>NZ_CP182581.1:0-4903370 GCF_048296755.1 Chryseobacterium sp. PTM-20240506
ATGGATGAAAATTTAATGATGATATGGCAGAAGTGCCTTCAGTTTATGCGTGACAATCTTAACGCAGCTGAAGATAATTCTGATTTGAAAAAACTTGAAAAATCCTTCGACTTATTGTTCGATAAGGTGCAGCCAATCTCTTTGGTTGACAATAATCTTACATTAATGGTACCTAGTGATTTTTACAAGGAATATATTGAGGATAATTACTTATCTCTACTTTCTGCGGCCCTGAAGAAAAATATAGGTAAAGGAGTAAAATTATGGTATTCTGTAATGGAAAATAAGCCTAATGGCTTAGAAAAACCAGTTACCATGAACATGAAAGGGAAAAGTGTTCCTACACCGAAAGTGCAGGAAACAATGCCTCAAGGTTTTTCATCCAATATTGTTAATCCTTTTGTTGTACCTGGAATTAAAAAAGTAAATATCGATTCCAATCTGAAATCTGATTTTTCTTTTGATAACTATGTAGAGGGAGAAAGCAATAAATTTGCTGCAACAGTAGCAAGATCTATAGCAAAAAGACCTGGTGCTACTGCCTTTAATCCATTGTTTTTATATGGAGGATATGGAGTGGGTAAAACACACTTGGGACAAGCGGTAGGATTGGAAGTTAAAAGCCAGTTTCCGGATAAAGTAGTCCTTTATTTGTCTTCTGAAAAATTCATACAGCAATTCATTTCAGCAGCAAAGGCACATAAGCAAACCGAGTTTGCTAACTTCTACCAGATGGTGGATGTTTTGATCATTGATGATATTCAGTTCTTGTCCGGTAAATCGGCGACACAGGATAGTTTCTTCCACATTTTCGATTATCTGCATCAGAATGGAAAGCAGATCATTCTGACTTCTGATAAGGCTCCTGTAGATATCATGGATATTCAGGACAGAATCGTTTCCCGTTTCAAATGGGGACTTTCTGCAGAGATCAAATCTCCGGATCTGGAAACCAGAAGAAAAATTATCGTTGATAAGTTAAGCAGAGATGGTATTGTACTGACGGAAGATATGCTCGACTTCTTAGCGGCTGAAGCAAAGACCAACGTAAGAGAACTTATAGGGGTGATCAATTCTGTAATTGCTTACTCCACAATTTATAAATCCGATCTTAGTCTTGAGTTATTGAAAGATACCATCAATAAGATTGCAGCCAATCAGAAAAAAATCATCAACATTCCTTATATTCAGGAGATCGTATGTGATTATTTTGGTATTAAAAGAGAGCAGTTACTTTCGAAAACAAGAAAAAGGGAAATTGCACTTCCAAGACAGCTGGCCATGTATTTTGCAAAGGAATTTACCAATGCTACATTTACTAAAATCGGTGAAGAAATGGGAGGTAAAGATCATTCAACGGTAATGTATGCTTGTGAAACTATTAAAGATGTTTCCAAGATAGACAAAGAAGTGAAAAAGTACGTAAAAGAGCTTACGGAAAGAATCAAACACTAGAATAATTTAATTTGATATAAAGAAAATGAAGGATAGGAATTATTCTTCATTTTTTTGTTTAATTTTGATAGATATGCTAGTCCTTAATTCATAGAATTGTAACATGAAAATATTGATGGTGTGCTTGGGAAACATTTGCAGGAGCCCTTTAGCAGAAGGAATTATGAAAGAAAAGCTCCCTCCCGGTTTTGTAGTGGATTCTGCGGGAACGATTTCAATGCATGAAGGTGAACATCCGGATAAACGGGCGATAAAAACGGCAGCTAATCATGGGATTGATATTTCCAAACAAAGATCCAGACCCATCACCAAAGCGGATCTGGAAAATTTTGATAAAATCTACTGTATGGATATTGATATTTATGGGGATGTAATTTCAAAAGCAAAAAATGAGGAACAAAGGCAGAAAATATTTCTGTTTTTAGAAGCTGCAGGAAATCATGAAAATGCTGAAGTTCCCGATCCTTATTGGGGAAATATGGATGATTTTGAAGATGTGTATCAACTTTTGGATGAAGCATGCAATACGATCCGTAATCAAATTATAAATTAAATGAAATACTTGATTTTCTTTTTTGTTTTAATTGCCAACTTTCTATTTGCCCAGACAAACGACGAGATTGCTATTAGGAAAGTAATGGATGATTTTATGACAAGCATCAAAACCAGGGATGAAAGTAAATTTCTTTCCCTTTTTCAGGAACCGGTTTTATGGACGGGAACATATAGTGAAAGGACTCAATTGAAACGTCTTGAAAAAAATCCAAAAGCAGAAAGCCACTTTACCGATGATTATAAAACCTTTATTAAGGGTTTTAAAGACGATAAATCAGAAGAAAAGTTTGATAATATCAGGATCATTGAAGACGGTTCCATAGCTTCCGCTAATTTCGATTATAGCTTTTGGTATGACGGAAAAATGAGTAACTGGGGAAAAGAAATATGGACCTTAATGAAGATCAGCGGGACATGGAAAATCACCTCAGTGACGTTCTCAATGGATCTGACCCAATATTTTCAACAACCCTCATTAAAAGAAAGAACCCAAAAATAAAAAAATGCTTTTTTTACTTCCAGCCTATTTATCAGAAAATACTCCTATCAATCATTTTTCACCGGTGATGAATGATTATATCATGCAAACCGATTATTTCTTTGTGGAAAATGAAAAAACTGCCCGAAAGGTCATTAAATTCTTTGCTCCTGAAAAAAAACAATCCGATCTCAAGCTTTTTTTACTGGATAAATACACCGAGAATGCGGACATTAAAGATGCTCAGGAACTCATGTTAAAAGGTCAGGATTTTGGATTGCTTTCTGAAGCTGGACTTCCCTGCATTGCTGATCCGGGAAATCTGATTGTGAAATGGTGCCATGAAAAAAATATAAGAGTAATACCTGTTTCAGGACCATCTTCTATTATCCTGGCTCTGATTTCAAGTGGGTTTAACGGTCAGGAGTTTTCGTTTAACGGATACCTTCCTATTGATAAAGGAGAAAAGAAAAAACAAATTCTGCATTTGGAAAGCCTTGTACAGAAGACAGGATATTCCCAGATTTTTATGGAAACGCCCTATCGGAATAATCCCCTTATCGAAGATCTGTGTAAATTTTTATCTCCCAATACAAAATTGTGTATCGCTGCTAATATCAACGATCCTGAGCATGAATTTATTCAGACGAAAACCATTAAAGAATGGCAAAAGAAAAAACCGGAACTTCATAAAATCCCCGCTGTATTTGTGCTTGGTAAATAATTATGTAGATCTTTCTTATAAAGAGTTTTCGTATAACAGGTCTTGTTTCATTGTTGTTTAATTTTTTTAGTGCAATTATTTTTAACATGCATTAACGTCGTCTTTGCACCATTGTTGTTCTATATAGAGTAACATTAAAATACAAGATTATGTCAGACAAAAAATTAGCAGGAATCTGGATAGATACCGAAAAAGCTATCGTTGCAAAAAATCACGATGCACAAAATGCCTTTAAATTTTTTCTTTGTAATCCTGTAAAAGCTGAGATTCAGCATGGTAATTCAAGTGAAAATGCAGGTAATAATGCGGAAAGGACGAATCGGATTAAGTTTTTTAAAGAAGTAGAACATTTATTAATAAATTCTCAGGAAGTATATATTACCGGTCCTGGAAAAATTCAGGAAGAATTAAAACACTATCTGCATGATACTGCTCAGTTCAAGGATCTGAAAATTACATTAGACACGTCCCAGCAAATGTCAGACGAGAAAGTGCTGGAAATGGTAAAGAAGCATTTTAATGCATAGTTTTAAAAACAAAAATAGATCCGGATATAGATATTCAGATCTATTTTTGTTTTCTTCTTCCTTTCCATTTTCTCCAAAGGAAAACAATAAGCGGGATGGCTAAAAAGAATGGCCAAAAAGAGATGAGTCCTAGTATGAAACTTATAAAACTATTCCAGCCTTGGGTAATGGAGTCTCCGAACCGGCTTCCAAAACCTATTTTTGATGTAGCTGAACTTCTTATTTTTTCTTTATATAAACTCAAATTGAGTGTGCTGTAGTTCACACGGTCATCAATAAAACGAAGTTTTCCTTCTGCAACATCTATTTCATCTTCCAGACCACGGATTTTTTCCTGGATTTCAAGCATATCCTTCGTATTGGAGGCTCTCCTAAGCAAATCCCGGTATTTTTCAAGATAAATCTTTTTGTTGGCTAGTTTGATGCTTACATCTGTATACTCTTCCGTAACATCTTCAGAGGAAATGTTTTTAGATAAAACAGAACCTATCCCATTAGAAAAAGAATTGATTAAAGCATCAAAATTTTTATGAGGCACACGGATCGTAAGGCTCAGGTTTTCATCTTCATCTGAGTTTTGAAAATCTTCTGTTTGTATATAAGCATTATTTTTCTTTAAGGCTTCATTTACCTGATCCAGGGATTTTTTAATATCTGAAACTTGGATACGCATTTCTCCATTTTTAATGATTTTTTTAGAAATGGTATCGATTTTTTTTGGTGTATTTTCCCGCGGTTCCTCTTGAGGCGAAGGAACTAGTTCGTTTTTTGAGAAATTAGCTGTTTTATCATCCGGTAGTACTTCTACAAGATCAGCACTAGCTCTTGGACTGGCGACACCATCTGATTTACTGCAATGAATGCATATTATGAGCAATAAGGGTAAAGTTAAGTTCTTCATGATTCTTTTTATGAATCTTATCAAAAATGATGCATAATTCAAAAGAAAGACTGTTAATATTTTATTCCTGTCTTTTTGAAAATAAAGGTTAATAACCAAATAGGCCCCATTAGAAGGAATTGAAGATCTTTTAAGAAGGGAGGCTTTTTACCTTCGATTCTGTGTCCGAAAAGTCTTAAGATCCAGGTAACCACGAATATTGAAAAATAAATAATCCATGCGTTTTTCAAGAATCGTATATTAACCATATATATTGAACCCTCCATCAATATCATGATAATAAGCATCATCATGCTGATCAGGAAGGATAGTCTGAGATAAAATAGTGTAATGAATGCAACTGCAACCATGCTTATGATGCTGGCACAACCAAAGTAAGGAGAGCAAATATGCGGTGAAGGAAGTAAGGAGATAAAGCCTAATATGCTCCAAAAAGTGAGAGGAACACACATCCAATGAATGAGCTTATTGGTTTTATTTCTGTGGTTTTTACAATATTCTGCGAAAAATAAATCTATCTTTCTCATAATTTGGAATTTGGTTAATACGAAATTAATAAAATTTTGCAATCGTCCAAGAGATTGAATACATTTGTGGCATGTCTGTCCTTGAAAAATTCGGTGTAGAGATCTTTACACAGCATAATATCTTTGAAAGAATTTCTGTCGAAAAACCCTTTCGTCCGGATAATCCTGCGTTTATATTTGTTAAAACCGGGACTATAAAGCTTCGTCAGCATTTCAGGGACCTTGAACTTATGCCCAATATGTTTATGGTAACCGATCCCCAGACTGTTTATGAAATGGTATCGGTAAGTGATGACTTTCAATCCAGAATGGTTTCTTATAAAAGGGAGTTTATTTCTGCTTTATCCCTGAAATTTAACCGTCTTATTGGATACCGTTATTTCAGGCAGCAAATGAATAAAGGAGTTCCTTTTCAGCAGGATGAAATGGAGTTGGTGTGGAAAAGTGTTAATTTCCTTAAATATATACTGGATTCGGAAACGGAAATGATGTATAAAAAGGAGATAGTGGAACACTTATTTTCCGTTTTTTGCTACCAGATGGCTGGGATTATTTCCAAGGAGGATAGCAACGCCATGGGGCAGATGTCTAGACAGGAAGAAATTGTTTTTATCTTCTTGACAGATCTCGCAGAACATCACCATACGGAAAGAGCTGTTGAGTTCTATGCGGAAAGACAGTCCATTACAACCAGACATCTTTCGTCCGTCGTGAAATCTATTACCGGAAAGTCGGCCAGTCAGATCATAGCGGCTATAGTGGTCAACGAAGCCAAAGTACTTCTAAACTCTTCCAAAAAGCCTGTTTCAGAGATTTCTTCCATGCTTGGGTTTAGTGATCAGTATTCATTTTCTCACTTTTTTAAGAAGCATTTAGAGATCAGTCCCACACAATACAGAAATCAGTTTGACAGGTAAATCCTACATTTGAACATCTTTTTCCAGTTATCAAACATTTGTTTGATTTCTGTGCTGCCGTAACTTTGCCTATGTAAAAACAAGGTAAAATGATACATTACATAAAAACAGCACTATCAGTTTTGATAGCTATATTCCCTGCGCTGTTTTTTTCTCAGGAAGTCAGACAAATGACAGCGAATGAGGTCGCTGAACTGGCTCTTCAGAATCATCAGCAGCTAAAAGTTACCGCTCAAAATATCAATATTGCAAAACAACAGACAGGTGTCGCAAAACTCCAGAAGTTACCTAATATAACGGCATCAACAAGTCAGTTTTACTTGGGAGATGCAGTAGCAATTGACAAAGATTTTTCGGGTTCTACCACTATTCCTATGCCTCACTATGGAAGCTCTTATGCAGTACGGGCTACTCAGTTGATCTTCAAAGGAGGATTGGTGAATAAATCTATAGAATTAGCCGGATTAAGGGAACAGCTTTCTGAATTGGATCTTGAAAAGAATAAACAGGACGTTAAGCTCTTAGTTATATCCAATTATCTGGATATCTATAAAATTCTTAATCAGGAATCCGTTTTTCAGAACAATAAGAAGCTGGCCCAGGAACGCCTGAAAAACATCCGGAAATTTTATCAGCAAGGAATGGTTACCCGCAATGAAGTGATCCGTGGAGAGTTGGCAATAAAAAATCTCGATCAGGGAATCTTAACGCTCGTTAATAACCGGAAGATCCTTAATTATAATATGAATATTGCATTAGGATTACCTTCTGAAACAGAAATTATTCCTGTCGAAAGTTTAGACAATAAGGAAGCGGGTATCGGAATGGGGTATTATATGGATCTGGCTCATAACAGTAATCCACAGCTAAAGTCTGCCAAAACGAATATTGATGTCGCAAATAAAAATATTGAGATTATAAAAACCGATCAGCTTCCCACGTTATCCGGTTTTGGAGGTTATACGTTACAGCGCCCGATTACGACAAGAAATCCTGTTCTGGATATGTATTCCGGAGGATGGCAGGCAGGAGTTTCTCTAAGTTACAATATCGACAATCTTTATAAAACGAAAGAGAAAATTAAACTTGGAGAAATACAAAAAACGCAAGCTGGAGATGCAATGACTTTAGTGCAGCAAAATGTAGACATGGGAGTTAATGCGGCTTATGTAAAATACCAGGAATCTATTCAGCAGGCTGATATTCTTAATGACGCCAAAAAACTGGCCGAAGAGAATTACAAGATTACAGAGGCTAAATATCTCAATCAGCTGGCTGTACAAGCCGAAATGATTGATGCCCAAAATCAGAAATTACAGTCTGAACTGGACTTTGCCAATGCAGAGATCAATGTTCTGTATCAATATTATAATCTTTTAAAATCTACGGGAACACTTTAATTTTTAAAACTGAAAATCAAGATAATGGAAAATAAGGAACAACAAAATATAGAACAGGCACCTGCGGTTTCAAGCGCAGTAGCTAAAAAGAAAGAAGCCAGGAAAAATAAAATTAGAGCAATTATTTCCAATATTATTGTATTTCTGGCTATTGGTTTTGGCTTATTCTGGCTGGTTAGGGAATATTTTCATATCGGAGATAAGACTTATACAGAAGCAGCCCAGGTTGAAGAATTTATCAACCCAATCAATACCAGGGTTTCAGCCTATATCAAAGAAATTAAATTTATTGAACACCAGCAGGTAAAAAAAGGAGATACTTTGGTCATTTTAGATAAAAATGAAATTTTAACCCAGCTAGGCCAGGCCGAAGCAGCGTATCAAAATGCTTTGGCACAGCGCTCTGCTACATCATCATCCGTAAATACGGTTTCTAATAATGTTAACGTGATGGAGTCTAACATAGCAGGGGCTAAAGCCAGATTATGGAATGCTGAACAAAACCTGAACAGGTACAAAAACCTATTGGCTTCAGAAGCTGTTACCAGACAACAATATGACCAGGTGAAAACAGAATATGATGCACAAAAAGCAGCTTACGAAACATTAGTTAATCAAAAGCAGTCAGCCAACCTTTCTACGACAGAAGTTAAAAGCAAGCTTGGGATCAATGATGCCGAGATCAAAAGAACAAAATCGGCATTGGATATGGCAAGAATCAATCTTTCTTATACCGTAATTACAGCACCCTATGACGGCGTTATGGGGAGAAGAACGATTTCCGAAGGCCAGCTGATCCAGTCGGGGCAGCAGGTAGCTACGATTGTACTGAATGGTCAGAAATGGGTAACTGCCAATTTTCTGGAGAGCCAGATGCCAAATGTTAAAATTGGAGAGAAGATGATAATGACGGCGGATGCGCTCGGCGGACAACAATTTGAAGGAATTGTTACGGCTATTTCTGCAGCTACTGGATCGAGATATTCCAGTGTTCCGACAGACAACTCTACCGGTAACTTCATTAAAGTACAGCAGAGAATTCCCGTAAGAATAGAATTTACTGCCGCTAATAAAAAAGAGGATATCAATAAACTGAGTGCTGGGATGAATATGAATGTGAATGTTAACAAGAAAGATTGAAAGATTGAAAGATTGAAAAATTGAAAAATTTGTCCGTAAGATATCTTTTTCAACTTTTTCAATTGTCTGTAACATCTAAAAAAATTAAAAAATGTATAACAAAGGCTTATATCATGATTGGGTTCCAAAGCCGGTTCAGCTTTTACTGATCGTATTACTTCTTGCCGTGGTAATGCCGTTGGGGGGAGTGTATACAGGTAATATAAGTTATCTTGTAGGAGGAACGGGGGCTCTGTCAGAATATTTTCTATGGGCAAATTATGCAACGACAATAGGAATGGGAGCCTGTATGCCTGTAGTTCTAAGAATGAAGATGAGATTTAAGGTACGCGATAAGATCACTTTAATTCTTGTTCTTTTAGGACTATTAAGCTATGTTAATGCTACCACGCTGCAGCCAATGGTAATCGTAATAACAGCACTAGTCATCGGTTTTCTGAAAATGATGGTTACTATTGAACTTTTTTTACCTTTAATGGCAATGATAGGAAACAGGGGGATGTTCTACGGAGCATTTTATACATTCGTCCTTATGATGAATCAGGTGGCAAGTTATTATGCTGTAGAAGTGTCTGTTCTTTACAACTGGCAGCATTTTTACATTATTGTGTCCGTTTTATGTTTTGTACTGGCGCTGATTCATTGGATCTTTATGCATGATAAATATTTTGCCCTTAAAGTTCCTTTGCATTATATTGATTGGCTGAGTATTCTGCTTTTTATTTCCTCATTCATGTTTTCGGCATATGTATATTCTTTTGGAAAGCAGCAGGATTGGTGGAATTCTTCGAAAATAATGAAGGCCAGCATTGGTGCTTTTATAAATTTTGCGTTATTGGCAACACGACAATTAACATTAAAAAGACCTTATCTGTCATTTTCCATATTCAAAAGAAACAATGTCCAGAATGGATTGTTCATGTTGTTCTGGCTGGGAATGTTTTTAGGGACAACAACTTTGCAAAATACGTTTGCGGTGGGAGTATTGGGATATGATCAATTGACCAATGCGAGACTCAGTATCCTGATGATTCCTGGAATTATTCTGGCCGGAATTACAGCTATTTTCTGGTTTAAAAATGAAAAACCTTTAAAGATGTTCATTTTTTCAGGATTTTCTGCGATGATAGGATATGCTATGATCATGTACTTTTCAATGGTATTGGAATTCAATTATGAAGGTTGGTATCTGCCTATGTTTTTAAAAGGTTATGGGATGTGTTCATTGTTTATCTCAGTATGGTATTATACGCTTGATAAACTGGAACTTGATGATATGCTTGCTGCAATCGGCTTGGTGCTGGTTTGGAGAACATTCTTAGCGGTAGGTATATTTTCAGCAATCTATTCATGGTTTCAATACCACTTTCAGGTGGTGGCGGTAGGAGATCTGGCTGTTTATATTGATGGAATGACAGTGACTCCTCAAACACTTTCCGGTAATATGAAACTCGTTCAGCTGAATGCGATCATTATCGCGTCCAAAAAGATATTTGGTTACATTATAATAGTAGGTTTAGGGGTATTGGCTTACGTTTTAACCCATCATTTCGGTAAAGAACGGTTTCAGTATGGTAGATTTATCAGAATGCTGGGTGGTAAATCCGTGATTGCCAGAAGGAGATTGAGAGAACGTAAAAAATTGTTAGAAGAAATAAAAGATGCGGCTGGTCCCGCTATGTAAAGATACCTTGTTTTTCACTTGTAAACCCCGGATTTATTTTGAGTCTGGGGTTTACGTTTTCTTGTTTGGTATCTTATGGTATG
The DNA here is from genome assembly GCF_048296755.1 of Chryseobacterium sp. PTM-20240506. Lineage (NCBI taxonomy): Bacteria > Pseudomonadati > Bacteroidota > Flavobacteriia > Flavobacteriales > Weeksellaceae > Chryseobacterium > Chryseobacterium sp. PTM-20240506. The sequence goes on from NZ_CP182581.1 coordinate 10,392, forward strand.
AAAATGAACCCGATAAAATGTAATTTATTTCAATAATATTATTTTTATTTAGACGTAATAAAAATAATTAACTACATTTGTATCATTCTTTATGAAGAATGTTCTTTATCCTTATGTCCTATTATCAAAGGCTTCAAAGGATGATTGGTGTATAGCATATTAATTAAAAAAGAAAAGGTATGGCTACAATGCAAGCAGGGCAGATCGTTGCCGAAGTAATCAAAAAACAGTACATAACTCCTCATTTTATCAGAGTTTATCTTAAAGCCGAAGATGTTTCGATGTTCAGAAATACAACGATCGGTGATAACAATAAAATTGCGATTCCTCCCCAGGGGCTGAACGAGATCTATTTTCCAATTCTAAATGAAAATCATGAATGGATCCATCCGTCAAAGGAAGTCGCTCCCTTTATCCGTACGTATACGCATCGGGGAATTGATTTTGAAGCTAATGAATTAGTTATTGACTTTATTGATCACGGAGATAGTGGTCCTGCTTCAAAATGGGCTAGAGAGGCGGAAAAGGGCTCAAAGCTAGGCGTGATGATGCGTACAGAGGCCAAGGAACTGTATCCTCAGGCAGATTGGTATTTTCTTATTGGTGATGGTACTGCAATTCCGGTTTTGAGCGCCATTTTAGAAACCCTTCCCGAAACGGCAAAAGGAGTTTGTGTCATTGAAGTCCATGGCAGGGAAGACGAGCAGGAATTGGAAACCAAGGCCGATATTGAATTCATATGGGTTCATAATCCTGATGCTCACTTAGGAAACAAGCTTGCTGAGGTGGTGCGAAGGGTGGAGATCCCGGAAACTTCAAAATTTGGATATATCGCCTGTGAACTCTCCACCATGAAAGAGGTTCGCAATTATTTCAGAAAAGAAAAGAGCTGGAATCAGTCTGAGCTATATGCATATTCATACTGGAAAACCGGTGCTGCGCAGGATGAGTCACAGGCAGAAAGGAGGAGAGAATTGCATGCGAATGAATAAGAATGGTCCCGACAAATCGTTCGGGTTTCTTCTGATAGGTATATTTTGAAGCTTTTTCCCGCTATCCACTTATACTCCTCGCGCCTTGCTTTCCCGATTCTTGCTGTGGGGTAACCGTTCCTATCGGGGCTATCTGTTACTACCTGTAAACAAATAAATCTCCGCTAATTGGATTAGACTATCTTTTGTCCTATCAATTACCGCGATAGCTTTTCAAGGCAAAAATCTTATCTTTGCTTGATTAAAAGTTATTATGAAAGATTTAATGGGAAAAGCGATCTGGGATTACCATCATAATGAAGATCCTGAAGATTTGCAGACTGAAACTTCAATTTCCGAACTGGATGAACTTCCTGTAGATTATCTTTTCAGAACCTTTGAAGAGATGAATGCCTTGGAACAAAAAGCTCTGGAATCATCTTATGGAAAGGTTTTAGATATCGGAGCCGGAGCTGGTTCTCATTCTTTATATCTTCAGGATATCAGGAATCTGGATGTTGTGGCATTGGATATTTCCCCAAAATCGATTCAGGTGTGTCAGATAAGAGGAATTAAAAAAGCTGTTTGCCAGAATATGCTTGATTTCTCTGGCGAAACTTTTGATACCATATTGTTGTTAATGAATGGAACCGGGATTTTTGGAAGCCTGGCTGAAATAGATAATTACCTCCAAAAACTGCATTTATTGCTCAATGATAACGGACAGGTTTTAATCGACAGTACAGATATTTTATACATGTTTGACCGGGATGAAGATGGCGGAGTATATATCCCGGCAGAAGGTTATTACGGAGAATTGGATTATATCGTACACTATAAAGGAGAGTCCGAAGATCCTATCAAGTGGTTATACCTGGATTTTGAGACTTTAAAGAATGCTGCAGAAAATAATGGTTTCAATATTGAAAAGGTGATGCAGGATGAAGATGCTTATTTGGCAAAACTAAAGAAGAAATAGAATATGAGTATCCCTGCGAGGACAATTGTATAAAAATAAAAATCCCCTAAAACCTTAGGGGATTTTTTTACTATGCATTTAAATATTTAGCCTATTTCAATACCGTTTTCAACATTGCTGTCATCCGGAGTAACGAAAGATAGTTTTCCATCCGGCTTTGTGGTTAATAATAACATACCCTGAGATTCTATTCCACGAATTTTTCTTGGAGCCAGGTTTAATAAGATCATCACCTGTTTTCCAATCAATTCTTCCGGAGTAAAACTCTCAGCGACTCCTGAAACTACTGTTCTTACATCAACTCCTGTGTCAACCGTGAACTTTAATAGCTTATCGGCTTTTTCTACTTTTTCAGCCTCTAAAATGGTAGCCGTTCTTAAGTCTATTTTGGTAAAATCATCAAAAGTAATTTCCTCTTTCATCGGTTTTGCGTTAGGATTTGTTTTTTTATTATTCTGTTTTGTATTCTCCAGTTTTTGGATCTGTGCTTCTATAACGTCATCTTCAATCTTAGAGAAAAGAAGAGAGGCTTCATCGATGGTATGCCCGCTTTCAATTAAAACGGATTTTGTCTCTACATCACTCCAGCTTAATTTCTGAACATTGAACATTGTCAATAGCTTTTCCGAGCTGAAAGGCATAAATGGTTCACACAACTGAGCGAGAGCTACAGCAATCTGAGCCCCTACAAATAAGGAATGTGCTGCTTTTTCAGGGTTATCTTTAATCGTTTTCCATGGTTCTTCAGTTTGAAGATACTGGTTTCCAAAACGAGCTAAATTCATTAAAGCTGTTAATGCATTTCTGAACTCGTAGTTTTCTAAGAATCCTGAAATTTCTTTTGCAGATTTATTAATTTCCTGTAATTCGGGAGAATTTTGATCACCCTGTGGAACCACTCCGTTATAATATTTATGGATAAGTACCGCAACCCTGTTAATGAAATTACCAAAGATTCCTACTAGTTCCGAGTTATTTTTTGTTTGAAAATCTTTCCACGTAAAATTATTATCCTTTGTTTCAGGAGCAGAAGAAAGAAGAGCATATCTCAAAACATCCTGTTGTCCCGGGAAATCCTCAACATACTCATGGGCCCATACCGCCCAGTTTCTTGAAGTTGAGATTTTATCGTTTTCAAGGTTCAGGAACTCAAATGCCGGAACATTTTTAGGCATTATATAATCTCCGTGTGCCTTCATCATTGCCGGGAAAATAATACAATGGAATACAATATTATCTTTTCCGATAAAGTGAATCAGGTCACTGTCTTCACTTTGCCAGTAGTCCTTCCAGTTTTTTCCGTTTTTCTCTGCCCATTCCTGAGTGAATGAAATATATCCGATAGGAGCATCGAACCAAACATACAATACTTTTCCTTCGGCATTAGGAAGTGGAACCGGAACTCCCCAGTTGAGGTCCCTGGTCATTGCACGTGGTTTTAATCCGTCATTTAACCATGATTTTACCTGCCCGTATACATTGGGCTTCCAGTCGTCTTTATGGCCTTCAATGATCCATTCGTTTAAGAAATCTTCATATTCATTTAAAGGTAAATACCAGTTTTTGGTTTCTTTAAGGATGGGAACATTTCCACTTAACATTGATTTCGGATTGATCAGTTCTGAAGGAGAAAGGGTAGTACCACATTTCTCACACTGATCTCCGTAAGCATTTTCATTTCCACAATTAGGACATGTTCCTACAATATAGCGGTCCGCTAAAAACTCGTTAGCCTGCTCATCAAAATATTGTTCAGAAACTTCCTCAGTAAATTTTCCCTTTTCATATAATGTTTTAAAGAAATCCTGGCTGGTTTCATAATGTTTTTTAGAAGTGGTTCTGGAATATTCATCGAATGAAATTCCAAGGTCTGAAAAAGATTTTTTAATGATCTCATGGTATTTATCCACAATATCCTGAGGAGTAACTCCTTCCTTTTTGGCTCTTATCGTAATAGGGATCCCGTGCTCATCCGAACCACAGATAAACGCTACATCTTTTCCTGACCTTCTTTGAAATCTTGCGTAAACATCCGCAGGAATATAAACACCTGCCAAATGTCCTATATGAACCGGTCCGTTTGCATAAGGCAAAGCTGCCGTAATCATCTTTCTGTTTGACATTTATAGTAATAATTTAACTACAAATATACGGATTATCTCCCGAAAATTCTTGATAGCCCTTAATATTAGCAATAATAAGCGATTATTGGGAAATAAATATTACATTTTGTTAAACGTTTGTTTAACTTTTTGTTAATCCTGCGATAATATTATGTAATGCATAAGATCGTGTAAATTGATGAAAAGCAGAAATCTAATCTTTGGACCGCGTTTAATTTACATAAAATTATCTAAAGTTTTATTAAATTTATGATAATTCTAATTTTTTTCTAAATTGCAAGCATGGTTTTCACGCCATTATTACTACAAAAACGAAACTATATAAAAAAAATATTGTGAGAAATTTTACAACGGTATTAAAAATAGCACCTGCTTTTTTATTAGCCAGTTCAATGGTTTATGCACAAGACTCTGTGACTAAAGAAAAGAAAATAGAGGAAGTGGTGCTGATTGGATATGGTGCAAAGAAAAAATCAGATCTTACAGGTTCTGTTACGGCAATTTCAGCTAAGGACTTTAATGAAGGAAGTATTAATTCTCCTGAACAATTAATTCAGGGGAAAGCTTCAGGTATTCAAATTACCAATAACAGTGGAGCCCCTGGTGCAGGTTCTACCATTAGAATCAGAGGAGGGGCATCACTGAATGCAAGTAATGATCCTTTAATTGTTATTGATGGCGTCCCTGTTGATAGTAATGGAATTAGTGGTGCTTCAAATCCTTTAGCGCTAATTAATCCAAATGATATTGAAAGCTTCAATATCTTAAAAGATGCTTCAGCGACTGCCATCTACGGAAGTAGAGCATCTAATGGAGTTATTATTATTACAACAAAAAAAGGAACATCAGGTAGGCTAAGGCTTAATTATACGGCAACAACCTCTATCTATGAAAAGATGGGAAATATAGATATGCTGTCTACTGATCAGTTTAGAAATGTTGTAATGAGTAAAGCTTTACCTTCTTATCAAGCTTTACTAGGAAATGCAAATACTAACTGGCAAAATCAGATTTATCAAACAGCACTAGGATTTGATAATTCTGTTTCTATTTCAGGAGGAATTAAAGGGCTGCCTTATAGATTATCTTTAGGGTATCTAAATCAAGATGGTATTATCAGAACCAATAATATTGAAAGAACAACAATGTCATTGAATTTAAATCCTAAATTCTTTGATAAACATTTGGAAATTAATTTCAATGTTAAAGGAACTTATGTTGAAAACAGGTTCAAAGATGATGGTTCTATTGGAGCTGCTGTTGTTTTTGATCCTACAAAACCAGTTTATGATTCGGCCTTCGGTAACTATGGTGGATATTGGGAATGGTTAAATGCATCTAATGGGTTACCTAATACAAATGGTACAAAGAATCCTGTTTCTATGCTTAATCAGAGATGGGATCTTTCTTATGTAAGAAGAGTTTTGGGAAATGTTCAGTTTGACTATAAATTCCATTTTTTACCTGAATTAAGAGCTAACTTAAATTTAGGGTATGATTATAGTGATTCTAATGGAGATACTACAGTTTTGCCAACTGCTGCAATGGCTTTTTATCAAAAAGGAACATACAGACGATATACACAAGAGAAGAAGAATAAAGTTTTAGACTTTTATTTTAATTATCTTAAAACTATTGAATCTATTAAATCTACTTTTGATCTTACGTTGGGATATTCATACCAGGATTGGACAAGATCTGAACCATTCGCGCCAACAATAAATGGTGACGGAACTAGAGTTCCTAACCAAGGAGTGGATCTTTTTACTCAAAATACTATTTTATCTTATTTTGGACGTTTCAATTATACATTTAATAATAAATACTTATTAACAGCAACGTTAAGAAGAGATGGTTCTTCAAGATTTAGTAAAGATAACAGAGTTGGATATTTTCCATCTGTAGCAGTAGCCTGGAAAATTGATCAAGAGAATTTCTTGAAAGATTCAAAAGTTATTTCTTCCTTGAAGTTAAGAGCGGGATGGGGACAAACCGGACAACAGGATATACAGAATAATGATTATCCATACTTAGCGAGGTATGTCATGTCAAATAGTGGGGCAATGTACCAGATAGGGGATGACTTTTTTAATACACTGAGAGCGCAAGGGTATGATAAAAACATAAAATGGGAAACTACAACAACAAAGAATATTGGAGTAGACTTCGGATTTCTGAAAGAGAGAATAAACGGCTCAATTGAAGTTTATGAAAAAGAATCAAAAGATCTTTTAAGTGTTGTACCTGTACCTGCCGGAGCCAATCTTACCAATCTTCTTCTTACCAATATTGGCGATATGAGAAACCGAGGTATTGAAGCTAACGTCAACGTAAAAGCTATTACAAATAAAGATTTTACCTGGGAGTTTAGTGTTAATGCCACTCATTACAAATCTGAAATTACCAACTTGGCCTCTACTCAGGTCTTAGTAGGCGGTATTGGAGGGGGTGTTGGTAATACCATTCAGGTACAGTCTCAGGGATATCAACCCAATGCATTCTATGTATATCAACAAGTATATGATAATGCAGGAAGACCAATTGAAGGAGCCTATGTTGACAGAAATGGAGACGGGGTTATTAATAATTCCGATTTATATCAATATAAATCTCCAGCTCCAGATGTTTTACTTGGCTTTTCTTCAAAATTTACTTATAAAAATTTTGATCTAGGCTTTACTATGAGGGCTAGTATTGGGAATTATGTTTATAATAATGTGGCTTCTCAATATGGTAATTTGCAAGGAATTGCAAATAACGGCTTTTTACAGAATATTCACTCAAGTTATTTAGAAACTGGTTTCTCAAGAGCACAATACTTATCGGATTATTACGTAGAAAATGCATCTTTTTTAAGGATGGATAATATTAATGTAGGATATAATTTTCCAAGCTTTATCAATGAAAACTCTAAGATAAGAGTTTTCGGTTCCGTTCAAAATGCATTTGTGATTACTAAATACAGTGGCCTGGATCCGGAGGTATTTAATGGTATTGATAATAACCTTTATCAGAGACCAAGAATTTATTCATTAGGATTTAACTTTCAATTTTAACTAAGGATATCATGACTTTTAAATATATTAATAAAACAATCTTTACTGCCGGTATAACTGCAGTATTGTTTCTTTCTTCTTGTGAGAAAGATTTAGACAGAATGCCAGAGTCAGAAATTACTTCGGCATCTGTTTACGCAAATTTTTCAAACTATAAAGGAGTTTTGGCCAAAATATATGCAGGTTTAGCAGTGAGTGGCCAGGAGGGAGGAGATGGAAATCCTGATATAGGAGGTATTGACGGAGGAACTTCTAACTATTTAAGACAATATTTCCAGATGCAAGAGCTTCCTACAGATGAGGCTGTGATTGCATGGAATGATGCTTCGTTACCTGACATGCATAATATGACCTGGTCGGCAAATAATGAATTTATCAGAGCAATGTATTATAGAGTATATTATCAGATTGCTATTTCGAATGAATTTATCAGGGAAACAACAGATGAAAAATTGTCCTCAAGAAATATAACAGGGCAGGATGCAGAAACTGCAAGATTATATAGAAATGAAGCTAGATTTATGAGGGCATTAAGCTATTATCATGCAATTGATCTTTTTGGTAATGGTCCTTTTGTAACTGAAACAACTGAAGTGGGAATAACACCTCCACCTAGAATAGAGAGAAAGAATTTGTTTTCCTATATAGAAAGCGAACTTAAAGATCTTGAGAATATTCTAAAAGATCCTAGAACAAACGATTATGGAAGAGCAGATAAAGCTGCTGTTTGGATGCTTTTATCCAAACTTTATCTGAATGCTGAAGTATATACAGGACAATCGAGATATTCTGATGCAAGGATATATGCCGAAAAAGTAATTAATGCTGGATATTCATTAAAATCTAATTACGAAGAATTATTTTTAGCAGATAATAATGTTGGCAATAATGAAGTTATTTTTTCAATTAATTTTGATGGGCAGCACACAAGAACTTTTGGTGGTACAACTTACATTATCCATGCGGGTGTAGGCGGAACTATGAAACCTGCTCAATTTGGAATCAACAGTGGATGGGGAGGTTTAAGATCAACAAAAAATATTGTTAATTTATTCCCGGATTCAAATGGTACTTTAGATAAAAGAGGAAGGTTTCATTCCGATGGACAGAATCTGGAAATAAATAATCAAACTGAATTTACGGATGGTTATCCTTTGATAAAATTTAAAAATATTAGAAAGGATGGTACTCAGGGATCTGATAATGCTGGAGATTTTGCAGATACTGATTTCCCTTTATTTAGACTGGGGGAGGCTTATTTGATTTATGCTGAAGCTGTCTTAAGAGGTGGCGGCGGATCTACGGCTACTGCTGTGCAATATGTTAATTTGTTAAGACAAAGAGCTTACGGAAACACTTCTGGAAGTGTTAGTTCTATTAATCTAGATTTTATTTTGGATGAACGTGCAAGAGAACTAGCTTGGGAAGCTACAAGAAGAACAGACCTGATCAGATTTGGAAAATTTACTTCTGCTTCTTATTTGTGGCCTTTCAAAGGTGGAGTTAAGAATGGTAAAGGTGTGGAGGCTTACAGATCGCTTTATCCAATTCCAAATACAGATTTAAGTGCTAATCCTAATTTGGTTCAAAATCCTGGGTACTAATTTTAAACAGAATCTAAAAATGAAACATCTTATTAAAATATTAACAATAGCATTTATTGGATTTTTAGTTATTTCTTGCGAAAAAGACGAAGATCAGGCAGTTATTACTGAAACTACAAAGAGTAAGATTACAACAGATAAAACAACTCTTGTTTTAGATAAAGATAATCCAGATAATGTGGCATTAAATGTTACTTGGAGTAAGTCGGTATTCGATTTACCTGTTGTTTTTACTCAACAATTGGAGTTCGGAAAGAAAGGGAAGAATTTCGAAGGTTCATCTACTGTGGATGCAACAAATTCTCCATTGGTATTTACACACAAACAACTTAATAGTATTGCACTAAGTTTGGGTGCAACTCCTAATGTTGTTACTGAAATTGAGGTGCGATTAAAAACTTTAGTTGGGGCAGGACCATTTTATTCGAATGTTATTACTTTAACAATCACTCCATATCTTTTAGGACCTGTTTATAACTATACAGATCTATATCTAATAGGGGATGCCACATCAGCCGGATGGACAAATACAACAGCTAATACTAATTTCCTTCCATTGCAAAAAACGGCTACTGCCGGGATCTATTCTTATACTGGGTATTTTGCACAGGGAGAATTTAAAATGATTAAAACTCCCGGATCATGGGATCCGCAATATGGATTAGGTTCTCCAGGAACATTAAGTACAAGTGGTGGATCAGGGAATATTCCTGTTGCAGCTGCGGGGTATTATAAGCTCAGTATTAATACAACCGCTTTGACTTATACATTAGTATCCGTACCTGCTCCGTCAACAACTTATACAACTATTTCAATGATTGGAACAGCATCAGGGGACTGGAATACGGATCTTGATCTTCAGAAATCAACTTTTGATCCTCATATTTGGGTGAAGAAGAATGTTGCAATGAATTCCGGTGAATTTAAGTTCAGAGCTAATCATGATTGGGGAACAAGTTGGGGAGTAGCACAGGAATTCTTTGGAGTAGCAGCCGTAGGAGGAGCCAACATTCCTTTAGCTACAGCATTCCATTATGATGTATATTTTAATGATATAACAGGTGAATATTCTGTAATTCCTGTATTTTAAAATATCCTGAAAAATACTATATCAAATATTAAATTACATAGAATTTAAAAAGTAAGGTGTTGCTTTTTAGTAACACTTTATTTATTTTTTAAACATATAAATAGTCATTATGAAGAAAATTACAGTTGGAGCTTTATTGTTCTCAATGATGTTTGCGGGTGTTAATGCACAAACTTTAAAATCGCCGGACGGAAAGTTCGAAATGGACTTTCAGCTAAAGCAGGGAGTACCTTATTATAACTTAAAATATAATGGGGCAGTAGTTGTTGAAGATTCTAAATTGGGATTGAGATTATTTAAAGACACAGCTATTAAATTTGCCTCTGAAATTGCAAAAGCAGAAGACGCTAAATTTGACCTGAATAACGGGTTTACCAAGACAGATGAGAAAAGGGATTCTAAAAATGAAACCTGGCAGCCTGTACTTGGAGAAAAGAAAAACTATATCAATAACTATAATGAATTAGCTGTTACGCTTAATCAGGCTTCCACAGACAGAAGCATTGTGGTAAAATTCAGGTTGTTTAATGACGGATTAGGTTTCCGATATGAATTCCCACAACAGAAGAACCTTAATTATTTTGTGATCAGAGAGGAAGATTCTGAAATTGATTTTCCGACAGATATGAAAGCATGGTGGATTGTGGCTGATTATGATTCTCAGGAGTACCAATATCAGGAAACAAAAATTTCCGAAATCCCGGGTCGATGGGACAAAGCGTTTGATGCCAATGCTTCTCAGTCATTGGTTAAAAATGCAGTTCAGTCTCCTTTAATGTTAAAGAAAGAAGGTAAAAGTCCTTTATACGTCAATGTAGCTGAAGCGGCGGTTTTGGATTATCCTGCTTCGCATCTGGAAGTGGATGCTCAGAATTTTAAATTTAAAACGCATCTTACAGCCGACAGACAAGGCGCGAAAGGATATATTCAAACTCCTTCTGTTACGCCATGGAGAACGATTATAGTATCTCCAAAAGCAGAAGAGGTAATGGACTCAAAAATGATATTTAATCTTAATGAGCCGACTAAATATACCGATACTTCTTATATTCACCCTACAAAATATATGGGTGTTTGGTGGGAAATGATCATCGGAAAATCCCAATGGGCTTATTCTACGGCAGAAAATGTTCATTTAGGTAAAACCGATTTTACCAAATTAACTCCAAACGGAAAGCATGCTGCGAACAATACTAAAGTTAAAGAGTATATCGACTTTGCTGCTGAAAACGGATTTCAGGGACTTCTGATCGAAGGTTGGAATATCGGTTGGGAAGACTGGTTTGGACATTCAAAGGAATTTGTTTTTGACTTCATTACACCTTATCCGGATTTTGATATCAAAATGCTGAATGATTATGCCCACTCCAAAGGGATCAAATTGATCATGCATCATGAAACTTCAGGTTCGGCAACCAATTATGAAAGATGGTCCGATAAAGCTTTCCAGTTAATGAATAAATATGGATACGATGCTGTAAAAACAGGATATGTAGGAGATATTATTCCAAGAGGAGAGCATCATTATTCTCAGTGGACGATCAATCATTTTTACAGAATTGCAGAGAAAGCGAATGAATATAAGATCATGGTTAATTCTCATGAATCTGTACGTCCGACAGGAGAAAGCCGTACCTATCCGAATTACATTTCCGCAGAAGCAGCCCGTGGAACGGAATATGAGGCATTTGGAGGAAATAATGCAGATCATCAAACCATTTTACCATTTACAAGATGGATGGGAGGCTCAATGGATTATACTCCGGGAATTTTCCAGACTAAACTGGATTATTACTTCCCAGGTGATAAACGATTTGTAAAGACTACTTTGGTAAAACAGCTGGCATTATATGTTACCATGTATATGCCGCTTCAGATGGCTGCCGATCTACCTGAGAATTACAAGAAGCATATGGATGCTTTCCAGTTTATCAAAGATGTAGCAGCGGATTGGGACGATACAAAAATCCTGGCAGCAGAGCCTGGAGATTACGTAATTACAGCCAGAAAAGCTAAAGGAACCGACAATTGGTTCGTGGGTGGAATTACAGATGAGAACAAACGTGAATATACAGTAGACTTCTCTTTCCTGGATAAAGGTCAGAAATATGAGGCAACAATTTATGAAGACGGTAAAGACGCAGATTACATTAATAATCCTCAGAGCTATAACATCTACAAAAAACAGATTACAAGCAAGTCTAAAATCAATTTTAAAATGGTAAGAAGTGGTGGTTTTGCAATCTCCATTAAGCCCATAAAATAAATTTTAAGAACCAACTTAAAACTTAAACCTTACAGGTATATGATTCCTGTAAGGTTTTTTTAAACCAGTCCATTATGAAAAAACTATATATAATATTAGCTCTTTTGACAGGTTTTCTTGCTTTTTCCCAGTTGAAAACATTAGAAAGAGTAGAGCCTGCATTTTGGTGGAAAGGGATGAAAAATCCTGAGCTTCAGTTATTGATTTATGGAAAGAACATCGCAGATTATGGGATTGAGCTGTCCAATGGTATTAGAATTAAAGATATCCGGAAAGTTGAGAACCCAAACTATCTCTTCGTTACCATTAATACGGATGAAATTAATGCTTCTGAGTTTAAAATCAACATAAAAAGAGGAACTGAAAATATAGCTTCTTATTCTTATGAACTCAGACAAAGAAATCCCAATTCAGCCAACAGGGAGTCCTTTACCTCCAAAGATGTGATGTATCTGATCATGCCGGATCGTTTTGCCAATGGTGATGAGAAGAACGATTCTCAGCCTGATCTTACTGAAAAAGCAAACAGAAAGCTTCCCAACGGAAGGCATGGTGGCGACCTCCGCGGTATTATCAATAATCTTGATTATATCCAGAATTTAGGTGCTACATCCGTATGGCTAACTCCGGTTACTGAAGATAATGAAAAAGTATATTCTTATCATGGATATGCACAAACAGATCTTTATAAAATCGATGGACGTTATGGTACCAACGAAGATTACCGTGAACTGTCCCGTGAACTGAATAAACGGAATATGAAACTTGTTTTGGACTATGTTACCAACCACTGGGGAGTTTCACACTGGATGATCAGGGATCTGCCAACCAAAGATTGGATCCATTGGTTTGATCAAGGAGAAAAAGGCTTCTATCGTTCGAATTATAAAACAACGACTCAGTTTGATACCAATGCATCTGATATTGATACAAAATATGCTTTGGATGGATGGTTTGATAAAACAATGCCCGACATCAACCAAAAAAATCCTTTGGTTCTGAAATATCTGATCCAGAATGCAATCTGGTGGATTGAATATGCTGAGCTGGGAGGTTTTCGTGTGGATACCTATCCTTATAACGATAAAGAAGCGATGGCAAAATGGGCAAAAGCCATTACTGATGAATATCCGAAATTTAATATTGTTGGTGAAACGTGGTTATATACGGCCGGTCAGATTTCAGCCTGGCAGAAAGATTCAAAAACAGGAGAAGCGGCTCACTATAATTCCAATTTACCTTCTGTAATGGATTTTATGCTGTATGGTGATCTATCTAAAGCATTTACTGAAAAAAATGGTTGGGATAGCGGGCTGATTAAATTGTATAACGTATTTACCAGTGATTTCCTGTATCCTGATATTGATAATGTGATGGTCTTTTTCGAAAATCATGATACCGAGAGATGGAATGAAATTTTTAATGCTGACCCGGATGCATACAAAATGGCTTTAACAGTAATTTCAACTGTCCGGGGAATTCCGCAAATATATTATGGTTCTGAAATAGGAATGAGGGGGGATAAAAAGAAAGGAGGAGATGCCGATATTCGCAGAGACTTTCCGGGAGGATGGAAATCAGACAGTCAAAATGCTTTTAATCCTTCAACCCAAACGGAAAAGCAAAAGGAATTTTACACTTTTACCCAAAAACTACTGAACTGGAGAAAAGGGAAAGAGGTTATTCATACGGGAAAAACCAAAAATTATATTCCCCAAGACAATGTTTTCGTATATTTCAGGTATAATGAAAAAGACAGTGTTATGATTGTTTTAAATAATAATAAAAAAGAACAGGTTTTGGATTTAAAACGATTTGCTGAATCTATAGGCACCATTAAAAAGGGAAAAGATATCATTTCAGGGAAGGAATTTTCATTACAGAACACCATCACCATACCTGCAAAAACATCGCTGGTGATTGAATTGCAAAAATAATGACATCAAATATATTAAATTAGAATATGAAAAAAATAACAATCATTTATACGCTGGTAGTCCTGGTGTTTACTATTAACTATTCTTCAGCGCAGTCTAAATTCGAGAAAGATAAAGCAGAGATCGGAACCATGCTCGACGGATTCAATGTTGCTGCTGCCAAAGCAGATTATACTGCATATTTTAATTATTTTGCTGATGAGTCCACATTCATCGGGACTGATGCTACAGAAGTTTGGGATAAGAAAGCTTTTATGATTTGGGCTAAGCCGTATTTTGATAAAAAGAAGACCTGGAATTTTACTGCTTTGAAAAGAAATGTGTATTTCAGTAAAGACGGTAAACTAGCCTGGTTTGATGAATTACTGGATACCCAGATGAAAATCTGCCGTGGTTCCGGTGTGGTGGAAAAAATAAACGGAAGCTGGAAAGTAAAACAATATGTCCTTTCCGTAACGGTTCCAAATGATGTAATAGATAAAGTGGTGGCTGAAAAGGCACCGATTGAGGATGTGCTTTTGCAGCAATTGAAAACCAAATAACAGACAATGGCTAAAAAAGTAAAACCGAATCTTTCCATGGCTCAGATCATCAATATGAGTATGGGATTTTTAGGGATTCAGATGGCTTTTGGTTTACAAAACGGAAATGCCAGCCGGATTCTTGCCAACTTTGGAGCAGATGTTCACGAGCTTTCCTGGTTTTGGTTGGTCGCTCCCGTTACCGGATTGATTGTTCAGCCTATTATCGGTCACATGGGGGATAATACCTGGAGCCCATTGGGAAGAAGGAAGCCTTACTTCTTAATAGGAGCCATTTTGTGCGCAATAGGCCTGGTACTACTTCCCAATGCTGCTTCCGCAACCCATATGATGGCAGCAAATGTCTTATTATTAGCTGTTATATTTTTGGCCATGATGGATGCATCCATCAATGTTGCAATGGAACCGTTCCGTGCGCTGGTAGGGGATATGCTTCCAAAACATCAGGGAACAATCGGATTTTCTGTTCAGACAATACTGATAGGAATCGGAGCGGTTATCGGGTCCTATTTGCCGGATTGGTTAACTCAACTTGGAATTTCCAACGTTGCTCAGCCTGGTTTTGTAGCGGATAATGTAATTTATGCCTTTTATATCGGAGCAGGGTTTTTACTGGCAAGCATACTGTATACCATAGTGAGTACAAAGGAATATTCCCCAGAGGAGTTTGCAGAATTTGAAAATGGAAAAGAAATGGTTCAAGAACCATCTAAATTTACTGATATCTTCAAAGATTTTGCTAAAATACCTTTGCTTATGAAGAAATTAGGTGCAGTTCAGTTTTTTTCATGGTTTGCTCTTTTTACGATGTGGGTATTTACCACAAGTGCTTTGGCAACACATCATTTCGGACTGTCCCCGCAGGATACTCATTCAGCTGAATTCAATAGGGCTGGCGATCTTACAGGAAAATTGTTTGGATATTATAACTTGTGGGCAATTCCGTTTGCTTTTCTGCTCACCCCAATCGCCAAATTAATCGGAAAAAAACAAACTCATGCATTAGCTCTTTTTTGTGGAGGGATAGGACTGATTTCTATGTACTTTATCAAAGATGTAAGTTATCTGAAAATCTCAATGATAGGATTAGGCTTTGCCTGGGCAAGTATTTTAGCAATGCCTTATGCGATGCTGATTGATGCTATTCCTCAAAAGAAAATGGGAGTATACATGGGAATCTTTAATTTCTTTATTGTAATTCCTCAGATTATCAACGGTCTTTTTGGTGGGCCTATTGTAAGCGGACTCTTTGGGAATTATGCAATTGGGTATGTTGTTGTAGGAGGTGTTTGTATGTTGCTTGGAGCTGTCCTTACGATGATTTTTATTAAATCTGAAGATGAAACACCTAAAGAAATTGAAGAAGAAATTCAACAGGTCCATTTTTAATTTTATATTAGTAATAATATATCAGATATTAGAAGTTAGAAGGCAGCAATACAATTATGTCGAAAAATATATCAATAGAAGCGGGCTTTAGTCCGCTTTTCTAATTTATACAATAGCTTTAGCCAAAATATAGTTTAAATTACAGATTTATTCATCATAAATGAAGTTTGCAACTGTTCCATAAAATTGATGAGATTATTTAATATATCTATATTCAAAGAGAATAATAGCTCAATTATACATCTGCAATTTTAGAATCTCTGATTGCCCCCTTATGCTGATTATTTTCGCTTTACTTTTCTATCTTAACGAAATCCAAAATTAAGGAAGCTTTTTAACCTTTCTACAAAAAATACTAATCCTCCTGTAATGAAAAAGGTGGGTTTAAACCCACCTCAACAATAAGAGTATAAAAACGGCTTAGCCAAAACTTACATTTTTATTAGCTCAATTGAATTATACCAGTTCTTCAATCTCAGCAATTACTTTTGATAAATTTGTTTCTTTCAACTGTGGAACCATGGTTCCCTGAGATTTGAAAACTTTGATATCCGTAATACCGATGAAACCGAATAAGGTTTTTAAGTAGGTTTCCATATTTTCAATAAGTCCATTTTCATACACACCTCCGGATGCGAAATTCAGGTATATTTTTTTATTTTGCAGAAGACCTTTTGGAACCCCGTCAATATAAGAAAATGTTTTCCCTGCAACAGATATGCTATCGATCCAGGATTTTAAAGTTGACGGAAAACTGAAATTATAAAAAGGAACTCCTATAACAATAATATCTGCATCCTGAACTTCTTTTAATGCTTCGTTAGAATATTTTGAAGCTTCTTTCTGTTCATCATTCTTTTCCTCATCCGGAATTCTTGAAGCACTAAAATGATGAATCTCCAGATGGGGGATAGGATTTAAACCAAGATCACGGACAACAACCGTGCTCCCGGGATTTTTATCCAGTAATTGATTGATAACAGTCTGAGATAATTGATTGCTTATAGAATTTTCTCCTACAATACTTGTTTTGATATTTAAAATGTTAGCCATTTTGTTTAAATTTTTTTGTTTTTATTAATGTCAAAATTATTGTAAATTTACTTTCAAAAGTATAGTGGTTACCTAAAGGAAAGTGGAATAATGGAAAAACAACATAATCATAAAGATTGTACAAAGGCTCTTAAACCTGTTCAGGATACATTGGATGTCATTAATGGGAAATGGAAATTACAGATCATCATTTCTTTGAATGCCGGAAATAAGCGTTTCACAGAGATTGAACGTAGCATTCCCAAGCTTACTTCGAAAGTTTTAGCCAAAGAATTAAAGGAATTAGAACAAAATGGTTTGCTTGAAAGGGTTGTGAAGGATACATATCCTGTTTCTATTGAATACTTACCGACGGAATATACAAAAACACTTCACCCTGTGGTAGAATCATTGGGAAATTGGGGTAAAAATCACCGTCAGCATATCTTTGGGACAACAATTGAAGAAGAGGCGAAGAATGACGATGTGGCTGAATAGATGAAAAGCAAAATGGCAAAAATGCCGAAAGGCGAAAAGTCAGAACAGTTAAATCGTTTAATCGCTAGGAATGTTTGTTGAAAAAAGTTTTTATCAAAGGGTGAAAGTTGTTCATCGACAAAGATGGCGATTTTGCAGTTCCGCAATTCAGCGATTTTGCCTTTTCACCTTTCAACGATTTCACCTTTTTTCCTTTCTTCCTTTCTTACCCTACATCAATATCCACTCCGTCTACGCTCCGTACATTTGTACCATAATTAATCACAATATGAAAACAGTATATCATAAATCAGATTCAAGAGGCCATGCTAATCATGGTTGGTTAAACAGCTACCATACTTTCAGTTTTGCAAACTATCAAAATCCTGAAAGAACAAACTTCGGAGTTTTAAGAGTGTTGAATGACGATACCGTCTCTCAGGGAATGGGATTCGGAACACATCCTCACAGAGATATGGAAATCATTTCTATTCCATTAGAAGGAGATCTGGAGCATAAAGATTCAATGGGTACAACGGCGGTTATCAAAAAAGGAGAGATTCAGGTAATGAGTGCCGGGACAGGTGTTCAGCATAGCGAATACAATAAAAACAAGGATGAGGAGGTGAAATTTCTTCAGATCTGGGTGTTTCCAAGAGAGCTGAATGTAGAGCCCCGATATGATCAGAAAAGCATCAAAGAAGGAGAGAAAATTAATGGTTTCCAGCAGATTCTTTCACCCAACAAAAATGATGATGGAGTGTGGATTCATCAGGATGCATGGTTTAACCTGGCTAACTTTACAAAAGGGAATGGTAAAAACTACGTATTTAACAAAAAAGGAAATGGGGTGTATGCATTTGTTCTAAAAGGAAGTGCAAAAGTAGGCGACAGAATCTTAAATGAGAGAGACGGATTAGGAATCTGGGATACCCAAAGCTTTAATATTGAAGCAATCGAGGACACAGAAATATTATTGATGGAAGTGCCAATGGAATTACCATCTTATCTAAAATAAAAATTAAATTTGTAGACATTAAAAAAATTAAACAGAATGAAAGTTTTAGCAATAGCAGGAAGTAATTCCGAAGCATCAATGAATAAGCATTTGGTATCCTACGCAGCTTCTTTGTTTGCGGGAAAAGCAGAAGTAGAAGTAGTAGACCTTAACCCTTTCGAAATGCCTATTTATAAGCATGAGAGAGAATTGGCAGGAGGAGTACCTCAGGAAGCAAAAGATTTTGCAGCAAAAATTGATGGCGCTAATGTACTCTTGGTTTCTTTACCTGAACATAACGGAACATATTCAACAGCTTTTAAAAATGTATTTGATTGGGTTTCAAGAATCAAGGACAGAACAGTATGGAATGAAGTACCAATGCTTTTAATGTCTACATCACCGGGAGGGAGAGGTGGAGCCGGGGTTTTGGAAGCCGCAACAAAACGTTTCCCTTTCCACGGAGGAAATATTGTAGAAACATTCTCCCTTCCTTTCTTCAACGATAATTTTGATAAAACAGCTGAAAAGATCTCTAATGAAGAAAAAGATAATGAGTTGAGAGAGAAAATTATTAAGATTTCTGCCATTGAAACAATCCTTGAAAAATAGAATTTGAATTTTAATTTAAAATTACTATTTTTGCAAAAAGAAAAAGAGATGAAAATTCAGTCCACTTTCAAAGAATGTTTTTCCATAAAAGGGAAAACTGTGGGCTCTAAAATTCTCAGATAAAATACTGGCCGATAATCTACTAAGATTGTCGGCTTTTTTATTTTCTAAATTTTAAATAAAATTATAATATAAAAAGGTAGGATATACTTCAGATGTAAGATATTAGATTTTCAATAGTCTGCAATCTGAAATCTGGCATCTAAAATCTAAATAATAACATGAGCAATACTTACAAATCTGCAGGAGTAGACAAAGAAGAAGGATACAAAACCGTTGATAAGATCAAAAAAGCGGTTGGTGAGACCCACAATTCCAATGTACTGAACCATTTGGGAAGTTTTGGGGCTTTCTATGAAATCGGTGGATATAAAAATCCGGTACTCGTTTCCGGTACGGATGGAGTAGGAACTAAGCTTAAAGTAGCTTTAGATTCTAAAAAATATGACTCTATCGGTGTAGATTGCTTCGCAATGTGTGCCAATGATATTTTATGTCACGGTGCCAAGCCATTGTTCTTCCTGGATTATCTGGCTTGTGGAAAATTAGACTCTGAAATTGCAGCAGAAATTGTTTTAGGAATGGTAGAAGCCTGTAAAGATAACAACTGTGCATTGATAGGCGGTGAGACCGCTGAAATGCCGGGGATGTATCAGCCTGGGGACTATGATGTTGCAGGATTCTGTGTAGGAATTGTTGAAAAAGATCAGATTATTGATGGCTCTAAAATAAAACCGGGAAATAAGATCATTGCATTACCAAGTTCAGGATTCCATTCCAATGGATTTTCACTGGTAAGAAAAGTATTCCCGAATTTTGAAGAAGAATTTGAAGGAAAACCTTTGTATGAAACTTTATTGGTTCCTACAAGATTGTACTATAAAGATATTCATAAAGTAATCGGAGAAGTAAAAGTTGCAGGAATCGCTCACATCACGGGAGGTGGGTTGTATGAAAATATCCCAAGAATTATTCCTGAAGGTTTGTGTGCTTCTATCGATGCTTCAAAAATACAGATCCCAAGCATAATGCTTGAACTTGAAAAAAGAGGTGGAGTAGCGCGCGAAGAAATGTTCGGAACTTTCAATATGGGAGTGGGAATGATCGTTGTTGTAGATGCTGAACATGCCGAGAAAGTTTTACACCTGCTGGATGATGCTTACGAAATAGGAGAAATCACGGAAGGAAGTGAGAAAATAAAATTAACATTTTAAAAGACTCAAATGTCAGATATCAGATACAAGACGGAATAGTCTGAAATCTGATATCCGACATCTAGTATCTAAATTAATGAAAAACATCGTTGTACTCGTTTCTGGTTCCGGGACCAATCTTCAGAGAATCTTAGATACCATTGAAAGTGGAGAAATCCAAAATGCAAGAGTGTCCTTGGTTGTTGCAGACAGAGAATGCTACGGGCTGGAAAGAGCAAAAAATCATCATATAGAAAATATACTCATTCCAAGAGGGAAAAATTTCAGCAGTGAATTGAGCAAAGTAATTCCTGAAAATACTGATTTAATTGTATTGGCAGGGTTCTTATCTATTCTGAAACCTGAATTCTGCGAAAACTGGAATGGTAAAATAATTAATATTCATCCTGCTTTGCTCCCCAAATTTGGTGGAAAAGGAATGTGGGGAATGAATGTTCATAATGCCGTTATTGAAGCTAAAGAAAAAGAAAGCGGGGCAACAGTTCATTTTGTAACTCCGGGAATTGACGAAGGCCAGGCTATCCTTCAGAAAGCATTTGACGTTACAGAAAATGATACTCCGGAAACATTGGCTGAAAAAGTACACAAGATTGAGTACGAAATTTTTCCGATAGCGATCAATAAAGTATTAGGGAATTAATACAATATACCTGTTTGATAATATTACATTGCTGGAAAGGGACATTGTTACAATTAAAAAAAATCTAAGTAAAATAAAAGTAAATCCGGAGGTGAAAGACCGGGAATACAGTTTGAGATAGCTGTGAAAAGTAAAAAATTGAAAGTAAGATGAGTAAAAAGAGAGTTTTAATCAGTGTTTCTGACAAAAGTGGATTAATAGAATTCGCTCAGTTTTTGGAAGCTCAAAACTACGAATTGATTTCTACCGGAGGTACCTTCAAACATTTGAAGGAAGCCGGTCTGAATCCGGTTCAGATTGATGAGGTGACCAATTTCCCTGAGATGCTGGATGGCAGAGTAAAAACCCTGCATCCAAAAGTTCATGGCGGGCTCCTTGCTGTCCGTTCCAATGAAGAACACATGAAGACGGTTCGGGAACACGGAATTGGTTTGATCGATATGGTTATTGTAAACCTTTATCCTTTCTTTGAAAACGTAAACAAAGATATTTCTCTACATGAAAAGGTAGAATTTATCGATATCGGTGGTCCTTCAATGCTTCGTTCAGCAGCCAAAAATTTTGACTCTGTTACTGTAATTACTGATGTTGAAGATTATACAACCGTAAAAATTGAAATGGAACAGAATGGAGACACGTATATCGAAACCCGTAAAAAGTTGGCCGGTAAAGTGTTCAATCTTACTTCTGCTTACGATGCTGCTATTTCAAGAATGCTTTTAGAAGAGGAATATCCTACTTATTTAAGTGCATCTTATAAAAAAGCTGCTGATCTGAGATACGGTGAAAACCCTCATCAGACTGCTGCTTATTATGTTTCCACTTTCGAAAACGGAGCGATGAAAGATTTCGAACAACTTGGAGGAAAAGAACTTTCCTTCAACAATCTCCGCGATATGGATCTTTGCTGGAAAGTGGTTACTGAATTCAAAGAAGAGATGGCTTGTTGTGCAGTGAAACACTCTACACCTTGTGGCGTGGCGATCGGTACTTCAGCATTGGAAACGTATCAAAAAACTTTTGAATGTGATCCTATTTCAATTTTTGGCGGAATTGTTGCAATGAACTATAAGATCGATGCGGCTACTGCTGAAGAATTAAACAAAACTTTCCTTGAAATTGTTATGGCTCCTGATTTTGATGAGGAGGCTCTTGAAATTTTAAGAAAAAAGAAAAACCTAAGAATTATAAAGATCGTAAATCCGGTTTCCGATAAGCAGACATGGGTGAAAATTGATGGAGGAATGCTGGTTCAGGATAACGATACTTATTTCTCTGAAGATATTAAAGTAGTTACCGATGTACAGCCTACTGAAGAGCAGAAAAAAGCATTGCTTTTCTCTCAAAGGGTTGTAAAATATGTAAAATCTAATGCGATAGTAGTTTCTAACGGTATTCAGGCTTTTGGAATCGGAGGAGGCCAGGTTAACAGAATCTGGGCAACTCAGCAGGCAATCGAAAGAGCTAAAGAGAAATTCTCCGGAAATCTTGTATTAGCTTCAGACGCTTTTTTCCCTTTCCGTGATGTTGTAGATTTCTGCGCTAAGGAAGGTATCAAAGCGATCATCCAGCCGGGAGGAAGTGTAAAAGATCAGGAAAGCATCGAAGCTGCAAATGAGCACGGAATTCCGATGATGTTTACAGGAGTTAGACATTTTTTACATTAATTAAATTAGAATTAAAAAGTAGTTTTGAGGTGGCATTTATCGCTTTCAAAATTATATATTTGTATAATATAGACTAGATAATTAAATAAAGTATGAGAATCTTAATCATAGGTGAAGGTGGAAGAGAGTCTGCATTGGCAGCGAAACTTCATAAAGACTCCAGAGTTACTAAAATGTTTTTTGCTAATGGAAATGCAAGTACGGATGTAATAGGGAAAAATGTTCATTTATCAGAAATTAAAGAACTTAGAGACTTTGCTATCAAGGAAAAGGTGGATCTAACGATTGTAGGTCCTGAAGCTCCACTTGTAGCTGGTTTGAAAGATGAGTTTAAGAAACATGATCTTAAAGTTTTTGGTCCGAACCAGAAAGTGGCAAGTCTTGAAGGAAGCAAGGCTTTCTCTAAGAAATTTATGCAGACCTATGATATTAAAACAGCAAAAGCTGTAGTATTTGATTCGTATAACGAAGCTAAAGAATACGTTCAGACTCAGGAATACCCTTTAGTGATCAAAGCAAGTGGTTTAGCAGGCGGAAAAGGTGTTGTAATTTGTGATACCCTGGAAGAAGCTGAAGCTACAATCCACGATTTCATGATTCGCAGAATTTATGGAGATGCAGGTATCCGTTTGGTTATCGAAGAATTTTTACAGGGTTTTGAAGCTTCAATCATTGCTTTCTCAAACGGAGAAAAACTATTCCCTTGTATTGCTGCTAAAGATTATAAAAAAGCCGGAAACGGAGATACAGGACCTAATACAGGTGGTATGGGATCTGTGGCACCAAGCCCGGAATTTACTGCTGAACATCAGGCTGATTTTGAAAAAAATATTTTGGAGCCTACTGTTCGCGGTCTTAAAGAAGAAGGATTCAGCTTTAAAGGTATTATCTTCTTCGGATTAATGGTTACTAAAAACGGGACTTACCTGCTTGAATACAACATGAGATTCGGTGATCCTGAAACTCAGGTATTGATGGCTCTTATGGAAAACAATCTTTTGGATGTAATCAATGACTGTATGAGCGGAAAAGACATCGAGCTTAAGTTTAAAGACGAGAAAGCCGTATGTCTGGTAATGTGTTCAGGAGGTTACCCGAGAAATATAGAAATAGGCTTCGAGATCAAAGGAGAAGATAAAGTAAAACACAGTCAGTTGCTACACGCCGGAGCGATCCGAAAAGGAGACAAAGTGGTTTCCAACGGGGGTAGAGTTCTTAACCTGGTTGCAACGGGTGCTACTTATGAAGAAGCTCGCAAGAAAGTATACGAAGATGCACTTCCGGTTCACTTCGATTACAGTTTCTACAGAGAAGACATCGGAAAGTTTTAATAAAAATCATAAAAAAAGATTTGGAACGTTTCCAAGTCTTTTTTTGTAAAACAGTTAATATTAGAAACAAGAAGTCAGATGCTCGATTCAAGACTTCAGACCTAAAAATCTGAAATCTGATGTCTGAAATCTGATATCTTTCAAACAAATCAATTATAAAATGAACAACGGTATTATCATATTAGATTTCGGATCTCAGTACAACCAGCTTATCGGAAGAAGAATCCGTGAAATGGGAGTATATTCGGAAATCTTACCTTACAATACACCATTACAAGAAATTCTTGAACGCCAGCCTAAAGGAATTATCCTTTCTGGAGGGCCAAGTTCTGTAAATGCAGAAAATGCTCACCTGGTTGAGAAAGCATTATACGAACAGGGAATTCCTGTACTGGGTATTTGCTACGGAATGCAGCTTACGGCACATGTTTTAGGAGGAAAAGTAAATAAAGGAGAAAAAGGGGAGTACGGAAAGGCTCACCTTGATATTATTAAAGAAAATGCTCTATTAGAAGGGGTAAGTCAGAATTCTGTGGTTTGGATGAGCCATTTTGATGAAGTAGGTGATCTGCCAGCAGGTTTTGAATTAAATGCAAAATCGGGAGTTATCGCTGCTATTTCAAATTCTGAAAGAAAAATCTATTGCGTTCAGTTCCACCCAGAAGTTTCTCATACAGAAGAAGGTGGTAAAATGCTTGAAAACTTTGTTTTCTCGATCTGTAATGCTGAGAAAAATTGGAAGCTTACCAATTATATTGAAAGAACAGTTGCTGATATCAAAGAAAAAGTAGGAGATAATAAAGTAATCCTTGGGCTTTCAGGAGGTGTTGACTCTTCTGTTGCTGCAGTTTTGATTCATAAGGCAATTGGCGATCAGCTGACTTGTATCTTTGTGGATACTGGTCTTTTGAGAAAAAATGAAGATGTAAAAGTGATGGAGAATTATGGAGAGCACTTCCATATGAACATTAAATTGGTTGATGCTTCAGAAAGATTTTTATCAAAATTGGCTGGAGTAGATGATCCTGAACAAAAAAGAAAGATCATCGGAAACGAATTTATCCATGTTTTTGATGAAGAATCTCATAAAATTGAAGGAGCTAAGTTTTTAGCACAAGGAACAATTTATCCTGATGTAATCGAAAGTCAGTCCGTAAACGGACCATCAGCAGTGATCAAATCTCACCACAATGTAGGAGGGCTTCCTGAGGAAATGGAATTTGAGCTTTTAGAGCCTCTTAGAGAGCTTTTCAAAGACGAAGTAAGGAAAGTAGGGGAAGAGTTGGGAATTCCTCATCATTTGGTATACAGACACCCTTTCCCGGGTCCTGGTTTAGGGATCAGAATTTTAGGAGCTGTAGATGCAGAAAAAGTAAGAATTCTTCAGGAAGCTGATGATATCTTTATTGAAGAATTGTACAAAAATGATCTTTACGAAAAAGTTTCTCAGGCTTTTGTAGTATTGCTTCCGGTTAAGTCTGTTGGAGTAATGGGAGACGAAAGAACCTATGAATACACTGCGGTAGTTCGTTCTGCCAATACAATCGACTTTATGACGGCAACCTGGAGCAGACTTCCTTATGAATTTTTAGATACTGTTTCCAGCAGGATCATTAATGAAGTAAGAGGAATTAACAGGGTAGCTTATGATATTTCAAGTAAACCACCTGCAACTATTGAGTGGGAATAATCTTACTTATAAACATAAAAATGCAGAATCCTACTTTTTTAGTAGGATTTTGTATTTTATGATTAAGCTCATGATTTATTTTATTTTTAGGTCGTACATTTGTACGAGAATTACATGATTTATATTCTAATAGATATAATAATTTTTTTTTCATCATTTGTGTTTTTGAACCTCCCTTATGGGAGGTTTTTTTATTTCTGAGGAGATATTTTTTCTTTATTTACCTGTAATGTGTTAAGAGTTATTTAATATTTTCTATGTATTGTGATTTATCTTAAATTTGAAAAATAGTAAATCATTGACCACTTTATCTCATTTAATATGCTTTTAAAAAAACTTTTCCCACTGATTCTGACAGGAAGCCTTATTCCAAATTTTAGTAATGCACAACATGTCTATCCTCCTCAAATCCAGAAATGGAATGCCGATGAATTGGGTAATCAACGGGCAGTATTGTGGTGGAATGCATCTTCAAAGCAGGCAAAGGCCGTCATTCCCTGGCGAAATATTAATGTAAAAGCTGATCAGAAGATGATAATTATAGACAGCCTTACTCAAAAACAGTATGAGCCGGATGCGTACCTGAATATGAATGAAGAAGAAGGTTCATTTGTTTTTAATCCGGTTTCAGGAAAAGGAATTTACTATGTCTATTTTCTTCCCTATAAGTTGGATGAAAGAACGAATTACCCCAAAGCGACTTACCTTAAGAGGACCAATACAGCGACTGCTAAAGATGTTGGAGCCGTACCATTGGCCAGTGTGATAAGAATAGAGTCGGTGGATAAGTTCAACTCCAATGATCCGATGGAAGTAATTGCTACTAAAAAAGAGATTGCAGAATACATGAAAAAACATGAAGGTCAGTCTTATTTTGTATTCCCGGAGACTAGAGAAAACCCTGTTAAAATGAATATAATCCCTCAACGTTGGGTGGATGATAAAAAGGACTCATCTGTTCTTCATGGAAATACTGAAAGAGGCCTATTTTATGCTTTTCAGATTGGGGTTTTACCAGTAAAAATTAATCTTGAAAAAGTAAAAATAACAGCTTCTTCATTAAAAAGTACTTCAGGAGCGACAATAGATTCCCGATATTTTAATTGTATTAATACAAACGGTACAGATTATAAAGGAGAAAAGCTGGAGTTAAACGCAAATGTAAAAAAAGATGATTTACAGGCTTTCTGGTGTGGCTTTGATATCCCTGAAAATACTTCTCCGGGAATCTATGAAGGGACAATTACCATTCGTCCAGAAAATGCTGCTGTACAAACAGTGAAAATTGTATTAAACATAAGTGGGGAAAAACCTGTTAATAAAGGTTTTGATGAACCCTGGAAAATGACCAGGTTGCCATGGCTTAATTCTACCTTGGCGCAGGCTAATACCGTAATCAAACCATATACACCATTACAGCTCAAAGGACAGGAAATTTCCTTACTGGGAAGGAAGGTACAATTAGATGCTTCAGGATTTCCTAAGCAGATTCAGACTTTTTTTACTCCGGAAATGACATCAATCGGAGAAAGGGCCAATTCAATACTAAGTGAACCTATACATTTTGTAGTAAAAGGACCAGGGGCAAAACCTGAGAACTTCAAAAATTCAGGAATTAAGTTTATAGGAAAAGAAGAAGGTAAAATATCCTGGATAAGCACAAATACTTCAGGGAACTTACAAATGAAGGTAGAAGGTTCCATAGAATTTGACGGATTTATGGAATACAGTGTGAAGATTACTGCATTAAAAGATATGCAGATTGATGATATTGCCTTGCAGATTCCTTTTGAGAAAGATAAAGCAACCTATATGATGGGATTAGGACAGAAAGGAGGTTACAGACCGGATCATTTTAACTGGAAATGGAATGTTGCCAAAAAAAACCAGGATGGAGCATGGTTGGGCAACGTAAATGCCGGAATACAATTTTCTTTAAGGGACCAGAATTATTCACGTCCGCTTAATACCAATTTTTACCTTCAAAAACCATTGATTCTGCCATCTTCATGGGGTAATGAAAATAAAGGAGGGATCACGATAAAAGAAGCCGGAGGAAAAATTGTTGTCAATAATTTTAGTGGGGCCCGCAGCATGAAAAAAGGAGATGAACTATATTATAACTTTCATCTGTTGATTACTCCGTTCCATCCGATCAATACAGAGGAACAATGGAATAACCGTTTTTATCATGCTTATAAGCCGGTTGATACGATAAAAGCCAGTGGAGCTAATGTAATCAACATTCATCACGGAAATGAGATCAATCCTTATATCAATTATCCGTTTGTAGCGACGAAAGAGATGAAGGACTACATTATGAAAGCGCACGAGAAAGGTTTAAAGGTGAAAATTTACAATACGATCAGGGAAGTTTCTAACCGGATGTATGAGCTGTACCCCGTGAAAAGTTTGGGTCAGGAAGTTTTTTCCGCAGGAAAGGGTGGAGGCTATTCATGGCTGCAGGAGCATCTTCATGATCACTATATCGCAGCCTGGTATGTGCCGGAATTTAAAGATGCTGCAATTATTAATAGTGGGATGAACCGTTGGCATAATTATTATGTGGAAGGGATGAATTGGCTGGTCAATAATTTAGGGATTGACGGAATTTATCTCGACGATGTAGCATTTGACAGGGTAACCATGAAGAGGATTAAAAGAGTAATGACCCAGAATGGACATCCCGGTATCATTGATCTGCATTCTGCAAATCAGTATAATGATAAGGATGGTTTTAATAACAGTGCCAATCTTTATCTTGAGCATTTTCCTTATATCAACCGTTTATGGTTTGGGGAATATTTTGATTATAACAACAATAATCCTGAATTTTTATTAACTGAGGTGAGTGGTATTCCTTTCGGGCTAATGGGAGAAATGCTTCAGGATGATGGCAATCCTTGGCGGGGAATGCTTTATGGCATGACAAGTCGTCTGGGATGGTCGGCAAAAAGTAATCCAACTCATCTGTGGAAAGCCTGGGATGATTTCGGAATTAAAGGCTCAAAGATGATTGGCTATTGGGTTCCTGACAATCCTGTGAAAACAGATAATCCAGCAGTACTGGCTACAATTTATAAACAGGAAAAAAAGATCATGGTTTCCCTTGCAAGCTGGGCTCCTCAGGATATTCGAGTGAAGCTGAAAATAGATTGGAAAGGTTTAGGCATAGACCCGAAGAATGTGAAAATAAGTACTCCTGCAATTAAAGATTTTCAGGAAGCAAAGACATTTAATATCAATGATGAAATTAGTGTGGAGAAAAACAAAGGATGTTTAATAATTATTCAATAGATTAAAGAACTCGCCCCGGATACAAGGAAATCTGGCACATAATCTGATTTATTTTACTTAAATTTAATAAAATTTATATAAAATGCAAGTAGATACAAGGACCTTAAGTGTACAGGATTATGATGAACTGGTAGAAACAATGAGGCGTGCCTACCCTCAGATGTCAGAATATGTATGGTCTAAAAAAAGCATCGAAAAATTAACGAAAATATTCCCAAAGGGACAGATCTGTATTACAGTAGATGGCAAATTAGCTGCTGTGGCGCTTTCCATCATCGTAAATTATGATGAATTCGGAGATGATCATACTTATAGTGATATTACCGGAAATTATACTTTCAATACCCATTCGTCAACAGGAAATGTACTGTATGGGATCGAAGTTTTTGTAGATCCGGAATACCGTGAACTGAGATTGGGAAGAAGATTGTATGATGCAAGAAAAGAATTATGCGAACAATTGAATCTGAAATCGATTGTGTTGGGTGGAAGAATTCCGAATTACCACAAATACAGTGACGAATTATCGACGAGGGATTATATACGGAAAGTGAGGGATAAGGAAATTTATGATCCTGTTTTATCTTTTCAGCTTTCCAATAACTTTTTACCCATCCGTGTTTTAAAAAAATATCTTCCGGAAGATGAATCTTCAAAGGAAAATGCAGTTTTGCTGCAATGGAATAATATCTATTACAGTAAAAAGCCAAACACGATGCAGGATAGTATTATCCGGCTTGGCCTTGTACAATGGCAAATGAGGCACTTTAAGAATATTGATGCCTTTTATGAGCAGGTGGAGTTTTTTGTTAATGTAATGGGAGATTATAAATCTGATTTCGTTTTGTTTCCGGAACTATTCAATACTCCTTTGCTGGCACCCTTTAACAAACTATCGGAAAGAGATAGCATGATTGAGTTGGCAAAATTAACTGACCAGATCAAAGAGAGAATCTCGGAATTGGCTATTAGTTATAATGTGAATATTATTTCAGGAAGCATGCCGGTTTTTGATCCTGAAAATAATGACCTTTATAACGTCAGCTACCTGTTGCACCGTGACGGACGCATTGATGAATACAGGAAAATTCATATTACGCCTAATGAAAGAAAATACTACGGAATGAAAGGTGGGAGTGAAATTAAAGTATTCGATACCGATTGCGGAAAAATAGGTCTTGTAATTTGCTATGATGTAGAGTTTCCGGAACTGCCTAGAATTCTGGCAGACCAGGGAATGAAGGTCCTTTTTGTCCCTTACCTTACAGATACTCAAAACGCTTATATGAGGGTTCGCCATTGTGCAGCAGCAAGAGCCATTGAAAATGAATGTTATGTTGCCATAGCTGGCTGTGTGGGGAATTTACCGGGGGTGAATAATATGGATATTCAATTCGGCCAGGCAGCTGTATTTACCCCTTCTGATTTTGCTTTCCCATCTAATGCCGTAAAAGGGGAAGCTACCCCTAATACGGAGATGACCTT
This sequence comes from Chryseobacterium sp. PTM-20240506, assembly GCF_048296755.1. Taxonomy (NCBI): domain Bacteria; kingdom Pseudomonadati; phylum Bacteroidota; class Flavobacteriia; order Flavobacteriales; family Weeksellaceae; genus Chryseobacterium; species Chryseobacterium sp. PTM-20240506. The sequence continues at coordinate 40,851 of NZ_CP182581.1, forward strand.
GATTGTGGATGTAGATCTAAATCTTTTAAAAGACCTTCACTACAATGGTTCTGTTCAGATTCTAAAAGACAGGAGAAATGATCTCTATGAAACTTATCTTAAATAGTTAACAAATAAAAACAGAATGCAAAAGCATTCTGTTTTTTTATAAATAATTTTTGTTACCTCTATCTTATTGAAGCTGTGGACAAACTACAGCCGGGCAAATCAATTTTGGACATCTAGGTCTTCCGTCTGTAGGACAACATTGATTTGAGCATCCTACGATAATTCCAGCTCCTGAAACAGTTCTTAATTCTTCTCTTGATAATTTTTTGATCGGTAAATTTTTCATTTTGTAATATTTTACGGGTTAGTAATAATTTTTGTACCCTATAAAGATAAAAAAATCCTGCAAATAACAATAAAGATGGATTTTTTTTCTTCTATAGTTCTTTGGATATTGTATTAGGAATGGTTTTTGGAGTAATTTGCACTTATTATTCACAATTATGTTTGATAAGCAACAGAGAAAACTGAAAAGATCTGCCAGGCTGATTTCCGTATTAAGCAAATATGGTTTTAAAGATATGCTGGCCCGGATGAATGGGAATAAGCAGGAAGAGGAGGATTCTGAACGTTCTGATGAAATTATTTCAAAAGGAACTGTTTACGAAAGGATCAGATTGGTTTTGGAAGAGTTGGGACCAACATTCGTGAAATTGGGACAAACATTTAGCAACAGGGAAGATTTACTTCCCCCGGAACTGATTCAGGAATTACAGAAACTACAGGATAAGGTGGATACTGTAGAAATGAATGTAACTGAAATCCTGGAAAATGAATTCAATATTTCAGTGAAGGATCATTTTCTGGAAATTCAGTCCCAACCCTTAGCAACCGCATCCATTGCACAGGTGTATAAGGCTACTTTAGCAGATGGGACCAGTGTAATCCTAAAGATAAAAAAAGCCGATGTACAGACCGTTATTGAGGATGATTTGCTTTTGATCAAAGACCTGGAAAGGCTTGTTTCTTCTTATTCTGAAATTGGAGAGAAACTGAACTTAAAACAGGCTATATCCACATTTGAGAAATCGTTGCTTGAGGAAGTTTCTCTGATCAATGAAAAAGATAACATTTTACAGTTTACACGAAACTTTAAAAATAATAAGGAAACCTACGTTCCAAAAGTCTATGAGGAATTTTCCAATAATAACATTCTCTGTATGGAATTTATTGATGGAATAAAGGTCACAGATAAAGCAGGACTTTTAGCCCATAATATTGATCCTGTAAAGGTTTCTGAAGTGGGATTAAGGTTGTTTGTATCTCAGATCCTCGACTATGGTTTCTTTCATGCAGATCCGCACGCCGGGAATATTCTGGTAAAGAAGGATGGGAAAGTTGTTTTTATTGACTTTGGAGCAGTAGGACAGATTCAGCCTAATGATAAAGAAATACTTGAGGATCTTATTGTAAGTTTTGTGGCGAAAAACTCACACAAAATAGTGAGGTATCTGAAGAAGATGGCTGTCAGTTATGAAATTCCGGACGAAAGAAGATTTGAAAATGATGTAAATGATATTCTGAATTTTGTTCATAGTTCTTCTTTGCAGGATATCAATGTTCAGACGGTAATCAATAAAATGAAAGACATTTTGAAAGATAACCGTCTTCATATGCCGGACTATTTTTATCTGTTGTTTAAAGGAATCAGCCTTATAGAGGGAGTAGGAAGGAATATTAATCCGGATCTGGACATTGTTAAAAGTCTTAATCCTTATACCAAAAAGATATTTGCCAAAAAGATAAGTCCGAAAAATATACTTAAAACCGGAATGGATAAAATGATGAATTTCACGGATAATGTAGATGAAATTCCCAGAGAACTCCGTTCTGTTTTACAAAAGCTGGATGAAAATAAGTTTAGCATTTCCAGTGAAATTAAAAATATCGACAAAACGAATCAGATCATCAAATCCAGTGCGGTTAATATGATTTTAGCGCTCATATTGGGGGCAAACATGATTGCAACGGCAATTGTTTTTGTGTCAGAGGCTCCTCCGAGGATCGGAGAAATGTCACTGATAGCGGTATTGGGGTTTATCTTTTCAGTGATATTGGTTTTGATTCTGTTACTGAGGATAACCAGAAAGTAATTTTTTTAGAAGAAATATTCATTTAAAATAAAAAATAACCATATGAAACTAATGATTTTAGCTGTTCTGACATTCGGAGGTTCTATCCTGTCAGCTCAAAATAAAGAAGAAAAAGGAATCCTGGGTGATTACGATGGAAATGGAACAAAGGAGTATGCTTATTTTAAAATAAATGACTGCACTGAAGAATGTGATGGAGCGTGCGAAACGGTAATTTATTTTAGTGACAAAAAAATAAAGTCTTTTACCGTTTCAAAAGCAAATGGTGTTGAACTGTACAACCTCGGAGACCTTAATGGGGACGGAAAAGATGATATCGGGGCTTATACGCTTTGGTGTACAAGCTGCTGGGCTCCGTTTTATGTATATACCAACAGTAAAACCGATTGGAAGCCTATAGTGAAACCTATTTCAACCCATTGCTCGCAATGGGAAGCCGATAAATTTCCGATCAAAAAAGATCCTCGGAAGAAAGGACATGTAATTATTACGTCAAGCCAATGGAAAGATGATGATATTAAGATAGTGAGTCAAAGCGTTAAAGTAAATTAAAACCTGCTATTCATCAACCATTCAACTATCATTTCACATTGTACATTTTAATACCTATCTTTGCAAAATGGAAAAACTCACTTTTGCAGATTTTGGCCTGCCGGTAAAAATTCTTGATGTTTTAGCAGATTTGGAACTGTTTGAACCTACTCCTATTCAGGAAAAGAGTATCAGCCCGATACTTTCGGGTAGGGATGTAATGGGAATTGCCCAAACCGGAACAGGAAAAACTTTAGCATATCTTTTACCGGTTCTTAAGACCTGGAAGTATAACAAAAGTGGAAATCCAACGGTATTGGTATTGGTTCCTACCAGGGAGCTGGTGGTACAGGTAACTGAAATTCTTGAAAAGTTAACCGCCAATATTACCGCAAGAGTTATCGGAATTTACGGAGGAAAAAATATCAATACACAGAAGCTTTTATTTGATAACGGATGTGATATTTTGGTAGGAACTCCGGGAAGGGTAATGGATCTGGCAATTGATAACGCAATTTCTCTTAAAGAAGTTCAGAAGCTGATCATTGATGAGTTTGATGAAATGCTTAATTTAGGTTTCAGACCACAACTGACTCATATTTTTGAAATGATGAAAGAGAAAAGACAGAATATTCTTTTCTCTGCTACAATGACGGAAGCTGTAGATGAAATGCTGGATGAATATTTTGCCCATCCTATAGAAATTTCATTGGCAAAGTCCGGAACTCCTCTGGAAAAGATAGAACAGACAGGATATAAAGTTGAAAATTTCAATACGAAGATCAATCTACTGGAGCATTTACTAAAAAGTGACGCTGAAATGTCTAAAGTTCTGATCTTTACCAATAATAAGAAGAACTCCGATTTGTTATTTACAAAGATTGAGGAACTTTTCCCCGGACAATTTGATGTTATCCACTCCAATAAATCTCAAAACTATAGATTGAAAGCGATGAAACGCTTTGAAAATGAAGAAATAAGAGGTCTTATCACTACAGACGTTATGGCAAGGGGGCTTGATATCTCAGATATTACCCATGTCATCAACTTTGAGACTCCTGAAGTTCCTGAACAGTATATCCATAGAATTGGTAGAACAGGTAGAGCGGATAAAAATGGTAAAGCTGTTACCTTTGTTACTAAAAAAGAAGAGCCATTGGTACTGGATATCGAGCTTTTGATGGATAAAGAGCTGAAATTTATAGATTTCCCTGAAGAAGTAAAAATCAACCCTAAGAAGATTGCATCTGAAGAAGACCAGATTATAATGAAGAATCCGGCACAGGTGAAGCTTTACGAAGGAGGTGGAGCTTTCCATGAGAAAAAAGATAAGAATAAAAAGGAAAACTGGGGTGGACCTTCTAAAAGAAAAGCACCAAAGAAATTTGGGGCTAACAGGGCACAGCAGAAAGCAATTTCGAAATCAAAAAGAAAGAAATAATAAACAAAAAGCTTCATCGGTTAAGATGAAGCTTTTTGTTTGCGGATGTGGAGAAGGTATCTTCTGTTAACAACTGCTATTTCATATAAGGTCTTATCACATCTGCCCAGATCTTATTTCCTTCCGGAGTTAAATGAAGCATATCTTCAAGGAAAATATCTCTTCTTACATTTCCATTCGCATCTTCCATTGCCTTAGTGATATCAATATATTCAGCATTTTTTTCCTTTTTCATGAAGGCGGCAATCTGTTTGTTGGTTTCTCTCATTTGTGGCCAGAGAATTTCCCGGCTGGGCGAAAATTTAATTGAAATGTAATCGACTTCTATGTTAGGAAACCTTTGACGAATCTTTTTATAGAAAGTTTTAAAACGCTTGACAACCACATCTGCTTTTAAATCGTGATTATCTGCAAAATCATTATCCCCGCAATAAATGATGATTTGTTTGGGTTGATAAGGAGCGAGAAGATCATCAGCATAGGCATTCAGGTCTGTTAACCTTGAGCCACCAAATCCTCTGTTGATGATTACCTTACCAGGAAAATAACTCGCCACATCTGTCCATCTTGTAAAAGATGAGCTGCCGATTAAAAGAATAGCATCTTTGGGTGGTGGAGTTTCCTTATCTAATTTTTTGAAATTTTGAATGTCCTGCCAGAACATCGGTTTTTTTTCCTGTGAAAAGAAAATGGCAAATGACAGCAATAAGAATGCTGATAAAATCTTCTTCATTTTTTTAATAATTTTTAGTTATTGAAAACCCGTCTCAAAAAAAACTCCCGAACTTTTCGGGAGTGTGGTTTTATCTTTTATAGGTAATGTAGGCGATATCTACAACCTGGTCTCCATTGATATCTATATTGCCAAAAAGCTGTTGGAGCTTAAGTTCCGTACTATTTAAAATCGCAACTCTGTATTTTAGTTCCCCACTATTTCCATAGGTTATGGTAAGATCTTTAGAGTCTGTATCATATTTAAAGGTTCCTTCACTTAATCCATTCTGCTGACAATCTGCACCAACTCCGGCATAAGAAGTATATGAAGTAAAATAATCGGTTCTGAACACGGTAGTATTTTTGGTACTACATCCGCTGGGAGTATCAGAGGCAAGTACAGTTTTATTGTCTTTTCCGGAGATAATTTCTGTTTTACTTGTCTTCCATTCTCCTTTCATCATATCCAGTTCATAAGCCTGCATGTTGTCATCTTCACACGAAGTAAGCGCTAGCGCTGAAAAGGCAAATAAAAGTAGTTGTTTTTTCATTTTCACAAATTTAAGAATATGCTAAAATATAAATAAATTTGAAATATAGATAATGAAATTAAGGTTTTTTAAACAAATGTTTACAAATAAAATAATTTTATATTAAAAGTTGGAAGTCAGAAAAGATTAGAATTTATATATTTTAAAATGAAGGAATTGATCATTCAAATAACTTCCCATTATCTGACTTCCAGCCTCAAATCTGTTTAGTAACTCATTTCTACGATCTTATAAGCATCCTGAGGAGTTAACTTTTTGTATTCTCCCAGACCTAGCCAGTTCCTGTCTGTAAAAGCTTTTTCCACTCTTTCAGCAGTTCCTTTAAATTCTTGGGTATATTCCGAGAGTTTAGTCTGGATATCTAAGCTATGGAAAAATTCTTCCAGCTTCTTAATACCAGCTTCTGCTTTTTCCTCAATACTTCCTTCTTTAATTCCCCAAACTCTTTCAGCATATTGTGCCAGTTTTCCTTTTTTGGAATCAAAATTATACCGGTAATGAGATGGGGCAATAATGGCTAAAGTTCTCGCGTGATCAATGCCATAATACGCTGTTAATTCATGACCCATAGCATGAACAGCCCAGTCTGTGATTACTCCTTTCTGGATCAGACCATTTAGGGCCATTGTACAGCACCACATAAAATTTCCGGCAGCATCATAATCAAAATTGTCGGCCATTACTTTTGGAGCCGTTTCCTGAAGACTGATCAAAATACTTTCTGCAATTCTTTCCTGCAGGTCTGCAGAAGATGGAGCCGTCATATATTGTTCAAGAACGTGCGTGTATGCATCAGTAATTCCATTAACGATTTGTCTTTTAGGGATCGATCGTACAACCTCCGGGTCTAAAACTGAAAATTGCGGGAAAAGACCGGGACCTCCTGTGGATAATTTTTCGTTAGTTTCTCTTCTTGAAATAACATATCCTGAGTTCATTTCGGAACCTGTTGCAGGAAGAGTCAGAATACTTCCGAAAGGCATCCCTTCTCCTTCAAAGGTTCTTACCGGTTTGGTGAGGATTTCCCAAGGCTCACTATGGTAGTTGGCTGCCGCGGAAAGAAATTTCGTTCCGTCAATAACCGAACCGCCACCTACTGCCAGGAGAAAAGTAATTCCTTTCTCTTTGATCACCTGCAGTGCATTGATAAGTACCTCGTATTCCGGATTAGCTGGAACACCCCCGAATTCATGCACTTCATAATCTTTTAAAGCTTCTTTTACCTGATCATAAACGCCGTTACTTTTAATGCTTCCACCTCCGTAAATCATTAATATTTTGGCATCAGCAGGAATTTCTTTTGAAATTTTAGCGATTTCACCTTTTCCAAAAAGTATTTTGGTTGGATTTTTAAATTCGAAATTGAGCATTAGTGTAAATTTATTTTACCCAAATTTACGGAATGCAAAGTGAAAACTGAGTTAATGGAGTTTTAAAATTATTATGATTCTGTTTTATGAAAACTATTAGTGTATGGGAATTGTATCATTTTCCTTTCAGGTACGCTTTGGCAGTTTCTATAAACTTTTCTTTATCTTTTTTTATTCTTTTCAGCATCTCTACTTTATCAGGAGGTGTTGATAAATATTTATCGCCCCAAAGATTGATCTCTACGATGATAGGGACGAGGTCAATTCCTTTCTCAGTGAGAGAATAAAGGACTTTTAATTTATTTTCAGGATGATCTTTTTTATCAATAATACCGTTTTCCAGTAAATGTTGTAACCTCGAGGCTAATATATTGGTGGCTATTTTTTCCTCTGCTTTCAAAAAAGCTCCGTAAGTACATTCTTTATGAAGCATAAGGTCACGGATGATAAGCAGGGACCATTTATCTCCCCATATTTCAAGGGAAGAGCTGATAGGGCAGTCGGATCTTTTTTTACTCATAATTTTAATTGAAAAAAAAAAACACTTGCAAAATGAAAGTTTTTATTTAATTTTACTTTTATTTTGCAAGCAAATTTAATTATAAATAAATTAATAAATCAATGGAAAATTATGACGTTGCTGTAATAGGCTCTGGCCCTGGTGGATATGTAGCTGCAATCAGAAGTGCACAACTGGGTTATAAAACTGTAATCATAGAAAAATATACAACATTGGGAGGTACATGTACAAACGTTGGCTGTATTCCTACAAAAGCATTACTGGATAGTACCCATCACTACGCAGAAGCACAGCACGGGTTTGGTAGCCATGGAATTATGCTCAATGAAATTAATCTTGATTTTAGCCAGATGTATAAAAGGAAATCGGAGGTCGTAACTAAAAATACTTCCGGGCTTGAATTTTTAATGAATAAAAATAAAATCACCCATATTCAGGGGATGGCCCGATTTATTAATGATTCCACTATACAGATCAGCGGAAAGGAAGGTGAACAAACTGTTGTGGCTAAACATTATATCATTGCAACAGGTTCCAAGCCTTCAACTATTTCCGGGATTGAAATTGATAAGAAAAGAATAATCACTTCTACCGAAGCTCTTTCTCTTCAGGAAAAGCCTAAAACGATGATAATTATCGGTGGTGGGGTAATCGGTGTTGAAATGGCCTCTATTTTTAGCAGAATAGGGACTAAAGTTACCATTCTTGAATACGCGGATCATCTTATTTCCACAATGGATCACGGGTTGGGCAGGAGCCTTCAAAAGATTCTTAAAAAAGAAGGAATTGAAATACATCTTAACCAGTCTGTTTATAAAGCGGAAAATTTGGGAGCTTCGGCAAAAGTTTTTTTTCGTGATCAAGACGGAAAAGAAAATGAGCTGGAAGGAGATTATGTATTGATGGCGGTGGGAAGAAGACCTTACACAGATGGGTTAGGACTTGAAAATACAGGGGTGCAGGTTAATAACCGTGGTTTTATTGAAGTAGATGAAAAATGCTGCACAGCAGTTTCTACTATTTATGCAATAGGTGATGTTATCGGTGGTGCAATGTTGGCCCACAAAGCGGAGGAAGAAGGGGTTCTTGTTGCAGAAACAATCAATGGCCAGAATCGCCATATCCATTATGACCGTATTCCTTCAGTGGTGTATACCTGGCCGGAAGTGGCATCTGTTGGATTTACAGAAGAATATCTTAAAAAAAATCAGATCGAATACAGGTCAGGATCTTTTCCTTTCTCGGCCAGTGCCAGGGCCAGAGCATCAATGGATACGGAAGGTTTTGCAAAAGTACTGGTAGATCCTAAATATGGTGAGATCTTAGGAGTTCACATTATTGGAGCAAGGGCAGCGGATTTAATTGCCCAGGGGGTTATAGCCCAGGAATATGAAGTGACAGCAGAGGACATGTTCCGTATTTCCTATGCACATCCTACCTATTCTGAAACTTTAAAAGAGGCTTACCTAATTGCTTCAGGACAAGGAGCAATTAATATATAAAGTAATCATGCTAAAATTTTAACCATTAAGATCTGTGAAGGGCATAAGAATAATTAAGATTCATCTTAGATGAAAAAAAGCATCTTGCAAAAAAATAGCTTTAGCTATTCCCTTAACTATCCTCATCAACTTAAAAAATCTTAATGGTTTAAAATAGCAGTTTATAAATTTTATCGCAGATAAAATCCTCGCGCCTTAAAGCTGTATCTTGTTAAATTAGTTTGCGCCTTGGCGTTTTTTAAAATTCAGTTACAAAGAAGTACAGTTTTCATCCTTCGTGTATACTCCATTGCTTTTTGCCTCCAGTTTTCCGGTTTTTCTATTGATTTTAACCCAAAAAGATTCTTTCACAGCCGGACAACCCTTTGATTGCATAAGGTACATTGAAATATGGCGGTCTTCAATTTTATATGATCCGGTAAATCGGTTACTTGTATCCACAGAATACCCATACGTTTTTGCCAGTAAAATAGCCTCCGGAAGATTGTCTACTGTTCCGATAAAATCTCTCAGTTGCTGTTCATTGGAAAAATAAATAGACCTTTCGTTTTTGCACGCAAGAATATATGAAAAGCAGTTGTTCCCAATACATTTCTGGAAAAAACCTTTTTCAGGAACAGGTTCATTGATGGTCATAAAGTCAGGAGCCTGGCTTTCATAGAGTACTGATTTTTCATAGTCCATATCATTGCTCAGAACGCGCCAGTAAGCATAGTCTTTATCAGGAACAATGAACGGGTAAAGGTATTCTACCGTATCGAGAATATCAGGAATTTTTTTATAATCATCAGGAACCTTGATCTGGCTGTAAAGCAGATTGGAGAGAATCAGGGAAAATGCGATGATTACTTTCATACAGAATGTGTTTCCGGTGCAAATTTAAGAAAGAGAATTATTCCAATACAATTTTATAATATCCTTTTTCAGCAGTTACATCAATATCTATACCTGTAAACGTTAATTTATTGATTTGATAGCCATCACACCCTCCATTAAATTCTGATGACTGTATTGAAAAATCTAAGTCTTTAATATTAGAAAAGAATTTATACTTTTTTGTTCCATTATAAGCACCTACATTTTCTACAATGATCATATTGTCAGATGTTTTGGATAGTTGTACGCTATTGTTATCTTCGTCCTGAACTGAATAAGTTGTCAATGTTCCATTGGCAATAAGATTTTCATCATTAGAATCCACAAACTTAAAAAGAATCGGCAGAGGAGCATTATAACAATCTTTTTCACATGAGATGAAGAGAAGGGCTACGAGTAAAAAAGTAAATATTTTTTTCATGGATGATGGATAGTGTGAAGAGTAAATTTAGGTATTAATATTTGGTAATCAAAACTATACTATACTTGAATTATTAAAACGACCTCTGAATATTTTCAAAACTTGTGCAAGCTGACCATCTGTAATATCAAAATCATCAATGTTGATTTCTATTTTTTCATTGTTGTGGAAAAAGTATAAATAATTTATTTCAGGCTTATAATCATGTTTAGATTCACGGCTCACCAAACGCTTTACAATAATCTTTTCAAGTTGAATTTCACTCCACAAATACCTAGTATTATTTTTTATCTGAATCCCTTTTCCATTAATAGAAATGATAATTTGTGATATTTTTTTGATCTCTGAAATTATTTTGAACATAAAATAGCCAGTAAATCCAAGAAGTATACATAATATAAATATTGCAGCTCCGTTAAATTTGAATTTAAAACCTAAAAGAAAAAACAAACCTAGAATCACAAATATACCGTAAGTGGCAATAGCAATAATTCTACCCGAACGCGAATATTTGATTATAATTTCATCAGGAACTGAATTTTCATCATATTCAATTTTATCACTTTTATGAAAAGAATATTCTTTATAAATGAAAACGCCATTGATGAATGAAGCAATGAAAAAAATAATAGAAAGAGGAATAAAATATTGTAGTAAATAAATACCTATGAATAAAGCTAAACTTCCTAAAATTGCATAAAAAATAATTCCGAATTTCATTTCTGGTTAAATTTTTTGCGAATATACATTTTAAACTCAATTTACACGAGATTCATAAAAAAACATTTCCGTTCCAAGGATATTCAGAACCGCGCCAAATAGTAGCTTTTAAAACAATTATAATAGTTTGAATTAAAAAAATCAAAGTGAGAATAGCATGAAATGAATTGCTTTTTTTTCTAAAAATTAAAGTAAAAATTAAATGGATAATTGTTGTTAAGTATAAAATAGCATATCCTATTAGATCTCCCAATCCCCAACCAAAAGAAATGTGTTTGTAAAATGTTCCTAATAAAGAAATAATAATTAAAAAAAATAAGAATAATTTAGTTGAATCTTTTCCAAAGATAGTTCATGGTTAATTTATGTGTTTATTCTGCAAAAGTATTTATAAAATTAATATTATTTTTTTGCATTTTGGTCTTAATTTTTGTCATTTGTCAATTAAATTAATTTCAAAATCGCTTACATTTGTTATATGATACATGACCAACGCGCAGAGAAATTCAGGCAGATTGTAGAAAATAAATTCCAGATCTACAATTCATTATTTATGAGTTTGCCTTATGATAAAATGACCAATATCGGGATGTTACTCCCATTTTTATACGAAGAAAGCAAAAACGGTTACGAGGCCGGAAAGACCCCTGAAGAAATCGTAGAGGAGTTTTTTAAAAGCCATACCGACCTGCATACTGAGGAACAGAAACTGGAATTGCTTTTTAAAATCATACAATATATCGAAAGGCAGGTAGTTTTATTTGACAGTATTGAAGATGCTGCCTTTCCGAATCTACATTCGGAGAGCGATAATGGAACGGTAACCAATCTTTTTGAGCGCTCCCAGCAGGATCATAAACTTGAAAAAGTTCGTGAAAAGTTGAGGGATTTTACAGTAAAGGTTGTGTTCACCGCTCACCCTACACAATTTTATCCAAGTTCTGTACAGAGGATCATTCAGGATTTAAGGTCAGCGATTACCACTGATTCTGTTACCAATATTGATATGCTTCTTCAGCAGCTGGGAAAAACTCCTTTTGTTAATAAAGAAAAACCGACTCCTATTGATGAGGCATTGAGTATCATTTCCTATTTACGCTATGTGTATTACGATACCATTGGTGAATTGTTTACCAAGATCAGAAAAACATTCGGAAACGGACATTTTCATTTGCATGAAGATATCATACAGCTTGGTTTTTGGCCGGGAGGAGACCGGGATGGTAACCCTTTTGTAACGGCTGATGTTACCAAAAGAGTCGCTGAAGAACTTCGTTCTGCAATTTTAAAATCTTATTACAGCCATTTAAAATTTATCAGAAGACGTTTAAGTTTCAGAGGCGTGTCGGAAGTTTTACAACAGCTTAATGATGAATTGTATGCGGCTATTTTTAATAACCACAAAATTACCACTGAAGATATCCTGAAAAGGGCAGATGAAGCAGAACATTTTCTTATACGGGAACATAACTCATTATTTTTAGATCTTCTCGTGAATTTCAAAGACCGGGTTAAAATTTTCGGGACCCATTTCGCCACATTAGATATTCGTCAGGACAGCAGGATCCATCAGCAGGTTATAGATGAAGTTTTTGCAAAATTATATGGAGATAAGGAAGCTGATCATAATGAAAAATTCAACCGATTAATTCAGGATTTAAAAACAGTTAAGGCTGATGATTTTGAAGGCATTGTAAAGGATACTTTGCTTACTGTTTCAGAAGTTGCTGAAATTCAGCAATTGAATGGTATGAGAGGAATGAACCGTTATATTATATCCAATTCCGATGCTGTGAAAGATGTGATGAATGTATATGCATTTTTCAAAATTTGCGGTTATCAGGAAGAAAATATCAATATGGACATTGTTCCTTTGTTTGAAACCATGGAAGGGCTTGATAATGCTGAAAAGGTAATGAAAGAACTTTACGAAAATCCGGTTTATAAAAAACATCTTGAAAAAAGAGGTAATCAGCAGACCATTATGCTGGGCTTTTCCGATGGAACAAAGGACGGTGGGTATTTAAAGGCCAACTGGGAGATTTACAAGGCTAAAGAAGTTCTTACTAAACTTTCCGAACAAAGGGGGATCAAAGTCGTATTTTTTGATGGAAGGGGAGGACCTCCGGCCAGAGGAGGGGGCAAGACCCATGATTTTTATGCTTCTCAGGGAAATACCATTGCCAATAATAAAATTGAGCTAACCATTCAGGGACAGACTATAACCAGTATTTTTGGAAATAAAGAGCAGGCAAAATACAATTTTGAGCAACTATTAACGGCGGGAGTGGAAAACGATGTATTTAAAAACTCTAAAAAAGACCTTACTGAAAAAGAAAGAAAGCTGATCAGTGAACTGGCAGAGATCAGTTATAAAAAATATTCCGATCTGAAAGCACATCCGATGTTCGTTCCGTACTTGCAGGAAATGAGTACATTGGAATACTATGGTAAAACGAATATTGGAAGCCGTCCATCAAAACGAGGAAACGGGAACGAATTGAAATTCGAAGACCTAAGGGCTATTCCATTTGTTGGTTCGTGGTCCCAGCTGAAGCAGAATGTGCCGGGATTTTTTGGTTTTGGTTTTGCCATGGAGGAAATGAAAAAGCAGGGAAGGTTTGAAGAAGTAAGAGAATTATACAAAGGTTCGGACTTCTTTAAAACTTTAGTTTTAAACTCTATGATGAGTATGAATAAATCTTATTTCCCGCTTACTTACTATATTAAAAACAATCCGAAATTCGGAGCATTCTGGAATGTGCTCTTTGAAGAATATAACCTTTCAAAAGATATCATGCTTGAACTTACCGGATTTACCATGCTTCAGGAAGAAGATCCATTGTCAAGAAAATCTGTAAAGATCCGTGAAAAGATTGTATTGCCTTTGTTAAGCATCCAGCAATATGCTTTAATGAAGATCCAGAAAGGAGAAGGGAACAAAGAAGCTTATGAAAAGCTGGTAACAAGATCATTGTTTGGAAATATTAATGCGAGTAGGAACTCAGCTTAGCAAACGATCTCAAAACTATTATAATTAATCTCGTTATAACAAAGCCACTCAATTTGAGTGGCCTTTGTTTATTCTTTTATAAATTTCTCATAATAAGATTTATCTTTTGTCTGAATCTTAAGGTAATAAGTACCTTTCGGAAAATGCTCAACTTTAATCGACTTTTGATGGTTGCTCCGGATGATGAGCCTACCCAGGTTATCATAAACTTCCAATGAAATAACATCTGCTTCTGATGCGACATTTAGAATGCTTTTTACAGGATTTGGAAATATAGCAACTTTTTGCTTTTTTACCACTTCGGAAGTGTTTAAAGTTCCATTATAGAAGTTTCCGAAATTAAGAATCCCATAACCCATCTGATCTGTGTAGGAAGGATATAACGAGGCCGTTTGTCGTAATTTATTTTTCATCAGATCTCGGTTCATATTAGAAAAAGCCTGAATTAAGCAAGCTACTCCACCTGCAGCAATTGGTGTTGCAATTGAGGTTCCGGTAGCAGAAGTTATTGAATTATTGAAAACAGTAGCAGAAGCAGTACCTCTTGTACTGCCGTCTGGCTTTATTACACCCAACGTATTAGGCCCGAAAGATGAAAATCCGGATGAGATTCCGGAAGAATCTACTGAGCCTATTGTAAAGACCTGGGGATTATCTGCAGGAGTGCTGATATAATGCCAGGGAAGCTGTCCCGAGTTTCCTGCTGCAATTAAAACAAAAATACCTTTGGTTGTTGCAATCCCGGCGGCTCTGGCTATAAAAGATGTGCTTCCATTCATATCAGAATACTGATAATTATATCGTGTATCATCAAATGTGGTATATCCCAGAGATGTAGTAATAAGGTCGACCCCTTTTCTATCAGCTTCCTCTGCTGCTTCAATCCAGTATAATTCTTCTTCCGGAATTTCTACAAGGGAATTTTCGCTTCGGTAAAGATAGAAATCAGCATCAGGTGCAGAACCGACAAATATATCCTGAATATAACCTCCAATTGCGCCTAAAACAACAGAGCCATGGACATTGAGTGATGGGTTATAAATATCATTAGTTTTAGTAACAAAATCAAACCCTCCCTTTATTTTATTATTGGTCCATAATCTGGCAAAAGCAGAGCCTGTGTTTACTGTCGGAAAGCCGGTGTCTATAACTGCGATGGTTATACCATTTCCCGTAAAGCCTGCAAGATGAAGAGGTCTTAGATTGATCTGATCAATTTGTTCTGAGCCTGAACCATAATCAAATGTGGTCAGGTTTTTATTTGTATTGTCAAAATTTTCCCATTTATTAGGGTTGGTCTGTTTGATCCCTGCAGAAGCATTTCTTGCAAAACTTTCTACTGACTGGACATAGGGTTGTGACTGGAGTGTTGCAATCTGAGCTAAA
Organism: Chryseobacterium sp. PTM-20240506; assembly: GCF_048296755.1. Lineage (NCBI taxonomy): Bacteria > Pseudomonadati > Bacteroidota > Flavobacteriia > Flavobacteriales > Weeksellaceae > Chryseobacterium > Chryseobacterium sp. PTM-20240506. Next base: position 56,037 of record NZ_CP182581.1, read on the forward strand.
GAGGCATTTACGGCTACTCCGTTAAGCCATTTTGAGTAATCGGTAACTGTAAAACCAAGGTTTTGGATATTCTGAATATAAGATTGCTCAATAGGAGCATCCTGATCATTCAGGGGAATTCCCAAAGCCGCTCGTCTGTTCAATGATTTCTGGCTAAGCTCAGAAAGGGGATTAGCATAAAATGCTGACTTATTAGGCTTATCAGTGAAATACACGAATACCAGTGCTGTTTGTGCAAAAGCCAGAGAGTAACCGGTTAAGAAACAAAAGAGTAGAGTTTTCTTCATGGTGTTATTTTGTATAAAGGTAAAACAAAATCAATAAAATTTTTGAATGGATTGTAAATTCCTTATTTTTACGGAAATATTTATTTATGAAAAAAATTCAGATGGTTGACTTGCAAAGTCAGTATTACAAGATAAAGAATGATGTAGATAATGCAGTATTAAATGTAATGGATTCAGCGGCTTTTATAAACGGCCCAGAAGTGAAGTCTTTCCAGAATGAATTGGAATCTTATTTAGACGTAAAGCATGTTATTCCTTGTGCAAACGGGACTGATGCTTTACAGATTGCTTTGATGGCTTTAGACCTTAAAGAAGGAGATGAGGTGATCACTGCTGATTTTACTTTTGCAGCTACTGTAGAAGTTATTCATTTATTGAAACTTAAATCTGTTTTGGTAGATGTAGATTACGATACATTCACAATTTCCACGGAACAGATTAAAAAAGCAATTACTCCGAGAACGAAAGCGATCATTCCCGTACACATTTTCGGACAATGTGCTAATATGGAAGAAATTCTGAAAATTGCTGAAGAGAATAACTTATTCGTTATTGAAGACAATGCGCAAGCAATTGGTTCAGACTATACGTTTTCCGATGGAACTGTAAAACAGGCAGGTACGATGTCTACGGTAGGTACCACCTCATTCTTTCCATCTAAAAATTTAGGTTGCTATGGAGACGGAGGAGCTATCTTTACCAATAACGATGAACTGGCACACCGTTTAAGAGGAATTGTTAATCATGGAATGTATGAAAGGTACTATCATGATGAAGTAGGAGTGAACTCTCGCTTAGACAGTATTCAGGCTGCTATTTTAAGGAAAAAACTTCCTAATCTTGATTCCTATAATGAAGCGAGAAGAAAAGCTGCGGATTATTACGATGAGGCTTTTGCGGGAAACCCAAACATATTAACACCAAAAAGAGCCGAAAACACAACCCACGTATTTCATCAGTATACTTTAAGAATAGTAAACGGAAAACGTAATGAGTTACAAAAATTCCTTGCAGAAAAAGAAATTCCTGCGATGATCTATTATCCGGTAGCATTAAGAAAGCAAAAAGCTTATTTCCAGGAAAGTAATGATGCAGATTTTGTAAATACGGATAAATTATTGGATCAGGTGATTTCTCTTCCGATGCATACAGAATTGGATGAAGAACAGTTGAAGTATATTACGGATGCTGTGCTTGAATTTATGGGATAGAATGAAAAAAAGATTATTCAAATATAAGTGGTTAAATGCTCTTGTAATTGTATTCAATTTTTGTATACTTTTTATATTTGGTTTTGCCACTTTTGATGTTTATAATCTTTTTAAAAGTGAGTCTGATAGCATTTCCAGTGGAAAATATTTTGCGCTGTTGATCTTAGCATTTGGCTTTTTATTTAGCTTTATAAGCTTAATCCTGGTTTTGTTAAAATTATCGAAAAGTTTATTTTTTTTAAACTTATTTTACGGACTTCTTATTGTAATGTTTTTAGGGGTTTTGACTACTGTGTTTATACAAGAATTTGGTAAGATGGAAGAAGATATTCCTTTATTTGAATATGTAATGTTGTTTGGATTTATTTGTGTTACAACATGGCTGATCATACTAATTAACAAGTACAGATATAACGAGGTAAAATGTGATAACATTGAATTTATAGGACAAAAAGAAGAATAAAAATCAAAATATAAACATAAATGGCAATACTCGTAACCGGAGGTCTTGGATATATAGGTTCCCATACTGTAGTGGAATTACTTAATAATAACTTTGATGTTGTTATTGTAGATGATTTGTCTAACTCTGAAAGATTTATTTTAAATAATATAGAAGAGATTACCGGAAAGAAACCTGTTTTTTATCCCTTTGATCTAAAAAGAAAGGAGCTTTTAAGTCAGGTTTTTGATGCTCATCAGATTGACGGATGTATCAACTTTGCTGCTTCTAAGGCAGTTGGCGAAAGTCAGGTTATACCTGTTGATTATTATGAGAATAATTTATTTTCTCTGATCAATATTCTTCAGGAATTTAAGAAGAGAGAGATCTCTAATTTTATTTTCAGTTCTTCATGTACGGTTTACGGGCAGGCGGATGTAATGCCCATTGATGAAAATACCCCATTAAAAATGCCGGAGAGCGTTTATGGTAAAACTAAACAAATGGGTGAAGAGATCCTTAAAGATTTTGCCAATGCATATAAAAGAAAGATTTCCTTATTAAGATATTTCAATCCTATTGGAGCGCATCCTTCGGGGAAATTAGGCGAATTGCCTATTGGAGTTCCAAATAATCTTGTTCCTTATGTGATGCAGACGGCAGCAGGAATTCGTGAAAAATTAAATATTTGGGGAAATGATTACGACACGGAGGACGGAACACCAATCCGCGATTACATTTATGTTGTTGATCTTGCAAAGGCTCATGTTGCAGCATTAAAAAAATTAATGTCAGATTCTAGTAACAATACCGTTATTGATATTTATAATTTAGGAACCGGAAAAGGATTCTCAGTTTTAGAAGTGGTGAATGCTTTTGAAATGGCAAATGATGTGAAGGTTGCTTATCAGATGTGTGACAGAAGAGAAGGAGATATTATGGTTGCGTATGCCAATGCTGACAAAGCTGAACGTGAGCTGGGGTGGAAGGCTGAAACCAGTTTGCAGGAGGCATTAAAAACAGTTTGGGAATGGCAAAAATACCTGAACTCAAGAAATTTATAATAAATGATTAACAAAATATTTCTCTATGAAAGGAATTGAATAAAAGATTTCTATCTTAGCGAAGTTTTAAATAGACTAATATGAAAACAGAAAGAATAGGGATTACATTCTCTTCATTTGACTTACTTCATGCAGGACATATAAAAATGTTAGAAGAAGCAAAAACCGTTTGCGATTATCTGATTGTAGGTTTACAGATTGACCCCTCCCATGATCGCCCTAATAAAAATAAGCCTACTCAGACCATTGTAGAAAGATATATTCAGCTTAAGGCAGTGAGTGCTGTAGATGAAATTATTCCTTACTATACAGAAGAAGATCTGGAAGACATTTTGAAATCTTTTGTAATAGACGTAAGAATTATAGGAGACGATTATATGGACCGTGATTTTACAGGAAAAAAATACTGCGAGCAAAAAGGAATAGAAATTTATTATAATAAAAGGGACCACCGGTTTTCCTCCAGCGATTTAAGGAAAAGAATTTTCGAAGCGGAGAAAAGCAAAGTACCCGTAAATGCAAAATAAAAAAATCCCGATTATTAATCGGGATTTTTTTTGTATTACATTGGACCACCTTGATCGTCGTCTCCTCCTGCATTAGAATTAATATCTTTTTTTCTTTTCTGTTGTTCCACTTTTTCTCCTTGTTTGAATCTGTATGTAAGAGAGAGTGAAAATTGTCTTGGTTGCCATTGCATGTACATTTCTCTTGTATAATTGGGTCCAAAATTTGTTACTTGTCTTGCTCTAGTATTGAATATATCTTGAATATTAAATGCAATTGTTCCATTTCCTTTCCAAATAGTTTTGGTTGCTCCTAAGTTAAAAAAGTAAATAGATTTTGTCTCCTGACTTGCATTTTTTTGTGCGCCTCGGAAATTTCCTTGAACTTGAATACTAAATGTTTTATCTAACTTGAACGTATTGGCTAATCTGGCTCTGCTCGAAAATCCAGTACCATCATAAGACTGGATGAAATTACCATCTATAAAAAGATCCCCCTTAGTTTTATATCCGAATAGGTCCACGTTCCCCATTATTTTCCACCAGGCAAAAGGATCATAAGTACCATTTAAATCTAAACCATATCGATCTTCTGATCCAACATTAAATGGAGTAGAAGTAAATGAGCCAGGATCAGCAAGGTTTTGAATGATAGCAAATTGTACGTTGTCTTTCTCCTTTCTATAATATAACGTTGGGTTAATGGTTACTTTACTTTTTGATAAGTTGTATCCCAGTTCAAAAGAGTCAATGTATGAAGGGTTTAAATCTGGATTTCCTTGAAACAAGTTTCTAACATCACTAGGCGACGGAATAGGAATCATAAAAAATGATCTTGGCCTATCTATTCTTCTGGAATAGTTTAATAAGATTTGATTGTTTTTGGCTATGTCATAGCTTAAGAAAATACTAGGGAAAAGATTATTATAGTTTTTCTTTTTATTTAAAATAACATCAGTATTTACATCAGGAGTTTGCGGATTTCTATATGGATAAGAAAAGTTTATATTTGAAATCTCATTTCTTAATCCAACTTGATAGCTGAATGCTCCCATCTTACTTTTGAATTGTGCATAAAAAGCATTAAATGTTTCAGTGTAATTAGATAATCCTGTAAATCGGCCCATTACAGTAGGAGGTTGGGTTTGTGATAATTGATTTTGAGCAAAATAATCATAATCATTATCATTGTGATCTAATTTGTATCCAGCATTAAATGTTGAATGCTCACCAATGGGCAATTCATAGTCTAATTTTCCTACTAATGATTTATTTAATGTCTTCACTTTTGTATTTGTAAAAGAGCTAAAAATATCATTGGTAGTTGCTGTAATATCAGAATTATTATTGGATTGATTTCGTTGTAAGCTTACGGATAAAGAAATATTTTGACCTTTATCGTCAAATTTATGATCAATTCCAAAGTCCCCTTGCATACCGGTGTTGGTATTAGCTCCAATAGAATTTCTTGTTGAAAATACGCTACTGCCATTTCTGTTTGTATCAATGTAATTTATAGGATTATCATTGGTATTATCAAACGTTCTAATCGTTCCACTTAAATTAATCGAGGTCTTGGGTGAAATATCATATACTACTCCAGCTGTTGCATTGTAATTATTTGATTTGGTTTTATTTTCGCTGTTTTGATATGCTGATAGAAGGTCTCCTGAAGTATAATTTGTAGTACTTCTATTTTTATTTTTACCTTCTTGATATCCGCCGCCGCCATTTAAAAACCAATTCCAATTACCTTTCTTCCAACTAAGATTTACATTAAGATTTGTTTTTGGAAGATACCCTAAAGTTCCAATTACACTACCATTAAATCCTAATTTATTATTTTTTTTAAGTATGATGTTTAAAATACCTGCTGTACCTGAAGCATCATATTTTGCTGATGGATTAGTAATTACCTCAATCCTATCAATTTGATCAGCTGGAATTGCTTGCAGGGCATTTGCACCGTCATCAATACCTAATAAAGCTGACGGTTTTCCATTAATCAAAAATCTTACATTTGAGCTCCCTCTCATGCTTACAGTTCCATCAGGATCTACGGATACAGATGGTACGTTTTGTAATACATCCTGTAAATTTCCACCAATAGAAGTTAAATCACTTTTTACATCATAAGTTTTTTTATCTAATTCAACCTTATAGGGCTTTGTTGCTTGTACCGTAATCGTTACACCCTGTATATCTCCCGTTTTAAGGTTGGTTGCACTTTTTTCAGGCTCAATGGATAAGGCGCCGATATTTCCTGCAGCTGCAATTTGTTTATTAACTACACTTTTTTTGTAATCAATTGCTTCAACGGTGATGTCGTAATTCCCGGGAGCAAGATCAAGTTTATACTGTCCTTTTTCATCAGTAAGAGCAGCATCACTAAGTAATTTATTTTCTTTATTGCTGAAGGTGACTGAGGCATAAGGAACAGGCTGATTGTTTTTACTAACAATTGTCCCTGATATAGCTGCTTTTTCCTGTCCGAAAGCAAATGCTGCCGCCGAAAGAACAAAAGTAAGCCCTAAGGTTTTTTTTGTAAAAAGGTTAATAATTTCCGTCTGATTCATAAGGTGTTGTTTGTGTAAAATCGTGAAGGGATAACTCCTAATATTATGAAATTATTAATGGGTTAAATTTCAAAATATTACGATTAATTTATTGTTTGTAATAGATATGTCGCTTTTTAAGGCTGGATGTTAATTATGAAATTGTTAAAATAAAGTTAAATTTGCTTTTTATTTTATATTTTTTGAATTAAGCCAGTTTTGATAAGCTTTTGCATTGATTGCATGCTCTTCAGCACTTGCCGTGAATTTGTGATAGCCAAACCTTGTGGGATCAGCGCACATATATATATAACTGTTGTTTTCTGCGTTAAGTACAGCATCTACAGAGTTCTTATCTACAATACATATCGGGCCGGGAGGAATACCGGGATTAGCGTATGTATTGTAAGGAGAGGGCGTAGACAGATGTTTATATAAAACCCTTTTGATTGGCTCTTTAAAATTTGTCTGCTTATTAATAGCATAGATCACCGTAGGATCAGATTGTAATTTCATTCCTTTTCTGTATCGGTTTAAATATAGTCCTGCGATAGTTTTCATTTCATCTTTTTTTCCACCGGATTCTTTATAGACAATGGAGGCAAGTGCATAAATCTGATCTCTTGTTAGCCCGGACTGCTGTTCTTTGTTTTTTCTTTCACTTGTCCAGAAACCATTATATTGATCCTCAAATCTTTTAAAAAAATCTTTAGGACTTACTGTCCAGAAAAAGTTATATGAATCGATAAAAAAATACTTTTTCAGGTCTTCGGCGCTGGTATATCCTTTTTCAGTTGCAATCGTATTGAAATCTTTTACAAATCTGAGTGAATCTAGCTCCGTTTTTTTTGTGACTTTACCGATCATTTGATACATATCACCAAAATCTCCTATTCTAAAGGTATTCTCAGTCTGGTTTCCCGCTTTGATCATATTGACAATATTCGTATTTCCTGTTCCATTCTGGATGTGGTAACGACCCGGTTTGAGATGTTGTTCCAGATCCTTATCCTTTGCTACTCTTTCAAACGACTCTTTATTTTGTATATACGGTCCAATAGAATCAAGGACCTGCTTAAAGCTTGCTCCATGAGGGATTAAAACATATCCTTCTTTTTCTACGTTGTTACCGTAATATGTATTATAAAATCTTAACCCAAAAAATCCTGCTACCGCTACAACAAGCAGTATGATAATGAGAATAGTTTTTTTCATTATTTAATAGTTGATTAAAATTTGTCTGTTTTTTTTAAACCAAGTCAACCTTACCTCTAAAAACTTGTTTTGCCGGTCCTTCCAACCAAATATTCTGGAAAGAATTTCCGTTTTTTTCAGCATACACTTTAAGGTTTCCACCTAAAGTTTTAACTTTTACAGAGATTAGATTGTTTTTTTGTAGAAAGGTTAAAGCAGATGCAGTAACTCCTGTTCCGCAACTGTATGTTTCATCCTCAACGCCTCGTTCATAGGTTCTTACGAAAATTTCATCATCGGTAATTTTTTCAACAAAATTGACGTTGATACCTTTTTCTTTATAGTTTTCTGAATTTCTGATCCCGTTTCCTTCTGCAAAAACATTGTAGGTAACCAAATCTTCGACGTATTTTACATAATGTGGAGATCCGGTATCCATTACAGAATCTGCTCCGTCATTGGAAATGTTGGTAACATCGATCATTTTTAATTTGATGATACCATTATGGATTTCTGCTTCATGTTCTCCATCTATAGCAATAAATTTACATTTGGCTTCAAAGATATCAAGGAAAAAAGCAAACGCAACAAGACATCTACCACCGTTTCCACACATGGTACTTTCTCCACCATCGGAATTGTAATACACCATTTTGAAATCATACTTTTCATCATTTTCCAAAAGAATAAGACCATCCGCTCCAATTCCAAAACGTCGGTCGCAAAGCTTTTCGATAATTGCTTTGTCTTTTGGAAATTGCAGATCTCTGTTATCTACCATTACGAAATCGTTTCCAGTGCCTTGATATTTATAAAATTCCATAATTTCTTTACATTAAAATAAACAAACAAAATTAGTACATTAAAATAAAAAACGGGCAGTAAATACTGCCCGTTTTTTATTATTTAGAATGATTATCTTCTGAATCCGCTTCCGCCTGATCGATTAGAGTTATCTTGCTGAGTATTATTACTTCTAAATCCACTTCCGCTATTTGTATTTATTGTACTATTAGAGTTGGATGAACTGTTACTTCTGAAACCGCTGTTATTTTGAGGTCTTCCAGTATTTTGCTGAGGAACATTTCTATATCCGCTACCCTGATTGCTCTGGCTATTGGAGTTGTTATTTCTGAAACCGCTATTTCCGTTGTTTCTGTTAATATATCCGTTATTGTTATTGTAATTACTATTGTTATAATTACTGTTATTGGTACGTGTATTTTGTAATCCGTTATTAGGTCTCTGAGAAGTAATTGTAGAGCTTCTTCTTTCTACATAAACCCTTCTTCTGTTATTATTGTTCCCATAGTAATAATAAGGAGCACCATTATCGTAATAATAATTGATATCATTTCTATAGTAATATCCATCATTGCCATAATATCCGCCACTTCCGTAGTATCCTGATGGAGCATAATAATACCCGTTATTATAATACGGATCTCCATAACCACCAGCATATCCGTCAGAATATGCCAAACAAGAAGTTAAACTAACTATAGTGAAAAAACTAAACGTTAATTTTAATAAATTTTTCATGACTTTATCTTTCTTTTTTCTTTATAACTTTTTTTCCATTTGACGAATCCTATGATCGCCATTATAGTAAATACCAAATATTGAACCGAAGTGATTCCAAGTCCTTTAAAAATCATCATAGGCATGCAAATAAAATCTCCGATGATCCAGAAAATCCAGTTCTCAATGCGTTGTTTGGCCATAAACCACATGCCTACTAAAAATATAGATGTGGTAAATACATCCAGCCAATTTGCCCAATCAAGATGATGCAATCCTAAATTAGCACCTGCCATGGAAAAATGATTATCTATGTAAGGTTTGTAATAATATATAAAAGTAACGAGTAGTAAGCTAACTGCAAACAGGATGCTGGCAAAGATCCATTCTTTTTTGGTTGCCCATGAAACTTCCACATGAACATTATCTTCTGAATTGTTTGCCCATAAAACCCATCCGTAAACACTCATAGCAGTGTAGTAGATGTTGATCATACAATCGCCCAGCAATCCGAAGTTAAAAAGAATATAAACATAAATAAGGGTCGAAATAATACCAGTGGGGTATACCCAAATATTTTTTTTGATGGAGAAATAGACACTGAGAATGCCGAAAAAAGTTCCTGCGCTTTCCAGCATAATTTGTAAGGTTGTATAGTCTTCATACGGTTTTACAAAGAGGTCATATAGATTCATATGTTCAAATGTGTTCAAAAATAAGCAAAAATTCAATATTGATGAAAAATGAGTTGAATGGTATGTTAATCAGTTTTTTATATCCTTAAATATAAATTTAATAATGAAAGTTTGTCAATAATTGTTAGTATTTGTAAATTTTTTATACTTTCGTAAATCTTAAATAAACAATAAAATATGTCAAAAATTTGGGTTAAGAAACCAATGAGCGCTTATGAAGCTGATATTAAGAAAAGTGAGCTGAAACGCGTTTTAGGAAAATGGAGTCTTACAGCTATTGGAATCGGAGCAATTATCGGAGGAGGAATTTTTGTACTTACCGGGACAGGAGCTTATTACAATGCAGGACCTGCATTAGCACTTTCCTTTGTAATTGCAGGGATTGCCTGTGTATTTGCAGCTTTATGTTATGCTGAATTTGCTTCCATACTTCCTGTAGAAGGTTCGGCTTATGCTTATGCTTATGGAACAGTAGGGGAAATTTTTGCCTGGATTATCGGGTGGGGATTGATTTTAGAATATGCAATGGGATCTATGACGGTCGCCGTATCCTGGTCCGGTTATTTTGGAAAACTCCTTAAAATGTTCGGATTGCATTTGCCTACATGGCTTACTACTGACCCCCAGACTTATTGGGCAGCCGGAAATTCCGGTTTTTCTATGAACTTGCCCGCATTTTTGATTGTATTATTTGTTATATCTATTTTGGTGAGAGGAACAAAGGGAGCTGCAAAAGCGAATAACTTTATTGTAATGCTTAAAGTATCAGCAATCATTTTTGTTATTATTGCCGGTATTTTCTTTATCAATACGGATAACTGGGTTCCTTTCATTCCTGAAGCGACTACTATTACTGAAAATGGGGTTTCCCATTCTGCGTATGGTATAGGAGGAGTTGTTGCAGGAGCCTCTGCAATTTTCTTTGCTTATGTAGGATTCGATGCGGTGTCGACACAGGCAGGAGAGGCAATCAATCCTAAAAAAGATGTTCCTTTTGCTATTATTGCTTCTTTGATCATTTGTACACTTTTATATATATTGGTGTCTCTTGTATTAACGGGTATGATGCATTATACGGATTTCAATCCTTTAGGGAAATATCCTGATGCGATCAAAGCTCCTGTTGCCTATGCATTTGATATTGCTGGTCAGGCCTGGGCTGGTTACATCATTACAATTGCAGCAACTGTTGGATTGATTTCAGTATTGATGGTAATGATCATGGGACAATCAAGAATTTTCCTTGGAATGTCTAAAGATGGATTGATCCCAGCAACTTTTTCAAAAGTAAATCCAAAAACAGGAGTGCCAACCAAGAACTTAATCATCTTGGGAATTCTAATTTCTGTAGTTGCCTCTTTAACACCGATCAATGATCTTGCTCACATGACGAGCTTCGGGACTTTATTTGCTTTCACTATGGTTTGTGTAGCTGTTTGGGTGTTGAGGGTTAAAGAACCTAATCTGCAGAGAAACTTTAAAGTTCCGGCATTGCCATTAATCGCTTGTCTTGGAATTTTAATTAATGTTTATCTGATTTTTAATTTAAGTAGAGAGGCTAAAATGTATTCTTTCGCATGGTTGATCATCGGATTTATTATTTACTTCCTTTATAGTAAAAGAAATTCCAAATTACAAAACGGAGGATACGGAGAAACCTTTAAAGCGGAACAAGAGCCACTGGAAAAACCTGATCTAGATTTGTAAGAATAAAAATAAAAATAAAAATAAAAAATCCACAGAATGTTGTGGATTTTTTATTTTTGTCTTTCACCAAATTAAATTTTTATGAAAAATATTCTAGCATGTGTATTTTGTTTTTTGGGAATATTGACATTTTCCCAGGAAGTAAACATGGAAACAATTTTTAATGATAAAATAAGCATAAGAGCGCTCCAGGTCTGGGATCATAAAATCTGGTATGCGGGTACGGATTCTAAATTAGGTTTTGTTGATCTTAAAAATTTTAAAAATCAAAAACAGATTTCATTATCGGATCAGAAGTTAGAGTTCAGAACATTGGCTCAGAACAATAATGATTTTTATGCTATTAATGTTGGAAGTCCTGCTTATTTCTTTAAAATTGATAAAAAAGATATGCAGTCAAAAACAATGTATAAGGATACGGTGAAAACTGCATTTTATGATGCTTTACACTTTGTGGATGATCATCTTGCTTTTACTTTCAGTGATTCGGACTCAAGTAATCGCCTTAAATTGGTTGCTTTTAAAAATGGGAAATGGGATTTGCTAAAGAATGAAATTTCATTAAACAGTGGGGAAGCAGCTTTTGCAGCAAGTAATACAAACATTGCTTCAACTAAAAAATACATGTGGATCGCAACAGGAGGTAAATCTTCCCGAATTCTGAGGTTAGATCTTAAAACGGAGAAGTTTGATGTTTTTACTACACCATTTATTCAGGGTGAGCCATCGCAGGGAATGTATTCTATAGATTTTTATGATGACCGGTTTGGAGTTGCAGTCGGAGGAGATTATACCAAACAGAAAGAGAACATCAATAACATAGCGACGACTAATGACGGGGGAAAAACCTGGCAGATTCAGGCGTCAGGTGCGAACGCAGGCTATACTACCTGTGTAAAAATTAGACCGGGATCCAAAGGAAAAGAAATGATAGCAGTAGGAGATCAGCATATCAGTTATTCTTCAGATTTTGGAAAAACTTGGAGGAAAATTTCTGATGAAAAAAACTTATATGTGTGTGAGTGGATTGATCAAAATTCCGTTGCCTTTGCGGGTAAAGACAAGATTCAGCTGATGAAATTAAAATTTTAAATTTTTGGTATAGAGGATATCTGTAGTTTTATTACCCATTATTATTTTCTTCGGTATACCTTTGATTGATTTTGGATACAATTAGGTTATTGAATATTTTAAGGCTTTATTTTTTGTATTTAGAGCCTGTGAATGGTATTTAGACTGATTATAAATTTCGAAAACAAACCCTAATATAATTCATGATTTAAAATTCATAAGTTATAGCTAATTTTGCAGAATGAAATTCTTATGTGAATTTTATTCAATTTATAAAAATTTAAAATTTTTAGATGAACTCTTTAATCGATAAATATAATATTCCCGGACCACGTTACACGTCTTATCCTACTGTTCCATATTGGGACGAAAGCACCTTTTCTCCTGAAAAATGGAAGGAGAGTGTGGTAAGATCTTTCCATGAAAGTAACTCAGGTGAGGGAATTTCTATTTATATCCATTTGCCGTTTTGTGAAGCATTATGTACTTTCTGTGCATGTCATAAACGTATTACAAAGCAGCATAGTGTTGAGACACCTTATCTTGAAAGTGTTTTAAAAGAGTGGAAGCTTTATCTTGAGCTTTTTAATGAAAAACCTAAATTAAAAGAACTTCATTTAGGAGGGGGAACGCCTACTTTTTTTTCTCCTAAGAATTTAAAGACATTACTGGAAGGAATATTTGCTACGGTAGATATTGCAGAACATCCCGAGTTTTCATTTGAAGGACATCCCAATAATACAACAAGAGAGCATCTTCAGACTTTGTATGATCTTGGCTTTCGAAGAGTAAGTTTCGGCGTGCAGGATTACGATCCGAAAGTTCAGAAAGCAATCAACAGGATACAGCCTTTTGAAAAAGTAAAGGAAGTAACCGAATTAGCCCGTGAGATAGGATATGGAGGAATAAGCCACGATTTGGTTTTTGGACTGCCTCACCAGCATTGGGATGCAATGGAATACACGATCCGTAAAACACTGGAACTGAAGCCTGACAGACTGGCTTTTTATTCCTATGCGCATGTTCCGTGGGTAAAAGGAGTAGGACAGAGAGGTTTTGATGAAAATGACCTGCCAAGCGGAGAGGAAAAAAGAAAACTCTACGAAGATGGTAAAAGCTTATTGCAGGAACTGGGATATATAGAGGTTGGGATGGATCATTTTGCCCTGGAGCATGATGACCTTTATCAGTCTTTAATTCAGAAAAAGCTGCATAGGAATTTTATGGGATATACTTCAAGCAAAACGCAATTGATGGTGGGACTTGGAATGTCTTCAATTTCAGATTCCTGGTATGCTTTCGCTCAAAATGTAAAAACGGTTGAAGAATACCAGAAAATCGTTGAAGAAGGAGAGATCCCGGTGGTAAAGGGTCACATCCTTAATCATGAAGATTTAATTGTAAGAAGACATATTTTGAACCTTATGTGTCAGCTGGAAACGACATGGGATATCCAAAACTCTTTCCCGGAACTGGAAAATGCTTTGGAGATGCTTAAGGAAATGGAAAGAGATGAACTGGTTGAAATCAGAGATCATCAGATCAGGATTACAGAAAAGGGAAGAGCGTTTACAAGAAATGTAGCCATGGTGTTTGATCTTAGAATGATGCGAAATAAACCTGAAACCAGGATTTTCTCTATGACTATTTAGTAGATGAATAGAAAAGTTCTTTTCATTATTATCTATACATATACACTTGTTTTTAGTGTCTTAAAAACGATAAGGTTTCCCAATCAATGGTCCGTTGCTCACTGGATGCTCGATTATAGATTCGGGTTTATAAAAAGAGGATTTGCCGGAGGTTTTTTGGGATTATTTGTAGAGAAAAATGAGCAGAACATATTTGTTTTATCTGTTTTTATAATATTGTTGCTATATGGATTGTTGTTGTTTATGGCTAGTAAAGAAACAATCCGGAACAAAGGGGATGTTTACACTCTCGTATTTTATCTGACCTTTTTTTTATCTCAATATATCATATTTACGGCCCATCTTATAGGGTACCTGGATCATATCATCTTTTTGCTAACCATTTTAGTTATATGGCTTCTCAGGAAGAAAAAGATTCTGCTGGCATCATTAGTTGCTTCTATTAGCATTCTTATACATGAGGTTTCATTTTTCCTGATGCTCCCTATCTGTTGCTTTGCTTTGGTGGTAGATGGAGTAAGTAGAGAAGGAATTTCTTTTAAAGACACTTTAAATTCCCATTTAATAAAGAGAATCAGCTTCTTTCTTATATTACCGCTTGCTGTTACTTTTGGAGTGTCAGCCTACCAGGAAGTGAGCGGGTCAAACTATCATAAAATGATTTTAAATTATCTGGATCATTTAGAATTTATAAACGCAAAAGTTGCCGATTCTGTAGCATCTGCTTATACTGTAAAATTTACAGACTATATACAAGATGAGAGTCCGCATTTCTTTCAAAGGGTATTTGTTTCCAAATGCTCAATATTTTTTGGGATTCCCATTCTCTTTATGATGTATGTTGTTTACAGGAAGTTTGAAAAGGCCAACAAGTATCTTTTGCTATTGTTTGCTATTGTTATTCTAATTCCCTTAGGACTTCATGCTATTGCCTATGACACTTACAGGATATGGTCATTTCCTTTCATGATTTTGTTTCTGGGTTATTGGATTCTCAGTTCCGGGTACAATGTTTCAGTCGATGTTTCTGAAAAATTATCCTTACCTGAAATTTTGCTTGCTGCTCTTGCAATTGCATTGGTATCGTTAGTTCCAAGTCAATTACTGGATGATGAAGTGGAGCGTTTTTCTTTAGTTCAGAGACTGCTGATTTTAATTCCACTTCTAGCTTTAGGAACTGCGTGTTTTTATAAGAAAGCCCCAATGTAATGATATTGAGGCTTTCGTTAACATTATTGAATAATTAGCTTTTGACTATAGGATTTTAATTCTCCTGACTTTAAATTGATGTAGTATACTCCCGGGCTAAGACCTGAAATATCAATACTGTTATCATTACCAATTTTTAGCTGATTCATTAGCCTGCCTTCAGAGTTAATGATCTCTACTGAAAGTTTCTGTTCTTTAATACTGTCAATGAATACTTTTTTAGAAGCAGGATTTGGATATACCCTTATTTTGGCTAAATTATTATTTTCCTGTGTTGAGAGTGTTCCGCTTGTAATTTTGTAAATCTTTCCGCTATTAACACCGGCAACATATAGACCATTCTGATTATCTTGTCCAAAAGTTGAGAAACCATTTCCAGAGTAGGATGTCGTCCAGGTTATGGAATTATCAGAGCTCAACATTCCGATCTGGTTGGAGCAATAATCTGCGAAAAAATATTTTCCTTGTAGTGCCGGATAAAGAGTTCCACGGTAAACATATCCACCGGTTATAGAACATTTTCCACCAGAGTGGTCATATATGGCAACCGGAAAAGTCATTGTTGAAGCGGCTGCGCATCCACCGGTATTATAGGCAGTATTTCCTTCATAACATCTCCATCCATAATTAATTCCAGCCTGGGTAATCGGATTTTTGTTGATTTCTTCAATCTGTCCCTGACCCACATCTGCAATCATGGCATTTCCTGTGGTGAGATCAAAGGAAAACTTCCAGGCGTTCCGAAGTCCATATGCCCATATTTCATCTGCTCCGTCAATACCTATAAATGGATTGTCAGGAGGTATATTATAAGCATTGGTAGAGTTAATGTCAAGACGCAGCATTTTACCCAGCAGGGAGTTTTTGTTTTGTGCATTGTTGTTGGGGTCTCCACCGCTACCTCCGTCTCCGGTTACCACCCATAATTTGCCGTCAGGCGCAAAATGAATGCTTCCTCCATTATGATTATCGAAAGGCTTTGGGATATTGAGTATTATTTTTTCAGAGCTTGCATCGGCTACATTCGGATCAGTGCTGCTTACGGTATACCTGGCAACAGTAATGTTTCCGTTGGTTGCATTGTTGTAATATACAAAGAAATAACCGTTTGTTGCATACTGGGGATGGAAAGCCAATCCTAAAAGTCCTCTTTCTCCACCATACAAAACTTTGCTGCTAATGTTTAAGAAGTTAGTCGTATTAATAGTCCCGGAAGGTTGAATAATTTTAATGATTCCGTTCTGTTGTGCTACGAAAAGCCTGCTATCATTGGCATTTGTAATTTCGACCGGACTCGTGAGCCCGGTGGCAAATTCTACCAGATTAATTGTCTGGGAATTAAGAAATAGGGAAGAAAAAATCCCTATCACAAAAAGTAAAATTTTCATAATATTTTGATATTTAGTGTATTGTATTCATAATGAAAATTTCATACCAATTAAACTTTATAAACTTCATTAAAATAAGCTTTTAAAATTGATAAATCTTAAATGGAAGTCATATTGTCGATATATCTGAAAATAAACCATTTCTGTTATTGAAAGTTCATAAAATATAAAGAAAATCATTATATTTGCCGACTTAATTTAACGTAGTTATAACAAAATGCAAGGAAAAGGACTTATTACAATTGTTGCTATTGTACTGGGGTTGATTTGCTTAAATGAGCTTATACCAACCTGGTACGCCAGCAAAATTGAATCGCAGATTGAAGCTGCGAACGGAAACGAGAAAGAGATCAAACGAATAAAGGAAGATACTCTTAATCTTGGTTATACGAAGCTTTATTATTCTAAAGCGAAAGACAAAGAAATGAAACTTGGTCTTGACTTGAAAGGAGGGATCAACGTTCTTTTGGAGATCAACCAAAGAGATTTGGTGAGTGATTTAACGAATTACTCTTCTAATCCTGTTCTAATCGAAGCTTTAAATAAAACTGATGAGGTTCAGAAGAATTCTACTAAATCTTATGTAGATAATTTTTTCGATCAGTTTGATGCTATAAACAAAGCAAAAGGAACCAATCTTAAACTTGCAGATCCGGAAATATTCGGAAACACTAATCTTACAGAGATTAAGTATAATACTACTGATGAGCAGGTAAAAAGTATCGTTAAAAGAAGAATTGATGCTTCTGTAGGTACTGCTTTTGAGGTTATCAGAACCAGAATTGATAAAATGGGGGCTGTACAGCCGAATGTTCAGAGAGTACCGGGAACAGCGAGAATTTCTGTTGAAATGCCTGGTATGAAAGACATCGATAAAGTAAAGAAAATGCTTCAGACTTCAGCAAAACTTCAGTTTTGGGAAGTACAGCAGGTTCCTGAAATTGCACCTTATTTTCAGACTTTAACAAGTGTGGTTGCAGCAAAAGGAGATTCTATGGGAGTTGCAAAGAATGTGAACTTCATGAACCTTTTACATTTAGACAAGTTAAGAACCAACGGAGTTGCTAACATTAAATTGTCTGATACTGCAGTTGTAAATAAAATTTTAAACAGCAAAGTGGCTCAGGCATTACGTCCGGCTAACATTAAATATACCCAATTCATGTGGGGGTACAAACCAGAAGCTACAGATGCTGAGAGCCTTGTATTGTATGCCATAAGAGGAAACATCAACCAAAAAGCACCAGTAGACGGAGCTGTTGAAACTGCTAACATCAGCTATGATGAGCTGGGAAGAGTAGTAGTTGATATGCAGATGGATTCTAAAGGGGCTAAAGAATGGAAAACATTAACAGAGAAAAACGTTAATAAACCGGTTGCTGTAACTCTTGATAACAGGGTATATACTGCACCGAACGTAGTAAATGCTATTCCTAACGGTAGAACTCAGATCTCCGGTAACTTCTCTCAGGAAGAAGCTAAAGAACTGGTAGACGTTTTAGGAGCAGGTAAATTACCGGCAGGAGCTAAAGTAGTTCAGGCTACACAGGTAGGACCGTCTCTAGGACAGGAATCTATTAATGCAGGGATGATCTCATTCGCTATTGCATTTTTAATCATCATCGTTTATATCATTTTCTATTATGGTGGTGCGGGAGTGTACGCTGTAATTGCAATGGTTATTAACTTATTCTACATTTTCGGAATTATGGATTCCGGAGACTTTACGCTTACTCTTCCAGGTATTGCAGGTATCGTTCTTACAATGGCAATGGCTGTGGATACGAACGTAATTATCTACGAAAGAACCAAAGAAGAACTATTTGCCGGAAAAAGTATTTTGGAGGCTTACAAAGATGGTTTTAAACATGCATTAAATGCCATTATTGATGGTCACTCGACAACATTCCTAACGGCAGTGGTGTTATTCTTCTTCGGAACGGGACCTATTAAAGGATTTGCTTTAACACTAATGATTGGTATTGCAATGACTTTATTTACTTCTGTATTGCTTTCAAGAGTAATGATCTTCAACAGACTAAATAAAGGAAAACACCTTTCTGTATGGACAGCTCCGACGAAAAATCTGTTCAGAAATACGTGGATTGATTTTATTGGGAAAAGAAAATATGCGTATATTATTTCTGCTATATTAACTGTTATCTGCATCGGATCTATTGCAACTCAAGGATTTAAGTATGGAATTGATTTCACTGGTGGTAGAAACTACGTGGTAAGGTTTGATAAAGATGTAAATGCTGAAGATATCGAACAGAATCTGGTAAAAATGTTTAAAACGGAAGATGGTAAGAACTCTTCTGTTGAGGCTAAGACCTTTGGTAACTCTAAACAATTGAAAATCTCTACAGATTACCTTATTGATGATGAATCGCTTAAGGCTGACCAGACTGTTGAGCAAAAATTATATGAAGGATTAAAAGGGAATTTACCGGCTAATATTTCACTTCACGATTTTAAATCTGCGGATAAAGACCATGCCGGAATTATCTCTTCTGAGAAAGTAGGTCCTACTGTAGCAGATGACATCAAAACCCACGGTATTCTTGCAGTTGTTGCTGCACTAGGAGGTATCTTTATCTATATCCTTATCAGATTTAGAAAATGGCAATTCTCTCTGGGCGCTGTAGCTGCATTGTTCCACGATGCGATTATCATTCTGGGAGCTTATTCATTGCTGCATAAATTCATGCCTTTCAATATGGAAATCAACCAGGATTTCATTGCTGCAATCCTTACCGTATTAGGGTACTCAATCAATGACACCGTGATTATCTTCGATAGAATCAGGGAATATTTGAGAGAGAAGAAATCTTTAACATTGGCAGGTTTATTTGATGATTCAATTTCAAGTACATTGGGTAGAACATTCAATACCTCATTTACAACGATCCTTGTAATTTTAGCAATCTTTATCTTTGGTGGGGATAACCTGAGAGGATTTATGTTTGCGATGCTAATTGGTATTGGTTTCGGTACCTACTCATCCATATTTGTTGCTTCGGCTATTGCTTATGACTTCCTTAAGTCAGGGAAAGAAGAAGGAGTACATGGAAAAACGACTTCGAATAAAGAAGTCCTTTCTTCAAAATAATTATACTACAATAAATAAAAAAATAGCCTTTCATTTCGAAAGGCTATTTTTTTATTTATTGGTTTAAATCTAAGGAAAGAAAATTGTTTGAATAATTAAATGTTAAGCTGTAAATCCGACCTACTATTCAATCCTTGATAATCAATTATCATTATTAAATCTTCACAATTTAGAATCATTATACTTCTATATTTCATTAATTTTGCACAATTATGGAAAATTCAAGGAAAAAAGCCGCCATGAGCTTTATTTTTATAACGCTCCTGATTGATATCACCGGATGGGGGATCATTATTCCCGTTGTTCCTAAATTAATTGAGGAACTGATTCATGCAGACATCAGTGAGGCCGCAAAATATGGTGGATGGCTTGGTTTCGCCTATGCGTTTACACAGTTTATATTTTCCCCGGTAGTAGGAAATCTCAGTGATAAATACGGAAGAAGACCCATTATCCTCATTTCGCTTTTTGGATTTTCAATAGATTATGTTTTACTGGCTTTAGCTCCAAGTATCTGGTGGTTATTCCTGGGAAGAATTATAGCCGGAATCACAGGAGCGAGTGTAACCACTGCAAGTGCATACATCGCTGATATCTCTACTGACGCGGACAGGGCTAAAAACTTTGGTCTGATAGGGGCGGCTTTTGGTTTGGGATTCATTATTGGACCTGTGCTGGGAGGTGTTCTGGGGCATTATGGCTCAAGAGTTCCATTCTACGCTGCGGCCGGTTTATGCCTGCTCAATTTTCTTTACGGATATTTTATTCTTCCTGAAAGTTTGGATAAAGATAAGAGAAGAGAATTCAGCTGGAAGCGTGCCAACCCTGTGGGATCATTTAAATTTTTAGGTAAGCATCCTGAAATTTCAGGATTGATAGTGTCTTTAATTTTGATTTATATTGCAGGTCATGCTGTACAGAGCAACTGGAGTTTTTATACGATGTATAAATTCAGCTGGACGGAAAGGATGGTTGGATTATCTCTCGGAGCAGTAGGATTATTGGTCGGACTTGTACAGGGAGGTTTGATCCGTTGGACAACTCCAAGATTAGGAGAGCAGAAAAGTATTTATTACGGATTGGCCTTGTATGCCATCGGAATGTTATTGTTTGCATTTGCTACAGAAGGGTGGATGATGTTTGCATTCCTTATTCCTTATTGTTTAGGAGGAATTTGTGGTCCTGCACTTCAATCTGTGATTACAAAAAGTGTCCCTTCTAATGAACAAGGAGAATTGCAGGGCGCTTTAACAAGCCTGATGAGTGCTACGGCAATTGTAGGCCCTCCTATGATGACAAACCTGTTTTATTACTTTACCCATGATGAGGCGCCATTTAAGTTTTCAGGAGCACCTTTCTTTTTAGCTTTCCTTCTCATGGCTGTAAGTGTGGTTATTTCATATTATGCATTCGAGAAAAATAGAGAAATTAAAAAGTAAATTATTTTAAATAAAAAAGCAGGATATCATTAATGATATCCTGCTTTATTTTTTTAGCTATGTATTGATTAAGGATAAAGGGACTTGGTTCCGTTACTTACGATATTACTTCCCAAACCGGAAAATGATACCGTAAAGTTACTTGAATTAAAGCTTAAAGAACCTGTCGGTGTACATAATCCAAGTGCATATCTGCATTGTCCGTAAGCTCCGGTTCTCTTTAATATTTTGCTTTCGCTTTTTGCTTTTCCTAAACTGATATTGCCCCAATCACTTACATCAGTATTAGATACGGTAGATCCATTATAATAAATCGTGATCTTATATCCGATTTCTCCTCTCTTGGATCCCCATAGCCATTTTGCCGTCCACCATTCTTTATACCACTTCGAAAGTACCTTTGCCTGATTGTCATTAGAGGCTTCTACGTTACTTCCTCTATCCATCATTACCAGGCCTCCTAACACATTATCCCAGATAATTCCGCTGGTATTGTAGAAACATAATGAAGTAAATTGCTCTCCCTTGTGATTCCATGTAATTTCAAGTACTTCTGTATTTGGTTTTACCTCCTGACTAATGACATCCTTCAGGCTTTGTTGGGCAACTGATAGTTCATCTCCTGAATTAAAATTTGTCATTTTGCCTATTTTTACTGATGCCGGGTCTGTAATATTACCAAACGCCACATAAGTATTTTTATCTGAAATGAGGTTTTGAGAAATGGAAATTCCATTTGCATCAGACAGCTTTCCTAAAACTGAAACTCCGGTAATCTGAAGATCATTTTTAAGGTATTGTTCCAGATTTTTCTTTGAATCATTCAATTGTGTTTGAACAATATCGGGAAGTGTTTGAGAAGAGGGAGTTAATACTTTTTTCAAATCGGAAACAGATTCTTTTTTTGCGGTATTTTCCTGAAGTACTTCAGTTGTTTCATTTTGGCAGCTTGTTAAAGACAGCACCATTGCCAAGGCAAAAACCTTGAAGGGAGTTACTAATTTTTTCATAAGTATATATTTAATGTTTGTGTAGAAATAAAAATAATGAAAAATTTCATATAATTCTTTAATTAGAGAATTAATTATTGATTAATTTAAAAAGATCTGAATATTAAGAGGATTAATAAGCCTGAATTGAAAATATTTAAAGCTTTGAAATGGAAAATCTTAAAATTTGTTTAAATTTTATGTTTCTACATTATATATGTATAATCTTTTGTAATTTTACCTCATGGAATTAAGCATTGGAGAAATGGCATTGATTGCAGTCGCAATCGTTGTATTATTCGGTCCGGATAAACTCCCTCAGATAGCGCGTGACTTAGGAGCAGGCGTAAGAAAGATGCGTGGAGCGGTAGAAGACATTAAAACCGAGATCATGAAAGAGACGGATAACCCTGTTTCTGAAATCAAACGTGAGATCGAAAAGGTGAAAGATGCTGCTAAAGATTTTAACCCAATGAAGAATATTGAAAAAGATATTCTTACCGAACCTTCTTCTGAGCCTGCAAAGCCAAAGCCTTCTGAAGATGAAACCTATGAAGGACCTGTAAGCAGATAACTGATGGAAGAAATCATTCAGGAAGATAAAAATGTCTTTTTATTTCTCAATAATTTGGGGAGTTCTTCGTTTGATCAGTTTTGGATGCTTATCTCCAGTACATGGATCTGGGTTCCGCTTTATATTATTTTTCTGTATTTTCTTTATAAAAATTACCAGTTAAAATCCTTAGTTTTTATTCTTTTATTTATACTTATAGGAACAACCGTGTCCGATCAGGTCGCTGGCATCTTTAAGCATGGAGTACAAAGGTTAAGACCTTGCCATGATCCTTCTCTGGAACATTATATGAGGATCGTAAAATGTGGCGGACAATTTGGATTTTATTCTGCTCATGCATCGAATACTTTCTTTTTAGCTACATATCTGAGTGTTTTATTAGGAAAAAAACTCAGATGGTTTCCTTATGCTATATTTGTATGGGCTGCAGTGGTTTCTTACAGCCGTATATATTTAGGAGTGCATTTCCCGATAGATATTTTGGTGGGGGCGTTTGTTGGACTTTTATTGGGAGTGATATTTAGTGCACTCGCGAAAAAAGTCATCAACAAACAAACGATAACCTCATGAAAAAACATTTATTACTTGTAGTATTAGCATTTACATTTGCTAATCTTTATTCCCAGGACGCAAAAACAGCGGAAGAATGCTTTAAAAAAGCAGATTATAAGTGCGCCGAAGAGCAGTACGCTAAATTAGCCGAAAAAGAACAGATTCAGAAATACCAGTCGGAGTACTACAATAATCTGGGGACTTCCCAAAGGAGGTTGGGTAAAACGAGCCTTGCTCTTAAATCGTATGAAGCAGCTCTGCGGGCAAATCCAATGTCGGCACCAGTATATGCTAATCTGGCATCGGTAAACAGCCAAAAAGGAAATAAACAGAAAGCCCTTGAATACATTGATAAAGGATTACAGATCGATGCTGAAAATGTAGATATGTATTTGACAAGGTCTAAAATTTATGACAGCCAGGGAAAGAAAGAACTGGCTATTAAAGATCTGAACCAGATTTTATCTTTTGCTCCGGAAAATATCTTTGCAAGAACGGGATTGGCTAATTTAAAGAAGAATAATGGCGATCTTGACGGAGCATTAAAAGATTATAATCAGCTCATTTCTGAAAAACCGGAGTCTTTGTTATACAACGGACGTGCGGAAGTCTATTTAAAAATGAAAAAACAGAAGGAGGCTTTGACTGATATCAATAAAGCTATTTCCATAGATCCGAAATTTGCTCAGTCCTATGTAACAAAATCTCTGATTTTGTTTGACGGTGCCAAGCCGAAAGAAGCTTGTGTCAATTTGGAGAAAGCTGTTGCTTTGGGATACGAAAAAGCAATTCTTGCAGATCATTTTGCAAAATGTCCTCCCGCCAAGTAAACTTAATCGTTATGATAAGGTTTTCCCTGTAGAATCTGATCTGCACGATATAATTGTTCAACGATAAATAACCGGATCATCTGGTGGGTAAATGTCATTTTAGATAATGACATTTTTTCGTTGGCTCTGGTATATATTTCCTCAGAAAACCCATAGGCTCCTCCGATTAGTATGTGGATCTTTTTTACCGACAAATTCATCCATGTATCTATTTTCTGAGAGAATTCCCTGCTGGTAAACTGTTTTCCTTTTTCATCGAGAATAATAACGAGATCATTTTTATCTATATAATTCATAAAAAGCTTTGCCTCTTCTTTCTTCAGAAGATCTGAAGAGAGATTTTTGGCATTCTTAACATCAGGGATTTCTGTTATTTCAAAATTCCAATGTTTAGGAAGGCGGGGAATATAGTAATTGATCAAAGAATTAATTTCTTTATCATCTGTTTTACCGATACAAAGTAAACTTATTCGCATAGGATATAATCACATTTAGGATGACAAAGATATTCATAAATTAAGGAATTTTCCCGGGTTCCTATGATACATTTTACCCTTCGCTGCCAACCGGTGTAATTTTCCGGTTCATTATCAAGTCTAAAAAAATCTGTATTTTTACGGAGCCAATATCACACGATGAAAATAAAATCTATTCCCTACTTATTTTTATATTTTCCGTTAGCTTCTTATGGTCAGGAAGTTAATGAGTATAATAAGAAGTACAGGGAAGATAATAATACAATTTCTCTCGTTGCAGGCGTAAGCTACCTTAACAATTCCTTTGGACTTCGCTATGAAAGAGAAATTTTCAGGCTAAAACCAAATGATTCTTTTTACACTGAGCTTTTTCTAAGGTACAGATGGCTGGATACCAGTATTTCATTTACACCTAAACTGATTAAAATAAATAATGATGATGATATCAAGGGGAAAACGAAATATTTCAATGTGAATTTTGCTTTTTTCCTGAATCCAAAGCTACGACAAATGATAGGTTATAATCAGATCAAAGGGTTATATTTCCGGGATACCAGGAAGTATATAGATCTTTTGTTAAATGGTTCAGACGAAAGTATCACGGATGCATATATTCAGTTTCCGGATGCTAATTACAGGTCTTTTAAAGGGGAGACAAGTTATTTATGGGTCGGAAATAAAGAGAACTACAGAAGCTATACTAATATGACTTATAAGCCTGCTAAAAATGATTTTGTCGTTATTACAGGTCTGTTTTATCAGTATAATATATTGAAAGATTCCGATAGGGCAATATATAAGGGAGAAGTGATAGGAAGCGGGGAAGAAGGTTCTGCCACGAAAGATATAAGGCTGGCATTAAGAACAGGTGCAGGAATACAAAGAGTGATCGATAGTAATTGGTATGCGGTGGTTGAATTTTATCCTCAGCTTTATTATTCAAAGCTGATTGATGAAGACTTTCATGAATTTAATATGGGAATGAATTCCAATGTAAGGATCGGATATGATAACGGAAAATGGTTTGTTGGAGCCGGTACTCAGCTTAACTGGGTAAATAGTTCAAATTCCAATTTGTATTCATCTACACAATGGCAATTCAGGGCTGGAATTGGTCTGAGGTTTAATGCGCCACAAATAGTCAACAGAAATTTTGATAAAATAGATAATATCCTGAAATAATTATGAATATAAAAACACCTAATTTTATCCTGAAGATTCAGGAATTCTTAGATGATATCCATATCCCGCTCCTGGGAATATCACTGTGGCAAATGTTTCAGATTTATATTTCGGGTATTTTTAAGGATAAGATAGGAAGAAAGGCAGCCGCTATTTCATGGAGCTTTACCATCAGTTTATTTCCGTTTCTCCTTTTCTTGCTTTCCGTTTTACCTTATATGCCGCATTATGATAAGCTTCATTTTTATATTTTTGAAGTGCTGATTCACAATGTTTTCCCTTCCAATATGGAAACTGATGTTAGAGGCTATATTGAGAAAAGTATCATTCCCAATATGAGGGGAATCAGTAATCTAACCATTATTCTTGCCCTTGTTTTTGCTACAAACGGGACTTTTTCCCTCATTAATGGATTCAATGAAAATTCCGAAGAAAAGCTGAGTGACGTAAAAGAGTTTATTCTTTCTTTTTTTATTACAATAGGCTTTATCACCATAGTTTTTTTAGCTCTTTTCGGAGTCTATTATGTAGAAGTAGTTTTAAAACTATTTACACCTATCCATAATGTTTCCTGGCTGGTGAATAACCTTTCTAAGATTATTGGATTTGTGTCTTTTCCTCTTTTTTACTTTATTTTATTAGCAATGTTTTACTGGTTGGGAACAGTGAAGATTGCCAGGTTCAGGCAAGCGGTTCCTGGGGCTATTTTAACGACTGTTCTTTTTGTTCTTACTACTTACATATTTGCTATTTATGTAAAAGATATCGCCCGTTATAATGTTCTGTACGGGTCCATTGGAAGTATGATTCTTTTAATGGTATGGGTAAATGTGAATGTTTATCTGCTATTATTTGGTAATGAACTTAATATGGCTATCAGAAAACTCAGGATAGAAAAATTACTGGCTGATGAACTCCGAAAAGAAGTGCAGGCAGATCATTCCCCGAACGAAAAAGAATAATCTGAATTCTCTTCAATCAATATTGTATTGATTCAGCTAATATTTTATTTATGGGTCAATTAAAAATACCTGATTATATTTTTTCGTATTCATTTTTATGGTAATTTAGTGACTAGTAAGAATTTGAAATTCTTGTACAAATACCAAATTAATTTATTATGAAAAACATCAAAAAATTAACGAGAAACGATTTGAAAATCGTAAAAGGAGGATTAGCATGCAGAACCGGGGATGATTATTGTCCGGGAACGACCTACTGCTGTAACGGACTATGTAAGATATCCACTTACATTTGCCCGTAATACAATAAAAAAGAGCACTGAAAGGTGCTCTTTTTTATTTTTATAGTTAGCAATTACTCATCACTATCGTCGTCGATAAATTTATTCTTTTTAGCACTTAGGCTTAATATAATTACGCCTAAAATAGCTGATAAAAACGATGCAATCAGGATTGCAAATTTCGCTTCATCCTGGATTTCAAATTGCTCCTTAAAGGATAGTAATGCTATAAAAATAGACATCGTAAAACCAATTCCTGCAAGAAAGCCTACCCCCAGCATATGCGACCATGTGCTATTGTGTGGAAGTGAACTTATTCTAAGTTTAATGGCAATAAATGAAAATAAATTGATCCCGATTAGTTTTCCCAGGACTAAACCACCGATGATCCCTAATCCCAAAGTACTTATCAACCCTTCTGCCATTCCGCTGTGAAAGGCAATATTGGTATTTGTAAGGGCAAATATTGGCATGATTAGAAAGCTTACAGGTATATGAAGATGATGCTCTAATTTTTCCAAAGGAGAAATTTGAACATTGGATGCATTGGTAGGAATAGACAAAGCCAGTAATACTCCTGCGATGGTAGCATGAATTCCTGAATTGTGAAGAAAATACCACAAAAATAATCCAGGGATAATATAGAAAATAAGCCTCGTCACTTTTAAAAAATTCAAAAGAAACAAGAAAGCGACAATTCCGAAAGAGATCAACAAATACATCCATTGAATCTGATCTGTATAAAATATAGCGATAACTAAAATCGCTCCCAGATCATCAACAATGGCCAGAGCAGCTAGGAAAATTTTAATGGAATTAGGAATTTTACTTCCTAGCATGGAAATCAACGCAAGCGAGAAGGCTATGTCTGTAGCCATCGGAATTCCCCATCCATTGCTGAATTCTGTTCCTGAGTTGAATAGGGTATAGATGGTTGCGGGAACAAGCATTCCTCCGACTGCCGCAAAAATCGGAAGAGAAGCATTTTTAAAAGATGAAAGCTCACCTTCCACCAGTTCTCTTTTTATTTCGAGGCCTACCAAAAGGAAAAAAATAGCCATGAGACCATCATTGATCCAGATATGGATCGGATATTTCAAGTGAAAAAGATGAGTGCCTATTTCATAGTGGAGAAAATTTTGAAATCCTTCTCCTAAGCTCGAGTTAGCAATTAATAAAGAAATCGCTACACAAAAAATAAGGATGATACCCGAAGATTGACTGCTGTTGAAAAATTTTTTAAAATAAATAGATAAATTCATGCCTATGATTGTAATCGTCTCACCCTTGAAACTCCGTTAATATTTTTAAGTTTTTTAAAGGTTTCTTCCAACTGACCTTTATTTTTAACCTCAAGAATAATGTTACCCATAAAGACGCCATTATTGGATTCTATGGAAAGACTTTTCATATCCATTCCCATAGTGCCACTGATCACGGCGGTAATGTCGTTAATCATTCCCATCCGGTCTAAACCTTCAATTTCAATTTTAACCCTGTTTTTAAAGCTTTCAGCATTAACCCATTTGGCTGGAATAACCCGGTAATCATACTGTGCCCTCAGGTTAATAGCATTCGGACAATTATCACTATGCACTTTTATACCGTCTGAAATCGTAATGAATCCAAAAAT
The DNA here is from genome assembly GCF_048296755.1 of Chryseobacterium sp. PTM-20240506. Classification (NCBI taxonomy): domain Bacteria; kingdom Pseudomonadati; phylum Bacteroidota; class Flavobacteriia; order Flavobacteriales; family Weeksellaceae; genus Chryseobacterium; species Chryseobacterium sp. PTM-20240506. The sequence goes on from NZ_CP182581.1 coordinate 84,569, forward strand.
TTTATCTCCCGGAATTACGGTACAGCATTTTGCATAACTATAGTTTAACTTTTCTTCGTCTTTTCCAAAGACGATCATGTCCAGGTTTTGCTCCTTTGGTTCTTCATAATGAACGTTTTTGGAAGGAGATTTTCTGAATCTTGAAAGTAAATTATTGAATACATTTTTACTTTCGATGTATTTTCTAAGACTGCTTACATCCAGTTCATTGCTCTGGAATTTTAAAAACAGTTCCTGTGATGTTTTTAAGTTGAAAAACTTCTGAAGTTTATTGACTTCCTCATCATTAAAATTAATTTTAGCGTGACGAAGCTTTCTTTGTAAAATTTCTTTTCCTTCTTCTACCAGCTGATTTTTTTGTGAATTAAGATAACTCTTAATCTTGGATTTTGCCTTGGAAGTAACTACGAATTCGAGCCAGTCCGATTTAGGCTTTTGATTCTGGGAAGAAAGGATATCTACCTGGTCTCCGTTTTGAAGAACATATGAGATAGGAACCAGTTTTCCATTGATCTTGGCTCCTAGGCATTTCATACCCAAATCAGAGTGTACAGAGAATGCGAAGTCCAATGCCGTAGCGTTGGTTGGCAGAATTTTGATTTCTCCTTTGGGAGTAAAAACAAAAACCTCTTTAGAATATAAATTGAGTTTGATGTTATCCAGAAGTTCGGAGGTAGAAAGGTTCTGCTGCTGTTCTAAAACATCCCGGATCTCTGTTACCCATCTTTCAAAATTTCTGTCCTCACTGCTTTGCTTGTATCCTTCTTTGTATTTATAATGTGCGGCTACCCCTTTTTCAGCAATTTCGTCCATCCTTTCTGAACGGATCTGTACTTCAATCCATTTTTTATCCGGTCCAAGGACAGTAAGGTGTAAACTTTCATATCCTGTAGAACGGGGCTGTGTGATCCAGTCACGCATTCTTGAAGGGTTACTGTGGTATACATCCGTTACGATTGAATAAATTTTCCAGGCCAGGAACTTTTCATTTTTTGCATCTGATTTGTAAATGATCCTGATGGCGTAATTATCAAATACCTCCTCAAAGGAAACTCCTTGTTTGAGCATTTTCCGGTAAATGGAAGAAACTGCTTTTGCACGGCCTTTTATACTGAAGTTTAATCCTTCCTCTTTGAGCCTTTCGGAAACTTCTTTTTTGAATTCCTCAATGTATTTTTCCCGGTTTTCCTTGGCTAGTTCTAACTTTTCAGTGATCTCATTGAAAACTTCCGCATTATTATACTTTAATGAAAGGTCTTCAAGCTCGGATTTGATGTTGTATAATCCCAGACGGTGGGCCATGGGAGCGTAGATGTACACGGTTTCAGAAGCAATTTTCTTTTGCTTATCCGGGGCCATGCTTTCCAGTGTCCGCATATTGTGAAGGCGGTCTGCGATTTTAATCAGTATAACCCTGAAATCTTCCGATAGTGTGAGCAATAACTTTCTGTAGTTTTCAGACTGTACGGAAATGTTCTGATGATTCATGATGGATATTTTGGTTAATCCATTCACGATATTGGCTATTTTTTCCCCAAAGATCTTCTTGATATCTTCGTAGGTATAGTCGGAATCTTCAATCACATCATGCAGCAGTGCGCAGGCTATTGATGTAGCTCCAAGACCTATTTCCGTTGCAACAATTTTAGCTACGGCAATAGGATGGTAGATATAGGGTTCTCCGGATTTTCTCCTTTGATCTTTATGAGCATCTAATGCAATATCAAATGCCTTTCGGATGAGTTTATTGTTTTCTTCATCCAAAGTCCTGTAAGTATTAGAAATCAGGTCTTTATATCTTGCCAGTATTTCTTTGTTCTCCCGTTCTAAGTCGTAGCTCATTTGTGTAAATCCCGTATAATTAAACGAAAATACGAAAATTTTCCCACTTGTCAATGACAAAAAATCCGCAGAAAGATCTGCGGATTTCCGGTTATTAGATTTTAGTTTTTATTAGAATTTTACTTCTGAATCCATGCCGTTGCTTGAACCCTTGATTTTAACGTCGGGACTGTTATGGATTTCAGCTTTATTTCGTGCGTCAATATATCTTTTTATGTTATGGTAGTCTGCTTGTTCTATTCCCATATTCTCAAATAAATAAGTTTTTACCACAGCATTTTTATTAAAAACGTTCCTGGCATTATCTGCCTGATCTGTATCTTTTACTGCAACACTTGCAAGATATTGTGAATTTTGATGGTCGTTGAGATAAACAATATAATCTGAATCTCCGAAGCCTGAGCTTTCCAGGTCCGTTTCAAGCTTCTTATAATCACTGTGAGATTGAAATAATCCGGCTAATATTTTTGTCATGATCGTGTGTTTTAAATTTGTACTTAAAGGTAATAATTAAATTTCAAATTATTTGAATAAAATTCAATAAAATTTGATTTATATTGTTTTATCTATAATTAAATGTTAAAATATTTGATGATTTCTATCAATCAAATGTTTGAACTTAAAAGTCCGTTAGTCGTTGATAGACAGTATCATGAATTATTAAGAAGTTTATTGTATACTTATCTCAAAAACCTCAAATTTGTTTTTAAAATTAATACCTATGAAAAGAATTTTATTTACTCTTATTCTATCATCATTCCTTCTGCAGGCTCAGCAATATAACTGGACCGCGTTCTCTTATCCTCCGGGAAATGGGGGAGGGCGGTATGATGATGTGTTCTTTCTTAATGAAAATTTAGGGTGGGCAGCCCGGGGCGGCAACGGAGCTGTTTTTAAGACAACAAATGGAGGTACCAGCTGGACACAGCAAATTGTGAGCACGACACCCAATGAATACTATAGGAATATTGAATTTTTAAATGAAAATGTAGGTTTTCTGGGGACGTTGAATAACAATTTTTATAAGACAACAGACGGCGGAGCTACATGGCAAAGAGTTGATAATATTTCGCCATACCCGCAAGGAATCTGTGGTCTGGATTGTGTGGGTACATCCACTGTGTACGGTTGCGGAGCATGGTTTTATCCTGCTTATATTATCAAATCAACAGATAGCGGTATAACATGGCAGTATATGGATATGTCCGCGTATGCTACCGCCCTGGTAGAAATTACTTTTATCAATGAGAACGTTGGTTTCGCATCCGGAAGTGATGATGATGGTGCGGTTATTCTTAAAACGACTGATGGAGGAGCAAGCTGGACAAAAATATATAATAGTAATATTCCTTTTGAGTACGTCTGGAAAATGCAGCTTCTGGATAATAATAAAATATTCTGCTCTATTGAAGCAGAATCTCCTAATACAGGAAGGTTATTGAAATCTTTAAATGGCGGACTTACCTGGGAAACAAAGGATTTTCCGGATACTTTTGTTCAGGCTGTGGGCTTTACTTCACCAGACCATGGGTGGATGGGGGGGCATAATACAGGGTTTTATGAAACCTTTAATGGTGGGGAAACCTGGACGGACACAGGAGTAGGCGGTACTTTGAACAGGATATTTTTTGTTAACAGTAATGTGGCATATGCTGCTGGTACCGGTATTTATAAAATGACTGTCGGTAATCTTGCAACGCAGGAAACTACCAGAGAGAATCAGGAAAGGAAACTTCAGATCGATGTAGCTCCCAACCCTGTTAAAGACAAGCTGAATCTCAGTATTCATTTTTTACATTCCGATCATATCATTATCGGGCTGTATGACACATCAGGAAAGTTCATTACAGAAATTCTGAAAGATGATATCAGTGGGAAAAGGCTGAAAAAATATTCTTTGGATTTTCATTATCCTAAAGGGAATTATCTACTTAGTGCACATTCCAACCTCGGTAGACAAGCTATAAAAATTATCAAAGAATAGAGTTGATAAAAAAAGCGCAGGTAAACCCTGCGCCTTCTTATTAATGATAAAGATTAGTCTATTCTTTCATTTTTAATTTCGTCCACAATTTCCGGATTTAATAACGTAGAAATATCTCCGAAGTTGCTGAAATCTCCTTCGGCAATTTTTCTAAGGATCCTACGCATAATTTTTCCTGAACGTGTTTTTGGCAATCCTGAAACGAATTGTATTTTATCCAGTTTAGCGATCGGTCCGATCTGATCGGCAATAAGCTGGTTGATCTCTTTTTTAAGGTTTTCCCTTTGTCTGCTTTCTCCGGTTTCTTTTAAAACAACATACCCGTACAAAGCATTTCCTTTGATATCATGAGGATATCCCACAATTGCAGATTCGGCAACGGCAGGATGCTGGTTGATGCTGTCCTCAATAGGAGCCGTACCTAAGTTATGTCCGGAAACAATGATTACATCATCTACCCGGCCTGTAATTCTGTAATATCCAACTTCATCTCTTAAAGCACCGTCTCCAGTGAAATATTTTCCGGGAAAAGCGGTAAAATAAGTTTCTTTGTATCTCTGGTGGTCACCCCAGATGGTTCTTGCAATTCCAGGCCATGGAAAACGGATGCAGAGATTTCCTGTTACCTGGTTTCCTGTGATTTCATTCCGTTTATCATCCATCAGCACCGGTTGAACGCCAGGTAAGGGAAGGGTTGCGTAGGTAGGTTTGGTAGGCGTTATAAAAGGTAGGGGAGAGATCATAATTCCTCCTGTCTCGGTCTGCCACCAGGTATCCACAATAGGACACTTCTTTTTACCCACATGGTCATTGAACCAATGCCATGCCTCATCATTAATGGGTTCTCCTACCGACCCGATCACTTTTAACGAACTGAGGTCATGCTTATCTACCCATTCGGCACTTTCCTTGGCCAGGGAGCGAATAGCGGTTGGTGCTGTGTAAAATTGGGTGATTTTATGCTTCTCAATAACCTCCCAGAATCTGTCCGGTTCAGGATATGTAGGAACACCTTCAAAAATAACTGTAGTGGCTCCGTTTAGCAAAGGCCCGTAAAGGATGTAAGAATGTCCCGTGATCCAGCCGATATCTGCAGTACACCAATAGATATCATTTTCCTGGTAATTGAAAATATTTTTAAAAGTATACGCGGTATAGACCATATATCCCGCACAGGTATGGAGCATTCCTTTTGGTTTTCCGGTAGAACCTGAAGTATAAAGAATGAAAAGGGGATCTTCGGCATCCATTATTACCGTAACAAAATCAGGAGAAGCTTTTTCATAGAGTTCAGACATCCAGTGATCTCTGCCTTCTTTCATTTTGATCTCATTGTTTGTTCTTTTAACGACCAGGACATTCTCAACCGTTGTTGTTTTTTCAAGAGCTTCATCAACGATACTTTTAAGGTCTAGCACTTTATTTCCTCTGTAGCTGCCATCGGAGGTAATTACTAGCTTCGCTTCACAGTCATTGATCCTTGAAGCTACTGCATTGGCTGAAAATCCTGCAAAGATTACTGAATGTATCGCTCCTAATTTTGCACAGGCGAGCATTGTGATTGCCAGTTCAGGGATCATAGGAAGGTAAATGCATACACGATCACCTTTTTCAATGCCCATATCCCTTAGGACGTTAGCTGTTTTGTTAACTCTTACGTACAATTCACTATAAGAAATATGCTCAGCTTTTTCTTTAGGATCGTTGGGTTCCCAGATAATAGCCGTCTTATCTCCTCTTTCATTCAGGTGCCTGTCGATGCAGTTTTTGGTAATATTTAATTTTGCGTTCTTAAACCAGGTGATTTTTGCCTCGTTCATATCATACTTAACTACCTTACTCCATCTCTGATACCACACAAAATTTTGATCGGCTATTTTATCCCAGAATTTTTTAGGATTTTTAATAGATTTTTTATACTCCTCAAAATAATGTGGTAAATCTTCTATTAAGTAATTTCTCATATCCCTTTTGTTTTTGAAATTTGAATTTTATTGATATTAAATGTATGTCTAATTTGTGAATTTTGCCCTGTAATTAACGATTTTTTCTTGTATTTCCTCAATGATCTGATCGTCGTCTATCGTTGAGGGAACCTGAAATTCTTTTCCATCCAGAAGCGTCCGGATAAGTTTTCGCAGGATTTTTCCTGAGCGTGTTTTGGGTAATCGTTTTACAACCATGGCATTCTTTAAAAATGCGACTGCTCCTATTTTCTCCCGTACCATTCGTACAGTGTCTTTTTCAAGATCTTCCTCTGAAATCGTGGAACCGTTTTTTAATACTACAGTGGCAAAAGGAACTTGTCCTTTCAGCTCATTATCGATTCCTACTACGGCACATTCCGCCACTTCCGGATGGGAAGCGACAATTTCCTCCATTTCCGAAGTGGAGAGCCTGTGTCCTGCAACGTTGATAACGTCATCCACTCTTCCGGTGATGAAAAAATATCCGTCCTCATCCTGTATGGCTCCGTCTCCGGAGAAGTAATATCCTTTATATTGTGATAAGTAGCTGTTCTGAAAACGTTCTTCATCTTTCCATATTCCGGAAAGTGCACCTGGAGGCAGGGGGAGTTTGATCACCAGATAGCCTTCCTGATGAGGATCGAGTTCAAAACCATTTTCATCGAATATTTTAATGTCGTACCCCGGAATAGGCTTTCCTGCTGCGGCTCTTTTAATGGTATAATGATGATCAAAAGTCATCAGTCCCAGCATTGGCCACCCCGATTCCGTCTGCCACCAGTGATCAATGGCGGGTACTCCAATGTGTTTACTGAACCAATCCAGGGTAGCCACGTCACACCGTTCGCCTGCCAAAAATTGCTTTTTAAAATGCGATAGATCGTATTTTTTGACGAGCTCCCCGTCCGGATCTTCTTTTTTTATAGCTCTGATGGCTGTAGGAGCGGTAAACATGGCGGAAACCTTATATTCTGAAATGATGCGCCAGAAAGTTCCGGCATCCGGAGTCATGATCGGTTTGCCTTCAAAAATAATGGTCGTGTTTCTGTTTATTAAAGGTCCATAAACGGAAAAACTATGTCCCACCGCCCATCCGAAATCGGAAGCAGCCCAATACGTTTCTCCAGGCTCAATGCCATAAATATATTTCATTGAGAACTTCAGGGCTGTTGCGTAGCCTCCCGTATCTCTTGTTATTCCTTTGGGTTTTCCTGTTGTTCCTGAAGTATAAAGAAGATAGAGTGGGTGGGTAGATTCCACTGCAACAGGAGAAACCGGGGAAGACTTCTGGGTGAGTTCTTCATAATCGATCAGGCCGTCAAACATTTCATCTTTATTATCAACCAGTTTTCGGTTGTAAACAATGATGTGATCCACTTTGTCCTGAGCAAACTCAATTGCTTTTTCTATCAATGGCAGATAAGGAATTCTTTTGGCGATTTCTATTCCTGCAGTAGCGGTTATCAAAGCTTTAGGCTTGCAATCATCAATTCTTACCACAAGTTCATGCGGGGCAAATCCTCCGAAAACAACATTGTGAATTACTCCAATCCGGGCACAGGCCAGCATTGCAAAAAGGGTTTGTGGGATCATCGGCATATAAATTACAGCGGTATCTCCTTTTTTTAATCCTAAAGAAGCAAGTCCGCCGGCAAATTTTGAAACCTCTTCCTGCAGTTGCCTGAATGTGTATGTTTTTTTCTGGTCTGTAACAGGAGAGTCATAAATGATAGCGATCTGATCTCCAAAACCATCTTCAATATGTTGATCTATACACAGATAAGACAAGTTAAGCTGCCCATCCGGATACCATTCCGGATAGCGGTCTGTATCTCGCGAAAGAATTTGTTGAGGAAATGTATACCAGCTTATTTCCCGGGCTTGTTCCTTCCAGAAATTTTCTTTGTCTTCGATACTTCTTTTAAATAAATCTTCTGCATTCATATTAATAATAGTATTTCGTGTTTTTTTTGTTTTTTTTGATAGTCGGAAGTCTTGTATCTGGCCTCTCCAAGCTTTTATTCTCAGTTATCAAATAATTCCTCAATCTGCTGTATCAGCTTCTTGATAGAGTAGGGTTTCGTAACATAGGCATCAGCTCCCATTTCGAGGCCTTTTTCAATGTCTTTTGGGTTGTTTTTGGCACTCAGGAAAATAACTTTTGTATGTTTCAGCTGTTCCTGTTCTTTAATGGCTTCCAGGGTGCTGTATCCGTCAAGATTTGGCATCATAATATCCAGAAGGATAACATCGGGAACCATGGTTTTAAGAAAATCCAATACTTCAGTACCGTCTCTGGCGATGAATACGTCATAGCCGTTTTTTTTGAAACTATATTCCAGGGACATCAGTATTTTATGTTCATCATCTGCAATGATTATTTTTTTCATAATGTGTTTTTAGTACTGTTCGACTTCATCTTTATATATATTTTCCGGAAGGCTTATGGTAAATATTACTCCTGAGCTTTTGTTTTCAGCGTAGATTAGACCTCCGTGGGCCTCAATAATCTGCTTTGAGATGGCAAGCCCAAGCCCGCTTCCTGTTGGTTTTAAAATATTCTGATTTTTGGACTGATAAAATTTATTAAAAATCATCTCCAGATCTTCTTCAGGAATAGGTTTACCCGTATTGAAGATAGTGATATTTAAGGCATTTTCATTTTTTAAGAAACGGGTTTGTATCTCTCCCTGCTGATCTGCAAATTTCAAAGCATTTCCAAGGATATTCTGAAACAATTGGATCATTCTTGCTTCATCGTATTCAAATACACTTTCTGTGAGAAGATTGGTTTCACTAACCTGGATATCTTTCTGCTGGATCAGGTGAAGGATAGGATTTAATGCCTTCCTGTAGGTTTCTGTGATGTCGTTTTTCTTTATTGTAAGGGCAATTTCTCCATGTTCAAGCTTATCAAGATAAAGAATGTCATTGATGATCTCACTTAAACGATCGGATTCCGTAATAATATTGTTTAAAAATTCTCTTTTGATGTCCGAAGGGATATCATCGTCATCGGCTAGAATCTCTCCCGCAGAACGGATGGCCGTTATAGGAGTTCTCAGTTCATGTGCGACGGAATCCAGGAAATCGTCCTTTTGACGGTCTTTAATTATTAAACTTTCATTAGCTACGGTAAGTTCTTCAGAAAGTTGTTTAAGTTCTTTGGATTTTTCAGTCAGTTTTTTGTTGAGTGTAATATTCTCTTTTGATTCTTCGAGGATGTTCAGAACTTCCTTTAAAGAAATTTTATCTTCTTTAGTTACGCCTTCGATGAGAATCTTGGCAGAAGCGGTTCCTATTCTTCCTGCCAGAAGGTTTTCAGAGAATTTTATAAACCTCGAATCTGCTGTTTCGGTTTGAGAATCGATGTTGTATTTTAAATTAAATATCCTTAGTGCCTGTTCTGTTTTCTTTTTTCCTAAAAATCGTTCCAGGATGTTTTTTATATCCGAAACATAAGCCGTACCCCGCCAGATAAAGGCGTTTTCATGGTTTTGAATATATTTATCAACATCCACATACAGCTCGGCAAAGTTTCGTTCCCTGTAATTTCCTTTTACGCTGACTGAAATTGTAGTAAATAGCCCGGTGTTTACTAAGATTGACCAAAAGAAAATTTCCGGGATCTTACTTAAGTAAGGAATCCTGAAAAAATCAAAAACAGTATACATATCTCTCAATACTCCTTTGAATTCCTGATTGTAAGAAAAATAATACTGTGGGATAATCAATCCGAAATAACAAATGGCCAGCCCGGCAAGAAGCCCTATTACTGCACCTTTATAGGTTCCTCTTCTCCAGAATAAAGCTCCGAAAAACGCAGGTGCGAGTTGGGCAATAACAACAAAAGAGATCAGGCCCACTGAATCCAGGGATGTTTTAAGGATAAAATACTTGTAAAAGGCAAAAGCCATTATGATGAGGGCAAAAATACTTATCTTCCTGATATTCGTTATGCTTCTTGTGTTTTGAATTTCATTTTCAGATTTAAATTTTCCCAGTAAACCGTAAGGAATGATGAGGTTATTGGAAAGCATGATGGATAATGTGATCGCGGATATAATGATCATTGAAATACAAGAACTCAGTCCTCCAAGGAAAACAAATACTGTGATTAAAGTGTTGTCAAAATATTGAGGGATCAGGATCGAATAGAATTCAGGATTTACATTCTGTCCGTTAAATAAAAGCCTGCCTCCCCAAGCAATTGGAAAAATGAAAATGGTAAAAATTAAAAGATAGAGAGGGAAAAACCAAATGGCGGTTTTGATGTGTTTTTCCTGCCTGTTTTCTACGATGGCTGTATGAAACTGTCTTGGAAGGATACAAATAGCTGTTGCAGAGATCATACATAAGATCATCCAGTTCAAAGCACCTTCAATACCATTGAATGTATTCTTTTGTTTGAAATCTTCGAATTTGCTTGCCTTTTCATAAATGTCTGAAAATCCGTCAAAGGCAAAATAAATCACAAATAATCCAAGGATGATAATGAAAAACAGCTTTAGAAAACTTTCCAGGGCAATAGCGGATATGATTCCAAGGCGCTTTTCTGAAGCATCCACATATCTTGTTCCGTAGTAGGAGGAAAATAAAGCAATCAAAACCACTACGAAGGTTGCATTATCGGTTAAAATATTTTGAGATACCGGAGTTTTCGTAACCAAATGGAAGGTTTCTGATATGGCTTTAATCTGTAAACCTATATATGGGACGATTGCTAAAAGGCAAACGATGGTAATAACGGCACTAAAGCTTCTGCTGTTTCCGTAGCGAAGCGAAATAAAATCGGCGAGACTGCTTATTTTATTGATTCGTGAAATTCTTACGATTCGTGTGTTGATAAATATCCATGCAGGAATAATGACAATAGGTCCTACGTAGATGGGAAGATAGCTGAGTCCGGTAGTGGCAGCAACGCCAATACTCCCGTAATATGTCCAGGCTGTACAGTATACTGCTAAGGATAATGCATAGATGTAAGGATTGTTGATCCATAACTTGCTTTTTTTCTTTTCTGCCAGGTGGGCGACCACAAATAGAAGGGCCAGGTAAAGCAGGACAACAACAAATAAAGCAAAACTACTCATCATATTTTTTCACGATTATAAACGATATGATGATCGAAATCATCCAGACGGCGAAGATGTAGATCAAAATCACGGGATAGCCAAAAGTATCTTTTTCACTGTTGAATAACAATGAAATAGGAATGCTGAAGAGAATGACTAATCCAATGCTTAGTATGATCAGTTTTTGTTCGTGTCTTTTTTTCATACATGATGATGGATAAAAGACAATTGATGAACAGATCCTTTGTACAGATTGTTCACCAATTATCATTCATCATTAATAATTATATTTTGTCGTCAGAATATTCTCCGGTTAAGGCGTAATATCCAAAGACTGCCAGTCCTCCGGAAATAATTGGCATCAAAACAAAAAGGATGATGATGCCAAAAACAAGGTCTTCCTGCTTTCCTGAAGTGATTTTTGGAATACCCAAAACGGTGATCCCGAAATATCCTACAACCAAAGCAATTAAAATCCAGAGGATACCTAATATTTTTTTTAGTCCGTTCATTTTAGTAGTTTTAAAATTAATAAAAATTTGACTGATTCAGTGGTTAATCGTGGATATTATTGTTCTTGCTCTTAAGATAAAATAATCCAATGAGTAAACACACGGCTGCAACACCGATAGGATACCACAGTCCCTGAAGATACCATGAAGGGTGTCCTGCCTCTTTTCCTGTGGTTACAAGGTAAGTGGCTACTGCAGGTAATAGTCCTCCAAATACACCATTACCAATGTGGTAAGGCAATGACATGGAAGTATATCGTATTCTTACCGGGAACATTTCTACCAGGAATGCTGCGATAGGACCATACACCATCGTTACAAAGATCACCTGAATGAACACCAGGAATATCAGGTACCATTTGGTATCATCACTGAGCTTTAAGGACTGTGACACCTTAGGTTCCTCGATCTTTCCGTCTTTTATAACGGGGCCGTTTGCCGACCAGTGTACAATGCTGTCTTTTTTTATTAAAGTTCCATCCGTAAAGAGGGTTTCCTTATGGAAAGTGATCAGGCTGTCGCTGGCAATATCTTTATGGATTTTTGCTGTTCTCTTTTCACTGATGCCGTTGGAAGCTATGGTTTTGCTTTCGAGATTAACACTCTTGTACATGCTGTTGTAAATCGGGCGGTAAGCTAAAATGGCAACCAGCATCCCGGTCATCATAACGGCTTTTCTGCCCAGTTTATCCGAAAGCCATCCGAAAAATACGAAGAATGGTGTGCCTAAAAATAAAGCGGTGGCCATTAATGAATCAACCTGAGCAGATTCTACATTCATTACTTTTTGCAAAAAGCTCATGGCATAAAACTGTCCTGTATACCAGATGACACCTTGTCCCATTGCGGCTCCGAACAATGCCAGCAGGACGAATTTGAAGTTGTATTTATTTCCGAAACTTTCTTTTAATGGATTTTTTGATGTTTTACCTTCACTTTTGGCTTTAGCAAAAAGCGGTGATTCCTTCATGTTTTTTCTGATGATGTAAGAGACGCCCACCATTAAAATAGAAATCCAGAAAGGAACTCTCCATCCCCAGCCGTCGAATTCCTCTGCAGAAAGGGTGTTTTTTGTTATTAAAATAACAATCAATGAGATAAAAAGTCCGGCGGTAGCGGTGGTCTGGATCCATGAAGTCCAATAGCCTCTTCTGTGGGGTTGTGCGTATTCTGCAACGTAAGTTGCTGCACCTCCATATTCTCCTCCCAGGGCCAGTCCTTGTAATAATCTCAGGATCAGAACCAGAACCGGAGCCATAAATCCAATGGTTTCATAACTAGGAATACATCCGATAAGGAAAGTGGAAAATCCCATGATCAGCAGGGTGACCAGGAAAGTGTATTTTCGTCCGATAATATCTCCTAATCTTCCGAAGAACAGGGCTCCGAAAGGTCGCACAACAAATCCTGCGGCAAAAGTAGCCAGGGTGGATAAAAAGGCTGCGGTAGGGTTGTCTGCCGGAAAGAATTTTGTTGCCAGCACAACAGCTAAACTTCCGAAAATATAGAAATCGTACCATTCTATCAGTGTACCGAGTGAAGATGCAGTAATAACACTCCATATGGTTCTGTTCTTCTGCTTATCGGTCATATTTTCATAGCTTTCATGATGGTTTTCGCTCATATCACTTGATTTTGATGTTAGTTAATTTTTTTATGTGGGTTTAAACGAGTCTGTCATTATAAATAAATCTGAAACTGAACAATGAACTCGCCTTTGGATTTTGGACGCTCGGTAGGGTTGGTATAAACAGGTCTGGTGGAGTACTGGGTTGTTATTTTAGCGTGATGTCCGTCTATAAACCAGTTGGCTCCAACGTCAAACTGTGAAGACGACTTGTCGAAGGCTTCAAAGTTTTTATGGGTATATGCTGCAAACGGTTGAATTCTGATTTTAGGCTTTTCTGCTTCGTTAGGAAGTAATAATCCGGCTTGTGCATAGATAATATTACCTGTTCCGATCGTTGGCTGTAAGTTTCCAGGTCCGGCAATTGCCTTTTGTCCTGTAAAGTTAGGATCAGCTGCTGCGATATTCATAGTCCCCAGATTTCGGATATAATTGGGGCCGAACTGATAATTATAATATCCTGCGTAGGCAGAAACTGCCATTTTATGTTTGGCATTTCCCAAAGGGATATCTGCAAAAGCATCAACAGCTAGAAGAGTGATGTCGTGCTTTTCGATATTTGAGTTTACGGAAGTTCTGGTTCCGTCCGCCTGATGATAAAAGCCGGCTCCTACATTAAACACTTTCTTTGTTCCCAGATATGATCCAACTTTGAAAGGAAGGGTATTGGATTCTTCGTCCAGAAACTGATATTCTACGTATCCGGCTTTGGAAAAGCTGGGATTTCCGTTATTATCCACAGCAACAGCTTTTGAGGGATCGGTTACATTTACAGGAACCAGATCTGTAGCGAAGGGTTTGTTTAAGCTAAGGCGGTATTCAAGTTTTCCATACTTTCCTTTGGCAAACATACCCAGTTGTCTTGCGAACTGATCAGAGCTATCGATTAATGGCCACGAAAATATGGGAGAATCGAGGGTTAAAAAATTGAGGGTGGAGGCCATAGTCATTCTGGAGAGTCCCATATAATAATGCAGTCCAGCTCCTAATGTTAAAGTGAATTTTCCTGCTTCTCCCGGCATCAGTACTGCATATTCATTCCATGCATCATGGAAAAAAAGCTGTGTTTTTTTGCCATTTCCGTTTCCTCCTGTTCCTGTTGTACCCGGCGCTCCTCCATTGATGAAGGTTTGGTTATTGATGCCGAAGTGAAGGAGGATCATATATCGCTTGGTAACCTGGGCGTACGTTAAGGCACGGAGTCTGCGGTTCCCTACATTCCAGGTATTGTCTGTGGGTTCTCCTCCGACCATACTTCCCGGGTTCATTTGTGAGTTCCTTAACCAGAACTGATCCCATAAAATAAATCTGACAAATTTATCTCCTTCAGGATTAAGGTTTATTTTTAATCCGTTTCCGTAGTCGGGAGATCCCTGGGAGTATAATGTATTGCTGATTAAAGCTAATCCAATAAAAGTGAGTATTTTCTTCATAAATTATCAATTTTTTGGCGTTAATTTTGTGAAAGCCAAATTGGAATTAATAATTTATTTAGAGAAATTTAATATATATTAATGGTAAGTATATAGTTTTTTTATAAGTACCTGTTTGTTAGTTGAAGCTGAAGCTCGGAATAGAGAGTTTCATTTCCTGATTTTGCAAATAGGTGATTTTATGATTCCTTCTTTTTGTTTGTTTACTTTTTAAAACGTTCCCACTTGATCAACATGTATTTATCTGCGAACTGTGTGATGATCAATCCTGAGTTTTTAATATTGTCTTCATTGGACATGTATTCGATCAATTCGTTTTGCTTCAGGATTTTATATACGGGATGGAATTCTGAATGCGGCGGCCGGGTGATATTGTATTTCTTGATCCATGAGCTTATGGTTACATGTGAGACCCCGATAATCCTTTCTATTTCGCGGAAGCTTAATCCTTCGAGGTAAAGCTGAAGGGCTTTGGTAACGTAGTAGTCATCGATCTGCTTGCCTATTTTTTTTACGGTGAAATAATAATTGCAGGATTTGCAATGAAATCTTTGTTTCTGGTTGATCACCCCACTTTTTACAAGATGGGAGCTATTGCATTTAGGGCATTTGTTTTCCATATATAATATTTTAGCAAATATATAATAATTTAGCAAAATTATATATTTCAAATAAGATATATTATCTTGTAATAATCATTTAAACAAAAAAAATATCTTTTTAATTTGGTTATTAAAGTTATTATGCTTTAAATTTGCCGAAAAATTCAGATAAATAAATGGAAATAGAAATTTCCTCATGCGAACATTTAATGTATGTGAGTGAAATACAGCAGGAAATGTATGATTCTGCACAACGGAGAGGAACGGGGATCGCAAAACGTTCCATAGAATATTTAAGTAAGAAGATTTCAGAAGGCAATGCCGTTGTTGCTACTGAAAACGGGGAATGGGTAGGTTTCTGCTATATAGAGACCTGGTCCCACGGTCAGTTTGTGGCCAATTCGGGGCTGATCGTTTCGCCAAAATACAGGAACAGGGGTGTTGCGACCCTGATTAAAAATAAAGTTTTCCAGTTATCAAGGGATAAATTTCCTGCGG
This sequence comes from Chryseobacterium sp. PTM-20240506, assembly GCF_048296755.1. Taxonomy (NCBI): domain Bacteria; kingdom Pseudomonadati; phylum Bacteroidota; class Flavobacteriia; order Flavobacteriales; family Weeksellaceae; genus Chryseobacterium; species Chryseobacterium sp. PTM-20240506. The sequence continues at coordinate 100,109 of NZ_CP182581.1, forward strand.
CTAAGGTTTTTGGATTAACAACCGGGTTGGCTGTCATGAAAATCAACAGCGATTTAGGTTATAAGCCCGTTATTTATTCTGAGCTTACTCAGGATGAGGAATTTTGGAATGGTTGTAAAAACTGTGTGAATTACGAAATTTTAATGAAAAAGGAAAGGAAGAACTGCTTATGTACAGCAATGCTTTTTATTCCTTCCAACAATGATATAAAGGAGGTGAAAAATAATGAACCTCAAAATAAGGATAATGATGAAGTAAATCAGGATGGGCTTTTGTCTTCGGGGCAGATTACATCCGGTGGATTACATTATACGAACAATAATACGAAAAAGAAGATCGATGAAAAAGAAAGTAATCTTAGCGTTTAGTGGTGGTTTGGATACCTCTTACTGTGCCAAATATCTTAGTGAAAGTCTGGGATATGAGGTGTATGCAGTAACTGTGAATACAGGAGGTTTTTCAAAAGAAGAAGAAAAAGAACTTGAAAACAGAGCCCTGAAATTAGGGGTAAAGGAATACAGGTGTATTGACGCTCAGGAAGATTACTATAATTCATGTGTGAAGTATCTGATCTTCGGAAATGTATTGAAAAATAATACTTATCCGCTTTCCGTAAGCGCTGAGCGTACCATTCAGGCTCAGGAAATTGCAAAATATGCACTGGAAAAAGGGGCGGATGCTATTGCTCATGGAAGCACAGGAGCGGGAAATGACCAGGTTCGTTTTGATCTGATTTTCCAGGTAATGGCTCCGCATGTTGAGATTATCACGCCGATCCGTGATATGGCACTTTCGAGAGAAGAGGAGATTGAATTCCTGAAAAGCCACGGATATGATATGGAGTTTCAAAAGGCTCAATATTCTGTTAATAAGGGGTTGTGGGGGACTTCTGTGGGTGGAAAGGAGACGCTGACTTCCAGAAATAACCTTCCGGAAGAGGCCTTTCCGTCGCAGATCAAAGAAACCCAGTCATCTGAACTGGAAATCGAATTTAAAAACGGTGAAATTACAGCAGTAAATGGTGAGGACTTCAGCCATCCTGTGTATGCTATCCAGAAAATAGAACAATTGGCTTCTGCTTACGGTATCGGAAGGGATATTCACGTAGGAGATACTATTGTCGGAATTAAAGGAAGAGTAGGATTCGAGGCGGCGGCTGCATCTGTGATCATCAAGTCCCATCATTTATTGGAAAAACATACTTTATCGAAATACCAGCAAATGATGAAGTCGCAATTGTCCGACTGGTATGGGAACTGGCTGCATGAGGCATTGTTTTTAGATCCTGTGATGAGAAATATAGAATCTTTCCTTACTGACTCTCAGAAAATGGTAACAGGAAAAGTTTTCATCACTCTTTATCCTTACAGATTTGTTTTGAACGGCATTGAATCTGAACATGATCTGATGTCTGATCAATTTGGAAGTTACGGAGAGGCAAACAGAGCATGGAGCGGAGAAGATGTAAAAGGGTACACAAAAATTGTAAGCAATTCCCTGAATATTTACCACCAGATTAACGGCGTGAAAATATGAAAACGGTAGGAATTGTAGGAGCTAACGGATATACCGGTAGTGAATTGGTGCGCCTGTTGGCTTTTCATCCCAATATTGAATTGAGTTTTTTATATAGTCGTTCTAATTCGGGTACAAAGATTTCTGATCTGTACCCGGATTTAGCGACGGTTTGTGAAATGGATTTAACGGACAATCCTTCGGCTGTAGATATTCTTTTTTTGTGTCTTCCTCATAAGGAAAGTCAGAATTGGCTGAATCAGAATGCTCTTACAGATGAGACGTTGGTGATTGACCTGGGAAATGATTTTCGTTTGGATGGTGCTTTCGGAAATAGAAATTTTATCTACGGGCTTCCGGAAATCAATAAAAAAAATCTTTTGGGGGTAAAAAGTATTGCCAACCCGGGATGTTTTGCAACTGCTATCCAGCTGGCTCTATTGCCATTGGCTGAAAAAGGACTTTTGAATGATGTGTATACAACAGGAATTACCGGATCGACAGGGGCCGGACAGTCTTTACAGGTGACCACTCATTTTACCTGGAGAAATGATAATATTTCTGCATATAAAACACTTAGCCATCAGCATGTAGACGAGATTTTGCAGCAAGTGAATTCTTTTAACAATAAAGACGTAAGCCTGAATTTTGTTCCCTGGAGGGGAGATTTTACAAGAGGGATTTTTAGCAGCTCAACGGTTAAATCAGACCTGGAGCTTTCAGATATTGAGACATTGTACAGGAAGTTTTATGAAGATGCACCTTTTGTAAAGGTGAGTGAGAAAGCAATTGATCTCAAACAGGTTATCAATACCAATCGCTGTGTGATTCATATTGAAAAGAATAATAATGTTGTTGTTATTCACTCAGCGATTGATAATTTGTTAAAAGGAGCTTCCGGACAGGCTGTTCAGAATATGAATATTGCCATGGGATGGGAAGAAAACCTGGGACTGGATTTGAAACCAATAGGTTTTTAAATACATTCTTATAAAAGTAAAATGGGGAAGGGTGGAATTGTAAAACAATAACCCGAAACCGGTAACTAAAAATTTTCAACTTCAATTAAAAAAAATGAACTTATTTAACGTATATCCATTATTCAATATAAATCCTGTAAAAGCAAAGGGATCATTTCTTTGGGATGATAAGGGAGAAAAGTACCTTGATTTTTATGGAGGCCATGCAGTGATCTCTATAGGTCATAATCATCCTTATTATCAGGAGAAATTAAGGGATCAGTTAGAAAAAATTTCTTTTTACTCAAATTCAGTACAAAACGAATTGCAAACTGAACTGGCATCGAAACTTGGAGAGATATCAGGATACGAAGACCATGATCTTTTCCTGTGTAATTCCGGAGCTGAAGCCAATGAAAATGCGTTAAAACTTGCTTCTTTTCATAATGGAAAAAGTAAAGTGCTTTATTTTTCCGGTTCTTTTCATGGAAGAACCTCTGCGGCAGTTTCCGTAACGGATAATCCGAAAATTGTAGCACCTGTCAATTATTCCGAACGTTTCATAAAGTCGGAGTGGAATAATGTAGAGCAATTAGAGGAAGTTTTTAGGACTCAGGGAGATTCAATTTCTTCGGTGATTATTGAAGGGATTCAGGGAGTGGGTGGAATTATGATTCCAACGCCTGAGTTTTTATCTAAAATTAAAGAGCTATGCGATCAATATAATGCTGTTTTGATCTTAGATGAGGTTCAGTCAGGATATGGTAGAACGGGTTATTTCTTTGCTCACCAGGAGTTCGGTATCCAGCCTGATATAATTACAACCGCAAAAGGAATGGGAAATGGCTTTCCGATTGGTGGAGTCCTGATCCATCCTAAATTTGAAGCAAGCCATGGTTTGCTGGGAACTACTTTTGGAGGTAATCACCTGGCATGTGCTGCAGCGATTGCTGTGTTAGATGTTATCAGGGATGAAAGCCTTATTGATAATGCTGAGCATATGGGAAGCTATATCGAAAAAGAAATTGAAGATTTACCACATATCATCTCTATACGAAGGAAAGGCCTGATGATCGGGATAGAGCTGGACAGGGATTGTGCAGAGGTAAGGAAAAGCCTGCTTTACGATCATCATATTTTTACCGGAAATTCTAATGATAAAACGGTGCTGAGGATCCTTCCTGCACTCAATATCAGGAAAGAGGAAACAGATCTTTTCATTGGTGCATTGAGGGAAGTACTGACGAAATTGTAAGAGTGAAAATTGCAGAATTGCAAAAACGAAAATGATAGATTGTTAAACGTAAAATTGCAGAATCGTAAAAGGGTAAACTATAGAGATGTCTCTAATGGTTTTAAAAATATAGAAATAAGAGTCTGTTGACCATTAAATAAAATTTATACAATGAAAAACTTTACTGCTGTAAGCGATATTGAAAACTTACAGGAAATTATAAAAAAAGCCTTATATATAAAAGAAAATCCCCATTCTGAAACCGAAAAAGGAAAGGGAAAAACCATTGGATTGGTATTTCTGAACTCAAGTCTGAGAACCCGTTTAAGCAGCCAGATCGCTGCACAGAACCTGGGACTTAATATCTTAACATTAAATGCTGCACAAGAAGCCTGGAATCTTGAATTTGCTGACGGAGCTGTAATGAACGGAGATACTGTAGAACATATTAAAGATGCGATAGAAGTATTGAATCAATACTGCGATATCATTGCGGTTCGTTGCTTTGCGGGAATGAAAAGTAAAGAAGATGATGTGAATGAAAGTATTCTAAGCCAGTTTCAGCAACATGCGAAGGTTCCTGTAATTTCTTTGGAGTCGGCAACACGTCATCCTCTGCAGAGTTTAGCGGATTGTATAACCATTAGTGAAAACTGGAAAGAAGAACGTAAGCCTAAAGTAGTCCTTACTTGGGCTCCTCATATCAAGCCGATCGCTCAGGCAGTTGCGAATTCCTTTACGGAATGGATGCAGGAAATGGATGTGGATTTTGTTATCACCAATCCTGAAGGATATGATTTGGATCCAAACTTCACAAAACAGACGAAAATCATTCATAACCAGGATGAAGCTTTAAAAGATGCGGATTTTATCTATGTTAAAAACTGGTCATCTTTTGATGAATATGCTGCGATGCCTGAAGTGAAGGAAAACTGGATGTTGACAGCTGAGAAGTTGGCGCAAACCAATAACGGAAAAGTAATGCATTGTCTTCCGGTTCGCCGGAATGTAGAATTGAGTGACGAAGTGATGGATGGTGAAAATTCTATTATTTACCAACAGGCTAAAAACCGGATTTTTTCTGCTCAGGCAGTGTTCAGTGAAATCCTGGATGAAATTAACCAAAGTAAATAACAGGAGATTATGGACAAGCTTTTTGTTGTAAAAATAGGAGGTGCCTTAATTGATGACGAAGAGTTATTGGATCAGTTTTTAGAGCAGTTTTCTCAAATCAAAGAAAAGAAGATTCTTGTTCATGGTGGCGGAAAGCTTGCTACTGATTTGGCTGATAAATTGGGAGTTGAGCAGAAGCTCGTCAACGGGCGCAGAATTACAGATAAGGAGACTCTGGATATTGTGGCAATGGTGTATGCAGGTGGAATTAATAAAAATATTGTCGCAAAACTTCAGCAGAAAAAATGTAAAGCAATAGGGTTTTCAGGAGCTGATGCCAATTTGATTAAAGCCAAGAAAAGAGAACATGCAGAAATTGATTTTGGATTTGTAGGAGACATTGAGAAGAAAAGTGTCAATAATAAATTGATATCCAAATTAATTAAGCTTGAGCTTGTTCCTGTATTTTCGGCTATTACGCATGATAAAAAAGGAAATCTTTTCAATACCAATGCAGATACAATAGCTTCGGTGATTGCACAGGCCTTATCGAAGAAATACGATGTGGAATTGCTCTATTGTTTTGATAAAGAAGGAGTATTGGAAAATGTGGATGATCCTGATTCTGTAATTAAAAGCGTATCGTCCGAAGATTTTTCAACGCTGAAAGAAGAAGGAAAACTGCATAAAGGCATATTGCCAAAACTTGAAAACGCACTGGGTGCGATTAAAAACAATGTAAATAAGGTATTCTTAATAAAAGAAACTCAATTAAAAAACCATATAGAAAACCATCATGGAGGCACTGAAATCTGTTTATAGTCACGAAGAGCTGTTCGATAATGCGATTGAACTGCTGAAAAAACTGATTGAAATTCCTTCATTCAGCAAGGATGAGTACAATACATCTGTAGCTATTGAAAACTTTTTTCAGAAGCATCTGATCCCGGTAAAACGTTTTAAAAATAACATCTGGGCTGTCAATAAATATTTTGACGCATCCAAACCTTCTGTGTTATTGAACACCCATCATGATACGGTGAAACCTAATAAAGCGTATACACTGGATCCATTTACGGCGATTGAAAAAGATGGAAAACTGTATGGTTTGGGAAGCAATGACGCAGGAGCATCCTTGGTTTCTTTAGCACAAACCTTTCTACATTTTTATAATAGAGACGATTTAAAATATAATTTAATTATTGCCCTGACGGCAGAGGAGGAAATTTCAGGATTTGATGGAATTGAAGCTCTTTTTCCACAATTACCTAATGTGGAGCTGGCTATTGTGGGAGAACCTACACAGATGAATCTGGCGATAGCAGAAAAAGGACTTCTGGTCATTGACGGTGAAATGAAAGGCACTGCTTCCCATGCTGCCCATCCCAATGATGATAATGCCATTGTAAAATGTATGGAGGATCTGCAGCATATCACCCATTTTAAATTCCCAAAGGTATCTGATTATCTCGGAGAGGTTAAAATTACCCTATCTGGTATCCATGCAGGAGTTCAGCACAATGTAGTTCCCGAATCCTGCCAGTTTATATTGGATGTGAGGGTGACGGATGAGTATACGAATGAAGAGGCTTTTGATATCATTCAGTCCCAAATGAAATCCAACCTTACGGCAAGGTCTTTCAGGCTGAATTCTTCAAAAATAGAACCTGACCATCCTTTTGTACAGGCAGGACTGGCTATTGGAAGGTCGACTTACGGTTCCCCGACATCTTCGGATCAGGCAATTATCCCATGTACTTCTGTTAAGATCGGTCCCGGAGACAGTAGGCGCTCTCATACGGCTGATGAATTTATAGAACTCCATGAGATAAAAGAAGGGATTGATATTTATATCCGGATTTTAGAAAGGGTTTTGTAAAAGACAGCAGATATCAGAATTATTTGAAAGTATTGAATATCTGACATCTGAAATCTAAAGAAAATGTTTTGACACCCAGCATGATCATAATGAAGAGTATCGTTTTTAATAAGATTTATGCAAAATGACAATTAAAAATAAAAGACTTTGTTGAATGTGGAAGATGTTCAGTTCAGGAAGATGGAAAGAGCATGCTGGGTAAAAAAACAACCTAAAATCAATTAATACTATTTTAAAAAAACAATTATGAAAAAGATATGGCAGAAAGATGATCTTGCCACCAATATATTAGTCAATAAGTTTACTGTCGGTAAAGACCTTGATTTTGATGAACGTCTGGCGAAATATGATGTTAAAGGTTCTTTGGCGCATTGTAAGATGCTTGCAGAGGTTGGAATTATTTCCCATGAAGAAGCTGAACAGATGACCTCTGTTCTGTCGATGATATTAAAAGATATAGAAAACGGAGATTTCGAAATCGATACCCAGGCAGAAGATATCCACTCACAGGTTGAAGCCATCCTGATTGAAAAATTAGGAGATACCGGTAAAAAAATTCATACGGCAAGATCCCGTAATGATCAGGTTTTACTGGATATAAAACTATACCTTTTGGATGAGATCCGTGAAATAGCAGGTCTTACGGATGGGTTTTTCCAACTGCTTATCCAGCTGGCAGACCAGCATAAAAATGTATTGCTTCCCGGGTATACCCATTTACAGATTGCAATGCCATCTTCCTTCGGACTATGGTTCGGAGCCTATGCAGAAGCTTTGTTGGACGACCTTGAAATGTTATTTTCGGTAAAAAACATCATTAATAAAAATCCGTTAGGGTCTGCTGCGGGTTATGGTTCCTCTTTTCCTATAGATCGTGAAAGTACCACCTATAATCTGGGTTTCCAGACAATGAATTACAATGCAGTATATGCACAGATGACCCGTGGTAAATCTGAAAAAATGCTTGCAATGGCAATGGCAACAATGGCTGGGACCCTTGGGAAATTTGCGTATGATGTATGTTTGTATTTAAGTCAGAATTTTGATTTCATAAGCTTTCCTAAAGAATTTACTACCGGAAGCAGTATTATGCCTCATAAAAAGAATCCTGATATTTTCGAACTGGTACGGGCACGATGCAACAGAATTCAATCGCTGCCCAATGAGCTTATCTTATTAACGAATAATCTTCCGTCGGGATATCACAGAGATGTGCAGCTCACAAAAGAAATCTTATTTCCTGCGATTGACTCTTTAAAGGAATGTCTTGAAATCCTGAACTACACTTTACCACATATTAAGGTAAAGGATGGTATTCTTGAAGACGAGAAATATAAATATCTGTTCAGTGTAGAGAAGATCAATGAAGAGGTTAAAAAAGGAAGTTCTTTCCGTGATGCATATATAAAGGTAGGACAGGAAATTGAGAATAATGAGTTTGATTATGAAATTACAGACCTCCATCATTCTCACCAGGGAAGTATCGGAAACCTTTGTCTGGATAAAGTAAGCTACCAGTTCAATAAATTAAAAAATAAGATAGTAGGGTAAATCAGTACATTGGATTTCCAATCCGGCAAAAAGGTAGAATAGCTGAATTGCCCAATCGTATAATGGCCATTATGCCTTTCTGCTAAAAGAAATTAGTCCAGGTCAATTTTAAATTTGGTGGATTTTTTAACCTCATGCAGAACGATGGAGCTGTGGTACTGACCAATATTAGGAATGTTTGAAATCACGCTTACGGCAAAATCATTATAAGAGTTGATATCTTTAGCGATGATCTTTAACATATAATCATATTCTCCGGAGAGACTTATGATTTCCTGAACCTCGTCATATTTGCTGATGTTTTTCTCAAAAGTCTCCAATACTTTCTTGGATTGCTCTTTGAGCCGGACATTACAATACACCACAATATTAAGGCCTAGTTTTTCACGATTCAGAAGGCCGACGTATTTTTCAATGACACCCTGTTTCTCCAGCTGCTTGATACGCTCATAAGTAGGAGTAAAAGTAAGACCTATCTTCTCGGAGATTTCTTTTACAGATAAGGTAGAGTCTTCCTGGATAATACTGAGAATCATTTTGTCTTTGGCGTCCATATGAGCAATTTGAATTTTAACAAAAATATTAAGAAAAAATGAGAATAAGGTGTGATTAAAGTTTTTTAATTTTTTTAGAACTTTAGTTTTGTCAATTCGGTTAATTGTTATATCTTTGCACCTAATGAATAAAAGAGTATTTATATCATTAGATTTACCGGGCGAAAGCGCCCTTTACGATATTTATTGTTATTAAGCGAAGATTTTGTCTTCGCTTTTTTTATGTAAAAAAATTAAGATATTATGTTTACGATTGCAGAACTAAGTACAGAGAAAATCAACAGTATACTAACAGAAGCGCTGGCTTTTGCTGAAGGAAAAACAGCTAAAATTGACGGTGAGGTTTTTTGCTCAAATCTGTTTTTTGAAGACAGCACCAGAACAAAGACAAGCTTCGATGTGGCTGAAAGAAAACTGGGATTGCAGGTGGTTCCTTTTGATGCTTCTCACAGTTCAGTAAATAAAGGCGAAAGTTTATATGACACTGTGAAGACGATCGAAAGTATAGGAGTAAACTTAGTCGTAATAAGAGACAAAAAAGACGGGTTCTTCGAAGAATTGAAAAATATCAACATCCCTGTGATCAACGGAGGAGACGGAACCGGAAACCATCCGTCACAATGTATGCTGGATCTCATGACCATCTACCAGGAGTTTGGGAAATTCGAAGGACTGAAAATAGGAATCGTAGGAGATGTGAAACACAGCAGGGTAGCCAACTCGAATGCTGAGGCATTAAGAAGGTTAGGTGCCAAAGTATATTTTTCTGGGCCTGAGCAATGGTTTGATGAGGGAGCCTTAATCAACGGAACATACCAATCGGTAGACGAGCTGATCCATGAAGTGGATGTCCTGATGCTGTTGAGAATTCAGCACGAAAGACACGATGCTAAAATGAGCTTTTCAGCATCCGAGTACCATAGAAAATACGGATTAACAAAAGAAAGGGAGCAGGCAATGAAGAAAGGAGCTATTATTATGCATCCGGCACCGATCAACAGAGGAGTGGAGATTGACACAGATCTTGTGGAATGTGAACGTTCAAGGATCTTCAAACAAATGCAGAACGGGGTTTTTGCAAGGATGGCCATACTGAAAAATGCATTGGAAGAAAAAGGATTTAAATTTAAATAATTATTGTAAAAAGTATTAATGTAAAAGGTATTCATGAAAATCGTTAATACGTTAATACATGAATACATTATACAACAAAAATAAAAATGAAAAAGAAATTAATATTAGAATCCGGAGAGGTTTTTTACGGAGAAGGTTTCGGAGCAGAATTGGAAACTGCAGGAGAAGTGGTTTTCAATACCGGAATGACGGGATATCAAGAATTGATTTCCGACCCATCTTATTGTGGTCAGATTGTATGTATGACGTATCCGCTAATCGGAAATTACGGGATCAACCGTGATGATTATGAAAGTATTGAGCCGGCTATTAAAGGTCTTATTGTAAAAGAAATTTGCGATTTGCCATCAAATTTCCGTACGCAGATTACTTTAGATGAATTATTCAAAAAGAAAAACCTTTCAGGAATTTCAGGAATTGACACAAGAAAACTGACAAGGATTCTTCGTAATTCGGGAGTTGTAAAAGGGAAAATCGTGAACGCCGATGCAGATGAAAACACAATCGTACAGGAATTAAAATCAACAACTTTCCCTACCAACCAGGTAGAAACGGTTTCTACAAAAACACCATATGCTAATCCGGGAAGAGGGTTTAAAGTGGTGCTGGTAGATTTCGGCTCCAAACTGGGAATCATCAGAGAACTTTCCCAAAGAAACTGTGATATTATTGTAGTATCACACGATACTGCAGCCGAAGAAATTTTATTAATGAATCCGGATGGAATTATGCTTTCAAACGGTCCTGGTGACCCTGAAGATAATCCTAAAGCTTTGGAAATGATCCGTGGTCTTTTAGGAAAAGTTCCCATCTTTGGAATCTGTCTCGGACACCAATTGATAGGATTAGCCTGCGGAGCTAAAACATTCAAATTGAAGTTCGGACACAGAGGAGGTAACCACCCGGTGTTAGATTTAGAGAAAAACAAAGTTTCAATCACTTCTCAGAACCACGGTTATGCAGTGGATCAGGAAAGCCTTAAAGGAACTGATCTTATCGAAACGCACATCGCCCTGAACGATAGAACAAATGAAGGATTAAAACACAAAATCCACCCTTGTTTCTCTGTTCAGTATCACCCGGAAGCAAGCCCAGGCCCTGAAGATGCGAACTACTTGTTTGATGAGTTTATTGATTTAATGGAGAAATTTAAGAAGTAATAATATAGACATCAGATATCAGACACTAGACTTCAGACTTTAATAAAGTAAATATGCACAACTTTGAGAAATTACTTTTCTGGCAGAAATCAATTCAACTTGCAAAAGAAGTTTACCTTGTTTGTGTTGATTTACCGAAGGATGAGAAATTTGGCTTGATTTCTCAAATTAAAAGATCCGTAGTCTCAATTCCATCTAATATTGCGGAGGGAGCAGGAAGAAATAATGATAGAGAATTTTATCATTTTCTGGGTATTGCAAATGCCTCTTCTTTTGAGCTACAGACACAGCTAATATTAACAAGAGAACTGGAATTGCTAAGTGTGGAAAAAGTCGACAGTCTAATATCACAACTGAATGAAATTCAAAGAATGATTTATACATTCAAATCTAATTTAAAAAAGTAAAACACAATGTTGGAAGTCTGAAATCTGACATCTAACATCTTGTATCTAAAAAAAGAAAATGGCAAAACGTACAGATATAAAAACAATTTTAGTAATTGGTTCCGGGCCTATCATCATTGGACAGGCTGCCGAATTCGATTACGCAGGAACGCAGGCTTGTTTGTCTTTGAGAGAAGAAGGCTACAGGGTAATTTTGATCAACTCAAATCCTGCAACGATTATGACGGATGTGGAGATCGCTGATAAAGTATATATCGAGCCGATATCCCTTCAGTTTGTAAGTCATATCATCAGAAAAGAGCGTCCGGATGCGTTGCTTCCTACTTTGGGAGGACAAACCGGATTGAATATGGCGGTAGAATTAGAGAAATCAGGGATTCTTGAAGAATGTAAAGTTGAGGTACTTGGAACTAAACTTTCAGCGATCAACAGAGCGGAGGACAGAGATCTGTTCCGTGAGTTGATGAGAGAACTGAACGAGCCGGTTCCGGAATCTGATATTGTAAATACAGTGGAAGGAGCCCTTAATTTTGCAGAAGAAATCGGATATCCTGTAATTGTTCGTCCTGCCTTTACGATGGGAGGAACAGGAGGTGGAATCGCTTCCAATGAGGCTGAATTGAAGGAGATTGCTGAATTAGGATTGAAATACAGCCCGGTTACCCAGTGTCTTATCGAAAAATCAATTGCCGGTTTCAAGGAGATTGAATATGAGGTAATGCGTGATGCGAACGACAATGCCATTGTGGTTTGTAACATGGAGAATATCGATCCGGTAGGAGTTCACACGGGGGACTCAATTGTTGTGGCGCCTTCACAGACACTTTCGGATAGAGAGTATCAACTATTGAGAAATGCATCACTTAAAATCATCAGAGCATTAGGAATTGAGGGAGGATGTAATGTGCAGCTGGCCCTGGATCCTCACTCATTCAATTATTATATCATCGAGGTAAACCCTAGGGTTTCCAGATCATCAGCTTTAGCAAGTAAGGCAACAGGATATCCGATCGCTAAGATTGCGGCTAAAATTGCAGTAGGACTTACGTTGGATGAAATTATGAATCCGGTTACAGGAAAAACATATGCATGTTTTGAGCCTGCACTGGATTATGTGGTAACCAAATTCCCGAGATTCCCGTTCGATAAATTTGAAACTGCTGACAGAAGACTTTCTACTCAGATGAAAGCTACCGGAGAGGTTATGGCCATCGGAAGAAATTTTGAAGAGTCTTTACAAAAAGCGATCCGTTCTTTAGAAACAGGAATCAGACATCTCGGATTAAAGAAAAAACAGGCAGAAGCGCTTACAGCAGAAGAAATCGAAAGAAGAATCAGAGTTTGTGATGATGAGAGATTATTTATCATCGGGGATGCGTTGAGAAGAGGATATGACTGGGAACAGATCGTAGAATGGAGTAAAATTGACAAATTCTTTATCTGGAAGATCAAAAAGCTTATTGATTTCGAAAAAGTTATTGCAGACAATAAATTCAATAAAGAGACTTTAATTGAAGCTAAAAAATTAGGTTTCGCAGACCTTAATATCGCCCACCTTTGGGAGACGACACAGCGTGAAGTTTTCAACTTCAGAAAAGAAAACGGGGTGATGCCGGTTTATAAAATGGTGGATACCTGCGCAGCTGAATTTGAAAGTGAAACCCCATATTTCTACGGAACCTATGAGGAGGAAAATGAAAGTGTGGTTTCAGATAAGAAAAAGGTTATTGTTTTAGGTTCGGGACCTATCAGAATCGGACAAGGGGTAGAATTTGATTATGCAACGGTACATTCAGTATGGGCGATCAAAGAAATGGGATATGAAGCAATCATCATCAATAACAACCCTGAGACTGTTTCTACAGATTTCTCAATCTCAGATAAACTGTATTTTGAACCTCTGACGGAAGAAGATGTAATGAACATCATCGAACTGGAAAAGCCAACAGGAGTAGTCGTACAGTTCGGAGGACAAACAGCGATTAACCTTGCAGATAAATTGGCCAGCCATGGAGTAAAGATCCTGGGAACTTCATTAGAAGATCTTGACAGAGCTGAAAACAGAGATAAATTCGAGAAAGCGCTTCAGGAACTTGGAATTCCTCAACCACTGGGAAAAACTTCAACTTCGAAAGAAGAGGCAATAAAGATTGCCAATGAAATCGGATATCCCGTGTTGGTAAGACCAAGTTATGTGTTGGGAGGAAGAGCCATGGAGATTGTATATACAGAAGCGGAACTGGCACATTATATGGAATTTGCGGTAGATGCAAGCCCGGAACATCCAGTACTGGTAGACCGCTACATCACCGGAAAAGAAGTGGAAGTGGATGCCATCTGTGACGGGGAAACTGTAATTATCCCTGGAATTATGGAGCACATTGAAAGAGCAGGGGTTCACTCCGGAGACTCTATCGCAGTGTATCCACCGCAGAATGTTTCTCAAAAAGAAATTGATACATTGGTGGATTACACACAAAGGCTGGCAAAAGGCCTTAATGTGATCGGATTAATGAATATCCAATATGTTCTTTTTGAAGGGAATGTATATGTGATCGAGGTAAATCCACGTTCATCAAGAACGGTTCCTTTCCTTTCAAAAATTACGGATGTGCCGATGGCTAATCTGGCAACAAAAGCAATATTAGGTCAGAAACTAAAAGACCTTGGATATGAAAACGGACTGGTACCTAATAAAGAAGGGGTGTTTGTAAAAGTTCCTGTGTTCTCTTTCTCCAAATTAACAAAAGTTGATATCTCCCTGGGACCTGAAATGAAATCTACAGGAGAAGTAATGGGAAAAGATACAACTCTGGAAAAAGCACTTTACAAAGGTTTGATCGCTGCAGGAAGAAAAGTTCCGATGCATGGCTCTATTCTCTTCACTGTGGCTGATAAGCATAAAGAAGAGGCTGCTGATCTTGCTGCAAGATTCCATGAAGTAGGATTCAGAATCTGGGCAACCGAGGGAACGGCTAAATTCTTTGAAGAGAAAGGAATTCCTTGTAAAATAGGATACAAGATCGGAGAAGAGGATGTCAACCTTATCGACCTGATCCAGAAAGGTAAAGTACAGTATGTAGTTAATACCATGACAAAAGGGAAACAAGTTGAAAGAGACGGTTTCCAGATCAGAAGAATGAGTGTTGAAAACGGAGTACCATGTTTAACTTCCATGGATACTGTAGAAGCAATTCTAAAAGTAATTGAAAGCATGACTTTCAAAATGGAAGCGATGTAATTCCTAAAAAATAAATGTAAAACGCACCCTAAGTAATTGGGGTGCGTTTTTTAGTAAAGAATAAATCTTATAGAGATAATAGAGATAATGAAGAAATCATTGTCTAAATTTGAATGATTCACTATTTTATTTGAATCAATGTATAAAGAAATTTTTAAAATATTTTTCGGATTTTAATTTTCTCGGATCAATATATTATATGAAAAATAAAAGAATTTTCATTGTTGGAGTGTGTATAGTAGTCTTCTTAACCGCATTTTTTTATGCTTTATTTGAAAACCCCTATAAGACCGTAAAAATCAAAGTACTCGATTGTGAATATACTTACAGAGACTATTATTTTGATGATTGGAAACTAAGGGATTCCTATATAAAACCACAACCAACCACAGCATTTGGAAAACAGTTCGCTGAAAAAGAAATTGGGATGTGTTTGTATAGTAAATATTTTCAAACATTACATTCACAATATAAAATTGAACTTTTAAAATTGTTCAAAAACAGTGAAGAGGTAATAATTACAGAAAAGAATTTTGTAATTGATAAGGAGTTTAAAAATAAGACGGGGTTAAATAAACCAAAAGACTCTATTGATTTCAATCAATATTATCTTGAGTAAAGTTTTGGTTCTACAATATAAGGTTTACGATATTACAAAGGTTATCATACAATGACTTCGGACATTTTTCTTACCATAGTTCTAAACGCACTTTAATGAATAATTTAAGGTGTGTTTTTATTTTTGGCGAATATTTTATTGGGTTTATTTTAATGTACGATAAACATTGGAAAAATTAAAGAGAGTAGGTAAAAGGAAATTGATAAATATGTAAATTAGCCCGTTAAAATTTATTAAATAAAATTGAATGAAATCAAAATTTAAAATTTTTGTTTTAGGTGTTTCGTTGACGTCTTTAACGAGTTGTGCATTATCTAATTCTGTTCAGAAAATTAATTATCAATCAGGGTTAAAAATTGATAATAAATTAGCTTCCAGTAAGACTGTTCAGATCGATCCTATGAAAGATACAAGGGGATATCAGGATAATAAAGTTATTTTCTATAAGAAAAACATGTACAACCAAACCATGTCCGGTGCTTATATGGCTGAAAAACCTGTTTCAGAAATCCTTACGGACGCTATAAAAAACGGGCTTAAAGAAAAGAATGTTAACTTAGGCAGCGATAATAAAAGTTTTACGTTAAAATCAGAATTACAAAAAATGGATTACGAAGCCATTTCCGGATTCTCTACTGTTCAGCTGATTCCTCAGATCACCGTAAAGTTTCAGTTGATTGACAATGAAGGAAAAGTGGTTTGGACTGATCTGATAACAGGAAAGGCAAACACAAAAGGAGCCAAATTTGAAAAATTCCTGCCACCGGCTATCGACAATCTTGTAGAGCAGCTGGTCAACAGCCAGGATTTCCTGAATACGATAAAAGAATAATCGATATTTTGATATAAAAAAACAGATAATTTTTGCCCCGTAATTTTTTACGGGGTTTTTAGTTGATGTAAACATATTAGTTTTTTTTTGCCGATTTATTTATAAATTAGAGCGTTAAAATTCAGGCTGTTAAAATTGTAAAAAAACTAATAGGAATTCCATCAAATCAAAAGTAACCATGGCAGAATATAACGCAAAATCAAATAATGCTTTATCTTTTGAAGTGACAAAAGATGAGAAATTAATTGGAAAACTTTCTTATAATAGCTGGTTTAAGTTCAATGCAGTCATTGACCTGGCGGATTATTCCCATTATGTAATAGAACCTAAAGGTTTTTGGGGAACAACGATTGAACTGAAATACCATGATCGTGTTCTGCTGAAGTTCAGAATGAACTGGAACGGAGAAATCGTCATTCAGACCCATTTTAATGATTGTAAAAAAAGTTATGCCTTTAAGCACAGAGGGATTTTTAAAGAATCTTTCGTGCTGGTGGATGAAGAGGGTTCTGAATATGTAGTGATGAAACCTAATTTTAAGTGGAATAACCCCGATTATGAATACCAGATCGCTACCTCCGAAGCTTTTGAAGAAATTCCTGATAAAGAAATTATATTGATCACTTCATTGCATTGTGCCAATTATTACATGTCTATGATGAGTTCAGCCTCTGTAATATAACTATAGAATGCCTAACATTAGCTAGTTTTTTATTTTTAATTGATTTTATAATAAGGATCGGAGAAATATCGGCTGGGTTTAATATAAGCTGTTTTCCGGTCTGCATCAAATATCCATATGAACCTTTTGATCAGGTCAGCTGCAAAATAACTTACTTTTTGCGTTTTAAGATCTCCGGCAAAGAATCCTGCAGAAACATTTTTTAATGTTGTATTTCCGATTTTAAACTCAGGTAAAATTCCTTGTTTTGTGATCACACTTTTTCCGCTGGAATTCTTTAATGTTTTCTCGCCCGTTATTTTTAATTTTTTATCCAGCAGGTTATCTTCCGCAAGCTGATTATTGTACAGAAGTCCACCGGAATATCCCGATTGTAACAGAAAGCGGCCGGTAATTGTCTTCCCATCGATTATATTTTCTGCTTCAATAAACAACTGATCCCTTTCCGGATATAATTTTATAGGCTGAAATCCCTCCAGATCGGGTAGATGATCATAAATTACAAACTGATTATGGTCATAATCGATCTTGAAGGCCTTTCCGGAGAAAGCTCCTGTTCCGAACTTTCCGTCAGCTTCATGTCCGGTCAGTTCATTATCAAAAAAACGCACATTTTTCCAGGTGATTTTTTCCAATTGTACTCTGTTGTTGTCACTGATTTCATCCTTATTAAAGATAATATGATCTACCTTCCGGGTTCGTTGAGGGGATATTGAAGCATCCTCCATGGCAATCTGAAACATCAGATCTAGTGAATCCTTGTCATTAACCAGTGCTTTTACAATAATATTATTGTGCTTGGTTAATCTGAAAGGAATTGTTTCCTGTGCGTGAAGAGTAGTGAGGCCAATAAGGAAAAAGAGTATGAATTTTATTTTTGTCAGCATGGATAAAAGATTTCGGTATAGAAATTAACCTTTATTTTTGAAATATAAAAGAATAAAAATACTTGTTCATTTTTCGGTTGCAAAATATACCACATAGTACTTAATTTTATAAAAAAAAGAGAAATGACAAATATTCAACTTTTCAGAGATCTGCATCATGGTAATGAACCTTTATTGGTGGGAAATGTATGGAATGTACAAAGCGCGAAAGTATACGAAAAGCTGGGCTATAAAGCTTTAGCCACTTCAAGCTCTGCGGTAGCGCATAGTTTGGGGTACGAGGATGGAGAAGAGATGAGTTTTGATGAGTATTTCTATATGGCTGAAAGGATACTGAAATCTGTTCATATTCCTGTATCCGTGGACCTGGAAGCGGGTTATGGAAATACAACCGATGAGATCGTTTCCAATATTTCCAAACTGTCGGCTGCCGGAGCTGTAGGGATTAATATTGAAGACAGTATCGTGGTGGACGGAAAAAGGAGATTACTATCACAGGATGAGATTTATGAAAAATTCCGACCTGTTATTTCAAAACTGAAAGACAATGCTGTTGAGATTTTCATCAATTTCCGCACAGATCCCTTTTTGATGGGAATTGAAAATCCTGTTGAAGAACTTTGCAAAGAATCCGGATCTTTGAAGAACTGGGAGTGGATGGGATCTTTGTACCGTGTATTACCGATGAAGAGGATATCAAAACCATTGTGAACGCCACGGAGACTCCTATCAATGTTATGTGTATGCCGGAATTACCCGATTTTGAAACTTTAAAAACGCTTAATGTAAAAAGAATTTCCTCAGGTAGTTTTTTAAACGGATACATTTATGATCATTTGGAAGATGCGGGCCGCGAGGTTGTTGCAAAACAAAGCTTTTCACCTATTTTTATATCATAATGAGGCTTACAGAAGACAGAATGTATCAGGCTTCCCTGGAAAAGGATTCCACATTTGAAGGAACGTACTGGATGGCCGTAAAAACGACCGGAATATTCTGCCGTCCCACCTGCACTGCCAGAAAGCCCAAAAGAGAAAATGTGGAGTTTTTTTTAGACACGAAAGAGGCTATCGCACATGGTTACAGAGCATGCAAAGTATGCAGGCCGCTGGAAAAACTCAATGAAACACCATCCTACATCCGGGAATTGCTGAATGAATTAATGGGTGATGAATCGGTGAAAATTAAAGACTCCGACTTGATCGCGAGAAATATAGAGCCGGTAACAGTTCGCCGTTGGTTTTTGAAAAATCACGGGATCACTTTTCATGCTTTTCAAAGGAAACTGAAGGTAAATAGGGCTTTCAAAAGGATTAAAAACGGGGAAAGTATTCTCGATGCCGCAATGGCCTCGGGTTATGAAAGTCTGAGTGGTTTTAATGAACGCTTTAAAAATATAGTAGGAGTCTCCCCAAAACATACAGGAAGGCAGAAGATTATTGACCTTAAAAGGATTGAAACACCTTTAGGAATCATGTTTGCTTGTGCTGTTGATGAAGGAATCTGTCTTCTTGAATTTACAGACCGGAAAAATATGGACCGGCAGTTTGCTTCGTTGTCAAAATTCCTCAATGCAGAAATCGTTCAGGGAGAAAACAAACATTTCCAGCAGCTCGAAAGAGAATTACAGGAATATTTTGAGGGCAGGCGAAAGTCTTTTGATGTTCCGTTATACATAACGGGTACAGAGTTTCAGGAAAAAGTATGGCAGCTGCTACGTGAAATTCCAATGGGAGAGACCAGGACCTATAAGCAGCAATCTGAGGTTTTAGGAAACCCAAAGGCTATACGTGCTGTAGGAACCGCCAATGGGATTAATAAAATAGCTATATTGGTTCCTTGTCATAGGGTGATCGGGTCTAATGGTGACCTGGTTGGCTATGCCGGTGGCATCTGGAGAAAACAAAAATTACTGGAGCTGGAAAAAGCGATCTTATTCTGATTTTTTATTTAAATTTATAGAACACATCATAACAAATATCCGGAATTTATGAGTTCTGTAAATACCATCCAAACAATGATCGATGCCGGTTTATTTCAGGCTCAGAAAACCATTCAGCGATACCAGTTTTTAAAAGTAAAAGGAGAGACTGATACTCATATTTACTTTGTGCAAGAAGGAAGTGTAAGGATTTTTATCATGGATGAGGATGAAGAACGGATCGTCAGGTTTGGATATAAAGGGAACATTATTGTTTCACTTGATTCTTTTTTATCAGAAAAACCCTCTGATTTTTACATCCAGGCTATAAAAAGGACTACTGTAAAAATAGCCACCAAGAAAAATTTTTATGAGTTGATCCGGTCGGATTACCAGCATCTGAATTGGTGGACCCATGTTCTGGAAGATCTCGTTCTGCAACAGATTGAAAGGGAAAAAGATCTCCTGATCTATTCTCCCCGTGAGCGTTTTGAGAGGGTTTTGAAAAGGAGTCCGAAGCTGTTTCAGGAGATTCCCAATAAATATATTGCCAATTATCTGCGCATGAGCCCCGAAACATTATCGAGGCTAAAGAAATCTTGAGTTCAATCAAGATTTCAGAATGGATTAATCCTGAAGTTTGTAGAAAAAGGATCAATGAAAATTCTTACCGCTCAATTATTATCAGAATTAAAGGAAATTACGCAAAATAACACCCGGTACGTAGAAACTCTTCTCAATAGAACGGATCAGGAACTCAATTACAGAACCTCTGAAAACTCCTGGACTGTACTGGAATGTATAGCGCACCTTAACCGGTACGGTCAATTTTATATTCCGGAAATCCACCGAAGGATATTATCTTCAAAATTTCCACCCAAAGTTACTTTTTCACCTGGAATTTTAGGGGACTACTTCGCAAAGTCCATGCTTCCAAAAGAGAAGCTTAATCCAATGAAAACATTCAAAACAATGAATTCCATTCACAGTAAATTGGATAAGAACGTGTTGAAGGATTTTATTGAACAACAGCATCAATTACTCGGACTGCTTGAGAAAGCTAAAGATATTAACCTTGAAAAGACCAGAACGAACATCAGTATTTCAAAGCTTATTAAACTGAAGCTGGGAGACACTTTACGTTTTGTGATCTACCATCATTTGAGGCATATTGAGCAGGCAAAAAAAGTATTGGAAAGTCTTAAAAATTAATAGTGCGAAAGCAAAAATTATTAAGAATGGGGAGGGCTGTTTTATTTTGATTTCGTAATTTTAGGCAAAAATTTACACGTGAAGAAATTACTATTCGCAGTTTGCCTGTCTGCTTCAGCTTTAAGTTTTGCACAGGATTATTCTGTACCGGCAGCAAGTCCACGTCAGAGAGTGGAACAACAATTTTCGATGTCTAAGATTACGATCGATTATGGAAGACCCGGAGTGAAAGGCCGTAAAATTTTCGGTGAATTGGTTCCTTATGGACAGGTGTGGAGAGCAGGAGCAAACTCTTCAACAAAAATTACTTTCGGACAGTCCGTTAACTTTGGAGGGAAAACAGTTCCTGCAGGGACTTATGGACTATTCATTATTCCAACTGAAAAAGAATGGAAAGTTATTTTAAATAAAGATTTCCAGCAATGGGGCGCGTACACCTATGATCCAAAGCAGGATGTTGTAGACGTTACCGTACCCGTAAATAAATTAGCAGATAAGCAGGAATGGTTTGAAATTACATTAAACCCTACCGATGAAAATTCCGGAAATTTGGTTATTAAGTGGGATATGGCTCAGGCAGAAGTTGCTTTGAAGCCGGCAAAATTAGATGCGGTGATCAAAATTTCTGATAAGTTGAAAGAAATCAAGAAAATAGAAACCGACGCAGCTAAAACCAAAAGCTAAGACGTATGAATTTCTCTGTTCAACCTATTTTAGAAAATGATGAACTTCAATTAATCCCCTTGGTACAAGGGGATTTTGAATCTGTATACGAGCTGGCTTCAGATCCTAAGGTCTGGGAACAACACCCGAACAAAGACCGTTACAAGAGAGACATTTTTGAAAGCTTTTTTCAGGGAGCGATGGAAAGTAAAGGAGCTTTTAAAATTATTGATAAAGCATCGGGAGACGTATTGGGAAGCTCCCGTTATTATAATTACGACGAAGATGACAGCAGCATCTTTATCGGGTATACGTTTTATGGAACAAAATCCTGGGGAAAAGGCATCAATCCTAAAGTGAAAAAGCTGATGCTGGATTACATTTTTCAGTTCGTGGATAAAGTTCATTTCCATGTAGGAAAAGAAAATCTCCGCTCCCAGATTGCTATGGAACGATTGGGAGGTGTAAAAACAGGAGAAGAAGAGGTTGCTTATTTTGCAGAACCTACCCGGACCAACTTTGTGTACGAAATCAAAAAAGAAAGCTGGCTGAAATGAAAAAATATAAAATTCAGAAATCCCCTTTTATCGTTCCCACTACAGATGGGAAACTCATTGAGGAACATTGGGGAAATTCTACGAATAATTCAGATATATCAATTGCTCATATGGTAGCACCTCCCGGTTGGAGCGAACCTCACCAGACTCCTCAGTTTGATGAATTTACCATTATTGTTTCCGGAAAAAAGCAGTTTGAAATTGACGGTGAAACGGTCATCCTTGAAAAGGGGCAAAGCATTCTTGTGGAAAAGGGAGCCAGAGTACGTTACAGTAATCCTTTTACTGAGCCCTGTGAATACATTGCGATCTGTCTTCCTGCCTTTTCCATGGAACTGGTGAACAGGGAAGAGTAGCCATTAATAAGAAACCGGACAGTATATTGATCTGACAATATAAGGTTGTTGTATCGCCAGATCAATACATTGTCCGGATAAAAGTTACTTCAGAATTTCTTTCAAAAACATCAGGGTATGGTTCCATGCTCTCTTAGCCATCACTTCATTGTAATCAGGAGATTTTGGATCAGTAAACGTATGCTTTGAATGAGCATAGGTGATGATCTGCCAGTCAGCAGCCCCGTCGTTCATTTCTTTCACCAGGTTATCATAATCCTGTTGGGTAACTCCTTTATCGTCTGCTGGATTTTCAATCAGCATTTTCGTTGAGATCGGACCGTTCTTTCTTGTCTGGTCCTTACCAATGCTTCCATGAATCGATACAACACCGGCTACAGGCATATTGGCCCTGGCAACTTCCAAAGCTCCGGTTCCACCGAAACAATAGCCGATCACAGCTACTTTCCCGTTGGATGCACCGCTCTTTTTAAGCTGTTCTAACGCCAATGAAATCCGTTTTTGATATTCCGTATAATTTTGTTTGTAATGTCCCGCTGCTTTTCCGGCTGCGTCGTTGTCGGCAGGAACATTCCCTTCACCGTAAATATCAGCAATAAACGCAATATAACCTTGTTTTTCAAGCTCTACAGCAGCTGTTTTGGCTTCGTCATCAATTCCTTTCCAGGCGGGTAAAATCAGTATTCCCGGAAGCTTTTTTCCGGCATTGGATGTTACAAGGCCATTGAGCTTCTGTGAGCCGTCCTGATAAGAAACGGGTTTTAAGTTTTGACTGAATAATGCTCCCGATGTCATAAAAAGGGTGGTTAATAAGATGGAACGTATCATATTTTGTTATTTTAATTACACTAATTATTCTTTAATAGCTGAAGGAATATGGATGAGATACGATCTTGAAACTGCATGTAAAGAGAGGGGATTTCTCCTCAATAAAGTAACAAAAATGTATCAAAATCCTCATCTAAGTTAATAAAAATAACTTATTAGAAGAACCATTAAAACATTGTTAATCCGTTATTTATTAGAATTTCAATCCCAAACCGATCAGTTCTTTTTCCAGATCTGTTGTAGGATATACCTGTATGGTATGAAAACCTAAAGATTCTGCCATTTCAATATTCTTTGGATTGTCATCTATAAAAACAGATTCATGAGCATGGATATCGTAACGTTCCAGTAGGAGATGCCATATTTTGGGATCCGGTTTTATCAGTTTTTCGGTTCCTGAGACCACAATTTTTCCATCAAAAAGCTGGAAGAAATCATAATTTTCAAGAGCGTAGGGAAATGTTTCTTCAGACCAGTTGGTGAGTCCGTAAAGATGATAATTGGTTTTGCTGAGTTTTCTTAAAACCTCCACATTTTGTGGAATATCACTTTTCAGCATAACATGCCAGTTGTCATAATAGGCTCTAAGCTCTCTTTCCCAATCCGGAAATTTCTGAACCTGAATGTTGGTTCCTTCCATAAGACTTCTTCCCCGGTCCTGTTCCTCATTCCATTCAGACTGTGCGATGTGGGTAAGGAAATATTCCATTTTCTCATCGTCATTGAAATAGTCCCTGAAAAAATATCTTGGGTTCCAATCCATTAAAACGCCCCCGAAATCGAATATAATATTCCTGATGTTCATAGTAATCCGCTCAATATTTACTAACCGCACAATAGCTTTATCATCTGAATTTTACATTCAACTGAATCTCTTAAGTGCTTTGTTATTTAATGATTTACAATTTTTGTAGCTTAAATGTAGGGAGATTTATGCTCTTATGAACTATAGACTGTGTTTAAAAATTGTGAACTATTAGTTAACGGGAGGATTCATATACAATCGGTTGCTGATGTGTTGAATGGCAAATGGAATTTTAATGATCCGCTTTATAAAACTGATACTGCTCATTCTCAAAATAAGCATTGATATGTTGAAGGCCGTTGGTAAGGACAATTTCTTTAGCTCCGATGATCGAATTGTATCTTGCCGTTTGTTCAAAAGTTTTTTCCGTCAGTTTAATATGGGGAGCTTTGCATTCCACCAAAACAATAGGCTGGGCTTTTTCTGTGATCAGCAGGTCAACTCTTTTTGTGAGGCCGTTTAAAACGATCTTTTTTTCCGTAACCAAAGCAGATACGGAGTAGGATTTTACAGTAAGATAATAATGTATCCAATGTTGTCTTACCCATTCTTCAGGGGTAAGCAAAAGGTAAGTTTTACGAACCAAGTCATAAATAAAAAACTTATCTTTGTCTTTCTTGAATTTAAAATCAAAAGTTTCCTGAAAATTCAGTTTTGGAAGTTCCATTAAAAGATGAAAGAATTAGATTTAATCCTCAAAAATATTAAAAATAAAGAAGTTTTACCGATTTATTTTTTCCACGGAGATGAACCTTATTTTATTGATGTTGCCGTAAAGGCTCTTGAACACGACTTTCTGGAAGAGGATGAAAAAGCTTTCAACCAGACCGTGACCTATGGGAAAGATACTACCTATCAGGAAGTTCTTTCGCTGGCAAGACAATTTCCTATGATGGGGGACAAGCAGGTGATCATTGTAAAAGAAGCACAGGATCTCAGGCTGAATGAAGAGGAAAGCAGAATCCTGGAATCTTATGTTGAAAACCCTGTACCTTCCACCGTTCTTGTTTTTGCCCACAAGCATAAAAAGCTGGACAGCCGCAAAAAAGTAACAAAAGCATTGGACAAGGCAAAGGCTCTTTTCCTGAGCGAATCGATCCGGGAGAATAATCTTCCTAAATGGATTGCTGATGAATGCATCAAGCTGAATATTAAGACAGCACCTAATATTTCCCATCTTTTAGCGGAGTATCTTGGAAATGATCTTTCACGGATCGCCAATGAGCTTGGAAAATTAAAGATCATTTTAAAGGAAGGAGAAGTTCTGGACGGAACGATCGTTGAAAACCACATCGGGATCAGTAAAGAATTCAATGTCTTTGAACTTCAGAAGGCTTTGGGAACAAAGAATTCCAATGCAGCATTTAAAATTGCCCATTTTATGGGAAAAAATCCCAAGAATAATCCTTTTGTGATGATGCTGGCCAGTTTGTACAATTATTTTTCAAATGTAATTATTTACCAGACAATGGCAGGGCAGCCACCACAGGTTATCGCCTCTCAGATGGGAATCAACCCCTATTTTATAAAAGATTATGCAGAAACAGCCAGGCTATATCCTCTGAAACATGCAACAAGGGTTATTTCTATTTTAAGGGAATTCGATATGAAAGGAAAGGGGCTTGGTGCCGTGAATATGAGCGAAGCAGAATTGATCAAGGAACTGGTATATAAGATTATTAATGTGGATAAGTTTAAGATGAAGGTGTAGGTTGGATGAGAGTTGAGGGGGTAAGATTTTTATAGAGCGCTGAGAAGTCGGAGATTGCTCATGTTGACATATAAAGCGATTTCGCGATTAAGCAATTTAGCAGTTTTGAAACTCTGATGAACCCGAAACCAGCGCCTGATAACCAATACTACATTCATCGACAATCGACATATTGATTATTGACAAGTATCATTAAAATTCCTTTAATAAAACATTAAAAATTACGAAATTAGCGAACTTTAATTTTAATCTTTTTGAAAAGTAAATTATGGAGCAAAACATTTTAGATTGTGTAATAGTTGGATCAGGGCCATCTGGGTTCACAGCGGCAATTTATGCAGCAAGAGCAGATCTTAAACCTGAAT
Source organism: Chryseobacterium sp. PTM-20240506 (assembly GCF_048296755.1). Taxonomy (NCBI): domain Bacteria; kingdom Pseudomonadati; phylum Bacteroidota; class Flavobacteriia; order Flavobacteriales; family Weeksellaceae; genus Chryseobacterium; species Chryseobacterium sp. PTM-20240506. The sequence goes on from NZ_CP182581.1 coordinate 126,294, forward strand.
TGTTCACAGGTTTGGAACCGGGCGGACAATTAACAACAACAACGGAGGTTGATAACTTTCCCGGATATCCTGCAGGTATTACAGGTCCTGAAATGATGATGGATTTGCAGAAACAGGCAGAAAGATTTGACACCAAAGTTCATTATGAAATGATCACAAAGGCTGAATTTTCTAAAGAAGTAGGTGGTGTTCATAAATTGTATGCTGGAAACAAAGAAATCCTGGCAAGAACAGTAATTATCTCTACAGGAGCCACTGCAAAATATCTGGGGCTGGACGATGAGAAAAAATATAATGGAGGAGGAGTATCTGCTTGTGCCACTTGTGATGGATTTTTCTACAGAGGAAAAGACGTAGTGGTAGTAGGAGCGGGTGATACAGCTGCTGAGGAAGCTACCTATCTTGCAAAATTGGTGAATAAAGTAACCATGTTGGTAAGAAAGGATGAGTTCAGAGCTTCAAAAGCAATGGTTCACAGAGTTCAGAATACACCGAATATTGAAGTGAAGTTTCATCACGAATTGATCGGGATCGAAGGGGAAAACAATCTTGTAGAAAGAGCTGTGGTGATCAATAACCAGACTCAGGAAAAATCTACCGTGGATGTGCACGGGATCTTTATTGCCATCGGCCACAAGCCTAATACAGATATCTTCGCCGGACAAATTGATCTGGATGAAAACGGGTATATTCAAACGGAGAAAGGATCAACAAGAACCAACCTTCCTGGTGTTTTTGCAGCAGGAGATGTTCAGGATCACATCTACAGACAGGCCATTACAGCTGCGGGAAGCGGATGTATGGCAGCCATGGATGCTGAAAAGTATCTTGCTGAACTGCATTAATACTTGAATCAATACATCATATCATAAACGCATCATGAATTGGTGCGTTTATTTTTTATCCTGTTTGTTGATCAATACACACAGAAAGACAATCCCAGGAAATTAATCCGGTTGATTTCTAGCTGATTATTTTATTTTGTTAAAATTTATCCGGGAATTATTTTGTCAGAATTAAAAAACGTTCTATATTTGCACCACTGAAAACGAAGGCATAGCCGGAGTTCAGGGAGAGTTGGCAGAGTGGTCGATTGCGGCAGTCTTGAAAACTGTTGACTGTAACAGGTCCGGGGGTTCGAATCCCTCACTCTCCGCAAGGTTAGAAACCAAAATAAGCTAAAACGCTGTAAACATCATGTTTACAGCGTTTTTTGTTTTAGTGCAGTATCAAAAAAAAACAAACTAGGTCACGATTTATATGTCCTATTTCGTATCCCATTCGAAAAATAACAAAAATGGGTCACGAAAAATCACGGAAAGCCCGACCAATAAGCAGTCTAACGATTGTACATCTTGCAAAAAGTGGTAACAAAAAGTAAATTAGTAAATCATTAAAGTTATCACACAATGAACAAAACATTCAACCTGTTATTCTTTATCAAAAAGAATAAAATCAGAAACAACGGAACCGCTCCCATCTACTTACGAATTACGATAGACGGCAAGGCAGCAGACATTGCTGCTAAAAGGTATATCGATCCGAAGAAATGGGATGTTAAAGCACACAAAGCACTAAGCAATTCGCAAGAAGCAAAAACACTGAATCTCTATCTTAAAACTTTAGAACAGAAAGTTTACGATTTCCACTACCTGATGCTGAAAGATGAAAACTTTGTAACAGCAGAGAGTTTAAAATCTAAACTGCTTGGAACTGATATTGAGCAAAGAATGCTTATTCCGATATTCCAGGAGCATAATGACAAAGTGGAAGCTTTGGTTGGTAAGGATTTTGCCCCAGGAACACTGGAGCGTTATAAAACTTCTTTAAAGCATAGACAGGAATTCATTAGATGGAAATACAAAGTTTCTGATATTGATATCACGCAAATCGATCACGGTTTTGTAAGTGATTATGACTTCTGGCTCCGCAGTGTACGTAAATGTGGAAACAATACAGCTGTGAAATACCTAAAGAATTTCAAAAAGATCATCCGATTATGTATGGCCCACGGATGGATCATTAAAGATCCTTTTCTGGGCTATAAAGCAAAGATTAAAGCTGTTGAACGTCCTTACCTTGCTAAAGAAGAAATTCAGATGATCTATGAGAAGGAATTTGTTTCCGATCGATTGAAGCAAGTACGAGATATTTTTCTTTTTAGTTGCTATACAGGTCTGGCTTATGTAGATGTAAAACAATTATCAAAATCTAACATCAATATTGGTATTGATGGGGAACAGTGGATTTTTACACATCGTCAAAAGACCGGTACTTCAACCAGAATTCCATTATTGACTTTAGCTCAGGAGCTGGTTTTAAAATATAAAAATCATCCGCAATGTGTGAATTCAGATGTCCTTTTCCCAGTTCTTAGCAATCAGAAAATGAATTCTTATCTCAAAGAAATTGCTAGTGTCTGTGGAATCAATAAAGATTTGACATTTCATATAGCAAGACATACTTTTGCTACTACTGTTACATTGTCTAATGGAGTACCGATTGAAAGCGTGAGCAAAATGCTGGGACATAAAAATATTAAAACTACACAACAATATGCTAAGATTTTGGATGAAAAATTGAGTAACGACATGTTAACTCTAAAAGGTAAACTTGGAGAACAAAAATAGACGTTATTTCTTGCTCAATTATCTTGGTAGAACAGTCATTAATTGAAAACGGAAAGTCTAAAATAATTCCTGTCAAGGGACCTTAACGAGCGTATCTTCAAACACTTTTATCGATGATTTGGTTCGATTAAGTCAAATTAAACTATACTTATAGAATCAATTTTTTCTTCAGAAATATTTAATATTATAATTTGAAATTTACTATAAGTTAGGATAAGCACAAGTGGTGAACTGCTTTTAGCATTTATTGTTAAAAGTGTAAAGAAATTAAAGGTAGGTGGATAAATTAGCTGAAGTTTTTGCAAAGGGAGATGATTTATACGAAGCAAACAAGGACGGAGCTATCTATATCACAACCGATTCGGGCGATAATTGTTAGTCCAGATAGAATTATTGAGAGTACTAGATTCTATATTTGATGCCAGACCCGCAACAATGAATGCCGTTGGGTGTGCTTATTTTTTTATGGTGTTATCTAGTTATTAACCTGTTGTTTGAATTACTATAAAAAATATTAGCTTATCAATCAGGTAATTATAGACATTGAGGAGCATATCAGGATTAAGCATTTTCTAAATATTAATATTTGTATCAAGACTACAAATCAATTCCTGATTTCATCAGTTTAAGTTTTCAAATTATTAAATTTGGAATTCAAATTTGTAATGCAGTAAAATTGGAATCACTAGACTATTTCGAATCTCATTCTCTATTTCAGCTGTACAAAGCACTGAACCTTCCTGTAGACCTGTTTGATCTTACGGAGGGATTCACTATTTTCAATTTAAGAGATATTTGTTTCCACATTAAGAGATCCGGATACACGCGATAACGAATTGTTAATTATAACATAAAGTACTGCTTTTGGGTTTTCTATTCCATGGACTTTGTAAGGAACATTCATGTGGAAGTGGCCATCTGGAAGTTGAGTCCAATCAGATGGCTCAAATTTAAAAATATAATCTTTACGATTGAAGTATGGTAGTAATGTTGCAATAAGAGGGAATAAAATAACAAATACTAATGCAAGATAGTCTAATTCTTTTGTATAGTACCACTTATTAATTACATAGACTGCAGATCCTGTAGTTAAGGCGATACATATATTTTTAATGACATTATTTCTCACGATCAATCTCTATTTTACATCAATTAAATCTAGAAATTTCAAATATTTTCAAACTTATTGGAGATAAGTAAATAAATTATCCACAACCTCAGTTACAATTTTCTTAATCAACTCAGCATCTCTATTGTAAAAGCCACTACCTCCTAATAGTAATGAATTAGCAAAAAGTTTTTGCTTACCACTGAATTCAATGACATCAAAAAAATTAATATCTAAAATTTCTAATAATTCACCCAGTTTTTTTATATCAAAATCATTTTCTCCCTTTTCTAAACGACTATACTGTGCTTGTGAAATATCAAGTAGATCTGCAATATATGTTTGAGAATAACCTTTTTGTATGCGTTTTTCTCTTATTTTTTCTAATCTGACTTTCATAATGTCAAAAATATAAATCAAAAATATAAAATTATTGTGAATTTATAAACAAAATAATTGTATTCTAAAAACGTATAAAGTATACATTTTACGGATTGTTAAATAAGGTATTAATCTATAGTTTTACCAAATATTAAAACTTAATAACATTATATTATGAAATCGGTAAGAAAAATCGCAAGTCATCCTATCATATTAGGTACATTACTTGCTTCGTTTTTAAACATGTCGTGTAGTCAAGGTGATACTCGTGACAATCAGAGTATTGAAATCAAAAATGAAAAAAACAGTAGTAATTTTTCAAAAATAGCATCGCTTAGTGATGCTGATGTTTTTAAAGGAGTAATGTTTTTTGAAGGAGATATTGCTAATAGCTTATCAGATTTTAAAGAATTAAACTTTAGAAACTTTATTACTGACAATACAAAAATTGCAGAGATTGAAGCATTCCAAAATAATGTTGTTAATAATATTGAAGTTTCAAATCCTGGTTATTTGGATAAATTCAGAACAGACATTTCTTCTGGGGATTATTACAAAGTTGAAGCTGCCATTAAAGAGGCTGCCCAGCTTGTAAGAAAAGAAACAATAGCATTAGCTCAAACTAATGATGCAACGGCAACAGAGCTTACAAATCTTTATGCGACACAGGTCAAAGAACAAAGTGACATCAGCAGTTCTACATCAGTCCCAGAGGTTGCTTCAAAAGCGAGACAAATCAAAATACAGGCTGGGGATACGGTTTGGTTTGATACTGACACTGTTGTTTGGGCAGTTGTGGCAGTTGCAGGAGCTGTGGTGGTTGTAGGTGCAGTAGCTGTGTTTTTATATGCTCCACAGACAGGAATGGATACTCCTTACTTACAAGAAAAATTTACTTCGGATGTAACAATGCAATTAAAGGGAATTTAAGTATTTTACATGAAGAAAGTAAGTATATATTCAATAATAGCTCTCTTTTCAGGGCTATTTATTGTTTTATTCATATTCTTTAAACTCCTCAGTGTTTATTTAGGAAATAATCCTCTTAACAATAGTCAGAGCATAAAAGCATCCTACGTATCGTTTTTTCCGGAAGGTTGGGCTTTTTTTACCAAGACTTCAAAAGATCCAAAAATTCATATCTTTTCTGTCAAAGGGAATAAGATAGAATACCTTAATCTTAGAAATTTTTCTTCTGAATATTATTTTGGTATATCGAGACACAATCGGGTATTAAATGTTGAAATAGGCAATATTACACAAAGAATTAAAGAAGATTCTGTTAAATCTTTCACAATAACTACAAAGTCTGAATTAAATATTCTGGATGGGATAAAACCTGACACTTTACAATATTCAGATTTGGTGATAGATAAGAAAAGTATTAAAAATTTTAATGGAAGATACTTAATTTCATTGGAATTTCTCCCGCCCTGGTCTTTATTAAACCAAAGTCCAGAGTACCCTTCCAAATTTGTAGTTTTCCCCATAAATATTATCACGAAATGAGGTCATTAATTTTGTTGTTGGAAAGAAAATCTATATTTAGTGAGCGTTTAGCATTTGCCCGATCTATATTTGCTTTAGGCGCCTTATTAACTCTTTTATTCAATAACGTCCCAGAATTGGCTGATTTTGAGTTATTGTCGAATAAACAGGAAATGATATTCGTAAGAAATATACCACTCGCCAATTTCAGTATCTTCTATTTATTAGGTTTGGAGTTGGGAAAATATATTTCGATCCTGATCCTGCTATCTGTTTTTACGGGATATATTCCCCAGGTAACAGGCTTATTACAAGCATGGGTACATTATAGCATTTGTAATAGTTTCTTGGTTGTGGAAGGTGGTGATCAAATTGCCTCAAATCTTACCATTCTGCTTGTTCTTATCTGTTTATTTGATAATCGGTTAAATCAATGGAGACCAGAAAGAAAAAGTGAGGGAAGAAAGCCTATTAATGTTTTTTTTAATATATACTATTTTTTGATTATTCTTCAGGTTGCTATAATATACCTGCATTCGGCTGTTGGAAAACTATACAATGAAGAATGGAGAAATGGAACCTGTGCCTATTATTGGTTTACGCACAACGTATTTGGAGCGCCGGTTTGGATTCAGAGAATCTACAATATTTTTACACTAAGTAAATTTACTCCTTTATTTACATGGTCTGTAATTATCTTGGAACTCTTACTTTTTGCATGTATATTAGCTACCAATAGAAAATTAAGATATTCTTTTTTAATTGTTGGGTTGATTTTTCACTTGAGTATTATTTTTACTCATGGCTTAGTTTCTTTTTTCTGTTCCATGGCTGCAGCATTGATACTCTATCTTGATGATGAAAATATCATATATTCGAAAATAAAAAAATTATTTATCAAAAACTATTATGGTAAGAAAGTACAAAGCTAAAATGGGCACAATGACTATAGTCTTAACATTAGTCTTAAATCTATTTATTATTAGTCTTTATTATTTTATTATTTTTAAAAAAGATTATGTTGAGGTTCCTTCAGCAGCAGCGAAGTATTTTCTTTTAATGCTGTTTGCAATAATAGCGATAGTCCCCTATATATTACATCCTAGAGAGTATTTGATAAAGGATAATTATATCCTTATAAAATCACCTGTTTTTACAATAAAAAAGATTAACATTTATGATTTGGTGGATATAAAAGAAACAAATACACGTGCATTCAACATGCATATGCGTATGTTTGCTTCGAAGGGTTTTTGGGGATACTTTGGAATATTTAATTCAAAACCATATGGCAGGTATTCAGTATATGCTTCCAATCTAACAGATCTTGTATTTATTATTACAAAGACTAAGGATATCACTATTATCAGCCCAAGACAAAGGCTTGATTTTATAACAACCTGTCAGAGTATCAGATCTCAGCAATTAGAAAAAATTAATTAGGACTCTGTAAAAAAGTATTCGAAGATAATAACATCCCGTTTTCAGCTTTTGAGAAAATTTTAAGGATTTCTTTAATGCAATTTGGAGGTAACAAGGGTGACGAATTTGAAATTATAAAAAGAAACGAAACCGAAAAATTCAATAAACCATCATTACCTACTTATTAAATATTTTCGATCAGTATTTTATCATTTATCTTTTCCCTTAAGTAAAGAAACTCTGAGTATAACCAAAGTTTGGATATATTGAAATCCCATAAGGGTTCATTTTCATTAATTATAACAAGTGTTTTATCATTAATGTCATATTCTTTCATAAAGTAACTGGTAAGTGATAACAAAATTTTTTAACTATCATGATTTACTGGGCTATAAAAGTATGGATTATTCGTCATGCTTATTTCTCAAATTAATAGACATTATTCTTGTTTCCAAAAGCTTAAATTCATGCATGGGGTATTTTATGGATGCGGTACCCAGTTTTTTCCAAGGGATTCCTTTAATAATTTATTGTTTCCGAATTATTCTTTTTATAAATAAAATCTTCTTTTGTAGGATGGTAATTCTTAAAGAACCATCTGGATCCTCCTACTGTGAGATGTTTCATGCTTAGTTTGTGAAGGTTATTTCTACTGACAATTTCCAGGGCCCTGCTGTTAATATTGATATTTTAAAAAGTGGCTATAAGCTCACCTTCAACACTGTATAGGTTACCTTCTTTTTCATACATGTCTCTGCTATTTGCAACCAGGTTTGCCCCGGTTCTTCTAAAATGGTCTTTACTGACAGATAGCTTTTCCAAGTTTTCAGCATGCAGGTGAAACCTATTACCATCTTTAAATGAGATCAGAAAAGGCTCGGTATTTGAATTTCCACGAAATGATGTTATACCAAACGGGGCACAGACCTTCGCTATCATTTTCCCTCTGATTATAATAAGCAGGTATATTATAAAAATCTTTTCTAGGTATTTGTTGAAGAATTTCATGAATTGTCTCATAATCAATTCCGATGGCTTACGCTTTTTTCATCTTATGATGTAATCAGGTGCTCAAGGCTTTTCATATCTCCATAGTTGGAAATAGCGTAGTTTTCAAAATTTTCAATAGATTTCCATTCTTCACCGGGAAGATTCCCGAGTGAAGTATTGTGAAAGACTTCACTAAAGTATTAGTTATCTATATTATCGGTCTGGATCATTAAAAAAATTGTTAACAAAAAAATATCACGGCATCCTGAAAACAAAAATATTAAACTCAAAATATGTTTAAAAGGAATGTGGTAGATTAGGAATACAAGCATCTTAAGTAAACTATAGTAAGAATAACAATTAGCACATTATTCTACTTAAAAAAGATTTTTTACCTTTAGTACAGCTTTTATTTGATCACCTATGCACGAAACCTTATTCAAATATATTGAAGACAAATCCGGAATGACCTTGAAATCTGATGAAAAGATCCTCATAGAAGAAAAATTCAAACCAAAAAAATTTCGGAAACGGCAATATCTTCTGCAGGAGGGTGATGTGTGCAAATATGCCAGCTTTGTTGTTAAAGGATCTGCCCGTATGTTTTCGGTTAATGATAAAGGTCAGGAACATATTGTTCGTTTTGGAGTCGAGGATTGGTGGCTCGGTGATCCTGAAAGCTATACGCAGGGCACCCCTACAAAATTTCACATAGAAATGCTTGAAGATTCTGAACTATTGCAGATTACCTGGGAGCATCTTCAAGATCTTATGGCGGCGATTCCTGCTGTTGCAGCTACCTTAAAATCAATGGATAAGCAGAGTTTCATAGCAAGCCAAAAACGAATACATGCAGCCATAAGCATGAGCGCAGAAGAGCGCTATGAAGAGTTGATGAAGTCCTATCCATCGTTCATTTTAAGATTTCCGCAAAACATGGTTGCATCTTACCTAGGTATTTCCCCTGAAACATTAAGCAGAATTAAAAAGAATGCCTTGAACGGTTGATTAAATGATTATACAATTATACGATCATACAATCAAAAGGTGGTTACTTTCCTGCTTATTTTATTTGGACTTTTTAAGCGGATCACTGCTGTGGCTAGGTATGATCTTTAAAGCGCATATCCAAGTTTGATTCTTTATGGGCTGGGCCGGCACTTTACAAGGGGAAGGTTATGAATACCATTTGCTTGTGATAGGAATATTAGTGGTGCTGGCGAAATATGGTTCAGGAAAGGTAGCGCTGGATAATCTGTTGCATAAAAACATAAAATAGAGACGGCTGTAAATTTCCAATACTGCATAAACGTTTTAGTAATTGAAAGGATTCGCTTGAGTCCTTTTTTTGTTTATAAACATCTGCTCTCTTACACGAATCCATGATTGATGTCAGTGCAATGCTCTTGATAAATGTCAAGACCATTTTTTGACAAAGGTCATTAATGCTTATTTATGATTAACGCAAATTTGTAACATCAAAATGAATCAAGGGCAATGTCCCTATAAACAAAGAATACATTAGATAATATAAGGACAATTAAAATTTACTATAATGACAACAAATTCAAATCCTCACACAAATTACAATGATGCCGAAAGTTTAGATAGAAAAATTCTTTCTACCGATGTTTTTGATCAGCTTTTTACCAAAGCAAGATCACACCACCATTGGACGGATAAGGCAGTCTCAGATGAAGACTTAAAAAAACTATATGAGATCGTAAAATATGGTCCGACAAGCGGCAACCTGCAACCTGCCCGAATTATATTTGTTCGAAGTGAAGCAGGGAAAGAAAAACTTTATCCCGCATTAGAAGGGATGGGGAGCAATCTAGGACAGGTTAAGTCAGCACCAGTGACCGCGATCATAGCACAGGACGAGCTTTTTTGGCGGGAGGCACCAAAACTATTTCCGAGAATAGATGTTAAACCAATGTTTGAAAATGATCCCAGCTTTGCTGAATCTATAGCCTACAGGAGCAGTTCCCTAACTGGAGCTTATCTCATGATCGCGGCACGTGGTCTCGGACTGGATGTATGTCCAATGTCCGGATTCCATAATAATATTATCGATGAAACATTTTTTAAAGGGACTTCATGGAAGGCAAATTTCATCTGCACGATCGGTTATGGAGATGATTCCAAATTGCATCCGCGTGATCCGCGTCTGGCCTTTGAAGAAGCTTGTCGTTTTGAATAAAGCTATCGGATTTATTAAAGAATGATAAAACGAAAGTGTTTTTCATTTTATCATTCTTAAGTTCAAAAATTAAGATTTCAAACTATGAGAAAAAATAAAATTCCGCTTCGAATTTCTATAAATGGCAAACCTGAAACTGCGCAATACTGGGAAGCACTTGCAAAGGTATTGGGAGCAAAAAACATGCTGGGAGATCCAGGCCTTTCGGCCTATAAGCTAAATGATAATACAGTATTGGAGATTTATGGAACAGGTCTGGTCGGTCCTCAAATGATTTTTAGAGACGGCGATATTGTGATAGGTTTCCAGGTGGACGACCTAGAAAAATCCGTGGATATTTTGCTAAAAGCTGGAGTTGAACCTGTTGATGGTATTATCAGGACATGTGAAAGCTATGCTTACAGTCATCTTTTATTTGACGGAAATCTTTTTGGACTTTATCAGATCGACTAGGCTTGACATTTATCAATCGTATTTTTTGATAAACATCATTCCCTATCTTTTGACAATAGCTGAACTTTGACATACAAACTTTAAGAACGACAGTAATTCAGATACGATTATCAATATATAATCTTCTTGCTCTAAGAAGTTACTAATAGAAATAAAAATTAATTATAAATAACACTTAAAAATTTACAAACATGGCAACAAAATGGAATCTTGACCCAACGCACAGTGATATTACTTTTAAAGTAAAGCACATGATGATTTCTAACGTAAGAGGAAGCTTCACAGATTTTAATGTGGAAGTGGATACTGAGGATGATACGTTTACTAATGCAAAAACGAGAGTAACGATCAAAACCGATTCGATTTCAACCAATAATACTGATCGTGATAACCATCTGAAATCCGCTGATTTCTTCAATGTGGAACAAAATCCAACCATCACTTTTGAGTCTTCAGCACTAAATGTTAGTGATGGGCTTACAGGTAATCTTACCATCAATGGAATTACTAAGCCTGTTACCATCGACCTGGATTTTAACGGGATCGAAGTAGATCCTTATGGAAATTCGAGAGCTGGCTTTTCTTTTGAAGGAAAAGTCAACAGAAAAGACTTTGGTTTGACATGGAATGCTGCCCTGGAAACAGGCGGGCTAATGATTGGAGAAGATGTCAAATTAGCTGGAGATCTGCAATTTGTAAAGCAGGTACAAGAAGGCTAAAGCATTTCTGAAGAAATAATTTTAAGCGGCCAGCTAAATGTTAGCCGCTTTCATTCAAAAGCAAATATTTATTATGGAAATAGGAATTGACAGTTTTGCATCTGCCATGTATGGCACTACAGGAATTACACCAGATCTTGCAATGAAAGAATTGCTTGAGCGTATCGAGCTTGCCGACCAGGTAGGATTATCCGTGTTTGGGATTGGTGAACACCATAAAAAAGGATTTTTAGATTCTGCTCCTGCAGTTATTTTAGCTGCCGCAGCAGCTCGTACCAAGAAGATACGGCTGGCAAGCGCAGTAGTAGTTCTTGGAGCTGCAGATCCCGTCCGGCTTTTCCAGAGTTTTGCAACTCTGGATATTATTTCTGAGGGAAGAACAGAAATGGTTGTTGGCAGGGGATCCTCGATAGAAGCGTACCCGCTTTTCGGACTGAATCTCAGCGACTATGATGAGCTGTTCCATGAAAAACTGAATCTTTTGCTGGAAATCCGTAAAAACGAATTCGTGACTTGGAGCGGTAAATTTCGTTCAAAGTTAGACAATCTTCCAGTTTATCCAAGACCTTTGCAAGAAAAGCTCCCTATTTGGTTGGGAGTGGGCGGTACTCCAGCCTCTTTTGAAAGGGCAGGCCGATTAGGATTACCACTAATGGTAGCTGTCATTGGTGGTTTTACGGAACGATTTAGACCTTTGGTTGATATATACAGAGAAGCAGGAGCTAAGGCTGGATTTAGACCCGAGGATTTAAAGGTCGGTCTGCATTCACCTGGTTATGTTGCTGAAAACGATATGAATGCTATCGCCGAATATTATCCCGGACATGTTGATCAGTGGAACAGAATTGGCAAAGAAAGAGGGTGGGCGCCAATCACACGTTCTCAGTTTGATTTAAATGTCAGTCCCAAAGGTGTATTAGTAGTAGGTGGTCCCGAAGCGGTAGCAGAAAAAATAATTAATCACAGTGAGTCACTCGGAGGTATCCAAAGATTCACTTTTCAGATGGACAATGCCGGTCTTTCACACAGCCAGTTAATGAAGGCCATAGAACTAATTGGTTCCAAGGTTATTCCGACTGTGAACATGACATAAATGTAGAAAATATGTTGTAATTTCATTCAAATTTCACAATTCCAAATATATTAAAAAAGTAACAAAATGAAAAAAATCGCTATTAACGGATTTGGCCGTATTGGCCGTGCTGCCTTAAAAATCATTTTTGATACGAATGATCTTGAAGTAGTTGGTATCAATGATCTAATGAGTATAGAAAATGCTGTGTACCTGCTCAAATACGACAGTAACTATGGCAAATATGAAAAAGATGTTCAGATTGCTGGTGATACAATTGTTGTGAATGGTAAGCCAGTTAAATATACTAACGTCACGGACATAGAAAGTTTACCATGGAAAGAAATAGGCGCAGAAATAATCATTGAAAGTACAGGTTTGTTCACCAATAAAAATGATGCTGAGAAGCACCTTACAGCCGGTGCAAAATTTGTGGTGATTTCCGGTCCGACCAAGGATACTCCAACTGTCGTACATGGTGTAAATACAGAGGACGGTAAAGTTTCAGTTTTTTCATGTGCAAGCTGTACTACCAATAACATTAGCCCCATTATTGAAATACTGGGAAGACGACTTGGTATCAAAAAAGCAATTTTGAATACAACACATGGTTATACAGCATCTCAGACCCTAATTGATGCCCCATCTAAGAAAGAGCCCCGTATGGGCAGAGCAGCAGGTATCAATCTGGCACCAGCTGCTACAGGGGCTGCTATAGCAACAACAAAAGCCCTACCTCAGTATGTAGGAAAGTTTGATGGTATAGCAGTTCGAGTACCAGTTCCTGTAGGCTCTATATCCGACATAACTTTTGTTGCAGAAAGACCTACGAGCATTGAAGAAATTAACCAAATTTTGACTGAAGAATCAAAAACTGAGCGGTATAGTAAAGTTATTTCTGTAACAGACGAACCTCTTGTATCTACTGACATCATCAAAAGTCCATTTGCTTCAACTGTTGATTTGGAAATGACCCGTGTTGTTGATGGTGACCTGGTAAAGGTTATGGCATGGTATGACAATGAATGGGGATTTAGCAATCAGATGATCAGACAGATCCAGTCTATTTAAAACTATCAAAAAACTACAGCAGATGAATTATGCAAACACAGCATTTACAGAAGTAATTAAGGCGATCCAGGAACAACAGGGAAGCCGTGATATCTATGAACGGATGGAAAAACAAAGTTACCGCGATGGTCTGACAGAAGTTGAAAAGGGTTTTATAAGTGGGATGGATAGCTTCTATCTGGCTTCATTTGGCGAAAATGGATTTCCTTATATTCAGCATCGTGGTGGTCCAAAAGGCTTTGTTAAAGTTATTGATAAGGAGACCCTTGGTATGATTGATTTCAGTGGGAATAAGCAATATATTTCCGTTGGAAATATTGTCACCAATAATAAGGTATCACTGATAATGATGTCATATCCTATGCGTGCAAGATTAAAAATCTATGCTAAGGCTGAGGTTATAGAAATTGAGGACGATCCGGCTCTATTTAAAGAATTGAAACCTAATGATTATAAATTCAAACCGGAGCGAATGCTGATCTTTCGGATCGAAGCTTACGACTGGAACTGCCCACAACATATTATACCGAGATACACCGAGTCGGAAATTACAGAAATACTTGGACCTAAGTTGGAATATATTGAAAAGCTAGAGGAAGAACTAAGTACTTTGCGCAATCGTATAAAAGGGTAATTCCTAACTAAAAATAAAAACAGATGATATTCTGACCACTAAAGGTGGTGCTGAAAGATTATAGCGAAACTCAGTTAACCTTCCCCTCTTTTCAAAATTGAACATATTGCACAGCTTCCGGCGATCAGATTAAGATACTGGCAACTCAATCACGACACGGTTCTGCAGGCATCGAACGAATCACGGGGGATTTGATGGGCTTTCATATTACCGTGTAAGTGGAAGAAAGAATTTTGAGCTGTATATAACAGAGGATACCGTGTACTATAATGAAAAGCTGATAAAAGGGGACTGGAAAATCAACTGGTAATTTTTTCTCCGCAGATATTAATGACTTATCGGATGATGCTGTTTCCGCTTATAATTATTTGAAAAACAGAAATGACCTGAATTATTCCAAAATGGGATTTTTAGGAGCAAATCAGGGTGTGGCTTATTCCGTTGGGAGCCAATAAGATTTCCGATTGTGGCTTTGCAATTTTAGTAGTCGGTCCTGCAGTTTCTCTTTACGAGCAATATTTCAATAGGGTTCAATATACTGCCTGGAAATGTCGCAAAATTTTCAATGATAAAATATTCTAAAAAAATATATTAATAGTCATCAGAACTTCAAATCTATATGATTCATTGTACTGTTGAAAGATCAACTATTTTCTTAGCTAAAATTAGTGTGGGATCTACTAAAGTAACTTTTCTCCCCTTACTTATAATAGTGTCTTCCGATGAGAACATTAATGGCAATTCGGTACAACCAAGGATGATCACATCAGCACCTTCATGAATCAAAAAGTCAGCGGCTTTGAGTACATATTCCTTACAAATACCTTCAGCAAATCCTGCTTTTACACCTAATTGACCATAAATACTTTCCATAACATACTCCTGATGTTTTGTATCGGGTATAATAACTTCCAATTTCATCTCATTTAGCACATCATGATAAACCCTACTATGTAAAGTTCCACTGGTAGCAAGCAGACCAACTTTTATATAACCATAATTTTGTAGAATATGCTCAGCGGTAATGTTCAGCATATTAATAATTGGAATTCCCAGATGCTCCTGAATATCTTTGACAAAAGCATGAGCCGTATTGCACGGAATGGCGATCGCATCTGCACCTTCCGCCTCTAATCGCTTACAAGTTGAAAACATGGCTACAGTAGGATCAGTTTCCTGCCGAATAAGATTAGCAGTTCTATCGGGAATTTGCGGATTTTGTTCGACTACCATTTTGATATGATCCTGATCTTTTTGGGCAGGTGTACTCTGTATAATCTTGTTCATGAAGTCTACTGTAGCTGATGGCCCGACTCCTCCAAGGATACCTATTTTAAAAGACTTTTCTACATTACTGTTAGGATTCAGCAGGGCATAGTCTGCATACACTTGATTCACATCAATCATTTGGATACCACGTCTATGCAATAATTCAGTAATTAGTGAGAGTTCAGTGATACCTGGCAAAATAATATCACAGCCGCCTTCAGTTAGTTCTGCACAGATTTTGTAAATGTACTCGAATGATAGGCCTTCAAAATATCCGTTTTTTATTCCATATTTACCATATATTGCTTCCATCAACTTATCCTGATCAATAGGAAATATGAGTTCATAATCAAGAAAATATTCGTCAAGCTTTTTGCTCTGCCTAACAAAATCAGAGGTAAGTATACCAATTCTGGTTCCAGAGGAGAATCTCGAACGTATATAAGCGGCAAGAGCATCATATATATTTACGATCGTAATAGAAATTTCCTTCTGTAGCTCATCAATGAAAGAATGGCTTGCAAAACAGGGCAGTAGTATTTTAGTGACATCTCTTTTCTCAAAATTCTTACTAACATTATATGTATAAAATTTTCTTGATCTGATATCCTCTTCCTGATGTAAGGGGAGGTTAATCTGGCTGTAGGGTTGCTGTTCAAAGATAAAGTGGTAGCCCAATTGATTTTTAAGAACTTTCTTGTTTTTGAGTAATTTGAAGAACAGGTCGCCACCGGATAAAGTGCCAAGGCCGCCGATTACTGCAATTTTTTCTACCATTCCGCTTGACTAAATAATATTTTACAAATTTACAAAATTTTTTAGCAAAACTTAAGGACTAATTTTTAGTTTAGCGATAAAAAAAGAACTACTAATGAAAGGGCGACTTTGCTTTGTTAGTTAATATCAATATAATGAATTACAAGATCTTAGAAAAAAACGAATTATCAATAGTTATTTGAGCTTGGAAGCTATTTTGTGAAAGAATGGAGTATTTTTGATATCATTTCAAAGAAGTGTAATAATTAGGTAATGGCTCAAAATATGCATGTGGTGTGAAATAAGTTATTGCTTCTGTATACATGGAAACCAGTGTATAACGTTCGGCTCCTGGATGCTTACAGTACAGAAGGGATTATAATAGTTTTTTTAAGGAGTTGTTAACAAAGTTTAAAACTAGGACTGCTAAACTTAAGATTTTATAAAACTTGCAAAATATGAACAGACTGAAGTCTTCAAACGTATGGACCTGAGATTTGTTGGCCACAGCAAATCTTAGCGCAAGAAACCACACCCTGCCGATCGGTTACTATGAAGACGGAACGAATCTGGATAAATTGTATATCGGGACAAATTATACAGCAGAGTATGGAGGGAATTCAACAAATTGTCTCAAAGTAGCTTATAGGTAAAATCAAATGTAAAACTTGTTACCACTAAACATTCCGGTATCACTATATTCTGCATTTTTTTTAATTTGAAATAAAACCAGATTACTCTCTGTTTCAGCTTCAATAATTAAATTTTCTTCAAAAATCACAGAATCCCCTTTTGTAACTGTCTCATTTCCGATTTTAATATTTCCATTAAAACAGTAAAGAAAATTAATAATCTTATCATAATTTTCAGGAACTTTAATAGAATTTTTTTTGTTTAATCTTATATCAAAAATATTAGTTTCCACTCTTAATTTCAAAGGAGCGTGTTTTTGATTTCCCGCAACTAAACGCCAAATATTATCGCTGTAAATATTTTCAAACTGATGAAACTGAACCTTCGGAGGCAAATCATTTTCTGTAGGGCGCATAAAGATCTGAAGCATTTCAACGTTTTCTTCTGAACTTTCCTCGTGTGAAATACCACTTCCGGCGTTCATCATCATCATATAAGAGCTATTCAAATGCTCTTCATGTCCGGTACTGTCTTTGTGAATCATTTTTCCTGAGCGCATGTAAGATAAAATTTCATCGTTCTGATGAGGATGCATCGGCACCAGTCCGGGAGGTTTGAATAGCGCATGATCAATTCTTCCAATGGTAAAAAAGCCGGTATCTGTTTTATCCAAATTGGCACCAGGGTATAGAATTTCCACTTGAAAAGTAGAATTTCCGTGAGTATGTTTTTCTGAAGCTTTTATAATTTTCATAACTTTGATTTTAATAAAAAAAGAAACACAGGTAGTTCCACAGAACCCGTGTTTCTTTTTGTTAAATTGACGATTAATGATAGTTTAAAATTCCTACCAATTTCTGTCCGTTAGGGCTTGTCCAGTCGATAGCCAATTCAGAAATAATCTGGTCAACTGTTGTAATAATAGCTCCTGCCTGTCTCATTCTTTCCAAAGCTAGATTATCTCCATATTTTGTATAAGAAGCCGATGCATCCGCAGAAACCTGCACTTCATATCCTTCATCTAACATCTGTAAAACCGGGAAAGTAACACAGATTTCAGTAGTGACTCCGGCTACGAAAAGTTTTTTACGTCCTAAATCTTTTACTGCTTTATTAAAACCGTCATGGTGCATGGCATTTACAATTCCCGGACGTTTAATACGTGCTTTGAATGCTTCCGGTAAAATTTCTTCAAGTTCAGGAATCAACGGTCCCTGTACATACTCTTCCATACTTGAAGTAAGAATTACAGGCATATTAAGCGCTTTTGCAATTTTTGCCAGTTTAATTGCGTTTTGCTTTACTAAATTAATGTCATGAGAATGTGTCCATGCCATTGTTCCTACTTGGTGATCAATTAGCAGCATTGCTGCGTTTTCCGGGTTGAATGCTTTTGTGTGCATAATGTAATTATTTAAATGTTAATAAAAATTTGTTTTTGCTACAACAGAAATTATATGATTGTTGTACAGGACAAAATTATGCTCATTGCAAGCCCTAAAACGGTGATATTTGATACAAAAAAACTGTGATAAATGTCAATCAATTTTTAAATTTTATATCTAAAAAACCTGATTATCAGTTTATTAAATGATAAAAGACCATCTTGGAATTGATATTTTGTCATTTTAAAAAAAATAATTGTTAAAAAATTTAAGAAAAATAACGCTTAGAAAAATTGCCAACTCTTCGGGAAATGATGCCTAACTGTTGCCTGGTTCAAATTCACAATTTTGTACCGTCAATAACGACAAACATATTTAATAATTTAAAAACAATATTATTATGGCACGCATTAAAGCATTAAATCCGGAGGAAGCTACCGGAAAAACAAAAGAACTTTTCGAGACTGTAAAATCTAAAATGGGAATGGTTCCCAACATGATGAGAACTTTAGGAAATTCTCCAGCGGTACTTAATGGATATCTGGGTTTCAATGCCGGATTAAGTTATTCTTCGCTTGGAGGAAAATTAGGAGAACTGATTGCACTTACCGTAGCCAACGAAAACGGATGTAACTATTGCAACGCTGCACACAGTTTTGTCGGTGGCAAAATGGGAATCAGCGAACAGGATATTAACGATGCAAGAAATGGAGTTTCTTCAGATCAGAAGGTAAATGCAGCCCTGGTTTTTGCTAAAGAAATTCTGAATACTAAAGGAGTAGTTTCTAATGAATCTTTAGAAAGAGTAAGAGCAGCAGGTTACAATGACGCTCAGATTCTGGAAATTTTAGCTCAGGTATCACTCAGCATTTTTACTAATTATGCAAATATTTTGGCAGATACAGATATTGACTTTCCAAAGCTGGCTCCAATCTCTAAAAACTAATCAACACTTATAATTTAAAATAAATCTTAAACTTAAATACTTACAACAATGAAGACAACATTCAATACAATTGATATCAACGGAATAGAAATTTTTTACAGAGAGGCAGGTGACAGAAAAAATCCGACATTAGTTTTGTTACATGGTTATCCGACCTCATCGCACATGTACAGAAATCTTATCAATGATCTTTCAGATAAATATCATCTGATTGCTCCTGATTATCCAGGCTATGGAAGAAGTGAGCAGCCACCTATGAGTGAATTCGAATACACTTTTGATAATTTTGCAAAAATAGTGACAGAGTTGTTAGCAAAACTTGATATTAAAAAATACAGTCTTTATCTGATGGATTATGGAGCTCCCATCGGTTTTAGAATTGCCAGTGCATTCCCTGAAAAAATAGATTCATTAATTGTACAGAACGGTTGTGCCTATGAAGAGGGGCTGGAAGCGTTCTGGGATCCGATTAAAGCCTATTGGAAAGATCGTAACAATAAAGAAGCTGAAAATACATTAAGGGGTTTCCATGACCTCAATGGTCTGAAATGGCAATATACCCACAGTGTAACGGATCCAAGCGTAATTTCTCCGGATAACTGGGAAATTGACCTGAGACATTTGGAAAGACCTGAAAACGGAGCAATACAATTAGCTTTATTCTATGATTATCAGAATAATATCCCTTTGTACACGAGTTGGCAGCAATATTTCAGAGATTATCAACCGGAAATGCTTATTGTTTACGGCAAGGATGATTACATTTTTCCGGGTTCAGGGGCAGAAGCATTTAAGAAAGATGTAAAAAATCTTGAATTCCATTTGTTTGAAGCTGGTCACTTTGCTTTAGAGAGTCATGGTGACGAAATTGCGGCAATTATTGAAAATTTCTTAGACAGAAAAGTTAAATAAGTTGTTCACTTTTTGAAATCACCCTATAAAACTTACAGGGTGATTTTAATACTCACTACTATTTAAATTAATAAAATATACAAATATGAAAAAAGCGGGAATTTTTTTAATTTTGATAATAAGCGACTTTTATGGTTGCCAACTAACAAATAATTATTAAAAATGTACGAACCGCTTTTTGATTATATAGAACGTTACAGCAATTCAGGGCTTTCGTCCGAAGAAAAAATAACAATTCAATCGTTGTTGCTTCCTAAAAAGTTGCGAAAAAAACAATATTTTTTGGAGGAGGGTAATGCGTGTCCATACACAGGTTTTATTCTTAATGGAGCAATCCGGATGTTCAGTGTAGACAGCCACGGCATCGAATACATTCTTCAATTGGCAATAGAAAATTGGTGGATTGTAGACCGGCAGAGTTTTATTAATCAAACACCTTCAAAATATTATATTGAAGCATGGGAAGACACAGAATTATTAGTGTTACCAAGACCTAATCTGGATGCGTTTCTGGAAATTCCGGCTATTAAAGCCATGTTTTGGAAGATGAGTGAAAACAACCATATCGCAACGCAAAAACGTGTTGACGATGCGATTAGCCTGAGTGCTTTGGAACGATATAAGAGTTTCGTTAAACTTCATCCTGAAATGATCCAAAGATTTCCATTGCATCAGATTGCCTCTTATTTGGGAATTTCAAGAGAGACATTAAGCAGAATCCGTAAACAAAGCTTTCGGTAATTGATTTTTCTGTCGATTGTGAGTTTGTGACAAATATCAACGTTTTGAATGTGCAGCTGCTGTAAATTTGTTTCAATAGAATTATAATTAAAATCATGGAAAGAAATATCAAAACTACAGATACGGGAAATAATATTCTCATGACTGCCACATATATCGGAGGTCCTACAGTACTTCTTAATATTGGCGGATTTCGTATAATGACTGATCCTACTTTAGATCCTGAAGGAACTTCATTCATTTTAAATGAAAAAATGAAAGAGTCAAAGTTGTCGGGACCTGCAATAATTCCCGGAAAGCCCGTTGACATTGTTTTATTGAGTCATGATCAGCATTTTGATAATTTAGATAACATGGGCCGGGAATACCTAAAAGAAGTGAAAGCAACGCTGACCACGAAAAAAGGAGCGGAAAGATTAAAAGGAAACAGTATCGGTTTAGATCCTAAAGAATATATAGCTTATAGTTCCCCTGCTGGGGACGAAATCAGAATAACAGCTACTTCTGCCCGCCACGGTCCCGCAGGAATAGAAAAGCTAGCAGGCGATGTTATAGGATTTCATATTGCCGTTTCAGGAAAAAATAATTTTGAATTATATATTACCGGAGATACCGTCTTCTACAATGAAATTGAAAATCTCGGGAAAACAATAAATCCGGCCTACATTTTCGCATTTGCAGGAGCGGCTCGTCCCAGGGGACCATTTAACTTAACAATGGGTACCAACGATGTTCTAGATACCGCTCATGTTTTTCCAAAATCAATTATTATTCCTTTACATTCGGAAGGATGGTCACATTATACAGAAAACAATGCCAATTTGGAAGAGGCTTTCGATATTTTGGGAATTAGAGAAAGACTTCAGATTTTAAAACCAGGTGTTGAAACTATGCTTTCTTTACACTCAAATTAAATACAATTTCAATCTCCTTTAATATATAACAAGATGGAACAGAAACATCCTTTACCTCCATTTACTCAGGAAACTGCTATACAAAAAGTACAGTTGGCAGAAGACGCTTGGAATTCTAAAGATCCTGAAAAAATAGCATTAGCATATACAGTTGACAGCCAGTGGCGCAATCGTTCTGAATTTATAACAGGCCGTGAAGAAATTATAAAATTTCTAACAGGAAAGTGGCAAAAAGAATTGGATTATAAATTGAAAAAAGAACTGTGGGCTTTTACGGATAACCGTATTGCTGTACGTTACGAATATGAATATCATAATGCAGAAGGCCAGTGGTTCAGAGCTTATGGTAATGAAAACTGGGAATTTGATGAGAATGGTTTGATGCAGAGACGTTTTGCAAGCGTAAATGATCTTCCTATACAGGAGTCTGAAAGACGATTTTAGCAACCACTTAAAAAAACAGTCTAATTAAGACTGTTTTTTAATTTATATTTAAATATCCTAAAAGTTACATTAAAAAAATTAAAAGACTTATTATCTAGCACGAAGTGGGGATAGTAGGTCTTAATTTGTATTAAATAACTTTAACCCCTTTTATTTCCACCATACATGCCTCTTTTAAAAATAGAACTGTTTTCATCTGTGAAAAATAAACCAATTCTACTTCCGCTGAAGTGACGATAGTAAATTTTTCGTCTATGAAAAGAAGTGAATCATTTTTTTCTAAAATAATCTCCGAATTTATTATAGAAAAGCCTGGATAAACGTGCAGCAGGCCGATAAGACCATTTTAAGACAATCTAGAAGGACAATGTTTGTATACCGAACAATCTTGTAAAAAATATTCAGGTCTGGCTGTTGAAGTGGGATTTGGTTTTTGCTGATTGAGATCCCAGCAAACGTCATTTGTTATTGCTGTAGAGCTTATCGAAATCCTGGATGATTACCTCTGGTTTCAGACTCTCTCCGGACTCGATATATATTTGTAGTCTCTCGAGCAACTTGGCCTGTCCGTCAATATCTTCTTCATGATAAATCGTTTACCAGTTTCCATCAGCATTAGTTTCTTGCTACCAAGATTTTCAGTGAATCTTCAGAATCCGAATGTTTTACTTTTCCTATACTGAAATAAGAAAGAATTTCATTTTTAACGTGAGGATGCATAGGGATTTCTGTTTACTCCGAAATGTCACGTGATCTATTATTCCGATACTTCCAATATCTGAGTCTGCAGTAATTATTTGAACCAGGATAAAGTATCTTGATCGGATCGTGATCTTTAGTGTATTCCCTGATATTTTTTGTAACATAGTTTCTTTTTCTTTTCATTATTTATCATTTGAGTATTGTGACAAATGTCAACGTTTTGAAGCTATATGGTCTGTAAATTTGCTTACAGAAAACCCTAAGCTGAAAATTATGGAATCAGAGATAAGCATCAGAGATAAAGAAAAAGGAAAAAGATTGGGTGTTGCGGGCGGTAATTACAGAGTAATTGTGTCAGGTGATGACACTGATCAAAGTTATGCAGTCATCGAAATGACGGTTCCGCCCGGAGGCGGTCCCCCGCCTCATTCTCATCCGGATACACATGAAATATTTTACGTACTGGAAGGAGAAGTTGAAATTAAAACAGAGAAAGGAAAAGAAGTCGTTTCTCAAGGTGGATTTGTAACAATCCCTCTTGGTGGTGCAATTCATTGTTTTAA
Organism: Chryseobacterium sp. PTM-20240506; assembly: GCF_048296755.1. Taxonomy (NCBI): domain Bacteria; kingdom Pseudomonadati; phylum Bacteroidota; class Flavobacteriia; order Flavobacteriales; family Weeksellaceae; genus Chryseobacterium; species Chryseobacterium sp. PTM-20240506. Next base: position 149,730 of record NZ_CP182581.1, read on the forward strand.
AAATACATCGGATTCTTTTGTTAAACTTCTTTGTACGGTTATGCCTGCAGGTTTGGAAAAGATTTTTGAAGCGATCGGCCAGCCAGTGGCAGAAAATGAATTTTTACCCGTTCCCGAAATGACGGAAGAAAGAAAAAGTTTTTTAAAACATTTGGATGAACTTAATGGACAAAAAACTTATGATGTTAATTATTTAGATTAAAAAATTATGATTTTTACGAATGATTTAAATGAAACATTGCAGGTCTGTAATCTAGACCAGACAAATGCTGATATCGTTTCAAACGTACAAAAAACTGACATGACTTTTATATGGAATACGGGGCAATCCATGAAAATAGAGGTAGATAAATATGTTTATATTCTTCAAAAGAATCAGATTATATTTCTAACAGAATTCCATAAGATTGATTCTCTGGAGATTGAGTCTGCCAGAATGGTAAGATTTAATCAACCGTTTTATTGTATTGTAAACCATGATAATGAAGTTGGTAGTAAAGGAATGTTGTTTTTCGGAGCTTCGGACATTCCTATCGTTACTGTTGATGATGATATGATAAGGGATTTTGAGTTATCTTGGGAGATTTTTTGCTCGGAAATAAATAAAAACGATATTCTTAAGCAAGACATGTTACAATCTTTATTAAAAAGAATGTTAATCTTATCTGTAAGAATCCTCAGACAGTCAAACAAATTTAGTAATCTTGAAAAAAGCCAAAGTGATGTAATCAGGGAATTTAATTATTTGGTTGAAAGACATTTTGCAGAGCATCACGATGTTGCTTTTTATGCTTCCAGACTCAATAAATCTCCAAAAACATTGTCGAACTTATTTTCTCTTGTTTCTAGTCGGGCTCCGCTTCATATAATTCATGATAGAATAATGATTCATGCAAAAAGACAGATTAATTATTCTGGTTTATCCATAAAAGAGATTGCTTACGAACTTGGATATGATAATATTCAGACGTTCAGTCGGTTTTTTAAAAGTAAAGAAGGAGTATCCCCTGTTCATTACCGTAAAAAAGTTACAGAGTCTGTGTATTAAGTATTAATTAAAAAATAAAAGTTATGACAGATAAAATTACGATGCATGCTGCTTATTTTGAACAACAGGGATCAGCATCCGACGTTTTGCAGGTAAATCAATTGCCGATTCCTGTTCCCGGACGAGGAGAAGTTCGTATCCGTGTTATTTTATCAGGCGTCAACCCTTCTGATATAAAATCGAGGACAGGTTTTTTGGGGCCTATGCTTTTTAACAGAATTATACCACATCAGGACGGTGCAGGTATTATAGATGCTGTGGGAGAAGGAATAGATGCTATAAGGATTGGCGAAAGAGTTTGGATATATGAAGCACAATATGGCAGAGCAAATGGAACAGCATCCGAGTACATTGTTATTCCTGCCAATCAGGCTGTACAACTACCTGAAAATGTTTCTTTTGAGACTGGTGCAAGTTTAGGAATAGCAGCAATGACCGCGCATTATTGTTTATTTGCAGACGGGAATATCGCAGGTCGAAGGGTATTAATTCAAGGGGGAGCAGGAGCAGTCGGTGAAGCGGCAATACAGCTTGCTAAATGGTCAGGAGCATGGGTTGCAGCTACCATAAGGAACCCGGATGACGAAATGCGTGTCCGTTCAAAAGGATCAGATGTTGTTATCAACATGAGTAACCAAGATGTAGCTGAGGAAATAAAAAAAGCAACAGACGGTCGGGGAGTGGACCGGATTATTGAAGTTGACCTGAGTTCCAATTTAAATATTGATCTTGCAAGCATTGCAAAAGGCGGAGTTATAAGTACATACTCTGCAAAAAAAATGGACGAAAATTTCGCTCTTTCGATATTAAATTCCATGATAAATAATATTGCCTTCCGATTTGTATATGTCTATACAATGCCAGAAGAATTTAAAAAGAAAGCGATTGAAGATATTAGTAATTGTATTAGTGAAGGAAAATATACTCCTACTATTGGACTCACTGTTCCTCTTGACAAGATTTGGGAAGCGCATGAAGCGTTGGAGTTTCATAAGGTTAAAGGGAAAGTACTTGTACGGATTTTAAATGACGAAAATTAAAATAGGCAATGATACACTTTAGTGTACCAATTCATTTTCTTTTTAAAAAGTTGAAGCTTAAAGATTATAAGAGAAAAAACTTCGGTAATAATATACATAAGTGTACCAAAATATATTTTTAATGTAAATGCAATTTTTAAGATTAGTAACGCAATTTTTGTAGTTAAGTAACCTCGCATTAAATTTTAGTTTTGTATCTACAATTTTATTAACTTTCTTTTAATTGGATTCTATTGCTTTTTTTAGACAACCCGATCTCATGCTTCTCTGATTAGGAAAGCCTGTCATTAACTGTTTATATAATACTGAATTTCTGGTACCAGTAACAGAAGAAATATCGAAACATTTAGTGGAAGATTTAGAAAGAATTGCAGAATTGAATAATCTTGTCATGTGACCAAAACAAGCGTATCTTCAAACATTTTTATTGATGATCTAATTCGCCTAGCCAAATTAGACAGGAATTGTTAACTACCTGGTGCAGTGGATGACTATGAGACACTGCCAATCCATTTGAATGTGGCCGCCGAATTGGCAGGTATGCTATAGGTGAAGGATTGTGCCCCCCATTTGACTTTGCATGAAGTTGCTGAGCTGCTATTATTGTATGCGATAAGAACCTTTGAACCATCGGGATTTCTAAATGCTGTTGCACGGAATGTATTTTTGGCTTTGGCAAACACAAGAGACCTTGGATTTTGTTGAATGGTTAAAGCTTCATAACGAAAATATGAATAACAAAATACTGTTTGACGGCTTTGACATGCAATGTTATTTTGGAGCTTTACAGCAGATTACAGACATTTATAAAGCAAATAATTATGAGCTAGATGATATTAATAATCTGACTAAAATTTTAAAAGAAAACAATCGAGGTCAAAGAAAATATACAGATAAAATTCAGGATGCTATAAATAACTTATTGGATAAAATCTCCCAAAATGCTGTGAAAATTGATGATGCAGAGACAAAGAAAAGATATTTACAGAATATTACAGTAATAAGACAAAATATACAGGTTGGAAGTTCAGTTACCAGGGATAAATTTATGGCTGAAAATATAGATTGGATCAAACAAAATTATAACCCAAGCAGGGTAATCGTATCTGCCCATAACTTCCATGTTTCTAAAGAAGATTCCTCGTCAATGGGGTTTCATATAAACAAAAAATATCAAAGTGATTATGTGAACTTTGGATTTGCATTTTTTGAAGGGAATTACACGGCGAGCGTAAATAAAAAGATAGGAACATTCACATCACAAACATCACCACAAGGTAGTTTAGAATATAATTTAAATTCATTAAACATACCTTATTTTGTGTTAGATTTAAAATCTATAAAGACTGATAAAAATGAATTGGGAGAATGGATATTGAAAAAGATTCTGTTTCGAAAAACCGGTTCCGGAACTGAAAGTAATGAGTTTAGAAAAACAAATATTGCAGATTCTTTTGACTATTTGATTTTTATCAATAAATCTTCGCATTCAAATTTATTGAGAGGATTTTAACAGGAAATACACAACAGATGAAAGAAATTGATAAGTCGTCATGGTTCACAGTTGCTTAAAAATGCATTTTTGTGCATCCACAAGCTGCTAAAGCGGTAAGGATAATATAGTAATTATCAAATTTTTGTCATTTTATATTGCCTTTTAAATTTTCTTCACCTACATAAATATAATACTTAAAAAGCTCCAAAGTACAATGACTTTGGAGCTGATTTAATTGTAAATTAACCTGTTATTGCTTGATTATTTTAGTTAGAGTCGTATCACCTTTTAAGAAATAATCTCCCGATGGATATTCAGTAAGATCGATCGTGTTTTTCCCTTTTCTAAACATCATATTTTTAATGAGGTTACCATTGATATTATATAAATGAACATTTTCGTCCGAAGCGGATTCCACATTAATCACTCCTGTCGTTGGATTAGGATAAGCAGAGGTTTTTGTTTTTGGTGAAACTTCTGTTGTTGACAGAAAACAACCGGCAATATAGGAATCTCCAATAATATTAAACCCTTTATTGATCAGCTGAGCTCTGGCCAGCATAGCCTGCGGTGTAGAATAAACAAGTCCTGTTGCATCTATAGTTCCGGATGTTATTGTTGAGTTCCCCCATGTAGGATTATTATTCAGAGCAATAAGAAACTTACTGTAATTCGTACATGATAAGCCCGCATTTTTAAATCCAAAATAGATTGCATTCCAGCTGAAATTTTGAAGCTTGATGTTCCACGAAGAAATATCCTGGTCAAAATGGGAAGCACCCGAAAACATATTAAATCCGGCAATATAATCAACCTTGCTTACGTCCCAATTTCCAATGGGCTGATTGAATGATACTGCATTTTCAAACATATGCTCAAAATCTTTTACTTTACCTGTATTCCAGTTATTAAGAGGCTGATTAAATGCTTTTGCATTATAGAATGTATAACGGAAATTAGTAGCATTTTCCGTATTCCATGAATTTAATGGCTGATTAAAAGAAGTAGCATCCGAAAACATAGAAGAGAAGTCAGTTCCGGACATTGTATTCCAGGAAGAAATATCTTGATTGAAAGAAGAAGCAGAAGAAAACATGCCGCTAAAATTGGTTACTTTTGCTGTATCCCAGTTTCCAATATTCTGATTAAACAGAGTAGCTCCGCTGAACATACCGCTCATATCCGTAATATTGTACGGATTCCAGTAAGAAAATGAAGTGTGCCCTGTCAAAGATGAACAGTTTAGGAACATTTGTGACAAATTGTTTATATGTGTAAGGTCAGGAGTATCTGCAGCCGTTACATTAAGACTGGGACAGTTCGCGAATGCACTTTCGAATTGCTGGAGCCATGTAGTATTTCCCCACTGACTTACTTCTATGAGCTCCTGATTTCCCTCAGGAGACATAATACCGGTATTGGCCCTGAACCCATAAAATAATCCGTTACCGCCGGATACTTTCACTTCGTAGGTGGCTTGCAGAGGATCCGCATGTAATGAAGGTCCGAAATTTATGGTTATAGGATTGTTACTGTTTGAAGTGACAGAATTCATGATTCCATTATGCTGAGGATATCCTACTTCTTCCCAATAAATGGTGTAATCGGTTCCTGTGCCGCCGAACTTTATTGAATGATCAATAATGCCATTTGCATTTGGTTTCCAGAGCGTAGTAAATTCATTCTGCGCGTAGGAAATGAAAAAAGAAAGAAGAAAAATGATTATCAGTTGTTTTTTAAACATCATGTAAAAAAGTTGTTTTTAGGTTAAAATTTGGCTTAGTAAGACAATTAATTTCCCGGGATTCTTTATCTTATCTCTAATACAAAGGTACTTTTGCACAGCGACAGAACTCGTCGTATTAAAAATTATCATTTCTTTTTTTGAGTTTTTTGATGAAAATTATCCTGTAAATATTGGTAACAACAGAACAATTTAAATTGGAAAGAGTGTGAAGAAAAATGTATCCCATGTCAATTGGGTTGCAGCAATACGAATCGGTGGCTAAGCTTAGTACAATTATTTTAAAAAAGTTCAATTTTATAAACAAGAACGAAGATCCGTATTCAAATATCTCATTTTTAATCATTTAAATTATTTAAAATAATAAGTTCACATTTATCCTCCGGAACATTTTAAGCTTTTTCCCGGACTAATTTTGCTTCATAAATATTTTTATTATGAAAGCACTCCTGATTTTTACGGTGATGGTGTACAATTATTTTCAACCTTTCATGGCACCACCCATTAACAAAGAATTGAACTATTCCATTATCAAGGACAATAAAATGATTGGCAAGATCCATGTGGAACGTTCTCTAAAAGATGATGTCACTGAATATCTTTTTGAATCCAGGGCCAAAGTAAAACTTCTTTACAGTATTGAAATTTATGACAAAATGGGGGTTACCTTTAAACAGAATATCCTTCAGCAGGCCAGACTTTACCGGACAATGAACGGGAAACTAAAGGTGAACAATACCGCTACCTGGAACGGAAGTTTTTATCATCTTTCGGATAAAGATGGAGCTAGTGGCTCGCTGAAACAGTCAATTTTCAGTTCGACGGCAAGTTTGTATTTTAATGAACCGGGAAATATAAAATCCGTTTTTTCGGAGAAATTCCAAAAAATGATTCCTGTCCGGAAGATTACTTCGGGAAAGTACAGAATCGATCTGCCCAACGGAAACTCCACTACTTATACCTACAGCAATGGAATTTGTACTTTGGTGGAAGCCGATACGGATTTTGCGAACTTAAAATTTGTTCTTGATCAGAACCGATAATCAGGAGTAACAAATGACCTGAACCCTTTCTCCTAAAGGCCGAAATCAATACATTTAAAAACAGGGAAATATTATTGTTGACAGTGTTTTTTGTTTTGGTAATAATATCACAGGATCTTTCAAAAGAAAATACTGATTTTTGCGTTTATTTCTTAAATTTGACTCATGCGAAAGAATCTTTATTGTATCCTTATATCATTTTCTCTTGTGAGTTGCTATACTTATCAGGTAAAAAAACAGGCCGATCCCACAGCCGACAATAAGCAGGCATCCAAAATGAGCTCTGGTAATAATGCACCTGCGCAAACGAAAAATCCAAACGCTGATTCCCAAAATCTGAATCTGCAACAAGTATCCGCTCCTGTGAATGTTCAGGAGAAGCTCTCACCTAATAAAAATGTGAGGATTGAAGCAGACGGCAAAACCTACAAAGTAATAGTGGACAGATGGGAGAGTGATAGTCTGGTTGCGCATCCGGTCCATAATCCCAAGAAAATTCTAAAATTTCATAAGAATCAGATTAATGCCGAAAGAATTGCTGAAAAAAGATTTTCGCAACCCATAGCTGATATCATTACGGTAGCGGCCTATGCCGGTGCGGGGGTTCTTATCTGGTCGCTTTTGAAATAGTTTTCTACAAAAGTTTTTTGCGCTATTACGGTTGAACACCCCAGTATTTCGCTTGCTGTTTATTTTGGTTCAAAGCGCAATAAATTGCCAGTTGATCTATAACAAAGTAATTGATTGATTTTGAATTTGTTTCAGTTCAACTTATACCAAAAGATAACTTTTCATTTGCTATCTGCAGATGCATTCATCTTTCCTGGAGTGAAAGATGATGTGATTTCAATAGAATTTAGTACGTTTTTAATTCTTATTGGCTTGTAAATTGATATTATCAAGCTTATTGAATTTTTGATGACTAATGACTAGATCTACTATATTTTTAATTTTGCTGTTCAGTGGTTTTTTCTTTTTAAATGCACAGGAAAAAAAAGATTCTCTTTATTACAAAATAGAAGAATTTTCGGATCATCATAAAGTGACCAAATTCTTTCACCGTCTCATATTCCGTAGAGAAGCGGATTCTACTTCTGTTAAGTCCAGAACTGAAAAGCTATCGCAGGAGAAATATAACAGGAAATACATCAGAAATATCCGTATAGAAACGATAGACCCCTTTGGATATGGTTCCAAGGATACCAAAGAGCAATCTAAATGGTACGACTGGATCACCAATCACCTTCATCCTAATACCAAGACTTCTACGGTTAATAATTACCTGCTTTTTCACGAGGGGGAAGAGTATAATGCGCAGAAACTCTATGAATCCGAACGTTTGTTGAGAAAGATGGCTTTTGTCAACAGGGTTCATATCGGTGTTGAGGAAAGTAATTCCAACAATGATTCTATTGATGTGGTGGTAAGGGTTCTCGACTCATGGAGTTTAAAACCCAGGCTAAGCTACTCGGGAAGTAAAATCGGCCTTGGAGTTACGGAAGAAAATGTTCTGGGATTAGGCCATACCTTCGATTTCCTTTACCGAAACGATTCTAAAGAAAAGCAAAACTACCTTTTGGGAAGTTACACGGCCTATAACCTTTTCGGGTCCTATGTTGATGCACAGATTCTGGGGGAGAGGGATTTTTTTAAAAATGAAAGAATCAACTTCAATGTCAGGAGAGACTTTTTCTCACCGCTCACCAAATGGGCCGGTGGTGTTAGTCTGGAATATTTCATGAGGCATGTTTTACTTCCTGTAGAGAATGATACAACATATCCGGAAGTCCAGATCAAGGTATATAGCCAGGATGTATGGGGTGGATATCAGATTCCTGTTTCATCCGATCCGAATGAAAAAGTCTCCAGTAATATTGCCATAATCGGGAGGTTTCAAAACTATCAATATAAAGACAGCCCGGGAATCGACCGGTATCAGTATTTTAATTCTTACAGCAGTTTCCTGATGTCTATCGGGTTTATCCAAAGAAATTTCTCGGTTCAGAAAAATATTTTTCAATATGATTTGCCGGAAGATATTGCTTATGGTAAATCGTTGAATTTGACTGCCGGGGGATTGTCAAGGAATAACGACGTAAAACCATATGTGGGAGTTGCGGCATCTTATGGTAATTTTACCAGGCTGGGATATTTTAATTTAAAAGCTGAGTTCGGAAGGTTTTTTAATGAAGACAATCAAAATCGCGAGTCCTTCCGGTTGGATGGAACTTATTTTACCCATCTGATGGATTGGAAATTTGCCAAGGTGAGACATTTTTTCTCTCCGACCCTGGCTTTGGGAAATCCACAGCATAACTATTCGTACAAAGACAGAATTAATCTTTCGGCTTCAGATGAATTTCCGGTTTATAACTCGGATTATATCGGGACTAAGAAACTGGTTCTGAGATATCAGCTTCAGTTGTTCGTTAATAAAACATGGAAGAATTTTCACTTCAGCCCGTATTTAACCGCCGCAGTGGGCTGGCTGGGTATGCCTGATGACAAATTACTGAAAACAACAGCCAACACAAAAATAGGAATTGGTGTTCTGATCAATAATCCTTTTCTGGTATTCAACAGGATCCAGATCTCTTTTACTTATTATCCGCGTGTTCCGTTTGATAATAATTCGGTTTTTGATTTTAACAGCAACCGAAATAATCTTTTACCAATCAATAACTTTTCGACCGATATTCCGCATTTTGTGAATTTTGGAAATTAAAGAACAGTTTTTTATACTTTCGTTTAAAGAGCCTTCCTGAGAAGGCTCTTTTTGTTTTAGATTATAGCCCGAAATAGATCAAACTTCAGAACCTAATTTTTTTTCAGATGAATCACCTTCTAAAAGGAAAGTTAGTTCGTCACAATGGACTACTTTGTCATTTTTGAATTTGAATTCTGCAAAGACTTTGTGTTTTACTACCTCTTCATTCTGAAGAATACTGGTCACATAATGCTTTGTAATCACGCAATTTTCATCACTCATTATATTGTCAAACACTACCTTTTGCTCAACTACTTTTTCCTTTAATTTCCGGATATGATTTTTAAAAGAATTAAAATCCAGCATTACCCCATCTACCTCCTGAATATAATCTTCACTGAAGTATTTGTTGATCAGGGATTCGTCATAATTTTTGTTTTCTATGACTTCTTTGAATACGGCTTGTATTAATTTTTCCATTGTTGATATAATTTTCAACAAATGTAGCCTGGAAGTAAGTGATCCGTCGTTAACAATTGTAAAGAAATGAAGCGTTCATCGATTTCTGATCCTGCTTAAGCTGACCGGCGTCATACCGAGGTAAGACGCGATCAAATGCTGAGGAATACGGAGGATGATTTCCGGATTTTCTTCAAGAAGCTTTTTGTAGCGCATCTCCGGCTTTTCCCGGATCTGAGAGATCAATAACTGCTGGTAATCATTTACCCGGCTTATGAGATATTTATTAAAGAGATTCACGAAGGTAATGTCTTCGGATAATGTATCGATATCCGTTTTTTCTACTGATAAAAGGCTGCATGCTTCGATCGTTTCCACTGTATAAGAGCTTGGCTGATGATAAAAGAAGCTCTCGGAACAGCAAAAAATATGATTTTCAAACAGGAATTGAAATGTGACTTCTTTACCGTCATAATTTGTCCAGCCTCTCAGAATTCCTTTTTTTAAATAATAGAACTTTCGCGAAACTGTTCCTTCTTCGATTATTACGCTTTTAGGCCCGTATTTTTCTTCTTTCCCGGATTTGAAAAGAAGATCAGTAAGCTGATGTAATTCGTGGTCTTTCATAGAATGCAACTAAACATTATTCATGTTTACGGGATGAAAATAATGAATTCTTCCTGTTTTTAAGCGAAGTGGTAAAGAAAAATAACATCACCGGTGTATGCGGGTTTCTCTTCACCTTTAATGATCAGCTTAGCCTGGATCACCGCTTTAACAGTTCCTCTGAGGTTGGATATCATTTTTGCGGTGGCTTGTAGCTGTACTTCGCTGTTAACACGTACAGCCTGCCCAAATTTGAAGCTTTCTATTTCGTAATTGATTTCCATTTTTACATTACGGACATCCGCTATCTGCTTCCATAAATAGGGGATAAGAGAAAGAGTGAGATACCCGTGGGCTATGGTTGATCCAAAAGGTCCTTCTTTTTTTGCCCTTTCCGGATCGACATGTATCCATTGCCGGTCTAAAGTTGCATCAGCAAATTTATCGATCTGTTCCTGATCTATCTGATGCCAGTTGGAAACACCTATGGTTTTTCCTTCATAGGACTTATATTCTTCAAAATTGTTGATCGTTACCATTGTATTTCCGTTTATTTTTTAACCTGATCGGCTTTATTGTTTTACTTACCAAGTTTCCTGCCAAGTTAAGGCTATTGATCCGGAATTACATATTAAAACTCATTTCACTTTTTTGGTTGTTCTTTATATGAATGATGATGAGGGTTTTGAACAAAAGAATTTCACTTTGAGCTTACTTGTAAAAAATATAAGTAAAATCAGTTACTAATGATTTTTCTAATGGAAAGGGTATACACGGAGTTTCCTGAAGGATGAAATGTAGGAAAAGAGTAATTTACAAACAGATTATGTCTTACTGATGAATTTTACTTTGGGCTTGCTATCTATTCTCAGTACACTTTGCTGGTGAAATTGACGAATATACTTTTGTGTAATACTGTCGAGGGAAGCATTTCTTTCTTTGGTGGGTTTACCGAGAAAGGTCACCACCTTGGTATTTTCGGAAATGGTTTGTTTGGTCTGGGTGTCCATCCATTTCCCGACAGCATCTACTTCTGTATATCCCTCAGGGAAGTAGTGGGTAATAACCCCGTCACAAAATTCCTTCCACTGCCGCTGGGTTACATTGCCTCCGGTCGGGATATTGGTTCCAAAATACAGATCGGTTCGCTGCATGGTAGCGCAGGAAGTAAGAACAAGACTGAAAATAGATACAGATAAGGCTGTTTTTAAAGTTTTCATGGCTTTTTGGGTGATGATATGTTGGAACACTTTTTCCTTTTTAGTATTGCTTTTCTTATAATCCGGATGCAAATTATGTACTCAGCAAATATAAAATTTTAATTAAAACAATTCAATTTCAGGTGATAAATATATTTTAACCATTTGTAATATTGTTGTTTTTTACCCAACACAAAAAGGCCTTAAATATGTATTCAAAGCCTTTTGCTATTTATTCCGGTCAATATTAGTTACTCATCAGGAAACTAAACTTATTGATGTTTTTAAGCGCGATACCTGTACCTCTTACAACGGCTCTCAAAGGATCTTCCGCCACACATACAGGTAATCCTGTTTTTTTGTGTATTCTGTCTGCAAGTCCATGAAGAAGGGCGCCACCTCCGGCGAGATAGATTCCCGTTTTATAGATGTCTGCTGCCAGTTCAGGCGGAGTGAGGGAAAGCGTTTCCATCACCGCATCTTCAATTCTCATCAGGGATTTATCCAGGGCTTTAAAAATCTCTTTGTAATTCACCATGATCTCTTTAGGTTTCCCGGTGATCATGTCTCTTCCCTGTACCGGAATGTCTTCCAAAGGATAGTCCAGCTCTTCCAGTGCAGATCCGATTTCGATTTTTATTCTTTCAGCTGTTCTCTCTCCAACATACAGATTGTAATAGGATCTCAGGAAGTAAGCAATATCATTGGTAAAGACATCTCCGGCTATTTTAAGCGATCTGTCGCAAACGATTCCACCCAGTGCAATGACTGCAATTTCAGTCGTTCCGCCGCCTATATCTACGATCATATTTCCTTCCGGATTCTGAACGTCAATACCCGCACCAATTGCAGCGGCCATTGGCTCATAGATCAGCTTAACTTCCTTTGCATTCACTTTCAATGCAGAATCTTTTACAGCCCTTTTTTCCACTTCCGTAATCCCTGAAGGAATGCAAATGACAATTCTAAGTGCTGGCTGTATAAATCTTCCCTTAATTCCCGGTATCTGTTTAATGAATTCTTTGATCATGTGTTCGGAAGCATGAAAATCAGCAATCACACCGTCTTTCAGCGGACGTACTGCTTTAATATTTTCATGGGTCTTCCCCTGCATAAGCTTCGCCTGTTCTCCGGCTGCTATTGGTTTTCCCGTTGTACGGTCAATAGAGACGATCGAGGGCTGATCAATGATGATTTTGTTATTATGTATAATTAGTGTGTTAGCGGTTCCAAGATCCATTGCGATCTCTTGTGTAAACATATCAAATAGCCCCATCTTTTTCGTTGTTTTTTAGGCTGCAAAGTACGGCTTTATGTATTAAAATCACAGCCTCCGAATTTAAGTAAAGGCGTTAAAGTTGTGTTAATTATCTTTCTCCCTAATCTGCATTCCAGAGTTTTAGAAAGTTTCCCGGGAGTGTCAGAGTTCAATTGATTAGTTTAAAATATAGAGTATATTTATAAAGGCAGATCAAGATAGGTATTAAGCGATCAAAAATACCTGTAGTAAATATTATTAAAAACTTATTATGAGCCATAACCATTTTGCAGAAAGAATTATTGAACTAAAAAATGAAGATCTCGAATTGCGTGATCAGCTTATCAAAAGAGGGGAACTCGGGGAAGGATATCATAAAGAAATGGAACAATTGCATAACAGGAATGCGAAAAAACTGAATGATATCATGGATATTATTGGTTACCCCGGTATTGACAAAGTGGGTAAAGAAGCCAGTGAAGCTGCCTGGCTGATTATACAGCATGCTATCGGCCAGCCTGAATTGATGAGAAAATGCGTCCGGTTATTAAAAGATGCAGTAGACGAACAAAAGGCCGATCCTAAAAATCTCGCCTATCTTAGTGACCGGATTGCCGTGTTTGAAGGAAAGCCGCAGCTATACGGAACCCAATTTGACTGGAATGAGAACGGAGAAATGGTCCCGAATTTTATTGACAATATCACAAAAGTTAATGAACGAAGAAAATCTGTTGGGCTGAATACACTCGAAGAGCAAACGGCCATAATCCGTGAGCAGGTAAAAAGAGAAAATCAATCGCCACCTGAAGATTTTAGCAAAAGAAAAAATGAGCTGGAAATCTGGAAGAAGAAAGTAGGATGGATAAAATAAAACGGTAACAATCAAATGGTCTTATTTCTGAGCTCTTTGTATTTTGAACGTCCAATCGGAAGGATTTCCCCGTTTTTAAGCAATAAGCCGTAACGGGAGCCGGAGCTGATGGTGATCTTTTCAGCTTGAGACAGATTGACAAGATAGGATTTGTGAATCCGCTCAAATTCTCCCGGAAGAAGCTGTTGTAAAAGCTCTAAAGATTTATCGTGCAGCTCCTGCCGGCCATCTTTTAAGTGAAGTTCGGTATAAATTCCGGCTCCTTTTATATAAATCAAATCCGAAATATTCACCAACCGTATTTGTCCGGATCTCTTCACAGCCAGGTATTGGATATCGTCACCGGATTTGATGGAAGGGCTGCTAAAACGGTTAAGAGCCTGAAAAAGCCTGTCCTCATCAAAAGGCTTGGGAACAAAGTCCAGTACTCCATATGCAAAGGCAGTGATTGCTTTATCGGTATTGGCTGAAACAATGATGGTGTGAAAAGAAGAGGCTACCATATGTTCCAATACTTCAAAACCATTATCACCATTGAGGTTCAGATCGAGAAGCAGCAGATCAGGAAGATCGTGTTCTATTTGGGAAAGTCCTTTTTGCAGAGAATCGCAAACTGTAATCCGAACAGGTCTGTTTTCGAAGAATTTTGCTGTCATACGCTGCAGGCGATGTGCGATCCTTGATTCGTCCTCTATAATCAGTATATTCATGATCTTGTAATTTGAATGGTCGATAGCCAACCGTTTTCTGTTTGAACGGATTTGAATACCCAGTTTTGTCCGTAACTTTCTGTCAGACGGGCACGAATATATTTAAGTCCGTTGCCGCCACTCCGGCTTGTGAATACCTCACGGTTTTTTGCAATGGTTTCGAATACATATTTGTGATGATTTCCCGATAAGGAATAGCTCAGTTTAAATGTAATGATATTTCCGGGCAATGGTTCACTGTGGGTAATGCCATTTTCCAGTAAAGTATGAATAATGGCGGGTGGAATGAATTGCGTTTCATCTATTCCGTTTTGCTCCCATTTATAGTTTATCTCTTTCCGGAAACCCATAACTGAAAGATGCTGCCGGCAAAGTTCGAGCTCTTTTGTTATGGGAATCAGGGTCTGTTCGGAAATCTCGTTCATAATGTCAAACTCTGCGGCCAATGCCTGGATGAAGCGCGATCCTTCCCTGGGTGATTCTTCGACCCAGTCCATCATAGAGGTCAGGGTATTTCTCAGGAAATGAGGCTGAATATTTTTTTTCAGCAATTCCAGTTGCAGCCTTGAAGAAAGCAATACAGCCTGCTGGTGTTCGGCTTCAATAACACTGGTCCGGATCGAGTGCAGGTAAAGCATGCTTAAAACAATGATAGTGAAGCTGATAAAGAGTCCATAGTCGTAAAAAATAAATTTATGCATCAAGCCGCTGATCAAGAGTCCTGCCAGTACGATAAAACCTCCTTTTTCTTTTTGGATAATGCCGTTCAGAACGACAATGATAGCTGCTATCAGCATTGCCAGACTGTATAGTCTTGCGGTAAGGTCGTAGTGTCCGTAATTAAATCCATATAATAATAAGAGTGTTACCAGAAGGGCTGCCATGAGCCACTTTCCTCTTTTAAAATTAAACTGAATAATAAAATACCAGGGAACCAAAAGCGCATTGGCAAAGGTGAGCCATCCAATAATTTCCAGGCGGATAAAAAACTGAGAGTAGGGAATAACCACATGAAATTTAAGGTATTCCATGATCAGTAAAACAAAAAATAAAAGGCAGGTGGTTGCAAAAATAAGGATATCAAGAGGTCTTCGCCTGCTGTTCAGGTACAGGAAAAAATAATAGACTGCTGCAATAAGAAAAGCTCCTGCCATGAGATTCATGTACGACATGGTAACCAGGGGCTTGGTTAATAAGGTCGTGTATTTATTCATCTTAAATCCAATGTCACGATGTACATGAGGAAGTAATGATTTAGAAGTTCGCAATGCAACAATATGGGAACCCGGTGAAATCAGGCTGTCCGGAACTCTGTAATAACTGCTTTCGGAACCTGGGGTTTCAGGTTTTCCATTTTGAGGTAATTGTCCGTTGTTTCCGATAAAAACACCATCCCAATATACTTCAAATGCGCCAAAAGATTCAATCTGAAGTCCTAAAGGCGTAAGTTCAGGTTCTACTTGCCGGAGATCAAGACGGGTCCGTGACCAGAATATCTTATCAGAAGTATCTCCTCTTACCCGTGACCAGTTTTTGTCATTGTAGTTCTTAGCTGCCCAGGCCGGATCATCTCCTGTTTTATACAGCGATACAGGTTCATCATTCTGAATAACCGGGATATTCACCAGGTTCAGGAATACCAATAAAAGCAGGACCTTATGCATAATGTAAATATACAAGGTAATGGATAAATCCTGGTTGTCGTTTGAAAGTCTGTAGAGCTGTTTGCATGTTTTTAATTAGGTTGCAGATACATAGACTTATTTATCACATCATATTACAGATCCGATGTCATCTGGTTCAGATCATCACTGCTTATCTGAAGTATTTTTTCCATAAAACCGTTGATAATATCGAGTTCCTGGTCAGAATATGTTTTGAATAATTCTGTTGTAGCAGCTATTAAAGGAGCGTATAACGGGAATACCCTTTGTTGTATGGTATTTAAGTTGGGTTCAATAATTACTTTTCTTCGGTCAGATTTATCCAGGACCCTTTTTACAAAATCTGCTTTTTCAAGGCGATCGATCATTTTGGTAACGGCTCCTCCTGATATTCCTGTTTCGCTGGAAAGTGTTCCAGCAGTCGCTTTTCCGTTTCGTAACAGGACTTCCAAAGCTTCAAGATCGGTAGGATTGATTTTCAATTGAGCGGCGATAAGATTGCTCCTTCTAACAGCATGGGTACTTTGTTCTTTGAGTCTTTCACCGATTTGTTCTATTTTATTTCTGCTCATTGTTGTTGGTGTAAAATAATTTATTTTACTTTGTGAAATATTTCATAAGTAAAATAAAATCAAACTTAATTATATACAAAGTAAACAAAAACCGATCAGTTATGGAAGAGAATCGAAAAGCCATTATTTTAGGTGCCGGAATTGCTGGTACAGCCATGGCATTATTCCTTGAAAAAATTGGTATTTCCTCCGAAATCTTTGAGCTAAGATCACGAAAGGAAACTGCGGGTGGTGGCCTGAATATAGCACCAAACGGAATGAATGTACTGGCAGAGCTTGGCCTGGCAGAGGAAATTATTCAAAGCGGATGTCCCGTTCATGAAGGAGTTTTTAGAAATGCCAAAGGAAAAAGGCTGGCAAAAATGCTGTTTACAGATCTGCAGAAGTTTCCGCAACCTGCAGTCAGTATGAAGAGGCAGACATTGGTAGATATCTTAAGGAAAGCTGTCCGAACTAAGAATATCCCGCTTTATTTTGAAAAGAAATTAAAAGATATTGTCCAGACTGACGATGGGAAAGTGATCGTTTACTTTGATGATGATACTGTTTCAATCGGGGACCTGTTGATTGGAGCAGATGGGATCAATAGTGAGGTAAGAAAGTCCGTTGCCCCTGAAATTCAACCGGAATTTACCGGGATTGTTTCGCATGCCGGTTTTATTTCAAGAGATAAGCTGGCAGATTTAACAGACAGGGAGTTCAGGAACATTAATTTTATTTATGGCAAAAACGGTTTCTTTGGCTTTAGCGGAGCAAACGATAAAGAATTAATGTGGTGGACCAACGTCATTTCCCAAATGCCCTGGTCTAAAGATCAATTGAAAAACATTCATGTGGATGAGGAAAAGGAAGTTTTGAATAAACAATATGGAAGCTATAGTTTTCCGGTATCGGATATCATTAATAATGCAGATTCTTACATACGCGTCAATGTTTTTGATGTACGTTTTCTTCCTGTTTGGTCTCATCGAAAAATAATACTGATAGGAGATGCAGCCCATGCGGTAAGTCCAAACTCCGGACAGGGAGCGTCTATGGCCCTGGAAGACGCAATGTTGCTGGCTAAATTGCTCAGAGATCAAAAAGAATGTCTGTCCGCATTTTCACTATTTGAACAAGAGCGCAGACCTCGGGTAGAAAAAATTGTACTTGAAGGAAGAAAAAGGGGAGAGGATAAAGTAGTGGTAAACGGTTTTAAGCAATTCATCAGGGAAACTATGATTAGAATTTTCATCAATCTTTTTGGATCAAAAGGAAACGACTGGCTTTTCAGCTATAAGATTAAGTGGTAAAAGAGAGAAGTTTACAGAAGTAATAGTTGAGTCTAATCTTCCGGATTGCTGTTCGAAAGCCTCTGGAGCGGTTCACATGTTTTTACTTTAAACAGACATGAGCACGTTCTAATTTTACTTCATGAAACAATTAATAATCATCTTTCTGATCATGTTGGCAGCTCCGCTTTATTTTGCCCAGCAAGCCATGATAAAAGGCGTCATCAGCGAAAATTCCGGACAGCCATTATCCGATGTGACCGTTACATTAAAGGACAGTAACGATAAATCCATTGCAGTGGCTATCTCAGATAGCAAAGGAGCATTCCGGCTGGACCAAATTCCCATGGGAAATTATAGCATTGTTTATCACCTGATTGGTTATCGGGAAAGCCATAAACAGATACAGGTAAACTCGGAGACAATACATGTCGGAACTGTTCTCCTGGAACCTGATGCAAAGCTTTTAGAAGAGGTTTCTTTAACAGGGAAACGAGGCCCAGTCAGTTTGAAGCTTGATAAAAAAATTTTTGAAGTAGGTAAGGATGTTCTGTCACAATCGGGAGCAGTTACCGATTTGTTAAACAGGGTCCCTTCCGTAAGTGTAAATCCGGGTGGCGGGATCAGTTTACGAGGGAACAACAATGTCCTCATACTGATTAATGGACGGAGAACAGGGTTAACGCAAAGCAATGCATTGGAGCAATTGCCAGCGGATCAGATAGAACGGGTAGAAGTGATAACCAACCCTTCTTCAAGGTTTGACGCAGCCGGAACAGCCGGTATTATCAATATAATCCTTAAAAAGAATAAAAAAGCAGGTTTTAGTGGCCAGTTGCGTGTTGTTGGAGGTATTCCCAATGAAACCAGAATAAGTCCCAGTCTGAATTTTAAATCCAATAAACTCAATTTATTTGCTACGTACGGACTCAGGTTGTCTGATTATGTGGGGGTATACACCATGCAGCAGTCTTCAGGACTTTCCGATGCCTCTTATTTACTGGATCAGAGACAGGATGAAAACAGGCATGACGATGCCAAACTGTTATATTTTGGAGCAGATTTTCAAATTAATGATCAGAACAGCCTTACTGCTGCTTTTCTCCGGAACTCAACACGTGATCATGATAAAACCCGTATGAATTATCTGTACTCTGGGAGAAATAGTTTGGCAGACAGCAGTGTCACACGCAATGGAGAATCCTGGGAAAAGAGGAGCTACAATCAGCTGGAGTTTAATTATACCAAAAGCTTTGATAAGCCCGGAAAGAAATTTACTGTCGATATGCAGTATGATTTCTGGGACAGTGATAAAGAATGGAATCTTGAAACGCGAAGGGTTTTCCCGTTGGCGGCTGGCTTGCCTTTGATCAGGACAGGTTCAGTAGGAAGCAGTAAGGATTTTATGATCAAAACGGATATGATCCACCCGCTGGACAGTACTTCTACCATTGAATACGGATTAAAATTGGAGGACCGCAGGGTCAACAGTGATTTCATTGCTGAGCAGAAAAATATTTCAGGCTGGGATATCATTGATCAGATTGATAATCACCTTTTATATAAAGAGCTGATCGGAAGTGGCTATGTTCAGTTTTCAGGTAAGAAAGGAGCCTTTAGTTATCAGGGAGGATTACGTGGTGAGCTTACCAAAATAGGAATTGAAGACCGGATGGGAACCTACACAAGCAATAAAAATTACACCCGTTTGTTTCCAACATTAAACCTAAGTTACCATTTTAACGGGAATACGACTTTGCAGGGCAACTATAGCAAGAGGATCAACAGGCCGTCCCTTACCATGATTTATCCTTTTAATGAATTGACAGATCTCAGCAGCCGTTATGTGGGAAATCCGGATCTTAATCCGTCATATGCACAGGTAGTGGAATTTTCTTTTCTAAAGAACACAAAGACGCTTACTTTTAATCCATCGGTTTACTACCAAAGAAACAAGGGGATAATTGAGGATTACACGTACAGGAATGCTGAAGGGCTTTTTATTACCATGCCTGTAAATATTCATAAAGAAACCCGGAGTGGAATAGAGCTGTCCGTATTATACAATCAGTTAAAATGGATTCAGCTGAATACAGAGCTCAACCTGTTTCATTATGCAAAGGAAGGATCTTATCGGGAACAGACTTTTGATTTTTCAGGAACTACACTGACTGCCCGTTTAAGTGCTCAGCTTAAACTGAAGGATAAACTTTCTTTCCAGACAATATATAATTTCAGGGGGGGCAATGCAACAGCTCAAACCCATACTAATGCGGTACACAGTATCGACTTTGGATGCAGCAAAACTTTTTTAAAAGACAGGGCAACCGTCACATTTGATGTGAGCAATCTTTTTGAATTACGCAAACTAAGCAGCGTAACCACCGGAGCAGATTATGTGATCAACCAGACCAATATCCCTAATGCCGCCCGATATCGCCTGACGTTGGTCTACCGATTGAATATAAAAGATAACCAGGCTGTGCGGCAGGCCAAAACAGGAAACCGTAACTAGATTTATCTTTTTTTTGTTGAATAAACAATCCTGTATTTTATGATCATTTCCGTTTTACTATTTTTATAAAAAACTTTCCAGCCCTTATGAACAATTGTATTTTTTGTAAAATAATAAACAGAGAACTCCCTGCAAGCATCATCCACGAAGATGATCAGGTAATTGCTTTTATGGACATCCAGCCCGTTAATCCGGGACACATATTAGTAGTGCCGAAAATACACAGGGAATTCATTGCCGAACTGGACGAAGATCTTACTTCAGGAATGTTCAATGTTGCTGCTAAAATTAATAGGGCCCTTAGGAAATCGGATATAAGATCTGAGGGAATCAATTATTTTCTTGCCGATGGTGAAGCTGCCGGCCAGGAGGTTTTTCATACCCATCTGCATATTTTCCCGAGATTCCGTAATGATGGTTTTGGTTTGCGGTTTGGTGAAAGATATTCAGTCCTTCCGGATCGCAAAGAGCTTGATGAGGTATGTACATCTATTAAAAAGATGATGGAATAATGTAGAAAAAGTATTTTCCCAATATTCTGAGCATACAGTTCACGATCGGAATTTGAATTTCAGGATATGATTTGTTGAGGATTTATTATTTGGATAAAAGCAAAAGAAAAGGTGCAGATTAAAATTAATTTTTTCATAATACTGAAAGCAATTATAGCAGCAAATCTCATAAAAAAACAGCAAATAAAAATAGAACGAAATTAACATCTTTTCTGTGTAAAACATATTGAAATACTTTATCAGGTTGACCAAAAAATGAATTACATTTGTCTCTAAGACAGGGGATGGCCGCATCTTAACATATAAAAATGAAATTACCAGAAATACATGGATATATAGATCGAAGGATTTTGATCAATTTTACTGCTGATCCTGACGCAGTAGAAAAGATTCTCCCTTTTCCATTCAGACCAAAGCTTTATAAAAATAAAGCAATAATAGGTATTTGCCTGATTAGGCTTAAAAATATTAAAGCGTTGGGGCTGCCGGATTTTATGGGGATCGATTCCGAGAACGGAGCACACAGAATTGCTGTTGAATGGGACGAAGGCGGAGAGGTAAGGACCGGGGTATATATTCCGAGAAGAGATACTTCATCGAAGATCAATACGCTTATAGGCGGACGTGTATTTCCGGGTAAACATTATTATGCGAAATTTAATGTAAAGGAAAATAACAAGCATTACCATGTTGATTTTAAAAGCTCCGATCAGCTGATTACTTCAATTGATGCTAAGGAAATTGAAGTATTTGATAATCATTCCATATTTGAAACATTGCAGAAGGCTTCAGACTTTTTTCAGGAGGGATGTCTCGGGTATTCGCCTCATAAAGATAAGCTGGAAGGACTTCAGTTGAATACCTATACATGGGAAATAAGACCTCTTGAAGTGATGTATTTGAAATCAACTTTTTATGAAGATGAAACACTTTTCCCAAAAGGCTCTATAACGTTTGATAATGCTTTGCTGATGACCAATATCGAGCACACATGGAAATCGATGCCTGAAAAATGGTGATTCATTAAAGAGTATACCTGCAAGAATTAAAAAAAATAATCATGTACAACGAACAACTGGTAAACCGGATAAGAGAAACATTGATGCATGAGAATAATGTGGTTGAGAAAAAAATGTTCCAGGGATTAAGCTTTATGGTAGATGATAAACTATGCATCGGAGTTCGTAATGAGGAGATCTTATGCAGGATTGATCCTCAACAAGCAGAGCTGGAGCTGGAAAAAGAGTATTGCCGCCCGATGATTCATGGGAAAAGGGTAGCAAAAGGGTATATTTTTGTGAGTAAAGAAGGATATCACAAAAACAAAGATTTTCAATACTATATAGACCTCTGTCTTGCTTATAATAAAGTGGTTCAAAAGGCAAAAAAGAAATGAGGAGCCCTTCTTTTCATTAGATTTTTTTCAAGGATCGGAAAATAAAACACTACAGGAACTGTATCAGCAATCTATGGGATGAATTTGACTGCCTTGAATATAATAATAGGTATCTTATAAAATTAATTCCGCTGATATTCGTAATACTTACTTATTTTTAGGCTATTAATTAAAAATTATGAAAACCGGAACTCGTTTTTATATTGTATTATTTCTAGGGCTGATTTCCAGTTCTTTATCTGCACAGACAGATGCTCAGCTGAAAAATGAAATTGCCCGGATAGAATCAGGTTTATTACCTGCCGTGAGATTTGAGGGAGAATCTGCATGGAAACTGGAAGACCGAATGAAGTTTTATAATATTCCAGCCGTCAGTATAGCAGTGATCAGAAATTACCAGGTGATATGGACCAAAGCATATGGACTCGCAGATGTGGAAAATAAAACTCCAGCTACCACCGCTACCTTATTTCAGGTTGCTTCTATGAGTAAACCTGTAACGGCTTATGCTGCATTAAAGGAGGTAGAAGAAGGAAAA
The DNA here is from genome assembly GCF_048296755.1 of Chryseobacterium sp. PTM-20240506. Lineage (NCBI taxonomy): Bacteria > Pseudomonadati > Bacteroidota > Flavobacteriia > Flavobacteriales > Weeksellaceae > Chryseobacterium > Chryseobacterium sp. PTM-20240506. Next base: position 172,378 of record NZ_CP182581.1, read on the forward strand.
ATAGATCCCGATGCTGATGTGAACAGATATCTGAAATCCTGGAAAATTCCTGAGAATGAGTGGACAAAACAGAAGCCGGTAACGCTTAAGAATATTCTTAGCCATACAGCCGGTTTCACCGTACATGGATTCCCCGGATACGAGGCAGGAAAACCTCTTCCTACAGTGATTCAGGTGTTGAACGGAGAAAAGCCTGCCAATACTGATGCTGTGAAGGTGGATAAGCTTCCCGGAAAATCTTTTCGTTACTCTGGCGGTGGATATACTGTGTTGCAGGAAATACTTACAGATATTGAAGGAAAGGATTTTGCAACTTTGATGAAGGAAAAAATCCTGATGCCTCTCGGAATGAAGAACAGCAGCTTCACTCAGCCTTTGCCAGAATCTCAATCCGTAATTGCCGCAACAGCATATTTAGAAAACGGAACTAAAGTCCAGGGCAGATATCATATCTATCCTGAACAGGCCGCCGCCGGTTTATGGTCCACAGCAGAAGACTATGCCCGTTTTGTGGTCGATATCCAGAATACGTTGAATGGTAAAAGTAATACCATTATTTCCAAAAAGATGGCGGAAGCATTTACCACTCCTTACATTGAAACTTTTGAGGGATTAGGTGTTATGCTGGAGACCTATGGCAATCAGGTATATTTCTCCCACGGTGGCTGGAATGAAGGTTTTTCCAGCCTTTTTACGGCGAGTAAAACAAGTGGGGATGGAATTGTAGTATTAACCAATACCAACAAACCTCAGTTTATCAATGAGGTTATACGTTCTGTGGCAACTGAATATCAGTGGCCGGAATTTATGGCTCCCACTCTTAAAATTTTACCTTTAAAACAAGAGGATTTCAGCAATGCTGATCGATATAAATTCAATAAGTATGGTGTTTACAGGGTATATCAGGAAAAGGGAAAACTGATGATGAAGATGAATATGGAAACACCGATTGAACTTCTTAAAATCGGGGAAAATAACTATGCGTTAAGAAACTGGAATTTTAAAATAAGTTTTAGGACTAACCCAAAGACAGGAAAACGTGAATTGATGGAAACACTCCTGAATAAAACCATCCGTTCGGAAAACCCACAATGGGCGAAAGATGAGAAAGGACCATTGGAATTGATTAGCGAAGGATATTTTGAAAAAGGTCTGGAAGCTTATAAAAAAGCAAAAAAAGAAGATGCGGATAATGAAATGCTTTCCGAAGACTATATTAACAGTCTCGGTTATACCTTACTTCGCGAAAAGAAATATACCAATGCAATAGATTTTTTCCGTGTCAATACCCAATTGTATCCCCAAAGTGCAAATACTTACGACAGTCTTGGGGAAGCCTACCTTGAAGCAGGACAAAAAGATAAAGCTTTGGAAAATTACCGGAAAGTGCTGAAAATCAATCCGGAGAATGAAAATGCAATTAAGATTTTAAAAACAACAAAATAAAAGTTTTTAATTAGCGCCCCTGAATTCCAGGGGCGTTCATTTTGCCGTTCCTATTTCACGGTTTAATCAATGAGTATTTTTCTTTATTGTGGCTCATAGTTTCATTTAATAACTATCACGAAGCATTTTTTATCAATTGATAAATAAATCCTAAGGCTTAACCTGTAGTTTTGTACAAAAAAAATGTCAGGAGAAACAGATTTAAAAATATTGCTGCAACATATGGAACCGGTGCTGAATTCAGGGGAATATGTTTTTTGCAAAGTAGGTCACTTACATGAGATTCCGGATATAGAAAAACTTGTATTTTTCTTTCGTGAAAAAGAAGCCATAACCGTTGTTCTGGAAAAGCCGGTCGCTGAAAAATGGAATTTGGAATACAATTATGTTTCTTCATGGATCACTTTGAGTATTCATTCCTCACTTGAAGCCGTAGGGCTTACGGCTGCATTCGCTAACGCACTCAAGCACGAAGGCATTAGCTGCAATGTGGTGGCAGCTTATTTTCATGATCATATTTTTGTTGCAAAAGATGATGCAGAAAAAGCAATGGAAGCTTTGAAAGCGATGAAGGTTGGGAACACCGTATGATTTTTCAGATAGAATAATGGATTATTGGATTGTTTATAAATGGGTCTGATAATAAATAGCAGAGCTTAACCTTGGCAAGGTATAATGGTTAGTTAAAAAGTTCCCTAAATCCAAGCGGAGTGGTATTCGTCATTTTCTTAAAGAATTTGCTAAAAGACTGTGGGTGCTCAAATCCTAATTCATAAGCAATCTCACTTACGGTGCTGCCTGTTGTGCTGAGTTTTTCCTTTGCTTTTTCGGTTAGCTTCTGATGAATGAACTGTTGGGTGCTTTGTCCGGTAAGGTTTTGGAGTAATGTTCTCAGATATCCTGTAGAAATACCGAGCTCTCCGGAAATATAATGAACACTTGGGATGCCATTATTTATGATCATTTCACTGTTGAAATATTGGTTGAGTAGGATTTCTAACCGTTCAAGGATTTCATGATGTGCCTTATCACGGGTAATGAATTGGCGCTGGTAAAATCGGTTTGAATAATTAAAAAGCGTTTCCAGTAATGAAACCATGATATCACTGCTGAACTTATCTGTATTAGTATTGTATTCCTTTCGGATATTATCTATCAGAAGCTGAAGGATCTGCTCTTCATCTTCAGAAAGAAAAAGGGCTTCATGCAGGGAATAATCGAAAAATTCATATTGGGTTATAGTTTTAGCCAGGGGTTTATTCCATAAAAAATCAGGGTGGATCATCAGCATCCAGCCTTCAGCGGGACGTGGCTGGTTGTCCATTTCAATCCGGAGTACCTGGTTCGGAGCCATAAAAAATAATATGCCTTCATCAAAATCATAGTCTTGCTGTCCATATTTGTATTTATGGTTCATATTTCTTTTTACTGAAAGGGAGTAAAAATCAAATACCAGGCTTTCACTTCCTTTATCGGGTTTTTGCATATCTCTAAAATCAATGATGCTGATCAGCGGATGTTTAGGCTTTGGTAAGCCACGCAAAGCATGAAACTGTGAAATCGTTTTGATCCTTATGGGTTCTTTTGCCGACATAATCTTTTAGGTATAAAAAGAGAAGAATATGTAAATAGCTTTCACATACTCTTCCCTGATGTGGTATAGTAAATTTACAATTTATTGGGCAGGAAAATAAATTTCTCCGTGTAAATCCGATAGCAAATCGATTTCATTTGGCTCCCAATTTAATATTTCCCGTGTTGCAGCGCTTGAAGCAAGGTCATTAAATTCTGCAAAATGGGCAAACCAGGTAAAGTGATCTGCTACCTCACCTGCTGAAATGGAACGTGCTGGTATACCCAGTTTTGTACCTATCGTTTCGGCGATCTTTTTAAATTCGATGCCTTCTTCTGCAACTCCGTGGTAGCGTATTCCGTTAATCGAATGGTTTTCTACGGCCAGTCGGAAGAGTTTGGCCGCATCTTTACGGTGTACAGCAGGCCAGAAATTCTTACCGCTGTCAATGTATGCAGAAAAACCTTTTGCTTTTGCTATCCCAATCAACGAAGGAATAAAGCCAATTTTATCTCCCAGGTCATGTACCACAGGGGGAAGACGGACAACGGATACCTGAACTCCTTTAGCAGCTACTTTGTCTGCTGCATGTTCTGTAATAATCCTTGGGATGCTATTACCTTCCGGCATATCTTTTTCCGTAATCATACCTTGTTTTTTAAGCACACCGATTCCTGAAGTAATAACAAATGGCTTTTGTGTTCCTTCCAGTACAGAGCCGATCGTTTCAATGACCTTTCCGTCCAGGATACACATTTCTTTAAATTTGCTGAAATCATGGATAAATCCAAGATGAATTACTGCATCAGCTTTTTCAACTGCTTCTATCAATGTCTCCGGTTGACTGAGATCTCCGTAATATACTTCTACACCGGACTTCCTTAGTTTTTCGGCGGATTCCTCAGAACGGGCTAATCCTATAACCTGATGTCCGCCGGATTGTAATTCTTTTACTGTTGCAGAGCCTATAAATCCTGTAGCTCCTGTTACAAATACTTTCATTTCCTGTTTGTTTTTAACACTACAAAGTTGGAAAGAACAGGATTTCTCTACGTAGCCAAAACACACTTTGTTGTAGCCGGAAAATTGATTTACATAAAATATTTAATTATATAAAAACACTCTTCAGTACATATCTGAAGAGCGTTGTAAAGCTATGATACTCGTTTTTATTAAAATTCGAGTTCTACGGTATGTATTGCTTTTTTCTTCCAGCTTTTTCCAAGAGAAGCACTTAATGGAATCAGGCTATATTCAGCTTCAGCCCCTGCATTAGTAGATGTTTCTATCACGAAACTGATCTTGATAGTAAAGCCTTTGGAAACTATATCTTTTACAGTAACCTTTGACATTTCATCATAAGCCTTTCTTATTGCATTTGCGAGAGCTGTTTTAAATGTTCCAGTCTGGATAAGGGATTCCTTTGGAACCAAATTAAATTGGTAAGAAATTTCTGTACTTTGTGCTTTATTCCAGGATCGTCCAATACTGAAGATTAAAATCTTCAGGCCAGTACTTGTTTCTCCTGATGTTTCGCTTTCGAAAGTAACTGCTACATTTTTAGGCTGCTTAAAATTTTTCATCGTTTCTACTTCATGTAGGGCTTCTGTAACTTGTTTGAGTACATTGTCAAGAGGTGCTGTTTTTTGTGCGTGTACCACTACGGAAAATAAAAGAAGTGTTGCAAAGATAAATGCTTTCATAATTGTAAGTTTTTGGTTGTTAGTTAATAGTAAATTTATCCTAAAACCAAAACCAGGGCAATAACACTTTTGGGTGATTTACACAATGACAGTATGTTTATTTCTAGTAGATTAAGCAGATTTAAAAAGACCTATATTTCAACTTTGAAGTAAATTCCTAACCGACCTAGGAAGCTGTAGCGTAAAGAAAATGTATTCTGTGAACGTAAAAAAATTCTACTGTCCGAAGCGCGACAACAATACCGAATCGAATAACTTATTCTGAATTCGCGCAAGTTTTGGAATTTTTAGAGAACAGAATACATTTTTAGCGGAAGATTTCAGTCTTGAATTTTTGTTTCTTTTGTTTCAAGACAAAAGAATATAACAATCGGTTTATCCAACCCCAATTTATGAGGCATTTCGCAGATTAAAAAAATCTTCAATTAAACGATTCCCTAAATGCAATAGGCGTTACCTTCACCATTTTCTTAAAAAACTTACTAAAAGATTGCGGATGCTCAAATCCAAGCTCATAAGCAATTTCACTGATTGATAATTGTGTGGTTGACAGTTTTTCCTTTGCAAGATTGCTGAGTTTCTGATGAATATATTGTTGGGTATTCTGTCCGGTTAGCGAACGTAAAAGATCACTCAGGTAACTGGGGGAAATACTCAGTTTTTCTGCTAGGGAATGAACTGTGGGAATTCCATGTTCCAATAGGCTTGAATCATTGAATGATTGATCAAGAACTTCTTCAAATTTTTCAAGTATACTGTGGTTCACTGCTTTTCGGGTAATAAACTGTCGCTTATAAAACCGGTTGCTGTAGCTTAGCAGAAGCTCTATTTGTGCAATCATTACATCCTGGCTGAAATCATCGATCCGGTTATTGAGTTCTTCTTCAATGATTTTAAAAACCGATAAAATGGTTTCCTTTTCTTTTTCCGAGAGAAGTAAAGCTTCGTTGGCAGCGTAGGAAAAGAAGCCATATTCCTTTATTTTTTTTACCAGAGGATAAGACAATATAAAATCGGGATGAAAAAGCAGGATAAAGCCAGAATTCGTTTGATCATTCGGGCTTTCAAATATCTGGTTGGGGGCCGTGAATACCAGTCCGCCTTCCCGGAAATCATAATAATTTTGTCCGTACCGGGCCTGGCTGCATAGATCTGTTTTACAGGCGATCTTATAAAAATTCAACATCATGGTTGGGGAAAGTTCATCCGGATTGATTCGGATGTCTCTGATATTGATAAAACTTACCAAAGGATGTACGGGCTTGGGAAGCCCGAACACCTTATGCAAGTCATATAAAGATTCAAATTTTTGTGGAATGTTTTTATCCATTTTATATAATTGTATCTGATCAGAAATTCTTTTACAATTTACAAATAAATTGCGTTAAAGAACCGACTCTTCTATTATCAGTTTAATCTTTTAATGTTCTTAGTTTTGCCAGATCTTCATCTTTTCTGTCGCCATGAACCTGAATGGTAGCCAGTGCTGTTTCTATCTGCCTAAATTCATCTTCAGTAAGGACAATATCAGAAGATTCTATATTCTCGCGGATCCTTTTTAAATTTCTTGAACCCGGAATCGGTACGATAAAATCATTTTTATGGAGCATCCACGCCAGGGAGATCTGCGCGGGAGTTGCTTCTTTCATGGTGGCAAACCCATTTAAGAGATCCAGTAGAGGCTGATTTGCGAGAATGTTATCTTTTTGAAAGCGGGTGATTACTCTACGGGCATCAATTCCGGTAAATGATGTATCTGCGTTTACATGACCGGACAGAAATCCATTAGCCAGAGGCGAGAAGGCTACAAAACCGATTCCCAGTTCTCCGCAGGTCGGGATCACATTTTTTTCAAACTGCCGGGCCATAATAGAGTATTCACTTTGAATCGCGGTAATGGGTGTTACGGCATGTGCTTTCCTGATCTCTTCTTCTGTGGCTTGTGATTGGCCCCAGCCCAGTATTTTTCCTTCCCTGATCAGCTTACCCATACACCAGGCTATATCTTCTACAGGAATATCTTTGTTTACACGGTGCTGATAATAAAGTTCGATGTGGTCTGTTTTCAATCTTTTTAATGAGCCTTCTATTTTGTTTCGGATCAATCCCATTAGTTTTTCTGCGGAATAATTTTCTATACTATCCTGTATCCAGAATTTAGAGGCAATGCTCACCTCATTCCTGAAACCGGCTAAAGCTTCACCCAGTAATTCTTCATTAGCTCCCATGGCGTAGGCTTCTGCAGTGTCAAAAAAAGTACAGCCCAGATCATAGGTATTGTGAAGTAACTCTATGGATTCTTTCCGTTCTGGTACTGATCCGTACCCCTGGCTGAGTCCCATACTGCCATAACCGATACTCGATACTTCGAGAGTTCTCAATTTTCTTGATTTCATTGTATTCTTATTTAAAGTTGATGTCGCAAAGTTCAGCTTATAGCATAAGGTTCATGTAGCCTGATTGAGGGATCACGTAGCCAGATTGCGGAAAATCGGCAGAAATGCATTTCATGGAAATAAACGGTAAGGAAGAAGCTTTTTTAAGTGAGGTAAATGTCTGATTAACCTCTGAAATTGTCCGTTTGAGATACTTTGTAAGTGTTCCGCCTTTTTGTGCGCTTTATGTTTGCACCATAATCATACAAAAATAAACAACAATGAAAGCATTCAGAACCATTTCAGCAGCAAGTATTTTATGTGTAACGCTATTTTCAGTAGCAACTGTTTCATGCAGTGAAGAAAGTGAGATCATCACCCAGGAAGTCCAGATGGTGAACCACCGCAACGCCAAAACAAAATTTATAAAAGTAAAGGGGAATGACATCGCTTATCGTACCTGGGGAAAAGAAGGAGGGATACCGTTGGTATTATTACCGGGATTGGGAGGCTCCATGGACGACTGGGATCCGGCAGTCACAGACGGGTTGGCTCAGAAATATAAGATCATTATATTCGATAACCAGGGCGTGGCTTCTTCCCAGGGAACAACCCCAAATACCGTGCAGGGGATGGCCGATGATGCCATTGCTTTTATCAAGGCACTCAACCTGACGAAAGTAAATATTATGGGCTTTTCGATGGGAGGATTTGTGGCACAAAGAGTGGTTTTAACGCAACCTACACTCATCAATAAAGTTATTTTAACAGGTACCGGACCTAAAGGTGCAATCGGATTATCCAATTTGCCGAATATCATTGCCGGAACTGCAGGATTAAGTCCTGAAGAATCTTTCCTGAAATTTGGATTTACCCAATCTGCAGCGAGTATTGCGGCAGGAAAGCTATCTTATGAGAGGATTCAGCTTCGTACAACGGATCGGGATCCTGCATTAAGCGACGCAACTTCCAATGCTCAGTTTACGGCTGTTCTGAGTTGGGCGCAACCTGATGCCAACGCTCTTGAAGAAATAAAAATGATCAAAAATAAGGTGCTTATCGTTCACGGGGAAAATGACCTTCCCGTATCGGTTCAGAATGCACAGAATATGAAACAAAATTTGGAGCATGCGGAACTCGTGATTTTTCCGGATTCAGGACATGCGTCTTTCTTTCAGAATCATGATGCGTTTGTGGCGAAGGCTGTGGCGTTTTTGAGTGAGTAGTTTTTGTTTTTAATTGAGAGCCCTACCGATAACGGAGGCTCTCTTCTTTTACCTTAAGGCCGGTTTCTTGTTAAGATACAAAGTTATTTTACAAGCTTTTCATAAACTTAAATTTGTTTGCATTTGATTAGCATAAATTTTATTTAATAATTACACATTGCATTTAAAATATTTTCACCAACTGAGTCAGGAATTACATAATTCATTTCGACTAAAAATTCTTTTGTTTTAAAGTTATTTAGGTATTTCCCTTCTTTATTATAAATTGTTACCTGAATTATTCCAAGTTGTTTTTCTGAACAATCAAATTTATATAATAAAATTTGATAGCCTTCAGTTGTTTTTTTACTTCCCATTTTGTTATCGGGATAGTATTCTATTTTATTGGATGTTTGTTTTATCCATGCAGTATTATCGTTGTTCGGCTTAAGATGGTAAATTGTACCATCATCCGTTGCTGTTACATATTTCCATTCTTGTGCAAATAAATTGGCTCCAATAAATAAAGGGAGTAGAATTAAAGATCTTTTCATATTTGTGTAAAAATTTATTAGAAATTGTTTAAATAAAATCTGATAATTTTAAAAATATGGAATTAATCATTATCGTAAAAATATTTAGCTTTAAAATTGAGCCTTAATGTCTTGTTTCATAGCGTTTTGAACGATATTTACTGTTTGTTATAATAATATTAATCCAATTTTCAATATTGATAAATTTATTTAGGTGAATCTTTTGCTCAATATGGAAAACCAAGATTCTATAGGATAACATACCACCCTAAAGAAGAATTATATAAAAAAATAAAAAGAGGTCCATTAGTAATGGAAACCTCTTTATTATCTAACTTCTAACTTCTAATTTCCACCCTAATCCATCTCAATAAACAGCTCTTCATTAGATCTTCTTACTTTTTTCAGGTTTACCAGCCAGTCATTCTCTTCATCCCTGTATCCCAATGCTAAAAGAACCGTACTTTTTAATCCCTGTTCACGAAGATTAAGAATCTCATCATACGCTTCACTGTCGAATCCTTCCAGAGGAGTGGCATCTACTTTCAGATCGGCTGCAGCAAGAAGGCCAAATCCTAATGCGAGGTAAGCCTGATGGGCAGCGCCTACAAAATGCTGGTCTTTACTTCTTTTTTCCAGAATGCCAAGAAGCTTTAAACGGTAGTCATCGGTGGCACTGGAAGGCAGGTTGCGTTCTTTATTACTAAATTCGAAAAAGGTGTTTACTCTTTCCGGAGTGTACTCATCCCATGCTGCAAAAACCAGCAAGTGAGAAGCCTGAAGAATCTGTTTTTGTTCCCATGATACGGGATATAACTTTTCTTTTAATTCCTGATTGGTGATCACCAAAACCTTAAAAGGCTGTAGACCGGAACTTGAAGGCGACATTCGAATCGCTTCCAGGATCTGGTCGACCTTTTCATTTTCTACTGTTTTACCATTATAGCTTTTAGTGGCAAATCTCCATTGTAATGTTTCTTGTAATGACATAATGTTGAGTGTTTTTTATTAAAAATTGTTGAGGTTTTTATCTCATTTTGATGGAACAAAGTTAGGGCGTTTTGGTTTCCAAAACACACCTGTTACCCATTGGTAACCAGTTACAAAAAAGTAACCAGGTGACTTTTAATACAAATAATTCCGTAATTTTAAAGTCTAATTTTCGGGGTATGAAAAAAGATAAAATTGAGATCTCAATAAAATGCCAAAATCACATCCGTGGCGTACGTGATACCATGTATCTGCTGGATGGGAAATGGAAAACGCTCATCATAAGCCATTTGTACTATATAGGAAAAATGCGGTTTATGGATCTGAAAAGGCAGGTAGAAGGGATCGCATCAAAGACCCTTTCCAAGGAATTAAAAGAACTGGAAATGAATAACCTGATCAAAAGAACCCAGAATAATACCATGCCCGTTTCCGTAGATTATGAACTGACCTGTTTTGGAGAAAGTCTCCATACAATCATTGATACGATGGGTGAGTGGGGGATGAAGTATAGGAAGGATTTATTGCAGAAGGGAAGTGAGGTGGTTGCAGAAGTGATCGACTGATGCAAGCAACCTTGAAATTACGATAAGACGGGAGATCTTAAATAAAAAATCTAATTTTGTATGGTATTGTGACCTGAAAAAGGCAATAGTTTAATAAAAAAATGCAGTCTAATGGGCTTAAAAATACTTTCAATTGTTTGGGGCGTAAAGGATCTTGATCGAGCCATTACATTTTGGTGTAAGGCATTAAATTATGAACTGAAACGAGATCCCGATGTTGATTTTGCAATTTTAGTACCCAAGGATGGTATAGGTATGCAATTGTCGTTGAAACTAACCAGTTCCGACGAACCAAAAAGGCATCATATTGATTTAATAACAGAAAATCAGGAGGAAGAGGTAAAACGTTTGCTTAACATTGGCGCTAGTCAAGTTGAAGGTTGGAATTATGAACCGAATGCTGACTATGTCGTATTGCTTGATCCTGAAGGAAATTCTTTTTGTGTCGTTCAGGCATCATAATACCTATTTTAGTCACCAAATCTAATTTGCTCACTTTGATGAGAATTAAAATCTACTATAAAGATATTATTAGCCTGTGCAAAGTCTGTGTCTTTAAGCTGAAATCTACACAACTATATATTCCTTTCTTCTCTATTGTTTTATAATGTTATTCTAATTCGAAGCGATATGTATTTAAATATCTGTCTTTAATCAGCGTATCAATTTTTCCAACTATTTTACCACCAATCTTTTGATAAAAACCATCAGCATATGGATCAGCATACAACTCCATATAGCTATATCCTAATTGAAGCGCTTCTGATTTTGCATTTTTATAGAGATGGATTTCTATACAGAAAATTGGTTGACCAGGCTATAAGGCAGTTTATACGTTAGTATTATAAGATTCTGTCAATTCCCCTTACTTTATAATATCATAGTTTAAAAGATTGTTCGTCTTTTTTATTGCTTCTTTGTTATTTTGCTCCATAATTCTGTAAAACTCGGAACGGGATACTTCTTTACCGTCAATATGAAAATTTTGTATATTAAGAGCTCGTGGGTCGCCTTCATCATGCATTTGTACAGAAGGTTTATCATGAAAATTCTTAATAGCGTTTTTCAAGTCCTTTTCAGAAATCTGTAATAGATCTGACTTGAAATAATAAGGAATTTCACTAATGTCAAAACGATGCAAAGATTGTATTCCAATTAGATTAAATGAAATACTTCGTTGATCATCTTCTGCTTTTATGATCAAGCCTGGTAATCCTTGAAATAAGTAAGGTCCATCCTGTACCGGAATGTCAGTAGTAAACCATACCGTCCATTTTCTTTTATATAAAGTAGTGGTTGCTCGCTGGACAGAATATCCTAGAATATTCTTTTTCTCAGGAAAAACTTGCCAATCTAATTTTTTATGCAAACTCACGTTGTAATCAACAAGGCAGCTTGTATAGAAATTCATATCAAAACTGGGATATTTTTTTACGACTACATCTAAAAAACCTATTTTTTGATAAGGAAAATCTCCCATAGGAGTCTCTTTATTTTTTATTAAAGAATCAAGTACTAAAACTTGAGCTGCATAAAATTTAGATCCTTCCTTTCCGATATCCAGATTCAAAATCTCTTTTTCTTTATTTTCAAGATGCGTTGAATCCTTTGCAAAAACATACTCATATACAAAACGTTTGTTTTGTGATTTAATAAATAAAGAAACAAATAAAAAGAAAAATACTACTTTATACATAACTGAAAGTGGGCGGATTATAATTTAGTTAATATATTGTTTTTTTTAAAATTAAATAGGATGTAAATACGAATAATTTAAAGTTTAATCAAAATATTGGGATGTATTTTTTCATAATTAATTAATAACGGCTTATATATGTATTGAGTTGCATGATGAAGGTGTTTAATGAAAGTTAATATATTATTTAAACTTGTTAACGGTTTGTTAAAAGATACTCTCTGTTTTTTATGGAATTTTGCCCCAATAAAAAATGTAGCATGAACCTTTTCAAAACTTCCCTTTTTATTCTTCTTTCTTTCACCGGTATTAGCGGGCAAGCACAGAAACATTCGCCACAAAAAAAAGTAGTTTTTATTATTGTAGATGGTATCGCTGAAGATATGCTGGACAAATCTGAAATTCCCAATCTTAAAAAGATCAAAAAAGACGGTGCACTGCTGAAAGCGTATGTAGGAGGAGAAAAAGGAGGGTACAGTGAAACACCAACGATTTCAGCAGTAGGATACAATAGTTTGCTGACAGGAACCTGGGTGAATAAGCATCATGTTTTTGATAACGATATTAAAGATCCTAATTATAGCTATCCAACCATTTTCAGGCTTTTTAAAGATCAGTATCCCGGCAAAAAGACAGCTGTATTTTCAACCTGGGAAGACAACCGCACGAAACTGATCGGTGAAGGTCTGGCGGCTACAGGAAAAATAAAAATGGATTTTTCTTATGATGGGTTGGAAAAGGATACATTGAAATTTCCACACGACAAACAAAGCGGATATATCCGTAAGATCGATAGCCTGGTGGCAGGAAAAGCAGCAAGCTATATTAAAGAAAATGCCCCTGATTTGTCTTGGGTATACCTGGAATTTTCTGATGATATGGGACATCGCCACGGAGATGGAGATATTTTGTATAAGGCAATCTCCTTCGAGGACAGGCTGATCGGAAAAATATATGATGTCGTAAAAGAGCGTGAGGCAAAGCATGGAGAGGATTGGTTATTCATCGTTACAACGGATCATGGAAGATCTGCCAGTAACGGAAAAGGGCATGGCGGGCAAAGTGATAGAGAACGGGATACCTGGATTGCAATCAATAAACCCAATATTAACGCATATGCCAAAAATAATCGTGTTGCCATTACAGATATCCTCCCTACGATGACAGATTTTCTCAGTATAAAAGTACCTGAGAATGTTCAACAGGAAATAGACGGAATCGATTTGATCAAAAACAGAGCAGTAAGCCAGCTGAATGCCTCTTTGTTATCTGACAGAACATTGGAAGTAACGTGGAAAGTAGTAACACCCACGAAGGAATCTGCGGAGGTGTATGTGACCACTACCAATAATTTCAAAACCGGTGGTAAAGACTATTACCAGTTGTTGGGACAGGCAGATCTGAGCAGCGGTAAGTTTATCTCAAAACAAAGACTCGATCATTCCAATATCTACAAGATTGTTCTGAAAACCAAAGAAGGCTTTCTGAATACGTGGATCACTCAACAAAATAAATAAGGAATCTACTTATGAAATTACATCTTTTAATCGGCCTGGGCTTAGTCACAGGCCTGGAAGTCTATGGCCAGAACGTACAGAAAATAGATGGCGCCGATACCATAAAGACCCATGAGAAAAAAATCGACGAGGTTGTTATTACAGCGCTTGGGATCAAGAAAGACAAGAAAACGTTAGGGTATGCAGTACAGGAGGTGAAAGGCGATGTGTTTGAAAAAGCAAAAGAACCGAATTTCATCAATTCCCTTTCCGGAAGGGTAGCCGGATTGAATGTTAAGAACAGTACGGATCTTTTTCAGGATCCGGGCATAAGCCTGAGGGGTGCCAAGCCACTTATTGTTATTGACGGTGTTCCAGACAGGACCGCTGATTTGTGGAGGATCAATGCGGATGATATCGATAATATCAGTGTATTGAAAGGACCTACAGCTTCTGCTTTGTACGGATCAGTGGGAAAGGACGGAGCAATCATGATTACCACTAAAAAAGGTAAGAAAGGAAGAATGAGTATTTCATTTAATAATTCCACCATGTTTCAGACTTCTTTTATCCGTATTCCTAAAGTGCAGACAACATACGGGGGAGGAAATAACGGGAAATATGCCTATATAGACGGAAGTGGTTCCGGAAGTGAAGGTGGCGGATGGATCTGGGGTCCTAAGCTAGACCAGAAAGATCCTACAACACCCAGTGGATATTATGAAACTCCGCAATACAATAGTCCGATTGATCCTGTAACCGGAAAACCGATACCCTTACCATGGATTTCCCGCGGAAAGAATAATATTAAAAATTTCTTTGATACCGGCGTTATCCAGTCCAATAACCTGAGTGTGGACTGGGGAAGTGAAAAAGCAACTTTCAGACTTTCCCTTTCTAATATTTATCAGAAGGGAATCGTTCCGAATACCGATCTGAAAACTACGTCAATCAGTCTGGCAGGATCCGTAAATCCTATTGAAAAGCTTACGATTAATTCTACTTTAACCTATAATAAAGAATATACCTCCAACTTCCCGGAAGTAGGATACGGACCTACGAACTATCTTTATAATCTGGTATTATGGACCGGTGCCGATGTAGATGTAAGAGACCTGAGAAATTACTGGGTAGCCGGAAAAGAAGGATACCAGCAAAGGCATTACAATGTTTCTTACTACAACAATCCTTATTTTCAGGCGTATGAATACCTGAGACCTTACTATAAGGATAATGTAATGGGAAATGTAAACCTGGAATACCAGATCATTCCCAAATTATCAGCTAAAGCCCGAGTGGGGACAAATGTGTATGCCCTGAACCGCGAATATAGAGAGCCTAAAAGCTATATAGGGTATGGAAATAAGTCATTAGGAAACTATACGCAGATTAACGGAAATTATTTTGATATTACTTCAGAACTGGGACTTAAATACCAGAACCGCTTTTCAGAAAACTTCTCATTAACCGGTGAAGGATATGTGTCTAATTTTTACAGGGAACAGAAAAATAGTGAGATCCGTACTGATGGATTGGTAAGCCCGGGATGGTATAATCTTTTTAACAGTATAGGAACACTATTTGCTCCAAAAGCAGGAAACCGGAAAGAATTTGAACAGATCAACAGCGTATACGGGTACGTAGATATGGAAATTTACAAAGCATTTTTCCTGAATATGACTGCCCGATATGACAAAGTATCCACACTTCCGAAAGGAAATAACGGGTATTTCTATCCGTCTGTTTCCGGATCAGTATTACTTAACCAACTGGTAACGCTTCCGGATTGGATCAGTTTTGCCAAACTTCGCGGATCATTGGCGCAGGTTTCCAACGGTAAGCTGGCTAACGATACGTATGGTTATATCTCTGCATTTGAAAAAAGTGATATCAGCTGGAACGGACAATCAACATTTGTTTTCGGGGATGTATTGATCGACAGTAATATAAAGCCTGAAACATCGAACTCCTGGGAGATAGGAACGAACATTTCATTTCTAAAAAACAGAATTAATTTAGACGTTGCTTATTACCAAACCCGGAATTATAATAATCTGGCGAGTATTCCTCTGTCTGAGGGAGTAGGATATAAAACGTACCTAACCAACGGAAATGTATTTCAAAGAAAAGGGGTAGAGTTTACCCTGAATGCAGATGTCATTAAGAAATCAGATTTCAGATGGAGTACACAGCTTAATTTGAGCCACTACCGGAAGTATTTAAAAGAAGCTTATGGCGGTAAAGATTATACAACAATCTATAATGCGGCCAACGGAAGGAACAATTTCATCCGGGTAGGAGAGAGAGCTGATAAACTGACTGCCATGCCTTATGAAACTTCACCGGACGGGCAATTGGTCCTTCAAAACGGATATCCTGTGAATTCCACAGCACCCTTTGAAAGCAATATGGGATATTCTGATCCGGACTGGACTTATGGTTTATCCAATAATTTCAGCTACAAGAACTTCTCACTTTCCTTATTATTTGATGGCCGACTTGGAGGAACCATGTATTCCACTACCAACCAGAAAATGTGGTGGGGAGGGATTGCGCCGGGAACAGTTAATCAGTATAGGGATGATGCCAATGCCGGAAACAATACTTACATAGCACCGGGTGTAAGAGTGGTAAGCGGTTCTATAACGTATGACCAGAATGGTAATATAAAATCCGATACCCGCGTTTTTGTTCCCAATGATGTTGCTGTAAACTACAATGCTTATATGCAGAGTACCAGCAATGCTTTTGAAAGCAATTACCATTATTATAAGCAAACCTTTATCAAATTGAGAGAGATCACGGTTACTTATAATTTTGAAAAATCTTTTGCCGAAAAATTAGGAGTATCATCAGCGAGTGTTTCGTTAATCGGTAGAAACCTTTGGCTGGCTTCAAAGATTAAAAATGTAGATCCCGATTCTGGTGTCGACCAGCTTCAGACTCCTGCAACAAGAAGTTTTGGAGTTAATCTCAATGTAAAATTCTAATGATAAAAATACGATAGAAATGAAAGTAGCTAAAATATATATAGTGTTGCTGACTGCTTTAATAGGACTTACGGGCTGCAGCAGGGTAGATGATTTCCATGATGATCCCAACCGCCCTAAAAGTGTAGATGCGGAAAACATCCTTCCGGGAATCGAAGTGAATGCATTCAGTACGATTAAGGCGGAAGCAGCTCTTGCATCTAGACAACTTACCTATATCAACGGAGTTAATGCGCAGCAGTATTACAACTGGCAAAGAGGATCATTTGGTGTTTATGACAACATCAAGCAGGTGGAAAAGATGGTGGAGGAAGCCAATAAAAAAGGAGGAAAGGAATATATTGCACTGGCCCGCTTCTTTAAATCCTATTATTTTATCTCCTTAACTGAGACATTTGGTGATATTCCTTATAGTGAGGCGATAAACACGGCTAATTTTTATCCGAAATATGATGACCAGAAAAGCATTTATAAAAATGTCCTTAATGAGCTGGCATTAGCCAATACCGAGCTTTCCAATCTGAATACTCCGATCCGTGGGGACATTATCTATAATGGAGATTTGCTTAAGTGGAGAAAACTGATCAATTCCTACAGATTAAGGATCTTAATGGATCTTTCTAAAAAAGCGGATGATCCGGATCTGAATGTAAAACAGACTTTTGCCAATATTATCAATAATCCGGCCCAAAATCCTGTGATGGAATCCAGCAATGACAGTGGTGCATTACCGTTTTATAATCTTGTAAATAACCGGTATCCGTTTTTTAATAGTAATGATCTGCAGACGGCCTATTATATGGAGCAAAGTTTTGTAGATAAACTCAGGACTTCCAAAGATCCAAGGTTATTTAAAATGGCTGAAAAGAAAACAAGTACAGTTGGGACAAGTCCTTCAGATCCGTTTAGCTTTTATGACGGATTATATGGAAGTGGGGATCTGGGGCAGAATTCTACCAAAGCATCTAATGGTCTGGCATCAAGAATTAATCCGAGATATTTTAATGATCCGATCAATGAGCCTTCTTTATTAATGGGATATGCTGAACTCCAATTTGTTTTGGCCGAAGCGGCCGTAAGAGGCTGGATCAATGCAAACGCAAATACATACTACCTGAATGCCATTAATGCATCCATGACTTTCTATAAAATAAGTCCTACAGATGTAGCGGTTTATCTGGCTCAGCCAACCATTAATCTGCAGCCTGGAAAAGAGATCGAACAGATCATGGATCAGAAGCATACGGCCTTGTTTTTTAATACGGGATGGCAAATATTCTATGATCAGAGAAGAACAGGTTTTCCTCACTTCAATACTGATGGTCCCGGAATTCTGAACAACGGCAAGATTCCTAAAAGATGGATGTATCCTTCTTCTGAAATCAATAATAACAATACCAATCTTAACAATGCCATTACCAAGCAGTATCCGGCTGGTGATAATATTAATGAGACCATGTGGCTGATTAAGTAAGCCGTACTGAATTTATACATCGGATCAATAAAAAACTCCTGCTTCGAAGAAGAAGGAGTTTGCTGTTAGTTAGAAAATGAAGGATATGATGATTCAATATAAATTTTTAGCTGAACTTTTTAATTGCTTCCGGAGAAACAGGTGTGAAAAAATTGATCAGATTTCCGTCCGGATCACAGAATAAAAGTGACCGGTTACCCCACGGCATGGTGGTGGGCTCCTGGACAATTTCACTTGTAATTCCTTTAATTCTCTCATATTCATCGTCTACATTGTCGACAATGAATTCTATGATGCTGCTTTTGCTTCCGGTAGATGCTGTGAGGTTTTCACTGAAGAGCGTCATGGTGCGTGTGCTTCCTATAGCTAAAGTGATAGAACTTGTAGAGAGCTCTGCAAAATCTTCTGTATACCATTGAGCTGTCAGTCCCATTGCATTCTCATAAAACTGCACGGATTGCTTAATGTCCTTTGTGATAATTCTTAATGATGTTAATTTCATGTTTGTTGAATTTAATAATATCCTGGAACAAAAGTAAGCTCAGGTTGTGACAAGAGTATGTCAGTAGAAAAATTAATCTCTGAATTTTTTACGGAAATTAAGGGCTGTCATTCCCGTTTCTTTAGAAAAAAAGCGTGAGAAATAGGAATGATCTTCAAAACCCAGGTCATTTGCAATCTGTTTTACATTGAGGTCACTGAAGTATAAAAGCCGTTTAGCTTCAAGAATTATATTATACCTGATCCAGAATGAAACAGGGGAACCCGTATATTTTTTCAGGCATTCATTCAGGTATGACTCTGAAATATGGAGCATTTTTGCGTAATCTGAAGGACTTTTATATTTCCTGATATGTTTGTTAAGAAGATTTTTGAATTGAAAGGACAGTTCAGCGGTTCTTGAATTGGCATCAGAATTCTCCCGGATACGAACAACATCTGCTGCCATTTCAAAAAAGGAACGCAGTAATGAGTAAGCTATATTTAAATTGAGTTTATCCCGGGAAGAATGATCTGTTTTTCTATGTAAAATATTCAATAGCTGATCCATATCTTCCGCATCTTCCGGACGAAGATCAATAGGTTCCTGAAAGCCCAGCCAGCTTTCAAAAGTATTCCGGCATGATGGGTCCACCAATGAAGGATCTACAGCGATATACCATCCTTCAGCTTTTCTCGACTGAATCCGGTAATGAACCTGTTCCGGTAAAATGTAGTACAGCTGTT
The DNA here is from genome assembly GCF_048296755.1 of Chryseobacterium sp. PTM-20240506. Classification (NCBI taxonomy): domain Bacteria; kingdom Pseudomonadati; phylum Bacteroidota; class Flavobacteriia; order Flavobacteriales; family Weeksellaceae; genus Chryseobacterium; species Chryseobacterium sp. PTM-20240506. Next base: position 191,652 of record NZ_CP182581.1, read on the forward strand.
TTTCACGGATAATTTTATTTTCAAAGTCTACAATTGTGGATCCGGAGCCTTTCAACATCATAAAAAATATATAATGATCGTCACGGTGCGCCCCAAGATCTCTGGAATGCTTCCGACTGATCTGCTCAGGGCCAAATCGTGAAATTAAAAAGCTATGATCAGTTTTTTCCTGTAATTGATGGATGGGAATATTTTGCATAGAGAATGTAATCAATTATTAAAGTCCCAGGATGCGGTCTGCATTTCCATGGGCAATCTTTGCGATCTGTTCAGCTGGAAGATTTATGCCATGTAAGAAATCAATACCCATCTGATTATCACTGAAAGGATAATCTACCGATAGAATAATATGATCTATGCCTATCGTATCCAATGCTATTTGCAAAGGAGGTTGGGTGAAGAAGCCACTCGTTGTTATATAAAGCTGCTCTCTGAATGTATCAGCCATTGTTCTTTGATTACGGCCTCCATTACCCGGCTGAAAAGCCTTATTGGACCTGTCCCACATGATCGGCAACATTTCGCCCATATGTCCTATGATTATTTTCAGTTTGGGATAATCATCAAAAACTCCGGCTATCAGAAGCCGAAGGACATGAATAGCTGTTTCTGAGTGCCATCCCCATCCCCAGCAGGCAAGGGCATCAAAAGAACCGGATGTTGTGCCTATATTGCTGTAGTAAGCATCCAAGACAGGTTTTGGTGGAATCCCGGGGTGTATATATAGGGGAACTCCTAACTTTTCAGCTCTTTCAAAAACAGGTGCAAATTTGGGAGTGTCCAGGAATTCTCCACAGGTAAGTCCGCGGATCATAGCACCGCGGAAACCATAAGTCTTTACGGTACGTTCAAGCTCATCAGCCGCAGCAGAGGGAGCCACCATCGGAAGATGGGCAAATGCCGCAAACCTGTCAGGATGATCTTTTATTCTCTCCGCCAGCAAATCATTATATTGCGAAGCAAATGCAGGAGCAGATGACTGATCCAGTAAATTGACATCGGTATTTTCTACAGAAAGGACCTGCATGGATATACCCGATTGATCCATCGATTCCAGTCGTTGTCCGGAAATATCCGACAACATAGGCATCAGTCTCATTGCCGGACCCGATGGCTGCTTTTTATCCGTTATACCGTCAGGAAGAAAGTGGGACATTTCAGGAAAGGACACGTGTTCCTCTATTGTTACTATTCTCATTGTAAAAGGATTTTATTGCCACAAAAATAGAATACTAAAGGTACGCAATCAATGAAGAACTTACAGGGATGATAGCACAATTCGCGGTAATTTTTTTCTGGGATATATGAAATGGAGAGTGCTCATGCATTAACTCATTACCTGATCTTTTATAAACCATGAATAGATTGGAATATTCTGTACATTTGTTGATCATTTCATTAAAGATCGCTTATGAAGGAAAACCCTTTACTGAAAAATATTTCCAGATATGTTACTTTAACAGAGGAAGAGACTGAAATTTTTGAGAGTTTCTGGACAGAGAAAATTTTGGAAAAGGGAGATTATCTTTTGAGAAACGGGGATGTCTGCCGGTATGATAATTATGTGGTTTCAGGTCTCGTGAAAGCATTTTATATCAATTCCGAGAATGGTAATGAAGAAATTCTTTATTTCTCTATTGACGATTGGTGGGCCAGTGATATCGATAGCTTTTCTAAACAGAAAACTTCTATTTATAATATCCAGGCTCTTGAAAAAACCAAGGTCTTACAAATCAATTACCATTCATTTCAAAATCTGTTGCGTGCTATTCCACAACTTGAGCGTTATTTCCGGCTTATCCTTGAAAGTTACCTTGGGGTCCTGCAAAAAAGACTGATCTACCATAATGTATATGATGCAGAATACAGGTATTTTGATTTTCTTGAAAGATATCCTGATATCGCTTCCAGGGTTCCGCAGTATCTGATTGCTTCCTATCTGGGAGTGTCGGCAGAATTTATTAGCAGACTGCGAAAAAAAAATAAATCCTCTTGAACTAGGTCAATTTTTCTCTCTTTTATAATCTGGAATTTTGCTTCATTATAATAACGAAGCATATGAGAAAAGTATTGATCATCAACGCAAGCGTAAGAAATGAAAGATCACACAGCCGAAAACTGTCAAAGCTTTTTGCAGACAACTGGACATCAAAATATCCTCAGGATATATTTACCTACAGGGAAGTAGGAACAGAGGTGATTCCCGGAATTGATGAATCCTGGATTGCCGGGGCGTTTACCAAGCCTGCAGACAGGACAGAAGCGGATCATAAAGCCTTGGAGCTGAGTGATGAACTGGTGGATGAATTGAAAGAACATGATATTTATGTCATTGCCACACCAATGTATAATTGGTCGCTTCCCAGTGGTTTGAAAGCCTATATCGACCAGGTGATGAGATTCAATAAAACCTGGAAATTTCGATCAGGAGTTCCTGATGGGGATTATGTAGGCTTACTTGAAAATAAAAAGATATTTATACTGTCCAGCAGGGGAGATACAGGCTATGGAGCAGGAGAGAAAAATGCTCATATGAATTTTCAGACCACGTATCTGGAGTTTATATTCGGGATTATGGGAGTAAAAGATATAACCCTTTTTTCTCTGGACAATGAAGAGTTCGGCGGAGAGATATTTGAAAAGTCCAAAAGGCAAATCTTTGAGCAGATAAGCCTGGTTGAATAAAGCAGAGTATTTTAGGTTTTCCAATTACAATTGAAAAGCAGTTATACTAAAAACCATAATTCAAAACTGCTGCCCTCATTCAGTGCCTGGTAATTGAGATACCCTCCATGCGCTTCCATTATACTTTTGGTAAGTGTGAGCCCGATTCCGGAACCACTGGCTCTGGTTGTAAAGAAAGGAAGGAAGATCTTGTCTTTAATTTCAGGAGTAATGCCTGATCCGTTGTCGGTAATAGCGATAATGATGCGGTTATTTTGAGATCGGACAGTGGTTGTGATGGTTTTATTTGCTTTTTCAGAAACGGCAAATATCGCATTGAGATACAAATTGATAAGACTGCGTTCTATCATTTTCTCATCCGCCAGAACCCTGAAATCTTCAATTTCGCGGACGATTGAAATATTTTGCTTTTCAAATTCCGGTTTCAGGAAATTTAATGCAGATTCTACTATTTTTTTCAGGGAAACAGAAGCCAGAACGGGTTTGGGTAATTCTGCAACCTGGCGGTAATCATCAACAAAGCTTAGCAACTGTTTTGATTTGGAATTAATGATCATCAGGCTTTCTTTCATTTCCTGCTGGTCTTCTTTATCTACGGTTTCCTGATTACTGATGTATTCCAGGCTTTGGATCAGGCTGTTTACGGGGGTCAGTGTATTGAGGAGTTCGTGTGAAATCACCTTCATCAGGTTATTCCATGCGAGCTTCTCTTTTTGTTCTATGATCTTCTGAACGGATTCCAGGGTGATGATGTAAAAACGGTGTTGCGGATTTTTTACCTGTTTTGTTCTTAATGAAAAGGACTGCTTGGAATTTCCACGAATAGAAATATCAAAAAATTCCTGAGAATTGCTGTATCCTGTATCCTCAATAATTTTAAAAAATTCAGGAGCTTTAGATGCATACAGGCTCCAGTTGTTGTATCTTGGAACCTGGAGGCTTGTAAGAAAAGCTTCATTCACATAAAATACTTCCCAGTTTTTATTTTCCTCGGAAAGGATCATGAGTCCTGTTTCCATCTGGTCCAGAATACTTTCGTACAGAAGCTTATAAGACGATAGGGAAAATTGTTCTTCTTTGCTCTGGTAGTACAAACGGATGCTGCTATCCAAAAGCGCTGTTCCTTCCTCTTTGGGAAATAATGAAAAATCTTTTTTTCTGATAGAAGATATAATCTTCTCTGTTTTTGAAGCTAAAGCAATCTGCGATTGGTTGATCAAAATAACAAAGAGCACCATTATTCCGGCAAAAAGACTCGCATTAAACCATTTTTCCTGTAAAAAAAAATGATAGGTAGCAATTCCGCTCATGATTGCCAGAAAGTGGTAAAGCAACCACCAATATTTATATTTATTCATAATTTTAATACATTGTCTAAAATCTACTTTCTAACCTCTAATTTCTACCATCTACCACTCATATCCCAAATTTCTCCATTCTCCTGTAAAGTGCAGCCCGGGAAAGACCTAAATCTTCGGCTGCCAGAGAAATATTCCCGGTATGTTTTTTCAATGCCTTTTTGATCAGTACTTCTTCCATTTCCTCGATATTAAGATTGATAATGGTTTGCTCTTGCTCCTCCGGCTGAGGCATCAGCAATTGGAGATGATGATCGGTGGACAGGATAACACTTCTTTCAAGACAATGATCCAGCTCCCGGATATTTCCCGGCCAGGAATAATTGATAAGGGTAAGCATTAAACCTTCCGTAAGTTCCAGGTTCGGTTTATGGTATTTCTGTTTATAGCGGTCCAGAAAATACTGAGCCAGAAGACCTATATCTTCCTGTCTTTCCCTTAAAGCAGGGATATGAATTTCCACGGTATTGATACGGTAGTAAAGATCCTGGCGAAAGCGATTTTCAGCTACCGCTTTTTTAAGGTTTTCATTAGTGGCAAAAATAAAACGGACATCCAGTAAGCGTTCCTTGGTTTCACCTAATCTCGACAATTTCCGGTTCTGAATAAGGCTTAATAATTTTGTCTGCAACTGTAGCGGTAGATTTCCGATCTCGTCAAGAAAAACTGTTCCATTTTGTGCATTTTCTATTTTTCCGGCGTAATCCTGGTGGGCATCAGTAAATGCTCCTTTTTTATAACCGAATAATTCTGATTCAAAAAGGCTTTCGGAAATACTTCCAAGATCAATATGCACAAAAGGCTGATTTTTTCTCTCCGATTGTTCATGAATAGACTCGGCAAGGACATATTTTCCCGTCCCGTTTTCTCCCAGAAGCAGAACATTGGCATCCGTAGGGGCTACTTTTTCGATTTGTTCTAAGACTTCCTGCATTTTCGGAGAATGACTATAAAGCTGATACTGATGGTTTTTCTGATTTATATTTTCCCACTGACTCAGCTTTTTATTTTTTCTGGAAATATCTACAGCGAGATTCACAGAGGCATAGAGCTTTTCATTATTCCACGGCTTCAGGATGAAATCCGACGCACCGTTTTTTAAAGCTTCAACCGCAAGTTCTACTTCGCCGTAAGCGGTCATAAGAATAATGGGAAGCTGAGGTTCAAGTGTTTTGATCTCCTTCATCCAGTACAAACCATCCTGGCCGCTTTCAAAACCTTTTCTGAAGTTCATATCCAGTACTACTGTATCAACCTGGTTTTCAGTCATGAATTTCATGATCTGTACGGGCTTACTAAGACAGCTGACCTCTGTGAAAAATTTTTTAAGCCAGACTCTTGCAGAAAACAAAATGTCTTCGTCGTCATCTACAATGAGAATGTGCGCTTCTTTTTTTCGCATATCGGTATTTGTTGATTGTATTAAAACTCATTCTTTTTCTATTAAAAATGTTCATTATCGGACAAAAAGTGTCCGATAATGAACACCTGATCAACTCCTCTTATTAATATTATTTCAGATTATCAGACACTTATAAAAGTATAATTTTCTGGCATCTGTGTTGTGTAATTTACTGTAACAAAAAGAGTTATCTTTATTATGGATACGAAAATAGTAAAAAAGAAATCGAAATTAAAATTTGTTTTAGGGGGATTGGGAGCTATAGCTGTTTTGTCGCTTTCCGGGATGTATTTCAGCAGCCAGAAAAAGACGTATAATGTTTCGGCAGAAGATATCCAGACCGATAAGGTTACGAGAGGGAAATTTGAAGATATGCTGATGGTGAATGCACAGACACAATCGCTTAAATCTTCATTTGTAAATGTTCTGGAAGAAGGAGCGGTTAAGGAAATATTTGCTGAAGACGGTCAGATGGTCACAAAAGGTCAGCCGATAGCAAGAGTCTACAATCCGAATACCGAATTCAGCTATATGAATCAGGAAACAGGGATCATGCAGCAGATCAGCCAGATGAGGAGTACACTTCTGGAACTGAAAAATCAGGAGCTGGCCCAGGATAAGGAATTGCTGCAGGCACAGAATGATTATAATACAGCCCTACAGAATTTTAACCTTCAAAAACGTCTCTATGATGCAGAGATCGGGAAGAAAACAGATTATGACATCAGTGTGCAGAATCTTACGTACCAGAAACAAAGGAAATCAATTGTAGAAAAAGGCTATTCCAGTGAAAAAAATTCCAGAAGCGCTCAAATGTCGGCAATTAATACATCGATAAACCAGATGGATAAAAGCTTACAAATCCTACATTCTAACAAAAATAATTTCCTGATCATGGCTCCGGCTTCCGGAAGACTTTCATCTTTCACAATATCGGTAGGTGAGAACCTTACGAATGGCCAAAGCATTGGAAAAATAGATCTGATGGACGGCTATAAGCTGGTAGCTAAAGTAGATGAATATTACATCAACAAACTGCAAAACGGAATTAAGGGAGTTCTGGATAATAACGGACAGGAAGATGAGGTGGTGATTACCAAAATACTTCCTGAAGTAAAAGACGGGCAGTTTTCAGCAGAGCTTAATTTCACGGACAAAAAGCCTGAAAACCTCAAAATAGGGATGACATTCGGAGTAAAACTAAAACTTTCGGCAGATACACAGAGTACCATGATTCCAAAAGGGAATTTTTATAAAGATACCAATGGGAAATGGGTGTTTGTGGTTAAAGGAAATAAAGCCGAACGGAGAAACGTAAGCCTGGGTAGGGAAAACCCTTTATATTATGAAGTGAAATCGGGGCTTCATGAAGGAGAAACGGTAATCATATCAGATTATGCGGATCTTAAAAAATATGAGATACTCACCATAAAAAAGTAAAAATATGAATACTTTTAATTCATATTGTTACAGAGATGAAGCCGATTCAGCAATTTAGGTAAAAGCTTCTCTAATGAACCTGATATCAGGGATTTATCAACAATACATAATACAATTAAATATCAAATTATCATGATCAATATTCATAACCTTTCAAAAATTTATATATCAGAAGATGTTCAGACCCATGCATTAAATAAGGTAAGCCTGGGCATTAAAGAAGGAGAATTCCTTGCTGTAATGGGACCTTCAGGCTGTGGAAAATCTACTTTTCTCAATATTCTCGGACTTCTGGATTCTGCTTCAGCCGGTTCCTATCAGTTTTCAGGAGTGGAAATGGTGGGACTTAGCGAAAAAGGTAAATCGGATGTCCGTAAAAAGAATATAGGTTTCATTTTTCAGAATTTTAATCTGATAGATGAGCTTACCGTCTATGAAAATATTGAACTGCCCTTGATCTATAATGGGGTTTCCTCCTCAGAAAGAAAAAAGAAGGTGGAAGAAATTATGGAAAAGATAAATATCAGCCACCGGGCCAAACATTATCCCCAACAGCTTTCGGGAGGGCAGCAGCAAAGAGCAGCCGTAGCCAGGGCTCTTGTCACTAAGCCCAAACTGATCCTTGCCGATGAGCCTACGGGGAATCTGGACAGTTCTAATGGAAACGAAGTGATGAATCTGTTGGCAGAACTTCACAGAGAAGGCTCTACCATTGTTATGGTAACACACTCTTCCTATGATGCCGGATACGCTTCCCGAATCATCACCATGAAAGACGGAGAGATTTTTAATGAGGAACATGCTTCTCAGAGAAAAGATGTATTCGCTAAGGCGGATGCTAAAGAATTCGGATAAATCAAAATCCTTCAGTGTACCCATGAAGATCATGGAAATGATCTGTACCATTCATTATTAATAACAACAGAATTATGTTCAAGAACTGGCTTAAAATTGCTTTCGTCAATTATAAAAAAAATGCGCTGTCCACCATTATCAATATATTTGGACTTACGATAGGGCTTACAGGATTTATGCTGATCCTGATGCATTGGAATGATGAGGAATCCTATGAAAAATGGAATCCTAAAAAAGATGATATCTATGCCTTTCAAACCTATTCTAAGGCAGAGAACTCTTACCGTAGCAGTATTTCTTATCCTATGGCATTCAATGCCCTTAAGAAAATTCCCGAAGTTCAGGATTACGTTCTTTTCTTTGGTACCGGAATCGGTAATAAAATGACTACAAAATACCATACAGCATTTCAGCAGGACGGTCTTCTGGCATCTGAAAGCTTCTTTCATTTTTTTCCTTTTAAGATTATTTCAGGAGGAGCAAAAGATGCTTTAAAAACAGAAACCTCTATTGCTATTTCCAAACAGACGGCTATCAGGCTGTTCGGAAAGACAAATGTTGCGGGGGAATCTGTAAAGATTGAAAATAAAGACTATATCGTTACCGCGGTATACGAACTTCCGGAAGGAAATACGCAGATAAAACCGGAGTTTATCATTAATCCTGTGGAACAGTTCAGAAGTGACCGTGACCACTGGAATGACTATCGTTATGCATGTTTCTTCATGTTAAAAAAGGGAGTGGATCCGTCGGTTTTCAGTGAGAAATTTAAAAGAGACATCATTGAAGTAAGGGCAGCGGTAGACGCAAAAGATTCTGGAATCAGTACCCAGCAATTTCTTGAAAAATATGGCCCCAACACCGTTTTACTGACTCCACTTGATAAGATAAAACTCCATGCGAAATCTTCCCCGCTGGCTGCAGGAGATTTTAAAACTGTGCTGATCTTGTTTATTTTATCTGTACTGATCGTTGTTTTATCTGCTATTAATTTTATTAACCTAAAAACAGCAGAAGCATCTCAAAGAGGCAAAGAAGTAGGAGTGAGAAAGGCAATCGGAGGAACAAGGTCTTCACTGATGAGACAATTTCTTTTAGAGACTTTTATAATTTGCATGGTATCCTATTTTATTTCTCTGGTCCTTACGGAACTCCTGCTTCCGAGCTTTAATAAGTTTTTTGATAAAGAAATAAAGCTGAATGACTGGCATGTCTTTCTTTATTCCCTGATCATGGTACTTTTGGTTACTTTGCTGTCAGGACTTATTCCTGCTTTTTATCTCTCCAGCTTTAAAGCTATTGAAACACTGAAAGGGAATTTTTCACGAAGTAAGCACGGGATATGGTTAAGAAACGGAATTCTTACCCTTCAGTTGATGATCTCTTCGTTTTTTATCATCGGTGGGCTTATTGTAAACAGTCAGGTAAAATATATGATGAACAAAGATCTTGGTTTTAATGGAAAGCAAATCATGCTGATAACCTTCAATGAAAACGATCCTAAACCGTGGCTGAAGTATGAGCGTCTGAAGTCCGAAATTTCTAAAATTGATGGAGTAGAAGCGGTTTCCTTTGGAGATGCAGTTGCGGGGAGTAGCAGGAAGAAAAGTGCTAATATCGATTATATGCAGGAGACTATTAATACAAACTACAGCTCCATGGATTACAACTACCTGCAGTTTATGGAAGTGAAATTGTTAAAAGGACGCTGGCTAAACCCTAATCTCGCCTCAGATACAATTAACAGTCTGATCGTAAATGAAGCATTTGTTAAAAAGTTTGGCTGGACCGATGAGGAAGCTTTGGCGCGAAATTTAAATCCGGGATTCGATGACAATAAAAAATATAGGATTGTTGGGATCGTTAAAGATTTTAATCTTAAAAGTTTAAAATTTAAAGTAGAGCCCATTGCATTTTTCCATTACAAAGAAACTGCCGCAAACAGGTATGCTCTGCAAAGTATCCAGGTAAAGGTAAAACCTGATGATATTGAAGGAACAGTAAACAAGGTAAAAAAATACTGGGAAAACTCAGCTGAGCCGGGATATCCGTTCCAATACTATTTTGTAAATCAAAAATTTGCGAAAACCTTTGTACAGTATCAGAAACAGCAGACCTTATTTACTATTCTCAATGCCATGGTGCTTATGGTGGCTCTGCTTGGGCTTTTTGCTCTCTCTTCCCTGATGATCGAACAAAAGCTAAAAGAAGTAGCGATCAGGAAAACTTTAGGTGCGTCTGACCGTATTTTGGTCTTCGGACTGACCAGACAGTTTCTTTGGATTGCCATAATTGCAGTATTGATCAGTGTACCTATATGTTACTACCTGATGAACGAATGGCTGAAAGACTTTGCTTACAGAATTGATATGCCGTTATGGCCATTTATCGTCAGTTTCTGTGTATTGCTTGCATTGACATTTGCCGTGGTAAGTATAAAAGCGTACAAAGCTACAAAAGTCAATCTTGTAAAGTACCTTAAATATGAATAAGTAGCGCAATCATACTATATTTTTAATCTACTTAAATCAGAACGAACTCATGAAAAATTTCATTTTCATATTTTTTATCAGCCTGTATCCGGGGCAGCAAACCTGGAACCTGCAACAGTGCCTGGATTATGCATCTACGCATCATCCGTCAATAAAACAGGCCGCTGTTGCCGTAGAAAAGAATGACAGGCTGATCACCGGATCAAAAGGAATGCTCCTGCCAACAATAGAAGCAGGGGTAAACCACACGTATAGTTTCGGATCTTCAATCAACCAGTCCAGTAATCAGCGTGAAGCTCTTAATACACAATACGATCAATTCAACGCAAGGGCGGATTGGGAACTGTTCAACTGGAAAAATTTCCTGAATATCTCTCTTTCTAAATTGAATAAAGAAACCAGTACCTACAAGCTTGCGCAGGCTAAAAATGAAGTAAAGCTGAATGTTATACAGATGTTCTTCACGTATCAGAACAGCAAAAGCTGGCTGGAAGTGCTGGAAACCCAGATCTCAGGCATTGAAGAGCAGATTAAACGGACTGAAAAGGAGGTGGAGATTGGCAACAGGCCCAAAAGCGATATCTATGATATAAAAGCCAATTTAGGAACTTTACAGGAGCAATGGGTATCCGCCAAGAACCAGCGTGACCTGTCAAGGATTAACCTTCTCAATGCTATGGCGGTAACACAAGATTCGATAGATTTTGTTATGGATAATGAGAATCCTCTTTCAGAAAGTGAATTTCAGGATCCCGACTTTACAAAAAGGCTTTTAGAAAAGAATCCGGCTTACCAGTCGGTGATGGCGGAGATCAATGCACAGAAAAAAAAGGAAGAGGTAGCAAGAGCCGGATATTGGCCAACTTTGAACGGAACCTATAGCTGGTCAACTTTTTATAATAAGGTTTTGGGAAAAGATAATGCGTCGACCCTTAGTTTTTCTGATCAGTTCGGACAAAATAAGAATCAATCCCTTAGTTTCGGCCTCAGTATTCCCGTTTTCAATAAACTTCAGGTAAAAACAAATGTTGAGATCGCAAAACTGAATGCTATCAATTCCAACTATGACAAAGAACTGGTAATTAATAATCTCACACAAACCATCAATTCCATAAAAGCCCAGTTTCTGAATGCACAGGAAAAATACCATCTTCTGGATCTCAATTTTGAAAATCAGAAACTGTCATTTCAGAAATCGGAAGAAAAATACAAAGAGGGTTTAATGGATGCCTATACCTTCTTCGTTGTAAGGAACGGTTGGCTCCAGGCCAATTATAATCTCATCAGCAGTAAGAATGATCTTATTCAGCAGACTGAATTATTAAAAGTGCTGGAATCCGGTTTATAAAAACGGTTCAGCAGAAAAATAAAAACATATTTAACACTGATTATATTGAAGGCTATCCCGGATTTTCGGAATAGCCTTTTTTTTTGATTCAATCGTTATAGATTATTGAATTACAGCATTTCTTTTACTCAGAGTGTGAGCAGAAAAATAACCTAAAGCACCATTGCTGATGTTACTCGGCGGATTGGATGGAGTTACTCCACCACCGGGGCCGCCTCCATCAATGATTTGAAGCAATGCACTGTAGTACGTGAATACATTATTATCAATAGATTGCATTTCGACATGGATGGTGTCACCAACTACAACCTTGTGGCTGTTTCCGTCTTCGTCATCATTGGGAAGAAACAAAGGGCGCTGATTCAGTAATCCGTTATTGATATTATCTGAAAATACTTCAAGCGTCTTTTTAGGCTTGCTGTTGATAGTAAAGCTAAAAAGATAACGGTTTCCCAAGGCTACAGGATCCGTGAAAAGAGGCAAAAGGGTATAAGTGGTCTCTCCTCCGAATACAAAGGAATCCTGAGTAAGGCCATCGAAACTTACAGCTGCGGGCATAGTGCTTTGAGCAGTATATTGTTGTCCCTCAGCCTGTATTTTTAAAGTATAAGTCCTTCCTGATACTCCGCTGAAGTTGGTCGTCTGATATTTTCCGTCTCCGATATATTGCAGGGTTTCGGTTTGTCCCATGTTATCGCTTACAATCACCTGTGCATTGGTAACAGCAGGATACAAATTATTTTCTGTAACCGCTACTGATTTTGTTATTCTTACAATATAAGGACCAGGTTGATCTGTAATGTTTCCTTCAATGACGATCTTTCCACTCTGATCAGCCAGATCAAGGTCTATTTCTTTTTGACAAGAGGTCAATAAAAACAAGGATAATATGATAAAAAAAATATTCTTCATGATTTAAAATTTGAAATTGTAAGTAATATTAGGTACCCAACGGAATAATGAAGTTTGCATAGCACGCGTAGTTCCCGGATTATTTGGATTGTCTTCAAAAGTAATAGTATAGGCGTTTTCTCGACCATATATATTATAAATACCAAATGACCAAGATCCATGGAAGCGTTTAGTGGAATTAGGCTCATAAGTAGCACTTAGGTCCATCCTGTGGTAAGCAGGCATTCTATCCGCATTCCTGCTGCTGTACTGGAAAACGGTTTGTCCGTTCAGCTCATATTTTCCGGTAGGAAAAGTTACCGCATTTCCGGTGCTGTAAACAAATAATCCGGAAAAGGACCATTTGGGGTTTAGCTGATAGGTGGCCACAACGGATAAGTCGTGGGTTTTATCCATTCTTGCATTGTACCATTCGTTATCATTAATCCCATTGATTTTTCTCTCTGTTTTAGACAATGTATATGAGATCCAGCCTGTTAATTTCCCGCTTTTCTTTTTTGCAATCAATTCCAGACCATAAGCCCTTCCTTTTCCGAATAATAACTCACTTTCTACATCTGCTGCAGTATCAAAAGTAATTTGCGCACCGTTTTTAAAGTCGATCTGATTTTTCATTGATTTGTAATACACCTCAGCATTAATCTCGTAATTGTTGTTATTGAAATTTCTGCTGTAGCCTACGCTTACCTGATCTGCAATTTCGGGCTTTACCGTATAGCTGCTTCCGATCCACTGATCTGTAGGGTTTCCGCTGCTGCTATTGCTCAAAAGATGCAGATTCTGGGTGTTTCTGGAGTATCCTCCTTTTACACTGCTCACTTCATTGATCCTGTAATTGGCTGTAATACGCGGTTCCGGATTTACATACGTTTTCCCGAATTTTCCTTTTTCAAGATATCTGCTGTCCGTAAGAACACCGTTATCATAACTATTAAATGTATCTCCACCTAAAACACTGAATGTAGAGAGCCGCACACCATAATTAATGGTCAGCTTTTCGGTTGCTTTAAAATCATCGTTTATATAAATGGCATTTTCCCACGAATACCGTGGATTTCTTGGAAAGCTGCTGACACTTGTTCCTGAGGCACTGCTCGGTGTCAGGGTATGGTAAATGGACTGTAGGCCAAAACGAACCGAATGCTTATTTCCGGCAAACCATGTGAAATCCTGTTTAAGGTTCCAGTCCTGGATCTCTGAGTTCAGTCCGAATTTATTATCATTACTTTCCAGGCTTACTTTATAATTATAGTCGCTGTAGATCAGGGAAGTGTTGGAGAATAATTTACTGCTGATGATGCTGTTCCATCGCAAAGTAGCGGTTGTATTTCCCCAGTCTGTCGCAAAGGTCTTCCCGATTCCCAAAACGTCTCTTCCAAAATATCCGGATAAATACAGTCGGTTATTATCATTGATCTGATAATTGGCCTTTAAGTTCAGATCATAGAAATACAGCTTGCTGTCCTTAAAATCTTCACTTCCTTTTAGAAATAAATCCGCATACGTTCTTCTTCCGGAAACTATAAACGATGATTTTTCTTTTTGAATAGGACCTTCCACACTTAATCTGCTGCTGATCAAACCAATTCCTCCATTGATATTATAATCTTTATTATTTCCATCCTTCATTTTCACGTCCATGACAGAAGAAAGGCGACCACCGTATTGTGCGGGGCTGTTTCCTTTGATGATACTGGCATCCTTTAAGGCATCACTGTTAAATGTGCTGAAAAAGCCCAACAGGTGAGAAGCATTATAAACAGGAGCTTCATCCAGTAAAATTAAGTTTTGATCAGTAGCTCCACCTCTAACACTGAATCCACTGCTTCCTTCACCATTACTTTTGATCCCCGGCAACAACTGAATGGTTTTCATAACATCCTTTTCACCGAATAAAACCGGAAGCTTCTCAATATTTTTAATACTTAAAGTCTCGGTACCCATTTGGGCAGTAGAAAGGTTTTTATCTTTTTTTACTCCGGAGATGATCACTTCATCAATCTTTGCTGTTCTCTCTTCTTCCTCCTGGTTCAGCGGAAGGTCCAGCTTGATATTCTTATCTACCGTGATGCTCTGTTCAAAATCCCTGTATCCCGGATATGAAATGATCATGGTGTAATTTCCTTCCGGTAGCGATAAAGAGTAGAAGCCATATTCATTGGCAACCACATTTATCGAAGGATCTTCAGCTACTTTTACGGTAACCCCAATCAACAATTCTCCGTTTTTTTTATCCTTGATCGTTCCGCTAACCGTGTATTTTTGTTGGGCTAAAACGACCGTACTGAAACAGAGTGCAGCTGAGGCAGCCGCAATTTTAAAAAAAGATGTTTGCATTCAGTTTATTATTTAAGTAGTAGATTTTTTAAATATAGTAGTAGGGTTTAATGGTGGATTGTTACAAGGATTGAAAAGGAAGTTTAATTTAACTCAGGAAGAGGTTTTTGAGGAATAGGTAGGTCACAGTTTTATAGTTTTTAGTGAATATTTTTAACTTAGAAATACGTCCTTTGAAAATATACATCGCGAAAATAGGTATTTTGATTTGTAAAATACATTTATCACTGTTAATTTTCAAACAATTGTGAGTTTTGCATCATGGTCTTAGGTTTACGGATCGGCCAGTTACCGGATTTGATTCATCTTGTTATAGGATTAATAGTTTGTTATTCATGAAAATAACTGAGAAATGATAAAAATATTGGATGGCAGATTAAAAAAATTAATAATTTTAAAAACTTTTCAAATTATTAAACACTAAAACAATAAACATGAAAAAAGTAACAGGTATCGGAGGTATCTTTTTTAAATGTAAAGATCTTAATAGGTATTTGATACCAATCATTAAAAGCTAATTTTAAAAGTTATGCTATGATTCACTCATTCCATTTAAATATAAAACAATGAAAAAATTTATCGTATTATTTAGAGAACCTGATGGAAGGACCATACAACATTCTGATGATGATATTAAAGCTCATCAGGAAAATTGGAAGAATTGGTTTTCGACTTGGGGACAAAAGGGAAAGCTGGAAGGTGGGAGCGGCTTAACATTAGAAGGAAGAATGATAAAAGATAATGGAAATACAGTCACCAATGAAATCTATAAGAATCATCATGAAATCGTTGGAGGGTATTTGTTGTTGAAGTGTACTGATTTTGACGAAGCGGTAGAAATAATGAAAACCTGCCCAATTTATGAATTTGATGGCTATGCTGAAATAAGGGAACTGCAAAATCAGGATTAAAAAGCCTTTGATGAAATGAACAATAATCTATATACTATCTTTGGCTTTGCCATCCACCCTTGTTATTTCTGCATTTATCTTTTAGCTGCATTTAATTTCCGATCAATTCTTATATTTGATCTATGAAAAAAGGATTATTGACGTTATTTATTGTTGCATTTGCTAGTTATTCTCAGGCACAAATGAAATCCCCGCCAAGGGTAGAACAAGGAGTTTCTTACGAATTGGCACAGTTCAGAAAAAATACATTAAGCGGCATCAGATATGAGCTTAGTTTAAACATTCCGGAAAGCAAATCCGAAAGGATAAAGGCAAATGAAATTCTGCATTTTACCTATAAAAAACAGGATGAAGCTCCGTTACAAATAGACTTTAAGGAAGAAGCCGCATATTTAATTTCTGTATCTGTAAACGGTAAGGCCGTAAAACCGGTTCTGGAAAATGAACATATAATAATTGAATCCAGATTTCTTCAATCAGGAGCGAACGAGATTCATTTTACGTTTCTCGCAGGTAATGCAGCATTGAACAGACGTGATGGTTATCTGTATACTCTTTTTGTTCCAGACCGGGCCAGGACTATGTTTCCCTGTTTTGATCAGCCCAATCTGAAAGCCAGTTACACCTTATCCCTTACGATTCCTGAAAAATGGAATGCTTTAGCCAATGGAAAACTGAAAGAAACAAGTATCCGGAAAGGAACAAAAACATTGAATTTTGCAGCTTCAGACCTGCTTCCAACCTATTTATTTTCTTTTGCTGCCGGAGATTTTAAAGATTTTACAGCAAAAATCGGAAAAGAAGATTCTAAAATCCTATACCGTGAAACGGATTCTGTGAAAATTAAGAACAGTATGGACTCTGTATTCACACTCTATCGAAATTCTCTAGCTTACTATGAGAAATGGACTGACATTCCACATCCATTCCAAAAGCATGGAATGGTTGCGGTTCCCGATTTTCAGTTTGGAGGTATGGAGCATCCCGGGGCTATACTATTTCAAAACTCAACCTTGTTTTTAGATAAAAATGCCACCCAAAATCAGTTAAACAGTCGTTCCAATCTTATTGCCCATGAAGTAGCCCATTTGTGGTTCGGAGATATGGTGACAATGGATTGGTTCAACGATGTCTGGATGAAAGAGGTATTTGCCAATTTTATGGCAGACAAAAGTACCGGAGCTGCATCAGATAAAAGTGTGTATGATCTCAAGTTTTTAACGACACACTTTCCGGCTGCTTATTCAGTAGACAGGACTCTGGGAGCGAATCCGATACGTCAGACTCTGGATAATCTGAAAAATGCAGGAATGATGTACGGTCCTATTATTTATAACAAAGCCCCCATTATGATGAGACAGCTGGAGCTGTTAACAGGAGAGGAGAATTTCAGGAAAGGAATTGATGAATACCTTAAGAAATATGCATACAGCAATGCAACCTGGCCGGATCTTATCAGGATTCTGGACCAATATACAGATGAGGATTTACAAAGCTGGAATAAAGTTTGGGTGAATGATCCCGGAAGACCGGTTTTTGATAATGAAGTACAATATAAAGGGAATACGATTGATCAATTTACGATCTTACAACATCCCGAGCATGGAAAAGAGCATAAATCCTGGCCACAGGAGTTCCAGATTGCTTTATTTTATCCGGACAGGGTTGAAAAAACAGAAGTTAAAATTTCAGGAAGACAGCAGGAAATTACAGCATTAAAAGGAAAAATGAAACCTCTTTTCATTCTTCAGAACTCTTCCGGTATTGGATACGGCATATTCGGTATAGACAAAGGGATGCTGTCCAACTTTTCTCTGGTTAAAGATCCTGTCAACAGAGCGAGCGCCTATATTTCATTATATGAAAATATGCTGGGAGGAACGGGCATTAGTCCACAGGATTTGTTGTATTTTTTTACAGCACAACTTCAAAATGAAAGTTCAGAGCTGAATCTACGTCTTATCATGGGATATATTTCGGGTATTTACTGGGAATTTTTACCGGAATCTCAGCGGATAAAAGAATCGGAAAATTTAGAAAATACCTTATGGAAAGCGTTACAGGTGCAAACCACAAAAAATAATAAAAAAATTCTTTTTGACGGATACCAGGGAATCTTTCAATCTAAAAAAGCGTATGATAATTTGTATGCCATCTGGAAATCACAAACTCCACCCGAAGGTGTGTCTTTGAATGATGAGGATTATACAGGACTTGCGCTTTCCTTATCATTAAGGAATAACAACAATAATGATCTCCTGCAGGAACAGTTAGCTCGTATTAAAAACCCGGACCGGATCAACCGTTTTAAGATCATTATGAAAGCGGCATCTTCAGATCAGAAAATCCGTGATGATTTTTTCAAAAGCTTATCCGAAAAACAAAACAGAACCAATGAATCTGCCGTGGTGGCTGCCGTAGGATATTTACATCACCCATTGAGACAGCAGACTTCTATCAGCTATCTTCCAAAAACTTTAGAATTGTTACAGGAAATACAAAAAACCGGAGACATATTTTTTCCTGATAACTGGCTTCGTTCTGCATTCGGAAATTATCAGGATCCAAAGGCACTTGAAATTGTCAATCAGTTCCTTTTGAACAATCCGGATTATAATAAAATCCTGAAGAATAAGATTTTGCAGGCCTCTGATAATCTGAGAAGGGCCCAAAAACTTGTAAAATAAACACTTTTCCTGCTTGTTCAGGAGGATTTGTATGAACAGGTATACATCTGTTTTTCAGAAAATGGTTATATTCGGTGTCGCAAAAAAAATGATATGCAAGTATATGAAGCAATTTCTGTCGGATTATACCTGTTGCTGATGATTGGCATAGGTATTTATTCTTACAGGAAATCAACCAGTAATTCAGAGGAATTTTTAATAGGAGGAAGAAAAATGGGAGCAGCTGTTACCGCGCTATCCGCCGGGGCTGCCGATATGAGTGGCTGGTTGCTGATGGGAGTTCCCGGGGCCATGTATTTTACCGGGATCTCCAGTGCATGGATCGCGATAGGGCTCACGATAGGAGCTTATCTCAATTATATTATTGTCGCACCCAGACTCCGGGTATATACAGAGGTTGCCCAGAATTCCATTACACTTCCGGTATTTTTTGAAAACAGATTTAAAAACAAAAATCACCTTCTCAAAATAACTTCGTCTATTTTTATTCTTGTGTTTTTTACCCTCTATACTTCTGCAGGAATGGTTTCAGGGGGGAAATTATTCGAGTCCGCATTCAGGATGGACTATACTGCCGGTTTATTATTAACGAGCTTAGTTGTGGTATTATATACATTTTTAGGAGGATTTCTTGCGGTGAGTTTAACGGACTTTGTGCAGGGAACAATTATGGTACTGGCGCTTGTCATTGTACCGATTGTCGCTATTTCTGAGATAGGAAGTGTTCAGGAAACTTTTTCATTGATCGAAGCAAAAGACCCAAAGTACCTGGACCTGTTTAAGGGAACGACCACGGTGAGTATTGTTTCCCTTCTTGCGTGGGGATTAGGATACTGTGGGCAGCCACATATCCTGGTTCGTTTTATGGCAATTGATAAGCCGAAAGATCTGATCAAAGCAAGACGGATCGGAATCACATGGATGATCTTTACTGTTGCTGGCGCTTTAGCAATAGGGTTGGTAGGAATTGCTTATCTGCAAAAGTTTGATGTAAATACCATGATGAAATTTGATGCTTCAAAAACCGAGGCAGAGACTATTTTTATTTATTTCTCAAGGATACTATTCCATCCGTTTATTGCAGGATTTTTGCTTACAGCGATTCTCGCAGCAGTAATGAGTACCATTTCATCTCAGTTGCTGGTTACTTCGAGCTCATTAACAGAAGACATTTACAAAGCTTTTCTGAATAAAAAGGCAACCTCAAAACAATTACTGATCGCCAGCAGGCTTTCCGTTCTGTTAGTTGCTGTTGTTGCTATGTTATTATCATTGAATCCAAAGGATAGTATTCTTAATCTTGTGGGAAATGCATGGGCAGGTTTCGGGTCTGCATTCGGTCCTTTGATTTTACTATCTCTTTTATGGAAAAAGACAACGTGGCAGGGTGGTTTGGCAGGAATGCTGGCCGGAGGTATAACCATCCTATGCTGGGTGTATATTCAGCATCCACTGAAAGACTGGTATGAAATGATTCCCGGATTTACACTTTCATTCATCACCAATGTTATTGTTTCATTGGCTACCTATAAACCTGATCCGGTTATTGAACGTGAATTTGATGAGGTAAGCCAGATCATTAAGGAATAAAATAAAGATGCATTAAGATGCTCATTATACTAAAAGCCAACTCTGTAGAGTTGGCTTTTTATTTACATTCAAATCTTTATGTAGGAAATAGCTGTTAAAGATTATGGTTTTGTTAATCTCAGGTATGCAAAAACCGCTGACGGCTAAATAAAACTTCTTCGCTTTCCCGATGTTCAGGATCATCAACACAACAGTCTACCGGACAAACCGCTTTGCATTGAGGCTCTTCATGGAAACCCTTACATTCTGTACATTTTCCCGGGACAATATAATAAACATCATCAGAAATAGCCTGGTTATAGGCATTGGCATCTACTTCCGTACCGTCAGGAAAAATAGTTTTCCCGGAAAGCTTTGTTTTATCCTGCCAACGCCAGTCGATGGCACCTTCATAAATTGCAGAGTTCGGGCATTCCGGCTCACAGGCTCCACAGTTAATGCACGCATCCGTTATTGTTATAGCCATGATATCAATCGTTTAGATTCTTTAATAAAGGTACGGGATTTTATATTATCAATCCCGATGTTTTCTTTATACTTTGGAATAAATTATTTTTTCTATCCTGTTTGTGGTTGCGATGCTGATCAATCTGTCCAGCTTATCGGAATAAAGAGGAGAGATTTTATTTTCAGCATCAAACAGGGACGTTCTGATCATAGGAACACTGTAAGGCAGCGGCCATGCCCGTAACGATTTGGCAATAGAATCCATTGCGTTGATCCCCTGCATGGCCTGTAAACCATCTGCCCAGCATACAAGGCCTACTGTCTTATCTGTAAGGTAGGGCTGTTCATTGTCAGCGGTTACCTCAAGCCAGTCCAGGCAGTTTTTCATTACACCCGGAATACTTCCATGATAGAGAGGAGCCAGCCAGAAGTGAATATCTGCTCCCAGGAATAATTGGGTCATACGCTCTACAGCCAATGGTGTTTTGGTAAGGGTAATATCATAAAGTGGAATACCGGAATCAGCGAGGGCAAATGTTTCATGAATGATGCCCAGCTCTTCAAGTTTGTCCGTAAAATATTTGGAAAGGATCCCTGAAGTGGATTTTGGTCTTCTCTCCAAAGCGCCGTTGAAGATAATTGCTTTCATTTTATTTAATTTTTTAATATGACTTTAGGAAGGCCTACTTCACCATACATCAGACTTTTGACAAATGGTTTCATAAGCTGGGTGATTAAAAGATAAAGAGCAGGAGAAGTTTCGGATCTTGCTTTAACAACAATTTTAAGATCCTTATACTGCTCCGGTTCTACATTTTGAAGTTCTTTTTTCCAAAGATCCAGAAGGATCTCTTCTGAACTGCGTATATCTGTATAAACAGAATACCCGGATAATTTATCCATCAGTAACATATATGCCCACGGTGGAATGATGGCCTCTGTAGAGCAGATAACAGCGACGGCTTTTCCAGTGTACACCGAGAAATCAATAGATGACAGGGACTCTTTAAATTCTTTTTCTTTGAGAATCATTCCCATGAAGAGATGATCCTTAAGATCAAACTCAACAATCTCTATAGTGGGTTTATAATCCCAAAGATCAAATGGAATGATTCCCGAAGCCTCAGCTTTATTAATAAAAATATTCTGGTTCATAAGTAGGCAACCTGTTTTGTTCTAGGAATGTTATTTGATTTTTGAGAGAGCTTCTTCATATTTTTTCTCTACTGATGCCCAGTCAAGAACTGCCCAGAATGCATCCAGATAATCTGCTCTTTTATTTTGGTAGGCTAAATAATAAGCATGCTCCCAAACATCTATTCCCAATATTGGAAACCCTCTGTTGGCAGATTGAATATCCATCATAGGATTGTCCTGATTAGGGGTTGAGCTTAAGGCAATAGAACCATTGAATTTTACATAGAGCCAAACCCATCCCGACCCAAATTGTCCCAGACCTGCTTTTTTTATCTCAGTTTTAAGGGTATCAAGGTTTCCAAAAGTGGAGTCGATTACCTCTGCAAGTTTTCCCTCAGGAAGAAGTTTAGGTGCAGGAGAGAGGATTTCCCAAAATAAAGAGTGGTTAAAATGTCCACCGCCGTTATTTCTTACAGCAGGGCTGTACTCACTGATCCTCTGTAGAAGAGAATCCAGATCAGTCTCTTTTTCTTCGGCCTGTTCTAAGGCAGCATTTAGATTATCAACGTATGCCTGATGATGTTTTTGGTGATGAATAGTCATTGTTGCTTTATCAATAAAAGGCTCTAATGCATCGTAAGCATACGGCAGCTGGGGTAGGGTAAATGCGTTCATTACTTTGATTTTTTATTAATGTGTTTCAAAGGTAAACATTTATTTCAATTAAACAACTTTTGGGTTGTTTAATTAGTGGTCCTATTGAGTCCTCCCATATATTATAAATGACTGATTTGTCGTTATAAAGCCGATATAATAGAAAATGACTATCTTTGTTGTAAGAAATAAAACAACCTATATATTGCCAAATGAAAAAACCGGCAGCAGATCGTATTCTGATGTTTTTAAAGATGAGAGGGGAAGCTACTTCGCTTTTGATCTCTGAAGAACTCTCCATAACAAAGGAAGGGGCGAGAAAGCACTTGCTAAATCTTGTTAAAGAAGGACTTATTGAGTCTGTTATCAGGAGTGAAGGAGTGGGGCGTCCTTCCACTTATTATATCCTTACCCGAAGGGGGCTTTCACAATTCCCGGATACCCACGCTGACGTTACCGTACAGCTTCTGAAGTCTGTAAAAGACCTATTGGGAGATAATGCACTGGATTTATTGATCAATGACAGGGAAAAAACGACGTATCAGAGGTACGAGAAAGCGCTTACCAAAGCAAAATCGTTGGAAGACCGACTGGAAATTCTATCAAAAATAAGGAATGACGAAGGGTATATGGCAGAATGGACAAAGGAAGGAGCTGATTATTTTTTAATAGAAAACCATTGTCCGATCTGTGCAGCTGCAAGTGAATGCCAGGGGTTTTGCCGGGCAGAATTATCCAATTTTCAGAACCTGATAGGTTTGGACTATAAAGTAGAAAGGGTAAAGCATATCCTGTCCGGAGCTCAGAGATGTGTGTATAAGATCAGTGTATAATAGCCTGATCGGAGGAGAGGATAAGGGCAATATGCAATTAAGAAAAATATCTTTATTCTATTTTCACACTCATTTCCTGTACTTCTTCTGCCGAAAAGCCATAAATCTGAGGTGTTTTTACATCCAACAGGTTCAGGTAAATATAAAGTTCGCCTCTGTGGTGGATTTCATGTTCCAGCATTGCCCGCAGCCATTTCCATATTGTAATTTCCTGATTCGCGGGAGTAAGACACTTCTTATACAGGTCTTCATCCGATAGCCGGCTTATAATATCGATAGTCTGCCGGTGCATTTCGTTAAAATATTTCAGTATGTTGTCATAACCATCTGCCAGCTCTTTTCCGCAGCCCTGATAAGCACTCCTTCTTCCTGCAATGGTTTCTCCGTACATATAACGTTCAATGGCTGCAATATGCCTGATCTGGTCGCCTACGGTAAACTTTCCCGGTTTATATGAAAAATCAAGGTGTTCCGGCTGGATAACTTCCAGCAGCCGAAGGGTTCGGGACCGTACTTTTTCGTAATAATCAATAAATGACTGTGCTGATCTTATCTCCATCGTATTAATTTTATTTCTGTCAGTTTAAACTTAAAAGATGTCTTTATAGGTCCAAACATTTTGTGAATATATGAAAATCTGAATTTACTGTTTTTATGATCTTTTTAGGCTGATCAAAAACAGGGAAGTACTTAACATAATAAAAAAGTCTACTATTTTAGTAGACTAATTGAAAGTATATTTTATATTTGCAGGCATATTCAGATAATAAATTTACAAAATTGATGTTATGTGTTTAATTTATTCAACTTATTCTTATGTAATGTATAAATCATTTATAAGCCGGAAGAAGGGAAATTTTTTATTGAATATTAATTGCAACTTTGTTGCTTTTTAAAAATTTTTTATTATTATTGCAATTAAATTGCATTAATAAAACGTGATCCTTTCAAAAAAAATAAATAATTCATGGATTATTAGAAAATAAAGGATAATAATTAAATGCAGGATGGATTTTGGTGAAGTGCTTTTCTGAGCTGTAAAAGATGCTCTTTTTGGATTGATTTTTAACTTAAAAAACATATTTAAATTTACCACTAATGAAAAAACAATTACTTGTAATCAGCACCCTGATGGTTAGTCTTGCGAGTGCTCAATCCAATGATATCTTACAAAAAGAATTCGAAAAGCAAAACAGAGAAAACAACGACAGGTTTGATTCATATGTAGCCAAACAATATGGTTCCGCTAAAGGAGCAGCCAATCAAAAGGAAATTGAAGAGCAAAGAAGCAATCTGGCAGGATTTCTACCTGATGGAAAGCCTTACTTCTACAAACAGCAGGATATAAGACAAGTTCAGAATGCCAATGCTGACGCTCTGAACACAGCGGGTAGTGTAGCGGGACTTACCAATGCATACAAAGGAGAGAATATTAAATTTACGGTCTTTGACGGAGGAAGGGTTTATGCTGCTCATCCCGCATTTGACAATGCAGTTGGTAGAATTACCAATAGAGAAGCTTCAACTCAGATCTACAGTGCACATTCAACAGGAGTTGCCGGATTTATAGGAAGCAGGGCATTAACCATTTCAGGAACTTTAAATGGTGCGGCAGTTACTGGAAATATCCAGGGAGTTGCGGTAAATTCAACCATAGATTCATATAGATTTGCTCAAACAGTACTACCGGGAAATACAGCGGCAAGTAATGTATTTCAAAAAATATTAATTGCACAGCCTAAAATATCCAATCATTCTTACGGGGTTAATCCAGGTTGGGATGTAGTAAAAGATGCTAACGGAAGCAATGTCTGGCTATGGAATGGTGCTTATGATAGTCCTGATACCTCTTTTGATACTCAGGGATCTTATTTATCCAATGATCAGAATTATGATCAGATCGTATACAGTAATCCTTCTTATATTATAGTAAAATCAGCAGGGAATTCTTTCGGATATGGCCCTACAATGCCAGGAACCACAACATTTCCAAAGTATTACAGAGACAGCAATGGTAATCTGGTTCAGTTTGCTTCTACAGATACTTTACCTGCAAATAATTGTGCACAAGGCTATGACTGTATAGGTCAAGGCTCATTAGCCAAAAATATTATTGTGGTAGGCGCTACAGATGTGATCTCTACGAATAACTTTAAATATTCTGTTCCTTCGGATGTGGTGCATTCTGATTACAGCAGTGCAGGACCAAGAGATGACGGTGGAATAAAACCGGATATCACAACCACGGGTACAAATGTGTTTTCAGCTTCTACAGCAGAAGATACTACGGGAAGTGTGAAATATGATTATGGAAGTGGAACATCTTATTCCGCCCCGGTGGTAACCGGAGTAATCGGTTTATGGTCCCAGATTTACAAAGATCTATTTTCTGATCAGCTTCTTAATGCTGCCAGTGCTAAAACTTTAATGGTTCATTCTGCTTCTGAAGCAGGTAATGTAGGTCCTGATCCATGGTTTGGCTGGGGATATATCAATGCAAAAAAAGGCGCTGAGCTATTGGTTGGAAAAGCAAACAATACTGTAGTTTTCAATAATGAAACTCTCAATAACGGTGTTGCCTACACAAAAGTGATAAAAGCATCAGGAACTGAACCTCTAAAAGTAACCATATCCTGGATTGATCCTGCTTACAATGTTCCTGCGAACCTAACCTGGGGACAAGTTTATAACAACAGAAGCTCGAGATTGGTGAATGATCTGGATCTGAGAATCATTGATACGACGAATAATACGGTTTATACTCCATGGAAACTTGATGCTGCTAGTCCTATGACCCCGGCAACCAAAGGAGATAACACGGTGGATAACGTGGAACAGGTAGTCATTGATGCTCCGGTTGCAGGTAGAAATTACAGGATAGAAATCACAAATAAAGGGAATCTGGTGAACAGTGCCGGAGCAGGGGCCCCTCAGGATTATTCGATTATTGTTACAGGCTACAGTGAACAAGTTCTCGCAACAAGTGAGAGAGGAATTGCAAAAACCGAAAGTTTAATCATTGCTCCTACCATTACCAAAGATGTGGTTAAAGTACTGAATGCACCTAAAAACTCAACCTTCAATGTGTATGATCTTTCAGGTAAAAAGATACAAAGCGGAACGATAAACACCAACGAAGCGAGTGTAGATTTGTCTTCGAATGCCAATGGTATTTACATTATTGAGGTAAAAACAGATAAAGAAACGATCTCTAAAAAAATTATTAAAGAATAAGCAGTAATTCTTTCTACTATTTTTTGTAATTAAAGGCACCGGTTATGATTTGACTTTTATAAAATCATATTTCGGTGCCTTTTTTTGTAATATATTGCAGGTTTATATTGTCTTATCACAAATGCCTCGACATGAAAAGTTTCTTTTTACTCATTCTTTGTATATTTTCTTCTTATGGATATGGCCAGGAAACAGCTTCAGCCATTGAAGCCATTATTAAAAGAGAAATGGCAGAACGCAAAATTCCCGGCCTACAAATCGCTGTAGTTAAGGAGGGTAAGGTGATAGTGAAAAGATCTTTCGGAGTTGCCAATGTACAGGATCAGGTTCCGGTTACAGATACGACTGTTTTTGCTATTAACTCCTGTACGAAAGTATTTACCGCTACAGCTATTATGCAGCTGGCTGAGCAAGGCAAAGTTGATTTGTCTGCACCCGTGTCCCGGTATCTGGATGATCTTCCGGAACAATGGCAGAAAGTGACCATAGAACAAATGATGACTCATATTTCAGGTTTTCCTGAGATACTCAAGTTATTTGATCCGGCTACCGGTGATACATCGAAAACTGAAAAAGAAATCTGGGACGAACTTAAGGGATTGCCTATGGAATTCAAGACAGGTGAGCAGTTTAGCTACAATCAAACCAACTATTATCTACTGGGAAAGATTATAAACAAACTGAGTAGGAAGTCTTTTGATCAGTTTTTTAAAGAGGAACAGCTTCAAAAAGTCGGAATGCCGCATACATTATTTGGAGATTCCAAGGATGTCATTCCTCACTTTGCACCCACTTACCGTTACAGGAATATGACCGAAGGAGAAAATGGGAATCGGCAAAAGCTAGTCAACGACTATTTTATATTTCCTCCTTATAGCAGAACCGGAGCTGGGCTGAACAGTACGGCTGAGGATCTGGCCATGTGGATCATTGCGCTGCAGAGTGGAAAGCTTTTGAAGACAGAAGAATCTCTGCAGAGAATGTGGAAACCTATAAAAATGAACAATGGAAGTCAGACTATGTGGTCTCCCGGTTGGGGATTGACGAAATTCAGGACAAAACACAAGGCTATCGGAATGTCAGGAGGAGGAAGATCTGCATTTTTGGTATATCCGGATGATCATCTTGCCATTATTGTGCTTACAAATTTAGCAGGAAGTTATCCTGAAGAATTTCTGGAAGAGCTTGCCGGAGTATATTATCCGGAAATTATTAAATCCGATCCGGTTACTTATCTTAGACTTCATCTAAAAAAGATTGGTTTTGATAAGGCAATAGAACTGGTTAATTCGGAAAAGAAAAAGAATCCGGATTTCAAGCCTCAGGAAGCTGAACTTAATAATTGGGGGTACCGGATGATGTCTGAAAATGATATTAAAAATGCTTCCGAAATTTTTAAACTGAATGTTTATTTGTTTCCCAATAGCTGGAATGCGTACGATAGTTACGGAGAAGCATTATTAAAGTTAGGAAATAAAAGTCAGGCTGCCATAATGTACCGAAAATCAATAGACCTGAATCCTGATAATGAATATGGAAAAAAAGTCCTCAATGAGATCCTTACAGCAAATGGGTCCACAAATTCATCGGTTAAATAATGAGAATTGTAAAATGAAAAAATGATTTCAGGTATTGATCTTGGATTTTTTTCAACAGGAAATAACAAGTAAGTATAACAAAATCCGGCCCCTGTGAAACAGGGCCGGATTTTTATATCAGATTTAAATGATTTTAAGAATACAGATTGGGCATCATTTCCATAAGAATCAGAAGGGAAACAAGTTTTTTGGAAGATTCATAATTGGGATTAAGCTTTTCTCTGATTTCATTCAGGGTTTTACTTAAATTATTACTCACCGTTTTATTGCTTAAATTAAGGGCTTCAGCAGTTTCTACCACAGACATGTTCTTGCGGATTCTAAGGTCATATACTTTTTGTTCAGTGGGAGTAAGTTGGGAAATCACTTCATCGATCATAGCAAACAGTTCCGTAATATCATTTTCCTCCAGTATTTCCGCATATTCTGCATCCGTTATTTCGGCTAAGAAATCTTCGCTTTCATCTACATATACTTCCTGGATCTTTCTGATGCTTGCATAATAGTCCAAAATACGGTAATGGATGAAACGAAATAAATAACCTTTGGCACTTTCCTCCTCATCTGTCTGTACAAACTCCGGATTTTCCAGAATCCTGATCCAGAGGTTCTGCAACAGCTCTTCAGTAGCATCCCTGTCCTTTGTCCGTGTGAAGATCATTGTATAGAAACTATCCCAATATCTTTCATACAATATCGCAAAAGCAGGCCGGTCGCCCGATTTTATTTTTTTTAATAAAGTATAGTCTGTAGGTTTCATAATGTCTGTTACAAATTTACCTAAACTAATATTAATGTTTTGTGAATTATATAACCTATAAGATTAAATATTTCTGAAAATATTTTCATTTTTCCACTTATAATGTATCGAATTGTTCATAAACCAAGTGTTTTTGTTGAAAAAACAAATGTGATATTAAGGAAATGTTAAATGGGGTTTGGGAAGTTTGTCTTTTTGCCCAGTATTATAAGTGAGGGTATTTATTAGAATTAATACAAAAATATAAAACTAATACAACAACATTATACAGTGAAGAAATTGAAATACAGCAAGGCACAGACATTTGTTTTTAAGTTATGGAGCAGGGAGGTGTCTGGTGATGAGATCTCAGAGAAAGAATCGGTGATCCTTGAACTATGGAAAAATGAAGCTATTAAAGATTTGGATAAAAAACATATTCAGGAGTCTAAGCTAAAAGTATTGGCCGGTCTTGAGTCTTACTTTAAACAATCTCATAAGGCGAATATATTTTCTCTTAAGAAAAATATGTACAGGGCTGCCGCTGTATTGCTTCTGCTGTTTAGTCTTACAGGTTTCCTGGGGTATATGTTTTTTATAAAACCGGATGTATATGTTGCGATCAATGACAATCAAACGATAAAACTTGAGGACGGATCTTTAGTAATGCTTTTACCGGGTGCAAAGCTTACTGTCGAAAAATCTTTTCCCGCTGATACCAGAGTGGTGGATTTGCAGGGTGATGCTGTATTTAAAGTAGCTAAATCTAAAAAACATCCATTCATAGTTCGTGCGGATGGCTTCAGCACAAGGGTAATGGGAACGGTATTTAAGGTAATGCAGCGGGGAGAACGCAAGACCGTGGAACTTTATGAAGGTAAAGTGGCTGTTTCTTCACCCGGAACTGCAGTTTCTTACCTGACTCCAAACCAAAGGTGGACAAATTTTGGAATGGCCCATACTGCTGCTGTAATAAATGAAAAAATAAATAAGCAATCGGGAAAAAAGACTTCAGTACTAATGACGCTGACTTTCAATGATGTTTCGTTTAGGAGCATCATGGAAATACTATATAAAAATTATGGAATAAGTATCAGATATCCGGAAGAAATAGCAGAAAAAAAAATTACTGCTGACCTTACCGGCAGCAACTGGGATGAAAATGTAGAAGCATTGGCATTTATCACAGGGCTTGAGGTACAAAAAGAAAACAATACCACTTACATATTAAAAAAATAGCAACCGGATTAATTTAGATAGAGTTTACGAAGAATTATGAGTCAGTCAATAATGAAAAGTGGTGTTAAAAACATGAGAAATTTGAAATGCAGTCTTACGGTAGCGGTGATCTTTTTTGCCACGACAGTAGACGCGCAGGAGTTAACGATGAAAGTGTCCTTTTCTGCCCCGGCCGGAAAGCCTTTGATCAATACATTGGAAGAATTTGCAGATAAAACAAGAATGCGTCTGGTCTATTCAAAAGCTGATATAAATGATCTTAAAGTGAGAGAGGTAAAATGTGATAACCTTCCTGTGAACGATTGCCTGAAAAATATTACAGACAATCTACCTGTAGCAGTACGCCAGAGGGGAGAACTGATCTCAGTAAAATATCAGGGCCTGAATACTTCCATATCCTCTGCCCGGGGAAACGGAAGGCTTACAGGAAAAATTGTAGATGAGGTAGGAAATCCCATTGTAAAAGCAGAAGTAAGTGTAGCAGGTAAAACGGCAGTAACGGATAACAACGGGGATTTTAGTATCAGCATTCCTGCCGGAGTTTATACCCTAAGTGTAAAGGCTTCGGGATTCAGCTCATTAAGGGTGGAGAAACTGCAAATCAGTAATGACGATATCAATACTGTTTCTTTTGCCATGAAGCATATTTCTTCCGATAAAGAAATGAATATTAAGGAAGTGGTGCTTACAGGAACACGCAAAGCGGATACCCAGGCAGGACTTCTGGCTCAGCAAAAGAAAGCCGCACAGATGAGTGACGGGATTTCTGCTGAACAGATTTCAAAAACACCGGACAATGATGTAGGAGGAACATTAAAAAGAGTAACCGGGGTAACCACGATAGATAATAAATATGTAGTGGTCCGCTCCATGGGGGAGCGTTGGAATACCGCTGCCATGGATGGAATCAATTTGCCTAGTACAGAAGCTTATAACCAGAATTTTTCATTTGATATCATCCCCACGTCCATGGTGGAAAGCGTGGTGATCAGCAAGACGGCCACTCCGGATATGAATGCAAGTTTTGCCGGAGGATATGTGGAGGTGAGAACGAAAGATATTCCGAACGAAAATTTTACCACGGTAAATCTGGGAACTTCATATAATGACGTCTCTACGTTCAAAGAGTTTTTATCAAAGAAAAGAGGAAAATATGATTATTGGGGATATGATGATGGAACCAGGGATTTCCCTAAAGGTTTGGAAGCCATGGATTGGAATAATCCCTTGTTTTTTGAACAATCCAAAAGGTTTACCAATGATAATTTTACCAATTATGCTACCAAAGCAGATCTGAATTCCAATATGCAGATTGCTTTGGGAAGAAATTACAGACTGAAAAATAATAATAAATGGGGATTTGCTGCTGCCATTACCACGAGAAATGAACAGAATAAACTGGATATTGAAAATACAGCCAGAGGAGGCTGGCTGGATAATGTAGGTGGAGTGAATAACAACTGGGAACAATTGGGAATAGCACCGGTCAATACCTTTAATTTCAGGAATCAAGGAGCCTCGTACAGCTATAACTCCACTATCGGTGCCATGTTGAATCTGGGATTACAGCTTGGGAAAAACAGGATTTCATTCCGCAACTCCTATACTCATATTTATGATCAGACTCTGACAAGGATTACGGGATGGAATGAATATACAGGCGGAAACGGGGATGCCTCGGATGCTTATAACTATTTTTACCATGAGATCGTTCCTCCCAACACAGACCTTAAATTTTTAGATAAGCCTATAACAGAAACTACGGATTATCCGGTTTATCAGACTTTATTACAGAACAAGCTGGAGGGGAACCATAAAATAGGAAATAAAGAAATCAGCTGGTTTGCAGCAAGAACTGGTGTCACTTCCGATACAAAAGATTATACACAGTATCAGACCAATTATAATTTTATCGGCAACGAAATTTTGAGTTATAACCAGATCTATAATTCCGGGAATAATTTCGCCAGGGGATATATTGCAAATAAAGAAACGGATTATAATTATGGAGCTGCCTTTAAATGGAGTATGGATGCCGGAAATTTTAAAAATGATATTAAGGTGGGGTATGCAGGGGCCTCAAAAAGCAATACCAACCAGCAACAGAAGTTTTTCCTGAGGGTAGATGAAAACCGCGATGTTCCGAATAGTGAAAAGAATATGCTGATCATGTATGGAGCACTTTCAGGATGGTTTGACGGATCTCATTATGTACCCGGAGGAATCGGGTGGCAAACCAAAGCATTGTATAAAAATGATAAATATGAAGGGAAAGTTTCCCAGCACGCACCTTTCATCATGTTTGATAACCGTTGGAAAAATAAGTTGAGGCTGGTATGGGGAGTACGGGCAGAATATTTTAAGTATGATCTTATTTCTCAGCAACAGGATCCGAATGATCCTAAAAGCGTTACCAAAGAACCGATTGAAGAAAAGCCATGGCAGTGGATGCCATCAGCCAATTTTACGTACAGTCCTTCCAACAGTATCAATGTAAGGCTGGCTTATAACAGGTCTGTCATTCGTCCTCAGTTTAATGAAAGAACAGGGTTGCCTTATTTTGATCCTGTGGCGAACGGACTTATTTACAATACGGAAATGACATCAGCAGTCATTAATAATTACGATTTTAAGTTTGAATGGTTTCCGGGTCTTGGAGAAATTATTTCTGCAGGTTTATATTATAAAAATATCGACAGACCGATAGAGCGTGAAGGTTATATTTCCAGTGAGGGGAACCTCTTCCTTTATAACGGAAACTCTAAAAATGCAAAGCTGAAAGGATTTGAAGTAGAGGTAAGAAAGAGCCTTGGCTTTATCAGACCCGAAAGCTTCCTGAAAGATCTTTTTATCAGCGGAAATTTCACGTATAACGATACTAAGGTTATAGCTTTTAAAGACCGGTATAAAACTCAGGATACCGATGACACTTATGAAGTAGATCGTCCCCTTTACGGGCAGACACCGTATGCCTATAATCTGGGGCTGCTGTACAATGGAGATCGTTTAGGACTTAGTTTCCTGTACAATGCTAAAGGAGATCAGTACGTTACAGTGGGCTATGCTTACATTGGAGAAGAGATCCAGCGTCCTTATGCCGTAGCGGATGCACAGATTTCCTATAAGCTATTGAAAGATAAGAACCTGGAAATCAAATTAAATGTCAGAAACCTGTTCAACAGAGTAAGGGAGTATTATAATAATTTCAATTCTTACTCAGTATCCAAAGGAAACGGAAGTTCTTTTGATACCCAGAGAGAATCTTTAGGACTTTTACCGGGAGCAACGGATAAATATGATAAAGGAATTGATAAAATATTATTCCGGGCTTACAATGGTAGACAGTTCGGTTTATCAGTAAGTTATAGTTTTTAAATATAAAAGAACTTTTAACAAAAGTATATATGAGATCTTATAAGCCATGTCACAGGTTCCCATAGCCTGAAATCTGAATCGATAGATCTGTTGATGCGCACATCAGTGAACTTTCAGTCAAAAAATGGAAATACCGGATTTCCCCGTCCGGTAGGATTTTAAGGGGAAGCTTTATTCACTTGCACCCTGGGTGAAATGGAGTTTTAAAAACAATGTGTAACCAAATCACGGAGATAAAGGTGAATATCCCGTAAACAGGAATCATCCGGACCAAAAAACAAAATAACCGGATCCATATTTCTAAATTTTACAACAATGAGAAAATTAACTTTAATCGCTGTAACAGCTTTATCTTTAACAGCTTGTCGTGAGAATGATTCTTTATCAGATTCTTCTAAATTTGAAATGCAATCTGCTTCTGCAGAATATTTAACTGCTTCTGCACTTCCTGTGACTACAGTAAGTGGTGCTATTACTACCAATACTACATGGAGTGGAGTGGTTGAAATTGATGGAATCGTAACTGTTAAAGGTGGAGCTACTTTGACTATCCAGCCAGGTACTTTCATTAAAGCTAAACCTAATACAACAAATACACCTACAGGAGTTTTGGTTATTGCTAAAACTGGGAAAATAAACGCTACAGGAACTGCTTCTCAGCCGATCATCTTTACAAGCTACAGATTATTGGACGGAGATGAAGATACTACAGCAACTCCAGGTGATTTCGGAGGGGTTATCATGTTGGGAGATGCTCCTACAAACAAGCCTACAACTACTGTTATCGAAGGGTTAACAGGTGCAGATTACCAATATGGAGGTACGAATGCCGCTCATAATGGGGGAACTATTAAATATGCACGTATCGAATTCGGTGGATTCGACCTTTTCGCTCCTAACTCAGGAAACGAAATCAACGGATTAACATTAGGTGGAGTAGGTAACGGAACTACACTAGACCACATCCAGGTATCTTATGGTAAAGATGATTCTTTTGAATTCTTCGGAGGTACTGTAAACGCTTCAAACCTTGTATCTTTCGCTCCGGACGATGATAACTTCGATTTTGACTTCGGATATACAGGAACAATTACTTGTGCATTAGCTTTAGCTGATTACAACTCAACGCACAGTCAAAGTGGTGGAGTTTCTGATACGAACGGTATCGAGCTTGATAACGATGGAACAGGTTCTACTGCTTCTCCATTTACCCGTCCTACAGTTAAAAATCTTACAATTGTTGGTGCTAAAAGCCCATTAAAAGGTGGATTATATGAAAATGCCATCCACGTAAGAAGAAACGGTAAATTGAATTTAGATAATGCTACTGTTACAGGTTATCCTATCGGAATTTTATTGGAAACTCAGAGCAGTGCTCCGGTAAATCTTGCAGACCTTAGCTTTACAGGAGTACAGGCACATGGATTTACATTCGCTACTGCTTCTAAGATCGGTACTACCACTGCTGCTCTTACTATTCCTGGAGTAACTACTTCTACAAGTAATCCTGCTAACCTTTGGGGAATGTCTCAGCCATTCTTTAACGAGGCTACAGCATGGAACGTTTCTCCAAGAAACTGTGGAGATTTCCAGGGTACATGGACAAAATA
The DNA here is from genome assembly GCF_048296755.1 of Chryseobacterium sp. PTM-20240506. Lineage (NCBI taxonomy): Bacteria > Pseudomonadati > Bacteroidota > Flavobacteriia > Flavobacteriales > Weeksellaceae > Chryseobacterium > Chryseobacterium sp. PTM-20240506. The sequence continues at coordinate 226,535 of NZ_CP182581.1, forward strand.
TAATTTCTCAATTGTACAATAATTGATCAACATGGGGTGGCATTACCTGCCATCCCATTTTTTAATTCAACTTTAAAAATTCATAGAATGAAAAAAGTAATTTTACTATCTGTTTTGGTTTTATCAAAATTAGTGTCTGCACAATATCCTGTATGGACTAATTCTTTTAATTCAACAAGTGATATGCAGGGATGGTCTTTCCATGATCTGAACGGAAACGGAAATGGATGGGTACAAGGACCGAACATCTACCATAACGGTACTTCTTTGGCTTATGGAGGGGCTGGTTCTCTTCGTTACTCAATCAGTAATGTTCCTTCCGGAAATGTGGCCGGTTTCACTACAGAAAATGACTGGGCCATTTCTCCGGAGATTGATCTCACTTCATCTTCAGGAACGATTACATTAGCAGCATACATAGGACGTCAGAGAACAACACATCAGGTGGTAAAGAGATATCTGTACATCTATGTAAGTACTGCACAAAAGCCTGTCCCTGAATTATCGGATTTTCAGGCATTGGCAGTAGATGCAAACGGCAATAATGTTCCCAGCCCATATGTGATTGCAGCAGGAGGAACTGCTAATCCTTTCCCATCGGACCTCAATCAGTTTGTTGAAAGCCTTGTTAATCTCTCTGCTTTTGCAGGAAAAAAAATCTACATCGGATTGTGGTCGAACAGATATGCGGCTGATGATACCAATGTACAGAATATCAACATCAACGAAATGGCGATCTATACTTCAGTTCTAAAAACACAGGATGTAAAAAAAGCAAAAGATCTTACTATGGTGATGCAGAATCCCGTATCCTCATCACTGATGTTAAAACTTAATCCAGCCCTGAAAGAAAACAATGTTACTGTGACTGTTTTCAATATGGCCGGACAATCTGTTATTACTACGCAGTACCGTAGAGAAATTAATGTTACGACTTTATCTTCCGGAAGCTATATCGCCGTGGTTTCGGATGGAGTGCTTTCTGAGAAAGTGAAATTTATCAAAAAATAATGTTTTAGATGCAGGAAGGCAGTCTCTTATTTTCAATTTTTACAAATGCAAAATAATAACCATATCAAAACCATCATCATAGGATATATGCCTTTCCTGCTTACTATAGAATTTAAAAGTATTGCCCTCTGCGTGCTAAGGGCAATATTTCTAAATCGAATTTTTATAATGAATCATACAATGAAAAAAATAATCGCCTTTGCTGTTCTTACAGGTCTGATATCGTGTACCGATGATGTGCTGCAACCTTATGATAAATCACAGAAACCTGCAGAAATCAGTGTCAAGGGATATTCAAAACCGGATGTACTGCAGCTCCGGCTTAACGGAAAACCGGTAAGCATTAATGGAAGTACATCTTATACCAATACTATAGAAACAAAGCTGAGCTTTGTCGTGGACGAAGGGGAAACAGATCAGATTGAGATCTATAACCATGAAACCGGCAAACAGATCGCAAAATATAACATCGATTTTAATACAGTGGATCAGTATAAAAATCTGAATTTCTTCAATCTGCCCGGGATCTATCTTCAGACCTATGCAGTAAAGCCACAGGTTAACCTGGGGAAGGTAGGTTTCGAACTTATTTTTCCGAATTTGGGACAATATTCCCATACTACATTACAAAGTGTGAAAGGAATACTCAAAAAAGAGAATGGAGATGTTCTCGCTGAATTTGAAAATATTGAAAAAAATAACTTCTCTTCACTTAAAATGTATAGCTTTTTCAGTGTTACTGCTCCCGTTTATCTGGAGTTGTACAAGCCTGGAAGTACTGACCCTTATTTTGGATCACAAACGATTAGAGTAAAAATAAAACAGGATATCGGAGCTAATATGATCGTGCTACAGGAAAAAGCGGAAGGCGGTACTGTTCAGATTATGGGTGATATTGACATCGCAGACTACCTGTAAAATAAAAAATCATTCGGATAAGATCATGCATAAATTTTTAAAATCCTACCTACTTGTTTTATTATTTTTAAGCTCAGCAGTTATCGTTTCCTGCCGTTCTGAGGAGGAGTCTGTTCCTGATTTTCCCGACGGAAGCGTAGAGTCTGTCAATCTATGGGTTCATGAAAACATGAAACGTTATTATTTCTGGGAGGATCAGATGCCTGCAAAACCGGATTATCATCTTCCTGTAAAGAAATTTTTTGCAAGCCTCCTATCTCAGAATGACCGTTTTTCAAGCATTGTAAATACGGAAGATGCTTCTACTTACCTGCGGACGGTCCGCAACATGTATGGCTTTGATTATGCAGTATTGCAGCTTGCTAACGGGCAGATAACAGCTGTGATAAAATTGGTATTACAGGATTCTCCGGCTCAGAATGCCGGCCTGAAACGAGGGATGATCATTAAGAAGATCAATGGAAGTGAGATTACGGCTTCGAATGCGGAAAGTCTTTTAAATTCTATTCCGGACAATACTACGCTTGACCTGAGCGTAGGTAATTGGGACAACGGAAACGTGATTGATGAAAAAGATATAAAAGTATACTATGGATTTTCGCTCAGCCAGCCTGTTATATCTAAAATTTTTGAACAAAACGGAAAAAAGACAGGGTACCTGTACATCTATGATTTTCCGGATGGCATGTCTCACAGTCTCAATCAGAAGTTTGCAGAATTTAAAGCTAACGGTGTACAGGATCTTATCGTGGACCTCAGGTACAATTATGGAGGATCAGTAGCTTCTGCGGCCGCATTATGTGCAATGATCCCTTCCGGAATAACGGGCAATTCTCCTTTTATAACCTATAAAGGAAATAAAAATGGGGGTGAGGTGAAAAAAACATTTGCCGAACAAATTGCCTATGACCCTGCCGCTCTGAATTTCACAACACTCCATGCCAATAATCTGCAGCTGACCAAAGTATATATACTTACCTCGGGAAGTACGGCCTCGGCCTCGGAAATCGTTATCAATAATCTAAAACCTTATATGCAGGTGATACAGATGGGAGGAAAAACACTAGGAAAAGATATGGCCGGATTTGCCATTACGGATGATCGTAAACCTAAAAAGATTTCCTGGCAGCTTCACCCGGTCATCTATAAAGTATATAATGCTAACGGACAGGGAGAATACAGCAATGGAATTTCACCGCAGTTTCCTGTAGATGAATACGCATCTTTGCCTCTGAAGTCTTTAGGGCAGGCTGATGAAACCTTATTGCAATCGGCTTTAGGTAAGGTGTCGTCTAAATCCGCTTATTTCGAAACTTTTACGCACCAGATAAAAATAATTACAGAAAGTGAAAAGCCGTTTTCTATGGGTAAACACTAAATATTAAAAATAAAAAACCAAATCAAACTATATTTTTTTAAAATTGAATTCACTATGCAGGGAATAGAGCCAAAAATACACCAGGAAGTAATCAAGAGAATTAATGATCTGGAGCAGCTTTTAAAGCAATCTCCCGATCAGGACAGGACCTATACAGATGAAATTGTTATGATGAACACAGAATTATCAGCGCTGTATGAAGAGTATCTCAGTATAAAAAAGAGATTAGAAACCTGTATTAAACTCTACAGGTCAAGACATATTGAGATCAGAAAGCACCTTACCCACAATATTAGAAAGATTAAACGGGAAAGGGTTAACCGAAAATAAATAAAGGGTATCTATTTAAAAATAGGGTCCCGCGACTCAACTTTTACGAATAAAAACCTGAGCCGGAAAATTAATTGATAAAAATGTGGTATCTATAATGGTTCAGTAAACAGGTTTTTTTTGATTTTATATTGAGTTAAATTCGGTTAAATAGCATTTAAATTAGGGAATAATTGGCATTTTGTGATGAATGTGTGCTGATAATTGTATTATTGGTTGGTTTTTTAATGGATAATGGATTTTAGGAACATTATTAAGAAAATCAATCATTTTTTGGGATTTTGTGAGTACTTTTGAGGACTTAACTCCCATTAGATTATTTGTGCTTTATGATCTTAATTGTCGATGATAACCAAAACAATATTTACTCATTAAAGAAACTATTAGAATCCAAAGATTTTCAGGTAGATACTGCTAATTCCGGTGAAGAAGCATTAGGGAAAGCATTGAAAAATGATTATGCCCTAATTATTCTCGATGTTCAGATGCCGGGAATGGATGGTTTTGAGGTAGCTGAAATATTTGCAGGTTATAGCAAAACGAAAGAAATTCCTATTATATTTCTTTCAGCGGTAAATACAGAAAAGAGATTTATCACCAAAGGATATGCTTCCGGAGGTAAGGACTATGTCACCAAGCCGGTAGATCCCGAAATTCTTTTACTGAAAGTTAAAACATTTTATAATCTGCAGGAGCAGAATATTGAAATGAAAAAAACTCAGCAGAGTTTACAGCTTGAGGTAAAAGGAAGAAGAGAATCACAGGTTACCATGAAGTCGCAGATTGATCACTTTCATCTGATGCTGGAAGGCTTGCCGCAAATTGCATTTACGTTGAATGATAAAGGGATCATCGATTTTGTCAACGGCAGATGGTATCAGTATTCAACATCTGATAAAAACTTCCCCGAAACTTTTCCTGATGATTTAGATATAAAGGAGCAATTTGAAATTTCAAGGAAAAATGGAAAATCACTTCAGCTTGAGACGCGGATAAAAAATATTGAATCCGGAGAATACAGGTATCATTTATTGAGAATATCACCGGTTTATGAAGGTAACCATGTCAAAAACTGGGTAGGAACATTTACGGATATTGATGATCAGAAGAGGGTAGAAAATGAGAAAGATGAATTCCTGAGTATTGCCAGTCATGAACTGAAAACTCCTCTTACAAGCATTAAAGCGTATGTTCAGTTGTTGGAACGCAAGCTAAAACTTGACAAAGACAGTGCAGAAGCAGGATATGTAACCAAGGTCCAGGATCAGATCGAAAAATTGAACAGCCTTATCAGTGACTTACTGGATGTCTCTAAAATTGAAAACGGGAAGCTGAAGATCAACAGGAAACCTTCCAATCTTGAGAAGATAATTGAAAATGCTATAGAAACGATACTTCAGACTCATGATGAAAATAAGGTAAAAATCCAGCGTCACGGGGAAATACCGGATATCCTTATTCCGTTTGATGAAATTCGTATAGAGCAGGTATTGATCAATTTCCTGACCAATGCCATCAAATATTCACCACAAAATAACCAGGTTATTGTCACTACATTTGTAGATGATGACCAGGTAAAAGTAAGTGTTACCGATTTTGGAATCGGGATTCCTGATTTCAAACAAAAGGCAGTATTCCAGAAATTTTATCGTGTAGAAGAATCGTCACTACAATTTCAGGGAATGGGAATAGGCTTGTATATCTGTTCAGAGATCATCAAGCAGCACCATGGAACAATCGGATTGTCAAGTATTGTCAATGAAGGTTCCACATTTTACTTCACTTTACCCTTAAACTAATTTTTTATGCCACAAAAAGTTATAAGAAATCTGCAATTTGGAGTCGGGCTTTCGCTGTTAATTTTAATAGCAAGTTCCGTAGCATCGTACTGGAGCATTCAGAAACAGATGGAAAACCGCGAAAGCCTTTCCCGTACAAGAAGATCCATTACTGCAGTAAAAGATATATTAATTTCCCTCCTGGATGCAGAAACTGCCAACAGAGGATACCAGCTTACCGGCAAGCAAAATTTTCTGGAACCCTATAACAGAAGCGTTGCAGCCTATCCTAAAGCAATTGCCTATGCTAAATCCTTAGACATTAAAGATAAGGCACAGCTAAAGCGTTTGGCGGATCTGGAATATAATGTGAACACGAATATCGGTAACCTTAAGCAATTTGTTGAAAACAGGAGCAAAGGAATCGTAATGACGCAGGATCAGCTTATTTTAAGCAAATCCTATATGGACAAATGCAGAAAGATCGTTCGTGATTTTGTACGGTATGAAGAAATTCAGCTTGAAATAAAAAACAAAGATCTTAACCGTTCCTCAAACACAACTGTTATTTTTATCATTTTTTCAGCACTTGCAGCCATAGTGGTAACTACTTTCTTTTATCTTAAATTAAGAAGTGACCTTCTCCGCAGGGATAAGCTTGAAAAAGAGTTGAAAGCAAAAGATCTGGAAATCACAAAACGGGTAAGTGCAATCCAGCAGATTGCCAATAGAGTTGCCAACGGAGACTATAGTCAAAGGGCTGTGGATAATGTACAGGATGATCTTGGAGATCTTGTGGAATCACTGAATAATATGACGGACTCCCTAAAGAAATCCTTTGATAAAATAAACAGAAGCGACTGGCACCAGAAAGGATTGGCTTTACTGAATGAATCTCTGGTTGGGAATAAGTCTGTTAAAGAGGTTGTTACCAATTCCCTGAATCATATTATCGAATACGGAGGAGGAACCAATGGTGCCATCTACCTGCTTGATGAAGGTAAATTATTCCTGAACAGTGCTGTAGCGCTGGAAGATAATATGAAAAAATCTTTCGAACCGGGAGAGGGAATGGTAGGACAGGTCTTTCTTCAGAAGAAAACAAAGGTATATAACGACCTTAACGACGAAGATTTTGCGGCAACATTTGCCAGCAGCAAATTAAAGATTAATGGACTCGTTGTAATCCCGATTACTCTGGACAGGCAGAGTATCGGAGTTTTGGAAGTGGGCTCAACCACAAATTTCGATCAGGATAAAATCAATTATTTCGCAGATAGCTGCAGGAATATAGCAACTGCCATAAGTGCGGCAAAAGGTCGTGAAAAGGAACAGCGTTTATTGGAAGAGACGCAGGCACAATCAGAAGAACTTCAGGTACAGCATGCAGAACTTGAAAACCTGAATACTGAACTCGAGGCACAGACACAAAAGCTTCAGGCTTCAGAAGAAGAACTGAAAGTTCAGCAGGAAGAGCTTATGCAGACGAATGCAGAACTGGAAGAGCGTTCAAAATTACTGGAAGAAAAAAATCACCTCATTGCAGAACGTAATATAGAGATCCAGAAAAAAGCGGAAGAACTGGCTTTAAGTACGCAGTACAAATCAGAATTCTTAGCCAATATGTCGCATGAATTGAGGACCCCTCTTAATTCTATCCTGCTTCTTTCCCGTTTAATGGTAGAGAACCCGGAAGAAAATCTGAATGAGGACCAGGTAGAGTCAGCGAAAGTAATCCAGAGTTCCGGAAGAAGTTTGCTAACATTGATCGATGAGATCCTGGATCTTGCTAAGATTGAGTCCGGGAAAATGGTTCTGGAATATGATGACGTTGCCCTGGAAGATGTGGTGAATGACCTGCGAAACCTGTTCAATCCTATGGTTAATGAAAAAGGGATCAGATTTGACCTTGAAATAGAAGAAGGTCTTCAAAAGTCTATAGAAACGGACCGGTTACGATTGGATCAGGTTTTACGTAACCTGCTTTCCAATGCTTTCAAATTTACACAGGAAGGAAGCGTGGGGCTGTATATTAAAAAAGATCCTAAAAATAAAGACTTTATTACCTTCAGCGTAAAAGATACGGGAATCGGAATTCCGGAAGATAAGCAAAGAATTATTTTTGAAGCATTCCAGCAGGCAGACGGATCTACCCAGCGTAAATTCGGAGGTACAGGTTTAGGATTATCCATAAGCCGTGAGATTGCCAAATTATTGGGTGGAGAACTATCGCTTACCAGTGCAGTTAACGAAGGAAGTGAATTTAGTTTAACAATTCCGGTAAAGGCGGTCTCAGAAACGGTCCAGGTATCACTTGATAAAGAATTGGTAGAGATCATAAAAGAAGATGTAGAGGAGATTAAGAACATTGCAGGATATGAAGAAGAACCGGAACAACCGCTTACGGTTTTAGAAATTCCTGAAGAAATAGCAGATGACCGGGATAATATTACGAAGGATGACAAAGTTATATTGATCATCGAAGACGATACCAACTTTGCAAAGGCACTTCTGAAGTATGCCCACAGACAAAATTATAAAGGAGTAGTGGTTGTAAGAGGAGACCATGGGCTCTCTGCAGCATTACAATATCATCCTTTAGCTATCTTACTCGATATTCAGCTGCCGGTAAAAGATGGATGGCAGGTAATGCATGAGCTGAAATCCAACCCAAAAACCAAACCTATTCCGGTGCACATGATGTCTTCGTTGCATATTAAAAAGCAGGAAAGTATCATGAGAGGAGCCATTGACTTTATCAACAAACCTGTGGCCCTTGAACAGATGACGGATGTATTTAAAAAAATTGAAGAAGCCCTTCGAAAATCACCTCAAAAAGTTCTTATTGTAGAGGAGAATGCTAAGCATGCCAGCGCATTGTCATATTTCTTAAGCAATTTTGATATTTCTCTGGCGGTGAAAGATAATGTGGAGGACAGTATAAAGGCGCTTACGGAAGCTGAGGTAGATTGTGTGATCCTGGATGTGGGACCGGCAAGAGGAAAAGGATATAAGATCATAGAATCAATCAAAAGCTATGAAGGCCTTGAAAACCTTCCGATCATTATTTTTACAGAAAACAACCTGTCTTCCTCTGATGAGTTGAAGATCAAACAATATGCTGACTCTATTGTTGTTAAAACGGCACATTCATACCAAAGGATATTGGATGAAGTCGGTTTATTCTTACATTTGGTTGAAGAGAAAAGTACCGAAGCACCGCGAAACAAAAATCTCGGATCACTTACTGAAGTATTAAGTGGAAAGAAGATTCTGATTACGGATGATGATGTACGGAATATATTTTCACTGACCAAAACGTTGGAAAAATACAAAGTAGAAGTCATCCTGGCGATGGATGGGAAGCAGGCTTTAGAACAGATTAAAGAACATCCGGATATTGATGCTGTTTTGATGGACATGATGATGCCGGAAATGGATGGCTATGAAACCATACAGGAAATAAGAAAAAAACAGGCGTTCAGCAGATTACCGATCATTGCCGTTACGGCAAAATCCATGATAGGCGACCGTGAAAAGTGCATTACCGCCGGGGCATCAGATTATATATCAAAGCCTGTGGATGTTGATCAGTTATTATCTTTGTTGCGTGTTTGGTTATATGAAAGCTAAAAAAACTCACTTCTGATGAAAAAAAAGATTTTGATCGTGGATGACGATCCGCGAAACATATTTGCACTTAAACTTACTCTGAAAGCCAGAGGATATCAAATGGAGAGCTGTACAATGGCACAGGAAGCCATTGAACTTTTACAGAAAGACGACCGGATCGGAGTCGTATTGATGGATATGATGATGCCGGAAATGGATGGTTATGAAGCCATCAGGATTATCCGCGAAACGCCTTCGATCAGTAAGGTTCCCATTATTGCCGTGACGGCACAAGCCATGAAGGAAGACCGCCAGAAATGTCTTGATGTTGGAGCACAGGATTATGTGAAAAAGCCTATCGATGTCGATCTTTTATTAACTGCCATTGAAAAACTGTCGTAGATGCTGGAACCAAGTATTGTAAAGGATGAAGAGGTAGAGCATCTGATAAAAGATGTTTATGAACTGTATGGTTATGACTTTTCCATGTACAGCAGGGCTTCGTTTAAACGAAGGGTAAACAGGATCTGCCTGATCGATAAGTTTGCCAGTTTTGCAGAGTTAAGATATACTGTGCTTAATGATCCGGATTATCTGAAGCACTTTATCGAGGAAATTACGGTGAATGTGACGGAAATGTTTCGTGATCCCTATTTTTTCAAAGCATTACGGGAAAATATTTTACCCCAATTGGGAACCTATCCTTTAATCAGAATCTGGGTGGCAGGCTGTTCAACCGGGGAAGAGGCTTATTCTATGGCCATATTATTGAAGGAAGCCGGTCTTTATCAGAAATCACTGATTTATGCTACGGATATTAACCCTTCTGTGCTGGAAACAGCCCGTGCCGGAGTTTTTCCTCTGCAACAGATGAAATTGTATTCAGAGAATTATATACTTTCAGGAGGTAAAAAAGATTTTTCAGATTATTATACGGCCAATTATGATAGTGCAATGTTTGATTCAAGTCTCAAGCAAAAGTTGATTTTGTCTACCCATAATCTGGTGTCAGACAGCTCCTTTAACAGTTTTCAGCTGATTATATGTCGGAATGTGCTCATCTACTTTGATAAAGCTTTACAGGAGCGTGTTTTTCAGCTGTTTGACGATAGCCTTGAAAATCTGGGCTATCTTGCTTTAGGTTCGAAAGAAACTCTTAGATTTTCGAATCTGAACAGATATTATCATCAGGCCGATGATCAGCGGATCTGGAAGAAAGTAGACCATCATTAATATTTATATGAAAGAAATAGAAGAGAATATTGAACTCATTGTTATAGGAGGTTCTGCGGGAAGCTTAGAGGTGATACTGGATATGGTGAAAAAGCTGGATCATAAGATCAGCTTTCCCATTATATTGGTTGTTCACCGTAAATCTCAATCCGTAAGCATTTTACCGACTTTGCTGCAGCAGTTTTCTTCTATAGAAGTAACGGAAATTGAAGATAAAACAGAAATAAATAATAATCAGATCTATATTGTGCCAGCCGACTATCATCTTTTATTTGAAAGTAAAGAGCTGGTATCTCTTGATAGTTCGGAAAAAATGAATTATTCACGTCCATCGATTGATGTAACCTTTAAGTCAGCTTCAGAAATATATGGGAAAAGTCTTGTCGGAATATTGTTATCCGGTGCTAATGCCGATGGAGTAGAAGGTTTACAGTATATTAAAAAAAATCATGGAAGGGTGTGGATCCAGGACCCGGATACCGCGGAGGTTAACTATATGCCCAGACATGCAGTGGAAGGAGTGAGCTATGATCTCATCATTACTCCTGAAAATCTTGCAGAGTGCATTAATCAATTAAACCGGTTTTAAATTAAAGCTAATATATATGAGTAAGAAGAAAATTTTAATTTTTGATGATGACAAGACGATCCTGGACGTTGCAACCATCATTTTTGAAGAAAGTGGTTATGAAGTAGGGATTTCAGAAACGTCGCATGATATCATCGATAAGGTATCACAGTTTCAGCCGGATGTGATTCTAATGGATAACTGGATTCCCAATATCGGGGGAGTAGAAGCAACGAAACTTCTAAAAAACCATGAAGAGTTCAAAAAGATCCCTGTGATCTACATAACGGCTAACAATGATATCAATGCGTTGGCGGAAAGCGCTCAGGCTGATGATTATATTGCCAAGCCATTCAACCTGGATGATCTTGAAGAAAAGGTAGCTAAATACCTGAAAGGATAAACCGGATAAAAAAGCGTGTTTATCATACCGGATGTATAAAATCCTTACCTGACAAAGTAAGGATTTTTTATTTCTATTCATGATCTTGTACTTTTTTTTCAAAAAATATATAGCCACCTATATAGTTGTGTATATTTTTTATATATTTGAATGTCCAATATGTACAATTCCATGAACAATGATTTCATAAAAGAGCTTGGCTATAAGGCACTTGATTCCCGGTTTAAAAGGATCAGTGAAAAGATGGCTTACAGTGTGAAGAAACTTTATAAAGATCTTGATTACGACATAGAGCCCAACTGGTATCTGATATTTATGATCCTAAGGGATAAAGGAGAATTATCTCTGATAGATATTGCTGAAAGTCTGGGATATTCCCATCCGTCTGTTGTGGTCACGGTAAAAAAAATGGCGGCCAAAGATTATCTGGATGTAAAAAAAGATGATTCGGATAAAAGAAAACAGATCGTATCACTTTCTCCCAAAGCATTAAGATTAATGCCCGAATTTGAAATGCTCTGGAACAGCTGTGAGGCTGCCATTCTCAAAGTATTGCAGGAAGATCTCACGATCTTAAAATACCTTGATACTATTGAAGCCTCTTTGGAGGAGACCTCCTTTTATTATCGCTTCAAACAGGAGTATAAAAACCAATTAAAATAAAAACCCATGAAAAAATACCTTATCATTCTTCTCTCGGTATTTTGCGTATTTTCCTTTGCAAAAGAGACCAGAATAACCATTAGAGCGAAAGCTAAAGATGCTAAATTCATCGGAAGTTCTCTGGGAGGAGCGTATGTGATTGTAAGGAATAAGATCAATAATACCATTTTGGCTGAAGGAAAAACCAGTGGCAGTACAGGAAATACGGATCTGATCATGAAAGCTCCAAAACATAGAGATAGTTCTATTGTTGATGATGCAACCGGTAAATTTCTGGCCACGGTTAATATTGATGAACCTACTTTTGTAAGTATAGAAGTGTTTTCACCATTCAATCATAAACAGGCACAGGCGAAAGTAAGCACGGAAATATGGCTTATTCCTGGAAAAGATATTCTGGGCGACGGGATCATCCTGGAAATACCCGGGTTTATTATTGATATTTTAAAGCCCCGAACGCATCAATATATCGGATTAAGCTCAATCAGTGGAAAACCTTTTCAGATACAGGCCAATATTGTTATGATGTGCGGTTGTGTGATCGATAAAGGTGGTGTATGGGATTCCGATAAGTTTGAAACTAAAGCCTTAGTTAATAAAGATGGAAAACGGGTAAGTGAAATCAATTTATCATTGGTTTCTACCAATCTTTTTGAAGGGAACACTTCTATTTCTGTACCGGGAAATTATGAGATCATCGTTTATGCTTTTGATCCCAAAACAGGAAACACCGGAGTGGATAAAATCAATTACGTAGTATATTAAAAGATACAGAGGTTTTTATACCTTCTTGTTTATATCTGAATACACTATAGTAAAGCTGCTTTATTCGATCTCGATCTATAGTTGTAGTATAGTTGTTTTGAACTTTTTAATTGTAAAAAACATATAAAAATTAGAATATTAATGGACTAGATTATCCTTTATGGCATGATAATAGGTTGATTGTAAGCATTAACCAAATCAATTACAAAATGAAATCTGAGACTAAATTAAAAAAGAGTATAAGAGGAAAAACCGTAGTTATTACCGGAGGAAGTAGTGGAGTTGGTAAAGCTACTGCGGAAGCATTTGCTTTGGAAGGATGTAATATTGTAGTTGCTGCCCGGGGTAAAGAAGCTCTGGATGAAACCGTGAGTCTTTGCAGGGATCTTGGAGTGGCGGTAATAGGGGTACCTACAGATGTTTCAAAAGCTGAAGAAGTTGCTCATCTTGCTGAAACAGCCATTCAATTTAACGGAAGAATTGACATTTGGGTAAATAATGCCGGTGTCATGGCAAGCGGAAAATTTGAAGAAATACCCATGGAACTTAATGAGCAGGTCATCAAAACAAATTTGTTCGGATATATGCATGGGGCTTACAGTGCGCTCCCCATCTTCAAAAAGCAGCAGGAGGGAATCTTAATTAATAATGTTTCTATCGGTGGTTTTATGCCGGCTCCTTATAGTGCTGTTTATTCATCAACAAAATTCGGAATTCGCGGTATGATGGATTGTCTTCAGGGGGAGATTTCCGATTATCCGGATATTCATATTTGTAATATTTATCCTCAGATTCAAAGATCCACCGGAAATATGCATTCGGCAAAATATTCCGGACTGGATTTTAAAATTCCGCCGTTTGCAGCAGATCCCCGGGACACAGCCAAAAAAATTGTGGAGTTGGCTAAAAACCCCAGAAAAGATCTGTTTCCCGATTTTACCTCATTACTTCTTAAAAATATCTACGGATTATTTCCGAAACCGATCATTAATATAGCTTCTGCAGGGATGAGAATGATGATGAAAGCTAAAAATGCTCCACCTGATTCGGGTAATATTTTAAAGCCTTCGTCAGAGCCTCACCGCATTTATGGGGAAACCATGCTGCCCGTCCCTTCCAAAAAGACAAAATTAGCCATTGCAGCGGGACTGGGTTTAGGTTTGGCTTACATGATCTTGAAAGCCGGTTCCGGAAATAAGCAAATAAAGAATTCTTAATATAAGAAGCGATATTTCAGCAGTAAAATTACTACGCATTTCATTTCGTCCGTTGCCCTGAAATTCATATTTTTATACTTCATGATAGAGAACGGATTTTTGAATTTCAGCGGATCGGGATTTCCCGAATATATAAAAATATTGGAACGGTTGACCTGGTTGGATTGGGTAGGGGCTAGCCTGGCTGTAAATATCGCTTTGTATCTTTTTTCAATAGGTCTTTACCTGAGTATTGAAAAGACCTGTCCCAAAAATAAGCTACAGGAGCATAGTCATCCTGTCATGCGGTCGGATTATTATCTGAGCTTCGTAACCATTCTCTGTAATTGTTTAGTAATGCTCTGCGGTGTTTTCCTTTGGAAAAATCATTGGATTACATTAGGAAATAGGTTTTCAGCGGTTTCCGTTTTTTTAGAGGTCCTGGCTTTAATCCTACTGATGGATCTTTGTATGTACTTTTTTCATTTTATTGCCCATACACCTTACTTTTATAAAAGATTGCATGGAAGACATCATGAACATGTTAACACCAACTTCTTAAGCCTTTTTGTATTGCATCCGGCAGAAACAATAGGATTTGGATTGGTGATACTGGCCGTATTGGTGTGTTACGATTTTTCTGTTCTCTCCATTAGTCTGTATCTTCTTATCAATCTCATTTGGGGAACAATCGGTCATTTAAATAAAGAGTTTTTCCCACCTCAGTTTAACAAGTATTTTGTGGGAACAACACAATTCCATAACCAACATCATGTAGATGAAACTAAAAACTTTGGTTTCTACACTTCCATCTGGGACAGGATATTCGGGACTTATAAATAATGATTACAGTTGGCTGAATTTTATTTTAATTTTTTAAAACTCCTAAAAGCTTCTGTAACACCATCAAATTTTTCGTTTTTAAAAATACCGGATTCATCAACCCTTTCAAAAGTTTCAGCGGTACCGGCAGCAATTGTATTGGGAAGTCCTTCACTTCTGAGCATATCGGTCAGACCTTTCATTTCATCAATCCTTCTTGAAATATGCTGTGGGTAAGTAGGAGTTGTTTTAATCAGATCCTGATAGGTTCCCGGAAGAAATGCCTGAAGGCTTTCATTCAGTTCATCAAGAATGCCATAATGGGCTGCAGCGATCATTGTTTCAAAAAACAAAGCGTTCATTCCTTTATTGACCATTGAAAACAGAAGCTTGTAAGCTGAAGCTGCTTCTGTTTTTTCACCGGCATCTTTTATTTTAAATATCCCGCCGAATTGTTCTGCAAATAAGTTTCTCCAGATACCGCTTACAACAAATGTTGCCTGGTCCGGAACATCTTTGGAAGCACCCATTACCGCTCCGTTTACAAATCTGATATTCCCCTTACTGCACATTTTTTCAATAGATAAAGCAATCTGAGGAGTATTGGAATTGAGGTCTATAAAGACAGGTCGGTTATCCGTGTTTTTGAGATGGCCGATTATATTTTCTGCCACCTTCGGACTTGCTTCAGGATTTGCCAATGAAATAATAATATCTGCCTGTTCTGCTATGTTTTGTAGAGTATTCACATCATGGATTCCCGCATCTTTAATATTTTGGAGCGTCACTTGCGATCTTCCTTCACCTGCGGTGATAACCGTATATTTATTTTTGATTAAGGTTTTGGCGATTTGTGTTCCCATGTCTCCGGGAAAGAGAATGGCTATAACAGGTTGGGCAGTCATTATAATTTCAGTTTAACATTCAAATGATGAAGTAAATTTTATTGCAAATTTCTTTAATTTTTTTTAATTCCTAAACATATTGTCCCGGATAATTTCTATAGTTTAAAAGCCAATATTACACTTACAGCCGGTATCTATATTTTCTACACTGGCTGTAAGTAAGGTTACGGTGAAATTTACTTCTTTTCAATCACCGGAATATTGGTAATGACCTGCCATTTTTCATCCTCCTGTATACATGTAATGGTAGATGAAAAGCGGAGCACATCGCTCTCCAGGCTGAGCTTTGCAATAGCAATATTCCCTTTTTGCTCAATTGAGTCAAAAGCAAGGGTTCTAGGTTTTCCGCCAAAGGTTTTATTGCTGATGTACTCAATGTATTGTTCTTTGGAAATAATAAAAATCCCTTTTTGTTCGAAAAATCCATCCTGAATATTCTGGTAATCTTTGTGAAGAACTTCGTCCATAAGATTCGTATCACTGGTGTCACCTGCTTTAATAAATTTTTCTATAGTCTGTTTTATCTGTTGCATAATCTGATTGATTTAAATGTTGATTAATCTGCTTTCTTTGTTGTTGGATTTTTATAGCTGCTTGCTCCGGATCTACCATTCCATCCATCGGAAAATAACTTATATCTAAGATACCCAGCTGGTTTAATATGCTTGTGACCTGAATTTCAATAGGATTTTTTTCCTGAGAAGCAGGCTGAAGAATACCCAGTGCCGTAATGAGGTATGCTTTTTTACCGGTCAGCAGCCCTTTTATTCCATTGGTGTCATAGGCAAAGGTTTTTTTCGTCCGGACTATAAGGTCAAAATATGCTTTTAATGAAGAGGCAATTCCATAATTGTACATCGGAGAGGTAATAAGGATCTCATCGCAGGAATACAGCTCATCTATAAGCAGATCGGACAATCCGATGTGTCTTGAATGTAATGAGTCATCAAAAAATCCATTGAGTGTTTCCTGGGTCAGATGGGGAATAGGCTGTAAGGTCAGGTCTCTCCGGATAATCATTCCGTCATGATATTTTACTTTCCATTGTTCTGTAAAATAATCACCCATGGAACGGGAATAGGAATCATTTATCCTGAGGCTGCTGTCGAGGCGAAGTAGTGTTGTCATGTTCTGCTTTTTTCTTTAAAGACACACCGCTTCTCGGAAACGTGACGTTTATGTTAATCTTTTTAATTTTTCCGGATCTACTATGGAATAAATCTCCCGGATTCTGCCATCACGATCAACATCTAAAATATGGCAGTTGTATATCTGATTTTCCCTCCAGAAACATATGGCTGGTTGATGACTGAACCTGTGAAAAGTAAAAGGTTTGTGGTTAAGAAACTGCTGCTGGACATAGGCAAGAAGGGCAGCTGTAGCTGATTTTCCTACTTCCACTGCTTTTATCACCCGGACACGCTGTCCGCCATCTGCAGAAAGCCTGATGTCGTTCAGTAAAAGCTCCTCAAGCATCGGGATGCTTCCTTCGCTTAATGCTTTTTGATATTGAGAAAGGGTTTCATGGGAAATCGAAGAGTTGATATGATCTGGCTTATACTCGATATTCTGAAGGTGTTTCGTTGCCCTGCTCAGTAATTTTCTTGAATTTTCAGCAGAGATATCAAGGAGTTGTGCGATTTCCTGGTGGGAATAGTCAAAAGCTTCTTTCAATATATAGACAGCACGTTCTTTAGCCGTTAGTTTTTCTAAAAGAACAAGCAAAGTATAACGGGCAGTCTGTTCCTGAATAAGTCTGTTTTCCACATTATCAAAAGACAACGGTTCCGGAAGCCACTCTCCATATACCATCTTTTTTGTGTGCCTGTTTTTAAAATTTATAGCGTGATTGATGGTGCTTTTTATTAAAAAATTCTTCTCATTCCTGATTTCTGTTTTATCCAATGAAATGTATTTTTCCAGAACATCCTGCACGAGATCCTGTGAATCTTCATATGAACCTGTAATATTATAAGCGTAAGTCAATAGCTGACGATAATTTTCCTGCATGCCTTTTCTATTTAAGACCCATCAGAGGGGAAAAACGTGACCATTCTGATCAAATTAAATGATAAAGAAAGTAAAAGTAGTATTTTTATACTTTCGAAGCTACTACAGATGCAGGATCCGTTAAGAATACATATTGAAAAAGTTGTTCCGGTAAGTGACGAGGAATTTACCATCATTTCCTCGTATTTCACGAGGAAGAAATATAAAAAGTACCAATTCCTGATTCAGGAAGGGGAGTCTGTATCCTGCAATTATTTTGTTCTAAAAGGGCTTTTAAAATTGGTATACACTGATGATACCGATAAAAGCCATATTGTAGGCTTTGCCATGGAAGACTGGTGGGAGAGTGATTTCAAAGCTTTTTACACAGGATCCAGGGCAACGATGTCTCTGGAATGCGTTGAAGATACGGAAGTTCTGTGTTTAACATTGGAGGGATATAAAAAATTATGCAGTGAGATTCCCAAAATGGAACATTTTTTTCTTGAGAAAGCTTACTTTGGTTTTATATCAGCCCAGCAACGTATACTTTCGATGATGACCTCCTCTACGAAAGAAAGGTATGATCAGCTGCTTAAACAATATCCGGCACTGGTTCAGCGTGTGCCTAAATCTCTTCTTGCTGCTTATCTTGGCGTTTCGAGGGAAACCTTAAGCCGCTTTTCTTTATAAAGGAGTGATCTTCATCACTTCATAATCGTGATCCATGTCAAGAGTTGTTCCAGTGGATGATATATTGCAACTTTGCTACAACAATATAAACAGCAAACAACAATGGAAAAGCGAACAATCAATCCCTGGAACTGGCAAAAAGAAAGAAGCTATTCCCAGGCTGTAGAAGTGAAAAATGCAGAAGCTACCTTATACTGTTCAGGGCAGGCGGCTATTGATCCTGACGGAACTTCGAGTACACAGGATATGAAATCCCAGCTGGAACAGGCTATAACCAATCTGGAGGAAGTAATTACTAGTGCGGGTTATGAATGCAAAGGAATCGTCAGATTAAATATTTACACCACATCTACGAAAGAGCTGTGGCCTCATTTTCCTATCCTTCAGGAGTGGATCGCCAGGCATGGTATTGAACAGGCAGTTACCATACTTGAAGTAACAGGATTGTTTGAAACTTTAACAGTGGAGCTCGAAGCGACCGTGGTGAAATAATGAACAACTTTATTAAAAAAACAAAACCTTCAAGTCTTAAACTTGAAGGTTTTTTATGCCAGTAATTTCCGAATACTTTCTGAAATCCTTTTTGCACATTGGAAATCATCAGGAGATTAGATTTCCGGTTATTGAAGAAAACTTTATATATAAACAAAGAAATTGTTGTAACGGTTTAATACAAAACTCCCATACTTTCTGCTGCAAAGCCTGAAAGTTCTTCTAATTTTCCCTCTTTTACTTTTTTCACCCACTGATAATCGTTCAGTAAAGCACGGCCTACAGCCACTAAGTCGAAATCCTGTCTTTCTAATCTTCTCAGTAATTCCGTAAGGTCAGATTTTTCTGAGCTTTCACCCGCAAATGCCGACATGAAATCACCTTTAAGTCCTACGGACCCTACGGTAATCGTTGGCTGGCCGGTTACTTTTTTTGCCCATCCGGCAAAGTTAAGATCCGAACCTTCAAATTCTGGCTCCCAGAAACGACGTTGTGAACAATGGAAGATATCTACTCCCGCTTCTTTTAAAGGAAGCAACCAATCTTCCATCTCAGAAGGGTTTGTGGCCAGCCTGCTTTTATAATCCTGCTGTTTCCACTGCGAAAGTCGGATGATAATTGTAAAATCTTCTCCTACAGCCGCTCTGATTGCTTTTACTACATCTACAGCAAAGCGGGTTCTTTCCTTTATTGTTTTGCCACCATATTCATCAGTTCTTGTATTGGTAACCTCCCATAGAAACTGGTCGATAAGATAACCATGAGCACCGTGGATCTCAATACAATCGAAGCCTAAATCTTTAGCTGATTTCGCTGAAGCTGCAAATTGATTTATGGTGTCCTGAATATCTTCCAGAGACATAGTAGAAGCTTTTTCCATTGGAACCAAAGGATAGTCGTCAGATGAACGGGTGTCGCCCACGTGCCATATCTGTGGTCCCATTTTACCCCCGTTATGATGAACCTGATCGATTACATTTTTCCAACCTGCCAATGCTTCAGTACCGTAGAAATCAGGGATGTTCTGCATATTTTTAGAGGCAGGGCGATTGATTACAGTTCCTTCAGAAAGGATTAATCCAACTTCTGAGGCTGCTCTACGGCCATAATAATCTGCAATTTGTTGTGTAGGTACACCATTATCCGATTGTGCTCTTGTCATGGGAGCCATTACAATTCTGTTTTTAAGGTGTAGATTTTTATAGTTAAATGGAGTGAATAACGCGTCTGTACTCATTTTCTATTAATTTTTATTAATAATTTTTATTCTTTTGTTACACAAAGTAACTAATAATAATTCGTTTTTGTACCTATTAGAAAAAAAATTGTGGTAACTTTGTCGTAACAAACGATAGTAACCGGCTTGTAACTTATGAAAGAAAATAAAATAACCCAGCACTGTTGTCCCCTGGTAAAGGCTATGTCTTCCCTGGGAAGTAAATGGAAGCCTGTCATTGTTATGGTAATTAATGACAGAAAATTACGGTTTGGACAGATTGCAGCCCGCATTCATGTCATTTCGCGTAAGGTTCTTACCGACCAGCTAAGAGAAATGGTAGAGGATGGACTGCTAATTAGAGAGGAATTTAAAGAACTGCCACCCCGGGTTGAATATACCCTCACGGAAAAGGGACTTGCTCTTTTGCCCATTTTAAATTTATTGGAAGATTGGGAAAGAAATTATGAAACAAAAGAAGTTTTGGCTGAGGCATAACGTTCTTTGGTTTTATAAGATTAAGAGTTTTTGATGCCAGGTTGATGATTGATTCCTACTCAGTTAAAGATTATTTTATTTTTTTATAAGAGGTGCATTAGTGAATTAAAATTCAGTAAATGCTTATGACATACATAACAGATTAAGTAAAAAAAGAAGACAATCTCTAATCTCAAATACTTTTTTTTATAATTAATCGTTATATTTATCGAATTAATTCTTAAATCAAAAATGGATTAATAGATCATAACTTTTAGATGACCAGTAAAATCATTGGTGTAGGAAACTACATCCCCCCGGAAACCATTACCAATTTATTCTTTGATAAACACAATTTTATAAACAAAAGCGGCGAGTCATTAAAAGAAAGTAATGCTATTATTGCCAGTAAACTCAAGGAGATTACGGGCATTGAAGAAAGAAGATATGCGAGCAATGATCAGGTTACATCCGATCTGGGCTTTATTGCTGCCAAAGCAGCTATCGAAGATGCAGGAATTGATCCTGAAACGTTGGATTATATTATATTTGCCCATAACTTTGGGGACGTCCGCTTTGGAACTGTTCAGTCCGATACGGTTCCGAGTCTTGCCTCAAGGGTGAAACACCTATTAAAAATCAAAAATAATTTTTGCGTCGCCTATGACGTATTATTCGGATGTCCCGGATGGATCGAAGGAATCATCCAGGCCAATGCATTCATTAAATCCGGTATTGCCAAAAGATGCCTGGTTATCGGAGCTGAGACCTTATCAAGGGTAGTGGATATCCACGACCGGGATAGTATGATCTATGCAGATGGGTCAGGGGCAGCCATTCTGGAGATCTCTGAGGAAGAAAACGGAATAAAATCCCATATCTCAGCCTCTTTTACCCTGACCGAAAAAGATTATTTATATTTCGGAAAATCATACAACAATGACAAATGCCCGGATACCAAATACATTAAAATGGATGGGCGTAAAATTTACGAATTTGCTCTTTCAAATGTTCCGGATGCAATGAAGAAATGTCTGGATGACAGTGGCTATGGAATTGATCAGCTGAATAAGATTATCATCCACCAGGCGAATGAGAAAATGGATGAAGCTATTGTTAAAAGATTCTATCAGTTGTACAATACACCTATGCCCGAAGATATTATGCCTATGGTTATCAAAAAACTAGGCAATAGCAGTGTGGCAACAATCCCTTCATTACTAAGCATGATCCTGAAAGATGAACTGGATTCCCATGATATCGATAAAGGAGATATAGTCTTGTTTGCCTCGGTAGGAGCAGGGATGAATATTAATGCATTTGTGTATAAATTTTAATATTTTATTCACAGACTGCTAAAAATATTTTGTCAGAAATAAAAAACTCTCTATATTTGCACCACTGAAAACGAAGGTATAGCCGGAGTTCAGGGAGAGTTGGCAGAGTGGTCGATTGCGGCAGTCTTGAAAACTGTTGACTGTAACAGGTCCGGGGGTTCGAATCCCTCACTCTCCGCCAGGTTAGAAACCAAAATAAGCTAAAACGCTGTAAACATCAATGTTTACAGCGTTTTTTGTTTTTGCGTTAGTATCAGAAAAAATCAAAATAGGTCACGATTTATATGACCTATTTCGTGTCCCATTCAAAAAAACACAAAAATGGGTCACGAAAAATCAAGGAAAGCCCTACCAATAGGCAGTCTAACGATTGTACATCTTGCAAAAAGTGGTAACAAAAAGTAAATTATTAAACCATTAAAGTTATCACACAATGAACAAAACATTCAACCTGTTATTCTTTATCAAAAAGAATAAAATCAGAACCAACGGAACCGCTCCCATCTACTTACGAATTACGATAGACGGCAAGGCAGCAGACATTGCTGCCAAAAGGTATATCGATCCGAAGAAATGGGATGTTAAAGCACACAAAGCATTAGGTAATTCGCAAGAAGCCAAAACACTGAATCTCTATCTTAAAACTTTGGAACAGAAAGTTTACGATATCCACTACTTGATGCTGAAAGAAGAAAACTTTGTAACTGCAGAGAGTTTAAAATCTAAACTGCTTGGAACGGATATTGAGTACAGAATGCTTATTCCGATATTCCAGGAGCATAATGACAAAGTGGAAGCCTTGGTCGGGCAGGATTTTGCTTCCGGAACATTGGAACGTTATAAAACATCTTTAAAGCATACGCAAGAATTCATTAATTGGAAATACAAAGTTTCTGATATTGATATCACGCAAATCGATCACGGTTTTATCAGCGATTACGACTTCTGGCTGCGCAGTGTCCGTAAATGTGGAAACAATACGGCTGTAAAGTATCTCAAGAATTTCAAAAAGATCATCCGTTTGTGTATGGCGCACGGCTGGATTACGAAAGATCCTTTTCTGGGCTACAAAACAAAAATAAAAGCTGTGGAACGTCCTTACCTTACCAAAGAAGAAATACAGATGATCTATGAAAAGAATTTTGCATCAGACCGATTAAACCAAGTTCGGGATATCTTCCTTTTCAGCTGCTATACGGGCCTCGCCTATGTGGATGTCAAGCAATTATCAAAATCAAACATCAATATCGGCGTTGATGGTGATCAATGGATTTTTACCCACCGTCAAAAGACCGATACTTCCACAAGGGTTCCCTTATTGCCGGTTGCTCAGGAGCTGGTTTTAAAGTATGAGAATCATCCACAATGCGTCAATTCAGATGTTCTGTTTCCTGTTCTAAGCAATCAGAAAATGAATTCGTATCTAAAAGAAATTGCGAGCGTCTGCGGGATCAATAAAGATCTGACGTTTCATATCGCAAGACATACGTTTGCTACAACTGTTACCTTATCCAATGGTGTTCCTATTGAAAGTGTAAGTAAAATGCTGGGGCATACGAATATAAAAACGACACAGCATTATGCGAAGATTCTTGATAAGAAAGTGAGTGATGATATGGCGGTTTTGAGAGATAAACTTTAAAGTTAGAGAGGAGATTTAATAATTATAATTAGTGCTATTTATTTGACATTCCTTAAATTTTTTCCAACGATTAACTTACAAAAATTTCAAGTGGAATTTTTTATCAAATAGAAATTGGTTTTTATGACAAGAAACATAATTTGTTTCTTGTCATAAATTTTACACAATGAAAATTGTAAGAATTTTGAAAAGAAAAAAAACCCACTCTTAAATTATCTGCTAAATGTTCACAAAGTGACTGGATATGATAAAGAAATATTTAGCAATTATTTCAGATTGGTAATTTTAAGTGAATTAAAATCATTAAATACTATCTTTCAGTAGCTACTTTTTAAGATATTGCTGTAGTACTTTAACAATATTCTCTGCCCTATGTTTGGTAGAGAATTTATCACCAAAAGAAACTTTTTCATCGTTAGCTAATGCTTTAAAAATTTCTTCTTTCATACTATCAGGCATTTTACCTCCAAAATTCATTTTTTGAAATATTTGATCACATTCAAAGAATAAATTAATGCGATAAAATTCAGCAGCCTTGGCATGAAAGCGACCATTTAAATTTAGAAGTGTATCCGTAGTTATAGCCAAAATTTTCTCGTCAGTTTCAGCATTGCTATTTTGCTCCGCTTCTTCTACCGGAAGTCTAAACCCATAAAAATCGTTATTTTCAACATCAGTATTTAGTGATAAATAAACAATAAATTCATCTACTACTAGTAAATAAGGATTTTGAGATTCCGGATTTATGTGAAGCAAAGTACTTGCTTTCTCAGGTACATTTTGGGCCCTCAATATTTTATACTTCACCTTATCAATCTCAGAGGAGATTTGTTTTTTGGAAAAGTATTCATTTAATATATTCCGTAACGTATCCTCGTCTTCAGACAGAAGTTTTACGCCTGAATTCTTTGATATACTAAGTCGAAAAAATATAGAGATCCAAAATAACAATGCCTGTTCCGAATTAATTCCACTTGAATAGTTAATTCCAATAGGATGGCCATTTTTTGAAATACTCACAGAATAATTATTCTCCAGCGTTGCGAGCTCTGCTTCGCATCTGCTGCAAAATATATAATCCTCTACCAAAGGAATCGAATTATCAGAAATTCTTTCATCACTAATTTCTCCATATATTTTTTTCAATGTTTCAACATTTGTTGATCTACCAAAATATGAAGAAGGATTTCTTTCTGAAATAACAAATCCCATTTCTTTATCTCTGCCCTTATGTTCGGAATCAATTCTTTTCAAAAGAAAATGAGGGATAATATGCGATCCCGTTTTATCAGCTATCGAGTTACATATTTTACAATAATTCATAAAAATTTACTTAGAGTTTATTACCATTCTAATTGCGGCCGCACCATCTGGGATTTCATATCTTTGAGAATCTCGATCTTCATCAAAATCTTTTGAATCTGCATATACTTCTCGATAGCCAAAAGTTTCTATTTCTTCCCTTTTAAATGTCCTACCTTCCGGTGGTAAATGCGGTAAACAACAAAATAACTTTCTTAAAGAATCTAAATGGTCAGGAAATACTTGTTCGAAATAGAACATTTGAGAGTGCCTAAGAATGTTCATTCTTATGTTAGCAACTATTCGTGTTTCAACAATACCAAGTCCCAATTCATTAATATCTGGGACACCTAAGCAATCTGATCTACTTGGTTGGATATATGGAGCTCGTAGAGAATTTCCACTATATAAAAGATAAAATGTCTTACTACCGTACACACTTTCATGTCGTAAAAGTTTATCCCATTGTTGAAAAACTTCGTCTTTATTATATTTCAAATCTTTGAATGCTCCGTTATAGGACATTACCTTTGCTTGAAGTGCATACCAGTTATAAGTTCCCTCTCTATTTTGAACAAATATATCTATATCATTACCATATAGACTCTCGACCGTCCAAGGTAATTTATAAATCTTGACACTTCTATCATTAGTTATTGCGGAATATTCTACTATGTTCAACAGAAGATGGTCCGTTAAACCTACTTCAGAAAAACTTAGCCTATGGGAAAATACTTTAGATAAATGGTAGAATACCATTCTTGAAAAATGATTAATATTATTACAATGTGACATTATTTACTAAATGTTTAAAGAATAAAATATATTTTCAGTCAGTTAATTAGTTGTAAAAAATACTCGAAGTTAAATTTTGTCTTCTTCAGATTGTTAATTTACAAGATATTATTAAAAACCATCATCTGGATACTCGATGTAATCTATATCATTAAAACAATTTAAAAGTCTGTACATGATATCAGTGAATTTCTCATTAATTTGTAAAATAATAGCACTATTATTTCCATCCATAACTAAAAATTGATTATTTACAAATGAGAATTTAACGTTTTGGAAGGAATGCTCGAAATCTTTACCTAAATATAATCCGTTTGAATGAGAAAAAATATTTCTCAGTTTACTGCAGAATTCTATAAAGATAACATCCTCTTTATAGTTCCCTGAGTAACTATTCTTAATTCTATTTGCAACAAATCTAAATTTCCTGCTTAAAGGAATAAATGATGACTTACGCAACTCAGATAATAATTCATTATATTTTTCAGCTTCCAAGTACTTACAAATTCTAAGAATCTTTTTGTTTAAATCATCCAAGATTTTATTTTTCTCAGATAGACTTATCACTTTTTCAAAACATAGATTAAGAGTAACTTCAAAATTGGTAAAAGATTCCAATAACAATTTTCTATTTATATCGTTTTGATAAGCTTGAGACAAGAGTTGATGATCTGCTATTTCATAAACTCTTTTTATATGACTATTTAATACATATATTTCCTTAGCAAACCGAACATTTCCTTTACCTATTTGTTTTGATATTTCAAAAAAAACTTTCCCTTTATAATAGTCGTACACTATAGCATACAAATTTTCGAAATATGCTTTTCTGACGTCATTATCTTTTAGTTTTAAATCATAAATTGTTTTCTTTATTTTTTCTGTAAGTAATAACAGTTCATCCAAACTCATGGTTTATTAGTTTAAAATTTAATTTTCGAGTATTATTATCTAAAGTAGATTCATAAATATCCATTTTTTTGTAATTATATACATTAAATTTATTATTAATAAATATATGTTTTAATTAAAATACAATTTATTACACTAAAGTATATTATCGCCTTTTAAAAATAATTCTAATAAAAAATCGTAACACCAAAACCAGGACTCAACTTTATAGGATTGCTAAAAAAATATTAAGTACTATTCTAAATAAATGATTGATTCTTCTCTGTGCACTTCTTTTGTGCCATTAATAGGGAACGAAAACCAATATCTTTCAACAGGGTCTTCATCTGAAATGATATGTAATAAATTAGAAATAAAATATGAAAAGGATAAATTTTGTAAATGGTATTTTATGTAACAAGGTGCGATTCTAACAACTGGTGGAACCAAGCCTGCAGGATCTTCCCAAAACCTGATGAATCTGTCGCTTCCCAAAGCTAGATGATTCACTATTCCACTGCTATTTTCTAATATCTCCTGCAGAGATTCATGGTTATAGTCTTGATTATATTTGTAAGAAAATATTCCAACAAATTTTTTCCTTGGACCATTATTTGAAAAGGTTCGAAAATTATTTAATAACTCAAGCTTAGTGATAATATTATTCAAACCATTACTATTGGTACTTTTATTGACAACTTCTGCTTTAACTTCAATAACGGCTCTAACAGAACTTTCTGTCAGAATAACAAAGTCTCCCTCTCTAAAAACAACAGGTGTTTTATCCTCGTAAATAATAATATCTAATTGCTTAGAAATTTCACTTTCTGTCCCATTTAAATGATCATTATTTCCGACAATAAAACCACTTCCAATTTTAAGATTGGAAGGTAAAAATTGAGAAATTGTCTTTCTAAGAATTGCTTCCTTATATCTTCCTTCATCTCCCCAATTGGCATTTCCAATTAAATCTCTAACTCTTTCGTGAGTCGCAATTAGTTCTTTTGTTATTGATTGTTGAAATTTGAGAATATTTTGATCTGGCATATTAGTTTTTGATTTTCAGACTAATATACGGATATTTTAGTGCAAATTACTTTTAATTTTTTCAAGAATTTTCACATTTTTAAAAGCATAGCTATGATCACCATATAAAGAAATGATAAATATAAAATTTTATAATATCATTAGTCATTCTCAACACAAAGAAATTAATTCGAGTAGTCATTAAACAACCAGTAAGGATCATCCTTAAATCTGGCATATTGTGCAATCAGCTTTTGTTGAAAATCGTACCAGATTGCCTGACCTTCTTCGTCAGTAAATCGCAGAGACCATCTAAGAAGATTATAGCAAGTGGTGAATTGACCGCAGGCTACAACAGATTTTGGCTGTCCTTGTTCAATATGATGAGCATCGTACCACAATGTTGTCTCCATTTTAGCTGCGAGATCAGCGGCTTTACGCATTTTTTCAGATGGAGTTATAAAATCAAATGCTTTTTCCATTTTATCACCTATTAAAACTTCTCGTTCATTTTTGACCCAAACCTCACCCTTAAGACTTTCTTCAAGTTTTGATTTATTTTTATTACTAAACATATAAATGGCATTCATTACAGAGAACTGCCCCCAAAATTTAAGATTTGTTACTCTTGGCCCCTCAGGATTTGCTGTTCCTCTTCTATCTCCTACAGGAGTTACTCTTTGAAATAAACCACCATAAGATGCACGTCTGATTTTTTTCAAAAAGATTACGGCAGCCAATTCCCCTGCGGAAGTTAGACGAGCATATATCTCTTGTATAAGAATACTTATATCAAGTTGTAGAAAAAACCTGAGATGTTTTAAAATTAGCAGAACAGCCGTTGAATGATCTGTCTCAGCATTTTTCTTGGCTGATATCAATTTAATGCCAACAAATAAGATTAATGCTAAAAAAAAGGAAGTGACTCCAATAACAGCATATGAAAAGCCTTTACAAAAGTCGTACACAGCACCTAAAATACCCAGAGCTAACACCAAAAAAATAGCGCCAATATAAAATAGCAAACTTCGTCTGCCGAACCAACCGGGTTTACTTTGAGAAGGATATTGATAACCGTTAGTGTAATTGCTGCTTACGTCGCATGTCATATAAAGATCGTAACCAAATTTGTTTTTTCGTTCCAGTCTTTCTTCTGCATTCATAAATGAATCGATACCCTGATTATCATCTATACCTCCATCCATCAATGGGAAGAGATCTGCAGATTCTCTTTCATTGTTAATATATTGATTATTCATCTTCACAGCCCTTTCTAAAGCTTCTCTATCCAATTCATTATAGCTGAAATCCTTTGGATAAACAAACGGTTCAAAACCGACCGGAAAGCAAGATGAACAGGCTAAAATATCGCCCAGTTTAATTTTTTGAAGATTTTTTTTTAAAACACCTTTAATAAAATTATTCCCTATTCTACCTTTATTTTGAAAACGGAACAACAGACCATTTTGAAATTCAGTCGTGTTAACACAAATATCTGGGATTCCACCATTCTCCCATAGAAAACCAAATTTTTCACCTTTAAAAATCTTAAGATCATAAGCTATAGAAAAAGCATTAATCAAATTTCTTGATTTATTCGGACGCAAGTTCCATTCCGGTGATGAACGCATAATGTCGAAAACCTGATTTACCAGTTTTTCACCGTAAAGGACTTCATCTACCATCCATTTATAGTAATCCTTAAATTCCTGACCATTTCGTTTCGCAACAGAGTAAGAGAGTAAAGTAATCGTTCCTCCTGAAGCTGAAGAAGCGAATTTTACAAGATCCATAAAAGGCTTTTCATTGAATTCCAGCTGTTCTAAATAAGATAAACATCCCAAAGAAAATGAAGCAGCACGGAAGCCACCGCCAGAAAAGCTTAAAGCAATGTTCTCAGGCCTTTTGGGGTCTATTGTTTGATAGTTTTTCATGATATTTTAGTTTGTTATGGTTACTTTGATGGTTATACCTAAAGATTAAATAAGAGCTGTTCGATAATCTACTTTGATAACTAATGAGCACATTTTTATTGCCGCCCTAACTGAACTATAATAATATAATGTTGTCAGTTTATCAAAATAGATCATTCGTTCCGCTTAAGTTGTTTTCAAAAGATTTCACAAGTCATTAAATTCAACTTCATTATATACTTTGAAAATCATATTTTGCAGTTATTTCTAAAACATCTTATTCATCTAGTTTAGTCTCAAGACGATAATTACCAAGCCTTAGTAAAGCCACAATCAGCAATAGCATTGTACCAGAACTATAATTCTCTGTTTTATAAAAACAATGTGCAATATTATTTCTTAGATTCATACCTTCTGAGGTGAAAAGATATTTAAAAAATGCAATATCATTAGCTGGTATTAAGTCCGTAATTTTTTCATTATCCAAAAGTTTATCAAATGAAATACGTTCTTCTGTTCCGTCTGCCTTAAATTCAATTGTTTGTGCCCCGATTGCTCTAGAAAATTCTCGCAACAAGCCTTCAAATTTTAGGACTAAACTATCTATCGCAACAATATATCCCTGATTATGACTTGTTGCCGTTTTAATATCGGCCTCGATCTGATTAAAGAAAACTTGCAAAGATGGTGTCAGTAATTCAATCCAGTCAAATCCCTGTTTTTCATTATTGTTATCAACATATGTAAAATCTGTTCCGTACCAAGTATAATTTTTCAGGTAATCAATCAAAGATTGGAATGTAATCTTTTCCTCCTTAATACCTTCCAAAAATACACAACTAATCTGTCGAAAAGTAAAATTGCTAATATGGAGATAATAGGGGTTAATCATTCCCGACTTATTTTTATTCACATTTTTATTGATATCAAATGTCATGGTTGTCACCAAATCAGCCAATCCCGATTTTGGTGTATCTTCTTCCGAATTTGGTTTAGGTAAAAAATCCTCTACTATAAGATATTCATAAATATCCTTACTTGATTTTTCAGTTACAATCTGCTTAATAATATCGTAGGTTATTTTCCAATATTGACCAAGTTTATCTAGTATTTCCTCATCCTTAATTTCGAAAGTTACTTTCTTTAAATCAATCGTCTTCTTAGCTTTTTCAAGCATTACACTTGTCTGTTCAACTTTCTCTTTATGATTTGCTTTTCTATACTCTTCTAAAGCATTTAAATAGAAATGATGAGCCACAAAGCCTTGTCTATCTTCCTTTTTCAACTGCGAAATATGCCAATCACCAAGTTTTTCGTGAAAAATTGCTGGAGATTTTTTAAGTTTTTGACTGATAATTATCAATAATTTGAGAAAACTTTCTAACAATCTATCTTCTGCAATTTCCAACTGACTATTAGCATAATCGAAAAACTTTTCAAAAAGTACAGCATCACTTTTTTTTATATTTTCAACTATAAATTTCATGATGGCACATTTGCAGAACTCGCTTATTTTACTCCCTGATAAAAGTGTAATAAAGTAATCAATAGTTTCAGCACTTTTATAGTTTATACTCTGGCTTAAAAGGAAAAGATTTTCGAAATATGTTCTAAAAGAATTATTTAATAGATTATCATCTACAGCAAAATTGGAATTTTCAAGGAGAGTCATATAACTTTCAATCGCCTGTTTTGCATAATTATAGTGCTTTTGCGGGCTAAGCCAAAGAATATGATTATATCTAGATTTGTATTTCGGGTTAATAGTTTCCGCAGCTCTTTTCTTAAGATATTGGAAATTATCATCAAACAAATCCAATGTAGGGTACTTATAATCTCCACTTTGATGTTTAGGAATATGTTCACCTTTTTTAATTGAAAAGTCGCAAAAAAATTGCTCATAAAAACATAGTTTTTTAAACTCTGTTTCAGAAGAGCTGTCACCAAGAATTTTTAGATATTTAGGTGTATTAAAATCGAGAATGGAAAAATTTTCATCTTCTTCCAGATAAGTATAATAAGATTCCAGATCAGTAAATTGCATTGCAATGTTTTTTTTTAGGTTATTAATTAAATTCATTTAAAAATTTGAAATGGATCAAATTTTCAGATAATGAACCGGAATCTGCGTAATTTTTGTTAGATCATCTTCTACAACTAAAAAGCAATATTTATCTATCAGTGCAGAATCTATCTCAGTCAATTCGTAAAATCTCTTGACAAAAGCTTTTTCCTCATCTTCGACAAATTCAGTCATTAAAAAATCTGACAATTGTCGAAAATGGTCTAATGATTCTCGAAGTAAATTAAAAGCCGGAAAATCATCACCGATTGCTAATAAGTCAGGTCTAACTTTAGCTCCCCAAAAAGCTGTATCTTCCATTAAATCCTCATAGATAAATTTAGGAATGAAAGTGATTTGTTTGTGAGTATATTCAATTTCTATTGCGCAAAGTGAAAATCCCAAGTGAACCGTAAAGTTTCGAAGTTTGTAAAGAAAGCGATATGAGAAGTGGTCAGCGAACAAATCATTGGTCATCTTAGTAAATCTCTGCGATTCATCGGAATTAGATCCAAACTTTTTTGATAGAAATTTAAAGCTGTGATCAAGGAAAGCGTTTTGCGAAGCCAAGTAATTCAAAATATGCCTATTAATTTCGAGGGAGGCAAGTTCTAAATTTTCCCAGAGAAGATCCTCTTTCGATAAATTTTCAAATTCGATATCTGCCGCTTTAAATAATGTATAAAAATTCCTTTCTATTACTTGAAAAGCCCATTTCATCTTAGCATTTAAGACAAATCGTTTAAGGATTTCATCGATTTCTTGATATTCTGCTTCACTAAATTCTTTAATAGAACTAATATCATCTTTATAGCTGAGATGAAGTGTTTTCATTATTAATTAGTTTGTTATATCAAATATACAAAAGCTTGTAATCCTTTGATTATGGTTTCCCGTAAATAACAAAAATAAAAACTGCCTTAAATTCATCATTCAGTATTTTCACTGATTTTTATGATGATTACAAATTCAACGTATTTTATAAATAAGCAAATCCCAACTCTCGTCAGGATTCATTACTTAAATTGAAATTCACACTATTTTCCAAGATAAAGTTTCACATCTTGTACAGAAGTTCCAACTGCCCTTACAGCTTCTTTCAGCCGTTCTTTGGTAACACCAAGTTCTTCTGACCAATAGTCAAGTTCCCAACTTTCGTTCACGTTGATTTTTGTCGCGTCTTGAGGTCTTCTTTTACTTAAATCATCACTCATAATAAATAATTTTTTGGTTAATGGAGTAAAATTAGTCAGCTTTTATTTTATATCACTACGGTTTTCCGTAAAACAAACATATCAACGAAAGTTGGGTCTGAATTTATTATCTCTTCAGAATTTGTAAATACTGCTATGAAAATGATTTATTCTTCATTGTCTTCTTCTTCCGATTTTGTTCTGATCCATTCGTCACCAATAAAGTTTCTATCCATTGAATAGCCATAGTCTAAGTCAAAAACTTCATTGAGTGTAAGGTCGCTGATAATCATTTCTTCTAAAGCGACGAGCCTGATATCTTCGGGCATCTGGTCACCTGTTAGAAATTGCCAATCTCCGTCTGTATCGTGAACAACTCTCAGTATTGGTTGGTCGAGTTCTAACCATTGCCTTGTGGTAAATATTCCCAGGTTTTTTTCTTCTCTGAATTTGAAATCCGTATTTCGATCAAGTAGTGGTTGATCGTATAAAAACTTTTCTTCAAAATTTTCCTCCCAAGGAAATTTGTTGTTTCGGTCTGTCCAGACAAGTTGAACAGCTGGGAATTCTGTTTTGTCGTAGTAATTCAAAGCTGCTCCAAAATAATCGGCTATGTTTCTCTTATCTACTGGTATGAACTCGGCTCTACTATCTTTAAAAATGTTATTATAGTTAGAATAAGTTTTAATGTTTTCGCCATTCTTTATTAGTTCAGCAACATCATTAAGTATTGCTTGTCCAAGCTTTTCCGGCAAACCAAAGCAAATTACTTCAGGTTGTTTATAAGTCTCGAAAAGTCCTATGCTGTAGGCAAAAGATGGCGAATAGTCAGAGCCATTTAAAGTTATTACTTGAAGCCCATACTTGTCAATATTAATCTTAGTCTTGATGAGAAGTTCATCCTTACTGATGCAATTATGCTGCTTTTTTTTATTCATACAAAGCTTTATTATCAGATTGCCACCAAGGTTTTAGGCAGTGTAAATAACGGTTTAATACTAAATTTCAGTTAGCGTCCTTTTCAATTGAAGTTTCCCAGCCGTCATAATCAGCATTT
This sequence comes from Chryseobacterium sp. PTM-20240506, assembly GCF_048296755.1. Lineage (NCBI taxonomy): Bacteria > Pseudomonadati > Bacteroidota > Flavobacteriia > Flavobacteriales > Weeksellaceae > Chryseobacterium > Chryseobacterium sp. PTM-20240506. The sequence continues at coordinate 260,202 of NZ_CP182581.1, forward strand.
AATTCGTTAGCGAGTTTCCATAAATAAATTACATAATCATCCACGCTATTTTGGTCAACATAGTCCACTCTTCTAATATGTAACACAAAAGGTGTTTCGTCCAACTCTTGATTATAACCTTTTTCAACGATGCTAAATCCATTGTTTGAAATTTGTTCAATATAAGCTTCTCTATCAGTCTCTGTTTTGAAATATATCCAATGATCAACTTCTCTTGCTTTGGTTAAGTCATCACCATTTTTTTCTAATTGATCAATTACACGCCTGTTCTGAATAGTTTGCATCTGTGTTGGTGTGGGATAAAGAAAGTCCAGATAACCGCTCCATTCTTTGTCTTCCTTTGATCCATATTCAAATTCGTATTTAGGATAGGAAACCATTACCTCTGAAATTGTCCTGTCATAAAGCATTGTGTCACCAGAATAGAAATACAAATCTCTATGACCTGCTGATGTTAGCCGCCCAATGTAAATTGAGTTGTGTTTGGAAGAAACTTTTGAAACTAATGCATCTTCAATATCACATAACAACGTACTTTCTTCTTTTGAGGATAGCCCGTCTTCTCTTGGGTTATTCATCTGGATAGAAACCCAAACAATATTTGGTTTGTCTTTCATTGGAGCCATAGTAATGAGTCCAAGGTCAACAAAGATTGAGGCTAAGTTACCATCAACATTGGTGAAATAAAAATCCCAATCTTCTTTATTATTTGTTTCTGAAGCAGAAAGCATTGTTGGTTGTTTATTATTTGGCTTTCCAAATATTTTATTGAAAAAACTCATTATAATTACTAATTTATTTAGATATCAAATTTTTTTTATAATTTCTGCTAATAAAGAAAACAATCGATTGTATTCGATAAATAGAAATCCTAATTCATTTCTGGATTTAATCGGAAATTCTATGTCACTCTATTACAAATTTCAACAAATTCTGTTGAGATCTTTGTCTTTCAAATACTCAACAATTAAAAATGTTTCATATAATAAATGTGGACTTTCACATTTTACAGAAGTTAAGTTTATGATAAAGTTAAAAAATATAGTTTTACATCGACTATCGTTGTAGCTATAATTCCATCTTTTATTAAACGTACTAGAATTATTCTACAAATAACTAAAAAAATATATGTAGAAATATCTTAAATTTAGATCAATACTTATGCAATATGATATATAGATTTAGAACCGCAGATAGTTTACTGGATCGTTTTAACGAGTTAGAAAGACAGGAAATTTATTTTGCATCTCCAACTGAGCTTAATGATCCGATGGAAGGGTTTCAAGATATTTTTTGGAAAGGCGACGAGATTGTCTGGAAGAACTTCTTTATAAACTATATTAAAAGTTTGGAAAGATTCTACTCTCTTATGCTGGTAACTGCGGAAACAATTAAGCTAAGTGAAAAAGATATAAGATTAACACATCAATCGGCATTGCATCCGCCAGAGCATCAAAAAGTTATTGAGCAGATAATCATCCATATATTCAGCTATTCGTATATAAACTCCATTCCAAAATCATTAGCAAACCGAACCAGTCCGGTGAGGAGAGAGGAATTACTGTCATATCTGAATTTTTTTCATCAAAATGCTATAAACGCAATTAGCAAAATTTATTTCGACAATGGTTATACTGATCATAAACATTTTTTTAATGAATCTCCAGAATTAACTGAAGTGCAGCAGCAGATGGGGAATATGGTTGAACTTACCAATACATTAGAGCAGGAAAATGGCACTACGGTAGTAGAAGCACTGTTTTCAATGACTGCCAAATTAATGTCGCAGACGAAATTAAACGCCAGACTATCTATGACGGAAAAAGATATGAATACAAATGGCTTTTTTCTTATTTCTGAATTTCCAGAAAAGTATCTTATATTACTAGAGGAATCCATCTATCCTGAGTGGTATTCAGCTTCATTTTTGACAGACAATACCAATTCTGCTATTTGGGGACATTACGGTGACAATCATAGGGGAATCTGCCTGATTTTTGAGGCAAATGTCGATAAGGATGATAATATGTTTCTAAATCTGGATGTGGAGTATGGAGTGAATTCCGAAGGATCCGTAAGAGGAATGAGACCAAATCAATTTTATAAAATTAATTACACACAAAAACATACCGAGATTGACTTCTTTAGATCAATCGGCCGGTTAAGTAAGATTGATCTAAATAGAATGTGGTACCGAGATGAATCTGGTAACCTAAGTATATGTGGTGATCATATCAATAACAGTAAAGATCAAAGCTGGATCGACAAATATTGGGATAACTTTTATCTTAGCGTAACATCAAAACTAGATGAATGGTCATATGAAAAAGAATATAGATTAGTTTTAACTAACACCTTTAACGATTACTCTGATAAAAAAGAACGTAAGTTAAAGTATGATTTTAAAGATTTGAAAGGCTTGGTTTTCGGTATTAAAACTGATATGACAGACAAGTTGAAAATAATTAAAATCATCACTAGAAAATGTAAAGAAAACAATAGGCAAGATTTTAATTTTTTTCAGGCTTATTACTCGAAGGAGACCGGCAGGATTGATAAGTTTAAGTTGGATGTATCTTTGTCTGATTAATTGGATTTTCGATTAATTTTTTGCTTAAACATATTTCAGAATAAACAAACATTTTCTTGTATAGTTAAGGTTTTTCGTAAAAGAAAAAAATCAAATGTTGTCAAGATTTACATTTATATTTCTTGAAAACAAAGTTGTTACATATTTTCATTTATTAATCTAATTTCCTCTTCTAAGTCCAATTTGCTATCAAAGTTTATTTTTAAATTCATACCGATATTATAATAAATTACATTCGAATGTGTTATAACTTCAGGGAATTCATTCATTATATTCAAACATATTTTTTGCATAATCATCAAACAAACTTTTTTTTCATTTAAAGAATCTGGAATTAAATATTCATAAACTTCATTATTCGGATTATTAAAAAATGATTTCTTATTTGCTCTAAAATTATGTGCGAGAATGTCATTTCTGAATTTTTCTAAATCTTTCCATTTACTAATTCGTTTAATTCCGTATTGATTGATATTTCGCACTCTTCTTATCGATTCAGCGTACTTTTTATCAAAATTACTTTCATTGAAGTTTTTATATTCATCTAAAAATGACTTAAATTGTATTAAACAATGATTTGATAAAATTGCTCTTGAAGCCATTGAAAATCCAGGTTGATTATAAAAATTTTCATCAAATTCTATTTTACTTAATTCCGAATGGTTTTTTATACATTCCTCAATACAGAGAATTGTTAATTTTATTTGCGTGAATAGAAAAGATAAGGATTTATAAATTTCAATTAAACGATCCATTTCTTAATGAAATTGCTAATACGGTTTCTGACTATGCTAAATGTGTAATAGAAAATCCCAACTCTCATTAAGATTAATCTGGAATATTTATACCTTTTGCACTTTCAAATTCTTTGAAGAATTTTTCTAATGAATAACGCTCGTGTCGGAGTATATTGTAAATTGTTGACATTGGAATATTATACCCTTCTTCTAATTTCAACTTTGAGATTGTTGATGAAGTGATTCCACACATTTTTGCATATTTATTTTGTGTTATTATCTTACCGTCTTGGTCACGATATTCACGTAGAAATTTACTTTCAATAAAATTACACAAGTGCTTATTAACAAGTGTATTTTTTGTATTCAAAACTTCTTTATTTTGCATTTCATAATAATCTTTATCAAAAGAAAAGATTAAAAAGAAAAATACTGTTCGCTATAGCGAACGATTTAAAAGTTTTTATTATATTTGTAAAATAAATTACTGAAACGTAATTTTGCGATACTTCAAAGAAATATTAGAAGCTATTGCTTAGAATCTCAATTCGAAAACTGGTAATTTTATGACACGAGACGATAAGCAGAAAGCTCACGACCTAGGCGTGGGCTCTCTTATCTGTGTCAAAGGTATACCAGTGCCCCGAATTGGATAGTGTAGAGTTCCACGCCGTTTTATTTCTTATGCAGTCCGCTATCTCTACAATTCTCTAAGCTGCTTTTACAAAATACAGTATCAGATTAGAACAGATACAATGGCAGCGCAACCATTGCGGCTTTACAGCTTTCACGGGACACAACTTTCATTCATATTAATTTTTGGCTTGTATTGGCAGGGAGCTTTGTAAGAAAGATTTCCAAGCTTCCTCCTATGCGGTCACTAAACCTAAACAAAACGATTGAAAAATAAGAGAATAGACTTTGAAGCCCGGTTTTGGTCTGGCAGCAGAAAGCATTCCGGGATAAAACTTCTTGAATCCTACTTCCATTTCAACGACTTGGTTACCGCCAAACAGATGCTCAACAACATTATGATCTATGCCGGGAAAAAGAAAACGCCGATCAATGAGGATTCGTCGGAGATTTTCCATTTTCATCAGGCCTTACGATCCTTCGTGCGGGCGTGCTATGCTATCAGGCTGAAGGAAGAGAAATGGTCGATTACCATACCTCCTGAGAATCGTTCATCATTAATTCAGGCTTCCCTTTCGAATGAGGAATATCAAAATCCAACCCGAGTATTTCAAAACGCTTTTGCAGAATACAGCATCAGGGATTTCGACTACTATATTGCAGTTGCAGTCTATTTCTCAATGGGTGTATTCAAAAATGCCGAGGAAAGCAGCCTTATCAGCCCTTACATCAATCTTACTAAAATGCTGGATGCGGCATACCTTATCCTCGAAAGAAGGACTCAAAAGAATCAATAACCATTAAAAGTAAAAATCAAAGAATGGAAAACAGCACCTAGAAATTATACCAATATGATAAAAAAGCCCTTTCCGCAAGAGTTTGGCGACCAAACGGAAAGAGCATAATCAGTTTTAATAATTATTAAAAACCTATTCAAAAGTATGAAAAATATGTTTTGCAGGGGAATCCTGTCCATTGTTTTTACCCTGGTGGCAGCTACCACAGCCTTTGCGCAGAACAAGTCTGTTAAAGTCGGAGAACATCTTCCCGAAAGTTTTTGGACAACCTCTCTTCCTGTAGTCAACCACTCACAGAAAACATTAAATCTTTCAGAAGATAAAAGCAAATTAATTCTCATAGACTTCTGGAACACCTGGTGCAGTGCCTGCCTGATGAATATTCCTAAGATAACTACATTGCAACAGAAGTTCGGGGACAGAATCAGGATACTTCCGGTAAGCAATCAGGACAAGCCGGCACTGGAAAAATTCTTTGTGTCTCAAAATGGAAAGAAGTATAACACTCTGACTTCCGTTTATAACGATTCCTATTTCCATCAGCTTTTTCCGCACGCCGGCGTCCCCTTTATCATCTGGATCAAAGATGGAAGGCTACTGAGTACAACCGATGCAACGCAGCTTACCGAAGAGACCATTAATGAGATCCTGGATGGAAAGCAATCTTCATTGCAGACCATTATTCAAATGGACAGAAAACGTCCCTTGATGCTTTCCGAGGATTATGACCGTCAGAAAAATATCCAGCTTCTCAATTATTCATTCTTTTCCAAAGGCCCCATTCCCGACATTGGCTCCGGCGGAACATTCCGGACCACAGCATCCGGAGCGATCAATGGCAGACAATTTACCAACCTTCCTCTTTGGGATATGTATTATGCTATCGGCTTTGAATTGTTCAGAAAGCAGTCTCAAGGATCCTTTACGGGCAAAAGAATGCTTATTGAAGTTAAAGAACCCAGAAAACTGATGCTTCAACAAAAAGCAGACGGTTTCAATGATACCTCCAATTTGTACAATTACGAGTTCATCATTCCCGAAAGCAAGGCTGATGCGCTTTACCAATATATGCTGGAAGACATCAACCGCTATTCGGATTATACGGTAACACTGGAAAAGAGACCTGTCCAATGCCTTGTGCTGATAAGAACAAGTCAAAAAGATAAGCTGGCGAGCAAAGGCGGGGAAAAACGCTCCACCTTTCCACGGACGCCATCCATCCTCAGAAACGCACCGCTCAGAAATATGATCAATATGCTGAACGGCGAAATTCCCATTAAAGAAATCTTTGTCGATGAGACCGGCTATACCGGAAATGTAGATCTGGAAGTCTCCGGCATCAAAGATATCCCGACACTTAGGAAAGAACTTCAGAAATATGATCTGGATCTGATCCCGGCAGAGCGAAACCTATTGATGATGGTCATTAAAGATAATTAATGCTAGAGATCTGTTCAGCTGTCAAGTAATCTCTGAATAAATATATCCCTGATGCTGACATTGGCATTTTACAGAATTCACTTGAATTAACATTAACTCAAAACTATATCAAACTATGAAGAAATTATTAATGTTTCCCGCTATCTGCTTTGCCTTACCTGTAATGGCGCAGCAGATAATTACGGGAATCGTAATGGATGAAACAACCCGATTACCAATAAAAGGCGTAACGGTAGCCATACAAAACACCAAAACCGCTACCACACCAGACCAAAACGGGAAATTCAGCCTCAGTACAGACGAGAAAAGGATCAGCCTGATTATTCTCGGAAAAGGTTACGAAGAAAAGATACTTTCTTTGGAACTACCGATTAAAGAACCTCTAAGGATTTACCTGTCAGAGAAAGTGGCACAGATCGATGAGGTGGTACTGACCACGGGATATCAGAAAATACCGAAAGAACGTTCCACAGGTTCGTTCTCCTCCGTCGGTAAGACCGCTCTGAATACCCAAGTCTCAACGAATATCCTTGACCGTTTGGCTGCCACTGCCAACGGTATTGTCATCAGCCGTGGGACTTCACAGGGAACGCCGCAGATTATGGTAAGAGGACTCAGCACGATTCAGGGACCTAAAGCTCCCCTGATCGTGGTGGACAATTTTCCGTACGAAGGCGACATCAGCAATATCAACCCCAATATTGTTGATAACATCACCATTCTCAAAGATGCCGCAGCAGCGAGCATCTGGGGAGCCAGAGCCGCCAACGGGGTCATCGTCATTACCACTAAGGGAGCAAAATACAATCAGCCGATCACGGTGGATTTTAATACCTTTCTCACGACAAGTCCAAAACCTGATCTGAACTACCTCAAAGTGATTTCCAGCGCAGATTTTATCGATGTGGAACAGGAGCTTTTTAAGAAGAACTTTTATAACACCGATATCAATTCATCAAGCCATCCTGTTTTGTCTCCTGTTGTCGATCTTCTCAACAAGGAAAAGAAAGGTCTCCTTTCTCACGAAACCGTTCAGAAGGAAATTGAACGGCTAAAAGGCATTGATTCCCGTGACCAGTTCAAAAGATATATGTACCAGCCTTTGGAAAACAGGCAGTATTCACTGAGTATGGCTGGCGGTGCACCGCAGTTTTCGTGGACCTCTTCACTAGGTTATGATGACAACACCGGAAACCTCGGTGAGAATTACCAGCGGATGAACCTGCGTTTCCAGAACAATTGGCAACCTCTGAAGAATCTGACCCTGAACACCGGAATCTTCTTTACCCATTCAGCGACCAAAAACGGAAGAAGTGCCTACGGAAGCATCATTATGAAAACCAATGCGGTTCCCTATATGGAAATGGCGGATGCAAACGGTAATGCACTTACTGTCTCAAAATCTTTTGAACAGGGCTACAAATCGGGATTGGGCAATGGAAAATTACTGGACTGGAACTACTATCCGCTGACTGACTGGCAGCATTTCTCAGGAACAGGCAGAAGCTCGGAGATTATTCTCAATGCGGGATTGAACTACAAGATCCTGAAGGGACTGGATGCTGATCTGAAATACCAGTACCAGAGAACTACCGGTCTATCCAATAGCCTTTATGATGAAGAAAGCTATTACGTAAGAGATTATGTCAACCGGTTCACAGTCATCAATTCCAACGGCAGTCTGACCTATAACGTTCCGAAAGGCAGCATATTAGATAAAACGACCTCACAACTGCTCATCAACAATTTCCGTGGTCAGCTCAACTTCAACAGAGGATTTGGAAAACATCAGGTCTCAGCCATTGCCGGCGGAGAAGTGCGGGATGCCAATTCCCAGTCTGCCAATATCAGATATTATGGCTATGATCCGAATAATCTTTCATTCGGTACGGTGGACTTTAAAAATAAATACCCGCTGATCACTGGCGGTACTTCTTTCATTGATAACCTGAATGCCCTGCGGGAAACCAACAACCGCTTTGTATCCATATATGCCAATGCTGCCTACACCTTCGATAACCGCTATACCATTTCCGGAAGTGCCAGAAGAGATGCCAGCAACCTGTTCGGGCTGAAAACCAATGACCAGTGGAATCCGTTCTGGTCGGCAGGACTGTCCTGGAATGTCTCTAATGAAAAATTCTATTCTCTAAAGTGGTTACCTGAACTCAAGCTAAGAGGTTCTTACGGCTATAATGGTAATATCAACCCTGCGATGGTCGCCGTAACTACAATGGCGATACTTGGTGTCTCTACCTACACTCAGGAACAGATGGTAAGATTTGACAACTATTATAATCCTCAGCTTCGCTGGGAAACGGTCAGGATGGTCAATGCAGGACTGGATTTTGCGACCCGCAACAATAGGATCTCCGGCTCTGTGGAATATTTCCGTAAAAAAGGAGAAAATCTCTTCGGACAGGTTCCGCTGGATTATACCATAGGATTGACAAGTCTTATATGGAATGTTGCAGGTATTGAAGGGAACGGTGTTGATGTGGAACTCCGAACCATCAATATCAATAAAGGAGTCCGTTGGCTAACCACAGCTAATTTCAGCACTTATAAGGATAAAGTGACAAAATACTATCCAAGCAGTACCATTGCCCGGAACTTTGTGTTGTCCAGTGTTCCCATTTCAGGAATTGAAGGCTTGCCGGTCTATTCCATATTCGCTTACCGGTGGGCAGGGCTTGATCCACAGAATGGAGATCCCAGAGGTTATTTAAACGGCGAGGTCAGTAAGGATTACGCCAAGATGATGGGCGCTGATGTAAAGGATCTGCAATATTTTGGTTCTGCGATTCCTACGGTGTACGGTTCATTTACCAATACCTTTTCTTATAAGCAATTCACTTTGGATATAGGGATCACCTACAAGCTGGGATATTATTTCAGAAGGCCTTCGATTAATTACACGAGCCTTTTTAAAGATTGGGTTGGACACAGCGATTATGCTCTACGGTGGCAGAAGCCCGGAGATGAGGCGTTTACCGATGTGCCTTCCAACCAGTACCAGACCAACTCCAACCGGGATGCCTTTTATGCAGGTTCGGCGGCTCTTATCGAAAAGGGTGATCATATCCGTCTGCAGTACATCAACCTGGGCTATGAGATCGGCAAAAAGCAGTGGCAGCAAATGCCGCTTAAAGCCTTACAGCTCTACGCCAATATCAGCAACCTGGGAATCCTCTGGCAGGAAAGCAAAAGCGGGATCGATCCTGATTTTAATTTGGGCAGTTACGTGGTAAAGCCTCCTGTAATGTACACTTTAGGATTAAAAGCTAAATTTTAAAATTATTGAATGAAAAAAATCAGAGATATGAAAACGATCAAGACAATGAACATTATAAAAACACTCTTTAAATCATCAGTGCTGATACCGGTAATACTATCCGTTTTGAGCTGCAGTGATTTTTTGGACGAAAAATCAGACCAAAAACTAGCCACACCTGATAAGCTGGAGGACAACCAGATGCTACTCAACAATTATGGGTTTCTGAATGTGGATTTTGCATCCAGTGGTGAGACCAGTTCGGATGACTACTACCTGACGGATGCAGATTATAATGCATTAAGCTTCGAGGCTTCCAAACGGCTTTATACATGGATGCCCGACAATGTAGCTACTCCGGTTTCCTCCGGAAATGACTGGTCAGCCTGTTACCGAAGCATTTATGTGTGTAATGCCGTACTCTTCAATATGAAGGATAAGAACTATACCGGCGAGCAGGCTGATAATATCAGAGGACAGGCGTTGGCTTTGCGTGCCTTCCGCTACCTGGATGCCGCGCAGATCTGGTGTAAGGCTTATAATCCTCAAACAGCAGGTACAGATCTAGGTCTTCCACTAAGGCTGGATCCGGATATGAATATTACGTCAGTGCGGTCAACGGTACAGCAAACCTATGAACAGATCATCAGTGACTTTCAAACGGCCATTCCACTATTGTTATCAAAACAGATCTCCGGAATGCGGATCTCAAGAGCAGCAGCTTATGGTCTGTTAGCCCGTACCTATCTGTTTATAGGAGATTATCAGAAAGCGCTCAGCAATACGGAAGCGGCACTAAACATCAATAGCGAGCTGATGGATTTTAATTCCCTGAACCCTAATGCGGATTATCCTGTTGCAGAACTTAACAAAGAGGTTCTGCTCTGGGGAGCGATGAAGTATGAATATCATCTGATTCCGGCCAAAATTCCTGACCACATTTACCAGATGTACGATAATAATGACCTGCGGAAAACCGTATTCTTCGGTAAAAATGCGGCGAACGAGGTGCTCTTTAAAGCTTATTACAATAATGCCAACGGTCCGCTCGTAAGTGTGGCCACTGATGAGCTGTATCTGATGGCGGCTGAATGTAAGGTGAGATTAAATAAGATCCAGGAAGGTCTTGCTTATCTTAATAACTTGCTTGTCAAGAGGTGGAAAGCAGGAACCTATGTTCCGATAATTGCCGGTTCACAATCACAGGCTTTGGATATTGTTCTGAAAGAACGGCGGAAAGAACTTTTGATCCGTGGACTTCGGTGGCCAGACCTCAAACGGTATAACCGCGATGGGGCTAATATTACGCTGACAAGAACGGTAAAAGGACAAACTTATACGTTACCACCGAACGACCCTCGCTATGCGATAGCCATTCCTGAAGACATTATTACGCTGAGCGGAATGCCACAGAATCCAAGATAAACAAACAGGGCTGGAAATTCCAGCCCTGCATTATTAAGAAATGATCAGTTATGGTCTTCTTTCACTTGGGTGAATCGCTAGAACCTGGGCATTGGTCAGCCCGTCGATCACATCACTCAGGCTGCTTCCTTCCGGAACAGTCATCGAACAAGGTCTGTTTCCAGAAGTAATACAGGATGGGCTTGTTCCTTCCTGCCAGTTGGCGACTTCAGCGAATGCACCTTCTGATACATCACTGCTGTTGTAAAAGTACTGTTTGTCAGCAGACTTTTTCTCCATCACTTTGAAGGACATCACCGCCCCTGAGAATATCACGGCAGCAATGGCTACCGCATTGGCTTTCAAAATTTGATTAAGTTTCATAATTCCGGTCTTTTTATACATCAAAAAAGATTACCATAAAAACTTTAGAAATCTGCGTGAGAAGTACGATTGAGTAGGTTAAGTCATTTAATTATACCGATAGATTTACAAATCTTATCGTACCAAAATATCCTATTCTACAAATTCTCAAACAAATTGTTGTTAATAAAATCATTTTAGAATTTCGGGTTGTTAAACAGCTTTCGGCTGCCTAATTTTAAGGTTGAACATTAATTACAAATTCAGTCACGATCGATCATCCGTAAATAATTACGGTAACATACTTATTCAGCAGGCCTGCTGTATTTTAGATTTAAACCTAAAGCAATAACAATAAGAATAACACAGCCAATATTGAAATACAGATGCTGGCTCCAGCTCATTTTCTCCAAAATTCCGCCGCAGGAGCAAGGGAGATTTTTACTTGTCCTTAGTAGTTTAGCAATATATCCAGTAAAGATGAGCATCAAAATAAAGCTTCCTATCAGTCCTATAGTTCTGGTTTTCGGGTAGCATAACAATCCTGCTATAATAACTTCGACAATGATTATCGTGTAAGGCAGGAATTGCGAAAATCCATTCAACAATGGTGATGCTGAGATCTGCACCTGGAAATTCTCAAAATCCAATATCTTACTGATAGCTGCATAGCAGAAGAGAATAACAAAGAAATTGCTTACCGCAAATGGTATTATTTTTTTTAAATATTTCACGACATTAGTTTTTTTGTTGACAGTATTTCTTTGTAAAGCATATATCTATTTTTCTTGCCATTACTGATCAAATGTAAAACAGAAATTCTACAAAAAAAATGATTTACGATGCCTGTTTCCTATGTCTGATGCCAGTATATAAACTGATCCTCTGTATCAAAATCCCAGAGCGGCATAGCTGTATACTGTAGTTTTTTTCATAAAAGTGATTATAAGTTGGATTTAGATATTGTGCTTAAAAAGACAAATGATGCCTATTCAGCACATCAAATGTTATTTTGTGTGAATAAGAACCGTAATGGATGTTATTTTGGTTATGTAGTTTACAAACAGTTGGATATTCCATAAAAAATAATGTAATTTTATAAAAGGTTTTAATAAAATGAAGATAACGTGCAGATGTTCAGGTTGTTTATATTGCTTTTGGTTTCCACTGCGGAATTATGGGTTGCGCAGAGTACAGACAATGTGGCCTATCATCAAATCAGAAAAAAGTACGATTACAAGAAGGTTAATGATACTACAGCACTTTCTTACGTTGACCTTTTAATTGCCCTCGCGAAAAAAGAAAAAAATTATTCCGAATTAACATATGCATACCAAGATGCCCTACATTTTGAGCCATCAGGATACCGTAAAAAGCTGTATGCAGACAGTGCAATAACTTCCGCTCAGCATAGTTGTAATAACGATCTTATTGCCTCTGCTTATCTTGGAAGGGGAATTGTGTCTTACTTTATTTTTAAAGACTATCAACCTGCATTGGATGATTATATAAAAGCGTTATCCTACGCCAGATATAGCACTAGTCCATACATAAAGTATAATATATTATATCACCTGGGTGTAATGAAGAGTTATCTGGGATATTATAATGAAGCGGTCAGTCAATTTGAGGCCTGTTCTGCATTCTTTAGACAGGAAATTTTGAAAAATAATTCCCCAGATATCCTGTACAATATGCGCAAAGGCTATTATAATACTTTACATCAACTTATCTATTGCTACCAGCAAATAGGAGATGATGATAGTGCCGACCGCTTAATTGAAATAGGCAAGAGGGAAATACCCAAAGATTTAGATTTCGTCCAGTTAAGGAGTTGTTTTTTTAAATCAGAAGGCATTTCTAAATTCCGTAAAGGAAATTACGAGCAAAGTATTGCCGATCTCAATCGTGCACTTCCGGAACTGGTCAGGGTAAATGACTTTGCCGGGGTATCAGTGATCTACTTTTATCTGGGAAAGAATAAATTGGCTCAGCACCGAGAACAAGAATCCTTTAGTTTTTTTAGAAAAGTTGATTCTCTTTATCAGAAATACCATTTTTTCTTTCCTGAGCTTACGGAAAACTATAAGATTTTACTGGAGGATGCCCGTAAAAAATCAAATATAGATGAGAGCTTATCTTTTGCCAATACCCTCCACAAAATTGAAAAAATAAACATAGAAGACACACATCATCTTTTTATACAGTTTGAGGCCGAGCGGATAAATATTGAATATTCGAGTATTACACAGCGTTACAGGAATATTCTCTTTGGAGTTGTAACATTCTCTATGTTTTTACTTATATTCACTATAAACACTTATCTGGAAAAGAAGTCCGAGAAAACATATGATGTGGTCTTAGCGGGTGTAGGTGTTGATATTGAGAGATTAAAAACTGATGTCTCACCACCAAAATCCACATTGAGTGCAGAGATTCGCAACAGAATTCGGAAGAATCTACAGAAATTTGAAGACGAAAAAGAGTTTTTAAAACCGAACCTGAGTTTGAAAAAAATTGCAATAAGAGTAGGGACAAACCCTAATTATCTGTCTGCCTACATTAACACGGAAAAAGGAATGCATTTTAACCGCTATTTAAGTGAATTGCGCATCAAGTATATCGCCGAATTGCTCGCAGAAGATCCTATAGCAGTTCATCAGAAAACAGAAGTTCTTGCCAAAATATGCGGAATTGCCTCTCGCTCCAACTTTCTAAAACTGTTTTCGGAGATCTATGGTATGTCGCTGCAAGAGTATCAGCATCAGTGCAGAGAAAAGTTTGCTGCGAATGAAGATCTTAATTAAGTTGTGTTTGGATGATGTCTACAACACTCCTCAAATCGTAGGTTTTCTGATATCTGCATTTTAAAATTGCCTAAATCAATTTCATAGATTTTCTCTGATTCAAGAGATTGAAGGAGATTGAGGAAGATTGAATTGCTGAAATCGTGTAGATATTGATTCGATGCGTATATTTGGAATGTTCAAGAATAATTAAATAAGAGATAAATATGGGATTTTTTGACTTTTTCAAGACAAAACAAAAAAAGGAAAATGAATTAAAAGAAAGTGATGACGCAATTTCACAATCGAAAAAAATCATTGAAAATTCTATTCTTGATGACGGATACCATAAACCATCAAATTGGACGTCGAATTATATTTATGGATTCATTAATGGAAATCCAATGCAAAAAATTTCTAATCATAATGATTTAATAGAAATTATTAGAAACACTATTGGTGATGGAAAAGGCTATATCGCAATAGATTCAATATTCCACCCTTATAATTTAATAAATCATAAAGGTGCTACTGCGTGGGATTTAGCTTGGTTTTGGCTATACGCTCAAGACCAAGGGAAAATCATTTCAGAAATTGCAAAAAATGAGACTGCTACAATCGTTCAATCTGAAAATTTAAACCTATTTGAAAATTTCAGAATTTGGCCAAATGACAATTTAAATCCACATAAAAATAAGCAATATGATAAATTTGTTCCTTTTGTTCTACCTTATTTAACTTACTCGATAGATGATGATAAAGATGAGAAGCATTGGGTGAAAATGATAAATACTGAATTACAATTACAAGGACACGCTCATACTTATATAGAAAACTTCAACCGTGTTTTGTCAAATAATACTGAAGGGCACATTATGACTTTAGGTTTTGGTGAATTTAATAGAGAAAATTTAGACGAGCTGATCAATAAATTCACAGATTTTTATGACCAGAATATGAGTGGAAAATAAAACTCTTAGTTTTACGTGTTGAAATAGAGTCGGAAAAACAACTTTGGCGGAAGAGATTGCACCATAAACATTTGTGTGAAGACCATTTTTATTTCAGGTCATTTCTGGCATTATTTTATCAACACTAATGATAAAAATAGGAAATGGATTTGTTATTTGAAAATTGGGAAAAACTTGGACAGGTCGCATTGATGACCATCGCCTCTTTTGTCATTTTATTCCTTTTTATCAGGATCTCAGGAAAAAGGACACTGGCTAAGTTCAACGCTTTTGATTTTGTGGTCACGGTCGCTCTGGGTTCCACATTGGCCTATATGATGCTTGCAATGGTGCCTTTAGCAGAAGGTGTAATGGTCTTATTTCTGATAATAGCTTTACAATACCTGTTTGCAAAATTGGCCAGTACATCCGATAAGATGGAACACCTGATTAATTCCTCTCCTCGTTTATTGTTCTATAAAGGCAAATACCTCAAAGACAATATGAACACCGAGGCCATAACAGTTGATGAGATCAACGCTGTAGTGCGTCAGGAAGGAATTGAAAGGTTGGATGATGTTTTAGCAGTTGTCATCGAGCTCAATGGAGAGATCAGTGTCATCAAAAAATCGGATACTCCGGGTGGTAAAAGTTCTTTAGAAGATCTTGATATCCCTGATGGTCAGGGAGCGGGCGATCTGTAGAATTTTTGCAATTATATACTTGAACTTATTGAATTAACCGAAGCTTGTCTACATTATAACCTTTTCACTCTTTTCATTGGAAAGGTCTGTTTGCGTTTCTGTCCGTTTTTTATTCCTGAAATTTCGGCTATCAATAAATCGGAAGTGATTTTTGTGTAAGCGATGATTTGCGGAAAGTCGTGTTGTGGGTTTTCAAAGACCAATTGATTTTCTGAGATAGTTTTGGCGGCAAAACGAACAGGCAGTCCATCATTTTGATTTTTAACAATTGGAATGTAAAATAACTTTTTGTTTTCCTGCACGAGCCGGATATTTTCAAAAACGATCGTGTCTTTGCCTTTGATACTATAACTTTTCCCCGACAATTCATTATTGCCAGTTTTGGTCCAGGTTTCATAGATACTGCCTTTCTGGGTTTTATTTTCCCAGGTACCGATCAGCCATTCCGCTTTTTGAATGTCGTTTGTCTGCTTTATTGTCCAGGCATAAAGAAAAGCCAAACTAATTGTAATAAAAAATTTTGCTCTTGTTTTCATAATATTAGCTGATTGAATAATTGTTGTTTTATTCGATTTTCAAACACTGGATAACTTCCTTGCTGAAAGTTTAGATAACAAAGTTGCAATATTTTTTAAACCTAAAATTGTAAAAATGGGACAAGTTTAATCCGTACCATAAAAAAGCGAGGACATCTTAAGATGAGTACCATAAAATTCTTTAGGCGTAGATCCGGTAAATTCTTTAAACTCTTTGATAAAGTGCGCCTGATCATAGTACTCGTTTTCGTAAGCCAGGTTTGCAAGGCTGGTAAACTGATCATTCAGCAACATCTGAAGCGCAGCCTGCAATCGGATCGTCCGGGATAGTTGTTTAGGGCTTAGGCCAATGGCTGAAGAAAATTTGCGTAACAATTGTCTTCGATTGACTTTGGAGTGTCTGGACAATTCGTCAACCGAGAGTTGTCCGTTGGCTGTCATAATGCTTTCAACAGTTGATCTTACAATGCGGTCAACAGTTTCGAGGTCAGTCAACCGATCTAGTAAAAATATTTCAATGAGCTTTATTCTCTCCGAAGTAGAATTGGCATTTAAGATCTGTTGCTCAATTCCCAGTCCATCATTTCCAAACAGCTTTTCCAATGAAACAGCTGTATTTTCCATCTCTTTTATAGGAAATGTGGTAAAAGGCAAAAACCCTTCGGGATGAAAACGGATGGAAAAAATTCCTATCTCGCCGGTCGGCTCGATCTCAAGTGGTCGAGTCAATTGCCCGATGACAAAACATCTGGGCTGGATAATGCTGTTCCCATTATCCAGGTATTGTTTGTATAGATCGCCATAATGAAAGATCATCTCCATACATCCGTCAGGAACGATGGTTTGTTTTTCAGGCGTTTCTTCTTTCGGGTTTTCCAATGTCCAATAACATTTGATAAATGCTGTCAGGTCCCGATCCGGTTCAAATGTCTGGTAATTCATCGGCTTCTTTACAAAAGTTATTCATTTAAAAACTTCAAAGTAAATCAAATATAATCAATCTTAGTATAAGAGATTAATGAATCATCTATCATAAATCTGCGTGATGTAATACACGTAAATCTGAAATCTGCGCAAAATGTGCACAGGTCAGATTAAAATCGGCTCGAAAATTAAGCAACTCAACACTGATCCTGCTCAAAAATATTACCACAAAACGCTTACCTGGCTCAAAAAGTAAGCCGCTCATCCCAAAGCCGGCGCAGAATTTGAGCCGGATATTGTCGATGCGGCTCAAAAATTAAACCGCCATATTGCTAAACTGTATCCAAGAAACTATAGCAACTCATATCCCTGCGCAAAATTGAGCACCCTTTTTGAAAACCGGCTCAAAATTGTTACCACAACACGCTTACCTGGCTCAAAAAGTAAGACGGTCATCCCTAACCCGGCGCAGGATTTGAGCCAGATACTGTCGATACGGCCCAAAAATTGAGCTGCCTTGATTTCATTGTCTTTTCTGTTTTTTTCTTTTTCAAAAGCAATTATACAACTAATTAATAATCAGTTAGGTTCAGTCGCATTTTAGAGCTCTGAAAAATCAGCGATATAAATCAGCAAGATGTGTCTTTGTATATACAAACTTTTCAAGTTTTATATCCAAGACTCTCTTGCCTTTTTTGCAAAAAGGGGAAAAGACTTCGGAACTCGTCTTTTTCTTTGTAAACTATTTAGTAGATTCCAATTTATTCTTTTTTAATCTCCAAAAGATTCCTGCATCATCCAGATTGTTCTTATTTAGCCCACGCCCCTCTAACACTATTGTTTTCAATATTTTAATGCTACAACTTTGTAGAAGAAAACTAAGTCAAAAACAAAAATGAAGTAGTTATGATCGTAAACCTAATCACCAAAGAAGACCTTCAGGAATTTAGAACCGAATTGCTGGAAGACCTACAAAATCTATTTCAGATCAAGATTTCCCAGCAGAAATTATGGCTGCGTTCGTCAGAGGTCAAAGCACTTCTAAAAATCTCCTCCGGAACACTGCAAAACCTCCGTACCAATGGAAGCTTATCTTACACCCGTGTCGGCGGGACATTATATTACAATTACAAAGACATTGAAGAAATGCTGAAAAATAAGCAATGATATTTCGAAGCACCGAAACTAAATTATGAATTATATTAAACATCTTACAGCTTTCTATGAAAAGGTGGCTCAGGATAATACGCTTAATCCATCACACATCAGCCTCTATTTAGCCTTATTCCAGTTCTGGAATTTCAGCCGTTTCCGAAATCCGGTCAGTATTTCCCGCGATGAAGTGATGCGTATCAGTAAAATCCGCTCAAAAGCCACCTATCATAAATGCCTGAAGAATCTTCATTCTTCAGGCTATATTATTTATCAGCCTTCTTATAATCCGTTTGTAGGAAGTCAGGTGGTGATGTTGGATTTTCGAAATAAGGAGTTAAAAAATTAAATAAGGAGTATAACAAAAAGCAGATAGCTCTCGAACAAGAAATAAACAGCTTGGATATCAAAATTTAAAAATGTGATTTGGCAAGTGTTAATTAATGACTTCTATAAACAAAAAAGACTTAACAAATAAAACTATTCGTATTTCACACAAAAGTAATCCATTATTTGAAAAAGCAAAAAATTCCATTGTCACACGCTGAGAAATATCAGGAAGGTAAGTATAGCTGGAGAATTTACTCTTTTAACAAACAATTTAAAACACCTCAACTTTCCGAAATCAAAATACATTTCGTAGAAAAAATGTTTTACCTGAAGAAGCAAAAAATTCTTAAATCAAAGCATTGATAACACACATTGCAACTAATCTTTCTTTAACTTAATAAAATCCAAATACAGCAATCGGTTGCTCTCCCGATTGAGAGAAATATTTAATTTGTTTGGATATGAGGAACAAAAAATGATAAAAGGAAATAAGAAACTTGATTAAAGAAAATATAAAATCCCTTAATGGGATTTTTTTGGTTATAATTTCAGAATATATATTGAAATTTGATTAATTTTATAGAGTTTTATTGTATTTTATTAGCAATTATGGAAAACCGTAATTTAATACAAATAAAAAAAACTAAATTCCCAAACTATGAAAATTAAATTTTTACAAGCATTTAATGGAGATTCCATTTGGATTTCATTTGAGGAAAATGACATTCCAAGAAATATAATTATAGATGGAGGCATAGGAGATACATATGAAAATAAATTAAAGAGAAAAGGTGATTTATTTGATGCTATCGATTATATAAAAAGTAATGGACAGAAGATTGACCTTTTAGTTCTGACTCATTTCGATGACGACCATATTGGTGGATTATTAAGATGGTTGAATAAAGACAAAGAAGCTCCAACGCTTATTAAGAAAGTTTGGTTTAACTCTGGAAAAGAAATAGCTAAAGAATTAGCTATTGAAGAAAATCAAGATTTAAATATTGAAATTAAAGAAGGTGAAAATGATTTTTATACAAGCCCCAAACAAGGGATTAAGTTTGAAGAATACCTGTCAAAAAATCAATTATGGGATGGTAAAATAATCAAACAAGGTAATAAAATTGATCTTTTAGGATTAAAGTTCAAAATATTATCCCCAAGTAAAAAAAGTCTAAAAAACTTATTAGAACTATACAAAAAAGAGGAAGACTATTTTACAAGCGGTGGAGAGTTTGATTTTGAAACATCTTTGAAAGATTTTATAGAAGAAGAATCTAAACCAAAATTTAAGTTTAAAGAAGATAAAAGTATTCCTAATGGTAGTTCCATTGCTTTTATAATGGAATATGAAGGTAAAAACTTTTTATTCTTAGGTGATGCACATCCATCAGTAGTAGTTGAAGGATTAAATAAATTTGAAATTGATAAAGAAAATTCTTTACAAGCAGAGCTAATAAAAATTTCACATCACGGAAGTAAGCATAATACGAATTCAGAATTGCTGTCAATTATTAAGACCGATAATTATTTAATAAGTTCAAACGCCACTAAACACGGTTTACCAAATAAAAGAACAGTTGCGAGGATTATAAAAAATAATCCAAATGCTAATATTCATTTTAATTACGATATAGGTACAAAAATTATCACAGATGAAGATTTTAACGATTTTGAATATTTTAAAATCAGTTCTAAAAATGAATTTAATTACTAATGACCGAAAATGATATAAAAAAATACTCAGTTATTTTAGGGGAAGGAAGTGGAGCTCTATTTCAACCTGCTGATTCAGATAAAACATATGTATTGTCTGCAAGGCACGTGTTCTATGATGAAATTAAAGACGAAAGAGGTAGAAAGAAAAACGAAGTTAAAAAAGAAATCACTTTACGTTTTGCTGATTCACAAAATGAGGAAAAAGTAATTGAAATCAAAAATGGAGAAAATTATTTTGAACACTTTGAGTCATCAATTGATGCTGCTATATTATTGTTGCCAGATATAGTAGGATATAATCAGATTTTTACTGACAGTTATACTTCTTCTAATGGATATAATATGGCAGGATTCCCTGAAAGTAGACGAGCATCTGATGATAAATACAATAAATATAAAATATCAGATATTATTTCTTCCGACCAAAATGTTTTAAGTCTCCGGCTTGAAGTAGCTCACTTGTCGCATAGTGATATTTCTGGATTTTCAGGAGGAGGTATTATTAAATTTAACGATGATTATCTTACTATATGTGGAATACAAAGTAGAACTCCTGAAGAGGACTGCAATGGGGAAATTTCAGTTGTTCCAATTATGCGTTTTATTGAAATAACTAGACAGCACAATCTCCCAGAATTACTTCCATCATTTTTGGTCAATTTCAAATTTTTAAAACAATCTGCTTTTAACTTTGATGCAGGAATAGATGATGAAGACATTTCTTTTACAAGATTATTTTTAAAGCAAAAGACAGAAGAGGTTCTTTCAAGTGATATTACTCCTCGATTTATTAAAGATTATTTTACGGATAGATTGCTGATTAATGAAAAGGATATGCTAAAGCTAAATGATGAGTTGATTTATATTACCTGGCTAGAGTTTTTGACTTTAATAAATATTGTAAAAGATAAGGCTTGTAACATTAGTGATTTGGAAGATATCTTTTGCTATTTGAGATTATTGTACAGAAAAACTGATACAGATTGGTTGGAGACCGATTTTTTAAAGGATTGTTTGGTTTCTAATTATGATGGTTTAGAAGAGAATGGAACTGTATTTATTAAAACGAACAAACCTCCAATAAAGTCAAATATTAAACATTACAAGTTAGATAAAGGTAGCATTATTCCACGAATCGATTCTCTAAAGAGCAATTACGAAAATGGAACACTCAACTCTGATGTCAATAATATCACAAATGCTCTTTCTGAATTAAAAGAATTTGTATTTGAAAAATATAATTTTATCCATTTTGAATATCTGAAACATTTTATGTTGGTTGAAAATAGTGAGAACTATAAGACTTTCAAAAAATCAAATGAAAATGAATTACTAATAAAACTCAAAGAAGAATATGGAAAAGTATTCGGAATATAGCCAAGAAATTTTACAGGAACTATCCAATAAATATACAAATTGTACTTTCAATTTTCAATTGGTAGAATTAAATGTCAATATATCAGTATTTTTTGTTTTAACAAATTCTTCTGTCTTGGAAGAAAATAATTTATGGCAAAAAATTTCTGAAGAAGTAGCGTTGAAATATCAACCAAAATTAGAGTCGGTTTATGAAAAATGGAATTTGTATATTATTTATGTGACAAATGATAAAACCTCCAAAGAGCTGAAGAATAAAATAGAAAATGATAAATTCTCAAGTAGGAAAATAGTTGAAGATAATTTTTCGCAAAAATTTGATGAAGGTGAAGCAAACAAACTAATAATAAAACATATTACAAATTCTGATTTGAAAGAAATTGTTGATATAACCAGAGAAGTAAACATTTCTAAATATGTTCCTTTAAATACTGATTTATGGAAACTTTTAGATACGGGAGATAAGGTTATAGGTGATAAAGAAGCTCAAGAGTTTATTGTTAAAGAATTGAATAAAAAATGAAAATCAAAAGTGTAAAAATAACTGGTTTCAGAGCATTTGAAAAAGAAGAAAACTCAACTTTTGATTTTACTTCCAATGGCGAGATAATGGACTTTGCATCTATTTATGCACCTAATGGATTTGGCAAAACTTCTTTTTATGATGCGGTAGAATGGAGTGTGACTCATCAGATTCAAAGATTCGACAGAATGGATGATTTCGAGAAAATGAGGAAAGAAAATAGTCTTCCCTTGTTATTAAATAATTCATCTAAATCTGGTAAAGTAATTGTCGAAACGGATTCAAGTACGTTTGAAAATACAATCAATAAAAGAAAAGTTTACAGCACAAAAACTAAACCTGATAACGAGTATTTTCGTAATCAAATATTAAGTCAGGATCTGATAGATACTTTTATAAAAGAAGAAAGGGCTGAAAAACGTTATGAAAGATTTCTTGAGATAGATGGTGATTTAAAAAAATATGATTCTATTTATAAAAAGGCAGTAAAGGTTTTAGACTATATAAAACAGGAAAAAGTACGAATTGATGGAGAAATAGAAAAACAGAAAAAATCACTTCAACTAGAAATTGATTACGATCAAGAGTTTAAGAAATTTGATGAAATTAATGAATTAATAAGCTTTCTTAAAAAGAACGAAGAAACTCTTGATTATGTTACTAGAGAGTCATTTGACGAAACACTGCACGACAATTTATCTAGAAATGTTAAAGTCAGATTATTAACTTTAGAAGAGGAATTTACTAAAGTCGGATTACAGATTGATAATATTAGATTGGCGAAAGACGGTGAAGAAAATGGAGAGAATAAACTGAAAGGTGGTGTTTTAGACTATGTTGATAACAGAAAGAAATTAGAAAATTTTGAAGATCAGATAAAAGAACTAAACCGAATTATCACCTTAATAGAAAATAGAGATAAGGCTCAACAAGAAATAGAAAATGCAGATAAAAATCTTTCAGAACATCGAAAACGTTTAGAAGAAGTTCTGGATATTGAAAAGAAAATTGAAGATTTTTTAATTTTACAAAAAGGATTAGAAGAACAGGAAAAAAGAATTGCGGAATTCAAAAATGAAAATGGAGTAAAAGAAAGTGAAAAATTTTTGATTGAAGAAGAAATCAACTTGCTAAAGAGTAAAAATGACCATCTGCAAGAATCTTTGAATCTAAATCAAATCAAGTTAGAACAAGTTCCTAATCAAAAAACTAAATTAGAACAATTATCTAAGAACCATCAATCTATTATAAAATCAATCGAGGATTTATCTAAATTAATTGACGATAAAGAACTAAAATTACTTGAATTGAAAAGAGTTTTAGAGCAGTTCGGATATTATGAAACTAAAATTGATGATGACTTAGAACTTTTATCAGAATTTGCTCAGTTTACCAAGCATCAGGATTTAATTACACAACAGCTTGATCTTAAAATTAATTTTGAAATAAAAGATAAACAATTAGTTGAAACACAAAGTAAAATAAATACTCAAAATCAGTTTAATAATGAACTGAAGGAATTTGTAAATCGTGGTTTGGAAATAATTTCACAGACCCATACTTCAGATTGCCCTCTTTGTAATCATCATTATAATTCGTTTGAGGAGCTGTCTAGTAACATTGTAGAAAACAAGTTTTTTGATAACCAGCTAAAAGAAAATCTGGAAAATAAAATTTCTCTTGAAACGGAAATTAATGAATTGAAAGAAAAAATGCTTTCTGGTAATGAAAATATTAAGAAATCTTTTGCCTTACTAAAACAACCTTTTTCTAATGATTATAACAACTTGGAAAAAGAAATAGAAAAATTGAATTTACAGAGAGAAGAAAAAAAACAAGAACTTAAAAATAATCTTGAAAGCACAAACGAGATATTAGTGTTTTTTGGTAATGAACAGATTCCTGATGAATTAGCGAAGACAATACAGGAAGAGATTTCAAAGATTTTAAAAGGAATTAATGATAATACCGAGCTTATAAATACAAATAATAAAAAGACTGGTGACCTTCTAGTTATTATTAACGGTAATAATGATAATATTAAGCGATTAAGTGATAATATTGAAGTACAGCAAAAATCGGAAGATTATAAAATTGTTATTGATTATTTTAACCTCGTGTTAAACCACAATCAGGTTGATAAGGCTATTTTATTAAACGCAAAATCTGATATTGAGAAGATTATAACTGAATTCATAACTGAAAAAAAGGAATTTGAAGACTCTTTAAATCAATTAAACATAGAATTATCCAATCACAATTTATCTAAACAGGAATACAACAATAGAATCCAGCAGATTAATGATGCAAAAAAATTAATTTTAAGGGTGTATGAAAGTTACGAAAGCTTTATAAAATCAGAGTTTAATATAGAATTGAATGATAAGGATAAATCTCAAATTGAAAAAGAGTTTTTTGATTTAATTGAAAAACAAAAACAGTCTCAAAAGATTATAGAAGATAAAATCGAAAAGTATAAAATTATTGAAATACTAAAAGATGACTGTCTTAATGCAACTGTTTCTCAAAAAATCCAAGATAAGATTAAAAATTACCGAAATAACCTAAGCGATCTAAATAATGCAGAGATACAGTTGAATAATGAAAAAGATAATCTCATAGAATACCTTACAAAAACTATTGATGAATTTTTCTACACAGAATTGATTAATAAAATTTATAAAAAGATAGATCCACATCCTGATTATCAAGCAATAGAATTTAAGTGTGAGTTTGCAGATTCTAAACCACGATTACAGATATATACTACAAAAGTAAATGATAAAGGTGAAGTAGAAAGATCAGTTCCAGCTCTGTATTTCAGCACTGCACAAGTAAACATTTTAAGTTTAAGCATATTTTTGGCAAGAGCTTTAAAAACAAAAAATCCAGAAACAAAGGAGGCGGTTGATTGTATTTTTATAGACGACCCAATTCAATCAATGGATAGCATAAATATTCTGTCATTTATTGATTTGTTTCGTGGAATTACCTTATCACTAGGGAAACAATTGATAGTTTCTACACACGAAGAGAATTTTCATTTATTATTACAGAAAAAAATTCCTAATGAGTTATTTAAATCTAAATTTATAGAGTTCGAAACTTTTGGGAAAGTAAAACAACCCGTTTAATATATTTTCTTAATGCCTTTAGAAGCAAGAATCGTTTTAGGTTACAAGAATATTTTTGGAATTTCAAGCAGTGAGAGTGTTGTTGAAATAATTGCAGGTATCAGCCCCGATACTTTGCTATTAATTTTGTGTAAGACATCAAATTTATTGTTTAATCAAAAGTCATCCAACCATATATTATCTTTATTTGCAAGTACTGCAACGAAGGCATCAAAAGAAATACAGCAGATTTCTTTTGTTTTAAATCAAAAAAGAGAAAATGAGATTTTTAATGAGAAAACAAATTCTGAGTTTTTTAAAATTGTAATAGAAAATTATAGTTATCTACAAGAGAGGAAAATAGAAGAAAATTTTATTTTTATTGAAAGTCATTTTTTCAAAGCCTACCTAATCCTAAATGAAGTTGTGTATGTGTCAAAAAATGAAGAAAATTTATTTCTTGACATCCCTAAAGAATATTATGCTGAATTTGGTCAGATTATATTAGGAAAAAAAACAATTCAGTATTATTCCAAAAGCGATTTCTATTTTGAGTTTTTAAAAATCAAAACATTACTACATCACTATTATTGTAATGATAGAGATATTCTAAATGAATTTTATAAAGTCAATTCTATTGAATATCCCGATATATGGATTTTTGAGATTTTTAAAATACTGACAGTAGCTGGTGGTAGTTTTTGGATTGAAGAGAATCAGTGGATGTGGCAGTACTGTAATGAGATAAAAATAAATAAGTTTTTTGATAAGTCAATTTCAGATACAGAGTTACGTTTGAATTGTCTTTTTTATCACGATGGTAAGTATGCAATATTGAAATGGACATTTTTTCTACAACATTTGTTTTATAAAATCTACTATCAACTTTTCCAGTTGTATAAAAGTAAGTATAATCAGAAACTAACCTTTGCAAACTACAAGTCTAGTATTTCAAAATTAATTTCTGAAAAGGTTCTTTTTAGAAAAGTTATTGAAAAATCATTTAATCATAAAGGAGTTTTTATAAAGTTTGATGAAGAAAAAATAAGCGGGTTTCCAGATTGCTATTTACGATATAACAATTCGATTCTATTATTTGAGTTTAAAGACAATACTATAGGAGATGATTTTATAGAGAATGACAGTTTTGAATATGTAAGATCTTATATAGACGATAGATTCATTCAAAATAAAAAGAAAGCAAAAGGAATTTTACAACTGGCTAATTCAATAGATTATTTGAACAAAAATATTGAAAAGATTGACCCCTTGCTATTAAAGAAATACAAACAGAAGTCTCTAGATATTTATCCGATTATTGTTGTATCAGATGAAATGTTTTCCCAGTCAGCAGTTGAGTCATACATTACAAAAGAATTTGGAAAGATAAAACCCCAGAATACAAAGTTTAAAAATATTAAAGACATTATAATGATTAATATGTCAAGTTTAATAGATTATTTTTTAAGTTGTGATAAGACCAATTATGTTAATATAATTAAGGAATATTCGAATAAGAAAAAGAAGTTTCGTCCCAAAGGATTATTTCCAAATTTTCCTGATATAGAAAGTATTGCTTATCCAAGAATGTCTAAAGCAAAATCATTGGTTGATTTTATAAGAGAAATTCCAATTTCTGACTTAAGTATTGATGAACAATTTGAGCAAATAAAGAAAAAAAGCTTTAGAGTCATCACCTTTCTCTTGAAATAAGGAAGTAAAAGTTATAATCACGAAATTGCTTCTTACAATTTGTTTTTTAAAATTTTAGTAAATTTGGAAACTAATGCAAACTAATATGAATAATACAAATTTGCGGTTTTTATCACAAATTTTTTCGACATCAGTATTTAAAAAGATAGTATCAAACGATTATACTACCTTTGATAATATTGTTATGAAACATTATTCGACTTATAAATCTACTTCATCAAACCTTGAATTATTAAATAATATTTATTCGAATCTTAGTAATAATTATCGTTGCGAATACATCTATAAAAATTTAGTATTCAAAGAAATTCTTAAGAAATATTCTTTGAATACTACGGTTACTTTTAACGAATTTAAGATTGCTGATTCTAAAGCAGATGTGTTTTTAATTAATGGAATTGCAAGAATTTTTGAAATTAAAACAGAATTAGATGATTTTTCTAAATTGCAGAAACAAATTTCGGATTATCAGAAGATAGCTGATGAAGTTTATATTGTTTCAGGAGCATTGCAATCAAAAAAACTATTAGAACAATATTTAAATACTGATGTTGGAGTTATTAAATTAACAAATACTAATAAGCTAGTTACTCTTAAAAAAGCAACTAAAAATAATGATAACTTAGAATTTGACAGCTTGTTCAAATTGTTAAGAAAAAAAGAGTATCTTCATCTTGTAAAAATAAATTTCGGTTTTATACCAGATGTTCCAAATACGAAAATATTTAGAGTCTGTTATGAACTTTTAAATGAGATTGATATTTGTACATTCCATTTGCAGGTTTTAAATATTTTGAAAAAAAGAAAACTAAAACGTGCAGATTTACTTGTGTCAGATAAAACACCGTTTGAATTGAGATTTATTTGTAATGCGTTGGACCTTAATGAGGATGAGTATGAAAATTTGTTTAATTTTTTAGATAATAACCATTTATGTACCACCCATATATTAGAGGAAAACAATTTGAACTCATTGGTATTAGAGAAATAACCCCTTCTATTTTATCTGCTAACAGAGATAAGATTTCTCCTATAATTGAGCCTGTAAAAGATTCATCAACTTTCCGGAAAACTCTTACTGAGCTTGTTAATAATAACATTAATTTCACTGTTATTGTCAATCCTCAATATGGAACTTTTAAAGACACTGAAAGCATTTTAAATTCTATTCAGATAGCATTAGATAATTACACAGATTTTCAAATAGGAGTTATTTTTGATGGTATGATAAACCATACTTTGATGCTATCAATTTTAAATCAATATCCAAGTTTAGCTAAATATCTAACTATTGTTCACCAAACAATATATGATAATATTGTGGATATAATTCCTCAATATGAAGAGATTGCTGAAATAAAATTTAATGTTGTTGATTTTGCAAATACCAGCAAAAGATATTTTCGCAATTTTGACAGAAGTACATTGGTGGAATTAGACGATTATTTTGGAAAGCAAAATAAAAATTCTGATTACCTGAATACTCCTGAAAGTTTTTTTTCAGAAGAACATTTACACTATATTGAAGATGGTTTTGTAGGTTTTTCAGATTACCTGACAATTGGAAATGATTATTCTGAAAGTGGTTTCCTTCCGTACGCAGTCGCGATACATCTATCGCACCCTGATTCTCAAAATAGAATATTTGTTCGCCATTTTGTTTCAAATTCAAATACTGACCAGTCTGATGTTCCTGGTAAATTTGCAGAAGCACTAGATAAATTAATAAGCTGGTGTGATACATCGGGGTACAATTCTGTTGCTATTCCTATTTTTAGAGATTATCATACTACTGGACATTTTCCAGGTTTGGGAACTCTTAAGAAATTGTCTTTAATGAATCACATAGATTTGGTTTTACGATTGATGTAATATGAATTGTTGTATCGGTTGTTTTGAAAGTCACTATCTTAAGCAGATAATACTCACAAATAATACTAAGGGAGATTGCGATTTTTGTGATTCTAAACAGGTAAATGTTTATAATGCGGAAGAATTGAATATTTTCTTTAAAGGTTTGTTGGATTTGTATGAAGTTGATGAGATAGAAGGTGATTCAATAGAAAATCAAATTCAAAAAGATTTTCCAGGTAAAGTATTTACCCAAACATTAATTACTAGAAATAATACAAAAACTTTACTTATTAATATGATGAGTGAAGAATCATCTGATTATGCAGATGTTTTGTCCAAACCTGTCATTCTAAAATTTCACAAAACTGATTATGAAGAGAGGATTGTAAAGCCTTTGGTCTTTTCTTGGGAAAACTTTTCTCGAGAAATTAAATCTGTAAACAGATTTCACTTTCAAAATAGTTTAGATTTAGAAAAATTAAAAGAAATTTTTGCTCACTATAAAAAAGAAATAATTAAAGGAAAAAATTTTTATAGAGCACGTATATCCTCTGATAAGAGTGGGTATCTTATTTCAGAAATGGGTAACCCTCCGAATAGTAAAGCTAGTGATGGACGTGCTAATCCTAAAGGTATCTCTTACTTGTATTTATCAAATGATATCAAAACTGCCTTGTTTGAAGTTAGAGCTAATTTGTATGACTATATTAGCGTAGCTAAGTTTAAGCTTAAGGAAAATTTGCAAGTGATTAATCTAAGTTCGAAAGTAATAGATATTTTTACTTTTTTAGATAACGATTTACTGGAAGAGCAAATTATACACCAGCCATTTATAAGTCGTCTAGAACAAGAATTAGCGAAACCACATAGGAAGAGTGATTCAGAGCTAGATTATCTTCCAACTCAATATATTTCTGAACTTATCAAATCTATGGGGTTTGATGGAATTGAATTTAAAAGTGCTCAAAATCCAGATGGTTATAATTTAGCTATATTTCATCCGGGTAAATTTGATGTTATAAGTGTAGAAGTTGTAGAAGTCACGAATCTTGATATTGAATATCAAAGAGTTGAGGTTGATATCTAATGGTTTAAAACAAGAGTCTCTCTAGCTATTCCCAAATAACATAATCAAATTTATACATACAAAAGCAGTGAAACGTTGCTTTTCAGTCAGTATAGTATTTAAAAATTTATATACAGTAGTACCGTCAAAAATAAAAACAGAAACCAAAAATAACTCGCTTTCCAGTCCAGCAGCTAAATTCTGTCAAGATCAAGTCCTCCGGATTTTCAGAAAAACTTTTTCCGTATAAAATCTACGCAAAAACTTTTTCCCAAAAACCTTGACAGAATGCCACGCTCATTTTCAAAAGGCTTTCTTTTTTTCTTTTTTTAAATTTTTTTTTCTTCGTTTTCTTTTAGAAATATTTCAACTGAGAAAATTCAGGCGCTAAGAGAAGGATTAAATTCTTGCTTTGAACACTCAAAAAAACTTGTTCAAAATTTGACCTTTTTACTTGCAGATTTGAACAAAAATTTTTAGTTTTACTACGTAAAATTTAAATTAGGATTTTACCACTTTTTTGCAAATGTCCTATTTAAGGCCATTCACAGAGATGCTACAGCGAAAATCTTATCCATAAAGCGGTGAGAAATGGGTACAAAATCCCTCACTCTCCGCAAATGCTTAACAAGAGTTTTTCTGAAAGCGTAAAAACATGAATACATCCTGCAAATTAAGATTTGCAGGATGTATTGTTTTTGGGATGAATGAAATTTCAAAAGCACTTCAAAAAATTTGTGATAACTCTGCAGTAGTTTTTAAATCACTTTAAAATTGCCATAAAAAATAGATTCAAGAGCTGTAAAATACCGGATGTTATGCTTTAATAACTACAGCTTCTCGTTATCGACTTTGATGATCCATTAATGAAGCATTTTTACACATTTTATTTACCAAATAAGTTTTTACGAAGATGATTATTTAAAATTATTAACAGTTAAAAAAAGATTATGTTATTAGCGAAGAAATTTTAAGCTCAGCTGGTGCTGGGTTAAAAAGATACAATCCAGAAGAAACGATTTTTCACGAGGGAGGCGCACCGTTATATTATTATCAAATAGTAAAGGGTGAAGTTAAACTGAATAATTATAATGCCGAAGGAAAAGAATTTATCCAGAATATTCTATTTGATGGACAAAGTTTTGGTGAGTCGCTTTTATTTGATGATAAACCATACCCAATGAGTGCAGTAGCTATCACTGCCAGTACTATTCTTAGATTAAGTAAACGAGATTTTTTAGAGATGCTGGCAAAGCATCCACTTCTCTTTTTTAATTTCTGCAAAGAGCTATCAGACGGGCTGTATTACAAATATATTATGCTTCAAAAAAATTCTCTGGAAAGTCCGGAGGAAAGGCTTATTGGCGTTATGGATTACATGAAAAGTTTTCAAAAAGAGCAAGCTACGTTCTCTTTCCAAGTACCTCTTACAAGACAGCAACTTGCCAGTCTTACAGGAATTCGTGTAGAAACTGCCATAAAAGCTATCAAACGTATGGAAAAAGAAAAAATTGTAAAAATAATTAACAGAAAAATTTTGTATTAATTCGTACCATTATGAAGTCACTCATAAAACCCGAATTACTCTATTGTAAAATTGGTTTGACAATACGATAAATCTACAGTTTTCCCTTGATACATGATAGAGACTGAATTATCAGCCTTTTTAAGAATAAAAGTGGGAAAATAAACACAGTATTATGGGTTTCAAAAAAATATTTTGGCATATATCAGTTAGGCTTTCTGCTTATAAAATTTTACTTACTTCTCTGCTTATAAAGGAGAAATCATCTTTACAAAAAGTTGGAGCTGTATCCCAAAACTGATGCTTTAAATGTACAACTCTAATACAGCCTTAATTTGAAAATGGTCCCTTAAAATCATAAAAGTAGAGGTAGAGAACCTGCTGTAGAAATGTTGTATATAAAAACGAGTACTATTGGTTTGCAGGAAGGCTCAATTTTTTTTAATGATAATAGTACCATGATAGTAGATTAAGAGAAACTTTCAAGAGCAGCCACAATTTCTTTTGACAGGAGTTTAATTAATATCTGAATGGCGTTGAACTTGTTGTATCTGTCCATTTATTTGATCAACAAAACGTGCTGCTTCATTCTTTTTTACTCAGAAAATTCCTGATATGGAAATCGAGGCTGTCTTCCACAGTAATAAATTCATAATTCAAAGTTTTTACAATTTTAGCATTAGACATTTTTGAGAAAGAGGTTAAAAATTCTATGTTTGCTTTGGTCAGTAATCTTAATTTTGGGATTAATCCTCCAGAAAGAATATTTAAAATTCTCCCTATTTTTAAAATGTTCTCAGATAAAATAAAAGGATTAACCGTCTTTTTAATTAGTCTAGACAGATCGCTGTACTTTCTGTTCTCTGAAATGATGATGAAACGTTCTCCGAAAATATTTTTTTCCATCAGTTCGATAGCGATTTCTGCTACATCCCTTACATCTACACATCCTGTTCCGCCAGGGAAAGAATACAATCTGTTAGCAAAAACTTGTAAGAATTCGCCACTGCTTTTTTGCCAGTTACCACTTCCGATAATCATCCCCGGATTAATGATAATGGTATCTAAACCTTGATGAAATGCATCAAGCACCGCTTTATCCGCATTGCATTTTGAGATGGCATATATTGTATTGTTTTCACCGCTGATAAGATCTGAATTTTCATCAATAAGTTTTTCACATTTTCCTTTATTGAAAATAGCTGCGGAACTTACATACAGAAACTTTATTTTATGGAAACGGTGGCAGCATTCAATTATGTTTTCAGTTCCTTCAACATTGACTTGGGTAACATCTTTCTGTTTTTTCGGATCATAAGTTACCTTCGCGGCACAATGATATACCTCCTGAACATCTTTAAGTGCATTTTGCAGACTTTCCTTGTTATGTAAATCTACCGTCACCCATTCTATCTTATTAAAATAGCTTTCAGCATTTTCTGAGTAATACTTCAATGATTGTTTCACTTCTTCCAAATCACTGGAGTCTCTTTTTGTGGCACGCACAGTTCTGCCTCTTTTGAGAAGTTCCAAAACAATTACCCTACCGAGAATTCCGGTAGCTCCGGTTACTAAAATCATTATTAAATAATTAAAATTACAATGTAGAATCTCGCCCTATTCTTCACTAAGCCAGGCATTCATATACTCTCTGTTCATTCTGGCGATAGTATCCAGTGAAATACTTTTGGGGCATTCAATTTCACATGCTCCAATGACAGAGCAATTTCCAAATCCCTCATCATCCATAGCTTTTACCATATTTAAAACCCTTCTCTTTCTTTCAATCTTTCCTTGTGGCAGTAATGCAAAATGAGAAACTTTAGCACCAACAAAAAGCATTGCAGCACCATTCGGACAACAAGCTACACATGCTCCGCAGCTAATGCAGGCGGCAGCGTCCATTGCTTTATCAGCATTCTCTTTGGGAATAGCAATAGCATTGGCATCCAGCGTATTTCCTGAAGTGTTGACAGAAATAAATCCACCTGCTGCCATTATCCTGTCAAAAGCACTACGGTCTGTCATTAAGTCTTTGATAACAGGAAATGCAATACTTCTCCATGGCTCAATGATAATAGTGTCTCCATCGTTAAACATCCTCATATGGAGCTGGCATGTTGTAATTCCTGTGTCCGGACCATGTGCTCTTCCGTTTATGTATAAAGAACACATTCCGCAAATTCCTTCACGACAGTCATGATCAAAAGCAACAGGGTCTTTATTTTCATAAATTAGCTGTTCATTAAGTATATCCAGCATTTCCAGAAAGGAAGAATCGGTAGAAACACCAGAAATTATATATACTTCAAATTTTCCTTTACTTTTTCTATTTTTCTGTCGCCAGATTTTCAAGGTAAGAGATAAATATTTCCTAGTATTCATAGCAGTTTTAAATTTGATTATCAAAGTATAATTAATACCATTATAGTTTTTATGAGTAAAATCATATTATAACTGAATACAGCAGGAAATACTTATTAAAGAAAAGGAAATATAATTTAATGCTATTTTTTCTTGCCTGTGAATACATGGTTACTGAAATCAATTTTACAACCCCCAGTTAATATATTAGCTTTAAGAAACAGATTGCTGTAAAGTCTGACAGATCCGATTTTGATCACTAATTTATTTTTATACAACAATTTTCATTCATAAGTCTTATGTTTTTAAACTTTTTAGTTTTGGTTATCTTATGTAAAAATAAATAATACGTAACGGCGTAATATTTGTATTTTTTTTAATCACCAAATGTAAATCACTTAAAATATTAAACCATGACAGACGATAAATCCAAAAAAGGGAAAAAAGACCGCAAACAGGTAAGTGGTTCAGAAAATTATGAAATCCAGTATTTCAAGGAAAAAATGGGAGTAACCTCACAAGCCGTTGTCGGTGCTATAAAAGAAAACGGTTCTAATGACCGAAAAACATTAGAAGATTACTTAAGGAAGCGTCACCAAAAATAGCAATACTTGCATCATTAGAGTGTCAGCTGTGCATTTGTTAAGTGCGGCCAAATTTTTAGATTCTAAAATCCATTAACTTAAAAAACAATTGGTATGGCTTTAGAAAAATATCGTGAAAAGCGGTCAGAAGAAAAGACTCCCGAACCCTTTGGGGGTAAGCCATCTGGCAAAGAATTGAGGTTTGTTGTTCAGAAACATGATGCTTCCCATCTTCATTACGATTTTCGTCTTGAAATGGACGGAGTGTTAAAAAGTTGGGCGGTTCCTAAAGGACCCTCCCTGGATCCGAATATTAAAAGACTTGCTATGATGGTTGAAGACCATCCATATGATTACCGGGATTTTGAAGGTATTATCCCAAAGGGACAGTATGGTGGGGGTACGGTGATTGTTTGGGACGAAGGTACTTATGAACCTTCGGAGCCAGTGGAAGGAGATTTGAAAAAGCAGGAGGAAAATCTATTGCACCAACTTCATGCCGGTAAGTTGAAAATAAAGCTAAATGGTAAAAAACTAAAAGGAGAATTCGCCTTGGTAAAAGCTTATGGTAGGGGCGAGAATAGCTGGCTTCTGATGAAGCTTGAAGATAAATACGCAACGACCAGGGATATTACATTAAAAGATAAATCCGTGATTTCCAAAAAGACAATAGTCCAGATGGAAAAATCTCCAGATAAAGTTTATGGAAAACCTAATGTAAAAAAGGAGAGTAGGCTCAAAGATAAGACTACTGAAAAAAAAACGACTCCAGAACTCATTGAGGAACAATTAAGCTCAAACAGATCAGAGAAGGAGGATATTGATGTGGATAAGATTTTAAAAGGCGCGCCAAAGAAGGCTTTTTACAATCATGTACAACCAATGCTTGCTACACTTGTGGATAAGCCCTTTGAAGATAAAAATTGGCTCTATGAAGTGAAATGGGATGGGTACAGGGCAGTGTCCTTTTTAAAAGGGGGCAAGGTTGAGATCAAATCTCGTAATGACAAAAGCTTTAACGAGAAATTTTATCCGGTATATGATTCGCTCAAGGCGCTTAATCTTAATGTTATCTTGGATGGAGAAATAGTCGTTGTAGGGGAGGATGGCAAGGCTGACTTCGGATCATTACAAAACTGGCGCAGTGAGGCAGACGGAACTTTACTGTACTATGTCTTTGACATTATATGGCATGATGGAAAGGACCTTACAGACCTTACCTTATGTCAGCGGAAGGAAATTCTAAAAGAAATATTAGAGGAGAATGATATAATAAAAATCAGTACACCATTTTATACTTCCGGGATAGAATTTTTGGAAGCTGCAAAGAACATGGGACTTGAAGGCATAATGGCCAAAAAGAAGGATAGTTTGTACCATGTACATGTAAGGACAAAGGACTGGCTTAAGATCAAAGCCAATAAAAGACAGGAAGTGGTTATTGGAGGTTTTACGTTGAATGATGACTCCAGAAAATCTTTTAGCAGCATCCTTGTAGGAGTTTATGAAGGTAAAGATCTTGTGTATAAAGGAAAAGTGGGCACAGGATTTAATGACAAGTTGCAGAAGGAGATGATGGAACAATTTAAACCACTGTTCACTAATAAGCCTCCTTTTTCTGAGGAGCCTGATGTCAACAAACCTTCCCGATTTCGGCCTAATCCCCCTCATGCTTCCGTTACATGGCTAAAGCCTAAACTTATCTGTGAAATAAGTTTTACAGAAATGACCAGTGATGGAGTTATGCGTCACCCTTCCTTTGAGGGGATGCGGGAAGATAAAGACCCAATGGAAATTATTCTTGAAAAAGAAATTGATACAGCTCAGATTACTGATGAACATCATGAAAAAATAATAAAACCTGCTGGCAAAATGAAAAGGAAAACCTTATTGAATCCTACTGAAAAGACACAGGTGAAAACCGTCAATAAGCACGAACTTAAATTTACAAACCTGGATAAGGTTTTTTGGCCAAAAGCAAAAATTACTAAACGCGATTTGATCAATTACTATTACCAGGTAGCACCATTTATTCTTCCTTATTTAAAGGACCGCCCACAGAGTATGAACCGATTTCCCAATGGTATTGAAGGTAAAAGCTTTTATTTTAAAAATGTGACAGATACAGCACCGGACTGGGCTGATACTTTTTTGTATAGGAGTGAAACAGATAATGAGGACAAGCACTACCTTGTTGGGAAAGATGAAGCAACATTGTTATATATGGCAAATCTTGGCTGTATAGAGATGAATCCCTGGAATAGTACAATAAAAAAACCTGAACATCCGACATACTGTATCGTAGACCTCGATCCTGATAAAAACTCTTTTGATCAGGTAATCGAAACCGCACAGGTTACAAAACAGATTTTAGATGATATGGGTATAGATTCTTACTGCAAAACAAGTGGATCGACCGGTCTTCATATCTATATTCCGTTGGGAAATAAATATACATATGAACAGTCCAAAGAATTTGCTCGCGTAATAGTCACCTTGGTACATCAAGAACTTCCTGATTATACAAGTTTGGAACGGGTCATTAAAGACCGTAAGGGAAAAATGTATCTTGATTTTTTACAAAACAGGCCTCATGCAACTATTGCATCGGTGTATTCTGTGCGACCAAAACCTGGGGCGACTGTTTCTATGCCTCTGCATTGGGATGAAGTTAAAAAGGGACTTAAAATGAGTGATTTTCATATTTTCAATACGTTGGAGCGATTGCAAAGTGAAGGCGATATATTTAAGCCAGTGCTAGGAAAGGGAATTGACCTTAAAAAGATAATTGATAAATATGCTGGGAAATGAAAAATGCCAGCAAGTCAAAAATAGAGGATACTAACCTAATAAAAAATAATATCATGAACGTCAAAAGAATTTTTGGGACAATATTAACCCTACTTGGGATAGGTGGCCTTATTTATGTAGGAAATGGCTTAATCACCAAAGGTGTAGCCAATATGCCGATTATCGTGGTGGGAATTATCGGTTTACTTTTCTTTTTTGCTGGAATCAGCTTAGTCAAGAATACAAAGGATGAGAGCTAAGCCAGGAAATAGTAATGAAGAAATTACATAGTTCAGATTCTCCGGACTATTACATCAGTAAAAGATTTAATATTCTGTGGTGTCCAGAGATGGACACTGCAGAATATAAGTTTCTTTGCAATTAATGACCGACAATAAAGTTGCCATATATTTTTTGTTTTCAACACTAATTTTCTTCTTCATAGTAAACATCTTGCCTGTCTTTTGATAGCAGTAGATGATATCGAAATCATCTGGCAATTCCAAGTTATAATTGGATTTTTTTGACGGATACCAGATCAAATAATCACACCTTTTAAATTTATTGTTTCATAATTTTTTGCTGTTAGAGCGGAAAATTGGTGAATGAAAATAGGTTTTTATTTACTTTTTCATAATAAAAAGTGTCTTTTTTACATTTTTTTTTCAGCTAAAATGAAAAAAAAATTAATTCTTCTTATCATAATATTTATTCAGAAAAAAATGATCCTCTTTTTGGTGTTGTGATATTGCAATTAATTGTGAACTCATGTCTTATGAAATAAGTAAGTGTATTTTTAATGATAACCTTATCATAATTTTTATACAATTCATATCATAAAAATTCGATATGTAATGTGTTGATAAGCAGTAGATAATGATGGATTTATTTTTTTTATTCAGATGAATTTTTATATTTGTAATGTTACCAAAATGTTAACAAACTAATGAATCAGAATTTTATTCATACCTACGTCTCTGTAGATTGCGTTGTGTTTGGATTTGACCATGAAAACCGGTTGAATATATTATTAGTACAACGTCATGTAGATGATGTACCATTGGAAAAACAAATCAAGCTTCCCGGAAGTTTGATTTTCAGCGACGAAGATGTGGATGATGCTGCACAAAGAGTACTGCATGAACTTACAGGGATTAAAAAAATGGTCCTCAAACAGTTCAAATGCTTTGCAGATCCCATGAGAGCAAGTAATGCGCATGATATCAAATGGATGGATCAGGAATACAAACATCATATAGACAGGATCATTACAGTGGCTTATCTTTCTCTTTGTAAAATAGACCACAAGATCAACAGTACAAAATATGATACCGTAGACTGGTATCCTATTGATGAAGTTCCGGGATTGCCTTTCGATCACAACAAAATTATCAGTGAATCTCTAATGGAGATCAGAAAATGGATTGAATCTGATTTCTCTATCATTTTTGAGCTGCTGCCGAAAAGATTCACCATCAGACAGCTCTATCAGCTCTATAGTGCATTAAGTGAAAAAAATATTGACATCAAGAATTTTCATAAAAAAATTTCTTCGTTCCCCTATATTGTTCCCTTGGATGAAATTCAAAAAGATGTGTCACACCGTGCAGCAAGGTACTACAGATTTGACGCTAAGATTTACAAGAAAAACAATACAAAACTTATAAAATAACCTTTTTAAAAAATTATGTACTTACTAGGCTATGACATTGGCAGTTCTTCTGTGAAAGTTTGTCTCATCGAGGCATCCAGTGGAAAAGTGATTGCTTCTGAATTTTCTCCCAAAAAAGAAATGAAAATCACTGCTATAAATCCGGGATGGGCAGAGCAAAATCCAGTCGACTGGTGGACCAATCTGAGGTTGGCACATGAAGCTGTGATGCATGAATCCGGTGTACATGCTGAAGATATCAAAGGAATTGGAATTACCTGGCAGATGCATGGTCTGATTCTGGTGGATAAAGATCAGAATGTCTTAAGGCCATCCATTATCTGGTGTGACAGCCGTGCTGTGCCTTACGGCGAAAAAGCTTTTAAAACAATAGGAGAAGAAAAATGCCTGTCTCATTTGTTGAATTCACCCGGAAACTTTACAGCATCAAAGCTGGCCTGGGTAAAAGAAAATGAGCCTGAAATTTTTGAAAAGATAGATAAAATCATGCTCCCGGGAGACTATATTGCTATGAGACTCTCAGGGGAGATCGGAATAACCATTGAAGGATTATCAGAAGGGATCTTCTGGGATTTTAAAAACAACTGCATTTCGGAAGATATCATCAACTACTATGGTATTCCTAAAAGCTTTTTCCCTGAAATCGTACCTACATTTGGTATCCAGGCAACGGTTTCCAAAGCAGCAGCTGAGGAATTAGGCTTAAAAGAAGGGACACCTATATCCTACAGGGCAGGTGATCAACCGAATAATGCGCTCTCCCTGAATGTTTTTAATCCCGGAGAAATTGCCTCCACAGCAGGAACCTCAGGAGTTGTCTATGGTGTTCTGGATCAGCTGGAATATGATAAGTTATCACGGGTAAATACATTTGCCCATGTCAATTATACACCTGAACAGATCAGGCTGGGAGTTTTACTATGTATCAACGGAACCGGTATTTTAAATTCCTGGCTGAAGCATAATTTCGCAACCTCACTTTCTTCTTATGGGGATATGAATGATATGGCTTCGCTTTCACCTATTGGCTCAAAAGGGTTAAGTATCATTCCTTTTGGAAACGGTGCTGAAAGGGTACTGGAAAATAAAGATACCAGCTGTTCTATTCACGGAATCAATTTCAATATACACACTAAGGGAGATATACTGCGTGCGGCGCAGGAAGGTATTGTATTCTCTTACGAATACGGAATGGATATCATGAGAAATATCGGAATGGATATACAGGTCATCCGTGCAGGAAATGCCAACATGTTTTTAAGTTCAATTTTTCGCCAGTCTCTGGCCAGCGTGAGCAATGCGGTCATTGAACTTTATGATACCGATGGAGCAGTGGGAGCTGCAAGAGCTGCTGGAATGGGAATTGGATTTTATTCAGATTCCAGGGAAGCATTTTCTTCACTTGAAAAGATAGCGGTGATAGAGCCGGAACACGAAAAACAAGAACAATATACAGAAGCCTATGCGCGATGGAAACATCATCTTAATGAAATAATCTAAAGCAATTACAACCGTATTTTTCATCCTCTTACTGACTTTTAAGAACCAGTGAGAAGGGAATTCCTACGCAAAAATTAAAAAAACAAATTAAAAATAATCAAATAAATATGAACACTTTAACAGGTACAAAAGAGTTTTTTACGGGTATTGAAAAAATTAAGTTTGAAGGAAAAGAAAGTAAGAACCCGTTGGCATTCCGATATTATGATGCTGAAAAGATTGTGATGGGAAAACCTATGAAAGATTGGACCAGATTTGCAATGGCTTGGTGGCATACCTTATGTGCAAACGGAAGTGATCCGTTCGGAGGTCCTACGATCCACCATCCATGGGACATCGGAAATGATGCAGTGACCAGAGCCATGCATAAAATGGACGCTGGTTTTGAATTCATGTCCAAAATGGGCTTCAATTATTACTGTTTCCACGATATCGACCTGGTAGATCCTGCTAATAACTGGAAGGATTATGAGAAAAACCTTCAGACTATTGTAGAATATGCAAAACAAAAGCAGCAGGAAACAGGAATTAAGCTTCTATGGGGAACAGCCAATGTTTTTACCCATGAAAGATACATGAACGGTGCCTCTACCAATCCGAATTTTGACGTCGTGGCCTGCGCAGGAACTCAGGTGAAAAACTCAATAGATGCAACGATAGCATTGGGAGGAGAAAATTATGTTTTCTGGGGTGGAAGAGAAGGATATATGAGTCTTTTAAACACGGATATGAAGCGTGAAAAAGATCACCTGGCCCGTTTTCTTTCCATGTCAAGAGATTATGCGCGTCAGCAAGGATTTAAAGGAACATTCCTGATCGAGCCAAAACCAATGGAACCTACCAAGCATCAGTATGATTATGATTCCGAAACAGTGATCGGATTCCTGAGACATTACGGATTGGATAAAGATTTCAAACTGAATATCGAAGTGAATCACGCTACGTTGGCGGGGCATACATTCGAGCATGAGCTTCAGGTAGCTGTAGATGCCGGACTTTTAGGAAGCATTGATGCCAATAGAGGAGATTAT
This sequence comes from Chryseobacterium sp. PTM-20240506, assembly GCF_048296755.1. Lineage (NCBI taxonomy): Bacteria > Pseudomonadati > Bacteroidota > Flavobacteriia > Flavobacteriales > Weeksellaceae > Chryseobacterium > Chryseobacterium sp. PTM-20240506. The sequence goes on from NZ_CP182581.1 coordinate 301,653, forward strand.
CAGAACGGATGGGATACCGACCAATTCCCGATCGATTATTACGACATGGTTCAGGCGTGGCTTGTACTGCTTCCGGCGGGAGGCCTGGGAGCCGGTGGAGTAAACTTTGATGCGAAAATCAGAAGAAATTCTATAGATGCTGAAGATTTATTCATTTCCCATATTTCAGGAATGGATGTATTCGCAAAAGGTCTTCTTGCAGCAGCTGATATTCTGGAAAATTCTGATTACAAAAAACTGAGAACAGATCGTTATGCTTCTTTTGATAACGGGAATGGAAAATCTTTCGAGGAAGGTAAACTTACCCTGGAAGATCTTCAGAGAATAGCTCACGAAATCGGCGAACCACAGCCAAAAAGCGGAAAGCAGGAATTGTTTGAAGCCATCGTGAATATGCATATATAATAAAAAATAAAAGGCTTGTAAACACTAAGGACTTTACAAACTATAATTATTAATCAGCCTTTTATTCAATAACTAATACTAAAAATAATAATTATGAACCGATTTTATTTCAATAAAAGCAATAAAGCAGCATTATTTTTTGCAATGACTTTATTGCCTTCCGGCATAGCATATTCACAGGTTAAAAAGGATACGATAGTTAAAGAAAAGAAAATAGATGAAGTTGTTGTAATAGGGTATGGAACACAAAGAAAAGAGGCGGTTACAGGTTCTGTGGCCACGGTAAAAGGAGATGCATTGCGTGAAGTACCTTCTGCTAACATAACTCAGGCATTACAGGGAAGAACGGCAGGGGTAGATATCTCACAAACCTCTACAAAACCGGGTGCTGCCATGCAGATCCGTATCAGGGGAACAAGATCTCTGACAGGAGATAATAATCCGTTGATTGTATTGGATGGAATTCCTTTCGTAGGATCACTGGGAGATATAAGCTCAAGTGATATCAAAAGTATTGACATCCTTAAAGATGCTTCTGCTACGGCGATTTACGGATCCAGAGGAGCAAACGGAGTTATCCTCGTTACAACCAACAGAGGAGCAAAAGGGCAGAAACCCAGATTCACTTACAATACCTTTACGGGAGTTCAGACCTTGTTTTCAAAATATCCTATGATGGATGGTCCTAAGTTTGCACAGTTGCGTGCTTATGCGATTCCGGCAGGAAATACAACACCTTTATATTCAAATGGTGCTGATGAAAGCAACAGTGTTAATACGGACTGGCAAAGCCTGTACTACAAACCGGCGATGATGACCAGTCATGATATCGGGGTTTCAGGAGGAACAGACGGAGGAAATTATAATGTAGGGTTATCTTACTTCAAGCAAGATGCATTGATCCCTATTCAAAGTTATGAAAGATTTGCCCTGCGAATGGCTATTGACCAGCAGGTAGGCTCTGTTTTTAAATTTGGTTTTACATCCAATACCAATTATTCAATCTCTGAAGGAAATGGGGTAAATCCGGGAGCAGTGCTGGGATTTTCTCCAATTGCCAATCCTTACAATGCGGACGGAAGCCCAAAGAGGGTAATGAGCACGGCTGGAGGTATTGATCAGACATGGATTTATACCAGAGGGAGCCTGGAAAGTCTTGGAGATAAATATATTGACGAAACCAAATCTTTTGCATCCTACAACAACCTTTACGGGGAAGCCAATCTTCCGATCAAAGGACTGAAATACCGATTGAACGTAGGTTTGGATTTCCGTACTTCAAATAGTGGAAATTATGCTGGGGTAGGAGTATTTAATACGAATCCTCTTGGGCCTTCAGCTGCAGGAAGAGGGAATAACCAAACCTATCACTGGGTCCTGGAAAACCTTTTAACCTACGACCGTACATTTGGAAAGCATAAAATTAATGCGGTAGGATTATATTCCGCAGAAGGGAATAAGTATACAAGCTCATACATGAGCGCAAAGAATGTCCCTGCAGATTTTTTTCAGTATTATAATCTGGGACAATCGCCTCAGGCAGATATTACCGTACGACCGGAAGACCAGATCTACTGGAAAACGGGTCTTCTTTCTGCAATGGGAAGGGTAATGTATACTTATGATAACAAGTATATGCTGACAGCAACACTTCGTGCAGACGGATCTTCCAGACTGGCTCCCGGCAACAAATGGCATACATATCCCGCATTATCATTAGGATGGAATGTTACCAATGAATCCTTTATGCAGAATATCAAAGCCATTAATCTTCTTAAATTCAGGGTTGGATGGGGACAGACCTCCAATCAGGCAGTAGATCCATATTCTACTATGGGAAGATTTAGTGTTGCTCCTTATAATTTTGGAAGTGCAGGAAGTACAGGGATCTATGGAAGTCAGCCACCAAATCCGAACCTGGGCTGGGAATATTCAAAAACGCAAAACTACGGTCTTGATTTCGGTTTATTGAACAACCGCCTTACGGGGAGTGTGGAGTATTACAAAACCCATACATATGACCTGTTGACACAGAAGAGTCTTCCGGCAACAAGCGGATGGTCATCCATTGTTTCCAATGTAGCGGAAACAGAAAATAAAGGTTTTGAAGTTTCCTTAAACGGTGTCATTTTCGATAATCCGGATGGGTTTACATGGGAAGCCGGAGTTAATTTTTATACCAACCGAAACAAAATTTTATCTCTTGCATCCGGAACAACACGCGATGTGAATAATCTTTGGTTTGTAGGTCATAATATCAATTCGTTATATGATTATCAGTATGTAGGCCTTTGGCAGGCAGGAGATCCCTATCAAAGCATTCTGGAACCGGGAACTGCTGCAGATGTAGTAGGATCTATCAAAGTTCTTTACACCGGAGGTTATAATCCTGACGGAACACCGGTAAGGGCAATAGGACCTGATGACAGGCAGATTTTTGATACCGCTCCTAAATTTCAGGGAGGATTCAATATGCGTTTTGCCTACAAGAACTTTGAACTAAGCACGGTAGGGGCTTTCCAAAACGGAGGAATCCTGGTAAGTACCATTTACGGATCTGCAAGTTATCTTAACAGATTAACAGGTAGAGGGAACAACGTGGATGTAGATTACTGGACAGAAGATAATACAGGAGCTTATTTTCCTCGTCCGGGACGCCATTTGAGCGGTGATAACCCGAAGTATTCTTCTACTTTAGCGATGTTTGATGCTTCTTACCTTAAGCTCCGTACGATTACATTAGGCTATAATTTCAACAAAGATTTTTTAAAGGATTTGAAGATCACCGGCTTAAGAATTTACTTTACCGTAACAAATCCTGTTGTATTATTCTCTCCTTATCATAAGTTCTCAGGAATGGATCCGGAACCGAACTCTTTTGGAAATGAAAACCAGGCCGTAAGCGGATATCAAAGCCGTCAGCTTGTTATAGGAACCAACAACCCTTCCACAAGAAATTACTTAATGGGACTTAACTTAACCTTTTAAAACTGTATTGTCATGATAAATTTTAACAAAAAACTGGTATTGGGAACAATCTTTTTATCCCTAACATTTACAGGATGTAATGAAATTCTGGATGAGCAGCCAAGATCAATATATACAGCGGATTACTTTAGTACACCGGATGGAATTAATCAGGGATTTACCTCTCTGTACAGACAGATGAGATTATTGTACGGTAATGGATATTTCATGAGCAATTGCCAGAATGGAACTGACGAATCAACATGGGCCCAAAGTGCGGATGGTAACTTTAAAGAACTTGATATGTCCGGAAACGGTATTATCAATTCCAATACTTTTCCTACTAGTATGGTTTGGAATTCAGTGTTTCCGTATATCAATACAGCCAATGGAATCATTGAAAAGGGACCGGGGTTCGGAATCGCAGAATCCATGATTTCCGAGGCCCGTTTCTTCCGCGGATTTTACTATTTCATGCTGGTGCAGACCTATGGAGGAGTTCCTTTGGATTTAGGGGCAGGAGAATTGAAATATAATACGCTTCCGTCCACGAATTCTGCAAGGAATACTGTGCCGGAAGTCTATACAAAAACGGTTTTTGCTGATCTTAAAAAGTCAATAGAAAATTTACCATCATCACCGAGAGTAACAGGTGGTGTAACCAAAAATGCAGCAAGATTAATGCTTGCCAAAGCTTACCTTACTTATGGATGGTGGCTGCAGAATCCTAACAATATTCCGACTTACCCTGAAGCAACAAGAACTGACCCTGACGGACATAATGCTCAATGGTATTTTCAGCAGGCTTATGACGTCGCAATGGAAGGAATCAACAACCCGGGACCTTATGCGCTTCAGCCTACTTTTTATGATGTCAATGTAGGTTCAAACGACAGAAACACGGAATCGATGCTCTATGCAGACCATATACAATCAAGTACTTACTATAATGAAAGTGATCCTGTAGGATTTGGATCAGGCTGGGCTCCGGACAATTTTGCAGCATGGATGCAGACCTGGAACTATACGGCTATCAAAAGCAGTAAAACCACAGCTTGGGTTGGCGCAGACGTTGTAAGTTCAGTACAGAGAGAGGCGGCGCAATCACTGGGACGTCCTTGGGTTCGTATGTGTCCTACTTTGGGAGTCATTAAAAATACTTTTGCAGATAAAACCAATGATTCCCGTTATGATGGAACTTTTGTAACCACGTACAGAGGAAACTGGAACAAGAATGGAACGGGTCTTACAACGGTTCCTGTACTTTATAACGCCAATAATTTACCGGTACAACCGGGTGGGGCTATCCTGAGCTTTCTTAACGATGACAGCCAGCTGCCTGCTTATCCTACAGGAGCGGGACAAAGTGGTGTAGGAGCAGGAACACTGGCTGGAAGAGCCGATTGGGTAATTGCACCGAATGGAATCAGCAGGATTGTATACCCTGGCTTATGGAAAATTGGAACTTATCGTACCGATGATCCGAATGGCTTAGGATATCCGAATGCGGGATTAACCCGTCCTTTCAGCGTTGCCAAGTTTTCAGAATTCTATTTTATTGCAGCAGAAGCAGCAGTAAAAGGAGCTTCAGGTGCTATGACAGCCAGAAGTTTAATTAATGTCATCCGTGCCCGTGCCGGAAAATGGAAGTTCAATAATGCCCAGAATGCTGCTTACGTAGCGGATAACAGTGCTGCCATGATTGCGGCTACACCAGCGGTAATTACCATTGATTATATCCTTGCAGAAAGATCCCGCGAATATTACGGCGAATTCTACAGATGGTATGACTTGGTACGTACACAGAAGTGGGGAGATTATGCGGCTACCTATCAGATCGGGGGAGCTTCTTATGGAGATCATGATCCGCAAACGGTGACAAGAACGATACAACCTTTTCATTATCTGAGACCTATTCCACAGAATCAGATTGATGCGATGGAAGTATCTGCAGACATCAAGGCAAAATATCAGAACCCCGGATACAATTAATTTTATTCTACATTCATATCAGCAACAGAGTAGGTGTGAAAGCACCTGCTTTGTTTATCTGAATTAAAATTTAAAAATTATGGAAAAAACCTGGCGTTGGTTTGGAAAAAAAGACAAAATAGAACTGAGTACGCTTCGTCAAATAGGAGTAGAAGGAATTGTTTCTGCCCTGCACGATATCCCCAACGGAGAAATCTGGAATCTGGAGGCCATCAATGATTATAAAAACTATATAGAAAGCCACGGACTTCGCTGGTCTGTTGTTGAAAGTCTTCCCGTAAGCGAAGCGATCAAATACGGAGGTGAAGACCGTGACTCTTTAATAGAAAATTATATCACAAGCCTTGAAAATTTGGGTAAAGCAGGCATTACAACAGTTTGCTACAATTTTATGCCTGTTCTGGACTGGGCACGTACCGATCTTTTCCACGAATGGGAAGACGGTTCGTCATCCCTCTATTTCGACAAAGCCAAATTTGCGTACTTCGAAATTCATATCCTTCAAAGAGAAGGGGCAGAAAACGACTATAATCCGGAGATCCTTCAGAAGGTAGAAGAATTAAAAAATACATTAACGGAAAAAGATAATAATGACCTGATAGATTCAGTCATTGTAAAAACACAGGGATTCGTAAACGGAAATATCAAAGATGGTGAATTGAATCCTGTAGAAAAATTCAAGAGTTTATTGGCGTTATATGATGGAATCGATAAAGACAGACTTCGCCAGAACATGCAATATTTCCTTGAAAAAATAATGCCTGTCTGTGAAAAATGGAATATCCAGATGTGCGTACATCCAGATGATCCTCCATTTTCACTATTGGGCTTACCAAGAATAGTGACCAATGAAGAAGATATCTACTGGCTTCTGAAAGCTGTTGATAACCCTCACAACGGATTGACGTTCTGTGCCGGATCTCTAAGTGCTAATCTTAAGAATGACGTTCCTAAGCTGGCTCAGAAATTTGCCCACCGTACCAAATTCGTTCACCTGAGAAGTACAAATGTCTTTGAAAACGGTGACTTCATCGAGGCTCATCACCTGGGAGGAAGAGGAAAGCTCATTGAAGTGATCCGTGTATTCGAAAAAGAAAACCCTAATCTTCCTATTAGAATTGATCATGGAAGGCTTTTAACCGAAGATATTGACAAAGGTTATAATCCCGGCTATTCATTTTTAGGAAGAATGCTGGCATTGGGTCAGATAGAAGGCGTAATGGCCGCAGTACAGTCGGAATTACAGAAAAATTAAACTGCGTTTGTAATAAATAATAAAAAGTAAAATGAAAGACCTGTTTAGTATTAAAAACAAAGTAGCAGTCATCACAGGGGCTTCAGGTGTTTTGGGAGGCAGTCTTGCCAAAAGCTTTATAGAGGCCGGTGCTAAAGTTGTTGCACTGGGGAGAAACCAGGAAACACTGGATGCCCGGGTAAAAGAACTTACAGACCTGGGAGGAGATGCATTCGCTGTAGAAGCCAATGTGATGGATATTAAAAGCCTTGAAGCTGCCGCAGAGAAAATAAAAGAAAAATATGGCAGCATTGATGTTCTGCTCAATATAGCCGGTGGAAATATCCCGTCAGCGACCTTATCTCCCGAACAGTCATTTTTCGATATGGATATGAAAGGATGGGCAGAGGTTACCGATCTTAATATCAACGGAACCGTTTACCCGAGCTATGTTTTCGGAAAAGCAATGGCTGAACAGGGGAGCGGAAACATTATCAATATTTCTTCCATGGCTGCCTATTCAGCGATTACAAGAGTAGCCGGATATTCTGCAGCCAAATCAGCAATTACCAATTTTACCCAATGGCTGGCCTCTGACCTTGCATTAAAATTCGGAGATAAGATACGTGTGAATGCCGTGGCACCAGGATTTTTCATTGGAGATCAGAACCGTGCAATTCTTCTGAATCCTGATGGAAGCTTAACGGAGAGAAGTAAAAAAGTAATGGCCAAAACACCGATGCAGAGATTTGGAGAAGTAGAAGAACTGAACGGGGTTGTACAGTTTCTATGTTCCGATGCCGCAAGTTTTATCACGGGAGCATTGATTCCTGTTGATGGAGGCTTCAGCGCATTCAGTGGAGTATAAAAAAAACTAATTTTTTCATATACAGTAAACAGGACCTTAATGGTTTCATTCAAGGTCCTGTTTTTAAAAAGTAGACACCTAAGTGTTGTGAAAATCTTTGATTTTCATCTTATGTGAACTTTTCTGCAGAATTATTTTAAACTTTCTTAAGTGAGCTAAAGCGTTTTAAAATAAGGCTTTTGTGACTTTTGTGGTTTTGCAGAGTTTAAACAAGTTAATTAAAATTCAGGGTTGTAAAAATAAATCATGAGTAATTCCATTAAAAATAAAGACGTTTTCGGAGAATTGTTTTTGCTTGAATCAGCAAAGGCAGAAAATTTGTATTTCGGTTATGCTAAAGACATGCCGGTGATCGATTATCACAATCATCTTGAGCCGGACGTTATTGCTGCCAATCAGAATTTCCGTTCTTCAACCGCTATATGGCTGGATGGTGACCATTACAAATGGAGAGCCATGAGAAACTTTGGTACTGATGAACAGCTTATTTCCGGAAATGCTTCAGATCAGGAAAAATTCAGGAAATGGGCAGAGGTAGTACCTTATACCCTTCGTAATCCGTTATTTCACTGGACCCATCTGGAACTCAAAAATCCTTTTGGAATCAGCGAATATTTATCATCCAATAATGCAGATGCAGTGTATCATCAGATGAATGAAAGTTTGCAGACACCTGGTTTTTTGCCACAATCCATTATTGAAAATTTTAAAGTAGAAGCCTTATGTACTACAGATGATCCTGCTGATGATCTGGTTCATCATAAAGCATTAAAAAACAGTGGGTTTAAAACAGCTGTTCTTCCGGCTTTCCGTCCTGATACCTATATCAATATAATCAATCCGGAACAATATCTTTCAGGAATTAAAAAGCTTGAAAAAGTCTGTGGTTTTTCCATCGCATCAGTCTCTGATCTGTTGAATGCACTTCAGTCCAGAATCAATTATTTTGTGGAAGCAGGAGCAAAAGTAGCTGATCACGGCTTTGAATATTTCCCGGATACTACAAAATGGAATCATAGCCTTGAAAAAGAGTTTTCCGAATTTCTAAAGGGCAATCTCTCAACATTTTCCGATCCGGATGCATTATGCGGCTATATGCTGAAAGAGCTTTGCAAAATGTATGCAGAAAAAGGCTGGGTACAGCAGTTTCATGTAGGAGCAACCCGAAACAACAATTCAGAAATGTTTAAAAAAATGGGTGCCAATGCAGGATATGATGCCATTGGAGAACCATATTACGCACAGCGATTGAGCGTTTTGCTTGATGCATTGAATTCAGAAGGAAAACTGGCCAAAACCATTATTTACAATCTGAATCCGGCATTTAATGAAGTTCTGGCTACTCTTGCCGGAAATTTCAATGAAGGAGGCATCAAATCCAAAGTACAGTTTGGAGCAGCCTGGTGGTTTCTTGATCAGCTTGACGGGATGACCAAGCAGATGAATACGCTTTCCAATATCGGTCTTATCAGCACTTTTGTCGGCATGCTGACCGATTCCCGAAGCCTTTTATCATTCTCAAGACACGATTATTTCAGGAGGCTTTTATGCAATATGTTCGGAAGTGAAATGGAAAGAGGTCTTCTTCCCGATGACGAAAAATGGGTAGGAAAGATCATTCAGGATATCTGTTATCACAATACAAAAAATTATTTTGAAATATAAAAGCATGCAGGATTCATCGAAAATATTATGTTTCGGGGAACTACTTCTCCACTTTGCCCCGGATTCCGAAGGAAACTGGCTGAATGAGCAATCTCTGAAGATGTATATAGGCGGAGCTGAATACAATGTAGCAGCTGCACTTTCCCAATGGAAGAATTCTGTGAAACTGTTATCAGCATTACCGGAGAATTTTGTAGCAAACCAGCTGGAATCTCAGCTTAACAGTAAAGGAATAGAAGTCCTTGCAGAAAAGAACAAGGGAAGAATAGGAACATTTTATCTTTCTTCCGATGGCGATATGCAGAATGCTTCAGTGGTGTACGATCGCTTTCCGTCTGTTTTTACCCAGTCGGATTTTGAAACTTTCAGTGATGATGGGATATTTTCAGAGGTAAAATGGCTGCATATCAGTACCATCACACCGGCTTTGAGTGACCAGGCATTCCACAAATGTCTGCAAATCATGAAGGAAGCCAGAACAAGAAATATTACGGTTTCTCTTGACCTGAATTACAGGGCGTTGCTTTGGCAAAACCAGAATCCTCACAAAATTAAAGAGCTGATGCCTTTTGTGAATGTTCTTATGGGAAATATCTGGTCTGTGGAGCAGTTTCTCAATATTCCTGTTGAATATGAGCTTAACGGAAACTTCGATGATGAAAACCTTCTTAAACAGGCCGAAAAAACAGCATTGGAAATCAGAAGACAATTCCCTGAGGTGGAAAAAATTGCGAATACCTTCCGTTTTACAAACGGAGAACAGGTGAATTACTTTGCCACCTTATTTACTGATGAGCTTTTGATTTCGAAAAAATATAACTCAGATACCATTAAAGAAAGAGTAGGAAGCGGTGATTCTTTTATGGCCGCCCTAATTCATGGAATTTTAAAAGGAAATCCTGATCAGCAGATCCTGGAAGATGCGACAAAAGTTGCTTTTAAAAAGCTTTTCGTAAAAGGAGATACCATTGATGAAAGCATTAATATCGAAACATTATGAGTGAAATAGTACAAAAAATAAAAGACCAGAAAATCGTTCCGTTGTTTTATAACGAATCGTTTGAAGTCTCAAAAAATATCATAAAAGCTTTATACGAAGCAGGAATCCGTGTGATAGAATATACCAACCGCGGCCATCAGGCACTGGAAAATTTTACCAGACTGAAAGAAGTTTCCCATACAGAATTTCCTGGACTTCTGCTAGGAATCGGGACGGTAAAAAACATACAGGAAATGGATGATTATGCTCATGCAAAAGCAGATTTCATCATTACACCTATTATCAATGAGGCATTGGTGAAACATGCTCTCGAAAAAAATATCCTTCTGATTCCGGGCTGCTTTACCCCTTCCGATATCAATATCGCGCATCAGAATGGGTTAACACTGGTTAAAATATTTCCGGCTGATGCCTTAGGAAAGAACTACATCAAATCGGTACAGCCTGTTTTTCCGGGAATGAATTTCATGCCCACCGGAGGAATCCATGCTGAAACTGAAGATATCAGAGAATGGTTCAATGGAGGTGCCATAGCAGCAGGGTTGGGAAGCTCTCTCATCGGAAAAGATGTTAATGAAGAAGAACTTACGCTGAAAACAAAAGAATTATTACAACAACTTAATCAATAACTCAATGCAGGCTCCTCAAAACCGCAATATAAGATGGTGGATGCTGTCTCTTGTCTTTCTCGCCACTACGATCAATTATCTTGACCGTCAGGTAATGGGCTTGCTGAAACCTGTGCTGGAAAAAGAATTCAGCTGGGATGAAAAAGATTACAGTTATATCGTCATGGCTTTTACCACGACTTATGCTATAGGTTATATGGCCATGGGAAGGTTCATAGACAGGGTAGGAACCAAAATCGGGTATGCCATTTCCCTGATTGTATGGAGCCTTGCCTCTATAGGACATGGCTTTGTCAAAAATACCATCGGGTTTATCATTGCGAGAAGCACGTTGGGAATCAGTGAAGCAGGAAACTTTCCTGCCGCCATCAAATCAGTGGCTGAATGGTTTCCCAAAAAAGAAAGAGCACTGGCAACGGGAATTTTTAACTCAGGAGCGACGGTGGGAGCTATTTTAGGGCCGCTATTGGTTCCGTTCATTCTCGGGCATTACGGCTGGAGACAGACTTTTGTATGGATTGGCGCTTTGGGTATGGTTTGGATTGTCCTTTGGTGGAAATTTTATGCCGTTCCGGAAAAAGCCAAAAATATCAGCAAGGAAGAACTGCAGTATATAAAAAGCGATCAGGCTGAAAAAACTGAAGAGAAAACGAAAATTCCTTTATCGGAATTACTGAAATATAAAGTAACATGGTCGTTTGCCATCGGTAAAATGTTAACCGATCCTATCTGGTATTTTTTCATGTTCTGGCTGCCGGCTTATTTTTCGGATGTATTCAAAATGGATTTAACAAAACCATCCCTTCCATTGATTATTATTTATAGCGGAACCACGATTGGAAGTATTGGCGGAGGCTATCTTTCATCATTTCTGATCAAAAAAGGCTGGGCCATCGGAAGAGCCAGAAGCATTACGATGTTATTGTTTGCATTGATGGTGGTTCCGGTAATGTTTTCAAAATATGTAGATAATATGTGGATGATTACGATCATTATTGCCTTTGCAACAGCCGCACACCAGGGTTGGGGAGCCAATCTTATGACCACGGTTGGAGATCAGTTGCCTAACAGCTACGTCAGTTCTGTCATTGGTTTTGGCGGAATGCTCGGTTCAGCGGCAGGAATTATTTTTCCTTTGTTCATCGGGATCGTTTTAGACACCTTCAAAAAGGCAGGAAACGTCAATGGCGGTTACAATATTATTTTCTTTATTGCAGGAATTTCATATGTTGCCGCATGGGGACTCATTTCGGTGATTAACAGAAAGAAAACAGTGTAACAATAAAATAGTTTGAAATTTAAAAAATAAAAATGAAATCCGGGTTTTACATAACCACAGGTCTTCTGATCAGTATATTTTCCTTTGCCCAGAAAGGAGGAAAGTATAAACTGTGGTATGATAAACCCGCAAAACAATGGGTGGAAGCTCTACCGGTAGGAAACGGAAACATTGCAGCTATGGTCTATGGAGACCCTTATCAGGAAAAGCTTCAGCTGAACGAAGGCACATTCTGGTCCGGAGGCCCTTCCCGAAATGATAATCCGGATGCTCCAAAAGTCCTGGATTCCATCCGATATTATTTATTTAACGGAAACTATAAAAGAGCTCAGATCCTTGCAGATAAAGGATTAACAGCAAAAACAGTTCACGGCTCAGCATTCCAGAATATTGGTGATTTTACGCTGGATATGGATAACCTTAAAGATATCAGAAATTATTACAGAGAATTGGACATTGAAAAAGCAATTGCAGCCACTACATTTACCTCTGATGGCGTTAATTTTAAAAGAGAAGTTTTCGCCTCAATTCCTGATCATGTGATTGTCATTAAATTAAGCTCAGATCACAAAAATGCATTAAACTTTACAGCAAAATTCAACAGCGAGCTCAAAAAGGAAGTCAAAGCCATTGATGCCACTACTTTACAGATGGATGGGGTTTCTTCCACATTAGACGGCATTCAGGGGCAGGTGAAGTTCAGTGCACTGGCAAAACTCATGACCAAAGGTGGCAAAACCCAGATCTCAGAGAGCGGAATTTCGGTAAGCAATGCTCATGAGGTTACGATTCTTATTGCAATGGCCACTAATTTTACAGACTACAAAAATTTAAATACAGACGAGGTTGCAAAAGCCAGAAAGTATATTGAAGCAGCAGCAAATAAAAGTTTCAAAACTTTAGTTCAAAACCATCTGAATGCTTATCAGAACTATTTCAAAAGAGTAGATCTGAATTTAGGAACTTCCGAAGCAGCAAAAAATCCTACAGATGTCCGTATTAAAAATTTTGCAACGGGCTATGATCCGGAACTTATTTCATTATATTATCAGTTCGGGCGTTATCTCCTGATTTCTTCCTCTCAGCCGGGCGGTCAGCCTGCCAATTTGCAGGGGATCTGGAACAATTCCAACAAACCGGCCTGGGACAGCAAGTATACGATTAACATCAATACGGAAATGAATTACTGGCCGGCAGAAAAGACTAATCTTCCTGAAATGCATGAACCATTGATCCGGATGATAAAAGATTTGAGCGAAACAGGAAAAGAAACGGCAAAAACAATGTACAACAGCCGTGGCTGGGTAGCACATCATAATACCGATATCTGGAGAATAACAGGGGTAGTGGATTTTGCCAATGCCGGAATGTGGCCGATGGGCGGAGCCTGGCTTTCACAGCATTTGTGGGAAAAATATTTATACAGCGGAGACAAAAACTATCTGCGAACCATTTATCCTGTTCTAAAATCTGCAGCACAGTTTTATGAAGATTTCCTGATTGAAGAGCCTGCGAATCACTGGCTGGTGGCAAGCCCGTCAATGTCACCCGAAAATATTCCGCAGGGACACCAGGGAAGTGCTCTGGCGGCGGGAAATACAATGGACAATCAATTGATGTTCGATTTGTTTACCAAAACAAAAAAGGCAGCACAGATTCTCAATACAGATTCAGATAAAATTCAGGTCTGGAATACTATTATTTCAAAATTACCACCGATGAAAATCGGAAGCTACGGACAATTGCAGGAATGGATGGAAGACATGGACGATCCTAAAGACAACCACAGACATGTTTCCCATTTGTACGGATTATTTCCTTCCAACCAGATCAGTCCCTTTACCACACCGGAATTGCTGGACGCCTCCAGAACTGTGCTTATTCACCGTGGCGATGTATCTACAGGCTGGTCAATGGGCTGGAAAGTTAATCTCTGGGCTAAATTATTAGACGGAAATCACGCCAATAAATTAATCAAAGATCAGTTAACGCTGGTGGAAAAAGACGGTTGGGGCAGCAAAGGCGGAACATATCCGAATCTTTTCGATGCACATCCGCCATTCCAGATTGATGGAAATTTTGGCTGCACTTCCGGGATTACCGAAATGCTTCTGCAGACTCAAAATGGTTTTATAGACATCCTTCCCGCACTTCCTGATGAGTGGAAAAACGGCAGCATTTCAGGGCTGAAAGTATATGGAGGTTTCGAAGTCAGTATTATCTGGGAAAATAATAAAGCTAAAGAAATTACCATAAAATCAGGATTGGGAGGAAACTGCAGAATAAGGCTTCCGAATGAAATGCAGCTCTCCGGAAATACAAAACTGAAAAAAGCAGAAGGTAAAAACCCGAACTCTTTTTTTGAAATTCCGGAAACTCCGAAACCACTAATTTCTGACAAAGCAAAATTGAATCCTGTTGAAATTAAAACTGATCTTATCTATGATTTCCCGACAGAAGCAGGGAAGGTGTATACGTTAAAATGGAGTGATAAAAGCTCTGAAGGACAATCCGAAACTAAATCTATTTACAATAAAAACTAAAAAATCTATATATGAAAAAGAGTCTAATGAATCCTGTTTTTTTAAGAAATAAAACCCACGTCATTGCAGTGGCGGCTTTACTTTCCATCAGTAACCTCTCTGCACAGACTTTTTCCGACTTCAACTACCGTGGAAACGATAAAATATATAATGACAACCCTCTTAAACAGGATGAGTTCTATTCCCCGATTTTGCAGGGTTGTTATCCCGATCCCAGCATTACCAAAAAAGGTGATGATTATTACCTGGTAAACTCTTCTTTCTCAATGTTTCCTGGTGTTCCGATCTTCACTTCCAAGGATTTGGTCAATTGGAAGCAGGTTGGACACGTTCTCGACAGACCTTCTCAGTTAAAGGTGGAAAAAGGAGGTGTTTCTCATGGAATTTATGCGCCTGATATCAAATACAATAAACACAACGATACATTTTATATGATCACTACCCAGATTGCAGGCGGTATCGGAAATATGGTCGTAAAAACCAAAGATCCGGCAAAAGGGTGGAGCGAAGTCCAGAAACTGAATTTTGATGGTATTGATCCTGCCATTTTCTTTGATGATGACGGAAAAGCTTACATCGTTCACAACGACGCGCCACCACAAGGAACCGAACAGTATCAAGGTCACCGTGTTATTAAAATGTGGGATTACGACCTTGAAAAAGATCAGGTTGTGGCAGGTTCAGACAGAATTATTGTAAACGGTGGAGTCGACCTTTCTCAAAAACCCATTTGGATTGAAGGTCCGCATTTGTACAAATACAAAGGGAAATATTACCTGATGTGTGCAGAAGGCGGAACCGGAGGCAACCATAGCGAAGTGATTTTTATGGCAGATTCTCCGAAAGGACCATTTGTTCCCGCTAAAAATAATCCGATTCTTACGCAAAGATATTTTCCGAGAGACAGAAAGGAAAAAGTGGATTGGGCAGGTCATGCAGATTTGGTAGAAGGTCCGAACGGACAATGGTATGGCGTATTTTTAGCAATTCGTCCGAATGTAAACAACCGTGTTACCAAAGGCCGCGAAACTTTCATTCTTCCTGTAGACTGGAGCGGAACGTATCCTGTTTTCCAAAATGGTCTGGTTCCGATGAAACCAAAATTGAAAATGCCACAAGGCGTTCAGAATCAAACCGGGCAAAACGGATTTTTCCCGAACGGCAACTTTAAATACAACGATAAACTAACCGATAAAAACCTCGATTTCCGTTGGATTGCGATGCGTGGTCCTCGTGAAAACTTCATTACAGCAACAAAAAATGGTGTAAAAGTGAACCCAATGGAAACGAATATCAAAGCGTTGGCTCCGGTTTCATCTTTGTTCCACAGATTACAGCACGAAGATTTTGAAACTTCCGTAACCTTGGATTATAAACCAAAATCGGAAAAAGAATTGGCTGGAATTACCCTCTACCAAAGCGAAACATTCAATTACGTTTTCGGAATTACCAAAAAAGATAAAGATTTCTATATCGTATTGGAAAGAACAGAAAAAGGCCAATCAAAATTGATTGCAAGCGAAAAAATTTCACTTTCAAAGACTATCAAATTTCAGGCTACAGGAGAAAAAGATGAAATTAGCTTCAATTATTCTTTGGATGGCAAAAACTTCAAAAATCTGGGAGGACAAGTTTCAGGAGATATACTTTCTACTGATGTAGCGGGAGGTTTTACGGGGAGTCTTATCGGACTGTACAGTACTTCTTCCAATGATATTATCCCGCAATAGTAGGACATTAGAAAAGATACTTAATGACAAAGATTAAGTGTTTTAAAATGAAAAACTAAGAGTAAAACCAAACATCACATACATTTTGAAAATCAAAATATCTTATATAGTTTCTTTTTTGGGGTTTATCGGGCTGAATCTTCTTTCAGCCCAGGTAAACTCTTCCGGAAAGCAGAGTACAACTTTTACCAATCCCATCATCTGGGCAGATGCACCGGATCTATCCATTACCAGAAACGGAAATGATTTTTACCTGATCAGTACCACCATGCATCTGATGCCCGGAGCTCCGGTAATGCATTCCAGAGATCTGGTACATTGGGAAATGTCCGGGTATGTTTTTGACACTTTGAACGACAACTCGAAATATGATTTATTGAACGGAACCGTTTACGGCAGAGGCCAATGGGCTTCATCAATTCGCTACCATAAAGGGAAATATTACGTTTTGTTTTCTCCGAATGATGAACCTTTCAAATCCTATTTCTATGTGACTGATCATCCCGAAAAGGGAAAATGGAAACTCATCACCAGAACACGGCATTTTCATGATGCGTCTTTGTTTTTTGATGATGATGACAGGATATATGTTTTCACTTCCAATAAAGTTTTTGAACTGAGTCCTGATTTTAAAGAAGTGATCGGAAATCCGGATGGAACTGAGGTATTTCAGAAAGATGCTTCGGAAACCGGACTTCTGGAAGGTAATCAGATCATCAAAAGAAACGGAAAATATTATATGATGATGATATCATGGCCAAGAAACGGAAAACGCCGCCAGGTAGTCTACAGGGCAGATAAAGTGACAGGTCCTTACGAGAAAAAAGTAATTCTGGAAGATAATTTTTTAGGATTTTCCTATGCAGGTCAGGGCGCTTTGATAGATGATAAAAACGGAAACTGGTATTCCCTTATTTTCCAGGACAGAAACGGAGTGGGACGAGTTCCGTTGCTTCTGCCTGTTCAATGGGAAAACGACTGGCCGGTATTGGGAGATAACGGAAAAGTTCCTTTGAAAGGAGAAGTTCCGCTTCCGCCGTTCAAACCCAAAAATCATCTGGTGGAAAGCGATGAGTTCTCTGGTAAAACAATGAAAATCCAGTGGCAATGGAATCATAATCCAGTGAATGAAGCATGGTCTTTATCTGAAAGAAAAGGCTTTCTGAGACTGAAAACCAGCAGAGTGGTAGACAATCTGTACGCGGCTCCCAACACTTTGACCCAGAGAATGGAGGGTCCGACTTCTTCAGCAGTTGTCGCAATGGAACTTAAAGGAATGAAAGATGGAGATGTAGCAGGTTTCAGTGCCTTCAACGGGGATTCCGGGATTTTGTCAGTAGTAAAGGAAGGTGAAGAAAAATTCATTGTTTTTTCAACCAACGAAGTGAGCCTGGATAATAAAACAAAAGCCATTACAGGGGTTAAAAAAGAAGAAAAAAAACGGATTCCTCTTAATTCTGATAAAGTTTTTCTTCGTATCGATGCTGATTTTAACCTCGGGAAAGATCTTGCAGACTTTTATTACAGTACTGATCAGAAGAACTGGACGGAAATGGCAAAAGATTACAAAATGATCTTTGATTACCGTAGATTTTTTATGGGATCAAAATTCGCAGTTTTCAATTATGCCACTAAAAATACCGGAGGCTTCGTAGATGTGGATTTTTTCAGAGTCACTGAAGTCGGAAAATAAGAATCAGATAAAAGTCTGTTGTAAACAGTAAATAAAATATACGCTATTATTTTTTTATCTCAATTAATAAGTGTAAAAAATACAAATAAAAATCATGAATAAATCAGTTATATGGGCTTTAGGACTTGTTTTGTCGGGAATGTTTGTTCCCGCACAAACTTTTGATCAGCAGGCGCCGCAGGGTTTCGATGTGGAAAATGCTGCTGTTTCCCACGGGAAAATTGACACGATTCAATACCAATCGAAAACCGTTGGAACAACAAGAAGAGCTTTGATTTATACACCGCCGGGATTCAAAAAAAATGAAAAATATCCTGTTCTTTATCTTCTTCACGGAATTGGCGGGGATGAAAAAGAATGGTTCAATCAGGGAAAACCCAATATTATTCTGGACAATCTGTATGCACAGGGAAAACTGCAGCCGATGATTGTTGTACTTCCCAACGGCCGTGCGATGAAGGATGACAGGGCGACAGGAAATATAATGGCTCAGGATAAAGTGGAAGCTTTTGCAACTTTTGAAAAAGATTTGCTGACTGACCTGATTCCGTTTGTAGAAAAAAAATATCCGGTTAAAAAAGACCGTGAAAACCGTGCTTTGGCAGGATTGTCAATGGGAGGCGGACAGACACAGAATTTTGCTTTCGGAAACATTGATAAGTTTGCCTGGCTCGGCGCATTTTCTTCTGCACCCAATACAAAAGAACCCAATAAGCTTTTACCCAATCCACAGGATGCGTTAAAGCTGAAGCTGATCTTTATTTCCTGTGGTGATGCAGACGGGCTGATGCCTTTCAGCAAAAGAACGAGCGATTATCTGAGAAAAAATAAAATCCCTCATATCTTTTATATAGAACCGGGCGGCCATGATTTTAAGGTTTGGAAAAATGATTTATACATTTTTTCACAGCTGTTGTTTAAGCCTGTTGACAAAACTAAGTTTGAAGGATTTACCGTTTTGGGAACTCCTGCAGCAACCAATATAAGAAATGCCCAGTATCCTCAGATCCTTCCCGACGGAAGAGTGATGTTCAAAGTGAAGGCACCGGAAGCACAGAAAGTTCAGATCGATTTAGGAAAAAAATACGATCTGAAAAAAGATGCTGATGGCTTCTGGACAGGTACAACTGATCCGCAAAGCGGAAGCTTCCATTATTATTCCCTGCTGATTGATGGGGTTGCGGTTGCAGATCCGTCCAGCGAAACATTCTACGGAATGGGAAGGTATGCCAGTGGAATAGATATTCCTTTCGAAGGAGATGATTTCTATGCATTAAAAGACGTCCCTCATGGAGATATCCGTATTAAAAATTTCTATTCCAAAGTCACCAATTCCTGGAGAAGAATTTTTATTTACACGCCACCGGGTTACGACCAGAATCCTGCTGAATCTTATCCTGCACTGTATATTTTACATGGCGGCGGTGAAGATGAAAGCGGCTGGGCTAACCAGGGCAAGACCAATCTGATTCTGGACAATCTGATTGCAGAAGGAAAGGCAAAAAAAATGGTCATCATTATGCCGGACGCCAATATCGGACAAGGCGGAATCCGGAACTTTGGAGAGCGCAATCTTCAGATGTTTGAAAAAGAGCTGAAAGAATCCATCATTCCGTTTGCCGAATCTAATTACAGGATAAAAAAAGGTAAAGAAAACCGTGCGTTGGCAGGACTTTCCATGGGTGGAATTTATACGCTGTATGCCGGAATTCAGAACTCTGAGATGTTTTCCGGTTTGGGAGTTTTCAGTTCAGGATATATGCTACCGATGCTTCAGGATGTTGCCGATAAACAGTACAAATTTTTAAATGAAAATAAATCTGCTTTTTCATCCAACATCAGAAATTTCTGGATTTCAATGGGCGGAAAAGATGATATTGCTTATGAAAACGGTCAGAAAATGTTGAAAGAACTGGATAAAACCGGAATTAAATATACGTACACAGATTATCCGGGAGGCCACACATGGCCGGTTTGGAGAAATAGTCTGCATCAGTTTGCCCAGGTACTTTTTAAATAATGTTTTTAAGTCAAAGGCATAAAGAAAAGTAATTCAAATCTGAAATAAAATGGGCTTTACAAAGATAAACACCAAAACTTCTATCATTACGGTCATCATGTTTTCCGGAATGGTAAATGTCAGTGCACAGGCTTATCAGAAAACAGATTCAGGATTGAAGTTTTCTGCTGATCATATGAATGTTGAAGTGAAATTTTATGGAGAAAATACGATCAGGGTTATTAAATATCCCGCCGGAAAATCATTTGTCAAAAATAGTTTGTCGGTCATTAAACAGGAGCAGAAAATCAAATTCTCAGTTTCAGAAAAAAATAATGTTATTTCATTAAAAACAAATGACCTCCTGCTTTCTATTAATACTAAAAATGGAGTGATCACTTATACATTACCATCCGGAAAGGAGCTTTTGAAAGAAACCGCAAATGACTTCAAGCCATTCAATGATGCCGGAACGCAGACTTATTCTATAAGACAGGATTTTCAGCTTGAAAAAGACGAACCTATTTACGGTCTGGGAATTCTGCAAAATGAAAAAATGTCCCAGCGGAATACCGATGTAAAAATGATTCAGAATAATACCTGGGATTTTGTGCCTTTTTTCCAGTCTGTAAAAGGATATGGTGTTTTTTGGGATAACTATTCACCAACACAATTTACGGATACGCCTCAGAAAACATCCTTTTCATCAGAAGTGGGAGATGGTATAGATTATTATTTTATCTATGGTAAAAATGCCGATGGAGTCGTTGCCGGAATGCGTGACCTTACAGGAAATGTACCCATGCTTCCTTTATGGACATATGGCTACTGGCAAAGCAAAGAACGTTACAAAAGCCAGGATGAACTGACAGATGTGGTTAAAAAATACCGCGATCTGAAAGTCCCTTTAGACGGAATCATACAGGATTGGCAATACTGGGGAAACAATTATCAGTGGAACGCCATGGACTTTATCAGTCCCGATTTTCCGGATGCTAAAAAAATGATACAGGATATCCATGATATGAATGCCCATCTTTCGGTTTCCATCTGGTCGTCATTCGGGCCAATGACCAGGCAATACCATGAAATGGATTCAAAGGGAATGCTTTTCAACATCAGTACATGGCCTGAATCAGGCCGTGATGTCTGGCCTCCGGATATGAATTATCCTTCCGGTGTCCGTGTTTATGATGCGTACAACCCTGAAGCCAGAAATATATACTGGAAATACCTTAACAAAGGTATTTTCAGCCTGGGAGTGGATTCCTGGTGGATGGACTCAACAGAACCTGATCATCTCAGCCAAAAAGCGGAAGACCTGGATACTAAAACCTACCTTGGCTCATTCAGAAAAGTAAGAAACGCATATCCGCTGATGACAGTAGGTGGTGTTTACGACCATCAGCGTGAAACCACCAGTGATAAAAGGGTTTTTATTTTAACAAGATCAGCGTTTGCAGGCCAGCAGAGATATGCGGCCAATACCTGGTCCGGCGATGTCAATTCTTCCTGGGAAACATTGCGCAAACAGGTACCGGCAGGATTGAATTTCAGCCTTACCGGAAACCCGAATTTCAATTCCGATATCGGAGGTTTCTTTGCTGGTGTGTATAAAAGAAATGGAGGTTCAAAAAATCCAATGTTCCAGGAACTGTATGTCCGGTGGCTACAGTATGGAACCTTTACACCAATGATGCGCTCGCATGGAACCGATGTTGCGAGGGAAATTTATCAGTTTGGAAATAAAGGAGACATTGTGTATGATGCGATAGAAAAATTCATCAGACTGCGTTACAGTATGTTACCGTATATCTATTCTGTTTCCCATGATGTTTCAAAAAACGGATCAAGCTTTATGAGAGCCCTTTCCATGGACTTTCCTTCAGACAGAAAAACGTGGGATATGAATAACGAATATCTTTTTGGAAAATCAATGTTGGTGGCACCGGTTCTCAATGCCCAATATACCCCTGAAAAAGCAGTTAAAACTGACGAAAATGAAGGTTGGAATAAAACCGACAGCAATAAGGATAATTCAGTTACCAACATAGATTTTAGCCAAAATAAAACCGTTAAAGTTTATCTACCGGAAGGAACAGATTGGTTTGACTTCTGGACCAATGAAAAATACAGTGGAGGGAAAGAAATTCAGAAATCTGTTAATCTTCAGACGATTCCTTTGTATGTAAAAGCAGGAAGTATCATTCCGTTGGGGCCAGATGTACAATATGCCACTGAGAAAAAATGGGATAATCTTACGGTAAAAATCTATCCGGGAGCAGATGCAGATTTTATCTTATATGAAGATGAATTCGATAATTATAATTATGAAAAAGGTGCCTATACAGAAATACCTTTTCACTGGAACGAAAAATCAAAAATACTCACGATAGGTGAGCGGAAAGGTAAATACAAAGGAATGATTGAGACAAGGAGTTTTAACCTGATTCTTCCTGATGGCCAGCAGAAATCGGTGAATTATGCTGGGAAAAAGATAAATGTAAGTTTGAAATAATATTAAAGTATTGATTATGAAGTTTTTAATTTTAATAATGATTTTAGGGTTTTTTCAGATTTCCTTCGCTCAAAATCCGATTATCCAAACCAAGTATACTGCCGACCCGGCACCAATGGTTTATAAGGATACGGTTTATCTTTATACGAGCCATGATGAGGACGATGCTTTCGGATTCAAAATGAAAGACTGGTTGCTCTACACTTCCACAGATATGGTCAATTGGACAGATCACGGTGTAGTGGCTTCGCTCAAAGATTTTAAATGGGTAAATACCGACAACGGTGCCTGGGCACCACAGGTTGTCGAAAGAAATGGTAAATTCTATATGTATTGTCCAATGCCGAACAATATGGGGATTGGTGTTTTAGTGGCGGACAGTCCGTATGGTCCTTTCACCGATCCTATTGGTAAGCCTTTGATCAAAAATTCTCTGGATGACATCGATCCCACAGTTTTAATTGACGACGACGGGCAGGCTTATCTGTACTGGGGAAATCCCAATCTTTGGTATGCTAAACTGAATGAAGATATGATATCTCTTGCCGGACCAATCACCAAAGACCCTTCGTTTGCGAAGGTGAAAGACCAGCCAGATCCTTTCAAGTATCAGGAAGGACCTTGGGTTTGGAAAAAAAATAACCATTATTATATGGCTTACGCATCAAAATGTTGCCCGGAAGGGATTGGTTATGCCATGGCAAAATCACCTACAGGACCTTGGAATTATGGAGGTGTGATCATGGATGGTGACCAGAGATCCAGCGGAAATCATCCCGGTATTATAGATTTCAAAGGCAGATCTTATGTTTTCGGATTCAACCATATGCTTAGGATGCAGACCATGAGCAAGCATTACGAACGCCGGTCTGTCAGTGTCACAGAAATTACCTACAATGCAGATGGAACTATTCAGAAGCTTCCTTTCTGGACTGCGGATGGCGCAAAAAGAGTGGGTACTCTGAATCCTTATAAAAAAGTTGAAGCAGAAACTATGGCTTACAGCGAAGGCCTGAAAACAGAAATGGTCACAGAATGGGAACGCAATCAACCCTATAACAGAGGTAAAAAAATCACAGACCGTATCATCGTTACCTCAATTAACAATGGTGATTATATTAAAATCCAGGGAGTAGATTTTTCCAAAGGCGTAAAATCTTTAGATGTGAATGTTGCTTCTCTCTATGGAGGAAAAATAGAAGTACGTTCAGATGCTCTTAATGGGCCTATGCTTGGCGTTGTTAACGTTACAGGAAAAGGTGAGGGCGACTTATATAAAACCATTAATACACCTCTGAAAAGTGTAAGAGGAATCCACGATTTATATTTTGTTTTTAAGGGAGAAAAAGACCTTTTCTATTTCGATTGGTGGAAATTTAATGAAAATTAAAGCTGAATTCAGGAATATCAATAGGAATGGGCTTTAGCCAAAACTTAAGTCATTTGTTATGAGTTATAATTAATATATCAGTTACAATTTAAAAAATGTTCAGATTTAAACTCTTTATTTTCAGTTTTTTAATTGCCGGATACTGTTTAAATGCGCAGTCAACCGTTTGGTTAGACCAGTTGGATTTGAGCGTTGTAACACAGGGACACGGAAAACCCGGCATCAATACTTCAGTGGACGGAAAACCTATAACCATTGCCGGCGAAGTTTTCAAAAGAGGTTTCGGAACTCACGCTGAAAGTTCTTTGTTGATTAATTTAAATGGCAAAGCAAAAATCTTTACCGCAATGGTGGGAATGGATGATGAAATCAAAGGTCAAAATCCCGCTGCCGAATTTGAAATTTATGGCGACAACAAAAAACTTTGGTCTAGCGGGGTCATGAAATTAGGCGATAAAGCAAAGCCTGTTTCCGTTTCGCTGGAAGGTGTAAAACAATTAGAATTAGTCGTAACAGACGGCGGAAACGGACCTTATTATGATCACGCCGATTGGGCAGATGCTAAGTTTGAAACAGCAGGCGGTGCAAAATTGATAACATTTAACCCAATTTCATCAGTACCTTATATTTTGACGCCAAAACCTGCGGCAACTCCAAAAATTAATTCAGTAGGCGTTTACGGAGTTCGTCCTGGCTCACCTTTTTTGTTCAGGGTTGCGGCAACGGGTGACAGACCAATGACTTTTACGGCGAAAAACCTTCCGAAAGGTTTAACAATAGATTCACACACCGGAATCATCACTGGAAAAATAGATTCTAAAGGAAGTTATGAAGTGATTTTGAATGCTAAAAATGCGAAAGGTTCAGTTTCAAAAAAATTAAAAATAGAATGTGGAGACAGGATCGCCCTTACACCTACAATGGGCTGGAATAGCTGGAACTGCTTCGGACATGAAGTTTCTGCCGATAAAGTGAAACGTGCAGCAGATGCCCTTATAAAGTCGGGGCTAATCAATCACGGATGGAATTATATCAATATAGATGATTCCTGGCAGTATAACAGAGATGGAAAAGACCCTTCATTCCAGGGAAAAATGCGTGATGAAAACGGTTATATCCTGACCAATTCCAAATTTCCTGATATGAAAGGCCTTGCAGACTACATGCATAACAATGGCTTGAAAATGGGAATTTATTCTTCCCCCGGTCCATGGACCTGTGGCGGATGTGCCGGAAGCTACGGTTACGAAAAACAGGATGCTGAAAGCTATACCAAATGGGGCGTTGATTACCTGAAATACGACTGGTGCAGTTATGGTGGAGTGATTGACGGGCTGCCGGATAATGATCCAAATAAAATTCCTTCTCTTGCTTTTCAGGGAGGCGGAGATTTGGATAAAGGCGTGAAACCATTCAGACTGATGGGAAGCCTTTTGAAGCAGCAGCCGAGAGACATTGTGTATAACCTCTGCCAATACGGAATGGGTGATGTGTGGAAGTGGGGTGATGAGGTCAATGCACAATCCTGGCGTACCACCAACGATATTACAGACACCTGGTCAAGCGTAAAGAATATTGCCCTTGCTCAGGACAAGGCAGCTCCTTTTGCGAAACCCGGAAACCGGAACGATCCGGATATGCTGGTTGTTGGCGTTGTCGGTTGGGGAAATCCACATCAGAGCCGGTTGAAGCCTGATGAACAGTATCTTCATATGAGTCTGTGGAGTATTTTTTCAGCCCCGTTGCTGATTGGCTGTGACCTTGAGAAACTGGATGATTTCACTTTAAACCTTCTGACGAATGATGAGGTTATTGCCGTCAATCAGGATACTTTGGGAAAACAGGGTGTTGGTTTGCAGACCATTGGTGAGCTCAGAATTTATGTCAAAGATTTGGAGGACGGAAGCAAAGCTGTGGCTTTTGCCAATTTCGGAAGAGAAAAAGTGACGCTACCCTATAAAGATTTCAAAAAATTAGGGATTTCAGGTGTTCAGACGGTTCGTGACCTTTGGAGACAGAAGGATATTGCAGAAATCAATACGGACAAAAAAGGTCTTTCATTGGACATTCCGGCACATGGTGTTGCCTATTATAAATTCATTTCACTCAAATAAATAAGATTAAGATATGAATCAACGAAACTTAAAATATATCACACTTTCTTTTCTGTTGGCAGGGATTGGTATTTCTGCGCAGAATCCGGTTATTCAGACCCATTTTACACCAGATCCTGCTCCCATGGTCTATAAGGGGAAAATGTATATTTATACAGGGGATGATCAGCCGGGATTTGATTTTTATACGATGACCAAATGGCGGGTGTATTCCACGGAAGATATGGTCAATTATACAGACCATGGTTCGCCTATTTCTTTAGAGTCTTTCAGCTGGGCACGGGACAGAGCCTGGGCAGCACAGTGTATTGAAAGAAACGGTAAATTCTACTGGTATATCTGTGTACAGACCGTTGACAACAATATGGCTATTGGGGTTGCGGTGTCTGACAGTCCTACCGGGCCTTTCAGAGATGCTTTGGGAAAACCTCTGATTTCAACCGGAACCTGGGATAATATTGACCCGACAGTTTTTATAGATGATGACGGACAGGCTTATCTGTATTGGGGAAACAGTAAATTATTTTATGTGAAGCTCAATAAAGATATGACTTCCTATCAGGGGAAAATCACAGAAATTCCACAATCGGTGGAAGCTTTCGGCGGGCTGAGACGTCCCGGGAAAAGTGATGAGGTTCTGCAAAAGCAGGAAAAATTTGATGATGTATATGTAGAAGGACCATGGCTTTACAAGCGAAACAATCAATATTATATGATGTATGCCGGAATGACCGGAAGAACAGAATGTTTATCTTATTCAACCAGCCCATCGCCAACCGGGCCGTGGAAATATCAGGGGAAAATAATGACCGACCAGCCTACTAACAGCTTTACCAACCATGGCGGAATTATCGATTTCAAAGGAAAGTCCTACCTGTTTTACCATACCGGACTATTGCCGGCCGGAGGAAGCTACGGACGCTCAACTGCTGTAGAAGAATTCAGATATAATGCTGACGGGACTATTCCGAAGATCACCATGACCAAAGAAGGTGTAGCTCCGGCTGGAACCTTAAATCCATATCAGAGAACCGAAGCCGAAACTATGGCATGGTCGGAAAAATGCAGCACTTCCGAAAACAGAAAAACCGGAGTGTATGTCTCCGATGCCAGAGCAGGAGGGTATATCAGGGTCCGTTCGGTAGATTTTGAAAAGGGAACTTCAGGATTTTCAGCTTCCGTTGCCGCAGGAATTGATGGCGGAATTCTGGAAGTTCATCTGGATGATGTTAAAGGGCCAAAAATAGCCGAGATTGAAATTCCGAGAACCGGTGGCTGGGAAGAGTTCAAAACCCTGACCTCAAAAATTTCAGAATCTGTTTCCGGTGTTCATGATGTATACTTTGTGTTCCAGGGGAAAAATATTACGGCAGGAAGAAAGTTATTTAATTTCGATTACTGGAGCTTTCAGAAAAAATAAGATAAAAATTTCCCTCCTTTGGAGGGGTGTCAAAAAATCGAAGATTTTTTGACGGGGTGGTTAAAATGGCTATAACAATATGAGAAACCAAATTTCGAAAACCTTAATAATTCAACCATTTAGCTCCTACAGGTGATAGCGGCCTTAGTGCTCAAATAAAAGTTAAATATGAAAAAAACAATAAAGGCAATACTTAATCTCTGTTTAACAGGATATTCGGGAATATTACTTTCTCAGAACCCTATTATTCAGACCAATTATACTGCAGACCCGGCACCAATGGTGTACAATGACAGGCTGTATGTGTACACGACACATGATGAGGATGATTCCACCTGGTTTACCATGAACGACTGGAAAGTGTATTCCACCAATGATATGATCAACTGGACAGATCACGGAACAATTCTCTCGTATAAAGATTTCGACTGGGCAAAACGTGATGCCTGGGCCGCACAATGTGTAGAAAGAAACGGAAAGTTTTTTTTATACGTTCCGATGTGGTCTAAAACCAATAACAAAGGCGCTATAGGGGTTGCCGTTGGCGACAGTCCGTTTGGACCTTTTCATGATCCGCTGGGAAAACCTCTTGTTCAGAGCGAATGGGGAGATATTGATCCCACCGTTTTTGTGGATGATGACGGACAGGCTCATATGTATTGGGGAAATCCTAAATTAAAATACGTAAAGCTGAATGAAGATATGATCTCCTATTCCGGAAATATTACAGAAGTTCCGATGACCGAAGAATCATTTGGAATAAGGGACGGAAAGCCTAATCCGGAAAGACCCACAAAATACGAGGAAGGCCCGTGGCTGTACAAAAGGAAAAACCTGTATTATCTTTTCTGGCCGGGAGGTCCGCTTCCTGAATTCATAGGATATTCTACAGGTAAAACAGCACAGGGACCATGGAAATATGGAGGAATTGTAATGCCTACTGAAGGGAAATCATTCACCAATCATCCCGGTGTTATTGATTTCCGGGGGAAAACGTATTTCTTTTATCACAATGGGGCATTGCCAGGCGGAAGCGGTTTTACAAGATCGGTAAGTCTGGAAGAGCTTACATTCAATAAAGACGGTTCCATCTCACCATTTAAAATGACCAACGGAATTACAAAAGCTATCGCGACAGTTAATCCTTATTCATTCAATCAGGCAGAAATGATTGCCTGGTCGGAAAATGTAAAATCCTATCAGAATAAAGAGGCTGGTGTTTTCATCAAAGCAAAGAAAAATGGGGCTTATAGCAGTGTAAAGAATGTAGATTTCCGGAAAAAAGGAGCTGCTGCCTTCTCTGCAAGAGTAGGAACTACCCATAACAGTGACGTCACAATGACCGTTCATCTGGATGCTGTGAACGGCCCGGTTGCTGCAACGGTAAAGGTTCCGCTGACGGGTGGAGATGACCGCTGGGAAACCGTAAAAGTTCAGATGGCTGAAAAGATTACCGGCATTCATGATCTGTACTTTGTATTCAATGGAAAAGCCTCAACAGATATTATGTATTTCGATTACTGGACCTTTCTTGAAAATAATGAGTTATGAGAAAAAAAGTTTTATATATAGTAATCAGCCTGTTTCTGATCAGCAAAGGTTTTGCACAGGTAGCAGAGATTTCAAGTCCTGATGGACACCTGAAGCTTCAGGTTTTTTCGGAAGAGGGAAAAGCATCGTATAATGTTATCCTTCAGGGAAAAACAATGCTTGAAAAATCCCCGCTGGGCCTGGTAACCAATGAGTCCGATTTTTCAAAGGATCTGAAATTTATGGACAGCAAAAAGGATATTGTTTCTAAGAAATATACAAACGAAAAAATCAAAAAATCTGAGGTTCATTATAATACGAATACTTTAACCGTTAATTTCATCAATGCAGATCAGCATGAAATAGGCATTGAATTTCAGGTGAGCAACAACAATATTGCTTTCCGCTACAATATTCCACCGATGAAAGAGCGGCTGAGTGTTGTGATAAAGTCAGAATCCACAGGGTACAGATTTCCGTCACAGACGACTACTTTTCTTTCACCTATGATGAAGCCGATGACAGGATTTGCCCGCACAGCGCCAAGTTATGAAAGTGGTTATAAAGCTGATGCTGAGCTGGGAATACCATCCGATTACGGATACGTTTTCCCTGGTCTTTTCCATATCGGAAATGAAGGATGGGTATTACTTTCCGAGACTGGAGTGAACAGTACATATTGTGCTTCACACCTTGAAACCACAGCAGAAAAAAGCCTTTACAAAGTCGCTTATCCGAACATTTCTGAAAATAACGGCTTCGGAAGTACCGGAGCAGCTGTTTCTCTTCCCGGAAAAACACCATGGAGAACAATTACAGTGGGGAATTCTTTGAAACCTGTTGTGGAGACCACGATTCCTTTTGATGTGGTAGATCCGATGTATGAGCCGTCACAGGAATATCAGTTCGGAAAATCTATCTGGAGCTGGATTCTTTGGCAGGATAACAGTATGAACTATGATGATCAGGTGAAATTCATAGACCTTGCTGCTGCACTGAAATATCAGTTTATTCTTATGGATGCGCTTTGGGATAAAAACATAGGTAAAGACCGCATGAAAGAGCTTATTCAATATGCAAAATCTAAAAATGTCGGGGTATTACTCTGGTATAATTCCAACGGTGCTGCGAATGATGCACCAATGGGACCTAGAAACAAAATGAATTCATCCGTTGAACGGAAAAAAGAAATGAAATGGCTGAAAGAAGCGGGCGTAAAAGGACTGAAAGTCGATTTCTTCGGAGGAGATAAACAGGAAACCATGCGTCTTTACGAAGATATTCTGTCAGATGCCAATGATTACGGATTAACCATTATTTTCCATGGAGCCACTGTCCCGAGAGGTTGGGAAGTGATGTATCCGAATTATGCAGGAAGCGAAGCTGTTCTTGCTTCAGAAATGCTTTATTTCTCAGAAGATGTACGGAAACAGGAAGCTTTTTTTGCCACACTTCATCCTTTCATCAGAAATACAGTGGGCAGTATGGAATTTGGCGGGACTTTCCTCAATAAATATTTAACGAAATCCAACAGGGATAAAAATAAAAGACATACTACGGACGGCTTTCAGCTGGCTACGGCAGTCCTGTTTCAGAATCCCGTTCAGATGTTTGGCATCATGCCGAATAATCTGACCGATGCTCCGGAATTTCAGCTCAGCTTTATGAAAGAAGTTCCAACACTTTGGGATGAAACAGTTTTCATAGACGGCTATCCCGGGAAATATGCCGTGGTTGCGAGAAGACATGCAGATCAATGGTATGTGGCTGGTGTAAACGCTGAAAAACAATCCCGGAAACTGAAAATAAAGCTTCCGATGTTTGCAGGGAAAACAGTTAGATTCATTAATGATGATGCGCAGGGAAATTCGTCAGAAAAAGAACTAAAAGTAAATGCAAAAGGCGACTTTATGATTGAAATTCAGCCGAACGGAGGATTTGTAGTAAGAAATTAAAGATTGATAAACAAAAAACAGGGAAAAATGCACTTCAAAAACCTATACATCTTCATCATTTCGGGATTTTTGATTTCCTGCTCTTCCTCTCGAAGTTTGGAAAAAAAGTCTTCCAAAGACCAGTGGCTCACTACCTGGGCAACGGCTCCCCAATTGGTGGAACTCAAAAATCTGCCGCCGGAACCGGGGCTTTCGGGGAATACCCTGCGTCAGATTGTGCGTGTATCTGTGGGTGGGAAAAAATTGCGGTTACGTTTTTCCAATAGGTATTCTACAGACAGCCTTGCAGTAAAAACAGTTTCTATTGCCGTGCCATCCGATAGCAGCAATGTGGATGCAGCCACTATCAGGACATTAACGTTTGAGAATAAAAACAGTTTTAAAATTGCTCCCGGATCTGATATTTATTCCGATGAAGTGAACTTTAATCTCAAACCTAATTCGCTGCTGGCCATTACCATTTCCTATGGAAAAGTAACCCAATCTGTCACCGGACATCCGGGTTCAAGAACAACCTCTTTTATTGTTAAAGGTGAGCAGACCAATGCTGCGGTATTTAAAAATCCTGTAAAAACAGATCATTGGTATTCGCTTTTTAACATCGATGTAAAGACCGGTGAATCTTCGTATGCGGTGGCTATTATGGGGAATTCCATTACCGATGGAAGAGGATCGGGAACCAACAGACAGAATCGCTGGCCGGATATTTTTTCTCAGCGGTTACTGGCAAATCCTTCGACCAGGAATGTAAGTGTCCTTAATTTCGGGATTGGTGGGAATTGTGTAGTGCGTGGCGGTTTGGGTCCTACAGCAATAGACCGTTTCGATTATAACATTCTCAATCAGCAGGGCGTAAAATGGCTGATCATTCTGGAAGGAGTGAATGATCTGGGAGGAACAAGAGATCCTGATGAGGCTTACAAAATAACAGAAGAACTCATTGCCGCTTATCAGGTGATGATCGATAAGGCACATGCTAACGGAATCAAAGTGTACGGAGCAACGATTCTTCCTTTCGGAAAGTCATTCTACGACAAACCTTTTCGTATTGAGTCATGGAAAAAAGTGAACGACTGGATAAGAAACAGCGGGAAGTTTGATGCCGTCATCGATTTTGCCAAACACATGCAAAGTGAAAATCCGGAAGTCATCTTAAACGATATGCACGATCATGATTTTCTTCATCCCAATGAATCCGGCTACAGGAGAATGGGAGAATTTGTGGATATGAACTTATTTAAAAATTAAATCAAAAAGATATAGTATGAATTTTACAAAAAACATTTCGCTGTTTCTTATGTTGTTGTTTATATTTTTTGTAAAAGCAACCGAACCATTTATTTCTTTTGCTAAGACAGAAAATTCGGTGGTGTTGAAAGAGCGTAATTCAGGTTTGATGCTTTTTTCAGACAGTGATTCGGACAAAGGAATTCTGCGTGCTGTTGCGAACCTTCAATCCGATTTTCAAAAAGTAACCGGTGTTCAGCCTCATCTGGTTTCCCAAAACTCTGGTGTGAACGGAATGATCATCATTATTGGTGAAGCAGGTAAAAGCAAGACCATTGATAATTTAATTCGGCAAAAAAAGCTGGATGGAAAAGCATTAACAGGGAAAAGGGAAAAATATATCATTCAGAATGTCAGCAATCCTTTTCCGGGCGTTTCCGAAGCCATTGTGATTGCAGGTAGTGATAAAAGGGGAACAATTTATGGAATTTATGAAATGTCTAAGCAGATAGGTGTTTCACCATGGTATTATTGGGCAGATGTTCCGGTTGAGAAAAAAGAAAATGTATACTTTAAAAAAGGATTATATACTGATGGTGAGCCTGCTGTAGAGTATCGCGGTATTTTCCTTAACGATGAAGAACCTTCACTTGGAGGCTGGGCAAGAGCAACTTTTGGCGGAGTTAATTCTAAATTTTACGAAAAAGTTTTTGAACTGATTCTGCGTCTTAAAGGAAACTATATCTGGCCGGCAATGTGGGGGAAAGCATTCTATGACGACGATCATCTGAGCGGGCCGTTAGCAAATGAAATGGGTATTGTGATGGGAACTTCTCACCATGAGCCTATGGCTTTGGCACAAACCGACTGGCACAGGTATATCAAAAAAAATAACCTCCCGAATATCTGGGATTATGCTAAAAATGCAGAAGTTTTAAAGAAGTTCTGGAAATCCGGACTCGAAAGAAGCAAGAGCTGGGAAAAGCTTGTTACAGTAGGAATGCGTGGTGATGGTGATGAAGCGATGGGAGAGGGAACTAATATTTCCCTGCTCGAGAAAATTGTAAAAGATCAGCGTAAAATCATTGCTGATGTTACAGGTAAAAAAGCAGAGAAAACACCTCAGGTCTGGGCATTGTATAAAGAAGTTCAGGACTATTATGATAAAGGAATGCGGGTTCCGGATGATGTGATCCTGCTTTTCTGTGATGATAACTGGGGAAATGTAAGAAAGCTCCCTGATCTTTCAAAACCTTTGCATAAAGGAGGCTATGGAATCTATTACCATTTTGATTATGTAGGCGGCCCAAGAAACTCCAAATGGATTAACATCAGTCCCATCCAGAGAGTCTGGGAACAGATGAATCTTTCTTATGAACATAAAGTAGATAAGCTTTGGGTAGTGAATGTGGGAGATTTAAAACCTATGGAGTTTCCGATCAGTTTTTTCCTGGAAATGGCCTGGAATCCGAAGCAGTTTAATGCTAAAAATCTTTTGGAATATACTGAGAAGTGGGCTGCTCAGCAGTTTGGTGAAAAACATGCCGGGGAAATTGCCGGGATGATTAACATGTATTCCAAATACAACAGAAGAGTAACCCCTGAAACCCTTGACAGCAAAACATACAGCCTAGAGAATTACCATGAATTTGAAACGGTCTTAAATGATTACAGAGCATTGGCCGTAGACGCCTTACGGTTAAAAGAGCAGATTCCTGCAGAATATCAGGATGCGTATTATCAGTTGGTTTTGTACCCGATTGATGCATGCAGTAATTTATACGAAATGTACTATGCGGTGGCAAAAAACAGGGAACTGGCAGCGAAAAAAGATCCGGGAGCCAATTTCTACGCAGATAAAGTGAAGGCATGTTTTGAAAGAAACGCTTATCTGGATAATCAATACAATAATGTGATTGCCGAAGGAAAATGGAAGCATATGATGGATCAGATGAGGATAGGATATAAAAGCTGGGCAGACGGAAAAGAAAATATAATGCCTGAAGTGACCTATATTTCTGAAGCCGAGGTTCCCAAAGAAAAAATATTTCAGGAGAAAAACGGCTATGTTTCCATTGAGGCAGAAAATTTTGCAAGAATGAGCAATTCTGACCGAATCCATTGGGAAGTGATTCCTGATTTTGGAAAAACAAAGTCGGGAGTGACAACGTTTCCACAGAATGCCTATCCAAAAGCCGATGAAAATATCTGGCTGGAATATGATATCAATTTTGAATCAAAAGGGAAGTTTGAAGTCCAGTTACTATTAGCACCGACTTTAAATTTTAATCATAATAAAGGATTGCGTTACGAAATTTCTTTTGACAACGAAACTCCGCAAATTGTCAACTTCAATGGCCATTACAAAGGAGAATTGGGAAAATGGCAGTCAGAACATATCATTAAATCTGCTACAAATCATTCTGTTCAGCAGGAAGGAAAGCACATGTTACGTTTCAGAGTGCTGGAACCCGGCATTGTCCTTGAAAAGATACTGATCAACACCGGAGGATTAAAACCCTCTTACCTGGGCGCTCCCGAAAGCGAAATGCTTCACTGAGTGACCCAATATTCATCACAAACAACACTTTAATTATGAAACATTAATCTTAGTTCACATTCCAATCTGAAATACAGTTCCCTCACAGAGAATGAAGAGAAAGAACAGCAGATGATTTTGTAAGCAACTTTATTTAACAGATCGCTGCCTGATATCATTCAGGGTATTTTCCTGACGGCTTTTGAAAATCAACCGTCTTGATGGGGAATCTATTGCCCTTACTTTAATTGTTAAAATCAAAATCACGAAAACCATTATGAAAAAAATTTTAAGTCTTGTAACCATTCATTCTATAGCTCTGTTTTGCAGCCTGATGCTGCATGGACAGCTTACTACGGTAAAAATTGATAAGAACATATCTTATCAGAAAATAAAAGGGTTCGGGGGATTTGTCTGCAGTCCCCAGTTTGCCTATAACCATATGTCTACCTCAGAAATTCAGACGCTTTGGGGCGCTTCCAGTGAAGGTGGATATAATATTATGAGATTGTATATTCCCGAAAACAGCAGTAATTGGAGCTCAGTACTGGCTACAGCACAGTTCGCCAAATCTATGGGACTTACCATTTTTGCTTCGCCTTGGACCATGCCCGCAGCCTGGAAAACCAATAACCATGTGAATGCAGTGTATACTGATGCGAACGGAGTACAGCAGGTAGGATATTTAAAGCCGGAAAATTATCAAGATTATGCGCTTTATCTTAACAGCTTTGTTACCTATCTCCAGAACAACGGAGTAGAGCTCGATTATATCTCCATTCAAAATGAACCGGATGAAATGGCACAGTATCAGGGATGTATCTGGACTCCTGCGCAAATTACCAATTTCATCAAGAATTACGGACAGCTTATCAATTGTAAAGTGATTGCCCCGGAAAGTGTGGGATTTACGGATAATTTTGCCAGTGCTTTGCTGGATCCTGCGGCAATGGCCAATTTTGAAGTGTATGGAGGGCATCAATACGGGCTTATGCAGTCTACCTACAAACAATTCCAGAATTATAATAAAGAAATCTGGCAGACAGAATATCTGATCAACTGGAACTCTTCATCCACCCAGCCGGCCCGTGACTTCAGCTGGAATACAGATGCATTTACCTTTGCCAGCAGTGTCAACAATGCATTATTGGGTAATGTCAATGCCTGGATTCATTATTCTGCCAAACGTTATTATGGCTTAATGGGTGACGGAACTTACGGAACTCCCGCAGGTGTAATGACCAAAAGAGGTTACATCCTTTCTCATTATGCCAAATACACAACAGGAAAGACGAGAATAGAAGCTAAATGGGATGACAAAACAGGTGTTTTACAGGGTTCTACCTATATTTCGCAGGATGGAAATCAGGTTGTTCTTATGGTTATTAATCCTTCTCAGAACTCCTATAGTTTAAAAGTTGATCTGCCTTTTTACACGACTTCAGGAACAAAAGTACTGACCAATACGCAATCCAATATGGTGAGCACACCTATTTCTTTGAGTACGGCAACATTCCGGCCTACTGCTGATATCAGCCCTTCCAGTATCATGACTTTCGTTTTTAATAAAAGCGGTGACAGGCCTGCTTCTCTCATGACAGGCGGTGATATTCATTATAATAAAATTGAAACACAAACTCCTACCAGTGCAGCTTTTGGGACAGGATTCAATATCAGCAATACAACGGTGACGTTCTCCAATCCAAGTCCTCTTATCAGCAATAACATGACCGCAGCTAATGGTTATCTTCAGCTTAACGATAGGTACAATAAACTGATCCTGCATGTAAACAGCTATACAACGGCGGGACAAAGTTACTCAGACAATACGACTTTATACTATATCAACAGCCAGGGCGTAACGAAATCATATAATTACGGCAAGATTAATTTTCCGCAGGGAGGAAACTTCGATATCACCTTAGATATTTCAAGGCAGGTGCTTACAGACGGATGCAAAGGAATTTTAGGACTGAGAAATTCCAATTACAGCTCTGTGCTTACGATTAATCTGGGAGATGTTTATTTCAATGTAGGTAATGAAATTGCTTCAAAATTCGGAGGTACCTATTCCGCAAGTGACAGCTATCTGATGGATGCGCTGGAAAATGGCTACTACACTTCTGTAGACTTCAGAAATGCAGCAGGAGTTACTTCCTCCAATAACTGGCAGCCTATGAGTGCTAACTCTAACAGCATTTATTATGTAAATTCAAACGTAAGTTCATCTGCCAATAATGTGATCTCCGGTACTACATGTTCAAATCTTATCCTTTCCGGTCAGGGTATGGATTTTCAGGTGCCGTTTAACTTCACAGCCAATGCTGCCTCTTACAGCCGTACATTTAATGGTTACGATGTGCTGATCCTGCCATTCCAGGCTAATATACCTTCCGGAGTTACTGCTTATCTGATGTCTCCGAATGCCAATAATATCAGCTGTACCGCAATTTCAAACGGAATCATTCCTGCAAACACTCCGGTAATCGTCAATGCGACAGGGAATATTACTTTCAGCGGTACAGGAAATGTTTCCACACCCAAAGCAATCACGGTCAATCAGATGAACGGAGTTTACCAGGGCATCAAAGTTCCGGCGAATGCTTATGTGCTGAAAACAGAAAACGGAGTAACAGGTTTCTATAAAGTAACTGCCGGAAATGAGCCTTTAATTGGTACTTTCAAAGCATATCTTACAGAAGAAAATACTTATTCTGCCAACGTTCTTCCTTTAAACTTCGGATCGTTAAGCACCAGAGATATTTCTGCTGAAATTAAAAAAGAGTTTGTAAAAATATATCCTAATCCGGTAAAAGCAGAGCTTTTCATTGATTCTGATCTGTCAGAAGCTGCTGCCACCATTTTTGACGGAAGAGGAAGCATCATCAGATCCGGAATGAAAATAAATTCAGGGAAAAACCAAATTAATGTGGGAGATTTCCCGGCCGGTATTTACTTTATTGAGGTTACTCAAAAAAATAATACAATCGTAAAACAAAAATTCATCAAAGAGTAAACTGAATCCGAAGCCATCATGAGCACTGCTTGTGGTGGCTTTATTTCCACAATTTAGTAGATGAAAACCAAAAGTAAGTAGGATTTATTCTTAATTTAAGTGTATTATTTACATTTATTTAAAATAGAACGTTATATTTGTTTTTCATTGCATTGTTGCTGAATAATACTGGCAATTTGTGTAAAATAAGAATGAAAACATAATTATCCGTAAAAATCTGTGAAATCAGTGGTTTAAAAATGATTAATCACAAAATCCACAGCCTTTTTCGGACTTTATTGAAACCATACTACCTATGAAAAGAATTGTATTAATACTATGTGCAACACTGGCAGCATCTTTATTTTTTGCTCAGAATCATTATAAATACCCATTCAGAAACCCGGATCTTCCGGTTAATGAAAGAATAGAGAACCTTCTTACTTTGCTGACTACAGAAGAAAAGATAGGAATGATGATGGATAATTCCCAGGCAGTTCCGCGTTTGGAAATTCCAGCCTATGGATGGTGGAATGAAGCACTTCATGGGGTGGCAAGAGCAGGAACAGCTACTGTTTTTCCTCAGGCAATCGGGATGGCGGCCACATGGGATGTTCCGGAGCATTTTAAAACCTTTGAAATGATTTCTGATGAAGCAAGGGCAAAATACAACAGATCTTTTGATGAGGCTCTAAAAACAGGACGGTATGAAGGACTGACCTTCTGGACACCCAATATCAATATTTTTCGTGACCCAAGATGGGGAAGAGGCCAGGAAACCTATGGTGAAGACCCTTATCTGACCTCTGTTCTGGGTGTTGCTGCAGTAAAAGGTCTGCAGGGAAACGACCCGAAATTTTTTAAAACCCACGCCTGCGCCAAACATTTTGCGGTACACAGCGGACCGGAATGGAACCGCCACTCTTATAACGCAGAAATCTCAAAAAAAGATCTGTATGAGACGTATCTTCCCGCTTTCAAAGCATTGGTTCAGGAAGGAAATGTAAGAGAAGTGATGTGCGCTTACAATGCTTTTGACGGACAGCCATGTTGTGCAAACAATACTTTACTTACTGAAATTCTCCGTGGAAAATGGAAGTATGACGGAATGGTGGTCTCAGACTGCTGGGCACTGGCCGATTTCTTTCAGAAAAAATACCACGGCACCCATCCTGACGAAAAAACAACGGCAGCAGATGCCCTGAAACATTCTACGGATCTGGAATGCGGAGATACTTATAACAATCTGAATAAATCTCTTGCCAGCGGACTGATTACCGAAAAGGATATTGATGAGTCGATGCGCAGAATCCTGAAAGGATGGTTTGAGCTGGGAATGCTTGATCCGAAATCTTCCGTTCACTGGAATACCATTCCGTATTCTGTAGTCGATTCTGAAGAACATAAAAAGCAGGCACTGAAAATGGCACAAAAATCAATTGTGCTGATGAAAAACGAAAAGAATGTTCTGCCTCTCAGCAGAAGTATTAAAAAAATTGCCGTTGTAGGACCAAACGCCAACGACGGATTGATGCAGTTAGGAAACTATAACGGAACTCCTTCTTCAATTGTCACGATTTTAGACGGAATCAAAACCAAATTTCCAAACGCTGAAATTATCTACGAAAAAGGAAGCGAAGTAACAGATCCTTCGTCCAGAACCTCACTCTATCAGAATTTTATCAGTCAGAAAAACGGCTCGAAAGGAATGAAAGTAACGTTTTTTAATAACAATGAATTCAAAGGCCAGCCGGCAAATACTTCCGTAAATTCCACTGCAATCAGCTACAACAGTTTTGGAGGAACCCAGCTTGCACCCAATGTAGGAAGAGAAAATACCTCAGCCATCATTTCAGGGATTTTTAAAAGTACCTATACAGGAGAGGTTGTGTTTTCTGCTTCCACTTCCGATGTCTATACCCTTTTCGTGGACGGAAAAGAAATTGCCACAAGAAAAGGACCTGATGCAAGACATCCTTCAGAGTTTCCTGTAAAAATGGAAAAAGGAAAAGAATACAAGATAGAACTGCGTCATACACAAAAAGGAAAATATGTGAGTATCACTTTTGAAGTGTACAGAAAAGACCTTGTTAATTTTGTTTCGGTGAGGGAAAAGGTGAAAAATGCAGACGTTATTGTCTTTGCAGGCGGACTTTCTCCAAGTCTGGAAGGTGAAGAGATGATGGTAAATGCAGAAGGCTTCAGAGGAGGTGACAAAACTTCGATTGCCCTTCCTAAAGTGCAACGGGAACTGTTAGCGGAGCTTAGAAAAACCGGAAAATCTGTTGTTTTTGTTCTTTGTACCGGAAGTGCTCTGGGATTGGAACAGGATGAGAAAAATTATGATGCCCTGTTGAATGCCTGGTATGGCGGACAATCAGGAGGAACGGCCGTAGCAGATGTTTTGGCAGGGGATTATAACCCTTCAGGAAAATTACCCATTACCTTTTACAAAAACCTTGAGCAGCTGGATAACGCTCTTTCAAAGACAAGCAAACACGAAGGATTTGAGAATTATGATATGCAGGGAAGAACCTACCGTTATATGACGGAAAAACCTCTTTATCCGTTCGGGCATGGCCTGAGCTATTCAAAATTTGTTTATGGAGATTCAAAACTCAGCAAAAATACTATCAATACCAACGAAAATGTGACGATCACAATTCCGGTAACCAATGTTTCAGAAAGGGATGGCGAAGAAGTCGCTCAGGTCTATATCAAAAGAAATAATGATACCCAGGCACCGGTAAAAACGTTAAGGGCTTTTGAGAGGACTTTAATCAGATCTAAAGAAACAAAAAATATTCAGCTGACCCTCTCCAAAGATTCATTTGCCTTCTATGATGAAAAAGCAGATGATCTGGTTTCAAAACCTGGCGACTATACCATTTTTTATGGCGGAACTTCTGATGAAGCCGTGTTGAAAAGTATTCCATTAACAGTAAAATAAAAATTGATTCAAGACAAATTGAGACATGCTTTAGTTTTCAAAATAACGATCTATGACAACCAAAAATAAAATATTTTCCATCGCGATTTCCCTCAGTGCTGCTTTTTTTTCGGCTCAGAATAATACGGTTCGTACCTTTAACCTTGATCTGAAAGAAACCTCTACACCTATTAAAATACAGCCCACCATGTACGGGATTTTTTTTGAAGACATCAATTTTGCAGCAGATGGCGGATTGTATGCGGAACTAATTAAAAACCGGAGCTTTGAATTTGATGAACCTTTCACAGGATGGAAACAGCCCAATACAAAAACACTTTCCCCTAATCTGTATTCCGGATTTCTGACCATTTATTCTGATCCTGCCAAAACCAATAAAAATTACGCACGAATTACCGTTCTGAATGATAAAAAATATATTCTGGAGAATGAAGGATTCAGAGGAATAGGGCTTCATCAGGGAGAACAATATGATTTCAGTTTTAATCTGCAGAATGTTTCAGGAAATGTTGCTGCGGTAAAGGCAAGTCTTGTTGATGAAAATGAAAAGGAAATTTCTTCAGTTTCCATACTCATAAAAGAAAAGGGATGGCAGAAGTATACAGCTGTTTTCAAAGCACCTCAAACTGTAGAAAAAGC
Source organism: Chryseobacterium sp. PTM-20240506 (assembly GCF_048296755.1). Classification (NCBI taxonomy): domain Bacteria; kingdom Pseudomonadati; phylum Bacteroidota; class Flavobacteriia; order Flavobacteriales; family Weeksellaceae; genus Chryseobacterium; species Chryseobacterium sp. PTM-20240506. The sequence continues at coordinate 342,934 of NZ_CP182581.1, forward strand.
AAAACTGCGGATTACATTTACCGGAAACGGCATCGTGAACATGGATATGATATCCCTCTTCCCGCAAGACACCTGGAAAGGCAGAAAAGGCGGCTTACGAAAAGATCTCGTTCAGAAACTATACGATTTGCAGCCCGGATTTTTGAGATTTCCTGGAGGCTGTATTGTAGAAGGAAGAACGTTGGCTGAGCGGTATCAGTGGAAAAAAACAATAGGAAATGTAGCAGACCGCGAATATCTTATCAATAAATGGAGTACAGGATTTCCACATCGTCTTACACCGGATTACGGACAGTCTTTCGGACTGGGATTTTATGAATATTTCCAGCTTTCCGAAGATCTGGGTGCAGAACCCGTTCCTATTCTGAGCTGTGGAATGGCATGCCAGTTCAACACAGCGGAGTTGGTGAAAATGGAAGACCTTGATCCTTATATTCAGGATGCCCTTGACCTGATTGAATTTGCCAACGGAGATTCCGGCACAAAATGGGGTAAAATCCGTACTGAAATGGGGCATCCAAAGCCTTTTAATTTAAAATTTATCGGAGTGGGAAATGAACAGTGGGGAGCGGATTATATCGAACGCTATAAAGTATTTGAAAAAGCCATTCACACAAAATATCCTGACATTAAGATTATTTCCGGAAGTGTACCGTCACCCGACGGCGAGTTCTTCGAATATGGATGGAAAGAGTTGAAGCAGCTTAATGCACAGATTGTTGATGAGCACTATTACAATTCCCCCGAATGGTTTATGAAAAATGCAGGCAGATACGACCAGTATGACCGCTCCGGGCCAAAAGTTTTTGCCGGGGAATATGCAGCCCAGTCTGTAGGCGTGGTAAAGCCTGATAATAAAAATAACTGGTTAACCGCTCTTTCAGAAGCTGCTTTTATGACCGGACTTGAAAGAAACGCAGATGTGGTCTATATGACTTCCTACGCACCGCTTTTTGCCCATGCTGACGGCTGGCAGTGGACGCCCGATCTCATCTGGTTCAATAATCTGAAATCCTACGCGACCCCGAATTATTATGTTCAGAAATTATTTTCCAACAATAAAGGAACGGATGTATTAAAAATAGAACATAACGGAAAAGCGGTATCCGGCCAGGAAAAATTATATGCTACAGCTGTAAAAGATGCCAAAAATAATGAGATCATTATTAAAATGGTCAATACTGATACTCAGGCTAAAACGGTAAATATCAAACCAGAAACTCTGAAAATCGGTAAAAAAGTAACCAAAATTCTTCTGTCTGCGCCGCAGCTTTCCAGTGAAAATAATTTCGATGCTGAACCTGTGAAACCCAAAGAGGAGAATTCAGAAGCTAAAAAAGGTGAAATTTCAACAGAAATTCCGGGCAATTCTTTGGTTGTTTTAAAGGTGAAAACAATTTAAAAAACTGTTTTATAGTATGTTATAAAAAATAAGTGTGTTTTTTACATTTATTTAAAATAGAATCTTATATTTGTTTTTATCTCATCAGGAGAATTTAAAATCTCAATAATCAAAAACGTTTCACCACCATGAAAAAATATGTTATCGGGCTGGACTACGGTACAGATTCCGTACGGGCCGTCCTTATTGATACTGAAAACGGTTCCGAAATAACTTCTTCAGTCAGCTACTACCAGAGATGGAAGGAAGGCCGATTCTGTAATCCTTCAGCCAACAGTTTCAGACAGCATCCTTCAGATCATATTGAAGGTCTGGAAAAAACGATTTCAGAAATAGTAAAAGAAAGCGGGATACCGGCAGAGCAGATCGTCAGTATTTGTATTGATACTACAGGCTCTTCACCGTTACCAGTAACAAGTGATGGAACTGCTCTGGCGCTGGTTCCGGGATTTGAAGAGAATCCCAATGCCATGATGGTTTTATGGAAAGACCATACTGCCATTCGTGAAGCCGAAGAAATCAATACCCTTGCAAGAACCTGGGGTGGTGAAGATTATACAAGATATGAAGGCGGTATTTACTCTTCAGAATGGTTCTGGGCTAAAATACTGCACATCAGCAGAGCAGATGCAGAGGTAAAAAATGCTACGTACACCTGGATGGAGCACTGTGATTATCTGACCTATCTTTTATCAGATCATAAAGACCTGGCAACATTCAAAAGAAGCCGTTGTGCTGCCGGCCACAAAGCCATGTGGCATGAGTCGTGGGGCGGTCTGCCTTCCGAAGAGTTTCTCAACAGGCTAGATCCTTCTCTGGGAGCGCTCAGAGGAAGATTATACAAGGAAACCTATACTTCAGATGAAATTGCCGGCTACCTGAATGAAGAATGGGCCGCAAAAACCGGTCTTACCACCAAAACCATCATTACCGTAGGAACCTTTGATGCCCATTCAGGAGCTGTAGGAGCCAGAGTGGAAGAAAATACACTGATCAGAATCATGGGAACTTCCACCTGTGACATTATGGTTGCCTCGCAGGAAGCTATCGGGGACACAACTGTAAAAGGAATCTGCGGACAGGTTGACGGCTCCGTAATTCCCGGACTGATAGGGCTTGAAGCAGGACAGTCAGCTTTTGGAGATGTTCTGGCATGGTATAAAGATATCCTGATGTGGCCGGTTCACCAGGTTATGGTGCATTCCGAAAGTATTTCAGAGGAGCAGAAAACAAAGCTCGCTGAAGAAATGGAGGACGGACTTATCAGAAAATTGACCCTTGAAGCAGAAAAAATTCCTCTTTCAGATACTGTTCCGGTTGCATTGGACTGGGTAAACGGAAGGAGAACACCGGATGCAGACCAGGAACTTAAGGCAGCAATTAGTCAGCTTTCTCTGGGAACAAAAGCTCCTCATATTTTCAAAGCTTTGGTCAATGCTATTTGTTTCGGAGCTAAAAAGATCGTTGACCGTTTTGAAGAGGAAGGGGTGAAAATCAATAAAGTGATCGGAATCGGAGGAGTAGCAAGGAAATCGCCGTTTATCATGCAGACACTCGCTAATGTTTTGGATATGCCGATTGTTGTTGCCGCTTCGGACCAGACTCCCGCGTTAGGGGCTGCTGTTTATGCAGCTGTATCAGCAGGAATTTATCCGACCGTACAGGAAGCAAGCATGAAAATGGGCTCTGCATTTGAAGCGGAATACCATCCGAAAGCGGAAGAAGTACAACACTACAGAGAATTAATGCAGCAATACCAAAAGCTCGCTGATTTTGTAGAATACAATACCAAACTGAAAAACAACAGGAAGGAACTTCAGAACTCCTGATTCTCCCATTTTAACCTTTTTAATATACTCAAAATGAATACCTATAAAGAACTCCAAAGAGAATGTTATGAAGCGAATATGCAGTTGGATGCCCTGAAGCTGGTGGTCTATACCTTCGGGAATGTGAGTGCTGTAGACCGTGATAAAGGTGTTTTTGCCATTAAACCAAGCGGTGTTCCCTACGACATTTTAAAGCCTGAAGATATGGTGATTCTGGATTTTGATGCCAATGTCATCGAAGGCAGTCTCAGACCTTCTTCCGATACCAAAACCCATGCTTATCTGTATAAAAACTGGGAAAACATCGGTGGAATTTCCCACACCCATGCGATCTATTCCGTAGCGTGGGCACAGGCACAAATGGATATTCCTGTTTTCGGGACCACTCATGCGGACCATCTTACGACAGATATTCCCTGCGCTCCGCCTATGCGGGATGAGCTGATTGAAGGAAACTACGAATACAATACAGGAATACAGATTCTGGAATGTTTTAAACAAAAACAGCTCTCTCCGGAAGAGGTAGAAATGGTTCTGATCGGCAATCACGGCCCGTTTACCTGGGGGAAAAATGCAGAGAAAGCAGTTTACAACAGCAAAGTACTGGAGACCATTGCCGAAATGGCTTATCTCACCAGACAGATCAATCCTGATGCGGAACGACTGAAAGACTCACTCATCAAAAAACATTATGAACGTAAGCACGGCAAGAATGCTTATTACGGACAGGAATTTAAACACTAAACACTTCAACATAACAACTATTAACGATCAACAAAATTATGTTAACACCTCTCAATACCAAAGAAGTCTGGTTCATCACAGGAAGTCAGCATTTATACGGACCTGAAACACTTGCCCAGGTGGCAGACCATTCACAGAAAATTGTGGCAGAACTTGAAAAATCTTCTTTCATCCCGGTAAAAGTCATTGTAAAGCCAACGGTAAAAACTACCGAAGAGATATTTGAAACCATTGCAGCCGCTAATCATGCAGAAAACTGTATAGGAGTAATCACGTGGATGCATACCTTTTCACCCGCTAAAATGTGGATCAGAGGACTAAAAATTTTACAGAAGCCTCTTCTGCATCTGCATACCCAGTTCAACAGAGATATTCCATGGTCCACGATGGATATGGATTTTATGAATCTTAACCAGGCGGCTCACGGGGACCGTGAATTTGGTTTTATGGTAAGCAGGCTCCGAAAGAACAGAAAAGTAGTGGTTGGGCACTGGTCGGAAGAAAGGGTTCAGAAGCAGATCGGTGACTGGAGCCGTGTTGCAGCAGGATGGGACGACTGGCAGGGCGCTAAATTTGCACGTTTCGGAGATAATATGCGGTTTGTAGCCGTTACAGATGGTGATAAGGTGGAAGCTGAAACCCAGTTCGGCTTTTCAGTCAATACCTGGGGAATAGGTGATCTTGTAGGCGTTATCAATTCTGTAAGTGAGGGAGAAATAAAAAGCCTTATGGAAGAATATGAATCTTCTTATCATATGGCAGCTTCCCTTTTGGAAGGAGGAGCCAACAGAAGCTCACTTCACACCGCCGCAAAAATTGAACTAGGACTTGAAAAATTTTTAAAAGACGGAGGATTTAAAGGATTTTCAGATACCTTTGAAGACCTTCACGGGCTGGAGCAGCTGCCGGGAATTGCCGTACAGCGACTGATGCAGAAAGGATACGGATTTGCAGGCGAAGGAGACTGGAAGACAGCAGCACTCGTACGTGCCATGAAAACAATGGGGCAGGGCCTTGAAGGTGGAAATGCCTTTATGGAAGATTATACCTATCATTTAGACCCTTCCAATCCTTCTATTTTAGGCTCCCATATGCTGGAAGTAGACCCTGTGCTGGCTGCCGGGAAACCTTCATGTGAGATACATCCACTGGGAATCGGAGGAAAAGCAGATCCGGTTCGTCTTGTTTTTAACTCCAGAGGAAATATTGATTCTCTGAATGCTGCCCTGATGGATTTTGGAAACCATTTCAGACTGCTGATCAATAAAACCAGAGCATTGGAAATTACAGAAGAGTTGCCAAAACTCCCGGTAGCAAGGGTTTTATGGAAACCTCTTCCTGATTTATATACGGCCGCAGAAGCCTGGATACTGGCAGGAGGGGCACACCATACATGTTACAGTGAAAATATTTCAGCAGAACAGCTGGAAGATTTTGCTGAGATAGCAGGAATTGAATCATTAGTCATTGATGAAGATACCAGAATGCGTGACTTTAAAAATACACTTCGTTGGAATGAAATGTATTATCGTTAATTAATTTTAAAAAATATGTAAATAATTATGAAAAAAACAACATATAACGGCATTTTTATTTTATTATTTTTAATTATTTTCGGCTGTAAAAAAGAAAATAATAAACAGGATATTTCAGGAAAAATGGAGAATATTTCTACTTCAGACTATGGAGTGACGCCAAAAGGCGATTCTATTAAAAAATATACGTTGACCAATAAAAACGGGATGAAAGTTGAGGTCATCAACTTCGGGGGAATTATCACATCCTTAACCGCTCCGGACAGAAATGGGAAATACGAAGATGTAGTGCTTGGCTTTACAAAACCCGAAGGATATTTCGATGGCAACCCTTATTATTTCGGTGCTTTGATCGGAAGATACGGCAATAGGATTGCCAATGCCAAATTCGCACTGGAAGGTAAAACATACGAAATTGATAAAAATGATGGTCCCAACAGCCTTCACGGAGGAAAGGAGGGATTTCATACCAGATTCTGGAATATTGAGGCAGTAAAAGATGCAAAATTTCCGACATTGAAATTATCTTATATCAGTGCAGATGGTGAAGAAGGATATCCGGGGAAATTAACAACAACTGTTTTTTACACGCTTACAGACGACAACGCCTTGGAAATTTCTTACGAGGCTGAGACGGATAAGCCTACAGTGGTAAATCTTACCCAGCATTCTTATTTTAACCTGTCCGGGAATTTTACTAAAACGATTACTGATCATGAACTGCAGATTAATGCAGATCATTTTCTTCCGGTGAACGAAACCTTAATTCCTACAGGTGAGCAGAAAGCTGTAAAAGGGACTCCTTTTGATTTCACGATATCAAAACCGATCGGAAAAGATATCAGTGCAGACGACGATCAGCTGAAAAAAGGAAAAGGGTATGACCATAACTGGATCCTGAATGGAAAAGGACTTAGAAGTATCGCCAAAGTATATCATCAGGGAACAGGAAGGCTGATGGAAGTTTTCACCGATGAGCCTGGTGTGCAGTTTTATTCCGGAAATTTTCTTGACGGAAAATTTGATACCAAAACAGGTGGTAAAAATGAATTCAGAACAGGATTCTGCTTAGAGACCCAGCATTTTCCTGATTCACCAAACCAGCCTTCTTTCCCTTCTACAGAATTGAAGCCTGGGCAGAAATACCACTCGAAAACCATCTATAAATTCTCCGTTAAAAACTAAACTATGGGAAAATTAGCAACTATTGATATCATCATATTTCTGATCTATTTCGTAGTGGTAGCTTCCTACGGATTATGGATCTATAAAAAGAAAAAATCTGAATCTACAGGAAGTAAAGATTATTTCCTTGCCGAAGGATCTTTGACCTGGTGGGCTATCGGAGCCAGCTTAATCGCTTCCAATATTTCTGCTGAACAGTTTATCGGAATGAGTGGCGAAGGTTTCTTTGTCGGAATCGCTGTTGCCGCTTACGAATGGATCGCTGCTCTTGCGTTGATTATTATTGCGGTCTGGTTTATTCCGATCTATCTTAAAAATAAGATCTATACCATGCCTCAATTTCTGGAGAGAAGGTATAACAAATCTGTTTCACTGATCATGGCTGTATTCTGGCTGTTTCTGTATGTTATCGTGAATCTTACTTCTATCCTTTATCTGGGTGCTCTTGCTATTGATACTTTACTGGGAGGAGAACATCTTCACGGTATTATGATCGCTCTTCTGCTTATGGCCCTTCTGATTGGTCTTGGAGGTATGAAAGTGATAGGATATACAGACGTTATACAAGTGGCAGTTCTTATCATTGGTGGTTTTGCAACGGTGTATATGGCGCTGCAGATTGTGGACCAGAGAATCAACGGAGCAGCTGTAGGAAATGCTTTAGCAGGATTTAATACCCTGATCAATGAGGCTCCGCAGCACTTTAAGCTGATTCTTCAAAAACCAACAACCACCACAACTACGTTGGCAATGCCTCAGAATCTGGATGTACAGAAGTATGTCGTATTACCTGGTTTGGCGATGTATTTTGCCGGTCAGTGGATTGTTAACCTGAACTATTGGGGTTGTAATCAATACATCACCCAGAGAGCTTTAGGGGCAGATCTGAAGACGGCAAGAACAGGAATTCTGTTTGCTGGTTTTCTGAAATTATTCATGCCTGTAATCGTAATGCTTCCGGGAATTGCCGCTTATGTTTTATATTCAAAAGGACATCTTCCGGGATTCAACGGAGTGAAAGACGGAGCCTACTCTGCAATATTAGGATTTTTACCAGTAGGATTGAAAGGATTGGCTATTGCCGCTTTGACCGCAGCGATTGTGGCTTCACTGGCAGGAAAAGTGAACAGTATTTCAACTATTTTTACGCTGGATATCTATAAAAAATACCTTAAAACAGATGCCACCGAAATCCAGATGGTGAGAACAGGCCGTTGGGTCATTATTATTGCCATGATGGTTGCATTGGCTTTTACCTGGACAGACGTTTTAGGAATTGGAGGTGAAGGAGGTTTCACATTTATCCAGAAATATACAGGCTTTATCAGTCCTGGAGTTTTTGCCATGTTCCTTCTGGGAATGTTCTGGAAGAGAACAACCGGTACAGCTGCATTGGTAGGAGTTATCTTAGGTTTTGTCCTGGCGATCTTCTTCAACAGTTTTGCTGTAGAGATTTTCGGGAAAGAAACATGGTTGTATACTGCATTCACTTATGAAAAGCTGGAGAATGGTGTAGTTCATACCATTACCGAGATTCCTTTCCTGATCAATATGGGATGGTCATTCTTTATCACGATAATCGTGATGATCCTGATCAGTCTTGCAGGTCCGAAAGTAAACCCTAAAGCTTTTGCCATTGATGTGACGATGTTTAAAGTGGATAACAGAACTTTAGTATTGATCGTAATGACGCTGCTTTTACTGACGGCCTTGTATGTAAGGTTTTGGTAGAAATTATTATACATAACAAATAAAATAGGATGCTGAAAAAGCATCCTATTTTTTTTGATCTTAGAATTGGTTATGTACGTTTAGTTCATTGCTATAAATTTGAACTTAAACAGCTGGCAGGATGTACCATAATAATCCCAAAGATGTAAGTTTGAATTACCATCCATGGTACAGTTGGGAATATCCCAGCCGCGTGTAGGATCCACCTTGGATAGTATTTTGTAATAACCATTAGAGACAGCAACTACCTGCCAGGCTTGTGCGTCATTACTATAGTTCTGCCAAAGCCTGATCGAAGTTCCCAATGTATTACTATTGCTGGCCAGATCAATACAACGATTGGTTGCGCTGGCTTTGGATACAAAACGCCAGTAGCCATTACCTGCGTCAATGGCAACCCATCGCTGTGCAGCAGCGCCATTCCTTGTCCATGGCCTTAATACTGCACCATTGGCGTCTTCTCCTGATTTCAGATCAACTACTTTGTTGGCATCAGTCTGAAATTCGATCTCATAAATACCATTATTAACCAGGCTACTGTTTGTGTTGCAGTTGGCAACGGGGTAGTTGGAGGATGCATATTGCTGAAACCACTGTTTAACCGGGGCAGCGCAGGCTTCCCAATCGTTGTTGTAAGCTGTTCCTGCATTAGGATCGCCTTTGTGGAGGAGGTTATCCGGGGCAAGAACATTCCAGCTTACATTGCCGGATTGATCCACGATGTATTTTAAATTGGCACCAAATCCGCTTCCGCCTGCCGTACCGGTATTACCAATGCCGAAGGTACCATATCCTTGTGGTGCCCAATCGGTCTCGGTAATGGCGATCGGTGCAATGTCTGCAATCGGTTTAACGTTGACATTCCATGCGTTCTGAAAGGATTGATAGTTGTTGAGACCACCCCAGTAACCGGGATAAATATGAACAGCGTAGCCAATATTACCTCCTGTGATCTGATTATTGACATAGCCTTGATAATGCGATTGCCAGCCTGTACCCGGAATCCAGCAAACATTGTTGGCTCCGTTGTTACGGATGATATTAACCAGTGGCTGAAAGAAGTTTTTGAGTGCTGCAAAATGCTCATTTCCCGTACTACCCCAAGCACCATTTGTTCCCAGGATTTCAACAGGTTCGTTAGCTAATTCAAACATCACATTGTCAGCATTCTTTAATCCGGGATGCTGAGACAGAAAAGTCCATACGGTCTTCAGATAGCTATGGTACGCATCATTGACTGCAATACGATTTGGGCATACACCTGGTGGGCGAAGGATGACATACATTCCCAGACTGCGGGCATGGTTGATCAGTGGGATAATTACCTGATCGGTGTAGGTAACCAGGCGGCTGTAATTGAATCTTGAGATATCGTTCTCCGGGATAGCTGGTCCGGGATCATTGGTCCAATACGGATCAATATGAAGGCGGATGTAATTGAGGTACCAGCCATCGGAAGCGCTGCTGAGCTTGTTCATAACAGCTTTGTTGTAGTTCAGAGCACCCTGTACATTGTAATTATCCCAGGTACAGTAGCCGGAATTCGCACCATATTGACATCCATTGAACCAGGGGCTGGGGGTTATGGCAACCCCATGTAAGATAACGTTATTGTCACAAGGGTCTTTAAGGTATCTGCCTCCAACATGCAGCATTGGAGTTGCTGCCAATGCTCTTGCACTGGCATTGGCGCTTACATTGTTTTCAGGTTCTTCTTGTAAAGTTTTTTCCATCCGGGAGCAGCCCGAAAGAATGGTTAACAGAAAGGCCATAAATAGCCACATTGTGTTTGTTCTCATAATTTATATATTAAAGGGTTATTAATTTTGTTTTTGGTGATCGATTTTTTCCTCTTTACCCTTAGAAGGATCATGCAGATACTCGATTTTTTTAAATCTTAATGGGATAGTTGACTGGACAGGGCGTATTGACTAAAAACTGCTTATCTCAAAGTGTTGTAATCTGTTGCGGTTTTTCGGCATTAATCACGGGGAGGAAATGACAGGACTATCTCTGTCAGGTTTCAGATATGAAAACCCTTATTCTCTTTTTCTCCATTTTTCACGCATGAAGCATGATATGATGAAAATTCAAATAAATGATATTTGTTGTTGTTAGTTTTGTATAAAAATACATATTTATTTAAATATATGGCAATATTTTAGTTAAAATTAACATAAAAAATCATATCATAAATATAATAATTGGCAAATAGTTATAATTGTTTTATTTGAAAGGGAAAATAGAAAACCTTATCATAAATTTTCTTTATGATACTTCTATAAAAAGGCGCAAATGTTTATTTGCCAGCTGAAATTTCCAGGTTAGCTCAAAAAAAAATCCCGTAAAAAACGAGATTTCATTTATCTTAAGGTCATAGAAGATTTGTGGAAAGGTGCAGGGTATAGATATTAAATAGATGATTTGCATAATATCAAAAACAATTACATTTTAAACATAAACCCGCGCGATATTTTCTTGGTGTATTTTTTTTCGTCAAAGCGGTAAAGAAAAGAACCTTTTCTGGATGAGGTCATATCCTTTTTATTGGTATTGACAAGGATATCCATGCTATTGATCTTGCTTGTGAAATTACGCTTATCGAATTTTTCGTCAAAAATGGCTTCATAAAGATTCTGAAGATCCTTCATGGTGAATTTTTCAGGAAGAAGCTCAAAGCCGATAGGTCCGGTGGAAGCTCTTCTCCTCAGTCTGGCTACCGCATCCTTTACCATATCGTTATGATCGAAAATAAGATCCGGTGCTTTCTGAAGCTCAACCCATTCTGCACTGTACTGTTCATTGATCTGAATATCTTTTTCAATATTGATCAATGCATAGTAGGAGATTGACATGATTCTGGCTGTAGGCTCACGTTTAATTTCCGTATAACATTTCAGCTGTTCAAGATAAATATTTTCAAGACCAGTTAATGTATACAGAACCCTGTTGGCCGCTTCATCGGATGTCTCTTCACTGCCAATGAATCCACCCATGAGGGACCATTCGCCCATCTGGGGTTCAAAATTTCTTTTTACCAATAGGATTTTAAGATTTTCGCCATCAAAACCGAAAATAATGCAGTCAACAGCAACCAGGTGTTTGGGATATTGGGAGTAATCCTCAGTCATCTTTTATATTTTGATGCAAAGGTAAAACTTTTATACTTACGATCTTATACAAATGTAATTCTTACACTTTTAAATCTGAATCATTATTTTTATTAAAACGATTCTACAAAGGTATTTTGGGAGCTAAAACTGGGATTAAAAATGAAAAATAGCAATGAAATCCAGTTAAATGTATATGAATTTAATGTTAAAATTGTGTTAAAATTAGAATTAACACTTATTATTATTAATTAAAATAGCTTAACGTTAAAAATACGATAAGGTATTCGCTATATCATTGAAATTTTTATTAAAACGTATTCTTAATTCATTTTCATAGGGAATCCTGTGATTGCAAAGTTTTCTTTTTCTGTGAATTGATTATCTTATTTTTTATGATAAGGTAGTGGCTTTTCTTTTATTTTCCGGGCTTTGTGAAAGATTTTAAATAAAAAAATAACTAAAACAGACTCAAAAAAAGTTTCGTATATAGATTGTTTCCATTATTTTAGAAATGTTGAATTAACATTTATTCATGAGACCAAAATTTTCAGTTATTTTATTGTGTTTCGCTTCATTCACCTCAGCCCAGGTAAAGGAGAAAATTCATTATTTCCCTTTGGAAACTGTAAGGTTATCAGAGAGTGTTTTCAATAAAGCCATGACAGCAGACCGGAAATACCTTATGGAGATGGAGCCGGACAGATTGCTGGCTCCCTATCTTAAGGAAGCCGGACTAAAACCAAAAGCAGATAATTACCCCAATTGGGAAAACACCGGATTAGATGGTCATATAGGAGGACACTACATTTCTGCACTATCATTAATGTATGCTTCCACAGGTGATTCCGGAATCAAGCAGAGGATTGATTATATGATCAGTGAGCTGGAACGATGCCAGAAAGCTTCTCCGGACGGATACATTTCTGGGGTTCCCAACGGGAAAAAGATCTGGAAAGAAATAAAGCAGGGGAATATACGCGCCTCAGGTTTTGGATTGAATGATCGCTGGGTTCCTTTGTATAATATTCATAAGTTATATGCAGGATTACGCGATGCCTATTGGTATGCAAAAAGTGAAAAAGCAAAGACAATGTTGATCCGACTTACGGATTGGATGCTGAATGAAGTGTCAGGCCTTTTTGATGAACAGATACAGGATATGCTGCGCAGTGAGCATGGAGGACTTAACGAAGTTTTTGCGGATGTTTACGATATCACCCATGAAAAAAAATATCTGCAACTGGCTCATCGCTTTTCCCATCAGGCTATCCTTAATCCTCTTCTGGCGGGAGAAGATAAGCTTACAGGTCTTCATGCCAATACACAGATTCCAAAAGTAATCGGCTACAAACGCATTGCTGATCTTGAAAATAATACTTCCTGGAGTAATGCCGCTGATTTTTTCTGGCATAATATTACCGAGAAAAGATCGTCTGTTATTGGCGGAAACAGTGTCAGTGAGCATTTTAACCCTGCCAATGATTTCAGCAGCATGATAAAAAGTATAGAAGGTCCGGAAACCTGCAATACCTATAATATGCTCAAGCTGACGAAAGAGCTTTATGCAACGTTACCTGAATCTTATTATATCGATTATTACGAAAAAGCATTATACAATCATATCCTTTCCACGGAAAATTATAACCAGGGAGGCTTCGTGTACTTTACCCCGATGCGTCCCGGACACTATCGTGTTTATTCACAGCCTCAGACCAGCTTCTGGTGCTGTGTAGGATCGGGGATGGAAAATCATGCCAAATACGGGGAAATGATTTATGCCCGGTCGGATAAGGATTTATATGTGAACCTGTTTATTCCTTCCACATTGACCTGGAAACAGCAAAAAGTGATAGTTCGTCAGGTGAACAACTTCCCGGAAGTTCCTGAAACAACACTGATCTTTGATGCCGCAGGAAAATCAGAATTTGGTTTAAAACTAAGATGTCCGGAATGGACCACAGCCTCGGAAGTACAAATTCTGATCAACGGAAAACAGGAGAAAGTACAACGAGGTTCCGATGGCTATTTTACACTGACTAAAAGATGGAAAAAAGGAGATGTTGTGAAAATGATTTTGCCGATGCATCTTTCTGCAGAACAACTTCCTGACCATTCCAATTATTATGCATTTAAATACGGTCCTGTAGTGCTTGCCGCAACATACGGTGCCGAAAACCAACAGGGACTTCTTGCGGACGATAGCAGAGGCGGCCATATTGCTCATGGTCCGCAGATTCCTTTAAACGAAATTCCAGTTATCCTTGGAAATCCTTCCGAGGTAGTCAGCCATGTTACACCTTTGAACAGTAAACCGCTCAACTTTGCCGTTACAGGGCTTTATCCGTCGGAAAAATTCGGGAAAGGTTTAGAGCTTGTACCGTTTTACAGTATCCAGGCAGAAAGATATATTCTGTACTGGCCGCAAGCCGACAAAAACGGGATAGAAAATATGCTGAAACAGAAGGCGAAAGAGGAATCGGAAACCAAAGAACTGGATGTCCTTACAACTGATAGAATCCAACTGGGCGAACAGCAGCCGGAATCAGATCATTTTATAGAAAGCAAAGACTCTGGTACAGGTTATATGGAAGACCGGCACTTCCGAGATGCCAAAGGCTGGTTTAGCTATCAGATGAAAAATAACGAGAAAAATGCTTCATTCCTTTACCTGCTTTATTTTGATGCCAATGCCAATCGAGTACTGAATATTGAAATCAACGGTAAAAACATCATTACTCAGAATTTGAACGGAAAGTCCGGAGCCTTACCTCAATATCTGGTTGTTCCGATACCGGATTCAGAAAAGAATAAAGAACATCTAACGGTAAAATTCCTGGCAGATGAAAAATTGATGACCGCTAAAATCATCGAAGTTCGTTTGCTGAAAGGAAAATACGAAAAGCAATACAAGCTGAACTAAAAATAAAAACAGATTTTTCCCATGAAAAACAGAATCCTATACTTATTATTTTTTCTGGCAGCCATTTGCAGTTTTCATGCAAAAGTAAGGCTCCCTGCTTTGGTTTCGGACGGGATGATCCTTCAGAGGAACCAGGATCTGAAAATCTGGGGATATGCAGATGCGGGAGAAAAAATTACGGTTAAGTTTATCAGTAAAACCTATCATGCCACGGCTGATCAGAATGGCAACTGGACCCTTATGCTTCCAAAGCTTAATGCCGGTGGTCCATATAGCATGACAATTAATGAGATCACCCTTAAGGATATCCTTATTGGAGATGTATGGGTGGCTTCAGGGCAATCCAATATGGAACTTCCGATGCGCAGGCTGACACCTCTGTATGAAAATGAAATTAAAAATGCCAATAATCCGAATATAAGATTCTTTACTGTCCCGCAGAAATATAATTTTAAAGCGCCTCAAAATGATCTTGACGGTGGGAAGTGGGAAAGTACCAACCCTCAGACTATTCTTGATTTTTCAGGAGTTGCCTATTTCTTTGCCAAAGAACTGAATGAAAAAAACAAAGTTCCGGTAGGAATCATTCACACCAGTCTCGGAGGCTCTCCGGTTCAGGCCTGGATGGATGAAAACTCACTGAGAAAATATCCGGAATATCTTACTGAAGCAGAAAGATGGAAAAATGATGACCTGATAAAAACCACAGAATCTCAGGAACGGTCCCTAAGCAAAGCATGGTATGCAGAGCTTGATCAGAGTGATATAGGGTTGAACCAGCACTGGGAGAAAGACAATGGGGATGATTCCGGATGGAAAACCATGGTGGTACCGGGATCGTGGGAGGATCAGGAAGGCTCGTTTGACGGTTCGGTATGGTTCCGCAAAGAAATTATTCTTCCAAAAGGAGTGGATCAGAAAACAGCATTTTTGAATCTGGGAAGGATAAAAGATGCTGATGTTACTTACATCAATGGAATTAAAGTAGGAAATGTGACTTATGAATATCCGCCACGTTGGTATGATGTTCCCAAAGGTGTTTTAAAAGAAGGCAAGAATATCATTACCGTAAGAGTAATCAATGGAAGCGGTAAGGGACAGTTTATTGCCGATAAACCGTATTACCTCGAAATTGACGGACAAAAAACAGATCTTAAAGGCGAGTGGAAATATAAAATAGGAGCAAAAATGGAAAAAATGGCTCCCGGACAAACTTTTATCCGGTGGAAACCGTTAGGACTATATAATGCCATGATTAACCCGCTGATCAATTATAAAATCAAAGGATTTATCTGGTATCAGGGTGAAAGCAATACAGGAAAACCTAAAGAATATGGAGATTTGCTATCAACAATGATTTCACTTTGGCGTTCAAAATGGAACAAGAATGATTTGCCGTTCCTGATTGTACAGCTGGCTAATTTCATGGAGAAAAAAGATGAACCTCTGGATAGTGGCTGGGCTGAGCTGAGAGAGCAGCAGAGACAGGTTTCCCTCAATGTTCCTTACGCAGGGCTTGCAGTAGCTATTGATGTAGGAGAATGGAACGATATTCATCCGCTGAATAAAAAAACAGTAGGTGACAGATTGGCTTTACAAGCCCTGAAAATTGCGGAAGGTAAAAAGATTATTGCAGACGGACCCGTTTATCAGTCCATGAAAACAGAAGGGAATACCATTATTTTATCCTTTAAACCCGGAACAGATGATCTGGTACAGGGAGAACTGAAAGGTTTTGCCATACAGCAGAAAGATGGCAGTTACCAATGGGCCAAAGCAGAAGCAAAAGGTAGTAAAGTCATTGTCTGGAATGACCAGGTCACCAGCCCTGTCAATGTACGTTACGACTGGGCAGACAACCCGGACGGCAATCTTAAAAACAAAAATGGGCTGCCTGCTTCACCTTTTACAACAGAAAAAAATTAATTTAACATAGAAAACCTTATTAAAATCAATGGATAATCAACCGCAAAAAATATCGGTAATAGAAAAAGTAGGGTATAGCCTGGGAGATCTGGCAGCCAATCTTGTTTTTCAGACCCTGGTAACCTACTTAACCTATTTTTATACGGATATTTACGGACTCAAGGCAGAAGATGCCTCTGTCATCACCCTTACCGTAGGTTTAATTGCCGGGTTTGGCTTTAACCCGCTTATCGGAGCACTGGCGGATCGTACAAGCTCACGATGGGGGAAATTCCGTCCATGGATTCTATTTACCGCTGTACCGCTTGGTATTGCAGCACTATTAGCTTTCAGTACGCCTCACTTTTCCTATCAGGGTAAAATGATCTATGCAGCGGTTACCTATTCATTATTGTTGCTATTATACGCATCCAATAACTTACCGTATGCTGCGTTGAGCGGTGTTATTACGGGAGATATGGGAGAAAGGAACAGTATTTCTTCATACCGTTTTGTAGCCGTGATGTTTGCACAGTTCTTTGTACAGGTATTTATGCTTCCCATCATTTTATATGTAGGACACGGAGATAAAGCTCAGGGAATTGAAACTGTTATGACATGGCTGGCGGTGATCGGATCCATAATGCTTCTGATTACTTTTTTTACGACCAAAGAAAGAATCATTCCCAAGCCGGAGCAGAAATCAAGTCTGAAAGAAGATTTAAAAGATTTATTCCAGAACAGACCGTGGATTATTATGCTTACCGTGACCGCATTTATATTTATCACATTGGCTATGAAAGGAGGATCTTATGTATATTATTTTAACAACTATGTGGATGAAAATGCCCTGAAGAGCTTTATCTCACCCATTACCGCATTTTTTAATTCTGCAGGGATGAATTTCTTCGGAGAAGATCCAAAGTCTGCGGGATTCGGATTATTTAATGCAGGAGGAATTGTCATGATGATCGTCGGGATTACTTTCTCTAAAAGGCTGGCAGACAGATTTGGAAAGCGTGATACTTTTATTGCTTCATTATTTATCTCTACATTGTTCATCCTGATGTTTATATTTTACCCTCCGAAAGCAGTAAAAGTGATGTTTTTGTCACAGATCTTACACGGATTCTTTTACGGAATCAGTACGCCGCTTTTGTGGGCCATGATTGCTGATGTTGCCGATTATTCGGAATGGAAGAACAACCGCAGGGCAACGGCTATTATCTTTTCCGCAATGATGGTTGGCTTAAAAGTAGGCCTCAGCATCGGAAGCTCATTGGTCGCTTTGATCATTGGGAAATACGGATACATTTCAGTACACGGGAGCGAACAGGCTATTCAGCCTGAAACAGTGGCTGCAGGAGCGAAAATGCTTGTGAGCATATTTCCATCCATACCGTTTTTCATTGCCTGCGGACTGCTTTTATTCTACAAAATCAACAAAAAAATGGAAGTTCAGATTGAAAAAGATCTGGCTGAAAGAAGAAAATAAACGATTACTATGAAACGTATTTTACTAGGTTTGGCGGCTCTTACCGCTGCCGGTCTGTCGGCGCAGAAGTCTGACGGTACTTTAAAAAAAGCATTTCAGAATAAATTTTACATCGGAACGGCGATGAGTCTTCCCCAGATTGACGGTACAGATAAAAAAGCGGTAGCCATCATCAGAAACCAATTCAGCTCTATTGTTGCTGAAAACTGCATGAAATCTATGTTCCTTCAGCCTCAGGAAGGGAAGTTCTTCTTTGACGATGCCGATAAATTTGTCGATTTTGGAATAAAAAACAAGATGTTCATCATCGGGCATACGTTAGTCTGGCATTCGCAACTTCCAAAATGGTTTTTTACAGATAAAAATGGGAAGGATGTCTCTCCGGAAGTATTGAAACAACGCATGAAAAACCATATTACAACGGTAGTTTCCCGTTACAAAGGGAAAGTAAAAGGATGGGATGTGGTGAATGAAGCCATTATGGAAGACGGAACCTACAGAAAAAGTAAATTTTACGAAATCCTGGGTGAAGATTTTATTCCTTTGGCATTTCAGTATGCACAGGAAGCCGATCCCAATGCAGAACTATACTATAACGATTATAATGAATGGTATCCTGAAAAGGTAAAAGCAGTCATTACAATGGTTGAAAAGCTTAAATCAAAAGGAATCCGCATTGATGGGGTGGGAATGCAGTCTCACGTCGGAATGGATAACCCTTCTATGGATGAGTATGAAAAAGCAATTGTAGATTATTCCAATGCCGGAGTTAAAGTTAATATAACAGAACTGGAAATAAGTGCGCTGCCTTCTCCGTGGGGAAGCTCTGCCAATGTTTCGGATACCGTTGCCTATCAGAAAGAAATGAATCCTTACACCAAAGGTCTTCCCAAGGAAGTAGAAGCGAAATGGGAAAAACGCTATCTTGATTTCTTTGGTTTGTTTTTGAAACATAAAGACAAAATAAGAAGAGTAACCTTATGGGGTGTTACCGATAAGCAATCCTGGAAAAACGATTTCCCGGTAAAAGGAAGAACGGATTACCCGCTACTTTTTGACAGGAAAGATCAGGAGAAACCAGTAGTACAAAAAATAATAAAATTGGCAGAGAAAAACTAAAATCAATAGAATTTTTACTTAATGAAAAAATCAAAATATTTATTCCCGGAAGATTATATGGCAGACCCTTCCGTTCACGTTTTTGAAGATAAAATCTATATCTATCCTTCTCATGACCGCGAAAGTGGAATTGAAGAAAACGATAACGGAGACCATTTTGACATGAATGATTATCATGTCTTCTCAATGGATGATGTGGAAGGTGGAGAAATTAAAGACCATGGCGTAGTACTTTCGGTAAAAGATATTCCATGGGCGGGAAGACAGCTGTGGGATTGTGATGTTGCGTTCAAAGACGGTAAATATTATATGTACTTTCCCTTGAAAGATCAGAATGATATCTTCAGAATCGGGGTTGCTGTGAGCGACAAACCTTACGGGCCTTTCATTCCTGAAAAGCATCCGATGATGGGCAGTTACAGCATCGATCCGTGCATTTTTGAAGATAAGGGAAAATATTATATGTATTTCGGAGGAATCTGGGGTGGACAATTACAGCGCTACAGGGATAATAAAGCACTTGAATCTGCTGTAATTCCCGAAAATAATGAACCTGCAATCCATTCTAAGGTAGCTTTGCTGAGCGATGATATGCTTGAATTTGCTGAAGCACCTAAAGACGTTGTCATCATTGATGAAAACGGAAAACCACTGCTTCATGGAGATAAACACCGCTTTTTTGAAGCATCATGGATGCATCAGTACAACGGGAAATATTATTTTTCTTATTCCACAGGAGACACCCACCTGATTTGCTATGCAACCGGGGATAATCCTTACGGGCCGTTTACCTTTCAGGGTGAAATTCTTACTCCGGTGGTAGGATGGACTACTCATCATAGTATTGTGGAATTCAAAGGGAAGTGGTACCTGTTTTTCCATGATTCTGTTCCCAGTGGCGGTAAAACATGGTTGAGAAGTATGAAAGTGATTGAACTGGAATACGATCAGGAAGGGAAAATCAAGAGGATTGAAGGTCTGGAAGACCGGTCATAGTCATCTTTAATAATTTAAAATTTTTCAATGCGATATCTGAGACTCAACATTCTATTTTTTCTGATCATTCCGTTACTGGCCTTCGCGGAGGACGGAAGTCAGCTATGGCTTCGGTTTCCTGCCAAAAACGGAATATCTGCAGATAAAATTATTTCCAGAGGGAACAGTCCCACGCTGAACATTGCCAGAAAAGAGCTGAGCGGCCACTGGCAGGGACAGGCGGTGGAACTTCGTACCGAAAACAAAGAGAAAAATCTGAAAGACGGCTATAAGATTGTTTCCACCCCTGAAAAAATCGTTATTTCTGCAGGCAAAGAAATAGGACTGTTGTACGGAGTCTATCATATTTTACGATTACAGCAGACAAAAGCCGACTTGTCTCACTTAAACAGTATTGAAAAGCCATCATACGATGTAAGGATTCTGAATCATTGGGATAATCTGGACGGAAGCATTGAGAGGGGATATGCCGGAAGATCGCTTTGGAAATGGGAAGATCTGCCCGGGAAAATTTCTCCGCGCTATGAAGAATACGCGAGAGCGAATGCTTCTGTAGGAATTAATTCCGTTGTTTTGAATAATGTGAATGCATCGCCCAATATGCTTAGGGAAGATTATCTTAAGAAAGTCAAAGTTCTGGCTGATATTTTCAGGCCTTATGGTATCAAGGTGTATCTTTCTGTGAATTTTTCTTCCCCAAAAGTGCTTGGCGGATTGCAAAATTCAGATCCATTGAATAAGGATGTACAAAAGTGGTGGAAAGATAAAGCTGCTGAAATTTATAAGTTAATTCCCGATTTCGGCGGATTTTTGGTGAAAGCCAATTCCGAAGGGCAGCCGGGTCCTCAGGATTACGGAAGAACCCATGCAGACGGAGCCAATATGATGGCTGATGCCCTGAAACCTTACCATGGAATAGTGATGTGGAGAGCATTTGTCTACAGTCCGAGCAAAGACGACAGAGCCAAACAAGCTTATCTGGAATTTGTTCCTCTGGATGGTAAATTCAGGGATAATGTGATTATTCAGATCAAAAACGGTCCGGTTGATTTTCAGCCCCACGAAGCGTTTAATCCGCTTTTCGGAGCATTAAGAAAAACTTCCGAAATGGTAGAATTTCAGATTACACAGGAATATCTGGGCATTTCAAATCATTTGGTTTATTTGGCTCCATTATTCAAGGAAACACTGGAAAGTGATACTTACTCGGACGGTCAGGGATCTACGATTGCTAAAATAACAGACGGAACTTTAAGACCCGCAAAATTGACAGCCATTTCGGCTGTTGCCAATATCGGGGAAGATACAAACTGGACAGGGCATCATTTTGCACAGGCCAACTGGTATGCCTTCGGAAGGTTGGCATGGAACCATCAGCTGAGTTCAGAGCAGATTGCGGATGAATGGATTAAAATGACCTTTACAGACAATCAGAAATTCCTGAATCCGGTAAAAGAAATGATGCTTTCGTCCCGAGAAACCGCTGTGGATTATATGATGCCTTTGGGACTTCACCATATTTTTGCAGGCGGACATCACTACGGGCCAGAGCCATGGGGAGATTATAAAGGCGGAAGACCGGACTGGTCACCCGTCTATTATCATCAGGCTGATGCTCAGGGATTGGGCTTTAACAGAACAAAAACAGGAAGTAATGCTGTTTCGCAATATTTTCCACCATTGAATGAAAGGTATGGGAATATCTCAACCTGTCCGGAAAATCTTATCCTGTGGTTTCATCATGTTCCGTGGGATTATACAATGAAAGACGGAAAAACACTATGGGATGAGCTGTGCTATACGTATGATTCCGGAGTAAAAAAAGCAAGGGACTATCAGAAAGTATGGGATAAGATGGAACCTTATATAGATGAACAAAGATTTGCTGATGTTCAGTCAAAACTCAAGATTCAGTCAAAAGATGCAGTCTGGTGGAAGGATGCCTGCCTGCTGTATTTCCAGACTTTTTCCAAAAAACCGATTCCTTATGACATCGAACGCCCTGTTCACGAATTGGAAGATCTGAAAAAAATTAAATTGAATATGGGACATCACAATTAAAAAAATGAGGCCGTTTTTTTTCCGGATCGGAAAGAAGAGCGGCCTCAAATAATAATAGCTATGTAAAATTTTAAATCCAAATAATTGGAATGAATGATCTTTAAATGTAGCGGGTTATCTAAGGGAAATTATTTTATTAAAAATATTTCCGTTTTCTTCAACCTGGATGATATATTGGTTGGCTGTTTGTGGGTTAAGATTAAAGGTAATATCTACATTGCCGTCAGCATATTCTCTGTTGGATGTATAATACGTCGTATTGGATAGATCATATACTGAAATATTTACGGGACCCTTTACATCCGACATATGCAGCTTCGCCATATTACCGGAAATGGTATATTCAGGCTTATTGATTGAGCTCACAGGCTTTTTTTCCACTTCCATTACATTATCGGAACTGATTTGTATTTTATACTTCTCTATCTTCATTTCTGATTCTGCTACCAGATAATAAGTTCCGGGTTCAAAGCTTTGAAAATCATACGTTTTCATTACATGGCTCCCATCCGTAAGATTTTCGGAGAATAGTTCATCATGTGCACTGTTATAAACAAAAACAGATACGCTTCTGGCGTTCGACAGCTCAAAATTTAACGTTTTGGCTTGTACGTTTCCAAAGGAAAGGGAAAAATCTCTATCCTTACTCATTACATTTGCTGAAAACAACAAGGCTCCTGCAAAAAATACGGCTTTTAATAATGTGCTCATGGGTTAAGGCTTTTAGGATTAATACTGCAAAGCTAGGGCACCAATAATTCTCAGGCTATAATTAAATTTTCATATTTATGTGCTATATTAACCTTGTTTAATGATATTAGTGTATTATTTGTTAATTTTGCATATGAAATTATTTGTATTTGGCCTATGAAACATGTAAATCCTTCTTTTGAGGCGGTAAGACCTACTATAGGAAGCAGCTTTACCAGCCTTAAATTTCTGACTAATGAGAATATAAAATCACATGTCTGGCATTACCATCCCGAGATTGAGTTGATTTTTGTATGCAAAGGTTCCGGGAAAAGACAGATTGGAAGTAGTATCACTTATTTTTCAGAAGGAGATCTTGTACTTATAGGAAGCAATCTACCGCATTGCGGACTCACCAATGAAAGTACGCATAATGAGTATGAAATGGTTATTCAGTTCAAACCTGATTTTTTAGGAGAACCTATCTGGGACATACCGGAAATGCAAAGGATTTCTTCTTTGCTTGAAAAATCAAAAGCAGGTATTGTATTTGGGGAGGATGTGAAAAAAAGAATCGGGAAAGAGATTGTTGAGATGCATGAAGCTTCCTCTTTGGACAGGTTATGCAGATTTTTAAAAATATTGGATGAATTGGCTGTTACTCAGGATTACAGGATTTTAAATGCGGGAAAATATTACCTTCAGACACAGATTGAAGATAATGAAAGAATCAATCTTATATTCAATTACGTCAAAGATCATTTTAAAGAAGCCATAACCCTGGAAGAAATGGCTGATCTTGCCAATATGAAAGTACCGTCTTTTTGCCGTTATTTTAAAAAAATCACAAATAAGACCTTTACACAGTTTGTTAACGAATACAGAATTACCCATGCCCTCAAGCTTCTTGCTGAACAGCCCTTAAGCATTACAGAAGTCTGCTTTGAATCCGGATTTAATAATTTCAGTTATTTTAATAAAACGTTTAAGGAATACATCCAAAAAAGTCCTTCTCAATACAGGAAAGAGTTTAATTATTTCATGGAATAATTTTTAGCAAAACAATAAAAAAGTGTAATCATATGATGATTTATTAAAATATAAGTGTAATTTTAACACTTATAAAATAACAATCACTTTTTATGAAATTTTTTATTGACACTGCCAATCTGGCGATGATAGAAGAAGCCCATGCCCTTGGAGTTCTTGACGGAGTAACCACCAACCCTTCGCTGATGGCGAAAGAGGGGATTTCCGGAAAACAAAACATACACCAACACTATCTTGATATCTGCAACATTGTGGATGGCGATGTAAGTGCTGAAGTTTTAGGAATTACTTTTGGAGAAATGGTTAAGGAAGGTGAAGAGCTTGCTGCACTACATCCGAGAATTGTTGTAAAAGTACCCATAACTCAAGATGGGATTAAAGCCATCCGCTATTTTTCTGAAAAGGGAATAAAGACCAACTGTACGCTTGTATTCTCTTCCGGACAGGCATTGCTGGCTGCCAAGGCAGGAGCCACCTATGTTTCTCCGTTTCTGGGAAGACTGGATGATGTCTCTACCGATGGCCTTCATCTGATATCGGAAATCCGGGAGATTTATGACAATTATGCTTTTCAGACACAGATCCTTGCTGCTTCAGTCCGACACAGCATGCATATTATCAATTGTGCAAAGATTGGTGCTGATGTGGTAACGTGTCCTTTGGCTCCTATACTTTCTCTTCTTAAACATCCGCTTACAGATTCAGGATTAGACCAGTTTATTAAAGATTCACAAAAAATGAAATAAGATTGGGCAGAAAAAGTATAACTTCTCTGTTAAAATTCAGTAGTTTTATACTTTAGATGAGCCCAGATCTGTTGATCAAATGAGATTGATATGCAGGAACAGTTAATCAACCCAACCATACAAAAGTTTAGGACCGAATTCAAAGCAGAGCCTGAACACATCTTCCTTTCTCCCGGGAGAATTAATATTATCGGTGAGCATGTAGACTATAGCGACGGTTTTGTATTACCTGCTGCCATAGATAAATACATTTGTTTTGCCGTCCGCAAGCTGCAACAGTCTAATTTTTGTACCATCATAGCCAAAGACCTCGGAGAAGAATATACATTTGATGTCACAATAGAGGTAAAACCTGTACCGCAAATGTGGATGAATTATATTCTGGGCGTTTTCAGCCAGTTGCAGAAGTCGGAAAACCAGTTTTGCGGAATGGAAATTGTCTTCAGTAGTACCATTCCAATGGGATCCGGACTTTCTTCTTCGGCAGCCCTTGAATGTGGCTTTGCCTATATCCTCAATGAACTTTTTGACCTTCATCTCACCAAGAAAGAAATCGCGGTGATCGGGCAAAAATCAGAACATACTTTTGCAGGAGTTCAGTGCGGAATTATGGATCAGTTTGCCTCCGTTTTCGGAAAGGAAAATAAGGTGATTATGCTTGACTGTAATTCTTTGGAGCATCAATATTTTGATGCCGACCTTAAAGGATACAGCCTGCTGCTTTTTGACAGCTGTGTAAAGCATAGTCATCTGACATCCGGCTATAATGAAAGACGTAGAGATGTAGAACACGGCAAAAAAGTCTTATGGAAAAATTTCCCTGAGATTGAAAAATTCCGGGATTTTACATTGTCTATGCTTGATCATACAAAGGAAGAAATGGGAGATATTTCATACAAAAGATGTCTCTATCTGTTGAAAGAAATCCGAAGAGTAGAAATGGCGGCCAAAGCAATTTCGGAAGGAAATATTGAATATCTGGGAACACTTCTCACAGAAACCCATGCCGGGCTGTCCACTGAATTTGAGGTCAGTTGCATTGAACTTGATTTTTTGGTTGAAAACACATTGCAGAAGGAAGGGGTTCTGGGAGCAAGAATCATGGGAGGCGGCTTTGGGGGCTGCAGCATCAACCTGATTCAGGAAAACAGAGCTGAAGAAGTGATTAAAGCCATCAGTGAAAAATATCTTGAACATTTTAATATTCAGATGAAAGTGTATCAAGTTAAAATTTCAGACGGGATAAAAGAATACACCAATGAATACATCATTTGACCGTAATAAACATCCCCACAGAAGATACAATCCTCTCCTGAATGAATGGATACTGGTTTCTCCCCAACGGGCAAACCGGCCCTGGCAAGGACAGAGAGAGAAGACCGCAGCAGATGATCGTCCTGCCTATGATCCGGACTGTTATCTCTGTTCCGGAAATTGGCGTGCTAACGGAGCCCGCAACCCTGACTATAAAGGGACATACGTTTTTAATAACGATTTCGGGGCGTTGCTTAATGAAGAGGTTGATTTCTCAGAAGGACATTCAGGATTTTTTACCCTGCTTCCGGAACGTGGAATCAACAGGGTTGTTTGCTTTTCTGAAGACCACAGCCTTACCTTACCGGAAATGTCCGTGGAACAAATAAAAAATGTGGTGGATGCATGGCAGGCGCAGTTCATTGAATTAGCAGCTTTCGACCATATTAATTATATTCAGATTTTTGAGAATAAAGGAAGCATCATGGGATGCAGCAATCCTCATCCGCACGGCCAGATATGGGCACAGTCATCAGTTCCGGCAATGGTTCAGAAAACCCAGGATCAGTTGAAATCTTATTTTGAAAAGAATAAAAGAACATTGCTGGAGGACTATATTGAGCAGGAAATAACGGCCGGCGAACGTATGGTCACAGAAAATGAAAATTTTGCAGCATTAGTGCCGTTTTGGGCATCATGGCCTTATGAAACAATGATTATCAGTAAACAACAAAGAGAAAATATTGCAGCATTTTCTGAGGATGAAAAAGAATCACTTGCAGCCATACTCAAGGACCTGACTACAATTTATGACAATCTTTTTGAAACGTCATTTCCTTATTCTGCGGGAATTCATCAATCACCTACGGACGGAAAGCAACATCCGGAATGGCATTTTCATATGCATTTTTATCCACCGCTGCTCAGGAGTGCGGAAGTAAAGAAATTTATGGTAGGGTATGAAATGCTTGCAGAGCCTCAGCGAGACATTACCCCGGAACAAAGTGCGGCAATATTAAGAAGCCTGCCCCGGATTCATTACAAGAAAAAATAATAAAATCAATACCTTTGGAAAGAATATGCAGATGGTAATTCTGATACATACAGAATATAACATCTCTTTTTCTCAATAAAATTATGGAACAAATTAAATTAATTGTGACGGATATGGATGGGACGTTTCTGAATTCCAACCATGAAATGAGCCCTGAATTTTCGGATATTTATAAAGAACTGAAAAAAAGAAATATTGTATTTGTTCCCGCGAGTGGCCGGCAGATGCCGGGGATTACCCATTATTTCGGGGATATAGAGAGTGAGATCGGCTTTATCGCTGAAAATGGAGGTTATGTGATCTATAAAGATCAGGAGCTTTTTGCTGATATATTGGAATATAAATATATTGTTGAGATCATCAAAGCGGTTCGGGAAATACCGGGAGCGAAAGCGGTACTCTCAGCTAAAAAAATGGCATATTATGAAACCGAAGATCAGCAGTTTGTAGATTTTTTCTCAAAGTATTATACCGAAAATATGAAAAAGGATGATCTTACTGAAAGAATTGATGATACAGCCTTTAAAATAGCAGTCTATCATCCTGAAGGCTCTGAAGAATATCTGTATCCGGTTTTGAAAAGATTTGAAGAATTTGGTCTGGAAGTGGTTGTTTCGGGAGAATACTGGCTGGACATTATGAATAAGGATATCAATAAAGGAAACGCTTTGAAAATCCTTCAGAAATCTTTGGGAATCTCTCCTGAAAATACGATGGCATTCGGAGATTATATGAACGATATAGAAATGCTGAAGAATGCCAAATATTCTTACGCGATGAAAAATGCACACCCGAATGTAAAGCAGGTGGCCAATTTTGAAGCGTGTACCAATGACAGCTTTGGAGTTTTAAAAACAATCAAGGGCTATCTGGACTGATTAAAGGCATTTGTAGTAAGAAATGCAATAGAATATCGGGCTGTAAAATAAACCTATGGAGTATAAAAAAGTACATCCGCATAAAGCATTAGAATCCTTCATTCATTTCTATTGGGAATTGAAAGGAAATGAACAGGAAGAGCAATGGGAAAGAGTTTTTCCGGATGGCTGTGCTGGTATACTAATGAATGTAGGAGATCCTTGTTTGACGGATAACGGTTCGGTCGTAATGGAGTTCGGAAAAACTTATGTAGTGGGAGCAATGACTTCATTCAAAGATAGTTTTATTGATACTGATACTCATTTAATCGGTGCATGCCTGAAGCCGGCAGCTTTTGCCAATTTCTATAATTATACTTCACAGAATGAGCTGGTAGACGACACGATTGAATTTGAAAAATCAAATTCCTTTAACGTTGACAAAGCATTAGAGGATACTTTCCATTATTTTGATCAATTCTTTTCCGCTAGAGTACAGAATAAGAACAACAAGTTACAACCTGTACTTAACGAGATACATTCTGCAAAAGGAAAAATCAGCATATCTGAGCTTGCAAAAAGGAATTTCACGTCCGTAAGACAATTGGAAAGGGATTTTAAAAGACTTATTGGAATATCACCAAAAGAATATACCAATATAATCCGATTTCAGAATGCTTTGCACCTGATCAGAAATCCGGATCAAAACAGGAGTCTCTTAGATATTGCATTTGAATGTGGATACTATGACCATTCACACCTTAGCCATGAAATCAAAAGAAATACAGGACTTTTGCCATCGTTACTTTGATTTGTCGCATTTTTACAAAGTATACCAGGCTGGGTAAAAGTAAATTTGCAGAGACATTAAAATTCAAACAATGCGAAAAATATCACTTTTTATTGCGATGAGCTTAGATGGTTATATCGCGCAACCCAATGACGATTTAAGCTTTTTAAAACTTGTAGAGAAAGAAGGCGAAGATTATGGCTATACGGAATTTACTTCTCAAATTGATACCATAATTATTGGTAGAAGAACCTATGATTATGTAGTAAATGAAATCGGAGCATCTCATTATGATAATGGGGAACGGGATGTTTATGTAATTACCAGAACAGAAAGGCCGCAAGTAGGCAGAACGATTTTTTATACGGGCAATTTAACCGAATTGGTTGAGCGTTTAAAATCAGAAAACGGTAAAAATATTTATTGCGACGGCGGGGCGGAAATAATTAATGAATTATTGAAGCAAGACCTAATAGACGAGTTTGTAATTTCGGTTGTCCCGGTTTTATTAGGTGATGGGACAAGACTTTTTAATGACAGAAGACCAGAACAGGTACTTGAATTTATTACCGTAAAAACATTTGAAACCGGTTTGGTACAACTTCACTACAAACGTAAAAAGTAATCAAAGAAAGCCGCTTAAAAGAGCGGTTTTCTTATATTTGGAACCGATACTTGTGGTATTATATCCCTCATTCTCTAAAAACCAGGTAGCACCATAAAGATAGATGGTGTCATTTTCTTTATAATTAGCATTCCTACATGTATGATAACCGGACTTTTTGTTCTCTTCAATATTGTTTAGGTTAGTATTTAACAGGGATGATTACAATGATCTATTTCGTTTCATAAAAAAAGCAACGTTCTGTAATTAAGATGGTTGCGGTGCTTCAATATGCTCTAAATTTATAAATATAAATAGTGTATGCTATGAATATATCTAATTAAAATTTATGTTTGCCCTGTTAAAAAAAGCGAAATCCGAAAAGCTTAATAGAGTAGGAGAAAATTAAACTGTTTATTAATTATGAGTTCTGAAAGTAACAGAAAAAAGAAAGTTATTGATGATTTGTTGAAGAAGAAAATCGAAGGTCTTAAAGGAATTTATGGTGGTGTTGCATGCACGGCACCTCCTAAGCCGATTGTTATTACTCAATGCTACATCTGTACAGTAACTTCCCCGACCAATCCGAGCGGACCAGTTGTTGCAATTGCTCCTTAATTACTAAAAAAAGAAGGAATGAGCAATCATTCCTTCTTATCTAAAACTAGACTTACTATGATAAACAAAAGCTTACATGATGTGCTGGCCTACAGAAATGATGATGTTATTGATCGTTTTTTAACCATGTACAATATTGAGAAGGAAGAAGCTTTAAAGATATTTAACGAAACATTGAAATGGCTATGGCTGGGTAACCACATTGATGATGTTTTTATTGATGATTCTACCTTAATAATTGATGAGATGTGGCATAACTTTATTCTTTTTACGCAGGACTATGAAGCCTTTTGTTCTGCACATTTTGGACGGTTTATACATCATCAGCCTGAAAAAAGAAAACAACAGGAGTGGTATAATGACACATTTAATGTTGAAAGCCATACAGACCGATTAAAAAGTTTATATGAAAGGGTGTATGATAATCTGGGAGAAGAGACCTTACTAACCTGGTATGAAGAATATCCTCAAAAATATTCTCCAGAGCAAATAAAAAAACTTAGAAAATGAAAAGAATTATTTATTTCTGTTTACTGATCCTGTCGAATCTGGTTTTCTCTCAAAATTTATCAACCGGTTTTGAGGAATTACAACCGGAAAAAATAGGGGGGTATACCGTAAAAAATACTGAAGGGAAAGAGGTTTATAAAACGGAATATCAACATCTTGACTCAGTAAAAATTTTCGGATATAATTATTTATCAGAAGACAATCTTAAAATAAGAGGGTTTCTTATAGAGCCCAAAATAAAAGGGAAGTATCCCGTAATTATTTTCAACCGTGGAGGCAATGGTGAACTTGGAGCTGTAACTCTACCAGTATTAACGGATTTTCTATCAAAAATTGCGGCTAAAGGCTTTGTGGTAATAGGCTCTCAGTTACGGGGAGGAGCCCGTAGTGAAGGAAAAGATGAATTTGGGGGGAAAGATATTGGAGATGTCTTAAAATTATTTGAAATTATTGATCATCAGGAGACTATTGATCCCAAAAAAGTTGGAATGCTGGGTGTAAGCAGAGGAGCAATGACCAACTTTTTAGTCCTAAAAGAAACAGACAGAGTAAACGTAAATATTACGGTAGGAGGCATTGCTGATTTAAATCAAAAAGACAGACCGGAAATGTGGGAGCTTTACAAAAAACTCATTCCTGATTTTGAGAAAAATTCGAAAAAAGAAATGGATAAGCGCTCTTCAGTTCTTGCTATTCCTATGATCAAAAATAAAAAAGTAAAAAATATGATTATCCATGGGGCCAATGATGAAAGGGTAAATGTTGAAAATGCAATTGTATTGTTTAAAAATTTAAAGGAAAATAATTTTTCAACAAGACTACTGATTTATGAAGATGCCAATCATGGAATTAATAATAACACGAAAAGCCTGATAGAAAATATAACCAAATTTTTCAAAGAATATCTTTAAACCTTCTGATGAAGTAAATGTGGCATTAGTTCGTTTTAGAATATCATTTGAGAAACGACAAAGGTCGATTTACTCAAAGAAAATAGAAGAAGCGATTGAGAAAAAATACACTAATGACTATAAATAAAAATAAATAAATAACATTAAAATTTTAAACAACATGAAAAAATTCTTTAGACCATTACTTTTGATATCAATGTTTATGATTTCATTTTCCTGTAATGATGATTCACAATCTACAGAGAACGACTCTGTATCAGCTTTACATTCCAATTTAAGTAACAAAGCCGGTGATTGTGGATTAGTAACAGAAGGAGATGATCAAAAGTGGGAGGCTATAGATCCTGTGGAAGTGGCGATACTTCATAATAAATTTTTAGAAGTGGCTGTGAATACCGCACTTCAAAATCCTGGTAAATCTGACATAGAAATTTTGACAAGTCTGGATATTCCGAATGTAAGTAGTGACTATATGAATTGCATATCGACCAGAATATCCAATACTTCAGATGATGAGATGGATAAAGTTATCATGAGCAATTTGAGTGATGATAGAGCCGTGGGTCTTTATAATGAAATATTAGATGATTTATCAGGGGATAATAAATCGTTTTCCACAATATCAAAAGAAATGGATGACACTAGATTAAAAATCAATTCTCTTTCTAATCAGAAAGATAGAGACATCCTATTAACGTGTTTAGAAACAGGATTAGCTTCATCAAAATTCTGGCTTCCTACAGAATTGGAAGGCGATGGAGTTGGCTATCATTATCTTTCCGTTGTAAACAGTACTTCAAAAGTAGGTGGTGATACACGATTCAAGAAAGATATGCGTGGTGCAGGATATGGAATGGTTGCATGGTCTTTTAGTGCTTTTTTAGGACCGGTTGGTGCTAGTGGACTTGTATACGGAGCTGTAACCGGAGCTATAGGTTCTTCATTTTTACCATAAATCATGTGACATATAACTCAGGAAGAAAGTCCTTCAAATAATTTTGAGGGGCTTTTTTCAGGTTGGCTGTATACTATAATCTTTGATCATAGAATTATAATTTTTTGTTCATTACCATATACACTCCGGAAATTTGTATTTTTAATCCATCATTGGTGCAAGAAAAAGTTGTTAAAAGAAATGGAACCGGTCACAAAAATTAAAACGTATCACTTTCTTCCCTACAAGTATGGTTTAGAGTTGCTTTTAGATATTGGTCGTATTGAAACATTAAATCATTTTGTATTAGATAGTACATTGCACCAGCTTAGTTTTTACGAAATTCTTTTTATTGAAAAGGGAGCCGGTACCTTTACATTGGATGAAAGTAAGATTCCCATCACTCCTGGAACTGCTATCTTCACAAGCCCCGGACAAGTTCGGTGCTGGGAAATCAAAGAAAAGGTAGAAGGATATACTTTATTTTTTGATAAAGATTTTCTCTATCTCTTTTTTTCAGACGAGCTGTTCCTGTATAGATTTCAATATTTTCATCAATATTCATTTCCAACCGGGATGAAGATACCGAAAGTATCATTTGAGAAATGTATGAACCTTTTACATGAAATAGAAGGGGAGTTCGGGCAGCTCCAGAATGACAGTGGCCATCTGATCAGATCCGTCTTATATCAGCTGCTTGTCATTCTCAATCGTTATTATGCAAGTGTTTATCATATTCAGGGGGATACCTATGTTCATCCGGATTTTTACAGGTTTCGATCTTTACTGGAAAATAATTTTATAAATGACAGGACTGTAGAGGCTTATACCCAAATACTTAATGTCAGTCCGGGATTTCTGAA
Source organism: Chryseobacterium sp. PTM-20240506 (assembly GCF_048296755.1). Classification (NCBI taxonomy): domain Bacteria; kingdom Pseudomonadati; phylum Bacteroidota; class Flavobacteriia; order Flavobacteriales; family Weeksellaceae; genus Chryseobacterium; species Chryseobacterium sp. PTM-20240506. Next base: position 375,850 of record NZ_CP182581.1, read on the forward strand.
CAAAATATGCAGGCAATTCAGTGGGCTATCAGCACAACAAATGATTCACCATAAACTGATTTCAGAAATAAAGAAAGAGCTGTATCAAAACAAATCTGCAAAAGAGATTGCTTACGGGTTTGGTTTTTCTGATCCTTCTAATTTTAACCGCTTCTTTAAAAAACTTACGGGGAGCACTCCTCAACAATACCGGAAGAGTTTGTAAAATGACCATTTAAAAATTAAAATGACCTTTTTGCAGTATAAGATTGTTCCTAATTTTACCCAAAAAAGGAATATGAAAAAATACATACTTAGCTTTCTGCTTTTTATAATAAGTGTAGCGATAGTACAGGCAGAACAATTATATGTTAATCCCAGGACCGGCAACGATACCAGTTCCGGAATAAAAGAACAACCTCTGAAAACAATTGCAGAAGCAGCAAGACGCGTCAACCAAAATAAGGAAAAGGAATCCACTACAATCATTCTTTCGGAAGGTATCCATCTGATCACCGAGACTGTTGTATTCAGTAATGATAAGTATACCCCTAAAAACCGTTTGGTTATTCGTGCGGAGATTATGCCTGATGATGCAGATTGGGGGCCTCAAAAAATGCCGGTTGTCGTTACAGCAGCACCCCTTGTACCGGGTGTGGGAGGAGAAGAGGCAAGAGGCATACAACCGGAGGTTAGTCATGTGACTATTGAAGGTCTTAGATTTACGGGAAGCCCTGACTATTCTTATATAGATGGTAAAAACTTACGCAGGTCTTATCCCATTTGGAGGGATGGCAAAAAATTAGATGATCTTCTGGTAACGCAGTGTCTTTTTACCGGAAATCCGGATGTATTGCCGTTGCATGTAGGGGTTATAGCTAATGGATATGGTCTGGTGGTTGATCATTGTGTATTTTTCAATTGTAAAAATCCTGTTGTTTTCTGGAAAAATGAAGGAGCTAAGGGGAGCAGAAGTGCCATGCGTTATTCATTGGTTTATGGAGGTTATTTCAGTGGGGTCTGGACTACAAAAGGTACTGATGGTGACTATTTTGACTTTCATCATAATGTCATTGCAAATACGACTACGGTATGGATAAGGGAAAAAGGAAGTACACTCAGATACAAAGCCTCTGATTGCATTTTTACAGACTATAAAAATATGGCAGGATTTGGTGACGGTGCGATAGGTGGTAATGATTTAACTTCCTCAGATTTTCTGGATATGAAAAACGTGCAGACTACAGGAACTGTACAAATTGAAAAAGATCAGAGTAAGCGTAATTATCTTCAGCTGGCGGAGGGGTCGTTGGGCTCAAACCTAAGAGCAGGACTTTTTAAAAAAAATCAATAAGTATATAGTTTAGATGATAAAGAATCCTGTCGTTTTTAAAATTGCAGGATCTTTATTTTACTGTAACCAATGAAAATTTCGCAAATATCATACATCTCAGCCAGGGCCAAAAAGTATGTGTTTTTCTTTTGATCTGTCATGTTTTTTTATAACTTTAACAGGCTTTGTATTAGCGAATTACTTAATTATTTATTCCGATTATGCAGATTTTGCCATCAGCTGTTTTAGCGCCTTACGTAAAGAATTATACGGTTGTAACGATTGGTAAAGATATCACGGATGCTGTATTTTATCCCAGTGGTTATATCGATTTGATTATTAATATCTCTGGCGGATCAGCTGCGACTATCATTAATGGCAAAAGAAAAGATACCCCGTCCGTAGAGTTGCTGGGGCATATTACACTTCCAACAAGACTTACGGTCCTGAAAAATACGACGGTGCTGATCGTAAGAATTTATCCTCATGCCAGCACTTTATTTTTTGATGATCCGGTCTCTGAATTTACAAACTATGCCACTGATATGTATGATGTAACAGCAGAAAGTAAAACCTTGTATGATCGTATTATAATGGCGGGTGACTTGTCCGGCCAGATTAAAATAGTAGAAGATTTTTTGTTGCAGCAAATGAAAAAAAATGAAAACCGATTGAAAAAAGTTTCAATGGTTCTGGCTCTTAGTAAGCGGATTTCCTTTGATCATCAGCCATTAAATTTAAACCGGTTATCTGAAGGCTCCGGACTATCGGAAAGATATATTCAAAAACTTTACATGAACAATATCGGTATCAGTCCGGCAGCCTTTACTTCCGTCGTCCGATTTAACAGATCCCTGCATCTGGTGCTTAATACCCGGTCATCACTGACTTCTATCGCCTATGATTGCGGGTATTATGACCAGGCACATTTTATCCGGGAATTTAAAAGATTTACGGGTATTGTTCCCTCAGAATCCCGGAGTTTCCTAATTGAAAACGGGAAAGATTTTCAAGAGGCTGTCAATGTAGGCTTTTAGCCTATTTCGCTGGATGATTACTGCTAAACATATCGCGATGCATTTTCCATCCGTTTTTTGTATTTTTCCAGATGACCATTACTTTTCCATCATCTATTTTCTTACCGTCAAGATCTCTCATTTCATAAAAGCTTTCTTCAGTAATGGATGTTTTGTCACTCCCATATAAATGCTGAATTGTAAATGTAACATGTACCTTAGGTCCACCTTTAAAGAATGAAGCTATTTGCTCCCGTCCGCACACGGGTGAAGCGCCTGGAGGAAACAGACATGCATCTTCAGTATATCTGGTAAGAATAGATCCATCGTCTTTATTGGCGAGATCTGCATAGATGGCATTGCTTGATTCTATGGCTTTCCTGGCACTTTTTGACACCATATCTGTATTTTGGGCTTTGCAAAAACCGGCAAACGCTATGAATACGCTTACCATAACTACTTTTTTCATTTTAATTTTTTTTACAAAGTAACCGATTGATCGAAAATGAAAATTGTATAATTGCGAACTAATATTAATTTTTTCTTTTAACCTTATGCAGATTAAAGGATGGTTTGATACAAATGAAAAATGAACAATATTGTTTAAGCATGAAGTACCAATATTGCTTTTACGGATTTGTTAAGAATTTCTTCTACAGTGCTGCTGCTAAATAAGCGGTAAATAATATTATGATTTCTTTTAACCAGACACAAAATGTCTGTTTCATTATTATCAATAAACTCTATAATTCCATTTGATGTTTTACCCTCCTCATCGATATAATTGAAATTAATTTCTACGGAGGGAAACTGTGCCGTGAGCTTTTTTTCACCATTCTTTATAACCTTAGGGTTGGTTTCTTTTTCAGAAATATGAAGAACCTCAAGTTTTTTAGGCTTAGAAACTTTCAGAATCTGATTTAAAGCTTTAACATCCCTTACAGATAATTTTGTTGTTTTATAATCGGTGGCCAGCGTAATGACAGGAACTTCTGGCATTGCACTTTCGATAGGAACAATTAAAGTAGGGATCCGGATTTTAGATACCGCCATACTGGTGTTGCTGCCTACAATTCCCTTGATACCCGTAGCACCTGTAATCCCCATTACCAAAAATGAAACTTCATGGTATTCTGCATATTTGGTCACCACATTTCGAAGAAAACCTACATCACAGATTGTTTTAACCGGAATGTCTTTATATTCTTCACTCTGAATAAAGCTTTCTGTCCATTCCTGAAGAGCCTTTCTCTTTCGCGCATAATAATCCTCGATAAAAACAACATTGTAAATATTATTATTGATTCCTTCTGTGGGATGTATGGCATTTAAAACTGTTATCTCCATTTTTAAAGCTTTAGCAAGGGATAATGCATACAGCATAGCGTTCCCGGCACTGTGAGAGAAATCGGATGCAACCAGTATTTTTTTCATTTTTTTGTTTTTGATGACAATTTGATTAATCTAAAAGGAGACCATGTTAAATTAAATAAACAGGTGAAAGAGTGTAAACAATAACAAAGATAATATTATTGAAACAGGTAAAGTAAGAATCCAGGCCATCCCGATATTTTTCAATGTGCCTGCATTCAAGTTATTCTTGCCTCCCGATGCTACCATAGATCCGGCAATTCCACTTGACAATACATGGGTGGTACTAACAGGTAGCCCCAAAAATGTACTGATACCGATGGTTGAGGCCGCTACAATTTCACTTGAAGCACCTTGAGCATAATTCAGGTGTTCATTACCAATCTTTTCACCAATGGTTACTGCAATTCTTTTCCAGCCGATCATTGTTCCCAATCCCAATGAAACTGATATGATAATAATAACCCATACCGGTGCAAACTCAGTAAGTTTATTTAACTCAGCTGCCTGATGCATAAGTTGGCTCCTATTCGTATCATCAATGATTATTTTTTTATTATCATTGATCATTTTAATGGACTTTACGAGGGTTTCAACCTGTTTTCGGAAGGCATAGGTCCCCTTTTTATCTTTTTCACTTTTATAAGCCAGCTGTTTTTTTACAGCTTCGATCTGTTGACTTATGGAAACCAGTCCATTTCGGTTTTCAATAGATGCAGCGGCTATACCTTGTACGAGCTTTTCTGTATGATTCAGAGTGTAGAGGATCCTGTCATTAGGAATATCATGATTGATCGCAAATTTGGCAGGAAGGAATGCAATAAGGATGAGCATAAAAAGACCGACACCCTTTTGCCCGTCGTTGCTTCCATGAAAAAAGCTGACCAAAGTACAGGTGGTAATTAAAATGCCCCTGATCACCAAAGGTGGTTTGTCATTTTCTCCTTCCGGGATATGAAACAATGCTTTATAGCGGAGAACATATTTAAAGAACCACATTATCAGAATAGCCAGTCCAAAACCCACAATAGGAGAAAGGATGAGTGACAGTCCTATTTCTTTTGCCTTTTCCCAGTTGACACCACCTCCGTAATACCAGCTGAAACCAAGACCGGCACCAATCAGTGAACCGATGAGGGTATGTGAGCTCGAACAGGGAATACCCAGGTACCAAGTTCCAAGATTCCAGATGATGGATGCAATTAGCACAGCAAGTACCAGGCTTGCCCCGACAGCTATGGGAAGTGTCATAAGCGTGTCCATGGGTACCAGTTTCAGGATTCCCATCGCTACAGCAATCCCACCCGTGAAAACACCGAGAAAATTCCAGAGACCGGACCAGGGGATGGCAATAACGGGCTTAAGGGCTTTGGTATAAATAACTGTGGCAACTGCATTGGCTGTATCATGAAAGCCATTTACAAATTCAAAGACAACTACAGCAAATAAGGATAAAGCAAAAACGATCACTAAGCCTATGGTTAATTCTGATTCTCCAGAAAAAGGCAGGGTAGTGTTTAAAAGCATACAATATTTTTATTTAAGTAAAAAGATATCCGTGCAGTATGCCCCAATGATTGCGTTAAGAATAAATGCCCGGTACTTTTCACTTTAACAAAGAAAAGTGATTTAATTTATCTGTATTTAAACGGATCATTAATAATTTGTTATGCTTTACGGACCGACTGTTTTAATGTGGTCAATCGGGATCTGGATCGTAATTTATCTGGACTACTTATATATGTATGTCTGGTACCTTAATGGGGATGTAAAGCAAAATACCTTTGCGTAGAAGATGGATCCACGAGTTGAATAAAGGATTCAATATAAAAGAAACTAATTAGCTTATTAAATTTAGATTATGAGCAACGTATTAATTATTAACGCCAGTGCAAGAAAAGAACGGTCATTAAGCCGTCATCTTTCAGAGGTATTTACTAAAGAATGGAAAGAAAGGCATCCTGAAGATCATATTGTCTATAGGAATATAGGGCAGGAAAATATTCCACACGTCACGGAAAAATGGATTGCAGCAGCTTTTAAACCTGCCGGACTGAGAACAGATGAAGATATAGAAACATTACAAGTGAGTAATCAGCTGGTCGCAGAACTGAAAAATTCTGATGTTATCGTATTGGGAACCCCGATGTATAATTGGTCGGTACCCAGCGTGCTAAAAGCATATATAGATCAGGTGGTAAGAGTGAATGAAACGGTTTTGGTAAATAAAAACAAACCAGAAAATCCCTATACGGGCCTATTGATAAATAAGAAGGCTTATCTGTTGATGGTTCGCGGAAATGCAGGGTATGATCCCGGAGAATTTTATGAACATATGGATTTTCAAACTACTTATCTTAAGACTGTACTAAGCATAATGGGGATAAAAAATATCAATTGTATGACACTCAATGGAGTAGATTTTGAAGGGAGCTCATTAGAAGCCGCTAACAAAAAAATAAAAACGATGATCTTGAATGAAAATACAATAGCTTAGCCCTGGAACTTCTTCTGTTTTTGTCAATGAATAGTCTGTGGAAACAGAAGTTATACCCTCTGAAAAAATGATTGAGTGCAGATGATTAAGTAAAAGCATCCTTTAGATACTTCTAAAGGATGCTTTTTATTAAAGTTAATGAACCGTATTGATCGGATCGCCTTTCAGCTTTTAACTTAGTATTTCACACGGCGCAAAGCATACTACCGATGGACATCTTTTAATTCCCGGAGGAGGGCAGCAATCATTCGAGCAACCTACTGCTCCGCCATTGATATTCTTCAATTGGTCTCTTGTAATTTTTGTGAAATTTTTCATAATAATAAAATTTGGATAAAATTAAAATTAAGGTTGGTTTCCGCCACCGCATCCATCGAATGGCATACATTGCCATTTTCCACCGATTAAGCAGATCTGGCCACCAGGACAGTTAATTCCTCCTTTAATTGTTTTCAAATCCTCTCTTTTGATTTTTTGTAAATTTTTCATAATAAATTAAGTTTAGTTCGAGTTAAAATTAATCAAATTTCATTTACATCACTAAAATTATCTGATAAATTTTCAGGTAAAATATGATTTGTCTATTGATTTTACATTGATTTTATAGATATGTAGTAAAAGAAATATTTGAGAAATAACAGGAATTCCTGCAAAAAACAGGATCGGCAAAGAAGTCTTTTTACCCAAATAAAATCTTGCCCTATGGCAAGCGATTTTTTCTAATGGCTTAGTAATTTTGGATAAAAGTTTTTTGATCTGTTTGAGAATAAGATCAAAAAAATAAACCAAATTAAAATATTGCTATGAAAAATCTATTCAAATTTGATACGTTTCGTAAGCCATTGATCATGATTGTAATTATGATGTTAACGGCTTCGCATTTGTATGCACAGAAAATCAAGCCTTCCGGAAGCGGGTATGTTCCGGTAGAAGGAACTAAGGTTTACTATGAAATATACGGAGAGGGCAGACCGGTAGTTTTATTGCATGGTGCTTTTATGACCATTGATATGAATTGGGGACAACTGATCCCTGAATTATCAAAAACCAGGAAAGTGATTGCTATAGAATTGCAGGGACACGGTCATACACCTTATTCGGACAGGAAATTGTCACATGCTACATTAGCAAAGGATGTGGAAAAAGTAATGGATTATCTTAAAGTTGAGAGTGCTGATGTAGTAGGTTATAGTTTTGGAGGTGCCATCGCCTATGAGTTTGCTATCCAGAGTCCAAAGAGATTAAAAAATCTTGTCATCATTTCTGCTACTTATAAAAGCGCGGGTTGGCTACCGGAAATTAATAATGCTTTTAAGGGAATGAAACCGGATGTTTTTAATGGTAGCCCTATGCAAACTGCTTATGATGCTGTAGCTCCTGATAAGACAAAATGGACTAAATTTCTTGAGCAAATGATGGCTTCTGCATCGGAATCTTATAATATGGGAGATGAGAATATCGCAAAAATTACAGCTCCTGTACTGATCATAGCTGGGGATAACGACGGCCTCGATAAAATTGAGCTTGTAAAAACCTATAAGTTATTAGGTGGAGGTATTGCAGGAGACTTTGGAGCCTTGCCCAAATCACAATTAGCCATTGTACCGGGTCAAAACCATGTCAGCCTTATGATGCAGACTTCGACCATATTGAATTACCTTAACGCTTTTTTAAAGTAATTTAATTAAAGGATCAGCGTAATAATTTTAATACATCATAAAAAATTAATAAAGTGAGAAAAATAACCGTTTTATCCATGATAACATTAGATGGTATTATGCAGGCTCCCGGAGGACCTGAAGAGGATACCTCCGGAAACTTCAGATATGGAGGATGGACAGTGTCCTATGGAGATGAGCTTTTTGGAGAGATTATGAAAGAAGAGATGAAGCCTTCAGATTATATTTTAGGAAGGAAAACATTTGAAATTTTTGAATCCTATTGGCCTGAGCATGCAAACTTTTGGCCTGCAATTAATGAAGGGACAAAATATGTCCTGTCTAAAGAGAGGGAGACATCTGATTGGAAAAATACCGTATTCTTAAAAACTTTGGAAGATATCAGAATGCTTAAAAACACAGAAGGATCGGATATTCAGGTATGGGGAAGCAGCGAGCTAATTCACCTGCTGCTTGAAAATGATCTGGTAGATGAACTAAGGCTTAAAATCTATCCGTTGATCCTTGGCAAGGGAAAAAGACTTTTTGATGAGAATGGAATTCCTTCAGCATTTAAATTAACAGAAAATCACGTGACTTCGAAAGGGGTTATGATCGCAGCTTATCAACGTGACGGAGGCGTCGTAACGGGTAATGTTGAAATATAATGACCTTTTTATTGAACTAATTTAACCCAAATATTTAAAATTATAAATTGTTTATGGCCCAGTTTTCAATTTTTTGGTAATCATCATGCTCTTTTCGTACAGTATGAATATACAGATGGAAAAGAGTATAATGGATACGGTAGCATTGTAGCCGTTCTTCTATATGCTCAAAATTGATATACCCGGGTTTCATATTCATCCAGATCGAAAGAAAATCAGGACCAGTATCCCTTATCCAGGGTTCATTCATATGCAGTAAATCATAAAGCGGGTCGCCAAGCATCATTTCGGCCCAATCCAGAACAGCGGTTACTTTTCGGTTTCCGTCCAGTAAAAGATTATCAAACCCGAAGTCTCCATGAAGGATATATTTTTCATTGGGCAGATAAGGGAAAAAGCTTTTCATTTTTTCGATAAGATGTGTGAAAAGCTGTCTGTTAAGCCATGAGGTCTGGGCAAGATGTTGCCAGCTTGCAGTCGTTTTGCTATTATAAAATGATAAGAGAAAATGCTGCCAGCTTGGAAACATACCTTTTCCCTGGGGATCGGTAAAGCCCCAACCGCTGAGGTTCGTGGTATCGCTCAGGTGGATATTTTCCAATTGCCGGATGATTATTTTTGCAAGCTCTGTTTGCGAATAATGATCAAGATGGTCCATGATCTCATCGGAAGGATCACCATTTGCCTTTCTTGAAATACAGTAGTATACATTATCATGATAATTTCCGTATTCCAAAACTTCAGGAATAGGAATTTTCGTATTATTCAGATGTATAAAAGCCCAATGGTCTTTCATAAAATCCTGTACATGATTGCCTGTTCTGATAATGTATTGCTGCCCTTCAGCAGTAAAACTATATGCCTTAGACCACCATCCTTCAGCAATAAATTGGAGGTTAAAGATCTTTCCAAATTTTTTGGTTAAAAAATTTTCCATACTTCAATTTTTCAAGCATTAATTTACAAATTAAAAACAGCTGGACCTAACTAAAAGAGGCCACTCAATAGAGTGGCCTCTTCATTTTAGAAAATTATGGTATAATAAGTCCGGGACTATACATTGACCGTTTTCCATTTACCTCTTTTGAAAAAGATAAATGTCGTAATTGCGATGGCCGTTTCCGCAACCGGTATTGCGATAAAGACACCGGTTGGTCCCATGCCTACGTGTTTGGTAAGGATATAGGCCAATGGGATCTGAAGAAACCAGAAGCCAAAGAAATTGATCCATGTCGGGGTTTTTGTGTCACCGGCTCCGTTAAGGGCATTCATCATTACCATACCAATGCCGTAAAAGACAAAAGCGGTACTCATAATCCACATAGCCTTTTGGGCAACTTCTTTGATCTGGATATCATTGGTGAAAAATGAAACCAGCCAATCTCCAAAAAAGAGAAATAATATGGTGACAATGATCATGAAGATGACATTGTATTTTACAGTAGCCAGGACAGAATCTTCAGCGCGTTGAAATTGTTTGGCTCCAAGGTTTTGCCCTACCAGGGTAGCGGCAGCATTACTCATACCCCAGGCTGGCAGCATAAAGAACATCATCAATCGCAATGCGGTCTGATAACCGGCAGATCCATGATCACCACCCGTGGTTGCTACCAGCTCAGCAAGAAATATCCAGCTGCATGACCCGATAACAAACTGAAGTATACCAGGAGTTGCAATCCCAACCAATGATTTTATTACCGGCCAGTCAATACGAAAATGATGAAGCTTGATTTTTAGCTGATGCTTTCCGTTAAACAGGCAAAATAGCTGGTAAACCACTCCCATTGACCGTCCGATAACCGTTGCCATAGCCGCTCCTGTTAGTCCGAATGCAGGGATGATACCCCAGCCGTTAATGAATATAGGACACAGGATGATATTGCAGATATTGGCAATCCATAAGCTCCGCATGGCAATAGCAGCGTTTCCTGCACCACGAAATATACCATTGATCAGGAATAATAGCATTATGACAAGGCTGCTTCCCATCATGATCCGGGTAAAGTTTACTCCAGCATCAACGGTTTCCTTGCTTGCTCCCATGATCCGTAAAATATCCCCGGCATAAATCATCCCCGCGATGCTTAAGACAAGGGTTACGGCAAAAGCTACGATAATAGCCTGCATACCGGCATGTGCTGCTGCATCAGGATCTTTTTCTCCCACCCGTCGTGAAACCACCGCTGTGGCTGCCATACTCATACCAATTGCGATAGAGTACATTACCGTAAGTACAGATTCCGTTAAGCCCACTGTTTGTATGGCATAGCTGCTGTTTTCGAGATGCCCTACAAAATAAAGATCTACCAGTGCAAATACCGATTCCATGATCATTTCAAGCATCATGGGAATGGCGAGTAAAATAACAGCTTTATTAATATTACCGGTCGTATAATCCATTTCGGTACCCAGTAATGATTGTTTCAACAATGTGAAATAGCGCAAACCCTTCGATGGGGTTTTCTTATGATATGACATAAATGTAAAATTAAAAGTAAGTAATAGTAATATGGAACGAAGAGGCTTCGTTCTTTAAAGTGTTCTTATGTTTTAAGCCCGGTGATTAACCAATGATTACACTGGTGAGGGCTACTATCACTTTCATATGCAGTAGTAATTGAATCGCAAATATAATTATTTTTTAATTGCAAGTGACTAATAAGATGAAAAAAATCAGACAAATAATAAATCCGGACTTATATAATATGTTTATTTATATTACTTTAGTTCTTATGACGTATAGTTTTTTGTCTGACTTATTGATATAGAAAGAGAATGTCACAAGGTATTAAAATATTTTTAATCGTGTTGTAGGTGTATCCGTTAGCAACGATCAATGCTTTTACAGGACTGGTTCTGCCAATACTTATAATATTTTCCGATACAAAGCTTTTACTAGAAGAGGCCTGGTTGTCACTTCCTAAAATGATCAATTCCACAGAAGGCAGGTCTTTGAGAAGATCGTTGATGTTTATTGATCCGTTTCATCCAATAGGATATCGAATATTAATATCTATATTATCAGTGTTGCTTAATAGAACAATTCCTGATTTTTTTTCAGGAACTAATGCAAGCATACTTCGATAGCCTATGTCACCACTGTCTAATTTTAATATTTAAATTAGGAGATATCCTTCAACATATGAATAGTTGTTGCATAATGCCCGGAATCTCCTATGGAACTGTGTAAATGTTTGTATTCCAATTTCTCATACATTGATATTGCTCCCTTAAAAACCTCAAAAGATTCTAAATAAAGTTGCTTATAACCTGCTTTTTTTGCTCTCCTTTCTATCATTTTTAGCAAATATTGTCCAACACCATTTCCTCTCAATTGATTGGAAAGATAAAATTTAACAATCTCTGCGCATGCAGAAGGCAACCCTATGGTAGGATAGAAGCCACATCCACCTAAAACTACATCATTAGATTCTACTATCCAATATTCTGCGTTTACATCTTGAAAAAGCTGATATAATTGGTTTGTTCTGGGATCATCATATACACTTCCTTCTTGAGGAGCGTTGAACTCTTCAAAAACTGTACGAATAATATCTGCTAAGGCTTTATTGTCTTTTTCTTCAATAGGTCGGATAATAACAGGATCTATAACTGCATGATTATCTCTGTGATGAAGTAGAGAATCAATCGTGGTCATACTCCGAATGACCGTTTTCAGATTTTGCTCGGAAAGATCTGAAAATAAATTTTCTATTTGAATGTCTGAATCACGGTTGATCTTTTCATAAGTGCTGCGTCCTAAGTCTGTAAGACTAATCACGCTGGAACGGTTGTCTTCTCCTGATTTTTTTCTAATAGTCAGTCCTAATTTTTCAAAACGTTTAAGGATGCGGCTTAGAAAACCCTTATCCAATCCCAGAGTAGCGGCCACTTCAGTAGGTCTTACATCAGCATTGAAATAAATCTCACGCATAACCCTGACTTCCGAAATACCCAGGTCTCCATCAAGAATACCCTTGTTGAGTAATCCCAGTACCTGTGTATAATACCTGTTGAAGGCTCTTATTTGTTCAATATAATGTTGTTTCATGATGTAAATATACATCAATAGTTGACTTTGTCAACTATTTTATATCAAAAATACATTACGTTATTTTAGTTTGCTTATTTTCTGTTGTTTATAATGTGATTAAGTCAGCTTTTGAAAATAAAAGATAGAAGATAGAAGTTATTTTAATATCAAAACAGGTTGATTTACATTTTGGTAAATTCCTTCAGAAATACTTCTGCTTGCCAGATAATAAAGGAAACTATGTCTTCCCGGTAGCGCAATAATCAGATCCGTTTTATTTGATGAGGCAAAAGTCAGAATTCCGTTGATAATATTTTCGTCGTAATAATAATGAATAGTACTCGGAATCTTGGTTAAATATTGGTGGATGTACTTTTCCAGGTCTCTCTTTTTATCTTCATTATCATCGATCCCTTTTCTTGTGTTGATATTGAGAAACATAAGGCGAACATCCATCTGCTCGATGATGGATTTGTGGTGAAACAGCCGGTCTAATTTTGTTATGCTGTTTATATCACAGGGTATTAAAATATTTTTAATCGTGCTGTAGGTGTAACCGTTAGGAACGATCAATGCTTTTACAGGACTGGTTCTGGCAATACTTATAATATTTTCAGACACAAAGCTGTTACCGGAAGAAGCCTGGTCGTCACTTCCTAAAATGATCAGTTCTACAGAAGGCTGGTCTTTCAGCAGTTCATTGATGCTTCTCGTAAGTGTCCATTCGCTTACCGCTTTTAGAACAGTTACTTCAGGTGATTTTTCAGTGATGATACCTGTTAATTTGCTAAGGAGTAATTCTGTACTTTTAATGAGGCTGTTTACATTTTCTTCATTCACAAGCAGATGACCTTCGGCTATGTGGAGATAGTCAAATTCAGATTCCTGTGACGTTTTTAAAAGAATAATATGTGTGTATTGATATTGTGTGGCCCATTCTGCAGCAAGTTTTACAGCATTTTCGGTAGTTGATGTGAAGTCAACAGGTACAAGTATTGTTCTCATATCAGTAAATTTAAACTCAGTTATTCAAGATTTGTTGTCATTTTTTTTACCAGGAAAAGAGCATCCTGTATTTTCTCTATACCAAGGTTGCCGGCTGCTTTTTCATACAGTTCCAGTGCCCACGGATAAACAATTTCTACAATTTCCTTTCCCTTTGCGGTAAGGAATATCTGTTTATTCCTTCGGTCATTGCTGTATTCTATTCTTTCAACCAATTCCCGTTTTACAAGATTGTTGATCAGGTAGGTAACACTTGATTTGTCTTTGCTTATTTTATTGCTTATCTCCTGCTGATTGATCCCGTCATTCCGGGATAAAACTCCAAGGATCTCTATAAGCTCAAAAGAAAGATCCGGATCATACTCGTTGATTCTGGTCTGGATTTTCTGTCGCAAACGGCTTTTCATTTCACTCATTGCCAAACCAAGCTCCAGGGCTAATTCTGATATGTTGTTTTGTGTGACGGGCATATGATGAATATTAACGTATAGTGGAGGTTTGATCAATCGCTGTTGTATAACAAATATACTTAAAATTAGTTTGAATTAAAACTAATTTTTCAAAAAAATAAAAGATTTTTTTTCTGTTGTTTACTTATTTAAGAAGAATATTTTCTTATTATTGAATTAAATTATAAGAAAAACTTGATTTTTACACGGAATGTAAGAAATGAGTGTTCGTATTTTTCTTATGTTAAAATCAAAATAATGCAATATTTACAAAAGATATTTCTCATTTCTGTTTTGTTTTCGTCAATGCTATTTTGTCAGAATTCCAGTGTTTCAACAACGGCATTACCGGGAAAGGATTTTCCGAAGCTGGATTTTGAAAAGAAGGCTCAGTTCCGGGTGTATTTTCCGGATGCTCAATCTGTAACTTTAGAGGGGGGGGATGGTATGAAAAATATAAAATCTACCGCCTCAAAAGATAAAGACGGTTTTTGGAATATTTCAACAAGTCCTCTTGAAATTGGATTTCATTATTACTGGCTGAACGTGGATGGAAAGCGGGTCAATGATCCGGATACTCAGCTGTACTTTGGCTACGGTCAGCCGACCAGCGGGATCGAAGTTCCATCAGGAGAAGATTTTTTCTTTGAGAAGAATGTAAAACATGGACAGATTATAGAGGATGGTTTTAATTCAAGAATAACAAAAGGTAAGCGAAATTTTAAGGTTTATCTTCCTCCGGGATACGGATCAGAGAAACTACCGGTATTGTATCTATACCACGGAACAGGAGAAGATATAACGGGTTGGGAAAGACAGGGGCATATTGCCTGGATTCTTGATACTCTTCTGGCAGAAAGAAAAGCAGAGAAAATGATTGTCGTAATGGATTACGGAGTGGCATTAAATCCGGAAGAAGAAAAACTAGCGGATAATTCTTCCAAAACAGTCATTTCATCCCGAAATCTGGATAAGATTTTTATCGAGGAGCTGGTTCCCTATGTAGAAAAAAAGTATAAAACCAATGGTAAAAAAGCGATTACCGGACTTTCCCGTGGAAGCTATCAGGCGATGCTGATAGGGGTAAGTCATCCTGAAATGTTTACAGCCATCGGGTCATTCAGTCCTGTAATTTATGGAGGAACTGAAGATGAGCCTTTTAAGGAGCTGCCGATTGATCATCTTTTAAAGTCACGGAAAAAGCCTTATTTCTTTGTCGGGATCGGGGAAAAAGAAGAAGCACGATTCTTTGGATTCAATGAGATTCTGCATGATTTCTTTACTCAGAATAATTACCCCTATACTTCATACAGATCCGCAGGAACTTATCACGAATGGCTTACCTGGAGAAGATGCCTTTATGAGTTTGCGCAACAGATTTTCAGATAACTTTATATTAAAAATCCCCGGCCTTGGCCGGGGATACACCATAACTAAAAACTAAGAATGCATGCCCAGATACTTTAAATAAGCATCAAGGACAGGTTTGTTGAATACAGGTTCTTTAATGTCTGAGTCTTTGAGGAACTCCTGTACATTCGAACAGTCCCAAATGTAAGTATGCTGGTAAAGTTCCACAGTAGACAGGCCTTCATGCATATTATCTTTAAACAGGCTTGTTAATGGATACAATCTGTTTTTGGTATCATTTTCCCAATGCTTACGCCATTCTTTATAGGGAAGGGGAGTAAGTTCATAAGGGTAATTCTTTTTGAGCAGGCCAAAGAAATCCTCCAGCGTCAGATTAGTTTCAGGGCTGGCAATCAGATTGAATTTCTTGCCGATTGCATTTTTATTTTTCGTGATATGAGCCATTGACCGGGTCATGTAGTCTACGGTGATCAGGCCTTCTCTAAGTTCTGTTAATGCAGGGTAAGATTTAAACTCTATACAGTTTTTTACCAGTCCGGACCACCACTGATAAGGTGCGCTCGCTCCGGATTTACTGTGACACATCGCATATCCCAAACGATACGTAATCAGCGGGAGACCTTCCCGGGCTGCAAGATCCGCTATAGCTTCCATTACATATTTGCTTCGCACATAGCCAATATCTTTACTTACCGACATGATATTCTGTTCTATGTCGTCAGATTCCAGCATGATCTTTTTTCCGGTAAATAGATGTCCCCAGCTATAAACTGAAATTGTAGATAAAAGAGCCAGGCACTTTGTTCTTTCTGTTCCTGCCAGACGTATAATTTCCCTTATTCCATCTACATTGGGTGCTTTCATATAAGAATAAGGCTCAATAAAATTGACCGAACTTCCGGAATGATATATCACATCAATAACAGTGGCAAGCAGATCGAATTTTTCTTCAGATAAACCCAAAGAAGGTTTTGCCAGATCACCTAAAACCGGAATAATCCTTGATCTCTGCGAGTGATTTTGCGGGATATGAAACTGAATAAAGCACTGGTTGATTTTTTCCATGGCATGAAATTCATCCTGTGCTCTTACCAGGCAGTATATATCTGCATCCGTTGTATCTAAAAGCTCCTGAAGAAGATGGATTCCTACAAACCCTGTGGCGCCTGTGAGAAATATGGCAGATGGATTTTCCAGTTTTTCTGGATCAAAATTATCCTTGAATCGGGTGCCGGGATTCAGGTAGACGTCCTGTTGTAATTCAACATAAGGTTCTACGTCTTCAGAAGGAATTGCTTCTCTTGCCTCGTGAGCACGTGCTATAAGCACATCGCTGAGTTTTTTCAGAACAGGGTATTGATAAATATCGCGCAGATATACTTTTATATTTAATTTTTCCTGTAAAGCTACCGCAACAACAGCAACCAGAAGCGAATTTCCTCCGATATCAAAGAAATTATCAGTGATATTGATAACCGGAAGTTCCAGTTCCGATGACCAGATGTCAGCTATTATTTTCTCGGTTTCATTTGTTGGCGGTTCGTGTGAGATAAGTTCCTTTGCCTCTTTTTCTGCAAGGCTGCTTAAGAGGTCCGTATTGGTTTTTCCATTCGCGGTCAATGGTATTTTGTCGATACAGATGATCTGGGCGGGGATCATATATCCGGGTAATTCTTCTTTGAGAAAACTCCTGATTTGCTGGATATCCTTTGATGTTCCGGGTTTTAAAACAATAAAGGCGACAAGATATTTGTTATTCCCTGAAGTATTTTTTGTGATTACTACAGCTTCTTGTATTCCTGCCAGTCGATCGAATGTGCGTTCTATTTCTCCCAATTCTATTCGGAATCCTCTTATTTTTACCTGATTATCCATTCTTCCCAGAAACTGGATTTCTCCATCGGAGGACCATCGGGCAAGGTCTCCCGTTCGGTATAGTTTTTCAGTTTCCATAAAAGGATTAATAATGAATTTTGAAGCTGTGAGTTCCTCATTGTTTAAATATCCTTTAGCCAGTAAGGTGCCGCCTATGTATAATTCTCCGGTTGCTCCTATGGGTAATAGTTTCATTTGATTTCCCAATATGTAAGCTTTAGCATTTGCTATAGGCCTGCCAATGGAAGAAACATATTTTCCGTGAAGATCTTTAACCTTCTTAAAAGTAGCATATACGGTACATTCTGTAGGACCATAATAATCGATAAGTTCATAGTTTAGTCCATCGGTGAGTACAGGCTTTAGTTTTTCACCTCCTGTAAAAAGATATTCCAGCTGAAGATCATTATGATTTCTGGTGTGTGCCACGACTGCCGGAACCAAAACAGTAGGGGCAAAACCGTGGGTAATTTTGTTTTTCTGATAAAAGCTGGCCAGGGCGGAAGCTTCAGTTCTCTCTTCGCTGTCCGCTATAAAAAGGGTCGCTCCGGAAGTCAATGCCGACCAGGTTTCCCATACAGATATGTCGAATGCCAAACCGGCCACCAGGCTGAGATGAGAAGTGGGGGTGACATTAAAATAAACATTATGCCAGGTTACCAGATGCTGGATACTTTCATGAGTGATCATTACTCCTTTAGGGTTGCCTGTGGAGCCGGAGGTGTAAATGGTATAAGCAAGAGTGTTGTGATGAATAATCACCTCCGGATGCTGAACGGAGGAATCAGTGAGGTCATCCTTACGGTCAAGATAAAATATGTGGAAGTTTGGGTCTTTAGATAAATCTTGAGAGAGGACCTGATTGGTGATTATAATTTCTGCTTTAGTATCATTCAGAATATACTCTACGCGTTTTACCGGATAGGCAGGATCTATAGGAACATAAGCAGCACCTGTTTTTAATATTCCAAGAATTGCAATGACCCATTCCAGGGAGCGGTCCAGCCATACAGGGATGTACATTCCTTCTGTTATCCCTTTTGCAATGAGTGTATTGGCGATCTGGTTGCTTTTTTCATCCAACTCACGGTAGGTTATATGCTGATCCTGATAAACAGCAGCCACGTTATCCGGATGTAGGGAAACTTGTTTGAGAAATAATGAAACCAATGTTTGTTCCTTTTTGTAGTCCCAATTTGTTTTATTGAACTCGTACAAAATTTTGTTCCTTTCTTCTGAGGACAAAGGAAGGATAGTGTTGATTCGGGTTTGTGATGTTAAGTTTGTGTTTGGCATATTAGTTTTTTTTGATTTGGTTGTATGTTGTAATGTTTATGGCATGGTTGTTATTTTGGGTTATAAAATTTAGAATAAACTAAATGTGAAATTTTTTTCACGGAGTCATATTTTTTTATGTTTTAGTTTTATTTGTTAAATTTCATGAAGTATCTGTTAATGTTTTATTCATAATTGATTTATTTTAAGGATTAGTCAATAAATTTAAGATTATAAATTGAAGGTACTGCACAATAAGTGTTAAATTTTCACCATAAAGAGATTTAAATTAAACGACTGTCTACTAATGAGACAGTCGTTTTTTAATAAGAAACCTTGTAAAATGAGGGATTTCTACATGTTTAAGTTTCAGTTGTGTTATTAGAATCTATCCGCGGTTTTGTATAAATTAATTCGCGATTTTATATCCGTAAAAGGAGCTTACGACAACCTGGTATATTGGACTGCCGGTTACTCCGGCGGCGGCTGCCATGCTTACGGTTTCATCTTTATTAAGATACGTGATACACGATACGTTTCTTCCCGTCAGTGTACCCGGAGCAGGTTGGAAAGATTGTACCAAAATATTGTCTGTGCTCACCGCATAGTTTTTCATAAGATACAATACAACCCAGTCGAAACTTGGTGTACCCGGAATATTTCCGTTATCAAATTGGGTGGAACCATAAAACATATAATATCCGTTTGAAGGTGCAGTAAACCGACCGTTACTGATATTCAGTACATTTCCCGTGTTGATTACTGTTCCCTGAGGATAATTGATTTCCCTTCTGATGTAAGGACCGGTGCTGGCGGTAAGATCCTGTCTGCTTGTGGTGCTTACTGTAGAAAACGGATAACTGGTGGTGGCTGCGGGCAAGCTGTCAGAGCTTGAAAGCAAAATAAGCTCCCATGTTGTTCCTGTCGTTGTTCCTTTACTTATAAAAAATGCATAGTAACCTGCGGGAACATTAACAGTGCCAACGCCTGCTCCTGTTTGATTGTCGATTAATTCTGCTCCGTTGGCTGCAATAGATAATACGGCTGTCCCTGTATTTTTGAAATGATAGGTTCGTCCTGCAAAGTTACCGGAACCAGTAATGGCGGCAGGTAGCGTCAAAGTTCCGTTCGTATTGCTGCTGTAGGCCAGATAGTAATCCGTAGGGGCGACATTTCCACTTGCTGTAACGGATCTGTACGTAGCGGCAAATGAACCGTTCACAGTGAGTGTGCTCCCGGGAGTGGTAGTGTTGATACCCACATTTCCTGTTTGCGAATAGCTCAGAGTGCTACTCATGGCGGCAAGTAAAGTCAGGAAAATTGAATTTCTTTTCATATAAATTGTGGTTAAAATGATCAAAAAGTTAGTTGGATGATGAATGTATTTATTGATTATTTATACTGTTAATTCTGAAACTTTACAAAATCAAGATAAAAAGAAGGATTACCCGCATTAAAACTGGCAGGGATAATACCATTTGTTTTACCGGCTAAAATGGTATAATTTCCTGGTGTTGCGAAGTACAAGACGCGATTTTGATCCCGGGGAAACATAAAAGCTGCCGTGTTAGAGCCGCAATAACTTCTCCATACGTCTCCAATACCATTGATATAAAAGAAATAATCATTACACTCAGAATTGATGGCCACGCCACTTCGGATAAAATACCATCCTTTTGCAGGGATAGTCAGTGATATTCCGGTAACCAGGCCGCCGCCGCCGGTAGGTGCTGTGAAAGGATTTACTAATGTTCCCGTATAAGAAGTCCAGTTATTGGCAAACGCAGTAGTAACAGTAGATGACCAGGTGGCTAATCCATTAGAGTCGCTGGTTAATACATAGCCTAATTGTTGTGTTCCATCCTTAATCTGCAGCGCTCCGTTTGTTGTGCCATTATCAATAACAATTTTAGCATCAGCCGCACCAGCCGGGATCGTGTTGGATCCTAATAAAACTTTACCAGTACCGGTGATACTCAGATTATTTCCTACGGTAGTAACGATGTCTGTAGCCTGGGAAAGGGTACCTCCTAACTTAACATCATTCCCGGAAAGGTTTAGACCGTTACTGGCCGTATTTGTTACTCCACTTATGCTTTCCCATGTGGAATTTGCTCCGGTAAGTCCTGTACTGATCAACTGTGCACTTTGATTGGGAAGGACCAGAATATTTGTATTCCCATTAATTGTTTCAGGTAAAGCAGAACTTATGGTTATCGTAAAATTACTGTTATTGGTAATCCTATACATACGTCCTTTAAAATTTCCGGTGCCATTAATTGCGGGAGGAAGGCTAAATGTCGTATTCGTACTACCATTATATGAAACATGGAAATCAGTGGCGGTTAAACTGTAAGATGCCGTATTAACTGTCTTATAACTTGCCGCTACCGATCCGTTAATGTCTAATGTAGAGCTAGGGGTTACCGTATTAATTCCAACATTTCCCGTTTGTGCAAAGGTAATAGTTGATAAGAATAATACTAGTGGGATAAAATTTTTACTCATTTATTAAATGTTTATGGTTATGGTTTTGATGTGTCAATAATCCTATATCAGAACAGGAAAAGTCCGTGATATCAAAGTATCATTTACAAGGCGTAAAATTATAGGAATACTTCCACAAGAGCCTGTAATGGACTGTAGAATGAAATAAAGAATCGTGTAGAAAATTTTCTACACGATTCTCAGGATCACTAACTCTTTTTTAAACAGAACTAAAAGAGTCAGTTGTCAGTGTTTGCAAATTTTACTTCAGGAAGTATAATTTTGATAAAGTTTAATAAGATCTGCAAGATGATTGGTCTTCAGTTTGTTATGGATCCTTTTTTTATAGGTGCTTATGGTGCTCATCTGAATGTTCATCTCATTGGAAATTTCTAAATTTCCATATCCCTTCACCATTAAAATAAAAATCTGATATTCTCTTTCCGAAAGCCTCTTTATGGAATCTAGCGGAGAGTCCTGTAGTAATTGATTAACAATACCAGAAGGGTAGTAGTAGCCCTCACGGAAAATCCTGATTACTGCTTCTGATATTTCCTCCACTTTGCTCAGTTTACTGAGGTAACCGTTGGCTCCCTCTTTTATGTATTGTACGGCAATCTCTTCTTCATAGGCCGAAAATATCAATATTTTTACATCCGGATCGATTTCTTTAATTTCAGAAATCATTTTTTTATTTTTACTTTCAGGCATATTGATATCAAGAATAATCAGGTCGTACTTTCGCTGGGAGATTTTTTCCAGAGTTTCCGGGTAATCTTCTGCCTGATCAACGGATATATCAGGGATTCTGGACTCCAGTATCAGGCTTGTTCCCGTAAGAACCACATCATGATCATCAGCTATAAGAATGTATTTAATCATTTTTTTTATTTTTTAAAATCAATCGGCAGGTAGTTCCTCCTGTCTTGTTTCTGGTAAAGATTATTTTACTTTCTATCATTTGTAGTAGTTGTAGCACCAGATGGATTCCCATCCCATATTTTTGGAGTAATAATTTTTCATTTTCGATGTTGTTCTGAAGCTCTTCATAATAATCTATTTTTTGCTGATCCATTCCTGAACCGGTATCTTCTACAATTAAAATAACGCTTCTGTACTCGGTAAAAGCATCTATGGTTATGGTTCCTCCTCTTGTATATTTTACTGCGTTATCCAGAAGGTTATGGATAATGGCTGCCAGAATATTTTTACTGATCCGGGTGTGTATTTTTTGATCAGCATTGTTAATAATGGATGTATGATTGCTTTCAGCTATGGTACTGAAAAGCACTATTTTTTCTGTGATCAGATCATGCAGAGAGTATGTTTCCGTTTTATCGGTTCTGTGGTGGCTGTAGATATCAGCATACTCTTTGAGCGTTGCCGTAAAATTATACAGCTGATCGGAGGATTTATAAATTGAAGCGAGCACTTTTTCAGTCCGTTGTTGATTGAATTCTTTATTCCCTAATATTTCCTTTGCAGTTAAAGCAATAAATTTTACAGGAGTGGTAATATCGTGTGTTATGGTACCGATCAGTTTTTTTTGCTGCTCGATTTCCTTATGAAGCTGAATTTTTGTTGTTTCAAGCTTTTCGACGGTAGCGGAAAGTTTTTCGGTACGTACGGTGATAATTTTTTCCAGTTCCAGATTTTTCTTTTGCAAAAACCGGATCCTCCATTTGAGAAGGAGGTATAACACAAAGAATAGTAATAATATCATCACTATCTTAAACCATAAGGTCTGATAAAAATAAGGCCTTACGATGAGGTTGATTTTTTTATAGATGTATTTTCCTTTATCGGAAACAAGCATTCTTGCAATGAAAGAATAATTCCCGTACCTCAGATTGGAAATGGAAAACTTCCTGTCTTTCCCGATGGATTCCCATTTTGCGTTGGGAAGCCCCATAATTTTAGCTTCTATCACAATATTGTCGGGATTTGCATAATAAGGAACATCTATAAAGAGGTCTAATCTGCTGGATTTCTGTTCAAGAAAAAGAGTTTTATGAAAGGACTCTTCTTTGTTATCTATCATTGCTCTTTCGATGTAGATGTTTTTAGGGTAGTAACTTTCGATTTTTAAGGGGTTAAAAAATACTAATCCATTCAGAGAAGGTAGCACAAAATCCCCATTTTTAAGTTTATTGCCACTTACATTGCTGCCACCATTGAATTCATTGGTGAAGAAACCCGAATCTTTTGAAAATCTGTAATAATTAACCTTAGAATCCAGGGCCTGAACAAATTTCAGAAGCTGGCTTTCATGAACTTTATATAAGCCGTTATTGGTAGGGATCCAGAAAAAACCTTTTTGATCTTCGAGAATGGTATGAGGAGATGAAATATTACCATCAGCATCATAAGGCATCCTGATAAGCCTGTTGTTTTTTAGTAAATAAAATCCCTTTCCCAAAGTTGTGATCCACAAGTTACCGTCTTTTGACCTTATGATATTACGGATAGACAATTCCTGGTCAGCGATTACCGGATGTATTTGGTTTGTGCTCAACCGGATATTGTATAAACCCTTTACCGTACCGACTAAAATATGATCAGGATCGACCTTTAAAAATTTGGTAGGCTCACTATCCAATACAATTCTTCTTTCCAAAGATAGCAGGGAGTTGTCTTTGTATATCTCAAATGTTCCGCTAAATTCAGAAACACTATTCTTTTTGGGTTTTGCAACCAATGCATAAGATTTTTTTGCATCGAAAAAGAAATCTTTTAAAAAAAACTCTTTTAAAACAGTGAAGTCCCTGTACGAATTTGATTTTTTATAGATCCTTAAATCCCGGTCTTTTCGTATCATAAGGTTTTCATGCCGGTCGTATGCCATAAAAAAAGGAGCTGTATTTTTAAAATGCTTCTCACGGACCATTCCATTACGGGTGTAGATTTCACCAAAGGGATTAATGACCGAAGTGCTGTCGTAAGGAAGGGTAGCATAAAAAACGGATTCTGCTTTCGGCGAAGATCCTTTGACGGTAGTGAAATCATGAAGATTGATAACCTGCAATCCTTCTGTACTACTCCCGAGATAAAGTTTCTTGTACCGTTTGTCATAATATACACTGATCAGGTTGTCATTTTTTATATTGTCCATTTGGACGATCTCGGATATGATAAATTGTTCCTTTTCATAGGTGCAGAGGTAAAACTTATTATGGCTTAACACGAAAAGCTGATTGTTTATTCTGCTCCAGAAAATCTTACTATCCTTGTCAGTTAGCAAAGGGACCTGATAGGAATTTGTGATTTTTCCTTTTTCTATTTTTTCTACTTTATTTGTGGTAAAGTTGATGTAGAACAGGATTTCATTGATTGTAAAAATGCTGGGAATATTTTTGTAGATGGCTTTAATTTTGAGCGTTTCTTCAGGTTTCGAGCGAAAACTGGTAAAGGTAAGGCTGTTTTCTTTGATGTAATACCTTCCATCCTTATCGTTCATGTAAAAGTTGATGCCGGGATATCGGGTATAGCTATAATTGGAACAATACAAAAGGTAACCGGTATTATCTTTTGATACTACTGTAGGGAATTGTTTCAAAGAATTTGTTACCCGTGGAATTTTATTACGCAGAAGGATGGTTTTCCCGTAATCACCGGCTGTGAAAATACTGTCTTTTTCTGGATGTCCATAGAAGTATGTAAAACGCTGACTGCTCAACGGGAAGTTTTTATAGACCAGAAACTGAGCGCCATCATACCGTACAATTCCATTTTCAGTGGTGAGCCATATAAATCCATATTTATCTTTTATAATGTCTTTTACACTGTTTTGCGGGAGCCCGTTATCGGTATTATACAACTCGATGTTGTATTTCTGGCTGTAGACCTTAACAAAAATAAATATGAAAATTAATAGTATATTTTTATTCAAATCTTATTTTTTACGAATAAAACAAAGATATAACGGAATAGATAATAATAAACCAATAGTAGGTGAAAAAAACTTTAATTAACAATTTTGGATAAAGTTTATTTAATTATTTTATTTTTACAGCTGAATTTTAGCTATTGATATAAAAAATGTTGATACTTACCTGTAAGGACAATAGAGGCGCTAAATCTGCGTTGATAAATATAATTTTAAATGTTTTTTTATAATTTTCCGCTAGAATATCAATATAGAATGTAATAACAGTTCCCAATGAGAAATAAAAAAATTGCACTAACCCTTATATTATTTTTGCTTTTCAGTTTAAGTAAAGCTCAGAAGATCGGTGTTATAGATACCAATGTGATATTGAGTAAGCTGCCAGATTATAAAGAGGCTGAAGCAAGGCTTAATGCGCAGATAGCTACATGGAAAAGTGAGCTTCAGAGTATACAGTCGGAATATGAAAAGAAAAAATCGGCATTGGAAAACGATAGGGTATTATTGGTAGGCGAAGAATTAAAACGAAGAGAAAAAGAAGTATTCGATTTAGAGAAAAACATTAAAACGACTACCAGTTTAAGATTCGGAAGTACCGGTGAAATCAACAAGCTGAAGGCCAATATGGTTTTGCCTTTTGAAGAACAGATTCACAATGCAATGGAAACCATTTCTGAGAAAGAAGCATTAGGTGCTGTGATCGATAAGAGATATAATAATGTTCTGTACCTTGAGAAAAAGTTCGACTATACGGAGAAAGTTTTAGATATCTTATTACATAGAACCCCTGTGGTGGAAGTGAAAGAAACACCTAAAAGAAAAAGATAACTTTAGAAATATAAAAATTAAAAAGCCTGGACCAGTCACAGGCTTTTTTTATAGCTATTGGTTACCATAATGCAGTATGCTTTCATGGTTCATATTTTTGGGGATACTCACCTTTAAGTTATCGATTACTTGTTCCATTTTGTGTAACCAGCTCAAAGGTGGATAATACTCCTTTATGATCCGAAGGCCAGATACCTATAGGAGGAACAAATGAATCCTGGGTATTCTCCGGAGTACGGATATTTTTTACAATAGACTTGTTATAGCCTATAATATGGGAGCTTTTTAAAGTAAGATTGGGAGCCTGCATAAAGAAAATATAGTCAATCCGCTCTCTTTCATCTGCGTCAGGAGCCCATGTTAACTGGTTGACGGGTTTTGCCGGATTATCGGAGGGGTAGGTGAATCCGGGATGGGTAACGGGAGAAGGATGCATCATGCGGTATGAGTCTTTAAAACCTGCATTATTCAGGAGTTTGGTGGTATCCCATTCGTAAACTACGGTATGATGATCATATAAGTTGGCTGTAATACTTACCCAATCAAACATAGAAGGCTCATTAAAATCTCCTCCCAGAAATACTATGGAACCTTTTGTTTTTTCTGTATTTGCATCGGAGATAAACGCTGAGATAGCTTCATCTCTATAAGATGCAAGATTCATTTCCGATATTTTTGTGAGATTGGTTTCAGGGCCATTGGGTAGTTTTGACCATGTCGTCCCACTGTACCCACGAGGAAGATAACAGGCATAATGAGTATAATCCAGATGACTGGTGTAAGCAGCGATGCGCTGTCCGTTAATTTGAGTGACCAGTTTGTAAACTGAGCCGTGATCATTACTCACCGGGTAGACAGAAGCATTTTCAATAATCGGATACCTGGATAATATCCCCGAATCATCTGAACGGAAGGAATAGTAGGTATACCCTTTGGAATGAAGTGACTGAACCAGTTTATTCGTGAAGTCGACATTATTATAGTTTCTGACTTCGCTGAGAAATATAAAATCAGCATCCGACCGGAGAATTTCATTGACAATAGCATCATAGCCTCCCGTTACAGAGGTTCCTTCCTGCCACACATTGATCTGGAAAAGTTTCAGTTCTTTTACAGTAGCGCATATGTTTTCCGTCTTTTTATTTGAATTCTTTAACAGATCTTGCCTGGATTCCTCCTGAGAGCAAGCCATCATGCTCAATGAGCATAGCAGTAATATTTTTATTTTTTTCATATTGTATTTTCAAGTTTAGTTTTGGTGTTCTTTTTTTACTAAAATAAATATTTTTTGGTTGACAAGGATAATTTAATCAATATAGATTTATGTACAATTTGAGATATAGGTTAACTTTTAAGGAAAATAATATTTATTAATTAATAAATATTCATTAATTTTATAACCTGAAATTTTAGAACTTTACTCATGCGTTTAAAAGAAGGCGATAAAAGAGAGCTCATTAAGACAGAAGCGATTAAAATGATCATCAGAAACGGACTGGAGGGATTCAGCATGAATAAACTTGCGAAGGCCTGCAAGATTTCTGTTGCTACTCCTTATCTGTATTTTAAAGACCGGGATGATTTAATTTTAACGATTGCCAAAGAAGAGGGGCAAACAATGTCTGATGCCATTCTAAAGAATTTTGATCCTGAAGCTCATTTTGAAGAAGGCTTACGGGTACAGTGGAGAAATCGGTATAGCTACATGACCACTCATCCCGACAAACATTTGTTTTTTGAGCAATTGAGGAACTCAAGCTACCAGGAAGAATTTCTTCATCATTTTTTACGGGGATTTAAGGAGACTTTAGGGAAATTCTGGGACAATGCAGTAAAGAGAGGTGAACTCAGCCCAATGCCTTTTGAAGTATACTGGTCGGTTGCTTTTTCACCCATGTACTCTTTAGCAAGGTTCCATAATGAAGGAAAAAGTCTTGGCGGAAAATCCTTTAAAATGACGGACGAAATTTTATGGCAGACATTTGATCTTGTCGTAAAAGCTTTAAAAAAGAAGTGATAAAATTTCTATTACATTATTATTTACACAAAAACTAATCAAACAAGGGATGCTAGGAGGTTGGTCATAACTTACGACTCCCGGAATCTTAATTTACTTTTAAAGAAATTATGGAACAACAACCTTTGCCCTTTACGGGCTATCAGAAGTTTGTCATATTTATTTTAGCAATTACCCAGTTTACGGTAATATTGGATTTTATGGTAATGTCTCCACTGGGCGATATGCTCATGAAATCACTTAGCCTAAAACCTTCAGCTTTTGGCTTTGCCGTTTCTGCCTACGCTTTCAGTGCGGGAGTTTCAGGATTGCTGACGGCGGGTTTTGCCGACAGATTTGACAGGAAAAAACTTTTACTATTTTTTTACATCGGATTTATTATCGGAACTATTTTTTGCGGTATGGCACAATCTTATGCGGCCCTGGTCGCCGCGAGAATTATTACAGGCCTTTTTGGAGGAGTGATAGGCTCTATTTCTATGGCTATTATAACTGATTTGTTTGTGCTGCAACAAAGAGGTAGGGTAATGGGATTTATTCAGATGGGCTTCGGAGGAAGCCAGGTTCTTGGGGTGCCTATCGGGCTTTATCTGGCTAATAAATGGGGCTGGGAAGCACCTTTCTGGATGGTAGCGGCTTTGAGTGTCGTTATTGCTGTTTTAATTTTCCTGAAATTGCAGCCTGTAAACAAACATCTTTCGGTACAACGGGATAAATCTGCTTTTCAGCATTTGTGGCATACAATTGCAAAAAGTAATTACAGGGTAGGATTTGCCGCTACAGCCTTACTTTCGATCGGAGGTTTTATGATGATGCCTTTCGGAAGTGCGTTTGCAGTTAATAACCTTGGGCTTACCAACGAACAGCTTCCTATGTTATTTATGGTTTCTGGGGTTAGCTCATTGGTGATCATGCCTTTGATCGGAAAATTAAGTGATAAAGTAGATAAGTTTAAAATATTTGCAATAGCTTCAGTATGGATGATGGGGATGTGCGTGCTTTATACTAACCTGTCCGTAACTCCGTTATGGCTGGTGATGATATTTAATATCCTGATGATGATTGGTATTATGAGCCGTATGATTCCTTCTTCTGCTTTAACGAGTGCCATTCCGGATTTACAGGACCGTGGCGCTTTCATGAGCATTAACTCTTCTCTGCAGCAAATAGCAGGTGGAATATCTGCAGCGGTTGCAGGCGTGATCGTTACCCAAGAAAGTAAAGGGGCTCCCTTAGAGCACTATAATATAGTGGGATATGTGATCGTTGCCATTTCTATATTAGGTATCTTCTTAATGTGGAGAGTGGACAACTTAGCAAAAAAGAAAACCGTTGATAAAGCTCCCATAGAAGAGCCTGTTCCTTTATCGGAGTAAATACAATGCAAAATAAAAATGTTCGGATTTTCCGAACATTTTTTTAAGCAAAGAATGAAATTTAGAATGACACTTGTTGATTGGATCTTTTTTGTTTGATGTACTGGTATACCGAACCCGCGAGAAACAGAATAAAGAGCGCTCCCAACGTTTTTCCTATAATAGGGTCGCTGATATCTTTTGCCAATGGATGTCCTAATGGAACACGGGTAAAAGTTTCATTAACCGTGGGCACGAGTGACAGAAAAAAGCTGAAAGAGAGTGAGAAATTTTCAAAATACCGTGCTCTGTTACTGTTTTGCTTTTTTGAAAAAAGAAAATATGCGGCAGACACCAAAACGATGATAAAGATGGAAAAAATATGTCCTGCATTAAAACCTCCATGCTTTGAAATTCCCAATGCTGTAAGTGAGGTGATAAGGGTTCCGTAAAAATATATTTTTCCCGGTAGTCTGCTAAGATCGATCTTGCCGTATTTAATAAATGATAGTAATGCTCCTGCAATGGCAGCAATTCCAATAATCGTATGGAATATTCCTAAACCTGATAGTCCCATTTTATGATGTTTTTAATTTATAAATCCTTTATTTGAAAAAATACAGTTCAATTGTTTTTTTTCAATATTTTCCCAAGAGGAACATTGCAAAGTTGCGTCAGAAAAAAAGAAATAGCTTTGCGATTTCGTTCAATTGTTTGGTATTTTGGTTCATAAAAAAGCATCCTTAAACCAGTTTTAAGAATGCTATAAGGGACGATTTTTAACAGAAATAAGTAAGTGGAATATTATATCGGGTTATCGTCTTTTATTTTTTGACGGTAGTTCGTTGGACTCTGATGATATTTTTCACCAAAGCTTTTTGTAAAATTAGCCAGATCATTGAATCCGCATTCAAATGCAATATCAGTGATGCGCTGATCTGAAACCGCAAGAAGTTCGGCAGCTTTTTCAAGCCTTTTGTTTCTTATATAGTTGGCAGGGGTATCATTATAGAGTTTTGAAAATTCTCTTTTAAAGGAAGACACACTCAGGTTAGCCCGTCCTGCAAGCTGTTCGATCGTTAATTGTGAAAACAGATTGGCTTCAATGATTTGCTTGAAAGTGTAAGTTGTAGGAGAAAAAAGCTGTGATAATATCACTTGTATTGCTTCCGCATTTTGGGTTTGAGCTAACAAAAGTATAATTTCCTTGAGCTTCAGGATCAGGATATCTTCATTTACCAAAGACGGATTCTCAAAATAAAACAACAGTCCTTCAATATATTTTTGAATTAAAAATTCATTGTTGATTTTTTCATTGGATTGATTTGAAATGATGTTTCCGGGAGGATGAAGTAATAAAGGCAATTCCCGATCGTAGATTTTCTTTAGTATGTCCGGATAAAAAGTAACAATTACAACTTCACAGTTAGTCTCGGAGGCAGCATGATAGATTTGCTTACCGGAGGTGATACAATTGAGAAGTAAAGAATAATGGGTAGGTATATTAATTTCATCATTATTCTTCTTATATTGTAGTTCCCCTTTTAAAACATATAGAAAACACGCCTGTTCGGTAACTGGAAAATCATAATTAAAAGGTGAGGTCAATGCAATTTTTTGCATTAATGTCTTACCAAACAGGTCATATTTTTTATAATCATTTACCATAACTTTATTTTTTATCCGGTCCTGTAATGGATAGCACTATCATCGAGAGAATGTTTTGCATACCATTAAAATATCTATCAAATATAGATCAGAAAATCTAATTTTAAGTGAGAACGTAATAAAACAAAATTTTATCAGCTGTTTTTTAAATATCTCGACATTATTAATCAAGATATTGGTCAATAGTACTTTGTTGTACCGGTCAGTTTTTCAATCTGTATTTTCTTTTTAAACATAAACTTTCAATAATCAATTTACCGAATAACAATTATGACATGAATCATCGGGCGTAGTCAATATTTTTTTGTTCTTTTGCAGTGCTTTTAATTTTTAAATAATAATATGTCAAAATTTGATGATATCAGGCCTTTTTATGATGATGAAGTTAATGATGCTCTGAAGAGTGTTGCAAAACATCCTATGATGAAGGCGTTGATGCGTTTTACTTTTCCTGATCAGGACGAAGAATTTTGGCTTGGACAATTTAAAGATATTCATTCCATTAGCGATTTTCAACACCACTTTATAGCGTATACCGTTCGCCAGATCCTGAAGCAAAGCTCTGAAGGATTAAGTACTTCCGGATTCGAAGACCTGGATAAGGATACAGCCTATCTGTTTGTTTCCAGTCATCGTGATATTGTTCTGGATACCTCTCTGCTCAATTTGGTATTGCTGGATGAGGGACTTGTAATGACATCTTCGGCAATTGGGGATAATCTGGTACAGAAATCATTCCTTCATATCCTTGCAAAACTGAATCGTAATTTTTTAGTTCAGCGTGGACTGCCGATCCGTGAACAACTAAACAGTTCAAAGATCATGTCCGAATATATTTATGAGCTGCTTACTAAAGAAAACCGATCTGTATGGATTGCACAAAGAGAAGGCCGAACCAAAGACGGCAATGACGCTACACAACAAGGAGTTCTGAAAATGCTTGCCATGGCAGCAGGGGAGCAGTCATTAACCGACTTCTTTAAAAGTCTGAAAATAGTTCCGCTATCTATTTCATATGAATATGATCCTACAGATGTTCTGAAGATGCCGCAACTTATGGCGAAATCAAGAAATGAAGTTTATATTAAAGATAAGGATGAGGATTTTACAACAATGCTAAGCGGAGTGCTGGGCCAGAAAAAACGCATTCACCTGCATGCAGGAAAGGTACTTGGGACTGAACTTGATGAAATCGGGTCAGAATTTGATAACAAGAACAAACAGCTACAGGCCATTGCTCAGGTAATCGATGATTCTATTATCCGGAATTATAAACTCTGGCCAACAAATTTCATTGCCTACGACCTTTTGCATAAGACCAGTCAATATTCCGGATGTTATACGGAAAATGAAAAGATGCTGTTCGAAAGAAGAATGGAAATGCGTATCGACATTTCCGATGCAGAGCTGAAACAAAGCTTTTTAGCAATGTATGCAAATCCGGTTATCAATAAAAATAAATACAATAAATAGCAGGCTTTAGCATATTTGAAATCTGTAAAATAGAATTCTTTTTTAATGCGAAAAGGGAATGAGATAAACCTGTAAACTTAAACTCTTCTGAGTTTTATCATGTATAATATAACACACAGGTCAATTCAGTTTTCCGATCAATACCATGTCAGTAATCATCACACCATCATTATCGGAAGAATTAAAACGTTTTACCTGCAACATATCAAAATTATTTTCCTGGAAAGCTTTTGCTAAATAATCTTCCTGATGGTAATAAAGGTAAACCTGATCTCCTAAACTGGATGTGATCAATCCTGATTTGCTATAATCATCTTCCATCGTACTCAAATAAAATACACCTCCGGGCTTTAACAATGCGGAGACATCTTTGATTAAGGTGATCGCTTCATCACGTGTTAAATAAGGAAGGCAGAAGCCACAAACAATTCCGTCAAATTTTTTTTGGAGCTTATGAATATCCCGGCAATCCATCAGTTGAAAATCTGCTGTAGGATTATTGGCTTGGGCAAGATCAAGCATTTTCGAGGATAAATCGATTCCTAATATGTTGTATTCTGGTTTTCTGTCCAATAAATATTTAGTAATATTTCCCGGACCACAGGCAATATCAAGAATATCGGCACGATCAGCCTCTATTTGATCGCAGAAGAAATTAAAAGTGTTCCCAAACAAGCTTACATCCATGAACTTATCCTGGTATATTTTTGCGGCTTTATCAAATGCCTCAACGGGTTTTAATATTTTCATGATTATAGATTTTGGTATACCAATTTAAATAAATATTATCAATCTCTAAGAAAAAGTAGGGCAGTTTTGAATATATACTTAAAATGGATTCATGATCAATTGACTAGAATAAGCAAAAGTCATGTTATTAATACTCGATTTGTCAATTTCACCTGATAACATAAATGAGTAAAATTGAAGACTTACAAGCTTTTTGCTGGTTTTTGCTTTAAGTGCAATTGAAAGGATTCTTCATCTAAACCTTATTTTTAGTTAATTAAGAAAATGTGAACAACATAAAATTATGCGATAAACGAAATTTAGGGTTGAAGGATGAAGATTTAGGTTACTCTATTATGGGTGTTTCACCGTAAAATGAAAAAATGATATTAATAAAGCTTAAAAATAAAATGATTTATAGATTTCCATTATTAGACTTTTTAATTTCAAATTATTGACTAGATCATATTGGACTATATTGTTATGCGATAAAGCTTTACAGTTAATAAAAAATTCACCCTGATGTGATTATTGTTATGCAGAGAATAATATTGGTCTAAAAGCTTTATAATGAATAAACTAACTGCAATATCTCAATTTGTTATATTTAATTTAATTAAACAACCTTATAATTTAATATTATTTTAATGCTGTTTGTATTAATAAAAAACTTACATTAGCATATCACCAAAATGAGACATAAAGAATCAAAAAGTATGAAAAGCCTATGAATAAAGGCTTTATATGTTAAAACTAAATGAACAAAATTAAATTTCTATGAAAAATGTGTCAACACAAAAAAAAATTAAACACCTGTTCAGGGTCTTTGAGACTTTTAATCCTAACCTGAACAAATTTTCATCTACGGATCACATTCACTCTTCCAAAATATCGAATTTAATACGGCATTAATCATCTACCGCTAAATATTCTATAGAATACACTTTATGTGAGGCTATTTTAGAACAACCCAATGATTATAAGATCAGGTGGGTGGGATAGCTTGTTTCTATTTTAAAAAAACAGATCAACATGGAAGATACTTCAAAAAATAATCTTCAGCTGGATAACCAGTTGAACAGGACAGATATTGCCGTTATTGGAATGTCATGCAGATTTCCCGGAGCGGATAATTATCATGATTTTTGGAATAACCTTATCAATGGAACCTTCAGTGTAACGGAGATTCCGGAATCGCGTTGGGATTGGCGGGAATACTATGGTGATCCCGCGTCGGACATACCAAAAACTAATAGCAAATGGGGAGGATTTATCAATGATATGGATAAATTTGATCCTTTATTCTTTAATATATCCCCTAAAGAAGCTAAATATATTGACCCCCAGCACAGAGTCTTTTTAGAGGCAGCGTGGCATGCAGTGGAAGATGCAGGATACAGCACGGAGAGCCTGTCTGGCAAAAAAGTAGGAGTGTATGTTGGGGTTTCCAAAAATGATTACGCAGAAATGCTGCAATCTACGCATCAGGAGATTAGCTCGTTCGTTTCTACTGGTACGGTACATTCTATTTTGGCGAACAGGGTTTCTTTTTTCCTTGATATCAGAGGGAAAAGTGAAGTGGTAGATACCGCTTGTTCCAGTTCTTTGGTGGCATTGCATAATGCTATCAGGGATATTCGTTCAGGAAATTGCGAATCTGCTCTGGTAGGTGGTGTGAATGCATTGATTACACCAACCATGTATTTGTCTCACGGGAAATCAGGGATGCTCTCCTCAGAAGGTAAATGCAAAACCTTTGATGAAAGTTCTGACGGATACGTACGTGGAGAAGGAGTAGGATGTATTTTCATAAAACCATTGTCTGCGGCAATAGCAGATAACGATCGTATTATCGGTGTGATTAAAGGAACAGCAGTGAATCATAATGGCCGTTCCAATTCATTGACTTCCCCAAGCGTACGTGCACAGGCTGAAGTAGTAAATGCTGCTTTGGAAGATGCTGCTTTGGAAGCAGGAAATGTAAGCTATATTGAAGCACACGGTACGGCAACGCCATTGGGTGATCCTATTGAGATCAGTGCTTTGAAAAAAGTCTACAGTCAGTATGGAGCGGATGAAAATATCAATTGCACTTTAGGGGCACTAAAAACCAATATCGGACACCTGGAAAGTGCTGCGGGTATAGCTGGGCTTATCAAAGTTTTGCTATGTATGCAGAATGGAAAAATTCCGGGGATATTGCATCATAAAAAGCTGAATCCATATATCGATTTAAAAGGAAGTCCTTTTGTTATTTCTACTGAAAATACAGAATGGAAGCCTTCTGAAAGCGGAATTCAAAGTGGAGCATTGACAGCCGGGGTAAGTTCTTTTGGAATGGGGGGAGTAAATGCACATGTTATTTTACAGGCGTATGATGGAGAACAAATCAGAAATACGGAGGAAAACGT
The DNA here is from genome assembly GCF_048296755.1 of Chryseobacterium sp. PTM-20240506. Lineage (NCBI taxonomy): Bacteria > Pseudomonadati > Bacteroidota > Flavobacteriia > Flavobacteriales > Weeksellaceae > Chryseobacterium > Chryseobacterium sp. PTM-20240506. The sequence continues at coordinate 411,234 of NZ_CP182581.1, forward strand.
AAAGAGTTATACCATCCCATTATCTGCAAGAACAGAAAAACAGTTAAAAGCATATGCTGAAAGAATTACAGATTTTATAAGAAAAAATAGGGCAGAATTACGCATACAAGATATTGCCTTTACCCTTCAAAACGGAAGAGATACAATGGCTGCTAAAGCTGTTTTCGTAGTTTCTGACGTAGAAGATCTTATTAAGCAGTTAGAAGAATATATTTCCACAGGAAAAATTAACAAAACCGAGACGGATGCTGAAAATCAACTGGCTGATGGTGTAAGAATTTCTTTACCGGGATATCCTTTTGAAAGAAGAAGATGCTGGATGGATGGAGCTTCTGTTTCAGTGTCCACTTCAAATTCAGCAATTGTTCGGGAAGTGGGATCACCATTGATGCAGTTTTTAAACAAAGATCAGCAACAATGGGAATATGAAGCTCTTTTACAATCAACAAATTATTTTATTCGTGATCATGTAGTGCAAGGCGAATGCATGATGCCGGGGGTTGCTTATCTGGAAATTGCAAGATCGGTAGCAGAACAGGCTTGTGGACGTCCGGTTAATGAATTGAATGATGTATGCTGGATGCATTCGGTAAAAGTATATGAAGAGAATGTTCCTTTACAGATCAAACTTACACCAATAAATACAGGATTTTCATTTGAAATCACAACTACTGACGGGGTTCACGCCAATGGAAATGTCTCACTGAAAAGCAATACAACTTCCGCAGGATCTATTGACTTGCAAAAAATAAAACAACGTTGCTCCACTGTAAAAACAGCAGAAGAAATCTATCATGAATTCGCAAAAGAAGGTTTGGCTTACAAGGAAACTTTCCAAACCATCACAGAAGGCTTTTTTGCCGCTGATGAAGCAATATGCCTATTAAAACCTACTAAAAAAGAAAATCCGGTTTCCTCAAAAGTCTGGGAACCGTCTTTATTGGATGGGGTTTTTCAGACCGTTGTTGGATTATGCATCTGGGGTCATGTAGAAGCCCAACATCAGTTATTACCATTTTATTTAAAAGCGATCCGTTGTTATGGTAATCTGGCAGATGCTCATTATGCTTATGTCAAAAAATCAGATACATACCAGAATGGAAACAGGTTTTCATTTGATCTGTTTTTGTGTGATGAACATGGAAATGTGATCCTTGAATTTAATGAATTTGTGAAAAGAGCTTATAAATCAGGACCTGTGACCATTGAGGAAACGGCTGTACCTGTTATTGAGAGCTTACATTATACGACCGATTGGCTAGAAAGACCATTAGGAATCCACGCAGAAAGACCTGCTTCTGTTATTATTTTTGATACGGACGCTTTATTATATGAAAAGATAAAGGCAGAATTAGGTTATACAAAACCAGTTTTGGTATTACCGGGGGATTCTTATGAGAAAAAAGATCAATACACCTATCAGCTTGATGTTGCAGATACGGCATCTTTTAAAAATCTGCTTAAAGATCTTGAAGAAGACGGAATGGTTACAGATAACTGGATCTACAGATGGGGGATGAGCCGTGGTGAGAAGGTCGCTGAAAATATGCAGGATATTTATGCATTATTGTATCTGTCACAAGCTTTAATTACTGCTGAATATTCAGGACGCATTAAATTACTGTTTGCATACAATTATAATGATACAAAATCTGCTGCGATACAGCAAATGGCAGGTGGATTTGCGAGAACCTTGGCTTATGAGAATCCAAGAATTTCAATTCTAACACTGGGAATCAGTGAGGCAGATATATCTTCTTATAAGGATATCATTGTGCAGGAGATGACGCATTATGTGATGGCTCCTCTCCTGGAAGTAATTTACCGTAACAGTCTAAGACAGGAAAGAACCGTTGTTCCGGTAAAACAACTGGACAATGCATCATCAGAACTGTTGTTAAAAGAAAACGGATGTTATATCATTACTGGTGGCACCGGTGGTTTAGGAATGGTATTCGCGGCTTATTTGGCGGAACACTATAAGGCCAATATTATATTAATAGGCCGAAGCTTAAAGAATGAAGCCATTGAAGAAAAGCTTCAGCAATTAAAACAACTTGGAGGAAATGCATCATACTACAGAGCTAATGTGGCTGATAAAAGAGCACTTTCTGTGACTATTTCCAAAATCAAAAAGAAATTTAAAACGATTAACGGAGTCATTCATGCAGCTGGTCTGATTGAAGACTCTTTTATCATCAATAAAAAAGCAGATTCATTTGAAAGAGTGATCACTCCAAAAGTATATGGAACGATCAATCTGGATGAATGCCTTCAGAATGAAACGCTTGATTTCTTTATCGTATTTTCTTCAATAGCTTCATTGATGCCTAATCAGGGACAATGTGACTATGCTTCTGCTAACAATTTCCTTGATCACATGATGGAAATCAGGAACAGAAGAGAAATAGAAAAAGGAAATCATGGAATCAGCCTGGCTATTAACTGGCCTTTATGGGAAAGCGGAGGAATTAGTGTTTCCGATGAAGAAAGAGAGCATTTATGGCAGGTATTCGGAATGAAACCGATGCTTAATGAAGATGCCTTAAAAGGTTTTGTAAAATTATTAAGCACAGACAATAACTCAACATCAGGTCAGGCGGTATTGATTGAAGGAATTGCAGCTAAAATAGAATCTCACCTAAGTGTCGAGCATGTATTTGATCAAGCCCATAGTGAAAAAAGAGACTCTGAAAAAGGTGATTTCTCTTCAATACTTAGAAATATGATTGCTGATATTTTACCTAAAACTTCAGTAATAAAAGATACAGACAGCTTCAATAAACTAGGTCTTGATTCTTCAGGATTGGTAAAGCTTTCTGCAAAATTGACTGAATATGTGGGAGCAACAATCAATCCTGTTTTATTGATTGAATACAATACCATCAAAAATCTTGCTGCTAATATTGCCAACGAGGTTCCATCTTTTGATCCTGAAAAGATCAAAGAATCTCTGCCAAACGACACTAAAAAGAGTTATATAGCAACTACTTCATTGGTAGATGCTGAACGATCAGACGTAAAGAACTTACTGTTTAGAAAACGATATAGCAATGAAGAATTCTTCATGCAGGATCATGTGGTGGATGGAAAATACAATGTTCCGGGAGCCTGCTACATTGAAATGGGAAGACAGGCTGCCACATTGCTTGGAAAAAGGATTTGCAGTTTATCCAATAATTACTGGCCGGAAGTATTATCATCAGCAGGACCTGCAATCAATGCTTTTATTCAGATGGTACCAAAGGGTTCATTGTATGCTTACGAAATATTTAGTGAAGATACCAATGGTCGAAAAACAGTACATGCAATGGGTGATGTCAACATGGAAACATTCATTGAACCGGGCGAACTGGGAACTTTTGATATTCAGGCAGCTCAAGAAAAATTAAATATAAGTATAAGCAGGGAAACGGTTTATGAACAAATCATCGCTGAAGGATTACACGTAGGACCTTCTTTTATGCCGATGAAGGAACTGTGGACCAACAAAGAAGAAGCTCTAGGACACCTAATCTTGCCTTTACACGTGGCAGAAACATTGTCAGATTATATTTTACATCCGAGTATGCTTACAGGAGTATTCCAGACCGCTATTATTAATAATAAGCCTAATGGCTTGGAAAATTCCAAATACATTCCGGTGGCCATAGATGAGATTGTATTTACAGGTCAGATTCCTGCGGAGTGTTACGTACATACCATAGCTCACGAAGCTAACAAAACCAGAAGCGGCATCAGAAAATTTGATGCTCAGGTGATGGATATTGAAGGAAATATTATTGCTAAACTTAATGGGTTTTCAATCAAAGAAACAACCAATGCATCCAATACTATAACTTCAACTCAATCAGTAGCCCCAAGAGTGAAAGCTGTTGAGAGTGGTGAACTTGCGATAGAGCGTATTGAAAGTCTTTTGAAAGCTTTGTTACACGAAGGAGTTGGTCTGGAAGAAGAGGAAATGGATGCTGAAACATCTTTTGAAGAACTGGGAATTAACTCCAGAATGATCATCGATCTGAATAGATTGTTAGCAAAAACCTTCGGAAACTTATCCAAAACCCTATTTTTTGAATACCGCAATATCAATGAGCTGGCAGGGTATTTTCAGAAAAAACATGTGGGTGTATTAAAAGATCTATTAGGTGAACCGGAAGAAATTGATTCAACACCGGAAAGGGTAGAAGAGATTGCTTCTGTTGAGCATTCAACAGAAAAAAGCACAAACAAAGACATTGCTATTGTTGGAGTGAGTGGAAAATATCCAAAATCGAATACGCTTTCTGATTTCTGGGATTTGATGAAAAAAGGAGACGACTGTATTGAAGAAATTCCGCAGGATCGTTTTGATTATAAGGGACATTTTGATGAAGATAGAGAAAATGGACTGTTATATGCCCGTTGGGGTGGTTTTATCAATGATGTTGATCAATTTGATCCATTATTTTTTAATATCTCACCAAGAGAAGCAGAGAAAATCGATCCTCAGGAAAGGTTATTTTTAGAGGTAGTCTGGTCCACGTTGGAAGATGCCGGAATTACCCGTGAGAAACTCACAGAACAATCTAAGAAAGTAGGTGTTTTCGTAGGTGCATTATGGCAGCCATACGTTAACCTTGGAATAGAAGAAACAGCCAAAGGAAATCCTGTCGCTCCAAGTGGCCTTTTATACAGTATTCCTAACAGAGTTTCTTACTTCTTTAACTGGACAGGGCCAAGTATGGCCATAGACACTGCTTGTTCTGCATCATTAACGGCTTTACATTATGCCTGTGAAAGCATCAGAAGCGGAGAATCGGAAAGCTGTATTGCCGGAGGTGTGAACTTATCATTGTCATTGAGCAAATATTTATTCCTGAGTCAGAATAATTTCTTAGCCAGTGACGGACGTTGCAGAAGCTTTGGTATTGGAGATGGTTATGTACCAGGTGAAGGGATCGGTGCAGTTTTGCTTAAACCTCTGGAAAAAGCAATTGCGGATGGTGACCAGATTTATGGGGTGATCAAAGGAACTACCGTTAATCATAATGGAAGAACCAATGGATATACCGTACCAAGTCCTAATTTACAAGGGGAATTGATTCAGTCTGCTTTGCAAAAGACCGGAATTGATCCACGCACCATATCGTATGTAGAAGCTCATGGAACAGGAACATCTTTAGGAGATCCTATTGAAATGACGGGACTTTGTAAAGCTTTTGATGAATATACAGATGATAAACAATTTTGTGCCATCGGTTCTGTAAAATCAAACATCGGGCATTTGGAAGCCGCAGCGGGTATTGCAGGACTGACAAAAATTCTGTTACAGTTTAAACACCAGCATTTAGTACCATCTATTCATTCTGCAACACTGAATCCGAATATCAGTTTTGAAGATACACCCTTCTATGTTCCTCAAAGTTTAGTGCCATGGAAAAGACCGTTGATCATTAATCAGAACGGACAATCTGAAGAATTGCCATTAAGAGCGATGTTAAGTTCTTTTGGTGCCGGGGGAAGCAATGCTCATCTTATTATCGAAGAATTCAGAATACCAGAACAGACTTCTAAAAATGAATTAGAACAGGATCCTGCGATCATTGTCTTATCAGCTAAAAATGAAGAACGCCTTCAGGAACAGGTGTTTAACTTAAAATATAGTTTAGAAAAAGATAACACCTTATCATTGGCGGATATCGCTTATACTTTACAAACAGGAAGAGAAGCCATGGAAAACCGGGTAGCCTTTGTTGTGAAGGATATTCCATCATTAATAGGTGTACTGGATGACTTTTTAAAAGATACAGATTCTCAAAAAACATATACAACAGGAACCTGTAAAATAGGAACTAAAGGAGAAGAAAAATCTACCGAAGTTCAGAATAGGATCAAGGTCGGGGATTGGACTGGAATTGCTGATCTATGGATACAAGGATTCTTATTCGACTGGAATTTGCTTTACGCTGGAAAACAACCTCGTAAGATCAGTCTGCCTACCTATCCTTTTGCAAGGGAACGCTACTGGCTTCCTAATGCTGAAGGAAAATTGAATCCAACAGGAAAAATTGTTGACAGAACATTACATCCACTGGTACACCAGAATACATCTGACCTGGATCAACAACAGTTCAGCAGCACTTTTAGTGGTGAAGAATCATTCTTAGCGGATCATCAGGTACGCCATAATAAAATCTTACCAGGAGTTGCTTATCTGGAGCTGGCAAGGGCTGCGGGTAAATTCAGTACCCATAAGCAAGTTACCCAACTTAAAGAAGTAAGCTGGATCAATCCTTTCTGGGTTCATCAATCAGAAACACTTCACATAGGATTACACCGCGATCAGGAAGATGTGGTTTATGAAATATACAGTGGCCATGAAGACACCCTGATTACTCATAATAGTGGAAGACTTTCCAATGTTTTAACGGCAGCTCCTGAAAAAATGAATATTCAGCAGCTTAAAAAAGACTGTGTCAATGAAATCACAGGATCAGAATTGTATAACGCCTTTGATTTAAAAGGATTAAACCTGAAGAGCAGTTTTCAGCAGGTAGAGACCTTATATGTGGCAGAAGAATATGCTTTGTCAAAAATAAAATTGGTGAATAACGAAGGTTGCGTATATCCGCCTTGTATTATGGATAGCCTTCTTCATGCCATTTATGGTTTAATGGATTCTTATTCATTGGTACTGCCTTTTTATGCAGGAGAAATTAATTTCTATAAAGGACTTGAAGAAGCCCAGGAGCTTTGGGGTTATGCGGTGAGAAAAAAAGAAGGAGATAACGACAAGGTTGTAACTGCCGATTTTTATTTATTAAATGAAAACGGAGAAGCATTATTATCCTTTAAAGACTTTATCTTCCTGCCTTTGGGAAGCAAGGATTCCGATCATTCAGGAATAAAGACTTCTTCGAATGAAAAAGGAAAAGTAGTGTATTATCAACAGGAATGGAAAGAAGAAGCCTTAAGCTCAGAACAACTTGAAACCGCCAATCAGATAATTCTTATTGCTGGTGGTGCCATAGATTTGTGCGATAAGCTTCAGGAAGAACTGGGACTGGAAGTTATATCCATCAACCAGGAAAAGCCAGTGGCTTTCTTCAATTCCGTATTATCTAAAATAAAAGAAAAAATAAAGGAGAAAGGGCGTACTCAAATTACGATCGTTTGTCAGAACAGTGATTACCCTGAGTATGGTTTTGTATCCGGATTGCTTAAAACAGCACATCTTGAGTATCCTGGAATTACAGGTAAAGTACTTGCCGTGGATCATTTATCCGTTAAGAATTTGGGAGAACTTACTTCAATGATTGAAGCGGAGCAGCATAATAAAGATGTTGAAGTAGCCTATACTAATGGTGTAAGAACCGTGAAAAGATCAGTGTCTGTAAGTTTTGACTCCCAAAATACAGAAGGTATAACCTTTAAAAAAGGAGGAGTTTACCTTTTAACGGGTGGTGCAGGAGGCTTAGGTTTGAAGATCGCAGAGCATATTTGCAGTAAAAATAATATTACACTGGTACTAGCAGGCAGAAGTGTATGGTCTGAAACCATTAAGACTTTAGTGTCTAAAATACCTGGAGCTGTTTATCATCATTGTGATCTGAGCAACTTTGAAGAAACCCAGAAACTGGTACATCTTATTAATCAGGAATATGGTCCTTTAAATGGCGTGATTCACAGTGCAGGTGTCCTTAGAGATAGTTATATCATCAATAAAACATCTTTACAGGTGGATGAGGTTTTTGCAGCTAAAGTAGAGGGGACAAAAAACATTGATGAAGCGACCAAAGATCAGCCATTAGATTTTATGGTATTCTTCTCTTCCATAACAAGCATTAAAGGAAATGCCGGACAGGCGGATTATGCTGCTGCTAATGCTTATTTGAATACGTATGCGACTTACCGAAATACAGAAAGGAATAGTAAAAAAGCAAACGGTAAAACTTTAAGCATCTGCTGGACTTTATGGAAAGATGGCGGAATGCAGGTGAATGAAGAAGACATAAAGCATTTGGAAACACACCTGGGATCACTTTCACTTCCATCCGCAGATGGTATAAGGGCTTTTGATACTTTACTAAAAAATGGGAAAGGAGAAATTCTGGTTACCTATGAAAACACTCATGAAGATGTACAGATTTCTAAAATTAAGGTAGAAGATGCTCCAATAGCCCAAGTAGCTATTGGTCAATCTGAAATTTCAGAAAAAGTTTCAGGTAAAATTATCGAAACAGTAGCAGTGTTGTTAAAATTAAACTCTGCGGCTATTAAAAGAGACAAAGCATTTGGTGATTACGGTTTTGAGTCTGTTTCATTAACCAGATTTGCCCGCCAGTTAAATGCATTTTATGAGCTTAAATTATTACCCACTGTTTTTTATAATTATCCGACGATCAATGATCTGAAAGATTTTTTAATGGAAGAACATTATGCGTCAGTAACTCAAAAACACAGCTCATCTGTAGTTGTAAAATCAGAAGAGGTTCAACCTGCCACGATCATACACAAACGAGTTGCTTTCAATAATGAGGGACGTACCGCATTACCAAAAACAGCTGTGAATGTCATCAGTAACAATACTGATACAATACAAAAAGCAGTTGCTATTATTGGGATCAGTGGACGTTTCCCTGGGTCAGATGATTTAGATGCTTTCTGGAAAAATATCAGTCACAATAAAGATCTGATCACTGAAATTACCCCAGACCGATGGGATTGGAAAGCGTATTACGGAGATCCGTTAAAAGAAAAAAATAAGACCAAAGCTAAATGGGGCGGACTGATCTCCGACATTGATAAATTTGATCCTTTATTCTTTAACATCTCTCCGCGTGAAGCAGAACTGATGGATCCACAACAAAGAATCACTCTGGAGGCCGTATATCATGCTCTTGAAGATGCAGCAATTGCACCGGATAAGATCAAAGGAAGTGACACCAGTATTTTTATTGGAGTTTCCACATCCGACTATTCTATGTTAGTGAATAATCAGTCTGATTTAACCGGACAGGGACATTATGCAACCGGATCAGTACATTCTATCCTGGTCAACAGAATATCTTATTTATTAGATATTCGTGGGGCAAGCGAGCCTGTGGATACCGCTTGTTCTAGTTCACTGATTGCCATTCACCGTGCCGTAGCACACATCAGAAACGGAGATAGCAAAATGGCAATTGCCGGAGGGGTAAATGCACTTCTTTCTCCGGAATTGACTCTTTCATTCAGTGAATCTGGAATGCTAAGCGTAGATGGACGTTGTAAAACATTTGACGAAAGTGCTAATGGTTATGTACGTGGTGAAGGAGTAGGAGTGGTGATCTTAAAATCATTGGAACAGGCAGAAGCAGACGGAGATCATATTTACGGAATTATCCGTGGAAGCGCAGAAAACCATGGTGGAAAAGCCAATACATTAACTTCTCCAAACCCGAATGCTCAAAAAGAACTGTTGGTTAAAGCGTATAGCAGAGCAGGAGTTCATCCGGCAGATGTAAGCTATATAGAGGCTCATGGAACAGGAACTTCGCTGGGAGATCCCATTGAAATAGAAGGATTGAAATTGGCTTTTAATACTTTATATAAACAGAGAAATCAAACTTCGGCAGAAGCTGCCTATTGCAGTATTGGAAGTGTCAAAACAAATATTGGCCACCTGGAAGCTGCTGCAGGAATTGCAGGGGTAATGAAGGTCATCCTGGCGATGAAACATAAAACACTGCCTGGAAATCCTCATTTGATTCAGACCAACCCATATTTAAATCTGGATGGAAGTCCGTTCAGGTTGCAACAAAATACAACCGACTGGAATGTTGCTGACAACAAACCAAGAATCGCTGGAATCAGCAGTTTTGGTTTTGGTGGAGCCAATGCCCATTTAATTATAGAAGAATATATTCCTGCTACCAGAAAAGAAATTGTGGAAGGACAGCCTGCTGTTATTCTACTGTCTGCAAAAAATGCAGACCGGTTAAAAGCTAAAGCATTGCAGTTGAAAATGTTCTTGCAAGCTCATCCGGATACTGATTTACACGAACTGGCTTATACGTTACAATCAGGACGTGAAGCGATGGAAGAGCGTCTTGCATGGATTGCAGAAAGCCAGGAAGATCTATTGACTCAGTTGGAGAACTACACCAATGGCAATAGCTTTGGATTCTATCAAGGAAATATCAATCAGGAGCAAATCGGCTTCCTTCTCGAGGGAACTGCAGGAAAAGCCTATGTGGAAACAGCTTTTAAAAATAATGAGATCAAAAGCCTTGCTCAGCTGTGGGTAAAAGGAATTGATGTTGATTGGAAACTATTATACACAGATATGTTACCAAAACGCATCAGTCTCCCTGTTTATCCATTTGCAAGACAACGGTACTGGATCCCTGATTCTCCTAAAAGAATAGTGCATGCACCAATCACAGAAAATCATCTGCATCCCTTGTTACATACCGATGAATCTAATGGTAAGCAAAAACAATACGCGGCAGTATATGATGGAACTGAATCTTTCCTTTATGATCACATCGTAAATGATGAGAAAATACTTCCGGGAGTAGCCTATCTGGAAATAGCGAGAGCAGCAGGGGCTTTGAGCTCCCAAAAGCAAGTGGTAAAATTAAAAAATGTGAGTTGGCTGAACCCGCTAAAACTTGAAAATGGAATGGTCTCTATTGCCGTTACATTGGATCCAGAACCAACAGGTCTTAATTACAAAATTTATAATCAGAAAAATAGCCAGCTTCTTTATGGAAACGGTTTGATCATTACCGGTGAGGGAGAACCTCTCGGAAGATATGATCTGGAAATGATGAAAGCGGCCTGCTCAAAGGTTATTCCTGGAGCAGAAGTTTATCACAATTTCAAAGAAAACGGATTGAACCTTGGAAAGAGCTTCAGAGGAGTTGCCCAAATTAACGTAGGGGAGAATATCGCTTTATCAGAGATCCGTCTTGAAGAACTGGAAGGTTGCATGTATACACCGGGTATTATGGACAGTCTCTTGCATACTATTTACGGATTGGTTATTTCAGGAGGAGAAGCCTATTCATTGGAGTTACCCTATTTTGTAAAAGAAGTATATTTTTATGAGCCTATAACAGATGCTTCAGTATTGTGGGGCTATGCCAGAAAAAGTGAAAATTACAAAGACGGCGATCAGGTCGTTGCATACGATCTGGATCTCCTGAATAATGAAGGAGATGTATTGTTAAGCTTCAAAGATTTTGTGGCACTTCCCTTGGATGGTCTTGAAACTACGGTACAGGAAGATACTCCTGACGAAACTGTTGAAAAATCGGTTGACGAACAAATAACAGCACCAGTTGAAGCAAGTTTGCTAAAGAAAAAAGCGACCGATAAGATCATCAGTATTGTTGCTGAATTAGTAAGAATGGAGCCTGCCGAAATTGAAAATGATAAAAAATTCGGAGATTATGGGTTTGATTCCATTTTATTAACCCGTTTCAACAATGAGCTCAACGGTTATTATGATCTGGATCTGATGCCAACGGTCTTTTATAATTATGCAACCATCAATAAACTGGCTGCATTTATGACAGAAGAATATACGGAGGCACTCACTGCATTGCACGGAGAATCTCCTGCTGCTCCAATAGCTAATCCGGTTGAAAAAATCACAATAAAAAAGAGCGCTTTTTCAACAACCTTTGCAACACCTGTAAAGCAATCAGTAAAACAGTTCACTCCTTACAAACCAAAACCACAATCCGTCAATGAACCTATTGCTATTATTGGGATGAGTGGACGCTTTCCGGGATCACCGGATCTGGATACTTTCTGGAAAAATATCAGCGAAAATAAAGACCTGATCACAGAAGTTCCCGCAGACCGATGGGATTGGAAAAAATATGACGGAGATCCTTTAACGGAAAAGAATAAAACCCGATCCAAGTGGGGAGGTTTCCTTACCGATATCGATAAGTTTGATCCTGCATTTTTCAGTATTTCTCCCATGGAGGCTGAGCTAATGGATCCTCAACAACGTATTCTCATGGAGTCCGTATACCAGGCGCTGGAAGACGGTGGAATTGCAACAGAAAGCATTAAGGGGACCAATACCGGAATATTTATAGGAGTTTCTGCCTCTGACTATTTGATACGCCTTCGCCATGAAACCGATTTAGCGGGACAAATGCATACCACTACAGGCTCCGTACATTCCATGATGGTGAACAGGATTTCCTATTTACTGGATATCAATGGACCAAGTGAACCGGTAGATACGGCCTGTTCAAGTTCATTAATTGCCATCCACAGGGCGGTTGAAAATATCAGAAACGGTATGTGTAATATGGCCATTGCAGGAGGAGTGAATGCACTACTTTCTCCAGAGTTGACTCTTTCTTTCAGCCAATCAGGAATGTTGAGCAAAGACGGAAGATGTAAAACGTTTGACCAGAGTGCCAATGGATACGTAAGAGGAGAAGGAGTAGGAATTATTGTCCTTAAATCATTGAAACAGGCCATTGCAGATGGTGATCCTATTCATGCGTTGATCAGAAGTACCGCAGAAAACCATGGGGGAAGAGCGAACACCTTAACTTCACCTAATCCGATTGCACAAAGAGATCTTTTGCTTCATGCCTATCGCAGTGCCGGAATTGATCCGCGTGATGTGAGTTATATTGAAGCTCACGGAACCGGAACACCTCTTGGAGATCCGATAGAAGCAGAAGGACTGAAGCTTGCATTTAAAGATTTATATAAAGATAAAGGACTTCAACAGCCTACAGAACCGCATTGCAGTATCGGAAGTGTAAAAACCAATATCGGACACCTGGAATCTGCAGCAGGTATTGCAAGTACTATTAAAGTACTACTGTGTATGAAACACAATACATTGCCAGGAAATCCACACTTAAAAAATCCTAATGAATACCTGAAATTAAACGGAAGTATCTTCCAGTTGCGAACAGAGACAGGTCCCTGGATCAGATCCGATAACCGTCCTAAAATTGCGGGAATCAGCAGTTTCGGATTCGGAGGCGCCAATTCACATATTATCATTGAAGAATACCGACCTGATCAGACAACTCCTTATCAGGAAGACGGCCAGTCCATTATTATACTTTCTGCAAAAACTAAAGACAATCTGAAACAGCAGGTGAGTAACCTTTTAGATTTTGTTCAAAAAAATCCTGAAGCGAATCTTTTTGATATCGCCTATACCCTGCAAACGGGCAGGGATGAGATGGAAGAAAGACTGGCCTTGGTCGTAACCAATAAAATCGAATTGATGAGCAGACTGACAGATTATCTTTCAGGAAATTCAGAACATGGATTTACGGGAAATATAAAACAGGATAAAACGGGTTCCGGAAATGCCTATATCAGTATTGCCATTGACAATAAAGACCTCAATTCATTGGCAGGCTTATGGGTTAAAGGAGCATCTGTAGATTGGAACCTGCTATATATCAACGGACGTCCTTCGAAAATCAATTTACCTGTTTATCCGTTTACCAAAAACAGATACTGGATCCCTGTCAGTTCATTCCTGCTAAAAACAATGGCAAATACCAGAATTCATCCATTACTGCATATGAATGAATCGGATTTAAATGAACAAAAGTATACCAGTATTTTTACAGGTGAGGAAGTTTTCCTGAGCGATCATAAAGTAAGAAACGAAAAGATATTGCCGGGAGTTGCTTATCTCGAACTGGCAAGAATTGCCGGAACATTGAGTACAGGCCAAAAGGTAACACAACTTAGAAATATCAGTTGGGTCAATCCGATTTCCATCGTGGATGACTATGCAAAGATTTCAACCGCGATTTATAGGGATGGTGATCAGCTTTGTTATGAGGTCTATAACGATAAAGAAGTGGTACATGGTAATGGTCAGATATCCACCGATAAGCTTATCCAGCCGGAAAAAATGGACATCAATGCTTTGAAGGCTAAAGCCGATAAGGTATTGGATGGGAAAGGAATGTACAATGAATTTTTGGCTGCAGGACTTGATCTCGGTGCTGCCTACCAGGGAGTTCAAAAGATGTATGCAGATGACCATGGTTGTTTAGCTAAAATTAATCTGACAAGCCTTGAAGGCTTTATGTATACTCCTGGAATCCTTGACAGTATGCTCCATACCATTTATGGTTTCCAGCAACTCGCTGACGAAACGTATTCATTGGCACTTCCTTATTTTATGGGAGAGATGAGCTGCTACCAGACATTAGAAGGACAATCATTGTGGGCATATGCACGAAAAAATGAGCAAACCAAATCAGAAGATAAGCTGGCAGCATACGATATTGATCTGATCAATGATCATGGTGTCGTTTTAGTAAGTTTCAGAAACTTTGTAGCCCTTCCGTTAGATGGTTTTAAACCCACAAAGTCTGTTAAAAAAGATATTGATACATTTATCTATCAGCCGGTTTGGGAAGAAATGGTTGCAAAAGACTCCTCCAAAGTACGTGAAACTGAGAAACAGTTCATTTGGCTTGCAGGAGGTACAGATTCATTGGCAGAAACATTAAAAGAAAGATTGGGAATCCCGGTACAGACCATTGCAATCGATCAGCCAATCGAATATTTTACTACAATACTTGAACAGCTTAAAAGTTACTTGAAGAAAAATACTTCAATGCATATCACAGTGGTTTACCCAAATCATCAGTATCCACAGGCAGGGTTTATTACCGGTTTGTTAAAAACGGCAGTTCAGGAAAATCCTGGAGTTACCGGACAGACCATCGGTGTAGACAGCTTCGATCCTGATTTTCTGGCAGAATTACTGAAAAATGAAGTAAGTAAAAATGCTGAAATCCGTTATGATCAGGGTATTTTCAAAACAAAACAGTTCAGACCGGTAGTAAAAGATATTCTAGCGGTAGATCAAATGGCGATCCGTGAAAATGGAGTATACCTCATTACAGGTGGTGCCGGTGGTCTCGGACAGATTTTCGCGAAGCATATAAGCAAAACTAAAAATGTGAAAATTATCCTGACAGGTAGAAGAACGGCAGATCAGGAAATAGAAAAACTACTGTCTGAAATTCCGGGAACAGTATATTATTCATGCGATATTACAGATTATCAGGACACAGAGCGATTGCTTACAACCATCAAAGAAACCTATCAGGGATTGAATGGAATTATCCATAGTGCCGGAACGTTGAAAGATAGTTTTATTCTGAATAAAACCCAGGAACACTTGGAACAGGTGCTTCATCCTAAAATTACAGGAACGAAGGTATTAGATGAAGTAACAAAAGACGAACCTCTTGATTTTATGATGTTCTTTTCATCCGTTGCAGCGGTGACAGGGAATGCAGGACAATCAGATTATGCGTCGGCCAACACCTATCTGGATCATTATGTGGAATACCGAAATGAAGCGGCTGCCAAAGGACAGAGATCAGGAAAAACAATCAGTCTGAACTGGCCATTATGGAAGTCCGGTGGAATGCAGGTAAGTGCAGCAGGAGAAAAATACCTTGAAAGTCAGTTTGGTATGATTCCAATGGCAACACAAACAGGTCTTGAGATGTTCGATCTTATTCTGAAAGCTCAATCAGGACAATATGCGGTGTATTTTGGTAAAGAAGAAGGAATTTCCAAAACGACAGGTAATGCAGTTGCAAATACCACTCAAAAAAATGTTTCAGTACCTAAAAGTACAAATGAAAACGTAGGTGGTTCAAAAACGGCGAAAGATAAGATCGTTAGAGAAGTGAGTGAAATTGTAGCAAAACTGCTTAAAATGGAGGTTTCGACGGTTGACCAGGAAACAGAATTTGGTGAATATGGTTTTGATTCCCTTTTAATGACCCAGTTTACCAGTTCATTGAATAATTTCTATGATCTTAAATTAATGCCTACGGTATTTTATAACTATCCGGCTATTGGAGTATTTTCAGAATTCCTGATCAAAGAATATCCAAACCTTGCAATAGAAAGTAAAAATGATTCAAGGGCTGTTACTCCAGCTCAGGATTCAACTCGATTTGATCAATTTTCCGGGCGTAAAAACAGAAAACATTCTTCACAATACAACAGCTCACCGGTAAAGGCAGCTCAAAAGCCAGCTGAAGAGGGAATTGCTATTATAGGGATCAGCGGACGTTTTCCGGGATCACCTGACATCAATACTTTCTGGGAGAGAATTAAAAATAATGAAGACCTGATCACAGAAATCCCTGAAGATCGATGGAGCTGGCAGGAATATTACGGAGATCCTCAAAAAGAAAGCCGCAAAACCAAAGCAAAATGGGGTGGATTTATCAGCGATATCGACAAATTTGATCCTTTATTTTTCAATATTTCGCCTAAAGAAGCTGCTTTAATGGATCCTCAGCAAAGAATTACCCTTGAAGCTGTATACCACGCTTTGGAAGATGCAGGAATAGCCACTTCCGCATTAAGAGGAACCAATACCGGAACCTTTATCGGAGTATCTGCGGTAGATTATTCCATGTTATTGAATAACGGAACCGATCTTACAAGTCTGGCACAGTTTTCCACAGGTGCCGCTCATTCGATATTGGTAAACAGAATTTCTTATCTATTGGATATTCATGGACCAAGTGAGCCGGTGGATACTGCGTGTTCAAGTGCATTAATTGCCATTCATCGAGGCGTAGAACACATCAGAAACGGACATTGCGATATGGCCATTGCAGGTGGAGTCAACGCCATACTGTCTCCGGAACTGACGCTTTCCTTCAGCAGTGCAGGGATGTTGAGCGAAGATGGAAGATGTAAAACTTTTGATCAGCGTGCCAATGGTTATGTCCGTGGAGAAGGAGTGGGAATTGTGATCCTCAAGTCTTTAAGCAAGGCTGTAGCTGATGGTGATCATATCTACGGAGTGATCCGTGGAACGGCTGAAAACCATGGTGGAAGAGCTAATACGTTAACCTCTCCGAATCCCAATGCACAAAGAGATCTATTGGTAAAAGCATACCGAAATTCAGATATAGATCCACGTGATATCAGCTACATAGAAGCACATGGGACAGGAACAGCGCTGGGTGATCCTATAGAAATTGAAGGGCTTAAGCTTACATTCAATACATTATATGAGGATAAAGGACTACAGCAAACACAAAAAGCCTATTGCAGCATTGGTAGTGTAAAAACAAATGCCGGACATCTTGAGTCTGCAGCCGGAATGGCCGGATTAGCAAAAGTATTGATGGCCATGAAGCATAAAGTTTTACCTGGTAATCCGCACTTGCAAAATCCAAATGCCTATTTACAAATGGAAAATACCCCATTCCGTTTACAGAAAGAAACTACAGAATGGACCAGCGAAGGAAATAAGCCACGAATTGCCGGGATCAGCAGTTTCGGATTTGGAGGAGCCAATGCACACATCATTATTGAAGAATATCAGTCATCAAAATTGACTCATAAAATAGATGGCAGTGCTATTATTCCATTATCGGCAAAGACAAAGGGGCAACTTCAACAACAGATTATCAATCTTAAGAACTATCTGGAGCTGAATCCTCAGCTTGATATACATAATGTCGCTTATACTTTGCAAAATGGGCGTGAAAAGATGAAGGAAAAAGCGGTATTTATAGCAGCTAATACCAAAGATCTTATCAACCTTCTTTCTGAAAAAAGAGATCTGAATGTTCCTGTTTGCAAACCGGAAGAAAATAATAGAGCTTTAATTTCAACGGCAGAAAACTGGTTAAGCGGAGTATTAAAAGATTGGTCTGCTTGTTATCTGGGTCAGAAACCAGCTAAAATAAGTTTACCAGTGTATCCGTTTGCACGTAATCGTTATTGGATTCCGGAAGGAAAAAAGACATTAGCCGTTTCTGCAAAAGAGCCAGATCAGGAACTATTTGAATATTCTTCAGAAAACATAACAATAGAAGAAAGAGCTGAACCTGCTGATGTAAAGACTAAAACAGCTCAGGATAACAGTTGGCTGATGGAAAAATTAATTCAGATCGCAGCAGCAACGATTGTGTTGCCTGAAGAAGATTTTGATACGACCACTCAGTTTAAAGACTATGGTTTTGATTCCATTATGGGTGTTGAATTGGTAAACAATATCAATTCCGAGCTGAATATCACCATCAAGGCAACTGATTTATACAGTTATCCTAACATTAATTTAATGACGGATTATGTGTTAAAGAATTTCTCTGAAGAATTGCAGGCTCCTGTTGAGGTTCATCACTATGCTGTTGCAGATAAAACCATATTAACCGAAAAGAAAAGTCAGGCTGCTGAAAATAAAGTTTCAAAGCATTCTTATTCCACCGCTGAAATTGCGATTATAGGAATCAGTGGACAATTCGGAACGGCCAATGATCTGAATGAATACTGGAAAGTATTGGCTGAAGGGCAGTGTCTTGTCAAAGAGATAAAGGATGAGAAATGGAGGAGAGATGATAACAATGTGGAAGGACAGAAAAGATGGGCAAGCTGTTTGGAAAATCCGGACTATTTTGATCCTTTATTCTTTAAACTTTCAGGGTCTGAAGCAGAAATGATGGATCCTATGCAGCGGTTATTCCTTGAACATAGCTGGAAAGCTATTGAAGATGCAGGAATTGACCCAGACTCTCTTTCATCTCTGAAATGCGGTGTATATGCAGGAGCAGGACACAGTGATTATATTGCTGGAACTGAAGGAACATTACCTTCGGCGCTTTGGGGAAATTCAAGTGCGATATTGGCCTCAAGAATTTCTTATTTCCTTAATTTAAAAGGACCTGCAATAGCCGTCAATACAGCTTGTTCAAGCTCTTTGGTTGCAATGGATCTTGGATTTAACAGTCTTCAAAGAGGCGATACAGATCTTGTTTTGGCGGGTGGTATCAATATTATCAATTCTGCCCATTCACATGATATGGCGGTAAGAGCGGGTATGCTGTCTGCAGATGGACGATGCTACACCTTTGATAGTAGAGCTAATGGCTTTGTGATGGGAGAAGGTGTTGGTGTTGTTGTTTTGAAAAGGCTGGCAGATGCAGAACGGGATAACGACCGTATTTATGGAGTGATCAAAGGAAGTCTGACCAACCAGGACGGAACAACCAATGGTATTACCGCTCCAAGTGTAGTATCTCAGGAAGAACTGGAGAAAGAAGTATATGACAGGTTTAATATCAATCCTGAAACCATCACCTACGTGGAAGCTCACGGAACAGGTACGGGATTAGGAGATCCTATAGAATTTGAAGCTTTAAATGCATCATTCAGAGCGTACACCAATCAACAGAATTTCTGCAGTCTGGGAAGTGTGAAAACAAATATAGGTCATGCTTTAGAAGCTGCCGGAGTGGCTAGTGTTTTAAAAGTACTTCTGGCAATGAAACATAAACAATTGCCGCCTAGCATTAATTATGAGAAGCCTAATGCGTTAATCAATTTTAAAGAGAGTCCATTTAAAATACAGGATACACTAACCGATTGGAATACACCGGCTAATACAAAAAGAAGAGCGGCCATCAGCAGCTTTGGTTTTAGTGGAACCAATGCGCACATGGTTATTGAAGAATACATCCCTCAGGAAAAGAAAGAGATTAAGCATAGCGGAGATGTATTGATTGTATTGTCAGCTAAAAGCAGAGAACAATTGATTGTACAGGCTGAACAGCTTGTTAAACATATTAAAAATGAACCGTTGATCAGCTTATATGATATTGCTTACACCTTGCAGGTCGGAAGATCAGCAATGGAAGAAAGATTGGCTATTCCAGCAAAAACAATTGAGGATCTGGTTGATCGACTTACTGATTTTACAATCGGAAAAGAAGGGCATTATTTTACTGGAAATATCAGACATTATAAAAAAGAAGTCAGCCGATCTTCCGAAGCATCTGCGATTCAAAATGCTTTAGCCAATAAATTCTGGACAGCTGTAGGAGAATATTGGGTAAAAGGATTTCCTGTAAAATGGAATGTATTATATCAGGAAACGAAGTGTAATAAAGTGAGTCTACCTCATTATCCTTTTGCAAGAGAAAGATATTGGCTGAAATCTGAACAGAAAATAGTTACAAGTTCTGCTATTGCACATCCATTATTGCATCAGAATAATTCCAGTCTAAAGAATTGTTTGTTTAGCAGTCTGCTGAATGGAAGTGAATCTTTTTTAAGAGATCATAAGGTCTTTGGAGAACAGGTTCTGCCTGGAGTCGCTTATCTTGAAATGGCCCGTGTAGCAGGTGAGATGGGTGCTGAGGTTTCAATAGCTCAATTAAGAGAAGTGAACTGGTTACAACCTGTAAAGGTTAATACTGAACCAGTACAACTTCATATTAATATTGAAACTTTGAATAATGAATGGACTTATAAAATCTATTCAGGTCCGGATGAGAAACAGTTGCATGGACAAGGAATAATGGGATCGGTTTCCAACGTAGTTCCTCAGATCAAAAACATCAATAAGTTACGAAATAGCTTTATTTCAAAAATGGATAAAGCAGCCTATTATGAATTGTTCAGATCTATTGGATTGGACTATGGAACAACCTTCCAGGGAGTTCAGGAGGTTTGGTATAATGAGGAGTCTGCATTATCAAGAATTGAGCTAACTCCAGAAGCTGGATTTACTTTATCCCCTGGAATGATGGATGGCGCATTACAAACCTGCATGGCGATCAGTCTTTCTGATCAAAGCCAGCAATTGATGTTGCCATTCAGTGTAAGGGAGATCAATATCTATAAGCCTTTATCACAAGAAATCTGGTGTTATGTGAGAAAAAACAGTTCAGGTAAACAATCCAGCAGTTATGAGATTGAAATGCTGAATCAGCAGGGTGAGGTTCTGATCAGTTTCACTGAGTTAGTGGTTTTAACATTAGAAAACAACAACAGTACATCTTCGGTGGCTCATGAGAATAAACGTCAGAATAAGGAAACTTCAGAGAGTGGTATTGGATTGTACCTGTATGCTAATGAATGGCAGAAAGCAGGTGTAGAGGAATTTAATTCAAAAAGAACAAACACATCAGTTGCTCCTTTGGTATTTTTGGCGGGTGGTTCTGCAGTATTAGCAGAAAAGCTGGAAGAGAGCCTGGAATGTGAAGTAAAGATGATTCATGAAAATGCTCCGGAAGAAACTTTCATTCAGATTCTTGAAGAAATACAGCAAAGAAAACCTGTAGGGCAAATGATTCAATTGGTATATCCTGCCGGAGAAGAAATGGATTATAGTTTTCTTTCAGGATTATTGAAAACAGCAGTACAGGAAAGCTTAGTGTCCGCAGGAAAACTAATTGAAGTAGACAATCTGTCGATTAACGGATTGAATGAATTAGTGAGGATTTTACAAATTGAACAGGAAAATACCGATGCTGAAGTTCGATATCACCTTGGAAGAAGAGAAGTAAAAAAACTGAAAGTTTTAAACATAAACGACAATCAAGAGGTAAAAACAGCCGCTAAAGAAAATGGTGTTTATCTGATCACTGGAGGTGCAGGCGGATTGGGATTATTATTTGCAGATTACTTCAATCAGACTGCAGGCACAAAAGTAATATTGGTCGGCAGAAGTGAGCTTAATGCTTCACAAAAAAGTAGATTAAGAAAATTGTCCAGCACCGCTTACGAACAATGCGATATTACTGATCTTGGAAGCGTAACGGCTTTAATGAAAAAAATCAAAAATGAATATGGCCGTATTGATGGTATTATTCATAGTGCTGGGGTAACCAGAGATAGCCTGATGATTCACAAGACAGCAGCTGAGGTTAGGGATGTTTTCTCTGCTAAAGTAAAAGGAGCTAAAAACATTGATCTGGCAACCAAAAATGAAAATCTTGATTTCACGGTTTATTTTTCATCATTAGCGGGAATATTCGGGAATACAGGACAGTCGGATTACGCATCAGCTAATTTGTGGCTGGATCATTTTGCTTCACATCGCGAAATGGAACGGCTTCGTGGAAAAAGAACAGGAAAGACAGTAAGCATCAACTGGCCATTATGGAAAGAGGGCGGAATGCAGATCAGCACAGAACACGAGAAATATATGGCGCATCATTTTGGTTTATGGCCAATGCTGACTGCTGATGGACTTCGTGCTTTTGACACTTTATTGAACAGCAATTTCAATCAGGGAATTGTCATCTATGGAGATCCTGAAAAACTGGGAATAGAAAAAGGAAGTTCACTACTTCAAAAAGAAGTGGCAAAAGAAACTCCGGTTTCCCAGGCTGATGACCATTTATATGAAGCATCTATAGAATATATTGGGACATTGATAGCCGGAACCTTAAAGATCCCTGTGGCTAAATTACAGCAGGATATTCCTTTTGAAGAATTTGGTATCGATTCTACGATAGTCGTAAGATTGACGAACCTATTGGAAGAAAAACTCGGTAAGGTTTCAAGAACCGTATTTTTTGAATGTCAGACCTTGGGTGAATTGGTTTCTCATTTCCTGAAAACCCATCGCAATGAACTTATGAAACTAACAGGATCAGCAACAACCGTTGATCATAAGAAAGTAGCCTTTACAGATCAGGTAAAAAATATACAATCTACAGCATCTGATAAGGCAGTAGATCAACGAACAGAAACTCCTGAAAAAGAACTTCCTGAATCATTAATACTATCTGAAGAGATTGCCATTATCGGATTGAGTGGAAAATATCCTGATGCTAAGAATCTGGATGAGTTTTGGGAGAATCTTAAATCAGGAAAAGACAGCATCAGAGAAATCCCTGAAGACCGTTGGAAGATCAGCGATTTTTATGATCCTGTAAAAGGTAAAGAAGGCAAAACCTATAGCAAGTGGGGTGGATTTATGAAAGATATTGATCTTTTTGACCCTTTATTCTTTAATATTTCTCCAAGGGAAGCAGAAATCATGGATCCTCAGGAAAGACTTTTCTTACAAACGGTATGGGAAACCATGGAAGATGCGGGATATACAAAAGCCAAACTTCAGGGGAAAGTAAATGAAACAAGCGGTATGTCAGGACAGGTTGGAGTATATGTAGGAGTAATGTACGAAGAATATCAGTTATTCGGAGCAGAAGAAACAGCAAAAGGAAATCCGACAGCTTTACTGGGCAACCCAAGCGGTATTGCCAACCGGGTATCTTACTTTTTCAATTTCCACGGACCTAGTATGGCGGTAGATACGATGTGTTCTTCTTCTTTAACGGCAATCCATATGGCTTGTAAAGATTTACAGTCAGGAGAAATAGAAATGGCTGTTGCAGGAGGAGTCAATCTAAGTTTGCACCAAAACAAATTTTTAATTTTAAGTGAAGGTGGATTCGCCTCCAGCAAAGGCCGATGCGAGAGTTTCGGAGAAGGTGGAGAAGGCTATGTACCGGGTGAAGGAGTTGGAGCTGTGTTACTAAAACCTTTAAGCCGTGCTGTTGCTGACGGTGATCGTATTTACGGAGTGATTAAAGGAACAGCTGTCAACCATGGCGGCAAAACCAATGGTTACACCGTCCCGAATCCAAAAGCTCAGACTGCGGTCATTAAAGCGGCCATGAAAAAAGCAGGAATTCAGCCGGAAGATTTCAGCTATATAGAAGCACACGGAACAGGAACAAGTTTAGGAGATCCTATAGAATTGACCGGATTAAAGAATGCATTCGAATCTGATGCTAAACAATTTTGCAGCGTAGGTTCCGTAAAATCGAACATTGGGCATTGTGAATCAGCAGCAGGAATATCAGGATTAACAAAGGTGTTGCTTCAAATGAAACATCGTCAATTGGTTCCTTCTCTGCATTCTGAAGTACTCAACCCGAACATCGATTTTGAAAACAGTCCATTTAGAGTACAACAGTCTCTGGAAGAATGGTCAACACAAGATAATAAGGCACGGATCGCTGGAATCAGTAGTTTCGGTGCAGGAGGAAGTAATGCCCATATCATTATTCAGGAATATGTTAGCCCGCAGCCTGAGAATCGAAACGTTTCCGGACCAGCAATTATTGTATTGTCAGCTAAAAATGGAAACAGACTCCGGGAGAAGGTTTCAGATCTGAAGAATTTTGTTGAAAAAAATGCAGAAATCAATCTTCATGATCTTGCTTATACCTTACAGACAGGACGAGACGCATTGGAAGAGCGTTTGGCATTTTTAGCCGAAAGCAAAGCTGATCTGCTCTTACAACTGAATAATTATCTCAACCACCATCTTGAAGAATTGCTTACCGGAAATGTCCGTAAAGATGATTCAGGGTTCATGCTGGAAGGAAAAGCTGGAAAAGCTTATCTGGAAAGTGCTCTCCAGGAAAGGGAAAGCGAGTCTCTGATCAAATTATGGATCAAAGGAGCGGTTATCGATTGGGACGTGTTATATCAGGATGATAAACCATCCATCATCGGTTTGCCATCTTATCCTTTTGCAAGGGAAAGCTACTGGTTTGCCAAAAAGGAGGAAGATCCTGTAAAACATACGATTCAGGTACAGCCTATAAAACAAGTTCGGGATGAACAAAAACTACATCCTCTTTTACACGCTTATAAAAATTAATTGACTTATTATCATGAAACAACACCAATTCAACAGTATATATAACGGAAAAGAATTTTTTTTAACGGATCATAAAGTGCTTGGAACAAAGGTACTGCCTGGGGTCACTTATCTTGAGATGGCCCGCGCGGCAGGAGAATATGTTGCCGGAAAAGACGTTACTCAACTCAGGGATATTAGTTGGCTACAACCCGTTAAGATCAGTGACGCATCCGTTCAGCTTTATATGAACGTCGTGGAGCAGGGAGATGGATTAACCTATGAAATCTTTAGCGGTGAAGCCGATACTCAATTGCACACCAGAGGTATTTTAGGGACAGCTGACCAGCAGTCTCCGGAAATAAGAGATATCAACCATCTTCGTGATCTTTTTAAAGATTCCGGAAGCCATAAAGAAGGTGCAGATTATTATAAAATAATGAATTCCATTGGGCTTGAATATGGGAAAACCTTTCAGGGGATCCAGGAAATTTTTCACAATGGAAAAGCAGCTTTATCAAGAATAGCTTTATCAGCGGCAGAAGGCTTTGTATGGACTCCGGGAATGATGGATAGTGCGCTGCAAACCTGTATGGGAATTAGCCTTGCGGATCAGAATCAACAATTGATGCTGCCCTTCAGTGTCCGAGAAATGAATATTTACCAGGCGCTTCCGGAAGAGATCTGGTGTTATGTCACCAAAAACAGATCCGGTAAACTGGCTAATAGCTATGATATTGAATTATTGAACAATTTCGGAGAACTGGTAATTCGTTTTTCTGAATTTGTTGTAGTACCTATGGAAAAGAATGCTAAAACAAATGATAGCGTTAATGTAATTCCAGAACTCCACTTATACAATTATAATTGGAAAGCTGAAGCTTTAGATGAGGTCAATGCAGGATTATCAAAAACTGAAACAGGTGATGCTCCATTGGTAGTATTGGCAGGTGGATCTGCTGTATTGGCTGAGAAATTAAGCGAAAGATTGGAATGTGAAATAAAAACAATTAACGAAGGAACACCAGAGTCTGTTTTTATCCAGGTTTTAGAAGAAATACAAAATAAAAAGTCTGCTCAACTGCAGATTCATTTTGTTTATCCTGTTGCAGACGAGCTTGAATATGGTTTCATTTCAGCGATGTTGAAAACAGCCGTACAGGAAAATCAAATTTTACAAGGGAAAACAATCGGTGTAGAAGGCCTTTCGATCAATGAACTGGATGAATTGACAGAGATTTTACAGGAAGAACAAAGAAACCATGAACCGGAAGTACGTTATCAATCCGGGCAAAGAGAAGTTAGAAGCTTAACAGGAATTTCTGATAAAAATCCGGGATTAAAAACAGAGATCAAAGAAAATGGAGTGTACCTGATCACAGGTGGAGCTGGCGGACTGGGATTGATCTTCGCAGATTATTTGAATACAATACCGGGAACACAATTAATTCTGACAGGCAGAAGCGAATTAAACCCTACACAACAGGAAAAAATTAAAGGATTTAGAAATGCACAGTACGAGCGTTGTAATGTTACGGATTTAAAGTCTGTTACAGATTTAATTAAAAAGATAAAAAATAACTATGGTCATCTGGATGGAGTGATTCACAGTGCAGGAACTACCCGGGATAGCTTAATTACCAAAAAAACTACATCAGAAATTCATGATGTCTTCTCTGCTAAAATTACCGGAGCTCAGCATATAGATCAGGCAACAAAAGATGAGCAACTTGATTTTATGATGTTTTGTTCATCATTAGCAGGTGTATTTGGAAATACAGGACAGGCAGATTACGCCGCTGCTAATGCCTGGTTGGATTATTTTGCCAACCACAGAGAGAAAGAATGTAACCAAGGAAAAAGAACAGGCAAAACGTTAAGCATCAACTGGCCTTTATGGAAAGAAGGCGGAATGCAGATCGATGCAGACCAGGAAAAATATATGTCCAGCCATTTTGGATTATGGTCAATGCCTACTTCTGATGGGATTTCCGCTTTTGAAACTTTGTTGAACAACATTTCATCGCAAAGCGTTGTGGTATATGGAGAAGAAGATAAGTTGAACTCATGGATGAATGGGTCTTCAACTTCTAAGACCAGCCAAAAGAAAACGGGTGGAAATGATAAAGCATTGTATGCCGCGTCCATGATCTATTTAGGAGATGTAATGACGAAAGAACTCAGAATGAAGAATCATAAGCTGGAACCGGATACATCTTTTGAACAATACGGAATCGATTCTATCATGATCACAAAACTGACCAATCGTCTGGAAAGCATCTTCAACAATATCCCACGGACCTTATTTTTTGAATGCCAGACATTAGCTGAAGTCACCGAGTTTTTCGTTGATGCTTACCCTGAAAAATTAATCGAGCTTACTGGTGTAAAAACAGCATTGTCAGAAGAAACAGTTATTTCTAAACCAATAAATGAGGGCATTAAAAACGATATAAAACCTGCTTCCCAGGTTGTGGAAAAACCTATTACAAGAAATATCTCAGCTGTTAATGAGCCTATTGCCATTATCGGACTTTCAGGGAAATATCCTCAGGCTAAAAATCTTTCAGAATTTTGGGATAACCTGAAATCAGGAAAAGACAGTATTACAGAAATCCCTGCAAACCGCTGGGATCTTACAGATTTTTATGACGAAGAAAAAGGAAAGGCAGGAAAAAGCTATAGCAAATGGGGCGGATTTATTGATGAAATAGATCATTTTGATCCCTTGTTTTTTAATATCTCTGTTCGTGAAGCAGAATTAATGGATCCACAGGCACGTCTTTTTCTTCAAACAGCCTGGGAAACATTCGAAGATGCAGGGTATCCTAAAAAGAAACTGGAAAGAGGAAGAGATAAAGATGCTACCCAGCCGCAGGTAGGTGTTTATGTAGGGGTGATGTATGAAGAATATCCTTTATTTGGAGCTGAAGAAAATGCAAAAGGTAATTTCGTAAATCCTGGCGGAAGCATCAGCAGCATTGCCAACCGGGTATCTTACTTTTTCAATCTGAATGGGCCCAGTATGGCAGTAGATACCATGTGTTCTTCTTCTTTAACAGCAATACATCTTGCTTGCGAAAGCATCCAGAATGGTAATTGTACAATGGCTTTAGCCGGAGGAGTAAATATCAGTGTACATCCGAATAAATATCTGATGCTGAGCCAAGGGATGTTTGTCTCCAGTTAAGGCAGATGCGAAAGCTTTGGAGAAGGAGGAGAAGGTTATGTTCCGGGTGAAGGAGTGGGTGCTGTATTGCTAAAATCGTACAGCCAGGCATTAGCAGATGGAGATCGTATCTATGGTTTAATTAAAGGGACCGCTCTTAATCACGGAGGTAAAACCAACGGGTATACCGTACCGAATCCAAAAGCACAGGCTTCCGTAATCAAAGCTGCCATGAAAAAGGCGGGTGTAAAGGCTGAAGATTTCAGCTATATCGAGGCGCACGGTACCGGAACAAGTCTTGGAGATCCTATTGAAATAGCAGGATTAAATAAAGCTTTTGAATCTAAAAACAAACAATTCTGCAGCATTGGCTCCGTAAAATCCAATATTGGGCATTGCGAATCAGCAGCAGGAATATCGGGATTAACCAAGGTTCTGTTACAAATGCAGCACCGCCAACTGGTACCTTCTCTGCACTCTACGATACTAAATCCTAACATAAAATTTGAAAATACACCATTTAAAGTTCAACAAGAACTTGAAGAATGGCCTGTTGTAAATAATAAACCAAGGCTTGCCGGAATCAGTGGATTTGGTGCAGGAGGAAGCAACGCACATCTGATCATAGAGGAATATGTAGGTGAAAATGTTGCTTACAGACAGCAAATGCCATTGGTAATTGTATTATCAGCCAAAGACGAAGAGAGATTAAAAGTAATTGTTGAGAACCTCAAAAAGCATATTGAAAATCATTCCGAAATCAATCTTGATGATCTTGCTTACACGCTTCAAACGGGAAGAGAAGCAATGGAAGAAAGACTGGCTTTTATTGCAGAAGATAGAGAAGACTTGCTTTCTCAGCTGTCTTGTTATCTGGAAAAGAATACACAGAATTTATACATCGGGAATATCCACAATGATCAACTGGGAATTTCTCTGGAAGGAAAGTCTGGGATGGCTTATCTGGAAAGCATCATCAGAGAAAAAGAGAGTCATTCTTTAGCTCAGTTATGGGTAAAAGGTGTGAATATTGACTGGAATCTGATTTACAATGATGCCAAACCATCTGTTATTAGTTTACCATCTTATCCTTTCGCGAATGAACGTTACTGGTTTCCAAAAGGAGACGGAGAATTAGTATTAAAAGCAGGTTCAAAACTTCACCCTTTATTGCATACTAATACTTCTAACCTTAGAGAACAGCAGTTTACCAGCATTTTTACAGGGAAAGAATTGTTTTTAACGGATCATCTGGTACATGATGTTAAGACATTACCGGGAGTTGCTTATCTGGAGTTGGCAAGAGAAGCAGGCGAGCAATCTTTACAGGCAAAAATTACAAAATTAAAAGAGGTTAGCTGGTTACATCCAATTGAGATCAACGATAAGGAGCAAACTGTTTTTACCAGTGTGTTTACTTCAGAGAATGAAATAGAATTTGAAGTCTATACCCAGGACGATGCCGAACAGGTACATTGCAGAGGGATTTTATCTACTGATGAATTGTTCATTCCTGAACAGAAAAATATAAAAACAATCAAAGAACGATTAACTCATACAATAAGTGGAAGTGACTGTTATACTTTATTCCAGGAATCTGGATTAGACTATGGTAAAAGTTTCCGTGGCATCCGGGAGATGTATTATGATGAAGACGAAGTTTTATCAAGAGTTTCCTTACCAAAGGATCGAGCTTTGGTTTTAACTCCGGGAGTTCTGGACAGTGCATTACAATCATGCATAGGAATGCAGCTGGCAAAAAGCACCAAAGAGATTTTATTGCCATTTAGCGTAGCTGAAATAGAGTTGTATCAGGATTTAACAGATGAATTGTGGTGTCACATTAAGAAAAATAAAGCAGGGAAGAGAATTAGCAGCTATGACATTGATCTTTTGAATAATCAAGGACAGGTTGTTCTTCGTTTCAAAGAATTGGTATTGTTACCTGTGAATGGTTTTGTAGCCAATGATAGTGTTAATGATACCGAAATGGTTCCGAAAGGACTTAGCTTATTAGCTGATCATTGGAAGTATCAGCCAGAACCTGTACAATCTCTTAGAGATACAATGCCGATCATCATATTGGCAGGAGGATCCGGGACCATGGCCGATGATCTTTACAATCATTTCTCATTAACGGTTACGGCCATTAATACAGTAAAAGAGGAAGATTTCTTTATGGATATGCTTTCTCTGGCAAAAACAGTAATGCCTCATAAAAAGGCAACTCATATTGTCGTTGCTTGTAGTCAGGATCAGTATTATCAGTATGGTTTTATTACTGGTTTACTAAAAACGTTAACCCAGGAAAATCCTAGAATTACGGGAAAACTGATCAGCATAGAAGATCAGGCATTTCAAAATCTTGAAGAATTGGGTGGTATTTTGATGAATGAAAAACAGAATCCAGACCATGAAGTGCGTTATTCAGCAGGAAAACGCGAGGTGAGATCAATGGAAAATAGGTTGATTGATTCTTCCACAGCTCCCGTTCACATCAAGTCAGACGGAGTATATCTGATTACTGGCGGGGCTGGTGGATTAGGGTTGATCTTTGCGCAATATCTTAATAAAACAGAAGGAGCAACAATAATTTTAACGGGCAGAAGTCCACAGTTGAATCCTTCTCAACAAAAAGCTGTTGATCAATTAGATAATGCATTGTATTATCCTTGTGACATCAGTGATGAGTCAGCAGTCAATGATCTTATTCAAAATATCATTGAAAAACATACGAAACTTGACGGTGTTATTCATAGTGCGGGAGTGATCCGTGACAGTATGATCCTTCAGAAAACAAAAAAGGAAGTAAAAGAAGTCTTTGCGGCTAAAATAAAAGGAACCAGAAATCTGGATATGGCAACGAAAGACCTTCCATTAGAGTTTATGATCACTTGCTCTTCCGTAGCGGGGGTCAATGGAAACGCCGGACAGTCTGATTATGCTTCAGCAAATACCTGGATGGATAATTATGCCCATTACAGAGAAAGTGAACGGATGAATGGCAGGCGTTATGGAAAGACCTTAAGCATTAACTGGCCACTCTGGAAAGAAGGCGGAATGCAAATCAGTGCTGAAGCTGAAATCTATATGATGCAACACTTTGGTTTGGCACCGATGCCAACTGATGTGGGTATTAAGGCATTTGAAAGCTTAATGAATAGTGGAATTACCCAGGGAATGGTACTGTTTGGAGATACTAAAGAGGAGAAGGTTTTGGTGGAGAAACCAGAAGAAATATCCTATTCACCAACAGAAACTTCTGTCAATAATGATAGTCTTTACAATGCGTCCATAATCTATCTGCGTGGCCTTCTGGCAAAAGAGTTGAGAATGCCTGAAGAAAAATTAAAGGCTGAAGTTCCTTTTGAGCAGTACGGAATTGATTCCGTATTGGTGATCAGGCTTTCTAATTGCCTGCAGGACGTATTTGGTAAGTTACCCCGTACCTTATTCTTTGAATACCTGACCCTGAAAGAGCTTTGTGGCTACTTTATGGAAGCTCATCGTTCATTACTTTTAGAATTAACAGGATTGGCTGTAGTTAAAGCTTCGGCACCTTTGACAAAAGAAGTTATAAAAACTGAGAGACCTGTTGATGTTCAAAACAGACGCCAGCGTTTTTCAATGGTACAACAACAATCTGGGAATAAAAACATCAACGAAGATATTGCCATTATCGGTATCAGCGGACGTTATCCGGATGCCAATAACCTGGAAGAATTCTGGGAGAATCTTAAAATCGGAAAAGACTGTATCACACAGGTTCCGGCGGACCGTTGGAATGCAGATGAAATGTATCATGAAGAAAAAGGTCGCCCTGGAAAAAGCTACAGCAAATGGGGTGGGTTTATGAATGACATTGATAAGTTTGACCCCTTATTTTTCAGTATCTCACCAAGAGAAGCAGAATTGATGGATCCTCAGGAACGTCTTTTCCTGCAGACCGTATGGGAAACGATAGAAGATGCGGGATACACCCGTGACAGTATACGTTCAGAAGATGCCGAAACCGGAATTGCTAAGAAAATCGGAGTCTATGCCGGAGTAATGTATGAAGAATACCAGTTATTTGGTGCTGAGGAAAGAATGAAAGGGAATTTTGTAACGCCGGCCGGTATAGCAAGCAGTATTGCCAACAGAATTTCATACTTCTTTAATTTCAATGGTCCGAGTATGGCCGTTGATACGATGTGCTCTTCTTCCTTAACGGCTATTCATTTAGCATGTAATGATCTGATTGTTGGAAATACCGATGTGGCTGTTGCCGGAGGAGTAAACATTAGCGTACATCCAAATAAATATCTGATGCTGAGCCAGGGACGTTTTGTGTCTGGTGCAGGCCGTTGTGAAAGCTTTGGTATGGGTGGAGATGGATATGTACCTGGAGAAGGTGTTGGAGCGGTATTATTAAAGCGTGTAAGCGAAGCGATTAAAGATGGTGACCATATTTATGGTTTAATTAAAGGAACCGCATTAAACCACGGCGGTAAAACGAATGGATATACCGTTCCAAATCCAAAAGCTCAGGCTGCAGTAATTAAAGCTGCGATCGAGAAAAGTGGCGTTAAGGCAAGTGATTTAAGCTATGTAGAAGCCCACGGGACAGGAACTAGTCTTGGAGATCCGATCGAAATAGCAGGCCTGAACAGAGCATTTGAAACTACAGAAAAACAGTTTTGCAGCATCGGTTCTGTCAAATCCAATATCGGACATTGTGAATCGGCAGCAGGAATTTCAGGATTAACCAAAGTGATCTTACAGCTTAAGCATCAGCAGTTGGTTCCTTCATTACATTCCGCTGTTCTAAATCCGGATATTGATTTTGAAAACAGTCCTTTTAAAGTACAGCAGGAGCTTGAAGCATGGCCAACAAATGAAGGGAAACCTCGTATCGCCGGGATCAGTGGATTTGGCGCAGGAGGAAGCAATGCTCATATCATCATTGAAGAATATGCAGCTTTACCAGCCAGGAAATTGGACTATAAAATGCCTGTGATCATTGCATTGTCTGCAAAACATGCCAGCAGAATTGCCATCCAGGTGGAGAATCTGAAAAATTTCTTAGAAAAAAACAGTCAGGCAAATTTATATGATGTTGCCTATACCTTACAGGTAGGTAGAGAGGAAATGGAGGAAAGGCTGGCATTCATTGCGACTGATAAAGAAGATCTGATGGTTCAGTTAAGCGATTATCTGGATCAAAAAACAATGAATCCAATCAGAGGAAATATTCGTAAAAAAGATGAAAACTACATCCAGCACACAAAAGATTTGCTTTCTATAGCAATGGCTTGGGTGAATGGAGTGGATACAGACTGGAGTTCTCTTTATCCTAAAGGATTTCCTTCAAGAATCAGTTTGCCGGCTTATCCATTTATAAAAGATCGATACTGGATTCCTATCGTTAACGACGGAATTGTACAATATGGTCAGAATAATCTGCACCCATTATTGCACAGCAATGATTCTGACCTGAATGAGCAGAAATTTATCAGCACCTATACGGGAGAAGAAGATTTCTTAACACAGTGTGAGATCACCAATTATAAAGAACTGCCATCTTCTGCCTTATTAGAACTCGCAAGAGAAGCGGGAGAAAGAAGTTTACGTCAGCGTATTACCCAATTGAAGAATGTGTCATGGGTTGATCCGATCAGAGTAAACGGAGTTCCTGCCAATGTTCAGATCAACCTCTTTAACGCAGGAAATGAAATTGGGTATGAAATCTACACAAAACATAAAGAAAATAAGACACAGCTTAATGGTCAAGGCTTACTGAATACGGAATTTCAGCAGCCCCATGATCAAAAGAATATTGAAGATTTAATACAATACTATCAGTATTCTATTGAAAAAGAGGCGCTTTACAACTTGTTTGCAAAAGCAGGTAAGACTTATGCAGCTGACTTTCAGGGAGTGGAAATATTGTATTTCGATAAACTTGATGCACTGGCAAAAATCGTATTACCGGTTACTGATGAATTTATTCTTTCTCCGGGAGTATTGGACAATATCGTACAAACCAGCACAGGTTGGTTGTTAAGTCAGGGAGAACAATCTCTTTATCAGCCTTCAGATGCTGCTGAAATAACCATTTTTGGAACATTACCATCAGTGATCTGGTGCCATGCAACATTTGAGAAAAAGCAAAGTGGAGCTTTCTGTTGTCAAATGGATATTATGGATGAAGAGGGAACTGTTTTACTGCATTTCAGGGATTTGGTATTGTCACCTCAGGTTACCTCTCAAAGCACTTCGGGTAAAGCTTCATCCATTGCTCACAAACCTATGTGGGACAGGATAATTACCCAGCCGGAAGCTTCAGTTTTAATTGAAGGAAAACAGATCCTTGTTACCGGAGGTTCAGATCCGGTATTTGGTGAAGAACTTGGAAAATGGCTAATGAATCAAGGTGCGGAGGTGACCGCTACAGAAACTTTAGATGCAGTTCCTGATGATGTAGCAGGTGTTTACCTTTTACAGGGATTAACTGAAATAGGGGATGACTCATTAATGGATGATCATTCTGCAAGAGAATTAGCCGTATTTACTAGCATAAAACAATTATTAGATGCAGGAATCAAAGACTTGAAACTTACCGTATTCACTTCTAATACACAGAAAGTTTTGCCGGATAGTAAGGTAACTTCTGCAGGCAGTGGGATGATAGGAATGACAGGAGCTTTGATAAAAGAACAACCTCAATGGTCAGTTAACCGGATTGATCTGGGTCTATCTGCATTGAAAAATCCTGCGAAAATCAATTGGGCAGATCTATTTACAATCAGTCTTGATAATAAAGAAAATGCAGTTACTGCTTTGAGAAACGGGCATTATTACAGACAGCATTTGTATCCTATTGTATTACCTGAAGTAAATTCTTCAACGTTTAGAAACGGAGGAACTTATGTATTGCTAGGGGGTGCAGGAGGATTAGGAAAAGCAACTACAGAATACCTGGTAAAGAACTATCAGGCGAAGATCATCTGGTTGGGAAGAAGAGTCGCTGATGAAGCAATTATGATAGCTCAGGAAGAAATTGCCAAACTGGGACAAAAACCTGAATACTACTCATGTGATGCTACTGATCCAAAACAGGTTGAAAAAGCTTATAAACTAATTAAAGAAAATCACAGCGAGGTTCACGGTCTGTTTCACTCAGCAATTGTTTTGCATGATATGCTTTTGAAAAATATGACTGAAGATGATTTTAAAAAAGCGTTCATGCCTAAATCTCTGTCCAGCCAGAATTTGGTACATATATTCAAAAACGAACCTCTTGATTTTATCTGTTTCTATTCCTCAGCACAATCTTTGGTACATGCTCCGGGACAAGCTAATTATGCGTCAGGGTGTTCTTTTAAAGATAGTTATGCGCTTAATGTAAACCACCTGTTGAATATCCCTGTTAGGATCATCAATTGGGGATATTGGGGCGAGATCGGTATTGTAGCGGCAGATGGTTATAAAGAAAAAATGAAGCAGGCAGGTATTGAAAGCATAGAGACGGAAGAGGGAATGCACTTGCTTGAAACCGTGTTAAACAACAATGAACAACAGATCGTTGCTTTGAAACTCTCTGCTGCAACGGCTGCTGCTATGCCTACCATGCATCATGAGAAGGAGATTTCACAAGTCAAATCCAGTTCCGTATTACAAATGGAAGAAGCGGATGCTCTTATTTATCCAAAAGCAGATGAGCAGGATCAGATATTTGAAATGCTTTGCTGTAAAGGAATCTTGAAAGTATTACTTCAACTTGGACTGGAAGAAAAGCAGACTACGGGTCAAACAATCAGTAGTTTAAGATCTCAGCTTTCCATTAGTGACAAATACGAACAGTTATTTTCTGTTTTGATTCATTTATTGGAGACAAAAGGATATGTAACCGTAAAAGACGCTCAGGTTTTTGTGGCGGAGGAAACAAAAGACGCTCTTAATGATTTTGATTTCGTACAGCAGATGAGTGAACTTGTGATGAATGGACAGGAATATCGTCCTCATGGAACACTGCTTAAGATTTGTCTGGAGTCCTTCATAGAAATCATAACAGGAAAGATACAGGCTACTTCAGTGATGTTTCCTGGGGGAAGCATGGATTACGTAAGCGGTATTTATAAAGGAAATGCACAATCCGATTACTTCAACGATTTGTTGACAGGGATCATCAAAAATAGTGTTGCTACCAGTATTCCTTATTTGAAACCGGGTGAAAAGATCAGAATATTGGAAGTAGGAGCAGGAACAGGAGGAACAAGCCAGTTTGTTTTCAGAGCGTTGGAACCTTATAAAGACCATCTTTTCTACTTATACACGGACCTTTCACACAGTTTCCTTCATTATGCAGAGCAACAGTTTAAAACAATGGCACCGTATCTGGAAACAGCTATTTTGAATATAGAATCGGATCCTTCCGATCAGCAGATAGAACTAGGCAGTTATGATATCGTGATTGGTGCTAACGTAGTGCATGCCACTAAAAACATGGCCGTAACCCTGAATAATATCAAAGCTTTATTAAAACAGGATGGCCTACTGATCATGAATGAAATAGCACGCACAGAAATATTTACCACATTAACTTTCGGATTATTAGACGGATGGTGGCTGTATGAAGACCGCGGAATACGATTAAACGGAAGTCCTGGACTATCATCAGAAAGCTGGCAAAATGTGTTGAAAGAAACGGGTTATCTTCAAGCAATAAGCTATCCTCAGGGAGAAGTCCTTTCACAACAGATCATTTGTGCTACCAGCGATGGAAAGATCATTTCCGAAATAAAACAACCAGAAAAAAAACATGAAATCAAAATGGTGCCTCCTGTTATACAACAGACTACAGCAGCACCAAAACAGAAAATGCCTGTTATGAAAAAAACAATAGATAATAATAGCCTGATCCAACAGCTGACCAAAATAGCTGCCGATTTAATCAAACTTCCACCAGGCGATTTTGATATAGAATGCCAGTTTATGGATTATGGTTTTGATTCCATCCTGAGTATGGAACTCATCAAAAATATCAATGAAAAACTGAAGGTGGATCTGAAATCTACAGATATTTTCAGCTATGGAACCATCCAGCAGCTTGCTGAGCATTTAATGCAGAACTTTAGCGAAGCATTACAAGTTGAAGTGGCTGTTGAAACTTCAGTTCAAGCTTCAGTTCGTGAAGTGGAAACACCTTTGAAAACAAGATTTACTGCCCCTGTTAAAGCTCAGGAACCAGTATATCGCCATGAAAATGATATCGCCATCATTGGGATGAGCGGACAGTTTGGAGCTGCCAACGATCTGGATGCATTTTGGGAAGTTTTGAAAAATGGAAAAAGTCTGATCGGTGATGTACCTGCAGACAGATGGCAGGGATATACTCACAATGAAGGACCAAAATGGACAGGCAGTTTTTTACGGGATATTGATAAATTCGACCCTGTTTTCTTTAAGATTTCAGGAAATGAGGCCGAAATGATGGATCCGCAACAGCGTTTGTTCCTGGAGCATTGCTGGAAAGCCATTGAAGATGCAGCGATTAATCCGAAAAGTTTAAAAGGCAGCAAGTGTGGAGTATATGCAGGAGTGGCTCCAAGTGATTACAATATCCGGGAATGTGAGGAAGCTTCAGTAATGTGGGGGAATTCCAGCGCCGTATTAGCAGCAAGAATATCTTACTTCTTAGATCTGAAGGGAGCTGCAATTTCTGTGGATACAGCGTGCTCAAGTTCTCTTTTGGCGATGGATATGGGGTGCAGCAGCTTACAAAAAGGAGAAACCGACCTGATTATTGCGGGTGGAATCAATATCATGACAACGCCTGGTTTTTATTCTCTGGCCAGCAGAGCCGGAATGATGTCTTCCACAGGACAATGCCATACTTTTGATAAAAAAGCGGATGGATTTGTTCCGGGTGAAGGGGTAGGAGTTGTGATCATGAAACGTCTTGCGGACGCAGAACGAGATGGAGACAGAATTTATGGA
Organism: Chryseobacterium sp. PTM-20240506; assembly: GCF_048296755.1. Classification (NCBI taxonomy): domain Bacteria; kingdom Pseudomonadati; phylum Bacteroidota; class Flavobacteriia; order Flavobacteriales; family Weeksellaceae; genus Chryseobacterium; species Chryseobacterium sp. PTM-20240506. The sequence goes on from NZ_CP182581.1 coordinate 448,799, forward strand.
GTGATCAAAGCCAGCTTAACCAATCAGGATGGAGCTTCCAATGGAATTACAGCACCAAGTGTTCTGGCACAACAGGAACTTGAAAAGGAAGTCTATAAAAAGTTCAATATCAATCCTGAGACCATCAGCTATGTAGAAGCACATGGTACAGGAACCAGTCTGGGAGATCCTATTGAGTTGGATGCCTTGACGAATGCTTTCAGAAAGTATACAGAAAAAACACAGTATTGCAGAATCGGAAGCGTTAAAACCAATATTGGTCATACATTAGTTGCTGCAGGAGTAGCAGGTGTTCTGAAGATCATGCTTTCTTTAAAACATAAACAATTGGTACCCACCTTGAATTTTGAAGAATGCAATCCTTTAATTGATCTTGTCAATAGCCCTTTCCAGGTAGGAAGTGAATTAACTGATTGGAAAACAGAAAATCAGGCACCAAGAAGAGCGGCCATCAGCAGTTTTGGTTTTAGTGGAACGAACGTACATATGGTCATTGAAGAGTATCCGGAAAATAAAGTGTCATCAATTTCTACCGAACCGGCATTGATCATTATTTCTGCAAAAAATGCAGAAAGACTTAAAAATCAGGTTAGTAAATTGCTGTCTTGGTTAGAAAGAAATCCACGAACTAATATTCAGGATATAGCTTATACCCTGCAAGTCGGAAGAGAACCGATGGAAGAACGTTTTGCTCTACTTGCTGCAGACCAGGCCGATCTGATGCTTCAGTTGGATGGATTCCTGAAAGGGAATACTGAAAACCTGATGATCGGAAACATCAAAAAGGATAAAGCAGACTTTTTACTGGAAGGCGGAGCTGGTAAGGCATATATTGACTATGCTATTGCCCATGGTGAGATCAAATCGTTAGCAGTGTTATGGACAAAAGGAATAACCATCAACTGGGATTTATTGTACCAGGAACAACGTCCGAATAAAATCAGTCTTCCTACATATGCTTTTGCCCGTCAGAGTTACTGGATTCCGGAGGTTAAATCTACTGTCAACCGTCAGCAAACAAGTTATCTGCATCCACTGATCCACCGTAATACCTCAACAGTTAAATCTTTCCAGTTCTCCAGTACTTTTACAGGAAACGAAGAATTTTTAAGTGATCATAAAATACAGAATGAGATTATATTACCGGGTGTAGCTTACCTTGAAATGGCAAGAATTTCAGGAACCGAGCTTTTATCAGAAAAGATAACCGTTCTTAAAAATATCGCATGGATGAGTCCTGTACGTGTCAATGGAAAGGCAGAAGAGGTGCATATTCGTTTGAAAAGCATTAATGAAGAACTTAGTTATGAAATCTATTCATTGAATGGACAAGAGCAGCTTCATAGCCAGGGTCGTATTTCAACGCAATCTTTGCCAGTGAAGAGTTCATTTGATCTTACATCTATTCAAAACAGAATGTCAGAGAGTGTGGACCGAGCAACATGTTATGATATTTTCAGACAGATGGGACTTCAATACGGAAATAGTTTCATGGGAATTGAGCATATGTATTACTCATCCTCAGAAGCATTGTCGAAGATTACATTACCAAAATTACAAGGATTCAGTGTTTCTCCGGGTCTTTTGGATAGTGCATTGCAAACCTGTATGGGAATGGGCTTTATCGATAAAAAACCGGTTACTCAGCTTCCATTTAGTGTTAAAGAAGTTGTATTCTATGAAGAACTGCCTCTTAATATCTGGAGTTATGCCAGAAAAAGCAAAGCCAATCAGGGAAATGGAGCTGTAATTACCTATGATGTAGATATTCTGGATGATCATGGAAAAGTATTGATGAGTTTCCATGATTTTGTTACCCTTCCGGTAGATGGAACTGAGAAAACAGAATGGTCGGATGCTGCAACAGATGCCTGCATATTTACGATGAATTGGGAAGAATGTGCTGCAGAAAGCTTTGCCGGACATGATAACGAAGCGATTCCAATGGTCTTGTTGGTAGACAGCCCGGCACAACTTGCGGAAAATCTTAAAACAGAATTGGGAATTGAAACCACAACGATCGATGGGGCAGTTGCCGAAGATTACCTGATTGATGTGATGTCTGTAATTAAAAAAAGAGCATTAGAGAAAAATACGTCCCATTTACTGATCGTTTGCTGTATTGCAGATTATCTGGATTACGGCTTTATATCGGGGCTGCTTAAAACAGCAAGTCTTGAAAATCCGGGAATCACAGGGAAGATCATCAGTGTGGAGCGACTTTCTGTAAAAGATGCACCGGAACTGACCTCAATTTTACAGACAGAACTAGGTACTGCCGATGCAGAGATCCGTTATGAGTCCGGGCTTAGAAAAGTGAAAAAAATTAACGAAATTAATATTTCGGATAATGACGGATTAAAAATTAAAGAAAACGGAGTGTATCTGATCGTAGGGGGAGCAGGAGGAATAGGCAGATTATTCGCTACCCACATCAACAAAATACCAAAAACGAAAGTAATCTTAACAGGTAGAGGTCAGCTAGATGAAGAAAAAGAAGCTTTCATTGCGGGTCTTGCTCATGGAGATTACTTCAGTTGTGATGTGAATAATAAAGAAGAGGTTGTGAGTTTACTGGATCAGATTAAAGAAAAATACCACCGAATAGATGGAATCATCCACAGTGCAGGGGTAACCCAGGACAGTTTGATCGTCAATAAAATTCCTGATGAAGTTGAAAAAGTTTTTGCTGCTAAAGTAAATGGCGTTAAGAACATTGACGAAGCCACCAAAGATGAAGCTCTTGATTTTATGGTGCTGTTTTCCGGATTAGCCGCCATCACAGGAAATGCAGGCCAGGCAGATTATGCAGCCGCTAATGTCTATCTGGATAATTATGCCGTGTACAGGGAATCTGAGCGCAATAAAGGGAAACGACAAGGGAAAACGATCAGCATCAATTGGCCATTCTGGAAAGAAGGTGGAATGGTAATGGACGAGACCAATCAGGAATATTTAGACAAACAATATGGATTGTCTCCTTTACCTAAGTCGGTTGGAATTAACATTTTTGATCAATTATTAGGCAGTAATTACACCCAGGGAATCGTAACCTATGGAAAAGTTGATAAAATACGATCTCAATTACTGAACAGATTAGTAGTAAAACAGAAACAGGTACAAGCGCATGCTATGCCTAAAAGTGCTGAATTACAGGATAAGGTCGCATCAAAATTATTGGAGATCACGGCTCAGCTGTTGAAATTATCCGAAAGCGATATTGAAAGGGATGAAAAACTGAGTGATTACGGATTTGACTCCATTTTACTGATCAAGTATTCTAATGAACTCAATGATTTCTATGATACGGACCTGACTCCTGCTGTTTTCTATAATTATCCAACGATCAATGATCTGGCTGATTTCCTTCTCGAAGAATATCAGGAGAAAATAACAGCCGTTCATCAGCCTGAAGCATTATCGGATAGTACCATCAATGATGTAGAAGAAATTCAGGAGGAAGAATCACCAAGATATCCGCTTTCAGAAGGTCAGAAAGGACTTTGGTTTATACAGCAACTGGAACCTGAAAATACAAATTATAATGTTCCTGTATCGTTTATTATTCCGGGAACCATCGATTATAATGTCATGAAAAAAGCATTTCAGCTAACGCTTGATGAATATCCGGTTCTTAAGTCCCGTTTTCTTACTGATGAAACCGGAGAGATTTATAATCAAATTCAAAATGTATCAGAAGTTGAAGTGGATGATCAAGAGCTTGCTGAAGGTCAGAACATCAATGAAGTTTCATGGAATCTGGTAAGAAAACCATTCAATCTGGAGATAGAATTACCGGTAAGATTATATGTCAGAAGAGACCTTGCAGCCCATAATAATTATATTCTATTGGTATTTCATCATATCATTTTTGATGGAATGTCAAGCTCTGTGTTTATAGCTTCTCTTTTTGAAAAATGCCAAAAACTTTTAGACGGAGAAAAAATAGTGGCTAAAGAACCTGATTTTGCCTATTTCAGTTACGTAGAATGGGAAAAGAATTTCATTCTAAGTAAGAAAGGAGAGAAAAGTCTGGCGTATTGGAAAAAGAATTTATCTGGGACACTACCCATAATTAATTTGCCTTACGATTTGTACAAGCAGAACAGTACCAAAACAACTACGATTGGTATTGAAAGAATAAAGCTTGTGGAGGAGAAAGTAGATCAGCTCAAAGAATTAGGCAAAAAGCTGAAAGTCAATCTTTCTGTCTTATTCTCAGGGATCTATGCAATGTTACTTCATAAGTTGACCACAGAGGAAGACCTATTGATCTTGATGCCGACTGCAGGACGTCCTAAAAAGGAGTATGAAAACAGTATTGGTTATTATGTCAATATGATGATATTGCGTAACAGAGTGTCTGGAAACCAGACTTTTGCAGAGTTGGTGAAAAATATTCAAAAAGGAATGATAAATGGAATGTCTCATGCAGCTTATCCTTTGCCTAAATTATTATCAGATCTGAATTTAGACCGTTTCGGTAATAGAGAAACACCATTCAAAGTATCATTCATTTATCAGAACATCTTTGATGAAATATTAACGGGAGGTGGTTCAGGTATTGAAATTTATGATGAAGTATATCAGGAAACGGCTCACGTGTATTCTTTGGAAATACAGGATCTGAGAAAAGAAATCATTGTAAGCCTGAAATATGATCAGGATGTATTCAGTCCGGAGCTGATACAACAACATATGGGATATTTCATGGAGCTAATGAATGGTGTTCTGGAAAATACAGCAAGACAGATAAAAACGTATGAAGTTCTATCCAAAGAAGAAATCAATTACTTCCTTTACGAAAGAAATGACACAGCGGTTGAATATCCGAAACATAAAACATTATCTGATCTTTTCGAAGAGCAGGTCCTTAAAACCCCTGATCAAATTGCAGTAGTGCACGATGGGAGACGAATTACGTATGCTGAATTAAATGAAATGGCGAATCGTTTAGCGGGAGAACTTGTAAAATCAGGTCTTCCGGCTAATGCTCCTGTTGCGATGGTTTCCCATAAAAGCTTAGAGCAGGTTTGGGGCGTATTGGGAATTCTGAAAGCTGGTGGACATTATATTCCTGTTAAAGGCAGCCTGCCTGAAAACAGGATGAATGAATTGATTAAACAGACGGAATCCACTATCGTTTTGGTACAACCGGATTATATGGATAAGGTAAGCTTCTCTGAGGAAGTGAAAATAATCCTTCTGGAAGAAAGGACTTTCGCCGAAGAATCAGCGGATCATGAAACTGTAAAAGTTCCGGATACAGAACTGGCTTATATCATTTTTACTTCAGGATCTACCGGAAAACCGAAAGGGGTAATGATCGATCATCGTGGGGCTGTCAATACCTTGTATGATATGAATGCAAGATTTGGCATTACTTCAGATGATAATGTATTTGGAATATCCGATCTCAACTTTGACCTTTCTGTTTACGATATATTCGGAACATTTGCCTGTGGAGCAACATTGATCCTACCTCTGGAAACAGAAGGATTGAATCCCGATATCTGGCTTCGTTATGTGAAAGAAGAACAGGTGACTGTTTGGAATTCAGTACCTCAGATCGTGAATTTGTTGATAGAAAGACAGGAAGATACTTCTGAAATGCATCTTTCCAGCTTAAGAATGTACTGGATGAGTGGAGACTGGATTCCTTTGGATGTACCGGGCAGAATAAAAAAGATCAATCCGGACAGTGCTGTGATCAGCCTTGGTGGAGCAACAGAAGGTTCTATATGGTCTATTCATTATCCGATCGGTGAAATCAATCCGTCATGGAAGAGTATTCCTTACGGGTATCCTTTAGGTAATCAGGAAATGTATGTTTTAGATATCAACCTTTCTCCTTGCCCAGTGAATGTTCCCGGAGATATTTATATCGGCGGAATTGGGGTAGCTAAAGGCTATCACCAGGATCCAGAAAAAACAGCTGCCAGTTTTATTGAACATCCCGGAATGCAGAAACAATTATATCGTACCGGAGACATTGGCTGTCAGCATCCTGACGGATTTATTGTATTCCTTGGAAGACAGGACGGACAGGTTAAGATCAATGGATTCAGAGTTGAGTTAGGAGAGGTGGAAACCATTTTGCAGTTATCTCCGCTCGTAAAACAAGGCTTGGTTCTAACGGTAGAAGATGATAACAGAAATAAAAGACTGGTTGCATATGTCGTAGCAAATGATGTTTTTGACAAAGAAGAAATGCAAAAGCATTTAAGAGCTCATCTGCCTGAATATATGGTTCCTTCCATATTCATTGAAATAGATAAAATTCCGTTGTCTTCTAATGGTAAGGTTGATCGGAAAGCTTTGCCAAGCGTTGATCCAAATGATATTAATCAAAGTGAGTTTACAGCACCATCGGATGAAACAGAACATAAGCTGGCGGAGATATGGATCAGGCTATTAAAATTAAATAGGGTAGGTATTCATGATGATTTTTTCGATGTGGGTGGAAACTCATTAACGATGATTCAGTTAGCCCATAAGATCAATACTGCATTTGATAAAGACATTCAGCTGATCCACATCATGAAGAATCCAACGATTGCAGGAATTAAAATACTGATCAATGGTAATGAAGAGTCCTGTGAAGAATCTGTTTTAACATTAAGAGAAGGAAATATGGAAGAAGTAACTTTTGTTATTCCAGGTGCGCTTGGGTCAACAGAAGGTTACTTTACCCTGGCAGGTAATTTACCTGGGGAAGGAGCTGTTTATGGACTGCAGATGAAGGGGATCACAGCGGATGAAGCTCCTAATAAAAGTATTGAAACAATGGCATCTTATAACCTGGAACAGATTAAACAGACGGGAGTCATTGGAGGTATCAATTTATTGGCACACAGTTATGGTGGTATTGTAATCTATGAGATGATCAGACAGGCGAAGGAATTGGCCATCGAAATCGACAAGGTTATCTTCCTGGATTGCTTCACAGATCCGCTTTCTTCTTTCAATTCCTTAGAGGAAGCTCAAAAATTGGGAACTTATTTCAGATCACTGATCCAATTCAGTCAGCCATGGTTGAGTGACGATGCCGTAGAAGAGCTTGTGAAACAACTGCCGCAAGAGGATTATATGCCATTTATCTGTGATACAGTCCATACACTTCCAGCTAAAACAGTAGCCAGAATGTGGGAGGTATTCCGGGCCTCTATTTCAGCGGTTTACAAGATGGAAGAAAAGCTGGATCAAACTTTAATTTTCGTAGAGGCAGATAATACGAAACTTTCAGGCGAAGATTGGGGAGATCAGGGAGCTGCTGCAGGCTGGGATCAATATTTCAGCGATGTGCAGATCATCCCTACAGAGGCCAATCACTTTACCATTGTGAATACACCATATTGTACAGAATGGTTAACTAAAATAAATACCGAAGAAAATATAAAACAGACACTTTAATAATCACAATAAACACACAATAAGACATATGAAACACCCATGCCAAAAATTATTTTAACACACAAGAAAATGATTATGGGTGTTCCATATGACCATAAAAACAATAAATATTAGCATATGAAAGCAGTAATGTTTCCGGGGCAGGGATCCCAATACAAAGGAATGGGAAAAGACCTGTTCAATCAGTTCAGAAAAGAAACAATTTTAGCATCAGAAATATTAGGGTACGACCTTGAAGAATTATGCATCAAAGATCCTGAACGTCAGTTGGGGAAAACACAATTCACACAACCTGCATTATATACGGTAAATGCATTTACACATTATGCCAACTCATCAGGAAGTAAACCCGACTTTTTCATTGGACACAGTCTGGGAGAATATAATGCCCTGTTAGCAGCAGAAGCATTCAGCTTTGAAACCGGATTAAAGCTGGTTCAGAAAAGAGGAGCTTTGATGGCTGCGGCATCCGGAGGTGGAATGGCAGCGGTATTGGGACTTAAAGTGGATGCCGTACAAAAACTTTTAGCAGAAGGAGGATACAGCGATATAGATATCGCCAATATCAATACTCCGACTCAGATTGTAATAGCGGGACCTCAGGATTCCATTGACAGGATCGTGCAGGAATTTGAAGAACGTAAGATTAAAATATTTCCTCTTTTTGTAAGCGCTCCTTTCCATTCAAGATATATGAAACCTGCGGCTACAGAATTTAAAGATTATCTTCAAAACTTTAGTTTTTCAGCCTTAAAGACTCCTGTGATTGCAAATGTTACAGCAAAACCTTATCCTGATGGACAGATCATTGAGCTTTTGGCTCAGCAGATTGAAAGCTCTGTACAGTGGACAGATACCATCCGGACTTTAATGGGGAAGGGAGTTACCGAATATGAAGAAACAGGAAGTGTTATTTTAACTAAAATGGTCAATGAAATTACAGAAAACTGTACGCCATTGATCCATGAAGAGGAAATTGTAATCGAAACAGCAAAACCTCATGTTAACGGATCAGTGAATGGTAAGGTAAATGGGGAAGCTTCAAAAAAAGAATGCCTTTCCACCCGCTTGGGAAGCCATGAATTCCGTAAAGATTATGGTCTTAAATACGCATACGTTGCAGGATCTATGTACCGAGGAATTGCTTCACCTCAATTAGTAGTACGCTTGGGAAAAAACGGATTCATGGGATTTTTGGGAACAGGAGGAATGCCATTGACAGAAATAGAAAAGAATATTATTAAAATTCAGGAAGAACTGACCCATGGAGAACCGTATGGCGTTAACTTCCTGCATAATTTAAATGATCCGGCTTCTGAAATGAAAGCTATCGAGCTTTTACTTCTTTATGGAGTAACGAATATTGAAGCTTCGGCCTATATGCAGATGATGCCTGCTTTGGTGTATTACAGATTAAAAGGTTTACAGAAAGGACCAAACGGTGAAGTAATATGTAAGCATAACATTATTGCCAAAGTTTCCAGACCAGAGGTTGCAGAAGTGTTTATGCGTCCCGCCCCTGAAAAAATTGTGAGACATCTTCTGGAAGAAGAGTTGATCACTCCCGAACAGGCAGCACTTTCCAAAAAGGTACCGATGAGTTATGATATTTGTGTGGAAGCAGATTCAGGTGGGCATACCGATCGTGGAATTGCTATGGTTTTGTTACCGTCTATCCAACGTTTAAGAGCAGATATTATGGCGGAATATGCTTATGATAAAGGAATACGAGTTGGATTGGCAGGAGGAATAGGTACCCCTCAGGCAGCAACATGTGCGTACATCATGGGAGCCGACTTTATAGTAACAGGCTCTGTGAATCAATGTACGGTAGAAGCAGGAACCAGCGATGCTGTAAAAGACCTTTTACAGGACATCAATGTACAGGATACCGATTATGCGCCGGCAGGAGATATGTTTGAAATTGGTGCTAAAGTACAAGTGCTTAGAAGGGGAGTGTTGTTTGCTGCAAGGGCAAATAAACTATACGCATTATACAATCAGTACAACAGTTTAGACGAGATCCCTGAAAAGACCTTAACACAATTGGAAAAAACGTATTTTGAAAAAAACATTAGTGAAATATGGAACGAAGTACGCGAATATTGTAGAAATGTGGGAGCTGAGGCAGAGATTACCAAAGCGGAACAGAATCCTAAAAATAAAATGGCTTTGGTCTTCCGTTGGTATTTTGGGTATACCAATAGACTGGCTTTTGAAGGAAATATTGAGAATAAAGCCAATTTCCAGATCCATACAGGTTCTGCACTTGGAGCATTTAATCAGTGGGTCAAAGGTACTCCGATGGAAAGCTGGAAAAAACGCCATGTTGACGAGATTGGAGTCAATATTATGGTAGGAGCAGCAAAATTATTAGAAAACACAGCATTAATGGTAAATAATTAGATGACAGAAAACGAGTTTAAAAAACATATTGTATTCTTATTTTCCGGACAAGGAAGCCATTATCGCGGGATGGGACGGGAATTGTACGAACAGCACCCGAAATTTAAAAGCTGTCTTGAAAGACTGGATCAAATGGTACAAAAGCAGCTCAACTACTCATTGATTGATGAACTGTATACCAACACAGAAGAATCGTTCGATGAGTTGTTGATCACCCATCCTGCAATTGTTGCTGTTGAGATTGCTTTGTATGAAGTTCTATTGGAAATGGGAATTAAACCGGATTTTATATCGGGTAACAGTTTGGGTGAATTTGCGGCAGGTGTTGCTAATGGAGTATGGGATGCTGCCAGTGCTGTTGAAGCTGCAATAGAACAGGCTAAATCCATCTGCCGTGCTGATATTGAAGGTGGTATGCTGGTAGTTTTTGCCGAAGAAATAAAATTGAGAAGTCTCTATAAACAACATCAGCTATTTCTTGCATCAGATAATTTTAAAGGACATTTTACTTTATCAGGTAAAACGTCTCACTTAGAAGTATTTGAAAGTAAATTGTCTGAAGAAGGAATGAGTACTTTTCGGCTTCCTGTCAATGTTCCTTTTCATTCTCCATTAATGAAAACTGCAAAAGCAGATTTCGATCAGTACAGCAGTTCAGCCAGTGCTTTTAAAGCTCCATCCAAAGGATTTATATCGGGTTTTGAAGCGAAAGAAATCAATGAGCTGACAGCTGATTATTTCTGGCAGGCGATAAGTCAGTATTCTAATTTTACAAAAATAATTGATCTTCTGGAAGCCAAAGGTCCCTGTCTGTATATAGACATGGGACCTTCGGGAACCAGTGCTGCATTTGTTAAATACAATCTGCAACCTGAAACTTCTTCTGAGGTACTAACCATTATGAGCCCTTACAGAAGAGAAATTGAGCAGCTGGAAAAATTACAGCAAAAAATAAAAGATACAGTAGTATGAACACCCATGTCAAAAATTTTTTGACACCCTGGGAAGTGATGATGGGCATTCCATCTGATCTTAAAAAAATAAATATAAACAGATGAAAGTAGAAGTTTTCCTCGTATCTGGTCAAGGTATTAAAAATCAATGTTACCTCATTCATGATAACCATTCCGGAATATTGATCGATCCGGCATGGGACTATGAGTTGATCAGCAGTTTTTTGAAAGACAACCATATTACATTGAGAGGGGTTTTATTGACTCACTCTCATTACGATCATACAGATCTGGCCTCCATTTTTGCAGTATATTATGGGGTACCGGTATATATGTCAGCCATTGAAATCAGACAATATGAATTTACATGCCCTAATCTCATCGCTATCCAGCATTTGCAGGATGTCATGGTAGGTCAGTTTAGTGTAACGGCCTTACTGACTCCGGGACATACGAAAGGAAGTGTTTGCTATCTCATTGATAAGCATTGTTTTACAGGAGATACTATTTTTATTGAAGGAGTGGGCATCTGTGACAATAGTGGAATCAATTCCCTTTATGATTCCGTACAGTTTATAAAACAATATTTACCCCAGCAGGCCTTAATCTGGCCGGGACATTCGTTTGGTGAACAGCCGGGAAAAGAACTAAGTTTTCTACTGCAGAACAACATCTATTTCCTTTTGAACAGAAGAGATGCTTTTACAGATTTCAGGATGCGGAAGAATCAGCCAGACCCTTTTTCTTTCAAATAATAATGCTAATTTTATGCGTTTATTGACGATGAACTTATTGCTATGAATGTATCCATACAAAATAATAGTGCAGTTGAAAAATTAGCTTTACAGAGAGCAGATGGTTTGTATCCTGCTGCTATTGCAGTAACTCAGCACTCGCTGGCTCACTTGAAAGAAATACGACATTCTTTTTTGCATCAGGAAGAACTGGACTTTTTTGGTACATTAAAGTTACCTAAAGTTCAGCACAGTTATTTGCTGGGTAGATACGCTGCCAAAACTGCATTAAGTGCATTTATGAATGAAGTTGTTTTACCAGATACAAAAATAGTTTCCGGAATATTCCAGCAGCCCGTTCTTCATTTATCCGGAGCGGGAAATATCCAATTAAGTATTTCTCATACTACAGAAATGGGGATAGCTGTGGTATTTCCGGAAGGACATCCGATGGGGGTAGACGTAGAAGCTGTTAGTGCAGAGCAGTCAGATACCATTAAAGGAGTTATTACTCCTCATGAGAAAGATAAGCTTTTGGATATTGATGGTGATGAAAACAAAAGTCTTACTGTTTTATGGACGATAAAAGAAGCCCTGTCCAAAGTCCTGAAAACCGGTCTTATGACTCCTTTTCATTTATATGAAATTGAGGATATTGAGCATAAAGGAAATGTTATCGTTTGCAGCTTTATCAATTTTCCTCAATATCAATCCATATCCTGGGTGTCAAAAGGACATGCATGGTCCATTGTATTACCTAAAAAAAGTAGTTTGGATACAGCAGTGATTTCACGATTGTGTTTGTAGAACAGTTATTTTTTCTTTGACTTTTTCTCTTTCTTTTTGTACCAAAGATAAGTAGCCTGTTGAGATGAGCTATCCGGTTGCCCGGCCTGGTCTTCGGAAATACTCTGGCCTTTACTGTTAATGATCCTCTTTTTGGTATGGTCATTCAGCTCCATATTGATAATAGCGTTAATCTCCTGCATGATTTTTTTATCCTTTATAGGAAAGGCAACTTCTATTCTGCGGTTGAGATTCCTGCTAAGCATATCTGCCGAAGAAAGGTAAATTTTTTCTGCTCCATCATTGTGAAATCGATAGATACGGGAGTGTTCAAGATAACGGTCTACAATCCTGTAAATCTTGATGTTTTCCGTATAACCTTTAATTCCCGGCAGCAGAGTGCAGATCCCCCTCACAATAAGGGTAATTTCAACTTTTGCATTATTGGCTTCAATTAGTTTACTGATGATTTCCTTGTCATTAAGACCGTTGATCTTCATGAATACTGCTCCTTTCTTGCCATTCTCAACATTTTGTATTTCAATATCAATATGCTGTAAGATATTTTCTTTAAGATTAAATCCTGCGACCCATAAATTAGAAATAGGGTAATTTTTTTCTTTGGTTTTAAAAAACCTGAATACCTGCTTCAGATCATCCGTATATTCTTTTTGAGAGGTGAAAAAGCCAAAATCGGTGTATGTTTCTGCTGTATTTTCATTGAAATTTCCTGTTGATAGGTAAGCATAATTCTTTGTCTTTCCTGCATTTTTTAAGGTTAATAGAGCCACCTTGGCATGTACTTTAAGATTAGGCATACTGTAAATGATCCTGATTCCGGCCCTTTGCATCTCGTTGGCCCAGAAGAGGTTGTTGTTTTCGTCGAATCTGGCTTTTACCTCAACAAAAACAGTTACTTTTTTTCCATTTTTTGCAGCGCTGATCAGAGCATTAGCAATGAGGGACTGTGAAGATATGCGGTACAGGGTTACTTTTATTTCCGTTACATCTTTATGAATAGCAGCCTCGTTAAAAAACTGTAGGACATAATGATAAGATTGATATGGGAAATGGAGCAGCTGGTTTTCTTCACCAATGACTTCAAATATTGATTTCTTGGTCTCAAACGGGAAATATTTCAGCGGTGGGAAATTTTCGTTCTGAAGATCCGGAAAATTGGGATTAGGAAACTTAAACAGATCAAAAAAATTATGATGAGTACCACCTTCAATCATTTCGTAGTCCTTCAGATGGAATGCATTTTTACATAGCTTTCTCATTTCTTCGGGCATATTAAAATCATACAGGAATCTTGTAGATGAACCCGATTTTCTTTCCTGCAGTTTCTTTTTGATCTTGGAAACCAGATTTCCGCTAGCTTCGTCCTCAATCAGGTAATTTTCATCCCGGTTAAGTTTAATAGCAAATGCTGTAGAGGTTTTCTGGTCAGGGAATATATAATGCAGACATTTTTTAATTATTGTGTCTATGGATATGATGTAATTTTTTCCTTTTACAGGGCTCAGTAATTTATACCGGTTCAGCTTATCAGCTGGTATATTGATGTAACAATAGGTGATTTCGCCATTTGTATTTTTTAGCCGGATCAATAAGTAAAGCTGCCTGTTATTTAAAAAATACTCCTGATTTTCGTCTTCTGACAAATAAACAATTTGGATATAAGAAAGGATGGTTGTTTTAAAGTGACTGTCGATCTCCTCTGTATGCAGGGGGAGCAAAGACTGATTTTCGTAATAGATGATCTTATTTTCGTGAAGTTCCGGGATAATCTGCTTTTTCCATATCGAGCCGAATGTATTCTGCTGGCGGTTAATTTCCTTACTAACCTTCTCAAACAAACTGCTTTTTTCAGGAATAGAATGCAGATCGCTGATCTTTACCCGGTAAAATTCATCAAGATTGGAAGAATGAATGGCAAGGAATTTTATTCTTTCATACAGAGGATTGGTTTTATCAGCCGCTTCCTGTAAAACACAGTCATTAAAAGATAACCAGGACAATTCGGATGGAAATATATATTTTTTAGACATTTTATAATTGTTGAAGTCAAATATAGATAAGGATGGAATTCAAATTTCATTTAGAAAATCCTCTTTCAAAATTTCATTAAGCGATATTGAATGTGAAATTAATACAATTTTTAATATCAAAACCATAATTCATGGTTAGTTTGCGAAATATTAATACTGGAAATTAGATAAGACCCGGTTATTGTGATAAAGCAAAATATAGGTGATCTTAAATATTGATTCCTGATCAAAATAGACATGAAATGAGGCTGAACATGTACAAATACAGGGATAAGCAATAGAGAAAAAGCGTAATCGTTAGCGCTTGATTATTAAATAATCTATTGAATCTATATTTTAAATTAAAAAATAATAGCTAAATTCACTTTTTAACAAAAAGAAGATGAAGCTTAATCATATCAATTTAGTTGTTGCCAATGTTGAAAAGACAACAAAATTCTTTCAGACCTATTTCGGTTTTAAATGTGTAGATGTAAAAGGAGATTATATCGTTAGTGTATTAAAGGGAGAAGGTAATTTTACACTGGTATTGATGAAAAACCGAGAAGGAACTCCTGCTTACCCCGAAGCCTTTCACATAGGATTTATGCTGGACACCATAGAACAGGTTAATGATATATACCAACGTTTAAAAACGGGAGGTATCGTAGGAGAACAGGAACCCCGCAAAATAAGGGATAGCTTTGGTTTTTATTTCAGCTATGAAAACCTGATGATAGAGGTGGGGCATTATTATGAATAGTTTTTGGTTTGATTAAGGTAGAGGATTTTAAGATTTTGATTTTGTAAATCTTATACGAATGTTTTAGATAATAGGTTGAATGGAATCAGGAAAAACTAAAAATTTAAAATAGAAAAACAATAATAAAACAAACACATTCAGATGAAAAAAGGGTTTATGTATTTTTTGCTGGTCATTTTTATGACGTCGTGCAGGAGTACTTCTGTGGAAACAAATTTAACAAATGACATCAATAAATTGATAGATGGCAAAAAAATGGACATAGGAGTTTCTGTCAGAAATAATGAAGGAAATGAATTAGTTAAGATTAATAATGATAAGAAATACAGGCTATACAGTGTATCAAAATACTTTTTAGGTCTTTATATTTTACATCTTGTAGATCAGGGAAAGATGAATCTGAATCAACAGATTGTATTTTCTAAAGAAGATTTAAGACCAGATACCTATAGCCCTCTGAGAGATAGTATTCCCCAGGGAACAACAATGTCTCTTAAACAGTCCGTCTCTTTTATGCTTAAACGTAGTGATAATAATATATTCGATAAGCTTGCGAATCATGTTCCCGGAAGCTTTGGCGGCCTCAATACTTTTATCCATGAAATTCGCATGGGAAATCCGGGAGATTTCAGTATTATGTATGATTATACCAGTCCTTTAAAAGACTTTGAATCAAATAGGATTACCCCTGGTTTTGCTACAAAAATCCTTTATCAGGTTGAAAAGAAGAAAATATTATCTCACGAAAGTTTTGATCTGCTAAAAAACGGAATGGAACATTCGGTAACAAATACCAGAATACAGGGATTGATACAAAATAAAACAAAATCATTTCATAAATCAGGAACATCAGGCAGGGACAATGGTGTGCTCCGGGCATGTAATGATATTGGAATTGTAAATCTTCAAGATGGTAAATCTTTCAGTATTGCCGTATTTATATCCGACTCCCATGAAGACAATAAGACCAATGATGATGTAATAGCAAAAATAACGGACTTAGTGTATAGTAAGTTGAACAAATAAATGCTCATGTACTTTATGTGTCTGATTTGTATGTTTATGGACGGACTTTAACACTGTACTTTTCTTAAATTATTTCCCGTAAAAATAACGGCCATATATTGTCTTTGAATTGTTCACGGAAAATGCCAAAATGCCCGATAGTATCAGTATTAAAATCTTTTGGAACCAGATGAATTCTGGTCAGATCTGCCCTTTCATATTTTTTACTGAGCCAGTCAACGGCTTTTCTGGGGGCAAAATGATCATCTTCAATGCTAACAGAAATTAAAGGGGTTGTGATGTTTTTGAAAAATAGATCCTGCTTCGGAATATGATCAAAAAGATAATTAGGTGACAAACACCATTTTCCCCATTGTTTAGCAACATTTTTAGGTAAATTTTCCATACCGCTGATTCTTTTGGAAGGAAGGTAATTAAAAAAGCTGATCAGTAGAGGAAACATCGCTTTCCAATAAGTCCATAACTTATATTTTTGAAACCCTTTCCAGAATTTCCAGTATCCGCTCTGGGCTGCGACAAGAATAATTTTACCAGCCTCTGTAGAAGATGATGATAACCCGATAAGCTGACCTCCGATACTGTGCCCCAATAAAATGATATTCTGGTCCGGATAATTCTTTTTAGTGTATTCTGTTACAGCATGCAAATCGGTTTTTCCCCAGTCTGAAGCACCATTATTCAGTTTTTGAATAGGCTTTTTAAGAGATTCTCCTATACCAAGGTAGTCAAAAGTAATGACTGAAACTCCATGATCAGAAAGGAATTGTGCAAACTTTTTATAATAAGATTGTTTTACTCCGGTAGCTGATGATATGATCAGAATATTTTTACTGTCAGGAACTTCGTAAATATGGGCAGAAACAGGATACCCTTCATTGGTTTTGATTTCTACTGTTTTCATCATATTTGGTTATGTAGTTTGAATAAATAATGATTTCTCATTATTAAGAGGTTTTTGATAAAATAGTGAATAAAAATTTTTAATAAATGTAAGCCATAATTTTTTTAATAAGAGAAGAATTGCCTTGATTTTAAGTGTTATACATAATTTTTATTGAAAGTAATCTCCGAAAATACTATTTTTAAAATCCGTATCATTTCAAATAATTATTTCAAACAACGAGTAACGAATATGCACGAACTATTACCTTTCATGTTAGCCTTGATTATAGCAATTGTATTGATCGAAATGTTGGCTGAAAAACTGAGAATTGCATATCCCATACTTCTTGTTGTTGCCGGGCTGCTGATCAGTTTTATTCCCGGGCTGCCAGGCATACAGATTGATCCGGACCTTATATTCTTTATTTTCCTGCCGCCTATTCTCTTTGAAGCTGCATGGAGTATTTCATTTAAAGAAATGAAAAAGTGGTGGCGGATCATTGGAAGTTTTGCGTTTCTGGTTGTATTTTTTTCCGCGCTCACAGTTGCATTGATATCTAATTATTTTATTCCGGGTTTTACCCTTGCATTAGGTTTTCTGTTAGGAGGAATTGTATCGCCTCCCGACGCGGTTAGTACGGGAGCAATTATGAAGTTTGTGAGAATTCCAAAATCCACCTCCGCAGTTCTGGAAGGTGAAAGCTTACTGAACGATGCCTCATCGCTTATTATTGTCCGCTTTGCTTTAGTAGCTATAGGAACGGGACAATTTATTTTCCAGACGGCGATTACGGATTTCTTCTGGATGGTTATAGGAGGAATAGGAATCGGACTTTTAGGAGGATGGCTCTTTATCCAGGCTCATAAAAGACTGCCTACGGATGCACCTTCAGATATTGTGTTTACACTGGTGGAATCCTATCTGCTGTATTGGGTGGCTGAACAGGCACATAGTTCAGGTGTGCTGGCCGTAGTCGCCGGTGGATTGTTTTTATCCACCCGGAGGCTTACTTTTCTCAGTAGTGCCAGCAGGATCAAAGGGCTCAGTTTTTGGGAAGCGCTGATCTTTATTTTAAATGGTATCGTATTTATGATCATCGGATTAGCTCTTCCGGAAATTGTGAAGGGGCTTAGGGCAGATGGGATTCCTTTAAGAACAGCAATTTTTTATGGAGCCCTTGTTACGGTAATTTTAATTGCTACCCGGATGATCTCTTCTTATGCCGCACTGATTGCAACTGTTATGTTCAGGCCCAGTGTTGCTCCCGGAAGAGGTTTAAGCCGCCGGAGAATACTTGGCTTACCGCTGTTATTAGGTTGGACAGGAATGCGGGGTGTGGTGTCATTAGCCGCTGCTTTATCTATTCCGTTGACCTTACCGACCGGAGAAGCTTTTCCACATAGAAATCTGATATTGTTCGTCACCTTTACAGTGATACTTTTTACACTTCTTATCCAGGGGCTTACTCTTCCTCTTATCATTGAACGCTCAAAATTGTTTGATTACGGCAGGGAATTACCGGAGGATGAAGCAAAAATGAAAGTAAAAAACCATCTTGTGGTAGAAACAATACGTTTGTTAAAAGAAAAACAAAAAATGGGGGAGTATGAAGATCCTCATTTACAAAAGATGATTGACCAGTGGGAATATAAAATAAGCCAGCCGGAACATTTGAGAATGACCGAACGGACCAAACAGAATTACCTCGAATTGCTGGAAAATCAGCGTAAGTTCTTATCGGGACTTAACAAAGATCCTGAATTGCATGAAGAATACATCAATTGGCAAATATATCAGATCGATCTGGAAGAAGAGAGAATCAGACTTTTATAAATCAATAAAACGGGCTTTGGCCCGTTTATTTTTTATTAATCAGTATAAAATGCATGCATCCTTTTCACCTTGCCCTCATCATTAAAGAACATCACCTCAATTGCTTTTTTGTTCATAATGGATTGGTAATACAATGCAACGGAATTGATACCGTAAGTGACATCATACAGTTCAAAATGCAAATCGGGTACCTTCTCAAGAGCACGCCCCCAATATTCTCTAACAGCTTCTTTTCCTTTAAGGGTATCTTCACCTGATGTGAATGTTTTGATCATCGGAGTAGTGATCTCGATATCATCTGCATAATGGCTCAGGATGTCTTCCAAATTATGAGAATTCCAGGAGTTGATCCAAAGGTTGGCAAAATTTTTAATGTCCATAGAATATTTAGTTTTTTAGGGTCAATAGATTAATGGGTAGAAGTAGGAAGTTTAACAAAGCTGATGTCATCCAGAATAACTACACCTTCCGGAGTTTTATCAAAGATCAATGAGATCGATTTCAGCTTATCCAGATCCAGTTCCGGATACTTTTTTCTGACGGTATCAAGGTCAAAATAAAAATAGTCTGGAATAGATTCTGCATCAGGATTATCATTGAAAAAACTGAATTTGGTTAAGTTCTTTTTCAGTTGAGGTTGTAAAGGTGCACAGTCACTCAAAAGGAAATGTGCTTTTTTTCCGTTTTGATCCGTCAGCTCAATACTGAAATCGATGGCCTTTTTTTGCAGATCTTTTTTTACGGACTCCTCCTTTTTAGTTTCTTTTTTTCCTTTCCGGGCTGCTACCGAAGATTCATCGCTCTCTGCAAGATTAAATGCCAATGCTTTTCCCTTTAAATCCTGGCGGAGGCTGTCAGGGAAAGTAAAAGTATATTTTCCTGGTTTATTACCGTTTTCACTGTGATTCCACCCGATATAAGCAGCTCTTGAAATTTGACTGTTCCAGATCAGCTTCTGCTGGGCTTCCCGCCATAAGCTAAGGTTTTCACCCGTGATCTGTACGCCTTTTAAAGTGGCAGTAGATAGGTTGAGATCTTCTTCATAACGGGCAACAAATGTCGTTTCACTATCCTCAAACTGATTGAAATAAATATGGTTCGGAAGCCATTTTCGTCCATACCGATAATCTGTAAAAAGAGGTTTGTAGACGTTTTCTCCTTTCAGGTTAACATCTAAAAAAGCGGATATGTATACTTTTGCGATCTGTTGTTGTTCCTTTTCAGGCATCAGGTTTTTCATATTGAACTGATTAATATACGGACTGCTGGAATCATAGCTTCCCCATGAAGTATTGAACTGTCCGTGGTTTGCCTGATGAACATACAATCCAGCTTTGAGTCCCTTATAATGCCGTGAATACTGAATCCGTTTATATGTGGCAAGTCCGCCGTAAGACTGCATGTCCATATCATGAACTCCCTGGATGACAAAATAATTGATGTCTTCCAGGGGTGCTAAAATAGATGCCGGCTGATACTGTCCGTCCACCGGTGCAATAGCTATGTAAGCTTTTATATTAAAATTAAAATCGAATCTTTCATTGGCATTGTCAGGAAAATAAGGCAGCTTATTGAACAGCGCAGCGTGCGACATGGCTTCCCCACCTCTGGAATGTCCTATGAGCGCAATCTGATCCATATTGATCCTGTTAAAAAACGGATTACGAGGATCCTGATTCCATTTTCTCCAAAGCTGCAGATGTTTAAGCATCAGCCAGCCTCTTGCTCCGTTTTCGTCTTTGAATCCTTTTTGGTCGATATCCGTAAAACTTGTATTCAGGAAATTTTCATCAACGGATGCTACAATATATCCTTTGCTTGCCAGAAGCTTACCCAGATAATCATATCCTTTTTCAGACCAGTCCTGGGCCAGATGATTGCCATGAACGATCAATACCAAAGGAGCCTTTCCATTGAGATTTTCAGGATACCAAACCATTGCATTCAGGGGAAGTTGCGTTTTATCAAATCCAAAATAGCGTGTACGGAGTTTACCGGACATTCCATCCCATGAGTTAAGAAGTATGGAGCCGTCTACAGAAGCTGTTTTAATATTTACATCCCGGCCATAGATCGTACGGTGTTTGTCTTTTCCCGATCCGTAAGTAAGGAAAGCTACTTTGTATTTTCCCGGAAGGGAAGGGTCAGGAGCATTGATCGGGAGGGGAAGTTTCCCGGACATTTTATAATTTTTAACTGCTGAAGGAGTATTCCCCGAATCCAAATAAATATAACCGCCAATCACGATTCCAAGAATTCCAATAAAAAGTGAAGTTGCGGTAAGTATTTTCTGACGCAATGACCAGCTTGTTTTAGATTTGGATCTCCAATAGAACAAAGCTCCAAAGGTAAGAGAAGGAAAAAGAACAAGAAATACAATCAATACCCAGCGAAATGTAGATGTAATTAAAATAAGATAGAAGAAAAAAAACAGGGTAAAACCGATTGCATGTCTGAAATTAGAAGGTGTTCTGCCTATTAAGCCGGCCAACCAGCCTATTAATCCGCCAATAAGGTAACTTACCAGAAGTGAAATCAGCAGAAATAAAATGAAATTTCCCCATCCTATGGCAGGAAGGAATTTATCCGCGGATACCAGAATGAAAAAAATACAGGAACTCAAAAGAATGCCATACCCGCTTGCTTTTAATGTCTGACGGCTTGGAGCAATCGAGTTTTCTAAACGTTGAAACCAACCTGTTATTTTTTTCCATAGTGAAGTTTTTTCGTTCATAATATATTGCTTGGTGTTTGTTTTTATAAAATGGAAGTCTACTCTAGAAGCTACAAATCAACTGCTGAAAAAGGAGGGTGGAAGTACTTGGGATCAGCATATTCAAATTCGAAATTCAGTTCAGCGATCAGTCTGGCTGAAGAGATTTTCTTTCCTTCCGGTTTTGTGGTATCTGTGTTCAATATGTTTTTCTGAATACTGATGACTTCTGATTTGGTGGGATGAAGTGGGGCAACCACATTATAGATTCTGGAAGAACATTGCTTTTCAATCATTTTCTCAATAACCGAACAAATGTCGTTGTAGTGAATATGATTGACAAAAAAATTGAGATTTGAGACATTATATTTGCTTAGAAAACGATCATCTCCCATGAGACCAGCCAACCTTAAAATATTAGTTTGGGGATATCTGGTTCTGATCATTCTTTCTCCGGAAATCTGATCAGGAGATACATCTTCCTCGATAAATTCTTTACTGAGATCAGGATATACCCCTGTTGTACTCATAAGAAAAATCTGTCCGTCATAATCTTCTATAAATGAAAAAAGATTCTGGATCCTGTTGTATAAAGAACTTGCACAGCAGCTTTTTCCCGAAATGGGAATAGTAATGATCAGGACATCCAGTTCATTGATAATCTGCCATTGATCCATTTTTTCAGTCAGCAGATAATCGGGAAAATTGACAAGGTAAGGATGAAATCCTTGTTTTTCCAAGTGCTTAGCCTTGTCCGGACTTGTTATTGTTGTATAGACCTCAAAGGTTTCGGACAATTTTGTTGCAATCCTTGATCCCAGCCAGCCACAACCGATTATTCCTGCTTTTTTCATATTAACTTTTTTTATCTCCTTCCTAATTATAATGATGTGAATTCGAACTTGTGTACTATTATTTTTTTTAAGTAGGTGAAATTAATCAATTTATTTAGTATATACCTGCTGTCAGGTAGAAAAAAATACGCTCCGGCAGGTATTGGAGGGGCCTCTTTATGCAGGTAAATTTGCTTTTATAATTGATGAAAGGAAGGGTAATAGCTTGTAACCATATTTTCGCTGGATCTGGAATTCATTTCATGGATTTAACAGTATATATTTTAACACCAAACAATAACAAAATGAAAAAATTAATCTGTACTTTTTTATTTTTAACAGGGTTGAGCATTGCGGCACAACCCACAGTGACGAGAGCGGCACTTGATAAAATTAACATTACCACTGATGTTTATCATGCCAATGTTTCGGCATCTTTGAATCCGGGACCTTCCGGAGCCGGACAAACCTGGGATTTCTCATCTTATGTAGGCACACCCGTAATCAGTACTAAACTATATCCGTGTCCGGGGCATGCTAATTGTTCTAAATTTCCAACGGCCAACAGAATAAGCGAATTGGTAGGAGGAAGTACTTACGATTATCTTCTCAATAGTGATACGGAAGCCACAACTATTGGTAATTACAGTACACCGGGAGATGTAATGATGACCTATACTGATCCCTTGATCAATTACAAATTTCCTGTTAATTACCTTCAGGAATTTACAGATACTTATCAGATCAATATTCCTGGTACGGTAGAGAACGGACAGGAAAACTTTAAAGTAGACGGATATGGCACTGTGATAACACCTAACGGAACTTTTCAGAATGCTTTGAGGATTAAGAGAGTAAGAACGGCAACCCAAACCAGCGGCGGAGTATCTCAGGACTATCATAATGAATCGTATCAATGGGTCACTGAATCCAACGGACCAGTTCTGGTAATTGCATTTAATACATTTACAACTAACGGACAAACCACGACCCAGCCTTCATTGGCATATTTTTCACCGTCGTCTACATTATCTACGATAGATATGGATAACAAAAAAGATGAGATTGTGATTTATCCTAATCCGACATCAAAATTCATCACAATAAAATCTAAAGATGACATTAAGAATATCAGTATTATCAGCCTAGATGGTAAAGTTGTTCAGAAAACACAGAATTCCGGAATGATCGATGTTTCAGAGCTGCCTAATGGAATATATGTGGTTCACGGAGAATTAAAAAGTGGGAAAATTATTTCGAAAAAAATCAGTAAACAGTAATTTTTTTCATTTTTTATGATGGAAAGGTACTATCCGCTTTGGATAGTACTTTTTATTTTATGTGGAGATCATTTCCTTTTGTCAAAGTCCGTTTTCTTTTGCAAATTTTAAAAGTTCAACCACATTACGGACCTCACATTTGTTCAATAAATTTCTCCGGTGAGTTTGTACTGTAAGATAGCTTAAGAAAAGGATATCCGAGATCTCCTGTGTCGATTTACCTTCCGATACCAGCTTTAGAATTTCTTTCTCCCTTTGGGTTAACCTGGGAACCGATTTAAGATCATAAATACTGGTCTTTTCAACAATTGTTTCAATTTCTGAGCTAAAAGCCATTTCTCCGGATACAGCCTTATTAATGCAGGATTTGAATTCTTCGAGTGACGCATTTTTTAGCAAATATCCATGTGCTCCGTTTTTGATCATTTGTAAAATAATGCTTCTTTCGGACTGGCTGCTCATTGCCAATACGATGATTTTAGGATGGTTTTTTTTTATTTTCAGGCACAGATCGATGCCATTGATGTCCGGAAGAAATACATCCAGCAGAACAACATCTGCTTTACCAAGATGCTCATAATTGAGGAGCGCTTCACCGGTATTAAAGCTCCGGACAATTTCCACATCATCTGATTTCGAAAAAAGCATTTGCAGTCCCTCAGCGATAATAGGATGGTCATCAACAATAATTGTTTTGTAGGGTTTTGTCATGATGGGTGCAGTTAAATGGATAATTCAATATTAAAAGTAGTAGGATGATTTGCAGAAGATTGGATGTCTATTTTTCCATTAAAAAGTTCCACTCTGCTTTTTAGATTTTTCAATCCCTGCCCTGTAAAGTTCTTGATTTGACTGGTATCGAAACCTTTACCATTATCTTCTACCGTAATGAAAAAACGGGATTGATTCTGGCTGCAGTCCACCAGGATTTCTGTACAGGATGAATGTTTCAAAGCATTGTTCAGTAATTCCTGAATAATTCTGTAAATCATAATCTGAATATTTTCCGGAATATCAGACCGGATCTGATTGGCCTGGAAATAAATACGGATGTCATCGGTTTCCAACATATGGCAGAGGTCATTTAATGCATGTTCCAGACCTAATTTGAGAAGCGTTTCCGGAATAAGGTTAAAAGAAATCTGCCGTAATTCAGTAATTGAATTGTTCAGGATTCCATTCATATTTTCAATTTCATCCTTCGATGCAGGTCCCGAAGAACTGCTTATCTTTAAAAATCTGGTTCTAAGGGAAGATAGCATACTTCCCACGCCGTCATGGAGGTCCCGGGCTATTCTCTTACGTTCATCTTCTTCTCCTCTGATCACCGCCTGCATGACTTCTATTTCCTTCTGATTTTTTAAGCTTTCCAGGTTTTGTACATAATTAAGGGACTGTTGGGTGGCTATTTTCTTCTGATTTTTTGAATTGATCCAAAGGAAGATAACAAGTAATAACAGAATAACCGAAACCGCAACCAGCAAACCATAGTAAAGTTTATTGTTCTGTGCAACCAAACGATCACGTTCGCGTTGAGCTTCAAGCTGGCTGATCTTCTTCTCATTTTCCGCCCGGTTAAACTTGGCTTCAAGAGCTGCTATTTTTTCCTGATACTCACTCAGGTTGAGGCTGTCATTGATCGTATTGTATCTGGACAGGTATTTATAAGCATTTTTGGTATCCCCCAGACTTTCAAAGGTCTGCGCCAGTTCCTTGGTATAGTTTCTCTGGTCAAGGGCAAAATGGGTCGTGCTTCCTATAAGATCCAGCAGCAGGTTTTTAGCATCTTCGAGCCGGTTCAGAGCTTTCAGGGGTTCATATTTGGAAAACTTCAGTCGATTGGTTAAAAGGATATCATGATGGAGGGTACTGTTTACAATCCCTTTATCATAACTTTTTAAAGCATTATTAAACTGTCCGAGTCTGTAAAAATAAAAGCCCTCAGCTGTATAATAGCTACCGTTGAGATTAGAATCCGGATATTTTCTAATGATATTGTATGCGATATCAAGAGATTTTTTAGCCTCCGCCAACATATGAAGGCGGCTTTTGTTTTCAGCATCTATAATATAGATGTCGGCCTTTGTTTCCTGGTAAGTATATGTAGATCTGGAGGCCTGTTCAATATATTCCTTAGCGGTTTTCAGGTAGCTGTCTGCCTTAATCCTTTCATCATAGTTCATGAAAATGGTTGCAACGGATTTGTAAAGAATACTCAGAGTTTCCAGATCGTTTCCTTTTTTACCCGTAGGGATGGCTTCATTGATGAGAATTTTCATCCCTTCCAGCTCATTGTTCTGTAAAACTTTGATAAGAGATATGTTTTTCAGGATAAAAGCCTGTAATGAATATGAGTCCTTGGTTTTATATTTCCTGAGCTCAGTAAGAGCAAGGTTGAGCTGCTTACCATAATTGTCAAAATCTCCCTTGCTTACTAATCCTGCCGCATTATAATAAATAGCCGCAGCTTTTAAGAAAGGATATTTGAGTGCTATCTTATTGGCAGTAAGGAGATATCTGTCAGATAGCTCGTTCTTTTTACTTCTTCTGAATAGATCGGCCAGCTTAAAACTGTTTATTCCTCGTATGCTGTCTGACTTGGTTGTCTGTATAACATGAGTAAGGCTGTCGATATAAGGACCATCATCATCAAGGGTGTAAAACCTTTGAGAATAAGAAAAACTGAAAGTGAAAGATACCAGTAACAGGAGTAATTTTCTTTTCATACGTATAAATTGTGATCTTTGGTGCAGCAAAAATAAAATTCTTACTTATACAAATATACATTTATCACCATTTAAATGGTAGATACTTAAGTGCAGTTCGTGGATTTTTATCTGGTTAAACAACTCAAGCCTTCATGAGACATCTTTTCAAAACATTATTGATTCTGCAATGAGTGAGTTTTATTAATATAATATGCTACTAAGAGATTTGGAACCCAGCATAGCCAGGCAACAATAAGGTAGGATATATTTGGTGTCCCTATAGCTATTTTTAATAAAGGCATCCACAGTCTTAGTGTTACTGCTGCAAAAGTACAGGCATAGCTATAGGTCATCAGTTTCTGATGCTGTAAAACATCACCTCTTTTTATCTTTAAAAATGCGGCAACGGTTGTAGAAAACCAAATCATTCCCAGGCTTATAAAACCTAATGAAGAAATAATTCCTCCATTAGCAAAGAAGCCAATATATATACCCGATACTGAGCTGATAATTACTGAGAATATATATGTTTTACCTATTATTCTGTGTAAAACTTTATGCTTATTCCTAAATGTTGCCCCAAACTGTCTCCATCCAATAAAAAGAGAGATACCCCCGAAGATTATATGGCTAAAGAAAAGAGCTCTCCAGACTGTATCATGAACAACTTCAGGAAGCTTGGTTTGTAAAAAAGTATGTTTGTGATCAACAAAAAGATAAATTAAAGGATATAGTCCGATTAATAATGCAAAAATAACCAGGATAACGAACAAAAATATTTTCATAGTAAAAGAGCTTGAGTTAAATGGCTTAACAATAGGGTGTTAAATGTTGTTTTTTTAGCAAAAGTGCGGATTGTTAAAAAAATAAATGCCCCAGAATGTAAGGTGGAACTAATTTCATACACATAAAATAACTGATTGAGCGGATTGTTTTGTGGAAGTCGAATAATTATTTTCTTTCTAACCTCTAACCTCTAACCTCTAACCTCTAACCTCTAACCTCCAATCTCAAGATTCTGCTCCTTTAAAAAGTCTCTCGGGGAACAATTCATATATTTTTTAAAATTGCGGTTAAAAGCAGTTTTGGAATTAAACCCACATTCAAATGCCAGTGAAAGAATAGTGAATTTTTGATTTTCCGGAAGGATAGCGATTCTTTTAAATTCTTCAATCCTTTGTATATTGATGTAATCGTAGAAGTTTTTGTCTTCAATGGTATTGATAACCTGAGAAAGAGTATTGGGATGTACTTCGATACTGCCGGCCAGTGTAGCCAGGTTTATTTCGGGATCTTTGAAAAGTTGTTCAGATTGCATTTTGGAAGTCAGCCTGGTGTAGATTTCCTGGATTGAGGCTTCGTTTAAAATCGATTTCTGATATTTAATCTGTTGATTTTCATTAGGCGGTGTGGTATCATCTTTTTCAGTATCTTTTATTTTTGGCTCTGGTAAATTTAAAATTCCTGCTTTGGTAATTCCGAAATAAGCCGCCAGTAATATAAAAATTACAACTGAGGTAAATGTGATTCTGTCATCTTTAAGGATAACTAAGATCCAGATTACAGCGATTCCAAAAATAAGGTAATATACCCAGTTCAAGTTGATCCTTTCAATGTTAGAATACTGTTTTGCAATACTGTCTTTGTATTTTTTTAATGATCTGATACTAAGTATGATATATGTAATTCCGGAAATATAAATAAGTATATTGATATTTTCTCTTATGTTTTGATACCTCATTCCGCCATTATGATAAATTAAAATCTTATCTTTTGTCGAAAGTAAATAGAAATCCCACAAAATAAGATACACGACCAAAGGAGGAATGAAATGCAGAATCCTCAGATATCTGCGATTGTTTTGCTGAGTAAGCGTAAGGACATATACATAAAGCATAGGTCCATGTATCAAAGGAAGAGGAATCTCTAATCCCAATAAATAGGGAGTAGTAATATTGTTTTCGGAAAAATTTAAATAAAATAATGTCAAATGAATCCCAATGATAAAGAACCATAATGCCAAAAGGTAATCTGCCATCATTTTCCTTTTCTTACCTAAAATGAGAAAAGAAGAAAAATAAGCAATAAAGATTCCTGATAAATAGAACATGTTACAATACCAAACCGAGTAATGACCAAAAATAAAATATTAAAATCATATTTCTGAGGTATATTTTATTTAACGGACATTTTTCAGGGTTGGGAGTGAATAACCTGCTATTAATAAGAACTTTTTAATATGAATTTTGACTTTTAAATTTTCATAATTTTATTAAAAAGATGGAAAATAGAATAGCTAAATCAAAATTTAAGTGTACATTTAATTATATTGAATGCGCCAAGCAACTACTTTTATGAAGAGTAATGAGGAGGACGGTAATTTGTAGTGCTTACCGAACTATAATGAAAACGTAAAATGAACTCAAACACCAATTCACAAATAAAAAACAATCACAATAAGACCGGAAATTTTTTCCTCGATGTAAAAAAAGGACTGGATAGCAATCCCAAAAGATTATCTTCAAAATATTTTTATGATGAAGTAGGAGACCGGCTTTTCCAGAAGATAATGGCAATGCCTGAATACTATCTTACCCAATGTGAGCTTGATATATTTCAAAATAAAACAGCCGATATCGCTAATCTGATAGGTTTTGACAATACTCCTTTCGATCTGATCGAACTGGGGGCAGGTGATGCTATGAAATCGACCTATCTTCTTAAATATATGATAGATAAGGGGTTGGATTTTACTTATATGCCCATTGATATTTCAGGTAATATTTTATCTGTCCTGGATCAGAAATTAAAAAAGGAGATACCTGATTTAAAAGTTACCCAGCTCGAGGGAGAATATTTTCAAATGCTCAATAAAGCGGCCTCGCTTTCCTCAAGAAGAAAAGTCATTTTGTTTTTGGGAGGGAACATCGGTAATATGGAACTCGAAGAGGCTAATGCATTTTGTATAGGATTGAAAGATCACTTGAATCCCGGAGACAGGATTCTGATAGGGTTTGATCTTAAAAAAAATCCTCACACCATCTTAAATGCCTATAACGACGCCACCGGTATAACAGCAGCTTTTAACCTTAATCTTCTTACGCGTATCAATAAGGAACTTAATGCTGATTTTAATATTGAGCAATTTCAGCATTATCAGACGTATGATCCTGTAAGCGGAGCATGCAGGAGTTATCTCGTGAGTCTGGCCGATCAGGTGGTAAATATAGATCATACGGAGATTATATTTAAGGAAAATGAACTGATAGATATGGAGGTTTCACAGAAATTTTCTGAGGCCGATATAAAAGAATTGGCAAAGAAAACGGGCTTTGAGATTGACGGAGAAATTAAAGACTCGAAGAAATGGTTTATTGACTCCGTCTGGAAGTTTAAATAAATAATAAAAAATCTAAAAAGATGATAGCAAATCCTAAGATTATTGATGCCGTAACGACTTACAGGAATATTCGCAGCCATTCGTTGGCTATTTGTGCTCCTCTTGAGACTGAAGATTTTGTCGTACAGCCTATCGTGGATGTAAGCCCGCCAAAATGGCATTTAGGACATACCACATGGTTTTTTGAAACCTTTATTCTCGTTCCGAATTTTCCGGGGTACACTGTTTTTGATCCTCAATATAATTTTGTATTCAACAGCTATTACGAAACCATAGGAGCAAGAGTCATCCGTACAGACCGGGGTAATTTGAGCCGCCCTTCAGTGGCAGATGTGTATCGCTACAGGGAATATGTGGACCGCCAGATGACTGCTTTTCTTCAGAGTGAATTTATGAACCCTTCCATTGAGCCGCTTTTGGAGCTGGGACTCAATCATGAACAACAACACCAGGAGTTGTTGCTTACGGACATCAAATATATTTTAGGTCACAATCCTCTTTTCCCGGCGTACCGGAAAGATAAGGAAGAGAGCAAGGAAATAGTTCTGACCGGTGAAATGATCAGATTAAGTGAAGGGGTGTATGAAATTGGTTTTAATGGTAATGGCTTTTGCTTTGATAACGAACTGGGAAGACATAAAGTATACCTCAACAATTTTGAAATAAGTGACCGTCTGGTTACCAATGGCGAATATCTGGAATTTATAAATGACAACGGATATAGGGATTTCAGACATTGGCATGCAGAGGGTTGGGACTGGGTGAAACAAAATGAGGTGAAATCACCGCTATATTGGCATTGGATCGATGAAAAATGGATGTATTATACCTTAGACGGTTTACAGGAAGTAGATCCTGACGAAGCGGTTTGTCACATCAATTTCTATGAAGCTTCAGCTTTTGCAGCATGGAAAGGAATGCGTCTTCCAACCGAAGCGGAGTGGGAGGTTGCTTCCGTACATTTTCAGTGGGGAGAAAGGTGGGAATGGACGGGAAGTGCTTATTTACCATATCCCGGATTTAAAAAAGAAGCGGGTGCCGTAGGCGAGTATAACGGAAAGTTTATGGTCAATCAAATGGTTTTAAGAGGGGCTTCCGAAGCTACACCGAAAGGGCATAGCAGAAATACATACAGGAATTTCTTTCATGCAAGTCTTCAGTGGCAGTTTACAGGAATAAGATTAGCGAGATAAGTCCTGCCTATGATTAAAGTAGAATCACTCACCAAAAAATTTGATGACCGGATTGCCGTTGATCATATCTCTTTCGAAGCACAGGATAAAGAAATTCTGGTGCTTCTCGGAACAAGCGGTTGTGGAAAAACCACAACCCTGAAAATGATCAACCGTCTGATAGAAGCTGATTCTGGTGATATCTGGATTGACGGACAAAATATTCTTGAAAAGAAACCGGAAGAACTCCGCATGCATATTGGCTTTGTTATGCAGCATGCCGGGCTTTTTCCTCATTATAACATCCGCCGGAATATTGCTGTGGTTCCCGAGCTGCTCAAATGGGAGAAAAAGAAGATCAGAAGCAGAACGGAAGAACTTATGGAAAAGCTTCACCTGCCGGAAGAACTGCTTTCCCGTTTTCCCCAGGAATTAAGCGGCGGACAGCAGCAACGGGTCGGGATCGCAAGAGCTTTAATAGCAGATACCCCAATATTATTAATGGATGAGCCTTTTGGAGCATTAGATAATATTACTAAAGCGGATATTCATTCTGAATTTAAATCATTAGAGGAACTTAAAAATAAAACCATTATTCTTGTTACACATGATGTACAGGAAGCCTTCGAGCTGGGGCAAAGGATCTGCCTTATGAATGAAGGAAAGATTGTCCAGATCGGAACTCCCAAGGAAATGCTCTATCATCCTGCCGGGGATTTTGTGAAAAATTTCTTTGCAGAAAACAGGCTTTTGCTTGAATATAAAGTTGCCACGCTGGATAATATAAGTCCTTTTCTTGAACAGAACGAAAGTTTGAGGGAAGAATTTGATAGAAAGGAAAATGTGTGGAATATTTTACAGAAACTCAGTGCAGATAAAAGCTATTCGGATCAGTACGAAAAACTGAGCGAGGCATTTAACCTTTACAGAAAAGCACAGGCATAATGACACAGCAGAACCTCTGGCAATTTATTGCCGAACAGCAGGATAAACTTCTTCTCCAGATTATACAGCATCTTGGGCTTACTTTTGTATCATTACTCCTGGCAATAATTGTGGGTGTTCCGTTAGGAATATTCATCGCCAGAAAGAAATTATTTGCCAACCCTGTCCTGGGAACTGCCGGTATACTGCAAACCATTCCGAGTATAGCTTTACTTGGATTTATGATTCCTGCCTTTGGCATCGGGGCTACTCCAGCCATTGTAGCATTACTGATATATGCCCTTCTACCAATTATACGGAATACCTATACTGGAATTACGGGAGTAGATCCTTCGGTTGTAGAAGCTGCCCAGGCAATGGGAATGAACAAAAAACAGCTCTTGTTCAAAGTAGAGCTTCCATTGGCAATGCCTGTAATCATTGCAGGAATAAGGACAGCCGCAGTAATCAATGTAGGTGTGGCAACTTTAGCCTCATTTGTTGCGGCAGGAGGATTAGGAGAATTTATATTTGGAGGAATCTCCCTTAATAATACCAATATGATTTTAGCAGGAGCCATCCCGGCTGCGTTACTGGCTATTATCCTGGATCAGCTGATTGCTGTTTTACAGAAATCCGGCTATAGGAGGCTTCGTAAGATGCTGTTCATTATTCCCATAGTTTTGGTTATTATTGGAGGTGTATATGTGTTTAATTCCTACTCCGGAACCAAGCTTAAAGCAGGTTTTACGCCTGAATTTATGGGAAGGCAGGATGGAGATATTGGCTTGAGATCAGTATACGGGCTTAATGCCAAACCACTTATTGTAAGTGATGCCATTATGTATAAAGCAGCTTACGATAAGGAACTGGATCTCATAAGTGGATATTCTACAGACGGAAGGATTAAAGCCTATGATCTGTATGTACTGGAGGACGATAAAAAAATATTTCCACCGTATTTTGCCGCACCCATTATAAAGACAAAAACATTACAAAAGTTTCCGCAGCTGCAAGAAACGCTCAATTTGCTGGCAGGAAAATTCAATGACTCTGTCATGACGGATCTTAATTATCGGTCTGATTACCTCCACCAAACCCCGGAAAAAATTGCAAAGGACTTCCTGAAGCAGCATGATCTTTTCAAAAATTCCCGAAAAGGGAATGGAGGGACGGTGCGGATCGGCTCCAAAATTTTTGGAGAGCAATATATTCTTACAGAAATGTATAAGATGCTTATTGAAGGCAATACGGATTATAAAGTAGAAACCAAAACAGGCTTGGGAGGAACGAAAATTTGTTTCGATGCATTAGTTAATGATGCCATTGATTTCTATCCTGAATATACGGGAACAGGCCTTTTGGTCCTTTTAAAACCTTCGGAAACAATTTTAAAAGAGGTGAGCCCAAGTCCTGAAAAAACCTACAACTATGTAAACGCGGAATTTAAAAAACAATATGGTATAGAATGGCTTCAGCCTTTAGGGTTTAATAATTCCTACGCCCTGATGATGCGACGGGAACAGGCCCGGCAATTAAACATAAAAAATATTTCAGATCTCAAAAACTATCTAGATACTCCTTAATTCAATGACTTATAATTTCGACGAAATAATCTCCAGACGAGGCACCAATTCCATCAAATGGGATTCTGTGGCAGATGATAATGTACTCCCCATGTGGGTGGCTGATATGGACTTTAAAACCCCTCCTGAAATCATAAATGCTCTTTCACGGAAAGCTGAACAGGGAATGTTTGGATATAGCTTTACTCCCCATGCACTTTATGATGCAATTATCAGTTGGTGGGAAACAAGTCATGAGGTCAGTTTAAAAAAAGAATGGCTGCTTCCTGTTCCGGGAATGATTCCGGTAATTTCTGCTATTGTAAGAACATACCTTCAGCCGGGAGATCATATTATAGTACAATCACCTGTATACAACCATTTTTTTTTACTGATTGAAAATTGCGGATGCCATGCGGTTGAAAATCATCTGATCTACGAAAACGGAAACTATCAGATTGATTTTGAAGACCTCGAAATGAAGGCTTCAGACCCTCAGAATAAAATGCTGCTGCTTTGTAGTCCCCACAACCCTGTAGGAAGAGTATGGACAAGACAGGAACTGGAAAAAATAGCTTCAATATGTTCGAGACATAATGTGATGGTTATCTCTGATGAAATTCACGCCGATATCGTGTATAAAGAAAACAAGCATGTGCCATTTCTTTCTGTAGCGGAAGATTATGATCTACTTTCTGTAACCTGCGGTTCTCCCTGTAAAACATTTAATTTGTCCAGCCTGCCTGTGTCATATGTTATTACTAAAGATCAGGAGTTTAAAAAACAAATTTCAAAAATATTATCCGTACAGGAGACTTATGGTATCAATCCATTTGCGGCTGAAGCTTTAATTGCTGCCTATACACATGGAAGGGACTGGATGGAGGAATTAAAAGAATATTTGTATAATAATTATCTGTTTTTAAAAGATTTCTGCAAAGATCATTTACCCAATATAACCATTGGCCTATTACAGGCGACCTACCTTGTATGGCTGGATTGCCGGATTTTGGGTAAAGGATCTGAAGAACTTTCAAAACTCCTGTTTAAGGAAGAAAAATTGTGGCTGAATCCGGGAACAATGTATGGCAGTTCCGGGGAAGGTTTTTTGCGAATGAACATTGCCTGTCCCAGAGAAGTTTTGGAAGAAGGTTTAAAACGGTTTGAAAAATATATCAATAAGAAACGGGATTAACTTATATTCCTATTTTAAAAGCCTTTCAATAATTCTGGAAGGCTTTTATTTTATAGATTTCTATCGGCCTTTTCTTTTTTAAGTTGCTTCCATTTATTAATATTTACAATTAAAATAGGAACCAGAGCGATAGGAATCACGGCCAAAGCACTGAATTTGTGTTTGAATGTTAGAAAAAGATTACTAAAGAATAAAAGTGGAATAGCAACCATAAGCAAAATGGTTATTGCTTTTGAATTTTTTTCCTGATTAATGAGTTCCTCATTGGTGTATTCTGTTATTGGTTTATTTTTCATATTATTTTTTGTTGATGACTTCAAGGTTATTAATTTTTCCAACCGGTGCGGTCGCTGTATTTTATAAATTAAGATTGATAAAGTTGGCCAGCATCTTCGTATTATTTCCGTAATGATGGTTTCCCGGAATATGTTTCATCTTATAATTACTACCCAGCTTTATTTCATAATACGGAAAATGGGCAAATTCAAAATCACTTACAATAAGCAGTACAGGAACTGTTCCCATTTTGTTGATCTCCGGGATGACCTGTACACTTCCTTTGGGCTCAACTCCAAAATATTCATCCAGGTGAATCTGAAAGTCATTGCTTTTGGAAGGCCCCATAATAAATACTTTTTGGATCTTGCTTTTCAGATCAGGAGTAAAACGGTTATATACAAATGGAGTTACATCAGCACCAAATGAAAACCCAAGAAGAACTACTTTTTGATTTTTCCGTCCCTGCAATTGCTGGTTGATGTAATTCTCTATATCTCCGGAAGTTTGTTCCGGTGTTTTTTTATTCCAGAAGTAAGCCTTCGTGTCCAAAGCAAACACATCATACCCTAATTTGTGGAGATCTGTACCCAGGCCTTTTGTAAAAGTATTAAAGCCGGCGTCGCCACTGATGTAAAAGATAACAGGTTTGTCGGTGTTTGAATTCCATTCCGTTATTTTGAAGTCATTATCTTTTTGACAGCCTGAAAAAATGATCAGTAGGGATAATGATAGGAGATTGCCGAATTTTCGTAGTCTATTCATCATTTTTCTATGGTTTCATCACTTTATTTAATGCCGTTGGTATCTGGAGCAGTTCAAAATCACTGTTATAAACAAGATACTGATCTTCCCAGAGACTGGCATATTTCTCTTTAAAGTTTCGCAGTGTTTGATAATGTTTAAAGCTACCGACCCTCTGATATGCAAACTTCATGATATCCTCAGCCGTATTATGGGTCTGTTGTATCCCTGCCATTGGAGTCATTCCCATGTTTATGTATTTCAGGTTTTTGCTTTTGGCATATTCTACAAGTTTTACGATCAGTACATCAGTACTGCCGTTGGGAGCATCTTCAGTTTTTCTGATCATATCATAGCTGCACTCGTCAGGAGCACAATGGGGAATTATATTCAGAAATGCAACGCATCGTCCGTTATTATCAGAAATGGTAATAAGATCCTGGTTTCTTACCGTATCGCGATCAAACATTCCCTCTGCAAAAACAATTTCCTTTTTATCAAATTCCCTGAGCCATTCATCAGAAACACTTTGGATCTGGTCTATAGTTTTATCATCCTGAGGCGCATATCGTATTTCCGTAATATAACCGGACTTTTCAACCGCATTGATGCCATTCCTGATCGTCTTTTTATCTTTTCCTGTAAGCGTAAAACCTTCAGCATCCAGGATGGCATCCTGACCGATAAACAATTTTTGTTTTTTTAAGGGATTAAAATAAATAATACCACTTTCACTCACTCTGTAATAGCAGGTTTTTAAATTGTTTTTCTTACAGAACAGATCGAATTCCCTGATCAGGTCTGTTTTGTGATGTTCAGCGCATACGGGCTCTTCGAGAACAACTGCAAATCCATTCGCCGTACGAAAAGACACAACCCCATTAATTTCTTCAGAAAAATAAAACTCCTTTTCTTTGGCCAACTTAAAATAATCCAATGAAGATGTTCCGAATTCTTCTATCAGCTGTTTAGCGTTAATGGCATTTTCTTTCTCATCTTTCACGACCCAGGAATGAGTTCTGTAAAACGAAAGAATGAGCACCAACCAGGAAATTACCCCAAGAATATAGTTAAGGTTCTGGAAATCCCGTGCAAATCCGGTAAGAGGGGTAAGTCCCGAATCTTTGAACAGCAGGAATGTGTACAATGTATAATAAAGGGCTTCTTTCTTTGTAAAATCAATGCCGAAATGGGATTTACTGATAAAGTAAAAGCTGAAATAGTTGAAAATAAGGATAATGGTGAATATTCCTAAAAACCAGCTGAAACCTCTTTGTAAAGAAACGATTTTAGTCGTAAAGATATACTCCTTTCTGCTGTACCAGAGAAGTCCCAAAGTAAATGCAGAAAATAAGGCCTCCTCATAGTCAAGTGCTTTAGACAAATTAAAAATAATGGATACTATGGTGAGTACTACTGCAAAATACCAGGCTCTTTTATATCCCCGGAAAAGATTAGCGGAGGTTACAAGCAGCAAGACCCCGGAAATGAGCGTGATCATTTTGGAAATATGGATCAGCTCCCAGGGCAGATACCCTTTCAGGATGTGTAAACGATCCGTAAGGGCTGGAGTAATTACCGAAAGGATATTGATGATGCCCAATAAAAAAATCATAACTACAGGTAAAATACGGGCCAATAGTTTCCGTCCGCTCCATAGGTAAGCAAAAATCCCAAGAACCAATGGAATCCAGAATTCAAAAAAACGGTAGAGCAGAGTAATGCCTAAACCGTCAGCGTGGCTGTATCCGAAGTTCGTAAGAATATAGGTAAGCGAAAACTCCACGGCTCCCAAGCCACGGAGGAAAGGGGAGACGATCATCAGTAGAATCGAAACAACATACGATATCGCTGCAGCAGAAAATGATGCCGGAACTCCGAAAGCATACATGGCAATCAGGAGATGGAAAACACCACAGAATTCAATAAGTACTGAAACTAAAATAGTGATCCAGAAATACTTTCTGTCGATTTCATTATTGAATATCTCATCTATGGAAGCAATGAATTTAGGAAATTTCCGATCCAGAAACTGGTAGAAGGAATTTTTCTTACGGAACGAAACGAATACTGAATAACTGCCTAAAAGAATAGCAGCCAAGACAATAATCCCCACCCAGCTGTCATTGAAGCTTTTATTGATCAGGACTGCGTAAGCAATTAACGGGATTCCTACGATCATTACCGTTAGTAATCCTACAAATCCATAAATTGCACTTGCCTGATGGATCTTGGAGGATTTATATCCTTTTGTTCTGATATTCCTGGGAAGGTATGCCAGCGAGCTTACACCTCCGGCAGGAAGAAATACACTGAGAAAGTTTCGTTTTAAAAATAAAACGGTGGCATCAGATATCCCTACATTCAGTTGGGTTGCACGAAAGCTCGTTACATACATTAAACCTTGGAGCAGGACATAAATCAATGTTAAAAGTATACCTGTCAGAACCCAGCTTAATTTTGAGTTTTGCAATTGAGGGCCTATGGTTGCGAGTTCGTGTCTTTCACTGCGGAAAAATACGAAGGCCAGTAATAAAATAATAACTGCCAGAAATTCTTTCCAACGAACCAGCCTGAAGATTTTTGAAAATTTTATGTTTTTCATATTCGTGATATAGAACCCTTTCATGTATTTTTTACGCTGAAATGTCCTGAAATCAAAAATAAATAAAAAACGTGTAGCAATTCACAGATATTTTACTTTATTTAAAGTAACCTGTTGTTAGTTCTGATAGCATTTCGGACAGATTCCACTTACCACAAAATTGTAGCTTTTGGCAACAAAGTGTTTAGGGAGTGTTATTTCAGGAACCACATTTTCTATGCATGTTACAGACAAGCATTTTTCACAATTAAAGTGAATATGATTATGAGAGTGATCATTTTCTGTGCAATGATGGCATTTTGCGTAATTTACAACACCATCCACATTAACGATCTTATGGATTTTTCCTTCCTCTTCAAGACGGTCGAGCACGCGGTAAGTGGTAACACGGTTGCACAGATCCCCGATTTTTTCCTGGATAGCAGTGTGAGATAATGCGCTGTCAGAGCTATTAATAATGTTTAATATTTCTGTTTTGGCCTGGGTGTTTCTGACTTGTTTCATGATTTTATTGCAACTTTGTTGCATTAATTAAAATTAATATCTACATTTGCAACAAAGTTACGATAAGTATTTTAAACTTAAATATCATTTATGAAATCAAAAATTTTAGATGCAGTAGGTATTTCCGCAGCGGTTTTATGCCTGATTCATTGTATTGTCTTTCCTTTACTGATGATCGTTCCCCTTGGAATATCCCACAATCCCTATATCGATCTGGCGTTTCTGCTCATCGGAGCCATCGTAGTTTATAGAGTCACGAAGAAAATCTCAAAAACATGGCTGAAATGGTGGTTTTGGATCTCCATTCTTTTAATCTCCGTGTCTGTATTGGTAGACCTGATTTTTGAAATCCATATTCCTTTAATATATGTTGGAGCTGCAGGTTTAATTGCAGGCCATATTTTCAATTTTAATAATCATCAACATTAACCTATTATGGAGAATAAACTTCCCGTAACCGTGCTCAGCGGATTTCTTGGTGCCGGAAAAACGACATTACTGAATCACGTTTTACACAATAAAGAAGGTTTAAAAGTAGCGGTAATCGTTAATGATATGAGTGAAATCAATATCGATGCACGCCTTGTAGAAAATCAGGGTACATTATCCCGTACAGAAGAGAAGCTGGTGGAAATGAGTAATGGCTGTATCTGCTGTACTCTTCGCGAAGATCTGATGATTGAAGTAGAACGGCTGGCAAAAGAGAAAAGATTTGATTATCTCTTAATTGAAAGCACCGGTATCAGTGAGCCTGTTCCAGTAGCACAAACTTTTACCTATGCAGATGAGGAAAACGGGATTGATCTTTCCGCATTCAGCTATGTAGATACAATGGTTACTGTAGTGGATTGCTTTAATTTTTTTAAAGATTTTGGCTCCAACGAGTTATTAATGGACCGCGATCTTACTGATATGGAAGGTGATTTCCGTACGATCGTAAATCTGCTGACGGATCAGATAGAGTTTGCCAATGTAATCATATTGAATAAGACGGATATGGTAAACTCAGAAACTATTGGCTTTTTAAAAGCAACCATCGGAAAGTTGAATCCTGCTGCAAGGATTATCACTTCTGAATTTGGGAAAGTAGCTCCCGGGGAAATACTGAATACTCATTTATTTGATTTTGAAGAAGCCCAACAATCTGCCGGATGGCAGAAAGAGCTGGAAGCAGAACATCATACTCCGGAAACTGAAGAATATGGAATAGGATCATTTGTTTTCAGAAACAAAAAGCCATTCCATCCGATGAGGTTATGGACCTATCTGAACGAACAATATCCGGAAGGTGCTTTACGGGCAAAAGGTTTATTCTGGCTTGCTTCACGTCCTGATGACGCATTGAACTTTTCGCAGGCAGGCGGTTCTTTCCGTCTTGAAAAAGCAGGAGTATGGTGGTCCAGTATGCCTATGAGCAATAGAGTGCAGTATTCTTCATTTCTGCAAAATCAGGAATTTATAGAAAGCCGGTGGGATAAAAACTGGGGGGACCGCATCAATGAATTGGTCTTTATCGGGCAGAATTTAGATCAGGAAAAGATGATGGCAGATCTGGAGTATTGTCTCTTAACCGGAGATGAAAAGAAAATGTTTGATGAATCTGTAATTTTTCAGGATCCTTTTCCGCAGAATATATGATCAATTCTGTTAAAATTAAATTTACAATTAATTAATGCAACATTGTTTCATTATTAAATTTTAATTATCTATATTGCATCGTGAAATGTTAATGAAAATGAACAGACGAAAGTTTCTAAAAGGTTCGGCATTGCTTTCCGGATTGTTTGCAATTAATCCGGTTAATGTTCTGGCCACCGAACCTGCTGTAAAACCCAAATCCTACAAAAAAGCTAAGAATATCATTTTTATGGTAAGCGATGGAATGAGTTCCGGAACACTGGCGTTAGCGAACCTGTATTCCCAGAATATCCTTGGGAAAAGTGGAAACTGGATCAATTTATATAAAGAAAATAAAGTATCCAGAGCATTTATGGATACTGCCTCTGCGAGTTCAATTGTTACCGATTCTGCTGCTGCAAGCTCATCTTTCGGTGGTGGGTTCAGGGTAAAGAATGGCGTACTAAATATCGGCGCTAATGGTGAAAAATATGTTCCCATCTGGCAGAAATTTAAAAAAGCGGGTAAAAAAACAGGATGTGTCACTACTGTAACCATTACCCATGCCACACCTGCCGGCTTTTGTATCAATTCAGCCAGCAGGAATGCCGAGCCTGAAATTGCGGAAATGTATGCTGAAATAGGATTTGACGTGATGATGGGGGGAGGAGATGAATTTTTTAATCCCGCGAAAAGAGAAGACAAAAAAGATGTATACGGTTTGTATAAACAAAAAGGATATCAGATTCTAAAAAACCGTTCGGATCTGCAGAATATCGATAAAAGCAAACCGGTATTAGGAGTATTCAATACAGGAGCACTACCTTATTCAATTGATAGGGCTAATATAGCAGCTTTACAATCTACACCAACAATTGCTGAGATGGCAAAGACGGCAATAGACCAGATGAAAGATCATAAAGAAGGTTTTGTGCTTCAGATTGAAGGAGGTAAGGTGGACTGGTCTGCACATGCAAATGATGTTGCGGCACTTATCCATGATCAGATTGCTTTCGAAGAAGCTGTAAAAGTAGCTGTTGATTTTGCTGAAAAAGATAAGAACACATTGGTTATTATCACCACAGATCACGGCAATGCCAATCCGGGAACAATTTATGGCGCGGATGCTACCCGAAACTTCAATACTATTGCCCATTATAAATTCACCAATGAATATGTCCTGAATGCAATCCATCCCGATTTTAACCTGCAGCAAACGAAAGACTGGATCTATGAGACCAACGCCATAAGCCTGGCTGATGATGAAGCTAAAAGTCTTTTAAGTTTCTACACCAGTCTTGATAAAGAAGGTGGGTTATATAATTATAAAAAGCTTCCCTTTAAACTGTATTCGGAAATTCAGAAAAAGCATAATTCTGTTGGCTGGATCAGCATGGATCACTCGGGTGATTATGTGGAACTTGCCATGTTCGGGCCGGGAAGTGAACTGCTAAAACCTTTCGTAAAAAACACAGATTTACATTATATCATGCTTGAAGCCACAGAGCTTTCAGCACATACCGGTAAGCTTTGATCTTGCGGTATCCGGATTTCAGAATAAATATTTTTTTTTCATATTTATATCTTTTGGTGGAAAGAAGCCTTTACGTAATAGTAAAGGCTTCTTGTTTTTCTATATTAAAAATAGATTTCAACCGTGGTATTTCAATGATGAATATATTTTACATCAGTTATCCATACTGAAAATCAGTTCTTTATCTGGCTTTTAATTCTATCTTCAATCGTTCTCCAGTCATACAGATGAAAAACCTTTCCGTTGCTCATTGCTACAAACATCCCTTTTGGAAACTTTGGACCAAGGTTTACGTTTGTAACCTCCGAACCATCGCTTTCACTGGTTGAAACCGGAATTTCTGCAATCTTTCCTTTTGACGGATTTTCCCTCATATAGACGTTGAAAGTATCTTTTTGCTGGTTGGAAACAAGGATATATCCATTCTTTGAAGAAGTAGGGTAGATGGAAATTCCTTCCACATCAGATGTGAAATCACCCTTTCCGAAAACCAGAAGTTCCTCATTTCCTTTAGATGGATCTGCATAATACTGATGCACCCCGAATTGTTCATCAGAATAATAAATATATCCTGCTTCATCATCCACCGCAATGCTTTCTATTTCTTTCAAGCCACTGTATTTTCCAAACTTCCGTACAACCTCGCCCGTAATTTTCCCTTCTTTTTCGGTTAATTTATATTGCCACAAATAGCCATCTGCCGGTCCGGATTTTCTTCCGACAACAGCAAAAAAATCGCCTGTTTCAGGGTTTTTATAAAGAGAAATTCCCATGGGAGATCGCTCTTTTTCACCATCAAAAACAGGGAATGCACCAACTTCCTTTAATTCAGGAAGAGAATAAAGTCTAACTGTATTCGTTTCCCTTTCTGTAACGGCAGCAAAATCTATTGTATTTCCGTGTAAATAAAATCCATATTCGAGATCTACATTATTCGGACGTTTTAAGCCCGTAACTTTGTTAATGATCTTTCCATTCAGGTCGAAAGCATACAGCCCGCCATTGGTATCCTTATCGGTACCTATGATAATGCTTTTTGAAGCATCTTCCGGATTGATCCAGATAGCCGGGTCATCGGTATCATAACCGACCTGTTCTGTAATAACAGTTGGTTCTATTTTTTTTCCCAATTCATTTTGTCCTGCACAATTAATGAGCAAAGGTAACATGATGAGAGCAACACGTGTATTTATCTTTATCATTCTGTATAACATTAAAAATCAAACTTTACACCCATCGTAAACCGGGGCCTGTAATATTCTACCTGAGCTGTTCTGCTTTGAATTCCCTGATAGTACCTTAACGGCTGATTCGTTAAATTATTGGCTTCAGCAAATACTCTCAGCTGGCTGGTAATTTTGAATGAGGCATTTGCGTCAAGGAACAACTGCTTGTCATAATAGCGGTCATCGAACGAATTTCCACCCAGTTCATCAATATAAGAAGATGCATAATTCATAGAAACCCTTGCTGAAAAACGTTTATTTTCCCACGACAGAGATCCGTTGAACATGTGGGGAGCTGCTCCCGGTAATCCTACATCTGTTCTTTCCACACCTTCTTCGTTCGTAATTCCTTTGGCTTTGGATTTAGTATAGGTATAATTAACATATACTCCAAGACCCTTCCAGAATGCCCCCGGAATAAAGTCCAGCTGTCTCTGTAAAGCGACCTCAAAACCATAGATGTCTACATTATCTCCATTTCTTTGTTGCGTAAATCTCCAGTTACTCTCCCCGTCAGGAATAGGATTGGTCTGACCTGTAAAATCTTGTGAAAAATCCGCCGCTGTATAGTTTTTTCTGGAATAGGTATAAATAAAGTCTTTCAGGTTTTTATAAAAGACACCTCCTGAAAGAATCCCCACTGATTTAAAGTACTTTTCTGCCATGAAATCGAAATTATACGCATATGTTGCTTTAAGATTTGGATTTCCTGCAGATATCAGCTCATCTGCCAAAATAACGTTTAAGAAAGGTACGAGTGCATAATAATTAGGACGTGCCAAAGCCGTAGTAAAAGCAGCCCGGAAAACAAGATTCTGTTCCGGAACATATTTGAAGGAAATATTAGGTAAAATATTAGTGTATGTGTTTTTATTATTGATCTTTCCTACAAGATTTTCTTCATCCATTACATAGTTTCCTGTATAATCAATTGTGGTCGTTTCAAGACGCGCACCGGCAATCATAGAGAATTTGTCACTGAGATCCTGATCCCATCGGATATATCCGGCATATATATGCTCTTTTGCACGGTAGTTACTGGAAAGGAATTCTTCCGGCTTAAGTTCTCCTTTAAATAGATTGGGATTAAACAGATCCAGTCCTCCCATGTACGACGTACTTACAAAAGCCCCCGGAACATAATTACCCGGCTGAAAGTTATAACCATCAAAATAGGTAGTTGGAACCGTTAAAAGACTTCCCAAACTGTTAAGCGGTTCAAAAGCATAATAATCATTTTCTCTTTCTTTTTGTTTTATACGTAAACGCGCTCCCACACGTAATCTTCCTTTCTGATCCTCAATCACAGAAAGTGGGAAACGTAGATTTACTTTTGCTCCGAATTCCTTTTCCTGGGTGAAACTGTTGGAATCAGAAAGATCACTTAATTTATAACTCCCGAGATTATCTGATGTTGCAGGATTGATCATTGGTCTTTCCGGATCACTGAGGTCACTCAGGAAATTTACGTTTTTACGTTCAAACTCTATATGTCGTTCATGAGGCTTTTTTTCACTGGCGGTAGCATAATTCATAGACCAGTCCAGATCAATTTTGGAACCCAGGAGATGTTCTCCTCTTAATGCATAGTTCTGAACTTTCTGTTTTTCAAGACGCGTATTATCGTTAGCAGCATCTCCACCTTTATCTTGTCTCGTAATACTTCCGCTCCATCCTGTGATTTCAGTTTCATCCGTATT
Organism: Chryseobacterium sp. PTM-20240506; assembly: GCF_048296755.1. Taxonomy (NCBI): domain Bacteria; kingdom Pseudomonadati; phylum Bacteroidota; class Flavobacteriia; order Flavobacteriales; family Weeksellaceae; genus Chryseobacterium; species Chryseobacterium sp. PTM-20240506. The sequence continues at coordinate 493,622 of NZ_CP182581.1, forward strand.
ATACACAGGTTTTATTTTGTAGCCCAAAGCATACCTGTTTTCCTTATCATTCCTGAAATTATACATTGCAGAAGCATAAATTTTGTTTTTCGAATTGAATTCATAATCCATATTCAGGTCAAAACTATGTCGTATACGATGTTCATTATAATAACGAACTCCCATTTTACTGATATAGGCTGTCTTTGCAATATCTTCGGCAAGGCTCCAGGTCGGTTCTATATTATCCGATCCGAAATTGTTATTATTATAGGAAAAACTAAAAACGGCACCCAGTTTATTATTCAGAAATCGGTTTCCATATACGAAGCCTGCGGTATAATTTCCCTTTTCACGAATCGGATTGTATCCGCCTGCTAATGTTGCGGAAATTCTTTGCCCGTTAGGTGAAGCTCTTGTAATAAGATTTACAGATCCACCTATTGCATCCGCATCCATATCCGGCGTCAATGTTTTGTTGACTTCAATTGTTGCAATCATATCGGACGGAATCAGATCCATTTGAACATTTCTGTTATCACCTTCTGCAGATGGGATACGGTCACCGTTTAAAGTCACCGAATTCAGATTGGGAGCGAGCCCTCGGATGATAAGATTTCTTGCTTCCCCCTGGTCATTCTGTATCGTAATTCCAGGAACTCTTTTCAAAGCATCCCCAATATTGGCATCCGGAAAACGCCCAATCTGATCAGAAGAGATTACATTGGTAATATTGGCATTATTCTTTTGTTTATTCAGGGCTCTGGCCTGGTTCCGTAAAGTGGCCCCGGTTACCACAACCTCTTTAATCTGGGTTTCTTTTCTGGTAAAAATGATGTTTTGTCTGGTGTTTTTATCTGCTTCCACCACAATGTTGTATTCATTACTGCCATATCCCATATAATCTACCTTCATTGTATAATTTCCCGCAGGAACATTCAGGAAAACAAAATTTCCATGCTCATCCGATGTCGTATAAATGTTTCCAGGTGCAAGGGAGATCTTTGCTCCCGGTAATGTAATTTTCGAATCATCATTGATATTTCCGGAAACGGTCCCGGATTGTGCATAAAAATAGATGGATGCACACAATAGAACAGACGTTAAAATTTTCTTCACTTTAGTATATTAATTCTCAGTGTAAAAATAGGTTCTAAAGCTTGGAACGGGCTGAAATTAAGATGAACGTTGCTTTAATAAATTATTAATAATATGTGAGTTTTTATGTTTAAATTTTAATGTAATTATAAACAAATAAAGTTGTTTTTTAATTAAATGGATAGGACTTGAACTAAAAGCATATGGAATGTCTTACAATGAAATATAAGAATGGTTTTTATATTAAAATGTGAATTAACTAAAAGAAAGAAAAAAAACTAAAGCACGATAATTTCTATTAAATTTGTATTTGTCTCTATTTGAGACAATAATTACATTGTAACAAATAATTATTTCCAAAATCCCGAAGTATGACCTATTCGATAAGAAATCTGATTATAGTATTCCTGTCATTAATTCCGTTTGTGTCTTTTTCACAAAGGATCAAGCAAAGTATTAATACTTCCTGGCAATTTCACAGAGGAGTTGAAAAAGATGATAATAAAAAAGGATATTGGGAGCAGGTAAATATTCCCCATACATGGAATGTTGAAGATGTTATGGATGATGAACCCGGGTACTATCGGGGAATAGGATGGTACCAGAAAGAATTGTACATTCCTGAGGGTTGGAAGGATAAAAACATATACCTCTATTTTGAAGGGGCCAGCCAGGTTGCAGAAGTATTTGTAAATGGTAAAAGGGCGGGGGTACATCGAGGATCTTATCTTGCATTTAGTTTCAATATTACCAGCCTTTTAAACGAAGGAAAAAATACAATCAGGGTAAAAGTGGATAACAGCCATGATCCTGATATTCCCCCGCTTGGAGGAGATTTCAGCGTATATGGTGGTATTTACCGGGATGTCTATCTCATTGCAGTAGACAAAAACCATTTCGATATGGATAATTATGCAAGTAGCGGTGTGTTTATTTCTACTCCTTCCGTAAGTGAAGAATCTGCCAGTGTTCAGATCAGGGGGAAAGTTTCTGTCAGCAAAAAGGTTAAAATTACAACAACGATTTATGATAAAGAAGGCAAAGAGGTCGCCGTTTCTGAAACGGATCCTGATAAGGATGGAAGCTTTACGGTTCAGGTAAAAAACATCAAAAAACCAAATTTATGGAGTCCTGAAAATCCTTACCTGTATAAAGTTGTGAATGTATTGAGAGATGCAAAAAATGAGATCGTATATGACGAGGTGGTCAATCCTTTAGGTTTTAGATGGTATCATTTCGATGCTGAAAAAGGATTTTATCTGAACGGTAAACCCTATAAAATTATGGGAGCAAGCAGGCATCAGGATTTTAAAGGCATGGGATCTGCTCTTTCCGACGCCTTGCATATCAATGATGTGCAATGGCTGAAGGATATGGGTGGAAATTTTTTAAGGGTTTCTCATTATCCCCAGGATCCTGCTGTTATGGAAGCATGTGATCGCCTTGGAATATTAACTGCTGTGGAAACACCGGGTAACAATCAGATCACCGAAAGTGAAGTTTACACTCATAATATGCTCGATATGCAACGTGAAATGATACGGCAGAATTATAATCATCCGAGCGTAGTTATATGGAGTTATATGAATGAGGTTCTTATTCAGCCCTTGTATAAGGACAAAACACCGGAAAGAGAAAAGTATTGGAAAAATCTTCATGAGCTTGCTCTGAAAATGGAAAATCTCTGCCGGGATGAAGATAAGGAAAGATATACTATGATTGCATTTCACGGAGATTTCGATTTATATAAAAAAGTTGGACTTATCGATATACCTAAAATCGCGGGATGGAATTTATATCAGGGATGGTATGGAGGGAAATTCGGAGACTTTGAAACTTTTGTTTTAAAGCATCATAAAGAATTTCCTTTAAAACCTTTGATTATTTCCGAGTTCGGAGCAGATTCAGATTACCGGCTTCACAGTTTCAGCCCTGTAATTTTTGATAAAACCCAGGAATATGCTAATCTTTATCATGAATCCTATCTTAAGATCATTAAAAAATACGCCTTCATTGCAGGTGCCATTGTATGGAATCTTGCAGAGTTTGGAAACGAAAGCCGTCAGGAAGCCGTTCCTCATATTAACAACAAAGGATTACTTACGACGGACCGAAAACCAAAAGACAGCTATTTCATATACAAAGCAGCATTGGCTCAACAGCCTTTTGTGAAAATTGGAGGCTCGGACTGGTTGTACCGGGCACAGCAGGCGGACCCCGGAAGTAATACAGAAGCCACTCAACCGGTAACAGTGTATAGCAATCAGAAAGAAGTGAAGCTTTGGAATAACGGACAATTGATTGGCATACAAAATGTGAAAGACGGGAAAGCTGTCTTTGCATGCAGTTTTAAAAATGGACTTAACACCCTCAAAGCTGTTACGGACAGAGGTGACGAAGATCTTATAGCCATTGATTTTCATGTAATTGCCAATCAGTTGAAAAATACGGAAAATACATTTACAACTTTAAATGTAAGTTTGGGAGATCAGAGAATGTTTGAAGATGAAGTAACGAAAGAAAGCTGGGTGCCTGAGCAGGAGTATAAACCGGGAAGCTGGGGATATGTAGGCGGAAAAGTGTATCGGGAAGATGAAAAAAGTGAAAAGTACGGTTCAAGAAGAAATATACTGGGAACTGCTTATGATGCAATGTATGAAACACAGCGTGTTGGTCTGAAAAGCTTTAAAGCTGATGTCCCTGACGGACTTTACGAAATTACACTGCACTTTGCGGAGCTCCTTACCCCTACGGAACAGGAAAAGTTGGTGTATAACCTTGAAAGCAATACCCGGTCAGAAAATAAGTTGGGATATACTCGGAAATTTGATGTTTCCCTGAATGGTTTTATTTTTCTTGAAAATCTTTCAGACGATAATCATCTTGCTCCTATTACAGCATACAGTACAAAAACTACTATTTTGGTAAATAGAGGACAGGGAATAACAGTTGGTTTTATTCCTCATGAAGGCGAAGCCATTTTAAATGGAATACAGCTTAGGAAGATATTTTAGTATCAAAATAGAGGATTTGGATAAGGCTGGGTACAGGTAAAAAAATAAACTTATTACTATATTTTTCTAACTTTAAATCGGATTATTCGTAAAGCCTTTTACCACCAAAAAACCAATAATTATGAAATATCAATTTTCGCTGATGCTTTTTTTACTGTTCTTTTCACTGGGTTTTAGTCAGGAAGGTTCGCAACTAAATGTAGGTGTGGAAAATACTACAATAAAAAAGGAAGCAGATGAATATTTTTCATCTCTTACAGCTCTAAGGCAGTTTAATGGAAATGTTATAATTGCAAAAAATGGAGTGGTGCTTCTCAATAAAACATACAATTTACAAAACGGACCTAGGGATATGCTGATCAATAGAAACAGTACATTTATTATTGCTTCTGTTTCAAAGGTTTTTGTAAAATATGGAATCCTGAAATTGGTAGAACAGAACAAAATATCGCTTAACGATCATTTGTCAAAGTTTTTGTCTGGTTTTCCGGAAGGAGAAAAAATCACCATCCGGCATCTTATGCAGCATCAGTCTGGCTTACCAAGGGAAATTACAGATTATGAAAAGTTTGATAAATTATCCGGTGACCAGATCATTGAATTGGCTAAAAAGGAAAAACTTTTATTTGAACCCGGATCCCAGACATTATACTCCAATATTGGATTTTTATTATTGCATAACATTATTAACAAAGTAGCTTCTGAGGGTTATCTAAAATTCATAAAAAAAGAAATATTTGACCCTATTGGTCTTCACAATACCAATGAATATAATGGTAAGAGTCCGATTAAAAATTTTGTGAATGGATTTGATATAGAAGATGGGAAAATAATTAAAGCTTCTGCAAAGGAACTCGATCGGTTTGAAACCGGCAATTACGCTTCAACGATTGATGATCTTTTCCATTTCTCCCAAGAAGGTTTTAATGGTAAACATCTTCAAAAAGATCTTATTAAAGAATTGTTTGACGAAAATGATGTATTGGCACAAGCTGGCGGCAGACCTGGATACCGGGCTTATTTTTATAAAAACCGGAAAACCGGATTTGATTTCATTTTTCTAAGCAACTACACCGGAGTTCCTTTTCAACAGGTGACGCAAGATATCGTGAAGATATTTGAAGGAAAAGCATACCATGTTCCTCGAGCAATAAAAAGACAAAAGATTAGTCTATCTGAAAATGTAATGAAGCGGTATGAAGGAAAATACATTCTCGAAATCGACCAATCTCAATATTTAGTCATTACCATTAAGGAGGGAAAATTGTACATTACTAACAAAGATGGCGAGACCTCAGAAGGTGTCCCTGATTCTGAATTTACATTCTTTTTTGATCCTGCCTCAAATGACGGACTGATATTTACCTTAAACAAAGATACAGGAGTTTATGAACTCGAGATGATATCGGATGGATTACATCTTAAAACTAAAAAGGTAAATTGATTAAATTCTAAAAAAATCCACAACTTCAATGTTGTGGATTTTCTTTTTAAATAAGAGTAGTACTTACCTTGATATTACCGTGTATTGCCTTAGAATAGGGGCAGGTCTGATGAGCGAGTTCTGTTAATTGCTGTGCAATCTCTCTTTCCAAACCAGGAAGAGCAATAGAAAGCCGGGCCTGTAAAAGGAAGTCTTCCCCATTCATTCCCAGATCTACTTCGGCATCCACATAAGTCTCAGAAGGGATTAGTACTCCCAATTTTTTGGCAGCAAGACCTAAAGCTCCGATATAGCAGGCGGACCATCCTGCAGCAAATAACTGTTCCGGATTTGTCCCCGCCATTTTTGATCCCGGAGGAGATAATAACAGATCCAGATTTCCATCATCACTTTTAGCGTTGCCTTGTCGTCCTCCCGTAGTTTTTGTTTTCGCAGTATAGAGTACTTTTACTATTTCTGCTGTTTTTTGATCATTGTTCATGAGTGTAAATTTTAGTTAATAATTGTTGAAATACTTTGCAAAGAAAGTCTGAATCTTCTTCGGTTACCAGCTTCATAAGGGTGAAACAGACATTTTGGAGGATGAGGCGGGCAAATAGGATCTGGGATATTTTTCAGGGGTTTTAGGAAGAACAATTTTGAAGGATATACTATGATTAGAGCAGAAAATAATGATCAGAATAAGTACTCAAAAAGCGGGTGTAGATTTTAAGTTTTGAAATGACCGGTTTATCGTTCATTTAGTCTTATTGGACCTGATGATGATTGATCTGCGACGAGCAGCACAATACATTTGCCGAAAAAATAATTAAAAAATCAACTTCTTAAAATCAAAACAATGGAAACAAAAGCAAACAATTTAAAAACGACTATTACTGCAGGTGTATTTATGTTATTATCAGCAACATCTTTTGCACAGAATACAACAAAAGAAACTGAAACCATCCGCCCTTACCATGTACGTATTCCCAAAACTGCCATCAAAGAACTTCGCCAGCGGATCAATGCGACCAGATGGCCAGGTAAAGAGACGGTAACAGACCAGTCACAAGGAGTAAGACTAAACCAGATTCAGGATCTTGTAAAATACTGGGGAAATAGTTATGACTGGCATAAGGCGGAAAATAAACTAAATGCCTATCCACAGTATATAACTAAAATAGATGGGTTGGATATTCATTTCATTCATGTACGGTCGAAATATAAAAATGCAATGCCTTTGATTATTACGCATGGTTGGCCAGGGTCTGTATTTGAAGAATTAAAAGCCATTGAACCTCTTACAGATCCTGTAAAATATGGTGGAAAAGCTGAAGACGCTTTTGATGTAATAATTCCTTCTATGCCTGGTTACGGGTTTTCAGAAAAACCTAAAACAACAGGTTGGGATGTTGAAAGGATAGGCAAAAGCTGGGATGTTCTGATGAAACGTCTGGGTTATCATCATTATGTAGCCCAGGGAGGAGATTGGGGTGCGGTTATTGCCGATGCGATGGGCCGTCAGGCTCCGGAAGGGCTTCTGGGAATCCATGTCAATATGCCTGCAACTGTGCCTGCAGAAATAGCTGATATTCTAAAAGCGGGAGGCCCGGCACCTGAAAGTTTGTCAGAAAAAGAAAAAGCAGCTTTTGCCTCATTGAATAAATTATATACCCGCGGCGGTGGTTATGCTGCAATGATGGTAACACGTCCTCAGACACTTGGTTATGGACTAACAGATTCACCTGCAGGACTAGCCTCTTTTTTCCTGGATAAATTCAATGAATGGACATACAGTGGTGGAAATGCTGAAAAATCCCTGACGAAAGATGAGATGCTTGATGATATCAGTTTATATTGGTTCACGGATACCGCTGTTTCATCTGCACAACTATACTGGGAAAATAATAATAACAATTTTAATGTCGTAGAGCAGAAAACAAGAGACATCAAAGTGCCTGTAGCCATTACTGTATTTCCCGGAGAAATTTATCAGGCTCCCAAAACATGGGCAGAAAAGGCATATCCTAACCTGATGTATTTTAATGAAGTTACAAAAGGAGGACACTTTGCATCCTGGGAAGAGCCCCAGATTTTTGCACAGGAACTCCGGTCGGCATTTAAGCCTTTAAGAAAATAAATGGGATAAAACAGAAACAAAAAAATCCACAGCTTCAGAAAGCTGTGGATTTATATATAGTTGTTATGTTTACATTATTGGTGATATTGCATTCGTGTAAAGGCCTCTTTTCCGAAAAGGCATGAAAAAATATTCTGAAACTCATGAATGTATCTGCACCGGATTGAGTTGCCGTAAATCTTTAAACCTTCTACGATTTTTTTGGGGCTCAGATCGATGTCATATTTAATAAACTCTTCCGGTCGCTCATACCGGATGCGTTGTTCAGAACTGTATGTTCTTGAAAAACCGAATTCTTCCAGCCATTCTTCAGTGATCTGGATTGGATTGATGGCATCAGCCGGGGCAGAGATACTTTGGATATCATTTTCAATTTTTACAAAATAATCTTTTGCATTATTTTGGAAGATCTCTGTGATTGTGAAAATTTGATTTTTGTACTCAACTAAATTTCTAATCTTTAAGTCTGCAACGTTCATAATATTTAGTGTTAAGGAGGTTATTAAAAATGATGTGTGTTAATAAATAGAGTTGCAAATACTATGCCTGACAGAATATATTTTATTTAAATATATGTTAATGTATTAGGTTAATATTTATGGATTATAAAATATTACTTGAAATAAATGATTATTACTTACGATACTTTGTGGATATTGTTAAATTTTAAGGATGCAAGCAGAAAGGCTGTAAGTATAGCTACAATAAGGAATATGATAAAATAACTCCACGAAGTGCCGTGTAGTAAATAACCGGTGCCACTCCCTAGAATACTGGAACCAAAATAATAAAATAGCCAATACATAGAAGTTGCAGAAGATTTTCCTTCTTTTGCACGGAGCGCTGTCATTTGGCTCGCCATAGTATGGGCCGCAAAAAAAGAAAGTGTAAATAATCCGAGTCCGAAAATAACAATGTAGATATTTTCCGAAAGAAGAAGGATAACGCCGGCAATCATAAATAATATTGATCCTTTCAGAATATTCTTCTGTTCCGTTCTCTTTGATAAACGGCTGGTAATCATCGTTCCGAACACTCCGAATGTATACATCAAAAATATAAATGCAATATAAAAATGATTGAGCGAGAATGGAACGGCTTCCAAACGGAATGTAAGATAATTATATACACTTACAAAAGCTCCCATCAACAGCGCCGCAACAAAATACAACCTTAGCATATAAGAGTCTGTAAGGAATCTCTTCATCTGTTTTATTTTAAGGTGATAATCTACTTTTTGCGGATTGAAAAATTTTGATCCGGGAAAAAGCCTCCAGAATAGTAAACCAAGGATAAGGCTCTCGATGCCTATGATCAGGACTGCTTTCTGCCAACAATTCTCCTGAAAGAAGTGTCGCCAATATTCTTCCGCTCATTCCTCCTATTGTATTCCCGCTAAGATACATACTTATAGCCAGGGCAACCACAGATGTATGGACCTCCTCGGTGAGATAGGCCAGAGCTACCGCGGACACACCGGAAATCACAAAACCTTTTAGAATGCCAATGAATATCAATACGGTAAGACTTGGAATCCATGCCGAAATAATAGTGAGAACAGCTGAAGACAGAAGGGAAAATGCCATTAATCCCTTTCTTGAATAGCTGTCTGCATTAAAAGCAAAGAAAAAAAGGCCTGCTGCCATTCCTATTGTAGAAGAAGAAACGAGCAAAGAGCTGTCTCCTACGGTCGTATGGAAATGATCTGCTACCAAAGGAAGCAATGGCTGGAAAAGATAAAGTTGGGCAAATACAGATAATCCGGAAAGAAAAATACATAATTTAATGTAATGAAAACGTTTGCTTTTTCTTTCTGCTTTTTCAGATAAGTTCATGGGATACATATTCCTTTACTTCATAACCATAAAGGATTATACAAATTTCCAGATAAATTTTCAATTTGAAAAACGTTTATTTTTGATAATATAAATCGTTATAAGCGATCATGAAAAATAAATTCTTCACACTCTGATTAAAAAAGCTCTTTTTTAAATTTGAATATCTTCTAAATAATATCAACGGACTAAGGAATTCTTATCATCAACAGTGATTTCTGTTTTACGGTTTTAAAAGCGATGAAATAGAAACAAATGTTAGATTTTTTAAGGAATGACCTCTTGTAAACGTTTTATAAATTCAATTTTTTTTTTGGATTAAAAGTCAGCAAATCATTATCATTGTATTTCTAAACATGATAAAATGATTGAAAATTTCCCCTTTTATCTGTCACTTATTGTTGCTATCGTATTACTTATAATGCTGGCCAATAAAATAAAGGTGGCTTATCCTGTTCTTTTGGTAATTGCAGGATTACTGATTAGTTTTATTCCCGGTATTCCCGCCATAAAGGTTGATCCGGAACTTATCTTTATTATTTTTCTTCCACCCTTGCTTTATGAGGCAGCCTGGTCTATTTCCTGGAAGGAATTATGGAAATGGCGGCGCATTATCGGAAGTTTTGCCTTCGTTGTTGTTTTTCTTACTGCAATTTCCGTCGCTTTTGTAGCTAATTATTTCATACCCGGATTTTCTTTGGCATTAGGGTTTTTGCTGGGAGGAATTGTTTCTCCGCCGGATGCTGTAAGTGCAGGTGCCATTCTTAAATTTGTGAAAGTTCCCAAAAGGATGTCATCAATCCTGGAGGGGGAGAGCCTTTTAAACGATGCTTCTTCTCTTATTATTTTACGTTTTGCAATGGTAGCTGTAGCTACCGGGCAATTTGTATGGCATGAAGCGGCGTTAAGCTTTTCCTGGATGGTTGTAGGAGGACTCGGAATCGGCCTGGTCATAGGATGGATTTTCATGGAGTGCCATAAATACCTGCCTACAGATGCCAATATGGATACCATTCTTACAATTGTAGCCCCTTACATTATGTACATCTGTGCTGAAGAAGTGCATAGTTCCGGTGTACTTGCGGTAGTGAGCGGCGGCCTGCTACTCTCTAATCACAGGCATCGTGTATTAAGTGCTTCATCACGTTTACGGGGAATCAATGTTTGGGAAAGTTTCGCCTTTGTATTAAACGGTTTGGTGTTTGTGCTAATCGGATTAGACCTTTCTGAAATTACTTCAGGACTGGAAGGAGTAAGTCTTTCTGCAGCAATAGGATATGGCCTTTTAATAACGGGTGTGTTGATAGTTGTCCGGATTTTGTCTGCTTATGGAGCCGTGATCATTACTCTTATTGCCAGAAATTATATTACGGTAGCGGATAAGAGAAGTCCCGGATTCAAAGCTCCATTAATCATGGGATGGACGGGAATGCGTGGGGTAGTTTCTTTAGCAGCAGCACTTTCAATACCTATTAAGTTATATCCTGGTGGTCCTGATTTTCCTCAGCGAAACCTGATTTTATTTATTACTTTCATTGTTATATTGACCACATTACTGCTTCAGGGTCTGACCCTGCCTTTTATAATCAGAAAAGTAAATATGCCCTCCTTTAATGATCATCTTCCGGATGAAGAAGCCGATGAACAAATTAAAAGAGAAATGGCTCAATATACGCTTGAACATATCACGAATAATTATGGAGAAATGTTGAAGACAAGTCCTTTCTTACAAAACATACATGACAAGTGGCAGGGAAAAATAGGAGATGATGCTCAGATCAGGATTTCTCCGGAAGTTAAATCTGCATACATGGCTATCCTAAACCAACAACGGACCTGGCTGGTAGATCAGAATCATGGTGACCGCTATGATGAAGACATTATCAGAAAGCATCTGATGAGAATTGATCTTGAAGAAGAAAGAATAAGATATACCCATTAATCAATCCATGTTCAATGAGGAAAGAAGCCTCTGCAAATATTCGTTTTCCTTTAATACCTTTTGATAGGACTGCCTCGCGTAAGAAGGCGAAAGCTTATACACTTCCGTGATGGTGTGAAACTCTTCGGTTTCAATATCTTGATTGAGGTGAACGGAGTAATCGCTAATATATTTATCAATAATTCTTTTCTTCATTTCGCATAAAGTACAATTCCTTATTTTCTGCAGAGAATTTAATATAAGAGATTTATCTCCATGGAAATTAATGATATTTTTCACAAATGATAAATTATGCTTATCCTGCAATTGGTAGTGGGATTCATCTTCAAAAATCATAATCTGGCAATAGTTTTTAATTTGTTTAGAATTTTTTAAACCAATTCCATTATTTGTGTTTAAATTTTTCACTTCAAAAATCTGACCAAAATATATAAATTATGATGGAAAAAGTTTTTTCAGAATTTTTTATATGATTGTTTGTGGTTGCTTACCGGTTTCCAATAAAATCTATAGCTAATGTAGAATTATTTCTACGTATTGTGACTTTTTATTCTATGCAATTTATTTTAATAAAAAGTAAGGGAGTCTTATTTTTGTTACACTGCTTTTATAATCCCGATAAGGTTCATTTTAGAAGGATAATCTTTATTAATTATAGAGCATAACAATATTTAACATACTTTTAAGTACAAGTGTTTAAGGCTGGAAACCTCTTGAAGAGATTTTCAGCCTTATCTTTTATTTAATGAAGCAAAGTTTTTGATTAAATATATTCATGTAGATTGTGTTAGAGTAATATATGTTTAATCAATTGCATACTAATTATTTATATGGATTTTTAAGAAGGAAGTAAGCTTATATTTTTGGTCTCTTTTTTGATGCTAATCAGCAAACACAAAACAATGATGAAAGAAAAATTTAAGCATTTGCTTGGAAAAACACGTCGTGAAATAGTAGAAGAAATAGGTGATGGTTTTAATTTTCCGCATAATGAAATCTGGACCTATGAGGTAGGGAAAACCTGGATTGGAAGAAAAATTATTTTGTCAATCAGGTTCAAGAATAAGAAGGCTTCCGAGATCGCTTTTTATAAAAGCTTTAAAAAATGTTAAACATATATTTAGTTTAGTTCCTAATTGCTACCATATATTTTCTGAATTTATTGAAAAAATGAAACTGAAATATCAATATGTCAATGAAAAACCTCCCAAAAATGGGAGGTATTAAAAAATTGACTGTATATTGAAATGTAACTCAATCGTTATTGATGATTGTCAAGCCATTGTAAACGACGTTCATCGGGTAAATGCTTAACTTTAAAATTTTCGAAAACAGCATTAAATCCTGCTCCGTCAGGACATGCAGCCATTAACCCGACCATTACCGGAGTATTGTCCTGTAGATGGGCATTGCGCATCATGATGTAATTTTTATCGTCGAAAGAATAAAATACTTCTACTGCATCCAGTCTCCTTACTGCCTTTATCCATATCGCTGAAGGGATTTTATCCAGGGTAATGACACTCCAGTCGCTCGTCGTATGAGTAACGACCGTACTTAGATTATACTTTCCGTCTACAAATTCGATTCCGGCTTTGATGTAGTTTTCTTTATCCACCCTCAGTATCAAGCCCATCTGATCAAATCTGGCCTTGTAGTTTCCGTTTATTTTTACTTTAGCTTCAAATTCACCACCATAAGTGGTATAATAAAATGGTGCATCATCTACTGTAAAGCCGTAATGAGAGATTCTCCAATAATCACTTTGCGGAGTTACAAACATAGACAATGTATTGCCCTTAATCTCCCATTTTTCAGGTTCATTAAACCACATCATTTTTTCTAATGTCTGGGCGAAAGTTGTATTGATAAACAATAGGGTGCAAAAACTTAAAATGATTCTCCTCATGACGCAAAATATCTTTTCATATCAATATATAACTGAATGTAAATTATTAATTTAGCAAAAGTAAAACTTAACAATAGTATCATCAATACTGATAAATAACCATTTTATGAAGATTGTAGAAACATTGAATGAAACATTGCTGATTAAAGGGATAAATAAAAGCAATGAATGTTTATTAGATATTGATGTGTATAAAAACATAGCTCGTGTGTATACCCAAATGGAAAACACCATTTCTGTATTAAGTGATATGCAGGAAAACAGAAGCTACGTTTATAAATCCGATACTGCCCTGGAACTTGGATTGGAAAGGGAGATAGAGCCACTAATCATAAATTCCATCTGGGAAGAGGAAATCCTGAAGAGAATACATCCTGATGATAAGGTTAAAAAATACATTCATGAACTGAGATTTTTCAAGCTGATGGATTCTTTTAAACCGGAAGAAAGAACCCATTATAACGTTTTATCCAGAATAAGGATGAAAGACAAGAATGGGGAATATGTCTTTGTGCAGCACCGTATGTTTTATTTCTATTCTCCTTACAATAACAAACTGAGATTTGCCCTCTGTCTTTATAATGTCGCTATTGATCAGTCTATACTTTTACCTCCGGACTTTCTGATCATTAATTCAATAAAGGGGAAGATTGTTGCGGAGGATAAACTCAATTACAGAAACATTTTATCGCAGAGAGAAATGGAAATTTTAAAATATGTAGGAGAGGGTTTTACCAGTAAGGAAATTGCAGACTTACTTTTTATTAGTGTAAATACAGTAAGCCGTCACAGGCAAAATATCCTTGAAAAGCTGAAAGTAAAAAATTCAATACAGGCATTCAATGACAGCTTTCATTGATTAATGAAGGCTAATCTTCCGAAAAGTTCACCATAAACTTGCGTAATATCTTTTTAAATTGGTATTTTTAGTAAAACACATAACGATACTTATATGAAAAAAGACGTAAGAAATTTGAAGAGGGGAGAAGAAATCACCAATAGTTATATGGTATTCTTAGATAGGCATATTCAGGATGTTATTTCCGGCAATGTATCTGAATTTATGGAAGTGAATGAGATTGCGGACAGCCTGGCTGTTTCTCACACCCACCTTACGGATACGGTAAAGAAAGAAACCGGGAATCATCCTTGTTATTTTTATGATACTAAAATCGTAGAGCAGATACAGGTAATGCTTGCACAAAGCGATTTTTCAATTGCTGAAATAGCCAGGATATTTACTTATGATCCCTCCAACTTTTCAAAATTTTTTAAAAAGTTTACAGGAATTACACCTGGAGAATACAGAAAAAGAACAAAGACAAAAGTTCCAAAAAGTTCACCATAAAAAAACTATTCCTAATGCTCACATTTGTAAGACATAACTAATTAAAAAGAAACATAATTATGTCAAAAAATGATTTAAAAGGAAAAGTGGTTTTAATCGCCGGAGGAGGAAAAAATCTTGGTGGATTATTAAGCAGAGATTTTGCCTCAAAAGGAGCAAAGCTTGCTATTCACTATAACAGTGAAAGTTCAAAAGCAGAAAGTGAAAAGACTTTAAATGAAGTTAAAGCGTTGGGAGCGGAAGCTTTTCTGTTTCAGGGGGATCTTACAAAAGTTGAAAACATCACAAGATTATTCGACGAAACGATAAAAACTTTCGGTGGAATTGACATTGCGATCAATACTGTAGGTATGGTTCTTAAGAAGCCTTTTGTGGAAACGACAGAAGCAGAATATGATTCTATGTTTAACATCAACTCCAAAGTGGCATATTTCTTTATTCAGGAAGCTGGAAAGAAATTAAATGATCACGGGAAAATTTGTACGATTGTTACATCGTTACTGGCTGCTTATACCGGATTGTATTCCACATATGCAGGAGCAAAAGCTCCGGTTGAGCATTTTACGAGAATGGCTTCCAAAGAATTTGGTAATCGTGGTATTTCTGTAACTGCTGTTGCACCGGGACCAATGGATACCCCGTTCTTTTATGGACAGGAAAGTGATGATGCTGTTAATTATCATAAATCTGCTTCTGCTTTAGGTGGGCTAACAGACATAAAAGATATTGCACCTCTTGTAGAGTTTTTGGTAAGTGACGGATGGTGGATTACGGGTCAGACCATATTTGCAAACGGAGGATACACAACAAGGTAGATCTCTTATTCAACCGATAAAAAAGGTGATTGTTTATGCAGTCACCTTTTTCTTTTTCTTCAGTATGACTCTGTATTTGGCCTGTGAATGTTATAATTAATTATTATAAATGGATTTTGTTGTAAAATTATTTGATTTTTAATTGGTAAGATCAAAATATGGTATTTATAATAAATTTTCGATGAAAATTAAAATCAAGAAGAGTGAATTATTTATATATTTGCCTGCTAAACAACTAATAATATAAAGGATGAGTATCGATTTTACAACAGCGACATTTAAGGATTTTGAGAATATTCCTGATTATGATATCGCTCAGAGGGCAGAATATTTTTACGAATTCCTGGATCACATGAAAACCAGGGGACACATGAATTATAGACTGAAAAATAATTCAGCAGCCGATGCAGTGTTAAATATCAGCATTGCAGATCGCAATAAGGAGTATGTAAGTTTTGTATCAAGTGATTATTTAGGGTTTACACAACACCCGAAAGTAAAGCAGGCAGCTATTGAAGGAATTGAAAAATATGGTACGGGTACAGGAGCCTCACCGCTTATTGGGGGGTACTTTGATTATCATAATATTTTGGAAAAAAAAATCTCTGCCTTTTTTGGGAGGAATGAAGATGAAGTAGTCTTGTTTACTACCGGATATGCAGCTAATAGTGCGACTTTGCAGATTTTAATGCAGAAGGAAGATATTGCTATACTGGACATGGGAGTGCATGCAAGCGTACATGAAGGATGTGCTTTTACCAATAAAAAAACATTTCCTCACAATAATTTGGAAGCTTTGGAACATATTTTGAAGATGTCTGAGAGTATGTACCGTACAAAGCTCGTTATCATTGACGGAGTCTACTCTCAGGAGGGTGATACTTCACGGGCCAAGGAAATATATGATCTTGTGAAAAAATACAATGCCTATCTTATGATAGATGATGCCCATGGTGTTGGAGTTTTGGGAAAAACAGGAAGAGGAGCTTTAGAGGATGACGGTTTATTGGATAAAGTGGATTTTATAACAGGAACTTCGAGTAAGACTTTCGGTAACCTGGGAGGATATGTTATTGCAAATAAAAAAATAGCATCATTCCTAAAGTTTCAATCGAGACAACATATATTCTCTGTTACAGCGCCACCTTCTTCCGCCGGAATAGTAAAAGCAATTGATCTTGTTGATGAAGAACCCATTTGGAAAGATAAACTGTGGGAAAATATCAATTATCTAAAAACAGGTCTTAATGATCTGGGATTGGATACAGGAATTACCTGTTCTGCTATTATCCCGGTAAAGATTGGAGATCAAAATAAAATGTGGGATATCGGTAGAATATTAATCGAAAACGGAGTTTACACGAATCCTATCATGTATCCGGCCGTAGCGAGAAAAGATGCCCGTATCCGGATGACGGTAACAGCGCGACATGAAAAAGAACATTTAGATAAAACGCTTAATGTCTTTGATGATATTAATAAAAAAATGCATATTGCGAAAAAATAATAATAATTATGCCTAGAAAAGTGGTGCAAGGTCCTATAAGGGACAAAGAAAAAACAAAACAGAAACTGCTTGCTGCAGTGGGTAAAATTCTGAGAGTAAAAGGCTATGCCGGACTGAAAGTAAGTAAAATTGCAGCGGTTGCCGGTTTTGATAAAAAACTTATCTATGAATACTTTGGCAGTACAGATAAGCTTATTGACGAATATATTAAATCTCAGGATTATTGGAGTAAATTCAGCCCGAATATTGAGGAGGAAGTACAGGTTGGAAAAGGTAAAGAAGCCCTTACTCAAGGAATTCTTATGCAATTCGAGAGTCTGAAGAAAAATAAAGAATTACAGAAAATCATTCTGTGGGAACTTTCTGAAAGTAAGCCTATCCTTAAAAATATCTTAAAGCAAAGAGAAGATGTTGGGGCTAATTTATTTGAAAATGTTACAGACCCATATTTCGGAGAAGATGCAACAAGTTTTAGAGCTTTATTGGCTTTAATTGTAGCTGGTGTTTACTATCTTAATCTTTTCCCGGCCTATAACGGAACCGAATTTTGTGGTCTTGATATGAGAACGACTGAAGGAAGAGCCGAGATTGAAAAGGTGATTGTGGAGTTAATAGATAACGCCTACAAGAAAAAAGCTGCTCAGTAAAAATTTTCCTGTTTGATGTGAGATATATTTTTTGTGGATAATTTGAAGACTTTTGACTTTCAAATTAGAACTATATTTCTTATTTTTGACCAATGGAAAATTTTATCGTATCTGCAAGAAAATACCGCCCGCAAGAGTTTGACACTGTTGTTGGACAATCCCATATTACAGATACTTTAGAACATGCAATTGAAGAGAACCAGTTAGCACAGGCTCTACTATTTTGTGGGCCTCGTGGTGTTGGTAAGACAACCTGTGCCAGAATTCTGGCCAGAAAGATCAACGAAAAGGATGGTTCCGTTTCAGAAGACGGTTTTGCTTATAATATTTATGAGCTCGATGCTGCCTCAAACAACTCAGTGGATGATATTCGGGAACTGATCGACCAGGTTCGTTTTGCACCGCAGGTTGGCCAGTATAAGGTATACATTATTGATGAGGTGCATATGCTGTCTTCTGCAGCCTTCAATGCTTTTCTTAAAACACTGGAAGAGCCGCCCGCTCACGCAATTTTTATTCTTGCAACAACGGAAAAACATAAGATCATTCCTACGATTTTATCCCGTTGCCAGATATATGATTTCAAAAGGATCGTTATTGAGGATATTCAGGGGCATTTAAGAAATATAGCCCAGAAAGAAAATATCCAATATGAAGATGATGCTTTATATCTTATTGCGCAGAAAGCAGACGGTGCATTAAGGGATGCCCTTTCGATTTTCGACAGGCTTTCTACATTCTCCCAGAAAAATATTACATTGGCTAAAGCTGCTGAAGTACTTAATATTCTTGATTACGATCAGTATCTCAATATTCTGGACCTGGCTAAAGACAATAAGATTCCTGAAACCCTTTCCGCATTCAATGAAATTGTAAAAAAAGGTTTTGATCCGCATATTTTTATCGCAGGACTTGGAAACCATTGTAGGGACCTCATGATGGCTCAAAATGCTTCAACGATAGATTTAATTGAGGTAGGAGAGAAAACAAAAACTAAATTTGTAGAGCAAAGCCAGAAATGGAATGTTCAGCAATTGATTGATGCCATTGAAATCTGCAACCATGCAGACATCAACTATAAAAATTCCAAAAACCCGAGACTTACTGTAGAAATTGCATTAATGCAATTATGTTCATTGACTGCCCAGGCAGACGTTGCTAAAAAAAAAAGTTTATAATACTAGCTCCGTTTCTTAGTGAGAAACAGGAAATAAAACTTCCCAAACAGGAAAAATCAGAGCCAGTAAAACAGGACAGCATTGAAAAACCTTCGACTCCCATAGGTCATCAGGCTGAACCCACGATAAGAAAAACATCCAAACCTTTATCAAAAGGTATTTCTTCAGGATTCAGCATTAATTCTTTTTTAAATAAAGAGGAAAAAGAAGAAAAGGAAGAAGCTGTTGTTACTAAAGCTGATAATCTTCCGCAGCATCATTTTACCGAAACGGATTTGTTAATGGAATGGAATTTATTTTTAAAACAAATCCAATTCAAACAAGCAGTAGTTTTCAATGCTATAAAATCTTTTAAACTGGTTAAAATTGATGAGACAACAGTACAGGTTTTATATCCTTCGGACTCAGCAAAAGCTGAATTTGATAAAATAAGTGGAGAATTTTTCAATCATTTTAAAAGAAAAGTACTTAATTATTCAATTGAAATTGATTATAAAAAAGACGTTCAAAACCTTAAGATAGAGGTGGTTACGAAGAAAAAAATATTCGAAAAGTTCGTTGAGAAAAATCCTTTATTAAAAGATCTTGATGATTTAATGAAGTTTGATTTGACATAATTTTATATCTTTGTCAAATCTTTTTGTTCAAAATGGATTTTTGACAAAAACAAATGATTTAATTGTAAAGCTAAAGAATAGACAATTACAGAATAAAGTGGAAAAATTATTAGTCCCATCTCTGTCTACTTTAAACCTTTTTGGTTTTATACCCGCTGATTATTTTAGCGGTTATTTTAGCTTTTCGGCTACTTATTATAGAAATTTTAGAAGTTATTACCGATTTTACTGGTACTACTAATTAAATTTCTTTCCAAAAAATAGGAATTAACGGATCTTCTCTCATTAATTCCTCATCCCAATAAAAAATTTTTAAACGGCATTTTTTGAAAAGAATTATAAAGAAACTTTATAAGGGAAGAACCGTTTGTGCATTATAATAAATTAAAAATAAGATAAAATAAATTAACAGAATGAATTTAAAAGATTTAAAAAACGATTGGATTAATGAGTTTTCACAGCCATTAATGATTGCCGGGCCATGCAGTGCTGAAAGTGAAGCTCAGATGTTGGAAACTGCGAGAAGGATAAAAGAAACCAATGCGCAGGTGCCTGTTTTCAGGGCAGGTATCTGGAAACCACGTACAAAACCCAATGGATTTGAGGGAGTCGGAGTTATTGGATTAAATTGGTTGAAAAAAGTAAAAGAAGAATACGGCTTCAAAACAGCTACCGAGGTAGCCAACGCACATCACGTTTTTGCCGCTTTGGAAGCAGATGTGGATATTCTTTGGATCGGAGCCCGTTCTACTGTGAATCCATTCACCGTTCAGGAAATTGCAATGGCTTTAAGAGGAACGGATAAACCTGTATTGGTTAAAAATCCTGTAAATCCGGATCTGGCATTATGGATCGGAGCCTTGGAAAGACTTGTAGGGCAAGGGATTCACAATCTGGGAGCTATACACAGAGGTTTCTCTACATACCAGAAAACAAAATACAGAAACAATCCGAACTGGCAGATTGCTCTGGATTTCAAAAGCCAGTTCCCGAATATTCCGATGCTGATTGATCCTTCCCATATTTGCGGAAACAGAACTGGATTGGCAGATATTACCCAGGAGGCAATGAACGTAGGTTACCAGGGAGCTATCATTGAAAGTCACTGTAATCCAGATGAAGCATGGAGCGATGCTTCACAGCAGATTACACCGGAAGTTTTAGCTGAACTTATTGGTAATCTAAAAATGAGAAATGCAGGATTAGCAGGATTTGACGGTGAAATGGGAAGACACAGAACGTTGATTTCTGATCTCGATTTTCAGTTAATTGAGCTTCTTTCCCAAAGGATGAAAATCTCTGAGAAAATTGGCAAGCTTAAAAAAGAGAATGATATCGCTATTTTCCAGCCGGAGCGTTGGAAAGTGATTACCGAATATGCTACTCAAAAAGCAAAAGAAACAGGAATGTCACAGGATTTTATTGAAAAGGTTTTCAAAGCGATACATGAAGAGTCGATTGAAGTACAGAACAATATTATGATTGAGAAATAACAATTATAAAATAATAAATAACGGATTCAGGGCTTAAGAATCAGACGTGCACGAAACAGAAACTTCGTTACGAAACTGAATCTTAAGTCCTGAATTTTTTAATATTGATCTTATGATGAAATCGGAAAATATATTTTCTTATTTTCAAAAGCCTTATAGTCTACTTTAGCTTTTCATTTTTCCCAGCTCTGTATTTTGAATGTTCCATTTTAAACTCTGTACTATACATCCTCCTACCTATCACCGAATTCCTTATATTTGCATTCTATACGTATGAAAGGAAAAATTATTAAATCTACAGGAAGCTGGTACCAGGTTCTGGAAATGGAAACCGGTAGAATTTTCGAAGCCAGAATTCGCGGCAAGTTTAAACTTATCAAAACCCGGCTTACGAATCCTTTAGCTGTGGGAGATTATGTAGAGTTTCAGCTGGAACAGGATGATATTGCCTGGATTACTAAAATAGAACCACGAAAGAATTACCTGATAAGGAAATCGGTAAACCTTTCCAAAGAAGCTCATATTATAGCTTCTAATATTGATCTTGCATGTTTCATTTTTACACTTCGGTATCCGGAAACTTCTCTGGGATTTTTAGATCGTTTTTTAGCGTGTTGTGAAGCATATAATATTGTACCTCTTATTTTATTTAATAAAATTGATGTCCTGAATGAAGAAGAAATAGAGATCGTAAAAGATATAGAGTTTATGTATCAGGAAATCGGATATGATACACTTGAGATATCATCTTACTCCAAACTTAATCTGGATCAGCTTCAGGAAATTTTAAAAGATAAAACTTCTGTATTTTTCGGACATTCTGGTTGTGGTAAATCCACATTGGTTAACGCAATGCAGCCCGGATTAAATCTAAAGACTTCAGAAATTTCAGATAGCCATCTGAAAGGAAAGCATACGACTACGTTTGCCCAAATGCATTTTTGGAATTTTGGAGGAAATGTTATTGATACACCCGGAGTAAGGGAATTTGCGATGATTGATATAGAAAAAGAAGAAGTACAACATTACTTTCCTGAAATTTTCAAAAAAAGGGAAGACTGTAAATTCCATAACTGTATGCATATCAATGAACCTAAATGCGCAGTAGTGGCTGCCCTGGAAACAGGAGAAATTCAGCATTCCCGATATTCTACTTATATAAAATTAATGGATGAAGCAGAAGAAGCTTCTCAAAAATAGTCTTATTCATGAGTGAGGAAAAGCATATTCCTGTTCATAACCTTACCTATCAGGAATTTCAGCTGACCACTTTGGAAAATGGACATCCTGAAAATTTTAATGACGTCCACAGGCATAATTTTTTTGAGATCCTGTGGTTCAAAGAGGTAAAAGATGATAGTCATCTTGAACTTGATTTTGAAAATTATCATCTCAAAAATAATCAGATATGTATTATAGCTCCGGGACAGGTGTTCAATATGAAGCTCCGGGGTGAAAAAGGATACGTCTTTGCCATAAGCCGGGAAATCTTCCAGGAAATTTGTGACGTGGAACTCATCCTTACCAATGGGGCAGCTCCTTTTTTTCCTGATTATGAAAGCCGGAAAAATTGCCAGGGGATCATTAAGCTGCTTGAGGACGAATACCATGGAAATTGCCGGATGAATTTAATCAAAGCTTATTTAAAAGCTTTTTGTATTATTATCACAGAGGATCTTACTTCACAAGAGCCTTTACTCCATGACAAGCAACGTATACAAAAGCTCCTTACGCTGATCGATACCTACTATATTACACAAAAAGAAACCCGATTCTACGCAGAAAAACTTAGCATAAGCGCTCATCATCTTAATGACATTGTGCGGATTTCACGTGGGACAACAGTAAAAAAAATGATCGCTCAACGCCTTTTACTTGAGGCAAAAAGAGAATTAAGTTTTGGAGCTCTGACAGTAAAAGAAGTAGCCTTCAGATTAGGCTTTAATGATTCTTCTTATTTTTCCCGTTTTTTTAAGAAGCATTCAGGGTACAGCCCCGAACAATTCAAAAATATGAATGACTGATTCCAGGGATAATCCTCAGTTTGTCCTGGTAAGCCTTCAATAGTTTCATTGGATGACCTTTAATTTTATAAGAATTTTGCATGCTGTAAAAGTCAATGTTGGCATGTAATGATTTAAAAAAATTATGAAAAAACTGAGTATTATTGTATTTATTCTGGCTCTTTTAAACACGCTCGAATCTTTAAGTATAGATCTTTATCTTCCTGCTTTTCCTGTTATGGCAAAAATTTTCGGAACCGATATAGGGCATATCCAGATTTCCATTTCCATTTTTTTTGCCGGTTTTGCTATCGGGCAGCTACTATGGGGACCTTTATCTGATAAAAAGGGGAGGAAGCCTATGCTGTATTGCGGATTAATCCTATTTATGATTGGAGCCGTTGCTATTATCTTTACCGAAAATATATATGTGTTGTGGATCATGCGTTTTCTTCAGGCTTTTGGAGGAAGTGCCGGGATTGTCATTGGTAGGGCCATTGTAATAGACCTCTACGACAAAGAAAAAGCGGTAACTATCTTTTCCAAGCAATCTCAGATAAGCGGGATTGCTCCCATTGTAGCACCATTAATGGGCAGTATTTTTCTGAGGTTTTGGGGATGGAATAGTGCGTTTAGCTTTTTAAGCATTTTAGGAGCTATCACTTTATTTCTTGTTGTTAAGTATATTCCGGAAACCAATTCCCGGATAGCATCACCTGAAACTTCGGAAACTGAAATCCAATTAAAAAATCAGCTGAAAGTTATTATTTCCAATAGAGATTTTATCAACAATACTATTATCGGGAGTATTGCTTTTGCATCACTGATTATTTATATTTCCAATGCTCCATTCCTTTTTATGGAAATTCATGGATTTTCCAGTGAAGTATTCAGCTTTATATTTGCCTTTAATTCCATGGCATTAATATTTGCAGCCTATATTACTCCGAAATTAACCCAGAGAGTTAAGGATACCCGAATTCTATTTTCTGCTGCTATCCTGTTGTTGTCAATGAGCTGTTTACATTTATTTATATCTCTGGGCCAATTGTTCGTGGGATTGGAAGTTGCGGTTCTGTTTTCTTCTCTTATAGCAATAGGACTTCTTTTTCCTATTACTACTGCCCATGCATTATCTCCTTTTAAAGAGGGTCGTGGTACAGCTGCAGCCCTGATGGGATTTATTCAGTTAATGGTTACCTTCCTCATGTCAGCTATAGTTGGTTTTTTAGAATCTCAATCCATTATGCCCATGATTATAGCGCGGATCGCACTGGCAGGGGTTGCTGTCTTTTTTGCTTATAGAACTTTTTTGGCAAAAAAGGTTTACGCTTAGAAATATCTCATTTCGATCTTGTTGATAATAAGATTTTTAAAATAAAAAAAATGCCACTTTGACATGTATGTTGGAGTGGTATTTTTTTCGAAAAAATATCGTTTTTTTACTTTTTGGGGTTCTTGGTGATGATTTTGGGGATTTTTTTTTGAGAAAATAAGGGAGATATCATAGATTTTAACAATAAAAAACCCAGCCGAAGCTGGGTAAAAACTAATAACCATGAAAACTCAAATTAAACATGAGAATCGCAATAGAATAAACAATTACTGTGCCAAAGATGAATTTACTATTTCTTAATAAAAGTTATTTTTATGTTAAAAAAAATTAAAATGGAGATAAGGTTTTTTTTTGTAATTTTGCGGCATTAAAAAAAATATACGTTTATGTCTAACATTACATTCACTATGATTAAGCCTGACGCAGTTGCAGACGGACATATCGGTGCTATATTAGGTAAAATTGCAGAAGGAGGTTTTAAAATCAAAGCTTTGAAGTTAACTCAACTTACTGTAGCTGATGCTAAAAAATTCTATGAAGTACATGCTGAAAGACCTTTCTATGGGGAACTAGTAGAATTCATGAGCTCAGGACCAATTGTTGCAGCTGTTTTAGAAAAAGACAATGCAGTGGAAGATTTCAGAACTCTTATTGGTGCAACAAACCCTGCTGAAGCTGCAGAAGGAACTATCAGAAAAATGTTTGCAAGAAGCATAGGAGAGAATGCCGTTCACGGTTCAGATTCTGACGAAAATGCTCTTATCGAAGCACAATTCCATTTTTCCGGAAGAGAGATCTTTTAAGACCAGAATTTATTCAAAATATAAATCCGGAGATAATTCTCCGGATTTTTTATTTTCAAACCCTGCTATTGGGAAACTTTTATAATAGCCGTTTTTTAGAAGCGGTTAATATGATGTAATCTCAGATCCTATAAATTACTTTCTATAGCACCTACTTTTTCACGGTATAATTCCAATGGTTTATCCAGAAGTATAGCAATGACTGTCATTTCTTTATCCAGCCTTTCTTTTGGAATGTCAATATAGATAATTCCAGGCCGGTCACTCCAGTACAATTTATTGTAAACAGTATGGTCGATCATGGAACCTTCCCCAACAATACGAATTCTTGAAATGCCATTTTTAATTCCTTTTAAAGTAACCTGCCCCGTGGGAATTCCTTCTACAAAAAGATAAAGAGTTTGTTTATCTTTTGAAAGGGCACTCATACCTGCATAATGCCCATCCGGTAATCCTTTTCCTGTTTCAAAAAGAGCTTCGGCATGATCGCTGATCCATGATAAAGTTTTCGTATTCGTTTTTGAAGTCTTTGGAATGCTCATATCCATCCCATCTGCGGTAAGTCCGGAATGGTCCAGGAGATTATTGCCATTATGAATTTGTTCAGCAATTTCGTAGACAGCGGCAGAAGTATCGGAATGATCAGTGAGTTGTTTTAAAGATGGAATATCTCCTTTATGGGGGGCTTTAAACTGAATTTCCTTATTAAAATTAAGCTCAATAACAGTCACATCCTGATCAAATTGTACATTAGAAAAATGTAAAGTCAGGTTTCCGGCAGGATCGGTTACCATATTTACCTTTGCATTGGGATCACTAAGAACTTCTGCAGAAACCGGGAAGGATTTTAACCCATATATTTTTGTGAAATTTTTAGCTTCCTCAAGATACAGAAACAGTTTTTTATGATCTTTAGATATTGCAGATTTTCCTTTGTAGTTTTCAAAAGGCAAGCCCCTGCGTGTTCCATATATAGCCTCAGGATATTTAGAGGTCCAGCGTCCCAGGTTTTGGAGGATTTTTACTTGCTCTTCCGGAATGGTTCCATCTGCTTTAGGACCGATATCCAGAAGTAAATTACCACCCATACTGATTACATCTGCCAATGTTCTGATAATCATATTAGGAGTTTTATAATGGTGATCAAAAGGTTGGTATCCCCATGAATCATTCATGGTGTAACATAATTCCCAGTATTCACTTTGAGGGCTGATGACCGGGATTCCTTGCTCCGGAGTTTCGTAATCTCCATGATTGGTTAACCTTGAATTGATAATAATATCTGGATTATATTTTTTTAAATTATCTAAAGTTTTTGATGCCTGCCATTCCTCAGAAGTATGTTCCCAATCGCCATCAAACCATAAAAGATCGGGGTGGTAACGGTCTGACAGATCATTGAGTTGTGACTGATAATATTGGATGAAGTTTTGCCATCGTCCTGGATCATTCTTAATTTCATATCTCTTCTTTGTTCTGGTGTTGATATCATAATAAGGATGGCTCCAGTCCGGCAGAGAATAATAAAGACCAGTTTTTAACCCTGATTTTTTAAGTTCGTCAATAAAGGGTGAGAGAACATCTTTTCGGGCTATTGAATTTTTTGCAATAGTAGTCGCTTTTTCAGCCTGAGAGTTCCAGAGAGAAACCCCATCATGGTGCTTTGTGGTGATTACGGAATATTGTGCCCCCGAATTTTTAATAAGTTTTGTCCAGTAGGCTGGATTATATTTCGCAGCAGAAAATCCATTCAGCTGCTTCATATAATTTTCATGGTTAATATAGTTATTAAAAAAAGACCAGGATTCCGAAATTCCATCTACCGAATAGATTCCCCAGTGAATAAAGATCCCCAGTTTTGCATCCTGAAACCATTCCATTTTTTTCGGGTTGGGCTTATTTTGTGCATTGCTATTTCCTGCAACCAAAGTTCCGAACAAAAAGGCAATGATCCACTTATTTCTCATGCTTATATTTTTGTGTACTAAAATAACAAAAGTCTTCTTTAATTTCCTAGTTGGAGCGCATATTCATTTTGTGAGTGATTGTATTCAGAATAAAGCTAATTTTATAAAATAAACAAAATGATAATCACCAAAACAAAAGACATGAAAATGACAACACTTATTCTGATCATTACTGGAACACTTACAGCCCTTATTGCAGGATTATTTTATGCTTATTCCTGCTCGGTTGTACTGGGATTAGGGAAACTATCCGACATGGAGTACCTGAAAGCAATGCAGTCTATAAACCGTGAAATTCTCAATCCGGTCTTCTTCCTGAGTTTTATGGGAACGGCAGCGATGCTTCCTATTTGTACTTATATATTCAGAGGGCAGCATCCGTCTTTTCTCTTGCTTTTATTGGCTACAATAATTTATCTGGTTGGCGTTTTCGGGGTTACTGTGGTAGGTAATGTACCTATGAATGATCAATTGGATCAGTTTAATATCGGAGATGCTACTGCCGAAGCATTAAAAAAAGTGCGTGAAGCTTTTGAAAACAGATGGAACCTTCTCAATAACATCAGGTCAATATGTTCTACCATCAGTATTGTTCTGGTTATTTGTGCCTGTATATGGGCTAAAACGAAATAATGTTCAGTATTAGTACTTAATGCAAATTCCGTATTTTTACGGATGCACGGTATTGTGTTTTATTAGCATCTTTACACAAGCATAGAACAACGAAAATCTAAGCTAAAGTCTGAATGACTGAAACTAATAACCATCGTAAGCTCAGATTTTCAACGAATTAAGGCAGCCTGAAGGGCTGCCTTTTTATATAGGTTCAATAATGAGACGTTACTTAAATTTTTAACAGCTCAATTGTTCTCTCAGGATTTTCAGAAGAGAAAACAGCATTTCCTGCCACCAGAACATCTGCGCCTGCTTCGAATAATTTCGATGCATTATCTAGGTTAACACCACCATCCACTTCAATAAGAGCAGTGGAATTATTGGTTAAGATCAGGTCTTTGGTCTCAGCAATCTTCTTATAGGTGTTCTCAATAAATTTTTGTCCCCCGAATCCTGGATTTACACTCATCAACAATACCAGATCTACATCTGCTATGATATCTTCCAGCATTAGAACCGGAGTGGAAGGATTCAGTACAACTCCTGCCTTAGCGCCTCTGCTCTGAATAAGGTGGATCGTTCTGTGCAGGTGCGTGCAAGCTTCATAATGTACAGAAATCAAATCTGCTCCGTGGTCAATAAATTCCTCAACATATTTTTCCGGTTCAACGATCATTAAATGAACATCAACAAATTTTTTGGCATGCTTCTGAACCGTTTTCATTACAGGAAAACCAAATGAAATGTTCGGTACAAATCTCCCATCCATCACGTCAATATGGAACCAGTCTGCCTGAGAATTGTTCAACATTTCAATATCTCTTTGCAGATTCCCGAAGTCTGCTGATAAAAGGGAAGGAGCAATTAGCTTAGTTTTCATTTTTACTTTTATATTAGATTTATTAAAGATATCAGATGCCAGACACCAGATATCAGACCTGTTTTTTTTAAAGTCTGACATCTGACATCTTTTATCTGATGTCTTTATTAGTGGTATTTCAATTTCATTTCCGGCTGGATCTTTAAAATAGTTTCATAGATAAGGGAGATCACGTTTCCTACATCTTCTTTTGAAACCATTTCTACTGTTGTGTGCATATACCGCAAAGGTAATGAAATCAATGCACTGGGAACACCACCATTAGAATGGGCGAATGCATCAGTATCCGTTCCTGTAGATCTGCTGGCTGCAGCTCTTTGGATTGGGATTTTCTTTGTTTTTGCAGTATCTATAATCAGTTCTCTGATGGTATGATGCACACTTGGAGCAAAGAAAATCACCGGCCCGTTACCACACTTCTGATCACCTTCTTTTTTCTTCTCGATCATAGGAGTGGTTGTATCATGTGTTACATCTGTCACGATGGCGATGTTGGGCTTTATAGTATCGGCAATCATATCTGCACCGTACAAGCCTACTTCTTCCTGAACAGAATTTGTAATGTACAGACCGAAAGGAATTGTTTTTTTATTTTCTTTTAATAATCTGGCTACTTCTGCAATCATAAATCCACCGATTCTGTTATCTAAAGCCCTGCACACGAAATAGCGATTATTCATTTCGAAGAATTCGTCAGGATAAGTAATCATACATCCTACATAGATACCCATTTCTTCAACTTCTTTTTTAGAAGTTGCTCCACAATCGATGAAGATATTTTCAATTTTAGGAGTAGGCTCATTTTGATTATTGCTGCGGGTGTGAATTGCAGGCCATCCGAACACACCCTTTACAATCCCGTTTTCTCCATGGATATGAACTACTTTTGAAGGAGCTATCGTTTGGTCGGAACCTCCGTTTCTTATTACATAAATTAATCCGTCGTCCGTAATATAATTCACATACCACGAGATCTCATCAGCATGCGCTTCAATGACTACCTTGAATTCAGCTTCAGGATTGATAATTCCATAGCAGGTTCCATAGTGATCAACTTCAATTTTGTCTACATAAGGTCTGATATAATCCATCCAGACTTCCTGTCCTTTGTGCTCGTAACCCGTCGGAGATGATGTATTTAGGTATTTTTCTAAAAATTTTAAAGATTTCTTTTCAAATTTCATAAAAAGGAATGATTTTTGCGTTCAATATTAGCTCTAATACGCGTAAAAATAATGAATTTTAGCAAGATTTTTTGTCTTTTTCTTTTCTTTTTTGGGATTGGTGTTTTTGGACAAACGGATTCTATTATTGCTAAACCCCTGAGCCAATACCCTCCGGAGGAGTTAAAAGTAGATGAATTTGGAAATAAATATTACTATGATGAAAGACAGAAAGCCAAATTCTATGAAATAAATGGAGAGACAGTTGTTGTGATGGATGAACTTGTCCTTCTCAACAAACCTAAATTCAATAACCAGCTGGACAGGAATTATTATTATTTTCTAAATAAAAAACTATACAGGGTATATCCTTTATTTGTAGCAGCTTTACAACAGTACAGGGATATTCAGAAAGAAATGACCAATCTCGACAGTAAGGCAAAAAGAAAATATGTAAGGGACCGTCAGAATATCCTGGCTGATCAGTACGAAAAGCAGTTACGCGATCTTACAACAACAGAAGGTCAGGTTTTTGCCAAGCTTATGAACAGGGCGACAGGAAAGAATGTTTATGAGATTATTAAAGAACTAAGGGGAGGGTGGAGCGCTTTCTGGTGGAATGTTAAAGGTAAAATGGCCAGTATCGATCTTAAAGATCAATATGACCCTCATAGAAACAGAACAGATGAATTCATAGAATCACTATTACAATCCAACTGGAATTCTGGCTATCTTCAGCCATATCCGGGAGCCGGTGATTTTAAAATAAAAAAATAATACCTGTAAGTAATTACAGGTATTTTTCTTTCAGTTTATCAAATACGATTTGATCAATGGGTAAAGGAAATGGATTGTCCGGTCTGTTGATATCGATCCATTCCGTTTTTTCTATACAAGGATCCAGAATAAGGAAATCTTCTTCGTTGATAATATTAACTATATAATATATGGTAAGGAGTTGTTCATTTTCTCTGAAACGGGATACTAAAAAATCTTCTTGTGTATAGAAGTGTTCCACGATATCTATTTTTACATTGAGCTCTTCATCAAACTCCCGGTGGAGACATTCCAGTAATCCTTCTCCGTACTCCAAACCTCCTCCCGGAAATTTTACAAGCTGGTCTCCGGCATATTCTTCAAATAAGGTAAGTACTTTTTTTTCCTTTATCGCACAGGCATATACTCTGACGTTGATCTTATCTATCATATATATATTTTGTATAGCTAAATTAAGGAAATTTGTGAAAAAAAAGAAGTGAATTGAAAGTTGAAAGCTGAAAAATGAAAGGTGGATCATAAGATCTCAGATGTTGTAAATCCTGAACCTCTGATCCGCAATTCTTATAATTACCAAACCTCAGGCTTCCGATTTTCTATTGATCACCCTCTCTTTATGGCATTCAGCATTTCCCTTTTCCCCGGCGGACCTTGTTTCTTCTCTACAGTAAAATTAAGTTCCTGAAGGATTCTTCGGACACTTCCTTTGGAAGAGTAGGTTGTTAATAATCCGTTCACATTCATTTTGTCTGAAACCATCTCAAATAATGGTTTTTCCCATAGATCAGGTTGTACGCGCGCACCAAAACAATCGTAGTATACAAGGTTTATTTTAGGTAAATCAATGTTTTTTAATTCAAAAAAATCACATTTTATTTTTTTTAAATTAAAATTTTTAACTATTTCTACTGATTTTTCCCATTCTGCAGCATGAATTTTATGATAAATTTCTTTGAATTCAATGTTATCAAAAAGTTCAAAATAGGCCAAATCTTTAATTTCCGATTCATTTATGGGATATTTTTCCAGAGAAAAATAGTTGATGACATGATTTTTATCAGTTTTTAAATATTCATTAATTGTAACCAAAACATTCAAACCTGTCCCCAAACCGAGTTCTAAAATATTAATTTCGTAATCATTTATCAAAATTAGTCCATTATTGATAAACACGTGTTCGGCTTCTTGTAATGCTCCGTGATGAGAATGGTAGTTTTCATTTAATTCATTGATAAACAGTGTTTTACTTCCGTCGTTTGTGGTCTTTATCTCTCGTTTCACCCTATTTTTTTGTCAAATTTAGTCTAAAATTTTTATATTTAGAAAATTATGTTAAATTTGTAGAACAT
Source organism: Chryseobacterium sp. PTM-20240506 (assembly GCF_048296755.1). NCBI lineage: Bacteria > Pseudomonadati > Bacteroidota > Flavobacteriia > Flavobacteriales > Weeksellaceae > Chryseobacterium > Chryseobacterium sp. PTM-20240506. The sequence continues at coordinate 525,460 of NZ_CP182581.1, forward strand.
CATAAAAAATTTTAGAAATGATAATTCAAAAAACTGAGAATTCCAGACTTTCATCATTCGACCCAAATAATTTTTCTTTTGGGAATACTTTCATAGACCATATGGTAATATGTGAGTATGAGAATGGAAAGTGGGGGGACGTAAAATTGGTGCCTTATGGGCCTTTAGCCTTTACACCTGCAATGATGGGGGTAAATTACGGACAAGCTTGTTTCGAAGGAATGAAAGCTTATAAAGATCAGGAGGGACAGGTTTTCCTATTCAGGCCTGAAAAGAATTTTGAACGTATCAATAAATCGGCTAAGCGTCTTGCAATGCCTGAGGTAACGGAAGAAATGTTTTTAGATGGTCTGAAAGCATTGGTAGATATCGATAGAAACTGGATCCCTCAGGGAGAAGGAATGTCTTTGTACATCAGACCTTTGATTTTTGCTACTGAAGAAGCTTTAAAAGCAAGAGTAGCAGAAAAATATATGTTTGCAATTGTTGCAACACCTGCAAAAAGTTATTATACTGAACCTGTTTCAGTAAAAATTTCCGATCATTATTCAAGAGCTGCTAACGGAGGTGTAGGATCTGCAAAAGCTGCAGGAAATTATGCTGCATCATTTTATCCTACTCAGCTGGCAATAGAAGAAGGATATGATCAGATCATCTGGACGGATGATGCTACTCACGAATATTTTGAGGAAAGCGGAACAATGAACGTTTTCGTAAGAATCAACGATACTGTATTTACTCCTCCTACTTCAGAAAAGATCCTGGACGGAGTTACAAGAGACAGTTTCATTCAATTGGCTAAAAAAAGAGGAATTGAAGTGAAAGTGGAGCCAATACCTGTAAAAGCTGTAATTGAAGCGCAGAAGAATGGTACATTGAAAGAAGTTTGGGGGGTTGGAACTGCTGTTGTTACAACTATTTTCCAGGCATTAGGATACCAGGGTGAAAAACTGGATTTACCAAAATTATCTGATGAAGAAAGCTTTGCAGCAATCCTTAAAAATGATTTGGTAAGCATACAGACGAATCTTTCGGATGATTCGTTCGGATGGAGAGTGTTGGTAGAAAAAAATGTGTTGGAAACCGTTTAATTTCTACTTTGAAAATTATATAAAAGCCAAGATATTCTTGGCTTTTTTTGTTTATTATATCCTGTGAAATGCTTATTTTCGCAAAAGTTTATGAAAAAATTACTCTTCATATCAGTATTGGGATTGCTGAGCTGTAACAGGAATTCACAGGCTCATCCGCCATTGGGTGGGGTTTTGAGCCAGAAAGATCTGGATATTTCGAAAGCAAGGATGAAAAACCTTAACGCTTCGGAAAGAATGCATATTCAGGAGTGGATCAAAAATCAGCCGGTGAAATTTTATCCTACCCAACTCAACTATTGGGTCAATGCTGAAGGTTTTGATACAAGAGAGAGGAGACCGGATAATTCCCTGATCTCTTATTCTTATGATCTTTATGATTTTGATCAGACCAAGATCTATGATCAGCCTGTTGAAAGAAGAGATGCCAAATTCGGGCACTTTGATGAATTAAAAGCGGTAGAAAATGCTTTGCGTTTTATACACGATGGTGAGGAAGTTACGATTTTGGTTCCATCTTCTCTGGCGTATGGTACTTATGGAGACGAAAAAAAAATAGATAACGACATCCCATTAATCATAAAATTAAAAGCTCAATAAATGAAATTGTTTAACAAGAATATAATTCTGGCAGCGGCAAGTATATCGCTGATGAGTTGTACACCAATTTATAAAAAAATGAACGTAGACAAAGAAACTTACGAAGGTCTTAAAGACGGACTTTATGCTAATCTTCAAACTTCAAAAGGAAACCTTATTGTAAAGTTTGAAGACAAAAAATCGCCTGTTACTGTAGCTAACTTTGTTGGTCTTGCAGAAGGGAAAATTGATAACAAATCTAAAGCTAAAGGAGTTCCTTTTTATGATGGAACTATTTTCCATAGAGTGATCAAGGATTTCATGATCCAGGGGGGAGATCCTCAGGGAACCGGAATGGGAGATCCAGGATATAAATTCGAAGATGAGAGAAACGACCTTCGCCATACAGGAAAAGGTATTTTATCAATGGCTAACTCAGGACCTAATTCAAACGGATCTCAGTTTTTCATTACAGAAGTAGCTACTCCTTGGTTGGATGGAAAACACACAATCTTCGGAAAAGTAGTAAAAGGAGAAGAGGTAATTGATGCCATCGCTAATGTTGAAAAAGGACCTCAGGATAAACCTAAAACAGATGTTGTTTTAGAGAAGGTGAATGTTTTCAGTAAAGGGGATGAATATAAGAATTATGATCCGGCTAAAACTTTCAATGAAGGAAAAGCTAAGATTCAGGAAAACAACAAGGCTTATTTAGCAAAAGAAGAAGCTGAGAGAAAGAAAAAAGAAGAAGAATTTAAGGCTAATCAGGAGAAGATGATAGAAAACCTTAAAGCGGGAATGCAGAAAACTGAATCCGGATTATATTATAAAATTACGAAGACTACGGATGGAAAAACTCCGAAATCAGGAGACAATGTATCTGTACACTATGCAGGTAAATTGGTAGACGGTAGTGAATTCGATTCTTCTTTTAAAAGAAATGAGCCGATCGAAATTCCAATCGGAATGGGTAGAGTAATCAAAGGATGGGATGAAGGAATCCTGTTACTGAAAGAAGGTGAAACAGCTACCTTATTGATCCCGCCTGCAATGGGTTATGGAGAAAGAGGGGCAGGAGGTGTTATTCCACCAAATGCATGGTTAGTTTTCGATGTTGAGCTTGTAAAAGTGAAATAATTCAAATACCATTATAGGAAAAGCCGGCTTTTTAGTCGGCTTTTTTTATTGGGATAAAAACACAATTAATTTAAGGATGGGAAACCAACTCTTTTAGCAAGATAAGTCCATGTAGAACTATATGAGCAGGATCGTGTTTTTATTTCGTGATCAACGGTAAAATTACTATTTTAGCTCAAAATAATTTAATGAAGCAAGTATTCTCCTTATTTTTCCTTTTTATTTTAATAATGATTTCAGCTCAGGGAAAGCGATTCTTTGAAAGTGGAGAAGTACAATTGACACAGCCTGTTGAGAAAATTAATCTGAATTTTATTAATGATTTACCACTTGTAAAGGTGAACATTAATGGGAAATTGTATAATTTTTTGTTTGATTCCGGTGCCCCTACCGTTATTTCCAATACCATTTATACTGAGCTCAATCTACAGAAAGAGCATACCAGTAAAGTAAAGGATTCCCAGAAAAATAAGCAGGAACAGATTTTCACAAAATTACCGGAAATGACTGTTGATAATGTGGTTTTTAAAAATATAGGTGCTATTGTAATGGACCTGAATGGTTCTGAGCTTGGCTGTTTTAAAATTGATGGTATTATTGGTGCTAATCAGATGGCAAAACTTTTCTGGAAAGTGAATTATTCTGAAAATTTGCTTGAAGCGACAAAAGATCTTTCGAACTTTAAGTTCGATGATTATGAAACTGTAGTCCCCTTTGATTCACAAAATCAGAAAACACCGGTCGTGGAAACTAAAATTTTAGATAAAAACATCAGGCTTACTTTTGATACCGGATTTACAGGAAGGCTTAAGATTTTAGAAAGTGATTATGATCAAAAAAAGATAAAACAATATGTTGAAACTTACGGAATTAGTTCTGTGGGGGCCTTTGGGGCAGGAAAGCCGGTCCCAGGATTTATTTTTAAAATGCCTGCATTAGGTTTAGGAAACAGAATCTTTGATAATGAAATGGTCATGACCGGAAATTCAAGATTAATAGGAAATGATTTTTTCAAAGACTTTGCATTTATAATGGACTGGCAGAATAAAAAGATTTACATGAAGAAGATTAAAAATGATCCGCCAACACTGGAATCTTTTGGTTTTGGATACCGTTTTATTGATACCAAGCCGGTTGTTGCATTTATATTTAAAGGAGAAAGTTCCTCTTTGGAAATTGGTGATTCAATCTTAAGCATAAATGATGTGGATCTGGATCATTTGAATAAAGAATCTGCTTGCCATTATATGATGAATCGGGTGGAGAGGGATTATAAAACTATTGGAATCAGAGTAAAAAGAGCCGGTAATATTATGGATCTGAGAGTTGATAAAAAAGAATTTCTAAAATAGGTACAAACAGTCTACCTTAAATATTTCGATAACTAATCAAATAACCTGGTTTTTCGTTACGGTAAATAATGAACTTCCAATAGTACATAAAATAAAAAAACCGCCGTACGGCGGTTTTTTTATATATTACCAGTTCTTATCGATCATATAAATAAGTTGGGTCATTGTTACCGCTCCCAGCAGCAATTCTCTCCGGTTTACTTTTTCGAAAGTATCTTCATGAGTATGATGAATATCAAAATACCGCTGAGAATCCGGAACCAATTCTGCTGTAGGTACTCCCATAGCATGAAGGGGAGAAATATCAGCCCCGGAGTATTTTCCTTCAAAATTATAAACTCCGTAAGGGAGGAATAATGGAGCCCAGCCTTTGATCTGATTTCTTTTTGCATCATCCATCTCCAGAGCAACTCCTCTTGGACTGAAACCTCCGGCATCGGATTCTATAGCAAAAAGGTGCTTTTCATTGGTGTCTTTAGCGGTTTTTCCATATTGTAAGCCACCTTTTAATCCGTTTTCTTCGTTGGCGAAACATACTACCCGGATCGTATGGTTGTTTTGAATACCCAATTTTTTAAATGTTCTCAAAACTTCTATACTCTGTACAATTCCGGCTCCGTCATCATGAGCGCCTTCGCCCACATCCCAGGAATCCAGATGTCCACCGACAACGATTACGCTTTTATCTTTTTTACCTGTTATTTCCCCGATAACAGAGTGGGAGAGCTTTTCTCCTTTCATTCCACAGTTGGAATTCAAAGTAGCCAATACCTTTTGGGTTTTTAAAAGTTGTTCCAGTTCATCCGCTGTTGTATTTCCGATTGCAACAGCCGGTACTTTGTCTACATTATCTTCGTATCGCATAGCACCCGTGTGAGGAATATCGTCAAAAGCTGATGAAAGAGAACGGATAATGGCAAATCTGCCCCCTTTCTTAGCCGTTAAAGCTGCGGCAGTTACTCTATACTTAGCAGCATCCCCATAACCTCTGAAAGTTTCTATAAACGATTGACTGAAAGGATAATTAAAAAACACGATCTTGTCTTTTACTTTCTCAGCAGGAAGACGATCGTATTCCTCCATGGATTTTACCATAATGACTTCTCCGGAAACATCTTTTCCGCCCGTACCTTCAGAATTTCCTAAAGAAAGCATTTTAAGGGTCTTCCATCGGCCACTGTTTGCTGTGATCTTTAAAGATTCTTTTCCTCGTTCCCAGACAGGAATGGTAACTTCCTGAAGCCATACCTTATCAGCTCCGGCATCACGCAGCTTCTGCGCTGCCCACTGAACTGCTTTTTCATAAGCCACCGAGCCACTTAAACGATGGCCAATGTTTTTGGTCAGGTCTCTTAGCTCTGTATATCCTTTTCCGTTGTTAAGGATCTCTTTGGATATTGTACTGAATTGTATTGAATCTTCTTTTACTTTTACCTGACCAAACAAGGTCATACTTAAAAGGAATAAAGATGTGCTTACTATTTTTTTCATGTCTACCAGTTTTTATCAATCATATAAATAAGTTGTGTCATTACTACGGATCCCAGAAGCAGTTCCCTGCGATTTACCTTCTCAAAAGTATCTTCTTCCGTATGGTGGATGTCAAAATACCTTTGAGGATCGGGAACCAGCTCAGCTGTAGGTACTCCCATCTCATGGAGAGGAGCGATGTCGGATCCTGAATATTTTCCATCAAAATTATAAACGCCATAGGGTAAAAATAAATTAACCCAACCCTGGATCTGTTTTCTTTTAATATCATCCATTTCTAAGGATATTCCTCTTGGGCTAAATCCTCCTGCATCAGACTCTATTGCAAAAAGGTGTTTCTCATTGGTCTCTTTTGCAGTTTTTCCATATTGTTTGCCTCCTTTGGTTCCATTTTCTTCATTCGCAAAACAAACTGCTCTTATGGTATGATTATTTTGAATTCCTAATTTTTTAAATGTCCTTAAGACTTCTATACTCTGTACGATTCCGGCTCCATCATCATGAGCACCCTGGCCCACATCCCAGGAATCCAGATGGCCACCTACAACAATTACGTTTTGGTCTTTTTTACCGGTAATCTCCCCAATAACAGAGTGAGAAAGTTTTTCTCCCTTCATCCCACAGTTAGAATTGAGTGTTGCAATCACTTTCTGGGTTTTTAAAAGTTCTTCCAGTTGATCTGCAGTTGTATTTCCTATACAAACTGCGGGAATCTTTTCAATATTATCCTCATATTTCATGCCTCCGGTATGCGGAACATCGTCCAATGCAGAAGACAAAGAACGGACGATTGCAAATTTACCCCCTTTCTTTGCGGTAAGTGCGGCCGCAGAGCGTCTGTAAGCACCGACATCCCTGTAAGCTATGAAAGTCTGTACATAATTCTGATCAAAAGGATGGTTAAAGAAAACGATCTTACCTTTTACTTTTTCAGCCGGAAGCTGCTCGTATTCTTCCAATGATTTGACCATAACGATTTCTCCGGAAACATCTTTTCCTCCTGTTCCTTCAGAGTTTCCCAAAGAAAGCATTTTGAGGCTTTGGGGCTTTCCTGAACCGGCTTTTATATATAAAGACTCTTTTCCCCTTTTCCAGACTGGAATCCTAACTTCCTGCAGCCATACTTTATCTGCCCCGGCATTGCGAAGTTCTTTCGCTGCCCATTGTACCGACTTTTCGTAGGCTTCCGAACCACTTAAACGATTTCCAATATTTTGTGTTAGATCTCTGAGTTCTTCATATCCTTTTCCATTATTTAGAATTTCCGTGGAAATTTTACTGAATTGTATTGAATCTCCCTGGGCCTGAGCATATGTTGCTATGCTTAAGAGAGCTAATGTGGTTTCTATTAATTTTTTCATATTACCAATTTTTATCAATCATGAAAATCATTTGTGTCATAGCGACAGCTCCTAGGAGAAGCTCTCTTTTGTTTACTTTATCAAAAGTATCTTCGGAAGAGTGGTGGTAGTCAAAATAACGCTGAGTATCTACGACTAATTCCGCAAGTGGGATATCCAGTTTTTTTAATGGTGAAATGTCTTGTATAGCGTAGGTTTGATCGAAATCATACACTCCATAAGGGAGAAAATAGTTTTTCCAATCAAATATCAATCTTCTTCGCTGTGGAGCCATATCCAATGAAAACCCTCTTGGAGAGTAGCCTCCCGAATCCGTACCTAAAGCAAAAATGTGTTTTTCATCTTTCTTTTTCACATAAGCAGCGTAGCCTTCTCTTCCCTGGCCACCGTTTTCACTATTGGCGTACAGGACAACTCTTATGGTGTGGTTGTTATCAATTCCTAAAGCTTTAATTGCTCTTAATACTTCGAGGCACTGTACGACTCCTGTGCCGTCATCATGAGCTCCTTCTGCAAAATCCCATGAATCCAGCTGTGCTCCTAAAAGGATTACCTTAGAATCTTTCTTTCCCGGAATTTCTCCGATGATATTATGATTGATCGTTTCTCCTTTTGATTCTGCAGACATATTAAGCTTTGCCTTGACAGTCTGTTTTTTTAACAATTTTTCCAGTTCATTGGCTGATTTTGCGCCTATGGTTACTGCTGGTATTTTTACTCTGTCATCGGGTTCATAATAGATCATTTTGGCGTGGGGAACATCATCAGATGCTGTAGTGAGAGATCGGATGATCAGGCCTTTCGCCCCTTTCTTGCCAATTACAGAAGCGGAGAGCAATTTAGATTTTGCAGAAATAAGATAGGAATCTACAGTATTGATGATCTTCTGGTCAATGGGAGAGTTCACAAAAATGATTTTATCCTTTACCTGAGCTGAAGTAAGAGCATTGAGTTCCGGAATATCATTCACAAGCAAAATATCTGCTGTAAGGTCTTTACCGCCTGTTCCTTCAGAGTTTCCGAAAGAAAGCATTCTGATATTTTTCCACTCTCCATTGTTGGTTTTTATCTGTAAAGATTCCTTTCCCCTGATCCATACTGGTACTTTAACTTCCTGCTTCCATATATTTTCGGCACCTGCTTCTTTCAGCTTTTTTTCTGCCCATTCTGTAGCTTTTGTATAACCCTGTGTAGCACTGAAACGAGGACCTATACCTTTAGTTAATTCTCCTAAATTCTCGTAGGCAGTACCATTGATTAAGATTTCATCAGAGATCTGTTTAAATTCATCTGCGTAGTTGAATTTGGCTGTGGTTAATTTTTTCTGAGGCTTTTTTTGAGTTTTTTTTTGAGAAAATAAAAATCCACTCAAAAAGAGTGGAAGTATGATAATGAATATTTTTTTCATTTTTTGATTTACCTTTTCTTTTCCGTGCATAAAAGTAGGAAAAAAAAGGAAATAATTTAAGGTTTCATGTCGTACATTAAGAGTGCTGTAACCAATTTCGGTTCAATAAATGTACATTTTGGAGGCATACTCAATTTAAGATCTGAAATTTTAATCATATCGTTAAAACTTACCGGATAAATTCCAAAACCTACTCGTCCTTCACCGTTGTCTATTTTCTCTTTTAGAATAGTGATACCTTCAAGATTGGAAGTTCCCTTTACATAGGAAATTTTATCTGAACTATCAGGATCTTCTATCTTCAATATGTTTTTAAAGATGTATTTGTCCAATAAATGGTGGTCAAGATTATCCAATGACATTTCCTGGGAACGAAGGTCATGCTTCACGTGCAGCGAATAAAATTTACCGTCCAGATACATCGAAATATGGAATTTCTGAGAAGGGTAGTATGGGGTTTCTTCTTTTTCGTGAATCAGGAAATAATGTTCAAGCTGTTTTAAGAAATCGTCAGCAGATAAGTCGTTAATATCACTTACAATTCTGTTGTAATCATGGATTTTAATGGACTGATTGGACACGATAAAGCTGAATACAAAATTATAGGCTTCAGTACCGTTGTGTCTTTTATTTTTATCTTTCTGATGCTTTGCATTCAATGCTGTGGAACCAATTCTGTGGTGACCGTCGGCAATATAAAAAGAATCTATCTGCTCGATGACCTCCTTGAATTGCTGTAATTTAAGACGGTTGTCTATTCTCCAGATTTTGTGTCTGATCCCTTTAGAGTCAACGTGGTTGAAGATCGGCACGTTTTTCTCCTCATGGTTCATAAGAAGCTCCACTTTGGAATTGGCAGGGTAGGTAAGAAGTACCGGTTCTGCCTGTAAGTTTACTTTTTCAAGATAATGTGCCAGCTTTTCCTTCTTCTGGGGGATGGTACTTTCATGTCTTTTGATTTTTCCGTTCCAAAAATCTTCAAGACTTGTTAGACCAAGTAATCCTCTGAAAACCTGTTTGTTGGGGTAGATCTGTTCATAAAGATAGTATGCAGAACTGTCCTGAACGAGTTTTTTCTCTTCCAGAAGTTCTTCAAACGTAGAACGGATCTTCCTTAGGTTCCGGTCAATATCTTTTGATTTACTTACAACATAGGGCTTTATCATATTGATGTAAGTATTTTCAACCTGAGCTTTTTCTGCAATTTCCTCTTGGGTGAAATTGTCTAATGGATGGGTAGGAAAAGTTTGCTCAAGATCTTTATGAGGTCTAATTCCGCGAAATGGTTTAAAAACAGGCATATTTATTTTATAGTTTCTTTTTGTAGCTTAATAATTTGTTCTGCAAGTTCTGCCCCGATCTTTTCCTGGGCATCCACTGTATTGCCTCCTACATGAGGAGAAAGAGACAAAGATGGATTCATCAGTAAGATCAGTTCAGGAGTAGGTTCATTTTCAAAAACATCCAGTGCAGCTCCCGCCACTTTTCCGGATTCAATGAAATCAAGAAGGGAAACTTCATTGATTACCCCACCTCTTGCAGTATTTACGATATAAACACCATCTTTCATTTTCTCGAACTGATCGGTGTCTATAATATATTCATTGGTTTTAGGAGTATTGATACTTATAAAATCAGTGTCCTTATAGAAAGAATCAGAATCGTTGGTAGATGTAATTTCAAAATCCAGGGTTTGTCCGTCAAAAAAAGATAACGAAAGGGTCTTTGTTTTAGGTTTTCTCGTCAATACCTTAACCTTCATTCCTAATGCAATTCCCATTTTCACTACTTCCTGACCAATACTTCCAAAACCAATCACGCCTAATGTCTTTCCCGAAAGCTCATAGGCATTGCTGAATGACTTTTTCATTGCATCAAAATGAGTTTCTCCTTCCAAAGGCATTAATCTGTTCGATTCGTGAAGAAACCTTGCTAAGGAAAAGAAATGGGCAAATACCAGCTCGGCTACTGACTTAGAAGAAGCTGTAGGGGTATTGATGACTTGTATTCCTTTGCTTTTGGCATATTCTACATCAATATTATCCATTCCGATCCCGCCTCTTCCAATGATCTTCAAACCCGGGCAGGCATCAATAAGATCCTGTTTTACTTTGGTGGCACTTCTTACCAGTAGAACATCAACATTATTTTCGTTAATAAAATTGATGACATGATCCTGCGCAACACGGTTGTTCAGAATTTCAATTCCAGCTTCTTTTAAAGCCAGTTCTCCTGCTTTGGAAATTCCATCGTTAGCTAAAACTTTCATACTTTCTTTTATTTAAAAATCTAAAGATTTGAAAAATTTAAATATTTAAAATTGGTTCGCAAATTAATAAAATTATAATTAGCATTATAATCTTTCAATTCTTCAATTTTTTAATACCTCAATTACTTAATGGATTTCATGACATCAACAAGAACCTGAACACTTTCAATAGGCAAGGCATTGTATAGACTTGCTCTGTAACCTCCAAGGCTTCGGTGTCCGTTTAACCCATTGATTCCTGCTGCTTTCCATGCATTATCAAAAGCTTCTTTTTTAGACTCATCGACTAATCTAAAAGAAACATTCATTAGTGAACGATCCTCTTTTACACAGAACGTTTCAAACAAAGGATTGTTATCTATTTCGTCGTAAAGAAGTTTAGCTTTAGCCTCATTTCTTTTTTCTGCTGCTGCAATTCCTCCGTTTCTTTCAAGATACTGAAGTGTTAATAAAGACGCATATACCGGGAAAACCGGTGGTGTATTATACATTGATTCTTTACTGATGTGCTGTTCATAATCAAAATAAGAAGGCATGTTTTCTCTTCCTGTTTTTCCCAGGATTTCTTTTTTTACAACAACCAGTGTTACACCTGCAGGTCCCATGTTTTTCTGAGCTCCGGCATAGATTAAATCGAATTTAGTAAAATCCAGTTGTCTTGAAAAAATATCTGAGCTCATATCGCAAACCATCAATGTATCCACTTCGGGAAACGATTTCATCTGAGTTCCATAAATAGTATTGTTGGATGTGCAATGGAAGTAATCATAATCTGAAGAAACAGTATAGTCTTTTGGGATGAAAGAGTAATTTTCCTCTTTTGAAGAACCTACAACATCTACAGTTCCTACTTTTTTAGCTTCCTTTATAGCTCCGGCAGCCCAAGTTCCTGTATCCAGGTAAGCAGCTTTACCACCTACTTTCATAAGGTTGTATGGAACCATTGCAAACTGTAAGCTAGCACCACCACCTAAATATAATACTTCATAATCATCACCCAGGTTCATCAGCCTTTTTACAATGGCACGTGCTTCGTCCATCACCGCAACAAAATCCTTACTTCTGTGAGAAATTTCAAGAATAGATAACCCGATACCGTTGAAATCAAGAATAGCTTCTGCTGATTTTTGAAATACCTCTTCTGGTAAGATACATGGTCCTGCGCTGAAATTGTGCTTTTTGCTCATATTTTTATTTTTTTGGTTGTACAGGTGTTTTTAGAACCTGTGGTTTCACTTTATATTCTTAAAATAGATTTATAGAAATTATAATTAAAAAGCCGTCTCATAATTGATGAGACGGCATTTTTTATTCACCGTGTAAGAACGCTTTTTTATTTAGTAGTGCTTCTTCGGATTCTACATGATCTTCATCCGGAACACAGCAATCTACAGGACAAACTGCAGCACATTGTGGTTCTTCGTGGAATCCTTTACACTCTGTACATTTATCAGTAACAATAAAATAAACATCATCACTTACAGGTTCCTGAGGTGCATCCGCATCTACCGTTAATCCTGATGGCAATGTTACAGTACCACTTAACTCAGTACCTTCGGAAGCTTTCCAGTCTACGGCTCCTTCATATATTGCATTATTCGGGCATTCCGGTTCACAGGCTCCGCAATTAATGCATTCATCAGTTATTTTAATAGCCATCGCTAATTTTTTTTAAATTTGCACAAAATTACAAAATATTCCCCAATTTTGCAGTAATTATGAATATCGAAAATCAAGTTTTAGGACTTATTAAACTAAGTGATTATATAAGAGCGTATTTAGCAAAAAGTACGGAGGAGTTCAACGAAAGTGATTCTGAATTTGAATTATTGTTGAGAAAGTCGGAAATAGAGAACCCGTGGTTTACTATTGATAATCAGAAATTTGCTTTCCGGCAATGGGCTGAATTGCTTGCCGAAACGAATATAAAAGATTGGCTTAAAGACTATTCTGCATCTGAAACTTCAAAGCGGGTAGGGCTTATCCTGGCAGGAAATATTCCTCTTGTAGGTTGGCACGATGTGATCTCTGTTGTATTAAGTAATCATATTCCGGTGATCAAATTATCGTCAAAAGATCAATATATAATTCCTTTTTTATTAAAAAAATGGAAGGAATTTTCTGATAATAACGTGGAGTACGAATTTGTTGAAAGATTAGACAATTTTGATGCTGTAATTGCTACAGGAAGCAATAATACCGCGAGATACCTGGAATACTACTTTAAAAATCACCTGAATATCATTCGTAAAAACAGGACATCGGTTGCTGTTCTGAAAGGAGATGAAACAGAAGAAGAGCTTAAGCTTCTCGCGAATGATATTTTCCAATATTTCGGATTAGGTTGCAGAAATGTCACGAGGATTTTAATTCCTGAAGATTTCCTGATCGACAGGCTTTTTGAAAGTTTTATCGATCATAAAGATATCATCAATCATCATAAGTATGCTAATAATTATGATTATAACCGCGCAATTTATCTATTGAACCAGGATAAGTTCTGGGATAATAATTTTGTGATGTTAAAAGAAGACGATAAATTGTTCAGTCCTCTTTCTGTTATCAATTTCAGCAGGTATTCTTCAATGGATGAAGTGAGAAATTTTATTGCGGAAAATGAAGAAAATATCCAATGTATTGTGGCTAAAGATGAATTAGGATTAGACTCTATTCGTTTTGGAGAAGCCCAGAATCCGGGATTGAATACATATGCAGATAATGTGGATACCATGAAGTTCCTGGAAATAGTCTAACTTTAAGCCACCAAATCTCATAGTATGAAAAAATTGCTTTTTACCATAAGCCTCTTTACCGCGTCATTTTTATTTTCACAAAAAGTGGTAGGCTTAAAAATTCAAAATGACAACAGAAAGGAATCAACAGTAGAGCTTGATAAGGATAAAATTGCATTATATAATGAAAAGTATTTTGCATTTATACAGGCTCTGAAAACTTCTGCTGATCGTGCAACAATCGATGGTTTACTTTCTGAAAAGGTAAAGACCATCGTGACTGATAAGGTATTGCAGAAGCTTAAAGACGGGATTCAGCTGGAGAAAAAAGCTGAAGTCTTTAAATCAGGTCATCAGACGTTGATGGATGGAGTAAGCTATCCTTTTATTCAGTATAAATATTCTGATGATAAATCCCCTTTGCCAAAAGATCTCATTACTGTTTTATTTGAGGAAGATGGCAGGATTATTGGAGTAAAACCTGTCGAGAAAAAATAAATAAATTCATTATATTTAAAGAAAATATAAATTATGATTAAAGACGTTTTAGTAGCACAGTCTACCGATGTAGAGAAGGCTGCTTTTTACAAAAAAACCTATTTGCATGTTGCGCTTTCTATCCTTGCTTTTATTGGAGTTGAAACGATCTTATTGAAAACAGTTCCACAGGAGCTGATTTTTATGATGTTTGCTCAGAAGTATGCATGGTTATTGATTATCGGTGTTTTCTGGCTTGCTTCCGTTTTGGCAGCTAAATGGTCGTTGTCGCAAAGCAAATCAACACAATATTTAGGGCTTGGATTTTATGTTTTATTGGAAGCTGTTATTTTCCTGCCTTTGATTTATATTGCAATGGTATACTCTGGGCCTAATGTTATTTTTCAGGCGGCTATGTTAACCATCGCTATGTTTGCTGGTATATCGGCCGTAGCATTTACCTCCAAAAGGGACTTTTCATTCCTGAGAAACATCATTGTGATTGGTGGATTTATAGCAATTGGCCTTATTGTAGCCGGAATGATTTTCGGGTTCAATCTTGGACTTTGGTTTTCTGTAGGTATGGTGATTCTTGCTTCTGCAACCATTCTATACCAGACAAGTAAACTTAAGGATTCTTATGCTACAGATCAATATGTAGGTGCGGCTCTTCAACTTTTCGCTTCAATCATGCTTTTATTCTGGTATGTTTTAAGCATCCTGATGAGCAGAAGAAGCTAAATAATCAACACAATATATTTGAAAGATCCCGATGTTATGCATCGGGATCTTTTAGTATATCAAAGCCTTAAAAAATACAGGATGTCAATTTTTTTGTATTTTGGGCGCAACAACTTAATACCAAAACTTGATTATGGAGACAAAATTTGAAGGAGGAATTAATATTGCCATAAAAATTCCTAAAAACAAATACGAACAAACGATCTCTTTTTATAAAGATATTCTCAAAATGGAGGTTGAAGAGAAGTCTATCGACAACCCTACAGTATCAAGAACTCACGAAGTGAAGTTTGGCGGGAATACAGTGTGGCTTGATTGTGTGGATAATTATACCCATTCCGAAACATGGCTTGAGCTTAATGTGCCTGATGTACCGGCAGCGATATCTCATCTCAAGAATCATCATGTAGAAACATGTGATGAATTTGAAAAAATCCCTGATAATATGCATTGGATCACAGATCCTGCAGGGACGGTTTTTATTATTAAACAGCGTGATTGATATTGTCAAAGGCTGTAAACTAAAAAAAATCCTGATGTATTATCATCGGGATTTTTAGTATTTAGACATCAGGTGATCTAATCTTTAAATACTTTAATCTTTTAATTTTAAAATAAATTAAAACTATTTATCTATAGATCCTAATACCTTTTGTGCAAAAGAGTTTAAAGCATCTTTTTCGCTCATTCCGTTCTGAACATTAGCATGAACTTCTAACGCTCCACAGATATTGGTAATAAGCTCTCCTGCTACATTTAAATCTTCTTCACTTGTTCCTCTGAATTCACTGAAGCTTTCCAATACTTCAAGGGTCTTTTCCAGGTTTTCAGGGGTCTGATTCTGATAAAATTGTCTGATTACGGGTAACTTCATAATTATAATTCGTTGAAAAGGTTAATTAAACTTTCTGCCTGATTGGATTGAACCTGGTTAACAAGCGCTCCGTTTTTAAAGATCGCAAACGTAGGAAGATTATCTACTTTAGCCAGTTTTCTGCTTTCAGGTAATTTCTCAGCGTCTACATAAAGAAATGGAATTGCTTCATTTTCAGAAGCCAGTTTTTTGAACTTTGGTTTCATAATTCTGCAGTTTCCGCACCATGTAGCACCGTATTGAACGACTACCTTTTCATTATCGTTTACTATATTCTGTAATGTATCTTCTGTTAACTCTGTGTACATAATTGTTGTGATTTTAATTTAAAAAAAATGGGGTCTGAAAATTCAAACCCCATTATTATTTTTAGTTTTTAGCTAAATATTCAGCGGTTGAATTTCTGTCAGCTTTCATAGCCTCTTTACCTTCTTCCCAGTTTGCAGGACAAACTTCTCCATGCTTTTGAACGTGAGTATAAGCATCTATTAGTCTTAAATATTCTTTCACGTTTCTTCCAAGTGGCATATCGTTTACAGACTCATGGAAGATTTTTCCTGTTTCGTCGATAAGATATGTTGCTCTGTAAGTTACATTAGAACCTGTAAAGCTTTCATTTCCTTCTTCATCGTATTCGAAATCCTGATCTACAATTCCTAGGATGTTTGCTAATTGTCTGTGAGTATCAGCTAAAAGAGGGTAAGTTACACCTTCGATACCTCCATTGTCTTTTGCAGTGTTCAACCATGCAAAGTGTACTTCGTTAGTATCACATGAAGCTCCGATTACTTTAGTGTTTCTTTTTTCAAATTCACCTAAAGCATCCTGAAAAGCATGAAGCTCTGTAGGGCAAACAAAAGTGAAATCTTTTGGATACCAGAATAAGATAACTTTCTCTTGATTTTTAGTCGTTTGTTCAAAAATGTTGATTCTTAAATCATCACCCATTTCAGACATCGCATCGATTGTTAGATTCGGGAATTTTTTTCCTACTAAAGACATAATTTTTCTGTTTTTATATTTAAATTTTCTGTTGCAAATATAGGAATGATTTGTCTATCAAACAAATGTAAATCGATTAATAAAATCTATAATTGTTTTCAAACCGATAGAAAGAAAAAAGCTCTGAATTCAGAGCTTTTTCATTATATTTAGTAACCGAAAATTTCGTTTAAGTTGAGTTTTTTTACCTCTCCTAATTTTTTCATGTCGGCTTCATTTACTTTGTCCTGAGATGCTACAATACAGTAGGTGAAATTTTTACCTTTCATTTCCTTATCGTGGAAACTGTTAATGTCTGCGAATGACAGTTTAGGAGCCTGATCATAAACATTCTTTCTGATATCAGTAGAATTGCCCAGCTTTTGAGCTCTTAAATAAGTAAAGATGATTCCGTCCTGGGTGATTCTTTCCGAAGCGATAGATTTCTTTAAACCACTTTTAGCTGTTTCAAATAGTTGTTGAGACTGCGGTAAAGTAGTGAGAAGCTCATTCATCGCTGTAGTGGACTCATTGAATTTATCTGCCTGAGTTCCTACATAAGCAGTAATCATATCTTTATCTTCTTTTTTGCTTGGAAGAGAGAAGTAAGAATAAGTAGAATAAGCCAGGGCTTTGGATTCTCTTATGGTCTGGAATACAATTGATCCCATTCCACCTCCGAAATAATTATTGAATAAGCTTACCGTAGGAGTAATCGTTGCATTATATTGCTCTCCGTTTCTTACCCAGAAAACTTCAGCCTGAACCATGTCATAATGAGCAAATAATACTTTGGTCTTATCTGTTGGCACCTGGGTGAAAGTTTTAGACTTCGGCATATCTTTTAAGGTAGCCGGAAGCTTGTGGATGGGAGTGAGGGATGCAACGGCTTCACTTCCGGATTTCGGACCGTAATACAATACTTTGTGTTTGTAGTTGAACAAATCGTGAAGTATTTTGATCAGGTCTTCTGCTTTTAAGGCATCAAGTTCTGCATCTGTCAATACATTATTAAATGGATTTTGAGGGCCATATTGTGCGTAGCTTCTCAATCCAGCCATGATGCTGCCTTTATTCTGTTTTGCATTGGCTCTCGCTTTTTTCAATCTTGCTTTATAAGAATCTAGAGCAGCCTGGTCAGCTTCACAGTTTTTGATCAGGTCTTCGAATAAAGCTAATGTTTTATCAAAATTTTCGTTGAGACCTTCTATGGTTACATAGGTTTCCTCATTTCCGGCGCCTACGCTGAAACTTGATGCAAGTTTATAGAATTCCTTGCTGATGGTTTCGGACGATTTATTTTTGGTTCCGAGGTATTGAAGGTATTCTGCTGCCAAAGGAAGCATTTTGTTGTTCCATTTTCCTGAATCGAAGTGATAATACAGCCTGAATAATTCATTATCTGTATTTTTTACAGAAAGAACATCGATGCCGCCTAATTTATTTTTTGCGATGTCTTTATCGAAATTCAGCCAAACCGGTGCGATGGCCGACTCAGGCATTTCGTTGATCTTTTTCAGGAAAGGAGACTGGTCGTCCCTGTTTACAGAAACAGGAGTAATTGTAGGCTTATCTACTTTTACAATGTTTTTATCTTCTCCTTTTCTCTTATAGATGGCAACGTAATTGTTGTCCTGAAGATATTTGGAAGCAAAGTCCATGATATCTTTTTTAGTAAGTTTCGATATCTCTTCTACATATTCCAAAGCTGCTTTGTGGTCAATATCAGAAGTGAACTCATCCATTAAAGTACTTGCTCTTGAAGAGTATTTTTCATTATTCTGAATGATATTCTTCCTTTCGTTATTTACGATAGATTGTATAAGATCATCAGAGAATTCTCCCTTTCTTAATTTATCAATCTCCTGCAGTAACAATGTTTTAACCTGATCTAAAGATTGACCTTCTGTAGGGTTTCCTTGGAGGAAGAGAACAGAGTAGTCTTTTAAAACATAAGGGAAAGCATAGGCGGCTAATAATTTTTGTTTTTTCACAAGATCAAGGTCAATAAGTCCCGCTTGCCCGTTGGTTAGCATGCTTCCTATCAGATTCAGAAGTCTGGCATCTCTTGTTGTCGCCCCCGGAAATCTGAAGCCTATCGTGATGTTTTCTGGGTTAGGGCCAAATACTTCTTTAGTGATCGGTGCAGTAATAGGCTGCTCCTGCCCAACAGTGTAAGCAGGAATCTCCTTAGGTTTCATATAGGAGAATTCCTTATCGATTTTAATGATCATTTCATCAGGATTGAAATCTCCAGACATGATGATTCCCATGTTGTTAGGAACATAATAATTGTTAAAATATTCTCTGATTGCTTTTAGGGAAGGGTTCTTTAAGTGTTCAACGGTTCCGATTGTAGTTTGTTTCCCGTAATTGTTATTTGGAAATATGGCTGCGAACATCGCTTCATAAACTTTTCTTGAATCATTATCCAGGCCGCGGTTCTTTTCTTCATAAACTGCTTCCAGCTCCGTATGGAAAAGCCTTAAAATGGGCTGTCTGAATCTTTCTGCCTGAACAGCTAAGAATTTATCGGTAACATTTGAAGGGATGTCTTCCGTATACACCGTTTGTTCAAATGATGTAAAAGCATTGGTGCCATCTGCTCCCATTCCTGACATCATTTTATCATATTCATTGGCAATGGCATATTTCGCTGCCTCGCCGGATACTTTGTCTATTTCTTTGTAGATCTCTTTTCTCTTGGCTTCATCTTTTGTCTGATTGTATTTTTCATACAATGCATCGATCTGATCCAGCAGAGGTTTTTCTTTTGCCCAGTCTTTGGATCCGAACTTGTCGGTACCTTTAAAAAGCATGTGTTCAAGGTAATGGGCTAAACCTGTATGGTCAGCAGGGTCGGTTTTGCTTCCTGCTTTGGTAGCAATATACGTCTGGATTCTTGGGTCCTTTTTGGTTGGACTTAAAATAACAGTTAAGCCGTTTTTCAGTTTATAATATCTTGCGGCGGTTGGGTCATTGGTTACATATCGGTAAGTATAACCGTTGGCCTTAGCTTCTTTCCACTGGAAATCCTGTGCATGAACATAGCCCGTAAAACTAGCTGCTGCAATGCTTGTTGCAATAGTGATTCTCTTTAATAAATTCATCGGTTGGTATTGTTAGTTAAATTTTTCTAATAATTCCTTGATTCTTCTCATGGCCTCTCTTAGATCATCTTCTGATGCAGCATAAGAGAATCTGATGCATTCAGGGCTTCCAAAGGAAACACCGCCAACGCATCCTACATGGGCATTTTCTAAAATAAACATAGCAAAATCATCAGCATCTTTAATTTCGGTTCCGTTCAAAGTTTTGCCTATATAGTAAGAAATATCCGGAAAGAAATAGAAGGCTGCTTTAGGCAAAAGAACCTTGAATCCCGGGATTTCAGTGATCAGATCATAGACAAGATCTCTTCTTTTTTTGAAGGCATCAATCATGTATCTGTATTCTGAAGGATCTGTTTTCAGAGCAGTAATAGAAGCTCTCTGGGCCATTGTATTGGCTCCGCTGGTCATTTGCCCCTGAACTTTTTCACAAGCTTTCGCCAACCATTCAGGACATGCGGAATATCCTATTCTCCAGCCTGTCATCGCAAAAGCTTTGGACATTCCGTTGATTACGGCTGTTTGCTCATATACTTCAGGAAACTGGGCAATAGATGCTGTTTTAGTTTCATAGTTGATAAACTCGTAGATTTCATCAGAAATCACAGTGACATGAGGGTATTTAGCAATGACTTTAGCCAGGGATTTTAATTCGTCGTAAGTGTAATATCCACCGGAAGGATTACAAGGTGAACTGAATAAAACAGCTTTGGTTTTATCTGTAATCGCTTCTTCCAGCTGTTCGGCAGTGATTTTGAAATCAGTTACATAAGAGGTTGGAACCATAACGGAATTTCCGCCCATCATTTTTACCATTTCGTCATAACTTACCCAATACGGTGTTGGAAGGATCACTTCATCTCCGTCATTGATGATGGCAGCCAGAACATTTAAAATAGCTTGTTTGGCACCATTGGAAACACATATTTGTGTAGGTTTATATTCTAAATGATTATCTCTTTTTAATTTATATGCAATAGCTTCACGAAGCTCCAGAAAGCCCGGAACAGGCGAGTAATGACTGTAATTTTGATTAATGGCATCAAAAGCCGCTTGTTTTATATTGTCGGGAACATCAAAATCCGGTTCGCCAAGTGTTAAGCTGATAACGTCTATTCCGTTGGCTTTCATTTCTCTAGCCTTATTAGACATTACAAAAGTCTGCGAGTATCCAAGTCTTTTTACTCTATCTGAAAGTTTGTCCATGTAATATTTTTGTATTGTAACAAAAATATATAATAAAACTTAATTTAAATATAATATTAAAATAAAAAAAGCTTCTCAAGCTGTACGTTTTGTATATTTAAATCATCTTACATTTAATCTTATGAAATATTCTGTTCTTCTGCTGTTGATTCCGTTTATAGGTTTTTCACAAATACCTGAAAAAGACGGTGAAATAAAAAAATATGTTTCCGAGGTAAACTCAGATTCCCTGAAAAGTTATATCAACAGTCTTGTAAGTTTTAATACAAGACATACGTTAAGCAAGATAAATGATCCGGAAAATGGGATAGGAGCGGCAAGGACCTGGGTTTTAAGTAAGTTTAAAGAATTTGCAAAAAATTCAGGGGGAAGAATGGAAGTTTATTTGCAGCAGCAAGATATTCAGCCGGATGGAAAAAGGGTAGATCAGGTGACTAATCTTGGGAATGCGTGTGCTTTTTTAAGGGGGACTGACCCTGATGACAAAAGGGTTTTCCTGATTTCAGGACATCTAGATTCTCGTGTTACGGATGTAATGAACAGGACATCGTTTGCTCCAGGGGCAAATGACGATGGAAGTGGAGTAAGTGCTGTGATAGAAGCGGCAAGGGTTCTCAGCAGATCCAAGTTTCCGGCATCTATTATTTTCGTTGCTTTTTCCGGAGAAGAACAGTCGCTGCTTGGTTCTAAATTACTGGCAGAGAAAATGAAAAAGGAGAATGTGCAATTAGAAGCTGTTTTGAATAATGATATGATAGGAAATGCCAAAGCGGGAGAGACTGGTGAAATCAATGATTACACACTGCGGGTGTTCAGTGAAGGATTGCCTTATGCTGACCTGGATAAAAAAGCTTTGGGATTAAGAAATCTGGGCTTGGAAAATGATGGCGAATCCCGTCAGTTAGCGAGATACATTAAGGAGGTTGCTGAAAAATATGTGAAAAAACTTGAAGTAAAGCTGATCTACAGAAATGACAGGTTTTTACGTGGAGGAGATCATTCGAGCTTTGTGAACTATGGATTTCCTTCTGTAAGATTGACGGAATATTATGAAAATTATGATCATCAGCATCAGGATATAAGAAAAGAAAATAATAAGCAATATGGTGATCTTCCTGAGTTTATTGACTTTAATTATTTACGAAAGAATGTAGCTGCCAACGTTGCTGTATTAGCCAGTCTTGCTAAATCTGCATCAAAGCCCGAGCAGGTTGAAATAGAAGTTAAAGAACTTACCAACTCTACTGTTCTGCATTGGAAAAAACCAAAATCGGGACTGGCTGCAGGTTACTATGTGTTAGTGAGAGAAACAGATAATCCCTTGTGGCAGAAGAAAATATTTACCAAGGAGCTTTCACTGAAAATCCCGCTCTCAAAAGACAACTATATTTTTGCAGTACAAACCGTGAATACAAGCGGAAACGTAAGTGTACCGGTGATACCCGCTATTGCAAAATAATCTTATTGGCTTAAAAACCCTGATTTAGGCGACTTAATTTGAATACAACGTGAAATAAACTTATTTTTGCAAATTATAATAATTCTTATGTCTATATCGTTACTATTAAAATATTTTCCGGATCTCACAGAAAATCAGATACAACAATTTACTCAATTGGAAAGTCTCTATAATGAGTGGAATGAAAAAATCAATGTGATTTCCAGAAAAGATATGGAATCTTTATATGAAAAGCATATCCTGCATTCATTAGGGATTGCTAAAGTAATGGAGTTTTCTCCCGGAACCCGGGTTCTTGATATTGGAACGGGAGGTGGTTTTCCCGGAATTCCTTTAGCTATTTTATTTCCGGATTCTCAATTTACACTCATAGATTCCATCGGTAAGAAGATCAGTGTTGTAAATGCTGTTGCAGAAGGAGTAGGACTTACTAATGTTACTGCAATCCATGGTAGAGCTGAGAAATTAAAAGAAAAATTTCACTTTGTAGTAAGCCGGGCGGTTACTCAAATGCCTGAATTCCTAAGATGGTTGAAAGGTAAATTTGAAAAAGAACAATTTAATGCAAAGCATAATGGGGTGCTATATCTGAAAGGAGGAGATCTCGCTGAAGAACTCGCCGGTTTGAAGTGTGAAATTTATAATCTTAATACTTATTTTAAAGAAGAGTTTTTTGATACCAAAAAAGTAGTTTATTTATCGAAAGGAAATTTTAATTCTTAATTTTCGTTAACAAAGGAATAATTTTTGCTAAATATTTATTAATAATCGAAAAATATTGTGTTATGAAAAGACTTTTAAATATTGGGTTTTCTGCAATAATTTTAGGGATAGTTGTTGCTTCCTGTCATGATGATGATTATGAATCCATACAATCTATTGATAAGGTAAAAATTGATAGTGTAAAAATTTCTAAAGACACGATGAACGTTTTTGATATTCAGCATATAAAAACTTATTCTTCTTATGTGTCACAATGTGAAGGCTTCTATGGCTATGATTACATTCACAGTGATAATTTAACCAGAACGGTTACTGCTTATAAATTCCGAACTGATGCTCAATGTTCACAATCTACCCATCAGGGTATGAATCAGATCAATTTCAATCCTCAGCAGACCGGAACTTATACCTTTAAATTCTGGCAGGCAACGAACAGCTGGATCACCAAAACCATCGTAGTGAAATAATGAAGTGGACCATCTTTATTTGTCTTTTGGTATCCGTTCAGATATTCGGTCAGAAAATTATCTGGAAAGAAGATCAGAAGCTTACCTGGGATGATTTTAAAAGTCCGGTGAGCAGAAAAAGCAATAAAGATGTAGTTGCCTATACCCATTGTGGTTGGGAATATTCCGTTGTCACTTCCTCCAACCCTGCATCTCCTGTGAAAATTGAAGTTCTAACTATTTTCAATAAAGATAAGTCGTGGAAAGATGTAAAAAGGATCAATGATTATGTGTTACTCCACGAGCAAAAGCATTTTGATATTGCTGAACTATATGCCAGAAAGCTTCGGAAAGAAGTAATGGAAAACATTAAAACCGCAGGTGATTACCAGAAAAAATTCAAAGCTATTTATGACAGGGTGTTGCATGAATACAGAGATTTCCAGATTGCCTATGACAAAGAAACACAAAATGGAATGAATAAGGAAAAGCAAGCTGAATATAATACCAGTATAACGGAACAGTTAGACCAATTAAATAGCTATAAAAAGTCTTGAAATTTCTCAATAAAATCATTCACGAACTCTTAGCCCAAAATACAGATTTATCCGTATTTAATATTGTTATTCCCGGAAAAAGGCCCATTGTTTTTATCCGTCAGATCCTTGAGGAAAATAATTATTCAGGATTTCTGCCCAACTTTTATACGATAGAGGAACTTATTGACCGTATTGCGGATAAGCAACCCATTCAGGGGATTGCCCTGTGGCTTTTTGCGTTTGATGTCTATAAAAGTCTTAACCTGATTCCCAATGATAATTTCTCTGACTTTCTGAAGTGGTTTCCTACTTTACAAAAAGACTGGGATGATATTTTGAAATTTTCGGATAGTGATGAAGTAGTACTCCAGTATATGTTTGATGAAGAGAGGATCAAGGAATGGGCTCAGAATTTAGGAGAAGATGATGATGTTCCAAGGAAAAAGTTCCTTAATTTCTGGAGGAATATGAATATTTTTCTTCCTGTTTTAAAAAAGAAATTACAGGAAAGGAATTGGGCTACTTCAGGAATGATCCATGAAACAGCTAAAGCTAAAATAAACGATTTCGCCAAGGCGACCGACCAGCAGTTTGTATTCTGTGGGTTTAATGCTTTCACTCCTGTGGAAGAAAAGCTGGTGAGAAGTTTGCTCCAATGGGATAAAGGACAGTGCTTTTTCCAGGCGGATCATTACTATTTCGATGATGAAAGACAAGAAGCCGGAAAGTTTCTGAGAAATCATAAGTTGTGGAAGGAGTTTAATGACAGCAGGGCTTTTCAGTGGATCGAAGATGATTTTAACCAACCTAAAAACATCAAAGTTTATGAAGTATCCGGTAATGTAACTCAAACAAAAATACTGCCTGAAATATTCAGTGAAATTGAGAACAAAACCTATTCGAATACTGCATTGGTGCTGCTGGATGAAAATCTGCTTCCGGCAAGTCTGGATGTTATGCATGGTATTGACCATCTGAATATTACCATGGGGTTTCCTCTGAAGAATCTCTCTTTTTCCAATGCTGTCAAACAGCTTTTCTATCTCCAGAAACAATTGGAAAAAAATAAATCCTCATATTATTACAGGGATTTGTTTCCCATCCTCGAAGAGCTCCCGAAATCACCTGAGGATGAACAGATTATCAACCATTTTAAAGCAAGGATAGAAGAGAGAAATATCGTTTATATATCCCAGAAGCTATTACGGGAACTTTTAAGCGGACTCTCTTATTTTCATTTACTTCAAAAGGCAGATTCAACAGGACGATACCTTGACATGCTTATTGATTTTTGTAAGAAGATTAAATGGTTGGAAATAGATGATATCCAATATGAAAATGTTTCCCATTTTGAAAATGCATTCAGGATCATTAAAAATCAGGTGACCCCTTATGATTTTGAGATTAAGATGGAAACGCTTGAAATACTTATTAATCAGCATATTAATTCCGAGAGTATCGACTTTCAGGGAGAGCCTTTAAGAGGATTGCAGATCATGGGATTGCTGGAAACCAGGCTTTTAAATTTTGAGAACGTGATTCTGCTATCTGTAAATGAAGGAAAGCTGCCATTAGGAAATTCGCAGAATACTTATATTCCTTTTGATATAAGGAAGTTCTTTGATCTTCACACCTTTTTGGAAAATGATAGTATTTATGCCTACCATTTTTACAGGCTGATTCAGGATGCTCAGAATGTACATCTTTTATTCAATGCTTTAAGTTCAGGCGTTAATAGTGGTGAAAAAAGCCGTTTTATTACCCAGATTGAAATGGAAAGCTCACACAATATCGAGCACCTGATTATAGAAAATTCCTCCGAACCCATTTCCTCTCAGCCTATTGAAATCAATAAAACGGATATTGTTCTGGAAAGACTTGAAAAATGGAAAGAAAAAGTATCTGCTTCCCATTTGACGAGTTACCTTTATAATCCTATCGATTTTTATTTATCAAAGATTTTAAATACATCGGAAACTGATGAAATCGAAGAAGAATTGTCTGTTAAAAATTACGGAAATCTGGTTCATTATTCACTTCAAGAAATATATGAAGTACTTAAAGGTAAGATATTAAAAGAAAATGATTTAAAAGAATCAATTAAAGCAATAGATCAATATATCGATATAGCAATTGAAAAGCTTAAACACCAGCCGGAATTCTATGAAAAGGGAATGAATTTTATCCATAAAGCAATTGCAAAAAAAGTAATTGAAAGCATTCTTACTTACGATCTGGATCTTGTAAAGTCAGGAAACAAACTGGAAATTATTGCCATCGAAAGAAGGTTTGAGAATGTGGATTTTTATCTGGACGACATCACAAAAGATAAAGTTTCTTTCTTTGGATTTATAGACCGCATAGACCGCCTCAACGGAACTGTAAGGATTATCGATTACAAGACCGCAAAAATTAAAAATCTGATCGTAAAAATTGATGCTGATAATGTAGATGCCTATTTTCATAACAGCGACAGAAAACAGGCTCTTCAGTTGTGTATTTATCAGTATGTAATTCAAAGTCTTCCTGAATTCTGGGGTTTTCCTGTTGAAACCGGGATCTGGAGTTTCGCAGAGGCAAAAAAAGGGGTTGTTTCCCTGCAATTTGAAAAAGGTGGTATTGATGAAGCTATGAAATCGGTACGTAGTCTTATTCTTGAAATTCTTAACCCTGAGGTTAGTTTTAAAGAAAATATCAAATCATTTACTAATTAAGCTGAATGAATGCTGATGTTCACAGAGTTCTTCCTATAAAAAAAGCTGCGTTATATATGTAATATAAGGCAGCTTTGGAATCAATATAATTTGAAATGAAGAAAGTAATGTTATAATTTTATTTTCTTGTGAATAGTTTTTCCATTAGATAGGGTTACCTGCGTTACATACACTCCCGGCTCCAAAGATTTGGATTCAAAGCTGGAGGCAGTAAGATCCACATTTTGTATTAATGTTCCTGAAATTGAATAAATATGAATGTTTTTCAGGCCATTTTTGGCGCGGACTTTAATCTGATTATTTTGAGAGAATATATCAGTACTGTTTTCTACATTATTTCCGGTGATGCTCTTATTGAACTGAAGACCATAGAATTCTGTTAAGACTTCAAATGTGTAATTTTTTGATTCTAAGGTATTTGTGTTAATTCCGCCTTCTCTTGTATATTCTTTTTGAGGAATTGTTTTAACAAGGCTTCTATTCTCATCAAATATATTAATAGCCATCAACTCATCAGGATTGATCTTTAAACTGATTATATTATTGTTTTCGGAATTTACAATATCCTTTTCGTTAATAGGAGTTGGGGCATTTTTGATATACGAGATCCATTTATTTTCATCGTTTTGAGATACTTTTAGTAGATATACACCATCTTGTAAAGTGCCTAAATTCTGATGAGTTAATGAGTTTCCTTGAGAATTATCTTTGTTAAAATCTTTTATTTCAATCACTTCCATAGATCCTGAATTAGGTTGTATCTGTGACGAATAAAGAGGATTTAGCTTTGGTTGTGAATCAGCGGACTTTGAAGTGATTTTCGCCCATTCATTAAAAAGCCCACCGCTCCTGAGGGTATTAAATTTTGCATTAGATGCCAGAACAAATGGAACTATTCCTCCAACATGTCCCAGAGGGCCCCAGTAAAAAGACTGAAGCTTATATTTATCCAGATCCCACCATGAGTAATAGCCTCTTTGTACATCAATCGTTTTTGATGTATTTTCAGGTGGGATCGCAAGATCTACACTTGAGTGCCCTAAAGTCATAGGCGTTTTGTTATACCAGTCATAAACATCATTTGATTTTAAACAAAGTCTGAGTTTATTATTGTTGTTATTAGTAACGTCATTCACAAAATTATTTATGAAAAGTTTTCTCCAGATGAGAGGTCCCCATACTAACCCTCCATTATCCTGCAGGACATGATAATTATACTTATCCATATATTCCGCGGAGATAACCTCTGAAATACTGGTGTTATATGTTTTATATCCTATGTTGTTACAGGTATTTACTACGTTGGCCAGGAAAGAAGTAAATGGATAGACATCTTTTTCTAAAACCCCTTTTTGCAGTGTAACTCCTGAAAAATCATACGGCCCGTCACCCATGTAGGCATACTTGAATTTCAATTGAGTGGGATTCGAATCGTTCAGCTTTTTTAAAGTAGACATTGCAGCGTGTGCTCCCTGGGAATATCCTGTCAGAAAATATTCATCATAACGCTTTATCCCTAACTGTGCTAATACTTTATTGGCAGCTGTTACAAAATCGATAGTTGCGCTGGCTTCAGTAGGGTAATGGACATAAGGATGAACGCCATCACCACTTCCCATTCCCACATAGTCCGGAGCCATAAGGATATATCCATTCAGTACATAGGATAATTCAACAACAAATCCTGCGTATAATACACCCCTTAAATTAGAAGGAACATTATTTCTGCTGTCTGTTGTTCCATGGTCGGAAACAACGGTAGACAGTTTGTAGTTAACGTTAGGGTACATAACCAGACCGGTTGCTTTTACCAGTGTATTGTTTTCATTTTTAGTGTAGTAAGTAATTTTGTACGCTTTCAAACCCACGTTAAATCCATTAAGATAACTTACAAAATCAGGAGCATTTTGTTCTCCAAGGTTATTGGCGATAAAATTGATAACTCCCTGGGGAGTTAAATCCAGCTTTTGTTCAAAACTGGCTACGTCTCCTGCCTGCTGAGAAAAGTAAAATGGAGCAGCAAGTCCAAGCAATAAAAGAGTAATTTTTTTCATAATGACAATTTTTGGTTAGGTTAATATAGAATTTTTAAAAATTAAATTCACCTTGTTGAGATATCAATAATTATTCATTGAATAGTAGTATTGCAATTATTACAAAATAAAAGCGTCCGGTCAGCTGACCGGACGCTTTATACATCTCTATTATTTTATACTTAGAAAGCATTAATACCAGTAATATCCATTCCGGTAATTAACAGGTGAACATCGTGGGTTCCCTCATAAGTAATTACCGATTCAAGGTTTGCAGCGTGTCTCATCATTGGGAATTCCCCCATGATTCCCATTCCTCCTAAAATCTGACGGGATTCTCTGGCGATATCTATAGCCATTTTTACGTTATTTCTTTTAGCCATTGAAATCTGTGCAGGACTTGCTTTGTGATCGTTTTTAAGATTTCCTAACTGTAAACAAAGCAATTGTGCTTTTGTAATTTCTGTCAAAAATTCAGCTAATTTTTTCTGTTGTAGCTGATAAGATCCGATTGGATTGCCAAATTGTTTTCTCTCTTTAGAATACTGAACAGCAGTACAGTAGCAGTCAATTGCTGCCCCGATTACTCCCCAGGAAATCCCGTATCTTGCCGAGTTAAGGCAAGAAAGAGGTCCCTTTAATCCCGTTACTCCAGGAAGAAGGTTTTCTTTTGGAACCTTTACATTATTGAATACCAATTCTCCGGTTTTAGAAGCTCTCAAACTCCACTTATTATGTGTTTCAGGAGTCGTAAATCCTTCCATTCCTCTTTCAACGATTAATCCCTGAATTTTTCCTTCTTCATTTTTAGCCCAAACTACCGCAATATCGCATAAAGGAGAGTTTGTGATCCACATTTTCGCACCATTCAGAAGATAATGATCTCCCATATCTT
This sequence comes from Chryseobacterium sp. PTM-20240506, assembly GCF_048296755.1. Classification (NCBI taxonomy): domain Bacteria; kingdom Pseudomonadati; phylum Bacteroidota; class Flavobacteriia; order Flavobacteriales; family Weeksellaceae; genus Chryseobacterium; species Chryseobacterium sp. PTM-20240506. The sequence goes on from NZ_CP182581.1 coordinate 555,078, forward strand.
TAAAATAGGTTTCCATAGAGCCGGGATCTGATCCATGGTTAGGCTCCGTTAATCCAAAAGATCCGATCATGTCTCCGGATGCCAGCTGAGGAAGGTATTTTCTTTTCTGTTCCTCAGAACCAAATTCATTAATAGGAAACATCACCAAAGAACTTTGTACAGAAGCGGCAGAACGAACTGCTGAATCTCCTCTTTCCAATTCCTGCATGATAAGACCATAAGAGATCTGATCTAATCCGGAACCACCGTATTCTACCGGAATGTATGGACCAAGCGCACCTATTTTCCCTAATTCTTTCATTAAACCAGGTAAATCTGTATGATTTTGAGCAGCATGATCTATCTGAGGCATTACAAAGCTTTCTACCCAATCCCTTATAGATTGGCGGATTAGCTTGTGTTCTTCGGTAAGTAAGGCATCAATTCCGTAATAGTCAGGAATACTTGTAAGAGGATAATATGACATTTTTTAAATTTTCCTAAAAATAGCATTTTTCGCGATTTCAGAAAAATTTTTTTTGCTTGCTTTATTTCAGCCTATTTTTTTAATGTACCTGCAGGACATATAGAATTACGCCAACTTTTTAGGATGACGATAATCTAAGCTTTAAATAAGAACGTTGAATTATTCCTCTTCCTCTTCGTTGGAAATAGGATAGTGGTTGGCGGAATTATGGATTTTATTCTTAAATTTATAGAGATAAGGCGCTTTGTTGGCAGAGCCATCATATAGTTTTTCCAGTCTTTCAAGAATATTTAGGCTTAATATTTTACGCTGAAAATTATTCCTTCTGAATTTCTGGCCTAAAATGGTTTCGTACAATGACTGCAAGTCCTTCATGGTAAATTTCAACGGTAATAAATTGCTGGCAGCCACCTCGGTATTGATATTCATTCGAAGGTATTCCAATCCTGTTTCAATAATTTTATCATGATCAAATGCCATTTTAGGCAGGTTGTTCACTTCAAACCATTCACAGGTTTCATTAAAAGCGTCCGGAAAAGTATTGGCAAGGGAAAAGTCAATAAGACTGCAATATCCTACAGTGATGAACCTTTGAAATATCCAGTGATTTCTTGGTACTTCTATGCCTTTATTTTTAAGCAGGATCTGGTGGACATTGTTTTCCGTACGGTCTATCCTTCCAAAGGTATGGAACTGTTTCAGGAAAATGTCCTTCAGGTGGGTTCTTTCGTAAAGTACACGTTGAGCAGCCTCTCTCAGATCTTCATCATTAAACACAAATCCGCCGGGAAGTGACCAGAGATCTAAATCATGATATTTTAAGAGCAGAACTTTCAGGATATTATTGTGAAAACCAAATATGGTACAGTCCACTGAAATGTGGGCTACAAAGTCTTTAGTATCAATAAGCTCCTTAAGCGTTTCTTTATTTTTTGAATCCTTGATTTCCATGGGAGTAAAAATAAAATTATTTTCAATATGTTTTTTTAATAAGTTTAAAATAAATCAAACTTATTGAAAAAAGGACAGTTACAATAAATAAAATGTATAGTGGATAGTACGTTAGTAATTGATTTTCAAAGAGTAGTGATATAACGATAGAACTTACTGAACTTCCCAAAGACGAAAAAATAACGATTAATGAAGTAAAAAGATTCGTTTTTTCTTTATCCACCTGAACAATCATTTTGGAATTAAGAACCGGATAGAGAGGAGAAAGAAACAATCCTATAACAGGAAATAAAAATAAAATGACCTTTGAATCTTCAGAATCAAGGTATTGTATTCCTAAAATACCTGCTAACACGAAAATAATAAACAGTAAGCAGAAGATATAATATTTTGAAAGATGAAAACGATGGATAACGTTCGCGGTGATTGTTCTTCCTACATAAGAGAAAAGAGCTAAAAAGGAAGATGCCTGAAGGGCAAAGAACGAATTGACCTTCAAATGGTTTTTATAAAATGAAGGTAACCAGGAATTAAAGCTTTGCTCAACAAATACAATGGAAAAGACAACAACCAGAAATACAACAATAGAAGGAGTTATAAATCCTGACAGGTCGGAAAGAAAGGTTTTATTTTCAAAATTCTTTTCCGGTTCAGCGATCTCCAATCTTGAAAACAAAATAATGGTAACAAAGGAGAGGAAGGAAATTCCGATAAACCCAAACTTCCAGTATTCCGAATATTGACTGGAGATCAGCCACCCAAACCCCGTATTGACCACAAAGATCCCGATCATGAATGATGCTTCTACATTACTCATGGTTTTGGTAAGGGATTTTTCATCGGAAATATTATTTCTGATAATTCCGAAAACACAAATCTTCCCTATGGCAAAGCATGTCCCTATAATAGCAAACCAAAGCTTATAAAACCAGAATACTTTTACGAAGGGGAGAATTGATGAACAGATTCCTACAATAATCAGAGCAAAGATCAAAGCTTTTTTTGTCCCGATTCTGCTTATAAAATTGACGGCAAAAAGAGAAAAAAAGGCAATTGGTAAATCTTTGAAAGATTCTAAAAGTCCCAATTTTTCATAAGTGATTTTGGCTTCGGAAAGTTGCAAGATAACAATACCCATGCAGTTTAAGACCATAGAGAAAATGAGGAAGGTAAGTTTTAACGGAAGTGAAATATTGTGAAGCTTGCTCGTCATTTTGGGGATTAATTTTATTAAATTTTTATGAGTTTTTATGAAATTTTAATCAAAAAAAAGGGCTTTGAACCCCCAAAAATAAAAGAAATATTAAAATATTTATTAATATAATGTTAACTATTTAAAAAAAAATATATTTTTATTGTCTCAAAATGAGAATTAAAAAACTAACTGTATATGAATATTAGAATATCAAGAGGTTTGGGAGTAGTTGCTGTACTATATTTTACAGCTAATTTCAGTGCCCAGAAAACAGCCAATGATACTCTTCCGAAAGAACAGAAAATTGAGGAAGTGGTAATGATTGGTTATGGTACTCAAAAGAAGAGTAATGTGACCGGAGCAATATCGAGCATCAAAGCTTCCGATATTGATGACGTTCCTATGGGAAGACCAGAGCAGGTTCTGCAAGGTAGGGCAGCGGGTGTTTCCGTAATTTCAAATTCCGGGCAACCGGGTTCTCCTGCTACAATCAGGGTCCGTGGTATTACCAGTTTTGGTGCGGGAAGTAACGATCCCTTGTGGGTTGTAGATGGCATCGTAGTGGATAACATTGCCTGGTTAAATCAGTCCGATATTGAGGGAATGGAAATCCTGAAAGATGGTGCTTCGGCTGCAATCTACGGGGTTTCTGCAGCGAAAGGGGTTGTCCTGATTACTACTAAGAAGGGAGCTAAAGGAAGATTAAACCTTTCTTATAATGGTTTCTTTGGAGTAGGAAGTGCTGCAAAAAAACTGGATCTCCTTAATGCTACACAGTATGGGATGATCATGAACGAAGCTAATATGAATGATGGAAGAGCACCTGAATTTGCAAATCCTTCAGCTTTGGGAAATGGAACAGATTGGCAAAAACAAATTTTTAATTCTGCTCAACGTTCTTCCCATGAATTCAGCATCAGTGGAGGAAGCGATAAATCTACTTTTTATACTTCATTTGGTTATTATGACCAACAGGGTATTGTATTGCGGGATATCTCTAATTACAAAAGGATTAACGGAAGAATTAATTCCACGCATAAAGTATTTGATTTCTTAACGGTTGGACAAACTTTTGCCTATACACATACTAAATCACAGGGAATCAATGCGAATGGAGAGTTTGGTGGACCTTTGAGTTCCGCGATCAACCTCGATCCAACAACTCCTGTAGTAGTAACAAACGGAGTGGCTAATCAGCCTTTTCCTAGTGACTACATTAATAACCCAAATCACATCAACGATCCTAACGGAAATCCATATGGAATCTCTCACTATGTAAGTAAAGAGATGTCCAACCCATTGGCTTTCCAGCAAACTCAGTTAGGAAGGTATAACTGGACGGATGATTTGGTTGCCAATGTATTTGCGGATTTGAAGTTAAGCAAGCACCTGAGCTTTAAATCAAGCGTAAATGGGAAGCTTTCCTATTGGGGGAATCAGGCATTTACGCCGGTATCTTATTTAAGTTCTGCAGTTAAGAATGACTTTAACAGCTTATTCAGAGAAACACAGAAAAAATTTGAATGGAGTACAGAGAATACGGTTACCTATCAAAATAAATTTGGACAGCACAGCTTAAATGTATTGTTGGGACAAGGATATTATGAGTATAATATTTCTTCAGGTCAAAACACTACTTATAAAAACTTACCTACGAATAACTGGCAGGAAGCTTCTTTTAATTTTGAAATTCCTCAGTCCGACAGATCTACCAACGCTTGGGACGGGAAAGAAACCCATAAAACATCCTATTTTGCGAGAGTGGTTTACGACTATGCAAACAGATACCTTTTCACCGGAACAATTCGTAGAGACGGATCATCAAAATTCGCAAGAGCTTATCACTGGGGGAACTTCCCGGCAATGTCTTTGGGATGGAATGTATCCAATGAAGAATTCTGGCCGGAAAATAATGTTATTAACAGCTTTAAGCTAAGAGGGGGATATGGAGTCTTAGGAAATGATGCCATTGATGATTTCCAATATGCCAACTTCCTGATTCCTGGAAGTAATTATACCTTCGGAGATGATGTAATCCATATTGGATATGCGCCAAGTACATTAGAGAACCCTAATCTGAAATGGGAAAGGACATCTCAGCTAAACATCGCTGCGGATTTAAAAATCTTTAAGAACTTTGATTTATCAGTAGATGTGTACAGAAAGAAAAGTACGGATATTTTGAGAAAAATCGATCTTCCGGGTTACCTTGGTCTGATCAACAACCCTTGGAGAAATATCGGGGATATGAATAATGACGGGGTGGAAGTAAGTCTTGGATATAAAAAGAACTGGGGTGATTTTGGATTTTCAGCAAACGGAAATTTTGCTTATCTGAAAAATGAAATTACAAGGCTTGAAGGAGATAAACCTTATGTAAACTTTGCTTCATACCAATCAATGGGAGCTGTTTCCAGACTACAGGTTGGTTCCTCTTACGGATCATTTTATGGATATCAGAACTTAGGTATTTTCCAAAACCAGGCAGAAATTGACGCGTACAGAAATGCTTCTGGAGGTGTGATTCAGGCTAACGCAAAGCCAGGAGATTTCAAGCGACTGGATGCTAATGGTGATGGAAAAATTGATGAGAATGACTATGTAAACCTTGGGAATTCTGTTCCAAAATATACGTTTGGACTTACCCTGAATATGAACTACAAAAACTTCGATCTGATGATATTTGCTCAGGGACAAGCAGGGAACAAAATATTCCAGGGATTGAGAAGACTGGATATCCAGGAAGCCAATTATCAAACAACCATTCTTGATCGTTGGACAGGAGAAGGAACTTCCAACACCATTGCAAGAGTGACTAAAGATGATCCTAATCAAAACTATACAAGAATGTCTGATTATTATTTGCAAAAAGGTGATTATTTACGTTTGAAACTGGTACAGGTAGGATATACACTTCCAAAAAATCTTTCTGAAACAATTGGAGCAAGTAAAGTAAGATTCTACGTTACGGCAGAAAACCTTGTTACTTTCACTAAGTATACGGGATTTGATCCTGAAATAGCAGGAGGAGATACATTCGGAATCGACCGGGCGTATTATCCACAGGCAAGAACTTTCCTTTTCGGAGCTAGTGTACAATTTTAATTAAAAGAAAAATGAAAAATAAAAGATTTATATATAAGAGTTTATCTGTCTTATTATTAGCAGGAATAGGCTTTGGAGCTGTTTCTTGTAATAACAGCAACCTAGAGGATGTACAGAACTCAGGGACATTTGAACCCGATAATTATTTTAGAAACGAAGCTGAGTCATTCAGTGGTCTTGTGGCTGTGTATGATATGTTGAGAAAATACTCTGGTGGATTTGAAAATGAGGTTACTTTCTTCAACGGAGCATCTGATGATTTCTATTCCGGAGGGGGAAGTTCCACGGATGGTGCAGGAATACAGGGGTTTTCTAATTATACGATCAATCCTATTATTATGCCTCCTAGTTATTGGAAAGATTTTTATCAGGGGATTGCGAAAGCGAATCTATTGTTTGAAAGGATTCCGAATTCAAATATGGACGAACAGAAAAGAAAGCGTTTCATTGCAGAAGCAAAAGTCCTAAGGTCATTGTATTATTTTGAATTATTGAGGATATTCAAAAATATTCCATTGATTTTAAAACCGATTAAATATGACGATGATTACTATAATATTCCTCAGGCAAAACCTGAAGATGTGTATACCCAGATAGAATCCGATATTCTTTCCGCTATTAATGATCTGCCGGTATCCATTGCATCAACAAACAAAAGTGAACTTGGAAGAATCACACAAGGATCTGCTCGTGCTATATTAGGCAAGATTTATTTATATGATAAAAAGAATTCTGAAGCGGCTACCCAGTTTGCAATGGTAAACGGAACTCCAGGAGGAACGAGCCAGTATGGATATAAATTGGTTGCTAATTTTGCCGATCTGTGGGTGGTGAACAATAAATTCACATCAGAGTCTATATTAGAAGTAATGCATACCAATAAGAGTAATGCAGACTGGGCATTTTGGGGAAGTGGAAAGGATGAAGGAAATACAGTCAACCAGATGGTAGCAATAATATCTTACGGAAAGGTGGCTCCGGCACCAGGACAACCTGCAAATGATGCACCGGACATCTATAAAGGATGGGGATTCAATCCTGCAACCGACGATCTGTTTAATTTCATGCAGGGAGATCCTCGTTTAAATGCGACCATCTTTAATGCAAAACAATTAAAGCAAGACGGTAAGATTACCTATACGCCAGGATTCAAGGATACAGGATATTTCTTACAGAAATTTTTACCTACAAATGCTGATAAATCCACGGAGCCGGGAGCTACAGAATTGAACTTCCGTCAAAATTATATGGCCATCAGATTAGCAGATACTTATCTTATGGAAGCAGAAGCTTTAGGAGGTTCCGGAGCAAGAGCTCAGGCCCTACTAGATGCTGTAAGGGATAGAGTAGGATTGCCTTCAGTTCCGGTTTCTATGCAGGCTATTAAAGACGAAAGAAGGAGAGAGCTAGCAGGTGAAGGACACAGATGGTTTGACCTGGTAAGATGGGGGGATGCTCCGGCAAAATTGGGAGCAAGAGGCTTTACTGCAGGTAAAAATGAAATTTTGCCAATTCCTTTTAATGAACTAGTAAATACAGCATTAAAACAAAACCCTGGCTACTAAAAACATGAAGTTTCACAGTTTATATAGTTTCTTTTTTAGAAGTATCACACCACTTTGTGGTGTGGTACTTTTATCTTTATCAGCATGCAAGTCACATTCGGTAAGTACAAGAAACGAAGTTCAGATATGGCTTACGAAAGGAGATGAGAGTATAAAATTACAACAGCAACCTTCAATTGGTTTTACAAACAATCCGGGTAGCAGTCAGAATATTGAAATTGATGACCAGCAGAAGTTTCAATATATTGACGGTTTCGGATATACGCTGACAGGAGGAAGTGTGGAAGTAATCAACAGGCTTTCAGAAACTAAAAGAAAAGTATTATTATATGAACTTTTTGGTAAAAAGGATCAGTCCATTTCAGTCTCTTATATAAGATTGAGTGTCGGAGCTTCAGATCTTGACAGTGAAGTTTTCTCCTATGACGATTTACCGGAAGGACAAAAAGATTCATCATTACAACATTTCAGCCTTGCAAAGGACAAAGATCTGATTGCTATGCTAAAGGAGATTTTAGCAATTAATCCTAAAATTAAGTTTATTTCGGCACCCTGGTCTGCACCTGTCTGGATGAAAGATAACGGAAAGTCAAAAGGGGGAAGTTTAAAGCCTGAGTACTATAAGGTATATGCTGATTACTTTGTAAAATACATTCAGGGAATGAAAAAAGAAGGGATTACAATTGATGCCATTACTCCTCAGAATGAACCCTTACACCCGGGAAACAATCCGAGTTTATATATGACCTCTGATCAGCAGAAAGATTTTATTAAAAATCATTTGGGACCTGCTTTTAAATCTAAAGGCATTACAACTAAGATTGTTGTGTACGACCACAATTGTAATAAACCTGAATACGCAACCAACATACTGAGTGATCCTGAAGCTTATCAATATGTGGATGGTTCTGCATTCCATCTTTATGAAGGCGATATTTCTGCGTTAAGTACTGTCCATAATGCTTATCCTGATAAAAACCTTTATTTTACAGAGCAGTGGACAGGCTCCAGGAGCAACTTTAATGAAGATCTGAATTGGCATACCAAGAATGTGATCATCGGTTCTATGAGAAACTGGAGTAAAATAGCTCTGGAATGGAACCTTGCTAATGATCCGCAGTATAAGCCGCACACTGAAGGGGGCTGTACGGAATGTAAAGGAGCCATTACAGTTTCCGATAAAGAAAATTTCACGAGAAATGTTTCGTATTACATTATTGCTCACGCTTCTAAGTTCATTCCGGCAAACTCGCAAAGGATAGCTTCATCTCAAACCGATAATCTGTCGACTGTAGCATTCAGAACACCTGAAGGAAGAACAGTTTTGATCGTACAAAATAATAATAAAACAGAAGAGACCTTCTCTCTTAAATTTAATCAAAAAACAGCTCAGGTAAGTTTACCCGGAAACGCTGTTGCAACCTATATTTTCTAAATTATGAAAAGAGTTTATTTCTTACTGGCATTTGCCACTTTCGGCCTCAATACATACGGACAAAAAACAATCGACCAGAAAGTTTCTGAGCTTTTGTCTAAAATGACATTAGAAGAAAAAGTAGGACAATTGGTTCAATATAGTGGTTTTGCTTATGCAACAGGACCTCAGAATTCCAATTCGGCAACTGTTCTTGAAGAAATAAAAAAAGGTAAGGTAGGTTCCATGCTCAATGTAGCTGGTGTAGAAGAAACAAGAGCTTTTCAGAAATTGGCATTGGAATCAAGGTTGAAAATTCCATTATTATTTGGCCAGGATGTGATCCATGGATATAGAACTACATTCCCTGTGAATATCGGACAAGCTGCGAGCTGGGATTTAGGATTAATTGAAAAGTCTGAAAGAATTGCAGCAACGGAAGCTTCAGCATATGGCATCCACTGGACTTTTGCACCGATGGTCGATATTGCCAGAGATCCGAGATGGGGAAGGGTCATGGAAGGCTCGGGTGAGGATACATATCTCGGTACTTTAATTGGCCTGGCAAGAATCAAAGGATTTCAGGGGAAAGGTTTAGGAAACCTTGATGCTATAATGGCCTGTGCCAAACATTTTGCAGCCTATGGTGCTGCAGTGGGTGGCAGAGATTATAATTCTGTGGACATGAGCCCCAGACAATTGAATGAAACTTATTTACCCCCTTTTAAAGCAGCAGCAGAGGCCGGAGTTGCTACGTTTATGAATTCATTTAATGACATTAATGGAATTCCTGCGACGGCAAACCAATACATCCTCAGAGACCTGTTAAAAGGGGCGTGGAACTATAAAGGCTTTGTGGTTTCAGATTGGGGCAGCATTGGTGAAATGGTGAACCACGGATATACAAAGGATAAAGCGGAAGCTGCTGAAAAGGCTATTATCGCAGGAAGTGATATGGATATGGAAAGCCGTGTTTATATGGCTGAACTTCCTAAACTTGTAAAAGACGGAAAAGTAGATCCGAAATTTATTGATGATGCGGCCAGAAGAATTTTAATTAAAAAATTCGAAATGGGATTATTTGATGATCCTTACCGTTTTAGTGATGAGAAAAGACAAAAAGAACAAACAGATAATCTTGAGAACAGGAAGTTTGGGAGAGAGTTCGGTTCAAAAAGTATCGTCCTTTTAAAAAATCAGAATAGCGTTCTGCCACTTTCAAAATCTACAAAAACTGTAGCTTTGATAGGTCCTTTCGGGAAAGAAACTGTTGTGAATCATGGTTTCTGGTCTGTAGCATTCAAAGATGACAATCAAAGAATTGTGAGCCAGTTTGATGGAATTAAAAATCAACTGGATAAAGGTTCCACATTATTGTATGCCAAAGGATGTAATGTTGACGATCAGGATCGCTCTATGTTTGCTGAAGCAATAGAGACGGCAAAAAAAGCGGATGTGGTTATTATGACCTTGGGTGAAGGGCACGCTATGAGTGGAGAGGCGAAGAGTAGAAGCAATATTCACTTTTCTGGAGTTCAGGAAGAATTATTGAAGGAAATTGCAAAAACAGGAAAACCAGTTGTATTAATGATTAATGCAGGAAGACCTTTGGTTTTTGATTGGGCAGCGGACCATATTCCAACAATTTTATACACATGGTGGCTTGGTACTGAAGCAGGAAATTCAATTGCGGATGTCCTTTTTGGTTCTGTAAATCCGGGTGGAAAGCTTCCGATGACTTTTCCCAGAACTGAAGGTCAGATCCCTGTGTATTATAACCATTATAATACCGGAAGACCGGCAAAAACCAATAAAGAAAGGAGTTATGTTTCAGCATATATTGATCTTGATAATGACCCTAAATTTCCTTTTGGATATGGATTGAGTTACACAAAATTCAAATATTCCGATATGACATTAAGTTCTGAAAATCTTAGAGGAAATCAATCTTTACAAATTAAAGTTAATGTTTCCAATAATGGAAATTATGACGGTGAAGAAGTCGTGCAGCTTTATATTAGAGACTTATTCGGAAAAGTGGTAAGACCGGTAAAAGAGTTAAAAGGATTTCAAAAAATATTCCTGAAAAAAGGAGAAACGAAAACTGTGAGTTTTACACTGTCATCTGAAAATTTAAAATTCTATGACGACAAGTTGAATTTTGATTGGGAAGGGGGTGAATTTGAAATTATGGTAGGAACAAACTCTGAGGAAGTTCAGACAAAGAAAATTAATTGGATTAAATAGCCAGGATTACTAATGCGGGTAGTAGCCCGCTTTATATTAACGCATATGAAATTTTTTTTTCGAAATAGTTTACATGTATGGGTTGGAGGGATGCTGCTGTTTTCAGTGTTAGATTGTGCTTCATATAAAACAGATTCCGGCAGGAAGCTGATCTGGAGTGATGAATTTAATGGAAAGGGATTACCTGATTCATCAAAATGGAATTATGATGTAGGCGGAGGTGGTTTTGGAAATGAGGAAGCTCAGTATTATACAAAAGACCGTCCTGAAAATGCAAGAATGGAAAATGGGAATCTGGTGATCGAAGCAAGAAAAGAAGCATGGGATAAAAATAAATACACATCTGCACGACTTTTAACCAAAGGGAAGTTCTCTTTTCAATATGGAACAATTGAAGTAAGGGCTAAATTACCCAAAGGAAGAGGAACGTGGCCTGCCATATGGATGATGAGTGAGAATATGAAGAAGTGGCCGGATGATGGAGAACTTGATATTATGGAACATGTGGGATTCAATCCCGGATACATCCATGCATCAGTGCACACGAAAAAATACAATCATATCAAGGGAACTCAGAAAACAGATACTTTGATTGTTAATGATGCCAGTGAACGCTACCATGTGTATAAAGCAGACTGGACGCCGGAAAAAATAGAGGTTTATATTGACGATAAAAAATTTTTCACGTACGAGAACGAGGAAAAAACAAACGAAGCCTGGCCCTTTAACCGGCCATATTATATCATTTTGAATCTGGCTATAGGTGGATTCTGGGGTGGGAAAGAAGGAATTGATGACTCTATTTTTCCTCAGAAGTACTATATAGATTATGTACGGGTTTATAAGAATAAATAATGAAGGGAGTTGCACAGCTCCGTAAAAACAGGAAGTAATAATAATGAAAAAACTAATTGTAAGCTGTCTTATTGCAGGGATAGCCAGTCATGTCAACGCACAGAATTACTGGAAGAAGAATGCCGGAAAATCGGCCAGGGTTATACTGACGAATTCCAAAACTGACGAAAAGATGGTAGATAAGGGAATGGTGCAGTTTGCAAAATTTGATCAGCCTAAAGAAAATGAAGCCTGTGTTTTTGTAGACCCGGATTTTAAATATCAGAAACTGATCGGAATCGGAGGTGCAATAACAGATGCAGCTGCAGAGACGTTTTATAAACTCCCGAAGGATAAGCAGAAAGAAATCATAGAAGCCTATTATGGTAAGAATGGATTAGGCTACACTGTAGTGCGTACCAATATGAATTCATGTGATTTTTCAAGTGATTCGTACACGTATGTAGAAGATAATGACACCTCATTAAAATCATTCTCCGTTGCTCATGATGAAAAATATAAAATACCGATGATCCAGGAAGCTCAAAAGGCGATAGGGAATCAATTCAAATTGTATTTTTCACCATGGAGCCCACCGGCATGGATGAAATCGAATAAAAATATGCTGAATGGAGGCCGGCTTGAGAACCAGTATTATCAGACCTGGGCGGATTATTATATAAAGTTCATCAGGGAATATGAAAAAAGAGGAATCAAAATCTGGGGATTAACTGTACAAAATGAAGCCATGGCTAAGCAAACCTGGGAATCTTGTTTGTACACTGCTGAAGAAGAGGCCGCTTTCCTGAAGAATAACCTGGGACCCACTCTATGGAAAAACGGATTTAAAGATAAAAAAGTAATGATCTGGGATCATAACAGAGATCTGATCTTTCAAAGAGCCACAACAACTTTAAGTGATCCTGAGACTTCAAAATATGCTTCAGGAATTGCATATCATTGGTATGAGACCTGGCACAATAAGACCCAGTTGTTTGATAATGTTGGGGAAACACACAGGGCATTTCCGGATAAGTTCCTGGCTTTTACAGAAGGATGTAAGGAAGTTTTCAATATGTCAAGGATCAATGATGTAAGTCTTGGTGAATTGTACGGAAAAAATATGATCAATGACTTTAACAGAGGTACTTCATTATGGACGGACTGGAATGTTTTGCTTGACGAAACAGGAGGGCCGAATCATGTAGGAAATTTATGTTTTGCACCGATTATTGCAGATACCCAGTCAGGAGAAGTACATTATACCTACGAATATTATTATGTAGGGCATGTTTCAAAGTATATTAAACCCAATGCGCAAAGAATTGGAAGCTCTACCAATACATCAGGGTTGATTTCTACCTCATTCATGAATGAGAACGGCCAGTTGGTTACCGTTATTATGAATAATACAGATAGTGATATCAATGCGAGCCTCTGGATCGAAGGAATGGCTGCCAAACTTCCTGCGCCGGCGCATTCCATACAAACAGTAATTCTATAATACACTTCATATTAATATTTTTTTATTAAAGTAGGCTGTCTTTTTTAGACAGCCTACCTTGTTTTTTATTAAAAAATAAAAATGATTTTTACAATTCCTCCAGTAAAACATAGGTTCCTACAGATGTTCTTGTAGATGCTCCTGAAACATAATATCCTGAGTTTCCGGCATTACTTCCTCCATAACGTACCTTGAGTTCAACATACGCGTTGCCAGTGGAGCCTGTTGTTACGATGATAATAGGAGGAGTAACACCTCCATCATCAAAGGTTTCTGTAGACGATTCCGTATATCCCTGGGTTGTTACGATTGCTTCAGCGTCACCACCGGCTGAAAACAGAGATGTGATATAACCGGGAGTAGTATTGCTATTACCAGTGGTACTTCCTTTAATTCCAATGTATCCGGTTATTTTAAATGTTTTATTGGGGGGTAAATTAATTCTGTCTTTTTGGCTATTAAAGGACAGGTGATCCGTATTAATGCCGCTTACCACACCATCATATGTTAAGTTGTAGTCAGTCCCTTTTGTAGTAAGAAACTGCGATGAGTTTTTGGAAAGTACCGCATAGATTTTTCTTCTGATCACTTCAGGATTGCTGTCCGATAATTTCTCAACATTCACTTTTTGAACAATCCCATTATCATCTGATGTTAAGATATATTTCGGAGCGGATGCAATACTGTCTACGTTCCTGATTCTTGTGTTTCCATTCACATCAAGAGTAGCAGTTGGGGCTGTTGTGTTAATTCCTACCTGTCCAGTTTGCGAGTACGCAAATGGCATAATGCTTATAAAAATAAGTATTTTTAACTTCTTCATAATTTGTTGCTTTTTGGCAAAGTTAAATTAATTCAATTATAAGAGAAAAAATACGAATTAAATATATTATGTTTGACATATAATCAAAACGTTCTATGTGTCATTTTTTGTAAAATAAGCCGATTTAGGTAAAGCTATATTAATAGTAAGCTAGCAAATAAAAAACAGGCTGTCTTGAAAAGACAGCCTGTTTAATTTTTTATTAAGAAAGTTGATTATTTCTCAACGTCATACTTACTAATTACTTTCTGAGTAACACCCGAACTACTGAACCCACCGTCATGGAACAGATTCTGCATTGTTACTTTTTTGGTAAGATCAGAGAAAAGTGTAACACAGTAATCTGCACATTCAAGTGCCGTAGCGTTTCCAAGTGGAGACATGTCTTCTGCATATCCAAGGAAACCTCCGAAACCTTTTACTCCACTTCCGGCAGTGGTAGGAGTAGGAGACTGGGAAACCGTATTTACACGAACTTTTCTTTCCCCCCAATAGTTTCCGAATGTTCTCGCGATACTTTCAAGATAAGCTTTGTTATCAGACATATCATTATAATCAGGGAATGTTCTCTGAGCAGCAATATAAGTAAGTGCCAGGATGCTTCCCCATTCATTCATACAGTCTTTTTCCCATGCCACACGCATTACTTTATGGAAAGAAACAGCGGAGATATCCCATCCTTTTTCCAACCAGTCGTAGTTCATTTCTGTATAATGTTTTCCTTTTCTTACATTTACGGACATTCCTATGGAGTGAAGGATGAAATCTATTTTTCCGAATTTTGCGATCGCAGCATCAAAAAGTTTTTCAAGATCTTCAACAGAAGTAGCATCTGCTCCGATAACCTCTGAGCCTGTTTTTTCAGCTAAACCGTTAAGTTCTCCCATTCTCAAAGCAATAGGAGCATTAGATAAAATAAATTCAGCTCCTTCTTCATGGCATCTTTCAGCAACTTTCCATGCGATCGATTGTTCATTAAGGGCCCCAAAAATAATTCCCTTTTTGCCTTTAAGTAAACCGTATGACATAATTTTTTAATGTTTATTAATATTACAAATGTAGCGATAATTTGTGTTTAGAACATAATAAAAAAACGGAGCCTTATAAAAAGGTTCCGTTTTTTTGAAAATATTTATATGACTGAAATTTTAATTGGTTTTTTTATTCCATTCCGCTTTTACATCTTCAGCCGCATCCTTGGTTTTTTCCCAGGCTTCATCTGCCTTATCCTTGATGTCTTCCCAAGTGTCAGAAATATTAGCTTTTACCCTGTCAAGCCAATCTTCCTGACTAGCTTCTTCGTCATTGTTTCTTTTTTCATTGATATAATCCCTAGCTTTGTCTGCTAAATCATTAATTTTCCATTTCGCATCGGTCGCTGCATTTTTTAAAGAGTTTTCTGTTTTATTTACTGCATCCTCTGCTTTGTTGTAATCCGAATTGTTCATAACATTTATTATTTAGTGTTGTTTATAGTAAAACAATAACCATTCCTAAAATCCGGCTCTGTTGTTAAAATTTTCATAATCTTTTGTTATAGTTTTCTAAATCCGTTTTATCTTTAAAGGGATAAATACAATCTTGAAATATGGAAAAAATACGTTGTGGATGGTGTGAAAAAGATGATCTGTACAGGAAATATCATGATGAAGAATGGGGGAATCCTGTTTATGATGATCAAAAGATTTTTGAATTTCTGATTCTTGAAAGTTTCCAGGCAGGATTAAGCTGGTATACTATTTTAAGCAAAAGAGAACATTTTACGAAGGCTTTTGATGGCTTTGATTATAAAAAGATTGCAAAATACCAGGATAAAAAAATTGAGGAGCTTATGCAGAATTCCGGCATTATAAGAAACAGGCTGAAAATTTTAGCAACCGTCAACAATGCACAGAAGTTTATGGAAGTCCGGAATGAATTTGGAACTTTTTCCGAATATATCTGGGGTTTTGTTGGTGGTGAACCTATTGACAATAAGCCCAAAAGCTTGGAAGATGTTCCAGCCACTACTGAAATTTCCGATATTTTATCCAAAGACCTCAAGAAAAGAGGTTTTAAATTTATGGGATCAACGGTAGTATACGCCCATATGCAGGCGACCGGTATGGTAAATGATCACATCGAGAACTGTTTTCTGAGGTTGCAATCCTGATACAACAACAAAATTATATAAAACTAAAAACGATGAATAGAATTTTACTTATGGCAGGTCTGATCTGCGCAAATTTAATGTTCGGGCAATCCAAGAAGTCACTTGAAAAGAGGCCTTTTATTCCGGTTGAAATCACTAAAACTGATGGTTCTACCGAAAATATTTTGTTAAGAGATATTTATTTCCCCAAAGCTGAATCCTTTATGGGGATTGTAGCACAAAATAAAAATAAATCTGTTTTTGAGAATGAACAATTATTTGAATACAAAACTTCTGAAGCGTCGGAGATCAAGAAAATAGGGTATCATGATATTCAAAAAATAAAGGTAGTAGATAAGTATGATGATGAAGTTATAGGTTATGAAAAGCTGAGCATTAAAAAAGTGAGTAAGGATAATGATGTGAAAGATAAAAATTATACAGCCATCCTTCCCATTCTTTACGATGGTAAAATAGATATTTACGGGTATGAATATACAGTTTGTGGCAATGGTATGGGATGCATGTACGCAGGCACGATTATGTATATTAAAAATGACAAATCAGATTTTGCCGTAATGCCTGTTGATGTGGATGAAGTTTCATTGTTTAACCTGGGAAGCCTCGATGAAAAATTAATTAATGCTTTTAAATATGCCGGTGGGGATTGCCCTGAATTTGTAAAGTATCTGGATAATCTTTATATAAAATTACAGGACAGGGATTTTAGGAAAAAAATGAAGCAGGACATTAAAGACAATTACCAAAAAGCGATTGATGAATCTAAAAGTCTTGATAAAAAAGATAGATTCAATTATGTTACACGAAAAAGATCCGAATATGATATTAAAATGTTTGTGAAGATCATCAATGAATATGAAAAGAATTGTCCATAAAACAAAAGGATTTCAATTTTGAAATCCTTTTGTTTTTTTCTTATTATTTGATTATTCTCTCCAATACCCATTCAATAAGGTTCTTTTCCGATGCATGGTGATCAGAGGAAAATTCCCCACGTCTTCTGTTGGCTATTACATTATTTACGGTAATTGCTTTGTGTCCCAATAGCTTTGAAAATGCATAAATTGCCGAAGTTTCCATTTCGAAATTAGTAATGCCAAGTTCGTTCAATGTCTCCAGGAATTTATCATCCAGGGATTTCAGACGAAGTTGTCTGCCCTGTGGAGCATAGAATCCAGGGAATGTGGCGGTATTTCCATGATATCTGGCATCTTTGTAGTATTCAGCAATATCTTCAGCCCAGTCAG
Source organism: Chryseobacterium sp. PTM-20240506 (assembly GCF_048296755.1). NCBI lineage: Bacteria > Pseudomonadati > Bacteroidota > Flavobacteriia > Flavobacteriales > Weeksellaceae > Chryseobacterium > Chryseobacterium sp. PTM-20240506. Next base: position 572,581 of record NZ_CP182581.1, read on the forward strand.
CAAAATAAAGCATTGGCTTAATTTTCTCATAAGGGAACTTTTCGATAAAGTTCTTTGAAAAATCATTTTCAAAATGGTAATCCTTATAAAAGTGCATAAGACCATCCAAACCTACAACATTTTGGGTTACCAGCATATTGTCCACCTGTACATCTGGATTCACGCTACCGCATGTTCCCATACGGAAAAGTTCAAGCGCCTTATGTTCAGTTTTAATTTCCTTATTTTTAAGGTCGATATTAACCAGGGCATCCAGCTCATTCATTACAATATCGATATTCTCCGTACCGATTCCGGTGGACATTACTGAAATTCTTTCACCGCGTAAAATTCCTGTATGGGTATAGAATTCCCGTTTATTCTTTTTAATCTCTACTTTATCAAAATACTGAGATACTTTCGGAACCCTGTCAGGATCACCAACCAGGATAATTTTATCCGCAATATCTTCAGGTAAAAGGTTTAAGTGGTAAACACTTCCGTCATCATTTAGTACCAGCTCGGAAGCTGCAAGTTTATTTAGCATATTATGTTTATTTTTTTATGTCAATGAAAATGGCATCTTTATAAGGAGAACTTACAAGCTCATAAATAGAACCGTACTCTTCTACGATCCTTTTCTGGCCATTGAAAACTTCGTAAACGGTTACTGTTGTTTTTTCAAAGTTTTTAGGATCTTTTCTCTGGGAGGTAATTTCATAAAAATGATTATCTTTTTTCAAAACAGAAACCAGCTCTTCTTTAGTTGAATTATTCGAAGACATCATTCCCGGAAAATCCATTACAACATCTTTTAATTCGGTATAAGTTTTATAAGGTTTGGTCTCGCCGTTGGAGTAAACGTAAACTTTAGGTACGGCCTGATCCTGTACCAGACGGATCAGGTAATAATCATTACCCTTTTTTTCTGCATATACTGCCATTTCCTGACCTAATTTCTGGGCAAAAATCCCAAATGAGAAAAGACTTGCTACAAAAGCCAGTAGTAATTTTGTTTTCATAATGATATTTCGTTTTTGATTAGTTGTAAATATATAAAATCCTCATCCCATTAATCTCACATCATATTTTAAAAAGAACAGGCAGTATATCCGGCTTTTCAGTATAATGAATTTGGTTTCGGGGTTTAAAATTAATAAAAATTCATGAATTAAAATATAAACATTATTTAATCCAGATTTAAAACTGAGATAATGTATGATGATTACATTTGCCGCTAAAAATTTCATGAAATACTCTTTACTGCTTATTATTTTAACTTTCGGTTTTGCAATCATGTCATTTAATCCTACAGATAAAGGGACGAAAAATGAAAATACTTTTATCAATAACGGGTTAACCGACTTTAAAAATAAGCTTGAACAGTTGAAAAGAGATGTTTACCTGTTTGGGGATGACAAAATATCTCTTGAAGATCTGCAGAAATCATTGAGTACTACCCGAAACTCTTTTAAGGAAATAGAATTCTATATTGCCTATCATTACCCTGAATTCACAAAAACCCATCTTAATGCTGCTCCGTTATTTCATATTGAGGCAGCCGGAACGTCCGCCTATACTTTGCCCCCGGAAGGATTACAGGTTTTGGATGAACTGATTTACTCGGAAGAGGCAGCTGAACAGAAAGAGAAAATAAAATCCATTACTGATTTTTTGTACAATAGTTATTCTAACTTTTATTTAAGCTCGGTAAAAAACGGATTGAGCAAAGGTGTCAATAAAACATTACCGCTCCGCATTGAGTTAATAAGGATTTATAGCTTGGGAGTTACAGGCTTTGATACACCCGGTTCTTTAAATATTTCTGAAGAGGCAGCGTATGCGCTTTTGGGAATAAAAAAATACATTAATGATGATCCTTATTTCAGGAATTATAATATTCAGAAAGCAAATACCATTCTTTCTGATGCAACCGGATACCTGGCAGTTAATAAAAATTTTGAAACATTTGACCGCATTGAATTTTATAAAAAATACATCCAGCCTCTTTATGAAGAATTTGGAAACTGGGACGGAAGAACGGATGACCTCAAGGCGTTTTCGGGATGGAATGTTCAGAACAAAAACTTTTTCAGCAGCGATTTTCTGGATCCCTATTTTTATACTCTTTTAAAGGCTTCTGAAGATAATCCTGAGCTTAAGAAACTGGGCAAAGAAATATTCTATGACCAAAGTGTAAGTGGAAATGGGAAAATGAGCTGCGCTACATGCCATTTGCCGGAAAATGCTTTCACAGACCTTAAAGGAAAGTCGCCAAGTAACGTTGAAGGAAAAACCGTGTTGCGGAATTCTCCTTCTTTGTACAACGCGGTATTTGCTAAAAGATTTTTTTACGATATGCGTGCTTTTTATATCGAGCAACAGGCAGAGCATGTTATCTACAATGAACAGGAATTCAATACGAGCTATGAAAGTATTATAAAAAAATTAAAGGAAAAACCGGAATATAAAAGAGCATTCCGTGCAGCATTTAAAGATGGGAAGATCAGTAAAGAGAATTTCTCCAAAGCATTGAGTTCATATGTAGCTTCCCTTTATTCTTTTGAAAGTGATTTTGATCGCTTTATGAGAAATGAGAAAGAAATCTCAGATGATGCTAAAAAAGGATTCAATTTATTCATGGGAAAAGCCAATTGTGCAACCTGTCATTTTGCCCCTCATTTCTCAGGATTGGTTCCTCCCTTCTATAATGAGAATGAATCGGAAGTGTTAGGGGTTACAAAAGCGCCGATCAGTAAACTGCCTTTAGAACTGGATTCTGATTTGGGAAGAGTGAAAAGCCCGGTGAAAAAAGAAAATTCCTGGATCTATGAAAATTCTTTTAAAACCATGACAGTAAGAAATATTGCGCTTACAAAGCCTTATTTTCATAATGGAGCATTTAATACTCTGGAAGAAGTGCTGGATTTTTATAATGAAGGAGGAGGCGAAGGTCTGGGGTTAAAAATAAATAACCAGACTTTACCAGCGGATAAACTTAATCTTACCGAAACTGAAATGAAGCAGATCATTGCATTTCTAAACGCTCTGACGGATGTAAGCAAAAGATAACAGGGAAGTGTTTATAATGAGCGGGCTAAGGCTTATTTTGATTTAATAAATGAATTTCGAAACTCGAAATGATCGTGCTATACTTAAAAAGTAATCGTATTAAGTTCAATATTCCACTTATATGGTAATTATCACATAACCACGAATTTCAAATCCTGCATCATATTTAACACAAACTTAATTCACTTAACATTGGGTTTTTAATTTTGTAACATTGCTGATACTTTATTTAAAACTCTATTAATAGAGGGCTGGTGATAAAAAAATAGTTTTGCAACATCTAATAAATCGAAATTATTATGAAGAAAAAACTACTAACAGTTGCAGCTCTTGCACTCGTATCAGGTTCTGCCCTTCAGGCACAGACCTTTGTTTTCAATAAAAATTCCTCATGGAGGTATATCGACAACAACCAGGCGCAGGTTACCCAGTGGAAAGATACCAATTTTGATGTTTCTTCCTGGTCTACAGGAAACGGTCCGTTAGGATATGGTGATCCTGTAACTACCACTATTAATTCAGGTCTTACTGCAGCTTATTTTGCAAAAGATTTTAGTGTTAATCTTGCTGATCTTTCCGATACTATGGAGTTAGGAGTGATGAGAGATGACGGTATTGTTGTATACCTTAACGGACAGGAAGTAGTAAGGGACAATATGCCTACCGGAACTATCGCTTTTAATACACCTTCTGTGACCACAATTGACGGTGCTGCAGAGAATGTATATAATGTTTTCTCGATTCCAAAATCAAAATTTGTTAACGGAAACAACAGGATATCCATTGAACTGCACAACAGAAGCGGACAAAGCTCAGACCTGAGAATTGATGCTTATTTAAAAACGGTAAGCGGAACAACGAACCCTGTTGGTTGTAATGCGGCTCACATCAGTTGTTTCACTTCTATTGTTCCTACTTCACAAACCAATAAACTGATCATCCCTGCCGAGCATAAATATCAGCTTATTTTAAAAGAAGGGGATGCCTATACACAAGGAGGTGGATTAGTAGGTGGACAGAATGATTTTACCGCTTATGTCGCTAAAAACTCCAGCTCAACCGATGGTTATCTTTCAGTAAACCATGAAACAAATCCAGGTGGAGTTACGATGGCTGAAATCAATTATAATGCTTCAACGAAGCTTTGGCAGCTGACAAAATCCAGAGCTGTGGATTTCTCTACACCAAGCCTTGTACAGACGATCAGAAACTGTTCAGGAGGTATTACTCCTTGGGGAACTGTGGTTACAGCTGAAGAATCTGTAACCTCAAGTGATACCAATGCTGACGGATATAAAGATTATGGTTGGTTGGTAGAAATTGATCCTGCAACGGCTCAGGTAATTTCACAGAATGCGGACGGTTCTAAAGGGAAATTATGGCAGATGGGTATAATGAATCACGAAAATGTAGTGATCAATAATGCAGGAACGACAGCTTATTATGGTGAGGATGGAGGAACCCATCTGGTTTATAAATATGTAATGGATACACCCAACAACCTTTCATCAGGTAATCTTTATGTACTGAAACTGGATCAGGGATTAAGCAGTACAGGAGATCCGGTAGTAAATACAGCAACATGGATCCAGGTACCTAATAAGACAAAAGCAGACCAGAATAATACAAATAACCTGGCTTTTTCATTAGGAGGTACAAAATTCAACGGAATAGAAGATGTGGATATCAGCCCATTGGATGGGAAGATTTATTTTACTGCAAAAGGTTTAAATAAAGTATATCGCTTACAGGATAACGGAACTACCGCTTCTCAAGTAGAAACGTTTGTCGGAGGGCTTTCTACTGTATATTCTTTCAATACGGCACAAGGGATCAAATCAGAAGCATGGGGAGATGGGAATGACAATCTTACTTTTGATGAACTTGGGAACCTTTGGGTGTTACAGGATGGAGGAAAAAATTATATTTGGGTAGTAGCTCCGGATCACACTCAGGCGAATCCTAAAGTGAGACTTTTTGCTTCTATGCCGGCAGGTTCTGAGCCTACAGGACTTACCTTTACTCCAGATCATAAATTCGGATTCTTTTCGATTCAGCATCCGGATGCGACAATCTCTACAGATGTGGATGCCACTGGAAATACAATTGACTACAGAGGAAAATCGGCCACCATTGTTGTCGCTCTTAAAAATAATTTAGGACAAAACGGTACTTTGGGAACAATTGACGCTAAAACGGAAAGTACAGTTAGTGTAGCTCCAAACCCGACGTCAGGAATTGTGAAGATCAATTCTTCTAAAGGCTTGAAAGATATTTCTGTAACAGCCTACAGCATGGATGGTAAAATTGTATTCACAAAGAAATTTACAGGCTCTCATACTGCGTTGGATTTAGACTTTACATCCCAACTTGAAGCTTCCCGTGTTTTGATCGTAAATATCGAGGCAGAAGGATTCCAGAAAACAGTAAAAGTAATAAAGAAGTAATGTATTAATATTCAGTTGCTGCCGGTAATTCTGTTATCGGCAGCTTTTATCTATCTATGAAAAAACTTTCCTTATTGATTATTCTGTTCGCACTGAACTACAGCTATGCACAGATTGATCCGGTAAAATATCCTACCTACACGACTATCGAAGATGCTTTAAAAAGTGAAAAGCCGGTATACAGTATGAGTTTCAGAGGTAAAGGTTTATTTAATCTTCCTTCTGATATAAGAAAATTTACTTCCCTGTTCTTTCTTAATATCATGGGAAATAATCTGGAAAAGATGGATCCTCAACTATTTGCTTTGAAGAATCTGGAGATACTGAATGTCAATGAAAACAGCATCAAGTTTATTCCGGATGAAGTAGGAGAGCTTACTCAATTGAAAACCCTTTCAATGAATCTGAACAGCCTGACCTCTGTTAATCCTAATATTGCCAGGTTACAGCAATTGAAAGTAATTCATCTCGATGCTAATAATCTGAATGTTTTCCCGGAAGCCTTAACGGAAATTCCGGCATTGGAGGAAATTAATCTCCAGGATAATCAGATCAGCTTTATTTCCGAACGTCTGAATCAAATTAAAAATTTAAAATACCTGAATCTGGCAGCGAACCAGATCAATGATCTTGGCAATCTTGAATTTCCCAAGAATCTGAAGTATCTGGAATTACAGCAAAATGCTATTTCCAAACTACCTGAATCCCTTTTTCAATCAAAAAATCTGGAGTTCCTTAACGTGAGCCAGAATAATATTCAGGAAATTCCGGCAAAAATAAAAGGATTGAAAAATGTGGTAAGTATGAACTTTGCAAACAATAACTTAAAAGACCTGCCTAAGGATATTTCTCAGCTGAAAAATCTTAAAACATTGATATTAACGGGGAATCCTATGGATAAGGCTACCATTGAAAAATATAAGAAATTGCTACCTGATACTCAGATCTATTTCTAAGCTATCCGCCAACCCTTTTCGTTTTATAGCCCATATCTTTAAGAATCTCCATAATCTTATCTCGGTTATCCCCCTGAATAATGATCATCCCATCTTTTTCCGATCCTCCGATCCCTAAAGTGGTTTTGATCTTTTTGGAGATTTTTTTCAAATCTTCTTCACTTCCTTCCCAGCCTTCAATCACTGTAACGGGTTTTCCATTTCTTCCTTTTTTTTCAAACTTGCATATCAGGGGTTCTTTCTGCTTGAATTTTTCTTCAGGCATTTCAAAATCCTGCTCTTCATGGTCAGGAAAAAGGTTCTTTAGTTGATCTCGTAAATCCATAAAGCAAAATTAAAAATAATAATTAATACCTCGCCGCAGATTTTTCATAATCATAAGCAAAAAGTATTCATTCCAATAGTATATGCCGTGAATGCCTATTGATTTAAAGCAAAAAACTTTTGTATTCCACATTAAATACAAAGGCGATTTTCATATTTTTGGAATTCATAAAATACACTCAACTAAAATGAGATCATGAAAATAAAAACAAGGACCATTCTTATAGCATTCACTTTAATTTTTGCAGGGGTAAATGCTCAGATAAATTTTTCCACAAATCCTCTGGATGCTGTCTTTGAAACAAGAGATACTGATAAATTCTGGAAAGCTTTTGATCAGATAGAAACATCAAAGAAAAATCCTTTTGCAGATTATGTAAAAGACGGATCTCCCGGAGTAAAAGGTTTTATGGAATTCAGGATCATCAATGCCGATTCTTTATATTCAAAAGTAAAAAAGAAGAGGGAAGATTATTTAAAAAGCCGGAATGTACTGAGTGGGATCAATCAAAAAGAAAAAAGGACAAGGGCAAGGGCAATTTACAGCGCTTTAAAATATTGGTATCCCGAAGCTAAATTTCCACCCGTATATTTTGTCTATGGAAGATTTAATTCCGGAGGAACGACTTCTAATGATGGTATTATAATTGGCACTGAAATGCTTAAAAATCTGGATGGCGTTACGGGGCTTATTGCTCATGAATTGATTCATTTTCAACAAAATATTATGGGAAATGACATGCTGCTAAAATATACCTTGCTTGAGGGAGGAGCGGATTTTGTCAGCGAATTGATATCTGGTGAAAATATTAATGTAAAAGCATTTCAATATGGTGAAGCACATGCTGATCCTTTAAAAAAGGAGTTTGTCGCTTTATTAAAGGGAAACAGTGCTACGGACTGGCTTTATGAAACCAGTAAAAAAGATGACCGTCCTAATGATTTAGGATATTGGATGGGATATAAAATTTCAGAAGCCTATTTTAATAAACAAACAGATAAGCATAAAGCAATCCATGATATATTGAATATCAAAGATCCCTTGTTATTTTTGAAAGAAAGCGGTTTTTTAGATCAATACATCAAAGAATACACAAAGAAAGACCACAAAAAGTTTGAAGACTTTTTTAAAGCGTAAACTGTAAACGTTTGAATATTTGAATTGGTGAGAGTTCATACAAGTATAATGCTGTTCATAGGAATAGAGATTGAGCAGCCACCATTATTATTAATGAGAATCTTATTGAATTTCAAAATCCGTTACTGTAAAAAAATCCATTGTTTAAAGAGAAATAAATAAAAGCTTTAATAAAAATTTAAGTCTTTAAAAGGATCAGTTTCATTGGAAAATAGGTAAATTTGTATATTAAAAGTTACAAAAAATGTCGAAAAAAGCAATACTGGCCATACTTGACGGATGGGGACTGGGAAAAAATCCTGAAGTTTCAGCACTTGATAAAGCCAATACACCATTTATAGATAGTTGTTTTCATAAATTTCCACACACCACACTTGAAGCGAGCGGTACTGCAGTAGGTCTTCCTGCAGGACAGATGGGGAATTCAGAAGTGGGACACATGAATCTTGGAGCAGGAAGAGTGGTTTACCAGAATCTTGTAAAACTGAATATGGCTGTAGAAAATGGTACCCTCGGGGAGGAAAAAGTTATTCAGGAAGCTTTCGAATATGCTAAAAGGGAAAATAAAAAAGTACATTTTATCGGATTGGTTTCCAATGGAGGAGTACATTCCCATATCAATCACTTAAAAGGTCTTTTAACGGCGGCTAAAAATTTCGGACTGAATGAAAATGTTTTTGTCCACGCTTTTACAGACGGTAGAGACTGCGATCCGCATTCAGGATTGGGATTCATCAAAGAACTTGATGAACATATGCTTGCTACGACCGGAAAACTGGCAACTATTGTCGGAAGATATTACGCCATGGACAGGGATAAGAGATGGGAAAGAGTGAAATTAGCTTATGATGCGTTAACAGAAGGCGTAGGACTTCAGACAACTGATGCATTGGCAGCAATCAAGCAGTCATATGATAATAATGTTACCGATGAGTTTTTAAAGCCGATTATCCTTATGAATACTACGGAAACAGGTAATGTGGTTCCTGTAGCTAAAATTGTGGATAATGATGTGGTTATTTGCTTTAATTTCCGTACCGACCGGGGAAGAGAGATCACAGAAGTTCTGTCTCAGAAAGATTTTCCGGAATTCTTTATGCGTAAGCTGAATCTGTATTATGTTACCCTTACCAATTATGACAAGACCTTTAATAATGTAAAGGTAGTTTTTGATGAAGAAGTTTTACAGGAAACGATGGGGGAAATCATCGAAAAAAACGGTAAAACGCAGATCCGCATTGCAGAAACAGAAAAATATCCTCACGTTACTTTTTTCTTTTCCGGTGGTAGAGAGAAAGAATTTGTAGGGGAAAAAAGATTGCTTTGCCCAAGCCCTAAAGATGTTCCTACTTATGATCTTAAGCCTGAAATGTCTGCCTATGATATTACCAATGCTATTGTTCCGGAACTGGAAAATGAAACTGCGGATTTTGTTTGCCTGAACTTTGCGAATACGGATATGGTAGGACATACCGGAGTATTTGAAGCTGCTGTAAAAGCTGCTGAAACGGTAGATAAGTGCATTGAGAAAGTGGCTACTACAGCTTATGAACATGGTTATGCCGTCTTTATCCTTGCAGATCACGGGAACTCAGATGTCATGATCAATCCTGATGGGACACCAAATACACAGCATTCCACGAATCTGGTACCGCTTATTATAATGGATAAGGACCGTACCTGGAATTTAAAACCGGGGAAATCCGGAAAACTGGGCGATGTAGCTCCGACTATTTTAAAAATAATGGGAATAGACATTCCGGAAAGTATGACAGGAGATGTTTTAGTAAACTAAGATTACCAATAAAAAATAAAAAATGCCGTTACATTAATAATGGCATTTTTTATGATATATGTCATACATATTATGAGAGACATAAGTTATTATGCTCTAAATAATAAATAAATCCTATCTTTGTATATTAATTATAATAAATCTAAATAACTGAAATGTATCAAACGCTGGTAAGGAAGGAAGTGATGAGTATTCTAGAAAAGGAAGTAAGTTCTTTTCTGGAAAAGTTTTTGACGCCAATTGAAAAAATATGGCAACCCTCAGATTACCTTCCGGATCCGTCAAGTGAAAATTTCAAATATGATTTAGAAGAAATTCAGACCTTCGCTCGTGAAATGCCTTATGACCTTTTTGTAACCCTTATCGGTGACTGTATTACAGAAGAGGCTCTACCATCCTATGAATCTTGGTTAATGGGTGTAGAAGGTATTGATCAGGAAGAAAAAGTAGGCTGGGCCAATTGGGTAAGATCATGGACAGGTGAAGAAAACAGGCATGGTGATTTGCTGAATAAATATCTTTATTTATGCGGCAGGGTTAACATGAGAGAAGTAGAGATTACGACTCAGTACCTGATCAGTGACGGTTTTGATCTTGGAACAAGTATGGATCCTTACAGAAACTTTGTATATACAAGCTTCCAGGAAACAGCAACTAATATTTCGCATAGAAGGGTAGGTACTTTAGCTAAACAATCCGGAAACGGGAAATTGGCAAAAATGTGTGGAGTGATTGCTGCAGATGAAGCAAGACACGCTAAAGCATATAAACATTTCGTTGCAAAGATCCTTGAGCTGGATCCGTCGGAAATGATTCTGGCATTTGAAGATATGATGCGTAAGAAAATTGTTATGCCGGCTCACTTAATGAGACAGTCAGGACAGAAAGCAGGTGAGTTATGGGGACATTTCTCAGATGCCGCACAAAGATGTATGGTGTATACCGGTCAGGATTATATCAATATCATGAGAGATCTGCTTGACGAGTGGAAAATAGAACACATCAAAGGTCTTACTGAAAAGGCTGAAAAAGCACAGGAATACCTTATGAAGCTTCCGGCGAGATTACAGAAAATTACAGATAGAGTTTCTACTCCTGACTTACAATTCCAGTTCAGTTGGGTGAAAAGTTAGGTATGGAATACTTAAAAAATAAAAGTAAGAGTGCCAAGTGTTTTTGGCACTCTTTTTATTTCTTATCTTTGCACAGCTAAAAACGCAGAAAATGTTAAATAATAAAAAAATTGCTGTAGACTTCGACGGAACCATCGTTGACGATGCTTATCCGGGGATCGGAAAAGCGAAGATCTTTGCATTTGAAACTTTAAGAAAACTTCAATCCGAGGGTTACAGGTTAATTCTTTGGACATACAGACACGGAAAAACATTAGATGAGGCAGTAGAATTCTGCAAGAAAAACGGAATAGAATTTTATTCTGTAAACGGTAGTTTTGAAGGAGAAGTTTTCGACCCTGAAACACAATCCCGAAAAATAGATGCAGACTGGTTTATTGATGACAGAAATTTAGGTGGTTTTCCGGGATGGGGAGAAATCTATAATATTATCCACGAAAGGATAGAATTCCGTGTGGAAGGTAAAGAAGTTTTAGCATACTCCAAACTTAAGAAAGAAAAGAAAAAAGGCCTTTTCTGGTAAATTAATAGATATGAGAAGGAGACATTAGAAATTAGATTTTTGCATGTCTTTTATTAAGATTAAATCATTAATCTAACTTCTAAAATCTACTATCTAACATCGTATAAAAATGATTCAATTAAAAACAATAGACGAGCTTCGTCTTATGAAACAAAGTGCTCAATTGGTTTCCAAAACATTAGGAATGTTAGCGAAAGAAATCAAACCGGGAATTACGACTTTGTATTTAGATAAATTAGCCCATGATTTCATTAAAGATCATGGAGGAGAACCGGCATTCTTAGGATACGGGGGATTCCCCAATTCGCTGTGCATTTCTCCGAATGAACAGGTAGTTCACGGCTTTCCCAATAATGACATTATTAAAGAAGGAGATGTTCTTTCTGTAGATTGCGGGGCTGTTTTAAATGGCTTTGTGGGAGATCACGCATATACCTTCGAGATAGGGGAAGTGAAGCCTGAGGTTAAAAAACTATTACAGGTTACCAAAGAATCCCTTTATAAAGGAATTGAACAATGCATCCGTGGGAAAAGGATTGGAGATATTTCTCATGCAATTCAGGCTCATTGTGAAAAAGAAGGATATGGAGTAGTAAGAGAGCTTGTAGGACATGGATTAGGAAGAAAGATGCATGAAGATCCTCAGGTTCCGAATTACGGCAGACAGGGAAGTGGAAAAGTGATCAAGGATGGTCTTGCCATTGCTATTGAGCCTATGGTTAATCTGGGAACTGAAAAAGTAAAATTCCATAATGACGGATGGACGGTAACTACCCTGGACAATCAGCCATCAGCACATTTTGAGCATGATGTGGCTGTGATCAACGGGAAACCTGTATTGCTATCTACTTTCCAATACGTATATGAAGCATTAGGTATTCAAAGTGATGAGGAGAAGCCTTTTCAAATGGATTTCTAATGAAAAAAGTAACCAAGCTTTTACTGAATACTATTCCGCGTCCTGCGCTTATTACGATGAGCATCTGGGCAAGGCCGCTTATCTACCAGTTTTTTAAGGGAGATGAATTTTTCGATCCTATTGATGGAAAGTCATACCGTAAGTTTCTTCCGTATGGCTATGGAAAACAAAGGGAAAATGCTTTATCTCCAGGAACATTAAGTTTGGAAAGACATCGTCAGATGTGGTTATACCTTCAGAATGAAACCGATTTTTTTATTAAGAACTATAAAGTTTTGCACATCGCTCCAGAGCAGGAATTTTTGAGAAAGTTCAAAAGGATGCGTAACCTGGATTATATTTCTGCTGATTTATATTCTCCTATTGTAGATGTGAAAGCAGATATCCTGAACCTTCCTTTCGCTGATGACAGCTTCGATATTGTTTTCTGCAACCATGTATTAGAGCATATTGAAGATGATGCAAAAGCAATCAGTGAATTATACAGGGTAATGAGACCTGGAGGATGGGGTATTTTCCAGGTACCCATGAAGAATTCACTGGAAAAAACCTATGAGGACTTTACCATAAAGGATCCTAAAGAGCGGCAGAAACATTTCGGGCAGTATGATCATGTACGTTGGTATGGAATGGATTATTTCGACAGGTTGAAAAAGGCCGGATTTGATGTTGATATCAATTTCTATTCACAAAAGTTTACCGAAGAAGAAATTAAAAAATACGGATTAAGATACAATGAGATCTTACCTGTTGTTTTCAAAAAATAAATAAAAATGTCTACACCATAATGTAGACATTTTTATTTGGTTAAAGATACAGCTTTAATTAGTGAGATGCTGCTTTCAATCCGATGATGGAACCAATCAGCGTTGACAAGAAGAATATCCTCCAGAACGTTACAGGATCCTTAAAAAAGAGCATTCCCATTAAAGCAGTGCCTACTGCACCAATCCCCGTCCATACAGCATATGCAGTTCCGATAGGTAAAGTTTGCGTTGCCTTGATTAAAAGAAGCATACTAATGGTCATGGTAACCAAAAAACCGGCAAACCAATAATACATTTCTGATCCTGATGTTTCTTTTGCCTTTCCAAGACAGGAAGCAAAAGCTACTTCAAACAACCCTGCAATAATTAAAATAATCCAGTTCATTTTTTTATTTTTTTCTGATGCAAAGTTCTGTATTTAAAGGGGAAAATAATTTTACAAATGTTAAAAAATGAAGCTCCAAAGTTTTTTGTGATCTAAGATAGTTTTAGTAGGTCAAAATTTTTATGATATGTCGTACTTTAAAATGCTGATTTTATACAGTGTTACTTGATTTCAGCACGGATTCTGCTCAGACTTACCTGAGTAATTCCGAGATAAGAAGCAATGTGTCCCAACTGAACCCTTCTCAAAAGATTGGGTTTGTCACGCATCAGGTCTTTGTAGCGTTCGGTAGAAGTTTTGAACTGTCTGGATATAATTAACTCTTCTGTTTTTACAAGCTCTCTTTCCGCAAACTTACGGCCCCAATTGGCAATATAGATGTCTTCATTGAAAAGTTTTCGGAGATATTCTGTTTCTAACCGGTACAACTCACATTCTTCCAGCAGCTCTATACTTTCATAACCCGGTTTATTCTCTACATAACTTTTCATGGAGACGATCGTTTCTCCTTCACTGCCAAACCAGAAAGTAATATCATTATCCTGGGTGGAGGCATAGGCACGAACAATTCCCTTTTTAATAAAATAAACATAAGGAATGATCTTATCTGCTTCCATAAGGCAAAATCCTTTGGGGTAAGCTGCTTCAGTAATATGAGCTTTAAGCTTTTCCCGTGAAGATTCAGGAAGAATCAGTAAATTATCGATGATTTCGTCTATAGTCATGAAGGCAAATTCTAATCAGTCAAAATTATTTGTTTTTACTGATTTAATGAAGATGTTATGGTTAATTTTTACATTTGCGATCTTTAAAATGAGTAAATCGCAAAATACTATTCTGGTCAATTAGGATTAAACAGCTGAGAAATAATGAAAATAAGATTTGTATATTTCTGATCTATAGTTATATATAAGATAAATTTGTGGTTTTTCAAGAAATTATGGGCATCTGTAATTTGATATAAAATAAATTCTGTTTTTATTTCATTTTTAGTAAATATAAAATATTTTTGTACGCCAAATAAACAAAATGAAGAGAGCTTCCATAAAAGACATTGCAAGAATTGCCGGAGTTTCCGTTGCAACTGTTTCTTATGTGATCAACAAAAAGGAGGGAAGCAGAATCAGTGAGGTAACCAGGAATAAAATTCTGGATATTGCAGAAGAAATCAATTATACACCCAATAAGATTGCCAGAAGCTTAAAAATGAGCAAAAGCAAGTTAATAGGTCTTATTGTTCCGGATATTTCAAATGATTTTTATTCCAATATTGCGCGTTGTATAGAAAATGAAGCCATGAAGCTGGGGTATACCATACTTATCGGAAGTTCTGATGAAAACCCTGATAAGTTTAAAAAGCTTACGGAGCTTTTTTCTCAGCAACAGGTGGACGGAATGCTTGTAAGTCCTGTAGCAGGCTCTGATGATATCATTAAAAAACTGCTAAAGGACGAATATCCTATTGTGTCTATTGATTATTATCTCGAAAATGTTGAGCTTCCTGCAGTAACGCTCAATAATTTTGAAATTTCCGGGCAGGTTTTCAACTATCTGATGGAGCATAAATTTGATGAATTGATCTATGTGGGATATAATACCCATCTTCCGCATTTGCTTGACAGACAGCGAGGGTTTGAGAGAAAAATCAAGGAACACGGTATTGCATCAAAGAAAGTGCTGGTAGAAATGGTAAATGTTACCTCAAAAGTTCATGCAGGATTAGATGAACATCTTAAAATAGGTGCAGGAAAAACAGGATTATATTTTTTAAACAATAAAATAGGAAATGCAGGATTGCATTATCTTGTCAAAAATAATATCAGGGTTCCTGAAGATGTTTCTGTCATTGCTTTTGATGAAACCGATGCCTACAATTTATTTCCTACAGAAATTACCTATATAAGACAGCCGTTGGAAGAAATGGCCAGACAAGCTGTAAAACTCCTCGATGAACAAACAAAAAATTTCTCTGAAAAGGGAGAAACAGTAGTTTGTGAAGCAGAATTAATTATAAAAAAATCAGTCAAATAAAAAATTTAACCTATATATTAAACGTTTAACCTAATGAAAAAAAATAATCAGTATGTAGTATGTTTCGGAGAAGTTCTTTGGGATATATTTCCACAAGGATCCAGAGCTGGAGGAGCACCTTTTAATGTAGCTTATCATGTTTCTAAAACGGGAATTGATGCGAAGGTACTCAGCAGAATAGGGAACGATGATCTTGGTAACCAGCTGGTCAGTCAGATCAAAAACTGGGGAATGACAACGGACTATATTCAGGTCGATGCTGATAAACCAACGAGTACCGTTGTAGCTACTATTGATGAGGATAATGAAGCCAGCTATGAAATTATTAATGAAGTAGCCTGGGATTATATAGAAAACCTTCCGGAGCTTACTGAGTTGGTATCTCATGCCCAGGCATTTATTTTCGGAAGTTTATCCGCACGGAATAAAAAAACAAGAGAAACTCTTTTTAAGCTTTTGGAACATGCAGAACTTAAAATATTGGATGTCAATTTCAGACCTCCTTTCATAGAGGTACAGCTTATTAAAGATTTGCTTCATCAAGCTGATATTGTAAAGATGAACAAAGCAGAAATGAGACAGATCATCGATTTTCTTAATGAAGAATATATTGATGAAGATCAGAGTGCTGCTTTAATTCAGGATCATTTTAAGATTAAGGAAATAGTTCTTACCAAAGGAAGCAAAGGTGCCAGGTATTTTAAAGGGACAGAAAGCTATACCTGCACGGCTGTTCCGATCACCATTGCAGACACTGTAGGAAGCGGAGATTCTTTTCTGGCGGGATTTATATCCAAAAGAATACAGCAGGAAGCTCCGGAAATCATTATGAAAGAAGCTGTTGCATTAGGAGCATTCATTACGTCAAAAGAAGGGGCATGTCCGGAGTATGAATATGAAGAATTTCAAAAGTTCAGGGACCAGCATTAAAGACTTAAATCTTTAAAATTTATCCTAAAGACCAGTTTTCTTTTACTAACTTTGCAGTCCGTAATATAATTTTTTATGCACAAATCAGGATTTGTAAATATAGTTGGAAAACCTAATGCAGGAAAATCAACGCTCCTTAACCAGTTGATGGGAGAGAAGCTTGCGATTGTAACGCAGAAGGCACAGACAACACGTCACCGTATTTTTGGAATTTATAATGAAGAGGATTTACAGATAGTATTTTCCGATACTCCCGGGGTGTTGGATCCTAAATATGGTCTTCAGGAGAAGATGATGGATTTTGTAAAGGACTCTTTACAGGATGCCGATGTATTTTTATTCATTGTAGATGTTACAGATAAAGCGGAACCTTCGGAATTTCTCATTGAAAAACTGAATAAAATTCCGGTTCCGGTTTTACTTTTATTAAATAAGGTAGACCAGACCAACCAGGAAGGTCTTGAAAAGCTTGTAGAAGAATGGCATAACAGAATTCCTAAGGCCGAAATTTTACCGATTTCTGCATTAAATGCCTTTAACACGGACGTTATCCTTCCAAAGCTAAAATCGATGCTTCCGGAAAACCCGCCTTATTATGATAAGGACCAGTATACAGATAAGCCGGAACGTTTTTTTGTTAATGAGGCAATCCGTGAAAAAATCCTTTTGAATTATGAAAAGGAGATTCCTTATTCCGTAGAAGTGGTTACCGAACAATTTAAAGAAAAGGAAGGAATCATTTTTATAGACTCTATTATCTATGTGGAAAGAGATACCCAAAAAGGGATTATCATTGGCCACAAAGGGGAAGCAATAAAAAAAGTGGGTACGGAAGCGAGAGTGGATCTAGAGAAATTTTTCGATAAAAAAATTCACCTGAACCTGTTCGTAAAAGTGAAAAAAGACTGGAGAAAAAACGACAGGGATCTAAAGAATTTTGGGTACAGATAAACTAAAACATCAATAATCATCGTTGTATAGAAAGATTTTACTATCTTTAAACTAAATTTTTCATACATGAATTATAGTAACTCAAATTCTAATCCCATATTTAGAGATATTATACTGTTAATTGTGAGAGTTTTTATTGGATTTGCCATGCTTTCACACGGATATCCCAAACTCCAGATGTTATTGGAAGGCGGCAAGATAGATTTTTATGATTTCTTAGGACTTGGTCCGCAGATCTCTTTAATTCTTACCATTATAGCAGAGTTTGTATGCTCAATACTCCTTATTTTAGGATTATTTACCAGAGTAGCTCTGGGTTTCCTTATCTTTACAATGATTATTGCGGGATTTGTAGTTCATGGATCCGATCCATTTGAGAAAAGAGAGCTGGCTTTTATTTACCTCTCTGTTTATCTTCTTTTAATCGCTTATGGAGCCGGAAAGATCTCGGTGGATTACATGATAGAAAAACGAAAAAGGGCATCCGATTGGTAGATGCATACCGATATAAATAAAGAGGGCATACTTGTATGCCCTCTTTTTGTTTTATAAAAGATAAAATTCACGATGTATCTTCACCGTATAATCTCGATTACGTTGTAAAAATTATTAGGTAATTATCGGATTTTACAAGTTGCAGGACAGGCTAAATGATTGTTGTTTACCCTTTATAATAACAAAATTTACTAAATTCGTAAAAAATGTATATAATGAAGATAAAACTAACCGTTTGCCTTCTTGCGTTCCTTAATTTTTATGAAGCGCAGGAAAATGTTACTTATCAAAAGCCGTCTGCTGAAATTCTTAAACTTGCAGACTACGAAAGACCTCCAAGTGTTTTAATGAACAGTAAAAAGGATTGGGTAGTTTTCACTTACCGTCCTACCTATAAAACCCTAGAAGATCTTAGTCAGCAGGAAATGAAATTAGGTGGTCTCAGAATCAATCCTGTGACGAATATTTCTAGTTCAGCAACTTACTCCAATAACCTTAAGGTTAGAAAAATCAATGATAAAAGTGAGGTTCAGGTAAAAGGATTGCCTTCCAATCCTAAAATAACCAATACTTCTTTTTCTCCCGATGAAAAAAAGTTTGCCTTTACTAATACAACAGCAAAAGGAGTAGAGCTTTGGATCGTGGACCTTGAAACGGCAACGGCTAAGAAAGTTACCAATGATAATCTCAACGCCAACCTGGGTAGTCCTTATACGTGGTATAAAGATTCTCAGAATTTACTGATAAAAGTGCTTCCGCAAAACAGACCTGCATTGATAGATTCAAGCAAGGATCTGCCAACAGGACCTATTGTATCTACTGCGGATGGAAAAGTATCCCAAAACAGAACGTATCAGGATCTTCTTAAAAATCCTCAGGATGAAAAAAACTTTGAAATTCTTACCGCTTCAGATATTTATAACGTAGATCTTTCCGGCAACGTAAAAAAAGTGAAAGATCAGGACATGTATGCAGGTCTGAGCTTTTCACCGGATGGGAATTACCTGATGGTTACAACAATCAAAAAGCCTTTCTCGTATATCGTTCCTTTGAACAGATTTCCCATGACAACAACTGTATATGATGCTAAAGGAAGCATGGTGAAAGTCGTAAATGAAGTCCCTTTAAATGAGATTATGCCTAAAGGTTTTGCCTCAGTAAGAACAGGTAAAAGAGATATGGGCTGGAGAAGCGATGCCCCGGCAACACTTGTTTACGCAGAAGCGCTGGATGGAGGTGATCAGGCTAGAACTGCTGAATACAGAGATGAAATCTTCACCTGGGAAGCACCGTTTAACAATGCGGCAAAATCGTTCTTTAAAACGAAGCAGAGATATGAAGGAACGAGCTGGACCAATGATCATTATGCTATCGTTTCTGAAGATTGGTATGATACAAGAAATACTAAGTCATTTTTAGTAGACCTGAACAACGGGGAGTCAAAAGTAATTGATGACAGAAACTATCAGGATGTTTACAGCGATCCCGGAAATTTCAATACCACAAAAAATGAATTCGGAAGAACTGTAATTGATATGAAAGGGGGAAAAGCTTATCTCATCGGAGCAGGATTTACAAAGGACGGACAGCATCCTTTTATCGATGAAATGGATGTGAAAACATTAAAAAAGAAAAGACTTTACACTTCAAACTTAAAAAATGCTAAGGAAGATATTATAGATATCCTTAATCCCGCAAAAGGTGAGGTACTGACTATCCAGCAGTCTGCGAGCCAGTATCCTAATTATTTCAGGAAAAACATCAAATCTAATAAAGCAGAAGCTGTAACTACTTTTGCCAATCCTTTCGAAAGCATCAAAGATGTGTATAAGGAAGTGATTACTTACAAAAGAAATGATGGTGTAACGCTAACGGGAACTCTTTATCTTCCGGCAAACTATGACAGAAAAGCAAAAAAAGAAAAACTTCCCTTGCTGATCTGGGCTTATCCTACAGAATATAAAGATAAAAATACGGCAGGGCAGAATACTCAGAATCCTAACGACTTTACCTTCCCTTATTACGGTTCTTTTGTATACTGGACCACAAAAGGATATGCTGTTCTGGACGATGCTGCATTCCCGATCATAGGGGAAGGAAAAACAGAACCTAATGATACTTTTATTCCGCAATTGGTAGCAAATGCAGAAGCAGCAATTAATGCTGTAGATCAGTTAGGCTATATCGATAAGAAAAAAGTAGCCGTAGGAGGGCATTCCTATGGGGCTTTTATGACCGCTAACCTTTTAACCCATTCTAAATTGTTTGCGTGTGGAATTGCCAGAAGCGGAGCTTATAACAGGACATTAACGCCGTTTGGCTTCCAGAGTGAGCAAAGAAACTACTGGGATGTACCTGAAATTTATAACACAATGTCACCATTTATGAATGCTGATAAAATGAAAACACCATTATTGCTGATCCATGGTGATGCGGATAATAATCCGGGAACATTCACTTTACAGACGGAAAGATATTTCCAGGCACTGAAAAATCTGGGTGCTCCCGTAAAGATGGTTCTTTTACCTAAAGAAGCCCACGGATATGTCGCAAAAGAAAATATTCTTCATTTGCTATGGGAACAAGATCAGTTCCTGGAGAAATGTCTCAAGAAATAAATTGAAAAACTCGTCCAAAGGGACGAGTTTTTTGTTATTTTTAGCTGAAATTTACATATTAAGTTAAAAAGTAAGAAGTAGCACTTATGAAAAAAATATTGTTAGCATTACTTTTATTCATTTTTATTGGAAAAATTTTTGCACAAACTGATAGTCTTGAAACTGGAAAATATTTTTCAGCAAAAAGGCATTTTGAAAAGGAATACATAAAACAAAATTATTTAAACTCTGATGTAAAGGTTGAAAAGGATAGAATAATAATTGATGTTATAAAAGATGATGGCTTTTCAGGAGATTTAGGAAATAGAATTACCTTAATTTTTGGACATAAATTATTTAGTCCATTAGAATTAGACAATGAGAATGCAGTTCAAATATTTAGTAATAATGAACTTGTATTGTTGAATCCGAATCCGCAGACAAAAAGATTTAAGTTTTGGATAATTCCCAAAAATAGGGTTGGGCATAAAAATTCATTTGAATATATGCTGCAAGGAAGAGCTAATCCTTCGGAATACTATTTTGAACTTCAAAATATGAATGCTGATGAAAAGACAAGCTTTGAAGAATTTATTAAAGGTTCAAAACTTACCTATTTAGCATATGGGGGAATTATCATATAATTATATTCGTTGTCCACTTATTCAGGAAGGATAAAATCAATTGATCATTACAAATATTTCAAAACCCCACTGATATCATCAAGTTCAATAAATCTTTCATGTTTCAGCTGATGTTCATGTTGCTCGTGAGCCCAGGTGATATGGAAAGGGATATGAGCTGCATAGCCTTCTATCTCAAGAACAGGTAAAATATCTGATTTTATGGAATTTCCCAACATAAGAAAATGTTCAGGTTTGCAATCCAGATGCTTCAATAGCTTTTGATAATCACTATTTTTCTTATCACTCATAATTTCTATGTGATGAAAATATTTTTCGAGCCCGGATTTTTTAAGCTTACGTTCCTGATCAAGCAAGTCTCCTTTTGTAGCCATAACCAACCTGTATTTTCCTTTTAGTTGTTCTAAAGTCTCTGTTACACCTTCAAGAAGTTCTATAGGCTGCTGAAGTAAATTATGCCCCAATTCAATTGCTTTATTGACCAGTTGGAGTGAAGCTGTTCCGCTTGAGACTCTGCAGATGGTTTCCACCATAGAGAGCATAAAACCTTTGACCCCATAACCGTAAAGGTGAAGATTCTGCATTTCGGTTTTAAATAATTCCTGGGAAACGGAGTGGTGTGGAAGGTAGTCTTCCAGTAAAGCACAAAATTCCTTTTCCGTTTCCTGAAAATACGGCTCGTTTATCCAGAGCGTATCGTCTGCATCAAATGCTATTGTTGTTATATGATTTTTCATTTTACTTTTGTACATTTCTGAAGGCAAAAATCAGAATAAAAAATACATCAGAAAAGGACATTTGTCCCGGACCCTATATGTTACGAACGAACGAAGCATTTTTAAAGTATTTAGAGCAGCTATACGTAAATCAGGAGCGTAAAGAAGATATTGTTATAAAATCATTTTCAAAGGGGCAGAAAATATTTACCCAGAACGAAGCGGCGTCGAAAGTAATGCTTATTCGTGAAGGAATTACAAAATGCTATTTTGTAGAGGAAAATGAAAAGGAATATATTATGGAGTTTCTGGGAAAAGGTGAAATTATAGGTGAAATAGAGTTTATTAAAAATATTAATTGCCTTTGCTCCATCGAAGCTATGACCAATGTTTCTGTATACGCTATTTCCATCCCTTATTTGAGATCGGTGATTAAAAATGACCTTACGTTGAATAACCTTTTGCTGGATGTATTTGCTGAACGTATTGTAAATACATCGACAAGGGCGTCTTACCAGCAGCTGTACACCACTGAACATAATCTGGCAAAGCTTCTGAAGCTACAGTCCAAACAGGAGATTGAAATTTCAAAAGAAGATATGGCTGCTTATTTAGGAGTGACCATAAGAAGCCTAAACAGGGCGTTGAAAAGTCTGAATAATAAGTAAAAAAGCGGTCTGACAAGACCGCTTTTTTTATATGGATGCATTCTGCCTGATTTTCTTTGCAGACATATTTAAAAAACGTTTGACCAGGAAGATCGCAGAAATGGTTAATCCCAATCCTAAAGCAATCCACATTCCGAATGCTCCCATATTTAGGGTAACACACAATAAGTAGCCCAATGGAACGGTAATCACCCAGTATGCTATAAAAGTGTAAATAGAAGGGATTTTCACATCCTGTATTCCTCTAAGCATCCCCAATGCTGTAACCTGAATTCCATCAGATAACTGGAATAATGCTGCGATAATCATTAGTTTTGAGGCCAGTGTTATCACTTCAACTTCTTCTTTTTTGGTGAAGAATGTTGGGAGAATATTTCTACCCAGAATAAATACAATTCCACAGATGCACATAAAGATAAAGGCAATTTTTAAATTATTAAGCCCAACTTTTCTCAGCTCTACATAATTTTGTTCACCCATCTTCCTTCCGATCATTACGGTAGAGGCTACACTGAATCCTACACATAAATTAAAGGTAAACGAGGCCATGCTTAATGCAATCTGGTGAGAGGCAATATCGTGAGCTGAAATCAATCCACAGATGAAAGCGGCTCCCGCGAAGGCAGTTACTTCAAAGAACATTTGCAAAGCTGTTGGTAGTCCTAATTTTACCATTTTATCGAACATACTTCTGGAGAACACATGGATCTTTAATGAAAAATCTTTGATATAGCGTCTTGTTCTTTCTTCTTTTAACAAAACGAAGTAAAGAAAAACCACCATAAAAATCCGGGCGATCAAACTGGCCAAAGCAGATCCTTTTACTCCCATCGGAGGTAATCCGAAAAGGCCCTTGATAAAAACGTAATTTAAAACAATATTAATAACGTTTGCAATAATGGTTGCTTTGGTCACACCAATCGTGTAGGATAGCCCTTCAGAAACCTCTCTCAAGGTCTGAAACGCCATAAAGGGGATCATACTGATCGCCATAATTCCCAAAAAATGAACTGTATCAGGAACGATCTTCGCAGGCTGTCCCGAATGATAGAGTAGAGGTAATCCCAGTAACAGGACTGCCATTAAAATGATTCCTACAGTCATATTGATCACAAATCCATGGCTGAATACGGAATTAATTCTTTCATGGTCGTGTCTTGAATGTGCTTCCGAAACAAGGGGAGGGATCGCAAAAGAGAATCCCAGTGCCAGTACAAATGTCGAGAAAAATACGGCATTTCCTAGAGAAACGGAAGCTAAAGCATCTGCGCCTAATAGTTTTCCGACAATAATATTGTCGAATAAGTTAACAGATACTTGCCCTACCTGCGTTAGCATTACGGGTAGCGCCAAAGTAAGGCATTCTTTGGTATAGTTTTTATTTAAAAAGCTCATAGTTTTAACAAAAAAAAATTTGCAGTGTTACTACTGCAAATTTTTTATAATTTATTTAGTTTATAATTAAATTATTTTCTTACAAAATTTGCAACATCCTCCTTGGAAACTGTGCTTCCACCTAGAATAATTAATCTTTCCACAACATTTCTTAATTCTCTGATATTTCCAGTCCATGAAAGGGCTTTAAGCGCTTCAATCGCTTCATCATCAAATTTTTTCACGGCTGTACCATGTTCATCCGAAATCATTCCTGAGAAATGTTCTACCAATAATTTGATATCTTCTTTTCTTTCATCCAACGGAGGTACATAGATTTCAATTACAGATAACCTGTGGTAAAGGTCTTCTCTGAATTTCCCCTCTTCAATTTCTTTCTGCATATTTTTATTCGTGGCAGCAAGAACCCTTACATCAACTTTTATTTCTTTGTCGCTTCCTACAGGAGAAACTTTGCTTTCCTGAAGTGCTCTTAAAACCTTTGCCTGTGCAATAAGGCTCATATCTCCGATTTCATCCAAGAAGATAGTACCTCCTGTTGCCTGTTCGAATTTTCCCTGCTTATCTTTGATAGCTCCGGTAAAAGAACCCTTTACGTGTCCGAAAAGTTCGGATTCGATCAGTTCTGATGGGATCGCCGCACAGTTTACTTCGATCATAGGTCCCTTTGCCCGTTCACTTTGATTGTGAATAGCATGCGCTACCAGCTCTTTACCTGCACCGTTAGGCCCGGTAATAAGAACTCTTGCATCAGAAACAGCTACTTTTTCGATCATATCCTGAATCTTCTGTAATGCAGGAGATTCACCGATCATTTGGTATTTTTTGTTGACTTTTCTTTTAAGTGTTTTATTTTCACTCTGTAGCGTCTTATTTTCCTTTTTCAGGGTTTCTTTCGCTAAGGCATTTTTAACACTGGTGATCAGTCTGTTGATATCGATAGGCTTAGAAATGAAATCATATGCTCCATCCTTTAAGCAAGAAACAGCAGAATCAATATCTGCATGCCCTGAGATCATAATAAAAGTAGTTTCGGGTTTTAACACCAAAGTCTGCTTCAAAAGCTCTGTTCCTGAAAGTTTTGGCATCTTTATATCGGAAATCACTAATGCGAAATCTTCTTTTTCCAGGTGTTTGTAACCCTCTAAACCATCTTCGGCTACTACAAATTCATAATTGGTAAGTTCATCAGACAGAATACTGTGCAGTACTCCTGAGATTGCTTTTTCGTCTTCTACTATAAGGATTTTTTGCATAGTTGCAAATTTAGATTTTTTGATTGAATTATTAGCAAAAACTATACCTAAATACTTTATTTAGAATAATCTCTTCGCCCGAAAATTGCAGAGCCAACCCGTACGGAATTTGCCCCGCATTCAATGGCAATAGGGAAATCATCACTCATTCCCATTGATAAGGTATCCAGTTTTTTTAATTGATTTAATTCATCAAAAACTTTTTTTAAGGTTAAAAATTCCTTTTTTACCTGTTGCTGATCGTCAGTGAATGTAGCCATCCCCATAAGTCCGGTAATGTGAATATTAGCAAATTCACCATTGATGTATCTTTGGAAGAGCTCTCTGGCTTCCGATATTTCAAGACCGAATTTACTGTCTTCAGCAGCGATTTTTACCTGCAGAAGAACCTTAATTTTTCGGTTATGTTTTCCTGCTTCTTTATTGATCTCTAGCAATACTTTTTCAGAATCCACACTCTGGATCGTGTCGATAAATTCAGCAATATATTTTACCTTATTCGTTTGCAGATGCCCGATAAGGTGCCATTGAATATCTTTCGGAAGCAGAGGATATTTCTCCATAAGCTCCTGGACTTTATTTTCACCGAAAACTTTCTGTCCCAGGTCATAAGCCTCCTGAATAGCTGAAACAGGATGGGTTTTTGAAACGGCTACCAATTGAACTCCTTCGGAAAGCTGTCCCTTTATATTGTTGTAATTTTCTTTAATATTCATAATTGCAAATTTCTGAATTCTTATAGCAAAAAGCTAATGATTTTATAAAATTTTAAATAGGTCTGAGTTACTTTTTTGCCATGAAATTTCAGAATGAGCCTTGTTTCATGTTTTAATTTAAAACTTCATTGATTTTAGGATAAGCGGAAATCTTTCTGAATACAAAGCGATTGGTCTTCTGTAGTTTTTCAATAAACAGATCGAGCTCATTAATTGAATCGGTATCCGAAAGATACTGATCATGGGTAAGGAACACCAAATGTCTTGATGTTTTTTCAAGGTCATTAAAAAAGATGCTGTCTACTTTTTTCAACATGGCTTCGTGACTTCCTTTAAGGACCATTCTGTTTGTGGGCTTCCATTCCAGATCCCAGCCGATTACTTTATATCCTGCCTTTTTTAAATGATCGGCTGCCAGCGAAGAACTTTTAATATCCGTAACATTGATGTTGTTGAGCCTCCAGATATTTCTGCCCGGAGTTCTGGCGATTTTATTGTGCAGTGTAAGACTGTCCTTTGCTCTGTCAAAATCATGAACAACTGCTTCCGGATTTTTATAAAAACTGGAATATTTGTTGTGGGCATGCGAAAAGCTGTGATTAGCCAGTTCAATCAATGGGTCTGCTTTCAGCAGTTCCATATCATTCTTTTGTCTGTTGCTGTCATAGCTGTGTTTTCCCACTATAAATGCAGTAGCACATACATTTCTTTTGCGTAAAACTTTCAGAAGGTTTTCGGTCCCGCGATTAGGACCATCATCAAAAGTAAGATAAATAACTCTTTTGTCTGTCGGGGTTTCGTCATCCTCCAATTCGGTGACTATTTTTGCGACGGGATGGTCTTTGGAAATCATCTTTTCAGAATCTTTCGCGTCTTTTTTCTCATTACAGCTGTTGAATAAAACTGAAGTTGCACTCACCAATGCAAACATCCCAAGAAAAGTCAGGTTTCGCGACTTTTCCGCAAAAAGGTTTTTCATAAAAAAATTGGAGATTAAATGTTAATTATCGTTAAAATTTACAAATAGATGTTAACAATATGCATGCCAATTTTTACAAAAAAATAAGTTTTAATAATATTTTAATCTATTAATTGTAAAGGGTTTTCAAGATAATATCTTTTTCAGATACAGCCCGTTTTTTATCGCGGCAGTTCCCCAGGTGTTATTGAAAAATATAAACGCTTTCTTTTGTGATTTTTTTATTTTTTCGGTTAAATGATTGAGAAATTCGTGAGTGTACTCAGATTTGTAGAGAATAGGCTTTCCATGAAGTCTATAATAAATGATTTCAGGATGATTACTCATTAAGTCTTCCGGAAGGTTTCCGGGAAAACTGACACCGGAAAAAATAATGTTTTTTTGCTTTAAAGCCTTTAAGACTTCATCAGTCCACCATGAAATATGTCTAAATTCCATTACATTTATGAAATCAAAGTCCGGATGTGTTAGTACCAAATCAAGGTTTTCGGGAGTATTTTTGAAAGAAGGGGGAAACTGATATAAAAATCCGGATAGCTTATTTTTTAATTCCTCATGGATGTGACGGCAAAAGATTTCGATCTCGTCCTTACAATCTTTCATTCTTTTTTCGTGGGAAATCGTTTTGGGGATTTTAATAAAAAACCTGAATTCTTCAGGAGTTTCATCAAACCATTTTACAAGAGTTTTCAGAGTCGGTTTTCTATAAAAGGTAGAATTAATTTCCACAGCATTGAATTCTTGAGAATAGAGCGTAAGGAAATTTTTCGCAGATGCATCTTGTGGATATAGAGAGCCTTTCCAATCATTATTATAGAATCCTGAGCAACCGATATGATACATTTCTTTTTTCATGGTTTTATAAAGTTCCTCCGGATTTGATCTATAAACCTGGAATCCGGAGGAAAATTTGATTATTTAACGTCGAGATCGACAGCGTTTAATCTTAATGAATTAAGAATCACCGATAAAGAGCTGAAACTCATGGCTGCGGCTGCAATCATCGGAGATAACAGAATTCCAAAAAAAGGATACAATAATCCTGCCGCAATAGGAACTCCTAATACATTATAGATAAAAGCAAAAAAGAGGTTTTCCTTAATATTCTTCAATAGTTTTTCACTCAGAAGCTTAGCTTTGGCTACACCTATGATATCTCCTTTTAATAAAGTAATCTCTGCACTCTCAATAGCGACATCCGTCCCTGTTCCCATAGCAATTCCGATGTCGGATTGTGCCAAAGCAGGAGAGTCGTTGATTCCATCACCTGTCATTGCGACAATTTTTCCTTCTTTCTGAAGTTTTTTAACTTCATTTAATTTATCTTCAGGTAAGCAATTGGCTTTGTAGTGTATGATACCCAGCTCATCCGCTACAGCTTTAGCTGTATGTTCATTATCGCCGGTCATCATCACGATATCCAGACCTTCTTTCATTAAGAGCTCAACGGCCTTTTTAGAACTTTCTTTGATTTTATCCCTAAAGCTTATGAACCCTAAAACATTATGATCCTCGGCAATATATGAAATCGTATGCGCTTTGGACTGAACTTCAATTGCCTTCTGTTTTAAACTATCAGGAATGGCAATCTGATGAGAGGTCAGGAGATTTTCGTTTCCAACATACACCGTTTTTCCATCGATGATTCCTTTTACCCCTTTTCCGGATATGTTTTCAAACTTTTCCACCTTCGCGGAAGAGATTTTTTGATCCTTAGCTTTTTTAATGACTGCGTTAGACAGAGGGTGTTCTGAATTCTGATTCAATGAATAGGCTAATTTTAAAATCTGATCCTGATTTCCGTTATCCACTGTTTCAATGTGTTCTACAGATGGTTTCCCTTCGGTAAGAGTTCCTGTTTTGTCCGTAATAAGAACATTTACTTTGTTCATTTGTTCCAGAGCTTCGGCATTTTTAATCAGGATGCCGTTTTTAGCCCCTTTTCCGATTCCAACCATCAAAGACATTGGAGTAGCAAGACCTAATGCACAAGGACAGGCCACAATAAGTACAGCTACAGCATTGACGAAAGCAAACAAACTTCTTTTACCTTCGGGCCCGAAGAATTGCCATCCAACAAATGTTAAAGCGGCAATAAGGATAACCGTCGGTACAAAGATTTTTGAAACTTTATCGGTTAATTTTTGAATAGGTGCTTTACTACGACTTGCTTCATTCACCATTTTGATGATCTGGGACAATAGGGTTTCATCACCAACTTTTTCAGCTTTCATAATAAAAACCTGATTCCCGTTGATTGTTCCTGATGAGACCTTATCATCCATATTTTTTTCTACAGGAATCGGTTCTCCGGTGATCATACTTTCATCAACAATAGAGTTGCCTTCCGTTATTTTTCCGTCTACCGGTATCTTTTCTCCGGGCTTTACCTTTAAAAAATCACCGATCTTTACTTGAGAAAGAAGAACCCTTTTTTCTTCTCCATTTACGATCAGGTTGGCTTCATCCGGTGAAAGATTCATCAGCTCCCTGATTGCATTTCCAGTTTTTTTATGAGCAGCGGCTTCCATGAGTTGTCCCAGGATAACCAGCGTAAGAATGACACAGACCGCCTCAAAATAAAGCGGGATCTCATGATTGTGACCGCGGATTTCATGTGGGATGATATCCGGAAAAAGAAGAGAGACAATACTGAAAATAAATGCTGCAGAAACTCCCAGGGCAATCAGACTGAACATGTTCAGATTCCATGTTTTAAATGAAACCCAGCCTCTTTTCATTAAAAACCACCCAGAATAGAAAAGCACAGGAAGTGTTAAAGCCAGCTCAATAAAACCCTGAATCTGATGAGAGAACGGGAAATTAATCAGCATACCTCCCATAGAAAGAATAAATACGGGAACGGTAAATAGCAATGAAATAATGAATTTCCTTTTTAATATATTATAGGTTTCATCATCTTCTTCCCCTCCAGTATCAGGCATTCTTACGAGATCCATTCCGCATATGGGACAGCTTCCAGGCTCGTCCTGTATAATTTCAGGATGCATAGGGCAGGTATATTTTGCGGTCTTTTTCTCAGGATATTTTACAAGATCCATCCCACAGACAGGACACCCTACGTTGCTGTCATAAGTTTTGTCTCCTTCGCAATACATCGGGCAATAGTATCTTCCAGCCATATCATCCGTAACTTTAGGAGCTTCATGATGATGGTGGGTTTGTGAATGAGAATGAGAATGAGAATGTTGATGGGTATGTTCTGATGATGAATTATTAACAAGCTCTTGTGTAATTTCTTCCAGGTGCATATGACAAACCGGACAGTCGCCTTTTTCATCATATATTTTATCTCCTTCACAAAACATCGGACAATAATATTTTCCAATATGGTCTTTGAAGTTTTCCGGCAAATGTTTGGAAGAATAGGCCGGTTTGTAATTAGGGTCCTTAGCCTGCTTTTCTTCAATAGGAACAAGGTACATATGACAAACCGGGCATCGTTCTCCCTGTTTGAAGTATACTTTATCTCCCTCGCATTCCATAGGACAATAGTAAACTGAAGATGGAGAAACACGATCCTGAGGTTTAATGAAAGCTTTTTCCGGCTGCGTCTGATCTTCCAGCTGATAATAGCCAATCTCGGCTAAAGCCTTGTTTAGCGTATTAAGGTTAATTGCAGTATCTGAGATAATAGTTGCAAGATTATTTTCCAGACTGATATCTGCTGTAATACCCTCGATTGAATTTAGCTTTTCAGAGATTTTTTTCTGACAACCGGAACAGCTCATTCCGAGTATTTTATATTGTTGTTCCATGATCTTAAATTATGATACAAAATTCCGTAAAGGAAAATAATGTATGTTATAAATTTAAGGATAATAGTTATAGAATTTGGGAAATCGGGTATTTGGATGTTTGAGAGTCGGAGGGTGTTAGGGTATTGAATAATGGAGTAATATTGAGTTATTTGGGATTTTATTATCTTGTAGTACTTAAGCATTTATCTGCTTAAAGGCTATTTTATCATCTCCAATTATATGCTTAAACCGTCAAACAAATAAGCTCTAATTAATCCCATACTCTCTGATACTTCATTCAAAAACTGTCAAGCGGTTTTCTGTTATGGACTTTCAGTTTTTTAAACTCAGTAGGGGTGAATCCTGTGCTGTTTCTGAATTGTGAGGATAAATGCTGTACACTTTTATAACCAAGCTTTCCTGCAATTTCCGTTAAGGTAAATTCGTTATACAAAAGAAGCTCCTTTACCTTCTCTATCTTTTGAAGGATGAAAAACTGCTCCAAAGTAATATTCTCATTTTGGGAAAAGGTTTTTGAAAGGGAACTGTAATCCTTATGTATTTTTGAAGCCAGAAATTCTGATAATAAAAAGTCTTCATCAATATCAAGTTCGCTGATTTTGGTAATAATGAGATTTTTGATTTTCTCAACAAGTTGATGGGAGGAATCCTTTATTCTTTCAAAACCTGTTTTTTCCAATTCTGTTTCAATGAAACGCATATCATGATCTGAAATATCTGATTCCGTTTCCACTTCCCCAAGTTGTATGGATTGTATTCCGATCCCAAAATCATTAAAAATAGAAGAAACGGCAGAAATGCACCTGCCGCAGACCATATTTTTGATGAAAATTTTCATAGCTGGTTATTTAATCGGTCCTTTACGAATTCAACCTGTGTTTTACCATGAGGAAGAGGATTTCCGTCTTCACCTAGATTGACCATTACAATTTTATCTACCGTGATAATGGTTTGATGCGTCATTTTATTTCGTACCTCGCATCGCAATGTAATAGAACTCGAACCGAATGCTGTTACTTCAATCCCGATTTCAACAATATCTCCCTGTTTGGCAGAACTAACGAAGTTGATTTCCGAAATGAACTTCGTAACTACTTTTGTGTTTTCTAACTGAATGATAGCATAGAGAGCAGCTTCTTCATCGATCCATTGTAATAACCTGCCTCCAAAAAGTGAATGATTAGGATTCAGATCTTCGGGTTTTACCCATTTTCTAGTGTGATAGTTCATACCTTAATAATTTGCCCCACAAATTTAGCGCTAAAAACTGGCTTAATCAAACGAATAGGATTTAGTTATCAAAAGAGAAATATTTATTTTCTCGATCAGAAAATTTCATCATTTCGCAATATCAAACTCATCATATCATCTTTTTTCATTTTTTATTATTTCCGTTTTATTTAATCATTTGATATATAGTATTTTAAAAATATGTAGTTGTGTTTATTAAAAAATATTCAATGATAAGCTTAAATAGATGTGGTTTTAATTTAAATTTTAGTAATTTAATAGTATTTGTTGCTATATAAGTGTCATTTTACTATAAGATCTAGTGTTAAAAAATATTTAATTTTCCCAAATATTGCTTATGATATTATTGATATACATATATAAAATATTGTTTTACGATAATTTTTGTAAATAGATCAAATGTGGGTGATAAAATACTTGTAAAAACGCTTTGATTTGAAATTTTAAATTGTATCTTGCGAACGTTTATATTTGGAATCAATATTTGTTCATTTAATATATGTTGCTTTTCTTTTATATACCAAATTTTTATTAATTATTATAATTTTATTTAACAATGAACATTTTTGTTTCAAACATCAATTACTCAACTAAAGAGTACGAATTACAAGATTTATTCGCAGAATTTGGAGAAGTATCTTCTGCTAAAATCATTACAGACAAGGAAACTGGACGTTCCAGAGGTTTTGGTTTCATAGAAATGGGAGAAGAAGAAGGAAAGCAAGCTATTGAAGCATTAAACGCAAAAGAATTTAACGGAAAAACACTTAACGTTTCAGAAGCTAAACCAAGAG
Source organism: Chryseobacterium sp. PTM-20240506 (assembly GCF_048296755.1). Lineage (NCBI taxonomy): Bacteria > Pseudomonadati > Bacteroidota > Flavobacteriia > Flavobacteriales > Weeksellaceae > Chryseobacterium > Chryseobacterium sp. PTM-20240506. Next base: position 605,224 of record NZ_CP182581.1, read on the forward strand.
AGGAGAAGCCAAGAAGAAGTTTCGATAACAACAGAAGTGGTGGTTATGGAAACAACAGAGGCGGTGGATACGGCGGTGGTAACAACCGTGGTGGAAACGGCGGCGGAAATCGTTGGTAAAAAATATAAGCGGCTTTTAAGCCGCTTTTTTTATGTCTTTTTATTTCGTGTTCCTTGTTAATTAATCAATATAAATAAATTTATACGATACTGTTTTACTTATTTATAAATATGCCTTCTTCGGGGGCTAATCTTTTTTCTTCTTTTTCTTTTTATCCCTGTTTTTCTTATCCTTTTTGGGATTAAGGATCTCATTGGCAATCTCCAGCTTCGGTATTTTGGTTTTTACCGGTTTTATTTCAATTTTAAGATCGAAATACTCTTTTAAATCATCCTGTGATATTAATTTTTCATTCAATAGGAATTGTAAGATCTCTTTTCCCGAATCATGAAAGAAGTTATGCGAAAGTTCTTTTAATAAAAACTTTTTATAATGTTCATAGGGTATGGTGACTGAATATTTAAAAATCCTGCCTTCTTTCTGTGTAGAAAGATATCCCTTTTCAACAAGGATCTTTAGGTAAGTGGATACAGTATTCTGGTGTGGTTTTGGTTCCGGATGCTGCTCCATAACATCTTTCAGGTAGAATGAATCGAGCTTCCAAAATAGCTTCATTAAGTTTTCTTCTGCAGTTGTAAGATGATTTATTTTCATAAGATATTCTAATGTTGAAAGTGTATACTGCAATAAAGATAAAGAAAAGAAATTAAAAATGCTATTGCTGCACCCATAAATACTTCTTTTATAGTATGCCTCTTTAATATTACTCTTGTAATTCCCACAAGAACAGCTATTCCCAGCCATAAAAGTCCCATTTTCCAACTAATGGCATAAAATAAGCCGGCGACAAAAACATTGAAGGCCGTATGCATAGAGCTTTTAATAAAAAAATTACTTATCTGTAAGGAAAAAAGGAGAATAAGGATAAAAAGCATTAGAAAATCCAGTGAGCCATATTTGATATAGTGAAAAAGTAAATAGGCAATCACAGCAATTGCAGCAAAAATATAAAATGTCTTCCTCTGAACCCTGTTTGAAACATCCATATTGGTATATCGTCCGGTCTTTACATTCCAGATCAGCCAGATAATAATAGGAATTATAATGATAAGTAAAATAGGAAGAAAGTAAGTAACTGAGTCTTTAAGGGAATATTCATGAACACTTTTATAAACAAAGAATAAAAATAAAGATACCAGCGGACTGAAAAATTCTGAGATAATTCTGGAGATTTTATGCAATGCGGATGTTTGTTTTTCTTCCATGTTTAAATTAAAAACTCAAATATAACATTATAAGTAAAAAAACAATTGGTATGTATACAATAAAAACAAAGTTTTTTTTATAATTTTGCTCAACTATTTCATAATAAATAAGCAAGAGCTAGCACATGAAAGAATTTTCTAAAGAGGTATACCTTAAGTGGTATGAAGATATGACAATGTGGAGAAGGTTTGAAGACAAATGCCGTTCTCTTTATCTAAAACAAAAAATCAGAGGTTTTTTACATTTGTATAACGGTCAGGAAGCTATTCCAGCCGGATTTACCCATGCAATGGATTTAACCAAAGATAGTATGATTACTGCTTACAGATGTCATATTCATCCAATGGCAATGGGAGTAGACCCTAAAAGAATTATGGCGGAACTTTGCGGAAAGGCTACAGGTACATCCGGAGGTATGGGTGGATCTATGCATATTTTTAGTAAGGAACACCGTTTTTACGGAGGTCACGGTATTGTAGGAGGACAAATTCCTTTGGGAGCTGGTATTGCTTTCGCTGATAAGTATTTTGACAGAAAAGCTGTAAATATCTGTTTCTTTGGAGATGGAGCAGCAAGACAGGGATCATTACATGAGACATTTAACATGGCAATGAACTGGAAGCTTCCGGTAGTATTTGTGGTAGAAAACAACCAGTATGCGATGGGAACTTCTGTAAAAAGAACTGCCAACCATGAAGATATCTACAAATTAGGATTAGGATATGAAATGCCTTGTCTTGCAGTAGATGCAATGGATCCTGAAAAAGTGGCTGAGGCAGCTTATGAAGCTATAGAAAGAGCAAGAAGAGGAGATGGGCCTACATTCATTGAAGCAAGAACATACCGTTACAGAGGTCACTCGATGTCGGATGCTGAGCCGTACAGATCCAAGGAAGAAGTATCTATCCATAAAAAAGATGATCCAATCGAATTGGTAAAAGAAAGAATCCTTGCGAATAACTGGGCTACAGAAGCAGAATTGGAAACTATTGAAAATAAATCCAGAGATTTTGTTGACGAATGTGTGGAATTTATGGAAAATTCCCCATATCCAACCGCGGAAAAAATCTATGAGTATGTATATGCACAGGAAGATTTCCCATTCGTAGATAAACTGGAAAACTAAACATAATAGGAGATCATATGATGATGACCGGGAGTTATTATCATATCCCTTTCATTATCAAATTATCAAATTAATTCATTATCATATTAAAAAATTATGGCAGAAGTAATTACAATGCCTCGTCTTTCCGACACAATGACGGAGGGGAAAGTGGCGAAATGGCATAAAAAAGTTGGAGATAAAGTAAAAGAAGGAGATATTTTAGCTGAAATTGAAACAGATAAAGCTGTTCAGGATTTCGAATCTGAGATAGAAGGAACCCTTTTGTACGTAGGTGTAGAAGAAGGCGGTGCTGCAGCTGTAGATTCTGTTCTTGCAATCATTGGTAATGAAGGTGAAGATATATCCTCATTAAAAGGAGGAAGCGCTCCGGCAGCGGGAGGATCTGAAGAGAAAAAATCCGAAGAAGAGGTTAAAACCGAAAATAAAGAAACGAGTGTAGAACAAGCTTCTTCTGAAGTTCCTGCAGGAGTGGAAGTGATTACAATGCCAAGACTTTCTGATACAATGACAGAAGGAAAGGTAGCGAAATGGCATAAAAACGTAGGAGATACCGTAAAAGAAGGAGATCTTCTTGCGGAGATCGAAACTGACAAGGCTGTTCAGGATTTTGAATCTGAATTCAACGGGGTATTATTAAAGCAAGGTGTCGAAGAAAACGGAGCAGCTCCGGTAGATTCGGTATTGGCAATTATAGGACCTGCGGGAACAGATGTTTCAGGAGTAGGTGCTGCAAAATCATCGGGTGCTGTTTCAGAAAAACCAGCTGAACAAAAATCCGAAGTGAAGGCAGAAGATAAACCAGCTGCTCAGGCGGTGAGTTCATCATCTACGGATAGAATTGCTATTTCTCCTTTGGCTAAGAAAATTGCTCAGGAAAAAGGCGTGGATATCCATGGTGTACAAGGTTCCGGAGAAAACGGAAGAATTGTAAAAAAAGATATAGAAAATTATCAGCCTTCTCAGGCTAAGCCCGCAGCATCTGCTCCGACGGCAAGTCCTGCAGCTCAGGTTGCTTTAAATTTTGTTCAGGGAGAAGATACGGAAACTCCAAACTCTCAGGTAAGAAGCATAATTGCAAAACGTCTTGCAGAAAGTAAGTTCTCTGCACCTCACTATTACCTGATGGTAGAGATCAATATGGATAAAGCAATTGAGGCAAGAAAAGAAATCAATTCCTTACCAGACACGAAGATCTCTTTCAATGATATGATCATTAAAGCAACAGCTGTTGCGTTAAGAAAACATCCGCAGGTAAATTCAAGCTGGGCAGGTGATAAGATCATTCACAGAGGAAACATCAATATCGGAGTAGCCGTTGCGATTCCTGATGGCTTGGTAGTTCCTGTTCTTAAAAATACAGACCAGATGAACTACAATCAGATTTCTGCGGCTGTGAAAGATATGGCTTCAAGAGCTAAATCTAAAGGCTTAAAAGCAAATGAAATGGAGGGTTCTACATTCTCTATCTCTAACCTTGGAATGTTCGGAATTGAAACATTTACAAGTATTATCAACCAACCCAACTCTGCAATCCTTTCTGTTGGAGCAATCATTGAAAAACCGATTGTTAAAAACGGAGAAATTGTAGTTGGAAACATTATGAAGCTATCTTTAGCATGTGACCACAGAGTAGTAGATGGTGCTACAGGAGCTCAATTCTTACAGACTTTAAAAACATATCTGGAAAGTCCTTTGACTTTGTTACTGTAACAAATCCGGATGATATAGATAAAAACCTCTCGTTACGAGAGGTTTTTTGTTTGTAGATCTTGTAATTCAATAGAATTTCAATCATTAAAAAATTAATGTAAGATCATTAGAGTTTTATTTATATTCACTATTTTTGAAACATGATTATAGCAAGAAATATCCATAAATCTTATGGAAATTTAGAAGTGTTAAAAGGGGTTGATATTCATATCAAAACCGGGGAAGTAATTTCTATTGTGGGAGAGTCCGGAGCCGGAAAATCTACTCTATTACAGATTTTGGGAACATTGGATTCACCTACTAATTCAAAACTTTACGACACCGAAATTACATTGGCTGGCGAGTCATTTATCAATATGACAGATAAGCAGCTTTCTAAATTCAGAAACCAGAATATTGGTTTCGTATTTCAGTTCCATCAGTTGCTTCCTGAATTCACAGCACTGGAAAATGTTTTGTTACCTACCAAAATTGCAGGAGCAAATGAAAAAGAAGCGCTGGAAAAAGCTTATGCGCTATTTGAAGATCTAAGAATTGAACAGAGATTGCATCATAAGCCGAACCAGTTATCTGGTGGAGAAGCACAAAGGGTAGCGGTAGCAAGGGCACTTATCAATTCTCCCAAAACTATTTTTGCTGATGAACCAACGGGGAATCTTGATTCAAAAAATGCGGATGATCTGCATCGTTTATTTTTTGATCTTAGGGATAAATACAATCAGACCTTTGTCATTGTAACCCATAATCCCAATCTTGCGGAGATTACAGACCGTAAGCTGGTGATGAAAGATGGAATGATTATAGAATAGTTTGCTTCAATCATGCAAAAAAGGATGTTCTTTTTTCTGGTATTATTTATTTTTGTGGGCTTTAAGTCACAGATCAACTCTAATTTGCCGGAAGCAAAGATCATCGAAATTAAAAGATTCTTAGCCGGGAAAAGTTATAATCAAGACCTCGCTATATTCATTAATTATAAAATCCACTCCGGTAAATACCGTTATTTTGTTTACGACCTGAAAAATAATACAATACTTCAGCAGGCTATTGTTTCTCATGGAAGTGGTTCCGTTAATAAAAACACGGACGTCCTTAGCTTTAGTAATACTGAAGGCTCTTTTCAGTCTTCCTTGGGGAAATTTGAAATCAAAGAAAGTTATATAGGGAAGTTCGGGAAATCTTACCGGTTAAACGGTCTTGATTCAAGCAATAATAATGCAATGGGCAGAGCTATTGTTATTCATTCATACGGATGCATACCGGATAAAGAATCACAAACGCCTGCTTGTCTGAGCCTTGGCTGTCCGATGTTATCGTCTGGTGCTTTTCAACAAACCGCCCGCTTTATTGATTCATCTAAACTACCGGTAATATTGTATGCTTTTTATTAAAAATTCGTACTTTGTACTTTTAATTTAAACTTCAATTATGTCCATTAAATTTCTTGCTGAGGATGACAGGCCACGGGAAAAATTTTTACGAAAAGGTAAAGATTCACTTTCCGATTCTGAATTATTGGCCATTGTAATGGGAAGTGGAAATAAAGATGAATCTGCCCTGGAATTAGCCAGAAAGATTTTATCATCTGTTAATAATAACTGGAATGAACTCAGTTTGCTATCCGTTAAAGAGCTTATGAAGTTTAAAGGGATAGGTGAAGTAAAAGCACTGTCAATTGCTACCTCTCTTGAAATAGGACGCAGACGTGCCCGGCAGGAAATCTCAGACAAGCCGGTTATTTCGAATAGTAATGATGCTTATGTCATTTTTAAAAATCATTTATCGGATTTAAGGACTGAAGAATTCTGGGCACTGTTCCTTAACCAAAGTAACAAAGTTACCCAGATTTCACAGCTGACACAGGGGGGGATCAGTCAATCTATCGTTGATGTACGGGTTCTTTTCAAAACTGCGCTGGATAATTTTTCTACAGGTGTAATTATAGCACATAATCATCCTTCCGGAAGTTTAAAACCCAGCCGTGAAGATCTCACCATAACCCAAAAGATAAAGGAAGCGGGAAGGTTTTTAAGCATCCAGCTTTTGGACCATTTAATAATAACCCAGAATGCATATTTTAGTTTCTCAGACGAAGGATTATTATGATTAAGAGAGTACGATACCCTGAAATTGATTTTAAAAAATATACCCAATGCCTGGAAGGCTCTGAACAAAGGAAATATTCAGCTTCTAAAACTTTTTTAGATATCACGTCCCTGGATAAATGGGAATTGCTTGTTTACAATGATTATGAAGCAGTAATGCCGGTTCCGTACGTAAAAAAATACGGAATAAAAATTGTTCACAATCCTATGCTTTGTCAGCAGCTAGGCGTTTTTTCAAAGAAAGATGATGTTTCAATCAACCAGGCGTTTTTGGAATTTTTACAGGAAAACTATCTGATAAGAATTTACCAGTTCAATGATTGTAATCAGTTTCAATCTACAATACCATTGAGAAAAAATTTCCTTATTCTACCTGATGCATACGAAAGGGTATATGCCAAATATTCACCTAAAAGGAAAAGGAAGTTAAGGCTTGACGAAAACGTACTGGAGAATTCCCTGATTAAAAATGTAAGCTTTGAAGAGGCCCGAAGTTTTATTTCGGCCAATATGCTTGGACTTGATAAAGAAGGTGATCTTAACGGCTTTTTAAGGATTTTTGAAGTATTTTATAAGCTGGGTAAAATTAAATTTTCAGCTTTTTATTTTAAAGATCAGATCATTAATATAATTGCGCTTTATGAAGATTTAGGTACTGTTGCCTTACTTGGAACATTTAACGATAAAGAACATGTAAAAATTTCTGGCGCATCCGTTCTCATCGATCATGCAATCAGGAATCATATTGAAAGTAAAATATTTGATTTTGAAGGAGGAGAGCTACCTAATATTGAAGAGTTTTTCAGAGGATTCCGTCCGGAATTAAGACCTTATGGGGTTCTGCAGAGTTCTGTGAAATCTTTGGCTGAGAATTTAGTGAGATTAATTATTAAAGGAAAATTCTCAACATTAAAATAGATGACAAGACCTGTATCTCATTTAGATTCGTTCTAAATATTATTTGTACCTTTATGAGGTTATTTTAACAACCTATTTAGCGATGTTCAAGCAGATCCGAAATTACAAATTACCTTACGTTATTTATAATTTTTTCAATAAGAATAAATTAAAACATAATATTCCGCTTTATAAAAAGTATGGTGTGAAAAAGAACTACTTTTCAAGTATTTCAAGTAAAGATTTTTCGCATCTTCCTGCAAGCAAAAGAGAAGTGCATCAGGAAAAGATGATGAATACGGATTTTTATAAAAGCCTATCGGAAGAAAATAAGGAAAGTGCATCCAGTTATAATGATAATGGATATCTGATCTTAAAAAATTACCTTAATTCTTCAACGGTGGACCAGATCAATGCTGAAATCGAAAAATTAATGAATGACGGGACTTTGAAATTCCGTTACGGCGGTAAGCTGATGTTTGCTATCCATCATTCGGAAATTATCAGAAGTATTGGTAATGATAAGGAGTTTCTCGATTTTCTATCGGTGTTACTGGACGGGCAGGCCAAACTTTTCCAGAGTATCAATTTTATTAACGGGAGCCAGCAAAAAACACATTCGGATAGTATCCACATGACTACCTATCCTCTGGGAGGATTATTGGGCGTATGGATCGCTTTGGAAGATGTAGACGAAAATAACGGAGCATTGCACTATATTCCGGGAAGCCATCAATTACCTTATTTCCTGAATTCTGATTATGATAATGAAGGAAGTGTCTTTAAAATCGGTAAAAAAAGTTATAAGGCTTATGAAGAGTTTTTAGAAAATAAAGTTCAGGAGCTGGGATTAAAGAAAGAGGTTTTTCGAGCTAAAAAGGGAGATCTTTTAATATGGCATGCGAACATTCTCCATGGAGGGGAACCACACCTGGATAAAAGCAGAACCCGCAAAAGTCTTGTTTATCATTATTTTGATGAAAACAGTGTTTGCTATCATGAAGTGACCCAACGTCCCGCACTTTTTGAATTATAAACCGACTGGTTTGCATGCAAAAAACACATCTTTACTCTGGTTTTTTATGGTAAATTGATATGGACTCAGATCTCTGTTTAACGTAATGGAATCATAAGGCGGGTGAGTTTCAATTACTATATTCTCTACATTTTGAAGCCATGAATTATTTTTGCTGAGTAGTTCAGCTTCCGCTCCTTCAATATCGATTTTAAGAAGATCAATATTTTGGATACCATTATTTTTCATGATGCTTACAATAGATAAAGCGTCCGTAAGAATACCGGTTTCAGATATTTTTTGATTGTAAGAAAGTTCATCTCCACCAAAGTGTAAAGTATCATCTTCAAAATAGGCTGCTGCATGTAAACAAATAATATTCTTAAATGACTGCGTATTAGCTTTTAGCAGTTCAAAATTATCCCGGGAAGCTTCTACTGCATAAATTTTAGCATTTGGATATTTCAGAGACAGGTAAATGGAGGTCATTCCGATGTGAGCACCAAGATCAACTATAATCTCAGGGCTTTTGTTTAAGAATTTAAGATGATCGGTATAGGTTTCTTTCCAGAATATTTCGTAGAAAATATCAATATCACCTTTAAAGGTCCTCAAATACAGGCTGAATTCTTTTTTATTCTTCTTAAAATTATATACAAAGGTCTCATTGTTATTAAAATTGAGATCGTTCTTTCTGAATTTGGAACTGTACCTTTTTGAATTCACAATAATTGTAAAAAAGGTCTTCAGAGTACCGCTCATATTTTTATTGAAAATTACCTTTGAAATGTAGTTTTTTAAAGACATTATAAATTATAAGATGGTTGACAGTACAAATTAATGGTATTTATGTTTATTTCACTATTTTTTTGATAGGAAAATAAAAAATAAAAGCTTTAAACTTGCATAGTGAATAGTAAATTATTAGTAATTTTGCACATCGAATTATGACAAGTTTTTCAGAATATCTGCCGTATGCTTTTGCTCTAATTATTGCAATTCCTTTTCTGGTTTTGCTGAGACAATTTGTACATAACTATATTACCCTTAAAAACCAGGAAATAAAGCTTCTGTCCGTGAAATCAAATTCTGAGAACAAGAGCCATTCATATGAAAGGATGACCTTGTTTCTGGAAAGGATCAAACCTTCGAATATCGTTCAGCGGTTTGATAAGGATCTGGCAGTTCATGAATTTATTTTTCTTACAGAAAAAACGATCAATGAAGAGTTCGAGTACAATTCTTCTCAGCAGCTTTATTTAACGAAAAATTCATGGAAGAATGTTGTCGATTGTAAAAATGCAATTATAGATTTGCTTCATAAGACGTATGAAGGTCTTAATAATAATGCCGATCTTAATGAATTTAAAACGGTTTTTATTATGAATTACATGAATGCTGAAGATTATATTGCTGTTACCATAGAAGATTTAAGAAGAGAAGTTTTAATATTATCATAACAAAAAAATTAAAATATAAATAATGATTCCAAATTTTAAAGCACATCCGTGGCATGGAATTTCTGCAGGAGAAGATGCGCCAAATGTTGTAAATGTATTTGTGGAGATTGTTCCTTCAGATACGATTAAGTATGAAGTTGATAAGGAAACTGGATATTTAAAAGTAGACCGTCCTCAGAAATTTTCAAATATTATCCCTGCTTTGTATGGTTTTGTGCCAAGAACATATTGCCATAATGAAGTTATGAAGCTTGCTGTTGAAAGCGGTGCTGACGATGTAACAATGGGAGATCATGACCCATTGGATATTTGTGTATTAAGTTCACACAACATCCACTCAGGAGGAATGTTGATGGAAGCTATTCCAATCGGTGGTTTCAAAATGATTGATGGAGGTGAGGCAGATGATAAAATTGTTGCTGTAATGGTAGGTGATCACGCTTTCGGACATTTCAGGGATATCGCTGAATTACCGGAAGCTGAAGTAAGAAGATTGATGCATTACTTCTTAACATACAAAAACTTACCGGATGAGCCTGCAAAATGTAGAATCCAGGAAGTTTACGGAGTAGAGCATGCAAGAAAAGTAATAAAAGCATCGCAAAAAGACTACGCAGAAAAATTCGGGGGCTAAAATAAAACAGCATTCGGAACACAATATATAAGGCAGATGAATTTTCATCTGCCTTTATATTTAAATGAAGTAGGAAAAGGACCTCCGGTCATTAAATATAACCCTTGATCGTATTATAAGAACCTCCTATTTTCTTTGATAAACAGAAACTCCTTCTTTAATCGTTTCCAATACTTTAATATTCCTGATTTGTTCAGGATCAATGGTTAATGGATTTTGATCTAATATGACGAAATCAGCAAGCTTTCCAGCTTTGATTGAGCCTTTCCTTTCTTCTTCCTGAAGCTGATAAGCTGCATTAATCGTGATGGCTTTTAATGCCTGAAGAGGGGTTATTCGTTCATTGGGACCCAGGATCCTTCCGGAACGGGTTTTCCTGTTCACTGCAGAATACATTGCTGTAATCAAATCGGGTGGCGTAACGGGAGCATCGTGATGCATGGTGAAGATAATTCCTGCTTTTAACGCTGAATTTGCAGGACTGATGAATGATGCCCTTTCCGGCCCGAAAACGCTTGAATAATGCCAGTCTCCCCATAAATATACATGAGTAGAAAAATAAGAAGGAATAAGCCCTATATCTTTAATTTTCTGAATATGATCCGGACGGCTGTTCTGAACATGGATCAGGGTAGCACGGAGTTCCGGCCTGTAAATATTTTCCTCTTTCAGTTTTCCGATCACCCGTAAGGCCTGATCAATAGCAGCATCACCATTTACATGAAGCTGTGCGGTGATATTGTTTTGAAATAAAGTTTTCAGATCATCGTATAAGACCTGGTCAGAAAATATCGGAAAGCCTTTATAATCTGCTGACTGGCCTTCGGGAGGAACGAGATAAGGCTGGGTAAGCCAGGCCGTTTTTCCCTGTGGCGAGCCGTCATCTGAAAATTTAAAACCGCCAAGTTTTAAATGATTGTTGTATTTCATATATTTCGGCTTAAAGGTACTCAGCTCCTTTTTGAAATACTCATAATCGGGAAAATACACAACATCTGCTTTAAAAACGTGTTCGGATGCCGCTTTTTCCAGAAGGGCCACACTTTCGCCCATTGTCCTTCCGTCACAGATGGTGGTCTGGCCATAGCTGAGCCATTCATCCTGAGCTTTCTTAAGATTCTGCATGGCCTGCTCCTGAGCATTTCCTGTTTGTTTACTCATTTTTTCTGTAAGGGAAAGAAGCGCTGAAAAGCTTGCGTTTTCTTCTAATTTTCCATTAAGCTTTCCTGTTTTTTTATTTCGCCCGTAATGGCCTCCTTCCGGATCTTTTGAAGAATCTGATATCCCTAAAAACTTTAGCATGGCGGTATTGGCTACACTTGCATGACCTGATGTATGAATAACAATAATAGGATTGATTTTGCTTATAGCATCCAGTTCGTCCCTGGTCGGATGTCGGTGTTCGGTCATGATGGCATCATCATATCCATTGCCTATGACCGGTTGATTAGCAGGAATAGCATGGTCTTTAAGGTATTTTCTGATGGTATTCTGAAGGTCTTTAATGGAATTAACCGTACCATAAGGTTCAGGAAACAGATCGATTGCCTGCAGCATCCCCGCTCTTGAAGTGAGGTGGCTGTGAACATCAATAAAACCGGGAAGTAAAACTTTCCCCTCAAGATTGATGATCTTCGTTCCTTCATCTGTGTAACGTTCAGCTTCTGCCTTTATTCCGGCGAAAAGTATTTTACCATTTTTTAAAACTACTGCCTCCGACTGGGGAAGTGTATCTTCCATTGTTAAAATTGTTCCTCCAAAATAAAGAATTTCTGCTTTTTCTTTGTGAGGTCTTCCTGCACAGCTGATAACAATAAGAACTACTGAAAATAGTAAATAAATTGATGCTTTCATACAATATTGTGTTTTTGTGGTGTTCTTAAATTTACGAATAAATATATTATCGGCCTAGTCTTAATAAACCATAAGAATTTTTGTTATATTTATAAAACTAATTACTATTTATTAATATAAAAATAATAAACTATGGATTTGTTCTATTTAATTCCGGTTTTTGGTGTTATTGCTTTACTATACACTTTTATACAAAGTAATTGGGTGCAAAAACAGAATGCCGGAAATGAAAAAATGAAAATTATCAGCGGGCATATCGCTGACGGTGCGATGGCTTTTCTAAAGGCCGAGTACAAGATTTTAACTTATTTCGTAGTAGTTGTGGCGATCTTATTAGCCGTAATGGGAATGAGTAATTCTAATTCCCACTGGAGTATCGGGATTGCCTTTGTGGTAGGAGCTATTTTTTCTGCTTCTGCAGGTTTTATTGGGATGAAAATAGCAACCAAAGCCAATGTGAGAACTGCAGAAGCTGCGAAGACTTCATTGTCTAAAGCTTTAAAAGTTTCATTTACAGGAGGTTCAGTAATGGGAATGGGGGTTGCAGGATTAGCCGTTCTGGGCTTAGGAGCTCTTTTCCTGATCATTAAGCAGATCTTTGCTGCTGATGCTCCGGTTGATTCTCATGAGATGGAAAAAACGATTGAGATCCTTACCGGGTTTTCTTTAGGCGCAGAGTCTATTGCATTGTTTGCCAGAGTGGGCGGCGGTATTTATACTAAAGCGGCCGACGTAGGGGCGGATCTTGTAGGGAAAGTGGAGGCAGGAATTCCTGAGGATGATCCCCGGAATCCGGCTACCATTGCAGATAATGTGGGAGATAATGTAGGGGATGTGGCAGGAATGGGAGCCGATTTATTTGGTTCTTACGTAGCCACTGTTCTGGCAACAATGGTACTGGGAAGAGAGACAATTTCGGTGGATTCTTTCGGGGGATTTGCTCCCATTCTGCTTCCGATGCTTATTGCAGGAACCGGGATCATTTTTTCCATCATAGGGACCTTATTTGTCAGAATTAATGACAATGAAGGAGCTTCAACTTCCAGTGTGCAGAATGCATTGAATCTGGGAAACTGGGGAAGTATCGTAATTACTGCGGTAGCTTCTTATTTCCTGGTTACTTATATTTTACCTGAAACAATGGTATTAAGAGGTCATGAATTTACCAAAATGGGTGTTTTCGGGGCTATTATGGTAGGATTGGTGGTAGGAACTTTAATGAGTATCATCACTGAATTCTATACAGCGATTGGTAAAAGGCCGGTTTCTAGTATTGTGAGACAATCTTCGACCGGTCACGCAACGAATATTATCGGAGGTCTTGCTGTAGGAATGGAGTCTACTTTGCTTCCTATTATTGTTTTGGCAGGAGGTATTTACGGATCTTATCTATGCGCCGGTCTTTATGGAGTGGCTATTGCAGCGGCCGGAATGATGGCGACAACAGCTATGCAGTTAGCGATTGATGCCTTTGGACCCATTGCTGATAATGCCGGAGGAATTGCTGAGATGAGCGAGCTCCCGAAAGAAGTTCGTGAGAAAACAGATATTCTTGATGCTGTAGGAAATACCACCGCAGCTACAGGAAAAGGATTTGCTATCGCTTCTGCAGCATTAACAGCCCTGGCTTTATTTGCGGCATTCGTAGGAATTGCAGGAATTGACGGAATCGATATATACAGGGCTGATGTTTTAGCCGGCTTATTTGTAGGGGGAATGATCCCTTTTATTTTCTCGTCACTGGCAATCACAGCGGTGGGGCAGGCGGCAATGGCCATGGTGGAAGAAGTAAGGAGACAGTTTAGAGAGATCCCGGGAATTCTTGAAGGGACTGCTGAACCCGAATATGAAAAATGTGTTGCCATATCAACGGATGCGTCGATAAGAAAAATGATGCTTCCGGGAGCCATAGCGATTATATCTCCTTTATTAGTAGGTTTTATTTTTGGTCCTGAAGTATTGGGTGGATTCTTAGCCGGAGCTACGGTATGTGGTGTTCTGATGGGGATGTTCCAGAATAATGCCGGAGGTGCGTGGGATAATGCCAAAAAATCTTTTGAAAAGGGTGTAGATATCAACGGTCAGACTTATTATAAAGGTTCAGAGCCTCATAAAGCTTCTGTAACCGGTGATACTGTGGGGGATCCGTTCAAAGATACTTCCGGACCATCGATGAATATTTTAATTAAATTAATGTCTATTGTTTCTTTGGTGATTGCGCCTACATTGGCCACTTTACATAAAGATAAGATTGAAGCTGAAAGAAAAGCGACAATTGAAAATTTATTGAGCAAAGCCGGTGCACATTCAGGTGTTGAAAATATGGATCCTGGAGTTTCTGGAATTACTGTAACTCCAGCCGAAATCAAAGGACATTTGAATGAAAACGGAGATTTTGTATATGAAACCGGAAATATCAAGGAAATCAAGCTGAACAATGGAAAAACCATTTCACTTGGAGAAAACAGCCGTCTGTTTGAGATGTATAACAGCATAAAAAACAAAAATCAATCTGTTCTGGATCCTAATCATTGGTACACAATTGAAAATCTTTATTTTGAAAGTGGTTCCAGTGATCTTAAGGCGGGTTCTGATGCTCAGCTGGCTAATTTAGCGGAACTGTTGAATGCTTTTCCGGGTCTTAGGATAAAATTAGGTGGTTATACAGATGATACAGGAAATCCTGACAGTAATAAAAAACTATCCAACTTAAGGGCTCAAACAGCTAAACTGAAACTTTTAGAAATGGGTATACCTTCAGATAGAGTAGAAGCAGAGGGATATGGTTCCCAATTCCCTGTTTGTGAAGAAAATGATACCGATGAATGTAAAGCAAAGAACAGAAGGATTGACGTAAGGGTCCTTTCTTTATAATTCAAAATAATATCTACAAAAAGCACCGCAAATTGTGGTGCTTTTTTATGTGGAGCAATCTAGCTACAGGTTCTTTTTTAAATGTTCCATCGCCCGGATGATCATATCATCGCTTTTAATAAAGCTAAATCTTACATAATCAGAGTTTTGCCTTGAATTATAAAAGGCTGACAAAGGAAGGCATGCGACCTGTTTTTCTGTGGTCAGCCACTTTGAAAATTCAACATCAGTCATGGTTTTAGAGATGTTTCTAAAGTTAACCAATTGAAAAACACTTCCTTCTGACCGCTGTTCAACAACTAAAGGCGTATTTTTAATTAATTCATTGAACAGATCTCTCTTCTTTTGCATCAGGAGTTTGTTTTCCAGGGGATCAAAAACCTCAAGGTATTTTGCAATAGCATATTGAGCAGGACCATTGGCACTATAGGAAATATACTGTTGATGACATCTGAATTGAGAGGATAGAGGTTCCGGCGTAAGCAAATAGCTTACTTTCCATCCTGTTGTATGGAACATTTTACCAAAGGAAAAAATGCAGAACGTCCTTTTTCTAAGTTCTTTGTGTAAAAAGGAACTGTAATGTTCCTGTTCATCATAGCAATAGGTGTCGTAGATTTCTTCCGATATAAGATAGATTTCCTGATGATTGATCAGATCATAAAGATGATTCCAATCCTGTTCTGACCATATTTTGCCGGTGGGGTTTTGTGGAGAATTCACAATGATTGCTTTGGTCTTTTCCGATAAACAGCATTGAAGTTTATCCCAATCTATATCAAAATCATTTCCAAGATCATAATATACAGGAACACCACCATTGAGAACAATAGAAGGAGCATAAGTGTAATAGGATGGCTGGATAATAATCACTTCGTCTCCGGGATTTATAATGCTTTTTAAAGCCGTATATAAGGCAAAGGTTGTACAAGGGACTATGGTGATCTCTTCCTTTTTCAGATGGATCGGATTTTTACGTTTTTCATTAAACCTGATGATGGATTCTATAAGCGACGGGCTACCCGCAAGCGGTTCGTACTGATGGTGAATCAGATCAACTGATTCTTTAAGGTAATATTTGAGGCGGTGATCAATATCAAAATCAGGTAACCCTAGTGATAAATCATAACTGTTATGCTTTGCGGCCAGCTCAGACATATCAGTAAAAAAAGAATAATGTGTAAATCCGTAAATATTTTCCACCTTTTGCGTGTTTATATCAAATATAAGGAAATTTAGAATCGGTTATAGATTAAATAAATTTTGTTACTTTTAGTAAAATTATTTTTGTAATGAGAAAAATACTTATTCCACTATTGGCTGTCGCGATATTATCTTCTTGCGAAACTGCTAAAGTGACATCGGAAAATCAAAACGGACAATCGGCTTCAAAGGCAATGTCTAAGTCTGAGAAAGCTTTTCAATCTGCATATAAAGAAATTAAGCTAGATGACCTGAAGCAAAATTTATATGTGATTGCTTCCGATGAAATGGAGGGCAGAGATACCGGAAGCCCGGGACAGAAAAAAGCGGGAGAGTATATGGTTAAATTTTACAAAGATTTCGGAATTTCTTATCCAAAAGCTTTAGGTTCATATTATCAGAAAGTACCCGCATCTTTCATGCAACAGAGAGGAGGGAGAAATCTTCCTGATTCTGAGAATATCCTTGCATTTATTGAAGGTTCTGAGAAGCCTGACGAAATAGTTGTGGTTTCTGCGCATTATGATCATGTAGGTACGAAGAACGGGATCGTATACAATGGGGCTGATGACGATGGAAGCGGAACTGTAGCTGTGATGGAGATAGCTAAAGCTTTTCAAAGTGCTAAGAAAGCCGGTAACGGACCCAAAAGATCCATTTTATTCCTGCATGTAACGGGAGAAGAGCATGGATTATTCGGATCAGAATATTATACGGACAATCCGGTCTTCCCATTAGCCAATACGGTAGTAGATCTGAATATCGATATGATCGGAAGGGATGATCCTGAAAACAGAGGAAAAAACTATGTGTATGTAATAGGCTCGGAAATGCTGAGTTCACAGCTGAAAGTAATTAATGAAGCAGCCAATAAAAAGACCAATAATTTAGCACTTAATTATAAATATGATGATCCTAATGATCCTGATAGATTGTATTACAGATCGGATCACTATAACTTTGCAAAGAATAATATTCCTGTTGCTTTTTTCTTTGACGGAATCCATGAAGACTATCATAAACCAACCGATGATGTTGAAAAGATTGATTTCAGTTTATTGCAAAAAAGAGCTCAGCTGGTATTCACAACAGCGTGGGAAATTGCCAACAGACCGGAGAGAATTACGGTTGATAGAAAATAATAGATAATAAAATACTATAATCAATTACTTTATATAAATGATGTAATTATTTATTATATAGTTGTTTATTTATTTTTATTGAAGTATTACGTGATGGTAATTCGAGAGGCGAAATCAGAAGATATTTTTCAGATACAGATAGTGAGAAATGCTGTAAAAGAAAATAGATTGTCAAATCCTGATCTTGTTACTGATAAAGATTGCGAAGAATTTTTATTTGAAAGAGGGAAAGGTTGGGTGTGTGAAATCAATGATCAGGTTGTCGGTTTTTCAATTGTTGATTTGAAAGAAAATAACATTTGGGCACTATTTGTTCACCCAGATTTTGAAGGTCTTGGAGTAGGGCAAAAGCTTCACCACATCATGCTGGATTGGTATTTTCAGCAAACTAAAAAAAGTGTTTGGCTGGGAACAGCTTTTGATACAAGAGCTGAAAAGTTTTACCGGAAGATAGGCTGGAATGAAACAGGAACTCATGGAAAGCACGAAATTAAATTTGAAATGACTTATAAAACCTGGAAACAAATAAAGCCATGAAACAAAAAATGAAATCAATTCGACCATTTATTGGTGCTCAAAACTTTATGGAAAGCAGATCTTTTTATACGGATCTGGGATTTGAGGAAATTGTTTTAGAAGAAAAATTATCATTATTTAAAAAACAAGATATTGCATTCTATCTTCAGGATGCATATGTGAAAGAGTGGATTGATAATACCATGATCTTTGTTGAAGTAGAAAATGTGGATGAATATTGGCAGGAACTTTTGGATTTGAACTTGACAGAGAAATATAATACTATAAAACTAACGCCCGTAAGAACCCTGAATTGGGGAAAAGAATGTTTCGTGCATGATCCTTCTGGTATTTTATGGCATTTTGGAGAATTTTTCAACCATTAATTGAAGATGATTTACGCTTTTGATACCTACTATTATGAGAATTACGCCTACACAGTCTGTCTGGCATTCAAAGACTGGGAAGATGATCTGGAAACAGCAGCTTACAGTGAAAAAACTCCTATAACTTCTGATTACGAAAGTGGAGCTTTTTACAAACGGGAACTTCCATGTATTCTAAGTTTATTATCAAAGATTGATCTCAAAAATGGAGATATTCTGTTAGTAGATGGTTATGTGACTCTCAATAATGAAGGTAAGATTGGACTCGGAGGATATTTATATGAAAAATTAGAAGAAAAATATCCTGTTGTGGGAATTGCAAAAAATGAATTCTCCGCTCCTGACTCTCAGCGGAGAACAATCTATAGGGGGGAAAGTAAAACACCGTTATTTCTTACTTCGAAAGGAGTTGATGTAGATTTCTTAAAAAATAAAATAGAGAAAATGCACGGATTGTACAGAATACCGACATTGTTGAAAAAACTAGATCAATTGACAAGAATTGCTTAATTACAACCTTCTTATCTACAACTAGGTGAGGACTTTGTCATAATTTTGAATTTTATAAAAGGATAAAAACGGATAAGAAGCAGAATATATAATTCTGCTTCTTATTTCGTTAATGTAGTCCATAATAAACGGAATTTACGAACCAGTTTAATAAGGTACATTTCCTTTTCGCAATCTGAGAACAATATTTTGAATTCCAGGTAAGCATATCAAAATAACAATTACAACAAGCAATCCGATCAGCATAATATCATAATAATCTTTTGTTGAGCGTATTAATATCTGTTGTTTTATAAAATAATTGAAGTAAGCATTTGAGGCTCCTTTGGAAGTATACATATCGTTGCCTGCATTCAAATAAGCTTGTTGAATATTCTGCAGGGTAATTGATAATTGGGGATTCGTTTCTGTCAATGATTCTCTGAGCTTATCATTGGCTTCAGATCTGGTATATAATTGTGTATAATTGTTTACAGCCATACTGCTGCTAAATCCTAAGAATCTGGCAAAAATACCAAGAAAAGCAGCATTGAAGGCAACCTTTGGAGGTGCTGAAGAAACCATAAATGATACAATAGGAACAAACAAGACCCCTGTAGAAACTCCATAGATGAACATTGGAAGAATAAAGTCTTTTGTTTCGCCCGTAGAAGATACAAATTGTAACATGTAGAAATAATAGCAGGCCATGATGACAAATCCTGTGATAATAATTCTTATCAAGGAAATCCCCATTAAGATAAAACGAGCAGTGATTGCCATGCTGATTGCTGTACCTAAGATAACGCCTATCCAAACAGGAATAATATGGAGAGGATCAGTGGCAAGGACAACTTCTATATAACCATAGGTAAGGCCGGTTGTTCCTTTAAAAATATAAAAAACAAAAAGCAATAATAAACCGATGACAAAATTTTTGGCTTTAAAGATCTGTAAATTAATCAATGGATGTTTTAACCTGTTTTCCCGGACTATAAAAAGAAACAATAGGATGATAAAGAACATACCCAACAGAACAATAACTGGACTATCTAACCAATTGAGCTGCTGTCCATATATCAAAATGTATCCGATAACAGAGGAAAATGTAAGATAGTAGAGATACCCGATCCAATCTACTCTGTAGAGAGGAATCTTTTTTGAAAACCTGGCTTTTGAATTCATGCCTATTAAAATCACAAAAAGCAGAGTAATGAGCATTAAAATCAATCCGAAAAACAGCCAGTTAAAGTCTAAGACATCAAGTAAAATACTACTATAAATAGCATATACGGGAACTGCGATCTGTATGGCTGCATAGAAAATACTGTAACCGATAACTCTTGCTCTCGTGGAAGATAAACGGGAAAAAACCATATTGAGGATGATACTGCAAATGAGTGCACAGGCAATTCCCTGAACGACTCCACATACCAGAAATAATCCCCAGTTTTTAGAATAAAAACAGATGAGTGAATTCACCGAATTTAATGCTAACCCTATTATCAGATATTTCCTGGGTGCAAAATATTTAGTAATACGAAAATCTAAAGCTAAAAAAGTGACTGCAGAAGAATAGGTAAGTACCATAGCATATTGAACATCTGTTGGCTGGACTCCATAATATCCTGCCATACTGATAGGCCTTCCGTACAGAGCAAAGCTGAATAAGGAGACCATTAATATGGTAAAAATAATGCTTCTGGCCAGCCATTCAGGGATCCAACTTTTAAATATGGGCATATTGTGGGCTTCCATTAGCTTTAATTTTTGTTGATATACACATTAGCATTCATTCCTGCAGATAGCCCGGACAGTTTCTCCTTGGTTTCTGTAAGTTTGATTCTTACAGGAATACGTTGTATTACTTTTACAAAATTGCCTGTAGCATTATCTGGTGGTAGAAGAGAATAGCGGGAACCTGTAGTAGGAGATAAGGATTCTATGACACCTGAAAATGTTTCTCCTGGAAAAGCATCCACTTCTATATTGACCTTTTGGCCTATTTTGAATGTCTTGATCTGTGTTTCTTTGAAATTGGCTACCACCCATTTCTCCTGCGATTTATTGACAAGAAATGCCAGAGTCTGCCCAGGTTGAATCAGTTGTCCTTCCTGAATGTTTTTTTTTCCTATTTTACCATCAAATGGAGCCGTGATTACCGTATAACGTATATCGAGATCCTGCCTTTCTATAGATGCCTGTCTTACTTTTATTTCAGCATTTATTGCGAAACGTTGTGCTTGTATATCATTGAGTTTTGACTCTGCTACCCGAAGAGATGCGAGCGTTTCTTCGTAATCCGATTGATTGGTTAATAGGGAAGTATGTACATTATCAAATTTTTGTTGAGTAGTCGATTCATCTGCCAGAAGGTTTTTATAGCGATCGTATTCCTTTTGCTGCTGATCCAGTTTAGCTTTGATTCCTGAAATATGGGCTTTTATGACATCAATATTTTTGATCTGGGTTTGTTCACTGGCGCTTAGTATAGGGAGTTTGGCCTCCGATGTCGCTAATTCTGCTAAAGCTGTTTCTTTTTTAAGATCATATTCATCCCTTTCAATACGTACGAGAGTATCTCCTTTATGGACTTCCTGATTATCCTGATAATAAATTTTGCTGATATATCCCCCAACTTTAGCATTTATAGGTGATAGATAAGCTTCTATCTGTGCATCATTGGTCTGCTCATACCAATATCCTTTCCAGAAATGAAGTACAGCCCAAGTGATGATTACGATTAATAATAGTATTCCTAACCATTGTGTTGCTACTACTATAATACGGTCTGTTTTATTCTTGTTCATAATTTTATTTTAAAGTGTTCCTGTGATAATCAATAGTTTTATATGGCTTAGTCTTAAATTTGCTTCAGCAGATGTAAGATTGAATTTAGCTTGTAACAGAATGTTCTCAGCATCTAAAAGATCGGTCAGAAGAGATTGCTGATTGAGGTAGCTGTTTCTGATTACTCTCACACTTTCAGTACTTTGACGGATGGTAAGTTCTGCTGTCTCTACACTTTCTCTTGCCTGTTCTCTTTCAAGGAAAGCATCTCTTACTTTAATCGATAGGTCGTCTTGTTTTATCCGGCTCTTTTCAATCTCCTGTTTTTTCAGGTTATATGCATGAGCAATAGTGTGTTTACTCTTATAAAGATTGTCTACAGAGTAGGTTACCTTTAAACCTATTTGACCAAATCCCCAGAGATCATTGGAGTATGGATAAAATGAAATTTGAGGATACGTATAGTTGTATCTGGAGTATAAAGAAATCCTTGGTAATAGGCTTGATTTTACCTGCCTAATATTAAGCTCACTTAATGTCTGATTTGTGTTAACAATCTTAAGATCAGGTGAATTATCGAGTGCAGCTGCAAGATAGTCTTCATAATTAGATCCTTGTAAATTTTTGTTTTCCAGAATATCTTCAGAAGAAATAGCCAGTGGCTCAGTACTACTTCTTCCCATCAGAATGTTGAGTCGTTGCTTGGTAAGATCAATTTTCTTTTTTACATCCGAATCACTGAGTTGCAATTGAGATAGTTTGACTGAGATTCTTAATACATCACTCTTCAATACAATACCATTCTTGTTAAGATTTTCAATGGTGGATAGCTGCTTCTTTTCGCTAGAAATTTCGGAGGAAATAAATGATTCAAATTCCTGGAATTTGTACAGATCGTAATAGGATGCAGCGATCATATATTTTACATTATCTTTCTGTAATTCAAACTCATATTGTTTGCGTATTTTCTCTTCTTTTTTAATTTCAATGTTTCTTTTGTCTTTTCCTCCACTATAAAGATTGAAATCCAGATTGTAGCCCAATCCATAACCATATCCCTTAATTGGAACACTTTGAGGTGACGAAAACAGACCATTTTCATACAGAAGAAACTTGGAGTTAAGACGAAAATCTCCAACGACAGACAATTCTGGTAATTGCTTATCTTTTGCTTCTAAAATACTGATATCGCTTTCTTCTTTTGCAAGTTCTGCAAGTTTCAATTGTTTGTTTTGTGACTCTGATATATTCCAGATTTCATTCAATGTCAATACGGAGGGATTATCCTTTATTTGTGCTTTTATACCAGCCGAAACAGCCAGGTACAGAAGTATGATATATCTTTTCATTGTCAGATTACATTTTTATACTGGCAAAATTATTGTGGATTAAAATGAGTCTTTTTATAATATTAGCCTTATTTTTGTTTATTCTGGCCAATATTTTTAAGTTTATCTCTATTTGATAAGTCATTATCAGTGTTCTGTTGTAAAATTTTAAAATCGACTCCTGCCTATGAAAACGATAAAAGAAGTAAGAGAAAAAGTAGATGCTCATCCTGCATCCATATTGATGATCCGTCAGCAATGGGAACAAAGACTACCCATGCATAGGCATCAGAAAGGGCAGTTGCTTTTGGTTATTGGTGGAATGGCAAAATTGAGAACAAAAGAAAAAGATCTTTACATTCCACGCAGTCACTATATCTGGATGCCTAAAATGTACTCGCATAATTTGATGTTCAATTCTAAGGATCTTGATATCATTAATATTTACTTTCCGGAGGAAGAAAAATTTAATCATCCATTTTACGATGATCTGGGGATATATCCTGTAAGTAATCTACTTTCTGAGCTTTTGAAATTCGGAAAGGATTGGAATGGAGATTTCTTTCCAGATTCATGGGAATATGAATTTCTTCTCACTATGAAACATTTACTTCCTAAGGAGAATCTGAAAAAATTTTCTATCCAGTTGCCTACCACCAGTGATGAACGTCTTACTGCAATTATAAAATTTGTTCGAAACAATTTAGAAAACCCACTCACACTAGAAGAAGTAGGGGGTAAATTTGGATTTAGTGTAAGAAGTCTGACCCGTATATTTACCAATAAATTGGGGATTTCGTTTATCCAGTATGTAAAGATGGTAAGGATCATTCGTGCAATGGAATTACTAAAAGATACCACTCTGAGTATGAGTGAGATTGCTTATGAAATTGGCTATTCCAATATTTCAGCATTTAGCAATACATTTCAGCAACTGACTAATATGAGACCAACAGAATTTAAATCGATGCTTTAATGAAATAATTATTCCCGTCTGTAATTGCATCTTAAGCTTTTCTATCAAGGATTATAGATACCATTAATCATTTTGTTTTTTATTGAGATTTAATTAAAAAAATGATAAAATATTTTTTTAATTAAAAAAAGTTTATACATTTGTCACATCAAAAAATAAAAGTGAACAGTACATTCAACAATATTATTACTATCGTTATTGTCATTATCGGATTCCGGTGATGAGCGATGGTATTGTTGAAACTCTATAAAATTATTAGAAAGCCATCCTCATCCGGGATGGCTTTTTTTTATACCCGAATTTTAAAAAATCTAAAAAAATTAAAATATGTATTACAACAAAAAATTTAAACTCCATAATCTGAAAAAGGTTCTGAAATCATTCGGAGTTTGCAATCATTCTTTTCAATCGGATAGCAATGATACATCCGGTGCTTTTTATCTAACAAATCAAAGTACTGTAGGACTAATGATTTTATAATGCAGAAGTGAAGTCTTTTTATAATTCTGCTATTGTAGAATTAGATAATTTAAATTATTGATTATTAGTGTTTTATATTTATTTTATCGTGATTTGAATATTGTAATTTTAATTGAAATATGAAAGATAGAAAATATACAAGCCTTAGTTTTGAATCAAAATTAGAAAAGAACTTCATGTACTGCTTTTGGAATCGGAACAGGTTAAGTAAGGTTTATTACCATGTTGACCCGACTGATGAGAATAGCTTTTTTTATGTCTAAACTTAAAATAATTTAAAAAATAAATATGTATTACAACGAGAAAACGATGCTTTATTATGACGGAAAGTTCCAGGAGGCTACTACTGCTTCTACGGGTCTTTACGGACAATCACTTCACTACGGATATGCTGTCTTTGAAGGAATTAAATCATACAAAACAAAGAACGGGACCAAAATTTTTAAGGCAAAAGAACATTATGACCGCCTGAAAAAATCAGCAGAATTAATGATGATTCCTTTTGATTATTCTACGGAAGAGATGATTGACTTGACCTATAAGCTTTTGGAAATGAATAATTTAAGTAATGCATACATCAGGCCGTTAGTAATTTGCTCTCCTAACATGAGCCTTTCAAAAGGAAACAAAAGTTCTTTGATTATTGAAGCGTGGAGTTGGGATAACGGATACTTATCCGACCATGCAAGGATAATGACCTCTTCTTTTGAGCGCCCCAATCCGAAGGCATTTAGAATAGAAGCAAAAGCGAGTGGTCATTATGTAAACTCTATTCTTGCATCGCAGGAAGCCAAAGATAAAGGATTTGACGAAGCAATGCTTTTAGATGGCAATGGAAATGTAGCGGAAAGTTCAGGAGCTAATATTTTTTATGAAAAGGATGCAAAATTATATACACCGGCAAAAGGGAGTATTCTTCCGGGGATAACCAGAGCGACAATGTTCGAGATATGCGATCAGCTAGGGATTAGCTACGAAGAAAAATTCTTTAAACCTGAAGAAATGGAAGGAGCAGATGCCGGATTTTTTTGTGGTACTGCAGCGGAAGTGGTTGCGTTAGAATCATTGAATAATATTCCATTTAAACTGAAGTGGGAAAACAGTGTGTCTGCTTTGATTCAAAAAGCTTACAGACATCTGGTTTTTGAAGAAGATTATTCCTATTTAAAACAGGCGTTGTATGTGTGAGACATTAAATAAATATTCCAGGGTTCTCACTCAGGATCCTACTCAACCGGCAACCCAGGCGATGTTTTACGGAATCGGCTTTAAAAAAGAGGATTTCGATAAAGCCCAGGTTGGAGTAGCGAGTATGGGAT
Organism: Chryseobacterium sp. PTM-20240506; assembly: GCF_048296755.1. NCBI lineage: Bacteria > Pseudomonadati > Bacteroidota > Flavobacteriia > Flavobacteriales > Weeksellaceae > Chryseobacterium > Chryseobacterium sp. PTM-20240506. The sequence goes on from NZ_CP182581.1 coordinate 630,857, forward strand.
ATGACGGAAATACCTGCAATATGCACCTTAACGGGCTGGCAGAACTGGTTAAAAAGGGAGTAAACGGACAGAATCTCGTTGGCCTGATGTTTCATACCATAGGAATCAGTGACGGAATGACCAATGGGACAGATGGAATGCGATATTCTCTTGTCAGCAGGGATGTGATTGCAGACAGCATTGAAACGGTGTGTGCAGGGCAGTACTATGACGGTCTTATTACAGTTCCGGGATGCGATAAAAATATGCCCGGATCCCTAATGGCAATGGCGAGATTAAACAGGCCATCGATCATGGTATATGGGGGAAGCATAGAAGCAGGACACTATAAAGGCAATGATCTCAATATCGTATCAGCTTTTGAAGCATTGGGAAATAAAATTGCAGGAAAGCTTTCTGATGAAGATTATGATGGAATCATCAAAAACTCCTGTCCAAGCGCGGGGGCTTGTGGTGGGATGTATACAGCCAATACAATGGCTTCGGCGATTGAAGCACTGGGTATGAGCTTACCATACTCATCTTCTTATCCGGCTCTAAGCAAAGAGAAAAAGGAAGAATGTGAGTTTGCCGGACATTATATGAGGATATTGCTGGAAAAAGACATCAAGCCTTCCGATATCATGACGCCAAAGGCTTTTGAAAATGCCTTGAGAATCATTATGGTTTTAGGGGGAAGTACGAACGCAGTCCTCCATTTCATTGCAATAGCAAAGAGTATTGGTCATCATTTAACGCTGGATGATTTTCAGAAGATTAGCGATACTACACCTTTGCTGGCTGACCTGAAACCTAGCGGCAGGTACCTGATGAAAGATCTTCATGAGGTAGGAGGAGTACCGGCTGTGATGAAATATCTATTGGATCTCGGACTTCTCCATGGAGACTGCCTTACGGTAACCGGAAAGACAATGGAAGAAAACCTTAGAAATATTACTTCAATTATAGATAGGAAACAGGATATTATCAGAGATATCAGCAATCCGATAAAAGAAACAGGCCACATCCGTATTATGTACGGCAACCTGGCGGAAAGAGGCTGTGTGGCCAAAATTACAGGCAAGGAGGGGAATTTCTTTAAAGGAAAAGCAAGGGTTTTTGATGGTGAAAAAGAATTTATCAAAGGCATTGAAGACAAAATAATCCAGGAAGGTGATGTAGTTGTGATTAAGAATGAAGGCCCTAAAGGCGCTCCTGGAATGCCTGAAATGTTGAAACCAACTTCTGCATTGATGGGTTCCGGACTAGGTAAGAATGTAGCATTAATTACGGACGGGCGCTTTTCCGGGGGAACTCATGGTTTTGTGGTAGGGCACATTACACCTGAAGCCTTTGAAGGAGGATTAATTGGTTTGGTTAAAGACAATGATGTGATCGAACTAGATGCTGTAAAGAATACCATCAACCTGATTATATCAGATGAAGAATTAAAAGAAAGAAAAGCCGGATTCAAACAACCGGATTATAAAGTAAAAACAGGGGTGTTATACAAGTATGCAAAGCTGGTATCAGATGCCTCTCAGGGATGTATAACAGATTTTTAAATTGAATATAATGGAATCAACATTTAATGCATTAGAAACAGAAAGGTCTACACAGACCATAAAAAAATTGAAAGGGGCAGAAGTTATTTTGGAAATCCTGAAAGCTGAAAACGTCAATACGATCTTCGGATATCCTGGTGGAGCTGTCATTCCGATTTATGACGCATTATATGATTACAAAGACGATTTAAAGCATATTCTCGTTAGACATGAACAGGGAGCAATCCACGCAGCACAGGGGTTCTCCAGGTCTTCGAACCATACCGGGGTAGCTATTGCAACCAGTGGCCCGGGAGCAACCAATCTGGTAACAGGACTTGCAGATGCTATGATTGACAGCACACCGGTTGTTTGCATAACCGGACAAGTATATGCATCCCTTTTGGGATCTGATGCTTTTCAGGAAGTAGATGTGATCAATGTTACCGCTCCTGTTACCAAGTGGAATTGCCAGGTAACCGATGCTAAAGATATTCCGACAGCTTTGGCAAAAGCTTTCTATATAGCAAGATCAGGGCGACCGGGTCCTGTATTGGTGGATATTACTAAAAATGCACAACTTCAGGAAATCGATTTTACAGGATATGAGGCCTGTAATTCCATCCGGTCTTATCATCCTAAACCCCGAATCAGGCATGAATACATTGATCAGGCTGCTCTATTGATCAATGCTGCTAAAAGACCATTCCTACTTTTCGGGCAAGGAGTGATTATAGGAAAGGCAGAAAAAGAGTTACAGGATTTGGTTGAAAAAACCGGCATTCCTGCGGCTTCTACTGCTTTGGGTTTAGGAGCACTTTCTACAGAACATCCGCTTTATGTAGGAATGCTAGGAATGCATGGACATTATGCTCCTAACAAATTAACCAATGATTGTGATGTGATTATCGCTGTAGGAATGCGATTTGACGATCGTGTAACCGGAAAATTGGATCAATATGCCAGACAAGCTAAAGTAGTTCATCTCGATATTGACCTTGCGGAAATAGATAAAAATGTAAAAGCGGATGTCCCTGTTCTTGGTAATTGTAAAGAAACACTTCCTCTGCTGACTGAGGCTCTTTCAGAAAACTCACATAAAGAGTGGCTGGATCAGTTTAAAGAACTGCATCTTGAAGAAAATCTTGAGGTTGTACACAAGGAATTGAATCCGGAAACAGAAGAACTTACCATGGGAGAGGTGTTAAAATACCTGAACCAACTCACCCATGGAGAGTACATCATCTGTACGGATGTGGGACAGCACCAGATGATTTCCTGCAGATATGCTGAATTTAAAAAATCAAAAAGAAACGTCACTTCCGGTGGTCTTGGAACAATGGGATTTGGTCTTCCTGCAGCAATAGGTGCAAAAATGGCAAATCCTGACAAGCACGTGATCTGTATTGCCGGAGACGGTGGTTTTCAGATGAACATCCAGGAGCTGGGAACTATTTCACAATTCGGAATAGGGGTAAAGATGATTGTTCTGAATAATTCTTTTCTCGGGATGGTTCGTCAATGGCAGGAACTCTTTCATGACAAGCGATATTCTTTCGTGGATATTACCAGTCCGGACTTTTCTGCTGTTGCTGAAGCCTATGGTATTAAAGCAAAGCATGTAAAAGAGAGAGCTTTCCTGGAATCTTCATTAAAAGAAATGCTTGAAACAGAGGGATCTTATCTTCTGGAAATAAAAGTAGGGAAAGAAAATAATGTTTTCCCGATGGTTCCACAAGGATGCAGCGTAAGTGAAATCCGCTTAAAATAAAAATAAATATGATGAATAAACAGGAATACACCATAAGCGTTTTCACAGAAAACCAGGTAGGATTACTCGCCAGAATAGCAACGGTTTTTTCTAGAAGGGGGATTAATATAGACAGCCTGAATGTTTCACCTACAGAAATTACAGGTATTTCCAGGTTTACCATTGTAGTGGAAACTACATATGAAACTGTAAGGAAAATATCCCGCCAGATTCAGAAGCTGGTAGAAGTGATAAAAGTATATTACAATACCAATGAAGAAATCGTATGGCAGGAACTGGCACTTTTTAAAATAGAAACCAATGTCGTTTCTGAAAAATTCTATGTTGAAAGGATTTTAAGACAATATGGTGCAACCATCGTAAGTGTAAGAAATGATTATACTGTTTTTACGATTGTGGGACATCATGAAGAAATAGGCCGTTTTCTAGACCTTCTGGAGCCTCATGGTCTTATAGAGTTTATCAGAAGCGGAAGAGTAGCAGTTATTAAATCCAATGAAGCTTTCCATAAAAAGCTGACGGCCCTTGAAAAAATGGCTTATCAATAAAAAACACAAGTTCAATATATATAATGTGGCCAGAATTGGCCGGAAAAATAACAATTAAAAACAAAATTATGGCATTAATTAAATTTGCAGGAGTAGAAGAAAATGTAGTAACAAGAGAAGAATTTCCAATTGAAAAAGCGCAGGATGTATTAAAAAATGAGACTGTAGCGGTTTTAGGATATGGTATCCAGGGACCTGGTCAGGCTTTAAACCTTCAGGATAACGGAATCAATGTAATTGTCGGACAACGTAAGAATTCTAAAAGTTGGGATAAGGCAGTACAAGATGGATTTATTCCGGGTGAAACATTATTTGAATTAGAAGAGGCAGCACAAAGAGGAACTATTCTGTGCTATCTTTTAAGTGATGCTGCACAGATCGAATTCTGGCCAACATTAGAAAAACACCTTACCCCTGGAAAAACATTATATTTCTCACATGGTTTCGGAATTACCTATAATCATCAGACTAACATTGTACCGTCTAAAGAGGTAGATGTAGTTTTGGTAGCGCCTAAAGGATCCGGAACATCTTTAAGAAGACTTTTTGTGGAAGGTAAGGGATTGAACAGCAGTTATGCTATCCATCAGGATGCAACGGGAAATGCGAAGGATAAAGTAATTGCATTAGGGATTGCGGTAGGCAGCGGATATTTGTTCGAAACCAACTTTAAGAAAGAAGTATATAGTGATCTGGTAGGAGAAAGGGGCTCATTGATGGGTGCAATACAGGGACTTTTTGCGGCTCAGTTTGAAGTATTGAGAGCACAGGGACATTCACCTTCCGAAGCCTTTAATGAAACCGTTGAGGAATTAACACAGTCTTTAATGCCTTTGGTGGCAGAGAACGGAATGGATTGGATGTATGCCAACTGTTCAACAACAGCCCAAAGAGGAGCTTTAGATTGGTGGAAAAAGTTTTATGATGCTACTAAACCTGTATTTGAAGAGCTGTATCAAAGTGTGAAAGAAGGAACTGAATCACAAAAATCAATTTCAAGTAACAGTAAAGAAAATTACAGGGAAGGTCTTAATAAAGAGCTTGAAGAATTGAGAAACAGCGAATTATGGCAAGCCGGGAAAGTCGTAAGATCGTTACGTCCGGATAGAGAATATGAATATGAAAAGTAAAACCATTACTTTCCCTTCCTTAGATGCTGTTAAAAAGGCCCGGAAAACCCTGGAAAATATTGTCAATACAACACCACTACAGGAAAGCGTTAGACTTTCCAGACAGATTGGAGCGAATATTTTTTTGAAAAGGGAAGATATGCAACCGGTCCGTTCCTATAAGATCAGGGGTGCCTATAATAAAATCTACAGCCTCCACAGAAATGATAAAACCGGAAATGGTGTTGTTTGTGCCAGTGCAGGAAATCATGCCCAAGGCGTTGCTTTTGCATGCAGGAAAATGAAGATCAACGGAACGATTTTCATGCCCGTCACGACTCCTAAGCAAAAACTGGAGCAGGTAGCCATGTTTGGGGAACAGTATGTTGAAATAAAGCTTATAGGCGATACTTTCGATGACTCAAAGAATGCGGCCATAGCATACAGTGAAAATTCGGGAGCTGAATTTATCCATCCGTTTGATGATGTGGAAATCATTGAAGGGCAGGCTACCTTGGCCATGGAAATTCTGGAACAAGCAAAGGATCCTATAGATTTTGTACTTGTACCACTTGGAGGGGGTGGTTTAGCAGCCGGTATTATCACTGTGTTTTCGATTTTATCACCTCAAACGAAAATCATTATTGCAGAACCAAAGGGAGCTGCATCGATGAAGGCATCTGTAGAAGCCGGAACCAATATCGAATTGTTGCAAATTGATAAATTTGTAGATGGAGCTGCTGTTCAAAAGGTAGGCGACCTTACTTTTGAAATCTGCAGGGACCATATCCATGAGTGTATTGCTGTTCATGAAGGGAAAGTATGTGAAACTTTATTGGAACTTTACAACAAGGATGCAATGGTGCTTGAGCCTGCAGGTGCATTGACGATAGCTGCACTGGAGCTCTGTAAAGAAGAGATAGCGGGAAAAAATGTTGTATGTATTGTAAGCGGAAGTAACAATGATATTACAAGGACGGAGGAGATTAAAGAAAGGGCAATGCTTTATAAAGGATTGAAACATTATTTTATTGTAAAATTTCCTCAGCGACCGGGTGCTCTTAAAGAATTTGTTCTGAGTGTTTTGGGAACATCGGATGATATTACTTTTTTTGAATATACCAAAAGGAATTCCCGGGAAACTGCTTCAGCGATCGTTGGTATTGAAGTTCCTTCTTTTTCAGACTTTGAAGGATTATTAAAGAGAATGAAGCAGGCAGGGTATTATGAATCATATCTCAATGATTCCCCCAATATGATGAATATTTTAATTTAGATTAATGAATCAAGCCACTTACAAAAGTGGCTTGATTATTTGGTAAACATAAGCTTTGACCGGTAATAAATAACCGTTATAGTCTTATGGATACTTAAAATAAGGCTAAACTGATAAATGTCATGGTGTTTATTATTTTTATTCAGTCTAAATAAATATAAATTTGTTGTAGCAAAATAACAATAAGAAATAGAGAGATAATTACTCTCAATTATTAAGGTTTGTTTTTTGGAAAGTATAATAAAAATAACACAACTAATCATATCCATATCAATTTTTGTTTTTTTTACCGGTGAGGCCATATCTCACCGGTTTTCTTTTATTATAGGATAAATGTTCCTGTAAAAAGAAACCCTTCCTATTATTGGAAGGGTTAGTTGTTAGAGTAAATTATTTCGGTTTATTAGATAAATCAAATCGTTACGATTATTCCTGATGGCTTAAACAGCTTCAGATTTACTTAAATTCCTGATATCATTGAATAATGTCCGTACTTCACCCCATGTATTTACTCTTTGATGGTGATCTATATTACTGTTGTGTCCTGCGTTAAACATAATTGGTCTTCCCTTACAGAAATCCAGATTTTTAATATGGTCATCAATAAGGTAGTCCGTATCGATTACACTCTTATCTCCGCACATAATGATATTTTTCCATGAAATAAAAGGGAAGTGCTCCTGCAGCCATTGGTATTTTTCATATAATGAAAGCGGAAACTCCATTGCTGCTGTCACAATATATACATCATAATCTTTCATCAGTTCCTGTACTACCTCTATGGCACCAGGCATCACTGGCAAGGTGCGGAAAAATCCCGGAGTTTGCAGATATTCGAATATTATTTCTTTGTTGGGAAAAGCGTCCGGTTCCGGTTTACCAATCATATCTTCCCGGCTGATTAAAATGCCATGATCCCTGTGATACCAGGCGATTAATTGTGCCTCTACATCTGCAATTACACCATCCATATCTATAGCGATCGTTTCTTTTTTATTTTTCATTTTGCAATTATTTGCAACAAATATATAAAATATTGCATAAAGTTGCATTATCTTGCAATAAATATTTTCTATATTTGTGTTATGATAAAAGCTGAAAGACAGGATCGCATTCTGGAATATCTGGCCAAGGACAAAAAGGTTTTGCTTGATCAATTGAGCAAAACCCTTAAAGTATCTGAAGATACCATACGCCGGGATATTAAAGAATTATCCGATAAAGGGTTGCTTAAAGCTGTCCGTGGTGGTGCTCTTCAACGGTCATCAATGCCGTTGCATTTTAAGGACCGGCAGAATATTGATGTAGCCCACAAAAAGATGATTGCAGAGAAAGTTTTGGAATATATCACTCCCGGCATGGTGCTGCTTGTGGATTCAGGAACCTCAGCATTGGCTGTAGTAGCGAATTTGCCAAAGGATATCGCTTTAACTGTTGTCACCAATAGCTTTCCTGTGGCTTCCCTTTTGGAAGACCATACAGAAATTGAAGTTTTGTTTATGGGGGGAATGCTGAATAAAATTTCATTCTCTACAACAGGATACGAAACCATACAAAGTATAAGAAATATCAGGGCAGATATCTGTCTACTTGGTGTTTGCAGTATTGATCTGGAGATGGGTGTGACGGGAGATGATTACGAAGATAGCCTGGTTAAAAGAGTAATGATAGAAACTTCAAAATGTACGATTGCCTTATCGACCTCAGATAAACTGGGAAAATCGGAATCCTTTTACATATGCGCCACGAATTCCCTGAATGTTATCATCACAGAAGCTGATCCCGATTCTGATTATTTAAAACCTTATATAGAAGCGGGTATAGAAGTACGGTAAAATCAAAAGGCAAAGAATAACTTTCTTTGCCTTTTGATCAATTCTAATCGATAATAATGGCCATGCATAACCCATTAGGCCCTGCTTGTGATCTTGGACGGCATGCTCCGTTAATGCAGCACCAGTCATCACCACATTCCAGGTTGGCAGGACATTGCAGGTACCCACCATTAATACGTCTTAGCTCACTTCTTTCCAATGATTTTAAATTTTTCATAGTACATAGTTTTAGTTGTAAAACAAATGTAATGAATTATTTAGTAGGAAATTATCTGTTATTTAAAAAACCTGTTTATCTTTTTACAAAGTGATTTTTTCCCCTTGTACAGGAAAAATATACCGGATTCCCAAAGTATTTTTTTCCTTCAGTTGCTTCTTAATTTTCTCTATGTTATCATCCACAGGTTTCAGGTGGGTAATGATTACAGGGACGTTTTTTAGTTTTCCGGGTTGACAAAAACCGTTCAGAATATTCAATTCATTTTCCAATAAAGCTGGAGTAAGATGTCCAAATAATGATTTATCCGGTTGTTCATTTGGAAAAGAAACTTCTATTAGAATTCCTTTTAGCTTTTGCTTATTTACATATGGAGCAACCTGTTTCCATAGTTTTTCGAGCTTATTGCTTTTTTCTATACGATCGCTTCCCGTATCTCCCAGGTAAAGAAGGTAATCGTCATTATACCGTAAAAGAAAAGCTGTACTTTGATAAGGGTTGACGTGGCTAAGCGGAAAAGCTGTCACATACATTTCTGTGTCTGTTAGAGGTATTTCCCTGTTTTCTTCCAGACTGATCATTTTATATTTACCTAACCTGGGTGTTTCTCCGGTATCGGTAAAATTAGCCCAGCTTTGCCACGAGAAATATTTATCTGTAATGATGTTTCCAACAGAAGGTAGTGTATACACGGACTTTTTTGTATCATCCGGGCTGTTGATGATCAATCCGCTTACATGATCAAGATGTGCATGGGAGATAAGATAGCCTTTGATATTTTGTTGGATCACCTGCAATGCAGAATTTTGTTTAAAATTTCCCTTCTCTATTGCTTTTTCAATTCCGGAACGTATTGTTCCGGCATCAAGAGTAATATAATTGTCAGAATGCACAGGAGCAGCCATGTAGCTGGATAAATTACTTTCATCACCTCCACCATAAATCCCCAATGGGATTACTTTGAAGCTGTTCTGTGCGGAACAAATGGCTGTCGACAAAATAATAGCCAGGCTGAAAAATTGTTTTATCATGTAAAATACGTGTTATTGTTATGAGGAATAATGGAAATACAAATTTAATTTAAAACATAGCGATCACAAAACAAATTAAGAAATCTATGTTTTGTAAGACTCCAGGTAATTATAATTATGTTTATTACAATTCTGAAATAAGGGAAAAGGGCTTCTCATAAATGAAAAGCCCCTGCTGCAAATGCATTACATATAAGCATGTAATAAGTTATTAAATAAAAGCTTCCCGCTGGAGGGAAGCTTTAGACTAAAATGATGAAAATTATTATTAAGGTGATGTTTCGTATTCAAAAATAGTGATTGCTATACATTTGTTTTTATGATCATGATCATAAAGTGGTGAATTATACTAGTCGTTTATCAAAAATAATTATGGATTTACTTTACCAAAGTAGCGTCAAGTTCTATTTTTCAACTATGAAAAAAAGAACTTTCACTTCAAATAAAGTTGCCGCTTGTTTAATTCCGATTTTGAATGTTTCGGGGGATACTATTTTTAGAGCTTTGAACAAAAGGTGATGTGTAGCCTCACCAGGGATCGAACCTGGATCTAAAGTTTAGGAAACTTTTGTTCTATCCATTGAACTATGAGGCCTTAGTGGGTCAAATATATTAATATCCATTTAAAAATAAGCCATGTTCAGCCATTTTTTCTTTCAAAAAGGCTGATTTCCATTTTGGCTACATCAATATCCGTTTTGGCAACTTCAGTCATTTTCCGAGTACGGACATTTGTATTGTAATTTTAATACAACAAAAAATGAAAACAATTTTTATAACAGGTGCCTCTACAGGACTTGGAAAAGCGAGTGCTAAATTATTTCAAAGCAAAGGATGGAATGTAATAGCAACGATGAGAAATCCGGAATCTGATACCGAACTGCATACTTTAGAAAATGTAACGTTACTTCCTTTGGATGTTACCAATCCGGAACAGATCAAATCTACAGTAAAAAAGGCATTGGAGATGAGTTCGATAGACCTTGTATTCAATAATGCGGGATATGGTTTAATAGGACCTTTGGAAGCTTTAACAGATGATCAGATCGTAAAACAATTAAATACCAATCTTTTGGGAGTGATCCGTGTTACACAGGCATTTATTCCTTATTTCAGGGAAAAGAGAAGCGGAATGTTCATTACTACAACTTCTATTGGAGGCTTGATTGCTTTTCCATTAGGATCTACCTATCATGCCACGAAGTGGGCATTGGAAGGATGGAGCGAAAGCCTGGCATTTGAACTGAATACCTTCGGGGTGGATATAAAAACCGTTTCTCCAGGCGGGATTAAAACAGATTTTATCAGTAGGTCGCTGGATATGGGTACCCAACCGGAATATGAACCAATGATCAATACTATGTTTTCCAATACGGAAGCGATGATGGAAGGGGCTTCAGAGCCTGAATTAATTGCTGAAGTAGTATATGAAGCTGCTACCGACGGTAAAAAGCAACTTCGCTATGTTGCAGGTAAAGATGCTAATGAGCTGTATGCACAACGTCTGGAGATGGGAGCAGAAGCATTCCGTGAACAATTCGGAAAGCAATTTATATAAATATTCATTCAAAGAACAGTGCAGATATAACGACTGCACTGTCTTTTTAACTTTAAATAATGCTTACATTTATATTATGGAAAAGAAAGATAATGCTCCTCTGAAAATTTCCTCTATTTCCGAGCTGCACGATATATTACAGGTTCCCAAACCGCTACATCCTCTGATCAGTCTTGTGGATAATACCACAATGAGTGTAAATAAAGAAATACTAAACCGGAATTTTGTCTTGAATTTTTACAAGATATCATATAAATTTTCTGAAAACGGGAAAATGGGATATGGGCAAGGATATTATGACTTTAACGAGGGTGGAATGATGTTTACGGCTCCCAACCAGATCCTGTCCACTGACGAAGAAGCGGAATACCATGGATATACCTTATTCATACATCCTGATTTTATTAGGAATTATCCCTTGGCTAAGAATATAAAGAAATATGGCTTCTTTTCTTACGATACAAATGAAGCACTTCACTTATCCGACAAAGAGAAGAAGCTTATCGTAGGATTGCTGGATAATATCAATGGAGAACTCCATACTGCGATTGATGATATCAGCCAGGATGTCATTATATCTTATATTGAAGTATTACTCAATTACAGCAACAGATTTTATAAGCGTCAGTTTATTACCCGCAAAACCGTAAGCAATGATCTTCTTTCCCGGATGGAAAAGATCCTGGAGAATTATTTTGAAGATCAGGAGACCTTACAAAATGGACTTCCTACCGTTGAGTTTCTGGCTTCCCGACTGAACCTGTCACCCCATTACCTGAGTGATATGCTTCGTAACCTTACAGGTCAAAATGCCCAGCAACATATCCATGAAAAATTAATTGAAAAAGCGAAAGAATATCTTACAACCACCAGCTTATCTGTAGCAGAAATAGCTTATCAGCTGGGATTCGAGCATTCACAATCATTTAATAAATTATTCAAAAAGAAAATGAATATTACACCCCTAATGTTTAAGCAATCGTTTAACTGATTATTGCAAAGGGCTGTAATGTAAGAATGGTTGCTTTTTATTGTTGGAAATCACTTTGTATGATATTCCTGAGAATAAAGTTTGCCCGTGCCTGCGGAGTATCAGGCGGTACAACTATAGGCGTATAACCATAATCAATATAGGTAGACCTCATCACATCATAAGTTTCTGCTGCTTCTTCCCAGGTTTGCTTTCTTTCGCCGTCTGTTCTGTAGATTTCCGGCCAGGGTGGAAGAATAAATACCTGGGGATTATAGAAATAGTTTGTGGTAATATTTTTCATTTCAGAGGTAACAGGTAATTGAATCATACGTGCATAGCAAAAAGCATCTATAATCCCACGATCAAAAAAAACAATCTCATCCCGAACATCAGAAACAGCCTCATAACTTTGTAAAGATGCACTGATCATAAGATCCGTATAGAGCTCTCTGTTTCCCCATGGAAGTCCATTTCCTTTATTCTTTATCTGTTCTTTAATGATTTGTCTTGCATCTTCTTCTACCGTCCGATATCCTGCATTTTCAAGCTCGTTCAGTAGAGTTGTTTTTCCAACACCGGGACCACCGGTGATGATGTAAAAGTTGTTCCTACGGTATTTCATTCCCATTTTTATGGAGTTTTTTAAAAGGAAAATGATTTAATCTATTTCCTGGCTTTTATATTTGTTCCTGTAATCTGCCGGAGTGAGTCCTGTGATTCTTTTAAAGACCGTTCTAAAGGTTTTAAGATCGTTATAGCCGATACTGTAAGTAACATCAGCAATATTGTGTTCTCCAGATTCAAGAGCTTTCTTCGCAGCTTCCACCTTTACACGCTGGATGTACTCTATAGGATTTAAGGAAGTCGCATTTTTAAAACGGCGGATAAAATTTCTGCGGCTCATATTCACCTGGCTGGCGATCTGTTCTACTGAAATTTCTGTTGTAAATTCCTTTTCAATATAACTTTGTGCTTTATGGATTTCATCATCATTATGCCTGCGCTGTCCGGAAAAGATCGTAAAAATGCCTTGGGAACTTCGTCCATAGTCAAGAGCATAGAATTTGCTTAAAGAAACCGCCACTTCTTTACCGCAGTTTTTTTCAATGAAATACAAAATTGCATTCAATGATGAAAATCCGCCACCGCCTGTAATGATCGCCCTTGAATGAGTAACCACATGGTCCGGTTTGAAATCGATCAAAGGGTATCGATACTGAAGATCTTCTATAGCGTTCCAATGTGAAGTCGCAGGCATATTATCAAGAAGTCCGCTTTCAGCAAGGAAATATGCTCCGGTAAAAAGACTGATGAACTCACATTTTTGTTTATACTTTTTCAGGATCCATCCAGTTAGTACAGCATTTTTTGTTAATATGGCATTCACATCTTCCTGTCCGGATTTCATGGGAGCCACAATCACCACATCTGTATCGAATTTTTCTGCCAGTGTTCTGCTACAGCAAAACTGCATAGGCAGCCCGGATGAAACTTCTTTATGATGAACACCGATAAGTTCTATATGAAAGGGAAGTGGCCTGCCATTCATTAATGCCATCTCATTGGCACTGCTTAAAAGTGCTGTTACCGTGGAGACTGCTGTAGGCATAGCATCTTCATACACTATAATTGAAATATGTTTCATAATATCAGTGCTTGTATACTCAAAAGTACATAATTAAATGGCACAAAATGCACTGCATGTTGTCATTTATGCGTTGCCCCTTTTAAAAAGAAGCTCTTTAATTTTACATAAAAATCAGTTATGAAAACAATATTTGAACATAAAGACAGGCAGGAACTGATCGAAAGGATCAGTGCACTAACAGATAATAACACTGCACAGTGGGGAAAGATGAATCTTTATCAGATGATCAGACACTGTACCGTTTGGAATGATTGGATTTTAGGAAGAAATAAACAAGAGTATAAACAGGAATTTTTGGGAAAACTATTTGGGAGAATGGCTTTAAAAAGATTATTGCGGGAAGGAGCTGTCATGGATAAAAATGTACCGGCCGGTGAATTTGCCATTAAAGAAAAAACAGGAGATACGGACTTATATAAAAAAATATGGTTGGAGCAGATTGCTGCTTATGAACACTATTCAAATCCTGATTTTATCCATAATTTCTTTGGGAAAATGAAAACAGAGGATTTGGGCATGTTTGTTTATAAACACATGGATCATCATTTACGGCAGTTTAATGTATAATATTCATAATATAGGATACTAATCATTATTTCTTGCTATATTGGTCTTTCACTAATCGTTAACTAATATCATGAAATACCTATATTTAGTAGTATGCTCACTTTTAATTATTGCCTGTAAAGGACAGGGAAAAACAGATCTTTCAACATTGAGATTGAATGAGTCCATTGAAGATCTGATCGACTTTAAAAATAAAAATATGGTTGAAGTAAATACTGTTGAATATCCCTTTTGTTTATTTATTGAAATAGATAATTCAGAGAAGTTTACGTTTGACGGAATAGATTTAAAAGGACAAAAAGTATTTTTCCAGATTAATTCCGAGCGATTGAAAACAGACAGTATTACAAAATTTGGTGGAGGTCATTTTGATATGCAGGGTTTTAAAGATAAAAAAGAACTTGCTGCAATTCTGAAAAAACAAAAAGCAGATCCCACGATATATGGATTCAGGATAGAAATGAAAACTCCTGCCCTGAAGAAAGAAATCCTAAAAAAGCTCGAAAGCCGTTACGGAAAGGGAATTAAAAATCCTAATACGGATAATGGGCTATACTGGAATGTAAAAAAAGACAATCGATATATTTTCTATGCACCGGACTATGACAGGCTAATTATTCTGAATAATATAAACCTTTCAAAAACATGTTATTGGGATGCTATGAACGGACTTATAGATTTTGGCGGATGTGACAATGAATCTTATACTAAGGAACTCACCAAGAACAGAACCGATTCTAAAGATATCAAAGATAAACCTGTTATCAAAATTGATAAAAACTGGAATATAAATGGTCTTACACTTGGTACTTCAACCGAAGCGGATTTTGTTAAATCTTCACTCAACAAAAATTTTGAAAGAATAACCACCGTAGATTCAAAAGGAGACCTCAAAGAATTGATGCAGCAAAATACTTATAATAATTTTCATTTTTATTTCACAGCTGGAAAAAACGGTGAAAATGATCAGGAAAATAACATTTTGAAAGGTTATGCGATCAATGATTTTGAAGCGGTGGAGGTTTCCTTTGGGAATCAGTTGAAAAAAGGAATGAAAGGAGAGGATGTATTAAAGATCATAGGTAAAAATGATGTTGTAGGAGATCCGGGATTAAAGTACTCCAATTATTTAGAGATTAAAAATCCTGCTTATAAAATCAATTTAATATTTGATGATAATCAATTGTTTTCAAGCATGTATGTGCTCAAAAAAGAATAGAAATTGTGCCAGAAAGAGATAAAGCTCCGGTAAATCCGGAGCTTTAATATTTATTCCATGATCCACTCGGTAGCTTTTTGTAGAACGGCATCAACATTTTTATCCTCTGAAGGAGTAATCATAATGTCCGGTTGTATGCCTTCCTTGTATTCTTTTCCTGTCCGGTCCATTTCGTAGGAAACCGCAAGGTAAAGTGTTCTTCCATCACTCAGTTCGTATCCCTGATTTGCACTGGTAAGTCCTGCAGAAGGCTGACCAAAGGTTTTAACATTCTTTTTTCCGATAAAGGAAATAGTGGTCGCCTCACCACTACTGGCTGTCATAGGTCCTATTAAGACTGCTATTTTAGGGTTCTGATCATGTAGCGTATAGGGTTTTGAAACAGAAACACTATACATACTGCCATCTTTGTATTTCCAGGCACTTTTGCTTTTTCCATCTTTTGTAAAATAACCCAAAGCTCCCTCTCCTGTTAAGGGGCCTAATCCCGTTATCATGGGATACATATTGCCTCCGGTATTGGATCTGAGATCCACAATCCAGCCTTTCAGGGTGTTTTCTGAATCAAGCTTTTTAATCATACCCTGTATTTTTTCAGCAAAAGCATTACCTACTTCTTTGTTAAGAGATGAAAATGCGGGGACCATAATATAACCGATCTTTTGGTCCAATAATTTATATTCAGGTTCAATAGGAGAACTTTTGGTACTCTTTTTTTCTTCAGCATATTGTTTGTTGTCCACGAAAGAATGATTATCTCCTGCAGCCCGCAACACTTTTATAATATGTTGAATAGCAGGAGCTGTATCTTCCTCTGTTGCCATACCTCCGGAAAGTTTCTGAAGGTTATTATCCAGTGAAATCCAGTCTATTTTATCTTTAAAAATCGAATTTTTCTTTACGATGTTTTTAAATTGATTAATATACTTCAAAGCGGTCTTCGAAGCTTCCTTATCGGAAAATGGGATTTCCGTGACAGAAAAATCATCAAACCAAACTTTACCACTTCCTTTTAAAAAGCCACCCAATACAAAGTAGTCTGCCTGATCATTAAGTATAAATTCCAGGGTGTACTTTTTCCAATCTTCATTTTGGACTATTTTACGGTTTTGGGAAAAAGAATTTCCGAAATCAACCATAGTATTCTTTCCATCCCAAACCTGTGCCCAAAGAGAAATATTACCCTGGATATTTGCTGATTTTATAAAAGCACCGATTTCAACTTTTCTTAATCCTTTTCCAGGAATCTTTACTTTTTGAGAGAAAGTTTGTAATTCATTAACATGATCCTGTTTACCGAAGATTTGTAATGAGCCGTTACCGGAGTGTTTAACCTCACCATCATATTTCATCTCATATGGGTCGAGGACTTTATGGCTCCAATCCGAAGGATAATTGTTTTCTGTTTTTTCAAAGCCGGGATTTTGTAATTGGGCTGACGCAAAGATGCTACCGGCCAAAAGAAAAATACCAATGGAAATTTTTTTCATGGTTTAAATTTGATTTCTAAAAATAGGAATATTTAAAAAATATCCAACCCTCTAATTACCTAATTTCTGAAGGAAAAGATTAAGATCTTCCTCTTTGTCCAGTCCTAATTTTTGTTTGATCCTGTAGCGGCTCATTCTTACACTTTTAGGCTCGATATGCATCAATTGGGAAATCTGGCGGGTATCCATTTTAAGATAAAGGTAAGCACAAAGCTTCATATCAAGAAGGGTAAGCTTTTTATGGGCTTTTTCGTTGATGAGGTTAAAGAAATCGGGGTGAACTTTCTGGATCTGGAGTTTTGCATCTTCAAAATCATTATCAAGAACGAGCTCTTCTTTCATAATCTTCTGCATATTCAGAGAGCTGTCATCGGCAAGTTTATCTTTGATGCTATGCAACATGCGGTTTTTATGTTCCAGCTGAAGGACGTTGGCCATTGCTTCTTTTTGAAGTTGCTGCTGCTGGGCTTCCAGCAGTTGTTGTTCTGCCCTTAATCTTGCCTGTTCTTCCTTCTCCAGTTTTACCTGCATTTCAGATTCGTGTTTTTCGAATTCAAGTTGTTTCTCCCGTTCTAAGGAAAGACGCAGTTTGAAATGGTAGGAACGAAACATAAAAAGGAGTCCAAGTAATGAAGCGATAGCAATGCAAACATATAAATAGTTTTGAAGTTTACGGCTTTCCTCCCTTTCTTTGAGTATTTTCACTTCATTATTCTTTTTTTCTGTTTCAAATTGTATCTCAAGCTTCTGTGCATTAAGGGCTTGCTGCTGATTAAAATTCTTGTCGCTGTATTCGGTTACTTCCGCCTGAAAATCCAAAGCTTTTTCAAAATTGCCCTGATTTTTATAAAAGTTAGACAAAGCCTGGGTAATATTGATTAAAGTATAATAGTATGGGGCTTTATCGGCTTTCATCAGATGATAAGCTTCTAATAGATACTTTTCTTCTAAAAGAGTATTACCATCTCTTTTGGCATATTCACTTAATATCCCAAAGCTACTGGCTTTAACTTCTGAAGCATTAGGATTATCTTTTAATATATTCCCCGCTGTCTCGGCATAATAAATGGCTTTTTTTTCTGCATCTTTATCATTGGCTGGAAAATATTTTAAATATACATTGGCAATATTGTTACAAGTGATGGCATAGGTATATCTGGATACTCTTGTTGGATATTTCAGATAAAGATCTTCAGACTTTCTTAAATAAAAGAGAACACTGTCCAGTCCTTTTTTTTCTTTGGAAGAATTGTAATTATATTCGTGGGCAACGGATAAGGCTGCATACGCATTACTGAGAAGATTGTAATTTTTTGTTTTTTCTGCATTTTCAACTGTTTTGTGCGCATAGTTATTGACTTGGGGTACATTATTCCATGTTGAATATGAGGCATAAAGCTGATAATAAAAACAGGCTGCAATATAAGGGTCCAGTGATTTTTCCAGCTCTTTTAACCCGAGCTGACAATATTTTATCCTTTTTTCGTGATCATCCAAAGTTTTATACAAGAACACTTTTGCATAATATGCGGAAGCCATTGCCTGAGGATTTTTAGATTGCTGGGCAATCATTAAAGCCGAATCACTTATCTTTTTTAAAGAGGCTATTTGCTGATCATTGGCTTTTATAACTGTGAGAAGTGTATAAGCTTTTGTTGCTTCAAGGTAATTCTTATTCCTTAAGGCGATACGGGCACTCTGCCTTGCCTTATTTTCGGCAGCAGAATAGTTTCTGTTTATTCTGTAAGCTTCTGCAAGTTGATTTAATAAAAAGGGCTTTTCTTTTTCCTCAGTGGCCGGTTTATTAATTGCCGATTGAAGACTGTCGGTATACACACCCTGAGGAAAAACATGACAGCTTATTCCTAAACAGGTCCATAAAAATATTTTGTAGAATACAGATTTCATATACTTAAAATTAAGATAATTTGTTAGATTCCCGCATAAAAGTTTGTAAATATGGACGAATATATAGAATAGCAAGATGCTGGAAACCAGTGCTGTTTGATTCCTGTAGTCATATTGTAGACACCCTTATAAGAGAAGTAGATGTTTTGTAGCATCATAAAGTTTGGAAATACGCGCCATTCAAACGAATCTTTGTCTTAGCAATATTGCTGTATAATTAATCACAGATTTTTATGAACAACAAAACTTTATCTATCGTTTCCTATATTACTCCTATAGGCTGGATTATAGCCTATCTATCAGGAAAAGACAATGCAGACGCTCTACTTAAATATCATTTAAGACAGTCTTTAGGACTTATGATTATAAGTATCCTTTTCAATATTTTAATGAGAATACTGGTTTCTGTGACACCTGCATTATCTTTTTTAGGTATCGCAGGACTTCTTATTACCATATTCTGGATATTGGGAATCATTAATGCCGCAAACGGAGCAGAAAAGCCGGTTCCCGTATTCGGAAAAATGTTTGAAGATAAATTTAATTTCATTGGTTAACACAAGCAGGAAAATTAATATGGACGATTATAAATATTTCATCCGTGAAGGCAATCAGTTTCATCTTAAAACCAAAGTCTCAACTGCAGTTCTAAGAACAATATTATGTGTAGTAATAGCTGTTGTTTTGTATTACATAATCCCTCCGGAAAATAAAATAAGGCTTTGGTCAGCTGTTCTTTTCGTGTTCTTTGCATTGGTTAATTTGTTGAGGACAACAAAAAAATTGATCATCGATACACAGGCCAGAACCATCATTCATAAAAATAATATATTGAGTGGAGAAGCTGTTTACCGTTTTGAAGATTTTGAACAATTTTATGTACTCGTGGGAAAATATCTTTTTATCACCATGGACAGTACAGCTTTCTTAATATTTGATCAGAATGGCAGAGAGAAGAGAGTTCCGGTCGTTGTAGGGCTTTTTAGTTCAAGAACTCCACAAAATGCCATTAATGAAGTAAGCGAAATCATGAATATTGCAGAAAAATAATGGAATCGAATAAATATCAACTGGAAATAACCTCCACTGAATTAAGTATAAAACCTTATTTCGGATATTTACCAAAGATAAAGATATTCGCTTTTCTGGCTATTGTTATATTCTGTTTTGTTCCCTTTTTCACCCAGCTGAATGATAACATCCGATATACGTTGTATGGCCTTGGTGGGATCATGTTATTGTATGCGGTATATGATTTTATCTTTTGGGCCGGTATAAAATTCCTGTTTGATAAAAAAACAAACAGTATTTACAAGATTTACCCATTGTCGGTAAGAAAAAGATTAATGGCTTTTGATGAAATGACAATTATCAATACTGCAGAATATGGTGACAGGGCTTATGCCATAGGTAAAAAGAAGAAACAGTTTCTAAGAAATTATCCTATTAGTGATACCTTTTCCGGAAGTAAAAGAAGTAATAGGAGAGAGGATGAATACGTAGAACAGATACTGAATCCTATTCTTGAGTTTGTAAATAATCCTTAAATCTAAAGTCACTCCAAATACATATCAATATGAAAAAAAAGATTGTTATATTCTGGATACTGTATATGTTGTTTTTTGCAATCCCATTTCCAATGATTTTGTATTACAACATCAAGGGGGATGACCCTACTGATCTCAGCCTTGTAAACCCATGGCTTGCTTTAGGTATTTTAGCCGTTTCTCTTATATTATGGATCATTATTCTTACCGGGTATTTTCGCAAATGGATCCTGTCTAATTTTACAGCAAAAAAGAATATTGAATATTTAAACAAAAATGGAGTCCCTCGCAAAGCCGAAATAATTGAAGCTGTAAAAATAAAGGAGGAGAGTAAATATAACTCTTATGACCTAAAACTATTATTTAAAAATTTAGTAGATACTGAAATTGTCCAGAAAACAACGGTAAACGATTCAAAACCTCAGCAGCATCGATTTGAAGCCGGGAAAAAGATTGATATTCTTATTGACAAAGAAGTAAAAAGAGAACCTTATTTTATTTTTGCAGGAACTGAAGCGAAGATCAGTATCCTGACTATTTCTCTTATTTGCTTAGGATGGCTTGCGCTTGTTGCAATTATTTCCTGGTATTATATCTACTCTTATCATACGGAAAGTATGGGAATGGGTTGGAGGTTTATGGTTTTCTGGCATCCTCTTATTCTTTGCCCTGCCATTCTTTTGCTGTATAGAGTAGGATTTCCTTTGATTATAAGAGTATTTGAAGGAAAAAAAAAGGGTGAAGCTGCGCTTATTAAATTGAAAGGGATAAAAACTACAGCCAGATTACTGAGCGCCAACCAGACAGGAACCTATATCAATGAACAGCCCATGGTTCTGTTTAAAGTAGAATATATAGATTTCCAAAATCATACAAGAAGGGCAGAGCTCAAAAAAATTGTAAATCTTCTTGACCTGAATATAGTAAAACAGGCAAACATAGATATTTTTTACCTCAAAGAAAATCCTGACCTTGTTGCATTTGCCTCTGATTTGGATCAAATTAGTTAACACCATGAAAAAATCAATCATTATAATAATTGCAGGCAGTACTCTTTTTACAGGTTGCGAACAGATTTCAAAGAGTGTTAAGGATACCCTTAAGCCTGTACCAAAAGATAGTATTTCTACCTATGTAAAAAAGGAAGAAACTTTTCCTGAAAGCCCATTTGATCCTGCAGTAGAACGGCAGATAGAAGAAGCGCAGCATATGGTCAATACTATTTTGGAAAAACATACTAAAACCCATGTTCAGACTCATCAGGAAGGTAAAAGCACAGACTTTCTAAGCAACGAAGAAAAATTAATCAAAGCTGAGGAAGCACTGAAAAAGCTGCCTCAGTACATGGGTAAAGAGATCTTTATCTACTCTTCCGTTTATTTTTATAACGACGGCAATATCAGGCTGATGCTTCAGCATCCTCAGAACCCGGAATACATAGACAATTACCGTTATGAAAATGGTAAATGGTCTGATCCCAGCCCGGAACAATTATCCGTTAAAGATAATATTAAAACCAGGTTGGTCCCCTTAAGAAAGCTTCCTTTCGTAAATATTGCCAAAGCGGCAGAAATCTATAATGAAAAAACAGCTCGCGTTGAAGGAGCAAAGCCTGTTACAAATATTTCCATCTCGGTCTGGAACAATATGATAAGATGGTATCCTTCAAGCATTAACGGAAGCAGGGAACGCTATTCAATTGAGCTAAACGAAAACGGAACATTAAAAAAATTTGAGAGAGAGTAGTAAGGAGGTATAATATAAAAGAATCCGCTCTTTAGGAGCGGATCCAGTAGATTAATACATCTCATTTTTTTAATTAGACAACAATAAAAAGCACAGCCGACAATGCTGTGCTTAAATTTTTATAAATTTAATTGCAATTTCAAATCTGAAAAAAGCAAAAAACGATTTCATTTCAGTTGTATTACATAGTAAATGTAGGAATAATTTTAATACAAAACATGAATTAAATGTTAAAATTCACAAGTTATCCACATTTTTTTGTGGATAAGTCTGTGATTCGGTCTTTCAATATATTTATTGAGTTAACCAATTTGAGGTTTTTGTCCTTATCATGGTGTTTTGAGAACCAATTCTTAGCGCAGCTACAAAGAATAAAAGAATGATCTCAATTCATCTGAAAATACCTCGGGTATTTCCAATGCTGCAAAATGGCCGCCATTATCCAGTTTTTTAAAAGAGACAACATTGACAAACCGTTCTGCCCATTCTCTGGGAAACTGGGCCTCACGGGGAAGCACTACAATTCCCGCAGGAACATCGGTTTTTTCCAATGGCTGAGATCCTCCCCATTGTGCTATAGCATCGGCTTTATACATTCTCATGGATGTACCGATGGTCTGGGTGACCCAATAGATCATAATATTCGTAAGCAACTCATCGCGTCCTCCAAAAGCTGTTTCGATTAATTCAGGAGGAGCACCGGCGTTTCCAAAACTAATGATCCATGCCGCTAACCCGACAGGAGAGTCATTGAGTGCATAAGCCAATGATTGTGGTTTTGTAGAGTGAACCATAGCGTAAGCACCTTCGGAATACCACCAGCGCTGTACAAACTGGGCAAATTGCTTTTCTTCCTCTGTCATTGTATTCGGATCTTCCTGTCCCATAGGGTAACCGATATCCGTAAAATGAACTCCCTCCATAATATCCGGATATTTGGAAGCTAAAGCTTTGGTAACTCCCATTCCCACGTCTCCACCCGCAGCACAAAATTTATTATACCCTAATGTTTCCGTCATTAATTTGATCCATACATCTGCTACGGCTTCACTACTAATGGCAATCTTATCAGAAAAGCCAAAACCGGGAATAGAAGGAATAATAAGATCAAAAGTTTGTTCACCCTCCGTAAGCAGAGGAATTATTTTGTGAAAACGATAAAAGGTATCCGGCCAGCCGTGGGTTAGCAATAAGGGGATGGAATTGCTTCCTTTTCCTTTTATATACTGGAAATGAATCTGAATCCCGTCAATGTCAGTTGTATATTGGGGATATTGATTCAACTGGTCTTGATGTTTTTTCCAGTCGTATCCATTGATCCAGTAGTCTGTAATTTCCTTCAGGTACTTTTCGCTTGTTCCGAAGTGCCAGTCAGAACCTTCAGCTTCTCCGGGCCATCGGGTGTTTTGAATTCGGTTTTTCAGATCTGTAAGAACAGTCTCTGAAATGTTTACGGTAAATGGTTTCATATGATTTGAATTTGGTTGTATGAGTTGCATTATGGTTCTTAACAAATATAATTCTTTAATTGTTTTGTAAAGTCGTATTAATTAGATATTTATAAATTTTTATACTGCTGTTTTAAATTAAATAAGTAAATTTATCCTATTAAAATCTCTTTATAAATATCATCAGTATTTACCGGTAAGATTCTATAACCGGGCTTTATAAGGGTTCAGGCTCCTGGACTCCTTGTCTTTTTATATTTACATAAAAACAAAACCAATGGTAATATCATATTACCGGCGTGTACAGTTTATAACATTAAAGAGATTCTTATGAAAACAAATACAATAGCCGTGATCGGCGGTACCGGAAAATCCGGAAAATATCTTGTTCGTCAGCTTTTGGAAAAAGGCTATTCCATTAAACTTTTGCTCAGAAATCCCGAGAATTTTATATCAAAAAATTCTCTGATAGAAATTATGAAAGGGGATGCCAGAAATTATCAGTCCGTTCATGCTTTACTTAAAGATTGCAGCTGTGTTATCAGTACTTTAGGGCAGCCGGTTGGTGAAGATCCTATATTCAGTGATGCCACAGGAAATATTCTAAAGGCAATGACCTTTCACGGTCTTAAAAGATATATTGTAACTACCGGATTGAATGTTAACACCCCTTTTGATAAAAAAAATATAAAGGTGAAACAGGCAACAGGCTGGATGTATCAAAACTATCCGAAAACAACGAAAGACAAGCAGACAGAATATGAATTACTTACGACAACAGATCTGGACTGGACATTGGTAAGACTTCCTTTAATTATTCAGACCGATGAACATTTCAATGTGGAAACCAATCTGGAAGATTGTAAGGGTGAAAATATCAGCGCAGCAGACCTGGCGGAATTTCTGATTTCACAAATTGAAGACACAACATACATCAAGGAAAGCCCATTTTTGTATAATGTGCTTTAAAATCATTTAATAAGATTAAAAAAACAGAGAGTCAAATTTGACTCTCTGTTCATATTAATTTTCTAATTTTTCTTTGATATATTTGGCCGTATGCGACTTTTTATTGTCTGCCAGTTCTTCAGGTGTCCCGGCAAAAACTACTTCACCACCATATTTTCCGGCTTCAGGACCAATATCAATGATATAATCTGCAGATTTGATGATGTCCGGTTGATGTTCTATAACAATTACAGAATGCCCGAGATCAATCAGTGCCTGAAGAGATTTCAGTAATTTTTGGATATCATGGAAATGGAGTCCGGTTGAGGGTTCATCAAAGATAAATAAAGTCTTATCCGTTGTTACTCCTTTTACCAGGAAAGAAGCAAGTTTTACACGCTGTGCTTCACCTCCCGAAAGGGTAGAAGAGCTTTGCCCAAGCTGTAAATAACCTAAACCAACCTCCTGCAAAGGTCTTAATTTCGTAACAATTTTGTCTTCATGATTTTCTTTAAAAAACTCAAGAGCTTCATCCACCGTCATATGGAGGATATCAGAAATATTCTTCTCATCAAACTTTACTTCCAGAATTTCATTTTTGAAACGGGTTCCTTTACAGGTTTCACATTCCAGCTCGATATCAGCCATAAACTGCATAGAGACATTGATAACCCCTTCTCCTTTACACTCATCACATCTTCCACCATCTACGTTGAATGAGAAATGTTTCGGTTTATAGCCCATCATCTTAGACATCTTTTGTTTGGCAAAAAGATCTCTGATATCATCGTAAGCTTTAAGATAAGTAACAGGGTTTGAACGTGAAGATTTCCCGATAGGATTCTGATCGATGAGTTCAATATTCTTGATCAGTTTTTTAGGAAATTCCACTGTATCGTAATCTCCCTTTTTTCCTCCCATTCCCAACTGTATCTGGATATCGTTTGTGAGAATTTCTTTCATTAGTGTAGATTTGCCACTTCCGGAAACTCCTGAAATAACAACCAGATTTTCCAAAGGAACATCTACATCAATATTTTTGAGATTATTTTGTCTGGCTCCTTTAATATGGATCCATTCCTTAGCTTTCCTTCTTTTCTCAGGAACTTTAATTTCCAGTCTGCCTGTTAAATATTGAGAGGTAAGGGTATCAGCATTTTTTAATTCTTTGTAATCCCCGGCAAAAACAAGTTCACCGCCCAGGTAACCGGCTTCAGGACCAATATCAATAATATAGTCTGCAGCTTTCATTACATCTTCATCGTGTTCAACAACGATAACGGTATTTCCCAAATCCCGCAGATTTTTTAAAACTCCGATTAAATTTTCAGTATCCCTGGAGTGCAACCCGATTGAAGGTTCATCCAGAATATAGATGGAACCTACTAATGAACTTCCCAAACTGGTAGCAAGGTTGATCCTCTGGCTTTCTCCTCCAGACAGCGTATTGGATGTTCTGTTAAGGGTAAGATATCCTAATCCCACCTTTAATAGGAATTCCAGACGGGTAGTGATCTCATAGAGAAGCCTTTTAGCTACTTCCTGATCATGTTCCGAAAGCTGTAAAGAATTGATTAAAGGGAAGAGCTCGTCAAGCGGTAATTCAATCGTAGACTGGATATTATGCCCGTCAACTTTTACCCAGCTTGTTTCTTCACGAAGCCTTAAACCTTCACAGGTTGGACAAAGTGTTTTACCCCGATAACGGGAAAGCATGACACGGTATTGGATCTTGTATAAATTTTCTTCAAGCATTTTGAAGAAATTATTGATCGATGGAAAACTGCTGCTACCATCTCCTTTCCATAAATAATTTTTTTGCTCCTTCGTAAGCTGATGATAAGGCTTATGGATAGGAAAGTCCCCCGCTTTTTTGATGAATGCTTTTTTCCATTCACTCATCGTTTCTCCTCTCCATGCCACAACAGCATCTTCATAAACGGAAAGGGTCTTGTTAGGAATTACAAGGTCTTCATCGATTCCTATTACTTTTCCATAACCTTCACAAGTAGGACAAGCACCATAAGGATTATTAAAACTAAAAAAATGGACATTGGGCTCCAGGAATTCTATCCCGTCCATCTCAAATTTATTGGAAAACTCTCTAACTTTTCCTGTTTCAATATTTTTAAGCGAGCAATACCCTCTACCTTCGTAGAAAGCCATCTGAATAGAGTCTGCCAATCTTTGAAGAAAACTCTCATCTTCTTCATAAGCAAAACGGTCGATCACCAGATTAATGACCATTCCTTTTTCAGGAGTAAATCCAAAGCTTTCCAGATCTTCAATTCCTGCAACGTTATCATTAATCTCCAATCTCGTAAAACCGGCTAGCTTGAGGACATTTAAGTTCTCTGCAAAATTGTCAATATCATATTCCAGTGGAGCCGTTAAAAGAAAAGAAGAATCCTTCTTTGAAGATTTAATAAAATCCACGACATCTGTCACCGAATCTTTTTTTACCTCCTGTCCTGAAACCGGGGAAAATGTTTTCCCGATTCTGGCAAATAAAAGTTTAAGGTAATCATAAATTTCTGTGGAAGTTCCGACTGTTGAACGGGGGTTGGAAGAAATAACTTTTTGCTGGATAGCAATTGAAGGAGCGAGTCCTTTAATATCATCCACTTTTGGTTTTTCCAGTTTCCCTAAAAACTGTCGTGCATACGAACTTAAGCTTTCAACATATCTCCTTTGTCCCTCCGCATAAATTGTGTCAAAAGCGAGTGATGATTTTCCGCTTCCGGACACTCCTGTGATAACGATCAGTTTATTTTTCGGGATTAATACATCGATGTGCTTCAGGTTGTTAAGATGTGCATTTTTAACAAATACCTGCTTTTTTATATCTATTTCTGTAATTGATGCCATAGTAAAATTAAGACCAACAAAAATACGAATTTTTAACGGATTTTCTTCGTCTAATTATCGCTTTTACTATTCAAAAAATCTATTAAACAGACTGTTAATATTTACAAAATAAAAACATTGACCGGTCATTGTTTTGGTACTTTTTTGATAAAAAAACACTTATGTAAATACTTTAAACAGACCAATTGATTATTTCAATAATAAAATATTATTACTGTAGTGTATTAAACAATAAATTATGAAATGATAGCAATGAATCTGTTCATCAGCATTAATTATTAAACAAAGAAGGAAAGATGCAATATATTATTTAGCATGTTAAAGAAATTTTATGAATTTTTATGTTTTTTTAAGTTGCAGTATTGCTTCGTATTTTAAATTTATTTAACATTGCAGCGTATAAATGTATATAATAATGGTAAAGTTATTCAGAGACCTTGTTACACATTTAATGAGAAAAAGGTAATTACTTCCCCACACAAGATGCAGTCCACTGCATCTTTTTTTATTTATATCAATTAAAGTATTATGATAATAATCATTTGTAAGTGTTGTTCAAGTCGTCTAATTTTGGAAATCTTAAAAAAATCTTAAATTAAGGATATAATGAAAAAGCTGGGAGCCTTTTTTTTTCTGGGAGCTATTGTAATGGGACAAGCACAGGAAAAAGCATCAGATATTGAAACGATAGAAGTTCAGGGAAAATTTATAGCTACTCCCTATAAGAGTGCCAATCAGAATATTACCATAATTTCAAGAGAAGAGATCGCAAATGCTGCGGCCAAAAGTATTGATGAAATTCTTCAGATGGTTCCTGGAATGGATATCAGAAGAAGAGGGGCCAATGGTGTACAGAGTGATGTAGGATTTCGTGGAAGCTCATTTGAACAAGTCCTTATACTATTAAACGGGATTCGGATGAATGATTCACAAACGGGGCACAATTCTTTAAATATTCCGGTGGATCTGGAAGATGTTGAGCGCATAGAAATTATTAAAGGTCCCGCAGCACGAAGGTTTGGCCAAAATGCCTATGCGGGTGTCATCAATATCATCACCAAAACAATTTTAGGTAAAAAGGTAAAAATAAGTGCGGAAGGCGGAGATTATGAGACCTATGGTTTCGGGTTGAATGCCCAATTGGGAAATGAAAAGTTTTCCAACTCCCTGCAAGCTAATTCATCCACTTCCCAAGGATATATGCATAATACGGATTATGAAATACGGAATGTGTTTTACCAGAGCAAATTAGGGATTAGAAATGGAGATATAAGACTTCAGGCAGGTTTTTCAGAAAAGAAATTCGGAGCCAATGGATTTTATTCATCACCGAAGGCTACAGAGCAGTATGAGGAGATGCAGGCTTCCATTATCAGTTTAGCCCACCAGCAAACTTTTGGGAAACTGAAACTTAATTCTAATGTATATTGGAGAAGGGGACAGGATATGTATTTATATAACCGGCAAAATCCTGCTCTGTACAGGAACATGCATATCGGAAATAATGTTGGAGGAGAAGTTAATTCAAGTTATACATGGGGATTGGGAACGACAGGGGTTGGTGTCGAACTGAGAAAAGAGTTTCTGGTGAGTAATAACCTTGGAGACAGAAACCGTTTTGTCACCCAGGTACTCTTTGAACATCACTTTTCATTGCTGGACAAAAAACTAAATATCAGTCCCGGAATTTCGTGGGCTAATTATTCCAAGGAAGGAAATTTCTTCTATCCTGGTCTGGATGTTGGTTATAATTTTGATTCCAATAACAAGGTCTATGCGAATGTGGCAAGAGTGCATAGGGTGCCAACATTTACAGATCTGTATTATATAAGTAAAACAGAGCAGGGAAACCCTGGTCTTTTGCCTGAGAATGCCGTTTCATCAGAAGTGGGATACCAATATCAGAATAAAATATTACTGGCGAAAATCAGTGGTTTTATGCGCAGTTCAAAGAATTCTATCGATTGGGTAAAGAAATCCTTGGAGGACCCTGTATGGTATGCTCAAAATGTAGGAGAAATTGATACGAAAGGGGTTGAGATAGAATTTAATCACAGATTATTCCCTTGGGTAAAATATTCTTTGGGGTATACGTACCTGGATACCGAATTTAAACAGTCTAATGATTTTGTTTCAAGATATGTTCTCGATAATCTGAAACATCAGTTGGTTGCCAAACTTGAGACAGGTTTCCTGCAACATTTCACTAATGAATTAGTATACCGTTATAATGACAGAGTGAATCTTGGCAGCTATAATTTATTGGACGAAAAAATTAGTTTCGTTAAAAAGGATTTCTCAGTCTATGTTCTGATTAATAATGTTACGAATACGAAATATACCGAAACCTTTGGTGTTCAGATGCCTAACAGATGGTTTCATATAGGATTTACCTACAATATTAATATTAAGTAAAGTTAATATTAACGAGTGGTTAATTAATTTTATTTTTGCAAAAATTTTTTCAGATGAAACTTTTCTTAGGTTTAAGTTTGCTATGTAGCATGGCATTTATAAAGGCACAAGAGCATATTTCAAGCTTTAATGCTGTAACCCTCACCTATAAATTTCATCCAAAATTTTTCTTGTATGCAGAAGGTCAGCTTCGAGGAAATGAAGATTATACTTATCCCGATTATTACGAAATAAAAGGAGGGCTGGGATATAATCTCACAAAAAACCACAAGCCGTTTATAGGCCTTGGAAGATATGTGAACTATAAAACCCAGAGCTTAAGCAGGGAGGAATTCAGGGTATGGCTCCAGGACGTTATCGACGTTAAGAAAGGGATTGTAAAATTTGAGAATCGTCTCCGCGCGGAGAAGAGCTGGTTTTACGAACCTAAAACAGATAAAACATCTCAAAGGATGCGTTATCGTTACCGTTTGAATGTAAGCGTACCTCTTAATGCGAAAACAATCGAAAAAGGAACTGTATTTGCCAATGCTTATGACGAAGTATTTTTTGTAAGCCCTATGAAACCTACATTTGCCCGAAACAGGGTTTACGGTGGATTCGGTTATCAGATTGACGAATATTTCGGTGTTTTATGTGGTTACCTCTGGCAAAGAGAATTCGATGCAACCGGGAACAAAAACCTTCATTTTATTTACTTAGCCCTGAACATTAATATCGATGGCACCGATCACCATACAAAAACTTATGAATTCCCGGGAGCGGATTAATATTTTTCGATCAGATAATGATATGCCTTAAGGTATTTATTAAATCTTTTAATGTCTTTAGGAGTAAGTTCCCTGTTTACTCTTCGTAAATCCATATTATCCCGCAGATCGTTTAATTTGACAGCTACAGCAAGGGGAGATCTTTCAGTTCGTTTTATGAAATCGTCATAGTCCTCTTCAGGATCGAACTTGGTAAGGCAACTAATGGCAAACAGGATATATTCCGGAAAGCCCTCATTTCGTAAAAAATCAAGACTAAACTCAGAAGGGTGATCTTCTACGACATCATGCAATACCCCTACGATTTTTTCATCCATTGTTTTTCCGTACTCCATAACACGCATTACATGGGCAATATAGGGTGCATGGTATTTATCGGTCTGCCCTTTATGCGCTTTATCAGCAATCTTTATGGCTCTGTGTAAAAGTTCTTCTTTAGTCATTTTTTTTGAAAAGATTCTGTGCAAAAATAGAAAATGCCTTAAATAAATAAGACATTTCTTTTAATTATTTTAAAATATTTTATCCCTGTGTTTCGTCTTCAACAGATGCAATGGGAGCGTTGTTTTTTACTGATTCTATGCCGTTCTCCATACCATTTTCAGATTCATACATCTGGCTGGTTCCAATAATCTGGCCATTCCCTGCTTTTAGATTAAAATAAGACTTTTCATTAGAAGAAGTTTTTCTTTCAAATTTAGAGTCGTCTCTAGAATTGATTCTCACGGATTCTATGCCGTTTTCACATCCTGATTTGGAGCTGTATCCCTGGCTTGTTAAGATTACCTGGCCGTTTCCTGCTTTCAGGTTGAATTGATAATCCCCGTTTGTTCTTGTAGAAATAATAAATTTTCCCATAATTTATTTGTTTTATGATTATGTTTCGGTTATTTAAAAGTAACAAAAATTTATAAAACAAAAAAGCACTTCAAAGTGAAGTGCTTTAACATCAAATTTATTTTAGAAAAGACTAATAATGTCCTTTTTCAATATAGTGTGCTGCAACTTTTTCAGTAAGAGCAACTATATTAGGATGATTAGTATATTTTGTAAATCTTCTTAATCCGGAAAGCATCATTCTTTGCTCATCTCCCTCAGCAAAAGAAACAATTCCTTCTTTAGCAGCAACGATGATTTTCTCAACTGCTTTGTAAAGGTTAAGCTGAGCCATAGCTGCTTCTACAGAATCAGGAGTAAAGTGCTTTTCAGCTCTTAAGATTGCAGATTCTGCCATGTAGATCTGATTAAGGATTTCTGAAGCATTTAGCAATAAGTGTTGCTGCTTTTCAATATCCATCATATATTTTTGAAGGGCAGCTCCTGAAACCATTAAGAATACTTTTTTAAGGTTTGCAATAATCGCTTTCTCCTCACTCATAAAGGCAGAATAATCCGGCACCTCAAATGAAGGGATACCCATTAATTCTTTACTGATTGCCATAGCAGGAGATAACAGGTCTAATTCACCCTTCATCGCTCTCTTGATCAGCATTCCTACAGCAAGTAATCTGTTGATCTCATTGGTGCCTTCATAGATTCTTGAAATTCTTGAATCTCTCCAAGCTGCCTCCATAGGAGTTTCCTCCGAGAATCCCATACCTCCGTATACCTGAATTCCTTCGTCAGCTGTATGTTGCGCCAGGTCAGATACGAAAACTTTAAGAATTGAACACTCTACAGCAAATTCTTCAACACCCTTTAATTCTGCAGCCTGATGATCTAATCCTCCCGCTACCAGTTCGTCAATCTTATCCTGAATATCTTTAGCCGCTCTGTACGAACCTGCCTCACTTACAAATATCCCTGTTGCCATCTCAGCAAGCTTCTTTCTGATCGCTCCGAAAGTTGAAATAGAAACACCAAACTGTTTTCTTTCGTTAGCATACTGGATAGAGTGGTTGGTAATTCTTCTCTGAGCATCAAGACAAGCTGCAGCTAATTTGATACGACCAACGTTCAATGCGTTCAAAGCAATTTTAAATCCGTTGTTTCTTTCTCCCAAAAGGTTTTCAACAGGAATTTTCATATCGTTAAAGAAAACCTGACGGGTAGAGGATGCACGGATCCCTAATTTATGCTCTTCTTCTCCGAAAGTTAAACTTTCAGGATTTTCAAGTTCAGAACGGTTGATTACAAAGCCTGTAATATTTTTATCATCATCGATCTTTGCAAACAGAGTGAAAGTATCGGCAAATCCAGCATTGGAAATCCACATCTTTTGTCCGTTGATGATATAATGTTTACCATCTTCAGATAATTTAGCTCTTGTTTTTCCTGAGTTGGCATCAGAACCTGCATCCGGCTCTGTTAAACAATAGGCTCCAAACTTAGTTCCTGTAGCCAGATCCGGAAGGTATTTTTTCTTTTGCTCTTCTGTACCGTAAAGAACAATTGGTAATGTTCCGATTCCGGTGTGCGCTCCGTATGCCGTAGCTAATGACCCGGTAACTCCCGAAATATAATCGCAGGCAAGCATGGTCGTTACAAAGCCCATTCCCAGTCCTCCATATTCCTCAGGAACAGCAATTCCAAGCATACCCATTTCACCAAGCTTACGCATTGTCTCTTCTGTGAATGCATAATCTTTCTTTTCGAAACGTTCCTTTTGCGGAACTACTTCTCTGTCAATAAATTCTTTCGCAGAATCACGAAGCATTTTTTGTTCCTCATTAAGTTCTTCAATAGAGAAGATCTCATTGGCAGGAATTTCTTTAATTAAAAACTCACCACCTTTTCGTGTTTTATTAAGTGTATCACTCATTGTTTTTTATTTTTTTAGATTAATTATTTGTATTAAAGTATTCATGTAATATGTATTTATGAAGTTTCCCTCATCATGAATACTTTTTACGTCAATACATCAATACATTTTATAGAAGTTCAAAAATACTTGCTGCTCCCTGTCCTGTTCCTACGCACATTGAAACCATACCGTATTTATTTCCGCGTTTTCTCATTTCATCCAGAAGCTGTACAGTAAGCTTTGTTCCGGTACATCCAAGAGGGTGCCCCAGAGCGATTGCTCCTCCGTTTACATTAAGGATATCAGGGTTTAGACCTAATTCTTTTTTGATGGCAACTGACTGGGAAGCGAAAGCTTCATTTAATTCAATTAATTCGATGTCTTTTAATTCAAGGCCTGCTTGTTTTAGTGCTTTTGGAATAGCATAGATAGGTCCCATTCCCATGATTCTAGGCTCAAGTCCTGCAGCGGCATAGGCAACAAGCCTTGCTTCCGGCTGTAAACCTAACTCTTTTACCATTTCCTCACTCATAACCATTACGAAAGCAGCTCCGTCACTCATCTGAGAAGAGTTTCCGGCTGTTACGCTTCCTCCGTTGGCGAATACAGGTCTTAGTTTGGCCAAACCTTCTAAAGAAGTATCTTTTCTTGGTCCTTCATCAACAGAAAAATCAAACTTTTTGGTTTGCATCTTCTGATTTTCATCCAAGAAATTATATTCTACAGGAAGGGGAACAATCTGATTGGCAAACTTACCTTCAGCATTAGCCTTTAAAGCTTTCATATGAGATTCAAAAGCAAACTGATCCTGTTCTTCTCTTGTGATCTTATATTGTTTTGCCACTTCTTCCGCAGTATAACCCATTCCCCAATAATAGTCAGGGTTTGTTTTGGCAATATCAGTTTCCGGAACCGGCTTGTATCCTCCCATAGGAATATAAGACATTGATTCAGTACCACCGGCAATAATACAATCCGCCATTCCAGCCTGAATTTTAGCTGAAGCAATAGCAATTGCCTCACTTCCTGATGCACAATATCTGTTTACAGTTACACCCGGAACTTTATCCGTATTCAATCCCATCAAAGAGATCAGACGCGCTACGTTTAAGCCCTGCTCAGCTTCAGGCATTGCATTTCCTACGATAAGGTCATCAATCCTGTTTTTATCCAATTGCGGAAGCTCAGCCATTAATTTTTCAATTACTGTAGCCGCCATTACATCCGGACGTGTAAAGCGAAGGGAACCTTTAGGCGCTTTACCCACCGCTGTCCTGTATCCTTTTACTATATATGCTTGTTTCATTTTTTTGTATTTAAGTATTAATGTAAA
The DNA here is from genome assembly GCF_048296755.1 of Chryseobacterium sp. PTM-20240506. Lineage (NCBI taxonomy): Bacteria > Pseudomonadati > Bacteroidota > Flavobacteriia > Flavobacteriales > Weeksellaceae > Chryseobacterium > Chryseobacterium sp. PTM-20240506. The sequence goes on from NZ_CP182581.1 coordinate 665,348, forward strand.
ATGTATTAATGATCTAAAATGTTTAAGTATTAAATTTTTGCTTCAATTTGGCCAGCATATTTTGAATATGTTTAGTTTCTGAATAAATAATATCAAAATCATCATTTTTGAAAAACCCCAAATCATTAGCGATTAATATTTGTGTTTCGAATTCAAAGGATGATCCTAAGGCAATATTCAGGAAATGTGAAAACTGAGCATCTGTATCACGACCCGCACCTTCAGCAATATTTGAAGAAATTGAATAAAGACTTCTTCTTGATTGAGAGGTAAGTCCGAATATTTCATCTTTTGGAAAATCAAGCGTGGCCAGGTAAAAAATTTTACAAAGTTTCATTGATTTTGTCCAAACTTCTAGGTCTCTGAAATTGTGCATCGTTAATACATTAATACTTTTTACATTTTACAGAAAATTCTAATTCCTAAGTGGTTTTCCATTCTGCAACATGTACTGTATTCTTTCCAGGGTTTTTCTTTCTCCGCAAAGTTGAAGGAAAGTTTCTCTTTCAAGATTCAACAGGTATTGTTCGGTTACAACAGTTGGTTCGGAAAGATTCCCACCTACCATTACATTGGCCAGTTTATCTGCGATCTTCTTGTCGTGTTCAGAAATAAAGTTTCCGGTTAACATCTGGTCTGTTCCTACATAGAACATTCCCAATGCATCTTTTCCTAAAACTTTTACGCTTTGTTCAATAGGTTGTGTGTATCCTTGCTCTGCTAATAATTTTGCAATCTTTTTAGCCTCTGCAATTTGTCTGTTTTTACTTACGGAAACAATATCTTTTCCTTTTTCAAGGATTCCCATATCATAGGCTTCGTAGGCTGAAGTTGCTACTTTACCCATGGCAATGTTCATGAAAGCTTCGCGTAACCTGTTATTTTTCACATCATCGGTGTGAAATTCTCTTGAAGTTCTTAAAGTTAATTCTTTAGTACCACCACCACCAGGAATTACACCAACTCCGGTTTCTACCAGGCCGATATAAGTTTCCGCAGCAGCAACTACACGGTCAGCGTGCATGGTCATTTCGCAGCCGCCACCAAGAGTCATTCCATGAGGAGCCACTACGACAGGAATTGAAGAATAACGAACTCTCATCATTGATTTCTGGAAATAAGCTATAGCCATATTCAGATCATCCCAGTCCTGTTCGATAGCCATCATAAGGATCATAGCTAAATTGGCACCTACCGAGAAGTTGGTCCCCTGGTTACCGATTACAAGGCCATCGTATTCTTTTTCAGCTAAGTCGATCGCACGGTTAAGTCCGTCAAGAACTTCTCCGCCAAGAGAGTTCATCTTGGAGCGGATCTCAAAATTGATAATTCCGTCTCCCAGATCTTCAATAGCTGAGCCTGAATTGCTCCAAAGTGTTTTATTCTTTCTGATATTATCTAAAATAATGAAGGCATCCTGCCCCGGGATATTGTTGTAATTTCCTGAGCTTTTGTCATAATAGATACTTTGACCTTCATCATTAACTTTATAGAATGTTTGTCCTTTTTCCGCCAATTCTTTAGCCCAATCAGAAACCTCATAGCCTGCATCTTTCGCAAGTTCAATACCTTTTTGAATACCTACGGCATCCCAGATCTCAAACGGACCGTTTTCCCATCCGAAACCAGCTCTCATGGCATCATCAATTTTATAGATGTCATCAGAAATTTCCGGGACTTTATGAGATACGTAAGCGAATAACGCACCCAAAGATTTTCTGTATAATTCTCCTGCTTTATCTTTTCCGCCGATTAAAACCTTGAATCTGTCGATAGGTTTATCAATGGTTTTAGTAAGCTCAAGGGTAGGGAAAGATGATTTTCCCTGAAGTTCATATTCTAAAGTATCCAGATTTAATCCGTGAATTTCAGATTTTCCATCCGCATTCTTCACTTTCTTGTAAAATCCTTGCTGTGTTTTAGAGCCTAACCATTTATTATCCATCATTTTCTGGATATAATTGGGAAGCGCAAACACATCATTAAAGTCATTGGCTTCTGAACCACTTTGGCGTACACCGTTAGCTACCATAACCAGAGTATCCAAACCTACCACATCTGCTGTTCTGAAGGTTGCTGATTTTGGACGGCCGATCACCGGTCCTGTTAATTTATCTACATCGGAAACGGTAAGACCTAACTTCTGTACATTATGTAAAAGATCCATCATAGAAAATACCCCGATTCTATTGGCAATGAATGCCGGTGTATCTTTTGCCAAAACGGTAGTTTTACCCAAGAACTTAGCTCCGTAGTTCATATAGAAATCAACAATCTCAGGATCCGTATCATTGGTTGGGATAATCTCCAAAAGAGGAAGATAACGTACCGGGTTGAAGAAGTGGGTTCCTGCGAAATACTTCTTGAAGTCATCGCTTCTTCCTTCCGTTAATAAGTGGATAGGAATTCCCGATGTATTAGAAGAAATTAAAGTTCCTGGTTTCCTGAATTGTTCAATCTTTTCATAGACAGATTTTTTGATGTCCAGTCTTTCAACGACCACTTCAATAATCCAGTCTGTATTTTTTATTTTCTGTAAATCATCATCAAAATTTCCTACTTTGATTCTATCTGCAAATTTTGGAGAATAGAGTAGTGCAGGACTCGCTTTTTTAAGTTTTTCAAAGTTCTCTGCAGCAATTCTGTTTCTTACTGCTTTATCATCTTTGGTCAAACCTTTTTTTTGTTCTGCTTCAGTCAATTCAAAGGGAACAATATCCAAAAGCAAAACTTCCACACCAATATTGGCGAAGTGAGCTGCGATACCGCTTCCCATGATTCCTGAACCAAGAACCGTAACGTGTTTGATTCTTCTTTTCATCTGTAAACTATTTATTATTTATTTTTATTGGGTCAGACGTAACCTTTCGGTTGTATGTTAATTTATTTTCTGTTATTCAGATCGTTGGCAATTTTCATGATTTCATTCATCACTTCCTTAAAAACTTCCATTTTTTCCGGAGCAATTTTATCCATGACCCTTTTGTTGAAACTTAAGACCACTTCTTTTGAAAGATTTCTTGAGTTTAGCCCTTTGTCTGTAAGTTTTATGATAACCTCTCTTTTGTCGGTAGTGGTTTTCTCCTTATAGATATAGCCGTTATCTTCCAGAAGTTTTATAATTCTTGTAAGAGAAGTAGGCTCAATGGCCATCTTGGGTCCCAAATTTGTGCTTCTTGTCCCTTCCTTAGGATCTATTTTAAGAAGCGTGAGCGCCTGAACGGCTGTAGAATCGTGCTCCTGGGCAAGTTCTGTGAACATTTTGGATACAGCAAGCCAGGTTTGTTTTAGAACCAGATCTACATTTTCTATTTTTTCTTTGTTGTTATCCATCATTTTTGGTAATAGGTTTTTATCAAATTTAGTAAATATTATGCATGCATAGTATTTATTAACGTTAAAATTTGTTAACAATCTGATAGTAAATCGATTAAATTGTATGATTAGCATAATACTATGCATGCATAGTATGTGAAATAAATAATAAAAAGTACGTATTAATGAATGTTTCTGATGGAATCAATGATTTCTTCGAATGATTCACATTGATGTTTTGTGTTATGGTAATAAATTACCCAAAACTTGTTTTGAAACTCAAATTTAAAAGATAAGAGGTCTTTTTGAAAGTTTTTTTGAAGCAGTGAATACAGCATCTCCTTATAAATTGGAGGGGCAGAAATTTCCGGTGCGACAAAACTTTCGTTCACCTGAAATAAAGAAACGTTGGTCAGTTCATCGTGTTGGAGGAGGATATCTTCAACAATCCCTGAATACAAATGATTGTCTTTTACGTACCATATCTTATCAGCAAATTCTTTTGCCAGCCGCCAGTCATGGGAAGAAAAAAGGATAAGTTTGTTTTGTTCCTTTGCCAGCCTGCGTAATGTTTTAAGGATGATAATCTTATTTTTTTCATCAAGATGAGTGGTAGGCTCATCCAGAATAATAATAGGGGAGTTTTGTGTCAAAGCACGTCCAATAAATGCTTTCTGAAGATTTCCATCAGAGAGATTTTTCAGGAGTATATCCTTATACTGATTCAAATTCAGTTCACTGATGATATGTGAAACTTCATCTCTGTCCTCTTTTTTTAATTCAAAATAATATGGATAATAAATATATTTTCCTAACGAAATAAGATCTTCCACCGTATAGTTTTGTGGAATAACCGCCTTAGAAAAAACAATGGCAATATTCTCTGCAATTTCTTTAACAGACAGTTTCTTTATATTCTTACCATTTATTAAAATTTCTCCTTGTAATAGTGGTATCTGATGTAAAATTGATTTAATCAGAGTGGTTTTTCCTACACCATTGTTTCCAATCAACAAGCATACGTCTCCTAAATTCAAATGGGTATTAGTATTTGAAATCAGGGTGGTATTATAACCAATATGGGCTTGTTTGATTTGTAGATGCATTTTGAATTTTAATTCGTTAAATAGATCATTATTAAAAAGAGGATAACTGGCGTGATGCTAAAGATTAAATATAAAAATTTATTTTCTTTTACTTTGCATAAACTATAAATTGCCAAAGACAAAGAACCGATGAAGCATATTGGTAATGTAACCATAAAGTAGTGAAGGTGCCCCACTGAATATATCCAATGCAATTCTTTATCAAATCTCAATGTTTTAGAATATTTTAAAAAGGTAATGCCAGAAATAAATAGAAAGATGTTTATGACTATTAATCGTTTTAGTGACATTTTGTGTTTTTTATAATACTTTGTTTACATTTTTCCAAAATAATAGCGAAATTATTTAAATCTTATTCTGCTTCAAAAGCATCACAAGGATAACGGGGATTCCAAAAATAGAACTTATCACATTCAACGGAATCTGACTTTTCTCTGCAATAATTGAAAACAGTAACATCATCAGCATTCCCAGCATCATATTCAAGATCCACTGCTGCCATAGTTTTGCAGGATTGTAAATAAGTCTGCAAAAATGAGGAACAATAATGCCTATAAACAAAATAGGCCCCAAAAATGCCGTTATAGATGCTGATAGGAGCGAAGCGGCTATGATGATGAACAGCTTTAAATGATGCAAGTTTACTCCAAGGCTCTGTGCATAGGAGCTTCCCAAGGAATTTCCAATTAATGGTTTAATGGTTTTAAAAGACATATATAAGCCGATAATGACCAAGACAGATAATACAAGGATCTGGTTTCTGGTGACCATATTATTTGCGCCGAAAGACCATAGGATATAATTTTTCAGACTTTGATTTTCTGCATACAACTGAAGTAAAGAAACAATTGCTCCGGCCAGTGCGGAAACTAAAAACCCGAAGATAATAAGATAAGATTTGTCCTGAAATTTCTTAGAAATGGATAAAAGTACGATCATCAGGAAGAAACTGCCGATAATCGCTGATAAGCTCAGGAAACTGTTCTGGAGATAATCCGGAAGCAGAATATCATGTGAAAAGAAAATATAAAATGAAACAGATAAACTAGCTACGGAGGTAATACCTAATATATCCGGCCCTGCTAATGGATTTTGGAAATATTCCTGCATCAGAAACCCTGAAGTGGGAATGGAAATTCCGGCTAAAAGCATTACCAAAACCCTGTTGATACGAATGTCTGCAATCTGGCCGTTGGCTGAGCTATAAAAAAAATCCTTTAGGTTTAAACTTAAAAATCCTGTATTCAGATTAATAACCGCAGCTAGAATAATAGCGATTATAAATAAAAAACACAGGATTTTGAATTTTTTTGACATTTTCAGAAGTGATTCTGTACAATTTATTTTAAGAATGAATCGATCTTAGAGTTTAAAAGTTCTTCATTCATCATTCCAAGATATTCATCAGTTTTCGCTCCTTTTCTCATGTAAGTAAAAGGGATAGAACCACCGTCCCATTTTTTAAAATTTTTCGGAAAGAAATTCTCATCAAGCTTTTGGCCATCCAGTAAGATTATGTTTTTTGCAAGATCATTTTTTTCTGCAAAATCTTTAACTGCAGTACTCCAATCAGATTTTTTATCCAGATTAACAAAAGTAAACTTTACAGGTTTTCCTTTCAGTTCTTCCATTTTTTTTCTGAAATGTGGAATTTCCTGAATACATGGCCCACACCATGTGGCAAAGAAATTAGTAACATACAGTGTGTCATTATTTTTTGCCAGATAGTCCCCAATGTTTTCGGGAGAAATTTCTTTTGAAATATAAGCTGTATGATCAGCAGAAGTAGTATTTTCCGCAACAGCTACTGAATCCTGGGATATCCCTTTGTCATCAGTTTTTGAACTTTCTTTTTTACAACTGGTCAGCGCAAATATAACTAGGGTTGATAAAATGATCTTCTTCATAATTATTTTAGTATTTTTGATTTTGAAGTATGGAACAACAAATCTATAAAGGGAAACTCACAACGTTTCATTGGTTAAAAATAGCGAAAAAGGAAGAACTGACCAAAAATACTTTCTCCTTGGAATTTGAGATTCCCGGGAATTTACAGAAGAATTTTGAATTTGAAGCGGGTCAGTTTGTCAGTATTAAATTTCAGTACCATGGAAAAGATATCATCAATGATTATTCAATGACATCGGCTCCTTACGAGAAAAAAATTAGCCTGGGCATAAAAGTAAATTCTCCTATAGGAGCAACAGCAGAACTGTTTAAAAATTATAAGGTTGGAGATGAACTATTGGTAAGTGAACCGGGAGGTCGATTTACTTTAATATCTAAACCCAGTGAGTTCAGAACGATAGTCGGTTTTGCTGCAGGAATCGGGATAACCCCTGTGTTAAGCCATTTCAAAAATATTCTTCATAATGAGCCCAGAACGCGACTGTTTTTGTTTTTCGGAAATAAAAATTCTGACGGATTAATCTACCGGGATCTTTTGGATAATCTGGCCAGAACTTATGGGGACAGATTACAGATATTTTATTTCTTTTCGCAGGAAAAAACACCGGATCAGCTTTTTTATGGAAGGCTAGATGCGAAAAAGTTAAACCTTATTATCAATCAGATTTTGCACCTTGATGATACAGACGAAGAATCCACCATCTGGGATGCAGTAGATGAAGTTCTGATCTGTGGAAAAGGGGAGATGATAAAAACACTGGCCAATGCCTGCTACCATCATGGAATCCCGAAAAAAAATATTCATTTTGAACTTTTTGAAGAGTTTAATGATGATATTTATCCTATAGAAAAAGAGTTTCCGTTGATTGAAAATGTGGAAATCGATTTTAAAATATTGGGAAAAGACTACAGTACCCATCTTCCGGATAACAAGGATAAAATTCTGCAGCAATTGCTGGTTCAGAAATTTCCTGTTCCTTATTCCTGTAAATCCGGAATTTGCGGAAGTTGTGAATGTTATTTGGAAGAAGGAGAAGTTGAATTACTAGAGAATGAATATTTAACGGAAAAAGAAGAGTTGCAAGGGAAAATATTAGCATGCATGTCTATAGCAAAAACAAAGAAAATAAAGCTTAACTTTGATCTCATTTGAGAGCTGTAAAAAACATATTCAATCTTATTCTCACATCAATAGAAATTGGAATTCTAGTGATATGTTTGGCTAATGCCTGGGTGTTTGCCCTTACTAATGGGAGGACCTATACCAAAATATCAAAGATACCACCTCGTGAGGTCGCTCTGGTTTTAGGTACTTCACCTAAGATGAGATCCGGACTATCCAATCCTTATTTTACGAAAAGAATGGATGCTACTGCATTATTGTATCATCATGGGAAAATCCGTAAAATAATCGTAAGCGGTGAAAAAAGCAAAGGTTATAATGAACCGGCTGCGATGAAAAATTATCTTGTTTATCAGGAAGGAGTTCCTGAAGAAATCATTATTGAAGATCCGAAAGGCTTCAATACATATAAGAGTATTTTACGTTGTAAGGATGTGTACAAAAAAAATAATGTCATTATAGTATCTCAGGGATTCCATAACCTTCGGGCCCTATTTTTCGCAAGAAACAATAATATGAATGCACTGGGATTTGATGCACAGGATGTAAATAAACCAGAAAGCTACTACAGAAATCAGTTCAGGGAGATTTTCGCAAGAATGATCGCTGTAGTCTATTTCTTGTTGGGAATTTCTCCTGATTAGAAAGGATATCCAAACGCTACATTCAATGTAGGTTTAAAAGGCTGGAAATCTTTGAATCTCCATCTGTCACCGGTAGGTTTATTAGGATCATAGATTTTATACGCAAAATCAAGCCTTAAAGTGATGTATGCAATATTTACCCTTAATCCGAATCCACTACCGATACCCACCTGGCCTAAGAATTTATTGAATTTAAACTCATCGCCATATCCATCATTATAATCCCTGAGACTCCAGGTATTCCCAATATCGGTAAACAGCGCCCCTTCATACATATCGTTGAAAGGCAGACGATATTCAATATTTGTAGTAAGCTTTAAATTATCTGTCATATAAGTACGAACTCTTTCATCAATCTGAGAGTCAGCGGGACCTAAGCCTCCAAAAGCAACCCACGCCCGGATATCATTGGATCCCCCGTTGAAATAAGACCTGATAACCGGCATCGATGAAGAGTTTCCGTAAGGTATTCCTACTCCTACGAACTGACGAAGTACTAAAGTCTGATTCCCGTTAAACTTAAAGTACTTTCTTACGTCAATATCAAATTTTACAAACTGTGCATAAGGCACTCCAAAAATTGTTCTTTGAGGACTTGTGATTACACCTCCGCCATCATTTCTTTTTTGATTAAAAATGCTTAATATATTACCAGCCAGTTCTACCTTTCCATTAAAGTAGAAAGCGTTAGGATAATCCTTCTTACCGATTTCGTTATACACATAATTATAGATCATGGAAGAAATAAGAACATCCTGGGTTTGCCTGTCTTTATTGACAAGAATTCCTGTAAATGCAGTAAAAAGATCCGCACCTGCCTGATCTAAAGAATTACGGTAGGCATTATCGGTAACAATCTGTTGAGATACTTCATCTACTGAAAGCTGTCCGGATAAAAGCTTGGCTTTCGTTGCTGCACCTTGCGGGCTGTTTTGAAAGTAATTCTCGAATATTTCATCTTTTAGATCACGATCGTTTGTAAAGTAATCATAATAAGCCGATTTATTTTTTGTTAAACTTAACTGTGTATTAAAAAGGGTTAACCTGTGGGATACTTTATCATTAACCGTAGCGAGATAATTAAGGCCGGTATTGAAGTTAACTCTTCCTAAACCGATATTATTTTGTACAGTAGCCCCCAGAACAATTGATGATGTAGGGCTGTATCTTTTAGGAATCAATTTATAATAATCAAAAGGCAGTAAAAGTCTTGGGAAATTCAGGGAAGCCTGTGCTGATAATTCATAGGCTAATATCCGCTGACTGATATCTTTGGTGCTTCTGATAGAACCAAAAGTACCCGCCAGACTTGTCGAAAGGTTTTCTGCTCCTCTAAAAACATTTCGGGTAGTAAGGTCTATGGAGGGAGAAATCCCAAGATTTAATAACTGCGAATAATTGATATCCGTTCCTACTTTTAATTCATATTTCGGAAGCGGTTTAAGTATATATAATACATCAATAATACTATCATTCGGAGAGCCTTCACCTCCGTGTCTTAAAGAATCTTTTGCTTTCAGAATGCTAAAGTTATTCATAGACAGGAGATTCCTTTTGGTAAGGTCAAGCTTTTTCTGATCATAAATCTGTTTGTTTCCAACTATGATATTTCTCCATACGGAACGGGTTGTATATTTATTATCAACCTTATGGAACCGTATTCCTCTTAAGCTGTCTTTGGTTGTATTTTTACGGTATTCTGATGCTTCATTAACGATGGCTACGTCTATATTACCAATAGTTGCCCTTTTATAAGGAGTATCAATGGAATCTTTATGAATTTCAAGGGTGAGAGGAACCTGTTTTCTGCTTTTTAGTGAATCGGCGACAAAATAAATTTCATCATTGGCGCTATTGAATCTGTAATACCCATAATCCCTCATGATTTCATTAAGTCTGGTAACTTCTTTTTCAAGAACCGTTTGATCAAGTACCTGTCCGGATCTGATGAGGGTTCCGTTAATTTTCTGCTGGTAAAGATTATGAAGAACCGGATCCGGAATATTGTAATAATATTCTTTGATATAAGTAGGATCATTATGCGTAATGAAATACGTAACAGCCGCTTTTTTTGCTGCAGAATCTATTTTGGTTTTAAACTTTACTTCTGCATCCCAGTACCCTTTGTAGGTAAGTCGTTTTTCAATGGATTCGGCTCCTTTTTCCACTTTTGTTTGATCCAGGATAACAGGAGGTGAACCCCAGTTGTGGTATAACCTGTCTAATAAAAGGCTTTTTCCCACACTACTTTTCATATTGTATTTAATGAAGAGCGAATCCCTGAGCTTTTGCGTTCGCATTTCGCTAGGGTAGGTCATGTATTCATTAAGAATAGTGTCATATTTAGGATTGGCGGCGTTGTATAATAATAAGCCTAAAGGCATAAAAAGGAATTGCTTCTTATTGGGTTTTTGCTGAACATAACCCTTTAGCTCTCCATCAAATGGTTCTTTTTTATCAGTAAAAGTGAATGTATTCTTCGTAAGCAAATATTCGCCATCGGGAACTTTCTTTGTGGTGCTACAAGCATAAAGAAGAGTAACAAATGTTGCAAATGATATAATTTTATAATATTTTTGAGGAGAATTCTTATAATGCTTACAGCTCATACAATAAAAATTTTACAGTCTTTAGATAAAAAGAAGTTCCGACAAAAATACAATTTGTTTTTGGTTGAGGGTAATAAAATCATTTGTGAACTTCCCAATTCTAACTTTAAAATTAAAGAAATATTATCTACAGATCCAGAGAAAATTAAATTTTCTGACGTTCCTATTATCCATATATCTGAAAATGAGCTGAAAAAGATCAGTTTTCTTAAAACACCTAAAGATTCCGTTGCCGTTTGCTATATGAATTCTGAGAAAAAGATGGCAGACCCGGATATACAGATTGTATTGGATGGGATTCAGGATCCCGGAAATCTGGGAACTATAATCCGTTTAGCCGATTGGTTTGGGATAGAACAAATTATTTGCAGTGAAGATACAGTGGATTTTTATAATCCCAAAGTGATTCAGGCAAGTATGGGATCTTTTACAAGAGTGAATATGGTGTACTGTAATCTTACCGATTATCTTTCGAATACGGAGAATGTAAACATAGGAACCGATATGGAGGGAGAAAATATATACCAATTCGAGAAGCCTAAGAAACTAAACCTGATTTTAGGAAATGAAGGAAATGGAATGCGACCGGAAACGGAAAAGTTGCTTCATAAAAGTATTAGTATTCCTAGGTTTGGTACATCTCAGTCAACGGAAAGTCTTAATGTATCTATGGCAGCAGGAATTATATTGGGACAATTGTTTTCTAAATAGATTCCAAAAGTCAGAGGTTAGCTGGATTAAATTTTAAAGATAACCTTTAGCTAACTTCTAACCTCTGGTTTGTTATTTTTATATTAATTGCTCCATGCTGGACACACTTTTATTTTTCTGATAACTTTCAAGCTTTTTTCTGACAAATTTTAATGCAATTGGCGCAAGATAAATCATAGCCACACCAAGCAGTTTCTTTTTCCAATTAGAACTACGCATATTTTTCTTTGCATAGTTTCCAACAAGGGCAGTAGCACCTAACCTGATGATACCATCCAGTGCATTACCCTTGAGCGCTGAGCTTGCAATACCCATTGCTGTATTTTTGCTGATAAACATATCTTTCACCTCAGAAGTAAGCTGTTTAGCAATCACATCCTTTCTCAGGACTATTTTTTCATCACCGTCTTCATCTACTTTTTCCTGAAGATATTGATCCGTTAAACCATTGGTAAATGCGCTTAAACTTTCTTTTGTATTCTTGAATGTAAGAAGGTTTTCCAAATCATCAAGTTCTGCCTTCAGTAACTTCTTCTTTATTCTTAATTCTTTCAGACTTTCATAGTTTCTGCTCATAGTTTAATGATTTAAAAATTTAATAACCTGGTCCGCTACGGTATTTACAATTCTCTTTTTAAACAGAACAACAAGAATCATTATCAATAAGTAAAATGCAGCTACAATAAGGAATCCGTAGGAGTAGTTATCCAACGCTTTACCGATAAGAAATGCAATTCCAAAGTTGAAAAGAATAATAAAAAAAGCAAAAGCAACAAGCAATACGACCAGATAGGTAATCATACCTGCGGAGAGTGATGACTTTTCGGTAGCTTCTATTTTAAGTAGATCTATTCTCTTAGATGCATATTCTTTAAGAGTTTCTATCATCTGTTTTTCTTTAAAGTTACAAAAAAAGGAACTTTAATGCAAAAAGTCCCTTTCATAATTTAAAAATTAATTGAAATTATTACTATTTAAGATCGTTTAATTCTGCTTCTACATCTTTTACTACATCTGTAGTTTTAGAAACAATCTGATCTTTATATTTATCATATCCATCTTTTACGGTATGAGCAACACTGTTTGCTGTTTCTTTAAAAGTAGAAGATATATTGTCATACTGATCTTTTACTCTTTCAGAAACTTCTCCGTATTTTGTTTTAGCCTGATCTTTAAGATCGTTAGCTTTTGTTTTAATCTTTTTTCTCGTTTCTTTTCCTTCTTCCGGCGCATAAAGCATTCCAAGTACTACACCTGCTGCTGCTCCAGCTAGAAGTCCCGCTAATATACCTGCTGTATTGTTTCCTTTTCTAGACATTTTTCGTTTTTTTTAATAGTTAAATAATATTAGTTTTTACTTTGTTAAATATTACAATTAATATACCAAATGAGCCTATGGTCCTATTAAAAATTGTTAAATCTTTTGGATATAAGACAGTATGGCTTCGATGGTTTCTTCTTTAGAAAGTTCGGTATTGTCAATAACAATGGCATCTTCAGCTTGTCTTAACGGAGCGATTTCTCTTTCACTGTCAATTTTGTCTCTTTCGATAAGATTTTCTTTTACCTGCTGCTCGTTTGCTTCGATATTTAAACTCAAAAGCTCGTTGTATCTTCTTTTGGTTCTTTCATCGATGCTTGCCGTAAGGAAGAACTTAAAATCAGCATTGGGAAGAACTACCGTCCCGATATCACGGCCGTCCATTATAATACCTCCTTTTTCGGCAAGGGAACGCTGGGATTGTAATAAGAAATCCCTTACTTCCTTTTGTTTAGCTACAAGGCTTACATTGTCAGAAACTTCATTAGTTCGGATCTCCTTTGAGATATCATTATGGTTCAGATAAAGAACCAGTTCACCTTCATCATTTTTAAATTCAAGCTGGATCTGATCTAATAATGAGAAAAGTCGATTAAGGTCAATAGAACCTTTTTCGTCCTTACAATTTTGCAGGGCAAACCAGGTAACTCCTCTATAAAGCGCTCCGGTATCCAGGTGAATAAGTCCTAATTTATCGGCAATGACCTTTGATATTGAACTTTTTCCGGTAGAGGAGTATCCATCGATAGCTATTACAGGTTTTTTCATACTGCAAAGTTCAAGATTTTTTTTAAAAAATCAAGGAAATGGAAAATTAAATATTGAAAAAGTTTAATAGCGATGCCCGCTAAGGTCCATAGATATTCCTATTTGATTCACATTGGAAGAGTTATGGTATCTTACATGAGCGTAATCTACACGGAATCTTGAAATTTTAATTCCAAATCCTCCTGATAGTCCAGAGAAATTTCTTTGGTCAGCTACAGCCAGTTCATTTCCTCTTTTCACATTATATCCTAATCTGATATTAAAGTTTTTTTCCGGAAATAATTCTGCTCCAATAGAAAAGTGATCTGCAATTTTTCTTCCCACATTCACTTCCTGACCGTCTACGTTAAACGGAGATGAAATATCGAATTGTTGTAAATCATGGGCCGTAATTGTAATGGCAAGTGGAATAGCCTTTAAGATTCTCGTATATCCCAGATCAATACGAAACGGAAGGTTCTCACGGGTGCCATTAAAAGATTTGAACTGATATCCGAAATTTCTTGCGACAAGAGAGAGAACTTCTTTGTTTTTTTTATTATGGTAAGTAATTCCGGCAGTTCCTGAAATAGCAGAAGAAGTATAGGTATCTATTTTTGAAGTAATAAAATTAATACCTCCTCCAATGGTCCAGTCTTCTTCAAACTGATAGGCGTAACCAGCTCCGATGGCAACATCGGATGCGTTGAATTGTCCGTTTTCAAAACCACTTTCATCAGTCCTTGGAATATCACCATAACTCATATATCTGGCGTTGATTGTAGCCATGTGGCCATTATCAAAATCTTTAGCAAAAGCAATCGTTCCGTATTTGGAATCCGCAAGATATGCTGCTCCGTTCACAGAAAGTTGTTTGTCTGAATCTTTATTAAGTAAGGCCGGATTTGCTATAGCAAAGGAAACATCATAATCTCTTATAGTAATTGCATCGCCACCTAATGCAGCCTGTCTGGCAGATACGGGAATGTTTAAGAAAGGATAAACATTTGTTCCCGTTTGTGCATAAGAAACAATTCCTGACAGAAATAATGAAAGAATGATAATTTTCTTCAATTCAATTTATAATTATTGCAAAAATAATCCTTTTTTGTAGTTGTCAAAATATTTCTAACATTATTTACAGCTAAATATTTTTCTTTTTTCAATATTTTTAATGATTATATTTGCAAAATCAAATTTCAGGGATATAAACCCTATTTAAAATTTATTAAAAATTAAAGATGAAATATAAAAGAATCCTTCTAAAACTTAGTGGTGAAGCCTTAATGGGGAACAGACAATATGGTATTGACAATGACAGACTTCAGGAATATGCTGTTGAAATAAGAAAAGTAGTAGATAAAGGTTGTGAAGTTGCCATTGTAATTGGAGGAGGAAATATATTCCGTGGAGTAGCAGGTGCTGCAAAGGGAATGGACAGAGTTCAGGGCGATTATATGGGTATGCTTGCAACAGTGATTAATGGAATGGCTTTGCAAGGTGCTTTGGAAGACGCCGGTATTAAAACCAGACTTCAATCTGCTATAGAAATGGACAAGGTAGCTGAACCATTCATTAAAAGACGTGCAGTAAGACATTTGGAAAAAGGAAGAGTGGTTATTTTCGGAGCAGGAACCGGAAACCCTTATTTTACAACTGATACTGCAGCTACATTAAGAGCCATTGAAATTGGTGCTGATGTTATTTTAAAAGGAACAAGGGTAGATGGAATTTATGACAGTGATCCTGAAAAAAATGCGGACGCTGTAAAATATAATTCTTTATCTTTCGATGAAGTTTTCGAAAAGAATCTTAAAGTAATGGATATGACTGCATTTACTTTAAGTCACGAAAATAAACTTCCTATCATCGTATTCGACATGAATAAAGAGGGGAATTTAGTAAAGATTGTAGACGGAGAAAACGTTGGTACTTTAGTGGATTTATAGTCAGTAAAGTAAATAGATAAAGAGATTTAAAAATTATTTATTGTTGATCCCATACCACTGAGGTAAAGATCATCGTTTATAAATGTGTAATTTATCAAATTTTAAATATATAATGGAAGAATTAGATCTAATAGTAGAGTCTGTAAAACAGGACATGGAAGCGGCTATTAAGCACCTTGAACATGTATTTCAAAGAATTAGAGCCGGACGTGCTTCTACTTCAATGGTTCAGGATGTGATGGTTGAATATTACGGAGCTCCAACTCCGATCAACCAGGTTGCTAATGTTTCGGTTCCTGATGCAATGACGATTTCTATTCAACCTTGGGACAGAACAGCAATCAATGCTATTGAAAAAGCTATTATTAATTCAAACTTAGGTTTTGCACCTTCTAACAACGGGGAGAATATTATTTTGAATGTTCCGCCTTTAACAGAAGAGAGAAGAAGAGATCTGGCAAAACAAGCTAAAGGAGAAACCGAACAGACAAAGATTGTCGTAAGAAATGCAAGACAGGACGGTTTGAAAGAACTTAAAAAACTTGAAGGTGTTTCTGAAGACGTTATTAAAGGCGTTGAAGAGGATATCCAGGCACTTACTGATAAGTATGTGAAAGCTTGTGATGACCACCTTAAAACAAAAGAAGCTGAAATTATGAAAGTGTAACTTTCGCTTTAGAACATATACTAAAACAGGCCTCATTATGAGGCCTGTTTTTTTATTGTAAATAAGGCTGAAGGTGTTTCTAATATCTAAAAATAAAATTGTTAGAATGATTTGGAAACGGGAGCCTTTCCCTTTTAAAAAACGCTCCGGAATCCGGAGCGTTTTGTTATTGATATCTTTTATGTTCTTTGTTTTTAGAAAACCTTTTGGTAATAGGTTTGAGAAATGCCTTGTATTTTTCAGCGTCAAAGAGTTGCGAATCCGTTAATGCTTTATAGGTCATAATCACTCCGAACGGGAACAGTATAATATTAGGGAGCCATGCTGCCAGATATGGATTTAATGTTCCTGCCCAGGCAAGGTTTTCCATTCCCACATTAATCACATAGAAAATAATAAATATAACAATGGCAATAATTACGGGAACTCCCATTCCTCCTTTTCTGATGATGGAACCTAAACTGGCACCGATAAGGAAGAATATGATACAGGTAAATGAATAGGAGAGTATTCTTTGCTGATAAATAACAACTTTACTGAAATACTTAACATTGGGTTTGAAATCATTGGCTTTACCGTTTAGTGTGGTTTTCAGATTATCCAATCTCGTATAGGCATTGTAGATAATCTCCATCTTCCTGTTTCCTTTTACCGTATCCAGTTTTAGTTGTTGTTTAACCGGAGCTTTGGATTTATTGTTTTTATCCATATAGCTGACTGTGGAGTTGGTCTGATTCAAAACATCGTCCGTGACGGTGGAAAAGAATCTTTCGTTGTCTTTTTTATTAAGATCAATAGTTTTATTAAGCTGATTGAATGTCTGAAAACGGTAATCATCCGTGATCTGCTCTTCTTCGATTGCTTTATTAATGAGCTCGCTAATATCAAAATGCGAAACAAGAGTATCAAATTTAATCGCCTGATCCGGTTGCTTTAATCTTACATTTTCACCTTTCCCTGCAAAATTATCTTCAAATACATAGCCCTTATAAAGCTCAAGTTTTAAGTAATGGTTGTTAGCTGCGGGAATAAATTTCCCTTTTTCAGCGACAATAGACTGCTGGTTTTCGAATGTGCTAGCTTTTCTGTGAACAAAAACACCTTCAATACTATTGTCTTCGTGGATTTTATCAAACTTCACCATATAACCGGGTATCTGATCAATAAACTGCCCTGGAGTAAAGTTAAGAGCGGGTTTTGTCTGAGCAATATTGAAAAGCATATTTTTCGCTTTTCTTTGAAAATCCGGGATAATATTATTAGAGAAAAAGAACAGCATTATAGATAATATGGTGGTGACCCCAAAAAGAGGAACCATAACCCTGGTTAATGAGATTCCGGCGGCTTTCATAGCTGCAAGCTCGTACCGCTCCCCAAATTCACCAAAAGACATAATACTTGCTAAAAGGATCGTAAGAGGCAAAACCATACTGATAACACTTACCCCTAAATAAAAAAGGAGCTTAATAATTTGCCAGTAGCTTAATCCCTTTCCCATAAACTGCCCTAACTGAACCCAGATAATGTTTACAATAAATATGAAAAACAATACACTGAATATAAAGAAAAATGGTCCGAAAAAGGTTTTTATGATATATCGGTCTAGTATTTTTAACATTCGCCAAAATTAATGAAAAAGCCACAAAGTTTACTTTGTGACTTTATAAATTATTACTTTTTTAATTACAATTCTGTAATAACGTAATTTTTAAATTTATTCTTATCGAAAACAAACATGTTAGGATCTAATTCCTGGTTCTCCTTGTATTCTTTTATTGCAATTACTGCAACATCTTTGTTGCTTCCATGCTGTTCAAGTTTCACCATTTGTTTCTTAGCTGAGTCTACAAACAGATAAACATAGCTTAATCCATTAGGCTTAACCGGAGTAAGCTTGATCAGATCAGCACTTACACCATTGACCACTTTCTTTCCTCCATAAACTACATTGTAATCATTTCTGTAGGTAGAAAGGTAATTGATAGGGGAGAACATAGTACTGCTTCCGTTAGGTTTGGCAATCGTTACTTCCATGTCGTCAGCATTAATATTGTAGATCTTGCTACCATCGAAAATCTGTTCTGTATCCATGATTTTCAATTTATATTTATCACCTGATGAGTAATAGATTCCAGGCTCTGTTTTAGCAACCTTGCCATTGACACCGCTTCCAAAAGAAAATTTAAAATAGGTATTCTTTTTAGAATTATAATTGGAGGTGATATCATCCAATATCTTTTTAGCTTTTGCATCTATTTTCTGTGCATTGGATAATCCAACAGCTCCTACCACAAATCCTCCTAATATAATTTTCGAAACTATGTTTTTCATTTTTTTATTTTAATATTCTTTAGACATTTTTTCCACTTCAAAAGTTAAACATTATGGCATGTTTTCCTTTATTTACGCAAATCTTCCAAAAACTGTTCCAAAGAATGAAGGTCGCTAATAATCACTTCCCTTGCCTTTGCGCCATTAAAGCCTCCTACAATACCACTAGCCTCCAGCTGGTCCATAATTCTTCCCGCTCTGTTATATCCTAATTTAAGTTGTCTCTGAAGCATGGAAGTAGATCCCTGCTGAGTAGAAACAATAATTCTGGCTGCTTCTTCAAACAGTGCATCTTTTTCGTTAGGATCGAAAGAACCTACTGAACTTGTTGCATCTTCAGAAACGTATTCAGGAAGAAGAAACGCAGAAGCATATCCTTTTTGCTCGCCAATAAATTCTGCAATTCTTTCTACTTCAGGCGTATCTACAAAGGCACATTGCAGTCGAAGAATTTCATTTCCATTAAAGTAAAGCATATCCCCCTTACCAATCAGCTGATCAGCACCGGTAGAATCAAGAATTGTTCTTGAATCTACACTTGAAATTACCCTGAATGCTGCTCTTGCAGGGAAGTTTGCTTTGATCATCCCTGTAATTACATTTACGGAAGGTCTTTGGGTAGCAACAATGAGGTGAATTCCTACCGCTCTTGCCAGCTGTGCCAGTCTTGCTATCGGTAATTCTACTTCTTTACCTGCTGTCATAATTAAATCGGCAAATTCGTCAACCACCAGAACGATGTATGGTAAGTAACGGTGTCCGTTTTCAGGATTTAGTTTTCTTTCAGCAAATTTCTTATTGTACTCTTTTAAATTCTTACAAAATGCATTTTTAAGTAAGTCATATCTGTTATCCATTTCAATACAAAGAGAATTCAGTGTATTGATTACCTTATTGGTGTCCGTTATGATGGCATCATCCGTATCCGGAAGTTTTGCTAAATAATGTCTTTCAATTTTTGAATATAAAGAAAGTTCCACTTTTTTAGGATCAACCATTACGAATTTCAGTTCGCTTGGATGTTTTTTGTATAAGAGAGAAGTAAGAATTGCATTAATACCTACTGATTTACCCTGGCCGGTTGCACCTGCCATCAGTAAGTGTGGCATTTTTGATAAATCGGCCATGAAGATCTCGTTGGAAATGGTTTTTCCAAAAACGACAGGTAGATCCATGTCTGTATTCTGAAATTTGTGCGAAGCGATTACAGAGCGCATAGAAACCATAGTAGGATTCTTTCTTGGAACTTCAATTCCAATGGTTCCTTTTCCAGGCATAGGTGCAATGATCCTGATCCCCAAAGCTGAAAGATTCAGGGCAATATCGTCCTGTAGCTTTTTAATGGCGGATACCCTGATTCCTGCTTCAGGAACAATTTCATATAAGGTTACTGTAGGTCCGATGGTTGCCTTAATTTCAGCAATACCTACATTAAAGTTCTTTAAAAGACCAACAATCTTATTTTTATTCTCTTCTAATTCTTCTTTATTGATTGAAATCTCCTCATTACCATAATCTTTTAGTAATTCCACCGGAGGCATTTGAAACTTGGCCAGATCTAATTTGTGATCATACAAACCATGTTTTTCTACTAGTTCCTGGGATTGCTTTTCTGTGTCATCTAAAACATCAATTACAGGAGCAATTTCAACATTGAACTTAATATTTTCCTGCGATGGAGTAGATGGTGTAAGATCAAAGGCCTGTTCCGGAGTTGAAACCGGAAGACCTGGTTTGGTATTAAGATTAAGGTTGATCGGCTTAGCATTGTCATCATCTTCAAATGAAGTATGATTAGGAGTAGTGATGGTTTCCAGGTTTGTAGATACCGGGACCTCAGGAAAACCTTTGGGTACCTTTACCGGTTCCTGTTGTTTCACGGGCTCACTCATATCCGTAACCGAAATATTAGGATGATTGTCGAGTGCTTCTTCTTCCAGCTCTTCATCAGCCACAAAGTTTTCGTCAGAACTAGGCATCATGGATTTTACCTTTCCGATCGTATTTTCATTAATATTATTAAGTTTTGCTTTGATGGAACTCGGACGTAAGTTAAACTCAAGGATAAAATATAAAGCTATACTTGAGGCCAGTACCAACCAAAGACCAACAGTTCCTATGATTGCATTAAGCGAATCCATAATCTGGTAGCCATAAACGCCTCCCAGAACACCTTGCCCTTTTGTAACAGCTCCCATGAAAATAGGAACCCAGCAGATAAAAAACAACGAATGACCTATTGTTTTCCAAGGTTTGAAAATTTTCTTTTTTAAAATTAAAGTTCCGAAAACAAGGAAAAGGAAAGCTATAATAAAAGAAGCTACGCCAATACTTTCAAAAATGAAAATATTCCCGAGCCAATCTCCAACTTTACCAAAAATATTAGAGGATTGTATGCTTTTATCAAGCATGGTTCCTGCCTGGCTTTGATCTGCCTTCCAGTTCATTAAATATGAAATGAATGAAAATATAAGTACGACAGAAAAAAGTATAAAAGTAAGCCCGAAAAATATACGGGGTTTCGATAGGATTTTGCCTTTTTCAGACATGTCTTGCTGCTTTGTTTGTGTCTTTTTGTCCATAATATCAATGAGGGCAAATTTAGTGTTTTTTCAATATTAAAATAATCTTTTTTTATTCAAAAGCATTTTACAATAACTCTATGATCCTTTTCAGACATCAGAAAATCCTGATTATTGAATTTGATTCTAAATAATATCAAATGAAATTAAAAACTCATATAAAAATGAATAATTTTCTATTGACAAAATTTTATCATTATGAAATTATTAATTGAAAAAAAAGAATCATTATCAAATATATTAACAATCATTCGCTTATTCTGTGGTTAAATTGTATTTAAAAAGTATATTTTTATTAAAATAATTTATAAATTTACACTAAGGTAATATTAAGAAGCATTAATTATTTTGTTGATATTATTTACAGACATTACTTATTGTTTAAATATTCCACAATTTTTGTCTAATTTAAAAACACACATATAAATGAAAACAAAAAATACTTCCCAACATAAAAGTATTATTTCAATACTACTATCTTCTTTATGATCTTGTTATTAATTCTGGATTATTGACCACATTACTTACCATGAGTATTTTGGCTGATTTCTAGTTTCACCATTGCCGATTATTTTTTTTGAGATAGTCGGGTCATATCAATGAATATACTTACAAACAATTAAAAGAAACATCAATGAGAAAGCAATTATTATTTACAGCAATGATATTCAATTCATTATTGTGGTCTCAATCTCCCGGAGGCGTTTCTGCTAACCTTCAAATATGGGTAAAAGCAGATGCCGGAACGAATACAACAGTAGACAATACGCAGGTTGCTATATGGAATAATCAAAGATCAGGCGGAATTAATGGTATTGCCAACCAGGGGATGCCGGGTTATTATGCGGACCCAGGTGTAAGTGCAAGACCAGTCTACAGGACAGCAACCTCTATTCCTAATTTTAATTTTAATCCTGCAATTGAAATTACGAGTACCAATCAATATAGATCGGGATATAAATTTCCGGGAGGATTTCCAGATAACACCACCAATGCACTGACCTCCTATACATTTCTTACAAGAACCGCTTCTGCCACCTATAGATCGGTATTTGTAATGAATGGTGTAACAAGAAATTCCAATGTATCTCCAATAGCAGGAGTTTGGCAATCTCCATTTTTCGGGACCCGCACCAATCGTCCAGAATTTTATAATGAAAAAGAATCCGGGGATGTGTTTTTTGGAACAAATACTATAAATACTGTTAATACACAGTTTCCAAGTATACAATCATTTTATAATGAGTTGTCCGGAGGAAACATGAATTATTTTTTTGATAATAATGCGCTTGCTTTTGGCAATCCTTCCAATAATGTATCTTCTACAAGCAACTATCCGGGAATGGTTCTTTTGATGGATAATGACGGGGGATCTGGTAGCAGTTCATTGGAAGGAGATAGGATTGGAGAATTTATTTTATATTCTGGTACACAGACAGCTGTAGAAAGGCAAAGTGTAAATTCTTATTTAGCTGTTAAATATGGAATTACTTTGCAGCAACCCCTCAATTACATTGCCTCCGACAAGACTACTGTTACCTGGAATTCTGGACTGAATACCAGTTTCAATAACAACATTTTTGGGATGGCGAAAGATGACGATACAGCATTAAACCAAGTGGTTACAAATAGCGTTAATCAAAACAATAATAGCATGCTAATCGTATCAACCACGAATGATTTTGTTTCGGCAAACAATGCTGCAGGTAGAACAAGTTTTTCGCAAGACAAAACCTTTCTTATAATGGGAGATAATAATAATCAATCCTTAACCTTACTCAATTATGGTATAGCTCCGGGAAAGATTATTCAGAGGACGTGGTTAGCACAAAAAACGAATGACACGGGTTCTTCCTGGCTACAAGCTAACCTTACTAATTATACCAGTATTGTGGCAACAGATAAATTATACATGATTGTAGCTGATAACAGTGGACTTTCACAGAATGTACAATTTATTCCGGCAACAAGTTTTACTGGAGGGAAAGCTGTATTTAATTATTCGTTTCCTGCTAATAAATATTTTACCTTCGGAACCAATATTCAAACATATTGTACTAAAGATCCGGTTACAGGGACACCAAACAGTATGACGAAATTTGGTATTACAGGTCTTCGTGAAATCCTGCCCAACTGGCCAACCAATATTCCTAATGGTTTTATAGCATTAGAATCAAAAGATAAAGGTTTTGTTATTACCAGAACAACTTCCGCAAATATTGCTGTTCCGGTAGAAGGGATGCTGATTTTCGATACTACAGATAATTGCTTTAAACTGTATAACGGTACTTCATGGAACTGTATTATCCGGTCTTGTAATGACTAACCCTAGACAGATGGCTTAAATTTTAAAATTATAAAATAGAAAACATGAAAAATATATTAGCTATATTAGGATTGCTTGGAATTGGTTTTATCCACGCCCAAATAGCGATCGGTAAGCAAACAGTAGACGGAGATGGTATTCTTGATTTCGCTTCAGGTACAACTAACGGAATTTTACTTCCTATTGTAGAAACTCTCCCAGGTAACGCTGTTGCTGGAACTCTTTTAATGGATAAGAATGATAAGATCTTAAAAATGAATACCGGCTCCGGCTGGGTGAATATGAGTGATCCCGGGTCCACTACAAATGTTATATTTAATACGAGTGCCGAAACAGCGGGAAATAACAGAGTGATTATAGGCTCTTCTACTACAAGTGCTCCCGGAGTCCTTGTTTTGGAATCTTCCAATAAAGCATTGATTTTACCCAAGGTAGCTAATCCTCATCTTAATGTGAGAACCCCGTATCCGGGGATGATATGTTATGATACCGTCAGTAAGACAATAGCTCTGTTTGATGGTTTGAAATGGAATTACTGGAAATGATCAGACTCAATTCATAGGAATAGTAGACCTCTACTTTATTTATAAAATTGCCCATTATATCCTTGTGGGCATTTTTTATGTTTTTTTCCAATCCTGGAAATATTTAATAAGACTTTCCAAATTGGTTTTAGAAAAATAGTAGATCTACACAGTTTGATATTCGGCATTAATTTGAAATGTCTGTGGCTTGTACTTTCTTTTTTAAACTAGTTCAAATGCTATTGATGATACCTCCTGTAATTTTGTACCATCAATTTATAATAAATGAAAAACATATTCAAAAGGATGCTGACGTTATGTATAGTATTCGTTACACTTTCGTCTGCAAAAGCACAACAAAATAACATGACAATGGAAAACACGGCATTATTAATCATCGATGTACAAAACGATTATTTTCCCGGAGGAAAAATGGTTTTAGAAGGGGCAGAAACTGCAGGTAAAAATACCAGTAAGGTGTTGGAATATTTTAGGAAAAATAATCTGCCAGTCATTCATATTAAACATATAGCAACCAATGAAGGAGCTGATTTTTTCCTTCCGGACACAAAGGGTGCTGAAATTCATAACCTGGTTTTACCAAAAGGGAATGAGAAAGTAATCATCAAACATTTTCCAAATAGCTTCAGAGAAACAGAACTTCTTGCCTATTTAAAAGAGTATAATATTAAAAATTTAATTATCACCGGAATGATGACCGATGTATGTGTGGAATCTACTACAAGAGCAGCTTTTGATCTGGGTTTCAGTAACACGATTGTGGGGGATGCAACGGCAACAAAGAACAGGGAGCTGGATGGAGAAATTATAAAAGCAGCAGATATTCAGAAATCTTTCCTGGCGGGTATTTCTTCATTAGGAAATTTATACAGCAGAATCATAAGTACAGAGGATTTGCTGGCAAGTAAATAAGATTAGTTTAAAATAAGGATACCGGTCATAATATCGGTATCTTTATGTTTTAATTTTATACGATGTCTGACCTACTTTATCATTACATCAAGCAATATGTCGATTTTTCTGAGGATGAATTTAAAAGATTTTCCGAATCTTTTAATAAAGTTCAATTTCCGAAAAATGACTTTGCGCTGAAAGAGGGAAATTACTGTCTTTTTGAAGGGTTTGTTACAAGCGGCTGTTTTAAAGTGTACTATCTCAACGAAAAAGGGATGGAGCAAACATTATATTTTGCAGTGGAAGGATGGTGGATTACGGATATAGATAGTATGATCAATCGTGTTCCCAGTATCTTAAATATTCAAGCGCTGGAAAATAGTGAAGTTCTTATGGTTTCAAAAGAAAATAAAGAACATCTTTACAAAACCATTCCCTGGGTAGAGAAGCTTTTCAGAATCATGAATCAAAGGTCTTCAGTGGCACTACAGAGGAGGATTCTTTCTTTGACCGGTAAGACGGCAGATCAGCGATATATTGAATTTCTTGAAAAATATCCTGGTCTCGAACAGAAAATTACACAGCAACAGGTCGCATCATATCTTGGTATCACCCATGAATTTTTAAGTAAAATAAGGAAAAAAATAAGCCTTCAAAAATAGACAGACTCAATGACTTGTATAGCTTTTTTTCATTCTTATAATCGTAGTTTTTAGTTTTAAATTTTCTTTAATGTTTTGTGGCTTATTAAGAATAATTCAAAATAAGTAATATAGGCTTTAAAATGATAAAAAACATCTTTTTTTATCGACCTTTTACTTAATCATGCTTATTTTTGCATGTCAAGTAAAATAAATCATGAAGAAGATCCAAGATATTCTTATTTCAACCAGAACAATGGCGGTTTTGCTGTTGGTCTTTGCATTTGCCATGGCATATGCAACGTTTCTCGAAAACGATTATGGAACCCCTACGGCGAAAGCATTAATTTATGAAGCAAAATGGTTTGAGCTGATCATGGTATTGCTGATCTTAAATTTTATCGGAAATATCGGCAGATACAGACTTTGGAAAAGAGAGAAGTGGCCGGTTTTGGTTTTTCACCTTGCATTTGTCTTCATTTTTATCGGGGGAGCTATTACAAGGTATGTGAGTTTTGAAGGAACAATGCATATCAGGGAAGGAGAAACTTCTAATGAAATAGTTACGGATAAAAACTTCTTTAAGATTCAGATTGAAGAGAAGGGAGATGTGCTTAACTACCAGGATATTCCTTATCTGATGTCTCCTTTGCACAAAGATTTCAGCGCAACCTATGACTTTCACGGAAAAGAAGTAAAGATTTTTGCCAAAGAATATATTCAAAGAAAAAAAGACAGTCTTGTGGCCGACCCGAGTGGTACTGAATACCTGCACTTGGTTTCAACGGGACAGACCGGAAGACAGAATATCTACATCAAGCCAGGTGAAACAAAATCCATTAATGGAACGCTTGTTACTTTTAACAGAGCGATTGAAGGAGCTGTGGAATTTAAAAATGAAGGAGGGAAATTATTTGTTAAAACTCCTGTTGATGCAACGTATATGACGATGGCAACTCAGGCGACCGGAAATACAAAGAAGGATGAATTCCAACCTTTGGCATTGAGAAGTTTATATAGCATCAATGATCTGAAATTGGTTGTTCCTGAAGGTTTAAGAAAAGGAAAACTGATCGCGATTGAAGGAGATAGAAAGAAAGATCAGGCAGTTCCTGATATGTTGAAAATAGAAATCCACGGTCCTAAAACAAAACAGTTGGTTGAACTATCTGTAGAAAAAGGAAATCCGAATGCATTCAAGCAGATCACGATGGATGGATTGAATATCATGGCAGGTTTTGGTCCTAAAGTATACAACACTCCTTTTGCACTGAAACTGGACGACTTTGTAATGGAAACATATCCGGGAAGTTCTTCGCCTAGTGCATATGAAAGTCATGTGAAGATCATTGACGGTGGTAAGCAGACACCTTATAAAATCTATATGAACCACGTTCTGAACCACGGAGGATACCGTTTCTTCCAGGCAAGTTTTGATCCGGACAGAATGGGAACTGTATTATCAGTAAATCATGATTTCTGGGGAACTTTGATTTCTTATATCGGATATACGTTTTTGTTTTTAGGCATGTTTTTAATTTTCTTCTGGAAAGGATCACATTTCTGGAAATTAAATAAAATACTGACTGATGTGAATAAGAAAAGAGCCACCATGGTGATTGTATTATTGCTAAGTTTAGGATTAAATGCTCAGAAAATTGAAACCCATGGAACTACTGACGGAAGCAGAGAGCACATCCATGTAGAAGGCGATGATCACGCTCATGCACAGGCTTCCCAAATGGGACAGACGGAAACTGCTCCGCGACAAAATTCTCTTGCAGCTCCATTTTCTAAAATGAGATTAATTTCTGCAGATGAAATCATCGCTAGAAACAAAATAAGCAAGGAACATGCAGATAAATTCGGATATCTTTTGGTACAGAATTTTGAAGGAAGAATTGTTCCGATCAATACTGAAGCTCTTGATGTTTTAAGAAAGCTTTATAAAAAAGACGAATTTAAAGGAACGGATGGAAAATATCTTACTGCAAATCAGTGGTTTTTATCCATTAACACAGATACTCCTAGCTGGACAATGGTTCCTATCATTAAAGTAGGTTCTAAAGGAGGAGATGAGCTGAAGAACAAAACCAAGGCTGATGAAGATGGTTATACTTCCCTGATGAATTTGTTTCCTGCGGATGCTAACGGTAACCTTACCTATATCCTTGAGCATGACTATAACATTGCTTTCCGTAAAAAACCGGCTGAGCAAACCAATTATGACAAAGAAGTTATTTCTGTAAATGAAAGAGTTCAGATCTTCAATGAATTTTTCAGCGGGCAATTTATGAGAATTGTGCCTGTGAAAAATGATCCGAACCACACATGGCATTCATGGCTGGACCAGAAATTTGAACCGGATATGGAATCTCAACAGGTAATGGGACCTTATTTTGCTGAAGCATTAGCTGCTCAGAAAACAGGAGACTGGAGAAAAGCAGATACTCAATTGGCAAGACTTTCAGAATACCAGCAAAAATGGGGTAAAAGTGTAGTTCCGGCTAAATCTAAAGTTGATCTGGAGGTATTCATGAATAAAGTGAATATCAACTTTAAACTCCTGATTTTCTATACACTGATAGGAGGGCTATTACTGATTTTAGGTTTTGTTGAATTATTCAAGCCTAATAAGATATTGAACAAGATCATCAAGGTGATTATTGTGTTAGGTCTGGTAGGATATATATTCCATTTCCTTGGATTAGTGGCAAGATGGTATATTTCCGGGCATGCACCATGGAGTAATGGTTATGAAGCAATCATTTTCATTTCATGGGTAGGTATTTCAGCCGGATTGTTATTGTATAGAAATTCCAATGCTTTGATTCCTGCAGCCGGATTTATGGTAGCGGTTATTATGATGGGATTTGCTCACGGAGGATCTGCTCTTGATCCACAGATCACACCATTAGTACCTGTATTAAAGTCGTACTGGCTGATTGTGCACGTAGCAATCATTACATCGAGTTATGGATTTTTTGCCCTGTCGATGATTATTGCTGTCATTTCACTGGTATTCTATATTATTTCGAGTAAAGAAACATACAAAATTCATCATGATACTACTTTAAAAGAGCTGGTTATTGTTTCTGAGATGTCTCTTACTATAGGTTTGTTTGCTTTAACGGTAGGGAACTTTTTAGGAGGAATCTGGGCGAATGAGTCATGGGGTAGATACTGGAGCTGGGATCCTAAAGAGACATGGGCATTTATATCTATCATGGTATACGCTTTTGTGTTACATATGAGATTGGTACCCGGATTAAGAAGCAAGTGGGCGTTCCATGTAGCAACAATGTTTGCTTTCTGCTCAATGGTTATGACCTATTTTGGAGTTAATTATTATTTAACGGGACTTCACTCGTATGCAGCAGGAGATCCGGTACCAGTACCGGCTTGGGTATATATCGGACTTTCAGTAATGATATTATTGTCTACAGCTTCTTACTTTAAGTTTAAAATGCTGAACAAAAAATAAGCGTAAATACATACACATACTAAATCCCGGAATGATAGTTTCCGGGATTTTTCTTTGTCTTTAAGGCAAACGGAATTAGGTATTATTACTAAGTAAAAAATTTTAAGATTATCATTTTTAATTCAAAATTTATTTATAACTTTATGATATCAAAATAATATCATTTTAAAATTAATACCTATATGGAAAAAATCTTAAAACCTATGTCCGGCTACTTAACCCTTGTTATTTGTTTGGGTTTATTTATAGCTGCAGTTTACTTCTTCATCAGCGGAGTAGATCAGAGTATTACTTATGTTGTTTTAGCCATGCTTTGTTTTCTGACTTCATGTTTTTTCTTAAAAGGTCTGATGATCATTCAGCCTAATCACTCAAGAGTCTTGAATTTCTTTGGAAAATATGTAGGAACAGTGAAAGATAACGGACTGTTCTTTATCAATCCATTATACTCATCCCAGAAGATGTCGCTTCGTTCTGAGAACTTGCAGGGACAAACATTAAAAGTGAATGATAAAATGGGTAACCCAATCGAAATTGCTGTTGTCATCGTATGGAAAGTAGGGGATACCTATAAAGCAGCTTTTGATGTAGAACGTTATTCTGATTTTGTAAAAATGCAGAGTGAGGCAGCGGTACGTCACCTTGCTATGAGCTTTCCTTATGATAATTTAGAAGATGATCATGCACCAATTACTTTAAGAGAGGGTGGTGATAAAATCAATTCTATTCTGGAGCAGGAGCTTACTGATCGTCTTTCTAAAGCCGGAATTATAATCCAGGAGGGCAGAATATCACACTTGGCTTATGCATCCGAAATTGCAGGTGCCATGCTTCAGAGACAGCAGGCTACAGCTATCGTTGCAGCAAGAACAAAAATTGTAGAGGGCGCGGTAGGAATGGTTGATCTGGCATTGAAAAAACTTTCGGCAGAGAACATCGTAGAGTTGGATGATGAGAGAAAAGCTGCAATGGTGAGTAATCTGATGGTGGTTCTTTGTGGTGAGAAGGCAGCAACTCCGGTTCTTAATGCAGGAACTTTATACAATTAAAACTTCTTTTTGGTTAAAGAATCGACCTGAAACCATAGGCGATCTTATCATGAAATTTAAAAGTAAAAAATGAAATCTCAAAAATCTCAAAATTCTTCTGAAAGCACTCAAAAAGGCAAAAAATCATTTGTGATAAGGATAGAAGAATTAACGTATAAACTTCTTGAGAAATGGGCGAATGATGAGTTTAGGAGTGTAAACGGACAAATTGAGTATTTGCTTCATCAGAGTCTTATTGAGTCGGGAAGGAAGAAAAAGGAATAGCAATGGAATAGCTAAAAGGCAAAATTGCTAAGTTTAATAATTGTGAAGGAATTGAAAGCTGGAACTTTGACAGCTTTTGATTTCCTGCACTGTAAAGCAATCTTTCTAAGGAAAATAAAATCAGGATTAGGGATAAGTATATTAATAATGAAAATATAAATCTTAAATTATAGATAAAAGTACTATTTTAGAGTGATAAAGTAATGAACTACTCCAAATAATATTTTTCAGTATAATACATAAAGCAATATGGTGAAAAAGACATTTTTCTTATTCGTAATACTATTTTCAACAAAATCCTTCGCCCAAGAGCAATATAAATTTTCAAATGATATTGAAAATGACATCCAGAATGATAAAAATGGAGACGATTACAGATATCAGGTGGGAGCAATGAAATATTCCGTTTCGAACTATTACATTAAGGGTTTACAAACCTGGGATAAACTTGGACGTAAAAGAAAAAAAATATCTAAAGATGACAGTTTGAAATTAGTAAAGCTTAAAGTTGAAAATGCTAAAAACTATATTTTAGACCAAACAAAAAAAGAGCAAATAGTAATTCTTAATGAAGCACATCATTACGCAAGTCATAGAACATTTGCAACATCCCTCTTAAAAGGACTTTATGAAAACGGTTATCGTTATTTGGGCTTGGAAGCTATTGGAGATGATTCAATAAATGTTAGAAAGTTTCCTACAACAAAAAGTGGTTTTTACACCTCTGAACCACAATTTGGTAGTTTTATTAAAACAGCTTTAGATCTGGGTTTTACTCTCTTTAAATATGAAGCAGTACAAGGAGAAAACGGAAAAGACAGAGAGATAAAACAAGCGGATAACATCTATAAATTTATGCAGGAAAATAAAAATGGAAAATATATTATTTACTGCGGTTATGGGCACGCATATGAAGGAAAAGATCCATATTGGGAAAAAACCATGGCAGGAAGACTTTCCGACTTAACAAAAATCAACCCATTTACAATTGACCAAACAGAGTTTTCTGAAAAAAGTGTTACCGAACGTAATAGTCCTCTATTAAAAATTATAAAGGGGAAGGATCCTGTCGTTTTGCTGGACGAAAATAACAAGGCATTCAAAGGAAGTCAAATTGAACCTTTTACGGATATAAAAGTGGTTCATCCCGTTACAACATATATCAAAGATAGACCTCGTTGGATGCTTAATGAAAACCGGAAACTTTATGAAGTACCAAAATCAAAGATTAAAAGTTATCCTTCTTTAATTTTTGCCTATAGAAAAGGAGAGTTTGACAATAATGGTGTTCCTGCGGATATGATAGAATTACAGAGTGATAAAGACTCAGGATATCTTATTCTGGATAAAGGAGGTTATGATATTATAGTAAAAGACAAATCATATAATGTAACCAATAGGTTTGATAGCTCAATAGAATAAATAGTAACTGTACCAGTTGCCAACTTATCATTAGCTTTTAGTTAAACTTCCAAAAAAAAGAAAGCAGAGAAATTTTCTCTGCTTTTTTTATTTTAATAATACGCACTATTAATCGAATAGAGCGGTAAAATAATTGCTGATGATAGTCCAGAAATTTTTTCCGAGAAAATAGATCAGGGTTGACGTAATAATCCCTTTTACGGTAAAGAATATAATCCCTCCGATCCCAAAACGCTTAACCCATTGTTTCCATTTTGAAGTATTCTCTTTGACAGGCTGCTCGTCTAGTGGTTTATTATTTTCCATTTCCGAAATTAAACTATTGATATGACAAAGATAGGTATGTTTATAATTAGTCCAAATAAAAACGTTAGGAAAATTAATTTTTTGCGGTTCGCATAATATTTTTATCTTTAGAGAAAACGAAAAGGAATATTTTATGTCTAAAAAAGTCAAGGATTTCGGTATCGAGAAATCCCTAAAAAATCTAGGTATTAAAGATGACAACAAAGGAACTTCTGTAGGGGGGAAATACTTTGCATCGGGGAAAGTAATTGAAAGTTATTCTCCTGTTGATGGAAAATTAATTGCTAAAGTAAAAACATCGAATGAAGGTGATTATGAAAAGGTAATTCATTCTGCTCAAAAGGCTTTTCAGGAATTCAGGTTAATCCCGGCACCTAAAAGGGGGGAAATCGTAAGACAATTAGGTCTAAAACTAAGAGAATATAAAGATGATTTGGGAAAACTTGTTTCGTATGAAATGGGAAAATCCCTGCAGGAAGGTCTTGGTGAAGTTCAGGAAATGATTGATATCTGTGATTTTGCGGTTGGTCTATCAAGACAGCTTCATGGATATACGATGCATTCTGAAAGACCAGGTCACAGAATGTACGAACAATATCACCCGCTAGGGATTGTGGGAATCATTACGGCTTTTAACTTTCCGGTAGCTGTTTGGGCTTGGAATACAGCATTATCATGGATTTGTGGGAATGTTACGATCTGGAAGCCTTCCGAAAAAACACCTTTCTGTGCAATTGCATGTCAAAATATTTTAGCAGAAGTTCTTAAAGAAAATAATCTTTTTGAAGGAATTTCTAGCGTATTGGTTTCAGATCATGAGATCGGGCAAAAATTAGTTGAAGATAAGCGTATTTCTTTAATTTCGTTTACAGGTTCAACAAGAGTAGGAAGAATGGTTTCTTCTAAAGTAGCAGAGAGATTTGGAAAATCAATCCTTGAGCTAGGTGGAAATAACGCCATCATTATCTCTAAAGATGCTGATCTTGATATGTCTATCATTGGTGCTGTATTTGGAGCTGTAGGAACTGCAGGGCAAAGATGTACATCTACAAGAAGACTGATCATTCATGAAAGCGTTTACGATGAAGTGAAAAACAGATTGGTAAAAGCATACGGACAGCTGAAAATAGGAAACCCGTTAGATGAATCCAATCATGTGGGACCATTGATCGATACCGGTGCTGTTACCCAATACGAAGAATCAATAAAAAAATGTAAAAAAGAAGGCGGTAAATTCATCGTAGAAGGCGGCGTTCTAAGCGGTAAAGAATATGAATCAGGATGCTATGTAAAACCATGTATCGCGGAAGTAAAAAACTCATACGAGATTGTGCAGCATGAAACTTTTGCACCAATTCTTTATTTGATCAAATACAAAACTCTTGACGAAGCCATCGCTATTCAAAATGATGTTCCTCAGGGATTGTCTTCTGCAATTATGACCCAAAACTTAAGAGAGGCAGAATTATTCCTTTCCCATGCAGGTTCAGATTGTGGAATTGCCAATGTAAATATCGGAACTTCAGGTGCTGAAATCGGCGGAGCATTCGGTGGTGAAAAAGAGACAGGAGGCGGTAGAGAATCCGGTTCTGACGTTTGGAAATACTATATGAGAAGACAAACGAATACCATCAATTATACTACAAACCTTCCTTTGGCACAAGGGATTAAATTTGATATTTAATAAAAAAACAACATTTAAATCATTTTAAGATTTAAGAATTTAAAAATTAATACCCATGAATGCTTAATCTTTTAATCATTCAATTTTTAAATCACATCAAAATATTATGGAACAAACAATTGATATAAAAGCAAATAAAGTTAAAGAAACAGTAGGGAAACATGTACTTGCAGATGGTTTTGATTTCGTTATGGATATCGAAAGATCTCATGGATCATGGTTATATGACAAACTTACTGACAGAGAATTTTTGGATATGTTTTCTATGTTCGGTTCAGGATCTATAGGATACAATCACCCTTATCTTGTAAGTAAATCAGATTGGCTAGGTAAAATGGCGGTTAATAAGCCTACCCTGGCAGATGTTTATTCTGAAGAGTATGCTCATTTTTTAGAAGTTTTTGAAAGAGTAGTTATTCCGGAAGAATTGCAATATGCGTTTTTTATTGAAGGGGGAACATTAGGTGTTGAAAATGCAATGAAGGCATGTTTCGACTGGAAAACCCGCAAAAATTTTGCTAAAGGACTTCAGACAGAAGCCGGAATTTGTATTCACTTCAGACAGGCATTTCATGGAAGAAGCGGTTATACTTTAAGCTTAACCAATACTTCCGATCCAAGAAAATATCAATATTTCCCGATGTTTGAATGGCCAAGGATCCTTAATCCAAAATTAAGCTTTCCTATTACAGAGGAAAATCTTGAAGAGACCATTAAAAATGAAAGAATGGCGTTATTACACATCGAAGAGGCAATTCTTTACAATCCGGATAAAGTGGCATGCATTATCATTGAGCCGATCCAGGCAGAAGGAGGAGATAATCACTTCAGGGATGAATTTTTCGTTGAACTAAGAAAGCTGTGTGATCAGAATGAGATCCTGCTGATTTTTGATGAAGTTCAGACAGGTATTGGAATTACCGGAAAAATGTGGGCTTTCCAACATTTTACGGCTAAGCCGGACATTATTTCTTTTGGTAAAAAAGCACAGGTTTGTGGTGTTTTAGCAAATAAAGAAAAATTTGATGAAGTTCCGAACAATGTTTTCAGAGAGAGTTCAAGAATCAATTCTACATTCGGAGGAAACTTTATAGACATGCTCCGTTTTCAATTGGTTATGGAAGTGATTGAAAAAGAAAACCTTGTTGAGAATGCTAAGGAGGTTGGAGAATATCTATTGGAAGGGTTGCAAAATCTGGCTCAGAAATATCCTGAAAAGATTTCCAATGCAAGAGGAAGAGGATTGATGTGTGCAGTAGATTTACCTTCCGGAGGACAAAGAAATCTTTTAGTAAATGAACTTTTCAAAGATGGATTAATAATTTTACCATGCGGTGATCAATCCGTTCGTTTCAGGCCACATTTGAATGTTTCGAGAGAAGAAATTCAATTGGCTCTCGATAAAATTGAAAATAATATTAACAAAATTTAAAACGGTGGATTTGTGATTTAGGAAAAATCTTACTATATTTAGATATTCAAAAAAGGATAAAATATGGAAAGAAGTACGAGAGTATCAGTTTTTGAAAGTGATAATCCTTCAGAAATTCAATTGATCAAGTCTAAATTAGATGACGCTCAAATCACAAACACAGTTGAAAATAATTATCTCACTTTTACAACAACGCCAACGGCAACATCGCTAAAGCTCATGGTGGATCTGGAAGATGAGAAAAAAGCATTTGAAATTATTGACAATTATATACAACAAAGTGCAAACCAATAAAACAATTTCATAATTTTAAATTTTACTACTTCGAACCGAAAATTAATTCAATTAATTTTCGGTTTTTTTATTTAAATTTAATGCTAAAGAAATATATAAGGTTGAAAATAATCTTAATTTTCTTTCTTTTAAATCCTGACAACAATTAAGAATCTATGACGCAGCAAATTAAGTTCAGAAAGGCCGAAATTAAAGAGAAAAATATCATCTGGGACATTATCCAGCAATCAATCGAAAGGAGAAGATTGGACGGGAGTACTCAGTGGCAAAATGGTTATCCGAATGAAGATACTATAGAAAGTGATATTTCGAAAGGTTTTGGTTTTGTTCTTACAGTAGATGATGTTATTGCCGTTTATGTTGCCCTGATATTTAATGACGAGCCTGCTTATAGTACCATTGATGGGGCATGGCTTAGTGACGGTGAGTTTGTTGTTGTTCACCGTGTAGCTGTTTCCGAAGAGTTTGCCGGACAGGGACTTGTAAAAAAACTATTTGATCATATAGAAAATTACACAAAAAGCCAGGGGGTATTGAGTGTAAAAGTAGACACTAATTATGATAATATTGCCATGCTGAAGATTCTTGAAAAGCAAGGTTATTCCTATTGCGGTGAAGTAGTTCTTGCCGGAGGAGTCCGAAAAGCATTCGAGAAGATTATAATTTGAGCGAAAGGTTAAATCCTTTTCCATTGAATTTTTAAAACGCTATATATTTATAAACTCTATTGCGTTTGTTCGTTTAGTTCTGAACTAATTTATACTTTTGCTCAAATTTGTATATTATGCATAAAAGTATAGAAGTTGATGAAAAAATTTTTCAGGATGCCGTAAAATTCTATGGTACCAACCTGAATATTCCTCCATTAGCTTCAAAAATATATGCTTATCTCATCTTCGATTTTGAAAAAGTAGGAATTACTTTTGACGAATTTGTAGAAGTGCTCTCAGCCAGTAAAAGTTCCGTTTCCACCAGTATTTCATTATTACTCAACTCTCAGCTTATTATCGACCATAATAAGATCGATGAGAGGAAGCGGTATTTCTTTATCAATGATGAGCATATGAAGATAAGGTTTGAAAAAATTCTCCAGAAATTACAGGATGAACTAAAACTACTAGACGATTTAAATAACTTTAGAAAGGTACACGATGAACATTACAATGAAAAACTTAGTATTTATAAGGCGCTATTGAATAAAAATATTTCAAATATTCAGGAATCTATTAATAAACTATAATTTAAAATGACAAATAAACTATTCATACTTTCTGTTGCAGCTATCTCACTGACAGCCTGCAAAAAAGAAGCTCCAAAACAGGATGGTGCAAAACCTTACCCTGTAATTTCGGTGGAACAAAAGAATATCGTAGGATACCAGACATTCCCTGCGAGCATACAAGGTAGAGTAAATAATGATGTAAGGGCTAAGATTCAGGGATATATTACCCAACTATTAGTAGACGAGGGGCAATATGTAACCAAAGGACAACCTTTATTCCGTCTTGAAACCAATATACTTACTGAAAATGCAGCTGCTGCAAAGGCAGGTATCGGTGCTGCCGAATCAACGGTGGCTGCCGCACAGGCTTCGGTAAATGCAGCTCAGGTGGAGGTGAATAAACTTAAACCTCTGGTTGCTAAGAATATCATCAGTAACGTACAGCTTCAAACAGCACAGGCTAACCTGGCTCAGGCTCAGGCACAGCTTCAGCAGGCGGTTGCTTCAAAACGTCAGGCGACAGCCAATTACAAAGGGGTAGAAGCTAATATCGAATATTCTATTATTCGCGCACCTATTTCGGGGGTTGTTGGAAAACTTCCTTTAAAAGTGGGTAGCTTGGTAGGACCGACTGATCAGACTCCTTTAACGACAATTTCAGATACCTCCGAGGTATTCGCCTATTTTTCGATGAACGAAAAAGAATATTTCAACTTTTTGGAGAAATCTGTAGGAGCCACAATGCCCGAGAAAATCAAAAATCTTCCTATGGTTGATTTACAGCTGGCTAATGGAAGTATTTATCCTGAAAAAGGGAAGATCGAAGCTATTACAGGACAAATTGATCCCACTACAGGAACCATTCAGTTCAGAGTAGCATTTTCAAATGCCCAAAAGTTACTTAGCAACGGGAACAGTGGAACAATAAGATTACCTAAAGCGTATGATAGCGTTTTGGTTGTTCCGGAAAGTGCCACATACGAACAACAGGGAATTGTTTATGTGTATAAAGTTGAAAAGGATACTGCTAAAAATGTAGTAGTAAATGTAATTGACAGAATTGACAACATGGCGTTAATAAAATCAGGAATAAATAAAGGAGAAACTATAGTGGCAGCAGGTATCGGTGGTTTGAAATCCGGAACTCCTGTAAAGCCAAAACCTATAAAAATGGATAGCCTCGTTCAATCTATAAAACCGAAATTCTAATGATAAAAAACTTTATTAACAGACCGGTTTTATCCACTGTTATTTCAATATTAATTGTTATACTCGGTGTTTTAGGCCTTATTTCATTGCCTGTTACCCAGTACCCGGACATTGCGCCTCCTACAGTGAGTGTTACAGCAAACTATACGGGAGCTAACGCGGAGACGGTGATGAAAAGTGTGGTAGTTCCTTTGGAGGAACAGATTAACGGGGTAGAAGGAATGGATTATATCACCTCTTCTGCAGGAAACGATGGATCTGCCAATATCCAGGTTTTCTTTAAGCAGGGGATTGATCCGGATATTGCAGCGGTAAACGTACAGAACCGTGTTACAAGAGCAACACCATTACTTCCAAGTGAAGTAACCCGTTCAGGGGTTGTAACTCAGAAGCAGCAAACCAGTGCCTTGATGTATATGTCTTTCTATTCCGAAAATAAGGACCTCGATGACGTTTATCTTCAAAATTTCCTGAATATTAATATTATTCCTAATATCAAAAGGATTAATGGAGTTGGAGATGCTCAGGTTTTCGGTGGGAAAAACTACTCGATGAGAATATGGCTGGATCCTGCGAAAATGGCAGCCTATGGAGTAACACCGGATGATGTTACAGCGGCTATTAATGAGCAGAGTAGAGAAGCAGCAGCTGGATCCATCGGACAAAACAGTGGTAGTTCTTTTGAATACATCATTAAATATGTAGGGAAATTTAACGAGAAATCTCAATATGATAACATCATTATCAAGTCTCTTGCCGATGGCCAGAATCTGATGCTTAAAGATGTTGCCAAAGTTGAATTGGCTGGGCAATCTTATACCGGAATTGGGGAGAATGGAAATAATCCTTCCATCAGTATGGGATTCTTTCAGACACCAGGTTCCAATGCTCAGGACATTATTAAGAATATTAAAGCATACTTAAAAGCATCAGAGGGAAGTTTTCCTAAAGGGATTAAATATACTTTCAACTTTGATACCAATGAGTTCCTTGATGCCTCTATTGATAAGGTTGTTCATACCTTAATTGAAGCATTTATTCTGGTATTCATTGTAGTGTATATTTTCTTACAGGATTTCAGATCTACTTTGATCCCGGCTATTGCAGTTCCGGTATCTATTGTGGGAGCATTCTTCTTCCTGAATTTGTTTGGATATTCACTCAACCTTTTAACCTTATTCGCGTTAGTACTTGCTATTGGTATTGTAGTGGATGATGCCATTGTCGTCGTCGAGGCCGTTCACGCTAAAATGGAGCATGGTATTTCCGATGCTAAAAAGGCTACCGTAGAAGCGATGGATGAGATTACAGGAGCAATTATTTCAATTACATTGGTAATGGCATCCGTATTTATTCCGGTAACTTTTATTACCGGTCCGACAGGGGTATTCTATCAGCAGTTTGGTATTACACTTATCGTAGCGATCATCATTTCGGCAATCAATGCATTAACGTTAAGTCCGGTTTTATGTTCACTATTCCTTAAACCTCATTCTGAGCATCACCA
This sequence comes from Chryseobacterium sp. PTM-20240506, assembly GCF_048296755.1. Lineage (NCBI taxonomy): Bacteria > Pseudomonadati > Bacteroidota > Flavobacteriia > Flavobacteriales > Weeksellaceae > Chryseobacterium > Chryseobacterium sp. PTM-20240506. The sequence goes on from NZ_CP182581.1 coordinate 704,640, forward strand.
GGAATACAAGAATATGAATATCCTTCAGAAGTTCTTCTATAAATTCAATATAGCATTTAGAACAACCACTGAACGTTACGGAAGAGGATTTGTTTTCTTATTAAGGCATAAATGGGTTACCCTGATCATCTTTGCCATTACAGGAGGAATTTTATTCTGGGCAAGTTCAACGATGAAAAAAGGATTCGTTCCTACTGAAGACCGTGGAATTATCTTTACCGATGTGCAGCTTCCTCCGGGATCATCTATGGAAAGAACCTATAATGCATTGAAAACACTACAGGCTAACGCAATGAAAATTCCGGGAGTCCAAAACGTTACCATTTCTACCGGTAGAGGTTTCTTATCCGGAAACGGAAGTAATAATGGTCTTGCCTTTATTAAATTAAAACCTTTTGATGAAAGGAAAAAAGATAATTTAACCTCTGAAGATATTACGAAAAAACTATTTGGAATTTCAGGGAAAGTACCGGATGCCAAAGTCGTATTCTTTCAGCCACCAAGTGTACCAGGTTTTGGTAACAGTGCAGGATTTGAGATGGTATTGCTGGATAAATCCGGTGGTGAATATACAGCGCTTGATGATAAAACTAATGAATTCATCGGTAAGCTTATGGAAAGACCCGAGATAGAGTTTGCACAGACCTCGTTCAATACAAAGTACCCGCAATATCAAATGGAAATTAATGTTCCTTTGGCAAAACAATTAGGAGTTTCTGTAAATAGCATCCTAAGTACAATGCAGGGATATATTGGAGGGATTTATACAGCTGACTTTACGAAATACGGAAAACAATTCCGAGTAATGGTTCAGGCTCTTCCTGAAAACAGAAAAAACATCGATAATCTTAACGATCTCTATGTAAAAACAGGTTCGGGTATAATGTCTCCTATTTCGCAATTTGTGACATTAGACAAAACATATGGTCCACAGTCTGTAAGTCGTTATAACCTTTTTACATCAGTAAAAATTACAGGGGGTAATTCCCAGGGGTACAGTTCCGGGGATGCTATTACTGCGGTACAGCAGGTAGCGAAAGAAACCCTGAATCAGAATTACGATGTTGAGTTTACCGGATTGACAAGAGAAGAATTAAACTCCGGATCTCAGACCGTATTAATCTTTGGGCTAAGTTTAATTTTTGTTTACTTTATCCTTTCTGCGCAATATGAAAGTTATATTCTTCCGCTGATTGTTGTGATCTCACTTCCATTAGGGGTAATGGGAGCTTATTTTGGACAAAAAATCATGGGCTTGGAAAACAATATCTATTTCCAGATTGCCTTGATCATGTTGGTCGGATTATTGGCTAAAAATGCCATTTTGATTGTTGAATTTGCAGTTCAGAGAAGACATCATGGTGAAACCATTGTCATGTCTGCAATCAATGCTGCGAAGGCAAGATTAAGACCGATTCTGATGACCTCATTTGCCTTTATATTTGGTCTATTACCATTGGTGCTGGCAAGTGGAATCGGAGCGGTAGGAAACAGATCTATTGCAACGGGTGCTGCCATTGGATTATTGATAGGAACGGTATTAGGGCTTATCGTAATTCCTGTATTGTATGTGATCTTTGAAACATTGCAGGAAAAAATCAAACCGATTAAAAGAGAAGACATCAATTTAGCTGAATAAAAATAAAAACCAGAGAGGTAGAAGTAGAAGAATAATTGAATTTCCGATCTTACTTCTAACCTCTGGTTTCTAACTTCCAATTTTTAACAATGAAAAGTTTAATAAACATCATAAAAGGAATAACTTTTTCAGTTTTCATACTGGGAGCCATTTCATCATGTATGGCGAGAAAAGAGTATGAAAGACCGAAAAATGTCGTGGACGAAAAGCTTTTCCGTACCGATATGCTTCCTAAGGACAGTGCAAGTATTGCTGATATCTCCTGGAAAGAAATTTTTACGGATCCCATATTACAGGGGCATATTTCAAAAGCTTTAGAAAACAATTTAGATATCAGAATTGCATTACAGAGTATTGCCTCTGCCGAAGCTTATCTTAAACAAAGTAAAGCAGCATATCAGCCAACGGTTTCAATCGGGCCCAATTACACGTTTCAAACCCAATCCATCAATACCCAGTTTGGTCAGATCATTGGAGAAAGACGTTATGTAAATCAGTTTGATATTACAGCGACTATAGGTTGGGAAGCGGATATCTGGGGTAAATTAAAAGCTCAGGAAAAAGCGCAGCTTGCCACTTATTTAGGAACAGTTGCCGCACACAAGGCTGTAAAAAGCAGTTTGGTAGCCTCAGTAGCTTCTGCTTATTATCAACTGCTGACTTTCGATTCGCAGAAAAGAATTATTCAGGAAACCATTGATGTCCGGGAAAAAAACCTTGAAACAACAAAAGCTCTGAAAGAGTCAGGAACGGTAACTGAAGTGGCGGTTCAGCAAAGTGAAGCGTTGGTTTTTAATGCGAAATCTCTACTTATTGATATTGATACTCAAATCCAGTCTTTGGAGAATACAATGAGTCTGTTGATGGGAGAACCTTCTCATGCTATTGAAAGATCAACACTAGAAAGCCAAAGCCTTCCGAAGGATATCAAGCTTGGATATCCGGCTCAATTACTGGCCAACCGTCCTGATGTAATGCGTGCGGAATACAATCTGATGAATGCTTTCGAATTAACCAACTCTGCGAAAGCACAGTTTTACCCTACACTAAAACTTACCGGAACCGGTGGAGTACAGTCTGTAGATATTGATCATTTATTCAGTGTGAATTCATTATTTGCCAATGTAGTAACAGGCTTGGCACAACCTATTCTCAACAGAAGACAGATCAAAACGAATTATGACGTGAGCCTGGCCAATCAGGAAACGGCTTATCTGAATTTTAGAAAAACAGTTCTTACTGCAGGAAAGGAAGTATCTGATGCAATACGGGTATTTGGAGTGCAGGATTCTTTTATTGAACTTAAAAGAAAGGAACTGGACGCGTATAAAAAATCTGTAGATTTTTCTCAGGAATTGGTTAACTATGGTATGGCCAATTACCTTGAAGTGTTGAATGCGAGTGTAAATTCATTGAATGCAGAATTGAATATTTCAAATGCAGAATACAACAAAATGAAAGCTGCAGTTGACTTATATCAGGCACTAGGTGGGGGTTGGAAGTAATTCTCCAGCCACTTTTTAAATAGATCAGACGCATGCAGATATTGTATGCGTCTTTTTATTGATAACATAAATTATTGTTGATTGATTAAATATATTTGTTTTTATGTAGTTAACTACGTAGTTTTGTACATTAAATAAAAATTATGACATTAGAAATCCAACCTATCGGTAATACTTATTCCGAACAAGTCATAGATTTGATTCTGAATATTCAGCAAAAAGAATTTAATATTCCTATCACGATCGAAGACCAGCCGGATCTTTTAAAGATTGAAAGCTTTTATAAAGAAGGGGGCGGAAACTTTTGGGGCGCTTTTCTGGATAAAGAGTTGGTAGGTACCATTGCTTTAGTTAAATTTGACGAAAAGGCTGCAGCCATCAGAAAGATGTTTGTTAAAAAAGAATTCAGGGGAAAAGAACATCAGATCGCACAAAAATTATTAGATATCCTGATTTCGTATTGCAGGGAAAATAAAATTGAAGAAATTATGCTGGGCACAGTTTCTGTGCTGAATGCAGCCATGCGTTTTTATGAACGTAACCGGTTTCAGAAAATTGCCAAAGAAAATCTCCCTCCTTCGTTTCCTCTGATGAGTGCTGATAACGTCTTTTATATTCTTAATTTAAATGAGGTCTAATGAATGTTATTAACGAATCCGGAATTCTTGCGATATCCACAAGATTACAAAGGTTAAGTGAACAGCTCCGTAAAGATGGAGCTTTGGTTTATAAGGCTTTTGATATTGATTTTGAGCCTAAGTGGTTTCCTGTTATCTTTACACTTTATCATAAACAGCCCCTGAGTGTTGTGGAGCTGGCCAATGAAATAGGGTATACCCATCCCTCTACAATAAGCTTACTTAAGGAACTTGAAAAGGAGAAGATGATTATTTCAAAGAAGGATAAGCAGGATGAAAGAAAACGTTTGATCGGATTAGCACCCAAAGGCCTTGAACTCATCGAAAAAATGAAGCCTGTATGGGAACTTATTTCAACTGTTTTGGGAGAAATTGCCGACAATAACAATCACTTATTAAAAGCCATTGATGAAGCAGAAGAAAAACTGGCAAATCAGTCCTTTTTACAACGTGCTTTACAATTGAAAAATACCAAGTAAAATTTCTGATAGTACTCAATTTTACAGCTTATACATATGAATAAAATGAATCCTGCACTACGCAGGATTTTTTTTGAATTCTGTTTTTTTAATGTTAATGGGCTTTACGGGCTTTTTTTTATATGATAGATGATGTAAATTTAATCTATTGATATTCTATAAGTTGACATTAAACCTGAAATTTTATTGAAAAAATCACTTCATAGGGTACAGTATTTGCAGATAACAAAAGCGCACACGCAAATCATGCTTTACATACGATAAATATTAAGGTTTTCCTTAAAATTGATTATATAAAAGCAACACACCACATCATTTTTTTATATATTATTAAGATAAATCTCCGGTAGCATACCGGAGATTTTTACGTTTTAAATAAGAAACAAAAAAAGGTGACCACTGGCCACCTTTTTATATGTAGTAATAAACCTTATTGACTTTTATCTTTTTCCCCAGTCCATGATCCGGATCTTGTAGGGGTAGGAACAGCATTTGTCCAGCTTCCGTTTCCTTTTTTATCAGTACCCAGGTTTCCGTTGAAAGAACCATCAGACGGAAGACCAACTGAAGCGTTTAACTCCCCTGAATCATTTAAATGACCGGCAATCTTGTAATTTTCATTATTAACATCAGAATGCATTGTTCCATTTACGGTTCCATCACTTGCGACTACAATATTCCAAACCCCTTTATCGCTTCCATCATAAGTTCCTGACCAGGTTCCGATGTAATCATAGATCGTATCATCATCTGAGCTACATCCTATTAGTGCAAAAGTTGCTAATAAAAGAAAAAAAAGTTTCTTCATAGTTTTGATAGTTTTACAAGAGTGGAGAATATGGGAATCTTCATTTTCTCCTTTTTAGTTAAAATCGTTAGTAATCCTCGTTTCTGTTGAGCGCAAATATATAATTTTTTATTTAATTTGTGCACTTTTTGTGTTTTTTTTGTAAAACAAATAATTGAATATTTGTTTTGCAGGATCTAATAACCGAGATCAATAAAAAGATAAAAATCTAAACTATCAATTGTAAATTGATGGCTTATCTCCTGATAAAACTTTATGCCCTAAATAAAAAAGCAGATGAATAGAATCCTTGGGAATACGAAGCTGTAGGTTATGTGAATTAATCATTTCAAATTTCCATTGATGTTCAACACAATAAAGCATCATTTCTTGTAAATCTTTATCCAAAAGAGCAAGTATTACAGTCACTTCATCATTGCTTAATGTTTCTTGATTTAAACTAGGTTCCATTGCTATTTTCAAATATGTTTATCCATTATCAAGCAATGTGCCACAGTAAAGAGAAAATGAGGAATGTGGTATGTATTTTTTTACTTTTTATCAGGAGAATTTCTTCTTGTTGATAATCGGATGGTAACTGCTATTCGTAATGCCTTATTTTTAAAGAATATAAACTATCCGGAATGCCTTCAGTTGTACTTTTTGATACCACATTTCACTAATTATTGATAATATACCTATAATTTTGAATGACCAAACATTAAGAAATGATAATATGCGAAAATCTGTTACTTCAAAATGGGGGAGAAGTAATAGAATATAGGGCTAATGAATGTATAGTAGAAGAGGCTACTCACGCAAAATATTATTTACAGATTATAAAAGGTACAGCAAAGATGAATTCAGTTCATTTTGACGGTAAAGAATATTTTTATGGCCTGCCTTTCAATGGGCATTGCATTGCAGAATCTTATTTATTTACTGATAAAAAATATCCTTTTAGTGCAATAGCGATTTCAGATTGTAAGATCATTCGCGTAGAAAGGAATCAGTTTATACAACTTATAGAAAATATTCCTTCTCTTTTAGTCAATTTATATGCCTATACAGCAGAAAGGATCCACTATAAAAATCTTATGCTCTCAACACTGGGATGTGTCACTTCTCAGGAGCGATTAACTATTTTATTAGATTATATTAAAGAGTTTTATACATTAAATGATACCCGCCCCTTTATTATACCTTATACCAGACAGCAATTGGCATCGTTGACGGGGTTAACTATTGAATCGGTCATAAGGACAGTTAAAAGGATGGAGAGCCGTAATTTGCTTTCAATCGTAAATGGGAAGATTTTCTATTAAATCTTTTTCAAGCCATAAAAAAAGAGTCTTTCTTTTTTGAAAGACTCCACAGATTATTTTTTCCTATCATTAGGTATTTTACCCGTTAATAATGGATTTTTCCTCTTTCTATTTTCAGGATATTTTCCGTTTCCATTTTTTTTATGGTTCTTATCACCGTTTCTACCGTCAGACCGGTAAGGTTTGCAATCTGTTGACGGGTAAACGGAACCTGGACAGTATCAGATACCTCTCTTAAATTATAATCTTTAATATAATCCAGAACTGTTTTAATCTTTGTAGCAGGCTCAATGCCTGATAAATTAAAAAGCATTAAATATTTGTAATACAACCTTTCAGACAAACATTGTAATAAATTCTGCATTATGTTAGCATCCTGGCTTACAAGATTATTAAAATCATTTTTGCCAAGACATAACAGGATGCAATTTGTCTTCGTAATTGCGTTCATTGGATAAGGTCTGTCTGTAAATAACAGGGACTCACCAATACTTTGTCCGTCATTTAAAATGTTCTGAATAAATTCTTTTCCGTTTGAGTGGTAATTAAATAACTCCACTGTACCAGTACATATCTGATAATAATATTTAGGTTGACTGCCTTCTTCAAATATTATTTCATCTGGTTGAAATTCCTTGTAAACCGCACCATGTGCCAGCAATAAATCTTCACGTATTATCATAATTGTAAGCTTTTAGGTTATAAGAATAATTTTTATAAAGATTGATGAAAAATTCTCAGCAAATTCCAAACCAGTTTTTACCTCCGTGTGGTATGTAGACGTCATTTTCTATGTTTTTTCAATAAAAAAAGCTTCCCATATCGGGAAGCTCAACGACTGTAAAAACGATGAAAAATTATAAGTATAAATTTAAGTGTACTCTTATAATACATTTATGATTGCAGTCATAAAGACTACGGATGATAGAAAAAAGTAAAAAATATACCTTGAAAAAATGAATTGTAATCCTGGTACAGCTATTTATTCCTGAGTTTACTAAATTTTGTATTTATTATTCAGTTCATTACAGAAGTTTATAAATAAAATTTTAGAAAATATTTGTATATGCGCTATAAATACTTACTTTTGTACCGCTTCAGAAAATGAAGTCCACAAAAATGGGGAATTAGCTCATCTGGCTAGAGCGTTAGACTGGCAGTCTAAAGGTGACGGGTTCGATCCCCGTATTCTCCACAAACAATGAGCAATCCCTTTATATAAAGGGATTTTTTATTTCAACAATAAGCCTGATATACAAAAGCACAATTATTTTTTATAAACTCATAAATAGCTCATTGCTTAAGTTTTTTTACGTATACATTGAGTATGTTTTCCATTAAAGTATTTTACCCGTTTTAGCAAATAGATTAATTATTGTAACTGATAACAAAGTCATCATAAAGAAATTGTTAAAATCACTGATACAGTTTTACAATTATTATTTCATATTTAAAATTAGCTTTATTTTATTTATTCGTATTGTATATTTCTTTATTTTTATTATATTCACAATTCATAAAATAAAACTACTATGAAAAATCTAAAAAAAGTTTCAAGAGCGAAACTAAAGCAAGTTAACGGAGGGGGCCCTGATAAACCAGATACCGGAATCGGAACAGATCCAACAGGTCCAGCATGCGGAGGATCACATTGTCCAACTGCAGAATATCAATGTTGTTATCACCCAACTGGTAATTATTGTGTTACTACCCACTGTGACGATTAAGAAATACTTCCCTCAAATGAGGGATTTTTTGTTTCCTTTTTTACTGTTGCTGAATATATTTCAATTGCTTTTTAGGTTGCTGCTTTTGTCATATCCTGGCATGATGCATACTTAATATTTCAATATAAAGGGGAGCTAAAAAAATATATGACGGAATGGTTTACATTACACAAACCCCATATTTAAAATCTCACCTTTTCTTTTCAAAACCATAAAATAAAGGAGAAGATCATCGTCAGAAAAATGCTTTTCGAACCTGATCATTTCCGTGTCAGGTTTCAAAGCCTCGGTTTGTTCAAACTTTTCAATCGAATACGAGTCAGTATCTACCTTTAAAGTAACAATGGTAACTTCATCAGCTTCACTTTTTTTATGAATGTGAAGATTGTTCTCCCAAAGGTCAAATGAGACAGAAATATGGTCTGAAATAACCGGGATCTGTCCAAACTGAAACTCCTTGAGCAGTTTTTTTCCCTCTTCCAAAGGCAATCCATGTTTCACATTACGGTTTCCTCTTACTGAAATCTGATCAAGATCCTTAATTCTCGTCATTGTTTTCGCGAAACTTTGATAGAGTAGCGGGTCTCCAGCAGCTTTAACGTAATGGTCCAGGGCCTGGCGTATTATTTTCCCCACTTTTGAGCAATGTCCAAATTCGGAACCGTTTTGTCTTACTTTTTCGTAGGAAGCGCTTTTTTTGAAAGCACTTTTATTAAACCCACTTTTCTTCCGAACGACATTTTTTCCGTTCAAAGTGTAAAAAACAAGGTCACCAACTGATCCTGTTATTTTAATTATGCTTTCATATGTGGCCATTTTCTCAAAATTAAAACCAAATATAGTGATAATTAAATAAATATAAAATTTTAACATATATTTATAATATAGTTGTAGTATAGAATATATAGAATTAAAATATAAAATGTATATTTGTAGATAATTACGTACATCGGTAAAAATCAAGCAGATATGACAACAGGATTATTTATTGGAAAAATGAGAATAAAGCAGATTGCTGCTTTGCTGATTGTAACCTCTACTGTGATTTCATGCGGAAGCAGTAAAAGTGTTTCTTCAAAAAAGAGTAACACAAAAACAGTGGCAAGATCTGAAAACCTCAGACGTCTGGATTCAAATTTCAATGGGAAAGTGTCTGGCTCAATCAATAGTATTCTGAAAGATGCTGAAAAGTACATTGGAACTCCGTATAAATTTGGAGGCAGTACTTCTTCAGGATTCGATTGTTCCGGTTTTACGGTAAAAGTATTTGAAGAAAACGACCAGAAATTACCTCGAAGATCTTCTGATCAGGCAGATACGGGAAAGAAAATTGACATCAGTGAAGTGAAACCCGGGGATTTGCTGTTTTTTGCAACTGCAGGTGGAAGCAGAGTATCGCATGTTGGCATTGTTCATGATATCGGAAACGATGGCGAAATCAGATTTATCCATGCTTCAACCTCAAAAGGGGTGATGATTTCTTCTTTAAATGAAAAGTATTGGAATAAAGCGTATCTGCATGCCCGAAGGGTTTTGTAATGAGTAAATATTCTGTATTATCTTTCTGTTATCATTTCAGTTTTTATACGACGGCAGATTGATTTAAATCATTTTGCATTCACTAAGTTTCAAAAGGTTTTGCTGAACTTTTTTGTATCTTTGGCCGGTATAATTATTCAAATTAATTTAAATTATAAACATGTCGTTACAACAAACTATTGAGAACATCTGGGATAATAGGGACTTATTACAAAATGAAGATAGCCAGAAGGCGATAAGAGAAGTTATTTCTTTATTGGATTCCGGGGAACTTCGTGTTGCTGAACCTACGGAAAACGGGTGGCAGGTAAATGAATGGGTGAAGAAAGCTGTAGTAATGTATTTCCCGATTCAGAAAATGGAAACCATTGAAGTGGGACCATTTGAATTCCATGACAAAATTCCTTTGAAAAGAAATTATGCTGAAAAAGGAGTACGTGTTGTACCTCATGCTATTGCAAGAGAAGGAGCTTTTGTTGCTTCAGGAGTAATTATGATGCCTTCTTATGTAAATATCGGGGCTTATGTAGATTCAGGAACGATGGTAGATACCTGGGCAACCGTTGGAAGCTGTGCACAGATCGGTAAAAATGTTCACCTTAGCGGTGGTGTTGGCATCGGTGGTGTTTTAGAGCCATTACAGGCTGCACCGGTAATTATTGAAGACGATTGTTTCATTGGTTCAAGATGTATCGTGGTAGAAGGAGTACATGTGGAAAAAGAAGCGGTATTGGGAGCGAATGTAGTATTAACTGCTTCAACAAAGATCATTGACGTTACAGGAGATCAACCGATTGAGATCAAAGGTAGAGTGCCTGCCCGTTCAGTGGTAATTCCTGGAAGCTACACCAAACAATATCCGGCAGGGGAATATCAGGTTCCTTGTGCTTTGATTATTGGGACAAGAAAAGAATCTACAGACAAGAAGACTTCTCTTAATGATGCATTAAGGGAAAATAATGTAGCTGTATAAGCGCTTATCCATCTAATACTGCACAATTTTGAAAGATAAAGTTTTAAAATTTATACTAAACCCTAAATATATATTTGGGGTTTATCTTATTATATCGGTAGTTACTGCAATTTCCAAGTATCTGAGAGGAGATTATGCGATCAACAACTATCTGATTTTTAAAAATGTATTTTTTAATACCATTCATCAGAAAAATTTATTTATCCATTATCCTGACCTCTATTTTGATTTGAATCATTATGGAGTTTTTTTTAGCTTATTGATTGCTCCGTTTGCCGTTATGCCGGACTGGCTGGGAATTTCACTCTGGAATCTGATTAATACTTTTGTATTTGTATTTGCCATTTATAAGCTTCCGTTTTCGGATTCCAAAAAGGCGATATTCGGATTGCTGTGCCTCCAGGAGTATATTACCGCTGCATTAAGTCTGCAGTTTAATGTAGCTCTTACAGGGCTTTTGATATTATCTGCAGTATACATCTATGAAAGAAAAGAAGTACGTTCGGCTACAGCGATTCTCATTGGTGTTTTTGTGAAAATATATGGTATTGTAGGATTGAGCCAGTTTTTCTTCATCAAAAATAAGATGAAGTTTATTATTTCGGGGATTGTAATTGCCGCATTGTTTTTTGTCATTCCTATGATCTATTCCGCTCCTCAGTTTGTCATACAGAGCTATGCAGATTGGTTTCATTCTATTATAGAGAAGAATAATGAAAACCAGGTATTGGGAAATATGCAGGATATTTCATTAATGGGTTTTGTAAGAAGAGTTCTTGGGGATGCCTCCATTTCCAATCTTATATTTTTAGCTTTTGGCTTACCATTATTTGCTTTGCCATATGTGAGAATAAAACAATATAAAAATTATGCTTTTCAGCTAATGATTCTGGCTTCTACATTATTGTTTTTGGTGCTATTCAGCTCAAGTTCAGAATCACCTACGTATATCATTGCTGTTGTAGGAGTGATGATCTGGTTTTTTCTTCAGAAAGAAAGAACACCATTTGTCATTGGATTGTTGATTTTTGTGATCATTTTTACTTGTTTTTCAACTTCAGATCTTTTTCCTAAATCAGTCAAAAATGATTATATCATCAAATATTCATTAAAAGCGGTACCTTGCATTATTGTTTGGCTAAGAGTTGTGTATGAACTTTTAACCAAAGATTTTGAAAAAAATTATAGCCTGAACTGATCCGATGAAAAAAATTTCTATTGTAATACCAGCCTATAACGAAGAAGGAAACGTAGCTATGATCCATCAGAAGATCAAAGAGGTTTTTTCCGGGTTAAAGGCTTATGATTTCGAAATTATATTTGTAAATGACGGAAGCAGGGATAATACACAGCAAAAACTTGAGGAACTGTCCGAGCTGTATGATGAAGTGAAATTTATTGAATTCTCAAGGAATTTCGGGCATCAGCCGGCAGTAAAAGCAGGGATGGATCAGGCTTACGGAAATGCTGTGATTTCTATGGACGGAGATCTTCAACATCCTCCGGAGCTGATTCCTGATATGATCAGAAAATGGGAAGAAGGCTATGATGTTGTATTAACGGTAAGGACCTATCCGAAAGAAATTTCTTTCTTTAAAAGGAAAACATCCGATTTTTTCTATAAGCTGTTATCTAATCTTTCTGATGTAAACCTTACTAAAGGGGGAGGATCTGATTTCAGACTTTTGGATGCCAGTGCTGTGGAAGTAATGAGGCAATTCAATGAAGATGATTTATTTTTAAGAGGACTGACAAGCTGGATGGGCTTTAAACAAACAGCCCTTAATTTCACGGCTAATGAGAGGTTGGCTGGTAAAAGTAGTTATAATCTCAAGAAGATGATAACTTTTGCTTTCACGGGAATAACAGCTTTCAGCGTAAAACCTCTTTATATTGCGGCTTATTTGGGATTCCTGTTTTCTGCAATATCAGTGATCGGCTATGGAATCTATGTGATTCATTCTTTTGTGTCTCATACAGAAATTTCAGGTTGGGCATCTTTGATTATGACGATCGTATTTTTTGGTGGCTTACAGCTTATCATCCTTGGAATTATCGGGATGTATCTGGGCAAAATTTTTAAACAGGTTAAAGAAAGGCCTAATTACATTATTAAAAATAAAAAATTATAAATGGTTTTATTAAGTTTTGACATCGAGGAATTTGATATGCCATTAGAGTATAAAGGAGAAATTCCTTTTGATAGGCAGATCTCTATTTCTCAGAAAGGATTGGAAAGAATACTTGACCTTTTGAAAAAACATCAGGTAAAAGCGACTTTTTTTTCAACTGTTGTCTTTGCAGAAAACAGTAAACATTTAATCGAAAGATTGTTAAGCGAAGGACATGAACTGGCTTCCCATACATGGTTTCATTCTGAATTTGAGGAAAAGCATTTAAAAGAATCCCGGGAGAAACTTGAAGAGTTATTTTCAGCAAAAGTTACCGGCCTGCGGATGCCAAGGATGATGCCTGTTAATGAAATGGCAGTGGAAAAAGCGGGTTATTCTTATAATTCTTCGATTAATCCAACTTTTTTACCGGGAAGATATAATAACCTGAAAGTATCCAGGACTTACTTCAAAGAGGGAAATGTTACCCAGATTCCGGCTTCTGTTTCTCCAAATTTCAGGATTCCTTTATTCTGGCTGAGTTTCCATAATTTTCCCCTTTCCATCTATAAAAAAATAGCTTCAGATAGCCTGAAGAAAGATAAGTATCTTAATATATACTTTCACCCATGGGAGTTTGCTGAAATTAAGGATGAAGCCTTTAAACTTCCCGGCTTTACGGTGAAAAATTCCGGAATTGATATGGTCGAAAGGTTTGATGAATTCATAGGATGGCTGAAAAATAAGAAGTATAGCTTTGGAACATTTCAGGAATTTCAAAAAAAGATAGAATCATGAAGATAGCTTTTGATGCTAAACGTTTTTTCCATAATACTTCCGGGCTGGGTAATTATTCCAGGGATCTTGTAAGAATTCTTTCAGAATATTTTCCCAGTAATCAGTACCTGTTACTCAACAAAAATAAATCAGACAGGGGGGCAGATATACTTCAAAACCCTAATGTTCAGTTTGTTGAAACCTCCAAAGGAAGTATGTCCCGTCAGTTCAAAATGGGAAAGGATGCCCAGAAAAGCGGAGCCGATATTTTTCATGGTCTATCCGGGGAATTGCCTTTAAAATGGGACAAAAAACCAATAAAGAAGGTTGTAACGATTCATGATCTTATTTTCGTAAGATATCCTCAGTATTACTCATTTTTTGACCGCAAGATTCATTTATGGAAATTTAAAAAGGCGGCGCAAAGTGCAGACAAAATTATTGCTATTTCAGAACAGACCAAAAACGATATTATCCAATATCTGAAGGTACCTGAAAATAAAATTAAAGTTATTTATCAGGGTTGTCACAAGGCTTTTAAAGAACAGCAGCCCGAAGATTTGATTAAAGCTACAAAAGAAAAATTTAAACTTCCGGAAAGATTTATTTTAAATGTAGGGACTATTGAGGAGCGTAAAAATCTTTTAAATGTTTTAAAGGCTATCAATGGAACCGGAATTCCTTTGGTTGTTATAGGACGGAAAACCGGATATTATAAGAAACTGGAAACCTTCATCAGGAAGAATAAATTAGAAAATCAGGTTCACTTTTTAGAAGGAGTTTCTATGGATGAACTGGCCGTTATCTATAAGTTTGCTGATATTTTTATTTATCCCAGTTTATTTGAAGGATTTGGAATCCCTGTTATCGAAGCGCTTTTTTCAAAAACCGTTGCCATAACAAGTAATATAAGCAGTCTGCCGGAAGCGGGAGGAAAGAACTCCGTTTATATTAATCCGGAAAATCATTTGGATATTCAATCCAAAATACAATTTTTATGGGATAATCAGGCCGAAAGAAAACGTCGTGCTGATCTGGGTTTTGAGTTTGTTCAGAAGTTTAATGACGAACCTATTGCACAGGAACTGATGAATTTATATCATGAAATTTTGTAAAAAAATTTTGTTATTTAAAAATAAGTCCTACATTTGTACCACAATTTTCAAACATGAAACCGAATTTTTTAACACTACATCATTATCATCATCATCTCTGCTAAGACGGAATTGATTGATAGTAGCCTGTGTTAAAATCAAAAAATAATTAAAAACCGTCTGAGTAACAGACGGTTTTTTGTTTCAAATTCTTCCCGGAAACTTTTCAAAAATACTTTTCATTTACTCAGACCCAATATGTGCAACAATGAGTAAATTAAAAATTGCCATCCAGAAGAGCGGCAGACTTTATGAAGATTCTTTACAGCTTTTAAAAGATTGTGGAATTTTCGTTAACAACGGAAAAGACCAGCTAAAGGTTTCTGTAGACAATTTTCCATTTGAAATCATGTATCTCAGAAACTCTGATATCCCTCAATACCTTGAAGATGGTGTGGTGGATATCGCCATTGTAGGTGAAAACCTGCTGGTAGAAAAAGAAAAGCAAATTGAAATTGTTCAGAAGCTCGGATTTTCAAAATGCAGGGTTTCTCTAGCAGTTCCCAAAGATGTAGAAACCGATGAACTGAATTATTTTCAGGGAAAGAAAATTGCTACATCATATCCCAATACCCTTAAAAAATTCCTGGCAGAAAATGCTGTATCAGCAGATATTCACGTTATTTCAGGCTCTGTTGAAATTGCTCCCAATATAGGATTGGCAGATGGGATCTGTGATATTGTAAGTTCGGGAAGCACTTTATTTAAAAACGGATTAAGGGAGACTATCACCTTATTGAAATCTGAAGCAGTACTTGCTAAAAACCTTCAGTTGAATGAGGAAAAAGAAAACATTCTGAATCGGTTTTTATTCAGGGTCAAGGCTGTGCTCAAAGCAAAAAATTCCAAATATATTCTTATGAATGTACCTGATGATAAGATCAAAGATATTTCCAGAGTACTTCCGGTTCTTAAAAGTCCTACCGTACTTCCCCTGGCTGAAAAAGGGTGGAGCAGTATTCACTCCGTTATTGACGAAGAAAGGTTCTGGGACGTTATTGATGAACTCAAGGACAACGGAGCACAAGATATTCTTATAATTCCAATCGATAAAATGGTGATTTAATTATGTTTATACACAGATATCCTAAAAAAGAAACATGGAAGGAGCTGGTTAAGCGTCCTGCCCGGAAAAAAGAAGAAATCTCAGAAATTATTTCAGAAGTATTCAGGAAGATAGAAGAGGAAGGTGATAAAGCATTGCTTGAATTTACGAAGAAATATGATTCTGCTGATATTGAAGAAATAGAAGTTTCCCAAGTCGAGATTGAACAGGCGAAATCTTTGGTCAGCCCAGCGTTAAAAAAGGCAATTCAGGAGGCGAGCGAAAACATTACAAAATTTCATGCTCTGCAACAACCGGAAACGAAAAAAATAGAGACTACAAAAGGAGTGATTTGCTGGCGGGAAAATCGTGCGGTTGATAAAGTAGGGATCTATATTCCCGGAGGAACTGCGCCTTTATTTTCAACGGTTCTGATGTTGGCTATTCCTGCCCGTTTAGCCGGATGTAAAGAAATTATTCTGTGCACTCCTCCGGATAAAAATGGAAATATTAATCCTGCCATTCTTTATAGCGCAATGATTTGTGGGGTGACCAGAATATTTAAAGCAGGAGGAGCACAGGCTATTGCAG
Organism: Chryseobacterium sp. PTM-20240506; assembly: GCF_048296755.1. Classification (NCBI taxonomy): domain Bacteria; kingdom Pseudomonadati; phylum Bacteroidota; class Flavobacteriia; order Flavobacteriales; family Weeksellaceae; genus Chryseobacterium; species Chryseobacterium sp. PTM-20240506. Next base: position 720,930 of record NZ_CP182581.1, read on the forward strand.
CAATGGCTATCGGAACGGAAAGTATACCAAACGTATATAAAATATTCGGGCCCGGAAATCAGTTTGTGGTTGCAGCAAAAGAATATGCACAAAACTATGGGGTAGCCATTGATATGCCTGCAGGGCCAAGTGAAGTTCTGGTTATTGCAGATCAGCAGGCAGTGCCTGCTTTCTGTGCGGCTGATCTTCTTTCCCAGGCAGAACACGGAAGTGACAGTCAGGTTGTTTTTATTTCTACAGATTTTGGAATATTTACTGAAACGATCAAAGAAATAGATAATCAGATCAAAAAACTTCCCAGGAATCAATTTGCGGAAGAGTCTTTAAACAACAGTTATTTTATTTTACTTAATACGGTAGAAGAAGCAATAGAATTCAGCAATTTATATGGTCCGGAACACCTTATTCTGGCAATAGAAAATTTTGAGGGATCTATTTCTTCAATTCAAAATGCTGGGTCCGTGTTTTTAGGAAACTATTCCTGTGAAAGCGCCGGAGATTATGCCAGTGGAACCAATCACACACTTCCTACCAACGGATTTGCACGCAATTACAGCGGTGTTTCATTGGACAGTTTTGTAAAGAAAATCACTTTTCAGGAGCTTTCAGCAAAAGGCTTGCAGAATTTGGGAAAAACAATAGAAATAATGGCAGAGGCAGAAGGATTATTTGCCCACAAGAATGCCGTTTCAATACGATTAAAAAATAAAAAATAGATGAAACAATTAACGATCAGTCAATTTGTACGGAAGAATATTTTAGAGCTACAACCTTATATCAGTTTCAGGGATCATAATGAATTTGAATCACCGGTTCTAATGGATGCCAATGAAAGTCCTTTTGGAGAGTTTAACCGGTATCCGGATTCTACCCAGAAGAAGCTTAAAAATAAAATTGCAGATCTCAAGGAACTATCTCCAGAGCAGATCGCAATCGGAAACGGAAGTGATGAGCTTATAGACCTGATCATAAGGATTTTCTGTGAGCCCAAAAAAGACGCTATCATGATGATGAATCCATCTTTTGCGATGTATGCATTTTATGCTACGATCAACGAAAACAAGGTGATCAAAATGGATCTTGACGAAAACTTTGAGATTATCAAGGAAAACTTTCTCAAGATATCCATGGAAAACCGGCCTAAGATATTTTTCCTTTGTTCGCCTAATAATCCTACGGGGAACAGTGTCGATGATATTGAATTCTACTTACAGAATTTTGATGGAATTGTAGTAGTCGATGAAGCCTATATTGAATTTTCAGATAAAAAATCCAGCCTGGAATTGCTGATGAAATATCCAAACCTTATCGTTCTTCAAACTTTTTCAAAGGCCTGGGGAAAAGCGGGAGCAAGAGTTGGGATCGCCTATGCTTCTAAAGAAATCATTAATCTCATCAACACTGTGAAGGCTCCTTATAACGTTAATTCTTTAAGCCAGGATTTGATTTTAAAAAGCATCGATCAGATAGATTTGTTTCAGCAGAATGTTGAAAATATATTAATTGAAAGAGCCTGGTTAAACAATGAGCTCAAAAAGCTTCAATGCGTGACTAAAATTTTCCCTACCGATGCCAATTTTTTCCTGGTTGAATTTACCAATGCAGACCAGGTTCATCAAAAGTTACTGGCCAATGAGGTACTTACCAATAAAAGGGCTCCGGCTATTCCTGATTGCATACGCATCAATATCGGAACAAGAGAAGAAAATATGAAATTAATTGCTGTTTTAAATAGAGTGTAATTATGAAAAAAGTACTGTTTATAGACCGTGACGGGACACTCATTATTGAGCCACCTACAGATTTTCAGGTTGATTCTTTGGAGAAACTGGAGTTTTATCCGGGTGTTTTTCAAAACCTTTCCAAAATAGCCAGGGAACTGGATTATGAATTGGTAATAGTAACCAATCAGGATGGATTGGGAACTGAAAGCTTCCCTTACGAAGACTTTATTAAGCCTCAGGAAAAAATGTTGAATGCTTTTAAAAATGAAGGAATAATTTTCAATGATATATTAATTGATAAAAGTTTTGAACGTGAAAATCTTCCTACCCGAAAGCCAGGAATAGGGATGCTTGGTCAATACATCTATGGAAATTATGATCTTGAAAACTCATACGTTATCGGAGATCGATTGACAGATATTCAGTTGGCCAAAAATTTAGGATCAAAAGCAATTTTTATCAGTGAAATGGCTGATGATAATGCTGCTTTGACAACCAAAGAATGGTCGGAAATTTATCAGTTTTTAAAAGATATGCCAAGAAAAGCAAAAGTTGCAAGGAAGACTAATGAAACAGAAATAGAAATTGAAGTTAACCTCGATGGGAAAGGCAACTCCAGTATTTCAACAGGACTGCACTTTTTTGATCATATGCTTGAGCAAATTTCAAAGCATGGAAATTTAGATCTAAGTATTCAGGTGAAGGGAGATCTGCAGGTAGATGAACACCATACGATAGAAGATACGGCCATCGTTCTGGGGCAGGCTGTTCTTAAAGCATTAGGAAATAAGAAAGGGATTGAAAGATATGGCTTTCTACTTCCGATGGACGACTGTCTGGCCCAGGTGGCTCTGGATTTTGGAGGGAGACCATGGCTGGTTTGGGATGCTGATTTTAGAAGAGAAAAAATAGGAGATGTTCCTACTGAATTGTTTTTCCACTTTTTTAAATCATTTTCCGATGCATCTCAATCCAACCTGAATATTAAAGCGGAAGGAAGCAATGAGCATCACAAGATCGAGTCTGTTTTTAAGGCTTTTGCCAAAGCTTTAAAGATGGCTGTAAATCAGACCGATCAGAATTTTAATTTACCTTCAACTAAAGGAAGCTTATAAGATGATTGCAATTATTAAATATAATGGCGGAAATGTACAATCCGTTCAGAATGCCTTGGGTAGGTTAAACGTGGAATCAGTGGTCAGTGATGATTTTACTATTATTCAACAGGCTGATAAAGTGATTTTCCCTGGCGTAGGAGAAGCATCTTCAACAATGGAACTTTTAAAGGAAAAAGGACTTGATACGTTCATCCCCGGGTTAAAACAGCCGGTATTGGGAATATGTTTGGGAATGCAGCTGATGTGTAAAGATAATGAAGAAGGAAATACTACAGGAATGGGAATTTTTGATATCAATGTCAAAAAATTTCCGGCGAATGATATAGTTCCTCATATGGGATGGAATACAGTAAACGATTTGAAGAGTCCTGTTTTTTCAGGTATTGAAAAAACAAATGACCTGTATTTCGTGCACAGCTACTATTGTGAGCTTTCTGAGTATACGACTTCTGTTTGTGATTATATACTTCCATTCAGTGCGTCACTACAAAAAGACAATTTCTTTGCTACCCAGTTTCACCCTGAAAAGTCCGGGAAAGTGGGGGCAAGATTACTTCAAAACTTTTTAAATCTGTAATTATGAAGATCATTCCTGCTATTGATATTATTGACGGAAAATGTGTACGTCTTTCTAAAGGAGATTACAACACAAAGAAAATATATAACGAAAGCCCCCTTGAGGTGGCAAAAGAGTTTGAAGATTCCGGTATTCAGTATCTCCACCTGGTAGATCTGGACGGAGCTAAATCCAGGCATATTGTAAATCAGAAAATATTGGAATCAATTGCTCGCGAGACTTCCTTGCAAATTGATTTTGGAGGAGGATTAAAAACACCGGAAGATATTGAGACGGCTCTTAATGCTGGTGCAAGTCAGGTGACTATCGGGAGCATTGCAGTTCAGGATCCGGAACTCTGTTACGCTTTGGTCAGCAAATACGGTCCTGAAAAAATTATTCTCGGAGCTGATTGTGAAAACAGAAAAATAAAAACTTCCGGATGGCTTGAAGAAAGTCAAATTGATGTAATCTCTTTTATCCTTCAATATAAAGAAAAAGGAATTAGGCAGGTAATCTGCACGGATATTTCTAAAGACGGAATGCTGGAGGGACCGTCAATCGATCTGTATCAGGATATTTTAGGGAATGTTCCTGTTAATCTGATTGCCAGTGGAGGAATTTCAGGTATCGGGGATGTATATAGGATGAAAGAAATAGGCTGTTCCGGAACGATCATCGGAAAAGCTATTTACGAGGGGAAAATTGAATTAAAAGAACTTCAGAACTTTATTGAAAATGCTTAAAAAAAGAATTATTCCATGTCTTGATATTAAAGATGGGACAACCGTGAAAGGAATTAATTTTGAAGGACTCCGAAATGCAGGAGATCCGATCAGCCTGGCTAAAAAATATGAAATTGACGGTGCGGACGAACTGGTCTTTCTCGATATCACAGCTACTATTGAAGAAAGAAAAACCTTTGTAGAACTTGTCCGGGATATCGCAAAAGAATTAAGCATTCCTTTTACAGTTGGCGGAGGAATCAATTCTATTGAAGATGTAAGAAAACTTCTTGAAGCGGGAGCAGATAAGATCAGTATCAATTCTTCTGCTGTCAAGAAACCACAGCTTATTACAGATCTGGCCAATGAATTCGGAAGTCAGTGTATTGTGGTTGCCATTGACACAAAATTCGTGTATAATGAAGATTGGGTCCACATTAAAGGCGGAAGAGAAGCAACAGAGCTGAAAACTTTGGATTGGGCTAAAAAAGCTGAAGTTTTAGGTGCCGGTGAAATTCTTCTGACATCAATGGATGGTGACGGAACCAAAAAGGGATTTGATATCAGGATAACCAAAGCGGTGTCTGAAATTGTCAATATCCCCGTAATTGCTTCAGGAGGGGCAGGAACAATAGGAGATTTTACAGAAGTATTTCAGGAAACAAAAGCTACCGGTGGTTTGGCTGCGAGTATTTTCCATTTTGGAGAAATTCATATTCAGGATGTAAAAAAAGAATTATTATATAAAAAAATACAGGTAAGAAATGATCAATTTTAATAAAACAAACGGGCTGGTTCCGGTTATTATACAAGATGCACGGACTTTACAGGTTTTAATGCTCGGCTATATGAATGAAGAAGCATGGAACAAAACCAGGGCGGAAGGAATTGTTACCTTTTTCAGCCGGTCAAAAAACAGATTATGGACAAAAGGAGAAGAGTCAGGGAATTTTTTAATGGTAAAAAGTATCGATATTGATTGCGATAAGGATACTATTTTGATAAAAGCTACTCCTAAAAATGTGGTTTGTCATACCGGAAGCTTTAGCTGTTTTGGTGAAAAAGATTCCAAGGGATTTTTATATGAGCTGGAGGAAAAAATAGGACAAAGAATTGATGATAAAACAGAGGGATCTTATACCTACTCACTATATCAGAGAGGTATCAACAAGGTTGCCCAGAAAGTAGGTGAGGAGGCCATAGAGCTGGTAATCGAAGCAAAGGACGATAATGAAAAATTGTTTAAGGATGAAGCTGCGGACCTGATGTATCACTTTTTAATTCTGTTGAAAGCCAAAAACTTTTCCCTGAAAGACATTGAACGCATTTTGCTGGAGAGGAATGGAAGATAAAAATATTTGGCACATTATATTAGATGTGGGTTAGCTAGTAAACATGACATTTATCTTTTAATGTGTAAAAAATAAAATTACTTAATTGAATTTTTGGATTTTTTACATTAAAATAAGTTTTTATAATTCAATCGTTTTTCATTTTATCTGATTGGGTTGAATCTGTCTTATTTAGTAAAATATTAAAAGCATTACTTTTGCCTTTTAATTATTCTAAATAAGAACACGTAGATGAAAAAAAATATTTTTTGTTTGGGAAGCTTGATCGCAGCTTCCTTAATACATGCACAAAAAAAAGATTCACTTGATCAAAGGAGACTTGAAGAAGTTATTATCACAGCATCAAGGTCTCCCGAAATTGTAAAAAAGACGGCTTCTACAGTACATATTATCCATAAAAAAGAAATTGAAGAGCAGTCTCTGATATCTCCTGATCTCAGTAATATATTAGCTTATAAAGTTCCGGGACTTGCTTTTGGTAATAATCTCGTAGGAAATAGAGGCCAAACCCTGAGGGGTAGAAATGTACTGATCATGATCGATGGTATTCCTCAATCAAGTCCGTTACGAAATAATGACAGAGAGATCAGAAGTATTGATCCGTCAGTACTTGAACGTATTGAAGTTGTTAAAGGAGCAACATCCATTTATGGAAATGGTGCAGAGGGCGGTATTATCAATTATATCACTCAGAAAAATACTAAGAGCAAACCATTTTCAGGAAAAACAGTTTTGGGCTTTACCAGTCATGATTTATTCAACAGTAATATGTTCAAATCGGACGGTGGCGCTGGCTACAGGGTTTCCCAGAGTTTTTTTGGAAACTTAGGAAAGTGGGATTACCTAATTAACGGTACAATTACTCAGAATGGAGTGAAAATAGACGGTGATGATTTGGTTCAAAATCCAAGATATGGATTAGGAGAAACCAGTGTAGGAAACGTATTCGGAAAAATAGGATATAATATAGATGATGATAATAGAGTGGAGTTAATGTATAATTATTATTCCAGTTTACAGGATTCTAAATATATTCTTGATATCGGAAAGTATGGAGAAAGACCTTCTACAGGAAAATTAGGAAACAGAGAAGGGGTGAAAGAGGGAACAAGATATAATCATAACGGATATTTAAAATATATCAATAAAAATATTTTCCATCAGACTTCCCTCAATACAACGCTTTATTTTCAGGACTTTTATACAATCTATGATTATCGTAACCCACCAAGATGGAAAACAGGGGGACAATCGGCTATTTTGGAAAAGAAATATGGTTTCAGGGCAGATTTTAATACTGAATTTAAAAAAGGAAATGAGCTGATAGGTTCTTTAACCTATGGTCTTGATTTACTCAATGAGAAAACAAGCCAGCCTTTGGTAGACGGAAGAATATGGGTTCCTGAAATGAGTATGCTGGCGGCTGCTCCTTTTGTACAAGGTAAATTGTTTATCACCAAAGATTTAACTGTTAAAGCAGGATTACGATGGGATAAGATGTCTGTAAAAGTTCCGGATTATACTACATTGCCTTCTGGAAATGCCTCTGAATTTAATGTGCAGGGAGGCCAGTTAAATTATTCCAATATATCATATAATGTAGGAGTAAGTTATGTTGCAATTGACTTTTTCCAGCCTTTTACCTCTTACTCAAGAGGATTTAATATTTATGATTTAGGACGAGTGCTGAGAGATGCTAAAACTAATGTTTTAAATGAAATCAATACGGATCCTGTTGTTATTGATAATTACGAGATTGGATTTAACAGTAAAATTGGCCGGGCTGTTGATTTCTCAGCGAGTTATTTTTATAATTATTCAAAATTGGGGGCAGACCTGGTCTCTGTAAACGGATTTTGGACGCCTTTGAGAGCGCCACAGTACATTAGTGGAGTAGAGCTGGCAATGAACGTATATCCGACCAGAGGATTAATTATAGGAGCTAATTATACTTACCAGGAAGGAAAAGTAGACGTGAAAAATGATAATAGCTATGATAAATATTTGAGCGGATTGAGGATCGCTCCAGCCAGACTTAATTCTTATATCAAATGGAATAATAAATCCCAGAAGCTTCAATTAGGAGTTTATCATATGTACTCCTTTAAAAGAGAACAATTTGAACCGGTATCCGGAAAATATCAGGAAGGAGAAGGTCCTGTAAAGGAATTTAACCTTTTTAATTTTCAAGGGAGTTACCAATTTAATAATGTAATTACGGTAGGATTAGGAATAGAAAATGTCTTGAATAAAACCTATTATACTCCAACTTCAATGTACACTGCACGAGATGCAGAGTATGTAAGAGGAAACGGAAGGTATTATACCTTGTCTCTGAATTTTAATTACTAGACTAATTTTAGCTATATGAATAATGAAATCCTATCTGCTTTTAGATAGGGTTTTGTGTTTTAAAGAATATAATCCTCTTTGTCCTATGTAATATACATTATTTCTTCAATCTGGTTCTGAACGAAATGCCCAGAGCAATAAAGAATGCTGAGGATTCTCTTGATATTTCAGCTCCCGAAGAGAAATCAATTATAGAGTTAGGATTTATGAGATAGGTAATTCCTCCATTAATAGGAGAATCAGTTTTTGCATTCTGAGCGCCATAGCAGTATTAGGCATAAAAAACTTATAAAGCAGATGATATTTTCAAAACATTTTTCATAATTTACATTTTATTTTCAAAACAACCTTAAAGAATATGCCATAAACAGAATTTGTACAAATACCCAGTAATATTTATGAAAAAAAATGATTTTATTATTTTCATCTTATTCTGTCTGATACTTTTGCCTACAGGGGTTTCAGCTCAAAAACAATTAATACTCACTTCTCCTGATAATAAACTGAAAACCTTCATCAACGTAGGTAAAACAGTAGAGTATTCCGTGCTACACAATGGAGATGTAATGCTCGACAAATCTGCTATCTCCATGACACTTGATGATGGATCTTTCTATGGGAAAAATGGAAAACTTTTAAGATCGTCAGAAAAAAAAGTTAACCAGACTTTCAATGTGCGGATATATAAACGCCAGCAAATTAAAGACTATTATAATGAACTGATATTAGAGTTTAAAGATTATCATATTATTTTTAGAGCTTATGATGAAGGGATTGCTTACAGATTTGTGTCTTTAGCTAAAAAGCCATTTAAAATAATGGCTGAACAAGCTGAATTTAATTTCCCTGCAGATCAAAAAGCTTTTATCAACTATACCAATAAACCGGAAACAGCTCCTTTGGAAAAACAATTTTTCAACTCGTTTGAACAACCTTATTTTCATTATCCTTTATCCGAATGGAATAAGAAAAGACTAGCTATCAATCCTTTACTTGTAGAAGGGGTAAAGGGTAAAAAGCTTTGTATTGCCGAATCTGACCTGATCAATTACCCGGGAATGTTCTTATATCCGGGAGATAAATCCAATAGTTTAAAAGGCGTATTTGCACCTTACCCGAAAGAAGTTCAGCAAGGGGGACATAATAATTTGCAGATGCTCATAAAATCTCGTGAAAACTTTGTTGCCCAATTCGATAAAGGGACAGACTTTCCTTGGCGAATCATTATTATTTCCGAGAAAGACTCAGATTTGACAGATAGTGATATCGTCTATAAATTGGCAACTCCTTCTCAGGGAGATTATTCATGGGTGAAACCAGGAAAAGTAGCCTGGGATTGGTGGAATGATTGGAATTTGTACAATGTAAATTTTAAGACCGGGGTTAATAATGAAACCTACCGATATTATATCGATTTTGCTGCTCAATATGGAATAGAATATGTGATTCTTGATGAAGGCTGGGCAGTGAATAAGAAAGCAGACCTCTTTCAGGTAGTCCCTGAAATCAATCTGCCGGAATTGATTGCTTACGCAAATTCCAAAAAAGTAGGGCTTATTCTTTGGGCAGGGTATTATGCTTTTGATCGTGATATGGAAGCTGTTTGCAGACATTATAGTGAAATGGGAATCAAAGGTTTTAAAGTAGACTTTATGGATCGGGATGACCAGATCATTGTTGACTTTCACCGGAGAGGGGCAGCAATGGCTGCAAAATATAAGTTGTTGATAGATTATCATGGGACATATAAACCTACAGGGCTACAACGAACCTATCCTAATGTTATTAATTTTGAAGGGGTAAACGGATTGGAGCAAATGAAATGGGCAGATCATCTTGACCAGGTGACCTATGATGTAACCATTCCATTTATCCGACAGATAGCAGGTCCAATGGATTATACTCAGGGAGCAATGCGTAATGCAACCAAAGATAATTTCAAAAGTGTTGATAGTGAAGCTATGAGCCAGGGAACACGATGCCGTCAGCTGGCAGAATATATAGTCTTTGAGTCTCCGTTAAATATGCTTTGTGATAGCCCGTCAAATTATATGGCAGAAACGGAATGTACAGAATTTATTGCTAAGGTTCCTACCATTTGGGATCAAACCATAGCTTTAGATGGTGAGGTCGCAAAATATGTAGCAATAGCCCGTAAAAAAGGAGATGATTGGTATATGGGTGCTTTAACCAACTGGAATGCACGTACTGTAGAATTAGATTTATCATTCCTAGGAAAAGGCAATTTCAAAGGTGAAGTATTTAAAGATGGAATCAACGCGAATCGTGTTGCTAAAGATTACAAAAAGGAAGTCATTGACATTCCAGCCAATAGAAAATTAACCGTATCAATGGCGTCAGGAGGAGGTTACGTAATAAAGATCACAAAAAAATAAAGAATTATAAAAACCAAAAGCTTTCTAAAAATAGAAAGCTTTTGTATTAAGATATATAGTATAAGTGATTATTCAATCATAATTTTTCTAACTACTGTATGCTCATCGGCTTTAAGATTTCCTAAATAAACCCCTTTTGGCAAATTAGAAACATTAATTCTTGTCTGGTTTTCTTGCTTAAGTAAAGACCTACCTAACAGATCGGTGATTTCAAAACTGAAGTTGCTAACGGAAGATGGTAATTCCAGACTCAGAATATCTTTTGCCGGATTGGGATAAATTTTAATGGATTCAAGCTTATCTGCGGCGGTTTCTTTGGTATTCAAAACTAAAGATGCCGTAGTGGATGCTACTGCAAAATGCTGAAGTGCCCCCACCGTTGCTTTTCCTACATTGAAAATATATACAGGGTCTGTATTCGCAAAGGTATCATTCACAGTATGCGGATAACTGCTTCTTTTATACTCAAAGTATCCTGTAATTACTTCTCCTTTCTGTTCAAAAGGGATATAGTCCGTATCTTCTGCCGGATCAATCCCTGTAAGTAGTGGAGAATATAGAGTAGTACAGGTTACCAGCTGTTGTGTAACCGCACTTGATGCCACATTATTGCTGCTTACTCCTCCCTGATCCTCATCACAGTATATTCTGTTATTTACATTCCCCATTTTTCCACCTACCTGGTCAAGATTGAATACCAGTTTTATATCCAGCTTTCGAACACCGTTTTGATAAGCTACATTGTTTACATAATGAGAACTTCCTCTTAATCCCTGTTCTTCCCCGGAAAAATGAATAAACTTGATAGAATATTCTGTCGGAACATTTCTAAGGATCCTGGCAGCTTCCAGTATAATTGAAGTACCACTACCGTTATCATTGGTTCCCGGACCTACGATGCTATCAAAGTGCCCACAAATAATAACATATTTATTAGGATATACTGTTCCTGTTTTGGTGATGATCAGGTTTTTAGAACTTGTGCTTCCAAAGGTAAATGGATCCTCAACAATCTGGCTTGCTGTGTAGCCGTAAGATAAATATTTGTTTTTGATCCACGTAAGCGCATTGGCATTATTGGTAGAACCTGTTGTTTTTACACCAAGATTTTGGAACTGCTGCAGATTGGTTGTAATATTGGTTTGTGTAACCTGGTTAGCCCTGTCCTGATAAACTTGAATGAAGGTTTGAGATTGTAATTGCTGGCCTAATAAAGCGCAAAAAAGAAGAGTAATTATATTTTTCATTGTTAGGTGATTTTTGTAAAAGTAATCATAAAATCACAATGAAAGAATAAAAATATTATGTAATAAATAAAAAATGCTCTTATTGTTGATAATAAAAGCATTTTTGTAATTGGGAGATATTTGATGATTTATTTTTCTATAACAATTTTTCTTGTTGTAGTCTGACCTTTGGCTTTTATAATGACTAGATAAGCTCCTTCCTGCAAACCGGAAACATCGATTTTTCCTTGATTTTCTTTTTTGATCAGAATATGTCCTAAAAGATCTGTCAGCTCAAAGTTGAATTCTTTAATGGTATCAGGTAAATCAATAGTTATAATATCTTTTGCCGGGTTAGGATATATCTTTACTGATTCTATTGATGCCTGAGCTTTTGTTTCTTCTGTGTTTAGAACCATTGCTGCGGTTGTAGATGCAACGGCAAAATGTTGGAGCGCACCAACAGCAGCTTTACCTACATTGAATACATATACAGGATCTATATTGGCAAAGGTATCATTTACCGTATGCTCATTATTGCTCCTGATATTCTCATAAAAACCTGTGATAATATCTCCGTTTTCTTCAAAAGGAATATAGTCTGAAGCATATGCGGTAGCCATTACTGTCTGAAGAGGAGAGTACAGACTTGTACAGGTAGCCAGCTGTTGGGTAAAGGAGCTCGATGTTGCATTATTGGCAGAACTTCCGTTAACTCCCTTTTCACATTTTATCTTATTGTTGTTATTTCCTAATTTACCTCCCACCTGATCAATATTGAAGACCAGTCTTATATTAAGTTTGCGAACTCCGTTTTGAAAAACTACATTGTCCGCATAGTGGTAGCTCCCGTAAAGTCCCTGTTCCTCTCCTGAAAAATGAATGAATTTTATTGAATACTGGGTAGGGACATCTTTTAAAATTCTTGCGGCCTCTAATAAAATTGAAGTTCCGCTTCCGTTATCACTTACGCCGGATCCTGTTACCGTATCATAATGGGCGCAAATAATTACATACGTATTGGGATATGTTGTCCCTGTTTTCGTAATGATCAGATTCTTTGAACTCGTACTTCCAAATGTAAAAGGATCTTCAACGATTTGACTGGCTGTATAGCCATAAGAGAGGTACTTATTTTTTATCCACGTGAGAGTATTCGCATTGTTCGTGGAACCTGTAGTTTTGACACCAAGGTTTTCAAATTGCTGTAAATTCGTTGTAATATTGGTTTGAGTAACCTGATTGGCCCTGTTCTGATAGGCCTGAATAAATGTTTGAGATGATAGTTGCTGACTTAGCAGGCAAAAAATTAGAAAAGTAATTACATTTTTCATTAGTTGGTGATTTTTGCAAAAGTAATAATAAAATCACAATGAAAGAATATTAATTTTGTAGTATAAATAAAAAATGCTTTTATAACGTGTAATAAAAGCATTTTTAAATTATTTTTTTAGCGGTGAGTTATTTGCTGATTATTACTTTCCGTACAGCGGTATGATCAGCAGTTTTTATTATAGCTAAATAGGCACCGTTTGTCAGAGAAGAAACCTGGATCGCTTTCTTATTATTCTGTTTAATTAAAGTGTGACCTAGCAGATCTGTTAATTCAAAATTAAAATCATTAATCGTATTTGGCAGGTCAATTGTCAATACGTCTTTTGCCGGGTTAGGGTAGATCTTTACAGATTCTAATGATTTCTGTCCTTCTGTTTCGCTTGTTCCCAAATTCAGAGTTGTTGCTACAGCAAAATGTTGAAGAGCACCAACCGCTGCCATACCTACGTTGTAGACATACACAGGATCTATATTGGCAAAGGTATCATTTACCGTATGTTCATTATTACTTTTGATATTCTCATAAAAACCTGTAATGATATCTCCGTTTTGTTCAAAAGGAATATAATCTGAGGAATATGCATTAGTAATTACAGTCTGAAGAGGGGAGTAAAGACTTGTACAAGTGGCCAGCTGTTGGGTAAACGCACTTGAAGTTGCATTATTGGCAGAGCTTCCGTTAACGCCTTTCTCACACTTTATCGTATTATTGTTATTGCCAAGTTTTCCACCTACCTGATCTATATTAAATACCAGTCTTATATTCATCTGACGGATATTATTCTGAAAAACCACATTGTCTGCATAATGATAGCTTCCTTCCAGTCCCTGTTCTTCTCCTGAAAAATGAATGAATTTAATAGAATATTCTGTTGGAATATCTTTTAAGATTCTTGCAGCTTCCAATATAATAGACGTTCCGCTTCCATTGTCGCTAACTCCGGAACCGGTTATGGTATCATAATGTCCGCAGATAATTACATAGGTATCAGGATAAACAGTTCCTGTTTTGGTAATAATTAAATTCTTAGAACTGGTACTTCCAAAGGTAAAAGGATCCTCAACCATCTGACTTGCACTATATCCGTAAGACGTATATTTATTTTTGATCCAGTTTAAAGTATTGGTATTATTTACAGAACCTGTTGTTTTTACACCCAGGTTTTCAAACTCGTGTAAATTAGCTGTAATATTGGTTTGTGAAACCTGAGTTGCTCTGCTTTGGTAAGCCTGAATAAAGCTTTGTGCCTTTGCGCTATAAATAGCAATGGAAAAAAGAAGTAGAGTAGTTATTTTTTTCACTTGATAAAAGAATTACAGAATTATTATATTTTTAATGAAACAAATGTATATAATAAAAAAATCCTGAGCAAAAAACTCAGGATTTAATATTGATAACAAAAAATTTTACATTATTTTACTTGATCTACAACTGCTTTGAAAGCTTCAGGGTGATTCATTGCTAAATCTGCTAAAACTTTTCTGTTAAGCTCAATGTTGTTCTTTTTAAGAGCTCCCATAAATTGAGAGTAAGACATTCCGTGCTCTCTTGTTCCAGCGTTGATACGCGTGATCCAAAGTGATCTGAAATTTCTCTTTTTCTCTTTTCTTCCACGGTAAGCATATTGCATTGCTTTTTCTACCGCGTTTTTAGCTACAGTCCAAACGTTCTTTCTTCTACCGAAAAAACCTTTAGCTTGTTTCATGATTTTTTTTCTGCGAGCTCTTGAAGCTACTGCATTTACTGATCTTGGCATAATTTAAATTGTTTTTTTGAAAAGGGCGGTAAACTTTTTCATTACACTTATCTGCTCCGTTTCAGGGTTAAAAATTCTGAATTGTTTTAATTCCTATAAACCGAATATAGATTTATAAAAACTACTTAATTGCTAATTGACGTTGAACGCTTTTCTCATCCACTTTAGCTACGTAAGAAGTAGTAGTAAGATTTCTCTTCTGCTTAGTTTCTTTTTTAGTTAAGATGTGGCTTTTGTAAGCATTTTTTCTTTTGATCTTACCAGTTCCGGTAAGAGCAAAACGTTTCTTAGCACCTGATTTCGTTTTTAATTTTGGCATTGTCTTGCTTTTTTATTATTTTGTTATCAATATCTGATTTACTTTCTTCCCAAAGACACTTAGGAATAATAGTGTGCAAAGATACAAAAAATATCAATTCGAATTTTCAAAATTGTGATTTTATAGTATTTTCAAAAAACCACTTCTATAAAAAGTGGTTACAAATCATTAAATTACTCACTAGATATCCTTATGAGTTATTTCTCTTCTTTCCTGATTATTTCCACCCAGAATAACTTTAACTCTAAAACCACTACCGATTAAATATCCGGTTCTTGAATAAAGCTGAAGCTTAATATGTGGGTTGGAAACGTTCCCTGCAACTGCGCTGTCTGAATTCCAAAGAGGAGTATCGTTATTGTAAATAACAAGATTCCCATCATTTTGTGCAATAAGTTTTGGGGTACCTCCGCTTCTTACCGTATTAGATGCCCATAGTACTCTGTAGCTGCTAGGTGTTTCAGCATATAGGACAAGATTACTATCTCCTTGCATTACCAGACGGTAAGTAACACCCTGATTTTCTAAACTAATTGATTCGCCGGCATTTAACACCTGAGGATGATTGGTTGTTTCCGAAATAAATGTTAATGTGGTAAGACCACCACCAGGAATAGATTTATTTGCATTCGCAGTTGTTTGTACCTTTCCATTTTCTACAATTACATTGTCAAGAGTATCGTCCTGACCACAAGATGCTAAAAGCATTGAAAGACTTACAAAAGTCAATAATTTTATCTTCATATATTATTTTTTTGAGCCGCAAAAATAATAAAAAATCAAATTAACTCACAATTATAAGACTTAATATATTTTAATTTTCTCTTTATTAATCGCATTTTCAGGAAGATAAATTTATAACAAAAAAAAGACCGATTGGTGAATCAGTCCTTTTAGTTTTTATTTCAATTAAGGTTTTATGATTGGAAAAAAGCAAGAAGATCTCTGTTAATAGTTTCAGCTTCAGTCGTTGGCATACCGTGAGGGAATCCCGGATAAGTGATCAACTTTCCATTTTTAACTAATTTTGCGGCTACCACACCTGTAGTTTCATAAGGTACAATCTGATCATCTTCCCCATGAAGCACCAATACCGGAACATCTGTACTTTTAAGATCTTCTGTAAAATCAGTTTCCGAAAAAGCTTTGATACAGTCATAATGTGCTTTAATTGATCCCATCATTCCCTGTCTCCACCAGTTTCTCTGGATACCTTCGGAAATGTTAGCTCCTTCTCTGTTATAGCCATAAAAAGGGAAGGTAATATCGATATAGAATTGCTGCCTGTGGTGTGCCGTATTGTTACGGATATCATCAAAAACAGAAATCGGGACACCGTTCGGGTTATTTTGATTTTGAACCATAATCGGGGTAACAGCGCTTATTAAAACAGCTTTGGCAACTCTTCCTTTTCCATGCTGTGCTACATATCTGATCACTTCACCGCCTCCTGTGGAATGTCCTACGTGGATCACATCTTTCAGGTCTAGTGCCGTTACAATCTCATCAACATCTGATGCATACGTGTCCATATCATGTCCCTCCGCAGTCTGGGTGGATCTTCCATGCCCCCTTCTGTCGTGAGCAATGACTCTGTATCCTTTTTCCAAAAAGAAAAGCATTTGAGCATCCCAGTCGTCACTTGATAATGGCCATCCGTGATGAAAAAATACAGGTTGTCCTTTTCCCCAGTCTTTGTAATAAATTTCAGTTCCGTCTTTTAGTTGAATTGTACTCATTGTTTTTAATTTTATGATTAGTAATTTAATTTTTTAATATCTATGATATTTTAATCTTATTTCTAATTCAAAATTAAATTTATTAATAAACACAACTCTTAACATAGGATATTTTATTCGGAATTGAATAAAAAAAAACCTCAAATTTCTTTGAGGTTTATATTGGAAATTAAATTCTGAATTTAATTTGATTATTTAGCTGCTTTTTTAGGACTCATCATCATAATCATCCTTTTACCTTCCAATTTAGGAAGCTGGTCTACTTTACCTACATGCTCAAGTTCCTGTGCAAGTTTTAAAAGTAAAATTTCTCCCTGATCTTTAAAGATAATTGAACGTCCTTTGAAAAATACATAGGTTTTAAGTTTCGAACCTTCTTCCAGGAATTTCTCAGCGTGCTTTTTCTTGAATTCATAATCATGGTCATCTGTCTGAGGCCCGAAACGGATCTCTTTTACAACCACTTTTATTTGTTTTGCCTTAAGTTCCTTTTGTTTTTTCTTTTGCTCGTATAAAAACTTCTTATAGTCTAATACTCTTGCAATAAAAGGTTCTGCTTTGTCTGAAATCACAACCAGGTCTAATTCCTGATCCTTGGCTATCTGCAAAGCCTTATCTAATGGGTAAACTCCAGGTTCCACATTGTCACCTACCAAACGAACTTCTCTGGCTCTGATTTTACCATTAATTTGATGCAAATCCTCCTGTACCGGACGACGCATTGGGCCTCTGTTGTTAAATCTTTGTGCTATTGTCTTAAATTTTATTGGTTAACTTTCTATTGACAGCTTTCTTATATAGCTGCTTCTTTTTTAAAATAATTGACGAAATCTTCCATCTTCATTACGCCAAGATCTCCTTCTCCACGTCTTCTTACTGAAACGGTTCCGTCTTTTTCTTCATTTTCACCGATCACAATCATGAAAGGGATTTTCTTTAATTCTGCATCACGGATTTTCTTTCCGGTCTTCTCATTTCTGTCATCAATCAGACCGCTAATATCGTGATTTTCCAAAAATTGTGAAACTTTTTTTGCATAATCTACATATTTTTCACTAATCGGTAGAATTATATACTGATCAGGGCTCAACCATAAAGGAAAATCTCCTGCTGTATTTTCTAATAAAATAGCGATAAATCTTTCCATAGAACCAAACGGCGCTCTATGAATCATTACCGGTCTGTGCTTTTCGTTATCATTTCCGATGTAGTGAAGATCAAACCTTTCCGGCAGGTTATAGTCCACCTGGATGGTTCCTAACTGCCATTTTCTTCCTAACGCATCCTTAACCATGAAGTCCAGTTTAGGGCCATAGAAGGCAGCTTCACCATATTCGATAACGGTTTTCAATCCTTTTTTCTCTGCTGCATTGATGATGGCATTTTCAGCTTTCTCCCAATTCTCATCAGAACCGATATATTTTTCCTTGTTTTCAGGATCTCTTAAAGAAACCTGTGTAACAAAATCCTCAAATCCTAAAGATTTAAAAACATAAAGTGTTAAATCTATTACTTTCTCAAATTCTTCCGACAGCTGATCCGGAGTACAGAATAAGTGGGCATCATCCTGAGTAAATCCACGTACTCTTGTCAAGCCGTGAAGCTCTCCACTTTGCTCATATCTGTAAACAGTACCGAACTCTGCATATCTTTTTGGAAGATCCCTGTAGCTCCATTGTGAAGTTTTGTAGATTTCACAGTGGTGAGGACAGTTCATAGGCTTCAGCAAAAATTCTTCACCTTCATTCGGTGTTTTAATAGGCTGGAAACTGTCTGCCCCATATTTATCCCAGTGTCCTGAAGTCACATACAGCTCTTTTGAACCAATATGCGGGGACATCACGAATTCATAGCCTCCTTTTTTCTGAGCCTCACTAAGGAAGTTTTCTAATTTTCTTCTTAATGCAGTACCTTTTGGAAGCCATAGCGGAAGTCCGGCACCCACTTTTTCAGAGAATGCGAAAATCCCTAATTCTTTTCCAAGTTTTCTGTGATCCCTTCTTTTTGCTTCTTCCAATCTTTCCAGATATTCTGTAAGCTCTTTCTGTTTTGGGAAAGAAATACCGTAAACCCTTGTCAATTGGGGGTTCTTTTCATCACCTCTCCAGTATGCTCCTGCTGCATTTAATATTTTTACGGCCTTTACAATTCCTGTATTGGGAATATGACCTCCACGGCATAAATCCGTGAAATTATCATGAGTTACAAAAGTAATTTCTCCGTCATTAAGATTGGAGATCAGTTCTACTTTATAAGGATTATCTGCATAAGTTTTTAATGCCTCTTCTTTGGAAACAGGATAGAGGGAGAATGTAGAACCTTTCTTAGCATTCTCTAAAACTTTCTTTTCAATCTTTTCAAAATCCTTTTCAGATAAACTTTCGTCTCCAAAATCTACGTCATAATAAAATCCATTTTCTATGGCTGGGCCGATAGTAAGCTTAGCATCAGGATAAAATTCAAGGATGGCCTGCGCCAGAAGGTGGGCAGAAGAATGCCAGAAAGCTTTCTTTCCAAGATCATCATTCCATGTCAATAGCTGTACCGTAGAATCCGTCGTTATAGGTGTGGTAATCTCTACTTGTTTGCCGTTTACGACTGCGGAAATGGTATTTCTAGCCAATCCTTCGCTTATAGATTTTGCCACATCTAAAGGAGTTACTTCTCCCTCGAATTCTTTGACACTATTGTCTGGAAGTGTAATTTTTATCATTGTTTACTATGAAATTTTAAGATGCAAAAATACGCATTTTTTATTTAAAATGGTATATTAACGTATATTTGAATAAATAAATAATTCAAAATAATGAAAAACCTATTAACGGTATTTACTGTTTTATTTTTCACATTCTCTTTTTCACAAAAAAAAGCCCCAAAATTTCAGGTTTCTTACAGCAAAAATATAGATACTTATTTTTTAGCTGAGATCCTTTCAGCTGAGCATAGGAAGATCAATAAAGATTTTGAATTATTCAAGATTAAAGAGTGCTCAACCTACCAGCCTATTGTAAAAAGAGCATTGGAAAAATATGGGCATCTGAAAAATTCTAAAATCGCTCATCTTACTGCAAAGATTAATGATACGCTACTCAGTAAATATGGCATTGGAAATGACGCAATCATGAAACCGCTTTTATCACATAAAGAATTTCCATTAAAAGGCTGGAATGATGACTATTTATTTGAAAAAAATACGCTGACCAAAGTACAAAATGATGAAATAACATTCCTTATTAAAAACTACATCTCAGAATTGCAGCAATTTTATATACAGGAAAAAATTGGGGATTTCTTTTCAGAGAATAAAACATTCTATGAAGGTGGAATTAAAGAATATTACCAACAGATTCCCGCGAATTTTGTTTCAGCAATGGAACATTACTATGGAGAAAGATTTGGCAGCTATACTGTTTTCATTTCACCAATGATGATGTGGCCAATAGAAGATAATGAAGGTCGTGGCATTGGTACTGATATACAACATTCGGGAGGAAAGAAAAGTATTTATGAAGTTGCAAGCCCTTTTATGAGAGTGGCAAAAGAAGGGGAATGTGGATATAACAACCAGTTTCAGGCGAGGTTTTTAACTATTCATGAGTTTGGTCATGCATTTATAAATAAGGAAGTCTATCAGAATAAGGATAAGCTCAATATGTTTAAGGATTTGTTTGAAAAATCAAACTTAAAAGAAATCATGACAAAAACAGGTGGCGTTGCCGATTATCAGACTTGCGTGGTAGAACATCTGGTAAGGTTGGGGGAAATTGAAACAGCCATTATACAGAATGATCTTGAACGTGCTAAAAAACTAGAGGCCTATCATCTGAAAAATCATTTTATTTTTCTCCCTCAGTTAGAAAGAAAGATAAAGGAATACAATGCTAACAGAAAAAAATATAAGAAATTCGGAGATTTTGTTCCGGAACTCTTAAAAGTATTTGAAAATAGTGATATTAAGTGGATTAATAAAGAACTCGACATAAATAAAGATAAAATATAATGAATGAAATGAATTTTGATTTACACTGTGATTTATTGTATTATCTGCTAAGAAAAAATTCAAAACCAGATGACAGGGAGTTGGGGTGTTCATTGCCCTATTTAAGAGAAGGAAATGTAAAATTACAGGTAATGGCCATTTACACAGCTACAGCTATGAACAGTACGGCCGAAGGAATCAGGCAAAGTGAGGTATTCGCTGATTTATTGAATACTGATGATTTCTTCCTGTTTGATCCTTCAAATTATGAAGCACACGAAAATAAGGATCGGGCAGGAGTACTTGCTTCCATAGAAAATGCATCCTCATTTTGTGAAGAGGATTCTGACCTCGAAACAGGTTTTAAAAACCTGGAAGCTATTATCAATAACACGCAGAAAGTCCTTTATATAGGACTTACGCATCATACAGAAAACCGATTTGGGGGCGGAAATAATTCAGGGACAGGATTAAAAGAAGACGGAAAAGTAGTTCTGGATTATATTTCGGACCGAAAAATTGCCATTGATCTTTCCCATACAAGCGATCAGCTGGCCTATGATATTCTTAATTATATCGATCAGAGAAACTATCATATTCCTATCCTGGCAAGCCATTCCAATTACCGCACTATCTATGATAAAAAGAGGAATCTTCCTGATGAACTGGCAAAAGAAGTGATTAGGAGAAAAGGTCTTATCGGACTTAACTTTATCAGGAATTGTGTTCATGAAACTGATCCTTACAAGCTATATGAACATCTTCAATATGGGCTTGATCTTGGTGGAGAAAATTCAATTGCTTTTGGTGCAGATTTTTACTACTGCAAAAACTATCCGGATCCGTCAAAGCTTCCCATATTCTTTCAGGAGTTCGAGAATGCTACCGCCTATGAAGCAATCAATAAAAAGATTTCCGAAAATTATTCCGTTGAGCTAATGGAAAAAATAAGCCATAAAAATGCTCTGGATTTTATAAAAAAGCTTTAAAATAAACACCAGATGGTGGCTTTAAAAGTCGGTTACCATCTGGTGTTATTTATTATTTCAGTCTTTTATACTTCACTTTTTTCTTTATAATTTCAATTACATCCACATGCTGAACTTTTGACTGTATCCAGCCATGGATATCTATATAAAAGAGTGAACGTCTGTAATATTCATTGTTTTCATATTGATCCAGTTTCCGGTCAAATGCTTCAAATGCTTTTTGTCTTTCATCCAAAACAAGGTTATTGAGATTTTTAAAAAAATCGATGCTTTCAAAATGAAATTCTTCCGGCTTTTTCATCTTTAAAGCGAACTTTAAAGTAGCTTTAATAAACTCATCGTAATCTTCGTCATTTCCGGATTCATGCTTGGACATAAGGATCAGAATCCTCGTATGAAATAAAAGATCTTCCTGTACGTTGCCTTTTGACTCGATGATCTTCATAGAGTAGCGCATCGATTCATTATACTTCTTGCTTCCAAAAAACATAGCTGCCATCTTAAGATACAGAATCATAAAATGGTGCTCATCAATTTTATCCCGGAGCTTTTCCATCTTCATTTCTATTTCTGGAATAAGCTTCGTTCCACTGAAAAACTCTCCTTTTACGAAATGGATATTCATTAAAGTATTGGAGTAGGTAAGGAATGTAAGAGCCTGTAAATTCTCATTTTGGGCAAATCCAGGTGAAGAAACCGTTTTAGTGAAATTTTCAAATTGTTTTTCTAAAATATCGATATTACCATAAAGGAAAAGGATCTTCAGTAAATAAGTATTGCCTTTGATATACCACACCGGATGACTAAAAATCATTTCGGGTTTCTGATGAAACAGCTCTACCCACTGATAAGCATATTTCAGCGTGTATTTGTAATCCTGCAATAGCTGATTTTTCCAGACATGCGCTTTATAATACCAAAGTTTTTCAGTAAAATTTAAACTGGAAGGTTTTATATTTTTAATCTGAGAGTTGAAGATTTCCAGTACCTCTTGCCTGTCCGCATCGTTTTTCACATACCCATGGGTGAGCATTTCACTGTATAACTTCAATGAAAGATTGGAAAGTTCAGTTGTGTATTGGTTTTGTTTGCTTATTTCTTTAGACTCTCTTATTAGTTCTTCGGCCCTTCCGTCTATACTTCGTGTAATAAATTGGGACTCAATTACCTTCTCAAGGTCAATAATCTCTGAAGCGATGCTTTTTTCATCTAGTTCCAGGGCAGATTGCTTCGTTTTATCCAATATTTTTAAAGCCTGCTTGTATAGTCCTTTCTGATACAGGATATTGGCAAAATCAAGTTGCTCGCGAAGCTGAATCCTGTAATTTTGATGGCTCGGGTTCATACGAAGGCTTACTAAGATTTGCTTATAGAGATGCGCTTTCAGGTTAGAAAGCTGCTGCTTGGTAGAAATTTTCTTCTCTATGATGACAGACTCGTTATACTCAGTCATTTTGTCAAGCTCAGAGAAAAGTAGTAGAAATT
The DNA here is from genome assembly GCF_048296755.1 of Chryseobacterium sp. PTM-20240506. Taxonomy (NCBI): domain Bacteria; kingdom Pseudomonadati; phylum Bacteroidota; class Flavobacteriia; order Flavobacteriales; family Weeksellaceae; genus Chryseobacterium; species Chryseobacterium sp. PTM-20240506. The sequence goes on from NZ_CP182581.1 coordinate 743,982, forward strand.
TAGCATCTACATTAATTCCTAAACGATTAACATAAAGCTTAAATTGCCGTTTCTCAGAAGTGGTTAATGATTTAATGAGTACAAATAAGAAGTCTTTCTGCAATTCTGCCATTGTAAAATTTAATAATTTAAATTATTGATTTTATTATACTTACGTTTAGTTTTTCATTATTTGAATATTGTAATTTTCATTAAAATTGAAAATGTAAAAAATATGCAAGCCTTAGTTTTGGATCAAAATTAAGTAAAAACTTCATTATGAATTCCGAAAAAATTGAAATTTTTGATACCACTTTGCGTGATGGGGAACAGGTTCCGGGATGTAAGTTAAACACAGAACAAAAATTAATTATCGCCGAAAGGCTTGATAAGCTAGGGATTGATGTAATAGAAGCCGGTTTTCCGGTATCAAGTCCGGGAGATTTTCATTCCGTTTCTGAAATTTCCAAGTTGGTACGAAATGCAAAAGTTTGCGGACTGACCAGGGCCAATAAAAAAGATATCGAAGTGGCTGCCGAGGCATTGCAATATGCAAAACGCCCCAGAATCCATACAGGAATAGGAACTTCAGACTCACATATTAAATATAAATTCAACTCTACCAGAGAAGACATTATTGAACGGGCAGTGGATGCTGTAAAATATGCTAAAAGCTTTGTGGAAGATGTTGAATTTTATGCAGAGGATGCAGGAAGAACCGATAATGAATACCTTGCCAGGGTTTGTGAAGCTGTAATAAAAGCCGGGGCAACCGTTTTAAACATTCCTGACACCACAGGATATTGCCTGCCGGAGGAATACGGACAGAAAATTAAATACCTAAAAGAAAATGTAAAAGGCATTGATAAAGCAATCCTTTCATGCCATTGCCATAATGATTTGGGATTGGCAACTGCTAATTCCATTGCAGGAGTAATGAACGGGGCAAGACAAATTGAATGTACGATCAACGGATTGGGAGAGAGAGCAGGAAATACGGCTTTGGAAGAAGTCGTCATGATTCTGAAGCAACATAAAGACCTTAGACTTCATACAGATGTTAATTCCAGAATGTTGAATACAATGAGTTCTTTGGTATCAGACCTTATGGGAATGCCTGTTCAGCCTAATAAAGCAATCATAGGAGCCAATGCGTTTGCCCACAGTTCGGGCATCCACCAGGATGGTGTGATCAAGAACAGGGAAACTTATGAGATCATGAATCCTGAAGATGTGGGAGTAACCGAATCTTCGATTATTCTTACAGCAAGAAGCGGACGTTCTGCTCTTGCATACCGTTTTAAGCATATCGGCTTTGATGTTACCAAAAATGAGCTGGACTTTTTGTATGGGGAGTTTTTAAAAATTGCAGATGCTAAAAAAGAAGTGGATAATGATGATCTTAGCCTGATGATGAATGCATTAACGAGAAAAATCAGTTAGGCATTTCACATCATTTCTCAATAAAATCAAACAAAAAAATGAACAATAATAAGAAAACACTTTTTGATAAGGTCTGGGATGCTCATGTGGTGGAAACAATTCCTGACGGACCGCAAATTATTTATATCGATAAACATCTTATTCATGAAGTAACAAGTCCTCAGGCTTTCGCTGAACTGGAATCCAGAAATCTTGAAATATTCAGGCCTGATCAGATTGTAGCTACAGCGGATCACAATGTACCGACTTTAAATCAGGAGCAACCTATCCGCGATGAGTCTTCAAGAAACCAGGTACAACAACTTACTGAAAACTGTACTAAAAATAATATCGAACTGTATGGCCTTGGGCATCCCTATCAGGGAATTGTCCACATTATTGCACCGGAACTGGGGATCACACAGCCGGGAATGAGCATTGTATGCGGAGATAGTCATACTTCTACACACGGAGCTTTCGGAACAATAGCTTTTGGTATCGGAACCAGCCAGGTAGCACAGGTTTTTGCGAGCCAGTGTTTATTGCTCAATAAACCGAAATCAATGAGGATTACGGTTAATGGAAAGCTTAAAAAAGATGTCCAGCCTAAGGATGTTATCCTGTATATTATTTCTAAAGTAGGGACTAATGGGGGAACCGGTTATTTCTGTGAATATGCGGGGTCTGTTTTTGAGGAAATGTCGATGGAAGGAAGAATGACGGTATGCAATATGAGTATTGAAATGGGAGCCAGAGGAGGAATGATTGCTCCTGATGAAACGACTTTTGCCTACGTAAAAGGAAAACCTTTTGCACCAAAGGGAGAGGAGTGGGAAGAAAAGCTTGCCTATTGGAAGAGCCTGAAAACGGACGAAGATGCCATATTTGATGCTGAATTTAGTTTCGATGCATCAGAAATAAAACCTATGATTACCTATGGAACAAACCCGGGAATGGGTATCTCTTTGGATGAGATTATTCCTGTTCCACAAAATGAATCTGAGGAAAAGGCGTTGCAATACATGGGATTAAAAGCCGGTCAGTCTCCTTCTGATATTAAGGTAAATTATGTATTTATTGGAAGCTGTACGAATGCAAGGATTGAAGATTTTCGTTCTGCAGCGCAATATATTAAGGGGAAGAATAAATCTCAAAATGTTAAAGCGCTTATTGTTCCTGGATCCCAGCTAGTCGTAAAGCAGATCTATGAAGAAGGCCTTGATAAAATATTCAATGATGCCGGTTTTCAGATCAGGCAGCCCGGATGTTCAGCCTGTCTGGCCATGAATGATGATAAGATTCCTGAAGGTGAATATTGCGTTTCGACCTCCAACAGAAATTTTGAAGGCAGACAGGGACAGGGAGCCAGAACTATTCTGGCAAGTCCGTTGACTGCTGCTAAAGTCGCCATAGAAGGCAGAATCAATATTTTTGAAAATTTAAATTAATAATAAGACATACAAATAGAGGATGTTAAAAATGGCTGCTTTTGTTTGAACTGATTTCTCATACATTTTAAATAAAGCAGCTTTTAACCAAAACATATTGTAATCTAGTAAACTAAAGCAATGCAAAAGCTAACTATAATAAAATCAAGTGCAATTCCTTTGCCTGTAGAGAATATAGATACTGATCAGATCATTCCGGCAAGGTTTCTGAAGAGTATAGACAAAAAAGGGTTTGGAGATAATCTGTTCAGAGATTGGAGATATGATGTTCATACCAATCAGCCAAATGCTGATTTCATTTTAAATAAACCCCAGTACCGCGGTGAGATTTTAGTAGCCGGTAATAACTTTGGTTGTGGGAGTAGCCGTGAGCATGCTGCCTGGTCTTTAACCGATTATGGGTTTAAAGTGATTGTATCCAGTTATTTTGCGGATATTTTCAAAGGAAATGCTTTGAATAACGGTTTGTTGCCTGTAAAGGTTTCTGATGTATTCTTACAGGAAATCTTAACGGACATTACAGAAAATCCTGAAAAGGAAATTACCATAGACGTTGAACAGCAAACTATAAGTTTTAATGGTAAAACAGAATATTTTGAATTGGATTCTTATAAGAAAATATGTTTGCTTAACGGATATGACGACATTGATTTTCTGATCAGTAAAAAAGAAGCCATAAAAGAGTTTGAATTAAAAACACAAAAAGTATATGAACAATAATTATTTCAAAATAGCTGTACTTCCCGGAGACGGAATTGGTCCTGAGGTGGTCAGTGAGAGTGTGAAAATCCTTAAAGTAATTGGTGAAGTGTTCCAGTACAATTTCCAGTTTACCTATGGATTGATGGGAGCGGAAGCAATTTTTCAGACAGGAGATCCGTTGCCTGAACAAACACTGGACATTTGTAAAGAATCAGATGCCGTGCTTTTTGGAGCGATAGGCGACCCTGCTTTTGATAATAATCCCGACGCAAAAGTAAGGCCTGAACAGGGATTGCTGAAGCTTCGTAAGGAATTAGGGCTTTTTGCCAATATCAGGCCGTTAAAAACCTATTCTTCATTGATTGAGAAAAGTCCTTTGAAAAGAGAAATCATTGAAGGAGCGGATATTCAGATTTTTAGGGAATTGGTGAGTGGGATCTATTTTGGTGAAAAATTTACCGATGAAGAAGGATCTTATGCCTATGATGTTTGTAAATACAGCAGGGAAGATATTATACCTATTGTCCATATGGCATTTCAGGAAGCCCAAAAACGTAAAAAGAAATTAACGCTTATTGATAAAGCTAATGTTCTGGACACTTCAAGATTGTGGAGAAAGATCTGTAAGGAAATCGCCCAGGAATATCCTGAAGTTCAGTTGGATTTTATGTTTGTAGATAATGCTGCGATGCAGCTGATCCTTAATCCTAAACAATTTGATGTTATCGTAACGGAGAATATGTTTGGAGACATCATTTCTGATGAAGCGAGTGTAATCGGCGGTTCCATAGGACTTCTGCCTTCCGCATCTATAGGAAATGAAAATGCACTATTTGAGCCTATTCACGGGTCTTATCCGCAGGCAAAAGGCAAAGGTATTGCTAATCCTGTAGCCTCAATATTGAGTACGGCAATGATGTTGGATCACCTGAAATTGAATCAGGCAGCAGATAAATTGAGAGAATCGGTAGAACATGCCATTGAAAACAAATATGTAACCGTAGATCTTAATGCGAAGCAATCTTATTCTACAAGCGAAGTAGGGGACTTCATTGCGGACTATATCAGATTTTCCGAAAAATCATATTACAATTTTGAGAATATCAAGATCGGAAAATCCACTATTGTATAGTGATAACTAAGAGTTTGATTTTATTTTTTTTATATTGAAAAGGTCTGCTTCTTCTGAAGCAGACCTTTCATTATTTTACCGACGGGTATTATCTGTTTTTCCGGACTTATTCTTCGAAGATTTTTCAATATCCTCTTTATCGATATCCGGTGGATTGGTTTTCTTAGATGATGCAGGAATATCTGGGAAATCCTGGTTTTGTTTTTTCGATTCTGCAGCATTGGCAGATTCCTTCTTTTTAGCATTATCTTTTGAATTCATAGCTTAGATTTTAAAGTTCTAAAATACCGAGTTGACCTGTTTTGTCTTCAATGGTATAATTCAAAGCCTTTGCCAAAACAAAAATATTATTAAGATTTTCCATCAATTGCTTACGTCCTTCATTTCGTAGCTTATTTTCATCAATAGCTTTAATAGCTGTTTCTTTTGCTTTGTTGGTTACATTTTTAATGTCTTTTTCAGAAATCCTGTTAAAGAAAGAATCGTCAAGCGACTGTATTTCCACACTTGGAGTAATTCGGATATCGGCATTAGGCAGCTGAGTAATAACCAGTTTTTTATTGATCGAATCCACCTCTATCTTCATTTTATTAAGATCGTAGGAAACCTGGGCATTGGTCTTGGTATAGGTGATTATACTGTTACTGGATACTTCGTTTCCGAATACTTCATAACCCATTTTGGTTTTCTGCATGCTGGAAATATTCTGTTCCAAAACCACCATTTTATTCATTTTGGAAATCTGGTTCGTCAGAATATAATAATCCGATTTTTCCGTTTTGCCTCCAAAATTAAAACAGGACTTAAGACCGAAAAACAGGAAAAGCATCACAAGAATTCCTGCTACAAAAGATAATATAAGCTTATTATTTTTCAATATTTACTTTTTAAATATTTCTTTAAGTACCGATTTGTCATCTTTTTTCAGAATTTCTACCAGATCCCTTTCTACATAACCGGTTTTGGGCATTTCAATAATTCTTCCGATTTCTTTATCATATTTTTCAACAATAATAGTCGGAACTTTCTGGATATTATAAATACCTTCTTCTCCTGATGGAGATTCCTTTTTGCGATTGACTGCAATAATGGTCAGCCTGTTATCCGGAAAATTTACTTCTTCCAGAATTCTCATCAGTCTCGGAAAGTCCCTGTGGCTATCCTCACACCAGGTTCCCATGAAAACAATAATGTGATAAGAACTTATTTTAGCTTTTTTCAAGTCTGCAATGGCCTTCTGATCTAAAGCATATTCATCATGCTCTTTCACATACCAATCTGCATAAGGTGCCTTTAAAAACTGTTCTTTTAACTGGTTACCCAAAAGCATTTTGCCATCATTCTGGGTTTCTACCTCACGGTTTACAACCACTTTCTGAGCACTGAGCTGCTGGGTAGCCAGGAACAATCCTGAAATAGCAACAGTATTTGTAATAAATTTTTTCATATTTTATTTCTCGATGATCGTTTTCAAATCAGCAGGAGAGTAGTATTTGTTTTTCAGAACTTTGTGATCCGTTTTTCTGTAAACGTTGAATTTTTCTCCTGATTTTTCATAAAAAGATTCTACTTCTTTTTCTTTATAGAATTCAACAGTTTCATTTGCCTGCTCCTCGTTGTCACATGCTTTTGACATATTGGAACGCTGAACTTCGTTGAAAAGCTCTACAAATTTGTTGCCAAGACCAAATTCTAAAACAGCACCACTCAAAACGTATTGTAAATCACATAAAGCATCTGCAATTTCAACGATATCATTATCTGCGATTGCTTGTTTTAATTCGTTTAATTCTTCCTGTAACAGTTCAACTCTAAGATTACATCTTTCAGGAGAAGGAATTTGTGGTGTTTCTAAAATAGGGGCTTTAAAAGTAGTATGGAATTCTGCTACTTGGTTCAGACTATCAATTTTATCCATGAATTTTTTTATTTAAAGCAAAGATAGAAAACGATTTGCTAATGGTAAAATGTACAACGCAAAATGTACCTAAAAACGGTAGAATATAGACTACTTCTCCGTAATCTAAGCTTCATGATCCTCTGTCGGATTTTGCATATAATCATGTTAATTAATAACCACGCGAAATTATCAAAATGATGATTAAAAACAGATTACTCCATTTTTTCAAATTTCCAGACCCCGGAAATATGTAAGACCGTTGCTCCCGGTTGTTTTTCACCATAACTGAAAACACAGATATAAGAGGAGTGGCAGGATGGACAATCCGTACCAAAGTATAAGGTAGGTAAATTAGAAACCGTTAATTCTCCAAAATGCAACATGCTAGGGAGGGTTGGAGCAACAATACCATTATCTATCAATTCATTTTTCGAAAGGACTTTGTCACCCTCATAAATCTGAAGGATCGGGAACCCTGATTGATAAGGGATAATTTCGAGTTTATTTTCATAACCGCAGTCACAACATTTACCTGTTGTGACTGCAGATGGGATAATTTCATCATTGGTAAAAACTGCTTTTGCTACGAGAGCTTTTCTGCCAATTCTTATTTTTTTTGATATTGAATACATCAGGATCTGTCTTTTATTGAATCACTGTACCTACTAAATTGTTGTAATGACCGCTTGGACTTTTTTTTATGGTTATTTTCACATATCCTTCCTCCGCCAACTTATTCCAGGTTTTCTGATAACCGGTTGCCGGATCTATAGGGATTTTCCACATCGTTTGTTTTCCGCCACCTACCTGATTGAACCAGGGAATTACATCAGCTGTTTGGGAAGTGAAAGGTAATGAATTATTCAGAACATCGATCTCATAATAAAAATCATAGGTGTTTTCAGGTTGATTTAATGCTCTTTGAGAGAAAGTATACACATACCCGTTTATAATAGGACTTGTAAAACTGCCTCCTAACGTAGGAATTCCGCTTCCATTATAATTAATCGCTCCGCTGTATCGGTCAAACTTTTGCCCGGCCTGAAAGGGAACATTATCAACTATATTGTATCCTCCATTGGCAGGGGGCCAGCCTCCATTTAGATTATTGGCTTTAAAAAGAGCTTCCAGTTCACTCCATTTTCCCTGTTTGTATAATTCGAAAGCCTGATTCCGGATATCCTGGTTAACCAGTCCCGCGGTGTCATAAGTTAATGCAAATTCATCAGCGTTCTTATAAAATACGTGGGTAACTCCGTTTGTGTTATCAATTTCATCATCCCTGTCCGAACTACAAGCAGTCGAGAAAAAAATAACGGATAAAAAAAGGAAGTACTTCAATAAATGTTTCATAATAATTAGTTTTTTATTTATAATTAAGTTAGTGTCAGCAGGCATATCTTTTTCATTAATATTCATCTAATGAATATTGGCGGTCATCTTCGGAATAAATTTATTGGTTCACTTTGGATGTAAAATAAGACGCTTATTAAGACTTTATCCAAAGTAATGGAATGCAAAGTGATATGAATCAAGCAATGCTTACTAATAGTATCTTCGACCCAAATACCCGGTGACAGGCGGTACAATGATTCGATAAATTTAAATTAAAAAACTATAACAAAAGAATAAATTATTTTAAAAATTAATAATTAATGAATTATTTACTTTTTTAGTTTTTAATTTTAGAATTTATTACTTTTCTATAAGATGAATTGAATAAAAAAAGGCCGCTCTAAAAAGAGCAGCCTTAAGATCATTGTTATCAAGATAATTATTCTTTAATAAACCTTTTTGTTGTTTCTCCAGTCTGAACTAAATAAACTCCCTTAATAAGGCCACTTACATTAATGGCTCCTCTTTCAAGTTTTCCTGAATTAATTAGTTTCCCGCCCATATCAAAAATTTTATATTCTTCTGAAGTAGCGTTTGAAACATTTAAGATATTTTTTACCGGGTTAGGGAAGAGCTTCACCTCGGTGATCAGATCTTTAGTGATGTCTTTTTGTTTGGCTGAAGATGCAGTTACCTTTATATTGGCATTGTTCACATCAAAGAAAATGTGATTGCTTCCTTTTACCATAATTCTTCCTGTTGTTGTTGCAACATTAGGAATTGTTACTGCCTGGGTACCGTCATTTGGAGTTCCCGCCAGCAAAGTAGTCCAGGTAGTTCCACTATTGGTTGACCATAATATATCCACATTAGCCGCATTTACATTATTTCCTGTAGTTCCTGCAACGTCCCATGTTATGGTTTGAGAGCTTCCCCCGGCATAAGTTACGGCAGAATTTTGGGAACTCACCTTAAATGGACCAGCTGTAGAGTTTACTGTAATTATAGCATCATCGGAATTATTTCCTGATCCACCGGCTCTGTTATCACGAACCGTAAATCTGAAATTCAGTTTTCTTGCCACATTAGATAATGCTTCTACTGTGATTTCGGATCCTGAGGTAGTTGTAGCACCAGCAAGGATAGAAGCCATTCTTGGGAAATACCTGGTAGGAGAGGCAGTTGGTGTCCATGATCTGAATGTAGGACCAGCAGTTTTTGTAGCACTGGCTGCAGAGCTGGATCCTGTTTGTGAAGAAGTTCCCTTATCCATTTGCTCCCAGATGTAAGTTAATGTATCTCCGTCAGCATCCGTCCCGGTTCCTGTCAACATAAAGGGTGTGCCTTTAGGAATAGTGTAATCAAGACCTGCATTAGCTGTTGGGATGGAATTTCCTGTAGCAGTATTTACAGAGCAGGTTGCCGCTTTAATATTGTCCGTAATCTGTTGAATGCTTAAAGCATGGAATAAAGCGTCCGAATGAGCTTGCACATCATAACTTGTAATCCCTGCATAGCCCATAATGGTAGATCCGGATCCCGGTTCTACAGGTTGCAATCCGGTTTGGGTCTGATAAGACCATGTATGATTACCTCCAAACTGATGTCCCATCTCATGAGCTACATAATCTATATCAAAACTATCTCCTGAAGGAACTCCGTCTGCCGGTGAGGTGTATCCGCTTCCCTTGTAATTCTCAGGTGAACCATCAGAATCTAAAGTCTTATCATTGCTACAAATACAGCCTATACAACCTGCATTACCACCACCACCATCTTTTCCGAATAAATGTCCTATATCAAAATTGGCATCACCAATTGTTGAATTTAAGGTTTGCATAAGTTCATAATTCCAATTATCAAGCTGTGATGAAGGGGAATAAGGATCGGTGGATGAATTGGTGTAAATGACATCATCATTATTTGAGATAAGGACCATTCTGGCAGCAAAATCTTTTTCAAACACTCCGTTTACACGGGTCATTGTGTTATTCATAGCAGCCAGGGCATTTGCTTTAGTTCCTCCAAAATAAGACGTATACTCACCGGTGCAGGAAAGGGCTAATCTAAAGGTTCTTAACTTTGAATCATCAGCATTCGGTCTTGCAGCAAGAGTTGTTTTCTCAATCCCTTTCTGTGCAACATCAATCACTTTACATTCAAATTTATTAAGTGCATCCTTTTTATCAGACTTCCTATAAATTACATACGTAGAAAGATCCTTCGTGTAAGGCTCAATAAAAACAGCAGAGCGGTCACCGTAAATTTCCATAGAAGAAAGCCCCAAAGGAGAAATACTGAAATACACAGTCGAACTTTTATCTTCTGCTCCCTGTCCAACATACGATTTAATATCCGGATATTTCGCAGCTAAAAGAGGATCAAGGTTTGAGTTTTCCCTTACTTTAAAATTTTCCATTTTTCCTTCTGAATTAGGAAAAGAAATAATAATTTCTGATGGTTCTCCCGCAGACAATCTTTTTGGAGCTTTTGAAAGGACGCTTTTGAGTGCATCAAGATTTAGTGAGTACACTTTTGGATCAGTAATGCCGGTTTTGTTCTCAAAAACCTGCGATGCTGTCTTTGGTGAAGTTTGAGACCAGAGACGATCGGTCTGCGCGAAAGAGATGCCCGAAATTAAAAGCACCCCAATCATGGATAACTGTTTTTTCATATAAAATATTGTTTAATTGTGGAATACCAAAGCTAACGAAAATAATATTACGAAAAACGTACTTAATTCATATTTTTACTAGGTATTAATTATTATTTTCATTTACGAATTGAATAATAGTTAATTTTTTAATAAAAAATGAATAAAATAAATTAAAACAAAATAAATGATTAATTTTTTTCTAAATCAGCAAATAAAAAAACTACCTCTGGCGAGGTAGCTTTTTCATTTAATTCTGATTTAATATTATTAATCTTTAATGAATCTCCTTGAAATTTCACCAATTTGTATCATATAAGCTCCTTTTACGAGATTATTTACATTAACAGATCCTCTTTCGAGTTTTCCTGAATTGATTAATTTTCCTGTCATATCGAAGATTTTATATTCTTCAGATGTTGTATTGGAAACATTAAGGATATTTTTTACCGGATTAGGATAAAGTTTGATATCTGTAAGCATATTATTGCCACCTAATATGTCTCCTTTAGATGTTGATCCGATATTTACTGTGTAATCCTCAACTTGTCCATACGTATAAGTTCCGCAAGATGATGATGGGATAGAGCTGTACTGCATCATTACTCTCATTCTTGTAGAGCCAAGTGCAGCAGAGGCAGGAATCGTTATACTTCCCGTTACCGGTGTTGTAGTAGATCCTGATTTGGTCCATACCAATTCGCCGCTATCTGTAAAGACTCCGTTTTGATTGTAGTCAATATATACTGCGTACGCTTCACTGTATACGGTTGAAGTCCATACCGGAGTAATAGAAATTGTATAGGCAGTTCCTCTTGTAACATTAGTGGAAACAGATGTGAAATTTTCGTATCCTGCAGTTCCCGTAGAAGTGTTGTTGATTGTTCCAAACTTCACGTTTCCTATTCTTTCGTCAGCAGTATTGTTTGCACTTGCTGAACAATAAGTTACCGTGCTTCCTGCAAGAGTTGTTACACTTACGGAATTACTGGCTGCTGAAGTGTTTCCTGCGGCGTCTTTTGCTTTAACGGTAAAGCTGTAAGTGGTAGATGGACTTAAGCTTGTTACTGTATAAGAAGTAGAAGCAGTAGATCCTATTAATGAAGCACCCTGGTACACATCATATCCGGTAACCCCTACATTATCCGTAGCTCCGCTCCATGATAAATTGGTTGTGGTTGCAGTAGTACCGGAAGCAGCAAGAGTAGGTGCTGTAGGCGCTACAGTATCAGTTCCTCCTGAACCTGCATTTACCGTGATGTTAGCATTATTTACATCAAAGAATACATGATTGGAACCTTTTACCATAATTCTCCCTGTTGTCGTAGAGGCATTAGGTATGGTAACAGCCTGGCTTCCATCATTAGGTGTTCCGGCCAATAATGTAGTCCAGGTATTTCCACTGTCAGTTGACCAAAGAATATCTACATTAGCAGCATTTACATTATTTCCTGTAGTTCCTGCTACATCCCATGTTACAGTTTGGGAAGTTCCTCCTGTATATGTCGTTGCTGAATTTTGGGACGAAACCACAAATGGTCCTGCTGTAGAATTTACCGTAATCACTGCATCATCAGAATTGTTTCCTGAACCTCCGGCTCTGTTATCACGAACTGTAAATCTGAAGTTCAGTGTTCTTGCTACATTAGATAAAGCTTCTACAGTAATTTCTGAACCTGCGGTTGTGGTAGCACCGGCAAGGATAGAAGCCATCCTTGGAAAATATCTGGTTGGAGAAGTTGTTGGAGTCCATGATCTGAAAGTAGGTCCGGATGCTTTTGTTGCGCTGGCTGCAGAGCTTGCTCCTGTCTGTGACGAAGAAGCATTGTCCATTTGTTCCCATATATAGGTTAAGGAATCTCCGTTTGAATCCGTACCGGTTCCTGTTAACATAAATGGTGTGCCTTTAGGAATAGTGTAATCAGATCCTGCATTAGCGGTTGGAATTGCATTTCCTGTTGCTGTACTTACAGGACATGTTTTAGCTTTAATATTATTAGTGATCTGCTGGATACTTATTGCATGGAAAAATGCATCAGAATGGGGTTGTACATCCTGAGAGGTAATTCCTGCATATCCCATGATGGTAGATCCTGAACCAGGTTCCATATTAGCTCCGGTTCCTTCATTGCTCATAGAGAATGTATGGTTTCCTCCGAACTGATGCCCCATCTCATGCGCTACATAATCAATATCAAAATTATCTCCTGAAGGAATTGCATCCGCAGGGGAGGTGTAGCCGCTTCCTTTCGAGCCGTTTGTACAAACACATCCGATACATCCGGCATTTCCACCACCTCCGGTAGCCCCGAAAAGGTGTCCGATGTCGTAATTAGCCTCGCCAATCACAGAAGTTAGGGTATTTTGAAGTTGCGAATTCCAATTATTCATACTGCTTGAAGGAGAGTAAGGATCCGTAGAAGCATTAGTGTAAATTACAGCATCATTGTTAGAAATTAAAACCATTCTTGCTGCGAAATCTTTTTCAAAAACACCGTTTACACGGGTCATTGTATTGTTCATTGCAGCTAAAGCGTTGGCTTTTGTTCCCCCAAAATAAGTAGTGTATTCTCCCGTGCAGGAAAGTGCTAATCTGAAAGTTCTCAGCTTGGCATCATCAGCGTTAGGTCTTGCAGCGAGACTGGTATTATCAATCCCTTTTTGGGCAACATCAATAACAGTACATTCAAATTTGTTAAGATTGTCTTTTTTGTCTGATTTTTTATAAACCACATACGTTGAAAGATCTTTGGTGTAAGGCTCGATGAACACAGCCGATTTATCACCATAGATTTCCATCGAGGATAATCCTAAGGGTGAAATACTGAAATAAACTGTGGAATTAGAATCTCCAAGACCCTCACCAACGTAAGATTTGATGTCCGGATACCGGGCTGCCAGTTGTGGATCAAAATTTGAATTTTCCTTTACTTTAAAGTTTTCCATTTTCCCGTCGGAATTAGGAAAAGAAATAATGACTTGTGATTTTTCGCCGGCAGCCAGTCTTTTGGGAGCTCTTGAAAGCGCGTTTTTCAAACCGTCTATGTCCAGTGTATAGACTTTTGGATTATTGATGTTCGTTTTATTCTCGAAAACATTTGCAGATGTTTTCTGTGAACTTTGAGACCAGAGACGATCGGTCTGAGCGAAAGAAATGCCCGTCATAAAAAGCACTCCAATCAGAGTTAATTGTTTTTTCATAAAATATTTGTTTGATTGTGGAATGTCAAAGCTAATAAAAAATTTACAACAGAAAACAAAATTTTTTAAGAAAATTTTTGATTATATTTTAAATATATTAAGCATTATGTTAAGAATAATAAAATTCATATTGTATCAAAAAAAGAAAATAGCATACGTAAAATACGCATGCTATTCATTTATTGATAAGTTAACTCTACATTACAATCTATCATCAGCCGTAGGGCCATACAATCCAGGAACTTTATTTCCCGTTGATCTCAGATAAACAACCAGTTCTCCTCTGTGATGATATAAATGATTAAATAAAAAGCCTCTGATTACCTGAACTCTTGGAGTAGGAGCGAAAAGAATTTTTCCATTCATTTCCATTTTCCACTCATTAAAATATGTACTTTCATCAGAGTCCTCTATTACTTGTTGGGCTCTACTGACATTATTTTCAAACTTTGCTACAATATTTTGAATTGTGGAAATATCCCCTTTATCATATTGGTAGATTCCCATATCGAAAGTATCCTGATTGAAAGTATATTCATACCAGTTGTAAATCTCTGCAATATGTGAAGCCAGTTGGCCCGTGGTCCAGCTTTTATCGGAAGGTTTCCAGTCCAGAACACTGTCGGGAATTGCATTTAAAATTTTCCGGGTATTCTCTGCTTCATAGAGAAACTCACCTAAAAGAGCCTGTTTAATCATGATAGTAGAAAATAAATTATTGTGTAATATCTCTTCCGATTACCAATCTCTGGATTTCTGAAGTTCCTTCACCAATGGTACAAAGTTTAGAATCTCTGTAATATTTTTCTGCAGGAAAATCTTTAGTATATCCATAACCTCCAAAGATCTGAACTGCATTATTTGCAATTCTCACACAAGCTTCAGAAGCAAATAACTTCGCCATTGCTCCTTCTTTGGTCATTTTTTGTTTTGCATTCTTTAATGTACAAGCCCTGTGAATAAGAAGTTCAGCAGCGTCAATTTCAGTTGCCATATCAGCAAGCATGAAATTAATAGCCTGAAAGCTTGCGATAGATTTTCCGAACTGATGTCTTTCCTTAGCATACTTTAATGCTGCTTTATATGCACCTCTTGCTGTCCCAAGACTTAATGCTGCAATAGATATTCTTCCCCCATCCAGGATTTTCATAGCTTGCTTGAAGCCTTCTCCAACTTCTCCTAAACGATTAGAATCTGGTACACGTACATTATCAAAAATTAATTCAGCCGTTTCAGAAGCACGCATTCCCAGTTTGTTCTCTTTCTTTCCTGAAGTGAAACCCGGCATTCCCTTTTCCAAAACAAAAGCAGTTGAATTATTCTTTGCTCCTTTTTCTCCCGTTCTTGTCATTACGACTGCAATATCTCCGGAAATAGCATGAGTAATGAAGTTTTTAGCTCCATTGATTACCCATTCATCACCATCCTTCACAGCTGTTGTAGACATTCCTCCTGAATCAGAACCCGTATTGTGTTCTGTTAATCCCCATGCTCCAAGTACTTTTCCTGTTGCAAGCTGAGGCAGCCATCTATGTCTTTGCTCTTCATTTCCAAATTCGTAAATATGGTTCGTACACAATGAGTTGTGTGCGGCTAAAGAAAGTCCGATAGAAGGGTCTACCTGAGAAATTTCGTCAAGAATGGTAACATATTCGTGATAGCCTAACCCGGAACCTCCATATTGCTCAGGAACAACAATTCCCATAAAACCCATTTCTCCTAATTGATGAAATAGATCTTTTGGAAAAGTCTGGCTCTCGTCCCATTCCATAATATGGGGTCTGATGTTTTTTTCAGCAAATTCTTTTGCTGTTTCTGCTATCATTTTGATGTTGTCAACAATCTCGGTATTCATTATATAAGTAAATAGTTAGTTCTCAAAGATACTTAAATTGTAGAAATACGAAAATAAATTATCCAATGCGTAATATTATGTCTACAATAAATTAACTATCAGTTTTTTACATAATATAATTTAATAATTTTTTAATAAAAATCGTGTAAAGAGATATTGATTATTTATCTACTTTACAATACCAAATTTTAGAATATGAAAAAACTTTTACGATCTATTATCTTATTTTCCTCTTTTGTTTCAGCACAAGCTCCGGCCGGATATTATGACGGAACAACGGGACTTACCGGATTTGCATTGAAGTCCAGATTGCATGACATTATTTCGACCAAGAACATAAGCTGGCATTATGGTGATCTCACCAATTATTATAATCAGACGGATCTCGATATTTATTATGATCATGATGCAAGCAACACGACCATACTATTGGATATGTACTCTGAAATTCCGACAGGACCGGATGCTTACGAATATACGACCGCTAATCTTATAGGAAGTTCGTCGGCAGAAGGACTCGGATGGAACAGAGAGCATATGATGCCTCAAAGTACATTTTACAGTAACTATCCCATGTATTCGGATTTGTTTTATGTAGTACCAACAGATGCAAGGATCAATCAGTTGAGAAGTAATTATCCTTATGGAATTTCTACTACAACACCTTCTAATGTATTTTACACCTTTACCAATTCTTCCAAAATCGGAAGAAGTGCCATTCCCAATTATGCTTATACAGGACGTGTTTATGAACCGATAGATGAGTTTAAAGGAGATATTGCCAGGAGCTTATTGTATTTTGCGGTGAGGTATGAAGGAAAATTAGGAACTTTTAAATTCAACAATAATGCAAATCCGGCCTCGGATACCAATCCTCTGGACGGTACGGAAGAAAAAGCATTTGATGATGCGTATATAGCTATGCTTCTCCAGTGGCATGCCCAGGATCCTGTTTCCCAAAGAGAAATTGACAGAAATAATTCTGTTTACATGATACAAAAGAACAGAAATCCATTTATTGATCATCCGCAATGGGTAAATGATATCTGGGGACAGGTTCCGGACACGGTTTCTCCTCAATCACCAACGAATCTAACTGTGAGTCAGACAAGCACCTACTTTACAACATTGAGCTGGACGCCAAGTACAAGTTCCGATGTTATTGGATATAAGATTTATCAGAATGGGTCGCTGGTGGCATCAACAAGAAATACCTCGATAAGCATCGATCATCTTTCTCCTTCTACCAACTACAATTATACGGTTAAAGCCTATGATAACGGATATCTTTTTTCACCAGACAGTAATATTGTTTCAGTAACCACTCTTGCTTCCGATGTATATTCCAAAGACCTTTTTGTTTCTAAATATTTAGAAGGAACATCCAATAATAAAGCTATTGAGATTACCAACAGAACGGGGCATGCGGTGAATTTAAGCAATTACAGGCTTGCTATTCAGTTTCCTAGTGGTACCAATTATTATTTTCCCGCTCCATATGAGCTGGAGGGGACCGTACAGAATAATGAAACTTTTATGATTTTAAATCCTAACGCCAGTTTTTCATGCTTTGGCAATGAAAGCGCTAAGTTTGTTACTGCAGCCCCGCAAATGACATTTTCAGGAAGCCAGTATATTGAGCTGAGCTATAAATCGGCAACTGTTGATGCTATTGGTATCAAGTCCCAATCCAATTCATCTCAATTGACTGACGTTTCTCTTTACAGAAAAGCTAATGTTACTCAGCCCACAACTTCTTTTAATATAAATGAATGGGATGCACATCCTGCTGATCATTGTGAAGATACGGGAACTTTATTTTTACAGGATATTCAGTATTCCGGACAGGAAGAGCTTAAAATATATCCTAATCCTGTCAGTGAAAATATATTTGTAACCGGAAAAACAGAAGGCATAGAAACGGCACAGATCATCGACTGGTCCGGAAGGGTATTGATTACTGAAAAAACACCTTTCCTAAATAAAAATAATATTTCCGTGCAGAATTTACAATCCGGTCATTATCTTTTAAAACTGGATAACAAAGTATTTAAATTTATCAAGAAATAACTTTATAAAATTCAGAAAATAGATTTTTTCACTTTAAAAAGTAATGAAATTATAGTTCTGGAAATTAATTTTCAAAGAGCTCATATCCCGTTGAATCTACTGTTTTACAGGATATTGATATAAGCAGATTCACTAATAATTAATATCTATAAGTGTTTCTGCTTATATCTTTTATTTATAAGTAATTATGCTTATATTTGCAAAATGATAGCGGTCATCACCGGTGATATTATAAATTCGCAACATGCAGACACAGAAGTTTGGATTACCAAACTAAAGAATCTCCTGGAGAATTGGGGGAGCTCACCCCTCACATGGGAAATTTACAGAGGAGATGAATTTCAGTTTAAGTGTACTATCGATGAAGTTTTCTGGCGTTTTCTAGCCATAAAATCTATTATAAAAAGTCAGGAAAATTTAGATGTAAGGATAGCCATCGGTATTGGTGAGGAAAACTTTTCATCCGAAAAGATTACCGAATCCAATGGAACGGCCTACGTTAATTCCGGAAGATTACTGAATGGATTAAAGAGTGATGGTGATACTGTTGCTATTAAAACATCGAACGAAACGGTAGACAGGGACCTCAATATTCTTTTAAAGTGGGCTTCAAAAGATTTTGATAACTGGACAATGGCTACCGCAGAAATTATTCATGAAATGATTATGAATAAAGATATCACCCAGGAAGATCTAGCCAGGAAGTTTGCCATATCGCAATCTTCGGTAAGCCAGAGGCTAAAACGGGCGAACTATGACCTTATCGTAGAGACAAATCAATATTTTAGAAAGAAAATTTCAGAACTGTAACATGATTTTCACTAAACTCATATTGGCACATTTACTCGGAGATTTTATTCTTCAGCCAAATTCATGGGTTGCTGATAAAGAAAATCGTAAACTTAAAAGTAAGTTTCTGTACCTGCATGTTCTCATACATACCGCTTTAACTTTTATTTTCCTCTGGAACCTTCAACTTTGGTGGGTGGCAGCGTTGGTAGGTATTTCTCATTTTATCATTGATGCCGCTAAGCTTATCTTTCAAAACATTAAAACAAAGAAAAGATGGTTTTTTATTGATCAGGTTCTTCATATTCTGGTCATTCTAGGTGTTTCATTTTATTTTAAAGAATTTGATGTAACGATATTTGAAAATCAGGAATTTCTGAAAATAGTAATGGCTGTTTTATTTTTAACGACGCCTTCATCTATTATCATTAAAATATTACTGTCTTCATGGACTCCGGTTGCTGAAGCTCAGAATAATATACAAACCGAATCTTTAACGAGTGCAGGTAAATATATAGGAATCCTGGAACGTTTGCTGGTATTTATTTTTATTCTGGTAAACCACTGGGAAGGGGTAGGTTTCATGGTTGCTGCCAAATCTGTATTCAGATTCAGTGACCTTGCACAGGCAAAACAACGAAAGTTGACTGAATATGTATTGGTAGGAACGCTTTTAAGTTTTGGAATGGCTGTTTTAACGGGAATTTTAATAAAATAATTATAAATCTAACTATAAAGACAATTTAGAAAATGGAAAAGAAAGAAATGTTGTACGAAGGTAAGGCTAAACAAGTGTTTGCTACCGATAATCCTGATCAAGTAGTAGTGCGTTTCAAAGATGATGCTACGGCTTTCAATGCTCAGAAAAGAGGACAGGTTGATCTTAAGGGCGAAATGAACAACGCGATCACCACTTTAATTTTCGAGTATTTAAATGAAAAAGGGATTAAAACTCATTTCATTAAACAATTGAACGAAAGAGAACAATTGGTAAAAAAAGTATCCATTATTCCTTTGGAAATGGTTGTAAGAAACTATTCTGCCGGAAGTATGGCTCAGAGATTAGGAGTAGAGGAAGGTATAAAATCTCCGGTAACTATTTTTGATATCTGCTATAAAAAAGACGAATTGGGAGATCCTTTGATCAATGATCACCACGCTGTTTTCTTAGGTGCAGCTACGTATGAAGAGCTTGACGAAATGTACGAGCTGACTTCTGATATCAACGAAATCCTTATCGATCTGTTTGATAAGATGAATATCATCCTGGTTGACTTCAAGATCGAATTAGGGAAAACATCAGATGGTGAAATTATCCTGGCAGATGAAATCTCTCCTGATACATGCAGATTATGGGATAAAGACACCATGAAAAAATTAGATAAAGACAGATTCAGAAGAGACTTAGGTGAAGTAACTGAAGCGTATGTCGAAATCTATAACAGACTGAAAGCTTTACTTAATAAATAAGTAATACGGAAGATTTATAATCAGACTTGAGATTGTATTTAACATAATATTGAATTTCACATCTAATTGTAGAATCTATCAAAATAAAATCTAGATTAGAAAAAATAGAAATGAAAAGTTTAGACATTCATAAAAGTGAATATTTAAAACAGTTTAAAAACCAGACTTACGGTAGAAACCTTTTCAGAACAAGGGAAGAGGAAAGACTTGATGCTCCGAATGAGGAGTGCGGTATTTTCGGATTGTATTCTGACAATGATCTGGATACGTTTTCCCTTTCTCAGTTCGGACTTTTTGCTTTACAGCACAGAGGACAAGAGGCTTGTGGTATTTCCGTTCTTAAAAACGGGAAGATCAATAACCTGAAAGACGAGGGGTTGGTTTTAGACGTTTATAAAGATATTCAGGATCCTGAAGCTTTTATGGGGAATTCTGCAATAGGGCATACACGTTATACTACAGCAGGAGACAAAAAGAAGTACAATTTCCAGCCATTTTTTGCGAAAAATGAATATGACCAGATTATACTTTCGATTGCACATAACGGTAATTTAACGAACGCAAAAGAACTGAAAGCCGAACTGGAGGCAGAAGGTGTTGTTTTCAGAGCAACTTCAGATTCTGAGGTTATCTTAAGATTAATCCAGAAAAACCTTGATCTGGGATTAAGAGGAGCGATCAAAGCAACAATGGAAAAGATCGAAGGAGCTTATTCCGTAGTAGGAATGACGAGAAATAAGTTTTTTGCATTCAGGGATTTCAACGGGATCAGACCGTTGGTTTTAGGAGCTATTGATGAAAAATCATATGTGGTAGCTTCTGAATCTGTAGCATTGGATGCAGTGGGAGCACAGTATGTTCGTGATATTTTACCTGGAGAGATCATCTACACCAACGAAAATGAGACCGGATTACAGTCTTATATGGTGAATGAAAAAGGAAAACAAAGAATCTGTTCTTTCGAATATATTTACTTTGCAAGACCTGACTCTACATTAGAAAACATTAATGTGTATGAGATCAGAGAAAAGTCGGGTGAAAAAATCTGGGAACAAGCTCCTGTGGATGCAGATATCGTTATCGGAGTTCCGGATTCAGGAGTGCCTGCAGCGATTGGCTTTTCAAAAGCATCAGGGATCCCTTTCCGCCCGGTTTTAATTAAAAACCGATATATCGGAAGAAGTTTTATTGTTCCGACTCAGGAAATGAGAGAAAGGATCGTTAACCTGAAGCTGAATCCTATTATATCTGAAATTAAAGGCAAAAGAGTAGTTATTATTGATGACTCTATTGTAAGGGGAACTACTTCTAAAAGACTGGTTAAGATTTTAAAGGATGCCGGAGTAAAGGAAATCCATTTCAGAAGTGTTTCTCCTCCGATCATTGCACCTTGTTATCTTGGGATTGATACTCCATCAAAAGATGATTTGATTTCAGCCAATATGACGACTGAAGAGCTAAGAAACTACCTTGGAGTAGATTCTTTAGAGTTCCTCAGTACAGAAAACCTTAAAGAAATCTTAGGATCTTCCAATCACTGCTTTGGATGTTTTACAGAACAATATCCTGTAGCAAAAGGGGAGGAAGTAGAGCTATTTAATTAATTGTCTCAACAATCAATACATAAAAAGACCTGATAGCATAATATCAGGTCTTTTTTCGTTTTTATTGTCGAAAAAAATAATTGATATAAATGTAGCAAAAGCTTAATATTACTGTCGTACAGGATATGCCGGTATCCTTTAATTTTGCGTAATTAAGATCAGGATTATGAAAAGTACATTTATCACAGGTATTTTATTTCTGTTTATTCAGCTATATTCAGCTCAGTCTTTTGATACCCAGGCGCATAGGGGTGGAAAATCCTTATATCCGGAAAACACCATCC
This sequence comes from Chryseobacterium sp. PTM-20240506, assembly GCF_048296755.1. NCBI lineage: Bacteria > Pseudomonadati > Bacteroidota > Flavobacteriia > Flavobacteriales > Weeksellaceae > Chryseobacterium > Chryseobacterium sp. PTM-20240506. The sequence goes on from NZ_CP182581.1 coordinate 765,826, forward strand.
CTGCAATGAAAAATGCTTTAAAAATGGGTGTTACGACACTTGAAATGGATCTTGCCATCACAAAAGACAAGCAGGTGATTCTTTCTCACGATGCATTTCTTTCACCTGAACTGGTAACAAAGCCTGACGGAACATTTATTCCCCGGGATTCCGGATTTTATTACAAAATTTATGAAATGCCTTATGCAAAGATCAAAACTTTTGATGTAGGGATGAAAACACTAGCCAATTATCCTGACCAAAAGAAAATGAGGGTACAAAAACCGCTCTTTTCAGATGTTATAGATGCCTGTGAGAATTATGCCCGGGAACTTAAAAGGCCTTTGCCGTTTTATAATATAGAGACTAAAACGCGACCTTTTTCGGACGATATTTTCCATCCTGAACCTAAGGAATTTGTCGATCTGATGATGAAGATCATTGTAGGAAAAAATATCCAGGACCGGGTTATTATTCAATCCTTCGATCCAAGAACCTTAGAGCTTATCCATGCACAATATCCTAAAATAATGACTGCCTTACTGGTAGAGAAGGTGGATGATAAAAAGCTTGCCCAGCAGCGGAATTATTTTAAAAATATCCCTGTCGAAAAATTCAGAATGTATCCCGATCATCTTAATGGAGTATCGGGTGATATGAAATTCTTAAGTTTTACTCCTACAATTTACAGTCCGGATCAATCTCTTGTCACACCCGGATTGGTGCAGGAATGTCACAAACTCGGAATGAAAGTCATACCATGGACAGTAAACTCGAAAGAAAGACTGCAGGAATTAAAAGAAATGGGAATAGATGGGGTGATCAGCGATGACCCTCGAATTTTCGAATAGATTTGCCTTACCCATACAATAGAAATGGCTGGAAGTTATTCTTCCAGCCATTTTATAATGCAGAAAACTACATTCTATGGTTAAAAAATTGGTTGTTGTTATTAAAACTTATAATTCAAACCTAGTTGGAATACTCTGTTGTTGTTTTCAGCAGCAGGTCTGCTTTTATCAATCTTAGTCAAGCTATTTACATATCTTGCGTTGATTCCCAGATTACGTGTGAAGTAGTATCCTAAACCTAGACCTAGACCAAAGTTGAATTTGTTGATGTCATCTTTGTTGATCGTTTCAGAAACTGAATTTTTCTGAGTGGTAGCGATACCGTTTGTAGTGCTTGTAACAGTATTTTCACCTTTGTTTTTTCCATCGATGAAATAACTGAATTCAGGACCTGCTTCTACATAAAAGTTCTCCGCTGGCTTAAACTGAACCATTACCGGTACTGAAACATAATTCAATGTTGTTTTGTAATCACGTTGAGTTTTTACAGTAGTAGCTCCCGTTGTAACTTCAGTAGAAGAAAGAACACTTCTTGCTCCTAATTGGTTATACAATGCTTCAGGCTGTATGCTGAATTGCTTGGAAAGAGGAATATTTACAAAAACACCGGCATTAAATCCTATTTTCTGATTGTTTGCACTTAATTGTTGCTGACTGAATTGAGCGGAGTTAGCTCCACCTTTAATACCAAATCTGATTGGTTCTTTTTCTTTGTTAACAGTAGTAATAGTAGCTGTTGTTTGTGTTTCCTGAGCAAATACTAATGAACCAGCAACTATTGCTAGTCCTAGAAATAACTTATTCATAATTTTATTTTTTAAATTGTACTATTTCTTGTTATCCGAATTATTCATTCAGATGGGGTGTATTTTGCAAAAGGCTTGCCATAATTATAATTTTATGATTTGCAGAAAGATAAGCTGTGAGCCACTTCTTTAAAAGAATAAGTGATAATCCACATACGTGGGATTTTTTTAGTTAAAACAATCTAATTTGTTTAATTTTTAAGTTAAAATTGCTTGAAAAAAAATGCAAACTTTTTTCATTTTTTTTATTCAACACCCTTTATTCATCGTTAATTATGACCATTTTCACCCAACTTTCCAGATGAATTGAAGCTTACAAAAATGGCAGGTGACCATTTTGATCAGACTTTTATACTTTTTTATGATCATAATTTGTTGATCAATGGATGCATTGCAATGATTATTCAATGTGAAAACAGAACATTACAGGAGATCCGGATATAAAAAAACGGTTAAATTTATTAAATCTAACCGCTTATCTTGTTATTAAGTATATTATTACTTATTAAATTTATAAGTAAGACCGATCTGGAATACGTTATTTTTCCCATCTGCCTGTACGTTATTAACTTCTTTAGCAATATCTATAACACCCGCAACATATCTTGCATTCACACCGATATTCTTCGTAAAGAAATATCCTGCACCAAGACCTACACCAAAATCAAAACCTTTCACAAAATCCTTTCCATCTCTAGAATAGGAATTGTATTTAAATTTTGAATTGATCAGGAAACTAAACTGAGGTCCTGCTTCAAGATAAAACTGCGGAGTTGCATTATACTGGAACATCACAGGAACAGAGATATAATCTAAATTTACTTTAACATCATTATTTCCATCAGCTTTTGCGCCTAATCCATTGTATAAGATTTCGGGTTGTACACTAAAGCTAGGAGCTACAGGGACATTCATTAAAACCCCACCATAGAATCCTGCTTTTGATTTTGAATCACCACCTGAAATTGTAGAAATATTAAGACCTGCTTTTACTCCAAATGTTTGAGCAAACGTTAATGAACCAGCAACGATTGCCAAACCTAATAATAATTTTCTCATGATTATATTTAATTTTAATTTGTACTGTTTTGCTGCAAAATTCTTGCCAAATTATGTTAAAGTAACAAAAATGGTTAAATTTAACCATTAAATCTAACCATTTTATTGAAATCAAAATTTGTTATCTGAATGTGTTTTATGCTTATTTAAATTTGTAAGCTAAACCAACCTGGAATACGTTGTTTCTCATCGCATCACCATTGTTGTTTTTGTAGATATCTGTTAATCCGGCAGTATATCTAGCTGTAATTCCTAGGTTTGGTGTGAAATAATATCCTGCACCAATACCGATTCCAAAGTTGAATGTGTTGAAAGCATCTTTGTCAAGACTTCTCGTTCTTGTGCTTGTATTATCATTCGTAGAACTTTTGAATTTATCTTTAGCACTTACTAAAAATCCGAATTCAGGACCTGCTTCCAAGAAGAATTCAGGAGTTGCATTATACTGGAACATTACCGGTACAGCTATGTATCCTAAATTTCTTGAAGATTCATCCTTAAAGTTATTACCTAATACTGTATATTCTCTGGTTACTTTTGAACCCAAGTCATTATACAATACCTCCGGTTGAATGCTGAATGAGCTCGCTACCGGGATGTTTGCAAAAACCCCTGCATTGAATCCGATTTTAGATTTTGAATCACTAAGGTCAGCTCCTTTTGAAAGAGATGAAACGTTCATACCACCTTTAACACCAAATGTAACCGGGTTAGAAGATGAAGTAGAAGTTGTCTGAGCGAATGCTAATGAACTTGCAGTTACTGCTAATCCTAAAATTAACTTTTTCATAACTTAATTTTTTTAATATTTTACTATTCTTAATTTTAAATTTTACTACTTGTCAACTTTCGTTTGACGCAGAGTATCTTTCAAATTAGATGCCAAAACATAAAACATGACAAAAGTCAGGTATATAAACACTGCTAAAAACTACTATAAAATACTAGAAATCAGACCAATAAAATAAATAAACAAACATTTGTTTAACATATCTTAAAAACAGCTTAAATTCTAAATTAGGCTTATTTCGAGTAAAATAATACTCAAATGACTTGAACGTAATTGATATATATTACTCCTTTTTTGAAATTAGTGGAATTTATTTTAAAATCAAGGCCGGATGAAAATTCCTTTATGAAAAACCATAAGGCCTGTAATGAATAGTAATTTAAATCATTCTTTTAATATATTTTTAATCGTCTGTAATACAATACAGTATATAAGTTGTAATTTTGATAATAAAACTTAAGGATCAGGGTTTATATTGAACCTTAAATGAAAAATAAACTAATCTGGGAATGAAACAAAACAAGCAGTTGAAATTTATACTTCCTATTCTGGGATTGGTTATTCTGCTGCTGTTGACTATGGTGGCTGGTAAAACTTTTTATCCATTAAACGTATGGGTAATGATCTGCCTGGGTATTTTAATCATTGCATTAAGTTTAAAATTAATCTATAATCTATTTCTATCCAAAGCAGCTCAATCTTTATCATCCAGGCAATACGTCGATGAACCTGGACAAAAGATCTTCTATATTTCAACTTTCCGGACAAGTTTGCTAAGTATGTCAATGATATTTTTGTCCGCAATTTTCATTTATCTTTTCACTCAGCTATTCCCTGAAATTATTGAAGAAATTTATATGGACCTTCGGTAATAGTAATTGTTCTGATGCTCTTATATGTTATTTTATTTATAGGATCTATTTATTGTTTTTTGACAGGAATTAAGCTTTTTATCAGACGAAGGAAAATCGTACAGCTAATTATCAATGATGACAGCATCGAATTTCTCCCTGTTTACGACTTTGGAACGGCAGCCCGAAACATAAGTGCGCTATCTTTATTTTTTAAGAAAAAAATGCGTAAAGCTTATTTTACAGATCAGATTTCTGTTGAAAAGGTTAATAACACCTGGAACGGAGACAAAATAAAAATTTATATTGAAGGGATCGGTTTTTACCTACCCTTTCTATATGATGATGTGGAGGACCTGGAAAAGGTATTTCAAATGATTAGACATCGGCTGATAAAGCATATTCAATTCACTACTCATGATACACTGTAGAGGTGATCTGATCATTAAAAAATCCTGATCAAACAATCAGGATTCTTAATTTTATCTAAAAAGTAAACAGGCATGTTAAGCATCATTCAGTTTTCTGTAAAAATGCAGTGATTTTTCAATATTTTCCTGGCTGCATTCATGGTCAAAAACACACGATCCTACTCCGGAAAGCAAAGAAAAATTAATCTTCTTTTCCGTATTCTTTTTGTCGTTTAATAATAGAGACATCAGATTTTCATTGCTAAAATCACTGATATCCAGGTATGGATAATACCTTTTGATATGGTCAATGATCATTTCCGAATCTTCTTTTGAAATTAACTTTTCAAGGTGAGAAAGATGTGCTTCACAGATCATTCCGGCAGCTACTGCTTCTCCATGTAAAACCGGATTTCCCTGTTCAAGACAAGAACTTTCGATAGCATGACCGATTGTATGTCCGAAATTTAAAGTTTTTCTGACATTTTTTTCATGAAAATCCTGATCTACAACATCCTGTTTGATCGCCATCGAGGTCTGAATGTGTGGTAGTACTGATTCTACATCCAGCTTTTGTATTTTGATCAGATTCTCCCAATGTAAACGGTCTGCAATTAACCCGTGCTTCAGCATTTCAGCAAAACCACTTCGTAATTCTTTGAAGGGAAGTGTTTCTAAGAACTTAGGATATACAAAAATCTGTTCAGGAAAGGTAAAGGTACCTACCATATTTTTGTAGTGCATCAGGTCAATACCTGTTTTTCCTCCAATAGAGGCATCACACATCGATAATAGAGTAGTAGGAACATTAATGAACTGGATCCCTCTTTTATAGGCTGAGGCAACAAATCCGCCCATATCGGTAATAACACCACCACCGAGGTTTATAACCAGAGCTTTTCTATCTGCCTGCATTTCCGTTAAAATCTCCCAAAGCTGATTGGCAGTCTGAATATTCTTCATTTCTTCACCCGCTTCTATCTCCAGGATTTCAAAAGCAAGATCCGTTTCCATATTGCCTAAAAGTACCGGAAGGCAATATTCATGTGTATTTTCATCAACCAATATGAAAATTTTGCTGAAAGATTTTCCATGCAAAAAATCATTAAGCTGGGAAAACTGATCGTTTAATAGTGTTATCATTTCTGGAATAATATATATTTAATTGTAGAACAATATTGCAAAGTTATGATTCTTAATTTTTAACTCGTAACTAAATTACTATCTTTGCAAAAATATTTAGAATGAGCAGAGATAATAATAAATCAGGGAAACCACAAAGACCAAGAATTTCAACCAGAAAAAATTCTGATGATTCTCGTGCTTCTAAATCTGGAAATTCTTCAAGATCAGGTTCTTTCAAGAAATCTTTTCCTAAAGCAGGAGAGAGAAATTTTGATCACAAAAGCAGCAGTTCGAAGTTTAAGAGGAGTGAGGAAAGTTTTGAAGGACGTGCTGAAGAAGGTAAATCAAAACCTGAGAGAACACCTTATATTACCAATCAAAGTGAAGGACGAGAAAAAAAGACCTATGGAAAACCAGGTCCTAAAAGAGGAGGGAAAAGTTTTGATGCAAGAGACAAATATGAGAGAGGTAGCTTAAAATATGGTAGAAGACCTTCATCGGGCAATGACAGAGATGAAGATAAAGCAAGATCTTTTGTACAGAAAAGAAGATTGAGCAAGATCGAAAAAGATGTCCATAAAGATACGATCCGTCTTAACAAGTATATAGCCAATTCAGGAATATGCAGCAGAAGGGAAGCAGATGAACTGATCACACAGGGTCTTGTAGAAGTAAACGGAAAAGTGGTTACTGAAATGGGCTATCAGGTTCAGAAAAGTGATAAAGTAGTTTTTGACGGACAAAATATTACTCCTGAAAAACCTGTTTATGTCCTTCTGAATAAACCGAAAGGATATATTTCCACTACAAAAGATGATAAAGCTAGAAAAACGGTAATGGATCTTGTTGCAAATGCGTCTCCTTATCGTGTATTCCCGGTTGGAAGATTGGACCGTTCCACAACAGGTGTTATTCTTTTAACAAATGACGGACATATGACCAAAAAACTGACACACCCGTCTTTTGATGCTAAAAAGATCTATCATGTAACACTGGACAAAAAACTGACACATGAAGATATGAAACTGATTGCTGAAGGTATCCGTCTGGATGAAGGAGTTGCTACGGTGGATCAGATTTCGTTTATTGAAGGAAAGCCTAAAAATGAGGTAGGAATTGAGATCCATATCGGATGGAACCGTGTCATAAGAAGGATATTCCAGAGATTAGGGTATGAAGTGGAAGCTTTAGACAGGGTGATGTTTGCCGGTTTAACAAAGAAAAACATCAAAAGAGGTCACTGGAGAATTCTTACGGAATTAGAAGTTAACAATTTAAAAATGCTTTAGAGATTAATTTTTAATTGATCAAAAAGGTTTTTAAACTGAAAAATATAGGCGTGGTAAAAGAATAACCACGCTTTTTTATTTAATACCATTCAGTAAAAACTATTTGTGTCATTTATACTGATTTCATTCCGGTGTAATCGATACACAAAAAGCACAGTAATTAACTGTGCTTTTTATTTTTATGATAATAAAAGACTATCCTAAAACAGTAACTCCCTTCTGGATCATTTCGTAAATGGCGTCTCTACCGTTATCCGGTTTTACATTAACCGCGCGTGTTCCGTTAAAATGAAGGCAGGTAACATATCCGTTTGCTACAGCATCTGTACAGGTGAACTTTACACAATAATCCATTGCCAGACCGACGATTTCCAATAACTGAATGTCATGGTATTTTAAGAAATCATCCAATCCGGTCTTCATAAAGTGATTATTGTCCTGAAAACCGCTATAAGCATCAATTTCGGTATTCTTTCCTTTTTGAATAATGTGGGTTACTTTATCCCTGTTAAGATCTTTATGAAAATCTGCCCCGAAAGATCCCTGGATGCAATGATCCGGCCACATAAATTGCGGAACACCACCTAAAATAATACTTTCTCCTACTTTTTTTCCATTGTTGCTGGCAAAACTTTTATGGTCTGCGGGATGCCAATCCTGGGTTAAAACAATCTGGTCATATTCGTTTTCCTCCATTAAAAGATTGATATAAGGAATAATTTCATTAGCTCCCGGAACCGCTAAAGCTCCACCTTCACAAAAATCATTCTGAACATCTACTATTATTAGTGCTTTTTTCATATTTAAATCTCGAATTTTTGATAAATTTACAAAAACTAATACTCAAAAAATTATCCAAACACGAATTATCGGACAAAACGACACTTTATGAAAGAATTCACCATTGTCAATGGATGAGTTCATCCCAGAAAATGGTCCTTGATTATAGATTAAATTTTTAAATAATTAATTTCTATCCCAACAGACTCATTCACCTGTAAAATTAATAATCCGGTTCGGGTGTAAACCAAATATCAATAGTTTATCTTTGCAGCAAATATGTATTTATGTCATTTGAGTCTTTGGGATTATCACACAATATTATTCAATCTGTCAAAAAGCTAGGCTATTTAAAGCCATTTCCAATTCAGGAGCAAGCTATTCCTGTTATTTTACAGGGAAAGGATTTGATGGGAATTGCACAAGCCGGTTCGGGAAAGACGGCTTGTTTTGTGATGCCTATTTTAGAAAAATTACAGAATGCAGAAGTTAAGAAAGACCGTAATATTCAGGTTTTGATATTGGTTCCTACGCGTGAGCTGGCAATCCAGATTGATGAAGTTTTCAGAGCCTTTACCGGAAACCTGAAACGTGATATCCGTACGATGGCAGTATATGGTGGAGTTTCTATCAACCCTCAGATGAAAGGAATGTTCGGAGTAGAAGTCCTTATTGCGACCCCAGGACGTTTATTGGACCTGATAGAACATAAAGCTTTGAGCATTTCAGAAATAAAGCACCTGGTGATTGATGAGGCAGATAAAATGTTCCAGCTTGGATTTGGTGACGAAATGAATAAGCTTTTTGCTTTAATGCCGGCGATGAAACAAACGACTATGTTTTCAGCAACTGTAGATGATAAAGTTTCTGAAATAAAAGAACGTTTATCCCATAATCCCGTTATTATTGAAATAAAAAAGGAAGCAGTTGAAATTGATAATATTGAGCAACTGGCTTATCATGTTTCTCCTGAACATAAAGGGCCTTTCCTGCGTTATTTAATCAAAGAGAAAAAGGTTGAAAAAGCTTTGGTATTTGTATCTTCAACAAAGTCAGCAGATAATCTGGTTGAAAAGCTTAAAAAGAATAAAATTAAAGCAGTAGCCATTCACAGTCAGAAGTCACAGGGTGCCCGACGAAATAATCTGGAAGAGTTCAAGGTAAACGGTGCTCAGATTTTGGTTGCTACGGACTTACTGGGACGAGGCATTCATATTGAGTCTTTGCCTTGTGTGATCAATTATGAGCTACCACGTTCACCTTTGGATTATATTCACCGTATCGGAAGGACAGGACGAGCCAATGAAAAAGGTACCGCCATTTCAATCCTCACGGATGATGAGTTGCAACATTTCAGGGTTATTCAAAAGAAAATGGGTAAAAAAGTGACATTGCAAAGAACGGAAGGAATCGATCTTCACGGTTATTAGAAACAATAAAAACGCTTCAATTTTTTTTAAGAATTGAGGCGTTTTATTTTATCCCGTTAATCCCTATTTTTTTGTTGGCTGATAGCTTTTCTTGTAGTAATTTTAGAAAAAATTCCGGAAGGGCAAAAACCTTTCTGTTATTTATTGAAAGGATGAAGAACATATTAACCACGATAATTAAAAATGAGCAATTTAGAATTAAAAAAATATCCGATCGGACCATTTGAAAAGCCGGAAAGCATCGATGACATCCAATTGGATGAATATATAAAAGTGATCAAACACTTTCCTGCCAAACTGAAAAATCTGATTGAAAACTTTTCGGATGATCAATTGGATACCCCATATCGGGAAGGTGGATGGACGGTAAGACAGCTTGTCAATCATATTGCAGACAGCCATATTAATAGTTTTATTCGTTTTAAATTGGCTTTAACGGAAAATAATCCAACCATAAAACCTTATGAAGAGGCAAAATGGGCTGAACTCCAGGACAGCAGAAGTTCTCCTGTGAAACCGGCAATGAGAATGATCAAAGGAACTCACGAAAGATGGTATATCCTCCTTAAAACACTCACGAATAAGCAATTCGAAAGAACATTTCATCATCCTGAAAACCATCAGGATTATGACCTTAGAAGCTATCTGGCATTTTATAGCTGGCATTGCAATCATCATTTTACTCATATTGAAAATCTGAAGAAGGAGAGAGGTTGGTAAAAAAGAGTCTGCATAACCGAATCTATTTTGATGAGATCCTCAACAGGGTTTCTATGCTTACTGAAAATTCTCCAGGAAAATGGGGTAAGATGAATGTTGCTCAAATGTTAAAACATTGTGACCTTATTCTTGGCATTGCATTGGGAAAAACCTGGCTTTCCACTATCAATCCCCTTTTTGAGACAATAGGAGTGCTCACTAAAATAGAAATGCAGGTCTTTAATAACGGAATTCCCCGAAATATGCCTACTTTTCGAAAACTTATCGTTAATTTTGACTGTGATTTTACTGAGGCCAGAAAAGGACTCTTAGAAACAATGAATGAATACTGGGAATGTTATACCCAAGATAACCTGCCTGAAAAGCATGTTCTATTTGGAAAAATGAAAGAGAAAGACTGGGGTTTTCTGGAGTATAAACATCTCGATCATCACCTAAAACAATTTAATGTATGAGTTTTTTTGATAAAATATTTGGCGGAAAAGAAGAGAAACCGGAACAGAAATCTTTCTGGAAAAAAATAGAATCCGAGGAAGATCTCGCAGAAGCTATAGAAAGATCATACCATAACAAGGTTGCCATATTCAAACATTCTACCAGTTGTTTTATCAGTAAGACGGTGCTCAGGAATTTTGAATCGGAAATTAAGGATGCCGGTACCAATGCAGATTTATATTTTCTTGATTTGCTGGCATACAGACCTATTTCCAATAAGATAGCAGAAGATCTTGATGTAACCCATCAAAGTCCTCAACTGATTGTAGTAGAAAACGGAAAAGCCGTAAATAATGCTTCGCATCAGAATATATCAATAACCCAAATCGCACAATGAAGAATATTAATAACTACCTAGCTCAGGTTTTAAATGTTCCCACAGAACAGGTTAATGGCTGTAGCTTGCACTATGAAGTAAAGAAAGTTCAAAAGAACCAGTTCCTTCTGCAATACGGCGAAATTTGCCGCTATGTGTTTTTTGTAGAAAAAGGGCTTTTAAAGATGTATTCGATCGATAAGAACGGAAAAGAACACATCATACAATTTGCCCCTGAAAGCTGGCTGATTTCTGACCGCACCAGTATTTACTTTAACGAACAATCGGTGTATTATATAGAGGCTGTGGAGGATTCCGAAGTTTTATTTCTTCATCCGGACTTTTTTAACAAACTGGTCTCCCAGTTTCCGGACAGTGCAGAAAGACGGGATATTCTTTTACAAAAGCACGTCAGAAGTCTTCAGGACAGGATCAGCTCATTATTAGGCGAGACTGCGGAAGAAAGATACCTTAAATTCATTAAAATGTACCCGGATTTATTATTACGGGTACCACAATGGATGATCGCATCTTATCTAGGAATTACCCCAGAAAGCCTTAGCCGTGTAAGAAAGGAATTAGCAAGGAAAAACTTTGTTGTTGATTAAGATTCCCTCTCAATCATTTTAGCCATTTTTCCTACCTCTATTAGCTTTTGTTGGGTTTCTTCTGACCAGGGAAGCCCGATACACATTCTCATACAATTTTCAAACTGATCCTGGAGACTGAACATTCTTCCCGGTGCAATGCTTATACTTTGCTTAATGGCAAGGTCGTATAATTTCCGGGTCTGTATTTTTTTATCGAATTCCACCCAGAGGGAAAGCCCTCCTTGTGGCCTGCTTGTTTTGGTTCCTTCCGGAAAATGCTGCGCAATGGTCTGGACATAATTCTGATAATTAGCCTGCAGGGTTTTCCGTAGTTCCTGAAGGTGTTTTTCGTATTTCCCGGTTTTTAAGAAATTAGCAACGGCTTCATTTACAATAGAAATAGAAGAGGTGGAATGAAGAAGTTTGAGTTTGAGGATTTTGTCTTTGTACTTTCCGGGAGCAATCCATCCTACACGATAACCCGGGGCAAGCGTTTTTGAGATAGAGCTGCAATATAAAACATTTCCTTCTGTATCAAAGGATTTACAGCATTTCGGACGGTGTGTTCCGAAATAAATATCCCCGTACACATCATCTTCAATAAGCGGAATATTATTTTCGGCAAGAAGTTTTACAACTTCTTTTTTATTTTCATCAGACATGCAGCTTCCTAAAGGAGTATTGAAATTAGGGATCAATAAGCAGATGTCAATTTTAGGAATAGCTTTTTTCAGGGATTCGATTTCAATTCCATGGGCAGGATGGGTAGGCAATTCCAGTACTTTAAGTCCAAAGCCGGTAGCCAGTTGTAAGATGCCCGGATAACATGGGCTTTCTATAGCTATTGTATCTCCCGGTTTTCCTAAAGCCATCAGACAAAATGACAAAGCATTCATTCCACCGTTGGTCGTCACAAGGTCATTTTCGCTAAAGTTTCCGCCCCAGGATAAAGATCTTTGGGCGATCATTCTTCTTAATTTTAAATTCCCTTGGAGTTCCTCATACTCTGCGCCTCCATATTCAAGCTCCCGTGTGGCATGGATGATTTCCTTTTTAAGTTTTGCATGCGGTAATAATTCTCCGGATGGAATTGCTATGGAAAAAAGGGTAAGATTTTTCTTTCCCATATTTTCATACACTTTACTGATGAGTTCATCGGGTTCGTTATTATTGGCAATCAGTGATGGCCTGCTGACTTCAGGAAGCGGAAGCTTTACCGAAAGTAACTGACTTACAAAATATCCGGACTGTGGTTTGGGTTCAATGAGCGACATGGATTCCAGTTCCAGGAATACACGCTTTGCCGTGTTCATGCTAATCTGATGCTCAAGGCATAATTTTCTTACCGACGGAAGCTTATCACCAGGCTTCAAAACGCCGCTTGTAATCTGTGAAACAAAACCATTGGTGATCTCTGTGTACAAAAAATTTTTACTCATATCTTAAACTGTGCTCATGCAAATATACAAAACTGAGACTGTGTTTATTTATTTTTCCTCTCTAATTTTGATTTATAATAAAATATAAAATGATAACGAATAAAATTTCAAAAGATCAGGCTCTTAGCGGATGGATCAACGGATTTATCGGAGTATTGCTATTCAGCGGTTCGCTGCCGGCCACAAAATTAGCCGTAATGGATATGAACCCAATTTTCGTAACGATCGCGCGGGCAACCATTGCCGGTGTATTGGCTTTATCTGTCATTCTCATATATAAAGAAAAACGTCCGGTAAAGGAACAGATATTCCCATTAGCTCTGGTCTCATTGGGATGTGTTATTGGTTTCCCTTTGTTGTCTTCTCTGGCCCTTCAATATATCACATCTGCACATTCTATCGTGTTTTTAGGAATGCTTCCTCTTGCAACGGCTATATTCGGGGTACTCAGAGGTGGCGAGCGACCGCATCCTGTATTTTGGTTTTTTTCTATTGCCGGCAGCCTTTTGGTCATAGGATATGCTGTTTCGCAAGGGATATCAGCTTCTCCTGTTGGCGATATTCTGATGCTTGCCGCTGTTGTTTTATGTGGGCTTGGTTATGCGGAAGGTGCTAAGTTGTCAAAAACACTAGGAGGGTGGCAGGTGATATCCTGGGCGCTGATACTGGCTTTACCCCTTATGATCCCTTTATTTTTCCTCTATTTTCCCAACCATATTGAAACCGTAAGCGGACAGGGATGGTTTGGCCTAGCTTATATTTCATTATTCAGTATGTTTATCGGGTTTATTTTTTGGTATAAAGGACTTGCGCAGGGAGGAATTTCGAGTGTAGGGCAATTACAGCTTTTACAACCGTTTTTTGGACTTGCATTGGCCGCCTATCTGCTTCATGAACCTGTAAGTATAGGAATGCTGGGAGTGACAATTGGTGTGATTTTATGTGTTGCCGGGACCAAAAAATTTGCAAAATAAAAGGTTTAAAAATATTATAACAAGAAAAGATTGCTGTAAGGCAGTCTTTTTTGTTGTATATAAATCACTCTGGTAAGGCTTTATGGTATTATAAATTAAACTTTCACACAAAAAGCCTTATGATCGAAGTCATAAATTCATGAATGTTTTATCTGTAGATTTGAAATATAATTATTAAATAATCGTTCATATATAAATATGATTGATTTTTATTTAAAATTATATTATATACACTACACACCACAAAATAAAAATATTATGAAATTGATCTTATCATTAAGCATCATGGGTTTACTTATCCTGAGCTGCAAAAAAGAAAAGGAAAATCAGATGAATAACGGCGTTGACACGGTAACTACAGTTCCGGGGGATACGATGGGAGCTGTTCCTCCAGCCTCTGACACGATGACTACATCATTGCCTTCCAGAGACAGTACTGCCCAATCCGGCACAACCACTATGCCTGCACAAGATTCTACCACAAATAAAAAGAGATAATTCTTCAAATTAACGTAAAAATTCTTTCAAGTAATTGGGTATTCGTGATATCTCACGAATGCCTTTTGTTGATAGATTTACGTAAAATATTTATATATAATAATTTGTATTTCAATCAGTTAATTAAATCATAATTAACATAAAAAATAATCAATAGGTGCAATTATTGCACTTGTAAAAGCATTGGTCCATTAAAATATTTTACTAGGGTGTTTTTTGTGAACTTTGTTTATATAATAATACCAAAAACTAAATATTATGGTAATCAACGAAAACGTCTTATATTCTATGGGAGCTGAGACAAAACAATATAGTCCTTCGGATTTTATTTTTAGTGAAGGAGATTTTGCACACTATTATTATCAGATTGTAGAGGGTGAAGTAAAATTGAATAATTATAATGAAGATGGTAAGGAATTTATCCAGAACATCTTATCAGAAGGACAATGCTGTGGCGAGTCTATTCTCTTCATAGATAAACCTTATCCTATGAATGCCGAGGCATTGACGGAATGTAATATCCTGAGACTTTCTAAAAATCTTTTTTTTCAATTGCTGGAGGAATCTCCTGAGCTCTATCTTGAAATCAGCAACTTTTTATCCCAAAGGCTTTATTATAAATATGTAATGATGCAGAATATATCTTCCCTTAATCCTATAACACGCCTAAAAGGTTTGATGGATTACCTGAAGAGCTTTCATAATGACAAAGCCCTTATTCGTTTTCTATTCCTTTAACCCGACAGCAGATGGCCAACCTTACAGGCTTGTGTGTAGAAACAGTTATACGATCTTTTAAAAAAATGGAAAAAGAATGCACCGTGCAGATTGAAAACAGAAAAATTTTGTACTAAGGTTTAGTTTTAGTATTTTTCTGGGTACAAATGGAAACAGAATGAAAACAATAAGCTGCATGAACATTGACCAGGAACTTTTATATTCTTTTGGTGCAGAAGATAGAACATATAAAAGAGGGGAATTGATTTTCAGAGAAGGTGACCATGCGCTTTATTATTTTCAGATTGCTGAAGGAAAAGTAAAGCTTAATAATTATAATGAAGAGGGAAAAGAGTTTATCCAGAATATATTAGGAAAAAACCAGAGTTTTGGAGATCCATTACTCTTTCTGGATAAATTATATCCAACAAACGCAACGGCGTTAACATCTACACAAATTATAAGAATATCAAAAGAAAGCTTTCTGAAATTACTGGAAAAAAATCCAGATCTTTCTTTAATGATGAACACCTGCCTTTCTCAAAGGCTATATTATAAAATACTGATGACCCAGTATATGGCATATCAGAATCCTGTATTTAGATTGAAAGGGCTCATGGAGTACCTGAAGAGCTATTCGGAGAATGACTGCCAGTTTGAATTTCCTATAGAGCTGACAAGACAGCAGATTGCCAACCTTACCGGGTTGCGTGTAGAGACTGTTATCAGAACGTTAAAGAAAATGGAAAAAGAAAATTCTATTAAAATCGAAAATAGACGAATTTTATATTAGTAACATGATTCAAGTCATAAGAATAGGCATTTTAATCTCCTATCTTTGATATACTAATTTACAACTAAGGAATGTAATTCCTTTTCCAGAGTAAAATAATTACTCCTTTTTTTGCTGTACAATTTATTTAAAAACATCAAATCATTAATTGTTGTTCAATACTAGTCACGTCCAATAATTAATAACATCACGCAATATTAATTACAAAAAATTTAAAGTTATGAACACCAGAAATTCAAACAATCGAAGTTCAAGAGGTAATTCATCCAATGAGTCAAGATCAACACTTGAAGAAGTGTATCAATTAGGTTATGACCATGGTTATAACGATGCATCCGAAGAAGAGGATTATGATGATGATTTCTCAGATTATGAGGATTATTATGATAATGAATATGATGACGACGATGAGGAGTATGATGATGAAGATTACGACGATGAAGATGACGATTATGAGGATTATGATGACGATGACGACGACGACGATGACAATGGCAGTGGCAACAGAGGTCGTGGTAGGTCAGGAAATGGAAATCAGCAAAGAGATAGTCAGGGCCGATTTACATCAGGAAGAGGAAGAGGAGGTAGCTCTGGTTCCCGTAGCAACTCTAATTCCGGATCACGTTCCGGAGGAAGAAGGAGTTCATCAGGAAATGGAACTTCAAGAAGAGGTTTTGCATCTATGAGTAAAGCTGAGCGTACAAGAATTGCCCGTATGGGTGGTGAAGCTTCGCATGGAGGTGGAAGGTCTTCTTCGGGTTCCAGATCTGGAAATTCCGGTTCCAATAGCAGATCATCAAGCAATAGTAGTTCCAGAGGTTCAGGTTCTAGATCAAATAGTGGTAACTCCTCTGGACGTGGGACAAATTCCGGAAACGGAAGTTCAAGAAGAGGGTTTGCTGCCATGAGCAAAGCTGAACGTACAAGAATCGCCCGTATGGGAGGTCAGGCATCTCATGGAGGTGGAAGATCTTCTGGTTCGGGATCAGGTTCCGGAAGATCAGGATTCGGAGGCAGACGTAATTCATAATTTATATTATTAATCAGATTGTCCCTTCCCTGATAGAAGGGGCAATCTTTATACTATTAAACACCACACATTATGGCAACGAAAACATCAGAAACCAATACAGCTACAACAACTCCTGAAAAGAAAATAACAGTAGGAAACGCTTCTGTTAATGAAAAGGAGATGAAAGATTCTTCCCTCCATCAATTTTTTGTAAGTGCATTAAAAGATATTTATTTTGCTGAAAATGCAATTATTGATGCTCTCGAAAAAATGCAGGAAGCCGCTACGACAGAGGAACTGAAAGATGCTTTTGAAGATCATCAGTTACAAACTAAAAAACATGTAAGCCGCCTCGAAAAGGTTTTTAAATTAATCGATGAGAAGCCTGAAAAGAAAGAATGCGAAGCTATAAAAGAGATCATTAAAGAAGGAGAAGAGATTATAAAATCCACCAAAGACGGATCGATGACCCGGGATGCCGCTTTAATTATTGCCGCGCAGAAAGTAGAACATTATGAAATAGCAACCTATGGTGGCCTTGCTCAGCTCGCTATAACAATGGGACATGATAAGGCAGCGGATCTTCTGGAAAAGACCCTCGAAGAAGAAGAGGATACAGATTACACCTTAACTGAGATCGCTGAGACCTACATCAATTTTGATGCTGAGCAGGAAGATTAAACATTTACCTATATAAGCCAGATGGATGCTTCTATTGATCTGGCTTATTTAATACCTTATAGCAAAATGAATTACCAGGCGATAATCAAATCAATACAATGTGATCAGTTTAAAGAGGTTACCAATAAAGGGAAATGGCTGGAAGACAGTGCCACTGTATATGCCAAGGAAATCGGACAGAATATTTTTCTTGTTTTTATTACGGTGAAGAATATTGAAACCGAAAGCATCAGAGCCATGATAGGCCATTTTGACGACTTTAACAGTATTGGATCAAAGGAACCGAAACAGCTCATGTTTTATCTTTCCATAAAGAACAAAGAAGATCTGCATTATTTTGACAAGTATCTGAAAGTCCCAGAAATTTAAAATTCACGGTTATGATATTTGAAAATGAAACATTAAAACATTCGGGCCTCTATGATAAAAATAATATCCTTGAGAATGAATCTTTATTTCCCGGTATCATTAATACCTATGGGGTAAGTGCATTTGTTATGAAATCTTTGGAAAAAATAAAACATAATGCCAGCTGTGGACAATTGAAAACAACACTGGATAATTATACAACAGAATGTATTGCTTCCATCACCCGATACCAAAATGAAAGTTCAATAACCCATCCCAATATTCATGAAACAACAGGGAATATGAATTTTACATTATATGCTAAAACAGCTTATTATAAGGTCTTAAAAGAAGAAGAATATCTTCGGAAACTTATCAATAGTCTGGACAGAGAAATAAATCACATAGAATAACAGCTCTTCGGAGTAACACCAATCAACAATTACACTATTATGAAAAAAGATGCACAAAATAATCAAAAGATTGAACAACTGGAATCATTAAGTACCTCTAACGACAACGAAATGTTAACAACCAACCAGGGGCTTAAAATTAATGATAACCAGAATTCGCTAAAGGCAGGAGAAAGGGGACCCACCTTACTGGAAGATTTTATTCTCAGGGAGAAGATCACCCATTTCGATCATGAGCGTATACCCGAAAGAATAGTTCATGCGAGAGGTTCAGGAGCTCATGGCGTTTTTAAATTAACAAAAAGTCTTTCCCAATACACGAAAGCTAGATTCCTCAGTGAGATAGGTAAAGAAACTCCAGTTTTTGTCAGGTTTTCAACGGTTGCAGGTAGCCGGGGAAGCACAGACCTGGCAAGGGATGTAAGAGGGTTTGCTGTAAAATTCTACACAGATGAAGGAAATTATGATCTGGTGGGGAATAATATGCCTGTATTTTTTATTCAGGATGCTATAAAGTTTCCTGATCTTATCCATGCCGTAAAACCGGAACCCGACAACGAAATTCCACAAGCTGCTTCAGCACACGATACTTTCTGGGATTTTATTTCTTTAATGCCGGAAAGCATGCACATGATCATGTGGCTGATGAGCGACAGAGCCATCCCAAGAAGTTTCAGAATGATGGAGGGATTCGGTGTCCATTCTTTTAAACTGATTAATGAGGAAGGGAAATCCCATTTCGTGAAATTTCACTTTAAGCCAAGGCTGGGAGTGCATTCTGTTGCATGGGATGAAGCCTTGAAGATTTCAGGCGCAGATCCGGATTTTCACAGGAGAGATCTTTGGGAGGCCATCGAATCGGGAAGTTTTCCTGAATGGGATCTGGGGGTACAGTTAGTGCCTGAAGAAGATGAGCATCGTTTTGATTTTGATCTTCTAGATCCTTCCAAAATTATTCCTGAGGAAATTGTTCCCGTAGAGATTGTAGGAACTTTAACTTTAAACAGAAATCCTGATAATTTTTTCGCTGAAACAGAACAGGTCGCTTTCCATCCCGGACATCTTGTTCCCGGAATAGACTTCAGTAATGATCCACTGCTTCAGGGTAGGTTGTTTTCATATACAGATACCCAGTTATCCAGGTTAGGTTCACCCAATTTCCATGAAATTCCCATCAACAGATCTGTAAATACCGTACACAATAACCAGCGTGACGGCCATATGAGACAACAGATCGTTAAAGGAAAAGTAAGCTACGAACCCAATTCTATAGGAGGTGGATGTCCTTTCCAGGCTATGATGAAGGAAGGAGGATTTGTTTCTCATCAGGAGCCTGTCTCAGGAGCTAAAATAAGATCAAGAAGTAAGAGTTTCGTTGATCATTATTCCCAAGCAAAACTGTTCTATAACAGTCAATCTGATCCGGAACAGCGCCATTTGCAAAACGCTCTTATTTTTGAACTTTCTAAAGTAACCATTCCTGCAATCAGGGAAAGGTTAGTGGGTCAACTAGCATTCATTGATGAAAAGCTGGCTTCCATTGTAGCAAATAAATTAGGGGTAAAAGTTAAAAAACCTGAGCAACCCAATCAAAGTATACCGGCAGATGCGGATCCGAAAGAATTGCAAAGCAAAGAAAAGGAACCTGAAATTGCGAAATCGGACGCTTTAAGCATGGAAAATACGGTTAAAGATACTATTAAAAGCAGGATCATTGGATTTATAATGGGGAACGGAACAGATGCTACATCAACAACGCAGCTGAAAAACCTTCTTGAAAAGAATGGTGCCCAGGTACAGATCATAGGTCCGAGCGTAGCACCCGTGACAGCTGATGATGGTACTTCTTTTATTCCCAAGCATTCTCTCACCAGTACAAAGAGTGTATGTTTTGATGCGTTATTGCTTTGTCCGGGAGAACTGTCTGAAAAAGAGCTTTTGAGCCCTGAAAACAAACATGCAGTCCTCAACTTTATAAACGAAGCATATCAACACTGTAAAGCTCTTTATTTTGGAGCTGGAACGGATAACCTTTATGCTAATTCTAATGTAGCTCATAAAAAGCACGAAGACCCTGCGATTATAAAAGCATCGGATCAGAATTCAGTAGACCGGTTTATCGACGCTATTGCCCGTCATAGGGTGTGGCATCTGGAGACGGAAAGGAATTCTTAGAAATTCATACCACACACCAACAACACCATCACACCAAAATATTACATTATGAAAGCTGCAGTTTTTCACGCACCAGGTAAAATTACCTGCGACACAGTAGACGATCCCGTTATTCAGGATTCAAATGATATCATTTTAAAAGTAACCTCTACAGCCATTTGCGGAAGTGATCTTCATATGTATTCAGGGGGATTACCACAAGTTCGTCCTATGGTCATGGGACATGAATTTATGGGAATTGTAGAGGAGCTGGGTAAAGGCATCACCCATCTGAACATTGGAGACCGGGTGGTTGTTCCATTCCCCGTTGCCTGTGGAGGCTGCTTTTTTTGTCAGCACGATCTGCCGGGTGCTTGTGAAAACAGTAATCCGGAACATTATGGACCAGAAGGCGGAATCCTTACCGAAAAAGGAGGAGGCTTATTCGGGTATACGGATCTTTATGGCGGTTATGATGGTGGGCAGGCACAATATGTAAGGGTTCCCTATGCTCATTTCGGACCCAGAAAAGTAGCCGATAACCTTACCGATGAACAGGTTTTATTTCTTACCGATATTTTCCCGACAGGCTATACCGGCGTTATGTGGGGCGAATTAAAAGGTGGAGAAACAGTAGCGGTCTTTGGGGCCGGACCCGTTGGTTCCATGTCGGTAAAAAGCGCCATTCTTCATAATGCCAAAAAGGTCATTGTAATTGATACTTTACAGTACAGGCTGGATCAGATCAAAAGGCTGACGGGCTGTGAAACCATTTTATGGGAAAATGCCCAAAATACCATTGAACAGATCAGGGACATGACGGACGGGCGGGGAGCCGATCTTTGCATTGATGCTGTTGGTTTCGAACCTGAAAGAGATTTGCTGGACAGGGCAAAAGCCATCCTGAATTTTGAAAAGGGATCAATCAAGGTATTGGAGGCCTGCATGAGTGCGGTAAGACGTGGAGGAACCGTCTCTATTCTGGGGGTCTATCCTGTGAATTACGATAATTTTAAACTCGGACAGATCTTTGATAAAGGAATCATTTTAAAAGCAGGACAGGCTCCTGTACATCCCATTATAGACAAACTGATGAAACATGTAGAACATGGGGAAGTAAAACTCGATGATATTATCACCCATCGTCTCGGGCTGGATGAAGTAGCCAAAGGCTATGAAATCTTCGACAAAAAGGAAGATGGCTGTGTGAAAGTCGTCCTGGACCCATGGAAAGTATGAAACACGACATGGTACACCAATTAATCACTTAAAAATTTACGATTATGAAATTTCAAGAAAATTTGCTTCAATATATAAGCCAGTCCTTACTTAAAACAGGAGAAACAATTGCTGTAGCAGAAAGTGTAACATCAGGCTTATTACAGCTTGCATTTTCACAAATGCCAAACGCTTCTCTATTTTATAACGGTGGTATCACCGCCTACACTTTACCACAGAAAGTTATATTTCTGGATGTGGATCAGAAAGAAGCTGAAGAATGTGATTGCGTATCTGAGAATATTGCCAAAACCATGGCCCTGAGTGTCGCAAGATTATTTGATACAGACTGGTCCATTGCAACAACAGGTTATTGTACACCGGTGAGAAGTTCATCCTATAAAATATTTTCATATTTCGCATTTTCATACAAAGGAGAAATTGTTCTGAGTAAAAAGCTTGAACTTCATCCTAAAACTCAGGCATTGGATGCACAGTTATATTATACCGAATTTATTCTAGGATGCTTTAAAAGTGAGCTTAACCAGGTTTTAATATTAAAATAAATTTATGGAACGTAAAAATCAATATGCACTCATTACAGGGGCTACCAGTGGAATAGGCTATGAGCTTGCCAAAATTTTTGCCAAAAACGGATATGACCTTGTTATTGTTTCCAGAAATCATGATCAGCTCAAAATTAAAGCAGAAGAATTTAAAAGCTACGGAGTGAATGTGATCCCTATCTCCAAAAATCTTTTCCTGCAGGATGAAGCTTATTCTTTGTACTCTGAACTTAAAGCCAACGCCATTAGTCCGGAAATTTTGGTTAATGATGCAGGCCAGGGAGTTTATGGTAAATTTCAGGATACCGATATACACAGGGAAATAGACATCATCAACCTCAATATCACATCGGTGGTGATCCTGACTAAACTATTTTTAAAGGATCGCATATCCAAAGGAAGTGGAAAAATACTTAACCTGGCGTCCATTGCAAGCAAATCTCCCGGGCCCTGGCATTCCGTTTACCACGGTACTAAGGCATTTATATTATCATGGTCTGAAGCTATCCGTGAAGAACTGAAGGATACCGGAATTACTGTAACAGCCCTTTTACCGGGACCGACAGATACGGATTTCTTTAACAAAGCAGATATGACCAGGAGCAAGATCATGGAAGATAAAGAAAATTTTTCCTCTCCGGCAGATGTTGCCATGGATGGATTCAATGCTCTGATAAAAGGAGATGATAAGATCATTTCAGGGACAAGAAATAAGTTAAATGTTGCGATGCTTAATGTATCGACGGACAGCATGGCTGCTCAGAGAATGGGTGCCATGCAGGAGCCGGTTTCAGAAAAACACTAAAGATCATGGGAGAATTAAGATTAAACAACAAGTCGGTTCTTATCACAGGAGCTGACAGTGGCATTGGAAAAGCGGTCGCCTTGTTGTTTGCAAGGCAGGGAGCTAATATTGCCATCATTTACCATGCTGATGATGAGGATGCAGAAAAAACACAGAATGACATTATGATGATCGGCAGAAAATCAATCCTTTTTAGGGGAGATATCAATGACTATGAATTTTGTGAAAAGACGGCAGCGAAGGTTGCTGAAGAATTCGGAGGCATAGACATCCTCGTGAATAACGCAGGAGTTCAGTTTCCTGCAGAGGATATCGAACAATTGGAGGAAGAAAATATCAGAAAAACATTTGATTCCAACATCATCGGAATGATCCTCCTTACAAAAGTAGTTTTCCCTTATCTGAAAGAAGGGGGAAGTGTTATTAATACAACCTCTGCGGTGGCTTATCAGGGACACGAAGAACTGGTAGACTATTCTGCTACAAAAGGGGCAATCGTATCTTTTACCCGTTCCCTGGCATTACAGTCGAAATCCAAAGGAATCAGGATCAATGCTGTTGCACCGGGACCTGTAGCAACACCTCTTACCAAGGAAACTTTTGGTGAAGAAGAGGAGGATCCCAGCAAACCTCCGTTTGAGAGAAATGCAACTCCCGAAGAGGTTGCCTACAGTTTTTTATTCCTTGCCAGTACAGAATCTGCGCAGATTACGGGGCAGGTTTTACATCCTAACGGAGGACTTATTGTGAATGGATAAATGATATGAATGGAGTTATTATGCAATTTTTCCATTGGTATTATGAAGGAAACCTCTGGAAAGAGTTTTTAGAAAAAGCAGATGATCTAAAAGAAATTGGGATAACTGCCGTATGGTTTCCTCCTGCTACAAAAGGCGGGCTGGGTAAAGAGGGAAGAGGCTACGATGTATATGATTTATATGATTTAGGGGAATTTGATCAGAAGGGGACAGTAGCCACACGATATGGAACAAAAGAAGAATACCTTACCGCAATTCAAAAAGCGCATGATATTGGAATGTCGGTGTATGCGGATATCGTTCTTAACCACAGGATAGGAGGGGATGAAAAAGAAGATATTATCGTACATGAAGTAAACGGAGAAAACAGAAATGAAATGGTAGGAAATTCTTTTTCAGCATCGGCTTTCACGAAATTTACTTTTCCCGGGAGAAATGGAAAATACTCGGATTTCATATGGGATTTTCACTGTTTTAGTGGTATAGATACTATTGTTAAGGACAACAATGAAAAGCAGGGAGTTTTTAAAATCCACAATACGTCGGGGCAGGAATGGAATGACTCTGTCAGTCATCAGTTTGGAAATTACGATTATCTGATGGGTGCTGATGTGGAATACCGGAATCCGGAGGTTGTTACAGAAATGAAAAGATGGATTAAATGGTATGTGGATACGACTAAAGTAGACGGACTTCGTCTTGATGCGTTAAAACATATTTCCTATGATTTTTTAAAAGAATGGATTACCTACATAAAAACGGAGCTTAAGCCTGATATTTTTATTATGGGGGAATTGTGGAAAGATGAGGTAGTAAAAATCAACGACTTTTCTGAATTCATGGAAGACCTTTTATGTTATTTTGATGTTCCGTTGCATTACCATTTTTATAATGCCTCCAATGAAGAAGAGAAATATGATCTGAGAAATATTCTGGATGGCACTCTTTTAAGTCAGAATCCCAGATGCTCAGTTTCATTTGTAGAAAATCATGATACCCAAAAACTTCAGGCATTGGAATCTGTCGTTAAAGATTGGTTTAAACCGATTGCCTACACATTGATCCTTATGAACGAAAATGCTTATCCATGTATTTTCTATCCGGACCTATACGGCGCTGAATATACTGACTTGTCAGAGGGTAAAGAAATTAAAGTTTCTATGCCTAAAGTTCATCTTTTGCCACTGCTTCTAAAAGCCCGGCAGGAATTTGCCTATGGTGAGCAGATCAACTATTTTGATGATCCGAACTGCATTGCATGGATGAGAAAAGGTGATGAAAAACACAGAAGATGTATCATCATCATTTCTAACAACGGTGAGGGGGCCAAAGAAATTGATCTGGGGAAAGAAAATGCTAATTCCGAATATTTCGATTTTCTTCAACAGAGAAAAGATAAAATAAAATCAGATGAGAACGGAAAGGCCCTTTTTAAAGTAAATGCCCGCTCTGTAAGCATCTGGATTCAAAAATAATATCAACCACCAAATACTTGTATTATGAAAACAACAGCAACGATCCTTTTAGGTATTTTTTGTCTCTTTTCTACGGTTTCATGCAGATGCAATCTTGAAGAAGATGAGCCAAAGGCAAAATATAAAAGTCCGGATGTCGAAAATGACACCATCACTCTTAAAAAGTAGGGTGCATTAATAGTAATTTGGAATAACAACTTAAAACATCTATTATGTTTAGAGACGGCGTACGAAAAAGTATATGGCAGGAAGAAATCAGGAAATTCCCATCTAAAATCCATACAGACCCATTGTATGATGTAGCCATAGTAGGTGGCGGTATTACTGGTATTTCAACAGCAATGCGCCTGCAAAAGGCCGGCAAAAAGTGCATTATCCTGGAAGCCTCCAATATTGGCTTTGGAACAACAGGAGGCACCACTGCTCACCTGAATAATTTCTTTGATACCACCTATGCTGAAGCTATTAAAGATTTTGGATTAGATAATGCCATACTCTTAAAAAATGTAGGAATAGAAGCACTTCATATTATTAAAAACAATATCCATGAGTTTGATATTGATTGCGATTTTGAGATGAAAACCGGCTATCTTTTTGCTCTGGATGAAAAGCAGGAGGAGAAACTCGCTGATATTATAGAAGGCTCTTCAAAAGTAGGACATCGTATTGATTCTATTAATGATATTCCATTTCCCATTCCATTTAAAGCAGCTGCAATTATTCCTGATCAGGCGCAATTTCATCCGGTTAAATATATAAAAAAACTTACCGAAGCTTTTATCGCCGCCGGTGGTGCGTTTATCGAAAAGTGCCTTTGTGAAAGCCATGAGGAGTTTGACGATATGGTGAGATTGCATACATCGAAAGGCATAATCAATGCCACACATGTAATTTATGCCACTCACATTCCTCCAGGGATTAACCAGCTTCATTTTATGAATGCACCTTATAGAAGTTATGCCATTGCATTTACCTTAAAAGGTGATTCATACCCGAAAGATCTTGGTTATGATCTGGTAGATCCGTATCATTATTACAGGGTTCAGGAAATTGATGGGAAAAACCTCCTAATTGCAGGTGGGGAAGACCATAAAACAGGACATTCTGATGATACAGGAGTATGTTTTTCGAGGCTTGAAAATTATGTGCGTCAGTATTTTGACGTGGGGACAGCTCAATACAGTTGGTCCAGTCAGTATTACGAGCCGGTAGATGGCTTACCCTATATCGGAGTATTGCCGGGAAGTAAAGGTCGTATTTATACAGCAACGGGATTTCGGGGAAATGGGATGATCTTCGGAACGATTACCTCACAGATCTTAAGCGATTTAATTGTAAAAGGATCTAATAAATATGAGCAGCTTTTTTCTCCCGGAAGGATCAAACCGATCGCTGGATTTTCAACTTTTGTACAGGAGCAGGCAACAGTAGTGTTTGATTTTATTAAAGACAAATTACTCACTGAAAAAATAACTTCACTTTCGGAGATTAAAGACGGTGAAGCCAAGGTGATCCGATACGAAGGAGAGTCTTATGCGCTGTACAAAGAGAAAGGAGGGAGTTTACATATGGTAAAGAGTACCTGTCCGCATGCAAAATGTGAAGTAAGATGGAATAGTGCAGAGATCACTTGGGACTGCCCGTGTCACGGATCCCGTTTTAATGTTAATGGTAAGCTTCTTACGGGCCCTGCCGTGAAGGATTTGCAAAGAATAGAATCTTAATTTTAAAACTTACGGTCATGTCAAAAAATAATTTCTTTTACCGGAATAGTCTGAGTATTGTTTTAATTTCTTTAATGCTCATTTGTCTTTTGGGGCAGTTTTTAACCGGCTGGAATACTCAGAATAAAGAATTACTAGAGGAAGGAAATGCTACTCTCAGCCTGAGTGAATATGTATACAGCGGTCATTTCATTCAGGCGACTTTTGAAAACTGGGAAAGTGAATTCCTCCAGATGATGATCTATGTTTTACTGACGATTTCCCTTAGACAAAAGGGCTCCAGCGAATCCAAATCCCTGGAAGAAAAAGAAGATGTAGACAAAGAACCTGTCCCACATCCAAAAGCACCCTGGCCTGTGAAGAAAGGAGGTATTTGGCTAAAGATGTATAAGCATTCTCTATCCATAGCCTTTGCCATTTTATTTCTTTTAAGCTTCGCACTGCATTTTTACGGTAGTCTCAAAGAGTACAATACGGAGCAGATCTCCAAGGAAAAACCAGTAATTACAGCATTTAATTATATAACAGAATCCCGTTTCTGGTTTGAATCATTTCAGAATTGGCAAAGTGAATTTCTAGCTGTTTTTTCTCTTGTTATTCTATCCATCTGGCTTAGGGAGAAAGGGTCACCAGAATCTAAACCCGTTGACATGGCTCATGACGAAAATCCCTGATTAATGTTTTCTATTTTTTTGGATTTTTAGCACTATTTTAGTTTATTCAAAATTTCTTCAAAATTGGATATGTAAATTAGTCCCATGAAAATTCTGATCATAGAAGATGAAACCGAGCTGGCCAAAAGCATTTCTGAATATCTGTCGGAAGAGGATTACCTATGTGAGTTTGCCACTACTTTTCTTGAAGCAACAAGGAAAGTAGAAATGTTTCAATATGACTGTATCCTTTTGGATATCATGCTTCCCGATGGCAATGGGCTCAAAATTTTAGAAGAACTAAAAAAGCAAAACAAACAGGACGGAGTTATTATTATTTCTGCAAAAAATGCTTTGGATGATAAGATCAACGGATTACAAATGGGAGCAGATGATTATCTGACGAAACCATTCCATCTTTCCGAGCTTCTGGCAAGGATATATTCTATTATCCGCAGAAAACAGTTTAATAATTCTAATGTCATCAGCCAGGGTGAGCTCCTTATCGATCTTTTGGCAAAAAAAGTATCCATTAATAATACCATCGTGTTGCTTACCAAAAAAGAATTTGATCTTTTAATCTATTTTATCGGTAATAAAAATAAAGTAATTTCCAAAAGTACTTTGGCTGAACACCTTTCAGGTGATTTTGCTGACATGCTTGATAATCACGATTTTGTGTATGCCCACGTTAAAAATTTAAAGAAGAAGCTTTACGATGCAGGATGTAATCATTATTTGAAAACAGTATATGGAACAGGTTATAAATGGGAAGAGGAAGATTAGGAGACAGGTATTAGAACTTAGATATTAAAAATATGATATAAAATTTTCCGGATTCTGAAATTCGGTCCACATAAAGTAAACCTCATGATTAATAATATAATGATTATTTTCCCCGAACTTTGAAACCTTTACTAAGTAAAACCACAAAACCTTTCCTGATCTACGTTCTTATCGTATTGGTCATCAGTATACCCATTTATTACTGGGTAGTGGATACTATTTGGAAAAGTGAACTGGATGAGCATAATATAACCATTGTAGAGAAAACGGCTTATAGCTTTAACCACTTAAAACTTTCGGATAGTGAGCTGGAAAAAAGCATTGCCCTCTGGAACAAGATTCAGCCAGGAACTGATATTGAATATGTTTCAGGTAATGACGCGCAAAAAGACGTTACATTTACAGTAGAGAAAAAGAAAACTTTTTCTGAAAAGCCAGAGGTCGAACGCTACCGGTGTTTAAAAAAGACGGTTTATATCAATCATAAACCATTTCTTTTTACAGTAGAAACCAATATTGAAGAATCGCATGAAACAATAGCTGTTATTGCTGCCATTACTGTTTTTTTCTTTATTCTTATTGTTGTGGGACTCTTATTCCTCAATAGAAGACTCTCTCGTTCCATCTGGCAGCCCTTCAGAAATACATTGGAAGAACTAAAAACTTTCAATCTGAATAGTCAGAATACCATCGATTTTACCAGCACTGATATTACAGAATTTGAAGAACTGAACGAATCCTTAAAGAAGTTGATAGAACATAATGTTTCAGCTTATAAAACTCAGAAGGAATTTACGGAAAATGCTTCTCATGAGCTGCAAACCCCCTTGGCTATTATCAAAAATAAGTTGGATGTTCTATTGCAGAACAGGGACCTTACGGAAAGACAATATGAAATCATAGAGGAAATCAACAGGGCTTTGACCAGAAGTTCAAGAATCAATCAGAATCTTTTATTACTGGCTAAGATTGAAAACCGTCAGTTTGCTCAAAAAGAAAACCTGGAAATGAGTGGAATTCTCCACCAGAGTTTAGATATGCTTCAGGAGTATTTTGATCAAAAGCAGATACATATTCGTTCAGAGATCACTGAAAAAGTATATATTAATGGAAATCATACATTAGCTGAAACGCTGGTCAATAATCTTCTGATCAATATGGTAAGGTATACCCCAAATAATGGAACAGCTTATGTAAAGCTTTCCGAAAAACAGTTGGTCATTTCCAATTCAGGATCTGTTCAACTGGAGAAAGAGTCTCTATTTAAAAGGTTTTCAAAAGCTTCTACAGACAATAATGGAAGTGGTCTTGGATTGGCTATTGTGAAAGAGATTTGTAATCATCAACGGTGGACCATAACATATCATTTTGAGCATCATCATCACATTTTTTCTGTAAATTTCTAATAATCCCGAAGGTATGATGCGGATGCCATAAATCTATTCTTTCATTCTAAATTTCTTCCAAATTGATCAGGAACTTTGAATGAAAAAATGAAAACGATTAATAAAGTAGCTTCTGTCACGCTTCTTTTCTGGCTGATGAAAATAACGGCTACGACCTTGGGTGAAACTTTCGGGGATTTTATATCCATGACCCTCAATCTCGGATATACGATGGGTATTCTTGTTACCTTATGCCTTTTTATCATCACTATTTCAATCCAATTAACGGTTAAGCAATATATTCCCATTGTTTACTGGCTGGTAATCATAGGAACCACTACTTTAGGTACTGAAATTTCTGATTTTATTGACCGGACTTTAAAAGCAGGATACCTAGCAGGCAGTTTAATTTTAGTTGCAGGACTATTAACGACGCTTTTCTTATGGTACCGAAAATATAAGAATCTTGAGGTTTATCCTGTTTTTGAAAGAAGCAAAGAGATCTATTATTGGATTAGTATTCTTTTTTCAAATAGTCTCGGAACGGCATTCGGTGACTTCCTGAGTGACAATCTGGGATTAAGTTATTTAACGGGAGCCTGGGTTACCGGTATCATTATCCTGGTCGTAGTTCTCCTGCATTATCATACCAAAATCAATCATGTTTTGCTATTCTGGATCGCATTTGTTTTTACAAGACCGTTTGGTGCTACCTTTGGTGATTTTCTGGCCAAACCTCTTTCAAAGGGAGGACTTGATCTGGGAACACTCAATGCGTCATTGGTTTCCCTGGGACTATTACTTTTCATGATCTTTATTTCTCATAAAAAGCAAGAAAATAAACCCCTGTAATCCCATCTTCTAAATTTATTCTAAATCATACCCGATCATTGTATCATTAATTAACTATCATACAATGAAAAAATCAGGAATTTTAATAGCATTTATAGTAGGCGCAGCCATGATTCATGCACAAAAGATCCAAACAAAAGATGTCCCGGTTCAGGTACAATCTTCGTTCACCCGAAAATTTCCAGACGCTCATCATGTAAAATGGGAAAAAGAAAAAGGGAAATTTGAAGCGGGATTTACATCTAAAGGAACTTCTTATTCAGCTCTGCTGGATGCAACAGGAAACATTATTGAGACTGAAAAGCTGATCAATCCACAATCACTTTCTACTCCCATTAAACAGTTTATCATTAAAAAATATCCGGAATCCTCTATAAAAGAAGCTGCTCAAATAACAGATTCAAAAGGGGTGGTTACTTACGAAGCAGAAGTGAATGGAATGGACATCATCTTTGATGCCAACGGTAAATTTTTAAAGGAAATTAAAGACTAGAAATAATGGGAAAATTCAGGTTGTTATTTTTGTTCATCATTCTATCGTTTTCTTCAGTGATCAAAGCCCAGGTGTCATCTGTAACTGTTTCCGGCCTCGTAACGAATACCGGGAAAGCTGCATTACCTTACACCAGCGTTATTTTAAAATCATCAAAAGACAATGCATTTGTATCGGGAACAATTACCAATGAAGAAGGACGATATTCCCTTACGGAAGTAAAACCCGGAAATTATCAGATTGAAGTTTCAATATCCGGATATGATACGTATAGTCAGCCTCTTTTTGTGGGTAGCCTTTCAGAGTTTCTGGATATTCCTCCCGTTGAGCTTGGACAGCATCTTAATGATAAAGAAACAAAAATAGAAGAGATTGTGCTTACAAGTGATAAAAAAAATGAAGTGAGCAACCAGCTTGATAAGAAAACTTATTCTGTTGCGGATAATATCAGCCAAGCCGGAGGTTCTGTATTGCAAAGCATGCAGAATCTCCCGGGAATAGCAGTACAGGATGGAAAAATACAGCTTCGTGGAAATG
Source organism: Chryseobacterium sp. PTM-20240506 (assembly GCF_048296755.1). Taxonomy (NCBI): domain Bacteria; kingdom Pseudomonadati; phylum Bacteroidota; class Flavobacteriia; order Flavobacteriales; family Weeksellaceae; genus Chryseobacterium; species Chryseobacterium sp. PTM-20240506. The sequence goes on from NZ_CP182581.1 coordinate 797,598, forward strand.
ATAGGGTGACTGTTCTGATTGACGGAAAGCAAACTGCTTTAACGGGATTCGGAAGCCAGACCGGATTGGATAATATTCCCTCCTCGGCAATTGATAAGATTGAGATCATTAATAATCCCTCTTCAAAATATGATGCTAACGGGAATGCGGGGATCATTAATATCATCATGAAGAAAAACAAACAGAATGGTTGGAATGGAAAAGCAGGCTTTACACTGGGACTCGGATCTTTATGGGAAAGAAAACAAAATCTTCCTACGATACGCCCACAATACAAAACCACTCCCAAGATCAATCCATCGATTTCCCTGAATTACAGAAAAAATAAGATCAATGCTTTTTTACAGGCGGATAACCTTTATACCGAGACCCTTAACAAAAATGAATATGTAAGAAGAATATATGATGATGGAACGGTTATCAACTCACAGTTGAAAAGAAACAGAAATACCAATTTTCTGACTACAAAAGCAGGAATAGACTGGAATATCAATAGCCAGAATACATTGACAATTTCAGGGCTTTACGGAAGTGAAAAAATAAAAGATCGTGGAGATCAGCCTTTTTTTAACGGAGACTTTTCACAGCGTTTACGCTTGTGGCAATTTTTAGAGGATGAATTAAAAACTACGGTAATGGCTACGGCTTCTTACCAGCATAAATTTAAAGAGGCTGGTCACCTGCTTAATATAGGTTTCAATTATACTTTCCACAGGGAAGATGAAAAATATTTCTATGATAATTTTCTGCCTTCTTTAGCAGGAACAGATGCATTTAAACTTCTTTCCGATGAACAGGTTTATGATTTCAATATCGACTATGTGAAACCTTTGAAATATGGACGTATTGAGGCTGGAATCAAGCTTAGAAACAGAAATATACCGACGAATATGAATTTTATCCCGGGGATCAATTCTGTAATTGATGCCAATGCAGGAGGCTGGGCAAACTATAAAGAACTGATTCCGGCAGTATATGGTAACTATGTCTTTGAAAATAAAAAATGGGAAGCAGAACTGGGCTTAAGAATGGAGTATGTAAAAATTCGGTATGATGTAAATCCCAATCATCCTACATATTCAAGTAACGGATATAATTATACCCAGCCTTTTCCTAATCTGAGATTGGCTTATAAGCTTAATGATCACAATAAGTTTTCTGTATTCTATAACAGAAGGGTAGACCGTCCTAATGAGGTTGACATCAGGATATTTCCAAAGTATGATGATGCTGAAATTATCAAGGTTGGAAATCCAGGTTTACGCCCGCAATTTACGAACTCAATTGAACTGGGGCATAAATACAATTGGGACAGTGGGTATTTGTATTCTTCAGTCTATCATCGTTTTTCAAGCGGAACAATTACCAGGATCTCCAGTATTGTTCCCGGAAGTAATTTGATTTATGCCGTATTTCAGAATGCAGGAAGAAGTTATAATTCCGGGATTGAAGCCATCTGGAATCAGAAGATCTCCCCGGTTTATTCATTCAATATCAATGGAAATGTGTACAGGAATCAGATCAACGCCTTTACGGTGGAAAATTTATATCCTCAACCCAATCCTTTTTCAGCGGAGAAACAAACTGCTGTTTCAGGGAATATAAAATTCAATAACACCTTTAAGTTTTCTAAAGGCATTAATGCTCAGCTTACAGCAGTTTATCTTGCACCGGATATTATTCCACAAGGAAAAGTCAAAGGTCGTTTTTCAATGGACCTTGGAGTAAAAAAATCCATTCAAAACGGAAAAGGAGAAGTTTTTCTAAATGCAACTGATCTTTTTAACACCCTCGTCATGAAAAAACAAATCCAGGGTAGTGGATTCAGGTATACAAGTGACGATTATTATGAAACTCAGGTCATCAGACTAGGCTATAGTTATAAATTTTAATTTCAAATATAATTCAAATGAAAGGTTTAATTGCAGGCATCATTTTAATTTTCATAGGCTTTCAGAATGTTGTTGCTCAGGATAGTATAGCTGTAGACAAAGTTAAAGACAGTATAATTTCTCCTGTTGCATTGAATACGGATCAGGCCAATCATCAGTTTTCTTATAAAAAACTAATCATACCCGCGACATTAATTACCTATGGTGTAGCCAGTTTAAGTATTAAAGGACTCAAACAGCTTAATTCTTCAACACAATATGAAATCAGTGAGCACAAGCCTGATCCTATAAAACTGGACAATTATTCCCAGTTTGCACCAGCAGCTCTGGTATACGGATTAAATGCCATTGGAATTAGAGGACAGCATAATTTCAGGGACAGAAGTATTATTTATGGTACTTCCTTACTTATTTCCTCCGCCTTTACATTGCCCCTTAAACATCTCACAAAAGAAGAAAGACCTGACGGGTCGAACAACCTGTCCTTTCCGTCCGGCCATACTGCAATGGCTTTTGCCTCGGCCCAGTTTATGTTCCGGGAATATAAGGATACTAATTTCTGGTTGGGAGTTTCCGGATATTCATTTGCTGTTTTTACGGGAGTATACAGGATGCTGAATAATAAGCATTGGTTCGGAGATGTGGTAGGTGGTGCAGGTTTTGGTATTTTATCTACAGAATTGGCCTATTGGCTTTATCCTAAAATCAATAAACTTTTAGGAGGAAAAAGTGAAAGATCTCAAACCATGGTAATGCCATTTTATCAGCAGGGAAATGTGGGAATAGGTTTAGTTAAAAATTTCTAAAAAAGCATTTTAAAAAACAATAATCAACGAAGCTTTCCTAAGCGGGAGAGCTTTGTTGATGTAGTCCGGACAATATTTCCCCGATAATCTTAATACTTTGCTCCAGCTGTTCCTCTGAAAGAGAACCGTAACTGAGTCTGAATCCATTAATATGTTGATCAAAACCATAATGCTTGGGATGAATTATTTTAATTTTATGATCTAATAACAAACCAGTTACTGTATCCCAGTTCAATTCTGCTTTAGGTACAATCCAGAAAGCAAGTCCTCCATCTGGTAAATTAAAATCCGCACAACCCGCCATATGTTGTTTTAAAAGCCGGTATACAAAATCTCTCTTATTCCTGTAATGAATAGTAGCTCTTTTAATATGCTTTCGTACCGCTCCTTCCTTGATCAGCTCCAAAACAGCCTGTTCCATAATCACATCGCCTTGTACATCAATGATCTTCCTCAATTCTCCGATCTTTTCAAGCAATAAAGTGTCCTTGGTTGCTAAATAACCAATTCTTAAAGCCGGAGCAACAACTTTACTCATAGTCCCGATATATACATAATTGTCTAGCTCTGCAAAACTTGAAAGGGGAAGGATGGGCCGGTAACCAAAATGAAATTCATTATCGTAATCATCTTCAATTATCGTAATGCCATATTCATTGGAAAGCTCTACTAATTTTAGCCTTCTAGCGAGACTTAAAGTAACGGTTGTAGGATACTGTCTGTGAGGCGTTAAATATATCGCTTTTATCTTTTTGTTCTTTTTCAGAATTTGAATAAGATCTTCCACGATTATACCTTCTTGATCTACGGATACGGGCAAAAGTTGGGCTCCTGTATGCTCAATTGCTTTCCAGGCAGGCTTATATCCTGGATTTTCGACCACTACATAATCTCCGGGATTTAGAAGGCTTTTTGCAGTAAGAAACATGGCCATCTGGCTTCCCCGGGTTATGGAAATCTCATGTTCAGTGGTATCCATTCCTCTTTGGTGATTAAGCATCCGGGAAATTGCTCTCCGGAATTCCATGTCGCCGTGGACATCTGTATATCCCATCATCTGCCATCTGGCTTTCCTGTCGAATATCTGACGGTAAGCTCTGGCCAACTCAGTAATAGGAGCTATTTTACTGTCTGGATGCCCGTCATCAAAATCAATGATAAAAGGATCTGCATAAGGGATATGATCATTTATACGGGCTTTGGTATCAACGGGATAAATTTCAAATGAAGAAGGTAATCTGTCAGAAACAAAAATACCTTTACGCTCTTTAGAGATTGCCCAGTCCTCATTAATTAAAACCTGGTAAGCCTCAACGACTGTATTTCTGTTCACTTCAAGCATTGAGGCCAGAATACGACTGCCCGGAAGTACATCTCCGGCTCTTAATCTTCCGGAACGGATATCTGCTATGATGGTATCTGCAATCTGAAGATATACTGCTTTTGAGCTTTTTTTATCGATTTTAAATTCTAATTTCCAAGGACGCAACATCTGGACTACCTGTTTTTATAAAAACTGAATCAGTTAACTGGTCCAAATATAAAATAATTTTGTCATGCAATAATGCAAAAAACATTAAATATTTTACATCATGGACAATGAAAAATTCAGTTCAAAAGATTTTCATAAAACTTTTGCAAGACCAGAATTCCAAAAACCCAGTCATCTCATTCATAAAAATGTAGAAAGAGCTGGTGAGCATAATCAGTTTTCAACGGAAAGAAAACATCCTGTTTTCTTTGTGGATCTGCCCAGTAAAAATGTAAGCATGACTATTGGAGGATTATTACCCGGGCAGCAAACCAACAGGCACCGTCATACTTATGAAACCGTTCTTTATGTTATAGAAGGAAAAGGGTGGACGGAAATAGAAGGCGAAAAAGTGGAATGGCAGGCCGGAGATGCTGTATATATTCCATCGTGGGGATGGCACAAGCATCAAAACCTCAGTGATACCGAACCTGCAAAATACATTGCCTGTGAAAATGCTCCGCAATTACAAAACCTGGGCGTAGCATTGAGAGAGGAAGAAGGAAGAGATTTGTAAAATCAAATTACCATTTAAAAAGAAGAAATACATGAAAAATGTTCCATTTAAAGGGATCATTGCCTATCCTATAACCCCATTTGATACAAATGAAAAAGTAGATCTTCCTCTTTTCAAAAAGTTAGTCGAAAGACTTGTTGTTTCCGGAAGTAACGGTATTGCACCTTTGGGAAGTACCGGTGTATTGCCGTATTTATCGGATGAAGAAAAAGAGGCCGTTACTGAAGCAACACTAAAGCAGGTAAAGGGAAGGATCCCGACACTGGTGGGTGTTTCTAATTTAACCACTGAAAAAACAATATATCATGCACAATTTGCTGAAAAGGCGGGAGCTGATGCTGTAATGATCATTCCAATGAGTTACTGGAAATTAACAGATGACGAAATCGTTGCTCATTATGATAAAGTAGCCGGTAAAATATCAATACCCATTATGGCGTATAATAATCCGGCAACCGGTGGAGTAGATATGTCCCCGGCCTTACTGAAAAGGTTGTTGGAAATTCCCAATGTTACTATGATTAAAGAAAGCACAGGTGATATCCAAAGAATGCATTACCTGCGAAAAGAGCTTGGAGAAGATGTCGCTTTTTATAACGGATCAAACCCGTTGGCGCTTGCTGCATTTGCGGCTGGTGCAAGAGGATGGTGTACTGCAGCTCCTAATTTAATTCCTGAACTGAATATAGATTTGTACAAGGCCATTGAAAATAACGAATTACAGGAGGCTCAGGATATTTTTTATAAACAGGTGGAATTACTCAGGTTTATTGTTTCCAAAGGACTTCCGAGAGCGATTAAAGCTGGTTTAAATATCCTGGGTGAAGATGGAGGCTGCTTAAGAAGCCCTCTAAAACCCTTGCAGGAAAATGAAATAAAAGAGTTAAAAAATATTATTAATAACCTTAAAAATTAATCAAATGAAAAAATCCGTTTTTTATCATGCGGGATGTCCTGTATGTGTCAGTGCAGAGCACGATATCATTAACCTGATCGGTCAAGACCATATAGAAGTTGTACATCTTGGAGAGGAAAGGGACAGAATTGATGCTGCAGAAAAAGCTGGTGTAAAGTCTGTACCTGCTTTAATTACTCCTAACGGGAATGTACTTCATATTAATTTCGGAGCATCGCTGGAAGATGTGAAAAAATAAAATGAAAACAGGTCAAAACCTGTATTAATAGAGAAGTAAAATACTAAAAAAGCAGACCGAGAAATCGGTCTGCTTTTTTATGATCAAATGCTGGCGTTGCCTTCCACACCATCAGCATTATTGGTTTTGATTCCTGTAACGGCAGAAGCAACAAAGCTTAACAAACTTACCAGTTTTCCAGCCTTAGTGTCCCAATAATAGGTTTCTTTCGGTTCCACTCGGATAATCGTCACATTAGGATCATCTTTACCATCGAACCAGGCCTTTGCCATTGCAGACCATTTTTCCTCAATTGTAGCTCTATCCTTGTATACAGATGCTTCACCGTATACAGAAAGATACTGGGAATCATCATTATTCATAAAGAATAGTTGAACTCTTCGATCTTCTTTGATCTCAAAATTTTTATTGCTGGTTTCACTGCTTATAAACCATAAATTCCCGCTGTCATCCGTTTCCTGCAAAGTCATGGGACGGGAATTAACAGGAACAGTTTCCAGTTCTGTACAAAACATACAAATTCTTGCTTTCGTCGAAAGTTCCTGAATCTTTTTGATTGCCTCCAAATGGACAAGATCTTTTGTTGACATAATATTATATTTTAAGTGATTGGTTAAGAAAATTGAATAAAATGATAATTCATTTCAGGTATTACACTTCAAAAATCTAACCATAAATGCCAATACGAAATATTTAGTCTATTAAAAACTTGTATTTGTGGTATATTTTTTCCCCTTCTTCTAAAATAAATTTTCCTCTGGTCTTGGTTAATACAAAGAAAATGAAAGGACTTTTGATAAGCAGAAATAATATTTTGTTACTTTTATACACTCAACAACAGTTAAAACGACACATTTTCTGAAATACAACAAACCTGATGGAGAACTATGCAGTCATTTTAGTAATTATGGCCCTGATGATCGGGGTGTCCGGTTTAGCCGGTAAATTTAAGGTTCCCGTCCCCATGCTGCTTTTAATTGCCGGGGTGATGATCGGGTTTGTTCCCGCTATGCCAGAGGTTGAAATCAATCCGGAGATCATTATGTTGCTTTTCTTACCTCCTTTATTGTATGATGCAGCATTTAATATCTCATTTCAGCAGTTTAAAACCAATCTCAATACAATAGGTACCCTGGCTATAGGACTTGTTTTTATGACTACTGCAGGTATTGCTGTGCTGGCTTATTACCTAATTCCCGGAATGACATGGCCATTGGCTTTTGTCTTAGGCGCTATTCTATCTGCAACCGATGCTGTGGCAGCTTTAGGCGTAACAAAAGGATTGGGTCTCTCCCATAAAACAATGACTATACTTGAAGGAGAAAGTTTGATCAATGATGCCTCTGCGTTGGTAGCATATCGTTTTGCCGTAGCTGCCGTAACAGGAGTAGCTTTTGTAACCTGGAAAGCGTCCATTGAATTTTTATGTGTACTAGGAGGAGGATTTCTTATTGGCTGGATTATTTTTATAGCATTAAGATTCTCTATTGCCTTCTTCCGTAAAGATGCCATGGTTGTAAACAGCCTGATCCTTTTAATGCCGTTTGTAACTTATCTTATTGCAGAACATTTCAAAGTTTCCGGGGTAATTGCTGTTGTTATGTTAGGTTTGGGAATGTCTAAACTGAGCAGGATTAAATTTCCTGATCATGTAAAGGAACAATCCCGTAATTTCTGGGATATCATTATTTTTCTACTCAATGGATTGATCTTTTTATTGATTGGACTGGAATTCCCTGTTATTTTGAAGAAAATGCCTCAAATCCAGGTATGGACCTACGCGGGTTATGCTGCTATTATTGTGATTGTAACCTTACTGATCAGAATGGCCAGGGTATATCTGCAGCAATTTAACCTTCAAAAGGCATTTCAGGGTAAAAGAAAAATCAGCGAAGAAGCTTTGTTCGACTCCAAAACGAGCTTTATTCTTAGCTGGTCGGGAATGCGCGGAATTGTTTCTTTAGCCATTGCATTAGGTCTTCCAACAACGATTAATGGAGGAGAACCGTTTCCGATGCGTAATGAAATTATCTTTTTATCTGTCGTTGTGGTTTTGATCTCCTTATTAGGACAAGGTTTAACGTTACCATGGATCGTTAAAAAGTTTAAATTATAAATGGTATAAGCATATTCAAATAAAGGCTTTAATTGCTTGTTTTCATCACTCAAACTCTTGCTACACACTATGTAGATTGGATACCCCGTTTCCGGGATGGCATATTTTATTAGTTATTTTTACCTAATTTTGGATCATGCAGGTTTCTCCTTCCAGTCAATTATCCGGTTTTATCAAACATTACATCTTTTTAAAAAATACTGAAAAAGATCATAAAGACTTGCGTTTATTTGCTGACGGGAATACAGGGCTTATCCTATCACCCGATATGAATATGTCCGATGGTTCAATGCAAAGCCTGCCCTCATCTTTTTTTTATGGTCAGCCAACTGTCTACAAAGATCTTTATACAAAAGGGGAGTTTTCTTTATTGGCAGTCGTTTTTCAGCCCTATTTTTTCAATCTTATTTTTGGTGTGTCTGCTAAAGAAACTAAAAATGAAATCATTTCTGCAACTGATATTTTAAAAAATCAGCTCCTACCATTCCAGGAAAGTCTTTATAAAAAAGATGATCCGCAGTCGATAATCAATGCTTTGGATCTCTTCTTCTTAAAACTGATTTCCAAAAAAAATATGTCTGAGCTTTGGCTGATAAAAGCCCAGCAATATCTTTTACAAAATAAAGGAACGGTATCTTTAAAAAAGCTCGAACGCTTTACAGGATATTCCGAAAGGCATATCGAAAGGACATTTGAAAACCATATTGGGATATCTCCTAAGAGGTACAATACCATCATACGGCTTCATCACTTTTTGAGTCTTATGAAGAATACCACTGAAAACACCACCATGACAAGTCTTTCTTATGAAGCAGGGTATACGGATCAGTCACATCTGATCAAAGATTTTAAAAACATCATTGGCCTGACTCCCGGACAATATCTTACAACGAAGAATAAATTAGCCGTTAATTTTATAGAGCTTCATTGAACCAATTTAAAGCACAATAAATAAAAAACGGTAACAATTCATTTTCTATTCGCTGGATATAATGAACGTGTTTTTTTTTAACTATTAATTTTATTTTAAGATAAAAACGCCACAGAGAAAATGGCGGATTTTTACAATTCCGGAATACTTCAAGCTTATAGCTTTGCTGAAAAAAAAATATGACCAATCTAAAAATTTCAAGCGCGCAATTCGAAAACAAAAGTGGAGATAAAGAATACAATCTTTTAGTCATAGAAAAGCTAAGCGAGGAAGCTGCCCATAAAGGTTCACAAGTTATTGCCTTTCACGAATGTTCAATCACAGGATATACATTTGCCCGAAAACTAAACAGGGAACAAATGCTCGATATTGCCGAATTCATTCCGAAAGGCAAAAGTATACAGAAACTAAAGGAAATCGCAGGGAAATTTAACATTACCATATTAGCCGGTCTTTTTGAAAAAGATGAGCATGATAACCTGTTCAAAGCCTATGTTTGTGTCGATAAGAACGGATTGGTAGCGAAATACAGGAAACTGCATCCTTTCATCAATCCCCATCTTAGTCCGGGACAGGAATACTGTATTTTTAATATTCATGGATGGAAATGCGGAATTTTGATCTGCTATGATAATAATATTATTGAAAACGTAAGGGCTACCAGACTTTTAGGAGCAGATATTATTTTTATGCCTCATGTTACCATGTGTACACCCTCCTCAAGACCGGGAGCCGGTTTTGTAGATGCTCAACTTTGGAAAAACCGGGAAGCCGACCCCACTTCATTACGCCTTGAGTTTGATGGAATGAAAGGACGCGACTGGCTTATGAAATGGCTGCCCGCAAGAGCTTATGACAATGGTATCTACGTTATTTTCTCCAATCCCATAGGAATGGATGATGACCAGCTGAAAAATGGCTGCTCCATGATCATTGATCCTTTTGGAGATGTTCTGGCAGAATGCCGCTCATTTGAAGATAGCTTTGCAACCGCTTTGATCACTTCTGAAAAACTCTTCCAGTCAGGAGGACACCGGTATATTAAAGCGAGACGGCCCGATCTGTACCGGGATATCATTGGACGCGAGCATCAGCCTGAACAGAAAGTAATCTGGTTACATCCTGAAAATGACTAAAATCTACGGATTTGCACAGTTGTATTATTGCCGGAATATGCGGGACTCACTGAATAAGAATTATGATTTCCTTAAATATTGCTGATCAATGGATAAAATTAGCAAAGGAATAGTAAATTTGTCATACGAATCCATTTTATGAAAGAAAATCCCGGACAAGATTCAGTAGAGCCATTAATTGATTATTTTAACCAACGCATTCCTTTAAATGCGGAGGAACGCCTACTTGTAAGTGAACTTTTCAAGCCCAGATTATACAGGAAAAAGCAATATGTTCTTCAGGCAGGAGATCATTGTAATCACTTTAATTTTGTGGTCCGGGGATGCCTCAGGATGTATAAGGTAGACGAAAAAGGCCATACTCATATTATCCAATTTGCTGCAGAAAACTGGTGGATCAATGATATTGGAAGTTTTCATAAGAAACAGCCTTCAGAACTTAATATTGATGCCTTGGAGGATACCATGCTTTTGCAGATCACCCGGGAGGATTTAGTTACTTTGTATACAAATGCTCCTAAATTTGACAGAATCTTCAGGGTTTTGCTGGAAAACAGTTTTATTACATTACAAAACAGATTGTTGCAAAGCATAAGTTCTACGGCAGAAGAACGATATCTTTTCTTTATACACACGTATTCCCATTTATCTAATCGTCTGTCACAAACACAGATTGCATCTTTTTTAGGGATTACACCTGAATTTCTCAGCAGACTTAGAAACAGACTGGTAAAATCAAAATCTTAAACCAGATCAATCGTATTTCTTGATGCAGTTCATTGGAAACAGACCATTTTTCGATGGATATTTGTCTTATCAATTTAAAAAGAAATCATTATGACACCATCATCAAAAGTAGCCGTAATCGGCTTGGGAAATATCGGTCAGGCAGTAGCAGGAAATCTTTCAAAGTCCAATACCTCATTTATTGCTGCAGATCGTAATTTAGAAAAAGCAAAGGAACTTTCTGAAAAATGGAATGCTGAACCAAGTGATATTCCAGGTGCTGTAAAAAATGCAGATATTCTAGTCCTTGCTATTCCTTTTGGGACCATCAGTGGATTTATGAAAGACTATTCCGCAGATCTGGAGGGTAAAATCATCGTTGATCCGTCCAATCCGATTGCTCCCGCAGAAAGTGGAGGATTCAAGAAGGTTATCGGAGAAAATGAATCAGCAGGAGAAATCAATGCATCTTATCTTCCTCATGGTGCAAAATTAGTTAAAGCACTGGGAACCTTAGGTGCCGAAACGTTGTCCAACGCAGCATATCAATCTCCAGAAAAAGCAGTCTTATTCTATGCTACAGACGATACCAGTATCGATCCTCAGGTAGAAAAGCTAATTCATGATACCGGCTATGATCCATTAAGAGTAGGAGGGATCGATCAATCGATCAGGATAGAAGTATTTGGCGACCTTCATGAATTCGGTGCTTTGGGAAAACTGGTTACCTTATCTGAGGCAAAGCAGAAAGTATAAAGATTTTAAAATATTAAATCGAAAAGGTCTTTAAATCTTTTCGATTTTTTTTAATCCGGTTTCAAGGTCTTCTCCAAGTCACTCCACGCTCCACCATTATAAACTTTTAGAAATCCCCTTTCTTTTAAAATACTTTCAGCTTTTACACTTCTGAGCCCATGCGAGCATACGGTGATATACGTTTTATTGGGATCTAATTCGATATACCTTTCCCTTATTGTTCCTAAAGAAATATTGACGGAACCATTAATATGGCAGGTTTCATATTCTTTCTCCGTCCGTACATCCAGGATAACGGCTCCGTTTTTAATAAGTTGGGGCAAACCATTGTCCAGAGTCTGGTATCTGTAGACCCGGTAGATGACATAAATCCCAAGCAAAATTCCCCAGAAAATAAGAAGGTTTTTCATAGCTTGCTTAGTATTTTTTTATCAATATAAAAGGTTCCGAAAGGAATAAAGCAAGCTATTAAGACTTTCCATGTTGTCTCTTTAAATTTCCATTGTTGCTCAACTCCCACACTCAGGGTATTAAAAAGGAAAAGCAGAAACAGAGAACCGTGAACCGGTCCCATGATTTTTACTAGAGAAGGATTTTCCATTCCATACTTCACAGGAACAGCAATGCACACGAGGGTTAATAACGAGATCCCTTCAAGAATAGCAAGGATCCGCAGGCGTCCGATTTTGGTTTTAAGTAAATCTGTCATAATTATCTGAAATAAGGTCTGTTTGCAAGAGGGGAGAAAGGCCACGGGATCGCAATAAGAATGATAAGCAATCCGACGCCAAACCATACGAGTATAGTCCTAAACTTATCCTTGTCGGTTTCTTTACGTTTTGCCAGGGCAGAGCCAATCGTAATCATAACAATAGAAATCAGCATTAGGCAAATGTGGATCAGTCCAAAAAATAACAGGTCACCGGTATCTTTAGCTACCTTGAAATTCTTCCAGAAGTAGGAGACAATAGGACTTTTGGAGTATAGTATAATTCCCAGAACAAGCTGGATATGGGCAATCGTTGCTGTCCAGTGTCTCACGGAATCATCAGTTTTAGAGAATTTGCTGTTTGAACGGTATCCTTTATAAGCTCTGAATATTGCATATATAAGGCTTATTAAAACCAACCACCGGAAGATGGAATGCAGAAAAGTAAGCGTCTGGTACATGTGTAGTTTTTAATACGCAGACAAAGATATAATAAAAACATACTAATTAGTATGTTTTTAAGTAAAAAAATTATTGAAAGCCTTGTAAATAAACCTTAAGTTGCTTTAAATAAACAAGATAAACTGATTTGTTGTTTTCTAATTTTCCTAAATTACGGATTCCCCAATAGCCCGACATTACAAAGACTGCAATTCCTTTAGCATCTGCTTTTTCACTAACCATTCCATTTTCTTTGCCTTTATCAATTGCCTGGATCATTGCTTCCTCCCATTGGCCCGACAAACTGTTCAGTGCTTTTGTGAATTCTATATTCCATGGAGCCATTTCTTGTGTGAAATTCGAAGCAGGGCAACCGTATTGTACTTTTAAAAATTCATTATCCATCAGAAGGGAATACATTAATTGATATACAGCATCCAATGGATCATCCGTATTTTTAAAGGGAGCAATAAAAGTGTCCTGAAAGGTAGTTTTCATCAATTCATTGATGATGGCCAACCCCATTTCATCTTTTGTTTTGAAATGATAATAAAAAGCTCCCTTTGTAACCTGGGTGGTTGCTATGATCTCGTCTACGCTTGTTGTCTGATATCCATTGGAATAAATCAGTTCAAATGCTTTCTGGAGAATGTTTAGTCGGGTGGCTTCAGATTTTTTCATTAGATACTAACCGGTATTTTTCTACAAATAAACAATATTTTTTCATCATTACAAATTCGGATCCGGTTAAATTCAACCTCTAAACTATTATAATTATAATAAATAACTACTATTTAACTAATTTTCATAATACAGAATTTCATCGGAACTTTGTCCTGTTAAAAGAACAACCAAAAACATAATACAATGAATCATCAGAATGAAATAGCTGTTTCCGACAAAACAGTCACCCAAAAGATAAAAAAAGGCCTTCCTGCTGCGCTATGGGCATTAACGATCAGTGCATTTGGAATCGGAACTACAGAATTCGTTATCGTAGGTCTTTTACCAACAGTAGCAGGAGATTTAGGTATTTCCATTCCTTCAGCAGGCTTATTGGTAAGCTTGTATGCTATAGGAGTAGCCATAGGAGCTCCCGTTTTGACAGCTTTAACAGGTAAAGTACCCCGCAAAACGCTTTTGATCTCCATTATGATCCTATTCGTTATCGGAAATGGATTAGCTTCAATAGCCCCTGGATTTATTACATTAATTTTAGCCAGAATTTTAACAGGATTTGCTCACGGAGTCTACTTTTCTATCGGATCTACGATCGCAGCATCTTTAGTTCCTGAGGAAAAAAGAGCTACGGCAATATCGATTATGTTTGCAGGCCTCACTTTAGCCATTGTTACCGGTGTTCCACTCGGAACATTTATCGGACAGCATTTTGGCTGGCGGGCAACTTTTATCGGAGTCGCTATTTTAGGAATTATCGGGTTATTGGCCAGTATGATTCTTGTGCCTGCCCATTTACAAAATGGAAAAACAGCTTCTTTACAACAACAGTTAAAAGTACTTACCAATAAACGTTTAATTTTTGCCTTTTTAATGACAGCTATGGGATATGGCGGAACCTTTGTCGTTTTCACTTATCTATCACCAATTCTGCAGGAAATTACAGGGCTGAAAGAATCTGTTGTAACGTTGATCTTACTGATTTATGGAATTGCTATTGCTCTGGGAAACCTTATCGGAGGAAGATTAGCTAACAAAAATCCCCTGAAAGCATTATTATGGATGTTTATAGCACAAGGTCTGGTTTTATTTCTTTTTTACTTTACGGTTCACAGTCCGGTTTTAAGTATTATAACCTTATTCTTCCTCGGAGCATTATCTTTTGCCAGTGTTCCCGGATTACAGCTTTTAGTCGTTCAGATTGCAGAAAAAGAACTTCCGGGAACACAGGATGTGGCGTCAGGCATTAATATTGCCGCCTTTAATATCGGAATTGCGATAGGATCCTATTCAGGTGGGCTTATTGTAACATCATCTTTAGGAATTGGAAGTACGCCATGGATCGGAGCTTTATTCCTTGTCATTACAGTAATGATTACATTATACAGCATTCACCTTGGAAAAAAACTGTTGAAATAATTGGCGGAAAAACGATTAACTGTTTATCCGTATAAAAAGACTCAACCCTTTTGGGATGAGTCTTTACATACAACACCAAATCTAACTATGTTTTGAACAGTGTGAGAAAAAACCATTTGCACAGATTTTTTATATGCTTTTTAATAAATACATTTGCATCCGTTATTTCTAAAAATTATTACTCATGATAGCAATTAATTCTGAGCATACATATCCGTTAGAAGGCACCCTCTTTGTTTTCGCACTGGAATCTGAAGCCGCAGATCTTTTTAATGATACCCATAAACTGATCACCGGAATAGGAAAGGTGAATGCTGCCTCAGCACTCACCAGGGAAATCCATTCCAGAAAACCGAAGCTAATTGTTAATCTGGGTTCCGCAGGGAGCAAAACATTCGGTAAAGGAGAAATTGTTTGTTGCACAAAATTTATCCAGCGCGATATGGACGTAAGAGGTCTTGGGTTTAAAAAATATGAGACTCCGTTATCGGGAATTCCACCTGTCCTCGAATACGGATTGAAAATGGATGGAGTACAACAGGGGATATGCGGAAGTGGTGACAGCTTTGAAATGGATCATATAGAAACAGATTATAATGTAGTGGATATGGAAGCTTATCCTCTGGCATTGATTGCGATGAAGGAGGAAATTCCTTTTCTAAGTTTGAAATATATTTCGGATGATGCTGGCAGTGATGCTGCTGACGACTGGTCGGTACAGGTACATCTTGCTGCCGAGGCATTCAGGAAGTTGTTGCTTTAAATAACAGAAATTGCCTGTCAGAAAGGATTAATTTTAATTTAAAGTATTTTTTTTATTTATAAAATTATTTAATTTTGCAATACAGTAAATCAATTTACCACCAGTTCTTATGATCTGGTGTTTCTTATTTAAAACAGTTTTTGAAAACTGATATAGGAATATATTAATTCAGAAAGCGAATGAAATCAAAAAATAGCGCATCGATCCATATTCCAATGGGGGAAATGGATGTTTATATTGTATCGGACGGATATTTTGGAATAGGTAATCCACAACCTATTTTAGCTCCTGAAATTGAAGAAGAGAATGTACAGGATGCTTTAAAATCTTTACACTTACCCGGATCTGAATACGAGATGCCTATTACCACCCTTTTTATCAAGAGAGGAGACCGTCATATCCTTGTGGATACCGGCGAAGGGTATCATGATCCCGTAAACGCTGGCTGGCTTCAAAATAGCTTATCGGAAGCAGGGTTCTCACCGGAAGACGTTACGGACATCCTGATCACGCACGCACACAGGGACCATATCGGAGGAATCCTTTTTGAAGATGGCAGAAGAAGATATCCTAATGCAAAATATCACATACCGGCTCCGGAATATAACTTCTGGAACAGCGAAACAAAAGATTTCTCCAAAAGCAAAATGACTGTTTATCCAACAGGAAAAATACAGACCGATATCCTTGGAGCGATTAAAAATGAGCTTACTATTTTTGAGCCCGGCGATGTATTATTCTCATGCATCAAAACAGAACTGGCACCCGGCCATACACCTGGGCATATTATATTGCATATATTTTCCGGTGACCAATCTATCACACACCTCGTAGATGTGGTTCATTCTTCTTTGCTCATTGCTCATCCGGATTGGGGCACCCAATGGGATGTTAATTTTGAAGAAGGAGTTGCTACCAGAAAGCGGATTTTAGAAAGTTGTTCTGTCAACAATACTTTAGTGACCACCTGCCATCTTCCGTGGCCGGGGATAGGATATATCGGGAAAACCGAAAAAGGCTGGCAATGGATTCCGAAAGCACAATCAGATCCCTATTCAATAAGGATCTGAAGTATTTTTGGATAATACAATTAATTAAAACTCCAGAAGCTGGTATGGCAGAGGTCCAGAAACTCATCGGTGATTATCCGGTCATCTGCAGAATAAAACAGGAATTCCGTACAACCGTGTACTTTAGCATCAATCAGCTGACCCGACAATGTGGTTTCATTTCTCCATTCGAGGGTAGCATTCAAGGAAACGGATATTTTTCCTTCGTGATCTGAAACAGCTCCTGAAATATTCTGAATTTCTATGGGATTATTTAAATGGGTATATAAATACTTCTTTACAATAGGCTCTAAAAAGCGAAGGGTCATCTCTTTGACGATTCCTACACCCGAAAAATTTCCTGATTTGATCCTTTCATACGAGACAAAATCATTTAAAGCATCCAGAACATCTGCTTTGTCCTGAAGCTTTACAATGTAGTAATCTTCAATTCTGTGAGCGGTCCATAGATTGCCGGTAACAATTTGTGAATTCATGATAGTTAGTTTTGCTTAAAATTAATAGAAAATTTTTCGGTTCACAATTTTTAATTCATTTTCTTTTTCCATATTTTTTATAACACGAATTACAGTTTCTACACGAAGCCCTGTTAAAGAAGCCAATTGTTGCCTGGTTAAAGGGATTTGAAAAGAATACGGTGTCTTATTTTCGTCATAGCTTTTAAGATAATCCATTAAGAGTTTTAATTTGGAAGCGGGATTTTAACGGAAAGATTATACAACATAACATATTTGTAATACATCCGTTCTGCCATACACTGGTAAATATTGTTGGAAACTTCAGGATTTTCTTTCATTAAAATTAAAAAATCCGATTTAGAGAGTTTGAGGACTGTGGAGGGGGTGAGGGATTCCGCGTTCATGGGATAGGGTTTATCGACAAACAAAATGGATTCTCCAAAGCTATTCCCATCCGAAAAAATATTCTGAATGAATTCTTTTCCGTCTTCCGTATAATTATTGAGTTTTATTTTTCCTTTAATAATTTGGTAGTAATGTAGTGCAAGTTCTCCTTCCCGGAATATCGTGTCGCCTGATTTATAATTTTTAACTTCTGCTCCATAGGAAAGCAATAGATCTTCATTTATCATGGTAATATCAGCTTATAAGGTTAAAAATTAAATATGCTGGTAAGGTAGCCGCTACCTTTGTTTAGTAAAGAGAGACTAATTTTCGGTAATTTCCTAAAAATCACGTACCACATCAGTACCACGTATTTTATTTGTCGGTATGTGGAAACATGCTGCTATAACAAAATAGAAAAACATTGATCATGATCATAAAAAGTAATGAGTGAAGCGGTGTACATTTGAATTCTCACTTAAAAAATGCGGAATCTGGAAAAAACACTAAAAATAAATCTGACTGGCACTATGGAGAGACTCGCGTGGTATCTATGTGGTATTTTAATTTAACAAAAATTTAATCATTTTTTCTTTCTTTGTCTTTGTTAAAGCAAACTTTATTTTTAAAGGTATGAAGGAATTGTAAAAAATAGTTCAGTCTAAAAAATTAATGGTGTTCCTATTGTTTTCAATAACAATCAGAAGATTCTAAATGTATTAAAAATAATAGTGAGAAAGCGTATTAAACTCTGTAGCAGTGTAATAAAATGATAACGTTGCAGAAACTAGTAGAGATGAGAAAAATATTATGAAAAACGAAAAACCTGGATTTAATTTAGAAGATTTAAACGAAAAATTTTTTGCTCAAGACGAAATTATAGCATTAGCCAAAGAAAATTCTCCACGTCTATTGAATAAATTCAGATTAGTTTATCCCAATTTCTTTGAAAAAATATCCCTTATACAACCCGATTTAAAAAATTCGGAATTGATTTTTTGTGTTTATCTAAAACTGAATTTATCAACAAAAGAGATTGCAACCTATACTTTTGTAACGCCAAAAGCCATCCAGAACAGAAAAAACAGAATCAGAAAAAAGCTGTTCATTCCCTCTGAAACAGACATTTACAAGTGGTTTAATGATTTATAGGAGGATTTAGAACTGTATAGCCGTTTTATCAAGATCGTGATACAGTAATATATTCCAATGTTTTTCTTCGGCTTGCTTTTGCCAGTCTTGTCGTAATTCCATAGCTTTTCTGCCATCAAAATCGCTTTTATAAGCGAGATGATAGTGCAGATAGGCTTCCTGTGGCAAATCGTCAGCACCATAAAAGGCCGTTTGCCCATCCTCAGTGATCCAGAAAACCTGCATAAAAGGAGTATGTCCTCCAACCACTTGGTAAGAAATTTCATTGGTAATGCTGCCTTTATCATCACTCATCCAGACGATGTTTGGTAATTGAACAAGCTTATCCAGGGTATCAAAATCAAACGATGGATTTCCGGTATTTTCACGTGCATATTCCAATTCACGCTTCTGGATATATAGGTCAGCATTGGGGAAAGTAGCCTCAAAGCCGGTTTCAAGGTGCCGGATCGCTCCTTCGATATGATCTTTATGTAAATGGGAGAGCAGGACTTTGGTAATCTGATGACGGCTGATATTTTCTTTTTCCAGAATGTCTAAAATAACCATTTTTCCTGTTTGATTTTTCCAGCCCAATCCGGAATCAAGCAGAATATAATCGTTTTTAGTAATGATCAGAAAAGGTTGTACAGCCATTTTTATTCCTTGGGCAAGATCAATTTTCGCCGTGGTTAAAATACTGAAGTCTTTGGTTGGGCTGGCTACAAAATTACCTTCTTTTAGTGGAATGATTTTCATGTTGCAAATTTCCTGAATATTTGTAAATATTGAAAACTTTATTTTCAATACAAACTATCGGTAAAACCAATGTTATTATCAAAAATGTCAATTTTTATCAACTCTGTATCCATCCCTTTTTATAATCTATTTGTAATTTTGCAATTAGTAATAAGCAACAGTAAACATGAGCTCGATAATACTCAATAAAGCATTTCCGGAAGACCTGGATATCCTGCAGATCCTCGGAAAAGAAACTTTTTCGGAAACCTTTGCAGCAAGCAATTCCAAAGAAGAAATGGATCTTTATCTTGAAAAAAGTTTTAATAAAGAAAAACTGACTGATGAATTGAATAATCCCGAATCTTATTTTTTTATTGCCTGGGAAGAAGATAACCCGATCGGATATCTGAAACTGAATTCTGGAACTGCACAGACTGAGTTACAGGACCATTCGTCACTTGAAATTGAAAGAATCTATGTAAAGAGCAGCCATCACGGTAAAAAAGTGGGTCAGCTTCTTTATGAAAAAGCATTACACACTGCCCAAGAGCTAAATAAGGCTTATATCTGGCTTGGCGTATGGGAAGAAAACCATAGGGCTGTTAGTTTTTATAAAAAGAACGGTTTTGAGGAATTTGACAAACATATTTTCCGTTTAGGCAATGAAGAACAGACAGATCTTATGATGAAGAAAACATTGAATAAACAATTTTAAATTTCATAGATCTCGGCATCGGTAAAAACAAAGAATTTTCCTCCTTTAGGAAGATTCTTTGTATCTAATCCGGTAAATTCACTGTAAGCCGGAAGAAGCAACTGTCCGGATGTTTTTACAAAACATGGAAGACGGATGTTTTTAACCGGAGAGCTGATGACAAATCCCGGATGAATATGCCCTGTAATCTGGAACTTTGGATTCGAATTGTCGAAATCATGAATAAACAGGATATCTCCTAATTCAAGCACATCAGCTTTAAAATCAAGACATAATTTTTCATCCAGCACTTTGGAAATCCGGTCATGATTTCCTTCCACAAGATAGAATTTCAGATCCGGATATTGATTTTTCCATGCACAGAATTCATCCACGTCAGAATTATTTCCGGCATGAAGCAGATCGCCTACCATGATAAATTTTTCAGGCTGAAAATAAGCAATCAGCACAGAAAGACGCTCCAGATCACTTTTCATTACATGGTTCGCCAAAGCAATTCCATTTTTTCTGAAATGGGCTGTTTTCCCGATGTGGAGATCGGATAAAATCAGTGCTTTCTCTTTTTTCCAAAATACAGCGCGCTGATTGGTTAAGGTGAAGATTTCAGATTGAATGGTTACGTTTTTTGTGGCGATGTTCATTTATTTGTTAGAGGTTAGAGGTTAGAGGTTAGAGGTTAGAGGTTAGAGGTTAGAGGTTAGAGGCAAAGTTAAAGATTATTGAGTATTCCGGTCTTTTCTCTTTTCTCTTTTCTCTTTTTTCTTTGCTCTATTTACTCTCTTTTTCTATTTTCTTCCCTTAGTCGCTTGTTGTATCAGCTTTTGTATCCTTGTATCTAACCCTTCACTTGAAAGCGTCTGACGAAGACTGTCAACTTTAATAGGAAAGCTTAAAGGGGTAAAAGTATTGGAATATTTTAAAACAATCTTTGATTTTTCTATTCTCTTAAAAGCTTCCACGAGCCTTTGCTCCTGAAGCTGCATGTTGAAGACCTCCGTATAGGCCTGACGAACAAGGAAGTGATTGGGATCATAGTCTTCCAATACTTTAAAAATAAGACCTGCTGAGCTTTGCAAAGCTTTGTTCGATCTTTGTTGTCCGGGAAAATTCTGAATCACCATTCCGGAGATCACGGCAATATCCCTGAATTTTCGCCGGGCCATTTCAGCCGAATTAATACTCGATATTACATCAACCATAAGATTATCCCGGGTCAGGATCTTTTGCAGATTATCTTCATGTATTGGAATCTCCTTATCACTGAACAATTCAAATCCGTAATCGTTCATGGCCATTGAAAATGAAATAGGAGCCAGTTTTGAAATCCTGAAAGCGATCAGGGCTGCCATCACTTCGTGGACTAAACGTCCCTCGAAAGGGTACATAAACAAATGGTAACCTTCTCTGTTTTTAATAAGTTCTACCAGAAACTCATCTTCTCTCGGTATATGGGACCTTTTTTCCTGATTAACCAATAATGGATGTAAAAATTTCAGCTCTTTTTCCGAAGATGAAGGATTCAATGCACCGGAAAGTTTTTCCCTTAAGAAATGCCCCAGATTTGAACTTAAAGGTAACCTTCCTCCAAGATAGCTCGGAGCCAGAGCTTTTCCCTTTGCCAACCGTACATAAACGGTCATATCCTTCACCATTGCTACCTCAAGAACTCTTCCAGCCAAAATGAACTTCTCTTCTTTTTTAAGCTTTGAAATAAAATATTCCTCAACCATTCCGATATAGCCTCCGGAAATAAATTTCACTTTCAGCATGGCATCACTTACAATCGCTCCCATGTTCATTCTGTGCAGCATAGCTATTTTGCGGGAAGTAACTTTAAACAAACCATCTTCCATAATAACTACCTTATGAAACTCCTCATAACTTTTCAGAGCACTGCCGCCAATGGTAAGAAAATCTATTATAGCCTGCCATTCTTCATCCCTTATTTCCTGGAAAGTATAAATGTTTTTAATTCTCTGATAGGTTTCGTCAGGGTAGAAACCATCACCTACAGCTAAAGTCATCAGGAACTGAACCAATACGTCAAAACACAAAACCTGAGGCTCTCTGGGCTCTATAACTTTCTGTTTGACGGCTTCCTTCAATGCTGCCACCTCGATCAGCTCCAGGGAATGGGTAGGAACACAATATATTTTTGAAGTTTCAAAAGGGGAGTGTCCGCTTCTTCCTGCCCGTTGCAGAAATCTTGCGACTCCTTTTGCTGATCCTATCTGGATCACTGTATCAACAGGTTTAAAGTCGATACCTAAATCTAAAGATGAAGTAGAAACAACAGCCTTTAATTTGCCGTTACTTAAGTTTTCTTCAATCCAGATCCTTAAATGAGCATCTATGGAACTATGGTGAATGGCAATTTGCCCGGCAAAATCAGGATATGCATTTAAAAGCAGCTGATACCACATTTCACTCTGGCTTCGGGTATTCGTAAAAACAATGGTAGATTTGGATTCCAGAATGATGGGAACAATTTTATCTGCCAGTTTAGCCCCGAGATACCCAGCCCACGGTAAAATTTCAACTTCATCCGGAAAAACAGGAATGATATCGATCTTTTTATGTTGTTTGACTGTGATCTTCACTTTTTTTACATCATACGGTATCAGAACATCCATTGCTTCTTCAAGATTGCCTATTGTGGCGGTAATTCCCCAGATCTTTAGTGTTGGAGCATATTTTCTGACCTGCGAAATTCCCAGTTCCACCATCACACCTCTTTTGGATCCCAGCAGCTCATGCCATTCATCTACAGCAATACAATGAAGATTCTGGAAGAATCTGACATGATTTTTCTGCCCCAGAAGCAAGTGTAAACTTTCCGGTGTTACGACAAGGATTTCAGGCATATTTTTTACCTGCTGCTGTCTGGTTTTAGGATCAGTGTCACCATTTCTGACACCTACTGTCCAATCCAACCCGATTTCATTGATAGCTTCTTCCATGGCTTTAGCAATATCTTTGGAAAGGGATCGGAGAGGAGTGATCCAGATCATTTTAAGTCCTTTTTTAAATTTCTCAGGATGATTAAGAAAATCTGTAATTAACGCCAAAAACACGGAATAGGTCTTACCAAATCCCGTAGGCGCAATAACCATTCCGCTGTATCCGTTTCCAAATTTCCACCAGGTATCCGTTTGGAATTTAAATGGGGTATTGCCTTTTTCAGCCATCCATTGCTGGATAACCTTAAATCCGTTGGTATGTTCAAAAGCACTCAAACTATTGTATCAGTTTTTTTATTTCTTCAAGATCATCAATTTCATCTACCGTTTTGTCTTTCCGCCATCTTACGATTCTCGGAAAACGTAGAGCCACCCCGCTTTTATGCCTGCTGCTGAAACCTATTCCTTCAAAAGCAATTTCAAAAACAAGTTCCGCCTTTACAGTCCGGACAGGACCGAATTTTTCAATCGCATTCTTATTAACAAACCTGCTTACTTCCATGATCTCCTTATCCGTCAATCCTGAATAAGCCTTAGCAATTGTTACCAGTGAATCTCCATTTTTAACTGCAAAACTGTAGTCTGTATAGTAAGCACTTCGTCGGCCACTTCCTTTTTGAGCATAGATCAGCACTGCGTCAATGGTCATGGGATTGATCTTCCATTTCCACCAATCTCCTTTTTTCCGTCCTGAATGATACGGAGAGTTTTTTTGTTTAAGCATTAAACCCTCACTATTAATATCCCTGGAGCTTTCCCTGATCTGATCCAGTTCCTCCCATTTTTCAAAATCAACGATTGCTGACAGCTTTAATTTTTCGGGATTTTCATTCAGGAATAATTCTTCTAGCATTGCTCTTCTGGCTGAGATAGGCTTTTCGCGCAGATCATTTCCCTCAAGCTCAATAAGATCATAGGCAAATACTTCGATAGGAACATCAGTAAGCATTTTTTTTGTGACATTTTTACGGTTTAACCTTTTCTGTAATTCATTAAAGTTTAAAACTTTATCATCCCTTACCGCAAGTATTTCTCCATCTATGACAAAATTCCCCTGCATGGCCTTTACAGACTCTGCAATTTCAGGAAACTGTTCTGTTACCAACTCTTCACCCCGGGACCAGATGAATACTTCATCATTTCTCCTGATGATCTGCCCGCGGATTCCATCCCACTTGTATTCTACGAGCCATTCATCCGGATTTCCCAATTCCGAAAGCTCTTTCTCCAAAGGATAGGCAAGACAAAATGGATAAGGACGTGAGTTATCTGTATTTACTTTTTCGGCGGAGATCAGTTCCTGGAAAGAAACTTCACCGGGATTCCATTTCCCAATCATACTGTGCATTAGTGCACTGGCTTCCTGTCCGGAATACTTTGTAAGCGCATTAATCAGTGTTTTATCCGATACGCCGATCCTGAAGCTTCCGCCCAGTAATTTATTGAATATTAATCGTTCCGTATAATCCAGCCCATTCCACGATTGTAAGACAAACTCTTTTTTCTCAGCTTCTGTCTTTTCTTTTAAGTTCACAATATCATTCATCCACTGTGAAAGACTTCGTTCTATTTTTTCGGTAGGTTGCGGAAGAATCAGAGAAAGTGTTTCTCCAAGATCCCCGACAGAAGAGTAGCTTTCCTGAAAAAGCCAGAAAGGCAGCTTTGTAATCTCCAAAGCCCATTCTTTCATATAATTTGTATTGACATTCCTTTTGGGTCTTTTGCCTGTAAATAAGGCTATAAACCATACTTTATCTTCATCAGGAGCACGCTCAAGATAATCAATGATCGCATCAATTTTGGCATTGGTTTTATTGGTGCTTTCCAAAGCGTTGATCAGTTCTGCAAAATGTCTCATGATTCGGGGTTTTCAATGATTTCTTTTTCAGCTTCTTCTTCATCGTCGCCAAATTGGGTGGCTACCACATCTGCCTTAATTCCTATCTCATTTAAGTATTTTGAAAAAACTTCAGTCTGGCCATGGGTTACATGTACTATTTCAGCTTCGGTAGCTTTTACAGCTTGTAACAATCCACCCCAATCCGCATGGTCACTCATTGCAAACCCTGCATCAGCACTCCGCCATCTTCTGGCCCCGCGAACCTGCATCCAGCCGGAGCAAATTGCCGTAGCGGCATCCGGTATTTTACGGATAATATTGGTATCCAGTAAAGCAGGCGGAACAATGACAATT
The DNA here is from genome assembly GCF_048296755.1 of Chryseobacterium sp. PTM-20240506. Taxonomy (NCBI): domain Bacteria; kingdom Pseudomonadati; phylum Bacteroidota; class Flavobacteriia; order Flavobacteriales; family Weeksellaceae; genus Chryseobacterium; species Chryseobacterium sp. PTM-20240506. The sequence continues at coordinate 822,826 of NZ_CP182581.1, forward strand.
TCACCCTGCAGGTGTTTTATGCTTTCTCTGAAATCCGGGATTTCATACTCAGGCAAGATGATTCCGGCACTTTCAAATGCTTCGTTAAGCTTTCCGATAGAGTAGTGGACATGTATCTTACCCAGGCCCTCTACAGCTTTCATGATACGCTGAGCTTTTCCAAGAGAATATCCTACAAAAACTGAAGTCTTGGAATTTTCCTTATTTCTCAACACCCAGTTCTGAAGCTTTTTATTAAGATCCTCAATATCCAGCCAATTATAAATGGGAAGTCCGAAGGTACTCTCAGTAACAAATTCATTACACTTTACCAATTCAAAGGGTGTACTTAATCCATCATCCTGAACCTTATAATCTCCGGAAATCACACTTACATATCCTTTATATTCTAACCTGACCTGGGCAGAACCAATAATATGTCCGGCAGGATGAAGGGAAACTTTTACTCCATTGATCGTGGTAACTTCTCCATATCCTACACTCTGACATTCGATATCGGGACCAATTCTCTGGTATAAAATAGGTTTTGTAAAATCATGGCAAAAATACTTCTTCATTCCCCAACGGGCATGATCAGCATGGCCATGCGTTATAACCGCAAGATCTACAGGACGCCACGGATCTATGTAAAACTGACCCTGGGGGCAGTATATTCCTTTTTTTGTGAATGTAATTAGTTTCAAATGAGGTATATTTTGTTATCGATAAAAGATATAATGCTTTTATAGCGATTTGGTTTAATTTATCATTCAAAAAGCTGACCAATTATCATTAAATCATGAAAAATAATCATTTTTCAGTGTGAACTTCCCAGCAATAAAACATTGGACTTTTCACCAATAAACAAAGACTGTATAAATCTGAAATTTGTCTTATGACTAACCCATAAAAAGTACAAAATGAGTAAGACGATTTTAATTACAGGAGCAGCAAGCGGATTTGGAAAAATAGCAGCTTTCGATTTAGCAAGAAAAGGACACCATGTAATTGCTACAACACAGGTATACCCCCAGATGAGCGACATGATCCGTGAAGCCAAAGAGCAAGGGGTAGAAATGACTGTTGATAAACTGGATGTTACCAATTCAAGAGATATCGCTTATATCTTAAAAAAATATGATATTGATATTTTAATAAGCAACGCCGGTATTATGGAAGGCGGACCTATTGCTGAACAGCCTTTGGATCTTATCCGTTCAATGTTTGAGGTGAATGTATTCGGGGCTTTGGAACTCGCTCAGGGATTCATTAAAAAATTCGTTCAAAAGAAAAGCGGAAAAATAGTATTTACCTCTTCTATGGGAGGTTTGTGGACGGTTCCGTACGTAGCAGCATACTGCGCATCAAAACATGCTCTGGAAGCTATAGCTGAGGGCTTAAAGACAGAACTGGCTCCTTTTAACATCAAAATTGCAACATGCAATCCGGGAGTATTCGGAACCGGTTTTAATGACAGGGGAGTGGATTCCATAAGACATTGGTATGATCCTAAAGAAAACTTCACTCCGGAATCTGCTTTTGCAGGCGCTGAAGAATCATTAGCCCATCAACTGGATCCTCAATCCATGGCAGATGTTATTGTAAATGTTACGTTGGATGACCATAGCAACTTCAGAAATTTGCATCCAAAGGAAACCGAGGATTTTGTAAAACAATTACAAACAGAAGCCTGGAGCGCAAAGAGCTAAAAACACATTTACTTATAGAATGCATGAATATTATTGTTCATGCATTCATTCTCCCATTTAAATTTAAACGACATGAATATTACTTATCACGAAGCAACAAAAGCATTAAACGAATCAATTAAAAAAGCAGAAACACTTGGTATTCCCGTAAGCATCGCCGTTGTAGATACCGGAGGACATCTGGTTTCTTTTGCCCGCTTAGACAGTGTATACGGAGTGATAGATTTTGCTATAAAAAAAGCAAGAACGGCCGTTATGTTCGGAGTAGACACGGAGGTAATGGGAACCATCATTGCTGGCGCAGACATTCACGGATATGGTATGCTGAATTCAAACGGCGGTCTCCTTACGATTGCCGGTGGCGTAGTCATCAGGAATGAAAAAGGGAATATAATAGGTGCTATCGCGTCTTCAGGAGGTACTGTGGAGCAGGATAGAGAAATAGCACTTGAAGGAGCCTCTTCTATTTTTTAAATTTTGCATATTTGTATAATGGCTGAACAATCTGAAATATTATTTAATCAACTGGTGTATTCCTGTGCATTTGAAAAACACAGGGGACATGAGGAATTTATTCCTGATCATTTCCTTGGTTTTCAGCTGTCTGGTGAAACCCACGCTTTCCATGATCAGGGGAAAACCGTTATAAAGGAAAATACAGTGGTTCTGGTGAGAAAAAACCAGCTGATCAGGACCATAAAGTATCCTGCCAAAAGTGCAAAATACCAATTTATTTCTATAACACTGGATAAAGAAACTTTACGGCAATATGCCGCTGAAAATAAAGTAGTAACGGACGATGTATTCCATAATAACAAGAAAATATTCTTTGAATCTGATGCATTCTTTTCGAATTATTTTATTTCGCTTACTCCCTACATCGATAAAACAAAAACAATTAGCTCCAATCTTGCTTCCTTAAAAGTGAAAGAAGCTATTGAGCTTATTTTACAGAGTAATCCTGATTTTAAAAATCTGCTTTTTGATTTTTCCGATCCCCATAAAACGGACCTGAAGGAATTTATGAATAAGAATTTCATCTTTAATCTTTCTATAGATGCCTTTGCAAAGCTTACAGGACGCAGCCTTTCAGGCTTCAAGCGTGATTTTCAGAAGACATTCAATATGCCTCCTAAAAAATGGCTTAAGGAAAAAAGGTTACAGGAAGCGTATTATCTTATCAAACATAAAAATAAAAAACCGGCTGACATCTATCTGGATCTTGGATTTGAAAACCTGTCCCATTTCTATTATTCATTTAAAGAAAAATATGGTCTTACTACTTCTGAAATTTCACCACAGTCAGTATCCTGATGTATTATGATGAATTATATTCAGCAACTTCATCATTGGGCAAAAGGGGATCTGCTTCAGGCTAAAATCATGTTGGCCTGGGCCTTTATTTTTTGTCTACCGCTCATCTGCTATTGTTTTAAAATCAATAAAATCTTTTATAAAGGTCTCATTATTCCATTAATTTTACTGGTCCTCATGCTTTTTGGGTATGGTAGCTATTTATTAATCACAAAAGACAAAGAGGTTCAGAAATTAGAACAGCAGTATTTAGAAAATCAAAAGGAAATTATTAGTAAAGAACAATCCAGAGGAAATGCCAACAGTCAGAGTTATGTCGTTTTTAAAACAATCTGGGGTTCATTGCTTCTGGTTTCCATTGTAATCTACCTTCTGGCAAGCAGTATGTATATAAAAGGTTTTTCAGCAGGGTGTATTATTCTGTTTTTAACTTTATTGATTACAGATACCTTATTTCATGCCAGGCTGAATGTTTATCTTTCTCTTTTACAAGAACTTAACAAGTAAAAGGTAAACATAGAAACAATCTTTTATGAAAAAAACTTTCTGAATTCCAATGGGGATTGGGCCGTCTTTTGTTTGAAAAGTTTACTGAAAGATTGCGGATGCTCAAAACCCAATTCATAGGCAATTTCGCTAACGGACAGACTGGTTGTACTTAGCCGTTCCTTTGCATAGTCGATAAGCCTGTTCTGAATATGGTTCTGCGTGCTTTGCTGAGTGTGAATACGCAACAGACTTCCCAGATAATTAGGAGAAATATTCATTTCTTCAGCAATAGCTTTCACTGTGGGTAAACCATTGCTAATGATCCTTTCATGATCAAAGAATTTAGAAATTGTTTGTTCAAAACGTTCTATGACTTCATGATTGGATTTTTTCCTGGTCAGGAACTGTCTTTCATAAAAACGTTCGGAATATATGAGAAGCAGTTCTATCTGTGCAATGATCAGGTCCTGGGTAAATTTATCGATATTAGACCGGTATTCTTTTTCTATATTCAGCAGAATTTCTACAATAGCTTTTTCCTCTTTGTCTGAAAGAAATAAAGCTTCATTCACTGCATATTGGAAAAAATCATAAGATTTGATCTTTTTGGCAAGTGACGTATTCCACAGAAAATCTGGATGGATCAGAAGTATCCAGCCTGTAGGTTCCACTTTAGCATTCTGATTGATCTCCACCTTTAAAAACTGTAAAGGAGAAACAAATGATAAAACCCCGGAATCAAAATCATACTCCTGCTGTCCGTAGTTAAATTTAGCATTAACATTCCGCTTTAAACCAATAGAATAAAAATTCTGAATCCATTTCATTTCATCATCCTTCACAGGGTAAGAAACCCTGCTATAATCAATCAGACTGATCAGCGGATGTTCAGGTCCTTCAAGATTACAAAAATGATGAAACTCAGAAATCGAATTAAAGCGAAATGTCTTTTCCATATCTTATACTATGATGCTAAATTAGTGAATCAATTTTCTTTGTACAAAATCATACCTCCATGATATAATATCCCTTCTTTAAACTCTCCGTCAGCTGTAAATCCTGTGTCATCTTTATAATCAATATGATTACCTGAAACGATATAACGTCCCTGATAAGCACTTTCTCTTGAGCCACGTGCTTCATCATACCGGTTGTCCGGCAGCAATTCATGACGGACATATCCATCCTCTGTTACCCACATTCCGATGTATTCTTTTGTTTCTTCGATGGTCTTATTCATTTTTATTATGAAAGTTCTGTGTATGCGGTAGACAATGTGTAATTTTTCCACTGTTCCGCATCTTGGTTAATCATATTAATTTTATTTTTAAGTATATCATAGGCATCATTTCCCAGCAATAAATGCACAGGTGGCTGAGCCTCCTTACTTATGGCAATAAGCACTTCAGCAGCCTTCTCCGGATCGTTGGCCTGGTTTCCATTAATTGTATCAAGGTGTAATTGCTCAGATTCACGGGCTGCTTCGTATGCTTTAATGGTATTTTTAGGTGTCCTTACAGAACCTTTAGCAAGAAAATCTGTGCGGAAATAGCCCGGATAAACCACTGTAGCTTTTACGCCGAAAGCTTTAGCTTCTTCAGCAAGAGCTTCAGTGAATCCTGCAACAGCAAATTTAGTAGAACAATAAATTCCCCAACCCGGAAAACTTCCAAATAAACCTCCTACAGAAGCAATGTTAAATATATTTCCGGAACCCTGATTCCGTAAATAAGGCATAACATTTCTGATCACATTTAAGGAGCCAAATACGTTCACATCAAAATTTTCTCTGGCTTCTTCGTCCGATAATTCTTCCAGAGTACCTATCTGGCCATATCCTGCATTATTGACAATAACATCCAATTGTCCGAAATGTGCAATGCTTTTTTCCACAGCCTCTTTTACGCTGGAATCATCTTGTAAATTAACTTCCAATGGTAAAAATGCATCAGAGGCATCACCTATTTCTTTAACCAAAGATTCGGCATTCCGGCTTGTCGCTACAACGCGGTATCCTTCACTTAATAATTTTCTTACCAGACTAAGCCCCAAACCTTTTGAAGCGCCTGTAACAAACCATACTTTTTTTGTTTCCATTTTTTTATTTTTTTGATCTTAATTGATGATACAAAGATCATAAGGAAATCAAAATTTAAGATAACCCGATCAACTAAAAATGTAATCAAATCGTGGAAGAACTTTTTATTCTAATTAAAAGATTGCCTGAATGCCAACGGAGACATATCCGTTTTATTTTTAAACAGCTTGCTGAATGATTGCGGATGCTCGAATCCCAATTCATAGGCAATTTCGCTCACCGATAAATCAGTTGTTGAGAGCTTTTCTTTAGCTTTTTCAATTAATTTCTCATGAATATGCTGCTGGGTAGTTTGTCCGGTAAGTGTTTTTAATAGTGCGCTTAAATAATTATAGGAGAGGTTAAGCTCGCCGGAAATAAACTGCACCGTGGGCAATCCTTTTGATGCGAGATCATGATCATTAAAATAGGCTTCCAGTAATTCTTCAAGTCGGGCCAGGATCTTATGATTGACCGCCTTTCGTGTCATAAACTGCCGTTCATAGAATCTTTCGGAGTAGTTCATCAATGTTTCAAGATGCGAAACAATGATGTTCTGGCTGAATTTATCAAGATTCAAATGGCTCTCCTGTCTGATATTCCCAATGATCTGGTCAAGTATGATTTCTTCCTTATTTGAAAGGAACAGGGATTCAGTTAAGGAATAATCAAAAAATCCATATTGCCTGATCTTTTTTGCCAGTGATGTATTCCACAAAAAATCAGGATGGATAAGCAACATCCATCCCGACTGTTTATTTTCTGAGGTAGTTTCTGCTGCTATCCTGAACACCTGGTTGGAAGAAATGAAAAACATAATACCTTCATCAAAATCACATTCCTGTTGTCCGTACTTTAGCTTGCCGTTCATTCCCCGTTTAACTGAAATATGGTAAAAATCAAGGATCCAGTTGACTTCACCGATATCAGAAGGACGTTTCATTGTACTGTAATCGATCACGCTGATTAAGGGATGCTCTGGTGGTGGCAGCCCTCTTAGCTTATGGTACTCCGTGATCGTTTTTATCCTTATGGTCTTTCTTTGTTCCATATTTAAAAATGTGAATTATAATACCACGAATACAAAATTTCACATTCGTGGTTTATTCTTTACCATGCAACCTTACCATCTTTTCTGAAGAAACTTCCTGTAGGTCCTTCTTTGTCCAAAGTAGCATATTTTACGATAATTTCTGCAGCCTGCTTTGGGCTTTGCGTCCCCATAAAATTATTCAGGTCGGTTGCTGTATAACCCGGCTCAACACTGTTTATTTTAAAATTTGTACCATCGAATTCCCTTGCCAGTAATACTGTAAAAGCATTTAATGCAGTTTTAGAAGCGCTGTAAGCATCATATATCCTATGATTAGGATTCTGTGAACTGTTCTGGATTTCCAGGGAAGCCAGCTGACTGGAAACATTCACAATTCTGGGCTCGTCTGATTTTTTCAGCAGGTTCACCAATTCCTGTGTAGTCTGTACAGCTCCAAAGAAATTGGTTTCAAATATTCCTCTCAGGTTTTCCATTTCACAGGAAGAAATATTTTGTGGCTGCTTACCTGCAATACCTGCATTATTAATTAAGACATCGAGATGGTCTATGCTACTCTCCAGTTCTTTTCTTGCGGATTGTATCGACCTCAAATCCGTTACATCAATTTCCAGCAGATCCACATTATTAAATCCCTCAGCATTTAATTTTTCTACTGCCTCAGTTCCATGAGACCGACTGCGACATCCAAGGTAAACATGATATCCAAGTTTTGCTAATTGCCGGGTAGTTTCAAAACCTATTCCTTTGTTTGCTCCTGTAATCAATACTGTTTTCATATGTTTTATTTATACATACAAAGTTGCGAATGTATCTATCAATTAAAGTAGCCGGATATATGATTGTTGTAGCTGAATATAATATACAAACAAAAATTAAGGTATTTCCTTAGTTTTCAATGTCATAAAAGTTAATTCCCACTTCCTCATCTTTGACCTTTACTATTCTGGTATCCAGCGGATAAAAAATAAATTCTCCGGCACCGCAAATTTTTGCATCCAAAAGATGTCCTGCCAGAGCTGTATAATCCTGTCTGCCTAACGTGATATGCAAATGGAGTAGTGGCTGGCCGTTGAGCTCAGAAACATTCCCGGAAATATTAGAGACTTCCATTTGTTCATTGAACGTTTTATCCACATATTTCTTTGTTGAGGGTACAAAATAACGAAGCGTCGCTTCACTTACAGCACCAATTCCTGTTATTTCTCCCGATTTGATGTCTTGATTTATTACAAAATCGGTCAACGCTTCCACAATACCTGAATGGTTTTTCACACTCACAATATAAGTGGAATTTACTTTTTTAGCAGTCCAATTATTTCCTTTTAAAATAGCAGTACTCGTACTCATCATATTTCAATTTACACTTATTATTTCTTAAGATAATTGATGATCCCGATAACATCATCTTTTCCAAATCCTTCATCATGGGCAGATTGATAGGTTTCAATAAGCGTTTTTGATAAAGGATAATCAGCTCCTGCATTATGGGCTAAAAGGATATCTTTTAACATCAGATCCAGGGCAAATGCCGGTGCATAATCATCATTGATCAGTAGTGGTGTTTTTACTTTTGTGGCACCACTTCCACTTGCACTTTCATTAATTATATCAAGCATGTCCTTCCTGTCGATTCCCAATTTATCTGAAAATAAGACCGTTTCCGCAAGGCCCTGATAGAGCGTAGACAGAAAATAATTCACCGAAAGCTTAGCAGCGATTCCTTTTCCGTTCTCTCCTAAATGTCTGATCTTTCCCAGCTTTTGTAAATAAGGTTCAGCACGATCAAGATCCTTTTCATCACCTCCTGCCATGATGATCAATGTTCCATCAGCTGCAGGTTTGGTACTTCCTGCTACAGGTGCATCGATAAAACCGGCTTCCTTTATCTTAACTGCAGAGGAAATATCATTGGTCGCTTGTGGAGAAATGGTACTCATATCTACGAAAAGTTTTCCATGAATATCCTCTGAAAGAATTTCTTCATATACCTGGCGCACTGCTGTATCATTGGTCAGCATTGTAAAAATAACATCATTGTTTTTTACCAGCTCAGTAACTTTGGTATATACGGTTGACTTCTCCTTAAAATCATTTGCTTTTTCGGTGGTTCTGTTATAGACAGACAAAGGAAATCCTGCTTTTTCTAAATTTTTAGCCATGGGATGCCCCATATTTCCTAATCCGATGAATCCAATTTTTGCGTCTTCCATATTTTTATTTTTTGTAAAATGTAAAAAGTATTAATAATGAATTGAAAGTTGGGAAATACAGCTTAGAGATTAGATGAGCAATGATAATTATGGATGGTTATTCATAACTGCCTCAGATTTCATATCCTGTAACCATTGATTTAAAATCCGGGATTCATAATTTACTTCTTATTTCTTAAGCCTTACAATGTGTTTTTCTATCCAAACAACAATCAACGTATCAAAATTACGCATTCCAAAATCAATTTTATTACCCTTACATTTTTTATAATGAGAAAACTTACAGAAATTTGCAGAAAAAATAAGCAGTATAAAAATGAAGATCATTGATGTTGAAAAGTGGAACAGAAAAGAACATTTTAATTTTTTTTCAAAAATGGCAAGTCCTTATTTTGGTTTTACAGCAGAAGTGGATTGTACAAAAGCTTATGATACTGTAAAAACTAACGGTCATTCTTTTTTTGCCTATTACCTTCATAAATCGATGGTTGCCGTGAATTCTGTTGAAGAACTGAAAATGAGAATTGTTGATGACCAGGTGGTCATTTTCGATGTCATCGATGCGGGAAGTACAATCGCCAGGGCAGACGGAACTTTTGGTTTTTCTTACATTCCTTTTTCAGAAAGCTTTGAAGTTTTCAATAAAGAATTACAAAAAGAAATTCAGGCTGTACAAAGCTCCACAGGATTAAGATTAAGTACTGATAGCGTCACCAAAGCTTTAATAAGACATTCTACTATTCCCTGGAATTCTTTCAGTGCACTGCTGCATCCTACGAATTTTGATAAGACGGAATCTATTCCGAAAATTACATTTGGAAAATACAGCATCCGTAACGGAAGGAAATATTTACCGGTTTCCATAGAAGCTCATCATGGTCTGGCAGACGGTCTTCATCTGGCAAAATACTTCGAAGAATTTCAAAAACAATTGGATTTATAACGAATAATTTTAATGTAATTAAATTATCTTTGCAGGTAATTAAAAGGTTTCTTTTTCTTTCTGACCGGAATTTAAATCCTCGATTTGATTCCGGAAATCAGGAAAGATACTTATCTCATTATTCTATAATTAATTTTGAATTTAAAACGTTAGTATGCAGGCGAGTTCTTCTCAGGGCATTTCCAGAACTGTGATATGGCTGATGGCTATTATTTCAGGGTTGGTAGTTGCCAACAACTATTATAATCAGCCACTATTGGCACTCATTTCAAATGATGTACATATTTCAGAAAGTGCTGCCAGCAAAATATCCGTACTGACCCAGATAGGATATGCACTGGGATTGCTTCTTATTGTTCCGTTGGGTGATAAATTTTTCCGTAAAAAACTGATTTTGATTGATCTTCTTTTGGTTTTCGGATCACTTTTATGGATGACCTTTGCTACTCAACTATGGATGCTGTATGCGGCGAGCTTACTGATCGGAATGACCTCTGTTATTCCGCAGCTTTTTGTTCCTATCGCAGCAGAACTTTCATCTGATGAAAAGAAGTCTTCCAATATAGGATTGGTAATGTCCGGATTACTTTTGGGTATTCTCTTATCCAGGTTTGTAGGGGGAATCCTGGGAGAAATTCTGGGTTGGAGGGCCGTTTTCGGTATTGCGGCAGGCTTGATGATACTCGTTTGGTTTGCAGTGTATAAAATGCTTCCTGAGCTCTCACCAAATTTTAAGGGGACATACAAAGATCTGATGCGTTCTGTATTTCATCTCGCAAGAACACAGCCTGTTTTACAACTGGCCTCTTTCCGGGGCGCAATGGCTTTTGGCTCTATGTGTGCTTTATTCACCACTTTGGTTTTTCATATGGAGAAACCTCCATTTAATGCCGGTTCATCTGTGGTAGGGAGTTTTGGCCTGGCAGGGGCAGTAGGTGCTTTAGCCGCAGCCAAAGTCGGGGCATTCCAAAAGTTCATGAATATCAACAGGATCATATTCTACTCACTACTAATCGTTTTAGGCAGCTGGGCTTTTACCTATTTTGCAGGATACACGTATTGGGGTTTGATTGTAGGAGTCATCCTGGTTGATCTCGGAGTACAATCCAGTCATATTATGAATCAAACCAGTTATTTTCTGATCAGAACCAATGCGGTCAACCGCCTGAATACGGTTTATATGGTCTGCTACTTTATCGGTGGATCATTAGGAACATGGCTGGCATCGGTTGCATGGCATTACGCACAGTGGGAAGGGGTGTGCTTCGTTGGAGCAAGCTTTGGTCTCTTAGCTTTAATCGCTCATTTGATCTTTAGCAGGAAAGTAAGTAAAACATTGTAATCCGCGTTTCTATTCGTAAAACGAAGTAGATCCAAGTTAAATGTAATAAATTTTGTTACATTAAAATTAAATGGTAACTTTGCAGAACATTACAACAAGAATTACAATGAAAATAGAAATATGGTCGGACGTTATGTGTCCGTTTTGTTATATAGGAAAAAATAATTTTGAACAGGCTCTTCAAAAATTGCCATTCAAAGATCAGGTAGAAGTAGAGTGGAAGAGCTTCCAGCTGGATCCTACCTTAAATACAGGTGAAACAAAGAATACACTTACCTACTTCAGAGAGAAAAAAGGCTTTCCTGAGACCCAGGCTACGCAAATGATCAGCCAGGTTACTCAAATGGGAAAAGGGGCTGGTATTGATTTCAATTTTGAAACTGCGCTTATAACCAATACGTTTCCTGCACATAAATTGTTGCAGTTATCTAAAAAATACAACAAGTCCAATGAAATGGAGGAAGCTCTGTTCATCGCCCATTTTATTGATGGCAAAGACGTGGGGGATGTTGATACATTGGCAGAAATTGCAGAATCACTGGGTATTGATAAAGAGGAGGCAAAGCATGCAGTAACTTCAGAGGAATTGACATCAGAAGTCAATGAAGACATCCAACAAGCCAGAAATAATGGAATTACCGGCGTTCCATTTTTTGTTTTAAATGGAAAGTATGCTGTTTCGGGCGCTCAACCTGTTGAAGTTTTTGAAAATGCACTCCAGCAAACGTATAAAGAAACGGTTTCTCCATTCACAGATCTTTCTAATGGAGAAAATGCCTGTGACCCCGATGGATGCAGCATTTAACTGATATAATATTCAGAAGACAATTAAATTACGTTATATAGAAAAACCTGAAGAGATTTTCTTCAGGTTTTTCTTTTGTATTTGTAATTTTATACCCTTATTTATTGTCAGATTATGGATATCCATTTTTACCAACCAAGAAATCCTGTTCTTAAAAAATATATCCAGGGATATTATTTTATGGATAAAGATGAATCTGCTTCGTCTATCAGATATCTGACATTTCCAAACAATTTTTTCATTGTTTCAGCCTGTCAGGATGCCGAGATCAGATCGGATGAAGGCAGTATGGAAATTTATCATTCTCCCATAAAAAATATAGTGATTGATTTGGTCTCCCGATGCACAGGATCTACGGAAATCTTTTATGAGAAACCCATTAATGAAATTACCATCTACTTTAAACCTTTGGGGATCTATCATTTTTTTAATGCTGACAACTGCTTAATTCTAAAAGATAAAATTTTATCTTCGGACTTTCGTGAGGCTATGGATAAGATACTGAATGAACACGGGAAGGAAATACAAATAAAAGCCCTGGAAGATTACCTGCTCTCTAAATTCATTGATAAGCATCTGACTGGAGCCGAAAATATCATCAAAGACCTTGAGAATGATATCAGTATCCTGGACATTGCGGAAAAGAATGGCATTACAAGACAATACGTTAATAAAATTACCAAACGGTTTGTAGCAAAACCAGCCTCCGAATATCGTAAAATAAACCGGTTTCGAAATTCCCTGCTGCGAAACAAACAGGTGAAAAATCTTACGGAATTATCCTATGAAAATCTTTTTTACGACCAGTCTCATTTTATCAAAGATTTTAAGGAACTTACTCAAATAACTCCAAAAACATTCTTCAAAAAAGTTAATACAGAACAAAATAATATCTGGTTATTTATTTAATCTGTTTCCTTTTTTACAATTCTCAATTTTTCCTGCCCCGTACTTTTGTCATGAACTTAAATTATATCTCATGAAGAAAACACTTGTCCTCATATCATTATTATATTCTTTATCATTTGGCTGCCAGAAAACAAACAACCCTGTTGTGAAAGATATTCTGGAAAAGGTCAAAGAGCACTATACAGATAAAGATCTTTATAAAAAGCTTGAAACGGAATTTCAACCGGAAGACTGGGATACACTGACCGGAAAAGAACTGGCTCAGAAGCTTACTGAAAAATTGAGGACTGTGTCCGGTGATCAGCATTTTTTTATTAAATACAAGGACGGTCTAACATCTGAAAACAAGAAAAATGCAAAGGAAACCGCCGCTGAAAATAATTTCCTTAATAGCCTTGAAAATTTCGGATTCGAAAATGTAAAAAGATTGGAAGGGAACATTGGTTATATTAATTTCAAAGGGTTTGCAGAATCCCGTTCAAGTGCAAAAACACTTGCATCAGTAATGGATTTTGTTGCGAATACCAACTCTTTGATTATTGATCTTCGTGAAAACAGAGGAGGTGATAACGGAATGCTTATCTTATTTTGCAGTTATTTTTTCAAAGAAAAAACCAATCTGTATTCTACCTATTTCAGAGACAAAGAAAAAACGGTTCAAAATACTACCCGAACAAAAGTTTTAGGAAAAAAATACCTTGATAAAAATGTCTATATCCTTACGAGCAGGTCTTCTTTTTCTGCTGCGGAAGGATTAGCCTACTTTCTTAAAAACTATAAACTCGCCAAAATCATTGGAGAAAATACCGGAGGGGCGGCAAATCCTGTAGACGAATTTATTATTGCAGATCAATACCTCACCGTTATTCCAGTCGGAAAAATTACAGCCACAATAACCCATGGAAACTGGGAACACACAGGTGTTTCCCCGGATATAAAAACCACAGCGGAAAATGCTTTAAAAACAGCATATATTCTGGCTTTAAAAGAGATCATGAACAGTAAAATACAAACAGAATTAAATAGGGATGAACTGGAAAGTCTTATTGAGAAATTAGAAAATGAGAAAAGCAAGATGGCAATTTAAGCTTATATTTTCCAAATTGTAATACATCATAAAAATCCTTTCTGCACAAATGCTCAGAAAGGATTTTATAGTAAAATTTAAATCTTTAAATGATTAGAAGTCTTTGAAGTTTTTACCCAAATGTTCTTCTATTACAAAGAATGGATCTTCTTTGAGGGTATGTCCTCTCATATCTATAAGACTTACTTTACTCATCATACGAAGCATGATCCTTCTTTCACAGGTATGTTCAACACCATTAATATTTTTTATTCCCGCGCGGAAAGCGGATCTTCCGTGGGCACATAAATGATTATTAACGACGATAACGTCTCCTGCCTGAGGAGTAAAATCTGAATAAATCAGATGTTTTGCTTCCTGCCAGAATTTGCTGAGCGCATGATGGGCAATATCTGTTTGCTTAATATCCGGATTAAACAATTGCTCTGCGGCATCAAATCTCATAAACGGCAGTTCCTTATTTCCGTATAAAATAGCATCTAAAGTATCGATTTCCTCTGCCTCGGTTTTTAGATTCGCATCCTTAGGAATTTTAAAGATCGGATCAAATAAAGGTTTGTAATCTTCATGAATAGATTCATGGGAACGGATAGAGTAAAGGGTAGAAGGTACCTGTTCTTCATTACGGATATACATAAAGCTTAAAAAGTCTGCCTGATGTTTAAGAAAAGCATCTTCCGTATGGACATACAGATCTGTAGCTGATCCTGATCCCGTCTGAGTATCCCGCATTTTTTCATCCGGAATGATCGCATGGATCAGCCCGCCTCCCTTACGCTGTGAATAATACTGTACCGGTTTCGATGGAAGAGCACCATGCAACAAAGCACAGGCAAATCCGTATTGATTGAATTTTGAGTAATCCGCCGATTGCCAGTTGGGTGGAGTCGTTCCTATTTTTTCCTGGTCAATGTCAAAAAGGCCCTGGAAAATCAATGCACCATACTGCTCTCTGGAAAAATCGCTGGCAAATGACGCCAGAACCTTTAATAATCTTTCCGGTAAAAAATAAGAGGCCAGTTGATGAACCTGCATGACAAACTCTCTGTTTTCAAAAGTTCCATATTTTCTTTCGAGATGATCTACCGCGTCTTTGATCATCCTGCGCTCGCTATCTGTAATCTGAATGGCTACAGGAAGTACTCTTTCCATAGTCAAACTGCTTTCTTCAAGAATTTTTAGAGAATTCATTAAAAAAAATTTTGTGTTAGGATTAAATTATTATATTTGTTTTTAATTATTCTAAATAACAATTGCGTTGTCAAATTTATGAATTTTTAATTAAGTACCAAATAAAAAATGCAAAAAAATAAAACTTAACGTATTGATTACGAGATATATAACCTATGTCCAAATAAAAATAAGTCAACACCATTTTTTTTAATCAACGTTATAAATAAATATATGAACAACGAAATTTTGCCTCACGAAGGAGTGATAAACGACACTTTGAATCACTTTTCGGGGAAATTTGAAAACATTTTTCATCAGGATAATTATGATCACTATCGTTCCGCTATCAATGACACTTTAGACCTGGTCGGAACATTTCTTCATAGAAACGACAAACCATTTAGCGGAATAGAAGCTAAAACAATGAAACAAAAGGTTCAGCACATTGACCTGAACCAAAAACTCTCTTCTTATGAAGAGCTCCTGAATGAGGTGGATGACATCTACGTAAAGCATGCCACAGCCTTTCACCTTCCTCAATATGTAGCCCATCTCAATTGCCCTATTGTAATTCCAGCATTAGCCGGAGAAATTCTTGTGAGCGCTATCAACTCTTCACAGGATACTTATGATCAGAGTGCCGGCGGCACTTTTATGGAAAGAAAACTGATTGACTGGACAGCAGAAAGATTAGGGTATTCTTCTGAAAGTGATGGTGTATTCACCGCAGGAGGTTCACAAAGTAATCTGATGGGATTGGTGATGATGCGGGATGTCTTCTCTCAAAAAAACTTACATCACAACATCAAACAAGACGGCTTACCGCCTGAAGCCGGCCGTTTTAGAATTTTCATTTCCGATAAAGCGCATTTCAGCAATTCAAAGAATGCATCTATTATGGGGTTAGGGGAAAAATCCATAATAAAAGTTCCCACTGACCATGAATTCCGGATGGATATTACATTGCTTCAGAAATATATGAAGCGTGAGATCGAATTAGGAAATATTCCTATCGGGATCATAGCAACCGCCGGAACAACAGATTTTGGCAATGTAGACCCATTGGAGGATATTGCGAATATCGCGGCTCAACATAATATCTGGATGCACGTAGATGCAGCATATGGTTGTGCCTTACTTTTAAGCGCGAAATACCGTCATCTTTTAAACGGCATTGAAAAAGCAGATTCTGTAACAATAGATTATCATAAATCATTCTTCCAGCCGATCAGCAGTAGTGCTTTCATTGTTAAAAACAAGAGAGAACTTCGAATCCTTAAACATCATGCCGATTATCTGAATCCTGCAGAAATGGATGAGGAAGAGATTCCTGCACAGATCAATAAGTCTATTATACAAAGTACCCGTCGATTTGACGCCTTAAAACTTTGGTTTACCTTAAGAATAATGGGGCAGGAACAATTGGCTGAATATACCGACAGGGTGATTGATCTTACTAAAGATGCAGCAGCAATGATCACTGAAGACCAGGAATTTGAATTGCTATCGCATACTGACCTTAGTGTATTGGTATTCCGTTATCTGAGAGACGATATTGAAGATCTGAATGCACTGAACTTACATATAAAAATGAAATTGTTCTACAGTGGAGAGATCCTGGTAGCAAGTACCAAGGTTGATGGTAATTTCTATCTGAAATTTACTTTCCTGAATCCTATTACTACTACTGAAGATATTCATCAAATATTAAACACAATAAAAAAGCATGGAGAAAATTTTGGAACAACAAACTAATGTTGCAGAAAAAGCGCTTACCATTACAAGCAGAATCTTATTGAATGGTATGTTGCGGGAACTGGGGAACGGAAGATTTTATGAAGGAGTTCCAAAATATGATACCCTTACAGCCCGGGCACTTCAAAACAGCAATTACCCGCTATACATAAGATTTGAATTAAAAAAGAGCAATCTGTTTTTATTCGCCCCTGTTGCTTATCGTTCCGAAAGTTCATTTCACGATTATGCAATGCCTTTATGGGCCGTTGATCATAAAAATGAAAGCATTTTTGAGGTGGATATCGACCAGCTGACAGCTTTGGTTTATAAAGAGCTTTCTGAGCAATTCAGTGAACAAGGGTTGGAATTATTTACCAAAAGAATCCAAAGCAGCTTCAGAAACCTGGAACTGATCATGAATGCTGGTGCTCAGGAGAATGATCCTGTGTCTTACTCCTTTCTGGAATCTGAGCAGAGGCTTCCGGCAGGGCATAATCTTCATCCTTTTACCAAAGCAAGGATGGGATTTTCAAAAGAAGAACAGCTTTTGTATGGTCCTGAATTCAATAAAGAGATACAGCTTGAGTATTTTTTAGTGCATAAAAACAATGTTGTAGAAAACTCTGTTTTAGAGATCTCCTACAATGAATTTCTGAAAAGCATCGTTTCTCTGCCTTCGGACTTTGGAAAAAATTATCTTAAAGAAGGGGAAAGCCTGTCCGACTTCTATATCGTTCCATGTCATCCCTGGGAAGCCAGTTATCTTTTATCGATAAAAGAAGGCTCGGAAATGATAGAAAACAGGACATTAATTCACATCGGAGCCCTGGGAGAAGGATTTTATTCAACATCTTCTATAAGAAGCATGTACAACCCTCATATTCCATGGATGCCAAAGTTTTCCCTGAATGTTCTTTTAACCGGTTCGATCAGGATCAACACTGAAAAAGATTTAAAAAGAGGCTATGCTTCAGCATTATGGCGTAAGCACGCAGCTTCAGCATTTGAAAAGGATTTTAATCAGTTCAAACTTCTTTTAGAACCTGTAACATTGGCAGTCTACCACAATGATAAAAACATTGATAGTCTTAATTTATTAGTTCGCGAGAATCCGTTTTTACCTGAAGATAAAATACTTTTACTCGCCAGGTTATGCCAGGATGAGCCTGCTGACGGAAAGACTTTTATACAGAAATTTTTCTCGGATGTTTCAGATGTCCTGGGAATGGGTCTTGAAGAATCCATAACCACATGGTTCGAAAAGTATATTAAACTATTAATCGCTCCATTAAACCACTTATACAGCCATTATGGAATGGCTCCTGAGGCTCATCAGCAGAACCTGTTGATTCAGCTGGATGATCAATTGCTTCCTCAAACACTTTTTGTAAGAGATGCACAGGGTTATCTCCTCAGAGAAAGTTCGAGAGACCAGTATACCGGGCTGGCTAAAGAATATCCGGAGATTGAGGATCTCTTTATCAAAGATGAGCGTCTTTTAGATATCATTTCTTATCATGTACTGGTGAGCAATTTTTCAGCACTTATCGCCTCATTAGGAAAAACAGGGTGGATAAGTGAACGAATGCTGATTGATATATTATACCGGGAGTTTGATGCCGTTCACCATGAGATGCCTTCAGCGTTTACCAACTATGCCCTTCAAAACAGGTATTGGGGAACCAAAACAAACTTTAAGGCAGTAGCCAATGAGATTGATGGAATTACCAGTGCCGGGGCTATTTCTTATGCCAGGATTCCCAATCTTCTTTACAAATATTTCTTCTCGGATCAGCTGATCAATCCAAAAGGAAACGATGTGTTCTTCAGGCGTTATTTTCAGAAAGAAGATGTTACAATCAGTATGCGTCCTATTAACCTTGATGAAGATCTTGAAATGCTTCATGAATGGTTCAATCGTGAGCATGCTGTAAAAATATGGCAGATGAACTGGCCGATTGACGAGCTGGAAACCTATTACCGACTGATGTTACCGGGTGACGAAGCCCACAGCTATATTATTTCGAGTAATGATGAACCTTCCTGCAATATTGAAGTTTACTGGCCATGCCGGGATATTGTGGGAGATTATTATGATGTAATGCCTACAGACTATGGGACGCATCAGTTTATAGCTCCGACAGATCCTAAAAAGAAATATGTTTCTCCTTCCACACAATCTATGGTAGATTACGTATTTGCCCAACCGGAAGTTGGAAAAATGGTAGGAGAAGGCTCTGTAGATTCTTTTGCATCCATGATGAATAAGGCACATGTAGGCTTCAAAATAGAAAAAATCATTGAAATGCCACACAAAAAAGCCAATCTGAACTTCTGCTACAGAGAATGGTATTGGGAAAAATTCCCACAAAACAAAGATGTACAAATCACCGCAAAAATCGCTGAACATGACTAATGAAACCATATATAATGTAATAGGAATAGGTATCGGGCCTTTTAATTTAGGGCTAGCTGCTTTATCCAATCCTATATCTGAATTAAAAACACTTTTTCTTGATCAAAGGGATGGCTTCGACTGGCATCCGGGATTAATGATAGACCACGTAACCCTTCAGACACCGTTTTTGTGTGACTGTGTTTCGATGGCAGATCCTACCAATCCCTTAAGCCTTCTTAATTATCTTAAAGAAACCAACAGGTTATATAAATTCTTTATCAGGGAAGATTTCTTCATTCCCCGAAAAGAATACAACCGCTATTGTCAATGGGTAGTCAGCCAATTGCCACAATGCCGTTTTTCCACACAGGTTGTCGATATTATTTATGAAGACGGACTTTATCTGATTACCACGCTTCACACCAAAACCAAGGAGGCGGTAGTTTTTAAAGCGGAAAGACTCATCCTTGGTACCGGGACACAGCCCCATATTCCTTCATTTATTCCCAAAGAAGATTCCAGGATCCTTCATACAAGTTCTTATTTGTACAGAAAAGAGGAGCTTTTAGCTAAAGGCCGTAAAATAGCCGTAATTGGTTCAGGGCAAAGTGCTGCGGAAGTCTTTTACGATCTTCTTCAAAGCCGCAATGAAAATACGGAATTAGGATGGTATTCCCGACCTGACCGGTTTTTCCCGATGGAATATTCAAAGCTTACCTTAGAGCTTACTTCCCCTGATTACGTAGATTATTTTTACAGCAGAAACGAAGCTGCCCGCAAAGCTATCTTAAGCAAGCAACAGGCACAGTTTAAAGGGATCAATTATGACCTGATCAACCAGATCTACGATTTTATCTATGATCTGAATATTGATAATGCCGATCCAAAGCTTACGATCATTCCCAACAGCCAGCTGGATCGGGTAGATAACAGCAATACAGAACGTCTTACCCTTGAATTTACACAATTGGAACAGGATATCCCTTATGAACAGGAAGCTGATTATCTCGTAATTGGAACAGGATACCGTTATCATGAACCTTCATTCTTAAAAAATATTGAATCAAGAATTAAAAGGGATTCCAACGGGTTATTTGCCGTGAACAGAAATTACTCAATAGATCATAACGGAGGTGAAATTTATGTGCTTCATGCAGAAGTCCATACCCATAGCTATATTTCTACCGACCTTGGAATGGCGGCTTACCGTAATTCTTATATCATCAATGATATTCTGGGAAGGGAGCATTATAAAATAGAAAAGAAAATAGCCTTCCAGGATTTTGACGTTGAAAAACACGCAATGCCAACCGCCAAAATATAATGAATAATGAGTAACGATAATACGATAATTAACCAGAAACACTGGCTACAGGCTAACAGGGACCTTATGGCCAAAACAATCGCCGAATTAATGCATGAGGAGCGATTAAAGCCTGTCGCTGTATCTCAAGATGAAGAAGGATATACCACCTTCAGCCTTGAGACAGGATTTGAAAACATAGAATATAGCTTCAGGGGACAGGAAAGAATGATGGATTTCTGGCATATTGATAAAGCCAGTATTACAAAAACAGAGAATGGCGAAAAAACCGACATCCTTAATATTCCTCAATTTTTCCTTGAAATGCAGGCGGTTTTTGATCTTGATTCCAATACATTAGCAAAATACACAGAAGAATTACTGCATACTTTATATTGTGATTCCCTGATCTTGTCCAGAGGGATTATGACTTCAAAGGATCTGGCATCCAGTAATTACCAGACAGTAGAGCACCAAATGACAGGTCACCCATGGGTTATTGTCAATAAAAGCAGATTAGGCTTTTCACCTACTGACCTTGAAACCTTTGCCCCGGAAGCGGATAAGAGCTTAAAAGTCCTTTGGTTTGCCGCTCATAAGAGCAGATCATCTTTTCATTCTTTAGGGCATATCGATCAGGAAGAATTTTACCGCTCTGAAATCGGGGATGAATTATATCAGAATTTTCAACAAAAACTGATCAACAAAGGAAAATCAGTTGAGGATTATCATTTCATCCCGGTGCATCCCTGGCAATGGGAACATAAGTTAAAGATCCATTTTGCCGGAGACCTTGTCTCCGGAATATTAATTCCGATGGGAGAGGGTAATGACGTTTACAGCCCGCAACAGAGCATCCGTACTTTATTCAATGCAGATCATCCTGAGAAGAGATACTTAAAAACGGCTGTCTCTATTCTGAGTACCGGAAACATCAGAGGACTTTCCCCTAAACAGATGAAAATAGCACCCTCCATTACAGATTGGGTAAAAGGACTGATCAAAGGGGATGCTTATCTGGAAAATAAAGGAACCATATTTCTCGGTGAAGAAGCTTCAATCGCTTATCACCATCCGCAATACGGTGCTATTACAGGCGTCCCATATCAATATAATGAGTTCCTGGGAGCATTATGGCGTGAAAGTGCCGGATCTTATTTAAAGGAAGACGAAGAAATGTTTACCATGGCTTCATTGCTCTATGTGGATCAAAACGGAGTTCCCCTGGTACAAGCTTTTGCTGAAAAAGCAGGAATCAGTGTAAGACAATGGATCACAGAATATCTCGACGCTTATCTTACTCCTCTTCTTCATATCTATTACACCCATTCTCTTTGCGTAACACCTCACGGAGAAAACATTATGGTGGTATTGAGAAACGGGCTTCCACAAAGAATTGTTATTAAAGATTTTGTAGATGACATTGTTTTAACGACAGAAGCCAGAGAAAAATTACCGGATCATCTGGCAGACGGCTTGATTCAGTCCTCAAACAAAGAAAATGTTCCATTGTCCATTCTTCTTGGGGTTTTTGATGCCTTTTTCAGATATTTATCAAACGTTCTTCATACCTATTCGGATCTTAAAGAAGAAGAGTTCTGGACACTTGTTCATGAATGTATAGAGCATTACAAAAATCAAAACCCTGATTTAAAAGACCGCTATGCAAAATATGATCTGTATGTTCCGTCATTCAAAAGATTCTATATCAACAGTGTACGCTTGAAAAATAACGGTTACAGTGAAAACAAAGCATTTGCTATTCCAAAGAAAGATGGTGCTTTACCCAACCCATTGTACCAGATAGCCAATAAAAATTCTGTTGTGGCACTATGAAAAAGTTCCTGCATCTTGTAAAAGACGGTTCTGTATTTGCGTACGGAGCATTAGCCGGGAGAAAAACCGAGCTTACCAGCGGAAGCATCAACCGTTCAATCTTCAGTTTAGCCATTCCTATGGTGATGGAGCTTGTTATGGAATCTGTTTTCGTGAGTATCAATCTTTTAATTATTGCGAAGCTTGGAGATAAGGTCCTCGGACTTGTTGGTATTACAGATAACTACATCAATTTTGCCAACGCGATTGCCATCGGTCTTGGGATAGCGGCTGCTACATTAACGGCAAGGAGAGCAGGTGAAAAAGACAAGGAAGGAATGGGACAAACGGCACAGTATATCATACTGCTTGCGTTTGGATTTGCCCTCTTGGTTGGGGGACTGTCATTTATTTTCGCATCCGATATCATCGGCTTTCTCGGGATTAAACCCGATAGTATTGATCATGGAGTCCTTTTTTCCCAACTGGTATTTTTAAGTATCGGATTGGTTATTCTGAGGCTTTCCATTAACGGGCTTTTCAGAGGGGCCGGGGATGCTTCCCTTGCTATGAAATCCCTTTGGCTTTGCCATATATCGAGTATGGTATTCGCGGTCATCTTTGTTTTCGGACTTGGTTTTATTCCTGCTTACGGATTAATGGGATTAGCTTATGCTACTGTTTTATCCCGTCTGCTCGCGGTAATATACCAGTTTTTTATCCTCCTTACAGGAAAAACTAGCATCAAGATCGGTACGAAGTTTCACTTCGACCTTTCCTTAACAAAGAAAATCCTCAAAATTACCTTTGGCGGACTGGTTCAGTATATTATTCCTGCCTCCAGCTGGCTGATTATGGTGAAGATTATTGCAA
Source organism: Chryseobacterium sp. PTM-20240506 (assembly GCF_048296755.1). NCBI lineage: Bacteria > Pseudomonadati > Bacteroidota > Flavobacteriia > Flavobacteriales > Weeksellaceae > Chryseobacterium > Chryseobacterium sp. PTM-20240506. The sequence continues at coordinate 846,043 of NZ_CP182581.1, forward strand.
CCTTTGGAACCACCGCACTTGCAGGTTACATTATTGCCCAAAGGATAGCTTCTGTGGCAACCATGCCTGCCTGGGGAATAGGAAATGCTGCGGGAGTTCTTACGGGCCAGAATCTGGGAGCAGGAAATCCGGATCGTGCGGAAAAAACCGTATGGAGGGCAGGAGGAATCAACATGACATATCTCGTGGCTGTTGCTTTATTCTGGCAACTGGCAGCGGAATATGTTGTTACCTTTTTTACTTCGGAAGCCCAGGTCGCTCAGTATGCAGTCCAGTATATCCACGTGGTTTCAATGGCTTATTTGTTATTAGGCTTTACAATGGTGATCAGCCGCGCACTTAATGCTGCCGGAAATATCATGCAGGTAACCCTGCTGTATATGATCATGTTTTATGTTATTCAGCTTCCTTTGGCTTATCTCCTTGGAGTAAGGCTTCAATGGGAACTGAAAGGAATATTTACAGCTATCGTTTCTTCGGAAATTGTACTGGCTGTGCTTTTCCTTATGATCTTCAGAAATGGTAAATGGAAAACTATAAAAATTTAAAATGCACACAACAGACGAATTTTATGAAATTATTGCATCAGCAATTGCAGTAAAAAAAGAAATGATTGATGAAAACCTTACCTACCAGGAAATCCCGGAATGGGATTCTATGTCCCATCTTCTTATAGTAGAAGCATTGGAACAGTTCTACCAAATAAAGTTTGATTTTAATGATATTCTTGAAATGGGAACTGTAGGAAAGATCCGCGACAAAATGAAAAAATACGATGTACTCGTAGAAAACTAAGTATATGAAAATTTTAGAAAATGTAATTGCCAACAGAAGCCTCTCTTTTATAGAGGCTTCCAGTGGCAAAAGTGTTCCGGTAGGAACATTGTACCGGTCATTAGGCCTGAATCCTGTAGAAAAAGGATTGATTTTTTTATACAATGACAATCAGCTGTCCAGTATTGAAGTTTTACTGAACTTCTATGGTACGGCTCATGCCATTGCAATTCTGGGACAAAAGCTTCACCCGGACTTCAAAGAACGCCTGGAAGCAGAATACCGTCCGAAATACATCTTTGATCCGTCACGGGAAGAGCTTCAGGGATATTCATCCAGAGAATTCTCAGAAACAATTAAAATCTTTGTTAAAGAAGATTATAAACCGGAAGTTTCCATTCATCCGGATATTAAGATTCTTTTAAGCACCTCGGGAACAACAGGAGTTCCTAAGCTGGTTAAGCTTTCGGATGAGAGTCTTTATAAAAATGCGGTGAGTATTCTGCAATATATGCCTATCCTGGAATCGGATGTAGTTCCGTTAAATGTCCCGATTAATTTCGTGTATGGTTTTTCGATTTTCACTACCAACTGTATGCGGGCAGGGAAAATAGTATGCACGGATAAAGATATTATGCAAAAGGCATTCTGGGATGAAATGGAAGAGTACGGATACAGTACACTGGGTGGCGTTCCATACCTTTATGAAAATCTGAACCGAATAGGCTTCTTCAGAAAAGACAGTAAAAGCCTACGATACATGACCCATACAGGAGGGGTGATCAACGGAGAACTTCGAAAAACGATCTTCAATTACTGTCATGAATTTGAAAAACAATTCTTTGCCCAATATGGACAGACAGAAGCCGGAGGAAGAATGGCTTACCTCAGTACCGATGGACTTCTTGAAGAAGAAACGTCTATTGGTAGCCCGGTACACGGCGCAAGCTTTGAGATCGATCCGGAAACAGATGAACTTCTTTTCTTCCATGAAAGTATATGTGGAGGATATGCCAATACACTCCATGATCTTGCAACTTATGAGCAACCCAAAGTGCTTCGTACAGGAGACACCGCCAGGAGAGGACAAAATGGACTGTATTATATTACAGGAAGAATAAAACGCATCATGAAGCTATTCGGAATTCGTCTCAACCTGGATGAGGTTGAATTTATTCTTAAAAATGAACTGGAGGGAAGCACATTTGTATGCCTGAATTCCAATGACAAAAAGATCATTGTATTATATGACAACAATGAAATTGATCCTCAGATTATCACTGAAACCATAAAGAATAAATTACGCATCAATCCTCAATATGTACGCACGGAACATATAGAGACATTTCCATTATCACAAAACGGCAAAATAAATTATCCCCTGTTACAAAACCTTCAGCATGAAAACATTTAGAACCCTTATATTACTTTTACTTCTTGTCAGCTTTCCCGTAATTGTCTCTGCACAACAGAGCGAACGTGTCAACGGCAAGATCATGCTGTCTGATAAAGCACCGGTAAAAAACGCGCTTTTAAGACTAGTAAATACGCCTTATCAGGCAAAAACCAATAATTCAGGAGAATATTATTTTGACAACGTGCCGCCTGGGGAGTATACTCTTCAGGTGGTTTTAAATGATATCGAACTCACACGTGAAACCATTCGTATTGAGAAAGATGTCTATGAAATCCCGGTTATTTATACCGCGGTGGAGAACAATGTTATTGAAGGAATTACCGTATATGCTGTAAGCAGAAATAAATTTCTCGATAAGGACAGTACTTCAATTGCTAAAATGCCGTTGAAAAACCTGGAAAATCCACAGATGTACACCAGCATCAATCAGCAGATCCTTAAAGAACAGCTTGTTTATGATGTTTCAGATGCTTTGAAAAATGTTCCTGGTGTTGTGAAAATGCAGGGAAGCGCCGGAAGAGCAGGAGACGGAAGTTTCTACTATAACTTAAGAGGTTTTCCAACAAGAGTTTCTATGGTAGACGGTGTCCCGGCAACCACCAACTCTGAAATTGATCCTTCAGATATTGAACGTATTGATGTAATCAAAGGACCTTCCGGAACATTATACGGTGGAGCGGTAACATCATTTGGCGGACTGATCAATGTTGTAACCAAAAAACCAAAAGATTATTTCGGGGGAGAAGTTTCCTATTTATTGGGAAGTTATAACCTGAATCGTGTTACAGCTGATGTTTATGGTCCAATCACCGATTCCAGAAAAACTTTATTCCGATTAAATGCAGCATATCAGTATCAGAACGGATTCAGGGATTCTGAGTTCAGAAAGTCTATGTTTGTTGCTCCTACACTGAGTTATCAGGTTAATGACAGATTAAAGTTCAATCTTGGAGCGCAGATTTATACCTACGAAGGAACGAATACGCCGATTATTTTCCTTGCCAGAACACGCCCGTTTGAAGCACATACTCCACAGGAGCTTGGATTTGACTGGAAAAGATCATATTCCAACAATGATATGAGTTTAAAAGCTCCGTCTATCAATGTAAAAGCTGAGGTTAATTATAAAATTTCCGACAACTGGAGTTCGCAGACTTTGATTTCGAGAAACTACAGAAAAACAGAGGGATTATACCAGTATCAATTTATCCGATCACCTAAAAGAGACGATATGCTGGAACGTAACGTACAATGGCAGAATTCCGAAGGAGCTTCCACAAGTATCCAGCAGAATTTTAACGGACAATTTAAAATTGGGAAAATTAAAAATAAACTCCTGATCGGATTGGATTATTTAAATCAGTCACTGAACAATAATAATTCTCCAATCGTTAAGTATGATACGATCAACGGAAGGGATCTTACGGGTAAATACGGTGCAATATCAAAAGATCTGGCTCTTCAGAAAATACAGATTTTCACACAAAATGCTATTACTAAAACAGGAAAATCGCCATTGGAAAGAAATACAATTTCAAGCAATATGTATGGGGCTTATATTTCTGATGCCGTTTATATTACCGACCGTTTAATTACATTGCTTAGTTTACGTTTTGATCATTATGAAAGTAAAGGTCAACTTGACCTCAATACCAATACGAATACAGGTGCATTCAATCAGAATGCCTGGTCACCGAAACTGGGTATTGTTTACCAGGTATTTAAAGATCGCCTGTCTGCATACGCCAACTATATGAATGGTTTTAGCTATGTAGCTCCGAGCTCTCAGCCGCTTCCAGATTATAGCGGAGATTTTAAACCTCAAAGATCTAATCAATGGGAAGCTGGAATTAAAGGAAATTTGTGGAGAAACAAGGTGAATTTTACGATCGGATATTACAATATCCTTGTCGACAATATGCTAAGGGCAGACGTTGTGATTCGAGATGGAAAAGGGTATAATGTAACCATTCAGGATGGAGAACAAAGAAGTAAAGGAATTGAAATTGAAACCATTTTAAACCCTATCCATGGTTTAAATATTATGGCAGGATATTCATACAATGACAGTAAATTTGTAAGATCCGCGGCCAATGTGGAAGGCCGCCGTCCTTCATCTTCCGGTCCTGCAAATGTATTCAATTCATGGATCAGTTACATACTCCCAATCAACGGACTACAGGGATTAGGTATAGGTTTCGGACTTAATCGTGTAGGTAAACAAATAACAGTGGATAATGCAACTACAGGACAATTTATATTTCCTGCCTATACATTGATCAATGCTTCTGTCTCTCTTGAAAAAGAAAGATACAGACTAGGATTTAAAATGAATAATTTAGGGAATGCCCAATATTTTGCAGGGCAAGGTGTTGTAGTAGCCCAAATGCCTCGTAATTTTGTAGCTGAGGTTAGCCTTAAGTTTTAATAATGAATTCTAAATTGAGAAAAATCACATATCAATTACATCTATGGCTCGGACTAATGTCCGGGCTTATAGTTGTAATAATGGCAGTTACCGGTTGCATCCTGGCATTTGAAAAAGAATTAAAACATACGTTCTATCCTGAAAAATATTTTGTCAGATCAGTTAAAAATGAAAAGCTCCCATTTTCGGAACTAAAATTGAAAGCTAAACAGGCATTACCTGACAGCTTAAAACTTAGCAGGGTAGAAATATCTTCCGATCCTTACCGCAGTTATGCATTCCGTTCCCTGAAAATGAATGACGAAGCATGGACATATTGGGGAACTTATATTTATTATTACAGGGTTTATATAGATCCTTATACCGGAAAAGTTCTTGCAGTTGAGAACGCCAAAACCGACTTTTTTGAAATTGTGATGGATCTCCACAGAAGATTATTGCTTGGAGAAAAAATAGGAAAGACCATTACGGGATATTCCACACTGATTTTAGCGATCATGCTTTTTTCCGGCTTAGTGATCTGGTATCCCCGTAAAATGAATAAAAATGCATTGAAAGGCATGTTTTTTATTAAAACATCAGCTAACTGGAAAAGAATTAATTATGACAGTCACAATGTTCTGGGTTTTTATGCTGTGATCCCTCTGCTTCTGATCTGCTATTCCGCAGTGATATGGAATTTTGAAAATATTGATCAATGGGTAAAGAAAACTTTAAACGGAAAGGCCCACACTGAACAAAAAGCTAAGAGTACAGTACCCGCCACCGGGTTCTCCAATCAAAAAATGATCCTGGATATCGTAGGGAATAAAGTGGAAAAAAGTCTGGCAGGTAAAAAATCCGCATTGATCAGTTTTCCCAAAAAAGAAGAGGGAACGTACTATGCAGAGATAACATATGGTGATAAACAATACCAGAATGAGCAATTCAATTTTGATCAATATACCGGGGAAACTTTAAAACATCAATTGTATAATGACAAAAATATCGGGAACGGAACCGCTCTAAGAGGAAGAAATTACGATCTGCATACAGGAAGTATTCTGGGTACGGCAGGCAGAATTTTATATCTCATTGCTGGTTTAATTGCGGCATCACTTCCCATTACAGGATTTATGATTTATCTAAACAGGAAAAAAAAGAAACCAACAAAAAGGAGTCATGCAAAAATTCATAAGCGAAGACATTCCTTTTTTCAAAATAGCCACTAAAAAGAGTAATAAAAATAGTACTCATTTTTATGGGCTTAAAAAATTATGAAATCAGTCTCTTTACATTTTCAGATAAAATTCTGATACTTTGTTCCATTTCTTCGAAAGTTAAGTTTCCAAATCCCAGCCTCATTGCCGTAAGATTTTTGTTTTGATACAATAATGTTTTAGGAATGAATAGGTTATTTTGAGCGCAATTCCTGCTGAGCTGCATAAGGTTCAGGGGAACATTCCACTCAATCCAGATCGCTAAGCCACCTGATGGTTTTTGGAACCGTATATATTCCCCAAGATATTCTTCCAGTAAAAGAGCGAACTGGTCCCTTCTTTCCTGATAAATCTTGACCGATTTCTTAAGATAACGATGAATTTCTCCTTCAGCAATCATTTCACCCAATACCTGCTCCATAAGAATATCACCCTGACGGTCTATAATTCCCAAATATTTACGCAATTCAGTCATCAGGTTTTCCGGAGCCACAATAAATCCTGTCCGGAATCCCGGGGCAAGTGATTTTCCGAAAGAACCGGTGTAAACAACCATTCCGTTTGTATCTGCACTTGCTAAAGGAAGGATAGGACTCTTATCATAATGGAAGTCATAATCGTAATCATCCTCCAGGATCACAAATCCAAATTCGTTCGCCAGATTCAACAGCTCTAGTCTTCTTTGAGCACTTAACGTTACCGTGGTAGGATAGTGGTGGTGAGGAGTGAGATATAACATCCGTATCTTTTGCTTTTTACAGGCCTCCCTTACATATTCCACCATAATTCCTTCTTCATCGATAGGAACAGGAACAATATGAACCCTGGCTTTCTCCAGTATCATATTAACCGAAAAATAGCTCAGTGCGCCTACCAATACAGTGTCGCCTTCTGATAAAAGTACTTCCGAGACAATATAGATGCTCATTTCCGTACTTCTTGTAATAAGCAGATTTTTTTTGGAAATAGGAAGCCCTCTTGATAGATTCAGGTAATGAGAAAGGTTCTTTTTAAAGAATTCACTTCCGTCATGATTATAATGGCCAAGCATTTTATGATGTGCTTTACGCTTGAGAATAGCACTGTAAATCTTGGAATGCTGGTCAATCTGTGTTAACCTGATATCCGGTACCCCATCATTCAACAGATATTCACATGCAGAATGCTCAAATGGGTTATCGAGGATATTAGACGTTTTAAAAGAAAAGCCTGTTGTTTTCGGATAATGTTCAAGGTCATTGGTTTCAAAATTTTTAACCTTTGTAGGCTCATCCTTATTTTTCCCGATAACAAATGTCCCCTTATTCGGGATGCTGTCTACCCAGCCCTGAGCAAACAGCTCATCATATACGGCAACAATTGTATTACGATGTACTTCAAGGGTTTGACTTAAAGCCCTGGTTCCCGGAAGTTTGGTCCCAAAAGGAAGGTAACCACGCTGAATCGCATTGATCAGCTGATTGGCAATCTGCATATATATTGAAGCGTCTGAACTTCTGTTAATTTTGACAAAACTCTGATAAGGAATTTCAACCGGACTATCCATAATATTAAAACTGGCACCATTCAACCATCCGGCAATATACTACATTTGAATCAAAATAAAAATACATGGAATTTTACAATCTATTAGAACGTATTGTAAAAAATAATGAGGTTCATGCCAAATGGCTGAATACATTATCTTTTATGGAGAATGCAGGAGCCAGAAAAATTTCCAGCTGTGAGCATCCTACCCAGGTGAGCCAGATCCAGCTAAAACATGCAGCAGAAGAACACCGCCATGCCTACTATCTGAAAAAGCAGATCGGAAAGCTTAATCCCGACTTTTGTAAAACCTATGAAAAAGAAGAGCTTCTGGCTTCATTGGCAACCCGTCAATATCTGCACTCTTTGGATATTAAAGCGTGTAAATATTTACAAAAGGCATTTTCCTTAACCAAAGAAGAGCTAAAATATGCTGCTTACCTTTTTGTAACCTATGCCATTGAAGTACGTGCCGATGAGCTATATCCCATATATCAGGATATCCTGACTAAAGAATCTTCTAAAATTATGGTAAAGTCAATCATTCTTGAAGAAGAAGGACACTTAGAGGAAATGATCAATCAACTGAATGAGTTTTCACCAGACTGGCAGCTTCATGCAGAAGAGATTCTTAAAATTGAACATCAGTTACATGAACAATGGATCAGCTCCATTACAAAAGAAGTAATACAGCTGAATTAAAAATGGGAGGGGGTCAATTAGCTCATTTCCAGCAGGCATTGGATAAAAGAAGAGAGCAGGGAATCTTCAGATCTCTCCGGCCTAAGCTTGAAGGAACAGATTTTTATTCTAATGATTATCTGGGTCTGGCACAAAATAAAGCATTTCAGCATTATTTGCTCGGGCAGGTTCAGAATAATCCTGCATTATTAGCAGGCAGCACAGGATCAAGACTAATCAGTGGTAATAGTGCAGTAGCCGTTCACACGGAGGAATTTATTGCCCACCAACATCAATACGATTCAGCATTGCTTTTTTCTTCCGGATACAATGCCAATCTGGCTTTGTTCTCAGCCCTGCCAGGAAGACAGGATACTATTATTGTAGACGAACACATCCACAGATCGGTACACGATGCCTGCTGCATCACCCATGCAAAAAAGATCAAGTTTAAACATAATGACCTTATCAGCTTAGAAGAAAAATTAAGCAAAATTCAGGGAAACTGTTATATTGGCATTGAAAGCCTGTATTCGATGGAAGGTGATTTTGCTCCGATCCAAAAAATTGTTGAGCTGGCAGAACAATACAATGCCCATCTCATCGTGGATGAAGCTCATTGTTTTGGTGTTTTAGGATATGGATTAGTTAATGAAAATCAATTACAGGACAGGGTTTTGGCTACTGTGATAACTTATGGTAAAGCTTTAGGGGCACATGGAGCAGCTATTTTAAGCAGTCGGCTGATCAAAGACTATCTCATTAATTTTGCGTCTCCTTTTATTTATACCACATCAGCACAGGATGTTCAATGGAATTCTGTAAAAGCCGGTTATGATTTCCTGAAAATCCATCCTGAATTAGCATTAGAACTACAGCACAATATCACCCTTTTTAGAAAACAAGGACTTCAAAGCCCTTCAGCAGAAAGCAGCCCGGTACAGGCTATTGTTATTCCTGATAACCAACAATTACAATTGCTGCAAAAAACATTATCGGAAAAGGGAATGCTCACCTATGCAATCTACAGTCCAACCGTGAAAGAAGGAACAGAAAGATTGAGGGTATGTCTGCACAATTTTAATACCGAAGAAGAGATTATTGAGCTTGCCACAACAATCAGAGAAATTATGTGAATGTAAAATAACGAAATCACAGAATTGAGGATTTGTAGTTGATTATCAAGAGGTAAAAGCCTTCTACTTTTTAACAACATTATAAATCCACAATTTTAAGATTCAGCAAGTAAGCTGTTCAGCGATTTCGCCTTTAAACAATATTAAACCTATGAAATTATTTGTCACCGGAATAGGAACCGAAATAGGAAAAACAGTTTGTTCAGCAATTTTAACCAACCATTTTAAAGCAGATTACTGGAAACCCGTTCAATCCGGAGATCTGCATTATACGGACAGTATGAAAATTAATAATTGGGTGGGACATGAGGTCTGTTGTTATACCGAAACCTACCGTTTACAATTGGCAGCTTCTCCTCATCAATCTGCAGCAGCAGAAGGAAAACAAATCAGTGTTGACGATTTTCAGTTACCGGATACATCAAATACCCTGGTCGTAGAGGGAGCCGGAGGATTAATGGTACCACTTTCGGATCATGAATTTATGATTGACCTGATAGAAAAACTGCAATTACCTGTTGCCCTGGTAGTCAGAAATTATTTAGGATGTATCAATCACACTTTGTTATCCATAATGGCTTTAAGAGAAAGAGGGCTTTCATTAAAATACCTGATCCTTAACGGATCTTTTCCAACCGATACAGAACGGGTGATCATCAACTATATAGAAAAAGAAACCCATATCATCAGAATACCTGAGATAGATTCAATTACAAAAGAAAACATAGAAACAATATCAAACAATTTAAAACACGTATACAATGGATAAAACAACAAAACTTAGAAATGACTGGACGAAAGAGCAAATAGAGGAAATATTTAACCTGCCTCTATTAGAACTTGTATACAAAGCTGCGACCGTTCACCGGGAATGGCATAACCCTGAAGAAGTACAGATTTCAACGTTATTATCAATAAAAACAGGAGGTTGCGTGGAAGACTGTTCCTATTGCGGACAAGCTGCACGCTATCATACGAATATCAAAGTACAGGCCTTACTTCCTACAGAAAAAGTAATTGAACATGCTCAAAAAGCCAAAGATTCTGGATCTTCAAGGTTCTGTATGGCTGCTGCGTGGCGTGAAGTACGAAACAACAAGGATTTTGATCGCGTAATCGATATGGTGAAAGGAGTAAACGAGCTCGGATTAGAAGTATGCTGTACATTGGGAATGCTCACAGAAGAGCAGGCAATACGTTTACAGGAAGCAGGGTTATATGCTTATAACCACAATCTGGATACCTCTGAACAGTATTATGAAGAAATTATTTCAACGCGTACATTCGATAACAGGATCAATACCATTAATAACGTTAGAAAAGCAGGAATTACTGTATGCTCCGGAGGGATTATCGGTCTTGGGGAAACCAATGGGGATCGTATTTCCATGCTGCTGACATTAGCTACAATGCCTAAACACCCGGAATCTGTTCCGATCAATGCCTTAGCCAGAGTAGCCGGAACCCCTCTTGAAAACAATCCCAAAGTAGATACCTGGGAAATGGTGAGAATGATCGCTACCGCAAGAATTGTAATGCCATCATCAATGGTTCGTTTGAGCGCGGGACGCATCGAGATGACCGAAACCGAACAGGCATGGTGCTTTATGGCAGGAGCTAATTCCATTTTTACCGGAGAAAGGGAAACTCTTTTAGTAACCCCAAACCCTGGAGTTTCAGAAGATATGCAAATGCTCAATACCCTCGGATTGAAACCGATGAAAAAAAGAGAAGAAGCCTTTGTGAATAGTGAAAGTTAGAAGTTAGAGGTTAGAGGTTAGAGGTTAGAGGTTAGAGGTTAGAGGTTAGAGGTTAGAGGTTAGAGGTTAGAGGTTAGAGGCAAAATTACAGATAAGTCCAGGTCTTTATTCTTTATTCTTTATTCTTTATTCTTTATTCTTTATTCTTTTCTCTTTTCTCCTCTTTTTCTCCCCTTCATCATACACACTAAAACAACACACAATATAAATCAATCTATGCCGAACGAATTACAAAAAAGAGACCGGGCCGTGAACTGGCATCCGTATACTCAGATGAAAACAGCTGACGATGCAATTCCTATCGTCAAAGGAAAAGGAGTATATCTCTATGACAATGAAGGTAAAAAATATATCGATGCTGTTTCATCATGGTGGGTTACTTTGCACGGACATGCTAATGAGCATATTGCCGAACGTGTTTACAGTCAGCTGAATACATTAGAGCAAGTTATTTTTGCCGGATTTACCCACGAACCAGCGATACAGCTTTCTGAAAACCTCCTGAAGCTATTACCGGATAATCAGGAGAAGGTTTTTTATTCAGATAACGGATCTACTGCGGTAGAAGTTGCTTTAAAAATGAGCATCCAGCATGCTTACAATCAGGGAAAATCAAAAACAAAGATACTTGCTTTCAAAGATGCTTATCATGGAGATACCTTTGGAGCAATGTCAGTGAGCGGAAGAAGCATCTGGACCCAGCCTTTTGGCGAAATGCTGTTTGAAGTAATCTTCATAGATACTCCGAATTCTGAAAATCTGGAAGAATTAAAAATCCGGATTGAAGGTTTTGCCGATGATGTGGCCTGTTTTATTTACGAACCATTGATACAGGGAGCTGCCGGAATGCTGGTACACCATGCTGAAGATCTTAGTAAGCTTATGAAGTTCTGCAGGGAAAAAGAAATCATCCTGGTTCAGGATGAAGTTTTTACAGGATTCGGAAGAACGGGAAAACTTTTTGCAGCGAATCACCTGTCCGAACAACCTGATATCATGTGTTTTTCAAAAGGATTAACAGGCGGAACAATGCCAATGGGTATTACAACCTGCTCAGAAGTGATTTTCAATGCTTTCTTATCCGATGATAAGTATAAAACTTTATTCCATGGGCATTCCTTTACAGCAAATCCTTTAGCCTGTGCTGCGGCACTTGCCAGTATGGAGCTTTTATTACAGCAAGATACACAACTTGCCATTGAAAGAATCTCCCAACAACATGCTGATTTTACAAAAATCCTTCAGCAGCATGAGAAAGTGGAAAATGTCCGCCAAATGGGAACCATTCTGGCCTGGGAGCTCAAAACGGATCAGGGAACTTCGTATTTTAATGAGACCGGAAAAAAGATCTACAATGAATTTCTGTCCAGAGGAATTATCATGCGCCCGCTGGGAAATGTGATGTATCTGGTTCCTCCTTATTGCATTACCCCAGAAGAGCTTGACTTCATTTATGAAAATATCATAGACGTTCTTAACCTATTTCTGAAAATGAAATAGCCCATACTCTCGCTGCCGGCAACGATACACAGATTTAAAAAAACACAAAATTATGATCTGTTACATTAAGCATGGTATGCGAGAGTATATTTTTGCATCTTTTTTCGCTGATTGGAGGAGATACTGAAGAAAAGTAAATCTTTAATTCCACGCTGTCTAAATTTAAAGTTTAATGATCAATTTTTCCCATGAATATTGATTCTTACCCCTTAAACTCTTAAATTAGCTCCTCATAATAACTATTACAATGATTCTTGAAACAGAGAGATTAGTCCTCAGAGACCTCCATGTAAGTGATAAAGAAGCTCTTTTCGAATACCGGTCAGATGCTGAAACCAATGAATTCCAAAGCTGGATCCCCAAAACAATAGATGAAGTGGAAGCTTTTATTCTTAGAAATCCTAAAGAATTCAATCAGCCGGAAACCTGGTATCAGCTTTTGATTACGGACAGGAAGACAAATGACGTGATCGGGGATGTTGGCATCCATTTTATAGACAGTGACAACAAGCAGGTCGAATTTGGAATTACCCTGAACAAAAAACACCACCATAAAGGGTATGCTTCAGAAACATTGAAAAGCCTCATTGATTTGATGTTCAAAGACCTTAACAAGCATAGAATTACAACCTCTGTTGACCCCGCAAACAAAAGTTCAATTGATCTCATGAATCGTATAGGTTTCAGAAAAGAAGCTCATTTTGTTGAAAGCTTATATATAAATGGTGTTTGGGTTGATGATCTCGTTTTTGCTTTACTGCAAAAAGAATGGCTTAATAAATAGCTTTTTGAATATATCTGGCACAATTTTGCCATGCTATTTCAAAATATCACTACGTATTTAATTAAATATTTTTAGCGCATGAAAAATTTGGTAAACCTGCTTCTGATACTGATCACTTTCGGGCTTACACCCGCACAAAAACTCATCCACAAAGAAATTTTCAGCCCACGGATGAACAAAAATATTAAAACCATTATCATTACACCCAATATTAAGCCTAAAGAAACGTATAAAACAGTTTATATTCTTCACGGGTTCAGTGGGAATCCGGACAGGCTTGTAAAGGAAGACCTGCCTAATCTGCTTGACAAAGCCAAAACCTACAACACGATTTATATCCTACCTGATGGCAATTACAGCAGTTGGTATGTAGACAGCCCTTTGAAAAAAGACTCACAATATCAGACTTTTATCGGAAAAGAGCTGGTAGACTATATCGATAAGAATTATCCTGTAAAAAAAGAGAAAAAGTACCGTGGTATCTTAGGATGGAGTATGGGTGGCTATGGTGCGTTAAACATCGGCGTAACTTATCAGGACACTTTTGGGATTGTGGGAAGTTCATGTGGAGCTTTAGACCTAAAATCTATTGGAAAAGGTTACGAACAATACAAAGTTAATGAGGTTTTAGGCCCTTTGGAAAAGCTTGATCCAAAGTTTCTTACGGACAGTAAAATAGAGAAAATGATCAGCGCTAATCAAACCTATATTTTCGATTGTGGTACTGAAGATCAGCAAATGATCATGATGAACAGGAAATTTCATGAAAAACTCGTAGCCAATAAAATCCAGCATCTATACACAGAATCACTGGGCGGCCACACTACGGAATACTGGAGCAGATCATTATCAGATCAACTGGCTTTATTCAATAAATATTTTGATAACAAATAATCAAAAATAATTTGAGATAGTGACTTCAAAAATCTAAGAAATCATACTAACTATAAAGTATCGAATAAGCCTCACATAAAGCAAACTAATCTTTTACAGCCATTTCATTTCCTATTGAAATGGCTTATTTTTTGGATGTTCATTCTAAATTAATTTCTATGATATCCATACTGCTCTTAGAACTCAACTGGAAAGAATTACTGATGGGACATGAGGAATGGTCATTTATTCTTGAAATCATTCTTCGTACGGCTATTATGTTTCTGACGATCATTATTGGCCTCCGGGTTCTAGGCAAAAGGGGTGTAAAACAACTCTCGATTTTTGAACTTGTTGTGATTATCGGTTTAGGTTCTGCCGCCGGAGACCCCATGTTCAATAAAGACGTCGGAATTATTTCTTCCATCATTGTTTTCCTCGTGATCATCATTATGTACAGCATCATTACCTATCTGATCGGAAAATACAAAAACGTTGAAAAAGTCATTGAAGGAACTTCTATCTGCCTTATTAAAAATGGGAAGTTTGCTATCGAGAACTTCAAAAAAGAAAATCTGGGAAGCGATGAATTTTTTGCAGAGTTAAGATTAAAAGGCATATCACAGCTGGGACAGATCGAAACAGCTATTGAAGAAATTTCAGGAGAAATCAGCGTATTTTATTTTGAAGATGCCCAGGTAAAATATGGTCTCCCTATTATGCCGGACTCTTTAAAAAAAACCGTAAAGTACATCGATGAAGAAGGATATTATTCATGTACTTTCTGTGGACAAACGGAAATAAAAAATCAGGGAAATGCAGGAGATTGTCCTGTTTGTAAAAAAGATGAATGGGTATTGGCAAGCGATAGGAAAAGAGTGACATAAACATCAATTAAAGTTTAAAAAAATTCCTAAACTGTAAAAATTGAGTTCTAGTAAAAACTTTTTTTCATTTAGCAATCTTTATAAATCGCGGTACTCCTGGCAAACTTAAAAAAACAATCCTGATCATCTCATGATAATTAAAGTTTCCTAAAATCTAAGTGTTCTTTTTTCCTTATATTTGTTATCCCAAGTATCAGTTTTAAATAAAAACTGTGAAAAGTCTCATTAATCATTAACCCTTTTTATAACATTAATTTCCTCTTTACATGGTAATATCTGTGTAAAGCAATGGAAGAATACTTGTAAAAAACACTCAAATACCCGATAATTACACGTGAAGATTCACAATAAAAGAAAATACCTCAGTTTTCTTAAGTTTAAAAGAGATTTTCAGAAATATGGTCTCGAGAAAGTACGCAGCTATGAACTTGTACTTCATTGGCTAAGCAACAGACTCAGCCGCAGCCAGTTTCTTATTCTTTCGGGTATCCTGGTTGGATGCACTGCCGGACTGGCAGGTGTGATCCTTAAAACATTGGTTCATACCATCCATTATTTCATTGTCAATAAAGTCCATTTTGAATATCAGATCCTTTTTTATATTGTTTTTCCTTTTTTAGGAATTGTACTGACCACCAGTATTGTTCTTACTTTATTTAAAGGGCAGGACAGGAAAGGAATCGGCGCCATTCTTTATGAGATAGCTCAAAACTCCAGTATCGTTTCTTCAGTAAAAATGTACTCGCAGATTGTGCAGAGTGCCATTACCGTAGGATTGGGAGGATCTGCAGGGCTGGAAAGCCCTATCGCCGTTACCGGTGCTGCCATAGGATCAAATTATGCGCAGACTTATCGTTTAGGATATAAAGAAAGAACTTTGCTTTTAGCTGCAGGAGCAACAGCAGGCATTGCGTCCGCATTCAATGCCCCGATAGCAGGAGTAATGTTCGCATTTGAGATCCTGTTGACGGGAGTTGTCTTTTCCGATTTTATTCCGCTTGTAGTTGCTGCGGTCTGCGGAAGTCTTTTATCCAGGATATTGCTTCAGGAGGATATCCTTTTCAGGTTTCACGCCAGAGAATCTTTTAATTACCACAATGTTCCGTATTATCTGATATTAGGTATTGTTACAGGTTTATATGCCAGATATTTTGTGATCATCTCCCAGAAAGTAGAACATTTTATTAAGGAGCTGAAAGTTTCCCGCATCCGTAAGGCAATGATCGGAGGAGCCGCGTTGTCTTTACTTTGCGTCCTGTTTCCTCCGTTATTTGGTGAAGGTTATGAAACAGTAAAGGATTTCACCAATGGAAATACCCATTTTATAATTGAAAACAGTCTTTTCAGATACTTTGAAATCGGAAACTGGACGGTCATTATTTTTCTGGTCCTGATATGCCTGTTAAAAGCTTTTGCGACTTCTATTACCATTTTCAGCGGAGGGAACGGAGGGAACTTTGCACCTTCACTTTTTGCGGGAGGTACGGTCGGTTTTCTTTTTGCCATGATCTGCCAGCAAATAGGGTTTGAGGATGTTCCTGTTACCAATCTGGTTCTTGTAGGAATGGCAGGCGCTATGAGTGGCGTACTATATGCACCTCTTACGGCTATATTTCTTATTGCCGAATCCAGTTTCGGGTATGATCTTTTCATCCCGTTAATGATTGTTTCTGTAATGTCCTATTTAATGGCAAAGTGGTTTTCCCCGATATCTCCGGAGCTAAAAAACATGGCTGATGAGGGCAAAATATTTACCCATGAGCATGATAAAAACCTGATGTCTTCACTTCGTACAAAAGAATTGATAGACCGGGACTCCCAGACTATCAGCCAGGATGCTCCCATTAATGATTTGTATGAACTGATCAAAAATGGAAAAAAGAACATATTTGCAATAACGGATGATGAAAAAATGCTGAAAGGAATTCTAACATTGGACGATATCCGGCCTTTGCTTTTTAACAGGGATAAAGATGCGTCATTCACCATCCAGCAGCTTATGAAAGCTCCGCCTGCAGTTATTCACCCCGAAGATGAGCCTTTGAAGATCATTCAGATTTTCGATGAAACAGGGGTTTGGAATTTACCTGTTGTGGATGCTCAAAACCGTTTTATCGGCTTCATTTCAAAATCTACCGTTTTAATGAGCTACAGGGAATTGCTGAAGGAATATTCCGATTAGAATCCTTTTATTTTAAGAAACAATATTTGATATCTTTGTATCCATGAATATCCTAATCATAGAAGACGATCAGAGAGTTGCCCAGCTTACCCAAAGAGGTCTGGAAGAACAGGGATTTACGGTAACTCTGGCTTATGACGGGTTGTCCGGAAAGAAATTAGCCTTACAGAATGATTACGATCTTGTGATAACGGATATCGTTCTTCCTAAAATGGATGGAATCGACCTTTGCCGGGAAGTACGCCTTATCAAGCCTGACCTTGCGATCATTATGCTTACCGCATTGGGAACAACAGACGATAAGGTAGAGGGTTTTGATGCCGGTGCAGACGACTATCTCGTAAAACCGTTTGAAATGAGGGAATTACTGGTAAGAATAAGAGCTTTACTGAAACGCAACAACAAAGCTGCTCAGAATTCGGGATTTATCCTGCGTTACGCTGACCTGGAAATGAACCTTCATACCAAGATCGTTAAAAGGAATACAAAAGATATCAACCTCACTCCGAAAGAATTCAAACTGCTCGAATACATGCTGCACAACCCGGAAAGAGTGCTGTCAAGAGTAGAAATTGCCGAAAAAGTATGGGATACCCATTTTGATACGGGAACTAATTTTATCGATGTATATATCAATTACCTTCGTAAGAAAATAGATAAAGATTTTGATCAGAAACTCATCCATACCAAATCCGGTATGGGATTTATTCTTAAATTGGAGTGATGCAAATCAAAACCAGGCTTACCATATTATTCACCATTATTACAGCAACTATTTTGCTGGTATTTGCTTTTGTAATCTATTTTTCCGCAAGCCAAAGCAGGGAAACCGAATTTTATGCGCTTTTAAAAAAAGAAGCTTACACCAAAGCCAATCTGTTCCTGAATGCTAAAGTAGACAAACATACCCTCCAGGAAATCTATCACAATAACCGTAAAACCCTGAATGAGGTTGAAGTAGCTATTTATAATACAGATCATCAGCTTTTATATCATGATGCAGTGGATATTGATTTCGTAAAGGAAACCTCAAAAATGCTTGATGATATCAATTCCAAAGGAAACATTCAGTTTTATCAGGATAACTGGCAGGTGATTGGGGTTACTTATGCGTACCAGGGACAAAAATATCTGGTTACGGCGGCAGCGTATGACCAATATGGATACAGCAAAGTCAGTAATTTATTGAAAACGATCGTCATTGTTTTTATATTTTCAATCATCATCATTTTTCTGGCAGGAAGAATCTTCTCAAGAAAAGCGTTTCAGCCAGTAAATGAAATGACGGAAAAAGCTCGGAATATTTCAGCAACAAATCTCGATCTTAGACTGGAAACTACAGGAAATAAGGATGAGTTATCGGAACTGGCCAATACATTCAATGACATGCTCAATCGTCTGGAAAGCTCTTTTGATGCCCAGAAAAATTTTGTTTCCAATATTTCCCATGAACTGAGAACCCCTCTGGCCGCAATCATTACCGAACTGGAACTTTCTATTAATAAGGAGAGGACCAATAACGAATATAAAACAGTGATCAACAATGTATTAGACGACTCCAAAAAGCTGGTCCGTTTATCAAACAGCCTTCTGGATTTTGCCAAAGCAAGTTATGATCCTACGGAAATTTCCTTTAAACCTGTAAGGATCGATGAGATATTGCTGGATGCCCGTCAGCAGGTTCAGAATTATAACTATGATTATAAGATTGACCTCAATTTCAAAGCTGATATTGATGATGAAAACCAGATTACGGTAAATGGAAATGAGTATCTTTTAAAAGTGGCATTTGTAAACCTTCTTGAAAACGGATGTAAATTCTCCGATGACCATAAAAGTACAGTCTCCATTATATTCAGTAATGAAAAAATTATCCTTACATTTTCAGACCTTGGAATTGGTATTTCAGAAACAGATATGAACTTTATTTTTGCTCCTTTCCATCGAGGTGAAAATAAAGAATTTGCGGATGGAAACGGAATAGGGCTTCCTCTTACCAAAAAAATAGTTGATCTGCATAAAGGCAGCATCACCGTATCTTCACAAAAAAACAAAGGGACAACCTTCACGGTAGAGCTCCCTCATTTATAAAATTTCTAATAAAATTCTAATTTTTTTCTAGTGGTTCTCTAACCGTGTTTGTGGCAGATTGTAAAGACCTTTGTGCCAGCAAAATAAAAGAAGAGGAATCATGGGATTATTGGAATTTACAATCAGACTTTTAAGCGGAATGTTATTAGGTTCCGCCATCGGTATCGAAAGACATTGGCGTCAGAAAAGTGCGGGTTTACGTACCAATGCTCTGGTTTCCCTGGGTGCTACGGCCTTCATTCTTCTTTCCATTAAAATCGGTGGCGATGCCACCGGAAGGATTGCTTCATATATTGTAAGCGGTATAGGCTTTCTCGGTGCCGGAGTTATCATGAAAGACGGACTCAATGTACAGGGATTGAATACCGCTGCAACCATATGGTGTTCTGCCGCTGTAGGTGCTCTTAGCGGAATGGGTCTTCAGATGGAAGCCGCGGTAGTTACTGTTACCGTTATGTTCACCCACATTATCCTTCGTCCTATAGGTATTCACCTAAACAGATTCACTTTCGTAAAATCCGGTAATGTACAGACAGACTATCTCTTTACAATAAAATGTACGGCCGAAGTGGAAAACCATATTCGTGTACTGCTCATGCAGATGCTGGGAAATGATGAAAAATTGTTACTGAAATCCCTGTCAAGCGATGATGTAGATGATAATGTTATCATCACCGCTGTAATCGTTACTGCAACGCCTCAGGACAGCCTTATTGAGCGGACAGCAAGCCGCCTTACCATAGAGGAAAAAGTACATAAGGTCAGTTGGGAGATTATAGGTACCCAGTCGGAATTATAATCTCTCTCTTTAACCAAAATTACCTTTTCGCGTAATGATCTACTAAACATGCATCAATCCTGTGATGCAGGATATTCTGTTCCTTTTTAACTCATTAATACCATGAGTCATGATAAAACTAAAAGAAAAAATTAAAAACCCATTTCATTCTGTAATCAATTCAGACGGAATGAATATCGGAACCATTACCAAGCTGCAAAATGCATCCAGCCAGGATGATAAATTTGTATATGCTATGCTGGAAACCAGTGAAGAAGGTATAACAAAGATAACGGCTGATGAACGTAAAGCCAGGTTCGGACACAATGAAATTCAACATCAGAAAGCTCCCAAATGGTACATCCAGCTGTTAAAAGCTTTTGCCAACCCTTTCATCTATATTCTGCTGGCTATTGCTGCAGTATCCTTTATCATTGATGTATGGCTCCCTCCCGCAGAAGAACGTGACTTTAAGACGGTAATCGTGGTTTCGGTTATGATCCTGGTCAGTACGCTCTTGCGTTTCGTGCAGGAATACAGGAGCAATGCTGCTGCTGAAAAGCTGAAAAGCATGGTAAAAACAACGGCTACTGTACTCAGGAAATTTCAATCTAAACAAGAAATACCCATCAGCGAGCTTGTTCCGGGCGATATTATTTATCTGTCTGCCGGAGATATGATTCCTGCGGATTGCAGGATTGTACAGAGTAAAGATTTGTTCGTCAGCGAAAGTATGCTTACAGGCGAAGCATTACCTGTGGAAAAGAACCATCTTCCGATCCGCGATGCAGAAACTAAACAGGTCATAGAACTTAATAACCTGTGCTTTATGGGAACTAATGTGGTAAGCGGCTCAGCGACAGCAGTTATTGTGGTGACCGGAGGCTATACCTATTTTGGAAGCATCAGTAAATCCATCACTGGAGAACGTCCTGAAACCAGTTTTGATAAAGGAATCAATAAAGTGAGCTTTCTATTGATCCGTTTTATGCTGGTTATGGTTCCCGTGATTTTTTTGGTCAACGGGCTTATAAAGGGAAACTGGCTGGAAGCGCTGTTGTTTGCTATTGCCGTTGCTGTAGGATTAACTCCGGAAATGCTTCCGATGATCGTTACAGCTAACCTGGCGAAAGGAGCTGTAAACATGAGCAAACGTAAGGTGATTGTAAAGCGCCTGAATTCCATCCAGAATATCGGTGCTATGGATATCCTGTGTACAGATAAAACCGGAACCCTTACTTTGGATAAAATTGTCCTTGAAAAACACCTTAATGTCCATGGAATAGAGGATGACGAAGTATTGAAATGGGCATATCTGAACAGCTATCACCAGACAGGACTAAAGAATCTTTTAGACAAAGCTGTTCTTGAGCATGTTGAGCTTCATGATTATTTAAAAGTGGAAGAACAATACCTGAAGGTAGATGAAATACCATTTGATTTTCAGCGTCGCAGAATGTCTGTTATCCTTAAAATGCACAACGGAAACCATCTCCTTATCTGCAAAGGAGCCGTAGAAGAAATGCTGGAACTATGCAGTAAAACTTTCGATCCGGGAGATAACAGGAATATTCATATTGAAAATGATAAAGCCGTTCCCATGGACGACGCCATGCGTAAGATCGTGCTGAAAACTTCAAAAAAAATGAATGAGGAAGGACTCCGGGTGATCCTTGTTGCCATCAGGGAATTTGATGCCTCTCATCCGCTTACTTATACATTGGAAAGTGAAAAAGACCTTACCCTTACCGGATTCATCGGTTTTCTTGATCCTGCCAAGCCATCAGCTCAGCCGGCGATAGAAGCCTTACATAAATTGGGTGTTGGGGTAAAAGTACTCACCGGTGATAATGAAATTGTAACCCGGAAAATTTGCAAAGATGTAGGAATTCCGGTTCACCATATTATCAACGGAAGGGATCTGGATGAAATATCAGACGAAGTTCTGGCAGAGCGAATGGATTCTGTTTCTGTATTTGCCAAACTAAATCCTTTACAAAAAGTAAGGGTTGTAAGAATTTTACGCGATCAGGGACATACGGTGGGCTTTATGGGAGATGGAATTAATGATGCAGCGGCCCTTAAAGAGTCGGATGTAGGGATCAGTGTAGATACAGCAGTGGATGTTGCAAAAGAAAGCGCAGATATTATCCTTCTTGAAAAAGACCTTATGGTTCTCAGAAAAGGGGTGATCTACGGGCGAAGAACCTTTGGGAATATTATCAAATATATTAAAATGACTGCGAGCAGTAATTTTGGGAATATGTTCAGTATGCTGGGAGCGAGTGCATTTCTGCCTTTCCTTCCTATGCTGCCTGTTCATTTGCTGATCCAGAATTTATTGTACGATATCTCTCAGATTTCTATTCCCTGGGACAAAATGGATGAAGAATTCCTTGAAACACCAAAAAAATGGGATGCAGGCGGAGTGGCTAAATTTATGTTCTTTATAGGACCTATAAGCTCTATTTTCGATTTCGCCACATTTGCCGTGATGTATTTTGTGTTCAAAGCCAATACACCAGAACATCAGACCCTGTTTCAAAGCGGATGGTTCATTGAAGGTTTACTTTCGCAGACCCTTATCATTCATATGATCCGTACAAGGAAAATTCCTTTCATACAAAGCTGGGCCACCGCTCCGGTAGTTGCCTTAACAACTTTAATCATGATTATAGGGATTGCTATACCTTTCTCACCATTTGCAGCAGCTTTAAAGATGCAGCCTTTACCATTAAGCTATTTCCCATGGCTACTAGGTATACTCACTTGTTATTGCCTGCTCACTCAATGGGTGAAAAACTGGTTTATCAGAAAATTCAATACCTGGTTGTAAGAAAAAGAATTCCTTTTCAAGTATTTATCGATCCAATTTCAAAAAAACAATTAAAACTATAAACGTAATGACTATTAAATCAGCACGATTGAAAAGCAATATGTCCGCAATGATATGGCTGACAACTGCATCAATCTTTCTTTATTCCTGTAATAATAAGAAAGAACAGTCTGAAAACACAGCACCGTATATCACAAAAGGAGATACGATCATTTTGCAGAAAAATACTCCGATACTTTCCAAACTAGTTTTGCATAAAGTACAGGAAGAAGAATACAATCCCAATTTACTTACCGTAGGAACGGTTAAAGCGATTCCCAATACCTATGCAGAAGTTGCCTCACCATTTGCCGGAAGGATATTGAAATCATACGTTAAACTAGGGCAGAAGGTAAATTCCGGATCGCCTTTATTTTCAATAAGTTCCAGAGACTATCTCGCTGCACAAAAAGAATACCGTGACGCCCAGCAGGAATACCGTCAGGCCGAACTGAACCTTAAGCGTCAACAGGATTTATTACACCACGGCGTGGGTATCCGGCGTGAAACGGAAGAAGCTGCCACAGAATTCCAGATTAAGAAAACAGCACTCGACAACGCATCGGGAGCTTTGCAGATTTTTAAAAATGGTAAAAATATGTCTCCGAATACTCCTCTTGTCGTTGTATCTCCAATACAAGGAGAAGTGGTAACGAATAATATTGTTATGGGACAATACCTGAAAGAAGACGCTCCGCCTATTGCCGTAATTGCAGAGCTTTCCAAAGTATGGATAGCAGGACAGGTAAAAGAAAAGGACATTCGTTTTCTGCAAAATTTAACCTCGGTGGAAGTCAATATCAGCGCATTACCGGATAAAAAAATTATGGGAAAAATTTATCATATCAATGAAATTGTCAATGAGGAAACCCGAAGTGTGGAAGTCCTGGTGGAGTGTGAAAATGATGACCGGCTTTTAAAACCCGGGATGTTTGTGAATGTAAAGTTCATTAACACCGCGGAGAAAAAAATTTTTGTTCCTGCTAAGGCTGTCCTTCAGTTCAATGATAAAAATTATGTGCTGGTACAGACCTCTCGTAACCAATATGTAAAAAGGTATGTAGAAACAGGAATTACGGAAAATGATAAAATACAGGTCCTCAACGGGCTGAAACCTGGCGAAACGATCATCAGTGAAGGAGCTTTCTATCTTCTGGATGCTAAATAAGGAACCCAATGAAAAACATATTAAACAATATCATTGCTAAACGATGGCTGATACTGGCATTGTTTGCACTGCTTGCTCTTTTCGGATATTATTCATGGAAACAACTTTCTATAGAAGCTTATCCCGATATCGGAGATGTTACTTCCCAGGTTGTTACTCAGGTACCCGGTTTAGCTGCCGAGGAAATTGAACAGCAAATTACCATACCTATTGAACAGGCAATAAATGGACTCCCAGGAATGCATGTCATGCGAAGCAAAAGTACCTTCGGATTATCCATGGTAACCATCGTTTTCAATGACGGGGTCGATGATTACTGGGCAAGGACCAGAATTAAAGAAAGGCTGGGGGATCTCGAACTTCCGTATGGAGTAACTCCTGGGCTGGATCCGCTCACCTCTCCAACAGGAGAGATTTACCGCTATATCATTGAGAGTAAAACCCATGATCTACGTGAGCTTACTGATCTTCAGAATTTTGTAATCATCCCGAAAATAAAACAGGTTTCTGGAGTGGCAGACGTTACCAATTTTGGTGGGATTACCACCCAGTTTCAGGTAGAACTGGATCCGGTAAAGCTGGAACAATACAATATTAGCCTTAAAGAGGTGGCAGAAAAGCTTGAGGCCAACAATGCCAACTCAGGTGGAAGTGTTATGAACAGGGGAGACCAGTCTTACGTTATCCGTGGAATCGGCCTGGTTAAATCTCTCGAAGACATGGGTAGGGTTGTCGTAAAATCAGTTAATGGCTCTCCCATATACATGAATGACATTGGCAAAATAAAATATGGGAACCTTGAACGTAAAGGAGCGCTAGGCTACTCAGATCAGCGGGGTGTTAATTACTCGGACAACATAGAAGGTATTGTTCTGTTGCTCAAAGGAGAAAATCCATCTGTCGTATTAAAAGGAGTAAATGATGCTGTTGATGATCTTAATAAAAACATCCTTCCAAAAGGTGTTCAGATCCATGTTGTATTAGACAGAACCAACCTTGTTGATAATACATTACATACCGTATCTAAAACTTTACTTGAAGGAATGACCTTGGTTATCATCGTATTGATTGTATTCCTTGGAAGCTGGCGCGGCGCCCTGCTTGTGGCCATTACCATCCCCCTGTCTTTGCTTATTGCATTTATATTAATGCATTTCACTAATATTCCGGCTAACCTTTTATCCCTTGGGGCTATCGATTTCGGGATTATTGTAGATGGGGCTATTGTAATGCTTGAAACGATTTTAAAGAAACGGGAAGATCATCCTGAAGAGGAACTGGAAGAAAAAACCATTACTCAAAAAGTAAAAGAAGTAGCCAAACCCATATTCTTTGCCACCATCATTATCATCACCGCTTATTTGCCATTGTTTGCTTTTGAAAGAGTAGAAAAGAAATTATTTACGCCAATGGCATTTACAGTAGGTTACGCATTGCTGGGTGCCCTTGCTGTTGCATTATTCCTCATTCCGGGACTGGCTTTTGTCATCTACCGGAAACCACGGAAGATTTACCACAACCGCTGGCTTGAGAAAATAGGGACGGCATATCATAACAGAGTTCAAAAGATCATGAGCCGTCCTAAACGGATATTTATTCCATTGATTGCTATCCTGCTGACGACAGGCGTTTTAACAGCCCTGGTAGGAAAAGACTTTTTACCTCCGCTGGATGAAGGATCAATATGGCTTCAGGTTTCTTTACCACCAGGCATTACAGTAGAAAAATCAAGAGAAATGAGTGATACGCTCAGGGCGCATACTCTTAAGCACAAAGAAGTAACGTATGTAATGGTACAGGCTGGAAGAAATGACGACGGAACTGACGCCTGGACACCTTCCCATTTTGAGGTGAGTGTGGGACTAAAACCGTATAGCGAATGGAAATGGGGAAGAAGTAAAGCGGATCTTATCAAAGAACTTGAAGCAGAATACGCAACCATGCCGGGATACAATATTGCTTTCACCCAACCGATGATCGATGGCGTAATGGACAAAATTTCCGGGGCCCATAGTGAACTCGTTGTTAAGGTATATGGAAATGATTTTAAAGAAACAAGACGAATAGCAGAAGAAGTAATGGCTACTTTAAAAAAGGTAAAAGGAGCCGTGGACCTTGCTATAGATCAGGAGCCTCCATTGCCCCAGTTACAGATAAAGGTAGATCGCGAAAAAATCGCCCAATATGGACTCAATGTATCTGATGTTTCAGATCTTATAGAAGTAGCAATCGGGGGAAAAGCTGTTTCAAAAGTATATCAGGGAATCAAAGTATACGATATTATTACGAGGTATAACGAAACCAGCAGAAATACGCCGGAAAAAATAGGTAGCCTGATGCTTACCAATGAATCCGGGGCGAAAATCCCACTATCCCAGGTTGCGGATATACAGTTGAATACAGGGGAAAGTATGATCGCACGTGAAATGAACAAGCGTCATCTCACCGTACGCCTTAACCTTCTTGGTACCGATTTAACGTCATTTTTATCACAAGCAGAAAATGCCATCGAAAAAAATGTAAAATATGATCACGAAAAATACAGCATCAAATGGGGTGGTCAGTTTGAAAACCAGAACCGTGCCTACGGAAGGCTTTCTGTTATTGTTCCCCTGGCGCTTTCCATTATGTTTATTTTGTTGTATGGAGCTTTCCAGTCATTCCGTCAGGCCGGGCTTTTAATCAGTATAGTTCCGCTGGCTCTTTTCGGAGGAATGCTTGCTCTCAATCTTCGGGGCATGACCCTGAATATTTCATCAGCAGTAGGTTTTATTGCTTTATTTGGAGTCGCCATACAAAATGGGGTAATCATGATCTCCCACATCAATGACCTGCGAAAGAAAGGGTACGACCTGAAAAAAGCAGTAACAGAAGGAGCTTTCCATCGCTTCCGTCCGGTTCTGATGACCGCTACTGTCGCTATATTGGGGTTATTTCCTGCCTCATTGGCTACAGGTATTGGCTCTGATGTACAAAGACCTCTGGCCACTGTAATTGTGTATGGACTCCTGTTTTCTACCATCATTACCCTGTTTGCACTTCCTGCACTTTACTATCTGATAGAAAATAAATGGGGAAAGAATTTTAATGTACCAAAAGAAGATTAAAATGATCACAATAAAAAAATATACACAGCTTTTTATCATAATATTCCTCGTTTCAGCCTTCAATATAAAGGCCCAGAAGATTGATACTGCATTCGCTAAAAAACCAATTGATTATATGACCTATATCAATCTGGTCGGAAAAAACAATCTGGCATATTCTGCAGAAAAATTCAATATCAATATTGCCGATGCCGCGATACAAACCGCCCGGATTTTTCCGGATCCACAATTAGGCTTCGGATGGTTTGATAACGGACAAAGAAGAATGAAGATGGGCTATGGTTTTAACTCTGAAGTAAGCTGGACATTGGAAATGGGTGGCAAAAGAAAAGCCCGTATAGAAGTTGCTCGAAATCAGGCACAGCTTAGCCGTCTTCTTCTGGATGATTATTTCCGTAATCTCCGGGCAGATGCTACACTGGCGTATCTCTCTGCTATCCAGAATAGGATCGTGCTGGATGTAGAATCCAATTCTTATCTGCAGATGAAAAAACTGGCGGAATCCGACAGTATCCGCTTCAAATTAGGAGTGATCACCCAGGTAGATGCCAGGCAATCAAAGCTGGAAGCAGGTACTATGCTGAACGATGTATTTTCTGCAGAAGCAGAGTGGAAAGCTTCATTAGCTAACCTTTCACTTTTGTCGGGAAAAGCTAAAAGTGATTCTTTATGGTATCCTCAGGGCGATTTTTCAGGGTTTGAACGTCAATTTTCCTTATCGGATCTGGTTATTGAAGCTCAAAACAACAGGGCAGATTTAAAAGCAGCCCTGCAAAGCAAAACCGTTTCTCAAAGTCTGCTTAAGCAAGCTAAGGCTGACCGCGCGATTGACCTGGGACTGTCATTTGGTGTTAATAATGCTTCTTACGTGAGAAGTACCATCGCTCCCACACCTGCAATGACTACTGTAAATGCAGGAATCAGTGTTCCCCTGAAATTTTCAAACAACAGATCGGGAGATCTGAAAGCAGCACAATACGGTACCTTACAGGCAGAAACAACCTACAAACAGACTGAGCTCCAGATTCAAACCGAAGTTACCCAGGCATATTACACCTATATCGCAGCTCAAAAGCAGGTGAATCAGTTTAAATCCGGTTTGCTTACAGAAGCTAAAGCTATCCTTGAGGGCAAAATATACAGCTATAAGAGAGGTCAGTCTTCCTTACTGGAAGTCCTGAATGCACAACGTACCTATAATGATGTACAGCACGATTATTACGGAACACTTTACAACTATGCCGTTGCATTGGTAGAGCTTGAAAGAGCTGCCGGAATATGGGATATTAATTTATAATTAACAACAATGAAAAAAATATTTTTTATACTGATCATATTATTTGAAGGGCATTTTATATATGCTCAACAGAATTCTGATACGTTAAAAACAGATTCCATAGAATCAAACACAAACAAAGTAAGCTGGGGTGTGAAAGCGGGTATTAATTCTTATAATTTTTACGGCAAAGAGAGGGATTTTATTTTTGCAAATCCAGACACAAAATTCAAACCGGGCTTCCATGCAGGCGTATTTGTTAACACCCGGATAAGCAAAAATATAGAACTGACCCATGAATTGATTTTCAGCCAAAGAAGGGTAGGTGTCTCCTATAAGGATAGTTCTGACAAAACTTATAACTCAGTGATCAACAGTTCTTATATTGATATTATTCCTGTGAACATGAATTACCGCCTATCCGGATTTAAATTCTATGCGGGGCCGTATGTAAGTGTTTTAGCAGCAGCCAATACAAAACGAAAAGATGAAAATGGTAACGTTTTCCGGGATAAAAGCATTTTCGGAGATGCGGCCAATGATGAAAGCAAAAGCTATTATCTTCAGAAATTTGATTTTGGAATGAATATCGGTCTGGACTACCAACTAAAAGACAGATGGTCGGTAGGGCTAAGATACACACATGGTTTTACAGATCTTTTTCAGAATGCCAACAGTTCAGCAAACGGCAATGCTAAAAAAGATAAAATTAAAATATACAATCGGGGACTTATGCTTTCTTTAGCATATGACCTGACATCATATCATTCTTATAAATAATGCAAAAAGGAATCAAAATCTCAAAGTTCTACAACAGAACAGTAAAAACACAAAGAAACTATATATATTTTTTGGTTCCTTTTAATCCAATACGATCATCTTATATCGTAGATTATTTATTTCTAAATTAGTGTTAAAGCCGGGTTTTAACCCGGCTTATTTTAGTTCCAAAATGTATTAACACGCTAAAACCTGCATAAAGAATTCTATAAAACTATAGCGTCTTTGTGCTCAAATTCTTAGATGTAAGTTGCCTAAGGAAACTATCATCCAGGAAGTATTTTTGAGGCTTCAGTAATTAAACTATCCATCAATACCGTTGCGCTTTTATGCTTAAGAACCGGTGCGATCTGCCCACCCCAGAAAAATACCATTTCATTTTTCCCTTGTTCCAGAGCGGCCTTACGCAAAGATGACATAAAAGTAGTTTGTAATGGAAAAGGTAAGTGAGGAATCTGTTTTTCTGAAAGATCCTTTAAAATTTCATTGGTTATTCCTCTGCCTAAACGTCCGGTATAAGCTCTTGACAGCCTCGTGTTTTTTGACGACTCTGAAAAAAGAGCCTCTCTATGAACAGGCAAAGCACCGGATTCCTCACAAGCCAGAAACGCAGTTCCGATTTGCACTCCTTCCGCTCCTAATGTAAGCGCAGCTGCAATTCCGGTCCCATTAGCAATTCCACCGGCAGCAATTACCGGTATTTTAATCCTATCTTTTATCAACTGTACAAGAACGAATGTGCCCGTAGTTGAATATTCAGCCTTATCCAAAAATGAAGGTCTGTGACCGCCGCTTTCAAACCCTGAAGCAACAATAATATCTACTCCAATATTCTCCAGAGCTATCGCTTCGTCCAATGTCGTTGCGTTTCCCGCCAAAAGAATTCCTCTTTTATGGCATTCCTCGACAACAGTTGGATCCAGCAACCCAAACATAAAGCTGAAAACCTTTGGTTTAATATCCAAAACCGTCTGCAGCTGATTCTGAAACCTGGATTCAAAAGAGGGTGGAAGAGCGGGAACATCTATTTGCAGTCGGTCAAAATAAGGTCTAAAAGCCTCCACAGTTTCTTTATAGCTTTTTTCATTGTCTTCCGCACTTACAAAATCTGTATCGGAAACCCAAAGATTAAGATTATAGGGCTGGGACGTTTGAGATCTTATTTTCTGATCGACCTCATAAATTTCCTGCGGACTAAGGGTATATGCTCCAAAACCACCTAATCCACCCTTATTGCTTACCCGTGAAGTGAGTTCTACTGTAGATAAGCCTCCTCCGAAAGGTCCCTGCCAGATAGGGTATTCAATTCCAAGTAAATCTGTAATTCTGTTTTTATTCCACATAATAAGTGATTTGATTGGGTTACCAATTATTCAACATCCGTAAGGGTTTTGTTTACGATCAGCCATTTCCCGTTTATTTTATGGAAAGTAATAAAATTATAGTAATTATAATCGTACATCTTCACATTGAGCTTTACTGAAGCAATAGAATTGATCACGTCGATGGAAATAATCTCCGGATGAAACGGTGCTCCTACCTTTTCCGGGCTGACCCGATTGCCTACACCTTCGATGTATTGTTCCGCTGTTTTATAATACGCTACTCCTTTTATATCTCCGAATAGAAGGGCGTCTTTGAAGAAGACTTCCTTCAAAAGTGTTGTATTCCCTTCAAAAATGCCTTTGAAGTAATATTGCTCAAGTGCGGTTCTTATAGCGGTTTCTTCTGTACTATTTTTCATAGTGTTGATTTTTTGAGCATGGCTGCTTAGTGGAATACCCAGCAACCATGCTATTAATAATACAATTTTCATTATAGGTAATGTCCGGCTCCCATGCCGCCATCCACATTGATTATCGCTCCCGTGATCAGTTTGTTGCATGCAATGCTGTAAACCATTTGTGCAACTTCTTCAGGTTCACCGATACGGTTCAGTAAATGAATTCCTGCTGCCTGATCGATATTTTCATCGTGCATAGGGGTTCTGATCAGCCCGGCGGCAACGGTATTTACTCTGATATTATCTTTTCCAAACTCGGCGGCAAGCTGATGTGTTAAAGCATGGATCGCACCCTTACTCGATATCGGAGCCGTAGAAGGAGATCCTGCCATAGCGTGATATACCAATGGAGAACCTATATTAATAATAACTCCATTTCTCTGCTTCTGCATCTGAGGAATAACCGACTGTGTCGTAAAAAAGGTCCCTTTAAGGTTTGTTCTTAAAAACCTGTCCAGATGATCTTCTGTTACTTCAAGAAATGGTTTGTTTTCATAAATTCCTGCATTATTGACAAGAACATCTGCTGAACCAAATCGCTCAATCGCTGTTTTTACAAGTAATTCACCAATAGCTTTGTCGGCAACATCCCCTGCAATCATTGCCAAATGATCTCCACCTCCCAATTCATTAAAAACCTCCTGCAATTTAGATTCTGTTCTTGAATTAATAACTACATTACTTCCTTTTTCCAGAAAATACCTGGCGATCTCCAATCCGATTCCTGAGGATGCACCTGTTATGATGACCGTTTGTTTTTCCATTTTTCTATTTTTTATCGGTGGAAAATCCCTGTTCTTTCAACGCAGATACCTGCTCTCCGGCATATCCCCAGTTATCATCTTCTATTTCATCAATCACTACATGGGTAAGATGCGGATCTTTATTCAAAACTGAAGTTACCAGTTCTGTTACTCCTTTTATCAAAAGTTGTTTTTGTTCTCTTGTAACTCCGTCACGCAGAACTTCTATTTTTATATAAGGCATGATTGTAAATTTTTAAGGTTATTAATTATTTTCAACTGATTCAGCAACCAGATTAATGGTGAGGTCAAAATTGTTGTATATCAAGGTATCCCCTAAATCCGTAAAGAAATTACCTGATCTGAATTTCATATTATACTTAGTACGGTCAAGAACAATTTTACTTTGAATAGTTGCTGAGTTTGGAGTGTTCTCGATTTTTAATACAGTATCAATAGGATGGGTGATTCCCTTAATCGTAAGATCTCCGTTTACATAATACAGATGATCATCACCAGGCTCTATATGCCTGATTTCAAAGGTAGATTCCGGAAACTGATCCGAATTAAAGAAATCATCGGAAGCTAAATGACCCGCAAACTGAGCGTTGGTCTCAGCATCTTCGATATCAAGAATTTTTATAGAACGGGTATCTATAATAAATGTTCCTGAAGATAGTTGGTTGTCTTTAAAAGTAAATGACCCCTCTTTGATTCCGATGGTCCCATTATGAGCACCAGTTATTTTTCTTCCGGTCCATTCTATTGTACTTTTTTCATGGTCTACTTTAAAATTTTGTGTATTCATTTTTTCTATGTTTAAATGTTGACACAAAGTTCAGAAGGGGACGTTAAAAAGTTACGTGACCTGGGTCACAATTTAATTTTACTGAAAAGCAATGAGTAAATTAAGAGATCAGGATTGATACAAACGGCTTAAGGTTTCTCTGGAAACACCGAGATAAGCAGCTATAAGATGTTTAGGGACAAGATTATACAATTGAGGATACATTGATAAAAGTTCTTCGTATCTGAATTTAGCATCGTTATTCATTAGTGAAAGAAGGCGTTTCTGTACTGCAACATAGCCTTTATTGGTTCTCCACCTGAAAAAATGCTCCATTTCATGAATTTCGCTGCATATCTTTTCTCTGTTTTTATTGGATATGGCCAATACGGTTGCATGGGTAATGCAATCAATATTTATGGTTGCCTTCTGATGACTGTACAGTGCATTATAATCGGAAACCCACCAATTTGGCATTGCAAATTGTAAAATAAACATCTTCATGGCATCATTTAGATAAAACGCCTTAAGGCAACCCTCAAGGACAAAATATTCGTGATCTACATGATTTCCTTCCGACAAAAGCATCTGTCCTTTTTTCAGACTGATCAGGGTAAAATGCGAAAATACATAATCCAGTTGCTCTTCATTAAGAGAAACAAATTGTGACAGATGTTGCTGTAATATCTCTTTAGGATGGGTCATCAATTTTTTAATTGAATTACAAATATACAATGTAAAACATTTCCCCAAAACAGCCCTTAACTTTATCTTATCCATTAAGAAGAACTTCAGTCTAATTTTAGTAGGGTAAAGAAAACAATTGCAATAATACCTAAATACCAAAAACGGATGATCCAGGTACAGCAGCAAAAAAATGTAAAATATTGAAAATCAAAAATTATCATCTCAAAAAACATGGGGTTATAAAACCCTAACTTTGATTGTTATCGTATTAATCAAACTTTAGTAAAAAGAGTAAAACATGCATGAATAAAGTATTTTTTAACAATTAATTCACGTAAAAAAGACCAAAAAACCTTATCTTTGTCACCTATGCTGAAGTGGATTTCTATATTTTGTTCTATGACTTACGTATTTGCGACAACAAATATGGCGGAAGTATTGAAGGCTCCGGTCTTTATAGAACATCTGATGGAATATGACGGCAATTGTGTAGAATTTCTGGTAGAACATTATGATAATCATAAAAAAGACCAGGATTGGGATACCGATCAGAAACTGCCCTTCATCAATCCTCCTGTTGTGCTTATGGTATATGCACAACTTCCGGAAACCCTATTTCATATTGAAAAAATAAAAGAATTTCCGGTTCAGCAAAAAAACACTTTTTATCAGGAAAAAGATTTTTCCGGACTCTATCTTTCCAGCATTTTCCAGCCTCCACGCCATTCTTAATTAATCTCTGCACAATAACTATGCTTTAAAATACTTTTTAGAGCAGCTTAATCTTGTTATCTATCAATTAATTAATTTTTTCATGTTAAATAAAATTATTGAGTTTTCTGTAAAGAATAAACTCATTATTGCCCTTTTTACAATGGGGCTGATTCTTCTTGGAATCTATGAAACAACAAAGCTTCCAATTGATGCCCAGCCTGATATTACCAATAATCAGGTACAGATTATCACTGTCGCACCCTCATATGGAGCAGCTGATATCGAACGTCTGGTGACCTTTCCCATTGAACAGGCTACCAGTAACATCAATGGCATAACAGAGCTCCGAAGTTTTTCACGGTTCGGCTTATCCCTTGTTACGGTGGTATTTAATGATAATACCGATGTATATTGGGCAAGACAACAGGTTCAGGAACGTCTGCAGATAGTCCAGGATAATATACCGGAAGGAATCGGAAAACCGGAATTGGGACCTATCTCCAGTGGATTAGGTGAAATATTCCAATATGTGGTGCGGGCAAAAAAAGGCTACGAGAACATCTACGATGAGACCGAACTGAGAACCATCCAGGACTGGATCATCCGCCGCCAGCTTCTGGGAACAAAAGGAGTTGCGGATGTCAGCAGCTTTGGAGGAAAACTGAAACAATATGAGATTGCTATCAATCCCAATAAATTACAAGCATTTGATATTACCATCAATGACGTTTTTGATGCCCTGGAGCGGAATAATCAAAATACCGGCGGGGCTTATATTGAAAAGAAGGAGACTGTATTATTCATTAGGACAGAGGGGCTTCTGGGAAGTACTGAAGATATAGGTAATATTGAAGTATCAGCAACAGGAGAGGGGATTCCTGTTCTTATCAGGGATGTGGCGGAAGTAAAAACAGGATATGCCACACGGTATGGAGCGATGACCTATAATGACACAGGAGAGGTCTCGGGAGCTATTGTACTAATGCTTAAAGGAGAAAATGCCAATGAAGTAATTGGTAATATTAAACAGCGTCTGGAAAAAATTCAGGAAACCTTACCGGAAGGTGTTGTTATTGAGCCTTTCCTGGATCGTGCGAAAATGGTTAACAATACTATCAGTACCGTAAAAACCAATCTGATGGAAGGAGCCCTGATTGTTGTTTTCATTCTTGTTCTCTTTTTAGGAAACTTCCGTGCCGGTCTGCTTGTCGCTTCTGTAATTCCACTGGCAATGCTTTTTGCCATAATCATGATGAACCTTTTTGGAGTCGGAGGAAACCTCATGAGCCTCGGTGCTCTTGATTTCGGACTTATCGTTGATGGGGCTGTTATTATCGTAGAAGCTGTGTTGCATCAGCTTGCCCATAAAAAACATTTCGGGAAAGATCATATCCTCAGCAAAAAAGAAATGGATACACAGGTTTCAGATTCCGCTACCAAGATGGTAAATAGTGCGGTTTTCGGGCAGATTATTATTCTGATCGTATACCTTCCTATTTTCACATTACAAGGGATTGAAGGTAAAATGTTCAAACCCATGGCTCAGACTGTCGCGTTTGCATTGATCGGGGCCTTCCTGCTTTCCCTTACTTATATTCCAATGATGAGTTCCCTGGTTCTTAGCAGAAAGAAAAAGACCAAAGACAATATTTCAGACAAGGTGATGACCAGGGTAGAAACCGGGCATCAAAAGCTTCTGATAAAAGCATTGAAGTACAGAAAAACCATTATTATCACAGTGCTTCTCCTTTTCGCAGGAGCTGTTTTCACCCTTTCCCGGATGGGAGGAGAGTTTATTCCATCATTGGAGGAAGGTGATTTTGCTGTAGAAATGCGTATCCTGCAGGGAAGTAATATTAATGAAACGAAAAAAGCAACCACCCAGGCGGCGCACATTCTTTTAAAACAGTTTCCAGAGGTGCAAAAGGTAGTCACTAAAATAGGAAGTGCCGAAATTCCCACAGAGCCGATGCCAATGGATGCGGGTGATATGATCATTGTTCTGAAGCCTAAAAAAGAATGGTCGTCTGCACGATCATTCCCGGAATTATCCGAAAAGATGAGCAAAGCATTGCAGGTTATTCCCGGGCTCAAAACAGGTTTTCAGTTCCCGGTACAAATGCGCTTTAATGAATTAATGACCGGAGCAAGACAGGATGTGGTGTGTAAAATTTATGGAGAAGATCTGGACAGCCTTGCTGTATATGCCAAAAAGCTGGGTGGGATTATCAATACAGTAAAAGGTGCACAGGATCTTTATCTGGAGCCTGTTGTCGGAGCGCCACAGGTAGTTATCGGTTATAACCGTGCCGAGCTCTCGCGTTACCATATTTCCGTAATGGAAATCAATAGGGTGATCAATATGGCTTTTGCCGGACAAACTGCTGGAGCCTTGTATGAAGGTGAAAGAAAATTTGATGTCGTGGTAAGAATGGACAGTGAACATAAAAAAGATATAACAAGTATTCAAAATCTTCTGGTTCCGACTGCTTCTGGTGAGCAGATTCCTTTACACCAGCTGGCCAGCATAGAATTGAAAAGCAGTCCCAACCAAATCCAGAGGGAAGATACCAAAAGAAGAATTGTTGTCGGATTTAATGTCCGTGGAAGAGATGTTCAAAGTATCGTGGAGGAACTTCAGCAAAAGACCGATAAAGAATTGAAACTCTCTTCAGGTTATACCATCTCTTATGGTGGAGCCTTTGAAAACTTAAATGAAGCTAAAGCAAGATTAGGTGTCGCTGTTCCTATTTCATTGGTAATGATCTTTTTGCTTCTTTTCTTCGCATTTGGTTCCGTAAAACACAGTTTGCTGATCTACACCGCAATTCCGCTATCAGCCATTGGTGGAGTTTATTTTCTGGCCCTCAGGGGAATGCCTTTCAGCATCAGTGCAGGAGTAGGATTTATTGCATTATTTGGTGTTGCGGTACTTAATGGAATTGTTTTGATATCAGAATTCAACCGATTAAAAAATAATGGAATAACCAATCTCAGCAGAATTGTTTTAATGGGCACAAGAATCCGGCTTCGTCCCGTACTGATGACTGCTTTTGTCGCTTCGCTGGGCTTTCTTCCTATGGCGTTAAGCAGTGGTGCAGGGGCAGAAGTACAGAGACCTCTGGCTACCGTGGTTATAGGAGGCTTAATGCTTGCTACGCTCTTAACCTTATTTGTCCTGCCTATTTTGTATGTCTTATTTGAACGAATCAATAAAAATAAAATGAAATTCTCAAAAAAAAGAAACTTTAAAAAACTAACCATACTCCTGTTATTCATTTCTTTCGGAAGTATTCAGGCACAGGAAAACATTACACTGGATCAGGCATTGGAAGCTGCCTTCCGGCAAAACGGAAACTATAAGAATTCCAGACTCATTTCAGCCAATCAGGAAAAACTGAAATCAAGCTATCTCGACATTCCTCAACTGGAAGTGACAGCAGGTATCGGCCAGATACAGGGAATCGAAACCGATAATTCGTTTTCCGTATCTCAACGCATTAGTTTTCCGACTGTTTATTCCAGAAGAAAACAATTGCTGGATGCGGAATGGGCTTCAGGTCTTATGAATCAGCAGCTCACCCAAGCCCAACTGACTAAAGAAGTTTCAGAAGTTTTTTACAGAATTATTATTCTAAAGGAAAAGAAAAAAGTGCTGGATTACATCAGTGAGCTGTACAATGGCTTTGCCGACAAAGCAAGTTTACGTTTGAAAAAAGGAGAAGCCAATATTCTCGAGGAGTCAACGGCCGAAATTCAAAGGGAACAGGCCGCAGTGCAGCTGAATATTCTTGAAAACGACCTCAATATTGCACAGCTCCAGCTTCAGGTATTGCTTCAGTCGGAAAAAAGATACCTGCCGCTTACTGATCAACCCGTCCTGAATGTTGACTTTCAAATTCCGGGGGATGTCTTAAGAAATCATCCGCAGCTCCAGTATCTGAATCAGCAAATCAAGGTGAATGAAGCAGAAGCCCGTTTAGAACAAAGCAAACTCCTTCCGGATCTTCTTGTAGGATACACTAATCAGAGCATGAAGAATATCAATAACAACCGTTTCAATTCCGTTCAGGTCGGTGTTGGGATCCCTCTATTTACAAAAGGACAGCGAGCACTGGCAAAAGCAACAAAAGCAAAAGTGGCCATTGCAGAAAATCAATACCAAAGAAAAGAAACCGAACTGAAAAACAGGTATGAACAGCTGGCCAATACCTATGCTAACCAGCTTGCGATCATACAAAATTACGAACAGAAGCAACTGCCCAAAGCTGAAACAATTCTTAAAGCAGCCCAAAAACAAATGGAAGCAGGAGAGATCGATTTCCTCAATTGGGTTATTTTAACCAATCAGGCTGTTAAAATAAAGGTTGATTATATCGAAAATTTAGATCGACTCAATCAAACGGGGGCCGAGCTTAATTTCTTAATTTCAAAATAATAATATCATGTATTTCAGAAAATCATCATTATACATCATTGTTGCGGCCTTATTTTTAACCTCATGTTCGGGAAAGAAAGAGGAAACCACAGTCTATGAAAATAAAAAACTGGCATCAAAAAACCAGAATATCGTTCAGTTAAGTGATCAGCAGATCAAAATTACAGGGCTTACCTTGACAGGTATTCAAAACAGGATCATGGAAAAAACGGTACGGCTGAACGGAAAAGCAGACATAGCTCCGTCTCATATCAGTTCTCTTTCCAGTATTATGGGAGGACATATAAAATCGATCAATGTTATTAACGGGAGTCATTTCAGAAAAGGACAGGTACTGGCTGTAGTAGAAGATCCTCAGTTCATACAGCTTCAGCAGGATTATCTCGTTACAAAGGCCCAGCTTGAATCAGCAAGATTGAACTTCAACAGGCAAAAAGACCTCAACACCAGCAAAGCCAGTAGTGACAAAACATTACAGACCGCCCAGGCGGATTATTCCACACTGAACGCTACATTGAAGGGACTGGAAGAAAAACTCAGGATCATAGGCATCAATGCGAAAGGACTAAATTCCGGAAATATTAAAAGCAGAATAAGCATTCATGCCCCTTTTAGCGGTTTTGTAAGTAAAATATGGGTTAATAATGGTCAGTATATCAATCCTTCCGATACCTTATTTGAACTGATTGACCCTGCTGGTCTGTTATTGGAATTAAAAGTATTTGAAAATGACGTAAATGATATAAAAACCGGGCAGGAGATCCTGGTGTATAATAATCAGAACCCGGACCAGAAATATCCTGCCAAAATTATAAGCCTTGTTCCCAATATCGAAAATGGAGGATCCTCGGTAGCTATAGCCAAATTGTCCGCATCCAGCACAGAGTTTGTGCGCGGAATGTACATCAATGCAGAAGTAAGCATTAGTGGTAGAAATACGACCGGCTTACCCGGCGAATCTATAGTATCATTTGAAAATAAGAACTATATCTTTGAAGACCTTGGAAATCACCGGTATAAAATGATCCCCGTAATCACAGGAATTTCAGATAATGGATTTACGGAAATTCTCAAATCTGAATCGTTAAAAAATAAAAGACTGGTACAAAAAGGAGCTTACAATCTCCTGATGATCCTTAAAAATAAAGCAGAATAATCATTTTAGCACAAAGCCGTTCAACCGTTTGAACGGCTTTTTATGATTCCGAAAATAAATATACCGATTGGTATATTTATTTTATATCTTTGCCATTTAAAAATGGAACTACTGAATTAAAGACGGTTTATTCCTTTTGTTTGAATCATAAAATTTTTTAATTCAAAATATACCGATCGGTATATTAAATAGTAAAATGCTATGAAAAGAATCATTCTTATTATCACGGTAATCTCCGCAGCCATTATGGAGCTTATAGACACTTCCATAGTAAATGTTGCCCTCAATTATATGAGCGGAAACCTGGGGGCAACATTAGAAGACATTTCCTGGGTGGTTACAGCTTATGGAATTGCCAACGTTATTATTATTCCGATGACCAGCTTTCTGGTCAATAACCTTGGCCGGCGGAATTATTACATCGGCTCTATTATCCTGTTTACCTTTTGTTCTTTTATGTGCGGCAACTCCACAAACCTCTGGGAACTCGTCATGTTCCGGTTTCTGCAGGGAATTGGAGGTGGAGCATTATTATCTGTATCTGCCATGGTTGTATACGAGTGTTTTCCAAAAGAAAAACAGAATATTGCCAGCGCTTTATTTGGGATCGGGGTTTTTATAGGACCCACGATCGGGCCTACACTCGGTGGATTTATTACGGATAACTTTTCATGGCGATGGATCTTTTACATCAACATTCCTTTAGGAATACTGGCCGCTATTCTATGTTTAAAATTATTACCCGAATCTCCGACCCGGCAAAAGGTTAAAAAGATCGACTGGCCAGGAATTATTCTCTTAATTATTGGTATCGGCTCTTTACAAACGGTTTTGGAGCGTGGGGAAACGGAAGACTGGTTTGCTGCCCGTTATATTATTTTCCTCACTGTAGCAGCTGTCCTTTCACTCGTTCTTTTCGTTCACAGGGAGCTCACTATACCACATCCCGTGGTAAAGCTATCGGTTCTTAAGCACCCTTCACTCAGTATCTCTGCCATACTTACCTTTATAACCGGGATTGGCATGTTTACTTCCATTTACCTCACTCCTGTACTGGCACAACGCTTTTTAGGATTCAACCCGGCTCAGGCTGGTCTTTTACTGCTTCCGGGTTCCATTATTGCCGTATTTGCGCTGATCATTACCGGGAAAGTTTTGCAAAAAGGAGTTCCTCCTGCATTGGTAGTATTTCTTGGTTTTTGTTGTTTTATTTATTTTAACTGGTCTATGGCACAGGTAAACCTGGATGTTTCTTTTGCTACAATTTCCATTAATCTTATATTCAGAGCACTGGGAATGGCTTTACTTACCGTTCCGCTTGCATCACTTGCCGTTTCTTCTTTAAAAGCTGAAGATATGCCCCAGGGAACCGCTATTAACAACATGATGCGCCAGTTGGGTGGTTCATTTGGAATATCCATTATCAATACATATATCGCAAGAAGGGTTGCCCTTCACCGTACCGACCTTATCTCCAACCTTACTCCGGATAACCGTTCGGTAATGGATCGTCTTCAAACCTATACTTCACTTTTTCAGAGCAAGGGATTCGGTCTTCCTGAAGCACAGCAAAAAGCAATAGGTCTGGTGGAAAAAATTGTGGTGAAACAATCATTTTTTTTAAGCTATATCGATGCCTATATGGTTATTGGTCTGGCATTTATATTTGTCTTACCTTTATTATTATTTTTCCTGAAGAGGAATAAAAATAAAAAAATAGTAATCGTATCAGCAGACCATTAAAACAGAATCATATAAAATATAATAAAATCAATATCATGAAAGAAGTATTCATTGTATCAGCAAAACGTACTCCCGTCGGAGGATTACTTGGGAATCTGTCCACTTTTACAGCCACACAGCTGGGCGCTCTGGCCATTCGGGAAGCTTATAAAAACATTTCTCTGGAACCGGAATTACTGGACAGTGTTTATATGGGAAATGTACTGAGTGCAGGAGTAGGACAGGCTCCGGCAAGACAAGCTGCTATTTTTGCTGATATCCCGTATGATAAAGATGCCACGACCATCAATAAGGTATGTGCTTCAGGAATGAAGGCAACTTCATTGGGAGCACAGCAAATCCAGACAGGCCTTGAACATCTCATCGTAACAGGCGGAATGGAAAGTATGAGCAATACACCACATTATGCCTTCATAAGAAACGGAAAAAAATTAGGAGACCTTACCCTTACTGATGGGATGACTAAAGACGGTTTATGGGACGTTTATCATAATTTCCATATGGGAAGTGCGGCAGAGCTGGGAATTAAAAAATATGGACATACCCGGCAGGAACTGGATGATTATGCATTGTCTTCTTATCAGAAATCACAAAACGCAACTGCACAGGGGAAATTTAAAAATGAAATTGTTCCTGTAGAATTCACCAAAGGAAAAGAAACCATTACCATCGATAAAGATGAAGATATTTTTAAGCTTATTCCTGAAAAAATGGCTCAGCTGAAGCCTGTTTTTGAACGGGACGGATTGCTTACCGCGGCCAACTCCAGTAATCTGAATGACGGTGCCGCAGCTTTGATTCTCGCTTCGGCAGAAGCTGTAGAAAAATATCAGCTGAAACCGCTTGCCAAAATTATCGGTTACGCAGATGCCGCCCAGGCACCGGAATGGTTCACAACATCTCCGGCTCTTGCTATTCCAAAAGCTCTTTTAAGTGCCAACCTTGACCTTTCAGCAGTAGATTATTTTGAGATCAATGAAGCTTATGCCTCAGTTGTACTTTCCAATCAGAAGATCTTAGGTTTTGATCCTGAAAAAGTGAATGTATATGGCGGCGCAGTAGCCATCGGACATCCTATAGGAGCTTCCGGGGCCAGAATTCTTGTGACGCTTGTCAATGTCCTTCAACAGGAAAAGGGAAAATATGGTGTAGCTGCCATTTGTAATGGCGGCGGCGGAGCTTCCGCTATGGTTATCGAAAATATGAATATATAACTAAAGTATTTTTAATTTCCATTAAAAAATGTCTGGCCAGATGAATGACCGGACATTTTTTTATGAATACAATATTCCAGGCTTACGAAGGCAGGCCTTTTAAAAACTCCCTGATGTCATTACTTATTTCTTCTGTATGGGTTTCCAGTGCGAAATGTCCGGTTTCATAAAATTTTACAATAGCATCAGGAATATCTTTTTTGTAAGCTTCCGCTCCCGGAGGCAAAAAGAAAGGATCATATTTTCCCCATGCAGCCAGGAACCGGGGCTGGTATTTTCTGAAATATGCCTGAAATTCAGGATATAGTGCCACATTAGTCCGGTAATCCAGCATCAGGTCAATCTGAATATCATTCATTCCCGGGCGGTCCAGAAAATGCTGATCCAGAGCATAAGATTCAGGGGCGATAAGCGAAAGATCCTTAACACCTTCCTGGTACTGGAATTTGGTCATCTTTTCAGAAGTAAAATCACTTAAGAGCTTACGGTTTTCCGGAGTAGGATCTTCCCAGTATTTTCTTATCGAACTCCAGCTGTCACTAAGACCTTCTTCATATGCATTCCCATTCTGAGAAATAATTCCCGTTATTTTTTCGGGATTGGCTAAAGCTAACCTAAGACCGGTAGGAGCACCATAATCAAAAATATAAAGGGCAAATCTTTTTAATTCCAATCTATCAATAAATCCCTGCATTATCCTGGCAAGATTATCAAACGTATAGCTGAAGTGGTCAGAATCCGGAGCATCACTAAACCCGAAACCCGGTAGATCCGGTGCAATGATATGATATTGATCATTCAGCTTAGGAATCAGGTTGCGGAACATGTGTGAAGACGTAGGAAATCCATGAAGAAGCAAAAGAACAGGAGCATCTTCAGGCCCGGATTCACGGTAAAAAATATTCAGACCATCAACGTCTGTATTGTTGTAATAAATGGTTGGGTTCATAATTGTTTTTATTTTTTTGTTATTTCAAAATTACGCCATACATTTGATTACATAAAACGATTAATTATGATATGAATAATCATAAAAAATGATACATGAATTTAAATGATTTAAAAATATTTGAAGCAGTAGCTGCTTCCGGCAGTTTTACAAAAGCTGCGGAAGTTATGTGTACCGTACAATCCAATGTTACCGCAAGGATAAAAACGCTCGAAGAAGAACTGGAAGCTCAGCTTTTTACGCGTACTTCCAGAAAAGTTTCTTTAACCACGGCCGGACATGCATTTATTCAATATGCCCGTAAGATTTCACACACAATAGAAGAAGCCAAAAAGGAAATTAAAAATTCTGATCAGATAGGAGGGAACCTGTGCATAGGATGTATAGAGACAACACTGGTATTTAAAGCCCCCGAAATCCTTTCGGGTTTTATGAATGCTTATCCTCATGTCCAGCTGGAATTTAAATCGGACACCCGCTCAAAGCTTATTGATGATGTTCTGAATTATAAGCTGGATGCGGCGTTTGTTTCTGCACCTATTCATTCCGCACAACTCGAGCAGATCCACATCAAGCAGGATGAGCTGGTTATTGTGACTTCTCTGGATGAAAGATCAGTCAATCAAATTCTCAAAAAGGACAATCTGAATATTGTTGTTTTTGACCAGGGTTGCGTTTACAGGGCAAGGCTTGAAACTTTGCTCAATGCAAGGGGAGTGATACAATACAAGAGCATGGTCATGAATTCTATTGAAGGGATCATTAATTTCGTTGAAGCAGGCCTGGGAATTACCTTGCTTCCGCTTGAGCTGATTGAAAAGTATTACGGTGGCAGGAAATTGAAAACCTTTAAGCTCAGTAAGGAGATCAATACCATATCCACTTCTCTCATCTACCTGAAAAGCATTCCCAAATCCCAAGCTTTGGAATCTTTTATCGGGATGTATGCAACAGGTAATAAAAAAGCAATCTCTTTTTGAGATTGCCTTTTGTAATTATTTACAGTTCCGGAGCTAATGGCCAGTCTACGGGAATTTTTGTAGCTGCAAACAAGTAATTGGTTATTGTTTTATCACCGATCGCAATAATCACATCTACCAAATGGCCTTCGGTATATCCTTCATTGAAAAACTGATTTTTTGTCTCCTCAGAAATCTCACCCTTATTGCTTACTGCCTCATAAACCAGTTGCCCTAAGGAATTGAGTTTTGAATCAAAAGATATTTTTGCT
Organism: Chryseobacterium sp. PTM-20240506; assembly: GCF_048296755.1. Classification (NCBI taxonomy): domain Bacteria; kingdom Pseudomonadati; phylum Bacteroidota; class Flavobacteriia; order Flavobacteriales; family Weeksellaceae; genus Chryseobacterium; species Chryseobacterium sp. PTM-20240506. Next base: position 890,711 of record NZ_CP182581.1, read on the forward strand.
TTTCTGATTTCAAGGATCTGATCATCATCAAATCCGTTCAGCTTTGCAATAGCAGTGTGAGCACTTAAACAATACAGGCAATTGTTATACTGGCTGACAATAAGGTTCACTACTTCTTTTTCTTTTGCTTTTAAGGATGACTTGGCATTTTGCAAGGCAAGATAAGTGGCAAGCCCATTTTCCGAATGTGCAAAAGTTGCATACAGATTAGGAACAAAGCCAACCCCTTTTTCTAATTGGTTAAAAATATTTTGATTTGCTTCTGAAAGCTGCTCTTTTTGAGGAATCTGAAAATTTTTCATTTGTAATTGTTGTTTAAAATTAATACGACAAAGTTCAGTGATCCCTGACCTCAAAAAAATAGAACAATTTCCCGAAGATGTATGCTTTTTTCCCTTTCCAAATGATACATTTGTTCAAATAAGACTTTTATTAAAAATTAGTGAGATAAAAGATGATCTATAATTTCTATAATAAACAGACGGAAGCAGCTTGCCGGCTTCTTGTCCATGAAGAAAAATTTGACAGGGTTTTCTACGGAAAAGACCGTAAAGACAAATTTCTGACATTGGCATGGAACCAGGGTCCGGACATTTTTATTACAATAGATAAAATATCCTATCTATTCAAATCAGGCAGCATACTTTGCTTAATGGTCAATCAGTCATTTGATTTTCCCGACAATTCACAAATCATCGTATGGCAGTTTAATAAAGATTTCTACTGCATTGAAAGTCATGATTCCGAAGTAGGGTGTGTAGGATTTCTTTTTTATGGTTTGTCTCAAAGTATGTTTGTTTCCGTGGAGGATCAGGTCCGTGATAAACTCACATTGCTACTGCGTATTTTTATTGAAGAATTCCAGGATGTAGATGATATCCAGGAGGACATGCTCCGGATGCTGTTGAAGCGCCTGATCATCCTGATTACACGGTCGGCAAAAAAACAATTTGTTGCAGATCAATTTCCTGAACAAAAACTGGATATTATCCGGCAATTCAGTTTACTGGTTGAAAAGAATTATAAGTCGGAACATTCCGTAAAGTTTTATGCAGATCAGCTTCATAAGTCTCCCAAAACCCTGTCCAATCTTTTTAATCTCTATAATAACGGAACTCCCTCTGAAATCATTCAGCAAAGGATTATACTGGAAGCTAAAAGATTACTGCTTTTTACCAACAGCTCAGCCAAAGAAATTGCTTATGAATTAGGATATGAAGATGTTGCTTATTTCAGTAGCTTTTTCAAAAGGGTAACGGGACTTTCACCTCTGGCGTTCAAAAAGCAATCAGCAGGAATTTCCACTCCATAAAAAAGCCTCCCGAGGGAGGCCTTAAAAAACACAAATGATGAAAAAAAATTATTTCGAAGTGCAAATATAATAAAATATATTATGTAATACATTATAATTTTATTAATATTTTAATTCAATTTTAAATAACATATTAATATTATGCATACATACTATTAATATATTTTCAAATATAGGTATAATTCTTTCAGAGGAGTTTTTTCTATTTAAACATACAGCAAGTATTTCAGATCCATAAAAAAACCTCCGGGAAAAATCCCGGAGGTTTGAAACTTTTTATTGACTAAAATTTGAATACACAGCCGCAAACGCTCATTTTACCTTCAACGACTGTTGTCCATTGTCCGTTCCAGGTACCACCGTAAGAGGCACAAATGGAAGGGCATATTTCTTTTGCATCTTCATTGCTCCAGATAGGACCTGCCAGAACATCCAATGTATATTCTGTGCTTCCTGTAGGAACCGTATCGTACTCAACTTCAATTACACTCATTTCCCCCTCAACAATGGTAGACCATTGTCCGGTAAATTTTCCTAAATGTGCCGCAGCAATACGACCTCCTAATTTCTGAGCCTGATCGTTGCTCCAAAGCGGACCTGCAACGATGTTGATTTTGAATTTTGACATGGTGTTTGTTTTTTATGTTTTAACATACCAAAGGTGCAACTATAATAAAACAAACACTAGAGTAGAAAACACCATTTTTTTTGGTCAGTATTTATACCTACTGCTTTAAAAAAAAATGAGTTAACCCCCATCAATAAAGGGCTAATAGGTTTAAATTATTTCTCCGAAATTAGATATATCAGATTGATCAATGGAAAATAACAGAAAAAACAAAAGAAGTTAATTTTTTTAAGAGAAAAGGACATAAAAAAAGACGAAGCTATAATTATTACTTATAGCCTCATCAATTTTTTCAATCATTTGGTTTTGTTGGTACAAATTTAGAGCAATTCGTACGACAGGTACAGATACAGTTGCTGTTTTTTATTAGGGCACAGATTACCATTTACTGGCAATTTCCCCAAGCGTCTTAAGATCGGAGTTAACTTTATCTGTCCATTCCATCGCAAAATTAAGCCTCATACAGTTGTTATACTGATTGTATTGGGTAAACATTCTTCCCGGAGCAAAAGTAATATTCCGCCTGATGGCCATATCAAACAGTTTGACAGTATCAATTTTTTTATCAAGTTCCAGCCATACCATAAATCCACCTTCCGGCTGGGAAACTTTAGTATTATCAGGAAAATAATCCTCAATGCCCTGCTGAAGCTTCAGACAATTATTTTGTACTATTTTCCGGAATGTACGAAGATGATGATCATACCTTCCGTTTTCTAAAAAATGGGATATGGCTTCCTGATACAAAGCAGGGGTAGAAAGCGTTTGTATCAGCTTCTGCTGGATAATTTTATCCTTATACTTGCCCGGGATAATCCATCCGAGCCTGTAACCCGGTGCCAGTGTTTTGGATATGGAATTCACCAACATCACAATACCGGCTTCATCAAATGCTTTACAGGGTTTCGGCCTCTCGGCTCCATAATACACATTCCTGAAAATATCATTTTCAACTAATGGAATATCCCATTCCGTAAGCATTTTTACAAGCTCCTTTTTATGATCGTCAGGCATGAGTGTACCTAAAGGATTATTGAAGTTAACCACAAAACAGCATGCACTTATGACAGGCAAAACCTTTTTCAATGCTTCGAGATCTAAACCTGTAGAAGGGTCTGAAGGGATTTCTACAGCTTCAAGTCCCATGGCATTTATCATTTTAAGAATACCAAAGTAAGCGGGACTTTCTACAGCAACCTTATCTCCGGGTTTGGTAACCGCCATCAGGCAGGTAAACATTCCGTTCATCGCTCCGGACGTTGCTATCACATCATCTTCTGTAACTTTACCCTCCAGCATAAATGCCCATCTGGCAACCGTTCTTCTAAAATTGAGATTTCCCTGAACAGATTCATAGGTTGCCCCGCCATTTGCCAGGCTTCGCATAACTGTAGTCACGCTCTTATTAAGCTGGGCGATGGGCAGCAGGCTTTTTTCCGGCAGCCCGAGGGAAAAATGGGTAATGTCCGTATTTTCCGAAGAAGCAAATGTCTTAAGGAAAAGATGTTCCGGGTACTGCTCTTTTTGCAGGGATTCCAGGATAATAACAGAAGGAAGAGAAAATTTCCTTTGTGAAGCTTTACTTACATAGTAGCCGGATTTAGGTCGTGGTTCTATCAACGATTTACTTTCTAATTCCAGAAATGCCTGCCGAACGGTATTGATGCTTACATTATATACTTTCTGTAAGGTCCGTATAGAAGGCAATTTATCACCAAGCCTTAACGTTCCACTGAGAATCTGCTGCTCAATGATCCCGGCAATTTTCAGATAAAGGATTTCTTTTTTCATTCAATCGGTATTATTTCTGTGTATTTCAAAATTAAGAAATTAAATCCCCGTTTAATAATTTATCATGCAGATAAAGAGTCACAAGCACTGTACTAATTAATAAAAAAATGATTTCTATCAGAAATACCGCTTAATACGATATATTTCATACAAAAGTGAATGATCTGTAAAATATTGTTCTATAACTTTTTAAAATTGTATTATAAAAAATCTTAATTTTAAGTAATTTTAGATTTTTTTAATATTTTTTAACAAAATTTATATTTCTATTTTTGCAACCAAATCTTATAAATTATGAAAAAAATTTTATTAACCCTTTCTCTTTCTTTGGGAATTTTTGCTGCAGCACAAGAAGCAAAAACAGAGGCTCCGGCTGTTGATACGACAAAAGCATGGAGCATTCAAGGTCAAAATACATTAATGCTGAACCAGGCGGCATTCTCGAACTGGGTAGGTGGTGGAGCAAACAACGTGGGGTGGCTTGCCGGTGTGAATTATAACCTTACCTATGAAAAAGGGAAAGACCTTTGGGAAAATATTATTATCCTTGGATACGGACAAAACAATACCCAGGGCGTAGGAACAAGAAAGACCCAGGATGTAATTAATCTTTCAAGTAACTATGGGAGGGAGATCGCTAAAAATTGGTACGCATCCGGTGGTGTAAGTTTACAAACTCAATTTGCTCCGGGCTATGAGGATGGAAATAATCCTGATGCGAAAAAGATATCCAACTTTATGGCTCCTGGATACCTCAATGTAGGGGCAGGTTTTACATATAGACCAAATGATAACTTCACCATGACATTACGTCCGGCAAATGCAAGAGTAACTTTTGTACTGGATAAAGACCTCCAGTATGCAGGAACTTACGGCTTAAAGAATGATGGAGATTCTTCACTATTTCAGTTCGGTTTCCTTGGAACAGCCATTTATAAAATAAAGATCATGGAAAACATTAACCTTACGAATACAGGGTCTGTCTTTTCCAATTATTTAGATCATCCTGAAAGACTGGTCCTGTCTTACAGCGGAATTTTAAATATGAAGATCAACAAATTTATTTCAACCAACATAACGCTGGATCTTTTATATGATCACAACCAGATCAGAAGAACACAGCTGAAACAGACTTTGGGAGTTGGTTTTGCCTATAATATTGATAACGGGAAAAAACGTTCTGATAAAAAAGACAATCAATCCTGGATGAAGAAGTAGCACTATTCATCGAAAAAATAAAAAAGACTAACCGAAGAATGGTTAGTCTTTTTTATTTAGTATGGAGAAAAATGAAAATTATTGATGTCCGCTTTTTCTGCCCATTAAAGTCAGCATAGCCAGAAGCCCACTGATCGCGCCAAAAAAATAAATAGACTGATATCCCAGCCAGCCTGCAATAATCCCCGCTATCGGACCAGCCAAGCCTAGTGAAAGGTCGAAAAAAGCTGAATAAGCTCCCAGTGCTGTTCCTCTCATTTGCGGAGTTACCTTTTTAATGGCAAGTACTCCCAAAGATGGAAATACCAGGGAAAAACCAATTCCCGTAAGTGCACAGCCTACGATTGCCATCCATCCCGAATGAGAAAAACCTATCAATAGCTGCCCTATGATCTCAATAGCAAAAGACCCTAAGGCTACTTTATAACCACCGTACTTGTCGGGAAGGGAGGCAAATAATATTCTGGTAAGAATGTAAAATCCACCAAAACAAACAAAAGCAAGAGAAGCATGCTCCCAGTTTTTCTCAGCGAAAAGCAAAGCGATAAAGGAAGCTATGCATGCAAATCCTATGGAAGAGAAAGCCAGTGCCAATCCCTGATCGGAGACTTTTGCAATCACTTTATAAAAAGGAGTTCTTATATGAGTAGGATCCGCTTCAAGGGTTGGCAGCCGGGTTGTTGATAACCAGCTCACTACAGAAAGGACCAGAATTAATGTAAAAGGAACAACACTACCGAATTGGCTTCCCATCCATATACTTAACGGGGCTCCTAAAGCGATTCCTCCATACATTGAAATTCCGTTCCAGGTCATTACTTTGCCGGAATTGTGTGCTCCCACCAGTCCAATTCCCCAGGTTAGCGCTCCCGTTACCATCATACTTTCAGAAATACCATGAATAATTCTTGACAGAATCAGCAATCCTAATGCTAAAATTGGGAAATGTACAGAGGAACTTCCTGCAATATAAAGGATCCCGGCTGCAAAAACCATAAATATCCCTCTGTGATTACTGATTTTAGCCCCAAGTGTATCGGTTATTTTACCGGCATAAGCCCTTGTTAATAAAGTAGCTAAAAACTGAAGCCCCATCACACCCCCCACGATAAAGGAGTCGAATTTCAGTTCATTTTTAATCAGAGCCGGTAAGGCACCCAGTGTAATTCCAATTGTAAGGTATACCGCAAATACGGAAATTACAATCGGAGCGAGAACTTTTTTTAAAGGTATGTTGCTGTGATGATGAGTATCTCCAATCTTAGGAGTTACCATAGTTGTACTTTTGATTGCCATATTGCATCGTTTTTTTAGTTATTTTTCGAGTACAAAAGTAGATCGGCAACATACAATTAGCGATAGCTATTCAATGGCTATAATTGGACAAATAATGGTTTTCTTTTCCGGAATTCAGATGCTGTATAACCGGTATTCTTTTTAAAAAAGCGCGAAAAATAAGTATAATCATCATATCCAAGGTCAAAAGCAATTTCCTTAATATCCATGTCAGTATAGTACAAAAGACGCTGAGACTCCAGGATAATTTCCTGCTGTATCCAATGACTGGCTGCAAAACCTGTGATTTCTTTTACCACCTCATTCAGATACAGAGGGGTGATATGAAGTTTCACTGCGTATTCCTTTACCTGTTTCAATTCCCTGTAATGCGATTGAATCATTTGTTTAAAAAGCAATACTGTCTTATATTTCTGTCCGCCAATGACTTTTTCAGAATGCTTGTTTCTGACCAACGCTCTTACCATAAGACCTGCCAGGCTATCCGTAAATGAATTGATAAGATTATTTTGAAAAGAAACTTCATTATGAGCCAATACAGCATCAAAAACCGGAATAAACGAAAACAGACTGTCATTCTTTTCAACTTCTGCAGCCTGGTTAGAATTGAGGTAAGTAGTGAAAATCTCAAGATAAGTTTTAGGAATCAGTGCCGTTTCTATAAACACCAACCAGCCTTTAGAATGCTCATTTTTTATATACCGGTGAACCTGTCCGGGCGCAACATATAACACTGCAGCTCCATGAAGTTCAACCTTACGGAAATCCAGTTCTAATGAAGAATATCCTTCCTGCTGAATAACAAACATAAAATGTTCATCGCGGTGAGCTGCCTGTACAGATTCTTCAAGTTCACCCATAGGACAAATTTCTATACCGGTACTGTTGAGTTCGTTTGTATGGAGTAAAATGTTCGATTTTGCCATCACTGAAACATTGGGCTGTTAGAGCGTGTAAATGTAATCATATTGCCTGATATTTTAATAAAAGCAACACTTTCTTTCATATGATATATATGGTAATATGAGGCATTCGTTTTAAACCATTTATTTTACATTTCATCTTAAATTTTTCCTGCTTGACTCAAAAAACAGATGCGCATTTAGAAAATCAATATTTATATTTACAGAATTAATGGTTCCAAAACCTACTTGCTCTATGATGAGAAAAACCCAAATAAGGAAAAAAAAATTATTATCTGCCACCAAAAAACGCCTGGTCATATGGGCTGTGGCAATCATTTCATTTTATTTATTTTCTTATCTTATGGATCCTTTTGATCCGGTATGGGAAGACTATGTTAAAGATCCGTTGGATTTTCTGATCAGTGATTTTCTGTGGGTGCTTCTTTTTTCAGTTATTATTTCGGAGGTAAGCATATTGATCGATAGCCAGCTTAATAAGTTGCTTCCATGGAGTAACCGGGGAATAAAACGCTTATGCATACAAGGCATTCTGCAAATTGCCGTAAGCATTCTTTTTGTGGCCATTATCATTAATATTTTTTCCAATACTCCCGACATAGCCAAAATGGATTATCGTAAAGAAATGACCTTGTTGGGGCAATGGGTAGCTACCAATATCATTATTTCCCTGCTCATCAGTGCCGTAAATACAGGAGATTATTTACTGGAAAACTGGAAAAAATCTGCCATAGAAGTAACCCAGCACAAGCTAAGGGCTTCTAAACACAAACAGGCTGCAATGGCTGCAGAGCTACAGGCTCTGAAACTACAGATAGACCCTCATTTTATTTTTAATAACCTAAGCGTTTTATCGGAACTTATTCTGGAAAACCAGCAATTAGGTTATGAGTACGCTGAAAATTTCTCTAAAGTTTACCGCTATCTTGTTATTAATTCAAAAAAAGATGTGATCTCTTTAGACGAAGAATTGAAATTTTTAGACTCTTACATTTTCCTGATAAAAAAAAGAATCGGTGACGGAGTCAATTTCGAGATCTCTATTAATCCGGAATTAAGGAATATGATGATCCCTCCTTTAACTCTGCAGTTTTTGGTAGAAAATGCCATCAAGCACAATCAAACACTCAGATCCAATCCTCTACAAATAAAAATTTATACATTAACCAGCAAAAATCTTGTTGTCTGCAACACTTTGATCCCTCTCATCAATAAAGCCGAATCTTCCAAAGTGGGTATTAAAAACATCATGAACCGGTTTGAATTGCTTGGAGATAAAAAGCCGTTGATCCTTCAAACAGAAAAAGATTTCCTTGCCAAAATACCATTATTATGAAGCTCAATAAGATCTTAATCGTAGAAGATGAAAAGCCTAATGCGGACCGCCTAAAAAGGTTATTGCTGAAATTGCGGCCCCATGCTGAAATTGTATCTGTAGAAGATTCCGTAGCATCAGCAGTACAATGGTTGGAAGAAAATCCGGCTCCTGATATCATCATGATGGATATCCAGCTGGCAGACGGCTTAAGTTTTGAAATTTTCAATCAGACAGAAATTAAATGTCCTGTGATCTTCACCACCGCTTATGATGAATATGCAGTAAAAGCATTTAAATACAACAGCATCGATTATCTTTTAAAACCTGTTGAGGAAGAGGAGCTTGAAACCGCATTAAAGAATTATGAAACCTTTATGGAAACCATTCCATATGTAGGAACTGCTATAGAGGGACTGCTGAACTACATCCAGCCCAAAGATTACAGGAAGCGTTTCCTTTTAGCCCACAGAGACGGTTATAAAACCCTGCTCTCGGAGGATATCCTCTATTTTTTTACTGAACTGGGCATCAGCAGGGCTGTTGTAAAAAACGGAAACACAGAAATTGTTCCCCAGACCTTAGAGGAACTGGAAAAACAGCTGGATCCTAAAATGTTTTTCAGAGCCAACAGGCAGTTTATCATCAACATAGATTCCGTACAGCATATTTCCAATTACTTTAACGGAAAGCTAAAACTCGACCTGGTCAGGCATCCGGATATTGAAGTCATTGTAAGCAGGGAAAAAGCTTCGGCACTGAAGTCCTGGATGGATTATTAGATCACCTATATGATTTCTACGATAGTGGAAATCTTTTTTTTATCATACAATTTAAAATTCTTTATCCCAAACATTTGTTCGGGGTAATACTCTTTATCATTTCAGTAATAGGAAAAATCTCGTTTTATACCCTTTTCTTTTCATTTCAGCTATTAAACGCTTCATCCCCGAATAATTACGTTTCACTGAAATTCTCCCTATCAATGCCCTTTTTTTGCGATTATTTTGTAGTCAACAAATAGTAAATCGTATATTATGAATTGTAAAAAAGGTTATTTCGTACTGCTATTGACAGCAGCTGTTTTTCTCCAGTCCTGCAACTCCGGAAAAAGCCAGGAAACAGGTGAGCAAATGTCTGCACTTCCTACCGATTTTATACAGCTGAAATCAGGAAATGCTGATATTTCTTCCGGATATCCGGGAAGTATCGAAGGACAGGATAATGTGGATATCAAAGCCCAGGTCACAGGCTATCTGGAAACGGTATACGTAAAAGAAGGGCAATATGTACAAAAAGGGCAGACGCTTTTCAGGATCAATCCTTCAGTCTATAATGAACAGGTAAATAATAGTGATGCTGCATTAAAAATAGCATTGGCCAACCAGGCGAGTGCCAGACTTGAAGTAGAAAAACTAAAACCATTGGTGGAAGGAAATGTGGTTTCCGATATGCAGCTGAAAACAGCTCAGGCAAGCTATGCAGCAGCAACAGCTCAGGTCGCACAGGCTAAATCTGCATTAGGCTCTTCAAAGATCAATGCCGGATTTGCGTATATAAAAGCTCCTGTATCGGGATATATTGGCAGGATCGTCAACAGAACCGGAAATCTGATTACCCCTTCTGATGCCACTCCGCTTACCACACTTTCCGATATCCATACAGTGAATGTTTATTTTGCAATGAACGAAGCCGATTTCCTTCGCTATACCAAAGCCAGAATGGCCTCCGAAGATCAAACCGGAAACGTTGAACTGATCCTTCCGGATGGTTCTACCTATCCATATAAAGGAAAGTTGGAAAATGCCAGTGGAAATTTTGACCGGATGACAGGAAGTATGCAGCTGAAAGCAATATTTCAAAATCCTGATCAACTTCTTCGTGCAGGAGGTACAGCGCGGGTAAAGATTCATCAGTATGTGGATGATGTCATTAAATTACCTAAAACAGCTGTAAAAGATATTCAGGACAGATTTTTTGTTTACAAACTGAATGCTCAGAACAAAGTTGTTATGACTCCAATTGAAATCTCAGGAGGAACCATCTCTGATTATTTCGTTTCATCAGGAGTGCAGCCGGGAGATAAAATAGCCATCAACAGGATTGATGTCCTTAACGAAGGAGCATCAGTACTCCCTAAAATCATCCCTTCAAAATAGATTCTAAAAACACAATGTACTCATCCAAAGAAATTAAGACATGCTAAAAAAGATCATAGACCGACCGGTATTGGCCACTGTAATTTCCCTTATTATTGTAATATTGGGAATCATAGGCCTCAGCAAACTTGCGGTAACCCGGTTTCCGGATATTTCGCCGCCTACCATTATGGTTTCCGGATCTTATCCGGGAGGAAATAGTGAAACCGTTATCCGCTCCGTAGTAACACCTTTAGAAGAGCAGATCAATGGAGTGGAAGATATGCAATATATTAAGTCAAATGCCAGTAATGACGGAACTTTTTCCATTTCAATTATATTCAAACAAGGAGTTAATCCCGATCAGGCTGCCGTAAATGTACAGAACAGAGTGCAGCAGGCAACCCCTATTTTACCTCAGGAAGTTGTGAGAATGGGATTAACCACCTCCAAGCAGCAAAACAGTATGATCATGCTGTTTAACATTTATACTGACGATAATAAAAAGTATGATGAAACCTTTTTACAGAATTATGCCAACATCAATCTTATTCCACAGGTAAAAAGGGTAAAAGGTGTAGGGCAGGCTCAGGTTTTCGGAGCTAAAGATTATTCAATGAGAATCTGGCTGAATCCGCAGAAAATGTCATCTTACGGACTGGAACCTGCTGATATTTCCAATGCTGTAGCTGATCACAGTCTGGAATCTGCTCCCGGTAAACTGGGTGAGGAATCCAATGCTTCCCTTGAATATGTTATCCGGTACAAAGGAAAGAAAAACAAACCTGAACAATTTGAAAACATCGTTGTTAAAAATGACGGAACCAAACTGATCCGCCTTAAAGACGTAGCAAGAGTAGAATTCGGATCAATTTCTTACAGTGGGGATAATCTTTCAAATGGTAAAAATGCCGTGACTGTTGCTATCATGCAGACTACGGGATCCAATGCCAATGAAATTGAAATTGGAATCAACAAATCCATTGAACAGCTCTCTAAATCTTTTCCTCCCGGAATTAAATATTCCAAAGTGATCAGCACCAAAGAAAGATTGGACGAAGCAACGGGACAGGTAAAATCTACATTGATAGAAGCATTTATTCTGGTGTTTATTGTTGTGTTTATTTTCTTACAGGATTTCAGGTCTACCATTATTCCTGCTATTGCGGTTCCCGTAGCGATTGTCGGAACCTTCTTTTTCCTTCTTGTACTAGGGTTCACGATTAATGTACTGACACTTTTTGCATTGGTTCTGGCCATCGGTATTGTCGTTGATGATGCAATCGTTGTCGTAGAAGCGGTACACAGTAATATGGAAGGAACCAGCCTTACCGGTAAGGAAGCAACACACAAAGCCATGAATGAAATTACCGGAGCTGTTATTTCAATTACCCTGGTTATGTCTGCCGTATTTATTCCGATCGGATTCATGTCGGGTTCAGCAGGATTATTTTATAAACAGTTTGCCTATACGCTGGCTATTGCAATTATTATTTCGGCAGTGAATGCATTAACATTAACACCTGCATTATGTGCCGTTTTTCTTAAAAATAACCATTCCCATGAGGAAAATGGTAAGAAGAAAGGGTTTGGAAAAAGATTCGCGACCGCTTTCAATGCCAGCTTTAATAATTTAACGGGCAGATATGTAAAAGGCGTACGCTTTCTGATCAACAGAAAATGGATTGCCGGAGGTCTGATCATAGGGATTATCGGGGGAGCCGCATGGCTGATGACTTCTACGTCCAAAAGTTTTGTGCCTATGGAAGACGACGGACTGTTTATGTATACCTTAAGTATGCCGCCAGGGACAGGATTAACGAAAACAACAGAGGTATCTGATAAAATGAATGCCATGCTGAAAAAACTGGATGCTATTCAGGAAAATACATCTATCACAGGTTATAATTTATTGAGTAATAGCTCAGGGCCGGCCTATGCTATGGGATTTGTAAAATTGAAGCCTAAAAAAGAAAGAGGAGAAACCCAGGATATTGATGAAATCATGGCCATTGTTAACGAGAAGTTTTCAGGTATCAAAGAGGGAAGTGTCATGACATTCAGAATGCCACCGGTGGAGGGATATGGTATGACCAACGATGCGGAAATTGTACTTCAGGACCGCATGGGACGTGACCCACAGATTTTAAAGGCTAAAGCTGATGAGCTGATCGGACAGCTGATGCAAAATCCAAACGTAGCTTTTGCCTACACCATGTTCCGGGCAGATTATCCGCAAATGGAGCTGGAAGTGGATGAAGACAAAGCCAAACAGCTGGGCGTAAGCATTTCCAATCTTTTAGGAAGTATACAGACTTATTTTTCAGGAGACCAGTCTCAAAACTTTTCAAGATTCGGGAAATTCTACCGGGTAAATATTAAAGCGGATGGAGTTTTCAGAATGGATGCGGAAGCCTTTAATGATATCTTCGTGAAAAACAACAAAGGTGAAATGGTTCCGGCTAACACCTTGATCACTTTAAAGAAAGTATATGGTCCTGAATCTGTTGGACGATATAACCTTTACAATTCATTAAACATCAACGTGACCCCAAAACCGGGAGTAAGTAACGGTGCATTAATGACATCCCTGGAAAAAACACTGGATAAACTTCCATCTGATTATAGTTACGAATGGACCGGATTGAGCTTAGAGGAAAAGTCATCAGGAAATCAGACTATTGCAATCTTCGGTCTCTGTCTATTGTTTGTTTATCTCCTCCTTGCTGCCCAATACGAAAGTTATATACTTCCATTAGCTGTAATGCTTTCCATTCCTACAGGAATTGTTGGAGCGTTCCTTGGAATAAAAGCAATAGGATTCGACAACAATATTTATGTACAGGTTGGCTTGATCATGCTGATAGGACTTTTAGCCAAAAATGCCATTCTGATCGTTGAATTCGCTGTCCAGCGGAGAAAATCAGGAATGTCTCTTCTCGAGTCGGCTCTTGAAGGGGCGAAGTCCAGATTACGCCCTATTATTATGACTTCACTGGCATTTATTGTGGGGATGATTCCTTTGATGTTATCCTCCGGAGGAATGGCTTCAGGAAATAAATCCATCAGCGTGAGTGCGGCAATGGGAATGCTGAGCGGGGTTGTTCTGGGAGTATTTGTGATTCCAGTATTATATATGTTCTTTCAATATATCGATGAAAAGATTTCGGCAAAGAATCCTAATGTTTCTAATGTTTCATCACTAAATCAATAAAAATGAACACATTTTATATAAAAAATTTCCTTTTATCGGGATTGGCAGCAATACTCCTGTTGTCCTGCGCCGTAGGAAAAGAATATAAGAGACAGGACCTTAATGTCCCTCAAACATATAAAGAGTCCACGAAAGTAACCGGAGATACGGTTATACTTCCCTGGAAAACATTTTTTAAGGATCCTCAGCTGATTAGCCTTATCGACAAAGCTCTCCTGAAGAATAATGAGATCCATACCGCGCTTAAAAATATGGAGCAGCTTGATCTCGCCTACAAGCAGGCCAAAAACAATCTTATGCCAACTGTAGATTTCAGTGCAGGGGCCAACAGGGCATGGGCTTCAAAAAACAGCTTGAATGGTTCCCTTAATGAACAGTTTACCGGAACCAAGTATATTGATGATTTCAGCGCAACGCTAAGGTTGTCGTGGGAAGTGGATATATGGGGAAAGACCAAAATGCAGAAAGAATCCGCTGCAGCTGATTATTTTGCTCAAAAAGAAAATATAAATGCCCTTAAAACACGCATCATCGTACAGGTAGCTCAGGCCTACTACAATCTGATCAGCCTTGATGAACAGCTGAAAATAGCAGAAAAAAATATTGAGCTAAGTGATAATACCCTAAAAATGATGAAGCTGCAATATACAGCAGGACAGATCAATTCATTAGCAATTCAGCAATCTGAAGCCCAGAAGAAAACAGCTGAACTTCTTATTCCTTTGGCCAGGCAGAATATTTCAATACAGGAAAATGCTTTAAGTATTTTGTGTGGCGAATATCCTGGAAAAATCGACAGGGGAAACTCCATGAAAAATATGATCCCCGAAAATACATTGTCAGAAGGGGTTCCCGCCCAGCTTTTAAGCAGACGTCCAGACCTGAAAGCAGCAGAGCTGGCTGTCATCAGCCTGAATGCTAAAACAGGTCTTTCCAAAGCCGCCATGTATCCGAGCATAAGCCTTACTCCACAAATTGGAATCAACTCGAATAAGTTTAATACATGGTTTGATCTCCCGGGATCCATCACCAAGACCCTGGCTGCTAACTTAGCCATGCCTTTGTTACAGAAAAGGCAGCTGAAAACGGCTTATGAAACAGCTGTTATTGAACAGGAAAAAGCGGTGATAGCATTCCGGCAATCCATGATGACAGCAGTAAGTGAGGTTTCCGATGCAATGGCCAAATCTAAAGGAACATCAGAAAGGCTCGCATTATTGGAACAGAGAACTGCTATTCTGGACAAAGGAATCAATGATGCGCTTAAATTATATAAAAGTGGTATGGCAACTTATCTGGAGGTAATCACTGCACAGAATAACAAGCTCCAGAACGATCTTGAGTATGTAAACATTATCCTGGAAAAGCTAAATGCAGAAGTAGACCTTTACCGGTCTTTAGGAGGAGGGGTTAATTGATACTCAAAATACGATTACTTTTGTGAAACTGCCTTGTAAAATGAGGCAGTTTTTATTTTTTTTAATTGATCCCTTTTACAAGCTACAAACAATAATCTACCGGTCAGAATCAATCATCTTTATATACTCTTCAATAGTTCCTAAATTCATGGATTTTCTCCTTGCGTTTACGTGGCTTGAATCTGCAATATCTTTAAAAAAAACCTTGCCCTTGTCATCTATAGAATATTGGGTTCCATATATCTGTTTCCTGTTATTTAAAATCTCAACCCTGTCAATAAGGTAAGCCAGCTGAGACCTTTCAGCATTTCCTCTTTTAACAGCTTCCTTCATTATGGGAAGATATTTTTCCATTACAGATAATTTCCCCGCGTGCTGTACCGTAACGAATAAAGCAAGATTAGCATCTTTTCCAATCTTATCCTTTCCCAACCAACCCAGACTATCAATAATTTTTGTAACGATCATCAAATTATTTCGATCTATCGGATTTTGCTTTTGTGGATTGTATACGGGTGCCCTGTACTTTTGATCGTCAACCAATACTTTTTCCAGCTGATATTTTATAATACGGTATTCATCATCTTTCTTTTTACAGGAAGAAATAAGCAATACATTTAATAACAGGATAAAACAACTATGTCTCATGGTATTGATGACAAATTCATGAACTAAAAGTCAGATTACTTTTTCTCATTAAACATTTTTTCCAGAATCTGATAACGATAATTAAAAATATGTTCAATTTTCTTTTTCACAAAAAGCCCATGGGCTACTTCTCCTAAAACACCCATTGGCAGCTCATAATTAATCGTGTCCCTCATTAAAACACCTTTTTCGTTGGGAATGAATTCGTGAAAGTGATTCCAAAGTTTATAAGGTCCTTTTTTCTGAAAATCAGTAAAGCTTTTTTGAAAAGAAACCTGAATAATCTCAGTTTGCCAGCTCATCTTAATCCCCAGCAATGGAGAAACATAATAATCAATTATCATCCCTTCATAAATTTCATCATTCTCCAGCTTGGTCAGGACAATAAAGTTCATATCTTTTGGAGTAATTTTTGAAAGATTATTGGCTGAAGAAAAAAATCTCCATGCTGTTTCCAGATCACAATAAAGCTGCTGTTCACGTTGAAGTTGATGTACCATTTTGTATCGTCAATTTTAAAAGTTTGAGTCCTTAGGGAAAAGTTAAGTCATTAGTTTTAAAAAACAAGTGTTCTTTTTATTTTTTTTCATAAATAAAAGGTCGACATGAATAAATTCTCTGTTTACCCTTTTAATAAAGGAAAATGTAATATACCATATCCGTATACTTTAGTAGAAAAGGGTATAAAATAACCCACTATTTCAGGCTATCTTTCCGTCCTATTTTTATCAAAACAAAATGACAAATAAACCCTTACACAGTTTCCATATTCCGGTGATGGGACTAGCCTATACTATTGACAGTCCGATACGGGTTGCACAATATGGAATTTCCTCCGTTATTTCGATCATAGATGACGAGATTATAGAAAAAATGAAGAATTTTTACGCTGGAAAATTCAATCTCAATTATCCATTCATCTCTACAAAAACTGAAGATTACAGAGCTAGAAGAATAACGGACTACCTTAATATGGTAGATGACATCGTTAATAAAAAGTTCGAATCCTTTAAGCAGGAGATTATCAAGAATGCAGAAACACTCAGAGAATTTATAGGCATGCTACCGAACACTTCTTCTATTAAAAGCAGATTGCAGGATTTTGCAGATCAAAAAGACTATGTAGGTTCCGGTATCAGAAAATTTATTGACGCTCATCTCAGTCCCGGGAATATAGATGTGAATATTATGACAAAAGTAGATAAGGATAATTTCGCGAAAAATGAACAGCTTCCTGTAATGCATAATGACGCCCACGCGTCGTTACGGGGATTTGCTCATAGCAGACTCTCTTCATCTGTGGTACTTTCCGCAGGAATGAATCCACGTTTATACAGCTACCTCGAAGAATTTGATGATTTTTTTCCGGACAAAAATGGAAATCTGAAAAAAAAGATCATCCTCAAGGTAAGTGATTTCCGTTCCGCCATGATCCAGGGAAATTTTTTAGCAAAAAAGGGATTATGGGTCTCAGAATACAGAGTTGAATCCGGGCTCAACTGTGGTGGTCACGCTTTTGCAACGGAGGGCTTATTATTAGGTCCCATTTTGGAAGAATTCAAACAGAAAAAGAATGAACTCATAAATTCTGCTTATACTCTTATGATTGCAGCTTTAGAACAAAAAGACAGATATACGGCTACTCAACCGCCGGAAGTAAAAATTACCGTTCAGGGAGGAGTAGGAACTTCCGAAGAACATGATTTTTTACTTGAATATTATCATGCAGACAGTGTAGGATGGGGCTCTCCATTTTTACTGGTTCCTGAAGCGACATCTGTAGATAAAGTAACCCGCGATCTCCTGGCCCGATCTAAAGAAAATGATTTTTATCTCAGTACGATTTCACCTTTAGGAGTTCCTTTTAATACTGTCCGGGGAACCTCCAATGAACTTCTTAAACATCAAAAAGAGGCTCACGGAAAGTACGGTAGTTCCTGTCCCAAAAAACTGCTTGCACTAAACAAAGAATATTCCTCCAAAGGAAACTGCACGGCATCACGGAAATACCAAGCTATCAAATTAAAAGAGCTTGAGAAAGAAAAAGAAACCCTCAGTGAAGAAGAGTTTAACAACAGGAAAAAAGAAATAACTAATAAGGCCTGCTTATGTGTGGGGCTTGTGAATGCAGCCTATATGGAACAGGAGATTCAAATAAAAGGAGAGGATCAAGGTGTAGTTATTTGTCCGGGACCTAATCTGGCTTATTTTGATAAAGAAGTTTCTCTCACTGAAATGGTTCAGCACATCTATGGCAACGGCAATATCCTTCCGGACAATAAACGCCCGAATATGTTCATTAATGAGCTGAAAATGTATGTGGACCACCTGAAAAAGGAAATCAAAGCGGTAACTGACACGGTTACTCTTTCCCAAACAAAGAAATGGAATATCTTCAGAAAAAATCTACTGGAAGGCATTGCTTACTACGAAAACCTGTTCTGTACCACCGCATTTTTTAATAAAGAAAAAGAAAATATGAAACATCAACTTGAAGAGTGTAAAGTAATGATCTCACAAATTATAATTCCACAGATAGAAAATAAAAACTAACATACCTGTAATTCTATAATAAGGATAAATTCAAATCCGAATACTAGAAAATATTCAGGATGGCTTTTAACAAAAGACACCACAATGGGTGTCTTTTTAATTTTTTTCTATAGGATTTATTTTTATATTTCCTTTTGTAAACTTCTTGATTACATTCATTCTAGCCTCAATCATTTTCTTACGGTCAATAAAATTGATATTCTCATCGTATAGAATATTTTGGGACTTTTTTGTAATAGCTAAAAGTTTATAATGAAAGTTTTCCTGATCATCATATACTTCAAGAATAAGCCCCGGTAAACCAGCAAATTTATATGGGCCATCAGCTATTGGGATATCTTTTGTGTACCATGCAATAAATTTTCTACCTCTAAATGTAGCTTCTGCCTTATAACATTCGTATGTTAAAACATTTTTTTTCTCATCAATAAGTTTCCACTGCATCGCAGGACTTTTTTCCTTATAGCCAAAGTTTATATTTTCAATTTTATCACTATATATCAAATCAGGTTGTTGATAATCTTTTTTTATTACATGAGACACCTTGAACATTGGTCTTGATGACATTTGAAAAAACAGCTGACTATCTATTATTGAATCAATTTTATATTTTTTATCATTTTGAAAAATTGATTCATTATCACCAATATATAAAGTAAGCATATCATCACTTTTAGTACTTAGTGTTGAATCTGCTTTAAAATCAACATTGTAAATTATTTGAGTATGAGACTTAAACACTTTAAATTTCTTATTCTGTGAAAGCACAATCCCAAATAAAAATATAGAAACAATGGAGAGTATTTTTTTCATATTTTATTATATAAAAGGTGGCTGATATAACAGCCACCTGGATAGTTTATTTTTTGGTTACAATAATAATTTTTTTGACATCATTATACGGGTAATTTAATTTACTTATTTCTGTACTGTCCTCAATTACTTTTATTGTACGCACCTTTTCTGTATCCATTAATTTATGAAAGGTTTCAAAATCTATAACCTTATCATTAGCAATTATTACCGTTTGCTTTTTTTGTTTGTCAAAGTAACCTTTAACTTTACCGGAATTCTTAAAAAATTCATCAGAATTATTATAATCAACAATTGGTAATTTTTGAAATTCTAATGCTTGAGCATTTTTTCTGCTGCAAGAAAAAAGTAAAAAGAAAGTAGATAAAATAAGTAAGTTTTTCATATTAATTTCAATATTAACCCATGTATGATCCTGCTCCAGTACAAGGAGGTGTGATAACAGTCGATGATGTAGCTTGACTAGCTGACTCAAATTCCCAATATGTAATACCTCCCACAGTTTGCTCTGTATAAGTTCCGTATTGATAGCATGTGCCACAACAGGTAGTATCATAAGCTATAAACCCATTAAAGCTAATTTTTTTAATATTATTTTGCGCTGCATTAATCGTTTCAGCAGATTTTACATTACTTTTTGTTGGGGAAGCGGCACACAATATACCTGATGTAGCAATACCTAAAATAAGAATTAATTTTTTCATTTTGATCGTTTTTAATTTTAATATTTTTTTGTGATTGCAATCATTACAATAGTACAAAATTATTTTTATTCACCATTACGGGAAGCCCTATTTACTAAAACTTTCTGCTTGTATAGAATGTGAAAAAGGTAAACATTATTTATGCTTCATAATTTTCTATGATTTATTTCAATTGCTTTTCATTAAGCTCAAACTTTTTAGCCAAATTTCAAGTTTTTGCAGCCTTTCAATGATCTCATACTGAGTTAAATCTTTAAGGTCAATTAAATATACAGTGTTGAAAGAATCTAAAATTTTATTACCCCATACCTTCCAAAAATCTTTGCCCCTTAAAAAGTATCATCATTAAATTCCTTTGCGTCTTTGTATTTAAAATCATAATCTTAATTGACAGAATAAACTCTTATGATCAACCGTATTGTATTAATATTATCTTAAATAATCTTCTGTCCGCTATTCTTAAGAAAATTTTTCTTTAATTTTATACTACTGAAGATAATTCTACATCTTCAAACAATTCAGAAAACAAGGAGATCAACTATCTTAACAGTTTTCAATTGTGGGTTCATAGAGCACCACATCAATGATTATGACTAAAAAATTAATTTTTAATGTATGGAAAAGAGAATGATAAAAAATACGGATTTATCGGTCGCACCGATTAATTTCGGAGGAAACGTTTTCGGATGGACATTGGATGAGCAACAATCTTTTGACATCCTGGATCAGTTTACAGAAGCCGGATTCAATTTTATAGATACTGCTGATACCTATTCTTGGTGGGTAAATGGAAGAGGGGGACAGTCTGAAGAAATTATCGGAAAATGGTTGAAGAGCCGGGGCAAAAGAAACGATCTTGTCATTGCGACTAAAGTAGGATCAGAAACCAAAGAACATGGTTTTGATATCAGTAAAAGACATATCCTGAAATCTGTTGACGAATCTCTGAAAAGATTACAGATCGATCATATAGATCTTTATTATACCCACTTTGATGATCATAAAACCCCGGTTGAGGAAACTCTTGCGGCGTATGACGAAATTATAAAAGCCGGAAAGGTGCGTTATATTGCAGCTTCCAATCTTACTCCGGAACGGCTTACCGCTTCTTTTGAAGCTTCAGAAAAGAATAATTTACCCAGGTATGTCGCTTTACAACCTCATTATAATTTATTAGAGCGTGAAAAATTTGAAAAAAATTACGCTCCTTTGGTGGAAAAATATGATTTGAGCGTATTCCCATACTGGTCTTTAGCGGCAGGTTTTCTAACCGGAAAATACCGCAGTGAAGCAGATCTTTCTAAAAGTGCCAGGGGAGAAGGTGTCCGCAAATATCTGAATGAAAAAGGGGAGCGAGTATTAAAAGCTTTGGATCAGGTAAGTGAAAAACATCAGGCCAACCAGGCTTCTGTGGCATTAGCATGGCTATTAGCCAATCCACTTATTACCGCACCTATCGTAAGCGCAACCAGCCAGTCTCAATTACAAACCTTGTTTAAAGCGACTGAACTTCATCTGAGTAATGAAGATGTACAGCTTCTGAATGAAGCAAGCAAATAAAAACAAAGCCTCATACGAGGCTTTTGTTTTTATGATCTATATACCCTTGATTTACATACGTTGTTCAGTGTTTTGCATACATGCTGTTTTTTATTTCTTACGAATTTTGAATTATTAAATAAACAGTATGAAAATGAATACAATACAATTAGGAAATCAGGGATTGAAAGTTCCTGTTATAGGTTTAGGATGTATGGGCATGACAGGTTTTGAAGATGGAAATATGTATGGTGAAGCAGATGAGAAGGAAGCTATTGCGACCATTCACAGATCATTGGAGCTAGGAGGTAATTTTCTTGATACAGCAGATCTTTACGGTCCGTTTAAAAATGAGCAGCTTATTGCCAAAGCTACGGAAAACAATCGGGACCAATATATTATTGCTACCAAATTTGGTTGGGAAATCAATGACCAGGATAAGGTTACCTGGGCCATCAACGGAAAGAAGGATTATGTAAAGAAATCAGTAGAACGTTCCTTAAAAAACTTAAAGACCGATTATATTGATCTTTATTATATGCATCGGCTGGATAAAAACACACCTATAGAGGAAACTGTAGGAGCAATGAGCGACCTGGTAAAAGAAGGAAAAGTGAAATACATCGGCTTATCGGAAGTATCTTCAGAAACCATCAAAAGAGCCCATATTGTTCATCCCATTACAGCTGTACAAAGTGAATATTCATTATTTGAGCGTACAGTAGAAGAAAGAGGAGTGATTACAACATTACAAGAGCTAAAAATAGGGTTTGTGCCTTATTCTCCGCTCGGACGCGGTTTTTTATCCGGACAAATCCGTTCCATTGATGACTTGCCTGAAAATGACTTCCGACGCGCAATCCCTCGTTTTCAGGAACAACATTTTTATAAAAATATTAAACTGGTAGAAGCCATTGAGTCTATGGCAAAAGAGAAGAACATTACGTCTTCCCAACTTGCATTAGCATGGATTATCAGTAAAGGCTTTGTCCCGATTCCAGGAACAAAACGCAGAAAATATCTGGAACAGAATATTGATGCTGTTCATATTCAGCTTACAGAAGAGGAAATTTTAAAACTGGAAAGCATTATTCCTTTAGGCACTGATACGGGAGCTCAATATGATGAATTCAGTATGGGACTGTTAGATTAATTATTACATTTGTTTTATGAATGCTATTCAGTCGGTTTCAGCTTTTCATCGCCTATTATCCTTACCGGAACCTAAACATCCGTTGGTAAGTGTTATTAATCTTTCCCATTCTATATTTCTGGAAGATGAAATATGGAAAGGTTTTGTGAACAGATTTTACTGTGTTGCCTTGAAAAGAGAAGCAAAAGGCAAGATCAAATATGGTCAGCAGCATTATGACTATGATAAAGGAGTATTAAGCTTTACTGCACCTAACCAGGTACAGTATTTAGACTTGCAAAATATGGAATGCGGATCAGGTTACTTATTGATCTTTCATCCTGATTTTTTATTGAAACATCCTTTGGCATCTTCGATTACGGGTTATGGTTTTTTCTCCTATGCGGTAAATGAAGCTTTACATTTATCGGAAGATGAGGAAGATGATCTGATTGCAATACTCAAAAAAATAGATAAAGAATGTCAGCATATCGATCGTCATACCCAGGATATTATTTTATCTCAGATTGATCTTTTGCTTAATTATTCCAATCGTTTTTATGAACGGCAGTTTATTACCCGCAAAAACAGCAATCATCAGCTCCTAACAAAATTCGAGCTTTTCTGAATGATTATTTTGATCATGAACAATCTGTAGATAAGGGTTTGTTAACCGTTCAGCTTATTGCTGAAGCAATGAACCTATCTCCTAATTATCTCAGTGATCTGTTAAGAATTCATACAGGGCAGAATACCCAACAACATATTCATGAAAAATTAATAGCAAAGGCTAAAGAAAAACTGTCGACCACTAATTTATCTGTGAGTGAAATCGCCTATGCATTAGGCTTTGAACATCCTCAGTCTTTCAGCACTCTATTTAAAAAGAAAACAAAAATGGCTCCGATGGAGTTCAGAACTTCCTTCGGAATAAAATAATACCTAAATTTTTATAAAAAAAAATCCTCAATTAAAATTGAGGATTCTTTGTTGTATTAATCATATTATTTCATTGCTTTCTTATTCAGAGCAGTATCTGCGATACTGGTAAGGAGTTCATCGCATTTTTTCTCTTCTTCCAATGTTTTTAATAAAATTTTCAGACATTTGGTTTGCTTCAGAACCTTAGCATAAGCTGCTAAAGTACCATAGGTTGCAATTTCATAATGTTCTACTTTCTGTGATGCTGCAATAATTCCGGCATCCCGTACAGAGCCTGGTTGTGTTTCTTCCATAATACTTTTCCCTTCATCCAGCAATCCCTGCATGGCATCACATTTTTTTGCCTGAGCTTTCTTGCCCAAAGCAGCAAAACATTCTTCCAATCTTTTTACATGGTTTTCGGTTTCAGCCAGGTGACTTGATATCGCTTTCTTCAGGCCTTTATCTTCAGCATTTTTTTCCATTTTCGGAAGAGCTTTCGTTAGTGCTTTTTCAGCCCAGTAAATATCCTTAAGCCCATCTTCAAACAGATCCTTGAGTTCCTTTGCCGCATCCTTTTTAGCGGGAACCTTTCTTGCCGGAGTTTTTACCGCGGCTGTTTTTTTAGCCGGGGTTGATGCCGATCTGGCTCTTGAAGACGTTGCCGTTTTTTTTCCTGGTGTTTTTGTACTCGTTGCCATATTAATATTTTTTGTGGTTTATGCATTAACTGGTTACAATAATAAAGCCAAACGCAACAACGAAACCTCAAATTATTTAAATACTTAACATTAATTTAACTTAAAAATGAAATATTGAATAAAAATAAATAGAATTAAATACGCAATTACTAATTCTAATTATGACTATGATCATAAAAATAACAGTTGCTGAATCTTTATATTCGAAATAAATGAAAAGACATTAAGCATCACTAAAATGTATGTCTTCCAATCCACTATTATTATGAAAAAGAATCTTTTTGACAAATTCGCAGATAAAGCTGTTTATTTTACTGGTAGTGCCGCTGCATTTATCACAGCAACAATCCTCGTTATTGCCTGGGCTTCCGTAGGACCTATATTTAATTTTTCGGAAGTCTGGCAGATGGTTATCAATACCGGAACCACAATAATTACTTTTCTCATGGTTTTCCTTATCCAAAAAGCACAAAATAAGGACTCAAAAGCCATACAGATTAAACTTAACGAGCTAATTGCTGCTCATGAACACGCCAGTAACCGGATCGTAGATATTGAAGATCTTACAGAAGATGAACTGGACCAGCTTCATAAATTCTATGAAAAACTGGGAAAACTACCTAAAAAAGAAGCTTCTCCCACCCGTTCAATATCAATAGATGAGCAATCAAAATCTGCCTGTAATCAGCGGTATAAATAAAACTGTTATTTATCTGTATTCCTCTTTGGATAGAGTATTAAACGGATGGAAGGGTTATTGGTAATAAACAACCGAAGCCAATCAAAAGCAAGACGGACCTTACTTCCAAATCCTACCAAAGGAATGATATGAATAAATAACCAGGTAAGCCATGCTATAAAACCTTTAAAAGAAAATTTTGGGAGGTCTACTACCGCATTGTATTTAGAAATAATTGCCATGCTTCCTTTGTCATTATACTCGAAAGGTTTCAAAGGTTTACCTTGTGCAATATACTTAAAGTTATCAGCTAAGTTATGCGCTTGCTGTATGGCTACCTGCGCCAGTTGAGGATGCCCGTTTGGATATTTTTTTTCCGTGAGCTGAAGACAAATGTCGCCTACAGCGTAAATATTTCTCATTCCTTCCACTTCATTATATCCGTCTACCAGTATTCTTCTTCCACGACCGATAGCTTCTTTTGGAATACCGGGAACTTCCCGGCCTATGACACCGGATGTCCAGATCAGGGTCTCGGTTTCAATGGATCTTCCATCAGAAAGGATTACTTTATTGTCAATATAATCTTTCACAGAGACGTTCAGAATAATTTTTACCCCTAATTTTTTCAGTGTCTCATAAGAAGTTTTCTGGGCCATTTCGCTCATCGGGGAAAGAAGGGTAGGAAGGGCATCAATAAGATACAGGTTGGAAAGCCCCAGTTTAATTTCTGGATATTCTTTTTCAGCAATATATTTTCCCATTTCTGCCAGCATCCCAGCAAGTTCCACTCCTGTAGGTCCACCTCCTGCAATAACAATATTCTGAAGACGACCTGCTGCTTTCATATCCTTATTTCTTGCCGCTTCTTCCAGGGTCAGAAGCATATGATTTCGAAGATAAAGAGCTTCAGTAATACTTTTCATAGGAAGTGCACACCTCTGAACATTTTCCATCCCGAAAAAATTAGATTCGGTTCCTAAAGCAAGAACGAGATAATCATAGCTTAAATTTCCGGTATCAGTTTCTACGGTTTTGGTTTCTGAAACCACCTTAATTAGATTTCCCATGTGAAACCGTACATTTCGGAACTTTGAAATCATTCTTCTGAAAGGATAACTGATATTTGAAGCCTGAATAAAAGAAGTGGCTACCTGGTAGATGAGAGGAGGAAAGAAATGGTAATTATTTTTATCAATCAATGTGATCTCAAACCGTTCGTCATTTTTAAGTGATTTGATGAGATTAATCCCAGCAAATCCTCCGCCTACAATGATGATGTGCTTTTTCATACTTACTATTTTGAGTGGTTACAGTAAGAGTCCAATAATAAGACCAAAAAAAATTAAAGTTCATAAATGCACAATGTTTGCTTGCTTTACTATAACCCAACATAAAAAGTAACATATGAAAACAGACATTCTAACGGAAAAGCACAAATTAGGATTAGGAGGAGTAGCTATAGGAACTGCTTTTGCTGACATTACGGATGAAGAAGCGCACGAAGTCCTGCAAAAGGCCTGGGACCTGGGCATACGGTACTATGATACCTCACCCTGGTACGGATTGACAAAAAGCGAAAGAAGATTTGGACAGTTTTTACAGGGTAAGGATAGAGATGACTTTGTTTTCTCTACAAAAGTAGGCAGATTATTTAAGGAAGTCCCTAAATCTGAGGTTCCACCCACCATGTGGAAGAATCCATTAAATTATGACTTCCGGCATGATTATACAGCAGATGCTATAAAAAGGTCAATCGATGAAAGCCTTGAAAGATCAGGGCTCGACCATATTGATATTGTATACATCCATGATCTTTCTGAAGATCAGGTCGGTGACCGGTATCCTTACTTTCTGAAACAGGCAAAGGAAGGAGCTTTTAAAGTACTTTCAGAGTTAAGGGAACAAGGAATTATAAAAGCCTGGGGAATGGGTGTTAATAAAATAGAGCCTATTTTGGACTGCATTGAAGCTGCTGACCCAGACATCTGCCTTTCTGCTACCCAATATTCTATTTTAGAACATGAAGATGCCGTAGACAGACTACTTCCGGCCGTAAAAAAAGCTGGGGTAAAACTGGTTTCCGGAGCCGGTTATAATTCAGGATTTATTGCGGGGAGAAACCGCTATAATTATAAAGACGTCATTCCCAAAGGGATGACAGAAAAAAGAGACCGGATTGCAGAAATAGCAAAAAAATACAACACAGACATTGTACATGCAGCCCTGCAATTTGTTTTGGCGGCTGATGAATTTGCGGCCATTATTCCCGGAGCCAGTCAGCCGGATCAGGTGCATGACAATGTAGAAGGACTGAATGCTGTAATTCCTCCTGATTTCTGGAATGAGATAAAATCTGAGGGATTGATTTATGAAAAAGCTCAGATCCCAGATTACAGGTAGAATTTTAATATTATTAAACAGAAGCCTCTCATTGTGAGAGGCTTTTATTTGATGGCTTATACTCCGGCTGCTTTTTTCAACAATTCAACCGCTTCTGTCAGTTGATTCTCATTCAAAGAAGCAAACCCAAACCGGCAGGCATTCAACTGGGCGTTTTTTCCGGTACAATAAACAGTCCCGGAAACAACCAAACCATCTTTATGTGCTTTCTTCAAAATATCCGACAATTTAAATTCAGAATTAAATTTTAGCCATAATGCCATTCCTCCCGTTGGTTTTGTAAAAGTAACAACATCAGTCAATTCTTTACTGATCAATTCTGAAACCAGATCACATCGTTGGGCATACAAACGGTTGGATCTCTGAATATGACGGGCTAGATCACCATTGTTAATGAGTCCGGCTGCTGCCTCTTCAATAATAGCATCACCCCTGATATCAATAAGTTTTCTAAGCTTACGGGCAGCTTCTAAAAAATCGGCTGTAGCCACCATATATCCAAGGCGGAAAGGAGTCCCAAGAACTTTTGTAAGAGAACCTATATAAATAACTCTTCCATTATGATCCCCACTGGCCAGAGGAAGATAAGGGTCATATTTAAACTGAAAATCATAATCGTAATCGTCTTCAATAACTGCAATATCATATGATTTAATCAATTTCAGCATATGTTGTCTTCTTTCTACACTCATCGTCACTGTAGTAGGATGATGATGATGAGGGATAATGTAGATCATTTTAATATCATTTTTCTGCAGAACCTCCTCAACCGATCGTGTGCACATTCCTTCATTATCTACGGGTACGCGGATAAGCTCGGCCCCTAATTTTTCAAAAACAAGATTTGCGATAAAGTAGCTCGGGTCGCTTACAATTACTTTATCACCTGGCTTTATAATAAGCGAAGCAGCAATATAAATTGCCATTTGCGCACCACGTGTGGTAAAAATATTTTCTATCTCCATATCCAATCCCCGGGTATGCTTCAGAAAAGTAGATAATGCAATAGAAAGATTGGAGTTTTCTGATATCCTATGCCTCAAAACAGCTTTATATGTAATTTCATCCAATGCCTTTTTAAACTGTTTGGTTATGGTTGTAACCGGTAAAAGTGAAATATCCGGCAAACCATCATCGATAATTATCCTGCTGTTTTCAACAGAGAGAACAGGATTTAAGATCATTTCCAAACGTTCAAAGTTGATTGCTCCTTTATGCGCAAAGGCACTTATTTTATTTTTTTTATAAGATCTGGGTTTAATCCGGGGCAAATCATAAGATACCCTATATCCTTTCCTCGGCAGATTATCCACCCAATCTTCTGAAACCAGAACATCATAAGCTGCAGTAATTGTCTTTCGATGAAGCTGAAGATCAAATGCAAGACCTCTGGTACTTGGCAACAGGGTTCCGGGAAGGAGCTTTCCTTCCTGAATTAATGAAATAAGCTGGGCTGCAATCTGTCGATACAGAGGTTCAGTTGTATCCGCATTAATGAGAATCAGATTCTTATAAGGAAGCATAATCTGGAATTTACTACTACAAATATAAATAATCTGGACTACCAAATTAAATAAATCTGGCTCCGATTACCACCTTTCCTGCGGTCTAATTTTGTATCATTAAAACAAATAAAACAATTGAAGTTAAACTACTTGCATTAATTAAAATTTAGTTATGAAAAAGAGACTCGCATTACAGAAATACCTGCCACAGGCTTATCAATTGATGAAAGAAATGGACGACCTTATTAAAAAGGAATAGACCCTCTTCATTTTGAATTAATCAAGATCCGCGGTTCACAATTAAACGGTTGTGCATATTGCCTTAATAAACATATTACTGATGCTGTTCAATATGGAGAAAATCCACAGCGGATTTACGTATTGAGTGCCTGGCATGAGGCTAAAAACTGGTTTACTACTGAAGAACAGATTATTTTACAGCTTACTGAAGAGATTACATTAATAGGCTCTCATGGAATAAGCGATAGCGTATATGACAAAGCTGTAGAAACTTTCGGAGAAGAAAAAACAGCTCATTTGATATTAGCCGCTATCAGCATCAATAGCTGGAACCGTATTGGTGTTGGTCTTCAGATGCACCCCGTACAATACAAAAATCAATAAATAATGGAAGTAAAAGAAGCAAAAACAAGAGCAGACATAGAATTTTGCAAAGAAGTAATTCTTCAGTTCCGTACGAATCTGAAGGAAGATAATTATGTTGATCAGATTATAGAAATGATGAATGAGGAAGGTTTTAAACTACATTATATCCCCAACGATACCAATACAAAAGCTGTAGCATTTATTGGCTACCGCCCGCTACAAATGCTGAGGACCGGTAAGATTATTTATATAGATGATCTGTTCACTTCTTCTGAATGTCGTAGTAAAGGATTTGCAGGTTTGTTATTGGATCACGTAACCAAAGAAGCGGAAACAACAGGAATACAGTCTGTTCATCTGGATAGTGGTTATATGCTCCATGACGCACACCGTTTATATCTTAATAAAGGCTATGTCCTTGCCTGTAATCATTTTGCAAAAAAGATTTCTTAACTGATGTAAAAAAATCAATCTGACAAACGGAAATCTATCACTCAATCTAACTATCTAAAAATCAATAAAATAAAAATGATCAGTTATCAAATAGAAGAAAAAATAAGCACTGAAGAGTTTACCGATATTCTCCTCACTTCAACCCTTGGCGAAAGAAGACCTGTAAATAACTCCAGAAGAATCAATGGAATGCTGGAACATGCAAACCTCATTGTAACAGCGCGTGATCAGGGAAAGCTGGTAGGAATTGCCAGATCGTTAACAGATTTCGTTTACTGCACTTATCTATCAGATCTTGCCGTGGATAAAGCATACCAGAAAACAGGCATCGGAAAAGAACTTATCCGTTTAACTAAAAAAGAAACTCCCGAAGCAAAACTTATCTTGCTGGCAGCTCCAAAAGCGATACATTATTATCCTAAGATTGGAATGGTACAGTGGGAACAATGCTACATTCTGGATGATATTGATGCTCTTAAATAATAAGTTGAATTCATCACCTCTTTTGTGATTAACTAAGTAAACAAACATATTATTTTATCATTATGGATAAGGCAATATTTTCGTTTTAACAATTCCCCATCTATCTTTTGGGTTAAGTAGAAGTAGACTAAAGAAAAAAAAAGGTTCTTTAATGTTAATATATCCTAATGTTCTTTTCATATTTCTTTTTTTGAGGTAACTTAGTATATATAATAAAAAACACCTGAAATGAACACCCCAAACGCAAAATCTGTACAACAAATTACTATTGATGGAAAATCTTATACTTATAGCTCTTTAAGAAACCTGCCGGGAGGTGTGGATCATCTTCCGTTCAGTATCCGTATTCTTCTAGAAAATGTTTTAAGGAATTATGACGGCTTTGGTATTACAGACGAACATATCAATACCTTACTGCAATGGACACCTGCTCCTAATGATAAGGATATCCCTTTTAAACCCGCCAGGATCCTGATGCAGGATTTCACAGGAGTACCGGCAGTAGTAGATATGGCTTCTTTAAGGGCAGAATTTGTGAGGCAGGGAAAAAACGGACAAAAGATCAATCCAGCTATTCCGGTAGATCTGGTTATCGACCATTCCGTTCAGGTAGACTATTTCGGAACCGATTATTCTTATGACCGGAATGTAGAACTGGAGTTTGAAAGGAATAAGGAACGGTATGAAGTTCTGAAATGGGCACAACACGGGTTGAATAATTTTACCGTAGTTCCTCCCGGAATGGGAATATGCCATCAGGTTAACCTGGAATATTTAGCAAAAGGGGTGATCAGCAGAGACGGATGGCTCTTTCCTGATACATTGGTAGGAACAGACTCACACACGCCAATGGTAAACGGAATCGGGGTTATCGCCTGGGGTGTTGGTGGAATAGAAGCGGAAGCAGCTATGCTGGGACAGCCTATTTTCTTTACCTGTCCTGAGGTAGTAGGTTTAAAACTGACAGGAAAAATTCCTGATCATTGTACTGCTACCGATATGGTTCTTTCAATCACAAAGATCCTTAGAAACCAGGGAGTAGTTGGGAAATTTGTGGAAGTCTTTGGTGAAGGGCTGGATCATTTAACGGTTACCGACCGTGCTACCATTTCCAATATGTCTCCGGAATTCGGATGTACGGTTACTTATTTCCCTATCGACTCACGTACTTTGGAATACATGCATGCTACCAACCGTTCTCCGGAACAGATCAAAATTGTTGAGGAATACTGCAAAGAAAATCTTTTATGGAGAACCGGAACGGAAGAAATTAAATATTCATCCGTCGCAGAACTTGATCTGTCGACCCTTGAACCAACGGTATCCGGGCCTAAACGTCCTCAGGATAAAATTTTAGTTAAAGATCTTAGCCAGAAATTTTCTGAAGTTTTAAAAGACGAGCATCATCGTAATTACGAACCTATTTCCAAAAGAACAGAGTATGCCTGGTTAGCGGACGGAGGTTCGGGAACGGAATTTACGTTTGGAAAAGTTCCTATTGAAGGAGAACTTCATTCGGAAGTTATTCAGGACTCTTTACGAACTGTAAGGATCAAACAAAATAATTCTGAATTTGTCTTAAGTGACGGAAGCATTGTAATTGCAGCGATTACCAGTTGCACCAACACATCAAACCCTGCTGTTATGGTAGGAGCAGGACTTTTAGCCCGAAATGCCATAGAAAAAGGACTTCGAACAAAATCATGGGTTAAGACATCTCTGGCACCAGGTTCCAAAGTCGTTACAAAATACCTTGAAAGATCCGGACTTAATACAGATCTGGAGGCACTTCGCTTTCATACAGTCGGCTATGGCTGTACCTCATGTATCGGAAATTCAGGACCACTTCCACCTGCTATTGCAACAGCAGTTGATAATGGCGAGCTGGTAGTAGCTTCGGTACTTTCCGGAAACAGGAATTTTGAGGCAAGAGTGCATCCGCAGGTTAAGATGAATTTTCTCATGTCACCAATGTTGGTTGTTGCCTATGCTTTGGTTGGACATGTTGATATCAATTTAATTACAGACCCTCTGGACTATGATCCGAATGGACAGCCCGTCTATTTAAAAGATATCTGGCCTTCATGCGAAGAGATCCAAAGAACGATCAATGAGTGCATGAAACAGGAAGATTTTGAAGACGTTTATAATGTAATCTTTGATGGTTCAGAAGACTGGCAGGATCTTGAAGTTAACCTGGATCAGAATTTCGAATGGAACAAAAGCTCAACCTATATCAAAGAAGCTCCTTTTTTTGAAAATATCAAGGCTCAGCCGGATCCTGTAACCGATATAAAAAATGCAAAAGTGCTGCTGTATCTCGGAGACTCTGTAACCACCGATCATATTTCACCGGCGGGATCTTTTAAAGAAGACTCTGCGGCAGGAAGTTATCTGAAAGCCAATAATGTAAACAAAGAAGATTTTAATTCTTATGGTTCCAGAAGAGGAAATCATGAAGTGATGATGCGCGGAACTTTTGCCAACGTAAGGATAAAAAATAAAATAGCTGACAGAGAGGGTGGATACAGTCGTTATTTACCTACAGGAGAAGTTAAAACGGTTTTTGATACGGCGATGCAATACCAAAAAGACCAGACACCACTGATTATTTTAGCGGGTAAAGAATATGGATCAGGATCCTCCCGTGACTGGGCTGCAAAAGGAACTTTCCTGTTAGGTGTAAAAGCGGTGATCGCTGAAAGCTTTGAACGTATCCATAGAAGCAATCTGGTTGGAATGGGTGTGGCACCATTGGTTTTCAATGATGGAGAAAATGCAGCCTCTTTAGGATTGGACGGAACGGAAACGTATACCATCACCGGTTTAGAGGAAAATCTGGTTCCGCATAAAATGCTTAATGTAAAAGCTGTACACCCTTCAGGAAAAGAAACAGTATTCACCGTTAAGGCAAGATTAGATTCGGCAATAGAAATTGAATATTATAAAAACCAGGGAATATTACAGTACGTTTTGCGGGATTATTTAAAGAATAATTAATCTCCGGAATCCGGACTATACGATGGAATGAAAACAAGTGCAGGCATCTTATTATTTAAAAAAGAAAATAACCATCTGTTTTATTTTCTAGTTCATCCGGGAGGCCCCTTCTGGAAGAATAAAGATAAAGGTGCCTGGTCCATTCCCAAAGGAGAAATAGAACAGGGGGAAGATCCCCTGGAACGGGCCCGCATAGAATTTAAAGAGGAAACCGGACAATCTATAGAAGGAGAATTCATAGGACTGACTCCCATCCGGCAGAAAGGAGGTAAAACAGTGCATGCCTGGGCAATAGAAACAGATATTGAAACGACACAGCTTTTCAGCAATTCTTTACAAATAGAATGGCCGCCAAGATCAGGAAAACGTATGGAAATACCGGAGGTAGACCAATGGGAATGGTTCGATTCAGAAGAAGCAAAAATACGTATTAATCCAGCGCAGGTGTTGTTCCTTTCAGAACTGGAGGAACTGTTGCAAAAGTAAGATTACAATTCTTTAATCAATCGAAAAGTAAGGTTGATCCGGGGTTGCATAGGCTTGGTTGATTTCGCAATTCTATGTTCCCAGTTAACCTGCAAATTACCTTTCATGATCAACAGCGATCCATGCGAAAGAGGGAGGCTGTATTTTAAATGATGATCATCCACTTTACGGAAATCAAAATTTCTGACCTGTCCAAGACTCAGAGAAGCGATCACAGGCCGGTTCCCCAACTCACTGTCTCTGTCCCTGTGCCACGCAACGGAATCATTGCCATTTCTGTACAGGTTCAGTAATACCGAATTGAATGTATATCCGGTTGTCTGTTCCAAACGCTGTTTCAATGCCAGTAATTCAGGTGACCATGGATTAACCACAACACGGGTACCACTTAACTGATAAGATTTGCCTTCGTCTCCATACCAAGCGGTCAGGCGTGGCGTCAAAACTTCTTTGTCATACATTTTCTGAGTCGTCTGGATCCATGGGGCAGTTTCCATTAAAAACTCCTGAAGCTCTTTTGCTTCCTGTTGTGATAGGAAATGATCTGTATATTCCAATAACTCTTTAGGAAACTGGTAATATTCTTCTGCATCAAATAAGCTAAGCTGGTCCATTGTAAGAAATTAAAAAAATATCCTTCACCGGTAAATAATCCGGTAAAGGATATTTTAATATTTTAAATTTTAATCAAGAGGCTTTCTGCCTGAAATAATATTATAAAGAACGACAATAATGGCAATAACCAATAAAACATGAACTAAATATCCGGTACTTATTCCGGGTATAACGTTTAGCATTCCTAAAAGCCAAACAACAATACAAATAACTGCGACTAACCATAATAAACTTCTCATAACTGTATATTTTAAGTGATTTATTTTATTAAAGCATACCTTATGCCTTTTGTTATTCAATTTTTATCCTGAATTCAGAACCTCAATACGTTTCTTTCGTTGGTTACTCCTCTTTTCTAAAACTTACAACCTGATATTCACCATCCGAACAAAACTTTTTACAACTTTCATCATCAAATTTATCAGGAGCTTTCAGAAAAGCCTCAATGTATTTTTGACTCTCTTCCGTATTAGCTGGGGTAATAATGATATGATAATCCTTCAATACCGTCTCATCAGCTTTTTTTAAAGATTCTTTTCTATGCTGAACTGCTTCGTTGTACTTCATATTGCTTTTTTATTACTTTTCAAAGATAAGTCTGCCCTCAAACGGCTCACTCCAACTGATAAAAATACGGTCGTTCAGTCTTCTTATCATAGCCTGTATAACCTCATAACTTCCATCTTCATTTCTTTTCTCTACAGTAAGATTCGAGCCTTCCCCAATTTCTGTTTTTTTGTATTCAACCTGATATCGTCCGTCATCAGTTGGTACAAAATCTTCTTTATGTAAATTTCGATGTGCCATGATATAAAGTATAAGAATTCGGTTTATATAAAGAATAAATTATGCCATTTTTTACAAATATGTTATTTTTTTTCACTTTTAACATACAACACAGCAATCAATCCCATTATCAATAGCATATCTGCAGGATTTCATATATTTTGATAATCAATCATTTATAAGGTAATTCAACTTAAAACGGATTTATTTTTATCATCACTACAATCCTGATACCTTTTGATTAAGATTTTTGATATCTCTCCGCAATTCCAGAAACATATCTTTTACACTTTGGGTGTGGTCTTCATTTTCAAATTCCCGGATCGAAATTCCACAGGCATATTCCCAAACTTCCAGTAAATCACTCAAAATAATATCATAAGGCTCATAAAATGGATTGTCAGCCGCTATATGAAGTGCATTTTCTTTTCTGGATTTAAATCTTTTATAAGTAATTCCATCATTTAACGTTACGAAGATGTATGTTTTATCAGGCTTCAGGTCTTCTGTTTTTTCAATGTATTTTCCGACAATATAAGAACCATCTTTAAAAGGCGGCATCGAATCTCCTTCTACAGGAAAAGCCCTGTATTTTCCATTTGTAAGAAAGGGTAGGGAGATATTCTGGAGGCTTTCAATGTACCCTGGATCGGTATATCCGGACAGGTATCCCATCGATGCTTTCTGAGGAATAATTTCAATGCTGTTATTTCCTGATTGATCAACTACGACGGGGAGCACAATTCTGTTATCGGGAAGATTAATAATATCATTTAATGGATATTTCTTAAGGTCTATCGTTACCATCAGATCGATACTTACCCTATAGTACCTGGACATCTTAATCAATAGCTCTATCGGAGGTTGTGAAGCGCCATCTTCATATTTTGCATACCGTCCGCGTGTTATTAATAACTCATCTGCTACAGCTTGTTGAGATAATTTCAATTGATATCGTAAATACCTTATATTTTCTGCTAAAATTGACATTGATACAAATTATATCAACAAATATAATAATTTTGATACAAATCATAGCTAATTTTGTTTCGTGGAACGATCGATTGTACATATGGACCTGGATACATTTTTTGTATCCTGTGAGCGTCTTAATAACTCAGAACTTAACGGAATCCCTCTGATCATAGGAGGTGGGGACCGTGGGGTAGTAGCCTCGTGTTCCTATGAAGCAAGAAAGTTTGGAGTACGCTCTGCCATGCCGATAAGAATGGCACTTAAGCTCTGCCCTGATGCTAAAGTGATCCGTGGAGATCATGAAATGTATTCCAACTTATCCCATCTGGTAACAGAGGTCATTCAAAGTAAGGTTCCGGTAATGGAAAAGGCGAGTATTGATGAATTTTATCTCGACCTGTCCGGAATGGATCAGTTTTTCGGATGCTATCAGTGGACTACAGAAATTGCTGCTGCCGTCACAAAAGAAACGGGGCTTCCCATCAGCTTTGCATTATCCAACAACAAAACCGTCTCAAAAATCGGAAGTGGGGAATCTAAACCCCATGGAAAGCTCGAAATAAAGCCGCAGAATATGCAGGGATTTCTTAACCCTTTATCAATAAGGAAGATTCCGATGGTAGGAAATGCTACTTTTCAGCTCCTTTCAAGAATAGGAATCCGCACCATTCATACATTATCTGAAATGCCTGTTCTGGTATTACAACAGATGATCGGAAAAAACGGGATTGAACTCTGGAAAAAAGCCAATGGAATTGATGAGAATCCGGTCATTCCTTATTCGGAAAGGAAATCAATCTCAACGGAAAGAACTTTTTCGAATGATACCATGGATATGGTTTCTTTAAAAGGGCTGATATCGGGAATGGCTGAGCAGCTGGCCTATCAGCTCCGGAAAGAAAGATGGTTGACTTCAACGGTAACGATTAAGATCCGGTATTCCAATTTTGATACGGAGACCAAACAATGTAAAGTATCTTATACTTCTGCAGATCACACCCTTTCACGGGTTGCCCTGGAATTATTCCAAAAAGCCTACACCAGAAGAATGCGCCTTCGTCTGGTAGGATTACGCTTCACAGGACTGGTTCATGGAAACCATCAGATGGATCTTTTCGAAGATACTGAAGAGCTGATGAATCTTTATCAGTCGATGGATTATATCAAAAATCGTTTTGGAGCCCAGGCTGTCGGCAGAGCTTCCGGATTTGATTTAGAAAATAAAAACAGATTATTCTAACGCTATGTTTCTCAATTGTCATTCTTTCCACAGCCTTCGTTATGGCACACTATCCATCAAAGAGCTGGTAAAACAAGCTCAGGAATCAGGAGTCCGGGAATTGGTTTTAACCGATATCAATACCATTACCGGAATCTACGAATTTAAAACGTTATGTGACCAATGTGGTATAAAACCCATCGCCGGAGTTGAAATAAGGAAAGAGGGTAGGCTTCTTTATATCGCTATTGCACAGGAATTCAGCGGGATTGGAGAGATCAACCAAATGATTACGGATTATAACTGCAATGGAAAAGACCTCACGGAAGCCGCTCCGCAATTTGCCAATGTATTTGTGATCTATCCTAAAGAAAATATTCCTGAAACACTTAGAGAAAATGAGTTTATAGGGATCCGGGAGGAAGAATTGACACTTCTTATCCGTACTGAATATCAGAACCTCATCCATAAAATGGTGGTACTGCATCCGATAACATTCGCCACCAGAAAGGATTATAACCTGCACTGTATTCTTCGGGCCATAGATAACAATACACTCCTCAGTAAACTGACTGAAGATGACACCTGCCATAAAACGGAATATTTCAAACGGGAACAAAGTATCCGTGATGCTTTTTATCAGTATCCAGAAATTATTAAAAATACACAGCATATTCTCAATTCCTGTCATTTTGAGTTTGACTATAAGAGAGTTAAAAATAAATTACATTACACCCGGTCCAAAGAAGGAGACCTTAAAATGCTGACCAGACTGGCCTATTTAGGATTAAAAAAACGCTATGGCTTAGATCATGAAATTGCCAGAGCAAGGGTTGAAATGGAGCTTAAAGTAATTGATGAACTCAATTTCAGCTCCTACTTCCTGATCGTCTGGGATATTATAAGATACAGCAACAGAATGGGATTTATGCATGTAGGACGGGGAAGTGGAGCCAACAGT
This sequence comes from Chryseobacterium sp. PTM-20240506, assembly GCF_048296755.1. NCBI lineage: Bacteria > Pseudomonadati > Bacteroidota > Flavobacteriia > Flavobacteriales > Weeksellaceae > Chryseobacterium > Chryseobacterium sp. PTM-20240506. The sequence continues at coordinate 929,146 of NZ_CP182581.1, forward strand.
ATCGTAAGTTTCTGCCTGGAAATTACGGATATTTGTCCGCTGGAACTGGATCTGTATTTTGAACGCTTCCTCAATCTGAATAGGAAGACCCCTCCAGACTTTGATATTGACTGGAGCTGGCAGGAAAGGGATGCTATTCTGCAATATATTTTTGATCGCTATGGAAAAAAACATGTCGCATTTTGCGGAACTAATGTTGAATTTAAGTACAAATCGATATTGCGTGAAGTAGGCAAGGTTTTTGGCCTGCCAAAAGAAGAACTGGACGAGCTGACCAGCCAACGGATGGAACTGCATGATAAGAACCTGGTTATAGAGCATGTTCATAAATATGGTAAATTATTAGAAAAATTTCCTAATCAAAGGAGTATGCATGCTTGCGGAATTCTGATTTCGGAAGAGCCTATTACCCATTTTACAGCCCTTGAAATGCCTCCTAAAGGATTTCCCATTGTCCAGTTCGATATGAATGTTGCTGAAGATATCGGTTTTGAAAAATTTGATATCCTTTCCCAAAGAGGTTTAGGAACCATTAACGATACCGTTAAGCTGATCAAAAAAACAAGGAATATTGATATAGATATTCGGGATACCTCAATTTCCAAAGATGAAGAAGTGTGTAATGAATATCTGGCACAAGGCAGAACAATAGGTTGTTTTTATATTGAAAGTCCTGCCATGCGGGGGCTCTTGAGAAGGTTGAAATGCGATAACTATAAAATTTTAGTGGCGGCTTCTTCCATTATCAGACCCGGTGTTGCCCAAAGCGGAATGATGCGCGAATACATCTTCCGGCATAACCATCCCGACCAGTTTGAATATTTTCATTCCGTATTTGAAGAACATCTGAAAGAAACTTATGGAATCATGGTGTATCAGGAAGATGTGATCAAAATTTCCCAGTATTTTGGAGGATTATCATTAGCAGATGGAGATATTCTCCGGAGAGCGATGAGCGGGAAAGGTCGCTCTATTGAAAAGCTTCGGGAAGTAAAAGCTAATTTTTTCAAATCCTGTGAAGAAAAAGGACATTCGTTACAGCTTACTGCTGAAGCCTATCGCCAGATCGAGTCTTTTGCCGGGTATTCATTCTGTAAGGCTCATTCTGCTTCCTATGCGGTAGAAAGTTATCAGAGTTTATATCTGAAAGTATACTATCCGCTGGAGTTTATGGTTTCCGTGATCAATAACATGGGTGGATTTTACCGCACCGAGGTGTACATTCATGAAACCAAAATGTCGGGTGGAATTGTCTGCAACCCTTGCGTGAACACCAGTGATTTTCAAACCACCCTGCACGGAAAAGAAATTTATCTCGGGTTAATGCATTTACAGGGGCTTGAAACCAGGATTGCCCATTTTATCGTTGAGGAAAGAGCCAGAAACGGGAATTATAAATCCCTGGAGGATTTTATCCGAAGAGTCCCTGTCGGACTTGAAACCGCACAAATACTTATTTTCATCGGAGCTTTCCGGTTTACCGGAAAACAGAAAAACGAACTACTGGTGGAAGTAAGGATGCTCCTGGTTAATTTCAAACCGGAAAACAGAGGATTGATGCTGATCGAAGAACCTGTTAAGGAATACAAGCTTCCCCGGCTGAAAAGGGAGACTTTTGAAGATGCTTTCGATGAAATTGAAATTCTGGGGTTTACCATATCATGCAGTCCTTTTGACTTGCTGAAGACCGGTTACAGAGGTTCCGTTTTTGTGAAAGACCTGCTACAGTACCATAAAAAACAGGTAAAAATGCTGGCCTACCTCATCTCCAGAAAACATGTCCCTACCAAAAAAGGAACGATGTATTTCGGAACCTGGATCGATGTGAATGGCGATTACTTTGATACTGCCCATTTTCCGGACAGTCTTGAAAAGTATGCATTTCAGGGTGGGGGATGCTATCTTCTTCTAGGAACTGTGGAAGTTGATTTTCATTTTCCGACCATTACGGTTACCAAAATGGCCAAAATGCCATTCATTCCTGATCCAAGATATGCATATGACAAAGAAATGCAATACGATATTCATAAACAGATCAGAGAGGACGTAAGTATGACAAACAGGCTTCCTTATCCCCAAGCCCACGAAATCGGACTCCCCAGAAACAAGCTGAAATAAATATTTATTTCTTTTTATAAGGCAGATTCCAGATCAGGTCAGCGGCAAGATAATGGACACCACCCTTATGTATGCTGTGGCTGTCTCTGATCAGGTCATCCATATAACCGATATCTACCGTAAAAGGAGAATTGGGAATATCAAACATATAATAAGCAGCAATACGCATTTCCCGGTATCCAAAAGGAGTCCATTCTTTATCCGGCTCATTAAGATGGCTCACAGAAAATAATCCTTCTACGCTAAGCATCAATTTCTGGCTATTCTCTGATGGCAGACTATAGGTGATCTGGCTTTTAAGACGGGTCCTTAACTGAAAATCTTCTTCCACATTATGGAAGTCAGGATCAAAAAACTTTCTGAATTCCTGTCGCACGGTATTTTTAAGCTTCCATCTTTCTCCGAGATTAAAAGTATATGCATACCTCCCATAGATCCTGAATTCCTGCTCTATACCTTCTTTTTCATAAGGGGAGACCTCATCATATTGAGGCTGACGACGATAACTGAATGCATAACTGTACTGCTGGTGCGGGGCAAACGAATGATACACCTCATGATTCAATACCAGGATCGCCTGCCTGGAAAACAAATTATTCCGGTCCGGCTCACTTTTACGGCCTATCGCAACATAACTTAAAGTTTGCTTTTTCCCCAATGAATCCAGTCTGCGGCGAACACCAAATGCACCCCAGAATGCTGTATTGGCTTCCCCTAAACCCGGCGGGCTGATCTGGGCTTGTAAAAAGAGACTTCCGAACAGCAATAAGGCTCCGGCAATTTTTTTTAATCTCAACGGTCGTTCCGATAAAACATTCTTCATTATCACAAATTTAAAGGCTTTTTAACTCCACGTATTATTTAAATGACTTTTAAAGTGTCGAAAATCGGGACAAAATCTGGAAGAATTCTGGAATCCATGTTATAATTTTAATTAGTCTACTAAATTAATAGACTAATATGATTTATCTCATGTCCCTCCTTGGTTAAGATTTGTGAAGAATTAAATACTTTTGACACAGTTAAAAAAATAAACTTTATTCTCATGAATAAAACTTCATCTCATCCTTATTTATGCACGATGACAGCAACGGTATCCATTCAAGACGAATGGAGTACAGGCAACTGTCTTTCACAACACGATCTTATGTCACAATACATGTGTTTTGATTTTATGATGTGCTACATGATGATGAAGTCATAAGCCACCTTTACTGTAGAAATTAAAACCCAATAATTACAGGTTTTAAACAGAAGCAATTCCCGTACAATTTAACGACTCTATTATAGCCGTCCCGGAAAAGGAGGGAGGAGGATTATTATTTCTTACCGGAAAAAAACAGTAAGCATCCATCTCATTTTTTAACCTACTTAAATTAATATATAATGAAGAAAAACCAATGTAAAATTGGTGCACTGGCCATGATCTTAATTGCAGAATTTGGCTTTGCACAAAATAGGGACAGCCTTTCCACCAAAGAGCAGTCTATAAAAGAAGTCGTGGTGGTAGCCTTTGGAAAACAGAAAAAAGAAGAAATAACAGGGTCCGTACAGTCTTTAAAGACAAAAGATATTGCTAATCTCCAAAACGGAAATATTTTACAGGGAATCGGGGGTAAAGTAGCAGGAGTACAGGTAGTATCCTCAGGTCAGCCGGGTTCACAGCCTGTCATCAGAATGAGGGGAATAGGTTCGATCAATGCTTCAAGTGATCCATTAATCGTATTGGACGGCATTCCTTATAACGGAAACCTTAACAGCATTCCGGGATCTGATATTGAAAGCATCTCGTTTCTTGAAGATGCTTCTTCCAACGCATTATATGGTTCCAGGGGAGCCAATGGTGTGATCATTGTGAACACCAAAAGGGGTAAATCCAAAGGACTTCATATAGAAGCAGATATCAGAACAGGGGTTAATTTCAGATCTGTTGAAGATTATTCAGTGTATACTTCACCACAGGATTACTACACCGCTTATTATAACCGGGCAAGGATCGGTGAAATTGCCAGATTAACACAACCCGGAGCGGTTCCTTCCGGTACTAACCCTCATGAAGTTGGAATAACTGCTCTGACCAGCTTGAGATACAATGCCTACAACGTCCCTTTCAGTCAAATGATAGGGCAGGATGGTACCTTTAACAAAAGTGCCCAACTTATCTACCAGGACAACTGGAAAAAACTTCTTTTTAAACCCGGATTAAGAAGAGAAGCCAATGTAGGGATCAGCGCCAATAATGACCAGGTAAAATCCTATACCTCCCTGAATTATTTAGATGATAAGGGATATCTTATTTCTTCCGGTTTTGAAAGATTCGGAATACGATCCAATCTGGATTATACTATCACCTCAAAGTTAAAACTGATCAGCAGCCTGTCTTATACTTACAGCCAGCAGGATTTTGGTGAATCGGGAGGATTTTCCAATCCGTTCCAGTTTGCAAGAAATATTGCTCCTTTTTATCCTGTTTTCCTTAGGAATGATAATTACCAGATCATTTATGACAATAATGGAAATCCACTCTATGATTACGGGGATTCCAGTGGTCCAAACGGAGCAGGAAGGTCTTATGCTGTCTATGAAAACCCGGTAGCCAATCTTCAGCAGGATAAATTCCGGACAACAAGCAATCTCACCAACATTAATCTGGGCCTCAATTACGAAATTGTCAAAGGATTGGATTTCACCTATAACTTTGGAGCATATCTGGAAAATCTTAAAGACCTCAGATATGGCAATACCGTCGGAGGAACTTCATCATCCGTCGGGGGAACCATCAATATGGGCTCCACATTCAAGCATACATTAAACCATCAGCAGCTCCTTACTTATCAGAAAAAACTGGACAAACATAATTTCAATATCCTTATTGGGCATGAACTCAATAAAATAAAAAATGAAGGGTTTTCCGGATCAAAACAACAACTGTTATTACCCAACTCGTTATCTTTTGACAATGCTGTAAAAATAACAGATTTATCGGGGAATGGCTATGAATATGCTGTAGAAGGCTACTTTTCCAGATTACTTTATAACTATGATAATAAGTATTTTTTCAATGCCAATATCCGAAGAGACGGATCGTCTGTATTTTCGCCGGATAGCAGATGGGGTACCTTTATGGTCTGGGAACTGCATGGAATGTAGCCAAAGAAGATTTCCTTAAAGATAATAAAGTAATCAGCTCCTTAAGGTTAAAAGCTTCATACGGTCAACAAGGTAATGATAACATATTACTTAATGACGGAACAAGGGATTATTATGCATACCAGGACATCTATGGCATCAATAACTTTGGAAATGATAAGCCTGTTCTTTCCCTTAAAAAGCAGGGAAATAAGGACTTAAAATGGGAAACTTCCAAAAACCTGAATGCAGGTTTTGAAATATCCCTGCTACAAAACAGGATCAGCCTGAATGCAGATTATTTCGAAAGAAAAGTATCCGATATGATCTATACGCTTCCATTACCGCCTTCCAATGCCGGATCCTACATAAAGTACGGCAATATCGGTGACATGATCAACAGGGGAGTCCAGGCAAATCTAAGCGCTGAAATCCTGCACTCCGATCAATTCCAATGGAATGTATATGCGAATGCCACCCATTACAAAAATAAAATCACCAGATTACCGGCCGAACAAAGAAATACAGGTCTTGTTTCCGGACTTTTTATCCTTACGGAAGGAGGCGACAGGTATACTTACTATCTTAAAAAATTTGCAGGTGTAGACCCTTCTAACGGAGATGCTTTATGGTACCGTACAGCATTAAACCCTAATACCCAGAAAGAGGAAACAACTGTTACCCGGAATTATAAGGATGCAACAGATTACAATACGGGTAAATCCGCCATTCCAAAAGTATATGGTGGTTTCGGAACTGATTTTACTTATAAAGGATTTAACCTGGCTGTCAATTTCTCTTATCAGTTCGGTGGATACGGCTATGATGATATTTACAGGTCTTTATTCCATTCTGATAGCTATGCTTCTAATTATTCTACAGATCTAAGCAAAACATGGACACCGGAAAATCCGGGTGCAGAGCTTCCAAGGGTAGATCTTACCTCTACGAATCAGAATGGAAATTCCACGCTTTATCTTATAAAATCGGATTATATCAGTCTTCAGGATGTTATATTATCCTATCAGCTTCCGGACGGATTTCCGCAGCAGGCAGGTTTATCGGGGCTGAAAATTTACGTTACAGGAAACAACCTTTACCTATGGTCTAAAAGAAAAAGTTATGATCCGAGAGCTTCATTAACCGGCGTATCCGATCCATACCGTTACTCTTTATTATCCAGTATTTCCCTAGGTTTTAAATTAACATTTTAAGAAAATATGAAAACAATACAATACTTTATAGCAGCCCTGTCAATAAGCGTTATGATGACAAGCTGTGCCAATGATCTGAATACAGATCCGGATGGAGATATCTCCGGTGAACAGTTGAATAATGATCAGTCATCACCTGAAAAAATACTGGGTGGAATATACCTTGATCTCCGCAGCAACGGAGCCGGAGGAACGACCTTACATTCTGATTTTGGAATTATGGCGATAAAAGCAGGATCAGACTTGATGTCTAATGACGTTATCCAGGCTAAAAATCAGCATTTGGGAATGTTTTACAATTATGATGCAACGAATGCCAATAATTCTGCATCCGAATTTGTATGGACTACATTTTATGCGAGAATCTTTATCATCAACAAACTTCTGGATGGTCTGCAGAAAAATGGTAACGATAATAATAAAGCCATTAAAGGACAACTTCTCGCCCTCAGAGCTTACTCCTATTTTTATCTGGTGCGGTTTTACGCCAACGATTACAAAGGTCATCAATCGGAGCCGGGAGTTCCTTTGGTCTTAACAAGCAGCAATCCAAGCCAGGGACTTCCCAGAGCAATCATATCGGATGTATATAAACAGATTGCCAGTGATATTGAAGAATCTATTATACTTCTGGATAGCTATGCCCGCCCATCCAGAGCCCAGATAGACCAAAGAACGGCAAAAGCTATAGCCTCAGAAGTTTATTTACAGACAGGAGATTACATAAAAGCAGCAAAATATGCTGAAGAAAGCAAGCAGGGAATAGCACTGATGACCGAAAATGAGTATACGACAACCGGGTTTTCCAATATCAATAATCCGGAAGTATTGTGGGGCTTCCACAATACGACCTCCACAATGAGTATTGGAAATTACTATGCTTCTTTCTTCTCTATGTTTGATAATACCAATAAAGGATATGCCGGTGCTGCCGGTATCTATAAGCTTATCGACAAAAGGTTGTATGAAGCTATTCCAGAAACGGATTATCGCAAAAAAGTATTCAACGGAGCACAAAGCAATTCCTATACTTTTAATGGAGAAACAAGAAATTATCCTGCATATGTGAGCTGGAAATTTAAAGACCCTACTTTTTTTGAAGGGGATTATATTTATATCAGGGCTTCATCATTATATTACATACAGGCTGAAGCCCTGGCCAGACAGGGAAGGGAAGCAGAAGCCAGACAGGTATTGTATGAAATCACTTCGAAAAGAAACAGTGCCTACACGTTATCTACCAAAACCGGAAATGAGCTGATCAATGAAATTATCCTGCAAAAAAGGATAGAATTATGGGGTGAAGGTTATGACTGGTTTGACATGAAAAGACTGAATGTTCCTCTGGAAAGAATATATCCGGGAACCAACCATACGTTTGGCAGATTCAATCTTTCACCCGATAAATTCAGGTTCCAGATTCCTAATAAAGAGATCAATAACAATCCACAGATCAAACAAAACGACTAGCAACACACATTCATTCATATCAACAAATTATTAGCAATTTGTAGCCGGAGTATTTTCACTCCGGCTTTTTTGTATACTACTTCTATGGCAATTCAAATTATAGCCTCGCATTAGCACACATTTTGTTATGATAGATGCTCAGTATTACCATAATGAAATTAATTGATCTCTGGTCAATTCAAAATTAATTTGAAATTGGTGTACTTATTTTATCCTGATTAATTTTTAAAATATGAAATTCCTAATTTATCTGGAGGCCAATAAAAAACTTCTATTTAAAGCAATACTCATGAGTTTAGTGGTGCTGTTTATTCTGTTGAGCCTTTTTGTTACTTTTATTTCTCCCGAATATCTGGACCTCCATATTTCCAGAGAAATACAGGAGAATCAAACCAGGAATCTTGACGCATTAATGATAGGTATCAGCTGGTTGGGAAGAACCCCGGTATCAGTGGTTATGGTTTTCCTTACTGCCCTTGTACTGGTTTTATTACGGTATAGAAAAGAAGCCGTATTTATTGTATCCACATTGTTATCAGGACTTGTAGGCTTAATCCTTAAAATAATCATCAATAGACCGCGTCCTTCCCAGGATCTGGTCGTTCTTTTAGAAAAAACCCAATACCAGAGTTTTCCAAGCGGACACGTTTTATTTTATACCACTTTTTTCGGAGCGCTGATTCTAATTTTCCTTCATATGAAGACCATAAAATATACCGTGCGTATATTCCTTGTTGCCGCATGTCTGCTGATGATATTTGCAGGAGCTTTTTCCCGTATTTATCTGGGAGCACATTGGTTTACAGATGTTTTAGGCGGATTTATTGTAGGGATTCTCTGTCTCTTTGCTTTGGGATCCGTCTATGTGAAAAATATAAGAACTGCACCATAAAGTTGCTGAATAGTAAAGTGATATAATGGCGAAAAGGCAAAATTGCATAAAACCGGCTTCTCAAAAAACAAAATTTACAATTCAATAAATCTGCAATTTTACCTTCCAGCTTTATTCGATTCCGGCTTTTCGCTTTTTCGCGATGTAACAATACTTCAAAATGGTATCTTTTTTGCGACCATATCCGTATGAGTTGTTTTATTTCTGCTTATTGAAACTCAGTCCAATAGCAAAACACTCTGAATATTCGTTACACTTTAATTCTTAACATTATGCTTAATTATAACTTAGCTAATCAGGAAATAGCCATCCGCCTGCTTGTTGCTGCTGTATTCGGTGGTCTTGTCGGTTGGGACAGACAAAGGAAAGAAGGGGTGGTAGGTTTAAGAACCCATATGTTGGTTTGTGTAGGTTCTTCTTTAATTATGATTGTTTCTGCCTTTGGCTTTAATGATATTATGGGAAAACCTTCTATTGTGCTCGACCCTTCAAGGATTGCTGCTCAGGTCATCAGTGGAATAGGCTTTTTGGGAGCCGGTACCATTCTTTTTCTCAGACCACAAATTATAATCGGACTTACTACAGCGGCTGGATTGTGGGCTGTTGCAGGTATCGGATTAGCCGTTGGGGGTGGCTTGTATTTTCCAGCCTTCATTGCCACGGTGATCATCCTTGTTATTCTGGCTCTTTTAAAACCATTTGAAAGAAAGCTTTTTAAAAGTACAAAAGGTAAAACCATGACCTTGTTCTATAATTCCGGACTGATCAGCCTTGCTCAGATTGAAAGTATATTCACTAAATATGAGTTGGTTACAAGTGAAATATTCATACACAGCAGTAAGGACAGCTCATCCGATGAACTAAAGGTTACCTTTGATTACAATTCCCCTCCATCTCAAATACTTTCAGCATTAGATGAGTTTAAAACGATTGAAGGGATAACTGAGATTAATTCTCATATCTAATAAATCTTTCTTTAAATTCTTTTTCAACTTTAAGAATTATACAGCAAAATGATCCGCTTCATTTATGCAGATTTATGCATTAAGCAAGATTAATATTGCGATATAATGCAAATTTGCATATTTTCGCAAAACAAATAATTACATTAATGGTCTCTGAAACGGTAAAGAAAGCAAAAATAGCTACCCAGCTTATATTTTTAGTTTGTGGATTGGGAATTGCGAGTTGGGCACCTATGGTTCCCTTTGCTAAAGACAGGCTTAGATTAGATGAAGCCGATTTAGGCTTACTGTTGCTTTTGCTGGGAGGAGGAGCCTTGTTGATGATGCCGTTATCAGGACTCCTGATCAATAAAATAGGGAGCCGGAAAATTATAGCTGTAAGCGTTTTGTTGAGTGCATTACTTCTTCCTTTTCTATTGATTGTATCGGATGTTTATATTATGGGAGCCGTTCTTTTCGCATTCGGGTGCAGCATAGGAACGATTGATGTAGCTATGAATGCTCATGGAGTACAGGTGCAGAATCAATATGGAAAACCTATTATGTCATCCCTACACGGACTCTTTAGTGTTGGCGGGCTTTTCGGTTCTTTAGGACTGGGTTTTCTTATGAAGCTGGGATTAAATCCGATTTATGCGGCAGTAAGTATATCCGTTTTGCTTATTTTCCTTTTGATCATTCAATTCAGATATTTATTTGATCGTGAAACGGAAAGAAAAAGCATTATCCAGTTTTCCCATGTGGATCCTGAAAGTAAAACGACTTCCCGTTTTCAATGGATGGATTCGAGAGTTTTAATTCTGGGGATCATGTGCTTTATGGTTTTTCTCTCCGAAGGAGCTATGTTGGATTGGAGTGCCGTATTTCTAAGAGATGATAAAGGCGTAGAGTCTGAATTTTCAGGGATAGGATATGCTGCTTTTTCTGTAGCCATGGCTGTTATGAGATTATCGGGGGACTCCCTTATCAGCAAATTAAACAGCAGGATAGTGGTCATAGGCGGAAGTATTATTGCTGCAGCGGGAGTAATTATTTTAACGTTTAGTCCATGGGTACCGCTATCTCTTTTTGGCTTTATATTACTCGGATTGGGAGCTGCCAATATCGTTCCTGTATTTTTCAGTGAAGGTGGGAGGATTTCAGGAATTTCTTCCACGGTTGCCATTCCTGCAATTACGACAATAGGTTATGCCGGATCACTGGCAGGTCCTGCTTTACTAGGCTTTATTGCGCATCATTTTTCTTTGACTGCTGCATTTGAAATTATAGCTTTGCTATTTGTTGTGGTCGCCATCATATATAAATTCAGAAATACTTCGTCATCATGTTAAAAGAAGAACGTTTTGAGGTCATCCTGACCCAGCTAAAGAAAAAAAAGAAAGTTATGTTTGAGAGCCTTGCCTCAGATCTTAATGTTTCTGAAGACACGGTACGAAGAGATATAGAGCAGCTTCACCGCAATGGTCTTTTATCCAAGGTTCGTGGAGGTGCTATTTTAAGAGAGAAAGATCCGCTATCTTTTCATGACAGGCAGTCTTTTTTGGCCGAGGAGAAAAATGTAATTGCTTTAAAAGCTCAGCAATTCATTAAGGATGGGATGACCCTCTTTTTAGATGGGGGAACAACCCTCTGTGCAGTTGCGAATTATATGCCGGCAACTATCAATATCCGGGTTATAACGAACAACACCTCGCTTATTCCTATACTTAGTAAATTCAAAAGGGTAGAACTGATTCTGTTGGGAGGAATTTATGATAATGATTTAGCCGTTACTACAGGAAATGCAACCTGTCATGAAGCGTCCCGGTTTATTGCAGATCTTTTCATCATGGGAACCTGTGCAATAGATGCAGATTTTGGTGCATCAGCAACTTCTATGACTGATGCGGAAACCAAAAGAACCATGATCAGATCATCAAAAAAAACAATTGCACTCGCCAATCAAAATAAACTCCGACGGACAGAACCCCTTAAAATCTGTGATATTTCAGATCTTGATGTATTAATTACAGATCTATCTGCCGATCATGATGAACTGGAATCTTTCCGGAGGTTAAATGTTCAGATTGTGTAGAGAACAGTATTATAAACTGTACGATTGAATGTTAAAAATCAATCTAAAAGCTTATGTTACCGTCATTCTTTTTCTAGGACAAACGGCTTTTTCTTTTCAGCCGATTCTCTATAATTAAAAAATACATAATATTATAAGTAAGATAAGTCATATTTATCATGATAACAAAATCAACCTGCTATTGAGCAGGTTGATTTTGTTATCAATATTCCGGAGCACACTTCTCTCTATTTTATCCATCCAAAATAAATCGAAATGGGCATCATCGCCAATGTAAATGGTATTATAACGGCAAAAGCATAACCCAAATTGAGAATCAGGCAATTGAATTTATTGGGGTTACCACCAAGAGAACGGAATGCACTTTGGAAGCCATGGGCCAAATGCCAGGCAAGGGATGAACATCCAATCAGGTATATAACCACTTCAACAGGATTCGTGAATTTATCAATCATCATTTGGTACAAGGGAAGTTCTTCGCCCGACTGAAACTGATGAATTCGATTAGGAATCCAAAAATTTCGGGTGTGAATAACCAGGAATAACAAAAGCAATGTCCCTAATAAAGTCATGCTTTTACTATACCATGTAACTCCTGACAGCCTTTTTTCTATTGCATAACCAACCGGCCTGGCTTTTTTATTCTTATACCACAGCATATATCCCTGGGCAATATGAATAATAAATCCAATAACCAGAAATACCTCAATCGTCCTGATTATAGGATTGGTAGCCATAAAATGGGCTCCGATTCCAAATGTTTCCCCATGATCATTATAAAAAATAAGCGCATTAACCGAAGCATGTACAATAAGAAAGCTGATTAGAAATAAACCGCTTAATGCCATTACAACTTTTCTTCCTATGGAAGTTGTGATCAGGGTATTTTTCTGATAGTTCATAGCTGCTTTTCTGAGATAATGTAAGATCTTCCGGATAATCAACGCCTGTTTTCGGGCTTTGCAATCCATTCAGAATATTTGATCACTCCTACATAAGCAGGATGTTCCGGAACCAGTGTCTTTTCTTCCAGTATAGCTCCTGAATAAGGTGCAGCCGTATCTGTTTCAACCTGAATATCTTTTCCGGTTGATACAATATATTGCTTTATCCAGTCATCCAGTCTTATTTGATCCGGACCTCCTATTTCAATCATTTCATTGACGGGTTTTTCAACTGCGATTTTACTCATAAATGCAGCGACTTCAGCACTTGCCATAGGCTGAACAAATGCATCTGAAAGCCATACTTTTCCGTCTGATGTTCCTATCGTTGCAATCCCTCCCGCAAATTCAAAAAATTGTGTGGCATGAACAATGGTAAATGGTATTCCAGACTCTCTGATCATATCTTCCTGAGTTTGCTTAGCCCTAAAATATCCACTCTCTTGCAATTTATCTGTTCCTACTACTGATAGCGCAACATAATGCTGCAGTCCGGCTTTCTTTGTCGCGGACAACAAATTATGGGTGGAAGTTTTGAAAAAGGTCATCACATCATCATCTGCGAATGATGGTGAATTCGATACATCAATCACTACATGAGCTTCTTTAAGGGCCTCATCAAGACCTTCTCCGGTAATTGTATTAACGCCGGAACTTGGTGAAGCAGAGATAACTTCATGTTCATTTTTAAGAATATTTGTTAGCTGACTTCCTATAAGTCCGCTACCTCCGATGATTACAATTTTCATTTTTTTTGTTTTGATTATTAATACAACAAAACTGGAAATAAAAAAGCTATATCTGCTTAAACTGGTTTAAGAAAATGCTAACCATTCAGATTTCTACAAAATGGGATTCATAATCTCAGCAGAATAAAATAATAAAAAACCTCATTTTAAAAATTAAAAATGAGGCTTATCAAATTTGTAAAATGTCCTTCTCCAGAAGTGAAATGCAGATTGAGAAACTTTATTTTTTTTCCGGAACTAAAAATGGTTTCCCTTTATCTCCGACAAAAAAGGCAAGAAGCCTGGCTGGCTTATCTTTACTCATATTTCTCGTTCCTGAATGTAGTCCGTCTGGTTTTTCATAAAAGGCATCGCCGGCTTTATAATGATATACTTTACCATCAAAGGTAGATTCCAGTTCACCCTCTAAAACGTAACCAAAAGTAGGAATAGGATGCCGGTGTGGCGCAGAGACTTCACCCGGAGAAAAATTAACGATAACCATTTTTACTTCCTGCTCTTTAAGCCCGGAAGTTTCTATGAATTGTTTGAAGATAACACGTGGTGGGATTTCAGATGCTGAATCCCCGGAATGTTGTGCTTTTGCATTCATCACAAAAGCAAAACAAAAGGCAATAGGAATGATTGCTGATTTTTTCATTGTATCCAGTTTTTTCTTTGATTATTACTAAAGCAAAACTGAAAATAAAAAAGCCATATAAGCTTAAACTGGTTTAAGAAATATTACTTTAAAATTCATTCTGTTCCCAACAAAAAACCACTGCAATACAGTGGTTTTCTATTATAAAAAATATAATTTCTATGATTCAGTAAATGGATCAGCTTTTAAGCTTACCTTTCAACGGGTGCTCGCCCTGCCATCCGGCACTGGCATCATTACCCACATAATGAATTGATAAATCTGCAGCGGCTTTGGAATTGGAAAAACAAATCGAACGATCCGAGCTGTTCTCCAGTTTCTCAATATACCAGAACGCTTCATTTTCCAGAGCTTTCAGTTTAGAGTTTGTTTTATAGACCAGTAGATCAGCTGAGCTTTCAACATCAGTTTCATAAACTACAAGATCATTTTTAGATTGAAAATTTTTAATACTAATACTTGGCATGTGTTCGGTGTTTTGGAGTTATTATATTTCGGTATTGAATCAATTCCGTAGGCCTAAAGGTAGTAAATTATAATTTAATGGATCACAATGCTTTATATCTCCTTCCATTAAACCATTTCTTTAACCTTCTGTTTAGATTTTCTGAATTCGGTTAAACTGATCTTGTGGCGCTTTTTGAAAAACTTATTGAGGTGGCTTTCATCCGCAAAACCAAACTCGCTTACGATTTCATTGATCCGCATATCACTGAACATCAGTCTGTGCTCAATCAATCGCATTTTGTAGTTATAGATATAGTTCTGAATAGTTTCTCCACATTGATTCTTAAAATAGCTTCCCAAATAAGTTTCAGATAATCCAAATTTCTGACTGATCACAGAAGCCTTCAGCTGTTGTGGGTCATAGATATGGGTCTGAATGTGACCGATGATCGATAACATTCTTTTGTCTGCATTCACCGTTGCATTGACGGGCCTCATCTTAGAAATATTTCTTGCTGCAATCACAATTAATGCGTTTACATAATGAAGTGTGAGATCCTCCTGATAAAGATCACTATGCTTCATATTGTGCAGAAGTGAATCTACGATTGATTTTACCAGGAATTCATCCGGCTTGTTTTTCAAAACACAGCCTGACAGATGTGAAGCATGATACAATAAGCATTCAATACAGTTTATGCTTTTCCAATTGTATTCTCTTACATAATTCTCACTGAATTTAACAAATAAAAATTCTGAGATCTCAGAAATCTCAAAATAATGCTGGTCATTAGGAGTGAGCATGATCAGGCTACCTTTGTTGTAGGTAACTTTATTATCATTGATTTCTAAAAATCCTGATCCGGAGATAACATAGACCATCTGAAAAAAAGAAAACTGCAGATTCCTTACGGGGCACTTTTCTGTTTTACAGTACTCTACATCTACCAATCGGTCTATATTTTCTTTATTCATCCTGCAAAATTACTCAATTATCATTAAAATATACTGATTTATTAAAAAAAATCTGTCCAATTTTGTGGAATAATTTTAAGACTCATCATGAAACGATCGATTTATATTTTGGCTCTGGGAGCTTTTGGAATCATTACTACAGAATTTGGGGTAATTGGAATTCTACCCAACATCAGCAGGGAATTTAATGTATCTATAGATACAGCCGGTTGGCTGTTAAGTGCTTTTGCACTTACTGTGGCTGTTTCATCTCCTTTTATCACTGCATTTACCACTAAGATCAACCGTAAGCTTTTATTATGTATGGTGCTTGGTGTATTTGTATTATCAAATCTTCTTTCTTCTATTTCAACCAGTTTTACCATGTTGATGGTAGCACGGGTTCTACCTGCGTTTTTGCATCCGCTGTTCTGGAATATTTCAATGGCAATTGCATTTAAACAGGGTGGTGCTAAAGCCGTTTCTGTGGTAATGGCAGGACTTAGTTTGGCTACCGTTTTAGGAGTTCCGCTTACCACCTATGCAGCGGATTTCTTTAATAACTGGCAAGCCTCTTTTTATATGGGAAGTTTTGTGAGCCTGATTGCGTTTTTAGGATTATTATTCTTTGTTCCGTCCATGCCCGCAAGTAAAGATAAAACATCACAAAATCAATTATACGTATTAAAAAGTCCACAACTTTGGGTCAATCTGATCTCGACTATTCTTACATTGGCAGCTATGTTTTCAAGCTATACCTATCTGGCGGCTTATCTGGAAAAAATTACGCGGATGAATGGAGCAGAAATAAGTGTAATGCTTCTTTTATTCGGAAGTATGGGAATTCTGGGGAACTGGCTTATGGGGATTGCACTAAACAGAAATTTACTTGTTACCGTACGATTGTTTTTTGTGTCTCTGATTGCCGTTCAGATATTAGCCTATTACTTCGGGGGAATTTTTGTGGCGATGGTTCTGATTCTTTCCCTTTGGGGAATGATACACACCGGAGGCTTCCTGGTTCCTAATATCCGTACCACCCAGGCAGTCCCTCACAGCGCCCTTGAATTTGTCAACAGCCTGCTGACTTCCTGCTACAATATCGGGATATCATTAGGAGCTCTTGTGGGTGGTTTAATTATTGCAAAATATGGAATTCATCAAATTGTCTGGATCAGCATTGCATTATTGGGAGTTACACTCGCCATCAGCTTTATTACTTTTCCGAAAAAAATAGAAATAGAATCAGAAGCTGAGGAAAAAGAAGAAATAACAATTTCTCCTGCAGTTTGCGAATAAATCATATTTGACTAAATAATAAATTTTTTCTCCTCATCTCAATACAGTTTTTATTCTGAATATTCTGCAGAAAAAGATTGTATTGAGATTATTTCTTCTTGGGTTATGATCAATCGTGACCATTTTATTTTTAATTTAGTATTACTTTTTAAATATAGCTTTAATACCAACATCCATTTATTATGCCTCCCGAAATGTATCATCAGGAATTTGATGTCCCGGAACAATTACAGGATACTATAAAATGTTTCTGGTACAACAGGAGGGATTCAACAGAAGCTCAATCCGTCTTTGAAGTAACTCCTGATGGCTATGCTGAAATTATTTTTTATTTCAGTGGCGAATGCAGCGTTGCTCAAAACGGAATTCTTCATCCGTTACCTTCACCATTTATGATGGGACTACTCAATCAGCCTGTTCATTTCCATATGGCCAACCGGCTGGAGATTATCGCGGTAAGATGTTTCCCATGGACGATTTTCGATTTGCTGGAACTTCCTTCCGGTAAAGTAGGGGTACATACTTTTGAACACCCAATAGCACAGCTTCATTCCACATTGGATGCATTGATTCAGCAAGGTAGAAAAGAAGAAGCTATAGATCAGCTAAAACAATATTTCCTTACACTGCGTTCACATGTTTCTACCGACAGCATGTTATTCAAAGCAGGAGTTGCCATGACAAAGGCCAAAGGTACTTTACCCGTCAGCCAGGTCGCTGAAGCGGCTCATGCAACAGTAAGAACTTTAGAAAGAAAATTTAAAGAGTCATCCGGTCACACCGTTAAGGATGTATCGGGTCTGATGCGTTTTGAGCAGGCCAGAAATCATTTATGGCTGCATCCTGATGTTAATCTAGCCGGGTTGGCTGTTGATCTTGGATATACGGACCAATCCCATTTAAGCAGAGAGTTTAAACGGTATACCGGTATTACTCCTGCTGCGTTCGCTAAAAAAGCTAAAAAAGGACAACGAGTGGTAAGCAATGATTTTGTCGCATTTGTACAATCCTAAGCTTACTGCATTTCTGACATTTGTATGGAAATTAACATACAAATTAAAAGACATGCAATATTTATTAAAAGACAAGAAAGTAGCGATCATCGGTGGCGGACCTGTAGGTTTAACTATGGCCAGACTACTTCAGCAAAAAGAAGTCAATGTAGCCGTTTATGAAAGAGACTTTGACGCCCAAACACGAATATGGGGTGGGACGCTCGATCTTCATAAAGGTTCCGGACAGGAGGCCATTAAAAAGGCCGGACTGCTTGAAAACTACTATACAACCGCAATTCCCATGGGAATTATATTTGCCGATCGACAAGGCAATACTTTACATACCAGAAAGCCAACTCCGGAAAACCGGTATGATAACCCTGAAATCAACAGAAATCAGCTAAGAAAGATCCTGCTGGAAAGCTTAGCTCCAGATACCGTTATCTGGAACAGAAAGCTGACCAACCTCACAGAACATAATGGCAAATGGTTGCTACAATTCGAAAACCAGCCCGATGCAACAGCTGATCTAGTGATTGTGGCCAACGGAGGAATGTCAAAAGTTAGAAACTATGTCACCGATGCCGAAATCGAAGAAACCGGTAGCTTTATTATCCAGGGTGATGTTCCGCAGCCTGAGATCAATTCTCCTCAAATGTACGGGCTGTGTGATGGAAGCAGGCTCATGACTTCAAACCAAGGAAGCTTATTCGTTGTCAATCCTTATAACAATGGTTCGCTGACTTATGGTTTAATTATACAAAAACCTCAAGAATGGGATCAGGGCCATGCTTTGGACTTTCAGGATAAAGAAAGTGTAATTCAGTTTCTTTCCGAAAGATTACCGGATTGGGGCAAACCTTATCAGGAAGTATTTCAGGCAACTTCCTTCTTCGTTGGATTACCAACCCGAAAATTACCATTAAAACAGTGGAAAGATAGCAGACCGCTTTCCATAACTCTGATCGGTGATGCAGCCCATCTGATGCCTCCTTTTGCCGGACAGGGTGTAAACATTGGCCTGGTAGATGCCCTTACATTATCTGAAAATCTTACTGAAGGTAGTTTTGAAACTGTAGAAGCAGCTATAAAAGATTATGAACAGAAAATGATAAAGTACGCAGCTGAAGCCCAACAAGAATCAGCCGTTAACGAGGCAGAAATGCGCGATCCCGATTTTTCTTTCCTACAGCTTTTTAAATAACAATAACCTTCTGCATAAAGAGATATAGCCTGGGTTGACGCAACTCAGGTTATATCTTTATAAAAAATAAATTTAATCATTTGATTAAATTACTTGTTTAACCTAAAAAATATTTTCTACCTTTGCAACAGAAGAACGATTGTAATATGAAAGAAGAATCTAAAAAAAAGGATACTACAACAGAAGAGAAGATCAAGGAAGCCGCACGAATCGTATTTTACAGAAAGGGATTCGCTGCAACCAGAACCAGGGATATTGCTGAAGAAGCAGATATCAACCTGGCATTGCTCAATTATTATTTCAGAAGCAAGGCCAAATTATTTGAGATTATCATGCTCGAAACTATGGCTGGATTCTTTCAAAGCTTGTTAGTGGTGCTAAATACAGAGAAAACAACTCTCGAAAAGAAAGTAGAAGAGGTGGTAGGGAAGTATATCGACCTGATCATCAAAGAGCCGGAAATTCCGACATTCATCATCAGTGAGCTTCGTAATAATCCTAATCTTCTATTGCAAAAAATCCCTTTAAAAGAAGTGATTCAATCTTCTGTCTTTTTAAAGCAACATCAGGAAGCGGTGAAAAAAGGTAGTATTATCGAGCCTAATCCTTTACATTTTCTAATTAACCTGTTGGGGCTTACCGTATTTCCCTTCATAGCAAAACCAATGTTGATTGGAAGCAGTGAACTGAACGATAAAGAGTTCAATACCTTAATGATTCAACGTAAAAAGCTTATTCCGATCTGGGTAAAAGCCATGATGGCGGCAGGCTAATTTTTTTTGACCCTAATTTAATCAAATGATTAAAACGAAATTTTAAACACGAATTGGAAAAATAAAAAAATGATTTTTAACCTATAAACGATGAGTTATTATGTACAAAAATGCTCAAAAATACCTGCTGGTTTTCGTTCTGGGTTGTGTCTCCACAACTTCTTTTAAATCTCAGCTTCAAAGCCTTAGTCTTGAAGAATGTTATCAGCTGGCAAAAGACAATTACCCGCTGATCAGAAAAAAAGGCATGATTGCAAAAACAGCCGGTTACAATATTGAAAACGCCAATAAGAAATATCTTCCCCAGGTTTCTTTTTCCGGCCAGGCCACATACCAGTCTCAAACCATCAGTTTTTCGGATGCACTGGGAGCACTCCCGATCAATGCCGCACTTCCTTCACTCAGTAAAGACCAATACAAAATTCAGGGAGAGATAGACCAGGTATTGTACGATGGAGGAACCACTCACAACCAGAAGGAACTGATAAAAGCCAATACTGAACTACAGCAACAAAACATTGAAACAAGCCTTTATACATTAAAGCAAAGGGTCAATAATCTGTTTTTCTCCATCCTGCTTATGGATGCACAGCTAAAACAAAACGACCTCAACAAATCCAACCTTCATACCCAGATCCAGAAGACAGAAGCCGCATTAAAATATGGTGTTGCATACAGAAGCAATCTGGATGAACTAAAAGCAGAGATCATCAATATCGATATGATGGCAACAGAGTATAAAGCTAACCGGGAAGCCTATCTTAAGATGCTTTCCATTTTCATTGGGAAAGAACTTTCAGATTCTACGAAACTTGAAACTCCCGACAGTGATTATTTTCAAACAGAAATTATAAGGCCTGAGCTCAAAGCTTTTGATCTCCAAAACTCCATTTATGACCTCCAGAAAAAACAGTTGAAATCCGATTTTCTCCCCAGGGTAAGTGCATTCTTCCAGGGAGCATATGGAAGGCCTACACTTAATATCATTGAGAATAAGTTCGGTCCGTGGTTTATTACAGGAGTAAGGTTTAGCTGGTCCCTTGACAGTTTGTATACCTCATCCAACAAAAAAGAAATACTAGAGTTAAACAAAAAAACTGCGGATGCAGACAGAGATACATTCCTTCTGAACACAAAACTGGATCTTACGCAGCAGGATGAACAGGTAAGAAAATACACCCAACTGATCACACAGGATGAAAACATCATTGCCCTGCGGCAATCTGTAAAACAATCTGCAGAAGCACAGCTTGATAATGGAGTAATCACCATCCACGAATACATTCAGAAACTCAATGCTGAACATCTTGCAAGACAAACCCTGGTTCTTCATCAGATTCAATTATTACAGGCCAGATACAATCAGAAATTCATAACCGGAAATTAATAATCCATTGTTACAATGAAAAAAATAATCATCCCCTTAGCCTATACTTTACTCTTGACGGCATGTCAACAAAAAGATAATTTTGACGCTTCAGGAAACTTTGAAGCCGATGAGGTTATTGTATCCGCACAGCAAAACGGTGAGCTGATTTCTTATTCCGTTCAGGAAGGATCGCAACTTCATGCAGGAAGTAAAGTAGGACAAATAGATGTGAAAGTAGCCACTCTTCAGAAAGAGCAGGCCGAAGCAAGCATCGGAGCCCTAAACCAAAAAACCAATAATGCGGATGAGCAGAATCTGCTGATCAAAAAACAGCTTGCTGTACAGGAAGCTCAACTGGCACAACAGCTCCGTGAACGAATACGTACAGCTAACTTATTGAAAGCAGATGCTGCTACAAGGAAACAGCTCGACGATATCGATGCCGCCATTGATCAACTAAGAAAACAGATTGAAGCCACCCGCCAGCAACGATCAGTCAATAACTCCAATGTCAATACCCAAAACAGAAGTATTCTCAGTGAAAAAGCTCCTTTGGAGAAAACAGCGGCCCAGTTTCAGGAACAGATTAACAAAGGACAGATTATTAACCCTGTTAATGGAGTAGTGCTTGTTAATTATGCCCTCAAAGGAGAAATGCAGCTGATCGGTAAGCCCTTGTATAAAATAGCCGATATCAGTACCCTTGATTTACGGGCTTATATAACGGGAGTCCAGCTTCCTCAGGTTAAAATAGGGCAGCAGGTAAAAGTAAGAATCGATCAGGGTAAGAATGGATTCAGGGAATACAAAGGAACCATACAATGGATCTCATCTCAATCCGAATTCTCTCCAAAAAATATTCAGACTAAGGACGAAAGAGCCAATCTCGTTTACGCTATAAAAGTACGTGTAAAGAATGATGGTTATTTGAAAATTGGAATGTACGGTGAGGTAGTTTTTTAATTAAAAATGGAAAATTAAAAAGTTCAATCTTTTCCTCTTTCAACTCTCAACCCTCAATTCATAATTCATAATTCAAAATAAAAATGAATTCAGTAATAGTAAAAAACCTGACCAAGTCCTACGGCGATATAAAAGCCATTGATGAGGTTTCATTTGAAGTAAAAAAGGGAGAACTCTTTGGGTTAATCGGTCCTGATGGTGCAGGTAAAACCTCTATTTTCAGGATTCTTACCACACTTTTACTTCCTGATAGTGGAACAGCCACTGTGGAAGAACATGATGTGGTAAACGATTACCAGATTATCCGAAATAAAGTAGGCTACATGCCAGGAAAATTCTCACTATATCAGGATCTCACCGTGGCAGAAAACCTGGACTTCTTCGCTACCTTATTTGGAACAACCATAGAGGAAAATTACAGTCTCATTAAAGATATTTATGAGCAGATCAAACCATTCAACAACAGAAGGTCAGGTAAGCTTTCAGGGGGAATGAAGCAAAAACTGGCTTTGTGCTGCGCATTGATCCATAAACCGGAAGTGCTGTTTCTGGATGAGCCAACCACCGGTGTGGATGTGGTTTCAAGAAAAGAGTTCTGGGAAATGCTAGGAAGATTAAAGGAGCAGAATATAAGCATCGTTGTTTCTACACCTTATATGGATGAAGCCAGACTTTGTGACCGGATCGCCTTGATACAGGGAGGAAAGATCATGTCTGTAGATCAACCCGAAACAATCGTCTCCAATTTTCCCAAATCCCTTTTTGCAGCCAAAGGCACCAATATGTACCAATTGTTGGAAAACCTGAGATCTGACCAAGCTGTTGAAAGTTGCTATGCATTCGGAGAATATCTTCATCTTACTATGGTTTCTGATACGGCAACTGAAAAGGAGGTGACAGAACTAGCCCAATCGTATCATCCTGATGAATTTGAGATCAAAAAAATTACCCCCACTATTGAGGATAGTTTTATTCGTCTGATGCGTGAACAAAAAGAAATAAGAGAAACGAACCATGGGAAATAAAGCAATTATCTGTAAAGATCTGACCAAGCAGTTTGGAGATTTTAAGGCCGTAGACGGTATTTCCTTCGATGTAGATCAGGGCGAAATATTCGGTTTCCTGGGAGCCAACGGGGCAGGGAAGACCACCGCCATGCGTATCCTTTGTGGCCTTTCTTTTCCAACCTCAGGAAAAGCAATAGTAGCCGGTTATAATGTATACAAACAACAGGAAGAGATCAAGAAAAATATAGGCTATATGAGTCAGAAGTTCTCTTTATACGATAATCTTACTGTATTGGAGAATATTGAGTTTTATGGAGGAGTATATGGCGTATCGCGTTCAGATATAAAAACACGAAGCAATGAACTCATTTACAGATTAGGACTGGAAAAAGAGGCTAAAAAACTGGTGGGTTCCTTACCGCTGGGCTGGAAACAAAAGCTGGCCTTTTCAGTAGCTGTTTTTCACAGGCCTAAAATCGTATTCCTGGATGAACCCACAGGTGGAGTAGATCCCATTACAAGAAGGCAGTTCTGGGATATGATCTATCAGGCAGCAGCGGATGGGATCACGGTGTTCGTGACCACCCATTATATGGATGAAGCAGAATATTGTAACCGGATTACTGTAATGGTGGACGGAAGAGTAGAAGCCATGGATACCCCCGCCAACCTGAAGAACCAGTTTGGAACCCACTCGATGGACGAAGTTTTTTACCAGTTGGCAAGAAGTGCCAAAAGATCAGGAGATTAGTTATGAAACAGTTACTCGTATTTATCAGGAAAGAATTTTACCATGTTTTCAGAGATCGGAGAACCTTACTTATCCTTTTTGGTTTGCCTGTCGTTCAAATCATCTTATTTGGATATGCATTAAGCAGCGAGGTAAAAAATATAGGCATTGCCATACAGGATAATGCCCATGACATCCATTCCGTCCAGATCATTTCCAAAATACAGGCAAGCCCCTATTTTACAATGCATGGACCCATCCTGAATTATCCGGATGTGGAAAGAAGGTTTAAAGAAGGAAGCATCAAATGTGCAGTTATATTCCCGGTCAATTTCGGAAAAGATCTCTATCGTACAGGCGGAGCGCAAATTCAGATTATAGCGGATGCATCAGATCCCAATACCGCAACGATATTAACCAATTATCTCAACAATATCATTAATGATTATCAGCAACAACTTAATCCCAATATCAAAATCACATATAAAATAATTCCCGAAATAAGGCTGTTATACAATGAAGAACAAAACGGATCACTGAATTTTATTCCGGGAGTGATTGCTTTAATTTTTATGATTGTGAGTACGGCTTTAACCTCTGTGTCTGTCGTTCGTGAAAAAGAAATGGGAACCATGGAAATCTTATTGGTTTCTCCTTTTAAGCCCGTTATGGTCCTGATGGCCAAAGCCATTCCTTATCTTGCATTGTCTTTGGTCAATTTTGTGATCATCCTGCTGCTATCTGTGTATCTGCTGGATGTAGAAATCCGGGGCAGCCTGCTTTTATTATTTGGAGAAAGCATCTTATTCATTATTACATGTCTTTCCCTGGGATTGCTTATCTCGAATGTAACCAACTCCCAACAGACAGCCATGCTGATTTCTATGATGGGAATGATGCTACCTACATTATTGCTTACAGGATTTATGTTCCCTATAGAAAATATGCCCTGGATATTCCGTGTCGTATCACACATCCTTCCCTCAAGATATTACTATGATATCGTAAAAGCAGTTATGCTGAAAGGACTGGGCTTTAGTTATGTATGGAAAGAAACTCTCGTCTTACTCATTATGGCAGGTGGACTCTTAACGCTTGCCTTAAAGAAATTTAAAATCCGCTTGTCATGAAAGTATTAAGCTTTATTTTAAGAAAAGAATTCCGTCAGATCTTCAGGGATAAGATTATCCTGACAATGATGTTCATGATGCCGACAATACAGCTCATCATCATGCCATGGGCGGCTAACTTTGAGGTAAAAAATATTAATATTGCATATGTTGATCATGATCAAAGTAGCTACTCCCACAGACTGATCAACAAAATTACTTCATCCGGATATTTTAAAATTGCAGGAAACCCGGATTCCTACCAAAAAGGATTGAAAATGATTGAACACGGTGATGCCGATCTTGTTCTGGAGATCCCTGCTCACTTTGAACGCAATTTGGTCCACGAGGAAAGCCAGAAAATAAATATATCGGTAGATGCGATCAACGGGACAAAGTCTTCTCTGGGAGGTAGCTATCTGGTATCGGTTATCGGAGATTTTAACAAAAATCTGGATATTAATATTAAATCACCGGTTAAAACCACCACTGTATCTCCGGCAACCATTAAAGTGGCAAGTACCAACTGGTATAATCCAAGGGCAGAATACAAATACTATATGGTTCCTGGAATACTGGTCCTGCTTCTGACACTGATCGGAGGATTCATTACGGCTCTTAATATTGTCAAGGAAAAAGAAATCGGAACCATTGAACAAATTAACGTTACTCCCATAAAAAAATGGCAATTTATCCTGGGGAAACTGATTCCTTTCTGGATTGTAGGAATGACTGTTTTTACCATCGGACTCATTGTAATGTACATTATTTACGGCATATTTCCTGAAGGGAGCCTTTTGACTCTTTATCTTTTTGCAGCAGTTTACCTTATTGCATTATTAGGGTTGGGCCTCCTGATCTCTACTTTTGCCGATACACAGCTTCAGGCAATGTTCATTGCATTTTTCTTCATGATGATCTTTATGCTGATGAGCGGATTTTTCACCAACACCGAAAGCATGCCCGACTGGGCGGGACAGATATCCAATTTCACTCCTGTTACCCATTTCATTAAAGTCGTAAGGCTTATTGTACTGAAGGGAAGTGGATTCTCTGAGATCAAAACCGAGTTTTTCTACCTGCTGGGATTCGCATTGCTCCTGAATTCACTGGCAATTTACAACTACAGGAAAACGAGTTGAAAGTACTGAAAATCAATAACAATTGTAAAATTACTTTGTTCATATTTCTAATAATCAATTATTAAAATGGAAAAAATATTTTTAGTGTAATATATTAATCGTAATATTGCAATATAAAGTTATCATTATGGGAGCAACCAAGACAGACCATTTTACGGATAAACAGAATAAAATAGCCACTATTGCCAAAGCATTGGGACATCCTGCACGGATTGCTATTATAGAATACCTTTTAAAAGTAAACGCATGTATATGTGGGGATATCGTTAATGAACTTCCGCTGGCACAGGCTACGGTTTCCCAGCATTTAAAAGAATTAAAAAATGCAGGGCTCATCAAAGGAAATATCGAAGGAACTGCAATTTGCTATTGCATTGATGAAAAAACTTTTGAAGTTTTGAACGAATATTTCTCGGGGATTATTTCCACTGTTACTACACAAAAATGCTGCTAATACATTTTTTTGACCTTATCAATCGTAATATTGCAATAAACAAATAAAATAAAAACAATGAAATTATCTGAAATCAAAAACATCTTACCAACATTACATAATGTTGAATTTCAATTGGAAGACGGAACATTTGTACCTGAGCATTTTCATGTTACCGAGGTCGGAACGATAACAAAATCCTTTATTGATTGCGGAGGAACCATAAGAAATGAAAAAGTAGTCAATTTCCAGCTTTGGAATGCCAACGACTATGAACATCGCTTAAAACCCGGAAAGCTTCTCAATATCATCGCACTATCCGAGGAAAAATTAGGAATTGAAGACCATGAAATAGAAGTGGAATATCAGAACATTACCATCGGAAAGTATGATCTGGATTTCAATGGAAAAACCTTTGTCCTTAAAAATAAAACCACAGCCTGCCTGGCTCAGGAAGCTTGTGGGGTTCCACCTGAAAAGAAAAAACTCAAATTATCAGACCTTTCTTCCCAATCAGGTGCTTGCTGTACACCAGAATCAGGATGCTGCTAATCAACTGTCCCATCTTAAAAATAAACAAAAATTATGTATCCATCAGTTTTAGAAACTATAGAAAAATTAAAGGCCTTTGAAATTACCCAGGAAAGAAAAGTCCTGCTACAACCTCTTACAGAATTCATCCAGGCAAAATTCAATGCCGGAAATCCAATAAATCTAAACTTTATTTGTACACACAACTCCAGAAGGAGCCATTTGTCACAGGTCTGGGCACAAGCAGCAGCCGATTTTTTTGCCATTCCAAAAGTAACTTGCTATTCGGGAGGGACGGAAGAAACAGCTGTATTTCCTACGGTTATAGAAACTCTGAAACAACAGGGATTCCAGATCCTGAAAATAGCTGAGAACGGAAATCCTGTTTATTCAATCAGGTATAATGAAGAGTCCCAACCCATTATTGCTTTTTCTAAAAGATATGACAGTGCGTTTAATCCGGCCAACAGTTTTGCAGCAATCATGACTTGTTCTCAGGCAGATGGAGGCTGCCCCTTTATTCCAGGTGCAGAAAAGCGTATCCCCATCACTTTTGAAGATCCTAAAATTTCAGACAATACTCCTGAACAGTCCAAAGTTTATGATGAAAGAAGTCTAGAGATAGGGGCAGAAATGTGGCATGTTTTTTCCCAGGTAAAACAACTCCATTAAGATCAATACTATGCAGCCAAAATTAAAATTCCTGGACAGGTTTCTCACTTTATGGATATTCATTGCTATGATCTCAGGAATTATCCTGGGCAATGTATTTCCCGGAATCCCGGATATGATCACCTCATTATCAGTGGGAACAACCAATATTCCTTTAGCCGTCGGTCTAATCGTAATGATGTATCCGCCATTGGCAAAAGTGGATTATTCCCTTCTTCCTGTAGCATTTAAAGATAAGAAGGTTATCGGTGTTTCACTATTGCTGAACTGGCTGATTGGCCCTGTTTTAATGTTTATATTAGCTGTTTTATTTTTAAGGAATGAACCGGATTATATGGTCGGCCTGATTCTCATAGGATTGGCAAGATGTATTGCAATGGTCCTTGTCTGGAATGACCTTGCAAAAGGTAACCGTGAGTATGCAGCCTTGCTGGTAGCTCTTAACAGCATATTCCAGGTATTCAGCTACAGTTTTATGATTTGGTTATTCATCAATGTCTTACCCGGAAAACTCGGCCTTGCTAATTTTAATATCAGCGTATCCATATCAGAAGTAACAGAAAGTGTTTTGATATATTTGGGCATCCCGTTTTTTGCCGGTTTTCTGAGCCGTTATTTATTTACAAAATTGAAGGGAAAGGAATGGTACCAGAGAAAGTTTATTCCTAAAATATCTCCTTTAACGCTATATGCCTTATTGTTTACCATCATCCTTATGTTCAGCCTTAAGGGGGACAAAATTTTGGAACTCCCTTTAGATACGCTAAAAGTAGCCATTCCGCTTATCGTCTATTTTATAGTGATGTTTATGATGAGTTTCTTTATCAATAAGCTATTGAATATTCCTTACGATAAAAATGCAGCCATCGCATTTACTGCAACAGGAAACAATTTTGAACTTGCCATCGCCGTATCTATCGCCGTGTTCGGAATCCATTCTCCGCAGGCATTTGTTGGTGTGATCGGACCTTTGGTTGAAGTTCCGGTTCTGATACTATTAGTTAAGGTCAGCTTATGGTTAAAAAACTATAGTAACAAGCCATAACCATTTTTGTATGCACTTCAGGGTTGTTGATACCTGAAATAAAACCAGACTTTTTCCTATGACCTATTTTTGGTTATATGAAAAAGTCTTTTTTCCTTAGGTTTGCGTTATCCGTGATTTTATTGATGCACAGTGTTGATTCCATTGTGAGTGGGGATGTTAATAAATTTGGCATCCATTTTTTGAATACCATTGGTTTCAGTCCCTGGGGCTTGTATATCGCGTGGATGGTTAAATTAACCCATCTTTTATCCGTCCCATTTTTGGTTCTGAACAAATATATAAAAGCGGTCGCGATATGCAACATACTGATCTTTATATCAGGGATCTATTATGTCCATGCACAAAACGGCTGGTTTGTGGTAGGAGGGGGTACCAACGGAATTGAATTTAATTTCCTTTTGATCTTTTGTTTTCTGAATCTTATGTTTCCGGAAATTTCCTTTAGAAAGAAAGAAGCAGGTCGTTCATAGACAAAAAGTTTCGCTTCATAGCTTTTCTGCTTTTATATTGGTTTGAAAAATAGTATTTTGTAGTTTTAAATCGACAGCTTGAAAACCAATATCAAATCGAAATTATATACCCATCTGGTTTTTTGGATATTGTATTATATCCTTGAGGCTTATCTTGATTTCTATTGGTCCCGGTATCAGTTTCCGGATTTCAAGTGGCAGATCAGGCTTCAGAACACCCTGACTCTTGAGTTGGGATATTTTTTTGTCAAAGTCCCTCTTGCCTATGCGTTACTCTATGTTTACGAAAAAACAGGCATCAGTAAGCTTCTCAAGTATCTTTTTTCTATTCTCATTGTGATCTTTGCCGTGTTGGGGCATCGGTTTTTTACGCATTATATCATTTATCCTTACATATACGGAGTTACGGAAACCCTTGACGGGAAACAACCTTCGGGGTTTATCAACGGACTTGTTGCTTTCAATTCATTCATGGATCTTATTTTTATGGTCGGATTGGTATTCGGAGTTGAAATTACCCGGCAGAAGAACCTTCTCAAGAACCAGATATCCATGCTGAAATCGGAAAAACTGGATCAGGAACTCACCATGCTGAAAGCCCAGATCAATCCGCATTTTCTGTTCAATACGCTTAATAACATCTACGGAATGGCCCTGAAAAAGGCCGATGAGACCCCAGACGTCATTCTCCAGCTTTCCAAAATCATGCGTTATAATATCTATGAAGCAGCTGAGCGACACATTTCCATTGCAAAAGATATTGAGAACATTAAAGATTTTATTGAAATTCAGAAAATCCGTCACAGGCGGCTTTTTGTTAATTTTAAAGAAGACATCGATAATACGTCGCAGGAAATTTCACCGTTGATACTGATTCAGTTTATTGAAAATGCATTTAAACATGGTGTATCCGAAAGTCTGGGCAATTCATTTATACATATAGATATTCGCCTCAAAAACGGCATCCTCCATTATTCTGTAGAAAACTCCAAAGAACAGATAGCCAGTGATTCTACTAAAATAGGATTAAAAAATATCCGCAGACAACTGGAATTATTGTATCCGGAACATATCCTTTCTGTGGAAGATAAAAATGATCGGTATAACGTTAAACTAACCATTGACCTCAATGATACATTCAGCATCTAAAAAATACAACTGCATTATCGTGGAAGATGAGCCTATTGCAGCTGAAATTCTGGAAAATTTTGTAATCCGGAACGAAGAACTCAACCTTGTTGGAAAATGTGCCGATGCTGTACACGCAAGCAGCCTTTTAAACATTCATAATGTAGATCTTATGTTTCTGGATCTCAACCTTCCCGTTATAAAAGGATTTGATTTTCTGAAAAAATTAAAGAACCCTCCCTTTGTCATTGTAACCACAGCTTATCATCAATATGCGGTAGAAGGGTATGAGCTCGATGTCGTGGATTACCTGATGAAACCCATTCCTTACGATAGGTTTGTTACTGCCATCAGTAAATTCAGATACATTATGGAATCCGAAGAAGCTTTACTGGAAATTGCCGACCGTGATTACATTTTCATTAACAGCGGAAAAAAACAGGTTAAGATCACACTTCAGGACATTTTCTATATTGAAAGTCTGCGCGAATATATTAATATCCATACAAAAGCAGAAACGCTCACCTTTAAAATGCCCATCAGTAAAATTGAAAAAAGCCTACCTTCAAAAATATTCTTCCGTATTCATAAATCCTATATTGTTTCTAAATTAAAAATAGAAGTTAAATCAGCCAATATGATTCAGATAAACGGTAAAAAGCTTCCCATAGGCAGAACGTATAAACCATTTGTTGAATTGTAGCATTCTTTAAGCCTTTATTCTGTAATGGTATTATTTTTCCGGCCTCCAGTTTTAGTAGACGTTATCCAGCTGTTGATATATACATTTCATTAAAATATTCACCAATTATTGAATTTTGACTCATAACAGTTAAAAAAATCAATAATTATGAATTACCGGATAAAGCTTCTCAGCGCAGGTGTCGTCTTTTTTATAGGACACGGGCTTGTTTTTGCACAGGGAAAGCAAGATACCATTAAAACCCAGGATATAGAAGGTGTGGTGGTAACTGCTTTAGGAATAAAGAGAGAAAAAAGATCTTTAGGATATTCTACCCAGGAAGTAAAAGGCGAAGAAATCAATAAAAATCCTACCACCAATTTCATTAATAATCTATCCGGTAAAGTGGCTGGTCTTGAGATCAAGCAGTCTACCAACTTCGGAGGATCAGTCAATGCTGTTTCCAGGGGATATAAATCTATCCTTGGAGATAACCAGGCTTTATTTGTGGTAGATGGAGTTCCCATCATCAACAGGAATATCAATTCCCCGCTTCAGGTTAATGGCTTTGGAGGCTATGATTACGGCAGCCCGGTTTCCGATATCAATCCCAATGATATTGAAACACTCAATGTATTAAAAGGAGCTGCAGCCACCGCATTGTACGGATCCAGGGCACAGAATGGAGCCATAATCATCACAACGAAAAAAGGCAGGAAAAATACCCAGGGGATCGGTCTGGAATACAGTGGAAGCATTTCCGTTTCTACTGTGGATAAGTCAACCTTTCCAAAATATCAGACAGAATATGGGCAGGGATACGATGGAAACATTTTCAATTCTTATCAGGGACATCCGATTTCCTCTTTTTCAGATTCTTCCTATGGAGCGCCATTTGATCCTAACCTTATGGTGTGGCAATATGATGCATTTATTCCCGGTTCACGCAACTTTGGAAAGAGAACACCATGGGTAATGGCCAAAAACGGACCGGTAACTTTTTTTGAGAAAGCGATTAATCAAACCAATAATATCGCACTAAGCGGGGGAAATGACCGTGCTACCTTCAGATTAAGCTATTCCAATATCAATGCAACAGATATTCTTCCCAACTCTTCCCTGATCAAAAATAATTTCGGGGGCAATGCGTCGTATAAAATAACGGATAATCTTACCGCTACAATCTTTGCCAATTATGTAACCCAAAATACCAAAGGCCGGAATTCTACGGGTTACGGGGATAATATTATGGGTAATTTCAGGCAGTGGTGGCCTACCAATGTCGATATTCAATACCAAAAATATCTTTATGAAACATTTAATAAAAACTATACCTGGAACATCCTTTCTCCTGATGATTTACGTCCGGGTTATTGGGATAATCCTTATTTTACACGCTATAAAAATTATCAAAACGATAAAAGGGATCGTTTTGCAGGAAACTTCAGCCTGAGCTATGATCTTTCCAAAAGCATCAATATACTGGGAAGGGTAGGTATCGACGGATATACGATGATCACAGAAGAGCGGAGAGCCAAAGGCTCAATCCCTGCATTCTTTAGTTTTAATCCTATTGAGCAGCCTTCAGGATATGCTATTACCGATTTCCGCTTTACAGAAACCAATTACGACCTTATCGCAACCTACAAAAAGAATATTGGAGAAAATTTTAATATCCAGGCACTGATCGGGGGAAATATCAATGTCCAGTCCAGCTATTCCAATTCCCAGACCACATCCGGAGGATTGTACATCGATGACCTGTACACCATTTCCAATTCTGCAGCAACACCTGCAAAACCCCTGATATCGGATACATCAAAATATGTTTACGGAGCGTTTATCCAGGCTTCCTTAGGATATAAAAACACGTATTACATTGAAGGGACTTTCAGAAGAGACCAATCCAGTTCATTGCCTAAAGGAAAAGAAGCTTACTACTATCCATCCGTTTCAGCCAGCATGGTATTTTCCAATCTGCTGCAACAAAAATGGCTGAGTTTTGGAAAGATAAGGGCTGCCTACGCAGAAGTAGGTTCTGACACCAATGCAGATCAATTGAGAAACAGGTTCATTGTTCAGTCATCCTTTGGAAACAACCCTGTATATTCTTACAATACGGTCTTGCGGAATGCCGACCTGCTTCCGCAAAAGCTTAAAAACCTTGAATTGGGTACCAATATGCAGTTCTTTAAAAACAGAATAGGTTTTGACGTTGCCTGGTTCAGAAATATTGCCTTTGATCAGATTTTACCACTTCCTATTTCTCTTGCCAATGGCTCCGGAAGCAAAATTCAGAATACAGGGGAGCTTACCACCAAAGGATTTGAAGTCTCATTCAATATAAGTCCTTTAAAATTGAACAACTTCAACTGGGATATGAGCATCAACTGGTCCAATCCTAAAACAAAAGTTACCGCCTTAAGAGAAGGGACAGAAAACATTTCAATAGGAACGCTTCCGGGAGGGATTTCTATCAACGCACCACTTAATGAGGAGTATGGAAGCATCTGGGGAGCACATTTTGTGTATGATCCTAATGGAAATAAGATCATAGGAAAAAACGGGGCTTACCTTCACACGGATGATACCAATCACAACCTGGGAAGTTTCCAGGCTGACTTTATTGCCGGACTCAACAATTCTTTTACCTATAAAAATTTTAATGTAAGCTTTCAGATCGATTGGAAAAAGGGAGGAAAGATCTTCTCACTGGACCAATATTTCGGCTATGGAACAGGACTTTATCCCGACTCTGTAGGATTGAATGATTTAGGTAATCCTATAAGAAACACATTACCTAATGGAGGAGGAGTTATATTACCCGGAGTGATGGAGGATCCTAATAATCCGGGACATTATATTCCCAACACGATACGTCTGGATCGTTCCAGATCCAGCCAGATCATTGAAACCGACCCACCTTCTTCTGCCTT
Source organism: Chryseobacterium sp. PTM-20240506 (assembly GCF_048296755.1). Classification (NCBI taxonomy): domain Bacteria; kingdom Pseudomonadati; phylum Bacteroidota; class Flavobacteriia; order Flavobacteriales; family Weeksellaceae; genus Chryseobacterium; species Chryseobacterium sp. PTM-20240506. The sequence continues at coordinate 963,233 of NZ_CP182581.1, forward strand.
TGTTTATGATGCCAGCTTTATAAAGCTCCGCCAGGTATCCGTTTCTTATACTTTCGATAAGAAATCTCTGGGAAATATAGGTATTCAGAGTCTCACATTGGGTGTTGTGGGAAGTAACCTCTGGATCATCCACAAAAATCTTCCTTATTCAGATCCCGAAGCGGGTTTGTCATCAGGAAATATTCAGGGATATCAGTCCGGAGTGATGCCTGCAACCAGAAATTTTGCATTTAACCTGAAAGTTAATTTTTAAAAACTATGAAAATGAAAAATAAAATAATGATAAGCTCTATACTATTTTCGGTATTAATGGGCTGCACATCGGAAGATGTAAATAATGATCCCCATGTCACTTATAATACGATCCCGGAAACTCTTATTACTTATGCAGAAAAGGAACTGAGCGATTATATGAACACTCCCAGTGTGAACGAAAATAATTTTCGCCTTATTATGCAGTATTGGCAGGAAACCGTTTATGTGAATGAAAGCAACTATAATTTTACAGCAAGAAATGTTTCCAATAATGTATGGACCGATAATTATGTAAATGTGCTTAACAGCCTCAATAAAGCTAAGGAACTGATAGAGCAGTACCAGCCTTCCGCTTCCGAAGTGACCAGCTGGCAGGCTAAAAAGCAGAATCAGCTGGCCATTATTGATATTTTATCAGTTTATACATTTCAGACTTTGACAGACACTTATGGAGATATTCCGTACAGCCAGGCTCTCAACAATGAAAAATACCCGCTTCCGGTTTATGACGATGACCAAAAAATTTATGAAAGCATGATTAATCGCCTTATGGCGGACATTAACAGACTGAAGGAAGGAGAAGGGACTTTTGGCTCCGGAGACATTTTGTATGGTGGAGATATCGCAAAATGGAAAAAATTCGGGAACTCGTTACTTCTGAAACTGGGAATCGCTATTTCCGATATTGATGCAAACCTGGCCAGGACAGCAATCAATACAGCGATTTCCGGAGGAGTAATTACGGATCAGTCTCAGAACTGTATTTTCAGATACCTTGCGGAGACACCCAATTTCAGCCCTATATTCGAAAATCTGGCTAATAATGGAAGAAACGATTTTATTGGAGGAAAACCTTTTATAGATTATCTCAATGCTAATTCCGACCAAAGGGTAACCAAGTACTTCAGAGATGTAAACGGAGTTTATCTGGGACAGACCATTGGAGCTCCCGGAAACTTTTTCGCCTTTTCGTCTCCCGGAATCTTTGCTTATGTTCCGGTGACTCCGGGAAACCTGATGACGCATACAGAAGTAACATTTTATCTTGCAGAAGCAGCTGCCCGGTTTGGAATCGGAGGAAATCCGGAGACGCTTTATAAAGATGCTGTCCGGGCCTCATTCCTGGAATGGGAACTTTCTGCCCAGGAGGCTGAAACTTACCTGACAGCCCACCCTTATAACCCCGGCAACTGGAAAAAATCAATCGGAGAACAGGCATGGATTGCTCTATATAATCATCCTGTAGTAGCATGGAATTTTTACCGCAGGCTGGATTATCCCGCTCTTCAGGCTCCTCCTACCGCCATTAACAATGCAGAAGGAAAAGTCCCTGTAAGACTGCAATATCCATCGCTTGAAGCAACTACGAACGGAACCAATTATTCCAAAGCCGCCACCGCTATCGGAGGAGATAAATTAACGACTAAAATCTTCTGGGATATCCATTAAACAGCATTTATAAATTCACACAATCAACTTCATATTAAATTTTTTCAGTTGTGATTTTAGCCTGCATGACTCATGCAGGTTTTTTATTAAAACTTTTATAGACCGGACTCTTGTAGTCGTAGATCATTTTATTTTTTTACACACCAATTGATCATCTTTGAACTGTGAATCAGGGTTGGCAAAAACACTATCATACCTTATTTTTCCAAAGAACATAACAATATATAGGTTAGTATTCACGCTGTGAATCGTTAAGGCTTAATGAGTTTTCAGACTCTTAAGCCTTTTTTTTGTCCTGTAATAATTCATGATCCGTAGAGTAAAAAAACAAAGATGTGAGGCATAAATTGATGTTCGATTAAAAAAAAACATTAATTTTGTATATTATTATGTTTCAACGTAAGTACATATTGATTTTTATTCTATTGGGATTTTTATTCATGCCCAAGCAAATCTATGCATGTGCTGTAAAAATTTCCTTACAAGAGAAATCGCGTTGTGAACTCAATATTTCAAAATCTATTAAAAAAGATCAGTGTAATTCCTGTGGTTCTAAAAAATGTCCAGGAAAATGCAATAATCCTTTATGCAAATGCCCGGCATCCAATTTAAATCCAACTTTACCGGACAGACATGATTTTAGTTTTCTTACAGTAGAAGTCTTTTCTCCTGTTTCTTTTTTAACTTATGAAAGTGCTGTTTCTAAAGGCTTTCAATCCATTTGGTTAATCCCTAAAATAGGCTAGATCCTGTATTTTATAGCCTAAAGTGTGCCTTTTTGTAAGGATACACTTCAATTTCTTTCCATTCAATTTATTAACTGAAACAACAGGAATATTCCTTTTGTTCACAAAATACTCTATACAATGAAATCAATATCAAAAATATGGATAGCATTCAGCTTGCTGTTTTCATTACTAATCTATGCCCAATCTCAAAATATAAAAACAGAAACCGTAAAGATCTATGGGAATTGTGACATCTGTAAAGCGAATATAGAAAAAGCGGGAAACCTAAGAAAAATAGCCACAGTAAGCTGGAACAAAGATACCAAAATGGCTACTTTAACCTACGATCCTCAGAAGACCAGTCAGGACGAAATATTAAAAAGAATAGCTCTGGCAGGGTATGACAGTGAAAAATTTTTAGCTCCTGACAATGCTTATGCAGCATTACCGGAATGTTGTCATTACAAAAGGGATTTAAAACCCGCTTCTCAAAATAAGGCTATGGACATGAATATGAAGACTGACCATATGAACCATGACCAGAAAAAAACGGAAGAAAACGACATGATAGCTACCCAGAATACATCTCAGCTAAAAGCTGTTTTCGATAACTACTTCTCTTTAAAAAATGCACTGGTTAAAACAGATGCCGATAATGCATCAACTAAAGCTTCTGAACTGTCAAAAGCAATTAAAGCAGTGGAAATGAACCAACTTTCAAATGAAGAACATATGGTTTGGATGAAGGTAATGAAGGACCTGATCCTTAATGCAGAAAAGATTTCCTCTGCTAAAGATGTTGCTAAACAAAGAGAAATATTTGCTTTATTATCTAAAAATATGTACGACCTCGCAAAGGTATCCAAACAGGGTAATCCTATATATTATCAGCATTGTCCTATGTATAATAATGGGAAAGGAGCTGATTGGCTGAGCCTGGAAAATGAGATCAAGAACCCTTATTTTGGTTCTCAGATGATAACTTGTGGCAGCACAGTAGAAACACTTGGTAACTAATAAATAATATCAGTTATGGATAATCAATCAGATCATCACGGAATGCAACATAAAAACCATACAGGAATGTATAAACGATTTATCATGATGGCTGTTGCTATGTTTGTTGCCATGTACTTCATTATGTATTCAATGATCGACGGAATACAAAATCTCATTCCCAATATCAATAACTTTTATATGACCTTGCTTATGGTATCCGTCATGTTAATTATTGAATTATTGATCATGAAGGATATGTATAAAAACAAGAAAATCAATGGGATCATCATTGTATTTTCTCTTGCTTTAGGCATTTTTTCCTGGTTCGGAATCAGAGAACAGATTATGGTGGATGATAAAGAATTTGTAAAGGGAATGATTCCTCATCATGCGGCCGCTATTCTTATGTCAGAAAAGACAAAACTTACTGACCCGGAATTGATACAACTCCAAAAAAACATATTGGAAACCCAGGCCAATGAAATCGAACTCATGAAGCGGAAGCTTGAAGAACTCAACAAAAAATAAGGTAAAACTCATATTATAACAATTATGAAATCAAAAAAATTTAATCGTACATATACCATGAAAAATATATTCTTATCAATCAGTGTTGTCTCAATGATGGCAATTACTTTATTCTCCTGTACAAAATCACCGGATAAAAATGCGGAACAACATACAGACCATGCTTCTGCAACAGAAACACAATCAGCTGCCCAATTAGAAAATACCAATACAGCAGAAGAAATCAACAATAAATCAAATGAAAAGACAGCTGTCAAAGACCGTGTTAACAATTTTTCTATAGATCCTTTAATCAAAGATTATTTAATTTTAAAAAATGCACTTGTTGCCGATAACGATCAAGCTGTTGCTACTGCCGGAAAACAGTTATTAGCTACCCTAGAGAAGGTAGATATGAAAACTATCCCTGCAGATAAGCATAAAGCATATATGGAAATTGCAGAAGACGCTAAAGAGAATGCGGAGCATATTGGAGATAATGCAGGAAAAATAGATCACCAAAGGGAACACATGATGTCATTAAGTAATGACATGGCTGATCTTATTGCAACATTTGGAACGACCCAAAAATTGTATCAGGATTACTGCCCGATGTTCAACGATGGAAAAGGTGCCATCTGGATCAGCGAAGCAAAAGAAATTAAAAACCCTTATTACGGTAATAAGATGCTCACTTGTGGTTCCGTAAAAAAGGAATATTAAAATGAAGATAGTACTAAAGATTTTTGCAGCTATTATGCTGCTGGTTTTTATTGCTGTACAATTTTATCAGCCTGCCCGGAATGCAGATAAAAGGCAGGTTTACAAAACCGATTTTATAAAGACCCATAAGACAATGCCCGTTGAAGTAAAAACCCTATTACAGACCTCGTGTTATGATTGTCATAGTAACAATACCAATTATCAGTGGTACGATTACATACAGCCTGCACGAAGTTTAGTAGACAAACACATTAAAGATGCAAAAGAGGATTTGAATTTTAACGAATGGGCCACTTACTCGGGTCGAAAGCAGGAAAGATTAATAAACTCAATTAAAAAACAGATTGAAACTAAAAAAATGCCAATGTCATCCTACACGCTTATGCATAAAGATGCAAAACTGAATGACCGGCAGATAAAGCTGATAACAGATTGGCTGGAAAAGCAAGAATAAGTTTCATATAAAAGAAATATACAATGAATATATCCCAAAATATCTCGTTAAAGGTACTTCTGACAGTATTTATACTCCTGTGCTCGAAGACTATTTTCGCACAAAAAGTCGTCCGTTACGAGCTATATGTAAAAGATACCATAGTTAATTACGCAGGTAAAGAAAAAAGAGCCATTGCAGTAAACGGGCAAATACCGATGCCTACATTGACCTTTACGGAAGGTGACATTGCTGAAATAGTGGTCCACAACCAGTTAAAAGAAAATACTTCACTGCACTGGCACGGAGTCTTTTTACCCAATAAGGAAGATGGTGTGCCTTTTCTCACCCAAAATCCAATAAAACCAGGTGAAACCTACACTTATCGCTTTCCAGTGATTCAAAACGGTACTCACTGGTACCATTCCCATTCAGGAATGCAGGAGCAAATTGGTATGTACGGGAGCCTCATCCTGAAAAAGCGTGAAGAGGATAAAAGATTTAGAAAAGGAATCGACGATTTGCCAACCGTTCCTGTTATTTTAAGTGAATGGACAAACCTTAATCCGGACAATATTCACAGAATGCTTCATAACGCCAATGATTGGGCAGGAATAAAAAAGAATGCAACACAATCTTATGTCGAAGCTATCAAGGAAGGTTATTTTAAAACCAAAATCGCCAATGAATGGAAGCGTATGACAGCAATGGATGTAAGTGATGTGTATTACGATAAAATATTAATGAACGGGAATAACGCTACAGATTTAAAAACCGTTAATGGTAAAACATTAAAAGCCGGCGATAAAGTAAGGTTACGAATATCAAACGGTGGTGCATCATCTTACTTTTGGCTTCGTTATGCAGGAGGAAAAATAACGGTTGTCGCCAACGATGGAAATGACGTTGAACCGGTAGAAGTCGACCGTTTGATCATTGCCGTCTCCGAGACTTATGATGTAGTTGTAACAATTCCTGAAGATGGTGTTTCTTACGAGTTTTTAGCTACTACTGAAGACAGAACCCAGTCAGCCAGTTATTACATTGGAAATGGGATAAAACAGCTTATTTCACCACTTCCAAAATTAAAATATTTTGAAGGAATGAAAATGATGAACGGGATGATGAAAATGAACGGAGACCTGAATGATATGGGCATGAAAATGAGCTTAAACCAAATGGATATGAATGTCGTGATGTATCCTGAAATTACAGGAGAAGCTAAGAAAAAAGGCAAGCAAAAGGAAGAACCCAAAGAAGACCACAGCAAACATACCATGAATATGGATATGGATAATGATCCCAACCGGTATAATGCCAATGCTTTGGGTGACATTAAAACGCTAAACTATGCCATGCTACAATCTCCTTTCGATACCACGCTTCCCAAAGATGCCCCGGTAAAAGAACTCAGGTTTACGCTTACAGGAAATATGAATCGATACGTATGGAGTATGGACAATAAAGTTCTTTCCGAAACAGATAAAATTCCGGTTAAAAAAGGAGAGATCCTGCGTATTACGATTTATAATAATTCCATGATGAGACACCCGATGCACCTGCATGGATTTGATTTCAGGGTGATCAATGGTAAGGGGGAAAAATCTCCTCTGAAAAATGTTCTCGATATTATGCCGATGGAAACCGATACCATCGAATTCCTGGCCAATGAAGAAGGGAACTGGTTCTTCCACTGTCATATCCTTTACCATATGATGTCCGGAATGAACAGGGTATTTGCCGTTGGTGATTATAAGAATCCTTTACTGCCAGACAAGGAAAAAGCCTATATGGCTTTGCAGATGGAAAGCAATATGCCACACTTTATGGCGCAGAATGATTTTGCTACCAATGGTAATGACGGGCAGGCCATGCTGCAGAATGCAAGATGGTCTTTAGGAACGGAATGGCGTCTGGGATACAACAGCATGCACGGTTATGAGGTAGAAACCCATCTGGGCAGGTATATAGGTAAAATGCAGTGGTTTATGCCTTTTATTGGTTTTGACTACCGTTACCGGAAAATGGGAATCGACGAACACGAAACCAATATCTTCGGGCAAAAAAACGAAAAAGATAGCCGTAGGGCATTCAGTTTAGGTTTTATGTACACTTTACCGATGCTGGTTAATTTTCAGGCAGAAGTATATCATGATGGTATTGTGCGTCTGCAGCTCATGCGTGAAGATATTCCGATCTCCAGAAGATTGAGAGGAGACTTCATGGTAAATACCGATAGGGAATATATGGCAGGGCTCAGCTATATCATCAACAAAAATATCAACATCCGAACCCATTATGATAGTGATATGGGCTTTGGAGCAGGTATTACCTTAAATTATTAAAGGTGGCACTTTAAAAACAAAATGGCTCGGGAGCAAAGCTCCCGAGCCATTTTTATTGAATGAATTTATGCCTGAAATCCAGAATATTTTAACCCTTGGGGCATAATTCTTGTACGAATTGAATACACCACAAAAAAAAGTAAATATGGAAAATCAAGAAACCGTAGCAGTCCTTAACGATCTGCTGCACATCAGCAACGACCGGATTGCCGGATTTGAAAAAGTAGAAGGAAAGGTATGGGAGTCTTATCCGGACATCAAAGATGATTACGATAAGATGATCACCCAATCAAAAATCATGAAAAATGAACTGATCAACCTGATTACCGAAAAAGGAGGAACTCCCGAAGATTCACCTTCTGTTGCAGGATCACTTCACAGAATATGGATTGACATTAAAAACTCTTTTCTCGTAGGGGATAAGGTAGAATCTACCCTGGAAAATGTTGCTTTTGGAGAAAAAGCGGCAATAGAGGCCTATCAACAAGCTATCGATAGCGGACACCTCTATGATAAGAGCCTGGAGACCGTAAAAGAACAACTGCACAACATAAAACAGTCCTACGCCCAGTTTAAAAAAATTGAGGATTATAAGAAAAAGGATTAACTTATAAATACTATTCACCAACTCATAAGGACCATGAAAATAGCTACGTATAATGTAAACGGAGTGAATGGGCGGCTGCCTGTTCTGCTTCGCTGGTTACAAGAAGCACAACCGGACGTGGTATGCCTCCAGGAACTGAAGGCGCCACAGGAACGTTTTCCCCTGAAAGAAATAAATGATGCAGGATATAATGCCATCTGGCATGGCCAGAAAAGCTGGAATGGAGTAGCCATACTTTCAAAAGGATATGAAATCACAGAGGTTCAGAGGGCTTTGCCAGGGGATCCGGAAGATATTCAAAGCCGCTATATCGAAGCAATCATTGATCAGATTGTTATTTGTTGTTTGTATCTCCCCAATGGCAATCCTTATCCGGGACCAAAATTCGAATATAAACTGGCATGGATCGATCGCTTGAAAAAAAGAACAGATGAGCTTATAAAAATGGACCTGCCCGCCGTTGTTATTGGTGATTTTAATATTATTCCGACACCATTTGATGTACATAAACCCGAACGATGGGAAAATGATGCATTATATCGGATCGAAGTAAGAAAAGCTTTTGAGAAAATGCTTAAAAAAGGTTGGCTTGATTCTATCAGAACCTTGTTTCCTGAAGAAAAGATCTATACGTTCTGGGATTACCTCTACAAAGCATATGACCGCGATGCCGGAATCAGGCTTGATCATGTTCTGTTGAGCCCTTATCTATCATCCAGGTTAAAATCGGGCGGTGTTGACCGGCATGTTCGTGGCTGGGAAAAGAGCAGTGATCATGCCCCGGTGTGGATAGAATTAGAAAAAGAAGGGAAACAATAACCCTATCTTTCCTGTTATCTTTTATTCCAGGCATATCAATAATAAATCTTTTAATTTTAGTTAAAAGATTTTTCGTAATATTATAGAACGTTTTATAAAATACAAACACATGAAAAATACAAAATTATTACTGGCAGTAATGATCACTGCGACGTTTACCACTACAGGATGGGCTCAGAAAACAACTCCAAAAGTAGCAGGTGGGGATAAAGACCAACACGGGTGCATCGGTTCAGCCGGTTATACCTATTCCGTTCTAAAAGATGATTGCGTAAAGCTTTTTGAAGAAAAGATACAGCTGAGAGAAGCTAATCCTCAGAAATCCTACGTTTCCAATGCTGTAGTTATCTTGAGTAAGGACAAGAAAAAGGCGGAATTGTTCCTTCCTGAATCCAAGGGAAGTATCATTCTCAACAGAACCCTTGAATACTTAAACACATCGGTGTATAAAAGTAAAAAAGGAACGTATAACCTGAATAAAGAAAAGGATAGTTATACACTCAGGAAAGGTAAGAAAATCATTTACAGTATTTAAAAAAATAAAGCCTGCCGGTCAGGCTGTTGATGACCAGAGCCCGTTATTTGTTTATAGCGGGCTCTGATTTTATTTATTTTTCTTTAAGATCTTTTTTAATCTGCTTCTCAGCATTTTCAGCTTTTTTTTCCTGTGCTTCCTTCTCTTTACGCTGCTGCACTCTGGATTTTTTTTCAGCACGCCTTTCCTGGCGTATTACTTTATTCGATTTCGTGTTATACAAAGCATCAACGATTCCTTGTCCGGTTTTACTGAAGATTTTTATTTTAGGTTTGTCATGGGTCCCCGTTACAACTACCGGAAAGCCGATCCATCCTCCCGGAGGAAGACCTATTCTTACCCGCAGATCCAGTAAACCGTTGAAACTTGTTGTTCCACTGATAGAAGGTCTTAGGACAGATACTTTAAAGGTGAATTTATCAACGTGGATCAGGTTATTTTTGATCACGGTTTCGATATTAACTCCTTTCATATCCGGATTATTAAAAGCATTTGCACCAACATTATCACCAATTACCGAAAGCATCTTAAGATTTTTTACCTCTACATCCCGGAGGTTTACAATACCACCCCCTTCAAGGGACGGATAAATAGGCCTCATATTTTTATCAAAATCTCCTTTCAGTTTATAATCAAGAGACACAATCCCTTTTACATTCTTAGCAGCAGTAACCATTTCCCGGACCATATCAATTTCTTTATAAGCCCTTTGTACATCAAAATCCAGTACCTTAAGCGCAATGTCATAATTAGCCGTTAATGGAGATTCGTCCTGATAACGTGCATCAATGTTCATGCGGCTTCCAATGATATCAAAAGAAGTATTTTTAAGATACACCTGACCCGTATTTACAGAAGCCAGACCTTGAAGATGATTGAGATCAAGTCCCCTAAATTCGACTTTTTTAACATGGGCTTCCAAAGAGACATCAAGGTTTTTCGGAATAATTACCACACCGCTGCTTTTAGGATTTTCAACTTTTGCATATTCCACTTCAATCGATTTATCTGCATTATCTCCATCCTTAAGTGCCATGAACTCGTCAATAAGAATATAATTGGAGTTTAATCCAAATTTTCCGTGAAGAGTTCCCTTTCTTTCAATAAAATAGTTGATCGTATTGAGCAGATATCCGTTTAATGCAAAATCCGATTTCCCATAAGTGGCCAAAAACTTTCTGAACCACATTTTCTCATTTTCAAACTGAAAATTTCCTTCTTTGATATAAAATGATTTGGGAAGATACGATGTAGTAGCCTTTATATTTTTAAGAATCAAAGTTCCTTTGTTATCCAGCTTACTGTATTGGCCGGTAGTTGCATAGCTCTGACGTCCGTTCAGGGAAAGATCCGCCATAATAAGTCCGCTTACATCAAATCCTTCTTTTGCAAACACTTTATAGATTCTGCCCACATTCAAAACACCTTTTGCTTTAACTTTATAAAGCAGATCTTCAAAATCATGCAGATCAGCATTAACATAGACAGGATTCCCTTCAAAATCAAAACTAAAAGGATCCAATTTCACTCCGAGGCTTTTAAACGTTCCGTCTGTATTATTAATGTTGGCGATCAGGTTGATATTCTGAATAGGGTTGGGGTAATATTTCGTCTTCAGCCAACCGTCTTTTAAATGAAGATAACCCTCCGTCTTTGGGAATAATTTTTTATCCAGGCTGAAAATCCCGTTTGCCTTGATATTCGTATCCATAAGCCCACGAACATCAATATTCTTCAAACCTAATGCCTGATCAAGAGTCTGAAGATCAACAGCGCCTTTTACATCGGCATTCACCATCATTTCATTAAGTCCTTTCGTTCTTATAACCGCACGGAAATTATTGTTTTTACCCAGATCAAAACTCAGATTCCTGAGATTCAGATTCATCTGTTCCGCATCTAATGAAGGAAGATCTACCATAAGATCCATATTCAGGTTGTTCATAGGAACAGGAGCTTTTCCATTGGAGACAAATCCATCTTTTACCAGCAGTCTGGCATTTAACCTTGGTTTCAGCTTTTTAGGTTCACTGAATCTTCCTTTCAGGCTGAAAAACAGATCGCTGTTTCCTTCAATTTTAGTGTCTTTTGCCCAGTCCAGATATTGCGGCGGCAGTACCGAGATCATATCGCGGATCGTTGTCTTTTCAGATGCAGCATTGATGTCGAGATTATATCCGTCCTTCAAAATACTAAGAGAACCTGTAAATTTTAAGGGCAGATCATTGATCCTTAATTCGTTTTTCCTTAGTACAAAAGTTAATGCATTCGTATTGATCCGCGTAATGAGATCTGCACGCAAACTTTTTTGTTTGGCGTAATAGATTCTATTGAGGGCAAAGTCTACTTTATTGATCTCCAGATCGGTTTGCAGATCAAAAATATCTTTGCTGAATCCGCCTTTACCTGTGTAATTCAAGCCTTTAGCATCTACCAGCACTCTGGCAGAATGATCATTGTATTTGATATTCCAGTTTCTGAATTTGATAAGGTCCAGCTTTATAGATGCTCCTTCTTCTGTACTATCCTTAGGTGTTTGTGAGGGCTTGGAAACATAAACATTATAGTTGGCTTCTCCTTTACTGTTGACGAAAACATTCGCGTTGGCATCCGTTACGTATATTTCATCAATCTTCACCTCACGGTCAAAGATCAGGTTTTTAAGATTGATTCCCAAGGCCACTTCTCTAGCGGCAAGTAGAGTATCTTCCTGAAATGGCTTTGAACCTTTCAGGATAAGCTGATCCACAGAAACCGTTAGCGATGGGAAATGCCTGAAAAAGGAGAGGTGGGTCTTTTTATAATCCAGTTTACCCGCAAGATGTTTATTGGCAAATATTTTTACCTGCTGGGAGATAGTTCCCGGAAACAATATAGGGATGATGAACATCAGAAAAAGAATGGATGCTATAGAAATTCCCAGCCATTTCAAAACTTTCAAAATTATTTTTATAAACTTTTCCATAAAATTGCTATTATAATTTTGATTTCGATATTATTTTCCTCTTATGAGTAAATAATAATTAACAACCATCTAAAATCAAGCCATTCATCATTAAAGCATTGTTTCAAACATGTAAACAAATACTTCACTATAAAAACAACAATACATTAATAAACAAATAATTACAACAATAGATTGCAATCAAATTATAGTTTATATGATCTATGAAAGTTTACAATAATTTTAACAAAAAAGTACCTCTAAGAGGTACTTTTAAATTCTATAAATTCGAAAGAGTTTTAACTCTAAAACAATTTAAGTCCTACAATTCCAACTACGATCAGCAATGCAGACAACAATCTGAAGATATTAGCCGAATCCTGAAAGAATATAACCCCTACCAATAAAGTGCCTACCGCACCGATTCCTGTCCATACCGCATAGGCTGTTCCAATAGGAATGGTTTTCTGTGCATACCACAGCATAGCACCGCTGATCGTCATACAAATGACAGATAGAAAGATCCATCCGAATTTATTGCTATCAGCCTGTTGCGACATTTTGATTCCCAAAGGCCATCCGATTTCAAAAATCCCTGCGATAATTAATGCAATCCAGTTCATAATTTATTATTTTTTCATCTGTTATACTGTTCTCAAAAAGTAGGATTGGAAATACACCAATCCTACCAAACATGATTAAATTAGAATGAACCTTTCCGGCATGAAAGGATAGACTGTACAGATTTTTATTGATTCTTAACCATGTTTGCCAATCATAAAAACTGAAAACTTTGAGTAATGAAGTGTACAGCATTTTTACTTTGTAAAAGTAATAGTAAATACTAGTTTTCAACAGATTAAATAAAGTGATCTGACATAATCCGTAGGTGAAGTGTAGTTTTCAACGGATGAAACGTCACATATATATTTACTGTAGATCTTCCTTTTTTACACAATAGCAGATTTAGGGAGAATAGCTTATCTTTAGGTAAGTATTTTCATTTTTAGCATTACCATGGGAAAATCAACGGAATCACTTGAGGAATTTTACAAACATAAGCTTACGCATCTTTCCCAGAGTCCAGGAAAGGACAGTGGTCTATTCAATATTTTTAGTATTGAAGAAAATATGATTAACGGAACAAGTTCACCAAGCTATATCCGGAGAACCTTTTACAAGATCATGCTTTTTAAAGGGAATAATGTATTCCATTACAGTGACAAAAGCATACCAGTTGAAGGAGATACTTTATTATTCTTTGATCCTAAAATGCCTTATACTTACGATCTTTTGAAACCCGAAAGCAGCGGATGGTTTTGTGTCTTTAAAGAAGAGTTTTTTCAGGATACCCAGCGGATCAACCTCAGGGAACTGCCTTTATTTTCAGGGGCAGACCATCCGGTATTTAAACTCAATTCCGAAGAGTCTGAAGAAATACGTATGATCTTCGAAAAAATCTATAAAGCAAATAATACAGAATACATCTACAAACATGAACTGATCAAAAGCTATATCAGTGAAGTGATCTATCTTGCCATGCAATTCCGTCCCAGTGAAGATATTTCTTTACATTCCGATTCAAATTCGCGCATTACGGCTCTATTCCACGAACTGCTCGACAGAGAGTTCCCGATAGAATCCAAAACAGACCGGTTCGAGTTAAGATCTCCGCGTACAATTGCCGAAAGGCTTTCAATCCATGTCAACTCACTCAACAGAGCTATAAAAACTGTAACAGGCCTTACAACTACGGAACACATTTTTGCTAAGCTCACTGCAGAGGCTAAATCCCTGCTAAAACATACCCAATGGAATATCGCAGAAATAAGCTATGTTCTGGGGTTTGAAGACCAGGCTCACTTTAATAATTTTTTTAAAAAACAAACGGGTATGAATCCATCTGCCTTCAGACAGGTTTGAATCTGACAAAAAATGGTTTTAATATCACAAAGTAAGGCCGGGTAACGGGATCTACCTTTGTAAAAAAAAAGAAATCATGACAGGTACAAAAATCTGGTATATCACCGGAGCTTCAAAGGGGATGGGGTTTGCAGTAGCTCAACAATTATTAATTAAAGGCCATTGCGTTGCCGCTACATCCAGGTCTGTAAGCTCATTAGAACCACTTTTTCAGTATGGAGAAAAATTTCTTCCACTGGAAGTTGACCTTAAAAAAGAGAGTTCTATTGCTCAATCCCTTAAGACAACCTATGAAAAGTTTGGGAGACTGGATGTTGTGGTCAATAATGCCGGGTACGGACTTGGCGGTGCGTTGGAAGAACTTACGTCAGAGGAAATTAATGACAATTTTGAAGTCAACTTTTTTGCTGTCGTTAAAGTTCTTCAGCAGGCTTTACCGTATTTAAGAGATCAGAGATCAGGGCATATTATTAATATTTCATCTATAGCCGGCTTTGCTCCCGGAACAGGCTGGTCGATGTATAGTGCTACAAAATTTGCAGTTAGCGGACTTTCTGAAGCGCTTTCGAATGACCTTAAACCTTTTGGCATCCATGTAACGAATGTACTTCCCGGGTGGTTCCGGACAAATTTTGCCAATACAGATTCCATAGCTTATAATAAAAACAGCATAAAGGATTATGATTACATTCGGGAGGCTCATGAAAGAATGAATACTTTGAACGGAAACCAGCCGGGAGATCCGGATGAAATAGCAGATGTATTTTTAGAAGTAGTTAATAACCCTGCACCAGCTGTCAATTTATTTTTGGGCAGCGATTCTTTCAACAGAGCTCAAAGTAAAATAGAACAGCTTTCCCAGGAAATGAGCAGATGGAAAGATATTTCTTTTTCTACAGATTTTCCCGGATAAAAAACTAAGTTATCAAGACCCTCCATAAACCAGCAAGCTTTTTTATGGAGGTTGTTTTATATAAAACAGGAGCGGACCATTAAAAATTTCTAAATTGCGATCATCAAACAATAACATCCAGTTCTTACAATGCTGACCGATATTATAGCAAAGGATCTCAATATTATCTTCTGTGGAATCAATCCGGGCTTAAAATCTGCGGACGATGGCCACCATTTTTCAGGCAGAAGCAATCGTTTTTGGAAGGTTCTTCATCAATCCGGTTTTACTCCCTACCAGATTGAAGCAGTACATGATACCACGATTCTGGATTTTGGATATGGTCTTACTACGGCTGTAGCAAGACCCACATCGCGGGCAGATGAGCTTTCAAATGAGGAATTCGACCAGTCTCTTGAAATTTTTAAATCTAAAATCACAACTTTCCACCCCAAATATGTGGCTTTCCTGGGGAAGGCAGCCTATCAGGCCTTTTCTGGAAAAAAACAAATCTCATGGGGAAAACAATCCGAGGATTTCTGCGGAGCTAAAGTCTGGATATTACCAAATCCAAGTGGCCTGAACCGTAGCTTTACCTTTGAAGATCTTGTTCACTCTTATTCAGAATTGTATCACGAAATTCAAAAGTAAAAAGTACTTATATAAATTTTTATATTTTATTTGGCTTGCTTACATATTGATTGCCTTTCACAAAAAACCTCCAGGGCAGAAGGGCATCTTCCTGGGCATAAGCAACTCCTACACGTGGAGATGCCACGATATCATCAGGCGAATAACGAATACCATGATCTTCGATCCAGATTTCTTCCCCTGTCAAATCTTTTTTGTTGAATGTGCGGTCAATTCCCAAAGCTTTGGCTGCTGAACCCGGTCCGGAAGAGATCGCTGCTTTTGTAAAAGGCATATTTCTTCTTTGTTCCATAATTTCTTTCCCTACCAATGGTTCGACTGCCCTTACTAATACCGCGTGCGGCTCATCACGTACCGAGCTTACAATATTGAAGAGATGGTGAATTCCATAGCACAGATATACATACGAAACACCTCCTTCATGATACAGTGTTTCTGTTCTGTCTGTACGCCGTCCTCCATAGGCATGGGAAGCCTTGTCAAGAGCACCGAAATAAGCTTCAGTTTCAACAATAATACCTGCCGTCACCTGATCACTGATCTGCGTGAAAAGCACTTTTCCCAAAAGGTTTTGAGCGAGAAATATAACGTCCTGGTTCTGATAATAGGAGAGTGGTAGTTTCAAAACAATGGTTTTAAAATTTAATACAACAAAATTAACGATATAAACAGCAATCTGCTAATCGTCTGTAGATTCTTATTAGATTTGAACTTTAAGATCCTACCTATTCACTAAAATAAAAGTAGTGCATAATAACAAGGTTAGCCATGGAATCTGCACACTGGTTTTTAAAAGAAAATAGCTCTTAGGTTACATCTGCTATAAAAAGAAATAAAAAATCCCACATTACTGTGGGATTCTTTTTATCTAGGTCCGGGAGGACAATGTTCTTTTAAATATTGGGTAAACAATGTAGCCAGGTGAAGCGAAGTTCCTTCTCCTTCACTGATTGAGTGTGTCCTGTTAGGGTAGGACATCAGCTGGAACTGCTTGTTGTACTTGATCAGCTCATTCACATAGACCTCTGTATTCTGATAATGCACATTATCATCTCCTGTTCCGTGAACCAGCAGAAGGTTCCCTTTCAGATTTTTAGCATAAGCAAGAGGAGATCCGTTTACAAAATCTTCTCTGTTTTCCTGTGGAAGTCCCATATATCTTTCCTGGTAGATATTATCATAGAACAATTGATTAGCCACCGGAGCAATCGCTATCCCTGTCTGATAAATGTCCGGATATTGTCCCAAAAGATTCAGTGTGGAAGAACCGCCACCGCTCCAGCCCCATACGGCAACTCTGGAAGTATCAATATAAGGCCATTTTGCAAATAAAGCTTTAGCTCCCATTGCCTGATCACGGATGTTCAGCTGTCCTATTTTACGGTAAACAGATTTTCTCCATTCACGACCTCTTGGAGCCGGAGTTCCACGATTTTCAAGTGAAACATATAAATAGCCATCCTTTGCCATATCTCCGATATATAAGCCGTTCCAGCCCGTATAAAAGCTATCGGTTACGGTTTGGGCTCCAGGTTCTCCATATACTGTAAAGACGATCGGATATTTTTTATTCGGATCAAAGTTTTTAGGTTTTACCACCCATCCGTCCAGGGTAATTCCATCCTGTGTTGTAATCTGGAAAAATTCGGCCTTAGATCTCGAAGGGTCTGCTTTGGTGGAATTTTTTGCAGCTACCAGTTCTTTATGATCAGGAAGCGATATAATGGAACCATTGGAACGGGCATTAACACTGCTGTTACTAAATATCGCCAGTTTTCCATTGGATGAAATGCTGTATTTGTTAGTTCCAGGATAAGACTCAGGAGTAACCCTTTCAGATTTCCCGCCGTTCATGCTCACTTTGTACAAATATTCCTGAGTGGCGTTCTTTGGTGAAGCTAAAAAGTAAATCAGTTTGTTAGGAACATCAAAAAATTCCGGTTTTATCACATCAAAATCATCTTTTGTAATCAGTGTTTCTTTTCCGTTCAGGTCTATTTTATAAATGTGTCTCCATCCGTCTTTCTCAGATAACCATAAAAATTCTTTACCATTGTTGATCCAGTCCCATCCGCTCGGATCATTGTCGTTCCAACGGGATTTGATATCGATCCACGCAGGATCCGTTTCGGTATAAATGGTTTTACTGTTTCCTGAATTGGCATCGGCCACAATTACCTTACTCTGGTTTTGTTTTCTGTTCAACTGCTGTAAAATAATAGATTTGGAATCCAACACCCATTCCATTCTCGGAATATAGTTCTGCATTTCATCCCCTGCAATATTTGCTTTTTTTGAGGACTTTGAAGCCAAATCATATAACCAGATGCTACAACCAGAAGGATTTTCTCCAACTTTAGGATATTCTACGGGAATCGTAAAAGAATATAGGCTATCAGTATTATTGATCATCAGGAAGTTCTTGGTTCCACGTGCATCCAGTTTCCAATAAGCAATTTTACTTCCATCCGGAGACCATCTGAATCCATCCTGAGTCCCGAATTCTTCTTCATAGGCCCAGTCAAAAGTTCCGTTGATGATCCTGTCTGTTCCGTCATTCGTAATTTTACTGTACTTGTTGTTGGAAAGATCTTCGATGTATATGTTATGCTTAGATACATAAGCTACCTTTTTCCCGTCCGGTGAGAATTTGGCAAACATCAGGGATTCACCGGGTAATCCTTTTCCAAGCTGTGTCAGCCTTTTACTGGCTTTATCAAAAATCCAGTAATCACCGCGGGTATTGTCCCGCCATACCTTCCGGGTATTGGCAAAAAGCAAAAGGCTTTTTTCATCCGGAGACACCTCGAAACTTTGTACATCCAGAGCTTCTGAACTTCCTGGTGGAATTAATTCGCTCGAACTTAAAAATGTCTGGTTCTTTCCGGGATTTAATAAATTTACGGTTTCAATTCCGTTTTTGGTAAATGAATAATAAGCATTGCCATCAGGCGTCCATTGTGTTTTTTGCGCCGCAAGAGGCGACAGGCACAGGAAACACAGTGCAATGTTAATCAGTTTTTTTATGCTTCTCATATAATAATTAATTAAGATATATGTTCTTTTCTGTAATTCTCAATTTCTTCCACAGTTTTAATCAATCCGTTTCCCAGAAGTTTGTATCCCTCATTCGTAATCACGAAATCATCTTCGATACGTACGCCTCCAAAATTCCGGTATTCATTAACTTTATCGTAATTAATAAATTCTGCATTTTTATTTTCAGCCTGCCATATATCGATCAATTCAGGAATTATATAAATACCCGGTTCAACCGTTACCACGAAACCGGTTTCTAAAGATTTACCTAAACGTAAAGATTTTAGCCCAAATGTTTTTGTATCCTTTGGTTCATCTTCAGTATATCCTACATATTGTTCCCCAAGGTCTTCCATATCATGAACATCAAGCCCCATCATATGTCCTAATCCACACTGAAAAAATAGGGTATGGGCATGATTTTTTACTGCTTCTTCCGGATTTCCCTTCATTAATCCTAAATCGACAAGTCCGTCTACCAGATGCCGGGACGCTTGTAAATGAATATCCCTGAATTTTACACCTGGTTTTAAAAGACGCTGGGCATTTTCAAAAGCATTTAGAACTACCTCATAGATTTCCTTTTGCTGGGTACTGAAAGTTGTACTCACAGGAAATGTTCTGGTGAGATCGCCGGCATATCCCATTGCTGTTTCAGCTCCTGAGTCATTCAGGAAAAGATCTCCGTCTTTCAAAGTATTAAGGCGGTAGTGATTGTGCAGGATGCCTCCGTTTATCGTTACGATTGGCGGATAGGACATCTGGCATTCTTTATCTCCTGCCAGGTGCTGAATTGCATTGGCAATTTCATATTCTTTAACTCCGGGTCTTGCCATGCGCATTGCCAGCAGATGCATATCATTGGATACATTTACAGCCTGTTCTATCTGAACGATCTCTTGAGGTTCCTTTACCGAACGTTGTTTTACAATCGCTTTGATCATCTCTACAGAGGGCTGTAATTCTGCTACTTTAATTCCCAAAAGATCACTTAGCAAAATTTTATTGAAAGATTGATATGGTGGAAGATAATGCACCTTCCGGTTAGCTGTTTTTGCCTTCAGAATGTATTGGGAAAGTTCCTTGTAGGGTAAAGTTTCTGATACTCCTGATTTCTGGCTTTTCTCTTTCAGTGTTTCCTGTCTTCCCATCCATACGATATCATCGATGCTCAGCTCGTCGCCGAAAATAATCGTTTTATTTTCATCGATGTCAATGATAGCGGCAATACGAGGTTCCTGAATTCCAAAATAATACAGAAAAGTACTATCCTGGCGGAAATAATAGGGATTATGTTCAAAATTAACAGGGTTCTCTATATTCCCTAAAAATAAAAGAATCCCGTTCTTTATACTGCCTTGTAATGCAGTTCGTCTATCCTGATAAGTCTGTGCTGAAAACATATAATGCATATAATTTTGATAAGGTTTAAAGTTACAATTTTGTTATATTTCTAAAGGATTTGTTCACGAAAAATAAATAGCAGGTAAAGTTTGGATTTTAAAATGATATACAGTGTTTATATTTTGCTTAAATTCGACCATATTTTAACACCATATTCTTTCATTACAAAATTCTGATCCTGTATGAAAAGTCTTCAGTTTTCAGTTCCTGCTGATACCAGCAAAAGCATCCGTATTCAAGAGGATATTATGCCTAACTTCTACCCCCATTTTCATCGGCATACCGAAGTCCAGATCATGTGGATCATTGAAGGACATGGAACATTAGCCATAGAACAAAACCTTTTCGCTTTTGAAGCCGGTGATATTTTCTATATCGGAGCCAATCAGTCACATGTTTTCAAAGGTGATTTTAATAAAGGAGAAAAACAAAAAGTTCATGCCGTATCCATCTTCTTTGATCCCCATAAAAAATTATCTCCCATCTTTAACCTACCCGAATTTGAAGAGTTGAAACATTTTATGGATCACTCTGAAGTGGGCTTCCAGATCGCTTCTGAGGTAAAAGCCGAGATAAGCGTCAGCATCAACGAATTGAAAAAATCGAAGGGTATAGATCAAATTCTAAGCTTTATAAAGATCCTCACTCATTTGATGCAAAACAGAAATCTACACATTCCATTATCAGCAGAAAAAAATATGCCTGTTGAGATTTCTAATTATGATCAACGCATCATAGATGCCCAAAACTATATCAGGAAAAATTTTGCCCAGAATAAGCTGACTCTTGATCGTATTGCGAAGGAAGCATGTATGACTCCACAGGCTTTTTGCCGCTCTTTTAAAAAGAGGACCGGAATTACTTATATTGAATTCCTTAATGAATTACGGGTACAACGCGCATGCAAACTGCTGATCTCTTCCACCATGTACAATATCTCGTCAGTAGCTTTTAACAGTGGTTTTACGAGCCTGACTAATTTTAACCGGGTTTTTAAATCAATTATGAAGCATTCTCCCAAAGAATATCTTAAGCGGTACAAAGACACCATTTTGGATTAAAAAGACACCATGTTAAAATATGGTTACAATTCATTAAAATATTAACATTCGTCGATTTAAAATTCCGGTAGTTTTGGAGAAAAATATAATTTGATTATGAATACAAAACTTAACTGGGAAGGTATTTATCCGGCAGTGTTGACTCCATTCACAAAAGAGGGGAATATAGATTTTGAAATGTTTGCTAAAAATACAGAAGCTCAGATTGAAGCGGGTGTCCATGGAATCATATTGGCTGGAACATTAGGAGAGGCAAGCGCTTTGGAAACAGAGGAAAAATTTGAACTATTAAAATATGCAAAGAAGATTACAGCTGGAAGAATCCCTGTCATTTTGAATCTTTCTGAGAATACTACAAAAAATGCAATCAACTTTGCAAAGAAAGCTAAAGAACTAGATGCAGATGGATTGATGTTACTTCCTCCTATGAGATATAAAGCGGACAGCCGTGAAGTCGTAGAATATTTTAAAGCCGTAGCAACTGCGACTGATCTTCCTATTCTTATTTATAATAATCCTGTTGATTACGGAATTTATGTAACTCTTGATATGTTTGAAGAGCTTATTGCTTATCCTACAATCCAGGCCGTTAAAGAATCTACAAGAGATCTGGCCAATGTTACCAGAATGATCAACCGTTTTGGCAAAAGAATTAAAATTCTTGGTGGTGTAGATACCATTTGCCTTGAAACTCTGATACTGGGTGCTGATGGTCTTGTTGCCGGTTTGGTCGATGCATTCCCTAATGAAACAATGGCAATGTATAACCATGCTAAAGCTGGAAACTATGATAAAGCAGTTACGATCTACAGATGGTTCATGCCTTTACTGGAATTGGATATTCATCCTAAACTTATTCAATACATCAAACTTGCAGCAACCGCAGAAGGGATAAGCAATCCTTATGTAAGAGCTCCAAGATTAGAACTTCAAGGCGAAGAAGCTGAAAAAATCAATACAATTATTGCAGATGGAATAGCGAATCGTCCCTCATTAGATTAATGTCATAGATACAGTTATGATTGAAGAAACATCAAAAGAAACTATTGATCGAAAAATTCAGAAGGCAACTGAGGCTTATCAGTTCCTGAAGAATTCAACGATAATGGAACGTGCGGCGTTAATGAACGCTATAGCAGATAAAATTGAATCCCTGGGAGATGAACTTCTGGAGACAGCACATGCTGAGACTTCATTACCTATGACCAGACTTGCAGGTGAAAAAGCAAGAACAATAGGACAATGGAGAGGTTATGCTAAAGCAGTAGCAACAGGGATCTACACCGAACCAAGAATTGATCTTCCTCAACCGGATAAACAAAAAGGAGATCTGAGAAAATACAATATAGGATTGGGTCCTGTAGTGGTTTTTGGAGCCAGTAACTTTCCATTTGCATTTTCTACTGCGGGAGGAGATACTGCCAGTGCAATAGGTGCAGGAAATCCTGTTATTGTAAAAGTACATCCTGCACATCCCAAAACTTCGCAGATCATGGCAGAGGCTATAACAGAAGTGATAAAGGAACAAGAATGGCCTGAAGGTATATTCAGCGATATTACAGGAATATCAAATGATGTTGGAGCTTATTTAACTCAACATAAAGATATTAAGGCTGTTGCTTTTACCGGTTCATTTGCTGGTGGGAAAGCTTTATTTGACCTCGCCAATCAGCGCGAGGAACCTATTCCTGTATTTGCAGAAATGGGAAGCATCAATCCTGTATTTGCCTTTCAGAGTGTATTCCAAAACAGAGCAGAAGAATTGGCAAAGGAATATGCTGCTTCTTTAACATTGGGTGCAGGTCAATTCTGTACCAATCCTGGTGTATTTATAGCGTTGAAAGGAGAGGGACTGAATAGATTTGTCAATGCACTAAAAAAAGAAATTCAAGGGATTACTCCTGCCAACATGCTTCATAAAGGAATTTTTGAAAATTTTGAAAAACATAAAAGGACAGCTTCAACACAACCAGAGGTTCACCTTATTGCCGAATCTCATACGGAAGCCCAGGAATGGCAAGGACGTGCAAGTGTGATACAGACCAGCGGCAGAAACTTCATTAAAAATCATCTTTTAAGTGAAGAAGTTTTCGGGCCTTTTGGTATCGTTGTCGAATGTGAGAGTCATGAAGAAATTATTCAAATTGCTCAACAGTTAAAAGGACAGTTAACCATAACCGTAGCAGCTACAGTTGAAGATGCACGTGAAAATTCTGATGTGATTAATCTTTTAAAAGATAAATGCGGAAGATTATTATTCAACGGAATGCCAACAGGTGTTGAAGTTGTTTATGCCATGCAGCACGGAGGACCTTTTCCATCTACCACAGATACCCGTTTTACATCAGTAGGACCGGATGCCGTGAAACGATTTGTCCGTCCGATCTCTTTTCAGAACTGGCCGGATGAATTTCTGCCGGAAGAATTAAAGAATGAAAATTCACTACAAATTAACAGAATTGTTGATGGAAAAATTCAGTCAGAACCAATAAAATTATAACAGATGAACAGAACATTTTTTTGTATCGACTCCCATACTTGTGGATGCCCTGTACGCCTTGTGGCTGGTGGTGGACCCATGCTGGAAGGGAATTCTATGATGGAACGCCGGCTTCATTTTATGAAAGAATATGACTGGATCCGAAAAGGATTGATGTTTGAGCCAAGGGGGCACGATATGATGAGTGGCAGTATCCTTTATCCACCTATTGATGAAGCTAATGATGTCGGTGTTTTATATATTGAAACCAGTGGATGCCTTCCCATGTGTGGGCATGGAACCATCGGAACAGTCACCATCGCTATAGAAGAAGGCTTGGTTGTTCCAAAGGTTCCCGGGAAATTACGGCTGGAAACTCCCGCTGGCCTTATTCTTATTGATTATGTTGAGGAAGGAAAGAAAGTAAAATCTGTAAAACTAACGAATGTAAAATCTTTTCTGTACGCCGAAGATCTGGAAGTAGATTGTTCGGGTTTGGGGTCTATAAGAGTAGATGTAGCCTATGGTGGTAACTTTTATGGAATTATCGATCCTCAGGAAAATTTCAAAGATATCTCTGGTTTTACAGCCAGCCAGTTAATCCATTATGGAAAAATGATCAGAAAGCTTTTGAATGAAAAATATAGTTTCATTCATCCTGAAGATGAAAACATTACAGGATTAAGCCACATTCAGTGGACAGGTAAGCCTACAGATCCTAAAGCAAATGGACGTAACGCAGTTTTAGTAGGTGAAAATGCTCTGGATCGATCTCCTTGTGGTACGGGAACTTCTGCAAGAATGGCGCAATGGTATGCTAAAGGAAAACTAAAAGAAGGCGAGGAATTCATTCACGAAAGTTATATCGGATCCCAATTTATAGGCCGGATTGAAGGAACCGCAACCGTTGCCGGAAAACCAGCCATTATCCCTTCAGTTGAAGGCTGGGCGAGAATTACAGGGTATAATCATATTATTATTGACGACGAAGATCCATACTGGTTAGGATTTCAGGTTATGTAAACAGACAAATGACACAAAATAAAGGAAAAGCACTGGTTATTGGTGCAGGAATCGTAGGATTAAGCTCTGCATACTACCTCTTACAAAAAGGCTGGCAGGTAGAAATTCTGGAACAGAATGATCTGTCCAACAATTGCTCTTATGGCAATGCAGGAATGATTGTTCCGAGTCATTTTACACCTTTAGCTGCACCAGGAGTAGTGACACAAGGTATCCGATGGATGTTTGACAGTAAGAGTCCGTTTTATGTAAGACCTTCACTAAGCTCACAACTACTATCCTGGGGGTTGAAATTTTTAAAACATTCCAATCAGAAGCATGTAGATCGTTCTGCATCGGCTATCCGGGATCTTAATTTAGCAAGCAGCCAGCTTTATAATGAGCTCGCTAAAAAAGAAGAATTTAATTTTGAGCTTACTCAGAATGGAATCCTTATGCTTTATAAAACAGAAAAAGTCGCTGAAGAAGAAATTGAACTTGCTCATACTGCTATCAAATTAGAACTGCCTGTTGAGATTCTTGATCAGAAAGAAATTCAAAGCTTAGAGCCGCATGCTAAGCTGGATGTCATTGGTGGAATTAATTATAAATGTGATGGTCACATGAATCCTATAAAACTGATGAGTCAGATGATCTCATATCTTAAAAACAATGGGGTTGTTTTCTATACTCAACATGAGGTAACGGGATTTGAAATACAAGGAAGAACAATTAAAGGCATTATTGCAAATGGCAAAAAATTCACTGCAGATCATTATGTAATGACGGGAGGGTCTTTTCTTCCGGAACTGGCACAAAAAGCAGAAATTAAAATCCATTTAATGCCTGGTAAAGGATATTCATTCATGCATCAACCAGACAACCCATCCAACAAACTGGAACACGCTGCATTATTACTGGAAGCCAGAGTAGCAGTAACGCCAATGGGAGGACAAATACGCTTTGGGGGTACCATGGAGCTTGCACCTCATCGTGATAAAAAGAACATGAACAGAGTAGAAGGTATTGTACAATCAATCCCTAAGTATATGCCGGACTTTCAGGTACAAATACCAAAAGAATCTGATGTTTGGTTTGGATACAGACCCTGTGCTCCAGACGGACTTCCATATTTAGGACAATCTTCTAAACTTGACAATTTAATTATTGCAGGTGGCGGTGGAATGATGGGACTCAGTCTTGGACCCGTTTTTGGAAAAACAGTTTCCGAAATCGCCAATGGTCAAAAACCAACAGCCGATATCAGTAAATTCAATCCCGAAAGATTTAGCTAAAAATTACATTTTACATTCGACATTTTACAATTCAACACCAAAATCACACCATAATTAATAATGAAAACAACACCTATCACAATGATGCTATTATTACTCAATTTCCTGCTTTGCTATTCATGTGAAAGCAAAGAATTGGAGACCATAACAGACCAGCCAGAGGCAAAACCCACAACTATGGCTAAGAATGTTTCTTTAATCGGCGAACAGAGAGAATACACTTTTTCACCCGAAGCAGGTGGAGAGAGAAGTTACTACATTTCGATTCCTGAAAATTATGACGATACTAAAAAATACCGTTTGGTTTTTGTTTTTGCAGGAACAGATTCGACCGGAGAATTTATGCATGAATGGATGGGACAAGGTTGGAATTCCAACACTCCTGGACTGGAAAAATTAATGGACAATACAATTTTTGTTTATCCTGATCAGAAATACATATGGGGTACTGGAACAGGTTGGGCTCTTGGAAGCTATGCCGGACAATATGGAGGAATGCATGATATTCAATTCACAAAAGAACTTCTTGCATTGATCAAAAATGAATATACCATTGATAACAACCGTATTTTTGCTACCGGACATTCCTGGGGCGGTGATATGACCAATGTTACAGCTTATTTCTTAAATGGAGTATTCACAGCTATTGCTCCCATAGCATCCAATAGACCATTTTGGTTTGAAAATAGCAATGGTAATTATGTTGCTAATTCCAATTATCACGGAAACACGGCCGTGTGGGTGTTCTTTGGGCTTAATGATGATCATTTTGGTAACATCAGTCCTAATGGGCTCTTCGGAATACAGCAAGCTGATTTCTGGAGACTGAAAAACGGAACAAGCGGTACCCCCACATCTACACCAATTGGAAGCAGTACTGATGTTACAAAAACGTATGGTGGGGGCACAGCAGCCGTAAAGCTTAGCCTTTATAAAACCGGACAATACTCAGGCAGTGGCAGTCTTCCTGGTCACCAACCCCCAGATTATTACTTCAAAGCAGTAACAGATTGGTTCAAAACTTTTTAATTGACACATTTCTAAAACAAAACACCACCATTTAAAACAACTTAAAATTTTCCTCCTACTGAGGGTGGCAAATCAAAGATTTGACAGGTGGTCTATTAAAAATAATAAATATATAGTTGAATGTTGATAAGGCTTAATGACCAACAATGGCGTTAAGCCCTTTCTGATTAATATCATTACTCATTTTACAGTTATTTATGTAATTTTATAATCGTTAAAATATTCTTATGCATTATCAAGACGATACCATCATCATACGTGAGTTTACCCATCAGGAATTACCTCTTTTTCTTTCTCTTTTCGAAAATAAAAACGTTACCAGCTTTCTGCCCCATAAAACCCATCAGGAATATATAGAAATGTTCGAAAAAGCTTTATCAGATTATAAAGAAGGTTCACTCAGCAGATGGGGAATTTTTAATGCTGAAAATAATGACTTTATAGGAATGGGGGTTGCCAGAATCTTTGCAGATCATCCTGAACAAACCGAAATCGGATACGTACTCAGTGAAAATTATTGGGGAAAAGGGGTAGCAACTCTTGTATGCAAAGCCCTTGTCGGGTATTGTCTTTCACTAAGAGAAACAAAAGATATCGTTGCCGTAACTGATCTGGATAATATCGCATCACAAAAAGTTCTTGTTAAAAATGGCTTTAACAGGATGGAAAACCTGGCAAGGGAAAATGAGGAATTGGCCTATTTTATATTTCAGAAAAATTAAATAAGTATGTTTGTTTAATTCTGCCCGGTTTGCGGAAAAAACATCTCACTTCTCATTCCCACTCAGAGATTTCTTATTTGCATAGTAATTTCTAATCCCCGTTGAAATCTGCAAGGAATAATCGGTGGTTACATAATTTTCTCCTTTGTAGCTGATCTCATTTGCACCCGGCGCGATATCTTTAAAAAATTGTCTGAATGATTCCGGGGAATAATTCTGCCGTGTTGTAGAACTTTTAAAATCACCAAGAGGCAAAGTAACGCCTCTATCATTTACTGCTGCATTTCCGTGACAAGAGATACAGGATGAGACAGGATTATCAATCGGACCATTAAGCCTTCCACCCAATCCATGATATTTGAGAAAAGCAGCATAATAATTTTCTTTCGACCCGATCAATGCAGGATTAATAAATGATTCCGTTAATTCCCGGTTGATAAATGCACCATCCCGGTTAAGATCCTTCACCACACCCGAATCATTCCCCCAGCTTAATCCTACCGGAACCATTCTCTCCCAGACTGTTTTTCCTTTCTCTGATCCATCATACATAAACGTACCGTATACCCAACCCGTTTTTAATGCTCTATGATCTTTTACAGCAATATCGATCTGCAGTAACCGAACAGTACGATCAATCCTTTTTTTGTTGGCACACTCGGCATTGGGATTGCACAAATAGATATTTGCTTTCCATTCAAGCGTATTGTTCAGGAAGGGAAGCTTTTTGGTATCGGCATCTGTAAACAGCAGCTTAAAACTTACCGTTCCTTCGGGGAAATGGGATTTCCCGGGATCAGGACTTTGTTTTGCTCCCGGCCAGACTTGCCCTAACGTATATCCTCCCGGAGAATTATATATACCGACTGCCCAGTTTTCCAGCTCAACATCCTGAAGATCGTGCAGTTTGTATTTTGGGGTTGCAAATTCTCTTGTCAGGCCATGGATATACTCCCGACCATTTCCTATATAGTCAGTACCTGCATATTTTTCATCATCGTGAAGCCATGGAGCATGGTACCATTTTCTGATCCGGTTTTCCTGACCTCTGAAATTCACGTCTGTATTACCTTCCAGACAATAGTGTAAAACCGTATGCATGTAAAGCTGAGGATCTTTGGTGAAATCAATACTTTGCCAGGGATAATTTTCTAAAACCAATTCTTTAGGATAGTCCTGACTCAGCTCAAAAGGTTTCAATCCCACAGGAGGCACATAATTAGCATTATAGCTTGGATATAAAGATGCAGTATATATGATCTTTTTTGTTATCGTTACTTTCTTGAAAGACACTCTATTTTGAGGGGATTGCTGGCAGCCAACCAGAAAAATAAGTACCATTAAAATACTTAAGAACTCTAATCTTTGTCTCATATCAATAGTTTGATCATAAGGATAACAGGTTAATCTTAAAGCGAGTAGGGGTCTTTTAAAACTTAATATGTACTATTAAAAAAGTTCTCTATGCAGCTTTTCAAGATCTCTTCAGAATAAATAATTACTGTCCTGACGGGTGGCCAATCAACAATTTTACAAAATGGCTATATATTCCCACCTGAAAAACATTTCATTAATAAAAGAAAATGTTATAACTTGCAGTCATTATGATGTCCAAACGTTGCAAATATGCTTTAAAAGCAATGGTCAGGTTAGCAAGAAATTACAATCAGGGCTTTCTGCCTACGTCTGTTATAGCACAAGATGAGCATATTCCCAGAAAATTTTTAGAACAAATTCTTTTAGAGCTGAAGAGGGTAAAACTGGTGAACAGCAAACAGGGAAAAACAGGAGGATATTATTTACTGAAATCTCCTGACGAAGTTTCTCTCGCTGATATTTACAGGATTTTCGACGGTCCTATTGCATTGGCGCCATGTGTTTCCTTAAACTTTTATGAACCCTGTGATGATTGTGTGGATGAAGAAACCTGTTATCTGAGAAATGAATTTATTATCGTAAGGGAAAAAACAAGAAAAAGCATGATGGAGGCCACTCTGACTACGTTTATGAAAAAAAGTTAGTTTTTTTTAATTTTAAATACTACTAATTTGGTAGGATTAATAGGATTATATATATTTGCAGGAATAATTTCAATCTCAAATGGAAAATAATCTGAAAAAAGAATTCGAAAAACTGCTTGAAGAAGTCTCTGACCATGCTGTTAATACTGAGTTTCTACAATTACTTGCAGAAAGGTTTCCGGGTGAGGTTATTTTTTCAACAAGCTTCAGCTACGAAGATCAAATAATCACTCACCTGATAAAAAATCTTGATATTGATATTTTCACGTTGGATACCGGGAGGCTCTTTGAACAAACCTATGAAACATGGACAGCCAGCAGGGCTTTCTTTAAAAAGAACATCAAAGCCTATTATCCCGATACGGAAGAAATAAGAGAGTTTGTTTCACAAAACGGACCGGACTCATTTTATCAATCGGTGGAGCAGAGGAAGGCATGCTGTACAATCCGTAAAGTACACCCTTTGAAAAA
Source organism: Chryseobacterium sp. PTM-20240506 (assembly GCF_048296755.1). Taxonomy (NCBI): domain Bacteria; kingdom Pseudomonadati; phylum Bacteroidota; class Flavobacteriia; order Flavobacteriales; family Weeksellaceae; genus Chryseobacterium; species Chryseobacterium sp. PTM-20240506. The sequence goes on from NZ_CP182581.1 coordinate 993,566, forward strand.
GGCATTGCAGGGTTATAAAGTATGGATAACTGGATTGAGATCCGAACATTCTGCCAACAGACAAAATATGCCGCAATTGGAATGGGACGAAGATAACAGGATCATCAAATTCCATCCATTGCTTCACTGGACTTCAGACCAGGTCCTGGAGTATGTTCAGACTAACCACTTACCCTATAATCATCTGCATAAAAAAGGATTCGTCAGCATTGGCTGTGAGCCCTGTACAAGAGCTGTAAAAGAAGGTGAAGATTTCAGGGCAGGCCGCTGGTGGTGGGAAGATGCCAGTAAAAAAGAATGCGGTTTACATATCCATAAATAAAGAAAAAAATATGTCAAAATATCATTTAAATTATCTCGACCAGTTAGAATCTGAGTCTATTTATATCTTAAGGGAGGTCGCGGGACAGTTTGAGCGGCCCGCATTGCTGTTCAGTGGAGGAAAAGACAGTATTGTTCTGGCTCATCTTGCTTCAAAAGCATTCCGTCACGGGAAGATCCCTTTTACATTTGTTCATGTGGATACCGGACATAATTTTCCGGAGGTTCTTAATTTCAGGGATCAGCTGGTGAAAGAGCTGGAAGTGGACCTTGTTGTAAGAAAAGTAGAAGATACGATAAAAGCTAAAAGCCTTACAGAACCTAAAGGCAAATTTCCAAGCAGGAACTGGCTGCAAACCTATACTTTACTGGATACCATTGAAGAATTTGAATTTGATGCCTGTATAGGAGGTGCCCGCAGAGATGAAGAAAAAGCTAGGGCGAAGGAAAGAATTTTTTCTGTGCGTGATGAATTTGGACAATGGGATCCTAAACTCCAACGTCCCGAACTATGGAATATCTTCAATGGAAAAATTCATAAGGGAGAAAATGTAAGAATTTTTCCAATCAGCAACTGGACCGAACTTGATGTCTGGAATTATATCCGAAGAGAAAAAATTGAATTGCCATCAATTTACTTTTCGCATGACAGGGAGGTGGTAGATTTTAACGGACAATGGATTGCCAATTCAGAACATGCTTCCTTAGAAAGCCACGATTTTATTACTACAAAAAAAATACGGTATCGTACGGTAGGCGATATGACCTGTACCGCAGCGGTTGAATCTCATGCTGTAACCATAGATGCAGTAATCGAAGAAATTGTTGCAACCCGCATTTCCGAACGTGGAGAAACAAGGATCGACGACCGTGTAACAGAAGCCGCTATGGAAGATAGAAAAAAAAGAGGCTACTTTTAATCGTCTATCATCTATCATTTATAACTAATCATTTATAACTAACAGATATGGATATTTTAAGATTTATAACAGCAGGAAGTGTTGATGACGGTAAAAGTACCCTTATCGGAAGACTGTTGTACGATAGCAAAAGTATTTTACAGGATCAGTTGGAAGTCCTTGAAAAGCATTCTAAAAATAAAAATGAAGATGGAGTGGACCTGGCGCTTTTAACGGATGGTTTACGTTCTGAAAGAGAGCAGGGAATTACCATTGACGTCGCTTACAGGTACTTTTCAACAGCTAAAAGAAAATTTATTATAGCCGATGCTCCCGGCCATGTGCAATATACCAGAAATATGATCACCGGAGCTTCCAATTCGGATCTGATGGTCATCCTTATTGATGCACGTAAAGGAGTCATTGAACAAACAAGAAGACATTCTATCATCGCTTCATTACTCAAGCTGAAAAAAGTAGTTGTAGCCATTAATAAAATGGATATGGTCGATTATTCGGAAGAAGTTTTTGAAAGCATTAAATCCGATTATTCCAAGATTGCCGATAATCTGGACTTACATGACGTAAGCTATTTTCCCATTTCAGCGCTGAAAGGAGATAATATTGTAAGCTTATCTTCTAAAACAGAATGGTATAAGGGAAACGCTCTTCTGGAATACCTGGAACAGGTAACTCTTGATGAAGAATTGAATAGTGGAAGCCGTTTCCAGGTGCAGTATGTAATTCGTCCACAGACAGAGGAATTACATGATTACAGGGGATATGCCGGACAGATATTAAGTGGAAAATTTCAAAAAGGGGACAAAATCCAGATATTTCCGGCTGTTTCATCAAGTGAAATCACAGCAATTGAAATTAATGGAAAAGAAGTTGAAGAAGCCTTTGAAGGACAACCTGCCGTCATTCACATTGCTGATGATCTGGATATTGGGAGAGGTGATCTTTTTGCGACCGAAGAACAGCTTCCCATTATAGAAAAAGATCTGGAAGTACTCTTATGCTGGCTCGACCAGAAATCATTACAGCCCGGTAATAAATACCTGTTACAACAGAATAGCAGACTTGTAAAAACAATAGTAAAAGCAGTAGACTATAAGATCAATGTCAATACGCTGGTACAGGAACAGGCTGATGGGGAGATAAAGCTGAATGAGATCGTTAAGGTTACCCTGAGAACAGCACAACCTCTTGCTTACGATAGTTTTATTAATAACAAAAGAACCGGATCTGCAATTTTGGTGGATGAAACATCTAATTCTACGGTGGCAGCATGCATAATTCAATAAAAAATGACAGCATTTAGTAATTTAATCGATAGAATCCGGGACAATAAACAAAATAGCGGCTATGTTTTTTTTGATAAAGCAAAAGCCAAAAATTTTGTTACGACCCTGTACGAAGTTCTTTTTCTTCCTGAAAAAGAAGAGATAAAAGATCAGTTGGAAGAAAATTTTGCCAGATTATATGGCGAACTGTTTTGCCTTATCAACAGCATAACCGGTGATGAAGAAATTGCAGAAGTGCAGACGGATAGCTTTTTTGATGCACTCCCTGGAATTTATGATCACCTCATCAAGGATGCCCGTTCTATACTTGAGTTTGATCCCGCTGCGGATTCTCCTGAAGAAATACTTCTTGCTTATCCAGGATATTTTGCTACGTATGTCTACAGAATCTCTCATCAGTTATGGAAACAGGAAATAAGAATTTTACCGCGTTTCATTTCTGAATATGCCCACAGCAAAACAGGGATCGACATCCATCCTGGAGCGGTGATCGGGGAACATTTTTTTATTGATCACGGAACAGGAATCGTGATCGGGGAAACAGCCATCATTGGAAACCATGTCAAGATCTATCAGGGGGTAACCTTGGGAGCTTTGAATGTTTCGAAGGAAAAAGCCAACCAAAAAAGACATCCGAATATTGAAGACCATGTTATTATATATTCCGGAGCGACTATCCTCGGCGGAAATACAACAATAGGCAGGGAAAGCATTATCGGTGGAAACGTATGGATCACTCAAAGCGTTCCGTCTAATTCCCTGGTGTATAATAAAGGGGAAATAAGAATAAAAGATAACAACACATTACCGGAGTCGCTGAACTTCGTTATATAAAAAGAGAAAAATAAAAATTGTATTGGTATGAAATTTCAGAACGCATTAGAAACGATTGGAAATACGCCAGTCGTAAAGATTAATAAACTTTTTAATTCAGATCATGAAGTCTGGATCAAACTGGAAAAAAGCAATCCCGGTGGAAGTATCAAAGACAGAATTGCATTAGCAATGATCGAAGATGCAGAAGCAAAAGGATTATTAAATAAAGATACTACCATTATAGAGCCAACCAGTGGCAATACAGGAATAGGACTTGCGCTTGTTGCTGCAGTTAAAGGATATAAACTTATTCTCGTAATGCCCGAGAGCATGAGTATAGAACGCCGCAAGATTATGGAAACCTACGGTGCTGAGTTCGTGCTCACGCCAAGGGAAAAAGGAATGAAAGGTGCTATTGAAAAGGCTAACGAACTGGCAGAGGAAATCCAGAACTCATGGATTCCGAAACAATTCGATAACCCTGCCAACGTAAAAATACATACCGAAACTACGGCACAGGAAATTATAAAGGACTTTCCCGACGGACTGGATTATGTAATCACAGGAGTGGGCACCGGAGGACATATCACTGGAATTGCTAAAGTTTTAAAGGAAACCTTTCCCAATATCAGGGTAATTGCTGTAGAACCAGAGCTGTCTCCCGTATTAAGCGGCGGAAGTGCCGCGCCTCATCCTTTGCAGGGACTGGGAGCAGGATTTGTTCCTTCCATATTGGATATAACACTTCTAGATGGCGTCATTACTGTAGGTAAGGAAGAGGCATTTGAATATACACTGAAAGCAGCAAAACAGGAAGGACTTTTTGTAGGAATTTCAACAGGTGCTGCATTGGCAGCGATTGCAAAACATCTCCCTGAAATACAACCCGGAGCAAAAATTCTTACCGTAAATTATGATACCGGAGAAAGGTATCTTTCGATTGAAGGACTCTTCTAAATCCTTTAACTAAAAACCGATTTTAAATGAATACAAGTATCAAAGCACCCAAGGTATATCTTATCGGTGCAGGACCCGGCAACCCTGATCTGATCACTGTAAAAGCAGTAAAAATTATTGCTGAAGCAGATGTTATTCTGTGTGACCGACTTGTAAGTCCTGAAATTTTAGAGACTTATGTCAGCAAAAACGCAGAAATAATATATGTAGGTAAAGAATGCAGTAAAAATGCTTCTACCCCTCAATCGGTCATTAATTCTCTAATGGTAGATTATGCTCGCCAGAACAAAACCGTCGTACGGCTTAAAGGAGGAGATGTATCAGTATTTTCTAATATCCTGGATGAACTCCAGACTTTAAGAGAAAATCATATTCCATATGAAATTATCCCTGGTATTACTGCAGCTTTAGGAGCAGCAGCCTACGCAGGCATGCCTTTAACAGCCAGAGGATACGCCACATCAGTCCGTTTCTTAACCTATTATAAATCTGAAATTCTTACAGATGAATACTGGAAGGAACTGGCCGGGACCGACGACACTCTCGTCTTTTATATGTCCAAAGGTAATCTTGCCGGTCTGGTTAAGAAGTTCATCAGGCTGAACATTTCCGATGAGAAAAAAATAGCTGTCGTTGAGCAGGCCACAACACCTTATCAAAAGGTATATACTTCTTCTTTTGATGACTTTGAAAATAATTTTAAAGGTAAAACATTTGCCTCACCGTCACTGGTGATTATCGGCAAGATCGTGAATCTGCATGAAGAGTTTTCGTGGCTGGAAAATGCAGCAGAAGAAGGTCTTTATTTTAAATCGGTTGAAAATGGAAGCCTAATACAAAAAACTCAAAACTTTTTCGAATATGCTGTCTGAAACAAAATTAAATGTCCTTAAACAAATATCCGGGGAATTCTCCAGGGACGAAACCATCTGGGCAAGCGGATATTTAGCCGGTCTTGCAGGAACTCCTGCGACTGCCGTGCTACCACCTATCCATACAGACCAGCCAGACCCCATCACTACAAGGAAAATAACCCTGGCATACGGTACGGAAACGGGAAACAGTAAAAAGCTGGCAACAGGACTTGCAGGGATTATCAAGAAAAAGGGAATTCAGGTCAAATTAGCCGATCTCTCCCAATATAAGCCTAAAGACCTTGGTAAAGAAGACTATTTCTTTGTGATTATCAGTACGCAAGGAGAAGGAGATCCACCTGTTCTGGCAAAAAAATTCTATGATTATATCCATGAAAATGAAATCAATCTCAGCAATCTTAAGTTCGGGGTTCTGGCATTGGGAGACAGCAGTTATCCTTTATTCTGTAAAACAGGAGAAGACGTGGATTACCGTTTTGAGCTATTGGGAGCAAAACGTATTGTTCCTTTAAAAAAATGTGATATTGATTATGAAAGCGAAGCCGGAACCTGGATAGAACATGTTTTTGAAGCTGTACAAAAAGCATCAGAAGGAAATTTAAAAAATGCTTCAGCTCCAAAACAACCTTCCGGCCGAAGAAAATATAAGGGAAAAATATCTGCAATCATCAACCTCAACGACATCACTTCAGAAAAAGAAACCTATCATATTGAGATTGAAACCGAAGAAACCCTTAGTTATCAACCGGGTGCAGCTTTAGGGATTATGCCTTTTAATTCACAGGAAGCAGTGGACGAGATCATCCGGCTTACCGGAATCAATTCCCAAAAGCAGATACAAACTACAAAGCTTACCGCCAGCGTGCAGGAGCTTTTGCATAAACACCTTAATATAAGTTATTTATTAAAGTCTGTCGTTGCACAATATGCCAAGATCACAGGTCATTCAATTCCGGATGTCCGTTTAGGTCTTTTGGATCTTCTAAGGATCTATCCGGTAAAGGGACCTGATGAGTTTGAGCAGGTTATTAAAATACTGACAGGCCAATCCCCACGTCTGTATTCTGTTTCTTCTTCACTGGAAGCGCATGGTGATACTGAAATTCATATTACGGTAGCGAAATCAGAATTTTTCATTGATGACCAGAAGCAAAATGGTTTATGCAGTGGTTATTTAAGTCAATTTAAGGAAGGTGAAGAGCTTGAATTTTATATTCAGGACGCGGGACACTTCAAACTGCCTGAACCGGAAAAAGATATCATTATGATAGGGCCCGGCACCGGGATTGCACCTTTCAGATCGTTTCTTTGGGAACGGGATGCCACGGGAGCGGAAGGAAGAAACTGGTTATTTTTCGGGGATAGAAATTTCATTTCAGATTTCCTCTACCAATCGGAACTGATTGATTTCCTGAAAACAGGAACATTAACGCATCTGGATACCGCATTCTCAAGGGATACTGTTGAAAAAATTTATGTCCAGCATAAGCTGAAACAAAAAGCACAGGAGGTATTTTACTGGCTGGAAGGGGGAGCATCCGTCTACGTTTGCGGAACCAAAGACCCGATGAGCCGTGATGTAGAAGAAACTCTTCTGGATATCATACAGGATGAAGGACGACGTAGCAGAACCGAAGCAGTAAGCTATCTCGAGGAAATGGAACTTAGTGGCAGGTACGCGAAAGATGTTTATTAAAATCTGCCGGAAATAATCACCAATTAAAAGAAAATAATAATGAGCAATAAAGATAACCTTTCGCCGGTAGAAAGAATAAAAACCGGAAGCAACGGACTCAGAGGTACGTTAAAGGAAAGTCTTGCGGATGATTTCACAGGATCTATAAGAGAAGACGACCAGACCCTTATCAAATTCCATGGAATGTACCAGCAGGATGACAGGGACAGAAGGGAGGAGCGGGTAAGCAAGAAACTGGAGTGGTTGTATTCATATATGATCAGACTGAGACTACCCGGTGGATTTTTAACCCCGGAACAATGGATCGGATTGAATGGCATTGCCGAAGATCATTCTACAGGCACGATAAAAATTACAACAAGACAAACCATTCAGCTGCACGGCATTTTAAAATCACATTTAAAACCTACGATCCAGAATTTCAATATACAGCATCTCGATTCCATTGCAGCCTGCGGGGACGTGAACAGAAATGTAACCTGTACTGCGAATCCTTCGGAGTCCCCATTGCACAAGGAAGCTTATGAATTAGCCGGTAAAATCAGTGAAATGTGTCTTCCTAAAACCAAGTCCTATTATGATATCTGGATCGATGATGAATTAATAGTCGACAGGAAAGTTGAAGAAGATCCTCTGTACCAGGACAGATATCTTCCGAGAAAACTGAAAATTGGAATTGCTATTCCACCTAATAATGATGTAGATGTATTTATCAATGATATTGCACTCATCGCTATCATTGAAAACAATAAAATCGCCGGCTACAATATTGCAGCAGGAGGAGGCTTGGGTGCAACACATGGAAATGCGGCTACCTATGCACGTTTGGCTTCAGTATTAGGGTTTGTGGATACCGAAGAGAAAGTTTTAAAGGCGGTATATGAAATCATCACCGTACAGCGTGACTTCGGAAACAGAAGTGACAGAAAACTTTCCAGGCTAAAATATACAATCGATACAATGGGAATCGAAGGATACAGAGCGGAGGTTGAAAAAAGAACAGGCTTTGCCTTCGAACCCGCCAGGGAATTTAAGTTTGAACAAAGAAAAGACCGTTACGGCTGGACACAAAACCATGAAGGAAATTGGTTCTACACCGCATTTATTGAACATGGAAGAGTTCTCAACACGGATAATTACCCGTTAAAATCAGGTTTATTAAAAATTGCAGAAACCGGCAAGGTTAATTTCCGCTTTACTTGTAACCAAAACCTTATTCTTGCGGATATTAAAGAAGCTGATAAACCTGAAATTGAACGTCTCCTGAAAGAATATGGTATTTCTGGGTATACAACCGGAGCCAGCGCATTGCGCAAAAACTCCGTAGCATGTGTAGCCTTAAATACCTGTTCCCTGGCTTTAGCAGAAGCACAGCGTTATCTGCCTTCCCTGGTAACCAAAATAGAACCCGTACTCGAAAAATATGGCCTTTTGGAAGAAGATATCACGATCAGAATGACAGGTTGCCCGAATGGTTGCGGAAGATCACCTAATGCAGAGATCGGTTTTGTGGGTACTGCTTATGGTAAATACAACCTTCACATTGGGGGAGACCGCTTAGGAACCCGTCTTAACACGAAATTCAAAGAGAATATCGGCGAGGAAGAAATCATTGAAACGCTTGATGAGCTTTTTGGAATTTACATACAAGATAAACTAGAGGAAGAAACTTTCGGTGATTTCTCCTATCGTTATTTACAAAACTTAAATTGAAAATATGACACAACCATTTTATCGTCAGAAACAAACTAAAAAACAAAACCATTCTATTTTAGGTAAACGAATGTGTATGTGCTGTTGATTTTAAATCAATGATAGCATTAACTGTTTAAATTATTTAAATCACAAGCCACAAAGACTTTAATGTTGCTTGTTTTTAAAAACATATCTGAATCCTCCCTTATTAAAAGTTTAAACAGGCTCATTCACATAACCTAAAAAATGAAAAAATGAAAAACAATAAGCAGGGATATTTTCTGCAGAGATCAGCTGTATTTCTATTGATCTTCTTATTTTGTACTCTTGCAGAAGCGCAGCAGCAGCTCGTAGAGTTAAGCGGAACGATAAAAAATACCGATACCCGGAAAGGGATCAGTACCGTAAAGGTGCAGGTTGAACACACTGAGGATACTTCATTAACAGATCAACAGGGTAATTTTAAAATACGTACAAGGGTAAAAGTACCTTTCAGGCTGATCATCAGCAAAGAAGGTTTTCTCACCCAAACGGTGGAAATATTATCCCTATCCAATAAAATTGCGGTGGAACTTAATCCGCAGAATGCCATCATTGATGAAGTGGTCATCTCTGCATCAAGAGTTCCGGAAAAAGTTTTAAAATCACCAATAGCTATTGAAAAGATTGATATCCGGGCGATCAGGGAAAGCCCTGCTGCATCTTTTTATGAAACCCTTGAAAATGTAAAAGGGTTACAACTATTAACGTCCAGCCTTACTTTAAAAATTCCTAACTCAAGGGGATTTAATTCTCCCAATAATTTCCGGTTTATGCAGCTGGTAGATGGGGTAGATGTACAATCTGCCACATTGGGTGTTCCTTTAGGAAATGCAATCGGACCTACAGAGCTGGATATACAGTCTATGGAGGTTACACCTGGTGCAGCTTCTGCGCTCTACGGAATGAATGCCATCAACGGACTGGCAAGCCTTCAGACAAAAGATCCTTTTACCTCCGAAGGGCTCAGCGTTTATTTCCGGGGCGGCGTGAATCATGTAGACAACGTTAATCATAAAATAAGTTCTCTGGGGGAGAGTGCAATACGGTTTGCAAAAGTTTTAAATAAAAATCTGGCGGTAAAAGTTAATGCCTCTTATTTCAGCGGAGTCGATTGGATCTCGAATAATCAAACCGATCAGAACGCCAATCCATTGATTACGGCCAATCCCAATTTTTCATTAGCTAATAACCCTGCAGAGGATCTCTGGAACAAATACGGAGATGAAAGAAACAACCGGGTTGCCGTAAAAGTAGATTATAACGGCAAACCTACCACATTCAATGTATCGAGAACAGGGTATCTTGAAAAAGACCTTGTAAGTCCTGAAGTAAAGAACATTAAATTTGATGCGGGATTATATTACCGTTTTGGAGACCAGTGGAAGACTTCATATGTATACCGGTACGGATTGCTGGACGGAACCTTCCAGAGGGGAAATAAAATCCGCCTCCAAAATGCGACGGTGCAGAATCACAAAGTTGAACTGACTGGTAAAGAGCTTACATTCAGAGCGTATGTCTCTATAGAAAATACAGGAGATTCCTATAATCTGAAACCATTAGCGGATAATCTTGATCTTACGAATCTTTCTAACAGCAACTGGAGAAATGCATTTCAGACGGCTTTGCAGAACAGTATTAATGCCGGTGTAAGCCTTAATGAAGCTTTTATTCTTGCCAGAAGGGAAGCCGATAAAAACAGAGTAGTCCCGGGAACCCCGGCTTTTGAACAATTAAAAAATACAATTATTGGGATTAATAACTGGGATTCGGCCAATGGAGGAGTGGCAGGAGCACCTGCAACCGGAGGAGCAAAACTGGAGCAAAAATCGCGTTTTTATCAAGGGGAGCTAACCTATGATTTCAGCAGATTTGTAAAAATATTCAATCTCCTTGCGGGTATCGATTACCGTCTTTACAGCATTACTCCCGATGGAAACAATTTTGTAGATTTTAATAGGCCGGTTAAAGAAAGAAACATCCCTTTAACCGACGGAACATTTGGTAAGGATGTTATCTATCAGAAATATGGGATTTTCGCCCAGGTTACCAAGCTTTTCTTTGACGATAAATTAAAACTTAATGCCGCCTTAAGGGTGGACAGAAATCCTGAATTTGAAGCTAAAGTGAATCCGAGGATAAGTATTGTCTATTCTCCTGTAAACCAGCACAACTTCAGAGCATCATTTCAGAATGGATATCGTTTTCCTTCATTATTTGAAGCATTGTCTTTCGTCAACAACGGAAATGTAAGAAGGGTCGGAGGACTTTCAAAGGTCAACGAAGGATTAGGATATCTCGAAAATTCTTACACGCTAGCATCAATTGATCGATTCACTTCTGCTGTGAATGCAGATGTAGACGGAGGGAAAACCCTTAACCAGGCGGCCCTGGACAATAAGAATCTTTTAGCCGTTGCCAATCTTCAAAAGTTACAACCTGAAAAGATCAATTCATTTGAGGTAGGATACAAATCGGTTTTCTTTAATAGTAAACTGGTTCTGGACTGGGATTTTTATTATAATATCTACGAAGGTTTTCTGGGACAGGTAGAAGTGGCCGTACCTAAAAACGGTCAGGTGGGAAGCAATAATGCAGTGCTGGATATGACCGACCGAAGCAAGCAGGATCGTTATCGGGTATATACCAACAGCAACAGTACTTATAAAAGTTACGGGACCTCTCTGGGAATCAGATATAATATTATTAAAAACTACAATATCAATGCTAACGTTTCTTACAATGATCTGGCTTCGAACAATGCATCCGACCTGTTCATTACTTCATTCAACACCCCAAAATGGATGGTAAATGTAAGTATAGGAAACAGGGAGATCATTAAAAATATCGGATTTACAGTCGTAGCAAGATGGCAGAATCAGTTTTTATGGGAAAGTCCTTTGGCCTCGGGGAATATTCCGGCATATTACACCATAGATGCACAGGCAACATGGAAGCTTCCTGAGATCCATGCCAATGTAAAGGTTGGAGCTACCAACCTTTTTAACAGGCGTTATTTTCAATATGCAGCCGGGCCTGAAATAGGCGGATTGTATTATCTGGCTTTTACCTATGATTTAAAACTATAATTAAATGAGCAATTCCTTATATCCCATATTTTTAAAGCTGGAGCAGCTGTCACTCCTTATTATCGGTGGTGGCAGGGTTGCCCTTGAAAAGCTGGAATCGGTACTGGGTAATTCCCCTGAGACTTCAATTAAATTGGTAGCCAAGGAAATTATTCCGGAAGTAAAAGCTTTACAAGCCCGGTTCCCTAATATCCAGATACATGAAAGACCCTATAATGAGAATGATTTTAATAATGCAGATCTTGCGATTATTGCCGTAAATGACCTTGAGCTCGCAGGTCAGATCAGGGAAAAGGCACGGAATCATGATTTATTGGTGAATATTGCGGATAAACCGGATTTGTGCGATTTTTATCTAGGATCCATTGTCAGGAAAGGAAGTCTGAAAATTGCTATTTCAACCAACGGAAAATCGCCAACCATTGCCAAAAGATTAAGGGAAACATTTACCGAAATCATTCCTGATGAAATGGATATGGTACTGGACAATATGCAGGATATTCGTAACCAGCTAAAGGGAGATTTTAATTATAAAGTAAAAGAACTGAACCGGGTAACGACAGAATATCTTGCTGATGGAAAAAAAAGCTTTTCGAATTCAGATCTGGAAATCGAAAAGCTGATCCACATTACCAAAATAGCCCAGAGAAGAGCAAACATATATCTCGCTGTCATCGGAGTTTTACTTCTTTTAGGCGTATTAGGAATTATTATTTATCAGTTTAACCTTTCGGATGACATTCAGGTGTTCCTTAATAAGGACGGCCATATTTTTTACTGGATGCTTCTTACCGGTTTTCTGGCAGAAATTGTAGCAGGATCAATGGGTATGGGGTACGGAGTAATATGCACCACTATACTTTTGTTGCTCAATGTTCCGCCACCCGTAGTAAGCGCAAGCATTCATTCTGCAGAATCATTTACTACTGCAGCCGGAAGTTTCAGCCACTATAAACTGGGAAATGTCAATAAAAAACTGGTTTGGGTTCTGTTTCCGCTGGCCATTGCCGGCTCTGTGATCGGTGCATTAACCTTATCCCATTACGGCGAATATTATGCGCATATCGTAAAGCCTATTATCGCTTGTTATACTTTGTATTTGGGACTGAATATTCTTAAGAATGCTTTCAAGGAAAAAACAAAAGATCATATAAAAACAAAAAAAAGAACCAACCTTAGGCTTCTTGGATTGGTTGGGGGCTTTATAGATTCATTCGCCGGAGGCGGTTGGGGGCCGTTGGTTACAGGAACCCTGATCAAAGAAGGAAGAATTCCGCGTTATGTTGTAGGAAGCTCTACTGTTGCTAAGTTTCTTCTAACCCTTACCAGTGCTGTTACTTTTATTTTTACCATTGGTATCCATCATTGGAATATCGTGCTTGGACTTTTACTGGGTGGTGTTTTCACTGCTCCTTTTTCAGCAATGCTTACTTCCAGGCTTCCTACAAAGAAAATGTTTGTGGTTGTAGGAATAGTGGTTATTGCAATGAGCCTTACCACAATTATCAAATCGATAATCTAGCAACCAGGATTTTACCTATACAGAAAAAGCTCCCTCACGGGAGCTTTTTTGCTAACAATATAGATGTAATGATTACTTCCTATAAAAATCATTCCGTCCACAGATGTCCGGCAGCATACGTTTTTGCTTTTCCGGCAATGATCACCCGATCACCCTGATCCTCACAATATAACTTTCCTAATCTTTCGGAAAGCTGCATTGCAAAAAGATCTTTTTTCCCCAATCTGTCAGACCAAAAAGGAATTAATGAGCAATGAGCCGAGCCTGTTACCGGATCTTCAAGAATACTTGCCTGCGAAGTAAAATATCTTGAAACAAAATCGCTGTGGTCACCTTTTGCAGTTACAATCACGCCACCCGGGTCCAGATTGATCTTATCAAAGATTTGCCTGTCGATTTTGATGTTTCTGATATCATCTTCATTATCATATACCAGAACATAATCCCTGGATTTAAATACCTCTTTAGGCTGTATATTCAATGATTTTGAAATCAAATCCGGTAAAGAGGACGGGGAAGGCATTCTCGAAGGAAAATCAAGATAATATAGCCCATCCCTGTAGGTAACTTTTAAATTACCGCTTTTTGTTTCAAAGATAATTTCATTCCTGTTATAGTTTAAAACTGAAATCAGACAATGGGCCGTTGCCAGTGTTGCATGTCCGCATAAATCCATTTCAATTTCAGGGGTAAACCAGCGAAGATGTATTCTTGAACCGAGGTCTATAAAAAATGCTGTTTCGGCAACCGCGTTTTCCATAGCTATCTTAAGAAGAGTTTCATCCGGAAGCCATTCTTTTAATGGTACAACACATGCCGGATTACCTCTGAAAAGCTCATCTGTAAATACATCTATCTGATATAATTCTAATTTCATAATTACGGATATAAACTTGTTTCCTGCAAAATTAAAAATTTCTTTTCATCTTGGTATTCCAACAGGGGCAATATCTTTCAGATGGACCTTTAGGTATATTTATGCATTTATTTTTTTCGAAGTATCAATCCCAAATCCCACACATCCCCGGAATAAGAACAGGGTAAGAAAAAGGAAATAAAGGGTTTGAGGCAGATAAAGAAAATAACTCAGCCAGGTAAACGCATCCATTTCATAAACTCCGGTTTCCGGCTTAATCGGAATAAGCTCTTTAGGAATTGAATTCAGATCATGTGTCAATAAGGCTACCAGAATTATGATCATCAGAACAACAGAACTTATTCTCGTCCAGAAACCCAACATTAAAAATAAGCCAAATACACACTCGCAAAAAGCTGTAAAATGAGCAGTGAACGCCGGAAAGGGAAAGCCTATACTGCTGATGGTATTGAACATATATCCCTGGAAAATAGGGTGGAATAATTTATTAAACCCTGCGATAAAAAAGAACAGCCCTATCAGGATTCTACAGATAATATAAATGGTATTGCTGTTTTTTTCAAAGTTTGATATGGTTGTTTTCATTATATTTTTTAATTCATTTTAATTAAACATTATTGAAGGCACAGAAATCCCGGCCTTGCATTTTATTGAAATCCAGATCACAGATTATGAAGGAATAAAGCAATGTGCATATATTCCGGCATATAGATCCTGGATAGTATTATTGTAAGCAATAATAAGGTTCTGTCATTGTTGGATAAGACCAAAGACAATCAGAAATTAAGCTGTTATTTTTGGGGGAATCCAAATCGAATAAAAAAAAGAAGAGTAGGATGGATCATCATATAAAAAGAACCGGTTTTTTACATCCTTTTCAAATCTACCGAATGTAAAAGATGAAAATGGTGCAGTAAACAATGATGAGAAACCTGAACAATAATTGCCATTACATTTAACAGGCGTTGTATTGTTTTCTTTGAGAATAACTTTATCACATTCTTTATGGGAAGTTTCCTTAATGTGAAAAAAGACAGTGGTCGGAGCTGTAAAAGAATTTGTACCAGACTGAATGATCAACAAATGGGTAAGCATCAAAAATATACTCAATACCTTTATATAATGCCATAAACCGATTTGTTTCACCATAAGCACTTCCTTACACCAGACAAAGGTAATAAAATATTTACGGGTGAAATTCCTTACATCCATTCACTACTGATGTGATATTTATCAATTATTATAACTGTTTTTTATTTAATAGTTTTGCACAAATAAAAATCACACCAAAAATATTAGGCACCATGAAAAGATGCATCCTGTCGATACTATGTTTTTTATCAAGCTATATTCTTTCGGCACAAAATGCCGACAATTCCCTTCAGGGATATTACAAAGCAAGCAGTGACGATACACTTTACAGCAGTTTTAACTTCGATGGAAACGGGAAAGTTGCGATAGGTGATATGGATTATGGAGATTATTTTACAAGAAATGACAGTTTAATTATTTATCCTGATAAAAGCATTTTCATCTTTAAAATTAAAAAAGGAAAACTGCTCGGGATTTCCAATTGGGTTGAAAAAGGCGTCTGGGTTCAGAAAAAAGACAGCTCCGAAGTCAATAACAGAAAGAGTCCTCTGGAGGCTCAAAACAAAGCCCGGCTTTTAGCAGAATACTATGATAAGACAAAAAGTCCTTCAGGTTCAGATCTGGATTTTGAAGCCCTGTTTTCAGGAAAAACCGATGAAGTGAATGAAGAACTTTGTAATAAAGGATTAGCAAAGGCCTGCATGAATCTTTTTGGGCTCAAAATGATGAAGTATACTCCCGGGCTTTTGACCAAACCGGAGAAAATCGCCTCAAAAAAAATACAACCTCATCCTGAATTAATTGCCCTGTCAAAGAAAATAATAAGCATGGGAGAGCCTGAAGGGTATACGGTTCTGGGAAGCTATTATTATACATTAGGATTAAAAGAAAAAGCTTTTAAAACCTGGGATGAAGGAGAAAAGAACGGAAGCTTAAAATCCGGAACCACCAAAGCCCTTATTGAATTTCAGGAAGAACTGGAAAAAGAGGCCGCAAAAGAATAATCAGTTAAAAGTCTGCCGGAATTCAAGTGGAGAAAGCGAAGTCCTGTTCTTAAACAAACGGTGAAAAGATTGCGAATGCTCAAAACCAAGATGATAGGCAATTTCCGAAACCGACATTGAAGTCGTAGACAGCAATTCTTTAGCTTTTGCAATCAGCCGGTTCTGGATATGCTGCTGTGTTGTTTGTCCCGTATGGACACGCAACATATCGCTGAGATAATTAGGACTGATGTGCAATTCGTTCGCTATAAATTGTACGGACGGAATTCCATTGATGATGAGGCTGTTATTTTTAAACTGCTCATCAAGCAGTGTTTCCAATTGCGTTAAGAGATCATTATTTACTTTCTTTCTGGTTAAAAACTGACGGTTATAAAAACGGTCACAGTATTTCAAAAGCAGGTCAATATTGGAGATCAGTAAATCCTGGGTAAAAACATCCATATTATTTTCCGTTTCCCGCCGTATATTGGCGATAATTTCCGTAACGGAATTTTCTTCTTTTTCGGAAAGGTGTAAAGCTTCATTGGCAGAATAGGAAAAATAACCGTAATCCTTTATGGAAGAAGCAATAGGATAGCCCTGCAAAAAATCCGGGTGAATCACCAATACACTTCCTTTAACGTCAGAAAGCAGAATATCTTCAAACTGCACCACCTGATGGGGAGCAATAAAGTACATGATTCCATCTTCAAAATCATAATATTGCTGACCGTATTTGAATCTTCCCGCACAATCACTTTTAATCGCAATAACGTAAAATTCCGTTGTAATAGCACTCAGAATGGTATCCGGAGACACAGACACTTCATTAAAATCAAAAACACTGATCAATGGATTCGTAGGTTTTTTAAGCTTCAGATAATGATGCATTGCTGTAATAGAAGATACTTTTTCAGGAGTTTTCATCGTTTGTTGTTTTATAAGTTACCGTGTATTTTACTGCTCTTTTTTTATCTGTTCTATGCCTTTTCGATATGGGGTTACCTCAAAATCCGGGAATCTGTTTCTGAATTTTGAATCATCAAAAAGGTTATCATATTCATATCTGGGAAGAAGTTCCTGCAGTTCTTTTGCTTTCTCATTAAACAGGGCCCCAATCCTGAAAGCAAATTTAGGAATTGTAAAATATCTGAATTCCTGTCCATAAATTTCCGAAGCCAAAGCAATGAATTCTTTATAAGTCAGCCGATGATCATCAACAGGTAAGTGCCAGGTTTGACCATAGGCATTGGGTGTATTACCAATCAAAGCGGTAGCTCTGCTCGCATCGGGTGTCCAGATTAAGCTTCTTAACTTATCATCTCTTAAAGGAACCTTTAGTTTTTTTCCCTCTTTAATAGCATCGAAAATAAAAGCGTTGGTAATGCTCTGTGTTTTTCCGGGGCCATAGAATTCCGGAGCTCTGCAGATGACAATATCCATAGTTCCTGCTGCCATTTCTTTTAAAAGCATTTCTGCCATTTTCTTCCTTACTCTTCCTTTTCTACCCACAGGAGCAAACGGTGTTTCTTCCGTAAGAACGTTACCATTTTGAGGATACATGTAGGTATTATCAAAAAATACCAGCCTGGTTCCGTTTACTTTACAAGCCTCAATTATATTTTTTGTAATAAGGAGAAACTGTTTTTCCCAAAGATCCGAGTCCATCGGAAGCCCTAGTGTGAAATAAGCAATTTCACTTCCTTTCACCGCCTCAACCGCATTTTCTTTAACAGAGAGGTCCGCTGAAAAGACGGTATCCGTGTCATTTACTTTTTTTGCATTTCTGCTTACAATTCTGATATCGGAAGTAAAATTCCGCTTTAGCTCCCTTGCCAGTTCTTCGCCAATCTGGCCATTAGCACCTAATATTGTTTGCATAATTATGAGTATTTATTTCTGACTTATATTCCTATGCAAAATTCGGGCATAATCTGAATGAAATTGTATCCCGATCACCTGAATTTGTAACATAATCTCTGTTCTTGCCCTACACATATTTCAATCACAGGTGTTGATCATTCTAACGTAATGACAAATCCCAATTCCATTCCTAACCTTATTTATTCTAAGAAAAAATACCGGAAATTCCTGTACTAATCCGCATTCTTGAACGTTGTGAAGGAGGTGTATTTATGCTAAACTTGTATATTTGCCCAACAATCAAATTCATTCGAGACAAAGAGAATATTAATGATGCCAAATGATGCTTCCCATAAGCTTATCCCAATGACCGATTTTGTCATTGAGTATTATTCAAACGAAGGATACGCCGATCTTCAGACATTAAATCTGATGAAAAATTATGCTAACTTTCTGAGGCATCCCTTAACGCTTGCCCTGTTTGTTCCTGTAGATCCAAATGGGAATGTCTTGAAGGAACCTAAAAACTATTCTTCCTGGAAATCGCTTAAGCACAATGAAGTTCTTTCCGATGATACTCCTGCTGTAAGCGGATTTGAAGAATACAATGTGTATAAGAAAGCCGAACAAAACTGCTTTTTTGAAGGCTTTAAAGTGGCCTACAATGGGTATTCGGTCGTACGCATTACAGCATCCTATGATGAATCGATAGAATTATCTTTCAATAAAAATGATTTAAAATTTCAAACATTTACGGATATTGAATCTCTTACCGTTTTTGATGAGATCTATCTGAGCCCTACGGCATTAAAAATGATTGGCATCAAAAGGAAATAATAGGGCAGAGGTCACTGTTGGCAAATATCAGGAAACGGTTACTCCAAAAAGATGTCCTATCAGTGCCGTAATCCCCATCGCAGCAGTTCCCCAGAAACAAATCCTTATCACAGCAATTCCGATTTTTGAGCCTCCTGTTTTTGCAGAAACAGCTCCCAAAGTCATCAGAAAAATAATGGAAAATCCATATTGAAAATAAACCATCTGATCAATAGGAGCTAAAAGAGATACAAGAAAGGGAAGCATGGCGCCCACAGCAAATGATGCCAACGAAGCAATGGCAGCCTGCAATGGCCTGGCCTGGCTGATCTCATTAATTCCTAATTCATCCCGGGCATGGGCTTCCAGGGCATTGTGCTCACTTAATTCAACGGCAACTTGCATTGCTGTTTCCTTACTCACACCTCTTTCTTCGTATATTTTGGCAAGTTCTTTAAGTTCCATTTCCGGCATTTCTTCCAACTCCCTTTTCTCACGCAGAAGATCAGCTTTCTCGGTATCCTCCTGTGAACTCACCGATACGTATTCACCTGCAGCCATGGACAAGGCACCGGCGATCATCCCGGCTAATGCAGCCAGAATGATCGTGTTACGCTGTGATTCTGCAGCGGCAACTCCTATAACAATGCTTGTTGTAGATAATAAACCGTCATTGGCTCCCAAAACGGCTGCCCGCAGCCAACCAACCCTGTTTACATAATGTTTTTCCTGTTGATGATGCATACACGAATGAATAAATAGTTATTCTCATCTTAAATATAAGGAAATAATACCGTATTCTACTTTTGTAAAAATAAAAAGACAATGCTAAACGCCATTTCAACAATTTCTCATTTCGAAAAAAATATTTATAATCTCTAATCAACAGTACATGCACCTCCTGGGGTCAAACATTTGTTTAGAAATTTGTTGTTTTACAGGAGCGAGCTGTAACAATAATACAACATTAAAATAACGCAACGCTACAACCAGGATCTATAAATAAATATTCATTCCGGAAAAAAAGCCCCCTAATATCCGTTAAAATGCATTCAGAAAGGGTGTTTTTACAAAAACGATATCCATACTAAACACCCGATATATTAATCGAATATTAAATTATAAGAATATTTAATTATTTTTTTCAAAAAAAATTTGTCATATTATAATTTTTCATATCTTAGTGATGTATTAATCATAAAAAATTATATCATGAAAAATTTAAAAAAATTAGACAGAGAGCAATTGAAAACTATTTCAGGAGATGGATTCCTTGATCCAATCTTAGGATTAGTAGGTGGTGTATTAGGAGGTGTTGGAACTATCGTTGGCGGTACTATCGGTGCTGTTGGTGGTGCAGTTGGAGGAACTGTTGTTCAAGTGATCAAAAATCTTGAAAACGGACTTTGCCAGGTGCAGTGCGGAATCAACAACGTAGTACACATTACTGTTGTTAGCTGTGGAGCAAACACTTGCAACTAATAAAAAATTAAAGACTAATAACCGCTCCGAAAAGGGCGGTTTTTTTATGCTCAGAAATAAGCAATACAAATCTTGGTCACATTAATCAGCGGGTATAGAACCGGAGATTTACGGACAAACTTTTATTTTAAAAATGGATAGGTAAAAAACAGAATATGAATGATATTCAATAAAAAATGACTCAATATATTCACCAGTATATTGTTTGATCTCTGGTAAATTAAACCATACATAATCCCGGCTATTGCAGCATACAGAACATACAATATTCCACCCGCCCAATGCAACGCTCCAAAGCTTAATCCGGCAATAACAACAGCAATTATCTGACTGTTTTTAATATTCAGCAAAGACAAATGCCTTTGAAAGAAACCTCTGAACAAAACCTCTTCGGCCATGACGACAAACAATACATTATTCAAAGCCCATACAAAGAAATACTGATGAAATTTAATATCAATTCTTACAAAACTAAATAATAGTGTGAGTCCCATCAGCAAAAGAATGGTCATCAAAATCAGGGACCAGCTTTTCTTCAAAGCGGACCTGAAACCAGTTCCAGGCGGTACTACAAATAACAACAGGGTAAGTCCTGCCAACGTTTTATCTATATTAAAGTACATTGTGAAAGGGACACCGTCTTTTGAAACCTGTATTTTGTCGAAAATGAGCACATTATTAAACCCCGGCAACAGATGCTGAAAAATAATAATCGAAACAGCCAGAATTACCAGTGCCAAAGTATGATATAAAAACCTGCTGTATTTCAGGTTCTTTTCCAGAACAGTATACAGATAGACCAAAGCTGCAAACAACGTTATAATTAAAAATCCTGTAACAGATATAAGCTGAGTGAAGATGCTCATCATCAAAACAGAAAATAATACTCCTGTTTTAATGAATTCTTTTCTTTCCATATGGTTGATGATACTTTAATTAAACTAATAACTGCTTGGTTTCTGAAAGTAAAAATAATAATAAAAAAGCCAATTAAGAATTTTCTGTTGGAACTGAATAAAAAAGCTCCTGCAAAATGCAGGAGCAATACCTATTGAGAGCAGTTTTTTTTGATTTATTTATTTTTTAACCAGTTTCAAACTTCCGGCTTTACCGGTACTGGATCTCCATTGAACAATATAAGTACCGCTCAAATGATTTTGAATATCAATAGGAAGCTTTTGTAAACCGGCTTCTAAATCCTTAGAATAAGCATTTATTGTTTTACCATTAATATCTGCTATGTTTATTGAAACTGTTTCCTTACCTGCAGCCGTATAATACAATTCGCTAAGTCCCATGCTTGGATTTGGAGCTATTAGTGGTGTATTTTGAGGGTTTGCTGTTTTTGAAACCGGTATACCACCTCCCGGAATGCATATATTACATTCAAAACGGGTAATTCTCATGAGATATTTATTGGTAGCAATACAGGTAATCGCAACACCGTATCCGAATTGACCGGTATAGTAGGTCACAGGAGGAATTATAGTCTCATCTCCAACATGGGTTCCAAGCTCATAATATCCGCTTTGTAAGGATGGAGTACTAAAAGTTACATTAACATAGGTGACAGGGGCCGGGCTCCCGGGAAGAAGATAGATCACAGGAAAATTATAATCCTTTGAGGAAACAACATCTGGAAGAAAAGTATTTGTTCTTATATTAGAGCCAATTTTTATATCCAGAGTAACATTTGTATGGGCGTGCCCTGGTACGGTTTCACCTATAAAATTGTCATCCCTGGTAAAAGTAATGTTATAGGTATCTCTTACAGGAGCAATTATCTGCGCAATTATCTGACTTTGAAAGAAAGACATAAAGGATAAAAATAGAATTAGTTTTTTCATGCAATTAAATTTAGGTTAGTAAAATATTTTTAATAAAATTGAGATTAAAATAGGGTACAGCCAACAAACAACTAGCAACTGAGCAAACTGGTCTAGTATCTGTCTTGTTTTCCCTAGTAATCGTCTATAACATACTATTAAAAGAAACTCCGATAATGCTCATATTAAAATGATACGACCCATCATCATATCATTCAGTCCGAGCTTTTCAACAAAGTATTTTGAGCTTTCCAGCAAAGTTAAACTCTGATTTCCCCCATAATTTTGTCCATGCAAATAATGATACAAGCATGGAAAAGAAAGAATCAACTGTTTTAGGACCAAGATTAATATTAAATGATTATAAGGGAGCTGATGTAGAAGGAGAGGCCTTTGTAACCGACCATATCTTCAGCTATATCCTGCAGGGAAAACATGAGGTATGGCTTGGCAACAAAAAATATTCGTTTCAACAGGGAGATTTCAGATTCTTCAGAAGGAATCAGCTGGCTAAATACGTTAAAAATACCGGTGCTGATGGCTTTAAATCAATTGCTATCCATATTGACCAAACCACTTTAAAGGAAATGAGTCATCAATATGGGTGGATAGCAGATGAAATGAATTTGTCCGGAGAAGTGCTTTTGATCAGTCCCGACAATCTTCTCAAAGGATTTACAGAATCTCTGATTCCCTATCTGCAGGAGCCTGAAATTGATCATCATATTCTAATGTTAAAAACCCGGGAGCTGATCATGTTACTGATCAAAAACAATCCACAGTTTAAGAATATCCTTTTTGATTTCAGAGAGCCGGGTAAAATTAATCTCGAGGCATTTATGAATAGCCATTACAGATATAATATCAGTATTGAACGTTTTGCCTTTCTTACAGGGAGAAGTCTGGCCGGATTCAAAAGAGATTTCGAGAAGCTTTTTCTGACGAGCCCCCGCAGGTGGCTCGTCAGAAAAAGACTGGAAGATGCTCAATATCAAATAGAGGAAAAAGGAAACAGGCCTTCTGATATATACCTGGATCTGGGATTCGAAGATCTTTCTCATTTTTCATATGCTTATAAAAAAGCGTTTGGCTACGCTCCCAATAAAAAATAATATCAATAAAAACCAATACAATAATAATGGATATACAATTAAAAGGAAAAAGAGCATTAATTACAGGTTCAAGCTCCGGCCTCGGCGAAGCTATTGCAAAAATGCTAGCAAATGAAGGTGCTATGGTAATTATCCATGGCCGTGATAAAAGCCGTGCCGAGAACGTTGCAAAAGCAATAATCGATAAAGGAGGGTCTGCAAAAATTGCTATAGGGGATCTTTCAACTGATGAAGGAGCAGATCAGGTAGCCGCCGAAGCACTCCAGTCTGGAAAGATAGATATCCTGATTAATAATGCAGGTGCAACTTCCCATAAGTCCTGGGGTGAAGCGACAGCCGATGACTGGCTGGATATTTACAATACAAATGTAGTTTCATATGTACGGATGATTCAACGTATTGTGCCACAGATGAAAAATCTGGGTTGGGGAAGGGTAGTCCATATCGGAGGAGGCCTTGGCATACAACCGATTAAAGAGCAGCCTCATTACAATGCAACCCTGGCCGCCCGTCATAATATGTCTGTTTCGCTTGCCAGAACACTAAAAGATACGGGCATCACATCAAATGTGGTGTCGCCGGGTGCCATTATCAATCCAATGGTGGAAGACTGGCTCAAAAATGCAGCCCCGAAATTTAATTGGGGAACAGATATGGAGGAGATCAAGTACAAAGCTGTCCAGGAACTTATTCCGAATGACACAGGAAGGTTTGGTGAACCCGAAGAGATTGCAGGAGCTGTAGTATACCTTTGCAGTCATTTTGCCGACTACATCAGTGGTTCTGTTCTTCGGGTAGACGGCGGTACAATACGTTGCCTGCAAATAATAAAATCCGGCAGACCCAAGTGATCTGCAGGATCAGTAGAATTCATTTGATGCATAATATATCAGTTCTTTTAGACATTTACAGAAAATTATTGAAATAAAAAGGAGATCCAGAGGTCTCCTTTTCTTTATATTTAAAAGCTAATTACCAGCTAGTTCCATTTAAAAAAAAGCCTAATAAACCCCGGATAGGCCTTAGATCAAAAAGGTTTTTTACTTAAAATATTTTTATAAGAGAAAATGAATATTTTTAAATAAATTAGAGCTTTCCACGATACAAGATTTAATCATTCAATCATGAGCCTGAATTTTAAAAACAATACGCTGAAAAAAATACTAATTCCGCTTTTAATAATAGCTTTTTTATTTTTAATTGGTGCCCTTTATCAAAAGAAGGTGCGGTATAATTTAGTCACCATTTCAGAAAACAAGGTGTACAATTCAGGAGTTATTCCTCCTGACAAATTACCGGAGGTATTAAAGAGTCACAATATAAAAACGGTTATTGACCTACGGGATG
The DNA here is from genome assembly GCF_048296755.1 of Chryseobacterium sp. PTM-20240506. Taxonomy (NCBI): domain Bacteria; kingdom Pseudomonadati; phylum Bacteroidota; class Flavobacteriia; order Flavobacteriales; family Weeksellaceae; genus Chryseobacterium; species Chryseobacterium sp. PTM-20240506. The sequence goes on from NZ_CP182581.1 coordinate 1,018,186, forward strand.
GCCTGCAGCAAACGGAACTCAACCCGGAAACAAAGAAACAGGTAAATGCGGAAGAAAATGCCGTAGATAAGCTTTCAGGTATTCATTATTTCAATTTGCCCACCGATCAGATTCCCCAGGACAGCACGGTAAAAAAGTTTTTATCTATTATGGATAACCCTAAAAATTATCCTGTTTTGATCCATTGTCATCATGGTGTTGGGCGTTCCCGTTTATTCAGCTCACTGTACAGAATTGAATATGAAAATTTCACTAACGAAGAGGCCAGAGCAAATGCCCGTTTCCTTTGGGAGTTCGGTAGTAATTTCTCTAAAAATTCGGACAAAGGAACTTATCTGTTGAATTACAAGAAAAGAACATCAGGCAAAAAACAGGATTCTTTATAAGAGATAAAATAATATATCCAACAAACTGAATAAAAATTAAATATAATGAAGTACTACCATGTAGATGTTTTCTCAAAAAAGAAATTTTCTGGAAACGGATTGACCATTTTTGAGATTAATGAGGAATTTGATAAAAAGAGCATGCATATTCTAACGCAGGAAATGAAGCAATTTGAAAGTATCTTTTATTATAAAATCAATCCGAACACTTTCAGAGCATACATATTTACAGTTGAAGAAGAGCTGGATTTTGCAGGACACCCCATAATCGGCTTGTCTGCAATGCTTCACGATCTTTATTCCCCGGAAAAGGAGAGAAACAGCTGGACTATTGAGCTTAATGAAAAGCCGGTTGTTGTGGAAACAACAAAAAAACCAAACTATTATTCAGCAAGAATGAATCAGGGAATTCCGGAATTTAAAACGGTATTAAGGAAAGAACAAGAAACTGAATTTTTAAGCTATTTAAATCTGAGCATGGAGGACAAATTCGAAGAATTTCCATTTCAGGTGGTTTCTACAGGTTTACCTTACTTAATAGTTCCTGTAAAAGCCAGTGCATTAGGCAAATCAAAAATTATAATTCCTGATTTAGAAGTTAAGCTTAATGAAATTGGTGCCAAATTCATATTTGTTCTGGATGTTGCCGGAAAGCAGGGGAGAACCTGGGATAATCAGGGTTGGGTAGAAGATGTTGCCACAGGAAGCTCAGCTGGTCCTGTAGGTGCCTACTTAGTTGAGAATAAAATTGCAGAAATAAATAACGAAATCATTATTGAGCAGGGGCATTTTTTGGGAAGACCAAGCCAGATTAAAGTTATGGTCACCGGTGAAAATGAACAAATGGATCATGTTTTTGTAGAAGGGGATGTTTGTAAAATCGCACAAGGAGAAGTATTCATCTAACTAAGAGCAAATGTGCTCCTGATATATATTTAAATACTATACAAAAACCAGGCTTACAATAAGCCTGGTTTTTGTATAGTATTTATAACTAACCGTTATGTGATCATTTACGGCATCCCGTAGGTTATGATAGATTAGATTGATTATCTTTGGTTAGTACATAAACAGAAAAGACTACTAAATATTTGAGATAGAACAAAGTAGGGATATTGATAAGTTTAGAATGGTAACATCAGATTTTTAGGATTTTTATTTGAAAAATGCACAATATTTCTGAAATTTAATATTTAAAATCTCAAAACGAATATTAAATAAAACAACTATAATAAATAACAATTATGAAAAAAACAATTACTTTTTTTACTATTATTTTCTCAATAGCTAATATTCAAGCTCAAGAAGATATTGATTTATTGACTTACGAAAACACTCAGGACATTAATTTTTTCAACACTATTAAAAATGGTGCTCAGGTTAAAGAATATATAACGACGAATAAAAATAGTGTGAAAGTTGGTGATACATTAATATTAGGATATCCTACATCTCAAGAACTGAATACAAGAACTTATTCAGGAAGTTATGGAGGTAGAGCAAGAGGAGGTATTTCACAATCAAGAAGTACTTCAAAAAAAACTTATGAATTTATACAAATGGGCAGACCAGCTGGATTTGGAAGTATTATGTCTGCTATGGGTGGTGATGCACAGAATATGGCAGACAACAGTTTAAAGAACACTACAGTTATTGTCAGAGAGATAAAAGCATACCATAGAGGTAGTAAAAACAAGCCTTTGTATGTAGTTATGGTTTTGGGAGAAATAAATGGTCGAGCTTTCGGAATAAATAAATATTTAAGTGTAATGGATACAGAATTAGGAATTGAATCTGGTGAAATTCTTTTAAAAAACAGAAAGATGACTAGAGATGAAGCGATAGCAAAATTAAAGGAAGCAAAAGATCTAGTAGAAATTGATATGATGAGCAAAGAAGAGTTTGACAAATTAAAAACAGAACTCGCACCGATTATCAACAATAAATAAAATTAAACCATACACAACTTTGTATAGTTAAAACAATCAGTCTTTAGTAAGAATTAAAACAAATCGGCTCTGCCAACTTACAGATAAATTTGACAAGGCATTTGACAACACTTCGTTATAGGGAATTATATGAAAGACATAATATATAAATTAAACAAAGAAATAGAAATTGAAAAAATAATAGCCCTATTATTTGATTCTGATTATTTGCCAATTGAAGATATGAATGATAAAATCCGTTTACAAAAAATGTTCACTAATGCAAATCTGATAGTTTCTGCTTGGGATAATACAAAACTTGTTGGAATTGCTCGTTCTTTGTGCGACTTTAGTTATTGTTGCTATCTTTCAGATCTTTGCGTTGACTTACAATATCGAAATCTGAATATTGGAAAAAAATTAATTGAACTCACAAAAGAAAGTGCAGGCAATGAATGCAAACTAATTTTACATTCAAATGCAAATGCATTTAAATTTTATGAAAAAATTGGAATGAAAAATATTTCTGAAGCATTTATAATTCAAAGAAATTATTAAGTATGCTTATTATAAAAAGATACATAAATTTATACTAGCATATACAATTTAACATAATATAAATTATAGGACTTTTTAAATTCATTCCGAATAGGGGTAATTATCCTTCATACGCTGATCTTTCTGTCATCTTTTCAAATACCCGATTCTCAGCCATTACAAATCTTGTCATATGGCAATGCAGATTCTTTATAAACCGTATACCTTTATCCTAACCAAAAAATAAAATCATTATGAAACCTAAAATGATCTGGTCAAATCTGGCCGTAGCCAATCTTGAACGTACCCACAAATTTTATACAGACTTAGGATTTAAACCTAATGGTCCGCACACCTCTGATCAGCTGGTAAGCTTTTTCTTTGGTGACAATGATTTTGTGATCCATTTTTTCCTGAAAAATATCCTGGAGTCCAATCTTAAGCCGTTAGAATTCTGCGACACCCAGAAAGTCCATGAGATTGTTTTTACGCTATCTGCAGAAAGCAAAGATCAGGCAGATGCCTGGGCTAAAGAAGTTGAAAAAGCCGGTGGCACCATTGTTTCGGCGCCTCAAAGTTTCGGAGATCATTACTATGGATTTGTTTTTTCCGATCCTGACGGCCATACCTTTAATGTATTCCATATGTAGTATTCCTGGATTTAATTCTTATATTTGCTGCAATACAATCCAATATGAACCATTCAAGCTGTTTGCCTCCTCCAAGATTTTAATATTTCTAAAGTGTAACTGAAGTATTAACGCCGATAAAATTTTATTGGCTGTTTTCTAATGCTTCAGATTCAATTACTTATTAATTAAAATCTTTGTCTTTACAGAAAGGCAAATTGTCTAATGAAAAAATCATATGTATTATTACATCTGGCCGTTATACTGGCTGGATTTACAGGAATATTCGGAAAACTCATCTCGCTTAACGAAGGTCTTCTGGTCTGGTACCGGCTGTTATTCTCCACTCTCATTTTATTTGTGATTCTCAAATCGCTGAGAATCCCTTATATGATTTCAACCCGGGGAAAATTCCATATAGCCAAAGTTGGAATACTGATTACCTTGCATTGGTTATTTTTTTACGCAAGTATCAAATACGCTAATATCTCCATAGGTGTAGTGTGTTATTGTCTGACCAGTTTCTTTACAGCAATATTCAAACCTGTCATCGATAAAGAACCGTTTAAAATTTCTGAGCTGTTGCTGAGTTTATTAACGGTTTTTGGGATCAGTCTGATTTTTCATTTTGATACATCGTATCAATTAGGAATTGGTTTGGGTGTTATTTCATCCGCTATTGGCGCTTTGTATACCATTTTCAACAAGCGCCTGGTTCAACATTATGACACCAAAGTCATTAATTACTACCAGATGCTTAGTGGAACTGTTTGCCTGGGAGCTGTCCTACCGGTTTATCTTTATTTTTTCCCAGTAGAAAGTGTGATTCCCGGAATGAAAGATATCGGTAATCTGATGATCCTGGCTCTTTTTTGTACAGTGGGTCTCTAAGTTATATTTGCAGAGGTTTTAAAAAAGATCCCTGCATTTACAGTGAACTTAACCTTCAATCTAGAGCCTGTTTATGCAATTATCATGGCCTTTTTATTCTTTAATGAAAGCAAACAGGTAAATCATTCATTCTATATTGGACTTTCTCTGATTATTACTTCTGTTGTATTACAGACCTTCATTTCGATCAGGAAAAAATAATATATACAAAACCCTCTTCCTTTATGGTAAGAGGGTTTTAAAATTAATTTAAATCACAAAATAGTGATAATTAATTATTATACATGCTTTTCAATCTTACTCTGTTTATCCGTACTATATCCTTATTCTTGATCTTATGCTTCTTTTGCAGTGGCCCTTGCAGGATATGTATTGCTTCTTCCTTGATCAATTGGTTCAGTTTATTTGTCGAAAGCTGTAAGCATTTTTTTATAACAGATGAAAATTTAAGATTAAAATCAAAAGGATATTTAATTTCAAAGGTTATGATATCATGGTCACCATTCAGAATATCTTCTGCTGAAACCTTTTCATACTCCAGCTCATACCGGACACTCTCAAAATCCAGTTCAACATTATTTTTCCGTGCTGTTTCCCTGGAAAACGCGTAATCCCAGGCTGTCTTTGTACAATTCTCCGAAAACTTATTAAAAAGATTTTTATCTATGTTTTCTGGTTTTATACGGGAAAAAATCGTCATATTATAAGAGCTCCCACATTTTAAACAGTTGTAAATTAACCATATATCAATATTCTTTTTTTGAGCGTTCATCCTGAACTTCTCACTGCAATAAAATCTATCGCTGCTGCAATGACTGCATTTTCTTTTTAAAAAGGGAGTATTCATTATTTTTACCTCCCAAATATATTGTATCATTTAAAGTATGCTTATTATTCTTCATTAATTTTGGGATATCATTTAATAATATTATAGTCTTGATCCATAAGATGATCAGGACACTGTAGAAATAATTCATGCAATTGCCTTTGTAAGCAACCCAATAAATAATATGATTAAATGAAAAACCTGTTCGGGTATAGAATTACCCAAATAAAGAAATAATCAGCCTGTGGTTTGTGAGGCCGATTTTAAGCTACTATAAGTTTAAGAATAGTTCTCAATGATCGTTGATTTGTGATATAAATATAATCAATCTCTTGTAAACAGCGATTATTTGATCGTTTTTTATTCGTTACAATTGCTTTTTGAGAATAATATGATTTTTCCTAACCTTTACAACTACCCTGTCTCCGGGCTCAAAGCCGCAATCCAATGCTTTACAAAAGATTTATATAAAACAATTTCAATTTTTTTTGTAAAATATTTGCGTAGCTAAATAACTTCATATATATTTGTAGTCAAATAACTACACGATGAATTTAAGAAGAGATGTATTCCAGGCAATAGCAGATCCTACCCGAAGATCTATTTTGATGTTGGTGGCGGCCCAATCAATGACCGCAGGAGCCATTGCTTCTAATTTTGATACTGCCCGCCCTACTGTTTCGAAGCATTTACAGATCCTTACGGAATGTGAACTTTTAACCCAGGAACAAAACGGCCGCGAAATGATATACCACCTAAATCCCAATAAAATGAAAGAAATAGCCGATTTTATAGAACCCTTCCGCAAAATGTGGGATGAGAAATTCAATAAGCTGGAAAGCGTGATGAAAGCATATCAAAACATAAGTAGTAAGTAATGGGCAATGAATAATTACACCTAACAACTCTTACTCTCCCCCTCTCAAACACCAAAACCCTCAAACCAAAAACATGGAACTAAAAACAAAAATTCACGCCGAAGACGGCAAGCAGGAAATCTTCATCACCAGGGAATTTGATCTTCCTGTCCATCTTCTCTTTAAAGCTTACACAGAACCCGAATTGGTAGAACAATGGATGGGAACTAAAGTGGTAAAAATGGAAAATAAGCAACATGGCGGCTACCGTTTTGAAACCTCAAACCCGCAGGGCGACGTAGTCTTCAGTGCCAACGGAACGATCCATGAGATCATTCCCGATCAGAAAATAATCCGGACCTTTCAAATGGAAAATACACCCTTCCCCGCTCAGATCGAGTTTTTAGAGTTTGAAAAATTAACTGACACAACCAGCAAAATTACCATCCAAACCATCTATAAATCCGTAGACTTCAGGGACCAGCACCTGAAATTACCATTTGCCCAGGGAATCAATATGGCCCATAATCGACTTCAGGAAGTGGTTAAGGGAATTGAGAAATTAGAAATTAGAGATTAGAAGTTAGAGGAAAATAACCATTTCATTTTTTAACCCCGGAATTCGAATCCTGCAAACCTCACCCTCACACACTCAAACCCTCCCACTCTCAAACCCTAAAACTCTCCCACTCTAAACCCTATAACACAAAACACCATGAATCCAAAAACAGACTTTTTCTTTAACGAATCCGGCCAATGGCAAAAAGAATTTAAAAAATTAAGAATCATTGCTTTAAGTACCGAACTTGTAGAAGATTTAAAATGGGGATGTCCCTGTTATACCTATGAAGGGAAAAATATTTTTTTGATCCACGGGTTCAAAGACTATTGCGCCCTACTCTTTTTTAAAGGTGCTTTAATGAAGGATCCTGATAACATTCTGATCCAACAGACGGAAAATGTACAGGCCGCAAGACAAATCCGCTTTACAGATCTGGAACAGATTAATGACCTTGAAAAAATTCTTCGGGAATACATATTTGAGGCTGTTGAAATTGAAGAATCGGGAATTAAAGTTGAAATGAAAAAGACCAAAGAATTCGAAGTGGTGGAAGAATTTCAACAGAAGCTGGATAAAGATCCTGTTTTAAAACAAGCTTTTGAATCCTTAACACCGGGAAGACAAAGGGCTTACCTACTCCATTTTTCCTCTGCTAAACAAAGTAAAACCCGTGAATCAAGAATTGAAAAATGCATTCCTCAAATTCTTGACGGTAAAGGAATTAACGACTAATCACAAAAAAATTATACTATGGAAACACAATCAAACAAATCCGAAAAAAGAAACAAGATCATCTATTGGATATTTACCCTTTGGCTGGCATTGGGAATGGTATCAACTGCTGCGGTTCAGCTTTTAAAAAATAAAGATGAAGTGGAAAACTTTACCAGCCTTGGATATCCGGCTTACCTCATGACCATTATCGGAGTATGGAAAATCCTGGGTGTCATCGCCGTACTTATTCCTAAGTATCCTTTATTAAAAGAATGGGCTTATGCAGGATTTTTCTTCGTGATGTCAGGAGCTATTATTTCCCATCTTGCTTCAGATCACAATTCAAGTAAAATTTTTGCTTCACTATTGCTTTTGGTACTTACTCTGATTTCATATTACTTCAGACCTGCTGACCGAAAAGTTGGATTTGGTAATAATAATGTATTGTAAGTTTTTTAATCTGATTAAAAATATCTGCATGATCAGTTAGACAAAAATTTTAAAAAATATACCTAAAACGCATATAATCAGTAACTTCAGGAATACGTGTTATACGAAATCCCATCCCATTAAAGAATAACAAAAAAACATCAAATTAATATGAATAAGAAAAAATTAACTTCACAACAGAGTCAGGAACTTTTAAAAATTCTGAAGACGCGTTTTGAAAAAAATACCGGCCGTCACAAAGGCCTTGACTGGAGTAAGATCCAGACCAGGCTTGAAGCACAACCTGAAAAATTATGGTCACTTTCTGAAATGGAAGATACTGAAGGAGAGCCCGATGTCATCGGTTACGATAAAAAATCCGATGAATACATTTTTGTCGACTGCTCTCCGGAAAGTCCAAAACGAAGAAGCTTATGTTACGACTACCAGGCCTGGGAATCCCGTAAAGCCAATAAGCCGGAAAGTAATGCCATCGACAAAGCGTCAGAAATGGGAATTGAATTACTAACTGAAGAACAATACCGCCAACTTCAGGAATTAGGAAAGTTTGATCTGAAAACATCCAGCTGGGTAAAGACACCACCTGAAATTCGTGAATTGGGAGGCGCCATCTTCTGCGACCGCCGGTACAATACGGTTTTCATGTATCACAACGGTGCAGATTCATACTACGCTGCAAGAGGATTTCGTGGAAGTTTGAGAGTTTGAGAGTACTTGTGTTTGAGAGTTTTGGGGTTGAGAGTTAGAGGGTCTGAGAGTTTGAGAGTATTAGGGTTGTAGAATACTGGGTTGGTATAAGGTTGTTTGATTTGGTAGGTGGTTCTAGATATCGTTAAGGTTGAGAGTATTTATATTGTAATAACTCTCAACTTTCAACTCTTAACTTAACTTTACATCTTGAACCTTATTGCAGCTCTCAAACCCTCAAACTCTCAAACTCTCAGACTCTCAAACACAAATACAACTCCCCCTTATTCTTCAACTTTCAATTCCCTTATCCACAGTGTTTCCACGCTCCAAAAGATAATATCCACACCCAGATAGTTCCCGGCATATTCTACAAACTCTTCTTTTGTGAAAGGTTTCTTTGTTTTTGGATTTTTATATGTGAGTGTTGGCTCCTGGACTGCCATTGCAACTAAAGAAAGTTGTCCTTTATACTGATTAAAGAAGGGATAGGAATTTTTCATCTGGGCTTTTTTGTTGGGAACAATATCAGGACCGCCTAAACCCACATTATTTTCTTTGGCAAATTTAAATAGCCTGGACATATATTGATGATCATTTTCCCATTCACAAGGAAAGAAATTTACATACTGCAAAACGTTGGACTTTTTGAATACCTCTTTTGCAAACTTTAGATTATCGATCTCTGCCTGAAAATAACGGTCACAGCTGAAACCGGTTTTATCTTTTTTCATCTCAATGTCTATAGATGTTTCCGGTAAATTAATACCTTGAATTCTTCCGTCAAATTTTTCAGCTAAAGCGCCAATGAGCTTTTGAAATCTTTTTTGAACTTCGGGATTCCATTGTTGGGTGACCCAACCATTCCCAACAGGCTTATTTTCACCAGGGTTATCATATTGCGGAACCAATCCTCCTTTATATTCCTTATCTTTTAATATATAATCCGGAACGTATCGGGCTTCGGGTTCAAAAAAGCGGTCCTGAAGCTGGATAAACAACTTTCTATCCAGTTGGCTTAGGAAATTGAGATCATTTTCAATCCGGGAAAAATCATAAACATCTTTTTCTTTTTCCAAAGATTTCCAATTATACACAATTTGAACTCCTCCGATCTCTTTGCTTCTTATCTTTTTTTCCAGATCATGAAGATCACCTGAAGAAGTATAAATATAATTTTGAGGTTTTTGAGATTTGAAAGAACTTGCTCCAAAGAAAATGAAAGCAAGACAAAATATTTTAAAACTTTTTATCATATCCGATTTTTATTATCCTTTATAAGCACTTTTTATGCCTAAATGAGTTTTTGATATACGGGAAAATATCAGGGAAAGTTTTTTTTAAGCGATTCTCGGCAATTAGGAAAAATTTGATATACACAAGTATTTCGGGTTTTTTTTTAAAATAAATTTTATTTCCATTAAATATATCTTTGATTTAAATAGTTTGGTTAATTTAGCAAAATCTAAATTTGATTTAATATAATTCTAAGGATATGAAAAAATTAATTATGTTGGGTTCATTATCATTCTTTTTAATGAATTGCAATAAAAAATCGGAACCTGTAACTCCAAAAGTGGAAACCGATTCTGTTGCAGTTGAAGAGCCAGTGGTTGATACATTAGGAACAAAGTCATTTTGCTATTTAGGAGTAATTGGTAAAGACAGTGTTTTTGCATCTATTGATGATAATCTGGGAACCATCTCAGGTAAATTAGCTTATAAAAACAGCGAAAAGGACAGTTCTAAAGGAGATATAACGGGCTTTAAATCAGGAGATACATTAAAACTCACTTATGAATTCCAATCAGAAGGTACTAAAAGTAAACGCGATATTTTCTTTATTCAGAAAGACAATACATTAATTGAAGGAATTGGAGACCATAAAGAAGAAGGCGGACAAAGTAAGTATGCCGACGAAAAGAAAGTTGCTTACAAAGATGGACCGAAAATGAATGTTGCTGATTGTGCGCTTGTATCCAAAGCATTAAAATAATACAGCTTCTTGCATCACATTAGCGACTTTCCACGAATACAAACCAAAATCATGTTCTATGCAGACACTTCAATTCAGGCCTTTTTCACAGTCCGAATTTATCGAAGATTTAAGGAGAATATTTCCTCAATATAAAATTCAGACAAGTTTTGGAACATTACAGGTTCGTACAAGTGGTTTTACTCTTACCGGAAATGTAAAAATAACGACCAATCCGGGAATAGGTACCGTTATTACACAAACCAACAGTGATATTCCTCTATTTTATTTTATCTTCTCTTTTCCGATCGCTATTTATATCAGAATGAAAAAAGATAAAATAAAACATCTTGAAGATGAAGTGGTTGCGGGTATAAAGCAAATACTTAGGCAAGATCCCCACGGTTAATCAGCAGTGATGCAAACTAAAAAAACAGCCATATGGCTGTTTTTTTAGTTATGACTCTCTGTTAATAATTTCAATAAAATCATTGATGCCTTCGTCAGGAGTATTCCAAGAAGTAATCAACCGGATTGCAGAATACTGGTCATCGATCTTTTTCCAGATGTAAAACTCAAATTTTTGGGATAAAATATCGATAAGCTCATTACTCAAAATGGGAAATATCTGATTGGTATAAGTCACGGATAAAAAGGCAGTTCCTTTTTCCTGTAGGGCATTTTTTATTTTCATCGCCTGCTGGTTCGCATGTCTGGCCAGATCAAAGTACAGATCATCTTTCATCAGTTCCAGAAATTGGATTCCAAGTAACCTTCCTTTTGCCAGCAAAGCCCCTTTCTGTTTGATATTGAACCCAAAATCTTCCTGAAGAACAGGATTATTGATCACAATTGCCTCCCCTATCAGAGCTCCGTTTTTAGTTCCTCCCAAATAAAAAACATCAGTAAGCCGGGCTACTTTTTCAAGACTCAGGTCACTTATTTCTGCCGTTAAACCATGTCCAAGCCTTGCTCCATCCATAAAAAGATACAAGCCTCTTTCTTTGCAAAATGCGGAAAGATCCTCCAGTTCTCGGGCGGTGTAAATGGTTCCTAATTCTGTTGAGTTGGAAATATAAACCAATTTTGGCATCACCTGATGCGGAACATTGGTATGGCTTTCCAAAACCGTTATGATATCTTCCGGCGTTAATTTCCCATCTGCTTTTTCAATGCCTAGAATCTTATGGCCTGTAGCTTCAATAGCTCCGGTCTCATTATTTAAAACATGACCTGTAGAAGCAGAAATTACAGCCTGATAGGGTTTTAAAATAGATGAAATAACGATCAGGTTAGCTTGTGTTCCGCCTGAAACGAAATAAATTTCTGAATCTTTTTTTCCTATTTTTTCTCTGATCAGTTGTTTAGCTTCTAAAGAAAAACGGTCTTCCCCGTAACCGGCTTCCTGCTCGAGATTAGATCGTAAAAGTGCTTGTAGAATATTGGGATGACATCCCTCTGAATAATCGTTTTTGAATGAAAATTTCATAGATCAAAATTAAAAAAATTGAAGACAACAAGCGCAACATTTCCACAATATTTTGTTAGATTTGTAGGTAAAATCGTCTAACATTTTGAAAACAACATTAACAGAAGAAAATTATCTGAAGGCTTTGTTTCATTTGGTTGATAATGAAGGGAAAGTAACGATTAACGAACTGAGTAAATTTTTAAATGTAAAAATGCCCAGCGTTAATAACATGATGAAAAAATTTGCAGAAAAAAGCTGGGTTGTTTATGAAACCTACAAACCTCTCCGAGTTACCGAAAAAGGAAGACGGGAAGCAGCTTTGGTAGTGCGTAAACATAGATTGACGGAGATGTTTCTGGTGAAAAAAATGAACTTTGGCTGGGAAAATGTGCATGAAATTGCAGAACAATTGGAACACGTACACTCCCAGATCTTTTTTGATAAAATGGATGAAATTCTGGATCATCCGAAATTCGATCCCCATGGAGAGCCTATTCCCGATAAAGATGGAAATATTATTGCTCAGGATCTGCAGAAGCTGAGCAATTGCGAAGTCGGTGAAACCGTAGTTTTTGCATCCGTTACACTCTCAGATGATGCTTTCTTAAGCTATCTCACGGAGAGAAAGTTATTACTGAATACAAAGATAAAGATCATTAAAATTGAGAGTTTCGATAAATCCGTAACAATTGAAATCGAAGGAAAAAAAGAAATTCTAAGTAAAAAAGCGACGGAGAAAATACTGGTAAAAAAGTAAATCCTAAGTATAACACAAATAAGGTGGCCTGGAAAAAATCCGGCCACTTTTTTTATATCCTTAAAAAGGAACAATAAGTTTTAAAGATACATTCCTTCCCATATTATAAATATTGCCTAAATACTTCAAACGGCTAAGATGCGACTGATAAGCACGGTCAAAAACATTATTCACCTGAAACTGGAGGACTGCGGAATGATTTTCCGAATAGTTGATAGCCATGGACGTTCCTATATTACATAAGGTATAGTCAGATGTTGCAGTTTCAGTACCATTGAGGTTAAGGTATCTGTTCTGCGCAGCTGAATATTCTATTTCTGCCATTGGAGTAATCGAAGAAATAATTGTGGAACCTGTAGCTATTTTCTGGGATATATTGCCTGATAATCTCAGCGGAGAGATCAATGGAAGATATTCGCCGTTGATTCCCTGGTTTTTAAACATCTTTTCCCGGTTGAATCCATAAATAACCGAAAAACTGGTTTCAAAATTAAATCCCTTCCACTTCTCAGGATGAAGAGAAAGCCATGCTTCCATACCATAAAGTTGGGCAGAAGCCTGCTGATATTGGTAGGTTTTGTTTCCCTGGGAATCGACGAGAGGATTTCCCTGACTGTCTATAAGCAATGAAAGATATATATAATTCTGAATATTATTGTTAAACAAACTCACGTCTGCAGAAAAATCTTTAAAGCGTGTACTGACTCCCAAGTCTTCCTGTAATGAAAACTCCGGATCAAAATTCCTGTTTCCTTTGTAAATAATATGAGCTCCCGGATCCAATCCATTGGAACCTATTTCTGTGATATTAGGAGCTCTGTAGCTTCTTCCGATATTTGCTTTAAGACTGATGTGCTTCGTTAACTGAAACGCTGATCCTATGCTGGCAGATAGTCCGCCGAATGTTTTATGATACAAGGGAAATCGAAGTTCGGCACTGGCAGATGATGATGGGACGTGTTCTTCAAATTGGGTGATAGGATTTGTTCCTATATAAAAGTCACTCCATCGAATATTCCGAAGATCATACCGCGCACCACCACTGATGTTGAGTCTTTTGTATTTCCATTTTACATAAGCATAAACTCCTTCCTCCTGCAGATCATAGTCCGGAATAGGAAAATCAGTTGCTGATTTATTTGTATTATTCTGCATCATACCATTCACTCCGGCAGAAATTTCAAAAGACGAAAATTTTGGAAAATTATAGCGTACCCCATAATTTAACGTGTTGAGTCGTACATACATCCCGGCCTGGGAGGGAAATGTAGGATGATTGTATTCACGGCGGATATTTTGTTGTAATGCCAGCTGGATATCCAGATCACCTTTTTTCAACTGTTCGGTATGTTGAGCATATAGCCTGTAATGCTGAATTCTCTGGTGCAATGGGGAAAGAGCATAAGAGTTAAGATCTTTTTCCGGCACAATAGGTCTTTTTTCCATATCATCATCATCTCCCTCTCCTACCTGATAAGTAAATTTTCCGGTTTTTGGATCTCGACTACCATCCGGTATTCCCTGGAGATTATCATATAATGTAAAATTGATCTTAGAAAAACGGGTGTCTGTTTTATATCCTAATAAAAAAGACAAGTTCTTTTCTTCAAAATTGGTATTGTAGACCCTTCCATCAATAGAATTTCTAAAGTTTTTAGCCATTCGGTAAGAGCCGGTTAAGGCTGCTATAAAAGAGTTCTTTTTGTATCCCACCTGCATTCCGTTCCCGATAAGATTATTATTTCCCTGGTATTCATTTGTTATTTTACCATGTACTACTCCATCATCCAGATTCGGAATATAGGGAAAAAGACTTACAACGCCGGCCAATGCATCAGAACCAAACATCAGGCTTGCAGGGCCTTTTATAACTTCAGCCCTTTCAATCATATAGGGACCGATCTCTATACCATGCTCATCTCCCCATTGCTGACCTTCCTGACGTACCCCGTCATACAAAGTCAAAACCCGGTTATAACCCAATCCCCTGATAAAAGGTTTGGAAACATTCGGTCCCGTTTCTACCACACTCATTCCCGGTGCAGATTTTACAAGGGCACTTATGATATTGGTAGCTACCGATTTTTCAATCTGTTTAGAAGAAATACTGATCACTGCAACAGGATTTTCCTTAATTAAAGTTTCTTTTGAAACCCCAGTAATAACCACTTCATCAATTGTATTGCTATTACGTAACAATAAAATATCCGGAATAGCCGTAGAAGCTTTCTCTACAAAAATGTCCTGCTGCACTTCCTCATACCCTTTCGCCTTGATAACAAGCTGATAACTACCCGGAACCAGATTTTCCATAATGTAGTTACCGGTTTTGTCGGCTACCGTCTTTTCTTTTGTTCCTTTGAGTATTACTTCGGTATTCGGAAAGTCTCCGTTTTCATAAAGTATCCTTCCTTTTAATTGTGCATTTTGGGCACCTACTATAGAAATAGTAAAAATACCGGATGCTGACAGCATAAATCTGAAATTCATATACATTGTATTAAACTATGATCATCAAAGGCTATGGCTAAACATTAAAAAGCCTATTCGTGAACAAAGGCAAAAGTATAAAAATTTTAATTAATGCAACAATGTTGCTTTAATTATTTATCATATTCTTCTCATTACTCTGGAATCCTACCTGAAAGTAACAAAGTTAATTTCACAGACGAAGTGAAAATGGTTGTTCAAAACCACTACGGAGATTTCACAACATTATCATGCAGATAAATTTGCGAGCAAGTATTTACCTCATACAGAATGATGGTGACTGATAATCGTTAAAAAAGGGTTAAACCTTCTTCAGCAAATGGTCAATATTTTTATTTTAATTAGGTTTGCAAATCTTTCTGCTTCAACTTTTATTCTTCTTAAAAGCAGTATCATTAAATTATTATTCTAAAAATTATGAAAAAAAGAAGTCAGTTTCTGATTATTTCCATTGTGTTTCTAAGCCAGTTCATCCATGCCCAGATAAGAGATTTTGTAATAGAACCACCTATTAAGCCCAATTTGTATATATACAAAACTTTTGGAGTATTTGGTGGTAAGGAATATTCTACCAACGCAGTATATCTTATTACTAAAAAAGGAGTCGTTTTATTTGATGTTCCATGGCAGAAAACACAGTATCAAAGCCTGATAGATACAATACAAAAGCGCCATAATCTTCCTGTTATTGCTGTATTTGCCACCCATTCCCATGAGGACAGAGCAGGAGATCTCAGTTTTTATAATAACAAGGGCATCAAGACCTATGCAACGGAAAAAACCAACGAAATCTTAAAGAAGAACGGAAAAGCAACCTCTACTGAAATTATAAAAACAGGAAAACCCTATCGCATTGGAGGAGAAGAGTTTATCGTTGATTTTCTTGGAGAGGGACACACTGCAGATAATGTAGTGGTATGGTTCCCAAAATACCATATATTAGATGGAGGATGTCTGGTAAAAAGCAGAATGGCGGCAGATTTAGGATATACCGGAGAAGCTAATGTAAAGGCGTGGCCTCAGACAATGGCAAAATTAAAATCCAGGTATGCCGGAGCAACGATGGTTATTCCGGGACATGATGAATGGAAAGGTGGAGGTCATGTAGAGCATACAATAGATCTCCTGAATAAAAAATAGCAAAAACCCAGGCAACTTGCCTGGGCTTTTTTTATTTAAACATACTTTCTGCTGTGTTAATCATGTTTACAAAGCTTGTTTCATCAAAAAAATCCCGTAACACGGGATTTTAATATTTTAATATGGATCAATTAATCCAATACGCTCCAACCTCTTTTCGGATTAGCGTTATTGGAAACTTCCTGTTCATTAACGATGATATTTTCTTTTCTCTGACCGATATAATCAAGTTCACTTAATTTGGAGAAAATAATTTCAAGACTTCTGAGCATCTGCTGGATATAAAGCAAAGGCTCACCACAATTGTGATGATCATAATTGGTTTCAGCAACAATAGAAAGCTGATTCAATAACGTATGAGGGGCAATTTCACTCCATTCCAAACTGTAATTCAGCATTTCTTCCAGCTCGGCAGGAACCAGAACCTGGGTAGAATTATAAAGACGAAGCGCCAGCTTTGCGAAAGAATCAATTAAAAATACCGGTGGTTGCCAGGGAATCACATTTCTGAACTGAAAATACATATCCCCGAACGTATTGATCATGGCATTACACAAAAACTTAACGTTTTGTGCCAGTGCCGTATTCTGATTTTTATGAGAAGCTTTCTGAATGATCTTGAACGCATACTGCTGTAGATTTCCAATAGATTTAGCAAAACTGCCATAGTAATCAATAAGAACAGGATGGCTCTGAATAGAAGTACATGGCGGAATAAAATTGGAATTAACCTGGGCAATATTACCTTTAAGATCAACCTTTCCCACGATCAGATAATTTCCTCCGGAATAGCTGCTGTTGAGCGACGTTACAGGAAGAAGTTCAATATGGTAATTCGGCTGGGCATTTGGGTGTCTTGGAGGGATCTCTTCAGGATCGATATCTCCAAAAGGTACTTTATCAAACGGATTTACTGAAATCAGAATGTAATATTCTCCATCAGCCTGTTCTTCATTCATGGACTTCGCCAATGATTTTACGCTTACCCTTCTGTCCGACAGCTCCATTCTGTATCCGGCCAGTGTTACAGCACTGCAACGTTTGATAACCAGCTGTACATCATTCGTCGCGGTATTGTGAACATCAAAAATGGTTTTATCTGTAAATTCATTTGAGATAGGAAGAAGCCCGTAATTATAAGGAGTGATTCCCAATGAATTGGAATCCCTGATGGTATCAATTAAAAAATTATCCTGATCATTCAGGTGTCTCTGGGAAACTTTCATCCCGTCAACCCAATTGATTGCAAAATGTTTAATAGGCTGTATCATATTAAATACTTTTAAATTTTGTGTGGTTATGATTTTCTTGTTATTCCTTCTTCTTCATGCTGAATAACCCTCTTACAAATTACGACTTCATTTTCAGAAATCCCGTTTGTATTAATATCCTGGTTAAAATCAATATATTTTCTAAAGCTGAAAAATGATTTTTTAGTATAAAAGATCCAGTAATAAGATTCTCTGTCTGCATCCGTAAGGTGAATGATCGATTTAGGATTTTTGTGATTGTAGTCATCCACTACCCTATAAAACCAGTCTCCAAATGTTACTCCGGTTGGCAAAGTCTTAGCCTTAATTCTGAACCTGTTGGAATCTTCTAAGTTTTTACTCAATTCCACATTCAATACCATAAGTCTATCAAAATCCGCGCCTTCAAAATCCGGAAGCCTCTGCTCTGGAGAATAACGCCATGTTTTATAAATATCCACCGGAATACTGATAAACTGAACATAGCAATAATGAAACACCATCGGAACAAGAAATATGATAACACTCGTTGCAGACATGACCGCATTACCGGTTCCCACACTCATCCATTTGAACAGCAATACAAAAAGATATCCTCCGAAAGCAATACACGTTAATGAAAGTATAGACTCAAATAAAATGCTCATCGGCAATGAGTCAATGTGTTTTTTGAAATATTTATCCAATAGGTTGACATGGATAATTCCAAAAATAAGGTAAATGATTTGTGCTATAAGATACCAATACGGGTTAAATAGATTTCCGGCAAACCCAAAAAATCCGGGCAAAGCCAAACATAAACTGCATAGCAGCACATAAATAATAATGACCTTAATTTTAATTGCAGGTTTATTTCTTCTGATTATACCGAGTATAACCATCATGATTACTGCTATTAAAGGCATTAAAATATATCTTAAAAAGATTCCCTTTACTGAAGAAATTTCCATTGGTTGTTTTTCAAATTTATAATGTATTGGTGCTTGTAAATATAGCTAAATTATTTTACAGAAATGTAGAGTATCCAAGGCGGTTTGCATTTCTTTCATCATCTTCCAGCTTAAATGAATATTCCTGTTTTTCGGTGATAAAATTTTCCACTACATCTACCGTTACAGGGAGAAAATAATCGTATAACGCCTGGAGAACTTTTCTGAATGGATTTCCGGGAATATACATTTTCATTTTTTCGTACGGAATGGGTCCTATATTCACAACCCAGTTACGCTGTCCGTCCATATGCCTGCCACTGGGAATATAAGTAACTCCCAATCGGGAATTTCCTAAAAGCATAGAGTCGTCATTTTCCTCTATATCCTCAATAACATTAGGAGTGAAGGTAACTTCTACCGGTACCTGAAGGAAGGCAGTCAGGCATCTTTCAAACCACCTTTTATCTCCACGGATGTTATGGAAAAAAGGTAAAATATGCATAAAAATATAGGCATTCTTTGTATCCAGATGTCTTACAATAGGCCACAGCTCACTGATCGTTTCAAGCAGTGTATCGGTATCGCTTGATACATCAAAGTCAAACTCCTTAGACAGAGCACTGATTTCGGTAAAAAAGATTTCTAATTCAAATGGACGAAAAAATTTGCGCGCGTCTTCCTCAATCCTTTTTTGTTTGCGGATCTCCTTAACAACACTTTCTACATTCTTTCTTGAGGTACTTAATGAAGGGGGATGAAACAAACCTTCCGGAAGATAGTCGTATATCCCTTCCCTGTAAGTTTCTATCGTAAATACTTCTTCATCAAATCCCAGATAATTACTTGAAATACTTTTGATATCTTTAAGATAAGCCCTGTCATTGATGCCTATACGATCAATGAAAATATTGCTTACACTCCTGTGATATTTCAAAAGATTAACGGCTACAGACTCTGCTTTAAAATCTGTCTGCAGCTTATTGTAATGCATATCTACAATATTATTCTCATACATAGTGTTTCCTGTGATTATGGCCTGTAAAGATAATATATCTCATCGCAATGAAAAAAAAAAATATTATTCAATTTTTATATTTCTACGACAATACTATCGATAACAGCAGTAAAAATATAAAAATTTTGTATAATCAAAGCGGGTTCCGGATAAAAAATATAAAATAAAAGAATACGTAGCTACCTGTTAATTGGAACATGGTTTAATCCATGAATATGATTAAATTTTATTAACCTTATTATAATAATAAGAAATTCACTTTTTTACGCCTTATTACCAAAAGCTAAGTTATCTTTGCAGATTGAAAATGTTATTTACAATGAAAAGTATTTATTCTAAAATTTTAATTTTAGCATTCATTTCCTCTTCTCTTTATTCATTTGCGTGGGGATTAACGGGACACAGAATTATTGCAGAAATCGCAGAGAATCATCTTTCCGGAAAGGCAAGAAGAGAAATCAGAAAAATTATGGGCAAGGAACGCCTGGCCTATTGGGCTAACTGGCCGGACTTTATTAAATCGGATACAACAGGGGTATGGAAGCAGGCTTCAGCATGGCATTATGTAAATATTGATCCGCAGACTGATTTTAAAACCTTTGAGCAAAATTTAAAAGCACAGGCGGGACCAAGCCTTTATTCTCAGGTAAATACGTTATCTGCACAGGTAAAAGATGAAAAAACCCCTGAGAAAGATAGAAAAATTGCATTGATTTTCCTGATCCATATTATGGGAGATTTAGCACAGCCTTTACACGTAGGAAGAGCGGAAGATCTGGGAGGCAACAAGATTAATGTTACTTATTTCGGAGAAAAAACCAACCTGCACTCTGTCTGGGACGGAAAATTGGTTGATTCCCAAAAATACAGCTACACGGAATATTCAAGATTACTGGATATCAAATCAAAAGATGAAGTGAAGCAAATTCAGTACGGGACATTGGAAGACTGGTTGTACGATTCGCATAAAATTGCCAATAAAATATATGCGCAAACACCGGATGGATCCAAATTATCATTTGACTACCAGTATAAGTTTAACGATACTCTGGAAAGGCAACTTCTTTACGGAGGTTTAAGACTGGCCAAATTGTTGAACGACCTGTTTTAATAAGATTGATCGTGATAGAACTCAGGGTGGTATGTTGAGTTATATTTTTGTTCAACATCTAACCTCTAAAGTGTGATTCTAAAAATTTCAACGATTAAAAAGATAGGGCGAAACTTCGGTTTCGCCTTTTTGTTTGCGCAAAATTCAGTTTATGTTTAAAAAAAATTAAAACTGGTGTAACCTTTTGACCTCTTCAAGCGTATAATATATAGTAACTCTAGTTTGAGGATAAAATAAATGAGACAGTTAAAAATTACTAAGCAGGTAACCAACAGGGAAACTGCTTCATTAGACAAGTATTTGCAGGAAATTGGTAAGGTAGAATTGATTACTGCAGACGAAGAAGTAGATTTGGCACAAAAAATACGTGCAGGTGACAGAGCCGCACTGGAGAAATTAATCAAAGCCAACCTTCGTTTCGTAGTTTCTGTATCTAAACAATACCAAAACCAGGGACTTTCTTTACCCGATTTGATCAATGAAGGTAATTTAGGATTAATGAAAGCTGCAAAAAGATATGATGAGACCAGAGGTTTCAAATTTATCTCTTACGCAGTTTGGTGGATTCGTCAATCAATTTTACAGGCTTTGGCAGAACAGTCAAGGATTGTAAGATTGCCACTAAACAAGATTGGCTCAATTAACAAAATCAATAAAGCATACGCTCACCTTGAACAGGAAAATGAAAGACCACCTTCTCCGGAAGAATTGGCTGAAGTTCTTGATATGAGCGAAGAGGATATTAAAGAATCTATGAAAAACTCCGGTAGACACCTGTCTATGGATGCACCTTTAGTAGAAGGTGAAGATTCTAATCTTTACGATGTATTGCGTTCCGGAGAATCTCCAAGCCCGGATAAAGATTTAATGCTTGAATCTCTTCAAATTGAAATTGAAAGAGCATTGAACACTTTAACTCCAAGAGAAGCGGATCTTGTAAGATTATACTTCGGATTAAACGGAAAACATCCAATGACTTTAGAAGAAATTGGTGAGACTTTTGACCTGACGAGAGAAAGAGTTCGTCAGATCAAAGAAAAGGCGATCAAGAGACTAAAACATAATACAAGAAGTAAGATTTTAAAATCTTACCTGGGTAAATAATTTAGCCTAAACAATTAGCAGCGGAGTTTGATTTTCAGACTCCGCTTTTTTTATCTTTGTATTTATGATCGAGATTTTTTTTACTCTCAATCAAAAGCCGGCGAAAGCCTCAGGATAAAAGGCTACTTCAACTGCGGAATTTTAAATCCGGACTTTATAATTTTCATAAATTTTAAAAATAAAGGCTTTGATATCAATTCCATTTTATAAATTCAATGTTTGTAACAATACAAAAAATATATTCAACTAATCAAATTAAATAATCAGATCTTCGGAAAAATTCTGTAGTCAACAAATATCAACTGAAAAAAACAACACATGAAAAAAATACTTTACATCATATCCCTTGTTGCCTTACTAATCTCCTGCAAAGAAAATAATTCGGAGAATGCACCTATTGCAGATAATTTAGTGGATCATGCAGAATCTTCTGTTTCAGGATCTTTTAAAAGTGGTCGGGGTGGTGATATGATCGACCAGATTTACTCTGAATTGATTAAGAATGACAACAATCTGAAAGTACTGGATGATAAAATAAGCGATGCAAACAGGGAAGCCATTCAAGTTATTTTTAAGTATAAAGAAGTCCTTGACAAATCTGAATCATACTACCATGATGCTCAGTACCATACTGATGCAATAAGCGATTCCATTCTGAAAAATGAAATAACCAAATCTATCAAAGCAAGCTCTGATCAATATTCTTTAAAAGTCAAAAACATAAAGGATCTTATTAGTCAGATCGATGTCAATGAAAAGAAAATGAATGATCTTTACACCGCTTTTAAGATCAGAAAGACACTTCCTGAAATTGAAAAATACCAGCAGGCTCATCCTCTGAAAACAGACCAACTGAACATATTCATTAATAAGCAAAATACGCTATTAAAGGAGCTGAAAAACCTGAAATAATTCAGAATACAATAAAAATCCAAATGATGCAATATACCACTCAATGGCTTACTGATAAAAGCCGGATTAAAGAACTTGTTGACTTTTTTATTACCCATAAAACAAAGTCATACATTTCACATGGAGAAATAATTTCAGGAAGAGCAGAAAGTTCGGAAGAATGGAGTGCTGATCTTGAATCCATTCTGACAGAGCAGTTTAACAGTGATTTTAATGCTGGAAGTCCTTCTGCATCAACGGTCAGGATTTTAATTGCAGAAAACGCTGAAAAAGAAATCATTGGGATGCTGGTTTTTAATGTGATTTACAGTGGTTTTAAAAATTATGCAGTGCTAGAAGACATGCTCTTAGATCAGTCTTACCGCGGGCAATCTATCGGAAGTACCCTCCTGGAAAGTGCGATCGAAGAATCCGGTAAGTGGAATATCAGCTTTCTCCTTTTGGAAAGTGGTATTGATAATAAAGGAGCTCATCATTTTTTTGAAAAATATGGTTTTAGAAAAGTTTCCGAAAATTATATTTTA
Source organism: Chryseobacterium sp. PTM-20240506 (assembly GCF_048296755.1). Classification (NCBI taxonomy): domain Bacteria; kingdom Pseudomonadati; phylum Bacteroidota; class Flavobacteriia; order Flavobacteriales; family Weeksellaceae; genus Chryseobacterium; species Chryseobacterium sp. PTM-20240506. The sequence continues at coordinate 1,041,334 of NZ_CP182581.1, forward strand.
ACCCTGTAAGCAGATAATCAAGCTGATATGAATTCAATTTCAATTATCGGAGCCGGAATCGGAGGTCTCACCCTTGGCAATATCCTTAAACAACATCAGCTGGATGTTACATTATATGAGTCAGCTCCTGAAATTAAGCCAGTGGGATCAGGAATTATGATGGCCATGAATGCGATGAAGGTATTTGAACAACTAAATCTAAAAGAAAAAGTTGAAAATGCAGGGAATAAAATTCATGGGATCTCTATTACTGACGGTTCATTTCGATCTATTTCAAGAACACATAGTTCAGATCTTGAAAGAAAGTTGAATGTCTCCAATGTAGCCATTCATAGGGCGGAGCTGCAAAAAATCCTTGCTGAAAACATAGGTTTCGAAAACATTCAGCTAAGTCATAATCTACAAAGTATAGAAAAAAATGATAACTATACGTTACACTTTGAAAACAGAACAGCCGTAGAAAGCATGGTTGTTTTTGGAGCGGATGGAATAAAATCCAAAGTTAGGAATCAGATCTTAAAAACAGGAACCATCAGAAATACAGGACAAAAGTGCTGGCGGGGCATCGTTAACTACGATCTCCCGGAAGAGTACCATCATGAAGCTCTGGAAATGTGGGGAAAAGGTAAACGTTTCGGTTTTGTAAAGATGTCAGCTACAAAAGTATATTGGTATGCCGTAATAAGTGATAAAAGCTTTAAACCAGATATTGATCTCTGTTCTGTTTTCAGTGATTTCAATCCATTGGTAACAAAAATCCTACAAGCAACTTCTCCCGGGGATATCATTTTAAATGATATTACAGACCTCTCTCCCATACCTGAATGGTATTCTGACAATTTATGCCTGATAGGTGATGCCGCGCACGCAACAACTCCTAATATGGGGCAGGGTGCATGCCAGGCCATAGAAGATGCTTATATCATCGGAAAATTGCTCGTAGAGAATAAAGATTTTAACCGGGTCTTCGAAAATTTTCAAAAAATAAGGAGAAAAAAAGTAGACTATGTTGTCAATACCAGCCGGATGATTGGAAAAATATCTCTGTGGAAATATGGCACAGGATTCAGGAACTTTTTAATGAGGCAAATCCCTGAAAGTACCAATAAAAAACTGATTGAAAAACTGGTATATCTGGAGCTATAACCATTATAGAGTCAACAATCTTCTTCCGCTAAGTCAGTAAACAGAATAAAAAAAATGTATAGCTTTAATTAAATTACACTTTAAATAAAACTATACAATCAATTATCTTAAAGACAGTTAAGGTCTTTATTTAATTTCCGACTTTATACTCCCACATGAAAGCATTTTACTTCCGTAGTAAGGATTTACAACCTGCTTTTCATTACTTAGCCAGCTTCCGTCAGCCATAGGACAATACATTACAAAAACAGGTTTTCCGGATAGTTTGAACTGCTTTGTCAGCGCGATCATATCTTTTGAAAGATTCAGAAAGGCCTCTCTTTGGGTATCTATACTTTTGGTTCCGGAAATAGTACCGGCATTCTTTTTCAGAGCAGACAAATGAGTCGATGAAATAACTTTAGGATCTATTGCAGCAGCTGTCTTAACGAATTCTGCAGCGGCTTTTGATGTTTTATCAGCATCGTCCGTTGTTAAAGCTGTTTTAATAAAAATATAATCCTGGTATAATTTTGAAACCTGAGGGTTGGATTGTGACTGTGCAGATAAAGACAGTACTGAGAATATAGAAAGTACTGCTGTAATGATATACTTTTTCATTGTTTTAAATTTAGAATTGAAAATTTTATTATTAATAAGGTCCTGGAATATCACAGATGGTGATAATCATCTTTGTTCATCCAATAAAAACCATTGGACGAAAGATTAAATTTTAAATTCTGAAATTACAATGTTCAATAAAAATAGGAACTGATCTCCTATCAGGTGGTGGATTGACAATGGTTTGAGAAAATTTTTCAGCTGAAAAAGATCGGTCTGCATAAAAAGTTTCGTCACTTTGAAGCCTTGGAATCGCTTTCAGTAATTTGATTTTCAGAAAATCTGACTTTTGTGACTCATCAACTTTTAAAACCTTAATTTCTGTCTTGCAGCAGTCCTTTTTGGACTTAACACCACATTTAGAGCATATGTCGTCGGTTTTCCGGCTTACAGAAACCAATTCTTCCATGCAATAATGCACCCTAAAAACAGCTCCGGAAGAAAATCCGAAGTAGAAAATAGAAAACACTATGGCCAGAATCTTTTTCATATGTTGAAGCAAAGGTAAAAATATCTTTGATTTTGTTGTTATAAAATTATGTAACGTTGTTATAAAATTCGGGAAATAAAAAGCTTCTGAAATCTTCAGAAGCTTTTTTATATGTTATCTATTTCAGATTAACCGTTTTTAATGATCAGACGGTCATCTCAGTGAAAATCTTATTTAAGCTTAAATTCAAGTTTTACATTGAAAAATCTTCCGGTCAGACGTACCGGTACCGGATACATCAGATTAGTATTCGCGTCGGTAATCCATTGATTGGCTACCGTATTCCGGATATTAAATGCATTGAATACCTGTACTCCTAAAGTAAGCTCCTCAAAATTGCCCCAGAAACCATATGTCTGTTTTTTATCTTTTGAATCAATGAATACTTTGGATAGTCCTATATCCACTCTTTTATAAGATGGTAAGGTACTCTGATATTTATACGGGGCATTCACGTCCGGTGCACCGTTCTGATCCAATATGATCGGCGATCCTGTCGGTAATCCCATTGCATAGGTTAGAGTAAGATTCACTCTCATTGAAGGAAATTGAGGCATATAATCCTGATAGAACATCGCAAATCTTAACCTCTGATCGGTAGGTCGGGGAATATTCCCTCTCCCATCGATATTTTCATACACCCTCGCATAACTTGCAGACAGCCATGAATCAATTCCGGGAACAAATTCTCCGAATAACCTGGCATCAAGTCCATAGGCATATCCGGAAGCATTATTTTTCCCTGAATAACGGATCCTTACATTATCCATGTAGTATGGAATAAGATCATCCATCTTTTTATAATAGGCTTCTGTAGTTAATTTAAACGGACGATCATACATCTGGAACTCATAATCATTTGCCAGAATCAGCTGTATGGAACGCTGGGATTTGATGGTGTTATTGAAATTCCCGTCCAGGTCCTTAATCTCTTTGTAAAAAGGTGCCTGATAGTATATCCCTCCCGAAAGCCTGAATAACATATCCGTATCCCAGTCAGGTTTTACAGCAAACTGAACGCGGGGCGAGAAAATGGTTTCATTATTAAAGCTCCAATGAGCAACCCTTGCTCCGGCGTTGATGAAAACCTTATTGGTTCCCCAATAAAATTTCTGGGAATACTGTGCATAGGCTGATAACCGTGTCGGCTCAATAGCGTTCTGCCCTGCTATCCTGTATAATAATTTAAGATCTCCCGGTGTTCCGAATCTTGGATCATCTATAGGTCTTGGGATACTGTAGCCGGCAGAGTCAATTAATTTCCATTCATTGGTAAGATCCTTGAGGTTTTCTTTTTCATATTTAAACCCTACTTCGATATCAGTATTCACATTCGGAGAAAAACGTCCTCTGAACTGGGCTCCGTAGGTTCTTACGAAAAGATCATTCCTTGCATGGTCTATCTGTCCTCCAGTATCATAGGTCGTTATAGGTGCTCCGGTGATCGGATCAAATGTTTGTAATATATATTGGGATTGAATAGAATAATATTCTCGCTCCCTGTTTTGATAGGCAAAAGCGTCTAATGTAAATCTCCACTTTTCCGATGGTTTGAAATTCATCGAAAGTGTTCCCATCATGTTTTTATACTGGTCATTTTCTTTTCCTGCATAAAAAACAGTAAGATTAAGAGGTCTCTGAAGCGTTCCGAAATCCACACTCCTTTCTTTAGGAATCATTTCATAATCATTCTTGGAATAATATCCTACAAATGAAAGACTAAGCTTAGGATTGAAATGATAATTGATATACGATTGAAAATCCCAATAGGTAGGATTAAAATTGGTATCTTCTTTCAAGGTATTCAGAACTAGATTGGTATTTCTGTACCGGCCGGAAAATAAAGCAGTCAGCTTTTTATTTTTTGAAGCCAAACCGGTCGTTAGTCTGCCTCCGATCAAACTTGCTTCCCCGGAAAGTTCAAATTTCTCAGGTTCCCGGTAATAAATATTCAGTGCAGAGGACATCTTATCTCCATATCGGGGTTCAAAACCTCCTGCAGAAAAATTAACTGTTGAAACCATATCGGGATTGATGATACTTAACCCTTCCTGTTGAGAGTTTCTGATCAAAAAGGGCCTGTAGATTTCAATATCATTAATATAGATAAGGTTTTCATCATAGTTTCCACCACGAACCATATATTGTGAAGAAAGCTCTGTATTGGAGTTTACGGAAGGTAAGGTTTTCAGAATTCCTTCTATTCCTCCCGAAATACTTGCAACATTCTTAGCATCTTTGGCTGAGATTTTTACAGTACTGAGATCACTGGTTTTACCAACGACTTTTTTCTGGAACACAACTTCCTCAATATCTCTGTATTTTGCAGTATCCTTCTTTTTTGTCTGAGAGAACACTAACATGGGAACCATAAGGCTCAGCGGTAAAACTAGTTTTTTCAAAAGAAATGTTTTAAGAATTTCTAAAATTAAGTATTTTTTAACAATTACAAAATCGATTCTTTAATTCTTGTTAATTTTTGTAACAAATCTTCTAATAAATCCAGCCTTAACATATTAGCTCCATCAGATAACGCCGTTTCCGGTGTAGGATGTGTTTCTATGAAAAGTCCATCCGCCCCTACTGCAATTCCAGCTTTTGCAATTGTTTCAATCAGGTCTGGTCTTCCTCCAGTAACTCCTGAATTCTGATTAGGCTGTTGTAAAGAATGGGTAACATCCAGAATAACAGGGGCATATTGCCTCATAGTAGGAATCCCTCTGTAGTCAACGATAAGGTCTGTATAGCCGAAAGAATTTCCTCTTTCAATAATTGCTACTTTCTGATTATCGGAATCTGTTATTTTCTGAACAGCGAATTTCATAGATTCCGGAGACAGGAACTGTCCTTTTTTCAGGGTCACACATTTTCCGGTTTTCGCTGCTGCCACCAAAAGATCCGTCTGACGGACTAAAAATGCGGGAATCTGTAAAACATCTACATACTGGGCAGCCAAAGCTGCATGCTCATTTTCATGAATATCTGTTGTTGTAGGAATATTAAAAGTTTCCCCAACTTTTTTTAGAATTTCAAGAGACTTTTCTTCCCCGATCGTAGTAAAGGAATCTACTCTACTTCTGTTGGCTTTCTTGAAGCTTCCTTTAAAAATATATGGTATATTATATTTGTTGGTAATTTCTATTACTTTTTCAGCAATCCTCAATGCCATGTCTTCGCCTTCGATGATACAAGGTCCTGCTGTAAGAAAAAAGTTTTTTGAATCTTTGTGATGGATATTATCTAAATACTGAATCATTTTATTATAATTAAAAAGTTCAGTAAAAATACTTATAATGTTTCAGAATCCGAAATTATTTAAAGCCTTAATATTACTGGAATTTCAAGGTCTTTTTCCAAAACATTAATAATATTAAGACTCCATCTTCTTAAGAATTTTCTCAAAAGTATTAATATTTCTACTGGTAAACTGGTCTTTCATACTTTTCTTTCCCAGAATTTTCCCGAAGCTGGAGTCTAATGTATTCCCCTTAGGAACCTGCCAGTAAAAAATATCATTGATAATCTCACCCTTCTCATTTTCAGCTTTGGAAGACAATTCAAATTCTTTCATTAAAATAGCTTCTACACCTTCATTTCCTATAAAAGTATAGCTATGAAAATCTTCGTTTTTTTCAAAGGGATTTCCGTTCCAGAAGTTTTCAATTTCAGCACCAGACCTGATAAAAAGAAAAGCATCATAAGAAAAATGTTCAGACATTGCTGCTTCCAGAATTTTTTTAAGATCTGCCACATTCTTATCGGAAGAAAAAACAATATTTCCGGAAGCCAGAATAGAGCTTACGTTTTTCATTCCGGCTTTTTCAAAGACTTTACAAACATCGGCCATTTTCATGTTCGTTCCTTTTACATTCACACCTCGAAGAAAAGCACAGTATTTCATAGTTTTAGTTTTTTAAGGTTTGATTATTACAGGTTTGTCAAAAGTTGAGAGCAACTACCTATCACTTTATCCTAACGTACAAATTATAATCCGTCCCGGAAGGTTTAAGACGATAAATCTTTTCCAGAATTGTATTCTCACTTTTTAGATGGTCTTTTATCCTGAATTCTTCCAATAATCTGTAGTGAGCTTTATAATATTCCGCATCTTTTCCTTTAAATAAGTCATTATAAGAAAGCAGATATTTGGGTTTTCTTTTTTTAACGGTGTTGATCCAGTAATTGGCTTTATCTTTCTTGATTTCGGTCTGAATCTGTTTATCCACCAAACCAACTTCATCAATTGTCTTCAACCCAGAAAAATAAGGTACATATCCTGCTGGTTCTAGTAAGATCCACTGATTTTTATCTTTTTCATAAAAGTTTAAGGAAGTTCCGATCGATCTTCTGTAATTCCATTCTCCGTTGCCTGTTGCAATGGAATGTATGGTCTGGAAAATCATCATAGGAACGATATAAATAATAACCAATAAAAACAGCCATAGATCTTTTTTGACCTTTTGCTCGAGCACAAAAATAAGGACCGGGACAAAAAGTAAAATCTGAGGAACCCAGTAATACCAGTCGAATAAACTTTTCTGAGAAAGAAAGACCAGTTGCTTCACCCATCCAAAAATGAAAATCATCCATAAGAAATAATTCCTCTTTTCTCTTTGGCGGACCAGAAAAACAAAACAGGCCAATTCAAAAAGCAGCACAACGATTGTAAACGGATTAAAATCGCCGGGTAATTTGAGCATTCCCCAGAAGTTTCCGTAGTTAGAAATAAAATATTCCACATCCTGCCCGAATGTAAAATTCTTATCATAAAGTAGTTTTTTAGCAACAATGGTATTGTTAACCCATTCTCCAAAATAAAACCAGTTGAACGCCAGGGCAAAGGAAATCCCCAGTATTCCACCAAAAATGTAGCTCCATCGTATTTTCTTATTCCAGAATATATCGACCAGGAATACAATACCTAAAAAAATAACAGTATCAATTCTTGTAAATAAAATAAGGATAGGAAGTACAATAAATGCCCATTTCTTTTCCTTTTTAAAACCATAATACAGCAAAGCCATTTCAAGGAAGAAGAGAAGCCCATATTCCATTCCCAGAATTGAAATTTTTATTGAAGGTGGTAAAATTCCAAACAGAAAAATAAAAACAGCTTTATGCCATGGATTTTTTAAAAGCAGATGAGATAAGAATAAACTTCCTATTGTAAATAATATGGAGTTGAAAATAAGAAGAGGTTCAATAAAGTATTCTTTACCGAAAATAAGGTTGAACAGGTAGGAGACAAAAACATACAGATGCGTTGTAGATGCCGATATTTTTGTATCTCCGTTAAACCCTATTACTCCATAATCCATTAAATTCTGTGCGACCCGCCAGGTGATGAATGCATCCTCCTGAATATGGTGCGTCAGTAAGAAAAGGAGCTTAAAAACCACTGTAAAAATTACAGCATAGATTGGAAGTTTAGTTGTTCTTTCAGACATTGTGCTTCTTTAATGCCACAAATATAACCTTAAAAATTTATGAATACAATAACAAAAAAACGGAACCGAAGTTCCGTTTTAAGTATGTTTTGAAAGCCTTTTATTGGGTAGCTTTCATGATTGCTGTTGTAATCTGCTGTTCTTTTTCCTTGGAATAAGTAGAATCAAAAGGTTTCATAATATCAAATAAGTACTGATAGAACGGAGTGATTCTCTGTACATTTTCAGATTCATTCATCGCTTTTTCCTTACCCATTTGCTGGAGGCCTTTAATGAACACATTGAACTTTTTATCTATAGGCTCTATCGACTTCACAAGATAATCATATGCTTTATCTTTCCGCCCAATAGCTTTGTATGCAGAAGTTACAGCAGAAACCACAAGAGAATATTCCATAGGTTTAGCTCCCATTTGTCTTCTCAGGTATCTCTGATCACCAGGGCTAAGGCTTAAATAGTAATCATACTCTTCAAATATTCCTTTCTTAAGAACTTCTGCCAATTTTAATCCCTTCTGTTCCTGTCCAGCTACAATATATCCGTACACAATTGAGCTTAAAGAGCGAGGATCATTGTATTTCTCCGTCGGGATCTCTTTTGCGGCAAGATCTAACAATTCAATTGCCTTATTTTTCTGTCCGGCGGATGATAAAGCTCCTACAGCTCTGCTGACTGTTGATCTGTAATATATAATATTGGATGTTGCAGTTTCATCATAATGATTGGTAAGATCTTTAAAATTACCCCATTTGAAGTTTTTAACCACATTGTATAGAGAGTTGGCGTCTACCCTTCCCATATCTCCATCGCTGCTAGGTGGTGTATGAATAGGAACCAATCGGTAACTGAAACCATCAAATTGTAAATAATCATCCAGATAGAAAATATTTTCACTGTCATAAATTCCACCTGAGGAGAAGTTAATCGGTCTTTTCCAATCAAAATTGGCAAAAATATCGAACATCATAAGGTTTCCCTTAAAAAGAGTATTCGCTTTATAATCGATCATAATCTGATTGACAGTATTTGGAAGATCACTTGGATTGATAATCCCTGCTTTTAAAGCATTTTCCTTGTTGACAGGTAAAATAAATTTACTCACCGGTAAGAAGTTGTATTTCTCGTAATGTGCCTCTCCGAAAATCATTTTAAGAATTTCATCCTTTTCAGGAGATTTCATTTTGATGAAACTGATTGCTTCTTTTAGAGTAATGGAATCCTGGGTAAGATATTTTCTAAAAGCCTGAAATTCCGTTTCAGGCGCTCCATGTTCTTTAAGATTTTCAAAAATATTCTGCCAGTCTTCTTTTTTCATAATGTAAACCTGATCGTTCACACCATCTTTATAATCCTCACGCGTAAGTTCCCCAGGGATTGGATTGGCGTTATAGGTTTTTCTCTTTACCTGATCACAGTACCAGGGAGTAGCAAGCAATGTAAAGTTGACTGTTTTTACATCATCACGGAAATTTTCGGTTTCCTGAATCGCCCAAACAGGAAAGGTATCATTATCTCCATAAAGAAATATAATATCCTCTTTGGGCAAAGACTTCAGAAATGAGTAGGCATAATCGTGTGCTGCTGATTTACGGCTACGGTCATGCGTATTATAGTTCTGGAATCCCATCATAAAAGGTATACCCAGTAAAATCACTCCCGCAACAATATTCGCTGCACCGGACTTTACTTTAGACTGTAAGAACCATAAAATAGCACCCGCTCCTAAACCTATCCATATAGCAAAAGCATAGAATGAGCCCACCATCGCATAATCTCTTTCTCTAACCTCAAAAGGTTTTACTCCCGTATAAAAAACAATTCCGGCACCTGTGAGAATAAACAATGACAGCAATGCGTAAAACCTCCCAAAATCCCTGTTAAGCTGGAAGAAGAATCCGATTAATCCTAAAATAAGGGGTAAGAAGAAAAAGGCAACCGTGCTTTCATTTTTAAATTTAGCAGGCATCTTATCCTGATTTCCCCACATGGCATTATCTATAAAAGAAAATCCGGAAATCCAATTTCCATTGGTACTTTCCATATGTCCTTCTCTGTCGTTTTGTCTTCCTACAAAATTCCACATCAGATATCTTACAAAGTAATATCCGTTCTGGAAAGTAATGAAGTAATCCATATTCTGAGCCAGAGAAGGCTTCTGAACATTAATAAGATCGTATGGCTTTACTTTCAGGTAATCTGCTGCCGTAATCGTTTTATCTTCGTATTTCTTTCTCAGTTCATTGAAGATCTCTTTTGCCTGAGGATTATCTGCCACATCTTCATTTCCATAATTGAAGGTGAAGTCAGGAGCCCCATACATTGAAATATAGTTCGCCATAACATCTTTATCTTCGTTAAACATTCTGGGCATTAAACTTACCTGGGACTTACTGAAAACATAGTTAAAACGCTCTCCTGTTTTTCTATAGGTTCCTGTTTTTTCATCCTTTTCATAAATGTCGCCGGTTTTCTTTGTTTTAAAACTTCCGTCTTCATTTTTCTCAATTCCGTTGGCATCAAGGAAAGCGGTATAGTTTTGCCCGTAAATTGTCGGCCAGTCTCCATATTGAGCTCTGTTATAATAATCTAGCATACCGATAGCCGTATCGGGATCATTCAGGTTCATTGGCGGGTTTGCGTTAGCTCTGATTGGAATGACCATCCAACATGAGAAGCCGATTACCATATAAACAATTGATAATGCTACGGTCTGATAAATACTTTTTTTACTTTTTCTCGCATATTTAATCATGAAATAGCATATTGCTACCATAAGAATAAAAGCCGCAATTGTTCCTGAATGGAAAGGAAGTCCCAAACCATTGACGAAGAATATCTCTAGTTTACCAAACATCGTCATGATGAGTGGGAAGATAATTTTAAATACAATAATCAGAATCCCCAACGTGATCAGATTTGCCCAGATGAAATTTTTCCACGTGAACTTATAGTTTCTGGCGTAGTATACCAGGCAGATTGCGGGGAGAGATAGCATACACATCATGTGTACACCTACTGAAAGTCCAACGATAAAGAAAATAAGAATGATCCATCTTTCATTGTCCGAAGTGTTATACTCATTTTCCCATTTGGTGATCAGCCATACCAAAAGCGCAATAAACATTGAAGCCATGGAATACACTTCCCCTTCAACCGCTGAAAACCAAAAAGTATCGGAAAATGTAAAACACAACGCGCCTATCACACCGGCAAAAAGAATCGAAATTTCCTGATGTTTGGTTACTTCTTCAAAATCTTTATTCAGTAATCGTCTTACAAAATGCGTAATGGTCCAGAATAAAAATAAGATTGTAAAAGCACTGAACGTAGCAGACATTGCATTGATTACGATAGAATAATTTTCGCCTTTTCCTAATGCAAAAATGGCCGCTACAGCGCCCACAATCTGGAATAAAGCAGCCCCGGGAGCGTGCGTTACTTCTAATTTTACTGCAGAAGATATGTACTCACCACAGTCCCAAAAACTCAAATAATGTTCTATCGTTGAAAAATAAGTAATAAATGCAATAACGAAAATCACCCATCCTAAAACGGTGTTCCATTGCCTGAAAGTCCAGTTTTTCATATAATATATCAGTTTATCTTTGCCTACAAATTATTAAGCGGTCAAGGATTATTTTCCAGTGATATCTTTAATAATATAGCTATTCTCTGTAAGACATTTAACCACTTAATTTTATTACATCCAAAGCAAAAAAAAACGGAACCGAAGTTCCGTTTTTAATTATGTTTTGAAAGTATTTTATTGGGTCGCTTTCATAATCGCTGTTGTAATCTGATGCTCTTTTTCTTTGGAATAAGTAGAATCAAAAGGTTCCATAATATCAAATAAGTACTGATAGAACGGAGTGATTCTTTGTACATTTTCAGATTCATTCATCGCTTTTTCTTTACCCATTTGCTGAAGATCTTTGATTAACACATTGAACTTTTTATCAATAGGCTCAATAGATTTCACAAGGTAGTCGTATGCTTTATCTTTCTGCCCAATAGCGTTGTAAGCTGTAGTTACAGCAGAAACCACAAGAGAATATTCCATAGGTTTAGCTCCCATTTGTCTTCTCAGGTATCTCTGATCACCAGGGCTAAGGCTTAAATAGTAATCATATTCTTCGAATATTCCTTTCTTAAGAACTTCTGCCAGTTTCAATCCTTTTTGTTCCTGTCCTGCTACAATATATCCGTACACAATTGAACTTAATGAGCGAGGATCATTGTATTTTTCTACCGGAATTTCCTTAGCAGCAAGGTCCAGTAACTCGATCGCTTTAGCTTTTTCACCTTTTAAAGAAAGGGCTGCCGCTGCTCTGCTCGCTGCACTTCTATAGCTGATGATATTGGAAGTTGCGGTTTCATCAAAATGAGCATTTAAGTCTTTAAAATTACCCCATTTGAAGTTTTTCACCACATTGTACAGAGAGTTGGCGTCTACCCTTCCCATATCTCCATCGCTGCTAGGTGGCGTATGAATAGGAATCAGTCGGTAGCTGAAACCATCCAATTGCAAATAATCATCCAGATAGAAAATATTTTCGCTGTCATATACTCCGCCTGAGGAGAAGTTAATCGGTCTTTTCCAATCAAAATTAGCCAGAATATCAAACATCATCAGGTTGTTCTTATAAAGAGTATTGGCTTTATAATCGATCATAATCTGATTAACAGTATTAGGAAGATCACTTGGATTGATAATCCCTGCTTTTAAAGCATTCTCCTTGTTGACAGGTAAAATAAATTTACTCACCGGTAAGAAGTTGTATTTTTCATAACGTGCCTCTCCAAAGATCATTTTAAGAATTTCATCCTTTTCAGGGGATTTCATTTTGATGAAATTGATTGCTTCTTTTAAAGTAATGGAATCCTGGGTAAGATACTTTCTAAAAGCCTGGAATTCCGTAGAAGAGGCTCCTTGTTCCTGAAGGTTATTGAAGATATTCTGCCAGTCTTCTTTTTTCATCAGGTAGATCTGATCATTCACACCATCCCTGTAGTCTTCGTGAGTTAACTGGCTTGGAATGGCATTGGCATTATAGGTTTTTCTTTTTACCTGGTCAATGTTCCATGGTGTTGATAGCAAAGTAAAGTTGACCACTTTTACATCATCACGGAAATTTTCGGTTTCCTGAATCGCCCAAACCGGATATGTATCATTATCACCGTATACAAATAAAATATCCTCTTTTGGCAATGATTTTAATACGGAATAAGAATAATCATATGCTGTATACCGGTTACTTCTGTCATGTACATTATAATTCTGGAATCCCATCATAAAAGGTATACCCAGTAAAATCACTCCCGCAACAATATTCGCTGCACCGGACTTTACTTTAGACTGTAAGAACCATAAAATAGCACCCGCTCCTAAACCTATCCATATAGCAAAAGCATAGAATGAGCCTACCATCGCATAATCCCTCTCCCTAGGTTCAAATGGTTTTACACCTGTATAGAAAATAATTCCAACGCTGGTAATAACGAATAATGATAATATAGCATAGAATCTTCCAAAATCCCTGTTAAGCTGGAAGAAGAATCCGATTAATCCTAAAATAAGGGGTAAGAAGAAAAAAGCAACCGTGCTTTCATTTTTAAATTTAGCAGGCATCTTATCCTGATTTCCCCACATGGCATTATCTATAAAAGAAAATCCGGAAATCCAGTTTCCTTTTGTATTTTCCATATTCCCCTCAAGGTCATTCTGTCTTCCTACAAAATTCCACATCAGGTATCTTACAAAGTAATATCCGTTCTGGAAAGTAATGAAGTAATCCATATTCTGAGCCAGAGAAGGCTTCTGAACATTAATAAGATCGTATGGCTTTACTTTCAGGTAATCTGCTGCCGTAATCGTTTTATCTTCGTATTTCTTTCTCAGTTCATTGAAGATCTCTTTTGCCTGAGGATTATCTGCTACATCTTCATTTCCATAATTAAAGGTGAAGTCAGGAGCTCCATACATTGAAATGTAGTTCGCCATCACCGATTTGTCTTCATTGAACATTCTGGGCATTAAACTTACCTGGGACTTGCTGAAAACATAGTTAAAACGTTCTCCTGTCTTTCTATAGGTTCCTGTTTTTTCATCCTTTTCATAAATGTCGCCGGTCTTCTTGGTTTTAAAGCTTCCGTCTTCATTTTTCTCAATTCCGTTGGCATCAAGGAAAGCGGTATAGTTTTGTCCGTAAATTGTCGGCCAGTCTCCATATTGTTCTCTGTTGTAATAATCAAGCATACCGATAGCCGTATCGGGATCATTCAGGTTCATTGGAGGGTTTGCGTTAGCTCTGATTGGAATGACCATCCAACATGAGAAGCCGATTACCATATAAACAATTGATAATGCTATGGTCTGATAAATGCTTTTTTTACTTTTTCTCGCATATTTAATCATGAAATAGCATATTGCTACCATAAGAATAAAAGCAGCAATTGTTCCTGAATGGAAAGGAAGTCCCAAACCATTGACGAAGAATATCTCGAGTTTACCAAACATCGTCATGATGAGTGGGAAAATAATTTTAAATACAATAATCAGAATCCCCAACGTGATCAGGTTTGCCCAGATGAAATTTTTCCACGTGAACTTATAGTTTCTGGCGTAGTATACCAGGCAGATTGCGGGAAGAGATAACATACACATCATGTGTACACCTACTGAAAGTCCAACGATAAAGAAAATAAGAATGATCCATCTTTCATTGTCCGAAGTGTTATACTCATTTTCCCATTTTGTGATCAGCCATACCAAAAGCGCAATAAACATCGAAGCCATGGAATACACTTCCCCTTCAACCGCCGAAAACCAAAAAGTATCGGAAAATGTAAAACACAACGCGCCTATGACACCGGCAAAAAGAATCGAAATTTCCTGATGTTTGGTTACTTCTTCAAAATCTTTATTCAGTAATCGTCTTACAAAATGCGTAATGGTCCAGAATAAAAATAAGATCGTAAAAGCACTGAACGTAGCAGACATTGCATTGATTACGATAGAATAATTTTCGCCTTTTCCTAATGCAAAAATGGCCGCTACAGCGCCCACAATCTGGAATAAAGCAGCCCCGGGAGCGTGCGTTACCTCTAATTTTACTGCAGAAGATATGTACTCACCACAGTCCCAAAAACTCAGCTTGGGTTCTATTGTTGATAAGTACGTGAAAAATGCAATGACGAAAATCACCCATCCTAAAACGGTGTTCCATTGCCTAAAAGTCCAGTTTTTCATAGTATAAAATCAATTACGCGAAAATAGGGCTTTTATATGATTTTATATCGATTTTAACAATTTTTTAAAATACTGGTGTGGTATTTGCGTTAATAAGTCTGTAACCATTGAGGAAGGAAAAATATCGATTTAAGTAATGACAGCTTAGAAATCAAACAAAAGTTTAGAAATTATTTATTTTTTTGTATTTTTGCCCTCAGATTTTTATTGAAAAATAGCAAATAATGAGTAATGTTTACGATAATATCCTTGGCCTAATAGGAAACACTCCTATGGTGAAGCTAAATACTGTAACGAAAGATATTCCTGCAACTGTTTATGCCAAGTTAGAATCATATAATCCTGGACATTCCACTAAAGATAGAATCGCACTTCACATTATAGAAAACGCTGAGAAAAAAGGTTTATTAAAAGAAGATTCTGTAATTGTAGAGACCACCTCAGGGAATACAGGATTCTCTCTTGCAATGGTTTGCATTATCAAAGGGTATAAATGCATTCTTGCTGTAAGTGACAAAACAAAACCTGAAAAGATTGCCTATCTTAAAGCTCTTGGAGCGGTAGTGTATGTTTGCCCTGCTAACGTACCTGCGAATGATCCCCGATCCTATTATGAGGTTGCCAAAAGAGTGGCTTCTGAAACACCTAATTCTGTTTATATCAACCAATACTTTAATGAGTTGAATATTGATGCCCATTACCAGACTACCGGACCGGAAATATGGGAGCAGACAGAAGGAAAAATCACACATCTTTTTGCATGTACAGGAACCGGGGGAACTTTATCCGGGTCAGCAAAATTTTTAAAGGAAAAGAATCCGAATATCAAAATAATAGGAGTAGATGCAGACGGATCTATTCTGAAAAGTTATCATGAAACCGGAGAAATCCATAAAGAAGATGTTCACCCCTATCAGATTGAAGGAATGGGAAAAAATCTTATTCCTGCCGCCTTACTTTTTGATAAAGTCGACCAGTTTGTAAGAGTGAATGATGAAATGTCTGCCTACAGAACCCGTGAAATAGCTCTGAAAGAGGCGATCATGGGAGGTTATACGACCGGAGCTGTTACCCAGGCGCTTATACAATATGCCCAATCTAACGAATTTTCAAAAGATGACCTGGTTGTATTAATTTATCCTGATCATGGATCAAGATACATTACCAAGGTATACAGCGACAAATGGATGGCGGAACAAGGTTTTGTAAACAATTGTGTTCACAACTACGATGAAGTTTTCAAGACAGAATTCATCAAATAGAAATAATTACCATACAAATCAAGCCTTTTTTGTAGATCACAAAAGGCTTTTTTTAATTAAATAAAATCACTTATAAAATGTTGGATATTTTTGAAAGAATAAAAGAAAATCCAGGACCTCTTGGACAATTTGCAGATTATGGAGAAGGCTATTTTATTTTCCCGAGACTTGAAGGGCCAATCGGACCTAGAATGCAGTTTCAGGGAAGAGAAGTCATTTTCTGGAGTGCTAACGATTATTTAGGATTATGTAATCATCCTGAAGTTTTGGAAGCCGATGCAAAAGCCGCTGCTGAATACGGGATGTTTTATCCAATGGGAGCAAGAGCAATGTCCGGGGAAACAGAACAGCATTTACAACTGGAAAGGGAGCTTGCTGATTTTGTTCAGAAAGAATCTGCTTATTTATTAAATTTCGGTTACCAGGGAATGGTTTCTACCATTGACGCTTTGGTTAGCAGAAATGATGTAATCGTATATGATGTAGATTCACATGCATGTATCGTAGATGGGGTAAGACTTCACTCCGGAAAAAGATTTACCTATAGACACAATGATATCGAAAGTCTTGAAAAAAACCTTCAGAGAGCAACAAAAGTAGCTGAAGAAACCGGTGGTGGTATTCTGGTAATTACAGAAGGGGTTTTCGGAATGAGAGGTCAGCAGGGGAAGCTTAAGGAAATCTGTGACCTGAAATCAAAATATAACTTCAGACTTCTTGTAGATGACGCTCATGGATTCGGAACTCTTGGAAAAACAGGAGCCGGAGCTGGTGAAGAACAAGGATGTCAGGATAAAATCGATGTATATTTCTCTACTTTCGCTAAGTCAATGGCCGGTTTCGGAGCTTTCATTGCCGGAGATAAAGAAATCATCCGATACTTAAAATTCAACTTAAGATCACAAATCTTTGCAAAATCCCTGACGATGCCAATGGTTATCGGAGGGCTTAAAAGATTAGAGCTTTTAAGAACAAGACCTGAAATTAAAGCTAAACTTTGGGAAAATACCTATAAACTGCAAAACGGTCTTAAAGAAAGAGGTTTCAACATTGGAGACAGTAATACTTGTGTAACGCCAGTAATGATGCAGGGAACACCGGTAGAAGCAACTCTTTTGGTTAAAGATTTAAGAGAAATTTACGGAATTTTCACATCTGTAGTTGTTTACCCGGTAATTCCTAAAGGAATGATATTACTAAGATTGATTCCAACGGCGTCTCATACAGATGCTGAGATCAATGAAACATTAGCTGCCTTTGAAGCTATTCACGATAAACTGGTGGGTGGTCATTATAAGGAGCAAGCTGATAATTATCTGAAGGAGAACAACGTTCAGTTTAAAGAAATTTAAAACAATACAAAAGGCCATTTGAAATACAATGGCCTTTTTATCTATAATCCACTTCTGAATGAGTGGTAAATATCTGTCTTTTAATTTTTTAAAAGTCATTATTTTATGTAATAGATTGATATCAAAATAGATGTATATTAGAAATTCCAGAAATATTAAAACAGCAATTATCGGCCTGTTTCTTACGCTTTTCTTTACAACAGCTAATGCCCAGCATTCTTATATAGATAACCATAAAGATATTGCAGCAGATCTCTCAAAACAATACGGGATTCCAAGCTCGATCATACTCGCGATAGCTATTGTGGAGTCCGGAGCCGGAACCAGCAAGGCTAGCAAAACCCTTAATAATCACTTTGGTATTTTGGGAAAGAACGATGTGAATAATTCTAAATTTAAAAGCTTTAGTACCGTTCGCGAAAGCTATGAAGCTTTTTGCCGTATGCTTTCCAAAAAGAAAATTTATACCCGGTTAAAAGATAATAACAACAGTAACGATTGGGTTAAAGCTATTGCTTCCACAGGTTATTCTACCAAACCTAATGAATGGATAAAGAAAATAAATTCTACCATTGCTAAATTCGGCTTACAAAAATAAGTTCAATTCATCTTTTACAGGCCATTAATTTTTTTGTATGATATAGATGTGATAATTTTGCAAAAAAATTCCTATTGAAAGATCTTCTTCTGATTACTCCGCCTTTTACCCAACTTAATACTCCTTATCCTGCCACGGCTTATATTAAAGGTTTTTTAAATACCAAAAATATTACCAGCTATCAGATCGATTTGGGGATTGAAGTTATTTTGGAACTTTTTTCAAAAGAGGGTCTTCAGAACATTTTTTCCAGGAAAATTGATCTTGAAAAGTTGTCAGAAAATACCCAAAGGATTTTCGCTCTAAGGGATGAATATATAAAAACCATTGATCAGGTCATTCATTTCCTGCAAGGTAAAAATGCCACTTTGGCCCGCCAGATCTGTAGCATGAATTTTTTACCGGAAGCTTCCCGGTTCAATCAGCTGGATGATATGGAATTTGCTTTCGGAAACATGGGGCTTCAGGATAAAGCAAAACACTTGGCCACATTGTATTTGGAGGATCTATCTGATTATATTGTTGAAAATATAGATTCCGATTTTGGTTTCAGCCGGTATGCAGAACGCCTGGGGAAAAGTGCCAATTCTTTTGACGAGCTATATTCCAAATTATCAGACCGGCAAACATTTATTGATGATATCACATTAGAAATTTTAGCGGAAAAGCTACAGACCGTACAACCCAAACTTGTCTGTTTCTCTATCCCCTTTCCGGGGAATTTGTACTCCGCTTTTCGATGTGCCCAATACATCAAGAAAAATTTCCCAAACATTAAAACAGCGATGGGTGGTGGCTTTCCAAACACGGAATTAAGAGAAATAAAAGATCCCAGGGTTTTCGAATTCTTCGATTTTATTACTTTAGATGATGGCGAACTCCCAATTGAACTTCTTTATAACCATCTAAATAACCCAACTGAAGAAGCCGAATTTAAAAGAACTTTCCTCATTGAGAACCATACGGTAACTTATAAGAATAACTCTAAACGACACGACTATAAACAGGCACAGGTCGGAACACCGGAATATAAAGATCTTTTACTCGATCAATATATTTCAGTCATTGAAATTGCCAACCCAATGCACAGTCTGTGGAGCGACGGAAGATGGAACAAGCTTACAATGGCTCATGGATGCTATTGGGGAAAATGTACTTTTTGTGATATTTCGCTGGATTACATAAGAATCTACGAACCTGTTTCTGCAAAAATCCTGGTCGACAGGATGGAGGAGCTTATTAAAGAAACTGGAGAAACCGGTTTTCATTTTGTGGATGAAGCTGCCCCACCTGCTTTAATGAGAGAAGTTGCGCTGGAAATTTTGCGCAGGAATCTCGTGGTGACCTGGTGGACCAATATCCGTTTTGAAAAGAGTTTTACCCGAGATCTTTGTTTTTTACTGAAGCTTTCGGGTTGTGTTGCTGTTTCAGGAGGACTGGAAGTAGCCAGTGACCGTCTTTTAAAATTGATTGATAAAGGGATTTCCGTTGATCAGGTGGCTCAGGTTACAAGAAATTTCACTGAAGCCGGTATAATGATCCATGCCTACCTTATGTACGGCTACCCTACCCAAACTGTACAGGAAACAATTGATTCACTGGAAATGGTACGGCAGCTCTTTGAAATGGGAATTCTGCAAAGTGGATTCTGGCATCAGTTTGCCATGACGGCTCATTCTCCGGTGGGTTTACATCCTGAAGAATTTGGCGTTACTCCTATTAAACAGGAAATTTTATTTGCCAATAACGATATTGATTTTACAGATAAAACAGGAATTGACCATAGTAAATTCAGTTTCGGATTAAAAAAATCGCTTTTCAATTATATGCACGGAATCAATTTTGATATCCCATTACAGGATTGGTTTGATTTTAAAATTCCCAAAACAACCATTCACCCCGATTATATCCACGATTGCCTTTTAGAAGAAGATCATTTTGTTTTTAAAGGAAACTCAAAGGTTATTTTTATGGACAGAAATGTTGTTGCCGAGAATTACATAAAAACAAAGAAACAAAATTCGTGGGCATATACGCAACTGACATTCCATTTAAAAACAAATATCGTAAAAATAGATCTGGAGCAGCCAAAAGCAGAATGGCTCATGAAAGTGCTTGCGGAAAACGCCATTGAAAATGCAAAAAAGACAACCCTGCAACAGCTTAAAATTCAGTTTGAAGAGAACTTCGAGGATTTTGAACTGTTCTGGTTTTCAAAACCTATACAGCAACTTAAAGATAATGGTGTCATTTTAAGTTTGTAGTTTCTAATTGAGAAGTCTACCGGGATCTTTAGCTGATCCAAATTTTGATTGATTTTTATAAATGAATCAAACCCGGCATTCCATAGACAATTAAATTATTAAACACTAAACTTTTATTTCTCTACACCATCTTTTACGACCTGTCCTACAACAACCTTTTCCTGAATTTTAATAAAATTCGGATCTAAAATTGCCATCCGTTCTGCAATAGCTTTATAGGTCGGAAATTTTAAAATTGAAGCCCTTCCGGACATTTCCCTGTACAATGTAAAACTTTTTCCACCAGCTGTTTTGATCTGCTTGGTAGTGGTAATGTATTTGCCAATATATTTGCTCTTAGCATCATAGATTTCAATATCTACAAATGTTTTCTCGGCAATCTTATCATCAGATCCGAAGCTTACCGGCAAATTCGTAAAATATCCGACCGGGACACCATTGCTGAGAATTTCCCCTACATTGTTGACTTCAATTTTCATCTTGTCAATTTTACTCCGTATGGAATAAGCATCCTTGGTTTTAGTATCAAGCTTTCTTTTGGGTGTATTTTGAAAAAGCTCATCTAAATTCTTAACATTAATGCCTTTGTTATCAATGATCTTGAGGTCTTTTATACAAGTATATACTGCAGATCTTTCTTCACCGGAAAAGGCTGAAGGAGAGCTGTAATCCAACTCAATGGTCTTATCCCTGTTGTATACCCTGTTCAATTTTATGTAACTGTCTCTTACAGAATCCACGACGCTTTTATCAACAAATTCTATTGTATAAATAGGCGTCTCCTTCAGGTCCATAAAAGTGTACTCACTTGATTTATTTGAAATTTTAGCAACATGTACTCCATCAAGACTTATAATACCCCTTTTGGTTTTAAAATTCTGGGCGTTTAATACAATTCCCATCATCATAAACAACATGATCATACTCCTCATAAAATCAGATTTACATTACATAAAAAAAAGTGTAACCAAAGTTACACTTTCTTGAAAATATATTTAGCTTTTCATTTAATTACTCACAAAGGATAATTCCTTTATTATGATTAAATTCTACAACACCGCTTTTGATAGAATAAGAAAAAACAGAATCTTTTTCATTCTCTCTGGTAAGGTTCTTGGCATAAGCTTCATCGACAGAATTCACAAACAGCTTTACTTTACCATTAATTAATGAAGAAACGATTCCTGCGTGGTTTTTCATGATGTGAAATTCACCATTTTTTCCCGGAAGTAAAACAGAGTTTACCTCGCCTTCAAAAACTACGTATTCTGGTGTTAAAATTTTTATATTCATTTTAATTTAGATTAAAAGATTTCAGATCTCAGATTTCAGACAACCTTTAAAGTCTCATGTCTAGTATCTGATATCTCATGTCTAACTTATTAAGCGTTATCAGCTAACATTTTTTGTCCTGCTGCGATAGCTTCTTCAATAGTCCCCTTCAAGTTGAAAGCGGCTTCTGGTAAATGATCAAGTTCTCCATCCATAATCATGTTGAATCCTTTGATGGTGTCTTTAATATCTACCAATGAACCAGGGATACCTGTAAACTGTTCAGCAACGTGGAAAGGCTGAGACAAGAATCTCTGAACTTTTCTTGCACGGTAAACAACAGATTTATCTTCTTCAGAAAGTTCTTCCATACCAAGGATCGCAATGATATCCTGAAGAGCTTTGTATCTCTGAAGAATTTCTTTTACTCTCTGAGCACAGTTATAATGTTCTTCTCCGATAACTTCCGGTGCAAGGATTCTTGAAGTAGAAGCCAATGGATCTACCGCAGGATAGATACCTAAAGAAGCAATTTTTCTATCTAGTACTGTAGTTGCATCCAAGTGAGCAAATGTAGTTGCAGGAGCCGGGTCAGTTAAGTCATCCGCAGGTACATATACTGCCTGTACTGAAGTAATAGATCCGTTTTTAGTAGATGTAATTCTTTCCTGCATCGCTCCCATCTCAGAAGCAAGCGTTGGCTGGTAACCTACCGCAGATGGCATACGTCCAAGAAGTGCAGATACCTCTGAACCAGCTTGTGTAAAACGGAAGATATTATCTACGAAGAATAGAACGTCTCTACCTTGTCCGCTTTCTCCTCCATCTCTATAGTACTCAGCTAATGTAAGACCAGAAAGGGCTACTCTCGCTCTTGCACCTGGTGGCTCGTTCATCTGTCCGAAAACGAATGCAGCTTTTGAATCTTTCATCGCTTCTAAATCTACTTTAGAAAGATCCCAACCACCATTTTCCATAGAGTGCATGAAATCATCACCATATTTGATAATTCCTGATTCCAACATCTCTCTCAAAAGGTCATTTCCTTCTCTCGTTCTTTCACCTACTCCGGCAAAAACTGAAAGACCTCCGTGTCCTTTTGCAATATTATTAATCAACTCCTGGATCAATACTGTTTTACCAACACCGGCACCACCGAACAATCCAATTTTACCTCCTTTTGCATAAGGCTCAACTAAGTCGATTACTTTAATACCTGTAAATAAAACTTCTGCAGAAGTTGACAACTGATCAAATTTCGGAGCTTCTCTGTGGATAGGTAATCCATTTTCTTTAGAGATATTCTGAAGCCCGTCGATAGCATCACCAACAACGTTGAATAGTCTTCCGTTTACAGCCTCACCAATCGGCATTGTAATAGGATTTCCATATCCGATTACTTCCTGACCTCTTGTAAGACCATCTGTAGCATCCATTGCGATACATCTTACCGTATCTTCACCAATATGTTGTTCTACTTCTAAGACTACTTTTTCACCGTTTCCTTTAGTAATTTCTAACGCGTCATAAATACTTGGAACTGCTTCCACATTATTAAAAACTACGTCGATTACCGGACCAATAATTTGAGAAATTTTTCCTTTAATTTGGTTTGCCATTGCTAAATTTTTTCTTGGTGCAAATATAATGATTCTTCATAAACCCACAATTGGTAAAAAAAAGATTTTTATCATGCTTTTCTGATCAAATGAACAGAATCGGAAATCAAAATTCAGGTACAAAATTCACTGTTAAAAATCTCAAACAGACTGATTAAAATTTAATAATTGATAATTTATACTGTTATTCATTCACAAAAATTAAAATTGACAACAATTCTCAGACAGCAAATTATCGAAATTGTTCATTGAAAATAACTCTTACTATATAATAATAGATAATTTTAAAGGTTTTATATTTGCAGTCAAATTTTTTCCGTTTTGAAAGTTTTCAAGAATTTTAATGACTATTCCGCGCAAAAGCCTTTAGCACTGTCTTTAGGAATGTTCGACGGGGTACATTTGGGACATAAATGCATTATTGATGAACTAAAAAAAATAGGGGCAGAAAACCAGTTGGAAACTGCGATCCTTACTTTTTGGCCACATCCAAGATTTGTTTTTAATCCCAATGAAGATTTAAAACTTTTAAATACCCTGGAAGAAAAAAAATTGTTGGTTGATAAATATGGGATCAATAATTTGTTTTTAAAAGAATTTGATGAAGAATTCAGAAATCTTACAGGAGAAGATTTTGTTCGCCAGATCCTTATAGATAAATTGAATGTAAAATACCTTATTATAGGATACGACCACTCTTTTGGAAAAAATAAAAGCGGAAATTTTGAACTTCTCCAAAAACTGTCTAAAGAATTGGATTTTGAAGTGGAACAAATGGAAGCCATCAATATCCACGAAAATAATATCAGTTCTACCAAAATCAGAAATGCTCTCTTAGCGGGAAATATTGTAGAAGCTAATGAAATGCTTGGCTACTCCTACTCTGTTTCAGGAAAAGTAGTTCATGGTAAGAAAATAGGAAGAACTATTGGCTATCCTACCGCTAATATCAGTACCGAATCTATTAAGTTATTGCCTAAAAAAGGAGCATATATTGTTGAAGTTTATATTAAAGGACAGCCATATAAAGGAATGCTCAGTATAGGAACCAATCCTACTGTAAACGGCGACGCACTAACGGTTGAAGTGTATATCCTAAATTTCAACGAGGACATCTACGATCAGGAGATCACTGTAAAATTCAGGGATTTTCTTCATGATGAAATCAAATTCGAAGGTCTTGAAAAATTGATCGAAAGATTGGATGAAGATAAAAGACTTACTGAAGAATTTGATTTTAAAAAATAATAAAAGCTTACAAAATTTGTAAGCTTTCTTTTTGATTTATTTATATCCTAAAATTTGATTTTCCGTATTTACTGAATCTTCAACAAATTTTTTAAATTCCGGATACTGTTCTTTTTTAATATTATCCCAAGGTGTATTGGCTGTCCGGGTAATTTTCAATTTGTTATTTTTTTGTAATTCATAATTAATCGAATACTTAAAATTATTATAAGTCAGTGTTTTATTTTCCGGAATTTCAATGAACTTCATACTTTCCGGAATATTGAGATACACTTCTTCTACATATTCGTTATGTTTTTCATATTTGGTATATTGAATATCTGTATTTCTGTTTTCTGTTGCTACAACTTCCTTTGTAAATGGTTTTGTCACAAAAGGAATCTTCATAATCTTTAAACTTCCCACAGACTGAGGTTTATCATTAATACTAAATTGTACTTCAAAACTAAGAGGTTTTGATGTTAGGTCTTTTCCATCAATCAACTTCACAGTTGTTACATTAATGATCTTATCAAGCACAGAACCGTATTGTTCCTCCATACTTTTCTTCCTGTAATCATCTGTTTGATCATCTTGAAAAAATTCATTAAAATAACTTTTCGTTTCTCCCAATACATACTGTTTTGTAGAAAAGTTCTGATTGTCTCCATTAATGGTAACGTCACTAACTGTTCTAAAAACACTTTTAACATTATTATCGCTCGATAAACTGATCAGATCTGTGGATGTATTCGATTTATCAATAACAAGAGCTTTTGCATTATAATTAAGTTTAACTGCAGAGTTAAAAGGTAAATATTTTCCTGTCATTTCGAGAAAAGTTTCTTTTCCGTCAAGATTAACTTTTACTATACAGTGATTAAAACTAAGATTGGGCAATAAGAGACGCTGAGAGGAGTTGTCATTAGTTTGAACCAATACAAGGTTTGACTTCAATCCTGCCTGATTTCCTAAAATCAAAAACAAAGTAGAAAGATCTTTACAATCTCCTAATTTAGTAGAAAGTGTTTTAGATGGTTTTTGAGGGATATACCCACTTTGACGGAAGTCGACTGAACTATAACTTATGTTTTTTTCAATATAGTTATAGATTTTCTCAGCCTTTACCATATCATTCATTCCTGAAGTTCCTGCAGGAAAAATTTCTTTAAAAGATCTCTCAACAACTTTGTCTGAAACAACACTTTTTTGGATCAGATCAGCATACCATTTGGCTATTTCCTGCCATGTTTTAATTGAATTCACTGTTACCGAAATAGTCGAATCATAGAAACTTGGACCATAATACTCTTCCAGATCTACTTCGGGAAGATTATCTAATTTCCATGTCTGGAATAATTTATCCCCAATTTTCTTCTTCGTAGACGTTACTTCTTTATTATTGCTTTTTACCTGATAATTTAGACTTTCAGGAGTAATAACAGTAAAAATAGATTCTACCACAGGGTATTCAGAATCAAAATAAGAACTTAGGTTAAAATCTTTAGAGAATCGTCCTCCATTTCTTTCCAAGCTTTCTTTTTGAATAAGAATTACGTCTCCTACTGATAAATTTGTAAATACAATCTCATCTGCGGATTTTTCTCCCGGAATTATACTTCCATTTTGCTTAATAATTTCAGATTTTATTACATCATCATCATAATCAACATAATACTCTTTCAATTCTTCAATTCCCTTTTCTGAAGTAATTTCATAAACATATGTACTTCTTTTTTTGAGTCCCCCTTCTGCAAATACATTTACAATGTACTCATCCAAAAGTGTTGTAACTCCCTTTTTTCCTTTTATCCCCTTATTTCTGCGTTCACTGATAAGTTGGTACAATTCCTTTTTAGATACTTGTGTAATTTCATCCTGGGTTTTATCAAGATCCCTTAACAACTTATGCATTTGTTCATTTTGCGTATTATGAGAAAGGGAAAGTTTTGCAAATTTTATAGCGTCCTGTTTTTTATTTAATTTTGCCAAATAATCTGCTTTTGTAGCTAAGATTGAATAAGAATAAGGAAAGTTTTCTAAAGCATTTTCTAATTCAGTAGCATATTCAGGATTCTGGTAATCTCCGTCTAAAATGCCTAAATATTGTGATCTGAAAGAATTTACCGTAGGATACAGTTCAATATATTTCTTTAAAATTTTCTTCTGATCTTCTACCCTATTTGCTTTTTCATAGTAAGAATATAAAGTTGACATTACATCATTACTATTCTTCTTTTCATATACTTCTTCAAGTTTTTTAATGGTCGAGCTTTGATCCTTTTTATCAAAATCTTCTAATGTTGTAAAAACTGTAAAAAACTTCTCATTATTGGCAAAATATTTTTTAAGGTTTGCAATATGCATTTTTGCTTTAACAACATCACGATTTCTCATTGCAATTACAACATCAAAAAATTCGCCTAATGGTTTTGCTTTTGTTTTATATAAAATGTTCCTGTACTTTTCAAGTTCCTCGATAGACATACTCTCAAACTTTTCGCTTTCTACCATTTTGATCATCGGTACTATATAGTATTCAGGATCATTTAGCTCAATATTTTTAAAAACTTCATTGACTTTTTTATCATCTTCTACATTCGTATAATAGATTGTAAACAGAGATTGAATAAGAGAAGACTTAGGGTAAGATTTCAACAATTCATCAATCAACTCTTTCGCTTGTTCATTTTGAAAATTACTAAGATAGGCTGAGGCTAATAAATATTTATAAAAAAAACTATTTGGAGTTTGTCTAAGCTTTTCTTTTAAAGCTTTTTCAAATTTCAAAGGAACTTCTTTAGCTTGTAACTGATTAAGTGGGGTTTTCTGATAATCCTTAAAAGTATCAAAATATTTAAGGTCAGAAATTTTATTAAAATTCAGATCAAAAGGCACCACCATAAAGGCATTCTTAGAGTTCTTCATGTCAAATTTTAACATAATTCTATTCATTCCTTTAGGTAGATTTACTTCTACCAGATGTGCTCCTAGGTTTGTATATCCGTCATTTGTACTTGATAGTATTTCAGAATCATTTAAAAACAGTCTGAATTCAGTGTTTGTATCTACTTCAAGCAAAATTTTCCTTTCTGTAGGATTTTCTACAAAACTTTGGGCATACATAATTCCTCTTCCATACTCTATTTCGTTAATAAAAAACTCAAATCCATCATTTGATGGAAGTTTCTTATTATACCACCCTACATTTCCAAAGCTATTAGCATTGAAAAGTTTATCATTTTTCGCATAAGATTCCGGATCATATTCGTTGTACAAACCGCTTCCGTTAAGATTTTCAAAAACACCTGCATACTGCCATTTATCGATCCTGCCTATTCTTGCTAAAGCTTCATCGGCGGATTTGTAGTTATTTCTTATCCTGTCCAGGGTCGCTTTATATTCTAAAATAGTAACTGTATTTGCATAGGTTTCATTTTGAGCTAAAAAATCTATTTTCTTATAAGAATTATCGTCCAATCCTGATCTTTCATTATCTCCCAATACAAATCTTCTTTTGAAAATAGGATACAAATAGGCTTCATCCAGTTTGAAATTAACGAAATTTTTAATAAATGTTTCATCAAAAGACATTTCCCCCAATTCCTCATCTATTAAAGCATCTAAAAATAAAGATTCAAAACCATTTAGCTTTTTGTCTTTTAAATTTTTATCATAAAAATTTCTGGCCTCCTCTCTTTTATTATTCAATAAAAGATTCCATGTTTTAGTCTCTTCCTGAGTTTGTGCAAAGGCACTGACTGATAAAAAGTAGATAGCGGAAATTAGTACTTTCCTCATAGTTAGTTTATAAATTATTAATGGTATTTTGATATTTTTTCGTTAATGAAGAGAAAACAAGATCATAGGAGTGATCAATCATTTTAAAAATAAGATCTCTTTTTAAACCATCCAAAGAAACTGAATTCCAATGGGTCTTATTCATGTGATAAGCACCGGTGATCTGTGGATATTGCTCCCGAAGTTCGGCACTCCATTCAGGATCGGTCTTTACGTTGATTGCTAAGGGCTGTCTTTCCAGTCCCATTAATAAAAACATTTTCGTTCCTACTTTCATCACAAGCGTTTCATTGTCAAAAGGAAAAGTTTCGGTGACTCCTTTTTTTGCAAGACAGTAATCCAATATTTCGTTGGCATCCATTTTTAATAGCTGATTGTTTTAATGGGTTATTAGTTAAAAGATGAAAATGAGAGTTTAATAGTTGATAGTTGATAGTTGATAGTGCAAAATTAGTGTTTATCAAGTTCTTTTAATCTTTTAATCTTTTAATCTTTTAATCTTTTAATCTTTTAATCTTTTAATCTTTATTATTAATTTCAAATTTAGTAAATTTAGGTAGGAAAGAAAAGTTCACAACATCATCACTAATCACATTTATTATGAAAGCTTTGGTAATTGGCGCTACAGGTGCTACCGGTAAAGATTTAGTCAATCAATTACTTAACGATAAGGAATTCGATGAAGTTGATGTATTTGTCAGAAAACCTCTTAATATCAGGAGTGATAAATTAAACGTTCACATCGTAAACTTTGATGCACCGGAAGAATGGAAAAAAGCAGTAAAAGGTGATGTTGCTTTTTCGTGCCTGGGAACCACTTTGAAAACAGCTGGAAGTAAAGAAGCCCAGAGAAAAGTAGATTTCGGCTATCAGTATGAATTTGCAAAAGCTGCGAAGGAAAACAATGTGGATGACTACATTCTTGTTTCTGCATACGGGGCAAATCCTAAATCCAAAATTTTCTACTCCAAAATGAAAGGCGAACTTGAAGAAGCTGTTAAGCAACTGCATTTTAATAAAATAACCATCTTTAAACCTGGCATGCTGGAAAGAAAGGATTCCGACAGAACGGGAGAAGTTCTCGGAAGCCGAATTATAAAATTTGCCAACAAAATCGGACTTTTGGAAAGCCAGAAGCCATTGCCAACTCATATTTTAGCCAAAGCCATGATCAATTCTTCTAAAATCAAAAGCTATGGGTATTCCAGTATAAAACTGGGAAATATATTTTGTTTTGCGGAGAAAACGAATGAATGAAAGGTTAGAAATTAGAGATTAGAAGTTAGAGGTTAGAGGTTAGAGGAAGATAATAATTTGAGGTGATAAACTTATATTTTTTGGTCTGAGCCGAAGCTCAGACTTTTACTTCGTCGTTTTACTGTTCATACTTTTCCCTAATTTTTCATATTCAACATCATTAGGCTCCCAGAGTTCGATTTTGTTTCCTTCTATATCCATGATGTGTACAAACTTTCCATATTCATAACTTTCGATCTTATCCACGATGGTTACATTTTCTTTTTTTAACTCTTCAACCAGTTTATCAAGATGTTCTACCCTATAATTGATCATGAAGTCTTTTTCTGACGGTTGAAAATATTTTGTTTTTTCACTGAAAGGACTCCACTGGCTAAATCCTTTTTTAGAGTTATCAGTCCCCTGGTACCACTCAAATACCGCTCCATATTCATTGGTGTGAAGCCCCAGGTGATCGCTATACCATTCTCTCATTTTCTTAGGATCTTTACATTTAAAAAAAATTCCACCAATCCCTGTTACTCTTTTAAGACGGTCCTCACTGCCATCAGTAGCAGATTTAAAAGCAAATCCTAATATAAAAGAAATTAGAATGCAAAGCGCAAAAATGATCTTTTTCATGAGTTACGTTTTTATTTATTTAACCATATAAAAAAAGTGGGTGAAAACACCCACTTTGTAAAAATATACTTTTTTTTGTTTACTTAAAATATTTTGTAATCGCCTGATCAGTTGGCTTCGTAGTGCTTACAAAGCTATCTACTAATTTACCGTTTTCATCGATCAGGAATTTAGTGAAGTTCCAAAGGATCGTAGTATTCTTAACTCCGTTTAGTTCTTTTTCTGTCAGATATTTAAAAATAGGTGCTGTATCATCCCCTTTTACAGAAACTTTAGCAGCCAATGGAAAAGTTACCCCATAATTTTTCTGGCAAAACGCACCGATCTCGGTATTGGTTCCCGGTTCCTGACCTCCAAAGTTGTTTGCAGGAAAACCCACTACTACCAATTTATCTTTATATTCTTCATAAACTTTTTCCAGATCCGCATATTGTGGGGTAAATCCACATTCCGAAGCCGTATTTACAATCAGGATCTTTTTCCCTTTAAAGTCTGCAAAATTGATCTCTTTGCCATCAAGGCTTTCTACTTTGAAATCATATATTGTTTTTCCCATAAGTTCATTGGTTTTAGCTTTAGAAATTTCACTTTTTTGGTTGGTACAACTCTGTAAGAACGCTACAAAAGAAAGTAGCAATAAGAAGATCTTTTTCATGAGTAATATGATTAGTGGCAGTTTTCACTGCGTTATTTATATAGACTATTAAAATTTAAAGATATTGGCAGGAAAAACTTTGTTGATGTCTATTTTATTGATCTGCATTACAAAATCCCCATCTTTTTTAGGGCTTGAAGATTCAATTCTGAAAGGCATTAATAGATTTCCCACTTTTCTATACTCCGAATACGTTAATGTTTCATCTTTTTTTATTTCCTTAAGAAGCATATAGGTATTGGTATCAAAATAATAGAAATTTTTATTGACATTTTTTGTTAATTCTACTTTATGGCAATAAATATCTCCCACTTTCTCTTTTCCCAGATATTTAGCTTCAAAACCTTTATTCTCCCAGTCAATGAAATCATTATCAAAACTTTCGGGAATATAATTCGGATATTCCTGAACTTTATTTGTGGCATAGTTCATTGCATATCCTTTACTTCCGTCATAGCCTTCAATCGCAGTTTCTTTATTATTAATGGTAAGAACTGTTTTAGTGAGATTCGGGCGTTGCTGATAAATTTTTATCGGATATTCATCTTTGATCCCCAAAATTACTTTCCCTTGAAGTAATACTGAATTTAACAGCTTCCAATTTGTCAGTCCACCTGATAGTTCAATATTTTTATCGATAATTTCCTTAGCGGTCTGTGCAAAAGTAATTTGTGAATAAATCAGTACGAATACTAAAAGTAATTTCTTCATTAATTCAATTTATAATTCAAATATAAGGCGAATTTGTAAGAAAGCAAATTTGTGAAAATGTAAAATCGTACTCATTTAACAATTTTACAAATTTGCTATTTAGTAATTCAGCCCTTCTTCCTTTTTGCCTGTTGGCAATTTAGTTGATCAATTTTCTTGCTTTTTCCAAATCCTCAGGTGTATCAATTCCAACTCCAATAAAGTTGGTCTCTATTAATTTAATTTTCATCCCATATTCCAGGTAACGGATACATTCTATTTTTTCCGAAATTTCTAAAGGTTTCATTTCCAGTTTAGAAAACTGCAGCAGTGCATGCTTCCTGAATGCATATACTCCAATGTGCTTGAAATAATCTACAGCATACGAGATCTCCCTGTGGTAAGGAATAACTGAGCGGCTAAAGTATAATGCAAAACCATTATTATCGGTAATAACTTTCACATTATTTGGGTTTTCAATTTCCTCCTTTTCAGTCAGCTTTATCTTCAGGGAAGCTAATGAAATTTCCTGATTCTGGTCTTCTTTAAAAACTTCAATCAGCTGTTTTAGAGGTTCTGTCTTTAAAAAAGGCTCATCACCCTGCACATTGATCACAATATCACAATCTATATGCTGAACTGCCTCCGCAATACGGTCACTTCCTGTTTCATGCTGCCCGGTCATTACGGCCTTTCCTCCATTATTAATAATCTCATCATAAATAACCTCAGAATCACACGCTACAAAAACTTCATCAAATAAACCCGTTTCCAGAACATTCTGATAGGTGGTCGTAATTACTGTTTTACCACCTAAAATCTGCATTAATTTTCCGGGAAACCGGCTTGCTTCGTAACGGGCGGGAATAACTGCTATGATCTTCATTGAACGATTCTTATTATTTTAATTTTTTTTAAATATAAGCAAAATATGGACTTCTTCTTAAAAAGAAACGTTTACTCCCACCATATTATAGCCTAGATTCGTAGAAGCAATAAAATTCAATTTATATTTTACTTTTCCTGTACTTGCTCCTGAAACTGTATATCTGTTTTTCGAAATGGTTTTCCCTATAAAATATCCCATGAGCAAGGCTAAAGGATAATCCGATGCCCAGTGAACCTGGCTTTGCATCATCTGAAAAGCCATCGCTCCTGCCAATGTATATCCTACTGGTTTAATCCATACTGCGTCAGGATAATTATCTGCAATCACCGTGATAGCCGACATAAATGTTGTTAAATGTCCCGATGGCATCGCATCATAACTTGATGTATTTTTAGCAAAAGCTGCAAAGCTTGGAAAAGGAGTCCAGTGTCCTCCGGGATTACCATTTTCTATTGCTATAAAAGGACTTTCCCTGCCTGTAATCCTTTTTATTGTTTGTGAAAAAACACCGGAAAGCAATAAACTTTCCATTAAACCACTGGCGGTTGCCTGAGCCCTGTAGTCATCTTTTATCCAACCATACGTCGCAAAACCTATCCCTAACAATACAACTGTAGAGCCATTACCGATGAGATATAAACCTGAGCCGATATCTTTCGGTATTTTTATAACTCCTCCGATTTTACTGTAATTATTATCGGCACTCATCCCCCATTTTTCACCCAGCTCTCTTGAATTATCAATCAATTTCTGATCGAATGGAATAAGCACCAAAGTACTTGCTATTGCACCTCCTAAGTAATAAGCATGATCCTTTGCAACAAAGTCCTTATTAGTATCTATAAAATCTTTTGGAGCCCTGGTAATAAATTCGAAAAGCTTAGGCTTATGATAGGTTCGCACAGAACCGTCTTTGAGAATATAGCTCTGTGATTTTAACGATTTTTCGATGGTGCTGTCTTTTTTCTGCGACCATACCATTACTGATATGGGTAATAACAGCCATTTAATTTTTTTCACTTTGTGTTTTTTTGATACCCGCAATCAGCTAACCGGTTCATGAGACTTTCAATAGAAACAAAAGTTCATTACAACAACTGATTGCGGGTATTTATTTTATTTTAAATTGCTTAATGCCTGCTCTAATTTTGGCATCATTACTTCAATTTCGTTTACTGCTAATCCTCCTACAGAAGCACGGAACCAAGGTTCAGATTTTTCTTCTCCGAAGGCAGAGAAAGGAACTAAAGCTACACCCGCTTCATTGATTAGATAAAAAACAAGATCAGATGAATTTTCTATAGTGTTCCCATCCGGTTTCGTTTTTCCGATATAATCCAACTTGATCGTAAGGTAAAGGGCTCCCATAGGCTCAATGCTTTCTACCGCTAATCCTTTGCCTTTTAAATCCTGGATTCCTTTATGAAGAACTTTAAGGCTTTCTTCCAGTTTTCCTTTAAATTCATCAACAAAAGTATTTACATCTTCAGAGTTCTGGTAATATTTAGCTGTTGCCTCCTGCTCCGGCTTAGGTGCCCAAGCTCCTACGTGTGTAAGCAAAGCTTTCATTTTATCGATAATATGAGATGGCCCGAACCCCCATCCTACACGCACTCCTGTTGCAGCAAGACATTTTGAGATCCCATCAATATAAATCGTATAGTCTTTCATTTCAGGGAATAGAGAAACGGGATCATAATGTTTAGCATCAAAAGTAAGATTCGAGTAGATTTGGTCATACATCAGATATAAAGGCTTTTCATCAGCGCCTCTTTTTTTGTTTTCTTCGATGATGAGTTCGCAGATTTCAGAAAGCTGGTCTTTTGTAAACATCGTTCCTGTTGGGTTCAATGGCGAACAAAGCGCTAATAAAACAGCACCACTTAAGTGAGGTTTAAGATCAGCAGCAGTAGGTAAAAAGTTATTTTCAGGGGTTGTCTTCACCTCAATAGCATCTGCAGAAGTAAGATAAGCATAGTGATTATTATTCCAAGAAGGAATAGGATAAATAACTTTATCACCTTCATCCACAATTGTCTTATACACTGCATAAATCAAAGGTCTAGATCCTGCAGTAATTAAAATATCATTGGCTGAATACTCCAGATTCCATCTTGATTTAAGATCTTTTGAAACTTCATTTCTTAAAGATAAAAGTCCGTTTGCAGGCGGATAATTCGTCAGATTATTCTGATAAGCTTTCTGAATCTCCTCCTTTAACTTTGCAGGTATCGGATAGATATTAGAATTCAGGTCACCAATAGTAAGATTGGCTATCTCCGCTCCTTTTGCCTTTAAATCATTTACTTCATTACCAATTTTTACAATTTCAGAACCAATCAGGTTCGCCGCTAATTTTGAAACTTTCACTTTATTTAAATATTTATTGTTTTTGACTAATGTTATATGTTATTAAGTATAAGTTATAAATTTTGTTTTTAATTAGAGAGCTCTTTCCTAATACTCTCATTTATAAATGTATAAACCAAATTTATAACTTTCATTTTCAGTCTAGTTTAAGATCTGCTTTTACCTGATCAATTTTCTCATCCAAAGATTTTAATTTATCTCTGAAATCAGCTTCGGAAGTAATCATATCTTTTACCGAAATATAAAACTTGATCTTTGGTTCTGTTCCGGAAGGTCTTACACAAACTTTAGTTCCATCCTGAGTATAGTAAATCAATACATTGGATTTTGGAATCTCATTCATAACCTGTTTTTCATTTTTAGAAACAATAAAATGGGTTTGTTCCTTAAAATCTTTAATATCTTCAACCAAAGACCCCGCGATTTCTTTTGGAGGGTTTTCTCGGAAATTTTTCATCATGTTCTGAATTTCTTCAGCTCCGTCCTTACCTTTTCTGACAAGATTCACCAATCCCTCATAGTACATTCCTGTCTCCTGATATATCTCAATCATATATTGATACATCGTTCTGCCATTGGCTTTGCACCATGCTGCAATTTCGCACGCCAAAAGAATACTTCCACAAGAATCTTTATCACGAACAAAATCCCCGGTCATAAAACCAAAGCTTTCTTCTCCTCCGCAAACAAATTTTTCTTTTCCCTCAGCTTCACGGATCATTTTTCCGATCCATTTAAACCCGGTAAGACCTGCCTTACAGGCAACCCCAAATTTTTGGGCAATATCAAAGAAAATATCTGACGTAACGATCGTAGAACCAATAAACTCTTTTCCAGTGATCTTATCCAGTTTTCTCCATTCATTTAGAATATAATACGTAAGAATAGTATTGGTTTGATTACCATTCAGCAGTTGCATTTCTCCATCAAGGTTTCTCACTGCAATTCCCAATCTGTCACCATCCGGATCTGTTCCGATCACAATATCAGCATTGGTAATTTTTGCAAGATCCATTGCCATTTCCAATGCAGCAGGCTCTTCAGGATTCGGGGAAGCAACAGTAGTAAAGTTTCCGCTAGGAATCATCTGCTCTTTTACAAGATCCACTTTTTTGAATCCTGCTTTTTCCAAAGCCTTCGGAACCGTTGTATAAGTTGTTCCGTGAATGGATGTAAAGACAATATTCAGGTTCTCTTTGCCAACATTCTGATACGTGGAATTCTCAATACAGGCATCAATATAAACATCATCCTGCTCTGCCCCGATCCATTCAATAAGATCATCGTTTCCGTCAAATTTAATTTCATCAAATTTCACAGAATACACCTCATTGATAATTGCTTCATCATGAGGCGGAACAATTTGAGCTCCATCATTCCAGTATACTTTGTATCCATTATATTCCGGGGGATTATGAGAAGCCGTAAGTACAATACCCCCGTTACATTTTTTATCACGAACGGTAAAAGACAATTCCGGCGTAGGTCTGTGATCTTTAAAAAGCAATACCTTAATTCCATTAGCCGTTAAAACATCAGCTACCAGTTTTCCAAATTCTTTGGAATTATGACGAACGTCATAAGCGATAGCTACTTTAATTTCCTCATTAGGAAATTGCTTTAACATATAGTTCGCAAGTCCTTGTGTAGCTTGACCTAAAGTGTACTTATTTAAACGATTCGTTCCAACCCCCATAATTCCTCTCATACCTCCGGTCCCAAATTCCAGTTCCCTGTAAAAAGAATCTTCCAGATCAGGAGAATTACTATCAATTAATAATTTCACAGCATCTCTCGTTTCCTGATCAAACGTTTCACTTAACCAAAGTTTCGCTTTTTCTAATGTTGTCATATTTGTATCTTATTTAAGCTGGAAGTCTGATGTCGGAGGCCTTTCAGCTGTCTCCATATCAACTTTTGCAGCGTATATTTATTATTCTTTTATTGCATTGTATATATTTCTTTACAACTTTATTCAGAAATATATTTTCTATTCTTTTTTATAAACAATTACATGCTCTCCTAACTTTCAGCTTCTATTATAGCGTCTTATTTTCAACCTTTGTTGTTTTATCAATTTTGAAAGCGCGGATAGGATCATTATAATATAAAAACTTTGCTGTATTCTGAATATGTCCTTTAAGAGAATCTTTTACATTAACTTCAGCATAATTCCCGTTTTTAGAATCAATATTCAGGTTGGTGATTTTCCAATACGGAGCAATCAGGCTAGCCGTATCAGAAATCTTTATTACTGCATTTTTAGTTTCTCCTAAAAAATTAGCCCTACTCCTGTTCACCATCTCTATTTCCGCTCTTCTTGTGTTCACTGAACCCATAAATGTAGCGTTATTCTTTAAATTAAGCTTAAAATTATCTGTTTTTATTTCACTCGAAATATTCATTTCTACAGAATCTGAAATGGAAACTTTTTCAAGATTATATTTTGAATAAATGGTCACATTATAAAAATCAACTCCCTTTGTTCCTCTTTTTTCTTTTATTGAAAGAGTTTTGTCTTTCACATCTACATCTAAATTATTGGCAACATTTGGATAAGTCTCTATTTCAACAAAATTTTTAGGTCCTCTTGCATAAAATACCCTAAATTTCCCGTTAAGGTCCAGGTTGACAAATTCAGAAACATCCACATCTTTTCTCTCAATATTTCCTTTGGGTGAAACTTTTCCACAAGAAATTACGGCTACAAGCACAAATATGTACAATATATTTTTCATACTTACTTAAAATATTTTATATAAAACTGCAATTATTGCAAGACTTTCTATTCCCATTACCACATAAAGAATTGATACTCTCACCATTAAACCTGGTTTTGAGTATGATTTTTTAAAAGCATTCCAATAAGTGATTGCAGGAAAGAGAATAAAAAGAACGAATAAAATTTTATCAGCAATATCAGTAATTTTTGATAAAGGCTTCCATAAACCCATAAAACTTACGATATCATCTAGCAAAAATATAACTAAAATTCCTAAAAGACTTACTGTTCCAAGGATAAAATGCTCACCAAGATTCAATTTTACCTTTTTAAAAATAAAAAAAGCGTTAACTGCGAGCATTGGGATAATAACAAAGAGGATTGTTTTGGAGTATCTCGCAAAAAAAGTTCTTACTTCAGAAGATTCAGGAATTGCTTCTTTCGTTGCAAATTTTTCGTAAAAATGTAAGGTCAGGACATTAAAGCTAAAAAGAATCAGCAACAACGAAATAAAGTTGTAATATCTGATTCTTTTTCCTGCTATATAATCCATTGCTGTTTTCCCGGGCCGAAACAAAATACTCTTTATTGTTTTGAAAAAACGGGTTTCTACATGCCAGATGGATCCTAAGATGTCATTTTTAATAAGTGAGATATGAGTTATTCTTGTTGTGTCGGTCTTCTGTCCGCAATGAGCACAAAACTCACCGGAGATTGTATAACCGCAGTTCAAACAACTCTTTTTAACCATATCCTATTAAATCACTTCATCAATATTATAATTTTTATGTTCTCTATTAGTCCTGATGATCATTTCTCCTAAGAAGCCGGCAATAAAAAGCAATGTTCCCATAATCATCATGGTTAAAGCAATAAAGAACCATGGATTATTGGTAATCAGGTGACCATAAATTCCTCTGGAAACATCAATTAATTTCGAAACACCCAGCCAAAATGCTGAAAGGAATCCAAAAATAAACATAGTGGTTCCCACCGCTCCAAAAAAATGCATAGGCCTTCCTCCGAAACGGCTTACAAACCAAAGTGTTACTAAATCCAGGAATCCCCGGATAAACCTTTCAGTACCAAATTTGGAAGTCCCGTAAGGCCGGGCCTGATGACGGACTTCTTTTTCCGTAATCCTTTTGAATCCTGCATTCGCAGCCAGAACTGGAATGTATCGATGCATATCTCCATATACATCAATAGATTTAACGACCTGTTTTTTATATGCCTTCAAACCACAATTGAAATCGTGCAGCTCCACTCCTGAAACTTTTCTAGCAGCAGCATTGAAAAGTTTAGACGGAACATTTTTGGTCATTACATTGTCAAACCGTTTCTTTTTCCACCCTGAAACAATGTCGTAATTATCTTCAACGACCATTTTATAAAGATCAGGAATCTCTTCAGGAAAATCCTGTAAATCAGCATCCATTGTAATGATCACATCTCCGTGTGCTCGTTCAAACGCTGCATGCAATGCCTGGGATTTCCCATAATTTCTGGAAAATTTAATTCCATGAATCTGTGGATGCTGTACCTTCAGATTTTCGATAATGCTCCAGGACAAATCCGTACTTCCATCATCTACAAACCAGATTTCATAGGATAAATTGTTCGTTGCGCAAACCAGATCAATCCTTGAAAACAGCTCTTCAAGAGAGTCTTCTTCATTAAGTAGCGGAATAATTATAGATAAGTTCATTTAATTTTTATAAAGATTTATTGATGAATCGTTTTTGTTCTGAAAAACGCTCCGAAAAACAGGGACAAAACTACGTAAAATATAAGAATTGCTGCAAAATATCCTGAAAAATGACTTGCAGTAAGCATATCTTTTCCTTTTACAGCTTGTGGAGAAAAGCTTTGACTTCTCTCTTTGTATTTTTGATCTAATTCATCAATGTCTTTCTGATGTTTCAAAATCTTTCTTGCAGACTGATATTCAGAATCTAATTCAGATTTTTGTCTTTCAACATACTGGTAATTTAACAGTTTTTTAGCATCTGTATCAACAAAATTCAGGAACAGGTAAATGCTAAATATGGAAAGAATCCCACCAATAAACATGGGCACAAAAGATCTCTTGAATGCTTCTCTGAAACCCATTTTATGGGTATTCCAACGTGATTTAACAGACCAGAATGCTCCTCCTGCATAAATAACAGGCAATACGAAAGCATTGATTTTGAGGGATGTATCAAAATAATGAATTCCTGAGAAGAAGTAGTATGCTACAAAAAAAACAATCATTGTAGCGATAAATAGTATAATTCCTATAGTGGATGGACTTTTCGTCATATTCTTATTTTTAGAAAAATTTTAGAAAAATTATTACCCTAAATTTCAGCAATTTAGCACCAGTAAAGCTTTTTTTCGTTCATTTTTCTGTAATATTATTTTCAAATTTATAATTAATTCCTATCTTTGCACCGGCAAGTCCTACACAACCAGCTCCTGAGAATCCTCCAGGGTGGGAACACAGCAAAGGTAATCGGTCGTAGCGGTGTGATGTAGGTAGCTTGCCATTTTTTATTTCCCTTAGTTTAAAATTCAAACTCCTCTCCCAATTTCGGTAAAACAAGCTCTACATTTTTATCACTAAAATGTTTTAAGGCACTTTCATGATTTATTTCAATAGCCGGGAAAGTATCAAAATGACATCCTATTACTTTTGGTGTTTTTAGCAATTCAGATGCTGCAAAGGCCGCTTTTCTCGGGCACATTGTATAATGGCTTCCAATTGGTAAAATGGACAAATCAATGTTTCCGTAAAGCCTTGGAAATAATTCCATATCTGCCATTACCCCTGTATCCCCTGCCAGATAAATATTCTTACCTTCAGGTAATCTGAAAATATATCCCACAGGAACACCTCCATAGCTTCCATCAGGGAAAGAACTAGTATGGTGAGCCGGAACCATGGAAATTTTAAGATCGTCGATTTTTGCCGATCCTCCTAAGTTCACATCATCTTTGTTTTTTGCAGCCTTGAAGTATCCACACACTTCAGGCACCCCGATAACGGTAGCTTCTGGATGATATTCCAAAACTTCCGCCACATCTGCTATATGATCACCATGAGCGTGGGTCAGCAGGATATAATCGATTTTCTGGGCAGAAATATCAAATCCGGACTCTGCTTTTTTATAATTATAAAAAGGATCACTTAAAATAGTCTTATCCTTGTATGTGAACAAAAAACAATTTTGTCCTAAGAATTGTATTTTCATTTTGATTTTATTTTAATTATGTTAAATATAATTGCCAAGTATTTCTAAATAATGTTTCAAAGATTTGTTGATATTGAATAAACAAAGAATACATCATTTATTTTTGGGGAAATTTATCTTCAATCAGCCTGAGGTTAATGCCATGTTCCAGATATGCTTTACAACCGTCTAAAACTGTCGTAAAACCACCCGTATTATCATTAATTGTCTTTAAAAGATCTTCACCTGTCTGGGTAAATCCATAGCTTTTAATCACAACCAAAGTCCCTTTCTCCATTTCTTTGAATTCATAATCCACATTAGATAAAGGATCACCCCATTCTGTTTTGATAAGATGATTGGGAATGATTTTATGAACAGTGACATTATTTTTCACTCCATACATTTCCCATTCCCAGGTAATTGTTTTACCTTCTTCAAGTCTTCCGCTCGATTTCGTAAACCAAAATTGAGTGGTTAGTTCAGGATTGATAAATGTTTCAAACACCTCATGAACAGGTTTTCTGATAAGCATTTGAGCTTCAACGAATGCTGGAGAATTACTCATACTGATTAATTTTGTTTAGTTAAAAAAATTAAGTCCGATTGCTGTCAGTACAGCCATAGTAAACGTCAGGATACCCACTTGTTTCAAATACTGATCAAGTTCTTTAGGCTCCTTTACAGACATTATTTTCCTTCTCAGTTTAGCAAACGGGATTAACAGGATCATTACAATGAATACATAGTAATTTTGCGACTGTATAAAACCGTTTATTCCTAAAAAGATAAGGATTAAAATCAGAGGAAGCTGCAAAAGGATCATCTCATAAATCATTGCATTCCTGAAACCTAATCTTAAAGCAAAGCTGTTCTTCCCAGATAATCGATCA
This sequence comes from Chryseobacterium sp. PTM-20240506, assembly GCF_048296755.1. Lineage (NCBI taxonomy): Bacteria > Pseudomonadati > Bacteroidota > Flavobacteriia > Flavobacteriales > Weeksellaceae > Chryseobacterium > Chryseobacterium sp. PTM-20240506. The sequence goes on from NZ_CP182581.1 coordinate 1,082,973, forward strand.
GTTTCAATATCCCTCATATTATTAAGATTTAAAACAGCCATACTCATCATTCCGACTGCCGTTCCCGGCAATAAGATATCCCAGCTGAATGTTTTTGTGAACAGAAAATAACTTCCGCAAACAGAAACCAAACCAAAAAAGATAAATACAAAAACGTCTCCCAATCCCATGTACCCGTAAGGCTTCTTACCTACAGTATAGCCGATTGCCGCTAAAATACTTGCAACTCCCAGACCTATAAAAATGTAAAACTCATTCATATAATCGGGAATGAATGCAACGTACAGCAAAACAACAGTTGCTATAAAGGACAAGGTTGAAAATAGGATCACTGCATTCTTCATTTGCTTTGCTGTAATCTTTCCTGAAGCTACTGCTCGACTTTCGGCCTCACTGATTCTTTTTGCATCTGTCCCTTTTACGCCGTCACCATAATCATTGGCATAGTTTGATAAAATCTGATAAAGAAGGGTTACCAGCAGGGCTAAAGCAAAAATCCTCCAATCCCAGGTCCCTCCTTCACCGTATAATTTCCATTTTGCAATGAAACTACCCATAATAATTCCGCTCAAAGAAAGCGGTAAAGTTCTTAGCCTTGCGGCTTTTATCCAATCTTTCATAGTTATAATTGATAAGCGATAATTGATAAATGATACCGTGATCATTTATCAACTATCATTTATATTTTTATGATATCCATTGATTTTCCCCGAAGTCAGGTTTTCTTTTTTCCAGGAATGCATTTCTGCCTTCCTGAGCTTCTTCAGTCATATAAGCCAAACGGGTAGCTTCTCCTGCAAAAACCTGTTGTCCCACCATTCCATCGTCAGTTAAGTTCATTGCGAATTTCAGCATTCTGATGGAAGTCGGAGATTTGGCTAAAATTTCCTGTGCCCATTCATAGGCTGTATCTTCTAATTCTTCATGTGGAATAACGGCATTCACCATTCCCATCTCCAAAGCTTCCTGAGCAGAATAGTTTCTTCCTAAAAAGAAAATTTCACGGGCCTTTTTCTGGCCTACCATCTTTGCAAGATATGCAGAACCATAACCACCATCGAAGCTTGTAACGTCAGCATCCGTTTGTTTGAAAATAGCATGTTCCTTACTAGCTAGCGTGAGATCACAAACCACATGAAGCGAATGTCCTCCACCTACTGCCCAACCCGGAACAACGGCAATTACTACCTTAGGCATAAAACGGATTAAACGCTGAACTTCTAAGATATTCAGACGATGTCTTCCATCTTCACCTACATACCCTTGATGTCCTCTTGCTTTTTGGTCTCCTCCACTACAGAAAGCCCATCCTCCGTCTTTAGGACTTGGTCCTTCTCCTGAAAGCAAAACAACACCTATTGAAGAGTCTTCATAAGCGTCATAAAAAGCATCATATAATTCTGAAGTTGTCTTAGGTCTGAAAGCATTACGAACCTCCGGTCTGTTGAAAGCAATTCGAGCTACACCATTGCATTTTTTATAGGTAATATCTTCGTATTCTTTAGCGGTTTTCCACTCAATCATCTTGTAAAAATTTTTCTCAAAGATACGGAATTGCAGAGAATTTTAACGTTCCAAAAACAAGGATTATCATGTAAAAAAACATTGAAACTGAGGAAGCTCATTTTCGGATTAAAAAACAAAAACCGAAACAAAATTGTTTCGGTTTTCTATATCAATTCTTTTAAAGAATATTATTTAGCTTTTCCCTGAAGTTCAGCTTCTTTAGCTTTCATTTCAGCCATCTTAGCCTGATTCTTAGTAATGCTGTAAATCTCCTTCAGCATAGTAACCGCATTTGCATCATTAGGAAGAGCCTTATACCAGCTTTCAGCATAAGGTAAAGCTTTGTTAAATCTTTCTTTTCTGGCTTCAATAAGCTTCGTTGCATCATCCGGCTTAGTTTTTCTAAGCGTGTTGATTTCATTTACCGCTTTATCATCTTCTCCGATTATTGTATACACTAAGTTTTGATAAGCATTGGCAAAATCAGGCTTCAACTCAATTGCTTTTTTAAAAGAAGCTTCAGCATCTGCACCGGTAGCAGGATTTTTAGATTGCATAACTCCTAAATTGTACCAGTTGGTAGCATCATTAGGATTTTTCGCTAATTGCTCTTTTAAAGTAGCCACAAATTTATCTGTATTTCCTGACTGATAATAAGCCGTACTTTGGAAGTCTTTCAGCTTAGCATTATTAGGAAATTTAGCTAATCCTTTTTCAATGATAGCTACAGCCTCGTCATTCTTCTTGGCATTTAAAAGCAATGTAGATAAAGTCTCATATAAATCAGGCTCTACACTTGGAGTTTGCTCTGTTTTGAAGTCTGAATAATCTGAAGATTTTTTCAGCATCTCCCAAGTTCCTTTATCATAAGTAGCAACCTGACCTGTTTTTTTATCTTTTGCCGTATAGTTGGTCTGAACTCCTGTATATCCTGAATTAATCAATTCAGTATAGATCTTAATGGCTTCATCAACGTTATTAGCCAAAGCATAGTTAAGTCCTGCATAATACATATACACCTTATCATCTTGGCCATTCGTTTTTAACAGGTTATAAACCTCTAAAAACTTAGGAGCCGCAACAGCATAGTTTTTCGCATTATATGCATCCATAGCTGCTTTGTTAGCATCTTGTAGCTGAGCATTTACATCCTTCTTCTGTCCGAAAACAAAAGCTGAAGAAATAATCGCTATACTTAAAATTAGCTTTTTCATAATCAGAATTTATTTTATTTACATTTATTCTTCAGAATCTGAATCTCCGGTTTCATCGGCAGACTCTTCATTTTCCGAATTATTTTCTAATTGTGGTGTTACATTTGCATCTGCATCACTGCTTTGTGTAGATTCTGCTCCTTCTTCTCCTTCCTCTAACTCTTCTTCTACATCCTTATCCATCTCCACTTTTGCAATCGCCGCAATTTCATCATTTTTCTTAAGGTTGATCATTCGAACCCCTTGTGTATTTCTACCCATAACCCTCATTTCATCCATATTCATACGGATAGCAACACCGGATTTATTGATGATCATCAATCCATCTTCATCCGTTACATTCTGGATGGCAATAAGATTTCCTGTTTTTTCGGTAATGTTTAAGGTAATAACTCCTTTTCCTCCTCTGTTGGTAATTCTGTAATCTTCTACAGCAGTTCTTTTACCATAACCCTTTTCAGAAACCACTAAAACGGTTTCATTCTCTACATCGTTCACAACAATCATACCAATTACCTCGTCATTATCTTCCATGGTAATACCACGAACCCCGATAGATCCTCTACCTACCTCTCTTACTTTTTCTTCCGGGAAGCGAATACATTTACCATTTTTAGTAGCAATCATGATCTGAGAAGTTCCGTTCGTAAGCCATGCTCCTAACAATTGGTCATTGTCCCTGATTTCAATAGCATTAATACCATTAACTCTTGGCCTTGAATAAGCTTCAAGAGATGTCTTTTTGATCGTACCGTTCTTAGTGATCATAACCACACTCATCTGATTGATGTATTCAGCATCTTTCAGATCATTGGTTCTGATATATGCTTTGATCTTATCGTCCGGTTCGATATTGATAAGGTTTTGTACAGCTCTTCCTTTTGCCGTTTTAGAACCTTCAGGGATTTCAAATACCCTTAACCAATAACATCTTCCTTTTTCTGTAAAGAACAACATATACTGGTGATTGGTCGCAGAAACAATATATTCAAGGAAATCTTCATCTCTTGTTGTTGCCGCTCTGTTTCCTACACCACCCCTGCTCTGGATCTTATATTCTGACAGGGAAGTCCTCTTGATATATCCTGCGTGAGAAATAGTAAGAACTACCGCTTCATTAGGAATAATGTCTTCAATTGACATTTCACCTCCTGAATAATCGATTTCAGTTCTTCTTTCATCACCATATTTTTCTTTTACTTCAAGTAATTCCTCTTTAATGATTTCAAACCTTCTGCTTTCGTTAGCAAGGATATCTTCTAAATTCAGAATTTCTTTCATGATCGCGTCATACTCATCACGGATCTTATCCAGTTCCATTCCCGTTAAACGAGCCAAACGCAGATCAAGAATTGCCTGGGCCTGGATTTCAGAAAGATCAAACTCCTGAATCAATCCTTCCTTAGCAGCCTGTGGGTTTACACTGTGACGGATTATAGAAATTGCCTTATCCAGAGAGTCCTGCGTACCGATCACCTTCATGAATCCTTCAAGGATATGTGCTCTTTCTTTGGCTTTCTTAAGCTCAAACTGAGTTCTTCTTATAACAACATCATGTCTGTGCTCTACAAAGTGATGGATAATATCCTTTAAATTTAATTGTTCCGGTCTTCCGTGTACCAAAGCAATATTGTTGACACTGAAAGATGTCTGAAGTGAAGTATATTTATATAATAAATTCAATACAACATTCGGAATCGCATCATTTTTCAGCTCATATACAATACGAAGTCCGTTTCTGTCGGACTCATCTCTTATCTCATAAATCCCTGGAATTTTCTCATCTTTAACCAGCTCAGCTGTCCGGGCAATCATTTCAGCTTTGTTTACCTGATATGGAATTTCAGTTACGATAATAGCATTTCTGTTTCCTATCTCTTCGAAATTAACTTTTGCTCTAAGAACTACCCTTCCTCTTCCTGTATGGAATGCATCTCTTACTCCATCGTATCCATAAATAATTCCTCCTGTTGGAAAATCCGGAGCAACGATGTGCTGCATCAGCTCATCTATGGTAATTTCTTTATTATCGATGTAAGCAACAATAGCATTAACAGACTCAGACAGGTTATGCGGGGCCATGTTGGTTGCCATACCTACGGCAATACCGGAAGTTCCGTTAACTAAAAGATTAGGGATTTTAGTAGGCATTACAGTAGGTTCCTGTAAGCTGTCATCAAAGTTATTCTGAAAATCAACTGTTTCTTTGTCAAGATCAGCAAGAACGTCGTCAGAGATTTTTTTCAATCTTGCCTCAGTATAACGCATTGCTGCAGGTGGATCTCCATCCATTGAACCGAAGTTCCCCTGACCATCAACCTGTGGATAACGTAAACTCCAGGATTGCGCCATTCTTACCATTGCATCGTATACAGAAGAGTCTCCGTGAGGGTGATATTTACCTAAAACATCCCCAACAATTCTCGCAGATTTTAAGTATTTTCTATTAGAAAAAACCCCTAATCCATACATACCATAAAGCACTCTTCTATGAACGGGTTTTAAGCCATCTCTTACGTCAGGTAACGCCCTTGAAACGATAACCGACATCGAATAATCGATATAAGATGACTTCATTTCATCAACAATGTTGATAGGAATTAGTCTTTCTCCTTCTTTTTGCATAAACAAATTTTATTATAATGACAGTCAGACTTTTAGCTGTGAGTCTGAAAATTATTTATTTTGGTTTTTTAATAACGGGCTAATTTACGAAATTTTTACCGATTTTTGTGGTAGAATTTATCCACAAAATCTTAAAAATTCTTAAAATATGAGCCTATTAAGTATAACTTTCCATTGCACAAAAAATAATCTTGAAGAGTGGGAAAATTATATGGATGAGACATTGGTTTTAATGACTGAAAATCTAATGGATGTAAACAAATATATTCTTTCTGAGATCGAAAGTGATTATATCGACGAAGGGAAGAATTATAATCTCTTGCTGATCTTTGATAATGATGAGCTTCGGACAGATTTTATCGAGAGTGAGCTCTTAAACATTAGAGAAAGAGTTGAAAAACAGTTCGGGCAAGAGGTCATGATATTCAATACTTTCTTGAACCCTAAAAAAACAAGAATGTAATCATAAAAAAGCTCTGAGATTTCAGAGCTTATTTGTTGTATTAAAAATTAATTATAAATCTCTTTCATTACCTCGAATGATGCGGAGGTCCATGTGGTCTTGGCGGTGGAGGTGGATGATGCAGACAAGAAGTAAGCAGGAAAACCAACGCCAGTATGCCGATAGTTTTAGTCAGGGTTTTCATATTTTTTCTTTTTATGATTACCATAACAACAACAATCTGGATGCCAGATATTTACTTTATACATAATAAATTCTAAAACACCTTATAAATTAAAAACCCTGCTTTTCCAGGGTTTTAATTTTTCAAGAGATGTTAATCTCTGTGATGTTTTTTATGTTTCTTGTGTCCTCGTCCTCTATCATCATCATATTCGTAATAGTACACTCTTTTTTTAACCTGGCCCGGTGCATAGTATCTTGCACTTCCGCCATACACTTTCTTAGCTTGGCCCGGAGGTAATCCTCTCCTTCCATGGTGGTATTCCTGCACTGTACAGCTACTTAGCATTAAAGTCAAAGAAACCACACCTAGCATTTTTATCAAACCGTTCATATTTTCATTGTTTCGAATTTCGAAATGTATATAAACAAGGTTGATGCCAAAAGCAAAAAGAAGTTAGAGGTTAGAGGTTAGAGGACAAAGTTAAAGTTTAGGAATGCGTTGCCGTTTTTTAAAGCGGACACTGCCTAATCAAACCCAACTGTCTCACTTCTCTTTTCAAGCATGACAAGATCTTTCCACTCTCCATTGAGCTTTCCCACTTTTTTACGAACTCCCACTGTTCTGAATCCATTCTTCTGATGAAATTTTATAGAAGCTTCATTTTCCGGAAATATATTAGACTGTAAAGTCCAGAATCCATGATATTCACTATCCAGAATCATCTTTTTAAGCAGCACAGATCCCAGCCCTTTTCCCTGGTACTGATTATCAAAATAAATACTCACCTCAGCAACACCTTTAAAACATTCTCTTTTACTCACAGGCTTCAAAGCCGCCCATCCGACTACTTCATTATTTTCATTCTCCAATATCCACCTGCAATCATTGAAAAATTCCGTATTCCAAACTTCTCTGTTAGGAGCCTCTGTCTCAAAAGTGGCAATCCCACCATCAATTCCCTGTTGAAATATTTCTAATACACGTACTTCGTCACTGGGAAGCATTTCTCTGATCTCGTAGTTCATTTTATTACTGATATTTTCTTTTATTTTTTCTTTTTATCCTCGAATAATGAGTCTGCTTTGTCTGGTTATCTTCCGAAACAACACTGATATTCCCATCCACTTCCAGAATCGATAACCTTACATCTTCTATTCTTTCTACTCCATGCTCCCTGATCGCTTCCTCCAGCTCATCTTTGGTAATTTTTACTGTATTTAAAGCTTTTTCATCGATCTTACCATCCTTTACCAGGATTACAGGATTTTCTTCCATAAACGTTTCAAAAGAACGGTTAGAAAACATTAATCTTTTTAGTATAAAATTGGCGGCAAAAAGAACAAGTGCAGCAATGAGACCACCCTGCAAGGAAGTATCCTGACCCACCATTGCATTTTGCACTGCATTGGAGATTAATAATAACAAGACTACGTCTCCCGCGTTAAGCTGAGATAGCTGATTTTTGCCGAACAGACGGATCGCTACGACCATAAACAGGTATACGCAAAGCGAACGGACTACAACATCTAGGATAGGATTCACCAATTATATTTATATCTATCAAATGTATAAATTTTTATGATTCTGATGAGTATTTTTTAATAGAGTCCTATCAAATTCAATTATGAAAAATTATAAAAGATTGGCATAAAGTTTGAGCATCTGTTAGCATCAAACACAATATTATGAAACGACTGCTTTTTTTCCTATCTCTACTGCTACTTTTTAACAGCTGTGTAACAAGCAAAAGCAGCAATGAAAAGGAAATAACAGCTAAAATCGACCAACTCTATAAATACACTTCACCGTCCAATTCTACTTCTTCAAAGGAACTTTTTTCTCCTGATCTAAAAAATATACTTGATCAAGCAAACAGGATAGCTGATGCGGATGCCCAAAGAATAAAAAACAGCAACTATCCCACTGATAAACCTGCAGCAGTAGAAAGCTTTATTTTCACAGGAGTACCTGATGCTACAAATCAAAAAATAAAAAGCATAAATGTAACCGGAAATACAGCAGAAGCCATCGTGGAAATGGAAATCAGTGAATATAAAGCAGACGATAAAATATATCCTACTCTGGTTTGGGAAAATACAATTCAACTGATCAATGATAAGGGCTGGAAAATTGACAATATCATTTTTACTCAAAGGTCTACCCTCAAAGAGCAACTCAAGGCTTTTATTATTGAAACAAAAAAGGCCCTGTGCTATAACAAATAAAAAAGCTGCTTCGTCAAGCAGCTTTTTTTTATTTTAAGGACACTGAGCGATTGGAACTTCGCTACATACTGTCTTATTCAATCTTTCACAGTATACGCAGTATTTTTTAGGTTCTCCACCATACACTGATTTTAATTCTTCCTTGTTAAGTTTCTTTAAATTTCTCATACTTTTTAATTTTAATGTTTGGTAAATTTAAAACGAAGAACAAATTAATTTATTACAGTTTTTTGCAGAAAATTTTCACTATTTACACTTAAAAACTATCAAAACTTCTTTTATGAAAAGATTTATTACCTGTTATCAATCTCAACTGTTACAGGCATTACATAGGTATAAGCAATAATGTTGTTATTAAAATCTTTACGATTTATTTTCAGATTCGTTAAAACATTTTCAATCTCTTTACTTACGTTCTTGCAATCACCTGTTGAGTGTACATTCACAATTTTTCCATTTTCTGTAATATCAAATTTCACTTCTGAATTCACAACACCTTGTTTATATTCATAATTAGTAAAGTCGAAATTATTGATAAGCTCTTTTCGTATTTTATTGAACGTATCATTTTTGCTCAGCTGAATTTCAGGAATGACATTACCATCTGTAGTCTGTGCTTTTAAAGTACTCAATGAAACAAATCCTATAATGGACAGGAATAGGGCACCTATTTGAATTTTATTTTTCATAACTAATTGATTTTAAATATTGTAATATTCCATTTATAATTGCTACTCTAAGTTATTAAAAATAATTCATATTCAGTTCATATTTAATTAACATTCAGTTAATATTAAAACATAAAACACTAAATAACAGATATTTAAATAGATTAATCATGTGAAAATTTAATATTGGAGTTGAGAAAACCACCTTTTTATACCCTATTTTATCGAAATCTTTCCTATCCAATTGGCTTTGATAATCAAGAATCTTTTAGATTTAGGAATAAAAAAGAGGATAGTACACTATCCTCTCTTTATAAAATGAATTCCGTAATTAAAATATCTATTCCAATGAAGTATAAATATTGGATACCTATAGTTCTTTTTTCAGAAATTTACCGGTCAAACTTTTCTTAGACTTCACGATTTCTTCCGGAGTTCCCTGGGCAACAATCTGTCCGCCATGCTTTCCTCCTTCAGGTCCCACATCAATAATATGGTCGGCCAATTTGATTACATCCATATTGTGTTCAATAATAATGAATGAATTTCCGAGTTCTACCAATTGATTGATCGCATCCATCAAAATTTTAACATCTTCAAAGTGCAGACCCGTGGTAGGCTCATCAAGAATATAGAGTGTATTTCCGGTTTGCCTTTTGGCAAGCTCAGTAGCCAGTTTAATACGCTGGGCTTCTCCTCCTGATAGTGTAGTTGATTGCTGTCCCATTGTAATATACCCTAAACCTACATCCTGTAAAGTTTTAACTTTACTGTAGATCTTAGGAATAGGTTGGAAAAACTCTACTGCTTCATCAATTGTCATATCCAGTACATCAGAAATTGATTTACCTTTATAACGGACTTCAAGGGTTTCCCTGTTGAATCTTTTCCCATTACATGTTTCACAGTGTACATACACATCCGGAAGAAAGTTCATTTCAATTACTTTCAATCCACCTCCCTGACATGTTTCACATCTTCCACCTTTTACATTGAAAGAAAATCTTCCCGGCTTGTAACCGCGAATCTTACTTTCCGGAAGCTCTGCAAAAAGGTTTCTGATATCAGTAAACATTCCAGTATAAGTTGCTGGATTGGATCTCGGAGTCCTTCCAATCGGAGCTTGATCTACATCTACTATTTTATCAATATTCTCAAGCCCTTCTATTTTTTTGTATGGCAAAGGTTCCTGAACCGCTCTGTAAAAATGCTTGTTCAATATAGGATATAATGTTCCGTTAATCAGAGAAGACTTACCACTTCCCGAAATTCCTGTTACCACCACAAGCTTTCCTAAAGGAATATTGAGATTTACATTTTTAAGGTTGTTTCCTGTAGCTCCTTTTAAAACGATGCTCTTACCATTTCCAGATCTTCTTTCGGCTGGTATTTCGATTTTTCTTTTCCCATTAATGTAATCCGCTGTGATAGTGTCGGCTTTCAAAAGATCTTTAGGTTTTCCCTGCCATAGAATTTCACCTCCAAACTTCCCGGCCCTAGGACCAATATCCAGAACCTCATCCGCTTCAAGGATCATATCTTTATCGTGCTCTACCACTAAAACAGAGTTTCCGATATCTCTCAGGTTCTTCAATGAATTGATCAGCCTCTCATTATCCCTTTGGTGAAGTCCGATACTGGGTTCATCCAGGATATAAAGAACATTAACCAATTGAGAACCGATCTGTGTAGCCAGACGTATCCTTTGGGATTCTCCCCCTGAAAGCGTTTTTGAGCTTCTGCTTAAGCTTAAATAGTCTAATCCTACATCCAGCAAGAACTGAAGCCTGGTTTCGATTTCTTTTAAGATTTCGTAAGCAATAATTTTATTTTTTTCTGAGAATTTATCTTTAACATCATGGAGCCAATCTTTCAGATCAGCCAAACTCAATCCATTAACCTCAGCAATATTTTTACCATCAATTTTAAAGCTCAGACTTGATGGCTGCAGGCGGGTTCCGTTACATTCAGGACATGTTTCCTCTGTAGTAAAATGTCTTTCCAATAAAACCCCTTCATAAGATTCCTTCTCATCAATAATTTCTTCCATAAAAGGAATCAATCCATCAAAATTAATCTTTATCTTTTTAGTGATCCCTGCATATTTAAGGTCTTTGTTAAATTCTTTATGACATCCATAATATATATATTCCAAAGCTTCTTCAGGAATATCCTTCATGGGAGTTGTAAGACCTAAACCAAATATCTCCAGGATATTTTTAATCTGTGCTAAAATCCATTTATTCGATTTAATATCTTCTAAAGGCAACAGACCTCCCTGATTAATGGATAATTTAGGGTTTTCCACAAAATAATCCGTATTAATCTTTTTAATAGTACCAAGACCTTTACAGTCCGGGCAGCTTCCTTTCGGCGAGTTGAAGGAGAATGTGTTGGGTTCCGGCAATGCTAATGAATGTCCTGTTTCTGCATCCATTAAGTTTTTTGAAAAGTACTCAATTTCCGTACTTCCTAATTTTTGAATTCCGATAATTCCCTCTCCCATCTCCATAGCAGTTCTGAGTGACTTCTCCATTCTGCTTTCAGATGCATTTTCTCCAATGATCCAACGGTCAATAACGATATCAATATCGTGTGTCTTATAACGATCAAGCTTTAGATCATATTCAATATCCTGTAGTTCACCATCAATTCTTGCCTGCCCATACCCTTTTTTCGCCATCTGTACGAAAAGCTCATGATAATGCCCTTTTCTTGAACGTACTACAGGGGCCATAAGCATGATCTTTTCCCCTTTATAGTTTTCTTTAATAGTTTCAAGAATCTGGTCTTCCGTATAGTTAACCAATTTTTTTCCTGTAGAAAGGGAATAGGCGTCAGAAACCCTTGCATATAACAGACGAAGGAAATCATACAATTCCGTAACCGTTCCTACCGTAGATCGTGGGTTTTTATTTGTTGTTTTCTGCTCGATAGCAATTACGGGAGATAATCCTTCTATCTTATCGACATCAGGACGTTCCAATCCTCCCAAAAATTGTCGTGCATAAGCAGAAAATGTTTCTATATAGCGACGCTGGCCTTCTGCAAAAATGGTATCAAAAGCCAATGAAGATTTTCCACTACCGGAAAGCCCCGTAATAACCACTAATTCATTGCGTGGAATTTTGACATTGATATTTTTAAGGTTGTGCTCGCGTGCGCCGTAAATTTCTATATATTCTGTTGATTTACTCATAATTTGGCGTGACTTTACCTGAAAATCACAATGTGCAAAATTACGGAATTTTATGGAATTTTTTATGTTAAAAAGTGTTAGATTAATTAACTCTAAAAGTCCTGTTTTTGTTTTTTTAAAGTTTAAATTTACATTGCTTTAACCCTAACTAATCAATGCAAAGACTACGCGACCATATTGAAGAGATAACGTCCCTTACTGATGAAGAATTCGAATATATCAAACCATTTTTTACACTCAGGAAAGTCCGTAAGAATCAATTTCTGCTTCACGAAAGTGATGAAGTAAAATTTGAATTCCTGGCTTTAGATGGAATTTATAAAGTTTTTTACATCGATGAAAATGGAAAAGAACATATTGTACAGTTTGCCAAAAAGAACTGGTGGATGACCGATTACATCGGTTTTTTTAAGCAAAACAATGCAACTATGTTTGTGGAATGCCTGAAAGAGGGTGAAGTGGTATGCCTGACCCTTGAAGGAAGAGAGAAACTAGCGGCTGAATTTCATAAAATGGAACATTTCTTCAGAGTAAAACTTACCAATGGATATATTGCCTTACAGCAAAGGATTACATTACTATTATCCAGTACACCTCAACAGCGATATGAAGAATTCTCAAGATTATACCCGGATCTTATCCTCCAGATCCCGAAAAAATATGTTGCGGAATATCTGGGCGTAAGCAGGGAGACTCTAAGCAGATTGTATACCAAATGATAACAAGTACTGAGTGTGATCGAAATCACACTTTTTTTGTGACTCCGATCCTTCTTTTAGCATGCCTTATCACCATAAATTTGCTATATCAATCGGAAGAATTCCGACGAAGCAAAATAACAAATAATTCAAGTCATGAAACCAAAAGTATTAATCATTGTGTCCAATGCCAGCTCAATCGGGCCGGAAAATAGAAGAACAGGAACTTTCCTTCCGGAAGTAGCACATCCGTATGCAGAATTTTTTAAAGCCGGTTATCAGATTGATTTTGCCAGTCTGACAGGAGAGACACCATTTTTAGATGCCTTAAATTTAGCTGATGATCCTGATAATTTAAAATTCCTTACAGGTACCGGATGGTCAGATATGCAAAAAGCAGCTTCGTTATCCGGTTTTAATAGTAATGAATATGATGCTGTGTTCATACCCGGTGGTTTAGCACCAATGGTAGACATGCCGGAAGCACCTCTTCTCAAGAAATTTATAGCTGAGATATATGAAAAAAATGGTATTGTAGGGGCCGTATGTCATGGTCCTGTATCTCTTCTCAACGTACAATTAAGCGATGGAAGCTATTTGGTAGCCGGAAAAAATATTACATCCTTTACCACAGAAGAAGAAGACAACTATGCGAGAAAAGATGTTCCCTTTGATCTTCAATCTGCTTTAACGGAACAAGGCGCTATTTTCCACGCAGCACAACCATGGTCAGCCAACAGCATTGCTGATGGGAATCTGATTACAGGACAAAACCCTGCCTCCGCAAAAGGAGTGGGTGAAAAAATAGTTGTTGCTTTAGAAGCTACATAATCTAATTAAATCTAAAAAAATGAGCCAGAAAGAAGTTTATGTATATGCGAGGTGGCAGGTAAAAGAGGGAGAATTACCTACCGTATTGAATATGATGAAAGAAGTTGCTGAACAAAGCTCCCGGGAAGATGGAAATTTATTTTATAAACTCCATCAGAGTCAATCGGATAAGAATACATTGATTTTATTTGAAGGATACAAAGATTCAGAGGCTGTAGAGATACATCGTAATTCTGAATATTTTAAGAAATTGGTGTTGGAACAAATTGTTCCTTTACTCGAAAGCAGAGAAGTGATCCTTATGGATAAAATTGTATGATGCCCTTATAAAATTAAAATTCCGGAAATTATGTTTTTCCGGAATTTTAATTTAGTTTTCAAAAAAGTCAACATCTTCGTTACTGATACTGACAATATATTCTATACCATCTATTGCTTTAGAAATGATCTGGTTCCGAAGCATGTTGGACATATTCTCCCAATACGCTCTTCCGTAAAAAGAATAATTCTGAGGGATAATTTCAATCTCTACTGTTCGTACAAAACCTTCCTTAGGCTTATTACTGATCATAGTTCCCCTTCTCACCCTTACCTCTTTCAGTTCATCTTTAAGTACCATTCTGCAATAATTTTTCACATCTTCCAATGAGATTATCTTATCGCGGGTTGTAAGTGCATATTTATAGGCCTGAATACTGTCTGTCCCTTTTTGTTCTTCAGCTCCTCCAATTGTTTCTGTAAGAAGCACTAAAGACTGTGATTTCAGCTGATTGGATAATTCGGTTCCCGGACGCATATGATTGGCCAGAGTACAATGAGTAATCCAAAAGGATGCATATGTATGATCGGTCTTTTCAACAGGTTCCATAATAACATAATTCAGTTCCTGCTTGATACTTCTTTTAGCATTATTAACCTTTTGTACCATTGATTTCATTTTATCAGACATCTCGCTCAACATCCCTTTTACATTGTCCCTGTTTAAAAGTGAAAATGCTGCAATCTCGTCTCTTGTGAGTTCCAGAACATTGGCAATCATATCGACTGCATTTCTGTTGGTAAAGCGTTCCATTCCTCCTTTTCTTACCGTATAAAGTCCTTTTTTAAGGTCGTCGGTCGGAGTAAAAGGAATTTCCGTATATCTCCTTCCCTCTCCATCCTGTACCTCATCAACATATAAGAAATGTTCTCCCTCATCTGTTACCAAAGGAATATTATTTCCCATGATATCAAGGCTGTATTCTGTTTTTTTCCATCCTCTGTTATAAATAGGAAAAGCATTGAAAACAAATGAGAAATTATCCAGAATTTCTGAAGAAAACTGTGGCGGAAATTCAAAAGTCAGCCATAGATATTGTTTTCCATCAATATATTTTTCTATCTCTTCTCTTCCTTCAAGAAAATTCAGATTCTGTGGGAGTTTACCGGCTTCCGAAAACAAGCTGTTTGATAATCCCGTTATTTCAATGAATTTGTGATGGTAGATGCTTTTAATATCTTCGATTGTTTTTGTCCTGATCGATTGTTCACGGAACATTTGTTCATATCCTTCTGCCTGTGCATTTTTAAGATATGATAAGCCTTCCCTCACAAATAATGGATTACCATCACTTGTAACCGTAAGATAAGGCAATAGCTTATAAACAAAGTCCAGATGTTCAAAGGCAGGATTGGAACAAAATATACTTAAATATTTAGGAAAATTCTCACTTACGTACTTAGAGACATCCACTCCAATGGTTACCTTACGGTAATCTTCCGGTTTTCCCTGAAATCTTGAAATAGGTATTTTATTCAGTCGGTCATCGATACTATAGCATGTATTCCCTACAAACATAATAGAAGTTTGAATTCTATTGATTCTTACATTACCGATTGGCGTAAAAGGAATGTTAACCTGTTTATCCGATTCTGATTTAACCGTAGAGGTCATCTGCTTTCTAAAGAAAAACTCCGTATGCTCAAGCAATACTTCTGAAGATTCTGAAGGTTGAGTAAAGGCAATAGCATGCGACGGAATTGGATGTGTATAAATAGAAGGAGTCAGTAATTTTGCCAGTTTCTCTAAAATACGGGCATTTACGGTCTGTATTTCATTATTTGCTTTAAAAATTTCAGTACTGAAGGCATCTATCAGTAATTTCACAAACGGGTCCAAAGATTGTGGACTTTTCAATCCCCATACTTTCGTTGCGTTTTGAAGCATTCTTGCCTTTACAGATTCTTTGGAATATATATTTTGATCTAGATTCATAAATTTCAATTACAATAAGCATTAATCAATAGACATAGGGCTCAGGAACAGTTCTGTAGAAAAGCTAAACCGCTCACCGGTTGCCTCCATTTTGGCATTAATGGCAATCTTTACTTTTTTCTTTATTTCCGTATGCTCTTTGGTATCGTAGCTATGTTCTACAATTTGTATGTGGGCGTCAATCTGTGGCTGAACAATTCTTGGTTCATATTCCTGTATCTGTCTTTTTAGACTTTTAATGAATATATTCTCCCAAACAGCGCTTGTAACTCCATTATCGAATTCAAGGTTCCAAACATCATTTCCGTAATTTTCATCATATCTGTTTTCTCCTTTTTTAGTGGTTATCAGCAACATAATGTTATGGGCTATACTCTCTCCCATGTCGCAGGTATCAATACTTCCTCCTTCGGACATTAGTGTTGACGGAACAAAAGGCATTCTGTAATTTGGTGTGTCCATATATCAACTTTTTTGTTTTGACAGTATTATTTCATTCGCATAAAACAAAATACCAATTTAAACATTTTCAGGAAATAATAAGAAATAAAAATATCATTTAAAAATTACGGCTTTCAAAGTATCTTGAAAGCCGTAAACTATTTTTTACCTCCCGTTGCCTGGATGTTTTTTATTTAGCAAATAGATCGTACTACTGATCTGTTTTTTTGTTCCTGTTGATAAAATAATAGACAGGAAGCCCTAATATCACCATTATAAACCCCGGCCAGGTATATTGTTGCTTATAGATCAATAGTAAAATACAAAATCCGGTTCCTATTAATAAATAAATAAGAGGAGTAACAGGATATAACCAGGTTTTATAAGGTCTCTCAAGATTAGGCTGTTTAAATCTTAAATAAATTACACCAAAAACAGTAATCATATAGAATAAAACAATCACAAAAGAAATCATATCCAGTAAATTTCCATACTGTCCGCTCAGGCATAATAAAGAAGCCCAGATTCCCTGCATCCAAAGTGCATTTCCGGGAACTGCATTTTTATTGTTTTTTTCTGCCGACTGGAAAAACATACCATCTTTCGCCATTGTCTGGAAAACCCTGGCTCCTGCGAGGATCAGTCCGTTATTACATCCAAAAGTAGAAATCATGACCAGTAAAGCAATAATAATTGTTCCCGCACTTCCAAATATATGATGCGAAGCAGCTACCGCTACTCTGTCATTAGCCGCGAAAGCAATGGAATCCCGGTCCAAAGCATTAAGGTATACATAATTTACTGCTATATACAGAAGCATTACGGCAGAAGTACCATAGATCATTGCCTTAACCACATTTTTTTTAGGATTATCAATTTCGCCGGATACAAAAGTAACACTCTCCCAGGCTACGGAACTGAAAACGGAACCTACCATAGCTGCGGCAATACCTCCAAGTAAGGTCATTCCTCCAATAGGCTCCCATCCATGTTTAAGAAAATTTCCGCTAATATCTTTTTTCAGATTGTTAAATGAGTCATAACCAAATCCAAAATTTTCAGAAAGATGGGAAACATCAACTAAAATAAATCCGGCTGCAATAAGACCTATTAATGCTATAATTTTAGAGCCTGTAAAGATATTCTGTAAAATCTTCCCGCTTTCTACTCCTCTTGTGTTGATGTATGTAAGAAGAAGAATAACGGCAATTGCTAATATCTGGATCCACGTTATCTTAAACTCGCCACTCTGGAAAATTGCTTCAGCATCATTAAGTGCTGGAATCAGGTAAGCAGTAAATTTACCGAAAGCCATTGCAACGGCAGCAATAGTACCCGTCTGAATAACCGTAAAAAGCCCCCAGCCATATAGAAACCCCATCTTTTTACCGAAAATCTCCTTAAGGTAAGTATATTGCCCTCCTGCTTTAGGAAACAATGCAGACAGTTCCCCATAGCTTATTGCTGCTGCCACTGTCATTATTCCTGTAATAACCCATACTACGATCAACCAGTATCCGGATCCCAGATTCCGCATCATATCGGCACTTACAATAAAGATTCCACTCCCAATCATAGAACCCATTACCAACATAATGGCATCCCAAAGTTTTAATTTTTTCTGCATAGATTATTTAGAATTTCCAAATATAAACAAATAAGTTTCTGATTTTGAATTTTATGCAAAAATTACAAATACACCTATTTTTTATCAAGTATATCTAACTTATTAATTCAATTTTTATTGTTATTTTTGAAAAAAATATTAAAAATGAAATTCAAATCCATATTACTTGCGGTTGCAATCACTACTTCTGCTGTAGCATTCGCTCAGGAGACATCACAGAAAAAGTTCGCTCCGCCGGCAGGAAATGCTATCGTGGGAGATACTTATGGTGCTGGTGTTGACTCATCAGTAGAATCTAAGGCGATTACGGTTGAAAAACTTGGTAAAAAACTGAAAAAAGAAAATAAAAAACTTGAGAATGTAGCCATCAAAGGAAAGGTAACCGATGTATGTGAGAAAAAAGGATGCTGGCTAACTATTCAGACTGAAGATAATTCTCAGTTCTTTGTAAAAATGAAAGATTATGCATTCTTCGTTCCTACTGCTCTGAAAGGGAAAAACGTTGTTTTGGAAGGAAATGCCGAAAGAAAAGTAATCTCTGTAGATGAACAAAAGCATTATGCTGAAGATGCTAAAAAACCACAATCAGAGATTGATGCTATCACAAAACCAAAAGAGGAAGTGAGATTTGTAGCTAATGGAATCAAAGTTGTTAATTAATCCTGCAAACCTCATCTGATAAAACAAAAGCGGAACAAATGTTCCGCTTTTTATTTTTCATTTTTTAATCTTCAATACTAAAATCTACTTTTTCATCCAACTTAGGGTATTTGGTAGCGCACACAAATTTCTTTCCCGTACAATCTATTTCAAGCCATCCCTTTCTTTTCTTTACTTCTCCTACCTCCATAACAAATGGAATAAAAGACAAATCATCTTTTCCTTCTTCTTTAATTTCTCTGTACTGAACTGCGATATCTAAAATACAATGATGATCTGTATTCAGTTTTACATTTCTGTAGATAATATCGTAGTGGCTTTCTTTATTCTCCGGAATATCGAGGTAAGATTCCCAGCCTGTAATATCAGAATTAAGTTCACTGATTGCTTTTAAAGCATAGAATAATGCTATAGTATAATATTTTCTTGTTCCTGTCCTTGTGTAATCATCTACAAAGTGTCCTCCCTCAAATAGAATCGTAGGCATTCCTGCTTTAATAAAATTATCACCGGTTGATGTTGGATAAAACTCATCAGAATATCTTCCAATCTGATTAGGAATTAAATCTTTTAAATGATTGTATATCCTTCCAATCACTGCCATACATTTTTTTCTGTTGTCCGTAACGGTGCGCTCTTCATTTTCAGAGGGAGCCAAAAACGAAAGTGTGGCTGGATGGATTCCATCTGTTGTAAAAATAGTCCTTTGCTCATGTAAATTCAGAGCATAATCATATTGGTTTGCAGATACTGTATTCTTAAGGAACTTAATCTCTTTACTGGCCTCATTATGAAAATCCCTGTTAAGGTCTATATCCGTTGCATTTAGCCTTGTCCATCTTTCAGAGCCATCAGGATTTAGCATAAAGATAAAGTCAAGTTTGATCTTGCTGAATAAATCTTCCTTCATTTCAGGATATTTATCAAGACTTACCAGTAAGTCAAGCATAGCATGGGTAGCGTTTGATTCATTTCCATGCATTTGCGACCATGCCAGTATTTTAATAGGTCCACTGCCAATACTTAATTTATAAATGGGCTTCTCCAAATACGATCTTCCGATCTCTGTAATATATTCGCTGAGATTCGTCTGTAGGTAAAAAAATAATTTTTCAGGGGAAATATAGCGATTAGGAAAATTTGGATTTTGAAGATAGATCTGTTCAAAGTTCATTTCATAATAATTTACATGAGTCAAAATTAGCCATTTTTAAAGAGAAAATAAAATTAACATTTGTAACTTTATTAAACAATGTAAATTGCCATAATGTCTGTGGATAAAATTGTGGATTGCTAATAATTTAATATAATATTATTAAGTAATTTAAAATCAAATATTTACTACGATTATCTAAATGCTTATTTTAAATTTACTTGAAGTGGTCAATTCCCTATTTATCCTCAATTGAGGGTAATGTGATTAAACACAGTAAGATGTGGAAAACATAAATTTCCCGCCTTGTATACAAATGTAAATTGTGGATTATTTTCTTATTTTTTTTGATTTCCGTCATTAAATAGGACAGATAAAAAGTCATTTTATTATATAGTAATGCATTGAGGAATTTTCAGATTAATCTTAATCAGTTTCTCATAAGAAATTGCCATTAATAGACACTTAGCGTTTAAATTTGAGTATAACTTCATATTATATATGGTTGAAATCAGGCATTTATCATTGGTCCTACTCCAGCGTCATTCAAAAAGACAATAAATAGTGATAAATAGAGCCTTATCAGAAGATTAATACTAATTTTTGAACAGCATCCTATTAACAGGAAATTTATTGACTTCTTATTTTAAGTATATATCACTAAAATCAGATATGAGGATAAATTGTTGAATAAAAATTATAGTAGAATTTATGAGTAATATAATATGTTGTTTATCAGCAATATACCTATTTACTTTTGTATATTATGAATGCAAATAATTATTTACATTTGTATTTTGCATTTGTAAATTTATTATTTACATTTGTAAAACAATTAAAAGCTTATTTTCATGAGTTTAAATGAAAGAATTTCTAAAGTTATCGAGTATTCAAGACTTACTCCTTCTGAATTCGCAGATGAGATCGATGTACAGCGATCTTCCATTTCTCATATCACTTCCGGAAGGAACAAACCTTCTTTGGAATTTATTATAAAAATAAAATCCCATTTCCCTGAAATCCTTTGGGATTGGTTAGTCAATGGCGAAGGTGAAATGCTCAAATCAGCCTTACCCGAAACTTCAGTTCCGGAACCAGATGAACCGGATGAAGAAAAGTTAAAGCCTACTTCTCTCCCTGATCTGTTTACCATGATGAACGATGATGAAGATTTCGGCATTGATGAAGATGAAATTGTTCCCCAAAAACAACCCCTTCGAGAATCTCCTATACCGTACAAGGTTAAAGCTCAGGAAAAAATAAACGATTCTCAGCGATTAGAGAATTCAAATGAGAGAATTATTAATCAAGTAATTGAAAATCAACAAATTAAGATAAAAAGAATCGTTTTGTTTTATGAAAACGGAAAATTCGAAAGTTTTGAGCCATAAAAAGCCTGATCTACGAATTTGATCAGGCTAAAAATAGTTTAAGAAAAAACTAAACCTATTGTTTTAAAAGTTTAGTCATTTTTGTAATCTCATTACTTTTAATTTTTAAAATATAATTTCCTGTAGGAAGTTCAGAAACATTATATTCTTCTGAACCTTTTAGTGTTTTCACTAACTTTCCTGATACATCAATTACTTCCACACTGCTGATCTTAATCTTTTCGGGATTACTAATTTTAAAAATATCTTTTACAGGGTTGGGATAAACCTGTATCCTGTTATCATATTGCATCACTTCATTAGTTCCCAATGTTGTTGATGTAAATGTTATTATAAAGGGCATATCAACAGTATAATCAGGTGCTGTTGTAGGATTGCCATCATCTATTAATGAAATCCATGTTCCTGCTACGGCATTATTTTGTTTAGCATTAAAGCTGGCAAGCCCTCTGCTTCCTGGTATAGTAACAGAAGGTAAAAAACCTGCATTTGCTGTAATTGCGTTTTGTAATTGATATTTTATCCAATAAGTGCCAGCGTTTAAAGTAACAGGTGTACTTGCCGTAATTTTCCAAATTTTCCTTGTTGTCCCTGGTACAGAAGCTGAAGTAGGTACTGCACTATTAAATATTCTATATGTATTATAATCTACCCCTGTAGTATATCTATTAGTTGTATCATTCCCAAAAACACTTACCGCACCTGACACAGAAGGATCAGAACTGAATATATTTACCCTTACTGTATTAAAAGGAGATGTTGTTCCTGTATATCCGGTTTGATAAGCAAAAAAATCTATCGTACTAATTTGCCATTGAGCACCGGGAGGAATTGTAAAATCATCTGCAATAAAAAAGCTACTTGTGGTTGAACTATAAGTCCCTCCATAGCCCGAACTTGTATTGGACTCTGTTGTATTTCCTGTATTATTCTGAACTTCAGACCATGTGTATCCAGCAGGTGCAGTAACACCGCTTTTCGAAGTAGTTCCGGTACTTAAACCTCCATTAGTGTAGGTTTGTGCTAAGGTAAAATTTGCTATTGTGATGATAGCAATAAGTAAAATTTTTCTCATTTATTTTATTTTTAATGTGTTAACCAAATATATTAAATCAATAAATAATTAACAATAAAAATAAAATAATATTAAATTATTTTCATCAAAAAGTCTTATTCCACTAAATCCACCTTAATAATGCGAATAAAAAAACCTCACTATTGGTGAGGTTTATTATTTTTTAAATAATTGGTATTAATTATTTACTGTTTTTTCTTCTTTCTAATTCTTTCTTTAACAGTCCCAGTTCTCTACCGGTCTGCCCGGCCACAGAAGTGTTTTCCTGAGCTCGTCTGGTCAAATAAGGAACTACGTCTTTTACTGGACCATAAGGAAGGTATTTAGCCACATTATAGCCTTTATCTGATAAAGCGAATGTAATATTATCACTCATCCCGTAAAGTTGCCCAAAATACACATGAGGATTACCCGTTTCCAGAGATTTTGTTTTCATTTTATCCATAACCAACTCGGAAGAGATCTCATTGTGGGTTCCAAAAAATGCTGAAACTTTATCTAAATGATTCATTACAAAATCAATTCCTGCATTATAGTTCCTATCAGTTGCTTCTTTATTAGGCTGGATAGGATCTGCATATCCCTTTTGTTCTGCTCTGGCTCTTTCCTTTTCCATGTAAGCCCCACGCACTATTTTATATCCGATAAAATAATTCTTTTCTCGGGCTCTTTGCAAATGGCTTTCCATGTATTCCAGCCTTCCGGTTCTGTACATCTGAATCGTATTCCAAACAATTGGTTTTTCTTTGTTGTACTTTTCCATCATCTCTTCACAAAGATGATCTGCAGCATCCTGCATCCATGTTTCTTCTGCATCAACCATTACTTTCTTATCGTTCTCATGACAAAGCTTACAAACCTCATCAAACCTTCTTACCACTCTTTCCCATTCTTCTTTCTGGCTGGTCGTTAGCTCTGCGTTTTTACCAACTGCTTCATACAGATCAATTCTTCCAAAAGCTGTAGGCTTAAAAACAATAAATGGAATTGCCGGATTTCCTACGGAAAATCTTACAATATCCTTGATTTCCTTACATACTGCATCAAAAGTTTCTTCATCTTCTTTTCCCTCAATTGAGTAATCGAAAATACTTCCAACCCCTCTTTTAAATAATTGCTTTACCACTTTCATGCTTTCTTCCCGTGTTTCGCCACCACAGAATTGTTCAAATAAAGTATTTTTTACAATTCCGGTTACAAACGGAAAATTATGATGAACGGTAAAATTAAGAATAGAAGTTCCAACACTGGTTAAAGCCGGTTGTTCAATCATTTTAAACATCCAATATGCTTTTCTTAATTGGGCATCTGTTTTGTCTGCAAATGCAACTTTAGTATCGTTAAAAATGGGCATTCCTTTTTATTAAATTTAATTTTGCAAAGGTAATAATAACCTTAGTCTTTTTAAAAAATATTTTTTAAAATTTACTTTCGATCCCGTTCAAAAGCATCGCAATAATTCCTACGAAGACCCAAAGTCTTAATATATTCAATGTTATGAACTTGCTTTTCCGGGAGTAGTTGAGGAGTAAATAAATACATAAAATCATAATAAACATCCCGCCGACAAAGTAATAAGCCATAAAACCTGAAACTCCGGTTCTCATAATTAGCTTCATAGACACCACCATCGTTACAATAAGCAGAGATACGATGATGATTTTAGTTGTTTTATTTTCGAAATAATTAGGAATTGTAGTATATCCAAACGCTTTATCAACGCTTTTGGTTAGTGTGTCTTTTACAATATCAATGCATAAAAGGATCAAAAAAAGGAAAATGGCCATTAAAAGAACCTTTTTGGAAAAAGTTTCATAGTATACCATCATCCCAAAGAAGGGATATAATGTAAGACTTACAAAAGTAAGGTTATTCAGCAGCAATACACGGCTTAACTTATGGCTGTAAAACCACATAAAAAACTGATAGATCAGAAAAAAAATAAATACGTTATGTGAAATAAACCAAGCAACTCCCAGGGAAATAACACTTAGTGCGAGGTACGCGTACAAGAAATATTTCTGGGCAATAAAACTTTGAATTCTTGTACGAAAAGGTTTCACCACATGGTCCTTTTCAAAATCGTAGAATTGGTTGATAATTCCTCCCGCTAGAATGCTCAGTACCGTACAGAAAATAATACCGTGAACCTTAAAATCGAAGACAAAATTTCGAAGACTTTCCTCCTGATTAAATAAGAAAAAAGTAGATACATAAAGCGCAAATGTAAGCAAGATCGCTACAAAAAACCTTGCGCCTAAAAGAAAGCCCACGAACTGTGAGAATCTATAAAATAAAGATTTAGATATATAGTTTTTTGATTGGAAAGTTTCTTTTTCAGAATTCATTCCCAATCTGTTTAAAATCTGTAAATAACCTCTTTGTTAAAACCATCAAGCATTTTTTCCGCCTTTTCATAGTCTTTGGTAAATCCAAGTATATATCCTCCGCCACCGCTTCCGCATAGCTTAAGATAATAGGCATTGGAATCCAGACCTTTCTTCCATATGTTGAAAATACTTTCCGGAATCATTGGTCGAAAATGTTCATAAGCCCAGTGTGAAAGTTTTTTCAAGTTTCTAAAGAAAGGATTCATATCCTTTTTCAGAAAAGCCTCGATACAGGCATTATTATAACGGATAAACTCCTCTTTTAATGTTTTACGGAAACCTTCTGTCTTCATTTTTTCAAAGAAAATCTGAATCATCGGGCCGGTTTCTCCGGTCATTCCGGAATCTATAAGGAAGATTGCTCCTTTTCCTTCTTCCCCTTCAGGAATAGCAACCCTATCGAGATTTTCTTTGTTTTCGATAAGGATGGGAAGATTCATATAACAGATTAAAGGATCCATTCCTGAGCTTTTGCCGTGAAAATAGCTTTCCATTTCTCCAAAAACAGCTTTCAGTTTTTTAAGATTTTCTTTGGAAATATTCTCCGGGTTAAGCTTATTCATAGAATAACGTTCAAAAATAGCAGCTACTAAAGCCCCTGAACTTCCTACCCCATATCCCTGAGGAATATTAGAATCAAAGAAAAGTCCATTTGAAATATCTTTTTTAAAACTTTCTATATTAAGTTGGAAGTCATCAGAAAGATTAAGATCCGCAAGAAAATCAGAATATTTCTGCAGATGCTGATTTGATTTCAATTCAAATTCAGAATTCAGATCAGAGAATTTTAAAGCTCCTTTATAGAAACTATAAGGTACCACAAGCCCCTGGGAATCTTCTATCATCCCATATTCTCCAAACAGAATTATTTTTGCGTAAAATAGAGGGTTCGTCATCTTGACAATAAATCTTTTTGCAAATTTAAGATTATTCTGCTGAATATAATCAAAATCCGGGCCGAATTACAATATTTTTTGAACAATAATGGATTTGTAACCATAAGCCTTATTCATACTTCCAACCTGATCAACCCAATAAAAAAGCCTGATTTGATCAGGCTTTTTTATTGGGTATTATTGTTTTATTAATTTCTTTATTACCGTCTGTTTTTCCGTTTCTACAGAAACTACATAATTTCCTGTTTGTATTGATGAAATATTAACTTCTGATTTATTTCCCTTTAATGAATCGGATGACAATACTAACCTTCCTGCTTCATCGTACATTTTATAGGATCTGAGGTTTTCCTTGGCTGAAATGACAATCATATTCTTTGCTGGGTTAGGATAAATATTCACGGTATTGTCTTTTGTACTTACATCTTCAATACCTAGAACAGCACATGAAAAACCTGCTTTCCAGCCACTTCCTGTTTCAGCAGGATCCGATACAAACCTTACAGTAATAGCACCTGTAGCATGAGTAGAAGTAAATACTCCCGGCAATGTATTCCCAGTTAAAGTCCCATTAGCAAACAAAGGTGAAGTCGTTGAAGGACCATTATAAATATACATATAATCATAGTCTTCTTCCAGTTCAAGTTCTGTAAAAGTCATGCTGAGTGCCGAGCCGGAACTCGGATAAAAAGTTTTTACAATAGTTTCATTATTACCATAAGCACCATTCACCCCTCCTGTATCCGTAAATAATATACCTCCACACCAATTGGCATCTGTTAGAAATAACTGGGATCTTTGAAAAGCATTTGATCCCGAACAACCCGATCCTACAAAAAGTCTGTAGTAAGTGGCCGGTTGAAGGTTCGCTAAATTAATATTTTGAGTGGTTGTATTTCCTGATGTTACAACTGTCCCGTCCATTGTTGTCAATTTATACTTCCATGAAGTAGAAGTTCCATCCGTAATAGTAGCATTTGCTGTATTTGTAGTAACATTAGAAATATTCATAGCCGTAATGCTAAGCGCACAAGGTGTTGTACAGTTGGTTCCCAGACAAGGTTTGGAGTCGACGGTATTCCTGATTAGTGCTGCAGGCTGAGGACCAAATCCATTACTAAAACTTATTCCCACCCCTGAAACCAGGTGACAATAACTCATGATCGTACCCTTTACCGTGGTGGCCGGAATCGGGCCTGTGCAGCCTTCACTATACCCAGCTTGTGCACCACATCCGTCTATTGCTGTTCCATTACCATTCCATGCACAAGCATGGGTATGGGGAGAACCTAAACTATGTCCCATTTCATGAGTCATTGCTTGGATAGTCCATGAATAAACAGGAACATTGGAATAGGTCTGAGAGATGCCCGAATATGCATATTTGTTTCCCGTGCAAAGTGAATTGAGATAGGCAATACTCGTTGTAGCCGGAGCATTTACTAAATGAGCAAGATCTCCATTAAAAGTAGGCCTGTTTGTTCTGAAGCTGCTAAGATTAGCACCAGGAGTTCCTGTATAAGGATCCGCAGTAGTCCAGATAAAAATTTCATTAAGGGCTACTTTTATATCATCATTATTATAAAGTGTTGCGATATTGTTATGAACAGCCGTAAGCCAATTCGTTACCGTTGTTGTATTGGAGCCGTTATTTTGATAAGGAGCAAAACAAACTTCATAATAAATCCGGACACAGTTTTCAGTAACAGCTTTATTAACAGTAGCAGGATCAAATGATGTCTTTTGAACCTGATTTTCTTTTAACTCGTCTACTCCACAAACAAAAGGATTCGTGTCTGTAAGTTTTGACTCAGAATAGCTTACAAAATCTTCCGAATTCTTTATTTTTCCGACAATAACATTTCCTAATTCAGAGGATGAAGCTACTCCAACTACATCATCTTCAAAGAAGCTAAAAGCAACGATCGAAGAATTATCTCCCTTAATGATACCTCTGTAATACGCTCCAGGGTTATATGGCACAATTTCCCCTGTATTG
Organism: Chryseobacterium sp. PTM-20240506; assembly: GCF_048296755.1. Classification (NCBI taxonomy): domain Bacteria; kingdom Pseudomonadati; phylum Bacteroidota; class Flavobacteriia; order Flavobacteriales; family Weeksellaceae; genus Chryseobacterium; species Chryseobacterium sp. PTM-20240506. The sequence goes on from NZ_CP182581.1 coordinate 1,110,454, forward strand.
GTGGTTACTTTAAAGTTATCTGTAAAAATCTGATGCTTGTAAAGCTCTACGGTAAGCTTTTTATCTCCTTCGAAAGGAAATGAAATTTCAATAGATTCAGGCTTGTCTCTGACCAACTTTTTTAGATTTACAGAATGGATAGTCATTGCAGTAATATCTGTGGCTGCCCTTTTATATTCCTCCATTTTAGGTGAAGTTCTATTAATATTGAAAAGATCATATTTCTCAAAGTGTTTACCTTGTTTATGATATTCTGATATTTTCTGCGAGACAGGCCTTAAATTCTGAGCAAAATTTAAGACAAAGCATAACGAAATGCTAAAAAGTAGAATTTTCTTTATCATTATTAATTTTTATACAAATAAACAAAAAAATCTACACCTAGTGATTAATCGTCATGAAAATTATTAAAATGATAAGTACAATATAACAAAAAGGCTAATTAATTAACAATATGCTTCTATCATTTTTTAGACCTTTTTAATAAAAAAGACGCTTATAAGCGTCTTTTTTATTTATGTCGTCTACAATGTATCACGATCTTTCAGCATTTTGACCTTCAGGAACCTAATCAGTATAAGGCCAACCCCAAAGAATAAAGTCATTGAAAGGGCAGCAATACGCATATTATTAAAATGCTCAATCAATGTTGCGAAAATAAATGTTCCGATAATAATGGCTATTTTTTCCAATACATCATAAAAACTAAAATAGGTTGTATTTTCCATTGAATCTTCAGGTAACAGTTTTGAATATGTTGATCTGGACATGGCCTGAAGCCCGCCCATCACTAAACCTACAACTGCTGCAACTCCATAAAATTGATATTCAACATTTGGATTTTCTTTATTTAAGAAATAGGCCCATAGACAGGCTACAATCCATAACACAATAGCGATAGAAATTACATTTTTATTTCCTATTCTCTTTGATAATCTGGAGAAAATTATAGCTCCTATAATTGCCTCGATCTGGATTACCAGAAGAGTCCCTATAAGCTTATCCTGTGCGAGATTAATTTCACTTTTACCAAATAGCGTAGCCATGAGGAAAATGGTTTGCATTCCCACACTATAAAAAAAGAAACTCGAAAGGAAAAATTTCAGATTTTTATCTTTAAAAAGCTCATTTCCTACCTTAAAAAGTTCATGAAAGCTTTCTTTGGCAATATCTTTATAAAAGCTCATATTATCTTTAAGTACCTCAAAAAAACCTCCTTGTTCTGCGTGCTTTTTGAATATATTCTTATAATTTAATAAAACCAGATCCTTTGGCAGGTTATCTTTTACATTTCCAAATTGTGGCAAATGTTTAAAAGTATACTGGGAAAAACCAAACCACCATGCTCCCGTTAATAAGAAACTTATTCTTGTAAATAAAAGTTGTTGGGCAGCACCTTTAGCGAAAACCTGAATCAGAACTAAACAAATAACAACTAAAACTACAGAACCAATATAACCGTAGACATAACCTTTTGCTGAAAGAGCATCCTGCTTATCCGGAGTTGCGATATCGGGTAAAAATGAGTTATAGAATACCAGACTTCCCCAAAATCCTACACTTGCTGTAATACTGAAAAGTAATCCTAAAAATACATTATGCATTCCTGTAAACATAGCCAATCCCATACATGAAGTAGCTCCAAGATAACAGAAGAATTGCAAAAATGATTTTTTATTTCCGATCGTATCTGCCAAAGAAGATAAAAATGGAGATAATAATACTACGATAAAGAACGATATGGTAAGTGAATATCCATACACTGCATCAGGTTGATATTCTTTTCCAAAAATCTTTATTAAATGCCTTACAGGAACATCAATCCATTGTTTTGTCTCAGTTACATACTCCTTTTTTTCATATGCGGTAGTAAGAATAGAATAATAAATAGGAAAGATGGTAGAGGTAATAACCAAAGAGTAAACAGAATTGGCCCAGTCGTACACTGCCCAAGCCTTCATTATCTTTGGATTATTCTTAATATTTTTTGGTCGTTGATTCTCTGTTTCGGACATTTCAAATATATTAGATGCACAAAAATAGAAAAACCGCTGAATATTCAGCAGTTTTTTTTATTAATTAGAATATCCTGATATATTATCAATTCTTTAAATACTATTGATATGTAGAGGTCTTGAATTATAATTACAGGTTTTAAAACAAAAATTGGAGCCTTTAAAGCTCCAATTCAAATATTTAAAAAGAATTTGAATACTAGATATTTTCAATAACAATAGCTGAAGCACCTCCACCACCATTACAGATAGCAGCAGCCCCATATTTAGCATTGTTTTGTTTTAAAACATTAATCAGAGTAACAATAATCCTTGAACCAGAGCTTCCCAGTGGATGTCCTAAAGCGACAGCCCCTCCATTTACATTTACTTTGGCGGAATCTAATCCTAAGATCTTATTATTAGCCAAACCAACGACTGAAAATGCTTCATTAAATTCAAAGAAATCGATATCTGTAAGTTCTAACCCCGCTTTTTTAAGCGCAATAGGTAAAGCTTTAGCAGGTGCTGTTGTAAAGTTTTCAGGCTCCTGAGCTGCATCAGCGTAAGAAACGATCTTCGCTAAAGGCTTAAGTCCTAATTCTTCCATTTTTTCTTTAGACACAAGAATCAAAGCTGAAGCACCGTCATTTAAAGTTGAGGCATTAGCTGCAGTTACAGTTCCTGCTTCTTTTTTAAATACTGTTGGAAGTGTTGGCAATCTGTCAAAATTAACAGCTTTATACTCTTCATCTTCAGCAAAAATTACAGGTTCTCCTTTTCTTTGAGGAATCTCAACAGATACAACCTCATCGTTGAATTTACCTTCACTCCATGCTTTAGCTGATCTTTTATAAGATTCGATAGCAAACTGGTCTTGCTCCTCTCTTGAGATAGAATAATCTGTTGCGCATTTTTCTGCGCAAACACCCATGTGAACTTTATTGTAAACATCTGTCAGACCGTCTAAAACCATTCCATCCTGCATTTTAACATCGCCTAACTTGGTTGCTATTCTTGCGTTATAATAATGAGGTACTGAAGACATATTTTCCATTCCTCCGGCAACGATTATATCTACATCACCTGCTTTAATAGCTTGTGCCGCCATTGTTACGGCTTTCATTCCTGAAGCACAAACTTTATTTACTGTTGTGGACGGAGTTTCGATAGAAAGTCCTGCTCCTAATGCCACCTGACGGGCAGGTGCCTGCCCTTCTCCTGCCTGTAATACGTTCCCCATGTAAATTTCCTGAACCAATTTCGGATCAAGACCAATTTTGTCTAATGCTCCTTTTACGGCAACAGTTCCCAGCTTTGTAGCAGGAACAGTTGATAAACTTCCCATAAAACTCCCCATTGGTGTTCTTACTGCGGAAACGATGAATACTTCTTTCATGTGTATGATTTATTTTTTTTATTGATATATGTAACCTTACGGCTTCATTTTATTTGATAGTAATTAGTTCATTTCTTCGACTTTACTAATTATAAATTCTGTCGTTTTATTATTATATTCTGAAGTAATTTTAATAAAATTACGATCAGTTTCTAAAACCCTGTTTACCATCACTTCTCCCAGCTTCATAGGGTAGCTTTCTTCAGATTTGGCTATCAGCGTAACTTTATAATTACAATCATCTACGAAATCTAATCGTGATTTTATATAGTCTTTACCTTTGTTATAATATTCTGTTTGAATATTGTCTTGTACAGTCATTACCCATTCGTCAATAGGCATATCCACACGTAAGAATTTTCCTGTTTTGATATTCTGACATTTTGCAGGTTGATCTGAAGTCAGAAAAATATTTTGCTGGGCTCTTACCTGTGATAAACTTAAGATAAAAAGCAAAATGAATAAAATGTTGAGATGTTTCATATTTTTGTTGTGTTTTTTTTAATTAATAATAAAAATGCTCCTAAAAACTCTATAATCCATCCCCATTTTAGCTTAACCACACCCGCAAATGTCTCTCTCCATGATGCAAAAGGAAGAAAACTGAAATAATTCAAAGATTGCATTTTAATGGCAACCAGCGTAAATATAAACAAAAGGATAAGTAAAAAGCCTAGAATTTGCCCCATCTTAAAACGATTATTGACCACTCCAAAAAGAGCACAAACACCCAAAATCCAGCAAATTATTGCCAGTGAGTGATCCAGCTTCCAGTAATTCCAGTTTCCAATAACAGGAACATGAACCAGCGGTAAAAAGCTTCCTGCGATTACTAATAATGATCCTATTAACTGAATATTTTTCATAATTCTTAAAATGCCAAAATACAAAAAAAAACACACTTATAAAAGCGTGTTCAATATCATGATATCCTATTAAAAATCAAAACATTAAATTGAAAATTTCTAAACCTATTTGTATTCCGTTTTTGTTTTTCATCAGGGCATCATCATTAAAAATAGGAGTAAGATCTTTTTTAACATACAAACTAATCCCTCGATAGCCTATACTGAGTTTTGTTCCAAAAAGGAAAGGATTCATCCCATCTTCTATCCTCTGTTTAAAAATATTCCTTTTTGACTCTTCATTGGAATATCTGTATTTTATTTTACTTCCGATTTTTACGCCTCCATATACACCGAGACCTACTCTAAACTGTGGCTGACTGTTATCCAGAAATTTTTCACCACCATAATTTACGTACTTAGGATTTAATACAAACTGCACTTCAAGAGGAATTTCAATATATTCTGCCTTTAATTGTGAAGATTTCAGATTACCCATCGTAAAAGGTCTTTGAAAGAGTTTTCCATCAGCTTGTGCAAAAACCATTGGTTTCTTCACATTATAGATATCCGATCTCAACCCAACTCCAAAATTCAGCAATACGGGGCTGGCATTACTTCCTGCCTGCACTTCAAATCTAAACTGATAAGAAAGAGACCCTGACTTTCCTGAACGGAGTTCTTCAGAATCGTTAGAAAAATTAAACGGAGCAGACTTATCTGTAAGATTTAAAAAGCCTCCACCAATAAGAACCCCTGCATGATTTAAAAGACGTTTCATATCTGTTTTTTTCTCATCAATACTTTTACCCAGAACAGATTTTCTTACTTTCTCTTTTGTTATATCCTCAAAGCTTTCTTTTTCAGCATCAACCTTTTCATTAATACTATTTTCATACTTCACCGCAATTTCACCATTCATTTTTTTCTTATCATCAGCAGAAATCTTTCCATCCTTAAAGTCTTTATCAACAGCATCAAGCTCTCCATTCATTTTTGTCTTTTCTGAAGTAATAATGCTGTCGATTTTTGCAGTATAATTATTAATTTTTTCTTTCAAAGTTTCCCGGGAACGGGAATCGTAATAATTCCCTGATTTTTCCTGTGAAAAAGCCATTACAGAAGCAGTCATCATGATGGCAGAAATTAGAGCTTTATTTTTCATTTTTCTTGTTTTTATTAATTATTCCAGCTGTCCAGCTGCATTTGAGTTGGATGATATATTGTGATTATAAGTCGAAATTGTTTTAATCTGTTTTGGTATGGACAGTGACTCCTAATGTTACAGCCGCTTTTGAAAGGTGCGGTTTTAGTTTATCCAATTCAATTCTTATGTACGGTCCTTTTTCCAGGTTTCCTTGTATTTTATCATATTCTCTTCCAACAAGTAAGTCTGAAGCCTCTATATATTTTGCAGTTTTTTTCTCAGTTTTTTGATTAACCGTACCTAATTTATTTTCAGATATCTTTTCTTCCTCGGGAATTACAAGATCAACAGGCTTTATTTGAACGCCAGATGCTATAGGATGAAGATCGTGATCTGCTTCATAATTTGACACTTTAATATCCTTTGTAATAGCCCTATTATGATCACGATTGGATGTGATACTATCTACTCTTTCCTTCTCTTTACCATTTGTTGCAATACTACGATCAACAATATCCGAAGATATAGCAGAATGATCCAGATGCTCATTCCGGAATGCTAACTCTGGTTTATTATCTAAAGTCTCAGTTTTCTCGTTTGACTTGTCATGGGCAATTATATGTGCAGTTTTTGTCCTGTCTATATTAAAATAAACAAGAATTCCTGAAGATAATAAGAACAGAATAATTGCTGCATATTTCCACCACTTATAAGGCGATGAAACAGGTAGATTTTCAACTGAAATATCTGCTTCATCCAAACCTGCTTCTATTTTGTTCCAAAGATCATGAGATGGCTTTATCTCCATTTCTTCATATCCGGATTTTAATTTATTCAGCATTTTGTTTTTCATTTTCTTTAGTTTTAAAAAATTCAACCAGCCACCTTTTAGCTTTGTTTAACTGACTCTTACTTGTCCCTTCGGAGATATTAAGGATCTCAGCTATTTCCTGGTGCTTTTTCTCTTCAAAAACATATAAATTAAAAATAATCCTATACCCTGGTGGCATTTTAGAAAATATTTCTTCAAGATTAATTTCTTCCAATCCTTCTTCAAAATCGTCATCAGAAAAATCATCGGCGATTTCTACATCTGCATATAAAATGTTTTTTGTTTTCCTTATAAAATTTATTGAGTCATTGATTATGATCTTTCTCAGCCAAAATGGAAAACTCTTATAATCTCTGCATTCATTCAATTTAGTAAAGCACTTTAGGAATGCATTTAATAGAATATCTTCAGCATCATGGATATTATTGGTATAAGAATTCGCAACAGCCAACATTTTACTTGAAAAAGCATCATAAAGAGCTTTTTGAGCCCTCCGATCCTGTTTTTTAGCAAGTGTAAAGTTTTCTTCTAAATTCTTCATGTTTTAGTTTCTATCTTAAAGACGTGGAAAAATACAAAAGGTTGCCTGAAAAAATAAAAAAATGCACTTTATTTCTAAAGTGCATTGTATTGTATTGTATTGTATTGTATTGTATTGTATTGTATTGTATTGTATTGATAATAAGCTTAATATTTTTTTTTAATGATTGATATGGGCTACTTCTTTAGGATCGTGTTTGTGTTTAAATAAAAGAGCAAAAAGAATAGCCAAAACTAATGCATACGCAGCAAAAGATAACCAGATATTCTGCCAGTCTTTTACCATCACAATAGAGGACAAAGTTCCATCGGAATTAACAGCTGCATTAAAAGAATTTTTCAGAATTTCTAAAAATGTCCGATTATCGGGAGTTGTTTCCAGATAAGCAGATAAATCACTTACATTAGTAAATTCACGTGTAAAGAATTTATCAATCGCCCAACCTGCCATATAACTTCCAAAAACAGCTCCAAAACCATTCGTCATCATCATAAATAAACCCTGTGCAGAAGAACGGATCTTTTTATCGGTTGTGGTCTCTACGAAAAGGGAACCTGAAATATTGAAGAAATCGAATGCCATTCCATAAACAATGCAGGAAAGAATAATCAGTGCAAGCCCATATCCTTCAGGAATTCCATATGCGAAAAAGCCAAACCTTAAAACCCAGGCAAGCATTGACATCAACATTACTTTCTTTATACCGAATTTCTTTAAAAAGAAAGGAATTGCAAGGATAAACAGTGTTTCCGAAACCTGTGAAATCGACATAATAATTGTTGATCTCTGCACCACAAAAGAATCTGCATATTTAGGAAAATGAGCAAATTCACTCAAAAATACATCACCATACGCATTGGTAAGCTGTAAGGCAGCCCCTAAAAGCATGGAAAATAAAAAGAATAATGCTGTTTTATAATTAGCAAAAAGTTTAAAGGCATTCAGTCCTAATTGCTCTGATAACGGAGCATTTATATCAATCAGTTTTTGAGGTGGGCATTTAGGTAAAGTTAATGCATAAATTCCTAATAAAATTGCAACAACGCCTCCGATATAAAATTGTCCTTCGGTTGCTTTGTTTCCTGTAAGATTTGTTATCCACATGGCTACAATAAATCCTATTGTCCCCCAAACCCGTATAGGTGGAAAGTCTTTTACAACATCCAGATTACTATTTTTCAGTATTGTATATGAAATAGAGTTGGCAAGAGCAATAGTAGGCATGTAGAAACACATAGCAGCCAGCATGACATAAAAGAATGAATTAGGGTCGCCTGTATGTGGCAAGATAAATAAGACAATTCCGTAAAGAATCTGTAAAACCGAAAAAATCCGCTCTGCATTTACCCAACGGTCTGCTATAATTCCGGTTATGGTAGGCATAAAGATAGAAGCTATCCCCATTGTTCCGAAAACAGCTCCAAACTGAGTTCCATCCCAATGTTTTGTACCGAACCAAAAATTAGCCATCGTAATCAGCCATGCACCCCAAACAAAAAACTGCAGAAAGCTGAGGATGGTAAGTCGTAATTTTAAATTCATAGTTTAATTGTAAGTATCTCTTTAGTCAATTTTCTTTTTCCTCCTTTTGATTTCTTCCTGAATCTCCAAAGCGGTGTCAAAGTCTTCTTCCTTTACAGCATCTTCCAATAATTTCTGTAATTCCTCCATAGAGAGAGATCTTAAATTATCTTCTGTCTGAACTGTTTCAGAAAATGACTGTTCCTCCTTGGAAACATCTTCCAATTCCAAAAGAATTCCTGCTTCATTTAAGACTTGTTGAGTGGTAAAAATAGGCGCGTCAAAGCGTACTGCCATAGCAACAGCGTCAGAAGTTCTGGCATCTAAAATCAGTTCTTCTTCCGTTATTTTATTTTTGAAGTTTATGTTGGAAAAGAAAACTCCATCTACAATTTGATAAATAATCACGGACACCAATTCATAATTTGCCGAAACTATAAATTTTGTAAATAAATCATGGGTAAGAGGACGTGGTGGATGAATATCTTTCTCCAGACCAAGAGAAATGGATTGTGCCTCGAAATTTCCTATAACAACAGGTAACTTTATGTGTGTTTCTTCATGTTCCAATAACAAAGCGTACGCCCCTGATTGGGTCTGGCTGTACGATATTCCTCGAATAATTAGCTGTTTATAATCCATAGCTACAAAGATAAAGTAATTTTTGAATGTAAGTTTTACTTTTTGGACAAAAATAAAAGCTCGGAAAAACCCGAACTTTCATTTTTTATATAGTATAAAACTAAATTTTATCCTTTGATTGCTTTAATTTTTTCAGTTAATGCCGGAATAATCTGGAATGCATCACCAACTACCCCATAATCTGCTGATTTGAAGAAAGGAGCTTCCGGATCACTGTTGATCACAACAATTGTTTTAGAAGAGTTTACTCCTGCTAAATGCTGGATAGCACCGGAAATACCTACTGCAATATAAAGGTTAGGAGAAATTGCTTTACCTGTTTGCCCTACGTGCTCAGTATGAGGTCTCCAACCAATATCGGAAACAGGCTTGGAACAAGCTGTAGCCGCGCCCAAAACATTGGCAAGGTCTTCAATCATTCCCCAGTTTTCAGGACCTTTTAAACCTCTTCCCGCTGAAACTACAATTTCAGCTTCTTTAAGATCCAACTTCCCTGAGCTTTGTTCATGAGAAACCACCTTAGTATCTTCATTAGCCACTGATAAGTTTTTCACCTCTTCAGAACCTGACACCGGATTCTCTTTAATTCCGAAAGCATTTTGAGAAACAGTAATAATTACTCCTGTACCCTCAGCTTTAGCATGCATAAATCCTTTTCCTGAGAAAGCTCTTCTCTTCACCTGGAACGGAGAAATACTTTCAGGAGCTGCCAATACATTGGTAATTAAAGAAAAATTCTTCATTACAGCCAACATCGGAGCTACGGAAGAAGCATCGGTAGTATGAGGAAAAACAATTATGTTTCCATTCGCCACCTCACTCACTGCCTGAGCAAATGCTTTTGCTGAAAAGTTTTTAAGACCTTCGTCTTTAATATTGATGACATTAGATGCTCCATATTTATATAATAAATCTGAAGAATCTGTAGGGTTTACAGAAATTGCTGTAACGGTATCTCCCGCCTGATCAGCAATAGCTTTAGCATACGAAACTGCTTCAAAAGCTGCTTTTTTGTAAACTCCGTTTATATTTTCTGCGTATACGAATACTGCCATTTTTTTTGAATTAAAAGATTAAAAAATTTAATAATTAAAAGATTTAGATCACTTTAGCTTCTTCGTGAAGTAATCTTACCAGCTCATCCAGATTGTCCGGAGAAACCATTTTCACAGCAGCTCTTGGAGGAACACTATCATAAGAAACTCCCTGAACTTTCACTTCAGAAGAAGTAGGCTCAACAACCTGCAAAGGTTTTGTTCTTGCAGACATAATCCCTCTCATATTAGGAATAATTAGATCTTTTTCGTCCACCAAACCTTTCTGTCCGGCAATCACAGCAGGAAGTTTTACAGAAATCGTTTCTTTACCTCCTTCAATCTCTCTTACTGCAGTAGCTTCGCTTCCATTAACATCCAAACCAACAGATGCATTCACAAACGGCTGATTTAGCAACTGTGCTACCATTCCGGGAACAGAACCTCCATTATAATCAATAGACTCTTTTCCACAAAGGATAAGATCGTAACCTCCATTTTGAGCAACAGCAGCAATTTCTTTAGCTGTTGAATAACTATCTTTTGGATCAAGATTTACTCTAACTGCATCATTTGCACCAATTGCCAATGCCTTTCTGATAACCGGTTCCGTTGCAGCATCTCCTACATTAATAACCGTCACTGTAGCTCCTTGGGACTCCTGAAGTTTAACTGCCTTTGTCAACGCAAATTCATCTAATGGATTGATTACCCACTGAATTCCGTTTTTGTCGAAAGCAGACTTATCTGCTGTAAAGTTAATTTTGGAAGTAGTATCCGGAACACTACTAATACAAACTAATATTTTCATGTGTACTATTTTATTTTTCTCTTTATTGCATAAAAGCCTGGTGTTGTTATGCAGAGATTTTGTTTGATTAATTTCTGTAAATATAAATAAAAAATATATTATGCATGCATAATACTTATGATTTTATTATTCAATACATTAAATGTATTTATTTTGCCGGTTTAGTCGCCCTGAACTCTATCTTACTAGGTAAAACCCTTGGATTCATTTTTAAAATATCCAACACCAGATTTCCCATATCTTCAGGCTGAATTTTCCATGCATCTTTTTCTGAAACAACATTCCCGTTGAAATTCGTCGCTACAGATCCCGGCATAATGACTGTTGTTTTAATATTATATTTTCTTAGATCTATCATTGCGGCCTGTGTAAAGCCAACAACCCCAAATTTTGAGGCGTTATAACCAGTTCCGTTTTCAAAAAAATTAGCTCCTGCCAGACTTGAAATTGTAATATAATATCCTTCCGTCTTCTTTAACTCCTCAACTGAAGCTTTTAACGTATAAAAAGGGCCGGTTAAGTTCGTTTCTATCATAGTATTCCATTCTTCCACAGTAAGTTCATCTACGGGCTTAAATATCCCTAATCCTGCATTTGCAATTACAAAATCTACTTTTCCAAACTTCTGTACAGTGTATTTTATAGCTTCCTCTTCACTTTCAAGACTTCTCACATCTGAAACAATCCCTAAAACCTGTCCGGAATATGGCTGCAATTCTTTTTCTGCTTTCATTACATCTTCTCTTTTACGTCCTGAAAAGGCAACTGATACTCCGTTTTCCAATAAAATTCTGGCAATTCCAAAACCAATACCTTTGGTCCCACCTGTTATATAGGCTACTTTATTTTTAATCATACTTTTTACTTTAATTTCCCTAAAATAAATAAAACGCTTCAATTGAAGCGCTTTATATGAAATAAGATTTATCAGTAATCTATTTTTTAATGAATTTTTTAGAAAATGTATCTCCTTTGGTTTCAATATTGAGGATATATGTGCCCGGAAGAAGATTCGTTACGTCTACTTTATCACGATCAAGTTTAACACCAATACTTCTTCCAGCTGTATCAAATACTTCAACTTTAGTAATCTGTGACTTTGATTGTACTGTAATAAAATCTGTTGCAGGATTAGGATAAACTGAAATACTATCTTCTTCTACAATTGCGTCTTTTGCCCCTAGCACTGCATTATTTGTAGCGGTTAATGTATAATTGTCAAAAGAAGTGATATGAGCTACCGTATTTCCCGGACCAACTATTGAAGTGAAATCCATTTCATAAGGATCTACACCTGCAGCAGCTGGTAAATATGTTGCAGGTGGAGTACGAACCACACCTCCCGGGCCAGTCCATGTAACCGCTCCCGTAATTTTATTGTATGTGCATTTTAATGTTATCCATGTATTGGCAGGATAAGTATAGGTATTGGGTTCCAAATAAAATAGAATATTCCCGGTTACCCCTGTTGTAGTATTTGTATAATATGCTATTCCTACAACTCTTTGTGTGGCGTATTCATATCCGGCTCCAAGCAATGTTTTATGCGTTGTTTGGTCATAAACCATCACAGTTCCTCTAGCTACACCCCCTGTGATGCTTCCTGTATATAGGTTAAATTCCAATGACAGGATATCATTTCCTGAGGTTCTTGCAGCCCATGCGGCTGGTAATCCATCCTTCCACATATACTTTTGATCTGTTGCATTCGCACTTCCGGTTAGCTGTAAAGATTTGCCATGAGAAGCATCAATATTTACAATTTGTGCGTCTGTATTAGCTCCCCCAGCAAAATCTGTACGAAAGCCACCTTGTCCTGTGGCTGGAACACCCGGGGAACCTGGGGTAACACTTACCCCCACATTTCCTATGACATAGGAATTAAAATTATCACTTTGTAAAGATTGAGCATTGAATGTTTGAAACAAACCAAACAAAAACGCGCTAATTGATAAAACTTTTTTCATAACATACTTTTTTTAGTTAAACATATTATTATAACATTAATTTTTAGTACAAACTTCATTACCAAAGAATGTACTTCTATTGATAAGACAACTAAAATCTAAAAAGGTTGCTTATGAAAAAAATAAACATTTAATATCAATCGCTTAATAAAACAAAGATTCTATATACTCTCAGTAACTCATTGATTGATTTTTTTTATCATTCCTTATCCTAAGCCTAACCAATTTTATGTTACAAAACTATTTTGATACTTAAAGATTACCAATACTTGGAAAAGGGTAATTATTTCTACCTAGTTTTAGGTATTTTTAAGATTAATCAATGAAATATTTTGGCAATAAAAAAAACGCTCCGGATTGGAGCGTTTTTTATACTAAAGTTTATTAGCTTTATTCTTTAATGATTTTTTGAACATATACTTTTCCATCACTTGCCTTAACCTTTAAGATATAAGTTCCTTTGGTAAAGCTTGATACGTTTACTTCATTAACATTTTTATTATTAGAAATTGAAGTAATCACTCTTCCATTCATGTCATAAATATCAATTCCTTCAGATTTTAAACTGTTACCAAATCTGAATTTCAAAACATCTTTAACCGGATTTGGGAAGATTTGTAAATCTTTTGAATTAATTACCTCTGTAACACCTAGAGTATTCTGTCCTGTAATAGTCATTACCCATCTTGCAGAAGCAAAACCTGCTAAAGCTCCGGTTCCTGTTGCAATAGGTGTGTCAATACCACAAGTTTCTGAAGATAAATAAGACGGTCCTGTCTGAGCTCCAGGATGAGTTCCTAAATAGAAGGACTGAGGTGGAGTTGCTGTAGATCCATCATGATATATTTCCACAACAAATGTTCCTCCTGCCGGAACCACTTGTGATAGTGTTGCTCCCGTACTAACCATCTGCCCAACATTAGCCGGAGCTACGTTTACATTAGCCGTCCCTAAAAGTGTCGGGGTTCCTGTTGGAAACGTACCTGCCAAAGTATAAAGGTTTACCTCTACAGGGAAAGTAGTATTGGCTGTTTGTACTCCAAATGCAATATTGGTAATATTATAGTTGTAATTAATACCATAGTCTGATAGTTTAAATACTCTATAATAAGAATTATCGGCAGTATAGCCGTTAGCCTGACTTCCACACGCCACAGAACCTGTAGTTGCTACAGTATTAGGAACTGCATTTTGTGTAATAACTTGAGAGTAAGCAGCACTTGCGATTAACGCAACTGCTAAAGATGTAAAAATTTTCTTCATGATATAATTTTTAAATTTAAAATGTAAATATATTTTATTTTTTTGATTTAAAAAAATTTTAACAAATAAATCAAATAATCAAGAATAACAAGCTATACAAGCAATTAACAAAACAAAACAATCCACTTAGCAGTGAAAAATATTCATTTTACAAAATAATTTAATTATTAATAAAATAAACCATAAATAACATTTTAATGTAAAAATACCTGAGTCAAAATAAAAAAGATAGGATACCTAGTGGGGTATCCTATCTTTTATTTGTTTACTACAATATGTGCAAGCACCTAACTTCTCATACTGTTCTGTTATTTTGAATAATTTTCAAAAAAGAGCGGAATACTTTCGATTCCTTTATAGAAATTAAACAATCCATAGTGTTCATTAGGCGAGTGAATGGCATCAGAATCCAATCCAAAGCCCATCAATACAGACTTTGCTCCTAATACTTTCTCAAACATTGAGGTAATAGGAATACTTCCTCCTCCTCTGTAAGGTAATACCTCTTTTCCAAATGCCGTTTCCATTGCTTGCTTAGCAGCTGCAAATTCCTTAGTGTCAGTCGGTAAAACATAAGGCATCCCTCCATGATGCGGAGTTACTTTTACCCTTACTGTATCCGGAGCAATTTTTTCGAAATATCTGGTAAATTTTTCAGTGATTTCTTCCGGAGTCTGATAAGGTACCAAACGCATAGAAATTTTTGCAAAAGCCTTTGAAGGAATAACTGTTTTTGCTCCCTCTCCGGTATAGCCACCCCAAATTCCATTACAATCCAATGTTGGGCGGATTGATGTTCTTTCTAAAGTCGTGTATCCTTTTTCTCCTTCTATGTTACCTAATCCGATAGCTCTTTTAAACTCCTCAGGATTATCTTTCAATTTATTCATTTCAGCTCTTTCCTGATCTGAAACAATATCTACATTATCATAAAACCCGTCAATTGTAATATGTCCATCTTCATCGATTAACTTTGCAATCATTCTTGAAAGAACGTGGATTGGATTGGGAACTGCACCTCCATACAATCCGGAGTGCAAATCCCTGTTTGACCCCTCTACTTCTACCTCTACATAACTTAAACCTCTTAAACCTGTTGTAACAGTTGGCTGCTCATTGCTGTAAATATGAGTATCAGAAATCAGAATGCAATCACAAGACAGTTTTTCTTTATTTTCATTAACAAAATCACCAAGACTTACGGATCCTACTTCTTCTTCTCCTTCTAAAATAAACTTAACATTACAAGGAAGAGTATTGGTTTTCATCATCGCTTCAAATGCCTTTAGATGCATAAAAAACTGTCCTTTATCATCCGCAGAACCTCTGGCAAAAATAGCCCCATCCGGGTGAAGCTCTGTCTTTTCTATATAAGGTTCAAAAGGAGGTTTCTTCCATAATTCTAAAGGATCAGCAGGCTGAACATCATAATGACCATATACCAGAACAGTGGGAAGATTTTTATCTAAGATCTTTTCTCCAAAAACAATTGGGTAACCAGCTGTTTGGCATACTTCCACATTATCGGCTCCCGCATTTTTTAGATGTGTTGCACATACTTCTGCACATTTCAATACGTCATCTTTATACGCAGGATCTGCAGAAATAGAAGGAATTCTCAATAACTCAAATAATTCATCCACGAAACGCTGTTTGTTTTCGTTGATGTAATTTAATGTCTCTTGCATTGTAAAAATTTGTTTTGTTAAAATTAAAGAAAATGGTCAGCAGCAGCAAGCAAAAACAAAGAATTTTCCTTTAGCCAATTATTTATTTAGAATCGGCCAAATACTACACACCAAAAACAAAAAATGTCCTGCAACCTGGCAAGACATTTTTATATTTTCTAATAATAATTAGTGTTCAGCTTTAGCTTTTTCAGCTTCTACGGGTTTTGCTGCAGCAGTACTGTCTGTTTTTGGAGCTTCTGTTCCATGTTTTTCAGCAACAGCAGCTTCTTTATGTTCAGCTGTAGCATCATGACCATGAGTTTCTCCACCTTTTTGCACATCATCTGAATATCTTTCTGCTCCCTCTTCTAGCTTTAAAGTATTCTTATTTCCTCCAGCTTGTATTTTTTTACAGCTTACTGCTACACTTGCAATGGCTAAACATATAATTAATTTTTTCATATGTAAGATTTATTTTTTTTAAAAGGTCATATGGAATCGCTCTATTTTAGTCTATTCTAAATTATCCCAACAGCCGCGATTTCATGCTTAAATTTTAGATTGCCCAAAATTAAGAAATCCTGCTCCTTTTGACAACATTTTTACACTGATTTTAAAATAATTTTACCTTTTTTGGATTGTGTAAAAATAAGATATCTTTCTCCACCATCCTTCAGGTTGTATTTCTTTTTGATTTCATCTGGTTTCAAAGGATAGTTCTTTGAAATGATATTAAATTGCTCCTTCTTTTTAATCTGCTTATTTCCAATAACTTCCATTTCCATAACTCTTCCCGGAAAGCCTTCAATTTTCTCTGTTGAAGTGTAGATATGAGTGTTGGGATGAAGTTTTTTTAAGGAAAATCGTTCAGATATAAGATTAAACGCACCTGCTTTTAAAATGGAGTTATTTGGCAAATATATAAAACGCTCTGGTTCGGAATATTCTGAATGAACAAATTCTTCATTACCCAATTGAAATACAAAGTCCGACTCTCCACTATCTAAGTTGATACAATGGCACATGACTTTTTCAGGCTCATCATGTGTTAGAAATACGACAACCTCTTTTACCTCATTTTTTAATGCGATAATATCAATTCTTGAAATATTCTTTAATACAGAGAGAAGATATTTTAAATCAATCAGTGGCGATAGTTTTACTACTACCTTATTTGAAATGGATAGTAAATGATCCTGGATTTCAAGAATATTGGGTGAGAGATCTTCTAAAAGAAAAACTTTATTTTTACTACTATCTCTTCTGGCCGGATCCAAATACGTAACATCAAAAACTTCTTTATTCTGCTCAAGAAAATTTTCAAGCTTTAGATTAATAAATTTGGCTTTTTTATTTAAAACCGACCAGTTATGTTCAACTATTTTTAAAAGTTCAGTATTTTGTTCTACTAAGACTATATCATCAAAATTTTGTGACAGATAGTAGGCATCAATTCCAAAGCCACTGGTAAGGTCAATGAATTTTTTCCCACTTATCAAAGTTGATTTATAAATCGCTGTTTTTTCAGAAGACGATTGTTCCATATTGAGCTGAGGAGGAAATATAATTTCATCACGTAATAAAAAAGGAAATTTCTTTAAAGCAACTTGTCTTCCCTTTATTTGATGAACGATTTCCTGCATGCTAACTTCAGCAAATGGCGATTTTTTCAATAATAATGAATGTAAATCCGTAGTCAGATTTGCATTTATAAAATTTTGAACCTCTTTTTTTAATATTTCAACCACAGATTTCCCTAATATACAAGATGTTTATGTTTAATTTTTTAATATTCTAAATTTCCATTTATTTTTCTAAATATCCTTTTAGCAATTTAGCAATGCAATCAGTAGTGAAACCAACTAAAATTTAGAGTTTTAAGCCTGTTAATTTCAAGTAGATCGATAGAGAAGAATACTACAGCTTTAAATAATATAAAATTACCTTTTATAAAAGATATAGTCTGTTAATAACGGCTCAATACCGTTTTGCTTTAATAGAGAATTAATCTGCCCTCTGTGATAAGTAGAATGATTGATTGTATGGAAAAGCATTTCAAAGACACTATTTTCAAATTTTGTCCCCTTTGAGTTCTGATATCCTATTCGGTTATCAAGACTAAAATTCTGAACAATCTGAATACTTGTTAAAAAATTCTGGTGATTGATCTCTTCCAGATCTTCAAGTGGATTGACCTGCCAGACTTCGAAAGTTTCTTCTCCCAATATCCTTGCATTCCAGATTTGTTGAGCATTAATCGTATGATTGATTAATGCAATAGTTCTTTCATCTATTTTCGGCGTATAATCTTTAACCAGCTTAATTATTTTCTGATTATAATGATGTGTATATTCAAATAAATCAACTAGCTTATCGATCATAATTCAAACATTTCCGCCCAACGTACAGGCTTTATCTCTTTTTCAGAATACAATTCATCAATTGATCTTTTAGCTTCCAATTTTGGATAAAGATTCACTCCTATTAATTTGATCTTTCCTTCTTCCACCCACTTCTGCTCTTCAATAGCGTGCTGATAGATTTTTTTCTGAATAACTCCCTGTCTGATTAATTCCAGATAGCCACCCCCGTCTTCTATTTCCAAAAACAGACCCCAGGATTTTTCTGCAATTTGTCGTGTGAGATCTTCAACATAATAACTCCCATTGGCAGCATCTTCAAAAACATTAATGATACTTTCGTAAGCCAACACGATCTGTTGCTTGAAAGAAATTTCCTCTGAATTATCCGTACTTCTGCTTACAAGATAATTATTGCTATAAACCGCATCAGCACCACCAATCATTGCTGCGGCAAGCTCCAATGTGGAACGGATAAGATTATTTTCACTATCCGAAACTGCTTTATTTCTTAATGAAGTTTCAACAAAAATATAAGGGATTTCGTTAAGGTTATATTCTTTTGAAAGCTGGTTAAAGATGAGTTTAAATGCTCTTATCTTTGCCATTTCAAAAAAATAATTTCCTCCTACGGCAATTTTAAAAATCAATTTATCTAAGATTTCAGCTCCAAAAACTTCAATAAGTTCTTTCGTTTTTGCTAATGCTATTCCAAGTTGCTGATAAATTGCAGCTCCTGCATTTTGATGAAGAGAAATATCTATACAAATATTTCTTCTGAAATCTTTAGCTAATAGCTCCCTGGCCAACTGATCATTAATTATTCCATCTTGTTCATTAAATACATCAATCAGCGAAAAGTATTGATCTTCATCCTTTGGGCTGATATGCTCTGCAAGATCTTTATTATTAACGAAAATGGTTTTTCCTTCTAAATTTTCAACATTCTGATTTAAAAGAAATGCAAAAACATCATCTTCCAGACTTTCATGGTACTGGGCAACCAAATGAGTGCTTTCTTCAACTTTGGGAAGATTGACCAAAAGCTGTGGTACAGAATTATAGAAAGGTTTTACTACAATTCCTTCTAGATTTTCTTTTTTCAGAATTGTGTAGATATCTTCTGTTTTAAGTTGCTTTTTTACTAAATTTTCCCAATCAGGAAGGGTATTAATATTTGACATTTAGTGGAAAGTTATAGGATTAAGAGCTTTTATTTTATGAATTTTATTTCTTCGATATTTTAGTGCTATCCACAACAAGAATGAAGATTTCCTCATCAGGTTTTTTCATAAAATAATTTTCTCTTGCGTATTTTTCTTTTTCAGATTTATTATTCATGAGCTTTTTATAAAAAGTATCATTTTTTTCATATTCCGTTTTATAATACTGCAATTGTTCCTGGTATTTACTGATCTCACCATTGAGCTCATTAATTACCAGAAATGATGTTTTATCAAAGAAAATCATCCACACTAAAAACAAACAGATAGTAATAAAATACCTGTTTACAATGTATTTCTGAAGCAGTTTAACGACTTCGGATTTCGGTTGGATGTCTTTAATTAATTTATTTGCCATTTTAGTGTTTTCTCAACGAGTTTTTTATCACAGTAGTTAAAAAATCAATCGCTACAGAATTTTGCTTCATATTAGGGATGATAAGATCAGCCTCATTTTTTGAAGGTTCAATAAATTCCTGATGCATTGGCTTTAAAGTAGTTTGATAGCGATGTAAAACTTCACTTAAATCTCTACCTCTTTCCTGGGTATCTCTTCTAATTCTTCTGATCAGCCTCTCATCAGAATCTGCATGAACAAAAACTTTCAAATCAAATTCTTTCAGCAGCTCTTTATTAGTAAGAACTAAAATACCTTCCACAACCAATACATTTTTAGGTTCTACAGTCACATGGTCTCCGGTTCTGGAATGCGTAACAAAACTATAAATGGGCTGTTCAATGGGCTCATTATTTTTTAAAGCTTTGACGTGTTTTAACATCAGTTCAAAATCTATAGACTTCGGGTGATCATAATTCAAAGCTTCCCTTTCAGCCAATGTAAGATTATGGTTATCATGATAATAATTATCCTGTGACAAGATGTTCATTCCTTCGATATCAAGCTGTTGGAGTATTTTATCCACAACTGTAGTTTTGCCGGATCCAGTTCCTCCTGCAATTCCTATTACAAGCATTCTTTTTGAGTTTCTATATAGTTGGTACAAATATACTATTTTACTTGAATGCAAGTAAAGTAATTCCATCTTTAAATTATATGGAAAGCACATACAAATAAAAACACCGGCAATGATACCGGTGTTTTTGTTATACTATTTCGCTTGTCAGCTCTCTTGAAATCAATTTCTCATGCATAGGCTTCAGTACATCCATAGAGCCTGTTTTTACAGTGCATTTGCCCTTATAATGAATCAGGATCGTACATTGCTCAGCCTGCTCAAATGTATGCTTACAAATTTCCACAAGGCAGTCGATCACATAATCAAAAGTATGTACATCATCATTATGTACAATCAGCTTATACACATCATCCGTTTCTTCCAACACGAGAACTTCTTCCTCGTACTGGCGTTTTGGATTTTCGTAATCCTTTATACTGTTATAAAAAATCATTTTAGAATTATTTAAACTTCCCCTAATTTATCCGCCAAATCATTGATAACATTTGGACCTTCATACACCAATTCTACCAGCTCAACGCTTTTATTATTCATTTTTAGAATTTTAAAATGGTAGTTTTCAATATCAAACTCCTGATTTTCCACAGGAATATCTTCTAATGCGTGGAGAATAAATCCTGCTAATGTATTATATTCGCTTTCTTCAGAAGGAGCCAATTTTTTAGGCAGGAATTCATTAATTTCTTCGAGAGGTTGTGTAGCCTGAACCCAATAGATGTTGTCTCCAATCTTATCAACAATTTTATCTTCGTCATCTTCCTCATCCTGAATTTCTCCCACCAGCTCCTCGAGGATATCTTCAAGTGTTATAATACCTTCGGTACCACCGAATTCATCAATAACAATTGCCAGGTGTTGCTTTTTCTGCTGGAAGATCTTAAGGAGATCGGAAATCTTTTTACTCCCCACTACAAAGAAAGCATCACGCATAAGGGTTTTCAGATCTTCATGATTCAGCTCACCTTTTCTTTTAACAAATTCTCTGATAATCTCCTTTGTATAGAGAATACCGATCACGTTATCAATAGAGTTTATATATACGGGAATTCTGGAATAACCACTATCCATAATTTTATTGATAATATCGTTGATATCTTCCTCAAAATCTATTGATGTAATATTCTGTCGGGGAACCATGATTTGCTTTGCAGAGTGATCTGTAAAATCAAACGCATTCTTAATAATCTCATAGTTTTCCTCTTCTATTTCTCCGCTATCAGCACTTTGTTTTACCAAAAGCTGAAGTTCTTCTGTAGAATGGATTTCCTGCTCAGATGCGGGATGGATTTTCATTAATCTTAAAACCCCGTTCGACATGGAATTCATCAACCAGATAAAAGGTTTGAAAATCGTATAGAAGATCCTCAAAGGAACAGCAGTTGCCATCGTGGTAGCTTCTGATTTTCTGATTGCAATGGATTTGGGAATCAATTCTCCAAACACTATATGCATAATCGTAATAAGAACAAAACTGATGATTAACGATATAGAAGTAACTGAAGCAGCACTTAATTGAAAATTGATAGATATAAAGATATTCTCTACAATATGGTGTAATGCGCTTTCTCCTACCCAACCCAGGGCAAGTGAAGCTAATGTAATTCCTAATTGTGTTGCAGAAAGATATTCATCAAGATGTTTTATGATGTGCTCTGCCTGTTTAGCCATTGAGTCCCCCTCTGCGGCCTTAATTTGAATTTGCGAATAACGAACTTTAACAATTGAAAATTCAGCGGCTACGAAAAAGCCATTAAGTAATACAAGAAACAAGGCTAGCAAAAGCCTGACTATGTCCGAGTCCATTTAGAAAATTATATAAAATTTAGTTTTACAAAGATATAGAAAATAAAAATAACAAAAAAAAGCATCGATATACTCGATGCTTTAATATTTTACTAAATATTTTTCTTATGAATTTTTCAAAGCTTCTGCTCCCGAAACGATCTCAAGGATTTCGTTTGTAATAGCAGCCTGTCTCGCTTTGTTATAGAAGATTACCAAATCATTCTTCAAAGCCTGGGCATTATCTGTTGCTTTATGCATCGCAGTCATTCTAGCTCCATGCTCAGATGCCACTGAATCTAAAACAGCTTTGAAAACCTGAGTTTTTATAGATTTTGGAATAAGGTTATCCAAAATTTCATTCTTGTTAGGTTCAAAGATATAATCTGTTTCTACTTGTGGTTCAGTAGTTTCAGGCATCAGGATAGGAAGAAGTTGCTCTTTGGTTACTTCCTGAGTAGCAGCATTAATGAATTTATTATAAATTAAATAAATCTCATCAAATTTACCCTCCTTAAAGCTGTTCATAACCCCTTCTGTAAGGTTAGAAACTGCATCAAAGTTCAAATTATCAAAAACGGCACTTTCATTAGCATATACAGTACGGCTTCTTCTTACAGCATCATATGCTTTTTTACCGATTGTAAGAACTTCAATATCGTATTGAGAATTATTCTGAAACTGAATATTAAGCTCTTTTACAATAGATGAGTTAAATGCACCGGCAAGTCCTCTGTTTGACGTTACAGCGATAAAAAGCACTCTTTTAACCTCTCTCTTTTGAGCATATATAGAAACCTGATCAGGATCTGAACTAGAGTTTACATTCTGAATGATTTCTTGTAGTTTCTCGGAATAAGGTCTTAACATCACGATTGCATCCTGTGCTTTTTTAAGTTTCGCAGCAGAAACCATTTTCATAGCACGTGTAATTTGCATCGTAGATGAAATTGAACTGATTCTTCCTCGTATTTCTTTTAAGTTTGCCATATTGGGTTAGTTGTTGGTTGTCGGTTGTTGGTTGCTAGTTTTAGAAATTTCTGTCAACTATCAACCAAAAACCATCAACTAATTTTTTAATTATATTTTGAAGCTAGATCGTTAGCAGCTTGCTTAAGAACGTCTGTAATTTCGTTATCAATTTTTCCAGATTTAATAGCAGCCATCGTTTCAGGATGCTTAGATCTTAAGAAAGCGATATATTCCGCCTGGAATTCTTTCACTTTTCTGATAGGAACGTTTCTTAACAAGTTCTCAGTACCTGCATAGATCATTGCTACCTGGCTGTCTACCGGAAGTGGAGAGTTAACCGGCTGCTTAAGAAGCTCCACGTTTCTTTCCCCTTTAGAGATTACAGCTAAAGTAGATGCATCTAAGTCAGAACCAAATTTAGCGAACGCTTCTAGTTCTTTATATTGAGCCTGGTCAAGTTTCAATGTACCAGACACTTTTTTCATTGATTTAATCTGAGCGTTACCCCCTACCCTTGATACGGAGATACCTACGTTAATTGCAGGACGAACCCCAGAGTTGAATAGATCAGATTCAAGGAAAATCTGTCCGTCTGTAATTGAAATTACGTTAGTAGGAATATACGCAGAAACGTCACCAGCCTGAGTTTCGATAATAGGAAGTGCAGTTAATGAACCACCCCCTTTAACCAAAGGCTTCAAAGATTCAGGTAGGTCATTCATCTGGCTTGCGATGTTATCATCAGCGATCACCTTTGCAGCTCTTTCCAATAATCTTGAGTGAAGGTAGAAAACGTCTCCAGGATAAGCTTCACGTCCCGGTGGTCTTCTCAATAGAAGAGAAAGCTCACGGTAAGCAACAGCTTGTTTAGACAAGTCATCATAAACGATAAGAGCTGGTCTACCTGTATCTCTGAAATACTCACCGATAGAAGCACCTGCCATAGCAGAATACACCTGCATCGGAACAGGGTCTGATGCATTAGCGGCAACAATTACAGTATAAGCTAAAGCTCCTTTATCAGAAAGAGTTTTAACGATCTGAGCTACTGTAGATGCTTTTTGTCCAATTGCAACATATATACAATATACAGGTTTCCCTGCATCAAAAAATTCTTTTTGGTTGATGATCGTATCAATAGCAACAGTCGTTTTACCTGTTTGTCTGTCACCAATGATAAGCTCTCTTTGTCCTCTTCCTACAGGGATCATAGAGTCGATCGCAACGATACCTGTTTGTAGAGGCTCAGTTACAGGCTGTCTGAAGATAACTCCAGGAGCTTTTCTTTCCAATGGCATTTCGTATAAATCCCCTGTAATAGGACCTTTACCATCGATAGGGTTACCAAGAGTATCTACTACTCTTCCTAGCATACCTTCCCCTACTTTAATTGAAGAAATTCTGTTTGTTCTTCTAACTGTATCACCTTCTTTTACTAATTTACTTTCTCCTAAAAGTGCAACCCCTACGTTGTCCTCTTCAAGGTTAAGTACAATACCTTCTACATCACTAGAAAATTTAACCAACTCTCCGTATTGTACGTTTTCTAACCCGTATACACGAGCAATACCATCACCGATGGTTAAAACTGTACCTACTTCCTCAACGTTAGATTGAGTGTCGAAGTTGGCCAATTGTTGTTTTAAGATCGCAGATACTTCTGCCGGATTTATTTCTGCCATTGTATGGTTGTTTTTGTCTTAATTTAATTGAAAATCTTTTTTAACCTGATTAAGTTTGCTTTTAACAGATGCATCGATCTGCTGGTCTCCTACTCTTAAAATATAACCCCCTAAAATCTTAGGATTTACATTAACCTTCAAATCAAAATTTGAAGTATTTTTTACCAGGTTTGTAGATCCTAAGATCTGATCAATATTTTCTTTTGAAAGCTCAGTAGCAGTAGTTAAAGTGATTCTCTGTACACCATTAACATCTTCTACTTTATTGATAAATTCCTGAGCGATATTCTTCAACTGGCTTTCACGACCTTGTCTGATAACCAATTTGATTAAATTCTGCGAAGAAAGTGACAAATCTTTGAAAATCTCATCAGCTACTTCTATTTTCTTTTTAGCATCAATGTAAGGTGTAAGGAAAAACTTGTTCAGATCCGCAGATACTGACATCAGCTTTACCACATCTTTCATTTCAGAAAATACAGTAGCCGTTTGCCCTGTTTCATTTGTGAAATCAAGCAAACCCTGTGCGTATCTTTTAGCTACTTTAGATGTAAGCATTATTAGTTAAGGTTAGATTTGTTTAAATAATTTTGAACCAACTCGTTCTGAGCTTCGTTGTTATCTAATTTTTGTTTTAAGATAGACTCAGCGATATTTACAGATAAAGCACCAATTTGAGTTTTAATATCTGCCATTGCAGCATTTTTCTCAGTCTCAATAGTTTGTTTAGCTGCTTCAATCATTTTATCTCCTTCAGCTTTAGCAACATCTTTAGCCTCTCCTACAATTCTATCTTTAATTTCTCTTGCTTCTTTCAGGATAGCATCTCTTTCAATTTTAGCTTCACGAATGATTCTTTCGTTATCAGCTTTAAGATCTTCCATTTCTTTTTTAGCCAATTTAGCTTGATTTAATGCGTCAACAATAGAAGTTTCTCTGTCATTTACTGCATTAACGATTGGTTTCCAAGCGAATTTTGCTAAAAGAAACAACAGGATAACAAAAGTAAGCGTCATCCAAAACAAAAGTCCAATTCCAGGTTCAATAATTCCCATATCTGTAAATTCTTTTTTTAATGTGATAATTTTATGGATATCTTTTTAAAATTCTTAGCAGCAGCCAACCGCTTCACTGCTAAGAATATTCTCTTTTGAGGATAAATTACTTGATGAAAGCACCAAAGATGATCGCGATAAGACCAGCACCTTCAATAAGACCAGCAGCAATAAGCATTGCTCCTTGAATCTTACCAGCTTGTTCTGGTTGTCTAGCGATAGCATCCATTGCATGTCCACCGATTTTACCGATACCAAGACCTACTCCTAGTACTGCTAAACCGATTCCTACGTAAATTAATCCTGCTCCAGTTGATAAATCCATAATAAATAAATTATATTAGTTAAAATTATTTTAAAAATAATGCTCTATTAGTGAGCGTGTTCTTCATGACCATGTTCGTGCTCATGTTCTGCTACAGCAATACCGATAAATAGTGCTGATAATACTGTAAATATATATGCTTGCAAGGCAGCTACCAATAATTCCAATACAGAAACAAATAATGCTAATGGTACTGATGCAAATCCTAAAAACGGAGATTTAAAAATAAAGATCAAAGATATAATAGCCAAGATCATAATGTGACCTGCAGTAACGTTAGCGAAAAGTCGCATCATTAACGCAAAAGGCTTTGTAAAGATACCAATGATTTCGATCGGAACCATAATAGGATATAATAAGATCGGTACCGGCGGCATAAAGATATGTTTCCAATAATCTTTATTAGCACTGAACAAAGTAATCAATAAGGTAATAACAGCCAATACAGCAGTGATTGCAATGTTACCAGTAAGATTAGATCCTCCAGGGAAGAAAGGAACCAATCCGAAAAGGTTATTGAACCAGATAAAGAAAAATGCTGTTAATAAATAAGGCATATATCTTTTATATTTAACTGATCCGATATTCGGGATTGCTACCTCATCTCTGATAAACACGATCACAGGCTCCATTATTTTTCCAAAACCTGTCGGAAGCTGAGATTTCTTATAGTTTCTTGCCATTCCAATAAATACTACCAGCATAAAAATCACTGATAAGAACATTGATGCTGCATTTTTAGTAATGGAAAGATCAAAGTAAACATTATCTGATTTTTGTTTCCCACCTATTAATGCAAACAAAGTTGCTTTTTCAATTCCTTTAGTAGAAACCACTTGTCCCTCTTCCAATGTATATCCATCATGTTCATGACCGTGAGCGATCTTGTTAGAAAGGAAAGTATGCCATCCTTCATTATCTTTAATAATTACAGGTAATGGAATTGAAACGTGATGTTCTTCCCCATTATCATCTTTGGTAGTCCATAAATGCCATTCGTTAGAATCACCAATGTGTTCCATGATCATTTTGGTAGCATTAAAGCCCTTTTCCGCTTCTGTATGCTCTACTTTTTCAGCTGCCTTCTCACCTTCAGATTCATGTTGTGCATTAGCTAAACCACTAATAAACACAAATAAAAATGCGAAAAATAATGAAGAAATTTTTCTGTTCATATCTCTTTTTTAATCGTGTGCAAATATATCGATTTTATTAAACTTTACCAATATTAAAAATTGATTTTTATCATCAAAAAAGTCAAGATTTGTTAATGAGTTTTATTATAGATAAGTATATAAGGAACGATGCGATAATAAAGCAAATTACAATAAATAGAAAATTAGCTTTTGTTTTATCAATAACAAGCAAAGAAATAACAAGCCATACAAGATCTTTTGAAAGGTTTACCACCAGAAATTTCATCCCCGCGTCTGGTCTGCCATATAAATATCTTTTAAATATTATATAAACAATACTATTAAGGACTATTATTAAAAGTACAATAATTAAACTATTCCAAATATTCATTTTGCAAAAATAAAATTATAATTTATTAAGCAAAATAAATCTCCGCAATGTATATCATATATATTATTAAAAAATCCTTATTTTTGCAGACTATAATTTATAACACATATGTTTAATAGTTTACAGGATAAATTAGACAAGGCGCTTCATAATATTTCCGGACGTGGAAAAATTACGGAAATCAATGTTGCGGAAACCGTAAAAGAAATTCGTAGAGCATTGGTAGATGCCGATGTTAATTATAAAGTAGCAAAGGATCTCACTAAAAGAGTTCAGGATAAGGCTTTAGGACAAAACGTTCTCACTTCTCTTACTCCTGGCCAATTGATGACTAAAATTGTTCACGATGAGCTGGTAGATCTAATGGGGGGATCCCAGGAAGGTATTAATCTTTCGGGTAAACCTACCATAATCCTTATTGCAGGTCTTCAGGGTTCCGGTAAAACTACATTTTCCGGAAAACTTGCCAATTATTTACATACTAAAAAGAATAAAAAACCTTTATTGGTAGCGTGTGATGTTTATCGTCCCGCTGCAATCGATCAGTTAAAAGTACTGGGCAGCCAGATAGGGGTTCCTGTTTATACAGAAGAAGGAGCTACCAATCCGTCTACCATTGCTGAAAATGCCATCAAGTTTGCAAAAGAAAAAAACCATGATGTTGTAATTGTGGATACTGCAGGACGTTTGGCGATTGATGAGCAAATGATGAATGAGATCAAATCTGTTCATTATTTCATCAAGCCTCATGAAACATTGTTCGTTGTAGACTCTATGACGGGTCAGGATGCTGTAAATACTGCAAAAGCATTCAATGATGCATTAAATTTTGACGGTGTTGTTCTTACCAAATTAGACGGTGATACAAGAGGGGGTGCTGCTTTAACGATCCGTTCTGTAGTTGAAAAACCGATTAAATTCATTTCCACAGGGGAAAAAATGGAAGCTCTAGATCTTTTCTACCCGGAAAGGATGGCGGACAGGATTTTGGGAATGGGAGACGTTGTTTCCTTAGTAGAAAGAGCTCAGGAACAATTCGATGAAGAAGAAGCCAAAAAACTTCATAAAAAAATTGCTAAAAACGAGTTTGGTTTTGACGATTTCCTAAAGCAGATCAATCAGATCAAGAAGATGGGTAATATGAAAGACCTGATGGGAATGATCCCTGGGGTGGGAAAAGCTATTAAGGATGTTGAAATCAGTGATGATGCATTTAAACACATTGAAGCAATTATCTACTCCATGACTCCGGAAGAAAGAAGAAGACCTTCTATTATCAATACGCAAAGAAAACAAAGAATTGCAAAAGGCGCAGGAAGAAAGATTGAAGATGTAAACCAATTGATGAAACAATTTGATCAAATGGGTAAAATGATGAAGATGATGCAGGGACCTCAGGGTAAACAAATGATGCAGATGATGAGTAAAATGCCTAATATGCCTGGAATGGGCGGAATGTTTGGAAAATAGGAATCCATCAATCAATATAAAAACCGGCTCAATTGAGCCGGTTTTATTTTTTAGTCTGACTGATTATTATTTATCAGATTTCTGAGATTTTGATTTAATGAAGTAAGAAAAACCAATATTAACTCCAAAAGTTTTAACGTTAGTTTTTACATCGGTATTCATAATTGTTTCTTTATTAGAAAACTGATCATATGAAACCCCTAAATTAACCCCTAAAGATTGTGTCGCCATATACGTTACTCCTCCTTTTACCTTCCATGCCAAACCATCTGTAGTAGTATCAGATGAAACTGAACCATCACCAAAATTTCCTTCACCTGTATTTTTAACAGACGAATATCCGATCCCTGCTCCAAGGAAAGGAACAAACTTGCTATCATTAACAAAGTAATAAGTAGCAGTTGGCATTACAGAAAAATTATTGGTTTTAGATTTGATGCCCTGATATTTTGTTGTAGCACTCATAAAACCTAAGTCAATTCCAACGGCTAACTTATCAATTACAAAATACCCCACTGAAGGAGATACAGAAAAAGTGCTCACTTTAGGCCCATCTATCGATTGTCCGCCAGCTTTAATTGTTGTAGTAATGTTGTTAAATCCTAAACCAGTGTTTCCACTGATAACCCAGTCTCCTTTAGTCATCTGAGCGTTCGATAATCCAAAAAGTGCAATAGCACCAGTTAGTAATAGTTTTTTCATAGTTATTAAAATTTAATTTATACAGGGTTCTATTTGTGGAAATAGAACTCATTATTAGTTATCATTTGATATAAAAAGTTACAAGTGGCAAATTTAACATAAATTTATCATTTATTTAATATTTAATTAAACAATATTATAATCTCTTTTACACCATTGTTTTCAGGAATTTCAAGCGATAAAAAAGGTCTGAGCAAGCTCAGACCTTTTTTTATTGTAAAATAATGTACTAATTACTTAGCAAAAACATATTTAACTCCGAAAGTTACAGAAGATAAATTCAATCCGAAGTTATAGTTGTTTGTAGCATCACCATCTTTTGGCTTGTAGTTGTTGTAACCGAACTCACCGATAGTAGCTTCGATAGACCAGTTCTTGTTCAAGAAGTAATCTAAACCTGGCTTCACAGTAACACCAATTTGCGTGTATTTAGCTTCGCTAGAAGTAGAGTTTGAAACTGTAGTATTTCCTGAAGTAGATACTGAGTTATTTTCTAACTTAGTTTTTCCGAACTCCATTGGTACTGCTAATTGTCCGAAGATATATAATTTTTCAGACAAAGTCCAGTATTTTCTTACGAAAGGAGCAACAACGAAAGCTGGCTTCTTAGTGATATTCTCACTTACAGTTGTAGTGTTAAGAATAGTTGTAGTAGTAGTAGCTGTAGTTTTTTCAGTTTGGTAACCAACACCTAAACCAATTGCTAAGTTTGTGTTAACAAAATATCCAACTGTAGGTAATACATTGAAGTTTTCTGTTTTAAGATTACCATTGTTAGTTTCTTCTTGAGAATAACCAACAGATCCTGATAAATATGTAGTACCTTTAGCAATCTGAGCATTAGATAAACCGAAAAGTGCAATAGCACTCGCTAATAATAATTTTTTCATTTTAAAAAATTTTAATACTTTCTGAGAGCAAATTTACAGAGGGTCCCTCTAATATTAAAATTTGTTAACGTGATTAATATCATCCAAAAATACTCGCTTTTTACAGGAAAAAAATGCACTTAATATATTATATTATTTTTTTCACAAATTTTTGAATAAAAAAACTCCAATTCTGCAATTGGAGTCCTTAAAATTCGGAATTTTTAATAATTTTATCTTAAATAGAAATTATATCCGATGTTTACAGCGCCTATTGTCCAGCTTGATCTGTATCTTCCAAAATCACGTCTGTTACTAATGCTTTGGTACCCTATATACAATTCACCTTTAGACATCTGATATCCAAATTTCGGTTGTGCATAGAAACCTCCATCCATTCCGTCTTTTACAGAAATAGCATAACCAAGATCCAATCCTACAAAAACAGGAGCTCCTGAGAACTTATACTTTCCTGAAACAGCCACCGGAATAAATCCAAAATCATCAAAGTTATCCTTTCCAAAGAAATGTGAATACCCTGAAGCAACTCCCAGATCCAATCCTTTTGTAATATTCCACATATAAGATGCATCAACACCTAAAGTAAATGATGAAACATCACTGGCATCAGCAACAGGAATTCCGATATGTCCTCCTAGTTTAAAACCTTCTTGCGCATTTACTGCACTTCCTAAAAGCGCAAAAGCGCCCACTAATAATAGTTTTTTCATTTTTAAATAGTTTTGATTGATGCTGCAAAATTAACGTTTATTTTTCATTCTGCCTCCCGTTAAAACACGGATAAAAAAAACACTTACCAGGTAAGTGCTTAAAATTATTTTAAACTAGGGTGAGCGTAATTTAATCTTGCTGAATAATTAAACCTATTAATTTCCATCAAATTTAAATCGGCCCCCAATGTTTGATTATTCATTTCGAAGCCTTTTCTCTTCGTCATTATAAGCCAGGATAATTTTCCTTACAACCGGATGTCTTACAACATCCTCTTCAGTTAGATGCACAAAACCAATTTCATTTACACCATGCAAAATCCTCATTGCTTCTTTTAGTCCGGATTGCTGATTTCTTGGCAAATCGATTTGGGTAGGATCCCCTGTTATAATAAATTTAGCGTTCATACCCATTCTGGTAAGGAACATTTTCATCTGGGCATGGGTTGTATTCTGTGCTTCATCAAGAATTACGAAAGCATCATCCAGGGTTCTTCCTCTCATAAAAGCTAAAGGTGCCACTTCAATAACTTTCTTCTCCATAAAACCTTCAAGTTTCTCGTGAGGAATCATATCTCTTAAAGCATCATATAAAGGCTGTAAATAAGGATCTAATTTTTCTTTAAGATCCCCCGGCAAAAATCCAAGGCTCTCCCCTGCTTCTACAGCGGGTCTGGTAAGTATAATTCTTTTAACCTCTTTATCTCTTAAAGCCCTGGCTGCTAAAGCAACACTGGTATAGGTTTTCCCTGTTCCTGCAGGTCCTATAGCAAAAACCATATCCTTTTTCTCGGTTTCTTTAACCAGTTTTTTAAGATTAGTCGTTTTAGCTTTTATAATTTTACCATTGACTCCTTTTACAATAATATCCTGATCAAAAATCAGATGTTTTTCATTCTCATCCTTAATATTGAGAATACTCTCTACATCTTTCAGTTCAATAGAATTATTTTTTGAAATAAATTTTACAATATCATCAAGTTTTTGTTTAAATATATCCAGAGCTTCCTGATTTCCTTTAGCTAAAATAGAGTGATCTCTGCCTGTAATTTTTAGTGTCGGAAAGCTTGATTTTAATAAATTGAAATATTGGTTATTAACTCCATAGAAGATTTTCACATCGATATCTTCCAAATCATATGTTAATTCAAACATGTAAGCATTTTTTTATTAGAATCTAAATTTAAAGTTTTTTTTTCATACTTATATTAATTTTGTTATCCACAATTTTCATTTAAACACCTTTATAATACAATTAGCTAACTCTTAGTTATATAAAATATCAATTCTCTTAAAAGGTACCACAATATTGATTATATAAACACTTGTAACAGGTATAATGTGGTACCTTTTTAATTCTTTTTCTTAGTATTAAAAGATATTATATTCAATGTAATAAAAGGAGGTTTAAACTCATGTAAGCTTCTTTTTTAATTATTTTTTATGAGTTATAAGCACGAAGTTTTCCTTTATTTTAAATAAATTTGCAGGACTAGTATTATTCCACAACTACAAAAATGTCAATTATTACACTCACTTCTGATTTCGGAAATTTAGATTACAGGGTTTCGGCTATGAAAGGCAAAATTCTTTCTTTAAATCCTGAGGTTAATATTATTGATATTACCCACGAAATTCAGGCATATAACCTTATCCAGACTTCATATATCATACGGAACGCGTATAAACATTTTCCAAAAGGAACTATTCATATTCTGTCTGTAGACAGTTTTTATCACAAGTCAAGAAAAAATATTCTTTATAAAGCAGATGGTTCTTATTTTCTTGCTGCAGATAATGGTTTACTTAGCCTTGTTTTTTTTGATATCAAACCTGAGGCTATTTATGAAATTACTCTGAACAACAGGTTTGATGATATCATTAATTTCACTTCCACAGATATTTTCGTTCCTGCTGCCGTACATTTAGCCAACAGTGGCCTTCCGGAAGTAATCGGACGGAAAATAAAAAGTGTAAAAGAACTTCTATTCCCGAAACCTGTCTATAATGAGACTGAAAAGATGATTATCGGGGAAGTGATGTATATTGATAATTTCGGAAACATAATCTCAAATATCAACAAAGATTTTTTTGAAGCCGCAGGAAAAGGACATGAAAATTTCACGATCAAATTCAGGAATTTAAGTCTTTCAAAAGTATTTTCCAGCCACACGGAAGTTGTTTCAGACTGGAACAGGGAAACCGAATTCCATGGGCAATCCGCAGCCATTTTTAATGACAGCCAACTATTGGAACTTACTATCTATAAAGGAAGCAAGAAAAATGGTGCAAGAAGTTTATTTGGACTGAATGTAGGCGGGAATATTTATATAGAATTTTCGTAAAATTATATATTCCGTAAAAAAACCGATTTTTTTTATATATTTGTCAAAATCTAAAAAATAAAAATGGCAGAGTACAAATTATTGCTTCCTTCCATGGGAGAAGGTGTTATGGAAGCTACAATTATCACTTGGTTATTCAATGAGGGTGATCAGGTAAAGGAAGATGATTCCGTAGTAGAAATTGCAACAGATAAGGTTGATTCAGATGTTCCGACACCAGTTTCGGGAAAAATTGTGAAAATCTTAAAGCAAAAGGATGAAGTTGCAAAAGTTGGTGAAGCCATTGCTATTTTAGAAATTGAAGGAGAAGGCGGAAATACAGC
The DNA here is from genome assembly GCF_048296755.1 of Chryseobacterium sp. PTM-20240506. Taxonomy (NCBI): domain Bacteria; kingdom Pseudomonadati; phylum Bacteroidota; class Flavobacteriia; order Flavobacteriales; family Weeksellaceae; genus Chryseobacterium; species Chryseobacterium sp. PTM-20240506. Next base: position 1,144,463 of record NZ_CP182581.1, read on the forward strand.
TACAGAAGAAACGATCACTGAAGCCCAGGTATCAGCTCCTGATACCGAAACTTTAAAAACGATTGAAGAACCATTAAAAACGGGAACTTCAACAGTTGAATTCTCAGGAGATCTTTATTTATCGCCTCTTGTAAAATCTATTGCACAACAAGAAAACATTTCTGAATCTGAATTAAAATCTATTAAAGGAAGCGGTTTAGAAGGAAGAATTACCAAAGAAGATATTTTAGCATTTGTTAATAACAGAGGAAACCAGCCAAAGACAGCACCTGTTCAGCAAGTTGCCTCTACTCCACAGCCGGTTGCAACAACTCCTGTTGTAACACCTGTATCAGTTTCAGCTGGTGATGAAATCATTCCAATGGACAGAATGAGAAAAATCATTGCTGAAAATATGGTAAAAGCAAAACACATTGCACCTCACGTTACTTCTTTCATTGAAACAGACGTTACCAACGTTGTAAAATGGAGAAATAAGCATAAAGATCTGTTCGAAAAACGCGAAGGTGAAAAACTTACCTTTATGCCGATTTTCGTAAAAGCGATCGTAAAAGCAATTCAGGATTATCCAATGATCAATGTCTCTGTAAATGGAGATAATATCATCAAAAAGAAAAATATCAACATTGGTATGGCAACGGCTTTACCGGACGGAAACCTTATCGTTCCTGTCATCAAAAATGCAGATCAGCTTTCACTATCAGGACTTGCAAAGGCGATTAATGATTTAGCTTATAGAGCCAGAAACAAGAAATTAAGACCTGAAGATACTCAAGGTGCTACTTACACTATTTCCAATGTAGGAAGCTTCGGAAACTTAATGGGAACCCCTATTATTCCTCAACCGCAGGTAGCTATCCTTGCCATCGGTGCTATTGTTAAAAAACCGGCAGTACTTGAAACTAAAGACGGTGATGTAATCGCTATCCGCCAGTTAATGTTTATGTCTCACTCTTATGACCATAGAGTTGTAGATGGTTCTTTAGGAGGAATGTTCTTAAAACATGTTCATGATTACCTTCAAAACTGGGATCTGAATACAGAAATTTAGAAATTAAAGCAGCAATAAATTTTGCTTGTTATACGATACAAACCTTCGAAATGAATTTCGGAGGTTTTTTATTATTGCATTTGTGATTAAATAATATTATTTTTAAAACAAACTTTAAATGATGAAATTGAAATACAATAACGTTAACTTCTTGCTATCCTATGGCTTAAATAATTACAACTATTATTTAGGAATAAAAACAATATCTGCTCTTCAAGGTAAAACAAGACTATAAAATGTACTCAGTTTTTATATACCTCCGCAGAAGTCTCAAAAAATCTTTTGATAATATCCGCAATGAACAACTGAAGTACAATTTGCTTCAGGCAATTCCTTTCTGGATTGGTTCGGTGATTACGGGTTTTTTTGCAGTGATGTATGCTAAAATATTTGCGTGGGGTGAAAGTCTTTTAAATATCATTTTCAATTGGCATTCATGGATGATCTTCATTATTGCTCCCATTGGTTTTGTTTTGTCCTGGTGGCTGGTAAAAGAATTTGCACCGAATGCCAAAGGAAGCGGAATTCCACAGGTAATGGCTGCCGTAGAGCTTGCTAATCCCAAGGAACACAAAAAGATCAGAAGCCTTTTGAGTCTTAAAATCATATTCTTTAAAATTATTTCTTCTGTCATTTTGGTAATCGGGGGTGGTGCTGTGGGACGCGAAGGACCAACCATCCAGATCGCAGGTTCTGTTTTCAGAAAGGTAAACGAATATCTTCCCGAATGGTGGCCGAAAATATCAAAAAAAAATATGATTATGACAGGTGCGGCCGCAGGTCTTGCAGCAGCTTTCAATACTCCTTTGGGGGGAATTGTATTCGCGGTGGAAGAACTATCAAAAACTCATATTAATTATTTTAAAACAGCTCTTTTTACAGCTGTTATTATTGCAGGCTTAACTGCGCAAACCCTGGCAGGATCTTATTTATATCTTGGTTATCCCAAAACGCATGATGTCTCGCTGATGGTAATGTTCCCGATCATGCTTGTAGCGGGTATTTCAGGTATTCTCGCAAGTCAGCTGTCTGTTATCATGCTTACCATGAATAAGTGGAAAAAGAAAAATCTGAAAACGGATAAGTCAAATATTTTATTTCTTGTTATTTGTGCGCTTATCATTGCTTCTATTGCTTATTTTATTAACAGAGAGATCTTAGGATCCGGTAAAGAAATTATGGAAAGAGTTCTTTTCACAAAAAACAAGCATGAAGACTGGTATGTGCCCATCTTAAGAATGCTGGGACCGGCTTTATCCTTTACATCAGGAGGAGCCGGCGGCATCTTTGCTCCTGCTCTCTCCGCAGGCGCAAGTATTGGCTCCGTCATTTCAGGAGTGATTCATCTTACCCAAAACGAAACGAATGTTGTCGTTCTTGCGGGAATGGTTGCTTTTCTTACGGGAATTACAAGAGCCCCTTTTACATCGGCGATTATCGTCCTTGAAATGACTGACAGGCACTCATTAATATTCCATTTAATGCTGGCCGGAATGGTATCGTCTATTGCTTCTATTTTAGTAAGCAGACATTCACTCTATGACGTGATAAAGATGAATTTTTTAAGTGAAATAAGAAGCAAAGAAGAAGTCTAATACTATCAAAAATAATTTATAACTCAGACTTTCTACTATTATCTTTAGCAGTTCCACACAAACAAATCTGCCGTATCTGTTGCATACTTAAAATACTTTCACTACTTTTGCACCTCGAAATAATTAATAAATTCATTTAACATTATGAACAATTACGAAACTGTTTTCATTTTAACTCCCGTTCTATCTGACGCACAGGTGGAGGAAGCAGTAAAAAAATTTGAAACTCTTTTAAAAGAGAAAAACTGCGAAATCGTTGCTAAAGAGAACTGGGGATTAAAAAAATTAGCTTATCCGATCCAATTAAAAAAGAACGGATTCTACACTTTAATTGAGTTTAAAGGAGAAGGTACTATCGTTGCTGATTTAGAATTAGCTTTCAAACGTGACGAAAGAGTAATCCGTTACCTTACTACAAAACTTGACAAGCATGCTATTGACTATGCTGTAACAAGAAGAACTAAAGTAAAAGTAGCTAAAGCTTAATTATTAACCCATTATTAAAAAAGACAAGACATGGCAATAGATGAAATGGCTAAACAAGCCTCAGCTGGAGGAGAATCAGAAGTAAAATTCCTTACTCCACTTGATATCAATACAAAATCTGAAAAGAAATATTGTAGATTCAAAAAATTCGGAATTAAGCATGTAGATTATAAAGATGCTGATTTCTTATTACAATTCGTAAACGAGCAGGGTAAAATTTTACCAAGAAGATACACTGGAACTTCTTTAAAATACCAAAGAAAAGTTTCTGCTGCTATCAAAAGAGCAAGACACCTTGCTTTAATGCCTTACGTAGCTGACTTATTAAAATAAGATATAAAGAAACAAGAAGAAAGAGAAAAGATGGAGATCTTTTTCTCTTTTTTTAAGTTGCTGAATAAATAATTAATTCTAACGATTTTTAGATTAAAGGAAAGAAATAATTTCTAAGACACCAGTCTTTTTTCTTTTTTCTTTGTTCTTTTCTCTAGAACTAAAAAACGGACAACAACAATGGAAATTATCCTAAAAAAAGACGTAGAAAACTTAGGACTTGAGTTTGATACAGTAAACGTAAAACCAGGTTATGCAAGAAACTTCTTGATTCCTCAAGGTTACGCACTTTTAGCTACTCCTAAAAACAAAGCAACTTTAGAAGCAACTTTAGAAGCTAGAAAAGAAGAAGAAGCTAAATTAATTGCTGCTGCTAACGCTGTAGTTGAGCAATTGAAAAAAACTACTATTACTATTCCTGCTAAAGTTGGATCTGGTGATAAACTATTCGGATCTATCAACAATGCTGACCTTTCTGCAGCTCTTGCAAAAGCTGGTGTTGAAGTTGAGAAGAAATACATCAAAATTCCAGGGAACACTATTAAGAGAACTGGTAAAGTAACTGCTGTTGTAAGATTACACAGAAACGTAGAGTACAACTTCGAGTTTGACGTTGTTTCTGATGCTCCTGTTGTAGCTCCAGCTCCAGCGGCTAAAAAAGAAGAAGCTAAAACTGAAGAAGAAGCTTAATAAAAAGAGAATTTATTTCTCACACCATATAAACCACTTCATTCGAAGTGGTTTTTTTATGCCCTGATATCTGTTGCCTATTCATTTCCTCTCAACTTCTGAAGATATTCTGTCGGGGGTATTCCAATTACTTTTTTAAAGATATTACTGAAGGAAGACAGACTGTTATACCCTACCATCATTGCAATCTCGTACATATTGTATTTCCCTTCAAGCATAAGTTCCAATGAACGGGTTATTCTTAAAGCTCTTAAAAAACGAACGTAATTCATGCCCAAAATCTCTTTAAATTTTCTGGACAATGTTCTTGTACTCATTCCAAATTCTTTTGCTGTAGATTCAATGGTAAGGTTCTTCTCCAGGTTGGCATGGATGTATTTGGCTACCTTTAGCAATGTTTCATCTTCCGGGAAAGGATGCTGTACAGGAAACGCTAATTTTTTATCTCTTTTTTCAGGTAAAATTCCCTTAAGTGCTTTGAGAAAATAATATTTAGAACCGTCATTTTTTGTGATTTTCCCATCCCATTCTTTTGTGTATAAAATCATTTCCCGAAGTAAATGACTCACAGAATAAATATTGATTTCATCAAAAAAGCCATTTTCATCTCCATCTTTTTTAAAGTAAAAATTGTATAAATCCACTTTTGGGCTAGATGTAAATATATAATGGGGGATTCCGGCAGGGATCCACATAAAACATCTCGCAGGAAGGTACCAGTGCCTAAGTTCAGTAAAGATATGTACGATACCGCCTTCTGCATACACCAATTGGGCAGAACTGTGATTATGGATATCTGTTTTTACATTACCGGTAAGTACATGATATACATAAAATTCTGCGTCTTCTTCCTCTACCGCTTTAAAGTGACTATCATTCATGAGATAAAGGTACTGAGAATATTTCTATTTGGCGTAAATGAGCAAATCTTTTTCTGCTTTAACAAATCATGTCTAGACGTACTGCTCGTACCTTTGCACTATCAAAATCAATTTAGCAAAAAACCTTTAATTAATTTATGAAAATGATATTTAGCACACGCAGATATCACTGGATTGCGTTGTGCTTATTATTGATAAGCATGTCCCTACACTCACAAGTGATCGATTATCAACATCTCAGCCTTCAACAGGCATTAGAATTAGGTCTGAAGAATAATAAAAACATTCAGATCAGCCACCTCAAACAAAGCATGTCTGAAACAAAAGAGAAAGATCTTAAAATGGAAAGATTGCCGGACATTGAATTTCATACCAGCTACACTCAGGTATCTGATCTTTTTCAGCATGAAAACGGAATTTTGGGAAAAGCAACCCGATATAATGTTATTAACGGGATGTATGATTTTACCCTTTCCGCTTCCATTCCGGTATATATGGGTGGAAGAATTAAAAATACGGAGAAGAAATCATCTGTAAACACTGAAATTTCGAAATTACAAACCCATCTGGATGAAAGATCACTGAAAATGCAAATCATTACCGCTTTTCTTCAGATTCATCATTTAAAGGAACAACAAGAACTTATTGCTGAAAAAATGAAGGAAGATTCTGTAAACATAAAACAGGTAAAAGCCTTAAAAGCAAACGGAGTGGTTACTTTTAATGAAGTATTAAGAACATCTTTGCAACTTTCTAATCACAAAATGAGCTGGACAGAACTTGATAATGACATTCAGATCGCGGAACACCAGTTAAAAACAATTTTATTTCTTCCGGACACTCAGGAAATGCATGCTGAAACAGAAGATCTTATTTCTGAAAATGCAGAAATTCCGTATATCAATGAGCTGACCGAAACAGCTTTAATTAAAAATGAATATGTTGAAATCACCAAGAAAAATCTCTCTTTAAAAGAGCTTGATCAAAAAATCGTAAAAGCCAATTATCTTCCCAAGATTACTGCCGGAGGTGAATATTTCATAAAATATCCCAATATGATGTTCTTTCCCCCTGAGCCTTATGCTTATCGTTTAGGAATGATTGGGGTAAACCTAACCTATCCTATAGAGAGCTTATATAAGAATAAATATAAAATGCAGGAAGCAAAGGAAAATATAGACCTTGCCAAATTACAGATTGAAGAGAAGGAAGAAAGTTTAAAACATTCGGTTTATGAAGCGTATAAAAAATTTGAAGAAACTGAACAAAAAGTAAAAATAGCAGAGGAAGCTATTAATCAGGCAAAAGAAAACTATCGGATCGTTAAAACAAAATACGCAAATAAATTAAGCCTTATCACCGAATTGATTGATGCTGATAATACATATCTGGAAACTCAATCCAATCTTATTTCTGTGAAGATCAACCGACAATTAAAATACTATCAACTCCAATATACTATCGGAAACTTATAAAACTATGACTAAGAAGCAATTGACTAAAAAAGAAGAAAGAATCAACAAATCGATTACTTTATTAGCCTGGATTCTCATCATAAGCGGAATTACAGGGATGATAAGTTTCTATCTTTTTTCCAGAAAGAATGTAACAACAAATGATGCGCAAATCGAACAATACATCACACCGGTTTCAAGTAAAGTTTCAGGCTTTATTAAAGACATAAGGTTTAATGAAAATCAGTTTGTCCATAAAGGAGACACTTTAATTGTAATTGACAACCGGGAATTCATCAACCAGGTAAAAATGGCCGAAGCCAACCTGCATGCAAATTCAGAAAATATTGCAACCATCCAAAGTGGTGTTAATACTAAAGAAAGTGATACTAAAATCATCGATGCTAAAATAGCTTCAGCAAAAATTGATATATGGAGAACGGAACAGGATTATAAAAGATACAAAAATCTTTTGGCTGAAGATGCTGCCACCGAACAACAGTTTGAAAATGTACAGGCTTCATATGATCAGGCTAAAGCCAATCTGCTGGCATTGGAACAGCAAAAGAAAGCAATTAGAGCTGGTGCTAATGAACAAGAGACCAAAGTAGCTCCCGCAAAAAGTCAGATTCAGCAAAGCTCCGCTAATCTCAGTAATGCAAAATTATTTCTTTCGTATACAGTAGTTACTGCCCCTTATGATGGATGGGTCGGAAAAAAAACGATTCAGGAAGGCCAGCTGATTAAAGAAGGACAAGCTTTGGTTCAGATCGTCAGTAAGGAAAAATGGATCATTGCCAATTATAAAGAAACCCAACTGGGGCAGATTGATCAGAAGCAGGAAGTGATTATTGAAGCGGATGCTTTTCCGGATATTGAATTTAAAGGAAAGATAGTTTCCGTATCCCCTGCATCAGGTTCTCAGTTTTCTCTGGTTAAGCCCGATAATGCAACCGGAAATTTCGTAAAAATAGAACAGCGTTTTCCAGTAAAAATTATTTTAGAGAATGGCAAGGACAATGAAAAATTACTTTCAGGAATGAATGTACTGGTCAGCGCTAAAAAACTATAGAAAGCGAAAAATTCACCATGCATGCGGTGATATAAAGGAATTTGAGACCTTATATCCATCCTTAATCCCCACTATCCGTAATTCCAAATCTACTATCTAAGTTAAAAAAATGCAACATAATTCAGTTTATTATAAATGGGTACCACAATGGCTGAAACTGCCGCTCCTTATTCTGGCGCTGTTTCCCCACCTGATGTTATTGTCTATCCTGCATTCCAATAGTGCCTTCACGGCTTCCTTTATGGATGTGGACCCAGATGATATCCAATACTTATTGATTTTGATGTACGGGACATTTGTGGTTACCCTTTTAGTTTTGCAGCGATTTATGGCCTATTTCAGCGTAAAATACTATATTTTGCTGATGTCCTCTATTTCAGTAATTATACTGTATGTATTATCAGTCACCAATGATTATCATATTGTTCTTGTCATCCGCTTCCTGGAAGGGATATTCGGATTATTGGAAGGCGCTATTTTTTTACCCCTTATTATAGCGGAATTGAAGACTGTTCATGCTAAAGTAATTGCTTATCTTTTCATGTACACCATAATGCTTACCGGAGGAACAGTTACCACCTCATTATTAAAATCAAGCATTCAGGATTACGATTTTCAGCATATGATTCTGATGATCGCTTATTTCCACATTTTTGTATTGATTATCGGAATTGCGTTATTCAACAAAAACAGATTCTTTCCCAAAAAGCCATTGTATCAGCTTGACATTACCAGCTGGTTTTTATTGTGGACCTGCTTGCAGGCGGGAGCTTACGCTATTATCTATGGAAAACGCCTTATGTGGTTTGAGTCCCATATCATTATTTTATGCTTATTCATATTTTTAATATCGGGAGGATTATTTATTTTAAAACAGAGAAATTCAAAACGCCCAATTTTCCATTTTGAAGTTTTCCATTCTAAAAATGTTATTGCGGGTATGGTCCTTTTTTTTGTTTTTTATCTGATCCGTTCAGCTTTGAATAATGTATACAGTATCATGGCTACCGTATGGAAATGGCCCTGGGATTATATTGTAGATGTTCAGTATTGGAATGTGGCGGGAACACTTATTGGCGTTTTATTATCCGGGATCTGTTTAATGAAAGGTGTTTCCTCCAGAATGGTCTTCTTTACCGGGTTTTTATTACTCGCCATTGATTGTGCCTGGTTCACATATACCTTTTATCCCGATACAACACTTTCTACCATTTGCCCTCCGCTATTTTTACAGGGAATAGCCCAGGGGCTTTTATTCACCCCTCTTGTTTTCTTTTTAATAGCAGGGCTTCCGGAAGATTATGTAGCAAATGGCACGGCAATGGGAACCACTACCCGATTCTGGACGACTGCTATAGGATATGCTTTAATGCAGAATTTAATGCTCTTTCTTACCTTAAAACATTCTGATGCCTTAAGCTATAACATGACAGATACCAATCCTGTTTTTTATTCGCAGTGGACACAGATTTTCGGAGCAAATATCTCTAAGCTACCGGTGAATGAATCTTTATCATTAACAGCCGGAGCGTTTAAAGCAAAAATTACATTACAGGCTATTTTACTTTCCAATATGGAAATATTTACCGGCTTATTCTGGCTGGCATTTATTACGGCACTTTTACTGCTTTTATATCATCCCGCTAAAATTGCGATCAGAAATATAATGTAATTTTTAGGCAAAAAATTTGCATTGCTTTCCCAAATTTGAAAGCATGGACATTCAGGAAATCTCATCAGCTCAGAAAGCATTTTTCAAAACACATAAAACAAAAAGTATAAAGTTCAGGAAAATGTACCTTGAAAAGCTTAAAGAAATCATCACACAGAATGAGGAGCTCTTATATAAAGCAATAGAGAAAGATTTTGGAAAATCAAGATTTGATACATTTACTACAGAGTTATCTTTTGTTCTAAAGGATATTGATTATTATATAAAAAATCTGAAAACGCTTTCAAAACCCCAAAAGGTTTCAACCAACCTTGCTAATCAGATCGGGAAAAGTCTCATTTATCCTGAACCTTTAGGATGTATTCTTGTAATTGGTGCATGGAATTACCCTTATCAACTATCCCTTTCTCCACTTGTTGCCGCCTTAGCAGCAGGAAACTGCTGTATCCTTAAACCAAGTGAAATTGCCGAAAATACAATGGAAGCAATGGCTAAAATTATCAATGAAAACTTTCCTTCTGAATATGTTTATGTCTATAAAGGTGGAATCAATGAAACGACAGATCTTTTGAAACTCAGGTTTGATAAAATATTTTTTACAGGGAGCACCAAAGTAGGAAAGATTGTTTATAAAGCTGCTGCGGAAAACCTGACGCCAGTAACCTTAGAATTGGGAGGAAAATCACCCGCCATCATTACTAAAGAAGCAAATCTTGAAGTTTCAGCCAAAAGAATCGTTTGGGGTAAGTTTTTAAACGCAGGACAAACTTGTGTTGCTCCGGATTACCTTGTTGTAGAAGAATCCGTGAAAGAGCAGTTTCTGGAAATGCTCCGGAAATACATTAAAGAATTTAAATATGAACCCGGATCAGAACAATACACAAGAATCATTAACCAAAGAAATTTTCAAAGGCTTATTCAATTGATCCAAAAGGATAAGGTATATTTCGGAGGTAATTATAGTGAAGAAAAACTTTATATAGAACCAACCATCCTAACGGATATTGAATGGAAAGATCCTGTCATGGAAGAAGAAATCTTTGGTCCGATTCTACCCGTGATTTCATTCACCCACTATAACCAAATGATCAATACGATTACAGAATTAGAGAAACCTCTTGCTGCTTATCTCTTTACGAATAACCCAGAAGAAAAAGAAATTTTTAAGCAAAAGATCACTTTTGGCGGAGGATGTATCAATGATGTGGTAATGCATTTAAGTAACGACCATCTGCCGTTTGGGGGAGTAGGAAATTCAGGAATTGGCCATTATCATGGTAAATATGGGTTTGAAGCTTTTTCACACCAGAAATCGATCCTTGAAAGGGTAACATGGGGCGAACCCAATATAAAATATCCGCCATATTCTGATAAAAAACTAAAATGGATTAAGAAACTTTTATAAAACAAAAAAACCGGGAAATTCCCGGTTTTTATTTATGATTTAGGTATCCATTCGTTGAAAAATGCTTTTACTTTTTCAAGATTATATCCTTTATCCTGTTCCAGAACATCACTTTGCTGAACATGAATCATTTTACCATTTTTATCCAGAACAATAAACACAGGATATCCGAATTTATCTCCCGGATTACCATATTGAGCAAAAACTTTTTCATTTTTGTTGTCCGGAGAGAAATTAAGGTGATAGTATAAATAATTTTTATCAACAATATTTTTTAATTCAGGTGTGGTTTGTACAAACTGATTAAAGCGTAAACACCAGATACACCAATTTCCACCGGCCTGGATCATAATATTTTTATTTTCTTTTTTTGCCTGAGCAATCAGTTTATTAATATCTTTTTGAGCATCCGCTTTCGGATCATATGGCTTCGGTAACTTAGCCTTCTCCTCAGCGGCTTTTCTTTTGGCATCCAGTTCTGCATGATCAGTCTTTACAATTAATGCCTTATCTCTTGAATCCTTAACCTCCTCAGTCCTCTTTGTTTCCTGTGAAAAAACAAAAGTACCTGCGATCAGGAAAGCTGCTATTGATAATTTTTTCATAATATAAAAGTAAAAAAATAATACTTATTGCAAGCAAAAATAGAACCATATTTTTATTATCACTAAATTTGCATGTTTTATGAATTTCCTGATCAAGATACTATACCTGATTTCTAAGCTCCCGTTGAAAATATTATATATTTTTTCGGATATCATTTTCTTTTTAAACTACTACATTGTAGGTTATAGAAAAAATGTAATCACCCAGAATCTAACCAGATCTTTTCCCCTGAAATCAAAAAAAGAGATCGCAGAGATAAGAAAAAAATTCTATCGTAACTTTTCAGACTACCTGGTAGAAACTGTAAAATCCTTTAGTATTTCACAAACAGAGGCCAGGGTAAGGATGCAGCATATCAATCAGGATGTATTTCATGAAGTCCAAAAGGAAGGAAAAAATGTTATTTTATTGGCCGGACATGTTTTTAACTGGGAATGGATTAATGCATTGGCTACTATCGTTCCTCAGAAAAACTGCCATCCTGTATACCGCAAAGTAAACAGTGAATTCTGGGAAAACCAGATGAAAAAGGTCCGGAATAAATTCGGAAATAAGGCGTTGGAAGCCAATGAGGTTATTCTCAATATTTTCAGGAGTAAAAATGATGGCGACTCCATTTATATGTTCGTTGCCGATCAAACACCTCATGTTTCTCATGTCAACTACGGATTGGAATTCCTGGACCAGAGAACCCCAGTATTTATAGGATATGATAAGTTGGCGACAAGAATGGACCTGGCTTTCATTTACTGTGAAATGAAAAAAGTAAAACGTGGTTTTTATCAGGTAAATTACCATAGAATTTATCCGGACAGTGAAAAGTTTGTTGAGCACGAGGTAGTAAAAAAGTTTCATAAATTACTGGAAAACACCCTTCATAAACGTCCCGACAACTACCTTTGGTCACACAGGAAGTGGAAATATCAGGACTCTATTAAACACTTTGATTCAGAAAAAGAATAATACAGAATGTCTAAAAAATTAGCAGTTGTTATTTTAAACTGGAATGGTAAGGAGTGGCTGGAAAAGTTTCTTCCTGCCGTTGTCCGCTTCTCGGCTGATGCGGATATATATGTTATTGACAATCTTTCTACAGATAACTCCATCGATTATCTAAAATCACAGTTTCCGACCGTAAAGATTATTTACAATGACAAAAATTATGGCTTTGCGGGCGGATATAATACCGGATTGAAAAATATCAGGGCTGACTATTACTGCCTTCTTAATTCTGATGTAGAAGTAACAGAAAACTGGATTGCCCCTGTCCTTGACCTTTTTGAAAGAGATCCTGAAATTGTAGCTATACAACCCAAGGTTTTATCCTATCAGAACAAAAAATATTTTGAATTTGCAGGTGCTGCCGGGGGATTAATAGATAATTTAGGATATCCATATTGCAGAGGAAGGGTTTTTGATGATGTAGAAGAAGACAAAGGACAGTATAATGATGAAGCAGAAATATTTTGGGCATCGGGATGTTGTTTCTTTATCCGTTCAAAGGATTTTCAGGAACAAAATGGATTTGACGAAAGATTCTTTGCTCATCAGGAAGAAATCGATTTATGCTGGAGGCTGATCAACACGGGAAAAAAAATATACTATACAGGGAAATCCACTGTTTATCATGTAGGAGGAGGAACTTTAAATAAGCAAAGTCCGCAGAAGACTTATCTGAATATCAGAAATAACCTTTCCATGATGCTTAAGAACCTTCCTTTCCCAAAACTGATCTGGCTTATTTTTTTCAGACTTTGCTTAGACAGTATTGCGGGTATTTATTTTGGATTAAAAAATGGATTTCCTCATCTTTGGGCTGTTGTAAGAGCACATTTTGGCTTTTATGCACAGGTTCCCGGAACCTGGAAACTCCGTCAGAAAAATCAAAAGAATATTTTCTATCAAAGCAAATGGCTTATATTCAAACACTTTATTGGAGGTAAAAAGTCTTCATAAGCTTTGGCTTTTCAATTATAATTCATAACTTATCATATTATCAATAAAAATGGATTTTTGTGCAATAGATTTTGAAACGGCAACCAACGACAGAAGCTCTGCTTGTGAACTTGGAGTCTGTATTGTTCAGGATTCCAAGATTGTTGAAACCAAAACCTGGCTTATTAAACCACCCAGTTTTCCTTATTTTAGCCGATTTAATGTTGCGGTTCACGGTATAGAACCAGAAGATGTAAAGGATGCTCCTACTTTTGATGAAATCTGGTATGAAGTGGAAGAAATGATGTATGGAACGCTTATGATTGCTCATAATGCAGGCTTTGATGCAGGGGTCTTAAGAGGGTGCCTTAAACATTATGGTATATTCACACCAAAACTGAATTATTTATGCAGTATTCAGCTGGCAAAAAAGTCCTGGAATTATCTCCCTAGGTATGGATTAAAACATCTGTCAGAATATCATCAGATCAGCCTTAATCACCATAGGGCTGGAGATGATGCCGAAGCTTGTGCTAAAATCTCTTTATTAGCCTTTGAAAAGTTATTTCTAAGTACAAATGAAGAAATTTATGATTACCTGCGGCCTAAAATCAAACAACTCTGATTCTAATTGCTCAATACTTCTGAAAGCAGGTTGAATTTAGGAATGTCTATTTCAAAACTTTCCTGAGTTTCCATGTTTTTAACCAGGTATTTTCCGCTCATATTCCCTACTCCTGAACGAAGCATTACGTTAGAGAAATAACCGAAATTTTCACCTGTTGAGATCTCCGGAGTCAATCCGATTACCCCATCTCCGATGATCTCAGTATATCCGAAACCTACATCGAAGATTAACCATTTTCTTTTCAGAATCTTAATGGGAAAACCACCGTCGTTTTCTATGGTTATATTATACTTAAAAACATAACGGTTTTCTGAGGGGTAACTGTTTTTACTATCATATTCAGGTATGACTGAAACTTTGATATTAGAAGTTATTTTTGAAAACATCACTTAACATTTGTTTAAATAAATACAAAAATCTCGCCTTTTTTGAGGCGAGATCGTAACTTATATTATAATTTTCTTAAAATTTATAATTCCAGAGCTTTTCTTTCATCACCTCCCATTAAAATCTCAACAGGATTATCGATACCTTCTTTTACAGCTACAAGGAACCCTACGGATTCTTTTCCATCAATAATTCTGTGGTCATAAGACATTGCAACGTACATCATAGGACGGATAACTACCTGCCCGTCTACTGCTACAGGTCTTTGAATAATGTTGTGCATTCCCAGAATTGCAGATTGTGGAGGATTGATAATCGGAGTAGACATCATAGATCCGAAAGTACCACCATTTGTAATTGTGAATGTACCACCAGTCATTTCATCAACACTGATTTTACCGTCTCTTACTTTAGTAGCTAAATCTTTGATGTTTGCTTCAATACTTCTGAAGGTCATGTCTTCAGCATTTCTCAATACAGGAACCATTAATCCTTTAGGACCTGAAACCGCGATTGAAATATCACAGAAATCATAGTTGATTTTGAAATCTCCATCGATAGATGCATTTACATCAGGATACATTTGCAAAGCTCTTGTAACAGCTTTTGTAAAGAAAGACATGAAACCTAGTCCAACTCCGTGTTTTTGGGCAAACTCTTCTTTATATTGTTTTCTGATTCTGAAGATCTCAGACATGTCAACCTCGTTGAAAGTAGTTAACATTGCCGTTTCATTCTTTACAGAAACCAGTCTTGAAGCGATTTTTCTTCTTAGAACTGAAAGCTTAGTAGTCGTTGTTGCTCTTGAACCGTTAGTAGAAGATACACTTCCCATAGCAGGAACAGCAGCTAATTCAGCATCAGTTTTAGTAACTCTTCCATCTCTTCCGGATCCGGTAACTTGCCCTGCATCTATTCCTTTTTCATCAAGAATTTTTTTAGCAGCAGGAGACGGAGTTCCCGTTGCATATGTCTGTGTAGCAGCCGCAGGTTGTGCAACCGGTTTTGGTGCTTCCTGAACAGGTGCTGGTTTTGGAGCCTCTTCTTTCTTAGGAGCTTCAGCAGCAGGAGCAGCTGCCCCTTCTGGTTTAGGAGCATCTACATCAATTAAGCAAACTACCTGACCTACTTGTACAACTTCACCTTCTTCTGCTTTTAAAGTAATTACACCACTTTGCTCAGCTGGAAGTTCAAGAGTTGCTTTGTCTGAGTCTACCTCAGCGATTGGTTGATCTTTTTCTACATAATCACCATCTTTCACAAGCCAAGTCGCGATTTCAACTTCTGTTATTGATTCGCCCGGTGAAGGAACTTTCATTTCTAAAACTGACATATCGTATTTTTTATTTTTTTATTAATTATTATTTATTGATTAAGCTGTTACAGGTCTTTTTGCAGGCGCATCGTTTGTGTTAAAAACCCTATTGATTACTGCATTCTGATTTTTCTCAAACATCTTGTGACTACCAGGAGCCGGAGCACCACTTGGTACCGGAGCTATTACCTGAATACCTGTATCTCTGAAGTTTCTAAGGATATAAGACCATGCCCCCATATTTTCAGGTTCTTCCTGAGCCCAGATCAATTCTTTTCTATTATCATATTTGCTTAAAATTTGCTCAATAGCATCTGTTTGTAATGGATACAATTGTTCAAATCTAACCAGAGCAATATCTTCATTGTTAAGTTCCTCTTTCTTCGCCAATAATTCAAAATAGAATTTACCTGAACAAAGGACAACTTTTTCTACTTTTTTAGGATCTGCAGTAGCATCATCCAAAATAGGCTGGAAAGTTCCGTTCGCAAAATCTTCTAATGGAGAAACAACTTTAGGATGTCTTAGTAATGATTTAGGACTCATTACAACCAACGGTTTTCTGTAAGACCATTTCAATTGTCTTCTCAACAAGTGGAAATAGTTAGCTGGGGAAGTGATATTGGCTACCACAATATTTTCGTTCGCACAAAGTGTCAAGAATCTCTCCAATCTTGCAGAAGAGTGTTCTGCTCCCTGTCCTTCGGAACCATGTGGCAATAACATTACCAATCCGTTCTGAATCTTCCATTTCTCTTCAGCAGCAGCCAGATATTGATCAACAATAATCTGAGCACCATTTACGAAATCCCCAAACTGAGCTTCCCAGATTGTAAGCGTGTTTGGAGAAGCCATAGCATATCCATAATCAAAACCTAAAACTCCGTATTCTGAAAGGTGAGAGTTATAAACATCAAATCTGCTTTCAGAAATATGTCTTAATGGAATATACTCTTCTTCCGTATCTTCTGTTTTTACTACGGCATGTCTGTGGGAGAAAGTTCCTCTTTCCACATCTTCCCCTGAAATTCTGATATTGTGTCCTTCAGCAAGTAATGTAGCATATGCTAACCATTCTCCTAAAGCCCAATCTAAAGAATCTCCCTCAATTGCTTTTACACGGTTTTCAAAAAGTCTTGTAATCTTATTGATAAATTTCTTATCAGCAGGAAGTGTAGACATTTTAATAGCCAGTTCCTTAAGCTTAGCTAAATCATATTTTGTATCTACAGGAGACTGCATTGCTCCTCTTTTTGCAATAGGATAGTTTGTCCAGTCATCAGACATGAAAACATCCATTGCATTTTTCTCAATCTCCTTAGATGCATCGAAATCTTTATCCAAAAGTTCTTTGAAATCAGTTTCCATTTTCTTCAGGATATCATTAGAAACAATACTGTCCTGAATTAATTTATCCTTATAAATTTCTCTTGGGTTCGGATGCTTGGAAATCAGTTTATATAAATTGGGTTGAGTAAATCTTGGTTCATCCCCTTCGTTATGACCATATTTTCTATATCCCAGTAAATCGATGTATACATCTTTTCCGAACTTCGCTCTGAAATCAGCTGCAAAGTGGATTGCATGAACTACTGCTTCCGCGTCATCAGCATTTACGTGCATTACCGGAGACTCAGTTACTTTTGCAATATCCGTACAATAAGTGGATGATCTTGCATCTGCATAGTTGGTTGTAAATGAAACCTGGTTATTCACAACAATATGCACCGTACCTCCTGTTTTGTATCCTTCCAAGGTCATCATCTGCGCTACTTCATAAACAATTCCTTGTCCTGCAATAGCTCCATCCCCATGGATAACGATCGGTAAAATTTTAGAATAATCCCCTTTGTATTTATCATCTACTTTAGCACGGCAGATCCCTTCTACCAAAGCTGCTACTGTTTCCAGGTGAGATGGGTTCGGAGTAAGATTGATAGAAACTTCTTCACCTGAAGCTGTTTTGATCTTTTTAGAAGATCCTAAGTGATATTTAACGTCACCCGAGAATACATCTTCTTCAAATTCTTTTCCTTCAAATTCAGAGAAGATCTGTTTGTAAGATTTACCAAAAATATTGGATAGTACATTTAATCTTCCTCTGTGAGCCATACCAAGCACCACCTCATCTACACCAAGCTGAGAAGATCTTGAAATCAACTGATCCAAAGCAGGAATCAATGTTTCTCCTCCTTCCAGTGAGAATCTTTTCTGACCAACAAATTTCGTGTGAAGATAATTTTCAAAAGCTACAGCCTGATTCAACTTCAATAAGATCTCAGTTTTTTCATTGGCTGAAAGACTTGGATGGTTTTCATTTACCTGCAACCATTTTTTGATAAAATCCTTCTCTTCAACATTGTTGATATAAGTATATTCAACACCGATAGAGTCACAATAAATGTTTTCCAGGTGCTTAATAATATCCTGCAATGTTGCAGGCTCTTTCATCCCTGTTTCAACAGCACAGTTAAATTTCGTATTTAAATCCTCCTTGCTCAGACCGAAGTTCTCGATATCCAGAGTAGGTGTATAGTGTCTTCTTTCTCTTACCGGATTTGTTTTTGTAAACAAATGCCCTCTTGTTCTGTAAGCCTCAATAAGGTTTACTACTTTAAATTCTTTCTTGATGTGCTCAGGAACTTCTCCGTTTGATACCGCCTGAGATATTTGCTGTACTGCAGGAGCAGTAGTAGCTGGAGCTTGAATGTATTGGATGTTATCTTCATCACCGTAGTTCTCCAAAGCAAAATCAAAGCCTTGAAAGAAGGCTTTCCATGATGGCTCTAAAGAATCCGGGAATTTTAAGTACTGTTGGTATAAATCCTCAATTAACTGAGAATGAGCTGCGTTTAGGAATGAAAATCTGTCCATTATTACAGTTTATCTATTATTAAAATTTGTTTGTATAATTAATCCTCAAATTTAATAAAAAAAACCGACTTGGGACAGCCTCAGATTACTAAAAAAAACATAAAATATATAATTTCCAATAATTTACTTAAAGACAGATAGGGAAAGCTTCATGTTCACGTCCTGATCATCCATCGGGCGCTCCATAAAAACCTGACGAATATCACCAAAACGCATCTCATCTTTCTTTGCTTTTTGAATCAATTGCTGAATTGCTTTTACTCTTCCGGCATAAGGTCCTTTGTAATACATCACATAATTCTGCGTAGGGTTTACAGATCTGAAACTAAAGTTATTATCTGTAACTCCTATCTTTTTTGACAATGGTATCCCCAGGAAATAGGAAACCTCCTTATCTTTATAATTATCGGCGTCAGTGATCAGGATGGGAAACCCGAATTCATCCTCTTTTTTTCCAAGATCCATGCTTACATAATTGTAAACTTTATTGTAGTTCATAACGATGTTTTTGTACAAAGCATCTTTCTTGTTGGAGGTGCTGACATTAATTCCCAGCAATAACTTTTCCTCTTCATTTTCTACCATTAAGCTATCGTATTTTATTGCAGCCATCTGGTTATCTTTTTCCACCTTATTTCCGAGAACGTTCTTAAGGTTGGCCATACTTTTATCGATATTTTCTGTAAAACGGTCCTCCGTCCAGAAATTCTCCACTCTCCTCAGCACAGAAAGTTTAGGGGTATGAACATACCATGTGATTTTTGTTTTTTCTGCAGATAATGCTTTGAATTTAACATCGACAAGCGTTGGGTTCTCATTTTTATCTTCAAAAAGCTGATATTTAAGGGTTTGATTAGGGTTTTCATACCGGATAAACATCTCTCCGTCTCTATCATTTTTTGGATCAACGTAACTTATAGCGCTTCCCATTCCCTCGTAGGGAGTATAATAATCAATATCAATAGTTTGGGAATTTGTAAAGAAATTATTCCAACGGGTAAAATTCTGCAAATTATTGAATTGGTGAAAGACTTTATCCAAAGGATAATCTATCTCTTTTTCAATTTTAAAATCTTTACTTTCATCCACAAAATAATACATGGAAGCAGCATAAGCCCCTACCAGTAAAACAACAATTACACTTATTATTTTAAAAAAACGCATCGTACAAAAGTAAAACAAATAAAAAAAGTGACCAATATATTGATCACTCTAGTTTTAAGTTTATGAAAATTATCCAATATGAGTTCCCGGAGGCAGCACAGCTCCTTTTTTCACCACAACAATACCATCCTGCACGGAATGGGTTCCAAAGTCGCCATCCTGTAAGTGCTTCCCTCCGATAATCCTTACATTATCTCCTATATAGCAGTTTTTGTCTAGAATCGCTTTTTCGATGTAACAGTACTTCCCTATTCCCATGTTAGGACGACCATTCCGGTCATTCATGACAATTTCAGTAGTATTCTGATAGAAATCCGATCCCATTACATAAGAATTTACGATCGTACTTCCTTTATCGATACGGGTCCTGTTTCCGATCACTGAATTTTCAATTTTGTCCGCCATAATAATACATCCATCTCCAAAAACAGCTTTACTAACGTAAGATCCATTAATTTTGGATGGAGGTAGCATTCTGGCTCTCGTATAAATCGGTGACGAAGAAAATAAATTAAACTGTGGAAAATCCTGACAAAGATCAATATTAGCCTCGTAAAAAGACTCAATTGTTCCAATATCAGTCCAGTATCCTTCATACTGATAACTTAATGTAGCATATTTTCCTATTGAATTAGGAATAATATCTTTCCCGAAATCATCCCCCGCACCTTCATCAAACATCTTTTTAAGAATACTCTTTGTGAAAATATAAATCCCCATAGATGCAAGGAATTCTTTCCCTTCATGTTTGTTATGATCAGAAACTTCAGACTTCCAATCTCCTAAAATATCCATCCCTGGTTTTTCAACAAATGAAGTAATATTTCCTTCATCATCGGATTTCAAAATACCAAACCCTGTTGCATCCTTGGCATTTACAGGAATAGTCGCAATAGTTACATCCCCTCCTTTTTTAATATGATAATCCAGCATTTCCCTGAAGTCCATCTGATAAAGCTGATCCCCAGAAAGGATAAGAATATAATCATAATCATATTTTTCAAGGTGTTTCATCGACTGACGAACCGCATCTGCAGTACCCTGGTACCAGCTCTCATTTTCAACATTCTGTTCGGCAGCTAAAATATCTACAAATCCTTTACTGAAGATATCAAAATGATATGAGTTTTTAATATGAGAATTTAAAGAAGCAGAGTTAAACTGGGTTAAAACCAAGATCTTATTCAGTCCCGAGTTTAGACAATTGGAAATAGGAATATCTACCAGTCTGTATTTTCCGGCAATTGGAACGGCTGGTTTTGACCTTGAATAAGTTAACGGAAAAAGTCTCGTTCCTCTACCTCCTCCCAAAACAATGGAAATAACGTTGCGATTCATAAATATCTTGCGTTTAATTTAGTTTAGATTACTTTTTTATTCACTTTAAGTATTTCTACAATACTTCTTTTCCTCATTATGTCACTACAGAAAACAAAACAGGTTATACTTCGTTTTATTTATTGTATAACGCAATATACTTCTCCGCAGACTTCTCCCACGCGAAATCAAATTGCATATTGGCAGTGATAAGGTCCTCCATCACACCTTTTTGATAATATATATGCATCCCTCTGTTCATCGCGTGAATTACATCATCAACTCCCGGATAGGAAAAATTTAATCCCGCTCCTCCTGTAGATATATCCTGCACAGTATCTTTCAATCCACCGGTGTATCTTACAATGGGAACCGTTCCGTATCTCATGGAATACATCTGATTCAATCCGCATGGCTCTACCCTTGAAGGCATCAGCAAAAAGTCTGCTGAAGCATATATTTTATGGGACAGATATTCTTTATACCCCAGATCAAGAGCAAAATTACTGTACAAATGTTCATATTCTTTTAACTTATCTTCTATATATCTGTTACCGGAGCCCAGAATGATGACATTTAAAGCACCATAGCTCTGTCTTATACTCCTCCATACAACATCGGGCAGCAGATCGGCTCCTTTTTCTGTTGCAAACCTTCCAATAAATGCAAACAAAGGAAGTTCCGGCTTCAGACCATACTCTTTGCAAAGTTTGGCTTTACTCTTTTTCTTCTGTTCTACGGCATCTTCGATACTAAAGTTATAGTCCAGCATAGGATCAGTCTCAGGATTCCATACTTCAGTATCAATACCATTGATGATTCCGTATGCTTTTCCGAATTCTTCGCGAACCAAGCTTTCAAGTCCTCGGAAACTTATAAAAAGCTCTTCCAGATAGCCTTCCGAAACAGTAGTGAATGCATGTGAACATTTGATCATACACGCCAAAGGATTAATCAATCCGTTCCAGTCTAAAAGTCCCCATCTGTAGTTATCAAACACAGGCATATATTGTGCCATATTCCAGCCCATCATCCCTTGGTATTCACCATTGTGAATTGTCCCAATCGTTTTAACCCCCTTAAGAAATTTAAATTCAGGACAATATTCAATCATAAAAGGAACCAGGCCCGTGTGATAATCATGACAATGCAAAACATCAGGACGGATTTCCATGGCACTCAGCCAATGCAAGACACCATGCTGAAAAGCTAAAAACTGGAAACTTTCATCCTGGTAACCGTAAGGATTATCCCTGTCTAAAAGCCCTGGAATTTTCACCAGGTATAACTCAAAGCCTAAAACATTTGTTTTTTCTTTCATTACCTGAACCTGAAGCATATTGGGTCCCTGATGAATAAAACCATCAAAAACAATATCAAACTCATGATCGTAAATAAAAGATTTATTATACCAAGGCATTACAACCTTTGCATCCACTCCTTTTATTTTATTCTGATATTTTGGCAAAGCTCCTACAACATCTGCTAAACCGCCTACTTTTGCTATCGGATAACATTCCGTACTAAGATGATAAACAATCATTTTACTTTTTATGTAATTTAATTCTATGTAATTTATACTTTTTATCTTTTTTCTGCTTTAAAATCAATCCGGCGAGTGGCGGCAGTTTTAAAGTTATGGATTGGGGCCTGTTCATCCAATCCCCTTTCTCTTCCCTGATAATAAAAGGATCTACACCACTGCCACTGTATATTTCATCATCGGAATTAAAAATAACTTCCCAATGTGTTCCTTCGTTCACTCCTATTGTATACTCAACGATACGGGGTGTAAGATTAAGAACGACCATGCAAACATCATCCTTCCGTTTTCCCTTTCTTAAATATACAAAGACAGAATTATCCTTATCATCGGCTTCCACCCATTCAAATCCTTTGGGATTAAACTGGTTTTCATACAAAGCAGATTCTGATCTGTACGCATGATTGAGATCTTTGACTAATGTCTGCAATCCTTTATGAACAGGATACTGTAACAAATGCCAATCCAGGCTTTGCTTAAAATTCCATTCAGCAGTCTGACCGAATTCATCTCCCATAAATAGCAGTTTTGCTCCCGGATGCGTATACATGTATACATAAAGTGCCCGAAGATTGGCAAACTTTTGCCATTCATCTCCCGGCATTTTATAAATAAGACTTGCTTTCCCATGTACAACTTCATCGTGAGATAAAGGCATCATATAATTTTCGTTATACATGTACATGGACGCAAAGGTTATTTTGTGATGGTTGTTTTTTCTGAGGATGGGATCAAGTTTAAAATAATCCAGTGTATCATGCATCCAACCCATCATCCATTTCATTCCAAAACCCACACCACCATCATGCACCGGCTTGGTAAGCATTGGAAAATCTGAACTTTCTTCAGCAATCGTAATAATTGCATTTCCGAATTCTTTATATACTGCTGTATTAAATTCCTGAAGAAATATTTTTGCTTCAAGATTTACATTCCCGCCATACTGATTTGGCTCCCACTCTCCTTCATTTCTGGAATAATCCAGATGGAGCATGGAAGTTACGGCATCTACCCGCAATCCATCCGCATGATATCTTTCCAGCCAAAACATGGCGTTGGAGATCAAAAAAGATTTTACTTCATTTCTTCCGTAGTTGAAAATGTAAGATTTCCAGTCCGGATGAAATCCTTTTCTCGGGTCTTCATGCTCATATAAAAAAGACCCATCGAAACGATGGAGTCCATTCGCATCTCCCGGGAAATGAGAAGGAACCCAGTCCAGTATTACGCCTATATCATTCTTATGAAGTTCATCAATCAGGAACATTAAATCCTGAGGGGATCCGAATCTTGAAGTTGCGGCATAGAAACCTGTGATCTGATATCCCCAACTGGGATCATAAGGAAACTCCATGACGGGCATAAATTCTACGTGCGTAAACCCCATTTGTATGATGTAAGGCACCAGCTTTTTGGCTATATCACGATAATTTAAAAACTTATCAGGATAGTCTTCATCTCGTACCCATGAACCTAATTGCATTTCATAAACAGAAATCGGAGCTTCCAACCGGTTCTTTTTCCATCGGCTGTCCATCCATTCCTGGTCCTTCCATTCATACCATGTAGTAGAAATCAGAGATGCTGCCTGTAAATTTTGCTCCCAACTTAATGCATAAGGATCACTTTTCTCCAAAAGATCACCATAAGCCGTTTCTATAGCATATTTATATAAAGTTCCCCATTTAAGATCAGCAATAAAGCCCTCCCAGATCCCGGATCCATCCCACCGGGGATATAAAATATGCTCTTTATGATTCCAGTTATTAAAATTCCCAATCACAGAAACCTTTTTCGCATTGGGTGCCCAGACAGAAAAATAAACTCCTGAAACCCCGTCTTTCTCTACGGAATGTGCCCCAAACTTATCGTAAAGCTTGTAATGCTTACCTTCTTTGAAAAGATAAACATCATGATCCGTAAAAAGTGTATAGGTTTTAACAGAGTTCATTAGTGTTTAATTTTATATGCTTTGAAACTACGAAAAATACAGATAGAAACAATTAATTATAATTCAAATAATTGTTATAAAAGTTCTTTCATCCACCTCCCTATCAAATATATAAAATTTAATAGTCTTCTGATTGTTTTTTACCAGAAATTTTCAACGTTTATATATCTAAAGTTTTTTTATAATTTTAGCCTTAACTTTTTATAAAACGCATGATGAAGTTTAAGCTTTACACTGATGAAAGTGATGACAGAACTGTTTATATAACAGGAAATTTTAATAACTGGAACCCTAAAGATGATCTATACAAGCTTACTTCCATAGATGCTAACAACTATAGCATTGACATTAGTGATGAATTTTTGCCGTCAGCAATAGAATACAAATTCACAAAAGGAGGCTGGGAAAATGTAGAGCTTGACCAGTATGGAAATATTACTCCCAACAGAAAAGTAAACAAATCGATAGGAGAAGCCTCTGACATGGTAAAGAAATGGAGGCTTAACTGGGGACCTTTTAAAGATGAATTTTTTCCCATTATTGAAATCATCTCAGAAGAATTTTACATTCCACAACTCGACAGATACCGAAAAGTATGGGCGTTACTTCCCTACGATTATTATATTTCCAACAAAAGCTATCCTGTACTCTATCTTCAGGACGCGCAGAACCTCTTCAACGAAGGAAGTGAATACGGCAATTGGGAAATAGATAAAAAACTCTCTATTCTTGCAGAATACGGACGTGGGGATGTCATCATCATCGCCATTGAACACGGAAGTCAGGAAAGGATAAAGGAATATATATTCGACAATGATCATGTTGCTCACGGTTCCGAAGGCAAAAAATACATACGCTTCATCACAGATACGCTGAAACCTTTCGTCGATGAAAATTACCGGACCAAAAAAGACAGGGAAAATACAGGTATCGGCGGAAGTTCCTTAGGTGCCCTTATTAGTATTTACAGTGGATTTCTATATCCTGAAGTATATTCAAAATTACTGATTTTCTCTCCTTCGCTTTGGGTAGAGCCTAACAATAATTTTCCAATGATGAACTTCCGTATTCCCTTCAAGACTAAAATCTATTTATACGGAGGAGGAAAGGAAGGATCTAAAATGGTAAAAAGAATCCGCATATTTGAAGAATATTTAAAAAAATGGGAACAAAAAAATCTTTTTGATTTCGAATTTAAAACCAGTATTAATCCTGAAGGTACACACAGTGAATTCTATTGGTCGCAGGAGTTTCCGAGGGCCATCGAATGGCTATTTTATGACAATACAGAAAATCCTGTAGAAGTAGCACCACAACAACAATCAATCAAACCGTAAAAATTATGAAACTAATCAATAAAAAAAATAAAAATTACATTCAGGTTTTTCAACTATTTACAGAAGAAGAATGGATCAAAAAAAATAAAAGCTTTAACAAAAATATTTCCACCTTTTTTACAGGAAAAAAGAATGAAGTTTTCATCAGCGCTAGTGAAGATAGCATTACTTATTTTATCGGATTAGGAAAATCGTCTGTTCAAAGTTTTGAGATCCAGCAGGTGGCAGTAAAATTTTCACAAACACAAAAAAATAATTTAAAAGCTGTCCCTACTCTGTTGATGAGCGATTTCATCAGCCAAAAACAATTTGAAGAATTTATCAAAGGACTGTTATTAGGAACATACAAATACCCATTTGATAAAAGCCATCCTTTCTGGAGCCCTGAATTTGAAATTCACTTTGAAAATATAAGCCAGAAAAAACTGGATAATATCAGCCAAAAAGCATTAGCGTTGTCCAATGGTCAGACAGCCTGCCAGGAATGGTTAAATAAACCTGCAAACCTTAAGACCCCACCCGTTTTAGGCTCATACCTTAAGGATCTGGCAAAAAAACATCAGCTTAAATACACTGTATTCAACAGAAAAAAATGTGAGGAATTAGGTCTTGGAGCGTATCTCTCAGTTAATCAGGGAAGCGCTTATGATGCTGCCTTCACCATATTAGAATATCGGACAACCGTAAAAAAAGCAAAGACCATTGGATTAATTGGAAAGTGTGTGGTTTTTGATACCGGAGGCATTTCATTAAAAGATCATCAGAACATGCATTATATGAAATCCGATATGGGCGGAGCAACTGCTGTTATAGGATCTTTAATTTATGCTTCAGAGATGCAGCTTCCTGTAAACCTTGTTGTAATTTTACCTATTACCGATAATGCTATTTCTGAAAAAGCTTTTCTGCCAAGTGATGTCATCACAGCTTACAACGGAAAAACTATAGAAGTTCTGAATACTGATGCAGAAGGCAGAATGATATTAGCCGATGCTCTTTCTTATCTGGCTAAAAACTACAAAACAGATCTTCTTATTGATCTGGCAACCCTTACAGGAAGTTCAGTAAGAATGTTTGGAGATACCTGTGGTGCTTTGTTCTCAAACAATGAAGAAGTGAAAAATCTGTTATTGCAAACAGGTGACAGAACCAATCAAAGGCTGTGGAATCTTCCCTTGTGGGATGTATGGAAAGAAGACATACAATCTGATGTAGCAGATCTTAAAAACATTTCCTTGAAGCCCATTGGTGATTGTATTGTAGCGGCCAAATTTCTGGAACAATTTATAGAAAATCATCCGAAGTGGGCTCACCTGGATATTGCGGGAGTCGCTTTCGGGAGTGTTGGTTATGCCAAAGAAAAAGCAGCAACAGGTTTTGGAGTGCAATTGCTGACGGATTTAATCGAAAATTATCATTAAAAATTAGTTTATTACAAAATTTCTCTGTATAATTGATTTAGGATTTTCAAAATCTCAGCAATGGCTAATTTTTAATATTAATTAGTTAATAAAAAATTGCTTTTATTTTTGATAATTCATTAAATTTTTAAAAACACTGTATGGAGGAG
The DNA here is from genome assembly GCF_048296755.1 of Chryseobacterium sp. PTM-20240506. Lineage (NCBI taxonomy): Bacteria > Pseudomonadati > Bacteroidota > Flavobacteriia > Flavobacteriales > Weeksellaceae > Chryseobacterium > Chryseobacterium sp. PTM-20240506. Next base: position 1,171,729 of record NZ_CP182581.1, read on the forward strand.
AAAACTATAGTATGTATTTCGTGCTATTACAAGGGCTATGATTTCATGGACGAAATGAAGATGCTCGGTAATAAAATAATCCTGATTACATCCGAAAATATCAGAGAAAAGAACTGGCCGTGGCATGCGATCGATGAGGTTTTTTATATGCCCGAATTAAAGCCGTCCGTATGGAACCTTGAACATCTTATTCAGGGATTCTCCCATCTTATGCAGACCCGAAAAATTGATGCTGTCGTTGCTCTCGATGATTACGACGTTGAAAAAGCAGCACTGATCAGGGAGACTTTCCGTATCCCAGGGATGGGACAAACTACCCACCGCTATTTCAGGGATAAACTGGCAATGAGACAAAAAGCCAAAGATTCGGGTATCAACGTGCCAGAATTTACAGCAGTCTTTAACAATGATGAGGTTAATACTTTTATTGAAAACGTCCCTGCTCCGTGGGTGTTAAAGCCCCGTTCCGAAGCTTCTGCATCGGGGATAAAGAAAATCACTTCTAAGGAACAGCTTTGGGAAGCCTTAAATGAGTTGGGAGAAGAACGCCATCTTTTTTTACTGGAAAGCTTTAAACCTGGAGATGTTTTCCATGTAGACAGCCTTACTTTTGATAAGGAAGTGGTGTTTACATCAGCATCTCAATATCTGGCCCCGCCGATGCAGGTTTCCCATGAAGGAGGTGTTTTCAGAACCAAAACTTTAAGCAGGCAATCTGATGAATTTAAAGCTCTTGAAGAAATTAATGCAAAACTCCTCTCAAATTTTGGATTACTGAATGGAGCCACCCATACTGAATTTATAAGGAGTAAAGAAGACGGAACATGGTATTTTCTGGAAACCTCTTCACGTGTAGGGGGTGCACATATTCCTGATCTTGTTGAAGCTTCCAGCGATATCAATATCTGGCGCGAATGGGCAAAGATTGAAGACGCACTCCTGAGATCAAAAAAATATGAAGTAGCCAAACCCGTGGAGTACCATTCCGGGTTGATCATTGCCTTAATTAAGGATCAAAAGCCTGATTACGGTCCGTTCGAATGTGAAGAAATCGTTAAGTACCTTCCTATAGATTATCATGTCGGGATAGTATATAAATCTGGAAACGCCGACATTATACAGGAAAGACTCGACTTCGCAGCAGAGAAGATCAATACCGGATTACTGAATATTTTACCTCCGAAAGGGAAACCCACAAGTTAGTTCGGTCTGTATTCAAATTATAATTATTCCAAGCATGCCACATATAGAACATACTGATTATTATTCAAATATATTGGGAATAAGCATCAAGGTAGAAGTAACAGGACATTACGGCTATCCTATCATCATGTTCCCTACTTCGCAGGGATTATATACCCAGAATCATGATTTCCACCTCAACGGAAGCATCAACTGGTTTGTAGAGCAGGGCAAAGTAAAGCTGTATAACCTTCAGACCATTGACAGTTGGAGTTTTTATGATGATGCTATATCGCCGCAGCAAAGAATAAAAAATTATGAAAGATATGTTCAGTTTCTTATTCAGGAATTTGTCCCTTATATTCAGAAATTACATAAAACACACCGGGTTGCTATAGCCGGTGCCAGTTTCGGAGGATACCATGCTGCAAATTTTGCATTCCGGTTTCCTGATGTCATCTCACATTTATTCTGTCTTTCCGGGGCATTTACGATCCGGAATTTCATGGACGGATATTCTGATGATCTTGTATATTATAATTGCCCCAGAGAGTTCGTCAAAAATGATGAGGCCTGGAAATATAAACATATGCATATTGTCTTAAGTACTTCTGATCAGGACATTTGTAAGGATAAAAACCTTGAAATGGCAGCAATCCTTCAATCAAAAGGAATAGATTACTGGTATGATGAAAGAAAATGGATCAATCACGACTGGCCGTTGTGGAGAATGGTATTTCCGACGTTCATCAGCGCATTTTTTTTCTGAAAAATCAGGTTCTGACAATCATTTATTAGTATAAAACAATAAAAATAACAATTATGAAAAAAAAGGTGGGAATTCTATTTGGTATGGAGGATACATTTCCCTGGGCATTTATCGATAAAGTAAATGAGCTGGGAAATGGCGAGATTATAGCAGAACCTGTCCATATTGATAAACTTGAACAAGGGGCTGATTATGGTTATGCTGTTATTATAGACAGGATTTCCCATGATGTTCCCTTCTACAGGGCATACCTCAAAAATGCTGCACTGAATGGGACCTATATTATCAATAATCCGTTCTGGTGGAGTGCTGATGAAAAATTTTTCAATAATGCACTGATGACAAAACTGGGAATTCCTCTTCCCAAAACGGTATTATTACCTTCTCACGAAAGGCCAACCAATACTACGGAAACATCATTCAGAAACTTAAAATTTCCTCATGACTGGGAATATATATTCGATTATGTAGGTTTTCCCGCTTATATGAAACCTCACGACGGAGGAGGCTGGAGAAATGTGTATAGAATTGAAAATCCGGAAGATTTATGGAATAAACTGGGTGAAACAGAACAACTCGTGATGATGGTTCAGGAAGAGATTATTTTTGATGATTACTACAGGGTATATTGCCTGGGTAGGAAATACGTTCATATCATGCCTTATGAGCCTCGAAATGAGCCTCATTTAAGATATGCAACCAATCATCAGACTGATGGTGAAGAACTGGAAAAACTATTGAAGACCATTCACGATTATACCATAACAATGAATGAGGCCTTAGGATATGATTTCAACACCGTGGAATTTGCAGTACGGGATGGAATTCCTTATGCTATTGATTTTTGTAATCCTGCGCCTGATGCCGACAGAAATTCTGTAGGAGAAGAAAATTTTGCATGGATTGTGGAACACGCTGCTCTGTTTGCGATTGAAAAAGCCAAAGAATATGTTCCAGGAAAGCCTAATATTTCCTGGGGAAATTTTGTAAAAGACTCCATACGATAGATCAGTGAAAGAGAAAATAAAAAAACACTAAAAGGATGCACCAGTTTACTATAGGAATCGAAGAAGAGTATCAGATAATTGATGTTGAAAGCAGGGATCTTATTTCTCATGTTTCTAAAATTATTGAAGGTGGTAAAGCTGTTTTAAGTGAAAATTTAAAACACGAAATGCATGAATCCATGATTGAAATGGAAACAGGAATCTGCCAGAATATTCAGGATGCAAGAACTGAGCTCACGAATTTAAGAAGGCATCTCATTAATATCGCCCATGAACAGGGGCTCAGGGTATCAGGAGGCGGAACCCATCCTTTCTCCCATTGGTCGGACAATTCCATTACCCAGGGTGAACGTTATGTAAAAATTGTAGATGATATGGGAGATGTAGCTAGGGAAAATCTCATTTTCGGTCTTCATGTTCACATTGGTATTCCCAATCGTGAAGAGGGAGTAAGAATTCAAAACGTAATGCGATATTTTCTTCCCCATGTTTACGCCCTATCAACCAATTCTCCATTTTGGATCGGAAGAAATACAGGTTTTAAATCATACAGACAAGAGATCTTTGTCAAATTCCCAAGAACAGGGATACCAAGCTATTTCAACTCATTGGCTGAATTTGACAGCTATGTAGACCTTCTGGTGAAAACAGGAACGATTGATAACGCCAAAAAAATATGGTGGGATCTTCGGGTACATCCATTCTACCCTACTATTGAATTCAGAATCTGTGATATGCCGTTAAGGATTGATGAAACGGTTTGTCTGGCTGCCATTATGCAGAGCTTAGTAGCCAAAATTTATAAACTTCACAAGCAAAATTTAAGTTTCAGAAGCTATAGAAGGCTTTTATTAAACGAAAATAAATGGCGCGCATCAAAAAGTGGTATAGAAGCACATCTTATCGACTTTGGTAAAGAGGAATCGGTGCCATATCCGGATCTCCTGAAAGAACTGCTGGAATTTATAGATGATGTAGTTGATGAGTTAGGATGCAGGAAAGAAGTAGAATACGCATGGAAAATACTTGAAAACGGAACCGGTGCAGACAGGCAGCTTCAGATCTTCAGGGAAACAGGAGACCTTACTAAAGTGGTAGATTATATGATCTCCGAAACAGAATACGGCATTACCCACGGCGAAATCATTTCATGATATTTTTGGTAACTTTGCAAAAATATGATGTATGAAAGATATTAGAATTGCTCTGTTGGACATGAACAACAATCATGTTAACCAAGGATTTAGAAATATTAAAGAAATTTCTGAAGCCTTCAGGCAAAATTCTGAAGAAAATGTAAGCATTGAGGTATTTGATGTACGCTACAAAGACGAAATTCCGGATATCAGAGATTTTGATATTTTCATTTCATCCGGAGGGCCGGGAAATCCTCATAAAGAAGGTTTGGGCTGGGAAATAAAGTACGCTGATTTTTTAGATGCCGTATATAACCATAATAAAGAAAAGGAGGATAAGAAATATTTGTTTCTCATATGCCATTCGTTTCAGATAGGAAGTATTCACTGGAATCTGGGAAATGTATGTCCAAGAAAATCTTACTCTTTTGGAGTAATGCCTATCCACAAGACAGAGGAAGGAGAAAGTGAATTCTTATTTAAAAATCTTTCGAATCCTTTTTATGGTGTAGATTCGCGGGCATTTCAGTTTATAGAACCGGACCATGATCGTTTTGAGGAATTAGGAATGAAGATCGTTGCAATAGAAAAATTCCGACCTCACATAGACCTTGAACGGGCTGTTATGGCAGTTCGTTTCTCAGAAGAGATCTTTGGAACACAGTTTCATCCCGAAGCAGATCCGGCGAGCATGCTTGAAAATCTAAAAGATGAAAAGAACAGAGCTGCAATGATAGAAAACTTCGGAAGAGAGAAATATCTTGAAACACTTGACCGCATTGATGATGAAGACAAAATTGTTTTGACAAGAGCACAGATCCTTCCGGCATTTTTACAGTTTGCGAAAAAAAATATTCTGAAAAGAACAGGTGTAATTGCTTGAAATAAAAAGTAAATAAACGCAACCCCATAAATCGAGCAATTTTGCTCGATTTTTTAAAATCACAAAGAAAAAAATATGATCCCAAAATACAGAAAGCAATTTAATAAAGATTTTTCGCAGGAAAAATACAATCAAGTTAAAGATATTCTTACGCAAAAAAGCGGTATTGAGCCTGCATTCAGAATTTCAGAAAGTCCGTTTTTTCTTACTAAAGAATTTGAAACCAAACTCATTGACGCCAGTGAAAGCATTATCGATCAAATAAAGGCTTTACCTAAAGAAATTCTTCAGAAAGCTATCCCGGAGAATTGTAAAGTTCCCAATGATACAGATCAGCCTCACTTCTTCACCATTGACTTTGGTGTTTGTAAAAATGAAAATGGAGAGATTGAGCCACAATTGATAGAACTACAGGCCTTTCCTTCGTTGTATGCTTTTCAGAAAACTTTTGAAAATACTTTTTGTGAAGTTTATCCCTTTCTTTCAGCAATTAAGAATCCCATGTCTGCTGACCAGTTCACTCATTATTTGAAAGAGTTAATTATCGGAGATGAAAATCCGGAAAATGTAATTCTTCTCGAGATTTTTCCCGACAAACAAAAGACGGCAATAGATTTTGCGCTGACTGAAAAATTACTCGGAATAAAAACAGTTTGCCTCACTAAAGTAAAAAGAGAAGGAAGAAAACTATACTATGAGGATAATGGCAGACAAATTCAGATAAAAAGGATTTATAATCGTGTTATTTTTGATGAATTGGACAGAATTCCGGGTCTTACTCTTGAATTCGATTTTCGAGAAGAGGCAGATGTTAAATGGATCACCCATCCCAATTGGTTTTTTAAAATTTCAAAATACCTTTTACCTTTATTACGACATCAGTTTGTTCCTAAAAGCTACTTCCTCCATGAGTTTCCCGAGCATGAGAATCTTGAAAATTATGTTTTAAAACCTTTATTTTCGTTTGCAGGTAGTGGTGTAGAACTCAATCCTACCCTTGAAATAACAGATTCTATTACAGATAAGGAAAATTATATATTACAACGGAAAGTACAATACGAACCTGTTTTTGAAGATATCAATGGTGAATTTTCAAAAGCAGAGATCCGTTTATTGTATATTTGGCGGGAAAATGATGAACGTCCTATCTTACTTGAGAATCTGGGCAGAATGACCAAAGCTGCCATGGTGAATGTAGATTTTAATAAAAAAGATGCCATCTGGATCGGTAGTTCTAATGTATTCTTTGGAGAAATGTAAAAATAATTAAAATAATATCTGTTTATGGAACAAAATTCCGCTTTTGAAGAGTTTGACAATACCACTAAAAGGCGCGACCTATTACCGGTATGGATCAAGATCTTTACCTGGTTTTTCTTAATTGGAGGGTCTGTAGCATCCCTGATACTAATTGCAGGATTTTTCCTGACAAATGTATCATTATCAATTTACGGAATCAAAGCCAATCATCCTTATACTATTCCCGGTCTCATCGTTTGTATTCTTTTAATTTTTAAGGCCATTGTAGCTTATGGACTTTGGTTTGAAGAAAAATGGGGTCCAAAAACAGCAATTATTGATGCCATTATAGGTATTATAGTTTGCATTGTCATGATGGTAGTTGTTCCTTTCGTTAATTCAAACATCAGCTTCACCATTAGACTTGAACTAATCCCTCTCTATTTTTATCTGATGAAAATGAGGGAGATTGAGAAGAGATGGACAAGCTCATAAAAGAAAAACCTCCAAATGGAGGTTTTTTCAATATATTCTTAATCAGATTTTATCGTCTTCCAGCAATTCTTTAGCCTGATACTCCTGGACAAGATCAATCGCATTTGAAATCACATCGCTCAGGGCAGTAATAAATGTTCCTTCTTCAGCCATTCCGATAGCATGTTTCAATGCCTCAATTTCTTTTGGAATAATTTCATAACTTACATCTCTTCCGGCTTCATTAATTCCGTCTATAATCAGACCGTTAATTTCCTCTTCTTTCCTTCCCCGAAGATGTTTTTCATTTCTTATGATAATGTAATCAAACATTCTCCCCGCAATCTTGCCGCATAACCGTATGTCTTCATCTCTCCGGTCTCCTACCCCTGAAATAATTCCAATTTTTTTGGTTGACTCTACATTTTTAAGATAATCTTCAATCGCCTCGTAGCCATTTGGATTATGGGCAAAGTCTATTAAAACCTTGAAATTTTTAAACTTAAATATATTTAATCTTCCCGGTGTAAGCTGTGCACTTGGAATAAATGTTCTAAGTGAATTTGAAATATCCTCAATACCAAAACCGTACAGGTAGCAGGCTAAACTTGCTGCCAGAACATTTGCGATCATGAATTTGGCCTTACCTTCCATTGTAATAGGAAAATCTTTAGCCCTTCCAATGCGGATCTTCCAGTCTCCTTTTTTAATGGTTACAAAGCCTTCTTCATACACACATGTAATTTTTCCTTCTTTCGCGAACTTCTTAATATATGAATTATTCTCGTCCAAGCTGAAAATTGCTACATTGCTGTCCAGATCATTTACAATTCGAATTGAATATTCATCATCGGCATTCATTACACTCCAGCCGCTTTTCTTTACACTATCCAACACTACTCTCTTTACTCTGGTAAGATCTTTTAGATTATGGATATCATTCATCCCCAAGTGATCTTCTTTAATATTGGTTAAAACGCCAATATCACACTGTGAAAAACCTAACCCTGAACGCAGGATTCCTCCTCTGGCAGTTTCTAATACCGCAAATTCTACAGTCGGATCTTTTAAAACAAATTCAGCGGAAAGCGGACCTGTGGTATCTCCTTTTGTAAGCATGGTATTCTGAATATAGATTCCATCTGAAGTTGTAAATCCAACTCTGTATCCGTTATTTTTAACAATATGGGAGATCAGTCTCGTCGTGGTTGTTTTACCATTAGTCCCCGTTACAGCTATAATAGGAATTGTAAAAGGTTTACCCTGTGGATACAGCATATCTACAACAGGAGCAGCCACATTCCTCGGAAGACCTTCACTCGGAGCAAGATGCATTCTGAATCCAGGAGCTGCATTTACTTCAATAATGGCCCCACCACTTTCTTTGAGTGGCTGAGTCAGATTTTCAGCCATGATATCGATACCACAAACATCAAGACCGATGATTTTAGAAATCCTTTCGGCCATGGTAATATTTTCAGGATGTACCATATCCGTTACGTCAATTGAGGTACCTCCCGTAGAAAGATTGGCAGTAGATTTCAGGAAAACGACTTCTCCTTTCTGAGGAACCGTCTCCAGTGTATACTGAAGCTTTTCAAGAAGCTCCATCGTATCCTTATCAATTTGTATTTCCGTTAAAACATTTTCGTGACCATAACCTCTCCTCGGATCTTTGTTTTCCTTTTCAATCAGTTTTGCTATATCATGTTCTCCGTCACCTACCACGTGGGCAGGTACCCGTCTGGCTGCTGCAACCATTTTATTATTAATGACCAGAACCCTGAAATCATATCCGGTAATGTATTTTTCAACGATCGTTTTTTTAGAATAGTTCTGGGCATGTTGCAGACCAATTTTAGCACTTTCCCAATCATTTACATTGATAGACGACCCTTTTCCATGATTCCCATCCAATGGCTTAAGAACAATCGGATATCCGATTTTTTTAATAACCTTTTCCAAGCCTTCTTCATCCGTCACAAGGTCACCTATGGGAACCGGAATTGCCGCATCATGAAGCATCTTTTTAGTAAGCTCCTTGTTACATGCAATATCTACCGCAATTGAACCTGTTTTACCGGTAATCGTTGCCTGGAATCTTTGCTGGTTAACTCCGTATCCCAATTGTACCAGAGAATTGGTTCCTAATCTGATCCATGGAATTTTTCTGGAAACGGCTTCTTCTACGATACTCCCTGTAGAAGGACCTAAACGAACACGTTCCCTGATTTCCTTTAATTTATGAACGCATTCACTGATATCGTATTCTTTTCCTTCGATCAGGGCTTCAGCAATTTTTACGGCTTCTTCAGCAGCATAAATTCCTGCATTTTCTTCAATATAATCAAATACTACATTGTAAACTCCGGGAGTTTTTGTTTCACGGGTTCTTCCAAATCCGGTGTCCATTCCTGCCAAAGTCTGGATTTCGAGAGCGATGTGTTCAATAACATGTCCCATCCAGGTTCCCGTTTCTACCCTATGAAAAAAGCCTCCTCTTACGCCCTCCGAACAGCGATGGGTAATCAAGGAAGGTATCAATTTTTCTATACGTTCTCTGAACCCTTCAATCTTATTGGTAGGAAAATTCTCCATCTCTTCGAGGTCCAACCGCATCTGTATCAGCTTCTTCCTTCTGATGCTCCAAATATTTGGACCACGTAAGGCCTGTATCTTCTCAATTTTCATAGTCAATTTGCATTTTTCTTGATTAATAATAACATCTTCTAAAATCAAAGATAATGTAAAACCATAAACAAAACCATAGACCATTTAAAGATTTCCCAAAAAAATTAAATATTATTAACAATCTTAAAATCCTCAAAATCAATTTATGTATAATTGATATTTCCTCGAGTACTAATAATTTTTTAAATTTGCATACATGATGAAACCTGTTGGAAAATTAATTGTTATCGGAGGTGCTGTAAATAAAGGAAGTTTTGCAGAAACCGATTATGATCAGAACATAGAAAAAAACCTTAATTTTTTTGAAAGAGGTATTTTAAGAAAGATCATTAATGAGTCTAAGCTCAAAGAAAATTCTGTAATAGAAATCGTTACTACAGCTTCACAGATCCCTCAGATTGTAGGAACGGAATATAAGAAAGCATTCGAATTTCTGGGCGCAAAAAATGTCAACATTCTGGATATCCATAACCGGGAAGAAGCCAATTCTGATGCTATGGTAGCAAGAGCCAATGCAGCGGACGTGGTGATGTTTACCGGTGGGGACCAATTGCGGCTTACATCTATCCTTGGTGGGACAAGATTCCACGATACCATTCTTTTAAAATACCAGGAGCAGGATTTCATCTATTCCGGAACTTCTGCCGGAGCTGCTGCAGCTTCAGAAAACATGATCTATCAGGGTAGCAGCTCGGAAGCATTATTAAAAGGAGAAATAAAAACCACTCAGGGGTTAGGACTTATTGATAATGTAATCATTGATACCCACTTTGTACAAAGAGGACGTATCGGAAGACTTTTCCAGGCAGTTGTTAATAATCCAAGAACATTAGGAATCGGATTGGGAGAAGATACAGGTCTTTTTATACATAATGATGTAATGACTGCTGTAGGTTCGGGTCTTGTGATTATCGTGGATGGACGTTTTATCAAAGATACCAATCTTACCAATATCAACTTAGGAGAACCTATATCCATTGATAACCTTACCGTGCATGTCATGTCGATGAACGATCATTATGACCTTACCACAAGAACATTAACGATTGAGAATTCACAATTCAATCCTATTCCACAGGACAAATAATTTGATCCCGAAAAATTGAGAGCGAAGAATTGAAAATTTTTAGTGTATATAAACTAAAAACCTTATAATTTATAGTCAATATAATCGTAAGTTTACCACCTTCAACTTTCATTTAAATAAAAATATGAAAATAATCATCCACGGTGGTTTCTTTTCCGAAAGTGACCAAAGCCATGAAGTAAAAGTTGCCAAACAAAATTCATTAAAAAATATTGCACAAAAAGCATTTGATTATCTGCAATCCAATTCAGCTTTTGATACCGTAGCGTATGCAGTATCTCTTCTTGAAGATGATGCCCTGTTCAATGCAGGAATCGGTTCCCAGATCCAAAGTGATGGTATCATTCGGATGAGTGCAGCGATCATGGATGGAGAAATACAGAAATTAAGTGGTGTTATTAATATTCAGGATGTTAAAAATCCCGTATTTGTAGCAAAGGATCTAATGAAGGAGGAGGATCGTGTTTTAGGAGGTAGTGGTGCAAAAAAATATGCTTCAGAACATGGTTTTGAAGATTTCTCTACAGAAATTCCCCAAAGAAGAAAAGAATACGAAGCAAAAATCAATAACGGTGGAAAAGGAACTGTAGGCTGTGTAGCCATAGACAAGGATGGAAAACTTGCTGTTGCCACTTCAACCGGTGGAAAAGGATTTGAAATTCCCGGAAGAATTTCTGATTCAGCTACTGTTGCCGGAAATTACGCTAATTCATTTTGTGCCGTAAGCTGCACTGGTGTAGGTGAAGATATTGTAAGCAATGCTACAGCAACAAAAATTGTGACCCGGGTAACTGATGGAATGAAATTGAAAGATGCATTTCATAAAACCTTTGAGGAATTAAAAACTATTGATGGCTTTGCAGGTGCGATTGCTATTGATAAAGATGGAAATATCTATCATCAGGACTCTTATCCTACGATGGTTTTTGCAAGTTTTGATGGTGAAAATTTTGAAATATTCAATTAATTTAACATTTTTTTATTACTGCTTTCATTTTTTTGGCACGCAATTTACATGATACTAAACAACAAATTTTTAATATTAATTTAAAAAAATAGAAATCATGGGAAATAAGACAAACGGATTATTAGCTTTATTAGGTTTAGGTGCTTTAGCATATTGGAAGTACAAAAAATCCACACCAGAAGAACAACAAGCTGTAAAGGACAAAATCAACAACGTTAAGGACAATGTAAACAAGTGGGGAAATGATCTTAAGAACAAAGCAAATGATGTTGCATCCCAGGTTCAGGACAAAGTTGATGAGGCTAAAACAAAAGCTCAGGACTCTTTAAGTTAAAACAAGTTTTTTTTAACATTCATATACAGAAAAGTCATCGTAATACTTATTTACGATGACTTTTTTTGTGCTTCCAATGCAAATACCAAAGGTATATGATTTCCAAATTGCGGTATTCTCCATTTACCTTTCTCAGATTCTACAATGTGTTTAAAACAAGGATAGGGAGACCAATCAAATTCCTGAAAGTCATTTATGGTCATGTTATTTTTAATTAGATTCTGGATAATCTCTGCCAATGAATGATTCCACATCACATATTCCTGAGTAATATCGGCTGATGGATCTGCATACGTTCCGTTATATGTTTCAATGATCGGTTTTTCATTGAAATAATTATAAGCAACCCTATTAAAGTCATCATCAAACATCCAGACAACAGGATGAAATTCTGCCACGATAAACTTCCCATCCGGTTTTAAAAAGTGAGCAATAACCTGCGCCCACTGATCCAAGTCTGGAAGCCATCCTATGGTTCCATAGCTTGTAAATACAATATCGAACTTTTCATTTAAAACATTGGGAAGATCGTAAACATCAGAGCAAATAAATTCAGTATCGGTTCCACACTTCTTCGTCAAATCTCTTGCAGTGGCAATAGCTTTGTCAGATAGATCAATTCCGGTAACCACAGCTCCCAGCCTTGATAATGATATTGAATCTTGTCCAAAATGGCATTGCAAATGCAGGATCTTTTTTCCTTCAATATTTCCTAAAAGATCGAGTTCTATGGAATTGAGTGAACTTCTTCCATTTAAAAACTCATCAACAAAATAAAAGTCCGATTTAAGATGGGGTTCCACCTTAGCATTCCAGGAGTTTCTGTTAATTTCTAAATAATTCTTTTCCATGATTGAACATATAAGTGCTATGATGTGTATTGTAAACAATCTTAATTTTAATTCCCCGAATCAGTCATCCAGAGAATCATCGGATGGAATCACAATAGAAGTGTAAGGACTGTAAATCTCCCACCCTAAAGTTTCATATAATGATTTACCCTCTGTAGTGGCCACCAGAAAATTATTCCGGGCGCCTTTTGACAGTGCTATTTTTTCAAGCTCTTTCATTAGTAAAGAAGCAAGTCCTTTTCTTCTGTGTTTCTCATCTGTAATGATCTGATCATACACAGCCATATCATCAACAATAGCAACTCTTCCTATCGCTCCCTGCTCATTTCCATTTTTGGTCATTACCCTTACAACATGCGTAGAATTATACACGTCATGATGAATCGTGTAGTCATCTGGGAGACCACGCTTTAAAGCAACCATGGGATGAAAACATGACATCATATACTGGTCACCCTGAATTTTCCATTTTGAGGGGATTTTATCCTTAAAAGTTTCAAAAGCTGAGGAAACTTTCAGATATACCCATGGTTCATCAATTATTTTCGACAGCTGAATAAAATCATCATTAGGTTCAGAAAACAGATATCGCTTTTTCTGCATAGGAGCATTGACATCAACAGTAAAACCGGATTTATATGCAACCGGTAAAGGTAATTCTCTTGATAACGACCATCCTTTCAACCACTTTTCTAATATTTCGGCTGAAGCTTTATTTTTCATGATAAGGCTATTAAAAATGTTGACATAAATATAATAATTGATTGATCTTATCTCACAATAAATATAGATTATATACATCTCAAAATATTAAAATAAATCACCATCTTTAACATAGTGTATTATTAAAGGCCAGGTTTTAAACAGATAAAAAATAATTTCATGAATAAAAAACATATTGTAATCATAGGTTTAGGAGGTGTAGGTGGCTATTTTGGCTTTAAAATAAGCCAGAATAATGAAACTTTCCACCAATATATCATATCATTTGTTGCAAGAGGTGAAACCTATAAAAAAGTGAAAGCGGAAGGCTTGACCTTAATTTCCACTGAACACCGATATAGTAAAACATGGGCTAATTCAGTTTATGAAAATATCCGGGAAATTGTAAAACCTGATCTTGTATTGATTTGTGTAAAAGAATACGACCTGGAAAGAGTTTGTCAAGAACTGAAAGAAGTCATTACTGAAAATACCATTTTATTACCTATGATGAATGGTGCTGATATTTATGACAGAATAAGAAAAATAATTCCTGCTCATGTTATATTGCCTTCATGTGTTTATGTGGCTTCTCATATAAAAGAAAAAGGAGTTGTAGAACATAAAGGGAAAACTGGAAAGTTGATTATTGGCAGGGATCCACAAAATTTTTCCCAAAACATAGATTGGGTAATCAATGTTCTCAAAGAAAGCAGGATCGATTTTGATTTTAAAGATGATGCCTTAACTGATATCTGGACCAAATTTACTTTTATAGCAAGTTTCGGACTGGTAACAGCTAAATACAACTCCTCTATTGGTACCGTTTGTACAGATCCTGCACAAAAAAATGAGGCAGAAGAAATAATGAAGGAAATAAAAGCAATTGCAGATAAAAAGGGGATTTTACTTGAAGATAATATCATCGAGAATACTTTTGAAAAAGCATCAGCATTTCCTCATGAAACTCCTACTTCCCTTCAATTGGATATTAATTCCGGAAAAAAAGAAAGTGAACTGGAATTATTTGCAGGAGCAATTATCAAATACGGAAATGAAAACGGAATCAAAGTACCTTTTACTCAAAAAATATATAATGAAATAAAGGCTAAGATAAAATAAAAAAAGAGTCTTCTTATCTTGATAAGAAGACTCTTTTTAGTTATTAATCTAGACTATCCCAAAAACTCTTCCAAAGAAACTGTTTTTTGCTCTCCGGCTTCAAGGTTTTTAAAAGTCACTGTTCTGTTTTTAATCTCTTCTTCACCCAGGAATACCAGGTTTTTAATTCCCTTTTTTTCCGCATAAGTGAATTGCTTATTAATTTTTGCACTTTCAGGATAAAGCTCGGCAGAAATCCCCTTTGCTCTGAGTTGAATAATCAGCTTTAGAGCTTCAAGTGTTTCTTCCCCTCCGAAATTAGCAAACAAATATTCTACTTTCGACGCAGCCTCTTCCGGGAAAAGACCTAGCTCTTCCATAACCAGATAAATCCTGTCTAATCCGAAAGAAATACCGATACCCGGAATATTTTTAACCCCGAATACAGCCGTAAGATTATCATATCTTCCACCACCACCGATAGAACCCATTTGAGCTTCATCGGCTTTCACTTCAAAGATAGCTCCTGTATAATAATCCAACCCTCTTGCTAATGTAATGTCGAAAACAAGGTTCTGCAAGTCTACGCCAAGACTTAAAGATTGCGTAAGAACAAACTCCAGTTCCTCTACTCCTTTCAATCCTATTTCATTTCCTACAAATTTTTCCTTCAGCTGAAGAAGGTTTTCCAAAGCATCATCCGATTGAGAGAATAAGAAATCTAGTTTATCGATAGATTCCGGGGAAATTCCTCTTTCAAGCAATTCCTTGATTACACCGTCTTTTCCAATCTTATCCAATTTATCAAGTGCTACAGTAAAATCAATAAGCTTATCTGTAATTCCTGCATATTCTGCCAATCCGGAAAGGATTTTCCTGTTGTTGACATGAATCGTTACCGAAACTTTCAAGTCTGAGAAAGATTTCAGATACAGCTGAATCAGCTCTACTTCCTGTAAAAGACTTTCACTGCCTACTACATCGGCATCACACTGGTAAAACTCCCTGAACCTTCCTTTTTGAGGGCGGTCAGCTCTCCAAACCGGTTGAATCTGATATCGTTTGTATGGAAATGTTAATTGCCCGTGATTCATTGCCACGAATCTCGCAAAAGGTACGGTAAGATCATAGCGAAGAGCTTTGTCCGTAAGACTTTCTGAACTGAAAGGCTTATCCAATGCTTTTTGAAAATCGGTAAGCATCTGTGTCTTTTTATCTTCTTTAGCTTCATTGATGCTCGAGTTCAGAATCTTAAAAATTAACCGATCTCCCTCTTCTCCATATTTCCCCGTTAATGTCGAAAGATTTTCAAAACTTGGTGTCTCCAAAGGCTGGAATCCAAATAATTGAAAGTTATTCTGTAAAATATTAATGATATATTTTCTTCTTGAAACTTCCTGTGCGGTAAAATCTCTCGTTCCTTTTGCTAAGCTTGGCTTCATTCTATAATAGGTAAATGATAAATAATAATTGATAAGTCTTGCAAAAATAAGGAATTGAAAGGACTTTTTAAATTCCGGAAGATTTTAATTATTTAAAATTTGAACTCATCAATTCCCTTATCATTAAACAGTATTTTTGTACAAGCCTCATGATTTTTCAAAGCTCCCTGTACACGCCATATGATCGTATATTTCTCTCCGATCCTCATCTGTTTACCCCTGCTCGATTTTAGTCCGTATTCTTTGAAAAGGGCTTCATATTTATCCACCACTTCATCATTATAAGAAAGGGTAATCTGATAAGTATAGCGGGTTGTAATCCTATCGATAACGTTCTGTATGTATTTGAAAAGGACCAAAAGTAAAACTACAGATAGGGAACCGATAAGAGCTTCCTTATAATATTCCGCACCTATCGTCATACCCAGTGCCGCACAAATCCAAATAGTCACAGCTGTTGTAAGTCCGGATACCCTGTTTTCCTCCTTAAAAATAACTCCCGCCCCTACAAAGCCGATTCCTGTAATAATATTAGCTGCAATCCGATCCGGACTTCCCTCGACACCAAGACTCAAAGATAGCATGGTAAACATACACGAACCCAATGTCACTAATATCATTGTCCTAAGTCCTGCAGATTTTAACTGGTACTCTCTTTCGATCCCGATGATTCCTCCAATTACAATCGAAAATACTATAGGGAGTATATCGTTTATACTAATCATTTATCTTTTTTTTGCCTATGTCAAATTATTATTTTTTTGTTTTATTTACAAATGTCTTATAAAAAAATATTATCAGTTTTCAGTACGTGTGCCCATTATTTACCGGTAGGTTTCATAACATAAATAGGTATGGAAAAAGCTGAAGGAATACAGGTCCCCCAGCTTTTCATTGTTTCACAATTTGTGTTTGATCAATTAGTAAATCAGATACTTTCCAGAATTTCTATAATCTCTTCACCATAGTTTTCTATTTTATGTTTTCCGAAACCTTTGATGTCTAATAATTCTGCTTTTTTTGCCGGTTTATATTTTGCTACGGATAACAGCTCTTTATTACTGGCTATAAAATAAATTGGGAGATTTTGCTCTCTTGCTTTTTCCGATCTCCATAATTTCAGGGCATCGAGAATTTTTTCTTCATCCCTATTCAGCATTTCATTTTCTGCCGAATATTTTACACTTTTGGATTCTTTTACAGCAGATACTCCTGCTTTCAGTTCTTCGAAGTATAAGACAACTGACCAGTAAAGCTCGTCGTGTACAAAAGCGGTTTCCGTTTTAATAATTTCATGATTTCCGAGAAAATCGTCCAATGCCTGCTGATCTGTATACAGATACTCTTCGGGCAGCCTTATTTTAAAAACTTTTACTCTCATCATCTGTGTTTTTGTATTATTTATTACCCCCTAACAGCAGGATTTCATCAACCCTTATTTCTGTAATATACCTTTTTACACCATCTTTATCATCGTAAGATCTGTAGGTAAGCTTTCCCTCAATAGCGATTTCTTTTCCTTTGGGAACATACTTCTGAAGGATCTCCGCAACTTTTCCAAAGGCAATCAGATTATGCCATTGTGTTTCTTCTACTTTTTCACCTTTTGCATTGGTGTAGTGATCACTCGTTGCTAAAGACACGCTTGCTTTTACATTCCCACTGTCGAAGTTGATCATTTCTACTTCTTTTCCTGTGTAACCGATTAATGTTACTTTGTTTCTTAGTGACATAACTATAAATTTTAAAGATTAATATTATCAGATAAGAGACGTTCACTGCTTTCTCAAATCTCTGTTGCAAAGATTGCCATCCCAGCCCATTAAAGTCGGTTATAAACTATTTAAATTCATTTGTAGTCGTTTGTAAACGGATAATCCGTACCTTTGATTAAATATTCATGGTATGAAAAAAGAGATCAACATCTTTGAATTTCCTTTTAATCTAGGCCTTACTAAAAAAGAACATGAAACAGAGCCCGGAGTAAAAAAACTTCCGGATTGGCTTCGAAAACTTAATTTTCATGCTAAGCTCCATCCTAAGAATATTTTGAGACTTAATGGTCCTGACTATGCAATGGATTTTGATGAAGAAACCCAGGTAAAAAATCCAGATCGAATCATTGAATATGCCCAAAAGCAATCTGACCTGATCCTGAAAAACTATGATAAAGACACCCTCAATGTAATCATTGGCGGTGACTGCAGTATTTTAATAGGAACTGCAATCGCCCTTAAAAAGCTGGGAAATTTTGGTTTGTTTTATCTTGACGGGCATACTGACTATATTCCACCTGAACTTTCATCAAGTGGTGGCGTAGCCGGAATGGATCTGGCTATCGTTTCAGGAATGGGACATCAAAAACTCACCAATATTCGTGGCCTGAGGCCCTATTTTCTTGAAGAAAACATCTTCTGTGTAGGGAATGCAGAAACAGACGATGAAGACTATGTAAACCAGGTTATTAATTCAGGCGTTCATTATTATGATCTGGAAAGTCTACGTAAAAATGGTTTCAGCAAAACGGCTGAAGATTTTTTAAAAATGATTCAACAGAAAGGTTTGGATGGTTTTTTCATTCATTTCGATGTTGATGTATTGAATGATCAGATTATGCCGGCTGTTGATAGCAGAACAGAAGATGGAATCGACTATAATAACCTCCGGGAAATTCTGACCCCATTGATTGAGAATGACCAATGTTTTGGAATAGAAATTACTATATTAGACCCTGACTACGATAAGCAAGGCGTCTACACAAAGGCATTTGTTGAAAATTTAACCCAGATAATAAAAAAATAAAGAAGAATTCATGAAGCAGAAAATAAAAAGAACACTAAGGGTTTCGAAATATGTAATTTATAAAGAAACTCTTGTCGATTACAAAGAACATTTCTGGTCTTTTTTAGGTGCATTTTTTGGAATCGGAATCATTGCATTCATCCAGTCGCACTATCTTTTGGAACAGGAGAACATTTTTCTGATCGGCTCGTTCGGGGCATCCAGCGTTTTAATCTATGGAGCCATTCAAAGTCCGTTGGCACAACCCCGGAATCTTGTAGGAGGTCACGTTCTTTCAGCATTGGTGGGTGTAACGATTTATAAAATAGTTCCCGACGTGCTATGGCTGTCAGCTCCGTTGGCTGTTGCGTTTTCAATCGTTCTGATGCAGTATACGAAAACCCTGCATCCACCCGGTGGTGCTACAGCGTTGATCGCCGTTACCTCATCAGGAAAAATTCCGGAACTGGGATATTGGTATGCATTATCTCCTGTTCTATCGGGGTGTATCATCCTGCTTCTTGTTGCTTTATTTTTCAATAATATTACCTCCAACAGAAGTTATCCCAACCATACAAGATTTCTGCGGTTGTTAAAGAAAAAGCATCAACACAAAATGAAAAAATAATATTATGAATTGTCTAGAATGTGGCGAAAAGATCATCGGAAGATCAGACAAAAAATTCTGCAATGACGCCTGCCGCAACGCCTATAACAATAAGCAGAATAAAGACTCCAATAACCTGATGCGGAACATTAATAATAAACTTCGCAAAAACTACCGTATTCTTACGGAAATAAACGTGGAAGGTAAAACAAAAATTTCACGTTCAAAGCTGGATGGCTTAGGTTTTGATTTCGATTACATCACTAACATTAAAGTTTATAAAAACGGTTCGGAATATAAATTTATTTACGATTACGGTTATAAACTTTTGGAAGATGATTTTGTATTGATTGTAAAAAATCAAACCTAAGAATACACCACCCAAATTAATATCTATGAAAGAAGTTGTTTTAATTACCGGAGCTAATGGAATGGTTGCCCGAGAGCTATCAAAAAAGATAGATCCGGAATATACGGTCCGGTTGCTGACCCGGAAAAAGACCAAAGACAATGAATACGAATGGGATATTAGTAATAGGACAATTGATGATTCGGCATTTGAAAATATCAGTCATATCATTCATCTTGCTGGAGCCAATATTTCTGAAAAAAGATGGTCGGATGACAGAAAAAAAGAGATTATTTCCAGCCGGATTGATTCTGCAAAACTTATTCTTGATACTTTAAAAAAGAAAAACATCAAGTTAAAATCTTTTATATCAGCTTCCGCCACGGGAATTTATGGAGCTTATACTTCACAGAAAATTTTCTCAGAGGAAGATGAAAAAGCCGATGATTTCCTTGGAAAGGTAGTTATGCTTTGGGAACAAGCTGCTGATGAATTTCTTAGTCAGAATGTTGCAGAAAGAGTTGTTAAAGTAAGAACATCCATCGTGCTATCTGAAAAAGACGGAGCCCTAAAAAAAATGGCAACTCCCGTGCGGCTGGGAATCGGCTCGCCCATTGGAACCGGAAAACAGTATATGCCGTGGATTCATCTGAAAGATATCATCGGAATATATGAATTTGCTCTAAAAAATCCTCAGCTAAAAGGAGCTTATAATGCTGCATCACCACAACATACAACCAACGAACAGTTTACGGAAAAAATTGCAGAAGTTTTACACAAACCTTTGTTTATGCCTAATGTTCCGGCATTTGTACTGAAGATCATTTTTGGAGAGCTTTCTGTTGCTTTACTGGAAGGCTCAAGGGTTGATTCCCAAAAAGTTCAGGATGCAGGCTATAGGTTTCAGTTTCCTGATCTGAGAGATTCGCTGGAAGATTTACTGAAGAAATAAGATCCATGGTCTTTTCTCAGAGGATACATAAAGAGAAAGTATCTGTTAATATTGAAGTATCTGATTTCATATCTAAATACCACATTATGAAAGACATCATTGTTATCAAAGCCAGACAGAATAATCTTAAAAATATCTCCTTAAAAATACCTAAGAACAAAATCACCGTTTTCACCGGAGTATCGGGATCAGGAAAATCTTCCCTGGTTTTTGAAACAATCGGGGCTGAAGCTCAGAGGCAGATCAATGAAACCCAAAATAGCTTCATCAGAAACCGCCTGCAACATTTTGGTGTTCCGAACGTAGATAAAATTGAAAATCTAAATGTTCCATTTATCATTAATCAAAAGAGATTAGGAGGTAACGCCCGTTCTACAGTGGGAACCGCAACCGATATTTATGCTTCTTTACGATTACTTTTTTCAAGAATCGGTGAGCCTTTTGTGGGATATTCCAATGTATTTTCATTTAATAATCCCCAGGGAATGTGTCCTGAATGCGAAGGTCTTGGATTTGTACAAACGGTAAATACTGAAACTCTCTTTGATAAAAATAAATCCCTAAACGAAGGTGCTATACGGTTTCCTACTTTTCAACCCGGTGGCTGGCGGCTGACCCGATATATTCATTCCGGATATTTTGACAATGATAAGAAATTAAAGGACTATACAAAAAATGAATGGGAATTATTACTGAATGCTGAAGAGCACACTCCTAAACATCCTTCAAAAGAATGGGGAAAAACGGTGAAGTATAAAGGAGTAATTCCAAGGATTGAAAACTCATTTTTAAAAAAGGACTCAAAAGAGAATATCACCAGAAAAGAAACGCTAAAAAAAGTAATCATTACTAAAGATTGCCCGGTCTGCAAAGGAAAAAGATTGAATCCAAAAGTTTTGTCCTGTAAAATTGCTGATAAAAACATTGCCGATTGTACAGCATTATCAGTGGATGAACTTCTGGTATTCATCCAGTCCATCCCCTCCAAAACCTACTCTTCCATCTTATCGGAGCTGGAAAAAAAACTTCAGAATCTCATCGATATAGGATTGCAGTATCTCACGCTGGACCGGCAGACAGATACTCTGTCCGGAGGTGAATCTCAACGGGTAAAAATGGTAAAACAGTTAGGAAACAGTCTTGTCGATCTGTTGTATATTTTTGATGAACCCAGTATTGGTCTTCATCCCAAAGATATTGATCATATTGTAGACATTATAAAGAAAATCAGAGATAAAGGAAATACAGTATTGATCGTAGAACATGATCCTGATCTTATTAAAATAGCAGACCTTGTCGTAGATATGGGACCTGCATCCGGAAAAAATGGAGGCGAGATTATGTACCAGGGAACTTTTAAGAATCTAAAAACGGCTAAAAGCAAAACCGGAATCTATTTCAGCAAAATTCCAGATTATAATAAAAATCCCCGATCAGCAAAAGGATTTATTGAAATAAAAAACGGAAGTATGTTTAATGTTAAAAATATTGACATAAAAATCCCGAAAGGAGTTATGACGGTTGTAACGGGAGTTGCAGGTTCTGGTAAAAGCACGCTGATCAATAAAATACTCCCTCTTTTTTATCCGGAATTAACCGTCATTGATCAATCTGTTTTTACGGCCACCAGCCGTTCCAACCTGCTTACTTATCTCAATCTTTCCAATACGGTCCGAAAGCTCTTTGCAGAATCAAACAATGTTTCGGATAAGCTTTTCAGCCGGAACGGAGAGGGCGCCTGTCCCAATTGTAAAGGTCTTGGAATAGAAAAAGTGGATCTCGCATTTATGGATGATATTGAGCAACCTTGCGAAGTTTGTCAGGGATCAGGATACAAGCCCGAAGTTCTTCAATATCATTATCACAAAAAAAATATTGCTGAAGTGATGGATATGACCGTTTTAGAAGCGCTAAGTTTTTTTCCCGAACAAGGATTCGGACATGAGCTTACCCTGCTGATCAAACTTGGTTTAGATTACCTTACTTTAGGCCAGCGACTCGACAGTTTTTCCGGCGGTGAAAGGCAGCGTCTAAAATTAACAAAAGAATTAAACCATACTGCCAGGGTTATAGTTCTGGATGAACCCAGCACCGGACTTCATCCTATCGACAATGAAAAGTTGCTTTTATTTTTTGAGGAGCTTGTGAATAAAGATAACACCCTTATCGTCATTGAACATAATCTGGATATTATTGCTCAGGCAGACTGGATTATTGACATTGGTCCCGGAGCCGGAAAGTTGGGTGGTAAAATTATGTTCGAAGGGACTGTAGAACATCTTTTATCCGCTTCCCAGTCTCAAACGTCTAAATATCTGAAAAAACATCTCCATGGAAAATAGTAAGATATGATCTATATCGATCGAAATCTCTCAATTTAAAGGGATTTTACAGGATTTGTTGGAAAATAAATATTAATTTAGCCCGTACATTACAGAGAAATTAAAGGTATCTGATAACCATGAATAACAGCTTAATCTTAAGGAATATATCCCGACATATATCGCTCAGCGATGATGAAGCCAATTACTTCAATTCTTTGTTACGCGAAAGGAAAGTCAGAAAAAAAGAAAGTATCCTGAAACAGCAGGAACCCTGTAAAGAAATCAGCTTTGTTCATTCGGGCCTACTGCGTGCTTTTTATCTGGATGCGACAGGTAAAGAATCCACAATTATGTTTGCCCTTCCTGATTGGTGGATCACTGATATGTATTGTTTCGTTAATGAAAAACCCGCTATGCTGAATATTGAAGCACTTGAGGATAGTATTATTTTTCAATTGAAAAAAGGAGACCTGGACAAATTGTATTCCACGGTTCCGAAATTTGAAAGATTCTTTAGAATCGTGATGCAGAATGCTTATACCAGGGAACAGCTCAGGATTATTGAGAATCTCTCCCTGTCTTCAGAAGAACGTTATAATGCCTTTATCCGGAAATATCCTGTGGCGGCAGAACGTATTACCCAAAAGCAAATCGCTTCTTATCTTGGGATCACACCCGAATTTCTAAGTATCATAAAAACCAATAAAAATAAAAAATGAATACTCTTAAACTATCTTATTTTTTTTACATGGTTTCTTTCTTTATTTTACTTAAAAATAAAAAATAATGCTAATATTAATTGCCGGACCTTACCGAAGTGGTACCCACGATGATCCAAAACTCATCAAACAAAATCTGAATAAACTAGAATCAGCAGCATTGCCCATTTTCAGGAAAGGTCATATCCCGATGATCGGTGAATGGGTGGCATTACCACTGATACACCTTGCCGGTTCAACAAAGATAGGTGATGAAGCCTGGCAGGAAATACAATATCCGATTGCCCACAGAATTCTGGAAAAATGTGATGCTGTATTACGGATAGAAGGAGCATCCAAAGGAGCTGATGAGGATGTAAGAATTGCTCAAGAAAGAGGACTGAAAATTTATTATCATATAGAAGATATTCCCTATGCAGAACAGTAAAGTGAAAATCATAAAGACTGAAATCTTATCAGATAACTGGTACACCCTGAAAAAGGTTACCTATGAAAAGATAAAAAACGACGGATCAGTAGAAATCCAAAGCAGAGAAGCTTACGACAGAGGAAACGGTGCCACAATCCTGCTTTACAATAAAAATACAAATACGGTTATTCTGACAAAGCAATTCCGATTACCTACGTTTATTAATGGAAATTCAACAGGAATGCTTATAGAAGCCTGTGCAGGGTTACTGGATGATGACAATCCTGAAGATTGTATCAGAAGAGAAACCGAAGAAGAAACAGGCTACCAGATTTCGAGGGTAGAAAAAGTTTTTGAATCTTATATGTCTCCGGGGTCAGTAACTGAAATTCTTCATTTTTTCATTGCGGAATATTCTAAAGAAATGAAAATAGCAGATGGTGGTGGCCTTGAAGAAGAAGGTGAAGATATTGAAGTGCTGGAGTTATCTTTCGGTGAAGCATTGCAAATGATCGATAACGGGGAGATCAAAGATGCAAAAACAATCATGCTCCTTCAATATCTTCGTGTAAAAAATATTTTGTAGCATCATCTTTGCTGCTAAAAAACTAATATCATAAAAACTGAATTTAAAATAAAATAAGTATTTTTCATTCCTGGTTTCTTAGCCTTAGAATTTCCCGAAAAGGATGTGAGAAGTACACTTAAAATTTAAAAATATGAAACGGAAATTTTCATTAATTATCTTATTATCATTATCATTAGCTGCCTTTGGTCAAAAAAAGGAAAGTGTAAGCATTAAGGAAAAAGCACTTACCGAGCAGTTCAAAAATGATTATAAAAAGAAGACTTATAACAAATTTGAAGGAAAGATCGTTGTGAAAGATAATCAGATACAATTTGATGATAAAACCATTTTCTATGATAAATCGGATAAACTAACAAGTTTAATTTTACGGGAAGGACTTATCTATCCGCAACTCCTGACCGATTATCAAATGGAAAAATTCATAGAGGAAAGTACCGACAAAACCCAGAAAAGATTTCTGCGTCTTCAGAAAAATCCCCGTGCCGGTTTCGATGTCAATAATGTAAAATTAAGCAATACCATAGAACTAACGTTCCTCGAATCCAGCCTGAAGGCCAAAAGATTCAGAGTGACCTGCAAGGATAGTAAACTGGGCAATTTAATTCAATATCTTTTTGAACTGACGAATAAAAATGCAGATAAAGAAACTTCTATGGAAGAGTTTGTTAAAAATTCAACTTTGACCTACCTGCAGCAGCAGAGGCTAGATTAGAAGATCTTTAATTATAGCAGTGTCAGATGATTTTAAAAATTTCAAGCATCAAACAGCTTAATATAATTTTCTTATTATTTTCAATTTATCAGATAATTGCACTAGTGTCGCTTTTTGGATGCTACCCTTCAGATATATTTTACTGTCAATATTCTATTTATGGTTTGATGATAACATATCCCATTTCAGTTGTTAGCTTTATGATTAGATTTGCTGCTAGGGATTCAGAAATAATAGTCATTATTATTCAATCATTTATTTTTTTGGTCTCTGCTTTGATTTACATATTGTTAAAACGTAAAATTCAACAATCCAGTAAGGCAAGATGACATTGCTCTTGAAAATTATTATGAGAAATTCACCATAGATTATAATCAACATAAATGTTAAAAAAAACATCAACATCCCAAATAGTATTTTTTAGTGTTTTTCTAATCATTTTCTTTGTACATAATTTTGTATTACAACCGATGATCAGAGAGACCTACTTATCTTCTGATCTCAAAAATTTTGAAGAAAGCTCCTGGAAATATACAGTGATTGTATTTTTCGCTCTTTTGTCCCTAATGTTTTTCTTAACAATTAAATCAAAAATAAAAGATCTTTCAAACTTACCCATTGCTATTTTTGTTTTAGGACTCAGTTGTTTCGCAGGATTACATCGTCCAATAAATGATCTTTTACTTTACATCAATATGAAAGTAGAGAAAGGAAGAAATTCAAAAGAATATAAAGTTGTTAATCATCAAGATTATAAGACCTTTTGGTTGAATGGTAAAACCTCAATACATGATAATAATGATTTGAATAAAGTAAATACATTCAGGCTGAAAAAAAATTTAAAACCCATTTTTGAAATGAATACCAATGATACAGTCCTTGTTCCATTGAGAAGGGGTCTGATCAATATTGATTATCTTTATTAATATTTCAAACACAGCATAAAAAATATGCAGTGTTTACATTAAAAACAATACCATGGAAATTCAAAACATTGATCATATCGTTCTAACGGTAGCTGATATCGAAAAAACCATCTCTTTTTATACAAACATCCTGGGATTTGAAGCGGTCTCATTCGGAGATAACCGGAAAGCGCTTGCTTTTGGAAACCAAAAAATCAACCTGCATCAGAAAGGCAATGAATTTGAGCCAAAGGCACTACATGCCACTCCCGGTTCTGCAGATCTGTGCTTTATTGCCACAACAGATGTACATGATATTTTAAAAGAACTTAAAGAAAAAAACATCGAAATCATCGAGGGTATTGTTATCAGAACCGGAGCAATAGGCAAAATAAGGTCCGTCTACTTCCGGGATCCTGATCAGAACCTGATTGAAGTGAGTAATTATATTTAAAATCTTCTTGAGCATGTCCCCAGATAAAAACGCCTTGGCTAAAATCCTTAGTAATTTCGAACAGGAAGAATTGCCCAGCAAAACCTTGCTAACGGAAGAAGGTAAGATGGCGCGTAAATTTTACTATCTCAAAAAAGGAGTTGCCAGAGGTTGGCTTAATAATGACGGTAAGGAAATTACATTTCAGTTTTTGTTTGAAGGAAACTTTATTTCGTCGTGGGAAAGTCTGTTTTATAATTCTCCAAGTATTTATAATATCGAAACGATAGAACCCTGTACTGTATATAGCACTTCTATTGAGGATTTCAGACAAATAATTGAAAATAATCCGGACAGCAAGGAACTTTATTACAGCTATCTACAGGAACGCTTACTTAAATATCAGAAGCTCTTTATTTCCCGTATAAAAGATTCTGCAGAGGAAAGATATAATGAGCTTATAAAGCAATCCCCCGAGATTTTCCGCCGGGTTCCTCAGTATTATATTGCATCTTATCTTGGTATCACTTCTGTATCATTAAGCAGGATCAGAGGAAAAAAAATCTAGTAAGAGATCTGCTCTATATAGTAACTCCATGGTTATTCTTCACTTCTGCCATTACAAAAGTACTGTGTGTGCTTCCTATCGAGTCGACGGAACCTAATTTATTAAATACAAAATCCTGGTAGTGTTTCATATCGCGTACCTGAACTTTGAGAAGGAAATCAAAATCACCCGAAATATTATAGCATTCCGCCACTTCGTCTATCAGTGTAATTTCCTGTACAAACTCATTTCCCACAGACCTGTCGTGGATCTTTAATTTAACCTGACAGAAAACTGTAAAACCACGATTCAGTTTCTCAGCTTCCAGGACAGCCGCATAATGTTTGATATAACCCTCCTGCTCCAACCTTTTAACACGCTCAAAAACAGGAGATGGAGAAAGATTAATTTCCTTTGCCAATTCTTTAACGGTCAATTTTGCATTTTTTTGAAGTATTCTCAACAATTGAAGGTCTTTATCGTCTAGTCTTTCCACAGGATAATATTCTTTTTTCGATTTATATTTTCAAATTTACAGAATAAATAACTCACAAATTCAATTCAAACAAAATAATATCCTTAATTTTTACATTTACACCAATTAAACATCTTAAATTAATACCTTTACAACCTATTTTGTTCTTTAACATACTTCATCAAACGGAAAAGGTTTTACTTAAGGTAGATTAATAGGGAATCGTGTGGAAATCACGAGCTGTCGCGCAACTGTAAGTAACACAACAGAGGTTTTTGTCCCTGAATATCCACTGCTACAAGCGGGAAGGATGACAAAAACTGTTACAAGTCAGGAGACCTGCCTATTCCGAATTGACAATGCTTTCGCGGTCTGAAGCTTTTGGTCATACAGATGATACTTTTGAACGTATTGAATTGGGTTTTAAACTCAGAATTTATTTGAGTTTAAACGTAATGTTTTTTATGAAAATTAATTTCAGGCTACCCAACAAACTATCCCTCACTGGAAAAATTACGTCTATATTGTATCTTCTCTATTGCTAAAAACTATTTCCCGATTGCGTCATGAAGCATTATAAGAACTTTTAAAACCAAAATTTAATTAAAAGTTTAAAGAAAATGCAAACACACATCCTTGGCTATCCGCGAATCGGTAGCAACAGAGAACTTAAAAAAGCCTGCGAACTATATTGGGCAGGTAAAACATCGTTACAGGAACTTTTAGAGGCAGGAAAAAAGATCAGAAAGCAAAACTGGGAACTACAACAAGAAGCAGGAATTGATCTGATTCCATCCAATGACTTTTCTTTTTATGATCAGGTATTGGACATGACATTATCTGTTGGAGCTATTCCTTCCCGTTATCAGGATATTACATCAAATGAGCTAGATCTTTACTTTGCTATGGCCAGAGGTTATCAAAAAGACGGGCACGATATTACAGCCATGGAAATGACAAAATGGTTTGATACCAATTATCATTATATCGTTCCAGAATTCCAAAAAGATCAGCAATTCAAATTATTCTCCCATAAAATCGTCAATGAGTTTATTGAAGCGAAGGAAGCAGGAATTCATACAAAGCCTGTTATCCTTGGATTGGTAACCTATTTATTATTAGGAAAAGAAAAAGAAGAAGGTTTTGATAAATTGGATTTAGCACAAAATCTGCTTCCGGTTTACGTCGAGATCTTAAAAGAGCTTGAAAACAACGGAGCAGAATGGATCCAGCTGGATGAGCCGTTTTTAGCACTAGACCTTGATCAGAAAGCAAAAGAAGTTTACCAGAACATTTATGCTGAAATTGCCAAACAGTTTCCGAACCTTAAATTCATTGTGACAACCTATTTTGATGGGTTAAAAGATAACCTTTCATTGGCCACTACTCTACCTGTTGATGCACTACACATTGATCTGGTAAGAGCCTCGGAACAATTGGATGAGGTCATCAATGCAATTCCTGAAACATTGATCCTCTCATTAGGAGTCGTAGACGGAAGAAATATCTGGAAAAACGATTTCAATCAGTCTCTGGTTTTCATCAAAAAAGCTATTGCTGCATTAGGTTCTGAAAGAGTTTTCATTGCACCGTCATGTTCATTACTTCATTCTCCTTTCGATCTTGACCTGGAGAAAAATGAAAATATACTATCTCCGGAGATCAAACAATGGATGGCTTTCGCCAGGCAAAAAGTTTATGAAATTGTTACCTTAAAAAAATTAGCTTCAGAAAACCCGGATTACAATACTTTACAGGAATTAGCTGAAAATAAAAAAGCTATTGAAAACCGAAAAGTTTCAACACTAATTCACAATCAGGATGTGAAAAACCGTGTTGCTGTAACTACAGAAAGTGACGCACAGAGAAACAGTCCTTTTAATGTGAGAAAAGAAGCACAGCAGAAAGCATTGGAGCTTCCTTTATTTCCAACAACAACAATTGGGTCTTTTCCTCAAACCAAAGAAGTAAGAAGCTGGAGAGCTCAATTCAAGAAAGGAGACCTGACCGCCCAGAAATATGATCAGCTGCTTAAAGAAGAAACACAGAGAACCATCCAATGGCAAGAGGAAATCGGAATTGATGTATTGGTACATGGAGAATTTGAACGCAACGATATGGTCGAGTATTTTGGGGAACAGCTCGCAGGATTTGCATTTACTCAAAACGGATGGGTTCAAAGCTACGGAAGCCGCTGTGTAAAACCGCCGGTTATTTATGGAGATGTTCACAGGCCTCAGCCAATGACGGTTTACTGGTCGAAATATGCCCAGTCATTAACTCAAAAATGGGTAAAAGGAATGTTGACCGGCCCCGTAACCATTCTTCAATGGTCATTTGTACGTGATGATCAGCCTCGTTCTACCACCTGTAAGCAGATTGCTTTGGCAATCCGTGATGAAGTAAACGATCTTGAAAAAGCAGGAATCAGAATTATCCAGATCGATGAACCGGCTATCAGAGAAGGTCTTCCTTTGCGTAAGGTAGAATGGCAAAATTACCTTCAATGGGCTGTAGAAGCTTTCAGAATCTCCGCAAGCGGTGTCGAGGATGCTACACAGATCCACACGCATATGTGTTATTCAGAGTTTAATGACATTATCCATAATATCGCCGATATGGATGCCGATGTCATCACGATAGAATGCTCAAGAAGCCAAATGGAGTTATTAAATGCTTTCGCAGACTTTAAATATCCAAACGAGATCGGCCCCGGAGTGTATGACATTCACTCTCCAAGAGTTCCATCAAAAGAGGAAATGATTGCATTGCTGAAAAAAGCACAAGCCGTAATCCCTGCAGAACAGCTTTGGGTAAATCCGGATTGCGGATTGAAAACCCGTCATTGGGAGGAAACAGAAAAAGCATTGATCGCTATGGTAGCAGCTTCGAAAGAATTGGCTGCAGCTTATTCGACTGAGAAAGTTTAATAGAACTGATCATTATTTTTTTATTTTGAGGCAGGGGTGAAAGCTCCTGCTTTTTTTTGTGGTTGGTAACAATTTGCTAAACAATTAAATTTTCTTATTTTAGATTTAAACTAATATTTATAAAATCAAACATGAAGTATATTTCTCCTAAGAATTGGACTGACCTAGCAAATCAACAAGGTCTTTTATTTTTTGCTCAAATTTTAAATGAATCATTATTTGACTACACGTTAGACACTTATAAGCCAAAAGCTTTAAATATACGATTATTATGCATTGAAACAATTACTACAATTGATGACGTTAAAGAAGGCTTAATAAAAAAGCCTAATATTGAGCACGTGGTAGATGAACTGTTATGGAGTTTAAATAGTGATTTTTTAGCTAAAAAAATTTTAAATAATCAATTAAATGAAATCATAAAAGAAATCAATTTAAAAAAAAATTCACTTTCTGAATTGAGGCAAATAATAATTCTATTATATCATTATTTTGACAATCATAAATATCTTAATGAGATTAAAAGTACATTAAAAATTTTAATTCCAGTGGGAATAGAGAAAGAAAAAATTTATTCATTAACAAAATTATTGATTACAGAATTAATAAATTACGGTTATTCTCCTGAATATATCTATTACATAACCAATAAATTCTTTTTTAACTATTCAACTACTATTACAATAAACAATCCTGACATTTTTTTCAATTTCTTTGATTTTAAAAAAAAGAACTATTCTATTATTTATAAAGTAAATAAATTGTTTAAAGAATTCGATGATGTGGCGGAAGTTTTAGGTTTCAAAATTCAAACAACATATAAAAACAATAAATTAAAAGGTCAAGAACTAAACTTCATAAATTCAAAATTAAAAACTCAATATTTTGTAGTTTTTAACATACAAGCTATTGATGATAAAGAGGCCAGAACTGAATCAGAGCATGTAATCTTAAAGCTAGGAAATATGTTTTCGTTCTATCATCATAAAGAAGCTCCCGAAATTTCTGAACTTGCGATTGTTATTAATAAAACAGATAAATATTCCATTTTAATGGATAAACCTACAAAATCTATTATAAAAAAATCTGATGTCAATCCCTTCATAGCAACTCAAAAAGTTAAAAATATTTTTGAAGATTTAAATTTACTTGATAAAACCATTCACCGTCTTACAAGAGTTATAGACTTACATAGTATTGCTCTATCATCAAAAGAAATAGAAAACAAATTACTAAGCTTATGGACAGCAGTAGAAACTTTAATACCAAAAGATATTGAATGTGGTAAGGATAGAATTATTCAAATTATCGATGCAATTATCCCTTTTCAAATCTATGGCTATATAAAAAAACTATTAGATCAAGCTGGAAATGATTTCAAACATTTTGACAGAAGAAAATCAATTCAAACTATTCGTTCAGTTGTTAAAAATGATGAAACCAATAAATTTGAAATTTTAGCTGCTTTTATAATGACGAAAGAGAATGCAACAATACGGGAAACTGCAAAAAACTCAATTCAAAATAATCCTTTACTTCAATATCGTTTATTTTCACTAAATAAAACTTTAAACAATAGTAAAAGTATATTAAAACTATTGGAAGATCATAAACTTAAAGTTGAATGGCAAATCCGTCGCATTTATAGGGTAAGAAATTTAATTGTACATTCTGGTAAAAAACCATCCTATGTCAATTTATTAGTAGAACATTTACATAATTATTTTGATGATATGTTAAATTACATAATAGATAAGGGTATAAGCGAAAAGCGAATTACAACAATTAACGAGGCCATATTAGATTGTCAATTAAAAAATAAAACAATGTTGGAAAAAATTAAGCTATTAAAAGATTCTGATATTGATTTAACGAATTATAAAATTGTAAATGATCTATAAACTAAATAAAGTATTTTATTTCTATATGATTCTTATAATCAATTAAAAATAGACAAAGAAAATTTACAAAATAAAAAAAGCATTATCATGTCATGCTTTTTTGTTTATATAATATTATCATGAATAATTCCTGCAAAATTATTCATTTATTCTTTCACCTCCTTCTTTTCTACAGTAATTGGATACATCAGTAGCAATCACATCTGCAATTTGTTGTTGAGTATATCCTTTTTTCTTCCTTAGTAATTTTTCTTTTTGCATAATCTGCTTTTTTACAAATATAAAAAAAATAAGACTTTGTTTCTTTAAATGCTTCTAAGGTATAGGCAAAAACTAATTTACTCCTCATTGTATTCCATCTTCCTACACCAGAAATCATATCCAAATAAATTAATAATGAATAAGTTATGATTTTCTGGAATTAATTACCTAATTTTGCACCCCGAAAAAAGGACCATATAACGGAATATAAAATAGTATTGTACGAATTCATACTTATGGATATAACAATTACATAGAATCCTTAGAATCAATAAAATATATAGATATGAAAAGAGTTGGTGAACATAGAAAGCTTCTTGGGGTAGATAAAACAGTCACATTACAGGAGTTAAAAACCATTTACAGGAATACGATGAAAGATTCTCATCCTGATAAATTTATCGATGATGAAGCCGGAAAACTGGAAGCGGAAGAAAAAAGCAAATCTGTAATTGAAGCTTACCACTTTTTGGTGAGCATTAACCCGGAAACACAGGAAAAGTATAAGGAGGAATATGTAGAAACAACTACAAAATCTAATATTCACGATTTCTATTTTGAAAAACAGGTTCTTAAGATCCAGCATTTAAACGGAATGATGTATGAATACCTGGGAGTACCTAGAAACACCTATATCAAAATGGTAAATGCTGATTCACCAAGCCGTTTTGCAAGAAGACACATTTACGGAAACTTCATCTACAGAAAATCCGGTGAGGCCATGGCAGATTAATTTTTTGTATAAAATAAAAGCGAAGGCTTTCAGTTTATTCTGGAAGCCTTTTTATTGTGGAGAATAGAGTT
Organism: Chryseobacterium sp. PTM-20240506; assembly: GCF_048296755.1. Lineage (NCBI taxonomy): Bacteria > Pseudomonadati > Bacteroidota > Flavobacteriia > Flavobacteriales > Weeksellaceae > Chryseobacterium > Chryseobacterium sp. PTM-20240506. The sequence goes on from NZ_CP182581.1 coordinate 1,205,292, forward strand.
TAAAATTTTGTTGGCAGCACAGGGAACAATCAAAAAAGCGTATCAAAAATGATACGCTTTTTCGGTTAATTAAGGTTGTTATTTTAATCTAAATGTTTAGGAGTAAATCCGTCATCACTTAGTTCTCTGTGCTTGTAATCAGCCTTCATTTCAGCCTCATAGTCTGTTTTCTCATGCTGACCCATTCTTCTTAGAATTGAATCAAACAGAGAGTATACTACTGGTACGATGATCAAGGTAAGGAATAGAGACGATGTTAAACCACCGATAACTACCCAAGCCAGACCTTTATTAAATTCAGCTCCTGCTCCACTCGCCAATGCAATTGGCAACATCCCGAAGATCATCGCGATGGTTGTCATAAGAATCGGACGAAGACGAGCATGGTTAGCCTGAATCAAGGCATCGTGTGTATTTGATCCTGCTGCTTTTCTAGCATTGGTAAAGTCAACAATCAGGATCGCATTCTTCGCCACAAGACCAATCAACATGATCATCCCTAACATCGTAAAGATGTTCAGTGAATTTGCTGTTAAGGCAAGGATAACCATAACTCCGATCATCGCAAGCGGAATCGAGAACAATACCACAAACGGATAAACAAAACTGTCATATAAGGAAACCATTACCAGGTAAACCAATACGATAGCCGCCAGTAAGGCAATACCTAAAGTACCGAAACCTTCCTGCTGGTTTTCCATATCACCACTCCAGATGTAATCCACTCCGATAGGTTTTTTATCGCTCTTCATGAACTGGTCTGCCCATTCATTCGCAACATCCCCCACCGGTCTACCTACCGCCTTTGCTCTTACTTTTACGGAAGGTGATTTATCTCTACGCTCAAGTAAGCTTGGTCCTGAACCCATTTTCACTTCTGCAAACTGACTCAAACGAACCTTTTCTCCTCTAGGATTTGTGAACATCAGGTTCTTAACATCATCAATAGACTGTCTGTTCGCATCGCCGAAACGGATATTGATATCATATTCATATTCTCCGGCTCTGTATTTCCCGTCTGTGTTTCCGTTGAATGCTGTCTGCATTGTTTGTCCTACACTTTGAAGATTCAAGCCTAAAGAAGCCATTTTATCTCTGTCTATATTTACCTGAACTTCAGGGTTACCGGTATCTGTTGATAGTTCAGCATCTACTGCTCCGGGAACTTTTTTCAGTAGTTCCAGAATTCTTGTTGCCTCTTTTACTGCTGTAGCATTATCAGGAGCTGTTACAACCATTTCGATCGGTGCATTTTCAGCACCCAGGATACCAATTGGAGCTGTTTTAAACTCAACTCCTGTAAATTTCTCTTCTAATGCTCTTTTTACTTTAGCTGCTTTGATGTTTGTACTTTCAGCACGCTCAGATTTATCAGTAAGGTTTACCTGAACTTCAGACTGATAAGTCGTTGCCTGAGCTCCACCAAAACCTGTTGACTGCTGACCAACAGTGGTAATCAGATCCACAACATCTTTATCATTTCTTAAAAACTTCTCTACATCTAAAGTTAACTGGTTGGTCTTTTCAACGGTCGCATCTTTTGATAATTCCATTTGAACTAAGAACTGACCACGGTCGATTGGAGGGAAGAATTCACCACCAATGAAACCAAATGCTACCAACATGAACGAAGAGATCAGAATAATAAAGGTGATCACTACCGTTGATATCCTTCTTAACGTTGACTTCAGACACCACTCAAGAATGCCTGTGATCCAGTGTGTGAATTTATCAATCAGTCCTTCAAACCAAAGAATGAATTTTTCAAACCAGTTTTTACCTGTTAAGTGCTCCAACTTACCAAATCTTGATGATAACCAAGGGATAATGGTAAATGATGCCAACAATGATAATAAGGTTGCAATAACAACCGTGACGCAAAATTGTCCAAGGATGTTTGCTACAAGACCTGAACTCATTGCAATCGGAAGGAATACCACCACGATTACCAATGTAATTGCAGCAACCGTAAATCCAATTTCAGACGCTCCATCATACGCAGCCCTGATCTTACTTTTACCCATCTCCATGTGACGGTAAATGTTTTCCAACACCACAATCGCATCATCCACAAGGATACCAACCACCAGGGATAGTCCTAATAAACTCATCAGGTTCAGTGTATACCCCATCAGGTTCATTCCAATGAAGGCTGCAATTAACGAAGCCGGAATAGAAACCATTACGATAAAGGCATTTCTGATACTGTGAAGGAATAATAACATCACAATAGCTACAAGTACGATTGCCAGGAACAAGTCAAAAATAACGTGGTTGGCAGATTCAAGAGTAAAATCCGTAGTATCATTCACTACCTTCACTTTTATCCCCTGAACTTTATACGCTTCTTCTACTTTTGCTATGGTTTTCTGAACACTCTCAGATACAGCAACCGCATTCGCATCAGACTGTTTCTTAACCTGCATTAAGATCGTCGGAAACTGGTTAAATCTCGCCACTTTCTCAACATCTTTCTGAGAGTCGAAAACGGTAGCAATATCGGATAAACGAACTTGAGCTCCATCTTTATTGGAAACAACAAGGTTGTTCATTTCCTGGATCGATTTATATTTTCCGGATAATCTGATCGTAGATTTTGTCGTTCTCGATTTCAAACTTCCTGTAGGGAAATCCAGGTTGGATGAAAGGATAGCCTGCTGAACATCTCCGATGGAAAGCCCATAACCCTGCAATTTTTTCTCATCAAGATTCACCTGAATCTCTCTTTCCTGTCCACCTACAAGATCAACCTGCGCTACTCCGTTTACACGGGAGAAAATAGGCTCTATTTTTTTATCTAAAAGGTCATAAAGTTCTTTGTTATTCAATTTATTCGAAGAAACACTCATCGTAATAATAGGTAAATCATCCAATGAGAATTTATTCAGTGAAGGCGGATCTACATCATCCGGAAGGTCTTTAAGAACTGCATTTACTTTACGCTGAGCATCATTCAAAGCATAATCCACATCCGCACCATCGTTCAGCTGAACCATGATCACGGATAAACTTTCATATGAAGAAGACTCTACTTTTTTTACATTTTCCAAAGAACCTACGGCATCTTCAATTTTCCGGGTTACGGAAGTTTCCACCTCTGCAGGCGAAGCTCCCGGATAGGTCGTAGAAATTGTTACCATATTGGTTTCAAACTTCGGAATCAATTCGTATCCCATGAGTGTATAACTCAGGATACCTCCCAGTGTCAGAATTGTAAATAATACAATTACCAACGAGGGTCTTTTGATCGATATTTCTGCTAACTTCATAAGTCTACTACTTTACAATATTGATTTTTGACCCGTTATCCAAGTTGATCTGTCCGCTGGTAATTACCTGTTGACCTTCAGTAAGACCTGTAAGAATCTGTACTTTATCTCCGTACACTTTTCCGATCGTTACTTTGATCAATTTGGCAGTTCCATTTTGAACTATAAACAACTGGCCAGAGCTCACCCCGTTTACAAATGCTTCCGCAGGAACAGTAAGCATGTTCTGAGTTTCAGCTCCGTTGTTTGTTTTGAATACTGCAGTTGCATACATACCGGCTTTCAGGTTTCCTTTGTTCGGAACTTCAATTTCTACCGGGAAATTTAAAGAAGCATCACTTTTAGGAGCAATAAATGTAATTCTTCCACTGAAAGAATCTTCAGGTAGAACATTTACGCTAATTGGAACTACCTGACCTAACTGGATTTTCCCAACCTGGCTTTCATCCACCAGAACGGAAAGTTTTAAGGTATTGATATTAACGATCTCAAACATGGAAGTTCCCACTGAAACTACAGTTCCAGGCTCCACCATTTTTTTATTAATTGTACCGCTGATCCCTGCCCGGATGCTGGTATCATTTACTCTTACACCCTGAGCTTTTACAGCAGCCTGCATATTTTTAAGCTGTAATCTTGAATTATCAAGCTGTTGCTTGGTAACTCCTCCTGTTTTATAAGCATTTTCATAACGCTGATTGTCGATAATTGCGTTTTGTAAGTTATTCTGAGCCTGTGATACATCTACCTCAATAGCATCTCTTTTAATAGTTGCTAAAGTCTGACCTGCAGAAACTCTTGAACCTTCTTTTACTAGAACACTTACAATACGTCCTGCAATTTCAGAAGACTGATTCATTTCCTGCTTTGGAAGAAACGTTCCATTCGCTGAGTAATCCGTATCGATATTTTCTCTCTTTACGGTTACCACATTAACGTTGATCTTATCAACCTGCTTGGCAACTTCTTTTACTTCCTGTGTCTGTTTTTCTTTGTTTCCCGCAATCTTATAAGCTGCTAAACCAATAAGTACAGCCGCTACGATGATATATATTAAAGTTTTTTTCATTTTAGTTTATTATTGGTTTTCTAATGTATTTAATTCTCCTTTAGCTTTGATCAGTTTTATCTCAGCCTGCTTATAATCCAGCAATGCATTCGCATAATTCTGTTTTGCCTGAGTAAGAGCATTTTCAGAATCCAGAACTTCTGTAAGTGTTGCTAAACCATACTGATAATTGGATTGTGTGTTGCTTTGAACCCTTTCTGCCAGTCCTACATTATTCTTCATGCTTTCGATATTGATGATCGCATTTTCCATATTGGAAATAGCATTTTTATAATCCAGGTTCAGGCTAAGCTTAGTTTTCTCAATATCCTGATCCAGATCCTGAATATCGATTTCAGCCTGTTGAATCTGAGCCTTGGTTTGGCCACCCATAAAAATCGGAACTTTAATGGCCAGACCTATGGAAGCAAAATCACTCCAGTTGGTTCCCTGAGAAGATCCTGTGAAATAAGGAAATTTATTTCCTAATCCCTGCCATCCGTAATTGGCTGTTAATCCCACGGTAGGATAAAGATAAGCTTCTGTTGCTTTTTTACTAAACTGTAATAACTCTCTTTGTTTATTTAGTACTTTTAATTCAGATCTTTGTTCCAGGCTCACATTGGTTGCTAAAAGCTGCGGATTGGGTTCGATTGTTTTTTCTTCAAGCTCTATCGGTGTTTCAATAGGAACTCCCATATAAAACTTCAATGAATTTTTAGCCACTTCCACTCCGTTGATCAGCTGTTGCCTGTTCGATCCTATATTATTAAGCTGAACGTTGGTACGGTCCAGGTCTATAGATTTAGCAAGGCCATTATCAACTAAACTTTTGATCACATTTCTTACCCTTTCCGTATTAGCATAACTGGCTTCAATCGTCTTAAGATTTTCTTCCTGAACAAAAACCTGATAATAAGCTGTCGCTACATTTTCAATGATTTGTTCATTGGTCAGCTGTGAATTAAGAATATAAAACTCACGGGTAGATTTAGCCGCTTTTAAACCGATGAATACTCTCTGGTCAAAAATATTCTGGTTAAGCGTTACAGAGTTTACAGACTGCCATTTTGTTCCGAATGTCACCGGAATCATTTGTCCCGGCATTCCTAAAATCTCACCAGGAAGAACAGACTTCTGTAAAATAGGATTAAAAGTATTGCTGATATTAGCACTGATCTGCGGTAAAGCACCGGCTCTGGCTTCATCAATCTTATATTCAGCTTTTTTTACCTGTAAAGCAGCTTTCTTAGCTTCTGCCTTATTTTTCAGGGCCTGCTGAATGGCTTCTTTTAAAGAAACCTGTTGCTGAGCATGTACCGATGAGTAACCGAAAATCATAAATGCTGCAGCTATCCCTATTTTTAGCTTTTGTGCAGTTATACGTTTTCTTTTCATAATTTTATTACTTCGTTTATTTTTTTAATAGATGTTCTTCTTCAAATACTTTATTCCTAAAGGACGGATCATATTTAAAAATACTTTAAGCTTTTAACTAATTTTTAAATAAAATATTCAGTATGATCTCTTTTCTCTCTGATATGATCTTATCAAATTCTTTATCACTGATCATTAGATTCTCCATCAAAAGAGGACGTATTGCGCTGGGAAATACCAATAAAGAAACCATATTCAGAATAAATTGGATAGGTTTCATTCTCTCTATATTTCCTGCTTCCATTTCCGTTTCAATGTCTTCATACATCTTTTTCAAATCATCTTCCTCTATATCCTTCTGATGACAATTCCCTTTATTGATCTGTGAAACAATATAAGTTTCCAGATAAGGATACTGAAGGCTTGTTGATAAGCTGCCTTCTATAAACTGGCTTATTTTCTCTTTAAAAGGCAGATCGGAATTCTGTATAATTTTAGATTTCTCTTGTTCTACTTTTTGCGCTTCATTAAATACAATCTGCATCAGATTATCTCTTGAACGGAAATAGTAATTAATAAGCGTTCTATTCACTCCGGCTTCATCTGCAATCTCTTGCGTAGTAGCATCAAACTTCCCTTTCACAAAGAATAGGTGCTTCGCAGTTTCTTTGATCAATTCTTGTGTTTGGTCTTTTTTTGCTTGATTTGACATTTTTGTTAAACAAATTTGTGCAAATGTAGATCAAATTTTTTTTTTGACAAAATTGTTAAACAAAATAATTAAATGAATCTCATGATTTCCATCATGTTTTAAAACAAACACTTACAGATGAATGATTATTAATCCCGATAAAGTGAGGCGTTTTTATATATTTGCCGGAAATTAATAATAGATGCGGAAAATTTTATTTCTTTTATCAGTGTTCACCTATGGACTCACATTTTCTCAAACCAAAGCTATACAGGATAATCAGTATTTTTTTTACGAAAACAAAGGCCAGATTGTTGATCAGGATGGAAAAGAAAATACTGATGTAAAATATTTGTACAATTCAGCAGGGCTGAATGTTCAACTTCGATCTAATGGGTTTTCTTATGATGTATACGAAACGAAAAAGACATCCAATCCTAATTCCCAAAAATTTAAAAAAGATAAATCTTTAAACGCTAAAACGTATTATGAGGATGAATTCCTTTACGAACATTTATTTCATAGAGTTGATATTGAATTACTAAATTCAAATAAAAGTGTTGCAATTATTGCGGAGGGAAAATCTTATGATTTTGACAATTATTACAACATTCCCAATAATTCTAAAGGAATAACCAATGTACACAGGTTCCAAAAAATAGTATACAAGAATATTTATTCAAATATTGATTTGGTATTTTTTAAACCAAAAGACACTATGAAGCCCATTGAGTACAATTTTATTATCAATCCAGGCGGAAAAATTTCAGATATAAAAATGAAATTTAGTGGGGCTCCAACCTCAATTAAAGATGGTAAGCTTACCTTGGATATGCGTTTTGGAAAAATGCAGGAAAATATTCCCAACAGTTGGATTAAAAACAAGAATATAAATGTAAGTATTCCCGTTTCTTTTAATGATATTGGTAATCAAACTTTTAGCTTTAATACTCCAATTGACATTTCCACTAAAACTATTATCATTGATCCGGTTCCAACAAGAATCTGGGGAAGCCATGCGGGTGGAACAGGTGATGATTATGGTAGAATAAAAACTGATAGTCAAAATAAGGGTTACTTATTTGGTACCACCAGTAGCTATACTAATTTTGCTACTTCAGGTACCTATCAACAGAATCTTGCCGGTGGACTTGACTCTTTTTTAATGAAGTTGACGCCAAGCGGACAAAGACTTTGGGGAACATATTATGGTTTTGGAATGACTGATGTTTTCATGGATGTTGATTTTGACGAAGATTTTAGTATTTATGCCGGGGGAACTATTCAAAGAGGACCATACAATGAAAATATTGTTTTAGTAAAATTTGACAATAATGGCGCTCTTGTCTTTCAAAAAGAATTTGTTTCCAGCAGACAAGACAAGCTTTATTCCGTTTCTTATAATCAAAATAAGATATATATCGGAGGAGATGCTTTCAGTTCTGATTTCCCAACTGTGAATGCAATGCAACCAACAAAATCTACACCTCTTGGATATACAGATGGAATTTTAGCCTCTTTAAATTCAACAACAGGTAATGTAGATTGGGCAACTTATTTTGGGCAAAGTGATGGTTCAACTTCTATTTTCCATATTTTTTCTTCAAACAATGATCTTGAAATAATTGGAGCTACACAATCTTCAAATATCCCCATGATTAATGCCTTTCAATCTATAAAAGGTGGAGAATCAGACGGAATCTATATTAAATTATCGAAACAAGGAAACACCATTCTTCGATCAAGCTATTATGGAAACGCAGGATCTGAACTTGTGTTAAAAGCAAGAATTGTAAATAATATTTTAATTCTTCCGGGAAAATATACTACAACTGCTTTTCCTCAGGGGCAGCCAGGAATTTGGCGTGTTAACCTTGCGAATAATACCGTTACAAAAAACTACTTTAATTTTCATGGAGATCCTCAATTATTGGCATATCCTGACACTTCGGGAAATGTTTTCTTCACAGGTTTACATTTCAATGGCCTTCCGGATATATCGACTCCCGGTGCCTATATGGGAATGCCGGCACAATATAATTCTACATTTTTAATTAAATATAACCAAAATGATGTAAAGGAATGGGGTACTTATTATACAGGAAATGGTGCGACACAACAAGGAGAGGTAACAAAAGATAATGATGATGCGATTTATTTAACAGGAATGTCAGGTGGAAATACATCAGGTATCGCAACCCCTGGAACATTTCAGCAATTACCTGGTGGTGGAAACGATATTTTTATTGCTAAATTTAAGGATTGTACATCAGCCGCTACAGTAACCTCAAACTCTCCTGTTTGTATCAATTCATCCATCCAATTACATGCAACCGGGGGAACAACATATAGCTGGACCGGACCTAATGGATTTAGTTCTACCCAACAAAATCCTGTTATTTCAAATGCTACAGCGGCTAATGCAGGGACATATATTTGTCAGGTATCAGGGTCAGGCGGTTGTGACGGAAGCTTCACTGTAAATGTAATCGTAGGAGATACTGTTGCACCGGTTCCAAATATTGCCAATATGCCGGATGTCACAGGAGATTGCCATACTGTAATTTCAACTTTCCCAACAGCAACTGATAATTGCGCAGGAATTATTACAGCAACCACCACAGATCCGCTTTCTTATTCTGTTCCGGGAACTTATATAATCCACTGGACATATAATGATGGTCATGGAAATACGGCAACACAAAACCAAAATGTAATTATAACCTCTCCGGCTCTCCCTGCAACACAAAATTTACAACAAACATTTTGCGCTACTAATCAGCCAAAAGTTTCAGATATTCAGATCATTGGTCAGAATATAAAATGGTATGATGCATCAGGAAACCTTTTACCTTTAAATACAGGGCTTGTAAGCGGGCAAACCTATTATGCTTCACAAACCATTAACAACTGTGAAAGCAACAAAATAGCAATTCAGGTGACGGTTAATTCCACTCCTAAGCCAGCAGCAAATGCTACTCAGGATTTTTGTGCCTCTGCCAATCCTACGTTAGCTAATCTGGCTGTTACGGGAGCATCACTTGTGTTTTACAATGCGGGAGGGAATATTTTACCTCTCAGTACACCGCTGGTACATGGACAAACATATTTTGTCACTCAAACATTGAACGGGTGCAAATCTGAAAAGCAATCCATAGCTGTTACATTGTCCATCAATAATGTTCCGGCTCAGGATGTCACAGATGCTTTATGCAATACTTCTACCGGAACAACAATGGCTATTAATCTTCATTCGTATGAAGGAAATATTATTTCTAACCCGCAAAACTACACTTTTACTTATACAGATAGTGCAGGAAATACGATTCCAAATCCTTCAGTTTATATGATGAGCATTGGCTCAAGTATTATTCATGTAAAAGTATCTACCCCCGATGGCTGTTTTATAGTGATACGATTAAGCTTAACATTAAATCCAAAGCCTAAAATCAGTCTTCCAGAAAACATTGATTTTTGCAAGGGAAAAACATTAACACTCGATGCAGGAAGCGGATTTGCTTCTTATCTATGGAATACAGGAGCTACAACACAGACAATTATAGTATCCGTTCCCGGAAACTATTCTGTGAAAGTAACCAACAGTTTCGGATGTGAAAGCATTGCAAATACGCAGGTTAGCTATTCTGTTTTAGCTGAGATCGTTTCTGTAACAATTGCTAATAGTTCTGCAACTGTTTTACTTTCAGCTAGTGGAAACTATGAATATTCACTTGATAATGTGACATGGCAGGATTCCAATGTCTTTAATAATTTAAGCATGGGAGAATATACTGTTTATGTAAGAACAAAATCAGGTTGTATCATTGGCCAGAAAAACTTTTCTATCTTCAATATTCCTAATGCAATTACTCCTAATGGTGATGGGATCAACGATAAATGGAAGATAAGAGGCCTTGAAAATTATACAGGAACTGAAGTAGGCATCTATGATAGAAGAGGTATTCCGGTATTCAAAGATATCATCAGTAAAAAACCTTTTGAATGGGACGGAAAATACAATTCATTACCATTGCCTACAGGAAGTTATTGGTACATTATAAAGGTTTCGGATGGGCGATTATACAATGGTTGGATATTGATTAAGAACAGAGAATAAAAACAAAAAAACGAGCAGAAAATTCTGCTCGTTTTATATTTATAATAATCTGATCTTATCCTCCATAATATCGATGATCTTATCTTTATAAAGACCTCCGATTGCTTTCTTGAAGTTCTTTTTACTCATCTGGATTTCACCTTTGATCTCCTCTGGAGTAGATTTATCAGATAGATAAAGAAGACCATAGTTCTCCTCTAATTTGGTAAGGATTTTTTGCTTAAACTCATCAATATTTTCAAAACCTTCAGGCTGTAAGGAAACGTCAATCTTACCGTCTTCACGAATGGCTTTAATGTATCCTTTTTCTTCAGATAGCGGATATAATTTCTTGAAAACATCAGAAGCATAGATCAATCCTATATATTTTTTATTAATAACAACATTCCACCCCAGTTCACTTTCATTCATCATGATCAGATCTACTTTATCCCCTTTCTGGAAGGGCAGATTTTCATATTGAGGATTCCTTTTAAACTTTGTTGTTCCTGTGATCAGTTCCAGATCCTCATCTACATAAAGATATACCAGATATCTCTTGCCTTCAATAATTTTGGATTTTTGTTGCTTATAAGGAATGAATAAATCTTTAATAATTCCCCAATCCATAAAAGCACCACTAGGTAAACTCTGAACACTTGTCATTACTGCATACTCTCCTACTTCAGCCAATGGAATTTCAGTAGTGGCTTTTAATTTACCATCATCCTGATACACAAAAACTTCAATTTCATCCTCAATTTCCTTATCTTCCTGAGCGAAAACCTTTGGTAAAAAAGCCTTTTCACCCGATTCATCGATCAGGATCCATCCTGAATTATTTTTTTCTGAAATTTTTAAAGTTTGAGTTCTTCCGAGTTGCATTGATGATAAAATTAGTCTGCAAAGGTACGGAAATATAAAATGACTCCTTCAGAAATAATTCCGTCAGCTTCTATTTCCCTGAATTTCCTGATTTAATTTTATTAATCAGACCCAATATTCCTTTACCAGTTTATATTTATAAAGAGGTCTATTTTAAAAGAGAACTTAGCTACAAAGTTGATTATTCATCGACCGGTTATTAAGTTGTCTGAAAACGAATCCGGATTTCGTTCAGCTTGTTATACATTGTGCTTAATAATTGATCCGAAAGCTTGTCAAGATTAAAATGTGTGGCCAGGATAAACCTTAGTTGATCAGGCTCAGTAATTTCAAGACTTTCTTTTCTTCCATCATTTCCGCGTATAGTGAATGCATGATTAAAAAGGGAATATCTGGATTTTTCATCTACACTGGAAATCATAAGAGATTTACCAAATACAGAATCAGGTCCAGTAGCCACAAACCAATTTGCCATTTCCAGGTCAGGCTTCTCCACTTCTTCAAGTGAAAATTTATAGATCGGAAGCCATTCTTCCTTCAAAACCTCCAACTGATAAAAAATGTCATTGTTTACCAATCGAAACACTCCATTTGGAGTTTCCTGCTCTATATTTGCCTGAAGTAATATGGGTGAAGTAAGCGTCATTGAACCGAAACCCACGTCTACAAGGTATTTTAGACCCTTAATATCCGTAGTGAGCATCATGTGTGATCTTGCCGTTGCTTTACCATTGGCACTATTCCACAGGACTCTGGCCAGATGCATTTTGATAGTAAACCCTAAGTTCGTCAGGATATTTTTAAACAGTATATTTTGTTCATAACAGTATCCACCTCTTTGAAGTGTAACCAGTTTATGGAAAATGGCACCTATGTCTAAAGAAGGAACGATGCCCATGAAAGAATCAATATTTTCAAATACAATATGTTTAGGATGCAACTGATGTAATTTCTGCAAGCCTTTCAGCTCGCCGTTATCTTCATGGTTCCAGTACGTTCCCAACCGTTTTAAATACAATTCCAATTCTGATCTTTCCATAATTTAAATTTAAAATTTGTCTAGATGCTTATTATGAGTTTGCTATATATTCCATTAATTCCCGCTTACTGCTTTCGAAATCAAAAGCATCATACACCATGAAATACCTGTTCTTATCTGCACATTTTCGGTACATGGATTTCGCCAGGGTCAATTTATTCTTATCAAAACTCAACGATTTTACAAGATCCCTTATCTGCTGTGAAGTAAAAAAAGAAGTACGCATCTGCTGATTAATCAATGCTATTTTACCGTCATCAAATTTCTCATTATTCTGAAGCATTTCAAAAAATTGGCTGAATGTGCGGGCATCCATAGTATTGCCTGGTTGATTCCAGTTTCCGGATTGATTACCATAAGGATTATTCCATATATCATTCCAGTCGTTGAAGCCATAAGATCCGTCCTGAACCGGGTAAGAATCCAATAAATATAAACCTTCATTGGTAAAAAAATCGAGTACCATTCTGTTGTTATTCCTTAACATCAGAGTCGATCTGTAAATTAAAAATCCATTATCATAAATTGATATGGGCATTCTCCCGGATTGCAAATCAAAGAAACGGTATTTTCCGGAATTATTTGAAATGGATTGATCACCAAGTTCAACAGTGAAATATCCCAGTTCAGGAATCCTCAGAAAAACTTCTGCATATCCATAATTTTGGTTCCAATGATAATTGGGATTTTTAAAACCATTATTTTGATTACCGTTTCGAAATCCGGAATTGCTTTTAGTAGTATTATTTTTAGTAGTATTATTTTGTTGATTTCCTTTGGCCGCTGAAGATTTCATTTCAGTCACAGAAGCTTCATTTTTTAACAGTTCTCCTGCTTTTCCAGCTTCCTGAGCAAAAGAATAAATTCCGGTAAACATCGCTAAACCAATAAATATATTTTTCATTATTTTACTTTTATATCAGCATCTCTATTTTTATGCCAAAAAAAAGAGAAACCAAGTTTTGGTTTCTCTTTTTATATCAATTTTGAAATTTTTAATCTTTCAGTAAATACTACATATGAATTGGTCTCTTCCCTGTAGCATCCAATGCCGCTTCTTTAACAGCCTCAGCATACGTTGGGTGAGCATGAGAACTTCTTGCAATATCTTCTGCACTTGCACGGAATTCCATAGCAATTACACCTTCAGCAATTAAATCTGCGGCTCTTGCTCCGATGATATGCATTCCTAAAACCTCATCTGTCTTCTCATCAGCAATGATTTTTACCAATCCGTCAATATCACCACTTGCACGGCTTCTTCCTAATGCTCTCATTGGGAATGAACCCACTTTAATAGCAACACCTTCTTCTTTTAACTGCTCTTCAGTTTTACCAACTCCGGCAACTTCAGGCCATGTATATACTACACCAGGAATAAGATTGTAGTTGATGTGTGGCTTTTGACCTGCTAAAGTTTCAGCAACAAATACGCCTTCTTCTTCAGCTTTATGCGCTAACATAGCTCCTTTAACCACATCTCCGATCGCATAAATATTGGCAACATTGGTCTGTAAATGATCATTTACCTTTACTCTGCCTCTTTCATCAAGTTCTACTCCAGCCTTCTCAAGACCTAAACCATCTGTATAAGGCTTTCTACCCACAGAAACCAAACAATAGTCTCCTTCAACAGTAATTTCCTCTCCTTTTTTATCTTTAGCTGTAATTTTTACAGAGTCTCCATTTCTCTCAACAGCAGAAACAGCAGTAGAAAGCATGAATTTCATTCCCTGCTTCTTAAGAACTTTCAGTAATTCCTTACTTAATGCTCCATCCATTCCAGGAATGATCTTATCCATAAATTCAACAACAGTAACCTGAGATCCTAATCTTAAATATACTGAACCTAGCTCAAGACCGATTACACCACCTCCGATAACTACCAAGTGCTTAGGAATTTCTTTAAGATTCAAAGCTTCAGTAGAAGTAATTACTCTTTCCTTGTCAAGCGTAATAAAAGGCAATGAAGACGGCTTGGAACCTGTTGCAATGATTGTATATTTGGAATCGATAGTTTCTGAAGAACCATCTTTCTTGCTGATTTTAATCTGAGTAGCTGATTCAAAACTTCCAACACCTTCAAAAACAGTAATTTTGTTTTTGCTCATCAGATAGTTGATCCCATCTGTATTTTGCTTTACCACTTCATTTTTACGCTCGATAATTCTTGCAATATCTACTTGAGGATCATTGATAATGATTCCGTGACCTGCAAAATTATGTTTTGCGTTTTCGAAATGCTCGGAACTATCTAAAAGTGCTTTAGAAGGAATACATCCAACGTTAAGACAAGTTCCGCCTAAAGTTGAATATTTTTCAATAATTGCTGTTTTGAAGCCTAATTGCGCAGCACGAATTGCAGCAACATAACCACCAGGACCAGAACCTATTACGGTAACATCGAATTGACTCATGTTATTTTATGAATTTGTTTATTATTATCTATCTTAAGTCTTACAAATTTAATGATAAATTACCAAGCACCAAAGTGAGTTTTATCAATTTTAGAATTGATAACAGGACATCCTATCTTTTACAGGAGTTACTTCAATAGTTTGATATTTTCTTCATTTCCTTCTTTTAAATAAATTGCTGAAAAAATGAGTGGTTTTTCAGCTGATGCATTATCAAAATGAAGAATTTTAACGTTTTTTGGTTCATAAAAAGCATCCCCCTCATGGAGTATTATTTTTTGCTGTCCTTCTATCTGAAAAACAGCATCTCCTGATTTTATTATTCCCAATACCGGACAAGGATGCAGATGCTCCGGTGCCGCTATGCCTGCAGCTATTGTGACCTCCTGAATTTCCGCAGTTTTAACTTTCTGATCAAGACCTGTTTTTAGCAACTCTTTTCTGGAAAGCTGGGTGTTCTGAGCCATAAGAGCTACAGAATTCACCATCAAAATAGCTATTGCAAACGATTTAATTATTTTCTCCATGATTACCTTTGGTTTAATAATTAGTAATTAGCCTATTAACAATTTTTGTTATGAACTACGAACTACATCCAACAGAAGTTTTTCGTATTTATCGAGAATAATATTCTTGGAAAACCTTGATTTAATAGAACTTTTAATGGCTTCTTTATCATAGGTCTGATGCAGGATACTCATGATCTTTTGAGAAAAATCTTCGTGATTATTGATATCCGAAATCTCACCGTTTACCTGATGTTGGATGATTTCATTAATACCTCCGGGACAGTTGTTAGCAAGAGCGTAAGTTCCACAAGCACCGGCTTCCAATAACACATTAGGAAATCCCTCATATCTTGAAGAAAGAATGAAAAGGTCCGCGTATTTTAAGTATTGATAAGGATTCTCCTGTCTTCCATGGAAAAATACATGTTTTAATCCCAGAAAATCTTTCATCTGATGCAGGATTTCTTTGTCTTTTCCGTCCCCCAGAATATGGAGCAGAATATTTTCATTTTTTAATCGGGAAAAAACTTTCAGCAAGTTATCGAATCCTTTTCTTGAAGATAAATTTCCAATGGCCACAACATTTTTGTAATTGTACGCAAAGCATTCCGGCTTTTGGGAAACGGCAAGTTTCTGATTGATAAAATCAAAATCCACCGGATTATTGATCTTCACAATCTTATCCGATTTTATATTAAAGTTCTTCATCAGATCCCTCATCATGTCATCACTTTGTGCGATGATCCGTTGATAGCTATTATAAAAATTATAAAAGAATTTAATTTCTTTCCGCGTCACATGCTCACTTACCACATTTGTTTCTCTGGCAATGAACTTCGTCCTTGGAAAAAGCTTTATAAACAATGATAAATATGCATTTACCTCACCAAATCCTGAAAATACAATATCAGGTTTCCTTTTATAGATCTCCGATAAAATAGGCTTTAATGAATGTCTGATTCTTTCTGTATTGATATCAATAATTTCAACATCTTTTTCAAGAAAGCTAAGATAACCTCCTTGTTTCCGTAAAAGCAAAATCTTAGGTTCAAAACGATCCCGTGAAAGATGATTTGCAATTGTGGTAATAATTCTTTCTGCACCTCCGGTTTCCAAATCCGGCAGAATAAAAATAACAGAAATCTTTTTCATCATTGTAAAAGAACCTTACCCATGATCGGATAAGGTTCATATTTTTAATTTAATTAGCTACGTCACTAATGAATTTTATCCTTAACATTCTGACCTCTTCATCAGAAAGCTCATCTCCGAATTCATCCAGCAATACTTTCATGCTATCGCTTTCAGAATCATTCATGAATTCCATGAAGCCATCTACAATATCTTCATCGAAATTATCTTCAATATAGTAATCAATATTCAGCTTCGTTCCCTGGTATACAATACTTTCCATTTCTTTCAACAATTCATTCATTGTTAAATTTTTGGCTCTTGCAATATCCTCAAGATCGATCTTCTTATCGGTACTCTGAATAATAAATACTTTGTGGCTCGATTTATTCGCTACCTGTTTCAGTACCATATCCTGAGTACGTTCAATATTATGGTCTTCAACATAGGTTTTTATGTAGTCGGCAAATTCCTTTCCATACTTTTTGGCTTTTCCTTCCCCTACTCCATAAATCTTGGCAATTTCCTCCACTGTGATCGGATACTGAACCGTCATGTCTTCCAAACTAGGATCCATGAATACCGTATAAGGAGGAATTCCGTATTTTTTAGCTACTTTTTTCCTCAGTTCCTTTAAAAGACCAAATAAATTCTGGTCCAGTCCTCCTCCGGATTGCATCTGCACCTGATCACTTTCCGCTTTTGACTGTGTAAGGTCAAATTCGCGGTCTTCTGCTATCATAAACACGTGATCTAAATTATGGTCCAGAACCTGTAGGCCTTTATCCGTAATCTTTAAAACACCGTACGTTTCAATATCTTTTTGCAGAAAATTCTGAACAGTAGCCTGTCTTAAGATCGTTTTCCAATAGTTATCTTTCTGATCTTTCCCGAAACCGAAATATGAACTTTGTTCAAGCTTGTACGATTTGGTGACAGCACTTTCTTTTCCCGAGATCACAGAGATCAGGTCTTTGGATTTAAACTTTTCTCCAGTTTCCCTGATCAGTTCCAGAACTTTCTTCAGATCTTTTGTAGCATCCTTTAATTTTGGAGGGTTTGATGCATTATCACACATTTTAGCTCCTTCTCCATTAACAGGATCAAAAGCTTCACCAAAGTAATACAAAATATACTGTCTCCGGCTCATGGATGTTTCAGCATAACCTACCACTTCATTTAAAAGTTGTAATCCGATTTCCCTTTCTGAAACCGGCTTTTGAGCAAGGAACTTTTCAAGCTTTTCGATATCTTTCGGATCATAAAAGGCTAAGCAGTGTCCTTCTCCACCGTCTCTTCCTGCGCGTCCCGTTTCCTGGTAGTAACTCTCTAATGACTTCGGAAAATCGTAATGGATTACAAACCGCACATCCGGTTTATCAATTCCCATCCCAAAAGCAATGGTTGCAACAATAACATCAGCATCCTCCATGAGGAATTTATCCTGATTAGCCACTCTTACCTTCTGGTCAAGACCGGCGTGATATGGTAATGCATTGATTCCATTCACTTGTAAAAGCTGCGCAAATTCCTCTACTTTTCTCCTGCTTAAACAATATATAATTCCTGATTTTCCCTTATGCTGATTAATAAATTTTACGATTTCAAGATCTACATTGACTTTCGGGCGTACTTCGTAGTATAAATTAGCACGGTTGAAGCTTTCCTTAAATACCAATGCATTCGTCATTCCCAATGTTTTCTGGATATCATCCTGAACCTTAGGAGTTGCCGTGGCTGTAAGTGCAATAA
This sequence comes from Chryseobacterium sp. PTM-20240506, assembly GCF_048296755.1. Lineage (NCBI taxonomy): Bacteria > Pseudomonadati > Bacteroidota > Flavobacteriia > Flavobacteriales > Weeksellaceae > Chryseobacterium > Chryseobacterium sp. PTM-20240506. The sequence continues at coordinate 1,223,506 of NZ_CP182581.1, forward strand.
CGGGAACGTCGGCAATTTTATCGATAATCAATTTCAGATTTCTGTATTCCGGTCTGAAATCGTGTCCCCACTCTGAAATACAGTGAGCCTCGTCAATAGCAAAGAATGAAATTTTAACTTCCTTAAGGAAATCCAGATAATCTTCTTTAATTAATGATTCAGGAGCAACATAAAGTAATTTTGTCTTCCCGCTTTTAATATCATCAAAGACCTGCTTGGTTTGGGTTTTATTTAATGATGAATTTAAAACATGTGCTACTCCATCATCAGATGAAAGACCATTTACGGCATCTACCTGATTCTTCATTAATGCGATTAAGGGAGAAACTACAATCGCCGTCCCTTCAGAAATGAGTGCCGGAAGTTGGTAACATAATGACTTACCTCCTCCTGTCGGCATCAAAACAAATATATCCTTCCCTTGTAACAGATTTTCTATAATTTGTTCTTGTTGACCTTTAAAAGTAGAAAACCCGAAATACTTTTTCAATTCGCCCGATAAATTGGCTTTTTTTGCGCTCATCTAATTTTCTATTGCTAAATTTGCATCTAATCCAAAGTTATAAAATTTTTGCTTATAATAAAAGCGAACGAATTTATAAAAAATAAAATTTATATTAAATATTCTTTTTAAAGTATAAATTTATATCGGGAGAATTTTGTATACAAATTGTAAAGGTAAAAATGGAAAGAGCAAATATCATTTCAATAGCAAAAACAACATTAGAAATAGAGATTTCAGAACTTGAAAAATTAAAAAGCAGAATAGACAATGAATTTGTAAAAGCAGTAGAGGTTATTCATTCAGCAAAAGGAAAATTAATTGTTGTTGGAATAGGAAAATCTGCTCATGTGGGAAATAAAATTGTTGCCACACTCAATTCCACCGGAACTCCTTCCCAGTTCCTTCACGCCTCGGAAGCCATTCATGGAGATCTTGGAGTTATCCAGAAACAGGATGTGGTTTTATGCATTTCCAATTCCGGAAATTCACCTGAAATTGCCAATCTTGTTCCATTCTTAAAAGATTATTCTTCATCATTAATAGGAATGACAGGAAACAGAAAAAGCAAACTGGCAGAATTTTCTGAAATCATTTTAGATACCCATGTTGACCTTGAGGCCTGCCCCAATAAACTAGCTCCGACCAGTTCTACTACCATACAGATGGCACTGGGAGATGCCCTGGCAATCTGCCTGATGGAACTCAACGACTTTAAAGAAAACGATTTCGCAAAATTCCACCCCGGAGGAAGCTTAGGAAAAAACTTAACCGCAAGGGTTGAACAATTCCTTTCATCACAAAAACCACAGGTAAGCGAAAATGCACCTGTACGGGATGTAATTATCTCAATCAGCGCATCGAGTCATGGAATTACTGTGGTTACAAAAGAAGATGAAATCATCGGTGTGATTACGGACGGTGACCTGAGAAGGATGCTGTTAAAAGATGAAGATATATCTAAGGTTCTGGCCAAAGATATCATGTCTGCCCATCCTAAAACCATTGAAAAAAATGTTCTCGCAAAAGATGCGATAAAAGTTTTAAAAGAAAACAATATCGGCCAGCTTATTGTAACCGAAAATGGTAAGTACTTTGGAATTATAGACCTTCACAAATTATTGGACGAAGGAATAATCTAAAAAATAACATCTTATAAAAATAAAGTTCCGGCTTGCTTCGCAAGCCGGAACTTTATTTTTACCCTTGCCAACATTTTTTAAAATCCATATCTTGTAAGAACAAATACAAAAAACATGAAGAAAAAAGCATTAATCGTAGTCACAAGTGTGGAAAAATACCCTGAAATGGATCGTGCAACCGGTTTATGGCTAGGTGAGGCAGTTCATTTTTATGAAAAATTATCCCAAAAAGGATATGAAATCGATTTTGTAAGCCCGCGAGGTGGTTACACTCCTCTTGATCCTGTTTCCCTCCAAATGTTTGTACAACCGGTGGACTGGAAATATTATGCAGATCAATCCTTCAGGGAAAAGTTGGCAAATACTTTAGAGCCTAAGGATATTCATGCAGAAGATTATGAAGTTATTTACTATTCCGGAGGACATGGTGTTGTATGGGATTTTCCTGACAATAAGGAGTTACAGGATATTTCAAGAAAGATCTATGAAAACGGAGGAATTGTTTCTTCTGTTTTTCATGGTGCTGTAGGTTTATTTAACATCCGGCTTTCAGATGGTGAATTACTGATTAAGGGGAAAACACTTACCGGTTTTTCAAATTCGGAGGAGGTAGCAGCTGAGTTAGCTGACCATATGCCTTATCTGACAGAAGATGTTTTAAAAAGCAAAGGTGCCAACTATGTTAAAGCCGATAAAGATTTTATTTCTTTCGCCGTTGCTGACGGAAGACTCGTTACAGGCCAAAATCCTCAATCAGGAGGAGCGGTTGGTGAAAAAGTGCTGGAAATATTGGAAAAACAAGAAAAGTAGAAATCTCAAAACTGATCCCGGTAATTTTTTACCGGGATCAGTGATTATATAAAAAGGACAGCAAAATCATAATCAATAATTACAATTACTCATTATAATTTCATAGTTTTGCATGCTTATATATTATAAAGTTTTTACTTTGTAAGACCTTAATATTCTAGATAGATTCTATATAATGGAAGAAAAAAAGGAAATGTCCTTTCTTGGGCACATTGGAGAATTAAGAGGGCATCTGATTCGCTCAATTATTGCTATTATTATTGCCGCTTTTATCATTGGCTTTAATATCAATTGGATTATGGACCATATTTTTTTCGGTCCTACCAGAAATGACTTTCCCACTTTTAAAATTGTTAATCACTTTTCGAGGATGATCCTCGGAGAAGACAGCATACATCTTCCAAAAGAATTTCCTGTTCGTGTACAAAGGCTTTATCAGCAGTTCAATGTCATGATGGCCGTTTCTATTTTCGGGGGGATTGTTCTGGCATTTCCCTATATAGTCTGGGAGCTATGGCGTTTCGTCAGTCCTGCATTACATCCGAAAGAAAGAAAAAATTCGATCTTCATTATCAATGCGGTGTGGATATTGTTTATGTCAGGGGTTTTATCAGGGTACTTTCTGATTCTTCCTTTTGCCGTCAACTTTGGGGTGATTTTCAAAATTTCCGATATTATCGTTCCTCTTTATGATCTGAGCGATTATACCACGTTATTCTTACAGGTTGTATTAGGTATGGGAGTGGTTTTTCTATTTCCTATCCTTATTTATTTCCTTACGACGATCGGAATTCTGAGCCCGAAATTCATGAAAACATACCGAAGACATGCTATTGTGCTCATCATGGTTGTAGCAGCTATTATTACTCCTGCTGATGTTTTAAGTATGATTATGGCAGCCCTGCCATTATTGTTGCTGTATGAATTCAGTATTGTCATGTGTTCTTACACCTATAAAAAGGTTCAGAAACGTGAAGGAAACCTGCCTGTCGTCCAGAAGTAGTGTCAGCAAAAAACAAAGACCAAAAGCGTCTTCTTACTATATTCCCGCAGATTGATCTGCGGGATTTTTTATGGATATAACCACTCGATTTATATTTTTTTTCAGGAGCTTAATCCTGCTTTCCGTTACAATCTTTTTTACAAAAAGGATTTTCACTTCAATCAGGGCTATTGTTTTGCCCGTTGTCACCGATATTAGTTTTAAGAACTATTTTATGCTTTCACAATTTATCTTCAATTAATTTTCTATTTTTGATAGATTAATAATTTGATATCAGATGAAAAAACTTTCATATTCACTTTTACTTGCATCAGGACTTGCTTTTGGACAATTCTTCGAAAAAACGGAAACATTTACAAAGCAGGACACTTTAAAAGGTTCAAACACCAAATTCCGGAACTTTTGGGATGTAAAAAGATATGATCTTTCCGTAGAACCGGATTTTGATCAGAAAAGCATTAAAGGAACCAACAAGATCAGTTTTGAAATCATCAAAGATGTCACCAACCCTACTTTCCAGATCGATCTTCAAAAACCTATGAAAGCCGATAAAGTGGAGGCCAGCTTTCCGATTGCCGACACCAAACAGGATGGGGATTTCATTTTCATCACCACAAATAAAAACTTCAAAAAAGGCGAAAAATACACCATTGATATCACCTATTCCGGAAATCCTGTGATTGCCAAAAAAGCACCCTGGGATGGAGGCTGGGTTTTTACCAAGGATGAAAATGGAAATCCTTGGATGAGCGTTGCTGATGAAGGCATAGGGGTTTCTGTATGGCTTCCTACAAAGGATATATGGAGTGACGAGCCGGATAATGGCATCACTATGAAAATCATTGCTTCCAAAGGTCTTGTTGGGGTTGGAAACGGACGTTTAATCGATAAAAAAGCGGACGGAGATAAAACCATATATACTTGGGAAGTTAAAAACCCAATCAACGGCTATTCTATCATTCCTAATATTGGAAAATACGTCAATTTTAAAGATACTTTTAACGGGGAAAAAGGGAAATTGGATCTGGATTATTGGGTATTGGATTACAATCTAGAAAAAGCAAAAAAGCAATTCCAGCAGGTAAAACCAATGCTATCCGCTTTTGAGTACTGGTTTGGTCCGTATCCTTTTTATGAGGATTCTTATAAACTCGTGGATTCTCCGTATCTGGGGATGGAACATCAGAGTAGCGTAGCTTATGGTAATCAATATATGAACGGATATCTGGGACGGGATCTGTCCGGTACGGGAGTGGGATTGAAATGGGATTTTATCATTATCCATGAAAGCGGACATGAATGGTTTGCCAATAATATTACCGCAAAAGATCAGGCTGACATGTGGATCCATGAAAGTTTTACCAATTATTCAGAAGTTCTTTTTACAGAAAAATACCTGGATAAAAAATCAGCAGATATATATGCCATCGGAATACGCAATATCATAAGCAATGATATCCCGATTATCGGTAAATACGGAGTTCGAAATGAAGGAAGCGGTGATATGTACCCTAAAGGAGCCAGCATGATCCACACGATCAGACAGGTTATCAACAATGATGATAAGTTCAGACAGATCTTAAGAGGCCTTAATAAGGAATTCTACCACCAGACGGTAACTACTCAGCAAATTGAAAACTACATCAATTCGAAATCAGGCATTGACTTTTCCAGTGTATTCAACCAGTATTTGAGAACTATTAAAGTTCCGACACTGGAATACTCTCAAAAAGGAGAAGCATTGAAGTTCAGATACACCAATGTTGTTAAGAACTTCAAGCTTCCTATCAGAATTGACGGAGAGCAAACTATAAATCCAACAGAGGAATGGCAAACGGTAAAATTGAAAAAAGGTACTCCTGTTGAGTTTAATAAAAATTATTACGTGAATTATAAGAAGGTACAATAAGCTGAAATACAGAAGGGCTTTTGCCATTTTAAGAAAAGTTTAATACCACAATGGAATCTTATTTGTAACAAAATCATTTTTAGAACAACTACTTAACTATAAATTCTAATCAATGAAAAAAATAGCACTAAGCTTAGGTATATTAGCCACTGTTCTGGCCAATGCCCAGTCTATTAAAACCAATATTGACCTGGTGAATGTAAAAGACGATAAGGTGGCGGTAACAATGGAATTTCCTAAAATGAAATCCGGCAATGTAAAATTCCATTTTCCTAAAACAGTTCCCGGAACTTATTCCGTGGATGATTACGGAAGATTTATAGAGGGTATCAAATTCTTCGATAACAAGGGAAGAGAGCTGGCCTACACTAAAGTGGATGACAATTCCTATGCACTTAAAAATGCTCAGTTTTTATCAAAGGTAACTTATCTGGTCAATGACAGTTTTGATGATGAATTGAATACTGAAAAACACAAAGCGGTATTTTCTCCGTCTGGAACTGATATTGAAGCTGGAAAAGTATATTTAATCAATACCCATGGGTTTATAGGATATATAGATGATATGCAGGATGTTCCTTACCAGTTGGTCATTCAGAAGCCCGCTGATTTCTATGGAACCACTGCCCTCGTAGATCAGGATAAATCAGAAGCTACAGACACTTTTACGCTGGCTAACTATGCAAAAGTGACAGATTCTCCGTTAATGTACACCAAACCGGACTATATTACTTTTAATGCAGGCGGTATGGATCTGGTTTTAGGCGTTTATTCTCCGACAGGAAAGTATAAAGCAGCTGACTTTAAAACCAACCTTGAAAAAATGGTCGTTGCCCAAAAGAAATTCCTGGGTGATATGAATACCAATAAAAAGTATGCGATCATGCTTTACCTTTCAGGTGGAGAAGGACCTCAGATTAAAGGTTTCGGAGCACTAGAACACCATGAGTCTACAAGTGTTGTATTACCGGAGGCCATGCCTAAAGAAGCTATCGACCAAACCATTACCGATGTTGTTTCACACGAATTCTTCCATACGGTAAATCCTCTGAAAACCCACTCTGAAGAAATTCACTACTTCAATTATGCAGATCCTAAAATGTCTCAACATCTATGGATGTATGAGGGAGGAACAGAGTATTTCGCAAATTTATTCCAAATCCAGGAAGGATTGATCAACAAGGATGAATTCCTGAAGAGAATAGGTGAAAAAATCACCAATTCTAAGAACTATGACGACACAATGCCGTTTACTGTAATGAGTAAAAATGTTCTTGTAGAGCCTTACAAGGATCAGTACAGAAATGTTTACGAAAAGGGAGCCTTACTGGCAATGTGTATGGATATTGAGCTTAGAAAATTATCCAACGGTGAGATGGGTTATCGTGATATGATCAGAAAATTATCACAGAGATTTGGTGAAAACAAACCGTTTAAGGACGACAAACTGATCGATGAACTGGTAACTGTTACCGGCTATCCGCAAGTTAAAGATTTTTACAACAAATATATTGCAGGAAATCAGCCAACACCTTATGCTGACTATTTAAACCAGGTAGGTGTGGAAATAACAAAACAGGAAACTCCACCAATCTTCTGGTTTATTAAAGACCCAAACCAAACAGGATTTAACGAGAAAAACAATACTTTCATTTTTGATGAAAACTCTCCTTTATCTCCTTTTGCAAAAAGCATTGGTTTTAAAATTACGGATGAGATCTATGCAATAGACGGAAAAACTATTGATGTGAAAAATATACAGGCATTTATCAATTATACCAAAACCATCAAAGAAGGACAACCCGTGACAGTAACAGTTCTTAGAAAAAATGGAGATAAGACTGATAAAATAGAGCTGAAAGGAAAAGCAATCCTTGATAAGCTAACAATGGAAACGCTTAAATACAAAGCCAATCCTACACCGGCAGAACAAAAACTGCAGGATCAGTGGTTAACAGGAAAGAAATAATAAACAATACTTAATGAAAAAGCGGGGAACAATCCCCGCTTTTTTTATTTTTACACACTTTCTATCCTTTCTTAATTGTTATCCTAAAAGTAGTCCCCTTGCCCAATTCTGTTTGTGAAATCTTTATGTCACCGTTATGGTATTCCTGCACTACCCTTTTTGCAAGCGACAACCCTAATCCCCAACCCCGTTTCTTTGTTGAATAGCCCGGTTTAAATGCATTTCTTGCCTGCTGCTTTGTCATCCCGCTACCCGTATCTTTCACTTCTACCAGGATATTTTTATTTCTTTCAAATACGGACATTTGCAAAGATCCTTCCCCTTTCATAGCATCTACGGCATTTTTCACCAGATTTTCAATAACCCAGCTCATCAGGATCTTATTATGCGGAACCAGAATAGTATATGTCGGTAGCTGCAGGGTAAAACTTATCTTACTTGAAATCCTGGATTTTAAATATTCATAATTCTCCTGAATCATCTGATTAAAATTCATATCATTAAGCTCCGGCACAGATCCGATTTTTGAAAATCGTTCAGAAATGGTTCTCAGCCTCTCAATATCCTTTTCTATCTCTTCGATTCCTTCAGAATCAGGATTTTCCAGTTTCATAATCTCCATCCATCCGATCATGGATGAAAGCGGAGTTCCGATCTGGTGTGCGGTTTCCTTTGCCAGACCTGCCCATACATATCCTTCATCCGTTTTTTTAATCGTCCTCAGAAACCAGAATGAAAATAACAGGTAGGATAGGATAAATAGCCCTAAGAAATAAGGATAGTACCGCAAATTGTTAAGCAATGAAGAGTTATCATAAAATACAAACTGCTTATCACCGTTTGCCACTTCAATCTCAAATGGAGCATAATTATTTTCCATTTTTGAGATTAGCTTTTTTAGTTCTCCGGGATTTTCAAGAATTTCTTTGGCAATATTTCTTGAACTCCCTTCAAATATAAAAGGTTCTTTATTTTCATTCGTCAAAATTGATGGAATCTGATCATTCTCCGTTAATATCGCAAACAACAGCTCCTGGGTCTCAGAACTTTTCTGCTTATTGTCCTGAAGAATCTTTATCGCAGTAGCGAAAACCTTAATTCTTTCAGCCTCTTTTTCCCTTAAATTTTTAATGAGAATATTAGATGAAACAATCAAAGCAATAACAATCACGGTAAGTAACGTAAATACAAACCAGTTATTGATTCTCGATAAAAACGGACGATTCTTCATACCTTTTTTATTTTAAAATATTCAGAATTTTCTGTAATTCCGTATTTCCGCTTCCCTGATAATTATTGATGATAATGGAGAATACATATTTTTTTCCATCCTTTGCCGTTTGATATCCCGCAAAAGATTTTGTATCCCTCATAGTTCCGCTTTTCATTTTCATCCCGTTTTCCTGCGTTGGGAATCCGTCATAATAGGCATCAAACCATGGTTGCTTTTTAGCATACAAAAGAGCCTGTACCTCCGCTTTTGCCGATACATAGTTCTGAGGAGAAAGCCCGCTTCCGTCTGCAAAATTGATCATATTCGGATTAATCCCATTGGATTTCCAGAACTCTTTAAGATAGGCAACTCCGCTTTTAAAGCTTGAATTTCCCTTTTTCTCTTTCCCCAGCGTCTTAATAAGAGTTTCTCCATACAGATTAATACTCTTTCTTAGAAACCAGTATATAATCTTATCTAACGTCGGTGATTGATACGTAAGAAATATATTTTTCTTAGGAACTTCAAATATCTGTTTCCCCTCAATTTCGAGTTGGGAATTCGTAATAACCTTCCCTGAAAAGCTAATTCCGGCTTCCTTAAGCCACTGTTTTACTTCTACTCCCAATTGTAAAGGAGGATTTGGAGTTGATCCTGAAACAGTAACCGTTTTACCGGCAGGTAAAGTTCCGTTAATCAATGCCACATCCGAGTGTGGTGCCGTGAAAATAAGGCTCTGATCCGAACTTCCACCGGCTTTCAGGTCATTTAACCATTGAACTCCTTCCAGCGGATAGGAAAAGCTTTTAAAAGTAGTGCCGTTGATGTTGATATCAAACTGGTTCTCTCTCCAGTTGATCCCCCAAACTCCGGCGCCGTAATAATTCCCCAGATCATCCCAGGGCCAGCCCCCGGGAATCGTCTGATGGTCAAAATATGAATCATCGATCACCAGGTCTCCGTTAACCTTTGCAATTCCCTGCGTTTTGATTGCTTCGATAAGCTTTTTCTTAAAATTTTCAGGTTTGTATGCTTCGTATCTCCAGCTTCCCAGAGTAGGATCACCATTAGAACTGATCAACAGGTTTCCGTTAAGAACATCTTTTGAAATCGTACCCGAATAACCTGCTATTGTTTTAAAAGTATAATTTTTCCCTAATGTTTCCAATGCTGCCCCAGCCGTAAATATTTTCTGCGTGGAAGCAGTCGAAAGTCCTTTATTTCCCTGATAATCGTAAATCAAACGCCCGTTTTCATCGGTTACATAAAACGATAAACTGGATGCTATTCCTCCTGAAGAATTCATAAGATCCTTTGTAGCATCGTCTAATTTTTGAGCGATATCCTGAGCAAAAACTATTTGTGTAGATAATATAAGAACACCAAGTGTTTTTTTCATTGCATCATTGTTATGGTGATTGATTATTTCGCAACTAATGTTGACTATATCATTGCTGAATAGTCCATTCTTTATTCAAATATAAAAAAAGATAGTGGGATCAGATTAATGAGCTTCCTGCCTCAATTTCATAGGGTGCCTTTCCCTTCTCAAAAATCCTTGTCAGTTCGCTTCCTTCAACCGTTATATTTCCATCAATTCTCCTGATCCAGTTTCCTTCACGCAAACCGATTACCTTTAAGTCATTTTGGGTTAGAAATTCAAGAATTCTGGTTTCCCGGGTTTCGCCGTTATGTTTTAATTCCGGATTTGGATCCAGATAGTGAGGGTTCAGATTAAAAGGGACCAAGCCCATACAATCAAAACTTGGAGGATAAACGATAGGCATATCATTAGTTGTTTTCATATTTTGTCCGCCGATATTGCTTCCCGCGCTGCATCCTAAATAAGGCTTACCTTGTTCTATATTATTCTTTAAAACCGACATCAGATTTTCCTCATGTAAAGTTTTAACCAATAAAAATGTATTTCCACCTCCTGTAAAGTATCCTTTCGCATTATGTAAGGCAGCGGCTTTATCGTCAAATTCATGCAGGCCTTTTACTTTAATACCTATTGTTTCAAAAAAAGAACGGGCTTTTGCCGTATAATCGTCATGGGATATCCCTCCAGGCCTTGCATAAGGAACAAAGATGATTTCATCAACACCCTTATATAATTGTATTAATTCTTCTCTTAAATATTCCAGGTATTCGCCACCGAAAATGGTTGATGTCGAAGCTAATATGATATTCATACAATGAAATTATTGTGGTTATAAAACTAGTTGAAGTACAAAGATAACTGAAACCACAACGAATCAAAAATTAAGCTAAAAAAAATAGCTGTATCCGTTAATATTTTCTAAAAAAACTTAAAGCCTCTAAAATTTAGCCATTTATGGAATTATTATTGAATTTCAAAATGTAGAATTATAAAATATAAGATTATGAAAATCGTTAAAATTAATATCAAAAATCTATTTTTAGGTTTATTATTTGTAGGAGGAATGAGTTTGGTTAATGCACAGGTGGATAGCACCAAAACAACAGCCAATACAGCTGCAACAACTCAAGCTGGAGATTCCAGTATTGAGGGTCTTAAAAAACAAATTGAAGCCAATCCAAAGGATACAGAATCGTTAGCTAAATTAGCTGCAGCTTACCAGGATGCTTCAGATTGGACCAATGCAGTGGCAACCTGGAAAAAGATATCTGTTTTATTACCCGATTGGGCTCCGGCATATTACAGCCAGGCTTATGCATATCAGGCTGCTAAAGATGATGCCAATGCTAAAATTGCTTATGAAAAGTATATAGCAACTGTAAAGCCTGAGGAAGTAGAGCAAAACAAGAAAAACCTTGCGTATGCTTATTTCTATCTGGCCTTTTCAGAACAGCAGAGCGACCGTAATAAAGCAAAAGAACATATAGCTAAGTCGTTACAGTATGACCCTACAAATCAGGATGCTTTAAAACTTAGCAAAACCTTAAATTCATAAAAAATAAAATCCGGAAAATTTTCCGGATTTTTTATTTCTGTATTTTATTTGATCATTTTACCGAAGAAATCGGTTTCTCCTTTCAGATGTCTTATAATTTTATCAATGTTTCGGTCAATGCTTGCCTCGGTTTTAAGGTTATTGATATAACGGACCAATTCCAGCTTTCTTGAAGGAATTAAACTTTCAAAATTACGCAGGGTAACGGAATCTTCCCTGATCGCCTGGTCAAGTTTAGGATGAATAACAATACTCCTGTCCGAGCTATCATATTCTATTGAAACTTCTATTATCTCACCAATTCTTTTGGGAGAATTCTTTAACATAACAAGATTTATATACAATCTCCATTCTCCGAGATACTTCATTAAATTCTGCTTATATTCCACACCATTCACTGTTCCTTTCACAGGAATAGGGCTCTTATCTCTTCCTGAAACTTCAAAAATTGTTTTTAATATTTCTTCAGGAATGAAAACAAAAGGATTAATTCCTATAATTTCAAGCCGTGCTGTAAACAGATTATTTTCCATATATCACAAATTTAGAAAATAGTTTAATAGGATAAAATAGTAGACAATCAATAGATATCCGACAGACCACTTATGTTTTCCAACCTCTAACCTCTAACCTCTAACCTCTAACCTCTAATATCTACCTTCCAGTCTCAAACCAACAAAACAGCAACTAAGTTTTCCACTCGCAAAGTATTCCTTATCTTTGCAGGAATAAATCTATGTAACAAAATGAAATTTTTTATTGACACTGCTAATTTAGAGCAAATTAAGGAAGCTAAAGATCTTGGAATTTTAGATGGTGTAACCACTAACCCTTCATTAATGGCTAAAGAAGGTATCCAGGGAGCTGAAGCAATCAAGAACCACTACAAAACGATCTGTGAAATTGTAGATGGTGATATTTCTGCAGAAGTACTTTCTACAACATATGAGGAAATGATCAAAGAAGGAGATGAATTGGCAGCAATCCATCCAAACATTGTGGTAAAAATTCCGATGATTAAAGATGGTATCAAAGCATTAAAATATTTTTCGGACAAAGGAATCAAGACGAACTGTACATTGATTTTCTCTCCTGGACAGGCTCTTTTAGCAGCAAAAGCAGGAGCAACTTATGTTTCTCCATTCCTGGGAAGACTAGATGATATTTCTACGGACGGGCTTAACCTTATCCAGGAGATTCGTTTGATTTTTGACAACTATATGTACGAAACTGAGATTTTAGCAGCATCTATCCGTCATTCTATGCACATTATCGATTGTGCTAAAATCGGTGCTGACGTGATCACTTCGCCACTGGCTCCGATCTTAAGCCTGTTAAAGCACCCGCTTACAGACAGTGGATTAGCTCAGTTTATTGCAGATTCTCAGAAATTGGCTTAACAGCTTAACCATATTGCATAAAAAATCCCGAATTCATTTCGGGATTTTTTATTTTATTTATAAAGATCAGGCTCTATTTTATTATTGTTATTTTTCATTTCTTCTCTCGCCCTTTTCTCTATATTCCTGTACATTTCATTCATATCAATGTCTTTCCCATCCTTATTTTTCATTCTTACGACAGCTCCGGCCGGAAGTGTGCTCATTGTTTGCTTCATGTCCTTTGTGGGATCTGCCTGATAATCTTTCCAGGCTTTTTTAAACTGTTTTTTTGTTACTTCGATATCTTTGCCCCCTAAACCGATCATAGTTACTCCCGGCATTTGTATGTCTTCGTCCTGGCTTATGTTTGTCTTTTTATTTCCAATCAAAGTCATTATATGCGAACCTGTTTTGTCTTCAAGCTTCACAATTAAACCAGGCAATCCATAGAATTTATAAGGTCCGTCCTGAAAAGGGATATCGGTACTAAACCAGGCAGTCCATTCTCTGCCTCCATAGGTTGTTGTTGCTTTTTGGGTGTTATACTCTCCTATTTTTTGTTTTTCAGAAAGAATCTTCCATTCAGGTTTTTGATCTTCTGCTATTTTATAGATTGTGTTCCCTATTTTTTCTGAAAGTACAACCTTATAGTCGGGGTATGTTTTGGTAACGCTTGTAGCGATCACACCCGGTTTCATATTTTTTTTGATATTAATACTTTCTCCAAAACCGCCTTTCATTTGCTTTGCGATATACGCTTTTGTTGTAGAGTCGGAGACAAATTTTTCACGGCTATAATATTTTGAGCCATTTTTATCAATATCCAGGAGCATTACATCACTTTTTATATCCGCTCTGTTGGTGGAATCCGAGATATATTTATAATCATAATAAAACCTGTTTGCCTGGGCATGAGTAAGTATACTCAAAAGTAAAAAAAGTAAAATATTATTTTTCATAGGTTATTGAGACATAAAAAAGCTTTGCCAATTCTGGATTGACAAAGCCAATTGGAACTTTATTATTTTGTCTGAATTCTTATCTCTCCTGAAGGATCTCCGTCTTTTGTGCGTTTATTCACATTCATACTTTTAATATCCTTTGGATTAATAGCATCAAATTCTTTTCTGGTGACCTCTACTCCGTTAATGTATAATTTCATGTTACCGTAATTATTAGCGGATCCGTTTACTCTTGGAACTGTAAAAGTATTCACATCTTTAAAATTAGAGTTCAGCCTTACTGTCACCGGATTATCCGAATCGCTAAAACTGGATGTATACACATAAACTCTTCTATTGTTGCCATCCAATGCTCTTCTTTCTGCATCCAGCTTCATTCTTTCTGCATCAAGTTTAGCTCTTTTTTCGTTAAGCCTGGCACGCTTTCTATCGAGTTTCGCTCGTTTCGCAGCCGTTTCCATAGCTCCTTTTGCATTCTCGGAAGCCTTGGCAAGTTCTGCTGCATCCCATTTCATATCCTTAATTTCACTGAACTTTAATGCTTTCATTCGAGGAGCTGTCGGAGGGACCGGAGGCGTTGGCATATCCTGGAAATCGAAATTAATTTCAGGTATTTCAGGAATCTCAACGTTCATATTCTTGAGCTCTTTCACTTTATTCTTCCATTCATCGGATTTGAAAAAGTCATTAATTCTTTTAATTTCATTTCCATTAATGGTATAAGCCATTCTGAAATCATCGGAACTTGTAATTTTTCCCATTTCAGCTGACAGATCATTAAGCTCATCTACATTCTTCTGAAACTCTTTACTTTCCGGCTTAAGGCTTTTCAGAGCCATACTTTTTTCCTGAATTTTCTTTCCAAGATCTTTTAATTTCTCTGTTTCTTTTTTTCTTAACAGCTTTTGTTGTGAATCATCAATTTTACCGATTTTGGCAGGAATGGTGTCTTTTGTGATGGAAGTTACATTCTGAATTTTGGCTTCAGGCTGTTCTTCCATTCTGGATACTGCTTCCCGGATCGCTATGTTGGTTTCTTTGATTTCTTTATTCTTCGCATTTACCATATAGGCAAAAGCTACTGTAAATAAAACCGGTAATGCAAAAATCCTTCGCGCATACCCGAATTTGGTTTTGGGTTTTTGTAACATTTTTAGACGTTTTTTTAGATTTGAACTTAAAAACGGACTGGTTGCAGGTAACTGTGTTCCGGAAAAGTGACTTGCTAAAAGCATCTGCGCAAATGCTTTTGTGTCCGATTGTTTGACGGCTTTTTTATCAGCCAGGTATTCATGGATAAGACCGAGTTCTTTTTTCATCATATAAAAGAACGGATTGAACCAGAAGACTGAGGTAATCACTTCGATAAAAATTTTATCAAAGGAATGCTTCTGTTCAATATGTACCATCTCATGCTTTAAGATCTGTTTCCCAATATCAGAATTCAACTGTATTGAATTCTTCCAGAATAGATTTTTAAAGTATGAAAACGGTGCTTCAGTAAGGTTTGTATGGTAAAAATTTATACCATCAAAACTCTCTTTTCGAAATTTCTTTTTAAGCTGTTGGATCCTGATGATCCCATAGATAAGCCTTCCTAAAAAATAGAAAGAAACCAGTCCCAAAGCTGAAAAAATAATTCTAAAATAAATGTGGTCATTGCTTATGTTTTTATGTGAATTAAAATTCTGTAATTTATTGAGCAACAAATACACCTCATTATTCACTTCTATAGTAAAATCATCAACCCTCATAAGAGGTAATAACAATGAAAGTAATATAGCCGATAACAGATAGAATCTGTTATAATGATGAAATGTCTTGTCCTTTAAAGACAACTGATAATACAAAAATGTTACACCAGAACATACAATTACTTTCCCAAAGTATAGAAGTAGAGTTTCCATATCAGTTTTTCTTTTTGAGTTCGTTGAGCAGCATTTCAAGATCTTCTACCGTCATTTCATTTTTTTCTACCAAAAAAGAGACTGCACTTTTATAAGATCCTTTGAAATAATTTTTCACAAGACTTTTCATCGTCTTTCCCGAATACTGTTCCTTTGTGATCAGTGCAAAATATTCATGCTGTCTGCCATAAACATTATAATCAACAAATTCCTTATCCTTTAATACTTTTAGAATAGTTGAAACAGTATTTGTGTGAGGTTTGGGTTCAGGAAACAAATCAAGAATATCCTTGAGGAATCCTTTTTCAATTTTCCATAAATACTGCATTACCTGTTCTTCTGCTTTTGTTAAAGTCTGAATTATCATATCCTGTTCATTTATCTTGAATGATATATCGTCGCTAAATTCTATATCACTATTTAATTAGTTATACAAATGTAGAAATAAATTACATCCAAACAACTATTTTTTTAGTGATAAACAGAATAACTACGTAACTAATTGATATTCAATATAATATTTTTTATTAAAATATGTTAAATTTATAAGTAGTAATCAAATTCCACTGAATTATCAATAGAAAATTCTTTAATTACAATATAAATTCTTAAAACTTGTTAATTTTTATTAAATAAAATTAAAATGAATATGTTTAAACTGGGAAAATATATTTATTTTAGTGCTTTAAAAATTTCTCATGAAAAGATATAATTTACTGATTGTACTATTACTACTTATTTTTAACATTACTAATGCTCAAAAGAAAGGTTCGCCTGCTGCAGATTTCAGCGCTTTAAAGGAAGCAAAAACTAAAATTGAAAATACAGTTCCTGCGGTTATCGGACATTTACAAGCGATCGCTACCAAAGAAGGAGACAATAATATTCTTACCAACGGAAAAGCAGCACTGGGAAAAGAATATGGTATTTTAGAATCTGAATGGTACTTATACAGAGGAAATATGAACAACTGCATTTTAAATAATTCTTCAAAGAAAGCTAAAAAGTGCATGGAATACCACACCCAATACCTGAGAAATACGCTTATCAACTATAAAAACTATATTACTTACCTCACAAAAAAGAATGGATATCTTGGAGTGGAAGGTGATACTAAAATTGATTTTAATCCTAGTGAAATCACTACAAAATTAAATGACGCTTATTTTAATGGTGGTGATGCCTCCAACAGAATGAAAGGAAATCAAAAGAAAGAATTTCTGGGTCAGACAATGGCAGATGATCTTAAATTAAAACCTTATGCTGAGCTAGCACAATAATATAATCCCGCTTTATGCGGGATTTTTTAACATAAAAAAAGAGAATCACTTTGTGATTCTCTTTTGCTTTAGTAGCGGGAACCGGACTCGAACCGATGACCTTCGGGTTATGAGCCCGACGAGCTACCTACTGCTCCATCCCGCGGTATATTTTTAGAGTGTTTACCGAAAACACTTGCTTAGTAGCGGGAACCGGACTCGAACCGATGACCTTCGGGTTATGAGCCCGACGAGCTACCTACTGCTCCATCCCGCGGTGTATTTTTAGAGTGCTTACCGAAAGCACTTGCTTAGTAGCGGGAACCGGACTCGAACCGATGACCTTCGGGTTATGAGCCCGACGAGCTACCTACTGCTCCATCCCGCGGCGTATTTTTAGAGTGTTTACCGAAAACACTTGCTTAGTAGCGGGAACCGGACTCGAACCGATGACCTTCGGGTTATGAGCCCGACGAGCTACCTACTGCTCCATCCCGCGATATTGGATTGCAAATGTACGACTTTTTTTTAAAATTCCTAATT
The DNA here is from genome assembly GCF_048296755.1 of Chryseobacterium sp. PTM-20240506. Taxonomy (NCBI): domain Bacteria; kingdom Pseudomonadati; phylum Bacteroidota; class Flavobacteriia; order Flavobacteriales; family Weeksellaceae; genus Chryseobacterium; species Chryseobacterium sp. PTM-20240506. Next base: position 1,241,046 of record NZ_CP182581.1, read on the forward strand.
TTTCTTTTAAATAAAGGAGTTTTATAAAAACTATACATTTATTTGTATCTTTGTTTTATGGCAAAAATATTAAAAATTTACCCTGACAATCCTCAGGAAAATCTTATTAATGAGGTGGTTAAAACCTTGAATAATGGTGGATTAATTATTTATCCTTCTGATACTATTTATGCATTGGGTTGTAATATTTTTGACATCAAAGCCATGGAAAAACTGGCTCAGATCAAAAAAATGAAGCTGGAAAAAGCCCAATTTTCAATTATTTGTAACGACCTCAGTCACCTTTCGGATTTTACAAGACCCATTGATACTTCCGTATTTCGATTTTTAAAAAGCCACCTTCCCGGACCTTTTACATTTATTCTGGACGCCAACAAAAGTGTTCCTCTGGCTTATAAAGGACATAAAACAATCGGTATCCGTGTTCCAGACCACTCCATTCCTCAGTTGATTGTTGAAAAATTGGGACATCCGATTGCTTCTACCTCTATCAGGGATGAAGATGAAGTGATCGAATACTCTACCGATCCGGAACTCATCGCTGAAAAGTATGATCATCTGGTGGATATTGTTATAGATTCAGGATACGGAGACAATGTAGCTTCCACTATTGTAGATCTTACTTCCGGAGAACCTGAAGTAATCAGACAGGGAAAAGGGATTATATAAGTTTTCTAAATAAAAGTTAGAAATTAGAGGTTAGAGGTTAGGAAGAAACTAAAAATGGGATATATTTCCGGATTTCCCCAATAACGATTATTATCCAACATTAAATATATATTGTTTATTATATACCTCTCACTGAGGTTCTTATTATATTATTTTATGAAAATCATTACATCACCGGCTAAATTAATGAACGTAGAAAGCTCAACTGACCTGTTGAGATCCACTACCCCGAAATTCATTGAAGAGGCAGAATTTATACAATCATTTTTAAAACATAAATCACCTAAGTATCTTTCCGAACTCATGGAGATCTCTCCTAAGCTGGCAGATGAAAACTGGGAAAGAAATCAAAACTGGAAAGCAAATCCAAAGCCTAAAGAATCTGCACCGGCTATGTTTGCGTTCACCGGAGAAGTATACAGAGGGCTGGATGCCAAAACCATGGATAAAAGTGCCGTGGATTATCTGCAGAAAAATTACAGAATGCTTTCAGGTCTTTATGGCTTGTTAAAACCTTCTGATAAAGTCATGTTGTACCGACTTGAAATGGGCCGTCATTTTGAATTTGATCAATACAAAAATCTATATGAGTTCTGGAGAGAGAAAATTACAGATCAGCTGAACTCAGAAATGAAGAAAAATGAGATTCTGCTTCAACTGGCAAGTAATGAATATGGAAAAGTAATTGACCGGAAAAAACTTAACCATAAAGTAATTGATTTCGATTTTTATGAATTAAAGGACGGAAAATTAAAAACGATTGTTGTGTATACCAAACACGCCAGAGGTCTTGTTGTAAGATTCTGTGCTGAAACCAATGCCCAAACGCTGGACGATGTTAAAGCCTTTAATTATGAAGGTTATATGATCGACGAAGAAAAATCTACAGATACCAAATTGGTTTTTACAAGATAAATGACAATTTCAGAATTTAAAATCCATTTCAAAAAAGAGCTGAGTGATCTGTATACAGCATCTGAAAGTGCTTTCCTGTTTTCTGTTTTTGTTGAAAAATTAATCGGATTGGATCAATTCCAGCAAAGACGGTTTTCTCATCAGGAGTTGCTATCTGATGATGAAAAGGAGCTTCAGAAAATAACCGCAGAGCTAAAAACCGGTAAACCTTACCAACATATCCTAGGTGAAACGGAATTTTACGGGATGACATTTTTTGTGAACGAAAATGTTTTAATACCACGCCCCGAAACAGAAGAACTGCTTGAGATAGCCATTGATACAATCCAAAGTTCGTTTTCTGAACAGAAAGATCTTAAGATTCTTGATATTGGTACAGGAAGCGGAGTTATTCCTTTGGTTCTTAAAAAACATTTTCCGGATGCCGATGTTTCATCTATAGACTTTTCAGAAGCAGCTTTAGAAACAGCAAGAAGAAATGCTGTTTTTCATGAGCTGGATGCTCGTTTTATGTATGGTGACTATCTGAATTTTAAGCTTACTGAAAATTATGATGTCATTATTTCCAATCCTCCTTACATCGGGATTGAAGAAGAAGTTGAAATTGAAGACTCTGTGAAAGGATTTGAACCACAAATGGCGCTCTTCTCCCCTACTTCTGATGCTTTGATCTTCTACAGGAAAATCGCTGAAGATTCGAAAAAAAACCTGAACGGAAACGGATTGTTATTTTTAGAAATTAATCAAAAATTAGGATCCGAAACCCTGGAGCTTTATTCTTTCTTTGCGGAGGCTCATCTTGTAAAAGATTTGTCTGGAAATGACAGGTTTATAACGGGAAAAAGATAGGATTCCGATATTTTCGATTTTAAGTTCTGTATCTTTAGCTCAAATTTCAAATAACCATGCCACATTTTATCATAGATTGCTCAGAAAATATTTTAGATCAGGAATCTCCCGGTGAAATAATGAATGCAGTTTACGAGACTGCAGAAAACTCCGGACTTTTTGCAAAAGGAGACATCAAAGTGAGATTAACGCCTTTTAAATATTATAAGATGGATGATGGAAAGGAAAGCTTTATCCATATTTTCGGAAATATTATGGCAGGAAGAACAATAGAACAAAAGGCCAGCTTATCCAGACAAATAATAGAACGGCTGAATCTGATGTTTCCGGATATACCTATTCTGTCTATTAATATACAGGAGTTTGAAGCAGCAACTTATTGCAATAAATCTTTAATCAACCCTGAAAATACGAATAAGGACAGACACTTTCCTGATCACTGATACTTTTTAAACGAAACAATATTGAGCATAATACTTGTTTTCTTTTACACATCAATAAGCAAATTTTTACATCAAAAATTAAATAATCATGGAATTTAAAACTCACCAGGTCAATGGTATCAAAGTAGCGGAAGTGATTTCCGATAACGCGATTATACAATCGGCTCAGGACGGTATCGATCTCTTAGGTAACGCCTACTATCAGGGGTTTGATAAGGTGATTATCTATGAGAAAAATATAACCCCGGAATTCTTTGACCTCAAGACTAAAATTGCCGGCGATATTCTCCAGAAGTTCTCCAATTACAGAATGGGATTAGCCATTATAGGAGATTTTAGTCAATATGAAAGTAAAAGTATGAAAGATTTTATTTTTGAAAGCAATAAAACCAGGCATATTAATTTTGTTGAAACGTTGAAAGAGGCTTTGGAGAAGTTTTCAAAGTAGTATATTCTTTATTCTGAAAAAAATCTATCGCATCGGCAATTGCTTTATCTACGGACTGGTATTCCAGGTTTAATTGTTCTATTGACTTGCAGTTGGTATAATAATTATCTATTCTCAAAGCTTTCATGTTGGGTGAGCTTAGATTCGTCTTTACATTCAGTGATCTTAGTAAATCCCCTGCTACTCCCAAAAGTATCAGGATGAAATCCGGAAGTGGAAGCAATAAAGGGTTTTGGCGGGTAATCATATTTACTTTTTTAAAGAAGTCTTTATATTTTAAATTCTCATGCCCTAAAAGATACCGCTCTCCGTTTTTTCCCCTATCGATGGCATTAACAATCCCAAAGGCAACATCCTCCACATGAACAAAATTCTTTCCTCCGGATGGGTAAAAAACCAGATTTTTCTTCCATACCCAATAAATAATTTTCCCCGAGCTGGGCTTCCAGTCATAAGGCCCGATCATAAACGTCGGATTTAGAATAACAACTTCAGTGGTTTTGTTGTTTCGTAAAAGAAAACCCTCAGCTTCTGATTTACTTCGGGCATAATAAGATTTTGTGAAGGGATATTTTTGACCGGAGCTTTCATGACCTAGTTCGTCAAGATTCCCATATCCCATCGTATTCGCAGTACTTACAAATAAGAACTTTTTAACCCTGGCTTCAACTGACTGTGAAAACAAATGAACCACGGCATCATAATTTGTTTTTCTGTATTCCTCATAGGAAAGCAGATCCTGCCCAGTTTCAGCAGCAATATGAATGACGAAATCCACCAGTTTAAGATGCGAGGAAACATCAGAAAACAAGCTTCCCTCAACTAACCGGAGGTTTTCATCTTCCTGACCATAATAGCGACTTTTCTGCCGCACCAAAGCAATAACAAAATAACCATCTCTTAATAATTTTTTAACAACATGAGTTCCTAAAAGCCCGGTACTACCGGTAACAAAAACTTTTTTCATGCTTCTATTTCTTTTTTTATTGCGTTCGTCATCAAAGGTAATTTAATCCAGATGGGCAATATCTTCATTACCAGCCAACTTATAGGATTAACCATGATGACAGAATCTCTTTTGAATAGCTGGTTGACACATCGTGCAGCCACCTTATTAGGATCAAGCAAAGTCAGCTTTCCTAAAAAACCCTGTTTTTCAATTCTTTCGCAGACATCTTTATTGGTTTTCATTGCTCCCGGATTCACAACACTCACAAAAACATTGGTATCTTTTAGTTCCTCATGTAATCCCCTGGAAAAGGAATGGATAAATGTTTTGGAGGCGGGATAAACCGTTTTAAAACCAATCGGTGAAAATGCAGCCATGCTGGAAACATTTAAAATATAAGCTTTGGGTTGTTTCAAAAGATTAGGCAACAGCTGATGGGTCATTAAAGAAGTAGCCATAACATTGACCTGTAATATCGTATTGATATAATCAGGCGTAGCATCCACAAATTTTCGGGTTCCTCCCAGACCGGCATTATTAATTAAAATGTAGATATTAAAAGACATGTTCAGCTTCTCTGTTATGTACATTACATTTTCATTTAGTGAAAGATCAATTTCATAATAATGTGTTTTTACATCATAGGTTTTTGCTATTTTTTCACTTAAAGAAGCCACATTCTGACCAGGCAGACTGATAAGAATAACATTGATCTTCTTTTTAGCCAGATGCTCGACAAACGCCTTGCCTAATCCCTGACTTGCTCCCGTTACAACAGCAAATGATTCTTTAGTATACATGATAAAAATTATGGTACAAATGTATCTTTATGAAGATCCTTTTCTGTTCCATCTTATATGACTGAACACATTTAAGCACAAATCATAAACAACTTAAAATCAATATAATAAAAGTAAAAAAGGTTAAAATTTATAAACCTGAACTTATTTTTTAAACTCAGAAGGGGTCTGATCAGTGAATTTTTTGAAGGTGGTATTAAACGAGGTCTTGGAATTAAATCCGGATTCGAAAGCAATCCCTAAAATGGAAAGCTTATTGGCGTCATTATTTTTCAGCAACTTTTTAGCATGCTCGATTCTATATTCATTAATGAACTGAAAGAAATTTTTTTGAAAGCCGGTATTGATCACATACGATAAATGATGAGTAGAAACAGACAGGTGTTCTGCAAGCTTAATTAAATTCAGCTCACTATCCAGGTAAAGTTTTTCTTTTTCCATTACATTTTCAAGCTTTGTTTTAAGCCTGGATAATTCTTCATCAGAAATGAGCTTTCGTTTGATTTCCTCATTTTCTGCTTCATCATTAATGGATATGAGCTCATCCCGTTGTTTTTCCTCAACAGGATAAATTTCTTTTTGCTTCAGCGAGTAATACGCTACAAAATAAACCACTAAAAGAAAAGCTATATTGATGAAAGCGTTTAATGATGTAGAATCATAGAAAAGATTGTAGATAACATATACGATATTGATAATCAAAAGAATGAGAATAATATACTCCAGCCAATTAAGATTGATCCCTTCCGTATTAGCAGAGAATTGCTGAATTCTCTTTTGATGTTTCCGTATGGTAAAATAAGAAAGCCCTGTATAAAATACCGCCTGAAATAATATCAATCCTATAAATGTAAACTCAAAAAAAGATTGGTTTTCAAAGTTTCCGTAACGTTGTAACAACAAATTAATCAGAAAAATAACAGGTAAAACAGCATATTTTACGTCCGACCTCTTAAACTTAAATGAAGGATTTGTAAAAAATAAAACACTGAAATAAAACATAATAGGTGTAAAAAACTGAACGAACTGAACAAAAAGAATGGAATGAATTTCTATCGGAGAAACTTTGATCAGTGACCAAATTTCATCCAGCCAGTACGTAGACCACAAAAAAAGAAACAAACCAAACCATAGGTTGGCTTTTCGGTTAACTTTAAGGGGATTGGCCAGTTTTAACAAAGAAAGCAAAACCAATGAACCATAGATAAGTATGACGATAAAACGATTCAACTCTATTGTATTCATTGGTTTTGATATTTTATTTAAAGATAGGTTTTTTATCCTATTCTTTTCCTGACAAAAATTTCATAGCTTAAATACAGGAGCGGAATCGCCATAATTCCAATATACAAACCGTTATCCATTGCTCTTTCAGGTTGATTGATCACCGCATATAGCAAACCGAAAAAGGCTCCGCCAAGATGCGCTGCATGACCTATATTATCATGTTGTCTGGGATTAAGCATCATATAGACGGAATAGCTGAAATAAAGAAGCCCGAAAATATAGCCCGGAATTCCGATAGGAATAAAGAATATATATATTTTAAGATCAGGAATAAGTGCAATTCCGGCAAATAATATCCCTGAAACCCCTCCACTCGCTCCAATAGCAGAATACCATGGCTGCTTCTGATATATAAACAGGGAAAACATGTTTCCGAGCAGTATAGAACCAAAGTATACAATTATGAAACCCAGATTTCCAAAACCTTCCATTACGATAGGCCCAAAGAAATAAAGGGTCATCATATTAAACAGAAGATGCATTAAATCTGCATGAAGGAAACCTGCAGAAAGGAGACGGATGTACTCTTTCCTGTTTTGGATAGCTCCTACGTTAAATTTATACTTTTCGAAAATACCATGATTATTAAAAGCAATAAAGCTGATAATACTGGTAGCTATAATAACTAATAATAAGATATTCATGATTAATTTAAAATTTAATTTTCGTCACTATCAGTATCTCCTTCAAAAAGGTCACCGATAACCCCACCGTCTTCATCAGTGCCTTCAGTATGTTCAGGCTCTTCATATACTTCCGGTTCCTCTTCTTCAATCTCCGGAACCGTAATATTTATCGCTTTTACCTTGAATTTGGTAAATTGATTTCCGATTGCTTTTATACCTTTCACCATAATAAAATCATCAATATTTATGGTTTCGGGATCACGTTCTTTTCCTTTATCTTTTGAAAAAATGATTTCTGCAGTAGATCCGTTGGCTACTATCACATTCTCAATAAAGGATTTGCTATGCTCCGAAGGCATGAAATTCTGAGGATTGGTATTATTTTCGAGAAGGAATCTTTTAATAAAATACATCTCTTTTTCCCCGTCATAATAAATACAGGTTACAGGCTGCTGCGGCCGCCATTTTTCAAGGATCAGGTAATCATCGTCAAAACGGTTTCCAAGGTCAAAACTTACCAGCTTTGCCTCTCCATTGGAATTAATCGTCAGGATTTTATCATCTCCTTTAAAATTCCCTAACAAAGTACCCCTGCCATCAGCATTTAATCTTCGTACCGTATCATCAAACCAGATTCTTCTTGGAGCCAGGGTTGAAATACCTTCTTCCTTAAGATCTACTTTTTTCACGGAGTATTTAGTCACCAGGTTTCCTTTGGAATCACGGCCTTTAATTGCCAATTCAGAAAAATCGATATCCATCTTATTTTTTCTGATTCTTGGATTCGGTTTCAAGAGAACAGTAACCGTTTCAGCTTCTCCATTCGGATTAGCGGAAAAATAAAGCACTTCGGAGCCTTTTTTATCAGATGCCAGAGGATAATCTGTATTTCTTGTCACCGCCGTCACGGAGAAACGTTTCATATAATACGGACCTTCTTTACCTTCACGGTAGATCATATTATACACTGTTCTCTTGTCGTTTTTCTTCCAGACAGCCACATGCAGGAGATCTTTTCCGATAAAGGTTTTTGCCTCTACTTTGACGATCTTCATACTTCCGTCTTTTCTAAAAGTTATAATATCATCGATATCGGAGCAATCGAACAGGTATTCATCTTTTCTCAATGAGGTTCCTATAAATCCTTCTTCACGGTTTACATAGAATTTTTCGTTAGCCACGGCTACTTTTGTAGCATCAATGGTATCGAAAATTCTTAATTCGGTTCTTCTCTGCTTTTCTTTACCGTACTTCTTCTGAATATTTAAATAATACTCGATAGCATAAGCGATAAGATTAGCAAGATTATGTTTAACCTGCTCTATCTTACCTTCAAGAGCAGCAATATTTTCTTTAAATTTATCTAAGTCGAACCTGGAAATTCTCTTGATTCTGATCTCTGTCAGCTTCAGAATATCTTCCTCAGTTACGGCTCTCAAAAGATGCTTGGTATGTGGTTTTAATCCTGCATCAATAGTTTTGATTACCTCTTCCCATGTCTTTACTTCTTCAATATCGTGATAGATTCTGTTTTCGATGAAAATCCTTTCCAATGAAGAAAAATGCCAGCTTTCCTGAAGTTCGTGAAGTTCAATCTCCAGTTCTTTTTTCAGCAATGAAACGGTATGATCCGTATTCATTCTCAGGATTTCAGAAACACTCAGGAACATTGGTTTATCCCCCACAATTACACACGCATTCGGAGAAATTGTTACCTGACAATCTGTGAAGGCATATAACGCATCAATTGTTTTATCCGGTGATACGTCATTATGGAGATGGATCAGAATTTCTACGGTATCGGACGTATTGTCTTCAATTTTTTTAATCTTGATCTTACCTTTTTCATTAGCCTTTAGGATAGAATCTATCAGATCACTGGTTGTTTTGGAAAAGGGAAGTTCAGAGATAACCAAAGTATGTTTATCGGTCTGTGTAATTTTGGCTCTTGCACGTACTTTACCACCTCTTTGTCCGTCGTTGTATTCAGAAACGTCCAGATACCCTGCTGTAAGGAAATCTGGGAAAAGTTCAAACTTTTTTCCTTTAAGGTGAGCTACTGAAGCATTGATCAGTTCATTAAAGTTGTGAGGAAGTATCTTCGTGGATAATCCTACACCAATCCCTTCTACTCCCTGCGTTAAAAGTAAAGGGAACTTTACGGGAAGATCTATAGGCTCGTTATTTCGTCCATCGTAAGATTTTGCCCACTCCGTTGTCTTAGGATTGAAAACTACCTCCAGTGCAAAAGGGGTTAATCTGGCTTCAATATACCTTGCTGCTGCAGCCGAATCTCCGGTAAAGACATTCCCCCAGTTTCCCTGAGTGTCAATCAGAAGCTCTTTCTGCCCGATCTGTACCATGGCATCAGTAATAGAAGCGTCCCCGTGGGGGTGATATTTCATTGTATTTCCTACAATGTTCGCTACCTTATTGTACCGCCCGTCCTCCAGCTCACGCATGGAATGCATAATTCTTCGCTGAACGGGTTTTAATCCATCGTAGACCGATGGAATCGCTCTATCTAAAATCACGTAAGAAGCATAGTCCAGAAACCAGTCTTTATAAAGTCCGGAAACTTTCTTCAGGCTTTCGCCTTCATGTGAATTTTCTTCTGCCATTATTCGTTTTTAACGTTTTTCTCGTTATTCGCTTTTACTACTTTATTTAAAGAGAATTTCAAATCATTTACTTCTTTTGTCGTCAGGTAAGAAATTTCGTATTTCAACATGGTTGACCCACTATTCTTACTTGAAATTGTAATATATAATCTTTTTACAAAGAGTAAATTGACGATCTCGTATTTTATTAATTTGTATTTTGGAAATTCATCACTTAAAGGTTTATCTAAAAATGGAATGATGTTCCTGTTTTTGAAATTGAGAGCCTCTCCATCACTATCATACTCAAATATTTGTCTTCCGGTAAGATGGAAAGCTAATAACATAATTACCGGTACAATAATCAGCAGATAGCTTTCTGTTCCTAAAATATTAAATTTATATTCTTCTAAAAAGAAGGACACAATTCCGGCTATTAAAAACATTATTAAGAGGGTATTAATAAAGTTGTAGCCCGGTGCTTTATTACGGTTACTTAATCTCATTGTTATTTGTGTTTAAGTTTAAAGGTTATGCCATTTAAGTTTTTTAAAGATTAATTATAACAAAAAAGTTTTTTGGAGGGATCTATTTAACTTTCTACTTCGCTTATTAGTTCTCTGCTATCAATATCCCCGTCTTCTACAACAAGATTTTCAAGAATGAAAACCTGCCTGTCCGGTGTATTTTTACCCATATAAAACTCTAAAAGCTGTTCTATGGTCTGATCTTTTCCAACAACTACAGGCTCCAGGCGGATATCTTTACCTATAAAATGTTTAAACTCATCGGGAGAAATCTCTCCAAGCCCTTTAAATCGTGTAATTTCAGGGTTTTTTCCTAGTTCATTCAAAGCCTTTACCCTTTCCATTTCCGTATAACAATACCGGGTTTCTTTTTTATTTCTCACCCTGAATAAAGGTGTCTGAAGGATATAAAGATGCCCGTTCTTGATCAGGTCCGGGAAAAACTGCAGGAAGAATGTAATCATTAAAAGACGGATGTGCATTCCATCGACATCCGCATCAGTTGCAATAATAACCTGATTGTATCGCAGATCTTCAAGACTTTCCTCAATATTTAAAGCGGCCTGCAATAAATTGAATTCTTCATTTTCATACACTACTTTCTTGGTCAGTCCGTAGCAGTTCAATGGTTTCCCTTTCAGTGAGAATACAGCCTGCGTTTCTACGTCTCTTGATTTCGTGATGGATCCCGATGCGGAATCTCCCTCGGTAATAAAGATCTGTGTATCCCCTTTTCTTTCTGCCTTCTGATCATTATAATGTTGACGGCAATCACGCAGTTTTTTATTATGAAGCGATACTTTTTTCGCCCGCTCTCTTGCCAGTTTCTGAATTCCCGAAAGTTCCTTTCGCTCTCTTTCGGAAATTAAAATTTTCCGTTGAATGGCTTCTGCAATCTCAGGGTTTCTGTGCAGGAAATTATCCAGTTTGCTTTTTAAGAAATCAATGATAAAGGTTCTTACAGTGGGACCATTAGGGCCCATATCATTAGATCCTAATTTTGTTTTGGTCTGGGATTCAAAAACAGGTTCTTCTACATTAATTGAAATGGCAGCAATGATTGATTTTCTGATATCCGAAGCATCAAAGTTTTTGTTGAAAAACTCACGGATTGTTTTCACATATGCTTCACGGAAAGCATTAAGGTGGGTACCTCCCTGCGTTGTATTCTGCCCGTTCACAAAAGAAAAATAGGTTTCAGTCTGTGATTTATCCGAATGCGTAATAGCTACTTCAATATCATTATCCATCAGGTGTACGATCGGATATAGAATTTCGCTTTCCAGTTCTTCTTCTAGCAGATCTTTAAGTCCATTTTCTGAATAATAGGTTTCCCCGTTAAAAATGATCTTCAGTCCCGGATTCAGATATGCATAGTTCCGGAGCATTCTTTCGATATACTCTTTTCTGTATTTGAAATGAAGAAAGATTTCTCCATCGGGTATAAACGAAATTTCAGTACCGTTCCTGTCCGAAGTATCTTTTTCCTCATGGTTTTCCGAAATGATTCCACGTGAAAATTCCGCAACCTTCATTCTTCCGTCGCGGAAAGATCTTACTCTGAAATAATCAGAAAGCGCATTAACCGCTTTTGTACCAACACCATTCAATCCTACGGACTTTTTAAAGGCCTTACTGTCGTATTTACCTCCGGTATTCATTTTGGAAACGGCATCCACCACTTTCCCAAGTGGAATACCCCGGCCAAAATCACGAATCGTTACCTTTCCGTCATCTACTTTTATTTCAATTCTCTTACCCGATTTCATCCTGAACTCATCGATAGAGTTGTCCAGAATTTCTTTAAGTAAAATGTAAATACCATCATCGGCGGAAGAACCATCTCCAAGCTTTCCGATGTACATACCGGGACGCAAACGAATATGTTCCTGCCAATCGAGGGTTCTGATATTATCTTCTGAATAGATTGGATTTATTTCTTGTGACATAAGTTATTTCAGCAAACACACAAAAGTACGAAAATGCTTAAAATTATCCGAATTTTTCTAATTCATTTTTTTCAATATTATGTAATATGTTTTGCATTATTATCAAGCAAATTTTATATTTACATCATTATTCAAGATCAAGTGAAAAACCTACGTGATTTTCTTCTATTTTTAGTAATACTATTTTTTCCATTTCTTTCATTTTCTCAAATCCCGGGATTGGTAAATTATAGTGAGAAAGACGGGTTGAATAGCTCTTATACCTATTCTATGAGTCAGGATGACAAAGGACTTATCTGGATTGGTAGCGATAATGGACTTTTCAGGTTTGATGGTAAGGAATTTAAACAATACAATAAAAAAAGCGGGCTTAAAAACATTGATATCCTTGGGTGCAACCCTCTATCTAATGGTGAGATTTTCATCGTAACCTACCTGAGTGATTTTGCCTATCTGAAAAATGGCAAAATCATCAATCCGGATGATAACAAAGAGCTTAGGAAACTTAAATTCCGTGACACTTCCCATACTTACAGCAGTGGAGATTCAGTTTGTATATATACAGCCAACAATCCAAAAGATATCTATATATACAGACGTGGAAAAGTAACAACAATTCCTCTTTCCTTACATGCAGGTTTTCCCTTAGTGGGTCGTAATCCTTATATATTCAGTATGGATGTGGCCAACCACCTGCTTTACCTTACAGATGATACCCAAAAAGTTATAGCATATGATATCCTCACAAGAAAGAAAATACTATGCAATATTTCATTACCAAAAAGTGCCATCTACAGAAAGGGGGACTTCTTAGTTGCTTACCGTGGAAATACTATTGATATCTTCAAACGAAAAAACAAATTTGAATTCATTAAAACGCAGTCGTTTTCTGTTGGAGAACCGATCCATCAGCTTGTTATTGACCGTAACGACAGATTGTGGGTATGTTTAGATAAAGGAGGAGTTCTTTATTACAAAAATACTTTACAGGATGGGAACCTATCCCGGCCCATGAAGATCATGAATGATTTTGTCATGAATCATATCCTCGTAGACAAGGATAAAAACATCTGGTTTTCCACCAGAAACAATGGTATTTACTTTATTACAGATAAGTTTTTCAACAATTATATCCATCTTCCTGTAAAGAATAATTCTTCCTACATTACAGCTATCGGAAAAAGTGGTAAAAACATTATCATGGGGTACAATGAGGCAAAATTCGGCATTTTAAAATCGAATACCATCATTGATGTATCCCTTGAAAAAAATAGGAAAATTGAAACAAAGGCCCTGTTTTCAAAAGGGAATAGTGTTATACTGGGGCTTAGTTTAAGAACGTACCAATACAATACCGATAATAAAAAAATTACAACCATTGGTGATTATAGCTTAAAAAATATAATCCCTTATAATGACAGTTCAATACTCCTCTGTACTTCCCAGGGTCTTACACTTTATAATTTCATTACCGGGGCCAAATCTGACCTGTTTAATGAAAGAGCCTATACAGCCCTACGCTACGACAAAGATAGTGTCTTTGTTGGAAGTTTTAAGGATGTGTATAAAATGAATGTAAAAACAAATAAAAGAAAACTATTTATTGAGGGATATTACTTCAAAGATATCAAAAAACTTAAGCCTGATGTATATGTAGGCTCAACCAATCTCAATGGCGTCCTGATTTTTAATAACAAAAAGATCCTCAAAAGAATCACTGAAAAAGATGGTCTGTCCACAGACCAGATAAAAAAAATCGAAGTTGAAAATGAAAACGTTTTCTGGGCGAGTACCAACTCCGGTTTGAGCAGGATAGAAATAAAAGGGAAAAAACTGGCCATCGATAATTTCACACAAACCGATGGGCTTCCCTCTAACGTAGTCGCCGGATGCGTTATAAAAGACGACACCATTTATGCCGGAACTTCAAAAGGGCTGGGTATCTTACCTATTCACAACTTGTTAACCCAGCAGAAGTTTATCAATAAAAAAGTAGTCATTAATTCTGTAACCGTAGGGGATAAAGAGATATTTGATCTCAATCAGGAAATTAAAGGGCAAACACCTGACAACACAATAACTTTTGACCTCAGCTTTCCGGATTATATCTCTCAGGGTATGATCAAATTCAAGTATAAAGTCGAAGGTCTGACCGACGAATGGCAAATAAGCAATTCATCTAAAATCATGTTTAATTCAATTCCGCCGGGGAAATATACTTTTAAAGTTTTCGGGCTCGGTTATAATGGAAAACGATCCTATACATTTTCGTCAATAGCATTTGAAATTAAGCCCAAATTCTGGCAAACCTGGTGGTTTAAATTCTTCATCATTATAATAGGATGCTCACTTATTTTTGTGGTGGTTACTATTTACTTTCAGAGAAAAAGAAACAAAAAACTCGAAACGCTTTATTATGAAAAGAAGATTGCCGAACTTGAGTTACAGGCCATCAAGGCACAAATAAATCCACATTTCATTTATAACTGTCTCAATTCTATTCAGTTTTTGCTCTACAAAAAAGATTATGCGGAAACTGAAAACTATTTAAACATATTTGCTCAGATGATACGAAAAACGTTACACTATTCTGAAAAGACATTTATGCAGATCAAAGAGGAAATTGAATACCTTTCTCTATATCTGAATATGGAAAAATTACGTTTAAAGGATCAGTTCGACTACACCATAACACGTTCAAAAAATACAGATGAAAACTGGATGATCCCATCATTACTGATACAGCCGTTTGTAGAAAATGCCATAAAACATGGTGTTTCCGGTTTAAAGGATCGAAAAGGAAATATCAGGATTACATTTGATTATACCGATTCACTTCTTTGTATTACTATTGAGGATAATGGCGTGGGAATGGAAAAAAGACCGGAATCTGCAAAAGCCAATTCTTTCGGAGTGAAATTATCTCAAAAAAGGATTGAAACATTCAGGCAGCTTTTTGAGACTGATATAACGTTGGAGCTGAATAATCTCTCCGAAAAGGACGGAAAACAAGGTACACAAATTAAACTATATATGCCCCCCTATGAAAACCAAAATACAAGCCTGCATCATTGATGATGAACAAGACGGAAGAGATTATATTTCTCTCCTGCTGAAGAATGAGTTTCCGGATATACAGATTTCGTTTCAGGCCTCAAGCGTAGAAGAAGCCTATGTTAATCTTCTGAAAAACGCTCCGGATATCTTATTTTTAGATATCCAGCTAAAAGACGGTACCGCATTCGATTTGCTTTCAAAATTCAAGGAGATCAGCTCGCAGATCATATTTATTACCGCCTTTGAACATTTTGCGATCCAGGCCATAAAAAATGGAGCAACGGATTACCTTCTGAAACCTATCAAAAAGATGGATTTTATTATCGCTGTAAATAAAGCTCTGGAAATCAACAAAAAGAACAGAACTTCTACACCGGCTGTTCACCAGAATAAAATAAGCCTACCTACTATGCAGGGATTCAAGCTTACAAATATCGCAGATATTGTTCGTTGCGAAGCGGATTCCAGCTACACTACATTTTATATGAGTGATAAAACAAAGGTTATTGTATCGAAAACACTGCATGAATTTGAAGATTTTCTTTCCGATTATAATTTTTTCAGAATTCATCATAAACACCTCATCAATCTGAGCCATTTAAAAGAATACATCAAAGGAAAAGGAGGACAGGTGATTATGACTGACAACTCTGTTCTGGATGTTTCCGTCCGTAAGAAAAATGATTTCTTAAATAAAATTGAACAATTGGAATAAATCCTAATCCGATTTTTCAAAAAGCAAAATCCCTCCATCCAACATAATATTTTGAATGGAGGGATATTTTATATGTATGTAAAATATCGTTTGAATCCAGACGCTAAATCACAATTAAGAGAAATTACATAACACTTATTAGTGAAGCAGGAACACTTATTAAATCACAATACCCTGGCATCAGATATCGTAATACATTTATAACAAGTTCATAAACAAATTACTAATAACTAAAGTTTTTTCTGGTTTTTGATTGATAAAACCAGTAGCACATTATGATAAGAATATATTTTTTAACGATTTATTTGTTCCTTGGATGCCTTCTGATGAATGCACAAGCTCCTTGTTCTGATTTTAACGGTACCAGTAATCCTTTAGGAAACTGGCAGCTGGATACTGTAAACAACGCTGTCAATTACAACCTTGGCAGCCCCAATACATTAGACGGTTCACAATATCTTATACTAGATGATCTTTCCGGTGGGTCCTGGTTCATCAATCCTGTTGACTATAAAAACATAGGCCAAAGATTCCTGGGACAATGTCTGTATTTCGATTTTTATCTTGAAAAAGACGGAGGTTTTAATGCCCCACTCCATCCTACTATTTACATTCTTTCAGGAAATCAGGCGATTACGTTTGTTGCCAATGCTACAGTAACCCCTAATAGCGGATGGGTCCGGGTACGTGCTCCATTAGCTTTAGCTACGAGCTCAGCTTTTCCAAGTAATTCAGAAGGTACATGGAGCATGCCGGGAGGTACATGGACTGACTTCAATAATGTATTGAACAATTCAACAGCAGTAATGATATCGCCAGACATTACTTCAAGCCCAAGCGAGAGAGTATACTTCGACAATATTTGCATCAAATCATGTGACGGATGTACAGCAGACTTTAAACTTGAAACATCATTCAGTACACAAGGTAATAACACAGGAACTGTGAATTTAACTCTTACCAATCCAATTCTTGTTTCAACACCCAATAATCCGGGCAGTAGCTACACTGTAAACTGGGGTGACGGAACAACATCTCCTTATGTTTTTTCCACTTTAACCCATACTTATGCCACTCCTGGTACATATACGATATGTGTTACTGAAAAGCAAGGAAAACTACTGGTATGTACAAGATGCTTCACTTTCTGTTATTCCAAATCAACAGTCCCTTCCAGAGAGGCTAATATTGGCAATACAGCACCTCAGATTGATATCAAAGCTATTGGCAAGGCAGAGTTAACAGCGATGGATAATGAGTACAGACTGGTTCCTAACCCCGCTAAAAACTATGTGGATATTCAAACAAATCTATCCTCAAGAGGACCTGTTTCCATAAGAGTTCTTGATACATCGGGAAAAACAGTGCTGGAAAAATCAGAAAACCTTGAAAGCGGCCGCCAGAATATAAAACTAAATACTGAGCATCTTATTCAGGGGAATTATATTGTTGAAATTAAATCAGCCAATAAAATAAATTCTCAAAAATTGATTATTTCAAAATAAAATCCAAAGTTTTTAAAAAGAGCTGTTCATATCCGAACAGCTCTTTATTCATTTTCATGTTGGTTACAGTTAACCTCCGATTAACAACACTTATTAAAAAAACACCAACACTTACAAATTCACAGTATCGGGATGTTTACTATCATGATACTTTTAGTCTACCAAAAAAACAAAAACTTTAACCTATGAAAACAAAAACGCTTCTGGTCCTTGCCGGACTGGCAACTACACAATGTATGTTTAATTCTTGTGGCGAAGACAACACAAACCTGCAAAATGAAAACTACCAATCAACCCAATCATTACCTAAAACAGCTCTAAGCTTTACCAATGGTACTTATTTTACAGATCCTCAGGCTGTAAATGCAGGATTCGAATTTATCCGAAGTAAGTTTGCTCAAAATCCGGGCTATGTTTTAAATCAGCAGGATCTGAATACATTTTACGAAAAAGCTCAAATTGCAACGGATGAAAGATTACCACTTGATCAGGTTAATAATATTATTAACAAAACAGTAAGTTTAATGCAGGTACCTTTTGCACAGGCTGTTCAACAATTAAATATTTCAAGTGCTGCAAAATCATTAGCGATAACAATTAATAACGGTTCAATCATTCATTTAGAGGCGAATGCAGCATATAACAATCTTCCGGCTAATGAAAAATCAATGATTAAGAATATCAATGACTACAAATACAATGCTGAACAAGGAAATTACCTGATTACAGGAATTCCAACCGGTAAACAACCGTTATGGATTACAGGCGGTATGATCGGTATGGTAGGCGGTGGTATCATTGGATTTGCAGTAGCAGGTCCTGTTGGAGCACTTGTAGGAGCAGGAATAGGTGTGGTTGGTGGTATTATAACAGGAGCTATACTAGGAGCTAAGTAAACTATGAGAATTGCATTTCCTTATCAAAAAATAAATTTCTTAATTGCTGTTATGGGCCTTGCGCTCATAATAGCAGTTTTCTCTTTTCATAAAGACCCTTCTTTAAAATATAAAATTAAAAATATTGAACTGAATAGTGAGGCCATTTATTTAATACAAAGAGGTACAACAGGAAAACTGGGAAATGTCGCAAAAGACTTTAATATCAATAATAAATATGCTTCTCATTTGGGAATTGGTTTTGTCAACAATAATATCCTAACCATTTATCATGTGTATGTGGACAAAAATAAAAACAATAACAATCTTTATATTGATAGTATAGACGAATTCATCAGTCCTGAAGACCTGAATTATTTGTCTATCTGGAAACTTAAAAATATTGATACCGCAAGTTTTAAGCATATTAAACAGACCCTTCGCGAATCTGAAAAAGAAAATATCAATTTTGATTTTAAGTTTGAGGAAAACAACAAAGCCTATTATTGCTCGGAATTTATCGTAAGAATATTGGAGAAAAATAATATAAAAATCATGTCTGATCATAAAAAAAACATCGCCGGAATAATGAGCCAGATTTTAAAAAAAGATACCCTTACCTATTTCCCTGTAGATGGCTTTGAAAATAGTAATCAAGTAATCAAAATATTTGAATGGATAAAATAATCTTTTATATCTACTCAAAAAAATAAAATCACAAATAATAAACATCAGGGTTATCGAATTGGGTAACCTTTTCTTATATCCATACTTCTGTATTGGAAAAAATAAATTAAATTCGAAGTATATAAAATACAGTCAATGATACAGCTTCCTCTTTCCAAGCTTTCCAATGTTGGAACTACTATTTTCAGTCAGATGACTCAATTGGCAAATGAAAATCAAGCCATCAATTTATCTCAGGGATTTCCGGATTTTATGCCGGATCCAGAATTACTGAATTACGTGGATAATTTCATTAAAAAAGGGTTTAATCAATATGCTCCCATGGGAGGGATGATTGGATTAAAGGAAGAAATTGCCAGGAAAATTGAAAACAGCCATCAGGCCATTTATCATCCCGACTCAGAAATTACAGTAACGGCAGGGGGAACACAGGCTATTTTTACAGCCATAGCCACGTTCATCAAGAGAGACGATGAAGTGATTATTTTTGAACCGGCTTATGATTGTTATGAGCCGACCGTAGAACTTTTTGGAGGAGTTATCCGGCGTTTTGAAATGAAGGCCCCGGATTATGTGATCGATTGGAATGCTGTAAAAGGAATGGTTAATGAAAAAACCAAAATGATCATTCTTAATAATCCTAATAATCCTTCGGGAAGGATCTTAAAGGAAAGCGATATTCAGGAGCTTATTCATATCGTAAAAGATACACCGATTCTCATTTTAAGTGATGAAGTATATGAAAATATTGTTTTCGACGGAAAACAGCATTTAAGTATCTGCAAATATCCAGAACTAAGGGAAAGAAGCCTTCTGATAGCTTCATTTGGAAAGCTTTTTCATGTTACAGGCTGGAAAGTGGGCTATTGTGCAGCTCCAAAAATCCTGACCGACGAATTCAGAAAAGTTCATCAGTTCAATGTGTTTAGCGTGAACACACCCATTCAGCTGGCGCTAGCCGAATATATGAAAGATGATGAACATTACAACCACCTGAATGAATTTTTCCAGAAAAAAAGGGATTTTCTACGGCAAGGGCTTTCGACTACTTCATTCGAATTACTTGATTGTGAAGGAACATATTTTCAGGCTTTAAAGTATGATAAGATATCGGATAAAAATGATTTTGACTTTGCCAGCGAATTGACAGTGACCCATAAAGTAGCCAGTGTTCCCTTCTCTTCTTTCTACAAAAACAAGATGAACGAAAACGTGATCAGGTTATGCTTTGCAAAAAAAGAGGAAACGTTAGAAAGGGCAATTGAAAATCTATCTAAAATATAGCACATAGGTAAAGGTACCTGGTCAGATGAGTGGAGAAAGCAAGCGGGCTAAATGTTCAAAGAAAATCTTTAGCTTAGGTCTTTTTCTCCATTCATTAAGATGAATTTCAGAGCAATCATTCATATCATGAAGAAATACCTGCTCAATCTCCCGGTTTATTTCCTTATCAAATACAAGAGTATTCACCTCAAAATTCAGCTCCTGACTCCTCACATCCATATTTGCAGTACCTACTGATGAAAAAAGATCATCTATGATCATCGTTTTAGCATGTATAAACCCTTTTTTATAAAAAAAGATTCTCACATTACTTTCCAGTAATTCCTCATAATAGGAATAAGCAGCTGCATTTACCACAACAGAATCTCCGGACTCAGGAACCATAAGCCGTACGTCAAGTCCGGCAATAGCAGTTTGTTTGATGGCATTGAGAACTGTTTCTACGGGAATAAAATAAGGGGTAACAATATATACTTTTTCTTTGGCCGAAAGAATAGCAGAAGCTGTACTCAGCATGATGGAAGGCTTGGTATCCGGTCCACTGGCGGCTACCTGAATAATTGTGCTTCCTTCTTCATCATCCTTATAATTGAAATAGTCTTCAGACAAAGGAGGAATTTTTTCGGTTGCAAATATCCAATTGCTCAGGAATAAAAACTGGAAATAAAAAGCTCCGTTTCCCTGGATATATAAATGCATATCGCGCCAATATTGTGTAGGGTTAGGATTGATATATTTATCAGAAACATTGATTCCACCTGTAAAAACTTTTGTTCCGTCAACAATAATAATTTTTCTGTGATCTCTGTAGTTGACCCTGTTGGCGAGAACCCTGAAAGTAATTTTGTTGACAGGAGAAACTTCTACTCCGGCTTCTCTTAATCTTGCAAGCAGTTTCTTTCCGATTTTACCACTTCCCATATCGTCATAAAGAAAACGGATAATAACACCTTCCCTAGATTTTCTCACCAGTAAATCCGCAAGTCTATTACCTATATCATCATTTTCGTAAATATAATATTCAAGATGAATATGGTGTTGCGCATTTTCAAGAACCTCAAAAACTTTTTGAAATTTCTCCTCTCCGTTAATCAATACTTCTACCTTGTTTTTACGGGTCAGGGGTGAGTGTCCGCCATGATAAAGAAAATTAACGGTCGTTATAAAATCCTCCAGCTCTTTTTTTCTGATACCAAGAGTTTCATAATGCGTTTCTTTGATATATTTTTTAATCCTGTTATAGATTTCCTCGTTTCTTTCAATCTTGAATGTATAGAACTTATTCTTCCTGTAATTAACACCAAAAACAAAGTAAATCACGATCCCTATTATGGGTAAAAAGACGATCAGTAGCAGATAAGCCAACGTTTTGCTGGTGTTTCTGGTATCCATGATAATTCTCACCGCAAGAAAAAAGATCCCTGCAAGATAGAGTATTTCAATCGCAGGTAAAATGTAAGGAAACTGGCTTAAAAATTCTTTAATCATAACCGGTAAGATCGTTCATCAGACAATTATTATTCTACATTAAAGATAGCAAAAAGCAGTAGATTCCTACTGCTTTTATTCATTATTATATCCTTGATATTATCTTACAACGCCATTCCTCCCGACACTTCGATTCTCTGACCGCTGATCCATCCTGCATCTTCCGTACACAAAAAAGCGACTACTCCACCTACATCTTCCGGAAGTCCAGCCCTTCCTAAAGCTGTGATGTTTGAAACCAAAGCATTAACCTCTTTATTATCACGTGTTCTTCCACCTCCAAAATCGGTTTCTATAGCTCCGGGCGCCACGACATTAGCTTTAATCTTTCTCGCACCTAATTCTTTCGCCATATATTTTGTAAGCATTTCAACCCCTGCTTTCATAGATCCGTATACTGACGATCCCGGAAGCGCTACTCTTGCCAAACCGGATGAAATATTGATAATTCCACCTCCATCATTCATAAAAGGCAAGAACTTCTGACTAAGGAAAAATACTCCTTTGAAATGGATATCTATAATATCATCCAGTTGCTCTTCTGTAGTTTCAGTAATCGGAGAATATAAAGCAGTTCCGGCATTATTAATTAAATAATCAATGTTCGGACTTGCGGTGTGCTCCTGTAGATGATCTGTTACATTTTTTATAAAGGCATCAAAACTTTTCACATCTCGTGTATCCAATTGGAAAGCAGCAGCATTTCTACCCAATGCCTTGATCTCATTGACTACAGCATCAGCTTCTTCTTTACTGCTTTTATAAGTAATGATAACATCGAGACCTTTTTCAGCTATTCTCAAGGCTGAATTTTTTCCTATTCCACGGCTTCCACCGGTTATTAAGGCAATTTTTGTTTTTGAATTCATTTTTTCGTTGTTTTTAATGGGACAAAGTTCTGGTATTTGGAGACACAGATGTTTGCTTCAATCAATCTGAAATTTGCAAAATTCAAATCAGGAACGAAACTGTAATGGATTGTATGAAGTTTTTCTCTTAAAGAAATTTGAAAAATGAGCAATTTCCTCAAAACCCAACGCATACGATATTTCAGAAACATTCCAGGTGGTTTGCTTCAATAGTATTTTAGCCTCCTGGATAAGCCTGTCAGCTATAAATTCCGTCGTAGTCTTTCCTGTATTTTCTTTAAGTTTTTTGTTTAAATAATTAACATGCACAGACAGGCGGTCTGCGTAATCTTTTGCTGTTTTAAGCTGGATTCTCTGATCGTAGGATTCAATGGGAAACTGTCGTTCCAATAGCTCTATAAATAAAGAAACAACTCGTAAAGAAGCATCATTGGAGGTCGACAATTTTGTAGCCGGCTGTAACTTTTGTCCGTAATGGATCAATTCGAGTACATAATTGCGGATCAGGTCATATTTAAAAATATAATCAGACTCAATTTCAGTTTTTATTTTCCTGAAAAGTACCTCAATTTCATCTGCTAACGCTGCATCAATTTCAAATACGGGGAATGCTCCCGGTTGAAATATAGGCAAGTCTTCAAGCGTATTATGAGATTTATCCTTAATAAAGAAATCTTCAGTGAATACACAGAAGCTACCCGATTGATTAGGATCTTCAGGAACCCAGTGATAAGGAACCTTAGGCGTTGCAAATAATAGCGCATTCTCTTTTATGGGAATAACCTTATCTGCATATTCTGCTCTATTCCGTCCCCGGATCAGGCTTATCTTATAATATTTTCTTCTGTTATATGGCATTTCAGAAGTTGTCTTTACCTTTTCAATGGTCTGAGCAATATCAAATACATTAAAATGACCAATATCTTTATGCAAACCCTTTGGAAAAATACTTTCAATATCCTTCCCCAGCTTTGCAGTCATTTCCCTATAAAAATCTTCCAGAGAAGCATGCCCTATTTTTTCCATAATTGAGTATTTGTAAAATTCAAATATATAAAGTTACACAAATATTGAATTCCAATCATTTATTGTTAATGTAAATATTTTTCATAATATAGTGACATACAATAAATATTTTTCATAACTTAGTTTAAACTAATTTATTAAAATCATAATATGAAAAATCTGAATCTCCAAAAAGGAAAAAAATTAAACAAAAAAGAGTTAAGAACAATTACCGGTGGACTACAAATGTGTGTGGATCCGGATACCAATCAATGCATCGCTTACGGGCGTCAGTGTGCAGAATTTCAATGCAGATACATTCCTTAAATTGATATTTTTTACGAAGCCACTCTTCCAAAGAGTGGTTTTTTGTACTAATTCAATAAGGCTGAAAATTGATGTTTTCAGATTCAATAAAAGGAAATAGATTAGAAGCATATTTATTACTAAATCATTAACACGATCATCATGAAAAAACAAAATTTACAAAGCGGAATAAGATTAAATAAAAAAAAGCTAAGAACAATTACAGGAGGCCTGATGCAATGCCGTGATCCGAAAACCAACGGTTGCAGGATCTTTTCACTGGGATGTGCAGAGCCTGAGTGCCGTCCGGAACTTCCATAATCCCAACCGCAAAACTTTTCTTATAAGACCATTCTGCATAAGAATGGTTTTATACTATTTTAACGGATCAACTATTAATAAACACTTTAGTTACTGTAAAAATGCATTTTTAAATGTACAGGCACTTTAGGGATGATCATTTCTTACCCTGATTTATTAAACAATTACCAATCAATACATATGAAAAACCAAGACTTTATGAAAGCAAAAAAACTGACAAAAAAAGAATTAAAAACAATCGTCGGAGGAATGCTTGACTGTAAACAGCCTATCGCATGTCCTACTTATCCCTGCGACCCTCCGCTTCCGGATTATCCTAACGGTTGTACAACCATTTCGCCAAGCTGCGCACAAAAGGAATGTCGTTATTAACGGATGCACATTTTTGTTAAAAAAAAACGCTCCCAAATTAATGGAAGCGTTTTTTAATTACTATAACTTTAATATTTCTTTTATACTTTATACATTGAATCTGAAGTGCATAATATCACCATCCTGAACAATATATTCTTTTCCTTCCACAGATAGTTTTCCAGCCTCTTTTACTTTTGATTCCGAACCATATTGTACGTAGTCGTTATATTTGATTACTTCTGCACGGATAAATCCTTTTTCAAAATCAGTATGGATAACTCCGGCTGCCTGAGGAGCAGTCCATCCCTGTCCGATAGTCCATGCTCTTACTTCTTTTACACCCGCAGTAAAATACGTCTGAAGCTTGAGAAGATCATATGCTTTTCTGATTAATCTGTTAACTCCGGGTTCTTCTAATCCCAGCTCTTCAAGGAAAATTTCTCTTTCTTCGAAAGTTTCAAGCTCATTGATATCAGCTTCAATCTGAGCAGCCAAAACCACAATTTCAGATCCTTCTTTTTGAGCCATTTCATCAATTTTGGACACCCATTCGTTTCCATTCTTAATAGAATTCTCATCTACATTACAAACGTAAAGTACAGGTTTTTTTGTTAATAGCTGAATATCGTCAATAATTGGTTTTGTAAGATCATTTACAGGAAACTCTCTTGCATTTCTTCCATCTTCAAGAAACTTCTGAAGGCTTTGCAGCGTTTCATAATTAAGAATGTCTTCTTTTTTTCCTGATTTGATAAATTTCTTAGCTTTATCAACTGCTTTTCCTACTGTTTCAAGGTCTTTCAGCTGAAGTTCAATATCAATAATTTCTTTATCTCTCAAAGGGTCTACGGAACCTTCTACGTGAATGATGTTTCCATTATCAAAACATCTTAAAACATGGATAATTGCTTCACATTCGCGGATATTTGCAAGAAACTGGTTTCCTAAACCTTCTCCTTTGCTGGCTCCTTTTACTAAACCTGCAATATCTACAATCTCCACAACAGCCGGTAAAACTCTTTCAGGATTTACTAATTTTTCCAACTCGAATAATCTTTGATCCGGTACTGATACCGTACCCAGGTTAGGTTCGATAGTACAGAAAGGATAATTGGCAGATTGAGCTTTTGCATTGCTCAAACAGTTAAACAGAGTTGATTTACCAACGTTCGGCAATCCTACGATTCCACATTTCATAATGAAACTATTTTATTTTTAAAGGTCTGCAAAGATAGTGATTTTAACACGAGTTTCATAATAAAAAAATCTGCCGGGAATCCGGCAGATTTTTTTTCCATTTTATTTTCACCTTAAGGATTTGCACCTGTAGCGTTCTGAGCTAAGGGAGCATCATCAGGTGTTTTTTCTAATATCTTATCTAATGTAAACAGAGATTCGTCCGTTGCACGATCTCCACCAGCAATTTTTAATTTATCGATCAGGTTCTGAGCTAAAGTTTCCTCTTCAATCTGTTCCTGAACGAACCATTGCATAAAATTCCAAGTTGCCCAATCCTTTTCCTGAAGGGCAAGATCAACAATTTTATATATCGATGTGGTATTGTCTACCTCGTGATTAAAAATGCCGTCAAAGCAAGCAGTCAGAGATTCAGGATCACTTGGAGGCGCAGGAATGGCATCAACTTTAGGTTTTCCGCCTCTGTTTAGTACATATTCCATAAATTTGATAGAATGGTTTCTCTCTTCCTGCGCATGCCTGTATAGAAAGTTAGCAATACCCTGGTATCCTTTGTCATCAGCCCATATTCCATAAGAAAGAAAAGTGTGTGCTGCATGAATTTCTTTATTCATCTGATCGCTCAAGGCTTTTTCCACCGCAGGTGAAAGTCTGTTCGTATTCATAATATTTTATTTTTAGTGATTATGAATATAATCCTGCAAAAATGGTTCCGATAAAGTTCTTATTCTTTTAAAAAAACACTAAAATCACAACATAAAATACTAGCAAACAATATTTTAAGCTAATAATTTATAGTTATTCTAAAATAAAAGCAGCTCTACAAGAGCTGCTTTTATTGTATCGGCACCAATAACATATCATTTATTCTTTGCTTTATAGTTTTGGAAGCCTTTTATTATTTTATTTTTTTTGCCATGTAATCACTTTCATTTCCCAGCCGGTCAATTGCTTTAATGGCAATTGCATTTAAAGTTTTTCCATCCTTATATTTAGGAATATCTTTTGAAAGTGTGTCTAAAGTCAGAATTTCAATTTCCCAAACGCCATTATATTGCTTAAATAATGCCCACTGAAATACATCTTTCAGATTTTTATTACTCCAGCTTGCCTGAGCAAAACTTCCGTTATCGGCCACAAACAATGTTGGGGTTGAGATAGGAGCAGCTTTAATCCATGGACTTTTTGGCACCAAAGCTTTTTCTTTATAGGGCCCGTTTCTCAGGGTGCTTAACATCGAAGGATTTCTCGTAAGCCCTGCAATGCTCCAATGGATTTCACCGGCATCACCTTTCAGAATCTGTCTGGAAAGTTCTATTTGGTTTTTAATCTCGGAAGGACGATCAGAAGTCCTGATTTCCACTGTATTTAATCCCGGCCATAGGTGGCGTTTCATTGTATTTTCAGATTCCCACCAATTCAGCAAAGCTTCAAAACCCTGCCCTTTAGAATCAATAGGCCAGTACAGTTGGGGAGAAAAATAGTCTACCCATCCTTTATTTAACCATAATTTAGCATCAGCATACAATTCGTCATATTGAGAAGATCCTGTAATTCCTGCAGGATAACCCGGTTTCCAGATTCCGAACGGGCTGATCCCGAATTTTACATAATTTTTTTCTGCATGAACTTCTTTGTAAATCCTTTCAACAAATTTATTGACATTATCTCTTCTCCAATCTGCCCGGGATAAAGTTCCTCCACTGCTTACATATGCATTCCAAGTAGCGTTATCAGGGAAATCACCGCCCTTATTATAAGTTGCATAAGGATAAAAATAATCATCAAAATGCACCGCATCTATATCATATCTCTGCACGATATCCTTTACCACATTAGAAACATGTCCCTGTGTTTTAGGATTCGCAGGATCAAACCAATACATCCCGTTTTTTAGTCTTACCACAATGTCAGAAAGCTTATTGGCCATAGAAAGGCTGTTCACAGCTCCTCCGTTTGTATGATGTGCACGGTAAGGATTAAGCCAGACATGAAGCTCCAGACCTCTTTTGTGGGACTCTTCAATCCAGAACTGTAGCGGATCATAATTGGGATAAGGGGATCTCCCGGTCTCTCCTGTCAGAAAATAAGACCAAGGTTCAATAGAACTGGTGTATAATGCATCCGCAGAGGGACGTACCTGAAATATTACAGCATTAAAGTTGTTATCTTTCAGCATATCCAGCATACTGATGGCTTCGGCCTTTTGCTGATCAATAGATAAATCGTTTCTTGAAGGCCAGTTGATATTCGCAACACTGGCAATCCATGCACCCCGGAATTCCCTGTTAATAGCCGGAAGATTAACTTTAAAAACCTCATCGGCTGGTGGTACAGGAACTGGTTTAGTATTAGCCACAGGAGGCTTTGAAATATTTTTAACGGGATTTGCTGTATTTGGATTTCTTGTTGGTTTTACCGTATTATTCTGAACGGTACGGGAACTTCCACAAGATGCCAGTACCCCCAGCAATATGATCAATTTTAAATTACTAACTTTCATAGGGTGCAAAACTACATTAAATTATTTTTTTAGTTTTTTAAAAATATTATAATAAATTGAATTAATTCAACTTTTATATATAAAAAAAGCCTCGAAAATCGAGGCTTTCACTTATATTGAATTTCATTATGCTTTCGCAGATCTTTCCAGTCTTTTTCTTTCTTCTTCAGAAAGTACTTTCTTTCTCATTCTGATGAAGTTTGGAGTTACCTCGATTGCTTCATCACCCTGGATATATTCCATACATTCTTCTAATGAGAATAAGATTTTCGGAGCAACACCAGTATCTTTATCTTTTCCAGAAGCTCTCATGTTATTCAACTGTTTTGCTTCTACGATGTTTACAACTAAATCTCCTGGTTTGTTTTGTTCACCAATGATCATACCTGCATAGATTTCCTCACCCGGATCAACAAAGAACTTACCTCTATCCTGAAGTTTAGCAATAGAATATTCAGTAGCCGGACCTTGAGTTTTGCTGATCAATACACCATTGTTTCTTCCAGGAATAGCACCTTTAAATGGCTTATATTCTGTAAAACGGTGTGCCATAATAGCTTCACCAGCTGTAGCAGTTAACATTTGAGAACGCAATCCGATCAAACCTCTTGAAGGAATCTCAAATTCCATATGTTGCATTTCTCCTTTAGTTTCCATAATGTGAAGATCCCCTTTTCTTTGAGTTGCCAAATCGATAACTCTTGAAGCATACTCTTCAGGAACATCAACAACCAATGATTCATAAGGCTCACATTTTTCACCATCAATTTCTCTTAAGATAACTTGTGGCTGACCGATTGTCATTTCATAACCTTCTCTTCTCATTGTTTCGATCAAAACTGATAAGTGAAGAATACCTCTACCGAAAACAAGGAATGTATTGGCATCATCAGTCTGTTGAACTCTTAATGCTAAGTTTTTCTCCAATTCTTTCGTTAATCTTTCTTTCAGGTGATTTGAAGTAACATATTTACCGTCTTTTCCGAAGAAAGGTGAATTGTTAATAGAGAACGTCATGTTCAACGTAGGCTCATCAATTGCAGTTCTTGGTAATGGTTCAGGATTTTCCATATCCACAAAAGAATCACCAATCTGGAAAGAGTCGAAACCTACTACAGCACAGATATCTCCAGCTTGTACTTCAGTTACTTTTTTCTTTCCTAAACCTTCAAAAACGTATAATTCTTTTACTTTTCCTTTTACAATTTTACCATCAGCCTGAGCAAGACCAATCCACTGAGATTCTTTAATCTCACCTCTTGTTACTTTTCCGATCGCAATTCTTCCTAGGAAAGAAGAATAGTCAAGAGAAGTAATTTGCATTTGAAGATTACCTTCAGATACTTTTGGAGCAGGAACATATTGTAAGATACCATCTAATAATGGAAAAATATCCTCCGTTTGCTCTAGTGAAGTATTGAACCAACCTTGTTTTGAAGATCCATAGAAGGTTGGGAAATCCAATTGCTCTTCAGTAGCTTCCAGGTTGAAGAATAAATCAAATACCTGATCATGTACTTCATCCGGACGACAGTTTGGTTTGTCTACTTTATTGATAACTACTAATGGTCTTAACCCTAATTCCAATGCTTTTTGCAATACGAATCTTGTTTGTGGCATAGGCCCTTCGAAAGCATCAACTAACAAAATTACACCATCTGCCATTTTAAGAACTCTCTCTACTTCACCACCAAAATCGGCGTGACCAGGAGTATCGATTACGTTAATTTTAACGTCTTTATAAGTAACAGAAATATTTTTAGATAAAATGGTAATCCCTCTTTCTCTTTCAAGATCGTTATTATCCATTATTAATTCTCCACTTTCCTGATTTTCTCTGAAAATGTTTGTAGCATGAATAATCTTGTCAACCAAAGTCGTCTTCCCGTGGTCAACGTGTGCGATAATCGCAATATTTCTAATGTTTTGCATGAATGATTTTTACGGGTGCAAAAATAGTGTTTTTTAATTAATTAATCAGTATGATTATACATTATTTAACAAATTCATAATGAGAAAGTTAAAATAAATCACATGGCAATGGGCTCCCTGGCTCCTTATTCCAAAGTACACATATACCTGACCATCCAGCTGTTAGGCGTTAATTACATCATACCTTCATCTGTATTTTCTAAAAAAATAAACCAATACCATCTGAATAACAAGAACCGCACAAAATCTTAATAAAAAAGATTTTTTCGAAATTTTATGTCTAAAGATAAAAATTCCGAATATTCCTCCTACACTGCCGCCAAACAGGGCCAATGCCAAAAGTGTGTTTTCAGAAATCCTTCTTTGATGCATTTTAGCCTTTCGTTTATCGATTCCGAATATAAAAAAGCACACGATATTAATAGCCAATAAATAATACATCATATCCTGCAAATGTACGACCCTTGTAAAAAATAAGGCATAGTAATTAAAATTTAACCACTATGCCTCATCTTATATTTGATCAGAAATTATAAATTAACCGTGCTTTCCTTCTCTTATTTCCTCAACCATCTTAGCATTAAATGCTGGCAAATCTTTCGGTGTTCTGCTTGTAACAAGACCATTATCCACTACAACTTCTTTATCTTCCCACAAAGCTCCTGCATTTTTTAGATCTTCGCTTATCGAATTCACAGAGGTCATATTTTTTCCGTCTACAACTTTTGCGTTGATCAGGATTTGTGGACCATGGCAAATCGCCGCAACAGGTTTTTTCTGCTGAAAAAAATCTTGTACAAAATGGAGTGCTTTGTCATTTGTTCTTAACTGATCGGGGTTGATCACCCCTCCAGGTAATACCAGTGCATCATAATCAGAAGCATTTGCTTCATTAAGATTTTTGTCCACAGTGTATTCTTTACCCCAGTCTTTTTCGGCCCATGCTTTTATGGTTCCGGAATCGGGGCTTACAATATGCGCAGTCCAACCTTGTTGTTCCAAAAATTCTTTTGGTGATTGTAACTCACTTTCTTCAAAACCATGGGTTGCCAGAATTGCAATTTTTTTCGACATAATATTAAAATTTTTGGTGTTATTAATTAAGAAGAAGAAAAAATGATGCCGAGCCCGTGTTATCAATTACTAAAAAAAGTTAAACATAAAAAAAGAGCTGCTTAATAGCAGCTCCCTATTTAGTATATCTAACAAATTATTTTTTTGCTTTCACATTAACGCCGATCTCAATGTCTTTACTAATCATCCATTCAGCAGGGTCTGCTTCGGAAGTTCCGAATTTAATTCCCCAATCAGCTCTGTTTACAGTAAATTTAGCATCTATAGAAGCGGAATTAGCTGTTGCTTCTACTTTCGCTGGGAAAGTTACATTCATTGTTTTTCCCAATAGCGTAAGATTACCGCTTATTGTTTTATTTGCACCTGCCACAGCATCTTTAGGAGCTTCTTTAAGGTCCGTTACACTGGTAATTTTAAAATCTGAAACCGGATTCTTCTCTACATTAAAGAAGTCAGGAGTTTTTAAATGCGTTACCAGATCTTCCGGCTTCTTGTCCTTTTCAGTTACTGAAGCAGGATCCACTTTAATAGAAGTCATGTCAATAACAAAATTTCCTGCAGAAACCTGATTTCCTTCAACACTAAGGTCACCTGACTTTACATTAAGAGTTCCCCAACGTGGAGCAAAACCTCCTTTATGGTAAGCTTTCCAGTTAACCACAGAAGCTACTGTATCTACGGCAAGCACTTCTCCTTTGCTCTCAGCAACAGCCTGTTCCTGGCCAGCAGCCGAAGCCTCCGCTGATTTCTCTTTAGTACATGATGCCATAAGCAATCCTACTCCTACTAACGCGATAACACTAATTTTTTTCATATTTTATTTTTTTAAAAAGTTTTTGAACTGATCAGGATCGATTCCTTAATTCTGAAATTCAAAAGTAGAAAAACCTTATTACTTATTCTCTTATCATACATCAAGAAATTAAGTTTTCATTTTCAGATATCCATCATAAAGTCCTAAAACCATACAAATATGTAAGGTGTAAGATATTTCACTCACCATATAAATTGCCTATTTTAGCAGTCTAAAATTTAGAATGAATACAACCAGCTATATACAACAAACGCTTAATATACCTGAAAAAAGCATTACGAATACCTTACAATTATTGTCAGAAGACTGTACCATTCCTTTCATCTCACGATATCGAAAAGATACGACCGGAAATCTGGATGAATTGCAGATTGAACAAATTTCAAAACTCAGCAAGCAGTTTGACGAAATCATTAAAAGAAAGGAATCGATCCTCAAATCCATTGAGGAGCAAAACTCTTTAACGCCTGAGCTTCAGCAAAGAATCCAGGATAGTTTCGACATACAGGAACTTGAAGATCTTTATCTTCCATATAAAAAACGGAAAAAAACGAAAGCCGATGCTGCGAAGGAAAAGGGACTTGAACCTCTGGCTAAAATCATTATGAGCCAGAAATCCCATGATCTGGATTCTGTAGTTTCCCGGCATATGAACGATTTAGTTTCTTCTCAGGAGGAAGCTTTGCAGGGAGCACGGGATATCATGGCTGAATGGATCAATGAAAATATGTATGTCCGCAAAAATCTCCGTCGTTTATTTCAACGCAAAGCAGTTATATCTTCTAAAGTTGTTAAAGCCAAAAAAGAAGAGGAAGGTGCACAAAAATTTTCTCAGTATTTTGAATGGGAAGAAAGCCTTGGCAGAACACCCTCCCATCGACTTTTGGCTATGCTACGAGCAGAATCTGAAGGTTTTGTAAAAGTAAATATAGGAATTGATAAAGAAGAGGCAATCGATTTTATTGAAAATGCCATCATTAAATCTAAAAATGAAAGTAGTGAACAAATTGCTCTGGCGATAAAAGACAGCTATAAAAGGTTACTGGAACCCGCCATTTCCAATGAAACACTACAGGAAGCAAAAGAAAAGGCAGATAAAAAAGCGATCGAGATTTTTTCTGAAAATTTAACCCAGCTATTATTAGCTCCTCCTTTAGGAGAAAAAAGAATATTAGCAATAGACCCTGGATACAAAAGCGGGTGTAAAGTGGTATGCCTTGATGAAAAAGGAGACCTTCTGCACAACGAAACCATTTATCCGCATGCACCTCAGAATGAATCGGGAATGGCAATGAAAAAGATACGCTCGATGGTTAACGCCTATAATATTGAAGCTATTTCAATAGGAAACGGAACAGCAAGCCGTGAAACAGAGTTCTTTATTAAAAAAATTGCATTTGACAAACCGTTGCAGGTTTTTGTTGTTTCAGAAGCCGGAGCATCTGTTTATTCTGCAAGTAAGATTGCCAGAGAAGAGTTCCCCAGCTATGATGTGACAGTACGTGGTGCTGTTTCCATTGGCAGAAGGCTTGCAGACCCATTAGCTGAACTCGTTAAAATTGATGCTAAGTCCATTGGTGTTGGACAATATCAGCATGATGTAGACCAGACTCAATTGAAAAACGAACTGGATTCTACGGTTATGAAATGTGTAAACTCCGTAGGGATCAATCTGAACACAGCCAGCAAATCACTTTTAAGCTATGTTTCCGGAATTGGTGAGAAAATGGCAGAAAATATTGTCAATTACCGCGCGGAAAACGGAGCTTTTGAAGACAGGAAACAATTGAAAAAAGTACCCAGATTAGGAGAAAAAGCTTTTCAGCAGGCAGCGGCATTTATAAGAATAAGCAACGGAAAAAATGCATTGGATAATTCAGCGGTGCATCCGGAAGCATACGGTATCGTTGAAAAAATGGCCAAAGACCTGGGAATAAAGCTGAATGAACTTATAGCTAACAAAGAGAAAATTGCATTAATCCAGCCGGAAAAATATATTAGCGAAGAAATTGGTATCCTTGGGATCCGGGACATTTTAAAAGAGCTTGAAAAACCGGGATTGGATCCCAGAAAGGCAGCCAAAATTTTTGAATTTGACCCCAATGTGAAAAGTGTAAAAGACCTGAAAATAGGAATGATCCTTCCTGGAATCGTTAATAATATTACAGCCTTTGGATGTTTTGTTGACCTGGGGATTAAGGAAAGTGGATTAGTCCATATTTCTCAGCTCAAGGACGGTTTTGTTTCAGATGTGAATGAGGTAGTGAAGCTGCATCAGCATGTTCAGGTAAAAGTAACAGAAGTAGACGAGGTAAGAAAGAGAATTCAGCTGAGCATGATCTTATAAAGAATTTAATTTGAAAATCTCGGAAATTAAAGAAAGAAA
Organism: Chryseobacterium sp. PTM-20240506; assembly: GCF_048296755.1. NCBI lineage: Bacteria > Pseudomonadati > Bacteroidota > Flavobacteriia > Flavobacteriales > Weeksellaceae > Chryseobacterium > Chryseobacterium sp. PTM-20240506. The sequence continues at coordinate 1,275,480 of NZ_CP182581.1, forward strand.
AGTCATTCACCGGCCGACTCGTTATTTTGACGAGTCCGGCCAAAGAATTTATCATGCATACGAGTATCATTTACCTTATAATCCAGGTTATAAAGGAAACGAGACCGAAAGACTTTTTGCCAAGTGGATAGATATGCTTCCTTTTGGTTTAATTTTCTACTTTCTCCTTCATAAAGTAATTGTTATCAGCATTCTGCTTTCCATACCCTGTGTTATCATTGCAGGAACCATAACGGAATGGTCTTGGGGAACAACTTTAGGCAAGAAAATATTTAAAATTAAAGTCCTGGATGATTACGGAAACTATCCCGGATTTTTAAAATCATTCCAAAGAAATCTTTTATGCCTTGCTAACTTTTCCCCTGTCTTCTCCGAACACACGACCAGAACAATTGCCATGGGAAGGCGAACCGGAACGCGGGTGAATTTCAGCATGCATATGAACAACACGATCTGTAAGACCTATATTGTAAAAGAAAGCAAAATTCCGGAAATCAGGGATCTCCTGAAATATCAGGGTGATCAGAACCTTTTATTGTAAAAGCTTTTTTTAAATAAAAAACCGCCCCAGTGTTGTGGCGGTTTCATTTATTGTTTATTTATAATCCTTTGAATCTCTTCTCGGCTGCTTTGCTTCAGGCCATTTTACAACCTCCCCTTTTTCATCTTGCGGCATTACCCTTCTCTCTCTGCTAGTAAACTCAGGATCTTCAGATGCCATATAAGCTAAGGTAGCTGTTAAAATCACATTATTTTTAAGCTCATCAAAAACGATCTTATCATATGTATCTTTCGTTGTATGCCAGGTATATCCAAAATATCCCCAGTTCAATGAACTTAATGAGAATCCCGGTACACCCGCTGCCACAAACGATGCATGATCAGATCCACCTCCTCCCGGCATTCCCGGAAAATCGGTTTTAATATTATCACGTACATTTTTAGGAACTGCATTCAGCCATTTCCCGATATAATCATATGATTTCAGAAATCCCTGTCCTCCGATATTTACTACTCGGCCAGTTCCATTATCCTGGTTGAAAACAGCCTGAGTTCCTTTCATAATTTCCGGATTATCAGCAACAAATCCTCTCGATCCGTTCAATCCCTGCTCCTCGCTTCCCCAAAGTCCGATTACAATCGTCCTTTTATTATTAGGGTAGTATTTTTTAAGAATCCTAATGGTCTCAAGCATGGTAAGTGTGCCGGTTCCATTATCCGTAGCACCCTGCGCTCCGTCCCATGAATCCAGGTGTGCAGAAAGAATAACATATTCATTGGGTTTTTCCTTTCCTTTGATCATTCCTATCGTGTTGAAGCTTTTAGCTTCAGGAAGTATTTTTGACTGGGCCTCAAGCTTTATTTTGGGTTTAGCCCCCTTTTCTGCCATTCTGTACAACATACCATAATCTTCCACATCAATATCAATCATGGGAATTTTAGATGTTTTCGCTCCGAATATTCTGTTTGCTCCCATAATTCCTGTCCAGTTGGAAATGGCAATCCCTGCTGCTCCCGCTTTTTCCAGAGCTTCCGGAAGTGTATTATTGTCATATCCTATATTCTTTACATAATCACGGAAATCTTTGGAAGCTTGTTCTTTTTCCGCCTTTAGCTTTTCATATAATTCCGGAGTAGCGAATTCTTTGATCTGATCATCAGAACGTCCGATTTTCTGATACTGCGCAATCAATACCATTTTACCTTTTACAGAAGGCAACCACTGATCAAATTCGGCCTTGGAAGATACCTTTGGAAGTACTATAACCTCAGCTTCAATTGCCTTCTTAGTTGCAGGGCTCCATGCAAGTTGTGTGGCAGATAATGATTTCACACGGGGATATACCATATCTACATGGGTAATTCCTCTCTGCCACCCTTTCCAGGTTCCAAATTGCTGAAGGTTTGCATCTACTCCCCATGAGCGAAGTGTTTTAGCTGTCCATTCATTGGCGGCAAGCATTTCCGGAGTTCCTACCAAACGGGGTCCGATACCATCAAGCAGCTCATAGGCCATATTTTCGAGTTGAGAATTATTATTGGCTTCATTCACAAAACTTTCCACAATAGGATTAAGCTTTTCCTGAGATTTTGCGGGAGCCTGTGCCCAAGAAAACTGCGTTGCCAGAACAACTGCCGGCATTGCAAAAAACGTATTTATCTTCATAGCATTATTGATTGGAATAAAGATATAGATTTCAGCGAAAATTGAAAAGAAAAGGAGAACTAAATAAAGGAAGAAAAGCCTTTATAGGAAAATAATTAAGAAATTAAATGGATAACAATTAAAAAAACAGCTTAAAACAACAGTTTAAATTTTTTTCAAAATTTGTTACTTTTCATTAATAAAAGCCTGCTCCTCAGCAGAAAGTATGATAGCATCTTCTTTCTCCTCTTTTACCGGAACATTTTCCCAGATGTTTTTACTGAAGTCTACTCTGTACGAAAGTCCCTCCTTATTTGACTTTTCAAAAGTATTGTAAATAATTTCTCTGCTGAATTTTCTTTCATGCTTCTTTCCCTGGTAAAAAGCAGAGTATTTTTCACCTTTAAGTCTTACCAAGGCGGGCAGATACATTCCGTCTCTTTTATAAAAATCAAAAGTAAGTGAAGCATCCCCTAATTGGTAATCATACTCTATTCCTCCTGCCATTTTTCTTCTGATTGGCGGATAATTTGTCTGCAGATAATTGACTTCAAAATAAGTAATCACTTTATCAGCCTTGTTATACTTAAGCTCTCCTATGAGCTCAATACCCGTACCGGATTTAACCTTAAAAGTCATCAGCTGCTCATCCCCTTCTTCAGAGATTATTTTCCCTGAATATTTTGAGTTAATACTATTAATATGATTAAGTGTACGGTTCAGTTCGAAGCTAAGAAAGTAATTTCCCATATACTCATGAGAAAATTCATTACTCCCCGGCGAAAAAATACTGTCTGACTTTAAATTTTTCAGGTATTTAACATTATTCAGTTGCATCTGGAGAATCTTGTCATAATTTTTACGAATTCCGTCATTATAATTGTAATGGTTACTTTTGCTCCATAATTTAGCTTCCGTAATAACTAAAAAGCAAAGTTCATCATTATCTGATCTTTTTTCTTTGAATACCACATTATACAAGGAAGGCTCATTATAATATCTTTTTTCATAATTCTTTCTTATATCATTAAAAAGTTTTTTTATATCTATACTTACCATTTTTACCTCTTCAATATTTTTGAATGAAGGTTTCAATTTGATAAAAGAATTAAAACCGGTTACTTTTCTTTTCTGATATCCGAAAGCTGATACTTCAAAGTTTCCTGCGTTCTGCCCAAGTGGAGCATAGCCGTCTTCATTGGTGTAAACAACCTGATTATTAAGAACAATCCTCGCATGAAATATGGCTTTCCCGTTTTCTGAATCTATGACTTTTACTTTTTGCGCGGAAAAAAGACCAAAAAAAAGAATCAAATATAAATAAGAATGCTTCATATGATGGGTGATTAATGTAAAACAACTAACTACACAAATATACCCACAAAGGGAAATAAGACAATACCTTGGTAAAATTTAGTGTTATTTAGCTTATATTTTCAAAATTCGCTAAAACAAAGAGATTGAATATCTGAAAGCATCCATAGAAAAATCCCGGCACAAAAAAAGCCAGCTTAAAAAGCTGGCTTTTAGGAAATTTATTTTTTTGATTCCTCAACAGAAACTTTTCTGAAATCTTTGAACAATTTGCTAAGTTCTAAAGCTGATTTACGAGCTCTTGTTCCAGCTGCTTTGTTTCCTTTTTCAGCTTGTTGGTTTGCTTCAGTTGCGAATGCTTCAAATTCCGCGTTGATTTTTTCAATTAGTTCTTTCATTTATTTTAAAATTTAGGGTGCAAATATAGGTTTTATGGTGATTCCAGCCTAACTGTGATGAAAAAAGTTTACAAAAATTTGAAAAAAAATAATCCTTTATAATACCCAATATAAATTCAAATTTTAGAAGGCGGGTGAAATTTTTAATTTAAAGCTAAATTTTTTCCAATATCCTTTTTAAATTAAGGTTTATCACATAAAAAATTCAAGGACCTTGCATCATTAATACTGTATAAAAATTGCAAAGCATTTTTCAATAGGAAAAGAAGCGGAATTTCAATTTTATAATAAGAGTACACAATTCTTTTTATCTGTTTTTATGTACCTTCGTTTTTTATAAATTATCTGCCTGTCCCAACCATGGAACTGCCAAAAGAATATATATTACGGAATACCCATATCAGCACGCTTTCAGTTTATGAACTTTTAAAGCATACTTCAACGGCAAAATTTATGGAAGAAAAAAACTTCCATGATATTGAACCTGTTGCCCTGGAGATTAATTCGGGGGTTTTTACGAAATCTGTTTCGACAATAGGATTTCCAAATATTTCCGTAAGCCAGGTAGGTTCTTCAATTGTAACGGCATGCTCTTGTGATCAATACGGAGAAAAACTTTGTGAGCATCAGGCAGAGATTATTTATTGTATTCTTGAACAGAAAAATTACAGAATATTCTACGATGCCAATCTAAGACAAAGGACATTGGTTTCACATGCTAAAAGTTTCGGGTTGGAAAATGAACCTGACCTTGACACTTATTTCCAGTTGGAATTACAGAACGGAAAACTCAACATTCAATCCAGGATAAAGGAACTTCTCCAGATAGATGAACCAGGCTTTAAACAAAATCTGCTTCCTACGAGGCAATCGGTTTTAAAGGAACTTGCTATACAAGAAACTGAGAGAAAAAGAATATTGGTTATTGGCAAGCACCGGTATTATAATCATCTCAATTTTTCATTAATGGAAGCTGATACTACCCAAAGCGGTAAGATCAAAAACCCGTTGACCCCTATTCATCCTATGCAACTCGTCTGGAAAGCGGATCAACCTGCTGAGATCAAATTCTATACGGCAATCGCTTCTTTTCAGAATAAATTTAATGAAGAAGCGGACGCAACGGAAATGGAAGCCCTGAAGTTAATTATCCGGAATCCACAGGGACTTGATACTTATTACCACGATCATACTATTTCAGAAGCCATTTCTTCTAAATCCCTGATTCCCGTAAAGCTCAATCTGCTGAAAGCCGAAATTCTGCTTACAGTGTTTAAAAAAGAGCCTTTTTATGAGATTACGGGAGAATTACTATTTAATGATATTTCTCTTTCTTTCAAAAATGTAATAATCCGCCATGATTGTTTCATCTATCATCAGAATACATTGAATCTCATTGACAATCCTGATCTTCTTAGGGTGATCAGATTTTTTAAGTCCAATAATGAGATTCTGCTGATTCATGCATCAAAGTATGAACACTTTTTACATACTGTTTTATCTCCATTAGAGACTCATGTCCAAATCAATTACAGCTACATTCGTACTGCCAGTCCGGTACAGCTTCAGGAAAAGGATTTCCAAATGGAAAAGATCATTTATCTTCACCAGGAAGGCAACTATATCTCCATCACACCCGTAATGAAATACGGATCCGTAGAGGTGGCAGTATACTCCCGGAAGCAATTATATGATACGGATCAGAATGGAAATCTGTTTAAAATTGAACGCAATTACGAAGCTGAAACAGCACTTACATCCATTGTCATGATACAGCATGAGGATTTACAGGACCAACTGGAGGGACATGAATATTTCTACTTGTACAAAGATAAATTTCTGGATGCCGATTGGTTTTTAAGAACTTTTGAAGCATGGAGAAATGAAGGGATAACCATCCTTGGATTTAATGAACTCAAAAATAACAAACTGAACCCTCACTCTGCGAAAATCAACATCCAGGTGACAAGTGGTATCGACTGGTTCAATGCTAAACTAAGTGTTCGTTTCGGAGGTAAAGAAGCTTCTTTGAAACAGGTACACCGGGCCCTTCGTAATAAAACAAAGTTTATACAACTGGATGATGGCACCCAGGGAATTTTACCTGATGAATGGATAAAGAAGATCGACAGGTATTTTCAGATTGGTGATATTGACGGAGAGTTGCTTAAAATTCCAAAAGTTAGCTTTTCGGAGGTTTCGGATTGGTTTGAAAAAGAGGTTTTATCAAAAGAGGTACAGACTGAAATTCATTCTTACTCCAAGCAATTCTCTGTGCTGAAAAAAGCACCTGAAATTCCCGTTCCTGCAGGATTGAGAACTACCCTACGAGATTATCAGAAAGAAGGCCTCAATTGGCTGGGGTTACTCGACCATTATAATTTCGGCGGCTGTCTTGCCGATGATATGGGATTAGGAAAAACTATACAGATCCTCGCATTTATTCTATATCGAAAAGAGAAATATCATTCCGGAACCCACCTGATCATCGTTCCTACTTCCCTGTTGTTCAACTGGCAGGAAGAGATTGAAAAATTTGCTCCTTCTCTTAGGGTATTGATGCATTATGGTCCGGACAGGGAAAAATCAACAAACCTTTTTCAGGATTATGATATCATATTGACAAGTTATGGAATGCTCCTTTCGGACATCCGTTTTCTTAAAACATTTCATTTTGATTATATTTTCCTTGATGAATCACAAACAATTAAAAACCCCAATTCAGAAAAATATAAAGCTGCACGTCTCTTACAAGCCAGAAACAGAATTGTTATTACAGGAACGCCTGTTGAGAACAACACCTTTGATCTGTATGGCCAGCTTTCATTCGCCTCACCCGGATTATTGGGGAGCAAACAATATTTTAAAGATACGTATGCCATTCCCATCGATAAGTTTGAATACAACAAACGTACTATTGAACTTCAACAAAAAATAAATCCTTTTATTTTAAGAAGAACAAAAAAGCAGGTTGCCAAAGAGCTTCCCGAAAAAACAGAAATGGTAATCTACTGTGAAATGGATGCAGAGCAACGTAAAATCTATGACCTTTATGAGCGTGAATTACGCGATTTCATATCCGCTTCCACAGATGATGAAACACTAAAAAACAGCATGCATGTTTTGACAGGTCTTACTAAACTCCGTCAGATATGCAATTCTCCTGTATTACTTAAAGAAGGCTACTCAGGCGATCACGCTGTAAAGATCCAATTATTAACGGAACAGATTGAAAATAAATCAAAAGAACACAAAATCCTTGTATTTTCACAATTTGTAGGAATGCTGGACCTCATCAAAAAAGAACTTGAAAATAAAGATATTCCCTTCGAGTATCTTACAGGACAGACCAGGGACAGAGGTACAAAAGTTCATAGATTTCAGACCGATGACAATGTGAGGGTATTCCTCATCAGCTTAAAAGCTGGTGGTGTAGGACTCAACCTTACAGAAGCTGATTATGTATATCTGGTAGACCCATGGTGGAATCCGGCTGCCGAAAACCAGGCCATTGACAGGAGTTACAGAATAGGGCAAACAAAACATGTAGTAGCCGTCCGTATGGTTTGCACCCATACGATTGAAGAAAAAATACTGAACCTGCAGAAAAAGAAAAGTAAACTGGCTCAAGGACTGATAAAAACAGAAGAATCAAAATTACAAGGCTTCAGTAAAGCAGATTTGCTGGAAATTTTAGAATAGTCTGACGGCATTTTCTTCAACCTCCTTTCTAATTTTACACAATACACATTGCTTGCAATATCTGTCGTTAGGTTTTCGTATCTTTGATTTTTATAATTTTAAAGTTATGAGCGATCGGCTGGAAACCATTGAAGACTATTACAGAAATATCAGAGAAAACCAATTAAAAATGTTTGATTCTCACGATTTTGAATTGGGGAAATCACACTTTAATATCTCTATGCGAAGATATTGCAGCTTCAAAAGCCCGTACAATCGTCGTGATTATTACAAAATAAGCTTCATCATCGGTAAAGGAACTTTTAAATATGGACAACAGGAATTGTATGTAGACCGTCCTGCTTTGTTTTTTCCCTCTCCAAATATTCCTTATTCATGGGAATGCGATGGGGATCTGCAGGAAGGCTACTTCTGCCTTTTCAATCAGGAATTCTTTAACGGAAGTTCGGAATTCAAGCTATTTAAGAAAACATCATTATTTAAGGAATGGAGCATGCCTATTGTATTTTTGACAGAAGAACAGACTCAGTTGACAACGGTGTATTTTGAACAAATGTACAAACTCAATAATTCAAATTATCCGTTTCGCTGCGGAAGCATTAAAAGTCATCTGGCATCTGTCCTTCATCTTGCCCTTGAAAACCGCGTAGAAGACGTTGATCCTGATGAACTTCCGGCAAATGTACGCCTGTACCGTCTTTTTGACGAATTGCTCAACAAACAGTTCCCTTTAGATTCTCCTGCCTATCCGCTTGCCCTGAAAACCGCATCAGATTTTGCCGAACGCCTTAATGTACACGTCAATCATTTGAATTCTTCTGTAAAGTCCGTAACCCAGCTTACTACCACACATATTATTAAGGAAAGGATGTTTGAGGAATCTAAAAACCTTTTAAAATACACCAACTGGGATATTGCGGAAATCGGTTACACTTTGGGATTCGATCAACCCTCTCATTTTAATAATTTCTTCAAAAAATATTCAAATACCTCGCCGCTCAAATTCAAGCACGCGATTTAATTCTTTGAATTTTGTAATTTTTTCTTTGTCTTTTAAAATTGATATCAAAAATTCCCGGCTTATTTTTGTATCATTAAAAAAGAGATGAATTATGTTGAGAGAAGCATCTGAACAAAGGATCAGATTGATCACCATTATGGCTTTTATATCCATTCCATTATCGGGGTTTGTTACAGATATATATCTGCCCTCCTTCCCCTCAATGGCTAAAGGAATGCATGTTTCTGAAAAAGATATACAAATTACCCTTACCTCCTATTTGCTGAGCTACGGAATTTCCCAATTATTCGTGGGAGGAATTTTGGATAGCATCGGCCGGTATCGCCCCAAGTTAATCGCATTGTTTTTATTGGTAATTACAAGTATTCTAATCACCATGACCAATAGTATTTTACTGATTTGCCTTCTCCGTATCCTTCAAGGGATAGCCGTATCAGTGCTGGTGGTCGCTACACGGGCTATTTTTGTTGATATTTATGATGCGGAAAAAGTAAAACATTATCTCAGTTATTTTACAATTGTTTGGTCCTTAGGTCCGATTCTCGCTCCTTTTCTTGGTGGATATCTGGAAAAATTATTCAACTGGCATGCTAATTTTTACTTTCTGGCTTTTTATGCCGGAGCCATACTGCTATTTGAATGGTTTTTTAGTGGAGAAAGTCTTCCACAAAAAAAGAAACTCAATTTTTCTGAAAACATCAGCTTGTATAAAATGATGCTCCGGAACCGTATTTTTATGCTGGGCATTATTATTTTAGGATTAAGCTACTCGATTGTTATGCTATTCAATATCACGGGTCCCTTTATTATCGAAAATACTTTCCATTTTACCCCTGTTGTTATCGGATACTGTACACTAATCCTTGGGTTCTCCTGGATGATCGGTGGGTTTATCGGTAAAAAAAGAGTATCATTAGGCTTTAAAGCAAGAATACTGCAACCTATCATATTACAATTAACTCTCATTACGGGACTCATTATTATAAGTTATTTTTCTGAAAGTTTATATATCATGATCCCTTTTGCATTTTTTATTCATATCTGTTCGGGGATTCTATTTACTTCATTCTTCACAACAAGTATGCTTTATTTCCCTAAGAATGCAGGGACTGCCGGTGGACTGATGGGAGGACTGGTGTATATTATTACTTCGGTTACAAGTTTCATTATCTCCGTAAGCGGAACTGTTAGTTTACAGAAAGATCTTTCCTGGCGGTATCTAATTATTGCAATAATCCTTCTGGGTATTATTCTTACCATGAACCACACTTTACAAAAAGAAAAAGCAGAGAATTGATCTCTGCTTTTTTATTTTCATACCTGCTGATTATAAAATAACCCGAATCAAATTGTTGATGCCGGGAATACAATTGTTGATGGATAATGTTTTATGCTAAAGAGTATATGAGTTAATATTGCACTGTCAAAATAAAATTATTGTAATTTCATAGAGAATACGGAAACTTATATTTCTTATTTCCCTATTTAATTAAAATCTAATTATAAAAAGCTCAAAATAAAGTATATTCATGATAACGTTCGCCAAAAAACAATGGAAGCAGATAATGATCATTCTAATGATCTATACGACGTGGAGTGTGGCGGCATTTCTATTTCTGATCCGACTACAGGGATTGGAGACCACCCTGAAACAATTCGGAACAGGAAGTCAGCTTTATATTAATTTTATTCATACTGTTGTAAAGGGAACCATTGTATACTATATTCTTATTTATCAGTTACTGATCCCTCTAATAAAAACCAGAAACTGGAAGAAAGCAATTTTACAAGGGCTTCTTTTCTTTACCATACTGACCATTTATGAATACATATGGAATTTCCAGATTCAAAACCCTAAACCCACAGATCCAAGTTACGTTTCACCCAACGTATTCTTTCTCACTGCTGCATTACTTGATCTTGTTATCATTTTGATAGCCGTCTTTTTTGCCACGATAATAACTTCCAATGAAATGCGTAAGCGTAAAGAAGAGCTGGAGAAGGAAAAATTAAAAGCCGAACTTGCTGCCATAAAATATCAGATCAATCCTCATTTTATTTTCAATTCGCTAAGTTTTATTTATACAAAAACCCTTAAAACAAGCCCGGAGGCAGCCCATGCGGTACATCTTCTTTCAGAGATTATGAGCTATGCTCTGGATGATTGGGATGAACTTGGAACAGTGCCTCTTGCATTGGAAATTGATCATATGAAAAAAGTAATAGAAATGAATCAGATCCGGTTCAATCATATGCTAAAAGTAAAGTATCATCAACATATTGAAACCGATGAAGCTTACATATCTTATGTCCCGACTCTGGCATTGGTTACTTTGGTGGAAAACGCTTTTAAGCATGGGGAATTGAATGATGAAAAAAACCAGGTAACCATTGAGCTGGAAGCCACAAAAAATAAGATCTATTTCCTTGTCAGCAATAAAAAAAAGAAAGGCCCCAAAGAACCCTCAAAAGGAATAGGATTAAGCAATGTGAAGCAACGTTTACAACTCATGTACGGTGATAAGCATTCCTTTGCTGTTAAGGAAGATGAAAACTATTATTTAAATGAAATAACCATTAATCTTTAAATTATGATTAACTGTATTGTCGTAGATGATGAAGCGCACGCAATAGAATTACTTGCATTGCATATTGAGCAAACACCATTTCTGAAACTTGTAGGTTCTGCTATGAATCCGGCAGAAGCTTTACAAATTTTGAATACTACGGAAGTGGATCTCATTTTTCTAGATATTCAGATGCCGGGTATGTCAGGAGTTGAATTTCTACCATTACTAAATGACAGGTATAAAGTCATCCTCACTACCGCTTTCAGAGAGTATGCTTTAGACGGATTCGACCATAATGTTGTAGATTATCTGCTAAAACCAATTTTCTTTCCACGGTTTTTACAGGCAGTACAACGGGCGCAGGAAATCATTTCTTTATCTACAAAAGATGCAGAAGACGATTTTATCATGGTTAAGACAGAATATAAAGGAAAACTAATAAAAATTAAAACCCAGGATATTGTATACATAGAAGGAAAAGGAAAATATGTATGCTTTCATACCAGAGATGGAGAAGAAATCCTGGCATTATTAAATATCGGTGGACTTGAAAATAAATTACCAGGTGATCATTTTCTCAGAATACATAAATCATTCATTATTGCAGTCCCTTTTATTATGATGATCCATGGAAATTTAGTCCAACTCGAATTTACTAAAAACCAGATACCAATCGGGCAGACTTACCGCGAATCTTTTATGAATCAAATGCTGGGTAAAGTAATTACCAATAAAAAAGAAGAAGGCCCGGAATAGGATTACAGACAATAAACCAATATATACACAAACAATCAATTTATAAATCAAAAAAATGAGAAAATCATTATTAATCCAATCCGTTGGAGTTTTAGCCCTTTCACTGGCAACATCATGTGCACCTTCCTATTTTGGGAAAACATATGCTGCCACACAAAACGTAGATGTTTATTTTGATGCTGCTGATGTAAAAAGAGAGCATGAAACAATGGGGACAACAGAAATCAATCAAGGTTTCAGTTCCATGGATGCTATGCAGCAAAAAGCGATTGAATTAGGCAAGTCACGAGGTGCAGACGGTGTTATTATGAAGCTTACAGAAGAGGTTACGGGAAGTTCGAAAAGCGATTTTGGAAACATGAAGAAAGGAAGTAAAAACAATACTTATACCGGTGGGTCGGTAACCACTAACATGAAAGTAAAAAAGATACAGGCTACTTTCATTAAGTATAAATAAGCCAAATGTCCTTCATTCTTATCAGGCTGCTCCTCTGGCTTCTTTCGCAGGCTTTATTTTAAAGATTAGCTGCTTTTCATTTATTTTTTTAATCGTTCAACATTATTTAACAGTTTACAACAAAACTGCAGGAAAAGTAATGTCCGAAAATTAATAAACGTCCCCCAGACAAAACAATGAAAAGCACGTGAAGCCAGTAGAGCCAGCCATCTATATGATAAAGCTCTCCTTATCGTTTAAATAGTCGTTTTCACTATAAACAATTCAGATTGTTTTCATCCGAAGTCACCTGTGGCTTCGGATTTTGATACAACGACCTGTTCCTTTAATTAATAGATGATAGTACCATATATAGCTCATTTTGATTTTTCAGCTCCATCTTTTTATTGATCCTGTATCTTCTCGCTTCAGCTGCTCTGATTGTAGAATTGGCATATTGAGATATTTCCTTAATTCCAAAATTCATCTTCAGAAGCGTACAGAAGTTGATATCCGAAATATTCAGATCAGGGTATTTACTTTTCAGGGTAGGATAAAAATTAGGATATATTTTCTGGAACTCTATGTAAAATGCATTGATATCTTCTTTAGCTAAAAGTATCAGTTCTTTTGTATTTTCTGATTTTGCATTTGAAATGTTATCCTTTACAGTTTCCGTTTCAGCTTTTTCGAGGTTAATGATATCTGCCGGCACTTCATCTGGTATTTTATTCTGAATAGAATTATCCTCTTTATTTCCTTGTTTCTTTTTATAATAAAGGAAACCAAAAAGAGCTGCTAAGAGAATAACACCTGCACCAATAGCAATATTTGTTGGTTTTGATGACACCTCTTCTACATTGTCAGAAACCTTACCATTTATTTTATTAATAAAATTTACATCCCCTGATTTTTTCTTTACCAGATCAACGCTATCTATGATCCGTTTATACTTTTTTGAAAAATAAGTAGATTGTTCATAATCTTTCAATCCTTCATATGATTCAGCCATCATGGCATACACCTCATACTGCTCATATCGGTTATGATCTTTTTGGGAGTCCATAATAGCCCTTGAAAAATAACTAATAGCTGCAGGATAATTCCCGGATTCTTTTTCAACGATTCCTTTATTTATTAAATTCTGGATGATAAATCTATCGTCCGGAAATGAAGCAAGAAACTGATCTGTGATAGCGATATACTTTCTGGCTTCATCTACTTTTTTAAAGCGTGCGAGGGAACCGGCCAGGGACTCAAGTGTACAGATTGTGGTTACCTTCTTCAATCTGCTTTCATTACCTATTTTTAGACATTGTGAATAAGCAAGTTTTTTAAGTCTGACAACCTCTTGCTTGGTACTTTCATTAAAATTTTCACTAATCGTCAATAGCTCAGCCTTTGCCACTGTGATGTGTATATCATTAACCAGCTTATCATTCTTTATAGTAACAAGTTTATTATACTCCTGACATTTATTTAAAATTTGTTTTGCAGCACTTAGGTGATCAAGCTGTAAGAGTACTTTATGATAAGATAACAAAATGCGACATATCATATTGTAATCATTTTGTTTTATCGCCAGATCAACACCTTCATTAATTTTGGCCAAAGCCGCATCAAAATCACCATTAAGTTGATATATCCTAACTTCTTCAAATATTGAATAAACTTGCCCAGGGTAAAATTTCTTTTCACGGGATAGATAATAAAGAACAATAGCATTCTTAAGCGTGAGTCCTGGATTATTATCTCCTGTTATATAATTTTTTTCCAACAACCGGCTTACACTATCAATTTCTTTACTGCTATTCTGTGCCCCGGTATTACTACAAAAAATAAAAAAAACAATAAAGAATGTGGATGTTTTTAATACTTTATTTATTAGCATGTTTCTAAATTAATTAAATATATACAATTGGTAATTATTTTACAGGACTATTGACTGCTTTTCAATACAACTCAATCCCTGTATATTTTGTGTATTTATATGTTTTTCCATTTAACCAATTTACATTTATGACCACAATCAATCATATAAAAAAATGCACTTACACAAATATACATAAATTAACACATCTCTGCACAATAGGCGCTTTAAGGTTTGTTTATAAGTTTTTTCATTATAGTTTTGTGACAGGAAATTATTTAAATCAGAAAGTAAAATAAAACAACAAAAGATCAACTTCAATAAAGATCACTTTAAAAAAAATTAACACAATCTCTTAATTTAACTTAAAAAAAACACAAATGAAAAAAAAATTGCAGTTAAACGCTAAAAAATACATTTAATTACTGATCATCAAAAAATTTCAAGAAGATATATAGTTTTTCTAATAATAAGCAAAAAACACAAATGATGAGAAAAAGTAATAATAAGTCAGTTTTTTATAATTGATTATTCTTTGAGACTTCAAGATAATCATTAATTAGTGTTAATAGTTTTAAACTGTTTTTTATCCGGGGCCAATTGGTCCCGGATTTTTTTAATGACTATTTAAATAATAATGTGTGATTTTTTTTTAAATCAAAAGCAGAACCTGTATTATTTCGTTTTCTTACAATAAACGTGAACAACAAATCGGTAGCTTCGTGTATCAAAATATTCAAAAACAACATTATGAAAAAGTTTCTCTTTAGTGTTTTAGCTTTATTAACAGCGCTGCTCCTGATCATTGGCATATTAGAACTTACCAGTTCTTATAAAGTTTCAGAAGATATCAACCGAAATGCTCCTGTTCAGACCCAACAACATATCACTATCCATGCTTCTCCGGAAAAGATATATCAGACCATGAGTGATGTTAATCATTGGTCTGCCTGGAATAAAGACATCCAGGATCCGGTAATGACGGTACCTTTTCAAAAAGGCAACAGTTTCGATTGGAAAAGTGGAGGTCTTACAATCAGATCCACCCTACACACTGCAATTCCTTATCGCAAAATCGGGTGGTCAGGTCAGGCATTCGGTGCTTTTGCGATTCACAACTGGACATTTGTTCCGAATGGTGTAAACACGACCGTTGTTGTAGATGAAAGTATGGAAGGGTGGCTTGTTACCATGATGCATAAAAAATTCCAGAGCCATCTGGAACATTCTTTACAGGAATGGTTAAGAAATCTAAAAATACAAGCCGAAAAATAGTTTTTTTAATAAAAAAAACCATAATTATTCTACAGATAACGAATAATTAACAAAAATAATGACAATTAATTTTAAAATCTTTATATCTTTATAGTCTAATAACCTGTGTTATTATAATCTCAACAGTTTATATACCTCTCGCTTACCCGGGAGGTTTTATAAAACTGACTACTTCCACTCTGGATTACTACAAAGAATTTATCTCACCTGGTATGAAACAGGATATATAGCCTACCTCACATACATTCTTGATCAATTGGAATTGCCTGTACGATTTTTTAAACTACTTTCGCTTTTCTGGTAATCCTGGCCAGCCATGCTGGGAAAAATCTTTTAAGAAAAACACCCAGAACTTCCTTGCCTCCTATCGCTTTCTGGTATTTTTTCTTTTCAATCGCACGAAGCATTTTTCTGGCAAAAACGTGAACCGGCATACCATTTTGGGTTGCATTATCCATGGTTCCCTGTGAAGATCCGTCTCCGGTTACGGCATTCATTGAAATATTGGTTTGTATAAACCCCGGACAAATAATAGTTATCAGAATATTTTCTTTGTATAATTCTGCCCGAAGAGCATCAAAAAAGCCATGCAAAGCATGTTTTGCTCCCGCATAACCACTCCGCATCGGAGCCCCGAAAATACCCATAAGGCTTGAAACAACAGCAATTTGTCCTCCTCCATTCCTGATCATGTAAGGAATTATTGCTTTGGTAAGGGCCACTGTTCCAATATAATCTATGTCTATCAGACGTTTATCAACTTCAATATCAGTTTCCATTGCCAGAGACCGCTGAGACAATCCTGCATTATTAATAAGAAGATCAATACTTCCGAATTTTCCAGCTGCCTCTGCTGCAACAATAGCCATATTCTTATAGTTGTAAAGGTCCAGTGGTAATACCGCGTACCGATTTTTGGACAGCTTTGCTTTTTGCGCAACTGCTTCCAGCTGATCTTCTTTTCTGGATGAAAGAATTATTTTTGCTGTAGTCTTTGCAGCCAGCTCCATTACCAATGCTTCTCCTATTCCGGAAGAAGCCCCTGTGATCCAAACTGTTTTATCATCAAAGTAGGTGCTCATGATATTGTTCTTTATCTTATTTCAGCCCGGCAATATATTTTCCGGCTTTCATTCCTGAAAAAATACAGCCTCCTAAAAAGGTTCCTTCCAGGGCTCGATAGCCATGCATTCCTCCCCCTCCGAAACCTGCAACCTCCCCAGCCGCATAAAGTCCTTCTATTATTGTATCATCTTCTCTTAAAACCTGTCCATTCAGATTGGTCTTAATCCCTCCTAACGTTTTTCTTGTCAGAATATTAAGCCTTACCGCAATTAAAGGTCCGTTTCGTGGATCCAGTATCTTGTGTGGTGTGGCGACTCTTCCCAATTTATCTCCAAGGTATTTTCTGGTACTTCTTATGTAATTCACCTGTGTATCTTTTGAAAACGAGTTATCCAATTCTCTGTCCCTGGCTTCGATCTGAGATTTTACCTTTTCATAATCCAAAAGATGATCTCCGGAAAGTTCATTCATCCTTTTAATCAGATCCTGAAGATTATCCGATACGATAAAATCTTTTCCATGTTCTTTAAAAGCTTCCACAGGACCTGGTGCTTTTTTCCCAAAGATTCTTTTAAAAAAAAGACCGTAATCCTTATTTGTAATGTCAGGGTTTTGCTCGGAGCCAGAAAGGGCAAACTCTTTTTTAATGATTTTTTGTGTTAAAATAAACCACGAATAAGAAAACCCAGTATCCTGTATGTATTTCAGGGTTCCCAATGTGTCAAACCCAGGTAAGAAAGGCGCTGGAAGCCTGTTTCCATTCGCATCAAACCACAGGGATGAAGGTCCCGGTAATATCCTGATCCCATGATCCGGCCAAATAGGATTCCAGTTTTGAAGACCTTCCGTATAGTGCCACATCCGATCCCTGTTGATGATATCAGCTCCGACATTTTCAGTAATCCCTATCATTTTCCCGTCTACATAAGCAGGAACTCCAGATACCATTTTTTCAGGAGCTTTACCTAATCGTTGCGGCCAGTTTTTGCGCACCAGTTCATGATTAGCTCCTATTCCTCCGGAAGCAATAATAATATGGGGCGCACTGTATTTGAATTGTGAAACAACAATTCTGCTGGTTGCCTCACCTCTTTCTTTATTGTCATTTTCAAGAATGTCTCCTTCAATGCCTGTGACCTTACCATTTTCTGTAATAAGGCCGGTAACGCGATGCCTGAACCTCATTTCAAGAAGCCCTTTTGCTTTTGCTTCGTAAGCCTTTTCTACAAAAGGTTTTACAACTCCGGTCCCAGTGCCCCAGCTTACATGAAAACGAGGAACGGAGTTACCATGCCCATCCGCGGAGCCATCTCCTCTTTCTGCCCACCCCACCATGAACATCAGCTTAATTCCCATTTTAGAAATATAATCATACTTTTCGTTAGCTGCGAAATTCAGATAGGCTTCTGCCCATTGTTTCGGCCAGTAATCTTCTTTACGATCAAAACCTGCTGTTCCCATCCAGTCCTGTTTCGCCAGTTCATAAGAGTCCTTAATTCCTACTCTTCGCTGCTGAGGAGAATTAATCAGAAAAAGACCACCAAAAGACCAGAATGCCTGTCCTCCGATATTCTGTTCTGTCTCCTGATCGATCAATAATACTTTTTTTCCGGCGTTCGTTATTTCCATAGCAGCAGTAAGTCCTGCCAAACCAAAACCTACGATAATTGCATCTGGTTGAAATTCATTGTCCATTGGCGGTAAGTGTAACAAAATTCTATTAACTAAGATAATAGATTTTAACATTATAAAGCGTCAATTATTTTCAGCTTTACTAATTTTATTCCACTTTTATTATGTTTTGAATATTATATGACAAAAGACTTTAATGATGTAAAAGTTGGGATTTAGAAGTAAAAAATATAACAAAAGAAAGGGACCACTTTTGTTATAATACTTAATTTGATATAGTTAAATCCCTTATTATTCAAAAAATATTCGATAAAAAAACAGAAGAATAAAAAAATATATACCACACAACCACTTTAAACACGGGTTTTCCTGTATTTTCTTTATTTTTTACAAAATATTATTCCATATGCTCCGTTTACTATGCACGTGACTCATGTTTGAGTTTCATGGTTATTAGTTTTTATCCTCAACTTAGGTTGAGGATTTTTTATTATATTTGAACATCTTGTGATTTAATCACATTTGTGTTTTTTTTAGGCCTTCTCCGGAAGGCTTTTTTATTGTCTATCGCCCTAATGTTTCCCATTTCGGACTACTTATAATAAATAATAAGAGGCTGTCATTTAAGACAACCTCTTGTATTGGTTATTAGTAAATACCCCCGACAATCTAAATTTTAGCAAATTCGTTCAGTTTATTTACTGGTTAAGTTTCGGCTAAATTACAAAAATTCATTAATTAGTGACAAATTATTATCTGTAATCTACCATTAATAAATAGTTATGCAAATAATTTAATTCACTACAATATGAAATAAAAAGCATAATATTTACATTTTCTCATTAAAAATATTGGTTAAGCTTTTCCTCTTCAATATCCAAGAGAGATATTTACGAATTCATTTTTTGAAGGATATGTCTATTATCAGAATGATTACACTGAATAATCGGTATGAAATATGGATTACTCATTATTTACTAATGATATTAACTGGTTTTCTAAAAGGACTTTTATCTTTTAAATATTGCTTTTCTTCTTCTGTCAGGCCACTCGTTGCCAGTCCAATACTACCCGATATTTGTTCATTTTGATGATAATGCGCAAATTCAATACTGTCAATTTTTACTAATTTATCTATTCCCACATTAGTCATGTCTATCAGGTGGCTTTGATTTATTTCACCATTGATAATTTGTCCTATTAGAAAAAAGGGCCTATTGGTAATTTCTAAAACAAAATCAAGTTTAAACTGAGCTGTTACTACATAATCCCATCTATATTTGCAATACCTGCATTGCTTTGCTTTTGGTGTACGCGCAAGTTTTCCGCATTTTGGACAATTGTTAAAAAATACTTTTTCAGGGTATTCAGATATAATCCTGGTTGCTACATTTAATCTAATCTTTTCATGATCATATTCTGAAGACTCATCTGATTTTAGTTCTCCCAAATCTCCCGTTTGAATATCGGAAAAAGACATGAATGAATACATGCGATAAGTTAAGATTAACTTTTCATGATCAGTCATTAATTCGCTGAAATACGCTATGATATATCTGGCTGTTTCTTTGTCCATAAAGTAAATTATTAGGAACGAGAGTGGTATTTTTTTATCTTCACACAAGATACCCCTTTTATTTTTAGCTTCCTCCCTACTTTCTGCAGCAATCCCGTTTGCTGATTGCGTCTGAACACAAAAACATTTCCACTGGCAGCATTGGTCACGATTAAAAACTTCCCTTCTTCATCTATTTCAAATACTCTTGCCTGTTTACCAAAAGTGGGCTGATATCCTACAGTTTTTAAGGTACCATTTTCAAGTATTGAAAAAATAGCAATATTATTTTCATTACCCCTGTTTGAAGCATACAAGAACTTTCCATCAGGAGAAATATGAACATCTGAACTTTCAAAATTATCTATTACTTCATTTTTATGGGTACTGATTCTTTGGATGTTTTCTAATTTTCCGTTTTCATAGGAATACACATCAATCGCCCCGCCTAATTCTTCGATACAATACGCAAATTTACCATTAGGGTGAAAGGTGAAATGCCTGGGTCCCGTTCCCGCCATAGTAGGAATAAAAGCAGGCTCAGCATCATCCATTGGCTGAACCGCATCATTTTTAAATTGATAAATCCTGATCTTATCCGCACCCAAATCAGAAGCAAATACATAATTAAAGTCCGGTGAAAAAACGGTTGAATGAATATGAGAACGGTCCTGTCTTTCAGGATTGACACTTCCTTCTGAAAACTGGAACCGTTGGACCATCGGATAGATCTTTCCATTATCTGAAATTGGATATACAGAAATACTTCCTTCCGTATAATTCCCATTCAACAACCATTTACCATTTTTGTGAACAGTTACATAAACCGGATTTTCACCACCACTCTTTTGGCTATTGATAAAATTAAGTGTTTTTTTGGCAGGATCAAATTCAAAACTGCTTACACTGCCGGCATTGGGTGTTTTACTTTCCGTACAGGCAAAAATGTATTTTCCGTTGGGCGACAGGGTGATATAGGATGGATTCAGGATATTCTTTGTTTTGAATACTTTTGATAATTTCCCGGTATCTGTATTCAGCTGATATACATAGATTCCATCAGCTGCTTTGTCACGGTTAAAAGATCCAAAAAAAACATAGGTGCTTTGAGAATACATATTAATCCATCCTGAAACAGCAATGGCTATACTTATAATTTTTTTCAATTTACTTTTGCTATGCTAATGAGTTTAATAAAACTATACGATGCTTGATTCAAAACTACATCTTTTTTTATTTAAAATTTTAAAGTTCCCTTTTCAAAAAGGAATTATTTTAAAAAAAGTTTCGTGAAAGAACTTAGTTTTTATAAAGTTGTTCAATAATCAGCGATGAAAAATACTTCACCCCTGTTCTTATGCTTTCTTCATCCACTTGAAAATTTGGAGAATGATTCATAGCAATCATTTCTTTTTCAAAGTTGGAACCTCCAAGGAGAAAATATACACCTGGTATTTTTTGTTGAAAATAAGCAAAGTCATCATTAAAAAACGGAACCTGTCCATAATCAGGAGAAATTGCATTGATCCTGTAAATATCACGAATGGTTTTTATTGCAGTGCCGGTCAGTTTTTCATCATTGATGACTGTAGGGTTTTCTTGTATAAATGAAACTGAAATAAGCTGACTTTTATAAGCATCCTCCACCAATCTTTTAACTTCAGGAATTATTTTCGGAACACGTGATGCATTGGTCTCATACAGATAAGCTTCGAGAAAGAAGTGATCATTTCTAGAATAGACACTCAACTTATCGTCCAGGATGCGATAATCTTTAAAAATAGTATTAGGGTTTATCAATCCTATATCCGGATCTATTATATGCTGAATTTCCCATGGCTTACTTCCTGCGTTCATGCGGGACAAAGAGGTATGAATTTTCCCGGTTAAACTTTTTATCTCCTCTTTTGATAATTCTTTTTTTAATTCAATTCGTATTCTTTTCTGATAAGCAAATACTTCATTCGGCTTCACTATTATTTCTCCTACCGGGAGAGCGGTTACGTGCAGACCATATATTTCATCAGGAGCTATTTTGGAAAATAAATTAGTATTCATTATTCCTTTAGCTCCCATAAAGGTTTCTTCTTCCGGTTGGAATACAAAGTAAACGATTCCTTTTAAATGCTTTTTATTTTTAGCAAGAATTTCAGCGATTCCCAGTCCGATCGCCATATGAACATCATGACCACAGCTATGTTGAATACCTTTTGTTTCTGATTTGAAAGGCTGCGGATCCGGAAAATCATTTAAAAGCGCATCCATATCTGATCTCCAGGCTATTTTCTTTCCTTCACGTTCACCCCTTAAGATTCCTACTACTCCATACCCATATATATCCGTTTCTACCTCAAGTCCTAAGGCAATCAAATACTGTTTTAGCATCTTCTGAGTCCGAATTTCATGACCTGCCAATTCCGGATTTCTATGAAAATCTCTTCTGATCTCAACAAGTTTATTAAAAATTTTATCGGTTTCGAGCTGAATAGATTGATGGGAAAAAAACTCTTTTTTAGAGTTGGATATTACTGGCTTTTTCAGTTTTTGTGCAGAAACAACAGATACACTAAGGTAAATTAAGCTTAACAGAAGTTTTTTCATAGTAAAATTGATCTAAGTTTTTTGAAGAGTTAACGTTGATTATTATATATAATAAACAATCATTGCAGTATTATCATTACAATTTACACACAAATTGTAACTACATTAGTGAAAATCTTAGTTTCCAAAAACTTAATAACTATCATCTTAAAATAAAAGTAAGCTTTACAAAAAAGACGATCATGTAAAAGTTACTTTCTTATATATAATAAAATACAGCCTAGAAAATAATCTCAGGCTGTATAATTATTTTAGAAACAGATATCAGTTATAAATGAAAATATTCATCTGCTTCTTGATAATCTTAGTATTGTTCGAATGCAACAACATATGTTTCGTTTTCGGCTCCTGCCCCATTATTAAAACTATCAAACCCATAAAAGTACCCCGCTTTTAAATCATTACTTCCCGGTATTACTCCATCTTTTGTAGAAATCTGAAACTGAAATCCCCATGGTCTTGTCCAATTTCCATTGTATGATAAAGCATTTGACCATGTATCCCAATTCGATGGAGTAAAGGTAACATTCTGCACACTTCCATTTGTGCTAGACCCAAACCACAATAAACTAGCATAATAAGTAACATCTGAAACAGGAGCTGACAATAATCTTACTTCAATATATGTATAGGAATTATCGCTATTGGCTCCAGGTGTTGTACCATTATAAGTTGCAAATCTGAACTCCAAATTCATGGAAGGCACTTTTAATGTTGGTTTATTAAAGCCATTAGACTGTAGATTCCTTCCTCTGTATTTTTGTTTTAACAATATGGAACCCGACTCATCGTCAGAAGGCTGATTTATTTTATCCCATTGCACTCCATCATTGACATATAAACCAGGACTCACATCATTTACTTTAGCAATGTTGTAGACAACCATACCTGCCACATGTTCGGACAAAGGAGATGGAGAATTTATAGATGATAATGCTAATCTTGGAGGTAAAAAACCTCTATTATCTGAAGTTAAATCAAGCACAGAATTCGAATTTGGTGTTGTTGTATTAATCCCAACTTGAGCAGTAAAAAATAAAGGATTAAAGAATAAAAACAATAATAATACGATACTAATAATCGGGTAATTTTTCATAATAATTTTTTTTTAAAATTTATGTCCTACAAAATTATAGGCACAATTTTTGAAAATCGAATAGTTTAAAAAAAGATATGTTTCATTTTGTAAAAATTATAAAACACTTAAAATCAACCATTTTTAAAGTTTACATCTACGGAAATGATACATGATATTATTCAATGAAATTATCAAAACATCACTTTTATATAATTATATATTGTTATGCATGTACTCGCAGATGAAGTAAAAAATAAAATAGAAAAATTAGAATATTCTTTCGCTAAAAAAATCATATTCTTATTATTGGTGAAACAGTTCATCACATTGTTGTTTGATCTCTATTTTTGGGGAACCAAACACCTTTTTTATGATTTAATATTACTTTTAACAGTAGGGCCTTGTTATATTTTCACTTTAGTTTCTGGGGATTATAACTTTCAGAAAGTTGGAAAACTTACCTTGGCTTATCTTATGCTTTTAAATACTTTTCTGACCATTGTATATTATCAGAATTTTCCAAGTATTATTGTATATGTCTTTATATTTCCTATTGCATTGCTATTATTTTACAACGTAAAGAAAACAGTTTATATATCGGCCATTTTACTTACAGGTCTTCCATTAAGTATTATATTTAACTATTATTTTATAAAAGACAATATAAATATCAATGATATTCTTTACTATGAAGTTTCCAATACTTATATGATTGTCTGGGCATTTATCATCTTTACTGTTTGTTTATACTATGCAATTCAAATTCTTAGATTGAAATCTGTCTACATTTTCTTAATGGAAAATAATATAAGCGTAGAAGGTTTCTTCTTACTGGAGAAACAGAAAAAAATGAGATTGTTTAAGAATAAATATTCTGAGGATGAGCTTTCAATCACTATTTATGAAAAATTATTTAAAAAAATTGAGCTGTTAATGCAAACTGAAAAACCATGGAAAAATCCGGAATATAGTCTCAAGCAATTAGCACGTGATGTGAATTCCAATACCCAATACGTTTCTACAACCATCAATAATTACACAAAAAATAATTTTAAAACCTATCTGAACGAGTTTAGATTAAATGCTTTTATTGCTTCCCTTGAAGACAAAAATGAAGAATTTTCAATGGAGGAAATATATCTTACTATAGGCTTTTATAACAGGTCAACTTTCAACAGAGTCTTTAAGTCTAAATTTAAAATGACTCCTCAGGAATATATTAACAGCAAGGAAATTTTGATTTGTAATGATGCATGAAAACTTTTTACAATTAATTTTTCAGATAATATTATTTAAAATATTTTTCAAAAAAAATCAATATTTCTTTGTGAAAAATCCAGAGAAATCACACAAAGATTAGATAAAATAACTTCTCAATATTAGGATCTAAGGCACTAAAACCACATACAATTTAAAAATAAAACGTCCAGATCCATTATAGATCTAGACGCTCAATATATTCAATTTTCAATCTTTGAATACTTTTATAAAGTATTGAAAAAATTAGCGCTCAGTGACGCGAAGTTCTATTTTCTGATTAAAATAAGTTGAAATAGCTCAGATTTTAACCTCCTGCTTTTTCATCTGTGAAAAACTGAAAACCTTCTTTTTTCTCAATAAGCTGCATCGGATATAATTTGGGATTATATTCTCCGTTGAGTATCTCATTCAGCGCATGCCTTTTAGACTCCCCAAATGCAACAACCACTATGTTATCCGCTTTATTGATCAATGGTGCCGTTAAAGTAATTCTGAACATTTCCTGAGGTTTCAGATAGTAAGCGGATACCCACTTTTCTTTTTCATCCAAAACATTTTCTCCCGGAAATAAAGAAGCCGTATGTCCGTCATCTCCCATTCCTAAAAGAATGAAGTCGAAAATACCGTCCGGCCCAAGAACTTTTCGGATCTGTTGTTCATATTCTTTAGCATATTCTTCAGGTGCCATACCTTCCTTATACATTGGAAAAACCTGATCTTTGTTAACCGGAACCTTATTGAGTAAGGCTTCAAAAGTCATTTTAGCATTGCTTTTGTCATCATCTAAAGGAACCCATCGTTCATCAACCCAAAAGAAATACACTTTATTCCACTCAATCTTTTCTGCATATCCGGGAGTTGCCAGCAAGTTGAAAATAGCCTTAGGAGAAGAGCCTCCGCTTAGCGCGACAACAAATTTATCGTTTTTCTCTATTGATTTTTTTGAAAGATCAACAAAGGTATCTGCTGCTTTTTTATACAGCTTATCCAGATCTTCAAATATCGTAATATTCATTTTTTTCTTTTTAAATTAATACTTGCTACACCCAGCTATGCCCCTGTCTTTCAACCAATGAAATACTGTCATCCGGTCCCCAGCTCCCCGCTTTATAATTAGGGAAAGAGGCATCTTTATTATTTTCCCACGCTTCCTGTATAGTAGTAACTACATCCCAGGCTTCTTCTACCTGATCGGAACGCATAAATAAGGTAAGGTCCCCGATAAGCGCATCCAATAATAAAGTTTCGTAGGCTTCCGGGGTATCCTCCTGACAGACAAAGTTATCAAAGATCATTTCTACCGGTTTTAGGACCAGCGAAAGCCCTGGTTTTTTGGTCATAAACTGAAGTCTGATATCCATCAGCGGCTGAATATTGATGATAAGCCTGTTTGCTGATAAAAGATGAGGACTATCCGAGAACGTTGAATGCGGCAAAGGTTTAAACTGGATCGTAATATAAGAATGTTTTTCTTTCATTTTTTTCCCGGTACGGACATAAAAAGGAACATTCTGCCACCTTTCATTATCAAGGTAGAATTTTACAGCCGCAAAAGTCTCTGTGTTGGAATCCTTAGCAATCCCATCTTCCTGGCGGTATCCCTTTATTTCTACACCGTCTATAATATTCTTTCCATATTGGCCCCTCACCGCATAATGATCGACCTGGTCAGGAGAAATTCTACGGATTGCTTTCAGAACATCTACTTTCCGGTCTCTAATCTCCCCGGATTCAAGGGATGCAGGCGGTTCCATAGCAACCATACAAAGGATTTGCAATAAATGGTTCTGAACCATATCCCGTAATGCTCCGGTTTGCTCATAGAAAGCTCCACGCGTCTCTACCCCCACTTCCTCGGCAACAGTGATCTGCACAGATTCTATATATTTATGATCCCATAAAGGTTCAAAAATAGAATTCCCAAATCTGAATGCCAATATATTCTGAACGGTTTCTTTTCCTAAATAATGATCGATACGATAGATCTGTTCTTCTTCAAATGTCTGTGCCAGAAGACTATTAAGCTCTATTGCCGATTGTTTATTATAGCCAAAAGGTTTTTCGATAATGATGCGGTCTTTTTTAGCATCACCGGCTAAAGCTGTATTTTTAATATGGTTTGAAATGGTAGCTATGAAATTAGGTCCTATTGATAAGTAAAACAATCTGTTGGCCCGTACGCCATACACTTTATCAAAAGCCTCCAGCTTCTCATACAACGACAGGTATGAACTTTCTTCATCCAGCTGATGCTGAAAGTAGGTAATATGTGCCTGAAAGCCTGCCCAGTCCTCAGAAGTCACTTTTTTTCTGGAAAAACGCTCCAGATTTTCTTTAATATAGCTCCTGAAATATTCATCAGTATTATCTGCTCTTCCTAGTGCAACAATATTAAAGCCTTTTGGCATTCTGCCATCGATATACAAGTTATAAAAAGCCGGAAAAAGTTTTCTTTTTGCCAGGTCTCCTGTAGCACCAAAAATTATAATGGTTGTTGGCTGCAAGATTTTATTTTCATTCATTTTTCCGAATTTATTGATTTAGACTTTGCCAAGAAGTATGAAAAACTCCTTCTCTGTCGGTTCGCTGATAGGTATGTGCTCCAAAGTAATCACGCTGAGCCTGGATAAGATTTACAGGAAGAGATGCTGTGGTATAGGCATCAAAATAACCTAAAGCAGTCTGCAGCCCTAAGCTTGGAATTCCATTAGAGGCAGCATAAGCCGCTGTTTTTCTTAATGAGCTTATTTTTTCTTTAACAATAACTGAAATATCCTTATCAAGTAAGATATTGGATAAATGAGGGTCTTGGGTGTACGCCAGATAAAATTTCTCTAACAGCACGGAACGAATAATACAACCTCCTCTCCAGATTTTTACAACATCTTTTAACGGAATTTCAAAACCATATTCCTCAGATGCTTTAACCAGTAAAGCCAGTCCCTGCGCATAACTGATCAGGGTAGCCAGATAAAGTGCATCTCCTACTTCTTTAATAAATGCTTTAGTATCTTCCGGATTTGTTATTTCGCGGTCTGAATACAGTTTAGAAGCGCGAACCCTCTCTTCTTTATATGCTGATAATATTCTTGAAGTAACAGCAATATCAATCGTCGGAATGGAAACTCCGATTTCCATGGCTTGCTCAGAAGTCCATTTTCCTGTTCCTTTTGCCCCTGCTTTATCTAAAATCTGATCCAACAGGTATCCATCGGTTAAAGAATCTTTCTGTTGAAAAATATCCCGGGTGATCTCTATTAAAAATGAGTTCATCTCGCCGCTATTCCACTCTTTAAAAACCTGATATAGCTCATCATTGTTAAGCTTAGCTCCTCTTTTTAGCAGGTCATAGGCCTCACTGATCAGTTGCATAATGGCATATTCAATCCCATTATGAACCATTTTCACATAATTTCCTGCTGATCCTTTCCCCATATATGCGGTACAGGCTTCATTATCCACTTTTGCAGAAATGGCCTCCAACATAGGCTGAAGAAGACGAAATGCTTCCAAATCTCCTCCTGGCATTATACTCGGTCCAAATCGTGCACCTTTTTCACCGCCGGAAACCCCCATCCCCATAAAATGCAGATTTTTTGAGGCCAAATCGGCAATACGTCTGTTGGTATCTTCAAAATAAGAATTTCCTGCATCAATAACGATATCGCCTTTACTTAAAAGCGGAGTCAGGCTTTCAAGAACTGCATCTACAGGCTTGCCCGCCGGCACCATAAGAATAATTTTCCTCGGACTTTCCAATGCGGAAACAAAATCTTCTAGGGAACCTATCCCTTTTATTTTCATTTCTGAAGTGGCCTCAGCCTCTAATTCTTTTACTTTCGCTACATCAAGGTCAAATCCTGCGATTGAAAAACCGTTATCAGCAATATTGTAAAGAAGATTTCTCCCCATTACACCAAGGCCGACCATCCCATAACTATATCCTTCCATTGTATTGGTATTTATTATACAAAGAATAAATTTACGCAAAGCCTATGAGGAAAAAAATAAAAGAATAGAAAAATTCCCTGACTTTTTTCATCTTCCTCATTTATAAGAAGATAGTTTAAAACAAGTTTTTACGGATAATCTTCCGATTTTTAAAAAGGAAAAAAATTCACCTTTATTCGAAATTTTACAGATATACGATCCCTACTATTGAATAACAGTCTATTTATTTCAGTATAACGTGAATAAATATAAAATTATTTCGCATTTCTCCTCTCCTGCTTGACTAGGACCTGATAATTATGAAAATAATCTATTGAAAAATGAATGCTATTTTGTGTAATTAAATCATATATTTGCCAAAATTTAAATTCATGAACTACAAACTTGCGCTTAATACGCAGGAGCCTAACTCTAACATTGTTTTTAATACAATTATGTTTGATTCTTTTAAGATCAATATAGTTGAGAGGTATGCTGGATCAATGAATGCTCGGCCGAAATTGTGTGAAGTTTTATTCAAGGTGAGAACTTTGGATGATGATATCATCCAGAAAAGAGATGGGAATATGAGGGTAAAAATCAAGGGAGATACTTTTGATGATTATCAGAAGTTATCTCAGAAACTAAATTCTTATGAATATAAAAATAAACTGATCAACAGAAAAGATGCTGAACAGGATTACGTTCACTTTATCCTTAGTCTGGTAATTGCAAATTACGATCTCAATTAATTTTTTTGTATTCTTACAATAATTTTTATTGCATATTATTCTAAATCTGTAAGAGGTATTCCTATGGTTATACCTATCGGATTTATTAGGCTCAGGCAATACTGAATTGTCGGACAACTATTCCTTTACGTATTCATCAAGGGAAAAGCTAGCCTTATATGCTGTGGAATGATGAAGACTTGCTATTTCATTTTAATTTTCTATACCGCTTTTTATGTATATTTAAAGCAAACTTTTAACTAAAATGAAACAACAATTATTCTTTAGACAGATTATCTTTCTTTATTTATTCTCCCTTTCTATTTTTTTATTCGGTCAAAATAATACCTGGCAGCCCCTGGGTCCCGATGACTCCAACCAACCTTCGTTCGGAACTTCTGACGTTACCAGCCTTACGATGACACCAAATGGTACCCTATATTTTGGATACAGAGATTATGTGAACAATAGTAAAGCCACTGTAAAGAAGTTTAATGGTACCAATTGGGAAACCGTAGGAACAGAAGGATTTTCGGATGGCATTACATCTCAGATAGATCTCACTACAGCCCCGGATGGCACTCCGTATATTGCCTATCAGGATTATGCGAATGGTAGTAAATTGACGGTAAAAAAATTCAATGGTACCAGCTGGGAAACAGTAGGAATACAAGGATTTACGAGCAGCGGCCCCATTTTTATCAGTTTAGTTATAGCCCCTGATGGAACACCATACGTAGGATATTCAGATAATAATAACAATAAAAAAGCTACTGTAATGAAGTTTAACGGAACGATTTGGGAAACAGTGGGAACATTAGGCTTTTCAGCTGGAGATGCCCAATATGTCAATCTTGCTGTAGCACAGAATGGAACTCTATATGCAGGGTACAGAGACATTGTTAGCGGAGGCAAAGCAACCGTGAAAAAATTTAATGGTACCAGTTGGGAGACGGTAGGAACATCCGGATTCTCGGTAGATCTCAGTGCCATGTATGTAAGTCTTGTAATCGCACCTAATGGTACTCCTTATATTGGCTATTCAGATTTCAATGACAGTGAAAAAACAACTGTTATGAAATTTAACGGTACCAGTTGGGAAACAGTAGGTCCGGCACAATTTTCCGCAGGCACAGCCATTTTTACCAACCTTGCCATAGCATCGGATGGCATTCCTTACATAGCTTATGCAGACGGTACTAACAATATGAGAACTACGGTTAAAAAATTCGATAACAACAATTGGGTAACTATAGGTACACCGGGGTTCTCAGCAGGAGGGGTTAACTATAATGTTGATCTTGTTATTAGCCCGGACAATAAAAAAATAATTGTAGGATACAGTTTATCGGCATCTAATGGCGTTTTTGCTAGGTATTACGATGCAGGAGAACTGAGTATCAAAGAAACCTCAATTCAAAATTCCGGCATATATCCAAATCCTGTAAAAGGCGAGCTCAATATAAAAACAGAGAAAAAGATCAAATTATGTACTTTATTTGATATGGCAGGGAGGATCATTCTAACCACCTCATCCCAAAAGATCAGTGTCTCAGCACTGACAAAAGGAGTCTATATGCTGAATATCCAATTTGCAGACGGCACTTCCTTATCGCAAAAAGTGATGAAAGAATAAAATCAATGTTATTTAGATATAAAAAGGGCCTCTTAAGAGGCCTTTTGTTATGATTACAAACGTCAACTTTTAAATATTATTAGCAAAAATTTTATCCCAACCCACTATTGAATAGTATAATCTTTGGTATCCACTTCTGATAATCTAAAGTAGCCCAATGGTGCATTAGAAGAGTTAGTCTGATTAATAATATTTCCGTTAACAGCTGTAGGAATCGTAGAAAACGGACCGCTTTCTGAGCCTGAGGCATTCAGTATTTTTCTGAAATAATCATAATACCTTTTGGAAACTGCAATTAATTTAATATTGATAAAATCTCAGGTTGGAACGTTTTCAAAAAGCAGTATAAAAGTCAAAAAGCTACTCCAAATTAATGAAAATAGATCAAAGTTTTTCCGATATAGAACCCAGTACAAATTATTATTTATTTGTCCGGGCAGAAAGGGTGAGTAAATCCTATATCGTTAATTCCATGCATATAAATTCTCTAGACAATAATACCATTTACATGAAGGAGAATGAAATCCCCATTGGAAATATATACAGAGATTATTTCTTCAAAGAATTTGTAACAAAAAAGATGTTGGGAAATAACACCTCATAGAAAATTCTGCAATAATCATTGAAACCAATACTTACCGATTTGAAATCATTCCTTAATAGCTATTATAATAATCCTAGTTATACATACAGGGCTTATTTAAATCTATTTGTTTGTTCTGATCACTTTTCTTTTATTTTTTGCCTATGTTTCAAACCAAAATTAAGCAAGGCATCAATGACCGGAAGAATCTCCTCCATATATTGAGTGGGTGTATAAGAAACGGTAACCGGTTTCGTATTATTCACAGTCCAGCTAATCAGCAAATTGTCTTCAAGCTCCTGTAACTCTTTGGATAGAACTTTTGGTGTTATGCCTACAGCCCGAACCTATATCGCCGCCTTGAGCTCCATATAAATATAAAGTGGTAATTACAAAATTTCATACTCTTTTAATAATTGACCGTCCTGAAAAGCACTTCTTTTAGAAAGGAAATAAAGAAATACCATAATATTATTATGGTAAAATGTTTTTTCCGTAACGAATCCATGTTCTAATTGTTGTTAAGATTATGGCTGTCCTTTACCTCCGGCTGCTCCGTAAATCTGTCCAGTTGCAAAACTGGCGTCATCAGCTGCTAATTGAACAAATATAGAAGCGAGTTCTGCAGGCTGTCCCGGCCTTCCGAGCGGTGTATCACCACCGAATTTTTCCAGATTTTCCTGTGTCTGCCCTCCGCTTACCTGCAAAGGTGTCCAAACAGGTCCGGGCGCAACGCCATTGACCCTTATCCCTTTCGGGCCCAGTTGCTTGGCAAGAGATTTCACATAATTGGTCGTTGCTGCCTTGGTTTGTGCATAATCATAAAGATCAGCGGATGGATCATAAGCCTGAATAGACGATAGACCAATGATAGAAGAGCCTGGTTTCATATGAGGCAGAGCTGCCTTTGTGATCCAAAAAGGTGCGTAGATATTGGTTTTCATCGTCCAGTCGAAGTCTTCGGAGCTAAGATCGAGTATAGATTCGTTGGCTTTCTGATGACCTGCATTATTGATCAGAATATCCAGACCTCCGAGTTGCTGTACAGCCTGGGTAACCAATTGCTTGCAAAAGGCTTCACTGCGAATATCCCCGGGGATGGCAATACCTTTACGACCTTCCTTTTTAATGAGCTCAATCACCTGCTTTGCGTCTTCCTCTTCTGCAGGCAGATAATTAATTGCTACATCCGCTCCTTCTCTTGCATAAGCAATAGCTGCAGCCCGACCAATGCCTGAATCACCGCCTGTGATCAGTGCTTTTCTTCCTTCTAATCTTCCAGAACCTACATAGCTCTTCTCTCCATGATCGGGTACCGGTGTCATTTTGTTTGCCAATCCGGGAAAAGGTTGCGATTGCTTATTAAAAGGCGGCTTGGTATATTTGTTCCGGGGATCCGTAAGCTCCTTCGCATTCGTTTTTCTTGTAGTAGTACTTTGTGACTGCGCTAAAGCACCGGGAGCAACGGCTGCCACGGCAACAGTTGCAGCTATTTTTCCGATAGCATCTCTCCTTGTTATTTTACTTTCCATATCAATATGATTTATTTGGTGTTTAAAGAATTTATGATTTGAAAATAAGCAGCAGGACACGCCAATATTAAGTGCGAATTATTGAAAATGTTACTGATTGCTCAATTGCCATATACTCTATTATATTCAGTGATAAAAGATTGTAATTGATTCGGTTTAATAATTATAATCTTATTACAATTATTTAGTGAGTATAAGTGTAAAGGTAATAGACTGCTCAACAAAAGTTTATGACACAGATCATAATTAAATTATTGTTCGAAGGAATGATGATTAATTGTTATTAAAATATCCCTTATGATAGACTGTCCAAAGAATACCATATAACCACAAAAAATTAAAATATGATGGAAAAAAATTATAACATAAGATTTTGTTGGCTGCAAGTTGAGCAGAGCCATTATTGAGTATTATGCAAACTTTATCTACAGTATTTGTAGCACTTCCAGAATGTTTATTTTAAATAGACTAAAATATCAAACACAACAGATTAAACATAAGAGTTGATAAAGAGATTTTACATTTATAAAAAAAAGACAACTATCAAATAGTTGCCTTTTTTTGTGACCGCAGAAGGATTCGAACCCTCACTGTCGGAGCCGAAATCCGAAGTTCTATCCATTAAACTATGCAGCCGATCCGTAATAGATTGAAGTAACAAGATCAGAAGGAATTAAACCTTCTTACTCCTATTCTTTAAAGTACTACTAGAAAGTAATCTTTACACCACCCAAAATCTGGGCTCCCAATACTTTATATCCTTTGTAGGTTTGGTAGTTTGAGTTCAGAAGATTATTTCCGGTTGCAAAAATACTGAAATTTTTGTGAAATTTATACTCTGCGGAAAGATTTAAATCTGCATAACCACCAACTTTATCATTAGTGTTCTCTGTAGACTGATAAATCATAGCAGGATTTGCCACTCCCTCGATAGAGTAAGAGTTTGTCGTTCTGTCACTTGCAAAAATTCCCTTGAACCCTAGCAATAACTTTTTATCAAGCATTGAATATTTTGCACCAATGCTGGCATTAAATAAAGGAACGTTATAAATATTATCGTAATTCTTCAAATTATACTTTGTGAATCTCAATTCAGCATCTAAAACAAGATTTGCCAGAGGAAAATACTGAATGCTTCCTTTGATATCACTTACATTACCGTCATCGTAAATAGCAGAGAATGTATTCGCAAAATTATATGCAGAACGGTTTAATGTAAAATCATTATTGAAAAGATCATTAGCCTTAAAGAAAAGGATATCTCTCATTTTTCCAAAACCAGCTGAGAAATCATACTTGATTGTTTCATCAATATCCCCTCTTAAACCTGCATAAAAATGATATTTGGTTTCTGTAGGCTTCAACATCTGATCGGAAAGGATAAATGGATTTTGCTGCAAAAGGTCACTGTAAGTGTTTAGTTTTAAACCTCCGTCTACCCCTCCATAGAATTTGAATTCTTTTGAAGCTGCCACCTGGAATTCAGCTTTTGGAAACCAGTAGCTTTTATTGTTTTTTACCTGCTCCATAATGGCACTTGAATTTTTACCATTCAGAAATGCAAATGAAGAACCCACCATTAAATAAGACTCTCCCTTAGTGAAAGTAACTTTCGGATCTAAAGTAGCGTTGAAATAATTGGATGAATTTTTATCCCTGATTTCGAAATCGGTTTTAACGGTTTCTAATCCTACTCCCAAATCAGCATTCATGAGAATGTCATTTTTAGACAATTCTACACCATGTTTTGATAAATTCACCAAAACGGATGCCTGGTTTTCCTGAGCGTCAAAATGATCCTTTAAAAAAGAGGATTTAACCCTTACATCATTTAAGATCTCATTTGAATAGAAATCATAGTATCCGTTCACTTTAAATTGGTTTACTCTCTGCGTCAGATCCACATCTGCTGCAGGTTCCAGAGCATAGATTCCGTAATACCTGTTGTTATCCAATCCATATTGGGCATTCAAATTGAATTTTCCTTTTTCTCCATAGGAGTTTAAGAAAGCCCCTATAGTGGCAGAACTCTGTTTGGAATCCCATGCATATTCTCTTTTCAGTCCCAATGTTGACAGAAAATGCACATCAGCCCCTACTTCAAGCTTATTATCAAGGGTTTTGGAAATATTGGCATCTCCTAATATCTTTCCGAAATTCCCCATCCCAAATTGCAGATAATTATTTTGAGCAGATCCTTCAAATTTCGGCGTTACATCCTGACCCTGAATTGTGGAAGTTTTAAAGTCTGAAACAGCAGGAACATCTGTAATCCTGTATTGTACAGGATTCTGAGATTTCTCTTCAGGCGGATAGTTCTTAATAGTTTCTATTGAAGTCTTTTTCTTTTCGATCTTTTTAACTTCCGGTTCTCTTTTTTTATTAAGAATCAGCCTTTCTTCCTTGATCTGGGAAAACGCAATCTGCGAAACCCCTAAAAATAATATAGATAATATTTGAATTTTCTTGTTCATTATTGCTTTGTATTTATGTATCTACGGCATGTATTAATGAAATAATACCCGTCGATACGACCGTACATTTTCTTTATTTTTTGATCTGTTTTTTCACTTCCTTAGCTTCATTAACAATTTCCGGGAAGTCCTTGTAGTTCGCAATGATCTGATCACAAGTATAACTTGCCTGGTAATTATCTTTTAAACCAATATAGTTTTTCGCCATCAGCACCAATGCTTTAGCTCCCCAATACTCCTCAGAAGAATAGTTATTAGCCAGCTTGAAGATGGTTTCGTTGGAAGATTTGAATGCTTTTCCTTTGTTCTGGTAAAATGCTTTTGCATATAATGCTTCTGCTGCCACCTCAGTATTGGAGGATTTTTCAAGAGAAGCGTAAGCTGCCTGGGCATCTTTATCTTTCGAAGAGTTCATGAGGCTTCTTGCCTTGATTACTTTTGCCGTTTCAATAACAGCAGCAGAGTTTTTAGTATTAGCAATAACATCATTGGCCAGCTTTTCAGCCTGAGAGAAGTTTTTCTCCTCAGCATACATCTTCATTAATTCCACATTCGCGTAGTTTTTAATATTGATATCCGAAGAGTTTTTAATATTCTCTAAATATTTTTTAGCTTCTGCACTGTTCCCCTGCGACACATAAATCTGGGCTAAACGGGTTTGTGCATCATCCTGGTAATCATTTTGAACATTAGCAACTTCCTGAAGCACCAATAACGCTTTTGTTGTATTATTTGTTTGATAATAACTTTCTCCCAGTTCATATTTAGCCTGGAAAAGTCCTTCTCCCGTAGGATTTTGTGTAAGGTATTTCTCATAATAAGAAATGGCATTCTTATAGTCTTTTTTCGAGAAATACTGTTTTCCTGTAGAAAGGTTGATCTCATCGATCTCCGAGGCATCTACATTAACCCCAATATTTTTTGCAAAACTTTCGTACCCTGCAACATCTCCATTTTTAGTAAATACAGGTTTAGCCGCCTGAACAATTTTCTGGGCGTATGCGGTATTCTTATACTGTTCTCCCAGCGATTTCAACTCAGCAATCGCTTTATCGTTCTGGTTCTGATCAATATAATTTTGTGCCCTGTAAATAGATGCGTTAGCAACAAGGTCTTTATCTGAAGAGGTTTTAATTACTTTTGCAAAATAATCATTAGAGTTTGTAAAGTCATCCTGTGCCGCATATGCTGTTCCGATCTCATATTGAGAATCATCGTAATAGTCGGATTGCGGATATTTGGACAGAAGGGATTTTAGCGTATTAATTTTAGCCTGCGTATCCCCTTTAAATCCTAAAGCCATCCCCTTCTGGTATAAGGTATAGTCCGTAGAATCCTCATTTTTATCATAGATAGCGATTGCATCATTCAGCTCATTATTTGCATAATGGATATCTGCCAAACGAAGTTCCGCATCATTTTTAAATTCCGGTTTAGGGTTGGTAAGGTATTGTTTAAAGTATGTTTGGGCCTGATCAAATTTTTTGGATTTGAAATAGGCATATCCAAGATCATAAGGCAGCTGTTGCTTCTCTGGAAAGGTAACGGTCAGTAATTTTTCATAACGCACAATTGCTGATGGATAATTTCCTTTCTGATAGTAAGTCTGAGCCAGCCAGTAAAGTGCCCTGCTGTTGAATTCTTTATTGATATTGAACGCAAGGCTTCTTAAGAAATATTTTTCTGCCTCATCATAATTTCCTTTGTTGAACTCCTCTGTTCCCAACAGGTAAGAAACCTCCTGATCTACTTTATCAATTTCAGGAGAAGAGCTTTGCAACCTGTCGATTGCATTTAATGTTTCCTTGTAATTCCCTGAATACAAATAGGATTTCACCAGCAAAGACCTCATCTCTGAAGCATTATCTGCATTCTGGTTTTCATTGATGTAACTCTGGATAACTCCTGAAGGACTTTCAAAAGGGTTTCCGATATCGTAGCTTAATTTTGCGTATTGCTCATGCGCCAGCTTCTTTACTTTTGCATCATAATTCATCTGGTAAGACGATCGGAATGCAGACAATGCTTCCTGTTTTTTATCTACTGCCAGATAAGCATTCCCTAACTGGTAATAAGCATTTTGAGCCAATGCAGAGTTGCTGTTCAGCAATTGATTGTAATAAGAAACCGCTTCATCATATTTCTTCAGCTGAGCAGCTACAAATCCCATTTCATACAAATCGTTCTCAGAAGGACTTTGCTGAACACTCAGGTAATCCTTCAGGTGCGGATATGCAGCAGCATAATCATTCTTCATGAAATAACTTTCCCCAATGATTTTATGAACTTCTGCTTTATAGGAATCAGAAATATTCTCATTCAATAAAAGATTTCCTTCAGAAATTGCTTTATCATAGTCCTTGTCATTGTAGTACATCTGAACGTAATAAGGACGAACCAGCTTTGAATATTTAGGCTGATCTTTTACAGAATCAAAATACTGGAATGCTTTATCATTCTGCCTGTTTGAATAATACAAATGTCCCAGCATATAAGCAATATCCCCTTTTTGAGATTCATCAGCTGATTTATAAGCTTCTTCCAGCGCATCTATTGCTCCTTTAGAATCTCCGGTCATGAATTTTGCATATCCTAATTTCAGAATATACTGAGTATTTTCTTCTTTTGAAAGCTGATACTGATTCACATTTTTCAAAGTCTCCAGCGCTTTATCAAAATCTTTTTTAGCCAGATAATAATCCGCCAGAGGTAAATTAGCCTGAGCAAAATATGCTGAATGCGGATATTCTTTGATAAAGGCCGTTAAACCTTCTTCAGCATGATTTTTCTGAAGAATAACTCCGATCACATTATCAAAAAACTGGGCTGCTTCTTTCCTGGATCTCGACAGATTTTGATTGTAAAAATATTGTCGGGCATATTCGTATTGAGAAGCGTTGTATATTTTGGTTTGGTAAAGATTTTCAGCTAGATTGAATCTGTAATTTTCTTTCTGTGTAAAGTATTGAGACTGTTGAGCATCGGAGATTCCGAAATAGATCACGGCAGCCGCTAAAAGTATTTTTTTTGATTTCATTCTTTATGGAATAAAAAAATTAGTCTATTATATCAACGAAAGTATTGAAAACTTATTGCTTAGGCAAATCCCGGCCAGGAGTTTATGGAAAAATATAGAAAATTTAGCTATTTTTTAACATACTTTTATAATTATCATTACATTTGTTTTTTTTCAACTTCAAATATAAATATTGAATGAATCAACTTTTCAGGAGGAAAAACTAT
This sequence comes from Chryseobacterium sp. PTM-20240506, assembly GCF_048296755.1. Classification (NCBI taxonomy): domain Bacteria; kingdom Pseudomonadati; phylum Bacteroidota; class Flavobacteriia; order Flavobacteriales; family Weeksellaceae; genus Chryseobacterium; species Chryseobacterium sp. PTM-20240506. Next base: position 1,314,288 of record NZ_CP182581.1, read on the forward strand.
TCAGAAACAGATACATCTACCAGTCTTTTAAGAGTTTTAGGTGTTTGGGACATCGTTTTTTTTGGTATTGCAGCCATTATTGGAGCAGGGAGTTTTAGCAGTTTGGGCGAAGCTGTTTTCAGAGGGGGCCCCGGAGTTATTCTTTTATATTTAATTTGTGGTTTTGCTTGTGGCTTTACAGCGCTTTGTTACGCTGAATTTGCCAGCAGAATTCCTACAGCAGGTTCTGCTTACACATATGCTTACGCAAGTTTCGGAGAATTAATTGCATGGATCATTGGTTGGGCATTGATCATGGAGTACTCTTTCGGAAATATCTACGTGGCTTTTTCATGGTCCGATTATTTTACAAGTTTCCTGGGACGTCTGGGTATGCATATTCCCGATTATCTTACCTGCAGCTATACGGAAGCCCAAAAAGCATTTCTCAACGGTTCAGAAAATAAGGAGTTACTCAACGCCTGGAAATCTGCCCCATTAATAGGAAGCTTAAAGTTCATCGTTGATGTTCCTGCCCTTGTGATCAATGGTCTTATAACATGGCTCTGCTATGTGGGAGTAAAGGAAAGTAAAAATTTCAATAATTCATTGGTTATTTTAAAGCTGGCAGTAATTGTTTTAGTGATTCTTGTAGGATTTTCTTATATCAATACCGATAACTGGACTCCGATAAGCCCTGAAACACAAACTCCATCCTTTATGCCAAATGGCTTTGCAGGAGTTATGAGTGCTGTTTCCGGAGTTTTCTTTGCCTACATTGGTTTTGATGCCTTAAGTGTTCTGTCTGAGGAAACGAAAGATCCTCAAAAAACTTTACCGAAAGGAATGATCATTTCCCTGGTTCTTTGTACAGTGATTTACATTGCTTTAACATTAGTCCTGACGGGAATGGTAGATTACAGAAAATTTGATGGTATCGGCGATCCTCTTTCGTTCATTTTTGAAAAATCAAATGCCAATGTAGCGTGGATGGAACTCGTCGTTTCCTTTGTTGCAATCGTTGCCATTACTACCGTATTACTCGTTTTCCAGATGGGACAACCAAGAATCTGGTATGCGATGAGCCGCGACGGATTGATGCCTGAAAAATTCAAAACAGTACATCCGAAATACAAAACACCATCATTTGCAACGATTGTTACAGGTATTGCCGTAGGAGTTCCTATCCTCTTTACGGACAAGACATTCATTCTTGATTTTACCAGTATAGGGACCATTTTTGCATTCGTTCTTGTTTGTGCAGGAGTTTTAATGCTTCCGGCAAAGGAAAAGATCAAGGGCAGATTCCACCTTCCTTATATTAACGGGAAAATTATATTCCCCGTAATATTTATCGGTGGATTAATAGGTTTTTATATGTGGCAGCCTCAGTTTTTCCACAACCTCATGGATTGGAATGATCCTAAAGAAGGTGAATTCAGAGCTTCAATCTTTGTGTTCATTATTATTAATCTGATCCTTTGTTTCTTTACTTTTGTTAAAAATTTCTCCTTAATTCCTTTGATAGGGTTAAGCTCATGTCTTTATCTTCTTACAGGAATGAGCCATGAAAACTGGTTCTGGTTCGGATTATGGTTCGCTATAGGTTTAGTGATCTATTTTTGCTACGGATATAAAAACAGTAAGCTGGGAAAGGAATCTTCCAGAGACTAATTACAAATAAGCGAAAAGGCTCAATGGCTAAATCGCAAAAAATACTAAAAGGCAAAGTTGCGATTCCGCAGTTTTGCCTTTTATTTTACTCTTAACGCCAGTGATTGATCAGACCTGAAGTCTATTCAGCATTCCTGTATTTTCAATTGTGAAATTTTAAAATTAAATCACGTTCAGGGCAGTTTCACCATTCATAAATCAGCGATTTGATTTCTCACCAAAATTGGCGAACTTATTGCTTTAGATTTTTGGAAACTTAAAAACCATTATACCATGTCTGAAAAAATAAAAACATACAAAGAATTTTATCAGTTTTATCTTACCGAGCACAGTAAAACCGGAACCCGTATTTTTCATTTTCTGGGAACCCTTCTGGTATTTTTAGTTATTGCTTATGTTATCAGTTCAGGAAAGGAAAGGTTCTTATGGTACATTCCTATTTTTGGATATGGTTTTGCCTGGTTCAGTCACGCATTGATTGAAAGAAATAAACCGGCAACTTTCAAATATCCCATATGGTCATTAATTTCAGATTTCCGCTTATTTTTCGAACTTCTGATCGGGAAACAAAAGTTTATCACAAAATAGTCACATTTCATGCACTATCTCAAACGTATAATAAATAATCAGCCCGGGTTTTGCTTAGCAAAACCCGGGCTGATTCAAACTTTTAGTTTTCAACCATTACCTCTCTCTACTTAAACCTCTTTTTAAAACTAAACTTCAGCTGGTTCATCAGTCCCGGTTCGATAATATCAATTCCAAGTCCGAAATTGCTATCAGCAACTGTATGATGTGCAGCCCTGAATGTTTCAAATTCTTCTTGCGGGATTTCAAGATTGACCAAAGGTTTATAGTCGATGAAAACAGTTGCTCCGTTTTTGGTGATCTTCTTACGGCTTGTATATTCAAAATAAGGGTTATTGATTGTACTTTCCTGAACCGTATATTTTTCCTCCGTATCTATTTTCTGATCCGTATACAGATTGATCTCATATTTTTCCGTATCAAAATTGTGCCAGAAAGGCAAATCTTTATGGAGGAAATCCCTGGCACTGGCTTTGATTACATTCCGGTCAAAATACATTAAAAACCGGTTGTTTTGCGGATCTACATAATAAGGATTTTCAACAGTTGCCTGATATTCGATCTTGAATTCGTTCAGCTTTTTGTCATCACTTATAATTTCTATTGAAGCGTCCTTAAAAATGTTCCTTACATCCATTCCGTTTCTGTCATTGGAATAATTCAGGCTGTAAAACAGGAAATTATTCCAGCTGTCTATCACCTCTCTTTTATTGGTATTTTTAAAATACCTTCTCATAGCGTTAGCCCTGTTGCCTTTGTATACCGTTGTTAGTTTTAATTTCCCGGTCTTATTTTCTGCATTGAACTCTACTTTTTCATCTATACAATAGTATGGATAGCGGAATGGTTTTCTCTGCTGTAATTCCTGATCTCGCTTCACTTCCAGATAGTGCATAAAATAAATAAAGCCCCTGTTTTCAATCATCCCGAACTCATCACGGATTGTAGCATCTATGAAATATTCCTCTCCTTTATAATTGATTTTCACAACCACATGATTGAATGAAAGCAACGAAGGCAAATAATATTTGATATAATAATCCGTATGATAATTAACCAAAACAACGGATGAATCGACTCCAATATAATCCAAAACAACTTTCAGCAAAACACATTTCGCCTTACAGTCCCCTTGTTTATTCTCGTAAGTTACTGACGGTTCCTGAGGCTTGTGACCATTCATTTCATCAGCATTGAATATATAATAGATATTATTCTGAACGTATTCAATGGCAAACTGGAGTTTCTCGTCCTGATTGCTAATTGCATCCAGTTTTTCGACAAGTTTTGGAGCAAAATCTTTTAATGAGGACTTATTATAGATATCTTCATATATAGGAGCAATATAATTGGAAAGATCTTTCCAGTTGCTTTCTGTTGCAAAATCAATGAAAGGAAAAATCTCACGGCTGGCATCTACAGGATTGATGTAATTTTCTTCCTGGATCACAAAACGCTCCCCTTTCTTCAGATGATGAGTTTCAGGTTTTAAAACATTTCCCTGCTCATCTCTGAAAAATACTTTTTTATAGGCAACCGGCTCTTCACGTTCATTAACAAAAGTGAACTGATAACTTCCGTAAGCCCAATAATTATCAGGGCTCACCCATACGTATTTAGAAAATTCCTTCCTTAAAAAATCCCGATCTGTAAAAGCCTTTACCCTGGAATCTTCAAGGATCAGAATATCATAAAGCCTCAGATCTTTTATTGTAATATTAATCTTCTTATTACTGCTTAAGATACCTCCGCTGCTTTGATTTTCACTATCCAGAACCTTAATTTTTGTATCTGGTATTTTATCGATCAAAACGCCTTCTCGTAATACACTGATTCTATGAATATGGTAAACTTCATTTTCTTCGACCACTACATCCATTACTGAAGCCCTCTCCAGATTGGAAGGTTCATTAAGGGTGTAAGCCATGCATACATACTCATTGCTTTCCGAATTGCTCGTGTAATAGATCTTGTCCAGAAAATAGCAATAATCCCGCCCTTCATTAATTTGTTTATTAGAGAAATCCGATTCTCTTATCTTTTCAATAAGCTGTTGATCGTCTACACTTCCCGCCCACGACTCAGGTTTTTGAATTTTGTAATTTTCAATGTGAATTTGATTATCCATATTATTATTTGCTATTTAAAATATTTTGGTTAAAATAATTAACAGAGCGGAAATTAAATAATAAATACATAAAAAGCAAGAGTAGAACTACGACTGTTGCATACATTCTTTCGGCACAATAATTGCCAGTAAGTTTTAAAATTTAGATTTATGAAAAATATGATGACGATTGTAAGAGGAGCGCTTCCTGTATTAGCTTTGGCTGTATTAACACAATGTACAACTTCTGCAAAAGTTTCCAACGGAAATGAAAAGACTTTTATTGTTGGGCCCCAGACTGCTGATTGTACGGGAGTGGCACCTATGAAATGTCTTCAGGTAAAAGAAAATGCTTCAGAAAGCTGGACGAATTTTTATAGCAATATTGAAGGATTTACCTATGAACCGGGTTACGAATATGTTTTGAAGGTAAAGACTGAAAAAATAGAGAACCCTCCTGCAGACGGATCTTCTATAAAATACACACTGATCCAACAAGTTTCCAAAACTAAAAAATAAAAAATGCCTCCTTAAAGGGAGGCATTTTTGTATAGTTGACTTATATTCTAATTTTCATGATCTTTTGGAGGTTGCGGGTATTTTCCCTTGGTTGCCTCTCCCACTGTATTAGCTGTAGTCATAGCAACAACAAGATCATTCAGCATTCCACTCGCTGCTGTAGGAGAATTAGGTAACAATACAAGATTACTTCTGCTGCTAGCCCCCACAGAATGGAGTGTATCATAATGCTGCGTCACTACAATCAGAGCAGATGCTTCATGGGAATTAATATCCACATTGTTCAGCATTCTTACAGATTCCTCAAGACCTTTTGCTATTTCTCTCCTTTGATCAGCAATCCCCTGACCCTGTAATTTTTTTGATTCTGCTTCTGCTTTTGCAACAGCTACAATCCTTATTCTTTGTGCTTCGGACTCGTATTCGGCAGCTGTTTTTTCTCTTTCAGCCGCGTTGATCCTGTTCATAGCATGTTTTACCTGTTCATCCGGATCAATATCCGTTACAAGAGCTTTGATAATATCATATCCGTAGCTTTGCATTGCTTCCTGGAGCTCTGCTTTTACAGCAATTGCAATATCATCTTTCTTTAAGAAAACATCATCCAGCTTTAACTTCGGAACCTCAGCGCGTACCACATCAAAAACGTATGAGGTGATCTGGTCGTGAGGACTTTCCAAACGGTAAAATGCGTCGGCAACCTGTGTCCTGATCACCTGAAACTGAACGGAAATTTTCATTTTCACGAAAACATTATCCAAAGTCTTGGTATCTATCATAACGTCCAGTTGCTGAATTCTAAGATTCATTCTTTTAGAAATCCTGTCTAAATATGGTATTTTAAGCTGCAAACCCGCATGGCGCACAGAATGGAATTTTCCTAAACGTTCTACAATAGCTGCAGTTTCCTGTTTTACCGTAAAAAAAGAAGCAAAGAGGGTTACAAGCCCTATAAAAACAATAATGCCTAAATATGTCATAGTTTAATAATTTTAATTGATAGGTCGTATAAGATACGGTTTTGTTATATTTTTTTAACAAAAAAATCAATTATAATTACATGGTCATGCCGATGTCGATTCCTTTGATCTTTCGGTAGAGATCAGTGGCATAATTATCGGTCATTCCCGAAACAAAATCGATCACTCCCAATACCTTCTGGTATTCTGTTCCACTATCATATAAAAACTGGTTAGGAAGAAGTTTTAAAGCCATTTTATCATATGATTTTCTTTCTTCTTTTGATTTTAAAACGGAAGGAATGAAATGATCCAACAATTCGTACATAACATTATACCCTGCGTTTTCAATTTCTACAACAGCTTTATGGTTGTATATCTTTTCGATCGAGAAGCTTTCGATATCCTGCAATGTTTTGTTATTGGATTTATAAATATCCAGCAATGCTTTATCCAGGTTCCCACGGAGAATATCTTCAAAGTTCTCTTTATAGGTTTCAATTGATTTATTGATCAGGGCATTAATAACTTTTGCCCGCAGATAAGAGATCCTTTCATTGTCATTCGAAATAGAAGCCAACTTCTGTTCTACTCTTCTGACATCCTGATTCTCAGATTTAATCAGTTCAAAGAATAGGTTTTCACAATCCGAGGTAGAGACAATCCCCAGACGATGGGCATCCTCCATATCAATAATGTTATAGCAAATATCATCTGCAGCTTCCACAAGCCATACAAAAGGGTGTCTTTTAAAAATATGCGGCTCGTTGCTTTCGCAGATCAGGTTTGTTTTTTCTGCGATTTCCAAAAAAGTTTCCTTTTCATTTTGGAAAAAACCGAATTTTTTCCGATGGATGATTCCTTTTTGTCTTGCAATTGCCTCACAAGGGTACTTGGCAATACTTGCCAGGGTAGTTAGAGTAAGCTGAACTCCTCCTTCATCCTTGCCTTGCTGCTGATGAGCCAAAACCCTGATCGCATTGGCATTTCCCTCAAAATTCACCAGATCCGCCCATTCTTTTTCAGAAAATTTTGGTTTCAGATCTTTTTCATTTCTTTCAAAGTAGCTGGCAATAGCATCTTCTCCGGAATGTCCGAATGCCGGATTTCCCACATCATGACATAAACATGCTGCTGCTATTACATTACCTAAATTGTGCAGATAAAAATTCTTAGACTCTTCTGAAAGATCATGACTGAAACTTTCAGAAATAAACTCTCCTATGATACTCCCCAAACTTCTTCCAACTGATGAAACTTCTAATGAGTGGGTGAGACGGTTATGAACAAAGACACTTCCCGGAAGTGGAAATACCTGTGTTTTATTTTGTAATCTCCTAAAGGCTGCCGAAAAGATAATTCTATCAAAATCCCTCTGAAAATCTGTTCTGGACGCTATAGTATGTGGATTATTTCCCGTACGTTGATTGGTGAAAATCTGATTTAAATTCATCATTTTTCAAAATTACTTCAAATTTTACTTTTACGGAATACTATTTGAATTTTTATAGAAAATTAAAGCTATGCCAGAAGGTCCGTCTATACTCATTATGAAAGAGAATCTCCAGGGATTTACAGGAAAAAAAGTTACCAAAGCCTGGGGAAATGCTCAATTTGAAAAAGAGCCACTTGTAGGAAAAACTCTTCTTGAAATAAGAACTTTCGGAAAGCAAACCTATCTTGTTTTTGATACAGTAAGTGTGCGTATTCATTTGTTGATGTTCGGTTCTTATGAAATTAACGAACAAACAAAGCCGGACAAAAGCTTACGTTTAGCGTTAGCCTTCAAAACGGGAAGCATGTATTTTTATACCTGTTCTGTAAAAATGGTGGATTCAGAATTCCTGTCCACCATAGATTGGGAAGCCGATGTTATGAGTGACCAATGGGATCCTAAAAAAGCAGAAAAGAAACTGAAAGCGAATCCACAAATGATGGTTTGTGATGCTTTGATGAATCAGGATATTTTTTCAGGAGTCGGGAATATTATCAAAAACGAAGTTCTTTTCAGAATCGGAGTTCAGCCTGAAAGCCTTATCGGAAATCTTCCTCCCAGAAAACGTAAAGAACTTATTCATGAAGCCCGGAATTACAGTTTCGAATTTTTACAATGGAAAAAGGAATTCGTGCTGAAAAAGCACTGGCTGGTTCACACCAAAAGCACCTGTCCGAAGTGTGGACGTAAACTTATAAAAAAGCAAACCGGTCTTGGTAAGAGGCGTAGCTTCTATTGCGAAAAAGATCAAAAACTGTATTAACCCCAAAACTTTAATTTCGAAACTACAACAAAACCGACATTCTGTCTTCAAATAAAAGCCTTTCCCATTTGCGAAGTCCTAAAATAAAATTAAAATTTTAGTGCATCTCATTTAACTTAGTTGGTAAATCATTATCCAACTCCCAACACAGCAAATTTTTTCACATTAAATATTGAATTGCCGCCAAAATAATGGTGGCCAGGTGAACTATTGTGTATTATCAAAACTTGTTAATTATTTAATTATGTCCATTCCAAAACAGATTTTTCAAACATTCAAGTCTAAAAAATTACCTTTAATTACTCAGTGGCACATTTGGCGAATGAAGAGAAAAAATCCGGAATACCAATATCATTTCTATGATGATAACGATATCCAAAAATTCATCACGGAGGAATTTCCTCCCCAGTATATTGAAAATTACAATAAGCTAACCATTGGCGCGGCAAAAGCTGATTTTTTCAGATATGCTGTTTTATATAAAAAAGGAGGAATCTATCTTGATGTAGACAGTGCCATCACAAGACCTTTAAGGGATCTCATTAAAGATGATGATGATGCTGTAATAAGCAGAGAAAGACATGATGGCTTGTTTGTTCAATGGGCACTAATATTCAATAAAAATCACCCTTTCCTAAAAAAGACTCTGGACCTTATGCTGGACAATATCGAAACCCACCGATATCCCCACAATATCCATGCTACTACTGGTCCAACGGTTTATAGCGAAGCAATCAGCCAGAGTTTGAAAGAAAATTCAAATATCTCCTATAGATTATTTCCGGGAATTGAGTTCAGAGGTTATCTACAATTCAAATATAAGCTGGGAAAATTCTTCCTGTATGAAAAAAAAGCAGAACACTGGAAGCTAAAACAAACAACCCAGGATATCATTAAACAAAATCAGGTAACATTGCTTCTTGTCATCCATACTTTGATGGAATTTATCATTTAATTATTAACGGCATTCTATTTCACAAAAAATTAGTGATCATTTCATTGGAAATATTTTAAAATCACAAACATAAATTTTAATTTTGTGATCCGCCAATAACGGTTAAATACAAGAGTTTCCTATGATTAATATCAACGATTTTATTGGTGAGTTTTTTGATTTCACCGGCAACACCCATCTTTTTCCCTGGGAAGTTATCAACCATCTGGATGATCTTCTGGCAGAAAAATTCAATCAACTGACTGATGAATATGAAATTTCGGGTAATATTGCTATCCACAAAACGGCTACAATAGAGCAAAATGTTATTTTCAAAGACAGGATCATCATCGGAGAAAACTCTTTTGTTGGAGCCAATGCATATCTCAGAGGTCCTGTTTTTGTAGGAAAAAATTCCAAAATCGGTCCCGGATGTGAAATCAAACAAAGCATCATATATAATGATACTGCCATTGCTCATTTTAATTATATAGGAAACAGCATTATCGGAAACCGGATTAATTTTGAAGCAGGTTCCATTTGTGCAAATCATTATAATGAAAGAAAAGATAAAGAGATTTCGGTTCTTTTTAATAATGAGATCATCAGAACCCAGACTTATAAGTTGGGCTCTCTCGTAGGTGATGATTCACGGATCGGAGCGAATGCCGTATTATCTCCTGGAACTATATTACCTAGAGAGAGTATTATCAGAAGGCTGGAACTTATCGAACAGGTAAAGGCTGATCAGTAAAAATTAATTCTTTTCTTCTTAGTCTCCAATGATGGTAATGCATATAATTCCAACACCTGACCAGATCGCATACGTAATTCCTATCGGGACATGACGAAGTGTAAGACTCAGAAAATAAAAAGCCGCCGAATACCCTGCAATAGTAACAATGGAGGGTATAAGCTTCGAAAACTCCTCGGATTTCTTTAAAAACGTTGTGGCAATAATTTCAAAAACAATGGCAAGGATAAGAAAGAGATAACTGCGTCCCATTAAAAAATCTTTTAGTCACAAAAATAGCAAAAGTGACAGTCTTAATTCAGTTCAATTTTTGTCCATTATTAAATCTTCGTAATGATCTATTTTCTATACAGTTTGAAAAATAAATTTTATTAATATTTAATTTTTAATTTATCACTTTAAAGTGGCTTATCTCTTTTTCGATTTTCCGATAATATGCACTGCATTCCTTTTATCAATCTTTAAATACAGAACGGAAATCTTTTATCAAATTAATAATTTTTACGAATAACATAATAATAATACACATATTTTTTCAAAAATATATTAAATTAATGTAAACAAATAATCACAAAAACAACACCAAGCTAACACCTAAATACCTGATAAACATCACAATTATTCTATTTGGCATGTCATTTGAAAGCTGTAATATTGCAATTAGAAAATTAGCAAAGAAAGTATAATTAAAATTTTAAAAAAACAAAAATGGTAACCTACGCTTTTATCGCAACATGTATAGTAGTATTCGCTTCTTATTTTACAACAGTTAGAAGAGAAAGAAATTAATAAAAGAGTTATACTGCATTCAGTTTTACACTATTTATTAATTGTATTGTTTATGTTTGCCATCTGATTCTGTCAGATCGCCGCTCTTTTACTCAGTAAGAGTAAAAGAGCCCCAAACATAAACCCAATGATTCAAGAACTTACCTTTATAGAGAAATCAGTTTTCACTCAACTGAATCTAACAATTTCACATTTACACCCCGATTTAGAAAGCGAAGAATACCTAGGGTATAACTTCCGACTTAATCAATATCATATCAAATTCAGAAAGGCTAAGATAACTCCGATAAAAAGAGGCCAGTTTGTTACGCTGTGGAAAAGAAATCAACAGACCCAACAAACCGGACCTTTTACCATTTCCGATCCTTTTGATTTTTACATGATTTACACAGAACTCCAAGACAAGGCCGGTTTTTTCTTTTTTCCAAAACAAATTCTTGCAAGACAACATATAATAACATCCTCCGCCAAAGAAGGAAAACGCGGATTCAGAATATATCCGAACTGGGACATCCCGGTCAACAAACAGGCTGCAAAAACAAAAAGCTGGCAGGAAAAATTTTTCATTGACTTCTCAGAAACTGACCATATGGAAAGAATTCGGGAAATTTTATCTGTTTCAGATCACGCTTAATACACTTTGAAATATTTATCTTTGCACTTCAGTATATTCTGGTAAAACCCATCTTTAAATTATTCAAAGGCATGAATCTGTACAACCTTATTATTCAAGACAAAGAAGAAGTTATCCTTAATGATGTATTTCTTGAAACCTCCAATAGGGAACAGTTTGTACAGCTGATTAAAGAACATACATACATCAAAGAACTCCAGGAATATGGACTTCCTGTTAATAATAAAATTTTACTGCAGGGAAGTTCAGGGTGCGGAAAGACAATGACAGCAAAAGCTATTGCTAATGCATTGGGTAAAAATATCATTGTGCTCAATCTCAGTAACATTGTATCCTCCAGGATAGGAGAAACTTCGCAGAACATAAAAATGATCTTTGATAAAGCAGGGCGCGAAAGATCGGTTCTTTTTCTGGATGAACTTGATCAGATCGGAAAAGCCAGAGGTAGTGATGATAAGGATGTAGGGGAAATGAGAAGACTTGTTAATACCCTACTCCAGCTTATTGATTATTACCCGGAAAATTCTTTATTGCTTTGTGCAACCAACCATCCGGAAATTATTGACACCGCATTATTGCGACGTTTCCAATTGAAAATCAATTACGAAATGCCTTCCAAAGAATTTTTAGATCAGTTTTATGACAGCCTCTTAGCACGGTTTCCAGAGGATATTAAGGATATTAAGCGCCAATACAACATTTCCTTTGCCGAAGCTAAAGATTATGCATTTACTATTGTTAAAGGAAACCTTATTAAAAAGCTGGAAGCCCGGACAGAATCCGCCAAAATGTAAAAACTCATCATATCAGTTTTTTATCGCCGCTATTTTTTTGATATCTGTAAAACCACTGTACAGCTATAGTTTTGAATTATATATTATTCAAAACATATAACTCTATAATAATTCACATACATTCGGCATATTTATTGATGATAATCCACTAATAACCAAACATATATACACATGATAAAAAAACTACCCTCTATTTGCTTATTAATAGCAGCATTATTCCTATTTTCCTGTGAAAAAGGTAATAATAGTTACCACGGTAATGAAAGCCAAAATGCAATTGAAATAACCTCAATTATCACATTTAGCATTATGGCGATAGCGCTTCTGATAGCGTATACATCAACAAGAAGGAAACATTAGAAAATGTAAACAAAAACCCACTCAAAAGATGAGTGGGTTTTATATTTATTGTTTAGAACTTTTCTGTTACATATAAGCTTCAATAGGCTCACAAGTACAAACCAGGTTTCTATCTCCATAAGCTTCATCCACTCTTGAAACAGAAGCAAAGAACTTATGATCTCTTACCCAGTCAAGAGGATAAGCTGCTTTCTCTCTGCTATATGGTTTATCCCATGAATCAGAGATAACAAGCTGTTCTGTGTGCGGAGCGTTTTTCAATACGTTATTTGCCGGATCAGCTTCTCCGTTGGCAATCTCATCAATTTCTTTTTTGATAGCAATTAAAGCTTCTGCAAAACGGTCAATTTCAGATTTACTTTCAGATTCAGTAGGCTCAATCATCAATGTTCCTGCAACAGGGAAAGATACGGTAGGAGCATGGAAACCATAATCCATTAATCTTTTAGCTACGTCAGCCACCTCAATTCCCAAAGTTTTAAACTGACGGAAATCTACGATACATTCGTGAGCTACTTTTCCATTTTTGTTTGAATATAAAATTGGGAAATGCTCTGCTAAAATCTCTTTCAGATAGTTGGCATTCAGAATAGCATGCTCAGTAGCTTTTTTCAATCCTGAAGCTCCAAGCATCTTAATGTATGCATAAGAAATATTAAGGATCAATCCTGAACCGTAAGGAGCTGCAGAGATTCCTTCAATAGCTTCTTTAGTTCCCACTTTAATGTTGGCATTGGTAGGCAGGAACGGCACCAAATGTTTTGCAACACAGATTGGTCCTACTCCAGGTCCTCCACCTCCATGTGGAATAGCAAAAGTTTTGTGAAGATTCAAGTGGCATACATCCGCTCCGATGTTTCCAGGACTTGTATATCCTACCTGAGCGTTCATATTGGCACCATCCATATATACTTGTCCGCCATGCTGGTGGATAAGATTGGTAATTTCAATAATGTTGGCATCAAAGAATCCGTATGTAGACGGATATGTAATCATTACACATGACAGGTTTTCAGAATGCTGTTCTGTTTTAGCTTTTAAATCGTCGAAATCAATCTCCCCGCTTTCAAGGTTTTTAACTACTACGATCTTCATTCCCGCCATTGCCGCAGAGGCCGGATTTGTTCCGTGTGCAGACTGAGGGATCAATACTACATTTCTATGACCTTCTCCTCTTGAAATATGATATTCTCTGATGACCATCAATCCTGCATATTCTCCCTGCGCACCAGAATTTGGCTGAAGTGAAGTTCCTGCAAAACCGGTAATTTTAGCCAGATCTTTTTCTAATTCACGGATCATTTCCTGATACCCTCCTGCCTGATCTACCGGTACAAACGGGTGGATACTTCCCCAGTTATCCCACGAAAGCGGAAGCATTTCAGTTGCAGCATTCAGTTTCATTGTACAAGAACCCAGTGAAATCATTGAATGCGTTAATGATAAATCTTTTCTTTCCAGACGTTTGATGTAACGCATCAACTCTGTTTCTGTATGATATTTATTGAATACTTCTTCCGTAAGAATCTCATCTTTTCTCAAATTCTCTTCAGGAATACTGTATCCTTCTTTTATTTCAAGTTTGAACGTCTGCTTATCTTTGAATTGCGCGAAAGAAGCCATCAGAACATTTAGTTTTTCCAATGTTGTACTTTCATTGATAGCAATACTTACAACTCCTTCTGTGAAATAGTTCAGATTAAGCTTATGGTCAAGCATCATTCTTGACAATCTTCCTTTTTCATCTTCACTCATCTCAATTTTTACCGTATCAAAGATAGGTTCCTCAACAGTCTGATACCCTAAAGCTTTTAAACCTCCTTTCAGAGCATTGGCTTTAAAATGAATCTGGTCAGCGATATAATTCAATCCTTTAGGACCATGATATACGGCATACATTCCAGCCATTACTGCTAAAAGTACCTGAGCTGTACAGATATTGGAAGTTGCTCTTTCTCTCTTAATATGCTGTTCTCTGGTCTGTAAAGCCATTCTTAAGGCACGCTTTCCATACATGTCCTGAGAAACTCCGATGATTCTTCCCGGAATATCTCTTTTATAATCTTCTTTACAAGAGAAGAATGCTGCGTGAGGTCCTCCATAGCCTAATGGAATACCAAATCTCTGAGTAGTCCCTACGGCACAGTCAGCTCCCATTGAAGCCGGTGATTTCAACTTAACCAAAGCCATTGGATCACAAGCCACAGCAACCTGAAGGTCTAATTTCTTGTATTCTACAATGTCCTCTGTATAATCCAGAACAATCCCGTTCTTACCAGGATATTGCAATAGAACTCCATAATAGGATCCATCTAACTGGTGGGTTTTATGATCACCTTCTACGATTTCTATACCAAGTCCTTCTGCCTTTGTCTTTAAAACGGAAACCGTTTGAGGCAAAACAAGATCAGAAACAAAAAACTTATTTGCATCGACTTTTTTCTGGTCCTTTGTTCTGTTATTAAAGAACATATGCATTGCTTCTGCAGCAGCAGTAGATTCATCCAGCAATGAAGCATTTGCCAAAGCAAAACCTGTAAGATCACAGACAACAGTCTGGAAATTCAAAAGAGCTTCCAATCTCCCCTGAGCGATTTCCGCCTGGTAAGGTGTGTAAGCTGTATACCAGCTTGGGTTTTCAAAAATATTTCTTTGAATAGCCGATGGTAAAAGCGTATTGTGATATCCAAAACCGATATAACTTGTATAATCAGTATTTTTTGAGGCCAATTCTTTTGAATGAATAAGCATCTGATATTCTGAAAGCGGTTCGGAAATATCAAGGTCTTTTTCTAAACGGATAGAAGAAGGGATGGTTTGAGAAATTAACTCTTCGATACTTGAAACGCCGACTCTTTCTAACATCGCCTGCTTATCGGCTTCATTAATAGAAATGTGACGGCTCACAAACTGTTCTGTATTCATTTTTTTTATTAGATTTTGTTTGTAAAAAAGATGGGTAAAATTACAATTTTTTAAGGGATTCTACAATAGTCAAAAATTACTGACAGATATTGATAATTACTATTATTCCATAAACGTGTGTTTAAAAAAACAAGGGCACGAATACAAAAAATACAAGAAAAATTTCACGCCATTTTTTCTAATTTTTATTTCATAATTCTAATAAAATACGGAATACTTAATGGGTAAAACTCCTTTTCATAGAATATTTATACTTTTCATTTTTACAAGGACTAAAATTTTCAACAAATACCCACAGAAAATAATTTTGTAGTTTCATCCGAAAATTTAGAAATACAAGTCCGATAAGAAGGTAAGCCCTACACCAATCAATATCATTCAGCTCCTATGAATACATAAACTACACAATTAAAAAATCAAAAACACAACACAATGACGAAAAAAAAACACAAAAGGCTGATGGTCTCATTTATCTTTATATCCCTATTCAACGTAAAAGGCCAGGTAAAAATAATAACCCGGCAGTCAGGAGGGTCATCTCCTGAAAATTCGGGTGATACATGGTCTGCCTACGTAAAAGGCTTTATTCAAACCGATGCCATGCTCGATTTTCAGGAAATGGGATTTAAAGACGGATTCATAGCTCCTTCTATAGCAATACCCCAAAACAATTCGGTAAACAGTAACTTCAGCATTAAACAATCGCAAATAGGCTTTGGAATAAAACAGATGGATGAAAATGGAAATTCGGATCTGTCGGCTTACACAGAAATCGATTTCCTGGGTCCTAACGGAACTACTGCCCCAAGGTTTCGCCAGGGCTATATCAAATGGAAGAAATTATTGATCGGACAAACCTGGAGTAATTTCAGTGATTTTGATATTTTCCCCAATATTTTTGATTTTGTAGGGCCTAACGGAACCATGTTCATCAGAACGGTTCAGATCCGCTATTCAACACCTTTATCGAAAAAAGAAAGTCTTTCCCTTTCTCTGGAAGATCCTGATGCGGCGAGCATATTTCTTCCTAATAACGCTCCGAACTGGAAGAAGAAATCTATCCTTCCTATCTTCACAGCTGTATACAGATATGGC
Source organism: Chryseobacterium sp. PTM-20240506 (assembly GCF_048296755.1). Taxonomy (NCBI): domain Bacteria; kingdom Pseudomonadati; phylum Bacteroidota; class Flavobacteriia; order Flavobacteriales; family Weeksellaceae; genus Chryseobacterium; species Chryseobacterium sp. PTM-20240506. The sequence goes on from NZ_CP182581.1 coordinate 1,330,657, forward strand.
AATACAAGAGACTACTGTAAGCTGGGAACAATGGTTTCACCCATAAGCTATGAAATAAAAAATGATGAACAAAAGCACACGGATGCCAATACAATTCTCGGATACAGCGGAATGGTTTCTGCCCGGCTTTATAGTGGGACATTAAGTAATTTCAGATTCCAGTCTTCATACGGAAAAGGATATTCCAGCTATAATGTAGTTTTAAACGGTGAAAAATATGATGCGATCCCGGATATGGCCAACAACAGGCTGGTGGCTTTGAATTTATTCAATATTGTAGGCATCTATGAACATTGGTGGAATCCAAAACTGAGCTCGGTCATTTATTACAGCTTCTCTCAATTGGGAAGGAAGGATTTTGTTCCGGATACGATGATCCATAATTTCCAGAATTCAGGAATTAACCTGGCCTTTCAACCGCGTAAGAAACTAAGAATGGGTATCGAAGGAACTTACGGAATGCTGAAAAACTTTGGTCGGCAAAAAGCAAATATATTCCGGATCCAGCTTTCATCTTCTCTTTCTTTTTAAAAAACATTGTTAAAAAGGGGTAATCATAAAGATTTCAACAAACTGATTTTCAGTGATAAAATTTTTATGAAAATTTATTAATTATATTTATTCTAAATTAATATATTTGCAACATGAATATGATTACCCCTTTTAAAGTACCGCCCTTAAGCCCTGTATATTCTTTTAATAATGAAGATATGTATTGCGAAAAAAAATCCTGTTGCAAGAAATTCAAAAAAGGAAAAAGATGTAAAAAGTGTCCGGGAAGGAAAAAAATGGCTTAATCTAGCTAAAACTTTTTATCAGAAAATAACCGGCTAAAACCAAAAGTATAACCGCCGCAATAATCTGAATAACTTTCGGCTGTCCCTTAGGATTCACGGCTGTCCGTGGCTGACTCTTAAACAGATCTTCGGCGCCACTTCTAAATTTCTCCGTGTTACTTTCAAACACTTCCGTAATCGTAATTCCCTGCACCACCGTTTTGTGTAATAATGAATTGGTTGCGTGCAGCAAAAGCTGGAATTTACCATCTTTAAATTCCGTAATCTTAAACGTCCTTTCACCATAAGCCTTTTCCAGTCCAAACGGAAGAACCTTTACCACATCAGCATTACTTGTCTGCCAGTTGATAATGATCTCTTCTCCTTTTTTAGCATGAATTTTATTAGAGGTAAACGTTTTAATCGCCGGTGGAACATTATACCTGAAACTCTTCTGATGACTCTCCAAATTCTGATCATAAGCCCGTCTTCTTGAAGAATCGCTGAGCGTTTCGTAGGCTTCCTGAATTTCACGGAACCGGTCTGCAAAAAAATCATCATTTTCATTCTTATCCGGATGATATTTTAATGATAATTTTCTATAAGCCTTTTTGATGTCTTCTTCTGAAGCATCCTGAGAAATACCGAGAAAATAGTAGTAATCTTTCATGTAGAACCCTACAAAAGTAAGAATTTATTTTTCTAAATACCCTTAAACATATACGATTTTTGTCATTGTAAACTAAGGGATTATTTCTTTATCCTCACTTTCAAGATACTCTGGACATGTCTCAAAGCTCAGGTTGGTTTAAAAGATTACGGAAAATAAAAGACTTTTGTTATCTTCCAATCTGCAGAGACGAAATCTCCTGCTTTGTCAATCTCTATATTCAAAATTTGATTAAAAAATTACGGCGCGGGAAGCAAAGCTTCCCGCGCCGTAATTAAACAATTTCAATTGAGTAATGATGATTAAGCTTTCGCTGCTTCATGTCTTCTGTGGCATCTGGATTTAAATTCTTTTTTGAATTTTCCTTTTAATTCCTCATACTGCTCATTATTCATTTCTCTGATTTTATCTGCAAGCCCGAAAGGTGATCTTTCTTTGATTCCGTATTCATCAAAAATACCTCTGATAAATCTTTTTCTTTCTGCCATTTTTTTGACTGCTAATGCTACGCCTACTACAGCTAATGCTCCAAGAGCACCTTTTAATACTGAATTTTTCATTTTTTCAAAATTTTAAATTTTACTACTTCTTGTTTTTTATAGAGACGAATGAATTTTAATTTTACTTTACTACTTCTTTAAAAATTTCAAACTATTCGTTATTTCTGTTATGTCTGTTAAAGAATCCGTTTTCGCATTTGCTTCTCCAGACTTCTTTAAATTTTTCACGTTCTTCGGGAGACAAATGTTGCATTCTTTCTCTCATCTTTCTTTCTTTAAAGTCCCGCATTCCTTTTCCGAAATGGAAACCTCCGAAAAGAATTTTACTTAATATCAGTATCCCCATCGCCTGCCAGTAGCTAATTGATTTTACTCCTAAAATTTCAGGCAAAAGGCAGTTCCAAAGCGACATTACAATCCATGTAACGGCTAAGAGAATTAATGGTGGACATAGAATTAAAAAAATCCAGCCTTTTTTGTGTTTATGATTCATAATATCTTCTTTCTAACTATTTAAATCTTCGTATAATTTTCTTAATCTGTTTCTTAAATGCTTTACTGCATAGTTCTTTCTGCTGATGATGGTTTTTATATTTTCCCCTTGTTCATCCGCGATTTGCTGGAGGGTCTTGTCATTCAGCTCGTTTTCCGTATATACCAATCTTTGTTTCTCCGGAAGCTCTTCTAAAGCTTCGAATAATTTCTTCCAGATTTCATCCTGAAACATTTTCACTTCCGGACCGGCACTTTCATCCATCAATAGAATATCCTTGATGGAGAAGTCGCCATCTTCATCTTCGTATACAAAATCTTCAAGATTCTCGGTTTTCTTTTTACGGTAACGGTCGGTAATTTTATTGGCAGTCACCCTGTACAGCCATCCACCAACGTTTACAATCTCAGACAGATTGGTAATACTGCTGAACTGATACCAGACTTCCTGCAGAATATCTTCTGCATCTTCTGTATTTTTCACTTTCGGACGAATGAAAGACATCAGTTTTCCTCCGTAGCTCGAAACGGTTTGTGAGATGATACTTTCTTTCTCTTTCTGTGGCATTGTTATTTTTTCGACAACCTCCATACTCACATGACGATCATCTGTTTTGTTTTACTTTAATAAATTTAAAATATTTTTTATCAAATATTCACTTTTCTTTTGCTAATCATATTTTGACTCATAGATCTTAATAAGCATGGTTCATTTTACATTTCTATACTTTTTATCCTGAGTAAAAGAAAAGGACGGAGCTAAAATATACTCCGTCCTCTTATAAAAGTTTATCTATGTTGTAATTATTTATTAAAATTCTCAGCAAAAAAACCAAGCATATACTTGTATAGTTCCAATCTGTTGGGTTCTTTTCCAAAGCCATGTCCTTCATCATATTTTACCAGGTAAGGAATTTCATATCCTTTTGCACGAAGTGCTTTCACGATCTGATCGGATTCATTGATATTTACTCTTGGATCATTCGCTCCCTGAACTACAAAAAGAGGCTTTTTAATTTTATCAATCTGAAAAACGGGAGATACTTCTTTTGCAATTTTTGCTTCCTCCGGATTGTCCAGATCATACCATATCTGTTTTACCATTTCTTTATATGGCTTCCAATACTCCGGAAATGAGTCAAAGAATGTAAAAATGTTTGAAACTCCAACATAATCCACTCCGCAGGTATACAGGTCGGGTGTTTTTATCAATCCCATCAAAGTAGCGTATCCTCCGTGGCTTCCTCCATAGATGGCTATCTTATCTTTATCTGCCCATCCCTGCTCTATGACATATTTTACTCCATCTTCTACATCATCCATTGCTTTTCTGCCGATTTGCTTATAGCCGGCTTTCTGAAATCCTTTTCCATAACCACCCGAAATCCTGAAATTAACCTGTAAAGTAGCATACCCGCGGCTCGCGAAAAGCTGTGTTTCAGGATTGAAGCCCCATTCATCACGGATTCCCTGAGGACCTCCATGAGGATTCACAATTAAAGGAACCTTTTTTCCTTCTATGGCAGCTTTCGGCAGTGTTATATATCCGTGAATCGTCAGTCCATCTCTGCTTTTAAACTGTATAGGACGCATTTCAGCCATATCTTCCTGCTTCAGCTGAGGCATAAGATCATAAAGAAGGGTTGTCTTTTTCGTCTTTGGATCATATTCATAATAGGTCCCGTACAATTTATCACTGCTCACAATAACCAAAAGTTTGTTATCATTATCATCTGAGGAAACGACATAAAACTGTTTATCTCCAAATTCTGATGTCAATTGAGCATGAACATCTTTATAAAATGCACTCACGGGAATCGTTTCATTTTTATCTCCGGTATAGCTAATGTAATCCAGCTCATAATTCCTGTTCTTACCTGCAATGCTTATTGAGCTTACATCAAAAACAGGGTTAGAATAAACTTCTTTTATTACGGAATTTTTTTTCAGGTCATACAATACGATTTTTGCCTTATCACTATCCAGGTTAGAAACAACATAAGCATCATCTTTATTTTCTGAATGGTCATTAAATCCAATAATAGTAAAAGTATCGGACCAGTCGGTTTTCTTGATCAGATTAAACTTGCCGGTCTGTGTGTCTTTATAATAAGTATGAGTAGTCAAACCGTTAACCAGGATTGTATAGCCTCTTAAATTACCTTCTTTATCAAAGATATAATCATCTATAGGGTTCTTAGGATCTTTATTTTCATACAACTGAACCATATCTCCTGTCACGAAATTAATCTTATAAGGTTCAAAGATCTGTTTGTTGTTTTTATTCATGGTAACTACCACGAAATCCGTATCTTTTATTAATTTAACCATACCTAGTGTTACTCCTTCAAAAGGGGTAAGGTCTTTCAGATTACCTCCATCAAGATCTGCAGCATACAAATGAATATTTTCATTTCCTCCTTTATCCTGGGTAAAGAACAGTCGGTTTTTATTCAGCCATCCATAGCTCTTGATCAGATCTTCCTTCTCCTCAATAGCTTTCGTAACTTTTCCAGTTTTTAAGTTCTTTACATAAACATGATTCTTGCTATCCTTGTCTTTTTCTTTATAGGATAGGAAATTGCCATCGGGAGAAATTTTAAATTGTGACGCTTTTGGCCTTGCAAAATAATCCTCTACTTTGTACTTAAATGTTCCTTTATCATAGGAGATAAGCTTATCAAGGTTCGCTTTGGCAGTTGGCAGGGTGGCATCACCCGGTAATTTGGCAGTTGTGTTTTGTGCATTGATCATAATTGTAGACATCGCAACCTGAACGGTTATTATAATTTTGGTTTTCAGTTTCATGACTTGGATTGATTTGAATTAAAAACATTAGCAAAAAAAGATGCTCTATAAATTAGACGTTTATATAACGCAAATGTTACATTTTTTCTCTCTTTTATGTGAAAAAAAAATAACGAAGACTGACTTATCTCCGTTATTTTTTATAATTACACTATATTTTTAATTTAAATAAATTCCAAAATACCATGTCCAGGCAATCAGTATGATCTGCATGGGAAGCCTTTCTTTGTATAAATAAGACATTCCCGGCCCCGTATAATCACCTTTGAAAAGATTAACTTTTTTTCTTGAGGAATTAATATTGGCAATAAAAACCAATACATAAAATATAATCAGCAAAATTGCCGTAGTTTCACGTAACGATGGTATCATCAAACCGATGCCGGCAGCAATTTCAATAATTCCCGTAGCGTATATCCAGAACATTTTAGCAGGTATAAAATCAGGAATCATCATTGCCATTCCCTTTTGGAATTTAAAATGAGCAAAGCCGGTAAACAGGATAAAAACAGCCATTCCCAGATTTCCGGAAAAAAGAAAGTTCCATTGTCCCTGAAACAGCTTTGTCCCGACCAAAGCTATAATAAACGTAACGAAAAGAATAGATAATAGTTTCATTTTTTTAAGGTACTACAGATTCAAAATTTATTTCTGTATAGTTACATAAAAATAAAACAAAAATCCTCTATATTCATCCTAACCTGTTTGGGGAAACTATTTAATTCATAATTAATTTTTCTCTGCAAGATTTTTTACAACTTCCAGTCCTTTTGTAAAACCCATATTTAAATGGTCTTTCCAGCTTTTCTCAACCTGGACTTCAGCATGGAGTTTTGTTTTTCCATCAAAATCAATAAGGATGTATTTTTCAAAGGAGCCACTCCATTCTTTTACTTCCTTACTCTCTGTATCTTCCACTCCACCTTTCACCATGCCCAGATGTTTAAATATAACCTCATGCGGCTCATTGAGACTATCAATAGTAGATACCATTCCCTCATTATTAGGATCCAGGAAATACGTTTTTCCACCGACTTTCCAGTCAGATTTCATGTGAGATCCCGGACTGAAAAACTGAGTCCATTCAGTGTAGGTTTCTTTTCCCCATAAAATATCCCAGACCTTTTGTAAGGGAGCATTAATAACGATTTCGTATGATAAAGTTTCCATATTATATTTTTAGGTGATTTTAGTAGATCATAAAATTACAGCTGATTCTGGGAAAGATTTTTTATAATCTCCAGGGCTTTAGGAAATTTCTCTTCAAAAAACCCTTTAAATTCTTCAGGAGTCTGAATTTCACATTTTAAAGATGTTCCTTCATCGGTCTCTTTCAGGAAATAGGACTCTGTTGCCTCCCCCCATTCCTGAGGAGCTTCAACTCCGGCAACAATTTCTCCAAGGTGAAGAAACCGTATTTCTTTATTAGGTACATTTTTTTCCACCTTACTAAACATTCCATTATTATTGGGATCAAGGAACTTTACAATGCTTCCTTCTTCAAGATTTCCCTGATAAAATGATCCCTCAGCAAAAACTGCTGTCCATTGTCTGTAGGTTATTTCACCCCAAAGTACACTCCATATTTTTTCAGGAGTTGCATTGATTTGTATTTCGTACGATAATTTTTCCATGTTATATATAATATTTAAGTGATTGTTCTAAAATTGGCAGCATTCATTAACCTCCTACAAAATCCCCTCCGTTGATATGAATGATTTCTCCGGTAATAAAACTTGAATCTTCAGAAGCCAGAAAAACATAAGCCGGTGCAACTTCAGAAGGCTGTCCAGCCCTTTTCAGGGGATTATCTTTACCGAATGTAGAAAGGTCATCAAACGTTTCTTTTACCAGCGGTGTCCAGATGGGTCCCGGAGCAACTCCATTAACCAAAATTTTCCGGTCAGCAAGATTGGTTGCCAATGACCGTACAAATGTTGCAATAGCTCCTTTTGTTGCAGAATAATCAATCAGGTGATCACTTCCACGGTAAGCAGTGACGGACGTGGTACAAATAATTCTTGCTCCGCTTTCCATGACTGATAGAAAATCCCTCGTCAAAGCAATCATTGAAATAATATTTACATTAAAGGTCTCAAGGATCTGCTGGTCGGATATTTTCTCAATATCATCTTTAGGAAATTGTATTCCGGCATTATTGACGAGAATATCAAGGGTCTTCCACTCCTTTTTTACCATTTCAATACATTTAGTTCTGAAAGTTTTTTTGGAAACATCACCCTTGAGTAAAATACATGACCGTCCTTCTTTTTCTACCAGCTTTAAAGTTTCGCGGGCATCTTTATCACTTTCTTTGTAAATAATGATTACATCCGCTCCTTCTCTTGCAAAATGCACCGCTACCGCTTGTCCTATTCCGCTATCTCCACCCGAAATCACGGCTTTCTTATTCAGAAGTTTTTTACTTCCCAAATAGTTTTCACGAATGATCTCGGGAAACATGCCCTCTTTGGGTACTTTAGATTTGGATTGTGATTTGTTCTGTGTTTTCATATGCCGATCTTTTATAAACAGCATCAAACAATAAGCCGAAAACACTTTATGATTTATAAGCCACTTCTAAATCTTCTATAATAATTTTCTGCATTCGCATCATGGCCTGCACTACTTTTTGAGCTTTACCCTGATCGGAATCATTCATTAATTCGATCAGTCTTTTGGGTACTATTTGCCAGCTGACACCGTATTTATCTTTTAACCATCCACACATACTTTCTCTTCCACCTCCTGAAATCAAGGTGTTCCATAAATGATCTGTCTCCTGTTGGTCGTCGGTCATAATCATCATAGAAACCCCTTCATTGAAATCAAACTTATGATCATAAGAAGAGTCCATACAGTACAAGCTGTATCCGTCTATTTTAAAGCTGGCATGTTGTACGTTTTCGGGATTTTCATTGGATTCACCCCCATCTTTATATTTCATGACATTTACAATGTTTGAATTGGGAAAAGTATGGGTATAAAATTCCATTGCTTCCATTGCTTTACCATTATTATCATGCATGAACATTAATGTCGGCACCACCTTCTGATCACCATCCTTTTCGCCGAAAAGCAATTGCCAGTTCACCCCATAACGGTCACTCAACCATCCGAATTTTTTACTCCATGGATAAGAATCCAGTGCCATTAAAGCAGAACCACCATCAATAAGATGATCCCAATATCTTTGTACTTCATCTTCTGTTTCGCAGATTACCATGAAAGAGATGGAAGGATTTTTTTCAAATTGAGGGCCACCGTTAAGCAGCATCAACTTTTGCCCGAATAATTCTACATTCATTACAACTGGTGTATCTGCTGTAATTCGTCCATTAAATACTTTGCTGTAAAATTCTGCAGCCTCTTTAGCCTCTCCGTCGCACCAAAGGCACGGAAAAATATCGTTATTCATAATTAATTTTTTTAGGGTGATTGATATTGTTTTATTTTGTAGTAACGGATATGCTGTTCTCTTACCGAACTAAAACCAATTCCTTATTTCGATATCACTTTTAACAGCCAACTGCATATCGATGACGTTATAGTCTAATGAAAATATACCTTTATAAAAAAGTTCATTCCTTATTCAGATTGAAAATATGAACCGCATGCGAAAGAACTGACAAGCTATTATTCTTTAAACTCTTTAAAGTAAATCTGATGCTCGTGCATATAAATCTTAAGCTTTTTTAAAGTGTTCTTTCCAAACCCATGAAGCTGCAGGATTTCCTCCTCAGAATAATCTGATAATTTTTCCAGGGAATCAATTTTCTCTTTTTCTAAGGCACGTCTTGCAGGCATGGAAAGAACGCCTTGCAGAAAAGTTCCGGGAACAACATGATTAACAGCACAAATGGAACTTAAACATTTTGCCATTATGACTAAATTGATCATGATTGTTAAGAAATTTAATGATTTTCAACATATTTATGGAAATTATCGAGGATCGCATACCAGCCATCCCTTTGCATTTCCACAGAATTTTGTTTTTCAGGATCAAAAATTTCGGTAACCTTTGTTGTATTTGCATCAATACTGTCAAAGATCACTTCCACATTTCTGCCATCTTCCAAATGATACTTGATCCTCTGATTCGGAATAACCACATCATAAGTCCCTTCAAAATCGAATCCGAAACTTTTATCTTTGGCTTCCATTCTGTTTTTGAACTTGCCTCCTACTCTCAGATCATTTTCAGAACTTGGGCATTGCCAGCTTTCATGAGCAAAGTTCCATTTTGTAATATGGTTGGGAGTATTAAAATAATCCCAAACTTTTTCAACTGGAGCTAAAATGGTAATGTCTATTTTAATGGGTTCCATAGTTATATTTTTGTGATTGTTGTAAAAACAGGGCAACCAACTTACAGCTGCCCTTAGATAATGAAGTTAAATATAGGATTATTTTGCCGATTCATCATTATAGTTCACCATCCAATGAACACCATATTTATCCTGGAAGCTTCCAAAATAATCTCCCCAAAACTGGTCTTCTATAGGCATTTCTATATTTCCACCTTCAGATAAACCTTTAAAAAGACGGTCTGCCTCCTCCCTTGATTCAGGAAATATGGAAACATAATTGTTGTTTCCTACGGTAAGTGTTTGTCCGAATCCGGGAACAATATCTGATGCCATTAAAAGGTCGTCACCGATAGGTAACGCAATATGCATTACTCTGTTTTTTTCTTCCTCAGAAAGGTTTTCCGTTCCCGGAGCGTTGCCCATCTTATGAACTTCTCCTCTGAACTCTCCCCCGAAAACTGATTTATAAAAATTGAAAGCTTCTTCTGCTGTACCGTTAAAATTAAGGTACGGATTTAATTTTGCCATGATGTTTGGTTTTTAAAGTTATAATTATGTTTATATTGTAAAAGAGATCATTACTAACAGATAAACCAACCGTTTTGTCAGAATGATTCACTTCAATTAATTAAAGTTTAATGATTTAAAAATTTGACTACTTCGTTCACGGTCAAATCGATGAGCTTGCTATCGGTTTTACCCTCAAAATCAGTCATCATATAAGAACCGTGAGTAGCAGGAAGGATCATAAGCTGAGAATCAGGAACCAACCTCCACATTTCGACAACATGTTCAGGTCTTATTACATCGCGGTCTCCCGAGATAAAAAGAGTCGGTGATTCAATAGATTTCAAAACTTTCTCATCCCAGTCTTCAAAAGACTGCATTCTTTTGCTATCCTTCTGAAACATATTTTCCAACTTTGAGAAGTCAGGATTTAATTCCAGAAAATTGATCTTTAAAGGTTCCGGCATTGAGTCTAAAGTGACTTCGGACATGGAATCGAAAAAGCCCTCTATCATTCCGCTTCTTTTAAAAAACGCAGAAGCTACGATGAGTTTATCCACCAAACCGGGATGATGATGAGCGATTTGCATTACTGTACTTCCTCCGTTACTAAAACCCCAGAATGAAGCTTTTCCTATTTTCATTTCTTTTAGCAGTTGAGCTACATCATGAGCGTCCTGGTCAAATGTTTCAGGAATATCCCGGTGTTCACTCATTCCGTGATTTTGGAGATCAATTCCTATTAACTGAAACTGAGATTCAAGCCTGGAAATAATTTCCTTGTAATCAAATAAAATTGAAGAACCCCCGCCATGGATTAAAACCAAAGGTTTTCCTTCTCCATATACTTCATAATACATCTGAATTCCATTGACTTTTTTATAGCCTTTCTCTTTAAGATCCATGGGTTAGTATTTTAGATTTTCATCTGTGGTATAACTCATTCCCGGGTATCCTAAAATCTTCCTCATCAATCCCATTTGTCCGCACAGATAATCTTCCCGGCCTATACACATTCCCGTAAAATTGAGTTTTGTTTCTGAGTAAAAAGAAATATTCATCCCTATTTCAAAAATCTCATCCAACTGTTCATCTGTTGCCTCTAATAGTTTTTGATAAACCTTTGGTGAAATATGGTGAAAGCTTTCTTTTAATTGAGCAATGCTAGGATAGTTGAAATTTTCATCCAATGCTTTTCCCTGAAAGAAAAGGTCTGTGTATGGATCTTCTTCCTGAAGACCTAAAACTGAGCCCAATCCATAGCGCATATTAAGAAAATTACCTGCCATCCAGACAATGTGATTCGTTTTACCGTCAATTCTTTTCATTGCATCTTCCTCTGAAATACCCTCTAAAACATTTAAAAAGCTTTGTGAGTGCATCCTGTAGGCAGGAATTACAATTTCTAATTTTTTTGATTTTGGTGTATCCATAACGATATGGTTTTAATTTTTAATCTTTAAAGGTCTGCTGTTAAATATGTTTTTAAAGCATATTGTTACTTGATAGCTCCCGGTTTTCCGAGAATTCTCCGAAGATAACCGAACTGGCCACTGTGATAGATCTCATGAAGACATAATGTAGCTATATCGTTAACCTGATCGGGGTTGATTCTTTCTAGGTGGCTGATTTTTTGTATCAGCCGGTCCTGGGTTTCATCCAGATAGGATTTTAATGTTTCAAAATCCGCAAATTCATCTTTTCTTTGTAAAGGAATCTCTCCCCTGTTATAGCAAGAATATTTCTCTTCATCCCATACTGATTCTCCTCCCAGAACATTAATAAATGCATTTCGTATATAGATTAAATGTCCTAAAATCCAGTTCATACAGTTGGCATCACCATTGGGAAAAACCATCGCTTCTTCGTTGCTGATGCCATCGATATTCATCAGAATCACTTTATAGTTACTAAGAACCTGTAGATTGATGATTTCAATGTCGTTTGATTTCGATTCCATAATAGGTATTTTTGGGAATTAAACTATTCCGTTGGTAATTTGGACATATCTGCAAACATTACTTCCCACTGATGTCCGTTCAGATCGGCAAAAGCACATTGGTACATCCATCCATGGTCCTGAGGCTCACTGTATTTGGATCCTCCATTGGCAAGCGCTGTCTGAACCATTTGATCTACTTCTTCCCTGCTGTTAACACCTATGGCAAGAAGTACCTGAGTGGTATCGCCTTTTGCAACAGGTCTGTCTGTAAAGGTTTTTAGAAACTCTTCCATTAAGAACATGACATAAATATTGTCTTCTTTCATGATCACACAAACAGCTTTTTCATCTGAAAACTGCTCGTTGATTTCAAAACCAAGCTTCGTCCAGAATGCTCTTGTATCTTCAACGCTTTTTACCGGAAGATTTACGTAAATTTGATTGACTTTCATTTTTTGTAATTTTAGTGTTAAACTTTTAACCAAAATTACCAAGTCGATATCAGAATCATCTTGCCTTATGGCAAGATTTAATTTTTCTTTGGATGGGAAACTAATTCTTTACGGATTCTGCTTAAAGAAGTGTCTGTTACTCCAAGATAAGAAGCAATCTGCTTTAAAGGAGCATACTGAATCACCTGGCATTTCTCCTCCAGGAGATTAAGATATCTTCTGGTAGCAGATAAGGTAAACATTTCTACAGAACGCTGCTTATAAGCAAAGAGCTGCTGGGACATCCACGATCTCCCCCATTCCCTCAGGTTGGGAATTTTATGAAACAGGTTCTGAAAAGTATCATAATCCAGTTTCCAGCATTCACAATCGGTAATGCAGATGATATTCTCCTGAGAGGGAATTCGTTGGAAAAGAGATAATACTTCTATGATAATTTCATTCTCTGTAAAAAAATGAGTGGTTACTTCATTCCCGTTAAAGTCATTAACAAAGGATCTTGCAAGCCCTTTATCTAAAATATAATATTCATTAGCCATTTTTCCTTCTTCAAGAATAAAATCTCCTTTCTGAAAACTTATTTTTTCATGCGCCTGAAAGATCTCATCGAGCTCTTCGTGCATAAAAAAAGGGAAATCATATGAAATTTCTAAGGACTTACTGCTCATAAGATGAATATTTTTTAGATTCTAAAATTAAAATTTTTATCGGAACTGAATCAAAAAAGTTGTTGAAAATGTAAATAGCCCGAAATCAAATCACTTTCTGCCTACATTATAAATAATTTCACCTGATATGGTGATTGCCTTCTCAAAACAAAGAAAGCTGAATATCATTAGGTTTGATTGGCTTTTTAGCATCTCCGAAAACAGTTTTCCCTCCAAATCTCCAGGAATTCTGCCTTTCTTCTTCTATAACCTGCTTAATATCAAAATCTGGTGTAAAATCTTTTTCCGTTGTTGCTATTACCTGATGCAGCTTATTTAATGTCTTAAGTTTATCTGAATTTCCCAGCTTAGATTTTTCAATACCTTTTCGAAGGATATCGATACTCTGATCATACACTTTCGTAGGAACAGGAAACGGATGTCCGTCTTTTCCGCCATGTGCAAAAGAAAATCTGGCCGGATCCGAAAATCTTGACGGTGCCCCATGAATCACCTCACTTACCAAAGCCAAAGATTGCATCGTCCTTGGGCCCACTCCTTCCAGCATTAAAAGATCTTCAAAATTTTGAGGCTGCTGTTCACGGGTAACATATAAAAGAGCCCCCAGTCTTTTTAAATCTACGTCAGAAGCGCGGACATCGTGATAATCAGGGAGAATCAGACGGGAAAAATCGTTCATAATCTCTGCGGAATCCGTATGAGAAATCTCGAGAATTCCTTTTCTGTTTTCTGAAGCCTGCGCATCGGTAAGGTTAAGAATTTTTCCTCTATGAACACCATTTATTCCCGTATGCGGTTCTTCAATAAACGATTTTATATTTTCCGAATGCCAATGATAGCGCCTTGCCGTTCCATCGGATTCATGCATTCCCTGCTGAACAACACTCCAGCTTCCATTGTCTGCCAGGATAAAATTATGCAGGTATAACTGATACCCATCATGAATTGCTGTATTATCCACTTTCGCAGAGAGCTTGCTCGCCTTTACCAGCTCAGTACCGTTCAGGCCTGTTTTATCAGCAATCTGAAGAAGTTCCGAAGGAGTTTCTCTTGAAAATTTCCCTTTTCCCCCACAGATATAAAGCCCCAGTGATTGTGAATTCGGATTAATAGAGCGTTTTAAAGCTCCCATTACAGAGGTTGTAATGCCTGATGAATGCCAATCCATTCCCATAACGGCTCCAAAACTCTGAAACCAAAACGGATCGGCCAGTCTTCTCAAAACCTCATCCTTACCATAATCCATCAAAATTACTTCAATGATGGACAATCCAAGAGTAGACATACGCTCATACAGCCATGGCGGTACTTTGCCATAGTGTAAAGGGAGATCTGCTGTTCCTGAACGTTTCATTTAAGGTGTAAAGTTAGAGGTTATTTAATAAGGTTTTAATGATTTGAATCATTATTTTTTACATGACACTAATGTTTAGGACGAGTTTAATAAATAAGATTTGGCTAAAGCCATTGGACAGTTTTGTTGAAAACGGACTGAATCCCGCTTTTAATAATATTAAAAAATATTCCTCCCTTACGCTTAATCTTTTAATCTTTTAATCTTTTAATCCTTTCACACTTACCATTACTTTATCAAATAAACTCCACTTCCTTATGTTTCTTTGCATCAAATTTCTCATTAAAAATTATTTTATTTCCGAAAGGATCATTAACTGTGAAAGATACTGCATCATAAAATGTTTTTTCCAACCCCGGCCTGTTGTATTTGTATTTCTTATCAATCAGTTCTTTATGATAATCTGCCACGTCTTCACCCCAGATAAAAACACTGCTTCCAGGACTTGCATCTCCGTGATGTTCACTTAAATGAAAGATCATGTTTTCCTTCTTTACTTCCAGATAAACAGGGGTATTTTCTTCGAAACGATGTTCCCATACAATTTCAAAACCAAGCCAATCAATGTAAAATTCTATGGTTTTATTATAATCAAAAATTCTGAGGACCGGTATTACTTGTTCTGCTCTCATGTTTGTTAATTAAATTATTCGTGTGAAAGGATATTAATTAATTTTCCAAAGGGATCTCTGACAAAAAATCTACGAACACCCCATTCCTCATCTGTAAGGTCATAGGTTATCTCAAAGCCTGAATCTTTCATGTTTTTATAGATAGCCTCTACGTCATCAACTTCAATAGACAAATCAGGAACCGGCGTGTCATTTCCTCCCTGCATTGCAAAACTGATCTGAACCTTTGATTCTTCATTGCTTCCGAATGTTTTGATCCATCCGTGATTCATTATTATTTCCAGACCTAAAATACCATGATAGAAATGATCTGCCATGGACAAGTCTTCTGCCTTAATGTTAGCTACAATTCTTTTTACCATATTTTTGAAGTTCTTATCAATAAAAAAGCCTTGTGAAGATACACAGAATCATCACAAGGCGTATAGCTATTTTTACTAAATTGTCTTACAAGGCCGCTGCAGCTTCTAAGATCAATTGTGTTACTTCATTGGGATGAGACGCTAAGGAAGCATGCCCAGCATCTAAAGAAATAATTTTCTTAGGATTCATTCGCTCTGCCATTTCCTTTTCTGTTTCAGCAGGGATCATGCGATCTTTTGATGAAATCTGGTACCAGCTCGGCTTTGTTTTCCATGCCGGTTCACCTGCAGTATCACCAAAACATTGGCTATGAATCGGTTTTTGGGATAATGACATGACCAATGCCTTTTCATCATCAAGATCCTGGCAAAATGCTGATTGGAATTCATCGTATTTGATCCAAAGGAAGCCCTTGCTGTCCGGGTAAATGCTTGCTCCTCCAGGAGACTCTCTTCTTCCTAAAAGCGAGCCCAGACTATCACCGGCATCCGGTGCAAAGGCGGCAATATATACTAAACCTACAACCTTATCGTGATTTCCGGCTCCTGAAATGACAGCCCCTCCGTAAGAGTGACCAACCAGGAGAACTTTCCCATCCTGTGCATCTATCAAATCCTTAGTCTTGTCAATATCATCCTGAAGAGTTGTGAGAGGGTTTTGAACACTTCTTACCTTATATCCTGCTTTCGTAAGTGCAGGGATAACATACTGCCAGTGGGAACCGTCTCCCCACGCTCCGTGTACCAAAATAATGGTTAAATCTTTTTGATCCATAATTGCTATTTTTAAGTTTGACACTAGTAAAACTACGTTCTTAAAAACCAATACACGTTAACTTAAGTTAATTAATAATCCGGGATCTTATACGACTTAGTGACTGTTCCGTTATCCCCAGATAACTTGCGATATGCTTCTGGGCTATTTTCTGAACAAGCATAGGGTTTCTTTTTAAAAGATTCAGGTATCTGTTTTCAGGAGAATAGCATAGTAAATCATCAATTCTCTTTTTTGCATCAAGATAGATCTTTTCGCTCATCATCCTTCCGAACTTTTGCCAGTAAGCTTCCTTCTTATATAGATTTTGAAGATCATCTTTACTTAAAAGTAAGATCTCACAATGTTCTATAGCCTGAATATTCATATTGGAGACCGTATCACAAAGTATACTTTCATAGTCCGTAAAAAATTCATTTTCAAAATAGAAACCGAAGTTGATCTCACGGCCCTGATCATTGATGTAAAAGCTTCTTATCGTTCCGCTTTTAATAAAGCCTAAGTATTTGCATTTTTCTCCTTGTTTAAGAAAAAAATCAGACTTTAAAAGATGTGTATCTTTAAGGAGGGAAAAGAACTCCCCGAAATGTTCTTGGTCAACCTGGAATAGTGTACCATACTTAGTGTAGTTATCGGACATAATTTATTTTTCATTTGTTATTTGTGTATTTTGAATTTAAAAAAGCCTTGTAAAAATAAATCCCACAAGGCTCTTTAAAGAAATAAATTCTTAATTATTTTAATGCTTCAAGAGCAGCATTGTAATTAGGTTCGCTTCCAATTTCAGGAACCTGCTCCGTATATACTACCTTATTATTTTCGTCAGTAACGATCACTGCCCGGCTTAAAAGACCTTTCATAGGAGAATCTGTAATAGTTACCTCATAATCATCACCGAAGCTGCTTCTGAAATCAGATAGTGTTTCTACATTATTCAGACCTTCAGCTGCACAAAATCTGCCTAAGGCAAATGGAAGATCTTTGGAAACATTAATTACTACTGTATTATTTAAATTTGAAGCTTCTTCATTGAATTTTCTGGCAGAAGCCGCACATATTCCTGTATCAATACTAGGAAAAATATTAAATATTTTTTTCTTTCCTTCAAAGTCTGACAGGGTTTTAATATTCAATCCTGAATCCACTAATGCGAAATCCTTAATGGTATTTCCAACAGCTGGTAAATTACCTAATGTATGAACTGCGTTTCCTTTTAACGTTATATTGGACATAATTTATTTTTTACGGTTTTTCAAATTTAGTTAAAAATGCCATTTTTTTCGTTCAAATAAAGGTTAAATAATTCTTAAAGTATAAAAACTTATATAGGATTAATCCAAAAAAATTAAATTTTAACTAAATTTGTGGGAGTTAAAAAATCAAATAATAAATAACAGTATAATGTCAGAAAAATCAAAAATCTACTACACATTAACGGATGAAGCTCCAATGCTGGCTACACACTCGTTTTTACCTATCGTAAAGGCATTTACAAAATCAGCAAATATTGAAATCGCCGTTCCGGATATTTCTTTGGCAGGAAGGATCCTTGCCAACTTCCCGGAGTTCTTAAAAGAAGATCAAAGAATTGGTGATGCTTTGGCTGAATTGGGCCAGATTGCAACAACACCGGATGCTAATATTATCAAGTTACCGAATATTTCCGCTTCTGTACCTCAGCTTGATGGAGCTATTGCAGAACTACAATCCAAAGGCTTTGCGGTTCCAAACTATCCTTCTGAGCCTAAAAATGATGAGGAAAAGGCGATTAAAGCAAAATATGCAAAAGTTTTAGGAAGTGCCGTAAACCCTGTGTTAAGAGAAGGGAATTCTGACAGACGTGCACCAAAAGCTGTTAAAAACTACGCAAAAGCAAACCCTCACAGAATGGGAGACTGGGCTTCTGACAGTAAAACTGATGTTGCCCATATGAATAACGGAGACTTCTATGGTACTGAAACTTCAACAACTCTTGAAAATGCTACAAAATACAAAATCGTTTTCAAAGGAAATGATGGTTCTGAAAAAGTCCTGAAAGATTTTGCAAGCCTTGAAGCAGGAGAAGTTATTGATTCTTCAGTGATGAACCTGAACGCTTTGAAATCTTTTGTACAGGAAGCGATTGAGGAGGCTAAAAACAGAAATGTTCTTCTTTCTGCTCACCTGAAAGCAACTATGATGAAAATCTCTGATCCGATTATTTTTGGGGCTATTGTAGAAACTTTCTTCAAAGATGTATTTACAAAATATGCAGATACTTTCAAATCTTTAGATATCAACCCTAACAACGGTCTTGCTGATCTCTTTGAGAAAATCAAAGGAAATGCTCAGGAAGCTGAAATTAAAGCAGCTATCGAAACCGCTTTGGCAAATGGACCAAGAGTAGCAATGGTAAATTCGGATAAAGGAATTACCAACTTCCATGTTCCTTCAGATATCATCGTTGATGCATCTATGGCTGCATTAGTAAGAGGCGGAGGTAAAATGTGGAATAAAGAAGGTAAGGAAGAAGATACAGTAGCGATCATTCCGGACCGTTCTTATGCCGGTTTTTATCAGGCAGTAATCGATGATATGAAAGCTCATGGTAAACTGGACCCTACAACTATGGGCTCTGTTCCGAATGTAGGTTTAATGGCTCAGAAAGCAGAAGAATATGGTTCTCATGACAAAACATTCCAGGCTACTGCTAACGGAACAATTGAAGTTCAGGATGAAGCAGGAAACGTTCTTCTTTCTCAGAAAGTAGAAGAAAATGATATCTTCAGAATGTGTCAGACTAAGGATGCTCCGATCCAGGACTGGGTAAAACTGGCAGTAAACAGATCAAGACTATCCGATACACCGGCTATTTTCTGGTTGGATAAAGGAAGAGCTCACGACAGAGAAATCATCAAAAAAGTAGAAAAATATCTAAAAGATCATGATACTGCAGGATTAGATATCAGAATCCTTGACGTAAAAGATGCCATGACTGAAACTCTTAAAAGAGCAAGAGAAGGTAAAGACACCATTTCAGTTTCAGGAAATGTATTGAGAGATTATCTAACAGACCTTTTCCCAATCCTTGAATTAGGAACTTCAGCAAAAATGCTTTCCATCGTTCCATTAATGAATGGAGGTGGTCTATTTGAAACAGGTGCCGGAGGTTCTGCTCCTAAGCATGTTGAACAGTTTCTTGAAGAAGGTTATTTAAGATGGGATTCTTTAGGAGAATTCTTAGCACTTCAGGCTTCTTTGGAACATTTGGCACAAAATCAGGGAAATACAAAATCTCAGGTGCTGGCTGATGCACTGGATGAAGCTAATGCTAAATTCCTGGCAACCGATAAATCTCCTGCAAGAAAGGTAGGACAGATCGATAACAGAGGTTCTCACTTCTACCTTGCTATGTATTGGGCAGAAGCTTTAGCTAATCAGACTAACGATGCTGAAATTGCTCAGAAGTTCAAGTCTGTTGCTGCAAGCATGCAAGAGAATGAAGCAGTGATCAACCAGGAATTAATTGCAGCTCAGGGTAAACCTCAAAATATTGACGGATATTACAAAACTGATACCTACAAGACCTATGCAGCTATGAGACCAAGTACTGTTTTAAATGAAATTATTGATGGAATTTAATCTTCATTGACTATAAATAAAAGCTCCTTTTCTAAGGAGCTTTTTTTATTGAAATAAGTGCGATATCTTATCTTTGTATGATATAAAAATTTTGGTTTAGTTTTGACGAAAACCATAGGAAGAATGTCTTGTATTGAAAACGCTAAAGCCCATTTCTACTGCTAGGAATTATAAACAAAATGCACTATGTTTTACCTATTCTTTCATTTTGAATTCTTTAATCTTTAAATAAAACTGCTGAGATTCTTCACTTACGCTTTGTTCTGAATAACAAAGACATCCCTCAATCGCTCCCAATCTTTTAAATCTTTTAATCTCATACGCTAAACATCCCTGTCTACGATTACCTTCCGGTGCTCCCTCCCCCAGTTGATCATTTCCGTGATGATCTTCCCGAAAGTACGACAATACTCCGTGGGTATATATTCTATTAAAACCGGAGTATCGGGATATACATTTCTGGTCACCAGTTTATTCATCTCCATATCTTTTAACTCTTTTGAAAGCATTCTTGTTGTAATACCTGGAATACTGCGTTCAATCTCACGGAAACGCCTGTTACCATTGCAAATTGAATTGATAACCGGAATACGCCATTTACCACCTATAAAGTACAAGGTATCCTGCAACGCTCTGAGTTCTTCGGTCTGATCTCTTTCCATTTTAAAATATTTATTTTGATATACTCTGTGATACTGATTACAAAAGTATATCATTTTCACTATAACTTTGTCAAAAATTTTAAGAAATGAATAAATTTAACAACAAACTGGCAGTAGTGACCGGTGGAAATAGTGGGATCGGATATGCCACAGCAAAGGAATTAATAGCTGAAGGAGCAAAAGTAATTATTACCGGCAGAAGGAAAGACGCCATTGAAAAAGCAGCTGAAGAACTGGGGGCAATTCCATTCGTTGCAGATCAGGGCAAACTGGAAGATATTGATCTGTTGAAAAAAGAGATTGAAGAAAAACACGGGAAAGTTGACATTTTATTTATCAATGCAGGAATTACGGGCACATTGACCTCTATTGAGAATATGGATGCCGATAATTTTGATAATGTAATGAATATCAACTTCAGAGGAGCTTATTTCACGTTGAGTAAGTTTACTCCTATTTTACATGATGGTGCTTCTGTGGTATTCTTATCATCAAATGTCGCAACAACCTATAAACCTAACAGTTCCGTTTATCAGGCAAGTAAGGCAGCCCTCAATTCTATTGCGAAAACAGCTGCCGCTGAATTAGCACCAAGAAAGATCAGGGTCAATATGGTAAGTCCGGGTCCTACAAAAACTGAAATTATGACCAAAGCCGGTCTCGATGACGAAACACTAAAAGGTATAAATGAGTGGCTCATCGATGCTATCCCATTAAAGAAAATGGGAACTGCTGAAGATGTTGCAAAACTGGTTGTTTATTTATCCGATTCGCATGTAGCAAGCTTTATGACAGGTACTGAAATTATCATTGACGGAGGAATGATTTTATAGTTAAACACTCTCCATATCACATACCGGAAGAACTTCCGGTATTTTTTGTTTTATATTCCGGGGCATAAATTCTACTTCACCCCTTAAATTGTCCGGTTCACCTTTTTTTAGGTTTCATTTCCTTTGCCAGCAATCTATTTTTGAATCATAAAAATAAAACGATTATGGATTCAGTAAAGAAAAAGAGAACAACAAAACCCATTGCTATATTATTTATAGCTATTGTGGGAGTCTTTGCAGGATTACAGCTTTTCAATTCTCCTATTGAAGGTAAACCTGTAACCGGCACCATTGAAGCACCGCACGAGGTGATTGCCGTTCTGGAAAGATCATGCTTCAACTGCCATTCTAATGAACAAAAACTAAGCTGGTATGATCAGCTTGCTCCCATATCATGGGGTGTAAAAAAGGATGTTGAAAGAGCAAGGGAAGTCATGAATTTTTCTGAATGGTCAAAGGTTTCACCAGGTGAACACAAAGGCAGAATGTATTCCATATTGAATATGATGCAAGCCGGAAAAATGCCTCTTCACGAATATACCTTACTGCATGCATCTGCAAAAGTTTCTGCAAAGGATATTGAAGTTATCAGAAAATACACACTATCTCTTTCAGGAAAAAGTCCTTCACCGGCAAACACAAAAGAGGTAAAACCCCTTCAACAAGATATAAAAACAGCTTCTGTAAGCCATTCTGGTTTTCCGGTTTCACCAAATGGAGTAAAATATACACCGGAGTTTAAAAACTGGAAAGTAATCAGTATGAGTACATTATTTGATAATTCCATCCGCGTTATCTATGGAAACAGCATTGCCGTAAAAGCAGTTGAAACAGACAATTTCCATCCATGGCCGGACGGCAGCATCGTAGTAAAAGCAGTATGGAAACAGACAGAAGCTCCTGATGGAGAAATCAGACCTGGCGAATTTGTTAATGCCCAGTTTATGGTAAAAGATTCAAAAAAATACACCGATACCGAAGGATGGGGTTTCGCCAAATTCTCGGGTAAAGATCTTCACCCTACCGGAAATACGGCATCATTTGCCAGAGAATCATGTATTGCCTGTCATCGTCAGCTGGCAGAGCCTACAGGATATTTATTCGACGTACCGATGAAAGTAAACACCAAAAATCTAATCGAAAAACTACAGACAAAATGAATAAAATAATTATAGCCATGATAGGAAGTTTTCTTTTTTTAATTTCATGCAAAACTGAAAATTCCAAGGACCGGGAGCATGTCCGTCTTGTGTTTGATGCCGGTGGGCTACAGTTCATTGCCTCATCTTTAAATACGAAAAAAGAGACGATGTCCGCCCTATACGGAAACAGTCAGGCCCTTCAATCTTTATCCAATAAAAATGATAAGCCGCTGCCCGGAACAAAAATGAAACTTGTCACCTGGAAATATCATGAAAACCCGCAATATACCGGAGGTACTATCACTGGTGAGCTGGTGAGCGTAGAAACTGTTGAAACCGGTATAAAAGGATCAGTCTCTTACCGGAAAGAGCTGGATAACGAAAAGGAACCCGGCATCTTTCAGACTAAAGAACAAAGAATACAGTACATGATGGGCTATCAACCGGTCGTTATGCCGTAAAAATAATGCAATCTGAGATTCAATAGCAGTCTCAGATTGTATTTATTTAATAGTTATCATTAAAAAATATTAATTTCACATTTTTAAACCCAATTCTTCTTAATGCAACAAGAAAAAATAAAAATATCACAGGCTGTTATCTGGATAAGCTCTATTGTTTTGGGAGCACTTTCCTCAGTCCCTCAGCTTGCTTCCCATGATTTTAATCTCATGGAAGCTGTGGTTAATGCAGCCATTACTTCAGCATTTGCAGTTGTTATGTGGTACCTCAACATTTTTTTACTCAATCGTAATACAAAGAAACGTCAGGGAATCTCATACTCCCGGCTTTTGGTTGTCCTTGCCCTGGGAATGGTTGTGATGTTTGGCCTGGCCTGGATCCAGCAGCTTATTTTATCCCATATTAATTTCGGACCTGTTATGCTGATGGTGGAAGTAAGAGGAATCCTTATCAACCTTGTTTTCTATATGTTTTTAAATCTTGTACAGCATAATTACGCCGGCCAGCAGGTTCATCTGGAATTAGAAAAAGTAAAAAGCGATAATTTAGGTGCTCAATACGAATTATTAAAACAACAGGTAAATCCCCATTTTCTTTTCAACAGTTTAAATACGCTTAAATCCATGGTGGAAACGCATGATGAGGAAACCATTGATTTCATTATCAAGCTTTCTGACTTTTACCGTTTTACCCTGGAAAGCAGAAAACTCGACCTTATCACCGTTGAAGAAGAAATGAAAATACTTAATTCTTATCTTTTCCTGCAAAAAGCCAGGTTTGGTAACGGATTTACCTTTACCGATACTCTCGGTAAAGAAACGCTCAAAACCCTTATTCCTCCGTTTACCCTGCAATTACTGGTGGAAAACTGTATTAAACACAATATTGTTTCCCAGAGTAAACCTCTTCATATCAGAATCTATGATGCTGATCAAAAGATCATTATTGAAAATCCTATCCAGCGGAAATTGGTTCCGGAAGATTCATTAGGAGTTGGCCTGAATAACGTCAATATGCGTTACAAACATCTTCTGGACCAGGAAATCGACATTTTAGATAACAATCAAATTTTCCAAATAAAACTACCATTTATCCATGAATATCATCATCATTGAAGACGAGTTCAGAGCCGCAAAATCCTTACAGAATTTAATTAAAGAACTAAAACCGGAATCTGTTATATCCGGAGTTTATGACAGCATAGAGTCCAGTGTGGCAGCTTTGCAGAACAATACAAAGCCCGACCTGATCTTTATGGACATCCACCTTTCTGATGGGTTATCATTTGAAATTTTTAAGCAGGCAGATATTACCTGCCCCGTGGTCTTTTGTACTGCCTTTGACCAGTATATGCTGGACGCTTTCAAAAGTAAAGGAGTAGATTACGTTTTAAAACCTTTTTCACGTGAAGATATTGCAGAGGCATTACGAAAAGTGGACGAGCTCAAAAAGTTTTTCCAGAAAACGGAAATCCCGGAACTGGAAGCACTTTTACAAAAAATAGCTCAGCCACAAACTGCTACCAAAAGTAGTTTCCTGGTCTTTAAAAATCAAAAATACACCACTATTCTTACCGAAAATATAGCCTATTTCTACATTCACAACGAAATGACCCATCTGGTTACTTTTGATAAACAACAATTTTCACTTTCACAATCGTTGGGACAGGTCGCTGAGCAGGTTTCTCCAAAACAATTTTTCAGGGTGAACAGGCAGTATATTGTGAATTTCAGCGCTATTAAAGAAATGGAGCATTATTTCCAACGTAAAATCTATGTAAAGTTAGTTATCGACACACCGGAAAAGCTTCTTATCAATAAAGAAAAAACGCATAGTTTCTTTTCCTGGCTGGAAGATCGTTAACAGCTAATTTCTTAAATCTATATTTTTCAGGGTTCACCTTTCGATTTGTCTGGTTGAGCCCTTTTTTCATTTTTTAGCATCCCCTAGGTATCTACTTTTGAATAAAAATTAAAAGAAATGATATCTAAAAAACTTTTCATAGTAGGAGCATTTGTAGCTTTACTATTTACTGTTTCTGCCTTTATGCAGAAAGATAAACCACATGAAAGCTTTAAAAAAATTGCATCAGGTAAAAGCAATGGCTTTGCGGTCCTTGAATTCTTTACTTCTGAAGGATGTTCAAGCTGCCCTCCGGCAGATGCCCTGATGGGAGAAATTAAAGAGAACAACAAAGATCAGCCTGTCTATATTCTCGCGTATCATGTGGATTACTGGAACCGTCTAGGATGGAAAGACAGATTCAGCAGCATTGAAAATTCAGAGCGCCAACAGCAATACAGCAGAATACTGGATTCCCAGGTATACACCCCACAGCTCGTTGTCAACGGAAAACAACAATTTGTAGGATCAGACAGGGAAGCCGTGGAAAACTCCATTATCAATGCTGTAAGCCACACAGCAAGCAGTTCTATAGACCTTAAAGCTGAATCCGATTCTAAGCAGATCAATATTCACTATAAGGTATCAGGAAATGATTCTCATAGTAAACTCTTACTTACATTGGTACAGAAAAAAGCATCAACTAACGTTGCAAAAGGTGAAAATGAAGGACGACACCTGAATCACTGGCAAATTGTTCACAAGCAGATTCAGATTTCATTACAAAATAATTCTGAAGGTGTTTCTACTTTTTCAATACCTGAAAACTTCAATACTACAGACTGGGAAATTATAGGATTTGTTCAAAATACAAAAACCGGCCAGATCTCAGGTGCATCAAAAGCTACATTTCAATAACATACACATTAAACAATATATAACAATTTAAAACAATAAAAAAATGAAAACAAAAACAACAAAAATCATCTATTGGTCAGGCGCTATCTTTATGTCATTATGGTTTGGAGCAAGTGGCTTCTTTGAATTGACTAAAAATCCGGTAGTATGGGATATTACCCAGCAGCTAGGATACCCTCCTCACTTTATTTATATCCTTGGTGTTTTTAAACTTGCAGGAGTTACCGTACTTTTAATTCCAAACAAATTACTGAGATTAAAAGAATGGGTATTCGCCGGAATGTTTTTCGATATTATTTTCGCATTCTTTTCCAAAATTGCCGTCCTAGGATTTCCTTCTACGATCGATGCGATCATAGCATTTTCAGTCCTTTCCGTTACATATCTTATGTTCAGAAAAATGTACAGTCCGGAATTGATCTTTGATGAACCCGGCTTTTAATTCAAAGTTCTCCTTAATAAGAAAATCCTACTGTTCTCAGTAGGATTTTCTTATTCTTTTTAGCTCATAAAAACCTCAGGAACCCATTCAAATGTGTTCCCTTTCTTTTTAGTAAACCCTAAACCGGGCCATGGTAAATGGTACGCAAAAGCTCTGGATCTCGTTTCCGCCAGTTGTTCAAGTATTTTTTTCCTTGAAGCAATGGCTATATCGAGGTCCGTATCACCAAAGTATCCCCAGTCAGGATGCGGAAATAAAATGACATCCGAGTGCATTAAATCTGCAATATATAGAAGTTGTTCATTACCTGAGGTAATAGTAACCAAAGTAAGACCTGGTGTATGTCCTGGAGCTAACTGAAAACTGAATTGATTATACAGCATCTTTTCAAGATCATAAAATTTTAATTGAGGTTGTATCACCTTAAGAATATTCTGAATGCCAGGAATAATCTGATTAAGAAATTCGGGTTGATCCTTTAGTGCGCTGTTAGTGAAATCCTTGATTGTTGCCTTCATCCAGAAATCATATTCAACTTTTGAAATAAACAACCGGGCATTTGGAAAAACCAATTGATTCTGCTTATCTACTACTCCACCTATATGATCAGGATGAGCGTGAGAAAGAAATACATCTGTAATATCAGAAGGTAAAAAACCAGCCTTTTTAAGGCTTTTCAATAAAAATCCGGTTCTGCTATCGGCAAAAATTCCCATCCCGGTATCCAGTAGAATCAATCTGTCTTTTGTTTTAACCAACAGTACATTCATTGCCATGTCGATCGAATTTTCCGGACGGAAATTATCTTTGAGTATTGCTTTCAATTCAGATATATTTCCACGTGGAGCAAAGGAATTAAGATTTTCCTCATGGATTAATCCATCTGTAAGAATAAATAAGTCCAGATCGTCCAATTTTATTTTTTTCACTCCGGAAAGATCATCTTCTGCGCTTATACTGAAGGAATTTTTCTCCCGCGCCAACGAGCTGGAAAAAGGAATTATACTAAAAGCTCCTGCTAAAATTCCATTTTTTAAAAGTTCTCTTCTATTCATGATTAAATGTGTGCTTTTCTGATTTTGATCATACTTAAAATAAAAAGCCCCAAAATACCCAGCACAAAGTAACCTTCTGCTACCTGCAGCTGGAACTGAGGTTTTATAAGACTTGCAATACCATAGCTTATGGCTGAAGTAATGATAAATGCCACTCCTCCGGTTAATCCTCCGGCAATACCTGCCGAACTTGGAAATCGTCCGATACAATAAGAAAAATAGTTATTGAAAATAAATCCGGCTGTCACATGAATTGCAAAAGCAAAAGCAACAAGGCTGTACAGATTACTTACATAGTAAGAAAAAATGAACATTAAAATAATTAAAATCAACTGAATAAAATTAGCATATCGGATCTTAGGCAGAAAGGCCTTGTTGATTAACGCTTTTCCCAAAAACCCACCTGTCATCCAGGCCAATCCCAAAATCAGAGAAACATATCCCGCAGTAACTTCAGAATATCCCATTTTATGCTCGATAATAAAGGCTCCGCATAGATTAAAGAATATTACCATCGCATAACTAAGCCCACACATCAGCATCCCATAGAAAAAATCTTTGGTTTTAAACATGGAATTATACTCTTGGATCAGGAAACTGATGCGAAAAGGATTCCGTACCTTTAAAGTCTCCCCCGAAAATACCAGTTCTAAAATAAGAAGCAGTAAACTGTATCCCGCCAGAACGTAGAAATTGGATTGCCATCCGAAACTCTTTTGGAGATAACCTCCGATGAACGGAGCGATGATAGGCCCTACAGACCATACGATCGTCATGATACTTAAATAATGTTTTCGCTGTTCTCCTTCGTACACGTCTACAAAAAAGGCCCGCTTGGAAACGACGGCAAAACCGGATAACATACCGTGGAGGACACGCATCGCATAGATTACCATAATATTTTTAGTCGTTGCCGTAATTAAAAAAGTGATCACAAAAAAGGCCAGTGAAAAAATGGACACCGGATAACGCCCAAACGAATCTACAACACTACCGGCAAAGAACTGCGTTATTCCATAGCTGATTAAAAATATAGAAAGTGTAAGCTGGATACTGCTTTCAGGTAAATGAAGTTCTGTTGCCATGCTGGGCATAGAAGGTAAATAAATATCCGTTGCCAGACCAGACATCGGAATTACTGCAAAAGCCAGCACAGTAGCTATCAATTGATTCTTTTCTTTAAGAGTTCTCATTCCTCTTTTTATTTTTCTTTCAAAAAAAATCTGGATTTCCGAATAATCAGAAATCCAAACTTAAAATTTATTTAATTATTAACCAGTTTCATCGAACCTTCATTATATCTCTCTCCCACATTTGGATATTTCTTCAGAATCGTATCAATAGTATCAAGTTCAGATTGTGAAAGTTCTACATCAATCGCTCCGATATTTTCTTCGAGATATTTAATACGCTTGGTTCCTGGGATAGGAATAATATCATCCCCTTGATTAAGTACCCAGGCCAAAGCCAGCTGGGTTCCTTTGATTCCTTTGGAGCTTGCCAGTTCATTAAATTCCTGAACCAGCTTTCTGTTGTTCTCAAGACCTTCTTCCTGGTAACGTGGTAAAGACCTTCTGAAATCATCTTCTCCAAAATTCTGTACCTCATTAATGTTAGCAAAGAGCCCTCTTGCCAGTGGAGAATAAGGAACTAAGGCAATCCCCAGCTCTCTTATGGTTGGCAAAATTTCTTTTTCTACATCTTTTGTTAAAATGGAGTATT
Source organism: Chryseobacterium sp. PTM-20240506 (assembly GCF_048296755.1). NCBI lineage: Bacteria > Pseudomonadati > Bacteroidota > Flavobacteriia > Flavobacteriales > Weeksellaceae > Chryseobacterium > Chryseobacterium sp. PTM-20240506. The sequence goes on from NZ_CP182581.1 coordinate 1,359,604, forward strand.
CCGATTGTAACGCAGTAATGGGATGAATTTTATTTGCCTTTTTGATAGATTCTGCTGAAGCCTCAGACAAACCTATATATTTTACTTTTCCGGCCTTTACAAGTTCAGCCATCGCTCCCACTGTTTCTTCAACGGGCACATTCGGATCTACCCTGTGTGCATAATAAAGATCTATCGTATCGATTTTTAATCGTTGTAGACTTAAATCTACAGCCTGTCTGATCCATTCCGGCGAACCATCAAAATAAGTCCCGGGAGCACCACTATGGCTAGCTTTACCGTCCTTAAACCTGAATCCGAATTTTGTGGCAATGAATATTTTATCCCTGTTCGGAACAAGCACTTTGGAAATTAGTTTTTCATTTTCTCCGTTAGCATACATGTCTGCAGTATCCCAGAAATTAACTCCAAGATCCAATGCTTTGTGTAATGTATCAATGCTTTCCTTTTCATCTGTAGGTCCGTAAGCAAAGCTCATTCCCATACATCCCAAACCTATTGCAGATAGCTGCTCTCCTGTGTTTCCTAATTTTCTAAATTTCATGATTTTTTTGTGGTTTTAAATTACTGAAACAAAATTACAACAACATCAATGATGATTGCATATAGAATTCAAACTAAGAATTATAAAATTCAAACTAAGTTACTTCGCAGTGCATTGGGAGTTCTTCCTGTTTGTTTTTTAAAATAATTAGTAAAATAAGCAGGTTCCTCAAATCCTAACCCGTAAGCAATTTCAGAAATATTCCAATCCGTATGCTTCAGCAAAGCATTGGCCTCCTGAATAATCCTGGAAGTGATCTGTTGTGTGGTTGTTTTACCTGTAATCTCCTTTACGGAGCGATTAAGGGAGTTCACATGTACGGAAAGACTCTCCGCATAATCATTAGGGGTTCTTAGTTTTAAATAGGATTCGGGACTATCGATAGGAAACTGCCTCTCTAATAATTCCATGAACAAGGATGCCACTCTTTGTGAAGCATTCTGATGATACTCAAAGTTTTCGGCAGGGTTCATCTTCATGGTTTCATGGATTAAAAGATGTAAATAGCTTCGAAGCATATCATATTTATGAATATAATCAGAATCAATTTCTGTCATCATTTTTACAAATAAGTCAGAAACTGTTTTTTGCTGTTCTTCATTAACAAAGAAAACAGGTGTTCCCCCTATTTTAAAAAGCGGTGAATCCTGGAGGTTTCCCAAACGGCTTCCATTTTGAAGAAACTCATCGGTAAACAGACAAAACCACCCTGTCTGGTTATCATCATCAGCTTCCCAGGAATATGGTATTACCGGATTAGAGAACAGCAGCGCAGGCCTATCCACACGGATCCATTTATTCGCATAGTGAAGTTTTCCTTTCCCGATAATCAGGGATACTTTATAAAAATCCCTTCTGCTGTAAGGAGTAACCAATGCACAATTATCCCGTGAAAAGACATTAAAATGTCCCAGTCCGGAATTAGAAAGGCAGGAAGGATAAACCCTTACCTGCGTACGGTTATAAAATTCCTGTAATGACTCTGATGATTCCATAAGACAAAGTTATAAAATTCAAACAAAAACAAAATAACTTCCTTCTTATTCTTGCGACACAAAAAATGACTGATCTTACGAACAGCCATCAAGAAAAATTTGAATATATAGTGAAATGTGATTAATACGGTGTTCATGTCATTTCAATTAAAATGCCAAAGCAAAAGAAATCATTTATTAATATTTGTTAAAGGATCATAAGCAACTGAGAATGTAACGAATAAATTTGCCGGTGGAATGCAGGTTATGAAATCCGTTATAGAAAGAATAAGTAGGATTACTGATCATTATGTTCAAATACCAACTATTGCCTGGCTTAATTGAAAAGAATATAAATAACGATTAACTTCTTATAAATTGGTGAATTATATGATTATAATTTGTAATTTTAAAGAAGAGATCTGATTTTCAGGCTCTCAAGATCATTTATTACTCAATCTAATTTCAATACTTATGGAAAATATAAAATTTGAAATATCTCCATATCAGGATGAATTGCAGATATTAATTGACGACAAGAAGGCTGGCTATATGTCCATAGCGATTGATGGCAGACAATTAATTGTATATTATACAAAGCTTAATGAAGAACTCGAAGGACACGGATATGCCAAGATGCTTTTAGATGAACTGGTACGGTACGCAGAGGAAAAGGACCTGCTGATAGATCCTGAATGTGATTTTGTAAGACAACAGTTTGAAAATCACCCGAAACGATATAACGACATCTGGCACGCCTGATATCAATCCTCCCACCAGGCTTTGAACTGATGATCCTGCTCATCCAGGCTAACTGTTTCACCGATCATAGGAGTAAGAATACGTAGATTTTTTTCCTTACCTAAACTTGTTATTTTTTGCAATGGCTCATTCCATGGATGTAGGGCTAAAGCAAATTTCGAAGAGTGAACAGGAATAATATTCCTTGCATTAACATCTATACTCGCCTGTATAACATCTTCAGGAAGTGCATGAATGTATTTCCATGCTTCATTGTACTGGCCGTTTTCCATGATTGCATAATCGAAAGGACCATATTGATCACCGATCATTTTAAAGTGGGTATCATAACCGCTATCCCCTCCTAAAAATATCTTTTTAGTAGGAGTTTCCAAAACGTAAGAAGTCCACAATGTTCCGTTCCTCTTTATTTTTCTTCCTGAAAAATGTCTTGCCGGAGTAAAAGTAATTTTAATATTATTCTTTAAATATGCCATTCCTCCCCATTCTTCTTCAATAAGCATATTTTCTTGATAACCCCATTTTTCAAAATGTGCTCCGACTCCCAATGGCAAAATAACACTTCCTACCCTATCTTTTATCTTTTTGACAGTAGGATAATCCAAATGATCAAAGTGATCATGGGTAATAACAAGATAATCAAGTTCCGTGATATCCTCGGGTTTGAAAATATCAGACCCTGGAAAAGCTTTGTTAAAAAATTTAAATGGAGAGCCATACGTACTCAAAACAGGATCTATCAGAAAGGATACTCCATCTGTCTGAATGAAATAAGATGAATGCCCTAACCAGACATATACATCCTGGTCTTTTGGGATCTCTTTTAAAATGGTATGAACTGATGGTATATTTTTCAGTGGCTTTAAAAGCGGATCTTTTTTAGCCACAAAAAAATCATACAGAACCTTTGGCATGCTATAGCCTTCAGCAATTGATGGTGTATAACTAAGGTTTTGAAACTGTTTATCTTTATAAAGCTTTGAATGCTTCATTCTCTCCAGTCTTTTTCCAGCAGGTTCGGCACCAAAAACTTCCCGGCTTGTTATTATGTAGTATGCTAATATAAGCAGGATGGCAATCGCAATAAATAAATACATCATTTGATAAATAAAGTTCAAATGTATTAACTTTTACTGTGAATTGGTAGGCCGGCCTAATAAATAACTCATTTATTTAACGCAATATTATAGTTCACACTTAAAAAATTATTAGTATTTTAATATCAGGATGATTTTAAACGCCTAAATTTGTAGGTTTTAAACACAAAAATTTTGAAAATTACATTTATTTTATTTGGACTTATTTTTCTGTGGTCCTGTTCTTCTCTCACCAATAGCGAGCGGCAGGAAGGGACACTTATTGAGCCTGAGCAGCTCAAAAAAGATGTGGATTATGCATATACTAAATTAAAAGAAATGCATCCTCAGCTCTACAGATATATTACAAGAAAAGATCTGGATTTTAAAATCGACAGCATTAAGCAAACTATCAACGAACCTCTTACTCCAACACAGTTTTATTTCAAATTGCAACCCGTTATTACAAGCATCAGAGAAGGGCATCTCTCACTGATGATTCCTTTTGAAAAATTAAAGCGTGAATATGGAGGAAGAAAATTATTTACGTACTTCAAATATTACATCAAGGATGACCATCTTTATATCGTCGCGAATAAAGATTCCATTCAGAATATAAAACCAGGCACCGAAATACTGAGTATCAATAATATTCCGATATCTTTCTATATCAGCAAATACAGAAAGCTGATCAGCAGTGATGGCAGAAATACGACATTTACACCCTATTACCTGAAAGATATGTTTTTTGTTTTTTTCAGCATGGAAAACGGCTTTTTGGAACAGGTGAAAATTGAAACCTTGTATAACAATAAAAAACAAACTTTCATTATCGAACGGGATAAGCAAAGCGAAGCAGAAAAGGCTAAATCTCAAACCCAGGCTAACGGAAGCTTTCATTGTCCTATGAACAGAAATTTCAAATTTCTTGATGAGAACAATTCAATTGCATACATCAATATAAAAAAATTCTCAAACAATAAATCTGACAGGTTTTATAAAAATACATTCGAAAGAATTAAAGAAGCTAAATCAGACTATCTGATATTAGACATCCGGAATAATTACGGAGGTTCTTTACAGGAAATTAATAATCTTTATTCCTATCTTGTTTCAGAACCATTCACTTTAATAAAACCTTCGAGGCTCAATTCAGGCTATACCCCATTAAAAACAAATTATTTCAAAAAGAGCAGCCCTTTGGAATATGCATTAAAAGGAATTACCTATCCAACATACTTTTTCCTTAAAACCCTTCATACTTATAAAGGCAACGACGGCAAATTCTATTATAAGATAAAAGCAGACAATGTAACAAAACCCAATAAAAATGCTTTTCATGGAAAAATTTTTGTACTGGTTAATGGCGGAAGTTATTCTGCATCTTCCATTATCAGCTCAAAACTCAAGTTTGATAAGGTAGCAACCCTCGTCGGAGAGGAAACAGGCGGGGCAAATGACGGAACCGTAGCCGGATTTTATTCTTATCAGGTCCTTCCTAACTCCAAACTTACACTGCCTATCGGCTTACTGCTGGTAAATCCGAATATAACACTCACCAACTCTCAGAGAGGGGTGATCCCGGATGTAACGATCACAGAAACTTTACAGGATATCATCAACAAAAATGATGTACAGCTTGCGTGGGTAAAAAAGGAGATTGAAAAAGAGAAAGCCAGAAAGATTAAATAGATCTTCAGATGAAAAATGCATTTTTTTCCGTTCAAAAAAGAGATTCGGAATATTATAAAAATATCACCAGCGATTCTTTTTATCATATCTTCCTGTTGGAAGGAGTGGGAAAAATCATTGTAGATTTCGTGGAATATGATTTTGAGGGAAACATTGTCCTTTTTTCTTCCCCTTTCCAGAATATCCGGATCGTCACTGAGACCGTTCTTAAGATTGATGATCTCAGCTTCCACAGTGATTTTTATTGCATAGAATTTCATAAGAAAGAAGTAGCCTGTAACGGATTGCTTTTTAACAATATTTACCTCTTTCCTTATTTCAAACTGACTGCAGAGGTCTTTGAAGAAATTTCAGGCTATTTTTCTAAGATCCGGAAAGTAGATCCTGAGGAGGATTTTTCACAGGCCGTTTTACAATCTTATCTGCAGTTAATTCTGGCGATTTGCAGTAAAGAAAAAAATAAAATATTCCCGGACAAGGATCTGATAAAGGATGATTTCAAAGAGTTAAAATCTTTCCAGGATTTGGTAGAAATTCATTTCCTTACGGAAAAAAATCTATCGTTTTACGCCGATCTTTTACATATCACTCCCAACACGTTAAGCAAAAAGATCAAATCCCGATTTAATAAAACACCTTCTCAGATTATTCAGGAAAGAGTTATCCTGGAGTCTAAAAAACAAATTCACCTGACCCGGAAATCCATGAAAGAAATTGCAGCAGAACTTAACTTCAGTGATGAATTTTATTTCAGTAAATATTTTAAAAAACATACCGGCGTTTCCCCTACTCATTTCAGGAAAGAAGCAGGAATTTCCATCGTTGCAGATTTGTACAAATAACGTCCACAATTCTCCATTTTATGGGTTATACATTCAATCTAATTTTGTCAAAAAAATAATATGATTGAATTCTTAGCACACTCACAGAAAAACTTCATCCATATTCTAAGGATTAGTGTTTTTATCGTTATGGCCTGGATCGGAGGACTAAAAGCATTTCATTATGAAGCGGAAGGTATTATTCCTTTCGTAGCCAATTCTCCTTTTATGAGTTTCTTCCTTAATACGAAATCTTCAGATGCAGATAACTACAAATTCCATAAAAATAAAGAAGGAGAGTGGATTCCAGCCAATGTAAAATGGCATGAAGCAAATGGTACCTACGTGTTTTCCTATGCATTGGGAAGTTTCATTGTTGGCATTGGAATTCTTGTTGTATTGGGTATATTCTATCCAAAGATTGGTTTATTATCCGGGATTTTAACCGCGGGAATGTCAATAGTAACGCTTTCATTTCTGATTACAACTCCCGAAACATGGGTTCCGGATCTCGGAGGGCCTGATCATGGTTTTCCTTTCCTCTCAGGAGCCGGCAGACTGGTGATCAAAGATATGATCATGTTGGGGGCCGGATTGGTAATAGCTTCTGACTCAGCAAAAAGTATTTTAAGCAGATAAATTTTCGGCGGGCATTCTGCCCGCCGAAAATTTATCCCTGAAATTCTATTACAAGATTTTCTATTGTTACAATATACTTACCATAAAACTTTTGAAACCAATATTTCCCAAGTAAATACAAAGAAAACAATCCAAACAATACAGAACTTATAAGGATTCCGGCAATCTTAAGATCACTTAACGGTTGTGGTCTTGGAATAAATTCAAGCACAATAATAATTTCACATACCAGAAAAGGGATAAAACTGAGATAAAATGAAAGGTAATATTGTTTATTGAGCTCAAATTGATGAAGCAGGTCCTTTAATCCATCGTAAGTTTTCATTTGCGGGTTACTCATGTCCTTGTAAAGCTTAAAAAATTTACTGAAAAAGAAAAATGTAACTATGGCCATAGAAGCCAAAAGTATCGTGAGATAAAACTTAAATTTAAAAGGAGCACCACATAACCAGACAATGGCAAATCCAAAAATAAAAATCCCAATTGTGGAGAAGAATTCCTTTCTCATATTTTTACGCATCCTTTCCAAAGGAAGGCTAATCTTGTTTTTATTTTCAATACTGATTTCCGGTGTTTCCTCAAAAACATCATCATTCCAGGTATTTTTCAATTCATCTATATTCATTGTTATTGATTTAAAATTAGTACTTATTTGTGTTTAAGATATCTTTTAACTTATTTTTGGCGCGGTTCATTTTCACCCTTACATTACCTTCTGAAATTCCCATTTGCTCAGCGATTTCACGTCCGGGAAAATCTTCCAGATAATAAAATATAAAAGCCTTATCAATAGGATTCAATTGATGGATAGCCTGATACATAGCCGCCAGCTTTTCCTCTTTTTCGTGGTCATATTCCTCCTGTTCGATTTGTAATGGGCAAAATCATCATTTCCTATAAAGCTTCTTTTCTTTTCGGATTTAAGAAAGATAATGGCCGTATTCAGGGCTATTCTGTACAACCAGGTTGAAAATTCACTTTGCCCTTTAAATCCTGGATATGCTCTCCAAACCTGATAGGTAATTTCCTGAAAGAGATCATCGCGGTCGTCTTTATCATCCATGTACATTTTAGAAATCTTAAAAATGATTCCTTTATGCCTTTCGATTCTTTCTAAAAATTCTTTTTCTAGTATGCTCATGGTTCCTGGCTCTATGGAGTTAGTGACATTTCATAGAAAATGTTACAATCTTTTGTAAAAAATAGTGAAATCTAATAGATCAATAAAAAGTTTGATATCACATTTTCTTTTTACCATTTGGTAAATCGAATAAAATACAGTTATGGGAAATTTGTATCATAAAATAAATAGAAATGATATCAACAACAAATCCCTTAGAAGGAAAACATGTCATTGTCATGGGAGGCAGTGCAGGAATAGGTTTTGCAACCGCTAAAGCTGCCGCTGAAAAAGGAGCTGTTATTACTATTGTTGCTTCGAATCAACAACGTATAGATTCCGCTCTGAAGCAACTTCCCGGGAATGCAAAAGGTCAGGTTGCAGACCTAAGCAAAGAAGAAAATATTAAAAATTTCTTTGCTGTTCAATCCTCTTTTGATCATCTGGTATACACCGCCGGTGAAAACATTCAACTGAACCATATTGATGAAACTTCCCTTTCAGAAGCGCAAAAATTCTTTACAATCCGGTATTGGGGTGCTCTTGCCGCTGTAAAATATGGTGCTCCGAAAATAAATCAAGGCGGATCCATTACTTTAACGAGTGGAATTGCAGGCAACCGGCCGGGAAAAGGTTGGGGTATTGCAGCCAGCATTACTTCAGCCATGGAAGGTTTTGCCAGAGCAATGGCAGTTGAACTTGCTCCAACGAGAGTTAATATCGTATCTCCTGGCATAGTAAAAACAGATCTATGGGGAGCTATCCCGGAAAATGAACGGGAGAAAATGTATCAACAATATGCGGAGGCATTATTGGTAAGAAAAGTAGCCACTCCTGAAGATATTGCTCTTGCTTATATTTACCTGATGGAGCAAAGTTTCGGGACGGGTAATACAATAGTTGCAGATGGCGGCGGGGTGCTAGTTTAAAAAAGAATGCAATTTTCAGCATTGGGTTTAAAGAATTCATATTGTAAGTTTTAAGCTGAACTAAATAAAAAACCGTACTTCATTTAAATTGAGTACGGTTTTTTTATTTTGGACTGACCTACTGGCTAGAATATGTAATCTGTGCTTAAGAAATTAGAATCATGTTCCCGGACAATTGTATTCAGGAGCTCTTTATTGGATTCTGTAAGTTTTGCAGCTACCAAAGATCTTATAGAGAAAGACCGTAGCGCATCAAATACAGAAAGCGTTCCCTCTGCACTATCTTTTCTTCCCGTAAACGGAAAAACATCCGGGCCTCTCTGTGCCTGGCAATTAATATTAACCCGGCTAACCAGATTAACGAATGAATCAATAAGTTTTGAAACTTCATGTGGGTCTTCACTGAAAATACTTACCTGCATTCCATGGGAAGCATTCACCTGGTATTCGATAGGCTCCTCAATATCATCAAAAGGGACAACAGGTATCACGGGACCAAACTGCTCCTCATGGTATAACTTCATCTCACTTGTTACCGGATATACTACGGCAGGAAATACAAAAGAAGCTTCAGTATAGCCACCGTTTTCATTCAATACTTTAGCACCATGAGCAATGGCATCATCAATACATTCTTTCAAATAAGGTGGTTTATTGACTTCAGGAAGCGGTGTTACTTTCACATCTTTTTCCCAAGGCAATCCGGGCTTCAAAGCAGAGACTGCCTTATTCAGCTTTTCTGTGAATTCGATAGCAACCTCTTTCTGTACAAAAAGAAGCTTTAACGCTGTGCATCGCTGACCATTAAAGGACAGCGCTCCCAAAATACACTCGTTTACCGCTACATCCAGATTGGCATTTTTAGTAATAATCGCTGCATTTTTTGCATCAAGGCTTAAAATAGCACGTAAACGATTTACTTTCGGATGCAGCTTTTTCAACCCATTAGCCACTTTACTGGATCCTATAAACGCCAGAACATTCACTTTTCCACTTTCCATAATAGGAGTGATAATTTCAGATCCTTTCCCATAAAGTGTGTTCACAGTTCCTTTTGGAAACGCTTCTTTAAAGGCATTCAATAAAGGATAGTGAGCTAAAACACCATGTTTGGGAAGTTTAAACAGAATGGTATTCCCCATGATAAGAGCCGGAATAAGGGTTGTGAATATTTCATTTAAAGGATAATTAAAAGGTCCCATACTCAGAACAACACCAAGAGGAGCTCTGCGAATCTGTGCAATCGTTCCTTCTGCCTGCTGAAAACGGGAAGATTCCCGGTCCAGATCTTTCAGTGCGTCTATGGTTTGGTTGATATAATCTACTGTACGATCAAATTCTTTTGTAGAATCGGCCAGGGTTTTCCCGATCTCCCACATCAAAAGCTTAATCACAAGATCACGTTGCTGAATCATGAGATACACAAATTTTTCCATACATTTGATGCGTCCTTCTACAGACATGGTCGGCCATTCCCCAAGACCATTATCATACGCTTTTACACAAGCCTCAAGAACCTCCATAGCATCTGCAGGACTGATATTAGGGATACTTCCCAGTAACTTTCTCTCAAGCCCATTTTCTGTAGGAATACAAACTGGGGAATAAATCTCCGTGACATCACCTTTCCACTCTATAAGTTCACCATTAAGCAAATAGGTTCTCTGATGAATTTCCGGAACTTTGAATTCTTCCGGTATTTCATTTTCGCTTTTAAAAATCTCATGGAATGATGTGTTCTGTGCTGAATTCATATTTTTTATCTTTTTAATAATTAAGTGTCCACTTTGTTAGAATAAAGGTAGACCTTACAAATGATTATAAAAATAGTCAGCTAATAGATTCGGTCTATTTAAAGACTGTTTGAATTAAAATTAATATTCAATCCAAAAAAAGAATAATTTTGTCTTAAAATAAAATCCAATGTTTTCAAAATTAATTTTCACCACGCTATTATCTGTTTCCGTATTCCTTTTTGCTCAAAACTCCCACAATGCCAATACCATTATGATGGGAGGGAAACCGGTACAAACGTATTCCAAACTACCGGCCGTAAATAAAGCAGCGCCAAAGTTCACCCTTACCGATGTTTCAATGAAAGATCAGACCCTGGATTCCTACAAAGGAAAATTTCTTATTCTTAACATCTTTCCGAGTGTAGATACCGGTGTTTGCTCAGCTTCAGTCCGACATTTCAATGAGGATGCAGCTAATCTTCCCAATACTGTAGTGCTTTGCATCTCTAAAGATCTGCCGTTTGCACAAAAAAGATTTTGCGGAGCCGAAGGGATAAAAAATGTGGTTATGCTTTCCGATTTCCGCTCTGATTTCGGAAAAACTTATGGTGTAGAGATCACTGATTCTATGATGAAAGGTCTCTTAAGCCGGGCCGTCGTAGTAATTGATCCTTCAGGAAAAATTGTATATGAAGAGCAGGTAGCTGACATTTCAAAAGAACCTGATTACGAAGCAGCTATTAAAGCTGTGAAACATTAAGTTTTCATCGTATAGGATAAAAACCTCCGTCAATTAGAATTGGTGGAGGTTTTTTATTGACATAATAAATCTAATTCATTAAGCTCGCTGAAGAATAATACAAAAATAATAAGGCCAATGCATCATCAACTGAATCATCTACCTCAATGCTGAAAACAGGATTTCCAAACCATTTCCTGTGGGTTTGAATATCAATGATTAATTTCTTTTGTTCGTACAACTGCATTCCTTTATCTGATGTGAAACGACAAATCTTTATATCCGATTCATCTACTTTTATAATCAGATCTTTTCCAAAATCTGTGTAATAAATCACTTTCCTGCCATCCGAAAGTTCAATATCATTCCATAAAAATCCTACATTTTTAATATGATATCGTTTAGAATCACATACAATGTATCTTTTCCATGAGATCAATTTGTTTGCTTCCACAATTTTTCCGATCTCTGAATTATTTTCTGAAAACAAGACCAACTGCCTCTTTTCAAATTTTGCGGTATATCTTTTCAAAGGCTTACTTTAAATTTAAACGGATTATACTTAATAAATAATTATCTACACCTATTCTTATTTTATTTTGCTTGAGATAACAATCTCCATGTTGTGGCAATCCCAAAGCTATTTTTTGTTAACCGATGAAAAATTTAAATTTCTGTTTAACTAATTTTCATTAAAATTTTCTACATGCATCCTTATCCTTATTCAAGTTCGTGATCAGATCTTCATTGGAAAAATTACTAAAGTCTTAAATCTCTTTACTGTGAACCCTTTAAAACAGGCTGTTTTGATTGGGTTGCATTTCATTCCAAACCTCATCACAAATATTAGCAGTTGAAATTTTCATTTCATCATGGTTTTATATAAAAATAAAAAAACTTTGCAATAAGCAAAGTTTTTTATTGAATATTTTTTCAAAAATTATAATAAATTATCATCGACTATATTAGGAAGGGTAACTTTTAAATTCGGCTCTACTTCCATTGCCCTTTTGATAGCAAAAAGAGCCCCTTCATTTCTCGCCCAGCTTCTTCTTGAAATTCCGTTATTTACGTCCCAGAAAAGCATAGACTTTAACCTTCTGTCAGCATCATCACTCCCATCCAGCAACATTCCGAAACCTCCGTTGATTACTTCTCCCCAACCGACACCACCGCCGTTATGAATAGAAACCCAGGTCGCCCCCCGGAAACTATCACCAATCACGTTGTGGATAGCCATATCCGCTGTAAATCTTGAACCGTCATAAATATTGGAAGTCTCTCTGTACGGAGAATCTGTACCCGATACGTCATGATGATCTCTTCCTAATACAACCGGACCTATTTCTCCGTTTTTTATGGCTTTATTGAATGCTTCAGCAATCTTCATTCTTCCTTCTGCATCGGCATATAGTATCCTTGCCTGTGAACCCACAACCAATTTGTTTTCCTGTGCACCTTTGATCCATTGGATATTATCTTTCATCTGCTGTTGGATCTCCTCCGGAGAATTTTGCTGAATTTCTTCCAATATCCTGCAGGCGATATCATCTGTTTTTTGAAGATCTTCCGGCTTTCCACTCGTACAAACCCAACGGAATGGCCCAAAACCGTAATCAAAGCACATTGGTCCCATAATATCCTGAACATAACTTGGAAACTTGAATTCCCTTCCTAATGTCGGATTCTCGGCCATTACATCTGCGCCGGCTCTTGAAGCTTCTAATAAAAAGGCGTTACCATAATCAAAGAAGTAAGTTCCTTTTTCTGTATGTTTATTAATGGCAGCTGCATGTCTCCTTAAAGTTTCCTGAACTTTTTCTTTAAATAATTCAGGATTTTCTGCCATCATCGTATTTGATTCTTCAAAACTTTGTCCCACAGGATAATATCCTCCCGCCCATGGATTATGCAGCGATGTCTGATCCGAACCGATATCAATCTTAAGACCTTCTTCATCAAACTTTTCCCAAACCTCAACTACATTTCCTAGATAAGCCAAAGAAACAGTCTCTTTATTTTCCTGAGCTTTTCTCACTCTTGCTACCAGCTCATCTACATTTTCATGGATTTCGTTCACCCATTTCTGTTCATGACGAATCTTTGTAATTTTAGGATTTACTTCAGCACACACGGTAATACATCCTGCAATATTTCCAGCTTTTGGCTGTGCTCCGCTCATTCCTCCCAATCCTGAAGTTACAAATAAGCCACCTTTTGTTTCTTTATTTATTTTTCTGAAAGCATTCAGTACTGTTATTGTTGTTCCATGAACAATTCCCTGCGGACCGATGTACATATAACTTCCTGCAGTCATTTGCCCATATTGGGAAACCCCTAACGCATTGAACTTCTCCCAATCATCGGGCTTAGAATAGTTTGGAATAACCATTCCGTTCGTTACCACAACCCGTGGCGCATCTTTGTGCGAAGGAAATAATCCCATCGGATGTCCGGAATACATGACAAGGGTTTGCTCATCATTCATTTCAGACAAATACTTCATCGTTAAAAGATACTGTGCCCAGTTTTGAAAAACAGCTCCGTTTCCACCATACGTTATCAGCTCATGGGGATGTTGTGCTACCGCATAATCCAGATTATTCTGAATCATTAGCATAATAGATTTTGCCTGTTCCGATTTCCCAGGATATTCAGTGATAGATCTTGCTTTCATTTCATAATCCGGACGGAATCGATACATATAAATTCTGCCATACTGCTCAAGCTCTTCTCTGAATTCAGGTAATAATTCTGCATGGAATTTAGGCTCAAAATAACGTAAAGCATTCTTTAATGCTAACTTTTTCTCCTCTTCACCCACAATTTCTTTACGTTTGGGAGCGTGATTTATATTGGTTTCGTATGGTTTGAATGGTGGCAATACGCTAGGTATACCTTGTTGTATAAGTTCCTGGAATGTCATAGCAATGAGTAAATTCTTCGTTTAAAATTCAAAGTTTTAAAGATATTCAAAATAGAAAATATAATGCAATGAAAACATAAAAAATTCCCTTTCTCCGAAAGCTATTACCAGAACCTCCATCAATTTTAAGATCAACCAAAAAAAATAAAGCCATTAACCTGTTTTATTATGTATCAGTGTTTTGGAGTATAACAACCAATCTAAAGGCAATAAAAAAACCTTACCCAGTTGAGTAAGGTGTATTTTACTATCTTAAATATATGAATGCAAATCTTTATCTTATTATGTAAGGACATCATCATTTTCCTCTTCATGATCATCATCGTTATCACTGGTACTCCAGTAATTATTTTCTTCATCTTCGGATCCAATCTCTTCCATATCGTCATCTTCTTCAGATCCCGGAACGTCCAGATCCATTTCCATATCATAACTGTCTTCATTTTCATCGAGAATAGGATTTCCGTCCCCGTCTAAAGGAACATGCTTTTCCTTATTGAAGAAATCTTCATTAGGATTGTAATCCATCTCTCTCAGTTTTCTGTTTTGCTCGTTGATGTTATCTTCTGGTATCATAGTATTTGTATTTAGTGTTACTGATAGAGAACAAAAATAATTCCAAGTTCTGTTTATTGCTCAGAATAAACATCAGGATTAGCACAATATGGCATTTTTTCCCCTTTTGAAAAAGCAATAATATTTTCCGCTGCTGATTTTGCCATTCCATTCCTTGCTTCAACTGTTGCGGATCCTATATGTGGCAATACACATACACTGGAAAGTTCGAGGATCGGATCGTCTTTTACAATAGGTTCAGGATTAGTAACATCCAGTCCTGCTCCCCATATTTCCCTTGAAACCAAAGCTTCATAGAGATCACCCTGATGATGAAAACCTCCTCTTGCCGTATTGATAAAGATAGCATCGGGTTTCATCTTCTCAAAGACCGATCGGTTAAAAAGTTCTTTATGTTCAGGAATAAAACTGGCATGAATACTCAGAACATCAGACTGCCTGATCAATTCATCAAAAGAAACATATTGTGCGTTCAACTCCCTTTCAGCTTCTTCGTTATGGTGCCTGTTGTGATAAATGATATTCATATCAAAAGCTTTCAGGGATTTCTTTGCCATTTCAAAACCAATCCTTCCCAAACCGAAAATCCCCAGGGTTTTGCCGTATAGCTCTTGTCCTAATGCATGAAGGGGATCAAAATCTCCCCAATTCCCCTCCTTTACCTTCCCATAATTATAACTTGCTCTTCTCGCCACTGATTGCATTAACAAAAACGCAACATCAGAGGTAGCTTTACTTAGGACGTCCGGTGTATTTCCAACCGGTATATTTCTACGGGTCGCTTCCTGAATATCCACATGATCGAAACCAACAGAATATAAAGCAATTGCTTGCACATTAGGGCATTCGTTAAAAAAATCCTTGTCAAATGAATGGGTTCCTACATTTAGAATGGTATCGGTATCCTTGCAATAGTTTATCCACTCTTCATGTGAAAGTTGATCATTTTCAGGGATAATAACATCCATTCCAGCTTCTTTCAGCATTTTTATTCCTGCTTCAGGAATTCTTTTATTGATGAATACTTTCATTATCTTAACTTTTTTTCAATAAAAAACCCCACCCATTGTCTAAGTGAGGCTTTAACTTTAATATAAAAATTACTTCTTCTCTTCTGATTCTCTTCTATTTTTATCGCCGACCCCGGAAGCCATTTTCTGAATTTCATCCCGGACCTCTTTCGCCGATTTCTGTGCTTGACTTATAAAACCCTGTTTTGTTGCTTCCTGATTTCGGCTCTTCATTTCATTGAAATAATCCTTTGCTTTTTGAGAATGACTTTCTACATTATATCCCGGATTATTGTAAATGTTTTTCTGAATATTACTAAAGTCGTGTGACGATTTAAATCTGTTTGTGTCCATAATCATAAGATTTAAGTGATTTCGTCATAGAAAAGCTTCAATTTCTGTTCCGAAAATCAGTGCCGATTTGTCATTTTTCTTTCAATTCTCCGTCACGAAAAGCCTAGAAACGATTATAGAAATTTTGAATCATAATTACGAATTTATTTTAATCTTATCAATTCCCCTTTCCTTTTAACAATATTTTTATAGTCCCACTGGATTTGCTGAGATTTCATAAGCCATCTTTTCAGATCATCTGTATTGATTTGTTCACGAGACGTATATCTTTTTTCTGCTGCCTTGAATGAACCTTCGGTCTTTAAATCGTCTTCATCAAATGATTGCCCGCTCCAGAACATCAGCCGTACAGAATCTTTAAGCTTACTGTAACCTACAATCGGATTCCCTTCCAGAAACCACACAGGATGCCTGTGCCATATCTTATTTTCAGCATGTTCCAGCTCCTGATCAATAACAAGTGAAAGCATTGTGCAGATCTCCTGATCTGATGGGGACTGTGCGTTATTATAATCTGATATGTCAGGATTTATCATTAACTAAGAATTGGTATTATTGAGCATAGGTACAAATTTATAGGCTCCGAATTCCTCTTTCTCAATTTCCGTAGGCGAAACTTTTGTAAACCTGTACAGTACCTGCTCATCTGTCGGTCCAAGTGGAATCACCATTTTCCCTCCTACTTTCAATTGTTTTAGTAATTCCACGGGCAGCACGGAAGCTCCACATGTAACGATGATCTTGTCAAATGGAGCGAAAGTTGGCAATCCTGCAAAACCGTCACCAAAACTCTGAAATTTTGGAAAAAGATTAAGCTCCCTTAATTTTTTCTTAGAAAAATCGAACAGGTCTTTTTGTCTTTCTACAGTATACACCAGGGCTTTCATCGCCAATAACACAGCAGTCTGATACCCACATCCTGTTCCAATTTCCAGAACTTTCTCTCCCGGGATTACCTGTAAAAGCTCTGATTGCTCTGCAACCGTTGAAGGATGCGAAATGGTTTGATGGGCCAGAATGGGAAAAGCACGGTCTTCGTAAGCGAAGTCTTCAAAAATACTTTCAATAAAAAGATGTCTCGGAACTTCATTCATTGCCGAAAGTACATTTTGATCCGTAATCCCAATTCTCTGTTGAAGATATTCAACTAAAATCTTTCTTTTTCCTTTATGTACAAACGAGTCTTGCGTCATTTAGATAGTAGTTATTAGGTTGCTGGTGCTAGTTTCACACAAAAGTAAGAATTAGATTTCAGATTTCAGGAAGCTACCTTAATTTTTGATGATTAAAGTCAAAAGTCTTTATATCTGAAATATCATACCTAATTTATATCTTTACACAAATTAAAAAAGCTATGTTGAAAGCAGGTTTGGTAGGTGCCGGACATTTGGGAAAAATACACTTAAAGCTTCTCAATCAATCAGATAAGTATGATTTTGTAGGTTTTCATGATAAAGATGTAGAAAACGGAAAAAAATTGGAAGCCGAGTTTGGCTATACCTATTTTGAAAATTTTGATGATCTGTTGAATCAGATTGATATGCTGGATATTGTAACGCCTACAGTTTATCATTATGATTATGCATTAAAGGCCATTGAAAAAAAATTGCATTTCTTCATTGAAAAACCGGTAACACAAACGCTTGAACAAGCCGAAGAAATCCTTTATAAGTGCCGTGAAAATGGAATAAAAGCACAGGTCGGACACGTTGAAAGGTACAATCCTGCTTTTATGGCAACCAAGGATTATATTAAAAATCCCATGTTCATTGAAATCCACAGATTAGCTGAATTCAATCCAAGAGGAACCGATGTTTCTGTGGTCCTGGACCTGATGATCCACGATCTGGACATTTTATTGAGTATCGTTAAATCTAAGGTAAAAAGCATCCATGCAAGCGGTGTATGTGTTGTAAGTAAAACTCCAGATATTGCAAATGCCAGAATAGAATTTGAAAACGGATGTGTTGCCAACCTTACCACTTCAAGAATCTCTATGAAAGCCATGAGAAAAAGTCGCTTCTTTCAAAAAGACGCCTACATTTCTGTTGACTTCCTTGAGAAAAAAGCAGAAGTAATCCGTATGAAAGATGCTCCGGAAACACCTACTCCATTCGACATGATCATCGAAAATGCCGAAGGAGAAAAGAATCAGATTTTATTCGAGTATCCCAACATCCAGCCCAACAATGCCATATTAGATGAGCTCAACTCATTTGCCGATTCTATTACTGAAGATAAAAATGTAGAAGTATCACTGGAAGACGGAACTGAAGCGCTAAAAGTAGCATTGGAAATTATGAAACTGATCACAAGCAGATAACTACTCTTTTCACTTTGGACTTTCAAATTTAATCACTGATATTATTTTAAAACCTGTTTAATAAGGTTAAATCCCAGAAAGCCTTTCAGTTTAAACGGCTGTGCTAAAAATACAATCATACTTCCTCTTTAAATTGTTTATATATTTAAATAGGAATTTTAATTTTAATTCAATAATTTTTAAATATATTTGTGATTAGTAAACTTATAATTCTAAAATCAATCCCATAATCTTATAAAATCCAACTATGAAACGAACCATCCTAATATCCGCACTTTTATTGTCTCAATTTGGGACATCACAATTATTGAAAACAAACGGTCAAAAAATAGTTAATGACAAAGGTGAGAATATCCAGCTAAAAGGCCTAGGCTTGGGAGGATGGATGCTGCAGGAAGGATACATGCTGAAAACAGCAGATTTCGCAGGTCCCCAGTATAAAATCAAGCAGAAGATTTCTGAATTGATCGGTGAAGATGGGATGAAAGAATTTTATAAAGCATACTGGAAAAACGGAATAACCAAACAGGATATTGATCTGCTTGCAAAAGCAGGCTTTAATTCTATAAGGCTTCCGATGCATTATAACCTGTACACATTGCCAATTGAACAAGAGCCCGTAAAAGGACAGAATACATGGCTTGAAGAAGGCTTTAAAATGACGGATGATCTTCTGAAATGGTGCGCTGATAACAAAATGTATCTGATTCTTGACCTTCATGCTCTTCCTGGAGGCCAGGGAAATGATGTAAACATATCAGACAACGATAAATCTAAACCGTCACTTTGGGAAAGTGAAGAAAATCAGAAAAAAACCATTGCATTCTGGAAAAAGCTGGCAGAACGTTATAAAGATGAACCATGGATAGGTGGTTATGACCTCATCAATGAGCCTAACATCAATTTCACAGGAAAAAATCCCAACGGAACAGATGAAATGTCAAATGCCCCACTATGGAAATTCCAGAAAGAAATTACAGAAGCCATCCGTGAGGTGGACAAAAAACACATCATTATTCTGGAAGGAAACGGATGGGGAAACAACTATAACGGCCTGACTCCTCTTTGGGATAATAATCTGGTCTTCAGCTTCCATAAATATTGGAACAACAATGATGACGCGACCATAAAAGGAATTCTGGATTTAAGAGAAAAGCATAATATTCCGATATGGTTGGGAGAAACAGGGGAAAACTCTAATGTATGGTTTACGGAACTGATCCAGCTAATGAATAAACACAATATTGGCTATGCTTTCTGGCCAATGAAAAAGATCGATAATACGGCAGGAATTGCCAATGTAAAAATTACACCCGAGTATCAGAAACTGTTAGACTATTGGAAAAACGGAGGTGAAAAACCTTCAAAAGAATTTGCAACAAAAGCTTTAATGAAAATTGCAGATAATTATAAATTCAGTAATGTTGAAATAAAAAAAGACGTTATCGATGCTATGTTCAGACAGGTAACCGATGACTCTACAAAACCATTTAAAAATCATCAGGCACCGGGAAGAATCTTTGCTACCGAATATGATTTGGGCAGAATGGGTTCAGCATATCTGGATAAAGACTTCATCAATCTGTGGGTTAGTGATCCTGCCAAAAGATCTGAATGGAATGCAGGTCACCAGATGAGAAATGACGGAGTGGATATTTATTTGTGTAATGACAAAGTAAACAATGCTTATTATGTAGGAAAAACCGAAAAAGGAGAATGGTTGCAATACACGATTAACAGTAAAGCAGACAAAGCATATACCTTTGATATAAGATATGCCGCTGGTAATGATTCGAAATTGAAAATTGAAGACGCCGCAGGAAAACAGCTTGCAGTTGTTTCACTGACATCAACAGGAGGAAAAAATCAATGGAAAACTAGTTCAGTGAAGAACGTTAATCTTAAAAAAGGGGAAAACAAGATCAGAATCATTTTTGAAAATAACGGCGTTGATGTTAATTATTTTGAAGTAAAATAACCACAATAAAATAAAATAGAAGTATTTCAAAACAGCCTAAATAAATTTATTCATAATAACGTGATTTAAAATAAAAAAATAGAATTAACATTTTTTTTAAATTTTATTCCTTAAATAATTTATTTCAGTTTTATTTATTAATTTTTTAATTGAATTGTAGATTACGTAAAAAATATACATAAAAAAACAGACTTAAGCTCTCAAAACACAACACTTATTTTCACGTAAAATACAGTGTATCAGTCGTTGGCATCATTTTAGATATGCGTTATAATTGTAAATTAATAAATGATGAAAAAAAAAAATTTTCGGTATTCTTTAATCGGAATACTGATAGGATCTTTTGGTGCTCATGCGCAGGCACCAGGAGGAGTATCAGGAGATTTGAGAATCTGGCTTAAGGCAGATAACGGGTTTACTTCTTCCCAATGGACTGACCAGTCCCCTGCCGGTAACAATTACACGCAAACCAACGCTTCACGACAACCTTTTTTGCAACCTGCCAATGCCAGGTATAATTTTAATCCGGTTGTCAGCTTTGGAACGACAGGTGCAGATGCACGATTTATGGTAGTACCATCGGGTAAGCCATTTACCGCCAACAGGCTCAATGGTAATATTTTTATTATTGTCAATAGAAACTCCGACACTACTTACCGGGACTACCTGGGATTCGGGAATACAGGAACCGGAGCAGGCCTTATGCAAGCCAATTCTCCTGTATTGACAGCAAGTTTTAACGGAAATAAAGCTATGCAGCTTTATCCGTACAATCCACCTAACAGTCCTAATCAGAAACTGGATATCGGAAAAACTTATTTATCTGATGTTTCCTGGGAAATCGGAGTTGCCGGTGGAATGAAACACGGACTCAATTCTTTTGTTACTTCTGCATCAGGGACTTTTGCCGCAGGATATGCATTAACAGCTAACGGTTCCATATTAGGTTCACAACCTGAAGTTACGGATGGGAATATGTCTGAGGTAATTGCATACGAACGGGTACTGACTGATGCTGAACTTCAAAGAGTACGGTCTTATCTTGCTATTAAATATGCTACTTCCATGGATCAGACCACACCATACAGCTATGTGAATTCGCAAGGTACGACCATATGGGATGCGGCATCCAATTCCGGTTATTCTAACAATATTGCAGGAATTGGTCGTGATGATGCAAGTGCCCTGAAACAAGTTCAATCTAAAAGCATCAACAGTACCAACGAAATACTGATCAGTTTAGGTAATTCCGCTTCCCAAGACAATGCAACACATGCTGCGGCTAACTCATTTGATAACGATAGGGAATTTCTCACCTGGGGAACCAATGGTACAGTTGGATTTACCCCTTATACCAACTCAGGATTCCCATCGGTTACGCATCGGTTTTCCAAAGTGTGGAAAGCCCAAACCAGCAATTACAATATAAATGGAAATGATGACGTATATTTCAATGTTCTTAGAGGTTTGATCAACAGTTTTACATTGAGTGAAAAACCACTATATCTGATCATGAGTACAACGAGTGATTTTTCAAGTAACACTCACTTTATACCTATCGGAACCAATACCCATACTGTGGACGGAGAGGAGTATGTGAGCGAACCCTATAGAGTAGCTTCTAAAGCTTTCAACGGATTTACTTCCAATGGCACTTTTTACTTTACCATTGCAGGAACTCCGATAGGTCCCGGAGGAGTATTGGGGAATTTCTGGAACAGAGCAGATAAAGATGTAACTGCTGCCTCCGGAACAGTAAACCAATGGGTGGACCAGATGTTCGGGATTAAAACCTCACAAGTTGCGGATGTAACTACAAAACCCAATTATGTTCAGGTAAATGATGCTGCTACTGCTGCTACTTTTAACTTTAACCCCTATATTGATTTTACCAATACTAATCAGGCGATAGGAAATGAAGGCGTAGCACCTTTTGAAGGTTCTAATTCCGAATTAGAAATGTTTTACGTAATAAAAGATAATGTATGGACTGCCAATAACCGTTTTTTTGGAGTTAATTTTGACTTAAAAAACTCAGCGGCCGGGGCTGCAATCTATGATTGGAATACTCTTACACAGGCTAATTATCTATCGAGAGGAAATACCCCAACCAGTAATAATGCGACCAACACAGTACTTAATCCGGCTTTGAGTACAACGCTTTCCAATATTTCCAATGTGAGTCTTAGTGCGACCAATAGTACCGTACAACATAGGTTAAACGGTAGTGGTATTGGAACTAATCTTACAGGGCAGACTGTATACATAGGACAAGGAGGGTTTGTATATGGCGCCAATAACCAGTCGAGTATGCCAGGTAACGAGGTAGGGATTACTGCACAGATTGCAGAACATCTTGCGTTCGGATTTGCTTTAACCGAAACAGAGCGCCGCCAGGTAGAAAGTTATCTTGCCATAAAATACGGAACAACATTGGCCGATCTTACCACGGATACCAACTATCGCAACAGTACCGGAAATCCTGTTTTCACTGCTGACGCAACATACCAATATGACATTTTTGGGGTAGCAAAAGATTTACGTGGTGGATTAGACCAACGGATCTCAAAATCCATCAACAATGATGGCGGACAAGCTACCAACATTATTACTGCATCTACAGATAATAATTTCATCAATCAAAATGATACCCATGCTAATCAGCTGACTGATGGTCAATACCTTATTTTTGCATCTAATAATGGAGCACAGACTTTTACCGGGAAAACCATTACTGCGGCTGACGGTACTCAGTTCAACAATTCGCTTGCTCTTCAATGGAAAGCAACCGATACGAATAAAGTAGGATGTATCAATCTCCGTTTCGATGCAACCAACATTCCTGCACTTGCATCAGGAGAAAACTATTATATGCTTATTTCTCAGGATCCGTCATTTACCAACTCTATTTATCAGAAAGTTGTAAGAACAAATAATACCATTGATGTTATCCCCAATTTTGCAGACAACAGTAATTCATATTTTACCCTTGCAAAAGCTAATCTTAATATAACAGGAAGTACTGTAAAAGGAGGTCAGGTAGGTATATCATCAATTCCGCGGTTATTACCATCTGCTTCTGACACTTGGCTGGAACTTAATGCCAAATCTAAAGGAATGGTAATTACAAGAGTTTCGGATGCTAATAACATTCCCGCAGGAAACAGACTTAAGGGTATGATCGTATATGATACCACGAAAAAAGAATTTAAAGTATATAACGGAACAGAATGGAGAACTTTAGGAACCTCTACATCCACTTCTATTTTCTGTAATTAAAAAAAACATACAAGATGAAAAATATATTCTTAATCTCAGTATTGCTAATAAGCTCAGGCATTAATGCCCAGGTTGCAATCGGTAAGAAAAGCATCACAAATAATAATACCATATTAGAATTCGGTAATTCCTCTAACAGGGGAATCGTCCTACCTAAAGTAGAAAATGCCACCACAATGAATGCAAGCGAGGGTACTATGGTTTGGGATACCGCTACAGGAAGCTTCAGATATTATGGAGGTACCACTCCGGCCTGGAATCCACCTGCTGCAGGAGGCACTACGGGAGGTGCGCCTTCGGGTTCGGACGCTAATGGTAAAAAGATGATTATCGGGTCAGATACTTCTGATGCAGATGGAATACTTATTCTAGAAGCAAAACAGGGAGATAAAGCCCTTGTATTGCCATCGATAAGCCAGCCGTCGGAAAGATTCTCTTCTCCGCCAACTGGACTTATGGTCTATGATACGGCAACTAATCAGGTTGCCGTGTTCAATGGCACCAAGTGGACATACTTTTAATGTATTGCGCCTTATAAAAGATTAGCAATTAATCGATATTATTTAATCCGGAAGAGTACCTTTTCCGGATTATTCATTTCTATTGTCAAGACCTGAGTATATCCTAATAAATTAAGCTATGGTTATACATGTAAAGAGATTTATTTTTTAAATTTACGGCGATATAAATTGACCATTATGAAAAAAGCTGGATTTCTCTTTCTCTTGATTTCTACATTTACTTTTGCCCAGCATACAGCCCTGGAACAAAAAATAAATTCTATCATCAATGACAAAAAAGCTACTGTAGGAGTTTCTGTACTGGAAATGGAAAATCAATCACTTTACAGCAAAAGCGGAGATAAAAAGCTTCCTATGCAAAGTGTCTTCAAATTTCATATTGCTGCCACTGTTCTCAATTTTGTAGATAAAGGAAAACTGTTGTTACATCAGAAGATTTTAGTTAAAAAATCAGATCTTCTTGAGGATACATGGTCGCCACTTAGAGAAAAATATCCCAATGGTAATATTGAACTTCCTTTAAGTGAAATTATAGACTTCACCGTTGCGCAGAGTGATAATAATGGGTGTGATATCCTTTTAAGGTTAATTGGCGGAACGGATACAGTTCAAAAATTTATGGATACCAAAGGAATAAAAAATTTCCAGATTCGCTTTAACGAAGATGAAATGCATAAAGACTGGAATGCACAATATCAAAATTACAGTTCAACGAACTCCATCGTACAGGTTTTAAAAAAGTTTTATAAGGGACAGTTACTTTCCAGAAAATCCACAGATTACCTGATGAAGGTAATGCTAGGCACCAAAACAGGAACAAACAAACTGATTGAGCAGCTTCCTAAAAATACACCTGTGGCTCATAAAACAGGCTCTTCAGGTAAAAATAAAGATGGGCTTACCGGTGCTGAAAACGACATGGGAATTGTAACCCTTCCGAATGGAAAACATTATGCCATAGCTGTATTTGTAAGCAACTCTATGGAAACAGAAGCTGCAAACTGTAAAATCATTTCAGATATTTCAAAAGCAGTTTGGGATGATTTTAGTAAGTAAATATTAAAGCTTAATTTTAAGCGAAATAAAAAGCGCTCAATTAGGGCGTGATTAAACCTAATCTTATTTATTACAATGAAAAAAATAGCAATACTTTTCAGCATTTTTTGTTTCAGCTTCTTTTTTTCTCAAAAGAGCCAGAACTATTTACAGGTAGGCTACGCAAGTATTTGTTGCGGAACACCTTCCGAAGATCCTGTGATTAATTACATATCAAAGTTTCAAAAAAAGAATAAGACAAAACCTTTTGAAATTTACAAACAAAGCGGACTGGGCAGAGAGGGGGAATTTAATCTTTATATCGGGATCGATTCCTTAGCAAAAACTAAAAAAAAGAAGTTCATATCCGGACTTAAGGCTGCTATATCTTCTCAAAATGCAGTAAGAAAAAGCAACAGCGGAAATGTGAACTTTGATGAAACGCAAATCGTCACAAAAGCAGATTTAGCCAATTCAAGAAATTTAACTATCTATAAAAAATAATTTAATTAAAGGAAAAATGATCAAAAACGTTGTAGTTATCGGAGCTGGAACCATGGGAAATGGTATTGCACATACTTTTGCGCAAAGCGGATTTAAAGTAAATCTTGTAGATGTTTCTCAGGATGCTTTAGACAGAGGAGTAAAAACCATTACCACCAACCTCGACAGAATAATTGCAAAGGGCAACCTTACAGAGGAGCAAAAAGCAGAAACTTTAGGAAATATCACCACTTTTACAGAGTTAAAAGAAGCTGTGGGAACCGCTGATTTAATCGTAGAAGCAGCTACTGAAAATCAGGATCTGAAACTGAAAATCTTCGGACAGATGGATGAATTTGCTCCGGAAAACTGTATTCTTGCAACCAACACTTCTTCTATCTCCATTACAAAGATAGCCGCTGCAACTAAGAGAGCTGATAAGGTGATCGGTATGCACTTTATGAATCCTGTTCCAATTATGAAACTGGTTGAAATCATTAAAGGATACTCTACTTCCAAAGAGACTTTTGATATCATCTATGATATGAGTAAAATGTTAGGAAAAGTGCCTGTGGAAGTGAATGATTACCCTGGTTTCGTTGCTAACAGAATTTTAATGCCTATGATCAATGAGTCTATTGAAACATTATATAACGGTGTTGCAGGCGTTGAAGAAATTGATACGGTAATGAAACTTGGAATGGCTCATCCAATGGGACCTCTTCAGCTGGCTGATTTCATTGGTCTTGATGTTTGTCTTGCTATTCTTAATGTGATGTATGACGGATTTAAAAATCCAAAATATGCCCCGAATCCTCTATTGGTAAATATGGTAATGGCAGGAAAACTGGGAGTAAAATCAGGAGAAGGTTTTTATGACTACTCCGAAAGCAAAAAAGCTGAAAAAATTTCAAAAATGTTCTCGAAATAATTCTCAGGATTATCAGTTGTGAGTTATAAGTTATACATTTGAACAACGGTCTGTTCTGGCTGTTATCATTGATCACAACCCTAATGAAAATTAAAGAAAAAAATATTCAGATATCATTGGTCATCATTATTGTAATGATGACCATTTTACGTTTTTTACTCAATGAGAAAGGCAGGGTAAGCCCGGATTCAATCCGGTATATGAGATTTGCTCATGTATTCCCGACTATTGATAATACGACAACACCTGTAGGATATCCGTTAAGTATTAAGCTTTTTACATATCTGGGGATGGACGAATTCTGGAGCAGTAAAGTAATCGGGATTCTGGCTTTTCTTTTTATTGCGGCCTTTGCCTGGAAAAAAAACTTTTTCTTTAAAGAATCTGTTATCGTCAGTGCTTTATTTAGTTTCGTGTCAATTTACTCTTTTACGATGAGTGAAGCGCTCATCCTTCCATTTGTATTTTTATTCCTGTATACGGCACATTTAATTATTACTGGAAAACTGGAAAAAGGAAAAGCTGTATTTTATCTTTCGTTATCATTAATTGCCTTATATAATATCCGCTATAGTTCATTGTTTATTATGGGGGGAACAGGGCTTTTCGGATTATTGGTATGGAAAAAAAAGTATGCCCGTACTTTCATTATTTCAGGTTTCATTGGTTGTGGTTTTGTAGCTTTATACAAGTTTACTTTTTTGGATTATTTTAATGAAAACTACATTAAGCAATCCTTAGAAATGGGTCTCCACCCTACTTCACAGCTGTTGGTTGAATTGTTTCAGGGTCTTGCTACTACTTTTAATCCTTTTATTCATATTGCAGATCCGGGAGGTGGTTTGATTAATAATGTGATTTATGGTATCGGATTTCTGAATATCTGTCTGATGGTATTTCTTTTTATTAAGATCTGGTTATCTGACAGTGATCTGTTCTTTCTTGTTATTGGAATTTCAGGAATCATATGTTCCTTTTTTGTTCAGTATTTTTATCCTGTAAATCCTATAGATTATAGGTTATTAGCTCCATTCAGCCTACCTCTGTGGCTAATGTACTTCAAAAGACTCTTTGATATCTTCAATATAAAAGTGTATGCAATCGGAGCATTAAGTTTGCTGTCAGGAATACTCTTTACCTGGCTTTCAAAAGGCAATTATCTGGAAAACAGAAAAAATATCAGTCAATTTTTAGAAACTGAAAACCTTAAGGATAAACCTATCACATTTTATCTGGAAACTACCGAGGACCTGGAAAAAATACAGGTTGCAGAATTAATAAGCACAGTCAATTCCAATATAAGCCTGACATTCAAGCCTCAAGATACCCTACAGAAAACTACACTTACCCAGTACAAAGTTTTACAAAAAATTAGGATCGACAAGAACAAATATCAATAATTTTATTATCTTTGAGAAAGTTAAAATATTAAAAAAATGAAATTACCAAAGTTTTTATTAGCAGACAATTCGGAATTTCCTGAGGATTTATTCGTGGTTCATACAGAATACCCAAGATTTATCTTGAACGTTGAGGAAGAAGAAGTTGAGTGGCTGGATGATTTGGAAGGAGACGATGAAGAGACCATGGCAGATGAAGCTACTAAAGTGGTAGAAGCAGCGTTCAAATGGTGTGATGAAGAATTAGCTAAATACGACGAAGAAGAGGAAGAATAAGAAAACCCTAAAACATAAAAAAGGAACTCAATTGAGTTCCTTTTATTTTTTATTCTGATTTATTAAATTTCAATAATAAAAGATTGTCCTTATACAATTCCAAAGTTGTTCCTGAAATTACGTACTTGTTTGCTTTTCCCATCATATCCATGAAGTTCTGCTCCACATTCATATTATCACAGGCCATTTTTGTAGAACCCATTTGCCCTGCTGAAAAATTACCTGTAGAAGCATCAAGCTTTACCGTACCAAAATAGTTATTACATCCGGAATTTCCATTGATCTTTTCTCCCTCGATATTCAATGTAGGAACTTTCCCTTTTACATTATCCGCTAAAGTCCATTTTGTATTGACCAATGAAGGCTGAGATTTTCCTACTTTTGAAGCAGATGCGCTTGACATAGTTCCGCACGACGCCAAAATCACGGCTGCACTAATACTTAAAAAAAGATTTTTCATTTTTTTCTTTTTTGATTTAACCAAATTTACGGAAATTATATTATTTAAACGGCTTTGAAAGAATTTTATTATTCTTGGAAGGCTAAAGCCTGTCCGTTATCAATGTATATAACAAAAAAACGGGCTTTAGCCCGTTTCTTTATATTTATGATCTTAATTCTGCGTTGAATTCTTTCTGGAAAGATTTAATCAAAGAATCCATTACTTCGGAAATTTCTTTTTCCTCAAGAGTTTTTGCCTCATTTAATAACTCAAAACTCATCGCATAGGATTTCTTTCCTTCCGGAAGATTTTTTCCTTCGTATACATCAAACAGATTGATGTTTTTAATGAAAGGAGATTTATTCTTTTTGGCTGTCTGATACAGCTCCTGATATGTTATATTCTTATCGATCAGCAATGCAAGATCTCTTCTGATTTTATTGAATTTAGGAATATCCCTGAATTTCAATTCATTCCCAGATCGTAATTGTTGAGCCAATTCAAGTTCAATTTCGGCATAGAAACAGTCCTGGTCAATATCGAAATCTTTCAATAATTCCGGAGCCACTTTTCCAATTCTTACCAATACTTTTCCATCAGCTTCATAAGCAATTGCATCCGAGAATCTGTTATCGGACAAAGCAACTTCTTTATAATCGATTGCCAATCTTTCCAGCAATACTTTCACATAAGCTTTCAGGTTGTAGAAATCCGTTGCTGATTTCGGCTGTAACCAGTTTTCAGCAACCTCTCTTCCTGAAACAAGAATAGCCAGCTGTTTCCTTTCTTCATATTGAGCTCTTTTGTGATAAATCTTTCCAAACTCAAAGAATTTAATATCCTGGTTCTTTCTGTTAATATTATAGATGGAATTTTGAAGAAGCCCTTCCAACAAGGATTTTCTCATGAAAGCCAGATCACCACTCAAAGGATTCAGCAGTTTCACAGCATCCGTTTCATCTTTTACAGAAGTAAGTGAGTTGTTCATTACTTCATTAAAACCTAAACTTTGTAAAGTTCTTGCCCAATTGTTTTCCAATTCATCCTGATCATTAGCGCTTAGCTTTACAGGTGTAAATGATATCTTTTGTGGAGCATCAATCTTATTATATCCGTAGATCCTTAAAATCTCTTCGATAACATCAATTTCCCTCGTCACATCAGCTCTGTAAGCCGGAACAGAAATTTCCAAACCATTTTGAATTTCGTTCAAAACTTTAATTTCAAGAGCTTTTAAAATCTCTTTTACTTTTTCTCTGTGAATTTTAGTTCCAAGAATCTGTTCTATTTTAGAGAACCTTATGATAACATAGCTGTCTTCAATTTTCTTTGGATATTCTTCCAGCAACTCTCCAACCAGTTTTCCTTCTGCAATTTCCTGGATCATTTTGATAGCGTGGGTAATAGCTGTTCTTGTAAGGTTAGGATCCACTCCTCTTTCAAACCTGAATGATGCATCCGTGTTCAATCCATGAAGTTTGGCTCCTTTTCTTACCGCTACCGGATTAAAATAAGCACTTTCCAAAAAGATTGTTTTTGTCTCATTAGAAACTCCGGAATTGGCACCACCAAAAACACCGGCAATACACATCGGTTTATCTTTTCCATCTTTGATCATGACTTCAGAACCGTTTAAAGTTCTTTCCACACCATCCAAAGTCGTAAATTTTGTTCCTTTTTTTACGGTCCCTACTTTTACTTTTTTATCAGCAATTTTGTCTGCATCAAAAGCATGGAGCGGTTGTCCGAATCCGTGAAGAATATAATTGGTAATATCCACGATATTGTTGATCGGGCTTAAACCGATTGCTTTCAATCTGTTTTTCAACCATGCCGGAGATTCTGCTACTTTTACATCTTCAATAACAGCTCCGATATATCTAGGGCATAATTCAGCATCTTCTACTTCTAAAGTAAAGTTATGTGCCCCTTCATTATTTAATGGTTCCGAAGCTACCTTTTCGAACTGGGCTTTTTGCTGATTGGTTGAAAGAAAAGCATAAAGATCCCTTGCTACACCGTAGTGCGACATAGCATCGGTCCTGTTAGGCGTTAAACCAATTTCAATTACCTCATCAGTTGCCAATTCAAAATAATCTGCAAAATTCTTTCCTACTTCATATTGTGCTTCGTCAAGAACCATGATTCCTCCATGATCCTCACTAAGGCCTAGCTCATCTTCTGCGCAGATCATTCCTTGTGAAACTTCACCTCTGATCTTTGCTTCTTTAATTTCAAAAAAGTTTCCGGTCTTATCGTAGATTTTTGTTCCCACCACTGCAACTGGAACAGTTTGTCCGGCTTCCACATTAGGAGCACCACAAACGATGTTAAGCACCTTTCCGTTTCCTACATCTACAGTTGTTTTCTTGAGTTTGTCAGCATTCGGATGTTTTTCGCAGGTTAAGACCTTACCTACTACAATTCCTTCCAGGCTTCCTTTTACACTTTCAAATTTATCTATACCTTCAACTTCAAGACCAATATCTGTAAGGAACTCACCGATTCTTTCAGTTTTCAATTCCGTTTTTATGTAATCTCTCAGCCAGTTATTTGATATTTTCATCTGCTTAAATCTATTTTTTATCGGTTAAATGCCAACCTATAAGGTTTCATTCACTTTATTTTGAAAATTTTTACTTCGAATTTTGCGTTTACAAAGGTCGTGTTTTTTTAAGAAATAACGAAATTTTTAACTTCCCAACTGAACGCAAAAAAAAAAAGAGGTCCTGAAAATTCAAAACCTCTGTTATTTAATTGAGCTTAATCTTATAGTCCGATTACCGGCATTGATAACATTAAGATATTTTCGTTTTCTTCAAGACCGTCAAGAGGTTCAATGATTCCCGGTCTGTTTGGCTGAGACATTTTCATTGTGATATCGTCAGAACCAAGAATAGTCAACATTTCTGTTAAAAACTTAGAGCTAAACCCGATGTTGATATCTTCTCCGTTATAATCACAAGGGATCTGCATATCTGCTTTGTTTGCATATTCCGTATCTTCTGCGTGAAGGTGAAGAATGTTGGCAGATAATTTAAATCTTACCTGATTGGTTGATTTATTAGACATGATCGATGCTCTTTTGATCGCACCTAATAGCAGGTTTCTGTTGATTGTTAATACATTCGGATTTTCTTTTGGAATAACCGCAGTATAGTTAGGATATTTTCCGTCAATCAGTCTACAGATCCAGATATGTTTACCAAAAGTAAATTTAGCCATGTTCTCATTGAAATCGATAGTAACGTCTTCGTTGGAACTTGCCAATATATTTTTGAAAATATTTAAAGGTTTTTTAGGCATGATGAACTCCATAGGTTCTACGTTCATCAGGTCCATTCTTTTGTAAACAACCAGTCTGTGAGAATCTGTAGAAACAAAATTCGTCTCATTTTCCCCGAACTGGAATAAAACTCCTGTCATTACCGGACGAAGAGAATCATTACTTGTTGCAAAAAGAGTATTGGTAAGTGCTTCAGATAAAATACCTGCGGACATGGTCACACTTTGTGAAGCATCAAATTCAGGAAGCTCCGGATAATCATCCGCATTATCCAATGCTACTGCGAAATTATCCTTTTCATCCAAAATTTCCAGCTGGCTACCCGTTCCCTCAGCATTATCCTTTACAGAAAATGTAAGCGGTTGTTCACCATATGTTTTGATAAAATCTTGAAAAATTTTAGCAGGAACAGCAAATTTACCCGAATCATCAGACTTTACTTCCAAAGAAGTTACAAGAGTTGTTTCGCCATCAGATGCTGTAATGGTAACCTGGGTTTCGTTTAATTCGAAAAGATAGTTTTCTAAGATCGGTCTCGATTGAGAGCTTGATATTACGCCACTTACAGTTTGCAAAGCCTTCTGCAATTCACCACTTGAAATAATAAATTTCATAGATTTAAAAATAAATTTTTACAAATATAATAAATAGAAAATAGATTAAAAAATATAATTCTGAGAGTTATTAACAACGAGTAAAAGATTTTTAAAACTACTTCCGGGATACTTTTTTAATGGATAAACCATCATTAAGGACTAAAGATAGGCATTTTCTTTGATCAATTAATTATATTTGTACATAATCTTTTTTATCATGCGTAAACCTCCTATTCATACAAGTTTCCGGAATGCTTTTCGAGGTCTTTTTTTAATGATAAAAACAGAAAGAAATTTTCAGATCGAGTGTATTGCTCTGCTGATCAACATTTTCATTATTTTTTATTTACAGTTATCAAAATTCGATACTGCCCTCGTCCTCATCGTTTCTTTTGGGGTTTTAAGTACGGAAATTCTTAACACTGCCATTGAAAGGATCTGCGATATCATTCAGCCTGAATTTGATAAAAGAATAGGCTTTATTAAAGATATTTCAGCAGGTGCTGTAATTCTTATGGCTATTGTATCATTAATTGTAGGGATTTTGGTTTATCCGAAGTATCTATTCAGCTAGAGAAAGCCGAAATCGTGCTCTGCTTAGAATAATTACTGTTGCTTAAAATTATCTTGCGACATAAATAAAGCCCTTCCTTCCGGATTTAAAAATTGTTTCGATTCTTTTATAATCGTCCACTTCGTACGCATCAGCCAACAGAATTTCATCGTCTGTAATCTCAAAAAGCATCCCTTCTACCTGGTCTTCGACATGACCTGAAAACGTTAAAATAGGATGGTATTTCTGGTTACTTTTTCTCAGAACTTCCGGATCTGTAATCTCAAGCATTTTTAATGTATAACCTATGAGAACATCTTTATCACCTTTGAGCAACCTTCCAAAGGTTTGGGTCTGTACCTGCTCTTTCTGTAAAGTTCCGTATGAAAATAAATAAGGCATTTATAAATATTTTTCAATGGTTGGAATTGCAATTTCGGCCATCATTCCATACCCTTTTTCATTGGGATGTACGCCGTCCTGGGAAAGAAGAACTTCTTTATCGTCTACCAATGCGGAATAAAAATCGATATAGGTTAAAGAATGCTTTTCTGTCATGCCTTTCAGAATACTATTGTAAGTAAGGACCTCATCATTGGTTCTCAGCTTTCCGGAAGCAACTTCAATTCCATCTACATTTTTAGAAAAAGGAAGAATGCTCACCAGATATATATCTGTCGTAAATTGTTTTGCAATTCTGATGGCCTCCTCAATATTAGCCGTAAAATCCTCAGGCGCTACCATTTTATTTCCATTTTTAATAGCTAGGTCATTTGCCCCATAGGCAATAAAAACAACATTCCCATCTGCGGAATTCCTTGCAGCCAGCTCATGAGGTATCCTCTTTATCAGACCTTCCGTTGTTTCTCCTCCGATTCCTAAATTATAAACAATCAATTCATTGTGACCTTCATGGAATTTCTGTAATGCATATCTTTTTAAAATATCAACCCATCCACCAAATACTCCGTCATATTCACCATATGTAATACTGTCCCCAAAGAACAGCGCATAAATCATTCTTTTCATTTCTAAGTCTTATAATTTAATCACTAAGATTTTAAAGCGGTAAGAAGTTACCTGACCATAATCTTTATCCCCTTTAATGGATTGTTAATTTCAATCCAAAATTAGCTTAATATTTTGATGTGATTCAATAATTTCTACGAGAATATCAAATAAAGTTTGTCCCTTTTGTGCTATCAGCTCGTTCAGTTTTTCTCTGATCATTTCTATATTAAAAGGTTTTCCCTGCCTTATTTTTCTCTCATAAAACTCGCGGGTAGCCTCGAAACCCAAATCATGTCCGGATTTTAAAGATTTCTTCCAGATCAATTCAATTTCTTCA
Organism: Chryseobacterium sp. PTM-20240506; assembly: GCF_048296755.1. Lineage (NCBI taxonomy): Bacteria > Pseudomonadati > Bacteroidota > Flavobacteriia > Flavobacteriales > Weeksellaceae > Chryseobacterium > Chryseobacterium sp. PTM-20240506. The sequence continues at coordinate 1,393,953 of NZ_CP182581.1, forward strand.
TGCGGTTCAAAAACTCCAAATCCTCCATACAGGATATCATCAAAACCATCCAAAGTTCCGACTTTCCAGTCAGCATTTTTCATCAGTACTTCTGAAACTTCTTCATAGAAGCCCGCCAGATCAAAAAAATGACCGCCATTAATGACGATCATTTTTTTATTATTTTTATTTGAAGTACTCAACTCCATTTTTAAAGATATTGTGATAGTTCGCGGTTGGTATATTCTTCATGAGACCTTCAGCAAATCGTTCCGGATGCCCCATTCTACCAAAGATCTTACCACATGGACTGGTAATCCCTTCAATTCCGAATAATGAATTATTAGGGTTGAAAGGCATCCCGTGGGCAATGTTTCCATCAAGATCAATGTACTGGGTAGCAATCTGTCCGTTCTCATATAATTTCCTGATTTCATCTTCTGAAGCCATGAAACGTCCTTCACCGTGGGAAATCGGAATGGTGAAAGTCTGTCCTTTCATTCCTTTTAACCAAGGGCTTTCGTCATTTACTACCTGCACTGTTACCATCTGGGAGATGTGTCTTCTGATGGCGTTGTGAGCTAATGTTGGAGAGTTCTCATCCAGATCTTTGATTCTTCCGTAAGGTAAAAGTCCCGATTTCACTAGCGCCTGGAATCCATTACAAATTCCGATGATCATTCCGTCCCTGTCTAATAATTCGTGAACTGCATTTTTCATTTTCTCGTTTTTCAGAACGTTTACAATGAATTTTGCAGAACCATCCGGCTCATCACCAGCAGAGAAACCTCCTGAGAATGCAAGGATCTGAGATGTTCTGATTTCTTCCACCCATGCATCAATGCTTTCATCGAGTAACTGGTGATTGATATTGATTAAAGGTAAGCTGCTTACTACAGCGCCTTCTTTCTGGAATGCATTCAGTGTGTCATATTCACAGTTGGTTCCCGGGAATACCGGAGCAAATACTTTCGGCTGTGCGATTCCGTGTTTTTTAATGATGATATTTCTTGGGTTGACCGAGTTATGTTTTGCATCAATTTCAACCGTGATCTTTTCTTTTTCTACAGTCGGGAAAAGATTTTCAAATGTATTAGTATTGGCCGCTACAAGATCTATAATGTCTGATTCAATACCGTTAATTTTTAAGGTTCCTGAGTCTTTTACTTCTCCGATCAACTGAAGGGAAGCTGCGTTTAATTCCTCTTTCGCCTCGATAACTAAGCTTCCGATATTTTTCGCTAATAATACATTTTCATCAGCATTGATCTCTGCTCCTAATCTGTTTCCGAAACTCATTTTTGCCAAAGCTACGGCAAGACCACCTTCTTTTACTATTTTTACAGAAACAATTTTCCCGGATTTGATATTTTCGAAAATGAATTCAAAAACTTCTTTTAAAGCATCATAGTTTGGAAGTCCGCTTTCCTGAGCAACGTGATTGAAGAAATACAGTTTGTTCCCTGCACTTTTCAATTCAGGAGAGATGATGTTTTCTTTATCTCCGTTGGCACATGCAAAAGAAATCAGGGTTGGTGGAACGTTAAGGTCCTGGTATGTTCCACTCATAGAATCTTTACCTCCGATTGCTGCCAGACCCAATTTGATCTGAGCATCATAAGCCCCTAAAAGAGAGGCTAAAGGTTTGCCCCATTTTTCAGGGTTTTGTCCTAATTTTTCAAAGTATTCCTGAAAGCTTAACCTGATATTTTTATAATCACCTCCCATGGCAACAATCTTTGCCACACTCTCCACGACAGCGTAAGATGCTCCTAACAGTGAGTTTTGTTTTGAGATCTCAGCATCGAATCCCCAGCTTGCGAGAGAAACGGTTTTGATATCTTTTGCTCCTAAAATAGGTAGTGTCTGCACACTTCCTTCCATCAGGGTTTGCTGGTATTTACCTCCCAAAGGCATAGCTACCGTAGTGGCTCCGATAGAAGAGTCGAACATTTCAAGTAGTCCTTTCTGGGAAGCTACGTTTTTATCTTTTAAGATGTTCAGGAAGTTTTCTGTTGTGAAAGCTTTTGTTTCTTGTTTTACTTCTTCCAGGTGGGTGATTTTCACTTCCTGAGATTTTGAACATCCGTTGGTATCTAAGAATGCTCTTGAAAGATCTACAATTTTGTCCCCTTTCCAGAACATCTGCATTCTTCCGGAATCTGTCACTTTTGCCACTTCTACAGCCACAATGTTTTCAGCTTCACAGAATTTAATGAATTTTTCTTTATCCTGAGGATCTACCACCACAGCCATTCTTTCCTGAGATTCAGAAATAGCCAGTTCGGTTCCGTTTAATCCTTCATATTTTAATGGTAATACATCAAGGTTTACTTCTAAAGAGTCTGCGATCTCACCGATTGCCACAGAAACACCTCCTGCTCCGAAGTCGTTTGATTTTTTGATCAGCTTCGTTACTTCAGGGTTTCTGAATAATCTCTGAATTTTACGTTCCTCTACGGCATTTCCTTTCTGAACCTCTGAACTCATGGTGTGAATAGAGGTTTCGTCCTGTTCTTTTGAACTTCCGCTTGCTCCCCCTACTCCGTCACGACCTGTTGCTCCTCCTAATATAATGATTGAATCACCATTAGCAGGCTTCTCACGTCTTACCCAATCTACAGGAACAGCTCCTGTAACGAAACCTACCTCCATTCTTTTGGCCTTATACCCTTCATCATAGATTTCAGAAACCATTGTCGTAGCAAGCCCGATCTGGTTACCATAAGATGAATATCCGTTGGCAGCCTGTTTCGTAATGGTTTTTTGAGGTAGTTTTCCCGGTAATGTTTTATCAACCGGTTCTAAAACATCGGCAGCACCAGTTAATCTCATGGCCTGAAATACGAAAGATCTTCCGGATAACGGGTCTCTGATCGCTCCTCCTAAACAAGTAGACGCTCCTCCGAAAGGTTCAATTTCCGTCGGGTGGTTATGCGTTTCATTTTTGAATAATAAATACCAAGGTTCTTTTTTACCATCATATTCTGCTTCGATCTGAATGGTACATGCATTAATCTCATCAGAAATTACAAGGTTATCAAGGTTCCCTGTTTTATGGAAATACTTTCCGCATACCGTTGCCAGATCCATTAATGAAATCGGCTTCAGCTCACGCCCTAAGAATTTTCTTTTTTCGATATAATCATTGAAAATATTTTCCAATGTATGTTTGAACTGACCTTCAAACTGTATGTCTGACAATTCTGTTTCAAAAGTTGTATGACGACAGTGGTCACTCCAATAGGTATCTAATACTTTTAATTCTGTTTCCGTAGGATTTCTTTGTTCAGTTTTGAAATATTCCTGAATGAATTTCAGGTCGTCCAATCCAAGTGCAAAACCATGATTATTGTAAAAGTTTTCAAGTTCCGCATCATTGAAATTGATGAAGTTTTCGTGGATGATTACTTTTGATGGTGTTTCATCAGCAGGAATATCCAGAATAGATAAATCTTTTTCCTGAGATTCCACTTTATTGATTAGAAGATCTTTGATCTTAACCAAATCGGCTTCAGAAACTCCTTCAAATTCAATCAGTTTTCCACTTCTTACTTTTGATTTTTCATTTTCTGTCAGTAAGGCGATACACTGCTGTGCAGAATCTGCTCTCTGATCATACTGTCCCGGTAAAAATTCCATTCCGAAATGAATAGCTTTTGCAGGGTTCTCTGTATGCAAAATATCAGTAACAGGGTCTACAAAAGTGTTATTGACCACTTTTTCAAATTCTCCGTCATTCAGGTTGAAAATATCATACACATTGTATACTTTCACGCTTTGAACAGCCGGAACAACCGCTTTTACCTCATCAAAAATTTTTGGACTTTCAACATCGAAAATACCTCTTTTTTCTACGAAAATTCTTTTGTTATTAGACATTAGATGTCAGATATTATATTATTAGACTTATTTACTTATTTTATTAGGATTATCAGGATGTTCTTCCTGATATTTCTGAGCTTTTCCGATTTCTCTCTTAAGCCACTTTTCAAAAGGAACCTTTTCATTATCATAGTCCAGTGCAAAAATTTCCTGGCCCTCTGCTGAGACTAAAAATTTGAAATCAAATGTTAATCCCACATCTATTTTCCTGTAATCATATGTATTTACCTGATAAAAAGGAAAGTTTTCTTTTGGTCTTTCAACGATTTCAAAAAAAAGTTTTTTTTCCTCTTTGGATAATTTATTATACCAGTTGACATAATAGATTTCCGAAAGTTTTGTATTTTGTTTTTCGAAAAATTGAAGAATACCTTTCTCCTTTTCATTATATTTGAATGGATTTGCATAAAATTTCCCATTAACTTCTACGGAGTTCGTTTGTGCCGCAACAGGTTGGATCACTTCTCCTTTAAAATTCATCACTCCCCATGTTCCTCCTACCATTGCTTTGTGCTCATCATTGGTTTTTTCCCAATCACATCCATCACAATAGGCAGCATATCCGTAATTAAATGGTGAAACAAAATCATGTTTGGCTTCAATTACCGTTGTACCGTTTCTGTCTACAAAACCTACCTTCCCATTTTTAACAAACCGTCTTACTCCTTCAGAAAAATAGTCAGCACCATTATCGTACAGGAAAGGTCTGTAAAGGAAATTCCCTTTTTTATCATAGACATATCCCCAGGCGTTTTTTTCTTTTATCTCATCCTTTTTAGACCCGTCGAAATAAATGGTTTCTTCTTTTACAGGATCGCCGTCTTTTAGAAATGAAAAGACTTTGAACTGCGCAGGAACAATAATTTTCCCGGTATGATCTTTTACCCCTACCAAAGAATCTTTTGATTTAAAGTAGGTTAAAACATCTTTTCCCTGTGAAAAGGAAAGAGTGGGTATCAAAAGGAAAAATAGTATTCTGTTCATACCTGCAATGAAATAAAAAATGCAGCCGAAAAGACTGCATATGGTATTATACTTTAAGATCAGCCTCCAGTCCAATCATGTCTTTGTTTTGCTCCAGTATCGGCTGAACTTCATTTTTAATGAATTCCTCCGTTTGAATAGGTGCAAAGCCAATGAAATTTTTAGGATCCAGAACTTCTTTTAATTTTGATTTATCGAGCTTTAAAGAATCATCATTCAGAATCCTTTCAATCAGATCGTTTTCTTTTCCTTCTTCTTTCACTTTTTTAGAAGCTTCCATAGAGTGAACCCTGATGACCTCGTGGATTTCCTGACGGTCCCCTCCCGCTTTTACTTCTTCCATGATAATATATTCTGTTGCCATGAAAGGAAGTTCTTCCATTATGTGCTTATTGATCCTGTTTGGATAAACTACAATTCCGTTCATAATGTTATTCCAGATCAACAAGATTGCATCCACAGCTAAAAACGCCTGAGGAATTGTTAATCTCTTGTTGGCCGAATCATCCAATGTTCTTTCAAACCATTGTGTTGAAGCTACCATGGCAGAACTTGTTGTCAGAGACATTACATATTTTGCCAATGCCCCGATTCTTTCGCTTCTCATCGGATTACGTTTGTAAGCCATAGCTGATGAACCGATCTGGTTTTTCTCGAATGGCTCTTCAATTTCCTTAAGGTTCTGAAGTAAACGTAAATCGTTTGTGAATTTATGTGCAGATTGTGCAATATTTCCTAATAAAGCTACCACTTTCGCATCAATTTTTCTATCGTAAGTCTGTCCGGAAACTCCGAAAACCTTATCGAAACCAAATCTTTTTGAAAGTTCTTTATCTAAATGTTTTACTTTAGAATAATCTCCGTTGAAAAGTTCAAGGAAACTTGCAGCAGTTCCTGTAGTTCCTTTTACTCCTCTGAAACGAAGTGTTTCAAGGAAGAAATCTAATTCTTCAATATCAAGAACCAAACTCTGCAACCACAGAGTAGCTCTTTTTCCAACTGTTGTCAACTGAGCCGGCTGGAAGTGAGTGAACCCTAAAGTCGGAAGGTCTTTGTACTGAATTGCAAAATCTGCCAGGTTTTTCATTACATTAACCAACTTTTTCTTTAAGATTAAAAGTCCGTCACGAATCTGAATTAAGTCTGTATTGTCTCCTACAAAAGCTGAAGTTGCTCCCAGGTGGATAATTCCTTTTGCTGAAGGTGCTACATCACCATATGCGTGAACGTGAGCCATTACATCATGACGGAATTTTTTTTCGTACTCTGCTGCTTTGTCATAATCGATGTTTTCAGCATTAGCTTTTAAGTCAGCGATCTGCTCGTCTGTAATTTCAAGTCCAAGGTCTTTTTCGATTTCAGCAAGAGCTATCCAAAGCTTTCTCCAATTCTGGAATTTGTTATTATGCGAGAAGTTAAATAACATTTCTTCACTGGAGTAGCGTTCTTCCAATGGATTTTTGTAGGAATTCATTCTTTCTTATTACTTTTAGATGCACAAAAATACGGATTTTCAGTGAGAGAGAAAAATTGTTGCGGAGGTTTTAGATTTTGATTAAATACTATGGGTAATTTTAAAGAACACTAATTATTTCTATTGATTATTTTCAAAAATAAATCAGAGTGATCATTGAAAATTTCAAGGCAATGCTAGCCCCGATTGCAGAGGAAATCCTTTTTTGAAAAAAAAGATTGAAACGAAAAGCGGGAAAAAGCTCCAAATAAAAACCAATACGTAACTTTTTTCTCATAATGGTAAGCATTTCTGGCATCAAAATAAAAGGCCACTCTTTCGAATGGCCTTCCTGATTTATTGGTAAATAACAACATCATCTTTCTTGATCTGATAACCTTTTTTCTTATAAGGAACCAGGACATAGCTTTCTTTTATATGTTTTCCACTTTTCCAGATGTTTCCTTTCCCTTCTCTCTCCAGAATAATACTTTTGGCATTCCCATCCGGAATAAAAATTTCCGCCTGTTTCATATTTTTGCTAAAAATAACGGCGGTCATTGTGGTATAGCTTTTATCCGAGCCGACTTCTTTTAATTTGATTTTTTGTTCGAAAACCCGTACACAATCATTTTTAATCTGTGAGTAAGTGTAACCCGCAGAGCCTTTACAGCCATGGACATCTCTGTCCCCTCCTAAAACCGGAGCTTTTTGTTGTGCAAAAGTGAAAGAACCCAGGAACATTGCGCTAAGTAAAATTGTTTTTTTCATATTTAATTTTTTAATGTTTTCAGATTGGTAAAAAGTATGCCAAAAATAGGGTATTAGTTAATTTAATTCTAAGATACAAAAAAAGCCATTCAAAATGAATGGCTTAAAATTATTTGCTCCAATTAATTTTAGAGTGTTTTACATCCTCTGAATTGGTTCCGATCATAATATCAAACTCTCCCGGTTCCCAGTCAAATTTTAAATCTCCATTGTAGAATTTTAAGCTTTCCGGTGTTATATCAAAAGTAATTTTTTTAGATTCTCCTTTTTTAAGGAAAACCTTCTTGAATCCTTTTAATTCTTTTACTGGTCTTGTAATGCTTCCTACCATATCGCGGATGTACAATTGTACGACTTCTGCTCCGTCATAATTCCCTGAGTTGGTTATCGTAACAGAGGCCTGAACCGTTTGGTTTCCTTTCGGATTAGGATCAGATACTGTAATATCAGAGTAGTTGAATTGGGTATAGCTCAAACCAAAACCGAACGGATAAAGAGGCGTATTACACTCATCCATATAATTGGAACGGAATCTCTGATACTCACATTTATCAACAAGATCCTGACTTAACGGACGTCCTGTATTTTTAGCATTATAATAAATAGGCACCTGTCCAAGACTTCTTGGGAATGTCATAGGTAATTTACCGGAAGGATTCACTTTTCCAAATAATACATCAGAAATAGCATTTCCTGCTTCAGAACCAGAAAACCAGACGTTCAGAATGGCATCAGGAACATCTTTTACATTCGTAAGAGCTAATGGCCTACCCGTGAAAAGCACCATTGCAATAGGTTTTCCTGTTTTCTTCAACTCGTTTAATAGATCAACCTGAGACTGTGGAATGGTGATTTCCGTTCTCGAAGAAGATTCACCACTCATTTCTGCCGATTCCCCGATGGCTAAAACAATGACATCCGCTTTATTGGCAACATCCACAGCTTCTTTTAAAAGCACCTCTTTTGAGCGGTTATCTCTATCTGTTTTCTTTCCATGAGCTGCATAGATCTCTTCTAATTTAGCGCTGTAATCAATGTTAGCTCCTTTTGCTGAAATAAATTTTACTTCTTTTCCAAAATTGTCCTGAAGACCTTTCATCAAAGCAACAGATTGATCATGCTTTGCTGCGACACTCCAGGTTCCTGCCATATTCAAAGAATTGTTTACCAAGGGACCAATGACTGCTACGGTCCCCGTTTTTTTCAATGGAAGAACCTGATTATCATTTTTCATTAAAACCATTGATTGAGCAGCGGCATTTCGGGCAATCGTACGATTTTCGAGGTTATAAACCTCTTTTGCTGCTAATTTAGCATTGCCATAACGATAGGGATCATCAAACAATCCTAAATCATATTTGGCTTCAAGAATCCTTTTAGCTGCCATATCAATTTCAGCCTGCGTAACTTTTCCTTCTGACAAGGATTTTTTAAGGGTTGTCAAAAAACCTTCTCCCACCATATCCATATCAACCCCGGCCTTTAAAGCTAAAGCCGAAACCTGCTGAAGGTCTCCCATTCCATGATCTACCATTTCATTAATTCCGGTATAATCCGTTACCACAAAGCCTTTGAAATTCCATTTATTTCTCAAAACCTCTGTCTGAAGCCATCTGTTTCCGGTTGCAGGAACTCCGTCCACTTCATTAAATGATGCCATTACTGATGCAACTCCGGCATCCATAGCAGCTTTGTAAGGAGGGAAATATTCATTGAACATTCTCACATGACTCATATCTACGGTATTATAGTCTCTCCCTGATTCACCGGCTCCATATAATGCGAAATGTTTTACACACGCTAAAATGGTATTGCCCACAGAAAGGTCTTTCCCCTGATAGCCATATACCATATTTTTGGCTATTTCACTGCCTAAAAAAGGATCTTCTCCCGAACCTTCAGAGACTCTCCCCCATCTTGGTTCACGAGAAATATCCACCATTGGGGAAAATGTCCAGTTAATTCCATCAGAAGATGCTTCTCTTGCGGCAACTCTCGCAGATTGCTGAATAATGTTCATATCCCATGAAGCTGCCAAGCCCAAAGGAATAGGAAAAGTTGTTTCATAACCATGAATAACATCCATCCCAAAGATCAACGGAATCTTCAATCGACTCTTTTCTACCGCAACTTTCTGAACTGCTTTTATTTTGTCCGCTCCTTTTATATTGAATAGTCCACCGACCAAACCTTGTTCTACTTTTTTACCTATGTCGGAACTTTGAGCCAATCCTGTGGTAAAATCTCCCGAACTTGGTAAATTCAACTGTCCTATTTTTTCATCTAAGGTCATTTTTGACAAAAGCTGATCTACAAAGGCCTTTTTCTTTGCTTGATACTGGGCCGTCTGATAGGATTGAACAGGTCTTGTAACCATTTCCTGAGCCGAAAACAATGGCGAAAGTGCTAACGCAGCTATTAAAACTAACTTTTTACTCATTTTATCTTCATTTTTTAATAGTAATTGTGAACATCAGATTCTTAATCCGGATTCTTACTTTTCGTTATTATTTATCTTACTTCTTCTTGGACAACATCCATTCGTATAATCCGGGGTCTGAATAAGCTGAGTCCCAGGAGTTATGATTATCATTCGGGAATATGATTAATTCCGCACCAGGGTTTACCGGATGTAACTTCTGGTATAATCTGAACGCATTTTCAGGCAAAACAATGTCATCCATTCCACCGTGAAAAATTTTCATATTCAGATCTTTATATCGATTGACATTTGCTGTCATAATCTGATCTGTAGGAGCACATACCGGGACTACAGCAGCAAACATTTCAGGATGCTCCATTGCCAGTTTTAAGGTTCCCCAACCTCCCAGTGAAAGCCCCGTAAGGTAAATCCTGGAAGCATCGATTTTATATTTTTTCTGGATTTCTTTAATCAGGTTATAAACGGTAATCGTATCCCACCAGCTATCTGCAGGACACTGAGGAGCTAAAATAGCGACAGGTTCCTTGATCAGATTTTTATAGGTAAAGGGACTATGGGCTTTTACCATTTCAAGGTCAGTTCCCCTTTCTCCCGATCCATGGAGAAAAACAATTAACGGGAGATTTCCTTTTACTTTTTGGGGATAGTCCAAAATATAAGATATCTTTTCTGTTCTTTTGATTTCCTTGTTGAGTTCTGCCTTGATCTCCTGACCATTGATCTGTAAAGAAAAAAGCGGAAGCAGAAACAAAGCATGTCTAAGTTTTAATTTCATATTGTTAGTGAGATTTTGACTTATTATAAATGGGAACAAAGTCCATTTTTTATCTTTTATTTGATTCCATATTTTTCAGATTTGAAACTTAATTTTTTCAAACCCTGTTGAATTTCAGGAGCATTCATAAACAGCTTCCATAAAAATCCTGTCCTGTAGTTTTCAATCATCGGAGCAATTGTTCCCTGGTCGATGGCAAGATACCGTGGGGTAAACCAATTGTTATAATGGATAGATGTCGCGTCATAAGGTCCTGCTGAACCCACAAATTCAGGTTTTTTAATATAAATAAATTTTAAAAAGTCCATTGATTCTTTCGGTGAATAAGGAAAACTGCTTAAAGCTGCAGTTGGAGAAATAACCCCATGGTCATTCTGAGGAAAATGAGCGTTATATCCGGTAGTTCCATCGTCATTTCTGGAATAGCTTGCTGTAAGCCCCCAATAATCCGGACCATATCCTTTCCATTGTTTTGGGTTTTCCAGACAATATTTATAATCAATAAGGACCTGGTTTTTATTTAAATCAAAATAATTTTTAATCAGTTTATCTGAAAGGCCGGTGGGATCTAACCCGATATATGAATAATGTGCCCAGAATAAAGGTCCGCCATAACCCTCAGCAGAGTTATGCTTCACATACATCGGAAGACCGTATTTCGTTTTATCTGAAAGAAAAGTTCCGTTTCTGGTCCATCCTTTATAATAAGTTTCTGCATCAATTGAATAGGTTGGAGAAGATGCCGCCAGAATATAAGTAATCATACATTCATTATATCCTTCCAATGGAAAATTCATTTCCCACTGATATTCCGGAGACCAATGCCAATACAAAACCTTCTCTCCGCCTTTGGTATACCAGTTCCATTGAATTCCTTTCCATAGTTCGTCACATTTCTTTGCCAGAGCTTTTTCTTCATCATTTCCATTTTTAAAATATTCACGGACCATTAAAATTCCAGAAGTTAAAAATGCGGTTTCCACCAAATCTCCTCCATTATCTTTTTTTCCAAAAGGAACTGTTTTGCCCGTTTCTCCATTGATCCAGTGAGACCATGCTCCTTTATGGCGATCTGCTTTAGCAAGAAAATCCATCATATGCGTCAATCTTTTCACCGCTTCTTTCCTGGGAACAAAACCTCTTTCCACTCCGACCAATATTGTAGCTAAGCCAAATCCTGATCCACCTGTAGTTATTACATGTTTATCATTATGTGGATAAATATCATCTTCATGGTAACGCTCTCTTCCCAACATAGAATTCGGTTCTGCATAATCCCAGAAATATTTCAAGGCATCCCGTTGAACCTTGTCCATCAGCTGTTCATCACTCATAGTACTTTTTACAGCTTCTTTTTTTACTATTTCCTGTTTTCCCATCTGGACATTTTTACAGGAAAATAATGAAGCCACTGCCAGAATAGAAATGATTCCTAACTTCATAAAATATACGTTTGCATAGAGTTAATTAAAAAAATAGCCAAAGCTAAACTTTGGCTATTTTTATGTGATTATAGATTAATAACCTGGATTTTGAATGAAAGCACCATGGCTTTGGTCCATCGCATCCAAAGGAATAGGAAACACCTCGTTTTTCCCTGCCTTAAATCCATATGGCGCCAGAACTGTTGCTGCCTGTCCCGTTCTTACTAGATCAACAAAACGGTCACCTTCTAATGCCAGTTCCACTCTTCTCTCATGCCAGATTGCCGTTCTTAAAGCTGCTTGATTTGACGCTGTAGTTCCAGCTAAACCAGCTCTTGTTCTTACTTTATTCAGATTTATAGTAGCAGCTGATATATTTCCTAATTCGTTGGCTGCTTCTGCATTGATTAATAAAATTTCCGCAAATCTTAATATTCTGATATTCTGAATAGAACCGTAGTCACAAGCATTATTATTCAATGCTTTCGGAACATATACTTTTTGATTAAATGTTGTTACAGATAAGGGATCTCCCATAGCAATCAAATCACCTTCAGGAGTAGTTTCCCCATTCCTAAGTATGGTAAGTTCTTTTCTAATGTCACCAGCTTCAAACGCATTTTCAAGCGCATTAGAAGGAGTAAAAAAACCCCATCCAAACTGATTTCGAACACCTTGAACCTGGGCATATTGACTTCCTCCATATTGAGATGAACACTGACAGTTCACTTCAAATACAGATTCACTACCAAATTCACCCGCAGGCCTGAACAAATGATTAAAGTCTGGATCTAGATTATATCCCATAGCAATTACCTGATTAGAGGTTTCATATGCCTTCTGCCAGTCTTTTTTATAAAGGTAAACTTTTGAAAGTAATCCTAAAGCTGCTCCTTTTGTTACTCTTCCAAGATCTGAGGAAGGATACGTTTGCGGAAGTACCTCAGCAGCCGCAGTGAGATCAGAAATGATAAAATTATAAACCTCCTCTACAGAATTTCTTGGCTTTTCATATACAGTTTCTACTTTGTCATAAATAGGAACTCCACCATAAATTCTTACTAAATTAAAATAGAAATAGGCTCTTAGCATCTTTGCTTCTGCAATCAGGCGATTCTTTAAGGTTGTATCCATTTGAATTGCCGGGACATGAGTAATTACCTGATTTGTTCTATTCACTGCCTGCCATTGTCCTATCCAGTAACCTCTTACTCCTTCATCACTTACAGTATAGGTAAAATTATCATATACATTAATAAAAGCAGAATCTCCTGGATTGGAACCTTTCACTACGTCATCAGCCGGCACTCCAAAAACGAATTGATAGGGAAAAGCAGAGTTCTCCCAACTTCTTAGGAAACTATAAATAGCACTGGTTGCCTGCATTGCATCATCTTGTGTCTTAAAAAAAGAAGATGCTTCTGTCTGCCCTTCTTGTTTTATATCTAAATAATCGTCTTTACAACTTACTACAAGTGAAAATAAAGCGACCGTTAAAAATATCTTTTTCATAATGGTTTCTTATTAAAATGTTAGGTTCATACCGATAGTATAAATTGCTGAAATCGGATAGATATTATTATCTATACCCATTTGTACTTTATCGGTGTTCAAAATCTCAGGAGAAAATCCATGGTATTTGAAACTTGTCCAAGGGTTTTGTGCACTTACATATAGTCTTAATTTAGTTATAGACATTGAATTCGTAAATGCTTTTGGTAAATTATACCCAACCTGGATATTTCTAATTCTAATGTAGCTTCCATCTTCTACATAAAAACTGTTAGGTAAAATAATAGACTGATCATTTGTAGCCATAGGATATTCAGTAGATGTCCCAGCACCATGCCATCTGTTATTATAAAAATCTAGGTCCCAGCTTTCATTTCCAAAGCGTTGTTCCCTATTAAAATTGTATATTTTATTACCAAACACTCCCTGGAAATCAATGGCAAAATCAAAATCATAAACATTTAAGTTTATACCGAAACCATAGGTTCCTTTCGGGATAGGGCTTCCCAGAAAAGTTTTATCTCTTGCATCAATTACGCCATTTCCATCGATATCTTTAAATTTAAATCCACCGGCTTTAGCACCATTTTGAGTAGCCCATGCATCCGCTTCCGCTTGAGTCTGGAAAATTCCTTCTACCTGATAACCATAATACGAACCAACAGGTTGTCCTTCTTGTAATCGTATGATTGCATTACCATACAAATTAGCCCCTGTCTGTAAATATGATCCATTAGCAACAGAAGTAATTTTATTTTTCAATGTGGTAATATTACCATATACTCCCAACTTTATATTGTCATTAATCTTTGTATCATAGTTTACAGATGCTTCAAATCCCTTGTTATTAAAAGAATAAGCATTGGTAATATAATTATTCCAATTTCCAGCACCTGATACAGTTCCCTGAACAATACCATAAACGACATCTTTGGTATCTTTATCAAAATAGGTAGCATCAATTTTCAATTTATTATTGAACAATGCCATTTCTAATCCCAGGTCCCTACCAGTTGTCGTTTCCCAACCAATATTCGGGTCTATAATCTGATCTATGGTCTGTGCCGGAGAGCCTGTATTACCATAGTAAGCCCCTCCATTAATAATAGTCGTGTTTAGGGTATAAGCTCTTTGTACATCTGGGTTTCCCAGTTTCCCCCAACTTGCTCTTAATTTTAAAAGATTAAAAACATTTTGTTCACTCATAAAATTTTCCTTGGAAATTACCCATCCAGCACTTACAGCTGGAAATACACGGTATCTGTCATTACTGGAATATTTGGAAGTTCCATCCCTACGGATCGAGGCATTTACCAAATATTTTCCTCCATAATCATAATTAAGTCGTCCAAAAAACGATTCTATTCTGTCCTGATATGGAACAACAGTACGTTTTTCATCAAAAGTAGTTCTAACGATATCAGTTCCGTTGGCAATATCTAGTGAAGCGTTTGTTCCGTTATAATTTATATTCAGAGCATCAGCATATTCCTGAGCATAAGAGTTTCTTGTTCTTGAAAAACCAGCAAGTACTTCTACATTATGTTTTCCAAGGCTTTTTTTCCAGCTTAATGTGTTATCCCACACATAGTTTCTAGTTCTGGAATCTCTTGTTATGAGTTTCGTTGGTTTAGGATCAGGAGCATATGTAAATGATGGTGTAAATTCATATTTATTCGAATTAATATTATCAGAGGTATAACTGATTCTTAAAGTAAAATCTTTTAAAAATTTATATTCCCCCCAGATATTATTCAATAACCTTTCTTCTCTAGTTTGAGATCTGAACAAGTCAAGTTTAGCTCGGGGATTTGAAATATTGACAAGTGAAAAATACTGATATCCTCCTGTACCAGGATTAATCGGGGCATACACAGGTGGCGCTGAATAAGCATCCTGCAAAGGATTCTGTGCCTGATCGGTACGCATTTTAGAAAATGTAAAATTATTTCCGATCGTTATATTATCCGTAATCTTGTATATAAGGTTAACTTTTGAATTAAATCTATTAAAGCCACTTCCAGAATTAATACCTTGTCCGGCAGCCAGATTTCCTTCGTCCTGTAAATATCCTGCACTTAAATAATAATTTAATTTTCCAGCATTTCCTGAAGCGGATATATCATTAGAATTGATAATGCTTGGTCTGAAAATTTCCTTAAACCAATCCGTGTCCGCGGGATAGCTAGACCTGTTTAGAAACTTTGTAGGATCAGTTACCCCTTCATTACGTAACTTTTCGTTAAATAATTCGATGTATTGGTCAGAATTTACCATTTTAGGAATGTTCGTGACAGTTTTGATTCCCAAATAAGAATTAAAGTTAAAGACAGGCTTTTTGCCTCTTCCACTTTTTGTTTTAATTATAACTGCTCCATTTGATGCTCTTGCTCCGTAGATTGCTAAACTAGAGGGATCTTTCAATACACTCATGGATTCAATATCCTGTGGGCTCAAAAATGAAATATCATCAGTAATCATTCCATCAACAATAAAAACTGTTTTACCGGTGAGAGAGCTAATTCCCCGGATGTCTACCCTGGGAGATCCTCCTGGTGTTCCAGAATTTAAAATCTGAACCCCAGCTAATTTTCCCTGAATAGAGCTTATAGGATTAGCGTTCGGTTTATCTGCAAGATCTTTTGCTGTCACTAGACCTATACTTCCAGTAATATTTTCTTTCTTCTGGGAGCCATATCCAATCATCACCACCTCTTCGATCTTATGCTCTTTCGGAACAGTATCTTTCGGTGTCACCTGCGCATTGACATTCATACCAAAGTATAAAACAGCAATGAGCGATGAATACTTTAAATCACTTTGCTTCATATAGTTCAATTTTATTTCGTACAATCAAATTTCTTAGCAGATTTTTAAACTGCAAAGCTGTCTTTAATTAAATAAATATTGTATTTCTCAAAAAAAGACATTAATCCAAAATTATAAAAATATATGAAACATTGTTAATATATCGTAATAATTCTAAAATTAACATGATACATCACACATCATGTGTGAAAAGTCAATTTTTTAACGTATTATCACTAAAAATAAATTTAATTTAACATTTAATTTACAATGAATATTAAAGGGTTTTTCTAGAATAACTCCCCAAATCACTAACATTAAATTAATATTTTGTTAAACAGATTTTCCTGTTTACCTTTGGCCCGGTATTTGAAAAATTCAACCATTAATAAAAATCAATGAAAAAATATATTCTGGCAATAGCATTAGTTGCAGGAACTGCTACTGTAATCACAACTTCTGTACAATCCTGCACAAGTCTTGCGACGACTGATCTGGGATTATCCATCATTAAAAAGTTTTTATTGAACGGAATCGATAAAGGAATGAATATTTATGGCAATAAAGATGCATTTCTACAAAATAATCTGGTGGATAAAGCGTTACCAAAAGAATTAAGAGATATCAATTCGATGCTGGAAAAAATTTCCCCTTCACTAGTTGCTAAGGAAAGGGAATATGTTGCAGAAGCAGCTTCGTACACTGTAAATATTTCGAAACCAATCCTTCAGAATGCAGTTAACAGTTTGAATGCGCAGGATGTAACGAGAATCATTCAGGGAGAAAAAGGTACAGCTACTTTAATTCTGAAGGAAAAAACTTCGGATCAGCTTGTAGCTGCTATTACTCCAAAGGTTGATGAACAGCTTAACCGGTATGGTATCGTAAAAACGATTAATACAGCGTTGGCAGGAAGTAATTTCCTGGGTAACCTACTGGGTGGAAACAGCAATACTGTAAATTCGGGAGGATTAAGTAAGCTGGCCTCTGAACAATTGGTTAACGGACTGTTTAATATCATTGAAGATTACGAAATAAAGAACTCCAAAGCCCTGTTAGGCCCACTTGGAAAATAGAAAAAATTTCGTTAAATTTATATATAAATTAAATTGTTAGATGGATATCATTCAAGGAAATCAACACGCGAATCCTGAAGAATTTTATAATTCTTTAAAGGAAAAACTGGAAGGTCACCACGACTTTCCGGAAGATTATTTATTTAAATTTATAATTCCTACAGATCAGGCAAAACTTACAGAAATATATAAGGTTTTTGACGGCATTAAATTTACGCTTGGAAACAGAGAAAGTAAAAATGGAAAATATACAGCCTGCAATATCAATGCTTTTGTCTTAGACGCTGATCAGGTCGTAAATATTTATAAAGAAGTTGGAAAAATAGAAGGAGTGATCCTTTTATAAAAAATAAAAAAGTCAGCCGAAAGCTGACTTTTCTTATTATTTCATTCTGGTTTATTTCTCAATAAAATATTTTACATTTTCTATAGGCCTTCCCAGCATAGCGACTGAGCCTTTTATTAAGATTGGCCTTTGAATTAAAGAAGGATTTTTAGACAATATTTCCAACCATTCCTCTTCTGAGTAATTCTTCCCTGCAAATTTTTCAAGATATAATTTTTCCGTCTTTCTGATCAGATGAAAAACACTCTGGTTGAGTTTTTTTAAAACTGTTTTTAACTCTAAAATACTTAATGGGTCCTCCACAATATTGATGATCTCAAACGGCACTCCATTCTCATCAAGATACTCTAAAACAGCATTTGATTTTGAACAACTTCCATTATGTAAAACCTTAACTAACATATTTAATAATATAAAGAATTAAACTTGTATGTAACAAATTTAGATAAAAACCAAGTTACATCAATCCTAAAAGATCCTAAAGTATTGTTAATTAAAACAATCCATTAAGTTCAGCTTCAATTTTTTCCAGAATAAACCCAAAATCTTCAGGTTTTTCAACGAAATCAAGATCATCTACCTCAATGACCAACAATCTACCTTCGGTATAATTGGAAATCCATTTTTCGTATTTCTGATTTAATTTTGAAAGATATTCAATACTGATCGAGGCTTCATATTCTCTTCCTCTTTTATAGATCTTTTTAACCAGATTGGGTACATCAGATTTTAAATAGATCAACAAATCGGGGGCTGAAACAAAAGATTTCATTAAATTAAAAACATCCTGATAATTTTTAAAATCCCTGTCCGAAAGCAAGTGCATATCATTTAAATTTTCTGCAAAAATATGGGCGTCCTCATAAATGGTACGATCCTGAATGATATTCTTTCCACTTTCTCTTATTTCTTTTACCTGGCGGAACCTGCTTCCTAAAAAGTAAATCTGCAAAGCAAAGCTCCATTTGCTCATATCTGCATAAAAGTCTTCCAGATAAGGATTATGGTCTACGTCTTCAAATTGTGCATCCCATCCATAATGCTTGGAGAGCATCGTCGTTAATGTCGTTTTTCCAGCTCCGATATTTCCTGTAACTGCAATGTGCATATTCTATTTTCCCTTATTTATTGATGTCTATGAAAAAATTATTAAATACCAACATTCTGAACTTCTGCAGTCTCTTCAAGAAGCTTTTTCAACGTAGTATCTGCAGGTTTTTCCACAGACTGGTCTTTAATAAACTTGTCCTGAACCTTTTCTAATGATTTGTCCGCTGATTCTCCAGTTTGCTCTGGTGTCTTCTGAACAGGTTTTTCTGTATTTCCAGGTTCAGGCTCAGACTCCTGTTTTGCCTGTTTAATTTTTTCAAGGTTGTAAAGATAAAGGTTGTTCGCTTTGATTTCAAAATAAGCAAGCGTGTTTTTATCCACAATTTGTGCATCAGGATCTTCAAAAATTTTCACCAACCCTTTTTCCGGAATATATTTAAGAATTGAATTATTAATTATGATCAGAATAGACTCATTCTCCCTTCTGAATCGTTTCCCGTTTTCTATGGGGATCTCTATAAGTTTTTCAAATTTCAGACTATAGATCCTGAAATGCTTTCTTGTCAGGATATATACTTTATTTTCATAAACCAGAAGATCCATCAGATCATCAAAGCTTGCATCAAAAGGATAGGAATTTATTGTGGTATCATTTCTGAAATTGTACTGAATGAGACGTTTTGAGCTCTCATCCAAAAGCCATATCTGCTGAAGATCTTCTGCATATGCTATTTTTATAAATGCAAACTTCTGTTTGAAATCTATTCTCTGGATCTCATTGAGATTCTGATCTACAAACTTTAATTCCTGGGCATTTTCTGAAAACAAGGGAACTGAAAGTGGATTTTGAACCCCCTGGATTTTAAATGGTACCGTAAGCATCATTTTCCCAATCTGCTTTCCTAAAGAATCATATTTGGTTAAACTGAAATCTTTATTCTTATAGATATACAAATTTCCGTAATCGTCTGCAAAAAGGTCTTTTGCTTCTTTTAATTTCAAGGTATCCAGTGGCAAAGCCTTCTGCGCAGAAATTGAGCAGAAAACAAAAGCAAATATCAGGGGTAATAATTTCAATGTTCTTTTACTAATATGATTTCCCGAAGGAATATGACCAATTTACACACTTTATTTTAATCGTGATTCAATTGTTATTATTTTAAATTATTTAATAGCAACCTCATAAATTTTGGGCCAGTTTTTTCCTGTTACCAACATATTATCACCTTTAAAGGCAATTCCATTTAAAACATGCTCAGTGTTATCTCCGGAATTTTCTGCTGTCAGTTGCGTAAAGTCAAATGTACCCACAACCTCTCCGTTCACAGGATTAATTTTTAAAATGATCGGTTTATGCCAGATGTTTGAATAAATAAATCCATTGTGGTATTCCAGTTCATTAAGCTGATCATACACTTCAGCGCTTCCTGCCACAGGCATTGTTTTTAATATTATAGAAGGATCATTTACATTCAAAAAATACAGGTTTTTTGAGCCATCTGTCGCTATCAG
Source organism: Chryseobacterium sp. PTM-20240506 (assembly GCF_048296755.1). Taxonomy (NCBI): domain Bacteria; kingdom Pseudomonadati; phylum Bacteroidota; class Flavobacteriia; order Flavobacteriales; family Weeksellaceae; genus Chryseobacterium; species Chryseobacterium sp. PTM-20240506. The sequence goes on from NZ_CP182581.1 coordinate 1,413,971, forward strand.
ATTCTTACCATCATAGGTTAGTCCCCATCCTTCTTTCATCGCTGATGCCAAAGGAAATTCGGAAATCAGTTTCAGAGAACTTTTATCATATACAAAACCTTTTCTATTTCGGTAGGTTAACTGAAATATCTTATCTCCTGCAGTGGCACAGCCTTCGGAAAAAATATCCGCTGGTTGTTTTGTTACACTAACGGGTACGGTTCCTCCCAAGTTATATTTTAAAAGCTTTGAAGATTTCTCCAACCCGACACTCTCGTACACCGTATTTCCTTCTAAGGTAAATCCTTCAATAAAGTTATCCGGATCATGCGGATATTCTGCTACAATCTGGTAGGACATCTGTTTTTCAGGATTTTTTGCAAAGACATTGATCGTAGCATCCTGATAGAGTGTTTTTCCTCCTTTTGTTTTAACAACAAATGTTACATCATTATCCCCAAGACCAAAAAACTTTGGATTAATGGTTAAATCTGAGGTTTCTTTATCCCCGAAACTGATGGTAATCGTTTCTGCATTTTCTAAGACATCCCCTGGAATTTTCAGTTTATCATTATAATGATAGCCTTTTTGTTCCATGGAAAGATTATAGTCGTTTAAAGAATTTAAAATCTCTTTATCTTTATTACAAGACACTAATAATACAACCGCTACAAGACCGGCTATCGGATTTACTTTCATTGAGTTTCCAAATAATTTTCTCAAAAGTAGCAAAATTTATTGCTTTGTACTAATTTCATTTTGGGCATCATCATGCTGTAACGCCTATTTGTTATATGGAAATTTAATTATTAAAACCTCCTTTTCTGTTTTCCATTAAAATAGCGCCCGATGGGAGCGCTATTCAAATATAATTTTAAATGAGTTGTTTGTATTACTTAATGGCAACTTCATATATTTTTGGCCAGTTCTTTCCTGTTACCAGCATATTTTCTCCTTTGAAAGCGATCCCGTTCAATACATCATCACTTCCCTTGGTATTCTGCTTGGCAATATCTGTAAAATCAAATGTTCCCACCACTTCTCCGTTTGCCGGGTTTATTTTAAGAATAATAGGTTTCTGCCACACGTTAGCATAAATAAACCCATTGTGGTATTCTAATTCATTTAACTGATCATAAGCCTGTGAGCTTCCTGCTACAGCTATATATTTAACCAATTTTGAAGGATCTTTCGGATCAAGGAAATACAACAATTTACTTCCATCGGAAGCAATCAGGTTTTGTCCGTCATATGTCAGTCCCCACCCTTCTCCTAATACGTTCGGATAAGCAAATTCAGATAAAAGCTTCAATGAACTTTTATCGTAGATATATCCTTTTTTGCTTTGCCATGTCAACTGATATACTTTATCTCCTACAATCGTACTTCCTTCGGAGAAGTCTTCCTGAGCCTGCTTTGTTGAAGCTAAAGGAGTTGTTGTGCCCAGAGTATACTTCAGGATTTGTGAAGACCCGTTTTGCCCGTCACTTTCATAGATCGTGTTTCCTTCGATCTGAAATCCCTGCACAAAGTTGGCTGGATTATGCGGATACTCTGCAACGATTTCATAAGAGATCTTTTTTTCAGGATTTTTTGCAAAAACATTGATCGTAGCATCCTGATTTAATGTTTCTCCTCCTTTTGTTTTAATATTAAAAGTAACGGCATTATCTCCCAATGTGAAAAATTTAGGATCAATCACAAGGTTTGAGGTCTCCTTATCTCCAAAACTGATGGTTACGCTTTCCGCATTATCTGCAACATCTTTCGGAAGTTCAAGTTTATCCCCGAAGTGATATCCTTTGCTTTCCATTGAATTGTTATAATCACTTAAACTATTCAATATTTTTTTATCATTGTTACAAGACGCCAACATCAAAATCGCCGCAAAACCAACTATTATATTTTTTTTCATTGAATTTCTAAATATTTCCCCAAAAATAGCAAATTTTATTCCGTTCTGCCAATTTGATTGGCGGGTTGACCAAATTGTAATATGTACCCATTGTTATCATAAATAGCAAATTCCCGCATGTCCCATTCAAAGGTTTCTATTTCGTAGCAAACTTCAGCCTTGTCTTTTAATTCTTCCCATAAATCATCTACACTGTCGACGTTAAAGTAAAATGAGCCGGTAAATCCTATTCCATTGAATTTTTCATGATCGTTAGGCTTCGAGAGCATTACCTCAACGTCATCTTTACGGATCGTTGCCCATTCCCATTCATCATTCCTTTCTACCAGGTTAAACCCAAGGATATGAAGATAAAAGCCAAGGGTTTCATCAAGATTTTGTGTCCAGAGTATGGGACGAAGAGAAGTATATTTTATCATATTTTTAATTTATAAAGCAAAACGCAAAGACACTCAATCTGCGTCTTTGCGTTTTTGTTATTTATTTTCCAGATAGGATTTCAGACTTTCTCCAACGATCGCATTCCATCCCTTCGTAAAGTTTTCTTTTGAAAATCCCTCTCCCAGGTTTTTAAAGAGATCCGTGTTTTCATGAGTCAGCGTTATCATTGTTCCTCTATCTTCCGGCTGAAGTTCCCAGATCACTGTAGTTTCAGCATCGGAAAATTCGGGATATGACCATGTATGTTTGAGTCGTTCATTGATGGTAAAATCCAAAATACTTCCCTGATGGTGGTATTTTTTTTCATTTCCGGGTTCATAGAAATTAAACTGTTTTCCTATTTCCAATTCAAAATCAGAGATATCAAAATACCAGGATTTCATCTGATCTCTATCCGTTAATGCCATCCAGACCTTATCAGGTGAAGCATCCACTTTCTGTTGAACAATAATAGGTGTACTCATGTTATTTTTTTATTTCTCAAATCTATCCGTGGGTAAACCCGGTAATTTTAGCTTCATCAAAATCCAGCTGCATTTCAATCGTCCGCATCACATGATCATCAAATATCTTTTCACGTTTCATACGGTGCAATTCATTTCGCTGCGCCTGTATTACCTGTCTTAAAACATCCTTATTCTCGTTCATTGCAGAAACGTAATCTCCTGTAGAAGCCATACATTGGGCTTTATCTGCCATCATCATCATTTCATTTTCCAGTTTATGTTTCTGATGACGTACAAGACTGTTTCTTTCTGCAAGATCTGAGAAATCAGTATCCAGTTTTTGCAAAGCGGTTTCTTTTAATTTTCTCATTAAAATAACCTCCTGTTTTTCTTCAGGTATTTCACTTCCTGCATCACTTATTTTCAACAACTTTAAAATAGGAGACAACAAAAGCCCCTGCCCCACTAAAGTAATTAAAATAATAACGAAAGTTACAAATAAAATAATATTACGATGTGGGAACGCATCTCCGTTAGGTAAAAATGCAGGAATTGACAATGCTGCAGCTAAGGAAACAACTCCCCTCATTGCTGCAAAGCTGATGATAAAGGGCTCTCTCCAATCCGGTTTGGGGACCTTCAGCCTCAGTTCTCTTGAACAAAGTCTTGGAAAATACATTAATGCGTAACTGTAGATAATTCTTGTCAGAATAATGGCACCACCGATCACCACACTATAGAAGATTCCTTCAGAGATGGTATAATCTTGCATTGCAGCAACTACTATGGGTAATTCAAGACCGATGAGGATGAAAATGATGGTATTCATCAAAAAGATAAGAACACTCCATACATTACCCGACTGAATTCTCGAAGTATGGCTCAGATAACAATGAGAGTTATAAGACATCAGTAAACCTCCGGCTACCACAGATAATACTCCTGAAAAATGAAAATGTTCAGCACCAACATACATGATGTATGGGACAATAAGCGTGATAATAGTGTCTATATTGGAATTGGAAGGAATGATACGAAGTAGAGCTCCGAAGAGGAAACCTACCGCAATTCCTATCGCAATCCCTCCAATAGCCATAATGAAGAAATCCTGGACAGCATCTCTAAAGATAAACTGCCCCGAAATAACGGCCGCTAAAGCAAACTTAAATACGATCAAACTCGATGCGTCATTAATCAGGCTTTCTCCCTCAAGAATACTCGTAATCTTCTTCGGGATCTTCATATTTCTGAGTACCGATGTAGCTGCCACAGCATCTGGTGGAGAATTTACTCCTCCCAACAGGAATCCCATCGCAACAGTAAGTCCCGGAATGATTGATGATGATAGATACGCCACTACTATTGAAGTAAGGAATACCAGCCCGAAAGCCATCGAAAAAATCTGCTTTCTCCATTTATGGAAGTCCTGCCATGAGGTAAACCAGGCGGCTTCAAATAAAATAGGAGGAAGAAAAATAAGAAAAACCAGATCCGGTTCTATTTCAATGTGAGGCATACCCGGAATAAAGCTTATCAATAACCCTGCTATAACAAGGAAAATAGGATAAGCTACTTTCAGTTTTTGCCCGATCATTACTAATATCATCACAGACAGCAATACTGCGATTGATATTATTACGTAATTGTGAATCATTTATTTATGATTTTATTTAATTAATATTAGGTTAGAAATCTAAATAAATTCTTTTGTCATTGTGTTTTTTATTTCCTACAGAACAATATTATTCTTCGGACTTATTGGTAAAGGAAGGTCATGTTCATTCAGCATATCTCTCATATCGATCTCAATTGTCCGGCTGATCTGTGTGATAGGAACATCATTAGGACTTCCTTCAAAAGGATTTACAGAAGCCTCTCCCACACTATCCAGTGTATGAAAGCACCAGGTTACCAAAAGTGAAAACGGAATATTAAACCATATGGTAAACCCTTCCAATAAAGTTTCCTCTCCCAGTTTATCAAATTCTTTCAACAATCCGAAAGGAACAAAAACAATAAACAGCAACAACAGGTAAGTAGTAATCGATGAAAAATTCCTGGGATATGGGAAGTTTTTTATTCTTTCAGCTTTTCCCTGATCATCGGTGAACTTTACCAGTTGCTGATTGATTTGTGTCCATTGGAAATCATTAATTTCTCCTTTTGCATAAGCTTCCGACAGTTCTTTGCTTTGGGCAGCCATCAATTGTGTAGCCCTGTTCTTTTTACTGAGAATATAGTGAAGTTCACTTTCAGAAAGATAAAGTTTCAGTTCTTCATCCAGCTTGGAAAGCCTTTCCGGAATGTCATATTTTTTTGAGTATTCGTCAAACTGTACCGTATTCATATTCTCCCATGCCCTTGGCTCCCTTAGTTGAAAACGTAATGCCGTTAACCATGCATAATGCCGTGAGAACATTTCTTTTACTTTAGCAGGATCTTTAGCAGAGAGCGAATCCCTGAGAATATATCCAAAACTCCGGCTGTTGTTAATAATAGAACCATAAATCTGCCTTGCTTCCCACAGCCTGCTGTAACTTGCATTATTTTTAAAACCTACAATGAAAGCTACCGCTGTTCCCATGATTGCAATGGGCTGCCAGGGAAATGAAACGAATGTTAAACCGAAATGATAAAGTACCGTAGGAATTGCTGCTAAAACGGCAAGGACATAGATACTTCTCCTTGTCCACATAGCAAATTCACGGGCTCCAAATCTTTTTCCTGAGTGCATAAATGTGTTTTTACTTTTTGTTAAATGGTATGTTGTTATAAAATCCGATCTGAATCTGTCCCCTGTTTCTATTCTCCTGGAGCTGATTCATATACCCTGCTTCGATTCTTAAATTCTTACTGATCACATATCCCAACGCTCCGTACACCCTGTTCCTGTCAAATACCGGGCTATCAAAGTGAAGAAAAACTTCATTATAGAGAGAAGCATAAAAAGTTTTCGGAAGCATTTCTTTATTATTGATCGGAATATTTAGCCCCAGGAAATAACGAAACCTCATTCTGAAATCCTCTTCAAGAAAGCGTTCTTCCAAACGGTAACGATGCTGAAGATAAAATCTTCCAAATTGTTGTTTGGTGATAAACTGCTGAAAAATCCTGTGTTCAATATTTTCTTTTTTCTCGCCGTTTACATAGGGCTGACTTAGAATAAATCCGTATCCTAATAAAACATTATTGTTATTTTCCGACAGATCGTATCCGATCCCTGTACGGATTAAAAGCTGCTCAAGATCTCCAACCGCATCAAAGTTACGATACTGAATTTCATTGTGCCAGTTCCATTTTTTATTGATTTTATTATTCCCGAAATACATATACCAGGCCCCCAAATCATTTTTCTGAGCAAATGAAAGTGTTGTTGCTAAAATAAAAATGACGAGGGATACCGACCTTATAATCTCCATACTAATCTTCTATGTTTATATTTTATTAATTAATTAGCCTGACCTATTTCCAACTTGTCAAACTTTCCGTCACTGTTGATATTAAATTTAAAAAAAGTTCTGAAATCACCCCAGCTTTCTGTGTGAAACCGTCCATAGATGGTTTTACCTTCATTTTCAATAGTATCAATCGAAGTAAATTTCTCGTGTCCACAAGCATCTTTTACGAATTTCTTAAAATCCCTTGGATTACCATCGTCATACAATTTAGCATCTGCAGTAAAGAAAGAAGTAAAAGTTTCCGCATCACCTTTTTGCCATGCATCAAAAGCCTTCTTTACCGTTTCATTTAATTTTGTTGTATCCATATCATTTTTTGTCTGTTGTTGAGTAGGGGTTGTTTTAACATCATTTTTCTGGGCACATGCGCAATACATGGAAAATACCGTCAGTAAATAAATAATTTTTCTCATGAGAATTTAAAGGGATAATTTAAGAAAATAATAAGAAGATTCAAACCCATGAACGGAAGCTCTATCAAAGCACCTTTTATATCCCCGTTAAAAAGCTCTAGTCCCATAATAAGCAAGATTGTTCCCGCCATTAAAAAATTTCCCCAGAAAAAAGTCTGTGGAATTACGATCAACACTGCACTGATTATGGTAATTATCCCCAAAACCATGACAGCGGTATTGTTCATTCCTATTCTGCCAAGCATCTGTAGCATTTCAGGTTTCCCGGAAACCATTGCTATACCTTGTTTAAAGCCCATATACACTGCAAAAACAATCAATACAATGGTGAGTATTTTTAAAATCATATGTTGTGTTTTTAATTGTTAAAGTTTGTTGAGAAGGAACCTGATTTATCCGGATGGCACTTATTTTACAGCCAATATATCATAATTGTTAAATTCATCATCTTTTGTTTAATGGGTTTAAAGTTATGAATTCCTTATTTAATCTTCCGAAAAAGTGTTCATTGTAAAATTAAAAAAACAGGAATGCAAATGTATAATAAAATGAAAACCGACAGGAATTCCTGCCGGTTCTTTTTAACTATATTTCGTATACAAAAAATGAATGTTACGGATGTACCTGAGCTTTAGCCGGATCATCATAATTTACCATCCAGTTGATTCCGAATTTATCTGTAAACATACCAAAATAAGCACCCCAGAAAGTATCTGCAAGTGCCATTGTCACCTGTCCTCCTTCTGAAAGTCCGTTGAATAATTTTGTAGCTTCTTCTTTTGACTCTGCATTAATGGAAACAGAAATATTATTTCCTGCCACAAAATGAGATGCCCACTCTCCGCCGGTGTCACTTCCCATTAAGACTGTTTCTTTAGAAATGGGTAAAGAAACATGCATGATCTTATTTTTATCTTCTTCCGGAGTTTCTTTTCCTTCCATTGGAGGCATTTCTCCAAAAGTTCCGATATAAGGATATTCGCCGCCAAAAACAGATTTATAGAAATCAAATGCTTCCCTGCAGTTCCCATTGAATGTAAGATAAACGTTTACTGTTGCCATAAAGTATTTTTTAAAATTGAGTTTGTCTGATGTTTTAAGGCTTTTCAGAAATTCTTTTCAACATGGAAAGCCCTTGCTCATAGTCTTTTCCAATGGCACCATCCATATTCATAAACAGCTTCATTATGGTAAAAGGGTATGGAATTTGGGAGGTGAACCCCCAGGTCACCTTGCTTGCGTTTCCTTCATGAGCCACTATAACATAAGTATCTGCTTCACTTTCGTAAGGAGTCATGAATTTAATTGAAGTATCTATTCTTTTTAGGAAAGGATCTACTTTTTTTATTTCCTGGCACCCTTTTCCTGCTTTATCATTTTTACTGCTCCAGCACATTTTTTCACCCGGTTGTCCTTCGGTTCCGCTCCATTCCTTTTTCATTCCCGCATCCAGCCTGTTCCATGGACTCCAGAGATCCATTGCTTTTAAAGTGTTGGTATTCTGCCATACTTTTTCTACAGGAGCATTAATTGTTATGGTTTTTTCATATTTGAAATCCCCGGAAATTAAGGCGGCTATTACCAACCAAACTATCAGTATTGCGGCCAAAACGATCATGGCCCATTTTAAAATCTTCATAGGTATTTCTATCTGTGCTGGTCTATTAAAATCATATTCCCATCGGGATCTTTTAGGAAGATATGCTCCGGTCCTGAGGTGGTTTCATCAGCCTCTTTTTCCAGATGAATATTATTTTCTTTTAAATGTTTCTGAATCTCACGCACGTCATCGAAAGATTCCAGATTCTCTGCATTTTCATCCCACCCCGGATTGAAGGTAAGCATATTCCCGTCAAACATAGCCTGAAATAAACCGATCAATGTACTTCCGTTTTTCATGATCAGATAGTTTTGGTCCATGTTTCCTCCCATAGCACTAAATCCCAGCTTTTCATAAAAGTCTTTAGACTTTTGAAGATCTTTTACACTTAAACTGAGCGAGAATACTCCTAGCTTCATATTTCTTATTTATTTTATTAACAAGTTTTATCTTCAGTTTTACTGATTGGTTATATGGGTTTTGAAGTCCATTGTTCCATCATAGCTTTTCCAGTCACCAATGAATTCGATATAAGGGGACTCAATTTTCTCAGTCACTTTATTCCACTTAAAAGTATAAACAAATTTACCTTTGAAAATACCGGAATGTTTGCCTTTATTCTCCTCTGCCAGTTCATATTCACCATACACAGTTCCTTTTCTTTTCGTGTCCTTATACTTTGTAATCGTCAGATTTCCTTCAAATTTAGAATAGGTTTTATCCACTAAAGAATATCCGGAAACAAAATATTCCTGATCATTTTTTCTGTTTTGTTCTGAAATATTAATCTTGAGCTTTATAGCCTGTTTATCATTTCCGATGGTTCCGGAGTATGCTTTACTGTTATTGAGCCATACATTTGAAATATTAGGCATCTGAGCAAAAGCAAAACCGGAAATAAGAATGAGGAGTAGTACAAGTTTTTTCATATTGTTTTTTGTTTTTAATTGAGTATTACGTAAGCAATATCAATAAAAGGAAATTCTGTGACAGCGTAGGGAAGGCCAATATTTCCTTGAGTAATTTTAACCCGTTATTACAGGTTCTAACTCATCCGAAGTTATACTCCGAACTGAGCCAGGTGGTGATTTAAATGTTTCGCAAACATATTGCTCCACTCATGGGATTTCAGTTTACCAAATGAGAATGATTCTTTTCCATCGAAGGCTTCAGCTCCCAGTTGTTGCGTTTTTTGGATAAATCCTATCAGCCTCTTTTTTTCTTCTTCAAAATCCCTTCTTCCCACAATCATAAACTGGGGTGCAGTAGGAGAATCTCTGGGATAGGCTTTTTCACTAACGACTTTAGGTTTCACAAAATTTTTCAGGATAAATTTTGCTATAGCTCCGGGCTTCTTATGCTTCTCCGGTTCATACACCATCTCATAGGAAACGCAACAGTGAGCCAGCATCTGATCCACCATCATTTTTCCCCAAATACCGTGAGTATCTTCAATAAGATTATTGATCCTATTGATGTAATTCTGAGCAACTTTTGCATCAAATACGTTTTCCATTGTTTGTTAATTGTTCGGAAAACAAATATATCAGTTTTTTCTGATGATTTTATATCCTTTTTTAAAAACCGTAAAAACCCGGGCGATGATATATGGATACCGGGTCTGAGGTATAAGTTACGGGGTTACAAAGTACGTGGTATGGATTAAGTTTGGGATGCAACTGATGCGATGCACTTATCTGGTCAATTTTTATTTTGCTTAAAAATTTATCCGATTTCTTCGAAGGAATCTTCTTCTTTTGGATTCTCAGGTTTTACGTACCTGAATACCAGCCATAATTTGATCTTCAGGGCAATCCACCCTAAAAAAGTATAGACAAGTAGAAGAACCCCCAAATGCCTTAAATAGGGAAATGTAAGTTCTACCGATCCTTTTTGAATCAATAATATTTTGAAAGCCTGTAAGAATGGGGTTAAAGGAATAATATTCGCAATAAACTGTACAAAAGCAGGCATTGCATTCAATGGCCAGGTGAATCCGCTGATAATAAACGCAGGTGAAGCAATAACCATCAGAATTTGAGTTGCCTTCAAGGCATCCGGAATCAGGATACTGATAAAAACACCTAAGAAAGATGCTGAACTCACAAAAACAGAGGTCAGAACTATAAAATTAAAAATCCCCTGAGGCATAGGTACTTTAAAAATCATGTGCATGAAATAATACATTCCCACGATCAGTATAGAAAACATCCAGATCGGTATCACTTTGATCAGCATTGTCGGAAATGCCCATTTCCTCATTCCATAATATTCTTTCACGAAGGTTCCTCCCTGAAATTCTGCAGCAAAACTTACGGCCATAGCCAGCAATATCACCTGTTGTAAAACTACAGCCAACATGGCCGGCCACATAAAAATAAGGTAATTGCTGGTTGTATTGAAAAGGGTAATATAATTGGTTTTAAAGGGTTCAAACTGGGTAGCTGCCCTTGTTGCCGGCATTCCGGCTTTCTGAAGAGCCTTTATCGATGCTCCCGCAGAAAAAGTTTCAATCGTCAGCTGAAGTGCTTTTGTGGCAAAATTTGCTGTAAGAACGTTTCCCGTATTAATGTAAACATTGACTTCCGGATATTTTTTTTGCAGCATTCCAGCTTCAAATTTGGATGGAATGATTACTACGGCTGCCGCATCATTTTTAATGACCTCATCTTTTATGCTTAATGGTTCCTGAACATACTTCAAAACCCGGATCCCTTTATTGTCCTGCAACATTTCCACCAGCTGGTTGGACAACGGAGTATTGTCTCTGTCGATAACAATAACCGGTGTATGCTCTACTTTTCCGCTTTTGTATACAAACCCCAGCAATGTGGCATAGAATAGCGGTGCCACAAAGAATACGGTTCTTAAGGTGGAGTTTTTAATGAACATCTTAAACTCGCGCTTTAAAAGACGGAAAAATTCTTTCATTGTTTATATCTGTTTAAACAGCCTTATGGAATTTCAAAAATGCCATCGGACTGTATTTCATTATTATTTCAGGATCACATTGGCGTTGACGAGGATATTTTTAGCTTTATTCATATCCTTAGGTTTTACTTTGATCTCATAAATTGCATCCTGCAGCTGATAATCGGGATAGGCAGTAGTAATATCCGCATATCTTGTCAGCTGCTTAATATACAGAATAGTCCCCTCAATGTTTTCTTTATTATAAACGACCTGCATCGCAACGGTTTGCCCTTTTTTATATTTTGCTATTTCGCTCTCAGGAACGGTAAACCTGAAATACGTACTTTCGGGAATGTAACCGTTAAACAGAGCAAAACCTGCGGTCGCAAGCTCTCCGGCATTAAGGCTGATGGTTTCTATTTCCATGTCGTTTGTCGCAATAATGTAACGTTCAGAATAAGCAACATTCGCCTCCTGTAAAGCTCCTTTGGCTTGCGAAGCCTGTCCGGCAGCCATCTCCACTTTTTCGAAACGGGTTCCTCTTTTTACATCATCCAGTTCCGCGACTACAGCGTCATATTGCGCTTTGGCACCCTGTAATTTAGCATATACTTCATCATAAGCCTGCGGAGACATCAAACTATCCCTAAACATATTAGAGGCTCTTTTGAAAGATTTCTGTGCGAAATCATACTGCTCTTTTAATCCTTTATATTTAGCCTGAAGCTGTCTAAGCTGATCTGCGGTAGCTCCGTTCTTAGCCATTTGTTCCTGTGCCGTTGCTGCACTTACGGCTCCCTGAGCCTGTGCAATTTTTGCTGAAACTTCAGGAACATCAAGCAATGCCAGGGTATCGCCTTTTTTTACGGTCTGACCTTCTGTAACATAGATTTTGAGGATCCTCCCGGTTACTTTAGGAGCAAATGAAACAACATCCTTTTTGGCTTTTCCTTCCGAATCATTGAGGTTTTCTTTTTTCTGTGCACAACTTCCCAATAAAATCAGAAAGCCAAATAGTATAGAGATATTTTTTTGCATCATTTTAATTTTAGTGGGGTTAATACAATTTCGTGATATCCAGCTCCTGCGTGGACCTCATCAGCTCAATTCCCGCTCTGCGCTGGTTGAAAACCGCATTCTGATATTCAAGTTCCGCAACTTCAAGGTCACTTTCCGCTTCTATAAGTTGTGAAGATTTGCTCATCCCATACCTGAATTCTTTTTCAGCCTGTACAAGGGCATTTTTTGCCAATTCTTTTTCTTTACTTTTCAGGTTTATTTGCGCCGTGGCAATATCATAATTGGTTTGATTATTCGCGAGGTTTAAGGTCAGTTTTTTCAAGGCATCTTCTTTTTTGTTTTGTAAAACTTCTTTACCTATCCGCGCCGTTTCTTCGGCATGCTTGCCCTCTCTTCCATCAAATATTTCCCATTTAAAACCTATACCGGCTGTAAACAAGGGCAGAATGTTAATATTCGTGGGCCTCCAGTCCAATCGCGCACCTTCATATCCAAGGGCAGGAATGGCGGGGATTACATTTTCAGATGTTTTGACTCTGCTTCCATATAGCCCGATATAGTATGCAGAAGCCATAAGCTGAACTTTTGGGATCATCCATGTTCTTTCTGCTTTAATTTTGTAATCTGCGGCTACAATTCCGTGATCCAATGCTCTGATTTCGGCTCTCTGCTCGATTCCTTTTTCCCGGGAAAGCATTTCTACAGGAGTTAAAACGGGTTCTATCAGGCGGAGGCGTTCTTTATTGATACCGGTTAAAATATAAAGCTGGGTAAGAAGCAGCTCTTTTTTTCCTTCATACTCTACAATCTTAGCATCCAGGGTTGCTTGGGCAAGCTCTATCTTTTTATGATCGTAAGGTGTAATCAATCCGTATCCTAGAGCTTTATCGGCTGTTTTCCTGTTGATGTCCAGCCTCTTTTTACTTTCATCCAACACATTTTTAGACTGATGGATCAGGGCGAGCTGGTCGTATGCTTTAGAAACAGCAGCTACCACGTCATCCCTGGTCTTTTCAAGAAGGATATCCTCTGATGCTTTTTTCTCTTCAATCGCCTTTTTAAGATATTTCACTTTACCTCCCGAGTACACCAACATTTTGGCATCTGCCTTTGCAATACCCGAGAAACCGGAAATATTAAGGTTGTTATTATACCTTCCTTCAGGAATTGTTAAAAAAGGTTGTAGATTAATTTCAGGAGAAGTTAATCTTGCCGTTGCATTCAGATAGCCGGCTTGCCCGCTTAATTCCAACGTCGGAAGGAAGATATCTTTCAGTTTATGACCGTCAAGATCGGTAAGTTTATTTTGGGTGATCTGCATTTTAAGATCCGAATCCCGAACCATTGCACTATCTAAAAGTTCCTTAAAGTCAGGCGCCGATTGTGCCCAACCAAAAGCTGGAAGTACAAAAAAACCAAGGGCAAAAATCAATAAATTGTTTTTCATGGTTCATGTTTACAACAAATATAATGCAAAAAAATGTTAAAACCCGTAGAATAATTCTCCTGTACAGTGAATTTAAAAGATGTTCAATGGTAATCGGCTTCCAACAGCATTTATTAAACAATCGTTTAAATATAGTTTAAGGGTAAAATAATTTCCTATAACCTATCTCAAGATCCTTCCTATAATCCATTCTTTTTAGTACTTCACAAAAAAACTCCTCAGAAAACTGAGGAGTTTTATATTTAGAAGTTGGAAATTACTTTTGAACTGCTTTCTTCATTCCAGCGTCCGGACGTAAAACCCTGTAACGTACTTCCAGGTCTTTAGGTACATAAAATACCAAAGGTAATCTACTGTTATAGCCTACAATTTCCGGTTTGATATAAATAAACTTTTTTGTTTCCTTTTTATTTAAACATCCCTTTAAAGTTCCGGCCGTCTCTCCATTGGATTCCACTTCATAATAGTTGTAGCCCCATCCCTGAAGATCCTGAGATTTTACGCTCCCCATCATGAAATAGTTATTACAATCAACCATTTTCTCCTTACCCACAAAATATTCAACTTTCAGATCTTTTTCATTTTTAGCGACAGGCAGCTGAATGTATACCTGCTTGTATCCGTCTTTAGCCTTTGGGAACATTTCAATTTCCAATTTTTCAAACTTTTCAGCTTTCTTTTGAGCAAAAGTATTTACTCCAACCATCATGACTAATCCCGCAACTAGCGTCTTTGAAAATTTCATATTTTTTGTATTTATTTTTTACTGATTCTCTAAAGCCAAAAATCATTCCAAAATTTGAACATTGTCTCCTTTTGTATGAGCATTCATCTGCGGAGCATAGTAATTTTGCATCGTTGTAATACCATTTGAGAACTTTCCGGATGCATTAGCAACATAATCATACTCAAATACATATTTCCCTTTCGGCATATATTGAATATAAAAATTTGTGGACGCATCTTTAGTAGATTGATAATATCCTAAATTATTTTTCCACTGATATCCGGATAATACATTAAGGGGCTCAAATCCGGCTGCTCTCATATCTTTTATATGAATATACTCCATCGCACGGTCGGTATTTAAAATCATTCTTACTGTTACTTTATCCCCTACTTTCAGTGGTGTTCCCACAGCTATTTTCTGTAGCTCTTCACCATTTACTGTTTTCACTTTTTTATAAAGCTCTTTGGTAACGGAGATATAATTTTCTGATGATTTTATTTTATCCAGATCTTCATAATATTGCCAGAACAATCCTCCCTGCACAATTCCGGGACCCGGTTTGGTAACGGTAACCGTACTCAGGCTTTTATCTACTGCATCCGTTTTCACGGTTGACTTTACATACCCCGTTGCCTGTGTTTGCGGTGCCAGTTCTTTTCCGCCCCAAACAATAGTTGCTTTATCACTTTCAGCACCGGTCCATGATTTTCCTGAATTTAATATCGTGAAAATCACTTCTGAAGTACCCCTTGAGCTTCCCCATGAATTAACTTCCTTCTGTGTTACCAGCCAGATCTTCATATCTTCAATGAACTTCTGATCGTTCGGTTTTAAGGTATTAAAAGCTTCTAATGCACCGGCATGGTTCACAACTTTTGAACTGAACCAACCCCAGTCATTAAGATTCTGCTTCCAGTACACTCCCTGGGTTTTGGTATCTGTGGAAGTTTCTTTAAGATAGGTCATAAGCTTATCAGAAGTTTCCTTCATTCCATAATCGTTCATCAATAAAGCTGCCCGGTGAAGTCCGAAGAATGTAAAATCAGTGATTTTTGCAGTTTTTGCTTTTTGTTTGACCAATGATTTTAAAGTTGCCCCTTTTCCTTTCAGAGGATATTGTTTCTCCCAATAGTTACGTGTGTCCAGATAATCCAGAATCCAGTTGTTCCAAACATTTTCTTTCGTATCCACATATTTATTGATCTCGTTATCTACATACTTTATCAATTGGGTTACCATTTCATTTTGCGTTGAACTTTGATAATCCTTGGCATTACCTTTTAACCATAAATTGATTTTACCCAGATTTTTAAGAATATACAATGATACTCCGTAAGAGCTAGGATACCCTGAATACCATGAAAAGCCTCCATCCGGATTTTGCAGTTTTTTGAAATCATCCCAATCCTGATTGATTGAATTTTTCATTGTGTTGGCATCAAACAATAATGCAAGCTTGTGCATCTGCTCCTGCTCATTTTTACTTTCCAGTACCCATGGAGTTTCCTCTAATAGTAACTGCTTTAATTCCTGATTTTTTTCAAGGTTAGAATTCAATAATCCTTTGTTCTGATATTCTTCAAAAATGGTTTTCATCTTTGGGTTTGCTTTGAAAATTTCAGAAGCCAAAACATCAGCAAACCATTTATTAAAGATTACATCAGCTGAACTGTTCTGATCATTTTTCAGGCTTGGAAGGGCAAACATAATTTCCCAGATCGGATTGGTTGTGAGCTCCAGTGTATTTGAAACATTCGTTATTGTTGCTGAATTCGCATCTTTAAGATGATCCAGAACAAAAGTTTTAGTCTCTCCTTCTTTTACAAAAACAGGGACTGCATCTGTTACCAGCATTCTGTTCGGTAAAACAGCAATTGCCTGCTGCTCCCCGTCTGAGAAAGAACCTGCTTTAGCCACTACTTTAAGGATAATAGATGAAACATTATCCGGAACCTTTACTTTCCATGTTGCAACCGAATTTCCGTTTTCACTTACATCAAAGTTCTGGGTTCCTGCATTCAATCCGAATTTTGAAGAAATGTCTTCATTAGTAAATGCATCCAGGATTTGTAAAACAGCAGAACCATTTAATCGCTTATCCGTTAAATTAGAAAGTTTTGTCTGAAGATTTAATTCATCACCTTCTCTTAAAAATCTTGGATAATTTGGAGTTACGGAAAATTCTTTCTGTGTAACTACTTCTTTCTCCAATGTCGCCGACCTGGCATCTTTTGTGTGAGCCAGGAACATAAGCTTCCATTTCGTAAGCGCTTCCGGAGAAGTAAATTCAAAATTCACATTGCCTTCTGCATCCGTTTTCAGATCCGGATAGAAAAATGCTGTTTCATTCAAATTTTGTCGAACCGGAACTTTTTCCAGAGATTCTTTTGACTGTCCACCTTCTTGATTACTTGTTCCTTTACGAACAACAACGACTTCATTTATTTCAGCCATCGCATCTGCTGCGACTTCCTTAGCAGCAACAGCCGGGGCAGGTAACGCTTTACTGTAAGCAGCATTACCCCTAATTCTTATTCCACTTGCTCTTCCTTCAAGACTCTGAAGAACAGCACCATCATAATAAAGCGAATTGTCAAACCAGTTAAATACCGGTACTTCCACATATTTACCATTCATATATTTCAGTCTCTTCTGATAATATTTTTGCAGAAGATTCTCCCTGATATCGTAAGAGGTTATGATGGTATACGGAATATATAATTTTTCCCAATCGAAGCTGTTGGCTGCAAACTGATCAAGAGACATATCATACATATTGGCCAGAACCTCAGCATTGATCTTCTCCTTATCATTTCCTGAAACTTTTACAGACCATTTCTCCTTTACATTAGGCTCCAGTTTATCTCTGAAAGTCACCGTCTCTATTTTAAGAGGCTTTTCAGAGTCCTTAATTTTTAAATTGACAGATTCAGTCTGCACATCATTAAATGCAACAATCTGAAATTGAACATTTAAAACAGATACACTTTTATCTTTAGGAATATCTGCTGAATACTCCAGCATTCCGTTTTTCAGCTTATAGCTTTCAGAAAGAGTGCTTCCTGACCCATTCTGAACAAATACATTGACTATGGCATCAGGAACAGCCGAGTACACATAGATCTTTGCTTTTTCACCTCTTCCCCCTTCATTTTTAGGTCCGATAACCTTTAGGAATGTTTTCTGACCGGGCTTTAACTCTCCTTTATCCCAAACACTGAAATTCTGTACGGATTTTATGGTATCTTTTCCTTCTATATTATACAATTCCAGCTGGTAATCCCCTGTTTCCAGTTTACCCAGTTCCAGATTGGTTGCCAATTGTTTCTGATCTCCAGATGGTTCCTGTGTTTTGGTAAGAACCACTTTTCCGACTTTCCAATTCTTTAATTCATCATTTTTGTCAAATAAATCATGTGGAAATTTCTTAATGAATTCCTCTTTGCTCAATTTGGGCTGATTCTGAACTTCTCTCAGGAAATTATCCCTGAAGATCCTGTCCGGAGACTCCAGTTTAGAAAGCTTTACCTGATACGATTTTTTAAGATCCTGCTCGTTATAGTTTCTTGTCTCTACTTTCACTTTTACATTCTCATCCGTAAAAGCATTATTAATCTCATCTGCCTTGATATAATGGGATACGGAAGCTACCTTCAATTGTGTATTCGCCGTCTGCGTTTCTCCGTTAATATCCGTTACAGAAGCATTGATCTCATAATTATCGATCTGGATACCTTCCAGTTTTTCATCTTTTTTAAGGTCCAGGCGGATAACAAACTCTCCTTTTTCATTTGTTTTTGCTTCACCCAGGATTGAATTTTCATTATCATCCCCTTCCGGATACCACCAGAAATATCTCCAACGGATGTTGCGTTTTTTGATTTCATAACTCACCGTAGTATTGCTTAAAGCAACACCGGAAAACATCGCTGCCTTTCCTTTGAGTTCTATAGTCTGGCCGTATTTATACTCATCCTTTACAGGATCGAAGGTTACCTCAAATTTTGGTCTCTTATATTCTTCTACCCTTATATCTTTATATCCCTGCGTATTGCCGTCGGTATTCAAATAGAACACCCCATTGAGTTGTCCTTTCGGTAAAATAAAGCTTCCATGATATGATCCGAATTCATTGGTTGTAAAATTTTGTGCAGAGACTTCCTGACCATTGGTATCCACAAGCGTTATTTTTTGTTTCAGGCCTGATACCACCCCTTCCGTTTCTTTATCAACCTTTGTATTGATCACTTTAAAATAGACTGTCTGACCGGGTCTATAAATTGCACGGTCTGTAAAGATCTGAGCTTTCGAACGGACCTGCTTATTAGGATCATAATTGGAATAATCATCATTCCCATACACCTGCATGATTTGATAATCTTTGGTTTTTGGCTGCTGTATCAAAAATGTCCTGTAGTAATCCTTACTTGATGTTGAAGGAAATTTGAAAACACCTTTATCATTGGTTTTTCCATCAACTTTATTTAAAGTTTTATTGGCTACAAATTCGTAGAATGTAAGATTTTCATTAGCTACAGGTTTTCCGTTTTCGCTGTTTACCAGTTTCAATTCGTTTGAAAGTTGATTTCTGTCTGTTTTCGACTGGTAGATCACCTTGTTGTTTGAAACCAGAAAGTAAAAATTCTGTTTGGCATCATTATCACTGGCGCCAGCCCCTGCAACAAGATACTCAGCAACGTATATACCGGAAGGTAAAGGCTGAATTTCCACTGAGGTTTTATGCATCTGGTAATCTTTAGGATCCGGAAGCTGATAGCTTTCTTTTCTTACCAGGCTTTTTTTCACCTGTCCAAATGTATTTCCATATGAGTTCCTGATATATTGCATGAAAGAAGTAAAATCATCTTTTACTTCGTAAATATTCAATGAAAATTCTGAAACGTTTTTATATTCAGCAACCAGGTGGATAGGAAGATTGGCCTGGGTTTGCTCTTCATATTTGAGAGTAAGATTCGGATTAAGAATCTGATCTTCTTTATTTTTTATATTCTCAAGAAATGGAGATTTTGGATACTGGCTTTTTGCCTGGGCAGCAACTGCTAAAGCTTCTTTTGCTTGCTTTTTTATCAGGTATTCATTCATGATCCCTTCCATGATCAATACCTTATAATCTCCTTCGGTATCAGTCTTCAAAAGATTCTGAAGCTGCACCAGTTTATCTTTGCACTGATTGGCGTCACAGTTTTCAGAAAGCGTCTGGTGCATAAAATACAACTTTGCATTTCCTTTATTCTGTGCAATTAATTCATCAAAAATTGTATTGATCTGAACCCTGTTTTCGGCAAGCTCATTTTTTGTGAAAATTTCGTTATCCCCCAGAAAGTTGATTTTCCTCAGAGAATACCAATCCCACAATGTTGGAAAATAGATAATATCCTTAGTATTTGAAAATGCACTTTTATATTTATCCAAAGAGATTTTTTTCATTTGCTCTTTCTGTTGGTCAAGATCTTTGAAGTTTTTCGTCAGATAATTTTTAAAATCCAGCTTGCTCCAGGTTTCAATCTGAGAAACGTCCTGAGAGTTCAGGTTCGTCCGTCCATTAATTTCCCAGGAATGCCGTTTATAATAATCCTGAAAAAAACTACTTAAGAGTACATCATACACCACCCTTTCATCACCTTTCAGCTGCTTTTGTGTATCCTGAAGCTTACCGAAGAATTTAGAAGCGGAATTATTCTGATCATCGTCAGTCGTTTGATTTACAATACTAAATTCTGCTTTGAGGGATCTGATCAGCTGCAGTGTATTATTTTCTTTCATAGCTTGTTTTTGTATGTCTAAAACAATGGGAAGATTCGATTTGTACGCTCCTTTCTGGCTGTTGTCAGCAATTTTTTTCCACTGATCGTCGTAGTATTTCTGTGCAAAAACTGCTGAGAAATTCAGCATTAAAAGCAAAAGCATAAAAACCTTGGAAAATCTTTTCATAAATGTTATTTTTGATAAATGAATTTCTTAAAAATACTGAAAAAATATGTCATAGACAGTCAAATTTATGTCTCCGTAATGGGAACTCTTTTTGCAGTATTTTTCATGAAAGAGCAAAACACATTCCGTTTCCCTTCCGTTTTCTTAATTTTTATCACGTATTTCAGTGGTTATCTTTATACTAAGTATCAATACACTAAGCATTTCTTTAAAATATTAATTTTAAATGCTATAGCCGGCGTAATTTGTGCATTTCTCATCATCCATAATCACAATGAAATAAGATTAATCAAATGGTTTATCATAGTCGTCCTCGGATTGTTATATAATAGCTTTTTTCTGGACGTTTACATAAGAAAAATCCCCTTACTGAAGGTCTTTTATGTGGGACTGGTGTGGGCACTGGTAAATTGCTGGCTTACATTACCGGAATTCAGCCTTTCCATATTTCTGATCAGCTTCTTTTTTATTACGGCACTTGTCCTTCCTTTTGACATCCGGGATATGAAAAGTGACAGGGTGCAAACCTTTCCCAAACTGATCGGTACCCAGAATACAAAATACATAGCTTATCTTTTGGTTTTTATAAGTAGCCTGCTGGCTTCTTTTTATCTGGATCCGCCCTACGCAGTTTCTTTTTTTCTGGCCAGTGTAATCACCTATATCCTGATCTACTATTCTGAAAACAAAAGAGATGAGGCTTATTTTTCTTTTGGGGTAGAAACCTGTTCTGCACTTCCCTTTTTATTTTTGGGAATAATGAAGTATTTTTGACAAATGATTATTAAGAAACTTTCTCTGTACAATTTCAAGAACCATGCTGAGAAAAAATTTGAATTCTCCCCTCAAATCAACTGTTTTGTAGGTAACAATGGTGTGGGAAAAACCAACATCCTGGATGCCCTCCACTATTTATCCGTGGGAAAAAGTTTCTTAGGGAACACCGATCTTAATAACATAAAAAAGGAGGAAGACTTTTTCACCATTGATGCCGAAGTTCAGAATGATGATAGTGAGGATACTTTAAAAATATCGCAGCCCAAAGAGGCTAAAAAGATCATTAAAAAAAATGATAAAAGCTATGACCGGATGTCTGACCATATCGGTTACCTGCCAAGTGTAATGATCTCTCCCTATGATTCTAATCTGATTTCGGATTCAGGGGAAAGCCGCCGGAAGTTTTTAGATTCTATGATCTGCCAGACTGATTCGGGATATCTTTTTGACCTCATCCAGTATCAGAAAATCATCCAGCAAAGAAATGCCTTATTAAAGTATTTTGCCAAGAACAGAGTATTCGATAAAGATTCCCTCGAGATTTATGATGCTCCTATCCATAATCACGGAACTAAAATTTTTGAGAAAAGAAAAGAATTCGTTTCCCAACTCAATCCTATTGTTCAAAACTTTTATCAGATTATTTCCGGAGGTAAGGAAATGGTATCCGTAATCTACGAATCTCATCTATTGGAATCTTCATTCGAAAATTTACTTAAGGAAAGCCTGGAAAGAGACAGAATGCTGACGTATACTTCCAGAGGAATTCATAAAGATGACCTGCTTTTCGAAATGGATGCCGCACTGATTAAAAAAATAGGATCCCAGGGCCAGCAAAAATCCTTTCTTATTTCGCTCAAACTTGCCCAAATGAGTCTCGTAAAAGAGCTTACCGGTAAAACGCCTATTCTTTTACTGGATGATATTTTTGATAAGCTGGACGACCATCGCGTGGCACAACTTATTGAGTTGGTCAATAAAGAAAATTTCGGGCAGATTTTTATTACAGACACCCATAGAGAAAGAACGGAAAGTGTAGTTAAGAAAATAAATGAGGAAAGTATAATTTTTGAAATCTGATGTGGGAAACAAAGTAGGAAGTTCAGAATGCGGGTTAGAATAAAATTGCTTTTGATCTCCTTTTAAAAACACATAAAAACTCACTTTTCTTTATCAAGCATGAACGTATTAGAGAAAACAGAAACGAAAATATACCATACATTACCTGCAAAAAATAAAAATTTAATCCACAATTTCTAATACATAATCCGAACCTCGGATCTAAAACAATGAAACGAAAAAAAAGAGAATTTCAATCATCTGACCTTGTTAAATCCTTTGCCAGAATACACGGTTTTGAGGATAAATTGATCGCATTTGAAATCAAGGATTTTCTGGAAGATTATCTTGATGAAAGTCTTTTTCAGGAAATCAGAAGTGTAGGGATTCATGACCAATGTATTGTGATCAAAATAGATTCCCCTCTTTTAAAAAATGATTTTAAGATGCGGAGAAGTTTTTACCTGAAGAAATTCCAGGATAAATTTGGTCAAGAGAAGTTTAATGATCTTCAGATTTTGTAGATATGGTATTGTTCATCAGGTCATCCGCATGTTTATCCAGCCTTGAACTTAAAGGGAAAAAGAACTTAAACGGATGACTTAAAAAATACCTGAATATTTCTTTATAAATCTCACTTACCTGTCCGAAATTCAGCTTTCTGGAACGGAACGCTAAAAACATAGACAGCCCGAAGCTTACCAGGAAGTTAAAGAATCCGATTAAGAATACCGTAAAGAAGGAAATCCAGAATGTGTAGGCATCCACAGAGAAATCTTTTCCATATAATCCAAGTGCCAGATTTCCTGCAGCAAAGGTAATGTGCCGGATATCCAGATCCAAACCAAAAAATAAACCTACCGGAGCAGTAGCACCGAGGAAAACCCCGAACCAAAAATTAGATATAATTCCCGGCCAGTTCTTAGCATAGTATTTAGAAAGGTTTTTGGCAAATTTAACCCCGAATAATTTTCTGATGGATATATTTTTTGCGATCCTTTCAGGGATCTGGTAAAATACGGAGTTGTTTCCTATATTTCCCGAAATAATTCCTGAGATGAAAAGATAGAAACCTGCAATACTTGCATGCAAAATAGCTTTTGACTGAAAAGGATCCAGGTCTTTAAGCAGCTTGTCGGATCTGTCGACAGCCAGGTTTTGGGAGAAAAAAACATCCAGCCCATAAATAATAGCCAGAGCTATCGGAAATGATAACGCTACATTTCCCACAAAAGCAATAAACTGACTTCTGAATAGTTTAGAGACAAGATGTGCAAATTCCGTGTTATTTCTTTTGCTGTTTCCTTCTTCGGCAAGTACTTTAGTCATAGTTGCAGCAGTCATTGCCGGCTGCTTGGTTGCTAAAGTAAATCCCATCAGGTAGATCATAACGAATCCCATGGCATAATTCATAGAATATAAAAATGCGTGGGAAAAGTCACTTCCCGGAATATATCCATACAACATTTTCAACACACAGAGTGCTCCTACGATAATTCCACCACCACTGGCTTTATAGAACATTTTCATATATTCTTTCCTGGTGGAGGTAATATAATGTGATCCGGCTTCTGCCGTATGATTTGTAATAAGATGGGAAATCAGTCTTGTACTGTCATTAATAAGCTCTGCGATATTATTCTTATGGGATTTATACCGGAGAATATTAAACATCAGCTGTTTGGATTTGATAATCACATCTTCATCACCATTGATGACCAGAAGCTTGATGATTTCATTAATTCTTTCAATCTGCTGACGGATTTTCAGAAGTGACTGATTGATCTTCCCTGAAATTCCATATTTGGAAGAGTTTTTAAAAGCTATATTAACAAACTCATGACATTGCTGGATGTAGATCTTGATCTGCTTGTAGCTGCTGTCTTTTGAGTGAAGCTGCAATCCGGGCTCGGCTTCCAGTTCTGCAGCAAGGCTTTCCAGCTCGTTTTGTAAAGCTAGAAAAGGATTGTCAAAATTCCTGTATTCGGGAGCCATTCTCACCACTTCCACCTCCATAGCCATTCCTGTAACACGCCAGGAAAGGATATTCATAGAGAAAATAAGCTCTCTTTTAACATTATTTTTTATAATAAAATCAGAAATCCCTAAAATAGTGAGGAACTCATTGACTTCATTTTCAGGAAGATTGTGAAGATATTCAAGATCTTTCTTTGGTCTCAGGCTGATATTATCGATAAGATACCATACCGTTTTCTCCTTTTCTACAGGAGGAAGGACTTTATTAAGGATTCTTTTTTTCAGTTCCGGTAAAAAGGCATTTTCAGAAAGGATATTTGCCTCTGTAAGCGAAAGGTTAAAAGGCCTCCCCTCAAAAATATTGTAGATATAATGTTTAAAATTGGCTGTAAAATCCGGATTACTTTTAAAAAAATTGAGGACATCTGTAAAATCAGCTCTCTTAATGCTTTCCAAAAACTCGGCAAACGGTTCTAAGGAAAGAGTTTCGTTCTTAAAAGAAAAATATTTTTTAAGAACGGTTTCAAAATTTGTGCTGGAATTGAAAAATTTCATTAGTACAAAGATACTATTTCAAACTTACATTTCTCATTTGTCTTAAAATCCAGTTGTGTTTCCTTGTCAGGTAGGCTGAAGGATTTTTAGGGTCATACTCTTTAGGGTTTGGCAAAACAGCCGCTATCCAGGCCGCTTCCGAACTTGTTAGGTCTTTAGACGACTTCCCGAAATAATATTCGGATGCAGCTTCTACTCCAAATACCCCACGTCCCATTTCAATGGAATTAAGGTATCTTTCCAGAATAATGTCCTTACCCCATACTTTTTCAATGATAAAGGTGTAGACAGCCTCTAATCCTTTCCTGATCCAGCTTCTTCCCTGCCAGAGGAAAATATTTTTAGCCGTCTGCTGGGAAATGGTGCTTCCGCCTCTTACTTTTTTTCCTTTTTCATTATGTTTCATCGCTTTTTCAATAGCCACATAATCGAAGCCGTTGTGTGTAAAAAATTTCTGATCCTCAGAAGCAATGACCGCTTTCTTCACATTATTACCCATTTCATCATAGGAAATGTAATCCCTTTGTAATTTTCCATACTGGAACAGGCCTCCGATCTGAGTAATTGTAATGGGTGGATTAAAGAATCTGCCCCATATAATGAACACCACATTCAAAATCAGAATGATAAACAACAGTTGTTTTATTTTTTTCCACATACCTTTAAAAAAAGCACTACAAAAATAAACAAATCCTCCGAGTTATTGCAATTCTTTCATATAGACAAGCTGATATCCCGGCAAAAGTTCGGGATGGAAAATCTTAATATAGTCTTTCAGAACCCAATCCGATCTTACCACACCACTTTCAAAAAAGTCATTCGCTTTTTTAATTTCCCTTCCCGAAATACTGTATATTTTCCCTTTCGAAAATACCCCCAGCTTACTGTAAAAAGGATTTATATTCAGCATTTCTTTTTTTGAAGTATGGTTTCCTGCATTGATCCAGTACTGAACTTTATCAGACTTTGAGAAAACTTCCTCAAAACTCATGGTCACAGCTTTCTCCTCATTGTTATTTTTCAGGATATATTCTGCATTGGCATCTGAAATAAAGTTCGCTACAGACGTTTTTCCTCCGGGTAAATACCAAACATCCCCGTACATCTCATTGGCAAGGACTACCGGCTTATCCTTAGCGGTTAAGGCAAGCTTTTTTAATTCGTTATAGTTCTTTTCAATTTCAGCGTATTTGGCTTCTGCTTCTTTTTCTTTTCCAAAAAGTTTTCCGAACACTTTGAGATATGCTGTTTTTTCAAGTGCTTTCTGCTCAAGGTACTCATCAAAAAAGACAACCTGAATTCCGTTATTTTTTAATAACTGATAGGTATTTTCGAAGCTTGCAATATAGTTGGTGAAAACGGCATCCGGTTGTAAGGAAATAATCTTCTCCACATCGTATTTCTGATCACTTCCTACATTCTGGATCTTCCCTTCTTTAAGCAATCCCTGAATTTTTTCCGAATAAATATATTCGGGACTTGAAATCCCTACGACCAGATTTTCCGCATCCAAAGCTGAAACATATCCCATCAAACTGGCGTTGAGAAGGACCACTTTTTTAAATGGAACCTGATTATTTTTGAAATCATAGGTATAATTCCCCGACTTGATGTGTAAAATATTAGCTTCATCCTTGTATTGAAGCTTTTTTGAGATAACCGTCCAATCATCGGATGAAATTTTTTGCTCTCTTTTACAGGAAATTAGAGTACAAAACGCAAATAGTAGTAAAATTCTTAGTTTCATGTTTCAAAGAAAAGAAAAAAGTGCTATATTTGCAAACCTTTAAACGATAAGGATACAATGGCCTCGTGGCGCAACTGAATAGCGCATCTGATTACGGCTCAGAAGGTTACAGGTTTGAATCCTGTCGAGGTCACAACTGCAATATGTCTTTAATAAAGAAAATTGCAAAAATACAGGAATAATAAGCATTTACGGTTATAGAGGAGTGATCCATTAATATAATTTATGTCTATTATTCCTTTTTTTGTCACTAAGCTTGACACTAATTGTTTTTTCAGTGACAAAAATGGCCGGTTAAAATTAATTTTTTAACTATGATCGCAAATATTTCTTATTCATCAGCTTTTTATGGGAGTGCCCAAATAATAAAAGCTATGAAACACTCTTTTTTCTTAAAAACAGACTACAAAAATAAAGATGGAAAATATCCTCTTTATTTGAATCTCTATATCCATGGCCAAAGAAAGAGGATTCCAGTTGACCTCTTTTTAAAAAAAACAGAATGGGATCAAAAAAGGCAGGTTGTAAAACCTCCGGAAATGAACGACCTTAACCTTTTGCTAAATGAAATAAGATCTCAAATTAATAAGATTGAAATCCAATTCAGACTTAATAATCAAGTTTTAACAGTTGAAAAGTGTGTGGAGCTCATTAAAAGACCTGATTTAAGCATTGATTTTATCCCTTTCATGGAATACGAAATGGATTTAAAATCTATGACAGAAGGAGCACGCAAAAATCAAAAAGTTATTCTAGCTAAGCTCAAAGAATTTAGATCAAGTATATTGTTTGGAGAAATTAATGACAAATTCATTTTAAAGTATCGCCGATTCTTAATATACAATAAAGGTAATGCCGAAGTAACAGTAGACAGCAATGTTAAAATTGTAAAGCATTATATTAAAATGGCAAAAAAAAGAGGATACCAGATAAATATCGATGTGGAAGATATAAAGATCAAACAACACCGATCTCATCGAACTAATTTAAGTATTGAGGAAGTAGAAAGAATGAAAGAGTATCTTTTTTCTCCATTTATAAGTGAGGCCCATAAAAAAAGTTTAGGGTATTTTTTATTCAATTGTATGACTGGCTTAAGAATAGAGGATTTACGTAAATTAAAAAGACTAGATCTTAACGATGAATATTTTAATTTTTGGAATCACAAATCAAAAAAACAGCAAATTCTCAAAACAAATGTGACCTGTAAAAAGATACTTGAAAATGATGAAAGCCTATTTATTAATCCTATTACAGCAAAAACAATAAACGAAACAATTCAAGATGTCGCGAAGTTCTTAGGAATACGAAAGCACTTGTCAAACCATGTGGCCAGACATACCTTTGCAACTAATTATCTTAGAAAAGGTGGCAAAATTGAAGATTTACAGATTTTATTAGGGCATTCCAACATTAAAGTAACTATGATCTACGCTCATATAGTTGAAGATGAAGTAGTGGAAACATTACATCTACTTGATTAAAAATAGAACGGAGACTAAAAAGTCTCCGTTTCTATTTCCACTGAATAATATTTTTTAGAAACTGAATTTTTCACCCAGGATTTAATCCAGTGTTTCTTATTATAGGCGAAAATTTCTGATCTAATATTGAACTTCCGGATCTTTGCTTTTGATATTAAAAAAGTCCATTGATACGTGAAATTAGTAAGTCTATTCAAAAACCAATCTTTAACTGAATCAGCGAAAAAAGTTCCGTGCAAACCATCAGGGTTTTTGGCGTGATTATCTCCATTCTGGTCAAGACCATCATAATGAACCAACATTAAAGAATTACTTTCATCATAAACTTTTGCAGTTGTTACAGCTCTAAATGACTCCAATGGCAAACAGAATCCATTAATAACAATTTCAGTAGTATCTTTTGGTAAAATAGGCTTGTTAAGTACATATCCAGTTTCATCAAAAAAAACATCATCAAGCTGTACACCTTCTACATCTGGAAACTTAATATTGAAGAACTTCTTATCATTTCTTTTCCGGATTGGATCATCAATTTCAAATTCTCTAAAATCCTCCGGTTCAACTAATTTATCAATTACGATCCGGTTCATCGTTGCAACATTGTTTTCAAAGGAAAGATCATAATTTCTCCAGTTCTTGATCGTATTTACTAAATCTCCAAAAGTCATATCCGGAAGAGCTCTTCTTAGATCTACTCTGTCAAAATTAAAAACGAACGGAATCGGATCTCCAGAGGTTGTATTCTGTCGCATTGGATTGATCTTAATTTCTGCAATTCCAATATTTACACCTTCCACATTAAAACGATCACTAAAAACCCTTCCAAAATACTCAAAGCTGAATTCCGGAGCAGTTTCAGCTTCATCAACTTCGATTTCAATAACCTGATCAAAATTAATAAACGGAGAGGTAGTTCCACTTCCATAAACATTTAGAATTACCCCATTTTTCTTAATAGTAAGGGAACAATTTCCATTATTGTTGGTCAAGCAACTTCCTACAAAACGATATTTACCTGGAGCATCAATTTTAAATTTTTTAATCCAATGGCCAAAGATTTCTCCTGCAACGATTTCGTTATCAAAAAATTCAGCAGAAAACACAAACGTCTTTTGATATTTTTGCTCTCCAGTAGTATAATATTGTTCCGGAGAATAAATACCTTTTTGCTTCAGCTGCGGATCTTCCAGGATATCTCCCTGAAGAGTAAATCCGGCATCCTGAAACCCAGCCTTCAGGACATGTAATAAGTATGGTACAGGTTGAATGATATTTCTATTAAGAACATCCCAACCATTGGCATTTTCTTGAATTTCATTACGGGGAAATTCTTTAATATTAGTTCCCGAAATTAATATTCTATCATTTATAAATGAGCTGAAGTTCTTCCATCCATCCTGCTCTGTATCATATTGAGTAGTGTAAAGCTTTGGAAAGTTATAATTAGTTTCCGGATACTTCTTTGAAACTATTTCATTAGCATGATTATAAATATCATTAACAAGTTTAAATTCTACCGGTAGATACTTAAGTTTTTTTTCAAAATTTGGAAGCTCTTCGAATCCGGAATCAATTTGAATACTAGCCCATTTTTTTCTTATTTCTAAAAACTCGAGAACTCCCTTTCTAATTTTTCCTTCAAATACGTGATATCCTTCATGTTTTTGCTTTAAGCTGCTATTATTAAGTGATGAATATTGGCCATTTTCACTTAGAAAATTTCTCTTATAATAATACTTGAATGGTAATGTATATTTGGTCCAAATTGAATCCTTAAAACGCGGGTTTTCTTCCGTAAAATTCGTTTCAATTCCAGTCAGTCGAATGATGGAATTTTCAGTGACAAATTGATCAGTTCTAGTCCTCATTCTCTAAAATTTTAAATTCAATATCCATAGAAAAAGTATTTTTCCCCGAATCCTTCAACTCATTTTTATTAGTGACAGGATATACCTTATATCTAACTCCTTCAGCGTAAATAAAGCATAATCGCGATTTCAATAAATCAGTGACCAAATCAATTTCTTCTTTTAACACCCAGCCGGTATTGACAGTTAAATTCTTTTTAGTGACACTGTCAAACTTTTCCTCCAGGTACTCATCGGACTCACCAACCACGCTTTCAATATCAACCGGAATTTTAAAATCACCAGAAGCAGAAAACCAATCAAAAACTAAATTTTGATTTTCCCATTCGATATGAATGACCTTTTCAGGTTCCGGAAGCGGAATAAACTGCAGATCATTTGAAACTATGATCTTTTTTTGAAGATCTGCTTTAAAGCTTGAGCGTAAAAATGTGAACTGATCAACATTAAATTTCGGTGTATGAAGGGGTTTTGGAAGTCTATATTGACTATATAATTTATTTAACTCTTCTTTCTCTGAGAGCCTATCAACATTAATTTTAATTATACTTTGACTGTATGTGCTTCTTATGGGATAATCCGTAAATAATGGGAAACATTTAGGCTTTTTCCCTGGTGCGAAATATAAATTATCAATAACGAAAGTAGATTGTATTTCATCTAGATCATTCATTTCATTGAAAGTCATTTCAACCAACGAGAGACTATATTGATACACAGGATCCAGAGAGGTTCTTATATCTTTTGCCTTTATAAAGAAATCCTGAATTTCCTCTCCAGGGAAAATTTCAACAGAACCTTTAAAATATGGAAAAGTATATTCCTCTTCTTCCTGGTACTGTTCCCCAAAGCCATTAAAAAACATTTTCAATGTCATTTTAACATAAGTTGAGGAAGAAACAGTTTTATTCAGAATGACTTTATTAGGGTCTTTTGCAAAATAATAGTTCGATCCTTTAAAATCGTGAGTGATTGCCTGAACAACACTAATATTTATAGTTACCTTTTTTACAACAGTTCCTGAGCGGAGAAGAATTTCTCCGGAATAATTACCGACTGCGAGTGTCGATGAATTTACAGTTGTAAAATTTAAAATACCATTGGTAATAAGTGCTGTATCAATAAATGATGGCTTACTTTCTACTACAATTGTTAAATTGTTAGGATTCGAAATAGTTGATGAAAATTGTTTTATCTCCGACAAATTTTTTTGCATGGAGGTATTGACAGTAGATGGATTAACATAAAATATGGTATTATCATTAATTACTTGCAGATTTACCGTTACCGTTTTTACTGCTGAACCTATTTGAATTGTAACAGTTCCGGAATAACTTCCAATAGCCTTATTTTGAATTACAGTATTATTCTGAAACTTCAAATGTCTTTGAGAGTTTACAGAATCTTGTGTAAGATTAATGAAAGGATCAGTTGCAGTAACGGTCACCGGATCCGTGACAAAAACTATAATTTTAAGATCACCGGATAAAAGTCCATCGGCCTTATTGAAGGTCAAATTATAAGTGTTTTTATCTGTTGAAATACCGGTTCCTGCCTGAACGGTTACTGAGATTTCAGTATAATAAGATTCCACAAAATGTTCCTGGTTATTTGTATCTATTCCGTAGGCTTCAATTGTGACAGGCTGCACATGATTTCCAACTGATAAATTATCCAGGTTCTGAAAATCACAAAATACTCTCTCAGTAATCAGGTTTGTTTGATTAAATACATCTCCTACCAGTTTTGTTGATGTTAACTTAACGAAGTCAACAGATCCCGAAGCAATATTTTTTTTGATTTTAAATCGATAATTTGTATAGGTATAAACAAATTCCAATTCAGGAAACGTAAAATCCTGAAACAGCTGACCTGGAGCAGCTGTTCCCATCTGCCACACTTTGTTTAACTGAGGAGGATTAATTTTCCAGTCTCTGATCGGAACATCTACAATAGTAGAGATCGTAGAGCATGCAGAACCGCCAGCATGTCCTGGTGGACAAACTAAAATATATTGAGTTTCTTTTTTGGTTCTAATTGGCATAAGTAAGGTATTTTATTATTAAAAAGTTTCTTTTGTTTGTCGGTATTTCGTTCCATGTAATTCCATATTTCTATAGCAAAACTGTTCAGATATATGATTAATCTTTCAGGTCTTTGCTCTATGGTTCTGGCTTCCGGAAAAAGCCGGTCCTTATTCCTGATTAATTTTTGAAAGCCAGACATTGAAACAATAAAATCAATGTCTTTGATCTTATATTCTTCAGTTAAATCTCCATTCAATATTTTTGAAACAGATCCAACGAGATAGATATCTTCTCCGGTAATTATTTTCGCTCTATGGCTTATTAAATCACAACATTCATTAAGGATTGCTGATTCGAAAATTTGCAAATCCTGGAAATTATTTTCTTGCATTTCGATTTTCAATTGTTTCGATTTCATTTATTGCTACTTTCATTAATTTTCCGTTTTTAGCGTCAGCCACCATATAGGACTCAATGCCTTCTTCATCTATTTTTTGAAGTAATTTTTTTACTTCAGACATTACCTGCAGGTTTTGGCTTACAACATCAATTAAATTTGTTTGTGGCTGAGATCTATTAACATTTGGGGTATCAGAACCAGGATCAGAGAAACCGCCATCAGCAAAAGGAGTTGTTTTTCCCTGGCGAACACTTTCTAAATAATCAATGACCTGGGCTGTTCTTGGATTCTGAAGCATCCAAGCCGGAGCAACCCATTCATTTACGTGAACAATTCCTGCAGGAACTTCACCCGTCTCATCAGGTCCACCAAAACCCTGATTAGAAGTGAATCCCCCTTTTGCAAATGTTGGTTTATCTGGAAGAGGAGTTGAAAGAATAGTTCCCAGCTGTATAGCACCCAGAGTTCCAATCAGAACAGCTGCTATTGTTCCTCCGATTGGACCAAGCTGGCTATAAGCCTGCATGATAGCCAGTGAAGTATTGGTAATTGTTTCCGCAATTTTTAGAGCTCTTTCAGTTTTAGCTTGTTTATATGCTATTTCTGCTTTTTTATTCGCAGTCGTTGCATCGATTTCCTGTAATTTCTTATTGTATTCCGCCTGAGTAATTATTCCGGAATTCAATTGCCCTAAAAGATCTTTCTTCTTTTTATCATTATTTTTTTCAAATTTTGCCATCTCACGCTCAGCAAGAGCGTTTTGTAATTGATAATAGGCCTGAAAAGCATTACCAAGGGCCTGAATAACCATTTTAACAGCTCCGAGTTTACCTTTTGTAGTATCAAGGTTCTTCCAGGCGGTTTCCCAGTCTTTAGCAGAAAAACCAAGGATATCAACTTTTTCTTTTTCAGTATCTCCTTCTTCTTTTACCTTTTTTGAATCTGCTTCGGATCCACCCTTCATGGATGATTGAACTTCAGTGATTTTACTATTTAGCTCCTCAAGATCCTTTTTAAGCTTTTCAAGAGACTCAGACGATAATGACGGATCCTGAAGTAACTTCTCTAGTAACTTTTTTTGTTCTTTTAAGAAATCTTCCTGAGATTTTAAATAAGCACGATCAGCATTTTCTCTTAATGCTTTTTTGGCATCTTCCAGCGTTTGTATGGCTTTCAATTCCGTTTCTGTAAGCTTCAGATAACCCATTTTAGAAAGGGCTTCCCGAGCTTCATTCATCGTCGAAATATTGTTTATTGAATCCTCAGCAGATTTTCTCTCCAAGTCTGCTGAGCTCTGAAGTGCTGCAACATCTTTTTCATATTTTTTAGTTATATATTTCTCCTCAATTCTTAACAAATTGAAACCGTGAGTCTGGAAAAACTGATCTTCAATTGTGGCATTCGCCTTAATTAAACCTTGCCGTTTTTCATTCGCTTTCTGGAGACCCGCAATTGCATTTCCGAATTCAGCTGCTGCTGCAGGATTTTTTGTTTCTTTTTTATCACGCTCCAGCTTTTTTATTTCATCATTGGTTTTCTGGATCTGATTTTTAAATTCGGCCGTTTGTTGCTGAAGTTCCGCTTTACGATTTTCGTAATCCTGAAGCTCAACATCCCATTCTTTCTGCTTATTTTCTTCCCATATTTTAAATTGTTCATCAATCCGATTTCTCTCAAGTTCTCCTGCTTTTTTATCAGCTTCAGTTTTGGCTTCATTAGCCTTGTTAACAGCATCTCTTGCTTTTTCTAGATCATCAGCAAGTTTCTTTTCCTTATTTTTATCTTTATCTGGAAGGGCTATATTTTTAGGAACTTCAGGACCAGTACCCTCAGTTTTCTTTGGCTTCCCGACTTCTACGATATCAAGCAAAAATTTATCTTGCTCTTCGTCTTCTTTTTTTTGTGCCTCTTTGATGTTGTTTAGAACCTTTTTTCTGTATTCAGCACCTGCAGCAACTTCTTCTTTGGACAAAGTTCTAGGACCGCCGCCGGAAAGTTCATTTGCTCCTGAAAAGCTGGTTCCCTGAGTAGTTTTTGATTGAGGATTCTTTATTATTTTATCCTGTTCTGCAATGTCTTCATCAATTTTTTGATCTCTCTCAAGTCTTTCAGCTGCTCTTTCTTCTAATTTTTTTTGAGCAGCAGCAGCCCTAGCTGATGCAATGATTGAATCACGAAGCCTTTTATAACTTTCCTCAGCTTTACCGTTCATTATAATCTCATCCTTTATATTTTTGAAATAATCTGGATACTGAGCTTTTAATTCATTGATAGCTGTTAATCTATCTTTTGTCGACTTGTTAACATCGGTTGCTTTTTTATAGAGTTGATCGAGATTATTAATTTCTTTAGCTGAATTCTGAGAAGCATCTTTTGTAATATTATCAAGGATCTTCTTCTTCTTTGCTGTTTCATCCAGTTCATTAGAAAACACTTTGTAAGCAGTAACAACCGCCGCAATTAGCCCAATTAAGACTCCAAGACCATTGGCATTTGTAGTAGCATTGAAAATAGCTAAGGACTGTCGGACCCTCCTTAAACTTAGATTGAGAATACCTAAAGCAACGTTATAAGCTAATATGGCAACCTGGCTTAACCAAACCGCTGCAGCTTTTGCTTTATCAGCAACAATACTCAATAAGGTGGCTCTAGTTGCATTCGTGGTTAATAAGGCGCTTAAAGCAACACCAGCATTATAACCAATAAAGCCAGCCACAGCAATCTTTATAATGTTAATTAAAAGCTTGAGCCTTTCTTTAAAAACATTAATACCATCACCACTTTCAGAAGTTACTCCGGTTAACCATCCTACTACCTGAATAAGTTTTTCAAATTGATTGATGACGTTAGTAGAAGTAAAAATATCATCATAAGCATTTTTGATCTTTTCCAGGATTGCCGGAGCATTGTTATTTTTTTTATTGAATTCGTCCTGAAGAGAACTCATTTTCTCCATTTCGATTCCTGCAGTCTTAATCGCTTTCTTAAACTCATCAGTTTTATTAGCTGCAGCACCCACAGCCTTTTGTACTTCTAATGAGTTTAATTTTAAGCTTGCATAAACCTTTGCAGTTTCAGTAGCATCCAGGCCTTTCATACCTTGAGCAAAACGAAGGAAAAACTCTTCTGGCTTGGTATTCATTAGATTTTTAGCCTCTCCCACACTCATATGCATAGAAATGGCAAAGCCCTCAATATTTTCGGCTGCGTTGGTTATGAAATTTGAAAATCCGGAAGAAGCAATCTGAGCATCAATACCAGCTTCTTCGAAAGCGGCTCCTAAACCTAAAACCTTATCAAGTCCGGGCTTTAATGCATCTGGCAGAGCACCCACCCTTAAGGCAAACTGCGAGATATTTCCCTCAGATGATGTTCCGGAAGCTGCTAAAGTGTTAAGAGCAGAACCAATTTTATTAATTGCTTCTGCATATTCAAGATTTTTTGTATCGTTGAAAAGTCCTTTAATCTTTCCAAGCTGATCAACAACACCTTCCAGTCCTCCCTCGAAACTATCTCCTAAGGCAACATAGGCTTTATCTACCTGTTGAACGAAATCTTTCATTTCCTGGATAGGAACCCCAAGACGTCCACCAACTTCAGCAATTTTAAGACGGTCGAGCTTACTGGTTCTGGTGTCCATACCATCAAATTCCGTCCAGAGATCCTTGACTTGTTCCGTTGACATTCCCGTAGTTTTCTCAACATCGGTCATAGCATCAGCAACTTTCAGGAGCTGATCAATAGTTTCTTTGCCTTTGTCAATGATAACATCGAAAAATTTTCCTGCCAGATCCGCAGAAAAGACTTCTTTAAATGTGTCTCCAAATTTTAATAAACCATTATTGAATAAACCCAGGAATCCTGAAGCTTTATTCATAGACTCATTGACTCCGTTAATTTCATCTTTAACTTCTGCAAGTCTTTGTCTGGCTCGCTTTAATTCTTCAGCTTTTTTTACAAATTCAGCAGAACCAACTGGAAGCTTTTTCAATTCGGATTCTAGCCTCCTGGTTATTCGGGATACACTTTGAAATGTATTTTCAACCTGATTTCCGTTAATGTATAAAATACCGGTAGTGGTAATTGTTGTACCTGCCATTTTCCTTGAGAATTTGTGGCAAGGTCGATTTGAGAGAGAATTTGCGAAAGGACATAAAAAAAGCACCTGAAGGTGCTATCTCTATCTATTTTCTAAAATCTTTTTTAGGTTTACAAGTATCGCTTCAGATCTTATTCTGGTAATTTCATTCATTACAAAATCTTTCACCCTCGAAGATTCTACAGCCTCATTAATGAATGGTTGTGCTGCCATTTTCATTGTATGGGATTTGAAGCTGTAAGTTGTATTTCCTTCATTGCGTTTTCTGGATCCTCCGGATCTGGTAGTATCTACTCCGGCATCTAGTATAAATCCATGTTTCGGCATTTTGATCGATAAGCTTCTCATGTAAAAGTTTGGACCAAATTTTTGAACTTTTGAAACTGCAATTGCATCTTTTACCGACTTCTGTCCACTTTTCCTGTTGACATGATCTGCAAAAGATGCTGTTTTAGATCGCAAAGATGATTCAAGCATTGCTTCAGCTCTTCTTGCAACTTGTTCTTCATTTCGATACATAAGAGAATTTTTATTCTAATTTGTCATAAAGATCCCAGACCAGGATTCTTCCTATTTCAACGTCTTTAAATTCAGGCTCAATACCTAAATTCTTATTTCCTTTTTTTGTTTGAACTTGTTTTGTAAGAATCTTTTGTGATTTTTTATATTCCATTTCTGTAAGAACATCGAAAACATCATGTTGATTAATCGGTTCTCCAGGTATAACTCCTCTAAACCATTTCAAAACATCACTTGTTTGCATTTCGACTTTATTACCCTCCGGAGTATTGGAATAATGTTCTTTAATAAGGTCTTTCATGACCTGGATATAATCATTCATGAGCTACTTTTTAAACTTTGCTAAATAGATGGCCGATATTACTGCTTGCATTTTTAAGCTCACGCCATGAGTCTTTGTTTCTATCATATGCTTTAAAATATCCATTTCAGAAACTCCGTGCTTCTTTTTAAGTACAATAATAAAGCTTCCAATAATATCTAAATTCTCCTCAGTTTCTTGGAGTTTATAAAGAGCTAAAAGCATTCTAAACCTTGTAATTATTTCCTTTCTTGGAGGCATCCCAACAAACTCAGTTTCCATGATGGCATATGAGTCTAACTTCAAATTAACTTTTACAGTGATATCTTTTTTCATAAATTAATTATCTACAAATTTGATCTAAATCTTTCCAGTCATTGGTATCTACTTTAAGAATCTGTTTATTTTTTAAACTAAACAAAACATCAACGCCAAAATCACTGGAGGAAAGTTCTACAGGTTTAATTTCAACAGTCTCTTTCATAAATGAATTATATAGGAAATGATTGGGATTACAACTATCAATCATTATTCTTGAGAGCATTTTGATAGCTAATTTTTCAGCCTCATAGATAGCATTATATTGCGCTTGAAAATCGCCTGCAGGAATTTTATTAAACATTATAGCAAAACCTAATTTTCGAACCGCTATTGTATTATGGTCATTACCTTCAAAGCCCAATTCATAACGAAACAATGCCAAAACAGGAGCTTTTATGCCTCCAACCTGTGCTTTTTTAGCAGCCCATTCTCTTTCGGAAAAAGCCACAAATTCATTGATAAAATTCGATTGTTCAACCAAATTTTCAAAATAATCCTTAGTTTCAATGTAGCTATTTTCCTTCATATGCTTTTGCTTTTTCTTTGTGATATAAAATACTTTCCGACAGAACACTCAAAAACTCATAAATGCGAACATCGTTAATGTCTTGTTTTTTTCCAAGTGGCTGCAATTCATCCATAGATAAACCAATAATTATTTTGTCAAAAGGAATGTATTGTTGTTCTTTTTTCTTGAAGACTGGTTGCAATTTTTTTTCCTCTTCAGACTCTTCTTTCACTTCCGGGAAGACTACCTTATATTGATCTGAAATTGATATCCTGGTAAACAAATAAGCCAATGCTATTGCTTCCATTTTTTTTACGGGAATTTCTCTCGTAATTGCATCAACTGCAGAAAGATCCAGATCGTCATATTTTTTGTTGATTCTGTAAAGCGATGCTACAAGCCTTTTTAATTTAAGTAAAGACCTATCCTGGTTCCATTGATGGAAGAAAGTATCTATGGTGGAGAATTGCCTGATTGAAATGTTTCCTAATCGGTCCGAAGGTTTTATAAGTCCTGGAATCGATGGAAATCTATAATAATTGTTTTCTTCTAAAAGAAATGTAGTATATTTTCCAAGTTCTGAAGCTGGAACATTTCTGATCAGCTTAAACAATTCAAATCTATGGATAGGAGTATCTTCTTTCTGATACACAATAGCGATCATTTGAGGATAAACCTCATGAAAATTTTTTGCAGGTGTATTTAAGTAAAGATGAGCTATTTCCTGAATTTGCCATTCGTTTAATTCATTCCAGGAAGTTGCGATCCAGATATTTTGAGACATTGCCATATTTTTGCTGCAATGTAATAAATTGTCTCCCTATAAAAAGGACAAAAAAAGCACCTGTTAGGTCAGGTGCTTTGCTTTAACTTCAATTTTTAAATGTATCCAATTAATATTAGAACATATTTTTATCTAACTCTTTCAGTATTTCATATTCTTCCATAGTTAGAATTATCTTCTTTTCGTTTATACCAAAACG
This sequence comes from Chryseobacterium sp. PTM-20240506, assembly GCF_048296755.1. Classification (NCBI taxonomy): domain Bacteria; kingdom Pseudomonadati; phylum Bacteroidota; class Flavobacteriia; order Flavobacteriales; family Weeksellaceae; genus Chryseobacterium; species Chryseobacterium sp. PTM-20240506. Next base: position 1,452,910 of record NZ_CP182581.1, read on the forward strand.
AATCTCATTTTTTTCCCTGTTCACGGTCATAAAATCACGTGTTTTCTCTCCAGATACTTTCTTTGTAATTATTTGTGTTAAGGCTACTTTCATAATTCAAATTTATAACAACATTTTTACGCCACCTTACGGGTTTCCGTAGTAATTAAAAATTTATCAAATTGATTTCACCTGGTATTACTTTTAATGAGAATTAAATTTTATTTCGTTCCCCCAAACCACATCAAGAACCTAGCAAGCTTTTGCCCATTTACTTCAACACTTTGAACTCTCACATTTCCAATATACATTGCACCTAATTTCATATTGCTGACCGCTTCTTTTAATAAGTCACTATCAAAGAAAATATCTACTTCTTGTTTCTCATGATATGTTAGGAGCCTAATATAGTTAGGCCCTATTTCTTCTATAAATCCCTTTACTTCCATAACTCTACTTTTTATTTTGATTTACTTGGTTATGAGCCCAATTATAATCGCCTTGTCCTTTACCTCTTTTTTCGGGTAATGGTTTACCAGGCGAAATAATGAAAGATAACCAAAACTTTCCGAGTTTCATTCCTTGTATTTCTATAGACTGAGTCCTGACAGATAAATGTACCTTCTCCGGAACAATCAAAATTTTTATATCATCCAGTTTTGAATCTGTAAAAAATACATCTAACTCCTGATCCTTATCATTCGAAATGACTGTCAGCCGATCAGGAAGTATTGCTTTTAATTCCCCTCTAATTTCCATTTGTCAAAATTGATACAATTTGTAACAAATACAAAATATTTTCAGCTACAAATTGTAGCTATATTTTATCTATACTTTTTTAATTATCCTATTTCCCAACTGAATAAAGGGTTTTTCAATGTATTTATTTAATATTATAGAAATTAAATATGAGGATCCAACAACAAGCCCATAGATTAAAGTAAACATTAAATACCCTTCCATTTTAGGAAGTACGAAAAATGGTAGAATGAAGTGAATAATATAAATAGAATAAGAATTGATTCCAATTTTCTGAAACACAATATTATTAATAATTTTAAATTCTTCTGCTATCACAAACAATGCGCAAAAAGATATTGCTGAGATTATAGGAATAATCCTAAATGCGTATCTGTAACCACCAAATTTAAACAGCTCTTGATTTCCTGAAATCAGTATTCCAAATGATGTAAATAGTAAAAAAATAATTACAGAATTTCTTGAATTTGTAAGATACTTTTTATGTAAAAAGAAAAATATTCCAATAACAAACACAGATAACTGATTCAATATGTTAAAATAGAAAAATTCATAGTTAAAGTTTGGTTTTCGCTGGAAATAGAATATAACTAATTGTGCTATGACTATTAAAAAAAATCCCTTTAATAGTGATTTTCCAGAGCTTAAAAATTTAAACAAGAATGGAAAAATCAAATAAAACAACATTTCCGTACCAATGGACCAACCACCCGGAACAATTGTATTGTTGGCAGAAGGCACAAGACCATGGAAAAAGAAAACGTTTGCTAGAATGTTTTTGATTGTATAATTATCAGGATCCTTAAAATATAGGTTAAGCAAATAGTAAATTATTATTCCTAAATAATAAATTGGAAATATTCTGAAGTATCTTCGAATGTAAAACTTTAAAACATGCTTTTCTTCCTTTTCCCGGAAGTGGCTTGAAAGGCACAATGTATACGCTGAAGCAATAAAAAATAATTGAACTCCCATCTTTCCATAATCAAAAATCTCCCTTTCAAATGATGAAGTAAAATTAAAGAGCTGCGATACATGCACTAATATAACCATTAGAATTGCAATGCCTCTCAAAGAATTTATGTGTGATTGGTGCATAAGCAAATATAAAAAAATAAAAGGGCACTCCCATGAAGGCCCTAAAAAAACACAAATAATGTAAAAAAATCACATTGATTTTAAAGGTAAAGAATATTTCGAAATAATTGTATATTGGTCAAAACTAAAAAACATATCATGGAACAATCACACATCTGCCTTGTTGAAATACGGGGAATGGAAATCGCTGAAAAATCACTCGTTGCCTTTCAAAATTATACCATTACAAACTACGTTGTCACTAGACTTAAGGAATTAGAGCTGCATTATGATTCTGGAAAATTTTTGGAAATTTTTGGATCCGGCGATTCTAGCAAAATAAAGGACGGGAATGTATTTATGATTGTGAATGTGTTCAAAGACTTTAACCAAAACCAAATTCAAAATCATGTTCTAAGTGTGTTAACTAATTTATGGCGAATAAAAGACAATAGCGTACATACGGGTCAATTTTTCTACATACCATGTGATCCTAAAGGAACAGACTATTATAGAGGTACAATGCCAATTATATACAATTCTATTGGAAGTATCAACACTACACATTTCAGTCCTTCTGATTTTACAAATTTACTTTCTTATGTCAGAGAACTTCAAAATTGGCCAAGTAAATTACAGGTAGATTACAGCAAGGAAATGGAAGGAGGTGAATTAGGTTTATGGCAAAAAGTAATTAACTATAAAGACTTACACAGGGTGGAGCGATCGATGGCTTTCATAACAAATGCGAGAAGTGTAGGTTTATTACCATTAAAAATTACCAATTATATTGCATGTTTAGAATGTCTGTTTTCTACTAGCGATAGGTTTGTAAAAAGAAATACATCAGAAAGAACTTCGCTATTTTTAGTTCATCACAATACTGCTGACAAAGTACCTACACACAACTTTATTCAAGAGTGTTATAAGATAAGGTCCCAATATATCCACGGAGCGGAACTTGAAAACGACCTAAATTATGAGGAGTTTAATTCCGTAAGTATTGACCTCGATGAAATATGTAGAAAGGTTATGAATAACATACTTTCAAAAGGATTGTTTCTGTTCATCGGAAGCAAAACAGATATTGATAATTACTTTGATGGTATAGGGCCATATTAGTGGTTAAAACGAGGTACTAATATTAAATAATCCCCATTTAAGTAGGTGGGGATTATTTAATATATCCTATTTAATATTCAATTAATTTTTGGAATATTTTTTATACGCGGATGCTAATTTTTCATCATATTTATTTGCTTTATACCCGGAGCCATTATAGCCCTTTGCAAATGCATCCCAATCTTTATTTCTTAATTCATCATCAAGTTTATTATTGATAACGAAATTAACAAATGCATCCAATTGTTTTCCAGCTGACTCATACATCGCGTTGATAAAAGTCTGTAATGAGGAATAGCCGGCAAGTTTATAATTGAATCCCATAATTTGGAAACTTCCCCAGGAGGCAGAAGCAAGAGCTGCATCCCTATTGATTTTTGAAGCCTTTTGTAATCGAAGATGTTCTGCAGCTCCACCTTTGTAATATTTCTTGGTCCATTTTTCATAAAGAATATCTTCATTGCCTTTCAAATGTTCGAAGGGATTAATTCCTCTTTTTTTCAATTCCCTCCAAAAAACATGACCTTCAAACAAAATTTTAGGCTGGCCATCAGGTAAGAAGCCAGAACCACTACTTTCAACTTCGTTCACTGTTTTAACTGTTGCTATATCAGTTCTAAGTTTATTTGCAGAATTTCTTAAATCCTGCTCAGTAATTGTTTTCATCTTTTAGCAATTAATTTTAAAAATGGTATAAGACTTACTCCGGAAACGAACAATAAAACGTAAAGCCACCACATTGGTTTATTACTTTCCAAAGAAGATTTAAGATCTTTTTTTAATTCTTCATTTGTAGCCTGGAGATTAATTTTCTCTTTTTTTATTTCTGCAAGTTCTAATTCCATTGTTTTAATCCTTGATACTTGATCAGAAGTATTTTCAATATTTATTTCTGAGTTTTCATCAACTGGAATATTAGCTTCATTCCCTTTAGAATCTTTAATTGTCATGATCCTAGCTTTAGAGATGTCAGAATTGTTTTGAGGATCTGCACATTTGCTCGTTTTTGGAATGATGGAGATCTTACTTTTGGACAGGTCATAGATCTCTAAATTTGATTCTTTTCTACCAAACTTTACAGAAGCTTCAGAAGTAATATTTACTGAAGTATCTGAGATGGTTTTACTTTCATTTTTATCAACGGTCTTGTGTCGTGATCCACAGGAAAACAAAACAAAACTAAATACTATTATCTGCAGACTCTTTTTCATCTGATTGCGCTTTAATTAATTTGTTTAATATGTCTTCCTTTTTCAATACATCAATTATTTGACGGAAGCTTGCATCGGTTTTTCTACGAAGTTTTGCATCTCCTTTTTCCCTTACTGACTTTGCTTCAGTAAAAATTAAAGCTACAGCTCCTAATAAAGTTATTATCGGTAATGTTGACAAAGGAAATGGCATATAGTATGAAATAGGGAGTAGAGCATCAAAGATTAAAGCAAATACTAATAAAGCATAGTAGTAATTAAATTTTTGAATACTTCGTCTATATCCTTCCGATGAAGTATGTTCTCCTAATGCTTTGGATTTCTTTACCCCAAAGTAAAGATCTATTAGGATTGCAAGGAGTACACATCCCCAAGCACCTGAGACAACTACTAATTTAAGCCATAAAGCGGCATAATCATGTTTAATAAGTTCTAATATCATTTTAATTATATTTTACTGGTACAATTCCGACTAATTCTTCTTTGGTTCCGTCAAACTCAACCATTCTTAATTGGGTAAGTAGATCAGGAATATTCTGTGCTAAACAATAGCTGATATAAGTTTTACCATCAGCCTCAATGACATGGGGGGTTGCTGTCTGATCAGAAGTAGTCGCACTGGCATTCGTAGCACCATGATTTTTAATAACATCCGTTACTTCTATTAATTTCTGTTTATTGATCCAGTTTAATGGAACTGCATCAAAACATTCTGCATAATAGCAAGCTGTTGGAAGGTTTCCTGTTAGATCATGAGTTGCATGATAAAAAACCATCCATCGATCATTATTTATTGATCTCATTAATCTGGCTCCTCCGTACATCCCACCAGCTTTAACTTGTAGACTAGGTAATTTTTGGACAGTAGTCCATCCGCTTTCAAAGTTTTGAGATTTAACCAAATGCAATTCCCATATATCTGCAGGTCTACCTTCTACTAACCCATAGAAATAACCGTCAGGTTGTTTTTCTGGCCATATTCCAATGTTTGCAACTTTGGGCATATCTGAAATAAAAGAGCCAACTAAACTAAAATTTTTGCCGTCCGAGCTTTTATGAATATTACTTCCGGCATTATTCACATTATAATCTACTGCAGAAAAAACGTAAACATTATCATTATAGACACCAGCCCAGCAACCCATTGCGCGGGTTACACCTGCTTTACTACGATTTCCCCCAATAACAGCATCATTCGTGTACATCATATATCCACCATCTACTCTAGTTGATAATGCCACCCCGATACCACTATCTAAAACGACACTTGGGGTCGCTTTGTGGGCTGAAAAATAAAGATGATATATCCCTTTGAATTTCACAATACATTGTTCGGCATCATACTCAAAATAAGGATTTCCAATCAGGGCGTTTGGTAAAAGAACAAGTCCCTCTGTTGGAAAAACCTTGTCTTCTCCGGTCGTTAAATCAAAAGGATTTAAATAAGTTTCAGGTAAAGTAGAATCAGCCCATTTTAACATTCTGGCATTAGAGATCTCTCTGTTCCAATAAGTAATGTTTTTAACTTCTTGATTATTTGTTTGCGGAAATTTTAATTGAACTTTTGAAATTACTTTTCCTTTATTCAAAAATCCAATCTGAGTTCCATTTACATAACAGGCCATAAAATAGGCATTACCCTTAACACAGAAATGAACATATTTATTAGCATAATTAAATGCAATATTATTTGCTATCAAACCATCTCCAGTAATAGCAATACCGGATCCGCCTGCTACTATATTCATTGTAAAGCTTCCAAAATCAAAATTTGCTACCGTTACATTTGTACTGTACATATCAGGAAAACGAACTACAAAGCCCAATGAAAATGAGTACTTTGATTTTGATTCAAAGTTTCCAACAATTGAAGTTCCATCAATTGAAATGGTATTATTTTTCATGGCATCTTGTAAAGAAGGAAGATTGAAATATGAAATAACCCCTAAATCGCGGCTCCTCAATTTTGGAGAGGCTAGCCTATTCAATCGATTAAAGTCATTTGTGTTGATCTCTTTTACAAGCAAAACATCTTTCAATGTATTTCCATTGTAGACTTTATTAAAAACCTCTAAGGCAATATTCCCATTTTTTACTGTAATATTTCCTCCACTTATAGAATAATAGTTTCCACCATTATTATCAATGAAATATAATTTTGATGTAGAAGATGATGTTGTATAACCTATATAATCATCAGCTAATCCATCAAAATCAACAGCTACATCATTCCACCCAGGAACTAATGGGACATCCACTTTAATTGGAATAATAGATGTTCCTCTACGAGCAACAAAATTTCCAATTCCTGCATTTTCAACCTTGACTCTAAGTTTAGATAAATTCTGACTTGAATCAAGTTTTACGGTAAAAATAGAAGATCCGGTTCCGCTGGGAATTGATGTACTGAAGCTAACGGTTGATAAATCTTTTGAGATTAAAGAAACTTTCGATGAGCCTATCGTTTTTGCAACTTTATTAAACTGTGCTTCAGAAAACTCATCTGTCTGTGGAACATTCACTTCCATCTTTTCCCAGGTAGATCCATTATAAGAGAGTATGTTTACCTTTTTATCTGCGAGTATCAAACCTCCTGCATTTGAATAGGTTCCAGGATTTCCAAAAAACCATTTTTGAACACCTGGTGTTACTACAATATTGGATGACGGATTTACAACACCTCCAAAAGTCAGCGTTAACATATTCTTATCAGGAATAATATTTGCGATCGAAGTTAGAATTACATTCAATATAGGACCTGTTATTTCCTGAAGTTCATTACTTGTAATGTATTCGGCAATAGCATCTAAAATTTGTTGTTTAGTCATATTGTTTAAAAAAATCATTATTGAAATCATTATTGAAATCGCCTGGTGTGGCAATGTGATCAAGAGGCTTTTGATAAAGAAAAACTGAAGAATTACAGTTTAATGTTACTGCAGCTCCTGAATTGTCTTCGTATTTTTTACCCGACCAAACTTCTGCAGTTTCCATGAAAGCCCGATTGATTGAATGTCCAATTTGCCAGTTGTTTCCATTAGCGTCCTCGATAAAAAAAATTAATGGTATATTTTTACACCTCAGTATAAATCCCAGAACAGATGGAGCAAACCCCAGAATAAAAACTGATAGATTGGTTACAGACCTTTTTCTTTGCTTAGATCCATTCAAGGTGACTCTTAATTCATTTTCATCTACCAGGATATCAATAAACCGGAGCTGCTTATTTTTCTTCATAAGAATCTCATTGGTTATGATAATTTCACTTTCAAAAGATTCGCCAGGTATAGGTAAAGGAGTATAGAAAAAATGCGATGCCGGGGCAAAGTATAATCTCGTTCTAAGACCTGATATAAAATCTATATCCGGACAATGATTAATATTCTGTATGTTTATGTTTTCAAAGCTCATTACAAGCACAAAAAAACCGATATCACTACCGGTCTAAAAGGACATTAAATAAGGTAAATCCCTGAAGTCCTGGATTGCATTTTGCTTTCAGGAACAGGTCCCGTATAACATGGAAATTGTGCAATATTCCTTTTAATATAATCGGTGATCACTTTCATACTCGCATCACCAAGCTTTATAAAATCCTTACCAGACTTCGCTTTCATTTCAGGACTTAAAACCTGCGATTTCTGCCACGGAAGTTCCTCGTACTGTATTGCTATGGCATTTTGCAGAAAAACGAAATTTGGCATCAATGAAGCGTAATACAAGCCATAACACACATTAGCTTGTTTTAAAAATTTGTACAATTCAGGTTTTGCTTTGATCTGGTCAATACATTCTGGTTTTATTTTATCCAGGATATCCAAAGAATAAGACTGTTCCAAATATGCCAGAAGCATTTTAAATACCTTTGGAGAGTTTTTGATTGGATAAATTTCTTCAAACTCAGCAGGCGTTTTAATATGTTCGGAAACATTCGAAAAAAAAGGTATTGTATTTTTCAGTTCTTCTATTTCTGAAATCTTTGTCAGAGCTTCAGAAAACAATTTATCAGCAAATTTCAAAAGAGACAATCCAAGATCTCGAACGTCCCACCAGGGAGCTGCTTTCGATTTCTCTTGAGTAAATTCCTGTACGCCATAATTTGTGATATGAACTTTAATTTTCGGAATTGCCAGGATAAAAGAATAATGCACACATGCTTTTGTTAGAAGCCTAAAAATTTCTTTCTTGTTATCTTCAGTTTCCTTTTTTAACTGTAAATAAATTTCTTTCGGAACGATGTCAAATATTTCTGAGAACCCGAGCTCCTGATCAACCAGATTCCAATCAAATTCTCCAGGTAAAATAAAATATTCCGGGAGCGTAATTTTATCAATATAATATTCCATTTTTTTGTCGCATTTTTACACATAATTAATTGACAACTTTCTCTTGACCGTTTTTGTTTTTGTCTAAAGTTGTCAGATTTATGTTTGGAAACTTTCCAAACACAGTAAGATCCCAACCATTCCAAATTTTTATAATTTCAAAAATCTGAAGCGTTCGAATTTGTTTGATCGGAAGTTTAGCACAAAGAATTGTCCAGGCTTCTCTTTTATCTGATCCGGATCCACTCAGTGTTTTTCCTCCGAACGCTCCACCACTGATCAAACAAGGGTCAATACCCATTGCAGTTAGAATCTCATAATTAGCTGCAGAACCATCCAAAAGGAAGTCTCCATTAGATTGTGTTTGTGGAACTTCTTCGATCTGGATTCCTTTTATTTCTTTTCCGGTAGAATGATCAATAAAAAACGGTGAAATGATTGATTTCCCTCCAGCTTTATTTCCTTGCAAATTATCATGAATAAGATCTACAAGTTCAGTTCTTTTCTTTTGTCTTTCCTCCGGAGAAAACAAGTTCCAGTCCTGGCCATAAACATGTGAAAAATATTGATCTGAAATATGAATCAAATATTTAATGTTCAGCTGCTGTTCGAACATTGCTTTCTTAAAAGCAGGTATGGACAGAACAACATCAACCCAACCATTTTTGAATGAAGCATGCCACCCAACAGATGGATAAGATTTTTCAACCAATAAGGTGTCAATAACAGGAATAGTGAATTTTCTGATTCCTTTTTGCTTACAATAAGCTTTTATTTCTTCAACTGGAATGTTAGCATTAAAACAAGGAATAACAGTTGTCTTTTTTTCATCATACTTCTCCCAATCTGTATTCACTCCAATATTATTGATAATCCCATTCGGATCCGGAGTTTGGAAACGGCAATCAGCTGCTTTAATACGTCTTACAGAAATAATCTGATCACCATTTGGAGAAAGTAAATATTCGGGAAATGCAACACGGAAAACCTCATAATCCATAATGATCTCCGACAGAGTAATATTAAAGTTTGTCCGATAATAAAATACTGCGATATCAGGAAATGAATCAACCAGTCTTTCCTTAAAAATGATAGCCTCTTCCGTTTCTGTTCCCTGGTAAAGACGGAATCCGGTTCCAAAGTGAGCAGCTGTTAAAACTTCCAAACCACCTATGGCAATATTTGTCTTCTTAAGTTTTTCAGCGAACTCCTGAGGATAGAGATTATTATCACCCCACGGAAGCCATTTTCCACCAATTAAAGAATCAGTAATATTTGGTTTAAATGTGGAGTGTACCGGATCTGTTGTTTTGTTAAAAAAAATTGCAGTTTTATTATTTAATCCGCCAACTGCATAAATGTCTTTTGAGATTTCCATCAGTTTAGACGACGTCACAGCCGTTAAATTTTATAATGAATAGAATATTAATTTTCTTAATGCCTTCATCCGTCTTTATATTCCGGGTTCTATTATCGAAGTGATTAGGATTCTTAAAAGCTCTATTTTGAGATAATCGGATTTTTCCAGGGGTCTTTGGAGCTTGCATCAAAACTGCATTCTCATATGTTATCAATTTTCCTCCGGATTTATTTTGACTGTTATAGGTTCTGACTGAAATTGTAAATGGAACCGGATTTTTATTTGGATCCAGTTTTTTCATTTCCGTGAGAACTTGACTCAAAAAGATTGCTTTTTGCATGAGCCAAATATCAAACTGAACGCTTTCCAGAGAAAGGACATTGATTTATTTTCTCATTTTACATATTCCATTCTCATGATGAAAAAACATAATTGAAAGATTATTAATAAATTAAACTCATAATCATGCGCGCAAAACAGAGTTTTTTATCATTATGCGAGCGTTAACCACAGGCCGCCTTATCTCTTTCTACACTTGCAGTTTTCGATTTTCACGAAATATGCCCCTAGGGGCAGGCAGAAATCGCCAAAAACGCCATAAAATAGGGCATTTTCAAGGTTTTCGCACAAAAAAGCCTGCTACTGCAGGCCTATTAGCTTAATATGAGGTTGGTCACTGGATAAGATGATTGATATCTCGCATCAACAAGATGATAGAACTGCCAGTACAGGTTGTAATCTAGCGTATCACTGAAGTGGGTTGCATGCTCCTGCAGTATAGTCTTACTCCTTTCGGATGACTTATCCTTCTCAAAAGCATCATCACCCTTTAAGGGAGCATTCTCCATCGAAATAATCAGGTTAGGACAGTTATCAACATTGATCCTTATTGAAGGAAGTCTGTGATCTGTTTCTGCAAGTATAGTATTAATTAGCTGATACTTTTCAGCATGTGGAGGATTGTTTGTATTCGGTGTCTTCTTGATCACCACCCATCCTGCTTTTGTGAGCTTATTGATAACATCTTGTGCCAATGTGGTTTTACTATTTGCCTCTTTATTGTTTCCATACCTATCATAGTATAGATGAATCACATTACTGCTCGCTTTATGTGGTTCATAGTAGTCAATAAAGTCTTGCACCAGATCATCCAGGATATCAGGATTCTTCCGGAAGAATTCTTTAACAAAATTGATCGAGTTCTGCATGGCCGAAAACTGAGCTACAGTCATACAGTTTATCTTTCCACCAAAGTCAAGATTTAATTGGAGAGGAACATTCTTTATCAGATCAGTATCATACTTACAGCTCGGTACAAACTTTTCAGTTACCCCGCCCATTAGATCAATGTTATACTTATGTTGATAGTAATGCTTAGCCTTTAATTGAGCATAGAATCCATCTTTAACACCCCTAGGCCTTATATTCATAATCTCAGCATTGAACTGAGTCTTTGAAAGGGCTTCTTTCTGCATGTCCTGGATCCAACCATCCTTTAGGTTATGAGCGTTCACAAATGCATTGGCCTGGATAAAACAATACTTTTTAGGATCCTCTTTTGCCAGCTTTTCTCTATTGGTGAACCATTCACCTTTTTTAGTCATTGCAACTGATGAAACAAACACTTGAGCATGTAGCATAGAAGCGTTACTAAAAATTGCCTTCTTTGCTCTATTGGTTGTCAATACGTTATCATACAAACGTTCATAAGTCAATAGTGCAGCTTCATCACCTATAACCCAATAAGAATTTAATCCTCTTCCGGAGTTTGGATTGTCAAGAGATACCAGAACCGCAATAGCTCCATTTCTAAAATGTATCACATTCGACCAATTGGACGGAGCCTGAAAAGGCATCTCAAACCCCTCTTCTTTACCACACCTCCCAACTACATAGTCAAACCCTTCATAAAGACCAAACATCTCCATACCTTCTTTTGTCGACGGAAGAGTTCTGGATTTAATCTGAACAAATGTTTCCCCTACAATAATACCGGTAGAACGTGGCATTTGCTTTACAGCTTCTTTTATAAACCACCCCAGTACAGTAGACTTTCCCGTTCCTCTGGCAGCCTCGATATTGATGTTAGGAATTTTGAATTTCTTATTTGACAAGACCGCTGCGGCTTGCATTAAATTCAACTCTATATTCCTGACGGGCATATTGTGATATAGTACGGCATTACTCATAGTCCTCCTCGTTTTCGTCTTCGTCTTCTTCAGTAATTTCTTTCCACTCGATATCCTCTGCCTTCAGGTTATTAAAATTAACTACACCTCCTTCAAACATATCTTTTAAAATTCTTTCAGCACCTCGAGGTAATTTTAAATTATATGTAGAAGCTTCAAGTTTTCTTGGATCAACTTTGGTATTGTCTTGAAAGTCAAATAAAGATTCATATTTTGTCCAGGCTTTTAATGCTATCTCCAGCTTACCCGCTTTAAGAGCTTTTAGGTAGATATCGTGAAAGCCTTCTGCTATAATTACTTTTTCAGCTGCAGCATCGGCCTTTTCTATACTTCCGAAAAGCTCCATAGCTAAAGAATAGTCCCTGTAAGCAGTTGACTGTGAAACTTTATGATCACGCTCTATAATCCTTATTGTTTGTTTAGCCGAATATTTATTATCAGATCTTAGAGCCCAGATATGTTTTAATCTATCTTTCTTTTTTTCTTCAGCAGGTGTTAACTGTACAGATGTTTCATCTATATACCAGGCTTTAATCTTTTGGAAAGCGCTATCTTTCGTGTACTTAACAATATCCATATCACGAAAATATTTGTCTGAAAAAGTGTCTGAAAGGACAGTAATAGGAACTAAAGTGTAATATTGTAATCCTATTATTTATTAGATAATTACAAAATTTCAGTAAAGTGTAATTGTAAAATTTGATGCAATTTTGAAACTGTAATTGTAAAATTCTCCAGCACGAGCTGGAGAATAAAAGTTTATGATAACAACAATGCTAGTTGCCTGAGACTGCTAGTATACTGACAATTTTTTAATTATAAAAATAATTTCTACACATTTAGATTAAATCTAGCAGATTCCCCCATCAGGAGCTTTTCTGTTTCAGGAATATTATTTTCGTAAATATGAACATTGCCTAGGAATAAAGTAATGCTTTTCACCGGTAAATCTATTTGCTTACTGATCAGATATAAATGATAAATATCACTTGGAAGTCCTAGACTGGCATCAGAGCTCCTTTGATATGCTGATATCACTAATTTATCTTTTTCGACCTGAAACTGGATTAATGAAAGACAAGGTTGTTGATTGCTTTCAGAATTATTGGATCCTAAAAACAAAACATAATTTTTAGAGCTTCGTTTTTCCTTATTGATCTTTTTAATAAGGGGCGGTAACTGCTCAAAATAGGTTGGATAACTATTAACCAGGATAGGACCACAATAATCCCACCAGGATATCCCTTTGCTTCGATATTGATCGGTTAATCTTTCACCTGACATGAACAGCTGCAGTTCATCTTTTAATTTCTTTTTGGCTAATCCATGTCCTTCAAACAATTCCAAAAGATCTATCGGTTTCAATTCTATCTTCTCATTAATGAGATAGGTTATTTTACCCTTTTTATTGTCCTGAATTTTTCCCTGGGAAAGAATTTTCTCTAAAATCCCGTGATACTTATTAATTCTCATTTTTTATATATAATTTTGTAGTTCTCACCTTTCAACGCGCGTTAACTTCACAAAGAAGACTAAAGTCCTCCGCGTGGAGTTTTTGCGCTCTAAATTTGAAAGGTGAGATGTTCAGGTTTGCGGAGGATATTTTCCTCCATTGAGAATTACAGACAATATTCTATTAAGTTTCACTTTAGATAAAGGACAAAAAAAACTCTCAGCCGTATTGCTGAGAGTTCATAACTATCTATTTGATTTTTGCCTTAAAAAAGGCTGTTAGTATTCAAATTGAAAATTTGGAATATATTCCTCTAATAAATAATTCAGATCAGTCGATCTAATTAACTCTTTAAGGTAAGATAACCTTGGATATTCTCCATTATATAACCTTTTTTCCAACGGTAGATATTGTGTATCAATAATCAAATTTGACTCATCTAAAACAAAATAAACATCAATGCCCATTTTTCCTTTAAAACTAATTATTTCTGGTATCTGCCCTTCTTGAGTAATAAAACCACCTGCCTGTAATAAAATTTTTTTTATTTTATTTCTACTGTGATTAAATTTAAATAGAAAGCTAAAAATACATGTCTCATGAATATTTCCAGGTTGATAATCAACAGTGCATTTAAATAATTCAGACATATCTTCGACAGGTTCAGTTTTTAAAGCTCTCAAATTAAATTTTTGCAGAGAATTTAAAACACAATTTATTTCGTTATCTACAATAATTTCCGCTCTCAAACCATTAATATTAATTGATCTCTTTTCTAAAATACAATCGGTTTTGTAGTTGTGTGTACACATAATTTTACATTTTGGATAAAAAACGGAACACCCGGAATTTAACCGGGTACCAGGTTATCTCCATTGTTTAAGCGCGCCCTGAGCAATAACGTTCTGCCATGTTCCTTGCAACAAATAAAAACGTTGTCTGCTAATTGTGCAATAGTTGTTTTATTTTTTCATGATCCAATATGAATTCCTGCAGCTGCTCTTTTTTACGATTAAGAGAGCTTACTCTTCTGTTAAAAACCGGATCTGATTCTTCAGGAAGTGACTCTTCCATCCTTCGAATAGTTTGTTTTCTTCGGCTGATCGAAGATTCTAAATTTCTTCTTTCCTGGTCCAGCTGTAGCGGAGTCAAATCCTTAAAATCATTTTTACTTTCAGTGGGTAAAATATGCTTATGAATTAGATAATGATCTAAAATTTTCTTACAGGTATCAAATCTTTTAAACAGATCAATAATTTTATTCTGGATCTCAAGGGCTTTTTTTTCTTCTGCACGTTCAACCTTGTTAAGATCAAGTTTTAAACTGCAGTACTTAAACCAAATATCTATAGTTTCATTATAGGTAGAATGAAGCTCTACAGGAAACTGCATTATTTTCCCAATAAATTTAGGTGTCTCTGGATCTAATTTTATTGAAATTTCTTTTTCCGGAATGACTTTTTTTTCTTCAAATGTGGCTTTAGGTTCTATCTTTTGAAGTTTTGAAAGGAGATAGACTATCCTGGATCTATTTTGTAAAGTAGAAGTTTTATGAAGTTTAGCCAGTCTCGGATCTCCTCCTGAAGAAAGGTACAATTCTATATTTTCGGCGTGTGTTCTCATAATAAAAAAACCTCCCGGATCAGGAGGTTTTATTCTATTTTGTTTAAATTATTTTTTCTTGACTTCTGCAGGAACCTGACCCTTTGGTGAACTCTTCAGTAATGACTTCAAGGTCTCCAGCTCGGCTTTGTATCCTAAAGGAGTTCTTACATCAATTAGGCTCTGGATCTGTTCGCTTGAATAATCTTTAAGTAAGTCAGCTGCATTATCTTTTTTTAAGCAAAAAGCATAATTTCCAGCCTCCCAAAGTTCTAAAGCGTTTTTTGGAACTTCCTCCAATATAGTTCTTGAACCATCCACTCCGATCATTACAGATCCTTTAGTTACAGTAAGTATTAAAAATTGATTTGTATCAGACATAATTACGGAGTTACAGGTTCGTCTGCTAAAATTGTAATAGGACCATCATAAGCATATAAAGGACCATTTGAAATTACGTTAAATGCTGTTCCAGCACTTTCTTCGTATTTCTTTGCAGTTGTAGCATCAGCCTTTGTCATATATGCATCAAGTAAAGCCCATTTCTGGCCTGTACTATCTGTAATAACATAACACATAGGTGTGTTCTTATGTCTTTTAATAAAACCTACGTTTCTTTTAATAAAATTAGGAAGCATTCCATCAAACTGAGCTTGATCTTTAAGGTTACCTTTATTACCAACTAAGTTACTTTTTAGTTCGTTTTCATCGATAACCAAAGTAGTTTCTTTAAATCCTTTTCCAGTATCCGGAACAAGTCCCGTTGCAGGAATTGTGATACTATCAGCATATGAGGTTGTTTCTATAACTGTAGGCTTTGTTACAGTCTTAAGTTGAGCCATTGGAATGTATGCTACGTTAGCTTTTACACCTCCCACAACTTCATTATTTGGGCAATAACCCATATTTTCGGTTCTTACCGTTGCGAATGAACAATTATCTGCCATCTTATTAAATTTTGTTGATTAAACCAAGTCCTCCTCCAATGATCTGAAGGAGCACATCTTCGTTGTCAATAATCTCTTGGTGTTTCCAGCCTTTCCCATCAAAAAGGATAAGTTCCGGAGCATCTACGTCGAATTGATATTCCTCATCATCGTAAGTACATTTCAAAGGCTCTATAGCCTCTTTTATATCTTGACTTGTGGAATCAGTATGATTTTTAAATTCTTCTTTTTCAGCTTCGAATTTTATTCTCTCTTGATTTAAAGTTTCGACGTCAGAATTAAATCCTTCAACCTTTTCATTGAATTCTTTTTCTTTTTCCTCCAGATCCGTAAAACCTTCAGCTAACTTTTTAGCTTCAGAAAGAACACTTTCTTGAAAATCTTTTTTCTCTTTTTCGAAATCTTGTTTTTCTTGAGCTAAAGTTTCAGCCTGGAGCTTCAGTTCTGCTTCTTTTTCAGAAAGCTGCTCCTCAATTAGAGGAGCGGCTTTTTTTTCAGTGATCTTCTTTTCCATTACACAGTAAGTTTTAACTCGTTAGGGTAATACAGCTTATTTTGAGCAGCATTATTAAGACCTCTTTTCTTTGTAGCATCAGAAGTTTCAACAAATACATATTGGTTGACCGCGAAATCATACCCTAAATGAAACTGGATAAAAATCTTCATATCATAATCCTGGATCTGAACATCATCAATCTGAGCAGGATTATCTTTTCTATCATACAATCTGAATAGATTTCCATCAACCCATGCAATCATTTTGGTTAATCCTGGAACTCCGATTAGGTTTCTTCCGTACTTTGTTTTTTTCCTGTAAGCAGCATTATAATCAATAACTTGATCAGAAGGAGTTTCACGAGCTTCAACATAATCCTGGAAGACTTCAAAAGGAACTAGGATGTTAGAAATACTTGCATTTGCAGGAAAACTTCTTTCAAATGCGTTTACTTTAGCAACTGGATCATTTGCCAAAGCTGCATCGATAGGTATGAAGAAAGCTGGGTTTGTAGTATCTGCAGCAATTCCCGCAACTACTTCGTTAATACCATCCAATGCCTTTGCTGAGTCTGGATTTGGAGATCCTACCTGCGCCGGATCAAATTTTCCCGTAATTGAAACATTTGATAACTCAGAGGTCATCTTGCCACCAATCATATCCACAATATATTTGGAAATGGGCATTTCATTAGGCTTTTTATCTTCTTCCCACATATCCTCAACCCATGAGCCGTAGACTTCATAAGGATTGATTGGAAGATTCACTTTTAAATGGAAGTTCTTCGCAGTTTTGTTATTGAACTGAATAGATCCGAATGCGGTCCACTTATCAGAGAAAGCCTGGATCAAGTTTGTCATTAAAACAGAAGGAAATGACCATTTTCCTTTTACTTTAGATAATGGCTTTGCGAGCTGATTTAAGAGAATGTCTTTTGATAAAACTGCTGGGGTTAAAGCCATTGGGTTGGCTTTACCATAGCGAATTACTTCATTCTTGATTGCATTTACATCAATATTTTCTGGCATGTCAATAAAATTTAAAGTTGGTTATGTGGTGCGGTTGGATCATAGAAGCCGTTTTGCAATCCGTCAGATGGCTTTTCTTTGCCGTCTGTTTGAATGATTGAATGAGTTTCCTTAGAGTCACCATATTCTTTACACTTTGTTCCCAGAACTTCAATAGCCTGGGCTACAGTTTGCCCTTCAGTCGCTGCAATTCCATTTAGACTTAATGCAGCTGTTAAAGCTTCCTGAACAGCAGTTTCTTTTGCTTCAAAACCGGTAACTTTTGCCTGAAGATCTGCTAATGATTCAGCACCTTCAGCTGTAGTATTTTCAGTCTCTTTTTTTTCTAAAGCGTCTTCGATTAATTGAAGCTGCTTATTGTCAAGTTTTACATGAGCTTCACCTGATCCCCAAAAATTATTGTGGAATGTGAAAGCTTGTAATCCTAAAACAGCTAGTACTTTCTTCATTTATTTTGATTTTTAAAATTTTACTAAAGCATCTTCAAGAGTTCCGATTTCGTTGATTAAGCCGACAGAAAGCGCCTGTTTTGGAGTGTAAGTTTTTCCTTTCATGACCAATCCATCGTCCTTCAATGTTTCCTTCATGTTTTCCTGCATTCTGGAAATGAA
This sequence comes from Chryseobacterium sp. PTM-20240506, assembly GCF_048296755.1. NCBI lineage: Bacteria > Pseudomonadati > Bacteroidota > Flavobacteriia > Flavobacteriales > Weeksellaceae > Chryseobacterium > Chryseobacterium sp. PTM-20240506. The sequence goes on from NZ_CP182581.1 coordinate 1,471,069, forward strand.
GTCAGCTGTCATTTCTTTGAGCCTTTCTTCATAAGCTTTTGAATCTCCTGCCTGGAGATCTCGGAATTCTTTGTTTTTTTCTGTGGATTGTGGAGCGTAGATTTCATACATGGTAGCGCCCCATTTTTCGAACATTTTTGAGAAATCTTGATAAGAAAGCATGGTTCCGATAGAACCAATTAAGTCGGCAAAAGGATTTGCCATTCTGAAATTAGCTCCGGAAGCGATATCCATAGCGGCGGAGCACATATAACCTCCGGTGTACGCAATAGTTGGCTTGCTTAAATTTTTGATTGTGTGGGTTAGTTCCGCGGTTCCGGATACCATTCCGCCTCCAGAGTCAATATTCAGTACAATTCCTGAAACAGATTGATTTCTGTCAAGTCTTCTTAAAATTGCAATGATGTCCTGAGTTCCTAAATAGTACCAGGATGAATATTTTATGATCGGACCATTGATATCTAAAACAACCGGGAAAACGTCAGCTCCAGAAGACATTGCAGAACTTGCCTGCATCTCGATCTTACTCTGAGCTTGCTGTACAATACTTTCAGCTGAAGAAAAATTCTTTTGCTGATATCCAGAAATGATATTCGTGATAGTAGACAGTAGATAATTTTTATCTATTGCCAGAGGTTGGTTTAAAAAAATATTTTGTCCGTGCATCTTATTGATTTCACGGACAAATATGTTTTTACATTAAAAGTTTGGAAAGGACAGTTATTCTTCCTTTGAAGTTGAATATTTACCTAAACAGAAGAATAATAGAATTGAGGCAAAAGTAAATCCTCCCAGGATTAAGTATACCCAATTTGTAAAGTTGGATATATTAAAGAATTGACCATTTGAGCCCTTACTATAAATTACTGCAGGATCCTTAATAACATTATTAAAGATTTCAACGTATCCAACTATAGATAAAGCCAAAATTTCTAACATAAAAAAAATAGCGAATGACGTCGCAAACCTACCTTTTGTTTTTAAAAGTAATTTCATAAAGTATTTATTTTAGGTTTTAAAATTGTTTCTCCAGATATTGCAATAGTGTATTCATCATTTCCAGAATCATCTTCATTTTTGTTGTCGATAAAATCTACTCTTAATGATTCCGTAGCATTTCCAAGCAAAGTTCTAACGGTATTAGCCAGAAAGACCACAGCAAAGCCTTTCTTATTAAAATATTCTTCGCACTTTTCAATATTTTCAATTGACATATCAAGTAAGGGAAAACTCACGTCAACATCAGTGAAAGGATTCCCATTTCTTGTTTTGGAAGAGATCTTCCTGGAGAAAGTAGCAGGAACTATATCTTCAAAAATGTATAGAGCTTTTGATCTTTCGGGAAAGATCCCATTGTAAGCATTAATGTAGAGAACATCATCTGCATTATATATTTCCACTGATCTTATTTCGCGGAAAAAGTTTTCAAGCTTGTTAAAAAATACTTCCATTTTTTTGTCGCAATTTTACACAGGTTTTTTACTTAAACTTTTTAAGATTTTGGTTTTTATATCGATTAAAATCTTTCCGAATTGTCTCGTATGAAAGCTCATCTTCAGTGATATCATACAAATCCAAAAAATTTTGAATAGTCGTTTTAAAATCTATTCCGTAATTAATTTCGTTTGTAATAGCTTCAGTATAGAGTTTTTCTCTGATATCCCGTTCGATTGCTTTTGAGATCTGATATGATCTACTCTGGTTGTGCTGAAACCCTTTCCGGTTAGCTTTATCAATTCCCACCTTCAAACTGAAGTATGTGATATCCGGATTTGCCCTTTTGTAAGTATAATTCCGGTCAGATTTCTTTTGTAACGTATTTAAAACAACCATTCCAAGTAAAGTATCCTCCCGAGCTTTATAATCGTCACCATATTTAAACTGGAGAATTTTTTTTACATACCTGGGAACAGATAGATGTAAGGTGATTTGTTGCATATAATAAAATTGGTATTAACCGCAAATAAAAAACAAATCTGCTTACGGGAAAGCATAAAAAACACGTAATAATGCACTTATAAAAGTGTAATTGTGTAAACCTCCCAAGCCTAAAGTTTTTACAGCAATTTTTGAAAGTGTAAACTAATTCTGAGCGAGTTTTCAATTGTGTAATCCTATATTTTATTACAGATAATTCTGTAATTCTTAAATAAGTTACAATCTTTAAAAAAAAGTGTAATTAATAGATTTTCAAATCTTTGCCAACTTAATTACAGAATTACACTTTCATTCAATAAATTTTTTAGTGGTGGAGAGGAGAGGGAGGTGCAAAGCGTGTTCCCAGGTATTTAAAAAAAGGAATCCCCGGCTTTCGCCAGGGATGGGTTTTTTATTGATTTTCTGTAAGGATGTAAGGGCTTATTATGCCATAACCATGTATTTTGACACTAAATCCCTTCCAGAATAATCTTGACGATTGCATGCATCTTCAAGAACTTCCTGAGGACAATTTTTAAATAGGTGAATTACTTTTTTCAAATCCCTATCACATAAATCTGAATATAAAACATAGATATTCGTTCCTCTAAGCGTTTTATACTTCTTTAGGTATGCAGCAATAGTAAGTGCAGTGCCTGGACTTGTTTCTGGGTTCAAGAAGACAGTCATTAAAAAATCTAAAGCTCCAGGATTCCCACCTGACCATTCTATTAGTTCATTCATAATGTATTTAATTTTTAGCTGTTATGCGAATATGTTCAGTTGTTTTTCCGTTAATAAGTTTCATTATCCGGTCTTCGAATCTAAAACCATTATACTGAGACCAGACTCTCATCTGTTTTTTAAATCCGTTAGAAGTCATATAACCTAGTATTTTAGGGCTACAACTTTTCATAGATTCCATCGCACTGTCTTTCGGTACATCAAGGCTTAATAAGCATGAAAAGTAGTAATTTGCCCATTCTTTAAATACTTCAGATAGATAAGTTTCCTTTTCTTCATCCTGAAGAGCGTTCTGATTGATCAGCTCTCTCTTTACTTCAGAATAAGCTGCTACGAATTCATCTTTTTGAATTTCAATAGTATCTCCAGAAAACAGTTCCTGCAGTAAGCGTGAATGCACTGCAATACCGATGCTGTGGATACCTTTTGTTACCTGTAACACCTCATTTTCGTTCAGTACTTTATAGAATATGGGAGATCTTTGATTTTTTAAATATTTTGTCATTTTTAATAGATTGGAGGGTTACTATCAATTACTTTATAATGTGTCAGTTCGGCATTTTGCCACATTCTTAGAAGATCATCTGGTGTTCTGGTCCTGGATGAACCAATTTGATATCCTGTACCCTCCAGAAATATACAGGTTATGCACAAAATTGTTTTCTGAGGGAAAGAGTCCAAGGATTCAATTTTAATCCATTCGTTGTTGTTTTCAATTCCTTTTAGCTGTATTGGTCTCCAGAATTCGCAATGAACTTCACACTCTGTCACTTCATCAAAACCTAAATCTTTTGGAGATAGATTCATTCTATTCCGAGACCTATCAACCCAATGGTGTACTGTCAAAATATGCTTTTGCATTGAATATGTTAGCAAATTCCAACTTTCTCCGAAAGCTTCTTGTATTTTTTGTTCTTTTGTCATTTTCAAGGTTTTAGTTTTCTTCATTCCAGGCTTCCAGTGCTTCTATTGCCGATTGGAGATCACATTCAATTTCTTCCAATTCAGCAGTTCGTTCTTGAAATTCTTCTCCAGCTTCGCTTTCTTGCCATTTTTCTGACCTATTCTCAAATTGTTCTTCTCTTTTCTCAACGGCATTAGCCACTTTCTCAAGTTCCTGGTTCAGTTTTGTTGTACTTATTTTCATTTTATTTTATTGTTTTTTGTATTACTTTTTTATCTTCTAAGAATCCAATCAGGGTAAAAGCTTCAGCATAACTGAAGTAGTACCCAACTTTTCCGGAATATTCCTTTTTAAAATAATCGAGGGTGTCAAGCTTTTCCGGAATTAAACGCCTGGCATATTTTCCCTGGTCTTCTTTGGTCATTTCTGAACCTTCATACAAGAACCCCAACAATTGACTACTTCTGTAAATTCCATACAGCCACTCATCACTCTTTTTAAGATGAACCCCTAAAACATCCAGTCCCAGAAAAGCAAGATTAATTGGAAGGGGATCTTTATCATTAGATGAAAGGATCTTCGCTGGAACCGTCATCTTTTCCTTCAGGGAATCTAATGACTGATTGTTTAAGTGTTTCAAATTCTGCATCAACGTTAATGATTGTAATATGTTCTGTTGTTTTCTTTTTAGGCTTTCCATTTTCAAGAATCTGATTTCCGTTAGAATCTCTTACATCTAAATTTTCCATGATCCTATCCTGGAACTCATAGCCATTCACCTTACACCAGATCCCGGTTTTTTTCTTAAAGGCGTTAGAAGTCATATTTCCGAGATACTTCAGGTTTTTAGCTTTAGCAGCCTCCAGAACATCATCTTTAATAAGTTTTCGCCCAATGACTTCTGGATAGAATTCATCAGCCCATTCTTTGAAGTGTTGTCCCATGTCACTCATGTAAGCTCTCATTTTAATATTTCCGTCCGGAGCCTCAATTTTTGCATCTTGTTGTAAGTAAAATTGGCATGAATGGAATACAAAGTTTAAGAACTTGAACCATTGATCAGTCTTCCAGTCCAAGAAAAGAGAATTTCCAAAATCATCCTTTGGATCTCTTTTTTCTCTTTCATCATTTGAGGCGTGATAATAATCGGAGAAACCCATAATAAGACGACGACGTGTAGAAGATCCTCTCTGATCTTTTATTGCGTAATTTGTAGAAACACCAAACTTTGGTGAATTCCTGTAAGCGAGGTTAACTTTTGCTTCAAATTTTTCATTAACTGTAAGCTTTGAAGTGATCACTGAGAAGAAGCTCTCAAGACTGAAATTTTTTCGAACATCATCGAATAAAATAAAATCGGTATGCTGATTGACACCTTCGAATAAGAATTTATCATTTTCTATATCTCCTTTCCCGTCAATATCATGTCTATTCATGAAAAATCGCATGGCTTCGAAAAATAAAGATTTTCCAGCTCCTCCTTCTGCAACATCGTCTTCAATGACAGCATTATCTGCAGCGAAAATTACCCATGGTCTTGTAGGATCCTTGAATCTGTGAGCTGCATATCCAAATGAAAATATTTTGTTGATTAAGTGCTGTTTTTGCTCTGTGTTCTCATCATCAGAAAGATATTTTCCTGTAATTTTAAATAAAGATTCCTTATAAAAATCATCTTCTTTTTTACCATCTTCAATATATCCGGCTCTATCTTTTTCCCAATGGATCCTTGATACCTGGATTAAGTAATTCAGAAAGTCGCAATTTTCTTCCAGGATCTCGATATCATAAAGATTGTCTCCTTCTTTGGTTATTTTAAAATATGGAGTCTCAATTTTAAAATCTTTTATTTCCCTGGCTGTAATATCGTGATCAGTTTCCTCCTTAATAAGATTATTGATAAGCTGAGACTGCAGCACATAATTTTTAAAACTTTTTTCTTCAGTAATTCCTTCTGCAGAAATATTAATGATCCTATCCCCTAAGAAAAAATACTGATTGGTAGGACTAAAATCTGTGAAATCCAGAGAGCGGTTATGCATATTTGCTAAATGTCCGTCAGTGATCTTCTGCGAAGTAATCATCATATTCAATAAAGCATGAGGAATTTCCCGAATTCCAAGATCGTCTTGTTTTGCCAGAAGAAAATTCCTAAAGAAATCTTTGATGAGTTGAGTTGTTTTTAATTCTTCTACAACATGTCCGGCTACACGGGCGAAATAATAACCATCTTTCCTGGAAAGGTCATCAATCCTACAAAAGCCATTTAATCGCAAAAAATTGAAAGCATAGATGTGATGAAAGTTATAAGTAGCTCTCCCCTTATCACTGAGGGACACCTCCCAGAACTGAGCAGGCATTGAAAGACTGAGCATTTTTCTTACTTCATAGGTAATCTGAGATTTAGTTTTACTCTGATTATGCCTCATGAAATCTTTAAAATCTTTTTGTCCGGAGGTTTTAAGATATTTATCCAGCCAAAGAGTTTTCATTGGAAGATTTTGCAATGCAAGCTCTCCACCCTCTCTTTTACCAGTCTGATCTGTGTCTGGAATATTTATGACTTCGTGAGCCATTTCATGTAATTGTTTTAAAAGAAAACGATCAACATTTGAAGTTTCAGAATTAAACCAGATTACAAATTCTCCAAGGCTAAGAAGATTAATACCATCACTACCACCAGTAGCAATACAAATTCTTTCCAGTTTGAAATTTATATCAGAAGTACTTATATTTCCTGGAATAACTTCCTTTCCGGTATCTTCAGATTTTTTCTTCGCTATCTTTTTTCTCTCATTTTCAAATTCTTTCTGATAAATTTTTTTTATCCTTTCAAGCCCAAAAATAAATCCTTTGGGTCTTCCTCCTACATGTCTAAAACGACGATCTTTATCATCATCCTGGTATTTTTTAGCTCCTTTTGGCATATAGATTTTAAGCCATTGTCCAATACTTTCGTCTTTATTTATAAATGCCAGGATAGGAAATTTATCAGTTGCAATAAAACGGAACACTTTGCCTTTTTCCTCATTCAAGTAACTATATTCAACTAATGAATGAAGATTGATTTCTGAGCAATTTTCAGCTGTCACATGAGGTCCTAAAAGCTGAAGCTCGTATTCATTAAAATCTTTGGTTTCAAAATGAAATTTTTTATCATTAAGTTCTACTGGGCAATCATCAAGATCATATTCCCGAAACTCATATTTATAGAAGGTTCTATTATCCTCAAAGATTTCGATACCCGTTTCACCTTGTAGAGTTCTTCCAATTTCCAAAATAGCTTCATAGTAGGCTACATTATTCTCTAATGCATAAATACCAAAACAGTCCTGAGCGTTTATAGTTCCACCCCAATCCGTAACCCTCCAGCGATCTTCTACAAATTTCATAGAAGCAGAAGGAGTTTTTTCGTCATGTCGAATTTTAAAGTTCTTTTTGGTATCAGCTTCCGGATAAAATTTTAAAATTTCATCAAGTCCGCCGTTTGTTGCACGCAGAATTTTTCCAGCTGCCGTCTTTAATGAGTCACTCATCTTTTTTTTAGTTTTTAATCACTTTCTGATTGCTCAGAAATTGTTTCGTTTTTCTTTTTTCTTACTATCCGTTTGTCCACGCTAATTAATCCAAGCTTCTCCATGCGATCTCTATAATAAGTTGTAGAGTTATTAAAACGGTCTTTTATAAACCGGTTGAACTCCTTTACAACCATGAAATCTCTGTATTCAAACATTTCGTTGACAAACCTGGTATAGATTTTATTCTGATCTACAGGCCGTCGGTTCTTTTTCTCTTTCAAATAATTGTTACTCTTGCTTAAACTTTGTTCGTTAAGAAGCCTTTGTTTTTCCTGAAGGGTTTGTTTTCCATCGTTCAAAACCCTTGTGTAAGAATTAAGTTTGAAAAATTTACTCATCTAATCATCTGGTTGTTTAAGTTCGTCTAATGCTAAAAGATAGATCCCAATTGCTAAGATTTCAGAGTTATTATTTGTTTTAGTATTGATATCTTCCATTTGATTTTTCCACTCGGTAAAATCTATGTCCGGATTCTTTTTTTTAAACTTTTCGTAAGTGATTTTGTGAGCTTCAACCTGGTTACTTAATTTTACCTGCAGGAACTCTACAGAGTCAACATCTGAGAAAGCATTTTGAACTGTTTTTTTTATGTGTTCTATGTCCATTACCTTTGATGTTATTTTGTTTTTTTTATCTCTACAGTGATATCAGAACTTATTTTCACGATATCATTTTGATTGTAATGAATTGGTTTAGCCTTGATGAGATCAACAGAATTATCTTGAATAAAGGACATACCAATTATTTCTTTATGTAGTAATTCAAAATCTATAATACACCCCTTTTCAAATGTTATTAATTTTCCCATAGGAGTCTCTTCAATACTATATTTTCCGTTATTTTTCATTCCTTTGGTTTAAATATTTGTTTTCCACATACTGAACAAAAAAAAGTCTTTCGCAGATCTTCTTCATTTCCACACTCGCATTCACGCCATATTTCATGATTATGATGTTTAATAAGTTCATCGATTGGAATCCCATTTTCTTCGCAAATCATGAATTCTTCTATATTAAAAGGAAAACTGTTTAATGTTTTTTGCATCTCAACAAACTGCCTTATAACCGAATCCATTTTAAACCTCTTTTTGTAGTTTAATAATCTCTATTTCAGTTTTCTGAACATTGACCATCGTATTTGTAATATCACAAATTGCCTTTGCTTGTTGTAAAAATGTGGGATCTTCTTTAACTTTCTTTAAAGCCTCCATTAATGCATCTTTTATTGAAGAATTTTCTTTTGGAATTACTGCAAATGTTTTTCTTTCTAAATCACTTCCAGGGGGATAAGATCCTTCATCTTTCTCCTCTGAAATCATGTTTAAAAATTTATCTCGTATTTCATCCGGATAAAACTGAAAGGTTCTACTATCCGTTACAATACAAATATTCCCGGCAATCTCTTTGTACTTTTGAATTGTTACATTTTGCTTTTGATAATAAATTTTCTTTCCTACTAGAGATTCTAATTCTGTTTTAATTGTGTTATCCATTAGTATTTGCTTTTTCTATTTTGTTTATCTGCCTTTTTAACGCCCCTTTAAGTAGTATTACTTGACGAAGATCTTCCGGAAATCGATTCATTGTATTTCGGCTCATCAATTCAGAGTTAGAAATACTCTCTAAATTTTCGATCCTGCAGTCAGTTGATATTCCATTTCTGAAAACTATATTGTACCCCTTCTTAACTTTTCCATTCTGACTCTCCCACAACCAAACATGCTTAAAAATTAATTTCCTTTCGGTGGGTATCTTTATCATCCAATATTCATTGCCAGTTCCATCTTTTCTTAACACTTCATCCCAATCTTTTTTTGCATTATGTGGAATATGCTCTTTCTTAAAAAAAGTATGTTTATATCGTTCATACAATTCAGGACTCATTTTTTTACCCTTATTAGGTGGTACTTGGCCTTTTCTAAACAATCCTGCAGTTTTTCTCTGCACTCTCAATTCGGTTGGAATTTCGAGCCCCAGATGCTTCAACCTTGTTGTTATTCCAGTAAATGATCTTCCAATTAATTTCCCTATTGTCTTAACTGGTAATGTCATATAGTTCTCTATAATTATCCGATCTTCTTCTTGAGTAAAAGTTGTTCTTTGATACTGTTTTTCCACTTGCCACTTTTTCTTAAGTTCTTCCGGTACACTGATCATATTCTCTTTATAAACTCGCCTAACAACGGATCTTGAAATTAAAAGAGTCTTTGAAATTTCATATGATGACATTGTAAATGCGTGATCGATAATGAATTTTTCTATTTCCGGAGTTGATACTTTCTTGTTCATTTCAGTTAAAAATTTTAAAAAACCCGACCGGAATATTCCAGCCGGGTAAACTAATAACCATGAAAACTCAATTAAACATGAGAATCGAGGCAAATAGAAGATTCGAACTTCTGATCATCCGGATTGCAGCCGGCTCCCTTGGACCACTCGGGCAATTTGCCTTTTAAAAACCCGGCCGAAACCGGGTAAAAACTAATAACCATGAAAACTCAAATTAAACATGAGAATCATAATATAAGCGCAATTTCCGGTAGCTAACTTATATTGTGGAAAGAGGCGGAATCGAACCGCCGACGGCATGGATTTTCAGTCCATCGCTCTACCTACTGAGCTACCTTTCCGCCAAACACTTTGAACGCCGCGCTGATTAGGATAATAATACTTGAAGATTAAAAACTAACACGTTATACAATGATATTATCCCTTTCGAAAGTGTTTTTTGAATTTATTTCCTTAATATGTTGGCTAAACTTGAAAGTGCGCTCAAAGAATTATTTTTTTGTGTTGCACTTCTTATTTTATCAACTTCAACAGCTGTAGTAATTACTTTCTTAAACAAATCATCCTTTTCAAAAGCTCTAAATAACCCATAAGATAAATCACCCGGTGCTCCTTGCATACCTAGCACGACTTGAACATCTGCACCTTCAATATCACTTTCTTCTCTAACAAAAAAGATCATTGACAAACCTTTAGGCGCCTTACCTAAAACGTCTTTAAACTCTTTAAAAAAATCTTTAACATTTAATTTTACTTCACATCCTTCTTGTTCTCTGTTTTCTTGATTTTCCATTTTTAAAAATTTTTAATTAGTGTGTTTTATGATATTGAAGCTGATTATTTCTCCAGCTTTATTTTTTACCGGGATCTTTTGAATAAAATGCTTCCACTTTATTTTATCTATAACTAGTAACATTTTTTGACCTTCTTTCGGTTTATGAAGAGTTCTCTTATTTACTCCAGAATCAATTCTTCTTTGCCGTCTATTAGGAGTATTTCCAGCTCTAAATATTGGATAGTTTATTTTCGTTGGTTCTATGAACTCAGAGGTTTTATTTTTAATTCTACTCATAACTTGATTGATTAAAAAAAGGCATTGCACTCCTGGAGCTGGCTTTCACCCTTCATGCCTTTTTAGGAATAATAATATTTAGCTATTTAGCCGGTATTTTTTCTGTTAAAACTTGGTTCTCTTCATAACCTTCCATTTTAAAAAATTCAAGAGCAGCCTTTTTCGTTAGATTAGAATTTGGATAAGGATCTTCATTATATTTTTTCACAAAGTTGTAAACAGCTTGAGGAACCACCCCTAAGGCAAAAGACAAGCCCAATCTAAACTTAACATCTGATTCTAAACGGCTAATAATTTCTTTTTTAATATAAAATGTCATACGTTATTTTTTATCTGAATTGAACAAAAATTCGTAGTTTTGTTTGAATCTTTATACAAATGTAAATAAAAGTTCGCGAACTTTTACCAAACTTACCGAACTTTTTTTAATTTAAATTTACCTATAAAATGAACAAAGCTGATAATCAAAACGTTAACGATGATATTATTGACTTAATAAGAGAGAAAGTTAAAAAGTATGGGTTTTCAAATTATCAGATTGCCAAACTATCTGGTCTTTCAGATGTAGGAATTGCTAAAATACTGGATGGAAGATCAAAAAATCCTAGTGAGAAGACAATCTCAAAAATTCAGAATGCAATTATTAAGTACGAAAAGGATTTAAAAGAGCCAGTAACATTAAACTCTTTAAATGAAAAGCTGGATTTTATCATTGGATTGTTAAGAGCTAACAATTTAGAAATTGAGCTGATTTTTGAGATATTAAAAAACTCCTCCGGAAGTTCGGAAGAGTTAAAAAAGTTAGAGCAAAATGTAAAAAACAAGCAATTTTAATTCATTGCTAATACAAAATTTACAGTCTCTTTAATATTAATTTCTAGTATAGGTCTATCACTTACGGATTTACAGATAAAATCAAGTTCGTTAAACCCCACTTTAAGTTCTTTAATTTTCATTTTTACGAAAAATAAAGTTTCAAGGTATTCCTGCCTCGAAATCTTTCCTTCATAGAATTGCTTCTTTGCAATTTCATAAAGTTTCTCACATATATCAATTTGTTTTTTGGTCATAGCTTTTTAAATATTCAAATTCTTTATCAACTTTGTCTTCTAAAAGTAACAGAGTCTCAAGATATTCTTGTCTTGAAATCTTTCCTTCATGAAATTGCTTATTTACAATGTCATAAAGTTTTGCGTACATATTAATTTTCTTTTTTGTCATAGTTTTCTAAATATTCAATTTCTTTATCTACCTTCTCTTCTAAGAAAACTAACCGCCATAAGCGTTTTATTTGTACTCCTATGATGTACAATACTATTGCTAATCCTCCAACTATTATTTTAAAAATATAGTCTGAAGAAAATTCAATATTCTTTTCCAGGAATAAAAACCCTAGTAGCATTGAAAGATTAACGTAAATTAAGACAATATATGATATCGGCCAAGGTTTTAATTGAGCAATGCCCGCGACTAATGTAGCTTGTATACAAACGGTGCAACTCCAAATGGCCACGGAGAGATTGGCAAAGCGATTTAATTTTATCGCTTGAGTATCGATAAAGAAATCGAGAAAAACGTCTGTATAAGGAATTAACGCAACTAAAATCATTAATGTAGTAGAAAGCACCTTATTGGTGCTTCTACTAAATTTATTTAATTGATTATTTTCTTGGGGGGGTTGTAATGTCTTTTGGATCCACTTCTTCGGCTGGATCCGTGGGTCCAATTCCAGCTGCTGATGAGATGTTCTTGACAATAATCGTGTCCGAAGCAGACTTGCTAGAGTTTTGTTCATGTTTTAGTTGTATTTGTTTTTTAGATGTTTCGTCTTTTACAACATTTTCAACTTCCCTTTCGCATGATACTACCGTTAATAAAATAGCAGTTAAAAAAAATAATTTCTTCATAGTTTATATACTTAATATTTACTTGTTCAAATATATAAATGCTTGAAAAAGTATGAAAGGACTGAATAGTTGCCGAACAAATGTAAAACTTCCCGAACTATTATACAAATATTTGTTCAAATAAATGTGAAATATTAACTTTGATCAAATTACGTGATAAAAGGCCTTTAGCTTAATGTCCTAATTTTGTCACTATAAAAAATTGCTCTTTTAAAATCCCTGATGAATAAGGCATTTGAAGGCCTTATTAAAAAAATGTCATAATCCTGTCGAGGTCACAAACGCCCAAATGGCTCTAATTTAATCCAAATTGAGCCATTTTTTTGTTCTTAATTTCAGAATAATCCAGAATAATATTTGTTTAAAGCTGTAACTGACCTATTTAAAAATTCTTAATGTGGCAATTCATTACAAAATATAGCTCATTATTTACCTATTTTAGGTTTCCTATATTGTCGAAAATTAACTTGTATGAGTGATCAGAAATTTTTGGAAGAGGAAATAAAAAATGTTAATACCGGAACAAAAAACGCACAACATCATTAAATGTTTGGAGAATATTATTATCTCATTATACGCCAAAGGTATGATTGTGAGCGATATCGATGAGAAGGTTAAAGAACTATACGACTTTGAAATATCTTCCTCTGCTATTTCCATAATTACCAATGCCGTTGCTACCGAAATGGTGAGCTGCCAAAACCGCCCCTTAGAAGATTTGTATTTAATCGGAATCGTATTCGATGTTCGTGAAAACTCCAAGGTCATTAACAAAACCATCTATTTGGCAGTAGGATTACATCGGAAAGTAAAATTACCACTAGAATGCTTTCAAAGAACTAAAAGATATGGAGCTGAATAAATTGGTAAAATGCATCGTTTGTCCCGAAACACCTGTTTTAATCGAATATGAACCGACAGAATGCTGCCCAACTTTCGGCAAAATTATCAATGAAATGATTAATTGGGGAAGAGAACACAGAAAAATTATTATTCTTGATAAGAAAATTAATTAAATTAAAAGAAATTATCATCTTCAATTAAAACGTTTTTACTGCTTTTCACAATAAATAATTTTTTCCCTTTCCATATTAAAAATCAATTCATTATTAATTTCCATCTTCTTAATAAGTTGAAAAAAAGAACATAAATAGTGATAAAGAAGTACTTAACTGCACTCAAATTTTAGAACTGCTTTAAGCGAAAGGATAAATTTAGAAGATTAAATTTTATGTGTTTCAAGTGCCCAGTTCTCAAAAAGTATTTTGCCTGTATTGTATTGCCCAGTGGGAACTAAAAGTGAAGTAGGAACAACAAAATGCATATACTTATTTTCATTGTCTATAATCACTTTTTTATCCTGACCGGTAATTTGAATATACTCAGAGACAAAAGCCTCCATTTTGCCACGTCTTGGTCCTGCAATTTCAATGGTGTTATTTTTAGGTTCTTCCAAAGAAAATTGTACTATGAACTCGGCAACATCATCAAGTGCAATTGGTTGATAGTCTAAGTTCGAAACAAAAACTTTATCCCCTTCTCCCTGAACTTGGATGATGGCTTCCACATGTTCGTGAAATTGTGTTGACCTAATTATAGTGTAAGGTATACCTGAGTTTTTAATAGTATCCTCTTGAAGTTTTTTTGCTCTAAGATAACCGATTTCCAATGCATCATCTGTTCCTACAATTGATAGAACGATATGATGCTTAACACTAGCATTCAATTCTGCTTTGACAAGATTCTTTCCCGCAGTCTCAAAAAATCGAAATGCATTTTCTCCTTCGGGAGAAGATGAATTTGATAGATCTATTACTATTTCAGTTCCGGTCAAGGCTTCCTGAAGCCCTTCACCAGTAAGGATATCAACACCTTGTGATGGCGAGCCAATCACCACTTTATGACCAAGTTTTTCCAATTTGTTAGTTACAAGCCTCCCTGTTAGACCTGTACCTCCTACTACTAAAATTTTCATATCTGATTTATTTAATATTGTAAAGTTTTTTAAAATAAACTGCGCACTTGAACACCAAAGGGATTTTCAAACCAATATCTCCAATATCCATCGGCTCCTCTTTTAGCATAATCATTAGATGTTCCTCGCATACATATTTTTTCACCATTATTCGCAATACCCGCTATACTCCAGTCCAAGATTAGTGATGCTAGATTGCCATCTACATAAACATTCCTTGTTGTAATTTTGATTGGCAATCCGAATTTAAAGAAGCAGTCCAATTCTCGCGCAATCTCCAATCTTCCTCTCCGAGGCTCACCGTTATCACTAATAAAGATTGCATCCTCCTCATAGAAACGAAGCATAGTCTCCGAATGGAAAGAATTCATATGAGCAAGAAAAGAGTCGACTATTCCCTCGGGAGTTTTTGACAATGAGAATACTGAGCTTTCAACAAAATTCTGTCCAATCATAAGACTTAAATTTTCTTTAGAAGTAATTTTTTTGTCTTACAAAATTGAGCAATTGGCATATGCAACGCCACTCACAAATTAAGGTAAAAGGTGGACAAAATAAGGAACAATTTTAATGATCTAAGATTTGGTCTGAGTTTTTAGCGTATTTCTTCCGATATTCACTTGGCGAACAACCTGCTTTTTTACTGAACAGTCTAATGAAATATTTTGTGTCTTGATATCCCAGCTGATAGGAAATTTCCTTGATACTTACCTCCGTATAGTATAGCAATCTTAACGCTTCGTTCATCACTTCCTTTTGAATCAGTTCCGAAGCTGATGATCCAGTCACTTTTTTTACTGTATCGCTTAGATGTCCAACAGTAATATTAAGCTTTTCTGCATATTCAAATGGACGCTTAATACTCCGGAAATGTGATTTTACAAGATTCCTGAATTCCTTTGTGAGACTGATAGAACGTAGACTGATACTTTCGGGATTAATGAATAATTGACGTTCGTAGCACAAAACTGCCTGTTCAATAAAAGCTGAAAGCAATGGTTCTTCAACTTGCCTGTAAGCGATATCGTTCAGATCTTGTAATTTCATCATTGAATCAAAGATTGTTCTAAACCAATCCCGCTCATTATTAGAGAGAGCGATAATCAAGGTTTCCTCTAACAAATTATCCAAACTGGTTTGTGCCGTTCTACCGATATGACGGCTTTCAAAAGACAGATAACAACCGGTTGCGCTAAGAGTCTCTAGAATCTGATGAACTTGTCCAGGAGGAGAGATAAAAAGTGTCCCCACCGGCATTGTTAAATGCTTAAAATCAAATACAACTTCAAGCTGATCAGCTTCAATTAGCATGCAAGTATAATGGTCGTGCCTGTGGGGTGAAAGTGCTTTTATAATACCTGGTGTAGATCCGTTCCAAATACCAACAGCAATCCCACTGCTGTAATCCATTCTATTTAATGTAATTGAATCGTTTTTAGGCATAACAATTTCTTTGCACAACTAATTTAGTTTTTCTTTATTTAATAGTGTATATTATTCAATACTAAAATTAAAGAAGCTGACGAAATCTGCAATTTTTTCATCCGTCACAAAATTAAAAAACATCTATTTTTAACAGTTATCTAAAATTCCAACGTTGCAAAAAGACAGAATTTATAAGTAAAACAAAAAAATTAAGTATATCGTTGCCTTTTATCAGTTGGACTTTCAGTTTATGAATCAATGAATTATTTAAACTTCATTTGAATTGTTTAAATAAAAACAGGTAGTATAAAGTAACAAGCAACTTTTACTATTTCAAAAAATAACTGTTACCTTTACATCTTCTTTAAAACTAAAATAGTTATGCAAGGCAATACAGCGTACAGAAAGAAAATAATCAGATCCAGCTATGTCAAATTAACCGGGATATCTATTATCGTTAGTATTATCTGTTGTCTTATATCTTATACTTTAAAACATTTAACAGGACAGGTACAAGAATACCTCTTTGAACAAATTATAGCCACGGAAAACAAATTGTTAATCTTTTTACCAAGTGTAGGTATTACAACAATCTACTTCCTACGTAAATATTTCTTTCAGAACAGAAAAAATAAAGGAATTAAAGAAATATATACTACCCTGGAAACAAGAAAAGATCATCTTCCTTTTTTTAAAATACCTTCTCATTGTGTTAATGGCTTTTTAACAGTGATTTTCGGAGGATCTACAGGAGTAGAAGTGTCAACAGTAGTTGCCACCGCAACAGTTGGTAATCAGGCCTACAAACATTTGCATAGTGCTTGGGCCTACAAGACGGAACTGATATGTGCAGGTATTATAGCGGGTGTAACCGTACTCTTTGGAAGTGCGCTGGGCGGTTTTTTATTTGCATTTGAAGTTATTGCACGTAAATACAATAAAACCTTACTGATCAGTGGAATTAGTTCGATGATTGTAGCTCATCTATTTGTACATTTTTATGACTCAAATCCACTATTTACATTTAAGGTACAGGACTGGCGTTGGCAATCCATACCTTTTGCTATGATACTAAGTTTAATCGGAGGTATATTTGCGCTTTATTTTACGAAAATTGTCATCTACGCAAAAACATTTTTTGGTGGGATTAACAACAATTTCATCCGTGTAAATTTAGGTGCTATAACTGTTGGGGTATTTATCTTTTTTCTTCCGGCTTTATATGGTGATAGTTATCACGGACTTGGTAAAATCCTCGAATGTAGTTCGTACGACATCGTTAATCTCGCATATTTAATTCCTCTGGTTTTGCTTATCTTCATAAAGCCATTGGCGGCTTCCCTCACTCTCGGTGCAGGCGGTGACGGCGGTGTATTTGCCCCTAGTATTGTTACAGGAGCGTTTTTAGGGGTATTTTTTGCCCAATTCTGCAACCATTATTTAGGTACCAATCTTGTGATTATTAATTTTGCGTTATTTGGAGCAGCTGCCATGCTTTCCGCAGCTATTCACGCCCCTCTTACTGCCATGTTTATTATTTCCAGTATAGTACCGTCTGGATATCTATTGCTGTTTCCTTTGTTCATCAGTAGTGTTATTTCTAAAATTCTGGCAAAGAAAATCTATCCTTACAATGTGTATACTTACAAAGAATTTTCAAGCAGCCGGAACGTAATAAATTGATTAAAAGTACCGTACGATATTTAAATACAACAATCATATCAATAACATCTTCTTTGTTTATATTGGATTATTACATTTACTAAAAAATTAATTTGCAAAAACTCTACAACTACAAGTGATTAAATATTAAAATCGGGGTTACTAATTCCTTTTTGATTTGGCTCAAACGAAGTAAATCATCGATAAAAGTGTTTGAAGATACGCTCGTCTTGGTCACCAAAGCCAAAAGGCGCCAACTGAAGACAGTTGGCGCCATTTTTATTTTTTTAGTTTGGCATATAATGAATATACCAAATCGCGCTTTTACTTTAGAATAAAAATTTGTGTGCTGATAACTGCATTGATTTAAAATAATAACCACTTGCATTTTTTTTATTTGACACATCAAAAAATATAGGTATCAAAATTCTTAAGGAACAAGTGTCGTAAAAAGATAAAGGAGAAAAATCGAAATCAAAACTAATCCCTGCATAATATTTGTACGTCCTGTTGCCAGCGAAATCGTAATGATAAATAAAGATAATCCTAACAAAAGCATCGATTTTAAATCTACACCTAGTGTCATCCTGAAATCACCTATCACTGAAGACACAGCTACAGCCGGAATACTCAGACCAATACTTGCTAAAGCAGATCCAAAAGCCAAATTAAGGCTCGTTTGTAAACGATTATTATATGCAGCACGGATTGCGGCAACTCCTTCCGGTAATAAAACAATTCCGGCTATAATAATTCCAACGATAGATTTGGGGGCTCCTACTTTGAATACAAGATTATCAACATCTTTTGAAAGATATTTAGCTAATAGAACGACAATTCCCAGACATAAAATCAAAAATATAATACTGTAAAACATCATCTTTCGAGTGGGCTTTTCAGGAAGGATTTCATTCTCTTCATTCTCATCATCACTATTTTTAGGAATAGGCGCAATGAAAAAAGCACGGTGTCTAATCGTCTGAACCATTGTAAAACCTATATACAGTAATAGACAGATAATAGATATAAAGATAAGCTGCAAAGATGTATATTCTCCTTCACTGTGACTTGTCGTGTAATTGGGTAAAATAAGAATAAATACAACAATCACAACAAGTGTAATCATTGCAGTACTCACACCCTGCAGTGTAAAAACCTGTTGTTTATAACGGATTGATCCAACAACAATACAAATACCAATAATCCCTGTAAGAATAATCATCACAGCAGCAAAGACCGTATCTCTTGCAAGGCTGATTGTTTCCAAACCTTTTGCACTCAGCATTATCGAAATAATAAGAGAAACTTCTATCACGGTTATTGCAAAAGCCAAAAGTAAGGTTCCATAAGGTTCACCTACCCGATAAGCAATGATTTCCGAATGATAAACCGCTGCTAAAACGGCTCCTATAAGAAAGAAAGTGAGGATCAAAGAATATAAATGTCCCGTTAGCGAATAATGCAGCAAATAAGCTATCCAAGCCAATATTGGGACAATTATCGTCCAGCCTAAAAGATAGATCTTTTTTTTCATATATTTTAATTATCCGATGATTGAAAACTTTGGTGGGTAAAATCAGATAACATAATAGTCGTTTAAAGTTGTTATAAAATGATAATCAATAAATCTTTGTGAAGCCTTGCACAATTCCAACAATTCTTCATCATTGTGGTATTCAAAATTAAAATCGTCAGGAACATCAATTGTATATTCCGTTATTATTTCTGTATCCAGAAGATCGATTGCCATCAGATCATTAAATGAACTAAGCATACTTTTTTCTTTCAGAAGAGGCATTTTCTGCGTGATAGAGTTTTTAAATTTATATAATATAATTGTTTTCATTTTTTTATTTTTTCTTTCTCGAAGGTAACAAGCTGCATTCTAATAGACGAAAGATATTGCTTTAGATCCTGAACCGTAATATCTTCCTTATTTATAGACATAAACAGAGGCGTTTCATTCAACAGGAAATACAATTCTGGATGTGAAGACTGAATTTTACCCGTCACTTTAAAAATCTTTCTTGTAAGATTCTGTAAATTATCCGGTGGTCTCATATTTTTTTATTTAAATGAAGCATAACATAGTAGGATATTTTCAAATAAAAAAGGACAGGGGCTTTAAAAGCACCTGCCCCTTTTTCTATTAAATCCATCAAAACATATGTACTATTTCTCAGGATTTAATATGCTCATTATGAAAGTTGAGTATTATTAAGAATCTTAATAACCTCTTCACGGCTTTTGCTTAGTTTATTTTCTAATCTTCCCAGCAATTCATTTTCTTTTCCTTTTTCAAGCACTAAGTCTGAATCTTTAAGCTGTGAAAATTTTTCTTTTAATTGTTTCGATTGTTCTTTCCAATCTCCTGTAATTTTAAAAGCCTCATTAGCTTTATTGTGACTTGTATTCATAATTCGAATTTATATGTAACAGAATTATTACAATCCAAAGATGATCTATTTTAATCTTATCCTGTTATACATTTCTAAAGTAGATTTGCATATATCATACATTTTATAAGTCTTCTAAATTTTTCAGCCGTTTTTGCTTCAGTTGCTTATAGAAAGAAGGAGAAAGTCCGGTTATTTTTTTAAACTGGTTGGAAAGATGCGCAACACTGCTGTAATTGAGTTTATAAGAAATTTCAGTAAGATTGAGTTCATCATACAAAAGGAGCCCTTTTACCCTTTCCACTTTATTGATAATGATAAAGTGCTGCAAAGTCATACCTTTCACTTCAGAAAATGTGTTGGCAAGGTAAGTGTAATCATAACCAAGCTTTTCACTTATATAATCTGAGAAATTTTCTTTAGGAAGAGATTCGGAATAATGGATCATTTCTGTGACTGCATTTTTTATTTTTTCGATCAGAATGCTTTTTTTATCATCCAATAACTCAAGTCCGGTTTTAAGGAGATTTTCTTTTAACAGCTGTCGTTGTTCATCCGTAATATCATCCAATATTTCTATAAGTCCTAGATCTACTACGGCATTTCTGATATTCAGTTTTTCAAGCTCCTGATGAACCACCATTTTGCAGCGCAGGCTTACCATATATTTTATATATAACTTCATAATCCTTACCGTATTTCGAGTTTGTCAATCTATATATTGACAACCACTCTTTCAAAGTTAGTCCTTTAAATTTTAATAACTATGATTTATGCAACAAATTGAAAGACTATTACAAACCTTTCTTTTTTTAATAGATGACCTTTACATATAATAAAAATATTTTAAAATGTCAAAAGAAAAAGATACAAAGAAAAAAACAGATAAAACACCTGCGGCAAAATCATTAAAAGAGAAGCGGGAAGACAAACAAAACAAAAGGAAAGAAAAAGAAAATGAAAGTCGCAACGCAACAACCTAAATGGTAGAAATAAAAAAAGAAGGAATTATACTCAGGAAAACCAACTTGAATTTTGAGAACGAAGGCGTTCTAAATCCTGCCGTTATTAAAGTAAACGGAAAGATACATTTGTTTTACCGTGCCGTGGCTAAGGGTAATTTTTCAACTGTCGGGCATTGTGTATTGTCAGATCCGCTTACGGTAGAAAAACGGTCAGATTCACCCATCATTGTCCCTGAATTTGAGTACGAAAAACACGGTGTGGAAGATCCTCGAATTGTAAAAATAGATGATTTATTTTATCTTACTTACACCAGTTATGACGGCATCAATGCTTTAGGAACATTAACGACTTCAAAAGACTTTAAATTCTGGAAGAATGAAGGAATCATTGTTCCTAAAATTTCTTATGAAGAGTTTAAGCTTTTATCAGAATCAGAGGGTTTAATACCTGATAAATATAGAAGATACAACGAATTTCAAATTAGTCATACTGACAGTGATCCTATTTTTTTATGGGATAAAAATCTGATTTTCTTCCCCAGAAAAATAAACGATAAATTTTATTTCCTTCACAGGATAAGACCTGAAATTCAGATTGTCAGCATAAAAAATATAGAAGATCTGAATTCTGATTTCTGGCAGGATTACTTTTCACATTTGAAAGACCATATTCTTTTATCACCTAAATACGATCACGAATCAAGTTATATCGGAGGAGGTTGTCCACCAATAGAAACAGAATATGGCTGGCTGATGATTTATCACGGTGTTTATGATACCGTTAACGGTTATGTTTACAACGCCTGTGCAGCTTTATTGGACCTTGAAAATCCGGAAAAAGAAATTTCCCGACTTCCTTATCCGCTTTTCAAACCCGAAGAAGAATGGGAACTGAAGGGTGAAGTTAACAATGTATGTTTCCCGACAGGAACCATTGTAGAAAATGACAGACTGCATATCTATTATGGAGCTGCCGACGAAAGGATAGCTGTTGCATCAGTTAGTATTTCAAAATTATTGAAAGAGTTGATGATGTACGCGGTATAAAGATAATCCATTAAGAATTATCCGATTAAAATTAAAGTAAATTATGAATAAAAATATCAATTCAGACGTGGAGGATAAAGCAATTAGACAATCTTATAATGACAAAAAGCACAAAACCAATAATATAACCAACATTGTCTTTGTAAGCACTTTTCCTCCAAAAGTATGCGGAATTGCTACTTATACACAGGATCTTATAAAATCTCTTCGTTCGAAATTCGGAGAATCTTTCAATACGATAATTTGCCCGATAGAAACAGAAGAGGAAAACTATGAATATAATGAATATACCGAGTATAAATTAAATATCTCAGATGCTGTTTCTTATTTGGAATTGGCTGCAAAGATCAATAAAAACGATACAGTTGAGTTGGTGATGCTTCAGCACGAATTCGGCTTTTTTAATGAAACCCGAAATGGTTTGTATCTTTTTCTCAAGAACTTAAAAAAAGATGTTATCATAACTTTTCACACTGTTTTGCCAAAACCGGATAAAGAGCTAAAGGAAAAGGTGAAAGAAATTGCCCATTTTGCAAAATCTCTTGTCGTAATGACTAGTATTTCTGCGGAAATTCTTTCGAATGATTATGAAATTCCTTTCGATAAAATTACGGTAATACCCCATGGAACACACCTTTTGCCATTCACAGATAAAATTGCGTTGAAAGAAAAGTATAATCTTAAAAACAAAAAGGTTCTTTCAACTTTCGGATTATTAAGTTCCGGAAAAAATATTGAAACGACACTGAAAGCCTTACCGGAAATCGTTGCTAAAAATCCTGATGTAATTTTTTTAATTCTTGGCAAAACACATCCTGCAATAGTAAGGCACGAAGGCGAAAAATATCGTGATTTTTTGGAAGATCTCACTTGTAAACTTCATTTGGAAAACAACATCCGCTTTATCAATGATTATCTGCCACTCCCGGAATTACTAGAATATCTTCAGCTTACCGATGTTTATCTTTTCACGTCAAAAGACAGAAACCAGGCAGTGAGCGGAACATTTTCCTATGCAATCAGCTGCGGATGCGCTATTGTTTCCACTCCAATTCCACACGCTCTGGAAGTTCTAAAGGAAGATACCGGAATTATTATTGATTTTGAAGCTCCAAATCAGTTGTCTGTCGCTGTAAATACATTATTAGAAAATGAAAGCAAACGAGAGGAGCTACGTCAGAAAGCATTGGAAAAAATGGCTCCGACAGCTTGGGAAAATTCATCTATTTTACACGCTTTATTATTTCAGAAATTCAGAAATAATAGAACAGAACTCAATTATACTCTACCGGAAATCAATCTTGGGCATATTCAAAATATGACAACAGATTTCGGTATGATTCAGTTTTCAAAGATCAGTAGACCGGATATTAATTCAGGATATACGCTGGATGATAACGCACGGGCGATGATTGCTATTTGCAAGCATTTTCAAATCAGTAAAGACAAAGCAGATCTGCAATTGATTTCAATTTATTTAAACTTTATTAAATTTTGCCAGCATAATGACGGGAGTTTCCTAAACTATGTAAATGAACAAAAACAATTCACTAATCAAAACTATGAAACTAATCTGGACGACTCCAACGGAAGAGCAATCTGGGCTTTAGGTTATTTAATTTCATTAAAAGAAATTTTGCCACAGAAATTGTCTGAGAATGCAGAGGAAATCATTCAGAAAAATCTTGTCTGGGCAGAAAAAATCCATTCTACAAGAGCAATGGCTTTTATTATTAAAGGATTGCATTATCAAAACTCAGAAAAAAATCTTCCCTTATTAAAAGAATTAGCAAATCGTCTAGTGAAAATGTATCAACATGAAGCAAAAGACGATTGGCATTGGTTTGAGAATTATCTGACCTACGGAAACAGCGTATTGCCGGAAGCTTTACTGTGTGCGTGGATTTCAACCAAAGACACGCTTTACAAACAAATTGCGGAAGAATCTTTCCAGTTTTTGTTATCTAAAATTATGATTGATGATAATATAAAAGTGATTTCCAATAAAGGCTGGATGCAAAAAGAAAACACTGAAAAGGACACTCCAATTGGTGGAGAACAGCCTATTGATGTTGCTTATACTGTTTTGACATTATCTGCCTTTTACAAAATTTTTAATGATGAAAAATATTTACAAATGATGAACAACTCATTCAACTGGTTTTTGGGAAAAAATCATTTGAATCAGATCGTTTATAACCCTGCAACAGGAGGTTGCTATGATGGGCTTGAGGAAAAAAATGTAAATCTCAATCAGGGTGCAGAATCTACCGTCAGTTATCTGATGGCAAGGCTTAGTCTGGAATTTCAATAGAATAAATAACTTCCTTTAATGATTAAAATGAAACATAAACTTAATAAAAGAAAAACTAAATTCCGTCTACTCAATAAAAAAAACAGCTTGAATAAAATCTCTCACGTTGAATTTGCCTCATTGCTTTATATCAGAAATACCAATATCGCCTTAAATAAAGACTTGGAAGAAATTCTTCGTATACTAAAAGAGCTGCAAAAAATAAATAAAAAATCCCGATTGGTTTTTAAGACTGTACATTGACTCAACATATTCTTTGGGAAACTATTATCAATGAGATATATCAAAATCTTATGTATATCAAACTCCAAATTGAATTCATAAAGGAAAATACTGTACAAGCAAACCACTTTAATTTTTCTTTGTTTTGGCAGCAGAATAAAATTTTCGTAAAAACCATTGAAGACAATTACGAAAAACTGGAGCTATTAGGACATCAAATTCTCCCCAACGAAGAATTACTATATTGGAGAGCAAACATGTGTAATATGTATGATGAGTTTTTTCATATCATGATTTCACTTTTAAATATTTGCAAAATAGAGCTAAACTTTATCAAAACCCATTCTCCTCATAATCTATCAGAGATCATGCAGAACATTATTATAAATATTCCAAAAATCAAAAATAGTGATAAACTTAAAAGGTATGAACGAATATATATTGAGGCCTTAAAAAACTATAAAGAAGAATTTATTGAAAAGCATAGTTTTTGGAATATCATATTAAAAGCTTTGACCATGAATAAAGATAAATCTCCCTCAGAACATACAATGCTAGGTAGATGGATTGATGGTAAGGATAGAAGAAAGATTAATACCATTTAAAAACAATTTTAACCTCATAAATTAATAGCATGAAACTGTTCACCTAAAATTGCCTTGATAAACAGTCTTTAGGTTATTTCTATACCGTTACTTCTATCCTTCTCAAATTTTCAAATAAGGTGATTAGCCACCGCATTAATGAAAGATTCATCAGAATTATTATTCTTCAAATCCCTAATTATAAAATAAACCTATGAATACTATACGCTTATATAAATTTAAAGATTCAATCACCAGGAAAATACCTTTTTTGAATAAGGAATCTAATTTGGATATTTTAGATGATCCGAGGCAAATTACAATGGTAGAAATTCAAATTGTTACGGAATATGTAATTAATATCTCCAGCGCTTTTATTTATGAAGATCTGTCGTACAAAGAATTGATACACCTATGCAGTTCTGCAAAACAAACTATAGAACATTATTTTATTAAAAACAACAATGACTATGATCTGATATAATATTTCTGAATTACAAAATTCTATCTACAACCTGAAATAAGAAGCTTTTATTATTTCCAATAGTGCATCCGCCAACCTTTTCCACTGAATTTTAGAAATTTCAATCATTCCTCCGAAACCTGTGAAGAGCTTTCTTATTTTATCAAAAAACCCTGCATATAAATTAGGATACTCGTTCCTTTCATAGATTCCTATCTTTATAAATTTATCACCCCTGTATACCTCTTCCGCAATAGATTTCCCAATAATTAATATTAAAAATCTTTCTTTCAGTATCGTTAAACTTCCTTTTAAATATCCTTTTAAGCAAGAATAGATAGAGAAAAATTTAATCGAATATTATGGTTAAATAAAATCTGTTTATTGATATTTTATTTTGATTATCTTAAGTTTCTGCAAAAAAACCATTGTCTGAAATCCCATGTCCCACTCAAACCACTTAGTTGCATTATTAGGTCTATGCGGATGCTTATGATGATTATTGTGATAGGCTTCGCCCCAGAAAATAAAATCAAATGGCAAAATATTCTTTGAAGTATTTGTTAACTTATAGTTTTCATAACCAAATTTGTGTGCCCACCAATTTACTGCCATTCCCTGTAGAGAACCCATTATTACAGTCACTGGTAAAAAAAGCCATTGCCACCAAGCCGTTGCCAATAAAGCATAAATAATTATATATGCAGCAATCCAACAAAATCTTGTAATATAATTGTGTGCTATTTTATCAAACCTCTCCCATTCCGGAAGATTCTTTTTGTATTTTTCTGCGGCATCTGTTTTTCCTATATAAAGGTTAAAATAGTTATTTCGTGTCGTCCACATCATCACAAAAGGATTAGGATCGTTGTGAGGTGAATGTGGATCTTCGGTTTTATCTGTATGTGCATGATGCAAACGGTGCATTAGACCATACGTGTAAGCGCTGATGTAAGAGGAACCCTGAGTAAAAAAACAGCCCAGGTAAAACATCTTTTCCCAAAATTTTGACATTGTGAAAAGATTGTGTGCAGCATAACGATGGTGAAAAACCGACTGAAAAAAAAGAGATGCATACCAATGAATGAGTATAAAAATGAATATTGCCATAAGTTTTAAATTAAAGTGAATAATTATCGTAGAAGTATTACGGAAGGCAAAGAAAAAATTATGCTTTATTGATTAGCCACTATTCACACGAAAATTAATTTTCATTCTGCAATTTCTTCTATAAGATACGACAATT
This sequence comes from Chryseobacterium sp. PTM-20240506, assembly GCF_048296755.1. NCBI lineage: Bacteria > Pseudomonadati > Bacteroidota > Flavobacteriia > Flavobacteriales > Weeksellaceae > Chryseobacterium > Chryseobacterium sp. PTM-20240506. Next base: position 1,497,778 of record NZ_CP182581.1, read on the forward strand.
TTGTGAATTTGGTTTGATTTTCTTTCAAAGATTTATAAAAAATAAAATATGATGTATTTCTTTACTCATCTATAAATTTACATTCTATCACTTTCAAACTTTCTTTATTTTGCAAATAGAATGGTTTATGTAATGTTTCATGAGACAGATAACCTATTTCAATTATAGAAATTCATTATAAATATTTATCATATTTTTTAAAATCTCAGTCAAAATGTGAAAGACAATCGAAGTAAAACCAAGTCAAATTATATCAACTTCGATTTTTTTATATGCTTAAGATTATATTATAAAAACTCTATAACTATAAGAAATCAAATGCTAATTCGCAATAGCCAATTCTTGTTTAATTTGGCTCAAACGAACTAAATCATCGATAAAAGTGTTTGAAGATTTGCTCGTCAAGGTCACTAAAGCCAGAAGGCGCCAGCTGAAGACAGTTGGCGCCTTTTTTTTGCTTTTAATTCCAGAATCCAGATTAATCTTTTTTTAACTTGCCTAAAAATTCAATTACTATAGTTTCACCACCGCGCTCCCCTGCATTTTCCCGCTGTGTATTCTATCAATATATTCGGGCAGTTCTTCAAGACTTATTATTTTTGCTAAATCGTTAAGCTGTTGAGAGTAGACAAGGCAAAAAATATCCTTTTGGGAACCACAAAACCGGTAAGCGAAATTGCTTACGAGCCCGGTTTTGAACATCCTTCCCACTTCATCAAAATTTTTAAAACCAAAGCCGGAATTTCTCCACTGCACTTCAAAAAGCAGTTTCCTGAGCAGAATTAAATTAAGTCTTTAAAGTGTTGCTGCGATATTTTTCGGGCTAAATCCAAACTGTTTTTTAAAGGCATATGAAAAATGAGAAAGATCTTCAAAGCCCAAATCTACATAAATTTCTGAAGGTGACTGCTGTTTTTCCTTCATTAAAAAATAAGCTTCATCCAGTCGTTTCTGTAAGATCCATTTGTGTGGAGAAGAGTGAAAAATCTTCTCAAAATCGCGTTTGAAAGTTGCTAAACTTCTTCCTGTGAGATAAGCAAAACGTTCGAGATTGACGTTATATTTATAATTTTGAATCATAAAAGATTCCAAATCAATTTTAAAAGGCTCTGAAAAATCGAAAAGAATATTTTTGAGCTCAGGCTGAATCTCGATTAAAATAAATAATAACTCTTTAATTTTAAGGTCAATAAAATCTTTGGTCAGCAGTTTCGGGTTTTCAAGAATGGTTTGCAACGAGGTGATGTAATTTTGAAGCACAGCATTCACTTCTATTGAAACCAAAGGCTTTAAAGCTTCAGAATGGTTGGATAAAAAATGATATTCTTTCGCCATAGTCTGTAAAACCTCCTGATTCAGATAAATATTCATGCTTTCAAAACTTCCTTTTTCGGGCGGACATTTGGTAAATTTCACCAACTGATTTTTCCGGATTAAATTAAAATCACCTTCCTTCGCAATGTATTTTTCCTTACCGTCAGACAGCACAAATTGTCCCGAAATTTGAAAAGCAAGGACGTGCTGAGGAACAAAATTTTCGCCTTTTCGGCTTACCTCGTGATAGCAGGAATAGACAATATCAGATTTTTCCATTTTAATTTATGCTAAAAGACAAAGCGTCATTTTTTGAAACAACGCTTTATCAAATGTACAAAATATTATTGCAGAACTGCTTTCGGTTCAAGATAAGCTTCCAAACCATACACACCGTATTCTCTGCCAATTCCAGACTGTTTGAAACCGCCAAACGGAACCATTGGGTCGTGGCGGAAACCGTTGATACATACTCTTCCCGCATCAATTTGTGAAGCCACTTTCTGAGCTCTTTCCACATCAGATGAACTGATGTAAGCCGCTAAACCATAAGGCGTATCGTTCGCGATTTTTATTGCTTCCTCTTCCGTTTTGTAAGGGATAATGGATAAAACAGGACCAAAAATCTCTTCCTGAGCAATTCTCATTGTATTGTTTACGTTGGTAAAAATGGTCGGTTTTACAAAGTTTCCGGCTTCCAGTCCTTCAGGCTTGCCTTCTCCTCCGGCTAATAAAGTTGCCCCTTCTTCCAACCCTATTTTTATGTAATTCTGAACTCTTTCAAATTGTTTTACACTCACCATCGGTCCCACATTTGTATTTTCACTTTGTGGCAATCCTACAATTACTTTTTCTGCCGTTGCTTTGGCAATTTCATTCACTTTATCAATCTGATTTTCAGGAACAAGAAGTCTTGTTGGTGCGATACAGGCCTGTCCGCTGTTCATATACGCCCCGAAAATCGCTGTAGGAATCACTTCTTCAAGATTGGCATCATCCAAAATAATATTGGGTGATTTTCCTCCCAACTCCAGAGTTACTCTTTTCATTGTATCGACCGCAGTTTTTGCAATAAGTTTCCCTACCGCCGTAGAACCTGTGAACGAAATCTTGGAAACATCAGGATTAATAGTTAATTCCGTTCCGACTACATTTCCCAAACCTGTCACAAAGTTGATAATTCCTTTGGGCAAACCAGCATCGTGAAAGGCTTCCATCAAAACCTGAGTCTGCAGACCGCTCATTTCACTTGGTTTAATGACCACTGTACAACCTGCCGCAATCGCTGTCGCCACTTTACTGCAAACCGAACTGTTACTGGCATTCCACGGGGTTATAATTCCTACAACACCGACAGGTTGTAAAAGAACTTTTGAAGAATTAATGGTTTGTTCAAATTCAAAATTTCTGATAGATTCTATCATTGAATCGAACCAACTGTTGGTGTTATTACTGCTTAAAGTAACAAACTGTTTGCTTCCTCCGTATTCTTCGATCATTACGTCGATGAGCTCCTGATTTCTTTTCTCTACCGCATCTTTAAGCTTTTCAAGATAGGAAATTCGCTCATCCACTGTAGATTTTGAGAAGGTCCTGAAAGCTTCTTTTGCTGCTGCGATGGCGTTTCTGGTATCAACTTCGTCTGCCAGAGTTATTTCTCCTATTTTTTGGTTATTAGACGGATTGATTAAATCTAAAGTTTCTGTTCCGTGAGGCGTTACAAACTCGCCATTGATGTAAATTTTGTTTACTGTTCTCATTTCTAAAATTTTATAGGACAAAGTTAGATGAGAAACGAAAAATAAACTTTGTAAAAAAGCTCAATGTGAGTTTGTAAAAAAGTTCAGATTATAATCCTGAACTTACTTAACTGCTTCTTTTTTATACTGAACAGGTGTTACACCAGGAAAGCCTGTTTGCACACTCTGCTGTCCATTAATGGATGAAGAGGAAGTGAAAGATTCAGATATTTGTTGTATGATATTAAATCATTAAAGGCTTTCATAGCTTCAAAATTGTAAAGTTCTTCCTAAAACTTTTAGCAAATGTTTCGATATTTCTTCATTCAAATAAAAAAAAGCGGACGAAAAAATTAAACCAGGTTATGTTATTTTTTCTGCTCAAAGATTTAAGTATAAACGATCAATACTTTTCTTGAACCACACAAGCAAGTAAATTGAACCGTACACAAAAGTAGAATATCCATTAATACCTGAACTTTGTCCTATTAAATTAAATAAATCAAAATGTCAGAAATTAAAAAAATACAGTTAGGTCAAAATGGACCTATGGTTTCAAAGCTTGGTTTGGGATGCATGAGAATGTCATCAGTTTGGGGCGGTTCGACACCTGATGAAGCAGAAAGTATTGCTACTATTCGTCAGGCATTGGATAATGGAATAAATTTTCTCAATACCGGAGATTTTTATGGTGCAGGTCATAACGAGATGCTCATTGGAAAAGCAATTAAGGGAAGACGTGAAGATGCATTCATCAGTGTGAAGTTTGGCGCTATTTTCCACAATGGTCAGTGGATTGGAATGGATCTTCGTCCTGTAGCAATCAAAAATTTTGTCAATTACTCTCTTACCCGTCTGGGAATTGAGACCATTGATCTTTATCAGCCAAGCAGGATGGATGGCAGTGTTCCGATAGAAGATATTATTGGAACAATCGCCGGTCTTGTTGAAGAAGGGAAGGTACGTCATATCGGAGTATCGGAGATCACAACGGATCAGCTTCGTAAAGCTAATAATATATATCCAATCAATGCTTTGGAAATCGGATACTCTTTGGCAGACCGCCAGATAGAAGAAGATTTATTACCTGCCGCCCGAGAATTAGGAATCGGTGTCATCGCCTTCGCAAATACAGCGGAAGGGCTTTTGAGCGGGGATCTTCAGTCACCATTATCAGAGAATGATTACCGAAATCATTTCTCCCGTTTTAAGAGTGAAAACCTGATTCATAATCTTGAAAAAGTAGAAGTGCTCAAGCAGATGGCTCTACGCAAAGGTTTCACACCGACACAGCTTGCTATTGCCTGGGTAAAGGAACAAGGTAAGAATATAATGCCGCTCGTAAGTATGAGCCGCAGATCGAGACTACCTGAGAATATTTCTGCAATGGAAATTATATTCACTCCTGAGGAAATGAACATTTTAAACACTACATTTGCAATAGGCGCCATAAAAGGCGGCACCTATCTTCAAAGATAATGGAAAGTCCAGCAGAGATTTTACCCGGCGTTATATTTTATTCCTATCTTTCTTCGGAGCAGAAACAAAAGGTCTGCTTTTGGAATCATCATACCTTAGTTTTACAGGTTTCAGGTCAACTTGTCTTGGAGACCTCAGAGCAGAATATTTCCATCTCTGCGGGAGAGGTTTTATTAATACGAAAAAATCAATTGGGAACCCTTACCAAAACACCTCTTCCCGGCGGACATTATGAAACTATCGTTATATCTCTGCAGGAAGATCTAATGCGTAAGATTATTTTGGAGGAGAGAATGGAAGCGGCTGGTAAATACATTGGACTTCCTAATTTGATAATCCCTCATAATGAATTTCTAAAAGGATATTTCCAGTCTATTGTTCCCTATGCCAGAAACTCAGGTGCTCAAATGACCGACGAAATGGGACTTTTAAAAGTGAAGGAAGGCATTAAACTTATGATTCTTGCCATGCCTGAACTACAAAACTTTCTATTCGATTTTTCTGAGCCTTACAAAATAGATCTTGAAAAATTTATGCTCAGCAATTATCATTTTAATATTTCGGTTGAAAAATTTTCCCAATTGACAGGAAGAAGCCTTTCAGGATTTAAGAGAGACTTCCAGAAAACATTTGGAATGCCCCCGCGAAAATGGCTGCAGGATAAAAGATTGAATGAGGCAAGACATCTCATCGAAAGTAAAAACCAACGTCCATCTTCCATTTATCTTGACCTGGGATTTGAAAGCCTTTCTCATTTTTCCCATGCTTTTAAAAAGAAATTTGGAAAAGCACCTACATTAGTTTTGTAAAAAATGATAATTAATACATATGAAGCGGCTCTGGGTAGGTTAAAACTCTTCAGAGCCGGCTTTTATATGAGTCTGATACTATTTGATATTTTAATGTACCAAACTATATTTTCCAATCTAACTATCTAGTAATATCATACTATTTCCTATTTCTTAATTAAATCTTCATTTATAATTAAAAGACCGTTGAATCCAAGGTAAGGCCTACTATTCTACTAATTTTTTTGATTTGTAGAATTAAAAGCCATAGACAAAAAATTAATAGAAATTATTTGTAAAAATGAATTTTGTAACTCTTGGTTAATTTGGCTTAATCGAACCAAATCATCGATAAAAGTGTTTGAAGATACGCTCGTTAAGGTCACAAGACCTACATTTGAAGATTTCACTCTTCGATATCGGTTTTTTTTATGTCCTAATCCGTTATATATTTCGTATATTAAATATATTGTCCCCTAATATTTACAAAAAATTGATTCCTTTTTTCATAGATTCTAAACACTAATATACTTTTTGAGTACTTCAAGAAGATCTGCCTGCTTTACAGGTTTGGGAAGAAAATCATTCATTCCGGCCTCAAGGCACTTTTCTTTTTCACCCAACACATTTCCTGCCGTAATGCCTATGATAGGTATATGTTCATATCCTGGCAGCATTCTGATATTGCGTGTTGCCTCAATACCGTCCATTATTGGCATTTGTACATCCATCATGATAATGGAAAAGTGTTTTTTCCTGCATTCTTCCAAAGCCTGCAGTCCATTGACTGCTTCCGTCAGATGTATATTGGGAGCAAAAGATTTCATTATCCTATTATTCAGGACCATATTTACTACGTTATCATCAACCAAAAGCACTTCTAATTCCGAGGTAAATACATGCGTAACTTTCTCAGAATAATCCTTAGTAATTTCTACTGAATAACTTTGGTCTACTTTTTTTAAAGTTTTGTATAAATCATGTGATTTGATGGGTTTCAAAAGTAAATGTGCATTATCAATTTTTCTAACTGAATTAAGTATGCTCAGTTCTTCAGAAGAAGAAGAAAGTACTATAAAGGGTGAAGTCTCTTTTCGCTGATTGAACAGCTCTGTTATTTTATTTATTGTTTCCAATCCGGACATAATAGGCATATGATAATCCATCAGGATAACATCAAATCTCTCACCTTTCAACAAGATCTCTAAGGCTTTCATCCCATTAGAAGCCAAGGTAGACTTGATATTTTTATAGGTAAGCATGTGCTCAAGAATAATCCTGTTGGTTTCATTATCATCAACCACTAAGGCCGTTTTTATAGTTATTTCCTCCTCCTCTCTCACTTGAGGAATCTCGTAAGGAATCTCAATGTCAAAGAAAAATACAGACCCTTTTTCCCTTACGCTGTTCAGCGACAAATGACTTCCCATATATCCCAGGATAGTGTTAGAAATCGTAAGCCCCAGACCCGTGCCACCATATCGTTTACTGATGGAACTGTTTTCCTGAGTAAAGGCATTAAAAATATATTTCTGTTTCTCAACAGGGATGCCAATTCCTGTATCTCGTACCGAGAAGCGCAAAGCGATTGTACGATCATTCATGTGCAACTTCTCTACTTTTAGCTCAATCTCTCCCTTTTCTGTAAACTTCACAGCATTCCCCAGAAGATTGATCAAGATCTGTTTTAACCTTGCTTCATCCATAAAAAGTATTTTTGGAAGGCCCGGCTCAATATTGAGAAGTAGTTCGATATCTTTTTTTTGGGATTGATAAATGATCACATTTATTACCTGGCTTAACATATCATAAACATCACATTTTTCAATCAAAAGCTCCATTTTTCCGGATTCTATCTTAGAAAAATCCAATATATCATTGATGATGCTAAGCAGGTTTTCTCCTGACTCATTGATGTAATTCAGATATTGCATCTGTGTTTCATTCAGCGGTGTCGTAAGGAGAAGGTCTGAAAAACCAATAACTCCGTTTAAAGGAGTCCTAATCTCGTGACTCATATTGGCCAGAAATTCGGATTTTGCCTTGCTGGCTATATCTGCTGTTTCTTTGGCATTTTTCAGTTCTTCATTTATCTTTACAGCATTTGTAATATTCTGTATAGAAATAATTACACCACCTATTTCATCTTTTGTAAGATACCAGGGTCCAACTTTAAGATCGTAATGCTGGATTTCTTCTTTTCCTTCTACTTTTAGCGTAAAATCACCGTTAATATACGTTTTCCCCAATAGTGCATTCTCATAGATCTCTTTTCCTTTTTCGGGAATATTAGGTGATATCGTGAATAGATTATTGCCGATAAGATCTACATTATTCATACGGAATTCCTCTCTCCATCTGCTGCTTACAGCAATATAGTTAAGGTCTTTATCAAACATCGCCAATGGAACAGGAACATCAGTGGCAAAAGATTGCATTATTGCCTCCTTCCGGGAAACCTCAAGAAACATTTTTTTAAATGCATCAATGTCCTGAATGATTCCGAAAACCCTTTTGCAAATATCATCTTCAAATTCAGGAATACCTTTTACTCTTACCCAGGTCGTAACTCCATCATTACGTAAAAGCTGAAGCTCCTCATCAAAAGGAATTCCTTGTTGTATTGCCCTGTTAAACAAATATTTTATTCTTTCTCCACTTTCTCCTTTGTAAAATCCCAAGGCATTTTCAAAAGTAGGCTGGAGATCATCTTTCAGTTTGTGAATTTCTCTTGTACTTTGAGACCAAAAGATCTTTCCGGTCTTCATATTGACCTCCCAACCTCCAACCTGGGCTACTGAACTTGTTTCCTCAAGCATTTCCTTAGTATCAAACAGATCTTTTTCTAACTTACCACGACGAATAAGGTCAGATTTTAGTTGTATATAAACAAAAACGGTTACACCAATGGCTGCAATGGCTGAAAAGATGATGAACAAAACCGTCCACTGGGAAGATTTTTTCAGATCTTCATTTTTTATAGCAAGTTGAACTTCCTCGTGTTTTACAAATTTCTGGACGAGCCTGCGACATCTGTCCATAGCTTCCTTGTTTTGTACAAGTTCTTCCGGACTCATTAATATTCCTTGTTGACGATTCTTAATAAGTAAGGCATATTCCTTCATCATTTGTGAAGCGTCTAGCAGTTCATTTAAGACCTTAATCTGATCTTTATTTTTAAGATTAAGCCTATCTTTATTCGAAACGAGCAACGGATATTCATCTTTGCTTTTATTGAAAGGTTCAAGAAAATTTTCCCGGCCGGTAAGCTGATACCCTCTATTTCCCGTTTCAGCATTTAAAAGAGTATTTAATATATCTTTTGCTAAGCTTATAGATTCTTTACTTTTTATGAGGTTTTCCCTATTCTCCATCTGCTTATGTATGCTGATATAAGATGCTATAGAACTAGCAATCAGAAGTACCAAAGAAATCACTACACCAATTTTAAGATTTCTTATAATTTTTTTCGGCATGGAATAGTATTTTATAATAAAAATAGGTCATTTTATATTAGTAGCAAATTAATTTAGAAATTTGTCGGAAAATATTGGAAATGAGTACAGATCATAATGAGTCTATATTCCGGAGAGAAACTTTATATTAAAATGCTTATTATCAATTCCGAAAAATTTCAGTTCTGTATGAGAATTGATGCGTCATTCTCCCGATCTGACTGCTGCTTTGTACGAAGAAGCAGATAAGGAGAAAGAAAAGCAGCATATTGCATTATTTCATTGAATCACAATCAATTTATGATAGAATATTTACAGATTATATAGCCTGAGAATTTCCACCAATTCAGGTATGGATCGTATCTTCAGCTTCTCAAACAACCTGTTTTTATAAGTACTGATCGTTGATGAATGGAGATTCAACTGATTAGAAATTTCTTTAAGGGGAAGGCCTTCTGCAAGTTTATTGGCAATTTGCAATTCCCGGTCTGATAGTGCTTCAAGGGGAGAATTTTTTCCTGAACCGGTTAATGATTCAAAAAAAATCGCTTCTTTTATATTATCACTGATATATCGGCCCTTACTGATCATCGCCGTTAAAGCAGTCTCAATTACTTCAGCGGAGCTCAGCTTGCTTAGATAGCCTCCTGCCCCCATTTTTAGATAGCGCATCCCATACAGCTCTTCATCCTGTGAAGAAAATATCAGAGTTTTTAATTCAGGCTGGTGAATCTTTATGTAATCTATTGCTTCCTGAACAGTACCATTAGGCATATTAACATCCATAATGGCCAGATCCAGCTTTTCATTCAGAATTAATTTGTACAGCGATTTATAATCCTCTACTTCTGAAATGATGGCATCGGGTATCAATCGTTTGATCGTTTGTATCAAGCCCATCCGAACGATACCATGATCATCTGCTACTACAATACGAATGTTTACTTTTAAACCCATTATTCTATAAATTTATGTAAAAAAAGGGAAACCGTAGTGCCATTATCTTCAGTGGAAATGATTTGGATGTTTCCATGCAGCAAGGATATAAAATTTTTTACAATTTTCAAACTTAACCCAGCTCCTTTCTCGCCGGCAGTCCCAAGGAATATAGGATTACCATACGTATAGATCGCAGGTAAATACTTTTCATTGATTCCCATTCCGGAATCAATTACAGAAAGCACAACCTGATCACTCTCTGTAATTACCTGTAAATAAACATCCTGTCCCGGAAAGGAATATTTTACCGCATTGTTAAAAATTTTATCTAAAACGTATTCGATCAACAGGCGGTCGCTTGTAAGAAACGCGTTATGATCTCCCTTAAAATAAAATTGAATATTTTTTTCTTTTAATTTAGCAGTGTATTTTTCTTCTAAATAGTGAAAAAGATCTATCACCATAATTTTAACGGGTCTAATCTTAAATTCCCCGTATTGCGTTTTTAGCCAGGCAACGCTGTCCTGGATAGTTTGCAGATTCTTCTGGGCATCTTTTTTTACCTGCGGCAACAACTTAAAAAAATCTTCCTCACTTATGGTCTTCTGCTCTAGCTCCTCTGTCAGCCACAGAAAGGTTCCAACAAGTTCTTTTGAGTCATGAGACAATATCGAGATCAGTCCGTTCTTAAAATTGATTTCGTTTTCGAGTCTTTCAATTTTCAATTGTAGTTCGTTGATAAAATCATTCATAAATTAAGTATCACAGTTTTAGAAGCTTTTGAATTACTTTTTTGAAGAAGGCAGAAAGGTATATTGTTTCAATATGATTAAAAAATACAGTTCAGCCCTTTCTTCCAGGAGTTAGCAAGTTATAAAAAATATCATATTAGTAAAAAGAAAAATGAAATAGTATCTATTTGGAAACAATAAATGCATTATTTTATTAATTAAAACTTGCTTTGCATGACGTGATATTTCAGCAGGGTTTCTACCCTGTAAAACCGTTTACCGGCACTACCGGAAATGGTAAAAGATGGAGCATGGGACAATATCATCAGATTACTGATCGAATCTGGCTCAATGATGCAAATTAAAAATAGGTGCCTGAAGCGGTAATAATTGATAGCCAGACACCAAAATATATTAGGAATCCTGGACAGTTTTGTGTTTGGACCAACCGCTATAATTGACCCTCTGCCATAAAATATTGGAATGAAATACTTACAAAAAGAATTATTTGAAGATATAAAGCTTATTTATGCCTATGGAGCTTTTTAAGGAATTCCGCCGGCAATTGAAAACAAGAGATGAGATTGAAGTTGAAATTCTAAAATATTGACTACTCTAAAGTATTGTTAAATTGCCGTAAAGCTATAATAAACATTGATAGAGTAAGTGGTATTTTCCTTTCCTACCAAACTTTGAGCACCTGCAGGTGGTATGGTGTATCTTATGTTCAGTCCCCGGTCCAAAACCGGTGCTCCGTTAAAAAGTATTTTTTGAGGAGTTTTGGATAAGGGAACATTTACAGAACTTCCATCTACACCTATTTGTAATATGTTGGAATTGATATCGGTCTGGAGGCCACCTTTCTTGAAATAATTTTCGTCCGATTTTACATAGAGCTCGAAATTTTCATTGTTGGAAAGCATAATTTGGTTTGGAACCATTTGTGACTGACCATTGGTGTAATGGGCAGCGGTATTAAAATTGAAATTTACATTTCGGCCGGAACTGGGAATGGTAATCTCCGACAGAGGGAGCACCTTTATCTGAACAGCCGTATTTTGTAAACTATTGATTGAGCTATCTATGCTTCTGGCATTGAAATTCAATTCAAACGTATAAGTTCCAGCTTCAAAAAAATTGTTTTTAAAATCTTCCGCAGACACATGAAGCTCTGGAATGAAGCTATTTCTGTTTCCCGCTACAACACTGAAATTAGCCGTTGAAAAATTCTGAAAATCGGCAGATAAGGCTTTGGTCGTGAGAGCTGAGCCATTGCTAGCCAATTTAATGCTTGCTATATTTCTGGTTCCTGAAACACCTTTAGAGGAAGTGAACTGAACGTTAGTGGAAGCAGCTTTTGCCCAAAAATTAAAATCGACCGTATTCGCGATTTCCGTATTCCCCAAATCCCATACCCGCGTGCCCGTATTACGATAGTCATTCAAAGAAGATATTTCTATGTATTTTGTTAAAGAGTTTGTAATCCATCGTATAGATGAAGGAATCACTAAAATAGTTTTAAAATTGCGTGGTGTAAAATCATTATAATTTTGAGTAATTTCCATGGAGTAATTCCCAGCCCGAAAGGTATTGGCAGTAAATTGTGAAGCAGGAATTTTAAATGTAAAATTGATATTTCCCCGATTGAACCCTCCCCCAAGACTGGTCGATGGTGGTTCAAACCATTTTATGGCGCTTGTACTGAACGACTGAAAACCTGGTAAATAACCTGTTAATCCGGTATATGGTAGCTGCCCACCCATACTTTCCAACTGCCACAGTAGAATGGAAGCGGGTAAAGTAAGCGAGGAAGAAGAGTGGGTAAAAGTTGGTCCCGAAACAGAGGTAAATGTAGGAGCTGTCGGGAGTATCCCTAAAAAGGCATAATCCCAGTTTGTTCTGTTGGCGTTCGTCATTACTCTTGTAGGTACTGAGGTAAATTCGCTCCTGTTAAAAATATTATTTTCAGGAACCGAAAGGTACACATCCTGAGCTTTCGTAGCTGTAGATCCGCAAAGTACAGTAAAAATTCCTATTAAAAAAGCCCTCTTCTTTTTCATACTTTTAAATTTAAAACTTTTTCACCTTAATGATGGTGTCTTTCTTCTTGTATTCAAAAACCACGGTTTTTGAGTAACCTTCTTTTGTCACCAAAATGGTTTGGGTGGGTTGTGTATAGCTGTATTTGTCATTTTCAATATAGAGATCATACTTGCCGTCTTTGAGGAAAAACTCAAACTCATTCTTTGGGTTAACCACTGCGGTATAAATTTTACCATCTTCCCCTTTTGCATATACTACAATCCCCGTTACATCTGTTTCTACAGTATCGTAAGCTTGTTTAATCTCCGTTAATTTCCCAGTTACTCTGATGTTTTTTACCAAGCCTACTTTGCGGTTGATATTATTGTGCACCATAATGACAGGATCCGTCATCAACCGGGAGCCCGCACTTTCGTTCACCTTCAGGGTATAAGTACCTTCAGGAACATTCTGAAAAACTACTTTTCCATTCTTATCCGTCATCGCTACATAATTGTCCAGTTTTACAATTTCATTAGCAAGTACCGATTCACCGGACTCCAGAAGTCCATTATAGTTTTTATCTTCAAAGAACTGGAATGCCACTTTATGATTTCCTAGAGCCGTAGCGGTGGTAAAATATTTTTTAATTCCCACCCTGAACTGGTAATAACTGCCGCTGCTTGCATATTCAGCCGTAGATTTATAACCGGAAAGATTAAAATAACCTGTGGTGGACCAGGAAGGCGAAATCTTATATTCCAGATTACCGGTAATATTGCTGTTTAAATTTTTATAAAGTTCCGAATAGAAGGCTCCGGCAGAAAAAGATCCGGTCAGATTATGATTGAGCATCTGGAAATTATACGAGGCGTATACATTGTAGTTGGCAAAATTACGGTCTGCATTGTAATAAGAAGTTAAATCAAAGACACTGGTAGCATTCCATTGGGCTGTTCCGTTAAGGGAAAATGATTTATATCTGTAAGATAAAGTTGTTTTCAGACTATTGAACCAGTCCTGTTTATTGTTCTCTTTTGAATAAGAATATTCCGCCGTTAGGTTGAATCCATGAGCACCTAATGTCGTGCTTATATTGGCTTCCAACTTGTATGAAAAAAGCTCCTGTGATGTATAAAAATTAGCTGTTTTCTGGTTTTCAACCTTTGGAGAAAGTAGAAAATTCCACTTCTTTAAAGAAAACTGATAGCCTAACCCCAAAGCTTCTGTACTGTTGAAATAATAGCGCAAATTAGCGGTATTCCCCGGTTGGATTGGCTCACTTTGGAAACTTAGGAACTCAGGTTCTACCTGCGAATTCTGATATTGTATAAAAGCGCGTTGAGAAGCGGAAAATTGGTGACCGATTCGCTGATTTGAGAAAAAAGATCCCCGCTTGATCCCTGCATAGCTTTTAGTGGCAAAGGAATTGAAAGATTGTATATCCCATCTCCCTATTTTCCCCTCATAATTGGCTCCCATTAAAGCTCCAGCATTTTCATCTTTATTCGAAAGACCTTCTTCGTGGCTCAGGCCCATCTCCATGCGGATGGTGTGTTTGTCATTAATTAGCAATGAAGTTACTGCATTCGCTACCTGTGTATCTATGTTAAAGCGCGGATCATGGTCGAAAATATAGGATACTTTCCCGTTGAAAGATTTAGCATTCCCAAAACCATATTTTGCACCCACCATGGTAGATCCTTTTGTTTGTTGGAAATAAGTACCATACAAGTTATAATTATTTTCAAGCGCAAGAATTTCAATCTGATTGTTTTTACCAAATTTCGTAGAAACTTTCCCTCCTCTACCGAAAATCGGGTAATCGTAATCATTGCTATTAACATTTCCCACCCGTAATACGGTATTTTTTCTCTCCAATTCCAGCCAGGTATCATAGAAGTTATAACGGCCGTCTTCATGATAGTAATCTGCACTAATATTGAAACGCGATCTCAAATTATCTGTCACCCGAAACGCTGTATTTCCTCTCAATTGAAAATAATTGAAACCTGAACTGTTTTCATTATAACTAATTTCCGCAAAATTACTTCCGCCCATCGCTTCGTTTTCCCGGGCAATTTGTCTGTTGTGCGATAAAACGACCAGATAGAGCGTGTTGCTTCCTATTATTTTATTATCAAGCAGATCTGTGACTATTGCATTAATATTAAATTCGGGATAAATTGTATTCTGTTTTCTGACCGCAATTTTGATCTCAATCGTTTGTTTTTCTAAGCCCTCCAGAGATACGGTTTGTTGTTTTGGCATCATTTCCAAACCATCGGGAATGGATTGCAAATCAATCTTAACGGTTCGTTTACTGTACCCTTGGTTTTCTACAGTCAGCAGGATTGAGGATTCGGGCACAGCAGGGTTAATGAAATTTTCGTATGTAGCTGTATAAATTGCGACATTTTTGTTCTCGCCTTTGGTAACGAAGAAAGAGGCATTTTCAGTTCTGGTGATCGTCGGGGTAACGTACGAAATCTGGAATTGGATCTCATTGGACCGAAGTTTCATAAAATCCACGTTGGCGATCAGTTTCACAGGAAGATTTTTAGACTGGCCCGCACCTAAGATAAAATCATTTTTAGGATAGAAAAGCAATCCCGGATATTTTTCCTTGGGTACAATATTCTGAATGGTAATCTCTTCAGAACTTTTATTCTCAATAACCAGGAAATTGCTAAAAGTAGAACCTTTCTCAACAGCTACGCTGTCATTTTCAAAATGGATTTGAATATCCTTCTTTTCCTGTGCAAAGGCCAACGAAAAGTGCAGAAAAACAATTACAAAAAATAAGATTGTTCTTCTTAGCAATGATATCGGTATTCCATTCTGTGGTTTCAAGACTAAATTTTAAAATTTAAAGTTTTTTTCTCCTACGCGTAAATCATTTGATTCTGCCATTTTGATAATAACCACGCCAAGGAAGTTCCCTGAAATGTTCTCTGGCAAGGAAAATTGAACGACCTGATTGGTATCGGGAAGCATAGAGATGGAAATTGCGGGTAATTTTATTTCCTTACCACTGTCTGTATTAGTGAGTTCAAACTCAACGGTGGCATCATTGATGGTGTTTCCATCATTATGGATACTTACTGCGACTTTTCTGTTCGCTGCATTCTCATTACTAGCTTCTGAAATATTGGTAATATCCAAACTTTTTACGTGGTTACCCGGTGGAGTATAAAAGATGTGGAGTCCCACCTCAAATAAGGTGATAATACCAATACCATTCTGAATACGTGCCTTATCAGCCTGCTGAGGAAGTTGGGTGAAAAACAACATGCTGTTTGTGACGGCAGACTTTGATGCATTTGCAGGAATCTGCATGGTTACTACAATTTCCTTTGTACTTTTTGCAGGAACTGTTACAGTATTTTCTAAAGTAGATATCCAGGACGCATTGGAAGCTTTTGAACTGCCTGCTTCAAGATAAACCTTATTTCCGTCTTCTTCTCTAACCCAATCTTTATAGTTGAGATTAAAAACATAATCCTTATCGGAGCTGTTTTGAAGCGTGACTGTCTTTGTTACTTTTTCACCTGGATTACCTGTAAAAAACAACCGTGTAGGCGACATAGAAATACTTTGTGCCAGAAGTGAGGAATATCCCGCGAGGATAAAGAAAATGAAAAGATAAATGAACTTGTGCATGGTGTAAATAGTTTAATAATAAAGATTCCCAAAACTACTGAAAACGCATCAAAATGGACCTTTACAAACTAAAAATTTTATTATAAAGCAGTCGCTGTATAAGTTACTGTTTGCGTATAAGTTCCGGCCGGTTTACCTAAAATATCAGAAGATGATGATTTTGCAGCTGGAATGGTGTAGTCCAGATTCAGTGTTAATGCGCTTCCGAGAGGAGCGTTTGCTACTAAAGTTTTTTCTCCTGCTGATAAAATCACATCAGTTTTTGTTCCGCCCATATTTCCAGGAGCTGCTGCGGCTTTGATTGTCAAAACATCTACAGGGATGGAGTTTAAACCATTGACGAAAGTCGGGCCACCTGCTTTTACCTTTACATTAAAGTTCTTCGTTGAGGTGATTTTCAAAGCCGAGGCCTGAGCCACTGTTTTTTCCGAATTATAGTCCATTGCAGTAACATAGTTAAAGGCAACTGTTCCTCCCATTGCAGTACTTCCTGCATCAATAGAGATTACATCGTTCAGGGTAATGTTTACGGTTGTGGTTGCGGTTGTATTTTGAGCTTGAACATTGTTAGATCCTAACATGATTGCTCCAATAGTTAAGGCTGCGATTGCGATTTGTTTTGTCATGGTAGTATTATTAATTTTTATTCTTGTTTATTTGCTCTCTTTTGAACACTACAAATCTACAGTGGCGATAAAAGTTTCTTTGTAGTGGAAAGAGGAAGTTGATGTAGTAAAATAACTACAGTATTATTCATCTGGTTTAAATAGAAAACCCTCAACACTTTACCTGTATTGAGGGCATATTTATATATAATTGTGTTTTATTATAAGGCAGTCGCAGTATAAGTTACTGTTTGAGTATAAGTTCCGGCCGGTTTACCTAAAATATCAGAAGATGATGATTTTGCAGCTGGAATAGTGTAGTCCAAATTCAGTGTTAATGCGCTTCCTAGTGGGGCATTTGTAACTAAATTCTGATCCGTTGCAGATAAAACTACAGCATTTTTTGTTCCCCCCATGGTTCCGGCAGCTGTAGCTGCTTTGATGGTCAAAACATTGACAGGGATTAAGTTCGTTCCATTCATGAAATTAGCACCTCCTGCTTTTACTTTAACATTAAAGTTCTTCGTTGAAGTTACTTTTAAAGAGTTGGCTTTAGTAATCGTCTGATCAGAATTATAGTCTGCTGCAGTAACATAGTTAAAATCAACCGTATTACCAATGGCTGTACTTCCTGCGTCAATAGATATTACGTCGTTCAGGGTAATGTTTACGGTTGTAGTTGCAGTTGTATTTTGAGCTTGAACATTGTTAGTTCCAAATATGATTGCTCCAAAAGTTAAGGCTGTGATTACGATTTGTTTTTTCATGGTGGTAATATTTTATTGTTATTTTTTACTTAATTGTTATCTTTTGTATACTGCAAATTTATAGTGGTGCTAAAAGTTTCTTTGTAGTGGAAAACGGAAGTTCATGTAGTAAAAAAACTACAAGATTTACTCACATCATAAATGAAAAGCCCTCGATACTTTTGTAGTATCGAGGGCTTTTCTATTTAAAATTGATATTGACTTACAATGCAGTGGCAGTATAAGTTATTTTTTGTGTATAAGTTCCTTGTGGTTTTCCTAAAAGTACCTTTGATGCATTTTCCGCAGAAATAGAGTAAGCAATATTTAAAGACTGTTTGGTACCCAAACTTGCATTACTCACCAATACCTGATCATTTGGAGATAAAGTGACCTCATTAAGAGTTCCCACCAAACTTCCGCCTGGTATGGCTTTTACCTGTAATATATCTACAGGAATTACGTTTGCGCCATTTACAAAGTGTGCCCCTTCAGATTTTACTTTTACATCGAAATTTTTAGAGGAAATAATGACTAAACTATTGGGAACGGTCACATTTTTAGATGAACTATAATCTTTTGTGCTCCCATAATTAAAATCTACGGCACCTTCTGAAGCAGCAGAGCCAATATCCATTGCAATAACGTCTGATAAAATAATATTGACTGATGTACTCACCTGCTCTGAATTTTGTGCCATAACCCGGTGGGTTCCTAAGGCAGTTGCTCCCAGAGACAACGCAACGATAAAGATTTGCTTTTTCATGATTAAATAAATTTAGTGAGGTGTAATAATATTGTCATTCAGAATTCAGAATTCAGAATTCATTATAAAGCTAATAACATTATATGACATTACCAAGACTTTTTCATTATTAAGTGTATTATCATAAAGATATTCAATCTGATAGAGTTATTTCATATTATAATCTTAAACTCCTTACTAGTAACTTTCTCGTTGAGCAAATTAATCTCTTTTGAAATTGTATCTATAATCAATACCTTTTACAGGCTTATTGTAAAAAAACCTGATGCTAAGGCTTAATAAACTTTGGCAAACTTATTCCGGTATTCAATGGGGGTAAGTCCGGTGATTTTTCTGAAAATATCACGAAATGCCTTCGTATCCGTATAGCCTACATCGTACATTACTTCCGAAACATTTTTCCGGGATGCTTCAAAAAACTTTTTAGCAGCCTCTATGCGTACCCGCTGTATGTATTCTACAGGAGTATTGTTTGTGGCATCCTTAAACCTTCTTTCAAACGTACGGCGTCCTATACCGGCATAGGCAGCAAGATCTTCAACCGTCATTTTCTCTTCATAATGATCTTCTATAAAATCCTGGACACTTTTAATCTGTTCATCCGTATGGCTTCTTTGACCACGGAAAATGGCAAATTGCGACTGGTTATCCCTGCTTATGTCCAGGGCAAAATATTTTGAGATCATAATAGCAGTTTCCCTGTCGGAATATTTTTCTACTAGGTAAAGTATCAGGTTCCATAAGCTGCTCGCTCCACCACTGCTGTAAATATTATCATGTTCTGTTATAATGGCCCCGTCTTCTACTTCTATCTGCGGATACCTATTTTTAAACTCGTTAATATAAGCCCAATGGGTAGAGCATTTACTGCCGTCCAGAAGACCTGTTTCTGCAAGAAGGAAGGCACCGACACATAAACTGGCAAGGCTTGTTCCTTCGAAATAAAGTTTCCTGAAATAAGGAATTGCATCTGCATTTGCCGCTATGCCTTCCTCCATATCCCCAAAGGTAGGAGGAATGATAAGCAGATCCGTATGGGTAACGTTCTGAAGGAGCCTGTTTGTCTTTATCGTATATTCTCCGCTATTAGCAGGAACATACTCATTTAATCCTACATATTCTACTTTAAAGATTGGCTTTTTCCCAAATACGGAAAGAAACTCATTCGCAGTATGAAAAGTCCTGAATGCCGGGGTTATGGCTTCTATGGTACCATATTGAGGAACAAAAACTGATATCTGCATACCTTTTATTTTGTGATAAAGATACTTATAATTTTTGTCGTAATCCACCCCTTAGGTTGTCGTTTTTACAACACCCGTTTTTTTATTATCTGTTCGATCTTTGTCATAACAATAACAACAAAAAATTAAAACAATGAAAAACGAACAAAAAATTCAGGTACAGGCCGAAGTTAATGCTCCTGTGGAAAAAGTATGGAAAATGTGGAATTCACCGGAAGATATTATGAACTGGAATTCGGCACACCCAAGCTGGCATTGTCCCAGTAGTAATAATGATCTCAGAGTCGGAGGTACATTTACAAACAGAATGGAAGCCAGGGATGGAAGTTTCGGTTTCGATTTCTCCGGTACTTACGATAAGGTTGACCCAAACAGGGAAATAAGTTATACCATGGCTGATGGAAGAACAGCCTCTACCATCTTCGATATACAAAACGGAAAAACATTGATAACAACAAGCTTTGATCCTGAAATCGAGAATGATCCCGAATTTCAGAAACAGGGCTGGCAGGCTATTCTGGACAATTTTGTAAAATATGCAGAATCATCAAATAATTAATAATTACTAAATCCTTAAACATGAAAAAGAATAAAATAATTTTCTGGACAGCTACCATTGTACTGATCCTTTGGGAAGGCGTTATGCCTGCTGCAACTTTATTGTTTGCATCCGAATATGTAAATGCAGGAACAAAAGCCCTGGGGTATCCGGACTATTTTGCCTACGCATTAATTATCTGTAAGATATTAGGAATTGTGGCCATATCATTTAATAAGGTACCTGATAAAATAAAAGAATGGGCCTATGCCGGTCTGGCTTTTAACCTGATATTTGCTTTTATAAGCCATGCATGTGTTGACGGTAATCCGGGATATATGTTGATGCCACTTGTATTTTTGGCAGTACTGATGGTCTCTTATCGCTTCCGGAAATGGAATGTCCGAAAAGAAGAATTAGCCACTTCCTATGATAAAATCCCTTCAGTACAATAAATCTTTGGATAATTAAAAAAAAACAAAATATATTCAAACCTCTAAAATCAGAAAAAATGACAAACAACAGCGTTTCATTACACAGAATAATCCAGGCAGCTCCGGAAAAAGTTTTCCGCGCATTTGCCGATGTAACAGCTTATGCTTCCTGGATTCCACCCTATGGATTTATATGCACTGTGCAGCAGGCAGATTTTAAAGAAGGCGGACAGTTTAAAATGACTTTTATTAATTTCAGCACTGGTAACGGACATTCTTTCGGTGGTACCTATACTGAGATCAGAGAAGGGCAGTTTCTTAAATATATTGAGCACTTTGATAATCCGGCTTTGCAGGGAGAAATGACTACTACAGTCTCATTCGGCAAAGTATCGTGCGGAACAGAAATCAGAATTGAACAAACCGGTATTCCTGAACAAATACCTGCAGAAATGTGCTATCTGGGCTGGCAGGAGTCCCTTGAAAAATTAAAAAGGCTTGTAGAGCCTGAAATTCCGGATGCTTAACGTAACTATATGCTTAACCATCAAAATGAATCTACAAGATTTGGAGTATTCATAACGTTAACAGGAAACTGTAAAGAAGCATTTACCTTTTATCAATCCTGTTTTGGAGGAGAACTTTTTTTTGAATTACTGGAAATACCTCTGAATCAATATTACAATAAACCGGTGATTAGTGGTTCTCTAATTTCTGAACGAATTGTTCTTCATGGTTCCGACCTTGTTCATGATGAAGGTTACCAAACGGGCAACCAACTTGCAATTTATTTTCCCTGTCAGGATGCATCCGAACGGTCTAGGCTTATAATGCGGCTTGCTAAAGATAAAGAAAGTTCTTCTCCGGAGGTGGAAAAACAACGGTTCATCGAAATAACAGATCTTTTTGGGGTTCGGTGGATATTGGGGGTAGCTTATTAAAAGTAAAAAAATTAAGGATAAAATCTATCAAATTAAACTTTGATAGATTTTTTACAAATCCAACCTCAAACTCGCCGATTTCGTATTTCAGTATAACTCAAAAAATAGGCATCAGAAAGCAAGATTATATCATTCGTTTGAATTGTATTTTGATCATCCCATAAGTAGAAACATAATCAATAATATTTCCGTGAGGTTTAATCATCAACATAAAAATTAATTAAGTATTACACATTCTGTAGTCATAAAAATAATATCTTAGTTGCATGAAATATTTAGAAAAAATTCAGGGATTATTGCCATTGGGATATTTATATCTTATTATTCTTGGACTTTTAAAGGAAAGTATCCTTTTTTATCAATTAGATATTAATATTTTGAAATACTCGTCCATAACAGATATTCTTATAAGTCCGATTGCTGACATGGCCTCCAGTCCGATTTTGATAATCGTTATTTTTTCTGTTGTGCTCATTTTCTTTTTATTGCAGGTAATCCTTGTAAAGAATAGAGAGAAAAGCTGGAGCAAAAAGCTGTTAGGAAATTATAAAATAAACCCTGAAACAGATAAGACGGAGCTGAAAAAAATCATGATCCCGATTTTTTCAATACTTGTCTCCATTGAACTCCTCGCATTGTTTGTCGGTCTTGGAATAGGCCAGGGTCGCATGATAAAAAAAAGAATTGACACTCAAAACCTGAAATACAATTATACCATCACTTCAGAATCTGAAGGACCAACTGAAATCTATATGATCGATATTAACAGTACCTATTATTTTTATGTGACCAAAGGAGATAAACATATTAAAATTGCCCCTGTTGGAAAAATAAACGGTCTTGAAGTAATCCCAAAAAATAATTAAAGTAATTGATCACATTATAAAGTTATTGCAAAACAAGAAGGACTATATCACTGAAATTTATAATAGTGATGTTTGTTATACGATCAATTTAAACAAAAAAAATCCCGGATGATCCGGGATTTTTTGTTCTTGTATCTCAATTTATTTGATCTCCACAGGAACCGAGATTTTATCCCAATCCATTGTGAATCCATTACTGTTGATTTTATACACTAAATTTTCCTGTGTTGCCGGTAAAGCTTTTGTTTTTACATCAACACGTAAAGCATCTTTTGCCTGTTCATATTTGTAAGCACCCCATTGTTTCGGCTCTTTGTTGAAAATCGCAGTCCATGTTCCACTTTCTTTAGGAATCAGGAAGAAGCTGTATTTCCCTGCAGGCAGCGGTTTACCCTGAACAGTAATATTTTTATCCGTTTCAAAAGTAGTTGCTTCATTAGCTCCCGCACGCCAAACTTTATCGTAAGCTTCTAAACCACCCCAGATGGTACGCCCTTTAACAGAAGGACTGCTATAGTTTATGGTAATGGTGGCATCTTTGATTTTTCCTGTAGCAGTAGCCGGAGGGCTGGCAGGCTTTTTAGTGTCCTGTGCAAAAGCATTTACTGAAAGCGTCATTGCAGCAAAAACTACAGTAACAGATTTAATCATTGTTTTCATAATAATTTGTTTGTTTATTTGTTGTTTACGAATTTACATCTTTCGGCTTATAAAACACTAAACCAATTGCAGAAAATATAACGACTGCCACTGCGCCGATTACATTAAGCCAGAGGAAAGAAATGATATCCAACTGGTAAACGGCAATTACAGTAATTTCTGATACAATGGCAGAAATAAATACATTCGCGCCGTTGATTTTCTTATAATAAAATGCAACCAGAAAAATCCCTAAAATCGGGCCGTAGAAAAGAGACCCCAATACATTCACCGCTTCGATAAGCGAACCCATTTGCGTGGCAAACATGGCTACCCCGATGGAGAAAATGCCCCAGGCCAAAGTGTGCAGGCGACTGTATTTCAATTCGGTTTTCTCATCAGGAATATCTTTTCTGAATATCAGATGAACATCTTTTAATGAGCAGGCGGCGAGGGAGTTCAGTGCTGCCGAAATGGAACCCCAGCTTGCCAGAAAAATGACGGCAAACAGTAAACCGATCATTCCTACAGGCAGGTTATTTTTTACGAAATACAGGAAAATGTAATTCGTATCCGTTTTCTCTGCATTATAATTTGATTTATTAATTGCTTCCTCTACCCTTCCGTGCAATGCTTTTACCTCAGTTTGCGTATTTTTAAAATCCTGAATTGTTTTGTTGAGCCGGGGAGAATGAGTTTCTTTTAGCTTTAAAATTTCTTTTGATTCTGCGTTAAATTTTATTTGCAAATCCTGATGTTCTTTTTCAAAAACCGCAGCCTGTTCAGGTTTTGTTTCCTTTAAATACTGATAAGAACGTTCATTAAAATAAATCGGAGCCGGTTTCAGAGAAAAGAACGCGAAAAGCAGGGCACCGATCAGGAGAATGGCAAACTGCATCGGAATTTTAACCAATCCGTTCAACAGCAAACCCATTTTTGCATTGGTATTGTCTTTGGCCGTAATATACCTCCCGACCTGACTCTGGTCCGTCCCGAAGTAAGAAAGAGCCAGGAAAAAACCGCCAATCAATCCACTCCAGATATTGTATTTGTCTTTCCAGTCGAATTCTGTGGTAATGACATTGAGCTTGCCTGATTTCCCCGCCAGATACAACGCATCCTTAAAACCGATTCCGTTCGGCATATTCTCGGTAAGCAGATACCCAGCAAAAGCCATTGTTCCCAAAATAATGAGAAACTGCAATTTTTGCGTGTGAGCGATCGCTTTTGCACCGCCAACATAGGTATAAATCAACAGAATGCCGCCCGTTAAAACATTGGTCAAATAAATATTCCAGTTTAAAACGCTTGATAAGATGATACTCGGCGCGTAAATGCTGATTCCTGTTGACAAACCCCTGGAAAAAAGAAAAAGCAATGAAGTGAGTACCCTTGTTTTCTTATCAAAACGGTTTTCTAAATATTCATAGGCCGTATACACATTCAGGCGCTGAAAAATAGGGATGAAGGTAATACAGATAACGATCATCGCCAAAGGCAAACCAAAGTAATACTGAACGAAACGCATACCGTCAGTATAGGCCTGGCCCGGTGCTGAAAGAAATGTAATGGCACTAGCCTGCGTAGCCATAATACCTATCAGCACAATGTACCACGGCATTTTATTATCTGCCTTCAGGTAGGATTCGTTGTTTTTTTGGCCCCGGCCGATGAATACGCCGTAAACCACCACTGCAACCAGTGTAAAAATGAGAACTGTCCAATCTATATTACTCATGCCCAGAATTTAGTAAACCAATAATAAAATGCGATCTGGAATACTAATGCTACTGCTAATAGTATGTACCAGATATTCCAGTTTTTAAGTTGTTTGTTCATCAGTTTTTCTGTGCACTTAAAAAATTAAAAAATAAACGTGCCGCCCCCACATTCCCTGAAGGCAGCTGTCTGAAAAATGCCAACGGCGTATAGATAAAATTACCCTTACCGTATTTGGCATATAAAGTAGATCCCTGAAGAGGCTCTTCATCGGTATCGTGCATTTCAAAAAGCGGTTCATACGCTGCATCCCATTGTGCAGGGAAATAGGCACCACGCTCCTGCACCCAGCCTTTAAAATCATCCGGAGTAATTTTGTTTGGAAAGTTCAGTAACTTATGATCAGGGTTTAAAAACGTAACCGCAGCATTTTCTTCGGTAACCCGTTTATTGGCAATACTGAAATTGTATATCCCCAATTTATCAACGGTTGTATCCTGGTTGGTGTTATACTGCATCACCAGATTACCTCCTGTTTTTACATAAGACCATAGAAAAGGCATCCAGCGACCCAGTTTTTTCTCTGTGTTATTAGCGCGAACCCCAAGTACGATGGCATCGTATTGCGACAGCTTGCTCTGACTCCCGTTTCCGGCAGACTCATCTATATTGCCATAAAAATCTTCATCTTTCAGGACGTCTACCTGGATACCTGCAATGCGTAGGAAGTCAGGAATGAAATCACCTGCACCTTCTATATACCCCACTTTTTTAACCTTCGCCTGAATATCGCCTTTCATGACGGTTACAGTGGCAGGTGCAAAATATTGTAAGGAAGGTAAATGCGGATACTGAATTAATATTTGCTTTTTATTATACGTAACTCCATCTGCAACAAAATTGGCTTCCAGTTGCAAGCGGGATGAATTAATTGAAGCCAGTTTCGTTTTTGGAATAACATAATCGATGGTAGTATCTTTTCCATTGAGCGAACTAATATCCGCGTTACCTACTCGCTCTCCGTTATACATGAGATTGAGGATACCTTTATTGAAGTTTTTGCTGGAATTCACCTTAACATTTAAACTCAAATGCAAATCTTCATTTTCTTTAACCACATACAGGGGTTGTATAAATTTCAGTTCCAATGCTGGAACAATACGCAGGCCTTCGACCACATCACCACGTACCGGATCTAATTTCTTAAAAGATAAAGGAAGTTTAACCCGAAACTTTTCCGAGCCTATTTTTAAACCAAGCAACACATTCAGGGATGACTCCGCCTCAGGCAAACCAATTAAAGTATCATTCGGAACAGAGAAAGTTGCTGCGTTGGCGGGAGGTTTTGCCAACCAGTAAGGTTCTGTAAGTGCCGCATCTGCAGGAATCTGAATGTTATGCTGAATGGTAATTAAAGAATCTTTTGACAGTTTTCTATTGAAGCTTTCTGATTGATGTAACCATTGTACATTTTCTAAAACAACAGGATCAGCAGCTCTTGAAATCAGATTTAACCTGAAATTATAATGGTCCCCGGCTACGGCCTCGGCCTGATTCGTCACCACCTCGCCCATAAATCCGGCACAGCTCAGAATGATATGGTCGAGAGATTTAATTTTATCCTTTTTCAGGTCTGCATCCTGAACTGCCATAACCTTTTTTCGTAAGGCAAGCAAAGCGGGTAAACTCAGATCAGGATTATTGAAATTGAAGGTAGAAATAATTTGATCTAAGGCCAGGTCAATGTCAGCGTTTCCTTTTGAGGTCCAGGTTTTAACGACTCCGTCAAAAAGTGTTGCTTTTGCAGGCTCTCCGATAACATGAGAAAAATATTCAGTTCTGATTCCGGCTACAGACTGTGTTCCTGCTCCCTGGCTTTTATGTAGGCTTCTGCTTAATCCTGCCAGTTCACCATAGCCCATTCCCAGCAGCGGATCATATTGCCCAACGGTAATTTTCAGTTGATTTTCAGAAGTTGTATTAACCCCACCAAACCGGAAAGTATTCCACAATACGCGTTTGGGTTGCCATACATTCACATATTTTAATTGATCCGGAAAAGCAGTTTTATCACCTGCCAGCCTGAAGGCTTTTTCCGCAACCACGGCCGAAGCCGCATGTTGTCCGTGGCCTGCTGCTGCAGTTGGAGGAAATCGACAAATGATAACATCCGGACGGAATTGACGGATGCCCCAAACTACGTCAGCGATAATGCTATTTTCATCCCATTGTTTGAAAGTATCGGTCGTATTTTTAGAAAACCCGAAATCAATGGCCCGGGTAAAAAACTGTTGGGCACCGTCTAATTTTCTTGCCTCCAAAAGCTCATGCGTTCTGATTAAACCCAATGCAGCTCCCTGCTCTGTCCCTAATAAATTCTGCCCCCCATCACCTCTTGTCAAAGACAAGTAGCCCGTTTCTACATTCTGATCGTTGATTAGCCACGAAAGCAATCCTGTATTTTCATCATCGGGATGAGCCGCAAGGTATAAAACTTTAGGGAGATGTTTAAGTGTTTTGAGTTCACGGTAAATTTCAGATGATTGGGAAGGCCGAACCTGTTGGGCCGAACAAAAAACCGTATAAAAGCCAAGAATAAATACAGCGCTTACTTTTTTGAACATTTAAATTTGCTTTGCGACAAATATAAGTAAATCATCTTTCTTGCAAACGTAAAAGAATCACACTGTGAATTTCACAAAAAAATGTTTAAATTTTTATTAAACCACAAACCGAAGAGGTTTAAATGATAAAACTTTTGTGATTTTGTGGTTAAGTTTAAGCACACTTATGAATGAATTAGAATTCAAAGAAAATGTAAACTCTTTATTTTTTTCTCATTGTATTCTGCGTAAGATAAATATAATTAAACATGCAAAATGTGGCTGCCGCTCCGAAAGTATGCCATAAAAAGTGGGTTCCGAAACTCAACCATCCCCACTGATCAACGATACGGAAAATAAGTGCGAAGACAAACGACAATAAAGCAAAACCCACCCATTTTCCGGCTTTCCACTTTGTATACATCAAGTACCTTACTACCGAAAAAAGTACAAATGAAGCCATGATCGCATAATTGATATTGATAAAGAGAGCAACGTTATCGACCAAAATCCAATTTCTCAAACCCAACATAAGGATCACATAGACAATAACCATTACAACAGCATAGTACCATCTGGTGCTCTTTGCTATAAAATAAAATCCGGCAGACAGACACAGCAGCATAATGGGCATCCAATCCATCATGATAAATACCGGCCATTGCCTGAAAGAATGGTAAACAGTTCCGCCTATGGCACCAATGTACAATAAAACTAAACAGTAGGTTAAAAAAGGATATTCTTTAAAACAACCTTTCAATTTAATGGTCCAGAAAATGGCTATGGCTAAAAAAAACACAGCAGTTATTGCATTGAAAGGCTCAGGAAAAAACTGAGCCATATCCGTTTCTTTATATAACATCCCCCCGTCCGGAGGTATTAGGTTTATCAGCATTGTCTTACTATATACTTCTCCTAAATATAGAAAAAATATGGCATTAGTAAATTCAATGGCAAAAAGCTTCCTTATCCTTCTATGGAAGTAGCAAAAAAATATGGCTAAGATTTTAGGAACTACTATCAGTTATCTTCTAAGAGAAACTGAGGAAATAAACATCTTTAAAGATCCGGCAATGCTCAACCGTTTTAGCGACATCAAAAAACTTGATCCCGAAAATAAAAAACATCTGCATTCTATTGTAGATGGCTTATTCAAGCACTCAAAATTAAAAATTTAGTGATAAAAGTCAAAATTAGTCATTCAATTCTTTTTTTATCATCATTAACCATTCTAAAGCATCATTAGAGTTTTCAAAATAACGATTAGCTTCATCTCCAACTTCTTGCCAGTAAGAGTCAATGTTCTCAATGAGAATAAGTAATTCTTCTTTTACTTTACCTAAAGTCTTTATTGACACTTCCGATTTATTACAATCTGTAATATAATTTTCAACAACTTCTTCATCAGTCAAATCATCGAAATCTGCATCTGGAAAGTATGCTCCAAAAAACTGATATAAATTTGGAATTTTTTTTTTAAAGTCCATATTCTTTATTATTTTTTTATTTTATTGCGGGAATGCTTCTAATATAAAATAATTACCATTTCCATTTGCTTTAAGAATTATTCTAGCATTACTCAAATCATTAACAACACCAGTACTTCTCATTATTCCTCGACCTATATTATTCACTCTATTATATTCTAATCTAAGATTGGTCGTAGCTCCCGAATTTAACCACGATTTAATTGCAGCTCGATTACTTCTTATTGTCGATCTAATAACTGATTCTGCAACAGCTTCATTTGTAAAAGAGCTTGCCTCCGCTGGCGCGAGCGTCACGCTCGTTGCCATTCACATCACAAATTTAAATCTATTTCCAGAATTTTCTGGTCGTCATTACAGTAGTTTCTTTCATTACCATATTTCCATTTGTATATTTATGTTACAAAGCTACTTTCAGGCCCATTAATCTTAAATACTAAAAATATAAATCCGAGAAAGTGTATCTTCTCGGATTTATATATAGATTGTTAATCTTTATTCTGGCACGAGCGTGACGCTCGCGCCAGCAAGGGGAAAAATATCGTCTCGAAAATCCTCGACATCCAAAAAACTAAAAGATAACGACAGACAAAACGTCTTCGCTCTCCTTGATGCGTTCCTTAAACAAACTAAACTGCAAAGCATTTTATAAATACAAAACCCTCGCAAATTGCGAGGGTTTATCTTTATCTTCCACACGATACAATCGTGCGGGAGCGGGGGGATTAGTTATCATTTAAAGTTATTTTCAAAATCTCTTTGACCTTTAGTTCCCATACTCCTCCTGAATACTCTTCCCATACTTTTTTTGCTTCCAAAAAATCCTCCAAAACGTCATTATTACCAATATGCTGAATAATTGAATTAAGAAAAAAAGAATATTTTATCGGAATATGATAAATAATTACATCATTATCTTTTATATAGGCAAAATGTGCATTGAGATCATTATCTATATCAATAACAAATGCTTATCCATTTTCATCATCATTTAAAGACCAAATCTGACCTGTTTCAATTCTTTTAGTTTCCAATTACTAATAATGTTTTATTATTATTTTTTGCCATTAATAAAAATCTATAAAATAAATCTTCTTTAACATTTTGTTGCTCTAATAATTCAATCAGATAATTAATATGGTTTTGATATAATCTAAAATCACCATATATATCAAACAGATTATCATATTTCTTATTGAAAATTTTAATAATATTTTCAAATTTTGAAAATTCACAATCAGAAATATTAAATAAAATCTGGCTTTTGTTATCTATATCTAAAAAATTAACTGACATATTAATTTGCTTTTTGAGGAAATGAAGTTACAATTTTACGTTTCTTTTTATCTACAATTACTCTATGAGAAGTTTCCTCCGCTGGCGCGGGCGTCACGCTCGTTGCCATTCACATCACAAATTTAAATCTATTTCCAGAATTTTCTGGTCGTCATTACAGTAGTTTATTACACTACCATATTTCCATTTGTATATTTCTGTTACAAAGCTACTTTCAGGCCCATTAATCTTAAATACTAAAAATAAAAATCCGAGAAAGTGTACCTTCTCGGATCTATTTATTCTTTAGTGATAAAAGTCAAAATTAGCCATTCAATTCTTTTTTTATCATCATTAACCATTCTAAAGCATCATTAGGGTTTTCAAAATAACGATTAGCTTCATCTCCAACTTCTTGCCAGTAAGAAAGTATATCACCAATTAACCCGTCAATATCTATTTTTAGACTATCAATCTTTTGATGATTATTTAACTCTTTGTGTTTTAAAACATAATTTGAGACAATTTGTTCATCCGTAAGATCTTCAAAATCTGCATCTGGAAAATATCCGACAAAAAACTGAAATAGATTTGGATAATCTTTTTTTAAATTCATTTTATTTTATTTTATTTTGGAAATGCTGTTAATATAAAATAATTTCCACTACCATTAGATGTAAGTACTATTCTTGCATTATTTAATTCGTTAATAATACCAGTATTTCTCATGATTCCTCGGCCTATATTATTCACTCCATTATACTCTAATCTAAGATTGGTCGTAGCTTCCGAATTTAACCACGATTTAATTGCAGCTCGATTACTTCTGATTGTCGATTTAATAACTGATTCTGCAACAGCTTCATTTGTAAACGAGCTTGCCTCCGCTGGCGCGAGCGTCAAACTCGTTGCCATTCACATCACAAATTTAAATCTATTTCCAGAATTTTCTGGTCGTCATTACAGTAGTTTCTTTCATTACCATATTTCCATTTGTATATTTATGTTACAAAGCTACTTTCAGGCCCATTAATCTTAAATACTAAAAATATAAATCCGAGAAAGTGTATCTTCTCGGATTTATATATAGATTGTTAATCTTTAGTCAGGCACGAGCGTGACGCTCGCGCCAGCAGGGGGGGGAAGCTTAAACGCACATTTCCCAAATGGTCTGTATAGCTGTAAATATACTTATTATTTTCAGCCATTTTATTTGAATTTTTCTTCGTTAATTCCATTAATAAAGGAAACCAAACGTCTCGAACATTCCCATTAATCATTTTCGTTACTGATCAATCTTTTTAATATTTTAACTTTACCAACAGACTCTTCTCCTCTTTGTACAGAATATTCTTGATCTATTTGAATTTCGTTTTTAACAAAATCATAAAAAGTAAAAGCAAGCAAAATTTTAAAAGGAGAATTATAAGATACTGATTGATTTTCCATAATTTTATAAACAAAGCTATATCTATAACTTTCGTTTAAGACTAAAAATAACCAATTTACTTCATCATCCTTAGGATTTAAATTGGATTTTAACATTTTACTTAAAGAAATATTTAATTCCCCTACATAATGAAATTCTCTATTCGTTGTTAACATACTTTACTGTTTTATAATTGGTTTTATTGCTTTTAATATTTTTTGATTAAAGATAAATGCGCCAATACCATCTGTTCCGGGTGACCAATATTTCATCGGGTTATTCGAATTATAAATAATACCCTCCACAACAGTATATCCATCTGGGTAAAGCTGTTTTCCAAATAAATGTGCGTCTCCGCTGGCGCGAGCGTCACGCTCGTTGCCATTCACATCACAAATTTAAATCTATTTCCAGAATTTTCTGGCCGTCATTACAGTAGTTTATTACACTACCAGATTTTCATTTGTATATTTCTGCTACAAAGCTACTTTCAGGCCCATTAATATTAAATAATAAAAATCCGAGAAATTAGTACTTTCTCGAATTTATTATAAGTTGTTGATCCAATTTATTTAGACACGAACGGGGGGGTTATTTGACTATCTCTCCATCAAGTTTGAATTTTATAAAAAATGTATTCTCCCGAATATTAATAGTTTTTTTAATCCCTTCTTCTGTACCTAACTTCTTTAATACTGTTTCACCCTTCTCCGCAAATGAAAAATATTCATCTGAATAAAAATAAAGAGGTATTAGCTTTCCTTGTATAAACACAGATCTATTACTATGTTTTACCCAAAAATTTTCTGAAGAATTAGAGAAATTATTCAAATACATGGTATATATATCTGCACTCTCTTTATCTAAAACTATATAAGTTTGATTATTCTTTCCTCTTTTTTGAAGCTCTTTACTAAGAATTTCATTAACAGAAGAAGGTAAAAAATATATAATATCTGAATTTAATTTTTGCGAGTAACAACTCAGTAAGCAAAAATTTAATAATAATATTGATAGAATGTTTTTCATTATGGAGTTTTTTGTTTATCTATAAAATGTTTTAGAGCATCCTGCCCTATATTGTTACTATTAGTAGTTCCAATATTATTTGTTTGTGTACCATTCGGCATAACCCTATGTATTACGTTTCCGGCTGCTTGAGTCCCAGTATAAGAATCAACTGCATATACAGGAATGTTAAAACTATTAGATGTTGATTTATCCATAGCAGATGTTCCCGGTATATTTACTAGGCTAGGGTTTTGCGAAGTATTATGCGTATGTACTTGAGCAACCGGAAGCAATTTTGTACCATCAAAAGTTTGTTTTACTACCGCCCCTGATTTATCTGTAAGAGATGTTATAGATATTGTAGTTTTTCCATCTATGCCGTCTGGCCCCCTAACAGAGGTTACTTGTGCTGTTGGAGTATCTCCTCTTGTAACTTCCATACCAACCCAAACTTGCCTTTCCTTTGTCTGATCAGTAATGGTTTCTTTATTGGCATTATTAATATCAGAATTAATCTGAGTATTGTTTACTGTTACTATAGAACTGCTTTTTTGTAAGGCAGCCGTAGCATCTACTGATGTAGAACCTCCTTTTTCAGAAGTGATGTTATTCCAATCGCTCTTATATATTACTCTGGTATTAGTGGTTGCCGCTCCATCACTTCCCAAATATTTTCCAGTGGAAGCATCTATATAATCATCTGGGGGAATTGCAAATCTTCCATCTGGATCTACAAAACGGATTGGATTATCAAACGCATAATTGTACGGAGACCAGCGACGCATTAATTCTGCTTTTGGATCCACCACTCCCCATCTTCCCAAGTCAGGCATATACATCCTCGCCCCATAATCATACATACCCGTCTCCTGAAGTTCCTTTCCATTGTACTTATTATCCACCACACAATGCAATCGTGCGGGAGAGAGGTTTATAAGTTTGTATTAAATGTTTTTGCACTCTCAATAAATGTTTGAAGATTATCTTTTTTTATATTATAAAACAATATTTTATATTTTCCATTTGTGTATAACTTCGATACTCTTCCATTATGTCCTTCATAGAGATAATTTTCGTTATATTTTCTTTTATCCCAATATTCTCCTATATATTTTAAAACTTCATTATAATCAATATCTTTTAATTCCCAATTCTCAGATTCCTGTCCTTCATTTTTATAAGAAGAGTAAATATAAAATATCTGCTTGTCATCATATTCAAAGAAAAAATTATTACTTTTTACATTCCAGTTAACAATATTTTTAGGTAACGTTATTGAAAAGTGCGTTGTGTAATATATGTCTTGATCAGCTGAAGCATTAACTTTATTAATATATTTAAGTTTATTTTCATTGCTACCATAATCGAATACCATACTATTATTATTGATACTATTTTTTGACACATCTATATAAGATACACAAGAACTCATCAACAAAACCAATAAAACACAGATTGAATATTTCATAATTATTTATTTACTTTTTCCATTGCTTTTTTAAATGCTGAATAATCTATTGTAATAATAGAACCTCCTGAATTATAAAATCCTACTGTAGGAGAATATGTATTAGGAGAAGGTGTTCCTCCTATTTGACCTGGAGGCAATGATCCTGGGATTTCCGTCCAACCCAAAACCATAGATGGCTGATTTCCCTGCATATTTTTAGGATCTGTATCTTTGCCTGCTCCCATTGAAGGTGTTGGTTTTCCGTAAGCAACCACATTACCTTCACTGTCATAATCAAGAGGGTGTAAGTGCGCATCAGAAGCAACAGTATCACCTTTGTCTCGTAAATCTTTTTTAGCTTCGGCCCATGCTTTTGGTCCTACTTCTCCAGTCTTTTCACCTGTTACAGTTTTTGATGATTTTCCATTCTGCCCAAAATAAAACCCTTTCTCAGTACCTGTTTTGTCTATTTTACCAAAAGCATATATATCATCAATCTGTTTAATCTGGTCATTAGTTATCTGATTAACAACATAACCATTGTTTATTGCAGCATCTGTATCAGCTTCCTTTTTACTAGTAGTTAATACTATTTTCTTATCCGTTTTACCATCTTCAACATGTTTTGTGAGTTGCCCTTTCAAATTGTAGTAATCAGTAAGAGGAGCTCTACCATCTGGATCTATAAACCTAATCGGATTATTAAAAGCATAATTATAAGGACTATGACGACACATCATTTCCGCTAAAGGATCTACCACACCCCATCTTCCAATATCCGGCATATACATCCTCGCTCCATAATCATACATACCAGTCTCTTGGAGTTCTTTCCCGTTGTACTTTTAGTTCTTATAAGCATCAGTATACATAAAAGCCAACTTTAAAGCTGGCTTTTTATCTTGAACTTATATCTTGTTATTCATCATCTTCTAAATTTTCATATTTATAGTCTGTTAAAACTAAAATTCCAAAATACTTCCATTCAAACTCATCTTGATAATTAATCCTTAATATTAATGTTTTTTTTGTTTTTTGAAGAACTTCAATAGAATTAATTATTTTATGGTGTGAAGGGTATTTTCCATAAGGAGAAGAAGCAATAAAACTTTTGGAATTTTCTTTTGATAAATTAAATTCATCAAATATTCCTAATTTGACTTTTTCTTGAGATTTAAAATTTTCAGATTTTAAGCATATTATTTTTTGAAAAACTTTATTTATATCATCATATTTAAATAAACTTTCTTTTTCAGAATCATATTTCAAATATTCATATTTCATTTTAGAAATATCTTGCTTAAAATAATCAAATACTCCTAAATTAACTTTTTCATTATTTAATATTCCCGATTTATATGTTACAATAATAGGTCTATAAAATTCTAAAATTTGAGCTTTTACGGGGATAGCAAAGCTCAGAATTATTATACACAAAGGAATAAGATTAATTTTTTTTCTCATTTTTTTCTTTTTTTGCATCTTCTCTTACTTTAACAAGTTGGTTTATAATTGTCTCTGCAGGAGACCCTGGAGTAGTTGGAGCTGTTAATCTAAAAGCAGAAGATCCATATTTTGTATGATCTTGATCAACATCTCCTGTAGCATCTTCTATGTGAGACTTTATTTCATGATAAATAGTTTCTGCTAAATCATAATTATTATATCCAATAGTTTTTGAATTTCCTTCATCATCCGTATGTGTTGCACTGTATCTTGAATCACTACTATTTTCTTTAAAATAATTTTCATTTAAAGAAACTAAATGAACTTTTTTATCTCCTGATTTGGATATGTCTAAATTGTTAAATTCCGAAGAATTAGAATAACCTTCAGGTATTGATACTTTCCCATCCTTAGCAAGCCCCATTGATTTTATATCATTAATTGCTTCTGCTACTGTAGATGAGCTAGAACCAAAGTTTTTAGAATTTATATAAATATCTTCTGTTTTACTGGTTCCATATTTATCCCATAACCTTCTGCCTTCTGCTGTCTTATAAAGTATTTCTTTTGAAGCTTTAAAAGATCCATTGGCTGTTAAAATAATAATATCTTTTCCTTGCTTTCCGTCGGGATCAATAAATCTCAGTGGATTGTTAAATGCATAAGTATAAGGACTCCAACGCCTAGCTTTTTCCGCCAACGGATCTGCCACTCCCCATCTTCCCAAATCAGGCATGTACATCCTTGCGCCATAATCATACATTCCATTCTCTTGCAATTCCTTTCCATTGTACTTGTAATTCTTATAAGCACTTGGACTAAAAAAAGAGAATCCCGTTTTTAAATGGTTCATTCCAAATGGATAATAATCATTAGCATCTGTAATCTCAAGAGCGCCTGTGCTGTTTCTTGCGAAACTTATCCTTACATTTCCTAAATGATCTTTATACTGGTAAATATACTGATCTTTTCCATAATCATAAAATCCTTCTGCGGTTGGGAAAAACTGAAGCTCAGGATTCTTTGCCCCTAAACCTGAAACAACATTTAAAGTCTCTGCAGAATAAGCCTCCATTTCCAAAGCCTTGCTCGTTTCCAGACTAGCAGCAAACATTTCCGTACCTCCTCCATTATTTCCGGATCCTGTTATATTTATATATTGAAATCCATCAAGATAATCTGTAGTTTCCGTAGAAGAAGTCGTGCCTGTTATTCCAACAAGTGTTTTTACGACTTGTTTTCTCAACTTTGTCCCATCTGATCCGTACTTTGTAGTAATATCAGTATATGCCTGACTAGAACCAATAGATATTGCATTGGGCAGATTTAAATAATTATAAACTATTCCATTGATTTGTTTATCTGCCATATTGATCATATTCCCATTAACATCATATCCTATGGGAAGTCCTGTTGTCCCTTCATAACCAGTCTTGTTACCACTGTTATCTTTTATGGTAGTGGCCCGGTTTCCTGCATAAGTATATTCTAAATCATCAATTTTTGTGGCAATTGTCCCTTGCAGAACTGAGGTTCTATAAAGATTGGTGATATTTCCATTCAAATCATACGTTAAAGATTCTGTATTTTCTTTGCTGTTGGGGTTATTTGGGTTTTGATAATATCCTGCTGTTAATCTGTTCAGCTTATCATAAACATATCCATATCTCTTAGGAGTAAGAGAAGGATTGGCTCCGATTGTTTCCACTGCCCTCCAATCTACTTCTGCGATATTACCATTGTATTTTGCCTCAACATTTTTTCCGGAGAATAAGACTGGATCCGGATTAGTGATTCCTTCTTTCTGATTGTATTTGATCCTATAAGCAAAAAGCTTCCCTCCTAAATCAGCTACAGACATCTGGTTTTTATTGATATCTGTCAGCCAACCTCTGATATTGTAATTGTAATCAATGCTTTGGAGATTGTTTCCTACTTTTTTATTGCTTAACTGTGAAAGTTTATTATAGGTATTGTCCGTTAATAATTCCCCTCCGCTGGCGCGAGCGTCACGCTCGTTGCCATTCACATCACCTGTATTTGGATCATAAAATTTACCATTTTTTTGGTTAGCTTTTTCCCCGCTACCGTACGAATTCCTTCGTGTGGTTAAAAGTTATAAATCAAAAATCCTAAAAATTACAATATCATCCAAAAGTCCTTTTTCATAGAGATAATCAGCTACACTGCCATCTACTCACCGTTATATACTTTTAGGTAAGAAAGAAAATGAGATAGTTTAATAAAAGAAATTAGAAGAAAATGCCACACGAAAGGATTCGTGCGGCAGCAGGAGGAGACTTTGCTAAGCGGGTAACATTTTTTTCTTTTCCATTTACCTCACATCCAATTGTATAAAAACTAATGATAAATATGAGACTAAACCGGCTAATATTAGATTTATTAAAATAAAAATAATTTCAAGTAAAGATATTTTTCTTTCTACATATGCTATATTGATGGCTACAAGCAAACCTAACGCTATACCAGAATATAGTAAAAGTTCTCCATTTCCACCATTAATATGAGTATAACATATAATTATAACATAAACCCATATTAATATATTTGTTAAAATTACCGTATTTTTTTTCATGGCTTTTTTCTTCTAACTACAGCATTGTATCATTATAACAATATTTTTTGTCCCAAAAAATATAGAAGACTTTTTATTTTTGGGAATATATGTATATCACAATAGTAAAAGCGTAATAAAAATGCTAATTTTTATTTTTTCATCTGGGATATTTTGAATTATTATTTGTTTGAGTTCTTCTAAATCGATTTTCATGTCTACAATTTAATAAAAAACACCTTTAACGGATTTGGTAAAGGCTATTTATTTTTTTTTTAACTAGAGAATATCTCATAATTTATCTGGATTTTTTACTATTACCATTTTTAACAATTAATTTCATTTGTATTGCTTCAAAACTTTTCTTTCCATATCATCGCTTTTCAAAACTCAATACGATAGGCAAAGGTTTTAATTTAATATTGATCTTAATTAATTGTCATTGAAAATAATAATTATAAAGTTTGTTAGCTCAAATTTTGATTTATTCCAATACTAACATGTGTGGATAGTCAAAATATTCTATATATAATTTGCTTTCCTTTTCATTGTAACAAACACCAATGTAATCATATCCATCTTTTTGATTAGTAAGAAATTTTCTTCCATTGGATAAGCTTATTTTTATATTTCCATTTTTTTTCTCGAATGCAGCAAATCTTTGACCATAATGATTCTTATTTGAAATTTTAGGAAATTTTGTCTCATATCCATTATTTAATTTCAAGCTTTTGTCAAAAAAACAATTATACTGGAACATCAATATAATTTCAGATTCTTTTTTAGGTATTAATTTTTTAGCATTGGTAAGGTATTCATCAACTTCAGATTTCTTTTCCGAATCTAAATTCTCATATTTCTCATATAATATTACTTTTTTAGTTTGGCATGAAACAAGAGTTAAAATAAAAAAACTAATTATTAAAAATATTCTTCTATTAATTTCCATTTTGGTTTTGATTTGATTTTTGTTGTTCTTTTTCTTTTCTTTCCCTATTCTCACTGATAATCTTAGTATGGTTTTGCATACTAGTTGATTGAGAAGAGGTTAAATCTGTTACTGAACTGTTACGCAGCTCTACCTTGTTATTTTCGCCAGAATTCATAAGATTATTTTCATTTGCTTTCAAACCCTTTATTATCTTCAGGGCTTTTTATAATTAAAAATTAGAGTACTGAAATTTCAATACTCTAATTTTTTATCAATTTTAAACTTATTAAACTGATTCCTTCGATTATATTTTTTGGTTTGGCATTGACTGTAATGTTATCTAAAGCCAACCAATAAGCTCATTCCCTTTATGAATTGGAATCAAATATTTAATTTTATTGTCTTCTATTTTTACAACAGTAATTATTTCCTTATCATTTTCTATAATATAAATATCTTTAGTATTTCCATCAATATTTAGTTTCTTGCCATTATGATCATAGTCCGAGATTACAATTTCAGATTTGGAATCTTTTAATTGATTTAAAGGTATTCGATATTGAGCTAATACATACTCAGGTTTTCCCTTGTAGTAAGACTTTATAAAATCATCAACAGTCTTATTATTTAACTCACTAAAAAAATAAGCAAAAATTGGATTGTCAAATTTTACTTCTTTTTTTAAACAATTAATACACATTAAAAGCACTACTATTAAAAATGTACTATAAACTAATTTTCTTATCATTATCTTTATTTTTATTTCTAGATGTAGTTGAACCTTCTGGAGATTTACCTTTACGAATATTTTCATTTTGTTTACGTAAATCTTCACCTAAATCACCAGGATTAGTTCCTCCTCCATTTGGCCAAGTTCCTTTAGTTCTTGGGAGATTTATTCCTCCTGCGGCTGCGCAATTTATAACAAAATCTGTACAATTGTTAGTATTTAGATCATATTTTGTATTTTTCTTTGATTCAACAAAATCTAAAATATCATTAAAATTTTTCTCATTAATAGGTCTTGTTTGTACAACTTCTTGCTCATGCCCTAAATTGTCTCTTATTTTACCATCCGCTTCTGATGCTATAGGATTTACTGATTGAGGATATGGATAAAAACCAAACGTTTTTGAATCCACAGATCCATCAGTATTCTTTCTTGTTAAAGTAATAAACGAATGACCAGGATCAGTACCATGATTGTATTCATAAGTATCTCTATCTCCTCCCTTTCCTGGCTGATCTACATGAATTACTAATTGATAGCTTTTACCTTTTTTACCATTGTCAAAAGCTTCTCGGACTTTATTCATATCAATAGCCTCTAAACCTTCTAATTCTCTATGTGAAACAACCTTGTTCTCAGAGAAATTGTAATGCGATTGATAGGCATATTTCTCACTCAACGGGTCGACATTGAAGAATCTCCCCATCGCAGAGTCATAATTTCTCCATTTATAAGAACTCCATCCTGTTTCCATTTGTTTTTCTTGTCCTTGAGAAGAGTACTTATAGTTGGGTGATATTGAAAGAGAAGTTCCTAAATAATCTCCAAACTCCAATCAGAATGGATAATAATCGGTTACCCGATCAATTTTCGGGTTTCCGGAAGCATCTCTGTAATACGCCAGTCTGATGTTTCCTACCTGATCTGTATAGTTGTAAGTATTTTCTATTAATTTTATAAAACAGGTAATCAATTAGATCACCGGTTTATTAAATTACTTTATTAAAAACTAACAAATCTGAAGTATAATGTATTTTTATAAAATTCCTAATTTATACAGTATATAAGCTATAATAAAAAAAGAAATACCTACTATGATACTTACAAAAAAAATATAAAATTCTTGAGAAAAAGCAACTCTCATATCTTCTTGATTATTCTCAAAATCTTTCTATTGATAAAAAAATAATTTATTATGGAATTGCATTTTGATTTATTACGAATATATGTCAATCTATTTATAAATAACCTATCAAGCCTTATTCTTCAATCAAAATTTTTGGAAAATCGTAGTAATGAATATATAAGGTTTCATATTGTTCGTTGTAACATATTGTTATATAATCATATCCTTTTTTCTGTAATATTGTAAAATATTTCCCGTTGGATAATTTTATTTTAATTTTACCTAATTTCTTCGAAAAATTCACAATACTTTGTCCATAGTGAATTTTGTCAGTTTTTGGAAATTCTTTAGTATATCTGTTGTTAATAGTTATTTTCTTTTGAAAAAAACAATTGTATTGAAACATCAATATAATTTCAGTTTCTTTTTTTGGTATCATCTTTTTAGCATCTGTAAGATATTCATCAACGTCCTGTTTCTTTTCTGAGTCTAAATTTTTATATGAAGTCGAATCGACAACCATCTTACTTTGACATGAGACAAAGTTCAGAGCTAATAAAATTGATAAAAAAAATAATTTATTAAGGATTTGCATTTTGATTTTGATTTAGTTTTTGTTGTTCTTTTTCTTTTTCTTTTCTTTCTCTATTTTCATTAGTAATATTAATGTGATTTACAATATCAGTTGTTTGTGAAGGAGTTAAATCAGTTCCAGTTGGATCTTGCAAAGGCTCAATAGTATTTGCTCCAGAATTCATTAGATTTTTTTTGTTTTTTGGAGTATTCTCAACCTTACTTTCTGTATCAAAAATATGTGGGAGACCTGCCTTATGTCCTAATTCATGAGCTAAAGTTCTTGGGCTATCCTTAGACTTTACAGTTCCATCATATATGTTTCCATCAGGGACTGTTTCTCCATTAACAAAAGTAACTCCATTCTCAGTATTTCTTGCAACCCTCTTTCCTAATTCGATAGTAAATTTTGCGTTAGGATCTTCGATAATATTTACTGTTAAACCATTTTGACTTAAAACACCTGCAGCATCCTGTAAAAGGGTTTTGCTATAATCTTTTCCTGATTTATTGTCAATTTTCACTCTCCACTCTAACGTATTTTTATTTATCATTACTGCCTCAAGTCCCTCTAATTCTCTTGCATTTATAACTCTATTCTCAGAGAAGTTGTAATGCGATTGATAGGCATATTTCTCACTCAACGGGTCGACATTGAAAAATCTCCCCATCGCAGAGTCATAATTTCTCCATTTATAAGAACTCCATCCTGTTTCCATTTGTTTTTCTTGTCCTTGAGAAGAGTA
Organism: Chryseobacterium sp. PTM-20240506; assembly: GCF_048296755.1. Classification (NCBI taxonomy): domain Bacteria; kingdom Pseudomonadati; phylum Bacteroidota; class Flavobacteriia; order Flavobacteriales; family Weeksellaceae; genus Chryseobacterium; species Chryseobacterium sp. PTM-20240506. The sequence goes on from NZ_CP182581.1 coordinate 1,539,788, forward strand.
CTTATAGTTGGGTGATATTGAAAGAGAAGTTCCTAAATAATCTCCAAACTCCAATCCGAATGGATAATAATCGGTTACCCGATCAATTTTCGGGTTTCCGGAAGCATCTTTGTAATACGCCAGTCTGATGTTTCCTACCTGATCTGTATAGTTGTAAATATACTTATTCTGAACGAAATCAAAATACCCTTCTGAAGTAGGCACAAAACTCAGTTTATCATTGGTATATTGAAAGCCATCAAGATAATCCGTTTTTTCAACCGTTTCCATTTGGCCTCTACCAGATCCATAAGTATATACTTTTCTCAGTTTAACCCCTCTGCGTTATATAAGTATCTTGTATTCACATTATAATCCAGCACTCCCGGATTCAGGTCTCGAGGTAGGTAGGTTTTGTCGAACTTGACATAATCGGGCAGATTCAGGTAATTGTAATCTATCTTCAGAATCCCCTCCGCTGGCGCGAGCGTCATACTCGTTGCCATTCACATCACAAATTTAAATTTATTTCCAGAATTTTCTGGTCATCATTACCGTAGTTTCTTCACTACCATATTTCCATTTGTATATTTCTGTTACAAAGCTACTTTCAGGCCCATTAATCTTAAATACTAAAAATCCGAGAAAGTGTACCTTCTCGGATCTATTTATTCTTTAGTGATAAAAGTCAAAATTAGCCATTCAATTCTTTTTTTATTATCATTAACCATTCTAAAGCATCATTAGAGTTTTCAAAATAACGATTAGCTTCATCTCCAACTTCTTGCCAGTAAGAGTCACTGTTCTCAATGAGAATAAGTAATTGAGTTTTTTGGCTTAAGGTTGTAATGTTGCAGAACTGCGGATAAACTTAACCGTTGTTTGATTGTGGAGATTTCCATAAAAGAAAAATATTTTATTTTTTTTGATGTTACTATCAGATATAAAAGTATCTTTTTGTTTTCAATTTGCAAAATATTATCAGATTTTTTATATCCTTTAATTTCATATTTTTGATATAATATTTAATTATTAAGAACTTTTATATCTTTTTAGAGATGAATATAGGAAGTATTATAACTACATTAAGAGACAAGAACGGCTTCTCCCAAAGCGATTTGGCAGATAAAAGCGAGGTGTCTCGTGTAATGATCGGCAAGTACGAAAGAGGGGAAGCTATTCCTTCTGTTGATACTGCGAAAAAAATTGCAGATGCTCTTGGCGTAAGTTTAGATTATTTGGTTGGTGAGACCAATCAGGTTTCCTTTGATAAAAGAACCGTAGAAAGAATTAAGGATTTGGAACAATTAGAAGAGAGTAAAAAACAAACGCTCTACGATTTGATAGATACATACATTCGGGATTGTAAAACTAGAAAAGCATATTCGTAAAAATATTGCAATAAAATAACAACAAAGCCACCGCAATCGCGGTGGCTTTGTTGTTATTTTATTGTTCTTTTTCTTTATATCGTGTAAGGATTAATACACCTTCGTAATTACTTCGCTTTGTTCCCTGCAAAATAATAGTATCCTTACTATAATAAAGTATTTTACTGGTATTCTTATGATAAGAACCACTTACCGGATTTCTCTCAGAATCTATACTAACGACCGAATCGTTTATAATAAACCATTTTTCAGGATTGTATATATCACTTCTTGGGATTGTATCTAAATTCTTAGTAGTATAATTATTGATATATTGGATTTGTCGTCCATCTTTGAAAAATTCTTTTACTCTATAAGGGTAAAATGAATGATCTTCGTCAATACTATAACAATACCATTTTTTACTGTTATCACCTGCAAAAGCTGACTGTATTTTATCTTGTTTACTTTCTTTACATGAAAAAACAATAAAAACTAAAAAAAGTAAACTAATCTTGAGGTTGTTTAATATCTTCATAGGGTACTGGTTTATAATATGTGTCTCCTACCTGAGGTGTTATTGTAGGTAAAGTACTTCCACCTGAATATAAGTTTATATATACACCTCCTGTATTTTTTTCATTGTATGTATCAATCATGTTCATAAGATTAGTTCCATACTTGGATTCTTTATCTACCGCGTTAAGAACACGTAATCCAAAAGCTGCGGCTTGCCCTGCCCGATAACTTTCTGTTGTCTTTCCAAAATCTGGATTCATAGCTTCATTTAAGTAAACTTTTGCATGTAATTCAAAAGTATAATCTCCCTTGAAATTTTCATTTTTATGCCCAAACTTTCCTCCTTCATGGTTTAATGTAGACCGGATGTTATAGGCATTATCATAATCGCCTCCTTTTAAAACTGTCGTATTAAAGAAAATATTTCCTCGTCCATTTGTGTGAGCATCTCCCTTAGAGTATGTTCCTACACCTACATAACCTCCAATTCCTTTTTCTCCTGCATAATGTGCTAAAACTTTTGAAACAGCTGTTATAGTTCCTTTCTTGCTGTAATCTAATTGTGAAAGACTTGCAGCTCCTGTATTACCATTTAATTGAGATAATTTTGTAGCAGAACTATTAGTATGCACAACAACATTATTCGTTTTTTTATTATCAGTTCCAATATAACGACCAAATTTATTAAAGTGATCATCAACAGGAGCTCTTCCGTCGGGGTCGATAAACCTCATAGGATTATTAAACGCATAATTATAAGGACTATGCCTTGTCATCTTTTCGGCAAGAGGATCCATCACACCCCATCTTCCAATATCCGGCATATACATTCTTGCACCGTAATCATACATTCCCGTTTCCTGAAGCTCCTTCGCGTTGTACTTGTAGTTCTTATAAGCACTTGGGCTAAAAAAAGAGAATCCCGTTTTTAAATGGTTCATTCCAAATGGATAATAATCATTAGCATCTGTAATCTCAAGAGCGCCTGTGCTGTTTCTTGCGAAACTTATCCTTACATTTCCTAAATGATCTTTATACTGGTAAATATACTGATCTTTTCCATAATCATAAAATCCTTCTGCGGTTGGGAAAAACTGAAGCTCAGGATTCTTTGCCCCTAAACCTGAAACAACATTTAAAGTCTCTGCAGAATAAGCCTCCATTTCCAAAGCCTTGCTCGTTTCCAGACTAGCAGCAAACATTTCCGTACCTCCTCCATTATTTCCGGATCCTGTTATATTTATATATTGAAATCCATCAAGATAATCTGTAGTTTCCGTAGAAGAAGTCGTGCCCGTTATTCCAACAAGTGTTTTTACGACTTGTTTTCTCAACTTTGTCCCATCTGATCCGTACTTGGTTGTAATATCAGTATATGCCTGACTTGAACCAATAGATATTGCATTGGGCAGATTTAAATAATTATACATTATTCCATTGATTTGTTTATCTGCCATATTGATCATATTCCCATTAACATCATATCCTATAGGAAGTCCTGTTGTCCCTTCATAACCAGTCTTGTTACCACTGTTATCTTTTATGGTAGTAGCCCGGTTTCCTGAATAAGTATATTCTAAATCATCAATTTTTGTAGCAATTGTCCCTTGCAGAACTGAGGTTCTATAAAGATTGGTGATATTTCCATTCAAATCATACGTTAAAGATTCTGTATTTTCTTTGCTGTTGGGGTTATTTGGATTTTGATAATATCCTGCTGTTAATCTGTTCAGCTTATCATAAACATATCCGTATCTCTTAGGAGTAAGAGAAGGATTGGCTCCGATTGTTTCCACTGCCCTCCAATCTACTTCTGCAATATTCCCATTGTATTTTGCCTCAACATTCTTTCCGGAGAATAAGATTGGGTCCGGATTAGTGATTCCTTCTTTCTGATTGTATTTGATTCTATAAGCAAAAAGTTTCCCTCCTAAATCAGCTACAGACATCTGGTTTTTATTGATATCTGTCAGCCAACCTCTGATATTGTAATTGTAATCAATGCTTTGGAGATTGTTTCCTACTTTTTTATTGCTTAACTGCGAAAGTTCATTATAGGTATTGTCCGTTAATAATTCTTCGGGGTTGCTATCTACCTGATGGAAATGTTGTTTTAGCCTGTTTCCATTATCATAAACAAAACGTTCTTTTATTTTGACTTCTGTTTCAGTTGGAGTTCTTTTATGATAAGTATAACTTTCTGTTGCTAATCCTGAAAAATCAAGTTTAGACTCCTTATTGGTGTAACCTTCTAAATGATTAGTAGTTTTTGTAGCAATCTGCCTTCCTTTGAAATCATAATAATGATATGTTTTGGTCCATTTATCATCTTCTATATTTTTTAGATAAGAAGCTGTTTTCAAACTTTTGGTAGAAGTTGTATTACCGGTTCCAAATGTTGCTAATAAAACATACTGGTCAAGAATTTTTTCAGGAATAACGGAAGGAGCATCACGCGGATAAGAATCATAATAGTTTACTGATAAAACAACAAAATTCGATGTTGGATAGGCCAGCTTATCATAGTAAATATCAATTCCCTGTTGATTAAAAAAGGTTGAAGTCCTTTTTTCATTATTGGAAGTATTTGTGGTTAAAGTATTTAGCGTATTCTGTAAAGACTGCCTTGTTGCAGTGCTGGAAAAGAATCCAGTATAAACAACCCTATTAAACTCATCATACTTAGTAAATATCCAGCCTTTACTGCCAAAGTTATTGTTTACAGTCCCTAAAACAGCATCCTGGTAAAGTACTACTCTGTCTTGTTTGTCATAAATGGTCAATTCCCAGCCTTTCCCAGGAAGCTTTTTTTCAACTTCCCTTCCTTGCCCGTCATAGCGGTATTGGTAGCACAGTGTATTTAAAATATCAGCAGTAACTTTATTTGCATTTTGCACAATTTGTTGTACTGCTTTTGGAGGGATGACAAACGCTTTTTGCCCATAGTCATTATACACATAATAGGTATCAATATTTTGTGTTCCATCTGTTCTTCGGATAAGAATCGTTTGTCCGCGACCATTGGTAAATTGAGTTACAGGATTTCCATCTTCATCCGTTATTGTATTTTTATAAAAACTACCCTGCCCATAGAATCCAAGGCTACCTACAGGTAATGCAGTTGAAATAGTTGTAACATTACTAACTGTGCTTGTTGAAGTAGTAGTGACAAACTTTATAACCTCATTTGCAGCATTAGTGCCATAGCTGAATGTTTGCGTATGTCCTGCTCCAAGTTTCCAGGCATCACCAGGATTTGCCTGTTGTAAAACCCGATCTAAAGGGGATTTTTCAAGCTCTTTCTCACTGTATGCATTGGATGCTCCGTAATAAGAGTTAGCGGTATTTTCATTGGTAACTCCAGAATGAATATTCCCATTCAATGTGTTAATTGGAGTAGGTAGAATATTTTTTGTCTGTCTTCCAAATTCATCATAGGTGACTGGAGTAACCATATCCTTGCCAGAAGGAGTTGCTTTAATACTAACTATTTGTTTGGCTCTTCCTAATCCATCAAAGTAAGTAACTGTTTCTGAAGTTTTTGAATTTGTAGTTATGGGATCTGCTAAATAAGTTTTAGAATACACATAGTTTTCTGAATTACTCTGTGCATAAAGCGTTCCAGCTACAAACACTAACCCCAGCAATAACCACTTTTTTGTTATTAAATATCTATTCATACGTTGTGTTTTTATGGTTTGTAGTTGTATTTAAACTCTTTTACTGTTTTTAAAACATAATTGCCTGTACTGTCTTTTTCTCTTATTCTTACTTCCTTTAACCGGTTTGCAGTATCATATACATAAACCTCTCTTATTCCTGATGGTTGCGTAATACTTCGTACTCCAACTAGTGGATCATAAGTATATGTAGTAACCTGATAATTCGTTAAAGCAGAATTTTTTCTAAAATTATCTAAAGCGAGTAAAAATGATGTTTCATCATTGTTTACACCCGCTGCTGCGTCCGTATTGGAAGGATTTACAATAGAGTCAATTAATGATTGTGATATATCGGATAGTTTTGCACCCTCTATTTTAGCTATTGGCTGTGTCTGGTTATATCCCCAGATAATTGTCGTTGGAACACCTTCTTTTGTTGTGTATTGTTGAATGTTTCCCTTTGAGTCATATTTGTTATAAGTAATCTCTATGGATGGGGTATTATTCACTATATCAAATGAATTTACTGATAATGGTAATACTAAATTTCCTGTCACTGCATGAGGTAAAGCAGTTGGATATATAGTCTCTGTTTTATCTACTACTTTATTTACACTTCCTGTAGTCTGGGTAGTTGTGGTCTCTAAAGGTATACTAACCATATTTTTATCAATCATTAATTGATTCCCTTTTTCGTGAGCATACTGGTAAATGGTTTCCTCAATTGTTTGATCTGGGTAGGTTGTTTTTTGAGATGTCACCTGATGATGACTGTTACTATCTTGTACAGTATTTACATACGTAACTAGAATAGGAGATCCATTAACATATTCAGTCTTTATTTTCTGATAATTTCTGATCATTCCACCATAGAAAAAAGCGGTTCTGTATACATCACTAGAACCAGCAGGATTAGGATCAGTGGGATCACTAAGATATTTTCCCCATTTATACATTGGGACACTTTTTATAGCATGAGATAAGATATAGCTGGAAGGAGCTTGGGTGGGAGGTGTTGGGATCAACTCAGTCGATGGTGCATTTGTAGCCAATGTACCGTCATATGTTTTAAAAAACCTGTATGGAGAAAATTCTTCACCCCAAAAATTATATTTATTTTCCAATGTCTCAACTATTTTTCCAGAATAATCATAGCTTATAGTTTTTAGATTTAAACCTCTAGCCCAATCTGTATCATCAGGAAGATGGTATGGGAATCTGTAATATTCTCCCCCATCAGAATAATTGGAAAAGGTATATTTCTTAGTCCATAATACAGAATCATCGGCAGATAAAAAGGACTCCGTTACCTGAGAATAACCTACTTGTCCTGCATTATTAAAGCTCGACATTGGTTGTATCCTGTTTGATAACTGCCCTGCCACCAAAGGAACATTACCATATTTTTTTATGACACACATATAATCAGGAATACCCAGCAATTTTCCTGAAGTTGTTCCATCATCCAAAGTATAAGTAAACTTTCTTTTTGTAATTCTACCATTTTCGTTAACTTCAATTCTTGAAATTCTTCGTCCCCCACCAACAAAACTATTGATCGGAATATTGGGTTTTTGTTCTTTCCAACGCAGTACAATAGAAAATGGATTGGTTTCAAAATTCTCAGAGTCACTTAGCGTAAAACTTGGGTTCGATACTTCCAGGCGATAGCTTCCACTTTCAATAGGTGGATTGATAAGATCAACGTTATTTCCCTGGGTAATAACATATGTCGCTAATATAGCTCGTGTATCTTTATTATATCTATAAAGCCTTACCTTCGTTTTACAGTCTGCGGTCTCTACAGAAGTACATCCTGCTCCCAGCATTGCATTGAAAGAAAGCTTACTTCCATACATGGAAGGAATTTCAAATTCCTTTATATATTTACCAAGTGTTGAACTTCCATTGTTTAATACAAAAATATTTGAAGTCTTAGCAACTGCTGTTGATTTTTCATCATATACAATTCTAGAAGGATTAGATAGCATGAAAAGTGAAAAATAGTTTGGAACTAAAACTTGATTATCTTCATAGTAAAAATTCTCACTTCCTCCTGTAGGATAGATAATTTTAGTCAAAATGCCTGCTTCAGCAAAGTTTCCATAAACATCCCTGTTTGCCTCTACCACATCAGTAAAAATGTTCATTTTATTGGGTTTTCCGTTAAAATAGCCCCAGTAATCAATTGAATTAGAGTGTCGGTTGGGAAGTTCCCCTGGATTATATTCCAGCTTATAGGTAGAAATTATACTTTCATCCCTGCCAACTTCATTGATTTGATTTAAAAATAGCCGTTTATCGGATTTCGTATCCTTACTAAGCACTACAGGATGAATATTGTTATTATCTCCGTTTCCTAAACGGTAGTTTTGAACAAGAGATACCTTTTTTATCTGCGTTCCTATTTTATCCTTTAATATAATATTATTAAGAGCTTTGCCCCCTTTTAAGTCTTCACGCTCTGACTGGTTAAATATAAATTCAACTGTTCCATTAGGAAAAGAAATAGTCTGAAGGATTTGTTGGGTTGTCGTTGTCGTACTTAATGAAATAGAACCCATATTATCACCCTTGTTAAGGTCAGATTTTGAATAAGTAACCACCTGTTCAGAAGCATAATTAAATACATAGGTATCTTTTTGAGTTTTAACTTCTTTTAAATGCCAAGCCGTTTTATACCCATTTTCCTCATTTTTAGGAGTATCTGTGATTATTCCTGAACTCACAGAAGTTACTACATCATACGCAGAATTAGTTCCTGTAGAATCTTTTCCAAAATAATATTTATTTCCTGATTCGTCTGTGATTATAATTCTATTAATTCTAAAATTTCCTGCACTCGCATCTTCATAATCTATGTCTATTTTCCAATCATCAAAACTTTGAACAACTGCTTTTTTAGTTACATTGTCAATAACGAATTTTGCAGACCTTCCTAAAAAATTGATGAAAAATAAATCAGGATCTTCATCAACAGGCGTATCCGAGTCTCCATTACTTGCATTTTCATTATTTAATTGTTGGCGTACGGTTATTAGTTTCAAAAGTAGAATTATATGAATAAGTCAGATAACCTCTTGTATATTCATCCGGACGCTGTCTTACCTGTCTGGTTATTAAGCCTCCCGCACTTAAACTCCAACCAGCCCCAACAGATGAAGCTACTTCACCAACACGAATTCCTTTGGTATCATATTGTATGGATACATTCAAAGGAATATCTCCAGTATCAACACTAATTAAAGGAATACCTATATTGGCTGAACCTCTATAATAAGAAACCGGACTTTCTACAAATTTTGCAATTGATGTCGCATTTGGAGATGGTGGAAGTATTTTGGGAACATACTGGGCATCAAGTTTATTGATTAAAAATAACAATGTCCCTAAAAGTATAATTTTTCTTTTCATCCTTAGTTTATTTCTTAATCAATTTAGCATTAGCCGTTTTATTCGTATCCGTCTTGATCACCACCAGGTAAGCACCTTGTATCAATGGCTGTGTATTAATCTTAGTAACCTTATTCTTCGTTTTTAGATTCTGAAGCTGTCTTCCGCCCATATCATACAAAGTAATATCCGCTTCCCTGAAATCAAAGCCTATTTCTACATAAGCATAATCTGATACCGGATTCGGATAGATCTTGATATCCTGTTTTTCGATCAACTGATCCAGTTGCTTGTCTCCCAGCTTCACGATCTTCCAGTTCTCCTTCCCTAGTTCCTCTGCACTGGTTCCTGCTAAAATGATGGAACCATCCCTGTTCAGCTTAATATCCGATAATCTCTCCTCTCTCTTTCTGGATTCTCCCTTCACATGCTTTCTCCATTGTTCATTTCCATTACTATCCAAATACAGCATCCAGAATGTTTCATCATCTGTTTCTATTCTTCCTTCTGCCTGAGTATATCCTCCCAACAATATTCCTTTGGTAACCTCTTGATTCCTGGCTCTTGATTCCTGGCTCTGTATCACACTCATACCCATCAAAACATCCCTGTTTTTGAAGTTGTAGGATTTCTGCCACTGTTCATCTCCTCTTTCATTTAAAGAAACCAGCCATAAATCTGTTCCTTCTTCTATTCCTACTGTTTTGTTTCCGGATCTTTCACTTCTGGATTCCCCTCCGATGATATAACCGTTTGACGTTAAAGCCAGTGTTCTTAGATGGTCATCTCCTTTTCCTCCCAGGTTCTTTTCCCATTCTACCTTTCCTTCTTTGTTTAGTTTTACGATCCAGTAATCTCCTTCACCAAAGTTCTCAGTGGTTTTTGCATAACGGGATACGGAATCTGAGGTTCCTGTGGCTGAATTTTGATTCCCGGAATCGGAAACACGAAACTCGGAGCTTCTTGAATAGATTCCCAGAAGTGCTCCTCCGTCTCTTGTGGGGATCATCTTTTCCACTTCGTCTAATCCCCTTCCTCCTAAAATAAGTTGTGAGAGTTCTTTTCCGTTTTTATCGAGTCTGATAACCAGGATATCTTTTGAACCATAACCTTTGGATGCATTCTGAACATTTCCTGCTACAACAAATCCTAAATCTGTGGTTTGGATAACTGCCCTGGCTTCTTCATCAGCACTTGTTCCCAAAGTCTTCTGCCACAATTCATCACCAAATTCATTAATCCTGATGAGCCAGATATCTGATCCTCCTTTGGAGTCATCTTTTTTATCTATTCCCTTTCCGGAATATGAGGTTCCTGAAATTAAAAATCCTCCTTCCTGGGTAGATACGGTAGAAGACAAATAATCATGATTATTTCCTGAGAAATATTTTTCCCAAACCTGGTCTCCCTGTTGGTTGAGTTTTACCAAATGAAAGTCGTAACCATTATTTTGCTGGGTATTGCTTCCTGCATCTTTCTTCTGGTTTCCAGCCTGTATGACACTTCCTGTTATCAGATACTGCTGATCGATTGTTGTGGTTACCTGGCTCAGGAAATCCTGGGTAGAAGATTTGATATCTTTTTGCCAAACCACTTCCTGGGCCGATAACCCGGAAATAATGCACGTAGAAAGTACACTGAAGTAGAGTTTTTTCATCCTTTATGGTATATATTTTTTAGTTGAATTCCGCTTGATATAAAAGCGTGCAAATTTAACGCTTTTTATGACTTGTTAATTTCACTTTAAAAAGATTTAATATGAATTACATCATGTTTGATTATTCATTTACAAAATGTTACGATTACTATACTGCAAAGGTATTGCTGTATAACGACAGAAATTGACGCATTAAATTTTGAAGTGTAAATAATCAAGAAAATACTCAAATGATATTTTGAGAAGTTTAGCATAGTCTTCTTATCCTGAATTTGTACCCGCCATTTTCTTTTCTCTCCTTCTTTCAAGGATAAGGTGTGCCGCATCCAGCATTTTAACCGTATGGATATACGGCATCACGATATTCCTTTCCGGCAGATTTTCATAGACGCCCATTGAGAAATAGACGATTCCGGACATAAAATAATCAAATTCTTTGGGGGTGTATTCTCTGAATGCTGTTTTGAAAACCAGCAGCGGATTTCGGTATTCCTTCTCTGAAAGCAGACCAAGAACCCACGGGGAAATCTTTTCCGGCCTCGTATCAACCGTCCATTTCCTGTCCTTCAGCATGATGAGATAGCCAGCCCGGATCAGTGACCTCATCGAATGGTAAAACTCAAAGATCACCGCCGGATCTTCATGGATCCAGCTATTCCTCTTTACCGCATAATTCATCAAGTTGTTGAGCCTTTCTTTGGAAACATCCAGCTCATTGAACTGAAAGAAAGTTTCCATCAACTGTAATCCAGAAGGCTTCTTGTAAACCTGAAACTGGCGATCGAAATCTGTTTTTATCTTTTTCATTGTTTGTATTTTTTTATAAATGTAATGAAAAATTATAAATATTCGGATTTCAGTCCGAGATTTTTATAAGAATATGTAATTTATTTGTTTCCATGACAGAAGCAAATAGAAAAATTGTTGAATTTATAAGGGATGAATGGGTTATCCCTATGAACAATAACAGCAAATTTGCAGTAGATCATAACATTGACGAAAAGACAGTTCGAAGAATAAAAGATGATAAAGATTATCAAATTGCTCTTCTCACGATAATGCGAATATGCCACGCTAGAAATTTAACTCTTGCCAGCTTTTTTAAGATGGTTGGAATATAGATTACGAAAACAATATAATTGATAAATCCTGACGAAAGTTGGGATTTATGTTTCTACGGAAAACCATAAGAAAAAGAATATATTGTTTTGTATATTTGGCAGTTATCAGAAATTATATGACAACGACTTATGATAAATTTTTAGCAGCTTTAAGAGAATTTTCGAAAAGTGGAAAAATCCAAATTCTACATAGAGGACTGAAAAGAGAGGATGCTTTTAAAAAATTCAATTTAGATACTAAACATAATACACTTGAACAATTTGGTGAAAGATTATTCTTTTTTGGTGAAAAATCTAGAAACTTTCAAATTGGAAATAAGAATTTAAAAGTTAAAATAAATGACACATCTACAGAAGTATTTAAAAAAATTTTCGAAATTTATTTGACACTTGCTACGGAATATATACCTGCCGATTTCTATAATTTAAACAAGGATAAATTTGCTTTTTTTGATGTAGTAAATCAAAATAGTTTTTTAAAAAATATTAATGAATTAAGTGAAACTTGCAAAGTTTACCTTAGAAATTATTACTTTTTAATACTACATCAACTAGATTATAATGATTTTAAAGAGATTTCGTTGTTACTTTCTTCCTCTCCAGATGAATTACAAGCAGCAAACCATTCAATAGGAAAAAATGGAATAAAAATTAACTTTTGGCAAAGGAATAAAATAAAACCTAATTGTGATTTTAAAAATTTACCAATTTTTATAGGAACACCGCATCCTGAAGAAAACGAAGAATCAATTTTTGGTGCTATATTTCCACACTACATATATTCATTTGAATGTGAAGGTAAAATATTTATTAATCCAAATATTCCAGATTTAGATGATTATGATGTAATTTTTTATGCAGGCTTTGATATAGACCAATCAGATTTTAAAGAAAAACTAAAAAAAATGACATCATATCAATCGTATTTAGAAAATAACAATGGTACTCTTGAAGAAATATAGCCTAACTAATTGTGAGAAAAATTATGATTAATATATATAAAAACACTAAGCATCTTCATTTTCAGATAAAATAATTAGAAAACAGCACTATTGTTTGTATATTTGGTTACTTTCATAATTTATCATAACAGAGTTCTACAATGAAAATTTTCTTTTCTTGGCAATCAAACCTAAATTTAAAAAACAACAAAAATTTTATTGAAGAATGTATCAAAACTGCTATTAAAGAACTTAATTCTGAAAATCAACATTTGGTAGATTTTTACTTAGACAAAGATACAACAGGAGAACCTGGGAATCCTGAAATTATCAATATAATCTTAAACAAGATTGATAACTCAAAGCTTTTTATTTGTGACTTATCCATTATTAACAAAGATTCACAAAATAGAAAAATGCCTAATCCAAATGTCATTTTTGAATTAGGTTATGCTATCAAATCTTTAGGTTGGGAAAAAATAATTTGCATTTCAAATCAAGAATTTGGTTCATCAGAAGATATGCCTTTTGATATTAAACATAGGAGAAATCTTGTTTATAACCTTTCTACAAAAGATAAAAAAAACGAGAGAAGAAAGATTATCAATGCAATAAAATACAATATAAATATCTTAAAAGAACGAGGGTTATTACATGATGAATTAGATGATTATTTTAAACGCGATATTGATACAGAATTCATTACGATCTGCAATCATTTAAGAAAAATAGTTTTCGAAATTAAAAATGAAAATCTATTAATTGATGTTAGTAATTTATTGAATTTATCAGCAAATGAAATAAACAATAAAATCAATAATAAGAAAATTATTGGATTTCATTTGTTCAAACATTTTGAAGTAAATGGACAAACTGTGAAAAAACTTATAGATAGTATTATTTCTATTTCAAATTTTAAAAAAGAAAAAATCGTAACATTAATTAAATTTAAAAATTGGTTAGATTGGTATAATAAATTTAATAATGAACGCTTATATAATGATCTATTCATAAAACTAGAAAAAGTTGATAATTATAAAATAGTAACATCCAACAATAAGGATTTACCAGATAGAATAATACTTGGCAAATTATTACCTGAAAATAAAATGATTGTTGATGATTTTGGAGACATAGGAACAACACACAAAATTGAAAACTCTATTTATTATCATAAAATTAATCCAGCTCATTTGAATAATTATGTAAAGCTTCTATATAATTTTATTGAAATAACAAATGAATGGTTAGATAAAACTGGTAGTGAATTTATACTTGATACTTACAATCATTTTGAATTCAAATAAATTTAAAGAAAACTGTTTTCCAAAGAAGATATACGCTTTCTGCTCTCCGAAGTCTCCTGACTTCGGAGCAATTTTAAAGGCAATGATATTATTTACCAGCCCAAAGTCAGAAGATTTTGCACGACAGAAGTAAAGCATTCACAATCCCAATTCAACTCCCCTTTATTATCTCCAAAATTTTTGATGCTGCCATTGTTCCCATGCTATATGCATCATTAATAATACATTCATAAGAATCATCCAGGTACTTGGGAAGAATACCTTCCGTAATAGCAATTACTTTTATTGCAGAGGTTTGTGATTTATTTTTAACTAATGAACTATGCAATCCTGCAAGCGTTTCGTCACTCATGGCAAAATAACCATCAAAATGTTCATACTCCAGAATGGTACTGAGCTTGTCTTTTACCTCATCAGCAGATTTACAGTAAATTACTTTGCACTGTATGTCCGGGCGGTTTTTGAGTTTTTCAAGAAAGAAATCTCTTCTGGTTTGGGTTATTTCCAGGTTTTCATCCCCAAAAACGGCCAATATGCTTTTACATTGGCTTTCTATCAGTTTTTCGGCAGCCATTCCGGCATTCCGTCCATTATCGAAAATAATTTCATCGAAATGATTTTGCGAGATCGTTTTATCAAAAATAACAACAGGAAGCTCGATGTCTCTGGCTCTCTGCAGGTGGGATAGATCTTTCGTATATCGCGTAAGAGAAATCAGGATTCCATCTACCCGGGAGTTGATGCAGGTTATAATATTTTCCTTTTCCCTCATCAAAGACTCTTCCGAGGAGAGCAAAAAGAAATGATACCCCTCTCTGTGCAGCACAGAAGATATTCCTTTAATAATAGAAGGAATAAAGAACATTGACATTTCAGGAATGATAAGCCCGATCACTTTCGATGATTTCTTCCGGAAGTTGATGGCGAAATCATTAGGGATATAATTAAAAGTCTCTGCGGCCTCTTTTACTTTAAGCTTTACGGCATTGCTGATATCAGGATGATCCTTCAGTGCCCGGGATACTGTAGATACACTGATGTTCAGCATTTCGGCAATGTCTTTTATTGTGACTCTTTTCATTATAAGTTAATTGAGACCATTTTTGGGTTAATTCAGGACTGTTTTCGGAGCAAATCTAAGTTAAAAAAACGTTAATTTTAACCATAAAAATGTTATTAAAAAGTTAAAATTAAAATAAGTTATCCACCGCAAACGATTGCGCAAACGTTTGAATTTAATTATCATTTAACATACGGGATAAAGCTCATTTTACATAGGGTAAAAAAAATACTTTTGGATCATAACAAAAAAACTCCGAAACGATATGGAATCAAAAATTTTTACCAGACTGCTTATTTTGGGTACGATGAATACAGCTGCATTCATGTTTTCCCAAAGTACAGAAAATGATACGATTGTAAAAAGTAAGGCCATTGATGAAGTGGTGATCACAGGAAATTCCAATCCTAAAGCTTCCATTAAAACCAGTACTTCTATATCCACATTAAAAATGAAAGACATAGAAAATGCTGCCCCAAGAACGACTGCGGAAATTTTCCGTACTATTCCTGGGATCCGTTCGGAATCATCAGGTGGAGAAGGAAATTCCAATATTACGGTAAGAGGAGTTCCGGTTTCGGCAGGAGGTTCAAGATACCTTCTGATCCAGGAAGACGGTTTACCGGTGATGCAGTTTGGAGACATTGCTTTCGGAACGCAGGACCAGTTTACCCGATTTGATTCTTTTGTTTCCAGGGTGGAAGCTTTACGAGGAGGATCTGCCTCTGTTTTTGCCAGCAATTCTCCGGCAGGGATCATCAATTTTATTACAAAAACAGGAGAAAAAGAAGGTGGAAGCATTACGCAGCAGATTGGTCTTAATTATAAAAACTACAGAACAGATTTCGATTACGGAACATCCATAGCGGAAAATACCTATATCGCAGTAGGAGGATTTTACAGGATATCGGACGGACCGAGAAAAACCGGATTTAATTCCAATAACGGCGGACAGTTCAGACTTTCTTTACTGAAAAAGTTTGATAAAGGAAGCTTCAGAATATATGCAAAGCTCCTGGATGACAGAACAGCCGCTTATATGCCGATGCCGGTAGGCGTTACAGGAACCGACGGAGATCCTAAATGGTCTTCTCTGCCGAATTACAATATTCTCACAGGTGCTTTACAAACCATCAATCTTCAGCACGACAGAACATTAGGAAATGACGGAAATATTTTTAACAGTGATGTTTCGGATGGAATGCATTCTCTTTCAAAGGTGATCGGGGCAGAGTTTAATTATGACCTTGGAGAAGGCTGGAAGCTGGAAGAAAAAATTCGTTATGCGGCCAACAGCGGACAGTTTATTGCCCCTTTTCCTGCCAGTGTAAGCAAAGGCAGTGATTTCTTTACTGCTGCTAATTTCACCAATTTCGGAAGTGCTGTGTATGCAGGGACGAATACTCCGGTAGATATGAATGCCAATTATATGAAGCTGGCCCTTTTTAATGTAAAGCTGAACAACTTCAATAACTTCGTGAATGACTTGAATATCAACAAGAAATGGGACAGATTAAAATTGAATGCAGGCTTATATAAATCGACACAAAACATCAATATGTCCTGGATGTGGAACAATTACATTCAGGAAGTCAATGACAGCAATGCCCGATTGGTTGATGTAAAAGATACGTCCGGAGCATTGATCACAGACCATGGTTTACTGAATTACGGAATGAAAGACTGGGGAAACCTGAAAAGGGATTACAATACCAAATATGATATCACCGCACCCCATGCCCAGATTGAAATCAATGCAACAGATCAGCTGACGATAGATGCCGGAGCAAGATACGATATCGGAAAAGTAACGGGAACTTTTTCAGGCGCCACCGTTACCTATACAAGCCTTGATATGAATGGAAACGGCGTCATTGATGCTCCTGAGCAAATGGTGGGGTCCAATGATAACATCCATGTTCCGGTCAACTACAGATACGGGATTTTCGGATATTCGGTAGGGGCCAATTATGCGCTCAACAATAAAAATGCTGTATTTGCCAGGGTAAGCCAGGGTGGAAGCGCTTCTGCAGACAGAATCCTGTTTTCAGGATATAATTATACTAATAATGACGATCCTGCCCTGGATGCTGTAAAAGTAAATAAAGTTAACCAGATAGAAGCGGGATACAAACTGAGAGGAGCGGGATATTTCCTGAATACCACACTTTTCTACGCCGGAACGAAAGAAGCCAATTACGAAGCAACCACCCAGAGGAAAACAGAAAATAAATACCAGTCCCTGGGAGTAGAGCTGGATGGATATTACAGAATTACAAAGAGTTTTGAAGTAAAAGCAGGGCTTACTTATACCCACGCTGAGATCAAAAATGCACTTGACCCTTCTATTATTGGGAACACGCCGAGAAGAACCCCAAAGCTGATGTATTCCGTAAACCCGAATTTCAATATGGGTAAAGTGAATGTCGGGTTTTATCTGATCGGAACCACAAAAGCATACACCCAGGATTCCAATAAGCTGGTGATGCCGGGATATGCTATTGTAAATCCTTACATTTCTTATCAGATCATGAAAAACCTTTCAGTAAATGTGAATGCCAATAATATCTTTAACGCCATTGCAGTTACGGAGGCCGAAGAAGGATCCATCGCAGGCGGAAATGGAATCGTAAGAGCCAGAACACTTCCGGGAAGCAGCTACAGCGCAAGTGTGAAATTTGATTTTTAATAGTTGTTATGGACGGACTCTTTTTTTTAATCCGCTCTGTATTTAAAAAAAATAAAAAATATGTTTAAACAGGAAGCCATAGAGATCATCAGAAAAGCCATTACAAAAGAGGGTATTCTGGCCTCAGCACAGCAAAAAGATAATTATGCAAGAGTATGGTCAAGGGATTCGATGATGACAGGATATGCCGGAATTTTAATCCATGATGAGCAGATCATTTCCGGGCTTAAAAGATCTATTCTCACCTTAGCCGAACATCAGGCAGAAAACGGGCAGATCCCTTCCAATGTGGTGAATGGCAAAGCGAGTTACGGAACACATGTAGGAAGAACGGATGCTACGGCATGGTGGATTGTTACGACCTGTGAATACCTTAAAACAACATCAGATGATGCGCTTAAAAGCAGCCTGAAAGAGAAGATATATCAGGCGCTTTCATGCCTTAAGACCTGGGAATACAATCAAAGAGGTTTGGTCTACAGCCCCCTTGGAGGAAACTGGGCAGATGAATATGTGACATCAGGATATACGCTGTATGATAATGTTCTGAGATACTGGGCATTGAAAAACACCTCAGAAGTTTATAATGATCCCGAATTAAAAACAGTATCGGAAAACACAAAAAATCTCATTCAGCAGAATTTTTATAAAAATGATTCCAATGTAACCAGGTATCATGAAACAGCCTACGCAAAAGCTTCAGCAAAACCCTACTTCTGGGCCTCCCTGAATGCAAACGGATATGATGAAAGGTTTGATCTGGCCGGGAATGCACTGGCTCTACTTTTAGATTTTGAAATGGATATGCAGGCTTTTTCAGAATTCCTAAAGGGTATCCGTGATGAGTTTAAGCACTGGATGCTTCCTGTCTTTTACCCGGTTATTTTTCCGGGAGATGACGATTGGCGTTTACTGGAAAACAACTACAGTTACAGCTTTAAAAACCAACCCTACCATTTTCACAACGGAGGATCTTGGCCTATATTTTTAGGATGGCTGTGCCTGGGGCTTAAGAAAAAGGGAATCAGGGAAATTCCTGAAAAAATTATGACGGAATACGAAACATTAATGCATGAAAAGGGTGAGCATTTCAGAGAATATTATTCAACAGACAAGCTCTTGCCACTGGGAACCGGGCAGCTTTGTTTTTCTGCATCCGGATATCTTTTCATGTCCCTGTAAAGCATTGTTTCAAATAACCAAGATAGGTTCAAAAAATTAAAAAAATGATTGGAGATATTATCGAACTGAAAGAAAAACATCTGGCCACCGCCAGAGAGATCACAGAAATACTGAAAAAACGTTTCACTTTACATAAAGACCAGAAAATAGCGATAGGAATTGCAGGAGAAAGCGGAAGCGGAAAGTCCGTAACAGCTTTTGCCGTTCAGAAGATCCTGGAACAGGAAAACCTGAAGAGCATCGTTCTGCAAATGGATGATTACTTTAAACTCCCCCCGAAAACAAATCACGAAAACCGTCTGAAATCTCTGGACAACGTAGGCATACATGAAGTTGATCTCAATACACTTTCTCAAAATATAAGGGACTTTAAAAATGGAGATCCGGAAATAGAAAAACCTTTGGTGAACTACGGTGAGAACACTATAAGCAATGAAATAGTGGATACATCAGAATATAGTATTATTATTGCAGAAGGCACTTACGTCCTTGAAATTGAAGATTTTGATTTTAAAATTTTCATAGACAGGGATTATAAGGATACTTACAGAAACCGGATGAACCGTAACCGGGATGAACAAAGTGATTTTATAGAAAAAGTATTGGAAATAGAACATCAGATTATCAGAAATTTTAAAAATAAAGCAGATCTTATTCTGGGGAAAAACTATGAACTTTTAAATACCGGTTTATGAAAGCAAAAAGAATCATTCCCCATCTGAGCTTCTGGCAGATCTGGAACATGAATGTTGGATTTTTTGGTATTCAGTACAGTTTCGGACTTCAGCAGACGGCCGTAAATCCTATTTATTCTTTTTTGGGTGCCCATGCTGAGCAGCTTCCTATCCTGAATCTGGCCGGGCCTATCACAGGGTTATTGATACAGCCTCTGATAGGAGCCATCAGCGATAAGACCTGGAGTCCTAGGTGGGGACGAAGAAAGCCATTCTTTTTGCTCGGTGCTCTATTTTGTAGCATTGCTCTATTTTTATTCCCTTTCAGTTCTACCATCTGGATGGCAGCAGGTTTGTTATGGATCCTGGATGCGGCGAATAATACAGCTATGGAGCCTTACCGTGCTTTTATTGGTGATAAGCTCCCTGAAGACCAGCAGACATTCGGCTTTCAGATGCAGAGCCTGTTTGTAGGGGCGGGTATTACCCTGGCAAATCTTTCACTGTTTGTTTTTCAGAAATATCTCGCAGGAAATTCCACGAACGGCGGTATTCCTGTCTGGGTTTACTATTCGTTTTTCTTAGGTTCCTTCTGCTCCATTGCATCGGTAGCCTGGTCTGTGTATAAAACGCCGGAGATTCCGCCCACCGAAGATGAGCTTAAGGACATAAAAAAAGCCAAAGAAAGCAGCACGTTTTTTACTCCTTTTATAGAAATAATCATTGCCATCAGAGAAATGCCAAAAGTTCTCTGGCAACTGGCCCTGGTGTACCTTTTCCAGTGGTATGCCCTTTTTGTATACTGGCAGTTTATCACGCCCATGCTGAAATGGTCACTGTACGGAGTTTCCGAAGCTGATGAAATGAAAGCCCATCATCTTCTGGAAAGCACTAAAAGCGGAATACCCATTGCAGCATCCGACCTGACTTGGGCAAAAAACATATTGCATCAGGTAGAAGTAGCGGTGGGACAAACGGGACTTATGAATGGCTCTTATAATATTGTGACCATGATTTCCGCATTGCTCCTGGTACCTTTTGCTAAAAAATTCAGCTCAAAAAACACCTATATTTTCTGCTTATTCCTTACAGGATTGGGAATAATGACGCTACCTTTTATCAGGAATGAATATGCTATTCTTATCCCAATGGTGGCTCTTGGAATTGGATGGGCTTCCATGATGGGCTTGCCCTACTCCATCGTTTCCCCTTCTATCCCTCACCGGAAAAGGGGAATCTACATGGGCGTTATCAATATGATGATCGTTATTCCTATGCTGATTCAGACCCTGTCTTTCGGGACTATTTTTAATTTCTTTCTGAATAGTAATCCTTCTTCAGCCATTATGGTCTCCGGAATATTATTTCTGACTGCCGGCGCATGTGTCTTTTTTATTAAACCTGATATTCCTAAAAGCGAATAATACCGGATGATAAGAATTATTCTTTAATAAAACTTCAATAAAAAAATCCCAGCTTTCGTTGGGATTTTTTTAAGCCAAATAGCTACAATTCTCCGATATTGCAGCATTTATATTATTTTTTTCGCAAGCTCTACTCTACGGTTTTGTGCCTTACCTTCTTCAGAACTATTATCCTCTATAGCATTTAATACTGCTATAAGAAGTTCTTTTCCCATATCCAACAAGCTAACTGCTCAAACATAGAGTTTATGTTTTGCTTGTTATTTCCAGGCTGCCGACATTCAATATTGCAACAAAGTTTCATTTTATAAAATTTTATCCTTACTTTTACCGCTTCTTATGCAAAAAACATTGAAAATCTTTTTTACCTTTTCTCTGTTACTGATCTTTCTTTCGAACGTCAGTGGAATAAGCATATGTCTTGAACATGCGAAACATGTAACGACCAAAATCGACAACAAAAAAGATTCTAAAGAGGAAAAAGCCCCAACAGTTTCCCAGGACGACTGCCAATGTGCACTCCATTTGCAGATGAATACAAGTCTTCTTCCGGAAATTCAGAATCTAAATTTTGCCATAAACGATTCAAATGATAACGAAATACCTCAGCCAAAGGCCGTATCATACCGTTGTCTCCTTGATTTTTTCTCTTCCAGGGCTCCTCCCGTTCTCTCCTGATTTCTAGTTTTTCAAACTAAACTCTTTTAGCTACAGATTTGTTATCTGCAGTAACTGTCTTTTTGGGATATTTTATTTTAAAAGTAGAATAAGATATTCTTTACTCACCAGGTATTTAACTATACCCATTTTACTCTCTATTTATGTCACTTAATGCTTATAATCCTGGAATCATACATTTTATTCCCACTAAAACTTTTCATTTAGCAGGCTTAGGTTGTATCATATTCTCAGGTGTGATCCATGCTCAGAAAATTAAAAAAGATTCAATTCCCGTCACTATTCAGACGGTAGAAATTACAGGGCGAAAATCCAAAGATTATATTTCCGATTATTCATTTGCAGCCACTAAGATTGCGATGAAAAACAAAGATCTTCCGCTCACGCTCAATACGGTTACCAAAGAACTTATTAACGACAGGCAGGCGTTCAGGCTGGGAGATGTACTGAAAAATGTTGCCGGCGTTTCCAATGTAAGTTTTTATAATCAGTACAGCATCCGGGGAATCAGCCAGAATGAAGAAGGCCAGATCATTAATGGAATGCGCACCAGGCAATATTATTTTCTTCAGCCGATGACCTCACACATCGAGCGTGTGGAGGTTTTTAAAGGTCCGGCAAGTATTACCATGTCCAGCGTAGACCCAGGAGGAACGATCAACATGGTAACTAAAAAACCTTTGGCAAATTCCCGTTACGAAGTAAGTTTATCTGGAGGAAGCTTTGATACCTATCGCCTTTCCGCAGATGTAACCGGACCTTTGAATACCAGTAAAACGCTTTTATACCGTTTCAACGGTGCCCATCAGCATGCCAGATCATTTCGTGATCATGTTAAAAATAACGGAATTTTAATAGCTCCCTCGATCTCCTTTATCCCTAATGATAGAACTTCGGTGAATGTAGAAATGATTTACAACGAAATGAACGGAAACCTCGACAGAGGACAGCCTATCTTTGGAGCAGTTGCCGGAAAAACCGATCTCAACAGTACTCCTGTCAGTTTAAATCTGGGGGCTCCAGGTGACTATTTTAAAACAAAAGATCTTACTCTGATGGGAAGCCTAGCCCATCATTTCAATAAAAACATCAGTTTTAATGCTTCTTATATGAAACAGTTCTGGAACGAAGACATCCATGAAACGAGGACTACAAATTCTTTTGTGCCGGATATCAGCAATAAACAGATTTCCAGCCTGGTGATGATGCAGTATATGGAAAGAATTCAGCATTGGTCGGTGGATAATATTAATGCCTATTTTAATTTTACTTACAGAACAGGATCCCTTGAACATCAGACGTTAGTAGGATATGACAGTCATATCTGGGAGAAAAAAAGCGGCGGAAAACAAGATGCTGCAAGAGGTTTCATGATGAAGGATGGAACAGTAAGCTCATCTTATAATCCGGCTAATGCTGCTTTATATCAGACATCGGTTTATAATGGCATTATATTTCCCACCCCCAATGTGAGCCCATTCGACCTGACGCCCGGAGCGGCAAACCATCAGGGGAATAACTATACTGTTTTGAATATCATCAACCCGTTACCAACGGCTTTAACAACTACTCATGCAGCATATGTACAACATTTACTGACGTGGAAAAAGTTTAAACTTCTGGCGGGACTCAGACAGGAATGGTTTCAGGACATTACCCAATATAAGCAAGCGGAAGAAAGTTCTTTCAGAAATCAGAAGATGCTTTACCGGGTCGGCCTGACGTACAGCATCACAGAAAATACAAACATATACGCAACATATCTTACAGGGTATCAGCCACAATCCAATACGGTCACCCTGATGCCGCAAACAGTAAATTTTACAGGTGCAATTTCCGCCTCATTGTACAAACCCCTGCTTTCCGATCTGAAAGAATTCGGGGTCAAAACCAAGCTTTTTGGAAAAATTAATGCCACATTTTCCATCTATGAAATCAATCAGAAAAATATCCTGATGAACGCCAATAATCCTGCGGAGCCCGATCAACTGATCCAGCGTGGCGCAGACAGAAGCCGTGGTTTTGAGGCTGAGTTTACGGGGCATATTCTTCCGCAATGGCACATTTACGCTGGTTACAGCTATATCGACGCAAGGGTTCTGGATGATTCTAATCCTGCTTTAATTGGTTTAGCTAAAGAAAATACATCAAAAAATTCCGTCAATATCTGGACGAGGTATAATTTCACCAACATTCAGCTTTTAAAAGACTTCGGAATGGGTGCGGGAATGCTCTATCAAAGTAAAAAAATTCCCTGGTTCACCAGAAGTTTCGAACTTCCCGCTTATGCTACCGTGGATGTGGCAATTTATTATTCCGTACCGCAAACTAAGCTTCAGCTGGCTTTGAATGTGAACAATATGACCAATACAAGGTATTGGATAGGCGCTCAAAATTACCTGAGACTGTTCCCCGGTGCCCCAAGAAATTATCTATTTACAGCAACTTATAAATTTTAAACCATGGCTTTTTCAAACCTGAAACTCATTGTAAGAAAAACCCGGCAGGATTTATTTAAAAGTAAACAAAACCTGCTCATTGCCATTACTGTTCTCCTGTTCTGCTTTATAAGCATTGGAATAGGTTTTACAAAATACGGTG
Organism: Chryseobacterium sp. PTM-20240506; assembly: GCF_048296755.1. Taxonomy (NCBI): domain Bacteria; kingdom Pseudomonadati; phylum Bacteroidota; class Flavobacteriia; order Flavobacteriales; family Weeksellaceae; genus Chryseobacterium; species Chryseobacterium sp. PTM-20240506. Next base: position 1,564,045 of record NZ_CP182581.1, read on the forward strand.
AAACTTATTCAAAGATAAAGGAATACCGTAAAGAAACCCGTGAAAACTGGGAGCACAGGCCTGACAAGCATCCGCACAGGATGGCCCACTATGGTTATCTCGTTTTCAGAATCGGGCATCCGTTAAGTATTTTTGATAACGGATTGGACGATTACCTTGGAAATGTTATTTTCCTTGAAGCCCATAAACAAAATACCGCTAACCTTTCGGAAGCCGGAAGTTCAGGGACTCTCGTACGTTTCGGAGCGTTCAGTGCAGCATTCATTCTGCAGGCAATTGTTCCTTTGATTATTTTATTTCTCGGCTTTAGCCTGATTGTCCGTGAAAGAGAAGAGGCCACACTGAAAATCCTTACCGTTCAGGGAGCCTCATCGCGAGCTATTGTATGGGGAAAAATCCTTGGTCTCTGGCAGTTTTCTTTATTGTTTCTGATTCCTGTGATTGCCATCGTTTTAGTGGCCGGACTTATGGTTGAATCAAGTCATTTTACTGATATTTTATCAAGAATACTGGTCCTTTTTCCGGCGTATATGATCTATTATTTTTTCTTCAGTACATTGACGGTTTTAATTTCTGCAAAAAGCAAAGCTTCATCATCCGCTTTAATCAGTTTAATTGGCTCGTGGATAATCCTGTCGATTTTTTTACCTAAAGGAATTCAGTTTGCAGCGCAGAATCTCTATCCTACTCCATCAAGAATTGCCTTTGAAACCCAGGTAGAAGAAGATGTTATGAAAGTAGGCGACAGCCACAACCCCAACGATCCGCATTTTAAACACATTAAAGATTCGCTTCTGGCAAAATACAATGTGAAAACAACGGATGAACTTCCGGTTAATTACGGTGGAATTGTGATGAAAGAAGGAGAGAGAATCAGTGCAAAACTCTATGTTGATCATTTGAAAAGACTTCAGGATCAATACGATCAACAGCAAAAACTGAATGAAATTTTCGGTTTCATCAATCCTGTGATGGCGATTAAAAATCTTTCAATGACCGCTTCTGGAACAGATTATTTTGCGTACCGGCAATTTCAGAATCAGGCAGAGGAATACCGCTACACACTCGCCCAGCGAATGAATGATTTACAGATTGAACACATCCGTAACACTCCACCCAAAAAAGGTGAAAAACAAGCAATGGTAAGCAAAAAAAACTGGCAGGAATTTCCTGATTTTCAGTATAAGTTTACGTCAGTTAAAGAAAGCCTGGGTAACCAGATTCTTCCTCTGGTTGCTATTCTTTTCTGGCTCCTTGCCTGTGTTCTGATGATTGAATTAAGTGCAAAAAATTTAAAATTAATCTAATGAATCATTATTTATTTAAACAGTTTTACCGCAACAAAGCCTACATTATTTCTTTGTTGATTCTTCTTTTTGCCGGTTTATGCTCTTTGTACACCGGTAAAAAATTTCTGGACAGGAATGAAGAAATTATGGCTAAAAGTGCAACCTATCAAAAAAACAGCATCGCTAAAAATGTGGAATTACACAGCGATAACATCGGTCTTTTACTCTATTATGTGAAATTTAATCTCGTGAATGAAATACCCAGACTGGCTGCTTTAAGTATCGGTATGAGAGATTTGAATCCTTCCATTCAGGGCGTTACGATACGAAACCTGGAAGAACAGAAAAACAATTCCGATTTTTTCAACCCTGCGAATGCGGCGGTTGGAAATTTCGATTTCTCTTTTGTGATGATATTTCTTTTTCCACTCGTGATTATTGCTTTGTGCTACAATATCATTTCCGAAGATCAGGAAAAAGGAATCTGGAAATTACTTTCGGTACAAAGTCAAAATGTAAGAAAGCTGATTGATGCTAAGTTGCTGTTCCGTTTCCTGGCCGTAAGCTCGGTTTATGTTTTATTGTTAATTGCTGCCCTTTTTTACATTAAAATTCCTGTAGACCTGGCCTTCACTATTTTTGCTTTGTCCGGTTTTCTATATTTGGCTTTCTGGTTTGCCTTATGTCGATGGATTATTGGTTATCAGAAGTCCTCTTCGTGGAATGCTTTAACCCTGGTGATTTTCTGGCTGAGCATGAATTTTGTAATTCCGATGACTGCAAATATGATGATACAGAAATTGATTCCTGTAAAAGAAGGATTGCAGGCACAAATAGAACAACGGGAAGGTTATCACAATAAGTGGGATGAACCGAAAATTCCTACAATGCAGAAATTCTATAAAATCTATCCTCAGTTCAGCCAATACGAGATTGCGGAAAACAGCGACTTTTCTTATGCCTGGTATTACGCAATGCAGCACATGGCGGATGTGGAATCGGCAGCTTCTTCAAAGAAATATCATGAAAAAATGCATAGCAGAAACAATGCAGCCATTTACTTAGGGTATATTTTACCGAATATTCAAACACAATGGATTCAGAGCAATGTTGCCGGAACAGGAATGGAAAATCAGCTAAATTATGCAGAAAGCCTGAAAAATTTCCACGAGAAACAAAGGCTGTATTTCTATCCTTATATTTTTGAAAATATAAACGGAAAAATGATCGACTGGAAAAAACAGACTGTAAAAATCTTTACGGATTCTGAGAAAATTAATCTTTTCAGCTTACTTCTTCCCTATTTCATTGTAATTTTTTTATTGCTAATCCTTTCACAAAACAAATTCAGAAAGCTATGTTAAAAACCATCAAACTTCACAAAAAATACAACGATTTTACCGCTTTAAAATCTCTTGATCTTGAAATTCAGGAAGGGGAAATCTTTGCCCTTCTCGGACAGAACGGAGCCGGTAAAAGTACAACTATCAATATTCTTTTAGGCCTGATTAAAGCTACTTCCGGTGATGCATTCATTAACAATATTTCAGTAAAAGATCATCCCGAAAAAATTAAAAAACACATGGCATACATTCCTGAAACTGTATTACTTTATCCGAATCTTACCGGAATTGAAAATCTTGATTTCTTTTCAAAAATTGCGGGATTTAATTATAATAAAGAAGAACTTTCTGGTCTTTTACAACAAACCGGTTTACAGGAAACTGCTCATAATAAACCTTTGGGAGGTTATTCAAAAGGAATGCGGCAGAAAGTCGGAATTGCTATCGCTCTCGCTAAAGATGCCAAAGTTCTGCTCCTCGATGAGCCGACCAGCGGACTCGACCCGATTGCCACCGCTGAATTTACAGAAATTGTAAGAATGCTAGGCCTAGAAGGACGAACTGTTTTAATGGCCACCCATGATATTTTCAACGCGGTAAGTGTCGCTACGAATATCGGAATTATGAAACAGGGAGAACTGGTGCAAAATATTCCATCCAAAGCGTTTTCAGCTGAAGAACTGAAGGAACTGTATTTGAAAACAATCTAATTATTTTGAATTTTAACTAAAATACATTATTGAATATGTATTGTAACTTCTCTGTATTATCTTTTTTTACAAGAATCTTATGAATGCTTTGATCTCATAGTAGTAATAAGATGGAGAGACAGGAGCTCCTATCAACTTTACGGCCCTTATTTAATGGAAATAATTACAATGAATTACTTAAAAAAGTTTAATATATTTGTTAAAGATACAATTCGTCTTTATATTGATTAAGAATTTCACCTCAATGAGAATATATTTTGGCTATTTAGTTCTTCTGATATTATTTCCGTTACAAATACATGCGCAGCAAAATCTGTCAGCCGACGAATTATTTGCAAAAGCAAGAACTGCTGCATTCGAAAATAAGGATTATACCAACTCTATTGTATTGGCTAAACAAGCCCTGGAAAAAGCCCCCGATTATACCGATATTTCAATTTTTTTAGGAAGAGTTTATACATGGAATAAGGATCTGGAGTCTGCAAGAACAGTTTTTGAAGCACTTGGAAAAAAAAATATACAGGATGAAGATTATTTTATTGCCTACGCATCCTTAGAATATTGGAATGACCAGTATAGTAAAGCCAAAGAGATCCTCGACAAAGGGTTGTCTTTTCATCCGCAATCTGAAGCGCTTTTACTTTTAAAAGCAAAAGTAAATTATGCAGACAAAGATTATATTGAATCCGAAAAGGCCATTAAATCCATTCTAGCCATCGATCCGAAAAACACGGAAGCCAACAGCCTTGCCGTAAAAGTGAAAGAGTTTACTTCTAAAAACGCTATAAGCATTCTTTATAACTATTCCCATTTTGATAAGCAGTTTGATGATGACTGGCATGTTGTAGGGATCAGCTATAAAAGGGCTACCCCTATTGGAGCCGTGATTATCAGAGGGAATTATGCCAACAAATTTGCTCAAGACGGTACCCAGATTGAGCTGGAAGCTTATCCACGGTTATCAAAAACATTTTACTTGTATTTGGGAGGTGCCTATTCCAATGATGTCGGGCTTTTCCCGAAATACCGCACAGGGGTATCCCTTTATGCTAATCTTCCTAAGAGTTTCGAAGGAGAAATCGGATACAGGCAGCTTTATTTCAGCAACAGCATCTGGATGTACACAGCATCTATCGGAAAATATTACAAGAATTTCTGGTTTAATATAAGAACCTACATTACGCCGGATAACAAAAATATCTCGCATTCCTATACCGGAACAGTACGCTATTATACGAAAAGTGCTCAGGATTATATTGGCTTTCAGATCGGCACGGGAATAAGCCCTGAAGAAAACCGAAATAACCTTCTTGAAAATGAAACTTTTAAACTTAAAACTTTTAAAGTAGGTGCTGAATATAATTTTACAGTACAATCTAATATATTCTCTGTGGGAACCATGTATTACAACCAGGAATACCTTCCGAATACAAAAGGAAACCAGTTTGATATTACTCTAGGCTACACAAGAAAATTTTAAACTGTTTTATTTATTTTTTTTCATAAAATTAATAACTACAGAATCAGGCATTAGTTTCTTCGTGGTATAAAAACTTGAATTCATCCTTTTAAACTGGTTAAAACGCCCATTGATCATATTCAGGGCAGAAGCATCATTAGAAGGTTCTTCCTCTGAGTTTTCAAGGGTAAACAACTCCCCGTCGTGAAGATAATATTGATCTGAAACAAAATCAGCCATCATATTTTTACTCTGCATCATAGGAATTCCCGCTTTTCCTGGTTGAAGATCCGGAGAAAAGCCCCGTCCTACCCATGTAACAGTAGATGGCGTTCGGAGTTTATAATTATTTCTGTAATAGGCTACAATAGAAGGAGCAACATCAAAGTGACTTGCCGTTTTGTGAAAACGTTTTGTTTCCTTCAGTAATGGTGAATAAATCAGTAACGGCACATGAAACCTGTCAATCTTAGACTCCAGTGTGATCTCCGGCATACTATGATCTCCTGTAATAACAAAAATCGTACGTTGAAAATCCGGACGTTTACTGTAGTTTTCAAAGAAGTTTTTCAAAGCATCATCTGCATTAAGCACAGCAACCAATTGGTTTTTAAAGCCCGCCGCCCATTTTTTCTGCTCCGGATTTAAAAGATTGGATTGCAACCTTTCGTTATAAAGTTTTTCATAATATTCTTTGTTATTAATCAGAAACGGATTATGGGTGGAAAGGGTAAGAAGCATTTTAAAATAAGGCCTTTGCTGTAATTTCTGGGTTTCCAGCATCTTTCTGAAAACGGCCTGGTCTTCATATCCCCAACTGTCTCCATTGTTTGCCGGCAGTCTTTTGTAAGCCCCTCCATACGATCCAATGTCTACAATATGATCTACTTTACTGTACTCGAGGAAGTTTCGGTATCCGTCAAACAACAAATTTCCGCCGTAGTGAAATCCCGTTTCAAATCCGTTGGCTTTCAGTATATTAAAAAGGTTAAAATTTTCCGGTGTTTTTTCAATTTCTAGGAATCCGTTTTTTCCGAAAGGAAGTGATCCTGTAAGCGAAGGTAAGGCTCCGAATGTTCTTCCTGCAGAGCTAAGGCAATTCTCCCAATACAAACTTTTATTAGACAAAGAATTCAGAAACGGCGTAAAGTTTCCGACATAACCTTTAGGAGAGGTGTATGCATGTCCAAAACCTTCCATCACGATAAATACAAGATTCGGAACCTCATCGGATCTGTTGAAATAAGATCCCAAAAAATCGGGAGTATTCTCTTTTCTCCAGAAAGGAAATGACTTGTCGAGCATTTCAGCATCGGCTGTAAAGCTTTCTTCCCCATTAATTATTTCTCCGATTTCCGGGTGATCGCTGATAAAATTCTCTTCATTGGAGATAAAGAAATAGTTCCATTTACTCTTTGAAGCTGTCTGGCCGAAGATATTATTTGTCTGGTTTAATTCCTTTGACTGAAACATACTATTGGGAACAAAAAAAGCAATCAGACCAAGGCTTAAAAAAGCGATCCCGATATATTTCGACTTCAAAGCGGATTTTACGGCCATCCATAATGGAGTGATACATATCGCAATCAAAACGATCAATAGCGCAATATTTTTTAAATTAAGCATTCCGCTTGCTCTTAAAATCTGTTTGATCTCATCTTTGTTGTAATAAAAAAGATCTGCCCCAAGCATATTTTGGGTCTCAGAGAAATATAGGAACAGAATATACTGTGCTACAGTCACCAATCCGAATAGGACAAGAGCTGATAAGTTGGCCCAATTTTCTTTTACGGAATTGATAATTAAATAAATAATTCCAAAGCCAAATATTAGTTTAAACGCAAACAAAATATTTTCAAAAAAAAGATTTCCTGCAATTGAAGAAGGATTCAGTCTTGGGAAAGAATATTTGTACCAAAGCCATTCTGCTGTGATGCCTACCAAAAATAAAAGCAAAAAAACGGCTGATACCATTCCGAGTTTTTTCAACCCATTATTAAGAATCGCGGATATTCTTTCTTTTAAAGGTAAATTTTTGGTATTCTGATTAAACCCCTGTCTTGTCATCTCACCCCAACCGTGGGATTTTTTAAAATAATCTATAAATCCTTTTACCCCGGCTTTCACCACGATGGGATGGAAATAAAACGGTTCTGAAAACGCAGTACCGATCAAGGTTAGAAAATCTTTCCTTTTGGTATAAACCTGATAGCTAAAAAGATCCACCAAAATCCCATAAATAGAGTAAAGAAATCCCATCGATACGACCAGGGCAAACAAAATCACGAAAAACGGCCAATTGATAATTCCTAATAAAAGGAAAATAATAAAGATTATATATCCAGAAAATTCAACCAAAGGCCCCAGAAATTCAAAGAAAAACCAATAAGGAAGACTTACCATGCCCAGCTTTCCGTATTTTGGGTTAAACATCATGTTCCGATGTTTCCACAAAGTTTCGATGGTTCCCCGCATCCACCGGTTACGTTGTTTTTTCAGGATATCTTTGCTTTCAGGAACTTCCGTCCAGCAAAGCGGATCAGGAATTGTAAGAACTTCATAAGGCTCATTCTTTTCTTCCATATACTTTCTCATACGGACTACCAGCTCCATATCCTCTCCTACCGTAGTTTTATCATATCCACCGCATTCCAAAACTATTTTTCTGTCGAAAACTCCAAAGGCCCCGGATATCAGGATTAATCCCGATGCCCGCGCCCATGCCATTCTTCCAAGAACGAAAGCACGGATATATTCCAACGCCTGGGTTTTACCGAGGAGCGTTTTTGGCATATTTACACTTACTACTTTTCCATCTTCAATAACGCAATTATTAGCGAGACGGATCACACCTCCGCAGGCGATAATTTTTTTATCGGTTTGTTCCAGAAACGGTTTTGCCAGTTTTAAAATGGCATCCTGTTCCAGGATACAATCCACATCAATACACACCAGATAATTTCCTGAAGAAACATTAATTCCTACATTTAGGGCATCAGCTTTACCCCCGTTTTCTTTATCTACGACAATAAGCTTTTTAAAAGCCTGGTTTTTACTCTTATAGATGCCTTTTATTTTATTGGTTTCAATTGTACCTTGTACAAAAAAAGACACTCTTTCAAGCTCATAAGCTTCGATCAGTTTCTGCATGGAATCATCTTTACTTCCATCGTTAATGATGATAATTTCCAGGTTGTGATAATAGAGAGATAACAGGGACCTTACATTTTCTACAATGGTCATTCCCTCATTATAAGCGGGAGCGAGAAGGCTGAAGGTAGGCGAATTGGGATTAGCGGCAATAATGCTGTAATCGGTAAATGTATTTTCTTTTTTATAACGTATTACAGCTCCTAACGCATATATTCCGACCCAGCCGTAAATAATAACTACTGCCGTCCCATACAGCAGGAATAACCATATAACAACTTCATAGATAATGTGTGAGAATTCTAACATACTTTTTCCTGGACTGCGTGTTTTATAATTTGAATTAATTCTTCGGACGACGTTTCATCTTCCGAAAGTTTTGATAAGTATTCCTTATATCCCAATGCAGCAAGAGCTTCCGCTGCATACAACTTAATCCCTGTATTGATATTTTCCAATAATTCTTTTTTGAGTAAGCCTATACAGGACTGATCCTTAGAGACTTTCATCACACGAAGAATTTCAAGCTGGACTTCATAAGGCTGGTCGGGATACACTTTTGTAAGGAACTGAATGGTCAAGGGATCTTCCAATGACAAAAGCGTATGCACGGCCTGTATTCTGACCTCAACTGATGAATGCTCCAGAAGATCGGCCACCATCGGATAAAAAGAAAGCAATTGAAATTTCCTTACCAATTTTAAAGTAAAAATGATAACTGAGCTATTTGAACTTCTAAGCCAGCCTTCAATAGCTTTTCCTGAGTTTTCAGGTATGCTGGTAATGGAGAGAAGCAGCCGGAGCTGTTGCCATTCTGAAATTATCCCCGAAGCGGTACTCAAAAAATCCAATCCTTCAAAACCTTTAAAGCTTACCATGGCATATTGCGCTTCCTGGTAGACCTGTGCGGAAGGATGGGATAAAAAAGAGGAAATTTTGGGAAGGTCCTCCATTGCGTTCATGACCGTAAGTTCCTGTATCCCCCCGGCAATAAGATATGTTTTTTTCTGATCAAGCTTTTTAGCGGCTTCCTGCCGGAGATTGTATTCTTTAAACAGGTTTTTAATTTTAATTTTTGCAGCCCCTGAAAATTTCTTTTCGGAATCTACCAGTTTTTGCAGGAATAGATTTCTAAATGAAGGACTCCTGGAAAGAAGTACAAAATTCTGATCAAGAGCAACTTCTTCATCTTCATAAACAATAACTTCCGATATTTTTTTATTAATAACCTTCATCCACCCCGAGATTCTCACAGATTCTTTGTACCGAAAAAAACTGTAAACAAGAATCCCTGTAATCAATAACAATACGAGAGACAACATCCCAAGGAAGATAAGAAACAGAAAATGTACAGAAGTGGTTAGCAGCATCGTTCTATTATTTAGGGGTAAATCTTTTTATCCTCAACATCAATTCATTGGGACTGAACGGCTTTACAATAAAATCAGAAGCTCCCAGATCAAAAGCGTTTAGTACCACCTCTTCCTGCCCCATACTGGATAGCATAATGACAGGAATCTCCTTTCCCATGGTTTGTATGGCAGAAAGTATTTCTATTCCTGAAGCAAAAGGCATCATGATATCGGTGATGGCAAGGTCTACATCTTTCTCTTTTAAGGTTTCGATGGCTTCTTTACCATTACGGGTAAGGATTACTTCATGCCCTTCTTTTAATAATTTGTGTTCTATCGTTTTTAGAATCAGTTCATCGTCTTCAGCGATCAGAATCAACATAGTCTTTTGTTTTTATTTTATTAAACCTTTTATTAAATTTAATCCGATTGTTATTTCATTGATAATTTCCTGCTGTAAAGAGGTGAAATCCATAGTTTCATCCGCTTTCTTTTCCCAGTATAAAGCAGTTTCTGCCAGCTTTATCAATCCGGCAGTTCCGGCTGTACCTTTTAGCTTGTGAAGAACTTTCTTCAACTCATCTCTGTTTTCTTCAGCCGATGCAGTTCTTACATTATTTTCCGCCTCAGAGAGCTGTTGGATTACCAGATCCAGGAAAATCGCTCTAAAATCATCATCGTCCCCCGTTTGATCATTGAGAAGATTCAGATCAAGATATTTCTCAGTTTTTACAGTATTTCCGGTTTCTATTGTTTGAACGGAGATGTATTTTTCTAGCATTTCCAAAAGATCCGACTGTCTCAGGGGTTTCGGAAGAAAATCATTCATTCCGGACATGATGCATTTTTCCTTTTCCCCGATGATGGTTCCTGCTGTTACACCAATGATCGGAACATCCTGATATCCTGGAAGAAGACGAATTTGTTTAGTAGCTTCAATACCATCCATTACGGGCATTTGGACATCCATCAGTATCACCGAAAAATGTTTGTTTTTACATTGTTCCACTGCTTCCAGTCCATTTACCGATTCTGTAAGCTCAGCATCGGGAATCAAAGATTTCATCATTTTGTTGTTAAGAACCATATTTACAGGGTTATCATCAACAAGTAAAACCTTAAGATGCGGTGGAAATAAAAAATTTTCTGCTTCCTGCTCTCCAACTGTGGGTATTTCTTTTACATTATCATGTACTACACGTTTTAAAGTTCGGTAGAGTTCTTCTGATTTTATAGGTTTTAGCAGGAAGTAAGAATTTTCTTCTTGCCGGAAAGAGTTGAGCACATCATGCTCTTCCGAAGAAGTATGAAGGATAACCAGGGGTGAAGTTTCATTTTTTTGAGCAAATAATTCCTTAATTTTCTCAATAGTTTCCAACCCTGAAATAATGGGCATATGATAATCCATCAAAATAACATCAAAATGTTCTCCATCCAATAAAATCTGCAAAGCTTCCATCCCGTTGGCTGCTAATTTTGACCCAATATTTTTATAGGCCAGCATGTGCTGGAGAATGATCCTGTTCGCCTCATTATCATCAACAATAAGAACTTTTTCTATTTTCAGTTCTTCTTCTTCAATACCTTCAGATTCCTCATAGGGAACTTCAATGTCAAAGAAAAATACGGATCCTTTTTCCGGTATACTGTTCAGGGAAAGATGGCTTCCCATATAGCCCAGAATATTATTGGATATCGTTAGTCCCAGTCCTGTTCCCCCGTAGTGCTTGCTGATGGAACTGTTTTCCTGGGTAAAGGCATCAAAAATATGCTGCTGCTTTTCAAGCGGAATACCTATCCCGGTATCTCTTACGGAAAATCTTAATGATATATTTTGTCCTGTGATATTCAGCTTTTCTACTTTAAGCTCAATCTCGCCACGATGTGTAAATTTAACGGCATTACCCAACAGATTAATGAGAATCTGTTTCATTCTGGATTCGTCAAGCCAAAGTACTTTCGGCAATCCCTGTTCAATATTGAGTAGCAACTCAATGTTTTTTTTCTGTGATTGATAAAGGATCACATTGATGACCTGGCTAACTAAATCATAAACATTCGATCTTTCGATAAGGAGTTCCATTTTTCCAGATTCTATTTTCGAAAAATCCAGGATATCATTAATTATATTGAGTAAATTTTCCCCCGATTCATTGATATAATTAAGATATTGAGTTTGTATTTCATTGAGAGGAGTTTTCAAAAGAAGATCTGAAAATCCGATCACTCCATTCAGAGGCGTGCGGATCTCATGACTCATATTGGCAAGAAATTCTGACTTTGCTTTGCTTGCAATATCCGCCATTTTCTTTGCATTTTTGAGTTCTTCGTTGGTTTTTACAATATCGGTAATGTTCTGTACAGAGACAATTATTCCACCTATTACGCCATCAGAAAGATACCATGGTCCTACTTCCAGGTTATAATGTTGGATGCCTTCTTTATGTGGAACTTCAATGGCAAAATCATCATTTTTATAGACCTTGCCTTCTAAAGCATTTTTGTAGATGGCCTTTCTTTCTTCAGGAACGTTAGGAGAAATGGTATAAATATTCTCTCCCATCAGCTCCATATTATTCATATTGAATTCTTCCTTCCAGCTTGTACTTACCGAAACATAATTAAGTTCTTTATCAAACATCGCTACTGCAACGGGAACATAAGTAGCAAAAGACTGCATCATTGCTTCTTTCTTTTCCAGTTCCAGATATATATTTTTAAAAGCATCAATATCCTGAATGATTCCGTACACCCTGGTACATACTTCGTTTTCAAACTCCGGAATTCCTTTTACTCTTACCCAGATCGTAACTCCATCATTGCGGACAAGCTGAAATTCCGCATCATAAGGAATACCTTCTGAAACAGCCCGGTTAAATAAGAACTCAACTTTTTGTTTATCTTCTTCTTTATAAAAACCGATTGCATTTTCAAAGTCTGGCTGGAATTCCTGATCTATTTTATGGATTTCTTTTGCTGTTTTGGACCAGATTACAGATTTATTTTTAAGGTTGACTTCCCAGCCACCCACCTGAGCGACCGAGCTCGTTTGCTCAAGCATTTTCTTGGCATAAAGAAGATCTCTTTCCAGGCTCATTCTTTCCGTTACGTTCAACGCTGTACTTACCACATACGGTTTTCCGTCTTTATCAATTTCCACAAGATTATGGTACATCCAGATCAGCTCTTCACCTTCTTTTGACTTGAGGATCATTGTTCCGAAATCTTCCTTATTCTGATTGATACGTTCTAAATATTTTTGCAGCAAAGAACTATTTTGTTCAGGAACGAGATCTTTCAGATTTAATCCGTTTACTTCTTCCGCAGAATAATGCAGGGTTTCTCTACCTTTTTGATTCACCTCAAGAATATTTCCTTCCATATCGTGCATGCTCATCAACCCGATTGCATTTTCGAAGAAGCTTCTAAAACGGCGTTCGGAACTTTCAAGCTGGCGCTTTTCTTCGATATGCTGGGTAATATTAATGCCGAAACAAAAAATCTCAGAATGGTCATGGTTTTGCTTCAGGTACCATTCTATAATTATAGCACCAGCGTCTTCAGTTTTTGTGGAGGTAGTAAAAACCAGTTCCTCATCTGTCTTAAGAAAGTTTTCGAGTTTGAGTTGCCAATCGTCATCCTGCTTTTTTATAATCGTTAAAAAACTCTGATTAACTGCTTTTTTTGGAGCTATTCCGAATATTTTTTCAAAGGAGGGATTTGCTTCTTTAAGGATAAATTTGTTATCAAGAACGCAAATCAGGTTATTGGAAATATCAAAGGTCTGTTGGAAATATTCAGCCTGTTTATTCTTTTTTTTGCCGATATATAAATTGGTGATAGCTTCTCCAATTTTTTTCAGAGTATCTATTTGGTTGTCGGAGAGGTTTTTAGGCTTAAAATCAATAACGCACAGTGTACCTAATGCAAATCCTTCATCATCTATCAGCGGTACCCCTGCATAGAAACGGATACCGCTTTCCAGAATTATAGAATTCCCGGATGATCTGTCGTCAGCGAGCGTATCAGGGATCACCAACACATCTCCGTTTGCAATAGAATACTGGCAAAGTGTATTTTCACGCTCCACACTATCCAAAGAAATCCCAATACAGCTCTGTATCATCTGGACATCACTTTCCATAATAGCAATAAGAGAGCTGGGACAGTCGGTAACCAGACAAGCAGTTTCTGCAAAAATATCTAATTGAGGATCCTTTGGCAGATTCAGAAGATCAAATAGTTCCAGTTTTTTTACTCTCCCCTGTTCATTATTAGGCACTGGATAATTCCCCATAACATTAACTAATATTTTGTTTTATGTTAAATATAGTTATAAAATCATTATGGGAAACTATTTTTTTACAACATCGTCAGTATATTCAATTAATATTATTTAATAGTACATTACGATAACAGATATTCAAAATTACAGTTCCGGAAAATTTAATCTTCAATAAAAATATCTGATAAAACGAATATTATAATTCCATTCCGGTCTAACTCATTCAATCGGAGCCAATTATCGATAAAATTATTTGATAACAATCCCGTCTATGTTTTCTTTTAAGATAGAGCTACTTGATAATTTTCTTTTTTAAAATTGAAAAGCCTTTTTACTGTTAAACGTTAAGACAATATTAAATCTATAAAAAAGCAAAAATCAGAGTAAAAAAATTTACTCTGATTTATTTAAATTGTAGACTCGCACATAAGTTTTAGATTAATTAAGTACGTTTCAAGCAGCTTGATATTTAAAATAATTTTTTAAGATCATGTACGGTCTTTTCATATCCAAGATATGGATTAATACTTTAGATAATTTTTTATAAGTCCATAATTGTAAGGTTTACATTTTCATTGATATCAATTAATGAAAGTTTATCTTTTTCTCAATATCAGCATCAAATTTTTGAATTTATTTTTTCTCTTATCAGACAATACGTAATGCTAAACCACTATAGATTTTCTTAAATAAGTTCATACTGTTTTTTTGTTCCCCATATTGTGGAGACTTCCATGTTACATATTGATCTGTTATTTCTTTTATTACAGCAAAACAACCTCCATTTATATGTAAAAATGTAATTGCAGGCAGGGAGCTATTGATTAAATCATCAAGATTTATTTTTCCTACTTCATTTTCTATTTTAAAAGTCGATGACAAAATAGAATGTAAGGTTATAAAATCCAAATTTTCACAATCGACATTCTGAATATTTTTTTGCGGTTTATAATATTGAAAAAAGGTCTTAAAAATTTCTTGTGTTTTTGTTTTATTGTAATCTGCAGGTATCATTCTATTAGTTTTATTTATTGAGTAAATACATTGTTCCTTTTTCTGTGAATTTGAGATCTTCTATCTCAATTTTATAAGCTTTTTCATCACCTTTTAAGTAATAAAACTTAGCGAAATATTGAATATTATCAATCTTATTCCAACAGAAGTAATGATTTCCTTTTATTTGATAAAGAAAAATTTCATTGTATATATAATTATCTATACTACCAGTTGAAGTAAGCATGATAACACTTCTATCTGATTTTTTATAGAAGAACACTTCCCGATTAGCTGACTTATAGGGAGAGTCTTCTACAAAAGGAAAAGAAAATGATTTTCCGAATGTAATGGCTTTGGCCTTTGTTATTATATTTTTAATTCTTCGTTGATAAGGATTAATAAATAATTGAAAATTAAATTTTCGTTTTAAATCCCGGCCAAGAAATTGAGGCGATATATAAAATACCTCTGTTTTGTTTACCTCTTTCTTAGTGTATTTTTCTATATGGAAGGTGGGCAAACCTTTAATATTAATAAAATGAATTAATAAATAAGGCTTTTCTGTAATAAAATCGTATATGTTTCCATCTCTCCATATATGAGTATTTCTGCTGTATAAAAATTCCTGAGCCATGTCTACATGAAAATATTTGATTTTATTACTTAATTCCAACTTCCTTAATAAAAAGGCCATACTTTCTATTTCAGAATCAATATACTGTATGTCTTGAGTCTGAACGGTATTAAATTCAAAATTACATTCATCGAAACAGAAGTGACGGTCACTTTGTACTATTTTCTTAAAATCTTTACTTAACCTGAATATTTTATTTATAAAAGGAGTATTTCTATATAAGGTAAAGAATCCGGCAGGATATTTATCAACAGGAGAAATGACATCATATTGATTTAACATTTCATTAGTAATAAAAGCACGAATGTTCCCAAACATTAAATCGACATCACAATATCCCCAAAAGTCATACTTTGAAATATATTCTTGCAGTATCACCCCATACAAAGACTTGAAATCACATAATTTATAGGCATCTTTTATATTGACTGGAATTTTTAATTTTTCCGTTGCCATTTCATTAAACTTTTGTAAATCAAACTTAATGAAATGGACATTCTTTATTTTATATTGAGGAGCGATATTGGTGAAAATGTAAAAATCAATAGTTGGATTATACTCACAGCCTTTCAGGAAATAATCAAAATAGTCCGGCCATGCTTTCCCGAAAAAACAATTTATAAATGCTATTTTTTTCATAATAATTAGGATAATAATTAGAGGCTAGAAATGATATTAACTAAAGAACCCCCAGTAGTAGAAATAGGAAAGTATTAAAATAAATGAAAATAGTACTGAAATGACAATGATTTTGTATCTAAGTCGTCTGTAGGTCACAAAAAATAATATAAATGATAACCCGGATACGATCATATATACTTTTAACAAATAAAATAAATTGACAAACTTTTCGGGAATACCAAAAGCACATATAAAAAAATTAGTATTATTAGAATAAACTATTGCATAGATAAGCCCTGCCATAAGTACTATTCCTATCATACAATTAATAATTAGTATTATGTAGAAAGTTTTCATGATCAGCTTGTCTACATTTCGTCTTTTCCATATACTTACAGAAAAGAAAATAATAGCAACTAATAAAATTCCATAAGCCAGAATCAACGGAGCAACTTTCAAGATATCAAAACCACCAAATAATAACATGGCTAATTTGGTAATCCCTGAGTTAATATGAATATCTGTGATAAACCTCACTTCCGGAGAATTAATAACTCGTGTACTTCCTGAATTTAAAGGCATTTTATCATTGATGAAATTATTGATAAAATCACTTCCTTCTTTTCCAAATAAGAGAGCATGACCTTCATTTTTGAAGATGATCAGTTGGGCATTCAGTAATCCTGCCAGAGATTGTGCATTTGAAACAGGAGTAATGGGGTCAAATTCTCCTCCTATGATCATCGTTGGAATTTTAGACATCTTTCCATAGTCTAATATATTTTGCGGAACCTGTTTATTATTATTCCACTGGCTGCTCACAAGAAAGTCGGCTCTGTAAAATGATAATCCCCCTTTTAATCCGGGATAATTCGCTGCATCCTCATCATAATACTTCAATGAATTATAAGGAACCGCATCATTAAGTACCATACTATAATAGGTCCCAAAGTCCAATGCTTTAAAAACACCAGAAAATACACCTACAATTGAGCTGAGTGTTTCGGCATCTCTTTTATGAAATAAGGTAATGATAACGGGTAATACCTCTATTAATTGCTTCGTGTATAAAGCCTGGTGAATTACAATTTTAAAATCTTCGCTATTAAAAGTAAAGCTACCTTTTTCCAGAAGATCTTTAGGAACTCCTACCGTTAATGGATTTTTAGCCAGATCTTCTATTACTTCATAATAGGTCTTTTCAAGATTTGGGAATTTTTTATTTACAGCCGGATTTTGCTTACATTTTGCAAAAAATAGGTTTAGTTCTTTCACATAATGATCGTTGATTTTATTGTAATATTCAGAGATATTATCAACCGGAGAATCCAGAATCATTTTATTGAAATCTTCAGGAAATGAGTTCGCATATACCTGCGAAATATAGGTCCCATATGAAACTCCAAGTACATTCCATTTGTCATAATGTAAAGCCTTTTTAAGCGCATGAAGATCATTGGCAATATTGATACTGCTATAGTTAGCTGGGTCAATGCCTTTTCTTATGAGTTCATTTTTACAGTTCATTGCGGCAAATGACCTGTTTTTTTCATCTGCTGTTGAAGATTCGTTTGAAGATAAAATATTAAATATTTCCGTTCCAAGTTCCGGGCATAATTTCGGTAAAGAGTTCCCGACTCCCCTTGCATCCACCAATACAATATCTGAGTAATCCCTCAATGGATGGTTCCTAAAATACCCGAATGCACCTATGCCTGATTGTCCTGGCCCCCCTTCTATATATAACAGAGGTTTCTGAATGGATTGTTTTTTCTTCTTTAAAACAACATATGCTATTTTTATTTTGCTTGACGGAGCGATCCAGTTTTCAGGAACTGAGAGGTATCCCCATTCAACCGATTGATCATCTTTGAGGTTTTCAACGTCAAAAAATGGTTTTGTTTTTGTAATTGTGTATTCCCATTTCTGAGCGAACAAAAATGAGGATAACATCATGAGTAGTAAAAAAATTACTTTCTGGGTCTTCATATAGAATTATTAATTTTTATTTTTTTATTATTTATAGAGTCACTGTATCAACATGTTCGAACTTTAAAAGTCAAAATCAATGTCTACCGGATCATTGCTGTGGAAAAAATCCTTATACCCAAGCTCAGCTTCAGATCTCAATGTTGACAGGTATTTCACAAAATCTGTGTAGGCCTGTGAAAAATCTGCAATGATATGTTCTTTATACAGACTTTTGTTATAGCTTATCTCAAGCTGAATGCCTTGCGGTTCATTAATGATATTCATGATAAGCGGGAATTTATTGTAGGTGGTATCCTGCGAAACATTTTGTAAAGAAAAGTCCGCAAAATCACTTATTGTATTATAACTTAATTCAGGATCTTGGGTTACAAAAAGGATATCAATATTATTTTTCACGAAAGAATGGTCTGAAACTTCTTCATATTTTGTGACTTTTAAAAATTCTTGAGTCACTTTATGAAGCACTTCACCTAATTCTTCTTCTCCGAATGTTACCCGTACTAAGAGACTTTTAATGAAAACACCTAAAAGCGATTGTACCTGAGGTACAGACCTTCCTGAATCTATTGTAGCAATACAGATATCTGTCTTCCCGGAAATATTACGTAAAAATATCAACAAAGATGTTAACATAAGCAGATAAGGTGTTGTTTTCATCTTTTTTGCTAAATCAGATAATCCTTGTGTTACTTCCAGATCCAGAGGAATTGTAAATATATTCCCTTGATACGAATCAGCAGTTACAGTTTCTTTTTTTACAAAAGCTTCATATGGATATCCTTTTGTATAGTTTTTCCAAAAAATGTCATTCTTTTCAAGATCTGCATTCTGGTAATACCAATTTGAATAATCCCGGAACTGAATCTCAGGCCGCAGTTCCGCTGTTTGATTTGAATGATTATTATAAAGAGATATCAATTGTTTTATAAATATTCCTGTTGATATTCCATCAAAAATAATGTGATGAACAAGGAAAATAACTTTGTACTTTCCCCTGACTTTCAAAATCATCATTTTGAGTAATAATTCTTTTTCAAGATCAAAACAATAGCCTTTATAGTCATCAATAGCTTTCCTGTATCCGGATTCGTTTGCAACCTCATTAATTTCTAATGCAAAATGAATATCTTCAGAAGAGTGGATTTTCTGAATCACAGCTTCATCCTCCAGAATAAAATTTGTTCTTACAATTTCAGAAGCAGATATTATTTGTCTGACTGCTTTTTCAAATGTTACAACATTAATGGTTCCGGCTACATCGAACTCCATCAACATATTATACGAAGGAGAAACTTCTTTTCTCTGGCAGGCCAACCAGATATTCTTTTGTGTAGGTGTTGCCAAATATAGATCCTGATCTGGTGCTTTTAAGATCAAACTGTTCCTGTCATTTTTCTTTAAAATAGTATGACATAAAGAAGATAAATCAGGATTTTCAAATACGTCCTTCATAGTCAGATGGACAGAAAACTTCTTGTTTAACACATTCACTAGTCTGGAAATCAATAAAGAATGGCCTCCCAGTTCAAAAAAATTGTCTTTATCTTCAATATCTTTCTTATAGTTTAAGATTTCCCGCCATACATCCTTTAATTCCTGCATCATTTCTGCATCTTTAATGATCTGGATTGTAGCAGGTTCTTCAGAAGGAAAGTCTTTCATTGAAAGAGATTTCCTGTCTATTTTCTGATTGGGAGTTAGGGGAAATTCCTCTATTGGAAAAATAAATTGGGGAACCATATAATAGGGGAGCTTTTCATGCAATTTCTCATATAGATAAGAGATCTCAATTGGTGCATGAGTTTTCAAGTATGCTATCAGTTGATTTTCGCCCTCCACTTCTTTAGCCACTACAACAGAATCTTCAATATTCTCCACCGTATTCAGATGGTTTTCAATATCTCCTAACTCTATTCTATATCCTTTTACCTTAACCTGGTTATCACTTCTTCCGAAGAACAAGATTTCACCTTGTTCATTCCATTTGCCTACATCACCTGTTTTATACATTAATTCTTCCTTCCTGAAAGGATTTTTTATAAACCTTTCAAGGGACAAGTCTTCATTATTATAATATCCTTTGGCAATCCCCTTACCTCCAATATAAATATCACCAACAGTATTTACCGGAAGTAAATTTAAATCTGTATCTAAAATATAGAAAGAAGTTTCTTTAATAGGTTGACCAATATTCTGAGGCAACGTTCCGGATTCAATCTTTTTTGTTGAGGACCAGATCGTAGTTTCTGTGGGTCCATACATATTCCAAAGTTCTTTGCATGATGCAAGCAATTCCTCAATAAGATCATTATTGATCAAATCACCACCACACATTATTTTTAATTCCGAATCTGGTTCCCAGCCTACACTAAGAAGTCTTTTGAAAAAACTTGGGGTCGCCTGAATAACAGAGGGTTTCACCTCGACAATTTCCTGTATTGTAGCCACTGGATCTCTCAAGGTCTTTTCACTGGCAATGTATAGTGTGGCACCATTAATCAGAGGGGTAAAAAACTCCAGAATAGAAATATCAAAAGAATAAGTAGTTACTGAATACATTGTGTCTTGATCGTCGATTCCCGGCTTTTCACTTATACTTTCTAACAGGTTTAACAATGAAGCATGCCCAATTTCAACCCCTTTAGGGTTTCCTGTAGATCCCGATGTATAAATAATATATGCAGTATCTGTTGGAGTAACATATACTTCTTTATTGCAAAGACTTTTGTTTACAATATCTGAAACTAAAATACTCTCGATATCAGTAAGATTAAGAGAAATATTTTCTTCAGATATTAAAAGCTGCGCCTTACTATCCTGTAAAATATACTGCAATCTTTGTACAGGAAATTCAGGATCGAGAGGTATATAAGCCTTCCCCGCTTTCATTATTCCCAGCAAAACACAAATCATATAAGCCGACCGGTTCAATAAAACAGCAACCGTCTTTTCATCGTTATGATGATGGAGAAGGTAATCAGCTATCTGTGTAGAGATCTTATTAGTCTCAGTGTAGGATAAAGAAAAGTTTTCATCGGCAATTGCAACTTTATCAGGAAATTCTAAAGTCTTCTCATTGAATAGATCAAGGAATGTTTTATTGTGGTCTTGATTTTCATCTTTAGATGAGAATCTTTCATTAAATAAGAAGAGACTTTCTTTTTCTTCCTCAGACAAAAATGAAATTTTATACAGAGGTTCAGCTGCTAATGTTTCGATGTTAACGATCATATAGTGAATATGTCGTACGCACTGTTCAATAGATTGGTCATCAAAATAATCGGTATTGTAATCAAAATCTATTTTAATATCCTCATTATCATCGAATTCCCTTACAAACAAGGCTAAAGCAGACCTCTCAGATTTATTGGTAAGCGGAATCACTGTAGTTTGAGTACCTTCAAAGTGATCAGCATAATTATGTTTCTCGTAAGATAGGGTAATATTAAAAAGCTTATTTTTTTCATTAAAAAGTTTCAGGTCACTTACAATTTTTCCCAACGGATATCTTTGATGCCTGTAGTCGGACATCAGTTGCTTTTTTGTACTATTGATCAGATCCAACAAATTAGCCTGATAATCCAGTCTCATCCTTAAGGGTGAAACTCCCATAAATAATCCAACTGTTTTTTTGAAGACTTTGGTGTTTCTGTTCAGCACAGGAATTCCAATAGCTAGATCATCACTCTGATTAATTCTTCCAAAATACAAGAAAAACAACCCTAAAAATCCGTGAAATGTAGAGAAATTATGCTTTTTACCCAATTCTATGAGTTTGTTATAATCTTCCCTGCGAACTATTAGTTCTTTCCTGTCGCTTTCATGAACAGCGTATTCTTTATTATCTTTCCTGTTAAAAACAACCGGAGGTAGTGTTGAATATCTTTCAGCCCAATACTGCTTATCTTTATAAAATTCATCGGAATCCTGATAAGCCAGATCGTGAGTTACAAACGTACTATATTCGTAAGGGTATTGGTCTTGAACCATATCAAATTTCAGGATGTCATTATAATTTTTAATCAATCTCTGGAACATAAGAGAGGTTCCCCATCCATCTGTGATGATGTGATGGTATACTGAGAAAAGGTAATAGTGAACATTACTGCATTTGATAAGAACAAATCGATACAGACAATCATCTTCCAACACATTGAAAGGTATTAAAAACTCCCTCTCCATAAAGTGTTCAGCGCTACTCACAGCATCAGTTTCATTTGAAAAATCGATCCATTCCAAATGTCTTGGTTCTTCTTCTTTTATATGCTTTTTTACCTCATCTTCAGATTGTCTGAAAAAACTTCGATAGGCATCGTGCTGATTGATCATCTCACGATAGGCCTTCTTAAAAGTTTCAATCTGAATTTCACCTTTAATTTCTATTTTGGCCCCTATATTATAGATCGGAGTATCGGGATACAGCAGTTGTTCAAAGAAAACATCCAGTTGGGGAAGTGTCAGTTTCATAAACCTATGGTATTAAAAGTAAGCATTTTGAAAATTTGCAGGAATATCTTCTTTCACGATTTTACCGTAATCAAATTTCAAAAGCTTATCACAGTAATGGAAATATCTATCGTCATGAGTAACAGCAATGATGGTTTTACCTTGTGATTTCAATTTGGGAATCAATTCTTCATAGAAATATTTTCTGAAATACGGATCCTGATCTGCCGCCCACTCGTCCAGTACTACGATCGGTTTGTCTTCCAATAAAGCAAATATCAACGCCATCCTTTTGCTTTGACCTTTTGAAAAACTTCTTCTGGCAGATTCTTCTGAATCGTCTTTTACGATATTTTCAAGTTTAAATGTTTCAAGTAATATTTTATATTTTGGATTATTTTCCAGTATATAATCATCATAATTTTGTGAAAAGAGGTGATTGCTGGTAAATACAGCAGAAATAAGATTCTGGATTTCCTTCTCTGAATTTATTTTTTCACCGTCAAAAAAAATATCCCCCTGGTCAGGAACATACAAACCTGAAAGAATATTGATAAAAGTACTTTTACCGCTTCCGTTTCCTCCTACAATAAAGATAACTTCTCCTTTGTTAATTTCAAGGTTGATAGGCCCTAACTCAAAATTAGCATCTGCATTATCATTTTTATAGTTAAAATGAATATTCCTAAAATTTAATTTTGAAAAGTCGGCAGCCAGTTCTTTATTATGTACATTAACAATCTTTTCATTTTTAAAATCCTCATAAAATGTTTCAAGACGTTTGTTCGCTACAAACAGTCTGGTGACCACATCCTGAAGATTGATCAGGTTATTAATAGGACCAGCAATAAATAATAAAACCAGTACATATGGAATTACAAATTCTCTTTTCAGCCATCCTAATTCAGGTAATATAAAAAGAATAATACCCATTATAATGTACATCCCATACTGACTGATAAGCCCTATTGATAAAAAGGAAAAACTAATTTTAAAATCCAACGCATAGGATGCAGTCCTGTTTTCATATACATAGTTTTCAAGCAGTTTCTTTCTTCTTTTATCACTGATCATTAATTCTTTAAAACCACTGATCACGTCCTGTACATACCCGAAATAATGCTCATTATATTTTTTCACCTTTTCTATCGACTTTGATAAGGAATTCATTACTAAATAATAGATTCCAGCAATTATCAAAATCGCAACAAGAATAATTACCGCAGATACCGGAGATAATTTGACGAGATAGAAAAGGCATAATATTACCATCAGTAAAGAGGAGAATGCTGCAGTTACCACAGCCGGCAGTGAATAAAATGTTCTTGTATCTTCCACAGCTGTATAAAACCTCTGAGTTCCTAATTTCTCGATTTTTATCAATGGTGTATCCAGTATTTTCTGGAATAATTTCTTTTCTAATTGGGAAAGCAATTCAAAGGTTATTTTATTGAGCTCTCTCTGAAAAAAGATACTTAATAAATAAGCATAGACAACAAAAGCAAAAAAGGTTATATAAATATAGCTGCTTGCCGAAAGCTGATTAGACAGTGTATTGTTTATTATATAAATAATAGCAAAACTCAGTAAACTGCTTATAACCGCATATACAGATATTAAGATGATGTGTTTAGATTTTATTTTTAACATAATTTGATTCTTTTAATTTAAAACAATGGTTAATGAGTTTTCCTATTTCTGGTCCGTTATCATGAATAAAAAAGTGATTTCCAGGCAATATTGAATGATGAAATTGAGACTCTGTAAATCCTCTCCAATTTTCAATTTTTGTATTGAGTGATTCTTCGCTGCCCATCATCGCATAAATGGGTGTTTTAATGACGACATCATTTTCAAAACCCTGTTCTTTTTCTATGCATTCGAAATCAGCCCTCATGATTTTAGCGAAAAAAGAAAATGCATCGTGGTTTTCAAGGATTTCGATTGGAATTCCACCCATCTCTGATATTCTTTTTTTGAAAGTATCATCATCTAAATTGTATCTGATAGGAATTTTATGATTTTTTAAAGGCCCCGGATTTCCTAATACCATTAAAAACTCCGGGAAATCATGATCTTCTTCAAGCATCCGGGTAACAGAAAGGCCAAGCAAGGCTCCCATACTATGTCCTAATACGATAAAAGGAGAACCGTTCCTCTTTTTTTTTATCTGCAGAAAAAGGTCATCAATTGCTTCTTTTTTTCCGGTTATTAAACTTTCTCTAAATCTTTCTCCTCTACCCGGCAGTTCTATAGGAATAAATTCGATGTCGGAGGTTATTGTTTTTTGTAAAAAATTGTAAGAATATTTATTTCCGCCTGCAAAATGTAGCAAAAAAAGCTGTTTATTCATTATTTAGGGGTTGGTGTTTAGGGGTTAAACTTTGTCCATGCATCATCTTGCGATGCTTTTTCAAAACTGGATTTCATTTTAGATAAACTATCTTTTATAATGGTATCATTCTGAAGCTTGTTGATTGCTGAAATGATTCCTGAATTATTTATCGAATGAGTTTCTATTTTTATTCCTAATTGGTGGGCAGCTACCCTATCTGCATTTTCAAACTGGTCAAGCCCTAATGGAATAACAGCCATCGGAATTTCATGCATGATGCATTCTTTAACCCCCCCCATTCCGCCATGTATGATGGCAAGGTCTGAATGTTGAAGCATGGCCACCTGAGGAAGCCAATGGTGAATTCTTATGCTATCTGAAGCCTGAGATTTATAGTTATCAAATAAGTTTCCGACCGATATATTAAGGATATAATCTTCCATAGATTCCTGTCGAAAACTATCGATAAGTGTTTGCGTAATGTATTGTGCTTTTTCGTTATCAATTTGTTCGGCCCATGAACCTAATGAACAATAAACCAACTTTTTTCCAGATTTCTTCTGTTTAGAAATCTCATTTTCAAGATTATCCATATCATAATGTAAATGAAAAATATTCTGCTCAGGGATACAAGGTCCTACATACATATCATTTCCATTAACCACTGCATTTTCTATTAAGAATTCTTTTGAGGCAGGTACTACATTATAGAAGTTTTCAAAAACACATAAAACATCGTTCAGAGAATTCATTGCATATCCTTTATCGATAAGGTAATTAATCAGAAGATTAGTAGATTCCAGGTTGGCATCATCCATAAGCATATTGATGCTCCATTCTTTTACCTTTTCTGTAAATGATGTTTTACTGAAATCGTTATCAACAGGAAAGTGGCAATATACCAGGAATGTTTTTATCTTATATTTCAAATAGAAAGTGGCTGCTTCTATTGGATTATAGGCTGTAAAAAGAATAGCTGACGGATTAAAATCCTGCATCAGCTCATCAAGACCACCATCGATAATTGTACGAATAACATCCGCATTGATTTTACCAGACTCATATTTGCTGCCTTTCGGATAATAATCCCCAAAAATAGATGTGTATGGAAATGATGTCCCGGATATTATTTCTGTCACATCAGGTACACCGATATAATGAACATGGGCCCCCATCTGATGAAGTTTTTCACTGATTCCCAGCGTAGGAATTATATTTCCTCTAAATGCATCCGTATAAACCAATATTTTTTTCATAAGGTTATTGTTTTTTATGGTTATCTGCTTCTCTCTCTTTCACTTTCATTTCCAAGTGCTCTTTCTCCTTTGGAAATTTTATCATTTCCAAAACTATAGTTGATGGAAAATCTAAAGAATCTATTATTGGCGAACGATTTATAAGTCTGTGCGATCCCGTTAATTTCCGACAGCATGGTCCGTGGACTGGAATTAAATATATCGTACGCTGCAATGCTTAGATTTAATCCTTTATAGGGCGTCTTGTAAGAAAGAGCCATATCTAATGAATTGGCATCAGAGTAATGAAACAAATTTTGATTAGATGATGATCCGTACCAGTAATTGATATCCAGGGTCAAGGTTTTTGATTGATTAAGAGTCAATGAATTATTAAGGGCTCCAAAAAACTCAAATCCGTTCCTCAAAACTAGATTAATATCCTGGGTCTTTTTTGACTGGGAATAATTCAGGAAAAGAGTAACATAACTTTTCCACCATGCAAGGGCATTAAATTCATACGTTTCCGATAAAGAATAGCCATAACTTTTAAAATAATTATCAAAGGTTACGATCTGCTCTTTAGTTTCATCATTCATTTTAAAGAACACATTATATGCATTTGAATTTACATTAAAAGCCAATTTGGAAGTCAGGCTCTTATAAGTATGGGAAAGTTCAATATTATCTACATAAGATGGCTTCAGATATGGATTACCCATAGAAGAAATCTGGCTGTTGATATAGGATCTTGCCGGGTTTAGCTGCCCATAAGATGGTCTTTGTATCCTTCTGGAATAGTTTAATAATAAGCTATTATTTTCATTAATTGTATTTTTGATAAATACTGACGGAAATAATTTCAAATACTTATTATAATCAGTCTGATCTAAGATGACAGAATGTCCTTTGGTCTGTGTATATTCTGTTCTCAATCCTATTTGTCCCTCCCATTTATCAGAAAACTTCTTTGTTGCATTAAAATAGAGAGCCTGAATCGCTTCATCATATTTGAACTGATCTGATTGAGTTAGAGTATTATTGGAAGTAAGATCATAATTATTGAGTAAATAATTGGTTCCTGTAAATCCTACTTTACCTCCATAGTTAAGATTCATGAATTTTCCGGGATGTTCAATATCAAATTTTAAACTATAATTATTAATATCCTGGTTTGAAATCCCTCTATTAAAGAAATTAATTCCCTCAAAACTGTAATCCGGATTATATTGATTGGAAAGGATGGTATTATTCCTATCTGTTACATAGCTAAGATAATCCAAGTCTATATTTAACTTTTTTCCCAGGGTATCTAACTTCTGTTCCAAATGAAGGTTCAATGAGTGATTATTATTTTTATCACGGATATGTCCATCTCCTTTCAGAAAATAAAGAGGCACGTTTGCGTTGTTAACTACAGCTGTATTTACATTATCGTCAACGTAATTGTTGTATACTCCTCCCAGATACTGTAATCCAATCTTTGTTTTGGGCATTATGTCATAATCTATCAAAAACCTCCCGGAGAACTGATTATAATTCCACTTTTGCTCTGTCGTTAAGAAATAGGGATCCGAAAAGAAAATATCCGACATCTGTTTTGTAAAGGTGTCACCGTAGCTATATCCCGTGTTGAGTAAAAAACTGAGTTTATTCTTCTGATAGGTAAAATTGTTATTTACTGTCTGTAAGATATATTTTGTTTTTGCAACATCAGTTGTCAAAGTAGTATTGTTATTCCATGAATTCTTTTTGGTCTTTTTAAGAACAAGATTCACAATTCCACTGTTTCCTTCGGCTTCATACCTGGCTGATGGGTTACTAATGACTTCTACAGATTTAATGTTTTCGCTTGGTATAGATTTTAAAAAGTTTTTCAAATCATCTCCGCTTAAATTGATCATTCTCCCGTCAATCATTACTTTAACAGCGTCCCTTCCAAGCATTGATATCTGATCATTTTTCAAAACAAGCCCCGGTACAGATTTCATCGTCTCGAAAATATTCCCCTTGTTCGCAAGAGCATTGTTTTCAACATTAAACACGGTCCTGTCCAGTTTATGGGTGATCATTTTGGGTGAAGAAGTCAGTTTAACCTCTTCTATTAATTTAGATACGGTTACCAACTCTATGTCAGCCAATTTAGTATCCGAATTAATGATTATTTCTTTTTCAAAAGAGGTATACTCGGAGTTTTTAACGGTCAGTATGTATTTACCTTTTATGAGCTCTATACTAAAGTTTCCTCCATCATTTGTCATTACTTTCCTGTTATTATTTGAAGGAGTAGTTTTAAAAAGAAGTTCTGCATTTTTTACAGGTTCTTTTTCTTTGTTTAATACCCTTCCTTCTATTTTATATTGCGAATAAAGTAGAACAGGAAATAGTAAAATTAAAAGATGTAGTAGTTTAACGTTTTTCATAAATATGTAATTACTGCGTTTTTAAAAAGTCTGTGAATTCTTTAATATACTTTGGAAAATCAATACTGGCAGTAGATGCGGGTTGTGATAATTGAATTAAGACTCCATTAGAATATTCAAAGGCTTTCAGATTAATTCCGTCAAATTCTGTCATTTCTTCCATGTATTCATTAAAATAATCATATTCTTTTTCTTCATTCTGGCTTAAATAGCTATAAAATCCAAAAATATTTTTTTCGATATCTTTACTTTCCATGGATTCTATATCCTGTCTAATGACTTGATATGGAATTTTTTGCACTGATCTGCACTCAATCATTCTTACATAGTTCTTCATCATTTCCTCAATTGAATAATTTTCAGAATCAGCATGTGAAACCATAACAAGATTAGTTAATA
Organism: Chryseobacterium sp. PTM-20240506; assembly: GCF_048296755.1. Lineage (NCBI taxonomy): Bacteria > Pseudomonadati > Bacteroidota > Flavobacteriia > Flavobacteriales > Weeksellaceae > Chryseobacterium > Chryseobacterium sp. PTM-20240506. Next base: position 1,592,714 of record NZ_CP182581.1, read on the forward strand.
CCCCCATCATATTACCATACTCCGAACTTTCTCTATTACTGCTTAGCATTCCGAATAAATTTTTGTTTGGACTTTTATAATCGGTCATAATTCTGGAAAATACCGACAGGCATAGAGCATTCATAGGAACAGACGCTTTTTTAGATACTACCCTAAGATGTACGAAATCTTCATTTTTAATAAAAGCTTCCTTGATCATAAAATTCTGGAAGAAAACATGGTCACTACCGGAATCTTTATTTTCATACAAAGGAGTTGTCAATAAGGAATTAACCTGATTATTTCTAAGTTCAATCCCGTCATCGGATTTTAAAAATTTCTCCTGGGAATCAATAAAGGTAAAATGGTGAGGTTGCATACTAATTTCTTTACCAGAATTAAAGTAAGCCTCCAATTCATGTTTTAAATAATTAGATGAATAATTATCCAATAAGGAGTGGTGTATTCCGAAAAATAACGAAGCTTGTGGAGTACCGGAAGTTTCGGTTTTAACAACAAAAACTCTTATCAGTTCGCCCTCAAATAAGTCGTACGGCTGGAATATAAACTCTTTTCCAATAGCTTTAATATCCTCTTCTGACCTCACCTGTAAGCTTTCAATATGTATTTTTATAGCTACTTCTGTTTCGGAGATATATCGTTGTAAAACCTGGAGCTGATCCTGCTCATATTTCGTCATCAAAGAAGGAAATCTGGAAAAGCACTTTCTAAGGGTATGTTCAAAATTATTTTCATCAAATCTTTGTATGTCTATATTAAAGTTTACTGATGAATATTTATTCCTGAACAGATGATATTGGTTAGGAGACAACGTCATTGTATCTCCATATTGCCATTCATTGCTGCTTTCATTTTCATTTTCTTCCAGAATCTTTATCATATTTTTCTTATACAATTGAGATAGTTTTTCGATTGTAGATTCATGAAATATGTTTTTTGAATAAAGGATATTTACAGATAGCACTCCGGAAACTATGATCCCTGAAACATCCAGTAAAATAGAAGTTTTCAAATTGTCAGCAGAAACCGCTGTACCTATGCTTTCTGATGAGAAATCAAGCCTCATTTTTTTGTTGTTAACACCTCCTGCATCATCAAAACTTCCCATAAAATTAAAGCATATGCTCGGATCCGATGAGGATTTAATTTTTTCATTCAGGTAGTGAAGAACTCCATATCCAATCCCTTTTTTGGGAATGTTATTTAAGCCTTCTTTTACACTTAATATAAAAGGTTTGGTTTGATCACCAATATCTAATGAAAAAGGATAAACACTTGTAAACCAACCTACTGTCCTGCTTACATCTACATCAGCAGAAATGTTCTCTCTACCATGTCCTTCCATCAGCACCTTAGTTTTGCTTATCCCAAAATGTTCCTGCAGAGACATAGCCATTGCTGTTAACAGAATATCTTTAACTTCAGCATTATATTTCTTGCCTGCATTGGTTTGTAATAAATGAGTCTGCTCTTGATCAAAAGAGAATCCCATACTACTATCAGAAACCTGATTTTCTGCTAAAGGATAATCTGTAGGAATCATTTGATAATCTACGGATTCTATGCTCTCCCAGTAAGCACGTTCTTTTCCTAGAGAAGAGCTGGTACTATATTCCTCCAACACTTTACTCCATTTTTGGAAGGAATGTGTTTTAGCTGGAAGGATATATACATTTCCTAATATAGCCGAATCATACAGATTGTTAAGATCTTCCAACAGAATACGCCAGGATATTCCATCCGCAACCAGGTGGTGAAGGATTAACAGAATTCTGTCGCCGTCACTCATAGACACATGTCCTACATGGAACAAAATCCCCGAAGTGATGTCTATTGAAGTCTGAAGTGTTATTCCAATATCTTCTAAACGTTCAAGTTCTTCTGTTTCTGATGTGCTTGAAGTGATATCAAAATACTCATATCGATAATGCTTACCGGATATATCGGAATTGAATTGTCTCCAACTACCTTCCTCATTAGTATACATCATCCTCATCGCATCATGATGATTGACCAGCTGCTCTATACAATTCTCTAAAATTGAACCTGAGAGTCTTTCAGTGCTTTTTAATACAACGGATTGATTAAAATGATTTTTATTAACAATCTTTTCATCCTCAAAAAAACTACGCTGAATAGGTGTCAGGCTGATCTCTCCACTTACGACAGATTGTTCTATTGCTGAGACTTCGCTTGTAATATGCTTAGTCATTTCTTCCAAAACAGGATACTGTAAAATATGCTCTACTTTCAGGGTATATCCTTTTTGTCTTAATTTTGATACAATCTGAATAGATTTGATGGATTCTCCTCCAAGATTATAATAATTATCCTTCATACTGATAGGACTGTGTTTCAGAATCTGTTCACAAACTTCTACCAAAGCAGATTGCGCTGGTGTAACAGGAGCAACATATTCATTCTTTATAAGGTCGGTAGAAGAAACATCAGGCAGTTTTTTACGGTCAATTTTCCCATTGCTGGTTAAAGGAATATCTTCCAGCTCAACATAAAAGCTCGGCACCATATACTGTGGTAATTTTTCCTCCAGATATTTGGTTAATTCGTCTTTGTCAATCTCAGTATCTGCTACATAATATACCACAATGCTTTTATCACCTTCATGCTCTTTCACATCTGTAACGGCAGTCTTAATGGCATGGCTGTAAGAAATTACCTGGCTGTCGATCTCTCCCAACTCAATACGATGTCCGCGAACCTTTACCTGGCGGTCGATCCTGCCAGAATATTCAATAGTCCCGTCAGGAAGCCATCTTCCCGTATCCCCGCTACGATACATTTTAGTACCCGGTATAAATGGGTTTTCTATAAACTTCTCAGAGGTAAGTTCAGGATTATTAACATATCCCTTTGCCAAACCTGCTCCTGAGATATAAATTTCTCCTGTTACCCCCACAGCCACCAAGTCTTTATCGGAATCCAGAATATAAATTTGCGTATTTGCTATGGGCTTACCAATGGGTATGATTGATAATGCCAAATCACTTCCTTTTTCTATTTTATGCACAGTAGCACAAATACTTGTCTCAGTAGGCCCGTAAGCATTGTAAAAAGTACCATGCTGAAGAAATTCTTTTGTCTTCCCGATAACTGCCGATTCTCCAGCTGTAATTACTGCTTTCAGGTTTTGAAGCTTCTCTACATTGAGTAAGTTGAAGAATGCAGGAGGCAGCGTTACTATATCAATAGAATGCTTCTCTACATATTCTTCAAAGGCAAAGGAATCTTTTCTAACTACATCGCTAAGAATATGAAGGGACTTTCCACAAAGTAAGGTCATAAAAATCTCGAAAATAGATGCATCAAAAGAAAAAGAGGCAAACTGCGCTACATTGTGGTAAGCAGAGACTCCAAAGAATTCCTTTTGAAACTGTGTCATATTGAGTATACCTCCATGGGTATTCATCACACCTTTTGGTTCCCCAGTAGAGCCTGATGTATAAATGATATAGGCAATATCATCCTTTTCTAAAACTTCAGAATTAAATTCTGAATTAATTTCTCCTGTCAATTCTAAATCTATTGAAAAAGATCCACCGGAATAAAAATCAAGATCAAAGAAGTAGTAAGATTCAGTGATCAGTAAAGTCAAACCGGAGGTCATCACTTCTTTTCTGGATTCAGGAAGGTTGGCATCAATCGGCACATACACTGCACCCAGTTTTAATATTCCCAGGATAGAAATGACCTGATTTTCCCCACGGTTAAGCATCACACCTACATGGTCGCCTTTTTTTATTCCATGGGTATTCTGCAATTCCCAGGCAAGGCTAGACGCCCTATCATTTAACTCGGCATAACTTAATTTCAGATCCTCATAAATAATTGCAGTATGATCAGGAGTCTGCTTTACCTGATCCTCAAATAAACTAACGATACTTTGATTCTCAGGATAAAAAGAAGTGGTATTGTTGAAATCTTCTAATAAAAGTTTTTTCTCATTCTCGCCTAAATAACCAGCTTCTAAAATTTTTCTTTCGCCATCAATGAATATATTTTTTAACAAATTAGTAAAATGCATTCCGATGTTATCCATTAATACTCTGTTGAAGACAGAAGCATCATATTTAATATCAAGCATTACCGAGTCTTCTGATGGGAATACAGTAATCAAAAAGTAATAATTGGTTTCATCAACTACTTCTACGTTTTTGATCTCTTCAATTGATGAGCTGCTTTCATTATCCACATAGTTGTCCATGATAGAGTCCTGAACAGGGTAATTTTCAAAAACAATGATATTGTTAATCATGTTATTTCCTAACCCCGAAATTGTCTGGATATCTGAAAGTTTAGAATAATGATAAGGACTGCTTTGAATGGACTTGGTATGTAAATCAAGGAAAAATTCTTTAACTGTATCTTCCTTTTTATATTTTACTCTGATCGGAATGGTATTGATAAATAGTCCTACAATATTTTCAACATCTTCCAGTGCAGGAGGGCGGCCAGACACTACTGCTCCAAATACAGCATCTTCTGATCCGTTATATCTGGAAAGCAGATATCCCCAGACTCCCTGAATATACGTGTTGATCGTAATTCCAATATTCTTGCATAATTTTTCAATTCCTTTGAAAGAATCTCCTTCAATTTTAATCTTATTGCTTACAATTATCTTAGGTTCGTTGGCAGAAGCACGGTCTCGTTCAAACGGAATTACTGCTGGCACGTTAACACCGCTAAGATAGGATTCCCAATATTTCATTGTTTCCTGGTCATCTACTTCTCTTAACCACTCAATATAAGACGAATATTTCTTGGTTTCCGGCAGATTTATTTCTGTTCCGTGTTCCAAAGAACTTAAAATTGCGGAAAAATCATTGATCAGAATACTGAGGCACCAGCCGTCCATAATGATATGATGGTGACTCCAGATGAATTCATAATAGCCATCCGGTAACTCCACAATAACCAAACGCATTTGTGTAGGTTCACTTAAAACAAAGCCTCGGTTTACATCCCCTTGCTTTATATTGTCCAGTTCAAGTTCCGATTCTAATATCAAATGTTTGAAGTCTACATGAGCTTTTTTATGAACAATCTGTAAAGGCACTTCTCCATAACGGTTTTCAAAGGAAGTACGAAGAATGGAATGACGGTTGAGCAACATTCCAAATGCTTTTTCTACCAGAGATAAGTTCAGTTCAGATGATTTAATACGATAGGAGGTCTGCATATAGTAAATTGAGCCGTGAGGGTCTACCAGCCAATGGTAATACAAGCCCTGCTGCATCGGGGAAAGCTCATAAATATCTTCTATATCATTCCCTTTACTGATCTCCTCAATGGTGCTGAATGATAATCCTTTGTAAGTAAGGTCTGATGGAGTTAGAATCACAGATGAATCTTCACTCTCTTTCACTATAGCTTCCAGGTGAGACTGATAAGCGAATAAAAGTTTTTGTATCGTATTTTCTGTAAATAATTTATCTGAAAAACGGATATTGATACTCATCACTCCGTTCACCGTCATTCCTGAGACATCCAACAAGAGATCTGTAGATAAATTAGCAGAATCTACAGAAGAGCCTATATTTTCGGAACTGTAATCAAATAAGGAGCGCTTCCCTTCAGTTTCAGAATCTCCAATTTCATTAAAATCTCCAAGGTAATTGAACTGTATGGAAGGATTACTTGTTGAAGAAAATGCATCACCCAGATAATTCAAAATACCATAACCAATCCCTTTGTTTGGAATACCTCGTAAACCTTCTTTTACACTTACCAAAGCAGGCTGACTGTTATCGCTGATATCAAGGTTAAAAGGATATACACTGGTAAACCAACCTATCGTCCGGCTGATGTCAAGTCCTGTGTTCATCACTTCCCTACCATGTCCTTCCATTAATACCTTGGTCTTGCTAACCCCAAACTGATTCTGTAAAGCCAATGCCAAACCGGTCAGTAAAACATCATTGATCTCTGCACTGTATTTCCTCCCTGCACGAGTCTGTAATAATTTAGTAGCATCAGTACTTAAACTAAAACCTAAGCTTTTATCTAAAACCTGTTTGCCTTCTACAGGATAATCTGTAACAAGAGCTGTATAGTTTTCAGATTCTACGCCTTCCCAATATAAACGCTCTTTGGATAGTTCCAAACTTCTGCTGTATTCATCCAAGGCTTTACCCCAACTCTGGAAGGAATCCGTTTTAGAGGGCAGAGAATATTGTTGTCCTCTAATTTCTGACTCATATAAATTACCTAAATCTTCCAGCAAAATTCTCCACGAAACACCATCCATTACCAAATGATGAACAACTAAAATGATACGGTCCCCATCACTCATGGAAACATGACCCACATGGAATAAAACTCCAGACTCTATGTTGATTGTACTCTGAAGGTCCTTTCCTATTTGTTGTAATTGGAATAATTCTTCTGATTCACTGCCACTGTCCCGGATATCAAAAGACGCTAAACGGTAATGTACGCCATCAATTCCCGAATTATACTGATTCCATTTCCCGTCTTTATGACTATACATCATTCTTAAAGCATCATGATGCTCTACAAGACATTTTAAGGAAGTTTCTAAAACAGAAGCCGACAGTCTTTCACTGCTTTTTAAAATAACAGACTGATTATAATGATTTTTATTGGTGATCCCTTCACTTTCAAAGAAATACCTCTGGATAGGAGTTAGAATACTTTCTCCTGTAACTTCAGACTGGTCGATTTTAGCAACATCTGTTGTCATATAGCACGCCAGCTCTTCTAATACAGGATACTGTAAAATATGTTCTACCTTCAGACTATAACCCTGCTGACGAAGTCTGGAAACTATCTGAATGGATTTTATGGAGTCTCCTCCTAAATTATAATAGTTATCACGGATACTGATCGGACTGTGTTTCAAGACCTGCTCACAGACAGAGACTAATACCTTTTCTTCTTTACTGGTAGCTGCAACATATTCTGTGGTAATAAGATCTTCTGAACTTACTTCTGGTAAACTCTTTCTGTCAACCTTTCCATTGCTTGTTAAAGGAATCTGGTCAAGTTCCACATAAAAGCCGGGTAACATATATTGTGGAAGCTTGCTCTCCAGATGTCTCGCCAGATCCTGCTTGTCAATCGGGGTATCACTTACATAGTACACCACCAAACTCTTATCTTCTTCATGTTCTTTTACTTCTGTAACAACAGATTTAATCGATTCACTGAAAGAAAGCACCTGGCTGTCGATCTCTCCAAGCTCTATCCTATGACCACGGATCTTTACCTGATGGTCAATCCTTCCCAGATACTCTATTGTACCATCAGCTAGCCATTTTCCTAAATCTCCTGTGCGGTACATCTTCGTACCCGGAATAAATGGATTGTCTACAAACTTCTCTGCGGTAAGCTCTGGATTATTTAAATAACCCTGAGCCAATCCAGCTCCAGAGATATACATCTCCCCGCTTACTCCTGCAGGAACCAAATGTTTATTCTCATCTAAAATATAAATCTGCGTATTGGCGATAGGCTGACCGATAGGTATGGTAGAAGAAGCTAAATCACTCCCCTTTTCAAGTTTATGTACGGTAGCACAGATGCTCGTCTCTGTAGGACCATAAGCATTGTAAAAAGTTCCATACTTCAGATATTCTTTCGTCTTACCAATAATTGCTGATTCTCCTGCGGTTATTAAACCTTTCAATCCCTGAAGTCTCTCAACATTCAGTAAACTGAAAAATGCCGGTGGCAGTGTTACCAGATCAATGGAATGATTGTTTACATACTCTTCAAAGGCATAAACATCTTTTCTCACTGAATCACTCAAAATATGAAGACTCTTACCACTTAGCAACGTCATAAAAATCTCTGAAATAGAAGCATCAAATGAAAAAGAAGCAAACTGAGCAACATTCTCATAAGAGGAAACTTCAAAGAATTCTTTCTGGAATAACATTGTATTCAAAATACCGCCATGAGTATTCAAAACTCCTTTTGGTTCTCCCGTAGAACCGGAAGTGTATATGATGTATGCAATATCATCTCTTTCTAAAACTTCTGATGTAAACCCTGAGGCATCTTCTTCTGTAAATTCTAAATCTATAGAAAAAGATTCACCAGAATAGAAATCAAGGTCAAAGAAATAGTAAGATTCGGTGATCAGTAAAGATAAATCAGAAGTCATCACTTCTTTCCTGGATTCTGGAAGATTCGCATCTATAGGTACATAAACTGCTCCTAGTTTCAATATCCCAAGAATAGAAACGATCTGATTTTCTCCACGATTAAGCATTACTCCTACATAATCGCCTTTCTTGATTCCATGATCCACCTGAAGACGATAAGCTAAAGCATTCGCTTTATTATTCAGCTCTTCGTAGCTTAATACTGTATCTTCGAAAACAACAGCTCTTGAATCTGGATTTTTGGCCACTTCTTCTTCAAATAAACTAACAATATTTTGATTGTCAGGGTATGAAACAGAAGTATCATTAAATTCTTTTAGCAATACTTCCCGATCAGCAGAGCTTACATATTCTAATTCTGATAAAGGAGTATTGGGAGAGTCAATAAATTTTAATAGTAATTCTTTGTAATGTTTTATAAAGTTCTGAATAATATCTGAATCATACAGATCCTTATTATAGTTTACTTTGATGTATAACTGGTCATTAATAACACCAAAGTGAAACTCAATATCATTCTTACAGTTACCTCCTTTAAATTCCTGAATATTATCTGTTACTATTTCATGTATTGAATAAGGATCTGTTGTGGCTTCATGAAATGTAATTGAAATATCAAAAATTGAGCTTTTAGACTGATCTCTTTTAAAATCAATATCATTCAATATCTCACTCAGCGGATATATGGAATGCTCATAAGCGGAGATCAGGTTCTCTTTAACTTTTTCAAAGAAAGTATTAAAGCTATCTGTAGAACTTACTTTATTTCTTAACACTAATGTTCTTAAAAAATAACCGATCTGCTGAGAAAATTCATCTCTTTCCCTGATAGCCATCGGGGATCCTACAATAATATCTTCATGGTGGGTATATTTGTACAATAATGCCTTTAACACTGTAAGAACTCCCATGAAAAGGCTTCCATGACGTTTCTGCACCAAATTACTAAGCAGCTTGGTATTCTCAAGGGATAAAAACATCTGAAAAGCTACACTGTCATAGGTTTTGAAAGATGGTTTTATCTTATCTGTAGGAAACTGAACTACTTCCGGTAACGGTAACAAAACATCCTGCCAGTATTTTTTGTGATCCTTTGAAGCTGACAATTGTTCATAGGTCCAGTCAATATAATCCTTATACTGATATTTTACTTCTTTTTCCGGCTCAGCCCCGATTAAATAGGCCTTATATACTGAGAATATTTCATTTTCAAATATCTTAACGGACCATTCATCCGCTATAATATGATGTATATTATAATAGAAAATGCTATTTCCTTCAGGAAGATGAATTAAATAACATCGTAAAAGCAGACCGTTTTCTAAATCAAAATTTACAAGATTATCTTTATTGATAAAATCCATCCCGTCCCCATAATTACCATGAGTATAATCGACTTCATGTATATCCGCTTCTACTTTATGATGGATTATTTGCTCCAAATCTCCTGAAGCATTTAATTTAAAATTGGTTCTTAAAATTTCATATTTGTTTAGAACAAAATTCAATGCCCTTTTTAATAATTCAAGATCTAAAGTTTCCCGAATATAGAAATTTGAAGGTAAGTGGTAGGTTATGGATGCTGTAGGGTCCTGGCATGTTATCCATATTTCCCTTTGAACATGAGATGTTCTGTAATGGATATTACCTTGTTCATCTACAGAAACATTTGAGAGTGATTTATTTTTAAAAAATTGAACTAAAGAATCTTTATTTATTTTTATTTCCTTCAAAAGCTCAGTTGGAATATTCTCTTTCGTGGAAATGATTTCTAAATCATCATTCTTCAATACAACTTCTATGTTATTTTCTTTTAATTTATCAATAAAATTTTTCATAAATTTTGGTATAATTGATATTTCTGTTAAAAATTATCCTTAGTTAATGCAGCTTATAATCTTTGATTATTTTTTAATATATAAAACAATATCAATCTGTTAAGGGAGATAATATTGAGTTTACATAGAAATATCGTTGGGATTCAAGCAGACCATTTAAAAACTTTGCATTTTTATTTAAACCAAATGCAAAGTTTATAATTGATCATTGATTTAAAATCTAACTTTACATTACAATTCAGTAATTCCGTTATACATATTCTATTGTCTTTTCCCCGAATAATCTTTCTGCCTCGATGCCTCTGGATATACATTCTTCCAGCAGTTTATTGGATTCTACAATAGCTTTGGATTCATCTGTATATTTAATAGAACTGATGAATACCAGCCAAGGTTCCATTCCCATTGCATATACAAATACATCTTTAGGATTAAAAATATCGATAAAGGCTATTCCCTGATTGTAGTCAGATCCGGCCAGACGTCGGGAAAGGTCTTTATCCCTTTCTAATTTTTTATACATTAATGGTCCGTACAGCCAGGATAAAGGAGCTCCTTCACATTCCATTCCCAGGAATAACACATCCACTTCTCCAACGATTCCTTTTACTTTTTCATAGATCTTTGGCTCGATGTTACAAGAATCTGCTGCAAATAAAAGTCTGATGCCATTGTGTAGGGAAAAGTGATAACACAGTTTACTTCTAACATCAAGATCGGCATGTTCTCCTAAGAATGGAAGTCCTGTGATCACACAATTCTCCATTTCGATGCTTTCCAACTCATTCAATTCAATAACCTGCTTAAAGCCTATTTTCTTAAACATCAACTTAAGATCTGGATCCTGTAAGTTTCCTTTACTGCTGCTTGGAACAATAATCGTTTTTATTCTGTGGCGTAATTGTAATAACGTTTCCAAAAGAATATGATCCTGATGGTTGTGAGTAATTAAAACATAATCAATTTCTTCAGGAAGATCATTAATGGTATATCTGTTCACATCTGTTTCATATCCGTCATAGCTTATAACGGGATCTACCACAATTGATACTTTTTTGGTTTCAACCAAAACGCAGGCATGTCCGAAATATCTGGTTCTAACTCCCGGCCCGTTATATTTTCGGAATTCTGCCGGTTTTTCTTTAGTAAAAAAGGTTTTGAAAAGCTCTTCTTTTTCAGCAGGAATATTTAATAATTCTTTGATTCTATTATAATCTCCCGGAATTTTTTTCATTGTAAACAGCTCATCTATTACTTCAGATTTGAAAGGAATATCAAGATGAATAACATTTTCATCCGGTAATCTTGGAGTACTTAACACAAATGATCTTGAATCATCGGAATCAATTAATTGTAAGCTTATAGACTGAGCCGACTCATCGTAATACTTACTCGCATATAATAATGGTTCTATTAATCTGTAGTTGACATTATTATTTAAATCGTAATACAGCTCAACATATCCTTTTAGAATTTCAGGAATCTTTTCATACATACTATTAAGAGAGAAGCCCTGAACTTCTGATTGCAAAATCTCATTTAATTCTCTTAAGGCATTGTCCAATTCTAATAAATGTGCTCTTTTTTCGATGGTCTCGTCGTGTAATCTTGAAACCTCATTTACCCTTTCCGTCTGATAATCGATGAACGGACCTCCCAGCATTTTAGGATTTTTAACCGCTAAACTATGTGTTTTTGCATTTTTAATATAAGAGGACATAATTCTCAGGTGTCTATGCTTTATATTCATTGCTGCAGTAACCGGAGATATAAGGTGAGACCATGCATACCATAGATCTACCAATGGCTCAATTACGACATTAAGTTTTAAATAGGTATCGTTTTTTAAATTTTCCATTTTTTAATAATTTTTATAGTCTTTACTAGGTTAAATAATAGTTCTAAATGTGTTTTCTTCTTTGTTTTCTATTTCGTTCATCACTTCAGCCAGCTCCTTAATGGTAGGTTTCTCAAGGAAAACATTAATTTTCACCACCTTTTTCATTTTCTTTTGTATTTCTCCAATGATCCTTATGGCATTCATACTGTTTCCACCCAGTTCAAAGAAATTATCGGTAACTCCTATGTTTTCAATTCTTAATATTTCCTGCCAGATTTCTTTCAACTGTTGTTCTGATTCGTTGGTTGGTGCGATGTATTCGTTCTTTATTAAATCTGAACTGTTTACTTCTGGTAAACTCTTTCTGTCAACCTTTCCATTGCTTGTTAAAGGAATCTGGTCAAGTTCCACATAAAAGCCGGGTAACATATATTGTGGAAGCTTGCTCTCCAGATGTCTCGCCAGATCCTGCTTGTCAATCGGGGTATCACTTACATAGTACACCACCAAACTCTTATCTTCTTCATGTTCTTTTACTTCTGTAACAACAGATTTAATCGATTCACTGAAAGAAAGCACCTGGCTGTCGATCTCTCCAAGCTCTATCCTATGACCACGGATCTTTACCTGATGGTCAATCCTTCCCAGATACTCTATTGTACCATCAGCTAGCCATTTTCCTAAATCTCCTGTGCGGTACATCTTCGTACCCGGAATAAATGGATTGTCTACAAACTTCTCTGCGGTAAGCTCTGGATTATTTAAATAACCCTGAGCCAATCCAGCTCCAGAGATATACATCTCCCCGCTTACTCCTGCAGGAACCAAATGTTTATTCTCATCTAAAATATAAATCTGCGTATTGGCGATAGGCTGACCGATAGGTATGGTAGAAGAAGCTAAATCACTCCCCTTTTCAAGTTTATGTACGGTAGCACAGATGCTCGTCTCTGTAGGACCATAAGCATTGTAAAAAGTTCCATACTTCAGATATTCTTTCGTCTTACCAATAATTGCTGATTCTCCTGCGGTTATTAAACCTTTCAATCCCTGAAGTCTCTCAACATTCAGTAAACTGAAAAATGCCGGTGGCAGTGTTACCAGATCAATGGAATGATTGTTTACATACTCTTCAAAGGCATAAACATCTTTTCTCACTGAATCACTCAAAATATGAAGACTCTTACCACTTAGCAACGTCATAAAAATCTCTGAAATAGAAGCATCAAATGAAAAAGAAGCAAACTGAGCAACATTCTCATAAGAGGAAACTTCAAAGAATTCTTTCTGGAATAACATTGTATTCAAAATACCGCCATGAGTATTCAAAACTCCTTTTGGTTCTCCCGTAGAACCGGAAGTGTATATGATGTATGCAATATCATCTCTTTCTAAAACTTCTGATGTAAACCCTGAGGCATCTTCTTCTGTAAATTCTAAATCTATAGAAAAAGATTCACCAGAATAGAAATCAAGGTCAAAGAAATAGTAAGATTCGGTGATCAGTAAAGATAAATCAGAAGTCATCACTTCTTTCCTGGATTCTGGAAGATTCGCATCTATAGGTACATAAACTGCTCCTAGTTTCAATATCCCAAGAATAGAAACGATCTGATTTTCTCCACGATTAAGCATTACTCCTACATAATCGCCTTTCTTGATTCCATAAGCACTTTGAAGCTGAAGAGCAAGGCTGGATGCTTTTTCATTCAATTCGATATAGCTTAAGCTAAGATCATCAAAAACAACAGCAATATTGTCAGGAGTAACATTCACCTGATCTTCAAATAAACTAACAATATTTTGATTGTCAGGGTATGAAACAGAGGTATCATTAAATTCTTTTAATAATATTTCCTGATCAGCAGAGCTTAAATACTTCAATTCTGAAAGGGGCTGATCCGGGGAATCAACGAGACTTTCTATCATGTTCTTTAAATGATCAACAAACTTCACAACAGACTCTCTGTCATATAAATCAGTATTATAGGTGGCAATTCCTAATAATTCATGATCACCTTCAGAAAAGTTAAATTCAATATCATTCTTAGAAATATCATAGGCATATGGATAGCTTTCGATCACCAGATCATCCATTTCTTTTGGCCCTTCAAATAAAGCCATGTTATTATGATTGTTCAATACTACAGACACATCATAAAGAGCAGATTTGCTAATATCTTTTTGATAGTTTATATCATTAAGGATTTGATCAAAAGGATAATTTCCATTAGAAAATGCATCTATAATATTTTTTTTCTCCTTCATCAAGAGCGTATTGAATGAGTCATTATTATCAACATTTGATCTTAAAGGAAGAGTATTTAGGAAAAGTCCAAGCTGATTTTCTAAATCCGGATGGTCCCTGCCGGAGAATGTCGTTCCAATGATAACATCATTTTGATGGGTATATTTATTCAGTAATACTTTGGTACAGGCTACTAAATAAGTAAATAAGGAGATGTTATTTCCCTGTAAAAAATGTTTAACTTTTTTTACATTTTCTCCATCAATTACAAATGCAAATTTATCACCATTGAAAGTCTGATACTTCTTTCTTTTTCCTGAAAAAGGCAGCTCAACTCTTTTTATATCATAGGAAAGCGTTTTGATCCAGAAATCCCTGCTCTCTTCAACATTTTTCTTATTTACCCAATCTGCGTAGTCTTTATACTGTATTTTAAGATCCGGTAGGTTGGGAGATTCATTTCGTACTAAAGAATTGTACGTTTTTATAATTTCTGAAGCAAAAAGATTGCTTGACCATCCATCGCAAATGATATGGTGGGTATTGAACCAAAGAATGTATTCATCATTATCAACTTTAATAAGATATACTTTGAATAAAGGAAATTCATCTAATCTAAAATTGATCTTTTTGGTATTCAAAAGCTCAGCTAACTCCTGATCCTTATTCTGAGAGGATGATAAATCAATATTCTCAATCTTAAAATCAATATTATCAAAAGGTAAAACCTGTTGAAAAACAGTTCCGTTGATATTAAGGAAAATTGTTCTTAAAATTTCATATCTATTAACCAGTAATCTGAATGATTCTTCAAGTTTAGATGCTTCCAGATCTCCTTTTAATTTATAGGCTTCACTCACATTATAAGTGGCAGAAGCTTCATAATTTTGCTGGATCACCCAAAATCTGTACTGAGCAGCAGTGATTGGGTAATATTTCGCTTCTGCAACATTGGGAATGGGTTCAAAGTTTTCAACATTTACATCTCCTGAGATTTTTTGGGCTACCAGATCGATGCTTGGGTTTTCCATGAAATCTTTTATTGAGATGGTTTTATTAAATGTAGTTTTAATCTTGTTGATAATTCTTATAAGAATCAGGCTATGTCCTCCCAATCCAAAGAAATTATCTGTAACTCCAATATTTTCTACTCCCAGTATTTCCTCCCAGATCTCTTTTAACTGCTTTTCAGTTTCATTTCTCGGAGCTATATATTCCTGTTTTATCAAATCTGACGGAGATACATCCCTAAGTTTTTTACGATCTATCTTTCCATTATTCGTTAATGGAATATTCTCCAACTGAACATAAAAATCCGGAAGCATATAATTCGGCATCTTCTTCTCAAGATAACCTGTCAGTTCTTTTTTATCAATCTGTTCATCAGATACAAAGTATACCACAAGATGGGCTTCTCCCTCATGATGCTTCACTTCAGTTACTACTGTTTTAATCGTAGAGCTATAAGAAAGTACGTGACTGTCTATTTCACCCAATTCTACACGGTACCCTCTTATTTTCACCTGATCATCAGTCCTTCCCAGATATTCTATATTTCCATCAGGAAGCCAACGTCCAAGATCTCCGGTACGGTACATTTTTGTTCCGGAAGAGAAAGGATTCTCGATAAACTTCTCATTGGTGAGTTCTAAATTATTCAGGTATCCCTTAGCTACTCCTGCTCCGGCTATGCATATTTCACCAGGAACTCCAACCGGAACAACATCATTTTTCTCATTACGAATGTAAACCTGAGTGTTGGATATCGGCTGTCCAATATTTTCACCCGCCTGCTCTATCTTACGGGCTATGCATCCTATGGTTGTTTCTGTAGGACCGTATTCATCATAAATGTCAATGTTTTCACGGATTGAACGAATAGTCTGAATATGGTCTGCATGAAGTTTCTCCCCACCTAAAATAATTTTAGACAGACCGGAAGAGGTAACTTCAGTATTTTTTATTAAAGAAATATGAGATGGAGTAAGCTTAAGAACATCCACCTCTTCATTTCCAAGCATTGAAAGTAAAGACGCTACATTATCTTCCTGCGAATTGCCAAGGAAAAGCTTTCCTCCTCTTGTAAGGGAGCAAAAAACAGCGGTCCCCGATAAATCGAACGAAATTGATGTAAATAACCCCCAATTACCTCTGTCTCCTGCAGTAAAATAAAAATCGTTACTCCATAGTATATAATTAAGGATATTAGCATGCGTGATAACGACTCCTTTTGGGTTACCTGTAGTTCCTGAGGTATAGATAACATAAGCAGAATCGCCAGAACCAATTGTCACAGAAGGATTATCTTTTGAATAGCCTTCCTTCTGTTTATCAAACTCTGATAAAAAAGCATCGTCTATAACTACTTTCGCATTACTATCTTCAATAATGTACTGTATTCTTTCAGCAGGATAATCGTAATCTACAGGAACGTAAGCGGCTCCGGATTTTAAGATCCCCATGATAGAAATAATCATTTGTTCACTGCGGGGAATTTGAATACAAACTAAATCATCAGGCTGGATATTATAGTGAGCCTTAAGATAGTGTGCCAGCTGATTTGACTTTTCATTAAGTTCCTGATAGCTTAATGATCTTCCATTATACTCAATTGCCTCAGCGTTTGGGGTTGCTGTAACCTGTGATTCAAACAGATGGACAATACTGTTTTTGTCTTCAAAATTAGCTGCCGTAGAATTGGTAAGTGCTATAATTTTCTTGTCTGCTGGGGTCAATTCCTGTTTTTGCTGGTACAATAATGTATCATATATTCCTTTGAACTGCTCTCCTAGAATTTCTTTTTCTACAGGTGAGAAAACATCACTATTGTAATAAATATCTACAGATAAAGCTTCACCGGAATCAATTACTGTCAACTTGTAATCAAAAATATCCTGTACGGAATAGGCATTAATGATACCAGCATGTGATTCGCTAAGGATTTTTCCTGTATTAACGTATTCAAAGCAATATTTGAAATAAACTGTATTTTGCTTTTTTCGGTTTAAGGTAAAGTAATCAGCCCAGCTTTTTACAGCTTCCACTTCTTTTTTGATTTTTGCAATAGCTTCTGATAAAACAAGATTTCCCGAATGTGCCTTAAGATTTAATGCTACCTTAGAGTTAACGTACCCTATGGTATGTGCAAGTTCTTCGTATGGCCTGTCCTGAGTTACATAACCGATGGTCAGATCTTTATCATCTGTTGAAAATTGTGAAAAATAATTACTTAAACACAACAACAGATATGATTCAGTAGTAAGATCGTTTTCCGCTAAATCTTTGATTAATTTCTCATAATTTTCCTTATCAACGGAAATGATATTCTCCCTTACAGGTTTGAAAGTTTCGAACTTTTTCCCAAAAGGAATAATTTTGTTTTCAGGATCTGCATTATAGGTTTCCCAGAATAGTTTTGCTTCTTCTTCGGGTTCTGCTAAAAGCTCGTTTTGCCAGGAGCAATAATTATAGAATTCTATTTTTTCATGATGTTCATAACTTCCTTTTATCCTTTGTATAATTTCATTAGCCAAATAGATACAACTATAAAGGTCTCCAAATAATGAATATATTCTAATCGCTATATACCTTGCTTCTCCGGAAGTACCGACTCCGATTTTAAGTGCCTTATTTTCATGATAATGATAAGAAGAATCAAAATCTTTATCAACCACTTTTATAAAGTGGTCCTGATCAATTTCCGTATCAAAATACCAATGTTTAATTTCATGCTCTTTGGTATCTTTATATTGGATCGCATTCTTTACATCATTATTGGAAAACAATGTATAAAACAATACTTCATGTCCTTTTATGGCTTCATTAATATGAGCGGTAATTTTTTCGTCAGAGCATTCATCATTTATTTTAATAATAACCTGATTATAAAGACAGTCCGCATTATAAGCCTGATTTGACACATAATTAATCTGATTCTCAGATAATTTATATCCTTCGATTTTCTCCATTTATTTAGTATTTTTTTGGGAATTAGCAAATAGAAACAATTATTTTACGCTCGCCTTCATACGCATTTCTTCCATGAGAAGACAAATAGTTGTCAAGGAATAATACATCTCCTTTTTCCCACGGAAAATCTATCGTTGCTTTTTGGTAAGCTTCATAAAGCTCTGAATATTCTTCTTTAGTGATTTCCTGTCCGTCACCAAAGTAGGTATTATTAGGAAGCTCATCATCTGATTCTATGGCTGAAAGAAGAACCTCATCGTAGCTGTATTTATTAAAAAATACTCCGTGATTAAACCATATTAATTCTTTGGTCACAGGATGCTCTATAATGGCTTTTTTCTTCCAGTTGATTACGAGATCATTATCATCCAGCCACTCATAGGTGATTCCATTCTTTTCACACTCTTGTTCCACCTCATTTTTATTTTCAGTCTGGAAAACCTCTTTCCAGGATAATCCTAACATCCCATTCATTCTTCTTCGGTACAGAATTCCTTTTTCAAGGAATTTATTCCTAAGATCATCACTGATATATTCCAATACCTTTCTGTTATCCGCAATAGGTGTTTCTCCTTTTAAGGTTGCCGGAGTAATGCAGCAAAATATAATTCTATTAGGTGGTACCGGAGCATAAGAATTTTCACTGTGCATATTGATGCTATAGCTATTAGGATAAGTTGTTGATACATAAACATTTTCCATAATAGAATGCCTTGGGGAAGAGCGGAATTTGTATTCCAGAAGAGGCTGATCAAAAACAGAAACTAAATCCTGAAATTTTTCCACAGTATCAATTTCAAAATTTCTGCATAATATGGCTCCGTTCTCTGATAAACAGGTATTAAAATATTCATTATTCTCAATCAGCCAGTTTTTTAAACCTGTATTGGGGTTTGAAGGCTGAACTAGCAAAGGAAATTTATTCTCATTAAAAAATTCCTTCAAAGCAGGCTCCTCCGAAGATACCGGAGCACTGTTTTGATTTTTTAATTTGTTTAATCTGTTCATAATATTATTGTTTTTTATTTTTTATAAATGCACTAAGCTTGTTTGAGTTCTTTTGCTTGATCACATCGGAATCTGTAGTGTTGACAATTTCTTTAATGTCCTTTTGTCTGATTGCTTTAAAATATATGCTCTGTTTCTCCAGTTCATCGTTAATTTCAGCAAAAGGGACATTTATATTTTCTTTGAAAAATGCAAGGATTTCTTTAAATACCCTTACAATATTGACCACTGAATAGTCATCAAAAACATTTTTATTATAATCAACCAGGATCCTTAAATCTTCATCTGTAGGAAAAACCTCGAAATTAAAAGGATAAGTTGTCTGCAACTGAAACTTAGATTTTTCAATTTTTATAGAGTCAGGATCTTTATCATTTTCAGGATCAACTGAACGCTCAGCCATTAAGAAATTTTCAAAGATCAGAATATGATTAATGAGATTTCTCTTCAAAGTACTTTTGTTCTGTATTTCCGCTAAATTCAGATAATGATATTTTGTACTTCCTATAGACTCACGGTGCATTTTATCCAAAAGGATCTGCGGGGTTTCGTCTTTATTGATCGCCACACGCACCGGAACGGTATTAATAAACAACCCCACCATACTTTCAATGCCAAGTACTTCTGGCGGCCTTCCTGATACTACTGCTCCGAAAGTCACCTCTTCAAAATCATTATAAGCACTTAAAAGATAAGACCATACTGCCTGTATATAGGTATTTAATGTAATTCCTGAGTTTTTGCAAAACTGCACAATCTCTTTATATACATCTTTGTCTACAAATGAAATATGGGACGACAGATCATACTGGATGGTATCTTCGTGAAATTCTTTTGCAAAAGGAATCAGGGTCGGAGAATCTTTTCCCTGAAGATAATCTTCCCAATAAGCCAGGACTTCATCCTTATCAATATTTTTCAACCACTGGATGTATGAAGAATATTTCTCTACCTCTGGTAATGACAAAATAGTTTCCTGTTGAAGGCTTTGTAAAATGGCAGCAAAGTCATTGATCAGAATACTCAGGCACCATCCGTCCATCACGATGTGATGATGGCTCCAGATAAATTCGTAGTAATCATCCGGTAATTCTACCACAACCAAACGCATCTGGGTTGGTTTATTCAAAATAAAGCCTTGATTTATGTCTTCCTGTTTGATGTTATCCAATCCAATTTCTGATTCCAGGATCAAATGCCTGAAATCTACACGGGCTTTTTTATGAACAATCTGAAGCGGTACTTCTCCATAACGGTTTTCAAAGGAAGTGCGAAGAATCGTGTAACGGTTTAGTAACATTCCAAAAGCCTGTTCTACCAAGGATAGATCCAGATTGACAGACTTGACTCTATATGAGGTCTGGACAAAGTATGCTGAACCTTTAGTGTTCATCAGCCAGTGAAAATATAATCCCTGCTGCATTGGGGAAAGTTCATAAATATCTTCTATTTCATGACCAACACTGATCTCTGTAATGGTATTGAAGGATAATTCTTTGTAAGTAAGGTCTGATGGCGTCAGAATTACAGATGAATCTTCACTCTCTCTCACGATAGCTTCCAGATTTGTCTTATAAGCAGATGAAAGATTCTCTATGGTACCTTCTTTAAATACCTTAGTTGAGTAACGGATGCTGATATTCATTTCTCCGTTCACCGTCATCCCTGATACGTCGAATAAAATATCTGTTGATAAATTGGAAGGATCGACGGAAGAGCCTATATTTTCAGAGCTGTAACGGAATAAAGAAAATTTCTGTGTTGCATCGTCCTTTTTATCTCCTTCTTCATTGAAGTCCCCAAGGTAATTGAAT
Organism: Chryseobacterium sp. PTM-20240506; assembly: GCF_048296755.1. Lineage (NCBI taxonomy): Bacteria > Pseudomonadati > Bacteroidota > Flavobacteriia > Flavobacteriales > Weeksellaceae > Chryseobacterium > Chryseobacterium sp. PTM-20240506. The sequence goes on from NZ_CP182581.1 coordinate 1,613,581, forward strand.
AAAACAGAAGGTATTGATTGTGAATCGATCTCTTTTTTTAGATCACGTAAAATACCATAACCGATTCCTTTGTTTGGAATACTTCGTAAACCTTCTTTTACACTTACCAAAGCAGGCTGACTGTTATCGCTGATATCAAGGTTAAAAGGATATACACTGGTAAACCAACCTATCGTCCGGCTGATGTCAAGTCCTGTGCTCATCACTTCCCTACCATGTCCCTCCATTAATACCTTGGTCTTGCTAACTCCAAACTGATTCTGTAATGCTAATGCCAAACCAGTCAGCAAAACATCATTGATCTCTGCACTGTATTTTCTCCCCGCGCGAGTCTGTAGTAATTTCGTAGCATCAGTACTTAAACTAAAGCCTAAGCTTTTATCTAAAACCTGTTTGCCTTCTACAGGATAATCTGTAGCTAGAGGAGCATAGTTTTCAGATTCTACTCCTTCCCAATACAAACGTTCTTTGGACAGTTCCAAACTTCTGCTGTATTCATCCAAAGCTTTACCCCAACTCTGGAAAGAATCCGTTTTCGATGGCAGGTCAGAAGATAAGCCCTGAACTCCCGATTCGTATAGTTTTCCTAAATCTTCGAGCAAAATTCTCCACGAAACACCATCCATTACCAAATGATGAACAACTAAAATGATACGGTCCCCATCACTCATGGAAACATGACCCACATGGAATAAAACTCCGGACTCTATGTTGATTGTACTCTGAAGGTCCTCTCCTATTTGTTGTAATTGGGATAGCTCTTCTGATTCACTACCACTCTCCCGGATATCAAAATATGCTAAACGGTAATGTACACCATCAATTCCTGAATTATACTGATTCCATTTTCCCTCTTTCTTGCTATATACCATTCTCAGAGCATCATGATGTGACACCAAAGTCTTTAGAGAGGATTCAAGTATCTTTTCGGAAAGTCTTTCCCTGCTTTTTAAGATAACAGACTGGTTGTAATGGTTTTTATTAGTGATCCCTTCACTCTCAAAGAAATATCTCTGGATAGGAGTTAGAATACTTTCTCCTGTAACTTCAGACTGGTCGATTTTAGCAACATCTGTTGTCATATAGCACGCCAGCTCTTCTAATACAGGATATTGTAAGATATGTTCTACTTTTAAACTGTAACCCTGCTGACGAAGTCTGGAAACTATCTGAATGGATTTTATGGAGTCTCCTCCTAAATTATAATAGTTATCACGGATACTGATCGGACTGTGTTTCAAGACCTGCTCACAGACAGAGACTAATACCTTTTCTTCTTTACTGGTAGCTGCAACATATTCTGTGGTAATAAGATCTTCTGAACTTACTTCTGGTAAACTCTTTCTGTCAACCTTTCCATTGCTTGTTAAAGGAATCTGGTCTAGCTCTACATAAAAACCAGGAAGCATGTATTTTGGAAGCTTGCTCTCAAGGTGTCTGGTCAAATCCTGCTTGTCAATCGGGGTATCACTTATATAATACACCACCAAACTCTTATCTTCTTCATGTTCTTTTACTTCTGTGACAACAGATTTAATCGATTCACTGAAGGAAAGTACCTGGTTGTCGATCTCGCCAAGCTCTATCCTATGACCACGGATCTTCACTTGATGGTCAATCCTTCCTAAATATTCTATTGTGCCATCAGCTAACCATCTTCCCAAATCTCCTGTGCGGTACATTTTAGCACCTGGTATGAAAGGATTTTCTACAAATTTTTCTGCTGTTAAGTCTACACGGTTCAGGTAACCTCTAGCCAAACCATCTCCCGAAATGTATAATTCTCCGGTCACCCCTATTGGTACTATACCATTCGCATCATCTAAAACATACATCTGGGTATTATCAATAGGTTTACCGATGGGTATTATTGTATTTTTTATGTCTTTCTTACAATCATAGTAAGTAACATCTATGCATGCTTCTGTAGGTCCGTATAAGTTAACCAATGAAATATTTTCAGGGAACAGTCTGTAAAAAAACTCTTTCTGATAAACAGATAACGCCTCACCACTGGTAAAAACGGTCTTCAGGCTTGTCAGTTTTTGTTTTTCTTCAGGATAGGTATCTATGTGATTCAGGAAAGCGGTAAACATAGACGGAACGAAATGGATAATACTTACGTGGTCCCTTTCTATTGTCTCTATGATAAGAGACGGATCTTTTTCGGCTCCTTGTTCAGGAACAGATAACGTGGCACCATATATACACCACCAAAGAAGCTCCCACACAGAAACATCAAATGTATAAGGTGTTTTCTGAATGAGTACATCTTTATCAGCTAAAGGATAACGCGATTGCATCCACATCAACCGATTGACAAGAGAACCATGCTGTATCATCACTCCCTTTGGATTTCCCGTTGTCCCTGAAGTGTAGATGATATAAGCTAAATGATCCTGTCGTATTACGGACTCTTGATTCTCTTTTGAATATAGGTCTTTACAAGATTCGAACTCCAAAAGAAAAGATTCATTAATATTAACTTTAGCCCGGGTATCGGATAAAATATAATCGGTCCTGTCTTGTGGATAATCCTGAGAGATCGGTACATAAGCTGCACCTGATTTCAATATTCCTAAAATAGATACCAGCATTTTTTCACTGCGGGATAATTGGATACAAATCAGATCGTCTCCTTTGATAGAAAACTTTTCCCGTAAATAATATGCCAGTTGATTTGCTCTTGCATTTAATTCAGAATAACTAAGAGAAACTCCTCCATAGATAACTGCCGTGTGATCGGGAGCTATTAACACCTGTTTTTCAAATAAACTTACAATAGTTTCATCTGAGGGATAATCAACTTTTGTATGGTTGAATGAATCTAAAGCTATTTTTTCCTCAGCACTTATATAATCCAGAGATCGTAAAGGAACATCCGCTGCACTGACAAACTTCTGAAGAACCTGCCTGAAGTGATTTATAAATGAAATAATAGTTCCTTTATCATAAATGTCTGCATTAAACGCTACAATCATTTCTAAAAATGAACCTTTATTTATAAATTCAAAATTGATATCAAAAGCCCTTTTTGTGAATCCAATTTCTTCTATTTCATCGCTGTACACTTCACCTGATTCGTTATCCAGATAGTCCTGGAAAACCACCGTAATATCAAATAAAGGATTCCTCGAAGTATCTTGGGATAAGTGTAAGTCTTCAATTAAAAGATCAAAAGGGTAATCCTGATGCGTAAATGCTTTTGTAAAAGAATCCTTTACCTTTCTGAATGTATCTGTTAAGGTGTCTTTCTGGTCCAGTATATTATTTAATACAATGGTATTTACAAAAAGTCCGGGCATTTCATTAAGGCTTGGATGATTTCTTCCGGAGGTAAAAGTTCCTAATGTAATATCATTTTCTGAAGTATATTTATTTAATAAGACATAAACAGCGCTCAGTAAACTTACATTTAAAGTTCCCATGTTCTGTTTAGCAAAAGCATCAAGCTTTTGGGTAAGTTCTGATGAAATAACTGTTTTTAGCGTGTAGCTGTTGAATGTTTTAACAGAAGGCCTCTTAGCATAAGAAGGTAAATCGATCGTTGAAATTTTCTTTGATAATAGATCTGTCCAATACCGTTGCGCAGCATTGTAATTTCCATTATTAATTCCCGCAAGTTTCCAGTACGTATAGTCCAGATACTGGAGCTTTGGACCACTTATTTCTTCTGAATGCACTATTGCATGGTAATAGCTTAAAATGTTTTGCTTTACAACATTCAGAGATACTCCATCGATAATAATATGATGAAAGATAAAATAGGTGACGATCTTGTCTTTAAGTTCAAAAATTTTACATCTAAGCAAAGGACCTTTACCCAGATCGAAAGCCTGTGAATTCAGATTTTTAACAAGGTCTGCTATGGATCTAATATCAGCGAATTCTCTTTTAAGATCTATAATCTCAACATCAAGTGCGGCATTATTTTCTTCCAAAATGATTTGCCTTACTTCATCCTGGTCATTGAGATGAAATACCGTTCTGAAGATCTCAAAATTTTTGATCAATTGTAAAACAGCAAGCTTCACCACATGCGGATCATAAGAGGAAGGAAATTCAATAGGAAAATTGATATGATATGATTTGGATCCTTCTTCAGTAAGACTTTGCAGCCACAACCTTTTCTGAGCATCTGAAACAGGATGATCTTCTCCGGTAGAGGTATGTTTGGCAATACTGTTAGAATTATGTTTTAAAATATAGGATATGATTTCCTCTTTATAAACTCTAATTCTTTTAATAAGACTTTCTTCAATATCTTCTGTGGTATCAATAACAAGGTTATTATCTTTTACAGATATATGAATATTTTTATCTTTTAATTCTTCTAATAAATTTAACATATAAAGAATAGGATTTATATAATGATGGTCTTTCTATTAGGCTCACTGCTTACTTCTGTTTTTGAAACATAGGATATCATTTCTATATGCAGAGCAAGATCTTTAATAGTAGGTGAAGTATAAAGATCCTGTGGCGCTAGCTCCAGATTGAATTCTTTATTGATATTCTTCAAAATGCTCATCGCTTTTAATGAATCCCCGCCCAATTCGAAGAAATTATCGGTAGTTCCAACCTTTTTAGGTTCAAAAAAGTTATTAAATAGGCTACACAGCTTAATTTCTGTTGCAGAAACAGGGGCCACATATTCAGTACTAGATAGGATGCCTCCCGAAATTTGATCTTCCGGTTTGTTAATCGTTTTGTAATTATAGGTGAGGTATTGATTGGGATTTTTTGCCGATGCAATGATCTGATGATTTTGAACATTGGAAAGTACTGTAGCCTTAAAAATATCGACGAGTTCAGTCTCATTTATTGCACCCTCACTAACTCCATCCAGATTTACACTGACCCAATTCTGAGGTTTGGATTTTCCAATAAAATAATCTATATAAGAATTGGCTACTGAATACGCTCCAAAAGTCTGACCACCAAGGATTGCTGATAAACTGGAACTGATCCATACAAAATCAGGGGTTTTGCCGGAGAATACTTTATACAAATTAATGATTCCCTGTACCTTAGGAGACAACTGATCCTGAATCATTTCCATATCCAGATGCTCTACTAATTTTAAAGAATTACTTGAAGGGTTTCCTGTTAAATTCAGCACACCATGGATTTTTCCATATTCCTGTTCTATGAAAGCTATCGTTGATTCTAAAGATGTCAGATCTGAAATGTCAGAAGTAAAGTAAGACAATTCATTTCCTATTCTGTTTCTGAATCCTTCATCCAGTTGATCAATTAGTTTCCTACCTACAACGACAACTTTAGCTTTGTTTTCTAACAGGTAACCGGTCAAAACTTTTCCGATCTTACCTGAACCTCCAATGACAACGATAACTTTGGAATCGAGCTGAACATCACCTCTATCTTCACTCCATCTTTCATAAAACGGAACATATCTCTGATCTCCTTTATAGGTTACAAGAGGATCAGAAAAGTTGTATTCGATTTCATCAATGATCTTTCCATAAGCAATATCATTCCCTGATGGAATATCTAAAAGAAAACTGAAGATATTTTTATTTTCCTGCGCACAGACATACAGCTGACCAAATGAAGACAGCAATGTGATGTTACTGTTTTTATTGATCTCCATATTATTGAAATCCCCTACCAAAGTAATCTTTGAATTTAATGTAGGATCATTAGAGATTAAGAATTTCCCGATGATATTAAACAACCTGAAAACAGAGACCATGGAACTTAATTGATCATCCTGTATATTCCAGGTGAAAATAATCTGATAATTAGTATTGTCTGAAATATTAATTTTATCCAGATAATCTACAATACTTCCTAGCTCTATCTCCCCATTTGCTTTTAAAAATTCATTTTTTTCTAATTCAATAAAGCCTATCTCCCTGCTTCCTAGTTCGTTAATGATATTTTGCGATACAGCACTATTTTCAGAAAAAATAATAAATGTTGCCTTTTCCTCCTTCTCGCCTTTAGACAATAGGTTGCTCTTCCATTTTTTCTGATAAAAAAGGTCTAAAGACGAACGATTGTTATCTACCGTAAATCTTTTAAAAGGATTGACATGAAAATCCAGTTTATTTTTTTCAAATGCGTAGGTCGGCAATGAAATTTTCTTTCTTTTCTGATTTTGATAATATTTCTTCCAATCTATCTCAATACCCGATTGCCACAAATCACCCAAAGCTTTGTTTAAAAATTGCAGTTCCTCATTTTGACCGGATCTTTGCAATAAGCGAATAATGGTATTATCATTATAGAACTCGTTTTGTTTAATTGCATTGGTTAGTGTAGAAGGTCCTAATTCTATGAATATATAGTCTTTTGGATCCTTAAGAATATTTTTAATTCCTTTTTCAAAAAGAACAGTATTCAACATTTGTTCTTTCCAGTATTGGGGAGATTTAGCTTCGTCCCCTGAAATAAAGTTGGCTGTAAGATTTGATAGATACGGAATCTCAGGTACCGACAACTGAATATCAGAAAATAAATTTTCAAAATCTGCAGCAATACTATTCATCATTCGGGAATGAAATGCATGTGAAGTTTTTAAAAGAGTGGTTGTAATATTGCTTTCATTAAATACATTAATACATTCCTGAATATCTTCTTCTGTTCCAGACAAAACTGTTGTATGATCCGAATTGATCGCTGCTACCGAAATTCTATCCGGGATCTCATTTTTTATCTGTTCAAAAGAGGCATTTACAGCAACCATTTTTCCGGTTGGTACTTTACTCATTAATAAAGCTCTTTCTGCAACCAGCAATAGTCCATCTTCAAAAGAAAGTACTCCAGAAACGCAAGCTGCAACATATTCTCCCAAACTATGACCTATCATTAATGAAGGTTTTATTCCAAGTTCAATAAGAAATTTTGCTAATGCATATTCAATAAGGAATAATAAAGGCTGGGTATATTGAGTTTCATTAATCTTTAACGGATCAGAAGTTTGAGTATTACCATATCCCAGGACCTGAGAATAGTCTGCATTGAATTTATTCTTCAGGATTAAAAGCCCTTCATCTATATACTGTTTAAAATCTTCTTCCTGATGATAAAGATGTTTCCCCATTTTAAAGTACTGAGCTCCCTGGCCTGGAAAAACAAAAACAATATGTTGGGAAGATTTTGCTTTTTGGTAAAAATCTTTTTTAGCTTCTAACTCATTTAATAAATCTTCTCTGTCTTTGAAAACAATTGTATTTCTATAGTCAAACTGAGCTCTGCCTGTATTTAAGGAATAAGAAAGATCTGAAAGATTCATTTCCTGATTTTCGGTGATGAACTTTTTTAGTTTTATAAAATATTGTCTTACCGCTTCCGGTCTTTTGGCAGAATAGGTTATGACATTACTTACCTGTTTGTCTTTATGGTGATCGTCTGAATGATCAGCTACAAAATTTTCTAAAATCGCGTGAGCATTGGTTCCCCCAATTCCAAAACTACTTACTCCCGCAATTAATGGACGATTGTCTTTTGTCTCCCATTGTTTTGCCTGAGTATTAACATAAAATGGACCTTTGCTAAAACTTATTTCTGAGTTAGATTTTATATAATGTAAAGATGGTGGTATGACCTTTTTCTCTAAGGATAAGGCTGTTTTAATAATTCCTGTAATTCCTGCCGCATTACCGGTATGACCAAGGTTTGACTTCACAGCTCCTATGGCACATTTCAAAGATTGGTCATAGTTAAATGACTTATTCAGTGCCTCGATTTCAATAGGATCTCCCAATTTTGTTCCGGTACCATGGGTCTCGATATAAGAAATCTCATCAATAGAAACCTTTGCAAAATTATGGGCTTGCTTTATACAATCAGATTGTCCTGCTATGCTCGGTGCGGTATACCCTACTTTTCTTTTTCCATCATTGTTAACGGCAGTTGCTCTTACAATAGCATAGATATGATCATTATCATTGATAGCATCTTCCAGCCTCTTCAAGACAACTATACCACCGCCTTCTGTACCTACTGTTCCACTTGAATTTTCATCAAACGCCCTGCAATGTCCATCTTTAGAAGAGATCATTCCCTCTTCATACATATATCCTTTTTCATCTTTGGTGTTTAAAGCAATTCCTCCTGCTACCGCCATGGAACACTCTCTTAATAACAAAGCCCTGCATGCAGTATGCATTGCTACCAGCGAACTTGAGCATGCCGTATCCATAAAAATACTTGGCCCTTTTAGATTTAGATTATAAGAAATTAAAGAACTGCAAAAGTTTTTATTGTTGATTTGTGACAAATAAAAAGGATCCACCGTATCTTTTTTATTAATGGTAGTATGGGCAATCCAGTTGAAATTATCCGGAGCAGTAAGATACAAACCTACTTTATCCTGAATTTTTGATGGATCATAACATGAATCTTCAAATGCTTCCCAAACCAATTGATGTAAAATTCTGGTTTGTGGATCCATACTATTGGCTTCATCTTTTGTGTAGCCAAAAAATGTATAATCGAAAGCATCAGAATGATCAATAAATGTCTTTACTTTCACATAATTGGGATCCTGAATAAGCTTGGGTTCTACTCCGCTTTCCAATAATTCCTGATCTGTATAAAACTCAATCAGCTCATTTCCATTGGCGAGCTTTTCCCAGAATGTATGGGGATTATCGCAACCTGAAAACATACAGGCAACACCTATTATGGCTATGTCTCTTTTTAAGGATTCTCTTTGCATAGTAAAATTTAATCGAACAGGTTATCAATAAGGTTATCTACGTGATCCGACAGATTTTGATCTTCTGCTGTCGTTTCTTCAGTGTATGAGTTCATGCTTTGTATGAAGTGTGCTAACTCTGATACACTTGGGTAAGAAAAGAATTTGGCAATTTCTATTTCTAAACCAAAATCTTTACGCAATAGCTGGGAGAGCTTTACAATAGACAATGAATTTAATCCCATATCAAAGAAGTTGTCCTGAATACTGATCTCTTCTTTCTGATAATTCAAAATTTTTGCTAGTAATTCAACCAGTAGTTGCTCCGTTTCCGTTTGAGGTGCTACATATTCGTTCTTGATTAGATCCGAACTTTCCACTTCAGGTAAGCTTTTCCTGTCAATCTTGCCATTGCTGGTTAAAGGAATAAAATCCAGTTCCACATAAAAACCTGGCAGCATATACTGCGGAAGCTTTGTTTCCAGATATTGAGACAAGTCTTGTTTATCAATCGATATGTCTGAAACATAATACACTACCAAACTCTTATTGCCCTGATGTTCTTTAACGGCAGTAACTGCATTTTTGATAGAATCTCCATAAGAAAGTACCTGAGTGTCTATTTCTCCTAGCTCTATCCTATGACCGCGGATCTTAACCTGATGATCAATTCTTCCCAAATATTCGATATTACCGTCTGGTAACCATCTTCCAAGATCACCGGAACGATACATTTTACCGCCTTTTACAAAAGGATTATCAATAAATTTCTCTTCAGTTAAATCTTCAAGGTTAAGGTAACCTCTGGCCAAACCATCACCGGAAACATACATCTCTCCAATCACTCCTACAGGAAGCAAATGACCGTATGGATTCAGAATATAGCAGCCCAACGTTGGGATAGGTTTTCCTATATTAGATAAAGAACGGGTCATGTCTGCAGTGTTAAGCTTTTTATAGGTAACATGGACAGTAGTTTCCGTGATCCCGTACATATTGATCATTTGGATTTCCGGATATTTACGATGCCAATCCTGCAATAGAACAGGATTAAGAGCTTCTCCTCCAAAAATGACATAGCGTAACGACAGTTTCTCGTTATTAAATTCACTGTCAAATTCCAGAAGATTATAAAAAGCAGCAGGAGTTTGATTTAATATCGTGATCTTGTTCTCAATCAGATAGTTTAAGAAGGCTCCGGGATCCTGAGCCGTCTGCTTTGAGATTATATGCAAACTGCCTCCGTAAAGTAAGGCACCATAACATTCCCATACCGAAAAGTCAAAATTATAGGAATGGAATAAAGTCCATGAGTCATTACTGTTAAAATCATACAATGCTTCGTCATTGAACAATAAACGAACTACATTTTTATGTTCAATCATTACCCCTTTTGGATTTCCTGTGGTCCCTGAAGTATAGATAATATAAGCTAAGTGATCTGGTCTGATTACTGTCTCAGGATTCTCTGTGGAATATTTTTCTTTTAAAGAATCAAACTCTAAAAGGAAAGATTCATCAATACTAGCTTTAGCCTGGGTGTCACTCAAAATGTAATTGATCCTTTCCTTTGGATAATCAACATCTATTGGCACGTAAGCTCCTCCCGACTTCAGTATCCCTAATATTGCAACCAGCATATTCTCATTACGAGGTAACTCAATACAAATCAAATCATCTCCCTCTATAGAATATTTCTCACGTAAATAATGAGCTAACTGATTGGATCGGGCATTGAGGTCAGCATAGGTCAGCGAAATATCTTCATAAACAACTGCTGCATGATCCGGAGTCGTTAGTACCTGTTTTTCAAATAAACTTACAATAGTTTCATCAACAGGATAATTAACTTCTGTATTATTGAATGATTCTAAAACTGCCTTTTCTTCAAGGCTTACATAATCCATTGTTTTTAAAGGAGTATCTGCTGCACTTATAAACTGATGAAAAACTTCTCTAAAATGAGACAATAAAGACGTCATTGAAGATGGAGCAAATACGGAAGAATTATAGCGAAACTCAATATGCAGACTGCCATTATCAGGAACCACAACAATGGTAAAAGGATAATTCGTCTGTTCAAAAGAACCTGCTGACTCAGACGATAAGCCTGCATATGAACTTGCTTCTGCATTCCCTTGCTCATTCTTTACATAATTCTCAAAAACAATAATATGATTAATCAGCTCTTTACCTAAAGAGGATAAAGACTGGATCTCTGCCAGACTATTAAAATGATAACGGCTGCTCTGAATAGAGTCCTGATGAAGTTGGCTTAACAGACTACGTGGAGTATCCTCCTCACCAATTCGGGCACATACTGGTATTGTATTGATAAATAACCCCACCATATTCTCAATTCCAGGAATTTCAGCAGGTCTTCCTGAAACCACACTCCCAAAGACTACTTCTTCGGATGCATTATAAGAGCTTAACAAGTAAGACCACACTCCCTGGAAATACGTATTCAACGTAATACCGGAACCCTGACAGAAGTCTTCAATAGCCTCAAAATCATGTTTTCCTATGGTAAGGGTTTCAGTAAGGTAATGGTTGTGGGATGATTCATTGGTATTAATAAAAGGAATTAATGTCGGGGAATCGATTCCCTGGAGATAATTTTTCCAATAGGTTAAAGCTTCTTCTTTATCTACGCTTTCAAGCCATTTAATATATGAAGCGTATTTCTCAGTATCCGGTAATGGAATAGCAATACCATTTTGAAGACTGCCTAATATTGTAGAAAAATCACTGATCAGAATACTAAGGCACCAGCCGTCCATAATGATATGATGATGACTCCAGATGAAGTCGTAATAACCATTAGGTAATTGTACAACCAGCAAACGCATCTGTGTAGGTTCACCCAAATTAAAACCACGATCTATATCACCTTGTCTGATATTGTCTAGTTCAAGTTCTGATTCTAAGATTAAATGCTTAAAGTCAATTCGAGCTTTTTTATGAACAATCTGTAAAGGCACTTCTCCATAACGGTCTTCAAAGGAAGTGCGAAGAATCGTGTAACGGTTTAATAATATCCCAAATGCCTTTTCTACCAAAGATAAGTTAAGCTCAGAAGCTTTAATGCGGTACGAAGTCTGCATAAAATATGCTAATCCTTTAGGATCTACCAGCCAATGATAATACAAGCCCTGCTGCATCGGGGAAAGCTCATAAATATCTTCTATATCATTCCCTTTACTGATCTCCTCAATGGTGCTGAATGATAATCCTTTGTAAGTAAGGTCTGATGGAGTTAGAATCACAGATGAATCTTCACTCTCTTTCACTATAGCTTCCAGGTGAGACTGATAAGCGAATAAAAGTTTTTGTATCGTATTTTCTGTAAATAATTTATCTGAAAAACGGATATTGATACTCATCACTCCGTTCACCGTCATTCCTGAGACATCCAACAAGAGATCTGTAGATAAATTAGCAGAATCTACAGAAGAGCCTATATTTTCGGAACTGTAATCAAATAAGGAGCGCTTCCCTTCAGTTTCAGAATCTCCAATTTCATTAAAATCTCCAAGGTAATTGAACTGTATGGAAGGATTACTTGTTGAAGAAAATGCATCACCCAGATAATTCAAAATACCATAACCAATCCCTTTGTTTGGAATACCTCGTAAACCTTCTTTTACACTTACCAAAGCAGGCTGACTGTTATCGCTGATATCAAGGTTAAAAGGATATACACTGGTAAACCAACCTATCGTCCGGCTGATGTCAAGTCCTGTGTTCATCACTTCCCTACCATGTCCTTCCATTAATACCTTGGTCTTGCTAACCCCAAACTGATTCTGTAAAGCCAATGCCAAACCGGTCAGTAAAACATCATTGATCTCTGCACTGTATTTCCTCCCTGCACGAGTCTGTAATAATTTAGTAGCATCAGTACTTAAACTAAAACCTAAGCTTTTATCTAAAACCTGTTTGCCTTCTACAGGATAATCTGTAACAAGAGCTGTATAGTTTTCAGATTCTACGCCTTCCCAATATAAACGCTCTTTGGATAGTTCCAAACTTCTGCTGTATTCATCCAAGGCTTTACCCCAACTCTGGAAGGAATCCGTTTTAGAGGGCAGAGAATATTGTTGTCCTCTAATTTCTGACTCATATAAATTACCTAAATCTTCCAGCAAAATTCTCCACGAAACACCATCCATTACCAAATGATGAACAACTAAAATGATACGGTCCCCATCACTCATGGAAACATGACCCACATGGAATAAAACTCCAGACTCTATGTTGATTGTACTCTGAAGGTCCTTTCCTATTTGTTGTAATTGGAATAATTCTTCTGATTCACTGCCACTGTCCCGGATATCAAAAGACGCTAAACGGTAATGTACGCCATCAATTCCCGAATTATACTGATTCCATTTCCCGTCTTTATGACTATACATCATTCTTAAAGCATCATGATGCTCTACAAGACATTTTAAGGAAGTTTCTAAAACAGAAGCCGACAGTCTTTCACTGCTTTTTAAAATAACAGACTGATTATAATGATTTTTATTGGTGATCCCTTCACTTTCAAAGAAATACCTCTGGATAGGAGTTAGAATACTTTCTCCTGTAACTTCAGACTGGTCGATTTTAGCAACATCTGTTGTCATATAGCACGCCAGCTCTTCTAATACAGGATACTGTAAAATATGTTCTACCTTCAGACTATAACCCTGCTGACGAAGCCTGGAAACTATCTGAATGGATTTTATGGAGTCTCCTCCTAAATTATAATAGTTATCACGGATACTGATCGGACTGTGTTTCAAGACCTGCTCACAGACAGAGACTAATACCTTTTCTTCTTTACTGGTAGCTGCAACATATTCTGTGGTAATAAGATCTTCTGAACTTACTTCTGGTAAACTCTTTCTGTCAACCTTTCCATTGCTTGTTAAAGGAATCTGGTCAAGTTCCACATAAAAGCCGGGTAACATATATTGTGGAAGCTTGCTCTCCAGATGTCTCGCCAGATCCTGCTTGTCAATCGGGGTATCACTTACATAGTACACCACCAAACTCTTATCTTCTTCATGTTCTTTTACTTCTGTAACAACAGATTTAATCGATTCACTGAAAGAAAGCACCTGGCTGTCGATCTCTCCAAGCTCTATCCTATGACCACGGATCTTTACCTGATGGTCAATCCTTCCCAGATACTCTATTGTACCATCAGCTAGCCATTTTCCTAAATCTCCTGTGCGGTACATCTTCGTACCCGGAATAAATGGATTGTCTACAAACTTCTCTGCGGTAAGCTCTGGATTATTTAAATAACCCTGAGCCAATCCAGCTCCAGAGATATACATCTCCCCGCTTACTCCTGCAGGAACCAAATGTTTATTCTCATCTAAAATATAAATCTGCGTATTGGCGATAGGCTGACCGATAGGTATGGTAGAAGAAGCTAAATCACTCCCCTTTTCAAGTTTATGTACGGTAGCACAGATGCTCGTCTCTGTAGGACCATAAGCATTGTAAAAAGTTCCATACTTCAGATATTCTTTCGTCTTACCAATAATTGCTGATTCTCCTGCGGTTATTAAACCTTTCAATCCCTGAAGTCTCTCAACATTCAGTAAACTGAAAAATGCCGGTGGCAGTGTTACCAGATCAATGGAATGATTGTTTACATACTCTTCAAAGGCATAAACATCTTTTCTCACTGAATCACTCAAAATATGAAGACTCTTACCACTTAGCAACGTCATAAAAATCTCTGAAATAGAAGCATCAAATGAAAAAGAAGCAAACTGAGCAACATTCTCATAAGAGGAAACTTCAAAGAATTCTTTCTGGAATAACATTGTATTCAAAATACCGCCATGAGTATTCAAAACTCCTTTTGGTTCTCCCGTAGAACCGGAAGTGTATATGATGTATGCAATATCATCTCTTTCTAAAACTTCTGATGTAAACCCTGAGGCATCTTCTTCTGTAAATTCTAAATCTATAGAAAAAGATTCACCAGAATAGAAATCAAGGTCAAAGAAATAGTAAGATTCGGTGATCAGTAAAGATAAATCAGAAGTCATCACTTCTTTCCTGGATTCTGGAAGATTCGCATCTATAGGTACATAAACTGCTCCTAGTTTCAATATCCCAAGAATAGAAACGATCTGATTTTCTCCACGATTAAGCATTACTCCTACATAATCGCCTTTCTTGATTCCATAAGCACTTTGAAGCTGAAGAGCAAGGCTGGATGCTTTTTCATTCAATTCGATATAGCTTAAGCTAAGATCATCAAAAACAACAGCAATATTGTCAGGAGTAACATTCACCTGATCTTCAAATAAACTAAGAATTGTTGTACCTGCAGGATAAGCAACTTCTGTAGCGTTAAGCTCATTGATCAGGAACTCTCGTTCAGAGAAACTTAGATAATCTAATTCCGAAAGAGGAGTATCAATGTACGTTTTAAATTGGTTAAGAGCATTTTTCAAATGAGAAACCAGAATCTTGATAAAAGAAGAATATACTGATGCATTGTATTCAAAATCCATATTTAAATGATCCTCATATGGTTCTGCGACTAATGTAAAGTTATAGTTGGATTGATCAAAAACTTTTACTTTTTCAAAGTTTTCATTCGGTTCATTCTTTACGTAGTTTTCAAATATAATAATGTTGCTTAGCAAATCTTTCCCTAAAGAAGATAAGGATTGAATTTCCGCCAAACTGTTGAAATGATATCCTGTATTCTGTATAGAATTCTGATGTACTTTTTTCAAAAGGCTACGCGGTGTATCATCTTTGTTAACCAAAATCCTTACAGGGATGGTATTGATAAACAATCCGACCATACGTTCTACGTCCTCAATTTCTGCCGGTCTTCCTGACACAACAGCTCCGAATATGATTTCTTCTGAGGAATTGTATTTACTTAAAAGATAAGACCACACACCCTGTATATAAGTATTGAGAGTAATTCCAAGTTTCTGACACAGCTGATCAATTTCTTTAAATTCATCTCCCACCACACTAAATTTTTCGGTAACAAAATGAGGAGGTTCTTCTTTGGAGTTCTTTTCAAAAGGTATAAGCGTTGGAGCATTAATTCCTTCTAAATAGTTTTTCCAATGCAACATTGCCGAATCTTTATCAATCCCGCTTAGCCATTTAAGATAAGCAGAATATTTCTGAGGTTCTGGTAAATTGGCTTCCAGACTTTGTTTAAGCGAGTCTAATATTGCAGAGAAATCGTTGATCAGGATACTCAGACACCATCCATCCATAATGATATGGTGATAACTCCAAATAAACTCATATGTATCATTTGATAATTCTACTATTATCAAACGTAATTGTGTAGGTTGATTCAGAGCAAAACCACGGATAATATCATTTTCTTTAATAATCTCCAGATCGTTTTCCAGGGAATCTTTAGATCCTATTGTATGATATTTAAAGTCAACTTGTGCTTTTTTGTGAACGATCTGCAAAGGAACTTCTCCATAACGATTATCAAAAGAAGTCCGTAAAACCGTATAGCGATTGACAAGGATTCCAAATGCCTTTTCTACTTCTGACAGATCAAAATCCTCGGATTTTGTCCTGTACGAAGTCTGCATGAAATACGTGGCTCCTTTGGGTTCCACAAGCCAATGGTAATACAAGCCCTGCTGCATTGGCGAAAGCTCATAAATATCTTCAATATCCCCTTTCTTATTGATCTCCTGAATCGTATTGAATGACAATCCTTTATAAGTAAGATCTGATGGTGTTAAAATCACCTCTGAGCCTTCACTCTCACCAATCATTTTCTCCAATTGATTCTGATAGCTATCCATCAGTTTCTGAACCGTAGCTTCAGTAAAGAGATCTCCTGAATAACGGATCGTGATAGTCATGGCACCACTCATCGTGATTCCTGAAACATCCAATAGAATATCGGTTCCTAGGTTTTCTTCAGATACCGGATTCCCGATAAACTCTGAGCTATAATTAAATGCTGATCCTATTGTATCATCAAAATCTCCAAGATAATTGAACTGAATAGTAGGACTTCCTGTTGAAGAAAATGAATCCCCTAAATAATTTAATACTCCGTAACCAATCCCTTTATGAGGAATACCTCTCAAATTTTCTTTGACACTCACCAAAGCCGGCTGACTCTCATTGCTGATGTCTAACGAAAAAGGATACACACTGGTGAACCATCCTACTGTTCTGCTGATATCAAGGTCAGTACTCATCACCTCTCTACCATGACCTTCCATCAGCACCTTGGTCTTGTTAATACCAAACTGATCCTGTAAGGATAAGGCCAATCCCGTCAATAAAACATCATTAATCTCTGCACTGTATTTCTTACCTGCACGCGTCTGTAATAATTTCGTAGACAATTCATTTAAGGAAAAGCTGATGCTGCTATCTAAAATATGTTTGCCTTTTGCAGGGTAATCGGTTGGAATAACCGGATAAATCTCTGATTCTATACCTTCCCAATACAAACGCTCTTGGGATAAAGAAGAACTATTGCTATACTTCTCCAATGCTGCTCCCCAACTCTGGAAAGAATCTGTTTTGGAAGGAAGTTCATAAGATACTCCTTTCATTCCCGATTCATATAAGCTTCCTAAATCTTCAAGCAAAATCCTCCAGGAAACTCCGTCAACCACAAGGTGGTGAATAACCAATATGATTCGGTCACCATCACTCATCGAAACATGTCCTATATGGAATAATATTCCGGATTCTATATTGACGGCGCTTTGGAGACGATCTCCTATTTTTTGTAAAGAACTCTGCTCGTTTTCAAAAGAGCCTTCTTCTCTGATATCAAAATATTCAAAATGATAATGATGACCTTCTGATCCTGCATTATATTGATTCCACTCACCTTCTTTCTGGCTATACACCATTCTTAAGGCATCATGGTGTTCTACAAGACGTTTGATCGAAGATTCCAAGACAGAACCTGATAGTCTTTCATTGCTCTTTAAAATAACAGACTGATTATAATGATTTTTATTGGTGATCCCTTCACTTTCAAAGAAATACCTCTGGATAGGAGTTAGAATACTTTCTCCTGTAACTTCAGACTGGTCGATTTTAGCAACATCTGTTGTCATATAGCACGCCAACTCTTCTAAAACAGGATATTGTAAAATATGTTCTACTTTTAAGCTATAGCCACGCTGACGTAATCTGGATACGATCTGGATTGACTTAATCGAATCGCCTCCAAGGTTATAATAATTATCACGGATACTGACAGGACTGTATTTTAAAACCTGCTCACAGACTTCTACCAATGCTTTTTCTTCCGTTGTTACTGGAGCCACATATTCAGTCTTGATTAAATCTGAAGTGCTTACTTCTGGCAAACTCTTTCTGTCGATCTTTCCGTTACTGGTCAGTGGAATATGCGCTAACTCAACGTAAAAACCAGGTAGCATATATTGGGGAAGCTTACTCTCTAAATAATAAGCTAGTTCTTGCTTGTCAATAACAGAATCACTGACATAATACACCACTAGCTTTTTGTCTCCTTCATGTTCTTTGACTTCCGTAACTACAGATTTAATTGATTCACTGAAAGAAAGCACCTGATGATCAATCTCTCCAAGCTCTATTCTATGCCCACGGATCTTTACCTGATCGTCAATCCTTCCCAGATACTCTATTGTACCATCTGGCAACCATCTTCCCAAATCTCCAGTACGGTACATTTTTGTACCTTCAACAAACGGATTGTCTATAAACTTCTCTTCTGTCAGATCTTCACGATTTAAATAACCTCTTGCTAAACCCGCTCCCGCTATATACAATTCTCCATGAATTCCAACTGGTAACAGATGACCATATTCATCCAATATATAAATCTGTGTATTCGAAATTGGACCTCCGATCGTGTTAACAGATAGCTCAACTTTCCGGGCAATACAGCCTACGGTTGCCTCTGTTGGGCCGTACTCATCATAGATCTCAATATCTTTATTGATAGCGTGAATAATCTGAATATGCTCATTATAAAGCTTTTCTCCTCCTAAAATAATTTTTCGGATACCCGTATTATTGATTTCTACATTCTTTAATAATGAAATATGAGAAGGCGTTAATTTTAAAATATCTATATCTGGATTTTCAAACGCATTCATAAGAACAGCTAAAATGTCTACTTCATTCTCTCCCAACCATAAAGAGCTTCCTCTCGTCAGAGAACAGAATAGTGCAGTAACTGAAAGATCAAAGGATATTGAAGTGAATAATCCCCAGTTGCCTCGGTCTCCACCATTAAAATAATATCCATTACTCCAGGAAACATAGTTCATCAAACTAGAATGGCTGATACAAACTCCTTTAGGGTTTCCTGTTGTACCCGACGTATAAATAACATAAGCCAGATCTGAACGATGAATCTCTGTAGAAAGATTTTCTATTGAATAATTTTCTTTCAATGAATCAAACTCTTTCCAGAAAGACTCATCTATACACAATTTAGACTGTGTATCTTTCACAATAAAATCTTTTCTTTCCTGAGGGTAATTCACATCAATCGGAACATACGCTCCTCCTGATTTTAGAATTCCAAGAATCGAAACAATCATCTTTTCATTACGTGGCAGTTCAATACAAACCAAGTCATTAGATCTGATATTGTAATGATTTCTCAGGTAATGAGCTAGACGGTTAGATTCTGCATTTAAATCATTGTAGCTAAGCTTTACATCATCATATATTAATGCTACACTATTCGCACAGCTATTAACCTGTTCTTCAAACAATTTTACAACAGTCTTTTCAGAAGAATATGAAGTTTCTGCACCATTGAAGTCTTCCAATAATTCCTTTACTTCCGGATTACTTAAATAGCTGAAGTTTTTGATTGCCTGATCAGGAAAAGCTGCAAACTGTCCCAATATATTCTTAAAATGCCCGGCTAAAGATGTTATTAAAGATTTATAAAATACAGATGAATTGTATTTAAAATCTATTGATAAGCTATTTTTTCCCGGAACGGCAATAATATTAAAATCATAATTCGTCTGTTCAAAAGTATCTGCTTTTTGATCAGCCATTCCCATGATCGAAAGATGATTATTAACATCTCGCTTTGCATAGTTCTCAAAAACGATAATATTGTTGATCAACTCTTTTCCTAATGAAGATAGAGACTGGATATCGGATAAACCGGTAAAATGGTATCCGGTACCCTGAATAGAATCGTGATGTAATTTTTCGAGTAAATTTCTTGGTGTTTCATCTTTACTTACATTCACACATACAGGAATAGTATTGATAAAGAGTCCGACCATATGCTCAACCTCTTCAATATCTGCAGGTCTTCCTGAAACCACACTCCCAAAAACTACTTCTTCAGATGCATTATAACAACTTAACAAATAAGACCAAACTCCCTGGACATATGTATTGAGAGTGATTCCCAGATTTTTACAAAGATTGCTAATACCAGCGAATTCCTCATTTTCTACTTTTATTATTTCGGTAATAAAGTGAGGATCCTTTTCTGATGTACTCTTTTTAAAAGGAATAAGTGTTGGAGAAACCACCCCTTTGAGATAATTTTCCCAGTAACTTAAGGCTTCTTCTTTATTTACTGTTTTCAGCCAGTTGATATAAGACGAATATTTTTTAGATTCCGGCAAATTAATCTCCACATCTTGTTTCAGGGAGTTCAAAATAACAGCGAAATCATTGATAAGGATACTTAAACACCACCCATCCATGATAATATGGTGATGACTCCAAATGAATTCATATTCTCCATTAGGAAGCGTGATAACCGTCAGGCGCATTTGGGTAGGTACACCCAGGCCAAATCCTTGGGCTATATCCTCTTCTTTTATAGTATCTAATTCAAGCTCTGATTCTAAGATTAAATGCTTAAAGTCAACTTGTGCTTTTTTGTGAACGATTTGCAAAGGAACTTCTCCATAACGATTATCAAAAGAAGTCCGTAAAACCGTATAGCGATTGACAAGGATTCCAAATGCCTTTTCTACTTCTGACAGATCAAGACCCTCGGATTTTGTCCTGTACGAAGTCTGCATGAAATACGTGGCTCCTTTGGGTTCCACAAGCCAATGGTAATACAAGCCCTGCTGCATTGGCGAAAGCTCATAAATATCTTCAATATCCCCTTTCTTATTGATCTCCTGAATCGTATTGAATGACAATCCTTTATAAGTAAGATCTGATGGTGTTAAAATCACCTCTGAGCCTTCACTCTCGCCAATCATTTTCTCCAATTGATTCTGATAGCTATCCATCAGTTTCTGAACCGTAGCTTCAATAAAGAGATCTCCTGAATAACGGATCGTGATAGTCATGGCACCACTCATCGTGATTCCTGAAACATCCAATAGAATATCGGTTCCTAGGTTTTCTTCAGATACCGGATTCCCGATAAACTCTGAGCTATAATTAAATGCTGATCCTATTGTATCATCAAAATTTCCAAGATAATTGAACTGAATAGTAGGACTTCCTGTTGAAGAAAATGAATCCCCTAAATAATTTAATACTCCGTAACCAATCCCTTTATGAGGAATACCTCTCAAATTTTCTTTGACACTCACCAAAGCCGGCTGACTCTCATTGCTGATGTCTAACGAAAAAGGATACACACTGGTGAACCATCCTACTGTTCTGCTGATATCAAGGTCAGTACTCATCACCTCTCTACCATGACCTTCCATCAGCACCTTGGTCTTGTTAATACCAAACTGATCCTGTAAGGATAAGGCCAATCCCGTCAATAAAACATCATTAATCTCTGCACTGTATTTCTTACCTGCACGCGTCTGTAATAATTTCGTAGACAATTCATTTAAGGAAAAGCTGATGCTGCTATCTAAAATATGTTTGCCTTTTGCAGGGTAATCGGTTGGAATAACCGGATAAATCTCTGATTCTATACCTTCCCAATACAAACGCTCTTGGGATAAAGAAGAACTATTGCTATACTTCTCCAATGCTGCTCCCCAACTCTGGAAAGAATCTGTTTTGGAAGGAAGTTCATAAGATACTCCTTTCATTCCCGATTCATATAAGCTTCCTAAATCTTCAAGCAAAATCCTCCAGGAAACTCCGTCAACCACAAGGTGGTGAATAACCAATATGATTCGGTCACCATCACTCATCGAAACATGTCCTATATGGAATAATATTCCGGATTCTATATTGACGGCGCTTTGGAGACGATCTCCTATTTTTTGTAAAGAACTCTGCTCGTTTTCAAAAGAGCCTTCTTCTCTGATATCAAAATATTCAAAATGATAATGATGACCTTCTGATCCTGCATTATATTGATTCCACTCACCTTCTTTCTGGCTATACACCATTCTTAAGGCATCATGGTGTTCTACAAGACGTTTGATCGAAGATTCCAAGACAGAACCTGATAGTCTTTCATTGCTCTTTAAAATAACAGACTGATTATAATGATTTTTATTGGTGATCCCTTCACTTTCAAAGAAATACCTCTGGATAGGAGTTAGAATACTTTCTCCTGTAACTTCAGACTGGTCGATTTTAGCAACATCTGTTGTCATATAGCACGCCAACTCTTCTAAAACAGGATATTGTAAAATATGTTCTACTTTTAAGCTATAGCCACGCTGACGTAATCTGGATACGATCTGGATTGACTTAATCGAATCGCCTCCAAGGTTATAATAATTATCACGGATACTGACAGGACTGTATTTTAAAACCTGCTCACAGACTTCTACCAATGCTTTTTCTTCCGTTGTTACTGGAGCCACATATTCAGTCTTGATTAAATCTGAAGTGCTTACTTCTGGCAAACTCTTTCTGTCGATCTTTCCGTTACTGGTCAGTGGAATATGCGCTAACTCAACGTAAAAACCAGGTAGCATATATTGGGGAAGCTTACTCTCTAAATAATAAGCTAGTTCTTGCTTGTCAATAACAGAATCACTGACATAATACACCACTAGCTTTTTGTCTCCTTCATGTTCTTTGACTTCCGTAACTACAGATTTAATTGATTCACTGAAAGAAAGCACCTGATGATCAATCTCTCCAAGCTCTATTCTATGCCCACGGATCTTTACCTGATCGTCAATCCTTCCCAGATACTCTATTGTACCATCTGGCAACCATCTTCCCAAATCTCCGGTACGGTACATTTTTGTACCTTCAACAAACGGATTGTCTATAAACTTCTCTTCTGTCAGATCTTCACGGTTTAAATAACCTCTTGCTAAACCTGCTCCCGCGATATACAATTCTCCATGAACTCCAACTGGTAACAAATGTCCATATTCATCCAATATATAAATCTGTGTATTCGAAATAGACTTTCCAATATTTACATTTGGATCATTGACAATGGAAACAGATGACCATACTGCACACTCTGTAGGACCATATTCATTATACAGAATAGCATCGCTATGTTTTTGATGATTTAATACTAAATTTTTACTTAATTCCTCTCCTGCAACAATGACATGTTTCAGCGTATTTTCTCCTGAAATGTTTTCATTGAGATAAGGAAGCAAACTGGAGTAATAATTGGGAACACATAATATTCCCTCAATTTTATTTTTTATAATCCGATGCGAAATATATTCAACATCTTTAATATTCATATTGCTTTCAATAAATAATCTTCCGCCACTGCACAGTGTTCCAAAGATTACGGCTACCGAAGAGTCAAAAGAGAAAGAAGGGACAAGTAACATACTTTCAATATCATAGAAAGCAATTCTGTTGATCGTAGAATGAAATACATTCTGATGCTCAATCATTACCCCTTTAGGTTTTCCGGTAGTTCCTGATGTATAAATAACGTATGCCAGATGATTTCCTTTTATTGCACAACCACAGCTTTCCGCTGAATATGCATGTTTAACTTCATTAAACTTGGCCAGGAATACTTCATCTATATTCACTTTAGCTTTAGTATCAGATAGAATGTAGTCAATCCGTTCTTTTGGATAATCTCTATCGATAGGAACGTATGCTCCTCCAGATTTTAATATACCCAGTATGGATATGATCATCATTTCATTCCGGGGAAGTTGAATACAGATCAGGTCATCAGCCTTTATATCATATTGATTTTTAATATAATGAGCCAACCTATTGGATTCCATATCAAGATCAGCATAACTCAATGCTACATCTCCATAGATTACTGCAAGCCCGTCGGGATTTTTCCTTACCTGAGAATCAAATAAATCAATAATTGTCTGATCAGAAGGGTAATCAGTTGTCAAGTTAAACCTGCTAAGCATTTCTACTCCCTCCTCTTCTGAAACAAGGGCATAATCGGTGAGACTTGTATCTAGTAATTGATCATAATTGGAAAGAATATGCACTAAACTCTTCAATAAATTCTCAATTAAATATCCTCTATAAATATCTTTATAACAAATACTTAAAACAACCTTTTCTTCAGATTCGTTATACAAAAGAGAAAGATTATCCTGTACGGATTCAGATCCCTTCCCATACTGAATCGAAAAATTAGAGTATTTCGTTAAATCAAGATCATTGTTATTGTAATCAGAATGAGAAACAGCTTCTTTAATATTGCTGGCAAAACTCTTCAAAAGGTCTTTAAATGTTATCTCTGTATTTTTCTCAACATCCAATAATATTTTATTTTTTAATGGAATATGATCAGATGCAAACACCTTAATAACACCTTGAAAATCTTCACAATATCTATCAAGTAAAAAAGAAAAAACAGATGAAAGAATGGTTAATTTGGATAAAGAACTGTTTTTTGAAATTTTCAGAAAACTATCCAGATCACACTTCAAAATCTCGATTTCCAAAGATGCAGTGTTATCTTCAGATAAGACAACAATTTCTTTATTTTTTGTCTTATTTAGCCAAAAAATATTTGATAAAGAGGATGTGTTTAGCATTATATTAAATGATAAGGTTGGATTTCAGCGATCAGACTTTGTTGTAAAGAATCTATTCTTACACAAATCTTTTGATTGTTATTTATTATAGAATTTTACATGGATAAGACTCGAAAGGGCCGGATATTATAACTTTCTTTTTCTTCTATATTCAGTTCATGTATCCCTTTACACTCATAATAATGGTTCAGACATACTTTAATGCGATTTATTTCTTCATCTAAAATCCGGACTAATTTGCCTCCAGATCTGATAAATAATACAATCTCATCCATTATAAATGCTTTGAAATAATCTTTTATTATTTCCAGATAAATAAAGACATACAAATTAAAAAGAGGCTTTTCTACTTTCTTTTTACGGTCACTCCATTGTGACATTATTATATTGAGAGATAGATATATCGTGAAATCTCGCTCAGCTAAATTCTGAGCTATTTTTCTTTGGAGATGGGATTTGGTATAGATTACATACCAACCTTTGATAAAGTTCATAATGTTAAGCAATCACGGTTATTACAGCTTCGCCACTTAAGTCACAGTTTCTTGTGACAAAAGAGATATTAAAGAACTAAAAAAAAGAGAGATTATTAAAGAGACTTTAGATGATAATATTTTTAATCTTTGATTTTTCCGATTCTTAGTGTTTAGTTTTTCTGAGTTGCTAATGTAAAAAAAAAACATTTAAATTATGTCACTAAATTTTGAATTTAACAAAAAATTAATTTCTCATTAGCAGACAACACCTCTTATTATTCACTTTTTTACAGTAAGTTAGGTAAAATAGTTAAAATATTAATGTACAATATATCAACAAGTAATGAAATGAACAATCGAAAATTCGCCCCTAAATTAAATCAAAAACTAGTGACATAATAAGATTTAAGTAGACTTTATAAATTTCAACAAATTAACAAGATTAACAAAAAATTATTTGATAACAATCTCATCAAGGCCACAAGACCTCATGCGAAGATTACATTCTTCGATGCCGTTTTTCAATTTTAAAATTCGTTACTGTAATGACAGATTAAGCGACAATATTCATTTTGAGTTGATAACTTAAAAAAGTCACTTTTTTGCTAATCTCCTTACCATACCTTTAAAAATAATCCCATGAAATGGTAAAACAGAATACCAGTATAATCTCCCGGTCAGTCCATGCGGCCGGAAAACCGCTTTTTGCCAAAGCTTTCCTTTATAAGTTTTAAACATGAGCCATGCCTCACCGGGAAGTTTCATTTCTGCGAAGAGAATAAGTTTTCCTTCTTCTTTGTTTGCATATAAAACACGCCAAAAATCCAAAGCATCACCTTCGTGAAGTTGATCGGGATGTGTTCTCCCACGCCGCAATCCCGGTCCGCCAATCAATAGATCCAAAAACCCCCGTATTTTCCATAGGCTTTGCCCGTACCAACCGTTTGTTCCTCCTAAAGAAAAAACCCGGTTCAGACATTTTTCACGATCATCGTATTCTGCAGTTCTTAGATCCGTAAAGCATCCATATTTTGGGACATCAAGATAATTTTTCAGATTGGAATCACTTCTGCTGCTGATAAAGCTATCCTTCCAGCTTGATATAATTTCCTTATCCTGAATTTTAGCGAGAGTTCTTCTTAAGGCTGTATCATATGAAAATGGCTGAACACCCGTAATCTGTTTTATTTCCAGTAAGCTTTCTGGTCTGCATACCACCTCAATTTTCATACTTCCAACCAGTGCGGAAGCCAAATTATAGGATGTCGAAGTAATAAAATACAACCAATACGAGGACAGTTTGGGTGTCATTACGGGAACTGTAAAAATCTTTCTTTTCAGCCCTCTGATTTTAGCAAATTCCAAGAGCATTTCTTTATAAGTCAAAACATTATCACAACCTATATCAAAATTTCTGCGATAGGCCTTTTCTTTAAATAATGTAAAAATCAGAAAATCAAGAACATTGGCAATTCCTATCGGCTGACATTTTGTGTGAAGCCACCTTGGAGCGATCATTATGGGTAATTTTTCTACCAGATCTCTTATAATTTCAAAAGAAGCACTTCCTGATCCAATAATAATTCCGGCTCTTAAGACCGTGGCAGGAATTTTACATTGCATAAGAATCTTTTCAACCTCAAACCGGGAACTTAAATGTTGGGATAATTCTTTTTCGTTGACCAGACCCGAAAGATAAATGATGTGTTTGCATTCCGTGTTCTCAATAAAATTGGAAAAGTTAACAGCGCATTCTTTTTCTTTTTCAGCATAATCATTGCTATTGCTCATCGAATGCATAAGATAATACGCTCCTGAAATATCTTTCGGAATATTTTCCAGGGTTTCAGGTTTTAAAAAATCTACTTCCACTACTTCCACCTGACTATCGTTAATATCGACACTTTTGGAAAAACGATTTTTATCTCTGCAACAACAGATAACCCGATAACCCTGAGCAGCGATAACGTCGATCATTCTTTTTCCGATGTATCCGGTTGCGCCGGTGAGCAGAATTTTTTTCATAGGATTAGGCTTTGGTGGTTTGACAATGTTTGCCGGTGAAAGAAAAAATTATACCTTTTCTAAAAGATGTCCGAAATAATCTTTCTTTTTTGCCAGGTAACTTTCATTGACCTCATTCGACTCTATTTCCAGCGGAATTCTATTCTTTAGCTTAATTCCACTGTTATCAAGAGATTTCAGCTTTTCAGGATTGTTGGTCAGCAGATTAATTTCATTTACTTTTAAAATCTTCAGCACTTCTATCGCGATATCAAAATTTCTGCCATCAGCCGGTAATCCCAGTTTCAGATTAGCTTCTACCGTGTCAAAGCCTTTTTCCTGAAGTGCATAAGCTCTCAATTTGTTGATGATTCCGATATTCCGACCTTCCTGACGCAGATAAATAATCATTCCGCCGTTCTCATGCACATATTTCATAGCAGCATCCAGCTGTTGCCCGCACTCGCATTTTTTAGAATGAAAAACTTCGCCGGTGATACACTCCGAATGAAAACGCACATTCACCGCAGTACTAAAATCTGTATTTTCCGCCACCCAAACCAGATTCGGATTCCAATCATCTTCGAACTCTGAAAATGCATAAACAGTAAACATTCCAAAATCAGTTGGAATATTCGATTGCGCTTGTATTGTCAACATAATTTAAAAATTAAAAAATCATATAGTACAAATTTATACTTTATTTTAAATAAAAATAAAATTATTTACTAAATTTGTAGATAAATACATTTTCTTATGCAGGAAAATCCAATATCACACAGGAAAAAAAACTGAATTATATATTGAATACCAAAAAGTTATAATAAATGAAAGAGAAGTCCCGGATCAATGTTTCACTAATTACAACCTTTCGAAATTAATTTTTTTGACAAGGTGAAATAAAATAAAATTGAGCACTGATAAATAACAACCGGCCTTTTAATCCAGAGAACAGGCAAAACTTTACAACCCTAAGCAAGAATTCAGACGATTATGGCTAAAATAATAAAACATACCGCTCAACTGATTTTTCCGCATCAGCTTTTTGAGGATACTGATTACCTTATCCAAGATCAGCCGGTATTTTTGATAGAGGAATTCTTATTTTTCAGGCAATATGCGTTTCATAAACAGAAGATAGCTTTTCATCGTGCGACAATGAAGTTCTATGAACATACATTGAAAAAATCCGGTTTTGAGGTTGAATATATCGAAAGTTCATCAAAATACTCAGACATCAGAAACTTAATTCTGAAACTGGAAAACGACCATTTTAAAACTATAAAAACGACAGATGTTTGTGATAATTGGCTGGAAAAAAGATTAAGACAAACCAAATTAGATCTTGAAATTCATGACAGCTCTCTTTTTTTGAATACCAAAGAAGAGCTGAAAGATTACTTTGAAGGGAAGAAATCATACCATCAGACTGATTTTTACAAGCAGCAGAGAATCACCCGGAATATCCTGATGAAGGCAGGAAAACCGCTGGGAGGAAAATGGACCTATGATACGGAAAACCGAAGAAAATATCCTAAAAATAAAAAAGCACCTTTCATATATTTCCCGACAAACAATCAATATTATGAGGAGGCGAAAGAATATACCGAAAAACATTTTTCAAAAAATTACGGAATTCTTACAGATGAACAGCTTTATCCTACAACTTTCAAAGAAGCTGAAAAATGGCTTGAGCAATTCCTGGAAATGCGTTTTCCGGAATTTGGCATTTATGAAGACAGCATCGTGGAGAAAGAAAATTTTCTGCATCACAGTGTTCTTTCTCCATTAATGAATGTAGGACTTTTAACTGCGGAAAATGTTTTGGAAAAAGCCATTTCCTTTGCAAAGGAAAATGATATTCCGGTAAACTCACTGGAAGGTTTTGTTAGACAAATTTTAGGATGGAGAGAATTTGTCCGGGGTGTTTATCTTTATCAGGGTGTGCATCAGCGGAATAAAAATTACTGGAAACACAAGCAAAAACTTCCGGCATCTTTTTATACCGCTAAAACGGGAATCCAGCCAGTTGACAGCTCAATTCAGAAAATTCTAAAAACCGGCTATGCACACCACATCGAAAGGCTGATGATTTTTGCCAATTTAATGAACCTCTGCCAATTCGATCCTGATGAAGTATATCAGTGGTTTATGGAAATGTTCATTGATTCTTATGACTGGGTAATGGTTCCGAATGTATATGGAATGAGCACCTTTTCGGATGGTGGCAAAATGAGTACGAAACCCTACATCAGTGGCAGCAATTACATCAAAAAAATGAGCGATTATCCTAACGGAGAATGGGCAGAACAATGGGATGCACTTTTCTGGAACTTCATCAATGATAACAAGGATTTTTTCGCCAAAAATCCAAGGTTGGGAATGATGTTGAGAACGCTTGAAAAAATGCCGGAAGAGCAACGGAAACAGCATATAAAAAGAGCAAAAGAATTTATTGAAAATCTGAAATAATAAATAAAAATTTCAACATACGGGAAAGGGACCGGATTATCGAGATGGCCTGGGAAGACCGTACTCCATTTGAAGCTATAGCATTTCAGTTTGGGATCAGAGAATCTGAAGTGATTGAAATAATGCGTGCTGAATTAAAAGAATCGAGTTTTAAACTTTGGAGAACGAGGGTGAATTCCGGCGTGAGTCAAAAACATTTAAAAAAGCGAAATGAAGATATCATTCGCTTTAAATGCAGTAGACAAAGAACCATTAGCAACAATAAAATTTCTAAAAGATAATAGAGTAATCATGAAAAATATTGTCATCGTCGGATGTGGAAAAGGAATTGGACATGCAACAGCAGAAATCCTTTCCGAACAAAATAAAATCATAGGAATTTCAAGAACAATAAATCCCGGGGTAAATCATGCTAATATAACATTCCATCAAATGGATATTCTTTCCGGAAATTTAGATGAAATTACTTTTCCTGAAGTTGTAGACGGACTGGTATACTCTCCCGGAAGCATTAATCTGAAACCGTTTAACAGGCTTACCATAGATGAGTTCAAGAATGATTTTGAAATTAATGTGATAGGAGCAGTGAAAGTTATTCAAAAGCTTTTACCGAATCTTAAAAAATCTGAAAGTGCCTCTATTGTACTTTTCAGTTCTGTAGCGGCAAAACTGGGAATGCCGTTTCACTCTTCAATTGCTGCCAGCAAAAACGCTGTGGAAGGTCTTACCAAAAGTTTAGCGGCTGAATTTTCGGCACATAAAATCAGGGTAAATGCCATTGCCCCTTCTTTGACAGATACTGAGCTCGCCTCAAGCCTCTTATCAACTCCTGAAAAAAAGGAAGCATCCGCTAAAAGGCATCCTCTGCAAAGAATTGGAAATGCCGAAGAAATCGCGGAAATGACAGCTTTTTTAATTTCCGATAAATCTTCCTGGATTACGGGCCAGATTTTTGGAATCGACGGTGGAATGGGAAGTGTGAAACTTTAACGTAAAAAAGATATATTTTTAGATTAAATTTGTGCCATGAATACCGATTTTTTCATTGATTTGCTTCATCAGGTAAAAGAATTTGAAAACTCCGAAGCTTGTAAACCTCATTCTACCACTGAGGATTTCCGTCTTTGGCTCAATGATCAGAAATACAGAAAAGAAAGCCCTACAAAGCTTTTTAAAAATGAAGAGCATCAGGTTGCTTTTACCGAAAATGAAATCTGCAAACAGGTTCTGCTTTTGGCAAGATATTCCAAGCAACTTATTAGAAAGGGGCTGAATGACTTTCCTGAATTAGCCAATGAAGAATTCACCTATCTGTATAGACTGAAAGACGAACCAAACCTGACTAAAATTCAGCTCATTGAAAGAAACGGACATGAGAAACAGACGGGGACTCAAATTATCAAGCGTTTATTGGAATACGGTTTAATTGAAGAAAAAAACGACAGCGAAGACAAAAGAAGCAAACGTCTGAACATCACTAAAAAAGGAGAAGATTATTTCCACCGTTCTGTTAAAAAAGTAAATATCACTTCAAGAATTCTTGCCGGAAAGCTTGAAAATAATGAAAAAAATGAATTTCTGGAATTACTCAGAAAGCTTAATGATTTTCATTCTAATCTTTACTTTCAATATAAAAATTCTAATATTGACGAGATTACTGAAGCATTCGACTAGATCCAGAATTACGTGAAGTTTAAACCATGATCTCCTTAAATCGTCTATTCCCGGACCGACACCGGTTGTAAAGGCTAAACCACCAAATAAAGATTCTCTCTTCGAGGTTGCTTTTTTGTTTCTTTAAATGAGATCTTTTTCTCAATTTTCCTATCTTTAAATTTTCAAGTAAGAATTTTCTATGAGCAAGCCTTCTGATCCTAATGCAGAAATGATGAAACGCCTGCAGGACATGCAGAAAGAACAGCTTATCATTGCCCGTTTAGCCAAAGACTTTTCTACCGTTTTAAACAAAAAACAACTTCTTTCTGTTCTCAATACCTCTTTCAAAACTGAACTGGGCTTTAATGATTGTATGATTGTCAGGGATTACAGAGGGATTATTGAAATGCTCATCAGTGGGATTGAAAATCAAAATTACACTATAGATCATGCACTTGATACGTATTTAAAAAAATGCTTTGATTCCGCGGAACCCCTGTTTTTTGATCTTAAAGAATTGTCATCACTTCCTTCCTGTTTTACCGAAGTTAGAAATTCGGGAATGCGAATGGCTGTGGGATTAGGTCTGCCTGCTGTTAATGAAAATAAAAATGTGCTTTTCCTTTTCTACAGAAATTTTATCTCAAGAGATGCTATTCCGGAAAGGATTTTAAACGGCGTTTCTACCCAGGTTTCCATTACTCTTCATAATATTGATGTTCAGGAACAATTGAAAGCGTTTCAAAGAAATATCCAGAACTTTCCTAAAGAAACTGAAGAAGAAAAGAAAAGTGAGTATGGCTTTCATGGAATTGTAGGACAAAGTGAAGTAATGCAGACTATTTTTGAACAGATCTCGCAGGCAGCTCCATCACAATCCAATGTCATCATCTTTGGAGAAACGGGTACAGGAAAGGAGCTTATAGCAAAGGCTATTCATAAACTTTCAGAATTTTCGGGAAAGAAGATGGTCAGGATAAACTGTGCGGCCATTCCTGCCAATCTGATAGAATCCGAACTTTTCGGGCACGAAAAAGGAAGCTTTACCGGAGCAACCGAACAGCGGAAAGGAAAGTTTGAACAGGCGCACAACAGCACCATTTTTCTGGATGAAATAGGTGAACTTCCCCTGGAATTGCAAGCCATACTTCTGAGGGTTCTTCAGGAAAAAGAAATCGAAAGGATCGGGGGAAACAAAAGAATAAAAGTGAATGTAAGGATCATTACGGCCACCAACAGGAATCTTGAAAAAGAAGTCGCGGAAGGACGGTTCAGAAGTGATCTTTTTTACAGGCTGAATGTATTTCCTATCCATCTTCCTGCCTTGCGGGAAAGAAAAGAGGATATTCCTTTACTGGCAAACTACTTCCTTAAGAAACTCTATCCTAAGACAGGTAAAAAGATTACCGGTTTTTCTCAGAACGTGGCAAAAATGATGATTGCCAATCCATGGCTCGGTAATATCCGTGAACTAGAAAATATGGTTGAAAGAAGCATGCTGACGGCAAAAGGAAATATGATCAGGGAAATGGATTTTCCGAAAGTTATTAACTCTCAAAATACGGATCAGGATTTCCGGATCAAAACGCTCCAGGAATTCGAAAAGGAATATATTCTAAAAATAATCAAAAAATGTAACGGCCGTATTTTTGGTGAAACAGGTGCTGCAAAGCTGCTGGGATTACCGCCAACCACGCTGATTTCCAAAATGCAGAAACTCGGAATAGAAAAAAAACACTATTTCAAGGGATCTGAATAATGTTTGTCAAGCTCCATTTCTATTTTCCCGGAAGACAAAGCCCAGAAAATCCAAAGGCCTAAAATGATCAGCAGCGACAAGACCGGGATCCAGAACGACAGGATTAATGCAATCACATAAATCGGAAGCCCGTAAAAGTAATTATTATGGATCTTTTTTATAGCAGCATCGGTAATACCGGGACGCAAAAGTTTTTTATTCTGGGTGGCCAGAAACCATAATAAATTATAAGCAAGATTGATCAGAACAAAAATACCGGTATAAATTGCCACAACAACAGAGGAAGCTTCACCGTCAAAATACCTTGCCAGCAAAGCGGTAGGATAAGAAACTGCTGAAACCAGAAAAAGGATCAGTCCATTCGCAAACATAATTGCGGAATTCCGACTATAGATCTGTTTGAAGATCTTATGATGGTTTACCCACATGATGAAAATGCTGAAAAATGAAAGGATAAATGCCAGAAATGCCGGCCATTGATTCTTCAGAAAGACCAGCAGATCGTTCTCGTTCTGTATTGAATGCTCTTCAGGGAAATGAAGATCCAATACCAAAAGCGTAACGGCTATTGCAAAAATGCCATCACTGAATCCTTCTATTCTGAGTGTTTCTTTTTCCATAATTACCTGATTGATTTATTATTTGATACTCTGCGTAAAGGCATAATGATTTTGTCCTCAATTATTTGAAGAATTATGATTAAAAAAATGAATGAAAATATGGTCTCCGGTTAGCTTTGCCCGGGATTATTTATAGCCTTTGTCAATTCCTAATTTTTTCATTTTGGAATATAAAGTCTGAGCTTGTATTTTCAGCAGCTCTGCAGCACCGCCAGGTCCGGAAACTTTTCCGTTAGAAGTCTGAAGCGCACTTATAATATGATCTCTTTCCATATCTTCCAATGATTTCAGCTGGCCTGGCATTTCAGAAGATTTTTCAATGATTTTGGGCAGATCAAAGCTTTCTATTTCTGCGGTTTTGGCCAACAGAACACTTCGTTCGATCAAATGCTCCAGCTCACGAATGTTTCCCGGCCAGTGATAATTCAGCAACTGTTCTAATGCTTTTTCACTGATAGAAGTGATATTTCTTCTCGAAGCAGCGGCATATTTATTCAGGAAAAAATGGGCCAGCAATACGATATCTTCCTTTCTTTCTCTCAGCGGAGGCAGTTCTATAGGGAAAACATTCAAACGGTAATACAGATCCAGCCTGAATCTTCCTTCCGCCACTTCTTTTTCCAGGGAGCGGTTGGTCGCTGCAACAATTCTTACATTTACTTTAACTGTATTATGTCCACCAAGCCGTTCAATTTCCTTTTCCTGTAAAACTCTCAGTAATTTAATTTGTGAATCCAGTGGCAGCTCTCCTATTTCATCCAGGAAGACGGTTCCTCCGTTGGCTTGTTCAAATTTTCCGATCCTCAATGTATTGGCTCCGGTAAAGCTTCCTTTTTCATGTCCGAAGAGCTCGGATTCGATAAGCGCATGCGGCAGTGCGGCACAGTTGACTACAACAATAGGATGAGCGCTGCGGTCTGAAAGCTCATGAACGGAATGAGCCACTTTTTCCTTACCCGTTCCGCTTTCCCCGACCACCAGAACAGAGGTATCTGTAGGAGCGACTATTCTTATTTTTTCAACAACATCCTGAAGTACCTTACTTTTCCCGATAATTCCTTCAATCACTTCACGATTTCCGTTATCTGTACACAGTTCACAGCCTCTTTCCATATCATAACGGTATCTGGCAATGTCAAGCATAACAATCATATCACGCTCCCGGAAAGGTTTTACCATAAATCCGTAGGGCTGCGTTTCTTTCACTGCTTCCAGGGTAGACTGGTTGGTATTGGCTGAAATATAAAGAAAAGGCAGATTCATTTCACGCAGTTCCCAGGCAAGATCGATTCCTGTGA
Organism: Chryseobacterium sp. PTM-20240506; assembly: GCF_048296755.1. NCBI lineage: Bacteria > Pseudomonadati > Bacteroidota > Flavobacteriia > Flavobacteriales > Weeksellaceae > Chryseobacterium > Chryseobacterium sp. PTM-20240506. The sequence continues at coordinate 1,648,430 of NZ_CP182581.1, forward strand.
GGTCTCCTTTTAAGATGATATCAAGAAGTACCCAATCCGGCTTGCTGTCTGCAATCAGTTTTCTGGCCTGAACCACCGAAGATGCGATTCCTGTGATCTGGTAACCGGCTTTCATCAGCATCAGCTTCAGATCATTGGCTACAATAAATTCATCTTCTACAATTAATATTTTTTCTTTCATGATAGTCAGCCTTTAGTTGGAAGGAGTTATTTCTGTATTTCTTCTGAATGTAATTGTAATTTTTAATCCACTTTTATTTTCGAGATGGAAGGTCCCGTCTAACTGGTCAGTAAGCCCCCGCATCAGGTTCATTCCCAGAGATTCCGTTTCTTCAATATTGAAATCATTGGGAAGCCCTACTCCATTATCTGATATAATCAGTTCACAAAGATGGTCATCCGTATTTTTGAATGAGACGGAAACTTCACCTTTCCGGTCATCCGGAAACGCGTATTTTACCGTATTATTGACTGCTTCATTAACAATTAATCCCATAGGAACCGCCTGGGCGACGTCAAGTAACACTTTATCAGTATCCACTGTGAAATTAATTTTTTTGTCATATGAATAACATTCTTTGATATAAGTGATCAACTCATAAATATACCATGACATATCAATCATCGAAAGATTATCGGACTGATAAAGTTTCTGATGGATAATGGACATAGCATGCATTCTGTGCTGGCTGTTCTGGATGGCCATCAGGGCATCTTCATTATCCAGGTAAGCAGACTGCGTATTCAGCAGGCTGATCACAATCTGCAGATTGTTTTTGACCCTATGATGGATCTCTTTTAAGAGCCATTCTTTTTCGGCAAGTAATTTTTTCAGCTGTTCGTTCTGTTCATCAATCTGCTTACGTTTCAGTTCCAGGTTTTTATTGGCATTGCTTTTTAATCTTGATCGGTTATACAACAAGGCAGCAAAAAGGATCAGTGCGAGAATACTTCCAATGAAAACATATCTGATAAAGGTATCATTCGCAATCTTAATATCCTGTAGTTTTGCTTTCTGGGTCAGCAGCTGAATGTTTTTATCTTTCTGTTCTGTCTCAAACTGAATTTTAAGGCTGTTGATCTGCTTGCTTTTTTCGCCGTTAAAAACAGAATCTGAAAGTTTCTTGTACAGCTGATAATGCTGTATGGCATCCAGGTATTTTCCCTGTACAGAATCTGCTTTGAACCACATTAAATGGTTTTCCGAACGAAGCATATCATTTCCGTTATTTTTAGCTATCGAATCAAAAAGCCTCGCTTCGCGGTACATTTTATCAAAGTTACGGGTCTGGTAATGATAAAAAACAAAGCTTCGCAGCAATGAAGCCTGCTGATTGTTCTTTTCTGCATTTTCACCGTAATAGGCGACCAGTTTTTTGTAGTAGGCTTCGGCTTTATTAAACTGCTTTAAAATGGTATAGGTGCTGAACAGGATATAATTTTCTGACATTTCAAAATCCTGGTCTACGATAGGGTAACGTTCTCTATATTCTTCTATCATGGTAATAGCCTGCTTAAACTTTTTCTGCCTGATCAGCATCGTAGAAATATTATTGGCAACGGTTCTGATGTAGCTGTTATCTTTATTTTTTTTAGCAGTAGCTAAGGATTTTTCCCAATATCTCATGGCATCGTCGTTCTGGCGGAGATAGTAATACACCATTCCGATATTGCTGTAAATAGAACACATCTGCAAAGAATAATCATTTACGCTTTCTGCTGTTTTTTCTGCCAGAAGACCATAACGGAGTGCTTCCCCATAATCCGCCTTCTGAATTTCAACCTGGGAAATAAGGTTATAAACACTCTGTAATTCTCTGAATTTCACCGACTGATAAACAGAAAGGGATTGCCTGAGCAAACCGAGCGCTTTATCAGGATTTTCTTTGATATAATATAGTTCTCCAAGATCTTTTAAAACGCCTGCCTGATTCAGTTTTGATCCTGAATTTTTAAAAAGTTCCAATGCTTTTTCTTTCAATCTAATTTTAGTATCAAAATACTCGGGTTTATTGTCATACATATACGATAACTCGTTATATGCCTCTCCGGTCTGTTCCTTAAATTGATGGGTTTCAAAATAAGCAAGTGCTTCTTTCATTTTGGATAAAGCAATGTTTTTACTGCCTCTTTCTTTATCTAGTTTAGCATCCAGAAATATGAGCTTTCCGGCAGACATCGGATCTCCGGATTTTATATTCAGTGCTTTTGCCTGTCTGTTCAGAATAGCGGCACTGTCGAGATCAGCCTTCAACTCTCCTTTTTTACTAATATAATAGTTACTCAGCCGCAACAATAAAGTGGTTTTCTGAGTAGTATTGGGGGAAGAGGAAATCTGTTTTCTCAACAGTGCAGGATTTTCTTGGATTTGTGCTTTTATACTCCATGAAAACATAAAAACCAATGAAAAATATACTACCTTAAATAGATTTTTTGATAAAAAATAAAGCCTGAAATTCATTTTTTAAAGGTAATATTTTATACCGTATTTTGCCATAGTCCCGTACTAGTTTTTACGGTGATAAAAATAGCAGATGATCATGGCCAGCCCCGGTAAAATCAATGTTTCGAGTCCAAATTGTTTTCCCGCATATGCTCCTAAAAAACAGCCTATCAGAAATCCAAGTATGGTAACCAACTGCTTCTTCAGGCTTGCCCAGGCTTCAGGGTGTTGAAAGCCACTTGACAGAAGCGTTCCAAAATCCAGGGAAGCCTGGGTTACATTTCCTGTCATCATGGTAGTAGGACCATGGGTTTCCTTTGCATAGAGTTTCCCGAAAGCATTCTGAAGCCCCATCGCAAAAACGGTCATTATAGCCACAGTATACATCATAACTTCTGAAAACGTTCCGTAGTAACTGAGAACGGCAACAATAATTCCGGCTAAAAAAAGCAATGTTCCTTCCCAGAATAGCAGCGTGTAATGATTGATAACTTTCCCGGCAATCTTCCCTCCTGCCATAACCGCGAGAATAAAGACCGGAAAAGTAAGCAGCTTTACCCAGGCATGAATATCCGATCCCTTCACAAACTGATAGGCAAATACAATAAAGTTCCCTGTAACATGTGCCGAAAAAAGGGCATCTGCCGCTACAAATGTCACGGTATCACAGTATCCGGCAATCATGGTTAACAATAAGGTGACAAAACCGATATTATGTTTTACTTCCATTTTTCTATTTTAAATGTGAACGGAGCATCCAGGCCATTTTCTCATGGGCTTCCAGTAATCCTGTAATGTAGTCGCTTGTCCCTGAATCACGGAATTCCACAGCGAAGTTTTCAATATTTTCACGAAGATGAATGATGATACTTTCGTGGTCGGAAAGAAGCGCTCTGATGTAAGTTAGGCTGTCGTTCGATTCAAGATGGTGCTCAGACAAATGGGTTAATTCAAGATATTCCCTTAAAGTAGCCGGTGCATAATGTCCCAGCGTCCTGATTCTTTCAGCCAGATCATCAATGATGTCGTCCAGCTGCCCGTATTGTGCTTCAAAAAACAGGTGTTTATTGTAAAAATCCGGTCCTTCGACATTCCAATGTGCTTTTCTAGTTTTGGTATACAATACAAATTCGTCTGCTAAAGTGGTAACCAGTACCTCAGCAACTTTTGCTAAATTTTCGTTTTTAATTCCGATTGAAGTTTTCATTTTATAAAATATTTAATAAGTAATAATCAAGTGAATATCTTCCTGCACCCAATGCAAGAATCAGTAACAGGGAAAGGGTGTACATAAAAGGAACATCCCGCACTTCCAATGAATCCTTTCTATGAACCACAAAATATCCGATAGCCGTCACGCCGATTGTCGGTAAAACCGCAAGCCTGGTTCCCAGTCCTAAAATAATCAGAAACGGAACTACCAGATCAGCAAATGAAGCAACTATGGCATTGAGTTGATCAGGCAATCCCAGAGGGTTTGGAATGACTTCCCTTTGCCCGTTTTCCAGTCTGAATTTCTTTAAGCCATGCACTCTGAACAATTGAATCGCAAGGAGTACCCGGAAAACCAAGAATGAAGCATCATTACATGGTGAACCTAAATCCGATGAAAGGATCTGTTTTAAAATTTCCATATGTATTGATAGTTAAAAAGCAAAGCACGAACAGCCTAGAGCTCCCCAGAATGTGTGGTAATTATTAACGGGCACATTGCTCATTCTTGCCTGGTTATGGTTATGATGGTGAATATCGCAGCTTCCTGCACAGCTGTGAATTTGTGAGGTCAGCGGGGCTTTTAAATCCTGTTTCGCATTTTTCTCAATTTCTTTCTGAAAATGTCCGCCTGCAGGGTAATATCCGTTGTAAAGATTGGTGGGAGACCAGTCCGGAAGCACAGGAATAGATGGTGGTGCATAAGATGAGAATGTTCCTTTGGCATAGACTATTTTCCCGTCTACAATGGTCATTTCCGCTTCAATATTTTTGATATCTTCATCATCAACCGTAAAATAATCCTGATCAAGAACTGCCAGATCGGCAAACATTCCTACCCTGATATCACCTTTTTTCTGCTGTTCCTGAGAAAACCATGCGCTGCCTTTTGTGTACAGTTCCAATGCGGTTGATCTGTCCAGCTTTGATTCATGATACAATTGAAGTCCGCCAACAGTTTTACCTGCGGTCAGCCAATACATGGAAACCCACGGATTGTAGCTGCTTACCCTTGTGGCATCTGAGCCTCCACCTACAGGAACTCCCATTTCCAGCATTTTTTTTACGGGTGGTGTACTTTCTGCGGCGCCGGAACCATAACGGTCTGCAAAATATTCTCCCTGATAAGCCATTCTGCTCTGGATGGCGATTCCTCCGCCAAGCATTTTTACACGTTCTATATTTTTTTCATCAATGGTTTCTGCATGATCAAAAATCCATGGAAGACCATTAAAAGGAATATCCCGGTTTACTTTTTCAAAAACATTTAAAAAACGGGTGATGCTTTCATTATAGGTTGCATGAAGTCTGAATGGCCAGCGGTTTTCTACCAGTAAACGGACTACTTTTTCGAGATCTGCTTCCATGTTTTCAGGCAGGTCAGGTCTTGGCTGAAGAAAATCTTCAAAATCGGCTGCAGAAAATACCAGCATCTCTCCTGCCCCGTTGTGACGGTACATATCGTCCCCCTGATATAATTTTACCGTGTCGATCCAATCGCTGAAATCTTCAAATTCATGCTTAGGTTTCTGGGTAAAAAGATTATAGGCGATCCTTACGGTAAGCTGTTTTTTCTCATTCAGTTCGTTCACCACCTGATAATCATCCGGAAAATTCTGGAATCCTCCGCCGGCATCAATGACACTGGTAATTCCGAAGCGGTTCAGTTCTGTCATAAAATGCCTTGTGGAATTCAGCTGGTGTTCGTAAGAAAGCTTCGGGCCTTTTGCCAGTGTTGAGTATAAGATCATGGCATTGGGTGTGGCAATAATCAACCCTGTGGGTTCACCGTTAGCATCTCTTTCAATATGTCCGCCTGCCGGAGCCGGAGTATCTTTGGTAAATCCTACTGCTTTTAATGCAGCTCTGTTCATCAATGCCCTGTCGTATAAATGCAGAATAAAAACTGGTGTTTCGGGGGCGATAGCATTAATCTCTTCCAGGGTTGGCATCCTTCTTTCTGCAAATTGGAATTCGGACCATCCTCCTACGACACGAACCCATTGCGGAGAAGGCGTACGGTCTACCTGGTCTTTTAACATTCTGAGCGCGTCGGCCAGTGACGGAACCCCGTCCCATCTTAATTCCAGGTTGTAATTCAATCCGCCACGAATCAGGTGAATGTGAGAATCATTGATTCCCGGTACTACTCTTTTCTTTCTGAGATCAATAAGTTCTGTAGATTCATCTACAAACTGGTCTGCCAGTCCGTAATTTCCAACCGCGATAATTTTCCCGTCTTTAATGGCCACTGCAGAAACGTCCGGAGTTTCTTTATTGAAAGTGTGTATTTTTCCGTTGTATATGATAAGATCTGCTTTCATCTTTAATTATTTGGTGTTCAACTTTGAAATAGCTTCCTGAATTCCTCCTCCGGCAACGGTGAAAAAAGACGGTCCGGCCAGCAGAATCAGTTTTTTTAGCTTCATTGTATCGGATAAATGCTGAGCTTTTAAATAAGACTGTGTACGGTAGGCATCAAAAGCGCCCAAAACCACATTTTCTGCCACTAAGGCGGTTGGAGAATCAATTCCGGCATCTTTGATATCACTGGCAAAGGATACGGTATGTACCTGTAGTTTCAAAGCTTCTCTCATGGCAACACCTCCTACTTCTTTCATCAGTTCGGCATCGAAAGAGTTTCTGTTACCCAAGCCTATCAACAGCAATTTTCCGGAGGCAAGGCTTCCTTTCGGAGGATTAATTAATAAGGTTTCTAAAGCGTGTCCCTTGAACTGTCCTTTTTTACGGACTTCTGTAATAATTCCTTTTAATGCTTCATCCAGATGAACCATGCCGTTCAGTTCTTTGGGAAGCGCAGGAGGATTGAAAATATCTCCTTCCGTATACTCGAAAACACAGGCGATCTGTAAATCTGCTTTGGCCGCAGATGGCCCCTGTACCATACCTATGACAGAAATCCCGTCAACAGTTCCCCATGTTTTTGAGGTCCCGATAGCTGTTTTTCCTGCAACAGCCTGTGCTGAAACGAATTGGGTTCCCGCAGTTGCCAACACCAATACTGTAAAGATTGTTTTTGACCAATTGATGTATTTTGAAATTGAATTTTGCATAATAAATGATTTAGTAATGATTAAAATTTGAATCCCAGCCTTATATTCCAGAAAACACCGCTTTTTGCATCCTGAATGATATCTTCGATAAAAGGTCCTTTGTGGAAATACTGAAGTCCGCTCACCAAAGAAAAATGTTTGTTGAAATTATAGGTAAAGCTGGTTAAATAAGCCGTTCCGATATACCTTTTATCTGAGCTGCTTCCGGGACGGTTCAATGCTCCGCTTGGCCGGTAAACTCCGTCGTTCAGGGAATATCGCCAGTTGAAGACAACATCCATCTGCATTTTGAGTTTGGAAGTCAGATCAAGGGTCATATACGGATGAATATCAATTAAATTGACAGGACCCACCTGCGGACTGAAGCCGAAATACCCTCCTTTTGGATATAAAGGATTAAATGTACCGAGCTTTCCATCGTTTTTAGAATGATCTCCTGATATATAATCGTTTCTCAGATTGATGCTTGGGCTGAATCTAACGTTTTCAAAGAGATATCCTACATCCACAGAGCCCGTCCAGGCACTGATATTGTCGTTTCCAAAACGTCCGAACTGATAGGCCGCTTCCAGGTTATAGATAAATCCGCCGCCATATTTCCAGAGCCTTCCGCCAATTGTGTGACGCTTTTCTCTGGCTGTTCCGGCTTCAAAAACAGATTCATCTCTACGGATTCCGAGGTAATATAGATCCAGATTTCCGGTTTCAGGAATAATAATTTTGGAATAAAGTCCCCAAAGGTTAAGCTGCTTTGAAATGGTATTATCAAAAACGCCGGTCTTGATAGAGTCTGCCATCATCGCAAAAGCATCTACGGAAATATTTTTATAGGAATACATGATTTTGGCTCCTGTAAAAGACAACCTTGCATTCGGCCCTTCCCTCACAGAAATTAATCTTCCGGAACCGTAGTCCAGCTCCTGTCTTCCCAGTCTCACTATCAGCTTCTGATCTTCCATATTCACCAAACCTGCATCCAGAAAGAGGTTCTGAATATTCATCTGGTCTTCATCAATGCCTCTTGAACCGTTTTTTCTTCCGTTTTGCAAAGCACTTCTGATCTGTGAAAATATTCTGAAGTTTTTCCCGAAATGCCAGTCTGCATGAAGATCATAGCGTTGGAGAAAAAAGTCGTTGTGTCCTATGTTAAGCCTTCCCCAATCTTCGTTGTTGAAATCCACATATTCATACCTTGCCTCACCACCCAATGAGAGATAGATATCTTTCTTTTCATTGAGAGGGAGATATTTAATTTTATCATAAAAGCTTTTGGTGGAATCTTTCAGATATTCATAATTTTCATCATACCGCAGAAGTTTAAAGCTCTGGGAGGAGAAAGTTTCAGAACATAAAAGAACTGTCATGATAAAAGCTTTTAAAAACAGTATTGAAGGTGCAGATTTCAACATTGAAAATGGTATATGGATTTTAGTGATTCAGCATATGGTGAGCATAGTGGATTCCCAATCCGTAAGAAGCACCATATTTTTTCATAAGGTCAGTTACAGGACCATATGTTTCCTGACGTGCCCAGTCTCTCTGAAGTTCCAGGATATACTGAATGGAAGTCATAGGCTTTACTCCTGAATGGATCATTCTCTGTACAGCTCTTTCGTGTGCCTCATCGCTTACATCGCCACAGGCATCGGTAATGACGTACACGTCATAGCCTTCCTCAAGTGCAGATAATGCCGGCCCCACAATACAAACGCCTGTCCATAATCCTGCGAGAACCAGTTTTTGCTTCTTGGTTCCTGTAATGGCTTTATAAGCGGCTTCATCTTCCCATGTATTCATCGTTGTTCTGTCTATATAGCCTGAGGTTGCCATAGGATATGCTTCCTCGATTTCCGGGAAAACAGGACCTGAAAAGCTTTGTTCTGCAACTGTAGTAATGATGGTCGGAACATTGAATATTTTGGATGCCCCACACAGTACTGCTACATTGTTACGCAGTTCGTTCATAGAGATACTTTTGGTTGCAAATGCCATTTGTCCTTCAAAATCAATCAGTACCAGTGCATGATTTTCAGGAGAAAGTAGTTTTGATGATGGTTTCATAAAGTTTATTTAGATGTTATTGAGTTTGAATTTTATTGCTTAAGAAATTTTAATAATTCTTCATTGAATTTGTCTTTTTCTTCGAGGAACAGTGCATGTCCGCTGTTTTCAAAAGGAATAAGCTTAGATCCTTTAATAGCTTTGTTCATTTGCTCTGCTAAAGCATAAGCCACTATCCTGTCCTGTTTTGCCTGCATGATAAGGGTCGGAATCTTGATTTTCGGTAAATCTCCACGAAGATCTTCGTCTCTTAAAGCGATTAAAGCCTGCTCCATTGCATAAGCAGATGACTGCATTTCAATCCCTCCCAGCCAGGTACCTACCCCTGGTGAAACAGAAGTTGCGGATAAAACAAATCTTTCACCTATCGTATTCAGTAATCCCGGTCTGTCTACGCTTACAAGGTCTATCCATTTGGTAATATCTTCTTTTGTAAATAGCGGATAAGGATAATCAGGTTTTTTGGTATGAACAGGTGCCGCAGCAGCGAATAATGCCAATTTACTGACATGAGCACTGTTGTATTTCGCCACGTAATGCAAAGCAATCGCACCACCCATAGAATGGCCGCCCAACGTAGCATCTTTGATATCCAATTTGTCTAAAACAGTTTTGATATCAGAAGCAAACTGGTCATAATCATATTTTCCATAAGGCTTGTCCGACTGTCCGAACCCTCTCAGAGTGATTCCTATAACCCGATAACCCGCTTTAATTAAAGGAAGATACTGGTACTCCCATGAAGCATCACTTACCGGATAACCGTGGATTAAAACAACCGGCTTACCTTCTCCAAGGTCGGAAACATGAAGCCTTACATTAGGTTCCACTTCGATATATTCTGCTCTGGCTTTCGTAGATTTTGCCGTATTTTGTGTATTAATATTGGTAAGGAATACCGCTGACAATAAAACGGCAGTACCAAAAATTGTTTTTAGTTTCATAATGATGATATTTTTAATGGCTGATTTTTGACAGATTTATTGTAAACATGTCAAAGTGGTATTGAATCAGCTGCCTTCCCTAAAAGGATCTCCATTTAAAAAGAAGACAGCAGATTTGAAAAAGAAATTATCTTTTTAGTAAATATTTATGCTGCCCTTCCAGAACGAGTTCAGATTTTTGGTTATAGACTCTCACTTTTGTGGTCACTATACCTCTGTCTTCCTGTGGCGTTAAATCGGTGATTTCCAACGAAGAATACAACGTATCTCCTGAATGTACCTCTTTCAAAAAATGGCATGATAATTCTAAAAAAGCAATAAAAACACTTCCGAAGTAATGAGGCAAAAGAGTCGCGCCCGGTGCGGTAAAAGCCAATACCTGCAAACCGTGAACTACCGGAGCTTCATGGCCATATCTTTTTGCATATTCCACATCGTAATGAATCGGATGATTATCACAGGAAACCGTTTGAAAAGCTGAAGCATGTGCATCAGTAAGAGTTCTGCTTGGCGCCCTGAACAATTCACCTACTTTCAGTTCGTCAAACGTACGGGCAGGAACAATAGCAAAATCTTCAGGATTGAATTCCGCTTCGTGAGTTTTTGAGTTTTCCATATATTTTGGATTTGAATGGAATGATAATTATTCAGCAATAAATTCCAAAAGGTCTTTATTAATGGTTTGATGCTCTGTAGTGGGCATTCCGTGAGGGAACCCCGGATATGTGATCAGTTTTCCGTTCTTTAGTAATTTAATTGATTTTAATGCCGCATTGGCAATAGGGACGATTTGGTCATCCTCACCATGCATCACCAAAACAGGAATATCCACAGCTTTTAAATCTTCGGTTAAATCTGTTTCTGAAAAAGCTTTGATCCCGTCATAATGAGCAACAATTCCTCCCATCAATCCTTGTCTCCACCAGTTTCTCTGAACTCCGTCCTTTACACTCGCTCCTTCTCTGTTATAGCCATAGAAAGGGAAAGTAAGATCATAATAAAACTGGTTTCTGTTGTTCATCGTCTGTTCTCTGATATCATCAAAAACTGACATCGGAACACCGTCAGGATTATTTTCACTCTTAACCATTACCGGCGGAATGGCACTGATCAGAACCGCTTTCTTAGCTCTTCCGTTTGCATATTTGTTAACATAACGGATCACTTCTCCACCTCCTGTTGAATGCCCGATGTGTACAACATCTTTCAGATCTAAAAATTCAACCAGTTCTGCAGCATCAGAAGCGTATTGTTCAATAGTATGATTGTAGATATTCTGGCTGGAGCGTCCGTGGCCTCTTCTGTCGTGGGTAACCACTCTGTAGCCTTTCTGTAAAAAGAAAATTACCTGTGCATCCCAGTCATCAGATGATAATGGCCACCCGTGGTGAAACATCAAGACAGGTCCTTGTCCCTGATCTTTGTAAAAAATTTCTGTTCCGTCTTTTAATGTTAATGTGCTCATTGTTGTATTATTTTTTGAATTAAACTTATGAGCATAATGCCAAAAAATAACCCAAAACAACAAAACACCTGATTTACAGAATATTATTTAAAATATCATAATAAAAAAAACTACGATATTTCGTAGTTTTATGATTGCATTATTTAGTTTTGTATAAAGAAAGTTCAATGGAAATAAATTCCATTAAAATTCCGATCATAAATAAACAAAAGCCTTTGAGGTTCCAAAGGCTTGTCTATTGTTTGCTATTTGATGTTTTCTTATTGCTGTTTTACAAACTGTAAATCGCCCGCAAGTTTCACCTGATCGCTTACCATTACTCCTCCGCCCTCAAGCGCAGCATGCCAGGTAAGTCCGAAATCTTTTCTATTGATTTTGCCTTCAAAAGAAAATCCTGCTCTTGTATTTCCGTATGGATCTGCTTTAATTCCGTTGAAATCCACATCAAGAGTAATTGGTTTTGTAATGTGGTTAATGGTAAGATCACCCTTTACTTCATTGCTTAATGCAGAAGCTTCAAAAGTGATTACAGGATGTACTTCAACATTAAAAAAGTCTGCCGATTTCAGGTGATTGTCTCTGTCGGTATTGTATGTAGATATAGAATCTGTCTGAATAGTTGCTACTGTTTTTACATTGGTAAAAGTATCGTCTTCTGCTTCAAGCTGCACATCAAAATTGGTGAAATTTCCTTTGACATTTGAAATCATCATATGTCTTACCTTGAAAGTTATTTCACTGTGTGTCGGGTCTAGGTTCCATTTTGTAGCCATTGTAATTATATTTTAAAGGTTATTTATATCGCAAATTTACAGGCATCCAAGTCTGGAAGTTGTTGATATTTGATAATAAATATTTTGCATCAAAATGATTCAATGATTTATTTTGATAACGGATTTGATAATAACTTTTAATGACCAGATAATTTTCATTAAATTCGTAAATCAAGAAATCAGTTCAGGACCTAACTATGAATATCAATCAGGACAGTTTTTTAATTCTTTTCAGTTATATCGAAGCTCACAGCTCATCCACATTAAGTTCTGATGACAAAAAATTTATACGAGAGTTATTTGTTTACAAAAAAATTGAAAAAAAACTGTTTTTTCTAAAGCAGGGAGAAATTTGCAAATACTGTGGTTTCATCATTAAGGGAGCAATGAAACAATATTCTGTGGACGACTCTGGAAAGGAAAATGTCATCAACCTTTATCTGGAAAACTGGTGGGTAGCTGATCGAGAAAGTCTATTAGGCTCAAAACCGTCCATTTATACTATTGAAGCCTATGAGGATACTGAGATGTTGATGATTTCAAAAGAAGACATTAACGAAATGACAAAAATTCCGGCTTTAAATGAATTGACAAAACGATTGGATATGAACCACGGCATAGCGATGCAAAATCGCATCAATAATGCAATAAGCCTTTCCGCAGCAGAACGTTATCATAATCTTTTTAAAACTCATCCTGCATTTTTACAAAGATTTCCACAACATCTTATTGCATCGTATTTGGGAATTACAAAAGAAACTTTAAGCCGTATCCGTAAACAGAAATAGATTTGAGAAAAATTTAATAAGAATCACCAATTAAATAGTTAACGTTGTTTTGAGCGTTAATAATTAAATCAAGCAAGCTATGAATGTTTATCATGCTCTCCCATTCTTGACAGAATCACTCTTCTCAGTCTATCTTCATTCTCGTCGCCCCAACCGCCTAATACAGAAATTACAGGAATTAGTGTCTTACCAAAATCTGTGAGTGAATATTCAACTTTGGGAGGGACCTGAGCATAGATTTTTTTAGTGACAAGTTCATGCTCTTCAAGTTCCTTTAATTGAATATTTAATACACGCCTTGATGCATCCGGAATTTTACGCTGTAATTCACTTGGACGCAGATGTCCCTGATAGATAAACCATAGCAGGCGGATTTTCCACTTGCCATAAAGGACTTCACCAATAAGGTCAAGGCCACAGTTCAAATTCAAAGGTATTTTTCTTTCATGCATATACAAATGTAGCCCAATGTACCAAATTGTACAATAGGGGAATAAATTATCCCTATGCAATTCGATTTTCCGTTATTGCCTAAAATAGTGATACTTCGGAAATTTGTATCAAAGAATTAGACAATGGAAAATCAATTTAATTACAACAATGAACTTCAAGGTAAAATTGCCTTGGTAACAGGAGGAACAAAAGGGGCCGGACAAGCCATAGCAGAGAGATTGCTACAAGCCGGTGCAAAGGTTATTATTACAGCGAGAAACAAGCCTGAAAAAGAAAATGAAAACCTGCATTTTATTTCGGCCGATTTAAGTACAGCTCAAGGAACACAAAATGTCATCAGCGAAGTGCTGTCTACTTATGGCAGACTCGACATTCTTGTGAACAACCTTGGTTCTTCATCAACACCTGCGGGAGGTTTCATTGCACTAAACGATGAAGATTGGGAATCAACTCTTCGAGCCAATCTGCTTGCTCCGGTGAGACTGGACAGAGGGTTTTTACCACAAATGATAGAGCGCAAAAGCGGTGTTATTATTCATATTGCTTCAATCCAGGGTAAACTGCCATTGTATGATTCTACTTTGCCGTATGCAGCTGCAAAGGCAGCATTGATCAATTACAGTAAAAGTTTGTCAAATGAAGTAACCCCCAAAGGTGTCCGCGTGCTGACTGTTTCACCGGGATGGATCAATACAACGGCATCCACAGCGTGGCTGGGTGAGATTGCAAGAAATGCAAATAGTACAGAAGAAGAAGCCATGCAAAGTGTTATGGATGCATTGGGTGGAATACCTTACGGCAGACCCGCAGAACCGGGAGAAGTTGCTGAATTAGTAGGTTTCCTAGTTTCACCAAGAGCCAGCTATTTAACCGGAACTGAATTTGTAATCGATGGTGGCACAGTGCCAACAGTTTAATCATCTTAAAAAAATAAAAAATGAACCTACCAAAAGTTATCACAGATTTAATCGAAGCCCAAAACAATTTTGACAGTATTGCTTATGCCAATTGTTTTAATGAAAATGCAGAAGTATTTGATGAAGGCAAAACTCATAACGGAAAAACTGAAATTGAAAAATGGATTGATAAAGCCAACAAAGATTACAATGCTACTATGAAGCCTTTAGACTATAATGAAAATGAAAATATTTTATCGGCAGAAGTTTTAGGAGACTTTCCTGGCAGCCCTATTGTTTTGAAGTATCATTTTCAATTGTCTGACGGACATATTCAATCATTGAAAGTAACCGGTTAATATAATAACCGATACAATTAATTAAAGCTGGAGATTTCACTTCAGCTTTTTGGTTTATAAATACTGCTATTCATTCTCTTTTAATAAAAAATGGCTACCATGGGTAGCCATTTTTCTAAATATTTTTATGATATTTCAATCCTTCTTGGTGGCTTCTGCTTTGCATCTTCCTTCTTAGGAATAGTAAGCATAAGCAATCCGTTTTCATATTTCGCGTTAATGTTATCCTGGTCAACAACATTCTTCGGAAGTTCAAAACTACGCTGGAAGGACTGATAACTGAACTCTCTTCGGGTGAAGTTCTCTTCTTTTGTTTCACTACTGTCCTGTTTCATGGATGAAATGGTCAGCAGGTTACCATCAAGGCTGATATCAAAATCATTCTTATCCATTCCGGGTGCAGCAACCTGAACCTCATACGCATCTCCGTTTTCCTTTATATTTACCGATGGTACGGTTGTACTGGTAGATGAGTAATTGTTATTACCCCAGTTAAAAAGTTCACGACTAAAAAAATCATCAAAGATGTTTGAAATGCCTAAATTGCTGTTTCCGTTTCTTTTCATTAGATTATTCATAGTAATCTCTTTTTAAATAAGTTTAACAATTATTTAATAACACATCAGCTGGCCAGCTGTACCTAAAAACCAGCAAAAAAAATACCACCGGATAAATGGTGATATTTTTTCAGAATTTCTGTCAAAATTTCATTTTTGTGACACAAAATGAGTCCTGATTGTAATCCCATATCTCTCATTCCTTATTTTTAACTGCGTACAGATTTGCGAATCTTAACAAATGCACCGCAACTGATCCAAAAGGTGGATAATAATAGAGACAAGCAGGTAATACCTAATCCGGCTTTATACAGATCATATCCTACCATATCGGATTTATAGGCAATAGATAGTGCCAGGATCCCAAATTCCCCGGTCTGAGAAAGCAATGCTCCACCATAAAAACTGTCTTTCCAGCTGAAGTTCAGAATCCGAAAGAAAACGGATGACATAATACTATTGCTTATTAAAACGACCAAGGTACCGATACCAATCAGCATATAATTGGATAAAAGATAATTAATATCCAGTCTTAGACCAATGGATACGAAAAAAAGTGAAATAAAGAAAACCTTGAAGGGCAACAAAGAGTTTTCAAGCCAGTGGAATGCCTGTATTTTTCCAACCAGAACTCCTGCTATAAAACTTCCCAATGCGGCACTCAGACCAATGGTTTCCGCAATAAGACCAAAGCCAAGACAGATAAAAAGGCCAAAAAAAACCTGCAGATCATGGTCATTTTCAAGAAAAGTACTTGAAATTCTGATCTCCCTTAAATTTCTGACCTTCCTGAATATTAAAAAAATACCGATGCATAAAGCTAAAGGAAGCACAAAGTTAAAGATGTTGAATTCTTCACCACTCCAGAACTTTAGCAGGGTCAGTACCGGAGCAAGAAGAAGGTCCTGCAATAACAGGATATTGAGTATAATTATTCCAAAGGCGGTATTTAACGTTCCATGCCTCTTCATAAAATCGACAACAACTGCTGTACTGTTGAACATAAAAAGGATGGCAATCAGGAGAATACTTTTATAGTCCAGGTGAAGTATCCTTCCGAGGAGATAGGCAAATACAAAGCTCAGCAACACTTTAATACTCTGCGCCATCACAGGCTTAATAATAAGACTTCTTTTATTCGGAATATTGATTTCAATTCCGATGAAGAACATCAGCAACAATATCCCGATCTCTCCAATAACTTCTATTTCATCTGGTTTATCTACAATTCTGAAAACATAGGGTCCCAACAATACCCCGGCAATAATATAAGCGATAAGATAGGGCTGCTTAAGTTTTTTCAGCAAAAACATCAGACCTAAAATTGTCATACACAAAACACATACTGTCCAAAGCATATCTCTATAACTATTAGGGTTTAAATATTTCAATCTTTAGATTCAAACAAGTAAAATCCGTTTAAACGGCAGTGTAAAGGTAGCTGGCCGGCTATGTGGAAAGTCAACAAAAAAAATACCAGTCGATATGCTGTGATATTTTTTCTGAAATACTGTCAAAATTTCATGGTTCCTGGTTGCTAAGATTTATTGAGGGAGGCATTCAATATACATTAATTAACTGATTATCAAAAATATATTCGTACCTTACACCCATAAATCTAATTGTTTGCATAGAGCGGATAATTTTATAATTCCAGCATATGCAAACCACCGCAGTACAACCGCATCCCTTATCCCACAAATCAGATAGTAACCCGTCTTCTCAGATCCGAATTGCTTATTTTATCATGGTACACCACAAGCCGGAAATATTTAAGGCAATGTTTGAAAAAATCTACACCCGTGATCAGTTTTACCTGGTTCATATAGACCGGAAAGCCAAAGAAGAGTTTACCGAGGAAATCCAGCAGTATCTGGTACATTTTCCCAACGTTTATATTCTGGAAAGCATAAATATCGTAGCTGGCGGATTCAGTATGATTCAGGCAGAACTTAATGCCATGGAATACTTACTTAATGTGAACGCAGAATGGGATTATTTTGTCAACCTAAGCGGAGAAGATTATCCGCTTAAATCACAAAATATTATCCGTCAGTTTCTCACAGTAAATAATGGCAGGAACTATCTTTTTTATTATGATCAGAAGTTTTACAGACCTGCTACGCTTCAGAGGATACAGAACCACTTCACGGAACTCACCCATAAAATCTCTTCAATGATTTATAAAAGGGCATTCATGGACGGTGTTACTCCTTATATCGGCGGAAAATGGTTTATGTTCACCCGAGAAACATGTTCCTTTTTAACCAATAACAAGCGGGTAATGGATTTTGAGGATTATTATTTACATACGCTCTTACCTGCAGAATCATTTTTTCAGACCGTGCTCATGAATACGGTTTTTAAAGATATTATTGTAAATGATGATAAAAGGGCATCTATTGAAAAATCTTTTTTTAACAGGGATCAATCCCAAAATCATCTTATCGGATTATTAAAAACTACTAACCAGCTTTTTATCCGAAAGTTAAATCATGAGATCCATCAAAATATTCTTAAATATATTGATGAAACTTACCACCTTCCACTAACTGAAGTGAACGAGGTGGAAAGAGAACTAAAAAGGGATGAGCATAACGATAAATGGTCATAATAGAGTTATTAAAACTTACCAAGTAAGTGATATTGATCTTCTATCCCCTGATAATCTGGTAAAAAGCTATTAATCTTTCAATATATACTCTTCATATACTGTATTGATCAGCTGATCGGAATGGATGTTCCGTGAAAAAATGGGATAATGAAAGCGATCCAGCTTATTGAGAATACGTATAAGTTCCATCTTTTCGTTGTAATTAAGGTTTCCTGCCACAATATTCGTGGCCTGGCGGATCTTTTCCATTTGTTTTTCTAAAACCGATAATCCCCTTTCCGTGATACGGATCAATTTGCTGCGTTTATCGACCTCGGATTCCGTCTGCTCTATAAGTCCCTGGCGCAGTAATCTTGCAATAATAAGCATACCTACCGGTTTATCATGAATATTTTTCTTGATAAGAGCCATCTTCGTCATTTCTCCGAACGCCTTTAAATTAATTAAATAGATAAAATCTTCCTGGGTGGAAAATTCAGAATCAAGAATAGCAGATTTTGAATAGGTTTTTGCATACCGATTCAGATGAACGAGCAGTGTACTGATAGCACTTTCCGGCGTCCTTCCGTTCTCTTTACCCTCCCAATAGGGCTCCTCTAAAGGATTTGATCTCATATTTCCCTGAGCAGAAATCCACGCTTTAAAGCCCTGGATATTGTCCGGATATAAATCAGGATTGGAACGGACCTCCGTTTCAAAATCCTGTAACAGATCTATACAATCTTTAATAAGCGTGTAATTCATTTTAATTAAATAGTTTACAAATATACCAAATTCCTCATACAAGTCTATAGCTTACCATTATGAGCTAGACCAAATAAAATTGATTCAGCTGCTCTTCGCAAAGTGTCCGGATGACTTCAATCCATCGGTCTTCATCATTCAGGCAAGGTATATAATTGAAATTTTCACCACCTGCTTCCAGAAAGAGTTCTTTTCCCTCAACTGAAATTTCTTCCAGGGTTTCAAGGCAATCTGAAACAAATGCAGGACAAACAATAGCAAGATTTTTAATTCCTTTTCCGGGAATCGTTTTTAATGTATGATCTGTATAAGGTTCAATCCATTTGTCTTTTCCTAATCGGGACTGAAAAGAGACAATCACTTTATCTTTAGGTAATCCCAGTTTTTTGATCACCTGCTCGGTGGTATTAAAACACTGATGGCGGTAACAAAACGAATGGCTGGGAAGAGTATCTTTATAACAGCAATCATTCATATTACAGGTCTTCGTTGGATCCGTTTTGTAAATATGTCTTTCCGGAACCCCATGATAAGAGAACAACAAGGCATCAAAATTTTCAGGAAGTTTCTCCCGGATACTTTCTGCCAGACAATTGATATACAGTTCCCGATGATAAAAAGGCTGAATGTAATTGATCTTTATATGGGGAAATTTTTTATTTCTTATTTCTTCAGCTTTTTCAATCACAGTTTCGGTAGTACTCATCGCATATTGGGGATAAAGCGGAAGTAAAACAATTTCTGTAACTCCCTTTTCAGCCAGGTTCCTGATGCCTGTTTCAATGCTGGGTTCAGCATACCGCATTCCTATTTCAACGGGAACATCCACGAGCTTTTGCAGCTTTTGCCGTATCTTTTTTGTTATAACAATAAGGGGTGAGCCTTCATCTGTCCAGACGGTTTTATAAGCTTCTGCTGATTTCGCAGGCCGGGTATTTAAAATAATTCCACGAACCAGAAGTGCCCGGAAAATCCACCTGTAATCAATCACTTTTTCATCCATCAGGAATTCATCCAGATATTCTTTTACATCCTCTACCGCCGTTGATCTTGGTGAACCAAGATTGATTAATAAAATTCCTTTTTTTGCCATGTCTTTTTCTTTATTCTGCTAATGCTTCCTTATAAGTTTTTAATGCTCTTTCTCTGGCTTTTGCATGTTCTACAATCGGTTCTTCCTTGTAATCTGCGGGAAGCCATTTTGTGATATATTTAGTGTCTTTATCAAATTTTTTAGTCTGCTCATATGGATTAAATATCCTGAAGTAAGGTGCGGCATCACAACCGCAACCTGCAGCCCATTGCCAGTTCCCGTTATTGGCTGCGAGATCATAGTCTAATAATTTTTCAGCAAAATAGGCTTCTCCCCATCGCCAATCAATGAGCAGATGCTTGGTAAGAAAACTTGCAGTGATCATTCTTACCCTGTTATGCATAAATCCGGTTTGATTGAGCTCTCTCATTCCGGCATCCACAATAGGATATCCTGTTTTACCTTTACACCAAGCCTTAAACTCTTTTTCATCATTCCTCCACTTAATATCTTCATATTTCTTTTTAAAACAATGATGGACAACATCTGGAAAATGATACAGAATCTGCATGAAAAATTCCCTCCAGATAAGCTCATTAAGCCAGACTTCATTATGCTTAACAGCGTACCGTATACATTTCCTTACCGAAATGGTACCGAAACGCAGCGCGATCCCAAGGTGTGTCGTATGATCCATAGCTGGAAAATCCCTGTATTTTCCGTAAGAATCTATTATATTCTTTTTCAGCTCAGGTTCTTTAAATTCAAGATCTGTTTTCTTAAATCCGATTTTTTTCAGTGAGATGATCTCCGAAGGCCCGTTATAATCTGCAAACTGATCCAATTGTATGGTAAAAGTTTCTACGTTTTTCAAATTTGCCTTCCATTTCTTAGAATACGGAGTAAAAACGGTATAAGGAGAAAGGTCATCCTTCACAATATCATTACCCTCAAACAGTACCTGATCTTTAAAATCTTTAAAATCAATATGACTTTTCAGCAGCAGATCAGCTACCCGTTGGTCCCTTTGTATGGCTGAAGGTTCATAATCCCTGTTGCAAAAAACCGTATCAATAGTAAAATCCTCCGTTAGTTTTTTAAAGGCATCGACGGGACTACCATAATAAACCGTAAGTCCGCTGTTGTATTTTTGCAAAGTCTGATGCATCCGTTGCAAAGCCTGATGAATATAATCTACTCGTTTATCATTTTTATCCGGAAGACGGTCCAGGATCTCAGTATCAAAGATAAAAACAGGAACAACCTTTAACCCTGAGGTAAGGGCATGATGAAGCCCAACATTATCTTCCAGCCTAAGGTCTCTTCTGAACCAAAAAATATTTACTTTCTCCATGAGGTATCTTTTACAATTAAAGTATAGTATTTGTTTAATAGCTGGGAATTTTCTGTTCTTTACTTTCAGTCAGTTTTTTAAAGAAATAAATAATAAGCAAAAACTGGCTGTAACCATACACAGCATCTTCGACAGGAATGGTCCCCATTCTGATCCCCATAAACTCATCAGCGTTATAATTCACCACCGGAGATTGAATCAAAGAACCGGTAAGTATTCCATTTACAGCAAAGAATCCCGGCATTAAGACCAGATACACAAAGCTTGCTTTCCCTATCCATTCTTTTTTACCTATAAAATGGAGATAACAAAGGGTGAAAATCGTAACAATGATCGTTACCAGGGTATATATTCTGTCATAAAAAAGAAGTCCTGTAACACTGAGGATAATAACGGCAGCAAATACGATCAGGTTATTGAAAGCATTGGCCCAGTCCAGATTAAAAAATTTGTCCAGACAGTAGTAGGTAAAAACACACGCAAAGGGAATGCAGAAAAAAAACAGCCACTCTTCAATAGGAAGTCCGGCCATCTTAAATCCCATAGTGTACCTGAGATCAAACCACCACACCCCTTTTGCAGTGAACCATATATCCCAGCCAATAAAAGGAATGGCTACAATAGCAGAGGAAATCAAAAACTTTCCGAAAAGCTTATGAAACTGTATTCTCTTATCAAAAGAAGCCAAAAAGCAAATGATAACAGTGAAAAAATTGATTAGTATGTAAGTATAAGGCATCATTTTTTATTGAAATACATTTTAAAATATTTTACAGGAACCCACAAAAAACCAAAGCACTCCCCGCTTTCCTTTCCCAGATGTTTATGATGCTGTTTATGGGCACGTCTGATGGCAAGGAAATACGGATTCTTTGTCTTAGTAAAGACCTTTGCCCTTTGATGAATAAAAATATCATGCACAAAGAAATAGGCCATTCCATAAAGGCTTATTCCAAGGCCTACAAAAAAAAGATAACTGAATTCCTGTTTTACTCCAAGGTATAATAGAGCAATGGCCGGGCTTGCGAAAATGAAAAAGAAGAGGTCATTTCTTTCCAGTTTTCCATCATGACTATGGTCATGATGATCGCGATGCAGGCTCCAGAGAAAACCGTGCATAATATACCTGTGGATGAGCCATGTTGCGCCTTCCATTGAAATAAAAACACCTAAGACGATCAGAAAATTCATGTTAATAATCATTATTGTTAAAAAGAGCATTTAAAACGCCGGACCTTAAATCGAATATACTTTCGAGCTTTTTCTTTATAAATAACCGATGGGCTATTCTTCCTATGATCCCCAGGGGAAGTTCATAATCTACGGTATCTTTCATCAATACTCCTTTATCATTTGGAATGAATTCATGAAAATGATTCCAATACTTATACGGACCTTTTTTCTGGAAGCCGGTAAAGCTTTTATAATCTTCTACCTGGCTGATCATCATTTCCCATTTGATCGGGCTTCCTAAAAAAGACAAGACCCTATACTCTATTTCCATTCCTTTAAAAACCGGCCGGTCCAGAATACCCGAAACAACCAGAAAATTCATTACTTCAGGAGTTGCTTCAGAAAAATGATCATGCGATGAGAAGAAATTCCAGACCGATTCGATAGTACAATTTAACTGTTGCTCCCTGTATAATCTGTGTAACATTCTTTTTATTAATTAGAAATAAGCAGCTTTGTATCTTATATAGCTTTTGAACGCAACAAAAAGTTTCTGTGAATTAGCGATCCTCACCCTTTGCTGTAAAATACGATGAGAGCTTGTCTTCTTTATTTTTTCAAACAATGACAGATAGTATCTGTATGCGAGGTATACTCCGAACATAGAGGAACCCGGTAATTTTTTAATCCCCTGTAATGCTTCTTTAAATTCTCCTTCAATTTCTTTTTCGATCTGCCCTTTCACGGTGTTATCAAAGACAGACATATTTACAGACGGGAAATAGGTTCGTCCAAGGACCTGATAGTCATCTTTCAAATCCCTTAAAAAATTAACTTTCTGAAAAGCAGAGCCCAATTTCATGGCAAACGGTTTCAGCTTTTCAAATTGCTGCTTGTCACCTTCAGTAAAAATCTGCAGACACATCAAACCCACCACTTCAGCAGAGCCATAGATATATTCATCATAGAGTTCCGAGTTATAATCAATTTTATGAAGATCCATTTCCATGCTGTGTAAAAACTGCCTGATCAGCCTTGTATCGATATCATACCTGCGAACTGTTTCCTGAAAGGAATGCAAAATGGGATTCAGCGATATACCCTCTTCCAGTGCCCGATAGGTTTCAGCTCTTAATCTTTTCAAAAGTCTCTCTTTATCATAGCAATGAAAACTATCAACAATTTCATCTGCCAGGCGTACATAACCATAAATAGCATAAATAGCAGGTCTGATGGATGGCTTCAATGCCAATATTCCTAGTGAGAAACTGGAACTGTATTTTTGTGTGGTGCTCTTACTGACTTCGTAAGACAATTCATCAAACAATTTTTTCATATTAATTTATTTTTAGTTTACTAACTTCAGCCGCTACAATTTTTCCGGAAATTACTGACGGAGGAACACCCGGTCCCGGAACTGTTAATTGTCCTGTATAAAAAAGATTCTTAATCTTTTTGTTTCTTATTTTAGGTTTTAAAACAGCCGTCTGGGATAATGTATTGGATAATCCGTACGCGTTACCTTCATAAGCATTATAATCTGAAATAAAATCGCTGACACAATAACTTCTTTTGTATTCAATTCTGGATAGGAGACCGCTTTCTCCCGTATGTTTTTCAATTCTTGCAAGCATTTTCATCAGATATTGCTCTCTTAGAGACTCTTCGTCATGTATTCCCGGAGCAAGAGGCAACAGCAAGAAAAGATTTTCGCCATCCTGAGGTGCTACATCCGGATCTGTCTTTGAAGGACAGCATACATAAAACAAGGGTTTTGACGGCCACTTCTTATCTTTATAAATACAATCTATATGATCATCAAGCTCATTTTCAAAAAACAGGGTGTGATGCTTTAAATGAGGAATTTTCCCTTTAACACCGAGATAATAGATGAGACATGAAGGAGCAAAGGTTCTGGTTTTCCAATAGGCATCGGTATAGTTTCTGAGGGATTCAGGAATTAATGTTTCAGTATGATGATAGTCTGATGAGGCAATGACGGCATCAAATTCATGGTCTTCCCCATTGATCCTGATGGAAGTAACTTTGCCTTTTTCCGTATTGAACTGCTGTACGTTATGGTTAAAATGGAAAGTTGCGCCTTGTTTTTCTGCCACCTTCTTCATGGCAAGAACAAGCTGATAAAATCCTCCCATAGGATATTTTGTTCCCAGGACATATCCTCCGTAATTCATCAGGCTGTACAATGCGGGAATATGTTGCGGTGAAGCACCGAGGAATATAACCGGAAATTCCATCAGTGATCTGAGCTTCGGATCCGAAAAGTAGCCCGAAACATATTTTCTGAAATTACTTACAAGATCAAGTTTCAGAGCACTGCCCGCTATTTTTAAAGACGCGAATTCAAGCCAGCTGTAACATGGTTTTGTCACAAAGTCTTTCATCCCCGTTTCATATTTGAATTGAGCAGACTGCATAAACTGATCATAACGCCGGCCAGCTCCGGGTTCTATTTTTTCAAATAAATCCCGGATTTCACTGTTTTTCTCGGGAACTGAGACTTTCTCTTTTGAAAAAACCATTTCAAACTGAGGATCTAACGATACCAATTGAAAAAAATCGGATGCTTTATAATCAAAATCACTGAAAAAGTCTTCAATGATATCAGGCATCCAATACCAGCTTGGTCCCATATCAAAAACATACCCGTTTTCCGTTTTAAATTGTCTTGCCCGTCCGCCAGGCTGGTTATGCTTTTCAAATACATGTACTTCATGTCCTGATTTTGCAGCATACGCAGCAGCAGAAAGTCCGGAAAATCCCGAGCCTATCACGGCAATTCTTTTTCTTAAGCTATTGGTATTCGTTATCATTTATTTAATCATTTTAACACAGACTTTTAAACTTCATCAGTTCAGCTTTTTATAGACAGCGTCCAGTAATTCCTGGGCTTCCAGATTCATACGGTAAAGGGAATGATGAAATTCATCCAATTTAGAGAGTATGGCAATGAACAGCATTTGTTCAGAATGGGTAAGGTTTCCTACTACAGCCCTTGAGGCTTTACGGATTTCATCCATATGCTCATTTAATACAGTAAGGCCTTCCTGTGTTAGCTGAACATGTTTTGTTCTTTTATCTTTTTGAGAAATCTCCTGTTTTACCCAGCCATTTCTGATCAAACGATTAATAATAAGAATGCCCGAAGATTTTTCATGCACATTACGTCTTATCAATTCCATTTTGGTCATGGGTCCTACAGACTTCAGGCTTACAAGGTAAATGAAATCATCCTGGCTTGAAAAAACGGAGTGGTAGGTTGCTGATCGCGAGTAAGATTTTGCATATCTCCCCATCCTTGTCAATAAAGTATTGATAATACTGTCGGTGCTCCTTCCTGATTCCATCCCCAGCCATCCAGGTTCTGATTCAGAATCCTCAGGATGCGAAATAATTAACCATTCCGCAAAACCCTGGATGTCGTTACTGTATAGAGCTTTGTCTTCATTTTGCTCCATAAATTGCTGAATAAGCTCTACCACTGTTTTGATAAGATCATAATTCATAGCGAATAAATTAGTACACAAATATACTTATAAAAGAATATAAATATACTTTTATTGTATTTTATTTTTGTTCAAAGTCGTATAAGTCAATTGGTAAGAGCATTTAAATTAAAGAATACCATGTGATCATAAAATCCAATAACATACTGATAAACAATTAATTAAATAATTTCAAAACACCAAGGAACAGAATAAAAAGAGAGGAAAAAAAAATGTATATTAATAAACTATAAACAAGCTTATAACCAAAATTTTATATATAAATCTCATAATTAATTAAAATCTCATTAATTTTTTAAGTTAAAAGACAAATATCAAATTCGGAATCTTTAATTGAGTAATTTAGCATTGGACAAATGCACTAAGATTTTTATGAAAAATATCTTCTTTTTAATGCTGATTTCAACGGTTCAACCCTTATTATCACAAACCAAACTGGAAAAAGCAATCACTAATCTTGAAAATAATTACGAACAGGAAAAAGTATACCTCCTTACCGATAAACCTCAATATGCAGCGGGAGACCAGATCTGGTTTAAAGGTTTTGTATTTGACGGTTACAACCGTTCGACATTATCCACCACCCTGTTTGTGGAATTGTA
Organism: Chryseobacterium sp. PTM-20240506; assembly: GCF_048296755.1. Taxonomy (NCBI): domain Bacteria; kingdom Pseudomonadati; phylum Bacteroidota; class Flavobacteriia; order Flavobacteriales; family Weeksellaceae; genus Chryseobacterium; species Chryseobacterium sp. PTM-20240506. Next base: position 1,674,502 of record NZ_CP182581.1, read on the forward strand.
CGATTCCGATAAGAAATTAATAGACTGGAAAACAGTACTTCTTACCAATGGCGAAGGCAGCGGAGATTTCAAGCTTAAAGCAGACCTTCCGGAGCAGGTTTATTTTGTAAGGGCCTATACTCCGTACATGACGAATTTCAGCGATGATTTCCAAATTGTTAAAACCTTTCCGGTTTACAATCCTACCTCAACTAAAGCATTAGAAGTTGCTAAAAATTCAGATTGGTCCGCGAAAGCATTTCCTGAAGGTGGAAACTTCATTAATGGTACACCTACAAAATTTGCTATAAGACTTTATGGCAATGTTTCTCTTCCGGAAAAATGGAGTGGAAAAATAATAGACGTACAAAATCCAAATGTTCCTATAACCACTTTCACCTCGCTTGATAAAAATGTAGCTTCTTTTAAAATAACACCGGCATCAGGAAAAAAATACCAGGCCATCATTGAAGATAATGCAGGAAAAAAGCAAACCATCAATTTACCCGAAGTTACAGACAGCGGTCTTCATGTAGAAGTTTCCAGCTCGAATGAAGGGATAAAATACAGTTTAAAAGGAGTTAATTTAAAACAACAGCTTCAGAATTATAAAATTGTAGGGACCATTAATAATCACTTAGCTTACAAGGCAAATATTACCCAATTAACCAGTGAAGTCTCAAGCACGATCCCTACAAAAATCAGCAATGGGGCCAATGGTGTTTTACAGCTGGCTATTTTTGATGAACAGGACAATCTGGTCGCAAAAAGACTTTGCTTTATCAAACCGAATAATTTAAAGATTGAGAAAGCAGAAATTGTTGGCCAGAATTTAAAAGAAACACCAAGATCTTTCAACAGTATCGACCTTTCACCGGAATCTTATTTTAAAAATTATACGGTTCTGGTAAGTGAGGATGACGGAAGTAACATAACTGAAGAAGAGAATATCCTGAGCAGCCTTTGGTTAACGGGAGATCTTTCTTCAAAAATAGACAGTCCAGCCCAATACTTCTCTAAAAATGCCAATACCGAAGCTTTGGATGCCCTGCTTATTTCTGAAAACTGGAAAAGGTTTGACTGGAATTCAGTACTTAGCGGAACGGTTCCCGCCATTAAAGCCAATTCTCAGAAATTTCTTTCTTACAGGATAAAACCCCTTAAAGACAACGCCCTGATGAGAGATACCAATGTAAATGTAGTTCTAAAATTAGGGGAAAACGAACCCAGTATCAATCAGTTCAGAACCGATCAGATGGGATATATTTATTTGAACAATCTTAGTTTTGATGAACCCCTGAACGTTTCCGTATTTGCAAATTCTGAGAAGGGTAAGGAATCAGAAAATGATCATTTATTCGTGACGGTAGAACCCTTGGTTATCCCAACACCCTTTAAAGGAAGCTTGCCGGCTACGAAATACACATTGGTAACAGCCCCTGAGAATAAAAAACTTCCTCCGGCCATTTCAAAAGCCATCAACACTCAGAAAAATATTAAAAAGCTGGAACATATTGATGTCCAAATTGAAGAAGTCCAATTAACAGGAAAAAAGAAGGATCCCAAAGAAGAATTAAACAAACAACTATCCTCGGGAATGTTCAGTTCCGTGAATTCCACTATATTCGATTTCGTTAACGAGGACCAACATGTCGCCGGATCAACCAATATATTGGACTGGCTGCAGGGAAGAGCTGCCGGTTTAACATTCCAGAGAAATAACTCAGGGATCAATGTACCCTATATCCGTGGTCAGCAAGCCAAGCTTTACCTGGATGAAACCCCTACCGATGCAAGTATGATCACCAGCCTTCCGGTCAACAATATTGCCATGGTGAAAATTATTAAGGGTTCCGGACTAATCGGTAACGCAGTACTCATCTATACAATGAGAGGCAATATGAAATCTAAAAGTAACGAGAAGGATCCTCAAAAGAACAACCTATCGGTTATAAAGGGATACGACAAACCATCAGAATTTCCTATTGAAACACTGGATACGGATGATCCTGCAAAGAAAATTGAAAATGACACGCGGGAAACGCTTTACTGGAATCCTAATCTGTATGACAGTGATTATGTTCCTCCAAGAATTAAATTCTTCAATAACGACACCGCAAAACAATATAAGGTACTGATCATCAGTTTTGATGAAGATGACAATATTCTGTATGAAAACAGGGTGTTTAAATAGTATTTATCTATCTCCAAATAAAAAGATTCGAAAACTGCACGTTTTCGAATCTTTTATTATTTGTTAATCCGTAAGATTAATAAAATAAAGCCACAGGATCGAAAAAAACGGTTCACACATCATTCTAAGATTTACGTTTCTTACAATTTGTGGCTTTATTTTTACTTTATTCCGGATTTTGTTTTTTGTGCTTCCATTAAATGGTGATCCAAAGTTGGCAAGGTTTTGCTTGCAAATGACTTCAGTGAAGCTTCCTGACCATCAGCAGCTTCTTTTTTGAACTCTGCAATATCTTCTTTGTGGTCACTCACCATAAGATCACTATACATACGATCGAATTCTGCTCCTTTTTTAGACTTCAGCTCATCGTATTTCTTTTGTTTTTCAGCATCTAAACTTGTTGGTAAAGTATAACCAACTGTTGACGCCCAGCTTTTTAGTTCTTCATTCGCTTTACTGTGATCTTTTACCATCATTTCACCCAGGTTTTTTACATTTTTGTCGGAAGCATTCGTCGCGGCAAGCTTCCCCATCATTACCTCCATCAAACCTCCCTGAGCTGCCCCATCGGCAAATTTCTTATCCTGATCCGAAAGGGAGACTTTGGTATTGGTAGTGCCTGATACAGTGGTAGAATCGGCCGTCACAGCTGGTGAATCAACGGAAGGAGCCACTGCTGTACTGTCCATCGGTTGATTAACTGTCGTTGTTTCGCTTTTCTTACAGGCCAACATCGTGGAAACTGCAAGAAGGGTTAAAATTGAATTTTTCATAATATAATTAAATTGGTTTGGTCAGTAAATAAAAAAAATCATCCCTTACACCGGAGAAGATCATTTCTGTTTCACATCGAATTTAGAAAAGTAAAACCGGATACTTTATGACCTGAATCATATTCATCAATCACTTTTTATCTTTTTATGTTTCTAAAAGGGTAAATCTTTCTTATGGTAAAACATTGTAAAACCAATACCTCGGTAGTCTAAAACCTATATACTCAATTCATTAAGAAAAAAAGAAAACAATACCCCAATCCAACACCTGATTTACAAAAAATAGGGGTATGCCCTGAACCACAAATTCAATTTTCATAGGAAATTAGCAATACAAACCTGGTTTATGGAGATGTTTCGGGATTCAGTTCAATAGAATTCCAGAATCATAATGTCCCATAAGATGGAAAATCAAACCACAAAAATGGAGAGATGGAAATATTACATATCGCTTAAGAAATAATACTATGAAAGAAAAACTTGTAAAGCAAAAGGAAGAACTATCTCAGATACGAACTATTTTACAAAGCCTGGATATTGACAACGATGAAAGATTTCAATGGGGCTCAGAAGGATCACTACAGGACTATGAATATGACTTAAAGGTTGTAAAAAAAGATGTCAGCTTTTACCTGAAAGAGGATTTGTATTACATAAACCGTATAAGGCAAAATTACATCTCATCTGCACCCGATACGGAAGAGCAAAAAATCTTAGAAGCTGAGTTAAGCAGAATGAAAAAAATGTACAATTATAAGATCAATTATCTGACTATTATGTCTCACCTGAAAGATCTGGAGGATAAGCCTAAGATTGAATTGGCTAAACTTGAAAAAAGATACTCAGATCAAATTCGCCAGCTGGAATATGAACGTTCCAGACCAATACATTTCAGGCAACGTACCCATGAAGGATACAAGAGGAAAATAATCAGAAAGTCTGAGCGATCATATGATCAAAAAATAAAAAAAACAAAAAAAGACCTCGAAGATGAGAAAAAAGAAACAGCTATCAGGATAAAAAAAGAAGAAAAAGAGCTATTCAAAGAAGTTACTCAGTTTCTGAAAATTGATGAACGTTATATATCGCTTATAAAATCCGGTGTTATGTTATTGCCTAGTGACTCACGCCTGGCAGCAATTTTCCCAAAAAGCCGGTGGCTCACATTCAACAGTTCCAACAAAATTAACAGACATGAAATCATGCATCAGCATGCGCGCAAACTTTTAATGAAGCATAATTTGTTTACAGGAGAAACAGGCATATTACCTGGTAGCAGGAAAGGATGTATTTGTATTATGTACATTAAAGAGGGACATATGAAAGATCGTAGTGGAGCAACTTTCAGACCCGTCTTTGGAGCCTCTGGTATCAGGCCTTATGGTGAAAAATTTAATTTAGAAGAAGTACAGATTGAAAGAAATAGTTATATCAGCATGGGAGTCCCCGATCCCATAGATGCAGCCGGTAATTCTTATGAAAAAACAGTCGAAAGGTTACTTAAGCATGTGGATATTATGCAACGCCTTGGCATAAAAACACCTTCAATGCAATCCAGCTTATATTTCCTGCAAACTCCCGAATATAGGGACAATAAAAATAGACAAAACAGGATCACTATGCTTGAAAACTGGATGCCAAGTAACTGTGCTGAACCAGCTATTATGACGGCCATTTACCAAATGTACAGCCGGCCGGCTGATATTTACCTGTCCGTACCTTTTGAAGGTTATTTGTCTGAAGGGAAACTTTTACTTAAATATACCTGTGCGAGGTGTGCCCTATCGGAACCTGCTTTTATGTCACCAGTCGACACAAGCACAGGACAAAGGCTTACCGACATGCGCTTACAGAGTAATAGATCGTTCCTGATAAGCGATCGTATATTATCTAAAGGGCTAATGTATAATCATGCCAAGAAGAAAAACAATGAGGAGGACAAAGCTCATCCTTATAGTAAAAAGGATGTTGCTATAAAACGTACAGCTCTTCTCAATCAGGCATATGGTTTTGAACATGTAAAACGTGGACACGAGCAAGTCGCTATGGATACCACAATGATACTCATGATAGGTCTGAAATTTAAATAAAATAGATACTGACCATATACTGCAATAGTAAGATGCGGATATCCATATGGCTGCAACAATAGCGTCGTTAAAGAAAATCCACATCAATTTTAGTACAATACCGCAAGTTTCGGATTTCTTATTTCTCTGTGTAAAGCTAATTTTATTTCATAAAGATCATGATATGAAAGATATAGAAAAGAGGCTTGCTGCGAAGGATTGGCATTCAGTAAAAAGGGAATTGCACGATAAGGGTTTTGTGATTGTCCGGGATGTATTAACAAAAATGGAATGTGACAATTTAATTACTTTATACAATGCAGACAACACGTACCGCAAAACCATCAATATGGAACGATATCGTTTTGGCCGGGGAGAGTATAAATATTTCCAATATCCTTTACCTGAACTCATTACCACAATACGGGAACAGGTATATGCTGAAATAGCACCGGTGGCCAATCAGTGGATGCAGGAACTTGCTATTGAAAAAACATTCCCTTCCACGCATAAGGAGATGAAAAAACTCTGTATGGAACATAACCAGGAAAAGCCAACAGTATTAATATTAAAATATAGTGAAGGTGGATTTAACACCTTGCATCAGGATCTGTATGGTGAAATTTATTTTCCGATGCAGATCGTTTTTATGCTGGATCAGACAGAGGAGGATTATACAGGTGGAGAATTTGTTATAACAGAGCAGATTCCCCGTGCGCAATCCAAAGCTAATGTATTAAAACCCAACCGGGGCGATATGCTGATACTCACCACCAATTTCCGTCCGGTGAAAGGCTCTAAAGGGTATTACCGGGTTCATATGAAACATGGTGTAAGTCCTGTTCACAGTGGACACAGGCACAGCCTGGGTATTATTTTCCATGATGGATTGAGTTAAGTCTTACCTCCATCAAAACGGTTTAAAAGACTTTTTGAGATAAAAATAAATCTGGAAACCAATATCAAGCAATAAGATGATAAAGCATACCGATCTCGGCCAGACTTCCGAGGAAAGAAAAAAAGCGCTCAGCTCTCTGATCCGTAATGGCGTTATAACACTTGGTGGTTATAAAAAAGCAAAGATTTATGGTTTACTTTCGTGTTCTTCAGGTAAAAGAATGAAGACCGAAAACCGTGTTTTCTTTAAAAACGAAGAAGAAGCGCTTACATATAACTATAGGCCTTGCGGAAACTGCATGAAGGAAAAATATGAGGAATGGAAAAAGAAGACTAGTAAAGTGAGAACTACATAAGAATCATCGGATCATACATAATAAAAGTGAATATTAATATTGCTGTATCCATTATTAAATACTTTGAAAAGGAATTTACGGAATCCTCATTCGCTCCTCACATCATATTTTAATAAAGTTTATTTATGTATATTGGATATGTATTTTTTATAAAAAAATAAAAACTAAATACCAATTTATGAAAAACTTAAAAAACTTACCCCAAAAGCTCACCAAAAGAGAACTGAAAAAAATTACAGGAGGAAATGATCCGGATCTATCTTATCCGATGTGTACACCAAGACAATGCGAGACGCTTGATATGAAATGTGACCGCCTTAACAGCTGTCCACCACTCTATCCGGATCCGGACTAGTAATGAAATATTGTGATCCACTCACATAAAAAGCATCATTATTTTAATGATGCTTTTCTTATATTTATAGTATATCTGATTACTTAAGCCTGCCATTCATCTCCTTAACAAAGTCATCCCATTGCTTATTCAGATACGTCAATGACTGTTTCTTTTCACTCTCATTCAGAGACGAATAATTAATTGAATTAAAAACAAGCTTCTTCAGGGCTTTTACATCAAGTTCCCAATACACATACGCGACCCAGAAATCATATCCAAGACCTTCGTATCCGTAAACACTAGGATCATCACTGTTAATGGAACACTGTATTCCGTTACTTAGCAAAACTCTTGCAGGATGATTTCTCAGATCACTCACATATCCTAAAACCTGGTTACTGATCGGGCTAACCTCTACAAGCTTATTTTGTTTTTTGATCAGTTCCATAGTTTTGGGAAAATAGATCAGATTCAAACCATGTCCGATTCTTGGGTTGTCCAGTGATGCAATATCGATCATATTTTTATTAAAGACAGAAACGCTTTCCCCTGCATGAAGGAAAAGAGGCATCTTTACGCCATACTTTTTACTGAGTTCATTCAGCTTCGCCCAATCTTCCCGAAAAGAGTAAATACTATTCCCGGCAGCCTCATCGGCCACAAGGTCAAAACCTGAAATAACATCCGGAAATTCTTTTTTAAGTTCAAAAGCTGTTTCAAGTTGTTTTCCTACAGCCTGTGGATCTAAAAATTTAAAACTTGAGTAAATTAATTTCAGACTGAATTCCGGGTACTTTTTCTGTATCTCTTTCACTACTTCCTGCAAATCTGTGACTGAAGTTTTCAGAGGGTATTTTCCATGCTGAAAATCGTACAATTCATCAAAAACATATCTTATTTCTACATGCTGTACTTTATTTGCCGCTAAATCTTCAAATCCTTTTTTATAATACTCTTTGAAAAAAGGACGATAAGGCAACAGGAGGCTTATCCTTGTAAAGCGTTTTTCAAATTCAATCCAGTAATCCGAGTACGTACAGAGTGATTCCCGCTTCAGCAGAAGAAGTTCTGTCAACTGTTTTTCAAAGCCGGGTTCGGAACTCAATTTTTGATCAAGGCTGACAAATCCTTTTGGGACTTTCCCATCTTGAAAAAATGCCAGCTGCCCGAAAATAAAGTCTTTGGTATCCGCCTGATCATAGATATAGCATTCTTTATATTTTCTTGCTGCAGTAATTACCCATTTAGCATCCGTGATCCCGCCACTATGTGTATGCAGTAATCCTCCTTTAGGCATTGATTGGAAGATCTCAAATAATCTACTGCTTTCAATCAGAGGTTTTAATTCATTAAATGAGCTATTATACAAAGATATTTTTTGCTTTTCCGCTCCGGCCAGGAAATCTTTTCTTATCTGAAATAGTTTTTGATCCAAAGAAATTTCAGCATCAGATAACTTTACATCAGCATCGAAAGCAATTGCTTTATTCTGCTGTTCCAGCTGCATCCAGTTTTGTTGATATGCAGAATTTTCAGCCACTTTGCTTTGGCATCCAAACAAAGGAAATCCAAAAAATAACAGATAAGTAATATATTTTTTCATCATAATATCGAGGGTTATATGGCATAATTCGGCATGCCTAAGAATTAATTATTATCAAAAATATAATTAATTTTTTGAGTAAAACAACTTCAATCTGGCAGAATCTCAGATAAAATAAAGGAATGCAGTCGGTAAGAACTGAGTCTCAACGACTTTATTTTTGATACTCCTGATTTATATTTTGTTCTTTTAGGATCATCAAAATTATTTCAACCTGAATGAACCCAAACAGCCTCTTAGTAATAAGGCTTCTGAGATTATACTTCAGAAGCCTTATTTTTCCATATTTTCCAAAACTAAAAAATTCCTTTTTTGTGATTTGCTATTTTAGCCGTCTGGGCTGGGGTAATTCCAAAATGATCTTCAACAAGTTGCGCCGGATTAGAGGCCAGCCAGTCATTCAAGGATATATCCTGATATTCGTCAGAGTTGAAAACAATAATCAATTTAAGGGTTTCAGTGCCGGTGTTTTCTATATAGTGACCGAAACCTTGCTTGATAAAAGAAACCATACCTTTTTTATAAGGCATTGTTTTTACCCGTCCATGTGAACCAAAAATACTCAGATTTCCCTGTCCGCTCATAACGTATTGCCACTCGTCGGCATTAGGATGCCAGTGCAGTTCACGGATTGCTCCTGGTTCGATATCCATCCGTAAAGCAGTTAAAGTCTTTTGAATAGGAAATTCCTGAGCAGATACTTTTATAGTAGAACCACCAGGATATTTTTCATAAACACCATCGGTCTCCATGCGAAATTTATGGGCCGCATAACTTGGAGGTATATTGGGATCTATGTTTTGTGGTTTTTTGGCTGTGGCTATTTTCCCCGTACCAATATAAAGCTCTTTATGAGGAGAGGATGCAAATGCATTTGCCGGTAATCCGGAATTGCGTGCCAGTATCTCAGGAGAGAGATGGTTGATCCAGTCTGTGGAACTGAAAGTTCCAAATTCAGAAAAGTGACCATTGTCAAAGACTAATAAAAACAGGCATGATTGATCACCAATACACTGCAGGCAATGTCCGTGGCCCTTCGGGAAATACCAGATATCACCTTTCTCGAAATCATCTGTTGCCGTAGTTCCATCCGGAGCAACAACAGTTGTACGTACACTTCCTTCTAACACATAAGCCCATTCTGCTGCGATTGAATGCCAGTGTAATTCACGGAAGCTACCCGGGTTTAACCGCATAATTACTCCTGCAATACTTTGCGATACCGGAAATTCTTCTACAGTCGCTTCTTTGGCTGTACCACCGGGACCTACCCAGCCCTTACTACCATTTTCAATGTCGTATACAAAATCTTCCAATTCTTCTACCTTGGGATCGTTTGACCCATTTTTTACTGAAGTTTCGGCCTTTTTTGGAATTAATAAATCTAGGCCTGTTGATGCTGTTACCAAACCAAAGCTTGATAAAGATACTGCGGAAAGAAATCCGCGTCTTGTTGTTGCCATATCTTTTTATATTAATATTAAAACAAATGTAAAATTTAAATATGACATCTCAAAGCAAAACATCATATGTTTTTAAAAAACATCATATGTTTAATTTTTATACTTATATAACTGTATTGAAAGGCGTTTGCTGGTAAAATAACATTTTCAACGAGTCCAACTACCTCAGAATCCTAAGGAATTATATGATGTTTACCAGAAATGTCGTATGTTTGCTGCAAAGGAGTTAGCGAATCATGAAACTTTATGAAAAGGTAATTAGTCTGATAAAGAAAGATATTTCTCAAGGGAAATACAAAGCGGGGGAAAAGATACCTTCCGAACCTGAACTGATGAAGTTATATGGCGTAGGTCGTTCCACGATCAGAGAAGCGATTAAAACCATGGCCATTTCAGGGATTCTGAAAGTACAGCAGGGATCCGGGACTTTTGTTAATAACAGCTTCCAGGAGGTCAGCATTGAGCAGCGCTTAAGACGTGCAGATTTTGATGACGTCAATGCAGTAAGGAGACTTCTGGAGAAGGAAATTGTAAAATTGGCCACACAAAATCGTACTGAGGAACAACTTCAGGAGATCGAACAATATTTAGAAAATCGCAGACTGGCTATTCATGCTGAAGACGCTCAGCTTTGTGCCGATACAGATATTGCTTTTCATACAGCGATTGCCAAGGCTTCCTCAAATACAGTATTATCTGATTTATATTACAGTTTCACCTTAATCATGCGTAATTTTTTTCTTGCAAGAGAAAAGCAAGGAATCAGCCGTTTTGCAATGAATCATCATTTGCATGAACAATTATTTAAAGCGATTAAGAACAAAAAAACCAACCAAGCCCAATTAGTTCTTCAAAGAATTCTGGACAATAACTATTAAGATTTTTGATATATACCAGCCGTTATTTGTGAATCTTGTGTACAACAATAGCTACAGCTAATAATTATTGGACAGTTTCACTTTTAAGGAAAACAATAGCCCCTCTGTATTTCAGAGGGGCTACCCTTATTGCATTTCAGCTAATACATCCTTCAGTTTTTTAAGATATTGTCCAAAATATTTATTAAATGTGTATTCACTGATCAGATAATGGAATCCGAATATCGCCGCATATATACATAATCTGAGAAGAAAATCAATTTTAGCCAGCAGGTCAAGTCCCTGAATCCAATCCACCCTATTATATCTGAGTAAAACTTCCGAAGAAATGATCAGCAATAAAAAAAGGAACCTTGTTGCTATAAGATAACGACCATTGCTTTTGATAAGTTTCCTGATCTTCATTTCAATATCTTTCTTTACCGGGCCATTAAACGTTTCCAAACCATTGATCAGTTTTAAATTGAAAAAATGATAAATGATCATTACAGGCAGAATGGCGGCCGCCACCCATATAAAAAAACTGTTTCCCGTTTTATTTGCATTTATGCCTGCAATTATTAAAAAAACGAAAAGAGCGGGTAAAATCATCAGCTGCTTTTTTGTTCTTTTTTTGAGGGCATCAAGTGGAGAGGCTATCCCTCTTCTAGTAGCAGAAATAATATCAAATTCGTTCTGATCTACATTTACTGAAATTGTTTTCCAGTTGTTTTTCAATACATCTAATTCCATCTTATTTGTTGTTTGTTAAGGTTCTTAATTTGTCTTTAATCCTGTTCATCTTTACTCTCAACGTTGCATTGCTGATCCCCAGAATCTCTTCCATTTCATCGTAAGATTTATCTTCCAGGTACAACATTACAACCGATTTTTCCACATCATTCAGTTGTTGTATCGCTACATACAACTGTTGATGCTGTTCTTCTTTCAATCCCGTATCTTCTTCATAGGAGACCTGAACGTACTGCAGTTCAATATCACTGATCTGAATAGAACGTTTCGGTTTGGAAAGACTCATCAGAACCGTATTAATAGCAATCCTGTAGAGCCAGGTACTGAATTTTGACTCACCTCTGAATTTCGGATAAGATTTCCACAACTGAATAATAATATCCTGATACATCTCCTGAATAGTATTGGGATCATTGCTATACATCCTGCAAACCTTATAGATTAAAAGTTTATATTCTTTTAGCCTGAGCTCAAACTCTAATTCTAAATCTGTCTTTTTCAAATCTTTAGATTTTAGCTATTTGTTACCCGTTGTAACAAAATGTTACGAAATAATTGATCTAAAAAAATAATCCCTCCTGATGTTTTCCGGAGGGATTATTTTCTAAATCTTTTTCTAATTTATACTAATCAAACTTAATGAACATCTGATCGAAATTCATCGTCATTTTATTAAATTTTCGGATAACATCCTGCCCTATATTTCCATACACGGTTTCTTTATTGATCTTATCTTTTAATAAACGGATATCCCTTAATTCGATTTCTTTTCCAAGGATATGGAAAGTATGATTTATTTTAAATCCATCGTATTCGGCTTTTCCACCAGCTCCTCCCATGCCGATCTTACTTACTTTATAATGCTCATCGATTTCTTTTTTATTCTCCTGGTAAAAGGGAGCATATAACATCGTCTGATCTGCTCCCGTATCAAAACTATAGTGTTTTCCATCTATAAAAATAAGAGGTGAAAGACCGTCGATCGCCATATTGGAAGGACTACTTATTTTGGTTTCAGCCTCCGGTACAATAAAATAGTCATCCTGTGTCAGCTGCACTTCACGAAGTGCTTCAATAACAGGAAATCCAAGAATGCCATTGATCTGGTATTTAATTTGCGGAAAGCTAAGCGCAGTATCTGCAAACACCAAAAAAACAGCATTTTCTATGATGACATTCCCTAGCTTAAACTTTTCACAAACCGCCAGGTTAGCCTTTACGGATATACCGGTAATTGCATCCACATCTATGCCTGCGGGAATAATCTTCATTTTCAAACGCTTAGCCGCAGATTCTGAAATAGTAGATATATTAGCTCCCGTATCGAAAATAAAATTCATAAAATCGTCACCAATCTGCACTTTGAGATTTTTTAAATTAGCCACATCTTTTTCCATTTTCATGTTTGTACTCCCTTTCATCGTAACTTTCTGACGAGGCTCCTTTTCAAGTGCCGTCCAGATTTTCAGGTTATTCTTCAGATCACTCCTCTCTTCTTCTGTCAATATCTGATCATATTTTTTCAGGGTATTCTGTACCGCAGTTTTTGCTCCCGCATAATCATATTGCTTCATACTGTTATCCTCTTTGAGATGAGATATTTTCAACAGTAGTGAATCTGGTAGCGTTATTGTTTTCAACCCTTCCAGTTTCAAAATCTTCAGGTCGGACTCCCGGGGCTTATTGAATGCATTATTAAGAATTGCTTCCGTAAAGTATTGGTATTCCACCGGCAATTTTTTCCCGGCTGTTGCAAAAATTTCACGTGCACTGAAGAAGTTTTTTTTCTGTATTTGCGCATACAAACTATTAAATTCAGAATTATGGGTTTGGCTAAAACTAAAGCTACAAACGAACAGGAAGGTCGTTACCATAATTCGACAGAAAATCTTATTCATATGAAACAACTTTCCTCTTTCTAAGTTTTTTCTAAATCTTTTAAACTTTATTTTATAATTTTTCATACTACCAAACTTTTCATTAATAATTTAAATAGTTAGTCCGCTAATTTATTAAATACAGCAACGATACACGGATAAATTACTTAAAATTTTAAACAATTACCTTCAATCCATTTTCCCTGATCATCCCTATTATCAATAATCTTGTCATATTGTTGCTGCAACCCTGTTCAATTATCAGCACTTAAACTGACCAGCTTGGTACAAAATTATTGAAGCAATTCATCGAATTGATTCTTATTCGTTTTGTAAAAAAGACAACGTTTTTAATATTATATTTTTGTAATACAAAAAACAAATCCCTACCCGTTGAAATATTTAATTTTTATTTGTACATTTGCGTGACGTTACCGAATAATTGTAAACATTTTACAATTGAAGTAACACAGATTGTACCCGTTTAATGACCGGAATAAAAATTTAAGAAACAGATAATTAGCATTATTTGGAGTACGGATTTTATGATATGGATGTGACCATCTTTATACAAAATCAACTGAATTTTCTACCAATTCAGTCTGCTCATTTTTTCCAAATATACCCCTATTTGTATGTTATCTTTTTGTAATATTAAAAAAACAAATCTCCACCTATTGAAATATCACATTTTTATTCATATATTTGCTTAATATTGCTAAATAATTATAAATATTTATAATTATTATCACATAGATTGTACCAGTTTTTTCATAAGAATAAAAATATAAGTTTCAGGTGTTTAATGATATTTGAAGGCTAAAAAGAGTCATTATTAAAAAATCATTACCAAATCGCCTTTATTATTAAACATATCACAGAATTAATTATTTTTATTCCATCATAACAGACGATCGTTCTATATATCGGACGTTCAGCATCCTGCTATGACATTTCCCGCCGTTTATCTCAAAAATTATAAATGTAATGAAAAATCTAATCACCATCGACTTAAAGCCCCATGAAAAGAGCAATGTAGAATGCATGCCTTATAAGCACCGCTCAATAGCATTTTGGAAAACCAATTCTTTCAAAATTAAAGAATAATCATTAAATACTATTTATTATTGAATATATAATATAATTTTACTATTTTTATTCCTCCATAACAAAACAACCGGATATAACATTAAACGTTTTACCGATTGGTTATAGGAATCCTGATCACTCAATATAAAAACGCCATGAAAAACATAACTATTATTGGGCTTACTCCTTTCGAGAAGCCGGATGCCCATCTTATATTAAAACTACACCAGGCAGGTGCATTTGCTGTTTTAAGCTTGGGACATGAGTCAGCAATCGCCCAGGCAGCACTTCATCAATTAGACCAGACCGATATACCTTCTTACGGTATTTATTCCTCCGATGATAAATTCGAATCCCTTCAAATTTCTGAAAAAGTAGAATTTGTGATCCTTCCATTTGGCACTTCCGCCAATCTCTTCCCGAATTTACCGATTGTTTATCAGGTAAGCAGTCTGGAAGAAGCCAAAGAAGCTGAACGTATGGAAGCTGCAGGTATTATTATTAAAGGAAATGAAGCCGGTGGACTTGTAGGATATGAGTCAACATTTGTTTTATTTCAGCGAATCATAAAAGAAGTAACCTCTATCCCGGTATGGATCCAGGGAGGCGTGGGACTTCATACCGCTGCTGCCGCAAAAGCACTGGGAGCAACCGGTGTTGTACTGGACAGCCAGCTTTCGCTGTTTCCGGAAAGTTCTGTTCCACAGGATCTAAAAGATCTCTGCTCAAAGCTTAACGGAACCGAAACAAAAATCATTGCTAACCATCGTGTTTTGGTAAGACCCAACTCACCTTCTTTACCGGAAAATGCCACCGCAGAAGACCTTAAAGAATTTTTCACAGATCTTGACCCGGCTAACAGCTATATCCCAATGGGACAAGATATTTCATTAGCAACAGACCTCTTTGAAGACTTCAAAAACCTTAAAAAAATGGTTTTTGGATTTAAAGAAGCCATGTATGGCCACCTTAAACAGGCAAAAGCCCTACAGGTAATTGACGAGGAAAATGCTTTAGCGAAAGAGCTAAACCTTCGTTACCCTATTGCTCAGGGCCCAATGACCCGTGTCAGTGATGTTCCTTCGTTCGCTAACGCTGTAGCTGATGCAGGCGCCTTGCCTTTCGTTGCCCTTTCTTTACTTAAAGGAAACCAGGCTAAAGATTTGGTTATGGATACTAAAAAGCTTGCGGGAGAAAAAACTTGGGGTGTAGGAATTTTAGGATTTGCCCCCCAGGAATTACGAGATGAGCAAACCTCTTATATATTGGAGGCAAAACCTCCTGTAGTTTTAATTGCCGGAGGAAGACCTGCCCAGGCAAAAATATTTGAAAAAGCAGGAATAACGACCTTTCTTCATGTTCCTTCACCGGCTTTGCTGGATATTTTCTTAAAAGAAGGAGCCCGAAATTTCATATTTGAAGGACGCGAATGTGGCGGACACGTAGGACCCCTTTCAAGCACTGTTCTTTGGGAAAAACAAATTGAACGTATATTAAAAGAAGAACACCCGGAAAATATCAGCGTCTTTTTTGCAGGTGGGATCCATAATGCATTTTCAACGGCATTTGTTTCTATCATGGCAGCACCTCTTGCAGCAAGAGGTGTAAAGGTTGGAGTATTGATGGGTACGGCATATCTTTATACCCAGGAAGCCGTAATTACAGGTGCTATTCAGGAAGAATTCCAGATACAAGCCATGCACGCAAAAGACACCGTTTTATTGGAAACCGCACCGGGACATGAAACGCGTTGCCTGAACACGGCATTTGCTCAACATTTCAGTGCTGAAAAAACAAAACTTCTGGCAGCCGGAATGGATAAAAAACAGGTTTGGGAGCAGCTTGAAAAGCTCAACGTAGGCCGTCTGAGGATTGCAGCAAAAGGAGTAGATCGTCAGGGGGATCAACTCGTTAATATTCCTAAAAATCAACAGCTGGATCTTGGGATGTACATGATTGGTCAGATCGCTACCATGCATGACCGTGTTATTTCGATTTCGGACCTTCATGAAGATGTTGCTGTAGATAATTTTAAATATATACAGGATGCCGCTTTACCGGAAGAACCATCTTCTCATGAAAAACCGCTTGACATAGCAATCATAGGTATGGAATGTATATTTCCGGGTGCAAAAAATCTGGAAGAATACTGGCGTAATATCATTTTAGGAAAAGACAGTGTAACAGAAGTACCCGATGAACGATGGAATAAAGAGCTTTATTATCATCCGGATTCAGATGGACCGGATGTATCCCATTCCAAATGGGGTGGATTCATTCCGAAAATTGATTTTGATCCGCTTGCCTTCGGAATACCTCCTCAATCTCTCGCCGCTATTGAACCTACACAATTATTAACATTACTGGTGGCCAAACGTGCCATGGAAGATGCTGGTTATGGTGAGAAACATATCAACAGAGAAAATATCTCTGTAATCATAGGAGCTGAAGGCGGTAATGACCTTGCGAACAGCTACAGTTTCAGAGGTTATTACAAACAGGTTTTCGGGGAACTTCATGATGAAGTAAAAGAAGCATTCCCAAATACTACAGAAGATTCATTCCCAGGTATTTTAGCCAATGTAATCGCCGGAAGAATCACCAACCGTCTGGACCTTGGTGGAAGAAACTTCACGGTAGATGCCGCTTGCGCATCATCTCTGGCCGCAATAGAACTGGCATGCCAGGAACTTGTATTGGGCAAATCGGATATGGTGCTGGCCGGTGGAGCAGATTTGCATAACGGGATCAACGATTATCTTATGTTCTCAAGCACACACGCACTTTCCCGAAAAGGAAGATGTGCAACTTTTGATAGTGAAGCCGACGGAATTGCCCTGGGAGAAGGGGTTGCTATTCTTGTCCTGAAACGATATGAAGATGCCTTACGTGATGGTGACCGCATTTATTCGGTAATCAAAGGTGTCGGAGGATCCAGTGATGGTAAGGCTTTAGGGCTTACTGCTCCACGGAAAATTGGCCAGGTAAGAGCACTGGAACGTGCTTATGCCCAAGCAGGTATTAGCCCTGCAGCTGTAGGATTAATAGAAGCTCACGGAACTGGAACTGTAGTCGGAGATAAGACCGAACTTAATGCATTAACCAATTTATTCAGCCGATCTGGAGCGATACCGGGCCAGACTCACCTGGGATCTGTAAAAACCCAGATCGGACATACCAAATGCGCGGCAGGATTAGCAGGGCTGATCAAAGCATCATTAGCAGTGTATCATGGTGTAAAACCACCTACCCTTCACCTTCAGCAGCCTAATGCTTATTATAATGCACAAACCAGTCCTTTTGCATTCTATGCAGAAAGCGGATTGTGGGGCGATAAAAACCGTTATGCGGGAATCAGTGCTTTTGGATTTGGCGGAACCAATTTCCATACTGTGATTGCCAATCATTCGAAACAGGAAGAGCCTGTGACCATGCAATCATGGCCATCGGAATTATTTGTATTCCGTGGAGATACTTATGAAGAAGCAAAAAGCCAGCTAAGCCAGATCACTTCTTTACTGGAAATCAATGATGATATTTCATTGAAAGATATAGCATACAGCTTAAGCGTAGGTTCTGAAAAGCCTGTCCAGTTGAGTATTGTAGCGGACACAGCTGAAGATCTGATGATGAAGATCGAGCTGATTCTGTCCGGCATCGAAACCAAAGACACTTTTACCGTTAATAAGAAAGCCGGTAAGGTAGCCTTTTTGTTCCCTGGACAAGGCAGTCAGCGTATCAATATGGCGCGTGATCTGTTTGTCGTATTCCCTGCAATGCGTAAACTTCTGGACCAGTACCCTGAGCTTGAAAAAGTAGTTTTCCCTTCTACGTCTTTCGATCCGGAAACTTTAAAGCAACAAAAAGAAACCATTAAAGATACCCGCCTGGCACAACCTCTTTTAGGAATTGTGGATCTTGCACTGGCTAAATTCCTTCAATCTCTGGGGATTGTTCCGGATATGCTGGCAGGTCACAGCTACGGAGAACTGCCTGCATTATGTTTTGCCGGTGTTTTTGAAGAAGAAAAACTTGTAGACCTTAGCAGACGCAGGGCGCATGCTATTCTGAACTCTGTGGAAGGCGGAGATCCGGGTACCATGGTAGCTGTAAGCATAACAAAAGAACGTTTATTACCGATCCTTGAAAAAACCGAAGGCTGCTATCCCGTAAACTATAATGCACCTTCCCAGTGCGTGGTTGCAGGAAGTACCAATGCAATCAATAACCTGATGACAATCCTTAAACAGGAAGGAATTTCTGCTAAAAAGCTGGAGGTTGCCTGTGCATTCCATAGCCCTGTTGTTGCCAAATCCAAAGATCTGTATACAACGGTACTCAACGATATTCCATTTGAGGAAATGCAAATTCCTGTCTGGTCGAATACTACCGCAACAGTATATCCGACAGAATCTTCAGAAATAAAGGAAAGGCTAACAGACCATCTTGTACAGCCGGTGAGATTTGTAGAGCAAATTCAGGCGATGTACGAAGACGGAGCGAGAATATTCATCGAAGTAGGACCAGGAAAAGTACTTACCGGATTAACGCAATCTTCCTTAGGTAAAGATCAGTTGACCCTGTATGTGGAAGACAACAGTCGTAATAAATTCAGCCATCTTCTGTGCATGCTTGCCCAATATTTAGGTACGGGTCGAAACTTTGACATCAGCAAGCTTTTCGATGGCCGCAATACCCGATTTATTCAGATTGACCAACCTGATCTTTATAAGAAAAACCCGGCCATCTGGCGTGTTAACGGACAAACAGCACACCCTACTACAGGTAATTTGCCTGCCAATGGTGCACTACCCATTTTAAACCCTATCCAAATGAACAACTTTACTAATAATCAAGCACCTGCAACCGAGAATTTACCCGCTGCCGAGCGTATGCTGCAGGAATATTTAAATAGTATGAAGATGATGATACAGGCTCAAAGGGATGTAATGCTTTCATTCCTGGGTCAGAATCCTCAAATTACTTCTGCTCCCGTGTATCACGCACCAGTAACAAACGGAACCAATGGAACCAACGGGGCTAACGGGGCTAACAACGTGGTTACTATACCAACTTCGCAAATCGTTACAGAAAAACCGGCAGTTGTTACTCAGACAAAACAAGCCCCAACAAAAGACGTTAAAACTTTATTACTACAGGTTGTAAGTGAAAAAACCGGATACCCGCATGAAATGCTGGGCATGGAAATGGATCTTGAAGCGGACCTTAGTATCGATTCCATCAAAAGAGTTGAGATCATAGGAACACTTCGAAGTGAGCTGGGTGCTTTATCTATGGACAGTTCTAATGAAGACACTGTAATGGAGCAACTTGCCTCTATCAAAACTTTAAACGGGCTGGTTTCCTGGCTTACGGAATTTATGGGAGCTCCTGCTGCAGTGAATACAAAAACTGAGGCCGTAGAAGTTGCAGAACCGAAAAATCAGTCTTCTTTTTCCCTGGAAGACCTTCAAAATGCAATCCTGGATATTGTAAGTGAAAAAACAGGATATCCGAAAGAAATGCTGGGACTAGACCTGGATCTTGAAGCAGATTTAAGCATCGATTCCATCAAAAGAATGGAAATTATCGGAGATCTGAAAACCAAAATAGGATTCGGACAGGATTTAGAGCAGGCAGATGACATCATGGAGAAACTGGCAGCAATTAAAACCCTTCGGGGATTGGCATCATGGATCAGTGAGCTTAATGGAAAAAGCAGTGAAGCCAGCCATGAAGCAGAAGCTAAAATTACTGAACAGATATCAGGAGAAGCTCAGGAACAGGCCATGTTATCACGTCTAAGATTTGACCTTACGCCAAGTGATGTTTTAGCAATACAAAATACAGAAACAATAAAAGGAAAACGTTTTGCCATTACTCCTGCTACGATTATAGAAACATTAGCCATTAAAAATATACTTGAAAAATGCGGAGCCATCGGTGAAGTGATCGATATGGAAACGGACCTTAAAAATTTTGACGGGCTTATCATTCTTGACATCTTCTCTTCTGAAGTAAAAAACGGCATCATTGAATATGTTGACCTTATAAAGAAGCTGGACTTCGATAAAGTAAAATGGGTATACCTGATATCCGATATTCCTGCACATCTTCAGGAACTGACCGATATTAAAGTATTACGCCATTATCAGGGATATCCAGGCTTCTTTAAGAGCCTTGCCAGGGAGTATGAGCAAACTTCATGCAGACTGATCAACCTGAGTACTCCTCAGGATCTTGATCAAATTGCAGAAATCGCGTTAAAAGAAATACTTACGACAGACAAGCCATCCGAAGTTATTTATAAAGATGACCAACGTCACAAGGTAGATATTATACCATCTCCTCTATCAACCAGCCTGGAGGAAGCACACATCCAATTGAACAAAGAATCTGTAGTGCTTGTATTAGGTGGTGGACAGGGCATCACGGCTGAACTTGTTAAACACATGTCCGAAGCCTATCCTTGCACCTATATCCTTGTTGGCCGGTCTGCAGATCCGCGAGAAGGAACGTCTGATCTTAAAGAATTGGAAACCCTGAAAACGAAAGAAGAAATCAGAAGTTACCTGATTAAAACAGGACAATTTACTTCTCCTTCAGAAATAGAAAAAGAAACGGTTAGGGTATTTAAGAGCAATCAGATCCTACGGACTATCAGAGATATGGAACAACTTGGAAGTACGGTAGTTTATCATTCCCTGGATCTTTGTGACGAAGACGGATTATGCGATCTTATCAATACTATTTATGAAAAATATGGGCAGCTGGATGGTGTGATCCACGGTGCAGGCCTTTTGGAAGACAAACTATTTAAACAGAAAACAACCAGTTCGTTCGGACTTGTATTTGATACCAAAGTAAAACCGTTACGTGTATTAGCAGAACAGCTTCGTCCGGAATGCCAGTTTGTAGTTCTCTTCTCAAGCATTGCTTCCGTATATGGAAATAAAGGGCAGACGGACTACGCAGCAGCCAATAGTGTATTGGATGATTATGCCAAAGCTCTGGATAAAAAATTAAAAGGAAAAGTGATCTCCATCAACTGGGGACCATGGAAAGGTGCCGGTATGGTTTCCTCAACCCTGGAAACAGAATATGAACGTCGTGGAATCTCTCTCATTCCATTGGATCAGGGAAAAGAAATCTTCCTTAATGAGATCAAGTACGGAACGGAAAGCCAGGTGCTGATCATGTCAGGAAATAATTGGTAAATCGCTGTATCAGATAACTATGAAAAAAACAGATATTGCTGTAATTGGCCTATCCTGTGTCTTCCCCGGAGCACAGGATGCCAACACCTTTTGGCAAAATATCATTAATAAGGTAGATTCTACCCAAACTGCACCTGCGGATCGTATTGATCCGATCCATTTCAGCGATACACCAGGTTCGGTTGACCGTTTTTATTGTCAGCGTGGCGGATTCATTCCCGATTATGAATTTGACCCCACCGCCTATGGTATTTTACCGTTAGCTGTAGAAGGCACCGAACCTGATCATTTGCTAACCCTTGATCTGGTGCAAAAAGCATTAGACGATGCCGGTGTATTCAAAAAACAGGTTTCGCTCGAAAAAACAGGAATCATCATTGGTAAAGGAAATTATACAGGCCCGGGAGCTACCCGTGCTATCGAAATCGTTAGGACCGGGGAACAAATATCTTCATTGCTTCAGGAGCTGCTTCCACAAATATCTCCTGCAGAAATTGAAAAAGTAAAACATGCTTTCCAGGAAAGAAAAGGACGCTTTGCTGCAGATACTGCAATGGGACTCATCCCTAACCTTGTTGCTTCTTTAGTGGCCAACCGGTTCAATCTGGGAGGAGCCGCGTTCACAGTAGATGCCGCTTGTGCCAGTTCTCTGATTGCAGTAGACCACGCTGTTCAGGAGCTTAACAGAGGCCGTTGTGATATGGTTATTGCCGGAGGCGTACACACCGGACAAAATGCAGCTTTTTGGAGTATTTTCGCCCAATTGGGCGCCATGTCACGCCAACAGCAGATCAAACCTTTCAGCATGGATGCCGATGGATTATTGATTGGAGAAGGCTGCGGATTTATTGTCCTGAAACGTCTGGAAGATGCCATCAGGGATCAGGATAAGATCTATTCCGTGATCAAAGGAGTTGGTGTAAGCAGTGACGGCAGTGGCACCAGTGTTATGAGCCCATCTGCAAAAGGCCAGCTGAAGGCACTACAACAGGCATGGATCAATGCAGACCTTGATGAAAAGAAAATCGGTTATCTTGAAGCCCATGGCACAGGGACACCGCTTGGAGATAAAACAGAACTTCAGACGCTCGCTCAGTTTTTTGGAAAAGAAGAATCTGCTCTTACGGCAGGTATCGGATCCGTTAAATCCAATATCGGACATGCCATGCCGGCAGCCGGTATTGCAGGTTTAATAAAAACGTGCCTGGCCCTGCATCATGATATCCTTCCTCCAACATTATATTGTGAGAATCCTATTGCCGATATGCAGCAAACCAGATTCGCACCGGTCCAGGAACCTACAAGCTGGTCTAAAACCGGCTTACCGAAAGTAGCCGCTGTTAACGCATTTGGGTTTGGAGGAATCAATGCCCATGTGGTTCTTGAAGGATACGATATGCCTAAAAAAGACCGCGTATTGCTACTGGCCAGAAAAACACATCAGGAGTTACTTTCAGCTTTACAGAATAACGAAAGTACAACCGGAGAAGGGAACTACAGAGTGGCCATGTTTGATCCTACTCCTGAAAGAATAGAAAAACTTATTAAAATTGTATCCAAGGACAAACCTTGGCGTAATAAACAGGATATCTGGTACACCAATACTCCGTTGCTTCATGATGGAGGAAAAGTTGCTTTTGTATTCCCTGGACTGGATGGACTGGCAAAAGGCGAAGTAGAAAGTGTAAGCCGTTATTTCGGATTAACAGAACCAATACAAACAGAGGGCGAAGGCTTACTTACGGACGCATTAAACATATTCAACAACTGCAGCATCCTGGATAATTCATTGAAAAAACTAGGCATAATACCGGATATGAATGCGGGACACAGTTTGGGAGAATGGCTGGCCGGCTACTCCTCTGAGCTGGCAGAAGTGAATTCTGTAAAAGCATTGATCGATGTTCTGAATCCTGAAACATTTGAACTAAAAGATTCTAAGTTTATTGCGATCGGGGCAGGTATTGATATCATCACCCCCATTATTGAAACAATTCCGAATATCTATATTTCCAATGATAACTGCCCGAATCAGGTAATCCTTTGTGGCAGTAATGCTGCACTGGAAGAACTGGTCCCTTTATTAAAAGCCCAGCAGATATTTCATCAGATACTTCCCTTCCAATCAGGATTCCATTCACCTTTTATCGCAGATAAACTGGATATAATCCTGCAGGGAATGGAAAAAGCACAATTCCAGAAAACGAAAATCCCGTTATGGTCTGCAACGACGTTGGAGCCTTATCCTTCGGACGAGGAGGCCATCAGAAAACTAAGTGCGGAACATTTGGTTCAGCCTGTACGCTTCAGGGAACTGACGGAGAAATTGTATGAAGAAGGAGCCAGATTCTTTATCCAGATAGGTACCGGAGGACTGATCGGCTTTATAGATGATACCTTGAAAGGGAGACCATTCAGTACATTAGCATCAAGTGTCGCTACCCGATCTTCTCTTGCCCAGCTACAACGTGTAGTTGCCGCATTATTTGTGGAGGGTAAAGATATTTCACTCGACTTTTTAGAAATACATCACGCTTCTAAAAAATCATCAGGTAAAGGTATTAAACTGGAATTAGGATCACCTATCATCCGTAATTTTAAAGAAGCTAAAACACTGGCTAAATCTTTTGATGTACTAGCACAAAACGGAACTTCCGCCATCGCAACGAAAAGCGGGCATCCTCTTGTGCAGGCTTTCCAGGAAAATATTGCGGATATGATCCGTATGCAAGAAGAAGTTTTAACGCTATTCCAGCACGGACCAAAGACGACAACTCAAAGTCCGGTAATTACTCAACCTAAAGCACCTGTAAGCAAGAATTTTTCAAAATCCCTGCATGTGAATCTGGATACCCATCCATACCTCATCGACCATAGTCTGCTTAGACAACCTGCAGGCTGGCCTGATGTAACGGATATGGAACCTGTGATTCCCATGACCATGATCTTTGAATTACTAGCAGAAATAGCCCAGGCTGAGATCCCGGAAATGCAGGTCCATAAAATAATGAACATTAGCGTATTCCAATGGATGAACGTAGCCAAACCATTTGAAAAAACAGTGAATGGAGAATGGCGCTCTTCAACCCACGCTTATCTTGATATAGAAAATTTCGCCAATGCTGAAGTCATATTAAGATCTTCACCTCCTGTCGTACCGGTTTTTGATCTTTCGATCGGAGATCTGCTACCCATCCATCGTACTCCTGAGGAAATCTATGATAAACATATGTTCCATGGAGATGCTTATCAGGGAATTACAGAAATTTTATCCGTTGGAAGTAAAGGTATTATAGGAACTATTAAAGGAAATGGCGGAAAAGGTTCCCTGTTGGATAATGCAGGACAGCTGTTTGGCTTGTGGCTGCAACTTACCCTTACTAAAGACAGGATTGCTTTTCCGGTAAAAATAAGGGATATTGAATTCTTCGGAAACATGGAAGGTCAGGACGGATTATTCGAATGTACCTGTATTCTTACCGATTTAAATGAGGAATTTGCCACCGCCAATATTATACTGAAAAGAGATGGAAAGGCGTGGTGTGCCATTACAGGCTGGCAGAACAGAAGACTTGAAATCGATGAAGCATTATGGAATGTTTCCATGTCTCCTCTTCACAACCGTCTTTCAGAAGAAATAGCACCCCAGGTATTTTTCTTCCATCAGGCTTATACCAGAGTGGCTTCCTGGGACTTTATCCTGAAGCGATATTTCAACCAGACGGAAAAACAATACCACCAAAAACTACTACCCAACAAGAAGAAAAACTGGATGGTGAGCCGCGTTGCCGTAAAAGATGCCGTAAGGAATTTACTCCGTGAACAAAAGAATCACGCCTGCTATCCTATTACATTTGAAATAGGCTCAGATGAACTGGGCAAGCCTTACCTCATCAGCGATTTCACACAGGATA
The DNA here is from genome assembly GCF_048296755.1 of Chryseobacterium sp. PTM-20240506. Lineage (NCBI taxonomy): Bacteria > Pseudomonadati > Bacteroidota > Flavobacteriia > Flavobacteriales > Weeksellaceae > Chryseobacterium > Chryseobacterium sp. PTM-20240506. The sequence goes on from NZ_CP182581.1 coordinate 1,699,880, forward strand.
TCCACGTATCCCTTGCCCATAAAGGAAAGGAGGCTGTAGCTATTGCACGCCATGGTAAGTCCGTAGGAATTGATATGGAAACGATCGAGGAAAGAAGTTCCGGTTTCTATGATCTGGTATTCACAGATTCAGAGCTGGAATTATTAAAGGACAGGGATCAGGCGGAATGGACGACCCGATTCTGGGTTGCCAAAGAAGCCTATGGAAAGTTCCTGGGAAAAGGACTGCAAGGCAATCCTAAAGCATATGAAGTACAACTAATAAAGGATGATCATTTGTGGATCAACCAAACTGAAATAAAAACCATAAAACATCAAAATTATATTATCGGATGGACACTATGAACAACACATTAAAAATGAATCACGAGGAATTATTCATTCTTTTGAAAGGTTTTATCACTGAAGTTATAGGAGAGGAATTTGTTGAAGAGATGGATATCACTCCGGAGAGTTCATTTACTAAAGATCTTGAAATGGACAGTATAGAAATTGTCTCTTTCTCAGAAAAAATAAAAGCACATTTTGGAGATCAGATTGATTTTACAGGGTGGTTGTCTTCTATGGACCTCGACCAGCTGATCAACCTGGATCTCCGTATGATCATCAATTATATTTACGAATGCCAATAATTACAGTTGATAACAGGAAAATTCATATTCAGGAACTTAATAAAGGTGCCCGGGAAACGGTTGTGCTTATCCATGGGATGTTCAGCAATCTGTCCATTTACTATTTTAACATAGCACCCATCCTGGCACAGCATTACCACGTAGTAATGTATGATTTAAAAAGCCATGGAATGAGTGAACGTATACTCGATGGATACGATCTTGAAAATATGGCTTCCGATCTTCTTGGCCTTATTGATTTCCTTGACCTGAAAAAAGTTCATTTGGTAGGTTATAGTTTCGGGGGACTTATTGCTTTGAAAACAGCATTGAAATATGCAGACCGCATAAATCAGCTTGTAATTATGGAAGCTCCTGATCCCAGGGATGAAGAAACCCGGGGGATTATCGATCAGTACAGTAAGGAATTCCTGGAACATTATGTAGCCAATTTTACAGACACTACAAAAGTGCAGATGGGCAAAAGGCAAATGGAAAAAAATCACAGAATGTATGAATTCCTGTTTTATGAGACCAGTATCAAAGCGGATATGATCAGAGAGAAAGATTTCTTTACTGAAACCGATCTTACAAAGATAAATGTTCCGGCATTGCTTTTATATGGGAATCAGTCCAATTGTCGTCCTACGGGAGAATGGCTAGAGAAAGAACTCGGCCAGGCAAAACTTGAACTCATTCCTGGAGATCATAATATCCCGATACAGGAACCCGCTCAGATCGCTGAGGCTATTGTGCATTTTTTATCCAAATCATTATCTAAATCTAACACCTTAACACAAAATCATGGCTAAATTTGTATTTGTTGTTCCACCGTTGACGGGCCATGTCAACCCTACCCTGAGTATCGGGGCTGAATTATTGAACAGAGGACATGAAGTGGCATGGATCAGTCTTGACAAAAATCTTAATACCAAACTTCCGGCAGGAGGAGAGCTCCTGCTTATCCAATACGATCAAACTGACGAAGAAAAAAGAGATAGCGAACAGTACCTGGATATTATTTCCAAAAAAGTAGTATACGGAATAGACAGCATCAAATTTCTTTACGATGATGTACTTATCCCACTGAACAGGCATTGCTATAATGGTATTGTCCATTTACTCGATTCTTATAAACCTGACCTTGTAATCGGTGATCATCAGCTATTTGCAGCTGCTATTGCTGCAAAAAAGCTAAACCTTCCTTACAGCACTACTGTTACTGCTCCCGCTGCCATCAAAATCATGGATGAATTACCAAAGGTTCATGAGTGGGAAGTAAATAAAATCATTGAACTGCAAAAGGAACTGGGAATAATGAAAGACCATTCTTTGGCTTCCTCAGACCTCTTAACAATGGTTTTAACGTCCAGATATTTCTTTGGTGAAATGGAACTACCCTCCAATTACCAGTTTACAGGTCCTGTTCTTACGGAACGCCGGATATCCTGTGAGTTCGACTGGGAAAGGTTTAACAGCAGAACTCAAAAGAAAATTCTTGTAAGTATCGGTACGACTTTCGATCATGATCATAAAAAAGCTTTTTTCCAAAAAGTAATTGATGCATTTAAAGATGAAGACCTAACGGTTGTAGTTGTTTCAGATCCTCAGCTTTTCGACAGCTGGCCGGAAAATTTCATGGTATATCAGCAGGTTCCTCAATTGGATCTCTTGCCGCATCTTGATGGTGTCGTTTGCCATGGGGGACATAATACGGTATCCGAAACGCTTTCAAACGGACTGCCGTTGGTTGTTATTCCGATTGCCTATGACCAGTCCCATGTAGCAGGACGTGTAGTACGTACAGGAGCTGGTGAGCGTCTTAATTTTAACCGCTTCAAATCAAACCATTTAAAAGAGGCGGTACAGCAGATCCTTAACAATCCTGATTATCGTAAAGCAGCAGAAATCATCCGTCAGTCTTTTATTGAGGCCGGAGGTACGGTAACAGCTGCCAATTTACTGGAAAAAGCTATTACCGATGCCACACAAAAGATAAAATCCCGTTCGAAATTCCTGTTTGTTATCCCTCCTTTTTTTGGACATATCAGTCCTACTCTGAGCGTCGGTGTAAGCCTTATCGCAAGAGGACACGAAGTAAAATGGTTCGGGATTACCCCGCTAGGAGATGAACATATTCCGGAAGGAGGATCGTATTTCTACCCTGAAGAAGATCTTATTCCGTATCAGGATGAGATCAAACGTATTTTAAAAAGACAGGATGACGGACCCGCCTGTTCCGGGCCTGAAGTTATGAAACTGGCATTAGAGGAAACTTATGTTCCTTTTGCCAAAATGATGATGCCCGGATTAAGCCGTCTTACTGAAAACTGGAAACCTGATGTTATCGTTAATGACTGTATTACTTTCGGAGGTGCCCTTTTTGCTCATAAACACAATATTCCATGTGTAACAACTACTCCTGTCCCCCCGGATGTTATGGGAGATACAGAAAAAAGTGCTCCGAAAATATTTGAATGGCAACAAAACCTCATCAAAGATCTACAAAAAGAAGTGGGGATTGATGATGATGGAATTTTCATCCATTCCCATAAATTAAACCTTGTATTTACATCTCAGGCTTTCGCAGGTTTTGAAACAGTACCTGACCATATGAAATTTGTAGGTCCTGTGAAAGGACGTCCCAATGATGCTCCTTTTGACTGGGATCGTTTGCATGCGGCTACTACACCCAAAATATTTGTATCATTAGGAACACTCCTTGTAGACATCAGAAAAGCCTTTTTCGAAAAGATCATTGCGGCATTCGCGGATCAGCCGGTAACTATCGTTGCTGCCACGCCACCGGATATTTTTGAAGAATGGCCTTCTAATTTCATTGTAAACAGTTTTGTACCTCAATCGGCATTAATGCCTCATATGGATATGGTAATTTGCCACGGAGGTTTTAATACAGTTAATGATACATTCCGTAACGGATTACCAATGCTGATCACACCGATTGCCTACGATCATTTCCACATCGCAAAGCTCATCGAACAGGCTGGTTGTGGCAAGAGTATCCGTTATAAAAGATTACGCATAGATTCACTCCGTGAAACGGTTTTTGAATTGCTGGAAGATCCTGCTTACCGCAATGCAGCAAAAGAAGTTCAGACAACATTCCTTACTGCCGGAGGTAATGATAAGGCTGTAGAGCTACTGGAGAATTTTGTACAACAAGAACAATCAACATTAGTTTCTGTTTAAATCATGAAAAGAAGATTGTTATTTGGTGAGCGCATGTTGCTGGGGGATGGAACGGAACCCTTCAATGCAATTATTCCCTTCCGGTTAAAAGGAGATTTCAGGGAAGAAGACGTGCGGCATGCCTTATATCAGATCCAGGCCAAGCACCCTTGGCTGAGAGCACTCATCATACATGATGAAAAGAAAGTACCGTGGTTTGAAGTACCGGATCCTATTGTTCCTATTCCTGTAAGAACTGTGGTCAGAAAAGGGGAAAACGATTGGCAGGAAGAATCCATAAAGGAATGGCAAACCGTTTTTAAGTATGACCAATTTCCTCTTATCCGGTTTGTATGGATCAAGGGAGAAGGAGTATCAGATATGCTTTTTGTTTTCCATCATTGTCTGTCTGACGGTGGTTCTGCAATGGCATTTTTAGATGAATTTCTAAAGGTATTGGATAATCCATTGACAGATATTGGAACAGAGAATCCGATATTGGGAATTGAGGATGTGGTTCCATCAGCTATTTTATTGAACCGGAGACAGCGTCTGAAAGCAAAATTTATCGGGAGAGTCGCTGCCACAGCGATAAAATACATGCCCGTGAACAAAAAAGCCATTGACCGGAAAAATGACTACTTTATCCACTGGAAATTTGATCGTGAGACAAGCAGCCAACTGATCTCTTACTGTAAAGCCATGAAGGTTACCGTGAATACTTTTTTGAGCGCTTCATTACTTAAGGCTTTTAAGAAAGTAAAAGGTCCGGCGGCTTTCAATAAAGTTTCCTGTCCTGTAGATATCAGACGTTTTGCCTCACAGATAAAAGAGGATCATATCTTTGCTTTCGGGCTGATGATTACCCTGTCATCCAATGAAAAAGTGAGCTTTGAAGACAATCTGACGCTTATGCAGGAAGATGTGGAACGTAAAACATCCAAGCTTAACCCGTACATGGTAATGATGGTAATGGAGTCCGGACACGATGCCCTGAAAAACTTCACCAGGCTTCTGAAACAAGGAAGGTCTACCAATGATTGTATGTTCTCCAATCTGGGAAGGATCCAGATTCCTGAGAACTATAAAGAATTTTCCGTTGAAACCATATTCAGTCCTTCTGTAATCGGTCCTCTGGGTAATACAACAACCATGGTAACATCTACCTACAGGGGAGAAATGGATTTTTCTTTTATGGGTAGTGAGGGATATTTACCATACACTGAAGCTTTAGCCATACGTGATGAGATGATTGAGTCCATTCAACTTAAACTGGAATATGCCGAAGTATTATGATCAGATAAAAATCAGTGATATGAACTAAAAGATTGATAAAGTTACTTCTTGTCCGGTATTATTCGGGAAGCAGATGAAGTAAACGGAATGATATAAAACTAAAGAGATCCATTTTGGATCTCTTTGCAGCAGACAGCAAGAATGTAGGTTGGAATGATCAGAAAGCTTTTTGCATAAAAAACAAGAAAAACATTAATTTGATATAACCTATGAAAAGAAAACTACTATTTGGAGAACGAATGATATTAGGAGATGGAACAGAGGCTTTTAATGGCATTATCCCGTTCAGATTAAGGGGTACGTTCAAATTGGAAGAAATTCAGCGGGCTCTGGCTTTGCTTCAAAATAAACATCCCTGGTTAAAAGCACATGTAACCCATGACGAAGAAAACCTTCCATGGTTTGAAGTGCCCCAGAAAGTTGTACCCATTCCTATAAGAATTGTGATCCGGCAGGGAGAAGACGACTGGCAGAAAGAATCCATGAAAGAATGGTATATGCCTTTCGATCATGAAAAGTTCCCCCTGATAAGGTTTGTATGGATCAAAGGAGAAGAAGTTTCAGACATGTTTTTCTCATTTCACCATTGTTTATGCGATGGAGGTTCCGCAATGACATTATTGTATGAGTTTTTACAGGTATTGGACAACCCTTCCGCCGATATTGGTGTAGAGAATCCTATCCTCGGAATCCAGGATATTGTTCCTGCAAACATCTTAAACAGCCGAAGGCATAAGCTTAAAGCAAAAGTACTCGGCAGAGTGGCATCTACCATCATTAAATATGCTCCTGTAAACAAAAAACCAATAGAGAGGCAAAACGATTATATGATCCATTGGAAGTTTGACAAGGAAATGACTCAACAAGTAATTTCCTATTGTAAATCCAATGGTTTTACCGTGAATACTTTTCTTTGTGCAATTGTTCTTCAGGCATTTAAAAAAATAAGGGGGAAAGCTGCATTGAATAAAATTTGCTGCCCTGTGGATATCAGACGTCTAACAACACAAATCAAACATGATCATATTTTTGCCTTCGGGCTGATGGTTGAAGTTTCGATTAATGAAAAATTGAATTTTCTGGATAATGTACGGAAGATGCAGAAGCACGTGAAGCGTAAGACCTCAAAACTGGATCCATATACCAAGATGATGATCATTGAATCATGGCATTATGCCCTGGATAATTTCACGAGAATCCTGAGAAATGGAAAAGCAACCAATGACTGTATGCTTTCTAATCTTGGCCTTATTCAGGTGCCCCATGAATACAGGAACTTTACCGTAGATACCGTTTTCAGCCCTTCAGCTTTGGGCCCTCTGGGCCAGACTACCGGATTTGTAGTTTCAACCTTTCAGGGAGAAATGGATTTTTGCTTTATCGGTAGTGAAGGATATCTACCTTACTCAGATGCACAGGCCATTCGTAAGGACATCCTTGATACTATAAAATTAAAACTTGAATATTCAGCAGTATCATGATCAAGAGAAAACTAATGATGGTGGAGAGAATCATGTATGTTGATTCCGGAACACCCCTCAATTGCGTATTTACAGCAAAGATCAAAGGAACACTTCATGAAGCAGATTTTAAAACAGCTTTAGAAAAAATCCAGAAAAAACATTCTTTGCTCAGATCCAGGATCGATACCGATACTGAGCAATATCCCTTTTTTATAGAAGAAAGAGAGATGGAAGCCATTCCCCTTCGGATCATAGACCGGGAATCCGATGAAGATTGGTTGCGTGAGTCTGAAAAAGAATGGTTCCGCATGTTTGAAGATCATCGGAAACCTTTGGCTCAACTGGTATGGATTAAAGGAAATGAGGTTTCCGAAATTCTCTGGGTACTTCCCCACTGCATTTGTGATGGAACTTCCCAGGTAACTCTGATGCGGGAGCTTCTCTGCCTGCTGGATGATCCAACTATGGAACTGGATACATACCAGGCATTCAGCTCAGTTGATGACTTCCTGCCTTCCGGTTTTAATACCAAAAAGAAAGTACGCAAAGCAAGGCTATACCTGCTTATGGCCAGGCTCTTCTTTCTGATGCAAAAGAAAAGTAAAAAAAGAAATCTTGGAAAAAACTATGTGATCCATTGGAAACTGAACCCGGAAATAACGAACCAGATCACCAGCAAGTGTAAAGCGCATGGTGTTTCTGTACACTCGCTGTTGTGTGCTTCATTCATGCAGGCATTTCAGGAAATCCGGGGAGCTGAGGCTAAAAGAAAAGTGATCAGCCCCGTGGACGTGCGCCATTTTATTCCGGAAATAAAGCAGGATCATGTATTTGCTTTTGCTCCTACCATAGAACTATCATTGAAAAAAGGAAATCATGGGATATTTGACCAGGCAGGACACATCAAAAAAGACCTTCTTGAGAAATTAGAAAAAATAGAAGCACGGGAACTTCTTTGGATGGGTGAACAGATGCACCCGCTTGTCGAACGCATGATCAGCATGCTTAAATCAACCCATGGCGGACATGATATTACCCTATCCAACATGGGAAAAATTAATATTCCGGATCAATATCAGCGTTTTGAGCTCGAAACGATTATGAGTCCCACCGTTGCTTTTCCTTGGCTCAATTCGAACACCCTGGTTACCACTACCTACAAGCAGGAAATGGATTTTACGCTTATGTCGAATGAAGATTTCCTATCCAGACAGAAAGCCACAGAAATTAAAGATAAAGCCCTTGAACTACTTACTGTATCTTTACAGAACTAAACATGAAAACGGATAAATCCCCTACTATAAAAAAGAAAACCACTCTCAAACGCTTTTTATTAACGCGGACGATCTACTATGTTCTTCCGAATGCATTTCTTAATTTTATTATTGCCTATGCAAGCTTTCACGAGCTGGGTTATACTCATTTCTTCTCAGGTACCCAGAATCTGGCCCGGCTAACCTTGCCAATGGCCATTTTCCTGCCGGTTATCCTCACGATCGATATCACCAAAAGAGTCACTGCCGCTGCAGAAGAGGGAACAATAGAATTCATGGTAGATAACAAGCTGAATACAAAAAAGTTCATGACGAAATTCAGTATATTACATGGTGTTATCAGTGGGCTTCTTGTACTTTCTCTTCTGGTATTTGCTCAGTACAAATTTTCAACAAACTACAAGCTCGATGCTATGGCAATGGCCATACTCGTAGGAGCACTTGCAGGAATACTGTCTGTACTTTCCGTCTATTTACCCGTTAATAAACTAAGGAAATACCTGTATAAACCTGTTCCAGCAAACACTTCAGAATAATTGAATAGTAAATTCCGTGCTTATCAGACTCATCTATTCAAAACATAAAGACCTGCCATTGTAGGGTCACTGTTCAAAAATTTTCCAAACTTTTGGGATAAATTGAATTAATTAAATTTAATATCATAGATTTGTCTTAGTAACACAATTAAAACACATGAAAAATTTATTTTACCCATTTCTTACCGGATATCTATTCCGGGTGATCTGTTCCCCGCAACTTTCTGTTATCCAAAATCATATTACTCTTTTACATTTTCGTGAACAGCCGGGTAATTCAGCGTGATTCGGAATAAACTCTTTTGCGTTAGAGTTAGATGTTGCGCATAACATAGCGCATATTTCAAAAATAAATATCAAAAAAAAATGTTACTTTTGCTTTAGGGACGAAGTTTTTAATGCTATCTGATCCCGGAATTGCAAGGACGCCATATTATAAAATGTTAAAAATCAATCCAATGAGGAAAATAATTTTACTATTTACTTGTCTGTTCGGTATTTCAATTTTTGCACAAATTAAAGTGTTAAAAAATGAGACTCTAGTGGAAATTGGTAAAGATAACTCTGTTGGCTTATATAAAAAGGAGGATAAATTCACTATCAATTACCAGGATCTTAATACCAGCAACCTCAATACTTTCAGATCTTTTTCTTTTCAAAACCTGAACGGAGATGTCTCTGATCTATATAAACTGATTACGGACGGGTTTATTTCCCTTCCAGAAGGAAACATCGCTTTGGAGCTTCCAAACGATATCATTGAACTCCATTACGAGAAAAACTATGGCCAGCCAACCGTTCAGTTTATCCAGTTCATTAATAAAAACCGAAAATATGTTGGAAAATCTCAATTCTTAAATAAGAAGCAGGTCGATAAAATCTTCGGAAAAACAAATGGGAAATCATCTCTGTATGAGAGGACTGCCATGATGAACAATGTTCATTCCAATAAGCCGGACACTTCAGCATCATCTTATAATTCCGGCAATAAAAATAAGAAAACGAAAAAATAATAATTATTTTTACAATATAGCAGAGCTCATTCCTAAGAATGAGTTTTTTTATTTTATTTTTGCAAAAAGATCATTACACCCTATGTCGCTTCAAATAATCAATTTAACCAAAAAATTTGGTGACCAAACCGCCCTTAACCTGATTAACATCTCCATTGATAAAAATGAAATCATTGGCCTTCTGGGACCTAACGGCGCAGGAAAATCTACTTTAATGAAATCCATTGTCGGAGCTTTAAAAATAGATGAAGGGCAAATCATCTTTAATGATAAAGAAATTTCGGAATATGAGATAGAAGCTAAGAAGAATATTGGTTTTCTTCCTGAAAATAATCCTCTGTATCTGGAAATGTATGTTAAAGAATATTTGCAATTTGTGGCTAATATTCATAAAATCCCTGAAACACGAATTAATGAAGTGATAGAGCTTGTAGGGATCACTCCTGAAAAATCGAAAAAAATCAGTCAGCTTTCCAAGGGATATAAGCAGAGGGTTGGTTTGGCACAGGCTATTCTACATCAGCCTGATCTTCTCATTCTTGACGAACCTACCAACGGTCTGGATCCTAATCAGATTATTGAAATAAGAAATGTAGTAAAAGAGATCGGTAAAGAAAAAACCGTTCTGCTGTCAACCCACATTATGCAGGAGGTTGAAGCATTATGCTCACGGGTAATTCTTATCCATAAAGGAAATATCCTTCAGGATTGTCCGATTGAAGAATTCAAAGGAAAATTCGGCAGCCTGGAAGAAGCTTTTGCAAGCCATACCAGCTAAGATTTAAATTGTATTGATTGTTTAATGGCTTTATATTTGATTAGATTCAGGTAATCTAATTTTAAAACCTATTGCCATGATCAGAACAATCTTAATGGGCACATTTATTATAGCATTAGCTTCTCCAGCTTATGCATACGCTGCTAATGAAAATCCGGTTATAAAAACTGAAAACAGTTCAGAATATATCCAGCAGATTCCCAAAACCGTTATTATTAAAACAAAGAAATTTAAAATACGGATCGATCTTCAACCTAACGGAAAATACCTTTATCAGGCATGGGGAGCCAATTCAAAACTTACCTCAAAACCTAATATGATCATCAGTGACGGAGAGCTTGTTCCAGATGGTTCCGGAGGTAATTATTATTATGATTTCGTAAATAAAGGATTTCATTACCAGGTCTGGAGAAATTACCTCACCGATTCAGCAACGAAAGCACCCTATACGCTCGTTGTAAGTGATGAAAGTGGTAATACTGTGGTACAACAGGATGGAATCGTGGTAAAAAAGTAAAATAAAAACTCCCGCATTGGATGCGGGAGTTTTTATTTTATGTACCTAATTGTTTGATCTGGGTATAAAAATTACTCTCTGCAAAACTTTCTTTTGCCGAATTATAGCCTATATTGAAAATCTCTTCAAGACGATCCTTTTTCCTTTCAAAAGTTCCGTAATTGGAAAGATCCTGTGAGGTAATGAACCAATCACAATAATCGAACTTTCCTTTTTCTATTCTGTACGAAAGAAGGTCATAAGAGCGTGAAACAATAGCTTTAATGGATTTTAAATCTTTAATATCGATTTCATGGGGCGGAGATACAAAAACCCCGATCAGCTTATCACATTCCTCCCTGATGATATCTGCAGGAAAGTTATTTAATACTCCTCCATCACAATACATCTCTTCGCCGATGATATAAGGCGTTGTAATCCCGGGAATAGAACATGAGGCAATAATTGCATCTGTAACTTTAAAATTTTCATCAAAAATTTTCTGCGTCCCGGACACCAGTTCCGTAGCTACGATCTTAACCTCTTTATCCAGATCTTTCAGCTTCATATCCTGAAAAATGGGTCTTAAATAGTTGGTAAAAATAATGGAGGATACCAGCCCGGGCTGGTTGAATGTAAAATGCTTCCAGTTGAAAAAATAAACCGAATTGAAGAATTCCAGAATTTCTTCAGGTGTTTTACCGACTGCATACAGGCATCCTACGATAGAACCTGCACTGCAACAAGACAATACATCAATATCAATATTCTTCTCAATCAGGAATTTTAAAACTCCGGCATGTGCAATACCCTTGGTACCGCCACCTGATAAAACAAGCCCTACTTTCTCAAGATTCATAGAATAAAATTAAGAAAACAGGGCGAGAAAATCTGATTATTTTTTTGAAATATTCTAATTTTAAAATTATTTTAATAAATATTCCTGCATAAACTATATTGAAAAAGCCCAGAATAATCTGGGCTTTTAAATATTTCTGTATTATAGATTAAATGTGGATCACTTCTCCATAAGCTGCCGCAGCTGCTTCCATGATTGCTTCAGAAACAGTTGGGTGCGGGTGGATAGATTTAATGATCTCGTGCCCTGTTGTCTCTAATTTTCTTGCAACAACAGCTTCGGCAACCATATCAGTTACTCCGTCACCGATCATATGACATCCTAACCACTCTCCATATTTAGCATCGAAAATAACTTTGATGAAACCATCTGTATTTCCGTTTGCAGTTGCTTTACCACTTGCAGAAAGAGGGAATTTACCTACTTTGATTTCATATCCTTTTTCCTTAGCCTGCTTTTCTGTAAGACCTACAGAAGCAACTTCAGGGTGACAGTAAGTACATCCAGGAATATTGCCATAATCAATTTTCTCTACGTGCAATCCTTTGATCTTTTCAACACATGTAATTCCTTCTGCAGAAGCTACGTGTGCTAAGGCCTGAGTCGGGATAAGGTCACCGATGGCATAGTATCCGGGAACTGAAGTTTCGTACCACTCATTAACCAAAACTCTTCCTTTATCTGTCTGGATTCCTACTTCTTCCAATCCTATATTTTCGATATTGGCAGCAATACCAACCGCTGAAAGTAAAATATCAGCTTCCAGGGTAATGTTTCCATTAGCAGTTTTTACATTTGCTTTTACACCTTCCCCGTTGGTATCCACGCTTTCTACAGAAGCATTGGTCATAATCTCGATTCCTGATTTTTTCAAAGATTTCTCAAGATGTTTAGAGATCTCTTCATCTTCTACAGGAACAATGTTCGGCATAAACTCAACAATAGTCACTTTTGTTCCCATCGTGTTATAGAAATCGGCAAACTCTACTCCGATTGCACCTGAACCTACAACAATCATAGATTTTGGCTGCTCAGGAAGAGATAATGCCTGTCTGTATCCGATTACTTTTTTACCATCCTGTGGTAAATTTGGTAATTCTCTTGAACGTGCACCTGTTGCAATGATAATATGACTTCCTGCATATTCAGTCACTTTACCGTCTTTATCTGTAACAGATACTTTTTTATCTTTTAAAACTTTAGCCGTACCAAGGATAACATCGATCTTATTTTTTTTCATTAAGAACTCGATTCCTTTGCTCATTTTGTTGGCAACACCACGGCTTCTTTGAATTACGTTTGAAAATTCAAAACTTGGCTCTACTTTATTTAAACCATAATCTTCAGCATGATTAATATAATGAAAAACCTGAGCAGATTTCAATAAAGCTTTAGTTGGTATACATCCCCAGTTAAGGCAAATTCCACCTAAATTCTCTTTTTCGATAATTGCAGTTTTGAAACCCAACTGTGCCGCTCTAATCGCTGTAACATATCCACCAGGACCACTTCCGATGACAATAATATCGTAATTCATTAGCTTAAAATTTTTATGCGAATTTAAGGAAAAAATATGGGATGATTCACGTTTATGCAAATTCATCCAATAATGAATCATATAGAAAATTTCATTTGATTATAATTAATTAAAAACATAACACAACAAAATATTCATAACAAATATTATATTATACCAAAAATTTCACAATACAAAATCTTCTCCCGAAACAATTTCAATTTTAATAATCCTAAAAAATCCCTGTTATTTCAGCTTTTAAATAATCACCGGTACTTTCATAGTCTTAGCTAATTGGTGATTACAGGTTATAAGAAACAGGCAATAGAAATGCGTGCACTAGTTACTATCTTACAAAAGATTTGGAAGTTCCGTGCCGATTGGTTTAATTAATAACGATCCGATATACTGAGTTTTAAAATAACATAATAAAAAGAGCAGGTATTTCCTGCTCTTTTGAGTCGTATATAAATTCCGGAGTATTATAGTTTTTTCAGTAATTTTTTTTCAATCCTGTACTTCTCATCCAAAGCCTTTAACTGGTCTCTTTTCATCTTTTTGGTAGCCAGCGGATGGTTCAAAATAAGTTTCCTTTCCCGATTGTATTTTCTTTCCAGCTCTTGCGATTTCTTTTCTATCAATTCGGTTCTCGAAGGATGTGGCGGAGGTGCCGGGCGCCTCTGAGCCTGAACATTCATCGATAAACCTATTAATACTACTGTTGTTATAAAAAACTTGTTCATGACCTTTACTTTTATGAATGATTTTAATAAAAAAAATATAATTAATTAATTTCATTCAGGTTCGGAGTAAATATTACATATATCATACCACAATCTTAAATTACTGAACTTCAACATCCTGCTTTAAAGTCAGATTTTTGGAAGAGTTCCCAATCATAATACGGTAAGTCCCTTTTTCTACGATCCAGTTCATTTTCTCATCCAAAAACTTCAGATCTTTTACGGGAACTTCTATAGATACCTTCTTTAATTCTCCCGGTTTCAGATATACTTTCTGAAATCCTTTTAGTTCAAGAACAGGTCTGGAAACTGAAGCCAATTTATCTCTTACATAGAGTTGGACAACTTCGCTTCCACTCACCTTTCCGGTATTTTTAATAGTAACCTTCGCAATAATGGTATCGTTTGTGTGATATTGGGTCTTGTTCAATTGTAAATCCGAAATCTCAAAAGTCGTATAGCTCAATCCATATCCAAAGGGATACAATGGCTCGCCACTCAGGTCATAATAATCATTTCCCCTGCCGGTAGGATGATGGTTATACGTTAACGGAAGCTGCCCTTCTTCCTGTGGAAACGTAACCGGCAGTTTTCCGGATGGGTTTTCGTCCCCAAAAAGAACTTTTGCGATTGCATTTCCCCCTTGCTCTCCAGGATACCATACATCTAAAATAGCTCCGACCTCATCTTTCCACTTTGTTGTTTTTATTGCTGAACCTCCGACTAAGACCACGGTAGTCGGTTTACTTAACTTCGACACCTGATGAATAAAGTCTTCCTGATTTCCGGGAAGGGCTAAAGATGAGCGATCCTGAAACTCGCCTTCATGAATTCCTGCGGTGACAATAATATGATCTGCCGTTTTTGCCAGTTCCAAGGCTTCATTAAAATTCTTTTTCTGATCTTCTACACCATAATTCCATATCAGTTCTATATGAGCTTCGCCCCTGTTTTCTTTAAATTCGATCTGAAGATCATAACTTTTATTTTTAACAAAATCTATTTCTGTGGTTTGAGTGGAATAGCTTAGCTTTTCCCACTGATCTACAACCAGTTTGCCGTCCAGATATAATCTGAAACCATCATTTCCACGAAGGCCCAACCGATACTTGCCTGAATCCGGAGCTTTTAATTGCCCGGTCCAACGCACACTGTAATTATCCGGCTGAAGCTTTTCCACATCAGGAGAATACAAAGTCCATTGAAAATTAATCTGTTCATCCTGTCTTTCAAATGCAGGATTTCCTTTGAATTCACTATTTGAAAAATAAAATCCTTTCAAGCCCTTTTGATTTCCAAAAGATAAAAATTCAGCAGGAACAGTCAGTACATCTTTCACATTCCGCTCAATTCCTTTAGCATATACTACCTCAATCCCTTTCTTTGAGCAAAAGTTCTTAATGCCTTCCAATATACTCACCTTATGATTTCCCGGTCCTGAATACCCGCCTAATCTGGCTTCCGTCGCATCAGCACCTACTAAAAGGATTCTTTTTGCATTTGCGGAAACAGGGAGTGTGTTGTTTTTGTTCTGAAGCAAGACAAAAGACTCTATTGCAGCTTTTTCTGCAAGACTTGCATAATTAAGCTTTTTTAAGCCCTCAATATCTTTATCGGATATGTATGGATCGTCAAATAACCCGAGTTCGAATTTAGCCCTCAGTACCCGCGAAACAGCATCATCTATTCTCTCCTGAGATATTCTTCCGTCCAGGAATGATGGAATAAATAATCGGTAATGCTCGTAATCCGTCTGAAAAATTACGTCCAGACCTGAATTAATTGCCTGAGCTGAGGCATCCTCATAATCTTTTGCCGTAAAATGCAATACATTGGCACCACCAACTGCACTTGCATCACTGATTACAAATCCTTTAAAATTCCATTCTTTTTTCAATTTTTCTGATAACAACCAGTGGTTTGCTGTGGCAGGTCTTCCATCCAACAAATTATAAGAAGTCATTACAGATCTGCTTTTTCCCTCTGTAAATGCTTTAAAAAACGGAATAAGGTGGGTTTCTTCCAGATATCTTTTGCTCCAGTGGATAGGATAAGAATCTCTTCCTCCCTCCCCCACGTTCGCAAGAAAATGTTTAGGCGTTGTAATGATTCCTGTATTTTCGAATGAGCTTACAAAACCGGTTCCCATCACGGAGGTCAAAAACGGGTCTTCTCCATATGTCTCCTCTGTTCTGCCCCATCTCACATCACTGGCCAAATTAACTACAGGAGTTAAGATCTGACGGATTCCCCTCAGTTTCGATTCTTTTGCAATCGCCATGGAGACTTCCTTCATCAGCCCTTGATTAAAAGATGAAGATAAAGCAATGGCTTGTGGAAAGGCCGTAGCGCCTTCTCTCATTAAACCGTGTAAAGCTTCATCAAATGGAATAATCGGAATTCCCAATCTTGATTCTTCAATAAAATATTTCTGAATACTATTGATTTTTCTCGCCAGTCTCTCTGCATCCTCATCTGCATTATATTTTAGCATTTGTCCGGCTACACCATCTCCTTGATTGGTGGCACTCACCTGTAATCCAAAAATCCCATGCCGGTACTGATCTTTGGAAACATGATCCAGGTCTCCGGGAATCATAAAACACTGCCAGAACTTTTCTTCAGGCGTCATTCTTTTGAGCAGATCCTGAACCCTTAGCTCAACAGGTTGTTTTGAATCTTTATACAGTGGTTTTTGAGCGGAAACAAAGCTTAGACTTAATAGCAAAGCGATTCCTGGAAATCGAAAACGGAACTTCATTATTTCTGTAGTTGAATTACAGTTGAATATATGAGCTGTTTACGTTCTGAAGGCAGGTGCACCTCAATGCTGTTTCCTTTCTGCTTCCACTGTACCTTCGAATCAATACCCAGAATTTTCAGGGATTTAGGGGTAAAGTTTTCAGGGACTGAAAAACTCAGGTCAGAAGGAGCTGCATAACTTGTTTTTTCATCGGTATGGAATACATTCACCGTTTTTCCGTCTTTGCTCGTGGTGTAATAAAAGTCCCCTTCATGAAAAGGAGCCAAGGTTCTTGTTGCAAAAACAGCTGCCCCATTCTTATCCATCCAACCGGATATTTCTTTCAGCCTTTCATATACCACAGCATCATAATCCCCATTAGGACCGGGAGCAATATTCATCAGATAGTTTCCTCCTCTTGAAATGATTTTAATGAGGGTTTCAATGATCTTTTGGGAGGACTTATAATGATCATTAGGTACGTAAGAAAAAGAATCTCCCATGGTAATACAGCTTTCCCAGGGAATTGAAAGAGGCTGATCGGGCACTGCCTGTTCCGGAGTTACATAATTTTCCCATTTTCCGGGAACCGTACGGTCTACGATAATGATTCCCGGCTGGTTTTTCCGGGCCATATTACCAATCTTATCCATATCGATATCCTGTTCCACCTTAATGGTTTTTTGCCATTCTACAGCAGGATCAATTGTTTTAAAGGGGCGCACCCAGCCACCATCCAGCCACAGTATATCTATTTTACCATAATTTGAAGTAATCTCATTGAGCTGATTCCAGGTAAACTTCTTAAAGCGTTCCCATCTTTCCGGATATTTTTTAGGATCATAATTTACATTCCGGTCTTTTGGAGGAAAGTAAGGCCACCAATAATCATCGGAATGCCAGTCCGGTTTAGAAAAATAAGCTCCGATCTTAAATCCCTCTTTACGGAATGTGGTAAAAATTTCTTGTACAACATCTGCTTTGGGATTTTTAGAAAAAGGAGTTTTAGCAGACGTTATTTTGTAATCAGATTCTTTCGTATCAAACATGGAAAATCCATCATGGTGCTTCGTTGTAAAAACTACATATTTCATTCCCGCTTTTTTAGCTGCATCAGCCCACTTCCGGGGATTAAACTGAGTTGGATTGAATGTTGTCTGAAGATTTTCATAATTCTTCACATATTCATTATATGTTTCTCCGTGTTCAGGCTTACGCTGAGTCCACGATTCGTCTTCCGGGCATAGACTCCAGCTTTCTACAATTCCCCATTGGCTGTACGTTCCCCAATGCATAAAAAGTCCGAATTTAAGATCCTGCCATTCTTCCAGGTTTTTCACAACCAAAGGGTCCGTTGGCTTCTCATAGCCTTTTGAAACATTATGGGCCTGTGAAAGAAAGGTTGCCGATATGAAAAGTGATGAAAGAAAAAAGGTTTTAGTTTTTTGTGGAATCAGCATAAAAAATACTTTTTGCTAATGTAATCATCCTGCTGTAAACTCGCAAAAATTACTTCCCTGTATGACTCCTGATGAGTAGCTTCAGAGCTTTTAAACATTCAGGGTTTTTAAAAATATTTTCTCCCCGCGGATGAAATTTCTGTTTTTAGCTTACTAAGACTAATCCTTTATGGGGTTTCAAACCTAGATAAGTTTCTGTAAAGCAGAATCAATATCAGGATAGAGGAATTGAAAGCCATTTTTCATCAGTATTTCCGGATATACATTTCTGCTTTTAAGTAATAATTCTGTTTCTGTATTGAGAAATACAGACGCCAGTTCCAGTTGCCACACAGGGGAATTAATTCCAAACGGAATTCGTAAACGTTTCCGTAGTTTTTTCATTAATTCTTCATTAGTTAAAGGCTGAGGAGCGGTCACATTAACACAACCTGAAATGTATTCATGATGTATGATCCATTCAATGGCACGACAAAAATCTTCAATATGAATCCAGCTAACATGCTGATTCCCTCTTCCCTGTCTTCCTCCTAACCCTAGTTTTGTAACCTGGCAAAGTTTTGGGAAAGCTCCTCCGTTTTTCCCCATTACTATAGAAGTACGTAACGCCACTTTCCTTATCTCATCATGATGCACGGCAAAGAATTCCTTTTCCCAGCTTTTACAGATATTCATCGAAAAATCATCTCCTATAACTCCGTTTTCTTCTGTATTCAGATTCTTTTCAGAGTGCACATAAATGGTTGCCGAACTTGCATTCAGCCATATTTTCGGTTTGTCAGTGCATTGGTCTACCGCTTTTTGAAGAACTCTTGTACTTTCAATTCTTGAGGAATAAATTTCTTTTTTGTTTTTATCATTATACCTGCAGTCAACAGATTTCCCCGTAAGATTGATCAGGACATCACAGCTCTCAAGCTTATGTGACCACTCGCCGATATGGGTTGCATCCCAATACATTTCGTGTTCATTTTTAGGATTTCTGGTTAAAATATAGACCTGATTTCCTTTCGCACGGAAATACTCTTTCAGGTTTTCACCAAGAAATCCTGTACCGCCTGCAATAATGATTTTCATAAATTTAGGGTTTTAGAGGGTTAATTATTCTGAACTCCGTTTCAGATAATATATTTTTTTATTTTTACTTTAATCTCGGAACCTTCTGCAAGCATTACAGACAGAGGATCCTGAATGTTCAAAAATTTAAAATCTTTTCCGTAGATTCTTTCAAAATCTATCTTCAACTGATGATCTTTTACCAGATAATATTTCCATTGAGGGTGGCAAACTTCATACTCGGAAGTCTTGTTATCATTTTTTGTAAATCCGTAATAGTGTTCGGTAATGAACTCAAATTCAGAATCAGATTCCATAGGAAGTGCCTGAAGATCTGCAGTAATTTCCATAGAATGCCATGTTTTATCTTTCCATGAATATGTAACCAACATTTCGTGTTCCTTTTTTGCTATTGCGTTTTTCATCGGCAGCGTTTTATAATTTTCATTATAGATAGCATTTGCAATAAAGCTTAAGGCCGGTTTCGGAACAATCTCTTTAATAAAGACCACTCCTCTTTTCCATGCATTATTTTCTCTTTTTTTCACATAAAACCTAAGGTTAACTTCCTCAAAGTTGCGGTGAAAAGGGATGCGTAAACCGAGTAATCTGGTATTTAAAAACATAAATCCGACAAGACTTATATAGCATTTCCCTTTATAGAAATCAAGTTCTGTACCTTCAGGAAGATATTTTATCAGTATTTCAGGATCTATTTCATAATTGATGATCGCCAGTTTGCGCCATTCAGCCTTTAAAAAGTTCATAATTCTGCATTTTTTTGATGATTTCATTTCTTTTTACTAAAAAATCTTTGAGGTAATTTTTAAGAAAAAAATAATTAAACAGCATACCGATCATTCCCAAAGGAGATTCAAATTCGAAAATATCGGTCATGATCGTGTAATTTCCTTCCTGTTTGAAAAGGTGCTGATGCTTTAATGATTTAAAAGTTCCTTTCAGCATAACATCAGTAAACTCCAGAGGCTTTTCCATACTGATTATTTTTGAAGTGTGCGTCTGATATATTCCCAGATGCTTTGCACGCCATGTTACCGTTTCATTCAGTTCAATAAGTCCGTGCATACGTCCGGCAATAGCTTTCTCCTCTGTACCGGATGTTGATTGCTGATGCAGATCAATATCCCTTGATAGATCAAAAACTTTACAGATGTCTGCCTTAATGATTGTTTTTAAATAAATTCTAGACATAGTAATACAATAAAGTGATCAAGACAATAGTTCTGTAAATAATCCAACTTATGGACGGAATAAAATTCAATTCCAATATTTTGCAACGTCTTATGTGCTCTAGAAGCATCATGAAAACCACAATTCCAAAGTAAAAAATATAAAATAGAGAATTGAATTCTGTAAAGAGAGCAGGCAATAAAAGCAGGGTCCCGATCAGGGAAACAGTCATCATATTTCCGATATAATCCCATATTTTATCTTTCAGGTAGGCCTTTAAAAAAACAGTTTGCCAAGCGATCTGCCCTAAACAAATGGCCAATTCCCTTAAAAAATTCCGGCTAAAACCTAATCCCGTTTTTGTAACAAATACACTTAAAATACAGGAGGAAAAAATCACCACAAACAGGATGTATCCGATCCTGTACTTCATGTTAAAATCGGGAACACATGACTCTTCTGTATAAGGTTTAGATAATGGAATAATCTGTTTTCTGTTATATGACACAAAAGAATATAATTTTCTGAAAAACCAGTAAAAAGGTTGTATTCTCGCTATCTTCTCCAATACCGGAAATGAGTTTCCAATAATAGCAAGCAGGCTGTCCAGACCGTATATCACTTCATTTGTGCTATGATCAATCAACGCAATTTC
Source organism: Chryseobacterium sp. PTM-20240506 (assembly GCF_048296755.1). NCBI lineage: Bacteria > Pseudomonadati > Bacteroidota > Flavobacteriia > Flavobacteriales > Weeksellaceae > Chryseobacterium > Chryseobacterium sp. PTM-20240506. The sequence continues at coordinate 1,720,758 of NZ_CP182581.1, forward strand.
ATTTTTTGCCCGCTTATAATCAATAACCGATCTGCTCTTAACACTCAATTCACTAAAAGCCTCTCTCCCATTTTCATCAAGCATTCCACATTGTATAAAACCTTTAGAGTAAATATTACACATAGGACATTCATTGTCGTAGATGAGGGTCTGGTTCTTTAGAGTTTTCATATCCTTAATTTTAAAATGATTTTCTTTTCGAGAAGTACAAAATCAAAAACAAATGAATGATTAAATTTTTCATAATTATTATATTTTCAATAATTTTTGAAAGTTTATTTGAAATAAAAAAGGAACACTGTCCTTTTTAGCCTTATTTTAATAGATTCGTGATCTTTCCTACCAGCCAATGATCATCACTTTTGATCGCGAGATCCATAATATTATTAATCTTCCCCGTAACCGAACTAAAATCTTCCATCAACTTAATAAACTCTTTGGCTTCATCAGAATCACGGTCTTCAATATTCTTTAATTCTTCTAAAAAAGAAATTACCGGTTCGATTTCCCTTTTTCTTCTTTCTTTTGTGATTTGCTTAAACAGAAACCACACATCTTTTTCAGCAATGAAATACTCTTTCCGGTCTCCTTTTACAAATTCCTTTTTTACAATTCCCCAGTCCATGAGAGCCCGTAAATTCATATTGGCATTTCCTCTTGAAATTTCAAGCTGCTCCATTACCTCATCTGTTGATAATGGCTTTCCACTTGCCAAAAGCAATGCATGAACCTGTGCCATTGTCCGGTTAATCCCCCAATTGGTAGCAAATGTTCCCCACGTCTGAATATATTTTTCCTTCGCCTCTGAAAGTTGCATATTGATCTCTTTTTGAATTTCTATTACAAATGTAATAATAATTTTCGAACTTTCAATAATTTTTGAAAATTAAATTTAAAGTTTTTATATTATGGTAACATAGAATTCCTGCTTTTTCACCCAAATAACTCTAATTTAAAATTTAACCTTTTCCTTTGTAACAAATCTTGTATTACAACGACTATTCAATAATAATCTTTTTAGTAATGAAATATAACAAAATTGCCTCATTACTTTTTGTTTTGTCTGCAGGAAGTATGATGTTCGCACAGGATGACTTGATCAACAAGTTGAAAAACAATCAATCCCAAAATGCTAACTTTAAATTTACGACTCTTAAAGATGTTGGTGCTACTTCAGTAAAAAACCAGGGATCTTCAGGAACGTGCTGGAGCTACTCGGGGAACTCTTTTCTTGAGTCTGAAATGCAGCGTATGGGTAAAAAACCTGTAGACCTGGCAGAAATCTTTACCGCAAGAAACTCTTACCATGACAAAGCAAAATTATATGTTTTAAATAACGGAGCTATCAGTTGGGGAGACGGAGGTGAATTGCACGATGTAATCAATATGTACAAAAAGTACGGTGCAGTTCCTCAGGAAGTGTATACAGGATTGAAAGCCGGACAAACCACCAACAACTTCAAGGAAATGCAGGGTAAATTAAAGACTGTATTAGATAGTTTGGTTCAGGCTTCATCTAAAGGAAAACTTTCCGACAACTGGATGTCTTCTGTGGATGTTATTCTGGATGAGTACCTTGGAAAAGTTCCGACTAACTTTACATATGAGGGGAAATCCTACACTCCGAAAACATTTGCTAAGGAGGTCGTAGGAATCAATCCTGAAGATTATGTAGAATTATCTTCTTACAAAGATTATCCTTATTTCCAGAAATTTGTAAACCCGATTCCTGATAACTGGAGCCATGATTCTGACTGGAATATTCCGATGACAGATATGACTGCAATTGTTGACAATGCAATTTCAAAAGGATATTCTGTAGGTTGGGCAACAGATGTATCTGAACCTTATTTTTCATATAAAAACGGAGTGGCCTATGTTCCGGATGTAGATCTTGACCAGATCACTCCTGAAGTAAAAAAAGAATTGTTTACAGAGCCTAAAAAAGACAAAGCGATCACAGAAGATATGCGTCAGAAAGCTCTTAACAACCTTTCAACCACGGATGACCATGGTATGCATATCGTAGGTTTAGCAAAAGATCAAAGCGGAAAAGAATATTATATGGTAAAGAACTCATGGGGTGTTACCAATGATTTTGAAGGATATATCTATGTAACAAGACCATACGTTGAATATAAGTCAACTGCTATTCTTGTACATAAGAATGCCATTCCAAAAAATATTTTAAGACAATTAAAACCTACCAAAAACATCGGTTTATAATTAACAAAATCACTTTGTCATTTGATGACAATTTTAAATATTTACTCGGTTAAAAAACAGCTTCTGTAAACCAGAAGCTGTTTTATTTTATGTATAAGAATTATTTGATTAGTCATAAATCCAATAAGAGTGAAACCAAAACTGTTATATTTGTAATCTAATCAACAAATTAAAGCAATATGAAAAATTCAAAAAAATTATCCAAATCTGAATTAAAAAGAATTAGTGGTGGAAATCCACCGGACTGCGCAGAAGGAATAGCTTGTTATCATCGTCCCAAAAACGGATTTCCGGGTTACTGGACATGTAATGCAGGATCAAGCAGTTGTCCTGAAGATTAATTGATTCTACAGCCAAAATCCCCAAATTTTCCGGGGATTTTTTGTATAATAAATTTCTGAATTAAAATTAAATGAAATCAATAATGCAAAAAAAAGCTTCCGGGTTACCCGGAAGCTTTTTTGTATATTTTTGTCTTTAAAATATCGCCGGATATTTTTGAGGATTGGTTTCATTAAACATCGCATAGATCTTTTCTACCATATCATCTGCAGAAGGTTTGCTGAAATAATCTCCATCACTTGCATAAGCAGGACGGTGGTCATTTGCGGCAATTGTTAAAGGATCAGAATCAAGATATCTGAAAGCTTTTTGCTTCTCCAAAATCTGCTGAAGAATAAATGCTGAAGTTCCTCCTTCCACATCTTCATCGATCACCACTAATCTGTTGGTTTTCTTCACACTCTCCGCAATTTCGTTTGTTAAATCAAAAGGAATTAAAGACTGAACATCAATAACCTCTGAAGAAATTCCTAATTTCTCCAGCTCTTCTGCTGCCTCCATTACAATTCTCCATGTAGACCCATAGGTTACTAACGTTACATCCTTTCCTTCTTTCGTTACTTCAATCTTCCCGACAGGAACAGTAAACTCTCCCAGGTTATCAGGCTGCTTCTCTTTTAAACGGTATCCGTTCAGACACTCAACAATTACTGCCGGATCATCACTCTGAAGCATTGTATTATAGAATCCTGCAGCTTTTGTAAGGTTTCTTGGTACTAGTACCAGAATCCCTTTTGAAAGATTAAGAATTCCTGCCATCGGAGAACCTGAATGCCATACCCCTTCTAATCTGTGCCCTCTTGTTCTGATAATTACGGGTGCTTTCTGCCCTCCTTTTGTTCTGTACTGAACTGTTGCCAGATCATCACTCATTCCCTGCAGGCAGTATAGGATATAGTCTAAATACTGGATCTCGGCAATTGGTCTCAGACCTCTCATTGCCATACCGATTCCCTGGCCTAAAATAGTCGCTTCACGGATTCCCGTATCTGCAACACGAACTTCACCATATTTCTCCTGCATTCCTTCAAGTCCCTGGTTTACATCACCGATGTTTCCGGCATCTTCTCCAAATACAAGGGTTTCAGGATATTTTTCAAAAATTTTATCAAAGTTGTTTCTTACCACTACTCTTCCATCCACATCTTCTGAGCTGTCTGAATATACAGGCTTGATCTCTTTAACGTTTTCGGCCTTCCACTGAGACTGAGAATACAGATGAGAAGAATAGTTGTCTTTTTCTACTTCCAGGATCTCATTGTACTTCTGTATTAGCTGGTTTCTTTCAGGAGTATTGGTTCCTCTTGTTGCCAGTAAAGACATTCTTACCAAGTGGAAAATATCTTTTTTAGCTTTTGAGACTAATTTATTAAAATGAGTAATGTAATTTTCTATTTCTGCATTTTGACCTTTAAGGTTTTCCACCAAAGGTAGAACTGCTTTTGACAGGTCTGAAATGGTTTTCTGATAGTTTTCCCAAGCCAGTTTCTGTCCGGCTTTTACTGTCTTTTTAGCCTCGTCATCGATAGCATCCAGTTCTTCTGCGGTTGCAATCACCTCTTCTTTACCTTCAATTTCAATGGAATAGTTGAGAATCCACTCTCTGAACTTGACCAACCCGTCAAAATCTGCTTCCCATGAAAGACGTTCTTCATTCTTATATCTTTCGTGAGATCCTGAAGTAGAGTGCCCTTGTGGTTGCGTAACTTCAATGACGTGAACAACTACAGGAACACTTTCAGTTCTTGCAAAATGTTCAGCTCTTGCGTAGGCATCCAATAATGCAGGATAATCCCATGCTTTTACCTGAATGATCTCGCATCCCTGGTTTTCTCCTTCTTTTCTCTGGAAACCACTTAGCATTTCAGAGATATCCGCCTTTGCTCTCTGGTTTTTAGTAGGAACAGAAATCCCGTACCCATCATCCCAGATCGAAACGATCATCGGAACCTGAAGTGCACAAGCCGCATTCAGAGTTTCCCAAAAATGGCCTTCTGCTGTGGAAGCATCGCCAATTGTTCCGAAAGCTATTTCATTTCCATTGTTTGAAAACTTTTCAGAACCTTCAAATTGTACTGATTTATATATTTTAGAAGCCTGAGCTAACCCTAATAATCTAGGCATTTGTCCTGCTGTAGGAGAAATATCAGAAGAAATATTTTTTTGAGCCATAAGGTTTTTCCAGCTCCCGTCCTCATGTAAGCTTCTCGTTGCGAAATGCCCGTTCATCTGTCTTCCTGCTGATGCCGGCTCTCTTTCTACGCTGGTATCTGCATATAGCTGTGCAAAAAAGCTTTCAACCGTTAACGCATTGACGGACAAAGCAAAGGTCTGATCCCTGTAATATCCTGAACGGAAGTCGCCATTTCTGAAAACTTTCGCCATTGCCAGCTGTGGTAATTCTTTACCGTCACCGAAGATCCCGAATTTAGCTTTTCCTGTAAGAACTTCTCTTCTCCCCAGGTAAGACATTTCACGAGAGATTCTCCCTAATTTATAGTCTTCAAGTATTTGATTTTTAAAATCTTGAAAGGAAATCTTCTGTGTTTCAATATAGGTTGTTTGCATAGCCAAATATAAAAATTTTTAGTTCTAGAAGTATTTTGCTAATATACACTTTTTAAATTAATTTTAATTTTTAATAATCTTTTTTAAAAATTTGATAATAAGGCAAATTGTGTTTTATTTTAAATAAATTTGTATAAATGGAAAAAAAATCACCTCATATATTAAATGCATCCAGCAATCTTTTAGGATTTTCTCTGATTATAATCACTTCATTGAAAATCACTAAAATCAGTGGTAGTACGTATCTGGACGAATTTGCAGGTGTTGCTTGTATACTTTTTGCCTGCAGTTGTTTTTTTTCATTTCTGGCTATCAGAACGAAGAATGAAAAAAGAGAAACCAAGTTTGAGAACATTGCGGATTATTTATTTTTAATTGCTTTATTCTGCATAGTCCTGGCAGTTATCATCGTAACCATAAGAATAATGTAATCATTTATCCCGAATTGAAAGATAAACATTAAGTAGAGTTGAATATAAATGAATATTTAGGCCATATAATCAAATTCACTTTATTTTAAGATAATCTGATTATAAAAGCATTTATAGAATTTCCCAACGGATGGCAATTACAGAGAACTATAACAGGAAAAACCGCTTTAAGGATTAATTATTTACGGGAGATAAAAAAAGTACCGGCACTTTTAGAATTTTCTTTCGATCACATAATCCAGCATGCTGTGGAGTGATCTTTTAGCATCTGAATCGGGGAATTCATTAAGCAGGTCTTTTGCTTTTTGCTGGAAATCTTTCATTACACTGATAGCATAATCCAGCCCACCTGAGCTCTTAACAAAAGCGATAAGCTCTTTTACACGCTTCTGATCATTATTATAGCGTTTGATCGTATTGAGATAGTATTTTCTGTCTTTTTCACTTGCTATTGTAAGGGTATGGATCAAAGGAAGTGTCATTTTCTGTTCCTTAATATCAATCCCCACCGGTTTCCCGATAACATTTGAACTTAGATAATCGAACAGGTCATCTTTAATCTGAAAAGCCATTCCGGTATAAGTTCCAAAGTCCTGCATTCTTTTTGCAAGCTTTTCATCAGCGTTATTTGACAAAACACCTATTTCGCAACATGCGGCAATCAGGGTTGCTGTTTTCTGACGGATAATTTCATAATAAACATCTTCAGTAATATCAAGCTTTCTGGCTTTTTCCAATTGAAGAAGCTCTCCTTCAGACATTTCCCTGATGGTCCTTGAAATAACAGAAAGTAAATCATAATCTTTATGGTCGGTAGACAACAGAACTGATTTCGATAAGAGATAATCCCCAACCAATACTGCAATTTTATTCTTCCATAAAGCATTAATAGAGAAAAAATTCCTTCTTTTAAAACTTTCATCCACTACATCATCATGGACCAATGTTGCGGTATGGATCAACTCTATCATCGAGGCTCCGCGATAGGTCTTTTCTGTAACTTCACCTACCAACTTTGCGCAAAGAAATACAAACATAGGACGCATCTGCTTCCCCTTGGTCGTAACAATGAAACGTGTCACTTTATCCAGTAAAGGAACTTTACTTTGCATAGATTCATAAAACTTTTGTTCGAAAAGTTTCATTTCTTCATTGATCGGTTGCTTGATTTCTTCTACGATGTTTGCCACAATCTGTGAGTGATGGATAAATAATAATTAATATTCACAAAGATAATTTTTTTCAGGCAATTTTAGTAGAAAATTCAATCTTTGAATTCTTCTTTTGGAATAAAATACAGACTCTGCTTTACAGTTCCGAGTGGATAACGGAATTTCTCCCCGGAAATATAGACTCCTTTTTCATCTACGGCAATTCCTTCGATCTGCCCGATTGAGGTGGCACTTCCCAGATAATAGTGCTTTAATCTCTCTTTAAAAAAGATTCCCGGTTCAGTTTCATTAAAAATATCAAGGAAAACTTCTGTTTTTTTGGTGTATCCAACCAAATAGAGTTTATGATCAAAATAAGCAGCATCGGTTACTACAAAATCTGTTTTATAAGTTTCTATTTTTTCGGCTTTCTGCAATTCATCCGCTTTTGGATCGATGGTATAATGTGAGGTTGCTTTTGCGGACCATTCTTTGGTAAAAATATGCAGTTTACCATTCAAATAAATCATAGCTTCCGCATCGAAATCATTATTGGTGTTTTTGGGGACAAATTCTTTTTGTTCAGGATAATAAAAAGAAAGGGTTCTAATAGAGTCATTTTCCATCCTGCCATTAGAAAAAGGAACTTTATAAATTTCAAGGTCTTTTCTTGTTCCTGTATTATTTCCAAAATCTCCGATATAGAAATGAGAGTCATCATGAGTAAGCGCTTCCCAATCTTTATTTTTAGCTTTAATTTTCAGGATACTCAACACCTTTCCTGAGTCCTTGTCTATTTCAAAAAGCTCCGGGCTATTACCACTATCATTAAAAGTATAAAGTTGACCATTAAAGAAATCCAATCCCGATGTTTCTTTAACCTCATCTTCTAAAAAGGCTGTTCTGTACCTTTTTATTTTAAGAAAATCTGTCTGTTGGGAAAATGAAGTCTGAAAAAACAGAAATACAAAGATGAGGATAACCTTTTTCATTGAATAAAAATACTAATTTACCGGTTTAGCATAGCAAAATTGATGCTGTAAACGATGCACTTATCATATTGCTAAAATAAAACGGGCTTTTGGGCCCGTTTTACTGATTAAAAAAGTTGTTTGAAAAAATTTATGCTGACTTTTTATGTTGTTTGCGGATTTTCCTTGCAAAGTAATCTTTCTGATATTGCCTTACCGTCTTTCCTGTACCGTCATGTCTCCAGCCGGGAGAATTGAAAATATAATTGATCCTGTCTGAGAATTTCAATCCCGGTTGTTTGATATCTTTCCATATTTTTCGCCATTCATAGAACAGCACCGTATCAGGTCTGTCATCGGGCATTTTAGGGTATATCCCGTATTTCACAGGAATATTCGGATCCTCTTTTTCAAAAGTCCCGAACATTTTATCCCAGATGATCAGGCACATTCCCATATTTCTATCGAGATATTTGATGTTGCATGCATGATGTACACGGTGATGGGATGGAGTCACCAGAATATGTTCCAGGAAACCCATCTTTTTTACCGTTTGCGTATGAACCCATGTTCCATATACCTGTCCGATAGCGTACACTACCATAATATGCCATGGATTGAATCCTAAAAAGGCAAGCGGAGAAAAATAGAGGTACCGGTACAACGGTTGTAAAACAGGACTCCTGAATCCCGTTGTCAGGTTAAAGTATTCGGAATTGTGGTGGGTAATATGAACTGCCCAGAAAGCCCTGGAATGATGATCTACATAATGAAGCACATAATATGCAAAATCCGTGATAACAAAGCAGATCAGCCAGTACCAGATGGTGAAATCCCAAGAGAAAAGACGGTGATTGTAAAAGAAAAACATCACCCCCATTGCAAAAACCTTCATTACCAGATCCAAACCAAAATTCAGAAGAGCTAAAAAAACGCTTGTTGCTACATCTTTTTTATTATATAGTTTAGCCTCAGAAACGTGGCTATAAATCATTTCAGCTAAAATTACGGTGGCATGAAAGGGAATTGCCCAGGCATAGACATTTTCTAGTCCATCTTCGCCCAAAAAGTAATTCATCGTTACTAATTTTTGTACAAAGGTAGGACATTCTGAAAATCAGAGTCCCATTTTAGATAATTTTTTAAGGAAATTTTAATCGGTCGTCTTATTGGCCAATTGTCCGCATGCGGCATCAATATCTCCACCTCTGCTTTTTCTGATCATTACTGTAATACCCGCATTTTCAAGCTGACGAACATAATTTTCTTCTGCCTGTTTATTGCACTGGTCATATTTACCATCACCGATCGGATTGTACTGGATAAGATTAACTTTGGAAGGAACCTGCTTGCAATATTTGATCAGCGCTTTGATATCTTCATCACCATCATTAATGCCTTTCCACACACAATATTCAAAAGTGATCACGTTGCCGGTCTTTTTGTACCAGTATTGAAGAGCCTCCATAATATCAGTTAAAGGAAACTTATCTGAAAAAGGCATGATTTCGTTTCTCTTGGATTCTATCGCAGAGTGAAGCGATAATGCCAGTTTTACCCTAAGGTCATCATCGGCAAGCATCTTGATCATCTTTGGAATCCCGGAAGTAGAAACCGTAATTCTCCTTGGAGACATCCCCAAGCCTTCAGGCTGGGTAATTTTCCGGATCGCTTCTACCACATTTTTGTAATTCATCATTGGCTCTCCCATTCCCATAAAAACGATATTGGTAAGAGGGCGGTCGAAATACATTTTGCTTTGACTGTCAATAAGTGCAACCTGATCCACGATCTCGGCGACTTCAAGATTTCGCATTCTTTTTAGTCTTGCGGTAGCACAGAATTCACAGTTTAACGAACATCCTACCTGTGAGGAAACACAAGCGGTAGTTCTTGTTTCAGTAGGAATCAGAACAGATTCTACCATAAGACCATCGTGAAGTTTCACCCCATTTTTAATGGTTCCGTCCTTACTTTTCTGAAGCAGGTCCACAGATACCGGATTGATGGTATATTCTGCTGAAATTCTGTCACGAAGCTGTTTTGAAAGATTGGTCATCTCATCAATAGAATGGAGGTTTTTACTCCACAACCAGTCATAAACCTGTTTCGCGCGAAATGGTTTTTCTCCTAAAGTCAAAAAGTAGTCTTTAAGCTGGTCCAGTGATAAAGTTCGAATATCTTTCAAAATAGAGTTGAGTATAGATTTTAAATTATAAATTTTAGATTAAAATCCCCAAACGAAGTTAGGACTTAATCTAAAATTTACAATCTATCATTTAAAATTATTATAAAATAAGCATTGCGTCCCCGTAAGAATAGAACTTATACTTTTCTTTTACGGCTTCTTCATATGCATGCATTACAAAATCTCTTCCAGCAAATGCCGCAATCATCATAATTAATGTAGATTTTGGAGTGTGGAAGTTTGTAATCATTGAGTTGGCTACTCCGAATTCATGAGGCGGATAGATGAATTTATTTGTCCAACCGTTGAATGCAGAGATTTTTTTGTTGGAAGAAACAGAAGTTTCCAATGCTCTCATTGTTGTAGTTCCTACAGCACATACTCTTCTGTGTCCTTCTACTGCCCTGTTGATGATTGCAGCATTTTTCTCATCAATGATGATTTCTTCAGATTCCATTTTGTGCTTGGAAAGATCTTCAACCTCGATCGGATTAAATGTTCCCAGACCTACGTGAAGAGTTACTTCTGCAAAATCGATTCCTTTGATCTCCAATCTCTTCATCAGATGTTTGGAGAAGTGTAATCCTGCAGTCGGTGCTGCTACTGCTCCTTCTACTTTTGCATAGATCGTCTGGTATCTTTCAGCATCTTCAGGCTCTACAGCTCTTTTGATATATTTTGGAAGCGGAGTTTCTCCTAATTCTTTTAATTTTGTTCTGAACTCTTCATAAGAACCATCGAATAAGAATCTTAAAGTTCTTCCTCTTGAAGTGGTATTATCGATAACCTCAGCTACCAAAGATTCATCTTCTGTAAAGAACAATTTGTTTCCAATTCTGATTTTTCTTGCAGGATCTACCAATACGTCCCAAACACGTGTTTCTTTATCAAGCTCTCTTAAAAGGAATACCTCAATCTTAGCACCTGTCTTTTCTTTATTTCCATAAAGACGCGCAGGGAAAACTTTAGTATTATTGAAAATAAACAAGTCCTTCTCATCGAAATAATCCACTACATCTTTAAACAACTTGTGTTCTATAGTTTCGGTTTTTCTGTTAAGAACCATAAGTCTAGCATCATCTCTATGCTCGGACGGGTGTTCTGCCAATAGTTCATCAGGAAGGTCAAAATTAAAATCGGATGTTTTCATTTTTTTAAATTACGGTTTAAAAATTATTGAAATTACTGGTGTAATTTTCGGTGTGCAAATATACGACATTGAACACCCCTTTGTCAAGCTTTATTTGATAAAGCTGTCAAATGGTTAATAATTACTATGTATTTTGGTCTGAAAAAGATGTAATTTGGTCGCACAAAATTGATTAATTATGAGCAAATATTCGTTAGAATCATTCATTAAAGAAACCAAAGAAAATCCTGAAGAGCGGGACTATTTTGAACTTGAAAAGCCTCAGCTTTTAGAGATAAACCTTACCAATCAATCGGTTTGGACTAAAAGGGGAAGTATGGTGGGCTACATCGGAAATATAAATTTTGAAAGGCAAGGCATGCTTGCAGGAGGTATCGGAAATCTTCTGAAAAAAGCAATCAGTGGTGAAGGTACGAGATTAATGAAGGCAGAAGGCACAGGAAAACTGTATGTGGCTGATTCAGGAAAAAAAGTACGTATCCTTTACCTGAATAATGAAGCATTGTGTGTGAACGGCAACGATGTCCTGGCCCATGAACAAAGTATAAAAAGTGATATTACCATGCTTAAAAGTATTGCAGGAATGCTGTCGGGCGGATTATTTCAGGTAAAACTTTCCGGAACGGGACATGTGGCTATTACAACCCACGGAGAACCTTTAACGCTTATGGTAACTCCTGAAAACCCTGTTTTCACAGATCCTAATGCCACAGTTGCATGGTCCGGGAACTTAACTCCTGAACTTAAAACGAATGTTTCTTTTAAAAGCCTTATGGGTAGAGGAAGTGGTGAAGAATTTCAGATGAAGTTTTCAGGAAACGGATGGGTTCTTATCCAGCCCTATGAAGAAGTATATGCAATAGAAAAATAATAATACCTATAATGGGCTATTAACAAAATTAACTTCATATTTTTATTAAGCTTTAAAGCCGAAAATAAAATGAAAAATCTTTTAAAAATATTTTTTGCACTGATTCTTCTTCCCAATTTGGCAACTGCCCAATCGTCAAAGAAAAACTATCAATACAATATCGATCTTATTCATACGGATAATGACCAGGTGACGGTTTCTTTTACTCCACCCAAAAATAAGCTGGAAAAAGGTAAGTTTATTATACCCAAACTCGTTCCCGGATTTTATCAGCCCCTGAATTTCGGGCAATATGTTTCCGATGTTACAGCAATCGATAAAAAAGGGAAAAAAGTGGTTACGGAACGCTTAGATACCAACAGCTGGTTAATCCACGATCTCAGGCATGTAAAAAAGATATCCTATCGTGTTGCCGATGGCTGGGATTCCCTAAAGGAGCATACAGAAGGAGCAAAGTCAGCAGGAAGTACTTTTAAAAAAGACAGTGTTTTTGTGATCAATTATAATTCATTGGTAGGTTACTTTGAGGAAATAAAGGATAAACCATATGAAATCAGCATTAAGAAAAATAAAGATTTTTATGCTTCTTCTGCGTTGGATTATGAAAGAAAAAATGACAGTACAGACATCGTCCGGGCAAAAGATTACAGAAGCCTCGTAGATTCTCCTGTACTGTATTGCGTTCCTGATACGACCTGGTTAAAAATAGGTACCACTGAGGTGCTTGTATCATTTTACAATAAAAAGGAACGGCATTATTCCAAAAAAATAGCAGATCATATAAAGACGATTTTAGAAAATCAACAGGCCTACCTGGGTGGAAAATTGCCTGTCGAAAAGTATGCTTTTCTGATTTATTACGAATCTTCAGATAAAAAAGGGTTTATGGGAGATGGCCTCGAACACTCCAGGTCGACCGTATGTCTTTATCTTTCCGGGAATATCGGCTATCTGCCGGATGCATTGGACAGGGTTGCCTCCCATGAGTTTTTCCACATTATCACTCCGCTTCATATTCATTCAGGAGAAATCCAGCATTATGGTTTCTTAAATCCTTCGATGTCGAAACATCTCTGGCTGTATGAAGGTATGACGGAATACGCAACGATACACATGCCCATAAAGCAAAAGATGATCGGTATTCCTGAATTCGAAAAAAAGCTGGAAGAAAAGATAGCCGGTATGAAGGAGTTTGATCCTCATTTGTCCTTTACCGATCTGAGTAAAAACGCTATGGAAAAACAGGACCAGTACATGAACGTTTATCAGAAAGGCCCATTAATCGGGTTATGCCTGGACATCAGATTGCGTGAGCTTTCGGGTGGAAAAACGGGAACCCAGGATCTGATGCAACGCCTTATGCAAAAATATGGAGAGGATCGCTATTTCAATGACAATGATTTATTTGATGAAATTACAAAAATGACTTTTCCGGAAATCCGGGATTTTTTCAGGGATTATGTAGAAGGAACAAAACCACTTCCCTTAAAAGAATACCTTGCCAAAGCCGGTTTTGCCTATGATGACACTACGGGAAAGGTTACCGCCTTAGCTCATCCTGATCCGAAGCAAATTGCATTGAGAAAAGCCTGGATCGGCCAATAAGTTGTATGTAGGTAGCTCACTGAAAATACTTTTCCTCATGGATTAAAAATATTGAGTTTCAAAAATTGTTCTTTATTAAAACTGTTTACTATGAAAAAAACCTTTACCACATTTCTTTTATTAGCAATAAATGTGGTCTATTCTCAAATTTCAAATGTGGAAAAAGTAATTGATTCCAGTGTGAAGAATGATAATTTCAACGGAGCAGTTCTGATTGCCCAGAATGGCAGGACCGAATTACTTTCGTATAAAGGATTATCCAACAGACATTATAACATCAGCTTTTCAGACGAAACCAGATTTCATATATTTTCTCTCACCAAGTCATTTACTGCAGTCCTGATCATGCAGCTATATGAAAGAGGTAAAATCAACCTGGACGCTCCCATTGCAACTTATCTTCCGGATTACAAAGGGGAAGCCGCTAAAAAAGCAAGCGTAAGAAACCTTCTAACCTATAGCAGCGGGAGATTTAATAAGGACATCAGTTCTCCGGAACTCATTCACGAGGCATATGACAATACAATTTGGAACCTGGATGATTTTATCAAAACCTTTCTCTCTGAAAAACTGATCGATAAACCCGGAACAAAATTCAGCTATAACAATGGTGATTATATCCTGCTTGGAAAAATTATTGAAAATATATATGGTAAATCTTTTGAAGAAGTTCTGAAAGAGCAGATCCTGGTTCCTCTTAAAATGAATAATACAGGTCTTTTGCACCACAATGATATTATCCAGAATATAGATGACGGATATTCGGAAACAGATTCGGACCCATTTGCTCTTCATATCCCAACCAACACCTATATCGACAATTTTTATACGGCCGGGGGCATATACTCCACTCCCAAAGATCTTTTAACCTTTGACCAGGCCGTTTTCAATCATGTTTTATTAAAAAAATCAACTGTAGACACCATGCTTACTCCTTATAAGGAGCTTGGGGATACTGCTTTTAGCTTTTGGGTTTATCCTAAAAAATTCGGAAATATGACTACCCTATTTGTAGAACGTCAGGGTGAAGGTTACGGACATAGTGCGAACTGGGTGCATTTACCTGAAAAAAACCTGACGGTGATTATTCTGTCCAATACCAAAAACATCAACTACCTCAACAAAATGAGAGAGAGGCTAATAAGTGCATATTACGGACAATAAATAAAAATAAAATCAATTTTAAGAGTAAAATGATTCACTGGTTATTGATATTTTAATATCTTTAAATTTAAATAACATATTTAATCAAAAATATCATTTATGGATAATTCACGTAGAGACTTCATCAAAACAACTGCATTAGCTTCATTCGGAGCACTTGTTTTACCTCATTCTTTATTTGCCTATTCAAAAGGTTTTGTATCTGATAAAAAAGTAAGAGTTGGTTTTATAGGAGTCGGATTACGGGGACAGGAACATGTAAAGCTATTGGCTAAAAGGGACGATGTTGAGATCGTTGCTTTTGCAGACCCTAGTCCAATTATGTTATCTGCCAGCCAGAAAATCTTAAAAAGCAATGGTAAACCGGAAGCCCGTGAATTTTCAAATGGAGAATATGATTACAGAAATCTCCTGAAACTTGGCAACATCGATGCGGTTGTTATCGCTACTCCGTGGGAATGGCACCTTACACAGGGAGTTGAAGCGATGAAGGCTAAGAAAATTGTTGGAATGGAAGTATCCGGTGCCATTAAACTGGATGACTGCTGGGAATTCGTAAAAACTTATGAGGAAACAAAAGTTCCCATTTTTATGATGGAGAACGTATGTTACCGTAGAGATATCATGGCTATCCTGAATATGGTCCGTAAAGGAATGTTTGGAGAATTGGTCCACGGAAGAGGAGGTTATCAGCATGATCTTCGCGGGGTTTTATTTAATGACGGTGTTACGCCTTACAATTCCGGAGCCGAATTCGGGGAAAAGGGTTTTAGCGAAGCAAAATGGAGAACGGAACATTATGTAAAAAGAAATGGAGAACTTTATCCTACCCACGGCCTTGGTCCGGTTTCCGTTATGATGGATATTAATCGTGGAAACCGATTAACACGCTTATCTTCATTTTCTTCAAAATCCCTCGGCTTGCATCAGTATATTGTGGAACATCCGAAAGGTGGAGCCAACCATCCTAATGCCAAAGTGAAGTTTAACCAGGGTGATATCGTTACGACACAAATAGCTTGTGCTAACGGAGAAACTATTCTTCTGACACACGATACCAGCTTACAGAGACCTTATGATCTTGGATTCAGAGTGCAGGGAACTGACGGAATCTGGCAGGACTTCGGATCAGGAGGCGCAGATCAGGGACATATTTATTTTGAAAAGATAATGAATCACACCCATAAATGGGATAATACCGAGAAATGGATCAAAGATTACGACCATCCGATATGGAAGAAATTTGAAAGCAAAGCAACTGGCGCAGGACATGGTGGAATGGACTTTTTCGTTATGAACACCTTTATTGAATGTATAAAACGTAATATAGAATTCCCTATGGATGTATATGATCTTGCCACCTGGTATGCAATCACACCGCTCAGCGAAAAATCAATTGCTAAAGGAGGACAGGTTGTTGAGATCCCTGATTTCACAAAAGGACAATGGAAAAATCGTAAACCTATATTCGGAATGACAGATGAATTCTAAAAAAACACTTCTCATAGTAGCCGGAGGCTTAGGCACCCGCTATAAAGGCCTTAAACAAGTAGATGGAATATTGGGCAATGGCTCTCCTATTCTGGAATATTCTATTTATGATGCTCTAATGGTCGGCTTCAATAAAATTGTGATTATTATTAATCGTTTCATCCCTGAAAGCTATATAGAAAGGCTGGAAAACATTTCCAAAACCAACAACTTTGAGTTGCAATGGGTCTATCAGGATATGGATAAATACATTCCTTCAGGGTATGATTATTCGTCCCGGGAAAAACCTTGGGGAACAGGCCATGCCGTACTTTGTGCAAAAGAATATATTAGTGAACCTTTTGTAATGATCAATGCAGACGATTTTTACGGTAAAGAAGTTTATCAGTTAGCATCGAGTGAAATCGACAATCAAAATGTTTCTGATTCCCAATTTGAACTCATTGCCTATCCGCTTTCTACCACGTTAAGTAACAATGGTACGGTAGCCAGAGGTATTTGCACGGTGGATGATGATCATTTTTTGCTAAAAGTAGAAGAGCAGACTTCCATCCGAAAAGAAAATAATACTATTGTCTATACCGATGAAAACGGGAAAGACATAGAAGTAGCACCAGATACTTTGGTTTCTATGAATTATTTTATTTTCCATCCCATTATATTCGATTCATTAGAAATCTATTTTAAGGATTTTATTACATCCAATCCACAACCCAAAGAAGAATTTTATATTCCTACTGCTCTGCAGAAAATGAACGAGGAGAATACAATCAAAATTGCAGTCAGAACCTCGCCATCTCATTGGTTGGGAATGACCTATCCCGATGATAAAATTATTCTAAAAAGTTACCTTGAAAAAGAAATCCAAAACCAGCGATACCCTGAAGATCTATGGAGCTGAAGAATATTATCTCAAAATTTATAGGCACTGACAACTGTACAGTTACTCAGATCAATAACGGTTTGATCAATACTACCTATTGTGTAGAAAATAATCAAAACCGGGAAAAGTATATTTTACAGAAGATTAATACACAAGTCTTTAAAAGGCCGGAGCAGGTTATCAACAATCATTTGAAAATAAATAAGATTCTTAAAGAGGGTCAATATCATTTCAAAATGACACAACCGATTGCTTCGTCTTCAGAGGAGTTTTTAATCAGGGATGGAAATGGAGATTCATGGCGAATGACCAGCTTCATTGATAACAGCATTACCTTTCTTACTGTTCCTTCAGCAGAAACAGCTTCCAAGGCAGCAAGGGCTGTGGGTTATTTTCTTAGCATCATTAACACGCAAAGTCTTCCCATCATTGAAGATCCACTACCCGATTTTCTCAATTTTGAAAAGAGACTTACCGACTATAAAATTTCATTAGAAAGCGGATCATCTTCTTTAAAAGAAAATGCAAAAGCTGAAATAGAAATGATGAACCAATTGTTGTGGTTACCTGATCAATGGATCAAAATGCAAAATAATGGCCAACTTCCTAAAAGAATTGTTCATGCAGATGCGAAAATCAGTAATATTCTTTTTGATCAGAACCATGACCCGATGGCTATAATTGACCTGGACACAATCATGACTTCTACTATTCTCTATGATTTTGGAACCATGATCCAATCATACACCAATACCACTAATGAAGATGATGGAACAGCTCAAAATAATTTCAATTCAGAAATTTTCGAATCGGTAAAAGAGGGCTTTCTATTTCATCTTAAGGATCTATTGACTCCAGACGAGTTTGAAAATCTTGATTATTCCGCACAGGTGGCTATCTACATTCAGGGGCTTCGTTTTCTTACAGATTATTTAAATGGAAGCACTTATTATTCTACAACCTATCCGGAGCATAATCTCGACCGTACGAAGAACCAGCTGGAGCTTCTCAGGGGTTTACGCAGTTATTTAAAAGTAGATTAAAGTGCACATCTTATGATGATGTTGCTGGAGCATAAAGGAAATAAGGAAGGAGGTTATTTTAGAAATTCCATGATCTTTGACCATCCTTCTAATTTCTTTTCCAACGAAATGGTATGCAGCGGGCTTGTCGAAGGCAGCAGAATCACAGGAAGCCGATAACTTTTTCCTAAAACTTTCTGTAGGTTTTTATAAGATTTTCCTCCATTACAAAATATGGCAGTGATATTCGGATATTGTTCTAAAAGTTCTTCAATCTGATTGGCTTCTTCATTTCTGATCTCCGAATCAAGACTTCCTTTTCGCTCACAGGAATCAATCACATCCCAAAGTGCGATGTGATGTTTCTTCAATGTTTCAATCCTTACTGTATAATCTTCCGTAAATTTTTCATGAAGCAGCTCAAAAATAATCTTCCAGAATTTATTTTGAGGATGTGCATAATATTGTTGTTTTTCCAATGATTTGACCCCGGGAATAGAACCTAAAATTAAAATTCTGGAATGGACATCAATAATAGGAGGAAATGAAGAAATACGGTTTTGCATAATTCAAATATAAAAAAAACGGGCCAAAAGCCCGTTTTCGTTTTTATTGTTTGTTATAAAGTTTCTTTTAACCAGTCAAAGAATTCTCTTTGCCATACCAAACCATTTTGCGGGTGAAGCACCCAGTGGTTTTCGTTCGGGAAATACACTAATTTTGTTTTAAGGCCTCTTAATTTTGCTGCCTGGAAAGCCTCTTGTCCTTGCTCATAAGGCACACGGTAATCTATTCCTCCTTGGACAATCATGATCGGCTTATTCCATTTTTCAACAAAATTGCTAGGGTTAAATTCTGTATAAGCTTTTGGAAGCGGCTTCTCCCATGGAGACCCTAAATCCCAGTTGGCAAACCAGAGCTCTTCAGTGGTCAGATACCATGATTTCATATCAAATAGCCCGTCGTGAGCAATAAAGGTCTTGAATCTGTTATCGTGAATCCCCGCAAGCATAAATACACTGTATCCTCCATAACTTGCTCCTACTGCAGCTACTCTTTGTCCGTCCACATAAGGTAATGTCTTAGCATAATCTGTAGCGGCAAGATAATCCCTCATAGGTTGTCCACCCCAGTCTTTAGAGATTTCTTCATTCCACTTTGTTCCCCAGCCCGGCATTCCTCTACGGTTCGGCGCAACTACAATGTATCCGTTAGCCGTCATAAGAGCAAAATTCCATCGTACACTGAAAAACTGAGTCAATGCAGATTGAGGTCCACCCTGGCAATATACCAAAGTAGGATATTTTTTATTCGGATCAAAATTCGGCGGATAATGGAACCATACTCCCATTTCTTTTCCATCCGATGTTTTCACCATTTTTAGTTCAGATTTCCCTTGAGCCAGTTTGGAATAAGTATCTTTATTGGCTTCCGTAACCTGTTTCATTTCACCGTTTTTAATGTTTACAGAAAATAAATCTGTAGCATGGTTGACATCGGTTCTGCCTACCAATAAGGTGTTTTTATTATCAGCAAAGATTTCATTTACATCAAAATCTCCTTTTGTGATCTGTTGAACCTTTGCATTTTTAGGATCTAAGGAAAACAATTGTTTTGTTCCTCTGAATGCCGCTGTAAAATAGATGGTTTTGGAATCACCACTCCAGAAAACATCACCGGAAACACTTTCGTCCCAGCCTTTTGTTAGGTTCTCTGTTTTTCCGGACTTCCAGTCCATGATTTTCACATCATTTTTATCCGCTTCATAGCCATCTCTTTCCATGCTCTGCCATACCAGTGATTTTCCATCCGGACTGAATTTAGGATTGACATCGTAGCCTTTATTTGATTCTGTAAGGTTCTTTGTAGCACCGGAAGCAAGATCATAAGCAAAAATATCCGTATTTGTACTTGTAGCATACTCTTTCCCGCTTTTAGGCTTGGTAACATACAAAAGCTGAGAAGAATCAGGACTCCAGATGAAATCCTCAGCTCCACCAAACGGCCTCTGCGGAGAATCCCATGTCTTTCCTTCCAGTAAGTCTCTTGATGATTCCACTTTATCTGAAGTATTTACTACAAAAACATGATTGTATTTTCCCTCATTGAAATAATCCCAGTGTCTGTGGTTCAAGTCAGTATACACCTGTGCTGTTGTTTTAGGAGTATCGCTGTATTTATCTTTCCCCATTACCTTCTCCACTAAAACCTGCTTGCTGAAAGCGATTTTCTTTCCATCAGGGGAAATTACAATATTATCAACCTCACCGATGGTATAAAACTCCGCCCAGGTTTTTCCGTTATCTTTAGAAAGGAATATCTTATCTCCTTCCTGTGCGTAAATTCCATTCTTATCCCACTGAATAAGAGCTTTTTTACCTAAGTCTAATTTTGAAGACTGATTATTGATAACATTAAGGAAATAGTTTTCGTTTTTCGTTTTCTCTGTTTTCAGATCTACTTGTCCTACTTTATAAATAAGTGAAGACTGATCAGGTGAAACTGCCTGTACTCCCACTTTTTTCAAAGTCCAAAGAATTTCAGGCGTCATTAACTGTTGTGCATTCATTAAAAGTGGGGCTGCTAAAGCCAGCAGGCTGTACTTAAGTTTCATAAATTGCTTTTTAATTCAAAGATTGCCAAATTTAGTACTTAAAATAAAAATATGCGAAGGAATTAACAATTATCTTGTTTTTTGTTAAAGTGATGAATTGATTTACCTGTGATACATTTGATGATAAGACGCTTGTACAGTTGCTATTTATGTTATTTATATCCTTTTTGATGGACCCAATAAAAAATCCGCCAGCTCAACTGACGGATTTATATTGTTATGCTATACTTCTGTAAGCTTAGTCCCCATCTGAGAACATAGAATTGGCCAGTGAAGTGATCAATGATAAGGCGATACTAAAAATGAATGCCCACCAGAATCCATCTACAACCATACTGTCTATGAAATAATCTGCCAGAAGGATGATCAATGCATTAATGACTAAAGCAAATAATCCTAGGGTGATGATCGTTAAAGGAAGTCCCAAAAGACTTAAAACAGGTTTTACAATTAAATTCAAAAGTCCCAAAACAATCGCGAAAATAATCGCAGATGAAAAGCCTTCAAAATGTACTCCCGGTAAAATTTTCGTTAAAAGAAACGCAACAAGCGCAGTAATCAGTAAACGGATAATTAAGTTCATATGTTAATATTTTTAATAGTTTGTATACAAGTATCAAAACTCATTCCATCGGATCTCGGTTTGAATGATTAATAAAAGTCTTTATCCATCATGAATTGCTAAAGTTTATATTTTCAATACAATAAGGGAAAACACTGATTTTTCAAAAATGGGTATTTTCCCTTTGGGTTATGATCTTTTTATTCCTGAATTTTAAGTCTGCAAACCCCTTAAAAATTATGATCATGGACGCAACACACACAACCAATCTCACCAGAGTTGATGCAGGAAAAGATTCATCCTGGCATATTCACAAGGATCACCTGAAGTATTCCAATATTCAAAAAACAAGAGTGGACTTTAATGGACGGAGCCTTGAAAAAATTATGCAAAAAATTGCAGACAACGCATTTATTAATGCACCTTATCTACAATCTGATGAGCAAAACCGCTATTACCAGGAATGCCTTAGATGGATTGAAGAGAATTATGATTAATCATTTTTTTTAAATGGACAAATTGCCTAAGGTATCCTTAGGCATTTGTTTTTTTGGCAAGTAAGACGGCTGAAGTAAAAGTTACGTGTCTTTTTTTTAATTTTATAACAGCTAATAATCTTATATGAAAAAAGAATACACCCATTATTTCAGATATATTATGCTTGCTTCTATCCTACTATTAATCATATCAATGATAGTGCAGGTTAATCTGTTGGTCATTAGTGCTCTTTCTGTGGTTTTTATTTTATCTCTTATTCTTGTGCTTGACCAAAGCGAGTAGATTTAAATAACGGTGGATGCCCTGTAAATCAATTCGGTTTCCATAATAACCGTCTGATCCGGTGATGACGCATTTTGTATTTTTTCCAGCACGAGACGGGCAGCGGTTTCTCCCATTTTTTCTAATGGCTGCTGTACTGTTGTCAGCTGCGGATGCACAATAGTTGCTAGTTCTGTTCCTGAAAAACTTGCAATCGCTATCTCTTCAGGAATTTTTATATTCTGCTCATGAAGATAATTCATTGCACCAATAGCTAATGTATCGGAAAAGGCAAAAATACTGTCGAAATGGATGTTTCTGTTTAATAGTTCCTGTACTGCCTTTCTGCCATCTTCAAAAGTCATTCCCTCTGTAGAAACAATCAGATCAGGATCAGTAAGACTATATTTCTCCATAATACGCTTGTATCCGTTCACTCTTTCAGTTACGTTCCTTATCGTTAAAGGCCCCATAATGTGTGCGATCCTTTTTCGTCCCGTATTAATCAGATGCTCCACTACTAATGATGCTTTGATCTGATCATCTACGATCACCCGCGAAGCCTGTATTGATTTCCCGGGTATCCTGTCAAAAAATACCATGGGAATATCATTATTGATCAGCTTTTTGTAAACTTCTTCATTAAGACTTTCATGACAAAGATTAATAATGATCCCGTCCACATTAAATTCTTCTAAAAGCTTAAGATTCTCTCTTTCTATCAATGGATTTTCATCCGATTGTGTTATGATAACACGATACCCTAACGGATCCAAAATATTCTGAATCCCCTTCAGAACTTTTGAAGAAAATGGTGTGATCATTTCCGGTACCACCAATCCAATATTTTTGGATTTCCCATACTTTAAATTCAAAGCTGTTGCATTGGGTTTATAGCCCAATTTCGTTGCTGCTTCCAATACCCTCTTCTTAGTTTCCGGGTTGATATTTTTATCATTAAGCAGTGCTCTTGAGATGGTAGAGGTAGATAATGACAAAAATTTCGACAAATCTTTAATGGTTACACGCTTCATCAGGGACTCTTTTTTATCAAAAATAACAAAAAAATAAGCAAATGGGAACGTTCCCAAATTCTGGGAACGTTCCCATTATCAATTTCATAACAAAAAATACCGCGCAATAGATTTATTAATATAAGTTTAGCAAACGATTAACATTCAATTAAAAACTATAATATATGACTCCCAATTCTTATCCCTATAACCGTGAAAATATTAAAACCGGCATTGTACATATTGGTGTCGGAAATTTCCACAGGGCTCATCAGCAGTATTACACCCACCTTCTGCTGGGAGACAAAAGTCAACAGCAATGGGGAATCTGCGGAATTGCCTTACTTCCTTCTGATGAAAAAATAGTACGTGATTTAAGATCCCAAAATCTGGACTATACCCTTACGGTTTGTGGAAGGGATGGAAAAGATGAAATCTATACCATAGGTTCACTCACAGAGTTGATATGGGGAGTAGAAGATCCCCAGGCAGTAATTGCTAAAATCGCTGATCCGGCGATAAAGATCATCAGTCTTACCATTACGGAAGGAGGATATAATCTCAATAAAGAAACGAATGAGTTTAATCTGAACGACAGCCACATACAAAACGATTTAATGAATCCGGGTACTCCTGAAACGGTTTTTGGATTTATAGCAGAAGGTCTGCGATTGCGTAAAAAAAATGGAGCCGGAAGTATCACGATCCTGTCTTGTGATAATCTTCAGCATAATGGCAATACCGCAAAAAGGGCATTCACCAGTTTTATAGAATCTCAGGATAAAGATCTTGGAAACTGGATCAAATCCCACGTTACATTTCCGAACAGTATGGTGGACAGAATTACACCTGCTACCACAGCCAAAGATATTGAAAGGCTTAATGAAAAAAGCGGCTGGAATGATAAAGCCCCCGTTTATTGTGAAGATTTCATCCAATGGGTGATAGAAGATCAATTTATCGCAGGAAGACCTGAATGGGAAAAATCCGGCGTAGAATTCACGAATGACGTCACTGCTTTTGAAAACATGAAACTCAGTCTCCTGAATGCTTCGCACACCCTATTATCCTACCCTTCTTTCTTAAAAGGCTACCGCAAGGTAGATGAGGCCATGCAGGATCAAAGTATTGTAAAGCTAATCAGGGATTTTATGAATATAGATATTACACCATATGTTCCGGCACCTGCCGATACTGATTTAGATCTTTACAAACGTACACTGATAGAAAGGTTTTCCAATCATAGCGTAAGTGACCAGGTGAGCAGATTATGCTTTGACGGTGTTTCTAAATTTCCGGTATATATTATGCCCAATCTCGCAAAAATAATCAGTGATGGAAAAGATCTTATGCGTCCGGCATTTCTTATAGCTTCTTACAGGCATTATTTGAAATACAAGACAGACGATAAAGGTTTTACATATGAAATTGGCGAGCCATGGCTGGCTTCGGAAGATGAAATTTTAATCCAAAGTGATAACCCCATTGATTTTTTAGATCTTTCTGCCTTTAAAAGCATCGATTTGAGAGAGGTAAATGCATTTACCGGTCTGTACTTACAGTTTGTTGATGATATTAAAAATCAGGGGATCGCACCTGTTTTAGAAACTATTGTAAACTAAAGTATTATGCAAACAAATTCCGAAATAAAAGCTTTGAAAATAAAGTCTGACAGCAGTATCCTTCCTTTTGCTATTATTACTTTCATTTATTTTATCGTTGGTTTTCTGACAACTGTTAATGAACAGTTGCAGGCTCCTTTAAAATTTACTTTTCTGGCTCATGCGGGAGGTCTGAAAAACACCTTCACCACGCTCATTTCTTTCTTTTTCTTTTTAGGATATTTGTTAAACGGCACTTTAGGAAGCAAATGGGTCAATGCCTTTGGATATAAAAATACGATCCTAAGAGGTTTGTTTTTTATGATCTCCGGATTGATGATGTATTTATGTTCTTCGTGGGTGGGTTATCAGTTTCCTTCGGTGGATTTCAGGATCGGTGATGCCATTATTCCCTTTGGGTTTATCATTTTTGTAGCCGGATCTTATTTAATGGGAACTTCTGCAGCAATTATTCAGGTGGTGGTAAATCCTTATGCTGCCTCTTATCCTTTAAAGGGGACACAGCCCGTACAACGACTGAATATTTTAACAGCCATCAATTCTATTGGTACGACCTCAGCACCTTTCTTTGTGACCATCGTGATGTTCAGTGGTATCTCCATTGAAAATATTGAAATAAAACAGCTGCTACTACCTCTCTCTGTACTGATCATCTGTATTGTTACGGTGATGGCTATCACCAAGAGACTGCATCTTCCTGATATTGAAAATACGAGAGCCGTTGCAGGAGAAAAACTGGAAAGAAGCATCTGGTCATTCCGCCATTTTGCTTTGGGTGTGGTTGCCATTTTCTTTTATGTAGGAACCGAAGTTGCCATCGGAGCCAATATCAACCTGAATGCTTTTGAGCTTATGGAATCGGGAAAGCCGATCACTTTCTTCGGAAAAACGGATATTATTATCGGCGGAATGGACCTTGGAATTCATGCATTATTATCTACTTTATATTGGGGAGGCTTCCTTGTTGGAAGATCTATTTCTAGTTTTTTCAATAAGATCTCAGCGAGAACACAGCTTGCAACGACAACAGTTCTTGCTACCATCCTGGCGATTACTTCAATGATCACCCAGAACCTTTGGTTCCTTGTTGCCATCGGGCTTTTACATTCTTCTATGTGGAGCTGTATTTATACACTTTCTATAAAGGGTCTGAATAAATATACCTCAAAAGCATCCGGTGTATTCATTTCTGCTGTATTTGGCGGTGCGGTATTTACTTTACTTCAAGGAGGACTGGCTGATCTTTTCGGCTCATGGAGATGGACCTGGATATTAACGGTCATCTGTGAACTGCTTATGCTTTCTTATGCACTCTTCGGATCTAAGATCCGGGAGAAAGATATTATTAACTAACCATTCATTTCTTTTATACATTCCTTTTTTCCGGTATTCATTTACCGGACAGGAATGTTGTAATCAAAAAGACACTCAGCATTATGATTAAAATTAAAAAGTTGATGATTATTTCCATCATCATTGGAAATTCATGGGTTTATGGCCAGAAACTGCATTCTGCATTGCAGCTCAGAAACAGTCATTTGTGGCGAGGTCAGGAAGTTTCCTCAGGTTTCATATATACCGGTGATGTTCATTTAGATGGTAAGAATTTTTACGGAGGATTCTGGGCCGGAGGAAATGCAGATGGCTCCTATAAAGAGTTTGACAATTATATTGGATACAAAAATAAGCACCTTATGGTGGAACTCTGGGATATTTATAATTTTTCACCTGGTGCCACTTATAACAACAAAGAATTTTTTAATTACAATGCAAGTGAAACAGGGCGCTTCTGGGATTTCAGGTCATATTATACAATAAGTGAGAAACTACCCTTAGTCTTAAGCTGGAATACGGTAGTCTTTGGCCGGGATAGGGATAGGGACAATACACACAATAAATATTCTTCTTTTGTTTCAACAGAATATCCTTTCTATACAAAAGAAAACCTCGCGGTACGAGGGAGGATCGGATATGCCTTTGCCTTACATAATCCCAAAGGTGAAAAAGGAAACTTTTTTGCTCAAGAAGCAGGTTTTAATGAGATCAGTCTGATCATTACCAAAACATTTTCCATTGCGGGTTATCAGCTTCCGGTTGGAATCTGGGGAATGTTTAATCCTGTAGGAAATAATGCTTACCTGCAGTTTTCTGTTCAGGCTTATTCTTTTTAAATCTTATTTAAGTCTCATCATCGTAACCAATGATGTGGCAACATGAGTTTCGGATGATCCGTTTTCGTCCACTGTATAAATTTCAGTTCTGATCACGCTGATCTTCCCGCCTCCTTTTACTACGTATGATTTTGAAATCAAAGCATCTCCCATTGCAGGCCTTAAATAATTAACCTTAAGTTCTATGGTCACTACGTAACAATCATCTTTATAATTGCTTACCGCAGCATATCCCGAAGAAACATCAACCAGAGAAGCGATCATTGCCCCATTAAACATTCCTGCCTTACGGGTCATCATTTCCATCTTTGGGATTTTAATGGATATGAAATCGGTTTCTACTTCAAGAAGCTCAGCTTTGTAGAATTTTAAGGTTTCGGAGCGGTTGAAACTGTCTATGATCAGTTGTTTTTTCTCAGGTGTCATGGATTGAAATATGATTCTTACAAATGTAATAAAAGGATTGAAAATCCCAGCAGCACTTTTTAAGGTAAACGCATATAAAATATCAAATCACAAAAATCAAAGATCAGAAAGATCTTGTCCTCTTGTGATTAATCAAAAAAAACTTCAGTTCACAATGATAATGTGAGTTAACCTAGTTGCACCGTAAAATCATCAGATAATGACAGGACACCTTCCGTAAGGGCACCCGGATGCGTACTGAAACCTTTTAATTTAGATGTTTTTGCCTTAAGAATAAGATCCAGAAGTTGTTTTTCGGATAACTTTTTTCCAAAGAGCTCAAACGGTATTTTAAAACCACAATTTTTAAAATCTGAACATCCAACTGCGGTTTTCCCCTTAATCAGATTGTGTTCTTTGCATTTCGGGCATTTTGTTTCCTCAAAAGACTGAAGTTCCTTTTTAGGAGCAGGTTCGCGTTTTTTCTTTTCAACCACTTTCTCTTCTTCCTGTAAAGTGATCACTTTTCCTTTCCCGTCCACTACTTTTCTTGTAAGCTCAGAGACCATCTGGATCAGTTCTTCTTTAAACTGATTGGCTTCATATTCACCACTTTCTATTTTCCTAAGCTTTAACTCCCACTCTCCTGTAAGTTCAGGGCTTTTCAGCAATTCATCTTCAATAGTATCAATTAGTTGAATTCCGGTGTGCGTCGCAATAAGATTTTTTCTTTTCTTCTCAATATATTTTCGTTTGAAAAGAGTTTCTATGATATTGGCCCGGGTAGAAGGTCTTCCGATCCCGTTGTTTTTCAGCATTTCACGCAGCTCTTCATCATCAACCTGCTTTCCGGCAGTTTCCATTGCCCTTAACAACGTTGCTTCGGTATATGGTTTTGGAGGGGATGTCTTTCCCTGATGGATTATTGGATCATGCGGCCCCGTTTCTCCTACTGTAAATTCAGGAATGGTTTGCTCTTCTTCTTTTTCTTTATCCTTATCTGAAGACTCTTCTTTCGGTTCTTTGGCATATACAGCTCTCCATCCCGGCTCTAAAACCTGTCTTCCGCTTGTTTTAAAAGGAATAGTTCCCACTTTTCCTTCTACCAATGTATTGGAAATTTTACATTCGGGATAAAAAACAGAAATGAAACGCTTGGCGATCAGATCATAAATAAGCTTTTCCTCCCTGCTCAGGTTCTGGGATGGTGGAACTTCGGTGGGAATAATTGCATGGTGATCCGTTACCTTCGAATCATCAAAAACAGCTTTGGATTTCGGTATAGGAGCTTCCAATAGTGGAGCAATTAAATCCTGATAAAAGTACATTTTCCGAAGGATTCCTTCTATTTTAGGATATAAATTTTCAGATAGATACGTCGTATCCACACGCGGATAAGTCACGTGTTTTTTTTCATAAAGGCTTTGAATATAATTAAGCGTATTTTCGGCTGAATATCCGTATTTTTTATTCGCTTCCACCTGAAGTCCCGTAAGGTCAAAAAGCCTCAGGTTCTTTTCTTTTCCTTCTTTGATCTCAAATGAAACGATTTCAAAGGGATTTACTTTAAGATATTCCAATCCTTTTTCAGCTCGGTCCAGTGTCTTTAAACGATCAATCGCAGCATTGAAAATAACATCGCGGTATTTCGTTTTAAGTTCCCAATACTCTTCTGTGGTAAAAGCGTCAATTTCTTTCTGACGCTGAACCAACATTGCAAGGGTTGGAGTTTGTACCCGGCCGATAGAAAGAACGGCTTTATTCCCTCCGAATTTTTTCGTAAATAAGCGTGTTGCATTAATACCAAGCAACCAGTCTCCGATAGCTCTGGCATTTCCAGCCAGGTACAGATTTTTGTAATCTTCCGCAGGTTTCAGGTTAGCAAATCCTTCTTTAATCGCATCTTCGGTTAGGGACGAAATCCATAATCGTTGAATCGGCTTATTGCACTTTGCCTTCTGCAATACCCAACGCTGGATCAATTCTCCTTCCTGTCCGGCATCCCCGCAGTTAATGACCTCATCACATTCTTCCACCAGTTTTTCAATTACTTTAAACTGATTTTCAACTCCTTTATTCGGAATCAGTTTTATTCCAAAGTTATTGGGAATGATCGGTAATAAAAACAGATTCCAGGATTTGTACTGCGGACCATAATCATGCGGTTCTTTCAGCGTACATAAATGTCCGAATGTCCAGGTTACACAATAGCCGTTTCCTTCCATATAGCCCTGTTTAGGTGTAGTAGCACCTAAAACTTTGGCGATATCTCTGGCAACACTGGGTTTCTCGGCAATACAAAGTTTCATGAATGTTCGGGATTATTGAAAGGGTTGCAAAAATCGGGATTTTTTTTGACTTTAAAAAACTTATAGCTAATCAATACCGGGAAAAGATTAAACATTGGTAACTGATCATTATAAAGTACAAAAAAAGCTCCCACAGGAAGCTTAATCAATTATTATATTTATTCTTTCAACCAGACATCATTATATTCTTCCGGATGTCTTTTGAACTGCGCAAAAACATAAGGACATAGAGGAACTATTTTCAAATTATTTTCCCTGGCATAAGAAACAAGTTTCTCCAATAGTATTTTAGCAAAACCTTTTCCTTCATGTTCAGGATCTACCTCTGTATGATAAACGGTTAATTTTTGTCCTATAACTGAGATATCCATTTTTCCTATCTTCTGATCATCAGAAAATAACTGAACTTCTCCCCTGTTGTGTGTATTAATAATTACTTCTGTTCTTTCCATTTCTATATTTTTTATCTGTTTTACTATTTAATAAAGTAAAGATAGAATGATTGTTTGTACTACGTCATATCCTATGATAACTTCTCTGTATTTTATATTTATTGTATTCCAAATGGGTTTACAAAATCAAAAATCCCTTTTAAACCGAAGTTTAAAAGGGATTGGGTTTATCTTCTAATAGAATTTAGAATTAAGGTTATAGTTGTGGAGTATTTGTTACAATCAGTTCCAGATCTCCTTCCTTAATAAGAGTTCCGTTTCCTACACGCATTGAATCCACTTTAAAACTGGAGTAATACACGTTCGGTAACTTAAACCAAAGATAAATATGGGAATCCGCTCCTACATATTGCCCCGCAGTAATCGCGGTACTTGTATCAAGACATAGATAACAGTTTATAAGTTTCGAAACTAAGCTTCTATAGCCTCTGAAAATCTTGTAATAGAATTAATGTTAACAGATAAGTTAGCGTCTGTACTACTTGCAACTACTTCTAGTATATATCCATTCGCTGAAGAGATTGAGGCTGCATCAGCAATAGTATCATAATATAAAGAAAACTCGCCTGAACTTTGTTGTGGAGCAACCGTAATTACTCCCATTAGAGAAAATCCACTCACAGGATTTTTCAGTCTGATTCCAAGGGTTAATGTATCTGATAAAGCATTTGTTCTATCAGAAAAACTACCCATAATTCTCCATCTATGATTCTGTCCGGGAATTGGATTTTCTATTAATCTACCGGAATAAGTTGTTGATCCTCCATTTCTTCCCGAATCAAAGATTCCTTTATAATTATTTGGTGTACTATTGGGATAT
Source organism: Chryseobacterium sp. PTM-20240506 (assembly GCF_048296755.1). Lineage (NCBI taxonomy): Bacteria > Pseudomonadati > Bacteroidota > Flavobacteriia > Flavobacteriales > Weeksellaceae > Chryseobacterium > Chryseobacterium sp. PTM-20240506. The sequence continues at coordinate 1,751,548 of NZ_CP182581.1, forward strand.
TTTGTGACGGGTGAAGATACAATTGTTGGAGTAGCAATATTAATATTAAGTTGCTTATATGTATTGGCTGTAAAATTAGAAACAGACAATCCTGCATAACTTACTTTTATCTGCCCAGATTCATTTTTTCTGGCGAATGCAACATTCCAGTTGTTAATATTTTGCTGTGAAAAATCATTTGAATCCCAGTCTTTTGTCCATGGTGACCATGTTCCATTATAATAATACCTTCTGTAGGAATCATTGTATATTGAATACGTGATATACTCCTGAACGATATGAGTGCTTGTTGCAAATACTTTTAAAAGTCCAGCGAGCAATACGGGGTGATTATTTTCAGGAGTAGCATTAGCAGTACCTCCTTGTATCCGAAATCCAGTTGTCGTAATAGTATTAAGGTCAACATTACCAACTAATCCTCTGTATATCAACCCCTGTGTGAAAGCATTGTTCCATTGAGAGGAATCTCCGTGATTTAAGGTAGTAATAGTACCTGTATTATTAATCTTAACAACTTCTGTTAAAGACACCGAACTCCCGTTGGTTCCAGAGTTTGTTGCATAATTAAATGAAAAATTCTTATGATTGTTTACTGTAAATCCCCATGATGCTAAACTTCCTCTGGGCTGAATAAAGTTTGTTCCATTGAACTGCAAATTATGTCCCATCCATAAACCATATCCTGGTGTTGCACTTGCTACATTAGTATGAAACAATGCAGATCCAGTAGTCGTCTGGGTACCAAAGTTTAGATTGTAAGCATCAACATATTGTGTGCCAGCTGAACTAAGAATAACCTGACCTGCACTGGTACTATCGCCCTGTGGTCTTAAATATATGTTTCCTGCGGCTGTCTCTCCAGAAAGAATCAAACTATATGTATTGGTTCTCACTTTATTTGTACCTTGCCTTTGAAGAATTAATTCTCCGGTGGTGCTGTTTATGTTTCCACTTAAATCAACATTTCCTCTCGTATATTGATTTCCTACAGTGTCTAGGGCATATCCCGTAGTTGGAACAACAGAAGAACTGGCTCCGACAACGACACGTTGGTCAGAGGTCCATCTGATTGCATTTTTACTGTTATAGGCTGATCCTCCAATATATCCCCAACTCAAATTTACAGCTCCGCTACTTGTAACGGTTCCGTAGTATCCAAATGTATCTATATCTCCGTTAGAACCTATTAGCTTTGTAAAATATCTTGAAAAATTAGAGCTAGTTGTTACACCGGACATATCTCTGGATATTCCGTTTGTATTTGTTTGCCCAAGATTTATGCCGCCCGTCATTGTTCCTCCTGAAAGAGGTAAATAAGGTGCATTATTTGAATCTAGGTGCACATAGCTATCTATAAGGTCTCCAAACTGACTTTCAGTTGGTCTTTTTCCTGACTTAAAATAATTTTTTAATTCTGTGATGGATTTCTTTGCCATGATTTATTTAATTTATTAAATTTTTTAATCTCTCAATTTCTTCATTTTGAGAAATCATATAAAGAGTCAGTTCTTCAATTTTCTGAAGTAATTTCATCTGGAAATCTCCGACTTTAATTCCACTTTCTATAATATTATCTCCAGATGGAATTTCCGGAAGGTGTTTATTTTTTTTTATAAATGATTTCAGCTCATTTAACGTAGGCATTTGATAATCCGGTCTGATGGAAGAAGTATTATCAAAATACTTTTGAAATACATAGTCGGCAGGAACATTGGTATCTACAATTACATCTTCTGCATGTATTTTTCCTTTTACAGTTAGCTTTTGATCCGGATTTTGGGTTCCAATTCCCACATTACCCGCATCTCTGTTTAGCACTAAGGTATTTCCTAAGGGATTAATATGCAATTGAGATCCGGCATGACTCTGAATCCAAGTGTTCTGTGTATTATATCCCATTCTTAAGTTAGGTAATGCGGTATCTCCAATGATAACTGCACCTGGATCTTGCGGTTCACTAAAGGAACTGATAACCTGTAATCTGGATTGAGGATTCGCGGTTCCTATTCCAAAATTATTGCTATAATAAACATAGTGTTTGTTCTGACCTGCAACAGGCTTGGCATATATTCCTGAAACTTTTGCATTATCTACAACTGCTGTTCCTTGGGATTGCTGCACGATCCTGATACTGTAAGGATTCCCTGTCGCTCTGGTATGATAGATACTTAATTTATATTGATTTAAGGTAGCATCCCAGATAATATCTCCTATATAAATATTGTCAACAATGGGTCCTGAAGCTTCCATAACCCTGGAAACCGATGGATACCAAATATTGTTATCAGGATTTCCCCCGAAAATAATCTGTTTTCGGATTATTCCAATCGTATTTTCATTACTGTACGAGCCTACAATCTGAACTTCAAATTCACCATTGACATAACCATTTCCCAGTAAGATATCAACGGCAAGGTCATTCTGCTGATGAGGAAAAAAAATGAAGAAATCCTTGTATTTGTAATTTTCAGAAGATAATCTCGGATCGTCCAAATGTAAATAACTATCAATGAAATCACTAAATTGACTTTCAGTTGGCCTCTTGCCCGTTTTAAAATAATCCTTTAACTCTTGTATATCTCTTTTTGCCATAATTAGTTTCGTTGTAAAACACCAATTTCTTTTTTTAGAGAAATGATGTATAATGTTAATTTTTCTATTTTCTGAAGTAATTTGAAATCTCCAAGCTGGCTTTCTGTCGACCGCTTTCCAGCTTTAAAATATTCGTTTAAAGCTGCTATTGTTTTTTTTATCATAATTTTTATTTTTTCATGATCAGTTCCTCCTCCCATAAAGTAGGGAGGAACTGATTCATTTTTATTAATTACAATTAAGGGTTAATTTGGACTAACGATAAAAGTTTGCTCTATGATCATTCCATCTGTTCCATCTGAAGAAATCCCTCCAATATCTGTCCAACTTCCAGCATCATAAACAGTTAAAACCTTATCTTCCTTACTTAACATACCTGCCGTATTTTCAGTGATCATTTTAAAATGATGATAAATTGGATTTCCATCCGGATCAGCAATTGAAAGAGGATCTAGGCCAAGTTTTTCTAATCTTAGGAATAAAGTATGATCATTAACATCAAAAACTTCTTTAGGCATCCACATTGGTATGTTGGTGACAGGATCATTTTCAAAAAGATAGAGCTGAACTTTAGAAACATTATCCGCAAGAATATTCATTCTGGCAATTTCTTTCCAATTCCCTTGATTATTCAATTTATAAAGATGGTATTTCCCTTTATAACATTGCTCTTTCCAGTTAAGTATTGCAGACGTAACCTCATTCCCGGTTATCGCATCGGACTCGAATTTTAACTCGGGAGATGAAGGCAGTATATTTTCAGTTATTATTGTTATCATAAGCTTAGATGCTTCCGAAGGTGCATATTCCGTCACAATCACATCAGCAGAGCCATCGTAATTTGCATTAGCATACTCTACTTCAGCTTCTACAGTAACTTTATAATATAACGGATCACCAAAAGGTACCTCCGGCAGATCGGAAAAATCATCTTCCATTGTCCAGATTTCGCTATTTAATACTCCCTCAGCTTCAAGATCAAGTTCCTTTACAAGAGTCATCGTACGTATGGAGGTTGCATCGGCCATATTAAGAGCGCGATAAAGTTTTGCTTTCTTAACATTATGGATTTTGTCATACGGATTAATATTCACCTGCATTTTCGCTGAGCTGCTTAAAATAGTGTTTTCCAATACCGGAATAACACTTTTAATTTCCGGAGTTCTTAATGGGAATGAGTTTACCATCTTTATCGGTCCGATTGCCGGACTCGGCTCACTCTGAACCATTTGTGCATTGGTTTCTCTTACCGAATAAAAATAAACACTCGTCGAAGCTCCATCCAGGGTATAATCTACAAAAAGGGTCTTATGACTAGGAGTTGTTGATAACACTTTCATCATCGGAGCCATATCAAACTCTGGAGATGTAGGGTTAAGGAGCGTACCATTTCTGTCTCTAATGACTTGTGCTTTAGGAATCGGCTGATAGCTTCCACCTTTGATATGTTGGTAAATAACAGGTATTTCCGTTAATGGAACGTAAGTATTCTGAATGGTCTGCTTTACGAAATCATAGAATTTCAGCTGACCATACCTTCCATTAGGATCGGCTGGAATAATAATATGATTCATTGAATTGACCTGTGAAGAAGAAACATCTGGTAAGTTTTCCTGATAATGCTGATTATGTTGGCTGATAAACTCATTGATTCCATCAAAAAGCCTCGGATTATTAGGTATTGGCAAACCGTATCCATTATACGTTTTAAACTGACCAGTTCCTAAATCTATTGTCGAATTGGCTAAATCCGATAATCTTGAATTAAAAAATTCATCTCCGTTCTTCATCCTGATATCTTCTACAGAGTTAAGCTCAGGTACTACCCCATAATCTTCAGTATTTTTATATAAAGATGTTAACAGAATATCATCATTACTTCTTAAAAATGTTACACTGAACGGCCTATGGGCATATTCTGTAGTAAATGCATAGCTTGATCTTCCAAAATAATCCGGCCTTGTTGCATATTGGGCACCTAGTGGCAACTGAGGAACCATTGGGGCTTCTATTTTTCTTCCAAATAACAATGACGGTGTAGATATCCTTGACTGATAGGCATATTGCAGATCAGAGCTTCGCAATCCGAAAATGGAATATTTTTCAAGCGTATCCGCATCTTGTGGAAGAAGATGACCTTCAGTAAGGCGGCACGGAGCATTATAATAAAGGTAAGCTCTATAGCCCGGATAAAAATTAACATCTACAGTTCTGCTCACTGAAGCCTGCAACGGATCTGTTGCAAAAGTTTCATCCTGTGCATATACTTTTAATTCTCCCGTTCCAATATTATCAATCCTAAGAACCTTTAGCGTCTTTCTTTCCCCTCCCGGATCATTATCTCTGGCAATACGAACACTTCCTCTATACCATTGTATACTATCAGCACCTGGAACATTGGAATACTGCAAGTGATTATTTAATGTGAATCCAGGAAATGTAATCTCATACACCCCAGAAAAAACAGGTGTAAATTGATCCGTATATTGCTTAACAGATGCATTTCTGTTGATGCCTCTGAATTTCCTGAAATATGTATTTTCAGTTATATCCGGAGCTTGCCCTGAAGTAATGTTTATCTCTTCTGTATAAATAGGCCAGTTATTCCCTATTTTCACTTTTACCTGATGTGGATTAACAGATCCCCATGTACTTGTGTTCTGCATGTTTTCTACAATCATAAAAGCTTCATCTACAGATGGGGTCACAAAATTCAAAGGATCAAAAGGAGCTGTTGTACTTTGACCAAAAGCATTTCCTACCTGCTTTTTCAGAATATGAAACACAGGATAAGTAGGATTGGATCCTGAAACAATATCATGAATAAAATATTCATCATTTCCTACTTTAAATACTCCTCCTATGTAATTCTGAAATTGCCCGGGAGGAATGGTCGGGGAAAGGGACTGATTAGCACTCGTTAGGGGAAGGTCTTTTGATTGAATAACCGAAACCAAAGGATTTCCGGACAGATCAGAGATCGCATCAATCATCCCGAACACCTGTTTCGGCATTTCTGGCCTGAAGAAAACTTCTATTTCATCTGCAAATAATTCCTCGTTATCAGGAAGCGGATTAAAATCAACCAGCTGCTCACCATTGATTGCTTTTTGATAAGAGACCATATCCTGAGCAGCATCATATTCAAAAGTCAGTCGTACAAGGGTTTTATCGTTTCCTGTGATCTGGGCAAGCAATTCCTGCTCATTCTGAGAGGTCAGCAACAAAGGTTGTTCTTTCTGAATAAGGAATGCATTAACACTTGAAGGAGGCAAAAGTGTATTAGCAGGCTTAATATCTGATTCTATTTCCCAGGTTATGGATGAAACTTGTGATCTGGAGAACCAATTGACTCCATAGGACCCATATACATGTTTTCCTGATTTTGTTTCTTTGTGCAAATAGGCAGGCACACCAAAGTCAGGAATACCGATAGCAACCGTTTCATTTTTAGAATCGTTTCCATTATTGTCTACATTAACGAATCCAGGGTCATGAGGAAGTTCAGGAACTCTCCATTGACTTTCGCCAATATCCCTGTATTCAATACCCACATATACCGGATACGTAAATTTAGACATATCAAATTCTGCATTCGAAAAATAAAACGGACTGTCTTCCGGCTCATCAGGATTGAGTTCTTCAGCTAATAAGCTAATATACCTTCCTGTACCATCATGAGTATAGCCTTCAGCATCAATAATACCTGAAGCTGAACCTCCTACTGTAGGATCTGCAGAAAAAATCCCAGGAACAGGTTCCTTTAGATCAACTGGTAAGCTAGGTCGTTCATCCTCAATGGAAGTTGGTAATGTGATATAGGCATGATGTACTTCTTTTATTCCTTGTCCGTCCTTAAGATCTGCAATAGTAGTATATTGAGCAGCATATATGAATTTCTCCCCTTTATACACCTGATCATTAAGATCGAGACAGCCCAATCCCAACATCCTTGCCACATGATAATCCAATGACGCCATCTGTAGAATGGCTAAATGTGAAACCTCCAAAGGGGTGTTTGGGTCGCTTGAATCATCATTCAGATAATAGGACTCCAGTGCCTGAGGGTTTGCAGGATCATCACTTAATTGTAAATATTGTTTTACAGAATCTTTGATTGTATTCCTAGGATCGGGTAAATTACTCCACTTCTCATGATAGTTTCTTATGTTCACATACTCGCCGTCATTATACCTGGACCATGTTGCATGGACAGGACGGTTGCCAGGATCCGGCTCCAGCCTTCGGTCTATTACCTCACTATCATCCAACGAAAGGCTGTACTTTCCTATTTCCTCCCATTTTGTTCTCAGGGAAACCTGATCATAAAATTCAAAATCAATTCGTTCTATTATACAATTGGCAGGTACAAAACGGATACTACGTCCATTTTCAGCAAATATTTTTTCTGAAAAATCAACAATGTTTTTTCTGAATGTTACATTCTTAGGAAGATTCAGTTTATTGGTTTCTACAGAAAGAACTTCTGTTTTTGAAGAACCATTGGAAGATGGATATAACTGTGATGCAAAAAACAACATTTCTTTACATTCAACCTCTATAACATTACTACCGTAGTGCTCGAAAAAAGCAGCAGGATCTGAAAAAGGATCAATATTAGCGCGTACTTGTTGATACTTGCTGGTGTTTCTGAAATATACATAAAACTTTCTTCCTTCTTTATTTCCATATAACCATAAGGCCTCATTGTCAATTACCGTAGTGGGTTGTTCTTTCAGAAAAAGAGATGTTACTACCGGATAATATGGTGCCCTGAAAATGGAGATAAAATCGTCTGGTTTATTAAAACCTTCAGGAGCATTTTGAAAATGATCTCCTTTTGGAAGGTGTTCAGCAGCTGGGCCTTTTAAGGCCCATCTGAGGTGAATTCCTGCTGTACTGTCATTTCCTAAAGAACCTGCAGACTGAATATAAAGACAATCTGATTGTAAAAATGAATCATTGATAGGAGATGCAGCAATCATGCTTGTATTATTTTTAGTTGATGACATTATTAATTTATTTTGATATTGTATACTATTCTTGAATCCGATATTTCATAGATGGTTCCGTTCCACACCCTGTAAACAAATTGGAAGTTCAATTCTTCTGCAGTAATTGATTTACCTGCATTCATAACTATTGCCTGGGCATAATCTTTGGAATAGATCACCTTATAATTTTGATCTACAGCTGGTTTTCCTCCTCCTGCTGCAATTTTCATTACATCTATCATCCCATATTTATTATTTATACTCCTATTGATATATTCTAAAGGAATTTTAGGATGATTAAACGGTTCAGGATTTCTGATCAGTAGAGCAACTACATTGCCTGTAACAGGATCCACAATTTTATTAAATTCCGTAGTAGGAGCATCTTCTAATGGGGAAATTCCAAATAATCCCTGAAGTATCCTGTCAAAAGGATGCTGGTATTGAAGAGCAATAGCCTCACTCAAAGGATTAGAAACTCCCTGAATAACATTCCATGCTGCTTCAAGTTTGTCTGCTGTAATCGATTTTTCAATTTTATAAACTGCCTGTTTGGTTGCCTCATCTCCATTTTCATCAAAATATGGTATAAAGCAGCTTTGTACCTGCTCATTAAAATCTTTGTAACGGGAAGTCTGGAATACAAACTTGTGAACTTCTTTAGCATATCTAAGCTTAAGATCTTCCGTAATTTGAGAAATATTTACCTGTTGATCTTTCCCCCAATAGAAATTGAGTACCTGTGCAGTATATAATTTCTGAGGCTTAAGTCTCTTAGGAGTTACTATACGATAGAAAGACTTTGGCTTTACCAATGTTACAATTCCTGTACAATTCTCTCCACTATTCAGCATATTAAAATACTGATTCAATACCGGTGGTATGGCCGGATTATCATCTTGTGACCATTCTTCGATAGTTTGTGGTATATCTACCTGTGAAAGCTGAATATTTTGTTCTGTTGTATCTAATCTAGGCGGATTAACAATAGACACCCCTTCTACAGGATCTTTAATGATAATCTTCATGGTTCCTCCAAGCTTTCCTAATCCCTGATAATCTTCCCAACCGTCAAGTAACTTAGATACATAGCTGGAAGTAAAATACATAGAAATTTTAGTCGTTACATCGTCGTAAAACAATGGTTTGGCATTCACAATATTTCCATCCGCGTTAGGATACGATCGCTGATAATCAATATAAGCCCTCAATGACGTATGCGGATATAAATCAGGATGTGGTGTAAGATCGTTTTGAACAACATTGCCGTTAGTGTCTCGAATGATCCCTACGGTATCTTCAAGAATATGACTAGAGTTGGCTACCGGAATATCTCCATAGGTAGAATCTTTATCCAAATGGAAAAATCCAAGTGGACCTCCTGTACGGAATGCATAAGCATAATCAAAAGTCTGCTGTCCTTGCCCGTTATCTACTGTATCTTTTAGTTTAAATCTTACAAAATAAGATGTATCGGGCCTCCAGATAGGCTGAATCGATTTGGTAATCGCATCAACTGCCGCTTGGGTATCCTGTGTGATAGCTCCTTGTGAAGGGATACTGATATTATAAGCATAATCTTCTACAGATAACCATTTTATTTCATGAAATAAGGTAAAACAGCTTTTATTTGCGGAACAGTTTCCGAGATCCGCAAGAGTTGAAATAATTTCTTTACAAGCATTATCGAAAATTACTTTAAAGTGATTATAAGTACCCCAGCCTTCTTTGATAATAGTTTCAAGAGTAGCTATCTGCCTATGTAAAATTTCATATAAATAGTTATACTCAGGATTTTCCTCTATAAACTTGTATAAAGTCTCTAATAGTGGAGAACGGCTTACTGGAGGTTTTGGACTGAACTCTCCAAATTCCTGATAGGAAAGGGAATCACTTAAATTACAAAGCTTTCCATCTTCACAAGGATTCATATTTTTCAACAGGTTATTAATCTGTTTGAATTTCGTTCTCAAATTATTAAAACGTCCAACAATCTCTTCTAAATTATCAGGATTCTGATCAAGATACTCCTTTAAATTCTTTAAATAGTCGTAATACTGCTTTACATAAAGTTCAAATAAACTTGACGGAATACCTGCTGATGCCAGAATGTTGAAAACCTCTTCAAAAATTCCCGCTTCTATATTTTCCCTGATAAGCTGTACATAATTGTATTGTTCTACTCCCGGCGATACCCCTTTGGTATTGAAAGGCAGGAAGAAATTGTTATTGTAATACCTTACCAGATCAGGAAATATTTTACAGACAATTTCATATTTTTCTTGTCTGCTTTCACCACCACATCCCTGAGATTGTAATTCCTGAAGCTGTTTCACCAACTCATTATATAAATCCGGGTTACTCGGTTTCACATCATCAATAATCCCTCCATGAGCTAAGGCATCCTGATATCCCTGATCCATAAGCTGTGCCATCTGTTCTAATATCAGATTAATTGCAACACTATCTGCTACATCAGGAGTAATTACAATTTTAGTAATCCCGTTTTGTAAACCACCTGGTGCTGTTACAGGATTGATAAGTTCATCTCTGTAATAATATTTTTCTGTAATATCATATTGTACAAAGGACTGGCTATCATCGATTATCGGACTATAGAATGCAACAGTTACCCCGGAACTGTACGTACTTAATTTAAGTTCAATATCAGTAGAAGGTGCCGGCAACATGATTGTCAACTTAGAATGGTTTTTAAACTCTAGTGATTGTATGAAACCATAACTATTGATAGCATCAGATACTTTTGCAGAATCTCCCTGCATCGTAATACTTCCATCAGGATTTACCGTGTACTGTACATCTCCTGAAATCTGATATGACGCTCCTTTACTTTGAAAGAAATTATTTGTAGATGCATAATACAGGGTATTCAATGGTTTATCTAAAAAATCTGAAACAGAGTTTTCTACATGCTGTCCCTCGCAGAATAACGTAGATGCATTTACTCCGTATTGCTCAGGTATAAACCATCCAGGATTTCCTTGCTCCGTATAAGTGAAAGGAGTGGTTGCCAACAATCTGATTGCATTATATTGATTATCTTTTTTCTGCCACTGTCCGGCTTTAAGATTATCCAAAAGAGAGTTAGCAGGTTCTATTGCCTTGAAAGGATTATAGTTGATCCATCCGGATCCGTTATGGGCTTTTATTTCAATATTTTCCAGAGTATACTGATGTTTTACCTGTCTTAATTCCAGACCCTTCATTACCTTATCGGGTGGAACAAGATCTACATAATAGTCTGCAGGGTTTGTAAATCCACCAATCACTGCATTTGTAGCCGCAGCCGGCAATAAGCCTTTTGTGGTTTTGATATCAATGTAGGTATCCAGCGGAACTACATTATGAATCGTATTAGGATTAAGATTATCTGCACTGGCGGCATTCACTTGCAACAAATCAAAAGTTTCATTTGTTAGCATACTGATTCCTTTTACAAGTCCTTCCACCTGTTCTGGTACTTCCGTAAATGGATTGACAGGCGTTCTGTCTACATCCTTATTAAATTCCCATTTTAATTCGATCTTCGCTTTGAATTTAAGTTTAAAGAATAAAATTTTCACTTTAAATTCTACTGTAAATGCACCATAAATCATAAATGGCCGTGGAGACTCTACGGCGAGCAAGATAGTTACTGCTGCGTAAATACGAATGATCTTCACATTGATATCAATGGCCAGTCCTGCTTCAAAATAAGCTCCCATCTGAGGCTTTTGGAAACTGATCTTTCCTCCCAGTTCAAGGTAAGCCAATACGAAAATACTTACAGGTCCGAACTTTCTGTCAAACCTGAACTCTCCTCTTGCTCCGGCCTGGATTCCTTTTCCTGAAATCATCAAAAATGCTTTCAATGTAAACAGATCCTTTAATAATTTCGCAGAAATCGGTGCCTGTTGTGTTCCAAAATTAATATACCATGCAGAAGGATTATTAAAGAAGAAACCAGCCTGAATCTCCGCGTAGATTTTAATGATATCCCCTGAACTTTCCGGGAACTTATAATCAGCCCCAAAACCGAATTCCAAAGAATTATCCCCAAAAATAAAGAAGGCAAAGAACGGTGGATCATCTGTGAAGGTTACCCTTTTTGATAAAAGCTTCATTCTTGCATCTACCATCACCATGGAAGGTAAGGATAATAAAAGCATAGCATTTGCTGAAATAATACTTCCGTTCGCTACGGTATCTCCCAGTAGTGCGCCAACTCCAAGAGAAAACGGAAAACTGTAATGTTCCGTCTGATCAGGTCTACTGAATTTATTAACGTTTACACCTCTTTGTGGTGCTGTATAATATTGATACCAAGTGTTTTGAGAAGTCATTCCTATCGCCTCTTTTTCAGCTACATAACGGTATCCTAATAAGCCTCTGAATCCGAAAATAGAAACGGGACCTAATGGAATCGGATTAGGAAGTTCAATATTAGCATCAATAAGGAATCCAGGATATTTAGGAGCTAACCGCATATCTACCCCTCCGGCAATACGTGGATTTTTTACTTTTAAGCTCACTCCCCCTTTATATTCCTGGAACTCTCCCGGTTCAGGAATAGATAACCAGCCTTTAATGGCTACATTCGGATCACTGGAATTTGCAGGAATAACCATATCCACGTAGATCGTCTGAATATGAAGATAAGCATCATGCGATTTTCCGGGACCATCATCTATGGTATAATAATATTTAATCCCATCTCCACGGGCATCAACACCGGCTATACCTATACTTACGCCGCCATCGAAGCCAAAATAGTTATATTTACGGATCATTCCCCCTTTCTCTCTTTCATGCGACCCAAAGTGAATCGCTGTAACAGATACATCAACAGGACCAATCGGGATCTTAATAGGTTTAGGTAATGTCAGATTTCCACCATTTACACGGAAATCAATATGACCATCACTATAGATTCTTAGGGTAGATATACTTAGAGTTTGACCTTTTAATAAATCACCAAGGAAACCTAAAAACTCCACATCCGCAGAAGCGCCAATGAAAAGTTTCCCATCTTCTTTCCCAAGTTCTACAGACTTTAAGTGAAGTTTGAAAACATTGGGTAAAGTTAAAGTAGGATCAAATGGTGGTACTGCCGCAGCAGTTAAAAGAAAGTCTCCGTTTGCATCAATATGCCCCAGAACATCTATTTTAGCCCCATTCCCATTAGAATCCGTGAATCTTGGAATATCCAGTTGGGCCCTGATATTGGAAGAAATCACATCATTTTGTTTGAAAGTAATATCAAAAGAATTAAAACCAATTCTCCAGCTTCCCATATCTGCATACAGATAATCATCACTTGTAGTAGGAGTACCGTTTACAGCTTCCAGGCCAATTGTCCCGGAAATACCTCCTGTTCCAACCAGCATGTTATATCCTGCAATACGTAATGTTGTATTATTAACATTATTAAACCACTTAGAAGGAAGTGTGATGGCTGCATACTGTGCATAAACTCCCATGAAATTCTGAGGTCTTCCATCTAAATCTGCTTCCAGAATATTTTTATTTTTACTCAGATCCAGCTTTGCTTTAACGATATCTATTCCCAATCCTGTGTTTCCGATCTGTGAGGGATGATTTAAGCTAACAGCCATTTCTTCCTGAAAATTAATTCCTCCCTGAGTACTGAAATCCAGGTTTCCTACATCAAATACCAAAATACTTTGTTCCGGTTCTGGGATAGCATTTCCGGAATTATCCACAGGAAGTAAAATATTTCTCGGGAAAGCAAGACCAACTGATAAACCTAAAGAGGCTTCAATTTTTGGAACAATAATTTTTTTGATGTAATCCTGAATACTTTCTCCTGTTACGCTCTGAGCCAGGGTATTTAAGTTATCAGTATAGGTGGAGTTGTTACCGGATAAGATATAAGCCTGATTGATTACCTCCTGAATATCATCTGTAATGAAAGTATTAGCCTCTACTGCCAAGCGTATATCCTCAGCCATGTTTAAAGAATCATCTTCAACAGGATAAGGAATTGAATTACTTCCTGAAAGTCCATAATGCAGGTTGATTTTATCAACAAGATTTTTATAAGCCTGAAGATCCTGATTTCCTTCAAAAACTCCTACTGCAGTCTGCACTAAATCAGAATCACTCAGATTCAGGGTTTGATTAAGGATACTTTGTAATTCGGCCGGTAGATAGGAAAAAGTTTCGAGATTAAAGTTACTGATCAAAGCCAATACAGGCCAGTTATAATTTAAAGTAAGCGGAATCAGGGTTTCACCTGCGCTTCCGGGATTGATCACAATAGAAAAACCTGATCCGAAAAGATCTAATTTCAATTGCTCTCCGGTAACCAGGACAATGTTATAATAGCCCTGGGAACCGTCATTGCTTTGAACATATTGCAGTTCTTTGTAATAAATTTTGTCTAATACATTTTGTAGTCCGTTTTCCAGAAATTGTAGTTCTTCCGGAAAATTGTCAATCGTAACCAATGTACCTATATTGGGGTAAAAGGATTTTGTTGCCATGGTGTTTTGGTATTTGTAAGTTTAAGCGACATGCTTATTTTGTTAGTTTGTTACTTGGTTTGATAAATTCTATACGATCTATTGCATTGTTTTAGTTTGACTGAATATTAAAAAATTAAAAGATTTTTGCCCCTGAAATAAGGCACTGGGAATAATGTACTACTGAAATGAATCAATAATAAATTGTATTCCGGATTTGAAAAAATGAATAAAAGAACTAGAATGAAGAAATGATCGGAATTATTTATGATGAAAGATCTCTATTACTCTGAAGTTTCAATAATTGTCTTATTTCATGACATTATAATACTCTCCACAGAAATCCCATGAATGTAATTCTATCCTATAGTTAGAGAAAAAAGAGTAGACAGAGCTATTCTGTATTTAAGATAAAGTACTTAAATTTTTGATACTATCACTAATCGTCAATAATCAAGTCAGAAATGATATTAATTGATCTTACGGAAGATATCACGTAATTTTTTCGCGGATATCATTTTCGCATTTGAAAAAGGAAGCGTTACAACCTTCTTTCCGATTTCCTGATGAGTATAATTAGCTTGTTCTTCAACCTTTAGAAAGTAGGTACCCGGTACAAAATAAAAATGATCCAGGTAAATGACTTCTCCTTCCGATAAATTACGATTAAAAGAAAAATAAACCGTCATTACTTTGTCATTATGAACTATCTTTAAAATACTTACATCATTGCTATTATTATAATTAGGGTATAAAGGAACGTAAATATATTCTGTTTCTCCCGAATTATGGTTTTTATAATTGTTTATCGTTTGCTTTGTTTTTGCTTGCTCTTCATCATTCGAAAGTTTATATGAATAAGAATAAAATGAATAGTTTTGCTTAACCGATGGCAAATCCGAATTCATATCTGAGATTTTTATCGCATATCTTTGAGGTACAAATTGTGCATGGAGAAAGCTGGTTATAAAAAGTCCTAATGCTATAATGTAATTTTTCATAGTTTATAAATTTGTAATGACCTGTTTTAAAACATCTTTTATTATAGGTACATTTGATCTCTTTCACTTCCGCTAACATCACCTTTATTAAAGCCAACATGAATATGCCCCGTTTTAAGACTTGGATTATATTTTGTCCTTAAAAAGGCAACTCTATAATAAATTTCATTTGATAAATAATCTCCTCCCGTACCTTCCAGTGCTTTAAGTTGATCTGCGGTACCAGCCCTAAATAGAGAGGTATTATTCTACCTGATAATTATTTATTTTATTTTCTGGGGTTGTAAAATTTATTCGTTCAATTTTATTCACTCCGTTTAATAGATATTTTAATTTATTTAAACTATTTTTATTTGCACAGATATCTTCGACTGATATAAATTGATTGGATTTCTTAAAGCTGCGCATCGATTTGTTATTTATTTTTAAAACAAAATTTGAAAACGGTGCTCCTCTTTTCACTCTAGGAATCCATGAATCTGTAATCCATTGGTAGTATCCTATGAAATAGTCATTTCTGTTAGATATATTTACATCCAAATTTACCAGATCGGAGGAATCATTAGTATTTGTTTTTTTTGAATTTGAAACTTTAGCGAAAGATGTTGCATTGATTCTTATTTTACTGTCGATTTCCTTTTTATCTTCAAAAAAATTCACAAGGTAGGTTCCTTCTTCAATATCAGCTGTTTCTATTAAAAACCTGTTGATATAGAAATCTCTTAATAACCAGTAGTCTTTATGCAGATGTATATAAATGGCTGTCTTCTCACCATTGTTCTTATTTACAAGTGTTACCAGATAAGTCTTAAGAAAATCATCATCCCTGTCTATTAAGAATAATTTCAAAAATTTTTTGTCCTTTAAAATTTTCCCACTAGGAGATGAACTATTAAAATAAACAGGTTCCTCATTACTTACTTTGTATTTTTGGATCGAAAGTAGATGTTCAGCCGAATAAGAAATAATTTCTATGTCCTTTAATTCGTACTTATTATTCTGTTCGAGTAAAAATTCATAAGGCTCTTTGGGAAG
Organism: Chryseobacterium sp. PTM-20240506; assembly: GCF_048296755.1. Lineage (NCBI taxonomy): Bacteria > Pseudomonadati > Bacteroidota > Flavobacteriia > Flavobacteriales > Weeksellaceae > Chryseobacterium > Chryseobacterium sp. PTM-20240506. Next base: position 1,767,655 of record NZ_CP182581.1, read on the forward strand.
CTGGCTTGGCTGTGAGTATAATTTTACTGCTATCAGCAACATGCAAATTAAAATAGTATTTTTCATGCTTTATATAATATCATTAAACTTTTTAATCATTTCTTCAATATCGGCTAACATTAAATTTCTCTGATTTGCAGTAAGCCATCTTGGATCATCTTTCAGAAAACCAATATGAATATGTCCCGTTTTTATACTACTGTTATGTTTTTTTCTTAAATAAGCAACCCTATAAAAAATCTCGTTGGACATATAAGTTCCGCCTGATCCATCCCTTCCTTCTATTCTTATATCATTATAAAGTAAATCTAAGTTATTTTGTTTATAATTTGTCCATGTTGGATGAGGAATATAACTCGAACTAGATTGTTTAAAGTATTTTGTTTCAACATTATCGCAGCCAAGAAGCCCCTGATAGTAGAATGGCTTGTCAAGATCTAACTTCTGGGTTTCTTTTACAACAAAAAGTTTTTGCCCATTTGAAGTAGTAATAGTACCAGTGGTAGGCTGTGTAAATGGAGGGAATAATCCTGCAGGCATGCCCATTGTCAGCTGATCGGTAATATTCACTTCTGTACCTGAAGCATTTTTTCCAAAAACTTCCCACTCCAGAAAACCGTAATAAAAATTATATTTTGTTCCATTCACCGTTTGTGAACCAGCAAGCTTCGCTCCGCCATGATTTACCACAGCATCGTAATTCGTTACCTTAATCTTGCCTGTAGTCCCTACTTCCAGCTTATCAAAAGGTAATGTAGATTCGATAAATGTCCAATCCCGTTCATCTGTGCTTCCCGGTGCAGGAGGAACTTTTGGTAAATTAACAATGTAAGACGCATTATCTAAATTTGATCTTGTCGTTTCCTGGAAAGAATTGGTTGAAAAATATTTCGATGAATTATTATTATCTCCACCATTGCTTCTCCAATTACAGGCAAATCTTTCAAGATGATAATCATGAGGCATATTCTTATCATAATGAATACCGTAGCTTATTGTTATAATCATATGAGGTTTATTAGGATCGTTATCCGGTAAATCGATATAACTTTCAAAAAAATCCTCAACAATGTTACTATCAAAGTCTTCCCAACGAACAGGAAAAATACCGGATCTGATTATTCCTTTAACTGTAGTACCGGACTTCAGTTCTTTCCCGTCTAGTGCTAAAGCAATATTCCCACTCGTATTAGAAAGATCTCCATCCTTATCTATACCATAGTTTCCTATCCCTAGATTAAATGGGTCGAATCCTGAGATTAATACTCTTTTCAGATTCTGAGGATATGCGGAAAAATTCGCTTTTGAATCTCCTTGTAACCCTCTACTGGTCTTTTCAAAATGCCCAACAAAAGTTTTTATCTGTGATGATAAATTAGTAATAATCTTTGGATGATTTTTGATAATAACCTGCATTTTCAGTCTTACCAGGTATAAAATCCCATCCTTATTGGTGTAGGGTTTATTGACTTCGCTAATTTTTTGCTTGGCAAGGACGTAGAGTTCCGTTCCTTTTTGTTTTAGCAATGTAGAAATATCGTCTGCATTTTCAGCTACCAAATTAAGTTCAGTCCGCAATTCTGAAATTAATCCTGTCAATTCTGTATTTTTCGCCAACAATCCTTTATTAATAGTAAATACCTGTGAGCTTTTATGTAACATATTCATTTCTTCATAGGTATAGTTTTTTAGCTTTGAAATATCATTTTGATTTAAAAACAGATCTAGGGCTTCATTTGCCTTTTGTTCTGAAATAGTTTCACTTTTTGCATATTCCGGAGAAGTAAAAATCATACCATCTCTTGAATAAATCTCTTTAAATGTTGTTGTTTCAGCGTAATTACCAGCATTATTAAGACCCGCTACTACAACATTATATTTATAATAAGCTTCATAATCCTGATCTCTCAGCCGGTTTCCCTGAGGTTTTAATTTTAAAGTCTGAATATGGTAGGGAGATAATTGTGTAGCTGCCGCAGTTTTCAGATCTTCAAATTCTGATTTTTTAAGACCCAAAATGAGAATATTTTCCCGCACATTTGTCGCTGAATTATAAGCTAGTGTAGCAATAAAATTTCCAGCAGTTGGTTGCAGGCTATATTTTTCAATCTGAAAGTCTGAAGAAAATTTCTGAATGGCTTTAATAAAAGACTCATTTTTGCTGGTTGCTCCCTTGAAGTTAAATGCATTATTATTTTTGCCTCCTGTATTTTTAAAATAATATTGCGGAACTGCATAAAACAATACATTATCGTTATCCGGAGGATTAGGCCCGGTAGCAAGATCGGTTTCTACAGCCATTCCTGTAAGCATAACACTTCCAAAACCTTGTTTATCAAAATTATTTAAAACAATCTCTGTATTTCCACTGATTAAAGAAGAGCTTACAATAGTTTGAATTGTTTCAACCGATTTTTTAACCATCAACTTTACTTTTTTCCCAGCTCCAAAAGCTGAAACATTGGAAAGGTTGATATTTTTTGCAATAACTTTTTTATTCTGATAATCAAAGATTACGGCTGCTTCGATAGCAAATGCTAATTTATCTCCTGTCTGTAAAGATGATGGAAAGCTTTCAAGGACTGTAATTTTTGTACTTGTCAACGTCGGGTTCTCCACTTTAATTACACTGTATTCTCCCACATTCTGCGTATTTGCAGTATTTACAATGTTTACTTTATTGGTAATCTGAGCATCTATTTTTTTATTGATGGTAATAGTTTTCAAAGAAATGTCGAGAGCGCTGATGGTTTCTTCCATTGTTCCGGAAATAAATCCCTGGTTCAAACCATCAAAATACTTATAGTGATCGCTTCCTATCCATTGTACACCATCCTGGCTATTCCAGGGAATACTTATATTGATAGGACCAAACAAATAATCGGTGGAATTTTGTTGAGGAAAAGCATCCACTCCGTCGTTTATCCTTATCTGTTTAATGTAGTCTAGTTTTATGATCGTTGCCATCTGCTCAGCGGTAGAACCAGGCACATTAGGGATCTTAAAAGACACAGTATTGGTAAATTCGGAAGCAGAAGCAGCCAGTAAGTTGGTTTCGTCCGCAAAATAAACCCTATTAGTAGTCGTATTACCTAAAGGTGGGTTTACTACCACATTAGGAGTAAGAGGAATATTCCAACCCGCAAGCAACGGTTTTTCATTATCATTAACTCTTAAAGCCAGAAAAACATCATTTTCAGCTGTTGTTCCGGGAGTGACAGCTACCATATGGACCGCCCAACCATCCGTATAATATTCCTTATTGGTCATGGAAGCAGCAGACTGTCCAATCTTAATATTCTTAAAAGCATCGGTTCCAGTTCCTTTATAATTATTGTAGTAATTATAAGAATATCCGTTTTCATTTCTTATATCGAGATATACTTTATTTTTAGTAGAGAATTTCTGTACAATATTTTGAAAAACTAAAGCTGGCGTATTGGCTACTAACTTTGCATTAGTATTTGATCTATATTCTATTCCGCCATCAATATTGTGATGGAATCCGTAAAAAGCGGCAGGATCAACAAAATGCCTCGCCAGATCCTTGATCCATTTTTTTTGTACCGGATCAGAAATAGAGGTTACGTCTAATTCGTGATTTCCTCTTTTTGCAAGTTCTACTGTTACAAAAAATTCAGGATTCTCAAGAACAATTTCTATACTCACGTTATCTGTAAATTTACCGAGGTCTGTTCCGCAATCAATAGTAAAAAGCTGAGAAGAAGGGGCCAGATTTTTAAAGAAGAATTCATCAATATTCTTTGTCGATGCTGGAGCGAGCTCATTTCCAAATAATGCTTCTACCGGGATTGCGGTGCCTGCAGCTCTTTGAGCCTGGATGGCCTGCATTTTTGTTAGCAATTCACTACCAGATGTTTTTACTTTATTAGCAGTATCAGAAATATTTGTACTGTCTAAAAATTCTGAAGTTTTTAAACCCCTGTAAATAATATATTTAACAGGCAGCTTGGTATCTTTTTGATCGTGGGGACGCAATATAAGGTTAACCTTATTGATATCGGTTTGTTGTTGTAATAAAATCGTTCCCTTCAATACGGCATACACATTCTGATCTCCGGTAGCTGTAAAGGGACTGCTGACTTTAAACTTATCCGGACCAGAGGCACCATACGACTGTCCAGGTGTCTGGACAGGAGCTGGGGATGTAAAATAGGCTAATGATGGCATATTATAAGTTTTTAATTAGATATTATTTTATAGGTTAAGTTTGAAACAACTTCTCAAAAGTTGAATCACAAGAATTCATTGAACGCTAAATACCGTTAAATCCTTATTGTAAGGCGCCATTTACAATGAAGTGATCTATAAGCCGGTCAATTATTCAGTTCTAAGATGAGGGCAAAAAAATATGGAAAGTCATTAGAGTATTCATGATTAATAATAATTTTAGTGATTAGTGGATGTATTGCTTTGTTGAAGGTGAATAAAAGATCTGCAGATCAATTTCAATCAGCAATTGATTATTGATTTTATAATGTTTAAACTTTTACAAATCTATCAGGCTGTAACGACAAAAACTGACGTGTTTTTTATTATTTTTTATTCTTAAAAGTTTTCATTAAAAATCAATAATAGCTTTTAATTTTTATTATTCTTTGATTCTAAAGCAAAGCTATTCACCGAGGACGCCAAAACTCGACGTATTAAAATTTTGTTTAACTATTCGTAAGTGATTTGAGGTAGTTTTTATAATAATTTCAGGTATACCCAATTTAAAACACGCATATAAATAATTAAAAACCAAACATATACACATTAAAGCAAATTAATTTTATAAAAAGTCTACTTTTTCAGTAGACTTTTAAAAATTTATGTTCTATATTTGCAAACGTATTCAGGAAATAAAAAAATGAAACCGGAATTTAAACATACCTATTCGCTAAATAAACAAGCCATCACTTCTGTGATGATGCAGTGCAGTATGCCTATGTTCCGACATTGCCGTGGTTGACCTTACTTTTATTATGACATATTTTATAAGGCCTTACCACATTGTAAGGCCTTTTTTATTTACATGAACAACATTAAAAAAACATACAATGAGTACAACTAGCTCTAAAAATAATTGGTTGATCCCAATAGCATTTACCAATATTTATGTAATCTGGGGGATTACATTTTTGGCTATTTCTTTCGGATTACAGGGGTTTCCTCCCTTTATCCTTTCAGGTTTCAGATTTTTGGTTGCCGGAATACTTATACTGGGCTATTTGTCGGCCAAAGGAGAAAAAGCCAATTCTTTGGGTAACTGGAAAAAAAACGGTATTACCGGAATTCTCATCCTTACCGGTGGAACAGGGCTTGTGGCCTGGGGTGAACAATATGTGACGGCTTCTGAAGCAGCCATCACGATAGCAACGGGACCGTTTTGGTTTATTGCTATCGATAAAAAAAACTGGAAATATTATTTTTCAGATAAGTTTATACCTATTGGACTTATTATAGGCTTCATCGGACTGATTTTATTTTTAAAAGGAAGTGTTAGCGCTAATGTTCATCATGCTGCCGTCAGTGATTCTGTTCGGGTTACGGCATTTGTTGTACTTGCATTAAGTTCGGTTGCATGGGTTCTAGGATCGTTATATTCAAAAAAGAATCCTGCCAGTCAGTCTACTTTTATGAATATTGCCCAGCAGCTTATTATCGCAGGAGTAGCTTCCTTTGTTATTGCATTTTTCAGAAATGAATGGAATAATTTTTCCTTAACAACAATTCCGTTATCGGCTTGGTTGGGAGTTTTATTTCTGATTTTCTTCGGATCAATCATCGCTTATCTTTCGTATATCTGGTTATTATCCGTAAAACCTGCGGCTCTGGTAAGTACGCATACTTATATTAACCCAATTGTAACGGTATTGGCCGGATGGATTATCGCTAATCAGACCATCAACGGAAACCAGCTGTTTGGACTGACCATTATATTAGCCGGCGTCCTGCTTACCAATATCACCAAGTATTTCAAGCTTTCAAAACGATCAAAAGTAAAGATCAGGAGGGTGTTGCGATTTGCAAAAAGGAACAACAGGCCGTATCAGCCCATATAAAATTTCAAAGTAATTAAAACTATAATGATAGAGATCAAGAACATTTCAAAAACCTTTCACAAGAAGAAACAGGCCTTTAAGGCGCTGGATGATGTCAGTCTCAGTATTGAGCAGGGAGACATTGTCGGAATCATCGGATTTTCAGGAGCCGGAAAAAGTACATTAATACGAACTGTTAATCTGTTGGAAAGGCCCGACCAGGGACAGATTATTATCAATGGAAAAGATTTCGTTCAGCTAAAATCTAAAGAACTGGCTAAAGAGCGGAAAAAAATAGGAATGATATTCCAGCATTTCAATCTGCTTTCTTCAAGGACTGTTTTTGAAAATGTAGCGCTGCCACTGGAACTGGATCATGTGAACCGGTCAGAAATTCAAAATAAAGTCAACGAACTTTTGAAAATTGTAGGGCTTGAAGAAAAAGCCAGTGAGTATCCTAAAAGCCTTTCCGGAGGACAAAAACAAAGAGTAGCAATTGCGAGGGCATTAGCTAATGATCCGTACCTTCTGCTTTGTGATGAGGCAACAAGTGCATTGGATCCCGCTACAACCCAGTCGATCTTACAATTATTACGCGATATCAATCAACGATTAGGAATTACTATTTTATTGATTACTCACGAAATGGATGTAATCAAGTCGATTTGTAACCACGTCGCTGTTATTGATAAAGGAAAACTCCTTACCAAAGGAACCCTGCAGGAAATTATTTCGGATAAAGAACATCCGGTTATTAAACAATTTATAAACCCAGGCATCATGACTATACCTCAGGAGCTTAACAAAAAGCTGCAAAAAGAGCCAAAAGACGGTCTGTTTCCGCTTGTGGAAATAGAGCTTAATGAACATATTACAGTAGAAAAACTACTTTCAAAGATCTATGACGAATATAAAATTCCATATAAGCTATTGAAAGCTGATGTAGAATATTTGGGAGATTCCAATTTTGGGAAGCTTCTTCTGCAGCTTCAGGGAGAATCCGAAGAAAACCAGAAGGCGATCTATTATTTTAATCAAAATAAAATTCAAAATACAGTAAAGGGCTATGCTTAGTGATTCGGTAATTTCCCTTTTATCAAAGGGCATTTGGGAAACAGTATATATGACATTTGTTTCCGGTTTTTTTGGTTTTGTTTTAGGTCTTCCGGTAGGGATTCTTTTGTTTCTTACGAGGAAAGGACAGCTCCTTGAAAATAAGATCTATAATAGAATTGTATCCATCCTGGTTAATATTTTCAGATCCATTCCATTCATTATTTTGATTGTATGGATGATTCCTTTCACAAGAGCTTTGGTGGGAACCTCTATTGGAATTAATGCTGCCTTGGTTCCGTTGAGCATAGGAGCGGCACCGTTTATTGCCAGATTGGTTGAAAACAGTCTTCTCGAAATCCCTTACGGACTTATTGAAACCGCAAGGGCTTTAGGAGCTACTCCACTTCAGATCATCAAAAAAGTACTGCTGCCGGAAGCGCTTCCTTCACTGATCAATAATGCAACCATCACGCTGATCACTTTAGTAGGCTATTCTGCCATGGGAGGAGCTGTTGGTGCCGGTGGATTGGGACAAATTGGTTATCAGTATGGATACATCGGCTATGATGCTGTGATCATGAACCTTGTTTTGGGGCTTTTGGTCACTTTGGTTTTTATCATTCAGTTTTCTGGAGATAAGCTGGCAAAGAGATTTGATCACCGATAAAGAGTTGGAGCGTGTTTGTGTTGGAGCGTATATGGGTTCAATGGGACCAACAGTAACTCCACTCCCACAATTAAACAGTTTTGCTTTAAAAATTTACTAAAGAGTTGGAGAGAATATGTGTTGGAATTCAATGCGATCAACAACTCCACTCCCACAATTAAACAATTTTGCAGTTCCGCAATTCGCGATTCTGCCTTTAAATAAAAATAGTATATAATGAAGAAATTAAAAATCTTAGGACTTCTTACAGTAGGTTTGCTGGTATTTAATGCATGTAATTCAGCTAAAAAAGATGATCCTAATTACATCAAAGTAGGAATTACCTCAGGACCAGAACAACTGATCGCTGAAACAGCGAAAAAAGTAGCTAAAGAAAAATACAACCTTGAAGTTGAACTGGTTGCTTTTAATGACTATGTAGTCCCAAATGAAGCATTGAACAATGGTGATATTGATGCCAATGCCTTTCAGCATGTTCCATACCTGAATGAACAGTCCAAACAAAGAGGCTATAAACTGGCCGTTGTAGGAAATACCTTTGTCTATCCTATTGTTGCCTATTCAAAAAAGATTAGAAATATCAGTCAGCTACAGAATGGAAGTACTATTGTAATTCCCAATGACCCAACGAACGGAGGGCGTTCATTGCTGTTATTACAGAAAAATGGTTTATTAAAACTAAAAGAAGGTGTAGGACTTCTTCCTAAAGTAACCGATATTACAGAAAATCCAAAACAATTGAAAATCCTGGAAATCGAAGCACCACAATTACCAAGAGTGCTGGATGATAAAGAAGTGGTGATCGCAATCATCAACAATAATTTTGCGGCACAGGCAGGATTGGACGAAACAAAATCCGGGATTTTTAAAGAAGATAAAGATTCACCTTATGTAAATGTAGTGGTTGCAAGACATGACAATAAAGATGAGGAAAAGGTAAAAAACTTTTTAAAAGCTTACCAGTCTGATGAAGTGGTGAAAAAAGCAGCAGAGATCTTTAAAGGGGGTGCTGTGAAAGGATGGTAATTTTTTAATCTATCAATATAGCAGCTGACATGATGTACTATTTCAATTGCTATATTGATGTTACTTTTTATCTTTTATCCTTTCCGAATAAAAAAATATATGATTTTTTATTACCCATGAAAATCCTTACAATACGGAGTTTTGTGATTTGTTCGTTTGAATAAGAACCTAGTATAATTGGCTATTTCTTAAAAATTTTCATTATCTCAATTTGAGATAATAAATAAATTTCCTATTTTTGTTACGAATCAAAAAAAGGTTTTATGTTTAAGAAAACTGCCATAGTAAGTTTATTCACTCTTATTTCAATTTCTTCAATGGCTCAGAATACTACCCTCCCGATCTATTTAGATGAATCGAAACCGGTTGAACAACGTGTTAAGGATGCTCTTTCCAGAATGACACTGGAGGAAAAAGTAGCCATGCTTCACGCACAATCAAAATTCAGTTCACCAGGTGTTCCAAGATTGGGAATTCCTGAATTCTGGACAACAGACGGACCTCATGGGGTACGTCCGGAAGTAATGTGGGATGAATGGAATCAGGCAGGCTGGACCAATGATTCAATTATTGCTTATCCGGCATTAACCGCTTTATCCGCTACATGGAATAAAAAAATGTCATGGAACTACGGTAAAGCATTAGGAGAAGAAGCGCGATACAGAAAAAAAGATATCCTTCTCGGACCTGGAGTTAATATTTACAGAACTCCACTCAACGGAAGAAACTTTGAATATATGGGGGAAGACCCTTACCTGACTTCCAAGATGGTGGTTCCTTATATCCAAGGAGTCCAATCGAACGGAGTTGCAACGAGTGTAAAACATTTTGCCTTAAATAACCAGGAAATGTTCCGCCATACCAGCAATGTTACCGTGGACGACAGAGCCCTGTATGAAATTTATTTACCGGCTTTTAAAGCAGCAGTAACTGAAGGGGATTCATGGACGATCATGGGCGCTTATGATATGTATAAAAACCAGTATGCCAGCCAGAACCAATACCTTTTAAATGATATCCTGAAAGGAGAATGGAAGTATAAAGGAGTTGTCGTTTCAGATTGGGGTGCGGTAAACAATACCGAACAGGCGATTCATAACGGACTGGATCTTGAATTTGGAAGCTGGACCAACGGTTTATCGGCAGGAACAAAAAATGCATACGATAACTATTATTTAGCAAAACCTTATCTGGACCTTATTAAATCCGGAAAAGTAGGAACTAAAGAACTGGATGACAAAGTGAGCAGACTTTTAAACCTGGCTTATAAAACAACAATGAACCGAAACAAACCTTTCGGAAATATTGCTTCCGCTGAACATCAGGCTGTAGCCAAGGAAATCGGTGAAGAAGGAATTGTTTTATTAAAAAACCAGGGGAACGTATTACCAATCGATCTCACCAAAACTAAAAAAATAGCAGTGATCGGCGAAAATGCGATTAAGATCATGACTGTTGGTGGTGGTTCTTCATCATTAAAAGTAAAATATGAAACATTACCCTTAGACGGAATCAAAAAAAGATTCGGAAAGCAGGTTGATGTGCAGTATGCAAGAGGATATGTTGGAGATATCGGCGGAGAATACAACGGGGTAAAATCCGGACAGGACCTGAAAGATACCCGCTCTGAAACCGAACTAATCAATGAAGCTGTAGAGCTGGCAAAAAAATCTGATGTTGTTATTTTCATTGGAGGATTAAATAAAAGTGATTTCCAGGACAGCGAAGGAAATGACCGTAAAAGCTATGGACTTCCATACAACCAGGATCATCTGATCTCTGCGTTGGCAAAAGCCAATAAAAATCTTGCTGTTGTTTTAGTTTCCGGAAATGCAGTAGCGATGCCTTGGATTAAAGAAGTACCTGCCATTGTTCAATCCTGGTATCTGGGTTCTGAAGCAGGAAATTCGATTGCTTCTATCCTAGCAGGCGACGCAAACCCTTCAGGAAAATTGCCATTTACCTTCCCGGTGAAACTGGAAGACAATTCCGCGCACCAATTAGGGGAATATCCCGGTCAGAAAGACCAGTTGGCAGCAGGAAAAGGAAAAGATCAAAAGAACCCAATCAATATTACCTACAACGAAGGAATTTTTGTAGGATACCGTTGGCATGATACAAAAAACATCAAACCTTTATTCAGCTTCGGACACGGACTAAGCTACACGACTTTCGAATTTGGAAAAGCTAAAGCAGATAAAACAACGATATCCCAGGATGATAAAATTACATTTACCGTACCGGTAAAAAATACAGGGAAGAAAGCAGGTGCTGAGGTCATTCAATTGTACATCAGTGACCTTAAATCCTCTGTTCCCCGTCCGGCAAAAGAGCTCAAAGGTTTTGAAAAAGTATTTTTAAATCCTGGAGAGCAGAAAGAAGTAAGCATTAGCATTGACAAAACAGCACTAAGCTATTTCGATGCCGATAAACATGACTGGGTAGCTGAACCGGGAGATTTTGAAGCCTTGATTGGAAATTCTTCAGATGCCATTAAAACTAAAGTGAAATTCACTCTAAAGTAGATAATTTTTTTTTTCATCATTTGTGTTTTTTGACCTCCCGAAAGGGAGGTTTTCTTTTTATATAAAATCAAAGATTTTGTATAATAAAACCCTCCAAAACCATCAACTTATTACAATCAATATTAAAATAAAATGCCCAGACTAATCCGGGCACACCTATAGCATTTACAAGGAAAAAATTAAATATGCTGTTCTATTCCTTCAAAATAATGGATCACTCCAACATCAGGCAGGTTTTGTTCCTCGTCAGTATAAAAATTACTGCTGCTCTCTGTACTTTCAAGGAAAGAATTGCTGAATAAGGCATAAGAAGGTTGCTTTGCAAAATCGTTTTTCAACAGCTTATGAGCTTCCACCACAGGTGCACCATACAGCTTTCTAAAATTTCCAATCTTATATTGGGAAAACTTTCCGTAATGAACAATAAATTTTAACGATAGATCGATGGAAATGCTTAATGCTTCATTGAGCTCAGCTACTTTTCTGCTAAATGCATTCTGCATATTCCGAAGCATAGTGGAGATTTTTTTAAAAGATGGGTTTTTATCATATCTGAAAAATAAAATGGCATCCCCTTCAATTTCAGAAATTTCAAAATACCTGTTATTAACATCGATCAGAATTGATAATAATTGTCTTACAATATACTCTCCCGTGTATAATTTCGTATTCAATACAAATTCGGTAAATCCATTGAAATCCGGAATCAGTATAATACCCTCTTGTATATTTGCATCCATGATGTTGAGTTTAAAAACCTGTTGTATCTAAAGACGTAACAAGTTTCATTTTACTTTATTCATACACCACATAATGATTGGCAAGGGGTAGTAATATTTAACCCTGTATCTTGAAGGATCCAAGGTTCGATTCTCTCTAAGGTTGCATTTACGGTAAAAAATACTACAATATCAAAAACTATATTTATCTTTATCCTTTTAATGCAGGGTACCCCATGAAAACAGTCATAGCCATTCTTTTTGCTTTTCTTCTCACATCAAATTTTTTAAAAGCTCAACAAAAACAATATATTTTCTTTCTCCATAACAAGTTTCTTGAGGGGCATTCATTGACCGAAAAACATCCGCAATACGGTATTGCTGAATATACACCGATCCTGAATAAGCTGAAAAGCAAAAACAATGTAGTGATCTCAGAAAAAAGAGCTGATCAGACCGATCCGGAAGTCTATGCCCGAAAGGTCATTGCTCAGATTGACAGCCTGCATGGAAAAGGAGTTTCTTCCCGTAACATAAGCATAGTCGGAACATCGCAAGGCGGCTATATTGCACAATATGTTTCTTATTATGCTAAAAATCCGGATCTGAAATTTGTAATTATCGGCTCGAGCTTCAAGGATGATTCGTTAAATAAAATTGCCGGTTTCAAACTGTACGGTAAAATACTTTCCATCACGGAAAAATCTGATGAGGGCCATGTCCCTTTATCTTCCGAGAAAAGATATCAAAACTCAAAATTAGCGGCATTTAAAGAAATAGAACTTAACACTGGAATGAAGCATGGATTTTTGTTTAAAACTTTAGATATTTGGCTTAACCCTACCAAAGAATGGATTTATAAGAATTTTTGATCCGGGTTGCCGGATAACAAGATTGCAGCATATGCAGTAACAACAAAACTCTCAACTCTCAACTCTTAACTCACAATTCACAATTCTCAACCTTCAACAAATTTCCGCTGTGCCGCCCTCATTCCGAAGAAAAACATCAGAATGACTGAAGTTCCAAGGAAAGCAAATGAGTATTTCCACGACGGATCCCAATCGTGCAGCTTTCCAAAAACAGCAGGCCCGAATGCAGCAATCAGATAGCCTACAGACTGGGCCATTCCTGAAATTTTAATGGCATTGGCACTTGATTTTGTCCGTAAAGAGAAAAATAAGATCGATAAGCTAAATGATAACCCATTTGATAGCCCCAATAAAATTGCGGTCGCATAAATCCATTGTGACTTCAGCAAGGCAAACATGACAATACTTGCAAACATTAGGACACAAAGGAAAAGGATCATTATTCGCTGATCTTTCATCTTATTGGCAATGATCGGTCCTACAAAAGTAATGGGAATCATGGAAATCTGAATGACGAACAATACCCAACCCGGAGCATTTCCATTCATTCCATAGTCATTAAGAACAGCAGGCAACCAGGAAATTAAAGAATAGTATACCAAAGACTGTAATCCCATAAAAATACTGATATTCCAGGCCTGAGCCGATTTGAACATATTAAAATCAGACTTTGCCATTGAGCTGTTAGCCTGTCGTACGCTGTTTTTATTTAACAATAACTCCAAAATAACGACCAATAAAGCCAAAAGGGCAATCACCACCCATATTCCAAGGGAACCACGCCATCCATACCCTGTCCATTCTCCAAGGCTCACGCTGTATCCCGAAGCCAAAGCAGCAGTAAGATTCATTGCCACTGCGAAAATACCGGTCATTAACCCGATCTGTTTTGGAAAATTATTTTTGATATAACCGGGTGTAATTACATTCCCTACACAGATTCCTAAACCGATAAATACGGATCCTGTAAATAGGGTCCAAACCGACCCGAAGACCCTTAAGAATAATCCAAAACTCAGAATAACCAATGCGTACAATAAAAACCTGTTGATACTGAACCGGTGAGAAAACCGGCTTACGAGTACAGAACAACTTGCAAACATCAGCAAAGGTATGGAAGTAAGCAGGCTGCTTTGAAAATTATCCAGGTGTAAAGACCGGCTGATCTGGTCCAGTACCGGTCCTACTGAAGTAATGGGTGAACGCAGGTTACTGGATACCAGAATAACCACCAAAACATTGATCAGTAATAGGATATATGATGCTTCTTTTCTTGTTTCGTTTTTCATAATGAGGATCAAAATTGTTACAGCAAAATTAATCATGTTATTTTGCATACATTTGCCATAATATTAATCTAAAACGACATGATGTCTTCCAAACCTCTATTGAATGTCGATGATGTCAGCAACCCGTATTTTGTTTGGTTTGAAGATAACTGGCGGCATGATGATGTTCTTCATATTCATGAGAAAAAAGGACAGCTTGTGTATGTGGAAAGCGGATTTCAATATCTTACAGTAGAAGGGAAAATGTATCTTTTACCCCAAAACCATGCGGCCTGGATTCCACCACAGGCTTTGCATAAAACCAATTCTCATTCTGAAAGTATCCGGCTGATGATTATGTTTTTTGATGTTGATACAGAAGATCCTTTTTACCATCAGGTTCATGTATTTTCAGTACCAGCAGTGTTGAGAGAAATGATCAGGTATGCTGAAAAATGGTCGATGAATACTACCGAAAACAACGATGAAAATATTTTCCTAAAAGCATTGTATAACGAGCTTCGTAACTTTGTGGCCGATTCTATTCAGCTTCACATCAGCCTTCCTCAGGATAAAAGATTAACGCAGGCTATCAATTACCTGAATACCCATTATACCGAAGATCTTAAAATGGAAGATCTGAGCGATATTGCTTCATTGTCACTCAGGTCCCTGGAAAGAATTTTTAAAAAAGAAACAGGACTTACGCTGATCAAGTATCAGCAGATGCTTCGCATCATCAAAAGTATGGAATTACTAAGTGCCAATGAATGGACCATTTCTGAAATTGCTTTTCAGGTCGGGTATAAAAGCCTGCAAGCCTACACCAATAGTTTTCAGTCTGTCATGCAATACAGGCCCAGTGATTTTATCAAAAACTTATGATCAGACCTCATCCTTAGAGATCCATTTTTCAACATTTGGAGCCTCGTAATTCTTCATTTTCATTAAAAGGGTATCAATGTTGTCATCTACGATCAGCATCTTTTGATTGGTTTCTTTTAAAAAACCTTTATCAACCATGTTCTGAGACATCTGTAACAGGTCATTATAGAACCCATTGACATTCAGAACAGCAATTGGCTTTTGATGCAGCCCAAGCTGTGCCCAGGTCATCATTTCAAAAAGTTCTTCCAGTGTTCCATAACCGCCCGGCAGAGCAATAACCCCATCGGATAATTCGTTCATTTTCGTTTTACGTTCGTGCATCGTTTCTACCAGAATGAGTTCACTTAATCCCAGGTGGGCAATTTCTTTCCCCTGCAGAAAATGAGGAAGTATCCCTATTGCTTCCCCTTTGTTTTCCATAACTCCGTTAGCCACTGTTCCCATCAATCCGCTGATCGCACCGCCATATACCAAACCTATCTGCTCTTTCGCAAGCTTCTTTCCAAGCGCATAAGCTTGTTCTTCATAAACCGATTCGTTTCCAAAACTTGATCCACAAAATACGGTTAGTCTCTTTATCATGATTTCTCTTTTTTAATAATTATTATCTGTACAAACACTTCTTATAAAACGGCAACCTGCTCTCTTTTCACTTTATGTTCCCTGATGATCAAATATACCAGAATTCCAAGTGCACACACTGCATAAGGAGATAAAATAATGATACTTAAACTGCCAACTGCCAGATCTGACGGGAACAACTGGCCCATCAAAGTCATAAATGAGAGACCGATTCCTGCTCCCAGAAAATAGTTGGTGCTCGTTAAGCTTGAAGCAATCCCATAATGCGATGCATCCACATCCCGGATTCCCAGAATGGATAAACTTGTAAAGCAAAAGGTCATTCCTATTCCGGATATGCATGCGGCACCCAATAATACAATCGTTAATGGATGTCCCCAATAAATAGCTCCCAACAGAGATAAAGCTCCTGCCAGCATAAAAGACCATCCGAAAATTCCCATTTGTGCAGGATTCAGCTTTTTGGAAATCGCAGGTAATACAAATTTAGCCACTAACGCAGACATAACGCTGAAAGGAACCAACATCAATCCTGCGGAGGCGGCACTGTATTCCATATCTTTCTGAAGCATCAAAGAGATCAGGAATAAAAATCCAATGAAAAATGCACCCAGTGTAAAAAAGGCAATATTGGAAGCCATGAGTGATCTGTGTTGGAATAATTTAAGATCAATCAACGGCTGTTTGATGGTTCTGAGACGGTAGATTACAGAACCTAAAAGTATAACCGCAACCACAATTGATCCGATGACTAAAAAAGGCTGTTCCATAATCAGAATAAGCTCGTGTGTTCCATAGGTAAGGCTTAAAAGGCCTAAAACCAGCAATATTCCTGAAACGGCATCTGTTTTCTGTGTACCTTCCGATTTTTCATCTGCCGGAAGATATTGATAAGCAAAAATAAGCGTCAGCAAAAGGATAGGTACATTGATCAGGAATACCCAATGCCAGCTTAGGTAAGTACTGATGATCCCTCCTATTGACAATCCGCTTCCAGATCCGATCGCAGCAAAAGAGCTGAAAACACCCAATGCTTTATTTCTTTCCTGATTTTCCGTAAAAGTATGAGTAACGATAGATAATGCTGACGGCATGATAAATGCCGCTCCGAGTCCCTGTAAAGCCCTGAATATAGCCAGCATTTCGAAATGAGTCGAAAGCCCTGCTCCCAATGATGTCAGCATAAAAATTAACGCTCCCAGTAAGAACATTTTTTTACGTCCGATCTGGTCAGACAGTTTCCCTCCGATAATCAGAAAGCCTCCAAAAAATAAAACATACAAGGTCTGAAGCCACTGAACAGTTTCTGCTCCGATATTGAACTGTTTCTGAATAGCAGGAATGGTAAGATTAATGATAGCAATATCCAAAGCCTCCACGAACGTTCCGATCGATGCGAGTATTAATATTAAATTTCTTTTTGTTCCCATACTATTCAAATTTCCTGCAAAATTAAAATTATTAGAACGTATGTGAAAATTTAGTTTTAAATTTGGAACAAAATATTCATACAAGACAAATAAAAGGACAAATGTTCTATTAAGATAATATTACCATAAAAAAACAGAACAAATGCAACCCGAAAAATATACCCTCGACGAAAAAGACCTCTCTATCCTGCGTTTGCTGCAAAAAGATGCCAAACTAAGTGTAAGGGATATTTCCACACGCATCAATCTTAGTCCTACACCCACCCATGAACGGATTAAGCGTATGGAAAAATCAGGAATTATTAAGGAATATACCACTGTTTTAGACCGGAAAAAAGTCAACAAAGGGATGATGGTCATATGTATGATCGCTTTGAACGCCCATAATAAAAAGATGGCTACAAAATTCATCGAAGAGGTCTGCAAATTAAAAGAAGTTGTTGAGTTTTATAACATCAGTGGTGATTTTGATTTTATGCTGAAGATCCTGGCTCCCAATATGGATGAGTTTCATGAGTTTTTTGTGAATAAACTTTCGGAGATTGAAGGGATCGGGCAGACAAAAAGTATTTTTGTGATGAACAGTATTAAAGAAAGCACTCAGATCATTTAAAGTTTTGTAAGTACAAAGACATCCTTTTTTGAAGGTCAGGTTTTAAATTACAAGGTTTCAATCACCGGTACATGTATAGAAAAACACATTTTTTATAAAATACAGATCGCAATTAAAGCCATTCTTTACCACCTTTAAAATCTACACATAAAAATTCTATTTTAAAAAATACTATAATCAACGGTTTCCATTTTAATTTAAGAAAGTTTTAATCAAATTTATCTTCCCATTTAATCAGGAATAGCTAAATTCAGGTGATCAATTAAAAACATTTGTTATGCCTTGGAATCCTGACGTTTACAATCAATTTAAAAATATCCGTTTCAAACCTTTTTTCGACCTTGCGGAACTCATTACCGGGGAAACGCCGATGAAGGCCATAGATTTAGGTTGTGGGACGGGAGAACAAACGGCTATTCTCACAGAAAAATTTCCCCAAGCCGAGTTTATCGGAATCGACTCCTCTCCGGAAATGCTTGAAAAATCCAAGACCCTGGAAAATGACCGGCTTCATTTCAGAATGTCCACCACGGAAGAGATGCTCACGAGTGATGAAACCTGGGACCTTATTTTCAGCAATGCAGCCCTTCAATGGTCTGATGATCACCTTCAGTTATTCCCCAAGCTGATCTCAAAACTTAAAACAAACGGACAGCTCGCCATCCAGATGCCTTACCAACCGGGAAACACCCTGAATAAGATCTTAACGGCTCTTGCCGGAGAAGAACCTTTTAAAAGCTATTTACAGGGATGGAACCGGCCTTCTGCAGTGCTCACGATAGATGAATATGCTCAGATCTTATTCGAGAACGGAATTGAAGAGTTAAATCTTTCTCAAAAAGTGTATCCTATCATTGCGGAAGATCATGATACTTTGTTCAATTTTATTTCCGGTTCAGCTTTAATACCCTATCTGGAAAGGCTGGATGAAGAACAACAAAAAGAATTTACCCACGAGTTTAAAGCCCGCATTGCTACAAGTTTCCCCAAGCTTCCTGCCATTTATGCATTTAAAAGAATCTTACTCTATGGAAGAAAAAAATAACGAGCTCAATTTACGCAAAGTAACATTCGGCGATTTAAAGACGGTTATAGAAATGCTGGCTGATGATGTACTTGGAAAAAACAGAGAAGAAGTTTCGAATCCCCTGAACGAACAATATATCTCAGCCTTCAGAAGCATCGAACAAAACCCTTATCAGGATTTACTGGTTCTGGTCAATCGGGATGATGAGATCTTGGGAACCCTACAGGTCACGTACCTTCAATACCTCAACCACAAAGGAAATAAACGTGCATTAATCGAATCTGTGCGTATCCATTCGTCGATGCGGGGAAAGGGTTTGGGTGAAAAAATGTTTCACCTGGTGATTCAACGGGCTAAAGAAAACGGAGCTGATGTCGTACAGCTGATGTCGGATAAAACAAGAACTGAGGCACTCAGGTTTTATAAAAAGCTTGGATTCACCGCTTCCCACGAAGGCTTTAAAATGAAAATTTAAAATAAATCCGAAACTTTATAATTATCGTATATGCTTATGGGACACCGTATTAAAAAATAAATTAAATCAAAAGACAAAAATATTTTAAAACAGATGCAAGATTTTCGGATTACCGGATTTAAGATATAAACCAACTAATGTTACTTCGAAACCTGCTTTGGTATGGGCTTTGAACAAGAAAACAATATAATAAAAACAAGGTAAAAAACTTAAAATAATAACAAAAAGCTATCATACAATGAAAAAAATACTAGCATTAGCGATTTTAACATTAGGAATATTCAACATGAACAGTTGTACGGCAAAGCCATCCGCACAGTCAGGAGATCAGGAAAAAGATATGACGATCGAAGCAAAAGGAAAGATCACGAAAATTGAAAATGGAAAAGACGGCTATATGGCCACCATTCAGGATGCTGACGGGAAAGAATACGTGGCAACGATCAGTATTGTGAACCTTCAGAAAAGCGGCAGTACCTACAAACGTTATGAAGTAGGTGATTCGATCTATGTAAAAGGCCCTTCCTGGAAAGATGATCAGGGCAAAGTATATATCAAGGCTGAACAGCTTAAACAATAAAGCAACCATTTTTTTAATAATTCTCTATCATGATATCCTTCAAAAAAAATTTGAAGGATATTTTTTGATGATCAGATCCAGGCCAATACGTTCTACATAGTAAATATACAGATAATTAGATGACATAAATAAATAGAATAGATATTAACCATAATCCAACACAACCCTTTCAGTACTAGATTCCAAACACTTACACCTATAAAATACATCCCACAAAAGTGACTAAAATATTATTTATGCCATAATATTTCCTAAATTAGTGACAACTAATAACCATCAAAACTCAAATTTATGAGAACATCACTATTATGCGTGAAAAATAGCATAGCAGCGGCTATGGTATTTCTAACGGGTATGGCTGGCGCCCAACAATGGCTGGTCAATGGAAACAGCGGAATTGCACCCAACAATTACGTAGGCACCGTAGACAGCAGAATTCTGTATCTGAGAACAAACGGCGCCACTTCAAATCCCAATCAGGCACTTCTGAATGAATTCGGTTCGTTTATCGTAGAAACAACGAATAATACCAATGCCTCAAAAGCCAAAGGAAGCATTATTGCGGGAATATCCAATACTTTGGGAGGCCAGGCCGGCAGCAGCATTGTTGGTGGATGGACCAATAACCTCAGTAATGCGGGAGGAGCTAATATCGTAGGCGGACAGGATAATGCTGTTTTGAACAATGCCAGCAAATCGGTTGCACTGGGTTGGAAGAACATCATCAGGAACCATAATGAATTTGCACTCGGAGTGGGAATCGATCTTACCGAAGAGTATTCCGGAGGATTTGGAATCGACCTTGCAGCTACCGGTAACCGTTCATTCGTTATCGGAGCAGGAACCGGCGGAGCCAAGCTTACCAATACCATCCCCTATTCTATTATGCTGGGAATGTCCGGTAATTCAACAATGCTGATCAAAGACCAGAGTGTAGGAATACGGACCAACGCCCCTACAGCTAATTTCCATACCGTAGGAACCGTAAGGCTTCAGGATCTGCCCGTAGGAAGCGGACGCGCATTGGTTGTGGATTCTAACGGCAACGTCATGGTATCCAACTCAATTCTCTCCAGAACGGCCCCTTCTGATGAAACTGTTCAAAAGCTTGAAGACCGTATCAAAACCCTTGAAAATACTGTTGAAGAACTCAAGCAACTTCTTGTAAGCAAAAATACCATCACTGATATTTCCCTTTCGGATACCCCTTTCCTGGGGCAAAATGTCCCTAACCCGGCAAAGAATGAAACAAGTATCCGGTATTTTTTACCTCACCATATAAAAACCGCTTCACTGGACATCTACAATATTTCCGGACAGCTTATTAAATCTGTTCCTCTTCGTGAGAAAGGAAACGGGACGATACGACTTTCCGGGTCAGAACTTCAGTCCGGCACTTATGTGTATAAAATGACAGCAGACGGCAAAGTAACTGATGCCAAAAAGCTTATCATACAGGATTAAATTCTTGATATATTTTTTTCAAAAAAGCGGTCGCTGAGGTCATGCCTTCAACGACCGTTTTTCTATTTCTCTGTATTTTTCAGATTTTCTTCGAAATACCGTCGGATTGCATCATTTACGTAGTCTTCATTTTCTATATCATGTCCTTTTCCGGGAACCAGGATGAGGTCATACCTTTTTCCGGCTTTCGTTAGCGCATCAATCATCCGGATGGTTGTTGAAAGCGGGGCATTTATATCGCTTGTTCCATGTATAAGAAGCAATTTACCTTTAAGGTTTGCGGCATGATGGGTATTCGTTCCCCATTCGTATCCTTCTTTATTATCTTCCGGCAGTCCCATATAAGGTTCATTAATTTCTGCGCCTTCTGTCAGTTCACCCGGTGCCGAAGCAATGCCGACCTTGTACAGGTCAGGCGCCATCTGCATAGCCCGGATGGCAAAATAGCCTCCCCATGAATGGCCGCAAATACCAACACGCTTCATGTCCATATAGGAATATTTTTCCCCAAGCTGCCTGAAAACAGCCACACGATCTGCAATTTCATATCTTCCGATATTCCTGTAAACAGCATCCTGGAAAGCTTTGCTTCTTTCAACCGTTCCTCTTGTGTCCATCATTACTGTGATATATCCCAGCTGAGCCAATGCCTGTGCCTGAACCGAAAGTGATGTTGTAGGCCCGAACCGATGCGGTACAATATTGATAAAAGGGCCGGCATACACCATTTCTACGACAGGATACTTTTTAGATGGATCGAAATCATAAGGTTTGTACATGATTCCATAAAGATCCGTAATTCCGTCAGCTGCCTTAGCTTTAAAAATTTCAGGAGCCCTGAACCCTATATTTTGCAGCTTGGTGATATCAGCCTGATGAACCTGTTGCAACCACTTTCCATCCGTCGTCCTGAGCTCAACGGCGGGAGCTGTATCCGGAGAGGAATGGGTATCCAGAAAATATTTCCCGGAAGGTGAAAACTGGGAATAGGTATGGATCCCGGGAGCGGGCGTTAATCTTTTACCATTTTTTCCGTTAAGACCGACGCGATATACATTGGTAGAATACACTTCTTTTTCGGCATTCGCCGTGAAGTAAATCAGTCCTGATTTTTCATTCGTTCTGATCACTCCGGTGACCGGAAAATTTCCTGATGTCAGCTGGCGGACTAGTTTTCCATCCATACTATACAGGTAAAGATGTCTCCATCCGTCACGTTCCGACATCCATATAAAAGAAGGGCGCTCCTTCAAAAGGGTGACCTGACGTTTCCAGTTGCCGGTCAGGAAATCCAACCCGGATACAAAGGTTTTAGCCTCTTCGCTCAGAATTGTCCTGCCTGCTCCGGTGTCAGGATTCGTGGCCAGAAACTCCAGTTTTTTCCCAAGACGGTCCAGGCGCATAAAAAGAATTTCTGAACCCTCCTGTGTCCATCCTACCGGAAATACATATTGGGGAATGCCGGAACCTTCTTTTATGGTAATGCTGTTTCCGGAATCAATGTCCAGTACATAAAGTTCGGGAATTTCAATAGCCCCGCCTGTCTTTGCATACACAGTGTATGTCACAGATTCCTCAGGTTCCGAATAATCTATGACAGGCAAGTGATGAACCTTCCTGCCATCAGACCTCTTCAACAGCAGCCTTTTACCGTCTTTTGACCAGCACCCATTCTCGACGGTCCAGGGATAATCATCCGTTCCGCCGGTAGTAAGCTGTTGTTCTTTGTGGCCGGAATGGCTAATCAGCCAGATATTGTGATCTTTCATAATAACAGATTGTTTTCCGTCGGGCGACATAATGCCTGCCAATGGCTGTCTTACTTCTTCCTTTCCGTCAATTTTTAAGATCTTGTAATCTCTCAGGTACAGCCTAAACTTTTTATGTTCAACAAAAAATTCCGCAGCATTATCATCCTGTACAAGAACAAAATCACTGAACGGTAACCCCTTATTTTCCGGTTCCTTATCTAACCATGGAGTGAGTGCTTTCCTTAAACGGCCCTGATCAAAAAAAGGACGCTTTGTATTGTGTTCCGGATCCACTTCATAGACCACTGTATTTTCAGGAGTTCCCACCGCAAACCAGAAGCGGCTTCCATCCTTGTACCAATGCGGAATAATGTAGGTATCCCGGATCAGGGAATGGAACTTCAGATAATTCCGGTAACGGCCCTTGCTCGTTATGGTATCACTCACCTGTGCATGAGCAAAGGAAACCAGAAAAACGATCATAAGACCCACCTTCAGGATAGCATGTTTACACGAAATTTTCATGGAATGGATTTTTATGTGGAACCTTACAACTCATCTGTACTGTTTCAGCTTCTGCAATTAGCTGTAATCTTATTAACAAGCTTTCTCAGCAGTTCAATCTCCTCCGGAGAAATGCCTTCAACTGCTTTTTTCCTGTTTGCATTCACAATGGGCTGAATATCGTTTAAAATATCTTTTCCCTCCCCGGTAAGGATGAGGTTAAACCGTCGTCTGTCTTCTTCAAAAGAATCTCTTTTCAAAAAATTCCTTTTCACTAATAGCTCGATAATGCGGGTTACCGAAGCATGATCCTTAAAAGCCCGCCTCGCAATATCTTTCTGGGCAATTCCCGGATTTTCATTAATTATACTCAGGACCAGTCCCTGATCGATCGTAATGTCAAATCCCCTGTCATTGATCTGCTTCTGGGCAAACTGACGATAAGATTTGATCGATTCCTCTATGCTGTAAAAAATAGTATGTTCCGATTGAGCCATCATTAATTATTTAATTGATATAAATATAATTGATATATCAAATATATAAATAAAATGAATACCAGGTAAAAAAATATATAAAAATTTAAAAGCCTGCAGAGGCAGGCTTTATACTGGGTTTATTATTATTCTTTTCGGGATTATTTTTCATTCACCGGGTTTCCATACAATACTTCTCCACCTTCAAGAGACATGATAATGGCTTCGTTGCTGTATATTCTCATTGCATCTTCATAGTTTTCAATCGCTAAGGCAAACTCTGTATTGCCGAAAACGGCTTCACTGATATTCGCGGTCAATAATGCGGCATCCCTGAATGCTGTATTGGCTCCTACTCCGCCGGCGGGGCTCATCGCATGCACGGCATCCCCTAAAGCCGTAACATTCCCGGACACCCATTTTTCTTTAGGCAATGAAGATCTGATCGGGCCCATGACTAAAGACTGCTGATCCCCGAAGTCCAGGAGGGCTTTTAATTGGGGGTGCCAATTATCGGTAACCCTTCGAATATGATTAAAAATCTCCTGTGAAGAAAGCGTATAGAAATCCTGCAAAGGCCATCCAAAAGCAGCCGGCTTTCCGATAAAGGCCCAATAGAAATAATCCTGCAACGGACTTAATGCATCCCATGAACTATTGAGTTTCGAAAAATCAAACTGCATCGCATCGGCAATTAATGAAAACTGATCTCCAAGAATCACAGAAGTCCCGGTCCGCAATTCAGCAGCAATTGCTTCGCGGTTGTCATCCGTTAGGAACGTCCTTCCGTAGATGGTTATATTTCCGGTATTTACTTTTTGGTCTCCGCAACATTCAATCCCGATCCGGGAATTTACGCCATCTGCGGCGATAACGAGATCAGCAGTATAAGTGCTTCCGTCAGCAAAAGAAAGCAATACTTCCCCGCTTTCCAGCTTGCGATAATCTGTTACCGCTTTTCCAAAATGAATCTGCTCTTCCAGGCCCTGGACCAATATTTCCCGTAAAGTCAGCCGGTTGGGCTTCAGATCGGGAACTTCCCGGATGCCGTCACTCCAGGAATCTACCAGGTCTTTTCCTGTTTTTTCAAGATGGGAAGTAAAAACTTTCAGTCCTTTGGTACGCGCGGCACAAGTTTTCATAAATAGCTGATACAGCGATTCCGGAAGACAATCTTCCAGTGCCTGCCTGCCCTGCTCATTGATCCTGATCCGGTATCCCTGGGTTCGTGTGTTCATCGCTTCGTCCTTTTCAAAAAGGACACATTGGATTCCTTTCTTTTTCAGTCCCTGGGCCAGGCATAAACCTCCTAATCCTGCACCTGCAATAGCAATTCGTATTTGCTTCTGTGCCGGTATTCTATTCATTGTATATCCATGATTCATCGTTCTCGTTTTTTGATGATTGACGGATACAAAATTATCGGGTAATAAAGGGGATTCCTATAGAGGATTAATGGTCTTTATGAGACAAATCTTTGTGATGGGACCTGAACTGAAGGGCAGTCATCCCTGTTCCTTTTTTGAAAAACCTAGAAAAATAAACAGGATCATCATAGCCTAATTCAACCGCGATCTGCTTAACGCTCATTTTGGTATAAAACAAAAGCCGGCGGGCTTCCAGCAACACCTCCTGCTGGATCCAGTAGCTGGCAGGATAGCCGGTTACTTCTTTGATCGCTTCGTTCAGATAAAGGGGTGTAATGACAAGGGATTGTGCATATTGCTGTACCTGCTTGATCTTTTTAAAATTTTCTTTCACCAGTTTTTTGAACTGCCGGGTAATGGTATACTTCTGTCCGGTACTGGTCTGCTCCGAAACCTGAAATTTCATGATCTGGGAAACCATCATTCCAATAACCGATTCTACCAAAGACTGTTTCACGGAAACCGTATGCAAGCTATCTGTTTCATCAATCTTTTCGAGTATTGCCGGAATATCAAAGACGACATCCCTTTCACTAACCTCCACCGATTGGCGGATCCACTGATAGGTTTCCAGAACTTCCCGGTAATGCTGAGGAATGGCTCCTATATCTACAAACAAAAACCTACCTTCCGTATCCTGCTGATGCACATACCGGTGAATCTGTCCCGGAGCTACAAAACACAGGAAAGCTCCCTTCAAATCCAAAGTGTTGAAATCTACTTCAAGGGTAAAATCCCCTTTTTGCTGAAGGATAAACATATAATGATCGTCCCGGTGAATTCCGGTTTCCTTTTCAGATAAAACGGACAAAGGCATCAGCTTTATTCCAAAATCCTGCAGCTGGCGGTGATGAAGCGATATGTTGGAGTACTTTTCCAAGGGATCGGGTTGTGAAACTAAAGATAGTAATTATTAGAATAGATCCGGTTTTTTATGAATACAAATATAACAGATCATTCTTTGCTGATCACATGATCAAACAAAAGCTCAGCCACATCTTTATCACTCAACTCCTGAGAATCCCTGATTTCCTTAAGCACATTCAAAAAATAAGGAAACCCAAATAAGCTGTAATACCTTATCCCATCTTTCACAAACTCCAGACTTCCTTCTGTCGTCTCAATTTCGAAAAATGCCAGGTTATTGTTCAGCTCTAAAGGCTGCTCCATATAAACTTCGATTGCTTCGGAAGTCTGATCCAATGATTGTTCCTGACAAAAGTCTTTATAGGATCCTCCCTGGCGGAAGTAGTTGATTAATTCTTGTAGATTCATGTGGTTTCTTTATTTCATTTTCTAAATATTTCTAAATATTATCTACTGGCTACATAATATTGGCCATCCTATATTTGCTCTATGTAACTGTTCTAAATATGTTCTAAAAAGCTTTGAGTTATGATAGTTAGGAATACTAGATGCATACAAATATTCAAACCACCACCTATAGTTTCTTAACTCTTCAAATTCAAAAATATTAAGACATCCTGTTCCTTTACTTCCAATAAAATGTTCTTTGCAACGTTGTCTTAGAAAAGCTTGGTGTCCAGTATAAACAACATATCCGTTCTCTAAATCTTCAGGTATAATTAAGGAACCTAATTCTAGAGATTCTTTTATCTTCTTTTGAAAATTATAATAAGCTTTATCCACTCTTTCGCCAAATTGAGAAAGTATTGAAATTGGCGTGTTGGTTCTTATTTGATAGATTCCCGGAACTCTTCCTATTTCTAGAAGTGTTTCAAAAATAGTATTGAAAAAAATTTCTTTGGAAACCCATTCATTTTCTGCTTTTACTAGTAAGATATCTAGAATTAGTTGATTGTTACTCATTAAATATTTAATTGATAGTAGGGGATATTTAAATCAAATTTCAAAAAATAAATTATAAAGTCTCCAAAGATTTTAATTGAATTCCTTCTTCTGTTTTCCATTCTAAAGGACCACTTGCAGACCTGGCTAATGTAGCTGCCGCAGCTCTTGAAGATGAGGTAAAAATGTAATCTTTCGTTAATTTATAAAAATCACCTTCTATTTGTAGTAATCCTTCCATTAACATATCCCTCCTTTCAGCCGAGATACTATTTGTCAAGGAAGGTTGTTCTGTCATCATCAAAAGAGAATCTTTATACATAATAAAACCTTCTGTTGATGGACTTCCTTTACTATTCGCCCCTGCTCCATTTTTGCAAAAGAAAATTTGAGGTGTAGCTCTTCCCTGTTCAACTGTTTCTTCTAATGATTCAAATATTTTGTATCCTAATGACGCTGTCAACACTTTAATGTTAGATAAGAACTCTTCTAATTCTGCTTGCTCTGCTTCTGACAATTCTGGCCGGGTAGGCGTATTTTGATTAATATTATAACGTCCCGCATTTATAGCTAAATTGTATAAATGATTTTCTAAGTACTTTACACTAGCCTTATTTAGGTATTTATCTTTACTGCCAAAGAAAACTACTTCATTCCAAAAATCAGTAGTAGCAATATGTTGAGATAAACGGCTTGCCATAATTTCAGCTTCACCAATATAAGCAGTGTCTTCATTATTTTCTCCCTTCCCAAGCAATACATATACACCCTGTTTCTGGAATTCCGGGCGATTACTGTATTCTCTTATCTTAATACGTGGTACCTTAATCCCAATACCCGTCCAATTACTAAGTTCTGCAGTAGTAAGTCCATTAGTAGTACCATCTACTAAAAATAGCCGAATGGTTTTGCCAAATGTGTTCATAATTATAGTTTTTATAAATAAAAAATACTGCCTCACTGAGGCAATATTTATTTTTATATTCTATTCTTTAAAATAAGAATAAATTATTTTTCTGATTTTAATTTCTCAACTTCCTGTTTCAAAGTTTCAACCTGTTCTTTCAAGAGTTTAATGTAATCCTGTAGATTATCCATTACCTGATTAGGAACATTATAGTAATTGCAGTGAATATTTGCAGTAGCATTATCACTAAAGTTATCATTATTTTGTACTACTGCTGCAACCCTTTCTTCTTTAATTTCCTCTACCGGAACGTCTAACGCTTTTGCCAACTTCTCCCATTCATCATCAAATATTCTTACATCGCCGCTCTCCTTTCTACAATAATTAGAAACATCCGTAGACAGGATATTAGACATATATTCCTGAGTGTATCCTCTTTTCTTTCTTAGACTTCTTAGTTTTTCCATAATGATGGGGTTGTGTGTTTTTACAAATATAAAGAAAATATGATATTTCATTAAATAATTACAGTGACCTTGGAAATAAAAAATTTTCTAGCTTTTTAAATGAGAGGAAGCCCTAACTCTTTCAAAAACGCATTATGTTTTTCTGTAGCTTCTTTAATCTTTTTGTTGATATCAATTAGATTATCATTTACTTTTTTCAAGTCAATTTTTTCTTCAGCTATCGCAGTACTTACATATCTTGATATATTCAGATTATAGTCATTCTTTTCTATTTCACCCATGGAGACTTTTCTTGAATAACGTTCAATATCTACACGGTTTTTATAGGTATCTACAATTCTTTCTATATCTTCCTCACGTAAATGATTCTGCTTTTTTCCTTTCTCAAAATTCCCATCAGCACTTGCATTGATAAAAAGTACGTCATCATATTTCTTACATTTTTTCAGTATTAAAATACAAACTGGAATTCCTGTAGAAAAGAATAAATTAGAAGGTAATCCAATTACGGTATCTACATTATTATCTTTTAATAGTTTGGTACGAATTCTTTGTTCTGCACCTCCTCTAAATAAAACCCCATGTGGTAAAATGATTGCCATTGTTCCATCTTGACTCAAAAAATGAAGACCATGCAATAAGAAAGAAAAATCAGCCGCAGATTTCGGTGCAAGACCATAATTCTTAAAACGGAAATCGTCTGCTGTTGTTTCATTGGGCTCCCAACTTAAACTAAATGGGGGATTAGCAACAATCGCATCAAACTCCATTTTTTTTGCTGGATTCATTTCATTAAGAATATCCCAGTCATTAAGCAAGGTATCACCATGATGAATATCAAATTCAGTATCTTTTACACCATGAAGAAGCATATTCATTCTTGCAAGGTTGTAGGTCGTTATATTCTTCTCCTGTCCGTAAATTTTACCTATCTGCCCATCATTTTCATCTTTTAATTGTTTTTTTACGTTAAGCAACAATGAGCCTGAACCACAAGCAAAATCTAAAACCTTATCTAATTTGTTTTTAGGTCCTGTTTTAGGATCCTGGCTATCTAATATTACAATTTTTGAAAGAATATCGGAAATTCTTTGTGGGGTATAAAACTCACCTGCTTTTTTACCTGACCCAGCAGCAAATTGACCAATTAAATATTCATATGCATCACCTAGAATATCAGTTTTGGTAGAGAACTTGGCAATACCTTCTGATATTTTTGAGATAATTGTACATAACTTCTTATTTCTATCAGTAGGTGTTTTTCCTAGTTTTTCAGAATTCAGATTAATTTCAGAGAATAGTCCCTGAAAAGTGCTTTCAAATGATTGATTTTCAATATAACGAAATCCTTCATCTAATGTTTTTAGAAGATCAGTGTGATGAGTCCTCGCCATTTCAGCGATATTGCTCCATAAATGATTAGGTTCAATTACATAATGCACTTTGCGACGCATCTGTTTTTCGAAATCTTTTACATCTTCCTTATTATTTTGATACCACACTGATAAAGCAGTTCGGTTATCATCTGCTGCCAATTTTGGATAATCTGAACCCAATTCTTTTTTTGCAGCAGTTTCATAATTATCTGATAAATAACGCAAAAAAAGGAATGAAAGCATATAATCTCTAAAATCATCAGCATTCATTGCACCTCTTAATTGATCTGCTATTTCCCAAAGGGTTTTCCCTAATTGTTGTTGTTCTTTTAGTGTCATTCTTAGAATTTAAATTTATATTTAAGAATAATTTTTTCTAAAATATCTTTAAAGAGATTTTCTTCATATTCTGACATTTTATTTGATTGTGTTTTGTAGGAATCTTTATGCGACAAGGAATGAATTCTGTCTCCAATTATATTAGGATCCTCGTCTAATTCTATCTGACTTAATGAATATCCTATTCCCCCTTTCCCTAAAAATGATGATATGTTTTCAAGAAGCTGCCTTAAAAGAACAAAATGATATGAAAATAATTCTGTTCTGGCTGCTTGATCTAAAGTTTTAAGCAAATGAAGATGAAATAGAAAGGCACCACCTTTCTTATTTAACATTAATTCCCCTTTTGCGTTTCTTTCAAGCAAAAAAATAGCTGTATCAGATTTGTACTTATCACTTTTTTGACCTTTCATCATTCTGTCTGCAAGAATTGAAAATAAACCAATATGGTGAGTCGTGAGAATAATTTTCTTTTTAGGATAAGTATCATTAATTAATTTTGTAATTGATTCTGCTGTTGTAAAGATATTATGTTCATCCATGCTAGAAACAGGATCATCAATAAAAAAATGTGCATCTTGTTCTTCAGACCAAGAGTCTGTTTCAAAAAGTGCTAAGAAAAAACACCATATGAATATTCTTTCTTCCCCTCTTGATATTTTTATTGGTTCTTCGGTGTCTTCATTTACATAAAAAGTAATTGATTGTATTCCCTTCTCTCTATCTCCATCTTCATATATATTAAGTTTAAATTTATACCTTGGATGATAAAGAGATAATTTTTCTTCAAGTAAATCGGAGTCTAATAATAGAGAGTGATATTTATTTAACGAACTATAAATAATATCAAGCTTTATATTTTCATTATTGTGCTCTTCATCATTATCCCACACAAATAGATCTTCACTATAAGCATTATAATACACCCCAGAATGATTACCATCATTATTTTCTTTTGTTATGTCTTTAAAGGCTACGGATAATTTTGTTTTTCCAGTTGCATTAAAAGCATAAATCAAACATATAGTTTCTGGAATTTCACTTATTTGAATCGCTATTTCTTTGATATTCTTCATTTTAGTTTTTTACTTTAGGAAATAATCTTTGCATTAATCCTTTTTTATGATCTTTTAGTTGTTCTATTTTATCAGTTTGTGAGGAAATTAAATCATCTATAGATGATAAACATTCTGCTATTTTTTGTTGTTCTTTCTGATTTTGTGGTAAAGGTATTGGAATAATATCCAATTTTCCTCGATTAAGTTTAGGCTGAGCAGCTCCAGTTAGAAAATCTTGAATATTAATAGAATTAATATATTTCTCCACTAAAACGTGAGTGTTGTAATTCTGAAATTTTAAAACATGAGCATGATTATTAAC
Organism: Chryseobacterium sp. PTM-20240506; assembly: GCF_048296755.1. Lineage (NCBI taxonomy): Bacteria > Pseudomonadati > Bacteroidota > Flavobacteriia > Flavobacteriales > Weeksellaceae > Chryseobacterium > Chryseobacterium sp. PTM-20240506. Next base: position 1,799,330 of record NZ_CP182581.1, read on the forward strand.
CCAAGTTTTATCCTTTATTGTAAAAGCAATTGGATAATTTCTGTCAATTAAATTAGCACCATCTTCAGATATACATAATAAGGTTTCATTAAAAATATGATCTTTAACATAATCAATTATACCAGATGCTCCATAGTAAGGAATACTTCCTTTTTCTCTTTGATTTGATGTGATAGGAATTCTTTTTGAATCTAAATTCTCTGCTAATTTTCCCAATGTTATTAGCTTCCAATCCCCATCATTCACAAACTCTGGAAAACGAAATTTTGGAACCGTTTCTCCTTCCTGTGGGAAGAGATTTTGTAATAATCCTTTTTTATGATTTTTGAGGGCTTCTAATTTATCATTGTGTGATGTAATTAATTCATCTAAAGATGATAAGCAATCTGCTATTTTTTGTTGTTCTGATTTTTGTGGAGCTGATGCAATTATTTTAGTAATTTCATTCTTCCCAATTTCAGGAAATGTTGATCCTGAAGAACGTTTTATTAATTCTTTCTTATTAAATTTTAACCAATAGTACCAAAATACATTAATTTGATCTTTATTTACAACAAGTGATTGAAATCCTTGATTAGTTGTACAAGGACTTATTGAAATCCCAACATCTCCTATAGTTGCTCTTGTAGTAATAAGTAATGCTCCTATAGGAAGAAGTTTAGCTGAAGAATTTTGTAATCCTTTCAATGTAATTTTTCTTTTGCTATCAACTAAATTTCTATTTTTAACTTCTGTCGGAGTATACCATAAAATTTCTCCATCCCAATAGTCTTCTATTGTTGTATCTGGAGTACCTCCACCAATAAACTTTCCAATTTCTCCCAACTTTTTCTGTTCCCATTCACCATTATTTTTAAACTCAGGAAATCGTAACTCCGGCACCAATTTATTTTCTGTCTTATTCATATGCTGTCAATCCTGATATTTCTCGCCCTTGGGCTAATTTTTTTAATTGTGGGATAAGGTCTTCCATCAATGCTAATTCTTTTACACGGCGTTCTTTCCAGCTTAATTCTAATGGTTCTAAGAGATCCGTTAGTTTTTCTCCATCAAAAATCATTCGGCTGATAATATCATCTGTAAAGGTTTTTAAATATGCTGTTTCTAAACCATGTTTATGAGCAATAGTTGCAAGTTCTTTAGCGTTCTTTTCAACTTTAAAAATCTCGTAACCTTGTTTTAATTGCTTTTCATCTTGTCCCTGTTCCCAATCTAATCCGTTGATGTAATCTGTCAAATCTTCCTTTTCATCCATCAGGTTAGAACTGGAGCTTAGCAATTTTATCAATTGCTCTTTGGTCATTTTCTGCTTTTTAGACTTAGGATCTGTATTATCAGCGATTAATCCCATAATGTAATCGTAATCTATCAATGCAGAAGCAAATAGAACAAATTCAAAATCTAATTGTTGAATTCCCAAAGGAGCATTTTCACCTTCTTTTTGCTGTATTTCCCTCAATTGTTTAGCAGTTTCCAGATAAGAAGCGCGATAAGAACGTAAAGTATCTTCCGGTAAGATTGTTTGGATTAATTCTTTCTGTTCTGCATCTAAATCAGTATACTGATCGAGTTGAGTTCTTAATCGTTGAACTTCTTTGAAGTTTTTTACAAAATTAATACGAGCAGCATCCCCTTTTAAATTATATACTTCTTGTGGCTCATTCACCAGATTTTGGCTTTCCATAAAAATGCCCATCGCTTCTACAGCTTTTTGATATTTTTCTATGATAACAGGGGCAGGATCTACTAACCAAATTTCTCTTGATTTACTTTCATTACCTTCTCCTGAGAAAAGTTCAATGGCTTTATTAACTTGCTGTTGCTGTGAACGGAAATCTAAAATGTTACCATATGGTTTGGTATCATTCAAAACTCTGTTTGTTCTCGAAAAAGCTTGTATTAAGCCATGATATCTCAGATTTTTATCAACATATAATGTATTGAGATATTTGGAATCAAAACCTGTAAGGAGCATATCTACGACAATCACAATATCAATTTTGTTCTTGTGAGGATAGTCTTTATTGCTATACTTATGATCTTTGATGCGGGTTTGTACATTTTGATAATAGCTATCAAATTCATTAATGCTGTGATTAGTACCATATTGTTTATTATAATCAGCAATAATGTTCATCAAAGCTTTTTTCTTTTCCTCAGGATTTATTTGATTATCAGCTTTTTCCTGTTCCAGGTCTTCCTGCAGTTGTTTTACATCTGCAGCATTCTTTTGGCTTTGCTGATCTCCACTTTTTGCAATTAGTTGAGCTGGTGGCGAGAAAACACAGACAATGTTCAACGGAATATAATCAGGATTCTCTGCTTTTTTCTTTTCCTGTAATGTTTTAAATATATTATAATATTCAATTGCATTATTAATAGAAGATGTTGCAAGAATAGCATTAAATCTTTTGTAATGTGTTGCAGCATCATGTTTTTCCAAAATAGCTTCTGCTACAGCCTGTTGAGCAATAGCTTCGCCAGGTTTAGCATTTGCAGTTCCTTGTCCTTTGTAAAAATCAATATGAAAACGCAATACATTTCTGTCTTCTATTGCATTGGTAATGGTGTAAGGATGTAAAAGTTTCTGAAAAATATCTTCAGTTGTTTTATAGGAAGCTAATTCACCATCTACTTTTTTATAAGTGGAGTTATCATCAAAAATTGGTGTTCCGGTAAATCCAAATAACTGAGCATTTGGGAAAAATTCTTTAATAGCCTTATGATTGTCTCCAAATTGAGAACGATGACACTCATCAAAAATAAAAACAATTCTTTTATTTTTTAAGGGTTCTAATCGCTCTTTATAAGTTTGGCCATTTTCTTTTCTGAAATTTCCATCAAGTGCCAGACCTAATTTTTGAATGGTTGTTACAATTACCTTATCAGAATAATCATTCGATAGTAACCTTCTTACTAAAGTTTCCGTATTGGTATTTTCTTCAACACTACCTTCTTGAAATTTATTAAACTCCTCACGAGTCTGGCGATCAAGATCCTTTCTATCGACTACAAATAAACATTTTTCTACATCTGGATTATCTTTAAGAAGAGTAGAGGCTTTAAACGATGTAAGTGTTTTTCCACTTCCTGTTGTATGCCAAATGTAACCATTGCCTCGGTTCTGCTCAATACAGTTTACAATAGCTTTTACTGCATAAATCTGATAAGGGCGCATTACTAAAAGCTTTTGTTCGCTTTCTACCAGCACCATATATTTGCTAATCATTTCACCCAGTGTGCATTTAGATAGAAATTTATCTGAAAAGTCATCTAAGTGGGTAATCTTCTTATTATTTTCATCAGCAAACTGATAAACAGGGAGAAACTGTTCATCTGCATTAAATGCAAAGTGTTGATTTCTATTATTCGAAAAATAATAAGTATTGGTTTTATTACTGACAATAAATAGTTGCATGAAACAAAGCAGGGAATTGGTATAGCCATTTCCAGGATCATTTTTATAATCCACAATTTGCTGCATTGCCTTCCTTGGAGTAATGTCCAGAGTTTTCAATTCAATCTGAACTACAGGAATACCATTAATAAGAATAATAACATCATAACGATGGTTACTATTATCAGTATCCATTCTCAGTTGATTGATTACTTCAAATTCATTTTTGCACCAATCCTTAATATTCACTAATGTGTAATGAAGTGGCGTTCCATCTTCACGTTGGAAATATTGCTGTTCCCGTAATAGTTTGGAGGCAGCAAAGACATCAGGATTTACAATCTCATCTCTTAATCTTGCAAACTCTGCCTCACTTAGCCTCACACGGTTTAAAGCTTCAAATTTTTCACGAAAGTTTTTTTCAAGACTTTCTTTATCTCGAATATCTTGTCGATAAATATATTTTAAATCTGAAAGTTTAGTGATGAAACTTTCTTCTATATGGTTTTCTCGTGTCATTATTATGGAATGATAATAATAGTTTAAACCCCAAAGATACGTTAAATTTATAGAAGGATTGACTCTTGATGAGCTTACTCTTACTGTTTTTGAACTATGATAAATTTATTATTAAAACTATAAATTGCTCTTTATTTTTAATAGATAATAATTACATTAAAAGACATCTTTTTATTGCAAAAGCAATCGTAAAAATAACAAGTAAAAAATATTAGACCAATTACTCATCCCTACATCCTACACTGTGTATCTATACCTTGATGACTTGTCATATGTGCTGGTACATTTTATTGATTTTGATTATTAATAGCAATAATTTCTTAAAAAAACTCTGATCGTTGATCTTAGCAGGTTAAAGTTGGTATACATGATCCATATAGTATTGTTCTTGATATTTATAGTTTTGAGAAAACTTTACTGATAAAAGCTAACTTCATTTTCCAACAAACTTTCACCCACCATCAGTTCACTCCAGGGTATTCCTAACAAATGTACTCAACAAAACAGGAACAGCAATCCGTAGAAAAACTGATTTTTTCAGAAAGAAAACAACCTCTTTAGCTGAAAAACAATTAAAAAAACAAAAATAATTCACATTACAGCCGGAATTCTCAATATTTACAAACAATTATATATCAATACATTAATCAACACAACACCGTTCTCAAAGCTACCTCATTCGACCGGTAATTCACAATCCGGCAACACAATTTCTCCTATTTCTTACCCGCGTGATTTAAAAACCATTTTTTTTGTAAATTTCAAAAATAATTTATTATTATTTACAAATAACTAATACCATGACAACTGAAAGTATTTACCAATCCATTAAAAAATGGAAAACTTTAATTGACGCTTACAAGAGCGGAATTGACGGAAGCGAGGCGGAAATCCTGGGCTATCTCAATCAAGGCACCCACTTTTCGGTTTCCGGAAAGGAGATCGACCAATGGAAAATTAATCTTGGAAATTCAGAAGACCCAAAGGTCCATGCGTACCTGGGTATTGATGAGGACCGGCTTAAGTTCTTCCTGATCGATTCCGAAAGCGATAAGACCTCAGATTTCACTGATATTGTCATCAGGGAGTTCACCCGCGATTCCCCCAATGTCACCGTACAAAACACCACCAACCTGGAAATTGATCCGCCGATCACTTCGGAATCAGCGATCAACCGCAATTTCAGATGGAATATGTATTGTACGACATGGCTGAAGGCCCAGAAAGTTCAGGACTTCGTCCAGATAGTAGCAATCCCGTTTGCAGATTTTGACCGCCTGGGACTGGATGGTGATCAATCCGGCACCTGTTTCTTCGGACTTACGGATGATCCTGAGAATGCCTCTGTCTTCGCCTATCATGTTGAGATCATTACCGTAAGAGACCTTACGATCAGCGAAATGAGTAAAACCGCAGAGAACTACTCTACTCCGCGACCTCCGTTTACTGCTGCTGACCCTGTTGACAATTACCAACTTTTGAAAAAAAGCGGTGCTTTCTTATAATGACCTATCCCTCTGTTTACAGGTACTGATCAACCTCACCCTATTCACCGGGCTGATCCTATTGGTAAGAAGGGGGATAACCTCCAAGGAAGCGATCCTGCTATTCCTGCTGGGTGAACTGGCCCTGGAACTGACGGACCTCGTGGACCGCCTGCTGAAATTAAACACACTGAACACCTACAACTATGCATTGAGCCAGTCTTTTGGCCTTATAATGCTCACCGAGATCTACAGCAAATACTGTATCAAGCTTCCCCAACCGCTCAGGTGGATGATCTACCTCTATGCTGCGGTATTCCTGGTCATCAATATCGTGAATGTCCGGGACCATACACCAGCTACCTTTTATTCCAACATCATCAGCAGTATTATCATCTGTAGTTTTGCGGCAGCGTATTTTGTGAAGGTATTGAAAAGAGGGAGGGTAGAAAAAAGCGTGTTGATCTTCAACATCTCTGTTTTTCTTTTTTTTTCTGTTGAATGCCTGATCTCCACGACTTTTGATTTCCTGATCAGCAATCACCTGGAATGGGTGGCTCCGATCTGGCTTTTCAGAGGGATCCTGTTATGGTGTTTTTATCTTGCTCTTATTAATCTGGGATGTTGCAGTGGGAAAATCCGGGCCTGGTAGTTGAATGGATATGGATTGGCATTGGTTTATTCCTTTTAACAACAATACTGATCACCGTATTGGTGGTGAACTACCTGAAAAGCATCAGAAAAAGCAGGCAGAAAGTAATGCAGCTCGTCCGCAACACCCAGACGGAATGCTGGGAAAACACCCTGCACATCCAGGAAAAGGACCGGGAACGTCTTGCGGAAGAACTTCATGATAACATAATCTCCAACCTGAACCTGATCCGCCTGAACATCAATCATAAAAACAGGGATGAACTGAACCTGGATCTGAAACAGTCGATGCAGCTGATCCGGGAATTATCCCACAACCTGACGCCTCCGGATCTGGGGGAGATTACGTTAACGGATCTGATCGCCGATTACCTGGACCAGATCAGTAAAACCATAGAGATCGATTACCGTCACAGGGTTACCGATGCATCGATCAGCAGTCCGGTAAAATTAAATATGTTCAGGATCGTCCAGGAGCTGGTCACCAATACTTTAAAACATGCCAATGCCACCAGGATTGATGTATCACTAAGGATATCCCTGGAATACCTGATGCTGACCATAGAGGACAACGGAAACGGATTCCGCCAGGAAAACAATTACAACGGGATCGGCCTCAGAAATATCCAGTCCAGGGCACAAAAGATCAGCGCAGCGTATAAGCTGAAGTCGAAACCGGAAAAAGGGACAAAGTTTATAGCGTGTATGATGATAGAGTGATGAGAGTTCTAAGGTTGGAGGGTTTGAGAGTTTGGGGGTTTGAGGGTTTGAGGGTTTGGGGGTTTTGGAGATGGCGGGTGAGAGAGTGAGGAAAAGTGGAAAATTGAAAGTGGAAAACTGTGAAAAGGCAGAATTGCTGAAGGGCTAAAAAGCGGAAACGTGAAATCGTAAAATTGTAAAATGGCGGAAAAGCAAAGGGGCGAAATGACTGAAAGAGGAAAAAGCAAACTCGCCTATTTGCTCATTTGCCTAAATAAAAATGAAAAAATGAAAAACTTAAAAATTAAAATTGGTATCGTAGATGATGACCTGTTGTTTGTACAACTTTTAAAAAACTACATCGATCAGGATGATCGTTATGAAGTGGTAATGACCTCAACAAGTGGTCATCATTTTCTGAATGAAACGAACCTTGATCTGCCGGACGTCCTTTTGCTGGACCTCAGAATGGCTAACGGGGACGGTATTGAAGTCATGTCCGCCCTGCCACAAAAGGAGGCGGAGGTAAAAATCATTGTCCTTTCCAGCTTTTACCGCCGGTCATTTATGGGACAAATGCTGAAAATGGGAGCCCATGCTTTTTTATCCAAGGAAATTGAGCTTGATGAGCTTTTAAAGGTGATTGATGCAGTGCATCATCATGGCCATTATTTTTCCGATGAACAGGTGGATGTGATGCGCGGACAGCTGTCCAATAAGCTTCCGGAGTTTCATGCCTACTCTAAAGACGATCTTACGGAAAGGGAAATTGATGTATTGCGATTGGTTTGCCAGCAGCTCAGCACCAAAGAAATTGCAGATCATTTATTCATCTCTCCCAAAACAGTGGAGACCCACAAAACCAACCTGATGATCAAAACCAGTGTGAAGAATATGGCCGGGCTGGTGATCTATGCGGTACAGAATAATTTTGTGAATGCTCACGAGATCGTACTGCTGGATAAATAGCTGGAAAACGGTGGTTGAGAGTTGAGAGTTGATGAGTGATAATTGATGAGTGATGATTGATACTGAAGAGAATACAAATTTGTGAGGGTTATTTTTACCGGTTATACAATTTGTATTCTTTTTCAGTATTATCTGTTTTGAAAGATCATTTTTGAAATTTGCCCTGAAATTATATTGCAGGAGCACTAATTCCTGATTTCTTCAACCGTATGCTTTATACGGGGAAGGTTACGGTATTCTCTGTATGCTTCTATATTGGCTCTTCCCATATTCGGAAATACCCAGCTTCCAAAACCTTGATTTATCGTAGAAAAATTATTGTATCCACCTCCTTCAAGGATAACATATGTATTCCCGTCATTCTCATCTACAAATGCCAGATCCAAATACCCTTCACTGAAAACGTGTCCCGGCTCAGCATAATTTCTCATCGTCATGTTTTCATCATCATGAGTCATTCTTACCTGTCCGCCGAACATAGCCGTTGTGACTACGTTCTGACCTCTTCTTCCCATGAATACCCCTCCTTCCCCTCTCATCGCACCGGGTACTGTTTGCCCTACAAAATTCTTTGAATGTTCAAAAAGCAAACGTGCATTCAAATCGTAATCAGTAGGTCCTGCCAGTATTTTAAATTTAAATTTATGCTCGTCGTAACAGATCTTCCAGCTCAGGGCTCTCCCCAGAATACGGAAAGGTTCTATGAACGGTGATCCTATTCTTCCTGCGGGTGATACAATCTGATCAACAAAACGAAGTTGAGGGGCAAATTGCGGCAAACGCAAGATGTGTCTGTACACCGGTGTTGCATTATCCCAACGGACGCGCATAGCTCTTGTTACCAGCACCACTCCATCTTTTAAAAATCCCATATTAATTTTATTTTAGGTTATTAAGATTTTATCCTATTAAAAAAATCAGGGAGAATCAATAAAGCATTCTCCCTGAACAATATAATTCTAAAAACACGCTCTGATTAAGATGGATTCAGCATCTTAGCGATGGAAATAGCATCCGCTACGGTATCCACGCTATAGATCTGCATCACGCCTTGTGTAGTCGCTGCCTGACCTAGGATGTTCTGTTGATTTTGCGTATTTACTGCATTTTCAAACATGATCCCGGTAGAGTGCGCTGCTGTCTGATACACATTCCCTAAAGCGATAGCCGGAGCTTCTGCCACTACTTTTACGTTGGACTGCGTTACAGCATCTGTGATTTGTTCATTAACTACTGTTGCCATAATGATAATTGTTATTAGATTTTATACGGCCGGACTCTCCAGTCGTGGTTGTATTGTGTTTCCCGCTATTGCAGAAATGAGGTATTAAGATCCTGCGTTAAGCATTTGAGCAATAGAAATTGCATCTGCTACGGTATCCATGCTGTAGATCTGCATCACCCCTTGTGTTGTTGCAGCCTGTCCTAAAATATTTTGCTGGTTTTGGTTATTTACCGCATTTTCGAACATGATCCCGGTTGAATGCGCCGCCGTTTGATATACATTTCCTAAAGCGATTGCCGGAGCTTCTGCTACTACCTTTACGTTGGACTGGGTTACTGCGTCTGTAATTTGTTCATTAACTACTGTTGCCATAATGATTGATGTTGATTAGAGTTTTAAAAATGATCAGTCGATCCGATCATGGTTATTGATTTTTAAGAGTTCGGGTTAAGCATTCTTGCAATAGAGATTGCGTCCGCTACGGTATCCAGGCTATAGATCTGCATTACACCTTGTGTAGTGGCCGCCTGTCCTAAAATATTTTGCTGATTTTGATTATTTACTGCATTCTCAAACATGATTCCTGTTGAATGCGCCGCTGTCTGGTATACATTCCCTAAAGCGATTGCCGGAGCTTCTGCCACTACTTTTACGTTCGTTTGCGTTACCGCGTCCGTGATTTGTTCGTTAACTACTGTTGCCATATTATTAATTTTTAATTTGATTTTGAATAACAACCGGATGATCCGGTTGTTACAAGGTTATATTTTACTTTTACGCGTGGGAGCTTTTATGCCGGATTCAGCATCTTTGCAATAGAAAGAGCATCTGCAATGGTATCTATACTATAGATCCTCATTACGCCCTGCGTATTAGCCGCCTGTCCTAAAATATTTTGCTGATTTTGCGTATTCACCGCATTTTCAAACATAATTCCCGTCGAGTGAGCGGCAGTCTGATACACATTACCCAAAGCCATAGCCGGAGATTCCGCCACTACTTTCACATTCGCCTGGGTAACGGCATCCGTAATTTGTTCATTAACTACTGTTGCCATAATGATTGTTGTTGATTAGAGTTTTCTTTAACCTGATATTCCGGTTATGGTTATCATTTTTCTACTAAAGCAGAAACAGGTTATTAAGAATTAGGATTCAACATTCTTGCAATAGAGATCGCATCTGCTACGGTATCCAGGCTATAGATCTGCATTACTCCCTGAGTAGTTGCTGCCTGTCCTAAAATATTCTGTTGGTTTTGCGTGTTCACCGCATTTTCAAACATGATTCCCGTAGAGTGAGCCGCAGTCTGATAAACATTACCCAAAGCCATTGCAGGAGCTTCTCCTACTACTTTTACATTCGATTGAGTAACCGCATCTGTGATTTGTGAATTAACTGTTGTTGCCATAATTGTAATTTGTTTTTTTTGAGATTTAAATCCCGGTTAATAATTATTTGATTGTTAAACTAGTTTTCTGTTTCTTTTGATCTTTGCGATCTTTTTTTTCCTATCTCACCGATCAGACAGATGGAGCAGATCTTTTGATTATCTGCTATACCTGCTGAATCAACAAGAGCTTTACAATCACCATTTGTGATGAATCTTATCTGCATTATCCGCGAAACCGGCAGAAATTAAAATTCTGTGTTGGTTTGATAAACACGTGGGTACTAACTATCACGACCTGATGTGTTTTTTATATTACTTTTATTTTTTTCCGCGGATCTTGCGGACGGGGCAGATAGTATATATACATTGTTATTTTAAAAAAAGGATGCGGTCCCTTCTTTGGTTCTTACCTCTATATGAAAGAAACCATTCTTCTCCTGCAGGCTGTTGTACAGTGTTTACATTTTGAGCGAGAGATTGCATTTCCACATGATATTTGCTCTTTGGGGGCATCGGCAACATTCTAAAAGCGGGTGGGAGGATGAAAAATTTTGACTAATATATATGTTGAGGTCACCAGCTTTTATTTCTGCAGGGAAGAAAACCGCATCCGTAATCTGAGTATTCAGACTGATCAGAAATTAAAACGTCCTTTTCTGAAATTCAGCAGCTCTTTTTTTAATTTCCGGGAGCCGATTTTTTTAATTCCCATAACTGAATTGCTTAAACCGATCAGGGCATCCCTTTGTTGGTGCGATACAGATTGCTCGTACATCAATCCTGTAGAGTGCGCATTCACCTGCATAGATATCGCCGTAGGTACAGTGGGAGCCATTCCTACAACTTCCAAATTGATTTCATTTTGATTGTGTATCATAACTATTAATTTTTGGTTATTTGATTATTTACGGATATTGGCAAATCTTGCCTGCAGCTTGGTCATCCTTTCGGCGATCTTCAGTTCTTTCTCTTTTAATTTTCCTGTGGAAGCCTCCTGAAGTTTTTTCAGCTGTTCTTCATAGGTCATCGCAACCGGATTTCCTGTGGCCGGCGCTGCAGCCTGATAAGCCTGCTGCTGTTTAACCGCTTCCTCAAGCTTTTCCAGCAAAGGAGCTAAAGATTTCAACGTTTCCTTGGTTGCTTTCTCCTTGATGTAATTAATGATCTCATCCTCGTTCGTGATCACGAAAGGCATTAAGTCTTCTTCCACAATTTCCGGCTCAATGGTCTGTATAGATTCGATGATTTCTACAGGTTCAGTTTCTATCGGAACCGGGGCAGGATCAGGGATACGCGCAGGTTTGGAAGACCTGTGATTGATTCTTCTTCGCATAGGTATTATTTTTTGATGGTGAGTGAAAAGAGACAGCCGCGCAGGAATGATCTCCTACAGCAAATAGCCGAGAAAAGCGCCTGCAGTCGTCCAGTCCCTGTTAAGGTCCAGAATCACATTGGCTCCGATAATTTCCAGGGCAATACATCCCGTGATCGCACACGCTGTCATCATTTCCTTGATCTGGTCGTTGGGAAGGCTCAGGATATAGTCGTCCGGAATTACCGGCGGCTTGCCATGCACGGGAACAGCTTCATTAAGGATAATATCAAGGATTTCCTGGAAATAATGAGCCATCAGTTTGGATCCCTGGAATTCCAGCTCCCTTTTTAATTCTATAATTTCCTCCGGAGTCACCAGGTTAGCAATTGCGTTCACATCTACATCATGCACTGAATAAAGGGCTTCACCTGTATTGGATGCGGTGATCGTAATATCGGTCTTGAGAACACATTTCGATTTTTCAAGATTAATGGTAAGAAGCCTGGAATCTACTTCCGGTTCGGTAATATCTGCCAGGGTGCTCAGAGGAAGGATCCTTATATTACAGAAAAAAGTCTGATTTTCTTCCAGTTTGATCATCACCACTACAATTCCGGTCGCTTTGTCTTTAGGTTCGATAACAAACGACTGATAGTTGTTGGTTCTTTTGCCTTTCATACTAATGACCGGCCTTACCGTAGGCTGAATGGTGACATTGGAGGTTTGCAGACCGAATATATCACGATCGCTGTTATTTTCCGGCTTCTTTACGCTGAAATAGGCATTGTCATCCGTTCTGGTAAGATAAAGGCTTTCATTCAGCTCCCTGAGGGTACGCAGGTTTAAAACCTTCGCTGGTTTTGGTTCAATTGAATAATTCATCTCTTATTTTTTTAAGTTTTTCGATTAGTTTTGTTAGTATAGTTTTTTTGGTGTGTTCACTGATGTGTTGTTCAACAGGAACTACCGCTTCTTTGATTTCCGGTTTTACTAATGGCTCCGTTAATTTTATAGATTTCAGCACAACTCCCCCTCCCTGCTCGTCAGCCACGGTAAAGTTCTTTTTCATAGGATCTTCCGGTATCGGGGTTTCTTCCGCTGCCGGCAGCGTTACTCGTTTTTTTTTTCGGGATCCTCACTTTCCACGGTTACATCTGCCAAAGGGGGAAGGTCTGTGTTTCCGTTTGAAAAAGGAGTAATGTTGCTGTTGTAAATGGTCCCGGAGAGCTTTGTCTTAGCTTCTGCATAATCACTTACTATTTTAAAAAGGTCCTTCATCATTGCATTTCCGTTTCCTCCTGCCGGATCATATTCCGGCACTTCCATATCTTCATCATCTTCTTCCTTTGGATTCTTTTTTTTCCCGCCGGGATAGTAATTTCCATATGTTAAATAATTGAAAGCCAGTTTACTCAAAGCTACCAGACCCACCTGTTCAAATCCTTTTAAAAATGACTGTAAATCCTGCACCATCATCCCGGTCGACTGATCAATCATTATTTTCGCAGCGCCTAACATCGGGTCGGTAGGTGGCGGCGATAAAACTTCTGTGTTCACAAACACTACTGCTTTCTCCTCCGGAGTGGTAGGATCAGCTTTTGCAGCTTTTTTTGTTGCATCTTTATCATTCTCAGCCATGGTTGTAAGGTTTTAGGTTATCCTTTTAAAATCTTTATGGCATCCGCAACAATCGCAGGGTTTAATTGATTCAGGTTCTGCTGATTGGATACCGAGTTCTGGATAGAAATCCCGCTGGCGTGTGTGGCCATCTGATAAAGCATACTCATGGCCTGTGCCGGAGACTCACCAAGCACGGTAACATTCGTCTGCGTAACTGCATCTGTAGTCTGGTTGTTTACTGTATCTGCCATATTTTTCGTTTAAATGGTTATTTTAGTTTTAGTTTTTTTTGACATTCTATAAGATTTCTCTCATCTCCATTCAGTCTTTTGTTTTATATTGCGATTGAAATGGTAAGTACTTCGTTACTTTCTCTCTTTTGTCTGATACAAATTTCATAAACTAAAAGAAGTCATCGTTCAGGGAAAAAACTGATTTTTAAAAATGAGGGAATTCTCCTAAAGGTGAAATTAAAAGCAGAATACATTGCATAAAAAGCCCTTCCTATAAGCCTTTTGATACTGTTTTAGAATTATAAAGTTCTTTGAAAACATTTAAAAAATTTCAATTTTAATAGTAAAATCCATTTAATTTCTTTCTTCAGGATTTATTAACCGGTATTCAGGATGAAGATTCTTAATTACACATCTGTATTTTTTACCTCCTGTTCTCCATGTATAATAACCGACACCAAATACACTTCGGGAAATATCGTCAACACCGCGGGAAATGCAGGTACCACTTCTGAACGGATGTCCCAATATCTTTGCTTTGTAATTTAAAATACTTAAGCAAATGAAAATGAATAAATTAAAATCCAGTTGGCTGACATTAGCTGCAATACCTTTGGTCCTGCTTTCGTGCAATGACAATGATGACAGCCCTATGGAAAATGGAATGCCATCAACGATCACAGTTGAAAATATTCTGGACTCAAGACCCTTGGTGGAATCCGGAACGTTTAAAAACAATGGAGCCTCACCGGTTATTATGCCCGGAGAATCTATCTCTTTCCAGTTTTCTGCTGCTAAAGGACAAGCTTTAAGCTTTGCTACGATGTACGGCTGGTCCAACGACCTTTTTTTTGCACCGGAAAATCCAGGAATCAAATTATATCAGGATAACGGCACTCCTGTAGAAGGGGATGTTTCGGCCCAGATCAAATTATGGGATAACGGAACAAGAATCAACCAGACACCGGGAGCAACCCTAATGCATCCGGGAACGGCAGAGACGACCGCTAAAAACATCACGGAAGTAGCAGGAACAGATGCCCAGGGACACACCTATGCACCGGCTTCTTCTTTAATGAAAGTATCCTTACATTACGATGGAAACTCAACGTTCACGGTAACAATTGCCAATACATCCGGAAATACCACCAATCCTACTCCATTCAGTCCCGGCGTCTGGGCCATCTCTTACATTGCAGGAGGGAATCTTCTGAATCCGGAGCCCCTTTATAAAAAAGGAATGCCATCCGTTAACGGGCTAACCAAAATCGCAGAAGCCGGTGATCCTACTGATCTCGGAAATTACATCAAGGGACAAACCGGAATTTTCACTCCTCTTTCCCCTATTCTTGTAGTCGTTTACAATGGTATAGACAATCCGATCTACAAAAACGGAGAAAATGACAGAGGACAGGGATTAAAAGAACTGGCACAAAAAGGAGATGCAAGTATTTTGGCAGGATATCTGAAAAATGTGCCCGGCGTTAAACAAGTCTATGTTTTAGCAGCAGCTGGTTCAACCGTATTATTGCCTAAAATAGGTGGACAAGCAGGCGGGAAAGTTTCCCAGCAGCTGAATGTATCACCAGGCGATAAAATTGCAGTCGCTACCATGTACGGCTTCTCTAATGACTGGTTCTTTGCGACCAAAGGAAGTGGTGTGGATGCTACGCAAAAAGGTGATATTTCAGCTTCAATAGCTCTGTATGATAATGGAACAGCCCTCAACCAGTTTCCGGGTGCAGGTATAACGCAATTCAACCTGGCAGGTACTCCGCTTACGGAAAGTAAACCAATACAGGAAGTACCTAATCCGAATGCATTTACAACCTTACCATCGATTTCCAATATCATTAAGGTAACCCTGCAATAGATTGAGCTCTTAGAAGAAATAAAAATCAATAAAAATTGGACACTTAAAGGTGTCCAATTTTCCCAATTAAAAAAAATAATCCAACGTGAAAAATTTAATACAGCGTACGATCATATCAGGAACATTAGGCTCATTGTTCTTTCTTATCCCTTCATCATTCCATGCACAGAAACAACAGAATCACATGGAAATGACGGAAAGTGAAATGCAATCACCCGCTTACACCATTCCTCAAAAACCTGAAGATATCAGTCCCCTACTTAATGGAGAAAAAATTCCTGTAGCCACTTTACCGGACGCAAACGGAAAGCGTTTCGATCTCAATGCTGCAGTATTCCAAAAACCGACTGTCCTGATATTTTACAGAGGAGGCTGGTGCCCTTATTGCTCCAAGCAGCTTTCAGGATTACAGGAAATTGCACCCGATCTTGAAAAAACCGGATATCAGATCATCGCGATCAGTACGGACCAGCCTGAAGGACTTATGCAGTCTGCCACTAAGGAAAAATTAAGCTATACCCTATTAT
This sequence comes from Chryseobacterium sp. PTM-20240506, assembly GCF_048296755.1. Classification (NCBI taxonomy): domain Bacteria; kingdom Pseudomonadati; phylum Bacteroidota; class Flavobacteriia; order Flavobacteriales; family Weeksellaceae; genus Chryseobacterium; species Chryseobacterium sp. PTM-20240506. The sequence continues at coordinate 1,815,234 of NZ_CP182581.1, forward strand.
CAGATGCAGACCTGAAGCTTTCCAAACAGTTCGGGATTGCTTTTAAGGCACCGAAAGGATATTGGGAAATGCTTCCGAAAACGACAGGTGGAAAGAATACCGAACTGCTACTTCCCGTGCCATCCGTGTTTATTTTAGACAGAAAAGGAACTATTCATTTTGAATATATAAATCCCGACTTTAAACAGCGGCTTAATCCCGAACTATTAAGATCAGCAGCCCATCACCTTATAAACGATTTATAGACATGATTACCCATAAAAAATATCAATTACTCTACAGCCTTCTGGCCTTCTTATTCACGGTAAACTTTTATACGGCTCAACAAAAAACAGCCAAAGCCAACATTTCTCCGGAAGAAATCAATTTCAGAAACATCAGCTGGAAAGAAGTCAGTGCCGAAGCAAAGAAAAGTGGTAAAACCATTTTTGTAGATGCTTACACAAGCTGGTGTGGTCCGTGTAAGCTATTAAAATCAAAGACTTTCAAAGATAAGATGGCAGCCGGCTATTTTAACAGAAATTTCATCAATTATACAATTGATATGGAAAAAGGAGAAGGTATTGAACTGGCAAAGGACTGGAAAGTAAACTCTTATCCTTCATTACTGTTTTTCGATCCTAATGGCAAGCTTGTGCTGAGGCAAATAGGATATGTAGATGGTAAAGGCCTTATAGAATTAGGAAAGGAAGCATTAGAAAAAAAATAATTAATTTTAGTAACCAGGATTACCTATATAAACCGAGTACTGACATTATAATGTAAAGATAAAATGATCCGGAAATACGAAGACAAATCTACCCTCGCCCGTTTTATTATGCATATCAATAACGAGGAATTAAAAGGGATCGGATTGCGAAATGGCTCACCAGTTCCTATCAACACATTTGTTTACAACAAAGGCGAGGCACAAACTGTGACCATAGATGAAATAGAATATACGCTGCCGGAAGGTTGTATTTTACCATTGGTAGCCAGTTTACATTTTGTTTTCGAACGTCCGGATCAGCTCGTTGCGTGGCAGTTCAACCGTGAATTTTACTGCATTGTAGATCACGATGCTGAGGTGGGCTGCGTAGGATTTCTTTTTTATGGAATACAACATCCGATGTTTATCCGGCTGAATCCTTCCGAAAAAAGGGCGATGCTTCAGCTCGAAAAACTATTTCAGGAAGAATGGGAATCTACAGATAACTTCCAGGGGGAAATGTTGCGAACACTCCTCAAACAGCTTATTATTAAAACAACCCGGATTGCAAAACAGCAATCTGAAAGTTATCAGTTGTTTCCCGATGAAAAAATGGATTTGGTAAGGAAATTCATGCTGGTTCTTGAAGCGCACTTCAAGCAGGAACACGGTGTCAATTTTTATGCAGCAGCCCTCCACAAATCTCCCAAAACACTAAGCAACATCTTTGCTATCCTGAAACAACCCGCACCGTCAAAGATTATACAGAGCAGAATTATCCTGGAAGCTAAACGTTATCTTCATTATTCAGATAAATCCGTAAAAGAAATAGCCTATGAACTCGGATTTGAAAGTTCAGCTCATTTCAGCCGTTTTTTTAAAATGTACTCCGGAAAAAATGCTTCCGAGTTCAGAAATTCTTAAGAAATATTCTTTTCTTCTTCTCAAATCTCCCGAAATGCCTTCTATCAGGGCAATCATCATTTATATCTCTAGCCATTCAGTTTTGTCGGTACTTTTATGCTTTGGATGAATACCATTTTCCCACTGGAAAAATCCTCATTTTAAAATATCACAAAGTAGAGAATTAAAAATAAAATAATGCCTATTTTAACCTGAAAAACATAGAGTTACGAACCGCCCGCCATATAAAAAATATTTTCCATTAAAGTTTTACAATTTAACATATTGTAAATAAAATAATCTTATTATTTTTACAAAATAAACAAATTTTTAAGATTAATTAATAAAAACAAACATGGTCGTAACTAATCGAAAAAAAGTCATTTTCAAGATGAGAATTCTGATGGCTTTATTGATAATTGATGTATTCTTAGCCATTGCCGGCTACATCCTAAAATCATTTATGGAAGAAAGTATTTTATGGACAATACTGTCTGCTTCTCTTGTTGTATTCGTGCTGACTTTAACCAGTATCATCAGGTTAAGAGTCTTTCATTTTGAAAACACCGGAGCTGTCTTTTCAATTAAATATTATCATCCGCTGAAAAAAGGAGTCATATTCCCTAGTGTTGATTATCCGGTCAACCGTCTTCGTGCATTTAAAATTGAAGAATCCTTAATGGCAAAAAAGATTGTAATCGAAGTCAACAGCCAGCAGAAAGAATCTCCGGTTCGCATTAAAGTGAAGGCATCCAATATCAGCGACAAGGATTATCACCGTATGATCAAATCATTTGCATAAATATCCCAAACGACTATCAATTTGCACAAATAGAGATGTGAAAAACATAGCAAATACATCTTTTAACGCATTTAACCCTACAATATATGGCATAAAACTACACTTTTAATTCCCTTACTGTAATTCAGAAAAATCATTAATATTACAATACACCATATTAATCCTCAATAAAAACTAAACAATACATGTAAATATTCATCAATAAACAGACAACAGTTAAACAAATATAAATTTTAATTTTTTTTTAATTTTTTTCATTCTATTCATTTTGTGCTGAACAATTAGATTTGCGGTGTCAAAAAAATTAAAACTATTAAATTCAAAATTATGAGAAAAGCATTTCTATTTGTATTTGCGCTGGCAACTCTGGGATTAACATCATGTGGACAGGATGAAGAAAATGTACAACAAAAAGAAAACAAGGTCGTAAAGAATGATCTTAGTGCCAAATTTAAGGCTTACATTCAATCTAAAATAGGAGATAAAAAAACATCTAGAGTTATAGACTCTACTATTTATGATACGGATAATGTGTATTATAACAAGGAAGTAGATGCTTATTATTTTCTGCAGAGGGATTTCAATTTTGATTCCAAAGAAGAGCAAATGGCCATATTTGCAGTTCCTGATGATCAGGGAAATTTCGGAGGAATTTTAGAAACAGGAATGAGTAAGGTAGATGATGAAAACTTTACCGTTAAGTATTATGATGGTGAGGAGTTAATCAATTCTGTAGATTACGTTTTAAATAAACAGGAAGGGCGCATCTATTTCAGAAATGTTCAGGATCTGAGCACATCCGGCACAACAAGCAGAGGATGTGGGCAGGCAGTAGCTAATTGCATTGCGGGGACTTATGTGAACCACGGCTGGATGAGTGTAACACTGTGGGTTGAAACAGCCTTTATTCCGCAGACTTCTATTGCAGTTACGGCGGCTTGTGCCATCAAAAATTGTTCACTATGAAAAATGCATTAGTTTATTATATTGTTATATTGATGCCTCTGTTAGGACTTCTTTTTATCAGCAGCTTAAATTCTGTCTATTTTGTAATTTACCTCTTCGTTTACGTCATGATTTACAGACCTGTCGTTGATATTGCACGTTTGAAAGAAAAAAACATTCATGTAGCGTCCATCAAATCACTGATTCCGTTTTATTTACACGTGAAATATTTCAAGCAATTATATACTTAGTATAACATCCCATTAATAAGCTAACAAACATAAAAGCAGGTTTTAAAAAGCCTGCTTTTTCATGTACTATTATACCAAATCGATTAGGTAAGATTACCTATTCTGTAAATCGCATGCAAAGTATGGGGTAAGTATTTGTACGGAAAGTTATATTTGGTTATTTCTACTCTAAAATTCATCTCTTTTTGTTTGTTACTTTGAGCTGTTCATCCGGAATAAGACAAAAATGGTAAGAATCCATACATGCTCCTCTCATGCGCGTATGCTCTTCCATTAATACCCTTTTCAATCATATCATTTATACCCGTAAGGTGAGCTTCACAGCTCATCTTTTTTGTTTTAAACACATTATTATATGCATCCATATAATCAATCAGGGTATACCCCCAATTTCTAAAAATGGGTATTTACTCTCTTTTACAGGCTCACTATTCCTTCGAACTTTGTGATGTAAATAAGATCATTGATCATCACCAAATTATACAAAATGCTAAATTACCAGAAACTATTAGAACCGGGCGAGAAAAAAGAGATATTACCTTTAAAGGCTTATGAGTATGGGATAAAAGTAATGCATCTTCTGCCCAGAGATTTAAATATAACCTATCTTCAGGAAACGTTTAATGAATGGATACGGTCTGAGCCATGGCAACTGCCTTCAGGAATCATGCTTGGCTCCGTAAAACCCTCGATCGGATTAGACGACGACCAGCCAAAAGCTTACTGGAAATCATTTCCGGACAAGCCATCTTTTTACAGGCAGCTCATTTACGATTCACATCCTTCTTTGCGGAAAAATAAGCAAAAGGAAACAGAGCTCGCCATAAAAATTTTAAGTAATGAGAAAATTGCTGCCGTTCTCAATGAATTACGAAGGGCCATAGCAGCTGAATTATGGAAAAAAGAAAGTATTAGTGGAAAGCTAAGTTATTACCTGACCACAAACCCTATTGCCAACCTGCTCCCGAATATGGGCGGCAGCTACAACCTTGCCAATTCCTATCCAAGATTACGGACCGAACCTACCATAGATAATATTGGAAGCATACAACCACTATTAGAAATGATGTTCATAAAAACAGACAGGATCAGTCTGGCTTTTTCAGAAAAGGATTTTACCGTGAGTGAAAATATTGCTATCCTTCATGATATTAAAGAACTGTTTAGCCCCCGGGGAAACAGCAGAGCGCTACCTACGGCACATCCTGTCTTAATCCCACATCCTTACCAGGGTAAAAACAGCCCACCCAGACCCATGAGATGGGAATTAAATGAGGATTTTGATTACGAACGCGTAGCAGTACTCCAAAAGAATCTTACTCCTTTTTCAAAAGACCCGAAAAAACACAAAGGAGAAATCAAATGGGATCAGGGAAGATTAGGAGCAGGAACAAGGAACGAAGCTTCGCCGGACACTATAATGGCAAGAAGAGCAAGAATGCCTATTGAAACAGGCCGTTCCCATACGGCTGCAAGACTCTTTGAAATGGTTTCTCTTTTAAAACCTGCATCAAACGCTTCAATAGAAGAACATAAACTTTTCAAAAGGAGAATACAGGCAATAGCCTATGGAATATTCGCTTATTGGAACGCACCAAACGAATATGGCGGTTATCCTAAAAGTCTTACCCCGATTCATACCTATCATGAAGTCATGGATCCTGCAGAAGATTACGCACCCGGAATATACAGTCAGCCATTTTCCTATGAAGACCTGAAGGATTATCTGCAAAAATCAAGCAGCCATGGCTACGCAAGACTTTAGAAAATGAGATAAGCCAGATTGTAAATTTATTAATTACACATGCGTATACCTACTGGTGACCTTTCTTCAGCATTTATACAACAACCTAAATAACTATATCATGAAATTAAGCAACGAAGAAGTGGCCTTACACGATAAAATGGCCGAAAAATTACCCGAACTTATTGAAGAATATTTCCAGAGACCTGAAATAACCTCGGTTGGGGTTTCTCTGAAAACCGTTAACGACAGCCTTACCAAAACACTGAGCTATACCTTTGGAGTGAAAAATAAACTCCCTTTATCTGAGGTTTCACAGGCTATTCCCCTGACCATCTTTGGGTGCCCTACAGATGTTATTGAACTGGAAGTAGATCCTGAACCTTTATCTTATGAAGTAACCGAAGTAACCACCCGCAATGAAAAAACAGATCCCCTGATCGGTGGAATCAGTATCTCAGCCAATGGGACACTCAGACAAAATGGTAAAAAAATGGCAGGCAGTGGTACTTTGGGGGTAATGGTAAAAAAGGGACCCGACGAACATCCATATATGCTGACATGCGCCCATGTTCTTGCGGGTGTCGGTACCGAATTGGATTCTGATGTTTGCCAACAGTCTAAATGGAGAACCGCTTTAAATTACTGCCACAACTGTGCAACTCTCAAGGATTATTATTATGAAAATGTTCTGGTACCACGCGGAGACTTCAAAACGATCAATGTTTGGTTAGACGGTGCCATTGCCAGAAAAGGAAAAGACAGAAATGCCACGATAGGAAAAGTATTTGGAGCAGAGGAAATCATTAGTGGATTTGCAAAGATCGATGCACTTCTTATCGGTAAGGAAGTTCGCAAAAGTGGAATTACCAGTGATATCACCACCGGAAATATCACAAGCATTACAACCTCTCTAAGGCTAACAGATTTTAACGGAGATCAGGTCATTGCCAATAACCTGGTCATGGTTCAGGGAGATTCAGGACTCTTTTCAAAACCGGGAGACTCCGGATCTGCTATTTTTACTACCGGAGACGATCCTCAATTGGTGGGTATACTAGGAGGAGCAACACTGACCGGAAGCCCGACTTATGCATCTGCAGCGGATGCTATTCTAAGCAAATGGCAGGACTTAAGCTTTTAGCAAAACAAATTCAAAATTAAACACTGCCCTGAAAATAATCAGGGCAGTGTTTTTTATTCTATTGATCATTTCACCGGGAATGATCAGGAAATCCCAGATGAAATGATTTCATTCTTTTCCTGCTTTGGCAGCTCTTTTCGCTTTCTCCAGAAGAAATAAGCAACCACCACCGTAGCAAGCGGTACCGCAATACCAAATTCATCAATATAATAATTGGTGTTCCCATTATCCACTGTAAGAGGTGTGAAAATAGATTGTATAAAGAGATTATGGCTGGCATGCATAATGGCTGCCGACCAGAGGCTTCCCGACTTCAACCGGATCCATGTAAAGATAAAGCAGCTTGCAAATATCATAACGGTAAAACAGACAAGTGCCAACCATTTAGGCCCTCCTGTATTGTAATTTGAAAAGAGCAACAATGGATAGTGATAGAATGACCAGATCAGTCCCATCCAGAGTGAAGTAGCGGTATAGGAATTGATTTTTGCCAGCTGAGGAGTGAGAAATCCCCTCCATCCGATCTCTTCACCTAAAGCAGAACCGACAGATCGCACCATTCCAAAACTGCTCATCAACAGGATATACAAGACGAGAACCGCTCCATCTGGCAGGTCCCAGCCCATCCCTTTTCCTGTTTCCTCTATAAACTGGTGATTATAAAAACCTCCTGCCCCGCTGATCCAGATGATCACGTAGGGCACAAACGAATATAAAAACGGAATTCCGTACGCCAGCAACTGGTATTTTGTAAGCCCCCATTTCCAGCCCAGTGATGAAATGGGAATACCACGTAAACGACATGTAAGTAAGGCAGCGATAGCCGGACACCACATAACAATGGTAGCATAAGATATGATTCCTCCGCCTAATTTACCTGTACGGATGCACATATAATAAACCGGCAAACAGAATAGAAGGGTAAATCCAAGATAAGTAAGGATGTTTTTCCTGATGGAGGACGTGGTGTTGAAAGTATTTTTCATAAACAAATTGGGAATAGGTTAAAAAATGACTCCCACACCATAGACCATACTCATGATGAATCACTTAGATAAAATTACACCTATTTTCTATATTCCAATGAATATTTTTTGATATAAATACAATCAGAGTTGAATACAAATCAATGTATTGATGATAGGCCATTCAATACATAATAAAATATTTTTTAAAATATACTGAGATGATATTGCTTCACCAGATCCAAAATCATATGATAACCCGCCAATGAGTTACCATGCTGATCCAAGGCAGGACTGAAAACCCCGATACCCATTTTTCCGGGAACGCTTATCGCGATACCTCCCCCAACTCCTGATTTACTTGGCAAACCTACGGTTCTTGCATATTCCCCACTGAATTCATACATCCCTGCAATAAGCATTTGGGATTCTATCAACTGGGCTATCTCTGCATTTTTATATTGAGAATCACCATCAAAACGAACACATCCGTTCGCAAAGAAATATCCTATTTTGGCAAGATCTTCTGCTGTGAGTTCGATGGAGCATTGTTTGAAGTAATTATCAAGCTGATCTTCATTTCCTGAAATCAACCCGTTATTTTTCATCAGATAAAACATTCCACGGTTACGGTGACCTGTAGATCTTTCCGATTCATACACGGATTTATTATAGTCCAGTGTCTGATTTCTGGTAATGTACCGAACCATGTCTAAAATCTTAAGAAAAGGTTTCTCTCCATCCCCGGAAATTAAAGAAGTCGTAAGAATGGCTCCTGCATTCATCATAGGATTAAGAGGTTTTCCAGATGTTTCCAGATTGGAAAAGGAATTAAAGGGCTGACTTGTCCCGAAATATCCCATCTTATCAAAAACATGAGCTTCTCCCTTTTCACTAACTGCAATCATTAATGCTATGATTTTAGAGATACTCTGCATGGTAAATTTCTTGCCTACATCACCCACATTCAATACTTTTCCGTTTTTTCCGACGATGGATAAAGCAATAGACTGCGCATCCATTTTTCCCAATTCGGGAATGTAGTTTGCTACTTTTCCCTGTGTATAAAACGATCTGTTCTTTTCTAAAATATGGGTGAGATCTTTTTCTGAAATGGTGGAAATATCTTCCGTTTTCTGGGCATTTGCACCGATGTGTAAAGAAAAGAAAAGGGCAAGAAAAATTCCCTTTCCGGGAATTAAAGAACTATTTATTTTCATATCCTGAAAAACCTTATTTTACTTTTTCCAAAAGATATAGTTTAGCTCCGGTAAATGCCAGTTTAGGCATCAGATTTCCTTCCAGAACCATTGTTTTATTATTCACGTCAATAACTGAGATATAATTATTGGAATTATATTCTATATAATTTTCTTTTTCTTTAGTTACAGGATTTTTCCCGAATTCCATTGAATATTTCACCCAGTCTTCCTTCTCAGAGCTGCAGTGTACCGGCTGAAACTTAGATTTTTTAGCCTTGAAAATAATCTGATCAAAACCATCTGTACATTCTGATGTAAATGAGCTTTCAGGATTCTGATCTTTTGAAAAGTCTTCAAAAGAACCTTTGTAAACCCCTACTACTTTCCAGGTACCATCCATACGGTCTTCATCAATCTTTCCTTTTGCTTTGCTCACTGCCCAGCTGATTCCGTTTACTGTTCCTTTTACCGCTTTGTAGCTTACATTTACAGCTCCCTTCACCACTTTTGCCGCAGTAGAAACGACACAAGAATTGAGTACAAGAACCGCTGAAGCCAGAAATATTACTTTTTTCATCATGCTATTTTTATTGTTCACAAAGATAGTATTTTTAGAAAAAAGACCTCCGGGAAAAACTATCAGGATTGTTGTTCTATCAAATTTAATGATTTTCTATTCTTCTCCGGAACTATTGACATCTTTTAAAAATTCCCTTTACACTTACTTAAATCAATTATCATATTGTCTCGTATTGTCTTTCTCAGACATTATTTGTAAGCTTAAAATTAAAGAAGAAAACCCTACAATGGGTAGTTGATCACAAATTTAATTCCCAAACTTTTTAACCCTGATGTTTTTTTCTTTCACCTTAATAATGAACGGTTCCAGACTAACGATCTTTCCTGCCTCCACTGTAAAATCAGCGGTCATTCGTTCACAATAAGTATTGGCGGGCAATGAATTCCCATTAAGTTCGATCCTGTAACTTCCTGATTCAAGAAAAGAAATAAATTCTCCGTTATCATCAGTCATTACCCGTTGCAGGAACTGATCATTATGAATTATATTAAGAATAATCCCTCCGATTTTAGGACTGAATTCTAAAGCTGTTTTTGCATCAAACTGATAGATAACTTTTCCTTTCGAAGTCCCATTCTGATGAAGAGGAATTTCCAGGGAATAATGGTGTTTATCCACCTCAAATGATGCCTCATCATAGTACCAGCCTTGCTGGATAATCTGTTTTAAAGCATACTTTCCAAAAGGAATTGATTGATACCTGATATTCCCTTCTTGATCTGTTTTGAATGAAATATTATTCAGCATAATTAAATAATCGTTTGCCTCCTGATCCTCCCCATCATATACATTGTTATTATTACGGTCATAATAGACAAATGCTTTTATTTCTCCTTTTTTTCCGGGATTCAGTGTACTGGTCTGAAAATTTATGGTAACACCTGCCTCGATCGTTAAAAGGTTATTGGTAAAATGGTTAGAAGAATAGTTAAACCATGAAGAGTTGAGATAAAGCCCGTAGCGTTCCTTAGAATATTTCAGGTTGACAAAACCGGATGGCGACCTTCCATATAAAACATCATGGGTATAAGATACTCCTGAACTTATATTTACTTTTTCCCGGAAAAGATTTTTATTGACAAAAGCAGAAAGAGAAAGCTTTTCATAGGGAGTATTTACATTCATCATTTTTGAAAAAGCATATTCTGAAAGAAAATAGCTTCCATATTGGTACGTACAATTTACATTAAGCCACTTATAATTGTAGTTCCCATTAATTTTCATCTGATAATCCGGGTGATCTGCATTAGGGTAATTAACAAGTCCGGTCTCAATCCCAATAATGGAAGAATGCTTTTTATCCGGACTTAACCACGTTATGTATTCAGTAAGCCTCTGTGCTTTCAGCTGTTTTGATTCCTGGTTACCCGGAACATTAAAAAAGTTATTATAGGAATTGGACTTTTCTTCCTGATACTGATATCCTACCCCTAACGCAAAATTACCTTTTTTAGGAAAATTGATTCCGGTATCCACTCTTATATTATCAGACTGCATGGCTGTATTATAAAAATAAAATTTAGGAGAAAAATCAGACACCGTTATATTAGCATACACATAATGATCGGTAAAAATATGGGTGGAAAAATTCTGCTGAATCTGTAGCATTCCCCTCCTGTTTCCAGGATAATAATCGGTACTGTAAAAATAATTTCCGTTCAGGTTCACCTTCTTTATCCTTCCTGAATACTGAGACTCCAGTGCTAAAGAAGGCTTAGTAGTATTGATATCTTCATAAAAGCTAAGTCCACTGTACATTTTAGCATTCATTTTCCAGTCCTGATTGAAAGCATATTGTACATCTGTACCTGCAAGATGATGCCTTGCTTTGTCATAAGGATCGTTTCTGAAAATATAAGTTCCCGATATGCTTCGAGATGCATTTTGTGCTCCCAGGGTTCCTCTGGTATAAAAACCATAGCCGTTTTTTAAAAATGAATTCCTTTCAATCAGACTAAAGCTTTGATCTACAAAACCTACCTCTATTTTCTTATCTTTATCAGAAGATGTAAATGCATACTCTGCTCCTCTTCCAAAGAGGGAGAGTTCAAGTAATTTGCTCATGTTACCCAGGGTAAATTCATTATTTTCCCGATGGTATGATATATAAGTATTATTTACAACGGGATCACTATGATTGTTCATTGCATAGATGTTCCCTCTTATATAGAGATATCCCGAAGGAAGATTAAAGCCTCCCGACCCGATCATCTGGTACATATTCAGGTTTTCACCCACACGCCTGTAACTGGCTGTAATACTGTTCTTACTGAAATTTGAGAAAATATCGGTTTCCCTGTCCTCATAACGTTGGGTGGAAGATATATTCTGAACCGAAACAGAAGTATTTCCGAATATTTCCTTATCCGGCTCTCTGAAGCCTGCAATCTGGACTGTAAATTGTGGGCTTCGCATCAACACTTTAGAAGGGAAAAAACGAAACACAAATACTGAATCTTTCTGTACTTCAATGGTACCGCTTTTTTCGATAAAAATACTTCCCTGTGAAACTTCCGGAATTTTAAATACCAGCGTGACGTTTTGCCTTTTATTACCAAGATTAGAAACCCTTGCTTTCACTTCTACAGAATCATTTACATTATTCATATAAACGACCGGGTTTTCGGGAGTGATCCGCATCATATTATTTTCGGACACCACGTACGGTATCTCCTGCTTTGCGATCACAAAATTTTGTCCATCTGTAAGTTTACATAGAATATGAGATTCTCCGGCAACAACATTGTTATTTACCAGGATCTTTACCGGCAGATATAAATTTTCACCCGGCTTCATATGTACTTCCGTTTTGCCAGGTGAGATGTTCCTGAACCCTGAAGGCGTGGTGATTTCAACCTTCCCGCTGAATGGATCGTTTCCGGTATTTTTTACCACTACAATAAGATCTATTATATTCCCTTTATCCGCCCTGGATTCATTACGGATCTCCAAAATAACCCCTGCATTATTCTGTGCGGAAATCAAAACAGCAATAAGTATCAAAAAAACAGAAAATGTCCTTTTGAAAAGATTATATAGCATGGTTATTGAGGAATTATCTCGTATTGAATTGTGGTGGTATATTCTTCCGATCTGGCATTAATCAACCGTTCATCATTAGCATTCGTGGAATATCTGATATCGTAATAAACATTAGAGCCTTTTGTAGAGCCTCCCGTTGCGATCAGTTGAGGTGTGGCACTTAAAGTAACCGGATATACATTTCCTTTATTATCTGCAACAGGCGTAAGACCCATTTTAACGGTTCCCAGAGGAATCGTATTCCCTGTCGGAGAATTAAACTGCCCCTGAAGAGACTTCATCCTGATCTGATAATTCGTATTACTGCTTACAATCAAAGCATTGGTATACAATACACTCACGCCTTTTATGTAATCTTCCATACTTTTAAACTCCAGCGATCCATTGGTTGCATTCGCAGAAAATTTTAGTGAAAGTTCCGGAACTTCCGTTGGGGTTCCTGAAAGAACACCGATCTGAAACTGGAAATTATGATCCGTTTTCCCTATGATATTATTGTATTGATCATAGGCAGTGAACTGTACAGGTGCCGTAAAAGTGATCCATGAAGGGTAATTTCCAAGGTAAGATCCTCCCGCTACATTCAGGCTGTATTTCACCTGAAGATTATAATATCCGTTGGGCTGTACAGGCTGATTATTCAATGGTGCATTGGACTGGGGGATTAAAAAAACCTCCTGTCCTTCCTGAAGAAAAACATGTAAAGGCATTCCGATCTGGGGAATCGTGGGAACAGGTCCGGGATAGGCCTGACCTGAGGAAGATACCGGCTGAAAAGAAATTTTATTGGCAGGCATTACATATTTTCCGTCATTGGAAGTAATGGGTTGCTTTAGTCTCATGGATACCCTCCAATGAGGAATATTGAATTTACCATTCCCTGCCAAAGTAAAAGTATAGGCATCCGGATTGGTATTACCGCCATAAGAATTGATCTGTAAATAGCTGTTTATCCATGAAGTATATGTTACTTGCGAAAAACAACCCACAGAAATCAGCACAAAGAAGAGGACGAGCTTTTTACTTTTCATAAGTGAAGCTTAGCTCTCCCAGTTCAAGATTGTTACTGTCCCCATAATCGATCATTACAGAAGCAGTGTATTTTCCTTTTTCAAGGGTGGAAGGCAAAGAAATATTCATTTCCCTCTTATTTCCCGGCATTGTATAAAAGATAACAGGATCAAGTGCCGTTTTCTTACCGTTTTCCACATTCACAAGGTCCGTATATACTTTTCCGTCAATCCACACATCTCCCTGGTTTTCAAAAAACAGATCCAGCCTGTTGCTCAATTTCCCGTAGACAAGATTCTGAATTTCAATTTTTTTAGTCCCCGGTAATGGCAGCTTATGAAAAAGCTTTATTCCGGATCGTATGCTGACCTTTATATGAGCCCCCTTACTATCTACATCATCCACAGGATTCATTTGACTGACATACAACACTGCAGTATGAGCTTTTAAATTATCCGATAAGATGGTGGGAGCAGTAATGGTAACATCAATGTCTTTTTTTTCGCCGGGAGCGAGCGTAAAATAATTTTCTTCTTTTTTCACAGACACCCAGCTTGCACAGGATGCAGGTCTTGTATTGGCTCCATAGGTCATATTTTCCCCTTTTTCATCATACTCCCAATCACCGAGGCTTATGGCCAGATCCAGAGAGTTCTTTGCGCTTACATTCGTTACAGTTACTTTTTGAGTATTGCTATGTCCCGGGTCAGATTCGAAATACAGCCGTGGTGGAGATACAGAAACTCCTGTTTGTGCAAAAATTGTAGAAAACAAGGCACAGAACAAGGAGCAAAAGAAGAAAGAAAATTTTTTCATTACAGATACTTCATATTAAGAATAAAGTGCAGCAATAGACCTGCAACACTTTATCCTGTAATCGTATTTACATTATCTTATTGGGAAATAATAGTATACGTTAGCTCTGTAGTGTATACTGTAGGATCCTGACCCGCGATATAATTATCAAGATATGCGTTAGCTCCGGCACCTTTGTATTCAATATTGATTTTCTTATCCACTCCTCCGTTAGAAGATGTTACCAATGTTGTTTCATTCGCTGATAGCTGCACATTTTGTGCATATTGAGCTCCGTTTACTGCCTCAGAACCGGCACTTGCTTTGATCTGAATGGTATTGGCCTGGATATTTTTACCCGCATTCTGTAAAGCAGCATTGGCACTTTTTACTTTTACCTGAAATCCACCGGTGCTGTAGATGCTCAAGTGATCTGCATTCACAGAAGAAACTCCGTTTACGTAATCGTCTTTGGTTACATAGTCTAGGTTAACAACCTTCTGTGCATTATTCACAACAAGGGTCTGAATAGGCTTCAGTCTTACGTTTAGGGTTACATTCTGTTGAGCTTTCAATGTTGCAAATCCTACTAAAGCAAAACAAGCTAAGACACATTTCTTCATAGTTTAAAATGATGTTTGTATTAATTTTTAAAATTCGCTGCAAATGTATAGAGAAAGAAAGCCTGCATTCTTGTGAAAAAACACTTATAACTTGTAATTTTATGTAGTGAATTATTCACAAAAAGAATTAGCCTTTTATGAAAAAATCATAAAAAGCGTCGAATCATATAACGATAGAACCGCTATTCCGTAAAAGCGCTATTATTTTAATCTCAAATAATTCACTTTTATATACATATCGGTAAAAAAGGCATTTTAAAAAAATACCATATATTCAGTAGTAATTTTCACAAGTCTTATTAAAATTTTACTGAGAAATTAGCGTAAGCACGACGTGATCAGCTTTAAAACCCGAGTCACAACCTGATTTTTTTAGTACAGCTTCTAATTTCTCATGTATTTTATAAACTTTCTGAATTACTCCCTTTTGACGATCAATCAGATTATGTTCTTTGTAACAGTTATCATTGTTTTTAAGATTTGCACTATCCTCATTAAAGGTCTCATGATGTACTTTTACTTCAAAACCTGAGGGACTCGATACGGTCACGGATTTAAATTCCGGTAATCGAGACGTTGTTGCTCCGGAATCTTCTTCATCATTATTGATAGAAAATATCTGTGCCGGATACAACCGTACATTTAATCTCAAAGCATCAGAATTCTGAGCAAAAGATTTTGCACAAGCAAAAAATAAAACAATTAATAAAAACCATTTAAAAAGCATATTGCCTGGATTTTTCACCAATCGGTTACATAGGTAAATATACAATAAATTCTATACCCACCTACAATAAATTCGATAATTATTTCATTTCGGAGGGATTTTTACCGGTATGTTTTTTGATAAAGTTGCTGAAATTCCCTTCATCGCTGAAACCCAGCTCATAAGAAACTTCGGAAATCGTACAATTGGAAAACTTCAGGGCTTTTATACATTCGTTCACCAGTTTTTCAATGATCACCTGTTTTGCAGTTTTTCCCAGCATGTATTCAGTCATCTCCGTCAATCTCCTTGAAGATATACTGAGTTCATTGGCATAGTAAGAAACCTTTTTTGCCGTTTTATAATCCCTTTGCAAAATCACTTTAAACCGATTGACATAATACATATAATCGAATTTGAAATCATTTTTTATTTCTTCGGTAGGAATATGTAAGAAGGCATCCAGTATAAGCCTTTCAATGGCATTATGGGCGGCGGAAATATATAAGCTTTTATCTTTACGCTGAAAGCTTTCCATTCTTTCCATGAATACCACACGCATCTGTTCTATATTGATAAAAGGAGCAACAAAAACATCTGAATTATAGTTAAAGAAAAGCTGGGAGTTGATAAACAGGCTGTCTTTTGTTGACCTTTCATAAAAGGTTGAAGAAAATACGATCGCGAAGACATCGGATCTTTTTGTCTTGCCAAAAACGATTTTCTTCTGGGGACCTACAAATGCAATATTACCGGCTTTAATGCCGTACGCAACATCTTCCACCGTTAATGTAATATCTTCTAAAACAATATAAATACAAAAGTATTCCAGCGTGTTCATCTCCCTTTTGTTGTTATTTCTTTTTATGATATAATCCAACCGGTTGATACTAAACCCATTATCTTTTAACTGATCCGTTATTATATACATATTCCTCCCAATTCTGTAAACGAAAAATTCCTTTTAAATAAAACGAATATATAGATATAAAAATTTTGCCAAAATGGCTTTATAAAAGGAAAAATTATTAAAAATAATTTATTATAATTTAGTATATCATTACAATATCCATTAAAAACTTTCTGCAAATCAAAAGGGAAGCACGAAAATATCTGTATCGATTATATTTTCATTGCTTATCAAAGCCATTAGTATTTTCTATTTTCCAACAGGTATGTTGAAATGATATTTTCATAACTTGTAGTTTTTTAAATTCAATAAAAAATTAAGGAATATTGCAAATACATTTCGCTTTGATTCAGGACTGAAACAATTACTTGGTTCATTTATTACATTACAATTTTACTAAACAAAAAAAAGCAGTTAACCGAAAAACCGCAATGTCTTATGACAAACAAATATTTAAATTTTCAAAAAGGTTTTACTTTCAGTAAACATATTCCGGAAGAAACATCAGATTTTGACCGGGTCTTTGATGTTTTTAAGGATCTGCTCACCCACACTTCCGGAGATATCGAGGAAGCCTTTCACTGGCTTGATCTTCTCGATAAGGAGTATGATATTTTCAATGATGAATATACGCTTCAGGACTTTGAGGAAGATCTGAAAAAGCGCGGGTACATCAAAGAGGAAGATGATCCGAAAGACGGCAATACAGGATCCGGTAAAGGGAAAAATATATTAACCGCCAAATTAGAGTCTGCATTAAGAGAATATGCACTGGACCAGATTTTCGGTAAACTAAAGAAAACGGGAATCGGAAATCACCGCACTTCAAAAACGGGAATCGGTGATGAAAAAGATGGTGAGAACCGATCTTACCAATATGGAGACGAACTATCTTTGGTTAATATGACGGAGAGCTTAAAAAATGCACAGATCAATAATGGCATTTCTGATTTACGCATGACGGAAGATGACCTCATCGTAGAGGAAACAAAACATAAAGCTCAAATGAGCACCGTATTGATGATTGACATCAGCCATTCCATGGTTTTATACGGTGAAGACCGCATCACTCCTGCCAAAAAAGTAGCCATGGCATTAGTTGAGCTGATCAATAGAAAATACCCTAAGGATTCTATTGACATTATCGTGTTTGGTAATGAAGGCTGGCCTATTAAGATCAAAGATCTTCCTTATTTAAAAGTGGGACCGTATCATACCAATACGGTGGCAGGTCTGGAGCTTGCGATGGATATTCTTCGCAGAAAAAGAAATACCAATAAACAGATTTTCATGATCACCGACGGAAAACCGAGCTGCATTCAGCTTCCTAGCGGTGAGTTCTATATGAATAGTGTTGGTCTTGACGAAAAAATAGTTACACAATGCCTGCATAAAGCGGCCCAGGCCCGAAAGCTGAAAATTCCCATTACAACCTTTATGATTGCCCAGGATCCCTATCTCCGTAAATTTGTGGAAGTATTTACAGCACAGAATAAAGGGAAGGCGTTTCTTACAGGCTTGTCTGGTTTGGGGCAGATGATTTTTGAAGATTATGAAAAAAACAGGATAAGGAGAATATAGTTTGATGCTAGATTTTAGATTTTAGATCTTAGAATTTAGAGGTTAGATATATAGATTCTCATCCTTTTATTACAGTATATAGATTATTTATTTAAAAGAAACAATGAAAAACGATATTACATTCAAAGAGTTAAAAGATTCCGGATATACCCATAAAACGATTAGTCAAGAGATTCAGGCGAACCTTATTGCCAGGATTAAAGCTAAAGAACCCGTATTTAAAGGGTTACTGGGTTACGAAGACACCGTAATCCCTCAATTGAAGAAAGCCATTCTAGCAGGACACCATATTAACTTACTGGGCTTACGCGGACAGGCAAAAACAAGAATTGCGAGAAGCATGGTAGACCTTCTGGATGAATACATGCCTGTTGTAAAAGGATCTGAAATTAATGACAGTCCATTTCATCCGATCTCGAAATTTGCCAGAGACCTTATTGATGAATTGGGAGACAACACCCCTATTTCATGGGTACACCGCTCAGACCGTTTTTTTGAAAAACTGGCCACACCGGATGTAAATGTTGCCGACTTAATCGGAGACATCGATCCGATTAAAGCTGCCACCCTGAAGCTTCCATATTCTGACGAACGCGTGCTGCATTACGGAATGATTCCGCGTGCCAACCGTTCGATATTTGTTCTCAATGAGCTCCCTGATTTACAGGCCCGCATCCAGGTTTCGTTATTTAATATCTTACAGGAAGGAGATATTCAGATCAGAGGGTTTCAGTTGAGAATGCCTCTTGATATTCAGTTTGTATTTACTGCAAACCCTGAAGACTATACTAACAGGGGAAGCATTGTAACTCCTCTTAAAGACAGGATCGGTTCGCAGATCTTCACCCATTATCCCCGAACCATTGATCTTGCCCGTCAAATTACGGAGCAGGAAGCTCTTATATCACCTGAAGACAAATCAAGGATACAGGTTCCGGGTCTTGCAAAAGATTTATTGGAAGGTGTTGCCTTTGCAGCACGTGACAGTGAATATGTGGATGAAAAAAGCGGGGTAAGTGCCAGATTGACCATCAGTGCAATGGAAAACCTTGTGGCTGCCGCAAAACTGCGCTTAATAGAAACCGATGCAGAAAAAACAACGGTTCGCCTGCTTGATTTTATGTCTATCATTCCATCGATCACAGGGAAAATCGAACTTGTGTATGAAGGGGAGCAGGAAGGAGCAGATTATGTAGCGAAAATATTAATCGACAGAGCCGTGATGGTACAGTTTGAATCGATTTTCCCACGCATTTCAAAGCTGGAGAAAGAGGGCATCAAAACTCCTTATACGGACCTGATCAAATGGTTCAACAAAAATCAGCTGGAACTGAACTACACGGATACGGATGAAGAGTTCTATTCCAAGCTTAACAGTATTGCTCCTCTGGTGCAGGTGGTTGAGGAAAACGCCTCCGAATTAAGTGAAGAAGATCAGAACTTCTGTAAGGAGCTTGTTTTATGGGCGCTTACCATTAACAAAAAACTGGACAAATCTGAAAATCAGACTGCCTTTACTTTTGATTCTTCAGGGGTAAGCCCTTTTTTCCGTAACTAAAGCTTTAGCTTATTCATCTTAAGATAAGCGTATCAATAATAAATCCTCCGTTTCGGAGGATTTTTTTATGATCAGTTCTTTTCGATGACAAATGCTTTCAATTCTGCCATCTTTCCATCACGGAATCGCCAAACATCACAATAAGAATAGTCAACAATTTTCCCTTCTTTATTCTTCATGCTTATTCTTCCTATAGCCACCACATAATCATTTTCGGCTACTAATTTTTCTACTTTAAATTCAGGTGGTTCTGTATAAGCAACTGCCATATATTTTCGCACTTCTTCCTTTCCTTTCAAAACCTGTTCACCTACAAATGTCCACTGTGTATCATCGGTACAGTAGGAAAGAAAACCTTCATAATCTCCTTTAGCGATAGCTAGATTTGCTTTTTCAAGTACTGTTTTATTGTCCATATTCAAATTACTTTTAAAACGATGCTCTGATAAATAATAAGGTGACCGGACAGCAGATAAAAAATCAGTTGATCCCATCATCAATAATGTTATAAATACTATTTTCATGCCTATATTGCTTTAGATCAGGATATTCCTGAACTCATCACAGACAAAGGTAAAACAGAGATTCGGGATCATGAATAAGAAAGGCTAAATGTAAGATACTAACAATAATGTAAGGAACAGACTTATGCTCCCGTAGGTCTCAGTAAATCGTTACAGGTCCTGCCAGCCCCAAAGATTGCAGGGGCTGGTCTTTCTTTTTCTGGTTGGTCCAGTACTGAGCCACTTCATTATCTTTAAGCGTTTTCATATAGTTTACCATAACGGTAATGACCTTAATTTCGATTTCATTTTCACCGATATGGAGCAAGCCATCGAGAGCATACACCCTTCGGCCGAACCATTGGGTTCCGGCTTCTGTTCCATTCACCTTTACTTCACAGATTCCATATACACTTCCAAGATTCAGGAAATCCTTGGTATCATGATCTCCAAGTTGAAATGTAGTACGGTAAACTACAGTTCCGGCAAAATGACTGTAAGAAGACAGCTCCTTAAGATCAGTAAGACGATCCAGCTTTTCTTTGTTGACGGTCCCGTCATAATGCCTGAACTCCACATCCCATCCAGTGCTCAGTTCTTTTACTTGAGTTCCTGTTAACGGATGAGCTTTCCACATGGTTCCTTTTCTATGATGATCAAAAACAATCAGTTTTGAGTCTGCAGGACCTAAATTTATATGAAAAAGCCCCTCTTCTACTGCCAGCTTATTTCTCCTGCCTGTTGTCGCATCCCACAACCACGCCTGTTTACGCTTAATGATCTCCTGATCAAATTGAATATCCAGTGAAGCACTATGCCTGCTGCTCGAATTGGTCAGTAAGAATAGCTCTGCATCTGTTGTCTGATAACGCACTTGAGTTATAAAGGACTCAGGTTTCCGGATTTTCATATAGGGCTTTAGGCTGTATTTCTCCTGTACGGTTTTATACCACCCTGAAAAGTCAGCCGTAGGTTTATGCAATACAATGAAACGGTCAGGATAAGCCTCCATCTTTCTCACCCATTCCTTCACTTCCTGATCTCTTTTTTCATAATTATTCCAACCCGTTGATCTTTCGGGAACCGTTTCAATGCAAAAGACTCTTCCACCCTCCCTTATAAAATCATACAGTTTGCTTGCTGTGGCTGTATCCAAACTATGCACTTCAATTAAAAAAAGAGTATGGTATTTTCTGCTTCCATACGTAAGGAATCCTTTTTTTACTTCCGAGTCTTGGATCACACGTTCGGAAACATAATCACAAGCGTTACCATTCTGATGAATGGATTCCCAGATCAAAGCCTGATATGCCGGCGATACGATAACCGGAAAAGGTTCCATCTGGGCACCGTATTCCGACCACTGATCAGCAAAGGGAGCTAACAGCCCAATGTCGGCAAACATGGTAGCCTGCTGCAATACCGCCGATAACCGGGCACGATAATCTGTGTAATGTTTAAAATAAGGCCACATCGTGTTCTTTTCATTAAAATATCCACCATAGGTAATCCAGCCTGGAAAAGCTGCTTCCGGCGGAGAATAGTTAAATCCATGAAAAACGGGATTTGTAACTCCCGATATCGTGCTCTGATCCCCCGCTATTTTGAAAATTTCCAGAGACTCATTGAACACCATGTCAGTATTGGTAAGCTCTTCGGAACTGATCAGTTTTTTATTCTTCAGATGGGCTGCAGAAGAAACCAACTTATTGATCATCGTGTTTCCCCTGCCAAGATGCCAGGGATATTGTGTGAATTTCTCTTCACTGATATCTTCTCCGATACCGTATTTCAGCCAGGTTTCACATTCTGGAATATCAATTTCAAAACTTCCTTCCAATGGAAAATAGCCTCTTCCATAGGCCTGCGCTCTCGATTGTATTTTATTCTCTTTGCACCAGTCTACATAGGGAGTAACAAACCTTTCTTCAAAAAGCTCTGCTTTGGTAAGCTCAAAATCATACCGCATACGGTCTGTCATTTTTTTGAACACTTCGCCCGTCTTTACGGGATATTGGATATTCTGCCCCGTGGTATTTCCCATTGCTCCAATTTTAAATAATACAAAGGGCAAATAAGGATAAATATCATATCCTCTCCTTCTTTTAAACTCTGTGATCATATCCTCACTCCAGTTGGCCCCCTCTATTTCCAGACTATCCACAAAGAAAGAGCGGACATAGCCTGCAAGAGGTCCTGTTTTTCGCTGAATGCTATCACTCATCCTGTTGAGGTATTTTTTCACGGCAGCAGAATTATAATGATTCAGAACGGGTCCCATCCCACCCGGCGCCCCCTGGATCACCCGCATAAAGCGTTCTATTTTCACCAATCCATAAACCGCATAATTACCTTTGGGTATAGAAACTTTTATCATTCCGCTTTTAATCTGATCCGAAAGATCCATCATTTCGTCTATCCTATTGAGCGGATCCGGCACAAGTTTTACGTCCAGCATTTCCATCGTCCTTCCGCTGTATGGGCTGGTAATCGCCGGATCGGCTTCTTTATAAAGATCAAAAAGAGAAAATTCCGTGGTAAGAGGACCCTTTAATTTTTTTACGGCGATCACCACTATTTGTGAGCATTCTTCTTTTTCTAAAAAATCGCCACCCATGGGAAAACCCGTACCCACCAATATATCACAGGTCATCTCCAGAGATTTAGCTTCTTCCAGCGTAAATTTCAATAAGTCTATCCATTCGTCACTTAGCCAATCAATACTTTGCTTCCCCATGTCATCCGTACGCGAAGGAAATGATATCGGATTGATCTCAACCCCTCCTATTCCCGCATCCTTTAAAATCCTGAGCTCCCTGGCAAGTTCTGATCTTTCAATCTTATTGCCATTCCACCACCAACGTACAAATGGGCGGTACCGATTTTCCGGATTACTGAAAACTTCAAACAGTGATTTACCTGACCGTAAATGTTCTTCCCGCAACATGGCACTGGCGTAGGATGGTAGTATATTCGCAAGAACCAAGCCGGATGCAGCAACTGAACACTGTTTCAAAAATTCTCTTCTTTCCATGGAGCGGTTTTATATTAAAATTACACCGGTGTAATGACTACATAGGCTATGTCCTGTTTATGAGAGAGCAGGATTATCAAATTTAAAAGATTTGCCTATAATATAACAGTTTTGTAAAAAATAATAAAAGAGGATATCTCTGGAGATATCCTCTTTTATACTTCACCTTTCCGGTGTAACATCCGATAAATACTAATTTTAATCAAGCTGATCTAGATTCTGTTTAATTACCACGGGGCACCATTTCGGGCACATAAAGTAGAGCACTCTTCAAGTCCTCCCGGATCAGATGGTGAGCTGGGTTGATTTGAGGCCCAAGCTACACAGCAATTAAAACAAACATCATAACTATCATTGGACCAGTCATCACAAATCCCACCACCAACGGCTTTTTTTGCGCCTGTTACATTTTTCAATTTAGTTCTGCTAAGTAATTTTGCATTTTTCATATTAAAAGATTTAGTGTTATGCCATTCAATCATGCAAGAACGGCTTTTGCAATCAGTGATTATATCTATATTTTTTAAATATCATCCTTCCTATTTAGCCCTTTGGTAGGGTTTTAATAACTCTTTCAACGAATGTATTTATAAAATACTTCTTAAAATTGTAAAAATGTAACTTACAAATAAAAAATCCAGGAAAGTGATTCCCTGGATTAATTTATAGGTTAGGATTACAGTATAATGAAATACTGACTTTTTATGTTTTAAATCAGAAACTAATTAGTTAAATACCTGTCCTTTGATGTAATCAACATCCACATCCCTGATATAATCGATAAGATTGGTATATTGGGAATGGAAATGGTAGCCTCCTTCTGTCATTTCTTCAGTGGCATCCTCTTTACTCCAGTTCTGGAAAATAATACGGTACATCGCCATCGTAACACCGGTTCTGTCACTACCATGAGCACAATGCACATCAATAGGTTTCGGGGCGGTTCTTATTATGCGCAAAGCTTTAATGATCTCAACATCTGATACGGATGAAGCATTCATGGGAACATTATACAGGTTACCTGCATAGTTAGTTCCTCCCACATGATCTGTATGACCTTCCCTCAGGTTAAGTATCGAAGCAATATGTTTTTGCTCAAGAAAATTAAAGCCCGCATTGTCAGGCTGCTCACTTCTATACACATCATTATTTACTTTATACAGATTATCAAAAGGAGAACCTGAAACTTTTTGAGCCCAGGTCTGGGGCCTTGAGGTTTTGGATGTGACGGACAAGTTGGAACTTTGGAAAACATTGCCCGATTTTACCAGTGCATCATCAGAATTTTCAGGAGCACAAGCCAGTGTACTTAATGCTAGCAGGATAAAAATTGCTTTTTTCATGTTTTATTTTTATTATTAAAATGATCTGTTTATTGGCTACCATCATGACGTGACCGGAATTCCAATGGTAAGGAATCTTCAACGATCTGTCATATATTATAGGAAATAAGCGGGTACAATCGGGATGAAATAATGGAAACAAAAGTATAAATAAATCACAATATATCAACACATAGAGAAATATAATACATTAAAATATTATTAAATTTTCTTTGTGTAGGTTAAGATCTCTTCGTTCAATTTTGATTTGGCGCCAATTATAATTAGCTTTATGTATTAAATATAGAATTATCATTATGAAATATTCAAAAGAATATGTGACTAAAGAAGAGCACATTGATGTACAGGGAATTATGGACGGTTTATATTATCCGTTTTATATGGAATATTGCAGACACCAGTATATTGATGAGGTTTTGGGGTTTAACCTTGAAAATGAAGCAAAAAATGGGGTTAATATGGTATTATCAGGATACACGATCAGTTTTCTCAGGTCTCTGAAAAAAGGAGATACCTTTACGGTAACCTGTGAACTGTTCAGGGATAAAGGTGACGCTCCTAAGATTCATTTTAAGCAATCCATTATCCTGAATGGTAAGGTGACGACAAAAGCAACTTTTACCGGAACTTGTGTGCCTTCAACCGGTGGCAGGCCTTTTCTTCCTGAATCTTTAAAAGCACTTATTGAAGAGGCACCTGTTTTGGAAGACTAGTGTCTTTTCCATCACATTATAAAAAGCAGGTATAAAAACCTGCTTTTCAATTTTCATATCCAGTCCTGTTGAAGACAAGTCAATTTAAAGTTATCTCCAATTCCTTACTTTTGTAAAGTATTAAACGGCTTAACAGTTTATTCCATCATATGAATCCTATATTTTCCAGCAGCAAACAAATTGAAGTGGTATCTTCCTTTTCAGAACTCATCGATACCGATTTTTACGGAACTATGAATGCAATCTGCTGGCACAGGAATTTAACCGGAGACTTTAAAGAAATTGTCTCTAAGCTTCATTTAAAAGATCATATTACGGAAGTTTCCACTGACGATCTTTTGGCATTACCACTTTCAGAAAAAGGAATTACTGCGAGGGAAACGATTCTCAATGATTTACGTTTATTGGAAGACTTCGGAGCATTGCCTTCCCTCAACCTGCTTAAAAATTATGACCGGGACGAAGAACTGGATTTCATCTCAACCGATGTATATTCATATCATGTAGACCGCTCCCCCATCGGCACCGATACTTTTTTGTGTACTTATCACGGGGCTCCCAGTGAAATTATACCCAATGACCAGGTGGAGCAAAAGATTCTGATCCCCGAGATCAGGGAAAAGCTTAGAAAATTACATAACGGTCCGGAAGCAGAATTTGAAGATTTCCTGAAAGAATACTTCTTCGACCTGCACTATCAGCCAAAGATTAATGCTGAACCGGTCAGTCTCGGATCAGGGCATCTTTGGCGACTGGCAGTAGATCATCCGGAACAAAAAGTTCTTCCTTGTGTTCACAGGGCCCCCATTGAAAAAGATGGCGAATACCGCTTACTTCTTATTTGCTGAAAACGTTATTGATATTGACGAATCTCTTTTTATGATCCGGAACATATAATGATACATACTGAATTGCTTGCAATGCTGCTTAATTTTTGGTACCTTGAAATCCTATTTTATCCATTAATCATGACCTCACAATGGCCGATACCGTAATACTATCTGAAGGAGCAGAATTTGACCACGTTATACAAGAAGTTTCAAAGTATATCCACCTGTATGTAATGGCATTCCAAAAAGATGAAAGAACCATTACCCGCGTTGATAAACGTGAAGGTATGTATGGCGGAAAAGGAACCGTTTATATGTTACAAATGTTCGGCGATAAAGAGCTAGCCAATAATCGCCTGGCTGCTTATATGGTCTTGCTGAACAAAGGAGACGAATCCGGATATCATAGCCACCATGCAAGAAATGAAGAAGAACTTTATGTCGTTGTTCATGGAACAGGAGAATACCGGGAAAGAACAGGAACTCACGGACCCGAGCGTAAAAAAACACTTCAGAAAGGTGATATTACAGCCATCAGTTCAATAGGTTATCATTCCATCGAAAACACAGGCGATGAACCTTTGATCATGTTTGTTATTACGACTAACAATCCCTAGATCAATGTGCTAAAGCCGGAAATTCCTCCTATGATCAGTAATAGGAACTATACTCTTTTCTTCTTTACAAATACAAACTCCAGAAAGCAGAAAAACTTGCCAATATTTTTATAATATCGGACTCAGTATTCCCTTGGCTATATTTAAAATACCATCTATTTCCTTTTGCATAATCATTTTCTCGAATTATTTTCCAAATGATCTACCATGATTTGGGATCATATTACACCAGCACAACTAATACAGTACAAACGGTTTTGTTCACCAATTTATTTCCTATATTTTTGGTATATGCCTGTCATTATGCTATCAATACCTTATTCTATTTCGTAGAATTACTTACTTACATTACAGATGAAATTGGTAAAAGAAATTACTTCTGACACAAAATTGGAGATTTATAATACTATTATCAATTGTTTTTATCTCTTTCTCTAAACAAAAGGTTCAGTGATATAATCAATGTAACTGGTATACTTTATTATACTGGTAACAAAAGTATATCATTTTTACTATAAATTTGTCTGAGAATTATAAAATATAAACAATGAATATAACACATTTAGAAAAATTAACAATCACAGACGATATAAGAACAGTCATGGCAAAATATGTCCGTCATGCCGACAGCAAAAACTTCACTGAACTTGCAAATTTATTTACGGAGAATGGAATATTTACTCCATTAGATGTTAACGGTGAAACACTCGTCCAAATGGCAGGGAGAAGAGAAATAGAAAATAAGATTTCGGAAAGTGTGGGAAATGCGACAGCAATTCATCATTTATTTTCTTTTGAAATAGACATCGAATCTAAAGAAATGGTCCATGCAGTATTTTCTATGGAAGATCATCTCATAAGACCGGAAAATGAAGAAAATATATTATTGAAAGACAGCAATGTACCAGTATTTAGAACATTACATGGTTTTGGACATTATCATGGTGATTTTGTTAAAATCAAAGACACATGGTTTATAAAAAAACTCATACAAACCAGATTAAAATTAGATTTCACATATTAAAAAAAGAAAAATGAATACAGACTTAAAACCTTTCGAAATTAATGTATCCGGGGAAATCCTTAACGACCTGGAAACCAGATTAAAAACAACACGTTGGTCAGAGGATTTAAATAATGAAGATTCTTATTATGGCATCAGTACTGCATACCTCAAAGATATTGTTCATCATTGGATTAATAGTTATGACTGGGAAGCAGCACAAAAGGAACTAAATTCTTTTAACCAGCATAAAATAGAAATTGATGGCCAGGCTATCCATTTTATTTACGAAAAAGGTAAAGGACCAAATCCTACACCGATTATCCTATCTCATGGCTGGCCTTGGACTTATTGGCATTGGAGTAAAGTCATTCGCCAGCTTACCGATCCGGCTTCCTACGGTAGAGATCCTGAACAGTCATTTGATGTGATTGTCCCATCGCTTCCTGGGTTTGGTTTTTCTACGCCTGTAAAAGATGGAGAAATGAATTTTTCGAAGATGGCAGAACTTTGGCATAAACTGATGACAGAAACTTTGGGTTATAAAAAATATGCTGCTTCAGGAAGTGATTATGGAATGCTGGTAACCGCTCAATTGGGACATAAATATGCAGAAGAGCTTATCGGTATCCATTTGGGACAGGAAATGCCATTAACAATTTTCCAAAGCGAAAGACCATGGGACTTAACAGAAGGACAGATGATACCTAAGGAAGCCTCTCCCGAGCTACGTGAAGGCATCATCAAGTTCCAGCGTACCTATGCTTCCCATGTTGCAGTCCATATGCTTGATGCTCAGACCATCACACATGGATTAAATGACTCTCCTGTTGGAATGTTGGCATGGATACTACAACGTTGGAAAAAATGGAGCGACATCCTTGGAAATTTTGAAGATGTTTTTTCGAAAGATGATATCATTACATTTGCCATGATCTACTGGGTAAATCAGGCTATTGGTTCTTCTATACGTGTTTATTCGAATGCTAACAGATATCCCTGGAAGCCATCACATAATAGAACTCCAATAGTAGAAGCTCCAGCGGGATTTACTTTCCTTACAGGAGACGCTTACCCGCCTCTGGGTACTGAGGAAAACCGTGTTGGTATTTTCGAAAACGGTCCTATGGCATCACAATTTAACACAATCTATGCTAAAGCATTTAAAAAGGGTGGACACTTTGGTCCATGGGAAAATCCAGAGGCCTTTATTGAAGGTATAACAGATACTTTTAGATTACTTAAAAATTAAACGTACACGCAAGGCCTACTTATTCCAAATCCTTGTAAATACCCAAAATTCTTAACCCCAATATGTGTTGGAATCAATTCATAAGGGGTTATTTTTTATTATCATGACTAAACGCCATGAAAGATGCCTGTAATTCTTCTTCTGTTTCAGGTAACTGAACTTTTAAACCCCATTTAATGCGAGACTGAATGCTTTCCGCAAAAGGTTTGAAGGTTTCATTGTATTTTTTGAAAGCAGTTTTATAATCATCATTTGCATCAAGCTCCTTTGCTAACAAAGTTGCGCCTTGCAATGCGAGGCTTGTCCCCATTCCCGTAAAAAAACTTGGCGCGTGCGCAGCATCACCAACCAGGGCTACACGTCCTTTAATCCAGGTCGGCATATGGATCTGATTCGCTTCATCAAAATATAAATCGTCGGAATGAAGCATGGAATCTAAAATTTCAGGAATTTTCCAATTCGTATTGTTCCCAAAATATTCTTTCAGAATTTGTTTTTGTTGTTCTGTATTTCTGTAATTCCAATCCAGTTCCGGAGCTCTGAACATCAGTATTGCATTAGCTCCATCTTTGAAATGGTATATTACTGCCTGCTTGCCCAGCTCCCGATATACGATTCCCGTATTTCCTGACCTGCCTGTTTGTATATGATCTGCTTTGGTAAAAGCAAAGTAAACACCGAAAAATTTTTTGAAATTTTCTTCAGCACCAAATACCAGTTTTCTTACTATTGAGTGGGTGCCATCTGCCCCAAATACAAAATCAAAACTTCTGTTATCCCCTTTTTCAAAGGATACCTCAACACGATCTTCATGTTGGACTAATGTCTTTATGCTGTTTCCGAAAATAAATTCTACCTCATTCTTAGGGACAATATCAAAAATAAGTTCTACCAGGTCACTGCGGTGGATTTCAATATCACCAAGATATTCTTCCATTGCATTTATTGAAAAACGACTCAATGTGTCGCCTTTAGCATCCACGATTTCATCGGTATGGATAAACTCACGGTCCTTAATTTTTTGTAATATTCCCATTTCTTGTACCACATCCAGTGCTTTACCCCGGACATCGATGGGTGAACCTCCTTTCCGAAGACCTTTACCTATTTCTACGACAGTTACCTCATAACCATATTTATTTAACCAATAAGCCAAAGTTAATCCGGCGAAACTTGCACCTGATATCAAAACTTGTTTTTTCATAACTTAAGAATTTAATTGTTCTATAACATTTGTTATATCAAAATTACCGGTAACTTTACGATTAAAATACCTCAATAACAACTAAAAATAGTCGTAAAAATATGAAAGACGAAGATCATAAAGCTATAGACAGCAGAATTCTTGAGTATGCAAGCAAGGTAGGACTGACGACAAAAGATGAGCTACAGCATTTCGAGGTCAAACTTTTTAAAGCTTTTATTTTTTTACCCGATATGGCGCTGCACTTTGGTTCAATGATCGCTAAAAAGAATTTTACACGACAAACTGCAACATCCGTGATTAAAGACAGTATTGGTTTTTTATTTTACAACATCTTTGAAGATCATAATCAAAATACGTCCGGTACAATCAAACCGCCTTCAGATGCCACATTTGTACGTATATTTCCATTTACGATACCACAAAAAATTCAGTTCATAGAAAATACACAGGCTACCTATGTTTCAATTAGCATCAGTGCCGAGTATTTGAAGAGTTTTTTAAAAGAGGAATCCGAATATTTTCAGTTTCTTTTCGATAATACCAACAGCTTTCTGATTGAAGAATTGATGACCGATGATATTTTGCGCACCGTAAATGATATTGTAAAAAAAGAAACTCCGGCAACAATGAGAAGCTATTACTATAAAATCAAGGCTATGGAGTTGCTTTTTTATTTATTTGAGAGTTTACGAAAGCGGGAAAATTCTACCCATCAAAAACTAAGTCGGAAGGAAATACAATCTATTTATCAGGTACGCGACAAAATTGTTTCCTCATTAAGCCAGCCAACCAGTATTGCAGAACTGAAACAAATGGCCGGAATGAACGAACTTAAGCTCCGCCGGATATTCAAGCAGGTCTTTGGTATGGGAATTTACGATTACTATCAGCACCTACGTATGAAAGAAGCTGCACGGCTTTTGCGGGATGAAAAACTGTCGGTATCAGAAACAGGCTATCAAATGGGGTTTGAAAACCTAAGTCACTTTTCAAGGGTATTTGAAAAGCATCTGGGTAAAAAACCGAAAAAATATAGTCATGATATGAAATAGAGGAAGATGTTAGTAGTTTGAGATTGTGACCAATATATATATGTGTGTAAATAAAAAATATTAATCAAACAAACTAATTGTTTATACACATTTCGAGAAAAGTAGTATCATGATTAGTGAATGATTTTGTTATATTTTAGCAAATAAGAGATTTCCAAGTGATCACAAAAAAACAGGAAGGAAAAATTCCCTCCTGATTATAAATAATGTAAAGTTCAAAATTAAAGGCAGAGCATTTATTGTAATATTCTGTAATTAGCCACTTGTTAAATTACATCTTAAATATCAAATTTTTATTTACTTTTTTTTGTCATAGAATATCTCCTTACAAGAGAATTAATCATATTTTCTTAAACTATAATAACCAACATAATCATTTAAAGTTATTATGAATTCATCTTCAAACATTCTGTACAATATTGTATATCTCTCAGATGAATTTAAATTTGTTAAAAACAATAAAAACTGTCCATTTTTCGCTTTTAAATACTCTTTTTGGATATCCTCAATGTTTTTCAAATTAATATTATTATCAATTTCACTAAAATTGATTAGATAATCTGCTCCTTTATATTTAGTTAAATTATTAACTTTTATAACCTCATTATGGAGAAAAAGAGCTTTTAAAAAATCTTTCAAACTTGAATACTTATTCGAATACTCATCTTTATAAAGCTCAAACAATAAATCAATATTAGTTTCTAAAATTTTATTATTATCAATTGCAAAATATAGCCTATAATTAAAATATGGGGACGGTAATCCATTTTCAATAGAAGATAATTTATCAACTAAAATTTCTTTTTTAAATTCACTCTTACATGAAGAAAACACTAGTAAAAGTAATAGCAGTAAATTTTTTAGAAATATTTTCATAATTATCTGCGTTTTTTATCTTGATTAGCAGGTATTATATAATTTTGAGGATTTGGATTAATCTGCACTTCTCCATAGGTAGTTCCTCCGTGGCTCGAGCGTCACGCTCGTTGCCATTCACATCACAAATTTAAATCTATTTCCAGAATTTTCTGATCATCATTACAGTAGTTTATTACACTACCATATTTCCATTTGTATATTTCTGCTACAAAGCTACTTTCAGGTCCATTAATCTTAAATACTAAAAATAAAAATCCAAGAAAGTGTACCTTCTCGGATTTATATATAGATTGTTAATCTTTATTCGGGCACGAGCGTGACACTCGCTCGAGCAGTTGGCTCTAATATTACAGTAAACTTTTATGGTTATTACCGAACAACCATAAATTAACTATCGGGTTGTTATTTTTTTCAATTCAATAAAAGTTATTTCCCAATACAAAACTTAGAAAAAATATTCCCCAGCACTTCATCATTCGTAACCTCTCCGGAGATCTCTCCTAAATGTTCCAATGCATTACGAAGTTCATACGCCAATAGCTCTGTGGAAATCCGGAAAGTGATTGCTTCATTTACTTTGTGTACTGCACTCAAAGATTTGTGTAACGATTCGAAGTGACGCTGGTTGGTGATCACCACATTATTTTCGAGGGATTTCAATTGTTCAACATAGGATGACAATTCATTTTTCAGGTCCTGGATATTCTGATTCTCTACTGCTGAGATTTTGATGAAATCAAATTCGTGGTCGATTTCCTTTCTGAAAACATTTTCCACATTCTCATATTTTGTAGGTATAACCTCATCAATTTTAGTGGCACAAATAATCAGCTTTAGATCTTCTCTTATCAAAGACCGGATCATTTCAATATCTTCTGTGAAATCTTCTGTAGCGGCGTCTGCCAGATAAACGAGAATATTGGCATTTTCAACTTTCTCTTTGGCTTTTTTAACGCCTATTGCTTCAATTTCGTCCGCTGTTTCACGCAATCCTGCGGTATCGATCAGGCGGAATGCATGTCCTTTAATATGTAAAACCTCCTCGATCGTATCTCTGGTGGTTCCTGCAATACTGCTGACAATCGCTCTTTCTTCTTTCAGGAGGGCATTCAATAATGTGGATTTACCTGCATTCGGCTTACCAATGATAGCAACAGCAGTCCCGTTTTTAATTGCATTACCGTATTGAAAGCTTTCAATAAGTGAATTTAATTTTAATTCAATTTTGCTTAAGAGCTGATTGAGGGCTGACCGGTCTGCAAATTCCACATCTTCTTCTGCGAAATCCAATTCCAGCTCGATCAATGAAACGAAATTCAGCAAATCAGTTCTAAGAATTGATATCTCGTTGGTAATTCCTCCCTTTAGCTGGTTGATGGCTACTTTCCGGGATGCTTCATTCTCAGAAGCGATGACATCTGCAATAGCTTCTGCCTGGGAAAGATCGATTCTTCCGTTGATAAAAGCACGAAGTGTAAATTCTCCCGCCTTTGCCATTCTTGCTCCGTTTTTGGTAAGGGTTTCAAGAATACGTTTTCCAATATGCGGAGATCCGTGGAATGCTATTTCCACAGAGTTTTCAGTTGTAAAACTTTTGGGTGCCAGGAAAATAGATAACATCACCTCATCAATAGCCTCTTCCCCATCCATAAAATACCCGTAATGAATGGTATGCGATTTTTGCTTCCCAAGATTTTTCCCGGGAAAAGACTTCTGTACCACAGATAAAGCATCGTTACCCGAAACTCTGATAATGCCTAAAGCTCCTACTCCATTGGCCGTAGCCAACGCACAAATGGTATCGTTATTCATGCTGCAAATTTACGTTTTTTAATGGAAATCTTTATGCTAAATGCTTATACGGATTGTCTATAATAACGATTTGAAACCACGGCCATAAACAGTAAAGATTTTATTTGTTTTTGGATTTAAAAATATGATCCAGATGTTTAACATAGGAAAGCTGCATGGTAATGGCAGTAAGACTTAGCTCTTCTTTTTTTACGGGATAGACGGTTTTATTGTTAATGAGGATCGCAAAAGAAATACCCCAGTTATTTTTATGATAATTTCCGGCAATCCGGGCAAATGCAGTAGGATATACTTCAACCCTGCCTTTTTTCAATGATTTCAGAGCATTCCCAAAATTAGCCCCTGCCTGAATAGTTCCTGTCATCATCCAACGCTCACTCATGACCCAGGAATAAGCATATCCTCCATTAATTCCCAATTGAAAATTTTCTAATCCGTACGTTCCTTCAGAGCCGCTTCTTTCCATTCCCTTCAACTGATAATAATAACCACCGCCTCCTACCAGCCAGCTTCCGGCAGAATGCCGCTGTATTTCGTCCAGATCAAAAGCAGCCTTGGATGAGAAGCGTTTCCCATTAAAAAGGTAGGTCGCTTCCATACCGATCTGCTTCACCGACATTTGCTGATAGATATCCGGATTCTGGTCTTTATCTTTCTCCACATAAAATCCCCTGTAGTCCTGGAAGAATATATCGAATATCATCTTCCTGCCATAGTGATGGATCTGGAAATCACGCGTTTTCGTTTTTCCGTATTTCTTTTTATCCGTTAAAGGAATAAAACCATATCCCAGCTGAATTCCCACGATCGTATTTTTAATCGCGAATCCAACACCTGTATTCAAAGGGTAATTGGGAGTATAATGCCTATCCGTATCGTCTACCTCTAAAGAACTGGTAGAAAGATATCCGGATATCCTGTATTTCTGTGGATAGGACTTGATGTACGATGAATCGATCTCCTGGGCATGGATATATGAAACGGAAAAAATAGCTGTTAATCCGGTTAAAAACTTCTTAAGACGCATACATTAAATGATTCCATTATATTCTACTGTTTTTGCTATCATTTTTCTTTAATGGACAGCAATTTAAGTATAATTTTCAGTTTTTAACCTATCAGAATCATTTAAGCTTTATTATGAATATTTAATATACATCCTACTTTTGCCTTTGTCCTGCCTTTTGTATTTTTTTCAGCCATTGGACACGCTGCTTTTCATCAGAGGTCTTGATGATTCCGACATAGCTCACTTTGTGTGCCGTCTTTCCTTTCAAAAGTTGATCCCACCACAGCGAATTTTCTCTGTATTTAAAAGCCATACCCGGAAGAAAAAGCCGATCAATGAACCCTTTTGTAATAGCTGGCAGACCTCCCCACCAGACAGGATGAATCCAAACCAGATGATCCGCCCATTGTATCGCCTCCCATGCTTTCAACAGATCCGGTTCCAGTTCCATTCTTTTCTGATAACCGAATGTAAGATTAGGATTAAACTCCAGATCTGAAATAACAATTTCTTTAATTGCTGCTCCGGAATTAACAGCTCCTTTTTTATAAGCACTTGAAAGTGCAAAACAAAATGAACTCTTGTGAGGATGCCCGTTGATAATTACTATTTTTTTCATCCGATTGTTTGTATATGGATACTTTCGTAAGCATTTAATGAGCTCATTAAATCATGGGGTTCATGCAGCTGGTGACTAAAGTAAATCCTGTTATCATGTTTTTCACTTCCAAGCAATTTTTCAGCATGGAGAACAGCAGATAATGCCGTTAATTCTGCCTGGCCGTTTGTACTTTTCAGGCTGATTGTTTTATTATCCGTATGGCCTGAGATTACGATATCGAAAACAGATTGATCTCCCTTTCCGCTTGATCCAAAGATCATCCTGCGTTCTTTCAACGATAAAATACTGAAGATCCTCATAGATTGAAAAGCGCCCAGCAGCCAGGTAACAAATTTTGAGTTATAGGTCATTTTAACCGTTACATCCGGTATTTTCTCAATTTTATTTAAAATATATAAATCCGGCACGTCAAAATTGTAGGCAGTTCTTTTCCCTATTCCAAAGGAATACTCAAACAATTCGGAGTTTAAGAAATGTTTGACAGAAAAAGGTTGATTATTTTTATACATAAAGAAAGGTTTAGCCACATTTTCAGCCATAAAATGGGCTGAACTCTCTCCGGCAAGATCTTTTATAGAGTAATAAACGAAAAGCTGCACCTTGTTTATCTGGCCCGGCAATGTATTGGTTAATCCACTGACTATACCTCCCATCCAGCCTGAACTAAAAACAATCCTGCTGTTGATCTTTTGTTTTTTCGCCAGTTCATAGGCATTCATAAGGTCCGGTGTAGGTTTGGTAATATCCAGGTAATCAATTTTATTTTCTATGGCAAACCGGAGAATATAATCCTCCTTGTCATTCACGGAAAGAATGATCAAATGGATCTGATGATCCAGAATCGTTTGAAAAGTATCGGGTTTGGTAACATCCACCAATAAATCATTTGCGGATTTTCCTGTTCTTCGGCCTCCTATAAAAACTTGATGGTGAGGATTTCTCGATTTGAAAATACGGGCAATGGTTTTCCCTACTGTTCCATTCCCGCCGATAATTAAAATATTTGACTGCATCTCTGATTTTTTTGACAAAACTAGAGAGCTGGAGGATCATTTAACAGGACAAATGTCTAAAAAGAAATTTCTTTTCGGATACGGCTTAAATGTCTTTGTGTAATTCCAAGATAAGAAGATAAATATTGAAGAGGAATATCCTGGATATAATTAGGATAGTTCTTCAGCAGAGAAAGATACCTTTGTTTAGCATTATCCCTTTGCAGTTCAAAAAAACGTTTTTCCAGCTCCAGGTACTCCTGTTCAGCAATCATTTTTAGGAATAAGACCCATTTCGGATTCCCGTTAACTAATTTTTCTATCTTCTCTTTTTTCAAAACTAAAAGATGAGCTTCTGAAATAGCCTGCATACTTTCAACGCCCGGATTTCCCGAAATAAATGAAGAATAAGAAGCGATCCACACATTAGGAAACCTGAAGCAGTATGTATTATCTTTTCCCTCACTTGAAGTATAATAAGACCTGAAAATACCGGATTCTATAAAAGCTATTTCCTTGCATTGATCTCCCTCATGAACAAAATAATCATTTTTATTGAGTCTTCTCACTTCAAAAAGCTGCAAAATGCCTTCAATTTCAAGCTCGGTAAATAAATTAAAGCTTCGAAAATATTCCTGTATCATTTTTGATTATCTGGTCATTACAATTACAGCTCAAAGGTAATGAAAACCTGATTATTCCTATACTCAACAAAAAAAATCATCTCATGACTGAGATGATTTACCGTTTAAATTTATTAAATGTATATATGAAGATATGAAAATGGTGTCTCTTTTTGTTATTTCAAAGATAGTTTCCATCATTTCGAAAATCATCAGGGGAATCCCTAGAAATATATCCGTAAAAATACGGTGGTGTAATTCAGATATTATTTTATATTTCCGGAAAACCCTTGAAAAGCAAAATTGATACATGGGAAATATCCGGCCATTGACGGGTTATTTGGCTACGATTGCTGTTGGCGGAAGGATTTTTAAATCTCAACGGGCATAAAAAAATCATCTCAGGAACGAGATGATTCAACTGTTTGTGTTCTGAAAATATATAAAATGAAGTGGTGTCTGGTTTTAATTGATACAAAAATAGACGGGATGGCATTTCTAATTTTCAGGGTAATCCCTAGAAATGCACCCGTAAAAATACGGAGAAGCTTTTTGAGATTACTGACAGGATTTACAACGGGAGGTAATAAGACCGGGATAAATAATTATAAAAAAGCCCCGTAAATAATATTCACAGGGCTTTTCAGTTGATCTAACAATTTTTAAAGCGGGCTTACCAATTGTAAAAACCACTCTTTAACGTCACCTTCTAAATAAGGAGACAGTTTCTGTTCACATGTGCTGTGATATTGATTAAGCCATTCAATCTCTTTTTCAGAAAGAATTTCTTTTACGATCGTATCTTTGAAGAAAGGACAGAATGTAAGGGTTTCAAAATCATAGAAAGTTCCTGATCCCGTCTTTTCAGCTTCTTTTACTGCAATAAGGTTTTCGTGACGGATTCCGTACTCTCCTTCCAGATAATATCCCGGTTCATTAGAGCAAACCATCCCCGGAAGAAGTTCCTGCGGATTAAGGTCCTTTCTGATATTTTGCGGTCCTTCGTGTACATTCATAAAACTTCCAACCCCATGTCCGGTTCCATGATTAAAATCTTTTCCCTCCATCCATAGCGGAAGTCTTGCAATGGCATCCAGCTGTACGCCTTTAGTTCCCTTTGGAAACTTTACCATGGATAAACGGATCATTCCCTGTAGTACTAAAGTTGAATTTCTCTTAAATTCCTCAGAAACATTTCCTAAGGCAAAAGTTCTTGTAATATCAGTTGTTCCTTCAAGGTACTGACCTCCGGAATCAACCAGGATACTGGCATCATTCGTTACTTCTTTACTCCCTTCACTTTTTGCAGAATAGTGCATGATGGCTCCATTATCTTTGTACCCGACAATGCTTCCGAAACTTTCTCCAACAAAATTTTCTCCTTCTGCACGGAACCCTAGGAGTTTTTCACCGATAGAATATTCTGTCATTGCTTCTTTTCCTGCGTTATGAGTGAGCCAGTAAAGGAATTTCACCATTGCGACTCCATCTCTTACCATCACCTTTCTGAAACCTTCCAGTTCGGTTTCATTTTTCTGAGCCTTCATTAAATTACCCGGAACAGGAGCTTTTACAAACTGATTATCTGCTTTTAATGTTTCAAAAATAGACTGGTTGCTGTTTGGAGATACCAGGATTTTTTCGTTCTTAACTGTTGTAAGGTAGTTATAAAACTCTTCATAAGGCATCATTTTTACGAAAGAATCGTCCAGTTGTTTTCTCGCTTCTACCTCCAATTTTTCAAGATCGGTAAACAGGATCGCATCATTTTTTGTAATGATGATATAGCCTAAAAATACCGGATTGCTTTGTACATCACTTCCTCTCAGATTAAGCGTCCATGCTACGTCATCAAGGCTGGAAATGATATGATAGGTAACTTCCTGTTCTTCCATTTTCTGACGGATGGCGGAAAGCTTATCAGTCACGGATTTTCCGGATCTTTCTACCGGTTGAGTATAAATCGGATTTTTTGAAGGTGTTCCCCTGTCCTTCCATACTTCCTTCAGTAAAGGAGCGTCTGCAAGAACGATATTTTTATTTTTTAATTTTTGAGAAAGGAGTTCCCAATTGGCGTTGGATGTGGCTACTGCATTAACAGCTACTTTCCCGCCAGCAGGAATTTCGGAAATAATCCAGTCGATATAGTTAGGCGTCCCTTCAATTCCATCTTTAAAAAGATCAATCCCCGAGTCCTGAAGTTCTATTGCAGCCTGGGTAAAATACCGTCCGTCCGTCCAAAGTCCGGCTTTGTTTTGGGTAACCACCACAAAACCTGCTGACCCGAGAAATCCTGAGAGCCATGCTCTCTCCTGCCATTCTTCCGGTAAATATTCACTCATATGCGGATCTGCAGAATATACTATAAATGCATCAACATTATTTTTCTGCATTTCTTCACGAAGCGCAGCTACTTTTTCCCTTGAAGTCATTTTTTAATTTTTTAAAACCGAAAGTTACAAAAAATTTGAGCTTCCGGATTCAAATTATTAACCGTTTTTTCCCGAATTAAAGGTTATTTTTTATTTTTTCACTGATCATAAAACTGAGAGATTCTCATTCGTTTGACATAAAAGTTCAATGTCCCGTCTACATCTGAATGATTCACAGCTAAAAAAATTTATGTAAGAAAAAAAGAATTTAATGAATACATAAAAAATAAATCATTTAAGCCAAAAACAAATACTTTAAAGCATGAAAACAACAATTATTATTAAAAATATTCTATTTTGGAAAGATTCTTGCTACATCATATCCTATGGGAAAGCAGAATTATAAAAACCACAGAAAATTTTATCCTCCACATCACTTCATTTATCTTCCTCTGCTGTTTATATTGGAATGCGTAGGAATTTATAATATCTGGAATGATGGTGAGAACAAACTTACCTGGATCCTATTTTCTATAATCATTTTTCTGATTCTCTATTTAGCCATTATGCTGCGGCAGCACTATGCACTCGGCAATCAAAACCGTATTGTAAGATTTGAATTCAGACAACGGTACTTTGAAATTTTTAATAAAAGATCCGATGAGGCTTATGAAAAATTAAGTTTCGACCAGATCGCCGCTTTGAGGTTTGCTGATGACGATGAATTTAAAGAGCTTTTGTATAAGGCTCTGAATGAAAATATTTCCGGAGATCAGATCAAGAAGTCTATCAAAAACTGGAGACCTGATCACCATAGAATTTAAATCAAACACTAAAAAAATCAATATGAAAAAATTACCCTTATACAGTATTGCAATATTCAGTTTATTGTTACTAACAAGTTGTGAAGCCGTCGAGACTATCTTTAAGGCTGGAATGTGGTGGGGAATTTTGCTCGTTGTAGCGGTTGTCGTTATTCTATTATTAATTTTTTCGAAGGGTAAAAACTCTTAACCATGCTTTATTATGGATAATGACGACTTTGAATTGATCTCCCACCTTAAACCTTCTAAGATTGTTAAGATCATGAAAGATCCGGTGGCTTCTGCAAAGGCAGTAAATCTTATTTACACCTCCGATACAGAAACCGCCGGAATTATTCGTAAAAGAAGGGGAAAAAAGTATTCGTACTTTAAAGACGGTGAACGCATTAAAGACAAAGATGAGATCACCAGGATCAATAAACTGGTAATTCCTCCTGCATGGGAAAATGTTTGGATCTGTGCCTTGGACAATGGACATCTGCAGGCTACAGGATTTGATATTAAGAAACGAAAACAGTATAAATACCATTCTTTATGGAGTGCCTTAAGAAATCACACCAAATTTTACAGGATGCTTCAGTTTGGATATGCCCTACCTGAAATCCGCCTGCATGTGGAAAAAGATCTGGCACTGAGAAATTTTGAAAAAAGAAAAATCCTGGCTCTGATCGTAAGCCTTATGCAACGTACGAACATCAGGATTGGTAATAACGCGTATGAGAAACTATATGGCTCATTCGGTTTAACCACCTTAAAAGATAAACACGTAAAGATCAACGGACAGAAAATGACCTTTTCTTTCAAAGGAAAAAAAGGGGTGATGCACAATGTCGATCTGAAAAGTAAAAGGCTGGCAAGACTTGTTCAGAAATGTAAAGATATTCCGGGGAAAGAGCTTTTCCAGTATTATGATGATGAGGGCAACAGACATTCCATTGATTCCGGAATGGTGAATGATTATATTAAAGAGATCAGCGGCGAAGATTTTACGGCTAAGGACTTCAGAACCTGGTCGGGGACCGTCAGTGCTTTAATCGCATTCAAAGAAATCGGCTATGCGGAAAGCAATACGGAATACAAAAGAAAAGTAAAGGAGGCATTGGATATTGTAGCTTCACACCTGGGCAACACCAGCACGGTGTGCAGAAAATACTATGTTCATCCGCTGGTGATCAACCTTTACGAAAATAATACGATTAAAAAATACCTTGACGAGCTGGAAGACATTGAAGTAAATGATGGCAAGGCAGATTTAACACAAGAAGAAAAATTAGTGCTGAAAATTCTTGAGAACGAAAAAATGTAATCCGCTATTGAGAAACAGAAGTACTCGGCGGGTAATCATACTCTTTAATTTCAATAACGGACTCTTTTTCATCATATAGAACATCCAGATTACTTTCTAAGAAGGTGATCAGGCTTTCCATGCATTTCTGATTTGTTTGGGAATTTACTACAAACGGGCGATGACCAAAAGTGACTGCAATCTCTTCAGTTTTCCTGAGAATCTGATAAGTCCCTTTTACGATGCTTTTACAGTCTTTCTGATTGATATTCATTTGGAAATTCTTAGCATCAACAAAGTATAAAACATCAGGCTTCATCTTATCTTTATCCAACAGGATGTGAGAATTATCAAGATCCTTTAAATCAAAATTCCATTTTGACTTTTTAAGAACATTATTCAGAAGTTCGTCTGTTGAAGATGAACTGCCAGACTGTTTTACATTTTTCTTGGTATGCTGAGCAAAAACGACCTGGGAAAAGCATAAAACGATAAAGAATATTATTTTCATAAGTTACTGTTTTAAAACACATTAAATATACTTATTCTTTCTAGTATACAGGTTTATCTTTTTGTAAAAACTGAATTCGATCATAGGATTCTGCATTATTTCAAACTGGTATAAGCTGTGTCCGGGCAATATTAATTAATATTCAAATGAGATACAGATCCTTCACTCATTATAAAATCGAAACAAAAACACCACAAAACGATTTATTTTCGCTGGTAAAATACCGTATTTATTATAGAGTATATGAATGTAAAGGATAATTTATAAAAACTATGGTTTATTTTTTCTTTGTCTGAATTATCGTAAATTTGTAGTACAGACTTAATTAAAACAATTAAAATATATGTCAAAAGCAATTTCGCAAGTTCCACTTGCAGTAAATGAGCCTGTAAACTCTTATGTACCAGGTTCAGCTGAAGTAAAAAGCCTTATTGCCACATACAAAAAAATGTGGGCTGAAAAGATAGAAATCCCAATGGTCATCAATGGAAAGGAAGTAAAAACCGACGAGAAGGTTCAGCTTCAGTCTCCACAGGATCATGCTCACGATTTTGGATTTTACTACAAAGGAACAATGCAACATGTGGATGATGCGATCAATGCTGCATTAGCTGCAAAAAAAGAATGGAACGAGCTTGGATGGGAGCAGCGTGCTGCAATCTTCTTAAAGGCTGCTGATCTGTTGGCAGGACCATACAGAGACGTGATCAATGCAGCAACCATGATCGGACAATCTAAAAATGTACACCAGGCTGAAATTGACTCAGCTTGTGAATTCATAGATTTCTTAAGATTCAATGTTGAATTTATGACGGAAATGTATTCTGAGCAGCCTATCTCTGATAGTGGGATCTGGAACCGTGTAGAGTACAGACCATTAGAAGGATTCTGCTTTGCAGTAACTCCGTTCAACTTTACTGCAATCTCAGGAAACCTTCCTACCTGTATGGCTATGCTTGGAAACGTAGTGGTTTGGAAACCTTCAGATAAGCAGGTGTATTCTGCAAAAGTAATCATGGATGTATTAACGGAGGCAGGTCTTCCTGCAGGGGTAATCAACATGATCTTTACAGACGGTAAAGAAACTGCTGAGAAAGTATTGGCACACCGTGATTTTGCAGGACTTCATTTTACAGGTTCTACAAAAGTTTTCCAGGGAATGTGGAAAATGATCGGAGATAATATCCATAACTACAGAACCTATCCAAGAATCGTTGGAGAAACTGGAGGTAAAGACTTTGTTATCGCTCACCCATCTGCTAACGTTGAAGCAGTAGCTACAGCTTTAGTAAGAGGAGCTTTCGAATACCAGGGACAGAAATGTTCTGCGGCTTCAAGAGCATATATTCCAAAATCTCTTTGGGCAGATGTAAAAAAAGTAATGGAAGCTCAGATGAGCACAATTAAGATCGGTTCTCCGGAAGATCCTTCAAACTTTGTCAATGCTGTTATCGATAAAAATTCTTTCGAAAAATGTAAAGGATACATCGAGAGAGCTCAAAACTCTAATGAAGCCAATGTAGTGATCGGAGGAAAATGTGATGATTCAAAAGGATGGTTTGTAAATCCAACCGTTATTGAAACTACAAATCCTCAATACGAAAGTATGGTTGAAGAAATCTTTGGCCCTATCTTAAGTATCTATGTTTACGAAGATAAAGACTGGAAAGAAACTTTACAGCTGGTGGATTCTTCATCTCCATATTCATTAACAGGTTCTGTTTTTGCTCAAGACCGTTATGCGGTAAATGAAGCTTTCAAAGCTTTAGAAAATGCTTCAGGTAACTTCTACATCAATGATAAACCAACAGGAGCTGTAGTAGGACAACAGCCTTTCGGAGGAGGTAGAGCTTCAGGAACCAATGATAAAGCAGGTTCTAAAATGAATCTTCTGAGATGGACTTCCGTAAGAAGTATCAAAGAAACTTTTGTTTCTCCTAAAGATTACAAATATCCATATTTAGGATAAAAAAATGAGTAATCATTAATATATAAAAAATGCCCGAAAGTTTTACTTCCGGGCATTTTTTGTATGATATATTTTAAAACTTCATCACATCTTTTACCACTCCGTTCTTTTGGGTATGTGGCAATAGTTCAGATTCAATAAAGGTCTTGATCTTTTCTTCAGCACCATTATTCGGAAATAACAGATGAACATTTGCTCCCGCGTCCAAAGTAAAAAATAAAGGTAACCCCGTCTCCTTTCTGAAATCCCATATTTTATTGATGACTTCCAGAGTTCCTGTTTTCATCAAGATAAATGCAGGATCGCTCATCATCATCATTGCATGAAGGGTAAGGGCCTCATGTTCAACCAATGTAATAAACCTTTCCATATCCCCGTTTTTAAGAATCTCTTTCATCGGAATAAAGTTTTCTCTTGCTTCCTGAAATCTTCTTTCTGCATAAGGATTTGTATTCATCAAACCATGACCTACTGTAGAAGAAACACTTTTCTGTCCTTCATGGATCAGCAGGACCCAGTCATTAAAATCTTTGAAAATAGCATGAATATCTTCATCCGGGTATCGGACTGCAAACAAATCGGAACTTCCCTCA
Organism: Chryseobacterium sp. PTM-20240506; assembly: GCF_048296755.1. Lineage (NCBI taxonomy): Bacteria > Pseudomonadati > Bacteroidota > Flavobacteriia > Flavobacteriales > Weeksellaceae > Chryseobacterium > Chryseobacterium sp. PTM-20240506. The sequence continues at coordinate 1,859,729 of NZ_CP182581.1, forward strand.
ACCACATCAGAACTTCCCCATACGACCAATCCGTTATATAGACTTCTGCATGCACTTCCACTTCCCAGTCTGGCCAGAAATGACGCTTTCCCTAAAGATTCTTCTTCCGATCCTTTCCCTGAAAAAAGTTCATCGAGCGCCATAAGACATTTTGCAATGGCTCCAAAACCCGAAGCCGAGCTTGCAATCCCTGAACTGTGCGGAAAAGTATTTTCTGTTTTAATAATATACCTTCCTCTTAAAATCCAAGGTAAGTACTGTTCTATATTTTTAAAATATTTTTCTATTTTTTCTTCGAATTTTACCTCTTCATTTCCTGACAGAAAAGTTTGAACTGAAAAGGGCTGATCCGCTAAGAACTCTAATATTGTATTTGTTTTACAATGGTTAAGGGTATAGCTGATACTTGGGTTGGCTGGAATCTGATCTGCATATTTCCCCCAATATTTAATCAAAGCAATATTTGACGGACAGCTTTCCGAAACCGTTTGTGAAGTAACTGTATAATTTTCTTTTCCTAGAAATTCCTGTGTTGTCATAATTTAATTCAAAATGATGAAGCCTGATTTATTCCCTACGAAAAAGTTCTAAGATCAATTTGAGTATTAAAACTTCATAGGATCAAATTTCATCTAGTACATTTTTTCAATAATATCCTCGTATTTCTTTAAAACCACATTCCTTTTAATTTTCAATGTCGGAGTAATTTCACCGGTATTGATATCGAATTCAGACGGCATTAAAGTAAACTTTTTCACTTTCTCAAAGTCCGCAAGCGGCTCCTGTAATTCTTTAATTTTATCTTTATAGAGACTGATAATTTCTTCTCTTTTTACAATGTCCTCCCAGCTGGTAAAAGGAATATTGTTTTTCTTGATATAATCTTCCAAAAATTCGAAGTTTGGAACAATTAAAGCGGAGACAAACTGTCTTCCCTCAGCAATTAATATAATCTGCTGGATATAATTGTTATTGGTCAGAAGATTTTCAATTTGCTGCGGGGCAATATATTTTCCGTTTGAGGTTTTCATCAGATCCTTGATTCTGTCGGTAATGATCAGATTTCCTTTATCATCAATCTTTCCGGCATCTCCTGTTTTGAACCATCCATCTGATGTAAATACAGCTCTGGTTTCATCCGGTTTATTGTAATACCCTTTCATAATTCCGTTTCCTGTTGCCTGGATCTCATCATTTTCCCCAATGCGGATCTGAACACCTGGTAAAGGTCTTCCGCTTGTTGCGTGCTCAAAATGCGTTAAAGGAAACAGCGTCAGAGTAGCAGTCGTTTCAGTAAGCCCGTAACCAACCGTTACATGAATTCCTACAGACTCAAAAAAGCGTGTTACTTCCGGAGAAAGCGAGGCTCCTCCACAAGGTAAAAACCATAGTCTGCCACCCATCTTCTCTTTGATTTTACTAAAAACAAGCATATTGGCAATAGATTCTTTTATTTTAAGTCCTAATGGTGCAGGCTGATCATTTCTCCTTAATTCGGCAGTCTGCTTACCGGTTTCCAAAGCCCAGTTAAAGATCTTTTTCTTTAGTGAAGAGCTTTCTGTCACCATATCATTCACTCCCGCATAGATCTTCTGAAAAAACCTTGGGACCGCACACATCATAGTCGGCTTTACTTCAATCAAGGCTTTTGCTATATTTTTCGGATCCTCCAGAAAATATACTCTGGCGCCGCCATATAATGAGAGTAAGCTCCAGCTTCTTTCAAAAACATGACTCAACGGCAAAAAGGCTAATGACAATTCCTCTTCAAAGTTTTTAAACCTGAAAAACTCAAAATGGGCATCAAAAGCTTTTATAAAATTCCCGTGGGTAAGCATAACTCCTTTGGGCGTTCCCGTTGTTCCCGAAGTGTAGATCAGTGTGGCAACATCTTCATATTCTTTTTTACAGAACTCCGGCTTTGCAGTAGCTTTCGCAATAAAATCTTCCAGATAAGAGGCATCTTCTTTTTTAATCCACACCGACTTTTTAGAAACCACAATACCCTGAAGGCTACTGCTCTCTTTTTTTAGAAGTTCAAAACATGCATCATATTGAGCCTGATTCCCTACTAAAACAATTTTAGACTGAGAATCATTGATGATGTATTCTGCCTGCTCAGCATTATTGGTAGAATAAATAGGAACTGTAACAGCTCCGATTGACAGGGAGGCAAGATCAAAGACCATCCATTCTGCAGAATTATCGGAATAAATAGCGACCCTGTCACCCTCCTGAATTCCCACCTCTTTGAGTGCATTTGCTGTTTTAAAGATCATCTCACTGAATTTCTTCCAGCTCAACTCTTTCCAAACCTCTTTCGTTTTAAAACCAATCGCTGACTTTAACGGGTGTTTTTCTATATTTTTACTGATAATAGCCTCTGCAAGATTCATTTATTTATTCCCCTTTTTGTCGTTAATATAATTATTGAGATGAAAATCAATACTTTCCTCAATAGGAATGAACTGATAATTCAGCTTTTGCTTAATTTTTTCGTTGGAAATGGTATTAAAGGATGTGATGGATTCAATATTAGATTTTGTAACCAGCTTTAATTGTGGAATCAGCCACCCAAAAAGGATATTGGCTATTCTTCCCGCATTAAGTTCTGCTTTAGACAATATTCTGGCATTTTTCAATCCCAGTTTTTTACGAATATAATTCCCTGTTTCGGCATATCGTTTATTCTCCGAGACCAGAATAAAGCGTTCTCCAAAAATATTATTTTCCATCAGCTCTACAGAAATCCGGGCAACATCCCGGACATCCACGTAAGACGATCCCCCGGAAAAGGTAAAATTATTTTTTTCAAAAGTCGAAAAAAGTTCACCACTGCTTTGGTTCCAGTTTCCACTTCCTATGATAATTGCAGGATTGATGATGATGGTTTTCAGGCCCTCGGCTGAAGCTCTCCATACTTCCATTTCAGATAAATGTTTTGAAATGGCATAGGCAGGATGGTCAACCTTCGGATTAAAATCAGATTCTTCGTCAAGTTCCCCTTTTTCATTATAACCGTCCAAAACAGCCACAGAACTCACATGAAGAAATTTAGTAACAGACGAACCTTCACAAGCAAATAAAAGATTTTCTGTACCCTTGATATTCGTATGGTACATTTCTTTCTCATCTTGTGGATGAAAGCTTACTTTTGCAGCACAATGATACACTTCTTCTACGCCTTTCAGGGCATCTTCTAAAGAGTTCATATCATCAAAATCTACATCTACCCATTCAATTTTATTAAAAAAATCATCAGAGTTTTCTGTATAAAACTGATATGAATGCTTTACTTCGTTTAAATTACTTGTTCTCCTTTTGGCAGCGCGTACTTTTTTTCCTCTTTTTAAAAGTTCCAAAATAATTACACGACCCAAAATTCCGGTTGCTCCCGTTACAAAAACCATCAATTATATTCCTACTTGGTTGTTGACTAAATTATAATAATATTTTTGATTCAGCAATTCTTCAATGTATTGAAAAATCATGTAAAATCATATATGCAAATTTGCGATTTTTAAAGGACAATTTTACTTTAGTTTGTTATTTAATTACACTCAAACATAATAAGATCATTGAAAAATACTCTTTTTCAGGTTTTGGTTAAAGCCAAGTGTTTGATTAAAATGATAAAAACGGGCTAAAGCCCGTTTTTTATATAATGAATTAACATGTGATGACAAATTAATAAATAGTGGTTACATATAATAATCATATTCTAAGCTAAGACCATATTATTTCTTCGTGGTGCTTTATCACATAAAAGATCAGCAATGCTCTTCGAAATAAGATTTTCTTCCGTAAGATTATCCAGCCAGAAAAATTCTCCGGCACCATTAATTTCAATAAAATAATATTCATCTTCAGGAGAAACAATGATATCCATTGCTCCATAATCAACATTATATACATCCAGAAGCTCTAAAACTTTAGCTTCAATATCTTTGGGAAGATCTGTTCTTACCCATTTATCGATCAGGTTTACACCATCCTTTCTCCAGTCTACTTTTGCATCTTCAAACTGTTGCGAATCAATTTCGAACGCATATACATCCTGCCCTACTGCGGTTACTCTTAGCTCTCTTTTCTTTTCAATTTTCTTTTGGAATTGCATAGGGCAATACAACAGCGAATCCAGATCATCCAGCTTGTCCTCTTTAATCACGTTGGTAAATACAACACTTTCCACCCCATCTTCATAAATAGCAAAACCCGACTGCATCTTTCCGATAACATTCTGATGTTTCAGGATAAAATTTCTGGCTTCTTCAGGATTATTGGTAATACAGGTTTCCGGAATTTTAAATCCTATCTTATCCGCAATTTTTAACTGCTCCTCTTTACTGTCTAATCTTCTGTAAACACTTGGCTTACCCAGAGCATACACATCTATGGATTCTAAAAATCCAAAAAGGGTTGTTCGTATTTCACCCATCGCAGCACCATAGAATTTGGCATCTAACTCTTCCTTTAGCCCATCGCCCATATTGTAAGCTCTTCTGTACCACACCGCAGCAATATCATCTAAACGATGTTTAGCATCCGGAGTTTCGAGAATACTGATCCATTTTCCATCTTGGAAAGTAGTCGACAGTTTATTTTGTAAGGGATATAAATCGACATCAAAGCGGATGACCTCAAAGTTATTTTTAATAATATACTCCGTTACTTTTTGTATTGAAAAATTGTCCCCGGTATGGGTGATGATTAAAATTTTGTTATTCATTGGTTTTCATTCTTTTGATAAGGTTATCGGCAATTCTTTCCGCAATGGGAAAGTTAAGTTCTTTTTGTAACATTCCCCACTCTCCTTGTGGATTAACTTCAAGAAAATAGTAATTTTCATCTCTTCCTTTGATCATATCGATCGCTCCCATGTAGAGCCCCATTTCTTTCATCATTGAGGTAAGAGAAGACTTAATATCTTCCGGCAATTCGTAAGCTGACCAAATATAATTCCCTTGATTAACACGCCAATCGGCATGTTCACTATTATTAATTTTACCCGTAAAAAACTCACCATCAACATACATGATCCTTAGTTCATATTCTTTTTCTATATACGGCTGAAAAATCATAGGACAATACGCAATATCTGCCAGTGATTCTAAATTATCTTCTCTTATAATCGTTGTGGATAGCATATTTTCACCTCCCATAGATTTGGCAATAACTCCATGCAGCTTTGCCACAGCTTTCCCATTACAATATGTATGAAAGAAGGCTGTAATCTCTTCTTCATCGTTTGAGAAAAGTGTTTTCGGTATCGTTAATTTATTTTTTTTAGCAATTTTCAGTTGATATAATTTGTTTCCATCCGTTTTCTTTTCAGCTTCAAAAGGATTGATCCAGGGAACATCTTCAAGAGCCGTGTAGAGATTATAACGAAGATTTCCATATTCATTGATGAAAATTTTCACATAGTCATCATCAAGCTCTTCAGGAATACTGATACGCCATCCTTTTCTATGCCACACTGCCTTGATATCGCTGGAACGGAACGTATTTCCAAACTCGTCAGTCAATTCAAACGAATGGTAAGTAATACTAATTTTCTGAAGGTAATTCAGGTGGTCTGAATTTAACCTGAAGTAGGGAATATTTTTAGAAGTAAGATATTCAAAGAAAATATCTATAGTATAAAAGTCATTGGAGTGCGTGATACAAAGAATCATTTTTTGCTTTTTATTAAAAAAGGAAACTTAGAGTGTAAGTTTCCTTTCTTATGATTGTTATGTTTTATTTTTCTTTAAAACAATTCACTATAATGGCACTGTTGGTGAATCATCATCTCCATCTGATGGATATTTCAATGTATGAGCCATATCCAAAGTTGGCTTAGTAACAACATCTCTTTCAGGAATTGTGATATCTGGTCCACCTCCTGTTACAGATTGAGGATCTTTCAGTTGTTTTTCAAGGAATGCTGCGAAAAATGGTTTTTTCTTTGAACTCTTGTTTTTCATAATGTTTTAATTTGGTTTAACTTAGTATTTTGTTGAAATTATTAAAAAATGATCGATTGATACAAATGGATCTGATCTATAATTCTATATGATCTAAAGGTCCACCCTCATCACTATCAGAAGGATATTTCAAGGTTACATTATCATTTCTTACCGTGGTAACATTGTCAACCAAAACGGAAGTGATATTATCCTTGGAAGGAATCGTAATATTGTCTGAATTAGGTGAAGTAATAATTTCCCCACCTCCGGTTACTTTCTCAGGCTCTTGAATTTGCTTCTCCAAAAAAGAAGCAAAGAATGGTTTTTTTAGTTTTTTTGGTTTCATAAGTAAATATTTTTAACTTTTTTGATAAATCTAAAGTACAAAATTTCCATTATGCAAAAAAATATATCACTCTTTTAAGAAAATTTTAACAATACAACAAACAGAGAATCAAATCAATCCAAACCCAAAAAATTCTTTACTACATGACTAAACTCTGTAGGGTTGTCAGCCTGTACCCAATGAGCTGCATTTTTAACAACGACAATTTTAGCCTTAGGAAACTGTTGTTTAATGGCAAATTCATCCTGTGGGAGAATATAATTGGATTTTTCCCCGGAAATAAATAAAGTTTCACCCTCAAACACTCCAAATTTTATTGCATTGGATACAAACTCATTATATTTTTCGGATAAAGTCTTAAGGTTAAACCTCCAGTTTAGTTTTTTGTTATCGTCCCAATATAAGTTCTTTGTTAAAAACTGAATGGTCGATTTCTCAGGAATATACTGACTAAGAACTGCTTCCACCTCATTTCTCGAGCCTACATTATTGAAATCCACCGTTTCCAATGCTTTAATAATTCCCTGATGGTGCGGAGGATATGCTTTTGGAGAAATGTCAACTACAATAAGCTTTTCTACCTTTTCCGGATACCTTATCGCAAATTGCATTACTGCTTTTCCGCCTAAAGAATGTCCCAGAACATGAGCTTTCTCTATTCCGTAATGATCCATATAATGCGCAATATCATCAGCCAGATCATCATGTGACATACTCTCCGAATGAAAACTTCTTCCATGATTTCTGAGGTCCAGTAAATGAACAGGAAGATATTCCCCTAAATCTTTTCCAAAGCTTCCCCAGTTGTCAAGCATTCCGAACAATCCGTGAAAGACCAATAAAGGAGTAGACGATTTATCCTCGCCAAATATTTTTGAATGTAAAATTTCCATAATTTTTATATTAGATATTAGGTGGTAATTGCAATGTGAAATGATGAATATTCTATTAATTCCCAAAACACAGGAAATCTTACCACTTAGCCAATCTCTTCAAATAAGCCTGAATCGTATTTTCCATACCCATATACAAAGCTTCCGAAACTAATGCATGTCCTATGGAAACTTCCAGCAAATTTGGTATCGTATCCGCAAAGTATTTTAAATTATCAAGACTAAGATCATGCCCCGCGTTAACTCCCAGGCCGAATTCGCCGGCAGCTAAAGCCGTTTCAAGATATGGCTTTATTGCCTGTTCTTTATTCGCGACATAATCCTTTGCATAAGCTTCCGTATACAATTCTATCCTGTCAGTTCCGGTTTTTGCAGCGTATTCTACTAATCCAGGATTAGGATCAAGAAAGATTGAAGTACGGATTCCTGCATTTTTAAATTCGGCAATAACATCAGTAAGAAAATCTAAGTGTTTTTTTGTATCCCAGCCGGCATTAGAAGTAATGGCATCATCTGCATCAGGAACCAATGTTACCTGCTCGGGTTTCACTTCAAGGACCATATCGATGAAGGCACGGTGTGGATTCCCTTCAATATTGAACTCCGTAGTTACCAAAGGTTTCAGATCATAAACATCTTTTCTGGTAATGTGTCTTTCATCAGGTCGAGGATGGATGGTAATCCCCTGTCCTCCGAATTCCTGAATTTTAATTGCAGCTTCTGTTACACTTGGCAATTCGCCTCCTCTTGCATTTCTTAAAGTTGCAATTTTATTAATGTTTACACTTAGTTTTGTCATTTTTATAAGTAGATATTAGAGCTTAGATCCTATATGTCAGATAAAATCCATTGAATATCCAACATGTAAGGTCTAATCTCTTATTTATTAAACTTTCACTGCAACCTGCATTACCTGCAGGTCAAATTCTTTTGAAGCAACCAACAGATGGTCAAAAATATCTGCCTGGATTTGCTCAAAACGCTCCCATTTGGAGTCGTTGGCAAAGCAGTATATTTCCAAGGGCAGCCCATGCGGAGTAATATCCAGCTGACGAACCATCACCACTCCTTTTTGATCAATATCCGGGTCATTTTCTATATATTTCTGGGCGTAATACCTGAAGACTCCAATATTGGTCAGTTGTCGTCCGTTCACAATTTTATCATTATGAGCCAATGATTCTTTTTCCTTTCTGATTTCTATACTTTTTCCTTCCAGGTATTCGGAGATGAGATTGATATCCTTTAGACGAGTGATTTCTTCATCGTTTAAAAACTTAAAAGAATTGATATTAAAATAAATTGATTTTTTTATCCTTCTGGTATTCGATTCGGACATGATCTGAAGATTTTTGATCTCGGTAGTTAACAGATCGTAAGTAGGAATCGTAGAAACCGTTTTATCAAAATTGGTGATTTTGGTCGTTAACAGACTGATATCTGCTATATTACCTTCGATATTGTATTTGGGAATACCAATCCAGTCTCCCACTTTCATGTTTTTAGAAGTGGCAACATGAAGCCCTGTTACAAATCCTAAAATAGTATCTCTGAAAACAAGTACAAGTACAGCAGTGATAGCCCCCAAACTTCCCAAAATTGTTCCTCCTTTGATTCCGAAAATCACACAAATACCAACTACAGTAAGAATAAAAATTCCAAATATCTTGACCGATTCTGAAATAGCATTTAAAGCCATTATCTTATAAAAATCCTGTTTGATAACAAAATAATTCCTCAATGCTGTTAATGCCCTGAATAACATCCCGGCAATAACAAAAATGATCGCTACACTAACAATTAACCCCAATAATTCAAAACTTTTCGGATGTCTCCAAAAGACTGATTTAAGAGCATATTCAGCAAAATTCAATGCACCTAGATGAACTATTGAGTTTGTAATTCTTGACTGATAGATTGATTTTAGAACAGGATATTTTTCTTTATCAAAAAAGAATTTGAATATTGTATTGACAAGAATTTTAAAAATAAAATCTATTACATAGACAAATCCTGCCAAAAATAAAAATTTAAGGATAATCTGACAGGTAAGTACCAAGTCATTGGGCACATTTGCGCTTACAAAATAATGGATCTGATCACTTATATCCTGTAAAAAGTCTTTGGTGTCTTGTAACTCGTCTTTCATTATCGCAAATTTATGAAATTTAAGGATCATTTTAATTAAAACCTATCCATCAATTTTTATCCCAAAATGGATTTCATTTCCATTTTTAATAAAATTTTAAAATCATTATTTTAAAATTTTATTAATTTACTTAAAACATCAATAAATAGGTAAAAAATTAATTAAAAAACATTATTTAAAATAAATAATACTCAAAATTTATCATATTATATTATTTTATATTTAATTATTTATTAAATTTGGTTCAAACTAACCCCATAAAAATCAATCAGATATGAGAAAACACTACTTATTTATTTTATTGTGTGTATTCACACTGTTTATCAACTGCTCCGGAGGAGATGATTCTGCAACACCTTCCGAAAACGTTGGACCAACTGCTATAAAGACAGGAAAACTTACCGGTAAAGTGATGTCACAAAATGGCACTAAACCTATTGGAGGTGCTTCAGTTTTTACATTTGACGACCAGTATAAAATTTATTATACCACTTCAGATGCCAACGGTAACTTTACATTGGATGCTCCGGCTGGAAATCGGACTATCCATATTCAGACGGGTAATGGTAGTAATTTCCGTACGGAAATTTCAGCAACTGTAAAAGATCATGAAACCTTAAATCTCGATGTCAGCCAAACCAAGCTCAATCAGGTTGCAAAAATAGCTTATGTAAAGGGAACGTATGATAAAATTGAGGATATCATTCAGACTTTAGGCTATAATGCCACCGAAATTACTAATGCCGATCTTGCCAACTTAACTGCTATTGCACAATATGACATTATATTTCTCAACTGTGGTTCAAGAAATAATTACTCTTCAAATCCGGGACTTTATACTGTAATTGATGCTAATCTAGCCACTTTTGTTGCTAATGGCGGGAGTATCTATGCTTCGGATTGGGATGTTTCCTATCTGGTAGGTGGGACAAGCAATACGAGTAACTGTTCAATGACCGGAGGGTTTGTTCCTGATACCAAGTTATGTTCTAAAAACATCGGAAGCACAGGTACCCTGGATGCTACGGTAAACAATGCGGGACTTACAACGGCTTTAGGATTTAATACACTTAATATCAACTATGATTTAGGGGCATGGCAAAAAATAATTAATTACGACCCTACTTACTGGGAAGTGTTGGTTAAAGAAACCTCATCAAATGATGCCCTGATGATCAGAACCAATCATTTCACTGCAACAGGCATTCCTACCACTCCAATAGGAAACGCTCCCAATTCAACATTTGTAACGGTTTGTATTACTTTACCAGGCAACATTCAGATCAGTATTTCAGTTCCTCAGGTACTGGTTCCTTATTTGGTAGCGTTAGGGGCCACAGTAGGGCCTTGCTCGGGATCTTCAACCAGTGGGTATATTTATTATACCACTTTCCATAATCATGCTTCAGGAAACATTGGCAACGCAGGTGTAATTCTGCAATATGTAATCTTAAACTTATAGAAAATTCTCAACTTATATGAAAAGGTGGCTTTTTTAAGGCCACTTTTTTTATATTGCATTATATTTTTAAAGAATGGATACTACATTAATTAATACTCTTTGTCTTATTTTACTTGTCCTGGGTATACTGGGCACCTTTCTCCCGGTTCTGCCTGGACTGCTACTCAGCCTTTGCGGATTGTTGATTTACAAATTCGGTACAGATGCGGATCTACCGATGTTGTATATCTGGGTTTTCGGGATTCTTACCGCAGCTTCTGCTGTTCTAAATTATGTGATCCCGGCCAGAACCAATAAAAAATATGGCGGCACAAAATGGGGAAGCATCGGTTCAGTAGTCGGAACTATTGCAGGTATGTTTATTCCCATCCCTTTAGGATTTCTGATCGGTATGTTTGCAGGAGTATTTATTGGAGAACTTCTTCACGACAGTAAGGACATGGATAAAGCCCTGAAATCCACAAAAGGAGCCTTTATTGGATTCATATACGGTACGGGATTCGGTTTTGTGGTAGGTGTGGCAATGTTTTTGGTAGTAATATTGAATATGCTTGATTATATTTAAAAAAGAAATACCATGATATACAAAACCATTGTACTCAGTTTAGGAATGCTTGTGCTTACCAATTGTAATGCACAAAAGGGGTCTAAGCCATCCGCAGCAACTAACACAAAAGAAAAAACAATGAATAAGGAAGGAGACATTATTTACTTCAATGAGGGAGAAAACAGATTCCTCAAAGAATATCAGATGAATGTTACTTTTACCAATATTTCCGAAGACAGCCGTTGTCCGGAAGGCGTTAATTGCATTTGGGCAGGTGTCGCGGTGGCCAATGTACTGGTTATGGGGACTACAACGAGACCTGTAACGTTAACATTAGCCACAATGGATAATCCGGGAAGAAACTATGTACAATCTGCAGAATTTAATGGATATACCATCTCATTAAAAGATGTTACCCCCTATCCGACTGCACAAGAAGGAACAAAAGGACTTCCGGGAAAATACAAAATTGGAATTACCATCAAAAAAACAGGCGAAAAAACTACCACGAAATAGGTTTCTTCCCTTTTGAGATAAGATATTCATTAATTTTTGAGAAAGGCTTGCTTCCAAAAAACCCCCTGTATACGGAAAAAGGTGAAGGATGCGCCGATTTCAAAATAAAGTGCTTGGCCGGATCAATAAGTTCGGCTTTTTTTTGTGCAAAAGCTCCCCAAAGCACAAAGACTACATTTTCTTTTTTATCTGAAATCTCCTTAATGATAAAGTCTGTAAATTTTTCCCATCCCAAATCTTTATGGGAATTGGGAGAATGAGCACGTACTGTTAATGTTGCATTTAGCAACAGTACTCCCTGTTTTCCCCAATCATCCAGCTCTTTAGAAGTCCTTACTACTCCAAGGTCATCTTTCAATTCAATAAAAATGTTCTTTAGAGAAGGTGGAGCCGCCACCTGCTCTGAAACAGAAAAGCACAATCCGTTAGCCTGGTAATCATTATGATAAGGGTCCTGGCCAATAATCACCACTTCAATATCATCAAAAGGTGTAATTTCCAGTGCCCTGAAAATTTGATTTTTCGGGGGAAATACTTTGGTGGTTGCATATTCTTGTTTTACCTTCTCCCAAAGGTTTTTAAAATATTCAGTACTTTTTATAGGTGCTAAAACTTCTGTCCAGGTCATTGTTTCAATTCAATAATTTGAAAATGGGTTAATTTATTGATTAAATGCCTATTGGCTAATTACTCCGCTACAGGTCAATTATTTCTTTAAGCTAAAAATAATTCCCTCAGGAAAATCTTCATCTTTTTTATCCTGTTCTAAAACAAAATTATATTTTAAAAGCAGGGTTTTTGAACTATTATTATCTTGATGGGTAGTAGCTATAATCTCCTGCAAATTTAATTCATTAAAACCAAAATGTAAAACAGCATCCAATGCTTCAGACATAATTCCCTGTCTGTGATAGTCCGGCAAGAGCTCATAGCCTACTTCTGCTATCTTTCTGTCTTCAGAAAAATTCCACAAACATATCGTTCCGATAAGGTTGGGTTGATCTTTATATGAAATACCCAGATATACAGTTTCGTTATTTTGGGTATTTCTTTTTATCGTTAAAATAAAATCCAGTGCATCATAATTCGTTTTTGGTGAATTACGCAAGATGTATCTGTTGATTTCTTCATTGCTACGGATCCTAAGAATGTCTTCAACATCGGTTTCTTCAATATTTCTTAAAATCAAACGATTGGTTTCTATTCTCATATTTCAAATGTACTAAAACATTCATTTAAAAAAGATCAGGACCATAAAATTTTCAAAATATCTCATTTTCAAATTATCATCTCATCAAATTCACAATTTCTCACTAAATTTGCATTGTGTATATAAATAAAGAAGATTTAGACGAATTAGAATTTCCGCAATTGCTCGCGGAAATTTCTCCTTTTGCGTATTCTCCGAAAACGAGAGAAAAAATTCTTCAACTTCGTCCTATGGAAATCGACGAAGCAGAGCTTTCTTTGAAAAAAACTTCGGAATATCTTTCAAGTTTTGAAAGTTCAAATGCTATCCCATTTGATGAATATGAAGATATTGAAGCGGAACTGAAATTAATGCTGATTGAGAACTATCGACTGGAAAACAGCGCATTCATCAAGATAAAAACACTCACGGAACAAATCGGAAAGCTACAAAAGTTCTTTCCCACCATGCCGGATACTTTTCCCAATCTTCTGGAAAATGTTTCAGTTCTTGAATTTAAAAAAGAGATCATTGATAAGGTTGATAAAGTCTTCAACCGTTTTGGAGAGGTAAAAAGCGAAGCTTCACCCGTTCTAAAAACATTACGGACAGAAATTCAGCATGCCAAAAAAGCAATTCAGGAAAATTTCAACCGGGCCTTGTTCAATTATGGGCAAAGTGATTTTCTGGATGACATCCGTGAGAGTATTATAGAGGACCAAAGAGTTTTAGCAGTAAAATCTGCGTATAAAAAAAGGGTTTCCGGAAGAGTCTTGGGACTTTCAAAAACCGGATCCATTACCTATATACAGCCGGACAGCGTAGTCAGCCACTATTTTAAATTGAAGGAAGCTGAAGAGGAGGAAAAGAAAGAAATTGATAAGATCCTGAGGAAACTTACAGCTGAATTAGCCGAATTTCAACCTCAGCTCTGGAGGTATCAAAAATACATTTTTGATCTTGATTTAACGAGGGCAAAAGCCAAATTTGCAGAATTAATCCATGGAGTACTGCCTAAAATCAACCGCCATAAAACCCTGAGATTAAGAGAAGCTTTTCATCCATTGTTATGGCTAAGGAATAAAGCAGAGAACAAAACGATCCACCCACAAACATTGAGTCTGACGGAACATAACAGGATCATCTGTATCTCCGGTCCCAATGCAGGGGGAAAATCAATAACCTTAAAAACGGTAGGATTACTACAGCTGATGATCCAAAGTGGAATCCTCGTTCCCACTCACCCGAAATCCGAAATGTTTTTCTTTGACAAAATCATGACTGATATTGGAGACAATCAGTCTATAGAAAACCATCTTTCGACATATTCTTCGAGATTAAAGAAAATGTCCGGAATCATCAGGGAATCAGACGCCAATACGCTCCTGTTAATTGATGAGTTTGGAACAGGTTCCGATCCGGAACTGGGAGGTGCCCTGGCAGAAAGTTTCCTTGAATTTTTCTACGACAAAAAAAGTTTCGCGATTATCACCACACACTATACCAATATCAAACTGGTGATAGAACAACTCCCTAATGCTGAAAATGCGGCGATGCTATTCAATGAAGAAACTCTGGAACCGATGTACAAACTGGAGGTAGGCCAGGCAGGAAGTTCCTTTACTTTTGAAGTTGCCGAAAAGAATAAAATTCCCAGATTCATTATCCATTCTGCAAAGAAAAAGGTAGAACACGATATTGTAAACCTTGATAAAACCATTGTTAAGCTACAGCAGGAAAAATTTGAAGTTGAAAAGCTTAAAACAGATCTGGCTGAAAGAAAGGAATCGGTAGAAGATAAACGGGATAACCTTCAAAAGCTGAATGAACAACTTCAGCAAAAATTATTCAATTTTCAAAAGCTGTATGAAGAAGAACATCGGAAGCTTCAGTTCGGGAACAAAATCGAATCTTTTATCGAAAGCTACGTTAAGGGAAAATCCAGGAAGGATGTGGTAAAAGATTTCGTGAAGATTTTAGAACAGGAAAAATTCAGAAAAATAGGTGCTGATAAAGATGAAACCAAACGTCTTCAGATTGTAAAAAGAAAGATCACCCAGCAGCTGAAAAAAGAAGAGGTTATTGAAAAAATCGCAGAAACCAACGAAAAAATAGAGGAAAAACGCAAAACCGATCGTGAGATCTGGATGAAAGTGGGACAACGGGTGCGTATTACAGGAAGTACCAGTGTCGGCACGATTGAAAAAATTTCAAGAAATAAAGTGATTGTCAATTATGGAACCTTTAAAACAACCATTGATGCCGATGAGCTTGAAAGAATTTAAAAATTGATTTAATAATAAATGAGAGTGCTTTTAGCACTCTCTTATTCTTTACTCTTTACTCTTTACTCTTCCTTCTTCCCAAAAAATTTCGCCTTACCGAATTTCTATCCTCCTCCAACCTAACAGAATAAATTCCTTTTGTAAAACTTTCTTTAGCAAATAAAGAAGATTTAGGAAGCTATAATTATGTTCCGAAATGCTTTTAATTTATATATTTGAAGTATCAAAAATTTTTCATGATGATTTCCGTAAACAAAGCATTCTATTTATCTGCCTTCAGTTTATTTTCATTAGCCTTCCTAAAAGGGCAGCAAAAAATTCCTTTTGGAGTTGTAAAAGCAGAAGAAGGCTATGCCAATGTACGGGTGGCAAAGGATAATTACAGAAAAATTGTAGACAAAATCAGAATGCGTAAAGGGGATGTTTTTCTTTATGTAAAACCGGCTCCCGGAGAAACAGAATGGCTATGGATCAAATATCCCGATAAGCAGGATACTGAAAAGCCTTTTGTGAGATATGAAAATCTTGATAAGGAAGGTATGGTGAATAAAGACCGTGTAGCCTTTATTGATCAGTTGCCTCAATACACACCTTCCAAATCCAAAAACGGAAGATCCCTCATTTTCACAGATAATAACAACCCCAAAATACCTACCGCTCAAAGGAGTAAAGTAATCATCGATATTTATCCTTCTAATGCCAGCTACCGTAAACAGGAAAAAGATACGGATGGAACGATATTAACCATTGATAAAGTTAAACCCTGGGGAATAAGCAAAGAACTTCCGGAAGGGATGACCGAAATCAAATCGATCCGGGTACAGCAGGTGGGGCGTGGCTCTGTCTTTGTGAGAGAAGCCATCAAAAATATGTTCCAGCCTACTATGGATTTCAATAACATCAGTGTAGCTGCTATTGATAATGATAATATTTTCCTTTATATGGTGAACGGATCAGGTGAAAACAGGTATACCACACTCTGGACAATCAAACAGGGCCGGGTGGCTCATCAGATTATTTTTAAAAATCCGGAATAATTCACCTTACTTCTCTGTATTATCCTTATTTTTGCACCTGAAAAAGTCTTACCACTTATTCATCACAGGAATGGGTTCTGCCTAACGCAGATTAAAAGGGAATCGTGTGAAAATCACGAGCTGTCGCGCAACTGTAAGTAACAAAATGTAGGATCCACTGTGCCATGCATGGGAAGGGATTAAAGATGTTACAAGTCAGGAGACCTGCCTTTTCTTTGAACAAGAAACTTTCGCGGCCTGAAGTTTATTGATCTGATGGATGTTTTCAGGAATATACTAATTCCTAGATTATTCTGTTTATTTCAATAATTTCATCCCGCTTTAATTTAATAATGAAATATGACTACAGAAGAAAGAATTCAAGCATCTGAAACCAGAATCTTTAAAGCGGTTTTCCCCAACACAACCAATCATTACGATACCCTTTTTGGTGGTACAGCGATGCAATTGATGGATGAAGTGGCATTTATTACCGCTACCCGCTTTGCAAGAAAACGAGTGGTAACTGTAAGCAGCGACAAAATTGATTTTAAAAAGCCTATTCCTGCAGGAACTATTGTAGAATTGATAGGAACAGTTTCCCATGTCGGGACTACCAGTATGAAGGTAAACGTAGAAATTTATACAGAACAGATGTATTCGTATGAAAGAGAAAGAGCTATTGTTGGAGATTTCACTTTCGTAGCTATAGACGAATTTAAAAAGCCTGTACAGATACTATAATCAGAAAAAAACGCAAGCCTTCGGCTTGCGTTTTATTTATCTTAAAACTTTTTCTGTTTCTAAACTTTTACTAAGTAAAAACTGGAATGCTTCTCCCATTTCATCAGAAGCCCGGCTGATGGCATTTTCCAGCATATTCCTGATCTGGCTTTCTGTTACCTTAGCTTCTGTCCAGCTTTTTCCTGAAGTATGCGAATTCAGGATAAACGGCATGATCCTGTCTATTGCACAGGCAAAAATAGCATCAGGGGTCTGTTCTTCTTCAAATTCCAGCCACAAATTAAAGAATTCCGAACGCAAAGGTTCATCAAGAATCCCGAAAATTTTCTGGGCAGACAATTTTTCTCTTTCAAATTTGCCCACCATGGCTTTTTCGTCAAATAAAAATGTATCTCCAGCTTCTATTTCTACCAGATCGTGGATAGAAAGAATCCGTATCACCCTTAACAGATCGATATCAGCCCTGTTTTTAGCATAGGGGAAAAGTACCTGTGCTAAAATAATGATCTGCCATGAGTGTTCAGCAGTATTTTCTCTTCTTGAATCATCGGCATTATAATTCCTTCTCTGTACATTTTTTAATGCATCTACAGCAAGAATAAAATCAATTTCCTTTTGTATTTTCATGTTTCCTATTCTTTATAATATTCTTTGATTGGATATCTCTTTGTTTTTATGATCCATTTATTTTTAATCTTTTCGCGTCGGGTTACTTTTACAGATTCATCATTCATGGCATCTTCTTCCAGTTCAAAGACCTTATCAAGTCCTTTTCCGGGCAGCACTCTGTATTCTGTGGTTAAATGCCAGCAACAACCGGATTTAGAAAATGTTATGAGTCTTTTCCTTTTTGGATCTGTCTGAAACATTCCCAGATTTTCGCGGGCAAGATCAGTTAATTCCTCACTGATCACGAATTGCTTTCTTGTCGTATTATAGACATATACGTCATAGGAAGGACCACCATAGCTGCTTTCATTACCATTTCGGATAGCAATATCTTCAAAACCGTCAAAGTTAAAATCTTTAAATATCAGCGGGCTCTGTTCATCATAAAGCTGAATAACATTAACACTAGGTTGTTGATCCTTACCAAGGTAAAAATAAAGATCATCAGAAGTGAACTCCTGTAAAGTCCGCGAGGTCCTTTTATCTTTCAGTATAATTGTACCATTTCCACTACATTTATCAGCATCACAATCCTGAACAGTGATCTCCGCATTATACAATAAGGATCCATCTTTAATTTCAAAATGCTGCTGACCGGAGCAAAAAGATCCTAAAATAATAAAGATGATCAAGATTACAGAACTATTCAAAATTAACTTTTTTGCTCAGTATACAGATGACTGAAAATTTCCATAACAAAAATAAGAATAGCGTTAAGAATGACCATCATTTATCTTCTATTTTAATTGATTTTAGTTTTCTTAAAAAAATAGATAAAATTTATTTAATTGAAAATCAGTTAATTAAATAAAAGTAAATAAAAATTTCACTACTTTGTATTGCATAATACCATTTTAATTACATATCTTTGTAATGTAAAATAAGAATAGGTTCAACTAGCTAGGAACCGGATTCTAAATATAACTAATTAAAACCTTATTAAGATGAATACTGAAAATACCAAAGCGCAAATGCGAAAAGGGATTCTGGAATTCTGTATTTTAAGTCTTATCAATCATCGTGAAATGTATGTTTCCGACCTTATAGATGAACTAAAAAAAGGAAAACTGGATGTAGTAGAAGGCACACTCTACCCTCTTTTAACAAGATTAAAAAATGGTGAGTTTCTCTCTTACAGATGGGAAGAATCAACAGGAGGCCCACCGAGAAAATACTACCAGATTACAGAAAAAGGAAAGTTGTTTTTAGGTGAACTTCTCAATACCTGGAACGAATTAACAGATTCAGTAAACCAAATCACTCAAAAAAATTAAAAAACAAAGCTATGAACAAGACACTCTCAATAGGACTCGCAGGTTTTTCTTTTACAATAGAGGAACACGCATACATAAAGCTAAGCGATTACCTTAATGCACTAAGAAGCTCTCTGGATGCTTCAGAAGCAGATGAGGTAATGCATGACATAGAAATAAGAATGGTTGAAATCTTCAGAGATTCATTAGGAAAAAGAGAAGTTATCAACGATACTGATGTAGAAGGAGTAATTGCACAAATCGGAACACCGGAAAAAATCGAAGAACAGGAAGAAGCATATTATTCAGAGAAAAACTCTAAAAGAACAAGCCACTCAGGCGCAGAATATTCAGACAAAAGACAATTATTCCGTGATCCTGAAAGACAAAAGATCGCCGGTGTGTGTGCAGGTCTGGCCCATTATGTAGGAATGGATATTACTGCCATGAGAGCAATCTGGCTTGGAGTATTTATCCTGGGAATATTTACAGCTGCTATATCCTCTTCACTTATTGCATTACTTTATATTATTCTGTGGATCGTACTTCCCAAAGCAGAAACTGCTGCAGATTTTTTGAAAATGAAGGGAAAGCCTATGAACTTCGACAATCTTAAAAATGAATCGAATAAGCTGGTACAATTTGCCAACGAATCTACTCAGAGAGTCGGAGAAATATACATCGAAAACAAACCTTACATTAATAATGCAGGAAGCGGGATATGGAACGTAGTGAGATATGTTCTTGGAGGAATCTTCGCACTGATCTCTTTTTCTTGTCTGATCGGAGTATTTGTAGTCTTCGGATTTATGGGAACTAATGATTTCCCTCCTATTAACGAAATGAATTTCTATTTCGACAATGACGGAATGAAGTATACCATTATGGCCATGATCATTTTAGGAAGTTTAATTCCTGCCCTGTTATTTGCCTTATTAAGTATCAAATTAATTTCGCCTAAAACAAAATTAAGAAATACGGGTTGGGTTTTGGGAGCATTATTCCTTGGATTGATCGCATTATCTACTTATTTTGGAGTGAGTATGGCAAGAAAAGACATGTTTCTAAAAGGCCACAAAGAAGACACCGAAGAGGTATCTATCAATACAACATCAGATAGTGTTTATGTAGACCTTAAACAAATTGTTATTCCACAAAACTTCCTTGGATATGACGATGACCTTTACTCAGATAAAGTAAACGTTTTCAAAAAGAACTGGATCCATGTTGACGTAACAAGAAAAGCCGATATAAAAACCCCTTACTTAATCATTAAAAAAGAAGCAAGAGGATATAATATCCCGTTAAACGTAAGTGTTCCTGTAGAAGTTGTAAATAACAAGGTGATACTTCCTAATTACATCAAATATCCATATGAACATCGTTTCAGAGATTACAGTATAGAATATGAGCTTGTAGTTCCACAGAATGTAGTGGTACTTCCAATCAAAAAAGACGGAATTAATTTCGACGGGGACCTGAACGGTGACGGAATAGATGACGATGATGAAAATTCTGATGATGATCAGGCAAATATCAGAATCGAGAAAAATAAGATCTCCGTTAATGGTTCTACTATAGAGTACAACTCCAATGATAAGGATAGCATCATTATCAACGGAAAAAAAGTTCCAAACTCTAAAGCAGAAAAGATAATGGATTCCGTAAAGTCTGACATCAAGAAAAAAGGTAAAGTAGACATCCAGATCAAGGATGGAAAAGACGAAATTTCCATAAAAACCAAATAATAAACTGCAGAGAGTGGCAGAAGGTGTGAATGGAAGACAACAGTTTGAAATTCACACTCTTCTTCTCTCAAAAGTGACAAAAAATATTATTTATTAGTTCTTTATGTTAAAAAATTGTCATACCTTCGTATAGTTATTTAATTCATAACCAAATCAATTAAAAAAACCTCAACCATGGTACAAGTAGCATTAGAAATTATAATGAAAATCGTAGATTTAATCAGCGGTTTATTTTAAGAGCGATAATATTTCAATATATTTGTAAAGTATAACCTTTTGGTTATACTTTTTCTGTTTTAATACGAAATCTATGAAAAAACTAATCGGCAAAATAATGTTGAAACTGATGGGTTGGAAAGTCGTGCTTCAGGGCGACGTCAACAGCCTTAACAGGTGTATTCTTGTAGTAGCACCTCATACCCATAACATGGAATACATTTTAGGGAATTTTGCTTATTGGTCTTTGGAAAAGCCATTGAAGATAATCATTAAAGATGCTCATACCAAAGGATGGTATGGCGGAATCGTGAAAGGTCTGGGAGGAATTGGTATCGACAGAAGTCAGAAAAATGATCTTGTTAATTTTGTTGCCAAGCAATTTGCAAAGGAAGATTTCAGTTTGGTTATTACTCCCGAGGGAACCAGAAGTTGGGTTCCGAAATGGAGAAAAGGTTTTTACCATATGGCTTTAGCTGCAAAAGTTCCTATTGTTCTGGCTGCCGGGGATTTTAAAAGGAAGATTATTTATCTCGGATATACGATCCCTTATGAAAGAATTGCTTCGGCTCCTTTTTCAGAAATTATGGATGAGATCCAGAATTATTATATAAAAAATGATATTGTCCCGAAAGTTCCTGCCAACTGGAATCCCAATATCATGGGAACAGAAAATGGAGCACAATCATAAAATAATTACCGCTATATGAAAGATATGACCAAAGAGGAGTTATTGAACTTTCTTAACAACTGGGGTGAAGAAACCTTAGCAAAAGCACTTGAAATAAAATTTATCGATATTGATCAGGAAAACGAAGTCCTTACGGCAACAATGCCGGTTTTACCCAGAGTACATCAGCCATTTGGAATTCTCCACGGCGGAGCAAGTTGTGTATTAGCGGAAACGTTGGGTTCAAGCCTGTCCAATATTTTTATCGATGGTGAGAAATACTATGGTGTCGGTACCAACATCAACTCCAACCACTTAAGAAGCAAAAAAGATGGAATTATTACCGGCACGGCACGTTTCATAAGAAAAGGAAAAACAATGCATGTTTCTGAAATTGAGATCCGTGACGAAAAAGGACAACTCATCAACCACACCACAATGACCAATAACATCATCAACCGGTAATTTCATTACTAATAAAAATACAAAGGCTCAAGTATATTTGAGTCTTTTTTATGATATAGCGCAAGAATTTCAAAAAACAATCCAATTGATTTTGACGTTTCTAAGACTAACAATACCTTTGCATAACGGAAAAGCAGCTTAACATTTTTATTTTTCCTAGGCATTTTTCTAAAAGCAGCAGACTCATGATTTACTTCAAATTTCCTTTCAACGAAAAGCTATATACCACCAATAAAGAATCTTTAAAGAATTCAGTAACCGTTTATCCATTTCATAACTCAGGCCATCTCCGTTTCAAAGGTGATATCATCGAAGTCAAAGCAGAAGATTTTCATAATCGTACAATCACAGAATTTTCTTTACCCCGCGATCCCGATGGTTATACCGGCGAAACTAAAGATGAGTATCTGGATAAACTGGACAAAGTCATTAAAGTAATCAGAGAAAACAATCTCCCAAAAATTGTTCTTTCGAGAAGAAAAATTATTAAAAACTTTTCTGAAATCAATGTAAAAGAAAGTTTTAAAAATCTATGCAATGCTTATCCCAATGCTTTCAGATATGTTTTTGTGAATGGAGATAATTCCTGGATGGGAGCTTTTTCAGAGGTATTAGGAAAGTTTGATAAAACTACCCATACTTTTGAAACGATGAGTCTGGCAGGCACACTACCGGTGTCTGAAACCTGGTCCGAAAAAGAAATTGAGGAACAAAAACCGGTTTCAAACTATATTCAGGATATTTTTGAGAAGTATGCCATATTGGGTCATATAGAAAGATCTGCAACATATGATCATATTTCAGGAAATATTAAACATCTCAGAACGGATTTTAAAGCAAAGATCAAACCTGAAGATGTAGACCATATCATTAAAGAGCTGCATCCTACTCCTGCCGTTTGTGGAATCCCTAAAGACTTCTGCAGGGAAAAGATCGAAGAATATGAAAAATTCCCCCGTGAATTTTATGCCGGGTATATCAAAATCGAGACTGAAGAAACCATACAGTATTTTGTGAATTTAAGATGTGCAAAACTTTATAGTAACTCAGTACATTTATTTGTAGGGGGTGGAATTACGGCACAAAGCAATCCTGAAAAAGAATGGCAGGAAACAGAATTAAAATCTGAAGCTGTTTTAAAAAATCTGATGATTTCTTAAATCCGAACCTTCACACAAATAAGAATATGGCGCTCTTTGTTGTTGCTTATAACAAGAACAACAGTTCGTATAAAACCAAGACGAAAGCCACCCTATCCTGAAGGCTACTACCAGATACTTTTCTTTAGGACCTACCCATAAATCCTATGTTGATCAAGGGTTAAAAACGAATACATTAAGTAATCGCTTACTAAGAGATCAAAAGTTTTTGAAAATTAAATAAATTATTGTGTAATTGCTAGGTTAAATTAAAAACTAATATTCAATTATATGATTTATTGGAAATTTTCCTAATAAAACATCTACAAACAACAATATAAACATTTGATAATCAACAAATAAAATACGATTCATTTATTTTTTTGTAATTTTGCATAAAACAAATGAATGAAAAAATCTATCTATTATCATAGGAGGAAGATCCCTGATGCTCTTATTTCATTAATATCCTTCCTCACTTTCGCAAATTTTACTGAAATTCAAAAAATGTAGTTCAAACTATATCCATAACTGATTGAACTAACATATGTACTTAAGATAAGGCTTTGCTATTATCCTGAGATCTGATGTGACTAATAAAACAAAAAAACAAAATGATGTTAAAAAGAAGTAATAAAATTACAAAAGCTATTGTATTTCTAATGATCGTATTATTAGCTGGTTATGCAATACAGTATTCACCTTTAATTTTAAAGCCCATATTTACTTTAGTAAATCAGGAAAAATAGGCTTCAGCACAATCCATAAAATATAGGAAATAAAAAACCACTTTCGAATTTTATTGAAAGTGGTTTTTATATTTATTTAAAAAAGATTATTTCTTTACTCCTATCTTACTCCAGGTATTCAATACGAAAAGTAAAATGAGACCGATCACCGCGGAAGCAATTGAAAAAACAAACTTTAGGTTATCTTCAGATAAAACTTCTGACTGCCAGTCCAACGCGTAAAGATTAATTGCGATGAAAACGATAAATAGTATTAAAAATACTTTATAAAACTTCTGCATAATTCTTAAAAATTAAAATAGTTTTGCACCAATTGGGCAAAGTTAGCGGTAAATAATTTAATTGAAATAGCTAAAAGGATAATACCGAAAACTTTCTGTAGAACAGCTAATGTAGCTTCTCCCATTTTCTTCTCCAGCCACTTAGCTGATTTCAGCACCAAATATACGAAAATTGTATTGAGAATTATTCCACAGATAATATTAATATCATGAAATTCAGCTCTCAAGGATAAAGTCGTCGTTAATGTTCCTGCTCCTGCAACAAGAGGAAAAGCGATAGGAACAATAGATGCTGACTTGGCCTCCGTTGTTTTATTGATTTCAATTCCCAAGATCATTTCTATAGCAATAATGAAAATGACAAATGCCCCGGCAATGGCAAAGGAATTAACATCCACTCCAATGAATTTGAGGATTTTATTTCCTACAAATAAAAAAACCATCATGATAATCCCTGCTGTAATTGATGCCCTTCCCGCTTCAATCTGTCCGAATTTCTGTTGAAGACTTACAACAATAGGAACCGACCCGATAATATCAATAACAGCAAAAAGAACCATAAAACAGGTTAGAACTTCTTTCAAAGAAAACTGATCAAAAATTTCCATCTTTCGTATTTAATAATTTCGCAAAAATATGAAAAATAAATAACTATTTGCTAATCTTTGAATACAAATTAACAATAGCGATCAACAGCTCATCCATTCCTTCTGATGATTTCACAGGAGAGAACTTTTCTATCTGGATCTTTTGTGATAAAGTTCTGTATTCTTCAGCAACAGCCACCCCTTTATAGCTTTCAAGGAAACTCACAAAATCTTTTGAAGAGCCCTGGAAATACTCTTTCCTTACTTCTGCATCCAGTTCATCAACCGTCTGAAAGAATTTCTGGTAATCCTCACTGTCTTTAAGATTTTCCAGATAACTGAAATAATCATTAACATCAGTTTTAAGCCTTTGTCGTATCTCCTTTTCTGTTTCCGCTACAGATCCCAGAGGTTTTACAGCTACAGTTTCTTTAATCAATTTACGCTTTTTTTGCCAAGTCTTGAATAACAGATATAGAACAAACAAAGTAAGAAGAATAGCAATGTTCGTTAAAAGAATATTCCAGTGAAACTTATTCTTTTCTTTAACTTTAAACGTTGTCGTCTTAAGAACTGGTGTATTTACCGTTTCTAAAAGACTGTTTGTGTACTCATTTACTCTTTCAACCGTAGATCGGGCTTCCATGATCTGGTCATGGGAGAAAGCGTTTACCGATAATGTTTCCTGTCCCAGGTCTACATATTCTTTACTTGTCGGATTAAAGAATGCAAACTGTTCCGTTTTAATTGAGATGGGTCCTGCTTTCTTAGGAATAACAACATAATTTGCCAGAATTTCACCTTTAATCCCTGCTAATCCGGGAACTACCTTAGTTGTAATCTTAGGCTTAAAAACTTCATAGTCCGGAGATTCCGCAATCGTAGGTAAACTCATATCCGTTAAATTCCCTTCTCCTGAAACCTTTATGGTCACATTCAACGGTTTTTTAACTTCAACTTTTTCTTTAGTCGCATTAAAAACACTCACGTTAAAGTTTCCTACTGCATTTTTAAAGCATTCCGGTGAGCCTTCAGGCAATCTTTTTACATTAAGTTTTACTTTATTGGAAAGTATTTTATTTTTATTGGCATAGCTGCTTAATGAGGCTGAAACAGAAGGAACTTCCACATATCCTGCTTCATTAGGGAATATCATAAACATGGCTAAAACCTGTGAAGCCATATTTCCATAGTCAGAAGGATCAATTTCAGATCTGTTGAAATTAATTGCGTGAACATTGATGTTTCCCTGGTTGGGAAGACGAATATTTTTTACCCTTCTGAAATTATCAATATTTCTGGAATAAACCTTTAATACAGCAATGGTGGGCTGATCCTGATATACTTCCCTGTCTTCAATTTCCATATTAAGATATACATCATTTGAAGCGCTGGCTACGGACTTTTTCTCCACATCCCTTACAAAAATATCGAACGGTTCGGTTTTATAGATTTTATTGTTGATGGTAACCAGTACGGAACCGATTTTTACTTTCCCTTTTTGTTTAGGCTCCAAAGCTACCCGGGTCACGTATTGTGTAATAACCGTATTGGTTTCGGGATCCATATAGCCACTGCTAACAGATCCGCTCCCAACCATATTGAATTTGGATAAGTCGGGTAAACGCAGTGGAGTCTGCTGGTTATATTCACTCCCGTTCAATTCAAGAACGATGGTGAGATTTACAATATCCTTGCTGCTATAATCCGTTTTATCAGGAGTTACGGAAATATTAACCTGTCCGTAAGAAATTACGGAAGTCAATAGAAGTATTATGTAAATCAGTTTATGTTGCATCACCAATCTTTCTCGTTGCTTTCGGGCATCGAATAAGAATCTTTATTTAAAATTCTTCTGGCGGTTTCTTTTTCTTTTTCGCTTACTTTATTTAATATTGCGTTTTCAAGATTTTTGGGCATTTTGCCTTCATTATTCTTCTTCTGGTCAGGGTTATTTCCCTGCTGGCTTTCTCCCTGATTTTGCTGGCCTTTACCTTGGTCTTGCTTTTGATCTTTTGGATTACCTTTCTGATCATCATTTTGTTGTTGGTCTTTGCCGCCACCGCCTTTTCCAGATTTATTCTGTTGATTCTTCTTTTCCTGGCTTTCTTTTTCCTTCAACTTCGCAATTTCATAATTTTTTCGAGTAGCTTCGTTATAGGGGTCCTGTTTTAAGGATTGCTTATACAATTCTGCTGCCTTATCCGGCTGGTTTGTCTGCATATAAGTGTTCCCTAAATTATAAAGAGCCGCTGCTTTATCCGGCAGGGTTTGAGAGAGCTTTTGTGCTTTTTCAAATTCAACCCTTGCCTCTTCATATTTTTTACTTTTATACAACGCATTGCCTAAATTATAATGGGCCGTAAAATCTTTATCATTGGATTTTATAGCCTCCATGTATTTAGAAGATGCTCCATCATAATTTTTACCGTTGAATTTCTGATTGCCCTCATACACCAATGTTCTGTAATTTTCCTGAGCAAACAGGGAATTTGATGTGAGAAAAGCAATTATAAACGATAAAAAAATGATTTTAGTATTCATCATATGCAAAATTATTCCTTTATATGTTAATAAACAGGCTTTTATTTGTTAAAATTCGGTTAAAGTATCTTTTAAAAATACTGGAAAAAATGGAGAAAATTAAACATTAAAATCTCTCTTTGGATTAAAAATGTAAATTAAGAAAAAAAACAATATAGATACCCCTAAAAAGTACTGATAGTAGTGATTGGCGTTTTGCGATTTCACAAGGGTTTCTGATGATGACATTTTTTTATTCAGCGCATCAATAATCCTGTCCGGAGCTTCATTAACGTTATTTCCGTCAATATATGATCCACCGGTAGATTCAGCCATTTTTTTCAAAGCGCCGGTCTGTCTTTTTGAAATAACAGTTTCTCCGGTCCTGTCGGATTTATATCCCATCAATTGTCCGAAAACATATTCCGGAACAGGAGCGCCTTCGTCGGATCCGATCCCCACGGATGTTACCATAATCCCTTCCTTATTGGCAAGCTTTATCGCAGCGTTATCATTTCCTTCGTTGTCTTCACCGTCACTTAGTAAAACAATCTTACGGGCTCCCTTACTTACATTTTTAAACTTATTCACGGCTGCCTGCATGGCTTTCAGGAAATCCGTTCCCTGGATTTGCATAGAACTCGTTTCAATAGCGTTAATATAGGTTTCAGCAGAAGTATAATCTGTGGTTAGAGGCATAATGGAAGTAGCTTCGCCTGCAAAAATTACAATCCCCACTTTATCGCTTCTCATTTTTTGCATGGTATTGATCATGAGGTTCTTTGCTTCAGTCAAGCGGTTAGGATTAATGTCTTCCGCATTCATCGAATTGGAAACATCCAAAACAAAAATGACATTATTCAATTTCTGATTGGTCTTGATTTCCTCAGAACCATTTAATAAATCGATGATCGCAAAGATTAAAAATAATGTTCCTAATAGATACAGCGTCGGGAAAATCTTTGTAAAGCCTGATTTTTTTTCGAAAAGCTCCTCATGAAACTTATGATCTGCAAAGATGATTTTCCTTTTATTCTTCCATTTAAGATAGCGAACCAATAAAAATCCGAGCAGCGGCAAAAGCAACAGCAACAACAAAAACCAATAATTTCCTAAATACCAATCCATCAGCTCAAAAATTTATAAAACATCCATCTTAACAATGCATCCATAACAAGCATTCCCAAAGCGATCCAAAGAAATATTTTAAAATACTCCTGGTAATTATACAGCTTGGAAACCTTTACATCAGATTTTTCCAATTGGTTGATTTCATCATACACTTCTTCAAGACTGCTGTTTGATGTAGCCCTGAAATATTTTCCTCCCGTAGTCTGAGCAATTTCCCTTAAAACAGGTTCATCTATCTTCACCTCAGTTTCGGTAAATACAAGATCTCCGAAAATATCGGTTTGGGTAGGCATCAGTGCATATCCATTCGTTCCAATTCCTATACAATAGACTTTGATGTTATTATTCTTAGCCAGTTCAGCACCAACTTGTGTAGGCATAGCATTTTCGATCGTATTCACACCATCTGTCATAAGAATAATAATCTTACTCTTTGCCTTACTGTTTTTTAAGTGATTCACCGCTACGGAAAGCCCTTCACCGATAGCAGTTCCGGGTTGAAGCTCCAATGGATTGAGATTTTTCAATTCATCGATGACCACCTGATGATCAGAAGTTACAGGAACCTTAGTAAATGCCTCTCCCGAATAGGTAACCAGCCCTAATCTGTCATTAGGCCTTTTTTCAACAAATTTTACAGCAATATCTTTAAGTGCCGTTAGACGGTCGGGAGTCAAATCTTTAGCAAGCATACTTAAAGACACATCTACGGACATCATAATATCAATTCCCTTTGTATCATCTCTATCCTGTGAAATCGTAAAGGTCCTTGGCCTTGCCATCGCAATAATAAGTGCCGAAAGTATGATATATTTTGAAATCTTAAGTAAAAAAAGCACAGCAAGAATACCACCGCTGTTATCCATATTTTTTACAGTAGGTACTTTTATACCTTTTTTCTTCTGTTTGCTCACATCCCTGAATAAAAGGGGAATAAACAACAGGAAAAGCAGCAAAAACCACGGACTATAAAACTCGAAATTAAACATCCTTTCTTAAGTTTTCAAATTCAAGATCTTTGGAAGATCTTTTTACAAATTCTCTGATATCTGCAAGATCCCTTTCCATGGTCTTCTGATCGGGGAATGTTTTAGCAAATTTCACCAGATCTCCTCTGAAAAATACCTCTTCCACTATCTTTTCATTTTCCAGAGATATGGTATTATTCTGTTTCATAAGATTCACCAGATCATCCGTAAGTAATACATCAGCTGGTAAATGATATTGTTTGGTAATAAACTTCCTGGAAATATCAATAAGTTCTACATAAAAAGAACGGTAATTGCCTTCTTCTATATATTTTTTCTTTTTAAGTGAATCCAGCTCTTTCAACGTTTGGTTTGTTGCTACAACCGGCTCACTTTTTGACTTCCTGCCCCATTTAAGGTACATAATAATCGCAATAATCAATGCAATTAATGCCAAAGCAGCCAGTATATACCATTTATAGAGCTCCCAGTAATCCCTGGTTTCCAGTTTTACTTCCTTATTCTTCATGATATCATTAATCTGATCTCCTTTTTGAGCCGTATTAATAACATCTATTTCATAGGGAATGGTCTTTAGGATTTTATCTCCCACTTTAAATTCCAATACCGGAATAGTAAATTTTCCCTCTTCAAAAACCGCAAATTCTATCTTTCTTTCATAAGTATTTGCATTCGTTCCGATGCTGTCCTTCACCTCTTCAAAATGAAAAGGCAGGAGCTCATTTTTAGGAGCTGCACCCACCGGCTGATTATTGAGATTATCAATTTTGATCACAAAGTGATTAACCTCTCCCAAAGCCAGTGTCTGTTTTTCGAGGTGCGAAGAAAGTATCTGTGAAAAAGCATTAACACAGATGAGAGAACATAATATAAAAAGTATTTTTTTCAATTTCAATTCAATTTTGGCTGTAAGCCCCTTTAATTCAATTATTTCTTCTGAAAATAATTATACAATAGTTTTGAATAATCCTCACCTGCAGCTACATTCATAAAACTGGCAGAACTATTGGCAAAATCCTCTTCTATGGCCCTTACTTTCTGTTTCTGGGCTTCAGCAAAAGTATATCTCCATCTTGCATTTGAAGTATTGGCCCAAACCTGCTTCCCTGTTTCAGAATCATAAAATAATGCATAGCCTACATCCGGAATCTCGTTATCTTTTTCATCATAAATCCTCATTCCTAACAACTGGTGTTTTTTAGAGGTCACCCTAAGCATTTTAGAATCATAAGCATCTTCAAAATCAGAAAAAAGAAACACTAAGGATTTCCTCTTGAAAATGCCCATCATATATTCCAGAGCTTTATCTATTTTCGAAACAGCAGGAACATAATCTGCGGTTAAAATATTACTGATAATAGAAAGGATATGCTTTCTTCCTTTTTGCGGCGGAATGACTTTGTATACTTTATCAGCAAACAGGATTAGGCCAACTTTATCATTATTTCCAGCCGCTGAGAAACCCAGACTGGCAGCGATTTCCGCCACATATTCTCTCTTTAACTGGGTTTTTGTCCCATAATCCATGGAAGCTGAAATATCGACCAAAATCATCATAGTAAGTTCCCGCTCCTCTTCCATCACTTTTACAAAAGGCTCACGGAAACGGGCTGTTTTATTCCAGTCAATTCTTCTGATCTCATCTCCAAACTGATAAGGCCGGACTTCTGAAAAGGTCATCCCCTGCCCTTTAAAAGCACTGTGATATTGTCCCATCAAAGTAGCTTCCGTCTTCTTTCGGGTACGGATCTCTATTTGTTTTACTTTTTTTACAATATCTTTTATCTGCATACAATACTAGAAAATTTAACGTTCATGGCCTGGAAGAAAATGTAAAATTTCAAGCATTTAATTTTCAACTTCCTGTTCCTTATTCCAGCTTCCGTCTTTGAAATCAATCGAGACATTCAGCCACTCATTATCAAATTTAGGATGGTATTTTTTATAGAAATTAATTGCAGGCTCATTCCAATACAATACCTGAAACATCATTCCACTGTAATTATTGGATTTTCCAAATTCCACGGTTGCATCAAATAATTTTTTACCGATCTGTTTACCTCTCATCCTTTCTGTAACCACAAGATCTTCCAGATACAACCTTCTTCCCTTCCATGTTGAATATCTGTTATAGTATAAGGATATTCCGACAATTTCAGCATTTACCTCTGCTACAAAAGCTCCCCAAACAGGTGCATCTCCAAATCCGGCATCAATAAATTCTTCCAGAGTTACCGTAACTTCATGCAAAGCCTTTTCATATTCGGCAAGTTCCCTGATCAGCTCCAACATAGGAACACAATCTTCAAGGACAGCTTTTCTAATCACAACATCATTCATAAATATTAAGGTGCCTGGATTTTTGCTAAGATCCTGTGAACAATTTCTTCCGATGATATCTCTTCTGCTTCTGCTTCGAATGTTAAACCAATTCTATGTCTTAAAACATCTTTGGCCAATTCTTTTACATCTTCAGGAATCACAAAAGCCCTTCCTTTAAGAAAAGCATATGCTCTGGAAGCAATTGCTAAGTTAATGGAAGCCCTTGGAGAGGCTCCGAAGCTAATATAGTTTTTAAGATCCGCAAGACCGTAATTTTCAGGATAACGGGTGGCAAAAACCATATCAAGAATATATTTTTCGATTTTTTCATCCAGATAAATCTGGTTGATCAGTTCTTTAGCATCTACAATATCCTGCAGTGAAATGACAGGCTGAACAGATGGTTGATGAGAGGTGGAAACCATTCTCATCACCTTTCTTTCATCTTCAAATTCAGGATAATCAATTTTACATTTCAGCATAAAACGGTCGCTCTGTGCTTCAGGTAATAAATAAGTTCCCTCCTGGTCAATAGGGTTCTGGGTAGCCAATACCAAAAACGGCTTCGGAAGCTTCATCGTTTCATCTCCTATCGTCACCTGCTTCTCCTGCATTACCTCCAAAAGAGCTGACTGCACCTTGGCCGGAGCTCGATTGATCTCATCCGCAAGCACAAAGTTGGCGAATACCGGACCTTTTTTTATAGAAAAGTCATTGTCTTTGATATTAAAAATCATGGTTCCTACCACATCCGCAGGAAGCAGATCCGGAGTAAACTGAATCCTTGAAAAATCACCGTGAACGGCATCAGCCAAAGTTTTTATCGCTAAAGTTTTAGCCAATCCAGGAACACCTTCCAACAAGACATGCCCATTTCCTAAAAGACCCACCAA
Source organism: Chryseobacterium sp. PTM-20240506 (assembly GCF_048296755.1). Taxonomy (NCBI): domain Bacteria; kingdom Pseudomonadati; phylum Bacteroidota; class Flavobacteriia; order Flavobacteriales; family Weeksellaceae; genus Chryseobacterium; species Chryseobacterium sp. PTM-20240506. The sequence continues at coordinate 1,892,462 of NZ_CP182581.1, forward strand.
AAGCCGGTCTATCATATATCCCTGTCCAATAATAACTTTATTGATTTCCTGTCTCAGAAGCGTAAACAAATAATTCTTTTCCTTTACTTTCTCCGTGAGCTGGCGAATATCTTCTGCCTGGTATGTATCTGACATAGCTTAATTTAAAATAGTTGGTAAATTTCTAATAAATACTTGCATTAATCAACATAATGAATGCCATTTTTGAGTTAAAGTTTGTTAAATATTTTCGGGATTTAACAGAATATCTAGAAAATCTATCTCAGTCTAATTTTTAAATCAATTAAGCAGATAATAAAAAAATAAAGTATTTTATATTGATATTTTAATATTAATTAGTATTAAAAACACTCATAATGATCCACCCAGGTTTTAGAATCTTTAATATTATTTTCTTTATCAAAAACAAGAAGGTATTTATGAACACTTCCACAATATTTTAATCCATTAGGTGAGTTAGAAATAACGTCTATTCTTAAAGAATCATTTATTGATTTTGTGAACACTGCAATATGAGAGGGACCTTTGAATTTTTCTTGTTTGAAAGCTTCTGGATTTTTATAATAATCCGATGATTGCCAAGATTTTTGCCAGTATAGTTTACTTATTTTCGACAAACATTTATCTTTCTTTAGAACTTTGTCACTACTTTTATCAATGTTTAACCACTTTCTATAATCTTGAGTTGTATTAATAGGATATAATCTACTGTAGACCGTTATTCCATAAGCTTTAGCAAGGAGTATTTCATTATAAGACTTTTCGACTCCCTTATCTTTAAAGTCTTGTTTTATAAATTCATACCCCTTCTTATATTGATCACAATTACATTGCCCCAACAAAATATTAAAACACAATGTTAATAATACAATTATATATTTCATTTTCTTAATTTCTTGGAGTTAATATGTATAAATTTTTCTTACGATCAATCTTTTTAAAATCTCCGTCCATAATTCCGGATTCAAAGGGACTAAAATTATATTTCTTACTATTTAGAAGAATACTTGCAGGACTATAAGATTTTCTTTGACCAAATGGTAGTTTAAAAATTTTTGTTGCATCTAATTCTGTCCTAATAGTATTTATAACTTTTTCATTTGCCCCAGGCAAACCATAAATTACATTTTGATCCTCAAGACCATTATACATATGACTTACTTCATGTAAAGTTGTCATTCCATATCCCATTGTTAAGGGATTTAAAGCTGAACTTGCACCACTAATAAAATTATCAACTTGATTTGTATTGATGTTCAGGTCGAAAACTTGTGTATATCCTGCTTTTCCATCAATAGTTTCACCTCTTCCCTGTATTTCTTGTATTGAGGAACCTCTCGTATTATCTGAATTAATTTGGTAATCTGTCCTATGATTATCAATAGCTCCTTTTAACATATCACGAGCTGTTTTACTTCCTTCTGCATCAGCAGACTCTTTATAACTTAGCTTTCCGTCCTCACTAACTGATAATTTTAATCCTGTTTGTTGTTCTAGATCACTTACAATTTTATTTCTTGTTTCTTCTGAAATATTTTTACCAAATGTAATATCCTTATTTTGCATACCATCCGGATCAATAAATCTAATCGGGTTATTGTAAGCATAAACATATGTTGACCATCTTCTTGAAGTTTCCGCCAGCGGATCTACTACACCCCATCTACCTAAATCAGGCATATACATCCTTGCTCCATAGTCATACATTCCTGTTTCAGTCTGTAACTCTTTACCGTTGTACTTATATTGATACGCTGGATTTCCGGCTAAGCCATTATATCCTTCATGTTTCAATCCAAACGGATAATAATTATTTTCTTCAATAATCTCTATTCCTGATATCCCTTTCTTATAGCCCAATCTAACATTTCCTAAGTGATCTGTATAATTGTAAATATAAGAATTATTTGTAAAATCATAATAACCTTCAGCAGTAGGAACAAACTTCAAATCTAATGTTGGCTTTGGACACTTTGGACAGTTTACTCCCGGAATAGATTCCATAGAATATTGAAATCCATCGAAGTATTCTATTGAAGATTCGGAAACATCAAAACCACCAGTTGGATTTTTTTGTTGATAATTGTACTGTTTTCTTAATTTACTTCCATCTGCCCTATACAAATATGTACTTGTACTGGTAAATATTCCTGATCCTTTATCTATTTTTATATTAGTGGGTAAATTTAGAAAGTTATAGGTTATATTTTGAATACCTTTATCCTTATGACTTGTCATATTTCCATTATTATCATAAGTAATTTCATTTGGAGTTGCAAAATAAGGATATCCTGATGAATTCTGAGAAGCTTCTGCGACTTTTGATAATCTGTTTCCAGTGTATGAATACGTAAGATTATCTATCTGCATGGCAAGGCCATTGGTTGTATTTTTTGTATTTCTGTATAATCTTGTAATATTTCCATTTAAATCATATTCCGAAGATTCCCCGAAATGATTTTCCTGTGGTACTGTACTATTAGGTTCAGAATAATGTCCGTAATTAAGTCTGTTTAAAGTATCATAGGAATAAGAATATCTTCTTAATACGCTATCTACAGAAGTTTTCCAGTCTACTTCTGCAATATTCCCATTGTATCTTGAAATAGCAAATAACGTATTAACTGGATTATTATACCTAACCTCGTACCCAAAAAGTTTTCCATTGAGATTTGAAGGATCGTTAATTTTAGTCATCCAACCTCTAATGTTGTATTTATAATCCACTTGCTGCAATGGAGTTGTAGTACTTACTCCTCCTACTTTTTTAGATTCTAACTGGGAAATTTCATTGTATTTGTTTTGAGCCAGATATTCAATAACACCACCATTAACCTGATGGGTGTGGGTTAATAACCTATTTTGCGGGTCATAAGTGAAATTCTCGACAATAACCTTTTCAGTATCTGCGGCTAATCTTTTATGCCTTGTTATAAGCTGTTTAACTGTGCCGGCAAAGTCCAGTTCAGTTTCTGTTTTAGTGTATCCTCCCAGGTGATTAACGGAGTGAGTTCCTACCACTCTTCCTTTGCTATCATAATAGGTATAATTACTGGTCCAGTTATCATCTTCTATATTTTTAACCACACTCATCACAGGAAGACTTTTGGTACTCACTGGATTTGATGTGGAACTATCTGTTATGACAGGTGTCCCTAAAATATTGGTTGGAAAGGTTGGATTAAAGCTGTATACAGGATAGGTATCATAATAGTTGATACTTAAAAGAGTGGTAATGGTATTAGGATAACTTGAAGCATTATTCGTGTAATAAGCTCCCCGGCCTCCCACAATAAATCCTACGGAAGTAGTTCTTGTTACGTTGTTACTTCCCACAGCATCGGCCTTTACTTGCTCAGCAGCCCTCCCTATTGTTCCGGAGGTTTCTGTGGAGGTGTAGATTCCTGTATAAGCAACTCTTCCAAACTGATCATACTTGGTAAAAAGCCACTGTTTATTAGCTCCCATTACAGCATCCTGGGTCATGATCAGCCGATCCTGCTTATCATACACCATAAACTCATAATCCTTACCCGGAAGTTTCTTAAGAATAAGCCTGTTTCTTCCATCATACCGGTAAATATAACACAAACTTCCCAGCACCGTATTAACGTCAGCAACCACAGCCGCTTTAGGAGGAATGATAAAGGCTAACTGATCAAATTCGTTATAAACATAATAAGTATCTGCATTTTCAGTAGGGCTAATAACTTTTCTAACCAGAATAGTCTGACCTTTTCCATTCTTAAACTCTATGGTCTTATTGCCATCTTCATCTGTGATTGTATTTTTATACAATTGACTCGCGCCATAGTTTACTGATTGGCTGATGGCAGAAGACGTGGTTCCACTGGCCCAACTTGTTACTGTTACGTATTTTTTAACTTCTGTTGCGGTGTTGGTTCCATATTCAAACCTTACAGGTTTATCATTCCACGCTGTTCCTACTTGTTTTTGTTCTAGTAGCCTATCCAAAGGAGAATTTTCCAATGTCTTTTCAGCATAGATCTTCTCCTGTCCGTAAGGAGTATTTATGACATTGGCTAAAGGGTTTGAAACAATACCTCCGTTTAAGGTCTGTCCCTGAGGAATAGGTAAATAATCTTTTATCTGCCTTCCAAAGCCATCATATTCAATAGGGGTAACCACATCTTTTCCCTGGGGAGATGCTTTTATATTCACAACCTGCTTAGGTCTACCAAGACCATCAAAATACTGAACGGTTTCTGAAGTTTTAATCGGCTGATTATTGGCATCATAATCAAGAATGGTCTTTGAATATACATAGTTTTCCGTTGGAGAAAGCTGGGCTTGAAGCATTCCTGTCACAAGCACTCCAATAGGAATTATTATTTTTTTCATCGTGTGTTAGTTTTTGTAATTGTACTTGAATTCTTTAATCAGGTTTCCTGTTTTAGAATCCTGTCTTATTTCCTTTAATCTATTGGCCGTATCATAGATATATACTTCCCGGATCCCTGATGGAGGAGTAATACTGGTTACTCCGATTAAAGGATCATAAGTATACGTGGAAATCTGATATGCAGACAAACCAGAATTCTTTCTGAAATTATCCAAGGCTGTAATTAGTGCCGGTTCATTAGCTGGATTAGCTGCATCCTGATCTGAAGCATCTACTATCGCTGTAATCAAACCTAAACTTACCAATTGAGCATAAGTGGCACCTTGTACTTTGGCAATAGGTTGTGTATTATTATATCCCCAAACGACAGATGTCGGAATTCCGTCTTTGGTGGTGTACTGTTGGATATTTCCTTTAGAATCGTATTTATTATAAGTAACTTCTGTAGATGGGGTATTGTTTTGGATGTCATACGATAAGCTAGATAGGGGAAGTATTAAACTTCCTGTTGCTACAGTGGGTAGTGATAGAGGATACAATACTTCTATTTTAGAAATTGTTTTATCATTCAGCTTATTGTCTATGCTAATAGGAATGCCTACCATATAAGCATTCATCATTGCTTGATTACTAATATCAAATGCGTATTTATAATTAGTCTTATAAACATTTCCATCACTCTGTGTTGTCCAGGTTAATGTAGGAACATTATAAATATAATTATAAAAATTTTGCTCGGTTGTTTCTACATTTTCAAAAATTGTTTTTTTTTGATTTAGGAAACTGGTATTAAAATTCACATAATGTGCGTCTAAAAGAGAACCATATGTAATACCATCTAAAAGGACAAACGGAGGATTACTAAATTGTTGACCAAATTGTTTATAACTAAAGGTATATGATTTTATATAATCAATATGCTTTAAATAAGAGTATGTCGTTTCAGAGATTTTCTTAGTAGATGAATATAAAATTTCTCTACTAGGCTTTCCTCTCATGAGGGAGAATGAAGTATAAGGTAATTGTTTGTACATACCTATATTATTCCATCCAAAATAAGCTATTCCTGCAGTATCATTAAAATCCGAATTATCAAAATTAGTAAAATAGGTTTCTTTTTTTCCACCATTATCGTCTATCTCAGTCACTTTACTATAACCTATAGAATTGTCTTCGTCTTTTAGCCTCTGATAGGAATGAGAAGACCATTCCCAAAAAGACAAATTAGGTGATACTTCACTACCTTCAATAATATAAAGAGGTTTGTATGGTAATATACCGCTCGATCTTCCGTCGTCATTAAGATATGAGTAATTTTTTTGAAAACAATTATTGTTTTCATTACAGGATTTAATTTTTTGAATTCTAAGTCCCCCTGCAAATTCATCATTAGCAGTTGAACTTATTTTGAGAGGACTTTGTGTTATTTCTTTTTCTCCATATTTTGAATAAGTGTTCAGCTCATAAGTAAAATATGTACTCCCACCAGTAGGATAAATTACCTGTTCTAAAGTACTTGCTCTAGAAAATGATAAACTCGGCGCTTTAGATTGAGGATAATTATTTTTAAGAAAATCCCTTAATTGTTCAGGGGATAAATTAGATGTGTTAGATGATAAAAGTGTATTTCCATTGTAGTATCCCCATTCATCTGTAGAAGTACTTAGATAATCAGGAAGTTTTTGTGCATTGTACAAAAATTTATATTTCTCTATTCCATTTATTATCAATTCATTTAAGAGTAAACGATCGCTTGGAATATTATTATAATTAAACAGAATACTTTTAACTACATGCCCCATCTTGTCTTCTATGCTTATATTATCTAATTTATACCAATGTTTAAAATTACGATAGCTGCTCATATGATGAGTATAAAATCCACCCCAAGTCCCAATGGCATAATCAAAATCTCCATATTCTTTTTGATTGGAAAGACTTTTATTAAATCGGATTATAAAATCTTCACCCTCAATTTTATCTAAATAGGTGTTATGAAGCCTATTCGTTCCAATCTGATTAAGGTTTCCACCTGATGAAGAATTGTTTGTCCAAGGACCAGCATCTTTTTTATTGTAGAATACGTATCCCCCTTTATTATTTAAAAACACAGCTCTTTCATCTCTGACATATGAAAATAATATTTTTTTATTATCAGTAAATTTTATTTCTTTTAAATACCAATTACTTACAAATACTTGAGGATTAAATGTATCAATATTTTCATCAGTTGATGTAAATTCTAAAGCATTATCATCATTTCCAAATACAGCTTCAGTCCCATCATCAAAAATGATAGTAAAACCATATAAAATTCTTTTTATTGTAGTTGTTTTGGGAGCAATATAATCTCCTCCTAATATAGCTTTCTCATTGAGTTTAAAATCATATTTATAACCATATGTAATTTTAAATGTTCTACCGTCTCGTGTTCTACCAATCCATTGACCTTTTTCATTTAAATAAAAGCTACCCGTAATTCCACAAAAATTTAAAATAAATTCATCTGGACCTGGAACTACTCCCCACTCATTACTTGCAATATATTGAAGATTGTTTTGACTATAAGTTTGTAAAGCCTGCTGACTAGCCCAAGAAGGATTGTCTAAGGTTGAATAATTATCTAAATAAGAAAATTTGTTATAAGGTGGAATATTATTTTGATAAACTTCGTCCACTCCGCCGTTCACAATTCTTGAAATAGTCCCTCCAACTTCTAGATTCCATCCTAACCCTGTCCAAGTAGGTATTATTTCTGGCTTTACAGATTTAACATTATAATTTAGTGATATTTCAAAAGGTTTTCCACCTATTGAATTACTAAATAATGGAATACTAAGCGACGGTGTCCCCTTATACATGTTTACGGGGATCTTACCATTTATTGCGAAAGCAGTGGAATTAGGACTCTGAGGAAAAAAATTTGTTATTTGTGAAACTTGTGAATAAACTAATATAAGGTTTGATAATATTAGAAATACAATAATAAAATATTTTCTCATGGTTACTTTTTAATAATTTTATAATTAACTTTTTTACCTGTATCTGCCTTAATCACCACCAGGTAAGCACCTTGTATCAACGGCTGTGTGTTAATCTTGGTAACCTTATTCTTGGTTTTTAGATTCTGAAGCTGTCTTCCGCCCATATCATACAAAGTAATATCAGCTTCCCTGAAATCAAAGCCTATTTCTACATAAGCATATTCTGATACCGGATTCGGATAGATTTTGATATCCTGTTTTTCAATTAATTGATCCAGTTGTTTATCTCCCAGCTTCACAATCTTCCAGTTCTCCTTCCCTAATTCTTCTGCACTGGTTCCTGCTAAAACGATGGAACCATCTCTGTTGAGCTTAATATCTGATAACCTTTCCTCTCTCTTTCTGGATTCTCCTCTTACATGCTTTCTCCACTGTTCATTTCCATTATGGTCCAGATACAGCATCCAGAATGTTTCATCGTCTCTATCTATTTTTCCTTCTGCCTGAGTATATCCACCCAATAAAATTCCTTTAGTAGCCTCTTGATTCCTGGCTCTTGATTCCTGGCTCTGTATCACACTCATACCCATCAAAACATCCCTGTTTTTGAAGTTGTAGGATTTCTGCCACTGTTCATCTCCTCTTTCATTTAAAGAAACCAACCATAAATCTGTTCCTTCTTCTATTCCTACTGTTTTGTTTCCGGATCTCTCACTTCTGGATTCTCCTCCGATGATATACCCGTTTGAGGTTAAAGCCAGTGTTCTTAGATGATCATCTCCTTTTCCTCCCAGGTTCTTTTCCCACTCTACTTTTCCTTCTTTGTTTAATTTTACGATCCAGTAATCTCCTTCACCAAAGTTTTCAGTTGTTTTTGCGTAACGGGACATGGAATTTGAGGTTCCTGTAGCTGAGTTTTGATTTCCGGAATCGGAAACACGAAACTCTGAACTTCTTGAATAGATTCCCAGAAGTGCTCCTCCGTCTCTTGTGGGGATCATCTTTTCCACTTCGTCTAATCCTCTTCCCCCTAAAATAAGTTGTGAGAGTTCTTTTCCGTTTTTATCGAGTCTGATAATGAGGATATCTTTTGAACCGTAACCTTTGGATGCATTCTGAACATTTCCGGCTACAACAAATCCTAAATCCGTGGTTTGGATAACCGATCTGGCTTCTTCATCAGCACTTGTTCCTAAAGTTTTCTGCCACAATTCATCGCCAAATTCATTAATCCTGATGAGCCAGATATCAGATCCTCCTTTCGAATCATCTTTTTTATCTGATCCCTTTCCTGAATATGAGGTTCCTGAAATTAAAAAGCCTCCTTCCTGGGTAGCTACGGTAGAAGACAAATAATCATGATTGTTTCCTGAGAAATATTTTTCCCAAACCTGGTCTCCCTGTTGGTTCAGCTTTACCAGATGAAAGTCGTAACCATTATTTTGCTGGGTATTGTTGCCTGCATCTTTCTTCTGGTTTCCTGCCTGTATAACACTTCCTGTTATCAAATACTGCTGATCGATTGTTGTGGTTACCTGGCTCAGGAAATCCTGGGTAGAAGATTTGATATCTTTTTGCCAAACCACTTCCTGGGCTGATAGCCCGGAAATAATGCACATAGAAAGTACACTGAAGTAGAGTTTTTTCATGCCTTGTGTTTAATTGTTAATTGATTTTTATAATTGCCATAAAAGTAATCTTTTTTATCTCACAACGAAAAGACTTATCTATAATATTTAGTATTAATTATTTATTATAAATACAAACCTAATGCTTCAAAGCGCCAGAACTTGTCGTCTTATAATAACATTAATAACAAGTTATAGGTTGGAAAAAATTTATGACCATGTATTAATAAAAAGGTTGCTTGTCTGAATTTAATAACTTTTATCTTAATCCTCCGACCAAAAAATTGTCATTTCCAGTTTATTAAACTATTTTTGGAGATTAAAATTTTTGTAAAATGAATTATCATTTTCAGGCTCACAGACAGGTAAGGAGAAACCTTTTGGATATACTGCAAAACACCTCTCATGAAGATCTTTTGCTGATTCCGGACGGTTTCAACAATAATATGTATTGGAATATTGCACATACCGTTGCTACCCAGCAGCTTTTGCATTATTATCTGAGTGGCAACCCTTTCAGGATTGATAAATACTGGATTGAAACATATAAAAAAGGAACGCTGCCTAACCTGAACGTTCAAAAGTCGGAAGTTGAAGATTTAGAGTTTCTATTAACTGAAACTTCAAAGATTTTAATGAAGGATTATGACAGTGATTTCTTTTCGGATTATACACCTTATACCACAAGTTTTGGAATGGATCTGAAGAGCATTCAGGATGCAATTATTTTTAATAATATGCATGAAAGCCTGCATTATGGTTACCTTTTGGCACAAAAAAGAGCAATTTTAGGAGAAAAATATTAAAATGACAGATAAGAAAGACGATTTTATTTTCGGACTGCGTCCGGTAATTGAAGCTATTGAAGCGGGAAAAACTATTGACAAAATCTTTTTGCAGAATGCATTGCAAGGTCCTATTTATGCTGAACTGAAAACAATTTTAGCTCAAAATAAAATACGTCCCAATTACGTTCCGATTGAAAAGCTTAACCGCTTTACAAGAAAAAACCACCAGGGTGTTGTCGCTTTTATTTCAGATGTTCCGTTCCATAAAGTAGAAGACATAGTACCCCAATTATTTGAAGAGGGAAAAACTCCTTTTCTATTAATCCTGGATCGATTAACTGATGTAAGAAATTTTGGTGCTATATGCAGAACAGCAGAATGCGTAGGAATTGACGCTGTGATCATTCCGGAAAAAGGTGCATCCCCTATTAATTCTGATGCCATTAAAACTTCAGCAGGTGCTATTTATAATGTGAAGATTTGTAAAGAGGCCAATCTTGCTCATACTGTAGACTTTCTTCAGCAAAGCGGAATTGCTGTATATTCAGCAACAGAAAAGGCACAAAAGCTTATCTATGATGTAAGCTTTACAGAGCCTTGTGCTATTGTAATGGGTAACGAGGAAACTGGAATTTCCAAGGAAGTTTTACACCATTCCGATGAAAAAATAAAATTACCTATCGAAGGAAAAACCCAATCTTTAAATGTTTCTGTTGCCTGTGGTGCGATTTTATATGAAGCGGTAAGACAGAAAATGGCTGTCTCTCCAAATCTTTAATCCATGAAAACAATTCCGGAAACAGCGTACAGATAATCTAATGCGAGGGAAACAATTTGTCGGCAATATTCCTGAAAAGATTTACCGTAAAAACTATGAAAATCTTTTTTCAAAATATATTACCGGTCCGTTAAATATAAAGCAAATGATAGTTGGCACGAACTCTGCTGACTTATTAACCGGCTATAACGAAAAATGGATGATAATATCTATACCAGGAGTAACTGTAAGGATATTGCAGACAAAATAAATAAAAACAGTAGTAAAAAATTAAAATAAATTAAATGAAAAACATAGCAGCAATAGCGCTAATATCCATAGCATTGGTTTCGTGTAAAAAGGAAACAACAAAAATTACAAAAGTAGATCCCAAAACAGGAAAGACCGTTACAGTGGAAGTTCCGGCTGATTCACTTGCAAAAGTTGCAGAAAATGCTGCAATTAAAGATTCTGCAGGAATTTATACCCAGACTTTTAAACTTGAAAAAGGAAAAACCTATCCTTTAACAACATATCAGAGGGATGTAAAAACAATGACAGATCCTCAGGGGAAAACATTGAACGGAACAAGTGAATCCACAGATGAGATGAGTTTTACTGTAAATGACGTTAAAAACAATATTTACGACATTACACTTAATCTTATTTCCAAAAGAAATTCTCAGACTGCAGAAGGAAAAACTATTGTAGTAGATACTAAACAGCCTATTCCTAAAGAAGATGACCTTAAAATGATCTGGAACATCAACAGGGCATTGACAAGCAATAAACTGAACATGAAAATGGATACAAAAGGAAATGTAATTTCCATTACCGGTTTTGAACCAGTTTATACAAAAGTTTCCAATGCAGTAGGTACTATCGTAAAGGATGCCAATCAGAAAGCTAGTGTTGTAGCAAGTCTGAAGGAAAGTTTTAACGAAAAAGTATTGAAAGACCAGTTCAGCAAAAACCTTACAATTATACCTAAAAAAGGTGTTAAAATAGGTGAAAAATGGACCAATACCGAAAATGCTGATCCTAACGGTAAGATTAAAGTGACTTCAAATTATGTATTAAAAAGTGTTGGAAATGGGATTGCTGAGATTGGCGTAACAGGTGGAATTCCTAAAAAGACCGATAAACAGGCCCAGGGAGCAATGACTCACAGCATCAGCAGTGAGCTGGTACAGAACGGTACTATAAAGTTTGATGAAAATACAGGATGGATCAACAACCAGAATATTACAGTAAAAACAACTCAGATAGAAACCATTTCGGATGGGAAACAATCTCAATCCATGAAAAGCGTTTCCAATTCTTCTGTAATGGTAAATCCATCTGCTAAATAATTGAGGCTTATAAAATAAAAAAATATGAAGTGGATTCTTGAGCTAGTACTTACAGCTATTATTCTTTTCTTTGTCTGGAATATCCTTAGAAGGCTTTTTTTTAAGACTTTTTACAGTTACCGTTTCAACAATAACAATGATAAACAGCAGCAGGATATACAAAACTCAAAAAAGAATGCAAAGATCAATTGGGACGCAGAAACTGTGGACTACGAGGAAGTAAAAGAAACGAAGGATAAAAGGTAAAAATTCCAAGAAAATAAAAGATAATAACCAGCATGGCGAAAAATAAAAACTTAATTTATATTGCAATTTCATTAGTTGTATTTATAGTTTTAGCATTTTTATATTCCACTCCTGTTTTTACGGGAAAGCAACTTTTCCAGCATGACATTGTTCAGTACCGGGGAGGAGCAAAAGAACTTCTTGATTACAGAGCTAATAATGATAAAGAAACTTACTGGAGTGATTCCATGTTTGGGGGAATGCCTACCTACCAGATGGGTAGCCAGTTTAAGGGGGATATCATAAAAAAAATAGACAGTAATCTGAATTTCCTGCCAAGACCTGTTAATTATCTTTTTTTACTTTTTGCAGGATTTTTCCTTTTGGGAATGGTGGTGGTGAGAAACTGGAAGTACGCTCTGCTGGGGGCTACCTTCTTTGGTCTCTCAACTTATTTTTATATTATCATTGCAGCAGGACATAATGGTAAAGTAAATACGATTGAGTATTTTGCGCCTCTTTTAGCAGGTATATTACTGGTGTACATCAGAAAAAAATATATTACCGGATTTATCGTAACCACCCTGTTTATGGGACTTCAGATTGCTGCCAACCATCCACAGATGACCTACTATCTGTTCCTTGCATTAGGATTCCTCTTTATATCTGAATTGGTACGGGTTATCAAAAAGAAAACCCCGATGAAGCACTTTATTGTTTCTTCGGCTATTATAGCAGTATCATGTATCATCGGTGTCGGAATGAATTCGCAAAGGATCATGGCCAATTCCGAGTATATTAAAGAAACTGTACGCGGTAAACAAATCTTAAATACAGAAAGTCATACTGCCGGAAAATCCGGAATGGATAAAGAGAGTATGCTAATGTGGAGTTACGGAAGACTGGAAACACTAAACCTTTTTATTCCAAGATTAATGGGTGGAGGAAGCCAGGAACCTGAAGCCAAAGAGGTAATGAACCACATTCAGGAGATGATTCAGGAAAATGTTTCTTCTCAGGCAGAAATGGACAGGATTTCCAAAGGATTTGCAAGTGTTACCTACTGGGGTGACCAGCCGGGAACTTCGGGACCTGCCTATCAGGGAGCTATTGTTTGTTTTTTAGCTATTTTAGGATTCTTTTTTGCCGGAAAAAAATACCGCTACTGGATTTTAGGGGCTTCTATACTGACTATTCTGCTGGCATGGGGAAGCAACTTTATGCCATTGTCGGACTTCTTTATAGACTACGTTCCGTTTTACAATAAATTCAGAGCACCCTCTTCCATTCTTGTTATTGTTGAGCTCTTATTCCCGTTAATTGCAATTATTGGTTTGTATAAATTCTTTACAGATGAAAAATTGACAGAAGAATATAAAAAGAAAATTCTTTTTTATGTGAGTGGCGGGACACTAGGTTTGCTATTAATTCTTTTAATTTTTGGAAAGAGCATTCTTGGCTTTGCTACGGACAATGAAAAATTGTATTTCCCTCCTTTCCTATTAGACTATCTGGTAGATGAAAGATTCAAATTATTTAAAGTTGACGCATTAAAAGCATTTATCTATGTAGCAATAGCTGCTGTGGCTTTATTCCTCACGATGAAGAAAAAGCTAAATCAGAATATCGCATTGGTCATTATAGGTGTTGTAAGCTTATTTGATCTATGGACTGTAAACAAACGCTATCTGAATGACGACAATTATGTAGATAAAGTATTTGCAGAAAATCCTTTTCAGACGGAAAGCTCGGATCTTCTTGCTGAAAAAGTACAGGCAAATCCAAATCTTGGTTCTATTCTGGCCAATGTGAATGTCAACAAAACATTGGAAACCATTGCTGAAAAAGACAAAACACACTACAGGATTTTCAATAATATTCTTGGAACTTTCAGTGAAACGAATACTTCTTATTTCAAATCTTCAATTGGTGGTTATCATGCGGTAAAACTAAGAAGATATGATGATGTGATCAATGAATATTTCCAGATTATGGATTCTGTAAAAGTTCCTAATATGCTCAACCTTTTAAATGCAAAATACTGGGTTGTAGGGGGACCGGAAAAACCTCAGGTCATTCCTAATACAAAAGCTAATGGAAATGCATGGTTCGTATCAGAAGTTAAAGTGGCCAATACTCCGAACGAAGAACTAAAGCTGATCGGAGAGGTTGACACCAAAAAAATTGCAATTGTAGGAAAAGAAGACGGTAAACCTTTTTTAGAAAGAGATAAATTTATCCTACCCGATTCTACAGCATTCATTAATCTAACCAAATATCAGCCTAACGAATTAGAGTTTAAATCTAAATCTAAAACACCACAATTGGCGGTATTCTCAGAAATTTACTATCCTCACGGATGGAAAATGTTTATCGACGAAAAAGAAGTCCCTTATATCAAGGCAGATTATCTTCTTCGTGCGGTTCAGATTCCTGCAGGGGAACATCATATCAGAATGGTCTTTGAACCTGAAGTGATCGAAAAAGGAAAATGGATTTCTTTATTTTGCTTCGGATTATTTATCGCATTAAGTGCCTTTGGGATTTTCTGGATGAATAAAAAGAAGAAGGAAGCCTTAACCGAGGAAAAAGTTTAAATTATTTTTATACCCGATCATCTTAATTGCTGGTTAAAAAACATATTAAGATGACCGGCATTTATCTCTGCAATATTTCCATCCATGGAAGAGAAGAAAGTCCTTATTATTACTTATTACTGGCCTCCCGCAGGAGGTCCTGGTGTTCAGAGGTGGTTGAAGTTCGCAAAATATTTACCTGATTTTGGGTGGAAACCTATTATTTACACTCCGGAAAATCCGAGTTACCCGTTATTGGATGAAAGCTTGCTGAAAGAAGTTCCAAGAGACCTGAAAATTGTAAAAACAACAATCTGGGAACCTTACCAGCTTGCTGAAAAACTAAATAAAAGTAATAAGAAGTTTAAGGCCGGCCAATTTGATGTAGGCAAAAACCAAAGCTTGAAATCTAAGCTTTCCATTTGGGTAAGGGGAAACTTTTTCATTCCTGATGCAAGAGTTTTTTGGGTAAAACCATCGGTTAAATTCCTGGAACATTATATAAAAGAAAACAAAATTGATTTCATTGTAACTTCAGGTCCTCCCCACTCTTTACATCTTATAGGCTTACAACTTAAAAAGAAGTTTTCCACACTAAAATGGATTGCAGATTTCAGGGATCCGTGGACAGAAATCTCCTATTATAAGCATCTCAAACTTACCAAAAGATCTGATCAGAAACACAGAAAACTGGAAAGTGAAGTTTTCAGAAATGCAGACATTACCCTTGCAACCAGTTATACAGATGCTGAAAATTTCCGAAAAAAGGGTGCTAATGCAGTTTGCATTACAAATGGATTCGATGAAAGTGATGCTGTATCTATTGAACAAAATCTCGAAATTCCACAATTACAGAATACTAAGACCGAGGATAATCAAACACATTTCACCTTGAGCTACATTGGTGTTCTGGAACAGCTTCGTAACCCTGAAAATTTATGGACGGTCCTGGATCATCTTATAGAAACAGATTCATCATTTGCCCAACATTTTATATTAAAATTCGCAGGAAGAATCGATGACAGGATTCTTGAAACCTTAAACAATTCCAGTTTAAAAAAACACATTCATGATTTGGGATACCTTTCTCATGAAAAAGCCATTGAAGAAATGAAATCTTCAGACATGCTTTTAATCACGAATTTTCCTAACGAATCTTCTAAAGGAATTATTCCCGGAAAAATATTTGAATACCTGGCTACCGGCAAACAGATCATTTCGTTTGGTCCTGCCGATGCTGATGTATCAAAAATATTGGATGATACAAATGCAGGAAAGCACTTCAGTTATCAGGATTCGGATAACATAAAAGACTTTATACTTGAAAAATACACGTTGTGGAAAAAAGGAAATCTTCTCGAAAACACTCAAAATATTGAAAAGTTCTCAAGAAGAAATCTTGCTAAAAATTTATCTGAAATATTGGATCAGACAGTCCACTGATCATTAATTACAGCTATTATATAATATTTTCCTTCAAACTCTTCATATACAAAACGAAGAGTCTTCCAGTCCATTTCCCCGTATTTTTCTGTTCCTTTAATATAATTCTCTGTGAAATCATGGCCGGGGTAAATTTCTTTTAAATTATTAAGAGAATTTCCTCCTCCCTGAAATTCATTAAAAGAATAAGTGGAACGTGTAAAATCTTTTGAGAAAACCCATTTTTCAAGATAATCCTTTATAGTCTCTTTATACAGTTCTCCTGATCCATCATGAGATCCCCAGGTAAACTGCGTTTTCGTTTGAACATACTTTTCAAAGTCTGCTTTGGAAAAATGTTTATCATCTTTGAGATCTACAAAAGCATACATAGAAAAACGAATACCTTTCTGGGGATGGATGAACTCTGAAAATTTCTGATAATCCTTGTTTTTTAAGGCTTGCAGAATTTCATCATTTGTTTTCTTTATGATATCTTTCTTTTCTGCCTCACTCATTTTCGGAACAGCAACAGTGTCAGTTTTCACGTGGCCAGCAGAGTCTGTTGTATTTATGGTAGGATTTGCTGTATTCTTTTTACAAGCTACAAGGCTTATGATCAATAATAGTGGAATGAATAACTTCTTCATCTTTTTTAATGTTAATTACAGAAAATCACCAAAACTAATGCCAGAAAAATAAGTAAATTTGTTATATGGAAGTTTTAGATATCCTCATTATCGGAGGAGGACCTATCGGATTGAATTGTGCCTTAGAGGCGCAAAAAAACAATCTCTCTTACATCATTATCGAAAAAGGAACAATTGTCAACTCCCTGTACAATTATCCTTTGTATATGCGTTTTTTTTCTACAGCTGAAAAACTGGAAATTGCCGAAATTCCGTTTATATCAGCGGCCCCTAAACCAGGCAGGCAGGAAGCTCTGGAATATTACCAGGGAATCACGAGACAGAAGAACCTCAACATTCGTCTTTATGAAAAAGTAATCAGAGTTTCTAAAAAAAATGAGATTTTTGAGATTGAATCTTCCAAATCCATATACTATGCAAAGAATGTGATCATTTCAACCGGATTTTACGACATCCCTAACCTGATGAATATTCCCGGGGAAGACTTACAGAAAGTCAGACATTACTATTCCGAACCTTATCCGTATGCCAAGCAAAAGATTGTTGTTGTAGGTTCAAGCAATTCAGCTGTAGATGCCGCGCTGGAAACATACCGCAAGGGCGCGGAGGTTACCATGATCGTACGCCAATCCGAAATATCGAAAAGTGTAAAATATTGGGTAAAACCCGATATTGAAAACAGGATTGCAGAAGGAAGTATTACCGCTCATTTTAATTCTGAATTGATAGAAATCAAAGAACATAGCGTTGTATTTAAAGATAAAAACGGAGAGATCAATGAAATTCAAAATGATTTTGTTCTCGCTATGACCGGATATCTGCCGGACTTTGGTTTCCTGATCAATGCAGGAATTGAGCTACAGGGAGAATGTCTCAATCCTGTATACGACCCTGAAACCATGGAAACAAATATTCAAAACCTCTATCTTGCAGGCGTGGTTTGTGGTGGAAAAGACACGCATTTATGGTTTATTGAAAACTCAAGGATCCACGCTGATATGATTATAAAGAATATCCTAAAAACAAGGGAAAATTAATAGCTTAAATTTTCGGCAATATTTCAAAAGTCAGCCTTTACACCCAAAATAAAATTCCGTCGGGCAGCAGGATTATAAAAACGATTTCCAAAAGCATTGGTATCAAATCCTAAAACATAATCTGTATTGTAAAGATTTTGAATCTGAAGGTATACGTTCAGCTTAGTCTTTTCAAAATAGACGGGAATTCCCAGTTGTATATTTCCAACGATACTAGATTCAGACCAGACAGAATTGGGGTCATTTAAAGGAATCTTCGAAGTATAGAAATGAGAGTAATCTACAGAAACTTTCCTTAACACAATAAAATTAAATAAACTGCTTATCGTAGTTGACGGAACACCCGTTACATCATTTCCGGAAAAATTCTGATTTCCCTGCGCATAATTTTCAAACCTGAACCGGTAAAAACTACCTGAAAATCTGAACTTAAACCTGTTAAAAGTAGTATTATTTACATTAAAGCCTTTTGATTCTATCAAGACTTCTACCCCTCTTTGCTTGATATTTCCCTGATTAATAAAAAACTCCTCGCCTTTCTCATTCTGTCTCCTTACAATAGCATCCATCATCCGAAAATCGAAATAGTTTCCTTCCAGAAATAAAAAATTACCGAACTGCTTACGGATCCCAATTTCCTTATTCCATCCATATTCAGGAACAAGGTCCAGATTAAATTCCTGATTAGAAGAACGGATTTCTTCATTAGTAGGTGCTGAATTTCCTTTCCCGATCTTAGCTCTTACTGAAAGTCCTTTTCCCAAAACATAAGTAAGCCCGATATTGGGAAGCCATTGTTTTCTGAAATGTACTTTTCCACTGCTTGTTCCTGGATAAAGCCTTTCCCATTCATAAGAATTGGCGTTCAGGCTAACAGATATATCCGTATATAATCTCTCATTAAAATTTAGTTTCTGGGACAGAAAATAAAATCCGGAAGTACTCTTAAGGTTATCAAAATTTTGAAAGTCTTTTTTTATTCCCTTAATATTGTCATAGTTTCTGACCATTATCGAATTGCTACCTCCTTCAAATCCTAAGCGCCATTCTGCTGTAATCTTGTTCCAGTGTTCTTCATAATTGAGGTGTGTCCTTATGGCAAAGTTTTTTTCAAACCTCCTTTCATAATTGGTAATAAAAGGATTTGAAAAATCTACATAAGAGCCCTGCACCATTATAAAATGGGAAAATTTAGGACTCAAGCTGAATTGATTTGAAACACCTGCCAGTAACATTTTATTCCGTATGCCCGCGTCTTGTTCCACGGCACCGGGAAGTGTGGATGTTGCCGGCCTTGCCTGTTTCCTATCTCTTTGCATCTGCTCTAAAGTAAGTCCTCCGGGAGTTTGGTAGTCCAGATCTGAAAACAGAACCATCGCATTCATAGTCGCTTTCTCACTATATTGAAAACGGTCTTTTAAAAAAAATTGTTTTCTTTCGATAGCTGATTGCTCACGGTAAGAATCACTCCGATAATAATTTTGAAAAACTTCGAGAAAATGTTTTCCAAGCTGTTTTGAAAAATTAAAGCTTTGATTCAATGTTCCGTAACTGCCTATTGAAATATTTGCTGATGTATTTTCCGAAGACCTCGTTTTAAGAAGAAGGGTTCCTCCTGTAGCTGCACCATAATCTCCACCCTCCGGTCCTTTGTAGATCTCCATCCTATTAATAAGTTCAGGAGAAATAATATTAAAATAAGTATTTCCCGATGCGTCAGAAAGGATAAAATCATCAAGATATACTTTAATATTACGTACCCCAAATGGAGACCTCAGCGTACTGCCACGAACAGAAATCCTGTAACTTCCCGGGGAACGCTCTTCCATTCTTGCTCCGGCAATTTGATTAACCGATTCCAGAAGCCGTTCCGGTGTATTCTGGCTCAAAAGATCTTGAGTAATGACAGCAACAGATTTTGTCGAACGTAAGTATGAAGATGGTTTTTTATAGGCATCAATTTTGATTTCCGAAATCAATTCAGCAGAATCTCTTATTTGGGAAGAGAAAAATGAACTGCAAATGATAAAGAATAAAAAACTGATCCTCACCATTCTACAAATCTAATAAATGATTTCTTAATCAGCCTCTTCTTTCGATTTTTTTTCAGATAACATCCATGGAACAATAAAATAAAAAGCAACTGCAATAAGAGCAGCGAGGGTTCCTGTTCCCAACCATAAAACCTTAAATCCCAATTTCTCTGCAATCAAAGTTCCTACATAGGGAGTAACAATAAAAGCTATAGAAAATGATATCCCGTTCAATCCCATATAAGCACCTTTATTATTAGAACCTGACCTTAAAGCTGTAATCGTAGACATAAAAGGTAAGGTCCAAATTTCACCGACGCATAGCATTGTCATGGAAATAAGCAACGTTAGCATTGTGTAATCAAAAGCAAGCATCGCGTATGAAAATCCACAGAGCAAAGTTCCTACCAGCATGGTGATTCCCAAGGTAAAATATTTCTCAGCAATCTGAACAAAAGCCATTTCAAGCAATACAATCAAGAAACCGCTATATCCTAAAAGATATCCTATATGTTCCTGGCTAAGGTGAGCTGTATCCTTATAAAATATCGTAAGTGTGCTGAAAAGCTGGAAAAAACATATCGCAAACAACATACAGAAGAAACAATACAGCAGAAACTTTCCGTCCCGGTAAGGAGATCCTTCTTTAACATGAACGGTGCTTTTTTTCATGTTTTGGGCTTTCCTCAGGGCTAATGTATTTCTCTTTTTAAAGAACACAATATAAGTGATACCAGCTATTAATGCAGCCAAGGCATTACTGTAAAAAAGAAATTCATAAGAAATGGCCGATAAAATACCTCCTAAAGCCGGTCCTATAGAAAACCCCAGATTCACGGCCATTCTGTTTAAGGAAAATGCCCGGGTAATATTTTCAGGTCTTGCATATTTGGTGATTGCTACCGAATTGGCAGGACGAAACGTTTCACTTACAATACTTTGTGCAAGGATAATCCCCGCTAATCCAACCTCGGTCGTAAAAAGAGGAATCATACAAAACAAAGGTACGCTAAGGAGCAAACTTAGACTTTGAACTCTATACTCTCCGATCTTATCCGTGATCATTCCTCCCAGCCATGAACCCAATACCGACCCAATTCCAAAAAAACTCAAAACAACACCTGAGTTCTCTATGCTGAAATGTAAATGCGCAGTCATATACACTCCTAAAAATGGGAGTACCATTGATCCGGCACGATTGATGAGCATTACCAACGCCAGCATCCAGCTTTCCTGAGACAGTCCTTTAAAAGAACTTGTATAGATCTTAATTAATTTCACGGGAATAAATTCTTGGGAACGGTTTTCGAAGACACAAAATTAGGCAAATTAAGTCAGAGCATGGTCCTTAAATTTATTTTCTCTGAAAAATAATTGAATCCCCGATTGCAGGAACCATTCAATATAAAAATAATTCAATTGATAATCCAACGGGTTCCTTTACAAATTTTGTAAATTGCAGATAAACCTTGTTGAACAAATACAAATGTAAATCAACAATTTTTCACTATCCAAATTAATTCCATTATTAATGACCACCAAAACAAAATTGTATGAATTTTAAAAATGTAACTGTTGCGGGCAGTGGTGTATTGGGATACCAAATCGCTTTCCAGGCAGCTTTCCATGGTTTTAATGTAACCGTTTATGATATCAGTGACGAAATTTTAGAAAAGGCAAAGGAAAAATTCAATATACTCAGTGAAGCTTTTACAAAAGACTTAAAAGCAACAAAAAACCAGCTGGACGCAGCATTCACAAATCTTACTTATACATCTGACCTGGCAGCATCTGTACAAAATGCAGACCTTTTGATAGAAGCCGTACCCGAAAACCCGAAAATTAAAATCGATTTTTACAGGAGTGTAGCAAAATTAGCTCCTGAAAAAACCATCTTCGCAACGAATTCGTCATCATTACTACCCAGTCAGTTTGCTAAAAAAACAGGAAGACCGGAAAAGTTTATTGCACTACATTTTGCCAATGAAATCTGGAAACATAACACAGCAGAAGTTATGGGACATCCGGGGACCTCTTCTAAAGTGTTTGATGATATCATGGAATTTGCAAAAGCCATTGGAATGGTCGCATTACCTATTTATAAAGAACAACCCGGCTATATTGTCAACTCATTGTTGATGCCGTTACTAAGCTCTGCATTGGAATTATGGGTAAATAAAGTATCAGATATCAAAACTATTGATAAAACATGGATGGTGGCCACCGGAGCACCAATGGGTCCTTTTGGGATATTGGATGTTGTAGGCATTACTACTGTTTATAATATTAATAAAATTGCAGCAGATTCTTCCAGATCACCTGTAATGCTTAAAATATCAAAAAAATTAAAAAAGGAATATATTGATAAAGGAAAATTAGGTGCCATAAGCGGTAAAGGCTTTTATAACTATCCCAATCCTGCGTACGGGAAAAAAAATTTCCTGAAGTAGTTTCTCTCGTTCTTATACGGGTAAAACAATAATAAAAAACAGGATCTATTTTGTAGATCCTGTTTTTTTTATATGATAAGAAACTTATTCTGGTTTATAAGAATCTTTCAGTGTCACGGTACGGTTAAATACCAGGTTCCCTTCAGTCGAATCCTGATCTTTCGTAAAATATCCAATTCTCTGGAATTGAAGCGGCTCTCCTACTGCAACATCTTTAAGGCCCGGCTCCGCAAAACCTTGAATAACAGAAACAGATTCAGGGTTCACAAAGTTAAGGAAGTCCACATCTTTTTCTGCATCAGGTTGCTCAACGGTAAATAGCTGATCATAAATTCTTACCTCCACCGGAATTGCATGGTTTGCTGATACCCAATGTAAGGTTCCTTTTACTTTTCTCAAGCTTTCTTCTGTTCCGCTTCCTGACTTGCTCTTTTCATCATACGTTGCATAGATGGTCGTAATCTCTCCGTTTTCATCTTTCTCTACTCTTTCAGCTTTGATGATATATGCAGATTTCAAACGAACTTCACCTCCTAATTTTAACCTGAAGAATTTATTATTTGCTTCTTCTTTAAAGTCTTCACGTTCAATATATAGTTCTCGTGAGAAAGGAATTTCTCTCGTTCCGGCATTTTCCTGCTCCGGATTGTTTTCAGTCTCCAACCACTCTTCTTTACCTTCCGGATAGTTTTCAATCACTAATTTTACAGGATCAACTACGGCCATAACACGTTTAGCTACTTTATTCAGGTCCTCACGAACGCAGAAATCCAATAGCTGAATCTCAATAAGGTTTTCTCTTTTGGCTACTCCTACTTTTTCAATAAAATTCCTAATGGATGTAGGGGTAAATCCTTTTCTTCGCATTCCTGAAATTGTAGGCATTCTTGGGTCATCCCATCCTGTTACTACTTTTTCAGCAACTAATCTCTGTAGCTTTCTTTTGGATGTAATCATATAGGATACATTCATCCTTGCAAATTCTCTCTGCTTCGGAGCTACTTTAGGCTCTTCATATACCTGATCCAGATACCAGTTATACAATGGTCTGTGATTTTCAAACTCCAAAGAACATAAAGAATGTGACACTTGTTCCAAATAATCTGACTCTCCATGAGCCCAGTCATACATCGGATAGATTTTCCAGTCGGTTCCTGTTCTGTGGTGAGGTCTTTTCAGAATTCTGTACATTACAGGATCACGCATATTCATATTAGGAGAAACCATATCAATTTTTGCACGAAGGGACATCGTACCTTCTTCAAACTCTCCGTTTTTCATTCTCTCGAATAAATCCAAAGATTCTTCAACAGGACGGTTTCTGAAAGGGCTTTCCACTCCGGGTTCAGTTGGATTTTTTCTTTGTTCTGTAATCACTTCAGACGGTTGCTCGTCCACATATGCTTTTCCTTCTTTGATTAATCTTACGGCCCAGTCATAGAGCTGCTGGAAGTAGTCAGATGCGTACAATTCTTTATCCCATTTGAAACCTAGCCATTCTACATCTTTTTTAATAGAATCTACAAATTCCTGTTCTTCTTTTTCAGGATTTGTATCGTCGAAACGAAGGTTTACAGGAGCGTTGTATTTTTCTCCCAGTCCAAAGTTGATGCAGATGGCTTTGGTGTGCCCTACATGTAAATAACCATTTGGTTCTGGGGGAAAACGGAAACGGATTTGATCTCTGTTCAAACCATTTGCCAAATCATCTTCTATAATTTGTTCAATAAAATTGAGCGATTTTTTTTCTTCTTCCATTATTTAATTAAAAGTTAAAAGTTATATTTAAATATAACCCATTCGCAAATTTAGCGAAAATTTAGGGTTTATGAAAGGGCTGATTTAAAAGCATATTGACTAAAAATCCAATATTTTTTCCGAAATTTATACCACCAAAACCTATCACAAAATCATTATGGCTGTTTATATCTTAAGTAACAGGAAGATCGTCCGTCATAAAAACGAAACCGTTGATTCATTTTCCAATGATGAATATTCTATTCCTAATTTCAGAATCGCAAAATGTGATTTTACCAATTATACGGAACCAACTGCCCAGGAAAAGAGAAAAAAAAATTACACCAACAGGAATATATTAAATTATCAGCTTTTTTCAGAACCTGAAAAACAAGGATACCAGGAAGTCCTTGATGTTTTATTAAGCGAAAAAAATATCAAAAAATCAAAAGTTACAGCCGATAACCTGGGGGGAACCCAAAGGATGTTTTATGAATTGTATAAAAACATGTCTTCTACCAAATCCAGAAGTGACGTTTTAATATTTATCCATGGTTATGCCTACGATTTCGACGATGAACTGGAAGCTATTATTGATCTGAAAAAACTGTTTATCGATAGTCCGGAATCTCCAGTTGAGCATATCCTGTTTGTGAGCTGGCCGGCTTCAAGCAGTATTGTTCCGCTTACCTACTTTGACGATAAAGCATCCAGCATTAATTCCGGAACCTCATTAATGAGGCTGTTCTATTTTTACACTCAGTTCCTAAAGGATATTTTTTCCAACCGGGATTTAGCTCCGTGTAACCAGAGAATTCATCTGATGGCTCATTCCTTGGGAAACAGGGTGCTTCAAAGTATGCTGTACAGTCTTAAAAGCGAAAATATTCTGAGAGTAATTGATCAGGTTCTTTTATTGAATGCTGATGTAACTTATAAAGTATTTGAAGACTCTGAAGACTCCTTTAACAAACTTCCTTTACTTGCCAATCGCGTTTCAATTTATTTAAACCGAAAAGATGCCGTTCTAGGAATTTCCCAGTTTACCAAAAATATTCTCACTCCGAGACTGGGAAAAAACGGCCCCAGTGATATTGAAAAATTTAAAGATATTGTGTCTATTGTAGACTGTACCTTTATTGAGAACAACCTCAAAGATGGTTTAAAATTTGAGCTAGGAAACCACTGGGGATATCTCTCTAGTTCACAGGTACAAAATGACATTTTTCAGACCCTGAACGGAGTTGATAGAAACCTCATTACCAATAGAATAAGCAATTATGAAAATATTTTCACAATTGTATCAAAATAGTGACTTATACAAAATTAACAATAAAATAACAGAACAATAATTGCGAAAAATTCAATTTGGCACGAAGATTGCTTATATCTAAAGATAGAGAATTAATTAAAATTTCCGGTCATGAAAAAGTTTAAAGAAAAGGTTTCTATTTTAATAGAAAACATCAAAAAAACGATTTTCATAAATGATGAAGTTTAATCAATGTACACCAACAGAAAATAACACAATTTCATGTTGAAATCATGCTTTAAAAAGCAAGCGTTCCCCAATTAGTTCCAAATGATTGTCAAAATTATTAGTAAATAAGCCTCCGGTTCCTAAACCTTGAGGCATTTTACTATTTTTAGTATAGGTATACTGGGCTATTGCATTTAATCCTATATTACTTTCCAGCGCCGAAGTTATCCACCATCCTATATTATTTTGTTCTGCAAGAGAAATCCATTCGTCAGATCCCGAAAAACCTCCAATCAAAGACGGTTTAAGAATAATATATTGCGGTTTAATTGCTTCCAGTAGTTTATTCTTTTCGCCGGTATCAACAATTCCGATCAATTCCTCGTCCAGAGCAATTGGTGTTGGTGTATCGCTGCACAACATGGCCATATCATTCCAATTTCCAGCCTTAATAGGTTGTTCTATAGAATGAATATGTAAATCCGATAGCTGTTTTAAAACAGTCTTTGCTTCTCGTGTATTGAATCCTCCGTTCGCATCAACCCGCAATTCCAAACTGCTTTCCGGAAATTTCTTTCTCAATTTTTTCAGCACTTCATGTTCGGATTCCCAATCAACCCCTATTTTCAATTTAATGCAATGGAAACCTTTTTCAAGTTTTTCCCGGATCTGTTCTTCCATAAACCCGACACCTCCCATCCAGATTAGCCCATTGATCGTAATGGGAATCTGCCCCTGTGTAAATTGACTGGGAAAATAAAGATGTCCTCCATTCTTTAAATTAAGGATAGCCTGCTCGTATCCAATCCAGATGGATGGAAATTCTATTAACTCTTCTCTTAAGAATTCAGTAGTCTGCCCGATATTCTCACAAAGCCATTTGAGTTTTTCTTCATAATCTGGTCTGTCGTCAAAGCTTAGCCCTCTGAAAACGGCACACTCTCCCACTCCCTTTCTATCATTTTCCGAAATTTCAAGAATAAAAGTTTCTTTTTCATGCAAAACGCCACGAGATGTTCCACTCGGGCGTTTGAATTTTAATAAATATCTGAAGTATTTTGCGATCATTTATTTCACATTATCTATTCGCATAAATTCCTCTGCTTTTTCTACCATAGCAACACTTCCACAGAAAAATGGAATTCTCTGATGAAGCTCTGTAGGCTCAACTTCCAGAATTCTTCTGAATCCATCCGTTGCTTTTCCCCCAGCCTGCTCAGCAAGGAATGCCATAGGATTACATTCATAAAGCAGCCTTAGTTTACCATTAGGAGCTTGTGAATAAGAAGGATAAATATAAATCCCTCCTTTTAGCATATTTCTATGGAAATCAGCAACAAGAGAACCAATATATCTTGATGTGTAAGGGCGGTCACCTTCTTCCATCTGACAATATTTCAGATAGTTTTTAACTCCCTGAGGGAATTTAATATAGTTTCCTTCGTTGATAGAATAAATTTTCCCCGTTGCCGGAAATTTCATATTGGGATGAGAAAGATAATAAGTACCCAGAGAAGGATCCAAAGTAAATCCGTTCACTCCGTTTCCTGTGGTATATACAATCATTGTAGAAGATCCATAAATTACATAACCTGCTGCAATCTGGTTCACTCCTTTCTGAAGGAAATCTTCTAACTGAACAGGTGTGCCCGGCTCAGAAACTCTTCTGTAAATAGAAAAAATAGTTCCCACAGAAACATTCACATCAATATTTGAAGAACCATCAAGAGGATCAATCAAAACTACATACTTGCTAAGATGCCCATTTCCTACACATTTAATATCAATAAAGTCATCATTTTCTTCGGAAGCAATTCCACAAACTACCTCTCTTTGCGATAATGCCGTAATGAATATCTCATTAGCAAGGACATCCAGCTTCTGCTGCTCTTCCCCCTGAACATTCTCATTACCTGCTTTTCCAATGATATCTGCAATTCCTGCTTTATTTACTTCTCTGTTTACAACTTTTGAAGCCAATCTTATAGCACTTAGAAGTCGGGAAAGTTCCCCTGTAGAATACTGAAAATCTTCTTGTTTATCTATAATAAATTCTCCTAAAGTCTGCAACGATTGATCTGACATATTTTACTTTTTACGATTTGCCCAAATTTCGTAAAATTTATCACAATCTAAAAAAAATTCTTTCAAAAGCCATTACAATCTGTATATCAAATACATACAACATAACAAACATAACATATTGTCTTTAACCTTTGTATAATTGATTCCCGTTTTCGCTCCCAGCTAAATTTCATCAATTCACACTATTATTAACAATATAGCATCATTACGTCGAGATAATATTAATAAATCTGGAATAATATTGCATAAAATCCATTCATCTTATCATTTATCATAAAAATCTTTATCTCATCCTACCCTTCGGGTATTTCATATCTCATTGTAAATTTATAATTTTGACCTCCGTAAAAAACTCAACTATTTTTTATCTAACAATTTTATTTTTAATATTTTAATGAAAATTTTCAAGTTTGGTGGAGCATCTGTAAAAGATGCTGAAAGCGTAAAGAATGTGTCAATGGTTTTAAAAAGCCAGGGATTTGCCAAATGTTTGCTGGTAATTTCAGCAATGGGCAAAACGACGAATGAATTGGAAAAGGTTGTGGAGCTTTATTTCAAGAAGGAAAACTATCAAACTGAAATTAAGATTATTAAACAGAAACATATTGAAATTGCTGAAGGGCTTTTTCAGGAAAATCATCCTGTATTTGCAGAAATCAATTTATTTTTTGACGACCTTGATTCTTTTTTAAGAAGAAATAAGTCGCCTAATTACAATTTCGTTTACGATCAGGTGGTAAGCTGTGGAGAAATGATTTCTACAAAGATAGTAAGTGAATATCTGAATGAAATACAGTTTATCAATCAGTGGCTGGATGCCAGAGATTATATTAAAACAGATAATTCTTACAGGGATGGTAATGTAGATTGGAAAAAAACAGAGGAATTTATTTCTACCCTGAATTCTGAAATTTGTTATGTAACGCAAGGATTTATTGGATCCGATGAAAATAACTTCACGGTAACATTAGGAAGAGAGGGTTCAGATTATTCTGCTGCTATTTTTGCTTATTGTATGAATGCAGAGGCAATGACCATATGGAAAGATGTACCAGGCGTAATGACAGGGGACCCGAGAAAATTTAAGGATGTTACCCTTCTTTCCAATATTTCATATGAAGAAGCAATCGAAATGGCTTATTACGGAGCGAGTGTAATTCACCCGAAAACCCTTCAACCACTACAGCAAAAAAGCATTCCTTTCTACGTAAAATCTTTTGTAGATCCTACAAAAGAAGGAACAAAAGTAGGAGCTTCAGAAAAAAACCAGCACGAAGAAACATATATTTTAAAAGAAAATCAGAATCTTTTAAAAATATCTACAAGGGATTTTTCATTTATTGCAGAAGATCACATGAGTCAAATCTTCAGTCTTTTGTCAAGACATAAAATTAAAGTTTCCTTGATGCAGAATTCTGCAATTTCACTAGCTTTATGTTTGGAAGATAAATTCAATGCAATTGATGAGCTGAATGAAGAACTACAGAAAGATTTCAGAACTGATGTAGTTAAAAATGTGTCCTTATTCACTGTAAGAAATGCGAAGATGGATAACATTGATAAATTTTACCAGGAAAAAAGTGTATTATTGGAACAGATTTCAAAGAATACGCTTCAGATGGTAACACAATAAATATAATTGCGACTAAACACATATGAGCTTAATTTCGAAAAACGATTTAATCCAGGCTTCCGGCTTAAGTAAAATAGGGTTCCTAAAGAATCCTGTGGCATCTGCTATCATGAGCGTTGCTAAAATAAATGAAGTCAATAAACTATATGATAAACTAAAAGACAAGGAAG
This sequence comes from Chryseobacterium sp. PTM-20240506, assembly GCF_048296755.1. Classification (NCBI taxonomy): domain Bacteria; kingdom Pseudomonadati; phylum Bacteroidota; class Flavobacteriia; order Flavobacteriales; family Weeksellaceae; genus Chryseobacterium; species Chryseobacterium sp. PTM-20240506. Next base: position 1,921,832 of record NZ_CP182581.1, read on the forward strand.
GTAAAGACTTTTTCGATTCATTTGTGAGGGAAAGAAACTTAAGCTATATTGCTTTTGAAGAAGATTTGGCTAAAATTCCCAAAACAGGTCCATTTATTTTGGTATCCAATCATCCTCTTGGAGCAATTGATGGGATATTGATGTGTAAAATATTAACAGAAGTGCGTCCGGATTTCAAAGTAATGGGTAATTTTCTACTGGAGAAAATAAAACCAATGGAACCGTATGTAATTTCTGTAAATCCATTTGAAAACAGAAAAGGTGCTTACAGCAGCTCTTCCGGAATGCGTGAAACTTTAAAACATCTTGAAAACGGAGGATGTGTAGGTATTTTTCCAGCTGGTGAGGTTTCCAATAAAAACAATCCTTATAGTGAGATTTTGGATAAGGAATGGGAAAAGCCCGCTCTAAAACTGATCAAAATGGCAAAAGTACCGGTTGTGCCCATGTATTTTCATGCAAAAAACAGTACTTTATTTTATCAGGTTGCAAAGATCCATGCTAATTTACAAACCCTGATGTTACCATCAGAAATGATGAATGACAGGGAAAAACCTATCCGTATCAGGATCGGTAAACCGATTGCGGTAAAGGCTATGGATGAAATGGAGACCATCGAAGAGTTGGGTGAGTTTTTAAAGCGTAAGGTTTATATGATGAAATCTTACTACGAAAAGAGAAAATCATTAGCGCAGGTTATCAACCTGCAAAACCTATCATTAAAATTCCCTTTACTTAAAGAAGAAAATATTGTACAGAATATTATTGATGAAACTCCCAAAGAAAATATTCTTTCTGACATCAATAAGCTGAGAGGTACGGATAAAATGCTTTTCAGTAATGGCAATTACGAAATCTATTTTACAACCTATGAAGAAATTCCTTCCGTAATGAGGGAAATAGGCAGACAAAGGGAACTTACATTCCGTGCTGTAGGAGAAGGCAGCAATCTCCCTTTTGATCTTGATGAATACGATAAACATTATCACCATCTTTTTCTTTGGGACAATACGGCAGAGACACTTGTCGGAGCTTACAGGATGGCTTTGGGTAAAGATGTCATGAAAAAATATGGCATCAAAGGATTCTATACCAGTTCACTTTTTGAATTTGAACAGGATATCCATCCGTTCTTCAAAAAGGTTATTGAAATGGGGAGAGCCTATATCTGCCAGGAATATCAACAGAAACCTCTTCCACTTTTTTTATTGTGGCGGGGAATTGTTCATGTATGCCTGAGAAATTCTGATCATAAGTTCCTGATGGGTGGCGTGAGTATTTCCAATAAATTCTCCGAATTTTCAAAGTCTTTAATGATTGAGTTCATGCGCTCAAATTATTATGACGGAGCCGTTGCCCAATACATTACTCCGAGAAACGAATACAAGGTAAAGCTTAGAGACCGTGACAAAAATATCTTTTTCGAGGAGATGGAATCCGATCTTAATAAGCTTGACAAAATCATTGATGATCTTGAACCGGAATTAAGATTGCCTGTTCTGATCAAAAAATACATAAAGCAAAACGCAAAAGTAATCGCATTCAATGTGGATCCAAACTTCAATGATGCTATTGATGGACTTATGTATATTCGAATCAGTGATCTTCCGGAAAGCACGATTAAGCCGGTATTGGAAGAAATGAGTGAACAAATCAGAAAAGAGCAGGAAAATAATCCGGCTGAGAATCAGTAGGTTTTTGTTATTGACAGAAAAAAAACGTCTTAATACTTGCGTCATATACTAAAACTTACTACTTTTGCATCACTTTAAAACAACGAAGTAAGACAAACAAAAATATAATGGTTTCTTAGCTCAGTTGGTAGAGCAATGGATTGAAAATCCATGTGTCCCTGGTTCGATTCCTGGAGAAACCACAAACCACCTTTTATAAGGTGGTTTTTGTTTTTATCTAATGCTCAGTTTTTAGTATTCTGAAGTATATCGTTTTCCCCTATAATAAATCCTTCCAGAAACAAAGGGGAAATTTTACTGATTTCATATCTTGAGCAAAATATGCATTAAGATTAAGCTTGTAAAGTTTGAATAGAAGGTTTTGAAGTGTTGCTCTTGAAACCAGTAAGCTTCCCAAAAAATCCATCAACCCATTTTGAATATAAATCTAATTATTTGGTGTCAATAATTGAGAATTTGTAAATAGTTGAATGTTTATATACACTTCTAGGAGTTAGTACTGGTGATGGAAAATGAGATTGATTAATTGCGTCGGGAAAGTTTTGCGTTTCCAAACAAAACGACTCTCTTTCCTGATATATGTGATCCTCTTTTCCTTTTTCGTTTTTTATCCAATTGGCAGTATATAATTGTAAGCCCGTCATAGTGGTAAATACCTCCATTTTTCTACCCGACCCTGGCTCTATAGCGGTAGCTACTAAATCTAAACTATATATACCGTGTTTTAAAACAAAATTATGATCATATCCACTAGCAATAGCAAGTTGATCGTGATCACTATTAATTCTGTCTCCAATACATGTCAGGGAGGTAAAATCAAACGGGGTATTTTTTACAGTTAAGATCTCACCCGTTGGTTCATGATTTTTTGTAAGAGGAGTGTAAAAATCAGCCTCGATCTGCAATTGGTGGTTATTTATTGTTCCACTACCTTCTCCTGCCAAATTAAAATAAGAGTGATTCACAAGGCTGAGTATAGTTTCCTGATCTGTTGTTCCTGTATAATCTAATCGTAATTCATTATTTTCATTAATAGAATAGGTTACTGTTACAGTTACTGTACCCGGATAACCCTCTTCCCCGTCAGGAGAAGTATATTGAAAGGTCACTTTTGAGACAGAAGTCTTTTTAACATCCCATATTTTCTTATCAAAACCAATCAAACCACCGTGCAAATGATTACTCCCATCGTTAACTGTTAATGAGTATTTTTTTCTGTTTAATGTAAATTTTCCTTTTTTGATACGATTAGCATATCGACCACAAATAGCTCCTTGATAAAGTTTATTATTATCAATATATTCTTGTGCCGTATCATATCCTTGTACCACATCTGTCAATTTCCCCTCTTTATCTTTAACATTAATACTAACTATGATTGCACCATAATTAGTTATCTGTACAATCATCCCATTCTTATTTTTCAAAGTGAATAATTGTACTTTCTGATTATTGTGAACTGTATTAAAAGCCACTTCACTGATGATACCCATTATTTCAAAAATCTAATTTGACGGCTCCTTTTTGCCTAATAAATAAAGGATGGCAAGAACCAGCACCAAATAAATGATTTAAAGTTGTAATGTATCTTTCAAGCAAATATTCAGGAACAAAAGCTTGTATGGTTCCTGCGAATCCTCCTCCATGCACACGCCAAGCTCCAGTACCTTTTAATACTACTTCGCTATATGCCAATCCCAATGAAACTGCTTGTTCTTTTATGTTACTTGATACATAAACATTTTGATTGTACATATATGAACTATGCCCAGAATCTATTACCAATTGTAAAAATTTTTTAAAATCATTCTTCTCTAATGCCATTACTTCATCTACTACCCGGTCATTTTCGCATTCAAAATGAATTGCTCTTAAAATAGCCCGATCTCCCACTTTCTGACGGATCGAAGGTGCAATATCCATTACTTTTTCCAAAGTAGTTTCTCTCAGCACACCGCATCCTAAATGGGTTGCAACGTCTTTCATCTCTTTAGGTAAAACAGCATATTCATTATTCAAATTGGTATGATCCCCTCGGGAATCTGTAATTACTAAAGAAAAGCCGGTAGATTCAAAATCAAAATCTACTTTTTTAACAATAGGATTTGCTATATCAGCAAAATCAATGGATACCAATCCTCCTACCGAACAAGCTACCTGATCCATTAATCCACAAGGTTTTCCAAAGAAAACATTTTCTGCATATTGTCCTACACGAGCATTTAAGATGGGATCTAATTTACCTTCGTTAAATAAATGACTAACAATTACCCCGATTAATACTTCAAATGATGCAGACGAACTTAATCCGGAACCTTTAGGAACACATCCATCAATTACGGCATCGAATCCTCCTATTCCATATCCCAATTCCTTTAATCGAGCATTAATTCCGCGAACAAGAGCATCTGGAGTTAAAAATTCATTTTCGTTGGGAGCAAGATGATTTAAATCTACTTCAAATGATTGATAGCCTGAAGATTCAATCCGGATTATATTTGAATTATTTTTAGCTGCAATGGCAATATTATCTAAGTTTACCGCACCCGCTAATACGCGACCATGATTATGGTCTGTATGATTACCTCCAATTTCGGTTCTTCCCGGTGCGCTGAAAACAGAAATCTCTTTATCCCCAAAAACTTCTTTGAAACGGGACAATGTTTTGGTATACCGGACTGCTTGCTGATGTAATAATTCTGAATTCCGCCCATATAATTCTCTAAAAAGGGGGATATTACCATCTTTAATTATAGAATAAATATATTTAATATTTGACATTTTATTTGTATCCAATTTATAAAACAGTCTATTTTTATTAAGAGCTATTTTATTTAATTTTATAATGAATTGTTGAACTTTTTTTAAGAATGTCTGCGCTTTGTTCCGGAGTAATATCTCTTTGTGCTTCTGCCAGCATTTCATATCCTACCATAAATTTCTTCACACTAGCTGAGCGAAGTAAAGGGGGATAAAAATGCATATGAAAATGCCATTCCTCATGTGATTCTAGATCTGTAGGTGCCTGATGTATTCCGGCAGAATAAGGGAAGGAAGTAGAGAAAATATTATCGTATTTCACAGTTAAATCTTTCAATATTTGAGCAAATAAAACTTGATCTTCATGTGAAAAAGCCAGTAGGCTATTTAAAGGCATTTTACTAATAATCATTGTTTCAAATGGCCACGTTGCCCAAAATGGAACCAAGGCCACAAAAGCTTCATTTTCTAATATAATTCGCTCATTAATTCCTATTTCCCTTTGAAGATAATCAGACAGAAGGGTTGTTCCATGTTTATCATAATAGTTTTTCAAATTTTGTTGTGTTCTAGCTACCTGGGAAGGAATAGATAACTGTGCCCAAATCTGCCCATGAGGATGAGGATTACTACAGCCCATAATTGCCCCTTTATTTTCAAAAATCTGAACATGATTAATGTAATCTAGCCTTCCCAGATTCTGATATTCTTCTTTCCAGACAGACACAACGTTTGTAATTGCTTCTACAGACATTTCAGGAAGAGTCAATGAATGGTCATGTGAAAAGCAAATTACACGATTAATTCCTCTTTCAGGTTCAGTTTTAAATAATTCATCCTCGGTTTTATCAAAGGTTACTCCTTCGCTCAATAAAGCTCCAAAATCATTATCAAATACATACACACCCTCATACTGGGGATTTTGGACTCCGTTAACTCTTGAATTTCCCGGGCATAAATAACATTCGGGGTCATATTGATTTTGAACGTTTGGCAATGGTTCTTCCTGTTGTCCTTGCCATGGCCGCTTTGCTCTTTGTGGTGATACTAAAACCCATTCATCCAATAAAGGATTATATCTTCTATGTGGATGATCTTTGCTGTTAAATGAACTACTCATATTGAGTTTCTTTATATCAGTTTAGCCCTTTTTCAGGGTTTAACTTGTCCAAAATAGGTTCGGTTAATGTATTTAATTCTTTATTAATTTTATTATTTTTCTGCTCAAAAATAATAATCTCATTATCACCATTTCTTAGATAACATCCTGGTAAATATAATGTCTGTTGTGGTCCTACTGACCAATACCTTCCTAAATTAATTCCATTAACAAATACAATTCCTTTTCCAAAAGGCCGCATATCCAAGAAAGTATCTCCCACTTTTGATACATTAAAATTTCCTTTGTAGATAGCTGGTCTATTCTCTTTTAGATCTGATTTTTGTTTTGCATCAATTACCGGAGCCTTTTCAAAAGGAAGTCCATACATCTCCCAATCTCCGGTGATTTTTCGGTCATTAATAAATGCAGGAGAAATAATTCCTTTTGTATTTTTATTAATAGCAGCTCCGTAGTTAATTCTTCCCATGTTTTCTACCAAAATGTCTAATTTTCCATTGAAGGGTATATTAACTTCACATTCATATTTTTTATAATAACGATTAAGCTCTCCAACTTTTTCTCCATTCACATAAACAATCGCATAATCTCTTAATCCATCAAGTTTTAAAGTTCCTTTAATTGGTTGATTAAAGTTTTTGCTGTACCAGACATAGCCATACCCCTGATTTAATTGCTCAAAAGTCAAAGGATCATCATTAATTACTGGCTTTACATTATTTTTTAAATTTTCTAAATCTATTGCCTGAGACAATTTAATACCCTGAATCTGAATGACTGGAATTTTTGCAGGAATAGGAGGCGTAGAAGAATTTTTTAATAATTCTCTTAATTTCAAATACTTTTCAGTCTCCCAACCTGCCTCAGTAATGGGAGCATCATAATCATAACTGGTCATACTCGGTTGTATGTCATGATCTTTATCGTAATTAGCTCCAGAGGTAAACCCAAAGTTAGTTCCTCCATGAACCATGTAAATATTAAAAGAAATATCGTTATTCATGAATTTTTCAATATGGCTTTTTACTCTTTCCGCGGCTTTACGAGGGAAAGGTTCTGCCCAATGATCTAACCACCCGGGATAGTATTCCGCTACCATAAAAGGACCTTCTCCGTTATGAAATTTCTTTACCTCTTTCTTAATATTTTCTGGATCTTCGTCTCCATTTGCAGTTGGCAAAGCGCCAGGTAAAGCACCTCCTTCAAATAGCCAGTCTCCATCTGAAGTAAAAAACTCCATTCCTTTGAAGCCAACTTCTTTTAATTGATCAAATACAGATGAACTATATTTTTTATGATCTTCCATTTTAATATCTTCCCGTTGACTAACGAAAGATCCAAATTCATTTTCTCCCTGCACCATTACAATAGGACCACCATTAACAATCAGATAAGGTTTTACCACCTTATAAAGTTCTGTGAAATATGCTTTTGTTGAATGTAAAAAAGGTGTATTGTATTCTCTAATTTTCATATCCTTGTCATTTTGCAAAAACCAAGGATAACCTCCGAATTCCCATTCTGCACACACATAAGGTCCCGGGCGAAGAATTACCATTAAGCCTTCTTCTTTTGCTATTTTTAAGAATTCAGGTAAGTTTCGATTCCCGGTTTGAAAATCCCATTTTCCAGGAGCTATTTCATGATAATTCCAAAATACGTATGTAGCTATTGTATTTAGTCCCATCGCTTTAACCATTTTTAAGCGGTGTCTCCAATAATCATGAGGAATTCTGGCATAATGAATTTCACCTGAATGCAATTTAACTGCCTGTCCGTTAAATTTAAATTCTCCATTCTCGATTTTGAAAGATTCATATTTAATAGGTTTCTGCTGTGCGCTGATCAAACTTGCCCCTACTAAGCACAAGGCTAAAATTATATTTTTAATAAGCTTCATCGTAATGTATTATAAATCTAGTTTAGTTAATAAAATAAATTTATAAATTTACCAGACACTACCATACTAGTTCCTACCGGTTTTTGTAGCTTTACTACCAGTTAAAATTTGGAAATATTTCGAAATAATTTGGGATTCAGTTCTACCCAAATACCAACAGATTATAAATTCCATTGAGCAAGGCTAAAGGATGAAAAACTATTTTCTATAAAAGTGTCTATGTGATAAATTATAGCAAAAAACCAACATTTCTCATTTTCCTCAAATACAAAACTCAAAATTTCTATTACCAAAAACGAACATATATAGCAGTTAGAAGTAATAAAATAATGACAATCAGAAATAATGTTCTATTGTCCACACTGAACATATTTTTGTCTGTGACAAAAGCCTTTGGATTTACTTTTGGTTCAAAAAAACTTAAGAGAATCATTACAACTGCAGTAATGAAAAATGACCAGCCCATATTGATAAGGAAAGGAATCTCTGTAATGGTTTTCACCACACCGTTTTCCAATTTTTCATAAGTGAATGCTGTATAAATCCATGTTTCTTTTCCAAACAGGCCAACTGCAAAGCTGTTAAAGAAAATAGATAATAAAAAACCAAGAATAACTCCAACTATAGCAGCGGTTCCGGTAGTTCTTTTCCAAAATATTCCTAAAATAAACATAGCAAATACACCCGGACTAATAAAGCCAGTATATTTTTGTATAAATGTGAAACCGCCTTCTCCACCGATTCCCAAAATATCTGTCCATGTAAATACCAAAGCAATAAGCATAGCCACTATAATTGCCCAACGTCCTGTTCTTACCATTTGCATTTCAGAGGTGTTGGTGTTTAAATATTTTTTATAAATATCTAAAGTGAAAATTGTAGATATACTATTTACTTTTCCAGCAAGTGATGCGACTATTGCAGCTGTTAAAGCAGCAACCGCAAGACCTTTAAGCCCAGATGGAAGCAACCCCAATATTGCAGAATAAGCACTATCTTTTACCCCATTAAAAATTGACAAATGACCTTTTGTATAGAGTACATAAGCTGCAATCCCAGGAAGTACAACAATTACAGGCATAAAAATTTTTAAAAACCCTGCAAATAAGATTCCTGTTCTTGCTGTTTTCAAATCTGCTCCTAATGCTCTTTGGGTAATGTATTGGTTACATCCCCAATAATTAAGTTGTACAATCCATTGTCCAGCAAAATACATCGCTAAGCCTGGCAAAACCACATATTTCTGCACCGCTAAATTTTCCGGCATTGATAAAGAAGTTGTTGTTATTTGTGGTTTATTTAGAATGAGTTTGAAATGTCCCGGAGCTTCTTTCAAAAGGGTATCTAAACCCGTTAAGGCATTTCCAATAGCAGCACCATTAATTCTTTGATCCACCACCTGTAATGCCATATAAACTGTAGCAAAACCACCAATAACAAGAACTGCTACTTGAATAACATCCGTGTAGCCAATGACTTTCATTCCCCCCAATCCAATAAACAAAGCCATTAGTAAAAGTGCAATCATGATGATATGCAGGTGGCCTCCACCAAGCAATGAATCAATAGCTACAGCTCCTAAATAAAGAATGGAAGTAAGATTAACAATTACATACAAAAATAGCCAAAAAACAGCCATAATAAGGGAAACAGACTTATTATATCGTGTTTCCAAAAACTGGGGCATCGTATAAATCTTATTTTTGAGATAAATCGGAATAAACCATACTGCAATAATGATTAGGGCAATTGCAGCCAGCCATTCGTAGACGGCAACAGCTACTCCTATGAAGAAGCCTTCTCCACTCATCCCAATAAATTGTTCTGCCGAAATATTAGATGCAATCAGGCTCGCTCCAATTGCCCACCACGTAAGTGAGCCTTCTGCAAGGAAATAATCTTTACTTCCTGTCGTTTTTGATTTCTTTCGCTTGTATATCCATAAGCCATATGCTGTTACAACCGAAAAATATATTAGAAATATAACAAAATCAAGAGTCGAAAGTTTTCCCACGCTTAAAAATTTTTATAGTAAGTTTATCATAGATTTGTACACTTTTTAGCACTTTTATATACTCTAAAGTATTTAATAATTTAGCGTCCCTAATAGATCATTTAAAATAAAATTGAATCTTTTTCAGAAAAATCACATAAAAGGAAACATTATCTTACCAAATATATAAATTTGGAAAACGCATCCATACTTGTTCCTACCAGTTTTTGTATATTCACCACTAGTTTTAAAAAATTGGAAATATTATGAAACTTATTAAAATAACTCCCGATTCGGTTATCCCTAAATACCAACAGATTATAAATTCCATTGAACAGGCTCTTGCTCAACAACTGCTAAAAAAAAATGACAAGCTACCTTCCATAAATAAAGTATGCATGGAATTTGGCATTTCTAGAGACACCGTTCTATATGCCTACGAAACATTGAAAAAGAGAGGAATAGTAAATGCCATTTTAGGTAAAGGGTACTACATAAAAAGTACTGATTGGGATTTTGAAGAGCGAATTTTTCTATTATTTGATGAGCTTAATGCTTTCAAGGAAACACTATATAATTCATTTTTGGAAGAGTTACAACAAAGATCTAATATCCATGTTTTTTTCCACTACTTCAATATAGATGTCTTCAAGAAATTAATCGAAGAAAATAATGGAAACTACACAAAGTACATAATTATGCCGGGCAATATGAATAATACGGCGCCCATTATTAAGATGCTTCCAAAGAAGGATGTTTATATATTAGATCAAACCAATTTACATTTAAGAGAATATTCATCAGTCTATCAGAATTTCGCAAAAGACATGTATAATGGTCTATCAAAAGCGAAAGCTTTGCTTAAAGCACACCAAAGACTGATTCTTATTTTTCCAGGAGAAAAAGAACCTATAGGTATGGTAGAAGGATTTACCAGTTTTTGTGAGCAGCATAAAAAGAAACATATCATTATCAATAATTTTACCGACGAGGAAATACTGGATGGAGATGTATTCATAATTCCTGATGATAAACACTTGGTAAATGTTATTAAACAATCTAAAAAGCAGAAGCTAAAGATTAAAAAGGATTTCGGAATTATCTCCTACAACGAAACGCCTCTTAAAGGTATTGTAGAAAGTGGTATTACTACAATTTCCACGGATTTTTGGCAAATGGGAAAGATCTTAGCAGAAATGATTCTTAATTCCAAACAAGAAAGGATCGAAAATGCGTCTGATCTAATTATCAGGAATTCCTTATAAATGATTTGAATTAATATTTTTTACCTGAAATTATTTAAAAAAAATACAAACAAAAGCTAAATAGGGCATCATTCTGAACGAATTTATGCTTGTTTTTGAAAAAAGGCTCAGATTCTAAAATCCAAGCCTTGACTTTTTAACTTACTCATATTGTGAGATGTTGTCAAAAAATGTAAATTCTTTCTTTTGCTTTTAAATAATTTCGTAATTAAAAGTTAATAGAGTTCAGTGTTTTATCAACAAGTAATCCTTTACTCGCTTTTATATTAAATGATCCGTTTCTTTTTGCTTTAAATTTAATAATGAATAAATCCGTTGTGCCTTCTAAAGGAAGTTTTTGTCCTACATTGACCAGCGTAGGATATAATACCTTTTCTTTGTTGGTATGCAGTCTGTCATAAGTCAGGTTTTCCATTTGTCCGATATTTAATGGGGTAATTCCTATATATTCCAAGTCTTCCTGTTTATATGGAATAGCGAAACTCAATGCATTTACAGATTGCAGATTACTACCTTTTACTACTACTTCAATGATATCATTCTTAGCATATTGTTGCTTTGAGGCAGAGGCTGTAATGCTACCTTGCAGTGGTTTCAATTCTTCATCATTTACTCCTCCATCTATTTTCGTAGCGACGTTAGAAATATCAAAGGCATCAATGAAACCATTTTTATTTATATCTCCGTTGCTAATATATCCTTCAAAATCAGAATCTCCTTTTCTCAAACCTGTATAATTAATATATGAAGTAAAATCATTCATATCAATTTTCTGATCATTGTTGATATCGCCGGGAAGCAAGCTTGAAGACCCTGGAACTTTGAATACATATAATTCGTTTCCACTTCCAAAGTTTTTGAAAGCATTGCTTACTACAATCTTCATAAATCGTGTAGTTGGATGTGTGGCGAAATCTAAAGATTTACTTTTGTTATTTCTATCCCATGTAAAAGAGCCAAGTTCTATCCAATCTTTTTTATTATCACTATACGAAATTTTACCATTCATCCATATTCCGTTGTAACCACTGTTTCTAGGAATATATTCTAATTTGCTTATGGTATTAATAGAACCTAAATCTAAAATTATCTCAAAAGGGACTTTGCTTTTTTCATAATCCGAGTGCCAGCCTGTGCTCATATCCTGATCAAAAAGATTCTCTAGCCCTTCTCCTTCCTGACTTGGAATTGTGGCTGTGGCTTTTATGCCTTTAATTACAAATTCATAAGGGTTTTTATTGGTTTGTGATGAAAAAGGAACCCAATCAGAAGTATTTGTTTTATTTACGGCTCTTAATTTGAAATCATATTTCATTTCAGGATCTAATCCTTCAAATAAGAAAGAGGTATCTTTTATATTACTGTATACCATATTATTATATAGTATTTCGTAATAATCAGCATTAGGAATTGTATTCCACGATGGTAATATAGAATATGCGGTGTTTGTATTTTCTGAAGTGATTGGTTTCAAAGCTTCTGCAAATGCTCCGGAATTCTTTTTTAGTTGATTAGAATTGATAAATTGGTAGTCTTTAATGACAAGCTCTACTTTGTTTTTGCTAACATCTGTGATTCCTGATTTTACCCACAATTGTGGATTTCGAGAAATCGAAACTTTTGAAAATTCAGAATCTTTTGTAGAAAAATTATTGAATTCAGGTTTACTATTGTAAAAATATACGTTTGTAGCATTATTGAATTCATCTAAAGTATTTACTATATTCAGTTTTATATTTTTACCTCCAATAGAAAGCTTTACACCGGATGGTTTCTTAGTAACATTGATTCTAAATTCTGTCATTTTTTCTTTTTCAAAGCCATTAAAGTTACCTTGAGTAGAAGAGATGCTTATTGTTGCAGTATTTTTTACAACATTACTTTCTATAAGGGTGCTTACAGATTCTTTTTTCATGTAATTTTCGGTTACGCCATCGTCATCATATTCTATAAAACTGGATTTGCCTGAAGGATATACCTCATAAATTCTTAATTTTTTATTGATTTGATGAATGTTGTTATTGGCATTTACCATCGGAATAATAGCACCTGGTTTCACAAATAGAGGGAGTTTCCAAATTGGGGCATCGAAATGATTTAAAACAATCCCTCCTTCATAAGTTTGCCCTGTAAAGTAATCAATCCAATTTCCTTTAGGAAGGTAAATATTATTTCTAATATCATTTCCTTCTTTATCCATTTTTGTAGCCTGATATACTGGAGCTACTAAGAAATAAGGTCCATACTGATACTGGTATTGAGTAGATTTTCCTAGGGTATATTCATTAGCTTCATCTAAAAACATTGCTCTGATCATTGGCAATCCTTCTACGGCTTCCTTCGCTATACTATAGCTATAAGGAAGCAGGCTGGATTTCATTTTTAAATAGTTCCTGTTAATAGAAGCAGCAGACTCACCCAAAGCATGGGGATACTTTTCGTTTGTTCCCCAGCCGTCCATGTTTAACTGCATAGGAGTAAAGGTCTTCCATTGGAAATCCCTTGTATTAACGATTGGGTTTTTCCCTCCAAAAATACCATCCATATCCGAAGTAATGTTAGGCTGGCCAGACAAACCAGAACCTATATAGGTAGGAATGTGGAATCTGATGTATTCCCACTCCCCTCCGGTTTGGTCTCCTGTCCAAATACCTGCATATCGTTGTGAACCAGCCCAGCCGTCTAACGAAATGATGAAAGGACGACTTCCGTTTCCATAGCGCGGCATTATTTGGGCTACATCTGAAATACCATTCAGTCCGAATGAATAGCCAGGACCTACCCAGGCAACATCCGTTTTTAGTACTCTTACACCTGCATCACCTACTTCCTTTATGATATCTCTCTGTAAAAGAGCATTTATACCATCTTTAGGGTGCAAATCTGATTGGGTCCATAACCCTATTTCTACGCCGTTTTTTCTGGCATAATTTCCGAGAGATTTTAAGTTAGCTATATTGCCATCCAAGGTTTCTGTCTGCCCGTATCCAGCACTGTAACCATCATTTGGCAATATCCACCCCAAAGGCATATCTGTATTTTTATAACGATCTATCACTGCTCTGGCAGAAAACTGATAGTTATTTTTTTCTCCATTTAAAGATTCTTTAACCCCTCCATTGTCTTTTTGGCTCTCTTTATATCTTTTTCCGTCTTCAAATAGGATTCCTTTATCATCTTCTTTCCAATAATCTCTATTGTAGGCATTAAGATGTCCTTCATAAAAACCAAATTTGGGTAAAAGTACAGGGTTTCCTGTGAGCTGGTAAAAATCATTCAACAAAGATTTAGGTTGATCATTTACCATAAAGAAAACATCCAGGTAATTAATCTCATGAGCCAGTTTCACTTCATTTTTATTTTGTTTACCGAAATCATAATATCCTTTTTTGAAAGTATGCCACATAAAACCATACCCATTTGTAGACCAATAATAAGGATTTGGAGATGCAACACCACCATCAGTCCAGTTATTTTGATTCACAATAAAGATGGTATTTCCTTTATGAGAAAATCGACCGTTTTGTACTCCGCCTCCATAGAAATATTCATCCTTTCCTTGAGATAAAGTAAGCACTGCTTCTTTAGAATTAAATTCAATGGGAGCAACAAAAGAAAATATCTCTTTATTAAGGCTCAAGTTGAATACTTTAAATAAAGAAGTTGCTTTTTCAATTTCTATTTTAATTTTACTGGTGGAAATAGAAACAGTGTGCGGTAAATTGTTGACAGCAATTGCTTTTACTTTTCTTCTGGGCTGATCTACCAAAATCTGAGCAGGAGGTATCGCTTCAGGATTTCTTACTTCTCCTCCTTTGGGATCGAAAAATAATCGAAAAATATTTTCTCCATAAAAATCTATTGTCATTTTTTTGTTATCAGAGAGCAAAACTTCTACTGAAGTTTCTCCTTTCTTAGAAACATTTTCAATTTTTTGAGCCTGAATTTTTCCAATGAAGAAAAAAAGAAAAGAGCTCAGTAGTAAAATCTTTTGAATTTTTGAATTTAAAACGGCATCCATTTACCTTGATTTATTTATTAATTACATTTTACACTACTCTAAGAAATAAGATCGATATAAGATAAAATTAACTGTAGCTTTCTGTGATATTAAGAGTTTCAAAAATAGTTTTTTATCAAGTAATAACTATAGTCATTTATATAAAATTAATATCCTTTTGCTGCTTGAGCTTCTTTTAGTTTCGGATTTAAATCCACAGCTTTTTGGGGATAAGGAAATCTGTAAAATCTATTATCCCAAACTCTTGTTGCAACCTGCGTATTAGTAATATCATAAACGGTTTTCATTACATTTGGGGCAATCTTCCATCTCCTGATATCATAAAATCTGTGGCCTTCATTTGCCAGTTCTATCCTTCTTTCATTTCTGATAATTTCTCTTAAGGTTTCTTTTGTCTGTGTGTTGCTAACCCCTACCATACCTGCTCTGCCTCTAATCTGATTTAATGCATCATAGATTGAAGGATCTGGACCAAAAAATTCATTTCTTGCTTCGGCATATATGAGTAATATCTCTGCATAACGGATAAGCATAAAATTGTTGCTCATATTTAAATTCTCGTCCAATGAGCCATAATCCGCCATTTTTTTATAATTATAGCCTATCTTGGACGTATTGTTTGCACCTTCATTCCATTTGAACAATGTACTTGTCCCAAAACCTTTTAAGTAAGACCAGGGTCCGTTTGGATGCATTATACTTGCATATAAACGGGTATCTCTGTTTTTAAATTCATCCAGATAGGCATTATTTGGGTTACCATGATTATAATTTGAAGCTCTTGTAGCATTAGAAGGAGGTGTAAATGCCGTTCCATCTTTGTTCCAATAGGCATTTACTAAATCAATTGTTGGTGTTACAGAACTCCATCCACTCTCTTCATTTGGCAATAAGAAAAGGGCCATGCTATTACTAAATACTCCTTTAGAGTCCGGTACAAATTGAGCTTCTAAAATTGATTCTTTGTTGCCATTATTTTTAGCCCAGAACAATGCTTGATAATTGCTCAATCCTCTATAAAAATTATCTTTATCTGTTGCAGAGGTAAAGGTAACAAAGCTATCATAATTTGTACTTGTGTCTACTAAAGTTGTAGTGAAAAGATTATAAGTACCGGAATTAATTACTGATTGAGCAGCTTCATAAGCTTCTTTATATTTTCCTGTGTATAAATATATCCTTGCCTTAAATGCTAATACTGCTCCTTTTGTTATTCTGCCTTTATCTTGGCCGGAAGGGTAGGCAGTTGGTAAATCATTTTCTATAGCATTTAATTCACTGATTACAAAATTATCAATTTGAGTTTCAGAAATAGGAGTTAGAGTGGATCCATCCAATTCACCTGATTTTTGTACGAGTGGAAGAGCTCCAAAACGTTGTGATAAATCAAAATAATTAAAAGCTCTTATAAATCTGGCTTCTGCTTTATATCTACCAGCTAAATTTTTGTCCATTGGGATCCCATCAATTTTTTCCAAAAAAGTATTTACTCTTCTAATTGTAGTAAAATCATATCCGAAATCTATAGAAGGAAGTATGTTTCCCGCAGAAGCATCTACTGCAGTTGTTTCCCAGGGATATTGAGCAAATGAATTATCGGTAAAACTATCGTTATATAAATTGCTGTAAGCGGCATCAGAAAAATATTTGTAAATACCATTTAATGCCATGGTTGCGTCTTTTTCCGTCTTCCAAAATGTTTCTTCCGATACTTTATCTTCTGGAAACCTATCTAAATTACAAGAACTAGTCACTATAGCCAGGGAAGCTGATAGTAATATAATTTTTATCTTTTTCATTTTCAGATGTTTAATTTTAAATTAAAAAGTTGCATTGATACCAAACGATATGGTTTTTAAATATGGATATGTTGAACGACTACTTGGCATTTCAGGATCAAAATCTTTCATTCGTTTATCTCCCCTCAATGTAAAGTAATTCTCTAAGTTGGCATATATTCTGAATTTTGTCAGTCCTATGCGGCTAATTGTTTCCTTAGGAATAGAATATCCCAAAGTAATAGACTTAATTCTAAAGTAACTTGCATCAAAAAGCCAATAATCTGAAATAACACCTATATTTTGAGTTCCTCCTCCTGATGGCAGTATTCTAGGATACAGGGCATTAGGATTCGGGTTTTCCGGAGTCCATCTGTTATCTGAAACATATTGTTTTGCACCGGCACCATTAAAAAATGCCTGAGAAGATTCTTTATCCAGATATACCTTAACATTAGCCACCCCCTGACCCACTACGCTAAGATCAAAATTTTTGTATCTACCCCCTATACTTAGACCATAGGTAAGACTTGGAACATCATTTCCTATTACTGTTCTATCTTTTTCATCAACAACTCCATCTCCATTAATATCTACATATTTTATATCACCAACTTGAGAGCTACTATATAATTTAGGATAATTATTGTTGATATCTTCTTGGGTTAGGAGACCTGCAGTCTTATATCCGTAGAAATCACCAATTGAGCCTCCTACTTGTGTTATCCAATAATCATTATATAAGGTCTTACTATTGATGAGTGAAAGAATATTATTTCGGTTTTTAGCAAAATTTGCATTGATGTAAAAGTCCCCATTTTCAAAATTTTTATTATATCCCAAAGTAATTTCTATCCCTTTATTTTCCACATTACCCGCATTAATGGGCGGTGCTTGGTTTTCTGCTACACCAGTTTCATATTCTAATTGGTTGCTCATTAATGCTCCTTTTGTAAGACGGTTATATAAATCTACCGAGAAAGTGAAAGCGTTATTGAATAAAGATCCGTCCAGACCTATATTTTTGGTAACAATTGTTTCCCAGCCTATGCCCAAAAATCCAAGCTTACCCGGTACCACTCCCCCTACTATAGTATTCCCCAGAACTGTAGAAGTATTATCCATATAGGTCTGATTGTCATAATAACCAATGGTATTGATAGATCCGGTGCTGCCATAAGAACCTCTTAATTTTAGTGTATTGATAAAACTCAGGTTTTTTATGAAATTCTCCTTATCTAATCTCCAGGAAGCCATAATTGCAGGAAAATATCCCCATCTATTTTCTTTAGCAAAACGTGAGGATGCATCTGCCCTTATGATACCTTCTAAAAAATATTTTTCCTGATAATTATAATTGATACGAGCGAAAACAGACTGGAAAGCATATTGCTGAGTATTAGAATTTAATTCATCCAAGGTTCCGTCAAGGGTACTAAGAGCACTTAAAGAATGTAATCCATCTTTTGGTATATTGGATTTTTTACCAGATATGGATCTGGTTGTATAATCTTCATACGAAGTACCTCCCAACAATTTAAAATAATGTGATGATATGTTTTTTTCATAACTTATCAGGACTTGAGTATTAAGTAATTCATCAGAATTCCAGGACTCAGAATAGTTATTAATTGCTCTCGCAGTTGAACTAATAGGAACATTAGTTAAAAAATTGTATACGGGGTTTAGTGTATTTACAAAAGTCCCTAAACGATAGTTCCAATTTGAATAGTTAATTTGAGCATTTACATTTAATCCTTTTACAGGAGTGTAATTGGCAGATAATGCCCCCATAAATTTTTGATCATTTGACTTAGAATCTCCTCCCTCTACATTGTTTCTTACAGGATTGGTATTTGCAAATGTATTATCTACTTTACCCGCATTAACAGATCCCCACCATCCATTGGATTGTCTTAATACCATAGTAGGAGTTATTCTTGCTAATTCTCCAGTATTAATAACACCGCCCTGATCATTGATCATTTGTTTGATAAATGATATATTAGAATTTACTGTAAGTTTATCACTCAATTTAGAAGATGTATTTGTCCTAAAAGAATATCTATCCATACCCTTTGTAGGTGATAGAGACTCCTGTTTCAAATACCCTAAACTTGCGAAATAACGAGTTTTATCTCCACCTGATATATTTATCTCATTATTAAGCACATTTGCCATTCTTCGATAAGTTGCTTTATACCAGTCTGTGTTTGGGTATCTGTCGGTGTCTGTACCGGCAGCTGTAAGATTTATTTGATCTTGCGTATATTGAGAAAAATGACCAACATTATTATTAGCGTTATAATATGCTTCATTTTTCAGTTTCATATATTCAACAGCATCTACATACTTAGGCAAATAGGTGGGCGTCTGATAACCATTATACATATTATAACCTATACTCATCTTACCTCCACCGCCTTTTTTAGTCTCAACAAGAACAACCCCATAGCCAGCTCTTGCACCATAGATAGATGCTGAAGCATCTTTTAAAATGCTTATATTTTCAATATCAGCTGGGCTTAATCTGGAAAAATCTGCAGCACTAGAGGGAATACCATCTATAATATAGAGTGGAGAATTACCCGCAACACTCCTTCCCCTTACATTCAAGGTAGGAACAGAACCTACATCTCCCAAAGAAGACTTAATTGTAACTCCTGGTAAAGCACCTTGCAGACTTGCTGTTAAGCTTGTTGTTGGGCGATCCTGTAGTATCTTTTTATCAACAGAAGCTATAGATCCGGAAACAGTTCCTTTTTTCTGTTTTCCGAATCCTACTAAAACAATTTCTTCCAGATCTTTTACTTTTTTAGAGGTAGAGTCCGAAGGTTTGTTTTTAGTTTTTTGTGCATCCACTAATGTGATAGATGACATTAAAATTGCACTCAAAATACAAATTGTAGTTTTCTTCATATTTTATTGACTTTTATAACAATATTATCCAGATGATGTTGAATTCTAAAACCGTATCACTTACCATTTTTTCCAGGCAAAAACAAAAAAATGGTGATCTTCCATATTTTACAGTATCCGGCACAAATGGAAAATATGTAAAGTGAAACCTCCCGATTATATCCAAATACACTATATACCCTCTTCTTATTTCCTTTTCTGAATGTGAACTAACTATTACTTTAATATTAACCCTGTGTAACCCAAATGTATAGTTTTACACCATACCTCCATACGGGTAGCCACCAGTTTTTATCCCTTTACCACCAGTTTGAAAATCATTTGAATACGGCCTTATTAAGAAGCTCTTAGAAATTGGTTATAAATTGGCAGCCATGCCTATTGCTTCTCTATTTTTCAAGAGAAAAAACCCATTTACATATTGATTTTTTCCATTACAAAAGTGTTTTCAATTTGTCATTCATGGATCACTATCAAATATTAAAACGAATTTTTTAAAGGTTAAAAATCTTTATAAGCATGTTTAGAATTAATTTTCAAAGCGTCTTAAATAAGTCAACTGGTAGTGAACATTCAAAAACAGGTAGGTACTAGTTTGTGCAATTACTTTAATTGTTAATTTTGGAAAGGAGGTTTTTAGTTCAGATATATCGCAAACTTAACAGGAGTGTAATAGAAGTATTTATCTGTAAAAAGTCTTTTTAGGATAAAGTTTTGAGCTATCAACTCACAAATAGTGGATAATTAATATCTGGGAAGATTGCTTAATACAATTACTATTCAAAAACAAATCAAAGCTGGATTTGTCTAACAGCTATAGATTATTACTTTGTTATTTTTTTAATCAAAAATCTACACCAAATGAAAAACAATTATTTTATTCTCTCATTTCTACTCGTTTTACAGACAGCTTTCGCACAGCAGTATAAGATGTCTGTAGCATATGTAAATTCGTTACAGCCCGCACAATCAGGACAGGAGGCTGGACAGAGTATTGATAATAATGTGAATACTCTTTATCATTCTCAATACAATTTGAGTACAGCACTTCCGGACCAGTTAAATTTCAAATTTTCCAACCGGGTAAAAAGTATAAAAAGGTTAGTCTACAAACCTAGAACAACGGGCCCAAACGGAATCTGGACAAGTGTGAAAGTTTCTTATTCTACCCAATCCGATCCTACAGTTTTTATAACAGCAACCGGGGTTATTTCCTGGGCAGCTGATAATACGGCAAAAACTATAGATTTGCCGACAGCAATAGTTCATCCTGCTGTTATTAGGATTGATGTCCTCAGTGCCCAAAATAATTTTTCAAGTTGTGCTGAGATGGAATTTTATTCTACAGAACAGATGGATCCTGTACAAACAGAATGTACACTGGCAACCAATGAGTTTTCAGCTTATGCAGATATCCCAGTATTGCCTCAGGTGGCAGGATCTTCGGCCTCAAGTTTCCAATCGGGAGAAAATATAGAGAAATCCTTTGATGGTGATGTAAGTACACTTTATCATTGTAGTTGGAATGCAACAGCAGCTACTTTTCCTATTTCTCTGATTTACAAGTTTAATGGACAAACAGCTATAAATTATTTAAGGTACACACCCAGACAGGATGGCGGACCAAACGGACTTTTTGGAAATGTAAAAATAAGTTATAATACAATTTCTAATCCAGCATACATTACTATTTCTACTCAAAATTTTGGGCAGACATCTGCAATAAAAACGGTAAATTTTCCTTCCGCCATTACTCCTTTAACTATAAAAATTGAAGTTCTTGATGGTAAAAATAACTTTGCAAGCTGTGCCGAAATGGAATTTTTTCAGGCGAGTTCTAATAGTTTTGATCCTTCAGCTTATTCAAATATTTTTAATGATTCTATTTTCAGTGCTTTAAAAACAAATGTAACCCAGCAGGATATTGATGCCATTTCCTCACCTTTCATAAAAGGATTAGCTCAGTGTTTATTTAATAATACCTACAATAAAAAATATAGGGTACAGACTTTTACGGCATATAAGACAATTGAATCAATAAATACCCAATATAAAATTGGAAATTATAACGGATATGAAAACCCTACAGGGATAGCATTCCAGCCTAATACCACTGCTATTGTTTTTGCGAAAGATATTACCTCTGAAAACAAAGTTTACTTAAAAATAAGAGATTTTGCTACTGAAGGGGCGTCCCCTGAAAAAACATACGAACTAAAAAATGGAATAAATATTCTCGCTATTGCTAATACAGGTTTGGGATATATTTCATATTACACTGATAATGTAAATGCCGCCCCGGTAACTGTAAATATCACAGCAGGTATTGTAAATGGTATTTATAAAAAAGGTACAACCCCTACAGAATGGGCAGAAATGCTGACTAATGATGTCTATCCAAAAATTGATATAGAAGGTTATTATACAAAACTGGTTACCAATAAGTCTGCGGTAAGCAATTTCCATTTCACAACCGCCCAGCCTTTGATAGATAAGTATGATGCAATTGCCAAGTCTGAAAGAGAAATGATGGGCTTCTATAAATTCAATAAAAACTTTAAAAACAGGCAGCTTGTTTATATGGAATCTACAGGAGGATGGTTTGCTGGAGGTTTAGGAGTTCATTTAGATCTTACTTGGGGATTATCCAATTCAACCTCAGCATCAGGACTTGATATTTGGGGTGTGGGACATGAATTAGGTCATATCAACCAGGTAAGGCCTGGATTAAAATGGGTTGGTACAACAGAAATCACTAACAATTTATACTCATTGTGGGCCTATTATAATATGTACTTACCTACAGGGAGTAACAGATTTACAAGGCTGGAAGGTGAAATTGCCGATAAAACAGCCTTTCCTAAAGTAGCTGGAAACAGATTTGGAGAAATTATTATTCAGACACAAATTAACGGGAAAAGTATTATGGATCAATTCAGAACAGATTATGTGAATCCCGCTGATGCGAATTTCAGAAGCCTTATTCCATTTTGGCAATTAGAATTGTATTATCAATTGGCAGGCGCTTCAAAAGGTGCTGCAACCCTTGCATTTGATTCAGATATGTCTGATGAAGATACCCCTACAGTTACCCCTACAGGTCCGGGAGTAGATTATGCACATTGGTTTGCTACAGTAGCTGAGAAAGTAAGAAATACAAACGAAAGCCAGTTTACCCAAGGGCAATTGGTAATGAATTTTGTAAAAAATGCCTGTGACGCCGTACAAGAGGACCTTACGGATTTCTTCACTAGCACCGGTTTTTTAAAGCCAATAAACGGTACAATATCAGATTACACCAATGCTCAAATGACAATTACCCAAAGCATGATTGATGATGTGAAAAGCTATGTCCTGGCAAAGGGATATGCCAAACCTGTATCTCCGGTCATCAATTATCTTTCAGCGAATAGTGTAAATGCATTCAAGAATATGCAGCCTGTTTCAGGGATTACGGGTGTTGGTGCACAGATCACAACCAATACACAAGGACAGTTCTTATTGGTAGATAATTCTAAATGGAGTAATGCTGTTGCCTTTGAAACCTATAATTCAAGTAGCCAGCTAATCAGTGTTTCTATTGTAGGAACAGGAGATACTACATTGACAAATACTTATGTAGATTATCCTTCGAACGCAATGAAGGTCTATGCCGTGGGATACAATGGACAAAAAATACTGGTTTATCCGGCAATTACATTAGTTGTTGATGATATTAAGAAAAATAATAATGAATTTACTGTTTATCCGAATCCTTTAAAAAATGGCCAAAAATTAGTTATTGATTTTAAAAATTCAAAAGAAAATCTGAAAGCAGGATTGTATGATTTGACTGGGAAGCCACTTATTTTAGCAAAAGGCTCTTTAAGAGAGATAAATAAGGAAATTAACGATAAAATTCAAGATTTGAAAACTGGAATTTATGTTGTTTCAATAAATGATGGAACTAATACCTATCAATCTAAGATTATTAAAGAATAATATTCTTTATAAGCTTTACAATCCAGCAAATTGTTACAGTTTATAATATTTAAAAATAATGAATGCTTGAAGCGATTGCCGAAGATTGTTGATTAGTAAAAAGTTATTTTTTATACTGCCGAGCATATTATTGTCAGCAAATAAGTAAATACCAATTTTTATTTAATATCACTTTATAGTTAGTATTACAAAATTGGTGTAAATAAACTTATAGCATTTTGTATTAATTTAATCAAAATGATAGCCATCAGTAAGTAAACTGGATAAATTAACACATTAAAATGGTTGAAATAAATATCTGATTATGTTGTAAATCCCTTTGTTTTGTACAAAACAAAGGGATTTAACCATGGTTAAAAAATACATAAATTACTACTGTAATTATTTCTTCTGGAAAACAACCTATGATAAGCCCTCTATTTAAAGAAAAATTTACAAAATCGGTGGTTTATGGGGATATCTAATGAGTTTTTAATGCCTCCTCTAAACTTCTTTAATACATGTCTGATTCCTGAAAAGACAAAGTATAAAATCTTTAAAATTATACAACTGCACTAACAACTTTTTAATATTATAAATTTAGATTTTTATTTAATCTACAATATGTGAAATAAACTTTTATTATATCCATAAAAAAATTAAATTAGTAGACGTAAATCAAATTACAAACATATTATGAGGACAAAAAAATTAACAAATACCTTTTTAGGTGTTGCCTTACTTATTTTTCAGTCGTGTGCAGAAGCCACTGTAGTAGCGGAGGACACTGTTACTACACAAAAAAGCGCTTCAGCTTTAAAAACCACGTCTTCCTTCAATGTTCCGGTCGCAGGAAATTCTTTTATAACAGTAAAGCCTTCGGGTGCATCCGAAGTTATTACTTCTACAAAATTGGGTAACTGGACTAATTCCAACACTGTGATCAGTACTTATTTCAAGGTGGGCAATACTGGAGCCTTACATATCGGATTAAAAGCTTCTGTACCTTCCGGTACCAGCACAGTAAAAATAACAATCGGTAACACATCCAAAAATGTTACTTTAACTGGATCAGCTTATACAGATTATTCTGTTGGAGATTTTACTATTTCCTCTCCGGGTTATGTAAAAGTTGATCTTCAGGGCGTCACCAAAACAGGCGGATACTTTGCAGATGTTACGGATATTACTTTTAGTGGAGCAGCTTCTACCGGAACCAATATTTACAGTAATGATCCTTCCTACTATTATTGGGCACGCAGAGGGCCGTCATGCCATCTGAACTATACAATTCCAACAACCAGTAATGTGAGCTATTACTACAATGAAGTAACTGTTCCGGCCGGAGAAGACAAGATAGGCTCTTATTTTATGGCAAACGGGTTTAGTGCCGGCTATTTTGGAATGCAGGTAAACTCTGCTACAGAAAGAAGAATCCTTTTCTCCGTATGGAGTCCGTTTGACACAGATGATCCGAATAATGTTCCTCCTGATCATAAAATCATTTTAAACAGAGCCGGAACCGGAGTAACAGTTGGAGAATTCGGCAATGAAGGTTCGGGAGGCCAAAGCTATTATAAATACAACTGGACAGCAGGACAAACCTATAAATTCCTGTTAAAAGGAGAGCCGGATGGTAGTGGAAAAACTGATTTTACAGCCTGGTTCTTATCGCCTGATACCACAACATGGAAACTTATTGCCAGCTGGAAGAGACCTCAAACCAGCACTTATCTTAAGAGCTTCTACAGTTTTGTTGAAAATTTTAATCCGGAGAATGGATATCAGGGACGAAAAGCAGAATTCAAAAATCAATGGGCAAGAACTTCGGATGGCAACTGGATCGCTATTTCAGGAGCAAAATTCAGTGTAGACAATACCTACAATGCACAACAAAGAATAGATGCAATGGGAGGAACGAGTGGCAATGCTTTCTTTTTACAAAATGGAGGATTCTTTAATACTGTTGTTGCACCCGGTTCTCAATTTTCTGTTACTGCACCTACCCAGGCTCCGAATATTAATTTTTCGACACTTCCTTAAAATTACAACATAAAAATAACCAGCCAGTTAGTTTTAAACAAAACGAAAACTGGCTTTTTTATTTTATTTATTTTCAGTTTTTATTGCATGGTAAGCTAAAAATTACTATTTTTGCACCCACTTTAAACAACGAAGTAACACAAAACTATCATATTGGTTTCTTAGCTCAGTTGGTAGAGCAATGGATTGAAAATCCATGTGTCCCTGGTTCGATTCCTGGAGAAACCACAAAACCACCTTTTTTAAGGTGGTTTTTTTATGATTTGTATTTCAAGATTACTCTGAAATAATACCATTATCATTTCAAAACCTAAAACAACAAAAGGCACTTTCCTTTTCTTTAATCTTTCATATAGGAAAACAACTCCTAACTTCCCCGGATGATTTTTACTATAAAAAGTTTACATTTAATCGTTTGACAAAGATCGTCTTTTCCCTGATATCTTCATTAGCCGCAATACAGCATTGATATTTTTTGTCAAGATAAATCTCTTTCAAATAAAAAATTTCATTTTCAATAATAGCCTGACCATGATTAACTTCAAAAGAATCTAAAGGAATAAACATTCCTTTTCCATGTGCTTTAATAACAGCCTCTTTTTCCGTCCAGTACGTAAAAAAAGACTGTACTTTATCCTCTGAAAAATGTATTTTTTCCAACTCACCAGAAGTCATTTGAAATTTGAATTCTTCATAATCGGCTTCCTGATTGATATATTCAACATCAATTCCTACGGGTGATTCATTAATACAGCAAATAACCAGATTACCAGCATGAGATATATTAAAATGCAGGTTGTGGTTTTTTATATAGGGTTTGTAATCCGGGAGTGCGTCCAATTTCAAAATCCTTGCTATCAAAATAATGATCTAATCCATATTTTGGAAGAACTCTTCCCAACAAAGACAATTGTGCATCCTGCCATCTTCTGAATTTTAATAGTCTTGTAACAAACTCATCAGAATTCATTATCAGATATTTATCCATCAGATACTGATGTTTCGCTTCTTCGATAAATGTATATAAAACCCGCATTAAATTAAAGCTAATATCGGCAGAATTTTTCAATTATTTTCTATGTCTAAATTAATTAATAGCGATAAGAAACACATGCATATAAAATTATCGAGTTTAACTCTTGTTTTACTTCAAAATTATCAAAAACCATTTTATTGTCATCACTAAAATTTCGAAAAATTTGTACTATTGCCGATGTAGCTTATGGGATTATTAAGCTAAACTGAAACAGAATTTAAGAAGTACTATCTGGGAGCATAATTAGCTACAAACAATAGTAAAATGCCGGTAAAATCCGGCATTAACACTTAAAAAGGCAAGTTGTAATTATATCCAACCTGCAAAAGATATGGCAGTTGTGGTTTCGTTTTCAAATCCTGAGAAACAATCCCTCCTATTTTCAGATATATTTCCTGGTTGCTGAATGTATATCCTCCTTGTATGGCAGCATAAAAGTTTCCTCCGGTCGCCGGTTCATACCAGCCATCTTTTACTGCCGGATAAATTTCTTTATAGTGATCGGAATGTTTGAAATGAGTAACAATGGCTTTATCAAAGCCAATTTCCAACGCTCCAAACCATCTCTGCCTGTAATACCCAATTGTTCCGGACATATCCACCCCAAAATTCAGAAGCTGAACATTCTCGTTTTCAAACTTCCGGAAAACTCCCTGAACTTTTGTTGAAAATTGGAAATCCCTAATTTTTATCCATCTCACATGAGCTCCTGCTTTTATTTTAAAGTCATCAAATAAATCTTCACCAGCCGGTGTGGAGACCTCAATATTTACAATTGTGGGAAATAACTTACCATGAAATTTATATCCGTATCCTAGCCCCAAAACAGCACCATATTCGGCACCAATGTTTGCATTAAGAATATGTCTTTCTCCATTTTCAAGCCCAGCCCAGTTAACCGTTTGTGATTTCACAACATTAAAGATCAGTATAAAAAAAGCTATTTTTATATATAGTTTATTATTTTTCATTTGTTAAAGATTGTTGATAAAATTGATAATTTTAGGTTTGGTCTGGGAATTCCATACATTCTGATTGGTAATAATACCATCATGTCCAACACCGGAAACCTTAACCTTTTCCACATGATTATAATCTGAAGTAATTTTCTGTGCCCAGGAATCAGGATAAGCTTTATTTCTTTCACTGTAAAAGAATAACACAGGAGCATTGTAATTCTGCAGCCCCTTAGAAAAATCGGAATTGTATTCCTCTCCTACATCAAATAATGCATCCATAATTACAGCCCCACTTCTCCAGCTCATGCCGGGATCAAAGTCTCCTTCACCAGTAATATCGTTTTTCGATGTCAGCATAGACATTTTATAATCCAGTATTTCGTGCTGATCCTCCTTTCCGGATATAAACTGATCAATATAGGCTGCATCATTCAAGATCTCACTCCAGAGTTTAAATGATCTGGACTCTTTTACATAGTCAGTAATATCATCCCATTTCAATCCGCCCGGTTCACATAAAACAATACCCTGAACAGCATTTGGATACTTTCCCACATATCCTGAAGCCAGTATGGCTCCCCAGGAATGCCCTAATAAGATTACTTTTTGATTAGAGCTTTTACGGTAATAAGCTATTACTGAGGATAATTCGTCATACATAAGATCAATAGCTCCTGCTCCTAATGATTTATATGAATTCTTAGGAAAACGCTGGGAAAGACCAGAACCTCTCTGATCATAAAAAACGACTCTGTATCCTTTATTAGCGAGATCTTTACAATTTAATAAATATCTGTAATCACCTCCCGGTCCTCCATGGATAGCAATAATTAGGGTCCCATTTTCAGGGCCGAATGCTTCGGAATGGAGCAGAGAGCCATTCACGCGTATTGATGGTAATGAAGAATCCTGATCAACTGTCTTAGGAACTAAGTTTCCGGGTTCATCAATTGTTCTTCCATCAGTACAGGAGAACAGTAATGCAAAAATTGTAAAAGAGGTCAGTAACCCTCTTTTTTTTCTCAATGTTGTCATAGTTTGGGTTTAAAATATTGATGCAAAGATTCATCAAACCCAAAAGCTATACGCCCCAACAGGAAAGCTGACCCAAGAAAAACAACCAATATAAAAACCTGATTACCAATATTATATGAAACATGAAACCATTCCCTGGAAGATGAAACTATAAAAAGATAAGAATTACAGCTTTTTTTGGTATTCAGTAGGGGTAATACCCGTATATTTTTTAAAATTCCGGTTGAAGGATGTTTTGGAATTAAAACCACATTCAAAGGCAATAGCCAGAAAAGTATATTGCCTGCTTTCCGGTTCCGAAATTTTGTGCAAAAACTCTTCTATCCTCTTTTCATTAATTAATTCGTAGAAGTTTTTATTTTCCTTAGAATTAATTACCTGGGAAAGATAGTTCGGATGGACTTTAAGCAACTGAGACAATTCATTTAAGGTGAGATTGGGATTTATGAACGGTTTTTCTTCGCTTAAAACCTCAAGTAATCTGCAATGGATATCATCAATATTTTCCTGTGTTAATCCTGATTTTTGATACTTTTTATCTTCACCAATTGCTATTGGAGATCTAAGTACTTCTGTCAGGCTTTCTTCAGCAGTAAAAAATGAATTAGAATGATTGAAAACCTGTACCTGCTTGATCCCGAAATATCCCAACCACATGATAAAAACAGCAACTGCACCATAAATAATATTTGCATTGTCATTCCAAAGAACCAATCCCCAGATCAGACCAATCCAGATAATAAGATACAACAACCACTTAAAGTTTATTTTTTCTGTATTTGAAAACTGCTGGACCATATTTTTGCGGAATCTATATAAAATAAATAAAGAAATGATCACATAAATGATTCCTGAAATGTATATACCATATAGCCTGAAAAGCAATTCAATCTCGAATTCCCTTCCCTCATGTTTAAAAATACTAACCCTTTCATCAAAGGGTGCCATATAAAATGAAAGAAAAGATAAATTACATATCACAAAAGGTAAAAAATGTAACAGCTGTACTGCTGAAAAAGGTTTAGGAGAAGTTTGTTTTCTTACATAGAGGTATAAAAACGGTCCATAAAGTAACGGTAGTGTAAAACCTAAAAGTATAAAAGAAGGATATTCTTTATACTGATGAGTAAGAAAGAGATAATGTGTTAATAAATTGACACCAATTGTAAATAACCATCCACATAAAATAAAATCAGCAGAGCTTTTATTCCGTTTTGTAAGCAAAAGAAATGTCAAAAAGAAAGCAATAAAAACCCCGGAAAGATAAAGCATAAACAGCTTCAGTTTTTTAGTTAATAGTCCAATAAATTATAATCATCTAATTCACAAAAATAAAGAATAACTTCTATTGAATGATATTAAATAAGACAGGATACAGAAAACAAGTTTTACAATTGATTAATTTAGTTCTTAAAATTAGTTAATGTCCTCTATCTGGCCTTCTCATTTTCAATCTATCTCTTGAAAATTAACTATCTTCGCCTACAAATTTTAATCGAATGAAGAAGATTATCTCCGGATTATTTGTTTTTTTCACTGTAATTCTTTTTGCGCAGGAATCCATCCAGTTTCAGGATATCCCTTTTAAAGACCTAATTGCCAAAGCTAAGAAAGAAAACAAAATAGTTTTCATTGATGCTTACGCTTCATGGTGTGGCCCTTGTAAACTGATGGAGAAAAATGTATTTACAAAGAAATCGGTGGGAGATTATTATAACGCCAATTTTGTAAATGCAAGATTTGATATGGAGAAAGGAGAAGGGAGAGAAATTGCTGCCAAATACGGAGTTCGTTCCTATCCGACTTACTTGTTTCTGAACGGTGATGGGGAGCTCATCTCTCAAAATCTCGGTTATATGGAAGAAAGTGTTTTCCTAACGATGGCACAGGACATCAATTCACCCAATAACAAAAAAGGGTCATTAAAAGATCGTTTTGCATCGGGTGAAAAAGACCCTGAATTTTTGATCAACGTAATGAAATTAAATTCTACTTCAGATTTTGATTTTGCAAAAAAAGCCTCTGAAAGATACTTTGAAAATAAAAAGAAAACTGAAGAACTGTCTAAAGATGACATTGGATTTCTTTTATTCTTTTTAAAATCCGTTGAGGATCCTAATTATAAAATTTTCGCTTCCAGAAAATCAGAAATTATCAAATATCTTCCTGAGGAAACCTATAAAGAATTTGATCATCAGCTTATTTTATCCAAGGTAGTAGCCGAATCGATTGACGACAAAAATAAGAGGGTAAATGATGACTATTTTCTGAAAACAGCAGAACCCTTGGTGGGGAAATATGAGGCTGAAATTAAGCTGAATCAGACTAAACTTAGTTATTATGAACAAAATAATAATTTTCCTGAATATGAAAAAGCAGCTTTAGCATATTACAAAAATTCTGATTCCTTTGAGCCTAATCAATTACTTAAAGCCGCGTGGATATTCTCCGAGCATGTAAAAACAACATCCTCATTAAAGAAAGCGGTTGAATGGGCAGAGAAATCTGTTATGAGAGGAGAGACTTCTGAAAACACCTTTATTCTGGCAAAGCTCTATTTCTTAACAGGAAATAAAGATATGGCAAAAACGTATGCTGAAATGTCGAAAAATATGGCTGTTCAATCCAATAAAGACGCAACTTTGGCCGATGGATTGCTTAAACAAATCAAATAAACTTCAGAATGAAATATAAATTGTTGGTAAGTTTTATAAGTCTGTTTTCACTAGGAAATTTGAATGCCCAGGAACAGGAACAGGCTACAGAAAAGGGGAAAAGTTTATACGTAAAAGGCAATGCCCTTTTTCTTCCAATAGGAGTTCTAAACGGAGGATTAGAATATCAGCTTAGTAAAAAATATACTTTACAGGGTGATGTGTTTGTTTCTCCATGGAAATCTTTCGCCGGACATGAATTTCAATATTATTCTGTTTCCTTAGAGGGTAGATATTATTTTGATGAAGCTTTCAAACACTGGTATGTGGGTGCCAACCTTGCAGCATCTTCTTTTGTATTGCAAAAATGGAATTACTGGGGTTCTGGTACATACACTAATGACAGAGGCGAACAATTTAAAAAATCAAATCTGTATCAAAAAGGACTTTCTGTAATAATTGGTGTTACCGCAGGATATCAGTTTCAACTTTCTGAAAACTGGAATCTGGATGTATATGGAACATTGGGCACATCTCAAGATTTTTATAAAGGTTATGACCGTGCAACAGGAAAACGTTATGATGAAGCTAAAAAGTTCAACAAAAGTGGTGAGTTTTTACCATATAGAGGTGGAATAATGATTTCTTACAAAATAAAATAACACGATGAAACTATTTGGAAAAAATCACATTATTATATTGGTTATCACCTTTGTTATCCTTTTTTTAATGAATTACATTGGAAATGATGCCCCAGACAAATTACAAAGGGCAATAATGACCGCTTCAGCAGGAGTGATCGGATTAACAGTGGGGCTTTTTATCCTTAATAAAGGTAAAAATGACAAAAACCCACCACAAGATTTCGATTAGTTTTCGTACACCACGTATTTAGATCTGATTTTCTCAAACTTTTCTAAATCTGACTTCCACGAAGCCTTTATTTCTTGTATTGATTTACCGGCAATGATTTGTTTTCTTAATTCATCAGTTCCGGATAAAGTATCGAACCATAAGTTTTTAAGAAAGAAATCCTGTTGAGGATTCTTGTAATTTTTATAAGCTTTGATCACCCATTCCAGACTAAGTTCCCTCAAATCATTCGGATACTCAGATAAATTTTCTCCATAACATAGTTGCCCGTTCAGGAACGGATCTTTTGCCCCGAAATTAGGCTTTGGAGTAAACTGATAAGGAAGACTTTTTGTCCAGGGAGAACCATATACCTGAAAGGGATTATCTGTACCTCTTCCTACAGAAACCTGTGTTCCTTCAAAAAAACATAAACTCGGATATAAATTTATTGCTTTATCATTAGGTAAGTTGGGAGATGGCTTATCAGAAATAGCATATCGCAGCTTTTTATGATAATTCTTCATAGGAACCAAAATATATGTTGCCTGCATTCCATTCTTCAGCCATTTTTCACCGTTGACCATTTTTCCATACTCACCAATGGTTAAACCATAGACAACCGGAACTTCATGCATTCCTACAAAACTAGCCCATTTCTTTTTTAAAACAGGTCCATCAATATATCCATCGTGAGGATTAGGCCTGTCCAATACCATTATCTCAATATTATTTTCAGCTCCGGCCTCCATAAGGTAGCTTAACGTTGAAATATAGGTATAGAATCTGACGCCGACATCCTGAATATCAAACACTACAATATCAATTCCTTTTAACTGTTCAGGTTTCGGCTTCTTATTACTTCCATATAAAGAAACAATAGGCACACCTGTTTTTGAGTCTACTCCATTTTTAACAGTTTCACCAGCATCAGCATTTCCCCTAAAGCCATGCTCAGGGGCAAAAATAGCTTTTATCTTAATCCCGTTTTTTACTAAAAAATCGACCAGGTGAGTACGATCTTTCATCAAACCCGTTTGGTTGGTAACAATACCAATTGTTTTTCCCTTTAGCAGCGGTAAATAAACTTCCGGCTGGTCGGCACCGGTCTTAAAACCATCTTTTGTTTGATTCTGAGAATAATATTGATTGAATACTCCTAAAAAAATTAGGCAAATAAGAAGTAAATTTTTAATTTTGAAATCTAAATTCATAAGCTTGAACTTTCCTTTATATTTCTCTAGAAAAATAGCGTTTTCCAAAGATAACAAAAATAATCTTTCAAGGGTTATCATCTTCATAGGCAGGCTTTCTGTAGCTTTAGGAATCATTGTATCATTGATTACCGTATCTACAGGATTTGGCTCAAAAAAAGCTATTAAAGAAAGACTGGCAGATTTCAGCGGACATATTACCGTAAAGTCCACACGATCCAATTCTTCATACAATACTTCTGTGCTTGATAAGCAGGGATTAAATATTCAGAAAATAAAAGCACTTCCGGATGTTGAAAGTGTTCAGAAATATGCTATGGTTACAGGAATTATGCGGAATGAGCATAATTTTGCAGGCATTATTTTCAAAGGTGTAGGCAAGGACTTTGACAGTGCCCGTTTTAAAAAATTTCTCGTTGCCGGCACAACACCCAAAGTAACGGAGGTCGGCTATAACCATGGGGTAACTATTTCACAAAAGATCGCGAATGACCTTCATTTAAAAGTGAAAGACAGTATTGTTACCATATTTTCAAAGGCGGATCAGAAACCTATTTATCGAAAATTTGAAGTTGTGGGAATTTACCGAACGGACATTAAAATGATTGATGAACAATTTGTGATCGGTGGAATCAACCATGTGAGAAAAATTCAGGATATGAAACCGGATGACATTGGTGGTCTGGATATCTTCTTTAAAAATGTAAATGATATCGATAGTGATTTCCCGGAAATTGAAAAGCTTATCGGCTATAAAAATTACGCGGAAAAAGCAACAGAAAAATTCCCACAGATTACAGACTGGATCAGTATTTTTGACACCAATATTGCATTGATCATTATTATCATGCTTATTGTGGTAATCATTAATATCATCATGGTTCTTTTGATCCTTATTATTGAAAGGACGAATTCAATCGGTCTCTTAAAAACTTTAGGAGCTAGCAATTCCCAGATCAGGGCTACATTTATTAATTATACCTTAATAATAATGGTTCCGGGGCTTTTATACGGAAATATTATAGGCCTTGGTCTCTTACTTTTACAGAAGTTTTTTGGAATTATAAAGCTGAATCCTGAAAATTATTATGTAAGTACAGTTCCCGTAGACCTTAATCCTATTGCTATTATTTCAATCTCTGTAGGAATTTTAATTATATCGGCACTGGCATTGATCGTTCCAAGTTATCTGATCAGCAAGATTTCACCGGTTAAAGCGATCAAATACAATTAATTTCAGATTGTTTATTCTTCCCAATTGAGGTAATATACTTTATCTGTTAATAGTTCATTTTACATGTGGCCAAACTTCATAAATAATTTTAAAGCTGTATCTTTGCAAGGCTTATAAATTATGTATGAAATACGCAAAAAATATTCTTGAAACTATCGGAAATACTCCATTAGTAAAACTTAACAAAGTTTTGGGCGAGGATTTCCCTGCATTAGTTTTAGCCAAAGTAGAAACTTTCAACCCGGGAAATTCTGTAAAAGACAGAATGGCCGTTAAAATGATCGAAGATGCCGAAAAAGACGGCAGATTAAAACCGGGCGGAACAATCATTGAAGGAACTTCCGGAAATACAGGAATGGGATTAGCTCTTGCCGCTATCATCAAGGGGTACAAATGTATTTTTGTAACCAATTCCAAACAATCTAAAGAAAAATGTGATATTTTACGTGCTGTAGGAGCAGAAGTTATTGTTTGTCCTACAGATGTGAAGCCTACGGACCCTCGTTCTTATTATTCGGTTTCAAAAAGATTAGCCAAAGAAACTGAAAACGGATGGTATGTGAATCAATATGATAATTTATCCAACCGAGCAGCACATTATGAATCTACTGCTCCTGAAATATGGGAACAAACAGAAGGAAAACTTACTCATTTTGTAGTCGGAGCCGGAACAGGAGGCACCATTACAGGATGTGGAACGTTCTTCAAAGAAAAAAATGAAAATATAAAAGTAATTGGTGTTGATACTTATGGTTCTATTTTAAAAGAATTCCATGAGACCGGTGAACTTCACTATGATCACGCATATACTTACATTACTGAAGGAATCGGAGAAGATATTATTCCTGAAAACTATGATATGTCGGTTATCGATCATTTTGAAAAAGTAACGGATAAAGATGGTGCCATTTATGCAAGAAAGCTTGCAAAAGAAGAAGGAATTTTCTGTGGATATTCAGCAGGAAGTGCTATATCAGCATTGGTACAAATGAAAGATCAGTTTACCAAAGATGACGTGATTGTTGTTTTACTCCATGACCATGGTTCAAGATATGTAGGTAAAATCTACAATGATGAATGGATGAAGGAAATGGGCTGGCTAGACTAAAAAGCAAATAAAAAAATCAGAGCGATCTGCTCTGATTTTTTATTTAATATTTTTCTTTATTACCTGTTTCAATACGCTGTAATCCTGTTTACTCATTGACTTTTCAGGAAACATATAGTTGTATTTACCTTCCATCGAAATATAGTCTTCATGGGTTTCTGCAGTTACAAATTCACTCCACCTGCTGAGTTCATGCTGCTCATTAAGATTAACATTGAAAGTTTCATTATTGAATCTTATCTCATAAATA
This sequence comes from Chryseobacterium sp. PTM-20240506, assembly GCF_048296755.1. NCBI lineage: Bacteria > Pseudomonadati > Bacteroidota > Flavobacteriia > Flavobacteriales > Weeksellaceae > Chryseobacterium > Chryseobacterium sp. PTM-20240506. Next base: position 1,957,627 of record NZ_CP182581.1, read on the forward strand.
CCGGCATTCTCAAGTGATTTAAGATATCTTTTGACCTGTTTTTTCCATCTGGACACCTTATTGATGCTTACCGAAAGATATACAGCACAAAGAAGAAAAACAAAACTTATAAAATATAGAATTCCAAAGCTTTCTTTACTTAAATTTTCTTTTAAGGAAAATGTAATCAGAAAAATCAGAGCGACAACAATAGTGATAATGGTTTTACTTCTGGTCTCCGATGAGAAAAACAAACTTCCCTGGTTTCCTTTAAAGTAGATCTCTTCAAAATCTTTTCTGTTTACATGTAGTCTGATCACTTTCTCGTCACCCATTGTATAAAAAATTTAATTTGTTTACAGATTGCAAAACTAAATTAAATATCCTCATATCGATCACTTATTGCAGAAAGTTTGGCCAGTAAGTCTCTATTTTTTTGTTTAAGATCAGTCATTTTCTGAAGCATATCATTAATAACTTCTAAACCGGGAAGGTTTATTTCCAGATCATAATGCCAATTCGTGAATCTTTCAAAAGCAGGTAAATCTTCATACATCAAATAGCGCACATCATTTTCAGTCTGTACCTCAAGTAAGCCGCAGTCTACCAGCTCATCAAAGAAAGCAATTTCTATATTATATATTTTTACGAGTTCTTCCCGTGATATTCTTTCTTCCATGATCTAAGAATTTTTAAGTTGTTCAAAAAGTTCTTTTTGTTTCTCAGTAAGGTTTGTTGGCAACTTCACTTCATATGTTACGAACAGGTCCCCAAATTGACCTTCTTTCTTATATACGGGAAACCCTTTTCCTTTCAACCTCACCGTTAATCCACTTTGAGTCTCAGGTTTAACCTTTAAATTAACGCTTCCGTCCAGGGTATTTACTTTTACATCACCACCCAAAACAGCTGTATAAAGATCAATAGTAACTTTCGTTTTAAGATCATCTCCTACCCTCTCAAAATCAGGATCAGGTGAGATATTAAATGTAATGTACAAATCTCCCGAAGGACCTCCATTGATACCGGGGTTTCCGTGACCTTTTAATTTGATCTGTTGACCATCATAAACTCCGGCGGGAATTGTAATCCGTACTTTTTTGCCATTAATCTCAAACGTTTGGGGATGTGTTTTGGCAGCATCTCTAAGATGTAAATTAAGCTCAGCCTGTACATCCTGTCCTTTAAATTTCCCGGAAGCACTACCTCGGGAGCTTCTTCCGAAACCTCCGCCTTGTCCAAACATACTCTGGAAAAAATCTGAAAAGTCCTCTCCTTCTCCAAAATCTGCACCGGAGAATCCACCACTGTAACCTTGCCCTTGATTTTGATATTGTCTTTGTTGCTGTTGAGCCTTTTCATATTCCTCACCATGTTTCCAGTTTTCTCCGTACTTATCATATTTGCTTCGGTTTTCCGGATTACTGAGAACCTCATTCGCTTCATTCAGTTCCTTGAATTTTCTCTCAGCCTCTTTGTCATCGGGATTAAGATCGGGATGTAATTTTCGAGCCAGCTTTCGGTATGCTTTTTTGATATCTTCCTGCGATGCTTTTTTATCTACCCCCAGAATTTTATAGTAATCTATATAAGCCATAGAAACGTTTATTTACTCAAATTTAAAAAATTTAACCCTGAAAATTATACAATAATATGTTAAAAATAAGCCTATCTTTGGTAAAAAGCAATACATGAAAGAAGTATTTAAAAACTACTCTGGAATTTTATTTTTACTCTTGGGAATCATAGTTGGAAGTATTATCGGGATCACTGCTCCCGATTTTGTAGGTTATATAAAACCGCTTGGAGACATTTTCCTTAATTTACTTTTTGTAAGCGTTGTTCCATTGGTATTTTTTGCTGTGTCTAATTCTATAGCATCTTTAGAGCAACAATCAAAATTTGGAAAGATCATTGCGATGATGTCGTTTACCTTTTTATTTTTTATATTAACAGCAGCTGTTTTTACCATTATTGCTGTTTATCTTTTTCCTATGTCTCCTATTTCAGGAAGTTCACAGATCATTTCTGAAGGTAATGACAATGAAACCTGGGGAAACAGGATTGTAAGCTTCTTTACAGTTGGTGAATTCACAGAGCTGTTTTCCAGAAAGAATATGCTCGCCCTGCTAATATTTGCTTTTTTAACAGGTTTTGCGGCAAGAAAAACGGGAGAAACCGGCCAGCCATTCAGACTTTTCCTTGCTTCAGGATACGAGGTCATGAAAGAGCTGCTTTTACTGGTTATGAAGCTTGCTCCGATCGGGCTCGGGGCTTATTTTGCCTATCAGGTTGCTACTGTGGGTCCACAGCTTTTTGGTTTTTACGGAAAGCCACTAGGTATCTACTACATAATGGGAACCATCTATTTCTTTTTATTTTTCACACTATATACCTTCATGGCCAACGGGCAAAAAGGAGTCAAGGATTTCTGGACAAATGCACCCTATCCTACGCTAACTGCTCTAAGTACCTGCAGTAGCTTTGCAACAATGCCTGCAAATTTGCAAGCAGCTTCGAAGATCGGAATACCAAGTTCTATTGCGAATCTCGTTATTCCGATTGGAACTACTTTACATAAAAACGGATCATCCATATCTTCAATCATCAAGATTTATGTCGCATTTCTAATTATCGGAAAAGATTTTTTTGAGCCTTCCAACCTGATTTTAGCTTTGGGAATTACAATATTTGTAAGTATTGTTGAGGGCGGAATACCTAATGGTGGTTATATCGGTGAGCTCCTGATGATTTCTGTATATAAATTACCTCATGAAGCGATTCCTGCCGTAATGATTATCGGAACATTGGTAGATCCATTAGCTACCGTTCTAAATGCCGTAGGAAATGTTGTGGCCGCCATGTTTGTAAGCAGGTTCATAAAGGTAGATGGTTGAGAAGCTACTATAATTTTTAAGAGTAATACTCAAAATTAGTTTCTATCACTCTCTCTGATTTTACAGATCAGCTAGAGTTATTCGCTGCGTTTTACCGGTTCCAAATTTTTGTATTCTTCAGGAGTAAAAAGCTTGTAATGTACTTTAAATGTTTTTCCTAAAGGTGTTTCCAGAGAAAAACCACCTGGTCCGAAACCATCTACAACATCTAATGTAAAGTGAGAATATTTCCAATACTCAAACAAATCGCGATCGATCCAAAATTCATGTCTGTTGACTGTACCTATCATAGCATCATTCATTCTTGGAAAAAACCCTCCTTTTTCAAAACATTGAGGCTGAGTACCTTCACAACAACCGCCTGCCTGATAAAACATCAGGTCTCCATATTTTTCTTCTAGCTGCCAGATAACTTCAAGCGCTTTTTCCGTAGCAGATAACCTGGATATTTTGGGTTCCATTTCTGTAGGTTTAAGTTGATTTTTATACTGCAATAAACTACCAATTTTTCATGTAAGATTGTTAGTAAAGATCATCATTTACTCTTAGAATTATTCAAAAAACCTGACAAAAATGTCAGGTTACCTAAACTTAAGTATTAATCATAGGATGGCGAAAAAATTCTCCCTCATAAGTTTATTAATAATGAGCCTTATGGAACGGATACGAAACATGATAGTATCAGATTAGGCCGGCCGTTTTGCTCCGCTTAAATAACGGAACAAACGGACATGCCCTGATGTTAAAAAAAATTAAAAGAACCCTAATTTGTTTTTGTTGTAAGAGATCAACATATTTTTAGTCTGACGATAATGGTCCAGCATCATTTTATGATTCTCCCTTCCAATTCCGGATTGTTTGTATCCTCCAAAAGGTGCTCCTGCAGGATAAGAATGATACTGATTGACCCATACTCTTCCTGCCTGGATCTTACGGGGCACATTATACAATTGATGTGCATCTCTTGTCCATACTCCTGCACCAAGACCATAAATCGTATCATTAGCAATCTTTATTGCTTCTTCCTCATCTTTAAAAGTGGTAAAAGCTAAAACAGGCCCGAAAATTTCTTCCTGGAAAATCCTCATTCTATTATTACCTTTAAAAATTGTGGGTTGAATGTAGTATCCATCTTCTAAACCTTCCCCGACATTATTTACATCACCACCCACAAGAACTTCAGCACCTTCTTCTTTCCCTAATTTGATATAGGACAATATTTTATCTTTCTGAATCTGGGAAGCCTGGGCACCCATCATTACGGTTTTATCTAAAGGATTTCCAACTTTAATCGCTTTTACCCGTTCAATTACTTTTGCTATAAAAGCATCAGCAATATCTTCCTGAACCAGTAACCTTGAAGGACAAGTACAAATCTCTCCCTGATTAAGAGCAAAAAGAACGGCACCTTCAATAGCTTTATCCAAAAACTCATCATCCGCATCCATTACAGAGCTGAAGAAAACATTCGGAGATTTGCCTCCAAGTTCCAGTGTGACAGGAATAATATTTTCAGTTGCATACTGCATCACCAAACGTCCTGTAGCTGTAGAACCTGTGAAAGCTGCCTTTGAGACTTTAGGATTGGTTACCAAAGCCCGGCCAAGCTCTGCCCCGAAACCGTTTACGATATTTACTACTCCGTCAGGTAGCAAATCACCGATTATTTCCATTAAAACCATGATAGAAACAGGAGTACTTTCTGCCGGTTTTAATACTACGCAATTTCCAGCTGCCAATGCAGGGGCCAATTTCCAGATAGCCATTAATAAAGGAAAGTTCCATGGAATGATTTGTGCGATAACTCCCAGGGGTTCATGTACGATAAGAGAAACGGTATCTTTATCCAATTCATTGTGAGAGCCTTCTTCTGCACGGACTACAGAAGCGAAGTACCTGAAATGATCTACTGCTAAAGGTAAATCTGCAGCAAGGGTTTCCCTCACAGCTTTACCGTTGTCGATAGTTTCTACTGTTGCCAGGTATTCAAGGTTCTGCTCTATTCTGTCTGCAATCTTATTTAAAATAATACTTCGTTCCGTTGAAGAAGTATCCTTCCAGGTTTGAAATGCCTTGTGAGCCGCGTCTACCGCTAATTCTAAATCTTCCTTGGAGGAATGAGCCGCTTGGGTAAAGTTTTTTCCGTTAACTGGAGAAACTACATCAAAATATTGTCCGTTCACCGGAGCTGTAAACTGACCATTAATATAATTATCATATTTACTTTTGAAATCAGGCCACTGTAAAACAGTTTCTGATTTTTGTTCTGTTATTGTGCTCATATCGTATTGTTTTTAATTTCTGTTAAGCCAAATTACATTTCCCCACTAAGAACAGATAGCATAATCCTACAAAAAAACTTCAAAATCGTATTCGCCAGGAATTTTATACTTTTTTAACAATACCTCGATTTTATATTTTCTTATATTTGATAGAATGGGTTTTAAAAATGTATAGAAATGAATGATAATAAGTTTTTATTAAATACTCCTGATCTGAAAAAAGAAAATCAGCTGATGAGCCTTGTTGAAAACCAAACGAAATTCAATCTCAACAATTGTGAGTTCAGTATCTATGAAACCCATGAAACTGCTTTTGGTGTAAAACTTCATTTTGATACCATTGCATTTACCGCTATGCTGAGAGGAAAAAAGCATATGAAACTGGAAAATAAAACAGGATATTTTGATTATTTTCCAGGAGAGAGCATACTGGTAGCACCAGGAGAAACAATGATTATTGATTTTCCTGAAGCTGATGAAACTCCATCACAATGTATTTCATTAAGTCTTAATCCTGATTTTATAGAAGATTCGCTTAACCATTTAAATTACACATTACCAAAGGTGGATGAAACTTCTCAATGGAATATTCAGCTGGATGAGTATTTTCTATTCAATAATAAATCTCTGGCTTCCGCTACCAACAATATCATGAGGATCGCTATGGATGATAATTCTCAAAAAGACATCATGGCTGATTTTGCCCTGAAGGAACTTTTGATAAGATTGATGCAGACCCAGGCCAGAGGTATGGTAGAGAAGAATATTGCAAAAAATAAATCGAGAATAGGTTTTGCCGTCGATTATATCAAAAAAAATCTTCATCAGAAACTTTCCATTGACAGCATTGCTAAACTTGCTTATGTCAGCAAATCAAATTTCTTTAAAATGTTTAAAGATGAACTAGGTACTTCACCCAATGATTTCATTTTACAAGAGCGAATCAACCGGGCTAAAGAATTATTGGCTACTCAGAATAGCATTAAAGAAACCGCTTATCAAACAGGTTTTTCAGATACAAATTATTTTACAAGAGTATTCAAACAACTTGTGGGAGTAACACCAAAGACTTATCAGAATAAGGTTATATACTTTGAATAAAAATCTTATTTCTTTTAGAAATATGACATGAAACGACTATTCGCCTTCGCGACCATATTACTTTTCTCAAGTAGTAAATACAATTCCCAAACTTCTACAAACAAGTTTGAGATTTCATCCGATCTGGAGCAAATTTCCTTATGGGCAAAAAGCAATATGCCTGATCAACTAGGTAGTATAAACGCAGAAATGATAACTAATAAAGGGTCTGTCACTCATGTTTCTGATCCAAGGTTAATTATTCATCGACCTAAAAAACCAAATGGTATAGCCATTTTAGTCATTAGTGGTGGCGGATATGCTCACATAGAATTAGGAAAAGAAAGTACACCAACTGCGAATTGGTTAGCATCAGAAGGAGTAACTGCCTTTGAACTTATTTATAGATTGCCACAAGAAGGTTGGAAGACGACCAATGTTCCTTTTGAAGATGCACAAAGAGCTATGCGAATAATCAGAAGTTCAGCCAAAAATTATGGTATAGATCCTCATAAAATTGGCATCTTAGGGTTCTCAGCCGGTGGACATTTAGCCGGAATGATTGCCACGCAACCTAATAAGATGTTTTATAAACCCGTCGACGATATAGATTCTCTATCTGCAAGACCCGATTTTGTAGGATTGATTTATCCGGTTATTTCAATGCTTCCCCCGAATAATAAAACCCATGCTTTTAAGAGTATTCTTGGGAAAAATCCATCAACTTCCGAGGAAATAGAATTCTCTGTGGAAAGGCAGGTGAATAGTCAAACACCACCAACTTTTTTAGCACAAGCAATTGATGATCCTATTTCTCCTGTGGAGAATAGTATATTAATGGATGATGCATTAAAGAAGGTGAATGTTCCTGTTGAAATGCATTTGTTTAAGAATGGAGGACATGGTTGGGGATTGGGAAAGAAAGGAAGTGAGGTTGCGGCGTGGCCGGGGATTTATAGGGAGTGGCTTTTGAAAGCAAATAAAAAGATTATGATATATAACAAATATTAAAAAAGAGATTCGATTTTTTATTTCGGAAGAATTAATAAATCCAAATATTTATAAAAAAAAGAGACTATCCAGAAGATAGTCTCTTTTTTTTACTTTTAAGTACCTTACTTACCACCCTGGATTTTGTTGGCTGGCAAGAAGCGGGTTAACACTAGTTGTCATAAGCGGTATGGGCCATAAAAACCTATAATCAGTATAAGCAATACCATTAATCAGATTTCCGGAATAAGGAATTCCTACAGTATAGCTTGTCGCTGCCGGGAATCCATTAGGCACTTTTGCCGGAATCCCTTGAGTAGGAGCAATATCATCATTAATTAACCGATGAATATCTCCCCAACGAACTCCTTCACAACTCAACTCGATTCTTCTTTCCATTAAAATCCCTTTTACCATCTTCTCTTTATCAGGAAACGAAGCAAGCGTATAGGCTTGTGTATCAGGATTTGCCAATGATCTATTTCGAACCTCATTAAGGAGTGTTAATGCATTGGATAAATTGTTCGTTCTGGCATAAGCTTCTGCAGCCGCCAATTTCATTTCAGAAAACCGGACAATCGGTGCCGCATCTGTATAATTAACAATATCCGTATATTTTCGGGTAAATCTGGCACCAGAAACGACAGCCGTAATATCCCTCCGTTTATCATTTCCCAGCCAAAGAGGATCATTCCATAAAATAGGACTGATCGCGATCAATGCTCTGTTATTAAACTGGGCTGCCAATGCTCCATTCACCCCTGGATTATTATTTGCGGTATTAATAATTGAAAAAATAGACTCTGTATTTGCCAGGTTATTATTGAATACTGCTGCAGGATTAGCTTCTAAAGTATACATAGAAGTAAGCTTATTATATTCTGCGATCACTCCATTCCAGTTTCTCATATTCAAATAGGCTCTTATTTTAATCGCAATAGCCGCCCCTTTCGTGATTTTGCCTATTCTATTAATTCCTTGTCTTTGAACATTGGTAGGAAGACTACTTTCTGCAAAATTCAGATCTGTCAACAATCGTTGATAATCCTCAGCGACAGTCTCTCGGCCCACCTGCATTGCTTGCTCAATGGTAGCTTCAGTATCAACTCCTAATGTCCTGTATGGCACCCCCATAGAAGCGCCATTATCCAAATGATAAGGTCTTGAAAAATGTTTTAAAAGCTCAAAATGAGCTAATGCTCTGAAAAATAAGACTTCTCCTTTGTATTCATTTCCCTGAGCTTGAGATATAACATTATTGCTAACCGCTCTGTCAATCCCCTCATTAACAAGATTAGCTCTATTAATCAATCGGTAAGCATCAACCCAATAATATACATTATTGGCAGTAGTCGCATCATAATTAGATTCATACGTTAATTGATAAAATGCCTGCGTATTGACTACATCTTCCCCTCTTGCCTCATTTTGTTGAAAGTAAGCCGCTCCAAAAACATACCCCCTTGGTGTACCGTTAAAATTTCCAATTTGTGCGGCATTGTACACTCCATTTACCGCTAGTTGAACCAATTCAGGAGAAGTAAATGCCAATCCAGGATTAGGGTTATTAAAGGAAGTTGTATCTAAAATATCTTGCTGACAAGAAGCCATAGCCAGTCCTGCTGAAGCTAATACTATATATTTTTTTAATGCATTCATTATGATTCTATTTAAAATTAAAGTGTAACATTTAGTCCTATTGAAAAAACTCTTTGTCTTGGAATTCCATTAAAATCGAGCCCGTTCACCTGCATTTCAGGATCTGGTCCTGAATATTTCGTAATAATAAATGCATTTTGTGCCTGAATATAAAGTCTCATTTTCTGAATGTTAATCTTGTTTAAAAACTCTCGCTCTAAACTGTATCCCAAAGTGAGATTATCAAACTTAATAAAATCTCCTTTCTCTATAAATCGGCTATTTGAAACTGCCGGGCCATTAACCCCTGGATCATTACCTGCCATCAATCTTGGAGTCCATCCATCTCCTGGATTTTCCGGACTTTGCCATCTTCCAAGTATTTCTGTAGAGTTGTTCACAAAGTTCTGGCTCAAGAGTTCTCTTCGGGTAATATTCATAATATAATTACCTCCGCTAAACCTTACCAATGTTCCCAAATCAAAATTGTGATATTTTACAGATATATTGAAAGCACCGAAATATTTTGGAATGGTATTTCCTAATAATTGATTTTCCGGAGCACTTCCCGCCTGAGAAACATCACCTGGGTTATTCGGGTTAAATGTATTATACCTTCTCGTATTTAAATTGTATTGTACCAAAGACCCGTCTAGTTTGTAATAAACAGGGTTTCCATTGGCAGAATTGGTACCCCAGTATTTTATACCATATAATTGATTCATAGAATATCCTTCTCTATGAACTCTGTAGAAGCGATCCACATTGCTCCAGTCAGCATTTCCCGGGAAGATATCTGCTCCTTTGTATAATGTTGAAATGGTATTATTAATCAATGAAAGATTAGCTCCTATATTGACTTCAAAATTTTCCCTCTTGATAGGGGTATAATTCACTGAAAACTCCCATCCTTTATTTTTTGCAACTCCAATGTTTGAACTGTATTGATTATCTGGAACCCCTAAAGATGGATCTACAGGAACCTGTTGGATCATTTCATCAATATTATTCACAAAATAATCTACCGTTACTTTCAGCTTATTTTTAAAAAAACTCAAATCCATCCCATAATCCATCTTCTCACTTCGTTCCCACCTTAAAGTATTAATTCCCATTTGAGAATATCCTAATCCATTAGCGTCCCCATACCTAGCTGGTCCATACAATGACATATAAGGATAGTTTCCAATATTACTATTTCCAACTCTACCATAAGATGCCCTTAGCTTTAATTCGTTAACGTACATTCTCGCTTTTTCGAAAAAGCTTTCATTACTAACATTCCATCCTAATGAAGCTCCGGGAAAGTACCCAACCCTTCCTCCTCTAGGAAGAGATGACAGCTCGTCTCTTCTTATAACTCCCTGAAAGAAATACCTTTTCCCAAAATCATAATTAAATCTTGCTAAATAGGATATTAAAGCAAACTCTGTCCTTCCCCCTCCAGAAAGAGGAGTTCCATAAGTTCCCGTCACTACATTGGTACTAAAATAAGAATCTCCTAAATCAGTTCCTCCTCCAAAAAACGTATTTTGATTTTCCTTTTGGTATTCGTTCACCAATGTAACCCCTACCTTATGATCTCCAAAGCTCTTGTTAAAGTTTAATATATTTTGGATATTATACCTTTCCAAGGTCGTATTGTTGTTTTGGATTCTTCCGTTACTCCCTCTTCCATCACCATGAAATGCATTCCAATACAATAAGCCTTCATTTTGAGAACGATCTATGCTCATCTGAAGCTTATAGGTTAGAAATGGTAAAATTTTCACTTCACCAAAAACATCTCCCAGTACTCTTAGCACTCTGGACTGTAATCTATTGGTATTCATTATATACACAATATTCGGAAGGTTATTGGCAACATATTCTGTATTTTCTCCTTTACCTGTAATAGTATTAGTCCCTACCACATCAATATTGTACCCGAATGGTCCTCCTTCTCTGTATATAGGAGTATTAGGCAATTGTCTTAAAGAATTAGCCATTGCACCAGAAAGGGAATTCACTCCAGAATTAAGAGCATCATATTCTGTTCGCGTTACTCCAATATTAGCTCCTACTTTCAACCAATCATTTACCTCCTGATTGATGTTAAAACGAGCTGTAAATCGCTCCATTCCATTGCTTAAAATGATTCCGTCTTGCTTTGTATAGCCTACAGATCCAAAATAAGAACCTTTGCCTAAGCCTCCCTGAAGAGAAATATTATGATCCGTTTGTGTTGCTGATCTCAATACAGCTCTTTGCCAGTCTGTATTGTATTGTGAACCAAAAGCCCAAGGTGATCTCCCCGCATTTGTCCTTTTCTCATTGGAGATTGTTAAAAATTCCGGTGTTTGAAGTAAATCAAATTGTTTTACGACTTGAGCAATTCCAGTATATGTATTGTAGTCTAGCTGAAATCTTCCCTTTTTTCCTTTTTTTGTAGTAATAATCATTACTCCGTTAGCAGCTCTAGAACCATAAATAGCTGCTGCAGCCCCATCTTTTAAAATCTCAATACTTTCTATATCTGCAGGGTTAATATCACCCAATGCATTACTTGGAGCATACCCTCCCGTATCTCCTGTAAAAATGGGCATTCCATCAACTACAACCAAAGGATAAGTTCCTGAGTTGAGAGAATTGATTCCCCGAATATTGATAGCAGGTGCTTGTCCTACCATCCCCGAGTTAGTGGTTACACTGACCCCTGCTGCCCTTCCGGCCAATTGAGACTCAAAACTGGCAGTAACTAAGCCCGCCATATCATCAGCTTTCACCTGAGATACTGCTGCCGTTACCTCACTCTTCTTTTGTGTTCCATATCCAACCATCACTACCTCTTCTATTTTTTGCTCTTTTGTGGCTGTATCTTTTAACACCTTTTGAGCATGTACAACTTGTCCCGTAAAAAATAAAACAGCAGTTGTTATCATGCATAATTTTACATTCATGTTCTTTTATTTAGTATTATGGCTGTAAATATGTTAATAAAAATTAACATTAACAAAATTAAAACACTGATAAACAGTGAATTACAAATAAAAAAAATCACTTTTGTCGCCAAAAAAAACTAATATTATAATCTTTAAACTCTTTATAAGCTTTATATTTTTTTTAACAAATTAATATTTAAGTAAAAAAAATAAACATCAATAAGACAAATAAAAACTTCACAACTATTAAGAAAGGAATCAAATAATATTAAATAAATAAACTTAAAATATTAAAATATTAAATAAAATAAAGACTACTTTAGGCATATTAAAGTAATTTAACACCTATAACACCCCTTCTTTTTCACCAATTTATGTACGTAACAAAAAAAACATCCCATAAAGAGATGTTTTTCATGAATTCGTTTTTTAATTTACTCCTATTTTATTTCTGATATGAATAGTATCTTGCTCCTTTTAGCAATGGATTTTCAAGCTCTACCGATTGCAATCCGAATCCTGCATAATTTTCATTAACAGATTGATCCAGTTGCTTTCTGTGTAATTTTTCATATGTTTCAAAATTAACAGGTGTTCTTTTCTTTAGGTTGTCAAATAAATTCCATTGAGAAACAACAGTCTTCCAGTTTCCGGAAATCTTAGCGGCAAATACCTTGGATTTCGACCCACTTCCATAGCCTAAAAATCCTATTTCCTTACCCTCTAATTCTTCATTTTCATTGTATGATATCTGTAATGCGGAAAGCAAAGCCATAAATATGGAAGCAGTATACATGTTTCCTATTTCAGAGGATGCCCTTTGGGTTCTTTCTATTTTATTATTGATAAATTGCAGATATCCTTTAGATTTAGCCACTGTTTTTTGTTCTTCAGGGGTTTCGTAGCTCAATCCATTTTCCAGGCTATAAATCTCTGTGAATACCCTCTTTCCATGGAAGGCATAAGGCAGGTGGAAAATCAGATATCTCCAATCTTCATAAGGCTTATCCTTACCACTGATTTCTTTATAATGATGATAAGCTTCTCTGATTCGATCCTGATAACATTGGTTAGAATATTGTCCGTCAAAAACCGGCTCATCCGTAAAAACCTCTATCTTATCCGAAAAAGAGGCTGGAGCATCTTTCAGATCTTCTTTTTTGTAGTGACGTCGGGGTTTGAAAAAATCAAAAACACTCTCGGTTGCGACTCCCCATTGATTCTCAATCTCCAAAAGGTTAGGTTGGGAAGAGACCAATAGGGCTACAGCTCCTCCTCCTTGTGTATATTCACCCGATGAAGCCAGCTCGTATTTTGCGTAATCACTCGCTATGACAATTGCTTTTTTTTCAGGGTTTACCCTCACAAAATCCAGGGAATTGTGCAATGCATCGACAGCTCCTACACAAGCAAAGGTCATGTCCACAACATCACAATTTCTAAAGCATCGTTCTCCATATTTTTCTTCTAACACTTTTTCCACCATCTGCATAGCATAAGATGCTGTTGGTTTTGCGGCATCCAAAGCACTTTCAGTTCCAAGATAAATTCTTGCAATATCCTTAGGATTGATGTTATAGTCTTTTATCAGTTTAAGTAACGCTTCAGCAGCAAAAGTAGCTGCATCTTCATGGACATCAGGAAAGCCCATTTTATGTAAACCTAAGCCCTTTTCTAATTTTGCAGGATCAATTCCCCTTACCTCAGCTAAATCTTTAATTTCCAAATACAAAGAAGGCACATGATAGCTAGCTGCCTCTATTCCAAAAGTCATACAGTAAAATTATAAAAGGCAAATTTAGAAATTATTGATAACAACACCCCTAATTTTCAGATTAATATTATTACTTTGCATTCCGATGTACGCTATTGCAAAAAATATTGTAAAAAAAATACTGCCTCAAAAATTTCTTTTTGAAAACGAAATGTTTTTCAGAAAAGCTTTGTATCCCCTTTACAAGGGAAAGGATTATGAATGCAATATCTGCCGTTCCAGACTTAAAGAGTTTGTAAGATTAGAAAACGGAAATCTATTGTGCCCTGTTTGCGGAAGCTTACCAAGATCACGAAGGCTATATAAAATCCTGACTGAAAATTATCTGAAAGAAGGATTTACCGTTTTAGATTTTTCGCCTTCAAGAGCAATCTTCCGTGCTTTAAAACATAAAAAGCAAATCAAGTATTTTCCAACAGATTTTGAAAATGAATTTTTAGCAGATTATCATTTTGATATTACTAAAATTGATGTGGAAGCCGAAAAATTCGACCTTATTATATGCTATCACATTCTTGAGCATATCGAAAATGATGGTGCTGCAATGAAAGAATTACACAGGGTTTTAAAAACAGGTAAAACACTTTTAATTCAGACTCCGTTTAAAGAAGGTGACATCTACGAAAACCCTGAAGTTAAAACATCAGAAGAAAGACTTCAACACTTCGGCCAGAAAGACCATGTACGAATCTATTCCGTTAATGGATTGGTTCAGCGATTAAAAGATTCCGGATTTCAAACAGAGATAAAGACTTATGAAAAAGACACTTATTGGGGCTTTTCTGATCAGGAAACCATTATCTTCTGTACTAAATAGATAAAATTCGTGAAAACCAGGATATTTTTTCTGGTCCGGATAGAAAATATAAAAGGGCTGCTCATACTGAGCAGCCGTTATTTGATTATTTGTAATCCTCTATACTTTTATTCAAGGCATCGATTTGTTTATTAATGCTTGCAGCATTTTGTGGGTTTTGTTTTAAAAGTTCCATTTTTTTACTAAGACCATCTTTCAACATTTGAGAGATCATCATTTTAGCCTGAGGATTCTGAGCGACCTGGCCTTTTGCCTGCGCCAGCAACTTGGTAATGCTTTGTGTTGCCGCAATATTGTCGGAGGTCATGATCCAATTGAAACCTTCTTCTGCAGATTTTCCTAATTCAGGATTCTGGAATTTAATGAATGGATAAAATGCCGCAATAGGAGCTATATTGGCCATTTGTGAGGAAACCTTATTCTTTACGACAATGGGTAATAATTGTGCCAGAAGTTCATCAGAAGCTCCTTTTAAATCGATTTTATCCGCTAATGTACTGGCCTTGGAAGGATCAACAGTAAGTATAGCTGACAGGGAATTACCGCGTACAGAATTAGAAACAGCCCCCACTCCTTTTTCAAAGACCGGAAGATACTTTTTATCTTTTGTTTTTGCTAAAGCAGCAACCGCAGCACCCTGAACTAATGTTTTAGGGTCATTTGTTGCTAGTTTTTCAACGTCAGCAGCCAAAGCTTTTGCTTGCTCAGGGTTCGAAAGATCCATCAGTTCCAAGGCTTTCATTCTTACTCTGAAATAAGGGTCTTTCAAAGCAGCAGACAATAATTTTGTAGCTGCGGGATTTTTACCAACCTGATCTTTAATGGCTTTTAGCGCTGTATATCTGCTCTTAAACTCTTTGGACCCATTGAATTGCATCAGGTTCTGTTCAGGAGTTTTTGTTTCCGTAATTTCTGAAACTAATATTCCGTCAGCATTGATATTAACAAGATCCGGAGTTTTTGAAACATCAAAATTAATTGTATTCTTTGCTTCAGCATTTACCCACACATTATATCTTTTCGGTTTTCCGTTTTCATAAACATCTATTGCCAATGGAAACTGAAAAGGCTGTTCCTGGCTTTGACTGATCACCAAGCTGATCTGTTTTTTAACGGGTTCAAAAGTATAATAATAACTCAATTTGGGATGCCCGCTTCCAAAATACCATTGATTGAAAAACCAATTCAGATCCTTTCCGGAAACCTTTTCAAAAGAAAGTCTTAGCTGATGAGCCTCTCCGTTTTTGTATTCATTCGTTTTCAGATAATCATTCATTCCGGCAAAGAATGCGTCGTCCCCAAGATAGTTCCTCAACATATGAAGGATGCCACCCCCTTTCTGATAAGTTACCAAATCAAAAACATCTTCACGGGAATCATAATTAAAACGAACCAGGTTTTTATTAAAATCAGCCGGATTATGAATGTACATATTCACATCGCTCATCTGATGATAGTCCGCCTGATCTTTACCATATTTATATTCGTTCCATAAGTACTCTGAATAATTGGCAAATGATTCATTTACGGTAAGATTACTCCAGCTTTCCGCAGTTACAAGATCCCCAAACCAGTGGTGGAATAATTCGTGAGCAATTGTATCTTCCCATTTATTTTCGTCAATTAATTGTCCCGGTTTCTGTAAAATATCACTTCCATGCAGTGTTGCTGTCGTATTTTCCATAGCCCCACTTACATAATCCCTTCCGGATATCTGTGCATATTTTGCCCAAGGATAATCGTAACCCATTTTCTTTGAGAAAAATTCGATCATTTCAGGAGTATTTCCATAGATCTGCTTTGCATAAGGTTCATATTCTTTTTCAATATAATAATCCACCGGAATATTCTTCCATTTATCTTTCACGATCGCATAATCCCCCACTCCCATAAAAAACAGATAAGTTGAATGTCTTTTATCCATGACCCAATGATCTGTTCTCAGTCCATTCGCTTCTTTCTGGGAATCCTTTAATAATCCATTAGAAAGAGTCACATATTTTTCAGGAACCGTCATATAAATTTCCTGCGTTGTCTTTTGATTCGGTTTATCAATGGTTGGAAACCAGGCGGAAGAAGATTCGGTTTCACCCTGTGTCCAGATTTGGGTTGGTTTATCCGGATCTTTCCCCTGAGCATTAATGAAATATAAACCTTTTGCATCATTGATGGCTGCACTTCCTTCTTGTTTTACTTCATTTGGACGGGAAGTGTATTTGATGTACACTGTGTAATCCTGATCTTTCTGATATGTTTTATCCAAAGTAATGGTTAACACATCATCTTTATATTCATACTTTAAAGGAGATTTCTTACCATTGTTATCTAAAGCGACTTCATGGATCAGCATACTTTTCGCATCAAGAACCAGCTGATTGGCGGAATAAAAATAAGGTGAAGCGGTAAGCCACTCCTCTCCGTTCATCTGTTCTTTCTGGTAGTCAAAATTGACTTTAAGTTTGGTATGCTTTAGTTCTGTTACTTTAGTGTGTGTGGCCCTGTAGACTTTTTCTCTACCTGAAGTTTCAGTTTGTGCTGATACGTTTGCAGAAAAGAAAATCGCTAGTACCGCAATCGATAAAATGGCTTTTTTCATTATTACTTAGAATTATTTTTAGTTAAAATCTCAAAAATGTCATTGACTAATGTTTCATAATCACCTTTTTTAAGTTGTTCCTTTGTTTTTGCAAAAGCTTTCTTCAACTCGCTTTCAGGGTTTTCTTCATCAATAATTTCAGCAGAATTCACTCCTTTTAATTGTAGAATGGCATTCCTTAGCATTTCGAGATCTGCTTTTTGATCCGTATTTATTTTTATATATTTCATTATATTATTCTTTAATAAATTTCACTTTATTACCTCCCTGCAAAATTAGAAGCTGCCTTTTTGTAACATCAAAATCAATAACAATTCCCGCAGCATCAAACTTAAAACTTGTTTGAGAAGTTGCTTCTAAAGGAAAAGCACCCTGTCCCGTTGCCTGGGCCATTAATACTTTTTCTTTAATGAAAATGGTAATTTTCATCGGCATTTGTGCCGTCGCGTATGTTCCGGTAAATTTTTGAAGCTCACTTTCCGGAAGATTCACTACATTAAAATTCGGAATTTCAAAGCTTTTTCCATAAGCTGCACTTAAAGCGGTGATCGAAATATTATTATTGTCAAAATTACTTTGATTACTGATCATAGCAAAAGTTTTCTCGCCATCAGGGAAGTAATACAATATAGAGCTAAAATGATCTATTCCTCCGTTATGCCCAAAACCTGTTTTTCCCATAAACGGAACTTCGGCCAGGCCAAAACCATAATGGTCTTTAAAATTACGCATTTTATCTAAACTTTCTCTGGAAATCAATTTTCCTGAAGCCAGTGCATTTATAAAAATAATCAATTCTGAAGGAGTAGAAACCAAATTTCCTGCGCCCAAGGGAACAGACATATCCGTTTCGGCACTTCTTACATAATTCCCATTTTCATAAGTGTACGAATGGGCCATGTTTTCTAAAGATTCTATCTTTCCTCCTGCTTTTGTATATTTTAGTTGTAAAGGTTTTGCTATAAACTCTTCAATAAGCTTTGCGTAAGATTTTTTATAAACTTTTTCCAGAATAAAACCCAGCAAAGAATAATTCGAGTTGCTGTAACTGAATTGAACACCAGGTTCAAAATCCGAGCCTGCCTTTTGAATAATATCGATAAGCTTTTCCTTGGAAACAGGTTGTAAATAGTAGGATGCATACAAGGCATCATCAGTGAAATTATGAATCCCGCTTCTATGATTTAAAAGATTTTCTACTTTGATCTTCTCAGCGTTCTTTATTTGAGGAAAGAATTGACTTAATGAAGTGTCCAGTGTTAGCTTTTTATCTTCTACCGCCTTCATGATCAAAACGGCTGTAAAAGTCTTTGTTATGGAACCGATCCTGTAAACCGTATTAAGATCTGCTTTTTTCCTAGCCTCAACATCAGAAAATCCAATCGCATTGGAATAAATTATTTTTCCGTGATCTGCAATGGCAAAACTTCCCATCACCTTGTGCTCGCTATCCAGAGCTTTAAAATAATTGTCCAGTTTTTCCTTATCAATATTCTGGGCAAAACTGAAACTGAAAACTCCGATGGAAACGCAAAGAAATATCTTTTTTAACATACTAATGACATTTCATTAATAGGTCATAAAATATGAAGATTTGTTACATATTCAGTAACGTATGAAAATAGTACTAGATCGCCACAGGAGCCTTAATTCCAGGATGTGGATCATAATTCTCCAATGTAAAATCTTCAAAATTAAAGTCGAAAATATCCTTGATTTCAGGATTTAATTTCATTGTCGGAAGAGGTCTTGGGTCTCTCGAAAGTTGTCTTTGAACCTGTTCGAAATGATTATTATAAATGTGGACATCTCCAAAACTGTGGACGTAATCTCCAACTTCAAGATCGCATACCTGAGCCACCATCATTAACAACAGAGCATAGCTTGCAATATTAAAAGGAACTCCAAGGAATACATCAGCACTTCTCTGATATAGTTGTAAAGACAATTTCCCGTCAGCAACGTAAAATTGAAATAATGCATGGCAAGGTGCTAATGCCATATCAGGAATTTCCGCTACGTTCCACGCAGAAACGATCAATCTTCTGGAATCAGGATTTTTTTTGATCTGATCGATCACTTCTGAGATCTGATCAACCACTTTATTATCGGCACCTCTCCAGCTTCTCCACTGCGCTCCGTAAACAGGACCTAAGTCTCCATTTTCATCTGCCCATTCATCCCAGATGCTCACTCCGTTATCTTTTAAATACTGGATATTGGTGTCTCCTTTTAAGAACCAAAGCAATTCATAAATTATAGATTTCAAATGCACTTTCTTGGTGGTTACCAAGGGAAAACCTTTTGACAAATCATATCTCAGCTGATATCCGAAAACGCTTCTTGTTCCGGTTCCTGTTCTATCAGTTTTATCTGTTCCGTTATCCAGAATATGCTGTAAAAGGTCTAAGTAGTTTTGCATTGTGAAAGTTTAATTATTGTGCTTTTAGTAAATTCTAACAGATGTCAAAGTTAATAAAAAAACAGTTGTGAATTTATTTTTCACACTGTTTAACTTTTATTTTTATCCGGCTTACGATTCCCAGATCTCATGACAGGAAATCAATTTTCAGCCATTCAATAAGTAATTAACGTATAACTACCGCAACATCCTTTGTGTTTCCCTCTACTGATTTGATTTTTCCAAATTTTTTCTTTTCCATTATGGTATCATTCCAATAATCCAGAGTGACATTTCCAAATTTTATAAGTTTTTTATACTTACTCTGATCTATAATTTCTTTTCCACCAAAGTCTATTGATATATCTCCAATCGACTTTAATTTTCCAAACTTACTATCATCTATAATATCATGATCCCAATAATCTATAGACAGATTTCCTATCTTTTTTACCTTTCCGTTCTTTTCCTGATCAAAACGATCCCAGTAATCTATAGCAATATCTCCAATATTTTTTACTTTGCCATCTTTATCTATATCAAACTGATCATAATAGTCAACTTTAGAATTTCCTATTTTTTTTATTTTTCCCATTTTCTCCCGGTCGAAATATTGATCATCATAATAGTCGATATTCCCATTTGAAATGGAGTTAAATCCTGCAATTGATCCGTCATTATTAATGGTAATAATTATACCCCCCATTGTAATATCCACAGATATGAGATCGTAGGATTTCCCAGAAATATTAGCTCTTACCTGAGCCAGCAATAAAGAATTTGATATCAGGAATAAAAAGACGAATAGAATGTATTTTAGTTTCATAGCTTACCAGATATTTTCAATCGTTTGATGAACATTATTGATCTCAAACTTCTCTGCTATTTTCTTGCCAAACATTGCTTTTACTAATGGAGATTCAGCAGAAACGGTCATGATCTTCTGATTTTCAAATGTAATTTCTCCAATTGAAACCGAAACATAAAACAATCCCTTATTCGTTTTTATTAATGCTCCATTTTGAACTTTAAAAGATGGTTCCGTAACTATTTTTTGAATCAGAGCCTGTTGATTCAACACTTCATTGAGCTGCCTTTGAAGATGATTAATTTCCTGTTGCAACATCTCACGGCCAGTTTCATATTTATCTCCCATGGAGCTTTTAGTATCATTATTTGAAGCGCGGGTTTCAGCAATCAGCAATTCAAATTTTTGTGCTCTTTCTGAAAGTTTTTCCTTAATAATATATAGTAGTCCTTCTTTATTCATATGAATTAAATGCCGTTATCCGAATTAAAAAGCGGACCTTGGCCCGCCTGTGTAAGTATTATTTTTTTTTTAAATATAATAAAAATGTTCTTAGATTTTAAGCCAGAATCTCAGAGGCTCTGGTCTTCATTTTTCAAAAACCACATAATCAGAAACTTTAAAATTAAAATCTTTTCCTGTGGTGAAATCCCTTTTTGTACCATCAAAAACGTTTCGGAAAACTCCTGACAGATTTTCATCTTGGATGCTGAAACTTACATCTTCTTTAGACATATTCAATACAACAAGAACTTCATCTTTACCATTTTTCCTGACATAAGCTAAAATTTTGTCATTGGCCGTTGTATTTAAAAGATAAGTTGTTACATGAGTGTCTCCACCTCTTAAGGCAGGATTTGAAGATTTCAAAGCCAGTAAGGTCTTATAAAAATCTGCCACCTGATAATTGGCAGTCCACTCAATAGGATCTTTTTCAAAGAATTCCAATCGTTTCATATTAGGTAATTCCTGTCCGGAATATAACAACGGAACTCCATTCCAGGTCGCCGAAAAAACAGCCATAGGTTTTGTGATGACACCATACTTTTCATATTCTGTTCCGTTCCAGGAGTTTTCATCATGATTGGTCGTGAACCAGGCTCTCATTGAAGCATCTCCAATGTTGGAATATTTCAATAATAAATCTTTCAGATCTTGTAATGGCAGGTTCTTTTTATAATAATCTTCAGATTTATGCATCCAGGTCCACGAGTAACTTGCGTCAAAAATTTTCCCGTATTCTGGATTCTCCAATTCGTCAAATTCGCCTAACCAGAAAAGAGGCTTTAGGGTCTCTACCTCAGGACGGGCCTGCTGCCAGAAATCAACCTCAACCCATGAAGCAAGATCGCACCTGAAACCATCAATATTAGTTTCTTTAACCCAGAACTTCATTGCATCAATCATTTCCTTACGCATCTCCTGATTCTTATAATCAAGTTCGATAATATCATCCATTCCCGATGCAATATGGAATTTTCCATCCGGATCTTTTAAATAAAATTCAGGATGTGTTTTTGTCCAGACATGGTCCCAACCGGTATGGTTCGCCACCCAGTCGATGATTACCTTAAATCCTAATCTGTGGGCTTCATTTACCATGTGCTTAAAATCATCGAGTGTCCCGAATTCAGGATTAACAGACGTATAATCTGCAGCAGCATATGGACTTCCCAAGCTTCCTTTTTTATTTTGCTGAGCAATCGGCGTAACCGGCATAAACCAAAGAACTTTTATTCCCATAGACTTTAAACGGGGCATCTCTTTTTCAAAAGCTCTAAAAGTCCCTTCTTGTGTATATTGCCTTACATTGACTTCATAAATATTTGCAGAGTGTTTCCAATCTTTAGGTAAATCCATAGTCTTATTTGTATTTTGTACAGCACAGGAAACAATTCCCAAGCCAATAATTGCCAAAAAAATTAATTTTTTCATTAATTCCGGTTTTAACAAAAGTAAGGATTGTTTTATGATTAAAAGAGGAAAGATAGAACGGAAAAAGGGTTAAAAGCAAATTTAATTCTACCTTTTCAGCATTTCCGCCTGGCATAATTTACAAAAAAGCCCCGGACATTAATCCAGGGCTCTATATTTTTATTGTGTTACCAATTATCTTTCGTCATCGTTGTCATCATCTTCATCGAATACATCGTCATTGTAGTCTTCTTCTTCCTCATCATCAAAACTGTCGTCTTCATCGGAAAAATTCCCTCCGCTTTCGAAATCGTCATCAAAATTAAATTCATCATCGATAAGAGGCATTGCAGATTTCTTTTTAGATCCACCCCCGTTTCCGCTCTTGCTTGGAGCTTTTAACGGAACGTTTCCAAATCTGTATACTGTTATAGGATAATTAACTCCTTTGGTTTCCTCGATTACTTCAATTAATTCACAGAAGAATTCCCAAAGATCCAGAAGTCCATATTGAAACTGAGCTTTATTTCCTACACTTGCAAAAGCTTCATCAATATAAACATCTGACATAATTTCTCCATCACCGTCATCACTCATATCTTCTAATGGAACACTTTTTACTATCGTACCATCTTCTTCCAATAAATTAAAAGTTGAAAGTTCATCTCCCTGCAAGCTGAACGCACTCTTAATTCCCAGATGTAAATTCCATAGTGTCTGTTTTCCCTTCACTTCGATATCACGGAAAATATCTTCTTTCGCATCTAATATTACGCGGATCTTGTAAACCATATCAGTCTTTAAATTACTTTTTGCCTTTATTTATTATGATAAATTTCTGTTGCAAATATATAATAAATGACATGTCACAAAAAAATATTTCAAGATTTTTTAAAATATTTTTTTTCCTTACATTTTGCCCAGATTATTTACTTTTTTCAAGCATAAAACTGAATTTTGTACCTTCAAGGTACACGCTTTCAACTGTAATATTTTCTTTATGAGCTTCCAAAATATGCTTTACAATAGCCAAACCTAATCCGGAGCCTCCTTCTCTACGATTCCGGCTGGTTTCTACACGGTAAAACCGCTCAAATATCCTCGGAAGAATTTCTGACTTGATTCCCATACCGTTGTCAATAACTTCAATTAAAACTTTATTCTTAAGGACGCTGGTTTTCACTACAACCTTTGCTTCCTGCCTGTTAGCATAGTGAATAGCATTAGAGATCAAATTAATAAAAACCTGTGAGATTTTTTGTTTATCAGCTTCCACAAAGATCTGAGGATGCAGTGTCTGAATTTGTAATGTAGTATTGTGCTTTTCTGCTTCAAGATCAAGCAGGTCAAAAACTTCTTTGATTAAGAGATTAACATCAAATCTCGAAACCGTAAGATTGATTTCTCCGGCCTCAAGCCTGTTAATCATATCCAAATCGGTAACAATAGCAATCAGTCTTTCTACGGATATATCTATTCTTTCAAGATATTTATCGCGAATGGTCAGGTTATCTACTCCCCCATCCCTCAACGTTTCTACATATCCCTGAATTGAAAACAATGGAGTCTTAAGCTCATGAGAAACATTTCCTATGTACTCTTTACGATAGCTTTCCATTTCCTTCATCATATCAATCTCAGAAACTTTTTGCTGATTGAGATCTGAAAATCGCTCTCCTAATTCTTTAATGGTAATATTCTCGTCATTGGTATTTACAATTTCCTGTGGCAGGAGCTGGGAAAGCCCACGAACCTGTTTTTTACCATAGTAATTGAACAGCAGTTCAAGAACGAGGTAGTTCACAATAAATATAACAACGAGACATATGATCAGCCCTATTTTAAAAAACGGTGTTTTATAATAAATATCCTTCAGCGAATCAAAGATGATCACCAATAGAAACATCACCAATGTGATAAGACATGATGCTACAAGAGTAAGCCTGTAAAATTTCAATTTTACAAATTTTTTATGGTTATAAGGTAAAGGTAGGCTATTTCGATTAAACGATCAGTTTATACCCTATTCCTTTTAAAGTCTGAATGGTATTAATTCCTAATTTCTCTCTTAATCTTCTGATATGAACATCAATGGTTCTTTCTCCGACAATCACATCATTTCCCCAGACTTTCTCAAGAATTTCTTCTCTTTTGAAAACTTTTTCCGTATTGGAGGCTAAAAGATACAGCAGATCAAATTCTTTCTTAGGAAGTAAAAACTGCTGCCCGCTTTTAGAAACCCTGAAGTTATCTTTATCAATAATCAAGTCTCCAATTTCAATTAGCTTAGCATTGTCTGACACCTGAGATGTTAGCTGTAATAGGGCATTTACTTTAGAAATAAGGATTTTCGGTTTGATCAGCTTTACAATATAATCATTGGCTCCGGCCTGGAAACCTGCTAACTGAGAAAACTCTTCGCTTCTTGCAGAAAGGAATACAATCAATGATTTTTGAAGTTCCTTTACTTTTCGAAGTTCCTGACAAGTTTCGATACCATCTTTTTCAGGCATCATTACGTCTAGTAAAATTAGATCCGGAACAATTTCTTTGGCTTTTTCTATCCCTTCATTACCATTGGTAGCGGTATAAATATCGTAGCCTTCCTTTTCTAAATTGTAAGACAGAATCTCTAAAATATCGAGTTCATCGTCTATTAAGAGTATTTTCTTTTGGTTCATTTTCAATTTTTACGTGTCAAAGTTAATAATTTTTGTACCATAGAATAACAAATCATCTATCGTTCATATAAAGTTAACAATTATATTGTTTTGTTAATGTTTAGTTAAGGAAAAATTAAATTTAACTAAACCATTAAGACCGATAAACTTTTATTCCTTTGCACCGAAAGAATATAGTAAAATAAAATGAATTTTAGAAAAGCTAGTATAGCGGTTATTTTTTTAACCGCCTCATCGACTGCGTTTTACGCTCAAGATACCAGGCAGGACACCATCAAGAAAGAGAAGAAAATCGAAGGTGTTGTCATCCAGGGAAGTAGCAATAAAAAAACTGAAACTGCTGTATTAGGAGAACAGAAAAAAGCAATTATCCAGAAGCAGGCTGTAAGTGCTGAGGAAATTTCCAGAAAGGGAATTTCTAACGTAGAACAAGGCCTTACAAAGGTAACCGGAATTACTACAGTAGAAGGACGAGGGCTTTTCGTAAGAGGTCTGGAGGAAAGATATAATTATCTTTTAATTAACGGTCTTGGCTCTCCTTCCAATAACCCTTTCCAAAAAATCATTGCATTAAAGCAATTCCCTACCGACGTTGTGGGTAAACTCAATATCTACAAAACATTCAATTCTAACCTTTACGGAGATTTTGCCGGAGCTACTTTTGATATCGAAACTTTAACGATTGATAAGCCCTTTTCGAAAATTGAATTCAGTGTTGGAGTTAATACATTGAGTACATTCAGAGATAACTTTAAAGTGGCTGAGGGTGCAGATGGGATGAATGGATATTTGGGTTTAAATTCCAGAGATAGAAGACTTCCAAATGAAGTAAGAGATTATAGACCAAATACCCATAATTTTACTAAAGATGAATCATTAAATTCATTTAAGGATTCATGGAATGTAAATAATATTAAAACTCTACCAAATACAAGTATAGGTTTTACTACAGTACAAAAGGTAAAAACTGGTGAAACGGGAAATATTGGAATCTTATTTTCTTTGAATCAGGGCTCTAAATATTCATATAAAGAAGGAGATAATAATCAGTTTAGAGATAACGGACAGATTATAGAGGTAAGTAATCTACTCAACAAGAAAAGTTATATCTATGAACTTGAGTCCTCAGCATTGTTGGGAGCAGCGTATAAGAATAGGGGTACAAATATTAACTTAAACGCTATTTATTTACAAAACTCTGCTAATATTATTGAAGATTTTAAAGGTTATAAGAACTTCAGTGTGGAGGACAATCGTTTTTTTAGAACCAATCAACAAGATATTTCCAAATTTCTAAATTTACAATTAACAGCTTCTCAAAAAATCGGGGAACGTCATTTGTTTAAAGCTGGAGGCAGTTACGTTCTTAATAATTACAGCCAACCTGACAGAAAAATATTTGAACTTACTTATCCTCAAGATTTTAGTCATGCTGCATTTTCTTATGGTGGTAACAATTTAATCAGACAATATCTAGATGTTGATGGAAAATTCTATGCGTCAGCTTTTGGTGAGTACTCTGTTTTCCTTGGAGAAAAGGGTGATAAAAAAGAGTTCCCTATGCAATTGTCTGTTGGATATAATGGCTTTTCTGATATCAGAAAAAACTCTTATCGCTTTATTTTTGGTACGCCTAAAGGTACTAACACCCCTGTCTTTATAGATATTGACAGTCCTCAATCTACCTTAGAAAATTCAATTAAAAATGATAAACTATTTTATAAAGAAGACTCTGATGCATATTCCTATTTATCAAATATTTATCAGTTCGTAAATGCAGGATATCTAAATTTTGATTATAAACCAACTGAAAGTTGGGATATTTTAATTGGAGGAAGATTCGAAAATGACATGAGAATTATTCGTTACAACAAACCAGGGGTTTCTGATAGAATTAACCTTACCACGAATAAAAATTATTTTCTTCCTTCCCTTTCCATAAAGAAAGCTTTAGATAGTAAAAACAACTTAAGATTATCATTAAGTAAAACGGTTACTCGTCCTATCTTAATTGAAACAATGCCGATTGAATATATCAATCCGGATAACACAACTGTGAGAGGTAACGAAAATATTAAAAATAGTGAAAACTATAATATTGATTTAAAATGGGAGTATTTCCCATCTAATAAAGAAATGTTTGCAGTAAATCTATTTGCTAAAAGAATTGATAATGCAATTGAAAAGTCTATCGCTCCATCGGGAAATGCAAGTGGTGTAGTTATTACTTATTACAACTCCAAGAAAGCAACGCTTGCTGGAATAGAGCTAGAAGGTATATTAAGTTTAGGTAGAATTTCTGATGCACTTGATAAGTTTACGTTTGGTGCCAATGCAACATTTATGTATTCTGACGTAAAAAGGAGTGAAGAACAATTAAAAACAGAACGACCAAATATTGTTGGATTTACAGACGATCAGCTTCATAAAAGAGGCTTGCAAGGTGCTGCACCTTATACTATAAATGCTGATTTAAAGTATGAGTATAAGAATTCCAAAAATCTTAGCAGTACACTTTCTCTAGTATATAATGTTTCAGGATCAAAAATTTATGCTGTAGGTGGGTCTGGAACTGATAATTATTATGAAAAACCGTTTAATCAGCTGGATTTTGTTTACCAAAATCAAATTGATAAAAACTGGAATATAAAATTCCGAGTTCAAAATATCCTAAACAGTAAATATCGTGTTGAGTTAGGAGATGATAATTACTATACACTAAGAACAAACGATAACTATTCTCTAAACAATTATTTCAACGGAGTCAATTTTAACTTTACAGTTGGCTACACATTTTAAAAAATTATAAAAATTAAATCTTACTATAAAATGAAAAAGAATCTTTTAACTTTATTTTCCTTAGCTATAGCTTTGAGTGTAACATTGACTTCATGTACCATAGATATTAACGATGGGGACAACGGTAACGGAACAATAACAAATCCTGGCACCACTGAAAGTGTACTAAGTGGTAGCGGAACCCTTTCAGGTACAATTACAAAAGATATATTAATTAAGAAAGGAACTTATATTCTTGATGGTGTTGTGAAAATAACAAATGGTGCAACTATTACCATTGAGCCTGGTGCTGTTTTCAATGCTGTAACTACAAAATCAAGTAGCTTGGTAGTATTACAAGATGGTAAAATAAATGCTGTAGGAACTGCAAGTGAGCCAATTGTATTTACAACTACAAATAAGCAGCCTGGGGATTGGGGTGGAATTACATTATATGGAAATGCCCCAATTAAAGCAGTTAATGGGTTATCTCAAGCATTATCTGAAGATGGAAATAGTGTTTATTATGGAGGAAATGATGCAAACCATAATTCTGGAACAATGAAATTCGTTCGTGTAGAATATGGAGGAAAGAAAATTAATGATGGTACTTCAGAAACCAATTCTATGACATTCTATGCTGTAGGAGCTGGAACTACATTAGAAAATCTTGTAACTTACAAAGGAACAGATGACGGGTATGAATTCTTCGGAGGGACTGTAAGTGCTAAAAATATTGTTTCTTATGGCAACTTCGATGATTCATTTGACTGGCAAGATGCATGGAGCGGACAAAATAACACAAACTGGTATGCTTTCCAAACGGGTACAGGAAATTTCGGAATGGAGATTGAAGCTTCTGCAAACGTTGATAATATTGCACCAAAAATCTCTAATATAACTTTAATCAGAGATGCAAATACAAATCCAGAGGTTGCAGGTTCAGTAGAAATTTCTGCTATCCAATTTAAGAGACAAGGAACTGGTATTTTCTCTAACGTTTATATTAGCGGATACAAAAACTTAGGTGGTAAAAGTGCTTACTCAGTTCTTATACAAGATGCTGCAACTGAAACAAATCAAGTAAATACAGGAAAAGTAGTAGTTGCACCTATGACCTATCTTAACTCTGATAACGCTGGAGTTTGGGGATATGCATATAATCCAAACGGTGGAAAAACTTTCACAAACGCAACAACAGTTACAAAAGTTACATTGGTACCAGGAGCTTGGGCTACGGTAGATGGTGTTAACCTTTTAGCTGGATTACAATAAGCAAGTAATAGTTTCTCATATCACATTAAAAGCCATCAGAGAGTTTTCTGATGGCTTTTTTAATTTATTACACAAAATAGGCATTGAAAATCTTCAATACCTTTTATATAATTCTGTTTTCTAGGAAATCACAAAGATATATCCTAACATGTTTACATTAGTAAAGTTTGGTCATAGTTAATTAGTTTCGTTGTTGATCAGATCGTAAAAAAATCTTTTGGAATTACTTCTTTCATTTCCTTTGTCTTGAGCAGTCGGTTTTGTCCATAATGCTCTATGGAAATCACCTTCTTCAAATCACTTTTAGTAATTTTAGGTTCCAGAAGTAAGGAGTAAAATTTTGCAATGTCTACCCTTAAACTTTCAGTCTCTATGCTGTATTTTTCTTCACCCGACTTAAGACATTGATCAAATAATTTTAGCAGCTGATGAAAATGAATCAATTCTTCTTTTGAAAGAGTCGTTTTTTTGTTGAAAAGCTTAAATTTACCTTTATTGTTCCTGGTCTCTTCCTGGGCAGGAAAGTCGTTAAAATCCCCATCGGGAACATTCAACTTAATCTTCAGATAGCTAATCATTTGTTCAGGGGATATTCTTTCCTGATAGTAATCGTGGAGTTCTTTAAGGGAAGTCCACCTGCTTCTATCAAGTGATAAATCCACTTGTCGCAGAAAAGCATAGAAGAAAAGAATTTGTTTGTAATCTACTTCTAATTCATTCATAATATACAGTAATTTATAAGGGCTTTCCCCCTATTAGTAATAATGTTGGGAAAGTAAAAAAATAGTTTTTCGTAAAAATATTTGTGTGTAAGGTGTGTATTGTATACTGCAAAAGTACACGGTAATGACAATGCGAATTTATTTCATTATTAAATAATAAACATATATTCTTATGTAAAATTAATATTAAAATTACCTTAACTGTATTTTTTTCAACATAAAATAAAAACACCAAAGTAAATTACAATGGTGCCCGGTTACAAAAACAAGTATTAAAAAATTATATTAAAACTCTTTCCAGAGTAAATGATCCTGGATCAGTAATCCCTCTATTTTAGGGACTCTTGCTACAGCTTCTGCAGAACAGCTCGCATTTAAAAAGACAGCATTTGCCTGGTCTCCTGCTTTTGGCCACTGCATTTCTCCTTTTTCATTTAGAGGAAAAACATTTCTCGTCGCAAATCCTAAAGTCCTTGAAAGTTCAAATTCTGTCTCATATCCATATAACTCAGCAATCAAATTAGCCTTCTGAAGCATATTTCCGGATCCGAAAGTGCTCCAGTGATCCTGGACATTATCATTTCCTACCAGAATATTCACTCCATATTTTTTGAACGCTGGAACAGGCATAATTGTTCCTCTGAAAGGAATAGAAGAGGCTACTCCCACCTTAGCATTCGCAAGTCTTTCAGCGATTTCATTTGTTTCCTTTAAAGATAAATGCCCCAGGGCAAAAGCATGGCTGATGAAAGTTTTTTCCTTGAGAACCGGATTTTCAATAACCTTATCGATCAGATAACTGATGGTTTTCATCCCCGATTCACCTATTTCATGCAAATGAATATCAATTCCTTTCTCATAATCCAGCGCCAACTGAACGGTGAAATCAATTACCTTTTCAATATTCCCATCAATTGAATAGGGGTCTAAGCCACCTATAAAGCTTACACTTTTTAAGGCAGCCGCTTCTTTCATCAGGTGAGCCGAATCGGTATAATACAATCCATGTTGAGGGAAAGCCACCAGTTCAGCACTGAAAAAATCTTTTTTATGTTCTAATGCTTTTTCTAAGTTTTCCAGGGATTGTAATCCTGAAGTAGGATCGACATTAAAATGAGTCCTCGCAAAAGTGGTTCCGTAAGACTGCAATAAAGAGATCAGCTCTCCTCCTCTTTCAACCGATGTCTTTAAAAGCTCAGGAATGATTTCCTGTTCATAAGCAATCATGTCTTTCACTGTTTTTCTTTTCGGCGATATTGCCTGCCATGGAAGTCCATATAAAGTTTTGTCCAGATGGATATGCATGTCACTAAATGCAGGGAGCATCAGTTTGCCATTTACATCAATCCCACCGGAATGTGCATCACCAGGTAGGATATTTTTTATTGTTCCTTTTTCAATTTCAACACAAAACAAATCCGTTTTTGTTCTGATAACGTCTTTCTCATCGTAATCGAATCCGGTTTCCAGGCGGACGTTTTTCAACAGATAGTTTCCGGAGGCAATAACCTTATAGTCTGGCTGCATACTTCTCATTTTATGATAACAAAGTTAAGCCCACCATTTCTAAAACAGGTGTACCAATTATATGATGCTTTGTACGGATTATTACTCTTTAAATTGTGAAGGTGTCATTCCGGTTTGAGCCTTGAAAAATTTTGAAAAACTGGCGTGATCATAAAACCCAAGATCATATACAATATCTTTTACAGACATTGCAGACACTTTCAGCAGACGCTTGGCCTCAAGCAAAATGCGATCCTGGATCAACGAGGAAGCCGATCTATTCAGGTTCTTTCTGCATATTATATTTAAATAGTTGGCAGAGATATTTAATTTTTCCGCATAAAAAGAAACTGAACGTTCTTCTTTAAAATATTGGTCAATAAATGACAAAAATTTAGATATTACGGGATTGGAATTAAAAATTTCAAAATCATTAAAAGCTCCTTCTACTGATTTACTGATCAGCAAACCAATCACTTCTCCTCTTTTTTGAATCAGTTCCCAAAATACAGGCTTATTATTTAAAGAATCTTTAATAGCCTTAAATTCGTACAAAAGCTGCTGAAAGATTTCCTCAGAGACATCAATCACGGGATGATTCTGATAATAAGATGCTGAAAACCGTAATACCGGAAGAAAATTTTCAAACCATTCACGGCTGATCATCAGCTGATATCCTATTGTCTCTTTCTCTATCACCCATTGATGGACCTGTCCGGGAAAAACCAGGTGAATCTGACTATTTTCAACTTTGTACCCCACAAAATCAATTGTATGAAAACCTTTACCTATTTTAAAAAGGTTAATAATGAAAAAATCATGCTTATGAGGCTCATCGATTGATCTTTCACCATACAGCTCATTAAACAAAAGATGACAACCTTTTGACTGGTCCTCACTGAATTCATGAATACCTAAGACGGGAAAATAATCTGACTGATGGCTCATTCCGCTTTTAATTTACTCTCTAAAATAAGTAAATTCTGCCAGAATAGATCACAACCTCTATCAAAAAACAATCGTACCCTGATGAACGAGAGATTCGATATGGGAAATTCTTGAAACCGCCTCAGCAGAACAGCTCGCATTTACAAACACCATATTGGCATCATCCCCTTTTTTAGGCCACTGCTGATTTCCGTTATCATCCAGCGGAAGTACATTTCCTGTTGCCAGTTTTAAACTCCTTGATAGTAAAAATTCTGTTGAATATCCATACAATTGCGCCATCAGATTTGCTTTCTGCAATACGCTTCCTGAGCCGAAAGTATTCCAGTGATCAACAATACTGTCATTACCCGTCAGAACTGTTACACCATATTGATACAATAATGGAATCGGCATAACAAGGCCTCCGAAAGGAATGGTAGAAACAATTCCTATTTTAGCGGCAGCCAGCTTTTCTGCAATTGCTTCCTGTTTTGGTTTTTCAAGCTTCCCCAAGACAAAGCAGTGGCTCAAATAGGTTCTTCCTTTGAGAGATGGGTTTTCATTCACTTTATTAATAAGATACTCTACTGTTTTTAAGCCGGATTCTCCGGACTCGTGCAAATGAATATCAATTCCTTTGTCGTGATCCAAGGCAAGCTGAACTGTAAAATCAATTGTTTTTTCAATAGCTCCGTCAATCGTATAAGGATCTACCCCTCCTATAAAATCAATATCCATAGCAGCTACTTCTTTAAGATAAGGCACCGAATCCGTATAAAAAACACCATGCTGAGGAAAAGCAACCAACTCCGCTCCAAATGTTTTCTTTTTATTCTCCAATGCTCTTTGAAGGTTTTTCAGGGAATCCAGTTTGGATGTAGGCTCAATATTGACATGGCTTCGCGCAAAAGAAGTTCCTTTAGATTGTAAGAGCTCAATCATTTTTTCTGCTTTAAAAGCTGAATTCTTCAACATTTCCGGAAGTATCTTCTGCTCCAGGGCAATCATTCCCTTTACTCCGCCTGTTCTTTTCCTTACAGCCTGCCAATGATCTCCATAATATGTTTTGTCTAAATGAATATGCATATCTTTAAATGCAGGCAGCATTAAAAATCCCTTTGCATCAATCGCTTTAGCATTAGGCTGGTTTGGAGTAATGCTTTTTATTTTTCCATTTTCTATATCAACACAAAACAGATGGGTCTGCGTAGAAATCACCTCCCCTTCTTGATATTGAAAACCGGTTTCCAACCGAACATTTTTAAAGCTCAGTTTTCCATTACTTAAAGTTTCATTTTCAAAAAGCAGGCTTGCAGCATTCATTGTTCCGGATGTTAATGTTGTTAAACCTGCCATTGCCAAGGCAGAGCTTTTAATGAAGTCTTTACGGGTTATATTGCCTGAGGTGTTCATATCCAATCTATTTATTACAAAAATAAATATAACAGAGATGAAGGACAGGTATAGTTTATAACAATGTCTGTACAATTTATTGTGAAACTCATTTTGCGGAAAATTTTATGTATACCGGTATCTGGTGTATTTAAAAACAAAAAGGACAAGATTGATAAATCCTGTCCTTTTTTATTTTTGTTTCTATTGAGTTAAGAATACTCAAATTTCCTTACAGCTTCCAGCGTCATATCGATTTCCTTCTCTTTGATCGCATCACTGATAAAATACGTTTCATAACCGCTTGGCGGAAGGTAAATTCCATTGGTTAGCATTTGATGGAAAAAGTTATTGAACAAGGAATGATTCGCTTCCTGCGCTTCATCAAAGTTTGACACTCTGTTGATATGAAAGAAAACAGACATCATAGAACCTTTTCTGTTGATTTTATGAGCAATCCCTTTTTCATTTAAAATTTTTCCAATTTCAAAATCTAAAGTTTCCGTAGTTCTATTAATTCTTTCAAAAAAGTTCGGATCATTTTTAATCAGCTGAAGTGTTTTTAATCCGGCTCTCATAGCTAAAGGATTTCCGCTCAGTGTTCCAGCCTGATACACTCCTCCTTTCGGAGCCAGGTGATCCATGATCTCATTTCTTCCCGCAAAGGCTCCTACAGGAAGTCCTCCTCCGATTACTTTTCCGTAGGTAACCAGATCTGCTTTTACATTGAACAACTCCTGAGCACCGCCAAAAGCTAATCTGAAGCCGGTCATTACCTCATCAAAAATTAATAAAGCTCCATTTTCATCACAAATTTTTCTTAAATTCTGTAGGAAATTATTTTCAGGTAAAACACATCCCATATTTCCGGCAACCGGTTCTATGATTACGGCAGCTATTTCTCCCTGGTTATGACGGAACAGATCTTCTACCTGCTCAAAATCATTGTAGCGGGCCAAAAGAGTATCTTTAGCAGTTCCCTGAGTTACACCGGGTGAATTTGGGTTACCAAAAGTAGCAGCTCCACTTCCGGCTTTGATCAAAAATGAATCTGAATGTCCGTGATAGCATCCTTCAAATTTTACAATCTTATCTCTTCCCGTGTATCCTCTTGCCAGCCTGATTGCACTCATACAAGCTTCAGTTCCAGAAGAAACCATCCTGATCTGATCAATGTTCGGAACATTTTCTACGATGAATTTTGCAATTTCCGTTTCCAGCTCTGTAGGAGCACCAAAGGAAAAACCTTTTTCTGCCTGTAATTTAAGTTCTTCCAATACCTCAGGATGGGTGTGTCCAAGAATAGCGGGTCCCCATGAATTAATGTAATCCACATAGGTGTTGTTATCCTCATCTGTAAGATATGCACCTTTTGCAGACTTCATAAAAACGGGAACACCTCCCACTGATTTGAATGCCCGTACCGGAGAATTTACTCCGCCCGGAATGTATTGATATGCTTCATTGAATAAAGCTGAACTTCTTTGATATCTCATGTTACGTAAAGAAATGCGCCTCTCGGCGCATATATATTTTATTATTTAATTTCTCGGCTTTTTATCTATCAGATAAATCAACTGTCCAGGCGAAGGTTGTTGTCCTTCATCCATTCTGTTTTTTACGTATAGCTTGTGTAGTTTGATCCCGAATTTCTGCGCGATGTCGTGCATATCTTCACCAGACTCGGCTTTATACACGGCCGTATTTCCTGTGGAATTTTTAGATTCAAGAAATACGATATCATTTTTCTTTAAAGCAGTTCCTTCTAATTCGTTCCATTTGATCAATCTGCCTTCGCTAACCTTAAATTTGTTGGCAATGTATTTTACATCTGTATCCTCTGGAATAACGATATATTTCAGTCCGTCATTAGGATGGCTTTTTATCAGTATAGAATTAAGGATTTCAGCTTTTGTTTTAATTCTTTCTACCCTTTTCTGCTGTTGTGCATAAGAAGTCTGTTTATAAGGTACATTCACTGTAACAGGATCTTTTTTTGCGACTTTAGAAGGTTCTAATTGTGCCATGAAAGTTCTGTCATCCTTAAGGTTCGGATATAAGCTTAGTACGGCATAAAGAACCTCTTTGGAATTGGTATTGTCAAACTCATACAGTTTATATCTTTCAATTTTACCAATAAGAATGGAAGCATAACGCGGATTGGTTGCATATCCTGCTTTTTTTAATCCGTACGCCCATGCTCTGTAATCTTTCATATCCAGCTTGAAAAGATTGGTGTAGTACTTTCTTGTTGAAAGGAATATGGAATGATCTTCATAAGACTGCCTTGGATCTTCATACACACGGAAACATTCGTTCGGAGCATCATCCGTATGCTTCATTGTTTTCCCTGTCCAGTCTTCTTTGCATTTTATCCCAAAATGATTTTTCCCTTCCAGAGCCAATCTGCTTTGCCCTCCCCCTGTTTCCAGAAGCCCCTGAGCAAGCGTAATAGAAGCAGGAATTTTATATTTTTCCATTTCTTCTACTGCATATTGTGCAAATTTCTGGATGTATTGGTCTTCAGTAGCCCAGGTCTGAGCTGAGAATTTTGATAAAACTAAAAGGCTTACGAGTAAGAAAAGTCTTTTCATGTTTTTCAATTTTTACTTTATATAATTAATTTTCTATTTTGTTTTTCTAAAAGCAAATTTGCGCCTTCAATTCCCTGCAAACCGCCGGTATGGAAGCATAAAATTCTACTATTCTCAGGAAAATATCCATCATCTATCAGTTCAAAAACCTTCTGCATCATTTTCCCTGTATAAATCGGCTCCAGCGGAATCTGGTATTTCTCTTTAAAATCATTTATAAAACGGATATTCTCATCCGTTATTTTCCCATAACCTCCAAAATCAGAATCTATTAGATGATAATTTTTCTTCAAGGTTAATTGGGCTATGGTATCCTCCAATGAAGAATCACCAACCACCTTAAATCCTATAACCTGCTGATTATCTTCACAAAAATTAGAGATCCCGGCAATTGTTCCTCCGGTTCCAACTGCGGTGCAAAGATAATCAAAATCTTTTGTTTCATGATTCAGCATCATTTTCACGCCACGAACGGCATCTTCATTGGTACCTCCTTCGGGAATGATTAGGGCATCCGGAAATTCATGCTGCAAAAACTCAGATAATTTTTCTTTATTACGATATTCCTCACGCGAAACAAATTTCAGATTCATTCCATTCCTGAATGCAAAGAGAAGTGTTGGATTATCACGCCATTTTTTAGAGAGTTCTTCTCCTCTTATAATTCCAACTGTACGAACTCCTGCTAACTTCCCTATCGCTGAAACTGCTGAAATATGATTAGAATAAGCACCGCCAAAAGTGATGATGAGTGGATTTTCAATTGGTTTTTGAAGATAGGTATTAACATTATGAAAAAGTTTCCAATACTTATTCCCCGAAATCAGTGGGTGGACAAGATCTTCTCTCTTAAGAAAAAGACTGATATTCTTATCCATCTTTATTTCATCAATCGGAATAGGCTCTGCAGGAATCTGTAAAATCATTTGTTTTAAAAGTAAGACTGAAACTAAAGGCAAAATTACCATTTTTAAATCTTATCTATCTGTACTTCCAAAAACTCCAAAGTTTTCTGCTCTTAAGATAACCTCCATCATCTTCCATAGCATAGGCTTCTTTTTCGAATGAAATACTCCGGTAAGCCAGATAAGCATCTTTTAACCTGAAAAAGTGATAGTAATATTCTATAACATAAAAGATATAAAAGAAAATAATCAACAGTTCCAGTTGTTGTCTTAAATGAATTTTTTCGTGATTGATCAATACATTATTTTCCTTATCTTCGGGTTTTCTTACGAAGATAAAAGGAAAAAGAGCAATACCATTAATTTTTAATTTTTTTAATGGTTTTTGGCACACAATTATCATAATAACAAATATAAAAGTTTTTGATCAAGATTTAACTTATGGCTCATTTTGACATCAAAGAACATGAAGACTTCTACTATAACGAACAGGGATATAAAGTCTTTACGGAAAAGTTTCATCTGAAGCGAGGATATTGTTGTAAGAGTGGCTGTAGACATTGTCCTTACGGATACGATAAAAAGACTGATACATTCATTAAAAACGATAAAAAAAATAAATAAAATGAAAAAATATATTTTTATTTTGTTAGCCGCGGCTACTTTAGGTTTAACCTCCTGCAGCCCTTTTCAGGTTCGTTCTGACTATGCCGAAACTGCTAATTTCACTTCTTATAAAACATACAAAATAAGAATTGATGATTTGAAACTTAACGATATTGATAAAGACAGGGTTTTGAATGAATTATCAAAACAGCTGCAGAGCAAAGGTCTTTCATCGGGAGAAAATCCGGATCTTATTGTTAATGTAAAAGCTAATCATAAAAAAGTAACGGATATCAACAGTTATTCACCATACGGAATGTGGGGATGGGGAGGACCTTTTGGATGGGGTATCGGAATGAACAGAACATGGACCAGTAACTATAATGAAGGAGCATTAATTGTAGACCTGGTAGATACGAAAAGCAATAAGCTGGTTTGGCAAGGTATAGGAAGCGGAATATCTGTAGACTCACCAAGAGCTAAACAAAGACAGATCCCTGAAATTATGGCGGAAATTATGAAGAACTATCCTCCACAAAGAAAATAAAGATTATTTTAAATCAATTATACTGAGCCAATGCATGATTTTGCATTGGCTTTTTTTATTAATTTGTAGTTCATCACGGTAGTTATCTTATCAAATATATACCATACATAATATAAACGGCCAAAATTAACAGAAATGTAATTTTTCATTTCATAAAAATGTAGTAATCTTACACCCTAAATTTTTATTAAATATGAAAAAAATTATCTTATTTCTTGCTTTAGCAGGTATTGCTAAAGCCCAGGCTCCTGCAGGATACTATTCTTCTGCCAATGGATTAACAGGGGCTGCTTTGAAAACAGAACTCAGTTCCATTATTACGAATGGTCACCAGGACAAAGGTTATGGAGGACTTTGGACCGGATATAAAACTACCGATATTGATAAAACTTATGAAAACGACGGATCTATCATGGATATTTATTCCGAGAAACCCAATAGTGCGGATCCGTACAACTATACTCCGGTGACGAATCAATGCGGAACTTATTCAGTAGAAGGAAATTGCTATAACCGTGAACATATTGTACCACAAAGCTTGTTTAATGAAGCATCACCGATGGTTTCGGATATCAACTTCATCAGAGCTACCGATGGTAAAGTAAACGGAATGAGATCCAATTATCCTTTCGGAAAAGTAGGAACAGCAACATTTACATCCAAAAATGGATCAAAATTAGGGAACTCCGTATCTTCAGGGTATTCGGGAACAGTTTTCGAGCCAATTGATGAATTCAAAGGGGATGTGGCCAGAATGATCTTTTATTTTGTAACACGTTATCAAAGTAAGCTTTCTTCTTTCTCTTCAGGTAACATGCTAGGAAACACAGCTTTTCCGGGGTTACAAACCTGGGAGCTTAATGTTCTTTTAGCATGGCATAATCAGGATCCTGTTTCTCAGGCAGAAATCTTAAGAAATAATGCTTCTTATACTTATCAGGGCAATAGAAATCCTTTTATTGACAATCCTGCTTATGTAGATCAGATCTGGGGATCTCAACAACCATCAAACGATACTCAGGCACCTACAACAGTTACGGGCCTTAGTGTTTCAGGTAAAACATCAAGTAGTGTATCTCTTTCATGGACTGCCTCAACGGATAATGTTGGCGTTTCCTCTTACGACGTTTATATGAACGGAAGCTTAAAAACCAATGTAGCTTCAACTTCTGCAACAATTTCAGGATTGAGTTCATCCACAACTTATACTTTTTATGTAGTAGCTAAGGATGCGGCTGGAAATACTTCTTCCGACAGCTCAACAGTTTCTGCAACTACAGAATCCGGAGGAACAACGAATCCAGGTACAGATTGTGTCAATGAAAATTTTGAAACCATTCCTACGGGAAGTTCATCAAGCTATTCTACAAGAACATGGACCAATGGTGGAATTACCTGGACTGCAACAGATGCAAGAACCGATCAGACGATTTCCAATAAGGCGATTACTGTTCGTGATGGTTCTTTAAAATCGAGCAGCTCAGCTAGTGGTATCGGATCATTAACGGTAACTACTCAATTAAAATTCAGCGGAAGCGCAGGAACGTTTAATGTTTTGGTAAACGGAGTACAGGTGGGAACAATTCCTTACAGTGCAACAACTGCAACCACAACAATCAATAATATTAATGTTTCCGGGAATGTAGTAGTGACATTGGATAATAATTCATCAAGCAATCGTGTAGCTCTTGACAACCTCAGCTGGACTTGCTATTCCGGAACAGGAAAGCAAGGCAAGAGTATCTCTTCTGATGTTCAGCCTGAGTCAAAAGATTTACAGGTTTATCCTAATCCCATTTCAAATCAGGAGATCTTCATAAAAGGAGAAACTCAGAATATTAAAAAAGCTGAGATCTATAATTTGCAAGGAAAAGTAATGGAAACAATTAACAGCCCCTTCAAAAACAGCAGGAATTCAATTAAAATTAAAAATCTTGAGCAAGGTATCTATATCTTAAAACTGGATAATTCCAGTCTTAAGTTTATCGTTAAATAAGCTTTCATGATTTTATTTTAAATAAAAAAAGCCTTCTCTTTATTAAGAGAAGGCTTTTTATTGGTAGTTTAAATATCAGGGAATCAAGACCGCTCTGCCTTTGATTTTCCCTTCTCTTAACCGGTCATAAACCTCATTAGCCTGATCGAGCTTATATTTTTCAATTTCAATATGGATTTTCTTTTGTCTGGCAAGTCCTACAACCTCCATCAGTTCCACCCGGGAGCCCCAGTAAGGATTAGTCATACTTACCCCAAATGGCAATCCGGACATATTGTATTGATAATGTCCTCCTCCCAATCCTACAATGGTAAGGTCTCCGTCAAGGCTTACAACCTTAGTTCCCAACTCAATGGTCGAAGTTGCTCCAACAAAATCCAATACTACTTTAGCCTTTTTTATTCCGGTAATCTTTTTGATCTGTTCTGCAGCATCAGCATCTTTGGAATTAATGGTGTAAGAAGCTCCAAGCTCTCTGGCAAAGGCCAGCTTATCTTCTGTGACATCACATGCAATAATTTCAGCTCCGCTGATCTCCCGTAAGATCTGAAGTGCAACATGCCCTAATCCCCCAACACCGATCACCACCACATACTCATCTGCCATCAACTTATCCAGTGACCTTTTGATCGCTGAATACGGGGTTAAAGCAGCATCGGTAAGTGGTGCAGCTATAACGGGATCGAGATCATAAATAGGAACCAATAAACGGGACGATGGAACAAGCATATATTCTGCCATCCCGCCATTCAGTCCTAATCCTCCACCATACGCCATTTCTGACTGATGGTCACAATAGTTCTCTTTTGATTGCTGACAGGGTTTACAATGCCCGCAGCCCCAAGGTCCATAGACTAAGACAGCATCCCCTTTTTTATATCCTTTGACATCTGAACCGATTTCTTCAATCCATCCCGCATTCTCATGTCCCAAAGTAAAAACAGAACCTGAAACTGTACCTTCATCTATAATATGCAAATCCGAATGACAAACACCTGCACCTCCAATCTTTAATAATACTTCTTCTCCTGATGGTTTTGGGATTTCCATATCATTTACAACACGGACATCTTTGTGTCCGAAAAAACGTACTGCTTTCATACAATTAATATTTGAAATTTATATACTTCAATTTACTAATAACATACTGGTTTACATGAATAAATACCATTAAATAAATCATGTTTCCGATAAAATTTCCTATATACGTATTACATTAAAGAAAATTACAAACAACCCACCAACAAAAAATGACCGCAAAATTGCGGTCATTCAGTTCGATCATATCATTAAAGTTATTTTCCCATATTTTTAAGCTGATTAATCTGCTCCATATATCCGTCCCAGCCGACAGTAGAAAGGACAAAGATCATATAGGCAAGACTCAGAACTCCTATAATCAGACCAATGATGCATAATATTCTTCCTGTTTTAAGGTTATCATAGTCTGAATATACTCCCGGATTCTGAAGATACAGCGCATTATCCTTATTGTACAGATTCATTCCGATTAATCCACAGATTACACCTACAATCCCGTTACAACAACAGCTTCCGAGGATAGCGACGATTCCTAGTACTAGTACGGTTGTCGCGTTTGGTAATTTTTGATTCATAGTTAGTTATTTTAATAATTTAATGTAATGTTAAAGGATGTTTATAAAAATAAGAAACCACCATGATAATTGAATTAATAATGGCTAAAAAAACCAGTATATTACCATAGCTTCTTTTTTTATCAATAAAGTTCACTCCTACCATAAGCAAAAAAAGAAGTAAGGTGTAGACCGCAGGAAACATATGAAAAGCCTCTGAAAATTTTCCTTCAAAGACTAAAACAATTGCCCTTTGGGTACCACAACCAAAACATTCAATTCCTAAGAATTTTTTGCTTGGACAAGGTAGCATAAAATCTTCAATCTTCATTTCCTGAACTTTTATTTTGGTTTCTAAAATTAAGAAGAAATTTTAGCTCTTAGATATTGATGTGGGAAAAAACAGTTTTCATTCATTTCAAAGGATCCCTGAACTGCAATATATGGATTTCTAAGAATTTCCCTGGCTACAAAAATAAGATCGGCATCACCCTTCTGTAAAATATCCTCAGCCTGCTCTATTTTTGTGATCAAACCTACTGCTCCCGTCTTCACTTCAGCTTTATTTTTTACCTGTGATGATAAAGGGACCTGATAACCGTCAAAGACAGCAATCTTTGCTCCATGAATATTCCCACCACTTGAAACGTCCACTAAATCCACCTTATGCTGCTTCAGTATTTTTGCAAGCTCTACACTGCTTTCGATATCCCATCCATTTTCAGCATATTCTGTTCCTGAGATTCTCACAAACAATGCAGTATTATCATTCAGTTCCTCGTTTACCGCATCTACTATTTCTATTAAAAATCGTATTCTGTTTTCGAAGCTGCCTCCATATTCATCTGTTCGTATATTCGAAAGCGGAGATAAAAACTGATGAACTAAATATCCATGTGCCCCATGGATCTCTATAATATCAAATCCTGCTTTCACAGCTCTTCTTGCAGCTTCTTTAAAATTCTGAACCTGAGTTTTGATTTCTTCCAGCGTCAGAGCGTGTGGAATTCTTTCTGTAGGATGATAAGGAATCGGGCTAGGTGCCAGGGTTTCCCACCCCTCTTCCACTGGAATTTGAATATTATTCCAGGTAGAGCCTTTTCTTCCGGCATGTGCCAGCTGGATTCCGATTTTACTCTCAGAATTGGAGTGGACAAAGTTGACAATCTGCTGAAGTTTTTCAGCCTGTTCGTCATTCCATATTCCCATACATTTATTAGTGATCCTTCCCCGGGGTTCAACACCCGTTGCTTCAATCATTATCAGTCCGGTACCACCTTGTGATCTGCTTCCGTAATGTACGAAATGAAAGTCATTAGCCATTCCGTTTTCACTT
Organism: Chryseobacterium sp. PTM-20240506; assembly: GCF_048296755.1. Lineage (NCBI taxonomy): Bacteria > Pseudomonadati > Bacteroidota > Flavobacteriia > Flavobacteriales > Weeksellaceae > Chryseobacterium > Chryseobacterium sp. PTM-20240506. The sequence continues at coordinate 2,000,587 of NZ_CP182581.1, forward strand.
GAATACATACACATAGGTGACATAACCCATCGGTTAGAGAGTTTAATATTTCTGAATTGTATCGGAGTATATAACATTGTCTATTAATTTTTGAATTTTACTAATGAAGAGGAAATAATCCCGGGTTGCCCACGTGATTAAAAAGAACTAATTTTACCTCCCCTTTTTAGGCTCCAATAAATATATGAAAAAAGATATACAGATCGGCTACGAATATTTTAAAAATAGCTCTGAACTGAACGATATAGAAAAAAAACTTTTCGAAAGAGCAAAACAAGCCCGCGAAAATGCTTATGCCCCTTATTCCCAATTTTTGGTCGGGTGCTCCGTATTACTTGAAAACGGAGAAATATTTTCCGGTAACAATCAGGAAAATGCAGCTTTTCCATCCGGACTTTGTGCTGAAAGAACAGCTCTATTCTGGATAGGTGCAAATTTCCCTGAGGAAAAGATCAAAAAGATTTTTATCGTAGGAGGCCCTAAAGAATCTTCTGAAAAAACACCACCGATTCCCCCGTGTGGCGCCTGCAGACAAAGTCTTATTGAATACGAAACAAAACAAAAAGAAAATATTGATCTTTATTTTTCCAGTATGAATGACGAAATCGTTAAGGTAAATTCGATTAAAGATCTATTGCCATTTTACTTTGACTCGACGTTCTTGTAATCGTGAAACTCTCAATTCTGAGGTTCTGGGAATCGTTATTTTTTCTGCAGACCATTGTTTTGATTACAAATTAACAGATACGACTGAGATTTCTTTTTAAAAATTTATCTTTGCAAAAATTTTGGTTTTCAAGCTATTGAAATAATAGGGAATTGGGTGAAAATCCCAGACTGTCCCCGCAACTGTAGATCGCAATTAAAATTTCTATAAGAAACCACTGTGAAAACGGGAAGGTATAGAAATGCGAAAGTCAGGAGACCTGCCAAAATGATAATATCAAAAATATATTGCTTTCGGTGGAAAAGTAAAATAGTATGAAAAAAACCTTAGTACTGCTTTTATCGTTATCTGCTTATTTTCTTTGTCTGGGACAAGAGAAAGCAATCGATACCGTTTATATTTTTGACAACCAGATGAACAAGGTAAAACTTTTTCATAAGGTTACTCCAATTACTCCTCAGGATGCTGAAAAGAATTCCACGAATCTTTCAGAACTTTTACGTTTCCAATCCAGTATTTATATCAAGGAAAACGGACGAGGTGCAGTTTCTTCGCCTTCGTTCAGAGGAACCTCTGCTCCACAGACAGCCTTTGTTTGGAATGGAATCAATATCAATTCGATATTTCTTGGTCAGGGAGACATTAATAATATTCCTCTTTTCGGATATGATGAGATCGGAGTGAAAGCCGGTGGCGGAAGTGTAATATACGGGAGTGGTGCAATCGGCGGGAGTATACATCTCAATAATAATCTGGGTTTCAATAAAAGTTTTAAAGCCTCCCTGTATTCTGAGGGTGGATCATTTGGTACTTTTAATAATTTCGGAACGGCCTCCTACAGCAATGAAAAGCTGAGTTTTAAAGTCTCAGGAAATCATTCGATCAGTCAGAATGATTATAAAGTCGAAGAAAAAAACTATATTAATAGAAACGGCAAATACTTTAACAGTACCTTTAATGTTGGAATCTCCTATAAAATTGCGAGACATCAGACGATCTCATGGCAAAGTCAGTTTTTTGACTCGACACAGAATTATCCGATTTTTGTAGAGAATGGCAACCGTACAAAATACGAGACACAAAGCACCAGAAGCTTACTTTCCTGGGATATTACTAAAAATAAATTTTCAAATAGCTTAAAAGCTGCTTACACAGAAGAAAATTTCCAATATTTTGGCAATTACAATGCTCCGAAGACCAGTGGTTCAACAGGGAAAAATTATATCTTTAAAAATGATTTTAATTATTTCATCGTACCTGAACTTAATGTCAACATCATCACCGAATTCCAGGTAAACAAAGGTGAGGGGTATCAGCCTGATCTCCAAGGTGTAAAAACTGAAGGAATTGGTAATGTAAGTAGAAATGTAGGCTCTTTAGCGGGGTTAATACGATATTTTCCGACGAAAGATCTGCGTTTTGAAGCTGGTGTTAAAAAGGATTTTGTAGAGAATATAAGTTCGCCATTGCTTTACTCATTCTCGGGAAAATGGAGTCCGGTACAATGGTATAATCTTGGAGTAAATGTATCCAGAAATTTCAGATTTCCAACATTCAATGATCTGTATTGGAATCCCGGAGGAAATCCAAACCTAAAACCGGAAAGGTCTTACCAGATGGATATGGACCATGAGTTTAAATGGGGTAATATTAAACTTGCATTAAGTCCGTATTATCTTTATATATCGGATAATATAGTGTGGTTGCCGACAGCTTACGGATATTGGTCCCCAGTTAATATCAATAAAGTGAAGTCTTATGGTTTAGAATCACAGATTACTTTTGATAAACAGCTTAAAGAACACCATTTTAGATTTAATATAGGATATACACTTGCAAAATCCATCAATCAGGAAACTAAAAAGCAAATGATGTATGTCCCTCTCCATAAGGTTTTTGGAAATTTTGATTATCAGTATTCTTTCCTAAAACTTTATGTTCAGGGAGTTTTTAATGGTCTTACATACACTACAACAGATGAAAAAAGAGAAGATGCTATAGATTCTTATTTCGTCATGAACACGGGTGTATCAGCAACGATCTTAAAAAAATATGTCTTAGGTTTTAAAATCAATAATTTAACCAATACTGTTTATGAAACGGTGTCTTATTATCCGATGCCAAAACGTAATTACAGTATTTCCGCAACGATAAATTTTTAATAAAAAATAACATGAAAATAACTAGACTTTTACAACTTTTATTTGCTGTAGTACTACTTTTCAATATTTCCTGTAGTACTGATAGCGATAATACTTTGCCTGTAGTAACTTATGAAAACGGATATTTAATTTCGAACGAAGGAAATTTCGGAAAGCCAAATGCAGAAGTAACTTTCGTTTCAAGAGACTTAACTTTTAGTCAAAACAGCATCTTTTCCAAAAATAATAATGGAAACCAATTGGGTGATGTTTTACAAGCTATGGCATTCAACGGGGATAAAGCGTATCTCTTGTTAAACAACTCAAATAAAATCCAGGTAGTAAATCGATATACTTTTAAAAGTGCAGGTGAAATTACCAATCAAATAGATAATCCCCGTTATGTTGCAGTTGCCAATAATAATATCTATGTAACCAATGATAAATATCAGGGAGCTAAATATGTAAGTATTTATAAAAATTCAGATCTATCTTTTGTTAAGAAAATTACATTCACGGATAACGTTGAAAGAATTGTTGAAGCAGGAGGAAATATTTTTGTTCAAAATGCAAGCTTTGGATTCGGAAACAAAATAACTTACATCAATACTTCGAACAATGATGTACAATCTGTAATTACATTGCCCAATGTAAACATCAACAAAACAATTTCCTATAATGGTAATGTATATGTTATTGCTACAGGAACTACTGACTCTTATATTTATCAAATTTCAAGTACCGGAAGCATTACGAAAACAACAACGTTGACAGGTATTCCTAATGCTACCAATCTTCAGATTGATGGTGGAAGATATTTCTTCTCTTCAGCAAATAAAGTATACTCAATGGTTATGGCGGCAACTACTCCTCCTACAACTCCTATTATTACTGCTGTAGACGGAGGACAATACTATACACTTTACGGTTTCAGTGTTGTAGATGGAAAGATCTTTACGTCTGATGTGAAGAACTTTACTGAAGACAGTGAAGTTACAGTATATACTACTTCAGGATCAAAAATCAAATCCTTTACAACAGGTAAGGGGACTAATGGCGTGTATTTAAATTAAGAAGTTTCTACTTTTTAATAGACTAATAAATTTTATTTTTTTTTCATCATTTGTGTTTTTTCCGGGCTGCCTAAGGCAGCCCGGATTTCTTCTACAGAAACCAGACAACATCCAAATAAAAAAGATCCGGAAATGAAATCTCCGGATCTTTTTTATTTTTTCAATTGATAGTTTTGGACTCAGATGATCAATCCTAACTTTTCAGCTTCTGCAATAACATACTTTTTTGCTTCTTCATGATCATTCTGGATTTCACCTTCAAGAATAGCTTCTTTAACCTTCTCTTTCAGAATTCCAATTTCACGTCCCGGCTTCAGCTGAAACATCTCCATGATTTCTTCTCCGGATATAGGTGGCTGAAAGTTCCTTACCTGGTCCTTTTCCTCAACTTCTTTTATCTTTACCGCTACATATTCGAAGTTCCTCTTGAACTTTTCCTGTTTTTTTGAATTTTTCGTGGTGATATCCGCCTTACAAAGCGTAAACAGATCTTCAAGATCTTCACCAGCGTCGAATAAAAGTCTTCTTAGAGCAGAATCAGAAGCATCATCCGTAATCAAAGCGATCGGGCGGGATGAAAGTTTGACCATTTTCTGTACATACTTCATATCTGGCCCTAAGGGAAGTTTAAGCTTTTGGAAAAGGGTTTTCACCATTTTCGATCCCAAAAATTCATGACCATGGAAAGTCCAGCCGGTTCCTTCAACAAATTTTTTAGTGGGTGCTTTTCCAATATCATGAAGTAATGCTGCCCAACGCAACCAAAGTTTGTCTGTATTGACGGAAATATTATCTACAACCTCCAAAGTATGGTAAAAGTTATCTTTATGGGTCTGTCCTTCCACCTCTTCTACCCCTTTCAGTTCAATCAATTCAGGAATGATGTATTTTAAAAGACCGGTTTGTTCCAGCAGGCTTAATCCAATAGACGGCTTTTCAGAAAGCATAATCTTATTGAATTCTACCATAACCCTCTCCTTCGAAACAATTTTAATCCTTTCTACCTCCTGGCTGATTGCGGATAACGAGTTTTCCTCTATCGTAAACTGTAAGGTAGAAGCAAAACGAACCGCTCTCATCATTCTCAAGGGATCATCAGAATACGTCTGTGCCGGTTCCAAAGGGGTTCTTAATATTCCTTTTTCTAAATCTTCTACTCCATTAAACGGGTCTATAAGTTCCCCAAAATTATCTTTATTTAAAGAAATTGCCATTGCATTGATCGTGAAATCCCTTCTCTTCTGGTCATCTTCTAATGTTCCCCCTTCCACTTCCGGCTTTCGGCTGTTTTCATTATAGCTTTCCTTTCTTGCTCCCACAAATTCCAGCTCAAGATCTTTATATTTGATCATTGCGGTTCCATAGGTTTTGAACACGGAAACCTTCATTTTCGGATCAATTTCCGCAGCCACGCTTTGTGCAAGCTCTATTCCGCTTTGTTCAGTAACAAAATCAATATCTGTAGACGCTTTTCTTTTCATCAGTAAATCCCGCACGTATCCGCCAACAATATATACTGATTGATTATTCCGGGCTGCAACCTCCGAAATGATTTTAAAAAGCTTTAGATTTTTATTTTGATTGAGATTAATGAACATATTTATTATTTAATGTAAAACCATTAAGAAACCAGGTTATTGGACTTATTTAAAATTCCATGCATTTTAAACAGACTCCACCTCCCACTCTCTTAATGGTTATAATGATTTTGCAAAGATAATTAAAATCTTGTTTTCTACTCCCGAAGTACCTTGATTCTATTATCACTCCAGATTTTGATAACTGAAGATCCGGAATACCTGGAAACCTTTTCCCTGTCTTCTTCCACTGCATAATCAACCATGTTAATGATCTCCGGAGAGATATCCGAAAATTTTAACGGACTCTTGTCTCCGCTAAAATTTGCTGAAGTAGAAACCAACGGTTTATTCAGTTTTGTGATGAGTTTTTTACAAAAATCATTTTTTATTAACCGAATTCCAATACTTCCATCTTCTGCCAACAGTTCTTCAGGTAAGCCTCTTGGATTTTCATAAACTATAGTTACCGGTTTTTCACTTAAATCAATAATTTCCCAGGCCATTTCCGGAACATCAACCAAGTCCTGAAGTCTTTTTTCAGATTCCACCAAAATGATCATCGACTTGTTTTTTTCGCGCTTCTTAATCTCAAAGATCTTATTAACAGCCTCTATATTAGTAGCGTCGCAACCAATTCCCCAAATTGTATCTGTAGGATAAAGAATAGTTCCACCGGATTTTAATATATTGATAATGTTTTCCATTTTTAATATTTAGAATTATGAGAAAAATGAAAGAGAAAGAATCTCTTATATACAATTTTTCAAATTGAATTTACATGTCAAAAATACGGATTTTCCGTTAGGTTTTGGTTGAAGCCATCGGAATAAAAAAATACATCAATACAATTTTATAACAAGAGCATATAATCAATAAAGGTGGGCTAAAGCCCACCCAAAAAATGATAAAAAAATATCATTCTATTTTTTCAAATTTGGTAAATACCTCTCTTCAATAACATTCAGATGGTGATAATTATGCCCTACAATTAACTTACCTACTGTCTCTGCTGAAATAGAATTTCCGTTAGCGTTTCCTACCGTAGCCAAAGCATCAGGCTGTAAACTTTCAAGGAGGATCTTAGAAGATTTCCTTACCAGCTGATACTCATCCAGTAAAGATTTCAGGCTTCTGTCATTAGCATGAGAATTATTTGCGTATTCATTTTCATCAAAACCTGGTAAATCTTTCTGCTCGCCTCTGGCGATCGCCAAAATCCTGTATTGAAAAACTCTTTCCGTATCGGAAAGGTGTAATAATAATTCCTTCAAGGTCCATTTTCCTTCTGCGTACGTAAAATGAGATTGCTCTTCAGAAAGGGCGGAGTAAATATTGGTTGTCTTTTCTTCTGATCTTTGTATTTCTTCCTGCCATTTTCCGGAAGGAATAAGATCGAGGTATCTTTGAATGTATTTTTGAAATTCAGTCATGTGTGAGTGATTATGGGTTATTGATGATAATTGATGTGTGATGAGTGATAAATGATGAAATTTAGACCAATGTTTATATGATGTTTATTACATCAAATCTTGATTCCTGGCTCTTGGTTCTTGATTCCTGGCTCTTGGCTCTTGATTTTTGGTTCCTAAATCTTTCCCTCCTCCTTCTATTCTTCCGGATTACTCCATTCATAGAAATTAACAGAATCGTAGAGCTTAAAACCACAAGCCGGATATAATTGATTTCCTATGTCATTGCTTTTTCCTGTTTCCAATAACACTCCGCAGGCATCAGAGGATTTGCAAAGCTCCTTTGCTTCTTCTATCAACTGTTTTGAATAGCCCTTTCCTCGATATTGGTCATTAACATAAAGATCATTGAGCAACCAATAGCGTTTCATTCTGGTTGAGGAAAAAATAGGATATAACTGAACAAAACCAATTAATTTATCTTCTTCCTGAGCAACAAAAATTTCAGAATCCTGATTCAGGATCCTTTCTTTTAAAAAGTTTTCAGCAGCCGGGATATCAGATACCTTATGGTAGAAAATCCTGTATTGATCAAACAATCCGGATAACTCTTCTATATCCGAAATATTTGCTTTTCTTGTATTTTTCATATGATATAATGCTTATCGGTGATCATAGCTCAGCACCCGCTTGAGTTTCCACTGGTTATGGTCGAAGATCCACAAGTGGGTAAATTTTGCTTTTCCGGTCTTATTCCATTTCCCATTGTTGTTTTCGAAAAACTCATGGTCACCTTCCTGTATAAATCCATATAAGGTTTTATTATTATACAGAGGATACACTTTCATACTTCCGGGAACAAGTTCTCTTTTTATTTTACCGGGAACGCTGCAGATGTTATTTTTTACAGAAGCTATAAACGCTTCTTTACCCAGAGTAATACCACCAATATCATGATAGAACTCAAGGTCATTACTTATGATATCATTATAGTGGGAAGGGTTACATTTATTAAATCCTTCTTTGAAAACCAAACTATCCAATTTCATGGCGGTTTGAAAGAGTTCACCAGTAGATTTAACCTGTGCATATAATAGCTGGTTAAAAATACTCAGGATAAAAATAATTGTAATCCTTCTCACTACTATATTATCTCAATTAAGAAAAAGCTCTTTCCAGGTCAGCGATAAGATCTTCAGCATCTTCAATTCCAACGCTTAGACGAACCAAATCATCTGTGATGCCTAATTCAGCTCTTTTTTCAGCAGGAATGGAAGCGTGAGTCATCAATGCCGGGTGATTAGCAAGAGATTCTACTCCACCTAAAGATTCAGCAAGGGTAAAGACTTTTACTCTTTCAAGGAATTTGATGGCATCTTCTTTCTTTCCGGATTTAAAAGTAAACGAAACCATTCCTCCAGCTTCCTTCATTTGGGATTTTGCTAATTCATACTGTGGATGAGATTCCAATCCCGGATAGATTACCTTATCAACTGCAGGGTGGCTTTCAAGATATTTTGCGACTTCCAGTCCGTTATCCGAATGTCTCTGCATTCTTAATGCCAGGGTTTTAATCCCTCTAAGAACCAGATAAGAATCATGTGGTCCTAAGATACCTCCACTTGCAAATTGGATGAAATGTAGTTTCTCTCCCAATTCTGCATCTTTAGCAATAAGAGCTCCTGCAATAACGTCTGAATGTCCTCCTAAATATTTTGTTGCAGAGTGCATAACAATGTCAGCTCCCAGATCGATAGGTCTTTGTAAATAAGGCGTTGCAAAAGTATTATCTACGGCTACCAAAATATCTTTTCCTTTAGCGATATCAACAACAGCTTTGATGTCCACTAATTTCATCAGAGGATTCGTAGGTGTTTCTACCCAGATCAGCTTTGTTTTATCTGTAATAAATTCTGAAATTTTAGAAACATCATCAAAATTCACGAAAGTAAATTTCAATTGGTATTTCTCAAAAAGTCTTGTAAACATTCTGTATGTTCCACCATACAAATCATCAACAGCTATTACCTCATCTCCCGGGTTCAGTAACTTCAAAACACAATCTATCGCTGCAAGACCTGAACCGAAAGCAAGACCTCTTGCTCCATTTTCAATACTTGCCAAAGAATCTTCTAAAGCTTGTCTTGTAGGATTGGCAGCTCTCGAATATTCGTAACCGGAGTGAACACCCGGACTTTTTTGTGCAAAAGTAGAAGTTAAAAATACAGGAACATTTACGGAACCTGTTGCAGATTCATGGTGCTGGCCACCGTGAATAACTTTTGTATTAAAATTCATAATATTTTTTTTAATCCAACAATCCAATAGTGTAATTATTTAAAAATGCTATTGATGCATTACACTATAAGATTGATATATTAGTAATTGGTTTACATTTTTATCGCAGATTTTACCGCAAATTCCTCTGCCATTTGTTCGATCCACTGCGCCACATCTTCTTCTCCTGTCGCTCTCTGATAGGTATTCCCTAATGAAACTAAAATCTGGTGAATGAACATTTTCATCTGATCCACAGGCATTTCTTTTGTCCAAAGATCAATTCTTAATGCTTCCATTGCTTTTTCATCCCAAACAGAAATCATCGTTGCCTTAGTTTCCTCTTTTTCAATTCCTCCATCCTGAGCATTCCATGTTATGGTTTCCGGAATGTGATTTTCATCTAATTCAACGTCTATCGTTATCTGAGTCTTTCTCATATCAATTTTAAATTTTTCACAAAGTTAATACTTCTTGAGCTTATCTAAAATTTCTACGAAATTATCTTCATCAGGAAAAGGGCTGTTCATGTTAAAAACTTTTCCATCAGGATCTATAATAATAAATCTGGGAATAGTTTGAATTTTATATCTGTTCATAAACTCCTGAGCATCCGCCAGCCAGTATTGAGGTACTTTGGATGGTTTTGTTTTTAGATAATTCAGCCATTTTGATTTATCCTGGTCAAGACTTATTGAAATAAACTGAATATTACTATAGTATTGATATTTAATACTTCTCATGTCAAATATCGGCCGGATCTGTTTACAAGGGCCACACCATGTTGCCCATAAATCAATGATCACATATTTTCCACGATATTGCGAAAGCTGGTGCGACTTCCCTTTGTTATCCAGAAATTTTAAATCTACAAATGCGGCTCCTTTTTGAGAGATGGTCAGCTGTTCATATTTCGATGTTGCCAGCTTTTTATAATCATTATCTCCTAACATCCGGAATTCTCTTTCAAAAAGCTGCTTCCTTAAAGTACTATCCGATTCCAGCTCCATGGTCTTTATAAGATGTTTACTAACCAAACGGTCTTTGTCGATATTATCGGGTAACGCGTTTAATTTCACAAAAAGAATACTGTCAGGATTGGACAACCGGTCCCTGTCGGTGAGCATTTTATCCAATCTGTATTGTAAGTAATCATCATTTTTACTTAACAGAACCGTCGGATTTTTAATTTTAGCATTCAGTTCGTTTAAAAATTCTTTCGGAGCAGCAAATTTAGGGTCATCCCAGGAAGTCATTTTCCGATAGTTATTAATCTCGTTCAAATACTGAATGGCAAGAAGCTGCTTCCTGTAAGATTTATATTCATCAGATAAGGCATTATTTTCAGCATCTGTATAATGTTCCAATCTCTTAATATTTTTATTCCAATCGGATTGCGCTAGCTGATAAAACTCTGAAGGATTATCATTGTATTTCTGTTGCTCCACAGCATATGAGAATTCATATCCGAATCCATCTTCTTCTGTATTATACTGCTGTTCGGCAGACCTGTTGGAGATTAGAAAATATTGAATTTTTAAAGGATTACAACGGATGTCAAAATCAAAATGGTCTCCGCTTCCCATCATGAAATCGATTCTTTTGGTTCCAAATTCAAGACTATATTGATCAAATGGAATCTGTTGACGGGTTTCCCACAGGAATGATCCGTTTTTTACAATGGCACTTCCTACCTGCTTATGAAAATCCTTAGAGAATATTTTTACAGAATCAATCTTCAGATCAGTATATAAGGTACCTTTGATAACAACCCCTGCACCTTTACTTTTGTAATCTTTAGGTTGCTGTATAATGAAAAATATTCCTGCTGAAACTACAATAAAAACAGATGAAAGTACTATTTGCTTTTTATGACGTAGAAATGCAGATTTAAATCCTTTTCCTCTGTACCAGAAATAACCTATAATAAAAAATACAATAGCCCAGAATATACTTAGATATTCACTGTAAGTGATAAAATAATTCAGGTTTCTTACATTAGGTGTTTTGGACAGAATATACATAGAGTTGTAGGGGCAAAAAGGAAATGCTGCTCTTTGTACCAAAGAATAGGTATTGACTATAAGTCCTAAAATACCTACCAAAAAAGCCCATATAAAACCTGGAAAAGCTACTGATATGCAGAGCTGAACAGCTGCCACACCCAATACTCCGATGCATAATCTTATGAACATCTTAAGCATCCAGATTGTATCGAAGCTTAACAATTTTGTTGTACTTGGGTGAATATAATAATCCAGAAATGAAAAGATATTACTGAATGTAAAATAAGAAGCAATACATAAAAAACTTAGTAATAACAATACCACATATTTTGCGAGATACAATTGCAGTTTGCTGATGGGCTGAGTTTCCATAAGCTGCCATCCATTATTTTTATGATCTACCTGAGCGATCCTGTTGGCCGCTATAACGATATAAAGCAAAAGAAAAAAGATGGAAAAGGCTTTAAAACTATCCGTTATAGAGCTTTCAAAAACAGAAAGAGGAAGCTCTTCCTCTGTAATAAATCGGGGATTAAAGGTACTGGTCAAAAAAGCAAGAAGAGGAATCAGCATACCAAGTACTATTGCTAAATAAACCAATCCCAAACCTTTTATTTTAAGCCATTCCGTATTGATGAGTGTTGTTAACTTTTTCATTTGTGCTGTTTTTAATTTTTTGTTATTTCCATGAACCAATCTTCCAATCCCGCACTATTTTTGATTTCAAAAATCTCTGCTTCATTTACAACCAGTTTCTTGGTAAGTCTGATGATGTCTTCCCTGGATTGCACGGTAATTTCTAAAGTATGATCATCAATTATCTGAGGGGCATAATATTCAGGAATATGTTGTAAAAATTGAGGTGCATTATTAAGTCCTATCCTCATATGGTTATGGCGGTAATGCGTGTTAAGCTCTTCAACACTTCCGGAAAATTTGATGGCTCCATGCGATATAATAGCAAGGTGGGTGACCATTTTTTCCACTTCCTGCAACAAATGACTTGAAATGAATATCGTAATACCCTGTTCTTTGTTGAGTTTAAGCAATAGTTCTCTGATCTCTAACATCCCGTTAGGATCAAGACCATTCACCGGCTCGTCGAGGATCAGAAGTTCGGGATTACCAAGAAGTGTCATAGCGATTGCAAGCCTTTGCTTCATCCCTAATGAATATTTCTTCATTTTCATTTTCCTGCTGTCCCAGAGATCTACCAGATTCAAAACTCTTTCACACTCAGAATCAGGGAGGTTTCTTAATTTGGAAAGAATAGTAAGATTATCCCAGCCGGACAAATGATCATAAAAGGCAGGGCTGTCTATAAGGCTTCCGATCCTTTGAAACCCATCAGGATAAAGTTCAGGTAATTTCTGACTAAAAATTTCAATGGTATTGTTTTCATCGGGAATACTGCCCAGCATAAGCTTCATGGTCGTTGATTTACCCGCTCCGTTAGCTCCCAGGAACCCAAAAACACTTCCTTTCGGAACCGAAAGGCTCACATTTTTAAGAATAAGTTTATTTTTTGAAAATCCGTAACTGAGGTCCCGGATTGTAATCAGATTTTCCATACATAGGTATTTTTGATTAGTGTCTAAAAAATAGAAAAGACCTTTTGTGAAGAACAAAAGGTCTTATATAGGTCTTAAAAATAATCTATTTTGTTACAGCGGGTTTATAACCAGATTGGTTAAAAATTTCAGTTGCATCCATTTTAAGAAAATCTGTAAGCTTTACCTCAGGCTTTTCTTTCAGATATTTTTTACAGATCTGCCATCCTGTATAAATACCGATCTGCGGAGAGGATTCATTGTCAATATCGGTATAAAATTTAGAAAAAGGTCCCGGAGAGATAAAACGCTCCTCCAGTCTGTGGTCATCCCCAAACAATAAATTATTCTCGACAAAATAATTCCAGATGTTGCCTTCATTGCTTACTGCCCACTCATACTGCTGTTTCGTATAATTCATTTTAAGGTAATCAGGAGTATCCGGAAGAAATGCGTCCTGGAGGATCATTACTTTTCCGTTATATATCAGCAGGTCAATAAACTTCTGATGATCTGTAGAGAAAGGAACAATGTTTTCGGCAAACATCCTTGATACTTTAGGGACGATATTGTTTGGATTCATGGATTTCTGGAAATACAATTCCAGTCCTTTGTAATTTGGGTTTTTGTCCCCCATAAATCCGGTAATATCTATAAACAAAAGGTTTCCTTTTTCATCATAAAAAACCGGATCCTGAATCATCTGCAACGCTGATGAAAAAAGATACACTTTAGGGCTTTTAAATTTAGGGAAATAATTCCTGATATGTGAAAACAGATCCTGAAGCTCTTTTTGGAGTTTCTTCTGATCAATTTTTGCAACGGCCTCTCTATAAATCTTTATTTCTTCTGCGTCAGCTCTTCTCTTTCCAAAATCTTCATCAGAAACAGTACCCTGAAACCAAGGAAACTCCGATTTAAATTTTTCCAGCGGTATATTCTGGTCGTAGAACTGACTAGAAATATCTGTCATCTCCACTTTTTCGGCAGGTTCCTTTAATTCTACTTTCCATACATTGTCCGCTTCTTTCTTGCAGGAATACAATCCTAAAACTAATATAGAAGAAAGCGCTATAGTTCTAAAAATCTTCATTATTTTTACAGAAATTTAAGGTTACGAAAATACGGATTTAAACATAATATCATGATGAAAAATAAATAAACAGCTTGCTTTGCTGCAATATTTTCCTTTTTTCATGATTTAAAATACCCATTCCATTTCGAAATCTGTTATTGATTAAAAAATAAACATATGCAACTGGAAACTGAAAGACTGATTCTAAGAAAATTCGAAGCTGATGATGCCGAGCGTCTTTTTCTTCTGGATTCCGATCCGGAAGTGGTAAAGTATGTATGTACTCCCTCGGCAAAAGATATCAGTGAATCTGAAAATGTTATTAAAATGATCCAACAGCAATACGAGGATAATGGTGTGGGAAGATTTGCAGTGATTGAAAAGAAGAGCAATCTTTTAATCGGATGGAGCGGTTTAAAATTCATCACTACAGAAATAAATGGCTACAAGAACATTTACGATCTTGGTTATCGTTTTATTCCTGAATTTTGGGGTAAGGGATATGCGATTGAATCTGCAAAAGCTTCTTTGGATTTTGGGTTTTATGATCTTGATCTCCCCGTTATATATGCCTGTGCGCATTCTGAGAACAATGGTTCCAATCATATATTGAGTAAGTTAGGGTTTGAAAATAAAGGGGAATTTGAAGAACCGGACGGTATATGCTTTTGGTATGAACTGAAACGTGAAAAATACAATTCAAAAAAATGATTGTAAGACAGGAACTGGAAAAAGATTATCCACAGGTTTTTGAATTAGTGGAACAGGCATTTAAAAATGCGGAACACAGCGACCATCAGGAACAGTTTTTAGTAGAAAAGCTAAGAAGATCGGATGCTTTCATTCCAGAATTATCCATTGTCGCCGAAATAGAAAACGAAATTGTCGGCCATATACTTTTTACCAGGCTGTCTGTTAAAAATAATGACAAAGCCTTCAATTCATTGGCTCTGGCTCCTGTTTCCGTGAAACCTCAGTATCAGGGACAAGGAATAGGTAGTCAACTGATCAGTTCTGGACATAAAATTGCCAGGGAATTGGCTTATGAATCAGTGATTTTAATAGGCCATGAAAAGTATTATCCGAGATTTGGATATAAAAAAACAAGTAATTTTGGAATATCATTTCCTTTTGACCTTCCGGAAGAAAATGGGATGGCTATAGAATTGATACCCGATGCTTTAAAAAATGTAACCGGGATTGTAACATATCCTAAAGAATTTGGAATAGATTAAAAATATCATATATAATGCAGACACAAAAAGTAATTGATCATATTGTAAGCTGGTTAAAAAATTACGCAGAAAAATCAAAAGTAAACGGATACGTGATTGGAGTATCGGGAGGTGTTGACTCAGGAGTAGTATCAACACTAGCAGCGATGACCGGTCTGAAGACTTTATTAATAGAAATGCCGATCCGTCAGAAAGAAGATCAGGTAAATCGTGCATGGGAGCACATGAATGATCTAAAGTCAAGATTTCCTAATGTAGAAGCCATGTCTGTTAATCTGACTCCTGCTTTTGAAGAACTGTACAAGACTTTCGATGTAAAGGATGATTTGTATCCGAATGAAAAATTAGCTTTTGCCAATACAAGGTCACGTTTGCGTATGCTTACCTTATATTATTATGGACAGCTTAACGGCTTATTGGTTTGCGGAACCGGAAATAAGGTCGAGGATTTCGGAATCGGATTTTACACCAAATATGGAGACGGAGGTGTTGATGTTTCCCCTATTGCAGACCTTTATAAAACGGAAGTTTATACACTTGCAAGAGCCTTGAACCTTGTTAAAAATATCCAGGAAGCTATTCCTACAGATGGACTTTGGGATGTAGACAGGACTGACGAGCAACAAATTGGTGCCACCTATCCGGAACTTGAAAAGATCCAGAAGGTATATGGTTCTAAAACTGCAGAAGATTATGAGGGACGTGATCGCGAGGTATTCTTAATATTTGACAGAATGCATAAAGCAGCCCAGCATAAAATGAATCCTATTCCTGTTTGTGATATTCCTGAAGAATGGAGATCATAAAATAATCAGTATGCTAATATCACCGTCTTGGTAAAATTGGTAGATTGTTTATATTGGTAAAGTATATAATAGAGTATGAATAGTAAAATGAGACCCGTATTTTTTGCCTGTATCGGCCTTCTGTTTGGAATGTCTGTGATGTATATTTTCAATAAGTTTTCTGGTACAGAAAAAGATACTCAGAATCCAAAAGCTGAATACAGCACAACTGCCGGTACAGCAAATCAACAATCTATCGATCAGCTTACCGCAGAAAAAACGGTAATCAGTTATGTAAAGGAACATCATCAGTTACCTGATTATTACATTACAAAAAATGAAGCCAGAAAGCTTGGCTGGAATCCTTCGAAGGGAAATCTTTGCGATGTTCTCCCCGGACGTGCCATCGGAGGAGACCGCTTCGGAAACAGAGAAAGAAGTCTTCCGCAAGGGAATCAATACTATGAAGCTGATGTAAATTACAGTTGTGGAAGTAGAAATGCCGACCGTATTATTTTCACAAAAGATGGGGATGTATATCTTACCAAAAATCATTATAAAAGTTTTGAAAAACAGTAGCTGCTTAATCAGCATTCTGATGCTGATGCTTATTCTATTTTCCTGTTCAGATAAATCGCATAAGCTGACAATGGAAAATAAAGGATTGATAGTATTGGTTCAGCCATTTAATGATTTAAAACCTGAAAGTGTAAAATTCGTAAGCAATGAGATCAGGAAAATATATCCGGATATAAAAATTCTGAATGCTATAGATTTACCGAAAGAGGATTATTATCCGGAGAGAAAACGCTACAAGGCTGATTCTGTTATCAGATTTTTAAATAACAGAACCGACAGAGGTTATGTCACAATCGGCTTAACATCAAAAGATATAAGCACCACTAAGGGTAAAATAAAAGACTTTGGTATAATGGGACTCGGTTATAGACCCGGAAAAGCATGCGTAGCATCAAATTTCAGATTAAATAAAGCAAAAGCTGATGAACAGCTTTTTAAAATTGCCATTCATGAACTTGGTCACACACAGGGATTGGGGCATTGCCCTGAAAAAACATGTTTTATGAGGAGCGCAGAAGGTAAAAATCCCACAGATGAAGAGGTGGATTTTTGCAAAAAATGCAAAGCCTTTTTAATAAATAAAAATTGGAAATTCAATTCAATATGAAAACAGTATATATAGATTTTACAGATATAGGAGATTATGAAGATTTCTATAGCCAGTTGAAAGAGAAAATCAGTCTTCCGGAACATTTTGGGGACAATCTTGATGCCCTTTATGATGTTATTACGGGTGACCTGGAAATGCCTCTGCATCTTGAGTTTGTTAATTTAACGGTAGATCAGCTGGAATTATTTGAGGACCTGCTCACCACCCTGGAGGATGCAGAAGAAGAGCTTGAGGGTTTTACTTTCAGCTATTATCTGGAGCAGTATGAAGATGATGACGAAGAAGCTCCCGAAGAAGACTAAACTTAAATCCCATCAAAAAAATAAAACTCGCAGATGTATCTGCGAGTTTTTTTGGCCTGAGTCAAATAAAAGTGTCCAATTTTTATCTACTGTTTAATGAATTTTAGACTTTGTAAAATTTCCCCCTTCACAAAAATCTGCAGTATGTAATTCCCTGTCGACAATGAGGAAACATTAATCTGATTTCCTGCAGAATCTGAGGTCATTACTTTCTGACCGACCATATTATAAATTTCAGCTTTTTCTATTTTTTCAATTCCTTTCACGTAGAGGATATCTTTTACCGGATTGGGATAGACAGATATTCCCTGACCTTTTTTGATTGCTTCGTGGGTAGATAAGAATTCACAAAGGTCCAGATAGAATGCTACAATCTGATTGGAAGAATTGGTCCCAACACCCGCTATTTTTTTCCCATCATGGGAAATTGCCAACGGCAGGGACATCGTTATTCCCTGAGTATTGATCCCCAGGCTTGTCGCATAATCATTTAGATTGATTCTTCCCCCGACAGCTGTCCATATAAAGCCTTCTCCAGACATCGGAGGTGCTGCAAAAGGCCTGAAATAACCTATTACCGTTCCGCCATCAGCAGAAATTCCGGTTGCACCGCCTCTGAAGAAGGCTGAGGAATTAGGATGTGTAATGTAAGTAAGTCCTGAAGTACTGTTCCATACATAAGGATTGGGCATACCTGCCCCTATTATTGTGTTTCCGTCGGCAGAAACGGCTCCTGCTTCGCCAACATTATTTCCGTTACTGTCTGTAATGTAGCTTTCTGTTCCATTCACCCATTTAGCACCACTTCTGGTTCCGTTGTCTTCATCCTGCCAGCCAACCACAACCGTCCCATCAGCATTTACGGCATTAGCCCTCGAACTTCTTCCCGAAACTATGCTTCCCAGGTCTACCATCCCGTTTTGTGCAGTCCATTTTACCGCATGAGCATTGGCAGCAGTTAACCATCCTAATCCTACAATGATACTTCCGTCATACGACAATCCCCAGGTAGAACTTACAGAGCCGTCCCATCCTGTAGGAACAAGTCCTCCCAGGGAAGTCCATGTTGAATTAGCGATATCATAAACTGATATCTCATTAAATCCCGTACCCGTATTGGTCATTGTAGAGGCAATTTTTGTCCCGTCATTAGAAATTACAGCCCTCCCTGCACCGGGATAGCCATTAGAGGTTGCTCCGATCTGAGACAACCCGTTAACGGCATCCCATTTAAAAATCTGACCACCACTACTCTGCATGCTTACAACCCCATTATCAGATACTGCACCCGGTGAGTAATTGGCTGTCGCCATCACCGTCACCTGAGCATTCACGACCGAAAACAGGTTGAATAAAAAGTAAGCGTATACCGTTTTTGTTAAAATCTTGTAAAAGTTTTCCATATTTATTTGGTTTTAATATTTTGAATTGGCGGAAACAATATTAATATTATATTTACCATTTAAAAAGAATTTGGCTTACATAATTCGTGAAATCCAAAAACATTTAAAATTTAAATAATTAAAAATCAACATATTATAAAAATTCAACTTTGAGGACAGATTGTAAGACGATTGAAAAAAGAAAAGCAAAAAACGAATTATTTTTATCTTGTAGTGTCATAAAATGTGCGATTTTACTCCTGACTTTTTTATCCTCCGTTTTTTACCATGCACAATCCGGCCCCGATTTTTCCATTTTAGCAGATAAAGCATTTCAGAAGCTTTACCAGAATCCAGATAACTGTATCAGTTATACCCAAAGCTTATTGATCAGCGACCAGAATACAGAGCATAAAATGATTCTGCAAAATATAATCTCACAGGCTTACGCCATGAAAGGGGATTATGTACAATCCGTTACAACATCAGCACAGCAAAATGATTCCGAAAGAAAAAACCTTTCTTATTTTATGCAACTGTTCAGCGATTATAATCTCGCGGATCAATACCAGAATTTAGATTTGTATAACCAGTCCGGAGAGATCATTTCCCGTCTTTTATCAGATCCTAAACTATTAAAAAATGACAGTCCGAAGTCTAAAATTACCGTTGCCAAACTGTATCAACTGCAAGCCATCAATTCTGCCATTATAAGAAATTTTGATACCGCTTTTGCGAATCTTAGCAAAAGTGATCAGTATATTGATCTTCATAATGAGGAAAACCGCATGATCAGCATAGAAAATAAAATCTTCCGTGCCTCCTATCTGCTTCGGCAAAACAAGTATATTGATGCTAAAAAATTATTGGATCATGTTATTTCTGATGTTGAGAGAAGCCCCGACCAACCTTTTCTCTCCGCGTTAGCCAATGAAAATTTATCCCGTTATTATTTTCTTAACGGAAATTATAAAACAGCCCTTGCCCATCTTGAAAAAGGACTTTCTGAAATTGAAGATCTTCCTTATAATAATTTGAAACTGAAAATATATGAATCACTGGCAAAAACCAATTTCGCTTTACATAATGATATAAAATACCATCAATACAATAAGCTGTATACCGAATTAAGATCTAAACTTGATTTCAATCAAAAAGAAGGTATACGGTATATCGTTAAATTGGTAGAAACTTACCAGAATAACAACCTTGAATTCCAGAAACAGAATGAGTCCAGGAAATTATGGATTTTAACCTTTATCATTCTTGCAGTTATTACAGCATTGGTTATCTATTTCTTTCTGGAAAAAAACAAAAATAAGGACCTGAAAAAACAGCTGTACTTTTTTGAAAAACAAAAACTGCGGGCACTTTCCGCTCCTCTTAAAACAGATCATGTGGAGACCGGAAAAGAAAACAGAATTGACCTTAACTCTGAAAAAGACACCCATAAAATTTCGAAAGAGAAAGAAAAAGAAATTCTCCAAAAATTGAATGAGTGGGAGCAATCTCACCGGTACCTTAACCGCAATATGTCTCTTTCATCTTTATCCGCACAGATGGGAGTTAACACCAAATATTTATCTGAAGTAATCAATACCAGCAAAGGTAAAAATTTCAATGGGTACATCAACGAGCTCAGGATCAACCATATCGCTCATTTATTAAAGACAGATCCCAGCTTTCTTCACTATAAAGTAAGCTATCTGGCAGAGTTTTCAGGATTTTCGTCGCACAGTGCTTTTACAACAGTATTTAAATCAGTAACGGGAATGTCTCCCAATGTATATATTCAGGAAATCACAAAAAATAAAGCATTATGAGAATAGGATCCCATACCATTTTTATGATCATATTATTTGTTAACTCTTTTTTCGTGTGTGCTCAGAGCATTTCTCATGATTCACTGCTCAAAAAGGCCCGCCTCGATATTTATGATAACCCCGATCACGCTATAGCCATTGGAAAAAATTTATTGAAAAAGGAAAAGGATATTAACAAGTCCATATCTGTTTATCTGTTATTGTCTACCGCAAATATTGCAAAAAGAAACTTTGATGAATCATTTCAATATATTCTGAAAGCAAAAGACCTGGCTCAAAAGACCAACGATCTGAAACTACAAACCAGTGTTTTGGTTTCCGTAGCTATACAATACCAGCAAATGGAACTATTTAGTAAGAGTTTGGAAACCCTTAATGAAGCTGACCGTTATTTAGAGCGTCTTCCAAAAGAATCTCCTGAAAAACTTATTGAAACAGCTAGAAGCTATGCTATCCGGGGCATGATTTATAAAAGCCAGTCCAACTCGGAAATTGCTCTGGAAAAATTCCTGATCTCTATCGGGAATTTTGAAAAAGTAAAAATGAAGAAAACCACCTTTGCCAATATGAGTGTGGTTTATTACAACATAGGATATTGTTATCTTAATCTGAATGAACAGGAAAAAGCCAGGCAGGCATTTATCCGCTCTATACAATACGCAGAAAAACTCAATGCCAAAAGTCTCAAAGCATTTGCCCTTAAAGGCTTGGCAGAAATGTACAAGCAAAACCGGGAAAATGAAAAAGCCCTGGGACTTCTTATCCAGGCAGAAAGCCTTTCTCAAAATACAGGAGACCTCATCCTCAATGAGGGAATCTACAAAGAAATGTCAGAAAACTATCTGGCCATGGGAAAGCCTGACCTTTACCAGGTTTACAACAAAAAGTATTTTGAAATGCGATTTAAAAGGGAACAAAGTGAATTAAGCTCCATTAATCATTCCATCAATAACCACAACAGGGAAACACAGAAGAAAGCGAAAGAACTTAGAAATAAATACAACTATCTTAGTATTGGGATTATTTTATCCGGTTCAGCAATTATTGCTATTCTCATTTACTTCATCGTAAGTATTAGGAAACGAAATAATAAATACCATAAAGAAATTCAATTACTGATCAGATCATAATCTGAAAATTTCAGCATGACCAACAAAAAAGCATCCCGAAAGGAATGCTTAATAATGTATACTATGTGGTAAGTTTATTTTCCAATCACTTCCGTAATAGGATTTCCAACCGTACCACTTGGAAACTGAATTTTAAGTAAAGAAGACACTGTAGGAGCAATATCCGTCATAAAATAAGGTTTATTACTTTCTCCGTGCTGAACTCCCCATCCCATAAATAATAACGGAATGTGAGAATCATATGAATTCCATACACTGTGCGTTGTCCCCGTTTTTGCATAAGACGGAAGCATGGAATCATGAGAGATCAGCTGAATATCTCCACTTCTCTGCCTGTTGATTCCGTTGATAATTCTCTGCTTAATCGGCTCCGGGATCGAAGATTCCTGTACTTTGGTTACAGAAACAGCATATAAAACGGTAGGATCATTTTCCAATTCTTTAACTGTAAAATTTACTACATCATCTAATTCGATCTTATTATCTTTTAATAATTTTCTATCAAAATAAATCTGATAGTTGTCTACAGCATTAATCAGTTTGTCTACTCCGAATTTCTCTTTTAATTTCTGATTGATATCTTTCTGGCTGTTTTCTCCAAAGAAACCTGTAGCTATTTTATGCTCTTGCAGGAAACCTACAGAATGTGCTCCACCATGGTCTGCAGATAGAAAAACAGTATATTCACCCTTTCCTACCTTAGAATCAAGATAATTAAAGAATTCCGCAAGATCCTGGTCTAATCTTAAATAAACATCTTCTACCTCAATCGAGTTAGGTCCGAACTTATGTCCCGCATAATCCGTTGAAGCAAGATTGATCGCTAAGAAATCTGTAACATTATCATTTCCTAACTTCTCCCCTTCCACTGAAGCTTCAGCTAATTTCAGTGTCAAGGTATTACCAAAAGGAGTGTAGCGTATATTGTCTTTTTTATCCTTATAATCTTTTGCGAGATTACTATAAGGGAATGTTGGCGTTTTTGAACTTCCTAAAAGACCTTCCCAAGCAGAGTTATCCGGTGCACTTTCTGTATACTGATTAATAGGCAATAAAGTATTCCATCCGTTAGCAACCAGCTTTTCAGGTAAATTTTGTGAATTGAAAGATTTCACCCACTCTGGCAGATCATTCATATACCAAGTACTGGTAATAAAATTCCCTGTGGAATCATCAAACCAGAACGCTCCGTTTGGAGTATGTCCCGCCGGAAGAATGGAAGCTCTGTCTTTTAAAGATACCCCGATTACCTTTGCCTGGAAATTGGTTGCCAATTTTAGCTCATCCGTCACAGTTGTCGACCAAAGATTCTTCGGCGAGTGGCTTCCTATTTTAGTATTTTTGGTTCCAACAGGCTGTACACTTTCATCGGTAGTACAATAGACATTCTTTCCTGTCTCCTTATCGGTCCAGTCGTTTCCTGCAATTCCATGAATAGCCGGAACAGAGCCTGTATAAATACAAGTATGTCCTAGAGCTGTTATCGTAGGTACATAAGGAATATGAACATTATTTAAAGCATAACCTGTATTCAGCAATCTTTTAAAACCATCATTTCCATACTTATTATAAAAGCGGTAAAGATAATCCCAACGCATCTGGTCTACAACTAAGCCTACAACTAATTTGGGTCTTTCTAATTGAGAATTTTTGTTCTTCTGAGCATCAATTGTAACTACGGACAACATGGTAAGTGCCGCAATTGAAATTTTCCTAAGCATCTGGTAAATTTTTATTGCTAGCAAATTTAAGGGTTTTGAAAGTTTTGTAGTATGAAATTTTGATTAAATTTGGATTTTATATCTTAATTAAAACTGATATACTTAATGAGTCTAAAGATATTCTCCGTATCTGTCTTTTTCTATTGAACGGCTGAATATGCGATATGAAAATAAGATTTAGTATAAAAAAAGTGAAAACGGATTATTAGATTTTTTGATCCTGAGTTAAGAAAAAAGTAAAAAATAAAAATTACGGAAATGGAATTATCAAAAAATTACAATAATTTTCAAGAGCCGAAATAGACGAATATTAATACTGGCCTAATATCACAAAAATGCATTCACAAGCAATTAATCAAGAAGAAGATAATAACCCTTCATTTGATCCTTCTCTCTGGAACTCTCATTATATCTATGGTTTTATCAATGGTAATCCAATACAGAAAATTTCAGATAAAGAAGCAGTTTCGGAAATTATAAGAAATACCGTTGGTAATCAAGGTTTCATTGCAATAGATTCTATTTTTCACCCTTATTATCTTGTTAATCAAAATGGAGCAACGGCATGGGACCTTGCCTGGTTTTCGATTTTTCTTAAGGAAAAAAAAGTGATCACAGAAGTTGCCAACAATGAAACTGCAATCGTAGTAGAATCTGATAACCTGGGATTAAAACAATTCAGGGTTTGGCCAAATGATAGCCTGGATCCTAATAAATATCAACAATATCAGAAGTTCGTCCCTTTTATTTTACCTTATCTTACTTATTCAAAGAATGAAGAGACCCCTCCACATTGGACAAAAATGATCGAAGCAGAGATACAGTTGCAAGGGCATGCCGAAACCTATATTGAGAATTTCAATTCAGTATTTTCACAATTTGTTTCAGGGCATATCATGACTTTGGGATTTGGTCAATTTGACAGGGAAAATCCCGATGATCTCCTTGAAAGATTTACTGATTTTTATGAAAATAATATTGCTAACCGATAGACCTTTCAAATGACAGAAATTAAGAAGTTAGAAAAACTGATATCTGACCCAACAGTCAATTGGGGACTTAATGGATATGAGACAGATACGATATTTGTTGTTTCCGCCATTGCGATGGGTAATATTTTTGAATTTTCATTAAGAGAGAAAAAACAGCATTATAAAAAAAACTGGGAAACAGGTCCTGATGAGATTAATGATCTCAATGAGGTTATAAAGCAGGGACACTCTTTCGGGGCCTTTATCAATGGTGAACTTGTAGGATGGCTTATTGCCGAATTCCGGGAGTGGAATAATAGCTTTTATATTGAAAATATTTTAATCAGTGAAAAATTTAGAGGACAGGATATTGGAAAGCAACTGATTAAAAAGGCAAACAGAGAAGCCCGGGATTTAAATTGCAGAATCGTAGAACTGGAAACCCAAAACACCAACTACCCTGCCATAAAATTTTATCTGCGTGCAGGATTTAGTTTTACTGGGATCAATACAAAACTCTATAATGACTCTACGGAAACAGCAATATACATGAGCTTTGATGTCTTATAGCTCTACCATTCACTTAGAATTCTTGATCGGTGAGAAAGTCCCCAGAAGTGCAGCTCGTCCAAAACTTTTTCAAGGGACATGCCGTGCTCTGTAATGGAATATTCTACTTTAGGCGGAACAGTATCAAAAGCTTCCCTTTTTATCAGTTTATTTACCTCCAGAAGTTTCAACTCTTTGGACAGAATTTTATCTGTAATACCGGTTACTTCTTTAGAAAGTTCGCCAAATCTTTTGGGTTTTTCAGATAAAGAAAATAAAATTAATAATTTCCACTTTCCTTCTACTGCTTCAAGAGCATCCTTAATAGAAAGCATTGTCTTGGGGCATCCTCCTTTTGCCAGCATAACTTATTGATTTCATTATTACTTTCCGGCCGGAAAGTACTATCCAAAGGGAAAGTAACCATGGCCGCATAACAAATGTAAGTAATTTTGAATCATTAAAATCAATAGATCATTAGAAATGAAAACCTCAAAAATTTTAAGCATTACCATTTGGGCTGCAAAAATCTTTTTATCCGTTTCACTACTTTGGGCAGCCTCTATGAAATTATTCCAGCCTGCTGAAACATTAGCTCAAATGTGGCCATGGACTGAACAAAACCGTAGTTTGGTTTTGGTAACAGGAATTATTGATGCGGTGGCTGCGATCGGGATTCTTCTTCCTGATCTGATAACACTCAAATCAAGGCTTACTTTATACACAGCATATGGAGTAATTATATTGATGATTTTCGCAAGTGTATTTCATATTTCACGGGGAGAAGCAGGACAAATTGATATAAATATATTTTTTCTGCTGTGGCTCTGTTTATTATCTGGACGAAAAAGAGATGATCTCATTTTTAACTCAATCGACAAAATCAATTAAAGATATTACAAATTCCATTTTGTACCGAACGGTACAATTACATACCTTTGCTCTGTTAAATCATTCATCATGGCAGGAAGACCTAAAATATTCGACGAGCATCAGGCAATTGAAAAGGCTACTGAAGTTTTCAGAGCAAAGGGATACGATGCGTCTTCTGCAGACGAATTGCTTAATGCGATGGGAATAGGAAAAGGAAGTTTTTATCATGCCTTTAAAGGAGGAAAACAGGAGCTTTATGTACGTTCCATTGAACAGTTTTCCGAAGGTTTTCTTAGTAGATTTGAGCAGCAGCTTTCAAGTTCTGATAACGAAATTGAACTGATTAAAACATTTTTTTTACAGCTTTCCCAAAAACCTGATTGCGATAGAGAGACAGGTTGCTATCTGGGAAATGCTTTAGTACAGCTATCCGAAAAAGATATTGAAGCCAAGCACATCTCAGGAAGGCTTTTGAAAAAACTTCAGCAGACCTTTAAAAAATCGATCAAAAAAGCTCAGGACACCGGACAAATAAAAAATGCAGAAGATCCTGAAATTCTTGCGTGGCATCTCACCAATTTATGGAATGGACTTCATGTTACAAGACGTATGGAGAATTCATGTAAAACACTTCGTTCAATCATTGAAATGAATTTGAAAGTGCTTGACTAAATTTTTTTGGACAATTTTGTACTAAATGGTACAATATAAAATAAATATTTTAAATCAACAGTTATGAACATTACAAACAACACCATCCTTATCACAGGAGGAGGATCAGGAATCGGCTTAGAAATCGCAAAATTGTTAAATCCGTCCAATAAAATTATTATTGTAGGTAGAAACAAAGAAAAACTTGACAATGCTGCTCAGGGATTGGAAAATGTATTCACTATTCAGGCAGACATCACTGATGAAAATGACATCAATCGTCTGATAGAAGAGATTAAAATCAATTTTGGGACATTGAACATCCTGATTAATAATGCCGGCCATGCATATGCTTATACTTTATCGGACTCTTCTGACACCTATACTAAAGCGATTGCAGAATTTACAACCAATTACTTTGCTCCTATCCGACTTACTGAAAAATTACTCCCTTTACTGAAACAGCAAAACAACGCGGCAATAGTTAACGTATCCTCAATTGTTGCATTTATTCCGGGATCTCATGTGCCCACCTATTCGGATTCCAAGGCAGCTTTACATTCCTATACAAGATTATTGAGATATGAACTGGCAAAAGATACGGGCATTAAGGTTTTTGAGCTTATGCCTCCTTTGGTTGACACAGATTTCTCTGTAGAGATCGGTGGTCGTGAAAACGGCATTCCGGCATCTGTTGTTGCTGAAGATCTTGTAAAAGCCCTTGAGCAAGACACCTTTGAAGTTCGCGTCGGAAATACCGAAATGGTTTACAATAATTTCTTTGCAGGCTCAGAAGGCGCTTTCGAGGTATTCAATAAATAATAAAGAATTAAATAATAGCTTTTAGAAGTTAATAGTTCTTTTATATAAATGCAAAGCCGGTGTTCAATTGAATATCGGTTTTGTATTTGTAATAAAAGAGTTTAAAATTATAGTGAAGAAGCATAGGGTATTTCCAGATTTTCAGATTAACTATGAACCTCACAACAAAGAAAATTTGAACTCCTCAACAAAGCCAACAGCTTAGTTTATTATGAACTTTGTCCTGTAAAATTAAAAAAAATGGAAAATTTAATATCAGGAAAAACGGTATTGGTAACAGGAGGAACCGGATTCGTGGGAATTCACACAATTCTTCAATTATTACAACAAGGATATACAGTAAAAACAACCCTTCGCTCACTTCATAAAAAAGATGTCATATTGAAAGCACTGAAAGAAGGTGGAATTTCAGACTTCTCACACCTGTCCTTTTATGAAACAGACCTTACAAGTGACCGTAATTGGGATGCAGCAACCAAAAACTGTAATTTTGTAATTCATATAGCGTCTCCTTTCCCTGCTCAAGATCCTAAAGATGAAAATGAGCTGATTATTCCTGCCAGGGATGGAGCTTTACGCGTATTACAATTTTCGAGATCTGCAGGGGTAAAAAGAGTAGTTCTTACCTCATCTTTTGCCGCAGTTGGTTATACTAATAATACAGAAGGACACATTTTCACAGAAAGAGACTGGACAGATCTCAATGCTGAACTTCCTCCTTATATAAAATCGAAAACTGTTGCCGAAAAAGCAGCTTGGAAATTTATACATACAGAAGGTAATAATATGGAATTAACCGTAATAAATCCCGTGGGTATTTTTGGTCCTGCGCTCGCTGGAATTTCTTCAGCTTCATTGGATATTGCAATTACAGGAATTATTAACGGAACTACCAATTACAATCCCAATTTCACTATGGGTGTAGTAGATGTAAGAGACGTTGCGGATATTCATATCAAAGCCATGCTCCATCCTAATGCTGCTGGAGAAAGATTCATTGCCACTTCAGAAGGAGTTATGTCATTTTACGATGTAGCTGAACTAATAAAGGAAAAGAGAAGCGAATATGCTTCCAATATTAAGGCGTTAAATCCAATTGACATTCATTTCTACAAAGAAATTTCTAATGAAAAAGCCAGATCTTTACTGGGATGGAATCCCAGAAGCAGAGAAGAAGCAATATTAGCCAGTGCAGATAGTTTAATGTTAAAACCATAAATTTGTCATACTAAAGCAATAGTCCATTGAAATTTAACAACATACAATCCTGCCACCTTGGTCCTGAAATATCACCGGAACAATTTATTCCGGAACATTTCTTTCTGTTTTTGCTCAAAGGATCAATGGTTTCATATGATGGTTATAAGCATTACACTATGAGACCCGGGGATTACTGCATTGCAAGAAAAAATCATCTGGTACGTTACACAAAGCACAAGGAAGACGGAGCCTTTGAAAAAGTAATTATAGCTTTTGATGAAGCATTCCTAAAAAAATTTCTGGAACGTCATCCCTACTCTGTAGAACCAACGGAAAACGACGACTCCTTTTTGTTTATAGATGAAGATAAACTGATTAAAAATTTTGTTCAGTCCTTAGAGCCATATTACAACGGAACAGAACAATTAGACAGTATTTTTGTTGATATTAAAAGAGAAGAACTTCTTATGATTCTGTTAAAAAACAATCACGAACTAAAGAATATCTTCTTTAATTTCAGCGCCCCTCATAAAATTGATTTGGAACTATTTATGAATCATAATTTTAAATTCAACATCAGCCTTGAACGCTTTGCATTTATGACAGGAAGGAGTTTGTCAACATTCAAGCGTGAATTTAAAACGATCTTCAACATGACTCCCGGTAAATGGCTAATAAAAAGGCGCTTGCAGGAAGCTTATTTTCTATTGGACAAAGAGCATAAAAAACCGACAGAAATTTATATTGATCTTGGCTTCGAAGATCTCTCCCATTTTTCTTATGTATTTAAAAAGCAATATGGATTTTCTCCCGCATATTTGAATAACAGATCCCACTCCTCATCAATGACCAATCAGTCGCATTAAATTGCCTTGATAATTTTAGTATATTAGTAATCAATAAATTAAAATACTATTACTATGAAAAATTCAAAGAAATTATCAAGAACAGATCTGGTATTGATCAGCGGCGGTGATACAGCGTATGCATTTTGCCTCGATGGCGTTTGTCCTCCGGCGGGTCCTGGTTATGATACTTACTGTAGTGGTGATGTATGTTATAAAACTCCCAAAACAGGTGGTGGCCCAATAGGTGGATGTCATGAACCCAAACGTTTCTGCCAGGAATGGGAAACAGGATGTGGATGCGTCTACTAATGATATGAAAAAAGAGTGGTTACCCACTCTTTTTTGTTGAAATCATTTCAACAAAATAAATGTTTACAATGTAGCTATATAATTTTCGTAGCCGCTTTTGCCAAGCACCTCTTTAGGGGTCAGTTTGTATATATCCTTCCACGATTCAGGTCCATGCTTTTCTACATATTTTTCTACAATCCTGAAGCCAAGCCAGTAATTTAAAGTTTTGGGAGCTTGGGGGAAAAGCTTTTTCCGATCATTTCTTAACAATGGATTATCTCCTGAGGTATCCTCAAAATAAGGTTTTACATTGGTGAAGATTTCCTTTTCATGATTCAGATACCATGTCCAGTTTTCCTGGGACATATTTTCTACTGCATTGTGCTTCTCCATTTTCCCTTCGAAAAATACCCAGGTAAAATAACAGGCAAAACCCTCATCAATAGTCTGGCTTAATGCTGAATTTTTATCTTTATCCTTACTTCTGAACTTTTCATATACCAAATGATTGAGTTCATGAGGCAACCCTTTCTCGAGTATAAATTCAGGATCAATATTTTTATTATTGAGTTCAAGAGCAAATTGCCCGGCATTACAACCTCCAAAACCAATTCCTGTTAGTGGGCTGAAAAGTATACTAATAGTTGCTTTAGGCTGGTATGGAACCATTCTGCCAAATTTCTTCAAATTAGTAGTCAGCACACGGTTGATATTCACCTTTAGCAATTCTTTTGTTTTATGATCAAACTCAGCTTTATGTTTGGGATAAAGTGTTTTATTCCATTCAACCATTCCTTCCGGAGTATTGTATAAAGAAGCATTTTTTTCACCAAAGATCATAGCATAGCAACTATCCCAAAGCCTTTTATGAGGATGATAAACCTTTTGAACAATCATTTTTTCATCAAAAGAATTATTGTGATGCGCCAGTATCTGATATTTGAAAAGGTTTTTAATGACAATATCATTCACTTTAATACTGTCTGCCACTTTCTCAACATCTTTTTCGAAAGAATTCTCTGGGCTAAGCTTTTGGTTGGTAGAACAAAAATACACTGTAATAACACTGAATATCAATAATGTAGTCCTTTTCATCTCGTGGTTTTAGGTTTATCTTGGTATCTATTTTTTTCTTTAGCGCGGTAATCTTGATGCTTTTATTTCACTTATCTAAACTTTAGGTCATATTTACTCTGATCAAGAAACAGAAGTGGATTTTCCATTTCGATCATTTCTTTTAAAGCGGATTTTTTATCTGTGGCATTTTCATAATAGGCTTCGGCCAGATTGTAGCCCATTCTGTAACCAAGATCTCCCGGCCGGTCCTTGCTGACAGAAGCATTAAAAAGCCAGTTACTAAAATCTTTTGTGCATAACTCATTTTTGAGCTCATTCCAAAGTCTTTTCTCATTTTCTTTACCATACATAAATGCTCTGCTGTTATAGTTCTTTTTTTCCAACAATACTTTCTCCGAAATATATGATGCCACGCCTTCTTTTATGATATGTTCCAGAAGAATGCATTCACATGCATTTTTATCAGTTTTTCTCTGTTGGGTATGGATGTATTCATGAACCGCTGTTTCTTTAATAAAATCAACCACATCCGATTCATTATTCCGGGATAAAATATCCGCTTTTAGGTTTTCATTCGTTATTTCAGATATATCACAATCCTTATTTCCAGCAAGCATTTCTACGCCTATCAATATATAATTACCCGAAATTGTTCCTCCTGTTGACATAGGGCCAATAACAAAACAGATTTTAGCAGGTTTTGCTTCCGGATACCATTTTTTGAATTCAGTGATCACTGATCCTATATTTTCCATCTGCATGGCTATCATGGTATTGTTTCTGACACTAGTATAGAATTTACTGTATTTTTTTATCCGTTCAACAAAAAACTCTGCAGAAAAGTACCTTACTTTCTCAAATTCCCTAAGCCCATCTGTTGCGCGGTCCAGATATATTTTTTGGATAACATCTATGCTATCCTGTTTACTTTTTGCCAGCTTCAACTGATCATATGCTTCCCAAAAATGCATGACATCTACAGTCATGATATCTTTAGCATTTTCTTTCTTCAGACCAAGAGCTACCTTCTCCCGGTTTTTCAATTCATTTTTGGTCAGTTTTTTTGAAGTAATTCCAATCACCCCATTTGGTTTTTTCTCTTTTTCAACAGAACGAATAACCAGCTTGTAATAATCATCTTTTTCGGGTGAAAACTCCATTTTATCATAACCATTGTTACCGTCTGCAAGATCTACAGAAGCAACTTTTTTCCCTGATGAATCCATAAGTATAACTTCAACATCTATATTATTTTGATAAACTGTAAAGAGATAAATATCTCCTTTTTTCAAGTTCAAATGATAATGAGCATCAGAAGATCCATCAAATGACAGATTTGGATATGATTTCCCGAGTTCTATTTTTTGTCCGTGCGAAAATGCATATACGATGAATAAGAGAAAAAATAATTTTTGCTTCATATTGAATTAAGGTGTCTATCATAATAGACAGTTCAAAAATAAATTTTATTACAAGTGAAATAAGTATTTACAATATTTTTTAATAATATTTTAATTATAAGTTCAGAAATATAGAATATAATTTTTCACTACTTTCAATTTTACATAAAGAAAATTTGCTTCTTTTATTTTTATAAACACACCCACTTTTTCGGCTACAGAAAAGTAGATTCAGTCTTTTAGCTGAAATCTATTTATTATTCAGATTTGTTTATTTTAAGAGAGAGGTTTTATTAAATTTGCGATCTTAAAAAACTACGATCTGATTTAAAATGAGCGTCAATAAAAATGTCTTAGAAAAAATGTCAAGCCAGGGGCTTGAAAAATATATAAAACCAGATACTAAGGTTGTGCCTCAAGCTATTCTATATGCATCTGATATATTGGAATCCAGAGGAAAAGAATTCAGTCCTGAAGAAATTGAACGAAAGAATTCTTTGATCACAACAGAAAAAGAAAAAGCAGAGGTCATTCCCCACTCTAACCATATGAAAGCAGCTAACTTAATTTATCTTTCAGCTGCGTTAGGTGTCGGTAATATGATCTGGACCTATGAATCTCTTAGTTCAGGTTCTGCAATATTTACAGCTGTAGTAACAATTGCAATCATTTTTGGAATTGGATATTTAGCAGGAAAAGGTACAGAATTGATAAAATATGTCCTTTTGGTTCTTTTAATTTTAGGAATTCTTGCAATCCCAATTGTAATAATGAATTTTTTAGCAGATCCTGTTCTTGGAATTATAAATGTTGCTCAAACTATTCTGCAAATATGGGCTGTGGTTTTGTTATTTAAGGTACCGAAAACCGTAGAAATATAATCCTACAAGATCTGGCTGGATTATTTTAAAAGTACAGAGACCTATCTTCTATCTCTTAAGATAAAAGAGGTGTAATAAATACCTGTTATAAAATGTTATATTCGTATAAAATTGTATACATGAAATTTATTTTCTTTACTCTGCTATTATTCATTAATACTATATCAGCTCAATCCAAATCTGAGGATTTTTTTCAGACAAGTGATCATGTACAGATCCATTACAAAGTTTCCGGAAATGGTGAAGCCTGTATCTATATTCCTGGAGGACCGGGTCAGGGCTATCCTTCATTTGAGTTAATGGGAGGGAACCATCTCGAGAAAAATCTTAAAATGGTCTACATGGACCAGAGAGGATCCGGAAAATCTGCACAATCGGATGATTATCATTTGGATAAAATGGTACAGGATATTGAAGAATTAAGACAGCATCTAAAATTAAACAAGGTTTTCTTAATGGCTCATTCTTTTGGAGGAATTATTGCCGTAAGCTATGCTAAAAAATATCCTCAAAATGTAAAAGGCATTATTTTAGCCAATGTGACTTTACATTTCTTAAATAATGAATCTGTCAAAGAACAGATTGAATATGCCAATGAGCTTCTTCATTTGAAAAACCAAAAGATTGCAAAAGACAGTCTTTCTTCTGAGCTTTCCAAATTAAGCAAGGCTTTAAGATCCAAAAGAATGGGATTCAGATTCCTTACGGATGATATTGAAACGATCAAAGAAATGGATAAGGTTGATTCATTACATCCAAGAATCATTGACTTCGGAATGGCCGTTATTTCAAAACCCAAAGAATTCCCGGAGTATTATGCAGATTATACATTAATTACAAAGGATATCAAAACCCCAACATTGATCATTACAGGAAAAAAGGATAAGGCTGTAGGTACAAAACACTATCAATCCTTTAAGTTCCCTGATAAAGAAATTGTTTCCATTGATGGCGGACACCTGCTGTATTATGAAAAAAATCCTGAATTCATTAAAGCGGTCTGGAATTTTGTAGGAAGGAAAAAATAATAAATCTGCAAATTGTCAATAAAAATAATTCAAACATAGATGCTATTGGTATTGTATTAGCTGCCTTAATCATACACCATAAATATTAAGCTATGAAAGCATTAAAAAAAATTGACGAAAACACCAATGTTATTACATGGTTTGAAATTCCGGTCATCAATACGGAAAGGGCGAAAACATTTTATGAAACAATTTTAGATATTAAAATGATCACACGCTCTATTCCGGAAACTCAGGAAGAACTTACCTTCTTCCCTTATAACCCTGATGTTGTGCAGGCTACCTCGGGTAGAATTACAGGAGTTTTATCAAAATCAGAAAACAATCAGCCTTCGGACAAAGGAACATTAGTCTACATCAATGCTTATCCGGAAATCCAGGTGGTCTTGGACAAAGTAGAATCGGCTGGTGGCAGGATCGTAAGTCCGGCGATGAAAATGAATGCAGGCTATATTGCTGTAATTAGAGATACGGAAGGCAACCGAATTGGCCTTCACGCTGAAAAATAAGAGATTACCTAAAAACGCACAAATTGTGCGTTTTTTATTTCTCCCTATCCCATAATACTCATAGCAATGTAACATTTGTTTATTTTCAGTGACTTACTGATTATAACCAACAAATAACTATACTATGAAAACAAGGTTTCTTTCCTGCACAGTTCTCATGATGATATTAGGCAATTCCCTATTTTGTGCACAAGATAAAGTTCAGACTCCTGAAAAGAATGAAGTGATCAATAACTTAATCAAAAATGAAAAAGAAGCAATGATCTGGTATGCCTTAAAGGATGGGGCTAAAATTGAAATTGCTAAGATAAACACAGAAATTACCCGTAGCAATACCACAGTGGATGTAAAAACTACCGTAAAAATGGCTGGTAAGCCAGATTGGGTTGATGAAACCATTGCAGAGCTTCCTCAATTAAAACCAATAAAACATACTTCTTTCAACACACAAAGGGACATGGCTTTACATTTTGGGAAAACAGTAACCGGATATTATACAGACAAAGCAAGCAATACCAAAACCGAAATTAACGAAAAGGGAGAGGGAGGATTTTTCGATAGTAACATCTATCCTCAGATCATCCGGTGGTTACCGCTTAAAGATCATTATAAGACTGATATTGCCATTTTTGACTACAATCCGAAATCAAGCAAGAGGTTAATGAAGGCCCATATTACAGATACACAAAAAGGAACTTTTCTCAATAAAGAGGTCTGGATGGTGAGTGTGACAGATGATATTTCTGACAATGCTGTAAAAATGACTTTTTATATTGACACAAAATCCAACCAGGTTTTGAAACAGGAAATTGATGCGGGTGGAAGAAAGATGTTGATCGAAAGAATTGATTAAAAAGACTACATAAAAAAACGCGCCTTTTGGGCGCGTTTTTTATATATAAAGTTTAATGTAATTAAAACTTCAGATCTCCGTTCACTTCTCTTACCGCTTTAGCAGCCTCAGCAAACTTCAATTGCTCTTCTACAGTAAGTGTTACGTTTACGATCTTTTCAACACCATTTTTACCGATAATAGCAGGAACACCTAAGCAGATATCAGTTTGGTTGTATTCCCCTTCAAGCATCAAAGAACAAGGGATCATTTTTTTCTGGTCACATGCAATTGCCTGAACCATTACAGAAACAGCCGCACCTGGAGCATACCAAGCTGAAGTTCCTAATAATTTAGTTAATGTAGCTCCACCAACTTTCGTTTCTTCAATTACATATTTTTGTTGATCAGCATCAAGGAATTCAGTTACAGGAACTCCGTTTCTTGTCGCTTTGCTCAATAATGGAAGCATTCCTGTATCACTGTGAGCAGCGATTACCATTCCGTCTACATCAGAAATAGGGCTTTCCAATGCTTCAGCCAATCTGTATTTAAATCTGGCAGAATCCAATGCACCCCCCATTCCGATGATCTTATGTTTTGGAAGACCGGAAGTTTTGTGTACTAAATATGCCATTGTATCCATAGGGTTAGAAACTACAATGATAATTACATCAGGAGAATGCTTTACCAGGTTAGCAGTAACGTCTTTTACGATTCCTGCATTAATTCCGATCAATTCTTCTCTTGTCATTCCAGGTTTTCTTGGAATCCCTGAAGTGATTACTGCTACATGAGATCCTGCAGTTTTGCTGTAGTCTCCTGTTGTTCCCGTAATTTTGGTATCAAAACCGTTAAGCGACGCTGTCTGCATCAAATCCATTGCTTTACCTTCAGCAAAACCTTCTTTAATGTCTACTAAAACTACCTCTGAACAGAAGTTTTTCATAGCGATGTATTCTGCACAGCTTGCTCCTACAGCGCCTGCACCTACTACAGTTACTTTCATAATGTATACTTTTTAAAATTATTTATTTTTAGTTCAGTCTAAAAATTTGACTCCCAAATTTAACAATTCCTGAAAAATTGAGCAATCTTTCAGGAAGTTAATTATCTGCAAAGGATATATTTGGATTTCAGACCAGAAATTAATTTACGTTCAGTAAAAAAGTGTATAATTTTTTGGCTCCCGATAATACCTCGTTGTAGTTCTCTTCAGAAACTTCAGTATCCAGAACCTCTTTAAAGTTTTTCCACATGGATCCCGTGTTCTCCTGATAACAACCGAAGAAATTGAAAGTTACCTCATCAAAACCCTCCGTTTTAGAAAGTTGTTTCGCAATAACATTTCCTCCTAATGTAGAACCTTCAATTACATACATCATTCCCAATGCCTCATGCTCATTATTTACCTCAAGTCTCTGGGATGTCTTTTGGTTTTCCAAAGCAAGACTTTCCAGATCTTTTTCGATAAGGGGAAGTTTTACTCTCTGTTCCAATTGAAGTTTATCACCAAACTTGTCATGAAGGCTGTTGAAAATTTTATCTTCAGAATGCAAAAGCATCAGGTAATTCGTATGAATGATTTTTTTATAATCTTCTAAAGTAAAGGTCTTATTAAAAATCTTTTCAGAGTTAAAAAGTTTCTCAGCAGCATCGTGATATTCAGCTGTATTTTGTTTAAGATATTCAGATACCATAATATGGATTTAAAAGTTCCTCAAATTTAGGGCTTTTTAAACGTTAAAATGAAAGAAGTACCCTCTTTATCACTTTTATAATCCACATTCCCTCCTATTCTCTTCATAATTCTATGAACAATAGACAGCCCGATGCCATTCCCCTTAAACTTCTTGGCATTATCCATTCTGTTGAAAATCTTAAACATTTTATGCTTTTCCTCTTCAGGAATTCCGATTCCATTGTCTGAAATTTTATAAACAACCGTTTCTCCCACTTCATGCCCTTCGATTTTTACTGTCGGTTGCTCCTGATGAGAGGAGTATTTTACGGCATTATTAATGATATTTAAAAATACCTGGTGCAACATGGTTTTATCTGCCAGGACCTCGGGAGCTTCCTTGATGATAATCTCTGTTTTCGGGCTATCGAAAGTGATTCTGGCATTCTCAGAAATTTTTTCGATTGTCTGATGAGGCTGCAGGCTTTCCAGTTCAATTTCACTGTGCTTTGCACGGCTCAATTGAAGGACATCATGCATCATCTCTGCCATATTATCAATTTCTTCGATAATAGACTTTAACTTATTTTTTTCCTTTTCGGATTTGTCAAAATTAGAAAGAAGCATCTGGGCATTAAGCTTCATTACAGTAAGCGGTGTTCCCAGGTCATGAGAGATCGTATAAGAAAAACTATCCAGCTCCTCATTTACCTTTTTAAGCTGGTCATTCAGCTGTTTTATGGTGTTATATTGCTTGTGGGATGTTTCTAAAATTACATCACGAACCACCTGTACTCCGCTTATGTTTCTGGAACTCCATCGTTTGGAATTACCTTTAATGTTTTCCTTAAATACTTCAAAAGATTTTCTTGGAGAAACGATCTGCTTTTCCTCCCCGTTTTGAACGAAAACATCAACCTTCTTTTCAGGATTTCCGGCCCAATCTATATGTTCGTCAAATTCCCGGCGGAACCAGATCAACATTTCATTCTTAACCCGGTCTATGAAGTATATGATAATCCCTGCACTATCTTTGTCGAGTTCCAGATCATTACCGTACTCTTTCAGGAAACTGCGGTTAATGTAAATACTTTCATCTGTGTTTTCGTAAGCCCAGTTTACTATTTTCTGAATAACTACGTGGGCTGGAGTAATTCCTGTTTTTACAATATTGTCATCCGAAATAATTGCCAGACCATCTGCTTCTGCAATATTCATAATTTCTTTCCTGTTCTGAACCAGAGAGTCGAATAAAGAATTTTGTTTCAGAAACTCTGTTTTCAGAAATGCAGATTTTTCATTCAGATCCAGGCGATACTTCAGTTCTCTTTTGGTTTTAAAAGACGAATAGGCATTAGATGCCAATGCTGTAAAAATCCCTGCCTGAACGCGGTCTTCCAGATCTATATGTTTAGGTTCGGTATTCTGACAGGTTACCAATCCCCATAGCTTATCATCGATAATGATGGAAACACTAAAACTTGAAGAAGCTCCTGAGTTTTTGATATACTGCCCATGAATAGGAGACATTCCACGTGACGCAGCGAATGTAAGATCTATATTTTGTTGTATTTTGCTTAAAATAGGAACAGTTTCAGAATATACATTACTGAAAATCCTCTTTCTTTTTTTAAGATACAGTTCCCTGGCCTGTCTTGGGATATCCGTTTCAGGATAATGCAATCCGAGATAACTATGTGTACCATTACTTCTTTTTTCAGCAATCACCTTCCCTGAACCATCGGTCATAAACTTATACACCATCATTCTGTCATAATTCACAATTTTAGAAAGCGTGTTTAAAAGCTGATCCCAGATTTCCTGAGCATTGTCTATAATATAAAAGTTATCGTACTTATTGGATATCCGCTTATTGGGATTTTCAATAACCTTCTCAAACTCTAAAAAGATGCGGCCGCTATTTCGGAAAACAGAAAAATGATATTCCGTTCCGTGGATGAATATTTTATCGAAATACGTCTCATTTTCTCGTCTTGTAAACGTATTCAGTGAATTATAAATCTCTGATTCTATAATACTTTGGAAGCTTTCCGGAAAATCACTGATCTTTTTATCGAAAAGGATGTTTACATCTTCGATAGCAAATATATCCCTTATATTTTCACTGAAAAAAGTAATGAAGTGAGATTCTGCATCAATGCCAATCAGGTATCCAAAACTTTGTACATACCCCGGAATATGGATGGGTTCTTCGTGACATTCTACAAAATTCATAGTATTCTAAAATCAATCAAATATAACGATTTTTTTGATGAAATATTACTTTGTGGTATCTAAACCTTTTATAAATTCAACTATTTAAATAACAGCACATTAGAATACAATCCATTGTTATTAATATAATAAATTTTGTTAAGAAAATCACAATTTTTTTCATAAAATTAAAGGAAAATGATTATTAACATCAAACTAATATTAAATTAAAATAATTCTAATAATTAAGTAAAATTCACTAGTTTTATATCACCAAAACATGAAAACATAAATAAATAATCAAATATTTTTAAAAGAAATATATTATTTATTTACCTAACACTCAAATACATCAGTATGAAAAAATTATTTATAATCCCTCTTATTTCCTTTTTTCTACCTGGACTCATTAATTATTCCGAAGCTTGTACAAGAGTTGTTTATAAAGGTCCTGATAACACAGTTATCACTGCCCGGTCTATGGACTGGCGTGATGAAATTGCAGTAAATTTATGGGTACTCCCGCGAGGAATACAACGTGACGGCGAAGTTGGTGCAAAATCCGTTAAATGGACCTCTAAATATGGCAGCCTTATCAGCACAGCATGGGATATTGCAACCGCTGACGGAATGAACGAAAAAGGACTTGTTGCCAATGTACTATGGCTGGGTGAAAGCCAATATCCGAAATTTAATCCCAAGGGACGTGAGAAAGGCATTTCGATTTCGATGTGGGCCCAATATTTCCTTGATAATTTTGAAAATGTAAAAGAGGCTGTCGATTATATGAAAAAAGAACCGTTCGTTGTTGTAAGTGATTATATCCCGGGAACTGAACGATTTACCACCCTTCATTTATCTTTATCAGATGCTTCCGGGGATAATGCTGTTTTAGAATACATCGACGGAAAACTGGTTATCCATCACGATCCGTCTTACACTGTAATGACAAACTCCCCTGTTTTTGATCAGCAACTCGCTTTAAATAATTACTGGAAAGGAATCCCGGGTACTATTATGCTTCCCGGAACCAATCGTGCAGCAGACCGTTTTGTAAGAGCTTCTTATTATATCGATGCGATTCCGAAAACTTCTGATACCCGCTCTGCGGTAGCAAGTGTTTTCAGTGTGATCAGAAATTGTTCGGTACCATACGGTATAAGTTCAGAAACAGAACCTAATATCTCTTCAACAAGATGGCGTTCTGTCTCCGACCATAAAAATCTGGTTTACTACTTCGAAACCGTATTCACTCCCAATACCTTTTGGGTAGATCTTAAAGAATTTGATTTCAGCCCCAAAGGAAAAATATTAAAATTAAACCTTGATAATTTTAAAACCTACAACGGAAAAACCAATAAAGACTTTGTAGAAAGCAAGCCTTTTAAATTCCTGGGACTTTAGATCCTTTTCAATCTTTAAACTCAATATAAAGCACTATGACCTTTTTTTCACTAAAAAAAAGAATGCAATTACTTTGCCTGATTGTCTTCTCGATATCAGTAAGCGGGCAGGTGAAAGACTCTGCACAGACCCAACCGGAAGAAGATAATATAAAATATCCTCAGCTACAGATCAAAGGGCTTTTTCAGGCGAGATATCTTGTTGGTATGACCAAAGATGTTGATGTAAACGGACTTCATCATGAAGACGGATCCGGAACTGATAATAATTTCATGCTCAAATACATGAGGGTACAGGTAAGAGCACAGATCAGCAAACGCACTGAAGTGGTCGTATTGGCTAATCTGGCAGATTTCAAAAATGATCCCAAAAGCAGGGTTCTCGAAAATGCTTATTTGAAATACACCTTCAATCCTAAACTTGCCATCACTGTCGGGCAATTCCGTCCGTGGTTCGGGATTGAAGAAACTTACCCTATAGACATCATCAAGTCTTTGGACTGGTCCAATCAGTACACTGAATTCGGAAAATTGGGATGGACAAGTTTCCAGATAGGGATGTCTGCTACCGGGCAGCTTGAGCTGGGAGAAATACCTTTCCAATATGCGGTTTCTGTAGTTAATGGTAATGGAAAGAATCAGGTTAATGATAACGACAACGGAAAACAATATTCAACCCGCCTGGTATTCGGGCTTTTAAAAAAATACAATTTTAACGTTGGTTTAAATGGCGGCATAGGTGAAGTCTTTGGTAAAAAGGTTTACGCCCTTGGAGTGGACCTCAGCTCATTGGTTACTTTTGATCCTAAATGGAGCCTCGATATGCAGTTGGAGGCGAAACAGGCAACAAATCATGTTTTGTATAATTCAATAGCAGCCGAACAAAGGCCCGACAATCCGGACAATTATCTGATTCGTGGCATTTATTTTTTACCAAACTTAAGATATGAAATCAACCATAGAAACCTCAGCGCCTTCGAATTATCCTGCCGGTATGAATACCTGGACACCAATTTCAGGATGAACTCCAATCCCCGGCAAACGATCACTCCGATGTTCGGTTTAGAGTTTCTTAAAAACTATGGCGCAAGAATTCAATTGGGTGTACAGTTCGACAGATATAAAAAACAGATTGAAAATACCTCACAATACAATAATAATCTATTCATCGTTCAGGTGCAAAGTAGATTTTAATCATTAACACATTACTACTATGAAAGAAATAAATATCAAGAATGTCGCAATAACTTTTGCTGTTGCCCTTATCATCTGGTTTATTCCTGAGCCCGATGGTGTTACCGCAGATGCGTGGCACCTTTTTGCCATTTTCGCGGCAACAATTTTAGGAATCATTCTAAAAGCAGCTCCTATGGGAACCATGTGTATGATGGCTATCGGATTCACTGCACTAACCCAGGTAATTGCACCGGGTGATGCGGGAAAATCAATCACTAAAGCACTCTCCGGCTTTGGAGATAAAGTGATATGGCTGATTGGGATCTCATTTTTTATTGCACGGGGATTTATAAAAACCGGCCTGGGAAATCGTATTGCTTTTTTATTCATAAGGATTTTCGGTAAAAGTTCCCTTGGGCTGGCTTATGGTCTGGGATTAGCGGATGTCTGCCTGGCTCCCGCTATCCCTAGTAATACCGCACGGGGAGGAGGTATCATCTACCCTATTATGAAATCCATGGCTATCAGTTTTGATTCTGTTCCGGAAAAACCGGAAACCCACAGAAAGCTAGGGGCATTCTTAACGCTGAACAGCTATTATATGAACCTGATCGCTTCCTCTATGTTCTTAACAGGAACCGCCAGTAATCCGATGTGTCAGAAATTTGCAGCCAATCTGGGCATCAACATCACTTGGATGTCATGGGCTGCTGCTGGTTTCCTGCCTGGTTTGGTTGCCTTTTTTGCAGTTCCGTTAGTACTCTATAAATTGTATCCACCGGAATTGAAAAAAACAGGTGACGCTCCTAAAATGGCTGCTCAAAAGCTTAAAGACATGGGGCCTATTTCAAGGAACGAATGGCTGATGCTATTGGCATTCTTCATTTTACTGGCACTCTGGATATTTGGCGGAGCACTTTCAATTGATGCTACTACAACCGCTTTTATAGGATTAACCTTACTGCTTCTGACTTCTGTCCTGACATGGGAAGATGTAAAGTCAGAGAAAGGAGCCTGGGATACCATCGTATGGTTTGCCGTACTGGTTATGATGGCAAGCTCACTGAATGAACTCGGCTTTAT
This sequence comes from Chryseobacterium sp. PTM-20240506, assembly GCF_048296755.1. NCBI lineage: Bacteria > Pseudomonadati > Bacteroidota > Flavobacteriia > Flavobacteriales > Weeksellaceae > Chryseobacterium > Chryseobacterium sp. PTM-20240506. The sequence goes on from NZ_CP182581.1 coordinate 2,043,421, forward strand.
CGGATGGTTCAGTGACCTGATCAAAGTGAAAATCGGTGGACTGAGCTGGCAGGTGGCCTTTCCTGTAATTATTGTTGTATACTTTTTCAGCCATTATATTTTCGCCAGTGCTACTGCCCATGTCGCTGCCATGTACGCCGCATTGTTAGGTGTAGGTGTTGCCGTGGGGATACCACCAATGTTACTGGCCATGATGCTCGGTTTTCTGGGTTCTATTTATGGGGTACTTACGCATTATGGCCACGGTCCTGCTCCGGTATTTTTCGGAAGCGGCTATGTAGAGCTGAAAGCCTGGTGGCTTCGCGGTTTGGAAATAGGAATCGTACTTCTTATTATCTACATGGTAGTAGGTGGCTTATGGATGAAAGTATTGGGATATTATTAAAAATAAAAAAACAAAAATTATGCTGTCTACCTTGTCAAGAAAAATGCTGATGTGCCTCACAGGATTGTTTCTGAGTTTTTTCTTGCTGATCCATTTCCTGGGAAATCTTCAGCTGTTCCTGCCGCAGGAGCAGGCACATTTGCAATTCAATGCCTATTCTCACTTCCTTTCGGGTAATATTGTAATCAAAATCGTTTCTTATGTCCTGTACGCAAGTATTATTCTTCACGCAGTAGATGGTTTAATCATCACTTTAAAAAACAAAAAATCGGGTGGACGTTATTCTGCCGACAGACGCGGAAGAGCAAGCAAGTGGTATTCCAGGAATATGGGAATATTAGGAACTTTATTACTGATCTTTCTGGTGATCCATTTTCAGAACTTCTGGTATGTATATAAATTCGGTAGTCCGCCATTAGACAATAACGGGAATAAGGATCTTTATATACTTGTGGTGACGGTATTTAAAGAATGGTGGTATGTGATCATTTATGTAATTTCCATGGCTGCCCTATGCTATCATCTTATCCATGGGATCTATAGCGCAGTAAGAACACTGGGACTTTATCATCCGAAGTTTGTAAAATGGTTTAAGACCATAGGAATTGCTTATTCAGTCATAATCAGTGTCGGATTTGCGCTCATGCCTGTTTATGTTTTCTTTACCGCTAATTAAAAATAAAACCGATGAAGTTAGATTCTAAAATACCCCAGGGACCATTAGAACAAAAATGGGCTCAATATAAAAAAACGGCAAAACTCGTTAATCCTGCAAACCGTAAAAAGCTGGATGTTATCGTAGTCGGAACAGGACTGGCAGGAAGTTCCATAGCTGCATCTCTTGGAGAAATGGGCTATAATGTAAAATCATTCTGTTTTCAGGACAGTCCGAGAAGAGCCCACTCCGTAGCAGCTCAGGGAGGAGTAAATGCTGCTAAAAATTATAAAAATGATGGAGACAGCGTGTACAGAATGTTTGTGGATACCCTCAAAGGAGGAGATTTCAGAGCTCGTGAGGCCAATGTATACCGCATGGCTGAATGTTCGTTAAACCTTATTGATCAGGCAGTAGCGCAGGGAGTTCCTTTTGGCAGGGAGTACGGAGGCTACCTCAACAACCGGTCTTTTGGCGGAGTCCAGGTAAGCAGAACATTCTATGCCAGAGGTCAAACTGGTCAGCAATTGCTTCTGGGAGCATATCAGGCATTAATGAGGCAGGTGGGTAAAAATACCGTACAATTGTTTTCCAGACATGAAATGCTGGATCTTGTGCTCATTGATGGCAAGGCAAGAGGAGTTATTGTAAGAAATTTGGATACCGGCGAGATTGAACGGCATTCTGCTCATGCTGTTGTATTAGCCACCGGCGGATATGGTAAAATTTATTACCTCTCCACATTGGCCATGGGATGTAATGGCTCAGCAATCTGGAGAGCCCATAAAAAAGGAGCTTTAATGGCTTCACCAAGTTGGATACAGGTTCACCCGACATCATTGCCCCAATCCGGAGATTATCAATCCAAGCTGACCCTGATGTCCGAATCTCTCCGGAATGATGGAAGGATATGGGTTCCTTTAAAAGATAATGAAACCAGATCTCCAAATGATATTCCTGAGAATGAACGGGATTATTATCTGGAAAGGCGGTACCCTGCTTTTGGCAATCTGGCACCAAGGGATATTTCCTCCCGGGCTGCTAAAGAAAGAATTGATGCCGGATTCGGTATCGGACCTCTTAAAAATGCAGTATATCTTGATTTTTCCAAAGCAATTAAGGAACAGGGCAAAGAAAAAATTAAGGAAAAATATGGAAACCTGTTCGATATGTATTTAAAAATAACAGGATATGATGCTTATAAAGAACCCATGATGATCTCTCCTTCTGCCCACTTTTCTATGGGCGGATTATGGGTAGATTATGAGCTCATGACAACCATTCCGGGGCTGTTTGCTCTGGGAGAAGCCAATTTTGCAGATCATGGAGCCAACAGACTGGGGGCCAATTCCCTTCTTCAGGCTTCCGTAGATGGCTATTTCATTGCTCCGTATACGATCGCAAATTATCTTTCCAATGAAATCCATACCGGAAAAATATCAACCGATAACCTGGCATTTGAGAATGCGGAAAATGCCGTTAAGCAACAGATTGAACACCTTATCAATATCAAAGGGAACAAAACCGTTGATTACTATCATAAAACCCTGGGCAAGCTGCTTTATGATTATTGTGGGTTAGCAAGAAATGAAGCAGGCCTGAAATATGCCATTGAAGAAATAAAAAAACTGAAAGCAGAATTTTATAAAAACGTAAGAGTTTCCGGTGATGAAAACCACATGAATACAGAATTGGAAAAAGCCGGACGTGTTGCAGATTATTTTGAAATCGGTGAACTGATGTGCTACGATGCCCTCACCCGAAACGAATCTTGTGGAGCCCATTTCCGTGAAGAATATCAGACTCCCGATGGAGAAGCCCTGAGAAATGATTCTGAATTTCAGTTTATTTCTGCCTGGGCATGGAAAGGTGAAAATCAGGAACCTGAATTAATTAAAGAACCGCTTGTATTTGAAGAAATACAACCCACTGTAAGAAGTTATAAATAAAAAAAGAAATTATGGATTTACATCTTAAAATATGGAGACAGAAAGACAGAAGCACGGAAGGAAAGCTCGTAAATTATGATTTAAAAGATCTCAATTCCCACATGTCTTTTCTCGAAATGCTCGATACACTTAATGAAAAGCTGATCGTAGAAGGAGAAGAACCGGTAGAATTCGATCATGACTGTCGTGAAGGTATTTGCGGACAATGTGGAATCATGATCAATGGCTTGGCACACGGTCCCTTAGAAAACACGACCACATGCCAGCTCCACCTGCGTTCTTTTAAAGACAGAGAAACTATTGTTATAGAACCTTTCCGGGCGGAAGCATTTCCGGTAAAAAGAGATCTAAAAGTTGACCGCTCGGCTTTTGACAGAATTATTTCTTCGGGAGGTTTTGTTTCCGTGAATACGGGACAGGCTCCGGATGCCACGGCCATTGCAGTTACTCACCAGATTGCCGAAGAAGCTTTTGATTCCGCGGCCTGTATCGGATGCGGAGCTTGTGTAGCCACTTGTAAAAATGCGAGTGCAGCATTGTTTACCTCTGCAAAAATAAGCCATATGGTACTTCTTCCCCAGGGAAAAGAAGAAAGGAGCGAACGGGTGATTAAAATGGTTCAGCAGATGGATAAAGAATTATTCGGTCATTGCTCCAATACAGAAGCTTGTGAAGTGGAATGCCCTCAGGGAATATCAGTTCTTAATATTGCGCGTATGAACTATGAATACAGCAGGGCTTTATTTTTCAGAAAAAAGTAAATAAAAAAAGCAAAAGGACAAAAAGGTGAATTTTCTTTTTCGTTATTCTACCCTTTTGCCCTTTTACACCTTATGTTTTAACTTCCTTAGACTTCCTTATCAAAGTACAGCATATAATACTTTCCTTTTTCATCCTGTCCCTGTTCCAGCATCTTCCGGTCACCATGAATGTAGATATGAAAATTTTTATCTAATTTGATAATGCTTTTAAAATGGCGTTGTGTCTTTTTTACAGCCGCTTCACTGATCGGAAATTCTTCAGCAATATTGATCTGCATATCCTGTTCGTAATCTGTTTTAAAGTTAACAAAACTCTCAATCACGTGTTCATCACCAAGTACCTCACTCGCAAAATCATCAAGCTTAAACTCTTCTTTTTCTTTAAAGAAATTGATGGATTTATTCAAAAAGTCAGCCTGATCCGCTTTAGAAACCTCAAATTCCTGCGGAAGCTGCTTGGTAATATAGTCCTTGTACACCATTAAAGCTTCCTGAGTATGGAAATACTCATCATCACGCTGCTTTACTTTAAGAAAATCCTCAAACCAGTAATACATATCACCGTTCTTGTTATTATCCACTACAGATAAAACATATCCGCTTTCTTTGTTATTATTATAGATCAAAGCTGCCTTATCAATTTTTGACAAGCCAATACCCTGATCTTTTTCAAGTCCAAAAGTTTCTTCCTGAGGAAATATCTTTAAGAAAGATTCTCTTTTTTCAGTCTTAAAAATACCTATTTTATCCACTTTCTCATCGCCTTCCCTTTCATCTTCAAAGAAAACAATAAACAATTCTCCTCCCTGCACTCTCGGATTTTCAGCAGCTTCAAAAAGGTGTTTGGCAATATTCTCCGATTCCCATAGAAATTTGGCCTTATCCTCAAAAATTTCTGTTACAGAACTGTAAACAGGATTATTGACAAGATAAGTATCACTGTAAAACTGGTACGTTTCTTCTGTTTTAAAAGAACCTAGAAAGTAATCTTCCAGCATTTCTGCCATCCCTTCTTCCAACTGCAGCTCTTCCTGGGAAAGTGTTAAAGACTCACCGTTGATCTTATTTCCTACTCTGTGTACTATAATTTTTGAAAACATTTTTGATTTTTATGGATTGCAAAGATATTAATAATATCAAATACCGGACAGCATTTCATTCTGATAATAACCTTATCATTTTGAATGGTTTTCTGGCTGCATAAACACAAGTAACATTCGCTCAAATGATTGATTTACAATATATTAAAATAAAAACACTTTCAAAGGAACACATTTGGTATCACCATTCTCAAAACATAAAAAATGGACTTAAAGACCTTAAACAGAATAGACCGGCTGCGAAGATTAAAAAGCAGAGGACCGAAAACCCCGAAATGGATGAAGCCCTATCACTTGCTATTTATAGCATTTCTTGTACTCTTTATTTTCGGAGGATTTATCAGATTTTTAGAACAAAACCATTATTAAATAAATATGAATTACTTACAGGCCGTTCAGGAAATTACAGAAGTTATTCCTGATATACAGTACGAGTTGGATGAGCACAAAACACAAAGTTCTTATTATGCCATGAGCACTTTTACAGATCATATCAAGCGAATGATTCGTCAAAATGAAAGGACACTCCTTTTTAAAAGTTTAAAAAAGATGAGTAACATCTATAAAAACGGAGATACTATACTTAAGAATGCTATAGAATGTACTTTTATTTATTCCCTCGATAATGTCACTATCCTTTGTAATGAAGAATACCGGAAAGCAATATTTAGCCACATGTCCAGGGATTTGCAAAAAATATATGCCAAGCAGATTTACAATCATGGCATATAATGACAGCATTTATCATCAGAAAAAGAATCCTTTTGTCACTTTAAGGAGATTTTCCGTGGAAAACGGTTGATAAAAACCGGCCACCTTATTTTTTTATTACATTTTTCAGGTATTTCATTACACAATTATCATGACTATGAAGACAAAAATCAGAAAACAATTCGACTGGAAACAGTGGAAAGAAGCGAATTCCAGACACAATATCGAAATATTGGCAACTCATATTGCTTTAATAATCGGAGTATTTATTGTTGCATCATACTTATAAGTTTGGTATAATTTTGGCGGCAATAAAAGTGTTTGAAAAATAAAATATTATTTATGATGAACGAGCCAATGCAAACTATTAATGAAGAGACAGCTGTAGAGTATTTAAAATTTTTCTATCCCACTCTTAGAAGTGAAATTACTCAATTATCAATGCAAAAAAATTTCGCCGGTATTATTCAATCCACGGTAAATTACTTGAAGAACCTCTTACGGGAATCCAAGATTAATATTATCGGCCATCATATCAAATTGATGGAAGGAATTTACCGTAATGCGGATACTTATGTTAAAGATATTATCGAAAATCTTTTCGTAAGATCATTTGAAAGCTTTAAAAAGCATACTAAAATACAACACTGGAATGCGATCTTTCAGTATATGCCGGTTAATTTCCAGGAAATTTACCTGGAACAGCAGAAAAAAGATCAGATATTTTTTGGTAAAAAATAAATAGCAAAATGCCCCGGAATCTTTCGATTCCGGGGCATTTTTATTGGATGATATCAATCTCTTTATTGATCTTTTTTCTTCACGAAAACTTTTTGAATGGTTTCAAGTTCTTGTCTGTTCAATTTTGTTGTTTTTTCAAGTTTCGCTAAAAAAGCATCTACTTCCTCCGGAGTTGCTGGGGATCCCAGATTTTCTCCTTTGTCATTAAAAGAATCTGTAAGAACCTCACCTTTAGAATTCAATACCAACCAAAAAGGAAGGCCTGCATTCTCACCTTTATATTGATTCATCATTGCTTCGCCTCCGGGATTTTCAAGAACTTTCTTTTCTCCTCTTTCCTGTACATCCACATAGGCCGTAACATAGTTTTTATCAAACAAAGGCTTTGTTTCCGGAAGATTCATATTCTTTTCCATCAGTTTACACCATTGGCACCATGACGCATGGAATACAAGAAGTACATTTTTATTTTCCTTTTTAGCATCTGTAAGAGCTTTGTTAAGGACTACATCTGCTTTTTCCTGCGCAAATCCCAACTGAAATAAAAGTACAGTAAACACCAGGATTATTTTAGAATATTTCATTTCAATATTTTTTTAAGTTAATACAACACGAATTTAGGTAATTTATCAGGAATTTATAATAATAAAATACAAAATCAAAAAACTGCTGGTTTTCGGTCTAGTATCTATACATATTTACTCTATTATTTTAATAATGTTTCATCTACGGAAATACGTCGGAAGACAATCAAAGGTTCTTTTTTCCTTACAATGTCTAATGTGTTCTGAACTAAAAAAGTGAGCAGTATATAAAAGAGAATCAGGATTGAGACAAATGCAATTCCATGCTGTCTGTATCCAAAAATCCCTTTTCCCCATGAAATCAATATCCATTGTATCATATACATGGAGGTGAGGTTTTTACTGCAATATTTTAAAACTTTCATCCATGTATTTTCCTTTGCTTTACTTGTCAGTCTGAAAATAGCCCAAAGAAATATCAGCGTCCATCCTGCAAAATAAATTACACCTCCAGGCCCCATATGATAAAAACCATTGTAGTGATAATTCCCATACATAAAAACCAAAGGAGCACCTAAGGCAATAAATATAAGCCCGACGTAGAGCATATTTTTAAACAATTGCGGCCCGTTATAATTCAGCTGCTGAAACCATTTCCCAAAAAACATCCCGATAATAATAAAAGACATCCATGGAAAAACAGGAAAGTACACATAAGCAGGAAAATTATTATTAAAAAGAAGATCCAGAATATAGTTAACGACAGGAAAATTAATATGAATACCGCTTACTTCTCTTGATACAAGAGCCACCAAAAGACCTATCGCAAGGATACCATATTTATTCTTCACATATTTCCTGATAAATCCTACAAAAAGGAGAGACATTCCTGCCAGTTGCAAGATATCCCCCAGCAGTGCCAGATATAGATATTGCTGCTCTATCGGACCATGCCATCCATATTTTTCGATAAAATGTGCAGGAGCAAAACCTAAAATTACGGGAACAATGAACTTCATAAAATTCATAAAAAAAGCCGCTAATAAAAGTAAACTTCCCCGTTTGATGGCACTTGTTAAACTTTGATGGCTGGAAGTCATGAATGTGATTCCCATACAAATCAGAAAAATAGAAGTCCCTCTTCCTAAAAAGACAATAAAACTTCCAATTGCCGTATCTGATTGTGATTTCACATTGGCAAATATGAGCAAGGTATGAATGATAATCATCCCTATTACACTCATTCCTTTTATCAGGTCCAATGTTAAGATTCTTTTGTTGAGTTGTTCCATAGTTTTGTTTAATTCAATAGATATAGTTGATAATCAAACTGTTTTAGTTTTTTTAAAAAAATTTAATTTTTATTAATTCTAAATAAAAACAAATATACTTATTTAAAACAAATAATCAAGTTCCATGATCAATTTCATCGGTATTTTATTCCAATGGTTTATTAATATTATTTCCCGTTTATTTTTTACTTTAACTTTTTTGTAATTTAGATGAATGCATTTCCGGGCTCATGCTGCTTACATTAGAGAATAAACAAAATGATTGATATAAAAAAATACTCAGATCAAAAGGGACACCCTGAACCTAGGCGTGTCATTAGGTATACGCTGTTCTGGTGCAAGAGCGGGCATGCTGAAATTCTGATTGACGAGCATTTTTTTATTCTGGAAGCCAATCAAACCGTAACCATTACCTCAGGACAATTTCATCAGTTAAAATCTGTTGAAGGCGAATTAACGGCTCTTGAATTCACGCTTGATTTTTTCAGTAAAAGCGACAGCGATGTAGAGCTCATTTTCCATAACGGACTGTTCTGCCATTTCGGTATGAATGAAAAGATCACGATACACCGTCCGGACTTCTTTACAGAAACACTTAAACAGATTGAAGATGAAATTAATGAAAAGCCTTATCAATATATCATTTCTACCCATTCATTGGTTGAATTATTGTTAATAGAAATCAATCGCAGTAAAATTGCAAATGGTGATGAGATCTGGAAACCTGATGCTTTATTTTTAAAGTTTCTGGAACATGTCCGCCATAATTTTTCGCAGAATTATCCGGTATCCTATTTTGCCGATATTCTGGGGACTACAGAAGCAAAGCTCAATGAGGTCTCTAAATTGCACACCAATAAAACAGCACTGAACGTCATCTACAGTCTTATTATTTCCGAATCTAAAAGATTATTGCTCTACGAAAAGCTTACGGTTAAGGAGATCGCTTATCAGTTGGGATTCAATGATCCTTTTTACTTTTCAAACTTCTTTAAAAAGCATACTTCCTTATCTCCCAAGGATTATCAAAAGGCAGTGAAAAACTAAATCTTATATGCTTTTCCCAGGATTGTCTATTCTTTAGCTACCCGTCATTCGCGAAATTTGTACTTATAATTCAACCAATAAAATAATGAGTATGAAAGCGAGACAGGACATAGCTGTTTTTCTGTTAAGAATAGCCCTTGCTACCGGATTTTTATCCGCTACTGCCAGCAGATTGGGACTTTGGCGAAACCGGTCTTCGGGATGGATAAATTTTATAAACTATACCGCAGAAACCAATTCATTCTTACCCCGGTCATTAGCACCATTCATTGCAACAGCATCAACTATTGCAGAGTTGTCGCTTGGTATTTTACTATTGGTGGGATACCAAATCCATAAAGCAGCTTTATTTGCATCATTCCTCACCTTATTATTTGCTTTAGCAATGTCTTTTTCTTTTGGACTTAAAGAGCCTTTGGATTATTCAGTATTTGCATTTAGTGCCGGAGCATTTTTACTCAGTACTTTTCCACATTACAAGTGGACCATTGAACATCTTCTGAATCAATAACAATTAAAAATAAATTACAATGAACACTAACATTCACGATTACATCGTAAAAACAGAACAAAAAGAATGGCAACCTTTAATTGAAAAAGGAATTCACTATGAAGGCATCTTCGTTAAATCTCTGAAATTTGATCCTGAAAAGAACAGATCAACAACAATTCTTTTAAAATTTGAACCGGGAGCAAGCTACCCTTATCACAATCATCCGGCAGGAGAAGAATTGTTTATTATGGAAGGAGATGCCATTATTGCCGGAGCGCGTCTGGAAAAAGGAGATTATTTGTATACGCCTCCTAACTTTAAACACTCTGTAAAATCAGAAAACGGATGTCTGATTTTCTTTATGATCCCTGAAGAGGTTGAAATTCTTTAAAAGACAACTCCTCTATTAAAAAAAAACCGCAGTAAAAAAATCTTTTACTGCGGTTGTATTATTAAAGGTAAGTATATACTTAACTTATTATTTCACTTCTTCGAAGTCTGCATCCTGTACATCATCACCTCCTGCATTTCCGCCAGGATTCTGAGCTCCGGCATCAGCACCCTGAGCTTGTTGTCCTGCTGCATACATTTCTTCTGAAGCTGCCATCCAAGCTGCATCCAAAGCTTCAGTTTTAGCTTTTACATCGTCAGAATTTTTAGCTTCAAATGCTGTTTTCAGTTCTGCTGCTGCAGCTTCTATGGCTGCTTTTTTATCTGCAGATAATTTATCCCCAAACTCTTTCAATTGCTTTTCAGTCTGGAAGATCAATCCGTCTGCTTTATTGAAGATCTCAACTTCTTCTTTTCTTTTCGCATCCGCTGCAGAATTTTCCTGAGCTTCTTTTTTCATTCTTTCGATTTCTTCGTCAGAAAGACCTGAAGAAGCCTGGATTTTGATAGACTGCTCTTTACCTGTACCTTTATCTTTAGCAGATACACTTAAGATACCGTTGGCATCAATATCGAAAGTAACTTCGATTTGAGGAACTCCTCTTGGTGCAGGTGGAATATCTGTAAGATCAAATCTACCGATTTCTTTATTGTCATTGAACATTGGTCTTTCACCTTGTCCTACTCTGATGCTTACAGCTGGCTGGTTGTCAGAAGCTGTAGAGAATACTTCAGATTTTTTCGTTGGGATCGTAGTGTTCGCTTCAATTAATTTAGTGAATACAGAACCCATTGTTTCAATACCTAAAGAAAGTGGAGTAACGTCAAGAAGTAATACATCTTTTACATCACCTGTTAATACACCACCTTGGATAGCTGCACCAATAGCTACAACCTCATCCGGGTTAACTCCTTTAGATGGTTTCTTACCAAAGAATTTTTCCACTTCTTCCTGAATGATCGGAATTCTTGTAGAACCACCTACCAGGATTACTTCGTCGATATCAGAAGTTGATAAACCTGCATCTTTTAATGCCTTAGCAACCGGCTCCATAGATCTTCTTACAAGATCAGCAGATAACTGCTCGAATTTAGCTTTAGTTAAAGTCTTCACTAAGTGTTTAGGACCTGTAGCTGTAGCTGTAATATATGGCAAGTTGATTTCAGTCTGTGGAGAAGAAGATAATTCGATTTTTGCTTTTTCTGCAGCTTCTTTCAATCTTTGAAGAGCAATAGCATCTGCTTTCAAGTCTACACCTTCTTCAGCTTTGAATTCATCAGCCATCCAGTTAATGATCACATCATCGAAATCATCACCTCCTAAGTGTGTATCACCGTTTGTAGACAATACTTCGAATACACCATCTCCTAAATCAAGGATAGAAATATCGAAAGTACCACCTCCAAGGTCATATACCGCGATCTTCTGATCTTTGTGATTTTTATCAAGACCGTACGCTAAAGCTGCAGCAGTAGGCTCATTGATAATTCTTTCTACTTTTAAACCTGCGATTTCACCCGCTTCCTTAGTAGCTTGTCTTTGTGCATCATTGAAGTATGCAGGAACAGTAATTACCGCTCTTGTTACTTCTTGTCCAAGATAATCTTCAGCCGTTTTCTTCATTTTCTGAAGAATCATTGCAGAAATTTCCTGTGGTGTATATTCTCTGTCGTCGATTTTTACTTTTACAGTATCATTTGGTCCGGATACAACTTCGTAAGGTACTCTTGAGATTTCTTTAGCATCTTCTTTAAAATGAGTCCCGATAAATCTTTTAATAGAGTATACAGTTTTCTTTGGATTCGTTACAGCCTGTCTTTTTGCAGGATCACCTACTTTTCTTTCACCATCTTCTGTAAACGCTACGATAGAAGGAGTTGTTCTTTTTCCTTCCGCATTAGGGATAACAACAGGGTCTTTACCCTCCATTACAGCAACACAAGAGTTGGTCGTTCCTAAGTCAATTCCAATTATTTTACTCATAATATTTTTTATTTTTCTAATTTTTAATTTGATTTACACTGTACATTTCTCAATATTCGTACCATTCAAATATATATGACAAATTGACATACATCATCAGAGAACATGGACGCAGCCGGCCATCGCATAAGTCAGCACTCAAAAATATTCCTTTATATATCAACAATTTATGAATAATCTGGTTTAAGACTTTTTTGCCATATTGAGCTAACCAGCATGACCATTCTGGCATATTAATTGCTTGGATTTGTCCAATATTCTATTTACACAAACACACACGATGAAAAATGAAATTAACTATTTCCTGTTATGGTATGAGCCTACCCTAAATTCTAATACTATATAACACTCCCAATTCAACTTATTGTCTAAAAGATACTGAATACGGATATTTCACATCTGTTTTAGATAACACATCCATGTCTTCCAGTTGTGTTTTGTTGCTATATCCATTCTTAAATTCTTTAACAGTAACTATATAAGCTAGCAGCTTTTGCTCCTGGCCGGGTATTATTATTTATAAAAAGCCTTCAATACATAATGTACAATAACATATAAATAAACACATATGAAAACAAAAATGCTATTTTTATCCTCAATTTTGTTGTTTGAAATAACATCTGCACAAATAGGGATCGGAACACCTAACGCAAGAGGAGCTCTTGATATCAATAAACCTACAACCAATGATCATGGATTGGTATTACCTACAAATTCAAGTACTTCTAAAATATCTAATCCTTTGGGTGGAGAGGTAGCAATCGGAACAATTATGTATGATTCAACAGAGGATTGTATAAAAGTTTATAAATCTAAAGGATGGTCTCAGTGTCTGGGTGAAGGCATTAATCAAGGCTTTGTTTTGGATTGTAGTAGTGGAACACTAACAGGAACTTATACGCAGTCTATACCTAGCAGTGGAACTAAAACCATTAATTACACAGGAGCAAGCGGACAAAGTTATAACGCAATATCTGTAGCTTCAACAGGAGTTACAGGCCTTACAGCTTCGGCACCCGTAGGGGCTTTAGCCAATGGAAACGGGTCAATCACTTTAAATATTTCAGGAACGCCATCCGGAAGTGGTACAGCTAATTTTACCATAAATATAGCAGGACAAACCTGTACTTTTATAATCAATATCGGCCAACCACAAGTAAGAAACGTAAAAATATTATCAATTATTCCTGATGCCTGGAATTCCAATTTATCCAATGGCAGATATACAAATATTGCAAGATCCAAATTAAATAATTCTTCTAACTTTGGCCCTTCAGGAAAAGTTAAAGTAACAGGATTTACCTACGACACCTTTAATATATACTCTAACAGTGCCCAGGAGCTGGAATATGCAATAGACAATGCAGATATTATTTGGATAGGCTACATAAGCAATAGCTATTTTACTCCGGAAAAAAGACAAATGCTGGACAAAAAAATCAGAGAAAAAAAGAAATTCTTCTTTATTGGTAACGATAATTACAACGGAGGATATTTTCCGGGTAAAACCAGTTTTGCAGGGCACACGTTTGATTATTTCAGATTCGGAACCATTTCGAATAATATCATATCAACGACAAACGGACCTGATAAAGGAATTTTCGGGAACCTATCCGACGGAGCTCCTATAAAAATGTACAGAGCTATTGGTAAAGTAACGAATTACCCTTCCGGATCTACCGCATTTATACGGAATACAGATGGAACAACTAATGCAGTAAGCAGTGATAATTTGGTAATTGTATCAGATATTAATTGGTATACAAACTATGAAAGAGCAGACGGTTTTTATGGAAGCTCAAGCAGCTGCTCAGACAACAACAACTCTATATTATTCTGTAATATTTTTGAAAAGGCAGTACAATACGTCTTAACTCATTAAATAACATTTAAAATATCTCCAGACTTTAAAAAGGTTGCCCATTGTGGCAACCTTTTTCAGCATATTCTCACAATACAAATGGTAAAAACAGTTGTCGTATACAAAATCGCATTCTAGTTTCTACATACGTATAAGAAAATGATATTTGGATTTTGGCACATATATTGATAATAGGAGTACCCAACACAAACATTCAAGATGAAAACCAATGAAATTTCTTATTTTATAAAAAATTATTCATACCCTATTTTTCTTTAGGGCACTGATAAACCATATTCATATTATCGGGTTCACCTAATTTAAAAAGATCAATATCAACAATTTAGACCATAACCGGTAAGAATATATTTCATTATAAACATAAATAAATACAAATATGAAAAGAAATTTTTTTCTACTTTCAATGCTTTTAGCATTTAAAACAATTTATTCCCAAGTAGGTATAGAGACAACAACTCCAAGAGGTGCACTGGACATCAATAAGCCGACGACTAACGAATTTGGGTTTGTACTACCAACCAACACCAGCACAACAAAAATAATCAATCCTCAAGGAGGAAATATTGCTGTTGGAACAATGATGTATGATTCTACTGAGGACTGTGTTAAGGTGCATAAATCTACAGGATGGTCCAATTGCCTTAGTGATAACAACAACATAGCAGGTAAAATAGACAATCTGGAATGCAATGGTTCTTTGACTGGAACTTATAATCAAGGGACACTTAGTAATGGTATGAAAGTAATCAACTATACGAACGGAAATGGAAAGGCTTATGATGCTATAAACGTCGCATCAACAGGAGTTACAGGACTTACCGCTACCGCTCCGGCCGGAACATTAAATAATGGTAACGGAAGCATTACTTTAAATATTTTTGGAACACCAACTACATCCGGAACAGCAACATTCATAATCAATTTTTTAGGGAAAACATGCACATTCACGGTCAAGGTTGAGCAGCAGATCCGCACCATAAAAATACTATCGCTGGTTCCTGATGCCTGGTCTACAAACTTATCAAATGATCCCTATACAAGTGTTGCCAGGTCTAAACTCAATAATTCATCCCACTTCGGACCGTCCGGAACTGTAAAAATATCTGGATTCACGTATAGTACCTTTGATGTTAGTACAGGGACTGCACAGGGACTGCAAACAGCTATTGATAATGCTGATATCATCTGGATCAGTTATATAACCAACGGAAATATCAATGCGGAAATGAGGAATGCTCTGGAACAAAAAATCAATGAAAAGAAAAAATTCTTTTTTATTGGTAACGATAATTATAATGGTTCGGTTTTTCCGGGAAAATCCGTCTTTTCAGGACAGACATTTGACTACTTTAATTATGGTAATTATTCTGGTTCTATTGTATCAACAACAGTGGGACCTGATAAAGGTGCATTTGGTACGCTACCAGCCGGTACACAAATAAATATGACATTAGCCGTCGGAAAAATGACGAATTACACATCCAATTCCACTCCTTTTATGAAAAATATGGATGGAACTGTTAATTCTATCATTGCTGATAACTTAATCGTTGTTTCGGATATTAACTGGTACATCAATTACCAATCAGATGATGGTTTTTATCAGGGATCCTCAAGTTGCTCCGATAACAGCAAATCCATTTTGTTTTGTAATATATTTGATAAGGCTATCAAATATGTATTGAGTCATTAATTTGCTATTACATATAATTTTATAGAAGGCTGCTGTAAAAGCAGCTTTTTTATTTACAGTAAAATATGTGATATTCTCAGGGATCAAAACAATTACATTCTTAATCAAAGTTTAATCTTGTTTATCACTTTCAATATGTATTAATCCTTATTTTTGATAAATTTTACACACAAATATGTCAATACACTTTAATCCGAGGGATATTACCTGGCTGGCTTTTAATGAAAGGGTTTTACAGGAGGCAATGGACGAAAATGTTCCATTGCATTTAAGAATACGTTTTCTGGGAATTTTTTCCAATAATCTTGACGAATTTTTCAGAGTACGTGTTGCCGGATTAAAGCGAGCCATGGATTTTAAGGAGAAAGTAATTGCGGAGTCCTTCTACCAGCCACCTTCGAAAATTTTACAAAGGATCAATGAAATTGTGATCAGACAACAGCAAAATTTTGATAAAACCTGGAAAAAAATCCAGAATGAAATGGCTGATCAGAATATTTTCATCAAGAATGCTAAAAACTTAACCGTACTCCAGAAAGAATTTGTCAGAAAATATTTTGATGAAGTGGTAGAATCCAATGTCATTCCTATTCTTCTTCATGAAAATACATCAATGCCATACTTAAGAGATAAAAGTCTTTATCTGGGTGTTGCCATGAGAAAAAAAGACTGGCAATACCAGAGTAATTATGCTATCATCGAAATACCGTCACGCTTTGTAGGAAGGTTTGTTTTGCTCCCTACTGAAGATCCGAAGGAAAAAAATGTAATGTTACTGGAGGATGTGATCACTTTCAACCTTCCTCATATTTTTTCTTATTTTGGATATGACGAATTTGCTGCAAATGCATTTAAAGTAACTAAGGATGCTGAAATGGATCTTGATAATGACATCAAAACCAATTTTGCAGAAAAAATAGAAAAAGGGCTTAAGAACAGAAGAAAAGGAAAGCCTACAAGATTCGTTTTCGATAAAGATATGGATAAAGCTTTACTGGAATTATTAATCCGTAAGCTCAATCTCACTAAAAAAGACAGCATTATTCCCGGTGGAAAAATTCATAACTTTAAGCATTTCATGGATTTTCCGGATGTTTTTGAAGCTTATGCCAGACCTGTGGAAAGAACTTCTTTTAGCCATCAGGCTTTTGAACATGGCGAAAGGGTAACTGATGTGATCATGAAAAATGATGTGTTGCTCACTTTTCCATACCATAAATATAATCCGGTTATTGATCTTCTTCGTGAGGCGGCAATGGATCCTGATGTAAAATCAATACAGATTACAGCTTACAGACTGGCAAGCAGTTCGAAAATTATCAATGCATTGATCTATGCTGCACGAAATGGAAAAGAGGTTACGGTAATGCTCGAACTTCAGGCCCGGTTCGATGAGGAATCCAATCTTGAATGGAAAGAAATGCTGGAGCCGGAAGGTATTACCGTTTTAGTTGGAATTCCGGATAAAAAAGTTCATGCTAAGCTTTGTGTTATCAAGAAAAGAGCTCACAACAAAACCATTCAGTACGGATTTATCAGTACAGGGAATTTCAATGAAAAAACGGCCAGAATTTATGGAGATCATTTATTAATGACTGCAGACAGAGGAATTATGGCAGATATCAATAAAGTTTTCAACGTCCTTAAAAAACCTAAGGAAGATTACCTTGCTGTTCTGAAAACCTGTAAAAGTTTAATGGTCTGCCCACAATTCATGCGTGAAAAGATCGTCCATCATATCGATAAAGAGATCGAAGAAGCAAAAGCAGGGAGAAGAGCAGAAATTATTGTTAAAGCTAATTCGGTAAGTGACCGTGCTTTAATTACAAAACTATATGATGCGGCTTTAGCAGGAGTGGTTATAAAAACAATTGTGAGAGGAATTTATTGCGCTGTCAATCAAAAAGAATTTAAAGAAAAAATAAAAGGTATAAGTATTGTTGATGAATATCTGGAACATGCCAGGGTCATGTATTTTTATAACAAAGGGGCTGAAGACATGTATATTTCATCAGCAGACTGGATGACCAGAAACCTTGATTACAGAATTGAAGCGGCAGTAAAAATAACAGATAAAGAACTGAAAAAAGAGCTGAAGGACATCCTCGATATACAATTGAGAGATAATGTAAAGGCCAGGATTCTGGATAAAAAACTGAGTAACGAATATGTAAGAAATGACAAGCAGGAATGTCGTTCTCAAATTGAAACTTATAAATATTTAAAAGCTAAAACGAGTACAAAATGAAGATCGCAGCAATAGATATAGGAAGTAATGCAGCAAGACTTTTAATCAATGAAGTAAAAGATAACGGCAAACACCCGGAATTTATAAAGCTTAATCTTTTACGGATTCCTCTAAGACTGGGTATGGATGTCTTTACCCGTGGAGAAATAGGACCTGAAAGGGAAAAAATGGTGATCGATTCAATGAAAATTTTCAGTGACCTGATGAAAATTTATAAAGTGGAACACTACAGGGCATGTGCGACAAGTGCCATGCGCGATGCTGTAAATGGAAAAGATATCATTGAACAGGTTAGAAAAACTTCAGGCATCAACATTGAAATTATATCAGGAGATGAAGAAGCTACCCTGGTGTATGAAAATCATGTGGCCGAAGGTCTGGATAAAGACTTCGCCTATTTATATATCGATGTTGGCGGTGGTTCTACTGAGCTTACATTCTATGAAAATGACAAAATGGTGTATGAAAAATCTTTCAATATTGGAACCATCCGGTTACTCAACAATCTTGTTACTCCGGACAACTGGTATGAGATGAAGCAGGAGGTCAAGAAAAATATAATGAGCAAGAAACCGATTGTTGCTATCGGATCTGGAGGAAACATCAATAAAGTGTTTTCAATGAGTAAAACCAAAGACGGAAAACCAATGTCTTTAGCTCATCTTAAAAAGGTATATAAAGAATTTGATGAACTCAGCGTCGATGAAAGAATGACAAAACATAATCTGAGAGAAGACAGAGCTGATGTGCTGGCCCACGCATTAAAGATTTTCAATAGTGTAATGGCATGGGCAGATATCAACAGAATCTTTGTTCCGAAGATTTCCGTAGCGGACGGGCTCATCCATAATATCTACAGTAAGCTACAAGAAAAGAAATAAATGAATAGCACATTATAAAAATAAAAGTCATTTGCCACTACGCATCTGACTTTTTTATTTTTAAAACCAATTTTTATTAAATCTGCCTTCTTGGGCCGTCTTTTGGGGTAATTTAAAACAATCGGTCAAGGACACTGCACCCTTTTACAAGAATTTTCGCGATGTTCTTTTATTAAAATTTACTTAAAATATGGTTATGTTTGAAAATTTCATTATTCGGAAAACATGGGTAACCTCTGGGAAGAGAGCACATTTACCTTTTATTTTAAAGTTAATCAAACGCAAATGTTTAATTTTTTTTATAAAAGTTAATTTTTTTTAAAGTAAATTTAAGTGCGAAATCGTTATAAAAGTATAATCTTAGTAACATGAGTTCAAACCCAATTAAAATAATAATAACAGGTGCCACAGGAATGGTAGGAGAAGGCGTGCTGATGGAATGTCTTGAAAACCCCGGTATTTCAGAAATTTTAAGTGTCAGCAGGAAACCATCAGGAAAAAAGCATGCTAAATTAAAAGAGTATATCGTTCCAGATTTTCTAAGCATCACTGAAAATGATGAAAACCTGAAAGGTTATGATGCCTGTTTTTTCTGTGCAGGGATCAGCAGTGTGGGAATGAATGAAGAAGATTATACTAAAATAACATATGATACAACTCTCCATTTTGCAAATGCTGTTTTGAAGCAAAACCCCGGAATGGTTTTTAATTATGTTTCCGGAGCCCATACAGACAGCACAGAAAGTGGAAAGACAATGTGGGCAAGAGTAAAAGGAAGAACCGAAAATTCTTTAAAGAAGTTAGGATTCAGATCTGCCTATAACTTTCGTCCGGGATTTATGAAACCCGTAGAAGGTCAGGTTCATGTCAAATGGTTTTTCAAACCTATTATATGGCTTTTTCCTGTTTTACTCCCGTCTCAATCATTAACATTGCATGAAGTAGGAAGAGCTATGGTCAATGTAGTAAAAAAGGGGTACCCAACATCAGTTTTAGAAATTCGAGACATTAAAAAACTTGCGATATGAGAGAAATGTTAAAAAGAATTATCCTTGTTATTTTTATCCTACTGGTTTTGACAGCAATTTCAGGTTTTCTGTATACCCAGAAACATCCGCTTGAAAAAGCATCCAATGAAAAACAATGGATGCAAAAAGCCATTAATCAAAAGCAGGTTGGAAACTAATAAGCATAGACCCCTACATTATTATTAATCATTTGTTAAGATTGCATTAAAATATTTACAAGGTATAAAGTTCATTTTTGCATTAATCAAAATTTAAAGTAAAAATGACGAAAAACTATCTTTTTAGAGGCTTCCTGCCTATTGCTGTCCTGTTTCAAGGCGGTCTTTTCGGACAATCGTTGATCCATTACTGGAATTTCAATAACAATGCTTCTCAAGCCTCTATTACCACTCCGACATCCTCGCTGGTAAACGGTTCTTCACTTGCTGCTATTGCAGGGGGAACAAGTGTTATTGATTTTGCAGGAGGATCAGGTCAAAATTTCGACACCCATAATTTAAATGCCAGGAATAATGATCCTGCCGGAACCCATTTAAGGTTTAACAACCCTATTGGTGGTGGACTTCAATTTTCCCTGCCTACTACCGGATATAATAATGTAGTGGTAAAATTTACAACCAGAAGATCTGGTTCAGGGGCAGGAACACAAATCTGGTCATATTCCCTTGACGGAAATACTTTTACTACCTACCAGAGCGTTACTCCGGTGGATGACGTCCCTCAGTTAGTTACTTTTGATTTTTCAAATATTGCAGGAGTTTCCAACAACCCCAATTTTAAATTAAAAGTTGAATTTGCTACGGGATCGGGAGGAAATGCTGGAAATAATCGTTTTGATAATTTTACGGTAGATGCTGTAGCAAACGGTTCCACAGATACTACTCCACCTACAGTAACGTATCTTCCGGCTAATAATACCAATAATGCATCCACAACAATAAATCCGAGTATTTCGTTTAATGAAAATGTAAGACATATTAATAACGCTGCAATCACTGATACCAATGCACAAAATCTTGTTGAATTCAGGGTGGCAAATGCTTCAGGCGCACAGATACCGTTCACAACTACTTTCAGTAATAATACAATCACGATTATTCCTGGCACTCCCCTACTTCCTAATCAAACATATTATTTATCACTAAAACCCAATACCGTTGAAGATTTTAGTGATAATGCTATTACTTCAGCTACTTCTACTACTTTCACTACGGCAGGTACCACTATTTCACTCGATAAAAATTTCATCAAAGTAAACGAAAATGCAGGTAACCTAAGTTTCAAGATCAATATTAATAATCCTTCCGCCTCTACTGTAAATCTTGTTGTAAAGCCGACTCCTTTCAGTACAGCCAACAGCAGTGATTTTACATTAAATAATCAAACAATCACTATTACACCAACCACTACCAGCTATATTGTAAATATTCCGATTATTGATGATACACTCGAAGAACAGCAGGCAGAATATTTTGTAGTAAGCCTTGAAAACCCGGTAGGTGCAACTATTACAGGAGATAATTCAGCCACAATTTATATCGTAGATAATGATAAGGCCGCACCTGTTCCTTCAAATCAAATTCATTTGAACTATATTGGAAGCTTCGATCCTTCCGGAAACAACAACAGTTCGACAGAAATTGTTGTTCATGATCCTGCCACTCAAAGGTTGTTTACGATCAGTTCACTTACCGATGTTTTTGATATTATTGATTTCAGTACTCCAACGGCTCCTGTGGTTATCAAAACGGTAAATATGGCTTCTTATGGGGGAATCACTAGTATCGCGGTTAAAAACGGAATTATCGCAGCTTCTTCTCCAAATGTAAACCCACAACAAAACGGATCTGTCATCTTTTTTGACATTAACGGAAATTTCCTGAAACAAATTACTGTAGGTGCATTACCTGATATGATTACTTTTACTCCGGATGGAACAAAGGTTATTACAGCCAATGAAGGAGAACCTAATGACGCCTACACAGTTGATCCTGAAGGCTCAATCAGTATCATTGACATTTCCGGAGGAATAAACAATCTTACCCAAAGTCAGGTTACCACACTCAATTTCACCAATTTCAACACCCAGGAATCTTCTCTTTTTGCAACCGGATTAAGAAAAGTAAAGGCAACGAGTACGCTGGCCCAGGATCTGGAACCGGAATATATAACGGTAAGCTCAGACAGCCAAAAGGCATGGGTTACTCTTCAGGAAAACAATGGGATTGCTGAAGTAAATCTGGTAACGAAATCCATAACGAGTATTTGGGGATTAGGCAAAAAAGATATGAGTTTACCCGGAAACGGTTTTGATGCTTCGGATAATAACGGAGAGGTACTGATTGCCAATTGGCCGGTAAAAACATTTTATACTCCCGATGCTGTACAAAACTATAAAGCAGGTAATACCAATTATATCGTAACAGCTAATGAAGGTGATGAAAAAGACCTTTCCGGGTTCAGCGAAAGAACAACTGTAGGAGCCAATGGCTATCCTTTAGATGCTACAAATTTCCCTAATTCATCTATATTAAAAGCTTCTCACAACCTGGGAAGATTCAGGGTAACCAATGTAAATGGCAATACAGACGGAGATGCCGAATACGAAGAAATTAATGCAATGGGAGCACGTTCTTTTTCCATTTTCAATGCCGATACAAAACAGATTGTATATGATAGTGGAGATCAGTTTGAACGTTATATTGCATACAGCCATCCATTAATCTTTAACGCAGATAACGAAAGTAATGCAGTTAAAAGCAGGAGCCGTGCCAAAGGTCCGGAACCAGAAGGTGTTGCTTTAGGAACCATAAACTGCCAGACTTTTGCCTTCATCACGTTGGAAAGAACCGGTGGTGTAATGGTTTATAATATTACAGATCCAAATAATGTAACTTTTACGGATTACAAAAATTCGAGATCAACTTCAGCATATGGTGGTGATAACGGCCCCGAAGGAATTATTTACATAGCTCCACAAAATACAGCAACAGGCAAAGGCTATGTAGTTATTGCAAATGAAATCAGCGGAACTTTATCGATGTATGAAGTAGTAACACCTCCCACATTAGGAACGGGTGAGGTAAAAGCTGAGCAGGCCACATTTAATGTATTCCCTAATCCTGTGACAAAAGGAAATACTCTATATTTCAACCGCGCACAAGGTTATGAATTGTACGATATGTCAGGAAAACTTTTGAAAAAAGAGAAAAATTCTTTACTTATTGAAACTTCATCACTTGCTACAGGTGTGTACCTCATTAAAACTTCAGAGGGTATACTGAAACGGTTTATCGTAAAATAGAATATACATTAGATTGATAAAAAAGCTCAGGATTTTCCTGAGCTTTTTATATTAATGCATATCATCATAGATCCGAACAAGATCTACGACATTCTTAATTTTTAGCTTATCAAAAATTTTCTTTTTATAGGTACTGATCGTAGACATTTTAAGGTCGAGAATGTTGGCAATTTCTATATTCCCGTTTCCTTCAGCCAGAAGTTTAAATATCTGGAATTCCCTTTTAGAAAGCTTTTCTACAGTACGCCCATCTTTAGAGTGGGACAACAATTTATTAACCATCTTTGACGGGTAATAATACCCTTCTTCAAAGATCGCTGTAATGCCTCTCAATATTTCAGATTCTGAAGCACCCTTATTAAGAAACCCTTCCGCCCCTTCTTCAATATATTGAATGCCTACACTTTCATCATAAGTAGAAAAGATCATGATTTTAAGATCTTCCTGTTTTCCTTTTAATTCCTTTACCATTGTTTTCGAAGTGCTGTCAGGCATATCAATATCCAGAATCACCAGATCATATTGTTCTTTAGAAACTTTGTCCTTGGTCTCAATATAATTTTCAGCAAAATCTATTGTACAGGGATATTGAAGTTTCGATTCCAACAGCAGCGCAGTACCCGTTCTCACAATATAATGGTCATCCGCAATGAGTATTTTTTTCATAGTTCTTAGTTTTTGATCATAACTTCCAAAGGAAACCATGGATATGATTTTTTTGGAGTGCATTTCCTCGTCCGATTTTTAGCAAGATGCAATACAACATGTAGGCCGATACGATCTTTTTGAAAATAAATTTCTCCGTAATAAAGATCTTTCGCTGCATTTATACAGCGATTTATTATTTCTTTAGAAAATCCATACCCAAAATTGGCAATTTTGACGATTCCCCATGTGTTTTTAGACTTTTTCATAGTAAACCTTATTGTGATCATTTTTTATTTGTATTGTCAATTAGTGTAGAATCATATATTTGGAAATAATATGGGTTTTATAAGGTATACAAAACCTGATTTATCTTCTGAAATGCTTTGCCATCTTTTTTGTAAAACGATACTATTCGCTCCGAAACAAATTGAAGAGTTTTGTATATAAAACAGGGAAAGAAAAAACATAACAGAAGCAGCCCAAACCTCATATAGTGTTGTAAATAAATTTTTTACAAAAGTAACATTAATAAAACTCACAAAAACATAGAATTATTTCTATATGAATTTAATATTAATTCTAGTTTAATATACCCTATTGGACAAGTATAATCAATAAAAAAAGACAGGCTATAAAAACCTGTCTTTAAACATATTACATTATTTTAAATGAATAACTTATTAAAAATAATAATTCACTGGAAATTTTTAAATATATACAAATATGAATTCCTTTTTACGGCTTAGGAAAATCATCTTTTGAGCCATCATTTTCAAGAGTCATGTCATCAAAATTCTTTTTCTCTTTCTTCTCAATGATCTTAACAATTTCTTTTTGAACCTCCTCCGGCTTTCCTTTTAAATAGTCCGGTAAATTAAGTCCTGCCATATTGAACAAATCATTTAATGGCGGAACTGTTTTCATCATCCCTGAAACAAAATTAGCCGTAGAATTGTTTCCATCTTTCCCATTTCCACTATCCCATACAGTAACCTTATCAATCTTGATATTTTTAACTGCTTCCACCTGGGTTTTTACCAACTCAGGAAGTTTTTCCAATAGCAATAGCTGGAATGCACTGTTAGCATCACCCCCAGCAGCTTTAACCACCTGATCATATCCTTCAGCCTGCTTGGTAAGGATCTCATAAAGACCCTTCGCTTCAGCTTCCATCTTAGCAAATATGGCGTCTGCTTCTCCTTTTGCCTGCAATCTTATTTTTTCAGCTTCAGCCTCTGCATCGATAATCATTTTCTGTTTTGAAATCTCTGCGGGAACTACAATATTAGCCTGTTGTGTAGACCGTTCTCTTTCCGCTCTCGCAGCCTCTGCTTTCTGTTCAGCCACATAAGCCTCTTCCAGTGATTTCGCTGCTTGTACCTTTTCAGCAGCAGTAGCAATTCTTAATGCCTCCGCTTCTCTTTCCCTTCTTTCAGCATCGGAATTTGCGATGGTAATCTTTGCTTCATTTTCTCCTTTTACAGCAATAGAGTTAGCCAAAGATGTAGCAATACGTGCTTCTTTTGCAGCTTCTGCCTTACCGATAGCCTCATCTTTTCCTGCGGCCGCAATACTGATCTCTCTGTCTTTTTGAGTAATCGCTATCTTAACATCCCGGTCCCTCTGTGTCTCTGCAATCTGAGTATCTTTCTCGCGATCAGCAAGAGCTTTTCCTGTTTCACCGATCTTAGTCTGTTCCGCCACACTGATAATCGCTTCATTGATCGCTTTTGCAGCAGCTTCTTTTCCCAGAGCTTCAATATATCCGGATTCATCCCTGATATCCGTAACGTTTACATTGATTAGCTTCAGGCCTATTTTCTTTAATTCCGTATCAACATTTTTAGAAATATTATCCAGAAATTTATCCCTGTCCGAGTTAATTTCCTCAATGGTCATTGTAGCAATAACCAAACGCAATTGCCCGAATAAAATATCTTTTGAAAGCTCCTGAATCTGCTCGGGAGATAATCCTAGTAAACGCTCTGCTGCATTTCCCATTGAATCAGGATCTGTAGAAATGGCAATCGTAAAACGACAAGGAACATCCACACGGATATTCTGGCGCGAAAGCGCATTGGTAAGATTGGCTTCAATAGAAATTGGTTTCAGATCCAGATAAGCAAAATCCTGGATAACCGGCCATACAAAAGCTCCCCCTCCATGTATACACTTTGCAGAGCTTCCGCCTGTTTTACCGTAGATCACTAAAATTTTATCTGAAGGACATCTTTTGTATCGCGAAATAAGGGCTAAAAATGTGACAAATAGTACGACGACTATTACAACTGTTAAAATAAGGGTTCCGGGAATTTCCATATATCGTTTTATAATTTTAATTAAACTTTCGAAACAACAAGGATCTTGTCATAAATGTATATCACTCTTACAGAATGACTCGACGGAATGCTTTCTTCTGCTTCCGTCATCGCCTGAAGCTCGTGGTTTGTTCCTTTTAAGGAGATCTGTATCTTCCCCATTCCACTCATCTTTGGAGGAATCGTGATATACACCTCACCCGTTCTTCCGATAAGATCTTCTATTTTAAAGGTATTGTCTTCTGTTAATTTTAAAATCTGTAGAATAAGAATAAAGAAAAGGAAAAGAAAACCTGTTCCGATAAGAATAGCTACAAGAAACAACAGTGCTTTGCTTCCTATGGAATCATAAAAGGCCACTCCACCCCATCCGAATCCCAAAAGGAAATTAACCAGATTCCTGAAGGAAAACAGTTGGAAAGGACTGTCACCATGCGGTGCATCACCACTGAAATCTGTATGAACAGCCCCGGTGTGATCACCTCCGATAAAAGTAAGGATTGTCTGAATTAAAAATATTAAACTGGCACCCAAAGCTATATACCAAAAGCCTTGATTCAGAGGTTCTAAATTTTCTATAAATCCAAACATATCTATGTGTTTTAACAAATATAACAAAAACCACCATATGATTCGGAAAAGGACCATAATAAAAAAGACAGGCTATAAAAACCTGTCTTCGTTATCTTTACATCTTAATTGATGTTACTCTACGCTTATTACCTTTTCGATCTCCGGAGCGTGCTGCTTTATTGTATTTTCTACACCCAGTTTAAGTGTTGAAAAGTTCAAAGAACATCCGGAACAGTTTCCTAAAAGTTTTACATAAACCGAGTTATCTTTCACATCAATAAGCTCAATATCACCTCCGTCTTTATTCAAAAACGGACGGATACTTTCTAAAGCCTCCATTACTCTTGTTACAGTATCTTCGTGTGCTACGTTTGTTTCCATATTTTTCAGTTCAATTCGGTTTTTTTTCAAAATTTAATTTGAATATTATTTTTTTGCCTTTGGAGAGCATCCTGCCATAGTTGTGATCTTTACAGCTTCAGTAGGTGGAAGATTTTTATTCCTTTCTACAAGACTTTCTACCATATTACGTGCTGTTTCCGTATAAATATCTGCGATTTTGGAATTTTCCTGCAATGCTGCCGGCCTTCCCACATCTCCTGCCTCTCTTATACTCTGGATCAGAGGAATTTCTCCCAGTACCGGAATTCCAAGATCATCAGCTAAATATTGTGCTCCCTGGTTTCCAAAAATATAATATTTATTATCAGGTAATTCTTCAGGTGTAAAGTACGCCATATTTTCGATTAATCCAAGAACCGGAATATTAATACTTTCCATCTGGAACATGGCAATACCTTTTCTTACGTCTGCCAATGCAACATGTTGAGGTGTACTTACAATCACAGCTCCTGTAACAGGCACTTCCTGAATAATTGATAAGTGAATATCTCCTGTACCCGGAGGTAAGTCGATCAATAAAAAGTCCAACTCTCCCCAATTCGCATCTCTAATCATTTGGTTCAGAGCTTTAGAAGCCATTGGACCTCTCCAAACTACTGCCTGATTAGCTCCCGAGAAATATCCGATTGAAAGCATTTTCACACCATAGTTCTCTACAGGCTTCATTAGATTTTTTCCGTTAACCTCTACAGAAATCGGCTTTTGTCCTTCCGTATCAAACATGGTAGGGACAGATGGTCCGTAAATATCTGCATCCAATAGACCCACTTTAAAGCCCATTTTAGCTAAAGTAACTGCCATATTTGCAGCTACGGTAGATTTTCCAACGCCTCCTTTACCGGAAGCAATTGCGATAATATTCTGAATTCCCGGAATCTGCTTTCCTTTGATCTGGCTTTGCTGAATTTCACTTGGCTCAGGAGAAACTATTTTAAGCTTTAAATGGATATCTTCTCCAAACTCACTGGCAAAAGCCTGCTTCATTGCAGCCTCTAATTTTTTCTTTTCATGCATTGCCGGTGAATGCGCCGTCATATCTATATATACATCATTTCCTACAATCTGAAGATTATTAACTAAATCATCTACTTCTATTTCTTTAAGGAAATCTTGAACCTTTTCTTTCGTCAACATAAAATTGCTATAAATTGTTTACAAATTTACGGATTTTTTCTATAATTTAGAATGAATAAAATCTATAACTCAAGGTGATAAATCGCATCACTAAAAATATATCAATCAATTTTTCCGGTTTCCCTTTTCGGGAAATAAACTTTTAAACTCTATAAAAATGAACACCAATCCTACATCTTATCCCTCTAAATTTGCTGCATTCGATGGTATTTTTAACGTGGGAAAAACAAGATTCAAATGGTACAATTTAGCTGAAAATACACATGACATTTCTTCTGAAGATATCAGCCATGCAAAAACATGCATCGAAAATGCAACTGAACATTTTCAGGATATTGAAGATCTTGGTTTTGTAATTCTCCACAGATGCGGCAGCAATTATTTGCTTCTGGTTTGTACCTGGAGAAGTGAAAACGAATTATGGGAAAGTGTATATTATGACGGAACCGGAAAATTCGAAACCTGGGAAAGAAAGAACAATCACATTCCTACCTACTGTGTCTGGGAAATGGGAATTGTATACCATGAATCCAGAGTCTGGAAAAAGTTTCTGGGAACTGACAAACAGGAAAACAACAGACAGCAGTATCTGGATGATTTTTTTGAAGGAGAAGTATAGGGCTGCAATCATTTCATACTCTTAGTTCTTCTATTTTTCAATATATTCACCGTCATAAAATTATGATATGAGAAAAGGTTTCATAGTAGTTTCTTTATTTATTACTCAGGTTATTTATTCCCAGAATTATTCCCGGTATGTTAATCCTTTCATAGGAACCGGAGGTCATGGCCACACCTTTCCGGGAGCGATTGTTCCTTTCGGAATGGTCCAGCTTTCACCCGACACCAGGATAGATGGCAGCTGGGACGGGTGCAGTGGTTATCATTATTCCGATTCGGTCATTTATGGGTTTTCCCATACCCACCTCAATGGTACGGGAGTTTCAGACTATGGTGATATTATGCTAATGCCTACCATGGGAAATCCAAGCCTGGACAACAAAGACTATTCTTCAAAATTTTCCCATAAAAATGAAACTGCTTCTGCCGGATTCTATTCTGTAAAATTGGATAAAAACAATATTGATGTCCGTTTAACAACAACCAAAAGAGTAGGATATCATGAATATACTTTCAACAACAGCGGAAATGCCAATATCATACTTGACCTTAATCACAGGGATAAACTTCTGGAAGGAGAGGTGAAAATTATTGATGATAGAACGATTGAGGTCTTCAGAAGAAGTGAGGCCTGGGCCACAAACCAATATATTTATGCCCGGATTGAATTTTCCAAACCATTAAAATTGACGAAGAAAGAAGCTAATGGAAAGCAGGAAAATAATATGTATACCGGAACAAAGCTGGCTTTAGCATTTTCGGCTCCTGTTAAAAAAGGAGAGAAAATCAGCGTAAAAGTCGCTTTATCTCCAACAGGCTATGAAGGTGCAGGAAAAAACATGCTGGCAGAAGGTCAGTCGAATGATTTTGAAAACATAAGAAAACAAGCAGACAATGATTGGAACAAGGAACTTTCCAAGATTGAGGTAAAATCAGACGACACTAATAAGCTGAGTATTTTTTACACCGCTTTATATCATGTTTTTACGCAGCCTAATATTTATATGGATGTTGATGGAAAATACAGGGGTCGTGATAATAAGTTCTATACGGCAAACGGATTCGATTACTATTCTGTTTTTTCTCTATGGGATACTTTCAGGGCTGCACATCCGCTCATGACCTTAATTGACAGGAAACGAACTGCGGATTTTATTAATACCTTCATCAGACAGTACGAGCAAGGTGGAAAATTGCCGGTATGGGAGCTTGCCTCTAACGAAACAGAATGCATGATCGGTTATCATGCAGTTTCTGTAATCGCAGACGCCATGACCAAAGGAATCAAGGGTTTCGATTACGAAAAAGCGTATGAAGCTTCTAAAAATTCTGCAATGCTGGATATTTTCGGACTGAATGCTTACAAGCAAAACAATTATATCAGCGTAGATGATGAACATGAGAGCGTTTCCAAAACGCTGGAATATGCATATGACGATTGGTGTATTGCACAAATGGCTAAAATTTTAAACAAAAAAGAAGACTACCGGTATTTCATGAACCGTTCCCAGAACTGGAAAAACCTCTACAATCCTGAAAACGGCTTTATGCAGGCCAGAAAAAACGGGAACTGGTATCAACCTTTTGATCCAAGAGAGGTAAACAACAATTACACGGAAGGAAACTCATGGCATTATTCTTATTTTGTTCCCCAGGATATTCCAGGCTTAATTGATGCCCATGAAGGAAAAGAAAAATTCGAACAGTTCATCGATGCCATTTTCACCGCCCCTAGCACAACAACGGGCAGGGAACAAGCTGATATCACAGGTCTTATAGGACAGTATGCGCAAGGCAATGAACCAAGCCATCATATTGCTTATCTGTATAATTTTGTGGATAAACCACAAAAAGCAGACGAGAAGATCAGATACATACTCGATCATTTTTATCAAAACACTCCGGATGGATTGATCGGAAATGAAGATTGCGGACAGATGAGTGCATGGTATGTTTTAAGTTCCCTGGGTATTTATTCTGTAACTCCGGGTAAGCCGGAATGGGAAACCGTTACCCCTTATTTTGATGAAATTAAGCTTCACCTTGAAGACGGCACTACCAGAACGATTACAAAAAACACAGGCAAAGAGGAGCTCAGAAAACTGGGATTTGAAAATGTAAAATCCATAAAAGATTTTAAATACAATGAACAAACCGCATCTCCTGTGATTGTAGCTGACAGGCTTTTTGATTTTTCTACTAAAGTACAGATCACTCCCCTCAACCCAAAAGACAAGGTTTATTACATGACCATAGACGAAAATGATAAAAATGTAAGAAAAACTTTCTCCACGTACAAAGGTCCGTTTACCATTAATAAAACCACCCAGGTTTCTGCATATGCTCAAAGAAACGGAGAAAAAAGCTCAGTTACCACTGCTAATTTTAACAGAAGGCCTAATCATTGGGATATTACTGTAAACTCAAAGGTGAATCCTCAATACACAGCAGGAGGCAAACTCGCTCTTATTGATGGCATCAATGGTACTGAAAACTGGAGAAAGGGAGAATGGCAAGGCTATCAGGGGCAAACTTTTGAAGCTATTCTTGATTTTAAATCTCCGCAACAGCTTACCCGACTGTCTTCAACCTATCTTCAGGATAGCAGGGCATGGATTTTAATGCCTAAAAAGGTAGAATACTATGCTTCAATGAACGGAAAAGATTTTATACTATTGAAAACCGTTGATAATACTGTTGACTCTAAAGATGAGAAAGTCCAGATCAAAGATTTTACCGCAGATATTCTGCCTACAGAGACCCAGTATATTAAAATAAAAGCTTATCATTTTGGTAAACTTCCGGAGTGGCACCAGGGAGCCGGCGGTGATTCTTACATCTTTATAGACGAAATTTCCGCTCAATAACCGTATTATACATTAAAAAACCTCTTTCAAATTGAAAGAGGTTTTTTTATTTAGATCATAGGAGAATCTTCAATTCGTCATATTGTAAACTCTAATACTTATATTCAGAATAAGTTACGCTTCTACAGCAGGATTTTCAAGCTGTCCCTCCCATTTGGATACTGCGGACGTAGCTAAAGCATTTCCTAATACATTTGTCATACTTCTTCCCATGTCACAGAAATGGTCAATAGGTAAAATCAAAGCAATTCCCTCCGGTGGAATTCCGAACATGGAACAAGTTGCCACAATAATTACCAGTGAAGCTCTCGGTACACCTGCAATTCCTTTAGAGGTAAGCATTAAAACCAAAAGCATCGTGATCTGCTGTCCCAGGGTCATTTCAATTCCATAGATCTGAGCAATAAATATTGAAGCAAACGTCATATACATCATGCTTCCATCCAAATTGAATGAATATCCCAAAGGTAAGATGAAAGACACTACCCTGCTGTTACAACCAAATTTTTCCAGTTCTTCAACCAACTTTGGAAAAACAGCCTCGGAACTTGTTGTAGAAAAAGCAATAAGCAAAGGAGCTTTAATTCTTTTTAATAACTCAAACAAACGATTCCCTAAAATCAGATATCCGACCAATAGCAACACCAGCCAAAGAACACCTAAAGCAAAGAAGAAATCTCTGAGATAAACTGCATATACTTTAAAAATTTCAAAGCCATTCACCGCTACCACAGCAGCAATAGCACCAAGTACACCCAATGGTGCAAACCACATAATATATCCTACCATTTTCAAAATGGCATGGGCCACAATATCAAATAGTTTGATAACAGGTTTTGCATATTCTTCACCCAGATTAGCCAGTGCAACACCAAACATAATCGAAAATACTACGATCTGCAATACCTCATTGGTTGCAAAAGCCTCAAATAAACTTTTCGGGATAACGTGCTTTACGAAATCTTCCAGAGTAAATCCTTTACTGCTTTTTAAAAGCTCTTCGGCTGAAGCAGCATCCTGAATCGGAAGTTTGGTAACATGCCCGGGTTCAAGCCAGTTTACCAACATCAACCCGATAAAAAGAGACATCAGCGATGCAGAGATAAACCATAACATTGCTTTTGTTCCTACTCTGCCTATCATTTTGATATCGCTCATCTTGGCAATTCCCACTACAAGAGTGGTAAATACCAATGGAGCAATGATCATCTGTACCAGCCTGATGAAAATAGTTCCGAGTAATTTAATATTTTTAGAAAAAGGTTCTGCACTTTCCGGATACTGTACGTGAACAATTCCTCCAATTCCTACACCCAAGATAAGTGCAATAATAATCGCTATAAAAAGCTTATTTTGTCCTTTCATATAAATAATTCAACTTGCGCAAATATAATAGTTTTTAAATTGTGTGCTATTACTTATTAAATTGGACATAGTTAAAATTAAAATACTGGTTTTAAAAACTTTGTAAAAAAATTAAGAAACATTTAGTCAATTTTTAATCATTTGGTATAAATTTTATTGTTACATTTATAGTATCAATACATTAAATTAAATATACAACTATGAAAAAAACTATTGCAATGGCTGCCTTAGCTCTGGCAGTATCGTTCGGTGCTATTTCTTGTAAAAAGAAAGTTTCTGATGCTGATCTTCAGACTCAAGCTACCACGATTGTAACGTCCAACCCAAGTGCTTCCGTTGAAGTAAAAGATGGTGTAGCCCACCTAAGTGGAACATTTCCTGATCAGGCTTCTAAAGATGCAATGATCAAACAACTAAAAGCAGTAAATGGTGTAAAAGACGTTATGGATATGGCGACTATTGCTCCTGCAACTCCTCCGGTTGAAACGCAATCTGCAGTAGATCCGGCAGTTCAGAAAAAAGTTCAGGATGCTGTAAAAGATTTCCCTTCTGTAAAAGTAGAAGTTGTAAACGGTGAATTAACGCTTACTGGAAACGTTTCTAAAGAGCAGGCTAGAAAAATCAAGCAATCTGTGGATGCTTTGAAAGCAGGAAAAGTAAATTATAACTACACTGTAAAATAATTTAAAATGAGCACATTACAAGATAAATATTCAAGTGTAATTTCAGCAGCTCAGTCTGCAGGAATTTCAAACCTTCAGGTTCAGGAACAGGATGGAATTTTATACATCTCAGGAGCAGCTTCCAATACTGCAGCAAAAGATGCTGTATGGAATGCTTTGGGGACTATCGATTCTACTTACTCTGCTTCCGATATTAATGTAGATGTACAGGTTGCAGGTCTTGCATCAGGGGCAGCGCTTACAGTGGCTACTGAAGATTCAAACCTGAACATCAGACAAGAGCCTTCTACGGAAGCTGCTGTTGTAGGAAAAGCATCAAAAGGTTCTTCTGTAACTTTAATTGAACAGACTTCAGACGATTGGTGGAAAGTAAAAACTGCCGACGGACAAGAAGGATATGCTTATTCAAGATATTTGAGAGCTTAATTCATGACAATAAATATTGAATCCCTGAAATTTCTTTCAGGGATTTTTTTTACTTTTGAGTCGAAAAAGTAATAAATGAAGAAAATTTTGCTGGTATTGATTATTTTGATCAATACTGCGATCTTAAACGGTCAAAAACTCGCCATCGATGGAAAAGTGATGGATTTTGAAAAAAAGCCTGTAGAAAACGCAACCGTTTATCTTCTCAAACAAAAAGATTCTTCCATTATCAATTATACCCCCACTAATAAAGAAGGTAAATTTTCTTTAAAAACAGATCCGTCCAATGAACCTACCGTTCTGAAAATTGATGCTGAAAAATTAGTATCCTATTCTAAAAATATAGAGAAAATAAATCAATCGCTCTCATTAGGCTCTATTGAACTGGAAAAAAATTCTGTTTTTAATATTGAAGAGGTGAAGCTTACCGTTTCTCCGGTAAAAATTAAAAAAGACACTATCGAATTTAATGCATCCTCGATCAAAGTACGGCCTGATAGTAAAATCGAGGAACTGCTTAAACAGATTCCCGGAGTTGAAATCAGTAACGAAGGAAAAATTACAGTAAACGGTAAAGATGTGGATCAGATCATGATCAACGGAAAACCTTTTTTCGATAAAGACGGCAAAATTGCATTACAGAATCTTCCGGCAGATATTATAAAAAATATTCAGTTTACGACCACTAAAACCAAAGAGGAAGAGCTCAATGGAAAAACGGCGAAATCAAACAATACAACCATCAACTTCAATATTGACGAAAAGAAAAACAAAGGACTTATTTCCAGGTTAACTCTGGGCTATGGTTCTGATAAACGTTATGAAGGAAGCGGCCTTATAAGCTACTTTAAAAAGGACACGAAAATAAGCCTGCTGGCTTCATCCAATAATATTAATTCCCAGGGCTTTTCTAATGATGAGGTCTTTGACAGCATGGGACGTGGAAGAAATTCCTGGATGATGCAGGGAGGAAGCGTAATGACAGTAGGAGGCAATACGTATTATTACCAAGGAGGAGGCAACACCAAAGGAATCCAGAGGTCTACAACGATAGGATTTAATTATAGTGATAAATTGGGAAAAGATGCAGACCTTGAGACCATGAGCTTCATGCATTCGAATAATAATCTGAAAACACGATCTAAAGTTTCAAGAACAACCTTACTTCCGGATTATACATTAAAAACCAACTCCGAAAGCAGTGGAGAAAACGAAAACAGACAATATAATTTTGATACTGCTGCACGGATTAAATTAGATTCGTTAACCAGTATTTACATTTCACCTTCATTTTCCAGAAGCGAAGGATCTAATTTTAATAATTCAACATCATCCACTTTCAGAGACAATACCCTTCTGAATGAAAGTAATGCGTACACAAGTACGGATTCTGAGAGCAATTCATTCAATCCGAATATCTATTTTTCGAGAAAGTTCAGAAAAAAAGGGCGCGTTGTATACGCCAATATCAACAGCAATATTTCGGAATCTAAAAGTAATAATTTAAACCAGTCCAGGACTGTATTTTATCAGAACAACGGGACTAATGATGACAGAAATCAGCTCGCTAAAAATAAAACACAAAACAGCAATTACCGTTTTAGTACAGGATATACGGAACCTCTTTCAGATTCTGCTACCGTAAGCCTTAATTTAAATTATGAAGCAAAGATCTCCGGAGCCGAGAGAAACGTTAATGACTTTGATGCCAATACCGGGCAGTACTCGAAATACAACTCTGTTCTTTCAAACAGCATGGATCAAAAAATTAATCAGCTTTCCCCGGAGTTGAGTTTTGAGCTCAATAAAAACAAAATCAACATCTGGTCTTCCGTGAATCTTCAGATTTCCGATATGAAAGTGAACTCTGTTTTTAATGATCAACAATATGACCTTCAGAAGAGCTTTGTTCTTCCCAGCTATAATCTTAACCTGCAATATCAATTTTCCCAGAATAAAAGGCTAAGCCTCTACAATTATGCTGACTTTAATATTCCAAGTGCTGAGCAGCTAACTCCTTATGAAGACCTTTCCAATCCTTTAATTACCTACAAGGGAAATCCGGATCTTAAAAATACCTGGACCAACAGAACCTATCTTTACTTCAGTAATTATAATATGGTAAAAGATATCAATTATTATGTGAATATTGGATTTACCTACGGAAATAATGATGTTATCAATTATTCCTATTATGATAATTCGGGAAAACAGTTTGTTACGTATGCCAACATAAGTGGTAATAAAAATATCAACCTTGGTGGTGGATTCAGTAAAAGTTTTAAATGGAAGGAAAATAAGCTTGTGATTAATCCAAGAATTAATACGAGTTACGGCTATAACAGAGGTTTTATCAATAGCCAACAATTCAGCAGTGGGTCATACAGTATTAATCCCGGATTAAATCTTACTTATGAAGTTAAAGACAAGTTCACCATAAAACCTTCCTACTCAATCGGATACAACTTTTCTAACTATACCAATTATAGTATTGAAAAAGTTCAAACCACCAATCAGGTACTAAAACTCCAATTAACCAATTATCTTTTTAAAAGCAATCTTGTTTTTGGAAATGATTTTGAGTACAATACAAATTCTAATATTGCTCCGGGATTCAAACGCGATTTTTATTTCTGGAATACAAGCCTCGGATACTCTTTTTTCAAGAAACAGCTTACTGCAAAAATCAAAGTATATGATGTTTTAAATCAAAATCAGAGCGTAAGAAGAACCATTACTAATTCATATTTTGAGGACCGGGATGACCTTATCCTGAAACGTTATGTTATGTTCTCCTTAAGCATGAAGCTGAATAAGTTTGCAGGAAAAAAGATGCGTAATCAGTAACCATAGGACGATAATATATAAAAAAAGGCCGAATTGATTCGGCCTTTTTTATTATTTGGCAGTAATGGGTAATATTTATCGTGGTAAACGCGTTTTTATTTTTAAATTAGCTTCAAATTTTATTTATGAAAACCCATATTTCCATTTTATTTATTTTCATTTTCATTTTGGGTAATGCACAAAATGCATCACAAAAGGACAATTTTGTGAAAGATAATTTTACCAAACAAGAATTTTATATTCCCATGCGTGATGGTGTTAAACTTTTCACAGCAGTATATATTCCTAAAGATATAACCAATAAAAACAAATATCCGTTTCTCATGCAGAGAACCTGCTACAGCATTGCACCTTATGGTGAGAATGAATATAAAACTAAAGTAGGCCCTAATCAGTACCTGATGAAGGATAAATATATCTTTGTATACCAGGATGTCCGCGGAAGATATATGAGTGAGGGAACTTTCACGAACATGACGCCTCAGGTAGAACGTCAATCGAAAAAAGATGTCGATGAAAGTACGGATACCTATGATACGATAGAATGGCTATTGAAAAACGTCAAAAACAACAATGGAAAGGTAGGTCAATTTGGAACTTCTTATCCTGGTTTTTATACAGCTGTAGGGATTTTAGCGGATCATCCGGCACTGGTTGCATCATCACCTCAGGCACCTATTTCTGATTTCTGGAATGACGATTTTCTTCACAACGGAAAATTTATGCTGGGATACTTCAGAACCTTCCCTGTTTTTGGGGTTCAGAAGACCAAAGCTGAAAAACAGGCATGGTACATGGATACTTTTGTAAAGCAGACATCAGAAGACGGACTGAAATTCTACAGGGAAATGGGAACCTTAAAGGACGGCTATAACAAATACTATAAGAACAACTTCTTCATGACCGAAATAATGAACCATCCTAATTATGATGAGTACTGGCAGAAAAGAAGCCTTTTACCTCATCTTAAAAATGTAAAGCATGCAGTAATGACCGTTGGAGGATGGTTTGATGCTGAAGATTTATCAGGTCCGTTGAATATTTATAAAGCGATAGAAAAATCCAGCCCGAAAGCAAAAAACACCATTGTTATGGGACCTTTTTCTCATGGCGGATGGTCACAGGAAATGGGAAAACATTTTCATAATGAAATTTATTTCGGAGACAGCCTCGCTACCTATTACCAGAAGAACATCGAGACACGGTTTTTTAATCACTACCTGAAAGGAAATACCAAAGAAGATGCAGGACTTCCTGAAGCTATGATGTATGATACAGGAGCAAAACAGTGGAAAGAATTTGCATCCTATCCACCAAAAGATGCTAAAAAAGTTAATTTCTACCTGGCTGACGGAACATTAAAAAGTGATTCTCAACAAGGTTTTTCAGAATATTATAGCGACCCGAATAATCCGGTATTAAGCTCAACAAGCTTAAAGGATTTTAATGGATTTACTCCCAGAAATTATATGTCGGAAGATCAAAGGTTTGCGGAAGGAAGACCCGATGTTGTTACTTTTACAACAGATGCTTTATCAGAAGACATGACTTTCGCGGGAGAGATTATGGCAAAATTAAACATCGCCTCTACTTCCACAGATGCTGATTTCGCTGTAAAACTCATTGACGTATATCCGGAGGATTTCAAACCTGTTGAGAAAAAAGACGGTGTTGTGTATGGTAATTATCACCAGATGGTAAGAAGTGAAATTATGCCTGCGAGATTCAGAAACTCAAGGGAAAAAGCCGAAGCTTTAGTTCCTGGTCAGAAAACAGCGGTTCAATTCAGACTTCAGGATGTGGTTCATACGTTTAAAAAGGGACATAAAATCCAGATCCAGATCAGCAGTACATGGTTCCCGCTCTTTTCTGTAAATCCACAGAAATTCATGGATAATCCGAACATGGCTTCTAAAGAAGATTATACCAAAGCATTCATAAGAATTTATAATGACAGCTCAATTGAAGCTGAGGTGATAAAATAAAAAAATCGGGTGACTTCAAGAACTTTAGTCACTTCTCTTCTAATACTTGTAGTATGGTTTTATAATAAAGACCATTGTTTATAAACAAAAAGGTGGCTTCGAAAATCTCAGCCACCTTTTTTATTCTTCAATCGTTCTGAATGTAAGGTTTATTCTTGGAGTTTTTACCTTTGTAGTTGGGGGAAGCCTGTGAAGCCAGTTATCCTGTGTTATTCCTTTCATTACCAATAAGCTTCCGTTTTGTAAGAAAATCTCCACTTTCTCTTTGGTTTGTTTGTGTTTAAACAAAAATTTCCGTTCCGCTCCAAAGGTTACCGATGCAATGGCACCATGCTTTTTCAGGTCTTTTTCACTATCACTATGATAAGCCATCCCTTCACTGCCGTCATGATATAAATTGAGAAGACATGAGTTATAAGTTTCTCCTGATATTTCCTCACACTTTATCTTTAATTCCAATAGCTCAGGCGTCCATAGCGTTGCATACTTGGTCCTGTTGGAATAGGTATACTCAAATGCTTTTTCCCCGAACCACGCCACTTTTCTTTTGGTTAGAATAAGTTTACCGAAAATAATGGCTTCGTCATTTTCCCAGGGAATCTGATTCAAAAGATAGTTATAATAGAAATCGGATTTTTCTTTAGAGAAAATGGTTCCGTAATAATTAACCGTTCCGTCTTTGGGAAGGATATTGACCGGAAAATCATATATTTCTTCAAATAAACTCATTCCTGTTTTTTTATAGCACGGATACACATGAAAGCCGGAAACTTATTTAGTTCTTTAAAATGTTTCGGATCCAGTTTTTCAAATTCTTTTGTAGGTTTTGGTTCAACCAGTTTATCAATATAAAAACCATTGTCTGTAAGCGGAGTGATGCATTCACTAAGAGGTCTTCTGAAGCTGTTAATTTCAACAGGTTTCCCGAATCCGTTCCATATACAATTTACATGTTCAATTTCGAAATATTTTTCTGAATGAAAGTAATTGTATTCAAAAAATGGATGCTCAATCGATATAACAAGACTACCATCAGGTTTCAAAACCCTGCAAAATTCTTGAATGGTAAAATTCCAATCCTCTATATAATGAAGCGCTAATGCACAAATAACAGTATCAAAGCTTCGATCCTCAAACATTTCAAAGGGTAAAGATAAATCGTGGACGAAAAAATCTTTTTCATTATTATTTCTTTCACGTGCCAGCATGACCATTTTCTGACTGATATCAAAACCTTTTACTGTCGCTCCCTCAGATATTAGGATTTCAGCATATTTCCCCGGACCACAAGCCGCATCAAGGATAAATTTACCCTTTACCTCCGGAATAAGCTCCAATGTATTCGGTCTGTCATAATAGGCATTATGTGGTTTGTGATCGATCAGCTCATTATATTTCTCAGCGATCTCCTCATAAGCAGATAAGATTTTATGTTTGATCATGATTGTATCCTTTGATTTCTAGATTGAATCTATTGCATTGGAAGTGCGTGAACTTTCCCAACCAATAATGAGCTGCTTCCGATCCTTTCCCCAACGGTAACCGCCCATGTTTCCTGATGATTGAATGACCCTGTGACAAGGAATAAGAAAGGCTACAGGATTGCTTCCAATAGCTGTTCCTACTGCTCTGGAAGCTTTAGGATTGCCTATTTTCCCGGCCAGATTACCATAAGTAGACAGTTTTCCCATAGGAATTGTCAGAAGGCTTTCCCAGACTTTTAACTGAAAATCAGTGCCCTTAAGGTGAAGTTTTACGGTATTTAACTTGTTCCAGTCTTTACCGAAAATAGACAAGGCATCTTTTTGAAACTGATCCTGCTTCTCATAAAAAGAAGCATTAGGAAACTGGGCTTTCAGATTTCCTAATGCCATTTCTTGATTATTTTCAAAGGCCAGATGGCAAATTCCTTTTTCGGTAGAAGCTACCAGAATGTTTCCAAATGGACTTTCTGAAAAACTATGGTTAATTCTCAGGCTTTTTCCGCCATTTTTAAACTCAGCCGGAGACATTCCTTCTATTTTTACAAATAAATCATGAAGCCTGCTTGTACTGGAAAGCCCGGTCTCATAAGCAGCATCAAATACGCTCAATTTCTCTTCTTTCAAAAGATTTTTGGCATGTTCTATACTGATGAACTGTAAAAATTTTTTCGGACTTGTTCCTGCCCAATCTGTAAAGATTTTTTGGAAATGGGTAGGACTAAGATGCACTTTTTCTGCTACTTCTTCCAGACTCGGCTGAAGTTTAAAATTACTTTGGATATACTCTATCGCTTTAGCGATTCTGTTGTAATCTATTTGACTTTGTGTAGACATATCTTTGTATTTTATCTCACAAATTTCCAAAGAAAATCCCGCAGAAAAAATCCGATTCTTGTGGAATTTTAATCCTGGCTGATGTGATAATAAGCTAACATTTTGTAATATAGTTTAGCGGCAAGGAATGCGCTTGGCTTAGCCATCGGAGAATCCATCAATTCCACAATATCAAAAGCTACAACATTACATTTTTCAAATACTTTTCTTAATAATTCCAACGTTGGATACCATTGCAGACCTCCGGGTTCTGGTGTTCCGGTAGATGGACAGATAGATGGGTCAAAAGCATCCAAATCGATTGTAATATATACATTTCCGGAAACTTTTTCTAAAACATCATTGATCCAGTTATCATTGACAGCAATTTCATGTGCAAAAAATACTCTTCCTTCAGGTAAATACTGGTATTCTTCAACATCCATTGAACGGATACCCACCTGAACCAGGTTGTGCTTCTGATTAGCTTCAAAAACAGCACATGCATGATTGGAGGTAGAACCATGGAATTCAGGACGTAAATCCGTGTGAGCATCCAGTTGTAATACTGTTAAATTATCATATTTCTCACCTACTGCACGGATCGAACCAATAGAAACAGAGTGTTCACCACCAAAAAGGGTAAACAACTTTCCTTCATTCTGCAAAAGCTCTTTTGTTTTTTGATAAACGGCCTCGGTCATCGCTTCAGGTGTAGCATTTTCAGATACTTCTCCGGCAAGATAAACACCATCAAGGTAAGGCTCGGTTCCTGTCTCTATGTCATAAAGCTCCATGTTTTCAGAAGCATTAAGGAATAATTCAGGACCTTTATCCGCTCCTTTACCCCATGTTGAGGTTCCGTCGTAAGGAACGGTAACCAACATTACTTTTGAGTTTTCTAATGACGCATTTTCTTCAGGAATTCCCGCGTATGTTTTCATGTTTTTATTTAAAAATTAAATGATTTAAAATTTGAAATACTTCCAGCAAAGATACAAAGAAGTTGGAAGCCGGAAGCAAGAGAAGGGAAGTTTTTGAAGGTATCAACAAACTCACAGCCTCTATAAAATTCTAACTTCTTCCATCTCCTCTAAAATTCACTACCTTTGCAAAAAAAATCAAATATGTCCTTAAAAGCGGTGCTTTTTGATATGGATGGGGTAATTGTAGATACAGAACCTTTGCATAGAAAAGCTTACTTCAAGATGTTCGAAGATCTTAAAATTCAGGTATCTGAAGAACTTTACACTTCATTTACCGGAGCTTCCACCAAAAAAGTCTGCGAAACATTAATTCAGATATTCGGGCTTAACCATACTTATCAGGAGTTGACCAATATAAAAAGGGATTATTTTAAAGATTACTTCTATAATGATGCCGATTTTGACCTTATTCCCGGGGTGAGAAAACTGATAGAACATTACTATGAAAATAATATTCAGCTCATTGTGGCCTCTTCCGCAAGCATGGTAACCATCAATATGGTTTTTGAAAAATTCGGACTTGAAAAATATTTCAACGGGAAAATCAGTGGTGCTGAGTTAAAAGAATCAAAACCTCATCCTGAAGTTTTTCTTTTGGCAGCCCAGCTGGCTGAACAGCCGATAGAAAACTGCCTGGTAATTGAAGATTCTACCAATGGAATTCTGGCCGCTCATAATGCTAAAATTTTCTGTGCCGCCTATAAAAGTGAACATTCCCATAATCAGGATTATTCCCTGGCTAACATTACCATCTCAGATTATACTGAACTGGAATTAGATAAAATCTCAGATTATTTTAAATAAAAAAGGTTCTCGATCGAGAACCTTTTTTTATATTGATCCGTCTCTGAGAGGAGCGCTAGTATCCCAAAAGTTTTAAAACATCTTCCGGCTCCTGTCTTTCACGGAATATTTCATATTGAAACTCTCCGTTTTCATCTTTCTGAATCAGAATATGTCTTGGCTGAGGCATTAAGCAATGATGCACTCCTCCGTATCCTCCAATCGTTTCCTGATAAGCTCCTGTATGGAAGAAACCAATATATAAAGGTTTTGTATCACTGAAAACAGGCAGGTAGATTGCATTGGTATGTTGTTCGGAATTATAATAATCATCCGAATCACACGTTAAGCCTCCCAGAAATACTCTTTCATAAGTATCTTCCCAACGATTCAGAGGAAGCATGATAAAGTGTCTTGAAATCGCCCATGTATCAGGAAGTGTCGTCATGAATGAAGAATCGATCATGTTCCACTTCTCTCTGTCGTTCTGACGTTTTTGCGAAATAATTTTATAGAGGTTAGCTCCACTTTCTCCTACCGTGAAACTTCCAAATTCAGTATAAATATTCGGTTCCTCTACTCCCTCTTCTTCACAGAATTTTTTAATCTGGGAAACGATCTCTTCAACCATATACTGGTAATCGTAATCAAAGTTCAAAGAAGTCTTAATCGGGAAACCTCCTCCGATGTTCAAAGAATCCACCTCCGGAGCAATTTTCTTCAAACGTGCATATACACGAAGACATTTATATAATTCATTCCAGTAATACGCAGTATCTTTGATCCCTGTATTGATGAAAAAGTGAAGCATTTTCAATCGCGCATTCGGGTGTTCAGCAATTTTCTGACTGTAATAAGGAATAATGTCTTTATATCCTATTCCTAATCTGGATGTATAAAATTCGAATTTCGGTTCTTCCTCGGAAGCAATTCTGATCCCTATATCAAAAGTAGTATCGATACTCTCTGTAAGTTTGTCTAGTTCCCTGTAATTATCAAGGATCGGAGTAATATTTTCAAAACCATTATTAATCATCTCCGAAATTTTTGCCAGATAATCATCTGTTTTGAATCCATTACAGATTACTTCAATATTTTTATCTACTTTACCTTTTTTGTAAAGAGACCTTACAATATCCATATCATAAGCGGAAGATGTTTCAATAGAAATATCATTCTTCAGAGCTTCTTCAATAACAAAATTAAAATGACTGGATTTCGTACAGTAACAATATCTGTAATTTTTCTTATAT
The DNA here is from genome assembly GCF_048296755.1 of Chryseobacterium sp. PTM-20240506. Taxonomy (NCBI): domain Bacteria; kingdom Pseudomonadati; phylum Bacteroidota; class Flavobacteriia; order Flavobacteriales; family Weeksellaceae; genus Chryseobacterium; species Chryseobacterium sp. PTM-20240506. The sequence goes on from NZ_CP182581.1 coordinate 2,087,677, forward strand.
TCGATTTTCTCAAAAGCCTCCTTGAACCAGCCTTTTGCTTTCTGAATATTCTGAGAAATCTTCGGGAGGTAACTAACCTTTAAAGGAGTTCCAAACTTTTCAACAACATCCATCAAAGGAATATCGTGAAACAACAAATTGTTTTCAGAAACGTTAAATTCTTCTGTTGGAAAATATAACGTCTGATCAATAAGTTCCGAGTATTTTATTTTCATTTTTTAGCAAGTGAATTAAGAATGCAAAATTGCTAAAAAAGTTTGATTTTTTGATGTTAAAATTATTATAATTTTATTTGATCTTCATGAAAGGCTCTATCGAAATCAGCACCCGCTAATTCACCGTTTATTAATATGTAAACTTACGAATATAGAATTGTCTTTTATCATCAGAAATCTCCAACACTTGTTGAATATATACATCTACAGAGCCGTATTTCTTATCAATTTCATTAAATGCAGAATCCAGATAATTCCTCTCTACCCAGCTGAGCTTTTCCAATACTTTGATATCCATTTTAGGATATAGAAAATGCAGGTTTCCAGCCAGCTTTAATCGCTTCATAACCATATCTTCCCTGTAGTTGTTAGACATCAGATAATCATTATAAATTGTTGCTTTATCAAACTTTAAAATGGTCAGAATAAGAGCTGTAATAATACCTGTCCTGTCTTTCCCTGCCGTGCAGTGATATAAAACAGGTTGATCTGAATCCAAAATTTCACTAATAATCTTTTTGATTGTTGCCGGATTTTCGGTTACATATTCACGATAAAAATCAACCATTCTTTTATCAGCATCGGCAGAATTTACCTTTCCCTTTAAAACCAGCTTCCTTGCTTGTGATAGCTGGTCTCCCTGATCTTCAAATGCTGAGTATTTTTTATAGCTAAGCTGAGCAGGTAGATGATCAGGCTTCAGACCGATTTCTTTTTCATTTCTGAGATCTATCACTTCCGCTATTCCCAGTTTTTTAATCGTGTCAAATGATTTTTTCTTCAGCTTATTAAGATGCCCGCTCCTGTAAAAAACACCTTTTCGTAATGTTCTCCCGTCAACATTTTTCATTTCTTCCAATGTCCGGAAATTATGTACTTTTTTCACTCCTGCATTTTCAGCCTGGCTTTTTCCATACTCGGGTGCAGAGAAGTTCTGTATTTTACAGGAAAAAGCACAGAATAGCACAATAAAAAGGAATAGTATTTTAAGTAATTTCTTCAATATTCTAGAAAAATTAAGTCGATGTCGATACAAGATACAAAAGTTTCTCCGAATACTCAATTTCAAAGGTATTCAGCTTATCGTTCTAAAAACAAACATCAGCTTAATATATTGGTGGATATTCTATATCATCGCGTCCTACAAAAAACAACAAATCGCCGGATTCATAGTGAACGGATACTTCATCTTCAACAGCAAAATTTCGGGTTCCGATCCTTGAAGTAATGCTTAAGCTACCATTTGTAAGAGGCCAGTTCAATCCTTTTGTCGTTATATTTTCCACAATAGGGAAAGGATATAAAGAAATCATTCTATTCTTCACCTTTTGCACTGTAAAATCTTTAGGAATAAAATAATATTCAGAAAATTCATCATAAAATTTTATCTCCAATCTGTCTTTAAAGGTATAAGCAACCGTAAGGTTTCCTAAGAAATGGTCCTGCTCTCCACCACTGGCCCCAAAAACATCTATAGCGCGAAACCCCTTATCCAAGATAATTTCCAGAGCTTTATGAAAGTCTGTTTTATCCTGATCCAGGGTGAGAATAAATTTTTCCTGATATACCTCTTCATCGGATCCTGTGTGTGAATCAAAATCACCGGAAATGAAGTCCAATTTATCTAAAGGAAATCTTTTCTCTTTTAAGTAATGAAAAGCTCCATCCGTACATGCAATTAAATCATATCCGGATAGGTCAGGAAAGGACATGGGAGGTTCTCCGTTAATAAAAAGTAATACTTTATCTTTCATTCGGATTCCAGTATTCTTCCGGTTCGTTATTTAGTTTTGAAATATACCGGGCAAGAACAAAAAGATAATCTGAAAGCCTGTTGAGATATTTAATTAATTCAGGACGAACCTCTTCAGCTTCATTCAGGAAAACCAGAGAACGTTCTGCCCTTCTGCAGATTGTTCTTGCTGCATGAAGAAATGTCGCAGATTTTCCGCCACCGGGAAGTATAAAATATTGAAGAGGATCCAGCTGGGTATCAAAATCATCCATCCAATGCTCTAATTCTTCAATCTCATTTTCTGAAATAATCAACGGAAGCCTGGATTTTCCATTGGCAAGCATTAATTTATCAACCGGAGTTGCTGCTTCAGAGCCCACAGTAAATAAATCAAACTGAATTTTCTTCAATTGCTTTAAAACCTCAACATCTTCAATATGACTTTTTGCAATGCCAATAAAAGAATTCAACTCATCGATATTACCATAACTTTCTACTCTGGCGCTGGCCTTGGAAACTCTTGTTCCTCCGTAAAGAGCGGTTTGTCCTTTATCTCCTGTTTTTGTATAAATTTTCATACGACTAAATTACTTTTTTAAAATTAGCTTTACAATACTTACGGGTTTGTTTCTTATCTTGTTTTGTAATTCTGCTAATAAAAAATGACCGGTAAAAACCAGCCATCTTCAAATTATTTATCTACCTCAACATATTGCAACACTGTCTTGTTTTTAGAATTATAAATAATGGTACTTTTATTGGGAAACCGCTTTAATTTATAATACTCGATACCATTGTCATTCTTTATATCTTCTAAAATGCTTTTATCAATTGTATTTTCAGGCAGGAACTTTTCAATAAAACTTATTTTATCTACTATATTTTGTCCGTCTACCCTTCGGGCTGCCTTATCGGACCGGGTTTCATCCGTTGTAGGTTGAGACTCCAGAAATGGAATGATATCTTTTTTGTCTGCTTTATACTTAAAAATATATCCTGTAGTGCCATTTGGAAATACAAACTTTTTCCCGTTTTCATCGGATACAACAGCTTTCCCTGAACCAGGAAAAACCTGATTAAATTGAACATCTTCAGAATTTGTCAGGGACTTGATGGACTCATTCACGGTCTTTTTCACCCTCTCTTCCACTGCCTGCTGGGTCCTTTGCTTTACTGTTTCGGTTGTTTCCTGTACAGTCTGATCTATTTTATCACTGATTTTATTACACGATAGTAGTGACAAAGCACTTGTAATTCCTAAAATTAGCTTCTTCATTTCTCTGAAATTATAAATAATACCCGGTACATCTCTCTTTTAAACGTAAAAAACGCAATGATATTTTAGGAGAAAAAAATATTTTCAATGTGCCAAATCCTACTGACAAACTGTTGTCATAACCTGCTCTTATCTTTGTATCAACAATAACAAATTAAACAAAAATATTATGGCAACTACAGCAACAGCAACAAAACAGTTTATGACATCAGACCAATTATTAGAGCACTGGCAAGGACACAGAAATCTGACAAGAAGAGTAATTGAAGCGTTTCCTGAAAAAGAATTATTCGAATTTTCTATAGCAGGTATGAGACCATTTGCTAAACTGGCAGTTGAGCTTATCAGCATTGCAGGACCGGCATTAAAGGGAATCAATGAAAAAAACATGGAGGCTTATAACGAAGAGGGATTCAACCCTAAAACAAAAGAAGAAATACTGAAAAAATGGGACGAAGAAACAGAAGTAATCAACCATTATTTTAATCAGATTTCTGAAGAGCGTATGCAGGAAACGTTCAATCTGTTTGGCCAATATGAATTTCCGGTATATCAGAATATCCTATATTTCATCGATAATGAAATCCATCACCGTGGACAAGGTTATGTCTATCTAAGATCATTAGGAATTGAACCTCCGTTTTTCTGGGAGAGATTTTAATTCTGTTTAAAAATATTTTTCTTCTATCAAATTATTAAATTTAGTGAATGCAAAAGCTTTCAGATTCTCTGAAAGCTTTTGTTTTTTAACCCGGCAAAATATTTTTAAAGAAAGTAATAATGTTCTCTTTTAACTGGGCGAAGGCACTTGAGGCTCCAAATTCTTTGTTATCATATCCTATAGGAAATCCCTTGGCAACATACTCATTATTTTTATTTAAAGTAAGCACCTCAAAGTCATCATTTACTTTACCCAGCTTATCTGTATGAATATTCAAATATTTTATAGAGGCCTGTTTTGAAAAATCGAGTTGAGTAATATCAATTGTTTTAACTTCTTTCTTAAGGTCGGACCGGAAATAAAGATTCATCTTCTTGACATCAATAACGGTCTGCCATTCTCCCGCATATACAGAATTAAGAACATTCCAGGCATATTCTACAGGCTTTTTATCATACTTATAACTATAAAGCATATAGTAAGCTTTACTATATCTGTCTTCCCATTTATTTTGCTGACCAAGATCAAATTTTTCATTACCTCCTAAAAAATCAAACCTCTGAACCCGTTCAATATCTTTCTTATACTGATTATTGCATAGAAGAGGCATAGGCATATCCTTTCCTGTAAGCACCTTATACTTTCCATTTAGCAAAGCTATAGTTGCTGTATTTCCTTTAGCATCAGTAACGAAGAAGTGGCTTCCTCCAGCACTAGGCCACCAATCAATATTAGGACCGCCATTCAAATGATCTATCACTTCCTGAACAGATTTATAATTATCCAACTGGTATTGAATCCATTGTGCCCAAAACATATTAGGCTGTGTGGGATTAAAAACTTTTGTGGTTTCCTCCAGAGAAAGTTCAACCAGAAAAAGACCTTTTTCATTTACACCGTAACAAGGGAAATCATAGCCTAGAAGATTAAAGGTTATAGAACCATATAATGATTGCCATTCCTTTTCAGCATTCAGATGTCGGGAGGTAAGATTTTCCCAGCTTATATTTCTTTTGGCAATCCCACGTTTATTGACGACGATCATCCCCGGCATTGTTTTCCAATTCTCATTGAATCCGATTACACAATAATCATTACCCTTTAATAAAAATGCTGAGCAGGCGGAAGAAATCCCGTAATGAAGAAGAGCCAGGAGCAGCATAGAACGCATCAATATAAATTTCATAATTAATCAGTTGGTTATTGTAATTTCGTAGAAATATTTGTGATCAGCTCACCAATTTTTGTTTTGAGTGTTTCTGGTTCCAAAACTACAGCGTAATCCGCAAATGTAATCAGCCATCTTGGAAATCCCTCTTTGATCCACTCCGTTTCAAAGGTCATCACAACTCCTTCATCGGTTTCAGTTTCGTCTATTAAACCATAGTATCTTTTAGAATTAACGAGATGCCCCATTATTTTCTTATCTACCAGCAATTTTACTTTGGTAACATCATTACCGGAATTTTTCCTATAATCATTAATTCCACCATACTCTTTTGAAAAAGGAATACTGGTTTTGGAAACCTGAAGAATCCGGTCTACCCTGAATTGTCTGAAATCCTGTCTTAACGTACAAAAAGCCATAATGTACCAATAATTAAATTCAAAAAATAAACCTACCGCTTCTACAATCCGGTTAGATACCTTTGAATCCATACTTCTGTATTCTATGGAAAGTTGCATTTTTTCTGCAATACTTTCAAGGATCAGGGGGATCACATTTTTAACAGAATCCGTTGATTGAGCATGGTAATTAAAAATATCAACCTGCTTTTCTACTGTCTGTATTAAATTTTTATCGGAATGCCTCAGCACTGAACGCACTTTTTCCATAGCCGTCCGGTAATGAGAGCCCAAACTCTCGTGAGAAAACTTTTGCATCAGCTTTTCGGCTGTAATAAAGCTCAAAACTTCTTCTTTTGTAAACATGACAGGAGGAAGTTTATATCCGTCCATTAAGGAATATCCGCTACCCGCTTCTCCGACAATCGGAATCCCCGCATTTTCAAGTGTTTTTACATCCCGATAGATCGTTCTGATGCTTACTTCGAACTTCTCTGCCAGATCCTGAGCCCTTACCAAAGGTTTGGATTGCAGTTGAGTAAGAATTGCTGTTACCCTGTCAAGCTTTTTAAGATAATGGTCATTCATTTTATCCGGTCACTCTAAACTTTTATACAATAATTCCAGATATAGTAAAACCAACAATTTTAGCTATATTTAGATATCCAAGAATCACATATTATTACTAATGAGCTACACCAATTTCATCCAGACTATTGAAAGGATTTCGAATCCTGAACAGGCTGTCATTGATGAACTGATTTCAAAGTTAGAATTAAAAAATTACAGAAAAGGAGATTTTTTATTAAAATCTGATGAAACCTGTAAACATTTTTATTTCCTGCAAAAAGGACTGGTAAAATTGTTCTTTGATAATGGGGATAAAGATTTTATCATGACTTTTTTTGCTGAAAATTCTTTTTTTACGGAATTGAGCGGATTTCTTACTGGTAAACCATCCAAATATATGTTTGTAGCACTAGAGCCTGTGGAAGTATACTCCATTCGCAAATCTGTTGTCGACGACTTATGTAAAAAATACCATTCTGCAGAAACCCTTTTCAGTAAGCTATATTCAAAAGCACCTGTTAACATGATGGGTAGAATAAGTGAAATGCTGGAAGATGATGGCAAGAGGAGATATCATAATTTTCTGAAACAAAAGCCGGAACTTATCCAGCGTATCAGCCTGGGAGACCTTGCGGACTATATTGGCATTACCCAGGTTTCACTAAGCAGGATCCGTGCGCAAAAATGATTTTTTATCATTTGTAAAAAAATCTGAATTAATTGCAATCTACATTTGTCACATAATTAATCAAAAAAACAAAATTATGTCACAAAGAATCAACGCATTTGCTATGGGAAATAAATCTGTAAATGCACTTCACACCATGGGATATCATGTAGAAAACTCATCTCTTGACAATGCTTTTCTGGAACTTCTTTATTTTCGTGTTTCACAGATGAATGGCTGTGCTTTTTGCCTGGATATGCATTCGAAACAATTAAGGGCAAAGGGTGAAACCGAGCAGCGAATATTTTTGGTAAGTGCCTGGAGAGAATGCCCATTCTACACAGAAAAGGAAAAGGCAGGTCTCTTATGGGCGGAAAAACTTACCGAACTGAACGGAAAAGAAATTGCGGATGACCTATACCAGGAAGTAAGCAACCATTTTTCTGAAACAGAAATGGTGGATCTTACCATGGCTATTATCGCGATCAACAGCTACAATAGGATAAATATTGCCTTCGGAGCTGAAGTAGGCACTTATCAGGTTCCTCAAAAGAACTAAAAAAGTTTTACAAATAGAATGAAACCTGTATTTCTTGTACAGGTTTCATTTTTTATTATATTAATCCTGTTTAAAAGAATTCATCAATTTATCAAGATTCAGACTTCTGGCAGATGCTTCAAAAATTTCACGGTAAGTCCCGTTTTCCTGAACCAGTTCATTGTGAGTTCCACTTTCAACCACTCTTCCCTTTTTCATAACATAGATTTTATCAGAATCCAGAATCTGAGACAAAGAATGTGAAATAATGATTACTGTTCTTCCTTCTTTAATGGCATCTAAAGAGTTTTTGATCTGTTCGGTTGCAATAGCGTCCAGGCTTGCAGTAGGCTCATCGAGAAAAATAATTGGCGGATTCTTAAGGAATAATCTCGCAATAGCAATTCTTTGTTGTTGTCCCCCTGAAAGCTGGGTAGCATCGTGGTTATACTGATCCGGTAGATCCTGGATCTGTTCATGGAGGTATGCTTTTTTTGCAGCTTCCCGGATTTCATCAAAACTGGCATTCATATTTCCATACCGGATATTATCTTCTATACTTCCCTGAAAAATATGATTTCTTTGAAGTACAAGACCTATATCATTTCTTAAAAATGTGTTATCAAAATCATTTAAATTGACATTATCAAGTAGAATATCTCCTGAATCCGGAAGGTAAAATTTACACAAAAGATTGATAATTGTGGATTTACCGGCACCACTTAATCCTACCAAAGCCGTTGTCTTTCCATTTTCAATTTTCATAGAAACATCATGTAAAGCTTTCGTTCCGTTTGGATAGGTAAAGTCTATATTTTTAAGTTCAAATGTTCCCTTAATTTCCCTTTCTACAAATGTCCCGTTTGGTTCTTTTTCATCGTCAGCATTTAAAATATCAAAGTAACCTTCAGCATAAATCATTGCATCATTCATATCATCATAAATACGATGAAGTTGGCGTATCGGGGATGAAACATTATTGAAGAGCATAATATGAAGCATAATTGCACCAATTGTCATCTGCTGGTCCAGAACAAGATAAACGGTAAGCAAAATGATGAGTACAACCCCAAACTGTTCTATAAAAGTCTTAAGCCCATCATAAATAAAATTTGTTTTTCTGGTGAACATCTGGCTCTCCATTAATTGCATCTGAAGATCATACTGCTTTTTACCCTCGAATTTTTCACGGACAAAACTTTTAATCACCATAATCGAATTGATCAGGTTCAGAAGGCCCGAAGTCTTTTGCTCACGCTGGTTTCTCAGCTGCCTGCGAACCCCACCCAGCTTTTTAGCCTGTAATGAACTTATATAAAAATAAATAGGAACAATTATGGTGGATACCATGCCAACATATACATTTTGCATATACATGATGATCAAAGCAATGATCGCATTGGAAAAGAGAGGCAAAATATCTATGAAAAAATTCTGAACAAGCTTAGTGAGACTTTCAATCCCACGATCGATCCTGATCTGCAATTTTCCTGATTCGTGGTTTTCATCATTAAAATATGCAACCCGGTACGTCAGTATTTTATCAATAGCTGACTGAGCCAGAACAGAACTTACATTGATCCGGATCTTTTCCCCATAGAATTTCTGTCCGAAATTGATAAAAATATTCAACAGTTCTTTTCCCAGTAATATTATGGAAATCACTACCAACACATGAATTCCTTCCGACATAGGATGTGGAAGATGTGTTAGTAGGGTTACCTCGTCAACAGTATACTTCAAAACCAAAGGATTGACCTGGGCTGCAAGAGCTCCTAAAAACGTCAGGAATAAAGTTCCGTAAATCATCAAACGATAAGGCCTTATAAATGGAATAAGCTGTTTATATATTCCAAATAAAGTAACTGTTCTATTAAAAGGTTTCGCCATTATTATAAGATCTTTAGTAAAATTAAAGCTTTTTTAAAACAATCTATAAAAAAAGCCAGCATAAAAGCCGGCTCATTCTTTTGCTATAAAAATTTCTCTTTAATATCGGGTTTTCAAAACGATCTTTCCTAGTTCTAAAAGCTCATCCTGCTGGGTAAAGTGAACACGTCCTTTCTTCGAAAATACTTCCCATGCGATCATGGAAACAATATCATCAACAACTCCCTGTTCTTTAGAATCGTCAACGTACTCAAATGTACGTTCATCAATCATTTTTACCGGCTGTTCATAATCCTGATGTACGATCAGCAGATCACCCCTTCCGTCCAAAGCGGCCTGGTAAATTTCCTGAAGATCCGTAAGAACCGTTCCATGAGACACCGCCTCTTTAACTTCCTCAATAGCCAATGCACGACTTTCTTTTTGTTTAGCCTTAATAATTTCATAAGCCTGCTCTACAATGTGATGCTCATCAGCAGATACATAATTTTTATTATCATGGCCAATATAGATCTTAGGAATGTCAGCAACTTCAAGAAGTTTACTATAATTATCCGCAGTACTAATAACAACTACGTTTAAATTTGATTTTTTGTAAATTTCAACAATGGATTTATCAACCCTGTTAAAATATTCTTTGATCTGATTATCTACCTGTTTGGAATCGCTTCTCACATCTGAATGGGTAATATAAAAGGGATTCTGGGGAAATGGAAACCCTTCCTCTCGGACTTCCCCGACAATAGAATCATTTAATGCTTCGTACAGCTTGGTACCGCTTTGCGTTAAAACTAAGATGAGATATTCCTGAGCTCTTACTGCAGCCTTGATCAGAGGCCTTACAGCAAACTTCTCCTCCACTTCTGTTACATTTCCTCTTGAAGCCCATGTAGATTTTATAATTTCTTCTGTGTCGTTCGACAAAAAAATATGCAAACTATCCAGATTGTACTGATGGTCAATTTTCCCTGCAATATGATCCAGCTTTTCCAAAACTCCTGCGGCAGGTCTTTTTCCGTACTCATCAATAACACGGTTTTCTGCTTCTTTGATGAGGTTTTTTAAAATGATTTCGTCTTGTTGGTTTTCAGGAAATGTTCTGTGGGTATTTAATGAAATACTTACACAAGGTTCATTTCTTTCATTGGCTAGTTTTTGTAATTTTTCTTGTAATGACATATTTGTATTTTTTATTAATAATGAAATTTAATGATTTATTTTATCATTTTAACACAATTAAATACAAAAACCAGGCCTTTAAAACAATTTAAAAGTGCTTTTTATATAAAATACGAAAAATATCAATTTAAAATTTATTCTATATTAAAAATTAGCTATCATTCTTTCTTGGAGAGTAATAATGTACTTTAAAAAATTTCCACCCTTTCTCCTAGGTATGTAAAATATCATATTTTAATTGTTGTATTTAAATATAACAATTAAATATTTATAGTACATTTGTTTTATCATTAAAAAACGACAAGATGAATAATAAACAAAAAGCCTTAGTAAAGTCAACCGTTGCGGTTTTAAAATCAAACGGTGCAGATCTCACTCAATATTTTTACAACAGAATGTTCAACCATAATCCAGAGCTCAAAAATCTTTTAACATGAGTCATCAGGCAAGTGGCAAGCAACAACACGCACTAGCCGGAGCAGTGCTTGCCTATGCTGAACATATTGAAAATCCAACTTTACTAATTAATATTTTAAGATCTATAGGCAATAAGCACGTCAGCCTTAATATAAAACCGGAACAATATAATATTGTAGGACTTCATCTGATCTCATCGATAAAAGAAGTTTTAGGAAAAGCGGCTACTGACGAATTATTGGAAGCTTGGACGCAAGCCTATCATGAACTTGCCCAAATAATGATTTCTATCGAAGACGAAATATATTGTTCTAACCTAAACAAAAATGGGGGATGGAAAGGTTGGAGAACATTCATCATCAGTAAAATCGTAGAGGAAAGCATGGAGGTTAAATCCTTTTATCTTAAGCCTAAAGATGGGCAGCCAATTGCAGAATACTTTCCCGGTCAATTCATATCTGTAAAAACATATATTCCATCACTGGGATATGAGCAACCAAGACAATATAGTCTATCATCGGCCTTCACTCCTAAATATTACAGGATATCTGTAAAAAAAGAGAAAAATCAATTTAATCCGGATGGTATTGTATCCCATATCATGCATGCTAAGTTAGCAGGAGATGAAATAGAAGTGAGCGCACCTGCAGGAATCTTTCACATTAATCCTTTATCGGAATATCCTTTAGTGCTTATAAGTGGAGGGATTGGAGTTACCCCTCTTTTAAGTATGCTGGAAACAAATGAAAACAACAATCGTAACCCTGTTGTATGGTTGCATAGTTGCCGGGATCAAACAGTTCATTCCTTCAAAGATCATATTGACTATTTAGAACAAAATAATGAATGGCTCACCACCCACATCTTTTATGAAAATAAAAATAAAGAAGATGACCAGGCAATACATGAAGGAAGAATTAACCTCCATGAAGTGAAAGAAGAAATTCTTATTGACAATGCAAAGTATTATATTTGTGGTCCCGAAGCATTTATTAAAGTGCAGTACAATTCTTTGATGCAGTTAGGAATTGCCGGAGAAAATATTTTTTACGAAGAATTCGGACCTCAGTTCCTTCATTTAAATTAGCAATTAATGAAATTGAACCACTTTACTGATTATAGTTTGCGCGTTTTAATCTATTTAAATAAAAAAGATAAGGCTCAGTCCTGCTCATTGGACGAATTATCAGAAAAGTTGAATATTCTTCGCAATCACCTTATTAAAGTGGTTCAGTTTTTATCTCAGAAAGGATTTGTTATTACCAAAAGAGGAAAAAATGGTGGAATCATTATTTCTGATAAGGCCCGTACGACAGGGCTTGGTGATCTTATTCACCTCCTTGAACAGGATGATAGTCCGATTATCAACTGCCAAAGTAAATCTTGCATATTTATATCTTATAACTGTCAGTTAAAATCATTTTTAGACATCGCCTATCAGGCATTTATCGATAGTATGAACAAGCATTATTTATCCGACCTTGTTTTTAATAATTGGGATATCATTTTTGCGAGCCAGCATACCAGTAATTAAAACTTAACCTTCGTAAAGATATGTTGTAAGGTAATGAAGCTCGGGTTTACTTGCTTCTTTTGATTCCGCTTCCGCCTGTTCCAGAGAATATTGGGAGGTAATTTCTTTGCGCTGGAATACAAATGAATTATTTGCATTTTTATCAACCACATCATTGAAGATGTGTTCTATCTCTGAATTTGCCAACGATGCAAAACTAATATCCTCAAATCCATACATCAACCTTAAATCATCAAATTCTGAAAACTGATTATCAACAAAACTTTGAAGCTGTGATTTCGAATCAAAATTCCCTGCCCAGATATTGTATGCGTATTTCTTCTTTTTAGGCTTATCCAGGATACTCTGATACACAAAATTTTCACCCAGATAAGCTTCCCTTACTTGCGGATCATTTGCCAGGTCCTCCGGAAGACCTTCTTTCAGGATCCTACCTTCAAACATGATGTATGTTTTATTAGTAATAGCGAGAGTCTGCTGAACATTGTGGTCGGTGATTAAAATTCCGATATTTTTATCGACAAGACTTCTTACAATTTTCTGTATATCTTCTACTGCAATGGGGTCTACCCCTGCAAAAGGTTCATCCAGAAGGATAAAGTTCGGGCTGGTAGCAAGACAGCGCGCAATTTCAGTCCTACGTCTTTCTCCTCCGGAAAGAAGATCTCCTCTGTTTTTACGAACATGCTGCAATGAAAATTCTTCGATCAGCTCATCACATTTGATTTGCTGTTCACGCTTGGAGAGATTGGTAAGCTGTAAAACTCCCATAATATTTTCCTCAACAGAAAGTTTTCTGAAGACAGAGGCCTCCTGAGCAAGATAACCAATTCCTTTTTGTGCTCTGCGATACATCGCATCAGTTGTTATTTCCTGTTTATCCAGGAAAATTTTACCGGATGTCGGCTTAACCAATCCCACGATCATATAAAATGAAGTGGTTTTACCTGCTCCGTTAGGACCTAGCAAACCAACAATTTCTCCCTGCTGGACTTGTACAGAAACGCCTTTTACAACTTTTTTTGGACCGTATTCTTTGATTAAGTTTTCTCCTCGTAAAATCATAGTCGCAAAGATATAAATTTGTTTTAAGTTATGATTTTGTAACTACTCATATTTTTCTTCGACTTATGTTAAAAACAATTCACTTTATCATAAAAAATACTAAAATGGAAAATTACGGTTATAAAAAACAGAAAATACCCGGGATCAGCAGGCCCATGTACCATATCGCTCTGAAAAAAAGATCCCTGCTGCAATACTAGGTATACTTGTAGGATGGCTTGCCCTGAATAAATTTTATCTTGGCTATACTAAAGAAGGTATTATTCAGATTATTTTAAACCTTGTTACTTTTGGGGCAGCTTCTATCATTCCTTTCATTGAAGGTATATTGTACCTGTTTATGAGTGACAAACAGTTTGATGACACTTATGTATATGGTAAAAAAGGCTGGCTGTAAATCCAGGCATCAGATATTCTAACGAATTTGATACATTTACTGCACCAACAGCAAATTAATTTTAATGGAAAATAACAAAGAATTAACAGAACTCCTTGCATTAGATTTAGGAATCAACCTGGTTGACCGTAGACCTTATGCTAAGGAAGTTTTTAAATGGCAGGATATGGATCTCCTTCCCCATTCATCCACAGACACCTTACTTTGTGAAATTTTTGAATGGAATGGCAGAAACTGGAGAACAACCAGCAATAATCTTATTGGGTATCTCTTTTCAGGAGAGAATCTGACTACAATAAAAAACCAGTTGATTAATGCTCCGAAACATCCTGCTCTGATTCCTGATTTTGAATTTACAAAAGACAGCATGATCGAATACGGCCTTTCGCTGCCTTCTCTTTTTAATATCGGAGTTAACGGAAATATAAAAAATGCTAAAAACTTTTCTGTCCGTGTCAATGGAGTAACAAAATCAAGAATCACCAACATTGATTCTCCGGGAATTGAAATCTTAAAAAACTATTCAGCATTTACCCAGGATAAAACAAAGACGTACAGAAAAAATATCAAGTTTAATTATTTGAGTACTTCTTTATTTTATGCCGAAAGCGTTGAGATTTATTTAGAAAAAGAATCTTCAACTGTTCTTGATGTAAGCTTTCAAACGCAGGACGTTGAAGTGGAATCAAAGTTAGATACGGATACTAAGAAACATTTTGTTCTAAAATATATAGGTAACCAGGCTCCCTTTGCTGCTAAATTTACAAAAGGTAAAGATTTCAATATAATGTGATAAATTTTAACTATATTTAGTTTATCTAAAAAAATAAATATTATCATGAAAAAATTAACGAAAAAAAATCTAAAAACCATCAACGGTGGAAATATAAGACCACCCGATGCAAATGGCAACTGCCCATCAGGTTGGTTTTTATGCCCAAGTAATATCTGCGTTTATGACAATGGAGGTAAAGACCCTATAGTTCCGGGAAAACCTCATTACAATGCCTGTTTCGGATAAATAAAAAACACCTCTATATAGAGGTGTTTTTTATTTATCTGTTTTAAAACTATTTATTTAAAAGCATTGCTGCTTCCTTTGCAAAATAAGTGAAGATCATATCTGCACCAGCTCTTTTAAAACATGTTAAGCTCTCAATGATCGTTTTATCATTATCTAGCCAGCCGTTTTGGGCAGCCGCTTTTACCATTGCATATTCTCCACTTACATTGTACACAGCAATCGGAAGATCAATTGCTTCACGAACTTTAGAAACAATATCAAGATAAGGAAGCCCCGGTTTAATCATAATGATATCCGCTCCTTCATCAATATCTTTAAATACTTCATTTAAAGCTTCCCTGGAATTATGAAAATCCATCTGATAAGTCTTTTTATCTTTTGGAATTTCCATATTATCTTTTGGAGCACTATCCAGAGCACTTCTGAAAGGTCCATAAAAAGAACTTGCGTATTTTGCGGAATAACTTAAAATTCCTACATCTGTAAATCCACTTTCTTCTAAGGCTTCACGAATCCCTAATACTCTGCCATCCATCATATCACTTGGTGCGACAATGTCTGCCCCGGCTTCTGCATGAGATACAGACATTCTTGCCAGTGCATCTACAGTTGCATCATTTACAATTTTTCCGTTTTCGATTATTCCGTCATGTCCATAAATAGAATAAGGATCCAGCGCTACATCAGGCATAACGATCATTTCGGGAAGAGCATCTTTTATGGCTTTAATGGTGTTCTGCATTAATCCGTTTTTGTTCCAAGCTTCTTTTCCCGTATTATCTTTTAAATGATCTGACACCTTCATATACAGGTTGACAGATTTTACCCCCAAAGAAAACAGTTCTTTACACTCTTTAACTGTAAGATCGATACTCCGCCTGAATATTCCCGGCATTGATGCAATTGGTTCCTGCTTGTTTTCACCCTCCATTACGAAGATAGGCATTACGAAATCATGAGTTGTAAGTATATTTTCCCTTACCAAACTTCTCATTGATTCATTTACTCGTAGCCTTCTGTTTCTTGAATGTATCATTTTGGAATACTTTTTGAATAAGTTTATGCAAATTTACTACAAGTTAAATGAAAAAATATGTTGGAGAGTGGTAGATTTTTTATATTTTTGTTTTATAAATACTTGAGAAATTATATTTTGATGAAAAAACTTTTACTTTTATTTCTTTTCGCAGGCACTTTTGTTGGATTTTCCAGCAATCTAAATGCACAACTCAGGGAGCCTGGTTCCATCTCACAAAAATCTGATGATGGAGTTTTTATTGCTTACCCTAATCCTGCGAAAGATTTCCTAATTATTCGAGCAAAAGACCCTTCTTTAAAGGTTAAAAATGTTACATTCTATTCTATTCTTGGTACACAGGTTGCTACTTATGCGGTTAATATGAATTCGGGAGAAATTAATATTGAAAAATTAAAACCCGGTAAATATTTGATCCGTTACATTTTAAGTGACAACACTCAAAAAGTTACCCAGATCGTAAAACAATAAATTAAATCCTGATAATCATCAGGATTTTTTCTTTTACGTTAGTAGTCCTTTTAATTATTCCGTAACTTTCGGGACATTTTTATACTAATAGTAAAAAAACAATTTAATGCTAAAAGCTGAACATATTACTAAAACCTACAATGCCGGAAAAAAAACCGCATTGGATGATTTTAGCATACATGTCCCAAAAGGGAGCATCTATGGTCTTTTAGGCCCAAATGGAGCGGGAAAAACATCATTTATCCGTATCATCAATCAAATTACCCAGGCAGACTCCGGAACTATATTCATCAATGGAGAGAAGTTAAATCCCGATCACATCAAAAATATCGGTTACATGCCTGAAGAAAGAGGTTTGTATAAAAATATGAGTGTAGGAGATCAGATTCTTTACTTCGCAGAACTAAAAGGAATGAGCAAAAATGATGCTCTCAGTGAAGCAAAGAAATGGTTTGAAAAACTTAATATTGATCAGTGGTGGAAGAAAAAGCTTTCCGAGCTTTCGAAAGGGATGGCACAAAAAATCCAGTTTGTGGTTACGGTATTGCACAGACCACATTTACTTATTCTCGATGAGCCCTTTTCAGGTTTCGACCCCGTAAATGCAAATTTAATAAAAGATCAGATTATTGATCTTAAAAATAACGGAACCACCATCATTCTTTCAACCCACAGAATGGAAAGTGTAGAAGAGATGTGCGACTATGTAGCACTAATCGACAATTCAAAAAAAGTTTTGGATGGCAGAGTTTTCGACGTTAGGGAAAAATTCAAAAAGAACATCTTCGGTATTACCCTTTCGGCTGTAAATGATTCAAATTTTGAGACATTCAAACAGAAATATGAGGTGTTTAATTTCTCAAATGAAAATGATCTTGTTTCTTTTGATCTGAAAAACGAAAGTGATCAGAACAACATCCTTTTAGATTTGGTACATGTGGGAAAAGTCAGATCATTTGACGAAAGAATTCCGAGCATGAATGAAGTATTTATTAACGCTGTAGGCCATCATTCTTAATTTTATGAATAATATTTTTTTAATAACCAAAAGGGAATTCCTTACACAGGTCAAGAAGAAATCCTTCATTATATTAACTTTACTTGCTCCTCTTATGATCATTGCTTTTGGAGCAATTATTGGCCTGATGTTTAAAGCCAATGAATCACATAACGTCATTGAAGTAGTAGACCGAAGTGGCTTATTCAAGGATCAGCTACCATCAGATTCCAAACTCAATTATATTTTTGTTCCTGCTGCAGAAGAAAAATCGAAAATCAGTACATTAAAAGGAAATGAATCTTTGGATGGAATCCTTATTCTACCTGAACTGAATAATCATAATTTTGATGATCTTGAAAAAAACACAAGGCTTGTCATCAACAGCAAAATAGGTTTTGATACTAAGCAACGTATCGTTTCAGATATTTCAAATGTCATTAAAAAGGAAAAAATCAAAGAATTGGGTATTGCGGAAACCCAGCTCAATAATCTTGATAAAAGCTTCTCTTTAAAAACGATTAATGTTTCTGAAGATAATAAGGAGGATTCTGACCTTACTTTCGGGGTAAAATCCGGACTAAGTATGGTTTTGATGTACGTAACTTTCATGTTCATTATTATCTATGGAGTACGGGTAATGAGAAGTGTACTTGAGGAAAAGAATAACAGAGTGGTGGAAATCATTATTTCTTCCGTAAAGCCGTTTGAGCTTATGATGGGGAAAATTTTGGGAGTAACGATGGTAGCTTTAACTCAGTTTATTATCTGGATTACCATGTCCGTTATCGGAGCCCTGGTATTGAATACCGGCTTTTCATCTATTCAGAAAAACATTCCCGGAGGAAGCGAAGGAATGGCAAGTAAACTGGACGTAACACAAATCGCTACACAGGTTTCCCATAGTCTGCTTGAACTTAATTTCCCTTTGATTATTTTTGTATTTATTGTTTTCTTCCTTCTTGGATATATCTTTTACAGCTCTGTATACGCTGCCATTGGTTCTGCCGTGGACAATGAGACAGAAACACAGCAGTTTACCTTATTTGCTATATTGCCATTAACTTTGGGGATGTATGGCAGCTTTTCATTAATGAATAACCCTGACGGTCCGTTGGGATTCTGGCTATCCATGATTCCTTTCACGTCTCCTGTCGCTATGATTGCCAGGATTCCTTTTGGAGTTCCTGCATGGCAAATCGCACTGTCAATAACACTGTTAGTAGTGACAACATTTTTTATGATCTTTTTAGCCGGTAAAATCTATAGAGTCGGTATTTTAATGTATGGAAATAAAGCAACCCTTAAGGAGCTTTGGAAATGGATTAGAAATTAATTCTATATAGTCAAAAAAATAACCCCGGAAAATGGTTCCGGGGTTATTTTTTTATTTTAAGTGTTGTCTTAGTTGAATATGTAACTTAAGCTTACACTAAGAACTTGTTCAGACTTACTTTTGCTAGTTCCGCCAGGTTCTTTTCCCAGATCAGGATAGGTATTTGAAAATCCAAAATCGTATTTTAAAGCTAGTTCGAGTTGTCTCTTATAGCTATATCCTACTCCTACACCCAGTCCAAAATTAAAACTGTTTGCTTTGCCACTTACTCCCGGATTTTTTGGATCTGTTACATCCGGATCATAGTATGGTCTGCTTACAGGAACATTTTTAACATTTTGATTTAGCAAAAAATTAAATCGAGGGCCTATCATTCCAAAAAATTCAGATTCTGCCTCTGAAAAATATCCTTTGAAATAGATAGGTACACTTAGATAATTATTGGCATATACCGCATCATATCCGTCTCTTCCTTTAACATCTTTATCTTTTCCTGTTTCCCCTGCACCGTAGTACAAAACTTCAGGTTGGATATAGAATTGGTTTCCCTTTCCAACAGGAATCAAAGCTAAGGCTCCTGCCTGTACTGCGTATCGGGGACCGGAAGGGTTGTGCGCATTTTGCACCCGGGAATAGTTTCCTCCTGCCGTGATACCGAATCTTGTCCCGCTGAAATTAATCTGAGCAAAAGACAAGGTAGAGAAAGCCAGGGCAGAGGCTAATAAAAGTTTTTTCATATTGTTTTGTTTTATGGTTTATCCTAGCACTTTAGCTACAGTAACGCCAATGTCAGCAGGAGAATCTACAACGTTAATTCCATTTTCTCTCATGATTTCCATTTTAGCCTGAGCAGTATCTTCAGCTCCACCTACAATAGCACCAGCATGTCCCATTGTTCTTCCTTTAGGTGCCGTTTGTCCTGCAATAAAACCTACTACAGGTTTAGTAGAACCACTTGCTTTGTACCATCTTGCAGCTTCAGCTTCAAGTCCACCACCAATTTCACCAATCATCACTACTGCTTCTGTTTCAGGGTCATTGATAAACAACTCCAACGCTTCTCTTGTCGTAGTTCCAATAATTGGATCTCCACCAATACCGATAGCTGTTGAAATACCAAAACCAGCTCTTACAACCTGGTCAGCAGCTTCGTAAGTAAGAGTACCAGATTTAGAAACGATACCTACTTTACCTTTCTTGAAAACGAAACCTGGCATAATACCAATTTTAGCTTCTTCTGAAGTAATAATCCCAGGGCAGTTCGGACCGATCAATCTACAGTCTCTGTCTGCGATGTAAGATTTTACTTTTACCATATCCGCTACAGGAATTCCTTCAGTAATACATACGATAACTTTAATTCCAGCTTCAGCAGCTTCCATAATAGCATCAGCAGCAAATGCAGGTGGTACGAAAATAATACTTACGTTAGCTCCAGCTTTTTGAACAGCATCAGCAACCGTATTAAATACAGGCTTTCCTAAGTGTTCGCTTCCTCCCTTTCCCGGAGTAACCCCACCTACTACGTTGGTTCCGTATTCAATCATCTGACCAGCATGGAAAGTACCTTCGTTTCCTGTAAATCCTTGTACAATTACTTTAGAATCTTTGTTTACTAAAATTGACATTTTATTGTTGTTTTTAATTTATTTACTATTTTATTAATGCTCACAAATTTACTTAAATTTCTTTGATTTTAGACTAATCCAAAAGAATTGTTTATTTGAGATTTCTCAGCTTTACCTCTTTCTTCAAATACTCACGAAATTCTTCTGCAATCATTCCAAAATAGGTTCCTTTAGTCAGGTCTCTGTTCACTCCCACCTTGGCCAGAAGGATGGTTCCTTTCTCCAGTCTGATTCCTGATGCAACTCCAACCTGCCCCCACATGGTGACCTCATCTTCAACAATACAACATCCTGCTATTCCTACCTGAGAAGCAATCAAACATCTTTTACCAATTATGGTATCATGACCTATCTGAATCAGATTGTCTAATACAGAACCTTCTCCTATTATGGTAGAATCCGTAACACCTCTGTCTATAGTACAATTATTACCAATTTCAACGTTGTTTTCAATAATAACATTTCCTACTGAAACAAGACGATCAAAATTACCATTCAGCTTTCTGTAATAAAATGCATCACCTCCCAATACCGTTCCGGATTGAATAATAACATTATCACCGATCACGGTCCTGTCACCAATCACAACATTGGGGAATATGTGGGTATTCTTCCCTATCTTCACATTATTGCCAATCACTGCAGAAGGATGAATTCTGGTTCCTTCTCCAATTTCAACATCATGTAATTCTTCTGTAAAATTGTATATTCTTGTAAAATGAGTATTGATAAAATTAAAATCCCTGAACGGATCTTCAGAAACAAGAAGAGCTTTTCCTTCCGGGCACTCTACCTCTTTATCGATAAGAATGACCGTTGCTGCCGAATTCAGTGCTTTGTCATAATATTTCGGGTGGTTAACAAATACAATATCCCCGGGGGTTACCCTATGGATCTCATTGGTTCCCAACACTTCAAAATCTTCGGAGCCAATAAATCTTGCCCCAATTAAATCAGCTATTGTTTTAAGCTTTTGTGGAGAATGGAATCTCATACATTAATCTTATTATAAAATAAAATTCGGACTGCAGGTGCAGACCGAATTTATGTAGATTATATTGTTATTTTACTCTTTCTAAATAAGTACCGTCTTCAGTATTTACTTTGATTTTGTCTCCCGGCTCAATAAACAGTGGAACCATTACTCTTGCTCCTGTTTCAACGATTGCATTCTTAAGAGCATTCGTAGCAGTATTCCCTTTTACTCCCGGATCTGCTTCAATTACATCTAAAAATACAGATTGTGGAAGTTCAGCGGAAAGAGGAGTTTCATCAGCTTCTTTCAGGATGATTGTAACTTCTTCACCAGCCTTCATAAACTGAGCGTTTTCAATCATTTCCTTATTGATATACAACTGGGAAAAGTCGTCATTGTTCATGAAGTGGAATCCATTCTCATCATCATAAAGATACTGGAATTTTCTTGTAATTACTTTTACTTCATCTATTTTATGTCCCGCTGAAAAAGTATTATCAATTACTTTTCCATTAGTTACAGATTTTAATTTGGTTCTAACAAAAGCAGGTCCTTTTCCTGGTTTTACGTGAAGAAATTCAATTACCTTGAAAATATCATTGCTATATTCAATGCAAAGTCCCTTTCTGATATCGTTACTTGTTGCCATTAATTTTTTATATTATCTTTTTATTTTAAAATGAGTTACTCTTTTCCAGTACCATAACCTTTTACGATACCTCTTGGAGAGTTTTGTATAAACTGAAGGATTTCATCTCTTTCAGCCGTTGGTAGCATTTCTTTTTCAATATGACTAATTGCCTGAGACACATTCATCTTCATCTGGAAAATAGCTCTGTAGATCTTTTGGATCTCAAAAATTTTCTCATTTGTGAATCCTCTTCTTCTTAAACCTACTGAATTAATCCCTGCATAAGACATCGGTTCTCTCGCAACTTTTACGTAAGGAGGAATATCTTTTCTTACCAATGTACCCCCAGAGATCATTACATGTTTTCCTATTTTCCCAAACTGATGAACAGCACTTAGTCCTCCCATTACCGTATAGTCACCTATTTCTACGTGACCGGCAATACCGCAACCGTTTACTATGATAACATGATCTCCAATTACACAATCGTGTGCAATATGAGAAGTAGCCATAATCAGACAGTTTTTACCTATTTTGGTATAGCCTAGCGCTTTAGTACCCCTGTTTACGGTAACACACTCTCTGATTGTAGTCTCGTCACCGATAATTACCTGAGTATCTTCACCATCAAACTTTAAATCCTGCGGAATCGCAGAAATTACAGTTCCCGGAAAAATCCTGCAATTCTTCCCTATTCTAGCTCCATCCATAATGGTAACATTGGGACCTATCCAGCTTCCTTCTCCAATTTCCACGTCCCCTGCAATAGTAGTAAAAGGTTCTACGATTACGTTCTTGCTGATTTTTGCACGTTTATCTACGGCAGCTAATTGATGAACCATTTAGTCAACTTTATTTTTTGCAACTTGAGCCATTAATTCGGCTTCTACAGCCACTGTATCTCCTACATATCCGTATCCCTGCATATGAACGATACCTCTTCTAATCGGCTCTATCAATTCAATTTTGAAAATCATCGTATCTCCCGGAACTACTTTTCTTTTGAATTTTACTTTATCCATTTTGATGAAATAAGTAGAATAGTTTTCAGGATCCGGAACACTTGCAAGAACCAAAATTCCTCCGGTTTGAGCTAAAGCTTCTACTTGCAAAACCCCCGGCATTACAGGTTCTTTTGGAAAATGCCCAACAAAGAATGGTTCATTCATTGTAACGTTTTTCAAACCTACTACGTGAGAATCCGAAAGCTCCAGAACCTTATCGATCAATAAGAACGGAGGTCTGTGAGGCATCAGTTTCATGATTCCGTTAATATCAAAAACCGGTTCTTTTGTAAGATCAAAATCAGGCACATTTTTCTTTTTTTGCAGTTTCCACTGACGATTCAGTTTTTTTGCAAATTGAGTATTCACGAAATGTCCTGGTTTATTTGCGATAACTTTACCTTTTATTTTAACACCAGCTAAAGCCAGATCACCAATTACATCAAGTAACTTATGTCTTGCTGCCTCATTAGGATAATTTAAAGTAAGGTTATCAAGAATACCATTTGGTCTGATAGAAACATTGTCTTTACCAAATGCTTTTTTAAGTTTTTCTGTGGTATCCGGAGTTAAATCCTTATCAACGTAAACAATTGCATTAGAAATATCACCTCCTTTAATAAGACCATGATCTAAAAGCATTTCCAGTTCATGTAAGAAGCTGAATGTTCTTGCTGATGAAATTTCCTCTTTAAACTCAGAGATATTTTTAAGTGTAGCATTTTGGGTACCTAATACTTTAGTTCCAAAATCTACCATCGTTGTAATTTCGTAGTTATCTGATGGAATAATGGTAATCTCAGAACCCGTTGCAGGGTCTGTATAGCTAAGAACTTCTTTTACCACAAGGTATTCTCGGGCAATGGCCTGCTCAACTACCCCTACACTTTCGATAGCTTCAACAAAAAACTTTGAAGATCCATCCATAATAGGAGGTTCTGAAGCATCCATCTCCAATATAGCGTTATCGACATCGCAGCCTACTAAAGCTGCAAGAAGATGCTCGCATGTGTTAATTTTAACGCCTAGCTTTTCTAAGGTTGTCCCTCTTTCTGTTGCTACAACATAGTTAACATCTGCTTCAACCTGAGGGTGCCCCTCTAAATCGGTTCTTACAAAAACAAAACCTGTATTTTCTTTAGCAGGTTTAATGGTAAGTTTTACTTCTTTACCAGTATGAAGGCCAATTCCAGAAAGAGTTACCTCTTGCTGAAGTGTTTTTTGCATATCACTCATTAGTATTATCTTTTGAGGTATTCTCAAGATTATTTATTCTTCCTACGATTTCAGTAAAATTCCTGAAATGAACATAATTTCTCAAATAGTCATTATAACTGATTGCAGGTGAACCATATAAAGTTTCTTTATCACCTACACTGGAGTTCACTCCACTCTGAGCCTGAATTTTCACCTGATTGCCGATCTTAATATGACCAACTACACCTACCTGTCCTCCAATCTGATTCCAGTCTCCGATCGTTGTAGAGCCTGCAATTCCGGCCTGGGCTGCAATTACATTATTCTGACCAATCTTAACGTTATGCGCAATCTGAATCAGGTTATCTATTTTTGTTCCTTTTCCAATAATGGTAGATCCAATGGTAGCCCTGTCTATACTACAGTTTGAACCAATTTCCACATCATCTTCAATAATAACGTTCCCAAGTTGTGGAATTTTTTTAAATCCTTCTGCTGTTGGCTGAAAACCAAATCCATCTCCCCCTACTACCGTATTGGAATGGATAACACAATTATCCCCAATAACACAATAATCATAGATCCTTGCTCCGCTATCTATTTTGCAGTTCTTTCCAATTTTAACACCTTTTCCGATGTATACTTGTGGATAGATTTGTGTCCCCTCTCCGATTTTAGCTTTTTCTGAAACATAGGTAAATGCTCCAATATATACTTTATCTGCTATTACAGCGGTATCGTGAATAGATGCTCCGTCTTCGATTCCTTCTTTTTTTCCCTGCATTTCCTGATACAGATTCATAAGAACCTGAAAGGACAGATATGCATCTTTTACGGCAATAATAGTAGGAGTATAACTATCTTTTACAAGAAGTTTTTCTGAAGCAATAATTACTGAACACTTGGAAGTATCCAAATAATGAGAAAACCGGTCCTGAGCTATAAAAGAAAGATGTCCCGATTCTCCATTTTCAATTGGTGAAACGCCATTAATAAGTGCATTTTCGTCACCTATTATTTTCCCGTCAATAAAACTTGCAATTTGCGAAGCTGTAAATTCCATATTCTGCAAAGATAAGAAATTCTATAATTCGTAAACATTTTTTAGTTTTCGGATCGATAATTTTAATATTCTTTAAGAATTTATTTTGGAAAAATCTCTTGGAAATGTTAAAATATATCGTGTCGTCTTATTAACGATCAATCCCGATAAAAGCTGGTCTTCAGACTCATCGAGTCTTATTTTCTCACCATTTTTCTGTAACAAATAGATGGGTTGCATTTTGGTATTGTATGGCAAAAGTTTTCTCTTAATTTCGTGAACTAATTCTTCCCCATTATCAATTCCAAAAAACTCGTTCGTATTTTTTATTTTTTCCTCAACAAATTCTTTATCAAATGGATGTGATGAAATAATGGTTTTAGGAAGATCTCTTTTAATCACACTTTTGCACCAGTAAGACAATATAAAGTCATCGGAATTCTGCCATAGCTTCATCGCCTGGATTACGTCATTATCATCAAGCTGGGTAAACCTTTCAATATCTTCATTGGTTGCGGCACTTTTTCCTCTATATAAAAAGTATTTCAGATTTTCAGTGGCAGGCAAATCGATTCCCTGGGAAACCAGATATTTGGCCCTTTCCAGAATTTTCACCAAAATAAATTCTGCTAATGCTGATGTTTTGTGATAATAAACCTGCCAATACATAAACATTCTGGCAGTCAAAAAGTTTTCAATAGAATAAATTCCTTTTGCATCAATCACCAATTCTCCCTCTTCACAAACATTCATCATAGAAATGATCCTTTGTGTATTGATGTTTCCTTCAGATACTCCCGTGAAAAAGCTATCTCTTTTTAAATAATCCAGACGGTCAACATCCAACTGAGATGAAATCAGCTGATTAAAAAACTTCCTGTGATATTTACCCTGAAACATTTCAATTGCTACCGTAAGCTGACCCTCAAACTTTTCATTAAGCCTGTTCATTAATAATAATGAAAGGTTTTCATGATGCCAGTCATCCATCAGCATGCTTTCCAATGCGTGAGAAAATGGCCCATGTCCTATATCATGCATCAAAATAGCTAACATAGCTCCTTTTTCTTCTTCATCAGATATTTTTACGCCCTTTTGCTTTAAAGTTTCAAGAGCAGTAAACATAAGATGCATCGCTCCAATAGCATGATGAAATCTGGTGTGGGTTGCTCCCGGAAAAATAAGATTAAGAAGTCCTGTCTGTGAAATTCTCCTCAACCTCTGAAAATAAGGATGCTCAATAACATCAAATAAGATTTCATGTGGGATTTTAATAAATCCATGAACAGGATCGTTGATAATTTTTAGCTTATTCTGCATTTGAAAAACTGAAGTATTAAGCTAACAAAGTTAGGGAAATTTAATCTTAGGTTTTGCTTTCAAGAATAACCCACCATAATGCAGAGATCTTTATCTTTGAAATTATAATTGACGAATAATTTATGAGGGCGTTTTCAATTGTTGTACTACTGTTTATCAGTATAAATATCTTTTCCGCTCAAACCATTTCTGAAGTTCAAAAACTGGAATCTCTATGTAAAATATGGGGTTTCTTAAAATACTATCACCCTCATGTTGCTGACGGCACATTCAATTGGGATCAGCAATTGCTCCAAAAGATAGATGAGCTAGACGGCATTCAAGATAAAAGCCAACTGAATATCTTGTATACTCAATGGCTTGATAGCCTTGGTGCTGTTGAAAAGTGCAATTCCTGTAAACTGACCAACACCAAGGTCTATTTTCGTAAAAATTTTAATCTGGACTGGATAAATGACAACAATATATTTATTGAAAGTATCACCAACAGGTTACAATTTATTGAAGAAAACAGATATGTAGGTACCCCTTATTATTTTGGGAAAGGGGGCCGAAAAATATTTTTCCGCAATGATGATTCAACGGGTTCCAAATTCATTTCTAAAAAGATTGCACTCCTGGAGCTTTTCAGATATTGGAATTTTGTGGAATATTTCTTTCCTTATAAATATGAAACAAATCAGAACTGGGATGATGTATTAACAGAAATGATTCCTAAATTCCTGGTGATAGACAACGATGTCAATTATCATTTAACATTGGCAGAGTTGGTAACAAAGACTGATGATTCTCATGCTTTTTTATTTTCACCACTCATTAGTATCAACCAATATGGACGAAGGAGAATCCCTGTTGAATACTCTTACGCAGAAGGGAAACTTATTGTCACTAAAATCAATTCTAATCAATATAATGAGGAATCTGTCTTAAAGCCGGGAGATATTATTTATGATATTGACGGTAAAACGATCTCTCAAATGGTTAACAGCTTTTCAAAATATATTCCGGCCTCAAATACCTGGGGGAAAATTAAAAAAGTAAAAAATCTTTTTCTATTATCCAATTCAGACAGTGTCGAAGTCAAAGTAGAAAGAGAAGGACAAAATATTGCACTTAAAGCAAAAACGTATCTATTAAAGGATATCGTATATGAAAAGAAAATTGCTTCCCGGAAATGGCAATTTTATGATGAGGAAAAAAAGATTGGAATTGTCAATATGGGAATTATTGAAAGAGAAGATCTGGATGAAATGTACCAAAATTTAAAAACTACCGAATCTATTATTTTTGATCTTAGAAATTATCCCAAACAAACAATAAGACCTTTAAGTCTATTAATTCTACCGAAAACAAGTTTATATTATGAATTTACTTTTCCGGAAACGACCTATCCGGGATTATTTTATATCAGAAAAAACAGCATCGGGAAGAAATAATGATCAATACTATAAAGGAAATGTAGTAGTTTTGGTAGATGAAAACACCCAAAGCCAAGCTGAAACAACAACCATGATGTTCAAACAGCATCCTAAAGCAAAAATCATCGGAAGTCATACTTCCGGAGCCAACGGAGATGTTATCCGGTTTAAAATTGCAGGCCTGGAAACCAGCTTTAGCGGCCTTGGTGCTTATTATCCTGATCAAAGGGAAACACAGAGAATCGGAATTATTCCTGACATCATTGTCAGACCAACTTTAAAAGGAATAAAAGCAGGAAAGGATGAGGTTTTGGAAAGAGCCCTGGAGTATTTAAAAACCGGCCGCTAGATGTAATCCTCAAGATAAGTAGTAGAGGGAGTTCCATTTAACTATAATTTAACTTTTTATCTGTTCATTTTGACAGATTTTATAATGAGTTGGTCGCACTTTTGATACTATAACCATGTAAAAAATATATATTATGTCCGAAAAAATATTATGGATAGATGATGAAATAGATTTACTCAAACCTCATATCGTATTTTTAGAAAAAAAAGGCTACCAGGTAACTCCTGTTAATAATGTGAATGAAGCACTGGAGCTTATCGATTCTGAGAAATTTGCATTGACACTGATCGATGAAAATATGCCCGGGATTTCAGGTTTGGAAGCAATTCCTATGATCAAAGAAAAAGACAATTCCTTAAAGATAGTAATGGTTACTAAAAGTGAGGAAGAGCATATTATGGAGGAAGCAATAGGTTCACAGATTGCCGACTATATACTGAAGCCCGTTAATCCGAATCAGATTCTTTTATCATTGAAAAAAAATCTTCAGGAAGATAATCTGGTTGAACAAAAAACCATTTTGCAATACCAGCAGGAATTCAGAAATCTTTCTATGGAACTTTCTTATTTAAAATCTTATCAGGAATGGGCGGAATATTATAAGAAAATTCTAAACTGGGAAATTAAATTTGATAAGGTAACTGATAACGAATTTGCAGATCTTCTACAATCTCAGAAAGAAGAAGCCAACATTCAGTTTGCAAAGTTTATTGAAAATAATTACGAAGAGTGGTTAAGCGGAAGCGATAAACCATCTATGAGCCATACCCTTTTCAAAGATAAAGTAAAACCTGAGGTAGAAAAAAATAAGGTTCTTCTTCTTATGATAGACAATCTAAGATATGATCAATGGAAAGTAGTTGAGCCTCTATTTACAAAGTATTATAATAAAGTGTCTGAAGATTATTATTACAGTATTCTTCCAACAGCTACTCAGTATGCAAGAAATTCATTCTTTGCAGGCTTATTACCATCTGAAATAGAAAAACGTTTCCCAGATAAATGGTTTAACGATAATGAAGACGGAAATAAAAACGAATTTGAACGTGATTTTCTTGAGGATCAGATGAAAAGAATTGGCCTCGGTTCCAAATCAATGAAATACTTAAAAGTATTGAATGCAGATTTCGAGAGAAAGATCTATGATGATTTTAATCAACACAAGAATAATGATTTATTAGTGATTGTTTATAATTTCATTGATATACTATCTCACGCCAAAACAGATAATCATATTGTAGACCAATTGATCCGGGATGATAAAACTTTTAGATCTTTAACTTATAACTGGTTTGAAAATTCATCCATCTTAAAGATCATTAAACTTGCTGCTGAAAATGGTTATAAATTGGTGATTACTACTGATCATGGAACGGTATATGTGAAAAAGCCAAGCAAAGTAGTAGGTGACAGAGAAACTTCCACTAATATCCGTTATAAAACAGGTAAAAGTTTAACTTATGATGACCGGGATGTATGGGCTATTACCAATCCTGAGAAATTATTTTTACCCAAAGGAAACCTGAGCTCTAAGTATATCTTTGCAAAAAACAATATCTTCCTGGCTTATCCAAAGAATTACAACCACTTTGTCAACTATTATAAAGAAACATATCAACACGGAGGAATATCATTAGAAGAATGTATTATTCCCATTAGTATATTAGAACCCAAGTAGTTTTTTCATAGTTTATTAATTTTGGGTTCAGGGCGGAAAAAATCAATTGATTTTTTCCGCCTTTTTTAAGGCATCTATTTTGTATACTAATACATACACAATAATTAAATACACTATTATGAAAAGAAGCATTTTTGCTACAGCTGCTATAGCAGCTTTGTTTTTAACCTCATGTAATAAGGAGAAAACTCCTGCAGATACTGCAACAACTGCAACCGTAGATACAATATCTTCAAAACCATCTGATTCAGCTGCTATTTCAGCCGGTAAGGATGAAATTGTAAAAAGTACCTCAACAGACAGTAGTGGAAAAACACTGGAAATGACGTTCAATAACACCAAAAACACAGCAACAGTAGCATTCAACAAAGAAACGATTGAATTACAGGGTCAAAAGCCCGCATCTGGAATATGGTATAAAAATGATCACTATGAATTGAGAGGAAAAGGAGAAGAAATTGAACTTACAAAAGATGGAAAAGTAGTTTTTAAAAAATAAAATCTATTATAATAAGATAAAAAGTCGGTTTTGAAATTCAGGGCCGGCTTTTTAATTTCCCTACATTTGAAAAAATTTATTTTTTGTATGAAATTAATCACTTATAATGTTAACGGAATCAGGGCAGCTTTTACAAAAGATTTTTTGGGTTGGCTAAAGACTGCTGATCCGGATATCATTTGTATTCAAGAAAGTAAGGCAGGAAATGACCAGATAGACATCGACAGTCTTCAAAAACTTGGTTATCATAGTTACTGGCATTCTGCTATAAGAAAAGGATATAGCGGCGTAGGAATAGCTTCTAAAATTCAGCCCAATCATGTAGAATATGGTTGCGGAATTGAAAGCTATGATAATGAAGGAAGGATTATCAGAGCAGATTTTGATGATTATTCCGTAATTTCGGTATATGTCCCCTCTGCATCTAATATTGAAAGATTAGACTTTAAGATGCAGTTTTGTCATGATTTTCTGAATTATATTAAAATCCTTAAAAAAGAAATTCCTAACCTCATTATTTCGGGTGATTTTAATATTTGCCACCAGGCTATTGATATTCACGATCCTGTGCGCTTAAAAAATGTTTCCGGCTTTTTACCTATGGAACGTGAATGGATGACCAATTTCATCGAAGAATGTGAACTGATAGACAGTTTCAGGTTTTTTAATAATGAGCCTGATAATTACACATGGTGGAGCTACAGGCAAAATTCAAGAGCAAATAATAAAGGCTGGAGATTGGATTATAACTTTACCTCTTATGCTTTAAAGGATAAGCTGTCAAGAGCTGTTATTTTAAAAGAAGCCGTTCATTCAGATCATTGCCCCGCATTGCTGGAATTAGACATATAAAAACGTTCAAATAAAAAAGCCAACTGAATCAGTTGGCTTTTAAAATTTAATAAATCATAAATTTAATCGACAATTTCATATTCTACCGGAATAGTACCAAGATTGGTATTTCCGATTTCATCGAACGCGGCTCTGGAAATATCCAAAGCTCTTGATGAATGGAAAGGTCCTCTATCATTTATCCTCACTGTAACCTCTTTTCCATTGCTTAAATTGGTAACTCTAATTTTAGTCCCAAAAGGAAGCGTTCTGTTTGCAGCGGTGAATTTTGAATTATCAAAAATTTCTCCGTTTGCAGTTTTTCTACCATTAAACTTATCGTGATAGAACGATGCATAACTTGTTTTTTTCGCATCTGTGGCATTGTTCTTGAAAGAATAAATACCAAAGGCTGAAATCATCATTATGATTACGAGAATGAATCTTTTCATCATTTTGAATTTTATTGGTTTTGACTTGGCAAATGTATCATGAATCTGCTTAAGACCATAGCCGATATGTTAAAAACTGTTAACAAAAACCCAATTCAAAGTTAACAACGTCTGTAACCCTTTACAAATAGGGGTTTTAGAACCCACTGTTAAAAAGTGTTAAAAATACCCTCAAAAAGTTAACATAATTAACTAATTGCGATACACATCATCCATAGATAATATATAATTAACTGATATACAATGTAATAAAAAAAATAAATCATTCTTTATATAATACAAAAAGACCAATGAAATATTTCATTGGTCTTTTTAAAGAAGATAAATACTCTTATTTTAAATATTCTAATACATAATCATAGGTTCCTGCCGGATAAACTACAGACATACCTTGAGATCCGGTAACCGCATTTCCTTCTGCAGTTCCTAATGTATAGGAATACAAATCTCGCGAATAAACTGTTCCTGAACCTGACTTGTAGATTGTAATACCATACATTGATTTCATCCCATCTGGTGAAGGGATATTTACCGCACTAGATGTTCCTGTAGCTGCAAACGTTCCTTTTACAGCATATATCTGCGAATTGTTTATTAGAGTATGTGTGGCTGTTTCAGAATTTGTTATATTAGTTTTACTTGAGCTTCCACCTATTGCAACCCATCGGCCATTAGAAATATTTCCAGGATTTCCCGGGTTTGAAAAATAATAAAACCCCGGAGAAATTTCCGTAACAATACCTTGACCTGCAAGAGTCTTTCCACTTGCTGTATTATATACTACCATACCATCAAATTCAGAAACAATAGTTTCATCCTCCATAGCAGCCGTATTAAATTTAAAATTCGTTAGATCCGTACGGGGAAATCCAAGCCCTCTACCATAATTTTTATTTGCTAATCCTTCAAAATTACTGGCATCCATAAAATAATTTGTATCTCCTAATGCCGGTGTAATAATTCCATTACTCAAAAGCTGGGCATTACCATTAACGCTAAAAAGCAATAAAAAAAAACCTGTTATGTCCAATAAAATCTTTTTCATTTCGTCTTTGTGTTTTTAATAATTAATTTCTACCTGAGAATAAATACCATGTTGTTCCATTACTATAAATTCTAACTGCTGCTTGCGCTGTAAAAGAGGCCAAACCTTTTGGCGTTCCCACTCCATCTGTTCCGTTAAATTGTACAGTACCTCCGGTATTATTTCTTATGTATATTGTTCTCCCATTGTATGAAGAGGGTGCTGGTAATGTTAATTGAGTTCCTGATGTAAATTCCCAGAAATCAAAATCAGAGTTTGACCAATCATAAGAAGTAGAAGCAGCTTGTGCCAGATTTAGTCTAAAAGTAGTAGGAGCTACTGTAGTCCCCCCTAAAGCAGTCCATTTTGAGGTGGGATCATCATAATAATAGAAACCAGTACCGTTAATGTTTTCTGTTTTACTACCCGGAGTGCCAGTACCTGATGTAACAAAAACGAGAGCTCCATTTTGAGCAGATTGATATGCCTCATCTTTATCTGCCAATTGTGCAACTGTCATTCTTGGAACTAAAACGGCATCTGCCATATTCCTATCCCTAACATTTGCTACTACGTCAAGAGTAGCTGCCGGCGAAATTGTATTAATACCAACTCCTTTTTGTTGCGCTTTTGAAAGCATAACAAATGAAACCAGCATTACTGCTGTCAATAAATTTTTTTTCATACGTGTTTTTTGAATTTTTAATTATTTTTCGTGATAATTATTATACAAGATTCATAGTTTGTACAGATCCCAACCTATGCTATATTAATCACAAAAACAAAAATAAAATTACTCTTAATCCAATATTTTTTGTGATTTAATGTTGCAGATCTAGTATTAATTATTACTTCTGCAAAGTTAGAGTTAAATTATTAAAAATTCAAATCCACCCTGTCTTACTCTAATTTTAAGGAATGAAAAAGGAACACAACAAGCTGGTAATCAAAACAATGTAAAAAATAAATCAAAACAAACAAAAAACAGAATTGTTAATAAATAAATCAATATTATTTTTTATAAAAAAAAAAATAATGTAAAGTTTAAAGACTCTACATTATTTTTATGAAAATATTTTTTTTATCTATTTTTTTTAAATCAGCTCCCCATATAAATCAAATTCTTCTGCAGAGGTTATTTTTACCATAGCGAATTCTCCAATTGAAATATAGGTATTATCAGCAGGAACTAATACAGTGTTATCTACATCAGGAGAATCATATTCAGTTCTTCCTACAAAATAATTTCCTTCTTTTCTATCAAAAATACATTTGTAAACTTCCCCGATTCTTTCTTGATTTTTTTCCCATGAAATCTGAGATTGGAGCTCCATGATTTCCTCAACCCTTCCTTCTTTAATTTCCTGAGGTATATCATCATCCAAAACATGTGCTGATGTATTTTCTTCGTGAGAATAGGTAAAGCAACCCAATCTATCAAATCTTTGCTCTCTTACCCAATCTTTTAATTCCTGGAATCTTTCCTGCGTTTCTCCCGGATATCCAACGATCAATGTAGTCCTGATTGCCATGTCAGGTACTTTTTCTCTGAACTTTGCCAATAAAGCATCTGTCTTTTCATGAGTAGTCCCCCTTTTCATTGATTTTAAAAGATCAGAATTTATATGCTGAAGAGGAATATCAATATAATTACAAATCTTAGGTTCTTCTCTGATGATATCTAAGACATCTTCCGGAAAACCACTAGGAAAAGCATAATGAAGTCTTATCCACTCGATTCCGTCCACTTTCACAAGCTCTTTTAAAAGATCTCCAAGTGCCCGTCTTTTATAAATATCTAATCCATAGTATGTAAGGTCTTGAGCAATAAGGATCAATTCTTTGGTTCCAACTTTAGCTAGTTTTTCAGCTTCACGCACTAGTTTTTCAATTGGTGTAGAAACATGTCCGCCTCTCATTAGGGGAATCGCACAAAAAGAGCACGGCCTGTCACAGCCCTCAGATATTTTAAGATATGCATAATGTTTTGGCGTTGTAGTTAATCTTTCACCTACCAGCTCATGCTTATAATCTGCACCTAAATGTTTTAACAAGATCGGAAGATCTCTGGTTCCAAAATACTGATCCACATCAGGGATTTCCTTAACCAAATCCGGTTTGTATCTTTCGGAAAGACATCCGGTAACGAAAACTTTCTCCACCTCTCCCCTGTTCTTCGCATCAACATAATCAAGAATAGTATTGATAGATTCTTCTTTTGCATTGTCTATGAAACCACAGGTATTGATGACCACAATATCTCCCTTGTCTTCATGTACAACTTCTTTACCATTCGCCTTAAGCTGACTCATCAATACTTCCGAATCATATACATTTTTAGAGCAACCAAGGGTTACGATATTAATTTTCTTTTTACCTACAGATTTTGTGCGCATCTTTTTGATTTGAGTGTGCAAAGATACGAAATATTAAAAAGTTTGAATCAAAAAATAAAAACCACTTTAATAAAGTGGTTTTCAGTAAACTGTTTAGAAGTTTTTTTCTTTAAGGCTGGGAGCATTTTTATCTTTTTCGGATAAAAGCATATCTTTTTCATCAACCATCCAATCAATATTAAGATCTGTATCATTAAATCTCACTGCACCTTCCGATTCTTTATTATAGAAATTATCACATTTGTAAGCAAAGACAGCAGTGTCACTTAATACAGAAAAGCCATGTCCAAATCCTCTTGGTATATACAACTGAAGCTTATTTTCTCCTGTAAGCTCAATTCCAAACCATTTTCCAAAAGTGGGAGAATCCTCTCTTAAATCCACTGCAACGTCCCAAACCTTCCCTTCAAGACAAGACACTAATTTTGATTGTGCGTGTTCACCTTTTTGCAAATGTATCCCTCTTAAAACTCCATAAGATGATTTAGAAATATTATCCTGAACAAAATGTCCATTCATTCCCGTCAATTCTTCAAATCTTTTTTCATTATATTTCTCAAAGAAATAACCTCTATCATCTTCGAAAACCGTAGGTTCTATAATGTAGCAGTCTTTAAGTGGGGTTTCTTTTATTTTCATATTTATTTGTCATATAATTGTTATAAATTATGATTTGAATTATAAAATATTGTTATTATATTTTAATGACTATTCATAGTCAAAACTACTTTCACTGTTTTTAATAGTGTATGTAGATCCAAACCAAAACTATAATGCTTAATGTAATAAAGGTCGTATTCCAATTTCTTTAAATTATCTTTCGGAGTAGCCTTTGGTAAATGTACTTGTGCCCAGCCGGTAACACCCGGTTTAACCAAATGTCTTAAATCAAAGTAAGCATTTTCTTTTACAGATTCTTCAACAAACTTTGGTCTTTCCGGTCTGGGACCAATTAAACTCATATCTCCATTTAAAACGTTGTAAAGTTGCGGTAATTCATCAATTTTCGTAATTCTTAAGAACTTTCCTACTTTCAAAAGCCTATCATCATTCTTTTGTGTAAAATCACCATGATGATGTAGTTTCATTGTTCTGATCTTAAAAATTTTGAAGGGGACTGAATTTTTACCCACTCTTTTTTGTGTAAAAAAAACACTTCCTGGCGAGCTAATAAAAACCAAAAAGCAACCAATAGTAATTAATGGTAGAGCAAATGGTAAGATTGTTAAGCTCACAAAGATATCAAATATCCGTTTAAATATTTCAGCATTTCTTTTAAGCCCTATTGAAAAAACATTATCAGCAAAATATTCATTAGTTTCAAACTTAACTAGCGGGATTCTCTTATTTACAATTTCATAAAACTCCTGAGCGTCATATACCTTAACCCCTTTAATTCTACTTTCAATTATTTCATTAGTCACTTTCTCTGAAATATGATTAATGTTTGAAGTTTCGATGATTACAGTTTTAATTTTTAATTTTAAAATATACTCTGAAATACTTCTCTTTTCCGTTTCAGTATTAAAGAAAATAAATTTATTATTTTCAACAAAGTGCGTATCTTTAATTAGTTTATGTGTAATATCACTAACATTTACAAAAAGAAGCCTCTTTGAAGTTGATAATTTTGAAATATTCATCATTTTGTGTTATGCAAATACAGATCTAAATATTTATCATACATCTTTTCGATTGTAAACTTATCTTCGAAAATTTGTCTTGACTTTTTCGCAAATTTCTCATAAATATTTGGATTAGAAAGAATAAAAGTAATGGAATTTATAATTTCCTTCAAACTTTCATTGGATACTAGTTTCCCATTATTATCAACAAGTTCGGAAATACCTCCCACATTGGATGCTATTATAGGTTTTGAATAGCATAAAGCTTCTATTAATGATATAGGAAGCCCTTCATAATCTGATAATAAAAGGGCTAAATCAGCATATTGATAATATTTATGTGCTTCCTTTTTTTCACCCAACATGATAACATTTTTTGGAACTTCGGCGACACTCTCTTTATTACCAATCCAAACGAATACATAATCCGACTCCAAAAAATTCTTTGCTACTTCGCAAAATAGATCAAATCTTTTAGGGGGAGCAAGTCTAGAAATAGAAATGATTATTTTCTTACCTACACCATTTTTAATTTCAGATAAAATATCATTGTTATTATGTTCTTTTTTTAAAGCCATGTAATCTTTAATTCCGTTTTGAATCAAATGAATATTCTCTTTAATTCCTTCATTTCTGAGATTCTTAAGGTCATATTCACTGACTCCAACTATGGCACGACATCTTTTTTTCAATGACCTTTCTATTGATAAAAATTTCCGATACCTTAATCTTATAGAATCGAACCCATGCACTGTATAAATTATTTTAGATTTTGGAAAACATAGTCTCCCTAAAATTCCAATTTTAGAAGAATGTAAGTGAATGATATCCGGTTTAATTTTTTTATAGAGAATCATTAGATCTCTGGCAACAAGAATATCCTTTAAACCTATTTTGTGTTGAAGACTTTTTAATTTAACTTGTATTATATTTTTGTTTAATAAATCCCACATTTCTCCATGAACTGAAGAAACTACAAAAACTTCATGTCCTTTTATTATTGATTGTTCAGCCAAATTTATTACTACAGATTGCGCTCCGCCCAATTCTGCAAGTGTAATAACATGTAAAATTCTCATCCTTACCGGGTTAGTTTTATATTCTTTGATTTTCTTACATTAAGCTCAAAATCTTGTAATTTTTGTGTATCATTAATTTTAATTCTTGAAAAAATAATATTTACACGATGTTCTTGGGGAGTCTTCCAATAAGCTATATCTCTACTCGATATCCATTCTGCATTTTTTATTATGATATTTCCTGCCGTATCAAATTTATTTTTCTCCGCATTTAAAGAGGTCAAAAATCCATGCCTGGATCCAAAATCCGTATGTCCTTCAATTAATATACTAGTTATTTTAGCATCTTTTAATTCATCAGCACCTAAAGCATTAAGATTTACTGAAATCCCTGCAGAGCCATTGTTAAATGTATATACATTTTGAACACTAATATTTTCCAGTATATCTTTATACCAACTTGGTTCTATATCAATACCTGATTCAGGATCATGCCCATATGTATTAGATATAAGTATATTTTGAACTTTTACATTCTTTCCGGAAGTAATAGAAATTCCATTTCTTCTTGCACTATCAACCCAGCCACCCGAAACTATTACCTCCTCGGAAAAACCACCGTCTTCTGATCCTATAAAGATTCCATCACCATAAGTTTCAGATATTTTGGGATTTACAATCTTTATATTTTTAGAATTCAAAATAGAAATCCCAGCACTCCATTGTCCGGTTTGTTCTATTTTATTATTCCTACTTCCGACGATTACCGCATTTATTATTTCAACATTATGAACATTATATATTTTAAGTATATCGGAAAATCTTTCATGGGCTGGTCCTAAAAACTTAATCTTTGTATTTTTCTGAAAAATTATTCTTTTATTGGATCCAATTTTCAATCCGTTTTTATTAATAAATAACGTAGCATCCGGAAGTAAGATATTTTCATTATTATCAATAGCCTTTTGAATTATATCAGTGTGATCATTCTCTTTTAAAAATGAACTGTCTACACCAACAAAAAAAATATTACTATTTTTATAATATTCATTTGTATAATTAGGGGAATAATATTTTGAAATAAGATTTTGAGAAACATTTTTTATCGAAAAGTTTTGTGCACTTCCTTTGCAGCTTATTAAAAATCCACAAAATATGCCTAAAATATATGTTTGATTTATTTTTTTATACATATTATTCATTTGCTATATAAAAAATTTGTAGTTTTTTTTCTCTATTTTCACCCTATTCCTATTTTGGATTAGTACGTTTTCTTTTCCTATAGAAGCAAAAATAAAATATACAACACAAGATAATAAGTATTTTACAGAGAATTTAAAATAATCCAGAGAAAATTTATGTTTTTTCAACATATACCAAATTCCAGGAAGTCCTTTAAAATACTTTTTGTAATAATTATTACCAATCTCTCGATAAAAAAGCAGAGGCTCTCCTGTTACTTTAAAGGAGCTTTTATTCTTTGTTCTTAACCAAAGTTCTGCATCTTCAATCCGAATTGCATTAACGTCATAGGGATTATTTTTAAACCAGACAGTTTTTGCAATAACAGTTGGATGAACAAACGTATTTGCAGAAACAAGCTTATCATCCAATAAATCATTTCTCTTTCCAACGACATCATTATTTTCATCAATAGAATAAGCATTGCTACCTAAAACATCAATTTCAGGATTATCTTTTAAAATTTTGATCTGCCGTTCAATTCTTTTCGGATGCATAATATCATCTGCATCCATTCTTGCTAAAAATATCGTCTCTGTCATATCGGGAATTTGATTTAAGCGATACCCCAGATTAAGATTTAGACCATCCGAGAAAACTTTTACTCTCTGGTCTATCAAATATTTTTGAGCAATTTTTAAAGATGAATCCGTAGAACCATCATCGATTAACAATAAAGTAAAATCTTCGAATGATTGAGATAGGACAGATAGAATTGTTTCCTCAAGATAGTCTTCGGCATTATAAAAAGGAATTGCTATAGTAACTTCTGCCATTATTTATTATAAATATTAAAAAATATAAAAATAAATATAAGAAAGGTAACAGTAAACATACCAAATTTTGCAGTATTCTTTACACTAAATAGTGGAGATAGCAAAAAAGGTATCGTTATCCAAGACATTACACCCCATCGATCTGAAAAAGGAATTTGAAACATCATAAAAAACACACCACTTATCAGCATATAATATTTCAGGAGTAATTTATAGTTGTTATTTTCATTTTTTAACAACTTAAAGTTGATAAATGAAAAAATTAATAAAAAAATTGTATTAAAAGCTGCAAACTGTAATTTAAAACCCACTACAAATTCCTCAGCTCCTATACCCTTGATGTAATAATCTGACTGTCTACTATCAATTACAAAGTTCAATAAAGATCCTAAAGATATAATACTTCCGCCTAATGCCGAAACTACTAATAAAATGAAATACCAGAAATAATAAAAATTTAATGTTGCCTTCTTAGCAAATAAAACAATTAGAAATAAAACTAGAACAACAATAGTTGTTGAATGAAACCCAATTGCAAGAATAAATGGAATTATCCAGCTGATTATATTTCTTCTCTCTTTAAAATAATAACTCACTCCTAATAATACCAGAGCAAGAGATACCCCTTGCCTAATGATATTAATACCCAGAGATAAAAAGAAAAAAAGACTTACAAAGGAAAAAGCTACCAAAAGAAAATTGGTCTCAAAACTTTTCAATAAATTATCAATACTCCAAAAAATAATAAGAGTATATAATATACTTATACCAAATAAAAAGTACCTATAATCTTCAGTAAAAAAATGGAATAAAACAATAAGATATTTAAAAGCAATCTGTACACCCAAATCTGCATAATGATTCAGAAACTGCCATTTATACATTTCTGTATCAGATCCTACTTCTGAATCTCTAAAGCCAAATAAAACCGCTATAATTATAAAGAGTATTCCAGTAACAAAACGAGAAATATTATTGTAATTCTTTTTTTTTATGTCTACATACATGGAAAAAATAAATGCTGCCACAGCAAATACAAAGTAAATAATATAATACTTTAAATTAAAAACCTCCATTAAATCTCTTTTAACATCATATTGGCTACTAATTACTTTTTACCAAAAAACGATTTCAATTTCCCTAAAATAGTAGTTGATTGACTTGTATTTGTATAACCATAACCGTGTTTATTTCCATAACCGAAATTTTCGGATTTCACATCATTTAAAACAAAATTTGCGTTTTTTAATTTATTGTCACCAGCTATATTATTAGCATATTCAATAAATGCTTTTTCCGTTCTCTCTGATCTAACAACATACAATGAAACATCAGCAAATTTTGATATCACAAATGTATCCGTTACTGGCATCAATGGAGCAGAGTCTATAATTATATAATCATACTTATCAGCAAGATTATCCAATAAAACTTTATAATTACCATTTTCGAAAAGCTCAACAGGATTTGGAGGAATAATTCCTGAAAATATAAAATCACAGTTCGGATTAAAACCACTAGGATGAATTATGTCTTCAACTTTATTAATACTACCATACAAAAATTCTGAAAGTCCATAAGCATTTTTCATTTCAGGCTTATACCTTTGTAATTGTGGATTTCTAATATCTGAACCTATTACAAGCACCTTTTTCCCGGGCTTAGCAATACTTAGTGCCAAGTTAACAGATATAAAAGTTTTCCCCTCTCCTTTTACGCTTGATGTAACTAATACGATTCTATTCTTTTCTTTCGAAATCGGCAGAAGTAAATTAACATTTGTAGCCAGAATTCTAAATGCTTCTGCCAGTTGTGACACATCATTAACCTGAATCAAATTACTATCCTTTGAAGTTAAGTGAGGTATTTCAGCGATCACCGGAATATTACTTACCTTATCAATACTCTTTTTATCAGATATTCTAGTATTAAAAAAATGTTTTAGAAAGATAATCAAAAATGGAATGGCCAGACCTAATAAAACCGCTACCCCTAAAATAACCATTTTCATAGGTGCTACAGGTTTTCTTTTGTTGTATGCTAAATCAAGCACTCTAGCCTTATCTGATGACATTGCTAAAGTAATTGCAGTTTCTTCTCTCTTTTTTAGTAGGACCAAATACAATTCTTCTTTGATTTGTTGTTGTCTTTCAATATTTCTAAACAAACGCTCTTGAGAAGGGACTTTTTTTAATTTGCTATCACTTTTTTGTTCTACGGAAGAGACGTTATTAATAGTTAATAAAATATTTGATTTACTTTTAGCAAGACTTTCTTTGATTGCGGATCTTACAACCTTTATCTCATC
Organism: Chryseobacterium sp. PTM-20240506; assembly: GCF_048296755.1. NCBI lineage: Bacteria > Pseudomonadati > Bacteroidota > Flavobacteriia > Flavobacteriales > Weeksellaceae > Chryseobacterium > Chryseobacterium sp. PTM-20240506. Next base: position 2,129,666 of record NZ_CP182581.1, read on the forward strand.
ATTCAATGCTTTAACAAGTGGGTTTTGAGGTGTTGCATTTTCAAGCAATCTGTTTCTGTCAGTAATTAATTTATTATATGCAGAAATACTGTTAATAGCAGCACCATTATCCAATCCGATATTTGCAGGTAACACCTCATCATAAGATTTGCTATTCAAGTAATTAATATACATATTATTGAGTTCCAATTGAGTATAAAGCTCTAATTTCCTTCTTTCAGCTTCTGTACCGGTTTGCAAATCTATTCCAGCTTGTGAAGCAATATCGACGATTTCATTGCTTTTTTTGAAATTTTCTTTTTGAACTTCAACATCCCCAAGCTCTTTAGAAATTAATCTTACCCTCTCATCTATAAACTCCTTAGTTTTCTCAGATTCTGTATTCTTTTCAGTAATAGCCTCATTATTATACTTCCCTACTAAAGTATTCAGAATATCTTTTGCTTTGTTAATATTTTCATATTTTAGTGATAAGTTAATAACTGTAGCTTCTTTGTTACTCAAACTAACATTCAAAGCCTCCTGCAAATTATCAATAGTAGATAATTTATCTGTATAATTAAAATATAATGAATTAAAATTCGTAGTTTTTGATAATTGTTTAGGATTAAAAAGAGGGTTTTTTATAATCATCAGATTAGCATAAGGCAAACTAATCGTCTTATTAAAAAAAGTTTTTATTGGTTTATCCAATTCATCAGAAGTTAACTCTAAGGCATTACCGTTAATTTCCAAATTAATTTTTTTCTTTGGTAAAAGAGAATAGGGTTTCTCGTTTATAACTTGTATAATAATTGGTGATTGTGTTCGGTATAATTCTGTGTCATGAAAGGTGCCAATACTGTATATTGTACATTGTAACGGTAAGTCATTAACCACCTGAGAGAGGATTTTTTTAGAGGCTAAAACTTCCATTTCATTTTCAACTGTATTCGAAGTTAAGCCCGAAAAACCTGACAAGCCTTGCATTGCTGCTATATCAGCAGCCCCATTACCAGATTTTTTTGCATCCTTAATTAAAATTTTCGTTAGTACTTCAAATACAGGGGTAGTTTTCTTTATGAGCAAAACTCCTAAAATCGCCATAATAAAAACTCCAATAACAAACCAATACCATTTCTTAATATATGGTTGTATAATATCCCTTAACGAATCTTCTTTCAGAATATATTGATCTTCCCTCATTTCTTAATTTTCCTTAATTTTTTGATTGACGAAGATAGATAAATTTGCTTTTAAAAAAAACTTTAGAAAAAAAACCTATTTCAGGTAAACAACTTTATCTATCTCACTAAAATAATTATTTATAATATTTTGTTATTGCATGTTTTAGAAGAAGAATATACCGGTCATCATTGTAATAGTTTTGGTATATTTTCTCCAGCAAAGGTCGTAATTTATTAAGATCAAGATTCGATTGATGATGTTTTATTATTTTTTCAGCAATCATTTCAATTGTCTCTCCATCACTAACTTTAACACAAAAAGAATCAAGATTTAAATTTTCTTCAAATGAATTTACAACATTACTATAGATCGGTAGTATACCAACAGATAAATAGGAATTCATTTTTGTCGGAGTAGCTACATTGTTTACCTTTATATTATCTCTTAATAGAAAGCCATATTTGTATTGAGATAACTCATCATCTAATTTATTCAGCGAAACGTACTTAATAACAGCATTTTTAATTTTGTATTTCTGTAAAAGCTTTTCAGCTACAGATTTTTCACCTGTCAATAAAGTAAGAGAAGCATCCGGGTATTGATTCTCTATCACTTTAAAAACTTTTAATGTTTTATCTATGCATTGCCACGCAAACATTCCTCCAGCATAAACAAATTTTAATTTTTGATATCTACTATCCTCTGGAATTATTAAGTCATCTCTTAAATTTTTATTATAGCATGGAATAACTAGATAATTCCTGGGCACTATCTCATATTTATCTTGATAATGCTTTTGCATGGCATGAGAAACAAACAATGAAATATCACTTTGAACTAATGCTTTTTTTTCGAAAAATTCTAAATAGCGTTTCATTATAGATGACCTTAAGCTTCTGCCATGCAACAAAAAATATTCTTCAGGGCCTATCCCTTGAAACCATGTCATAATTTTACTTTGAGGATTAACTACCTTTATATGGTATGCGTCTGCAGGTGTTATTGCCACTATAAAATCAGAATCAGATGCTTTAAATATTTTTAATTTATCTTCCACAATAAAGCCTAAGCTTATAAAGGCTCTTTTTATTAATTCCGTATAGTATATTGTAGCGTCATTTCTTGTCTTTAAGGGCAGATAGAATGTAACTCTTTTTTGCATCATTTAAAGAAATTTTTAATTAATAAAAATTGGATTAGGGTATGAACTAAATAACTAAACAAGTATGCTAAAGAAATTCCTACGGCCCCTAAATTAAAAACCATAACCAGCAAATAATTCCCACATAAAAGACTGATACCCCAAATAAAATTCACCCAAAGTCCTAACCACATCTTTCCCTGGCTAGCAATAAGTTGTCCTATAACATTATTTACAGCGATAAAGCCTGTTGTTATAAACATTATTATCATCGGAACTTGAGCATCATTGTATTTATCACCATAAAACCACACAATTACAGGAGATATAATAACAAGTATTATCACTATAAAAAGCGATATATAAAGATTCAACTTTATATTTTTTTTAAATATTAATTTATAATTTCTTTTATCATCTAAGCTAGATGTAAGCATGGGTAAGGCAATTTGAGAAAGAGCCACAGGAATGAACAAAACAGTATTACGCCATTGATTAGCAATGTCAAAAATAGCCATTTCTTTAAACCCATTAACTTGGTTGACTAAAATATTATTACAAATCCAAATAACGGGACCAACCATAATTCCCGCCAAAATTGCGGGCAAACTAAAGTTCCAAATAATTTTAATTTCTTTAAAGTTATCTTTATGAAAAATCCTTATTTTATAATCTTTATAAAATAACTTTTTTAAGCTATAATAATTAAGAATAAACAAAAACACAAAATTACTTCCAAATGCTATGATTATTTCATACAGTGAGAAATAAAAGGTAGATATAATTAGTAAGATTGAAGATAATAATCCTGCAACCGTAGTGTTTATTGCGCTTTCCCTAAATTTTTCCAATCCATTAAGAATTCCACTTTGAATACCATTAATTGATGAAAAAAAAAGGATAAACGAACTCATCTTTATTTCCCTAGTTAATTGAGGAGCTGCTATTTGTGAAGCTATTATAGTTGAATTAAAATATATTAATAAAGCAATAATTAAGCTTATAGATATTGCAAAAAAGTTAGATAACCCAACAATCCTTTCTATTTTCTGCTTGTCTAGGTTTTTATACTGTGAAATATATTTTGTAGCAGTAATTCCCAGTTCTAAACCTGCAAACATGGCAAACATTAGTATGGTAGACTTAATAATACCAAATTGACCATATTCTTCTTTATTCATGATTCTAGCCATGATAATAGTAGATACCAATAAAGATAATTTTGACACAATGTTGCCAATTAAAATCCAAAAACTATTGTTAAAAATTCTTTTGTTGATTTCAGATGATTTCAAAATCAGAATTTTCTCACTAATCCAGCCCATTAATAATATTTAATTTTTCATAAATACAATAATACTTCATATATACATCATTCAATAAAATTAATCTAAGCTTCAAAGTAATATCATTTTATCATTCTTGCAAATTTCAACTTTAATAATGACTTTATTCTCATCTTATTGATATGCACTCATCTGTTATTAATATTCTAGAAGAAATATTAATGTAAAGTATAATTATAAATAATTCACAGCCGCAAATATATCCAATATTTATATATTTTATTTTTATATTGGTTAAATATATTAAGTGCAAATATTTTTATTGTGCTACTTTTTAAATTATCGTATCCCTAATAAAATGTTCTAATAATCTAAAATAGGATTACATTGTTCTCTATTTTATTTTATAAGTCAACATCAAACCACCCCGGGTAGGAATCAGCTCTCCACTTTTATTAAATTTGGTTGCTCCTTCGTACCTCTGATTATTATCTTTAAAATATCCTTTATAGAAGGATTGTGTAGTCCCTATTCCTGCATACAGATCCAAACCCCAACGATCATTAATAGTAAAATGATATCCTCCACTTATCCCAAAAATAAAAGCAATACCCTTCTGATAACGTCCCGTAACACGAAAGCTTCCATCAGGCAATACTTCAGGGTGTCCATTTTCGTCCAGTACACGCTTATCATGCCAGTAATTCCATTTTTGAAGGTTAAATGCGGCCATCGAAACGTAAGTCCCGACATACCATTTTTTCAAATTCTCTTTAAAATAATATCTTCCTTCAACGGTCCCCACATACATTTGTAAATGTCTTCCAGCAAAAGATTTCCATGGGGAAACAAACGCTTCGGCTTGTAATGAAATCTTATTTGTAATTGGCTTTTCAACGGCAATATTGTAGATACCTATCGGAGCAAAAAGAGTGTTTACTTTTACTTCTATTTGTGCATTCAGGACAGATGCCAGAAATAAGCTGCTTATAAAGCATAGTTTTTTAATCAGAGATTTCATTAGAATATAACATTTTTCTTATTAATATATTATGTTTTGAGTACTGAAAAGGTCTTGAGGAGTATATAAAGGTCATTTTTAAAGGAAAGATGATGATAGTAATCAAGGTTCATTTTTACTTTATCCGGAAATAAAATCTCATCATTATATTGTAAAGGATTTTTCTGCTGAGCAAGTATTTGTTCTTCATTCCGATATTTAATTCCTGCTTCACTGGTAAGCCCAGGTTTAAGAAGCAGAACAAAACGATTTTCTCCTTCAAGTTTATCATAATACCCGGGAATATCCGGGCGAGGTCCAACTAAAGACATATCCCCTTTTAAAATATTAATCAACTGAGGAAGTTCATCCAGTTTATATTTTCTCAGCCATAGGCCGATCCTTGATTTTCGAGATGTTTTAGGATCCAATGTTCTGAATTTGTAGACATTAAAAATTTCACCATTCAAACCTATTCGCTTCTGAACAAAGATCCCAGGGAAACCGGTATCTATAGAAGCTATAATTACTAATAAAAAAAACAGAGGTAATAAAAGAATGACAGCAAAAAAAGCTATGCTGTAGTCCATCAACATCTTCCAAATAGGGTATTTTTTCACAATCTCTGGATTCATTACAAATATATGAAATATGTCTCTAATATGAGAAAAATAAGCAAAGTGTACCGATTTATTAAAAAAATATTCACCTGGAATTTTTATACAATGACTGTGACATATTTTAGAATCAACTGTGCTTGAAAAAATCTTTTAAAACTCTAGCAATCCTTTCTTTATGCTCAATGGAAAGATTAGATCCGGAAGGTAAACAAAGCCCCGAATTAAAGAGGTTCTCAGCTGTTTGTCCTCCATAATATGGAAAGTTTGAAAAGACAGGCTGTAAATGCAAAGGCTTCCAGAGTGGTCTTGATTCTATATTATCATTAAGAAGAGCGAGACGTAAATCCTCTCTTGTTTTTCCCGTTTTTTCAGAATTTATTGTGATTGCAGATAGCCAATGATTCGAGTAGAAATCTTCATTAGGTTCTGTAAAAACATCAACTCCGTCTATATTTTCAAATAGAGCAGTATAAAAATTATGAATACCTCTTCTTGCCTGAATCCTATCATTTAGAACTTTCATTTGTCCACGTCCTATTCCTGCAATAATATTACTCATTCTATAATTATATCCTGTACTTGAATGCTGATAATGAGGAGCATCATCTCTGGCCTGTGTGGACAAAAATATCGCCTTATTCTTATCTTCTTTAGAATGGCATATCAATGTCCCTCCACCAGATGTTGTAATAATTTTATTCCCATTAAAGGATATGATACCAAATTGACCAAAGCCACCACAAGGTTTACCTTTATATCTGGATCCAAGTGATTCCGCAGCATCTTCTATCACCGGGATCTTATATTTTTCTGCAATAGATAAAATTTCATCCATTTTGGCAGGCATTCCATAAAGGTGTACAACAATAATAGCTTTGATTTTTTTTCCTTGTAAAAGCCTGTCTTTAATAGCCTCTTCCAAGGTAACAGGGCACATATTCCATGTTTCCGGTTCGCTATCAATAAAAACAGGATTGGCATTGCAATAGATAATCGGATTAGCTGACGCAACAAAAGAGAAAGTTGAGGTCAAAACATCATCCTCATTACCTACCCCTAAAAGCATAAGAGCCAAATGTATTGCTGAAGTAGCAGAATTCAGGGCACAAACTTCAATATTGCCTCCAAGAAAGCTCCTTAGATCATTTTCAAATTCATCAATATTATTGCCTATTGAGGTAACCCAGTTTTTCTGAAAAGCATCATCAATGAATTCCAATTCATTTCCTGAAAGATGAGGAGGGGAAAGCCAAATTTTATCGTGCATCGTGTGTTATTGAGAAGCAAATATAACTTTTCCTACTGAATTTTGACATTCATTTTTTCACTTATGGAAATACTGGTATTTTTTAGTAAAATAGATTTATTTTTTGATTCTGTCTCCCTGACCTTTTCCACCAACTGTGGCGAAAATATATTTTAAATAATCCGATACCGTTAGATTTTTAAGCATTTCAGCGTCTTTTTCTGCCAATTCAACCGGTGTTGACATATCAATTTCATTGATTTGAGCCAGACCTGTGATCCCAGGAAGGAAATTATAAACACCTCTTTTATCTCTCTCTTCAATCAAATCTGTTTGATTAAAAAGGTTAGGTCGAGGACCTACAAGACTCATATCCCCTTTTAAAACATTAATAAGCTGAGGAAGTTCATCCAGCTTAGACTTACGTAAAAATCCTCCGAATTTAGTTACAGAAGAGGTACTTGAAAGATGCGTTGCTACAGATTTTGTATTCACATGCATCGTTCTGAACTTCATTAATTTAAATGGCCTTTTTTGCTTCCCCACTCTTTCCTGGAAGAATATAGGAGAGCCGGTGTCAAATAAACCGATAATATACAATATTACTCCTATTGGCCATAAGAATAAAATTCCAAAAAAAGAGAACAAGAAATCAAGTACGCGTATCATTATAATAAAATGTTTAAAAGTTGATTTTAATTAAATATTAAAACTTTGAATGGTCTTTGTTAATCCCTCCTGAACTGTTACAGGCAAAGATTTAATTTTCAGCTCTGTTTTTATCTTCTGATTGGAAACGACATAAGATTCCGTAAGCTTTTTTAAGCGTTCTGAATTTAGGGGTAAATGTAATTTATCCCCCAATTTAGCCATTCCTTCAATCATTGTTTTAGATATACTCCACAACTTTGCTTTTTTATTTACTGCAGAATTAATTGTCCTGATGAGATCATTTGTCGATATAGCATCATCATCTGCGAAATTATAGATCCCTGAGGATACATTTTTATTCATGAGGATTTCATTGACAAGGAAGTTGAGGTTATCAATACTTAAAAAGGACCTCTTATTCCCAAATGCAGCTAAAGGCCATGGTAATCCTTTTTTTACCACTTTATACAATAAATTCAGATTCCCCTTATTTCCGGGACCGTGGATCATACATGGACGAATAATATATACTTTTTTCCCTTCTGGTAAAGATTGATTAAAAATATATTCTTCAGCTTCTTTCTTGGATTTCCCGTATGGAGTATAAGGGTTTGCCTCAGCTTCTTCAATTAAAACATGATCTACTCTATCTGCTACAGCTTTTACTGAGCTAAAGTAAAAAAACTCTTTAATTTCTGAGTTTAAGAATTTGTTAAATAATTCAATTGTCAGATCCCTGTTTATTTTATAATACTCCTGGTCATCAGAAGTGTTGGATGTATCATGTGCCTTCCCTGCGAGATGGATTATTGCATCACCATTCATAGGAAATTCATTTCTCCAATTTTCATTTCGGAGAGATAAGGAAGTAACATGATGATCCTTTGATTCTAAGAACGTTGAAAGGTTTTTACCTACAAACCCAGATGCACCGGTGATCGTTATATTCATACTATATTTTTTAATCTGACAAAGGATATTATTTTCCTTTGATGATATTTTCTAAATTGGATATACAACTGGACATTCTGAAATTATCCTCATAATACCTCCTGCTGTTTTCTCCTAATTGGGTAAGTACTTCTTTTGATAAACCGGAAGCCTTTAAAATGGTATTTGCAAGCGATTGATAATCTCCCGCAGAAACTGTAAACCCACAATCGGCCTCTTTAACATTATCTGCCCCTTCTCCATTCAGCATTGCAATTACAGGTTTGGAAGCACTCATGTAGGCCTGTAATTTCGCAGGCACTGTAAGGTTAAATATCGGATCATCTTTCAGAGTAACAAGCATCACATCAGCTTTATCAAAAAAACTGGACATCGCTTCTACAGGAAACCTACCCATTGTAAAAACCGTTTCCTGTAACTGGTGTTCTTCTATAAATTCTTTTACGAAAGGCATTTTCCGGCCATCTCCTACCAGTATAAATTTAATATCCTTTTTGTCTCTTAGTTCCAAAGCTGCCTTTACAATATTGTCCAGATCCTGTGCTTCTCCGATATTTCCAGCAAACATCACTTTAAATCCATCGGGTAAGGATGGAATGGGAAAATCTTTATTCCCTTCTGATATCGTATCTTCTGCCCAGTTAGGAAAATAAATGATCTTGTCATCAAAATTCCCTTTCTGATTGATTGACTTTCTGAATCCCTGGGAAGTAATCAAAATTTTCTCTGAATTCTTATAAAATCTTTTGATAACATTTTCATAATAATTCAATATCCATTTGTTTTTTACTCCACCCGCGATGGATAAACTTTCAGGCCATAGATCCATAACCCAGAAATAGACCGGTGTCTTCCATATTTTATTCATGAGAAGAGCAGGATAATACTGTGTTATTGGAGACGGTTCGTGTACAATAATAGCATCAAACTTATTATTAAGACCCATTAAAAAGGCTTTAATCGAAGCAAAAACAGCAAAACTATAATAGTTGATAAATAGCCGTATTCCACCTCCTTTCCCTCTGGGAAGAAGTAGTGATCTTATCACTTTTACACCATTAACAATTTGTTTTCTATTTTTAAAAACACCGTACCCTTCAAAGATCTTACCCTCAGGATAATTGGGAAGTCCCGTCAATACAGTAACATCGTGACCTTTCTTTTTTAGTTCAAAAGCGAGGTCATTACTTTTGAAATTTTCCGGATAAAAATACTGTGTTATTATAAGAATATTCATAAGTTTATTCTTCGCTCCAAACTACTCTCTTGATGTAATCCGTATATGAGATGATAATTCTTACTACTTTTTCAGATACATTAGGCATCGAATAATCGGCAACAGGTCTGAAATTACGTTGCTGCCCTATATTCTGTTGTTGTACCTGCACAAGCCCTTGCATAATGCGCTCCGGAGATAAGCCTACCATCATTACACTGGCTTCTTCCATAGCTTCTGGTCTTTCATGAGCCTGACGTATGTTGAGAGCTCTAAAGTTAAGAATTGAAGATTCCTCTGAAATTGTTCCTGAGTCTGATAATACAGCATAAGAACGTTTTTGAAGGGCATTATAGTCGTGAAAACCAAGCGGTTTTAAAAACTGAATTTCAGGACGAACCTCTATTTTCATCTTATCAATCATATTTCTGGTTCTTGGATGAGTAGAAACAATGATAGGATACTGATAATGTTCTGCAATGGCATTTAATGAATCTATAAGTCCTCTGAAGTTTTTTTCAGAATTAATATTTTCTTCACGATGAGAAGATACTACAAAGAATTTTCCTTCTTCAAGGTTAAGCTTTTCAAGGACATCGGAAGCATTTATTTCAGGGAGATAATGATTCAGTACCTCATACATTGGCGACCCTGTTTTAATAATTCTGTCAGCAGGTAGTCCTTCACGCAATAAATATTCTCTTGCAATATCCGAATATGTAAGATTCACATCAGCTGTGTGATCTACAATCTTACGATTGGTTTCTTCAGGTACTCTTTGATCAAAACACCTGTTCCCTGCCTCCATGTGGAAAATAGGAATGTGTCTTTTTTTTGCAGGAATTGCACACAGGCAGGAGTTCGTATCTCCAAGAACAAGGAAAGCTTCTGGTTTTAGCTCTTCCAGCAAAGGATCTATTTTAATAAGGATATTACCTATGGTCTCTGTTGCTGTTTTTCCAGCTGCTTCCAAAAAGTAATCAGGTTTCCTTAATCCCAGATCGTCAAAGAAAATCTGATTAAGTTCATAGTCATAATTCTGACCCGTATGAACGATGATATGTTCTATTGCTTCAGATGCATCCAAAGCGGATAATACTCTTGATAATCTAATAATTTCCGGTCGTGTTCCAACAACCGTCATTACTTTTAATTTTTTCATTAATTAATATTTTAAACTTCTACAAAATAGGTGTCGGCATCTTCTGGATTATATGCTTCATTAATCCAGAAAATAGTGTACAATTCTTCTTCACCAATATTCTTAATATTGTGGGTATACCATATCGGCATATCCACATATGCGGGATCCGACCCGTCCAGATAAAAATCAAGGACTTCATCAGAATCTATTTTTCTTAGCTGAATTAATGCTTTTCCTTTAATTACAGCAAAACGTTCGATTTTTCTGGTATGAAAATGATTTCCTCTTGTGATATTAGGCACTGTAGTTGAAAATGAACATTGCCCTCCTATGCCTAACCGGATGATCTCAACAAAAGCACCTCTGGGATCTGTATGTTGGGTAAACTTTACCGGGTAGTGCGTTTTATAATCAATATAAGAACGATAAGTATTAAATAAATTATGTTCAAAAGAATTCTTTAATGTAGGAATCTCACCATTCTCAAAATACAAACTTTTGAATTGATTAAGCAGCTCCAACACCTCAGATACTTTTCTGGATGCAGTAGCTTCTATAAAAAGTTCTTCGGTACTTTGTCCTGAACGGATTTCTTTAATAATACGATCAACCAGTTCCTGAACATAAATTAATTTTACCTCACCATCGTTTGCAATGTTAGGGGTTTCTCCATGGGTTAGCTGATGGCAGAAAGTAGCAATAAAAGAGTTATAATATGGCTTACCAAAAGCTCCAAAAACATTTGGAATGATCAAGCCTGTTACTTTACCATCATTTGCCTTCGCCCAATTGATAATTGCTTCCCTACCCTCACGTTTTGATTTGCCATACAAATTATCTCTTTCCTCTTGCGTTGAAGATGAGATCAGGACATGCGCCCTGGAATTTGTACGCTTTAATGAACTTACTAAATTTTGAGCTAGGGCTACATTGGTTTCATAAATCACTTGCTCACTTTCATGACGGTTCATCGCCGCTAAATGAATAATGACATCACATTTAGAAACGAAATCATCTAGCTTGTCCTGACTTTCAAAAAATTCTTTTTTAAATTCAACGCGCTCAAATTCCTCTGGAAATAATCCTAAAGTATTATATAAGTGACGACCAACAAAGCCATTTTGTCCAGTAATTCCAACTTTTCTCATTTAATTATTTTTAAAACAAATATTGGGTTATCTGTTATTAATTGTTTAAGATTATTACTTTATTTAAAATAATCTAATTCAAACCGATACTCATCTTCAATCTCCCCCAATTCATAATCAGCTAATACAAGCAGTTTGCTTTCTTCTTCCAAGCTTTGGATAGCAGTTAAACAACCAGCATGAATATGCAGATAGGTTAAGGCTTCTGAAGAAAGTATATATTTATTTATTTTCGCATTTGTTGAAGGATTGTCAAAATCATCTATTACGATAACAGATATTTCAAATTTCCCTTTCATACAAGCAAACCAACGTTGTTCAATTTTATGCCCCTGCCACCCTCTGACAAATTCAGTTGAATGATTTTCTATTGTATAAATACGTTTAATTTTCGTAGCATCAAACTCATTGTTATAGGTTATAATGCCTCTTATATCTTCGTGCCTGTTTCCTTTTAATATCATCAACTATATTTTGATAATTGTTTGAACTCTAATTTTAATTGATAAATTCTAAGGATATTGCATAACATCCTCTCCAAAAACTTCTTTCCTTATTAGCGGAAGAGTAGATATCAATTTTTTTAAACCTTCTACACCTTGTTGTTCTGTATTATGAGAATGATAGTCTTCTATTCTGGATATATCTTCTTCTCCTTCAGAGAAGTATTTCGCATAGTTCAAATCACGATTATCTGCAGGAATACGGTAAAAATCCCCCATATCTTCTGCTTTGATCATTTCCTCACGAGTGCATAGTGTTTCGTAAAGCTTTTCACCATGACGTGTCCCAATAATCTTAACAGGGACTTCTTTACCTGTCAGTTCAATTAGTGCTTTTGCTAAATCTCCAATACTACCTGCAGGAGCCTTGTTTACAAAGAGATCCCCCGGATTGGCATTTTCAAAAGCAAATAATACCAGATCTACAGCATCTTCTAAGGACATGAAAAAACGAGACATATTGGGATCTGTAATTGTTATGGGCTCTCCCTTTTGAATTTGATTTAAAAATAAAGGAATAACAGATCCTCTGGAAGCCATCACATTTCCGTAGCGTGTTAAGCAAACTGTAGTATCTTTTAAATTACGAGCTTCTGCTACTGCTACTTTCTCCATCATAGCTTTGGATATTCCCATTGCATTAATAGGGTAAGCAGCTTTATCTGTTGATAAACAAATAACCTTTAAAACTTTGTTTGCTGCAGCGGCAAGAATAACATTTTGAGTTCCTTCTACATTAGTTTTTACAGCCTGCATAGGGAAAAATTCACATGAAGGAACCTGTTTCAATGCAGCAGCGTGAAAAATATAATCCACTCCTCTTGTTGCCGGTTCTACAGAATTATAGTCTCTTACATCACCTATATAATATTTTATTTTTTCATTTTTATATAGGTTACGCATATCATCTTGTTTTTTCTCATCACGAGAAAATATACGGATTTCTTTAAAATGATCCGTTTGTAAAAATCGATTTAAAACAGCAGTTCCAAAAGATCCTGTACCGCCTGTTATTAATAATACTTTATCTTTAATTCCTTGCATTACTTTGTATAGTCGTTAATCGTTATTTCTAAATTTTCTTTTAGCATTTTTTTGTGCTCATCAATTTCTTCTTCAGTAAATCTATATTTAATAAACTTAGCTGGAGAACCTCCAACAATTGTATATGGCTCTACATCTTTTGTAACAACAGAGTAAGCAGCAATAATTGCTCCATTACCAATTTTAACACCTCTGCTTATAAAAGCACCATACCCAATCCATGCGTCATCTCCTATTATGGTCTCTAATTCTGCTTCTCTACCAGAAAAAATGATTGGTTTATTTGGATTCTTATAGTAATGATCTCCTCCAACAATCTTAACTTGAGGAGCCAGCATTGTATATCTCCCGATTTTAACTTTGGGATAGATTACACACCCTGGTCCGATGTAAGAGTATTCTCCGGCTTGCAGGTCTCCCGATATCTCTGACTTTCCCCCCATATAAAATGTTTTATGTACATTTTTGAGTCCATAAGATAATCTAAAAAATCTCATTTTTAAGTCTCTGTATAGTTGTCGGATTATCCCTTTCATTGATTTAGCTTAAAGATTTATTAATAGCTCTTTTAATTTCATTGGCCATCATTTCAGGAGTTCTATTATTGATGTAATGGTTATATGCATTTTCATTCATTTTATGAACTTGCTCCTTATTATTGATAATCCATTCCATTACATCTGCCAAGTTCTCCTGCTCTTTGTATATTATACCGTTATATTTATTTTTTATATTAAAAATTTCACCTCCCGTAATAGCGTCCTCTCTCGTTACGAATGAAGTACTATTACCCATAGAGTTTAGAACGGATAAACCTGCCTGATTAGGTGATATACATGCGATGGATTCAGCAAATATTTTAGAAAGTTCTTTAGCATCATAAATACTTCCAAACAATACAATTTTATCCGCTATGTTCTTTTCCTTAATAAATTCTATAATTTTCTCTTTTTCCGGGCCATCTCCTACAATTAATAATTTAGGGCAATCGTTCCTTTTTGTGTACAATAGATAATATGCTTCAAGTAACTCTCCTATTCCCTTCTGCGGATACAATGTTCCAACAAAAAGAAAATCTTTTTTATTGTTAACATCTGATTTAATTACATTTTCAACTTCTGTAGTATTATGAGCCACAAACAGTTTTTCTTCAGGAATTCCTGCTTTTATATATCTTTCCAACGGATAAGAACTATAAAATAGCGTAAAATCAGATTTTCTTGAAATATAGTACCTAAATTTATCCCATGTCGTTTTAGAGTCAAAACTATTTTCATATGAAGCAGTCACTCCGATTCCCCAATATCCAATCTTATATTTTCTATTTCTTCTTAAGCAAAGTAACATAAGACTAATCCATCTGAGATTAGATAATCCAATTACCACATCATATTGAGATGCAATATTGTACAAATTATCTTTATGAAGCTCAAAAGGTCCTGCTTTTTTAACGGGCAGATACATTGTTTTAAAAGAAAACTTTTTATTTTTAAATTTCTCATCAGAATAGGCAACAGTTAGGTCAAACTCTTCATTGATCAGTTCAAAAATTCTTTCTCGATAAGACCATACTTTGTTGTAAATGATTAAAACTTTGGTTTTCATATTTTTTTAATATTATTCATCGGAAAATTTAATCCGAAATGCCCTTTATTGGTTTAAAATTTAGAATTATTTAGTTGCATTATAATATGTTTTAAAAACATCTAAATCATATTGTTCAACGTCTTTTACATTTGAATATTCTTTCTGAAGTGCTGGGTATTTTTGTCTATTTAAATAAAAATACTTTTGACTATCCCACCATATTACACCACTTACTTTTTTCCCGGAAGAAACACGAGAGGTGATCATCTTATAATAATTTTTAAAAATATCGATTGGAATAAGTGACATCGCCATATTGGAGTTTCCTGAATTTCTCTTTTGCCATATAAATGGATAAACGTCTTTATTGTACTTTTTACCTACCTCTAAAGCATAATCAAGGTTAGTATATAAATAATCCCCACTTCCCACTTCTAATATTGGAGATCGGGCATTATATACTCTTGGATTAGCATTATACATATATAAAGAAGGAGCTATAATATCTACAGCGTTAAAAACCGGAGCCAGCCTCGCATTTACATCTTTCCATCCACTACTGTTTCCTTTGAAGGTTCTAACAGGTAATCCATAAAACCCCCATTTTAAATTGGGACGAAGTTTCTTAGCTGTTTCAACAGCTTTAACGAACTGCTGGATAGCCAAATTGGCACTTTTATCATCAGAACCTGAAATTGCTTTAATGGCAGGACCTTCCCAATCAATAACTGCAATCCCAGTACTTCCAGCAGATGTCTTATCATTAATATTCTTTGTAAATAATTCAACATCAAGATTACTTCCATCTGTTGTAACATCTTTTTGATAAAAGATAATTGCTTTTTCTAACCCATTCTGTTTAATGTATGTCTCCTGCAATTGATTCAGGCCGGTCATTCCTATGTATAATTTAGGTTGTTGTCCATACATTCTGTTTGAAAATACCAACAATATGATTGTTATTAAAAATAACAATGGACTGTTTAATTTTAAGTATTTTGTTGTTTGCATTGTTATAAAATTTAATTATTTCTTATAAACGTTTAATCTGGTATATTTATACTTTTCTCTTTTATTGTCTCTCCTGTACGTTTGTGATATGCATTCTTATTGAGATTGCTTCTATAACTTTTTGGTAGGTGATCTGATGACAAAATATGATATATACTGTTTGTATAAGGGAGATATTGATAACTACTCCAAATTGTTTTAAAAATAGTTAAGCCTATTAATAGATAAAGAGAGTATTTAATTTTGAAATTTGCAGATTTTATAATTATTGCTAAACAAACGGCAAAAAATAGTCCAAAATATAAAGTAATTCTAAAGCCTGTTGGAAAGATCAATAAAATCCTAAATAAATACATGTATAATAATGCAAAAAAATACAGTATATCACCATGAGGATTATTTAAAATTGCTTTTCTATAACGTAACAAAACGAAGAATAAGAAAAACATAATCAATGAACCAATAGTGAATATTGCGTTATTAGATTCCGCTACATAAACATTTAATAATTTATATGCTATTGTTGGAAACAAAGAGGCAAAATAATTTGAAAACTCATTTAAAATTTGTGGAAAAAAACCTATAATACAAGCTATAATATACCAAATTGATAAAGTAACATTTGACCGATATATCATTTTTTTCCTAAATACAACTAGTAAGGATAATAAAATTGGAGCAATTAATGAAATGTGAAATAAAAGTCCTAATAATGCAACAATAATAAATTTAACATACTTCTTATCCAGTAAATATACTGTACTCCAAACTAATATAACTGACCCACACATAAACCTTAAAGGATTATCAATCAGCATAAAAAGGAGGTTATAATTAAGCATGATCCCAATCGCTAAAAACTCACCTTTAATAAATCTTTTTATGAATTTTATAACTGAATATAAATAGAGACATTTTACAAGTCCAAGAAACAACCAAAAATCAGGTATAATATGTCGTATCAAGTATATGAGATAATAAAATCCCTGCTCATAATCTCTTCTTAAAAGGTCTTTATCTGTAGCAAAATTATATAAGTCTTCATAATGTCTCCAGTCTGTTCCAACAGTATAGCCAAAACATAAAAATATATATATCCATACAAGAAATAGCTTCTTACCCAATATATGTTTTCTATCGGGTAGATTATCCATAATGATACACAACAAGAATGTTACAATATAGAAAAGCATTATAATGTATTATATAAATTCAAAATATACTCTTTACCATAAGTGTGATTAAAGCTACTATTTTTTAGTTGGCCATTTTTATAATCATTATAAATTTTTTTAAATTCATTATATATCATACTATGATCACTAATATCTGCAAAATATTGTACATCATTTTTTTGGTAAAGATCATTTAAAACACCAACTGAAGGACTAATGCTAAATATCGGCGTATTGTGAGACATATAATCACCAACTTTAGTAGGCAGAAAAATACCTTCACCACAAGGTGCTTCAATTATTAACGCTACGTCGTACTCTTTTAAAAGTTCTAAACTCTTTTTGTATTCCACAGGAGGTAACAGATTGATTTGATTATTACCTTCCACATTTTTAATTAATTCCTTCAAATCATTATCAAATATTCCTATAAAATCAAGAGTAATATCTTTTGCACCACTTTCTGCAATGAACTTGGCAAATGCCTGAACAACAATCTTAGGATCACGCGGAGATCGAACATTTCCAGAATGAATTAATCTTAACTTCCCGTTGTTTTCTTTTTTTCCAATAATTGGCTCATATGCCAAATGAGGAATTATTACAGTCTTTGACTTATCGGGATTAAGATAGTTCAACATGTAATCTCTTAACCGTTCATTAGGGAAAATATGCTTATCTGCAAAATCCATTATAGTAATAATACCTTTGTTATAAAACGGCATCTTGGCATCTAATCCTCCACCATAAGGAACTGGATATTTAAGTGGCGGATAAGGATCATTCCATGTAGAAATCCATTTTAACCCCAGTTTCTTTTTAAGATAATATCCGATTAAAAAACTAGGCGTATCTTTTGTAATAACATAATCGTATTTTTCATTTTTAAAAAATGACTTATTATTAAAAATGACTTCATAGGCCCAGTGAGCTCCTTTAAATACTGTTCCAAACAAAAAATAAACGTATAAATGCTGAAATAGTGTTTTTAAGGTAAATTTGTTATCTACTTCTACAACAATACTTCTATTAATTTTGACATTTAAATCTTCTAAAGACTGAGTGGACGGATAATTACTCCATTTTATTTTTTTAGAAATGAGGTCGATTTCATATCCATTATTACTTAATAATTCCAGCAGCTTAATGTTAACAATAGCTTCAGGAGAATTAACCGGATATGAACTGGGTGCAATAAAAAGTACTTTCTTTGACATTATTCAAAATTTCTTAAAACATTCAATACATCTTCCACCATTGCGTTTGCTCTGGCATTAAGAGTTTTATAGCTATTTCTTATATTCTCTTGATGTTGCTGATAATTACCTTTTATATTTTGTATGTATTTATCCAGAACAGAGATTTCTTCTTCAGGATTCCAATAATAAAATCCACTAACTTCGTCACAAAGCGCTTTTAGTTTTGGATCAATTCCTAAACATATAGTTGGTATTCCCAGATTAAGAGCAAAAATTGCAGCATGATAACGAGATGTAATTAAAATATCACATTCATTTAAATACACATAAAACTCTACAAATTTGTACTTTAAGGGGTGCCAGATAATGAGATTCCTTATTCCTAAATCAGATCTTTTTTTAACCTGTTGAATTAATACATCATCTTTTGATTCAGAAAACATGAATAAATTTCTTTCGAAATCTTTTTGTTCAGGTAACCAATTAAAGATTTTGCTGTTAATGAGTTCTCCTGTATTGTTATGAGGCCAATCTCTAAGTACTACTCCAAGCTTTAGCCTGTCTTCTTTAGTGGCTTCATGATTTAATGGATATTTATTCTTGAACAAGTCCGTTAAGCATAGATCTGCTCCAAATTGCCTGTTTTTTAAATCCCATTTTTCTAAATATTGCAATGAAATACTATCTCTGCAATAAATTTTATCATACAATGCCAAGTCATTCTTAACATTAACTTCATCCTTCTCTGTACCAAAAGGTCCAAGCCCTATTCCTAAAGCCAGTTTTAATTTGATATCTTTTTTCTTTTTACCTTTTGAAGTTAAAAAGCTGATCAACAAAGATGGTTCTTTTAATAAAAGATTAAAATAAAGTTGGTATCTGGAGCTTAATGATATGTCTCTTTGTGACTTTTCAAATGAAAAGAACTGGGTTCCACCACCTAAAATATAAACATCAGCTGACTCAAAACGAGATGCTGCTAAACTTAGAAATTTGGCATTGCTGAATTGCTGTTTAATATATTTTTCCTTTTTACAAACAATCTTTGCATCTATATTTCGATTAACATGAGAAAGTAGATCCAAAGTCATTTCTAACAATAAATCATCACCTACATTCGCATCTCCATACGCTCCTTTAATTAATATGTCGATTTTTCTATTTCTCTGCATTTGTTCAATTCTTTATATAAACATTATACCACCGCTTAATTGTAAGTAATACCAATAATAAACTCACCAACAATAAAACCACTCTAATAATTACGGAGACATTCATTTTAAAAAGAAAAAGCCCCCCAAGTACAATTCCAAAGTATAATAGATTATACCATGTTAGCACCAGTTTCTTATTTACCAGTTTATTTTTAATAAAATAAGGAATAAATAATACGGTGTTTAAAAAATAGGCAATCACAAAGGCTACTCCTCTGCCAATGGCTCCATAATCAACAAGTAAGTAACTGAATGCTATTGCCGTAATACCCCAGAAACCATTACTAAAAACACTAAACCACATGAAATTACCTGCAGCAAAATTTCTGGCAATACCCTGTTTTTGTGAATTTATAATAGTAAATATAGAAACTAATATTGTCGTAATATACATATCATTGTTATGATACTGTGATCCAAATAAAGAGGAAAATACCTCAGGTAAAAAAACAGTTGGCAGACATATAATTAAACCAAAAAACATTGGATGGATTATATTTAGAAATTCAAACTTTTTATTTCCATTTCCAAAGTTCTTCATAGCGTAAGGATAAAAAACCTGTCCAATAATACTCAATAAAATCATTGAAATTTGTGAGTAGTTATTGCTGGCATTAAAAATACCCATTTCGTATAAACCATTATGATTTCTCTTTATCAAAATACTATTACAAATTAAAATAATTGGGTTAACCATTAAACTGCTAATGAATGCAGGTAAGCTAAATTTTAGTATAATATCAAAATTTGATTTTATATTATCAAGAGAAAACCATATTCCATGTTCTTTGCATACTTTTCTAAGTAATATCGCGGAACATAGCCATATAGAAAAATTAGTGATTAGAAGTGCAAAAGCAAATCCATTCACTCCATATCTTTCCGTTAGTATAATAATTAAAGGAAAGGATAATAATCCATTTACAATATTAATTATAGAAATGGATTTAAAGTTTTCAAATCCTGCCAATGCACCGGTTTGCAAACCATTCAGAGAAGAAAATAAAATAGCAATAGAACAATACAACATAGGTTGCCATATTTCTTCTTTGCCTGTCAATAATACACAAAGCTCCTTATTAAAAAATAAAGAACACACTAACACAAGTATGGCTAGTAAAAAAGAAGATAATCGTACTAAAGAAAATATTTCACTTGTTTTTCTCTTATTTTCATGAAGATTTATAGCAATGTATTTAGTGGCAGTAACTCCAAAGCTTGCAAGACTTAGCAATGAAAAAGTGGTAATATAGGATTGTAGAATCCCAATATTACCAAAATCAGCTACGGACAATTCTCTTGCAACAAAAAACATTGCTAGAAAGCCTAATCCTTTAGAGGCTATTACTCCTAAGAAAGACCAAAAAATACCTTTTATAAGCGTATTTTTTTTAAAATCGTTAATAAGATTTTTAATTTTTATCATTAAATATTAATGATTATAATTTAACGCCACAAAAATCTATAACGATTTTATCGTCAGCAATTTCCAACTTCTTAAATTCATTATGAGCAACAAGGAAAACAATGATATCCGCCTTCTTTACTGCATCTTTGTAATCTGTTAATTTAAAAATCTTGTGTTCTTGTACATTAGGTTCAACAATAAACAAGTCAGCATCTCCTGAATCTTGTAATACCCTTTCTGCAATATGAATAGCTGGAGATTCTCTCAAGTCATCAATATTGGGTTTAAAAGCAAGTCCCATAATAGCTATAGAAGGTTGACGCCCTTGTTTTAATTCGAATTCTAAACGTGCTGTCTTAATTTTTTCAGCACACCAGAATGATTTATAATTATTAGTTGCACGGGCTTGCGCGATGATACGAGATTCCATAGGGAAATCAGCAACAATAAAGTACGGATCAACAGCTATACAATGTCCTCCTACTCCGCAACCTGGTTGTAATATGTTTACACGTGGATGTTTGTTCGCCAATTGAATTAGTTCCCATACGTTAATACCTGCTTTATCACAAATCAATGATAATTCATTAGCAAATGCAATCTGAACATCTCGAGAGGAGTTTTCAGTTAACTTACACATTTCTGCAGTTCTAGCATTTGTCGGATGAAGGTCTCCCTTAACAAATTGACGGTAAAATTCAAGTGCTTTTTCGGTAGATTCTTTATTTACACCTCCAATTACACGATCATTATGAACCAGTTCATACATTACGTTCCCAGGAAGTACTCTTTCTGGACAATAAGCCAAATAAATTTTATTTTCCAATTCCGGACGCTCTGAAAAAATGTATTCCATCATTTTTTCGGTAGTCCCAATAGGGGATGTAGATTCAATAATATACAAGTCTCCCTCTTTTAATAGAGGGATCAACACCTTTGTGGCTGCTTTTACATATGAAATATCAGGTTCATGATTTCCTTTAAATGGTGTTGGAACGACAACCAAATAAGTATCAGCAATCACTGGTTTTGTGTCCGCCTTTAAATAGCCATTTTTAACTGCATCTGCCACAGCTTCATCTAAATCCGGCTCTACAATATGAATTTTACCAGCATTAATGGTATCCACTACATGTTGAGAAATATCTACTCCATGTACTGGTATGTTATTATTAGCAATTAAAGCGGATGTTGGCAATCCGATATATCCTAAACCTATCGTTACTACTTTTGGTTGCATACTTTTATTTTAAATATTACTATTTTGTTTAATGAATTGGACAATACGTTGACATGCCTTTCCATCACCATAAGGATTATGCAAGGCACTCATCATTTGATACCGTTGGGTATCTGTCAGTAAATTTTGTGCTTCAGAAACAATTTTGTTTTTATCAGTTCCTACTAGAATTACCGTCCCAGCATCTACAGCTTCAGGACGTTCAGTTGTATCACGCATTACTAATACTGGTTTTCCTAAGCTCGGAGCTTCTTCTTGTACGCCACCAGAATCTGTAATAATCATATATGATTGTGTCATTAACCAAACAAAAGCCGGGTATGCTAAAGGATCAATTAACTTAATATTATCTATTCCTGATAAAATTTCATAAACAGGCCCTTTAACGTTTGGATTTAAATGTACAGGATAAATAATCTGAACATCAGAATTTACTACCGCTATTTCCTTTAATGCTTCACAAATATTAATAAAACCTTGTCCGTGATTTTCTCTTCTGTGTCCGGTTACTAATATTAATCTTTTGTTAGTATCTACAATATTTTTTAGAGATTCAATCTCATCGTTTTCTATTTTCGTAACTCTTTCTGAGCTATCCAATAATGCATCAATTACAGTGTTCCCGGTTACTAGGATATCTTTCTCAGCTACACTTTCCGAAATCAGATTGCTTTTTGACTGCTCAGTAGGTGCAAAGTGATAATCAGCAATACGTCCTGTAACCTGGCGGTTTATTTCTTCTGGAAATGGAGATCGTTTGTTATGAGTTCTTAAACCAGCTTCTACGTGACAAACTTTTGCACCGGAATAAAATCCAGCTATACTTGCGGCCATAGTGGTTGTAGTATCACCGTGAACATAAATAAAGTCAGGTTGAAAATCGTCCAAAACAGATTTCATTTCTGTAATAATATCTGCTGTTAATGAATATAAATTTTGATTAGGTTTCATCAAATTTAAATCATAGTCAGGTTTGATATCAAAGAATGACAGAACCTGATCAAGCATTTCTCGATGTTGTGCAGTCACACAAACCTTGGTTTCAAAATCAGCATTCTTTTTAAACTCTTTTACCAACGGAGCCATTTTTATAGCTTCAGGACGTGTCCCAAAAATGATAAGATTTTTAATTTTCATAAGTTAATTTCCCATTCTTTTTTTAATAAATCTATGATGAACTCTTAATATTAAAGTTACAATCATCAAAAAACACGTGCGATTTTTAATTTTGCTAATCTACCGCACAGTAATATAATTTTATTTTTTAGGGTTATAGTCTAGAATCGTAATGACTTAAAAAGCCTTTAACATCATAAATGACTCCCTCTTCCTTTAAAAGTTTTGATAAATCAACGTCTAAAAATTCCTTATGAGATACAGTAAGTACTATGGCGTCAAACTTTTGAGAGCTTATTCTACCATTAATTTGTTCAATATCTTTAATGATTTCAAATCCATACTCCTCTTTGACCTCCTCATTTTTTGCCCAAGGATCATAAGTTGTGACTTCTACACCATATTCTTCTAATCCCTGAATAACGTCAATAACTTTAGAATTACGGATGTCCGGACAATTTTCCTTAAAAGTGATACCCAGGTTTAAAACTCTTGCACCCTTTATTTTAATATCTCTTTTAATCATCAACTTAATAACCTGAGAGGCTACAAATGCCCCCATAGAATCATTTAGTCTTCTTGCTGCCAGTATTAATTCTGAATAATATCCTATTTCCTGAGCTTTTTGTGCTAGATAAAAAGGATCTACCCCTATACAATGCCCCCCAACCAAACCAGGCTTAAAGGGTAAAAAATTCCATTTAGTTCCAGCTGCCTCTAAAACATCATTAGTATCAATGTTCATAAGCGAAAAAACCTTAGCTAATTCATTTATAAAAGCAATATTAATATCCCTTTGGGAGTTTTCAATAACTTTAGATGCTTCTGCAACCTTAATGGATGGAGCCAAATGTGTTCCAGCATTAATGATTGACTTATATAAGTCATCTACAATAATTGCAACTTCTTTTGTAGAACCTGATGTTACTTTCAAGATATTTTCTACAGTATGATTTTTATCTCCAGGGTTTATACGTTCTGGTGAGTATCCTGCAAAAAAATCTTCATTAAATTTTAAACCAGATACTTTTTCTAACACTGGAACACACTCTTCTTCTGTGACTCCGGGGTATACTGTGGATTCGTAAATAACAATGTCACCTTTCTTCAGAACTTTTGCTACCGTTTCTGAGGCTTTATATAATGGTGTTAAATCGGGTCTGTTATGTTTATCAACAGGTGTAGGTACTGTGACAATATAAATGTTTGCTTCTTTAATATCATCTACTTCTGATGAACAATACAATCCTTTTTGTGAGATGTTAGAGTTTGAAGCCTCTTTAAAAGGGTTTGTTTTAGATAAGACAGATTGTAGTATATTGTTATCTACTTCTAATGTATGATCTGTGCCGTGATTTAACTCTTCGATTCTTTTCTGGTTAATATCAAAACCAACAACTGGATATTTCGTAGCAAATAAACGTGCTAATGGTAACCCAACATATCCTAAACCAATTATACTAATTCTAATCTGTGTATCCATCAATATTGTACCTTCTAAAAGTCACTCCTAATATTATAATATCTCTTGTTAATCCCATAGCTTAGTAACAAAATTATTTTTTAAATAATCTTTGCCACCAGCTTTCCTTTTTATCTTTAGTATATCCATATCCATAACCATAATTATATCCATAACCTCCAGCACTTTTGGATACATCATTAATAACAAAGGATACATTAGAAAGTTTAGAATCTTTAACTAAATCATTTGTAAAATCTATTAATACATTTCTTGACACCCCAGACCTTACCACGTAAAGAGTTGTATCCGCAACATCTGCAATATTAAGAGTATCCGATACTAGTACAAGGGGTGCAGAGTCGATAATAATATATGCATATTGTGATTCCATTTGGTGGATAAGTTTTTGGTATCTACCATTAGAAAGAAGTTCCTGAGGATTAGGAGGAATACTTCCAGCATAGATTACATCACAATTTGGATTGGTATCTGAAGTATGAATAAGATCTTGGACATTAGTTGATTCATCGTATAGATATTCTGTAAGCCCCTTTCTTTTCACTGGTTCACTATCATAACGCTGAATCTGCGGATTTCTGATATCAGAACCAATAAGTAGAGCCCGCCCATTTTTATTTCCTAATGTAAGTGCTAAATTAACTGATACTAAAGTTTTTCCCTCTCCCTTAACAGATGATGTAACCATAATAATTTTAGCTGATTCCTTAACAGGTAGCACAAATTTAAGATTGGAAACCAATACTCTGAAAGATTCTGCTAATTCAGAAAAATCATTTTTTTGCACTAAATGATTTTCTTTATCATTTAATGTTGGTATATCTGCTAAAATACCTAAAGAAGAACGCTCCTTAATATCGTCACGATTATAGATTTTATCATCCCACATAAAGAACAAATAAAATATGGCAAAGGGAAGCAGTATTCCAAGGAACAGAGCTCCCAGAAAAACAATACTCTTTTTAGGTGATATGGGAATATCATCGGTAAATGCGGGATTTACAATTTTTGCTTTTGGAACATTTACAGATAAGTTGATTGCATTTTCTTCTCTCTTCTGTAATAAAAATAAAAATAGTTGCTCCTTAAGATTCTGCTGACGCTCTATTCCACGATACACTTTTGATTGTCCAGGTACCTTCTCAATAAGTCCGTTACTTGTTGCAATCTGATTATTAAATTGTGATATAGTTGCCTGCACAGTCTCCTTTTGCTGGCGAATATTCTCACGAACAATCTCTTTTAATGAAGCTATTTCTTTATTCATTTCCACTACAGCAGGGTTTTCATTAGTCGCCTGCTTTAGTGTTTTATTTCTGGTAATAAGAAGTGTATTATATTGAGAAATAGCTTGTTCCAGTGAAAGATTGAGTCCAAGATTGGAAGGCATGAGCTGGTTTCCACCTTTTGCAGCTTCTTGCGCTAAAGAGTTCAAAAGCTCCAGCTGCGCTTGTTGCTGTAAAAGCGCTTTGGTATTATCGTTTGTATTTTGAAGTGCCAATTGTGCCTGGATTTCAAGATCAACGATACGATTGCGATTCTGGAAATCCTCCTTTTGATTTTCTACTCCAGATAGATCACGGGTAATAACCTCTAACCTTTTATCAATAAATTCTTGTGTATTTTTTGCCTGTAAATTTTTATCTCTCAGACCATCCAAATTATATTGCTTTGTGACTTCATTTAGAATAGCTTCTGATTTTTCCGGAACTCCACCTATCAAACTGATATCCATCAACAATGCTTTTTGATCCGGTAGATCTACTTTAATCTTTTCCTCTAATTTTTTAACTCTCTCAATCGGATTCCAAAATACTATTATATATTTTGAACGAAATTTAATTCCAGAATTTTTATGTAGAATAACTGTTCCGAACTTCAAATGTAGAGGTTTGTCAAATTCTCCTTTAAACTCAGCTTTCTTATCATCAATTAATGTAAATTGATGATCACCTACTTCACTAACATTATATTCTGCAGATTTAAATTTCTTTTCATTTTTAAATGAAAGTATTTTACCTGTAATCGGTATCTGTGTAAATAATTCCGAATCCTTAATTTCTCCCGCACTAAAGTATTGAACACTTAGGTTTAAGTTTTTAACAACCTGCATAAGTATTGGACGGGATGTAACTACAGCTACTTCACTTTTCATCTCATCAGCATTTCCTAAGCCTATCCCCAAATTATCCAAATCCGCAAGTGCAGAAGTAAGATCTGTTTCCTTTTTATCAAATTTAAGAGTAGTTTTTGATTGATATTGAGGAATAGAATATCTTAGATAGATGTAGGCTCCAATCATAAACATTAAAATGGATCCAATAAACCAGGGCCATTTTCTTAGATATTGCCCGATAATTTTCTTTATATCTAATACTTCTTCTTTTTCCTGAAATTCTATATGCTGCATGTTCTAGTTTATCGGGTTAAAGAAATAACGAGGGTTGCTGCTGCCAATGCTGAAGCAATAATTTGAAATGTAAGAGCTCTATTTGGATTAGAGTTTGCCTGTATTTGCTTATTATGATCAGGTTCTACATAAAGAACATCATTTTGTTTCATGTAGTAGTAAGGTGAATTTACTATATCCGATCTTGATAAGTCTAAATTAACAACCTGATCCGAACCATCGTCTCCTGAACGAATAAGTTTTACGTTTGTACGATTTCCAAAATCTGTCATATCTCCCGCAAGACTTAATGCCTGAAAGATATTAAGCTTTTGTGTAGGACTTTCTTTTTGGCCAGGAAGCTTAACCTCACCTAAAACACTAACATTGAAATTTTTCAAAGTAATGGTAACTAAAGGATCTGTAAGATATCTTTTTAAACGGGACTCTAATTCCTGCTTTAACTGTATTTGTGTCATCCCTTTTGCATAAACATTTCCTAACACAGGAAAATTAATATATCCTTCTTCATTTACCATATACTCACTGGGTTGTACATATTGAGTTATACCATTTGGAGACTCACTTCCAACACGATTTGCAGTATTTAGGTTAAATGGTTTTACTGCTATCTCATCAAGCGCAGAAACGAGAATCAGAAGCACATCACTTTCTTGTATATGTAACCCCTGAAATTTTGCTTTAGCCACTTCCTCCTCCATATTATGCTGTGCCATATATACCATATTTTGTTTAGGCTTGCAAGATGCCAAAACCGCTGACAAAATTATAAGGTAAGTAATAATAGTTTTATTCATGATATTATTTAATCTACTGTCGCTTGACTTTAATTTTATTTATTGATTACATTCCGTACAAGCTATTTTTTTCTACTAATTTGTGATTTAATGTTCACCTGCTGGTGACAATCTATTCTAAAATTTTATTTATTAATTTTTAATCAATGCCAATATCCCCACAGTTATTGAAGCAATTACAGAGGCAACAGAAATGTAAAGTCCAGTATTAGGATCTACCCTAGCTGCTTTTTCCCTGTTAGCATTTGGCTGAACATATACTACATCATTTTGTTTCAGATAGTAGTAAGGAGAATTTATAAAATTAGCACTTGTAAGATCTATTCTTTCTTTGCTGATCTGTCCGTCAACATTTCGAACAATTAAAATATTATTTCTTACTCCATATGCAGTTAAATCTCCTGCTAGACCAATCGCACCTAATAAAGTTGTATTTCCATCAGGTATTACATAAGTTCCGGGTTTAGCAACCTCACCAAGAACAGAAACTTTAAAATTAATCAGTTTTATGTCTACAATAGGACTTTTTACGTACTCCGAAATTAATCCCGTAAGCTTGGTTCTTAATGTTTCAATATTTTCGTTTTTAGTGCTTATTTTTCCAATCTGAGGAAAAACAATATCACCATTGGTATCTATAACATAAGTCGGTCCTGACATAGGAACCTGTTGAGGAAGATTATTGGAACTCGGCAAAGTATACTGAGCAACTGTACTAGCTGAAGAATAATTCTGATTAAAAGGCTTTACTACATCCATATCTTTTGCTGAAACTGTAATAATTAATTGATCCCCAGGCTGAAAATCAACTCTGCTATTTTTAATCGAATTTTCGAGTGTAATACTATCAATATCTTTCATATAATTGATATCCTGTCTCGTTGTACAAGAAAACATTGCTAAACTTACAGCACCATAAATAAAATACTTTAAACTCATTCCTGATAATTTTTCCACAAAAATAGGATAATTATTTTTTTACAAACTATTCATTGATTTCATTGCACTCAATTACTCTTCTACTAATGGTTCTTTATCCAAAATTTCAAACTCGGAGTTATTGCTTATAAACTCCTGAACAATAGTTTTTAAAATTCTAACTACCTGTAATTTATCTCTTTTAACAGCAGCTAATATAATCTGCTTGCATAGCATATCCACCTCATCGAATTCCATTATAGGATCTCTTGAGATCAAAATCTTTTCATGGTGTGTAGGAATGGTAACAGTATTATTACTTAAAAGTTCCTCATATAATTTCTCTCCCGGTCTTAAACCAATGAAGGTAATTTTTATATCTACATCTGGCGTATAACCAGATAGTTTTATCATTCTTTTAGCAAGATCTAAAATCTTAACAGGTTCACCCATATCAAATACATAAATCTCTCCTCCATTACCCATAGTTCCTGCCTGAAGTACAAGTTCACATGCTTCAGGAATTGTCATAAAATAACGAATAATGTCCGGGTGAGTAATCGTAACGGGACCTCCCTTTTCTATTTGCTTTCTAAAGTGAGGAATAACCGAACCGTTTGATCCCAATACATTCCCAAAACGCGTAGTAATAAACTTAGTAGTATTTCCCGGTGAATTCTGTAAAGACTGAACAAACAATTCTGCTGCTCTTTTTGACGCCCCCATAACATTGGTAGGGTTAACAGCCTTATCGGTAGAAACCATCACAAAACGGTTTACTTTATACTTTTTTGATAATAAAGAAACGTTCTTTGTCCCTAAGATATTTACAAAAATAGCTTCATGCGGATTTTCTTCGATTAACGGAACGTGCTTGTATGCAGCGGCGTGATATACCATTGAGAACTGATAGTCTTCAAACACTTTTTCTAATCTGTAACTGTTAGAAATATCCGCCAGTACAAATTTAAACCGTTGCTCAGGAAATTTTTCCAGAAGCTCTAATTCCAATTCATATAATGGGGACTCTGCCTGATCAAGAACTACAATTAATGCAGGATTGAACTGCGCAACTTGCCTAACAATTTCACTTCCAATAGAACCAGCACCTCCTGTAACTAAAACATTTTTATCAAAATGTCTCTTTTTTACGTCTTCACTCTCTATTTTTATAGGTTTACGATTCAATAAATCTTCAATCTGAAGCTGGCTGATTCCTCCAACGAGATCACTATCTCTCATTTTACTAAGTGTCGGAGCTTTCAGTACTCTCAAACCGCTGTCCAAAGCTAAGGTCATCCACTCTTCGATTTCCTGCTTTGTCATAATCTCCTTAATCAACAATACAGCATCAAACTGCTTGATTAATTTTTCGCTTTTAAAAAACTGATTTTTATTATAAATCTTGTAGCCCAATAGTAAAGCTCTGTTTGAGTCCGATCTTCCTGTAAGAAAACCCTGCAAACGATAGGGATAGTTAGGATTATGCATAATGGCGCGAGCCAATGCTACAGAAGCCTCTCCAACGCCTACCACTGCTATTCTTACTTTAGAAGAAGCACCTTTAATATCAATTAGCATATTAAAGAATTGCTTAGTAACCATCCTAAAAAAGAACATGATGGATACCGAAATAAGGAAATACAAAAACAGATTAGGATACAGGAAAAGTGATGTACCCATGGCCATCTGTGAAATGTAATTGATAATCAAAAGACTGACCAATGTACTTCCTGATGATAGTATAATCTTGAAAAAATCAAAGAAAGTAGAATGTCTTATAATACCTGCATAGGTTTTGAAGACATACATAAACAGGATATTAATCCCAATTACTAAAATCCTTTTCTGAACAACATATTCCGGAAAATTAACTTTTACATCCAGATTCCTTAAGAAAAGACGTGAAAGCAAAATTGAAAAAAAGATAATTAAAATATCGATAATGATAACCAACCATCTCGGTATATATCTCAATTTCGTGATTTTCACAATGTTATCGCCATTGTAAAGAGCATTAAAAGCTTCATGCAACTTTTTCATTCAACATTAGGTGATTTTATTAGCGGGGCAAAGGTAATAGATATTATTCATAATTTTAATGCAATTGTTTAATTTCTTTTTTCTACTTTATCTATTTCCAATAAAAACTATTTCTAACACATATTATTGTCTATAAAAAAATTTATATACAATCTCCATACTTTTTACGCTATTTATATCATATTTTCATTGTTTTTCAGATATAAATTTCAAAATATAAATATTGCAAACCACATGCATTTTTCGTGCCACTTACTTTAATTTCTATTAAAATTTTAATTTTTTTTTAAGGAAACAATGTAAGATATTACATATAAAAGTCTTATAAAAACCAATACTAAATTCACAGTATAATTATTATAATTTATTATCCTTAAAATTTCAACAAAGCTATTTTTTTTAAACAGAAAATAAACGGAACGTAAATTACATATATATTAATTCTCAAGAACCTGCAGGATTATTTCATATTCGTACCCCTTGCCTATTAAATAACTGATTGTTTTCGTTTTTCTCTGGTACTCTTTCAGCTCACTGGATTTGGAATAGTGATCATCAAACATCTTTTTAAGGGTTTTAAAATAATCGTCCTCATCTATTTCATTAAAGCAGGATTGAATAAGCTTTTCGGAAATTTGCTTTTGCTTTAAATTCATCCGAATCTTATTTCTCCCCCAGTGCTTTATATAAAACTTTCCCCTGATATAACTTCTTACAAACCTCTCCTCATTCAGATAATTTTCCTGAATCAGATATAAAAGAATCTCCTCTTTAGCTTCGTTGATCAGCATGAATTCTTTCATCTTTTGTTCAACTTCAGCATGACATCGGTCCTGATAAACACAATAGTTAACCAGCTTTTGTTTGATTTCTTCAAAAGTATAAGATTTCTTATCCATATATTATAAAAAAAGAATGAGCAAAGTGCCCATTCTTAGTATTTAAATTGAAGTAAAATTTAGTAATTAAACAAAGCTTTCCCTTCCATTAATTCATTTACTTTCTTTTTTACAGATGCAATAACTTCTTCATTCTTGATATTATCAACAACCTCGGAGATTAGCTCTGAAATAGTTTCCATATCCTGTTCTTTTAATCCTCTTGTTGTAATTGCTGCCGTTCCTAGTCTGATTCCAGAGGTTGTAAATGGCGATTTATCATCAAAAGGAACCATATTTTTGTTACATGTAATATCTGCCAGAACTAATGCTTTTTCAGTCTCTTTACCATTAACGCCTTTATTTCTAAGATCCACAAGCATTAAGTGATTATCTGTTCCCCCGCTCACAATATCAAATCCTCTACTGATCATTGCTTTTGCTAAAGCCTGAGCATTAGATTTAACTTGTTTTGCATAAGTCTCAAACTGAGTATCCAAAGCTTCTCCAAAAGCAATTGCTTTACCAGCAATCACATGTTCAAGAGGTCCTCCTTGAATTCCAGGAAATACTGCACCATCTAAAACCTGACTCATCATTTTGATCTCTCCTTTAGGTGTCTTATGACCATACGTATTTTCGAAATCTTTACCCATCATGATCATTCCTCCTCTTGGCCCTCTTAGTGTTTTATGAGTAGTTGTAGTCACTACGTGGCAATGTTCAAATGGGGAATTCAGTAATCCCTTTGCAACCAAACCTGCCGGGTGCGCAATGTCAGCCCACAGAGTAGCACCTACTTCATCTGCCACCTCTCTGAATTTTGCATAATCCAGGTCTCTGGAGTAAGCGGAAAAACCGGCAATAAGCATTTTCGGTCTTTCTCTCAAAGCAACTTCTCTCATTTGATCGTAATCAATCAAACCTGTTTCCTGTTGTACGCCATAAGAAACAACATTATACTGAATTCCTGAAAAATTAACGGCTGAACCATGAGTCAGATGTCCTCCCATGGAAAGATCCATTCCCATAATTTTATCTCCGGGTTTCAAAACGGCAAGGTAAATAGCTGCATTAGCCTGAGATCCGGAGTGAGGCTGAACATTTACATAGTCAACTCCAAAAAGCTCCTTTGCTCTGTTTATTGCTAATGTTTCGACCTCATCTACTACTTCGCATCCACCATAATACCTTTTACCAGGGTACCCTTCTGCGTATTTATTTGTTAATACACTCCCCATCGCCTTCATTACATTATCAGAAACAAAATTTTCCGATGCTATAAGCTCCAATCCATGAGTTTGTCTTTGTTTTTCCTTTTCAATCAGGTCGAAAATAATATCCATTTACTTTTAGTTTTTGAGATTTTTCACCCCAAATGTACGGAATTTTCAACAAGATTTTATTCATAAAAATATGATTTTTGGGATAAAATAATATAAAACACAATTTATTTCTCAATCCCTATCTAGCTTAAAATCTTAGTGAAAAAGTGCCCATCACTTCTTATAAAAAAATATTCCCTGCTATACTAATACAGCAAGGAATACTTAAAACACTTAAAATTTAATTAAAATTCTTCTTCAATAAGCTCCTTATTTACCATAGCACCAACGGTATTTCCAGATCCGACAGCATTTGCTACAGATCTCATCATTGAAGAGCTATCACCACAGGCATAAACACCATACACATTGGTTTTATAAAAAGCATCTGTTTTTATATGGCCTGACTCAGTTATTTCGATGCCTAAATCCTGTGAAACGTTTATATTTTGCTCAAAAGGAACTTTAGCATAGACAGCTTTTAAAGAAACTTTTGATCCGTCTTTAAAGACGACACTTTCAATGATCCCGTTCCTATGCTTCAATTCCGTAATTTCATTTTCATTGATATTAATTTTTTTTTCTTGTAACTTTCTGATCTGATCTTCTGTGAGCTCTGCCTTTCCATTGGTAAACAGAGTAAGGTCTTTCGTCCAATGTGAAATCATTTTTGAAAACTCATAGGCAAAATCGCCATTACCCATAATTCCTGTTTTCTCATTTTTCACTTCGTACCCATGACAATACGGACAGTGTAAAACAGAAATCCCCCAACAATCTTTGAATCCTGGAATAAGTGGCTTTATATCATTAATTCCAGTGGCAATAATCAATTTCTTAGATTTGAATCTTTCTAGTGACTGAGTTTCGACTTCAAATCCGTTATCTATTTTCAGAAGTTTACTCGCAATACCATCATAAAACTTTACAGAACTATATTTTTTCACCTGAGATTTAGCCTCATCACTAATCTCCCGGGGAGTCCTTCCATCTTGTGTCAGAAAATTATGAGAATAAGGTGTTTGCTCATTGCAAGGTTTTCCTCCATCAATAATTAATACATTTCTCAAAGATCTTCCTAAAGCCATTGCAGCTGAAAGACCAGCATAACTGCCTCCAATTATTATAACATCATAAGGGTTTACTTCCATGGTCTGAAATAAAATTTAAGACAAAGATAAAATAATTTTTTAATAATGCAATAAAGTTGCAATAATGAATTATTTCAAAATTCCCTTTTATTATCATCGATCTCATTTTTTAATTTCGGCCTAACATCTATTTTTGCCCGACTGAAACTAAAAATAAGAGTACCTTTTTCTCTGGCAAAAGGATTGGTAATAGAATCAGCTTTTCTTGAAATTTCAAAGTAAGGACCAGTCTCTTTTAACTCATCATCATTATCATTATCTTTTATTCTTATCAAGTTAAAATATTTGTCTTTAAGATCAAACCAGTTGATATAATCGGCATTAAATGAGACAGCTTTTATTCCCATCTTTGAATAATAGTTAATAGCTCCAGCTTGACCATAATTATCACATAAAACTAAAGTCTTTCCTATCTTTGATAATTTATAATATTCTTTATCTACTTTTTGTGCTAATTCTTTCCACCCTTGCATATCTGCAAAATCCTGAGGTAATGAGTGATCCTTTCCATCCTCCCATCTCAACAATCCAAATTTTTTATAACGCTCCGGATTATTCACAATAAACTCAGGACTCTTATTAGGAAACAAAATACGATACATGGGAATAAATAATAGTATGGGAAAAAGTATACAGAGTGGTTTAAGAAATCTTTTCCATCCGCTTTCTAAAATGTGATCCAAATAAGCTGACCCAAAGGCAATATAAACAGGATAAAGACCAATTGCATAATAATCTTTAGCTTTAAAAAAGACAAACAGAGATATTGCAATTACATATCCCCAAAAGAAAAATCTGAACTTTTCAAATGGTTTGTAAAATAACAGGGCGTAGAAAGCCAATATGATAACAAACGTAACTCCTATAAAGAATAGTAATTGAGATTTAAAAAAGTCAAATCTATTCACATTGACCAATTGATTCTCTGAAAGCTGCTTCATATGATGAATAACAGGGAAGTTATTATTATACTGCCATAAGAGATTAGGAAAAATAATAACTAAAGTTACAAGTGCAGCCCAATAGGTGTGCTTGTTTGCAAAGATCTTTCTTTGGCCTGTTAACAAAAGTGCAGGGATAAAACCCAATGCCAGAAAAGCAATATTATATTTATTTAAAATACCCAAACCAAAAATTATCCCACCGGAATAAAGCCATTTTATTTTCTCTGTATATATGTATTTAATTAAAATATAAAAGAATAAAGTCCATAAAAACACTTCCGAAGAGTTAGGCTGAAAAAACATATTTAATCGCAAAAGCACAGAAAATAATAG
This sequence comes from Chryseobacterium sp. PTM-20240506, assembly GCF_048296755.1. NCBI lineage: Bacteria > Pseudomonadati > Bacteroidota > Flavobacteriia > Flavobacteriales > Weeksellaceae > Chryseobacterium > Chryseobacterium sp. PTM-20240506. Next base: position 2,165,015 of record NZ_CP182581.1, read on the forward strand.
CCCAAAAGAAGCCAAAATCTGAGCAAACAATCCTCCTTTTAACTCTTCAATGATCTTCCACACCACAACTATAGTCAGCGCCCCAAATAAAGCCGGAAAAAATCTAACCCAGAATACTGATCTACCTAATATTTTAATTAACCATGCCACCCAAGAACTAACTGGTGGAACGGACAAATATCCCCACGCAATATGATCTCCCTGATCAATATGAAGAAACTCATCCCGGTGTAATTCGTATTCGGGGTTAATCAATAAATATTGAAGAATAAATTTTGCAATAATAAAAACGAAAAGAATAAGATAGCTTTTCTTCATAGGTCAAAGTTTGAAATTAAAATTAAGACATTTTAAGCTTCTTATTCATTACATTTTCAAACATTGTTTAACGGAATAGGCAACAACCTTCAGGAGCAAAAAAATCCCGGAAATAAATTCCCGGGACTGTAGATAAAATGTATCTGATTAGTTTATTATTTTTTCTTTTCTTTAAGTTCCTCTTTGTCCTTATCTGATGGGTTCCACACTTTCACTTCAGAATTTTTATCTATTCCTGAAAGAATTTGAACATTGATCCCGTCACTGGCACCTAATTTCACATATACTTTTTTGAATTTTCCATCAGGTTGCTTTACCTCAACAAAAGATCTGTCTTTACCGTTGTTTTTCTCATATTGAATAAGAGATTCATCAAGCAATAATGCATTCTTTTGGGAATTCAATACAATCTCTCCATTTGCTGAAAATCCAGCTCTGATGTATTCATTATTAGGATTGGTTACATCGCCTTCTACAGGAAATTTTATCGTTCCCAGATTGTCTTTTCCCTTAGGAGCAATCATTGTTAATTTCCCCGGAAAAGTTTTGTTCTGCAAGGCACCAATCACAATATTCATTGGCATCCCCTGCTTCAGTTTTCCCGCCTGAGCTTCATCAATCTCTCCCTGAAAGATCAGTGAATTAAGATCGGCAATAGAGCAAATCGTTGTTCCCGCGTTGAAAGAGTTCGCTTCAATAACCTGGCTTCCTACTTTTACAGGAACATCAAGTACCGTTCCTGCAGCTTTTGAACGTATTTGCGTTGTAGCAAAACCCTGAAGTTCAGGAGTTGCTCCGGTTTTCACAATTTGTAATCTCTTCTGAGCCGTCTGGAATTGCTGGTTTGCGTTTTTAAGAGTCTGTTGCTGAGAATACAATTGTTGTTGAGAGTTTAAATAATCCTGCTTGGAAATAACTCCCTGACTATACAATTTCTGTTGCATATCAAATTGTTTCTGCATGTTATCTACATTCAGCTTGGCATTGCTGATCTGAAGCTGCGCATTCTGAACTTCCTGCTGTGCATTGTTTACATCCGCGATATTTGGAATAATCCTAACCGTTGCAACCAATTGTCCCGCAACTACTTTATCCCCTTCATCAACTAAAATTTTATCAATAATCCCTGCAATATTAGGCTTGATCTCGATTTCTTCTTTTGGTATAATTTTCCCTGTCGCCATGACTTTATCATCCATATTCTGGACCGTTGGTTTTCGCGTAAGGAACGCTTCACTCTCTTTAGAATTGGATTTGATCAGATAACCGATTCCCGAGAATAATGCCACTGCAAATAAAAGCCCCAACAGTATATAAATGGCTTTTTTCCAAGTGAATTTCTTTTTCATATATCTAGTTTATTTTTTATTTAAATGGTTTTTATTCAGTTCTTAACGCTTCAATAGGTCTGATTTTAACAGCTCTCTGAGCTGGAATCATTCCGATAATCAATCCTAAAACTACCATCACCGCCATGGCAGCAAATACATTTCCGTAGTTTACCGTAGGATTATAAAATGGAAAGGCATCCTGATTCTGTGTAGCCATATTAAGGACCATCAGGACAAATATTCCCAACATGAATCCTAATAACCCTGAGGATAGTGTAATTACAACACTTTCCAGCAGAATCTGATTTCTTACTTCTGAAGGTTTGGCTCCTAATGCTCTTCGGATCCCTATTTCTTTTGTTCTCTCTTTTACCGTAATCAGTAAGATATTTGAGATCGCAATAACTCCCGCAAGAATCGTAAGTGTTCCTACAATAATTGTTAATAGCTGCATTCCGGTTAAGAATCCGGTTAATTTTCCAAATTCTTTTCCAAGGTTGAAGCTTCCAAATGCATTTGTATCTTCAGGTGAAACTTTATTTTTAAGCTTTAATACCTGTTTTACTTTTTCTTCCACAATCTTTAAATCGGCATCCGGCCTGCTGACAATAGCAAACATATCGATATTGTCTCCCGCATTATACATTTTCGTGTATGAAGAAAGAGGAATGAAAACAGTACGGTCATTTTCAAAACCGCCTCCTTTTTTCACTCTGAAAACACCGATAATATTAAAGAAAAGCCCTTTTATATTTATTGATTTACCAATAGGATTTTCTTTCTTTTTGGAATTAAAAAAGTTTTTATATACCTCTTCTCCGATCACGGCAACATTTTTATTGCCTGATAAATCGGCATCGTTTATATAGCGTCCGAAAATAAGTTTCTTTTCAGAAATTTTATTTCCCACAGGATAATCCCCTGTAAGAGAATAGGTAGCACTTTTCCCGTTTCTTGACATAGATTCTCCGGGTGTTCCTGTAAAACTTCCCCGAGCATTCTGTGGTGAAATGTAATCTATTTCAGGAATTTTTCTTTTAAGCATTTCCATATCCGGCAAGTGCAGTTTCATCTCTCTCCCTTTTGGAAAACCTTCGTATGGAATAGAGGTTTTCTGAGCCCATAGAAAAATAGAATTCGTTGCAAAGCCTGAAAATAATTTATCGAAACCATTCTCCATTCCTTTTGCTGCTCCCAGCAAACTTACGTATAAAAACATACCCCAACCCACCCCGATCATGGTAAGGAATGTCCGAAGTTTATTATTTCTCAGTGAATAATAAATTTCCTGCCAGGTATCCTTTTTAAATAAGATGTTCATTGGTGTTAGTTATGAGTTTGATTTATACTTTTTTTATAATTATGTACGAACATCAGCTATTACTCTGTTCGTAATGCCTCTATAGGTTTAATTTTCGATGCCCTGTAAGCGGGAACAAAACCGGCAATCAATCCTGAAAAAACCAATGCCAGAAATGCCATAAAGATCTCGGTCCAGCCGACACTAGGGTTCTTGATAAAAAATTCTTCAAGACTGTCTCCCATAAGGCTAAGCGCTAAAACTCCCAAACCTACCCCAATTAAACCTGAGATCACAGTGATCACAACACTCTCCTGTACAATTAATGCCACAATGCTTTTTGGTTTCGCTCCAATAGCCTTTCTAACACCTATCTCCTTGGTTCTCTCTTTAACGATGTAAACCATAATGTTACTGATTCCAATGATTCCCGCGATCAAAGTCCCCATCCCGATAAAACCAACAATACCTGTAAGTACAGCCATAAACATAAATGTATCATTCATATTTTCTGCATTATTCCATACCCGGACCCCATTTTCATCGTCAGGAGAAACATTCTTCCTGGCTTTTAATCTATCTTTAAGCTCGTTACCATATTTTATAGCTTGCTGAGGTGTTAGCTTTTCGTTATAGGCTATATAAACCGTTGTTACAGTATCTGAACCTTTTTTCATCTGTTGCAAAGTAGTAATGGGTACTGTAATATGTCTTTCGTCCCAGTCTCCACCGTCGTCGGAAAATACTCCAACTACTTTGAACATTGTTCCGTTAATATTCAGTTCTTTTCCTACCGGACTTCCGTTTTTGATCAAATCTCTCTGTACCATTCGTCCGATCACGGCAACATTTTGTTTTCTTTCAAGATCGGAAGGATTGATATAACGTCCCTCAAGAATTTTCCTGTTTTCAATGAACTTTTCTTCAGGATCTCCTCCGTTAACCTGATAATTCCCACTTTCTTTTCCGTACTTCACCAGCAAACTGGTTTGATACCTTGGAGTTGAATAGCCTACTTTTTCCTTATCTGCTTTAACCAGAAAGTCATAGTCATCATTATTCATGGTTACGTTACGATCCGACTGTAATCCTTTGTAGGCAATGGTTGTTTTTCCTGTAAAGATGGAAATAAGATTTTGAGCATCCCTTGCAAAACCTTCTGTAAAAGCGTTTTGTAAACCTTTACCGATTCCGAAAAGAACGATAAAGATAAACAGCCCTAATGCCACCGTAAATCCGGAAAGCACCGTCCGCAATACATTACTGCGAATGGAACTGAATATTTCCTGCCAACGATCCAGGTCAAACATATTTTTATTTTTTTACTTTTTTAAAGTCAATGTACATTCACTATTTATAGAACAACCTGTTTGATAAATTCATCACTTTCGATAACTCCATCCTTTAAAATCACATTTCTTTTTGTTTGTGCTGCAACATCAGGTTCGTGGGTTACTACAATGATCGTTTTTCCTTCATTATTAATATCCTGTAACAATTTCATGATATCATGGGTTGTTTTTGAATCCAAGGCACCTGTAGGCTCATCGGCCAATACCACTTTAGGATTTGTGATCAGCGCCCTTGCAATAGCTACCCTTTGTTTTTGTCCACCAGAGAGCTCATTGGGAAGATGGGTTGCCCATTGGGCGAGTCCTACTTTCTCCAGGTATTCCATGGCGATCTGATTACGTTCTTTTCGGGGTACGTTCTGATAATATAAAGGGAGAGCAACATTTTCTAAAGCCGTTTTATATCCTATCAGATTAAAAGACTGAAAAATAAATCCTAAAAATTTACTTCTGTATTCTGCAGCCTTTACTTCGGATAAATGCTCGATGGGAACACCGTCCAGCTCATAAATCCCGGAATCCTTTTCATCCAGAATCCCTATAATATTAAGGAGGGTAGACTTTCCGGAACCCGAACTTCCCATAATAGAAACAAACTCGCCTTCGGAAATATTGAGATTAATTCCTTTGAGAACGTGCAGTTTACTTTTCCCTGTATCGTATGATTTGTTTAAATCCTGAATTACTAACATTAAGTGATCTATGTTTTATAGTCAATAAGTAGAAGATATTTTCAATTTGTTACAAGAATCAAAATTTATTGTATTTTTTTAGTGTTTAATATAATACACCTTTATTTATAGTATTTTATGATTTTATGTTTAACTGTAACTTATCAAAAATATTTATTTTATGCTTATTATTGTATCTAAACCAATATCAGTGCTTGTTTCATGTAAATGTGGAAAACTTTTACGATTAAAAGTCAACCAATTAGTGTTTAGCCCTTTCAAAATCGTTTCTTTTTTTCGAACTTTGTGCTTCGCACTAGCAAATAATAAAGACACTTTTCTTGTGAAAAACTTTTAAATATAAGTTCCAACAAATCAAGCTGTTATTTATTCTTTGATTTTTATCCACAGTGATCTAATTAGTTTAATTTAAAGACATTTTTAATATGGGAATTTTTGATAAGAGAGTAAGTTACAAGCCATTTGAATACCCTGAGGTTCTTCAATTTGTAGAAGCGATCAACAAATCGTTTTGGGTGCATTCGGAAGTGGATTTTACTGCAGACATTCAGGATTTTCATTCGCAGCTGGAACCACACGAAAAAAATTCTGTGAAAAATGCTTTACTGGCTATTGCACAGATCGAGGTGTCTGTAAAGACATTTTGGGGAAACCTATACAATCATATGCCAAAACCTGAACTGAACGGTTTAGGTGCTACTTTCGCTGAATGTGAATTCCGTCATTCCGAAGCCTATTCGCGTTTATTGGAAGTATTGGGATATAATGAAGAATTTACCAACGTTATAGCAGTTCCTGCTGTAAAAAAGAGAATAGACTTCTTATCAAATGTTCTGAAACATGCTAATTCTTCCACCCCTAAAGAATATGTTTCTTCTCTTTTACTATTCAGTATCCTGATTGAAAATGTATCGCTTTTCTCACAATTTGCGATCATTCTTTCTTTCACAAGATTTAAAGGATACATGAAAAACGTTTCCAATATTATCGCGTGGACTTCTGTTGATGAACAAATCCATGCTAACGCAGGAATTTATCTGATAAACAAAATCCGCGAAGAACAACCTGATTTATTAACTGATTCAGACATTGAAGATATTTATACTTTAGTAGATCAATCTGTAGAATTGGAAGGTGAAATCTTAGACTGGATCTTTGAATTGGGAGAATTGAGTGTATTCTCAAAAGAAGACTTACTCAACTTTATGAAATACCGTGTTGACGACAGCTTAAAGAAAATCAATATGGATACACGCTACAACATTTCGCCGGAACAATACCGTCCGATGAAATGGTTTGAGGAAGAGGTTTTTGCTAATTCTATGGATGATTTCTTTGCTAAAAGACCTGTTGACTATACGAAACACGACAAGAGTATTACAGCCAACGATTTGTTTTAATTAAACAAGCTCTGTATATAGCTCAACAATCTTTCATTAGAAAGTATCCTTTTCGGATGAAATAAAAACCAAAACACAAAAGATGATTAATGTAATTGTAAGTTATACCGTAAAACCAGAATTTGTTTCAGAAAACAAAGAAAACATTCAAAATTTCCTGAATGATTTCAGACAATTGGATCTGTCGGCATTTGAATACAAGGTTTTTCTTAAAGAAGACGGTGTTACATTCTTACATTATTCTAATTACAGCAATGAAGAGGTACAACATGAGGTTTTGAATACACCATCTTTTAAAGAATTTCAACGATTAAGAGATGAGAGTGGACTTAACGGTTCCCACAAGGTAGAATTTTTAGAATCAATTTAATAACACAAAATTCCTGGATATTACGACATGGATATCCGGGAATTTGAAAATATAACAACTATGGAGGAACAAAATACTAATATATGGTGGCTCAACGAGGAGTCTGAGCAAATGCTAAACAGAGGATATCTGTTAAAAGGGGAAACTGTAGACGGAGCTATCGACAGGATTACCACTGCTGCTGCCAAAAAGCTATACAAACCGGAATTACAACCTGCTTTTAAGGAAATGATCACCAAAGGATGGATCAGTTTTTCCTCTCCGGTCTGGGCAAATATGGGAACACAGAGAGGTCTTCCTATTTCATGTTTCAATGTACACATTCCGGATAGCATTGAAGGGATTACTCATAAAATGGGTGAAGTCATCATGCAGACAAAAATCGGGGGTGGAACTTCAGGATATTTCGGGGAACTTCGTAACAGAGGAACTGCAGTAACAGATAATGGAAAGTCTTCGGGAGCGGTTTCCTTCATGAAATTATTTGATACAGCAATGGACGTAGTATCACAGGGAGGAGTGAGAAGAGGAGCTTTTGCAGCTTACCTGGATATCGACCACGGTGATATTGAAGAGTTCTTATCAATTAAAGATATCGGAAGTCCTATTCAGAATTTATTTACCGGAATTTGTGTTCCTGATTACTGGATGCAGGATATGATCGATGGAGATATGGAAAAACGTAAGATCTGGGCAAGGGTTTTGGAAAGCCGTCAGCAAAAAGGTCTTCCTTATATTTTCTTTACGGATAACGTTAACAGAAATAAACCACAGGTTTACAAAGATTTGGGACTTACTGTAAATGCAAGTAATCTTTGTTCTGAGATCATGCTTCCTTCTACGAGAGAAGAATCATTTATCTGCTGTCTTTCTTCCATGAACCTGGAATTATATGATGAATGGAAAGATACGGACGCAGTGAAGTTGGCTGTTTATTTCCTTGATGCTGTTTTAACTGAATTTATTGATAAAACAGAAGGCAATTATTACCTACAGGGAGCAAGAAACTTTGCAATGCGTCACAGAGCTCTTGGGCTTGGTGTTTTAGGATACCATTCTTACTTACAAAAGAACATGATCCCGTTTGAAAGTTTTGAAGCAACTCAGTTTAATGCAAGAGCATTCAGACATATTAAAGAGCAATCTGAACAGGCATCAAGAGAACTGGCTAACATCTATGGAGAACCTGAATTGTTAAAAGGTTATGGGTTAAGAAATACTACCACAATGGCTATTGCTCCTACGACTTCAAGCTCTGCTATTTTGGGACAAACTTCTCCGGGAATTGAACCTTTCGCATCCAACTACTATAAAGCCGGTTTGGCCAAAGGAAATTTCATGCGTAAGAATAAGTACCTGGCAAAATTATTAGAAGAAAAAGGACTAGATAACGAAGAAACATGGAGAACGATTATGTTGAACCATGGTTCCGTTCAGCATTTAACTGAACTAACTGACGAAGAAAAAGCTGTATTTAAGACATTCAAGGAAATTTCTCCGATGGAGATCATTTCCCAGGCCGCTCAGAGACAACAATATATCGATCAGGCACAATCATTGAACTTACAAATTCCATCTACCATGCCCGTAAAAGATGTAAACTATCTGTACATCGAAGCATGGAAAAAAGGAGTAAAAACATTATATTATCAAAGAAGCTCATCAGTATCTAAGGAAATGATGGTGAACTTTGTATCTTGTTCAAGCTGCGAAGCTTAGACTACAAATAATAAACAATTATATATTGAAGCACGTTTTTTAAACGTGCTTTTCTTATATCTTGTTTTGTAAAGAATTACAAAATAAAAAAAAGCCCAGAAAGAAAATCTGGACTCTTGAAAGAATATATAAAGTAAAAATTAAAAATTATATCGAACTCCCAGCTGTGCCTGGAATCTTGATGCAAACTGATCAATCGTATAAGGCAACCCCGGAGATTTGAAATTATAGGTTGGATCTCCAGCTCCCGGCTGTCCCGCTGCCACATTTCCAACTTTAGTTAATCCAACACTTGCTGTTGAATTAAAAGTATTCGGTACAAAATAGATCTTACCCCAATCCTTATTCAACAGATTGGTGAAGTTGATGATACTTAAAGAAATCTGGATATTATTTTTAGACTTCCGGCTCAGTCTGATCTCATCCATAATTCTGATATCTGCCTGAATATTCCAAGGAGTAAAGTCTCCGTTTCTCTGAGTAAACGTTCCTCTTCTGCTGCTCAGGTATTTATTATTATTAACGAAGCTTTCATAATCAGCCACCTGCTGTTGGGCTGTTACCAAAACATTCCCTGCAGCATCTTTTATCGGAACAATATACTTAGCAGCTTCAGCAGCATCTTTAAAGATATATGCCAATCCGGCAGCTTGTCCTGTATTAGCAATCGTACTGTTTACAAAGCCCCATGAGAAAGGATTTCCTGACTGAGCATTGAAATATACGTTGGCCGACAATCTGTTGGACTCTGAAACATTGAAACCATATCCGAGATTGGCAACAATTCTATTTTTAATAGCAAAGTTAGAAGTTGTCAACTGAGGATTATTAGGTGTAAGGGATTGATTCATCTGCCAGTTACTTTCCATTGAGTTTCTGATCCCGTTGGTAATATCTTTAGCATCTCCGTAAGTATATGCTGCAAAGAAGTTAAATCCGAAATTATAAGATTTAGAAATCTGTGCTGTTATATTATACCTGTAACCTTCTTTCGTATTGGATAACATGTACGCATTAGAAAAATTACTGTTGATATTCGTTGTATAAATAGGCATTTGGTGATTCACGTCATAACTGTAATACGTTACGTTATCCGTTTTATTCACCTGCTGGAATTTCAGATCATAAAGTACTTTAGTATAAATACCTTCTAATGTCAACTTATATCCTCCAACGGTATAATCTACTCCTAATGAACTTCTCCACACTTTAGGCATTTTGAAGTTATTATCAATAAGGTCTACCTGAACTTTGGAAGAGTTTTGCCAATTAGCAAAGTTTCCGCTTACCAATGGGTCTCCATTAGCTGCCATTTGAGCTGCCGTCGGACCATTATAATCATAACTTCCGAAACCTACTCCATCATTATAATAAGCATAACCCAGCCATGCAAACGGTATTCTTCCTACGAAAATACCAGACCCCCCTCTTAATACAACTGATCTGTTTTCTGTAAGATCCAAAGTAAATCCTAATCTTGGAGACAATGTGGGTTTATTAAGATATTTGTTTGTAAGCTGATTTAATGGTGTATAGCTGTAGGTATTCCCCATATTAGGATCGGTAGGAGAATTAGTAACTTTTGAACTCAAAAGAGGTTTGTTTGGTAAATCAGTATAATCTACTCTTACACCCGGAGATAAACGGAGTCTTCCTAAATTAATCTCGTCCTGAAGGTATAATGAAAGAAGGTTCACTTTATATGATGCATACGGATTATTAAACAGCGTCTCTCTGCTGTCTCCATTGAAAGGATAAGTCCCTCTTATCCTTGCTGGTTTTGAGTTATAAAAATCATCAAGATTCTTATAAGAGATTCTTCCGTTCAATGCATTTACAAAACCATAATCGATATTGTATAATTCATTATGCGTTCCTAATAAGAAAGTATGATTTCCTGTCTTATACGTTAAATTATCGGTGATCTCAAATGTTTTCTGCTTCATATTGAAAACCGTTGCCTCTCTATCATTTCCTAATAAAATAGTTCCTCCATTATACCCTATTTCCACTTGTGGAAACATAGCGTTGGAAGAAGTAGGATCCCTGTAATCATTAATAGAAGAATATCCTAATACTAAGTTATTATTCCATTTATCATTAAAACGGCTTTTTAGTTCCAAAGTCGTCGTTGAAGCATTGTTCTTTTGAATATAGTCCATGCTTGAAAACCTGAAATTGGCACCATCTCTTTCAAGGTTGGAAGCCTGGGAGAATACAGTGTTATTTTTAATGGACAATGTATGTTTATCATTAATCTTCCAGTCTAATTTGTTGAAAAGCTTTGCACTTTCAGAAAAATTAGTGTACTGATTAAAGCTTCCCACATTAAAGCCATACTTGGTTCGAACAAAATCTGAGATCTGTTGAGCAACAGCGTTATTAACCAACGCATTAGGATCATCAGCATTATAAAAAACAGGATCTTTTCTTTTTGTATATTCAAGATTGGTGAATAAAAACACCTTATCTTTAACGACAGGTAATCCTACTCTCCCTCCATAAATAAAATCCTGAAAAGAGCTTGGCATTTTTGAATTATCTCCTACCCTATTTCTTCCTGTAATAGCAGCATTACGTCCGTATACATAAAAAGATCCTTCCACATTATTACTACCACTACGTGTAACGGCATTGATACTTCCTCCAAGGAAATTTCCTAATTTCACGTCATAAGGAGCAATATAAACCTGTACATCCTGAATCGCATCCAAACTAATTGAGTTGGAACGTGTACTACTTCCCGGCATTCCCGATGTTCCCGTTTGTCCACCCAAAGACGGACTAAAACCAATCGCGTCGTTATTGATCGACCCGTCAATAGTAACGTTATTATACCTGAAATTGGTTCCGTTGAAAGAGTTGTTAGCACTTTGAGGGACCAACTTAGTAACATCCTGGATACCCCTGTTAATATTTGGAAGTCCGGAGATCTGAGCCTGGCTAATTGCAACTCCGTTTTTCACAGTGGTTCTCTTCGAGGTAAGCTTTATCTCGTCGATCACTTTTTCTCTGTTTTTGATTTCTACTACAGGCAAATCATTACTTCCTAATGAAAGCTGTAAATTAGTATTCGAGTAGATAATTTGCGAACCATCGGAAATCTCTATCGTGTAGGGGCCTCCGGGTTGTAGATTATCCAGACTAAATTGTCCTTTGTTATTACTTTTAGTTTCAAAGGTACTGTTGGTGGGAACGTGAACTACTTTTACCGTAACTTCAGAATTTACCCCTTTTAATCTTCCGAAAATTTTAGAGCTGGTTTCTTGTGAAAACGCTAAGCCAAAAGACAAAACAGCAAAAGCACAGATCAATTTTCTCTTCATATTTTTATACTTCTAAATTTTATGGCAAAATTAGAAGCAACAATCATGAAGTGTGGTAACATACAGTTAACATTATATAACATAATGTTTAATATTTCCTTAAAAAAAACTTAATTGCTTAAAGTAAATATGTAAGATGAGATCTAGGTAACATTTTACAAATAAATCTTTTACCGCATTGAAGCTATTTTAAGATATATGAACACAATATGAACAACGTTCATTTTACTAAATCAATGCCTTGATAAAAAAGGAAAACATGGTAGAGGCACTCATCAGTATTTGTACGGATAACAAATATAGTATTAATACTATAGTAGTATTTCTAAGTTGCTAGGTTTAAAAATATAGTACTTTTGTAAGGTTGAGGTTTATAATTTCCTTCATTGGATATATCCTTATTAAAATTAGCAACCCCTTAAAAACACAATATGTACAAAATGCTATTTATCTTCTGTGTAAGCTTTTCCTGCATGGCTTATTCTCAGAACCTTAATTTTACAGATGCCAAATTTAAGGCCTTACTACTAACTTCAGGTCCGGGTAGTCAGATTGCAAAAGACATCAATGGCAACAATATTAAAATTGATGCAAATGGAGATGGACAGATTCAGCTTACTGAAGCCCAGCAAGTAAAAACTTTAAATATAAAGTTCAATGTGCTTCCCACTTACAATAGTCTTCCAAACCAAATCACTGATGCTCTTTTATTCCCCAATGTCGAAGAACTTTACATCCATGACACAAAATCAGCGGTCATTAGTTTTGTTAACAACAATAAAATTAAAAAAGTTCTTTACACCGGAAATGGTGGATTTGTAAACAATTTAGGAGTTAGCCACCGTGTTCCTATTGTTTTTTCATTCGATAATTGTGGTGCCGTAGAGAATGTGAATGACTTTGTTGCAGACATCAATTTATCTCCTTACGACCCCTCCACAATTTTGAGATATAAAAACTGCCTTCTCATCAAGGATGATATTGTCTTAAACAATAAAAACATTAAGGAGCTTCATATCAAAAACTGCAATGTAAAAACGCTCACCTTCACATCCTGTAAGCGTTTAAATAAGATCAGTGTTCCAAATTTAAATTCACTGACCAAAATTTCAGTTTCCGGATCTACCGGAACCATATTACCATCCGGAAATCAGAATATCCACCTTGTTGCGAAATCTTGTACAAACCTGGAAGAAGTTATAGCAGATACGGATCATTATGAAACCACCGGAGCTTATTTTACTTCCGTAGATCTAAACGGCTGTACTTCGTTAAAAAGGATCAAAGGTCTTAATGCATCCTCAATCAATTTTTCCAATGCTGGATTAATCAATTTAGAAGAGCTTGATGCATCATTCTACAACCGGTATGGCTATTATACTACTTCAGGAGTATATTTTGGAAATGTAACCTCTTTGGATGTATCCGGACTTCCCAAATTGAAAATACTAAAAGCTTTCAATCAGCCAATAACCAATGCTACTTTTAATAGTGCGGCTGCTTTGGAAGATATGGACATCACAAATTCCTGTGGCTACATGGCTGTTTTGAATGTAGACAATCTTACCCATCTCCAAACTCTGAAAGCAGATATTCCCGGTGATCTGAATTTCCTGAATCCACATACTGATCTGCAGCAGATTTCTGCACAAAACTGTATTTCTTTGGTCAATCTATCGATAAAAGGAAATAAAGACCTGAAAAGCTTAGACCTTCAGAATTGTTCGGCTATACAAACATTGAACCTTGGACCTAATTTACCAGGCAACTCACCTTTTGATACCTTTACGGAATTAAATAGCCTTAATATCAATCAATGTACCTCCTTAAGGGAATTAGGTATTGCTAACACAAAAATTTCTACGATAGACCTTTCACAATGTACACAATTGGAATCTGCTGATCTTGAATATAATTCATTAGTAAACAATATTAACTTTTCACAAAACGTTCAACTCAAGTACCTTACTCTGAGAAGCTGTCCGCTCATTACTAATCTGAATTTATCGGATTGCAACGTTTTAGAAGCTATTGCATTCTTTAACATGTCCGGATTAGCCCAGGTGAATATCAAAAACAATGCATTGGAAGGTTGTGACTTTTCCGGATACAATAGTAATTTAACCATTTGTGTTGATCCTGCTCAACTTACCGATCTTCAAACTATGTATCCGGACATTAATTTCAGTACCAATTGCCCGGCTACTACCAATTCAAAAAATACGAAGCTAGACCATATAATAACCAAAATTGATGTATTTCCTAATCCTGTAAAAAATATCCTTCAGATAAGATCCCCTGAACCCGTGAATACAATAGATATATTTGACAGTATGGGGAGATCAGTATCACATCAGAGCTGTGGCAAAGGAGATTGCACTATTAATACGTCAGGTTATCCTGCAGGAATTTATCTTATCAAAATAAAGGCGAAATCTACTGAAATTTCAAAAAAAATAATAAAAAACTGATTCCCTTTTCCTTGATATCTTTAGCTTAAATTCATAAAATAATTGTCTTATTTTTATTTTATATTTGTTAGATACTTAATTCTTAAAAACTTCAAATATGAAATTCGGACAAGTAGAAGATCCTTCAAAAATAGATTTTACATTACCCAAAGATCACAGCAGAACCAAAGAGATCCTTAAACAAAATAAAAAGGGATTAGAGAATATCTCCATCGGATGTGCCAAATGGAATAAAACCGACCTCAAAGGATTTTATCCAAAAGGAACGAAAGACGAATTAACCTATTATGCTACCCAGTTCAATTCTATAGAACTCAATGCGACATTCTACGGAATGCCAACTCCTGATCAGGTATTGACATGGAAAGAAAAAACACCAGCAGGGTTTAAATTTTTCCCAAAGATTACCAATACGGTTTCCCATTTCAGGAGATTAATTGATGTTACAGAACCTGTAACCCAATTTGCAACATCGGTTCTTAATTTTGATGAAAAACTGGGTATGGTATTTCTTCAGCTTCATGATAACTTTAAACCAAAAGATTATGACAGATTAGAGAAGTTTGTCAAAGAATGGCCAAAAGAAGTCCCACTAGCTATAGAGCTCAGAAATACGGAATGGTTTAATGATGAAAACATTTTAAATACAACCTGCGATCTTTTTGAAGCCCATCATATCACTAATATTATTGTAGATACTGCCGGAAGAAGGGATATGCTTCATATGCGTCTTACCACTCCCAATGCTTTCATCCGTTATGTAGGAGCAAATGCAGAAAGTGACTACGAAAGATTGGATGATTGGTTAAAGCGGGTTACACAATGGAAAAAAGAAGGCCTCCAAAATTTATACTTTTTCGTCCATCAGAATATTGAAAAGGCGTCCCCTTTATTATCTGCTTATCTCATCAAAAAAATGAATGAGGAATGGAAAACCGACCTCCATGTGCCTCAAATGGCAACAGAAAGTATCCAAAGTTTATTTTAGCATAAAAAAAATATTCAGCTATTTAATCATTTAATTTAAGATTTTATAGCTTTTTTTTATGTTTTAACAGTAAATATATCACTGTTTGGTGTGAAAAATTTTTTATCAGCAAAAGGCAATATTTTTCACTAATAAATGATATATTGTAAGGTATAAAACCCTTATTACCAACTGTAAAAATCAAAACTATGGAAAAGGAAATATGTACTATTAGCATTACAAACAATTCTCTTGGTGACAATTACACCTTTTACGAAAATGAGAAGATTAAAAGAATCTACGACAGTACCAGCCAGCATCAGGATGTAACAGAATGGCTGACCTATGACCAGATCAGCAGTCAAAGCAAGGATAAGCTCATCAAAAACTGTCCGGAAGAGCTTAAAGAAAAAATCATGATAATTTTAAATTATCCGTGATGTAACAAGAGACATCGACACTATATTTAACTAAAAAAGAAGATGATCTGCTGGCTTCAGCAGATCATCATTTATTTTGAAAGGTTTACATTTATTTTTTAATTCTAAAAAGCAAGACCAAATTCAGAAATAGCAAAAGAAAATCGAGAGATACCCAGATTCCCAGTTTTACATTTTCATAATTATAGGCTTCCACCTGCTTTTTAGCAATTTCAGATAATTTTACACTTTGATTGATATAGTTGTTCACCTCAACGATCTGATCAATATTTTTGTTAGGAACAGAATGCTGTGAAAAATAAACCAGGTTTTTCTTTCCTAAATATCCGATAACCCAATACTCATCAGACTTATCCATCTTGAGGTATTCTATCCTGTAATATTCCGGGCGTATCTTTCCAATGTGCTTTGCCTCGTGCATTGCATTTTTATCCGGATTATTGACGTTGATGACATAAAAATCCAGGGTCTGAGGAAGTTTATTAATAACCTGCAAACCAACGGAATTACTCACCACTCCAACAGCACTTTTCTTGATAAACCAATAAGTGAATACCGAGATTGAAAAAATAAGCGTTGCGATACGGAACAGTTTTGCCCATTCAGCACCTTTTCCTGATTTTACCTTAGATAAAATAAGAGAGAGAACAGAACAAAGAAAGATAACAAAGATGATTAATCCCATGCTGCAAATATACTGATTTAAGAATTTTAAGAAAGAACGTTAATCAACATTCCACTCTTTATAAAACTGATCAAGAAATTGAAGCATCACCTCATGCCGTTCCTGAGCCAGTTCTTTTCCTTTCTCTGTGTTCATTAAATCCTTTAAAAGTAATAATTTCTCGTAGAAATGATTGATTGTAGTGCCGTCAGATTTTTTGTATTCCTCTTTCGACATATTCAGCTTTGGCTTAATATCCGGATGGTACATCAGGTTATTTTTAAATCCACCGAAATTAAAGGTTCTTGCAATACCTATTGCTCCTATAGCATCCAAACGGTCTGCATCCTGAACAATCTTTAATTCAATAGGTAAATTCTGCGGAGCTTCTCCCCTGTTTTTAAAAGAAATATTCTTAATAATAAAAAGGACCTGCCCGATAATTTCTTCTGAAACATGCTGTTCTTCCAAAAACTCACGGGACACTTTTAACGCAATTGTTTCATCACCATCATGAAATTTGGGATCTGCTATATCGTGAAGCAAAGCTCCTAATTCTACAACTTCTTTGTTACAGTTTTCATTTTCAGCAATTTTTCTGGAAAGCTTCCAGACTCTTTCGATATGAAACCAATCATGTCCTGCTTCTGCTCCTTTAAGTTTTTCTTTTACAAAATCTATTGTCTTTTCAATTACACTACTCATTATGTACTAATTCATTTAAAATAATATTCCAAAGCTTCTTGTTATAGCTTCTGAAAAAATTAACATGTCCTATTTCTCCTTTTTCAGATTCTGAAGTTTTTACCAGGCGATATGTCGGTTTAAGATTGGGATACGTGTCGTTTAATAGACTCTTTACACCTTTATCCGTAAGCCAGACATCATCTTCTGCCCTGATTACAAAAACTTTTTGAGTCAATTTTTTAGAATAATCATCAATTTTCTCCAGTAAACCGTTTGTTGATTTTTTATTCAAAATTAAGGTTCTCCAATCATAAGCGCAATTTTTAGGAAGACTTTCTCCAAGTCCAAACCAATGAGCCGGAAAATAACCCAGAAGCTGCGTGGCTAAAGGCTGGACAATCCCAAATCCAAGATAAGCTTCTATTTTTGTCCTGAATTTCAGATTCCCAACAAACGCATTTTGTGTTCCCACAAAAAAGAATTCTTTAAACATCTCCGAATCCTTATTCATCCCAAGGATCAATGCTCCAACAGAATGTCCCAGGCAATATTTCTCATATCCTGTAAAGCGGATTCTGATGTAGGTGGTTACTGCTTTATAATCCCGGGAACCCCAGATTCGCATGGAAGCCTCGAAGCCTTTCATCTGCTCCGGTTTTGAAAGCCCGATTCCCCGATAATCATACGTGATCACTGTAAATCCCTGTTCTGAAAAATATTGTGCAAAGGAAAAGTAAACGTGCTGTTTTACGCCCGTGGCAGAATTGATTAGTAATAATTTATTATTGCTCTGTTCCGGCAGGAAAAGGTGGGCGACAATAGAAATTTGATCTGTGGTTTTTAGAATTAGTTTTTCCATAGTGTAAAAAGAAAAAATCCACTCAAAAGTGGAAATTTTTACTGTTTATTTTATGTTAATTATATACTTTCGATATGTACCAAATAGCTTTAAATAACATAATCGGACATTCTAGGCAATCCGGTTTGCGATCCTTTTCTCGTAGAAACTTTTAAAGAAACTTCATTTCCAAACTTTACACACTCCTCAATAGGATTATTATGACACAAGGCTATGGCAAATCCGGATGTAAATGCATCTCCCATTCCCATTTTATGTACCGTTTTATTATCGTTATGGTTTCTGAAGTATTTCATTTCAGTTCCATCAAAATAAATCGTGGAATTCGTATCATCTCTTACAAAAACTTTATTAAAATATTTTTCAAGAACCCGCTCTTTTTCCTCCTCACCAAAAACAATATAGAGTTCACTACTTTTTACGATTACAAAATCTACATTTTCCAGTACTTCTTCGCTAAGCTTCATAGCAGGTGAAGCATAGAGACCAACTTTTTTTCCGTATTTTTTTGCTTTTCTAATGGTATATTCAACAACTTCTATAGAAACTTCTAACTGAACCAGGATAAGATCTGCTGTAGGAAAATACCGGTCTGCATCTTCAATATGTTTGGTACTTAAAAGCTTATTTGCAGCCGGTACCACAACAATGGCAGCATTACCATCAGAAGTCGTCACATAAGCTGTTCCTGTAGCTTCTTTGTCTGTTTCTGCAACAAATCCCACATTCACATTTTCATTCACCAGATTACGCATAATTTGCTGTCCCAGTGGGTCCATTCCCACACATCCAATGAAATAAACACTGGCTCCCAATCTTGCAGTTCCTACAGCCTGATTGGCTCCTTTTCCACCAAAATAACTATCCGAATTAATGGCTAAAACAGTATCGTTAGGAGCCGGAAGTTTTTCAGTTTCCAGAACAAGATCTATGGAAGAGCTGCCAACAACTATAATTTTGGGTTGTACTGAGGAAAAGTTCATTGCGGTTAAATTGGTTTATACAAAAATAAAAAATTAGGAATACTAATATAACAATAATTAACTTATTTCAATAAATTCCGTAACTACCTTTACAGGCGCATTATTTTTATCATACGCGATATAGCTGGCATAGAAACCTTCTCCATATCCTGTCTCGAAAGCAAAGATAGTTCCCGGATGCTCATCCGCAGGTTTCAAAAAGGCATATTGATCGATCGCTCCGTTTTCATCGAAAAAATATTCGTGGAAAAACTCCTCATAAATTCCCATAAAATCGGCACCTTTACTGTGATACAATCTTTTTTCCAGTTCATTAAGTTTTTCCTGGGTATCAACATCCATAAAACACCCCATCCCACTTTCTACAGGATAACCAAATATCTCACCCTCTGCAAGGTCTTTTATATCCTGACCGGAAGTAGTTGCCAATTTCCATTCTGTGATTTCTGAGTGACTGAAAATAATTTCAGCATAGGCTACGCAGCTACTTTCTCTCTCCTTATGTAAAAGAACTGCAAAATCCCCTTTTGGGAAATCTGTAGTAAAAGGCTGCATATCATTTGTGATCAAAGGGTCGCAAGCTACCAATTTCCCACTGGAAAGGTAAATTTTCCCAACCTCAAAGCTTTCTAACAATGGACTTTCTACAAAATCTCTTGAAAACAGCTTTTTTATATTCTCTACGTGCGTCATTTTTATTGTCTTTATTTATTGGTGATGAGCTGATCCGCTTACAAGTTATTTTGGCAGCTCATCTGCTCTTCAGATATTGTGTCTGAACTACTGTATTAAATTCACAAAAGAAGACAAGTTAAACTGGTCTTCTTTTATGGATATAGTTTCCGGGATTGTCCGGATTGATATTTGTTTTATTTCAAGATAAGTGCCAAAAGATTTATAAGCTCTTCAGCTTCTCTTCCAAAATAGCAATTTTATCCTGTGCATCTTTCTGTTTCTTACGCTCCGCTTCTACAACTTCTGCTTTAGCATTGGCAACAAATTTTTCGTTGGAGAGCTTTTTTTCTACAGAAATTAAAAATCCTTTCAAATACTTTATTTCGTCTTCCGTTTTTGTTTTCTCCTCAGCAAGATCCAGGTTTTCGCTCAATGGAATGGACACTTCGGTAGAACCTACCAGGAATGTAAAACTTGGTTTATTTGTTTTTTCACCAAAATAAATGTCTGAAATATTCGCCAGTTTTCTGATAACAGCTTCATTGGCAAACACTGAAGAACCCGTATAAATTTCAGCTGCCTCTTTAGGAGAAATCCCCTTCGTCTGGCGATAGTTTCTAACTCCTGAAATAAGTTCCTGAGCCATTTCAAAGTTTTTGATAATAGTCTCATTAAATTCTCCTGCTTTTTTCTGCTGAGAGATAATCAACGCTTCCTCTATACTTCTTTCCGAAATCGTTTGCCATAATTCTTCCGTAAGGAATGGCATAAAAGGATGAAGTAATTTCATTAATTCTTCAAAGAAATAAATAGTCTTTTCGTATACTTCTCTTGAAATCCCTTCACCATAATTAGGTTTGATAGCCTCCAGATACCACGAACAGAAATCATCCCAGATTAATTTATAAACCAAATGCAAAGCATCAGAAATTCTGAATTTCTCAAACTGATCATTAATTTCAGCAATCGCTTTGTTCAATTTATTTTCGAACCACTCTATTGTCTGGTTTTCCGTTACGTTTGCCGGTTTATCTTCATGATTCCACATATTGATTAATCGGAAAGCACTCCATATCTTGGTCATGAAATTTCTCCCCTGAAGCATAAGATCTTCGTCAAAAAGGAGATCATTTCCCGCAGCAGCACTTAGTAAGATTCCAACACGCACACCATCAGCGCCATATTTATCAATTAATTCCAAAGGATCCGGTGAGTTTCCTAAAGACTTGGACATCTTTCTTCTTTGCTTATCTCTAACAATACCGGTAAAATAAACGTTTTTAAAAGGAACTGTCTTTTTATATTCTAATCCGGCCATGATCATTCTCGCTACCCAGAAGAAAATAATATCCGGACCTGTTACCAGATCAGAAGTAGGATAATAATACTGAATATCTTTATTTTCAGGATCAAGAAGTCCGTCAAATACAGACATAGGCCATAACCATGATGAGAACCAGGTATCTAAAGCATCCTGATCTTGTGTAAGGCTTTCAGCTGTAAGATTTTGGTTCCCTGTTTTTTGTTTTGCTAATTCTAAAGCTTCTTCTTTTGTTTCTGCAACTACAAAATCTTCATCTCCGCTTCCATAATAATAAGCAGGGATCTGCTGCCCCCACCAAAGCTGGCGGGAAATATTCCAGTCACGGATGTTTTCCATCCAATGTTTATAGGTATTTTTGAATTTTTCAGGATAAAACTTAATTTCATCGTCCATTACTACATCCAAAGCAGGCTGAGCAAGTTCAGACATTTTCAGGAACCATTGAACAGAAATTTTAGGCTCGATCACTGCTCCTGTTCTTTCAGAAGTACCTACCTTATTTACATAATCCTCAGCTTTTAAAAGGAGATCTTTTTCTTCCAGTTCTTTTGCAATCTGTTTTCTTACCTCAAACCTGTTTTTCCCGGCATAATGTAATCCATACTCATTAAGATTTCCATCATCATCTAAAGCATCAATCATTTTCAACTGATGTTTTTGCCCGATCTCGTAGTCATTGGTATCGTGAGCAGGAGTAATTTTCAGTGCCCCGGTTCCAAATTCAATATCCACATATTCATCTTCAATGATAGGTATCGCACGGTTCACGATAGGTACGATCACATTTTTACCTTTCAGGTGAGCATATCTTTCATCATTAGGATTGATACAAACAGCAGTATCCCCAAAGATTGTTTCAGGACGCGTCGTCGCAACAGAAAGGAATTCTTCTGAACCTTCTATTTTATATTTCAGGAAATATAATTTCCCGTTCTGTTCTTTAAATATTACTTCCTCATCAGATATGTTCGTTTTTGCTTCCGGATCCCAGTTAACCATTCTGTAGCCTCTGTAGATCAATCCTTTATTATAAAGATCAACAAAACTTTTAATTACCTGTGCTGAAAGCTTATCCTCCATCGTAAACCTGGTTCTGTCCCAGTCGCATGAACAACCCAATTTCTTCAGCTGTTCGAGGATGGTTCCCCCATATTTGTCAGTCCATTCCCATGCATGTTTTAAAAACTCCTCACGGGTAATATCAGATTTATTGACTCCCTCAGATTTCAGTTTAGCAACAACTTTAGCTTCAGTAGCAATTGAAGCGTGATCTGTTCCCGGAACCCAGCAGGCATTAAAGCCCTGCATTCTTGCACGGCGGACCAGAACATCCTGAATGGTATTGTTCAACATATGTCCCATATGTAAGATCCCCGTCACGTTTGGCGGAGGAATTACGATGGTATATGGTGGCTTGTCATTAGGCTCCGAATGGAAAAACTTGTTTTCCAACCAGTAGTTGTACCATTTTTGTTCTGTTTCCTGTGGATTATACTTTTCTGAAATCTGCATAAATTCTATTTCTTTAGCTTACAATTTGCAAAAATAGCTTAAAGAAAAAAAATTTTCAGTATGAATTAAAATAATTTTTAACTTTGTTTCTTAAAGTTTATCTAAACAAACATATTAACATTCAAGAATATGAAAAAATTAATTGCAGGAATTGCACTATTTGGAACATTTGCTATTGCATCTGCACAAACTATTACTTTTGATAAAACCACTTTCGATTATGGTACTATTAAGCCTAGTGCAGACGGTACAAGATTTTTTACAGTAACTAACACAGGTGATAAGCCTTTGGTAATTTCTAACGTAAAACCTTCTTGTGGATGTACAACTCCTGAATTTAGTACAGATCCTGTAATGCCAGGAAAATCTGCTAAAATCAAAGTTGGATACAATACGACAATCAACGGACCATTCAACAAAATGATTGAAGTATTTTCTAATGACCCGGCAAACAGCAGAAGTGTAATTTACATCAAAGGAAATGTAGATGCTAACGCTCCTGAAGTTGCAGCTACTCCTGCAAAGGTTGAAACTGCAGCAGATGCTAAAGCGGCTAAAAAAGCGGCTAAGGCAGCGAAAAAAGTTGCTGCGGCAAAATAAGCTCTACTCAGAAAAAATAAAAAAACCGTCTACATGTAGACGGTTTTTTTATTACATTTATTTCAAATATATAAGTTATGGACACCAATTTCTCAGACGATTTTGAAGTAAAAGGAAAATTTTCCATCAAAAAAACCTCAACGGAATACAAGGGACCTCTTACTAAACAAGAAGGACAGGCAATGCTGGCTATAGAAAAAGAAAAACTTCGTAACCTTCAGGAGAAGTTGTATGCGGATGGAAGCCAGTCTCTCCTTATCATCTTACAGGCGATGGATGCCGCAGGAAAAGACAGTCTTATTGAGCATGTGTTTGGTGGAGTAAATCCACAGGGCTGTAATGTAACAAGTTTTAAAACCCCAAGTTCAAAGGAATACGCCCATGATTTTTTATGGAGACATTATATTGCACTACCTCAAAAAGGAATGATCGGAATCTTTAACCGTTCACATTATGAAAGTGTTTTGGTTTGTAAGGTGCACCCGGAATACAACCTCAGTGAAAAAACATGGAAGTCCGTAAAAGATTTTGACGCCAAATTCTGGGAAAACAGATATGAGAGTATAAGAAATTTCGAAAAACACCTCTCTCAGAACGGAACTAAAATCATTAAAATATTTTTAAATGTTTCAAAAAAGGAACAAAAGCAAAGGCTGCTGGACAGAATTAACGAGCAAGAAAAAAACTGGAAGTTCTCGGCTGCTGATCTTCCGGAAAGGGCATTGTTTGATCAATATATGAGCGCTTATGAGCAGGCTATTAATGAGACTTCAAAAGATTATGCTCCGTGGTACGTATTACCTGCAGACAATAAATGGTTTGCAAGAGTAGCCGCTATCCAGATCATTATTGATGCATTAGAAAAGATGGACCTTAAATATCCGGCACTTTCTGATAAGGACAAGAAAGGACTTGTTGATGCTAAAAAAGCCCTTGAGAACGAATAGCATCATAAACAATGCTTCAACTTGTAAAATTCATATTTTCAAGTCGATATTAATTATCTTAACAGGCTCAGAAATACAAAAGCGGGGAATAATCCCCGCTTTATTTATAGTCATTTCGTTATCTAAAAAAATCACGAGAAAATCTATAAGCCGGATTTTGTACTTCCTGAGAAGTGCCTGTTATTTATCTGCGTCTTACATTGCTGCAAAACTTTTGCTGATTACCCCTCGGCTTTCAGAGCGAGCAACTCCTATTTTCATTACTGAAAAGAACCGATATACTTATCATTGCACCGCAAAGAGTTTACCTGGTTTCACTACAGCCGAACTGTACTTGCTTTCTGTTGCACTTGTCCTACCCTCACGGGTGACGGATGTTATCCGCTTTGCTGCTCTATGGTGTCCGGACTTTCCTACCCTTGCCGAAACAAAGATCAACAGGCCGATTTTCTCGTGGGCGCAAAGATACGAATTAAAGGCTTTACATTATATGTTATGACGATTACTTATAAGTCTGCCGAACAATACGCTTTCTTAATCAAAGACAAACAATCCGATAAAGCTTAAGTATATGGTAAGTGCCGATTACCAAAACTTGCAATTTATAATTCATAACCCTTCACTAATTAGCACATTATTATTATCTTCGTGCCGTTATACATCTAATTGTGATTTCCAGAGAAAAAGAATTTGCGCAGCTCATAAAAGATAATCAGGGATTGATTATCAAAGTTTCGCGTCTTTATACCAATTCTCTGGAAGATGAAGAAGATCTCTTTCAGGAAATTGTCCTGCAGCTTTGGAGAAGCTATGACTCCTTTAAAGGGAACTCAAAGATCTCCACATGGATGTATCGTGTTGCCTTAAATACAGCCATTACCCTTTTCAGAAAAAAAAGCAAGAGCCTTCCTACAAATGAACTGGACATCAATCATAAAGACTTCATTGAGGATGATGATGAAAAACAACAGCAGATTTCACTTCTATACACAGTGATCAAGACATTGCCTAATGTAGAAAGAGCTATTGTAATGATGTATTTAGATGATTTGCCCTATAAGGATATCGCAGAAAACCTCGGGATAACTGAGGTAAATGCCCGTGTGAAAATGAACAGATTAAAGAAAACCCTTAAAGAACAGATGGAAAAATATGCCTGATTTTGATTTAGACAGCTTTAAGAAAACATGGCAGGAACAGCCTGTTCAGCAAAAATACGACAATAGTGAGATTCTTAATATGCTCAACAGAAAGTCACGTAACTACGTGAAATATATTTTCTGGATCAGTGTTTTTGAATTTTTACTTTTCTCCGTAATGGGGCTATTTTATTTCTTTCAGGGAGAAGAAACCAATGGATTCCTCAACGTTTTAGAAAAACTGGGTGCTCGAAAAACTCCCGAAGTGGAAAACAGTTTTGACAAGATATATCTGATCCTTAAGATTCTTAGTTTACTTGTTACTGCCTATTTTGTCTATAAATTTTATCAGAATTATCGAAGAATAAAAATCGAAGAAAACCTTAAAGGCCTTATTACCCGAATTATTAAGTTCAAGAAGACGGTTAATGCCTTTATTTTAATCAGTATTGTTTTACTCGTTGCTTTTACTTCTATTTTTACAGTCTTTATTTTTTATGCGTTAAACTCTCAAAATGTAGAACCTGCCAACTCGGCCGTTATCATTTTCATCATAGGTACTGTATTGAGTACCGGACTGTGTGTTTTGCTGATCTGGTTATACTACAGACTTGTTTATGGAATTATCATGAGAAAACTTGATAAGAATCTTGCACAGCTAAGAGACATTGATTCTCTGGAAAATTAACTTTTCCCAGGCGCTATCTTAGGATTTATTTGTTATTTTAGATCAATAAATCTTTTTGTATGGCTTTATCTTATGTATCCGGAGCTTCAAATATTCCTTTACTTGGAGAAACAATCGGTAAAAACCTTAAAAGAACAGTTGAAAAATACCCTGATCATGAAGCTTTAGTTTCTGTTCAGCAGAACTATCGAGCAAGCTACAAAGAATTTTATGACCAGACCACAGCCGTTGCTAAAGCTCTTATTCACTTAGGCACAAAATCTGGTGACAGGATAGGAATCTGGTCTGCCAACAGGTATGAATGGGTATTGCTTCAATATGCTACTGCAAGAATTGGCAGCATTTTAGTGAATATAAATCCTGCATACAGAACTCACGAACTTACATACGTTCTCAATCAGTCAGAAGTTCGTTTTATCTTTTCTTCTTTATCCTTTAAGACCAGTAATTATAAAGAAATGGTTGAATATGCAAAGGAAGTATGCCCTACATTGGAAGGTGCTATTTTCTTTGACGACAGTTGGGAACAGTTTCTGGAAAAAGGAAATTCAGTTTCCGATGAAACCTTACGAAATTTTGAAGAAAATATCGAATTTGATGATCCCGTTAATATCCAATATACATCCGGTACAACCGGTTTTCCCAAAGGAGTTACCCTTTCCCATCATAATATCCTGAATAATGGTTACTTTATCGGAATACGGCTGCATTACACAGAAAAGGATAGAGTTTGTATTCCAGTACCGTTTTATCATTGCTTTGGAATGGTTATAGGAAATATTTGTTGTACTGCACATGGCGCCTGTATTGTAATTCCCAATGAGAGCTTTGATCCGGATATTACCCTACAGGTGGTTTCTGATGAAAAATGCACGTCATTGTACGGAGTTCCTACCATGTTTATCGCCGAATTGGCAGTAAAAGATTTTAATACATTTGATTTCTCTAATTTAAGAACCGGAGTTATGGCCGGGTCTGTATGTCCACCAGAAATCATGAAAAAGGTGGAAAGTCTTATGAATATCAAAGAAATGAGTATTTGCTATGGAATGACGGAAACCTCACCGGTTTCAACCCAGACATTAATAGGAACATCTTTAGAAAAACAGGTAAGTACCGTGGGTACCGTTCAGGATCACCTTGAAATAAAAATCATAGATGAGAATGGCAGAACTGTGGAACGTGGTGAGCATGGCGAACTTTGTACCCGGGGATACTCTGTAATGCTCAAGTACTGGAATGATCCGGAAAATACAAGAAAGGTTATTGATGATGCCCGATGGATACATACCGGCGACCTTGCTGTAATGGATTCTGAAGGTTATATTACCATTTCCGGAAGAATAAAAGATCTCATTATCCGTGGCGGTGAAAATATTTCCCCAAAGGAAATTGAAGATTTTCTATATACCTATCCCAACATCCTGGATGTACAGATTATAGGTGTTCCCAGCGAAAAGTTCGGAGAAGAAGTAATGGCATGGGTGAAGGTGAGGAATGGCTTTGATGTGACCGAAGATGAACTTCTCAACTACTGTACAGGGAAGATTGCCCATTACAAGATTCCTAAATACTGGAAATTTGTAGAAGAATTCCCAATGACGATTTCAGGAAAAATAAGAAAGGTTGAAATGCGTGAAATCTCTGTCAAAGAATTAAAACTAGACCACTTAAGGAACAATTAATATATCCATAAAAAATGCCCGGCTCTCCGGGCATTTATATTTTTTAAAGTTCTTTTCTTAATCTTGCAACTGGAATGTTAAGTTGTTCCCTGTATTTTGCAATTGTTCTTCGGGCAATATTATATCCCTGTTCTTTTAAGATAACTACTAAGGCGTCATCGGTAAGAGGCTTTCTTTTATTTTCTTTACTGATCACTTCCTGAAGATGAGTTTTAATTTCTTTAGTAGAAACTTCTTCTCCATCATCGTTCGTTAAACTGTCAGAAAAGAGGTCTTTAAGATAAATAATACCGTTTGGTGTATCAGCATATTTACTTTTTACTACTCTTGAAATCGTAGAAATATCAAAACCTGTGATATCTGCAATATCTTTAAGAATCATCGGTTTTAAAGATTTTTCATCTCCGGTAATAAAATATTCCTTCTGAAACTTTACAATAGCCGTAATCGTCTGCAATAAGGTATTCTGGCGCTGGTTGATTGCATCAATATACCATTTCGCTGCATCCAGCTTTTGTTTTATAAATAATGCAGCTTGTTTATGCTCCGAAGAGTTTTTATCATGAGAATAGGTGGTAAGGATATCTTTATACTCCTCAGAAACCCTTAATGTAGGTGCATTCTTACTATTAAGCATCGGAATAACCACTCCATCCTTCACCTGAATTACAAAATCCGGGATAATTTCCTGATTGATCGTTATCGTTTGCGTATCAAAATTACCTCCGACTTTAGGAGATAGTTTCGAAATTTCTTCCAGAGCATCTTTCAGATCTTCTTCTTCGATATCATACTTCTGGATGATTTTATTATAATGCTTATTGGTTAAAGCATCAAACTGATGTCTCAAAATATTAGCTGCTAAAGAAACAGCTTTATCCGAACTTACTTTCTTCTCGATTTGCAGAAGAAGACATTCCTGTAATCCCCTCGCTCCTACTCCCGGCGGGTCCAGTTTCTGTACATAATTTTCCAGAATATCTTCAGCCTTTTCTATAGTTGTATAAATACCCTGTGAGAAAGCAAGATCATCTACAATAGACTTGATCTCCCTTCTAAGGTATCCATCGGTATCCAGATTCCCAATGATATACTCGGCAATTTTTATATCCTCAGGATTGATGTTGGCCAGGTGGATCTGTTCCAATAGATAATCGTATAGAGACTGCCCCTCGGTCAGAAGGCTTTCATTATCGAATTCCTCATCGTCCGCAGAATAATTACTCGAAGCAGTTTTATAGCTTGGCTCATCGTCATAGATATATTCATTCACATCAAAATCAGTTTCAATGCTTTCATTTCCTTCATTCTCATAAGAATCCTCAAGAGAAGCATAATCATCCTCTTTAGATTCCTCCTTTGCGATTTCCAGGGCTGGGTTTTCTTCTAACTCTCTTTCCAGTTCCTCTTCAAATTCCAAAGTATGAAGTTGAATCAGCTTCATTAATTGGATCTGCTGAGGAGCCAACTTTTGTCCTAGTTTGAGTTGTAAGTGTTGTTTAAGCATATTACTCTTTGTGTTTTAACATAAGATATTCCACGAATTTAATCAATTTTTTTTAAAAATTTCATATTTAGCATGATTTTTGCATTATATAATTTAACATAATAAGCTATTATTAAAAATAAAAAAGCCTTAAATTAAATTTAAGGCTTTTTTTGTATCTAGAATTCAGCACTTTTCGGCGTTCTTGGAAAAGGAATCACGTCTCTGATATTCGTCATCCCTGTTACAAAAAGAACAAGCCTTTCCAGACCTAATCCAAATCCTGAGTGAGGTACCGAACCAAATTTTCTGGTATCCATATACCACCAAAGTTCTTCTTCCTCAACATGCATTTCCTTCATTTTCTGTCTAAGAACCTCAATTCTTTCCTCTCTTTCAGAACCTCCGATGATTTCTCCGATTCCAGGGAAAAGAACATCCATTGCTCCTACTGTTTTGTTATCATCATTCAAACGCATGTAGAATGCTTTGATATCTTTTGGATAGTCAAAAAGAACGACCGGGCTTTCAAAATGTTTCTCTACCAGGAACCTTTCATGCTCAGACTGGAGATCGGCCCCCCAGCTTTCGATTGGGAACTGGAATTTTCCTTTCTTATTCTCTTTAGAATTCAATAATATTTCAATAGCTTCCGTATAGCTTACACGCATAAAACGTTTAGCCACTACATTTTGAAGCTTTTCTATAAGACCTTCTTTAGCTCTTTCCTTTTCAGGCTTAGCTTTTTGTTCTTCGGCAAATCTTTTATCTAAAAATTCAAGATCATCTTTACAGTTATCCAATACATACTGGATCACATATTTCAGGAAATCTTCTGCCAGATCAATGTTATCTTCAAGGTTGTTGAAAGCAACCTCTGGCTCTACCATCCAGAATTCCGCAAGGTGACGGGTAGTATTTGAATTTTCAGCACGGAACGTAGGTCCGAAGGTATAAATTCTTCCCAATCCCATAGCAGCAGTTTCGCCTTCCAGCTGTCCGGAAACAGTAAGATTGGTCTGCTTTCCAAAGAAATCCTGACTATAATCAATAGCTCCATCTTCTGTTCTCGGAATATTATTCAGATCAAAACCAGTCACCCCGAACATCTCTCCCGCTCCTTCAGCATCTGCACCTGTAATGATCGGTGTATGAATGTTGAAAAACTGATTTTTGTTAAAGAATGAATGAATAGCAAAAGTTACCGCATGACGTACTCTGAATACAGCACCAAATAAATTGGTTCTGAATCTTAAATGCGCCTGCTCACGAAGTTTTTCCAGACTGTGTTTCTTTGGCTGAAGAATCGTTGTCTGTAGCTCCTCCGTAAAGTTATCTCCTAAAATAACAATCTTCTTAGCAATAATCTCTACCGTTTGTCCTGCACCCTGGCTTTCAACAACCTCTCCTACCACTTTTAGGGAAGAAGCTGTACTGATCTTATTAATAAGAGCCTCATCAAAATTTTCAAAATCAACAACTATTTGCAAATTATTAATTGTAGATCCATCATTTAATGCTATAAAGCGATTTGAACGGAAAGCTTTTACCCAACCGTATACCGTAATGTCATGATGTAATACCTTTTTGTAATCCTGTAGGATTTCTTTAATCGTTTGCTTTTTCATTTGTTGATTATAAATTTTCGTATAAAAATTAATGTCTGCAAAGTTACAAAAAAACAGCGCAAGTTGATGATTGCGTCGTCTTTAAAAAATCACCGACCCATTATGTAATAAAAAACCTATTTTTCATATTCAATTTAGTTAAAGAATATCGTTTTTTTCCTTTGTTTACCTCTTCTTATTTTCCAGGCATGATAGGAGCTTGGAATATCATATTCCCATTTTGGAAGAAGTAAAATGATTAAGATCACATCAATATGGGAAATCAACCCCAGACCAAGTGACAGATAGAAAGCCCAAGTGATTTCCTGAAATCCAATGAGGTATGTAAAGGCAATCAACAGACTTACTCCCCACATCTTTGCAAGAAAAGCGTGTGTACAGGTCTCTTTTCCAAATTTCCAGATGCTAATTATATAACACAGAGCCTCCATAATAAAAATCAGAAGAATACCTGTCCATTCCTTTTTTATCAGTTCAGGATTCAGAATATATGATGAGACTCCTAAAGAGAGCCAAAAAATAAGATCTGTCTGGCTATCCAGCCTTCTTAATTTTTCAGAGGAAACACCTGTCTTTCGGGCAACAATTCCATCAAAAATATCTGTTAATAGTCCAATATACATCAATACTAAGATTAAAGACCTGAATCCCTCACCTTTCAAATAGCTTAATAAGAGGACAGTTGGAGCAATAAAAAACCGTATTGCGATAAGTATGTATGGTAACTTTTTCATGATGCACTGTTTTTAAAATTTAAAATGTATACTTGTTTCTATTGAAAAAGAATTAAAACCGGATGGAACTGCGTTTTTCTGTAAAAGCCTAAAAGGCATATAAGATCCTTGTATCCCCAATCCAAAATTATACTTCCAAAATCTTATTCCCTGACCGATCCTTAATGATGCAATACTTATGGTATTTGTATCGACATATATCGCATTTCCATTGTCTTTTTCTGGCTTATCACCAGGAATACCATTCCCATTAAAGAAAAGGTTATGCATACTCAGTTCACTCACCCATTCTAAGTTCTTATTCTGGACTGGATATTCTTTTACCATTCTTAATCCTATATTCAATAAAAATTCTTTAGATCTGACATGATAAAATTCTCCGTTTTTACCATACTCAAAATCGTATCTGCTTGTGCTATGATAAAAATTTAACCCAAATTCAAGATGAGCTTTATTTTCTTCAATAGGAAACCCATACCAGTAACCTACATAGACACCAGGCATCTGGCTCTCTTTATAAGATGAAAAACTAAGAAAACCTCCCGCTTCGACCATTGATCTCCTCTCCTTCTTTGTAGATTCTGTAAGCAGTTGTGCATGTAGATTGACTACCATTAATACACAAAGAGCTAAAAGTTTCATATTACAGATTTAAAAGTTGATAAAAGGCAGACTACGTTTGCCGTTCTTGTTCCAAAAACCAATCTGCAGCCCTTTCATCTTACGGGATTTATTAAACAAACCAACCTGCATCCCTTTTGCCTCATGAGCTTTATTATAAATGCCAATCTGTACTCCTTTTAGCTGATTCGAATCGTTGAATGCTGAAATACTTATGCCATTCAATTCTGCACTGCTTACTCCCAGACCAGAAATCAGTATTCCACCTCCTTTATTAATATCAGTAGAAAGACCTCCAATTGAAATACCTTTCATAGTATACCCATAATTATATAATGAAATAGTAATTCCATTATGACTTGTACCTCTTCCATATCCGGCACCGGAAATTGTAACACCATTTACCACAAGATGGGGCATTGCATTCGTAGATTTTGAAGGATCAAATAGCATCCAGATCAAAACACCTACTGGATTAGGTTCTAAATTAATTCCATTGATCTTCCTCACCCTTCCTTTATGATCATCAAAAGCATCTCCCATTCCGATAGCAATTCCATCTACTTCTTTGATATCTTTTTTCAAGGGAGTAAATGCAATTATTTTCGTTTTCGTTTCTAAAACGGCAATACTATCCTGAGCGTATAATACGCTCGTTGCAATAACACTAATTATAGAAAAAATGATTGTTTTCATATCTGATTACTTTAAAATTACAATTCAAAATTATCAGCAGAACAGTCTAGTCTCAATGTGAAAAGGAATTAAAAAAAAATACTACATTTGTGAAAATCACAAATTATGCATCAGGAAGCATTATTAAAGGAGATCCGAAGAAAAATAGGTGATCGCTCATTAAATGATGAGATCGCCAATATTCTGAATATAAGTTATGATGCGGCTCATAGGAGAACTTCTTTAAAAGCTAAATTTAGTTTTGAGGAGGCATTGGAACTGGCTAAACATTATCAGATTTCTTTGGATCAATATTTAGGAACTGAAAATCAACTGGTCGTAAGAAGAACACAGCCAGTACGAACCACAGAAGACTTATTAAACTATTTTGAAAACTCACTTGAGATTCTCGATGTTTTCCACAACATCACCAATTCTCAGGTCTATTATTCTGCAAAGGACATCCCATTTTTCTATACGATTTCAGATTCCATTTTATCCCGCTTTAAATTTTATGTGTGGATGAATTTATTAAATCAGGATCAGTTTCTGAGCCCGTTTAATGAATTCAAAATGGAGTATCATTCTCCTAAAAATGAGATGCTAATCGGATTGTACGAAAA
Organism: Chryseobacterium sp. PTM-20240506; assembly: GCF_048296755.1. Classification (NCBI taxonomy): domain Bacteria; kingdom Pseudomonadati; phylum Bacteroidota; class Flavobacteriia; order Flavobacteriales; family Weeksellaceae; genus Chryseobacterium; species Chryseobacterium sp. PTM-20240506. The sequence goes on from NZ_CP182581.1 coordinate 2,198,231, forward strand.
ACAGAATGTCACAGAAATCTGGAATGACACCACAGTCATGAGTGTATTAAGACAGATTTCTTTTTACTCCGAAATTGGATTATTAAAAAAAGAAGAAGCCTCTCTTATCCTGGAAGATCTCAAAAAATTATTAGAAGATTTAGAAAACAAAATGCTTCAAAAATCTAATTTTCAAATATTTGCTAATGATTTAGTAATTTTAAACAACAGTATTTTATTTAAAAATGATCAACAGTGCTCTTTCTTTGTTCCGTTCAGTATGTTTGGATATATGATGACCAATGACAAGATAACCTGCCAGGATTCATTAAGTTATTTTGAGCATCAGATTAAAAATTCCAGATCATTGAACACTTCAGGGAACAGAGATAGAAAAATGTTCTTTAATGCAATGTATCAGCAAATTGAAAATCTAAAGGAAAAATTATAATGGACTCACTTCGTAAAGGTGAATTTTTCGGGCAAACCAGTCAAACTCTTAATTTTGATGGTTTAACCAAATTGAAAGTAAATCAATCACTTGGTTTTCTTCATAGAAATTATGGATTCCTAACAGATGTCGCTCTTGAATGCGGTTTTTCTGATCAGAGCCATTTCATCCGTTGCTTCAGGGAAAACATGGGAGTTCCCCCGTTAAAATATAGAAATCTTTTAAATAAGTAATGCAATATATTTTACTCGTCCTTCTTAGATGGAACTAGAAAGACATCAATAAGCCCTTCAGGCAATTGCATCTTAATAAACCTTTCTTCTCTGTTTACTTCGAGAATCCAGTCTTTAATGATAGGAATAACAACTTCTTTTCCATCCAGGTTGGTTACGAAATACGTTTGAGCCGTCTGATCATTGATTGAACGAATAACACCACAGTCATTATCATGTTCATCAAAAATAGTAAAACCAATTACTTCGTGGTAATAAAATTGTTTTCCGGTGAGTTTAGGAAGGGAAGCAAGCGGTAAGTATACACTTTTCCCCAATGACTGATCCACTAATGCTTCAGAAGAGTTTCTAAACGCAATATTCAGAGCATCAGACTTGCTCCAGGATGATTTTTCAATAAAAAAAGGAACCAATAGTCCGTTGATTTCAACGAATATTGATTCCAGTTTATTGTAAAGTTCGGGTTGATCGGTATCCAATTTAAGGATAACGTTTCCCGCAAGGCCATGTCTGCGTGTGATTTTACCTAAAAAGTAGCAATCTTCTTTACGCATACAGGGTGTTTCTTAAGCTTCAGTGTTTTCTTCAGTTTCAGCAGCTGGAGCTTCTCCTTCTGCAGTTTCTTCAGCAACAACTTCTTCAGCAGGTGCGTTAGCAGCTTCCTCAGCAGCTTTAGCATCAGCCTCAGCTTGTGCAGCAGCAGCTAGTCTAGCTTCATTTACTTTAACTTCAGCTTCTAAAGCAGCTTTTTTAGCATCAGCCTGAGCTTTAGATAAACCTTCTACTTTCCCTTGCACTTTTTGTTCTTTAGCATCTACCCAAGCAGCAAATCTTTTTTCAGCCTCAGCCTCATCAAAAGCTCCTTTAGCAACACCACCTTGTAAGTGTTTTTTGTAAAGTACTCCTTTGTAAGAAAGGATAGCTCTTGCAGTATCAGTTGGTTGAGCACCGTTGTTTAACCACTTTACAGCAGAATCAACGTTCAAATCAATTGTTGCAGGGTTAGTAATTGGGTTGTAAGTTCCTAGTTTTTCGATGAATCTACCGTCTCTTCTAGCTCTAGCATCTGCAACCACGATGTGGAAAAAAGGTTTTCCTTTTTTACCGTGTCTTTGTAATCTGATTTTTACTGACATAATGTTTGAATTTTAAGGGAACTCGTCCCAGTTAAATATTTAAGTGTGCAAAGATAAATAAAATTTCTAATGTATCAATAAAAATGTAATAATTTATCTGTCTTATCGTATAACAAGTAAAAAAGAAATCCGGATTACAGCCAGGTTCGTTTAAAGTGGAAACAATTATTTTTGGAGACAGGTCCCGGATACATTATTTTTTTAGATATTTGGGAACAAAATCTAAATTGATGAAAAATTTATTGCTGTTTGCTACAATTCTGTTGTTCTGCCAAAATGTACAAAGTCAATCTAAAGAGGAAAAGATTGAAAAATTAATTAGCGCTTACAGCCAACTCAATCGTTTTAACGGGAGTGTTCTGGTCTCAGAAAAAGGAAAAATAATTTTTGAAAAAAGTTACGGTATCAAAAACTTCCAAACACAGGAAAAAAACACCAATCAAAGTATCTACAGAATATACTCTACAACAAAGTCATTTACTGCCACAACAATTTTACTATTAAATGACATGGGGAAATTATCCTTACAGGATAAACTGACAAAGTATTTCCCTAACTTTCCAAAAGGAGATAGTATTACTATTGAACAATTATTAACACATACCTCCGGAATTCAGAATAATGCTAATCCTGAAGATACAAAAGATGAGGAAACATTTATAAATTTTATAAAAGCTCAACCCTTGGATTCTTCTCCTGGCAGCCAATGGAATTACAGTAATTCCAACTATTATTTATTAGGATATATCATCAACAAGACTGCTGGAATGTCTTACCAGAAAGCTATTCAAAAGTACATTATCGATCCGTTGAAAATGACCAATACAGGTTTTGGGTTTAAAGAATTAAAAAATAAAAACAAAACAGCGGGGTATGAATTTTTATCAAAGAATAATTTCCAGGAAGGTATAGTTTATGATTACGATCATCCTCATGCTGCAGGAGCAATGTATTCTACAGTGGAAGATTTGTATAAGTACCAGGAGGGACTTAAGAGTTATAAAATTCTGAAAAAGGAAACTTTAGAAAAAGCACAAACACCATTTCATAATTACCATTATGGTTATGGCTGGGATATGTCTCCGATAAAAGGAAAAGAAACTGTTGGGCATGATGGTGGTGGCCCTGGATTCGTTTCAAGATTCTTTACAATTCCACAAGACAACATCAGCATTATCATATTAAGCAATCTGCGAGATGACAGTCTTTATTCAATGACAAGCAAAATAGTCTCTATTTTTTATAACCTGCCTTATCAGATTCCTACCCGTATTAACATTGATTTCAACAGGCTAAATCAATTAAAAGGAATTTACAACACCTCAGACTCTAATTTTTATATTTCCGTTAATGATGGTATGCTTACTTTGGTTGATTCTGACACAAGAAACAAGGTTTTCTTCCCGGAAAGTGACAGGAAGTTTTACACTGAAGATAATGACGGGAACAAAATTCGATTTGAATTTGAATCTGATAAAGACGGAAAAGTCAATTTGTTAAAAATAACCTCTCCAGATGGGAAGATCACAGAAGCTAAAAAGACCAGTGATTCTTTTTCTTGGGGAATTACAGGAAGTGCTACTCCAAACGGATGGGGCGGACCAGATATAAAATTAATTTCTGAGAACAAAAACACCAATATTTTGAAAGCTCAAAATATCCTTTTGAAACCGGGTGAAATAAAGTTCAGAAGCAATAATGAATGGGTAATAGAATTAGGTATCAACGGATATGGGAAACTGGTAGAACATGGCAATAATATAAAAATAGCCAATGAAGGTACTTATGATGTAATTTTGGATATGACCGATGAAACTAATCCTACCTATCAGGTGATTAAAAAATAACTTCCTTCGGTAGAATTAATTTCACAGACATAATTAATTTAATCCTGTCTTCCCATATAGAAAAGCCCTAAACATCTTTGGTTTTCTTCAATGGTTAAAGAATCTTTCAGGTGATTGACAATTCCAGGAGAACTCCAATAACACCCTATTTCATTGGCTGTGCAAGTAAGATACATATTCTGTACAGCCATTGAAACAGCTGCTATTTCCTCCCATTCCGGTACCATTCCACTGAAGTTGACGACAATGGAAACAACAACATCAGCTTTGTTTATTTTAAAGCCTATGTCATCATATTTCTTCTGCAGGAAAGTTTGTTCGGACTGGGTTGCTTTGTAAATATTCTGCATTTCTAAAGCCAGCTGAGCTTTTTCTTCACCCCGGAAGGTTTTAAAACGCCATGGTTTTGTACGTTTATGATTCGGAGCCAGTGTTGCGGAATGTAAAATCTCATCAAGGATATCCTGAGAGATTTTTGTTTCGGTATAATCTTTAGGGAAGATACTTCTTCTTTGTTCTATGATCTCTTTTAGAATTTCTGCTTTATTCATAGAGACAAAATTACGAAAAAGTTGATGTGAGACGATTGCGAATAAGCATATTATTAATTATGAATATTAATTTTTCTTATTCAGTAATCGCCGTATTATTGATGTTTAATGATAATCATAAAATACATGGTACTAATTTAAAGTACTTCAACAATTTTCTGATGAATATTATTCAAGGTAAAAGCATCTCCCGGTTTCATTCCCATCATCTTTTTAGCCATGGGGCTTTGCGGTGAAATGGCATAGAAACGATCTCCTTCAAAAAAGAATTCACCCAAAGAAACCGAAATGTAAAATCTTGCTTTATTGGTTATCACCAAAGAACCCAATTGAACTTTTTCCGTGGCATTATTTAGAACTTTCGACATATTCCTTTTCAGGTCATTAAGTGCTCCAAGCTGCTTCTGCATCTGATAAATTTCTTCCTGCATTTCTTCGCGCATGCTGTCATATTTTGGAGTCTTCTTAATGTCTCGGCTCGCATCCAAAGTGAATTCTATAAAATTCTTTAGCTTCTCAATCTTTTCGGCGATCACGTTTTTAACATAATTTCTTATGTCACTTTTCTCAAATACGATCTTCTCCATAAATCTAATCTTTACATAAAGATAATATTTTTTTAAATAAATATATTTATCTCCGAAAAATTAAAAATCAGGTTTAAAAAGCCCTGTCTGCTGACAAGGCTTTTCTTATTTTACCGCTCTGTTAATTTCTTAAGTTCCCCGAGCCCCTGATCAAAAGTCTTTCCCATCTGGCTATCCATCATAGGCTTCATAGGTTTCATCATAGTGCTGAGCTCATCATCCATAGTCCAGGTTACTTTAGTTCCGTTTCCTTCCGGAGTCAGGATAAAATTTGCAACTGCTTCACCTTCGAAAGGTCTGATAAAGTGAAGTTTACTGGTTATTTTTTCATTGGGGGTTACTGCAGTAACGGTTTGTACTCCTTCTCCAACATCGTTATTCCCCTTCCATTTGTAAGAATCTCCTACTTCACCACTGGTACCGGAATAGCTGATTGCAATGTTTTTATCCGGTTTAATGAAAGGATTCCAGGTATTAAAAGCTTTTGTAGATCCAACATGTTCCCATACTTTTTCCTTCGGAGCATTGATAACTACTGATCTTTCGAAATGATACTTGTTGCCGAAAGCCACCATAGCAAATACGGCATACAAAATAGCTAAAACAATGAGTATCCCTAAGATTTTCAAAATTGTTTTCATAGTTTTTAGATTTTAATGTTAAGCCAAAATTACGCATTCCTGTTATAACACTGCTTTTCTTATGACAAGATTATGCTGATCGCTACTTTTTGTCATAACCGATAATTAAGGCATTATTTTTGACGAATTCAAAAATCAAGTTTACATCAATAAAAAATAAAATAATGAATATTTTAACAGAAAACTTCAAAACACCTTACCATACTGCTCCTTTTGATCAAATTAGAAATGAAGATTATCTTCCCGCTTTTAAAGAACTTATACAGAGATCTGAGGAAGAAATCAACGCTATTGTTGATAATAATGAAGCTCCCACATTTGAGAATGTTATTGAAGCACTCGCCTACTCCGGTGAAAAATTAGATATTCTTTCCAATATTTTTTTCAATGTAAATTCTGCAGAAACAAACGATGAATTACAACAAATCGCAGAAGAAGTTTCACCTATTTTAAGTGAATATTCTTCAAAAATTTCGCAAAACGAAGCACTCTTCAGCAAAATCAAAAAAGTGTATGAAGAGAAGGAGAAATATAACCTTAACGAAGAGCAGCAAATGCTTTTGGAGGAAACCTATAAAGGTTTTGTACGAAGCGGTGCACTACTGAATGATGAGGACAAAGAGAAGTTAAAGAAGATCAACATGGATTTATCTTTGAAATCCCTGAAATTCGGCCAAAATGTACTGGCATCAACCAACGCCTATTTTAAGCATATTACCAACAAAGAAGATTTGGCAGGTATTCCTGAAGCCATCATAGAACAATATGCTGAAGAAGCAAAAGAAAGAAACCTAGAAGGCTGGGTCCTTACATTGCAATATCCAAGCTATGTACCATTCATTACGTATGCTGAAAACCGTGAACTAAGAAAAGAACTGGCTTTGGCCAATGGTAAAAAATCTTTTGATGGCGGAGAGTTTGACAATCAAAACCTTATCAAAGAAATTATTAATCTGAAACAGAAAAAAGCAGAATTGCTCGGATATAAAAATTATGCTGACTTTGTATTAGAAGAAAGAATGGCCAAATCTCCAGCTAAAGTTTTGGATTTTTTAAATGAATTACTGACCAAAGCAAAACCTTATGCAGGAAAAGAAATTGACGAATTAAAAGGATTGGCAAAAGAAGATGGTATTGAAGAAATGCAAGGTTATGATCATCCTTTCTACGCTGAAAAACTTCGCAAAGAAAAATTTGATCTTAATGATGAAGAGCTTAAACCTTATTTTCCTTTAAATCAGGTTCAGGATGCGGTGTTTGGATTAGCCAACAAGCTATTTGGATTATCTTTTGAGGAAAGAAACGATATTCCTAAATATCATGACGACGTAAAAACCTATGAAGTAAAAGAAAACGGAGAGTACAAATCATTGCTGTATGTCGACTACTTCCCCAGAAAAGGTAAGAGAGCAGGTGCCTGGATGACCAGCTATAAAAGTCAGTATAAAAAGAATGGTGAGAACTCACGCCCACATATTTCAATCGTCTGCAATTTCAGCAAGCCTACCAAAGATACTCCAAGCTTATTAACATTTCAGGAGGTAACCACGTTATTCCATGAATTTGGCCATGCTTTACATGGTATGCTTGCCAATACCCAGTATCCAGGATTATCCGGAACTTCGGTAAAGTGGGATTTTGTGGAACTACCATCTCAATTCCTGGAAAATTTCTGTTACGAGCCGGAATTTTTAAAAACCTTTGCCAAGCATTATAAAACAGGTGAAATTCTTCCTGATGATAAGATTCAGAAAATTGAACAATCTAAAAACTTCATGGAGGGATATCAGACGATGAGACAGTTAGGTTTTGGAATACTTGACATGATGTACCACACCAATGCAGGTGAATTAGAGAGTGAAAGCGTAAAGAACTTTGAAGATAAATACACCAAAGCAACCCAACTCTATCCCACGAATCCGGAAACAGCTATGAGTCCGAGTTTCTCTCATATCTTCCAGGGGGGATATTCTGCCGGATATTATTCTTATAAATGGGCGGAAGTTCTGGATGCGGACGCATTCCAATATTTTAAAGAAAATGGAATCTTTAATCCGGAAATTGCTGCCAAATATAAAATCCTTCTGTCTTCAGGTGGAACAAAAGATCCCATGGAATTATATAAAAACTTCAGAGGAAGTGAACCGAGAGTAGAAAGTTTATTAAAAAGAGCATTTGGATAATTACCATTCTAATTATGAGGCACTAAAACCGCTAATCTATACAACAGATTCACAAGTACATTTTTATTATGAAAGAAAACAAATACGATGATCCTTCTTTTTTCAGACAATATGAAAAAATGCTTCGCTCTCAACTTGGATTGGAGGGAGCCGGAGAATGGTATGTTTTAAAGGATATGCTACCCGATTTTACAGAAAAGAATGTACTTGATCTCGGTTGTGGTTTTGGCTGGCACTGCCGATATGCTATAGAGCAAGGGGCAAAATCTGTAATTGGAATTGATCTCTCTGAAAAAATGCTTGAAAAAGCCAGAGAGATCAATAACCTAAAAGGTATTGAGTACTTTCGGAGTGCTCTTGAAGAGGTAACTTATCCAAATCAAACCTTTGATGTAATTTTAAGTTCTCTTACCTTACATTATGTAGAATCATTTGATACCATTGCTCAAAATATCTACAAATGGTTAAAACCCGGAGGTCAGTTTGTATTTTCTGTAGAACATCCTGTTTTTACTGCCGAAGGCACTCAGGACTGGAGTTATGATACCCATGGAGAAAAGCAACATTGGCCGGTGGATAAATATTTTATCGAAGGAAGGAGAAACACTACATTTCTTGGTGAAAATGTTGTTAAATACCACAGAACATTAACGACATACCTTAGCTGTTTATTAAACCAAGGATTCAAATTAAAGGAAGTTGTAGAAGCCCAACCAAGTGAGGAAATGCTCAAACAATTTTCAGAAATGAAAGATGAATTGCGAAGGCCGATGATACTCATAATGAGCTATGAAAAGTGAAATTAATTTTTAATGAAATTTTAATCTTAAGTCATTCAAAAAAAAATTATTTTTACTGCCTAAAATAAAAACACAAACAGTAATGATCAAAAAAATTAGCTTAATAGTCATCTATTTTGCGCAATATCTTCTTATTCATGCACAGGTAGGTATAGGAACAGTTTCACCAAAAGGCATTTTACACCTACAAAACACAGACAAAGAATTGGGAATTGTTATTCCAAGAGTTTCCACTACGGAATCTGTAACAGGAGTTACTGTAAGCCAGCCTTTAGAAGGCACTCTTGTTTATGATGACAGTAAGAATTGTTTAAGGGTCAGAAATTCAGCAACAAGCTGGTCGGATTGTCTGGCAGACGAAAATGATATAACTCCGGAAATAAGATTAGGCCGTAAAGGAAGAAAAATTGGTGTCGTTAGGGATAATGCGATGGTGTATATTAATCCTATTGATAATGATGCAGTCTATGGTCTAGGAGCAAATACCGGTGGACAAATTCCTAGCTCAAATTCCTCCAATTATTCAATACCCGTTATTAAAAACAACTCTTTCAAAGATGTTTCTATGGGACAAACTTATGGACTAGCAGTTGCCAAAGATGGAACTTTATGGGGTTGGGGAACGAATACTTATGGAAGAATCGGTGATGGAAACACCGGAAATGTTTTTGCCCCAAAAGTTATTCCGTTACCTGGTGGAGTTCTTGCAGAGCGTGTTACAGCCGGATATTTTAATGCCCTCGTTTTGGGAGTGGATAAAAAGTTATACGTTTCAGGATACTATGCTTATTCTGTAACAGGAGGTGGAGAAACAGCTGATGTGAGACCTTTTAAGAAAATAGCCTTTTTTGATGACAAGGAAGTTGTTGATATGGAGGTTGGAATGCAGCAGGCAGTAGCCGTTACCAGTGATGGAAATATTTACGTATGGGGACTAAACGGTGGATATGTAAAACGTATCGGGCTTCCTGATGGAAATGTTTATCTTCCAACTCTACTCGACACATCTTCTATATTCAATTCTGGAGAAAAAGTCTTACAAATTACCATGGATAATACAACCAACGGTGGTGGATTTATTACCAATCAGGGAAGATATTTTGCTTTTGGATACGTGTACGATTATGGAATACAAGGTGTAACCAATACTACACCCATCGAAGTTACTTCAGAACTACTCGCTGCTGATGAAAAATTTGTTGGATTTGATTTAGATTACTACGGTGTTGCCTTAATTACCAATAAAAACAGACTTTTTGTGGCGGGGCGAAACACCAATGGAAGACTTTCCACAGGTGGCACCACACATCTTAAAACTTTAACATTAGCTGATACAAGTAATATTGACGGTCAGATGATTGATGTTGCCTTTGGAGTCAGCAATATGTATATTCATGTAAAAGATAAAAATGGGAATTTCAAACTGTATGGAGCTGGAAGCGGCTCTAATAACCAATTAGGCAAAGCCGGAAATTCTGGTAACAATCCATTACTCATAGATGTTTTACAATAACACTCACAAAAAATAAACTTATGATAAAACAATTGATAATACTATTAATATTTTTCAGCCTGTGTCCATTATTTTACGCTCAGGTAGGAATAGAAACAGAAAAACCAGAAGGTATCCTTCATATAAAGAACAAAGACAATAAAAATTTAGGACTTGTACTCCCAACAGTACAGAATGTAGATTCTGTAACTACACCCGATAATATGACCCCTGTGGAAGCAACCTTAGTATATGATATGAGTAAACATTGTTTACGAATTAAAAACTCAGAGACAAACTGGTCAGATTGCCTGCTGGACAAAACGCAACTTACACAAATGTCTGCTGGTAAAAGTTTTAACAATCCTAAAAATAATATTGAAACAAATACAAATAAATAATGGCTAATAAAGTTATATTATCAGTATTTCTACTTTGTTGTGCATTAGGAAAGGCACAAGTGGCTATCGGAACGAATAAACCAGAAGGTTTACTCCACCTCCAAAATAGGGATAAAGAAATGGGTCTTGTTATTCCACGTGTAACCTCTGCTGAATCCACAACAGGATTAACAAGTCTGATTCCTGTTAAAGCTACGCTAGTGTATGATAACGATAAAAAGTGCCTACGGATTAAAACCTCTGAAAACACTTGGTCTGGTTGCTTAATAGACGCTAGCAAACTAAAAAAAATTTCAGCTAAAAACTGATCTAAGGATTTATAAAAAATGAAATCATATCAGGCTACCAAATTGGGTAGCCTATTTTTTACCTGTATATCCACCTTCTATTCCATTCATTTTATTCTAATAGCAATCCAAGTTACCAATACCTATAATTAATACAAAAGAAATAACTATATTGTATTGCATAGTAATGAAATTAAATTATATCTTTGTATAACACAATAGATTATTATGAGCTCAAATAAAACTTTTAACCGATTCATTTTGTTATTCTTTTTTTCTTCAAGTCTTATTTTTGCACAAACTCTGGAAAAAAGGATCGATGATGTAATTCTTAAAGAATTCAGTGATGCAAAAGCTCCTGGTGGTGTATTTCAGGTTACACAAAAAGGTAAAGTCTTATATCAAAAGGCTTTTGGAAAGGCGAATCTGGAACTTGATGCTAATCTTCATGCGGATTATGTATTTGAAATCGGCTCCATGACCAAGCAATTTACTGCTATAGCCACTTTAATGCTCGAACAACAAGGAAAATTAAGCGTTAATGACCCTATTTCTAAGTACATCAAAGACTTTCCGAATGGTGATAAAATTACTATTCATCATTTACTGACCCATACTTCAGGAATCAAGGATTTTACGAAAATGAAATCGATCACAACGATTGCCCAAAAGGAAATGAAGCCAGAAATGATGGTTGATTTTTTCAAAAATGAGCCGGTAGATTTTGCTCCCGGAGAAAAGTTTGATTATAACAACTCAGGATATGTTGTATTGGGTCATCTGATTGAATTAATTTCAGGAGATTCCTATGAAAATTTCATACAGAAAAATATTTTTGATAAAGCCGGCATGAACCATTCTTATTATGCATCGGACAGAAAAATAGTTCTCAAGAGAGCATCTGGATATCATAAGAAAGAATCCGGTTACGTAAACAAGACCCTTATCAGTTTCAGTGTTCCTTTTTCCTCAGGCTCACTGATGTCCACGCTTGAAGATATGCTGAAATGGCAAAATGCATTAAATAAAAATATTTTACTAAATTCACAGGAGACCGAAAAAGCATTTCAAAAATACAGGCTTAATAATGGTGAAGAATTTACCTATGGTTATGGCTGGCACCTTAAAGACATTAACGGAGTTGCTTCCAGAGAACATGGAGGCAGTATTTTTGGATTTAAATCAATGGGGGTATATATTCCGTCAGAAGACCTGTATGTAGTAGGATTCAGTAATTGTGATTGCCATTCACCTACTGAAACGGTAAGGAATATGACCAGACTTGCACTTGAAAATATCAACAGAAATTAATTAAAAGAAAAGTATCACTATTTAAAATCTTACAATCATGTTACTAGCAATTTTATTACCCTTTTTATCTTTTATCGTTCGTGGAAAAGTCCTAACCGGAATATTATGCCTGATTTTACAGATCACTGTAATCGGCTGGGTCCCTGCTGCAATTTGGGCAGCTCTCTCCCTGAATAATGAAAGAGCAGATAAGCGAAACCGTGACCTCATCAAAGCAGTAAAAGAAAGCCAGAGATAATTATTCTAAGCTTATGATGTTTGGAAAGAAGATCAATTACTGAAATGAAGGCAACTGAATTGCTATTGATTATTAATAAAAACACACTTTACTATGCTGAGTTTTTATTGTATTTATGATGATCAGCCCACTCCTGTCTACCCTGAAAAGATTGATCTGGAACTAGCTGGAGATCTTTTTACACCTCTTCAAAATAAAGGAAGATTAAGCAGAAAACCAAACTCAGAAAAAGTCAATGCAGACTAAAAATAATATCTTTTTTGGCTTTCGGTGCTTCCTTCATAATGGAAGCATAAGAAGAGGTAAAAGCAGAAAGACTTTTATATCCTATTTTAAAAGCTATTTCACTTAAGGTATATTGCCGGGTATCGATAAGCTCCACACTCTTTAAAATCCTGATCAATTGTCCGTACTTCTGAAGAGTAATTCCTGTCTGCTCTTTAAATATCCTCTGTAAACTTCGGACAGACATTTTTGCAAGGTCTGCCATATCGCTCACATTAAAACTTTCCTGATAATGGCTGTTAATATAATCACAAACAGGAATTAAGCGATGATCTTCAGGAACAGGAATTTCCAGAAAACGACTTTCATTACAAAAGTTAGGCAAACTATTTAACAATGCTTTTAGAAAAACGATTTGCTCCTGATCTTCAGTATCCAGTTTATTCCATTTTGAAGCATATAAAAGCATCTCTTTCAAAACAGGAGGTGCCGCAAAAACATGCACTTCTTTAAAAAAATCAGATGGTAAAAGCTTTTTAAATAAAATGACCATCAGATTTACTGATCTTGCATCAGAAGTAGTGCGGTGCTTAACTCCGGAAGGGATCCAGATCACATGATTTTTAGGAACAAGATATATTTTCTGCTGAATATGCAGATACTGATACCCTTCTTCCACATAAGTGAGTTGGGCCCTTTCATGAATATGCTCATATTCATCATGTTTCCAGTTTTCCTCATACCACACATAGGCATCCTTCGAGATGGTATCATTGTAGAAACCCTGATTCGTTTCAATCAATCCGCATTTAAGTTTGGCGTTTTGCATATTCTTTTTGGCAAAGTTAATAAAAACGACATTATTAATTTTGTATCTGAATGTTAGACCTTAAAAAAATATGAAAAATATAAGCAAGATCATCACTGCTTTCCTACTTCTGATAATAACCCAATCTATGATGGCACAAGAACATAAAGCTAGAGTTCTGGTTCTGTTTTATTCGGATAATGGAGGAACTTATGAATTAGCAAAAGAAATATCAAAAGGAATTGAAACCCAAGGAAATGTACAGGCTGTAATTAAACAGGTAAAAGCGTCAACCCATCCCAAATTAAAAGATATCCCTATAGCCAGCGTCGAAGAACTCTCTTCCTACGACGGAATTGCATTTGGATCACCCGTTTATTTTGGAAATATCAGTACGGGAATGAGTGAGTTCTTATCAAAAACGGTTGGATTATGGACCACCCATGCATTAGAAGGAATGCCGGCGACCGTCTTCATGTCTGCAGGAAGTGGTGCAGGAAAGGAGCTGGCTATTCAGTCTTTTTGGAATAGCCTGGCCGTTCATGGAATGGTACTGGTATCGAATGGTATTCGTGGTGCAGAAAACACAGACAAAAATACCCCACAGGGAAACACCGTTCTTGGAGTAACCAGCCTTGCTTCAGTTAAAAATGTAGAACGCCCCAGCGAAAGTGAACGTTATATTGCCAGAATGCAAGGAGAAAACTTTGCTAAGATAGCAGCAGCATTGAAAGATATCTTTCCCCATAAGATGACATCGGAAAATGATATCCAAGAAAAAACAGCTAATATCAACACTGTCTTAAAACAAAAGCAGATCATTCTTCCACAGGTTCCTAAACCTGCAGGAAATTATCAGCCCTATGTACGTTCAGGAAATCTGGTTTTCATTAACCAGGTTGCATTAAAAGACGGGAAAATCCTTAATCCTGGAAAACTAGGACTTTCACTTACTGAAGAACAGGTAAAAGAAGCTACGAAAGTGACCATGCTTAATGTTCTTTCTGTATTAAATGAGGCCTTGGGTGGTGATTTAAACCGTGTAAAACGTTGTGTACAGCTTACGGGAATATTTAATACAAAAGACGACTATACTAAACACGCAGATCTTATGAATATAGCATCCGATCTTACTGTAGAAGTATTTGGAGAAAAAGGAAAGCATGCAAGAGCTACCTTTGGAGCATCATCGATTCCTGTTAACTCTTCTGTAGAGATTCAGGCCGTATTTGAAGTGGAGTAAAAAATATTAATTAACTTAAACAAAAAAATCATGATCAAAATATTCGTTGCAGGAGCTACCGGATGGGCCGGCTCTGAGCTGAGCAAAGCTATTTTTAAACAAGAGGGAATGCAGCTGGTCGGTGGATTATCCCGTTCCGGCAGTGGAAAAAACCTCGCTGAGATCCTTGATTTAGGGAATGAAAAAATTCCGGTATTTGATACCATTGAGAAGGCTTTAGATGCCCTTGACTTCGATGTGTTATTTGACTACACAAAACCTGATGTCGCCAAAACCAATGTCCTGGCGGCCGTAAAAAGAGGTAAAAAAGTTATTGTGGGAACTTCAGGCCTTACAGGAGAAGATTATGCAGAAATAGAAAAAGCTGCCATTGAAAATGATACTTCCGTACTGGCGGTAGGAAACTTTGCGATCACAGTTGTTCTTCTTCAAAAGTTTGCTGAAATTGCTGCAAAGTACATTCCCAACTATGAGATTATAGATTATGCACATGAGCTAAAAATTGATACCCCAAGCGGAACGGTAAGGGAACTCGCTCACCGATTAGCCCAGGTTCAAAAACCCGTTGTCCCTATTCCTACGGATCAGATGGTTGGTGAAAAGGCAACTAGAGGAGCAGAAATGGAAGGGGTTCATGTTCATTCTGTAAGGCTTCCGGGGCATGTTATTGCTGTAGAAACTATTTTTGGGTTAAAAGATGAAAAATTAATCATCAGACACGATTCAGGAACCAGTGCAGAACCTTATGTAAAAGGTGGGTTACTTGCTATTGAAAAAATAGGCACATTCAAAGGCCTCAGAAGAGGACTGGATACAGTAATGGATTTTTAAATAAAATTACAAAGGGTAAAAAAAGGAGACTAAATAAGTCTCTTTTTTTTGTGATATTTCCTGAAAACAATAACGGAAGTTACTCATAAAACAATATCTTTAATTTTTTAAAATCTCGATTTATTTATGAAAAAAATTTCACAGGTCTTACTTTTTTTATCATTCTGTACTATTTATTCCCAAACCAATTTTAAAATGGATATCAGTGCTCCGGTATTTGCTAAAGATTCCATAACCATTGCTCCTCCGATGGGAATGGGAGAAACTCATAAACTGTACAATTTTACCATTCAACCGGAAAAAGGTGTAAGATTTATGAAGGGTTTTAATACCGCATTTATCACGATCGATGACTCAAAGACAGTGACCGGACAAATAGAATATCCTCAGCCTGTTATCTTTGGATATTTTAATGCTGTAGAAAAGGGAGGATATGGTTCTGATATTTTTTTCATTGAAAAAGGGGATTACAAGATCAGTATCGTGGATAAAAATCTGAATTTTACGTCAGGTTCTGAAACGCCAACCAACGCCGAATACAAAAAACTGAAGAAGTTACTTGAGATAGCAGACAAAAAATTAAAACCTTATGAAGACAATAATCCTGGTGATATTGAAAGTAAACAAAAGCTGCTGAGAACCTATATCACTAAAAATCCAAACTCCTATGTGGCGTTCTGGGAAATCGTAAATGATTTCTCAAAATACGGTTTTAACCCAAGCTATGTGGAAAATATGCCCTTATTTTCTAAAAAGATAAAAGGGATATTCAGTTATAAAGAATTTGAGAAAATCCTGAAAATAGAAAATGCTACAAGTGTCGGTGCAAATTTCCCGAACCTGAAACTTAATTCAACCGATCAGATAAATAACTCCAGTTTTTCTGACCACAAACTTACCTTGATAGATTATTGGGCTACAACCTGCAAACCTTGTATTAAAGATTTGCCCAAGCTGGTCACCTTATATGAAAAATATAAGGATAAAGGTGTGCAATTCATAAGTGTTGCTGACGATACTGTGAAAGACAGAATGGATCGGGCCAATAGAATACTGAACGAAAATAAAGTAAGCTGGAAAAATTATTTCGATGTGAATCAGGCATTCCTCAATAAGCTTCATGCTACCGGATATCCTCTACAAATTCTGGTAGATCAAAATGGAAAGATCATTGCCAGAAAGTTCGGTGAATTGGATCAGATTGCTGGGGAAATAGAAAAGCACATTCAATAATAAAAAAATGACAGCCAAACAGCTGTCATTTTTTTGGCCATCAGTAAAATCAGAATTGAACTTTATCCGACTTTGAAAAGACAGAAGAAAGCATTGCATACAAAACCAAAAAATATATTCAACTTATATCACCGCATATTTGTATCTTTAAATACATCTAAAGGTTTTATTGTTAATTTTTTGATACAAAATTATGGCAGAAAAAATTTATTTCATAAAAACTAACCCTACTATTGCCAAGATCAATTTGTACAATAAGCTTTGCCGTGAGGAAAATTCAGCACTCAGATATCTGGATGATGACAAAAAAACCAGCCTGGAAATTATTAAGGCTAAAGTAAAAGACAGTGTCGAAAATCTTACACCTGATGAACTATGCAGTATTTTTCACTGGTTTCAGGGTGAATATCATGATACAAGTGCAGATCCATCAAATTCAAAGGAAGAAGTAATTAATCAGCTTTTTATTAATGGGATTGATCAGTTTTACGAAATTTCTCCTCCTGACGTTACTCCATTCAACCAGATTATTTCCGATTATCAGAAATATTCTCAAAGCACTTTACCCTATAAGTTCAATACAGAAGAATTCAGTCCTTTTCTTATCTATGGAATATTTTTTACCGGACTACTCAGCCGGTTCCATAAAAAAGAAAACAGTCATATTCTTTTAATGGACTTTTTAAAGCCGGATCATAAGGATTTATATTCCTTCGCTGAAGACAAATTCAATGCTGTTCAAACCAATCCTGAAACAGGATCACTCTTTGACAGTGGTGTTCAACTTTCAACATACTTCGGTGAACTCTATGACCTAACCCGATTTTACAAAGACCCAATTATCAAACTTCACGACTCTTAATATATAGATTTATCTATAAGGATACCATATTTTTTTATAAAATTCACTATCAAATGAATAATGATGTAACATTATTTTCTTAAATTGCCCCTGTCAGTAAATAATGATATGGTTCGAAAGATATTTACCTTCATATTTTTCTTATTTTCTCTTTTCATCTATGCTCAAAGCATTGAAGGAAGTATTATTGACGGACATCACAAGCCTGCGGTAGAAACTGAAGTGGTTATAACAAACGATACTGAAAAATTTTCTGCTATTACAGATCAGAACGGAATGTTTAAAATAGTTCTGAATAAAAATGGAATTTATTTATTAGAGGTTATTCATGACGGAATAAAAGTAGAAAGCGAAAAAATAACTGTTAGCGGAAATCTTACTAAAGACATCCATATAAAAGAAAATACACCTTTTGAGCAAAAGATAGAAGGAGTTTCTGTTTCCATAAAGAAAAAGCTATTTGAAAGAAAAGTCGACCGATTGGTTTTTAATGTTGAAAACTCTATTGCATCACAAGGAATAGATGTCGTGGAAGCATTAGCAAAAACTCCAATGGTACGGGCTACAGATGATGCTATTTCTATTGCAGGAAAAAGTAATATTGCAGTGATGTTGAATGATCGGATCTTAAATTTATCCGGGCAGGAATTGATCAATTATCTAAAAACATTACGCTCGGATGATGTCGCTAAAATTGAAGTTATCACTACACCTCCTGCCAAATACGAAGCAGAGGGGAAAAGCGGGCTGATAAATATTATTCTGAAAAAGAAGGCTGATATGGGATGGAATGGCTCTTTACAGACATCAGGAAGTTACTTTTATGGAAAACCTACCGTCAGTGCAAGAAGTGGAGCCGGTTTTAATTACCAGGGGAATAAATTATCTCTTACAGCCAATTTATCAGCAGGAGATAATTATTGGGACAGTTCATCTTACAATTATTTAACAGGGACTAATAACTCAAATTACTGGAACACCGATTCCAAAGAACTGTATAATAACAAATACAAAGGAGCCAATCTGAAAGGAGAATATAAAATCAGTGATAAACACCTTGTAGGATTCAATTATAATTATTCTTTCGGCAACCCATTCGAAAAGGCTGAAAATTATACATCTATTTTTAATGAAGGAGGGAAACTCAATGTATTCTCCGACAGTAAAAATAAAAATCACAGAAACCTTCACAATACCAATGCTTTTTACGATATAAAGCTTGACACAATTGGAAGTAAACTTAGCATATCAGGTAATGTATTAATTAATAACGCACACGCCGATAACTTTTACAATACCGTCACCGATACCAAAGTTTCTACTCTTACCAATCCTGTCAGCAGGTACCGGATCTATTCAGGCCAGGCTGATCTGGAAAAGAATTTTGTCAAAATAAAAACGGAATCAGGCTTGAAATACACCAAAATAAAAAACGCATCTGATTTTAATTTCTTCAACATTGAGAATGGACAATATATTTTGAATAGAGAAAGGACCAATACATTTATCTATAATGAAGAGAACTTTGCTGCATACCTGTCTACCAGTTTTAAAATCAATGATAAATGGGATGCAAAAGCGGGCCTTCGTTATGAGTACACTACACTGGAAGGCGTTTCATTAAATGATAATTCTTCTGCCAACATCAATTACGGAAAATTTTTCCCTACGGCTTATTTAAGTTATAAACCTAACGAAAACAATACATTTACATTAAATTATTCCAGAAGAATTTCGCGCCCCTATTTCGGAAACCTTAATCCCTTCAAATATTATACTTCAGAATATGAATACAATACCGGAAACCCATATCTTCTCCCCTCTTTTTCAGACAATTTTGAGTTGGGTTACGTGCTCAAAAATAATTTAAACATTACACTCTACTACAACTACAATAAGGATAATTGGGATAGAATACAGGTGGTAGAAGGAAATCTGAAATACAGTATTGTCAAAAATTTCTATAACCAAAATCAGGCGGGTATTAACATCAGCTACAATTATAATAAGCTTACGTGGCTGGAATCTAGTGCATTCTTAAATGGGTTTTATGCCAAATCCAAATCATATCTTCCTGAAGCGGTGGCAGCACCGGCAGGATATGGAGCCAGTATTAACCTGGATAATAACTTCTTTCTTAATAAGGAAAAAACATTGACTTTAATGCTAGGTATATGGGCAAACATTCCCAACAGAAGTGGAAATACTTATTTCAATGGAAATGGATCGGTTTATACGGGAATAAAATTAAACCTGATGGAGAAAAAATTAATGATCAACTTATACCTGAATGATGCTTTAAATACCGACCGTAATAAGGGAACAGAATATTATCCCAATTATAATGTAGAGTATTATTCCAAAGGAACCTCACGAAATATGTTATTTTCAGTAACCTATAAATTCGGTAATAATGATATAAAGGGAGCAACCAAACAAATGAAGTTCGAAGAATCAAACAGAGCTGGAGGAAGCAATGGTAATTAAAATAAGTAGGACAACAACAGTTTAGATTGGTACTTTTTTATACTGAAAAAGAAGGTATCCAATTCCTCCGATGGAATAAGCCAGTACATCAAAAAAATCTCCAACAAAGTGATCAGAAACCAATGGACAAAACCATTCAAATAAAAGAGAGAGATAAATAACCGATCTTATGATAAACTTTAGATCGGGCTGCCACCGGAAACCCAATATTTTATTCATCCCATATTCTATCAGATAACCGTACATGGGAACTGTAATAAGATCTGTAAAATAATCATTGAACCAGGGAATAATAATTCCATTCTTTCGGAAAATGATAATGGCTGACCAGATGAATAAGCCACATAAGAATAAGACCGAGATCCTGTATTTTCTAAGCATGTAATACCGCCATAATGATTCCTAAAATGACCTGCAGAACCTTGACCATCACTTCCTGCAAGTCTTTTTCATCTTTTCCTCTCTCTGCCGCTTTTTCGTAATCAAATTTTTGTTTCCCTTCCATCGCATTTTGATTTCTGAGTACAAATATATAAAAATTAGAACAAATGTTCTAATTTTTAAAATATTCAGAAAATCTCTCTTATATTTGAGGCATGAAAACCAGGGAAAAGATTATTTCAACAGCAATCCAGCTTTTCAACGAAAAAGGATACAATACAATCACGACAAGACATATTGCAGCTGAACTCAATATAAGTCCGGGAAATCTGCATTATCACTTCAAACATTCTGAAGATATTATTAAAGTTGTTTTTTCCGAACTCCTACTGGGAATGGATGAAATGATGAATACACTTCAGCAAACTGATCATAAGACCTTACAAAACTTATTTGACTTTACTTACCGTACTTACGAAATTTTCTATTCCTATCGTTTTATCTTCCTCAATTTCGTTGATATTCTAAGAAAAATTCCCGAAATAAAAACTCAGTATGAACAAATTAATTTGCACAGGAAAACTGAGTTTGAATCTATATTTCTGGATTTTCAGAAGAACAGGATCTTCCGGGAAGATATCCCTGATTTTATTATAAACAACCTTAGCACCCAAATATTTATTATTGCTGATAATTGGGTTACCCATAATAGCCTAACACTCAATCTACCAAAAGAAGAAGCAATTAAGCATTACAGCCTTATCCAGATGAATTTGTTTTACCCTTTGTTAAATCCTGAACAGCAGAAATTATATCAAGTGAATTTTATTCAAAAACTTAAAAAATAAATCTCAATTTGTTTTTAATTTTACCATTCAGTTAAAACGATGTAGTAATAAAAATCCTTTATTTTTACATCATAATAAATGGCTTTTAAATGTCCGGATCATCAACACAATATAATGGTTACAGAATCTCAGTTCCGCCGGAATTCGAGAATATATTTTCACATTTCTATTTTGCTGAAAACAATTCCGAATTTCCGGTAACCAAGACATTGCTGCCCACGTATCAGACGATATTGCTATTTTGCTTTGGGGAAAGTGCATCAATGGTAACCAAGGAAAAAACGATGATAACGGTAGATAAATGTATCGTTTTTGGTCCTATCAGGCACTCTTTCGACTATACGTTGCCTTCCGGAACTTCAATTCTTGTAGCTAATTTCAAAGATGATGCTTTTTATCGTTTTTTTGGAAAAGCATGCATCTCATATCAGGCCGCGATAAATCCTGACGAGCTTCTTGAAGAAAACTGTTTTACCAATCTATGGCATCAGATTTCAAAAATTAATTCTACTCAGGAACAGGTAGATTATATTCTTGCGTTTTGTAAACCCTATTTGCAGGAGCGGGATCTCACAGGTCAGCTCTTGAGTGATTTTACAAATAAAAATTTAAACCCCATTAAAACAATTGCTGAAAAGACCAATCAAAGTGAACGAAGTATTCAGCTAAAACAAAAAGAGCAATTTGGATATTCATCCAAAGAGATCACCCGGTATAACAGGTTTTCAAAAGCCATCCAGCTTATTGAGAAAGAAATTGCCAATCAAAACAAAGTCGAATGGTTTACCATTGTTGATGAGTGTAATTATTACGATCAAAGCCAGCTTATCCATGATTTCAAGCACTTCATACATCTTTCACCTTCACAGTTCCTGAAGTTTCAGCAGGACATCTGCAATCCAAAATCGGATTAGGCACTTCGTTTTCTTACAATTTTTGTGTACTCAGCTATTCTACCTTTGTCCTGTAACAATAAAAAAGTAGAAAAAATGAGACATCTAATTATTTACGCACATTATAACGAAAACAGTTTAAACCACCATCTGTTAGAAACTGTTGTTGAAAGCCTGACTTCCCAAAATCATGAAGTTATTGTAAGAGATCTTTATGCAATTAACTTTGATCCTGTGTTTTCTTTAAAAGATATACAGGAACAGAGAATGGGAATTCTTGCCGATGATATCAAATATGAGCAGGAGTTCATCACATGGGCAGAGCATATTACCTTCATCTATCCTATCTGGTGGACCGGAATGCCGGCTATTATGAAAGGATATATCGACAGGGTTTTCAGCTATGGTTACGCTTACCGTTATGACCAGGGCATTCAAAAGGGTTTATTGGCAGGAAAACAGGCCGTAATTATCAATACGCATGGTAAATCACATGCAGAATATGAACAAATCGGAATGGATAAAGCACTTTCATTAACTTCCGATAAAGGTATATTTACATACTGCGGTTTTGAGATCAACCAACATTTTTTCTTCGATAAAGCAGACAGGGTATCTCCTGAACAAGTGGAAATATGGAAAGAGCACATTAGAAATACATATTATGAAATCAATGATCGCTTAACGAATGCTAATGAATCTGAAATATTGAACACTCATCCATTGCAAACCCGTCAATCTTCTTAAAGAAAATAATCAGCCAGTTTCCTGATTGAATTCTTACAATAGAAAAAACTTTCTATCTTTGCTGTTCATATGAAACATTTAAACAGCATATTACGTCTTCCTTTCTTTAATAAGTATTATTACCCGATGTACTGTTCGGGAAGACTGTCTATGTGTATAATTCAATAACAAAATATTAATTAATTATATAGAGCCCGAACATTATAGTTCGGGCTTTTTTAATGCAAAATTTTAAAAGAAATGATTCATTTATTACAAGAAAATGTGGAAATTATTTTACCACAAAACGGTCTGGAAAAAAAATTACAACAGGCTAAAGACGAAAACAGGAAACTAAACATCAAACTGGGATTCGATCCTACTGCTCCGGACCTGCATCTCGGACACGCTGTTGTTCTAAAAAAACTCAGACAATTTCAGGATCTGGGACACCGGATTATTATTGTTGTCGGAAGTTTTACAGCAAGAATTGGGGATCCTACAGGAAAAAACAAAGCACGAAAACCGCTAAGCACCAAAGATGTTAATGACAATGCCCAAACTTATATCGATCAGCTATCTAAAATAATTGATATTAAAAAAACAAAAATTGTTTTTAATTCCGATTGGTTGGATCATTTGAACTTTTCTGAAGCGATCGGATTGCTTTCAAAAGTAACTATAGCCCAGTTAATGCACAGAAACGACTTCAATAAAAGATTTTCGGAAAATACACCTATTGCGATGCATGAACTTGTATACCCTATTTTACAAGGATTTGATTCCGTAAAGATTGAATGTGATATCGAAATGGGAGGAACTGACCAGCTTTTCAACTGCACAATGGGTAGACAATTACAGGAAGTGTATGGGCTTTCACCACAGATTGTGATGTGCCTGCCTTTATTAAAAGGACTTGATGGAAAAGAAAAAATGAGCAAATCACTACATAATACCATTGGCCTGACAGATGAACCCAATGAGATGTTTGGAAAAACAATGTCTATTCCTGATTCTTTAATCGAAGAGTTTATGAATCTCACCACAGACTTTTCGGCTGTTGAAAAACAGAATTTGAAATCGAGGATGGAAAACGGAGAAAATCCCATGAATATTAAAAAGTTACTTGCTAAAAATATTATTACTCAATACCATGACGAGTCTTCAGCAAAAAGAGCAGAAGATTTTTTTGCTAATCAGGTTCAAAATAAAAACTTTGAAGAAAAGACATTCAAACCTGTTGGTATTGATTCCCTGCATCTCTCGGAAAATTATGTCCTTCTTACAGATTTGTGTCACCAGCTTAAGAGTGATCTGAGTAAATCAGCTATAAGGAGATTGATTGAAAATGGAGGAGTACAGATTAATCAGGAGAAAATAACAGATATCGATCGAAGAATTGAATTGAAAGGAGGCACCAAAATCAAAATCGGAAAAAGATTTTTTTTCGAACTTTTTTAAATCTTAAATTCAATATATTCGTGGTATTGAAAAGGCTGAATATACTATGAACTTTGCATTGAAATACAGGAAAGCTAAGGAAAGCGATATTGAATTCCTGCTCGATCTGAGAATGAAAACGATGACTGAGCATTATGCCACTTCGAATCTGCCAACCACAAAAGAATATGCTCTTCAAAGGATCCTTTACCAATTTGAAAATGCTCATATCATCATTTTAAATGATAACCCAATGGGATTGTTAAAAATAAACAGAACTGCAGATAATATAGATATTTTACAACTTCAGATTCATCCTGACCAACAAGGTCTGGGTATTGGAAAATCTATTTTGGAAAAAATTATCCGTGAATCGGTTTCGGATCAGAAATCAGTTTCCCTTAGTGTTTTAAAAACTAATCGGGCACAGAAACTTTATTCCAGCTTAGGTTTTAAAATCATCGATGAAGATGATCATTCTTATAATATGAAATTTTTTAATTAAAAAAAGTATGCTTTTCAGCATACTTTTTATTTATACGTATAAGGCACCAGAACATCTATAAAATTATCCGTACTGTAAGGATCTCCTATTGCCCTGAATTTCCAGTCTCCATGATGGCGATATGCTTCAGCAAAAACCATCGAGCACATGCCATTCATACTGCTATCTCCGGAAAGACTATATTTTGTAATTTCTTTTCCTCTTGCATCAACCGCTCTGATAAAAGCATTATCAATCATTCCGAAATGCTGTCTGTTGGTCCTTCCCTGATATATAGACACGACAAAAATTATCTTTTGATAACGTTCGTTTAATTGATCCAGCTTCACTATAATCTGTTCATCATCTCCATCGCCTTCCCCTGTTCTATTATCACCCGTCAACCAGATGTGACCTGAAGGATGACGCATCGAATTAAAGTAAATAACATCACTTTCATAAAGCACAACCTGTTTTCCATTATGCCCATGAAGAGTTCTTCCCATATCAGCAACTTTCCCGTTTTTATCCAGAAGAAAAGCAACAGCATCGAGATCATATTCGGGTTCATTGCTGAATAACCTCCCAAAGAAACCTCCCTGCTTGCGAACGTCCCAACCCAATCCGATAGTGACCTGAGAAAGATCATAAACGCTTTCACCAAGATTGTTTTTCCTGAGATCTATCGTTTGGCCTTTTTGTAAATTAATTGCCATTGTTATTTAATGATTTGCCCTTTATAATATTTTTCAAGGAAGAAAGAAAGGTCTGCCCTGTAACCAATTCCGGAAGCCTCAAATTTCCAGCTTCCATTCCTCTTGTATAACCTGCCGAACTCGATTCCCGTTTCTATAGAAAAATCCTCATCCAGTTCATATTTGGCGATTTCCTGGTTGCTATTATTATCAATGATCCTGATATATGAATTTCTTACCTGACCAAAATTTTGTTTTCTTCTTTCAAAATCTTCGATGGTAACCACAAAGAGTATTTCTTCTACTCTTCCATCAACTTTTTCCAAATCGATAATAATAGATTCATCATCATCCCCGTCACTGTTCTTTCCACTCGGATCATCACCCGTATGAGTCAATGCGCCATCCGGAGAGCTTAGATTGTTATAAAAAACAAAATAATCTTCACTTACAAGTTTTCTTTCCGCATCGATCATAATTGCAGAAGCATCAAGATCAAAATCATATCCTCTTCCATCATTAGGATCCCATCCTAGTCCAATCGTTAGTTTTGTTAATCCTATATCTATTCTTTGTCCTTTCTGTAGGTTAATTGCCATAATAAAATCTTAAATATCTAAGATAAATTTGATTTCCCGAATATCCAAATATTTTAATAGAAAAAGCCCGATCTAATTGACCGGGCTGTATTGTATATCAGAATGGATATTAACTTTCAAAATTATTGTGACTGACTCTGCTATTTCTTGCTTTCGCCAGCATTGGAATAGAAATCAATCCCATGACCAGCATAATTACAATTTGCAGAGGTAAGGAAATAAAAGAATAAGTAAGTCCCATTTCACCTCCTAATTCCGCACTTTTTCCCATGGATATAAATAATGCCATAAATCCGAATTTCATAGCCAGGTTGAAGGCTCCGATACCTCCACTGGCAGGAATGATCATTCCCAATGTTCCTACTACAATAATAAAGAAACCGTCAGCAATGGTGAAGTTTGAAGTTTCCGGAAGTGCAAAACATACAAGATAGGCTGCAAAATAATAGGATATCCAGATTCCCAGCGTATACAAAATAAACTTTCCTTTCTGTTTCAGCCTGAAAATCGAAGTGATCCCCTGGAAGATTCCATCTATAAAGCCAATAATCTTTCCTAAAAGAGGAATTGTTGCAAGCTTCTTTTTGAGAACAAAAAAAAGTATTGTTCCTACTACAAGAATTAAAAGAATGATTAAAATTTTATTTGGGTTGATATCTATTCCTGAGTTTTCGTAAAAAGAAAGAATGGCCTTGTATTTAAAGATTAAGGTTAATCCCAAGAATCCCAACATACAAATAAGATCAACTACTCTTTCCAAAATAATCGTTCCAAAAGATTTATCTACCGGAACTCCTTCCACTCCATACAATGCCGTAGCCCTTGCTACTTCTCCACTTCTGGGAATGGTAAGATTCATCAGGTAGCCAAATGAAATAGACCACAATGAATTGGAGTTAGAGATCTGATGCCCCATAGGTTCTAATAAAAGATTCCAGCGAACAGCCCGAAACCAGTAGGCTAAAATCCCAAAAACAGAAGCAAATAAAACCCACAGGTAGTTTGCTTTTGCCAATGATTTCTGAATCACCTTAAAATCAAGTCCCTTTAAAGCAAGCCATAAAAAAAAGCCTGCAAAAGCAAGCGAAATTACGACTGTAATTATTGACTTTATGGGATTCGTTTGTTTTTTCTCCATGAATCAGGTAAGAAGGTTTGTCTTTTCATCCGGGAAAACGATCTTTGGCTGGAAACTTTTTGCCTCCTCCGGCGTCATTTGTGCATAAGCTATAATAATGATGATATCATCCTTCTGAACTTTTCTTGCAGCAGGCCCGTTTAAGCATACCTCTCCGGATTTTCTCTTACCTTTTATAATGTATGTATCGAAACGCTCTCCATTGTTTACGTTTACGATATAAACTCTCTCACCTACCACCAATCCGGCAGCTTCGATAAGATCTTCGTCAATCGTTATACTCCCGATATAATTAAGGTCTGAGGCAGTAACCCGTACCCTGTGAATCTTTGACTTGAAAACTTCTATTAACATGCTGCAAATTTATTAATAAAAATTTATAAATTGAAGTTTATAACCATTTTAAAAGCATCAGATACACAGGTATTTATTTTTTTTTAAATTAAAATATTTGGATTTTACTTACTAAATCTACAATCATATCACCAAATACATTAATACTTAATACAAATTCAAGATTTAATAAATACAAAAAATAATATTCCGATTTAGCTAAAGTCAATACACATAAGCATTTGGCATGATTTTAGTAACGGGTAACGTAGATTTTTGGTGAAAAACCGAATTATGATATTTTGATGTTTTTTCGCCAAAATCAAAAAAATAATACAAAATTTAATAAAAAAATTGCACAATTAGAAAATAGTATTATATTTGCTATAATTACGAACCAACTTTAATATTAAAAATTATGAACAAGTCTGAATTAATCGACGCAATCGCAAAAGATGCAGGAATTACAAAAGTTGCAGCAAAGTCTGCTCTTGAATCTTTTATTTCTAACGTAACTACTACTTTAAAGAAAAAAGACGGAAAAGTTTCTTTAGTAGGATTCGGTACTTTCTCAGTAGCTGAGAGAGCTGCTAGACAAGGTATCAACCCTGCAACTAAAAAACCAATCAAAATTGCTGCTAAAAAAGTTGCTAAATTCAAAGCTGGAGCTGATCTATCTACAGCAGTTTCTGGAGCTAAGAAAAAATAATCATTCAGATTAGAAAATGCAAACCTCATCTTTTGATGAGGTTTTTTTATGTTTATTCAGTTTGATAAAGGGATTAAGGCGCTAAACGGGAAATTTTCCAGTCGAGACCTTCAAGCTGATAGATAATCCTGTCATGTAATCTATTGGGTCTGCCCTGCCAGAATTCTATCTCATAAGGTTTTGCGATATAGCCACCCCAATTCTCGGGTCTTGGAACTTCATCCGTTTCATATTGCTTCTCCAGCTCTTTTAATTTCTCTTCCAGAAACTCCCTGTTGGGAATAATCTGGCTTTGAGGCGACACTACTGCACCCAGCTGGCTGCCTTTTGGTCTGGAATGAAAATAGCCATCACTCAGATTCTCCGCTACCCGTTCCAAATTGGCTTTTATGATGATCTGCCTTTCAAGTGTTGGCCAGAAAAAATGGAGACAGGCCTTATGATTTTTTTCAATTGCCTTTCCTTTCTTGCTTGAATAATTGGTGTAAAAAATAAACCCTTCATACGTATATGCCTTTAAAAGAACCATTCTCGTCCTTGGGCATCCATCTTCCTCTACAGTTGATATAGCCATTGCATTTGCTTCGGAAACACCTGGATTCTCTGACGCTGTAAGAAACCAATCCCTGAATTGCTCAATCGGATTTTGTTTTATCTCACTTTCAATAAGTTGGGATTTCTCATAGATTTTTCTCTTATCGTGAAGGTTTTCCATAAATATTTTTTATTAAATTTGAGTATGCATTACTCATACAAAGGTAAAATATTAATTTCCACACCTGATATTTCCGGAGATATTTTTTCCAGATCAGTAGTCCTTATCGTAGAACACAACGAAAGCGGCGCATTTGGTTTAATATTAAATAAGAAAAACAATCAGGTGAGTGGCAAGTTCAAGAACTTCTTTGATTTTAAAATCGATGTGTACGATGGTGGACCGGTGGAAAATGATAAGATATTCTTTATTGTAAAAGGCAAAAAAGTAACGGAACTATATACTGATATTGCTGATGGATTTTATCTGACAGAGGATATTGAAAACATCATTAGCGCCGTTTTAAGTGGAGACCTCCTTATAGATGATGTCAAGATCTTTTCCGGATATTCAGGATGGACAGCCAATCAGCTGGATAGTGAGGTTCAAAGAAAAATGTGGACTGTAGTCGATATCTATAATCTGGACTATACATTACCCAATGACCAGACCTTATGGAAAACTATCATGCAGAATCTGGGTGGTGAATATCTACTCTGGGCTAATTCCCCGGAAGATATTTCATTGAATTAATTCTACTTATATTGGGAATTAGAGAGAAAATATTAACAAATTTTAAGCTTGCTTTAACCAATTTTTAAGAAAGAATTTCCGTTATTTGAATAACCAAAAAGTCGTGAAAATGAAAATCTTAAAACAACTTATTTTATTTTTCTTTCCGGAAGTATTTTTAACTCTTAAGCCTATTAAGGTGAAGCGAGGCAATAAATAAAAATAATATTGTAAATAAGTCTGCCAGATACATCTCAGCAGGTTTAAAAAAATACAATTTCTGATATATTCAGAATAAAACCCGGTAAAGGACTTTGGAACTTTTGTTGTTTACCGGGTTTGTCAATTTTAAAAACTTTCCTTCCATTTTTCCACCAATTCGGTGAATCGGGAATTTCCAAAAGTCTTATTTCTTATCTTTCCTACAGAAAATATGCCTTTCTCATCTGAAATCATTAAAATTTCTTCAGCTTTCTGAGATTCAAATGCAATAATTTCATGCTCCTGAATATCAGCAAGATTATTCTTATGTAAAAAAGTAACAAAATTTTCCAGTAAAGGAGAAATGTATGCACCTTCAGAATGTTTTGGAACTTTAATGATATTTCCTTCTAAAAACAGAAGGTTTCCAGAAGTAGATCTCGCAATCCTCTTATTCGGATTAAGCAGAATCACATCATCCAGATCGTTTTCCTGAGCATAAATCCCTCCATAGATGTTTTCCGGACAATGAACCCTGATATTACTCAAAAGATTATTATTTACATTAATTTCTTTGATAAGATCAAGCTCAAGAAGCCTTTGATGAATGGCCAGAATATCATCCTTTTCATCGACTTCATAAAAATAGGAAATTGATGATTTTGCTAAAGTAAGTTCATCTGAATTTCTGAAAACCTGAAAATTAATAATCGCATTTTTACTATTCTTTCCTTCAATCACCTCTTTTTGAAAAAGAGTTTGAAAAAATTCAAGAGTATAAGTCAAAGGAATATTCATTCTCATTTTTCTCATTGAGGCCATTAGGAAGAAATAACACTCTTCGTCCATAATGAGCTTAGAGTTTCTAATAAAAAAAGAAACCTTTACAGCATCTCCCAGGAGAAATGCCCTGTTCTTCACATTCAATTCGTCTGATGTAAAATATTGATTTTCCAATGTATGATTTATTTATAAAAAAATAATGAACGATAAATCGTTCATCAGTTTTATCATTTTGTACAGCCCACTATTAAGCAGCCCCTAGTTTTATTCTTAGGTTTTCTATAAGATTCTCCCAATACATCGCATTTTCTTCTTCATCTCCTTCTTCACAAAAGTCTGTGATATTTAAAGCCAAATCTTCAGTAATATCATCAATCGTGATGGTCATTTCAAAGAAATTCTTTGTTCCCTCATCTTCTTCCCATCTGAAACGCACGAAACCTTCTGGCTTATATCTAATCAAAGTCGCCTTTTCAGCAGGGCCTCCACCCCAGCTAAAAAAGAAGTCATCTCCTTTCTCTACTACCTCATCCGCAAACCATTCAGATAATCCTTCTGCCGTCGCCAGATACTCATATAAAATCTCTGAAAGACAATGCATTGGAAATTCGTAATGGACTTTAAGTTTCGCCATATAATCTTTGTTTTATCGTCCCGCAATATATAAATTAATTTTTTTATTACACAAAAATGTATTTACTTTTTTATACAATATGCATGATATTTGTCACAGTTGTTCTGACACTATCGTGAAGGATTTTAAAAGCAAAATTTACAGTGCTTGGCATAAAAAATTCTCTTCTTTGAAAGAAGAGATTGATATCTAATTTTCGTTTAAAACTTCAAGGATAATCTGGCATCCCTCTTTTATTTCCTCAAGAGATATGGTTAATGGTGGAGAAATTCTTAAATATTCATTCCTGTACAGTTGCCAGAACACTACAAGACCTTTTTCCATACACTTCTGAGCAACTTTTAAAGTATATTCCGGGCTTCCTAAATTTACAGCGAGCATCAACCCTCTCCCGTTTATATTACTGATCTTGGGATGCACCAGTAATGCCCTGAATAGTTCCTCTTTCCTGTCCACCTCATTCATTAACCCACTTTCTAGCACTTCTTTTAATGTTGCATAGCTGGATGCCGCTATAAGAGGGTTCCCTCCGAATGTAGTGATATGTCCCAACTTCGGCGAATGTGACAAACTATTCATTATTTCCTTAGAGCTCATAAAAGCCCCAACAGGGACTCCACCTCCCATTCCTTTCCCCATAACAAGGATATCCGGAACAATTCCATAATGCTCAAATGAAAACAGCTTACCTGTCCTTCCAAACCCCGGTTGTATCTCATCCAGGATAAGGAGAGCCCCCACCTCCTCACATCTTTTTTTTAATTTCTTCAGATAATCGTTCTGAGGAACTAAAAATCCTGCCGCACCCTGTATCGTTTCAAGGATTACACAGGCTGTCTTCTCTGTAATCTTATCCAGATCGTCTTCATTATTGAATTCAATAAATGATACCATCGGTAAAAGAGGACGAAATTCCCTCTTATGATACTCATTTCCCGAAACACTTAATGCTCCATGGGTATTTCCATGATAAGAATCTTTAAAGGAAATAATTTCTTCCCTTCCGGTATATCTTTTGGCCAGCTTCAGACTTCCATCTATAGCTTCAGCTCCACTATTGACAAGATAAGTAACTTCCAGCGGATCCGGAGTAGCTTCTGCCAGCAAACGACATAATGCCACAGGTTTATCCTGCGCATATTCACCATATACCATTACATGAAGGTACTTTTCCGCCTGTTCTTTGATTGCATTAACGATTTTAGGATGGGAATGTCCCAAAGTATTGGCAGAAACTCCTGCTACAAAATCAAGATATCTCTTTCCGTCCGTTCCAAAAATATAGCTTCCTTCTGCTTTTTCAACTTCAAAACCTGCTGCAAATTGTGTAGTTTGTGCCTGGTATGAAAAAAAACCTTTTTGCAATTCCATTTTAAATAAAATTTTAGCAAAGCTAAAAAACATTCATTAAATCCCGAAATTATCATTACACAAAAAAAGCCTGCTTTTTGGCAGGCCTTTTATATTTTACAGAAACTTATTTTCTGACTCTCTTAGGTTTTTTAGCTTCTTCCTTAGCTTTTTCCTTTTCAACAGCTTCTTTAGCCGCATCATAAAGTTCAGTGTCGGCTTCGTATTTTATCTCTTCATATCCAGGAGTATCTACGAGGATATCCTGCCATTTCCTGATTCTGTCTTTTGTATTCCAGTTAAAGTCCTGAAACTTTCTTCTGGCAGGTTCTATCTTACTCATAGGATATGTATCGGACGTTGCCCCGATATTACAGGATACAATCTGAAGTACTCTGCTTTCAAATATAGCATCAATAATTCCACATGAGGTAAGGGTAATACCTATTCTTTCATTCTCTTTAGTCTTTTCGTTAAAGTCATCCGCATAACTTATAGCCTGTGCATTTCCTATAACTTTGGTTTCTTTGACCTCGCTTTTTTCATAATAAACGGTCATGAGCTTTCCTTTTACCTGGTTGAACTCATCTTTCAGGTTCAAAGAATCAACTTTACTTATAGCAAATGCATTTCCTATTACTTTCAAGGAGTCAAGATCCTCGGTTGCCGTATTAAAATAAGCTTCGATTTTATCTCCTGTCACCTGCTTTTCTCCACTCCATAAGATTGGTGCAGTATACATATGCATAATACCATCCGTTTCGTTAAATGCAATGGAATCTGCTCTTCCCTGTGCATTGGACTTATAAAACCTTCCTTTCCTGAATGCTCTCAAAAAACTTTTTTTCTTTGTAGCATCAGTTTCATCAGGTTTCTGATAAGAGATTATCTTTTCAGCTGCAAAATATATAGAATCCTTTTCAAGGATCTTTACGGCATATGGATTTTTGGTAATGATCGAAGAATCTTTCTTTTGAAAAATTTCTCCATAACCTCCTTTCACATATCTTTTTTCTTTAGGATCATCTAATGTCACATTTCCGGTAGCTGTACCAAACCCTGTGAGCTGATTAAAATACATATCATCTCCGGTCAGAATTTTATCGTTATAATGTATCCTCGAATTTTTATTAAGGTAGGATTCTTTAGAACCCATTTTATAGGTACCTCTTTCGGTGTATATATAGTTTTTCGGATTGGCCCTGTTGGTTATCGTTGTCGGACCAAAGAACTCAGCAACTTTAGTATTCTGGTTCTGTTTAATGTTGGGACCTTCGATAACATAGTCCGGAGTATCAATTTTTACATTGCCTACAAAATCGATCATCTTCGTATCCAGAAAATAGGTCGCAGATTTTGTATACATCACATTCTGTCCGTCAGAAATCGTTCCTCCTGTATTAAAATAGGCAAGATTTGAAAGTTTATCGTAATAAAGAATATCGGTTCTGATGGTTTGCTTTGGGTCGGTAAGGACTACGTTCTTACGTGCAACGCCCTTTTGGGTATTCCCATCGTATTCCATTTCCCCAGCAGTAATTACCGATCCATCTGTGTTCTGGAGCTTTGTATTACCAATCGCTTTCGCAAAGTTTTCTTCGCTATACAGCACAACTTCATCTGCCGTAAGGATAGAACCCTGATTTTCGATTTTTACATTTCCCTCAAGATATTGGTTTCCGTCATACTTTGCAGGATCTTTTTTTACAAAATCCGCATGGATGATTTTAATTTTATCTTCAGGTCTTATTTGCTTGGGTGTATTATTATTTACAGGAGCTTTTAAATAAGGATCCCTTTGCGCAGGTTTTTGTTGATCTTGCGCAAATATAAAAGTAGAAACAAAGAGTATCAGAAAAAGAATCAGTCTCATTGATTAGTCATTCTTAATGCCATAAAAATACAGCGAATGAGAATCAATTTTTACGCCAAAAGCATCTTCTATAGCTTCTTTGATCCCTTGAATCCTAGGATCACAAAACTCTATAATTTCCTCAATCTCCTTATCAGAATCTTTTTTGTAGATCACCAAGTGATCGTGTTGCTTATCAAAATAAGACTTCTCATAAGATGAAGACGTCAGTGTTTTTTCTCCAAATTGGTGTTTACGAATTAGCCCTGCATCCAGGAAGATCTCAATTGTATTGTAAATTGTTGCTTTAGAAACATGATATTTCTTCTGCATCATCAACAGATAGAGATCATCCACATTGAAGTGGTGATCCATATTATAGATCTCTTCCAATATGGTGTATCTCTCAGGCGTGTTTCGGAAACCTTTTTCTAAAAGGTAGTTTCTCAAAACATCTTTGATAAGAGCTATATTTTTTTCTTTTTGTATAGTATCCATTAAAATAATTATCTACAAATTTATTAATTTTTATTTAAATAGATAGTATGCTTATAAAGTGGTGCTTAGAAGTTATGGCGTAAAAATCCCGCCTGTTCAATTTTTTTATCATATAATGTCTCCTCTGTAATCGGAGCAGATTCCACCACTACATTGTGTGAAGTGACTCCCCAGGCCTTGAAATCGTCACTTCCAATATACTTCACAAAATTGTAAATATTAAGCGTGATTTTTTGTTTTACCGTCAAAAGTATATCGTTGATATACGTATTATCTATAATCACATATTTAAGATCCGGAGGTATATTATGTGCTCTCAAAGAAGGGTGACTGCTTCTTGATGGAATAGTTCCATCAGCCATAAGATCTTTCAGAACCATACCGAAATAATCATTGATTCTGCGGTCTACTTTAAATCCTAAAAGAAAATTCACTTTAAATACAGTTCCTGGTAATATTTCATCTACCGTATATTTAAAAGTATAGGGATCTTCCTGATTTACAATACTTAAAACAAAATAATGATCTGCCCTTTTAGGCTGTTTCTTGATGATGGAATAAATAATCTTTGACTCTACCTCGTCATTTCTTTTTGCTCTGCTTAAGTAAGCAAGATTGGTAGCATATTTAGGAATGGTCTCATCAAGTTTCATATCCTTAATAATAGACACATATTTATCGATCTTTACATATTGTATAAAGTTAGCCTTGATCAGTCTGCCGTTATACCATGCATACATACATACTGCAATAAACCCACCTAATACCATTGTTAGCCATCCTCCATCAACAAATTTGATGACATTGGCATAGAAAAATCCTGATTCAAGGAAAAGATAAACCGCTCCGAAACCTATAATAAAGAATTTGCTTACCCGTGTTCTGCTTAACCAGAAAAGTAATAGTATGGTGGTCATTAACATGGTAATGGTAATCGTCAGACCATAAGCCGCTTCCATTCTTTCAGATTTTTGAAAAAATATAACCACAACAAAACAGAATACCATCAATCCCCAGTTTACTCCCGGGATATACATTTGTCCTTTAATACCCGAAGGATATTCAATGTGCTGATTCGGCCAGAATGAAACTGACATGGCTTCCGAGAACATAGTAAATGATCCGGTGATTACGGCTTGACTGGCGATAATTGCAGCGGCTGTTGCAAGGATAACCCCAGGTAAAACGGCCCATTGCGGCATAATTCCAAAGAATGGATTCACACCACTGAACACCTGATGATAATTATCCAGCAGCCATGCTCCTTGTCCAAGATAGTTCAGGATAAGCATTAATTTTACAAACACCCAGCTGATTCTTATATTTTTAGCACCACAATGCCCCAAATCCGAGTACAAAGCTTCCGCTCCTGTTGTACAAAGGAACACTGCTCCCATGATAACAATAGCACTTGGAGAGTGTGTAATAAGATTGTAGGCATATATCGGGTTAAATGCTCTTATAATTTCAATGTGATCAAAAAGGTGGATTGATCCGAAAACCCCTAAGGCCAGGAACCAGGTTACCATAACGGGTCCAAAGAATTTCCCAATAGAAGCCGTTCCAAACTGTTGTACCACAAAAACTACAAACAGGATGACCAGGGTAATGAGAACTACCGGTGTCTCGGGATTATATATTTTTAACCCTTCAATAGCAGACATAACCGTTAATGAAGGAGTGATTACACTATCTGCAACAAGTGTTGCCGCTCCTATAATGGCAACCACATAGAGCCATTTCTTCTTGAGTTTCTTTACTAGTGAATAAAGTGCAAGAATTCCCCCTTCTCCTTTATTATCTGCTCTTAGAGCAATAATTACATACTTTATAGTAGTTTGAAGGGTCAATGTCCAGATAATACATGATAATGCACCTTCAATATATTCATCGAATGGCATTGCCGCACCATCTTTTCGGGCATTCACAATTGCTTTCATTACGTACAATGGTGACGTCCCAATATCCCCAAAAACAATTCCGAGGGACACAATAACCCCTACAAATGAAAGTTTCTTTAGGTCAAAATGATGACCACCCTCTGTAACTTCTGACATATCAGCTAATTTTAAAAGCGCAAATCTACACTAAATTTATGACCTCATGAATTATTCTTCATGAATATAATAAATGAAAAAACTTCCTTTCGGAAGTTTTTCTCTATGATTTAATATACAACGCATTTTTAATCTCCTCTTTCACTTTTTCAAGTTTAGGGAACCATTCTGCAAATAAAGCTGCTGAATATGGAGCAGGAGCATCAGGAGTCGTAATTCTCTTGATTGGTGCATCCAGATAATCGAAAGCTTTTTGCTGAACCATATATGCAATTTCAGAAGAGATAGACGCAAACGGCCATGCTTCTTCCAAAATAACCAGTCTGTTTGTTTTCTTAACAGAATTTAAAATAGCATCATAATCCAAAGGACGGATTGTTCTAAGGTCGATCACCTCTACAGAAATTCCTTCTTTAGCCAAATCTTCAGCAGCCTGAATCGCTACTTTCATGATCTTACCAAAAGAAACCAGAGTTACATCCTTACCTTCTTTCTTGATATCTGCCTTTCCGATCGGTAGATAGTATTCTTCTTCAGGAATTTCCATTTTATCTCCATACATCTGCTCGGATTCCATGAAGATTACCGGATCATTATCCTGGATTGCTGATTTCAATAATCCTTTTGCGTCATAAGGATTAGAAGGTACGATCACTTTCAATCCCGGACAGTTTGCATACCAGCTTTCGAAAGCCTGAGAGTGCGTAGCTCCCAATTGGCCTGCAGAAGCAGTAGGACCACGGAAAACAATAGGACAATTCCACTGTCCTCCACTCATCTGACGGATTTTTGCTGCATTATTGATAATCTGGTCAATTCCTACCAAAGAGAAATTGAATGTCATAAATTCTACAATGGGTCTGTTCCCATTCATCGCTGCACCTACGGAGATTCCGGTAAAACCAAGTTCTGCGATCGGTGTATCGATTATTCTTTTAGGACCAAATTCATCCAGCATTCCTTTTGAAGCTTTATACGCACCGTTGTATTCTGCAACTTCCTCCCCCATTAAATAAATGGATTCGTCTTTACGCATTTCCTCACTCATTGCCTGTGCAATTACCTCACGAAAAGTATATTCTGCCATATTTCTTTGAAAAATTTAGACTACAAAAATAGTGTTTTTTTATTACACACATCATAAAAACGGCATCTCATTTAAATGAAATGCCGTTAATTAATTTTATTTAAAACAGATTAGTTTACTTTTTGCCAAGTCTGCGTTCTTCCCAACAGGGATAAACCTATGTATCCTCTTACATTCAACTGATCTCCGGATCTTGTAATCGTACATTTATACGTTTTTCCAGTCTTTGGATCTGTAATAGTTCCTCCGGTAAATTCGTCACCTTCTTTTTTTAATCCCCTGATAATTTCCAGTCCAAGAATAGGTTTTCCTTTTCTGTCATCTTTACAATTTGTACAGTTAGGATCAGCAGGCTTTATAAGTAATTGCGATACCTTGCCATAATAAGTCCCATCTGTTTTTTTATAGATTTCTACAATAGATTTTGCCTGTTTGGTTTCATCATCTATAGTTTTCCATTTTCCTTCTATCTGTGCAAAAGATAATATACTTGCCAAAGAAAATGCCAGGGTAAATAATAATTTTCTCATATACTTGTTATTTTAATTTTGATATACTGTTCTTGTTATCTATTTAACGCTAAAAATATAAATTAATTTTAAACAAACAAAAACATTTATTATACTGGGCATATATAACAAGACACATACCAATTTAAAAAATTAAACACCCTCTTAGTTCAGTTTACGGTTGATAACCCTGTCCATATAATCCTGATACCAGGCTTTGGCAATCTCCTTTCCTTTTTCAGTCTCCGGTGTATTCAAATGATCTGCCAGATTTTTCTCCAATCCCAGATCTGATTTATCATAAATGCCTACTACATTTTTTCCGTCGAAACGATAGATATAATTCCCAATAATAAATTGTTCCACACCGCCATCTGAATTTGCTATGATAGCAGGGTATTTTTTATCACTTACGAGACTTCTTCCCCAGCTTCTTATCCTTTTATTATATCCGATCAGATCTGCCAGTGTTGGGTAAATATCAATCTGCTGTGCTTCTTCCGTATTTACTCCTTTCAAATGATATTCGGGATTGGGAGAATATAAAATAATCGGAACGGCAAAACGGTTCATACTTTTCTGATATTCCGGATAATAGATTTCATTGGTATGATCTCCGGTAAACACGAAAATAGTATTATTATACCAGGGTTGTTTTTTAGCCGTTTCAAAGTATTTTTTTATTGAATAATCAGTATATTGTATCGGTTCATGCATTTGATTTTTACCTTTTTTAAATTTCCCCTGGTATTTTTCAGGAATTTTAAAAGGATGGTGAGAAGAAGCGGTAAAAACAGTAGCCATAAATGGTTGCGTTTTCCCAACATTTTTAGCAAAGTATTGCAAAAACGGCTCATCCCAGATCGCCCACATTCCGTCAAAATCGGCATCATTATTATACTCGGTCTTTCCAAAATAATGTTTGAAACCTAAAATATTTCCAAAGCCAAGGAATCCCATGGATCCATTGGGTGCTCCATGATAAAATGAGGTATCATAACCCAGATCATTACATATAGAAACAATAGATTGTATTTTCTGATTGGAATATGGTGAACTTGTAAAAGCATCCGTAAGACTCGGAATTCCGGCAAGCACACTGCTCATTCCATGGATAGACTGTCTTCCATTCGCAAAGGTGTTGGGAAAAATTAAACTTTCACCAGCTAAACTATCAATAAACGGGGTGTAAGAAACATAATCTTTAATATTCTTATCCTTATTAAAAGCTCCGGAATATTCCCTGCTGAAGGATTCAACAATAAATATTACGATATTCGGACGGTTGGTTACCTGCCTGTCGTATATTTTATAAGGCTGGATATTATCCTCTATAAACTTCGGGTCTACAAAGTGAACTTCTTTAAAATTATTGGTTCCTAATGTTCTGAAGAATGAAAACGTACTGTTCAAAACCATATTCCCCTGAGATGGAATTTTCACGAAACGATTTGCGTCCACAAGATTAATAGGCCTTGTGCTGTGTCTGAAGTCTCCACGGATCCCTCCTACTACCAAAACTGTAATTCCACATAGACAAAGGACAGAAAGGATAAAATAAGGAATAAGTCTTACCGGCTTCTGTTCTGTGATCTTTATCCTTTTGTAAAGAAAAACCCATAGTGCCATAAGAACAAAAAACCATATAAGAACAAAAGGATTCTGAACAATGGAAGCACCAAACACTTTTCCGATATTAGTTTCATGCTTGGCCACCTGAAATGCAGCCGACGTTAATCTTGTCTGGGCAAATTTATAATAAACAAAATCACCGAAGTTCATGGCATAGGCAATTCCATTTGTGATAAAGTAAAGCCAAAATAACATTTTTTGATATCCCTTTCTGGTATTGATTATAACAGGGATAAGACTCAGCAAAATAAATAAAGAATTGACATATAAAATTGCAGTAGTATCAAAGGCAATTCCATGAAAAGATAAACTAAAATAGTCTGAAACCGAATCTACCTTTATGAGCTCTCTATTAAAATACCAGAACAAAAATCTGGCAATCTGATAAAAAACATATGCCAAAAAAATCCGGTATACCAATACCAGAACTTCCTGTTTTCTAAATTCTTTAAAAAATTTCATTTGGCAAATTTACATCAATTTCAGATTAATGTATTTTTTAGTGGGGAATATTTTAACCTAGAATTCTTAAAAAATGTAATTTTGTGACTATGAATTTTATTAAAAACAATCTTGCGAACGTCCTAACCTTAGGAAATTTATTTTCCGGATGCATAGGGGCAGTGCATCTTATCCTTGGTGATTATAAAATAACTGCTATTTGCCTTATCCTTTCGCTGGTTTTAGACTTTTTTGATGGCTTTGTTGCCCGTGCTTTAAAAGCTAATTCGAATCTGGGGGTTCAGCTGGATTCACTAGCGGATATGGTAAGCTTTGGTTTTATTCCGGGATTGACCATGTTTGTTGCTCTCGCAGACAATTCTTATTCTCACATTCCATGGTATGCTTATTCAGGATTTTTACTTACTGTATTTTCATGCCTGAGGTTAGCAATTTTTAATCTGGATGAAGATCAGAAGTATTACTTTAAAGGTTTAAATACACCTTCCAATACTATTTTAATTTTTGGCTTGTATTATGCCTTTAAAAAAACTCAGAGCTATGAGTTTATATTTTCCAATCTATATCTGATGATAGCCATTACCATTGTCTTTTCGTTACTTTTGGTAAGCCCTGTTAAAATGATTGCCATGAAATTCAAATCCATGAAACTGGAAGACAATTATCCAAAACTTGCTTTATTAATAGGTTCCATTATCATTCTGATCATATTGGGAACAGTAGGAATCCCTATGGTTATACTTTATTATATTTTAATTTCACTTATATTTCAAAAACAACTTACATAAATTCAGAATTTTGACTAAAATAAATTGAAATATTATTACTTCAAAATTCACTATCTCAACTTATAAATCTTCAATATGAATTTAAAACTATATAAACCTCTTTGCATTTTCGACCTTGAAACAACGGGAACAAATATCGGAAAAGACAGGATTGTTGAAATCTGTATTCTAAAGGTAAATCCCGATGCATCCAGGGAAAGTAAAACCTGGCGTATTAATCCTGAAATGCCAATTCCTTTGGAATCGAGCCAGATTCACGGCATTTATGACGAAGACGTTAAGGACGCTCCTACTTTTAAATCCATTGCTTCGAAGGTAATGGAAATGATTTCAGGCTCAGATTTGGGAGGTTTCAACTCCAACAGGTTTGATGTTCCTCTTCTTGCAGAGGAGCTTTTGCGCGCAGGAATTGATTTTGACCTAAGCAAATTCAAGTTGGTGGATGCCCAAACCATCTTCCATAAGAAAGAACCGAGAAACCTTGGAGCCGCTTATCAGTTTTACTGTGGTAAGACATTGGAGAATGCACACTCCGCTGAGGCTGACGTTATGGCAACCTTTGAGGTATTAGATGCCCAGGTAGGAAAATATGATGACGTGCCGAATGAAATTGCTGCTTTGAGTGAATTTACATTTCATAATAAGAATGCGGATTTAGCAGGGTTTATTGGATTCAACGAGAAGATGGAGGAAACTTTCAGCTTCGGTAAATATAAAGGACAATGTGTAAAAGTAGTTTTCCAGAAAGACCTGGGATATTATGGTTGGTTACAGAACGCCGATTTTCCTTTGTATACAAAGAAGGTCTTTACAAAAATTCAACTATCAAGTAAATTCTAAGGATGTCAAAACTTGTTCGTTTTAAATTTTACGAAACGGCTCTTGAAGCCAATAGGGATAAACAGATATTGGCAGAAAAAGGCCTTAACAGCTTCATAGCTAATGAGCAGCTCATTCAGTCGGACTGGCTATTGTCTCAGGCAGTGGGAGGAATTCAGCTTCAGGTTTTTGAAGACGACCTGGGTAAAGCAACGGAAATTTTGAAAGATTACAAAGAAAACGAGAATATAGCTCTTGAAGTGGAGCATACCATCGAAGATCCCGAATTCGATTTTGTATGTCCAAAATGTGGCTCCAATCATATTTACAGAGATGATAGTGCTACAAGTTTTTTCGGAGTTTCTATCTTAACAAGTCATAAGTTCATCTGCTATTACTGTGAGAATGAATTTACCCATTAACAATTAAATAATTTTTGCAAGGTATCATCGTCAATGATTTCATACCATGCAATAAAAAAATATAAGCATATGAAAATTATCTGCATAGGAAGAAATTATAGTGAGCATGCGAAAGAATTAGGAAATGAAATTCCTGAAAAACCTGTAATCTTTATCAAACCTGATACTGCTGTCCTGAAGGGTAATGATTTTTACCTACCCGAATTTTCTAAAGATATTCATTATGAACTTGAGGTGGTATTGAAAATCTCAAAAGGAGGAAAATACATCCAAAAAGATTCCGCCCATAAACATTATGAAGAAATCGGTTTGGGGATAGATTTTACAGCAAGGGACCTGCAGACAGAGTTAAAATCAAAAGGCCTGCCTTGGGAATTAGCTAAGGGGTTTGATGGTTCAGCTGTAGTAGGAAACTTCTTTAATAAAGAAAATTATAATCTGGAAAGTTTAGGCTTTTCATTACTGCAAAATAAAGAAAAGGTACAGGACGGAAACACAAAGGATATGATATTCAGTTTTGATGATATCATCGCGTTCGTTTCCCAGTATTTCACATTAAGAGTGGGAGACCTTATCTTTACGGGAACTCCAAAAGGAGTTGGGAAAGTTGAAGAAAATGATATTCTGGAAGCATTCCTTGAGGATGAAAAAATTCTGGATATCCGAATATTATAAGTATTTAACAGCGTATTTCATATTTTTTTCACTATCTTTAGTTAACAAAATTAAAGGTTATGATAAACATTATATTGCCCGTGGATTTTGGGGATAAAACAGAACAACTCGTAGATGGTGCGATCAAATTTGCCAAAGAGATAAATGGCAAGATTCATCTGATCCATGTAGCACCTACTGACATTGGATTTGCTATTGGTGATATGGGATTTCAGTATTTTCCTGAAGTTGAAGAAAATGAGATCAGAGAAGAACTGGTACAGCTGAATAGGCTTGAACAGAGAATTATTTCTCACGATGTAGAATGCGAGCATCTTTTAAAACAAGGTATTGCCAAAGATATTATCCTGGAATACGCTAAATCAAAAAATGCCAGCTATATCGTAATGGGCTCTCACGGAAGAAGTGGAATTTATGATGTTTTTGTAGGCAGCCTGACTAAAGGTTTAACGAAAAGCTCTACAATTCCGGTTTTGGTACTTCCTATTCACGAATAAAAAAAGTAAATTTTAACCGTTATAAAAAAGCCGATCAAATAAATTATTTGATCGGCTTTTTACTATATAACCAATTAATTAACCTTCTTTTTTGTAGATACTTGGATCATAATAAGGGTGTTTTCCCTCTGTTGGAGAATAGTAGTCTTTATCTTTATCACCTCCCAGTGTAACCACCAGAACGTAACACCAATAGGTGAACAACACACAGCAAACAATAAATAGGATCCAGTTTAAAACATTTCCAAAGGAATCAAAAAAACCGAAAGACCATTTGAAAACTTTGCTTAAGAATAGAAAGAAAGACGTCATTATTTTCCTTTTTTAAATTAACTTTGTACAAATTTATAAAAAATGTTTAAATTACTTTCAAAAGAAAGCAATATTTTTTCAATTCCTGTTTATATTGGTTTTCTTCTTTTAATAGTAATAATATTTAACATCCTGAATTTCAATACTTATGAAGCAATTGTTGCCGGAATAACATTTCTGGGAATTGCTTTGGGATATTTCTGTTTTCACAGTATTGCACTTAATCACCAGACTCATCTTCCCTTATTTTTATATTCATTTTTCATTTTCGGGCTCTATCCGGGAAATCTTGATATCGGAATTGCCGTATCATTACTTACTAATTCCTTTCTTTTGCTTCTTCTGACGAGCGCTAATGAAGATACCCGGAAAAAATCATATGTCCTGGTAGGTGCCATCGTTGCATTGAATTTTATTTTTTTACCTACTACATGGCCAATGGCCGTTTTTGTAGTTATACACGTTATTGCAACCTCTGAAAAAATAAGTTTAAATATATTCAGATTTTTACTTGGAATTATCCTGATC
Organism: Chryseobacterium sp. PTM-20240506; assembly: GCF_048296755.1. Taxonomy (NCBI): domain Bacteria; kingdom Pseudomonadati; phylum Bacteroidota; class Flavobacteriia; order Flavobacteriales; family Weeksellaceae; genus Chryseobacterium; species Chryseobacterium sp. PTM-20240506. Next base: position 2,242,676 of record NZ_CP182581.1, read on the forward strand.
GTGTTCAGTTATTTTTCTGTCATGTTCTTTATGGACTTTACCACCTGGAACCTTGATTATTTCCCATTTGGAAAGATGAAACTGATTACAGATTACAGAGGAATTATCCCTTTAATCCCGGTTGCATTAATGCTGATCTATGCGGTATATGATCACTTTAAAAATTACAACAAAAAAAGCCCGATAAGCAGATATAAATATACCTTCCTATTGGTTTTCTCTTTAGCTCAGCTGGTTACTATTATCCTGTATATGAATAAGAGCTATGAATATTTACTGCTCCTCGCATTTCCTTCCAGTATCATACTGAGCCGGATGATGCGTTTTTTGCCCAAATACTGGATGCAGGAAGTCAGCCTTTGGCTGATTATTTTGAGTTTGGTTACCTTTAAAATAGGTACGTATTTTAATTTATTTTAAAAAGATTATGATTCAGATAGACGATAAATTAATCTCCGAGGAAATATTTTCCGAGGAGTTTGTTTGCAACCTTACCAAATGTAAGGGAGCATGTTGTGTGGAGGGAGATGTTGGAGCTCCTTTAGATAAAAACGAGCTTGAAATTTTAGATAATATCTTTGATAAAATCAAACCTTATCTGACGAAAGAAGGTGTAAAAGCTCTTGAAGAACAGGGAACATGGACAACCGATCCCTCTGACGGAATGTATGTAACGCCCATGGTAGAAGACCGCGAGTGTGCCTATGTAACATTCGATGAAAAAGGTATTACAAAATGCGGAATTGAAAAAGCGTATGAAGACGGTGCTATTGACTGGCAAAAGCCGATTTCGTGTCATCTGTATCCAATACGAATTACGGAATACTCTTCTTTTACTGCTTTAAATTACCATGAATGGTCTGTGTGCAGCGATGCATGTACATTGGGAAGAGAATTGCAGGTTCCTGTTTATAAATTCCTGAAAACACCCCTTATCAGGAAATACGGTGATGAATTCTATACCGTTCTAAGTGAAGCTGCTGAAGAATGGAAAAAAGAATATGGAAATTAAAAAAATAAAAACCGCAGATTTTGCGGTTTTTATTTTTTATAAGCTGTAGGTTTTACCTTATTATAATTTAAAATCAGCGTCCGTAACACCGGAATTCAGAACAATTTTAGTGGTTTTAATAACTACCTTCTGTCCATTTCCTTCGGCATCTACTTCTCCAGGGAACTTCAATCCGTCTACAGTCATGTAATCTTTTACAATCGCTGTACCTTCTTTTGATTCGGACTTGTATAACAATCCTGTAGTTGCATCAAAGAAGTATTTTCCTTTATCTGAAGTTAGCACATTATAATCTTTACCATCTATCTTCTCTACATTTACGGATTGGAAAGAAGCAGGATCATATCCCAATGCATCAACTGTTTTGCTTTTTTTAAGGTCAGCAATTTTATCCGCAGGAATATCCATTTTTTGTCCCATCTGGTCAAAAGTTCCTTTTTCGCCATCGAAAACCTGAGTCATTTGTTGCCCCATTACGCTTTGTACGGACTTGAATTTATTTCCCATCTTTTTAGTCGTCATAGCAATTTCCATCCCTTGTACAGTAACGGTATTTTCTATAACGGTTGTTTTTATAGCTTCTAATTTATCTCTTCCCCCCAAAGCTTTAAGATAATTATCTATTACTTCTTTAGGTGTCAGTTTCGATTTTACTGCTTCTGTTTTAGCAGCGGTTGTTTTTTGCTGTGCTGCTACTGAAGTGGAAAAAAGCACTGCACAGAAAAACGGAATGATTATCTTTTTCATATAATTTATTTATTACGTAAATATAGGAATATTGCCCGATATAAAATCTATGTTTTTTACAACAAAAAACCACCAAAATTGGTGGTTTTAAAATATTTATTTAAAAATAAATTATTTTTTAAGTTCTTCTAAAAACTCGTCATGCGAAATTGCAGTTTCTTTTTTGCTTGCCTTTTCAAGAATTACATCTTTCAATTTAGTCATAGCTACTTCAGAAGAAATCTGTCTTACCTGCTCCTGGTCTTTCAACATTTCAACAGCATACTTTTGAATTTCTTCATCTCCTAAATGGTGAATTCCGTAGATCGCCAATTGGTTTCTTACTAATTGTTCAGCTTGTGCAAGAACATCAGCATAATCCAATTTAATATCGTTATCATTCATCAATTTACCTTCGATGATCTGATAGCTTAATTGTTTTTTCTCAGATTCAAGGATTTCTTTTGCCTGCTCTTCAGTCTGGATATTCTGGTTAGAGAATAGTAACCATTTTACAAGGAAATTTTCAGGAAGTTTTACTTCTTCTTTTTCTGTAATTTGTTCCAATACTTTATTCACAAAGTGAACATCAGCATTTTGCTGGAAATACTCATCTAATTCAGCCTTAACTTTATTTTTAAGCTCTTCTTCAGACTTGATGTTTCCTTCTCCGTATACTTTATCAAAAAGATCCTGATTAAGTTCTGCTAAGTTCAGGCTATAGAAATCTTTTACTTTAACTTCAACTTCAGCGTGGTGTAAATGCTCAACTTCTTCTTTAGTAAACCCTAATTCTTTAGCTAATTCTTCATCACCTGCCAATGTTTCTTTAGAAACTTTTACAGAACCGTCCATTTTTAAAGCTTTAACTAATTTGAAAGCTTCTTTGTTTTCAGCTGTAATAGTAACATTTTTCGGATGGTGGTGGTGTTCTCCTTCAGCATCTTCTTCTACAACCTGAGAAACCTCTAAAGCAACATAAGAATCCTTAGTGATCTTATCTTGAGGAACCTGCTCAGCGAAACGCTTCTGCATGTTTTCAATGCTTTTTGTGATTTCTTTATCAGAAGCTTCTACTTTATAGTGAGGCGCTTCATATTTAGCTAAATCTATAGTGAATTCAGGCTCGTATCCTACTTCAAAAGCAACTTCAAGTTGATCTGCATTATGATTGAAATCATTTACAGGTTGAGGTACAGGCTGGCCAACTAATCTTAACTTGTTTTCGTTTACATAGTTATTTAAAGCATCAGAAACTTGTTTGTTGATCTCTTCGAATGCAATACCTGCTTCATATTGTTTTCTAACCATACTTAAAGGCACTTTTCCTTTTCTGAAACCAGGAACTTGCGCATTTTTAGCATAATTAATCAACTGCTTCTCTACTTTGTCTTTGTAGTCAGATTTTTCCAATGTTACAGTAAGTAATGCACTTACGTCATCATGGTTTTGTGCGGTAACCTTCATTATTGATTAAAATTTTAGGTTGCAAAAATATGAAATTTTTATCAAAATAAACTATTAAAGATAAATTCTTCGGCATCAAATATTTATAAATAAAAAACCACTGAATTTTTCAGTGGTTTTATCTATTTGCTGTTTTTTTAATTTATAATCGTATAAGTAGCCTGAGCATCGGTTTCTCCTCCTGTTTGAGCTCCATACACTATTCCGTTTCCACTTACTGAAGAAGCTTCGGAAACGGTGGCTGGTTCGTGATACAGAGTAAGAATAAGCTGGCTTTGTGCTGATGCATTTTTTACGGCCTTGGTCACTACCCATTTTGTTTTAAGTCCTACATGTTTTCCATCACCTCTTGTAGAACTTGCATCATCGGTTCTGGTTAGTGTAAGATCAGAATTAGGGAAATTGTACACTAAAAAATGTTCATCTTTTGCATCTTTAATTTCCTGGGTTGCATCTTCATTACCATTCTTGAACTGCACTTCTACTTCATATGTCTTCCCGTTCTCTAATTTTATCGACTGTGCCCCTCCGGCACCTACACTATAATTGTAAGGTAAAGTTACCTGTGTGGCAACATCTTTTACCAATAAAATAATATTAGTAAGATCTTCCTGAGGCAGATCATCTTCTTCCGCTGAGTTATCTCTTTGACAAGATACGATAGAAACTGCGATGAATAAAATACCTATTAGTTTGATAATATTTTTAGTGTTAAATAATTTGTTCATTTTTTTTAATTTAAATTTTTAAAATCTTGATTTGTAATGGTAAAATATTAGAAACGATATCTAACATTAAGTATAAAATTTCTTCCTGCTTCATCTGCAAAAAATCTCATACGATTAAGATAATCTCTGTATGAAACGTTGAATAGGTTATTAACGATAAGTCCTGCAGAAATGTTTTTGCTGATATTAATACCAGTCTGAATATTCCAAAGTGAATATCCGCTCGGGGGAGTGCTGAAATCTACTATCTTTTCTACTTCTACACCATTTTCAAAAATAGTAATGGGAGCATTATGAATAGGAAATCTATTTTGCTTTAAAAAGGTTTGATTTTCAAGGCTGAAATAGAATTGATTCCATTTTTCCATTTTAAACTGTAAGGCATTGGAAAAATTAGGAGGCATCATCAGGATTAGTGGTTCGTTATTTGAATCGTCCTGCCCATTAACATAACTTCCTCTTCCTATATAGGTAAGATTTTCTGTAAGTTTCCAGTTGACATCCACATCTACACCATACATTTTGGCATCAATCTGTTGATAAGACCATACAGGAAAAACACCTCTTATCGTATTCTGAACCCCGGTAGGAATTTCATTAATGTAATTTTTAGTTATGAAAAAATAAGGGTTTACTGATATGTTTAATCCCTTCAGTACATTAAATTTAGCATCAGCAACTAAATTAAATTGATGTCCCTGTTCATTTTTCAAGCCCATATCTCCAATTTCTATTACCGCTGCAGAATGATGCAACCCATCGGAAAATAATTCAGCAATATTAGGTGTTCTTCCTACTTTAGCATAATTAAATTTCAGATTAAAATTTGAGCTAGGATGATATTCCAGTCCGGCATTAAAAGAAATATTTTCATAATTAAGTTTCGGACGTGTTAAGACTCTGTTTTTATCTGTTTTCACATAAAACTGAGGATAAGTCGCTTTATATAATTTATCCCAATCACTTTTGTCATACCATTTTGTTACATCATATCGGTTAAAGTCATATCTTACACCTCCCTCTGCATTCAATTCATCTGAAATTTTGTATTTAAAAACAGAGTAAACGCCCGCAGAATATTTGTCATAATTAGGGATCAGACGTCTTGCTTTTGTGGCCGGATCTGAATAATTGTTCTGAAAACTTGCGTCAATTCCAGTTTCCAACGACCATTTTTCTCTTTCTAATAAATCGTTCACATTAAACTGATGAGTCATCAATGCCAGATCCAAAGAGGGAATATCTTTTAAATCTCCCCTTCTTATATCATATTCTTGCCTATGGTTGTATTGAAAGCTATAACTTGCAGATACCTTCCCAATATTTTCAAATCTTTTAAAAGCAGAAACTTTGGCAATATGATGTTCTATAACCTGTCGTGGGTTATCAATATCATAACTGAAATTTCCCGTATATACAGGAATATTCAACGTCATCGCATTATAAAAATCATTATTATTTCCAACATGCGAACCTCTGTAAATCCCAATATTCTGATTAGTAAGATAATAATCAAAAGAAATTCCCTGTTCATAGCTATTCTTCTGAACTGTAAAATTAAATGATGAAAAATCCATCCCGGTATTCATTAAGTTATAATCAGGAGTATGCTGATCACCTAATTTTTTAATGGATCCTCCGGATTTTACCGCCCATCCGTTTTTCCAGATCTTGGCAACATTTACATCTAACCCAAGACCTTTCCCGTTTGAAATACCTGAAAGATTCACAGAACCTTTTAGCGTGTCTTTTTTAGGGAAAATTTCAGGTTCCATAACTATAACTCCTCCGATTGCATCACTCCCATATTTCAGAGCAGACGCCCCTTTGATCACGTCTATATGCTGGAAATTATTAATATCCACATTAGGAGCATGCTCTACTCCCCATTCTTGTTCCGCTAGCTTTACTCCATTATTCATAATAGCTATACGGCTTCCATATAATCCGTGAATAATGGGTTTCGAAATATTATTTCCCGTCTTCAAAGCATTAACACCTGAAATCTTGGATAGTAAATTCCCTAAGTTATCAGTGGAATTTTTTTCTATTTCAGATTTATCAATGGTCTTAATAATCAAAGATCCGTTTGATTTATGGTTTCCATGAATAGTCACCGTCTCAATATCCTGAATATGATGTTCCAGGACGATGGTTAAATGAAGATCCTGATCCACTCCTATATTTTCAGTATAATCATGGCAATCAGGATGCTTTGCAATGAGATTATAAGATCCCGAAGGAATTTTGCTGAATAAAAACTTACCCTTTTTATCCGTTTTAGCCGTAAAGTCTCCTATTTTCACGACTGCATTTTCAAGCATGCTTTTATCATGAAAATCCTGAACGGTGCCTTCGACAGTATAAGTTTTTTGTGCGTTTGTTAATACCAATCCGCAAAAGATCAGTAATAAGCTATATATCAATTTCATTGTAAATAGATAGATTGCGTACTTAAAAAGTACATTTTTTCGTAAAAGTTTGTTGCTTTATTTTTTATACAATTCTAAATTGTACGAAGTAAAATGTATTGATGTAATGATAATTCTCCAATACATTTAGTCTTATTTCTATCGTACCTCATAATACCTACCTGATGTTTTTCTTGTCAGGCATACATTGAAGTCTCAGATATAAGACAAATCCGATAAAGATCTATGAATTTATGAAATTGCGGGTGGTCCCCGAAGCTGAAAAGTAAATTTGGTTTGAGACCAAATGATCTCCTGAATGGTAATAACCTGCTTTACCTCTTGTGTATACCCATCGAAAGAAAAATTAAATTCTTCGGGTACCAAAGTATGACCAGTAGCCAGGAAATGACAAGCTAAACAATCGCCTACCTTCTCTTTCGCTACATTTTTTGTAACGGTATTTTCAGATTTTTTGAGGTTAAAATTTCTAAAGTTATCCACTACATCATGGTGGTGAAAGCTTTGAGAAAACAGAGCAAGAAAATAGATCCCAAACAAAAGTCTGGAGATAAAATTCTTTAATTGTCTGGTTTCCTTAAAAATCATGCACCAAAAATAACAATAATAATTGTAATTATTCAATAAAAATAATAACCTCAATTAAAACACCTGATCATATTTCGAGGTTTACTCGAGTTGAGATGCTAAATGTTCCCACTCCTGTAAAGCCAGCTCCAGGTCTGCTTTTACTTTATTATATTTTTCCAGGCTCTCTTCTGAAGGGTTTTCTTTTGCAAAAGAGGCTTCCATTTCTTCAGATTGAGTTTCCAATTCAGAAATCCTTTCTTCTACTTTCTTTATTTTGTTCTGGATATTTTTTTGCTCCTTACTTACAAATCCTGATTTTGGCTGAGATACTGCTTCAGTTTTTTCAGGTGTTTCAACTTTTGGCTTTGCCTCTTCTTTTACATCATCATTATGAAGCTTTGCCTTTTCCGCAGAAATTTCCCTGATGGATTCTTTTTGTCTGTACTCCAGATATTCGTTGATATCTCCCAGAAATTCTTTCATTTTCCCATCACGGAATTCAAAGATCTTATCACAAAGACCCTGCAGGAACTCCCTGTCGTGAGAGATTACGATCAATGTTCCTTCAAACTTTTGCAGTGCCAGCTTGATGATCTCCTTAGACTGGATGTCAAGGTGGTTGGTCGGTTCGTCCATAATCAAGGTATTGAACGGACGCAATAACAATTTACATAATGCCAGACGGTTTCTTTCTCCCCCCGACAATACTTTGGTTTTCTTGGTAACAGCTTCCCCCTGAAATAAGAATGATCCCAGCAAATCTCTTACTCTAGGTCTGGTTTCTTCCGTAGCAGCATCTTCCGCTTCTTCCAGAACCGTTTTATCCGGTGTTAATACTTCTTCCTGGTTTTGGGCGAAGTATCCGATATTTACATTATGTCCTAAATTCCAGGTTCCTGTGTAATCTTTGATTTCTCCTGCAAGAATTTTTGCCAAAGTTGTTTTACCCTGTCCATTTTGCCCTAAAAGAGCAATCCTGTCTCCACGTTGGACCATAAAGTCTACGTTATCGAATATTTGCTTATTTCCATAAGCTTTTCCAAGATTTACAGCTTCAAAATTAACTTTCCCGGGAACAACCGATTGTACAAAACGAATATTGAATTTGGAAACATCTTCATTTTCCACCTCGATACGTTCTACTTTCTCAAGCTTTTTAATCAACGACTGGGCAAATGCGGCTTTGGAAGCACTTGCACGGAATTTATTGATCAGGTCCTCGGTGTGTTTTATTTCTGCATCCTGATTCTTTTTAGCCTGAATCAGCTTTTCTTTTCTGTCTTTTCTGAGTTCAAGATACTTGGTATAATTTGCCTTATAATCATCAACCTTTCTGTTATTAATATCAAAAGTTCTATTACAAACAGAAGTCATAAACTGTTTATCGTGACTCACCAGTACAATCGCTCCAGGATAATCTTTAAGAAAGTTTTCAAGCCAGATGATGGATTCCATATCAAGGTGGTTGGTAGGCTCATCGAGAAGCATTACATCATTCTTTTGAAGAAGCAGTTTTGCCAGCTCTATTCTCATTCTCCATCCTCCGGAAAACTCATCCGTAATTTTCTTAAAATCATCTGCTTTAAAGCCTAACCCGAATAATACTTTTTCCATATCGCCTTCCAGATTGTAAGCATCGTGGTGCATTAAGAGGTCGTTTAACTCAGTCATTCTGTTGATCAAATCCGTATAAGAATCACTTTCATAATCTGTTCTTACCGTCATCTGATGATTCACCTCCTCAAGTTCATTTTTCCAGGCATTGATCTGTTCAAAAGCCTGCATGGTTTCATCCCAAACAGTTCTTCCTTTCACAAAATCCAGATCCTGCTTTAAGAAACCAATGGTGATATTTCCATCAGGGACTACATTTCCTTCGTAGAATGTAATTTCTCCGGAAAGCATTTTCAATAAAGTGGATTTCCCAGCTCCATTTTTACCTACTAAACCAACTTTATCATCCTTTTTAATTGTGAAATTCACATTTTGAAACAAATAGTTTCCCGAATGATGTAACCCTAGACCTTGAACCGAAAGCATTTAATGATATAATTTAAGAATTAATACTGAATATTTTTCGGGTGCAAAAATACGGAAAAAGAAATGAATAGACCAGAAATAAAAAAAGCCTCCTGCATGCGGCACTTTATTATATAAGTTTCAAGTAAAAAAGGGCGAACATCTGATTTATCGGTTTACTTAATAAATAATAGACCGTATCCAATCATCATTGTTTGGAATATTACTTTCATAAGCAAAATCTGTAATGACCATATCTTCCGGAAAAAACATTTCGGTCCGGAGAGCAGAATGAAAGTTATTATCTAAGGATTTAAACGGAACATTCAGCCCACTGTTTATGATCTCCTTATACATTAAAGCTTGTGATTTTTGAAGTTGCCCTTTTTTATACAAACCGAAATTGGCTGAAATATGAATATAGCATGCAAGCTTTTCATAATCATATAAAGGTTTCTGGCATGATTTAAGATTAACTGCGTATTTTTCCAGCTCATTATAAAGGGTTTCCAAATAAAAATGTTCCGGATCTAATGTAAAATCACTTTCACTAAAGTCAGTGATAAAAACCGGAGCCACGGAATTTGTCTGCATGAGCATTAAACTCCCGTACACTTTTGAAAGATCATTATATACCATTTCTTTTTCAACATATGCCTGGGACAGGATATCCCCCTCATCGATCCGGTGATTCCTTAAAGGTATATCCCATATTTTATTTTCTTCTGTGTCTTTGGCTGTCTCTTTTACATGAGAAACATAATCATTAACATCTGAAACCTCAAAATAATTTCCTGAAATATATACCGATTGTGAGCTATTAAGATACCCTCCACCAACATCCGCATGAACACCCGGAACAAAAATTTCTTTCCAGACGCATTTGTCAGTCATAAATTCGGAATCATTCATAGTACGGGAGTTCTCAAAAAAACCGGTCAGCGGAAAAAAATACCGGCACTCGTTCATCGCACATAAGTGAAGGGCATTTTCCACTCCTTGCGATAACTTTACGTGGTATTGGTTAAATGGAGCTGATTCTACAGTATCGAACACTCCAAGGAACTTTATTTTTATATGCCCTGAAATTGAAGACCCCCGCTTTAACAGTTCATAGCAAAAATTCCTCGCCAGCATACCTCCTCTTCCAAATCCATAAACATAAAACTGATATTCTTTGGTTGTGTCTCTCATTTTATCTTCAATAAAAGCATATGCTCTCCGAAGTTTATCGTCTGAAGAATAGCCGGAACATCCTATAGGATTTTTACAGGTAGCCTTTGCAAAATCACTGTCTTCGGAGCCTGTTATTGTTCCTATTCCTTCTACATATAATTTTTCATTCCCGTCGAATACTTTAAAAAGTTTATATATGTTGGTTGGCAAAGCGTGATAACTTATGTGATCCGTCAATGTTTTTTTATCTGAAGTTGCATTGAGTCCGTTACTTCCTGCCCCATCAAAAAAAATTCCGACGGATATTATAGTATTCTCCATAATAACAATTTTAAACATTTACCCTCTGCACATTTAACAGTAAGCCTTAAAAATTTTAGCTTTCAGCAGGATAAACATTTCAAATTAACCGTGAAAAAAAATGGAATAGTAGAGTAAAAGCTACCAAATAAAAAATTCCGTATTTCTACGGAATCATATTTTTTCTATTGAATAAATATGATTGATGATGGCATAGATCACAATACCAACTGTATTTTTAGCTCCGATCTTTTCAAGGACTCTTTGGCGGTGGCTTTCCACTGTTCTAGGGCTTATAAAAAGTTTTTCCGCAATTTCATTATTGGTAAACTCCTGGCAGATGAGTTTTACAACATCTTTTTCACGCTCGGAAAGTTCATCTTCCATTTCAAATAAGGATTTCTTTTTACTGGAAGAATTCATATATGAAAAAAGCATTTGATGATCTTCTGCCGTAAAATAAACTCCGTTTTTATGTACCATGGTAATGGCCTCAATAAATGTTTTTTTATTGGAATTCTTCGGAAGGAAAGCAGACACGCCCAGTTTTACCATATACCCCAAAATGGAACTTTTATAATGAGAGGAAAGAATAATAATCTTAAGATCTGGATATTTCTCTTTAAGAATTCCCACCAACTCAAAGCCGTTCATAGGTTGCATCTGCACATCCACGAGGGCAATATCCGGAAAACTATTCTCCGCAAGACTTTCTAAATTATTTATAAAATCGGGACCGTTATCTGAAGTAAGGGTCACGGAAATATTCTGCTCGTTTGATAACAGTAACTTTATTCCCTCGAGAATTAACTGTTCATCATCTATCAGTGCTATTTTAATCTTGGAATTCATTGTTGCATGGAATTTTAATAATTAGACGACTTCTTTTACCCGGTACATTCTTCCACTTATGGATGGCATTAATGGATTTGATCCTGGATTCAATATTTTTGATGCCCATCCCTTTTTTTACCAGGTTATAATCAAATCCTTGTCCGTTATCTGAAACCACGAGTGCTGTAATTTTCGAATAATCTTTAAGATAAATCCAAATCTTCGTGGCTTCTGAATGCTTGATAACATTGGTCGTAAACTCCTGTATAATCCGGTAAAGCTGAACCTCAATAAATATATCTTTCTTTTTATAATGAGATGCCACATGTAATGAAATATTAACCCTGTTGGACAGATTTGCAATCAGTTCTTCGATGTATAAGACAAGTCCCACCGATTCCAGATTCACCGGATAGAGTGAATGAGATATTGTCCTTGCTGAATCGATAAGGGCAGACATTTGCCCGTTGATGTTCTTTTTGATCAGTTCATCGCCTTTTGTATCGAGATTATTAAGCCACAAAGAGAGAATATTGAGTCTGTTTCCCATATCATCATGAATCATCACGGCAATCCTTTTCCTTTCTTCCTCCTGGGCCTTAATATTTTCCAGTACAAGCTTTTTCTGATGAAGGACTTCAGCTTCATGCTGCACATTCTTTTCTTTGATGATCCGGTCGACAAAAGTTTTGTATGCCAACAAAATAAATACTACGATAATTGCTATGGTAACAATTATAAGTATTAAAAAATCAATATGTAAGGTTATTTCTTTAATTTGATAAAAGTGTATATAAATGAACCATACAAAATGCTTGACAGTATATTATTGGTTCCTAAAATTGTATAATAATCATCTTCTGACAAGGTGGCTATCTGATGTTGAATGATAAAAATAAAGACCGAAACAGAGTAATAGAAAAAAATACAGGCATCTACCAGGATAAACCTGTTGATGGCTTTATTATTTTTAATTTGTTGCAGTAAAGTAGATCCTGCAAAGCAAATAATGATGATGTTGGAAGTTACTTTTACAACATCATCATTAAAGTAAATCTTAAACGTTTTATTCATCAGTAAAAAACCGAGAGAAAGAACCGCTACCGGAATCCATCCGTATTTAGATATTCCCAGCTTTCTAATGAATAAACTTGTCAAAAGGAAAAATTCGCCAGCTATATAAATAGGGTACAAAAATGAAGTGTCCTTGTAATGCAGAACAACCGTTAAAAAATTAGTGGCCGCTTCAATGAAAAAAAGAAATCCGATATAAAAAACATATTGTTTTTCTTCCTTTTTAAGAACGGAATACTTTGCTATCCCAAAAATAAGGGAAACAAGAAGTAAAAAATTAGTGATACCCCACGTAGTAATAAAATAGCTATGCATTTATTGTTCTATAATTGACAAATTGGAGGACATGGTCTGGACCAGTCGTAGGTATTGGAAATAACTTCTACACTTCCTGTATTTTGCAGATCTTTATAAAATGAAATAAAGATGAGTGTTACCAATGGTCTCTGATAAATTTCAGAAAATTTAATTCCGAAAGAGCATATGATGTAGCTCAATCCTTCTTTGGATGGACACAAATCTTCAACAGGTACATAGAATCTCTTAAAAATCCTTGCTCCTTTGAATTCATCACATTCCCTGTAAAACCAGGTAGATCCTTCATCTCTCCAGAGCTCAATAGCAGCAACAGCTTTATCCTGCTCCATTATCGGCATATTAGCTACCGGTAAATACATATCCGCTGTTTTATCTACCTGCTGAAGTTCCTTAGAAAGAACGGCGTTTTTTACTAATGTATATTCTTTGGTTTCTACTAAAGTAAGATTCGATGTAAGTTCTGCAAGAATACTGTATGGATATTCATTAACAGCAATTTTTTGTCCGTTGACATCAAGAGGGCAAAGGATCAGTACAAGCTGATTTTTGTAAACCCCTATTTCAGAACAAAAATCATCACATTTGTTGTTCTTTTTTAACCAATCAATCTGATCAAAGGAAAGGGTAAAAACATAATTGGGGGGAATAAGTTTTTTTATCGTTGAGTAATCTTTAGAACTGGTATCCCATGCGGCGATTGCAGCGGCATACTCTTCTCTGTTGAAAATTATCATATTTACATGGTTTTAGTGCCATAAAATTATGTAAACTAAACTACCTATGCAAATATCCCATCTATAATTGAAGATTTATTAATATTTTTAAATACATAAGAATAGCCTATTCAAAGGCCTTTCCAAAGGAAGTGCTATTGTTTCTTTTCAAGCAGACTTAATAGTTCCTCACTGTAATATGGTAACAGCTCTGTTGTTTTTCTTTGATGTAATAAATCCTCCCGGCATTCGCATAAAATTTCAACACCTTTTCAAGGGCAATTTCCATTTTAGGATTATACTTCAGGACATCATTAAACCGTATATAGGAGATATCAAAAGAGTTACCATAGTTGTGGGAGCTGATTCCGAGGGAAGCATTGGAGTTTACTCGTCTTAGCCTGCATTGATCCTCAAGCGTTCTTGTCATGGATGAAACCGTAAAAGTATGTCCTTTTGTTTCTTTACTGAACCTGGCTCCCATTTTCTCGAGTGTTGTTTTTGCCTTGGAAACCATATACGGCCTACTATAATCCAGTTTTTGAACCCGATAACCTTTTCCTGACTTTTTTATTTTATGAAATTTTCCACTGTTGATGTATTTCTGAACCGTTTTACTATTTGTTAATAACTTTACACCAAAGCTCCTTGAAGCATCGAGATGTGGCTTATAAAGCGGAGTCGGCTCTACCTTTAAAACCTCTGCAAGATCGTAACAGATCCCTATTTTTTTTGAAGATTGCCCATAATGAAAACATCCTATAAAACATCCAAAAATCAAACAAAGAATTTTTTTCATTCGCCGTTTTTTTTAATTAAAAAAATGAAAAATAAACATTTATGCAATGTAGTTCAACCATAAGAGATGTATATTTAAAATATATACTTCAATAAATTTCATATTACATTATCATATTCACACTTGTTAATCAAATTAATTTAATTCTTTTTAAAAATTAATTTGAAAATCTGAAATTTAAACTATAAATTTGGTTTCAATATAAAAATAAACATTATGATAAAAAAACTTTTTGCTGAATTTTTCGGCACATTTTGGCTTGTTTTTGGCGGTTGCGGTAGCGCAGTCTTTGCCGCCGGAGTTCCCGATATCGGTATAGGTCTTTTAGGTGTTGCTTTAGCATTTGGTCTTACAGTGCTTACCATGGCATACGCTGTAGGTCATATATCAGGTGGACATTTTAATCCTGCAGTTACTTTCGGCCTTTTAGCCGGAGGAAGATTTTCTTTCAAGGATCTGATTTCATATGTTGTCGCACAATGTCTCGGAGCAATTGCAGCAGCAGGATGTCTTTGCATTATACTGAATGGAGCCGGAGCTTTCAGCGCCGAAGGGCCCGGAGCCTTTGCAACGAATTTCTATGATATGCCAGGTTATAACAACAGAAGCTATTCAATGGGGGCAGCTTTCTTAGCAGAATTTCTGTTAACAGCTTTCTTCCTTATCGTTATTATGGGCGCAACGGATAAATGGGCTAACGGGAAGTTTGCAGGAATCGCTATTGGTCTTGCTTTAACCCTGATCCATCTGATTTCCATCCCAATTACAAATACTTCTGTAAATCCTGCAAGATCTTTGTCTCAGGCATTATTTGTAGGAGGAGCTGCCATGTCCCAATTATGGTTATTCTGGGTAGCACCTATCCTTGGTGGAGTTGCCGGTGGGATAATTTATAAGTTTTTACTTCAGCGGTCAGACAATGAGGTCGCTGCTTAATCATAAAAAAATCCTGTCGATCTGACAGGATTTTTATTTTCTTTTTTTAATATCGAACGGGTTTTTAAAAATCAGTTCTTCATGTTTTCCTTTAACTTCCATTTTTTTCTGAAGTAAATTCAAAGCCATTTTCCGGATAAAAAGGTCTTTATCATTAAGCTTCCAGTAAGAATCCATATGTACCTGTACCGGTTTTTTAATGTGATAAAATTCCGTTTCCCATGTATCCTCATTATGATAAAACTCAATAAGCCCACAATGTTCCGGAATCTGTTCATGATCGACCATTCCCATAGGAAGGAGAAAGCTAAATGCGTTACAAACATAATCACCACATGAGATTTTGTCGTGTTTTAAAAATTTTTCTCCTGTAGATGCATTCTGATAAGATTTTTTGAAATCATTCTTAAAATCACTTTTAGAGAGTTTAATCTCTATTTCATGACTTAACCCCATAGCATCAATAATCAGAATATCAGCTTCCCAATCTGAATGAAAATGATTGGTTAAAACAAGTTCTTTCTCAAAGTCACAATGAGAATGAATGAATGCATGAACAAGTTCTTCAATTTTTAGCATATTTCTTTTGGGCATAAGGTTGGGAACGAGAGATTTCAGAGGGTAAGCTCTGGAAACTTTGAGATGAAATCTAAGGCTTGCACATTACGCATACCTCAGCTCACCAATAAACTGCATCCCCTGATATCTGAATGATCTATCCTTCCGAGGATCTGAAATTTATTTTTCGGAAGCATCTTACCCAGATCCTGAGTCGCAATAAAGGAGCAGGAATGAAAATTCGCCAAATCGATAATATTCACAGCACCTGTTCTTCCTTCTTTTTCATAGGTTAAAGGATCTTCAGCATTTCTCACCAGCACCCGCATCCATTTCGGACATTCATACTCGTTATTTCCTAAAGAGTACGCCTGTGATAAAAGTTCTGTCATAGAATACTCGGAATATATGGCATTGGTGTTAAAACCTTTTTGTAAAATCACCAACAGTTCATCCTTTGTCATTTCTTCTTTACGCCCCTTCATTCCTCCTGTCTCAATTATTATAAGATTTTTAGAAAAACCAATCGGCTCATCACCTTTTTGGGAGGCACAAAAATCCAGAAAATCTAAAAGCGCAAAAGAAACCCCGAAAAGAATTACTTTTTTACCCTTCAGAATTTTTAAAAGTTCAAATAAATCAGCATGATTGTATAAAAAATATCCGTTTTCAGACTGGGCAGAAACATTCATTAAGTAATCCACCATATAAATCAGAGAAGAATTTTTCTTTTCCAGGTAGCTCGGAAGAAGGCCAAGAAATATAAAATCCTCAGGTTTTCCGATAAACTGTTCAAAACTCTTATAAATACTTTCCCTATACAGATTTTCATTAGCAATGAAATGTTTTGACAAATTCATCTGCGTGGTTCCGGAGCTTTGAAAATACAGATCAGCGACTACTCTTTTATCGAGGATCTGATGATTTTTAAACATCTCAATGGGTAAAAATGGAATTTTTGTCACTGTGTCAACAGTGTCAGGATCAATTTTCAGGTAATCTACAAATTTCCTGTATACATCAACATTTTCATATTGATAGCGAAATGTTTTTAAAGAAGCATTTAAAAAATCCTGTTCAGTTCGTATGTTGAATATATTTTCCAATTTTCTAAATTTTTAACATTCTTTTGATCTCATTTTTAACCGGTTATCCTTACAACATTCTTTTTTAATATTTTTTTAATATAAATTGAAATTTTTGGTCAAATTCTTGCAATACTATTTTCGGAATATGGATTAAAAACAGAGTGAATTTATTCATTCGAAGATTACCTCTTTTAGAGGTAATTTTTTTTTGCCTTATCGTCAAAAGTTTTTAATTCAAAATCTTTTTCAAAGACCCCGTAGGTAAAGTAAGAAATCCAATCTCCGAGATTGATGTATTTAGCTTTATGTTCGAGCTCTAAAACCATAGGAAGATGACGATGTCCATAAATGAAATAATCAATTTTCTCTGTTTTCAATTTTTCTTTTGAATAGATGATCAGAAACTCTTTATCCTCTCCTAAAAATGCTTTATCCTCTTCACCGGAAATCATTTTATTTTTCTGGGAAAGATATAACGCAATCTTCATGGCAATATCCGGATGAAGCCATTTAAAAGCCCATTGTGCAATAGGATTGGTGAATAGCTTTTTCATTCTTTTATATCCTTTATCCCCCGGACCCAAACCATCTCCATGAGCAAGAAGGAACTGCTTGCCACCCATTTCAAAATATTGCCTCTTATAGAATACAGTACATCCGATTTCCTCTTCCAGATAATCTTTCATCCATAAATCATGATTTCCCACAAAGAAATAAACATGAATCCCACGATCCTTCAGTTCAGCAATTTTTCCTAATACACGAACGTATCCTTTGGGAATAACATATTTCCATTCATGCCAGAAGTCAAAAAGGTCACCCATTAAAAATAAAACCTGAGCATCTTCCTTTATCTCATCCATCCAGCGTATAAACTTCTCCTCACGAACCTTGCTTTGTTTAGGATCAGGAGCGCCAAAATGCTGGTCGGATGCAAAATATACTTTTTTTCCAGGTTGTAAATTGATGGTTGTCTTTAGCACCGGTTGAGTTTTTTATTGAATACAATTATACATTATCTTCTGCAAACCATTCTCCGTAAGAGTTTTCAGTTTCATGAAGTTTAAGATAAGCTAAAGAAACCTCAGCAGGAAGCTTAGATTTTATTTTAGCAGCGATAGCATACAGCATATTTTCGCATGTAGGCTGGAAATTACAATAGATTACTTTATGCCCTCTTTCTTCAAGATCTTCACCCAGTTCCTTATGCGGCGATAATCCGTTGATCAATACTGCATGATCCCAAACATCTACAATTTCAGATTTTACGATACTTTTAATATCACCAAAATCCACTACCATCCCATTTTTAGGGTTTTCCAAATCATTAATAGGCTTTCCTTTCACTGTTACAAACAGCTTATAGGAATGTCCATGCATATTTTTACACTTTCCATCGTAATTATATAGCACATGTGCTGTTTCGAATGTAAAAATTTTTGTAATACGTATCATGATGCAAAGATAAGGAATTTGGGCTGAGTATGGGCCACATGCCAAGGAGTACAATCAAATGAACGGTGATATTTAAATCTTCTCCAGCCAATCACTTTTCAGCCTTTGAATCCTTTGTGTTTTAGAATCAATAAGAACCCAAAGTGTTAATGAATCTACCACAAGCTCTCCATTACAATAAAATTCAACCTTTCTGGGTTGCCTGATTCCTTCAGGATTTTTAGGATATGTTTTTACAGTAATAACATCATTCAGATAGACTTGCTTTTTGTATTGGATATGATGATCAAGCAGCATCCATATATCTTCGGGGTATTCAGTTAAATGCTTTACAGAATCCCAATGTTCGGTTGCAATTTCCTCTACCCAACTCACATATTGTACATTATTGACATGCTTATTCTGATCTATATTTTCTTCTGTTACCTTGATCTGCTTTTCATACACTAGACTCATCTCTCTTCAAAATTTATCCAAAAATAAGGCATAAAAAATAAAATCTGCTAAAACAGGAAATACCTTTCCTGTTTTATTATTTTAATTTGATCAAAAAAAGCAGAATCGAATAAATCCGATTCTGCTTTTATATTATAACTTAAAAGTTTTTACTTAGTTTTTGCAGCGGGTTTAGTGGCTGTTGCAGTAGCTCCCAGTTTGGTTTTTACAGCCGGTGTAATATCCTCGCTTCCGTCTGTATATACCAGATTGTTGGCTCCCTGCGCGGATGAAGTATCGAATACATAGCTCAGATTTCTTTCTTTTGCTACAGCAGAAATCGCATTTTGGATTTTTTGCTGTACAGGAGTAAATAACTCGGTCTGTTTAGCAGAAACCTCCTTCGCCGCCTGACCTCTGGCATCTTCTATCTTTTTACCTAATGTCTGTAATTCTGTTTGTGCAGCCATCAGCTCTTTGGTAACAGCCTCTTTATTGGCTTCACTCAATGTCTTCTCTTTATCTTGAGCTGCCTTAAGTCTGGTTTGATATTCTGTGATCAACTTCTCAATTTCAGCCTGCTTGGTTTTAGTCAGGTTATCAATAGTAGAGGTTACCGTTTTCACTTCAGACATACTTGCAAAAATATCATCAGAGTTTACATGGCCAATCTTCTGTTGGGCGTGAGCAGCGTTAGCCGTTAGCGTAAGTCCTGCTGCAATAAAAAGTACCTTAATTAACTTCATTTTTTTATTAAATTGTTTAAAAAACACTATTTTTTTAGTTTTCAAATATAATACAAATTTTCATTAGTTTTTTAAACCTTTATTCCCGTCCAAAAGCCTGCAAACCTGAGAATATTTAATTTCTTCATCGCAAAAATCCTTCCCAACATGGAGAAGGATTTCAAACAATATGTATAATGTGGAAAAAACTTACTTCTTAATGAAACTGTGCTATTTCAGTAGAGTCTTTCATGGCGACAGTTGCTGAAGAACCACCTGTTACCACATTCTGAATCTCATCAAAATATCCGGTTCCTACAAAAGACTGGTGTTTCACGGCCCTGAACCCTTTTTGCTGTAAAGCAAACTCACGTTCCTGTAACTCGGAATATCCAGCCATTCCTTTTTCTTTATACGCTAATGCCAGCTCAAACATTGCTGTATTGAGTGCATGGAAACCAGCCAACGTGATAAACTGGAATTTATATCCCATTTTGGCAAGCTCCTCACGGAAAGTAGTCATTTCCTCAACACTTAATTTGGCAGCCCAATTGAATGAAGGTGAACAGTTATACGCTAACATTTTTCCAGGAAATCTGGCATGGATTCCCTCAGCAAATCTTCTTGCCTGTTCCAGATCAGGATTAGACGTTTCCATCCAGATCAGATCAGCATAAGGCGCATATGATAAACCACGGTCGATTCCTTGTTCTACTCCGTTTTTCACTACATAAAATCCTTCTGAAGTCCTCTCTCCGGTCACAAATTTCTTATCTCTGTCATCAATATCTGAAGTCAGAAGGTCTGCGGCATCAGCATCTGTTCTTGCAATAATGACACTCGGAACCCCTGCTACATCGGCAGCTAAACGGGCAGCTACTAATTTATTGATGGCTTCCTGAGTAGGTACCAATACCTTACCTCCCAAATGTCCGCATTTCTTTGCAGAAGACAGCTGGTCTTCAAAATGAACCGCTGCTGCTCCGGCCTCGATCATCTGTTTCATCAGTTCAAACGCATTCAGATTACCTCCAAATCCAGCCTCTGCATCAGCAATAATAGGAACAAGGTATTCTTTATCGCCACCTCCGTTTACAGACTGGATCTGATCCGCCCTTAACAGAGCATTATTGATTTTCTTAACTACAGAAGGAACGGAGTTCGCTGGATACAAAGATTGATCAGGATACATTTCTCCTGATAAATTCGCATCAGCAGCCACCTGCCAGCCCGAAAGGTAAATAGCCTCCAACCCGGCATCTACTTCCTGTACTGCCTGATTTCCTGTTAATGCGCCCAATCCGGCTACAAAATCCTGAGTCGTAAGCTTCTCCCAGAATTTTTTAGACATTTCAGTGGCGATCGTGTAATCGATCGTATAAGATCCTCTGAGCTTTAAAACCTCTTCAGCTGTATAAGGTCTTTGTACTCCCTTCCAACGTGGATTGTTCAGCCAATCCTGCTCTAAAGCCTGAATTTTTTCTTGTTTCGTTTTCATAATATTTTGATTTGTATTTAGTTATAAATTATTTTTATAAAATTCGGAATACGAGTTCTACAGGTTTATCATTGGAATTCCATCAGCTTGACCAAAAAGAACATATCGCTCATAGATTCAATGATTTCAAAAACCAACTCGAAAAACTATATCGGATTCTTACCCACAACTTTTCTTTTCCCCAACGCTCTTATACGTTAAATAAAAGGATACGCTTTCAAAGTGAGGAATTCTTCAAATTTTTCTGAGAAGATCAATTCGTTAAAAAGCTCTTTAGCCAGATTAAATTTCCCGTTTTTAAAGCGCTCTTCACCTACATATTTTTCAATGGTATCCATCTCTTCTCTTTCCCACTGAAGAACCATTTCTCTGGTAAGAATCCGGTCATCAATTAAAACAGCCTCATTCTTCAGCCATTGCCAGATCTGTGTCCGTGAAATTTCTGCGGTAGCTGCATCCTCCATAAGATTATAAATAGCCGCTGCACCTATACCCATCAACCAACTTTCGAGATAAAGAATTCCTACATTAATATTTTTACGAACACCTCTTTCACTAATCTCTCCCTTAGGAATTTCCAGCAGATCACTTTCCTTGATTTGATAATCCACTTTCTTGTCAATTTGGTTTTTTGAAGGCATATATTCGTCAAAAATATCTTTAGCCAAAGAAACCAAAGCAGGATGGGCTACCCAGGTGCCATCATGCCCATTTTTTACTTCACGCTCCTTATCTGCTTTTACTTTTTCAAAGGCAATATGATTCGCCTGATCATCATTTTTTATAGGAATCTGAGCAGCCATTCCTCCGATGGCATGCACATTTCGTTTGTGGCAAATTTCAATCACCCTTTTGGAATAGGCAGTCATAAACGGAGAGGTCATGGTTACCTGATCACGATCCGGTATTATAAATTCAGGAAGGTTTCTGAATTTTTTAATAAATGAGAAAATATAATCCCATCGTCCGCAGTTCAATCCTGCGCTGTGTTCTTTTAGCTCATATAAAATTTCATCGATCTGAAACGATGCGGTGATCGTCTCTATTAAAACCGTAGCCTTAATCGTACCTCGTGGAATCTGAAGATAATTCTGGGCAAAATCAAAAACTTCATTCCACCATCTGGCTTCTTTATAGTGTTCCAGTTTGGGAAGATAAAAGTAAGGACCACTCCCCTTTTCAAGAAGTTTTTGTGCATTCCTAAAAAAATAAATCCCAAAATCAACCAATGAACCGGAAGCCTCTTCACCGTTGATCTCAATATGCTTTTCATGAAGATGTAATCCTCTTGGACGAACTAGTAATACGGCGGTCTTTTCCTGCAATTGATATGCTTTCCCTTCTCGGGTTGTAAAATCTATACTTCTGTTAATAGCATCTGAAAGATTAATCTGCCCTTCCATGCAGTTTTTCCATTTAGGAGCATTGCTGTCCTCGAAATCTGCCATAAATGTGGATGCTCCAGAATTAAGCGCATTAATGATCATTTTACGATCTACCGGACCCGTAATTTCAACTCTCCGGTCAAGTAAATCTTCAGGCAATGGCGAACATACCCAATCTCCATTTCTTATTTCTTCTGTCTGAGGTAAAAACCTGGGAAGATTTCTGCGATCAAAATCAAGCTGAGTTTCTTTTCTTTCTTCTAAAAGATCAAGCCTTTTAGCATTAAAGTTCTGGTGAAGTTCAATCAGAAACTCTATCAATTCGGGATTGAAAATCTCTTCAAACTGGCTTTGAGCCTTTATTCTTAATTGGGTGGTTGTTTCCATAACTCATTGATTTTGTGATTTGATATTACAAACATAAATAAAAATTTTCACAATTAGCGAACGTTCGCTAATTATTTTTAAAAATTATTATGCGAATAATCGCAATCAAATATCTATATTTGAGTAATGAATGCAGAAAGTGATTTTATTAAAACGGTTTTCGGTCTTAAACTGAAGCAGCTGAGACAAAAGAAAAATTGGTCTCTGCAGGACCTTGCCGTAAAAACAGGGTTATCAAAATCTTACCTCAACGAAATTGAGAACGGAAAAAAATACCCCAAGCACGATAAGATTATCCAGCTTTCCGAATCTCTGAACTGCACATTCGATGATCTGGTTTCTACGAAACTAGACAAAAGCCTGGCTCCGTTTAATGAAATTTTACAATCGGATTTTTTTAAAGAAGTTCCTCTGGACCTTTTCGGAATAAATAAAAATAACCTCATCAGCATCATCAGTGATGCCCCCAAAAAGGTCACCGCCTTTATCAATGCACTGATTGAAATATCTCAAAACTACAATCTGGGAAAAGAGCGTTTTTATTTTGCCGTATTGCGATCCTTCCAGGAACTTTATGATAATTATTTTCCTGATATCGAAGAAAAAGTATTATCCTTTGCTCAGGAGCATTGTTTAGAGTTCAGTAAAAATCTGGATCCGGATATTTTACAAAATATCCTCAATGAAAAATTCAATTACACGATTCAATCCAAAGATTTCGAACCTTTTGGAACATCCGTGCATCTCCGTTCATTATTTATTCCTGAAAAAAAACTTTTACTGCTCAACAGCAAATTAGAAAAAGACCAGAAGACATTTATTCTCGCTAAAGAAATTGGTTTCAATGTTCTTGAATTAAAAAACCGTCCCAACACCTACTCATGGCTGGATTTCGGAAGCTTCGAGGAAATCCTGAACAATTTCTATGCGTCCTATTTCGCCGGCGCACTATTGATTTCAAAAGAGCAGATTATAGAAAATACTTCTGACTTCTTTTTACAAAATAGCTGGAAATCCAAAGGCTTCACCCATCTCATTGAAAGCTTTACGAATTCTCCGGAAACATTTTATTACAGGCTAACTAATGTCCTTTCTTCAGAATTAGGAATAAAAGATTTGTTTTATTTATGCCTGGTTAAAAAGAAAGATTCCGAAAGAATTCAGATTTTAAAAGAACTGCATCTGAATCACCAGCAGGCTCCTCATGCTAATGCTACGAATGAACATTATTGCAGAAGATGGATTGCTGTAAAAAATCTTCAGGATTTAACGGAAAATGAAACATTAACGGACGCTCAGATCTCCCATTATAAAGATCAGGGAATAAGTTATCTCGTTATTTCCACTTCCCAGAAAAACCCTTTTTCAGACGGCAGTAACCGAAGCTACTGTCTGGGAATATTATTAAATCCTCAAACAATAAAGAAAATAAACTTTATCAAATCTCCAAGTTTACCGACGATCAACGTGGGGGTAACCTGTGAATCCTGCAGTATTGCAGATTGTGAAGTAAGACAAGCTCCACCGGTTCGTCTTGAGAAGGAATATTTTAATCAGAGTATGAAAAATTCCATTGAAAAAATACGAAAGGAAGTAGAATCTCAGGGTTAAAAAGCATTACATTCTTTCATTACTTCTTACCTCTTTCATGTTTCAGCTAATAAACTTATATTAGTAAAAAACACAAAAATGATTCTTGACCTTCTTTTCCCCAATCGTTGCATCCACTGCAACCGGATCATCGATGCTGACCTTCTGGTATGCTCCTCCTGTTTTGAACATATTCACTTTACCCATTTCAATTATTTTGAAGATAACCTGTTTAAAGAAAAGTGCAAATTATTGTTTCCGGTTGAAAATGCATATGCGCTCATGTATTTTGAGGAGGAAAACTTAAGCCGTAAGATCATCCACGAATTAAAATATAAAAACAGGAAAAAAACCGGGAAAGTAATCGCAAACTGGACAATCGGTATACTGGATTTTAAAAATAACAAACCTGATTTACTGGTAAGCGTTCCACTTCATCCTAAAAAAGAAAGAGAAAGAGGATTTAATCAATTGCATCTGTTTACAGAAATACTATCCAACCAATATCATATTCCATTTGACCATCACCTGATCAAAAGAAACTACTACTCACAAGCTCAGGCCCTAAAAGATAAAAAACATCGCCTAAAAAATGACAACACTTTTTCAATATCCCGAAAGGTATCTGATAAACATATTTTATTAATTGATGACGTTTTTACCACCGGCAATACGATCGCAACTATAGCATGGGAAATCTTAAATAGCGGCAATAATAAAGTGAGCATTCTGGTAATGGCAATAGATTAACCTCTAACTTCTAACCTCTAAACCTTACTTCCAGCTTTCAATTCTTTTTCATAATTTTCCGGATAAACTAATAGATATGAAAAACCTGCTTTTACTGCACGGTGCTCTAGGGCACAGTGATATTTTCAAACCTTATCTAAAGGACTTATCAAAACAATTCAATATACACACCCCTCTTTTTTCAGGGCATGGAAACACTGAAATTCCGCAAGATGGTATCAGCATAGAAAAATACACTCAGGAACTGGCTGAATACTGTAAGCAACAAAAACTCAATGATGTTTATATTTTCGGACACAGCATGGGTGGCTATGTTGGTCTCTGCTACGCTCTGCAGGTACCGGAAAATGTAAATTCCGTATTGACATTAGGCACAAAATTCGACTGGACAGAGGAGCAGGCTTTAAAGGAAAGTACAATGCTTGACCCTGAGGCCATTCTTTTAAAAATTCCGAAATATGCTGAACAACTGGAATTACAACACGGCTCCCAATGGAAAGAGCTGCTTCCCGCAATTGCCGGCATGATGGTTTCTTTAGGTAAAAAACCACCGCTAAATTCAGATAGTTTATCAAAGATTACAACTCCAGTCCAGATCATGGCCGGAGACCATGATAATATGGTAACATTGGAAGAGACCGTTCAAACCTATCGTCGTATTCCTAACGCAAGATTAATGATACTTCCGGACACCAGACATCCAATGGAAAAAGTACGTCCGGTATTATTGATGGATATTATAATGAAGGATTTCTGGAATCTGTATTAATTACCGCTGTAATTTTTCACCATAGCTAAGGTCACCGGCATCTCCCAATCCGGGAGTAATGTAGCCTTTGGAAGTCAGTTGATCATCAATAGCACCTACCCAAATTTTTGCTTCAGGATAAACTTTTTCAATTGTTTCTACTCCTTGTTTAGATGCGATGGCCGCTACAATGTGCAATTGAGTAGGTGTTCCGTGTGTGAGTAAGTCTTTGATTGCTTCAATTAATGACGCTCCTGTAGCCAGCATAGGATCTCCCACGATTAAAGGTCTTCCTTCAATACTTGGACAAGTAAGATAATCCTGCTTGATCGAAAAATAATCGTTGGCATCATGTTTTCTATAGGCTGCTACAAAACCGCAATCAGCTTTATCCAAATAATTTAATATTCCCTGAAATAGAGGAACTCCTGCCCTAAGAATAGTAGTAATCACTGGTTGTACTGCAATTTCCCTAACCTTTATCGTATCCAGAGGAGTCTGGATTTCAACTTCTCTTTGCTCAAGTTCTTTACTGATTTCAAAAGCGGCAATCTCTCCGATACGTTCCATATTTCTACGGAATCTCAATCGGTCATGTTGAACATCTACATTACGCAGTTCGTTAATCCACTCATTAACAAGAGAAAAGTTTTCAGATAAAATAGTAACCATGAAATTTTAAATTTTAATTAGAGTTGGTGGGCTTTAATTCCTGCAAAATTACAATTAAAAAACGAAATCCGAGATTGAACGTAAACAGAAATAAAGTATATTTATGAAAGTTTCCCAACACATCTTTACATAAAAAAATCTTGAATGATGAAAAGTTTAATTTTAGGAAAAATAGCTCCTGAATTTTTAAAGGAAGAGACTCTTCCCGGGTTATTAGCTCCTATTTTTGAAAAATACAAAAATAAAACAGCATTTATATTTAATGGTAAAAAACTCTCTTATGAAGAACTCAATAACTGGAGTAATGCAATTGCTTTACAGCTTCACAATGAAGGTATAAAGCCGGGCGATAGTGTCGGGGTTTGGTATCCCCGAAGTATGGAGCTTCCAGTTGCTATTTTAGGAATATTAAAGGCCGGAGCCTCTTATGTTCCACTGGACCGGGAGATGCCTGAAGACAGGATAAGAAAAGTTTTTACAGACATTCATGTAAAAGCTTATTTCTCTGATGCAGATGCCGGAATCCATTGTCGGCCTCTAGCCATTGCCCCACAACCGGACACCACTATCCCTCCAATCAGCGATCCGATTAGTTCCGATCAATGGGCATACGTGTTATTTACTTCCGGAAGTACCGGAAATCCTAAAGGAATTCCAATTTCCCACAGGAATATCTGTCATCTTATAAGATCTGAAGAAGATTTCATAGGAATAAAAGATACCGATATTGTATATCAGGGGTTTTCCGTCTCCTTTGACATGTGGTGTGAAGAGGTATGGATCAGTCTTTTTTCCGGTGCAACGATATGGATTGCAGATGCCCTTACTGTAAAAGCTATTGATGAATTAAGTGAGGTATTAATCAGGAATAAAATCACTGTTCTTCATGCAGTGCCCAGTATCTTAGCCATTATCGAGGAGGTTCCTTCAGTGAGGATCATCAATACAGGGGGTGAAGCATGCACAAAACAAGTACAGGAAAAATGGGCAAAGCCTTACAGAACCTTCATCAACAGCTATGGTCCCACGGAAACTACAGTATCATCCAACATGGCTAAGCTGAAGGATGATGACGAGCTTACGATTGGCCATCCTCTACCCAATTATCATATTGCTGTGGTTGATGAAAATCTGAATATCGTACCACGAGGAGAAAGGGGTGAAATGATCATTTCTGGTCCCGGAGTCAGTAATGGCTATTTCAACCTCCCGGAACTAACAGATCAAAAATTCCTGAAAAATCCATTTCCTGAAATTCCCGGCGATACCATTTACAAAACTGGAGATGCTGTTATTATACGGGAAAACGGTTTTATAGATTTTCAGGGAAGAATAGATGACCAGATCAAACTCCGTGGCTACAGGATTGAATTGGGAGAAATAGAAGCCAGGTTGAATCAGCTTCCCGGCATTTCTTCAGCAGCTGTTGCCGTGAAAGAAGACGCTAACGGACAGGGGCAACTCGTTGGCTATACTGTAATGAGTGACCATCATGAATTCGATGAAAATACAATACGTAAAGAGTTAGCAAAGTTTCTGGCACCTTATATGGTTCCCGTCTCGATCATCAAAATGAGGGAAATGCCCAGGATGCCGAGTGGAAAAATTGACCGAAAAAAACTGCCGGTTCCTGAAAGCTTCATCAGCCATGAGAAAAGTGAAGACATTGAAATAAATCCTGAAGCTCCTATCGAAGAAAAACTGTTGCAGACCCTTCATTGGATGTTTCCGGGAAAAGAGATCCAATTACATCAGGACTTTTTTACGGATCTGGGAGGACATTCCTTACTTGCTGCAACATTAGTTTCTCACCTCCGGCAAAAAGCAGGGATTCCTTACGCTTCTTTAAAAGATATTTATGAAAACAGGCCGCTTTCCGCTTATTCAGATTGCCTTAAAAATAAACACACTGAAAAGGCATCCGATCAGGAACCGTTTACAAGAGTTTCGTCATTTCAATATTATGCCTGCAATCTTGCCCAGACTATTTCCTTACTGGTTGTTTTTGCATTATTTAGTGTACAAATATTTTTCCCCTATCTTAGTTATTATTATTTCCAGCTTAACGGGTACGGAACCGGATTAGCCCTGTTAAGTGCTATTCTTTTGTATACACTCATACCACCGGTTTATTCTGTTATTATTCTTTTAACAAAGTGGCTTGTTATCGGAAAAATAAAAGAAGGTGATTATCCGTTATGGGGCTGGTATTACTTCAGATGGTGGCTCTGGAAAACCGTAAAAAGACTGATGCCTTCAGAATTTATTGTTGAAACCCCATTGTATCCGAAATATCTGAAATTATTAGGTGTACACGTTCATCCGAGCGCACAGCTTAGCCTTTTACCTATTGCAGCTGAAGATCTTGTTACCATTGATCAAAACGTAACCACGAGCTCAGGATGTAGTATTGATAATGCATCTGTAGAAAATGGAGTGCTTAAAATAAGAAAAGTACATATTAAAGCACACGCTTATCTTGGTTCTTCAGCTATAGTATGTGGTAATACTGTCATTGAGGAATTCGGAGAACTTCAGGATCTCAGCTGTTTAAATGAAGGAAATACGATCGGATACGGTGAAGTCTGGGATGGTAGCCCGGCTGAAAAGCTAAGAACAAAAAGTAAGGAAGAGACGCAGATTCCACAGCTGGTTTCTACCGCAAAAAGAAACAAATATGCTATCATATATGCATGTTCTCTTTTTTTCTTCCCACTTTTAATCGTTTTACCACTTGCTCCAACATTGTACACCTTGTATTATCTGGACGACCGTTCAGCGGATTACAGTTTCTATTACCTATGGCAGGCACCTATTCTATCTACAATCTACATATTAATTTTTATCGGGGTTGTCAGTATTATCACAAGGTGCCTGCAATACCGTATGAAGCCGGGAATATATCCTGTTTACAGTTTTATCTATTATCGGAAATGGGTAAAAGATCAGATATTTAATCTTGCATTAACCGTCGTACATCCTCTTTTTGCTTCGATTTATATCAGTAAATTTTACAGGATGATGGGAGCCAAAGTTGGCAGAAATTCAGAGATCTCCACAGCAAGCGATGTTTCCCACAATCTTCTGGAAATTGGAGAGGGATCTTTTATTGCTGACGCGGTCATCCTGGGGGAACATGATGTAAGAAATGAAAAACTGATCCTGGCAAAAACCAAGATCGGCAACAATAGTTTTGTAGGAAACAGCGGATTGATCCCACAGGGATATGAATTAGGAGATAATATGCTTATCGGCGTGCTAAGCAAAGCTCCGAATGAAGAACAACTTAAAAACTCTTCTGAAAAAGACTGGTTTGGATCTCCGCCAATCGGACTTCCCTCAAGACAAAAATCGGAGCGCTTTGACAATAGCCTTACCTACAACCCTCCCTTCGGTCTTAAGTTTGCACGTGCTATTGTGGAGGGAATCCGGATTATTCTGCCTCAAACCGTTATTATTATCTGCAGTGTATTATTTATTGCCTACACCAGCAATTATCTTGAAGGAAGAATCCATCATTTGATCTTATTTTCTCCATTTTATTATCTGGGAATTGTAGCCCTACCTTCCTTTTTCTTTACGGTAATCCTTAAATGGGTTCTCGTTGGAAAGTATAAAAAAACAGAAATGCCCATGTACAGCCTAAAAGTCTGGTTGAGTGAAGGAATAACTACAGTATATGAGGCACTCCCTGTAATCTTCTTTCTTGATTTCCTGCGGGGAACGATGTGGCTTCCTTTCTTTATGAGATTTTTGGGTGTGAAGATCGGTAAAAGGGTGTGGCTCAATACAACAGATATTACAGAGTATGATATGGTAACGATAGATGACGAAGCAATGTTAAATGAAGACTGCGGGCCGCAGACGCATCTTTTTGAAGATCGTATTATGAAAATAGGAAGTGTAAAAATCGGTAAGCAGACAACCATTAATTCAAGAACCATTATTCTTTACGATACCGAAATAGGTAATAACGTAAATGTTGATGCCCTTTCACTGATTATGAAGGGCGAGGTACTTTCTGATAACACATCCTGGCACGGAAGCCCGATACGAGGAAAATAAAACATTATATTATGAACTTTACAATCCGAAAAATAAAAATATCAGACCATCTCCCCATTGTGGATGAGTTGGTAGGAGAGCTTCATGTTTCTGAAAAGGAAATGAATGAGAAAACAGCCGACTGGGGCAAGATCAGAAAACATTATTTGCGCTTTATGACCGACTGTGAGGAAGAGAATAACGGAACATTTCTTATTGCTGACGCAGAGGGAAAAGCTATTGGTTTTTTATTCGGGTATATTGATGAAAAAGATGACAGCAACTTTGAACTAGGAGATGCAGACGACCTGTATGTTTCTGAAGGATATGTAAAGCAGGAATATAGAAAACACGGAGTTTACACTGCCCTAAACAAAGCATTTGAAGAAACCTATAGAGATTTTAATATCCGGAAAATTTACAGATTTACTTTATGCAGTAACCATATTATGCAAAGCTGGCTTGATAAACAAGGCTATAAACCTGTCCGGTTAATGTATGAAAAGTGGCTGTAAAGGATAAAATATATTTGATGAAAGAAAAAAAGTTCTGGTAAGATATTCTTACCAGAACTTTTTAAATATCGATTATTACTTTGTGACACTTTTTTAATAAGCGCAGCCGAAGTAATTATTTTTGTCTGAAATATACCTCGATAGGAACTCCGGTAAATCCGAATTCTTTTCTCAATTGATTTTCAGTAAATCTCTTATACGGTTCTTTTATATATTGTGGAAGATTACAGAAGAATACAAACTGCGGTGACGGCGTAGGAAGCTGCACACAATATTTGATTTTAATGAATTTTCCTTTATTTGCCGGAGGTGGAGTTTGTTCGAAAATAGGAAGCATCACTTCATTTAATTTCGAAGTTTTAATCTTCTTCTTACGGTCTTCATATACCTGCATCGCCACTTCTACCGCCTTCAGTATTCTCTGTTTCGTTAATGCAGATACAAACAGAATTGGAATATCCTGGAACTGCCCGATCTTATCTTTAATTGCTTTTTCAAAATCACGGATCGTATTGGTTTGCTTATCTTCAATCAGATCCCATTTGTTAACCAGGATCACAATTCCTTTTCTGTTCTTCTGTGCTAAACCAAAGATATTCATATCCTGAGATTCCCATCCCTGAGTAGCATCTACCATAATGATCACTACATCAGAATATTCAATAGAACGAATTGATCTCATTACAGAATAAAACTCAAGATCTTCGGAAACTTTAGCCTTACGACGCATCCCCGCAGTATCTACCAATACAAACTCGTGCCCGAATTTATTATATAGTGTTTGTATACTGTCTCTGGTTGTTCCCGCAATATCTGTTACAATATTTCTCTCTACATCCAATAAAGCATTCGTTAAAGTGGATTTTCCTACATTCGGACGACCAGCGATCGTAATTTTAGGCAATCCTTCAAAAGGGTCCTGATAATCCGTGGTTGGGAAATCTTTAACGATATCATCTAACAGATCTCCTGTTCCTGATCCTGTAGCAGAAGAAAGAGTATAATATTTTTCGATTCCTAACTGATAAAATTCTGTAGCTGCCAATTCTTCTTTTGCAGAATCTACTTTATTTACAACAATATAAACCGGCTTATTGGATCTTCTTAATAATTCATGAATTTCATAATCCGTATCTGTAAGGCCTTCCTCTACATTAAGCATAAAAATAATAGAAGTAGCTTCATCTACTGCCAGCTGTACCTGTTTACGGATTTCTTCTTCAAAAATATCCTCTGTCCCCACATCATAGCCTCCGGTATCAATTACCGTAAATTCTACTCCGTTCCAGTCGGATTTTCCGTAATGACGGTCTCTTGTAACACCTGCAGTAGAGTCTACTATAGCTTCTCTTCTCTCCAGGAAACGGTTAAATAATGTGGATTTTCCTACGTTGGGACGCCCAACGATAGCGACAATGTTTGACATAAAAAATGTTTAATAATCCTTCGATTCTCTCAGGACAAGTTATTAATGAGTTACTCCAACCTTTGGAGCTCAATTTTTTGCAAAGATAGGGCTTTATATCTAGCAATTGAAACTCAAAGTATTAAAAGTATTTAATCCCTTCAATTTTTTATAAAATTTAGCTGATCAAAAATTTTCTATATCACTAATAAATACAAAAATACCATCCATTTAATTTTTTTAGAAAGTTGAAAAAATATTTTAAAAAAAAGCAAATACCAAATATCATAATTTAGCTTTTATATCAGAAAAATTAAAAATTTAATTTTATTATTATTTTGGCATGTTTTTTCCTTCTGTAAGAAAAATTCATTGTTATATTCATACATTATAACTTATTTAAGATAAGCAACTTTAAACTCTCCTTAAATTTTCAGCATATCCAACATAAACAGATCTAACAAACACATTGATAATTTAAAATTTACGTTATGAAAAGAAACATTACCTTAAGTATTTGTTTATTACCAGCATTCTATTTTGCACAGGTAGGGATTAATACACAAGTTCCTGATGCGACCTTACATGTAAAATCTCAAAACACAGCCTCAACCGACAAAACATTTTATGTACAAAACGGGAAAGTATCAGATTCCAATAATTTAGAAGTCTACGGTGATAACAGGACCTACATAGGAAAACCAGATAATCAGACACCTGATGCTGTAAATGATGCATTACTCAATCTGTATGGCGAAAGCTCACGATCTAATCTCAGGCTCATTAACCCTCCTTCCACCGAAAACCAGTCGGATGGAAAAGTTAGACCTGGTGTAAACTATAATAAGTTAGCCCCACTATACATTGATGCAAATGGACATATTGTAAAAGCCTATGATCCTTCTTCTCCTACTGCTTTAAGTTTTGATGGCAACTACACAGTGCCTAATAATTCTGACGGAATAAAAATTATAGACATCACAGCTAAAGGTGTTGTAACATTCAAAGTTTATTCAGGTTTGGTATTGGGTCCGGCTGGTACAGGATCAAATATTCTGGCAACGATAAATTTCGGAGTTAATTCCGGATTTTCAGTATCTAATTTCAGTTCCGCTTCCGGTTCTACATCAACTCGCTATCCGGTAACGAGTTCAACATCTGATAATGGTGATACCAGTATATCTTCTTATACAGCTGATGCAACTTTTAACTTTGGAGCCAATAATACCAGCTTGGTCTTTTTTTATCAAAACGGAGCAATATATGCCAGATTATCTGGAGGGAATATCAATTCTGTAGCGATCAATATTTTTGAATCAAAACGTTTTAGATAAAAATAACAGAAACCTCATTATTAAAATTAATCCGTGGAACAGATTATTCCACGGATTAATTTTATAAAGTACAAACGTCAACTTTGCTTTATGATTTACGAGAAAGTAATTGTAACGAATATTGCAACTCAGGATCTTTTCGTTCTTTTAACACTTTTAAAAAGAAATTATTATCAATCTTATAGTCCGGAATTACACCTGTGCAATTGGGAATATTATCATTTTCATTATTATTGAAAAAGATTTCTGTACGCGGAATAGATATGGTCATTTTAGTATTCGGTAATTTATAAGTAAGAAACCAGGCTGCCGTCGTAAAATTACTACAAGAACCCGTTTCCTTTCCAACGATTTCGCCTCGTTTTTCCTTTTTAAACAGAGAAGCAAAGTAAGTAGCCGCTGAAAATGTACGGTTGTTAATGAGGAGAATAACTTTTCCATCGAAAAACAGTCCATCTCTTGGATAGTTTTTGATATAGGTATCATCCAACCTGTTATTCCCAAAATAATAATCTCCCTTTTCAGATTTATCAAATCATTGTCTCATAAAATTATTAGAATCCCTGATGTCTTTCTCAGAGTAATATCGGTCAGTTTGGGGATCTATCAGGTAATCACTATAATTGATATCAATGACTTTACTCCCGTATTTATAAGAGTTTGTAAAGATCTTTTCTTTTGACATAAATGAGTACAAAAGTGGAATATTGGTAACAGAACCACCAGAGTTGTTACGGATGTCTACAACAAGATTTTTGTATTTTTTATTTTTAATTTTATGAAAATATTTCTTCAGCTTCTCGTAAAAAAAACTTTCATCATAAGAGAATGATCTTACAGATAAATAAAATGTATCAGGACTAATTTCATACCCAAAGATTCCATAGATTTCGGAACTCACATCAATTGGTAAAACAGCATGCCGGGATTCGTAATTAAATCGTGTAAATGTAATGCCTTCCAGACTAGCTTTTTTCTGTTCTCCGTTAAGTGTCTGATATTTGATCGTAAAAGTATGATCTTTATTTTCATTAATAAATGAAACATACATGGATATATCCAAGTCTTCTACTTTAATATTTCCATCTGCTTGTTCAGGAATTTGTTTTAAAATATCCGCAACACTTCTGTTGTTAATTTCCAAAAGCTTACTCCCAACCTCAATGTTGTATTTATTATCTGCATTTACATAAACATTTCCGTTGTTAACATAAGTAATTAGTGGAAAAAAATAAGTAGAATTAAGGTAGTCTTCATGATAATTAGAATCGGGAATAAAAGAAATATGTCCGTCACCTAATACCCTTCCAGGATTATTAATATTAAAATTAATATAGCTGGGATCTTTTTCAATTACTTTCCGAAGGGAATCCAGCTTCTTTGCAATAGCTTCTTTGCTATGAAATCTATAAGGATTAGGGTGCTGATTTAAAAGAATAGCAGTAGCAATATCAAAATCTTTAAGATAAGCATCTTTGTTTATTTCAGAAATTGAATATTGA
The DNA here is from genome assembly GCF_048296755.1 of Chryseobacterium sp. PTM-20240506. Classification (NCBI taxonomy): domain Bacteria; kingdom Pseudomonadati; phylum Bacteroidota; class Flavobacteriia; order Flavobacteriales; family Weeksellaceae; genus Chryseobacterium; species Chryseobacterium sp. PTM-20240506. The sequence continues at coordinate 2,277,871 of NZ_CP182581.1, forward strand.
CTAAAAAGAGAGGTAAAAAAAGATAGTAATGAGAAAACAAATATCTTTTTGATCATAATATTATAAATTGAATTAAAAAATGAATCATGATTTTCATGACTTTACAAATTGGATTTAACAAAAAGCTTACACCTTTTATATTGATTCTTCTATGGATTTCTCGGATGTCCACGAGCATTACTATAATCATCCAACGGTTGATCTCGCAGATGATCAACATTTCTTTTAATAGTGTTTTTCACTACTAGCGTTAATGTTCCACAGATCACTAAAGGTGTAAACACTAAAAATGGAATAAGTTTAAACATTATTTTGTTTTAAATTAGAATAAATAAAAATTAAGAAACAAATTACATACCATTGATCCCAAACTGATAAATATCATTTGGCTAAAAAGCCTTTATTTATGGCGTTTAGCATATCCTCATAAGTCGAAAGCTAACTATACTTAATTTATTATGAACGCAAAATATCTGAGCCCCAGTAAAAAAGCCACCCTTATCAGGATGGCTCGTTATTATATATTTAATACAACTATAAAATTAAGCTATATCAAAGCGGTCCAAATTCATCACCTTTGTCCATGCTGCAGCAAAATCTTTTACAAATTTTTCTTGTGCATCAGCACTTGCATATACTTCCGCAATTGCTCTTAATTCTGAATTGGATCCAAATACGAGATCAGCACGGGTAGCTGTCCACCTTGGCTGTCCGCTTTTACGATCAGTTCCCAGGTATAATTCATTGTCACCAGAGGCTGCTTTCCATTGAGTTCCCATATCAAGCAGATTGACAAAGAAATCATTGGTAAGAACTCCAGGACGATCTGTAAACACCCCGTTTTTAGAGCCGTCAAAATTAGCATCTAATGCTCTCATTCCACCGATTAATACTGTAAGTTCGGGAGCAGTAAGGGTCAGCAATTGCGCTTTATCAATTAATAGGGCTTCAGTAGAAACCGTATATTTCCTTTTTAAATAATTACGGAAACCATCTGCTGCCGGCTCCAGATATCCCATCGATTCAATATCCGTCTGCTCCTGAGAAGCATCCATACGGCCAGGCGTGAAGGAAACCGAAATATCGTGCCCTGCAGCTCTTGCTGCTTTTTCTACAGCTGCTGTTCCTCCTAAAACAATAAGATCTGCTAAAGAAACCTTCTTACCGGAAGTCTGTGAAGCATTAAATTCTGCCTGAATATTTTCCAACACATTCAGAACTTTTTGTAATTGTACAGGATTATTCACTTCCCAATCTTTTTGAGGAGCTAAGCGAATTCTTGCTCCGTTTGCTCCTCCCCGCTTATCACTTCCTCTGAAAGTCGAAGCCGAACCCCATGCAGTTGTGATCAGTTCCTGAGAACTTAACCCCGAATCAAATATTTTCCCTTTCAAAGTTTCAATATCAGAACCATCTATTAAGGCATGATTTACCTCAGGGATAGGATCCTGCCAAATCAGTACTTCATCCGGCACATCCGGTCCAAGATAGCGGGCTCTTGGCCCCATATCTCTATGCGTAAGTTTGAACCATGCTTTTGCAAACGCTTCGGCCAAAGCATCAGGATTCTCGTAAAAATGTCTTGATATTTTTTCGTAAACCGGATCAAATCTCAGGGAAAGATCCGTTGTAAGCATGGTCGGTTTATGTTTTTTAGAAGAATCGAATGCATCAGGAATGATCTCAGCTCCATCTTTCGCTACCCATTGATGAGCTCCTGCAGGGCTCTTGGTAAGTTCCCATTCATTTTCAAAAAGATTTTTGAAGAAGTAATTACTCCATTGGGTAGGAGTTTCTGTCCAGGTTACTTCCAGCCCGCTGCTGATCGCATCTGCTCCTTTTCCGGATTTATAACTGCTCGCCCATCCGAGCCCTTGCAATTCAATACCTGCTCCTTCAGGTTCTTTATCTACATGGTCGGCCGGTCCTGCACCATGTGTTTTACCGAAGGTATGTCCTCCTGCAATAAGGGCCACAGTCTCTTCATCATTCATCGCCATACGCCCGAATGTATCACGAATATCTTTAGCTGCAAGGATTGGGTCTGGATTTCCATCCGGACCTTCAGGATTTACATAGATAAGTCCCATTTGTACTGCTGCTAAAGGCTTTTCAAGATTTCTGGAATGTACTTTTCCATCCGCGTCATCATCTGTTGGTAACACAGCATGATTTTCCACTACTCCCTCAGAACCATGTGCATATCGGAGATCACCCCCCAGCCATGTTGTTTCGGAGCCCCAATACACATCCATATCCGGTTCCCAGACATCTTCACGGCCTCCTGCATATCCAAATGTTTTAAAACCCATAGACTCTAACGCAATATTACCGGTGAGAATCAAAAGATCCGCCCATGATATATTTTTACCATATTTTTGTTTTATAGGCCAAAGTAACCTCCTTGCTTTATCCAGACTTACGTTATCCGGCCAGCTATTCAATGGTGCAAAACGCTGCTGACCTGCTCCGGCTCCTCCTCTTCCGTCTCCCACACGATACGTTCCGGCACTATGCCATGCCATACGGATAAACAAAGGACCATAGTGTCCGAAGTCTGCAGGCCACCAATCCTGTGAATCCGTCATTAATGCATGAAGATCTCTTTTTACAGCTTCAAGATCCAGGCTTTTAAATGCTTCAGCATAATTAAAATCTTTATCCATGGGATCTGATAAAGAGGAATGCTGACGTAAAATATCAACTCTTAACTGATTAGGCCACCATTGTTGATTTTGAGTTCCGCCACCAGCTACATTTTGTTTCATTGTTCCATTATGAAACGGACATTTACTGATGTCATTTGAATCTTTTTCCATTGTCGTTTAAATTTTAATATTGATTAATACCGTTTATCTGATCTGAACAAGACAAACTTACAACAACCCTTTCAATAAATACGATCTATTGATAAAATTTTTACGATAGTTAAAAACTATAATAAAACTTCTACAGCCCTTGTCTTATTTATTGCAATAAGTTAGCTATATTTAATTGAAAATGAAGCAAAATCAAAACACAGGACTCCTATTTAGAATGATTCTATCCTTCATAATAAGGAAAAAAAGATTACATTTAAACATATAAACACTAAAATTCAAAAGCATGAAAAAAATATTGATCATCCTTCTGGTAGCTTTTATTATCATTCAGTTTTTTCCTATTGACAAGACCAATCCACCGGTGAATCCGGGTATGGATTTTTTAAAAATAAAAAAAACACAACCTGAGGTCGCCAAACTCATCCGTACATCGTGCTACGACTGTCACTCCAACGAAACGAAGTATCCATGGTACTCAAGCATTGCTCCTTCATCGTGGTTTCTCAAAAATCATATTGATGAAGGCAGAAAGAATTTAAATTTCTCTACCTTTGCAATGTATGAACCTGAAAGACAGGCACACAAATTGCAGGAATGTATTGAAATGATTGAGAAAGAGGAAATGCCTCTGGAATCCTATATTGTCGGTCATCAGGACGCAAAATTAACCCCGGAACAGAGAAAGCAGCTTATACAATATTTTAAACAAGTAAAAGCAGAAACTGAACGGTCGATGGTATTTTAAAAAAAGTGTTATGCAGGAAAATTGGCAGGATAAATATATTGTCTTCTTTGACGGAGATTGTGGAGTTTGTAATTTCTGGGTACAGTGGATCCTGGAACGTGACAAAAAAAACAAATTCCTTTTTGCTTCTTTACAATCGGATTTCGGCCAGAAGTTCTTATCCGAAAGAGGGTTGGAGACTACTGTTTTCAATACGATGTATCTTTGGAAACCTAATCAGTACTATCTGGTAAAATCTAGAGCTGTTCTTCAGATTGCTCAACTCCTGGGTGGTGTATATCAACTTATTGCTGTTGGAAAGATCATACCGACTTTCTTAAGTGACCAGGTATATGATTTGATTTCAAGAAACAGAATGAAACTTGCTGCTCAAAAGTGCTACCTGCCTGATCAAAATCAGAAAAGAAAGTTTATAGAAGTTTAAAAGCACTGTAATTTTTGAATTACAAATGGCAAGCATCATGATATAATTTCACAATACCTGCCATTAAGTAGTATTACATATCTGATTTTCGTATCGAAATTCTAAAATTCTTACTTCCCTAAGTCATTCACCATGATATAATCCTTGTGGAATTCATTAAATAAATTGACGATTCTGTCCTACAATTATTGATTTAATGACCAGACAGAATAACTATTGGGAGGGCATTGAATTTTCACTCTCTTATCAGTCTGTGTTGTAGGATACCAGGTCGATGCACCTGTAAAGTCCTTGATCTGCTGATTGCTCCAATTGGTATCTACCCATCTTTCCTGCCAGCTTGATGAAGTGTTAATATAAACCACCAGTCCAGGATTACCATTATATCCGTTACGTCTCGCAATATACTCATCATTATCTGTGTAGAGAATAGAGGTTGTCCCTGTTGCTTTATTGTTATGAATCCAGATGAGATTATTTAATCTTTCTTTATTAAGCCACTCCTCGTAATCCCTGTAAAATATGGTAGGATACCCTTCATGAGTCAGGATATAAGCATATGCTGGCATCTTATTATAAATAATATCAGTATCATGGTTGGCGACAAAAGTAACGGCTTTATATGGATTTCTTTTCCACATCATATCATCATTCAAAACATTGAGATTTCCGTTATCAAATGCTTCATCCATTTTATAATAGGCCGCAAAATCAAATACAGAACTGTTTGCATTATTTGCCCATGATTCCAGTGTATTAACATTGGAATCCCATAATTCTCCTACCGAAAAGCCACCTACCTTTGCATTCCAATTATTAACCACCCACGCACCAAAACCTTTTACATAATCAAATCTCCAACCGTCGAACTTCATTACATTCTTATAGTATTTACCAACGGAATCGTCTCTTCCCCAAAGCCAGTCCTGCACATGGGGATTAGCATGGCATAAATCCGGAAAACCGCCGAAAGAGCCTTCGTCGTTATTTCCGTAGGCATTTTTATAAAAATCATTGTAGTTTCTGGTAAATTTTCCTGAAGCTATTCCTGAAAAATTCGTCCATGTATTGGTTCCAGTATAAGGATTTGCTTCCGACTGCCCTCCACTGTTATGGTTGATCACAATATCCGCATAGACCTGCATATTTTCTGAATGGGCTTTAGTGATCAATGCTTCCAGCTCAGCTCTTGAACCAAAACGGGTTTCTACACTTCCGTTTTGATTAAAGTTTCCAAAATCATAATAGTCGGTAGGATCATATCCCATTGAATAAGCTCCGTTCTGCGCTTTGGATGCGGGAGGTAACCAAACTGCCCCGATTCCTGCATTGGACCAACCGGTAAGTTTATCTTTTACTGTATTCCACCAGTTTCCGCCATCCGGAACATCCCAGTAGAAACCCTGCATCAGAACACTTCCTCCCGGACCTGCAACAAATTTACCATTTACTGACTCCTTTCCAGTACTGAACGGCCTTCCATCATGACGAGTGACCTGTACTATTTTGGAATGAACTTCTTGTTCCCCCGAAGTGTTTCCGACTCCTTCATCATTGGTTTCACAGGAATTCATGATTCCTAAAGCCATTAATGAAAATAAGAAAGATGTTTTTTTCATAGTCCGTTTTTTAATTATTAATATAATAACTAAATTACACTTTTATTAAAACAAATTCCACTTAACGTGAATAAATTTACTTAGACTCAAAAATATGCTCTAAAATAGTATCATAAATTTTCATTAAAAAATCATAAACTTTTAAGATTATCGGCACAATTTTTCTTTTAATCCATATATTTGCATATTATGGAATATAACACCCAAAAAACGCAACTTAATATGCCGGAATACGGCAGAATTATACAACAGTTGGTTGAGCGTTGCAAAGAACTCCCTTCTAAAGAGGAGAGAAATGAAATGGCAATGGCAATCATCGATTTTATGGGACAAAGAAACCCACAACTTCGCGACGAAGAAAATTATAAACATAAGCTTTGGGATCATCTTTACATTTTAGCCAATCATGATCTTGATGTAGATTCTCCTTATCCTTTTCCGACGAAAGAACAGCTTGAAGAAAAGCCAAAGAGAATGGAATACCCGAAACTTCAGGGTGATTTTAAATTTTACGGAAAAAGTATTCTTCAATTAATTGAAAAGGCTATAGAGCTTGAGGCCGGAGATGAAAAAGAAGCTCTTATTGAAGTGATTGCCAACAACATGAAGAAATCCTATAATGTTTATAATAAAGAGCATGTTACTGATGATGTGATTTTCCGTCATTTGAAAGAGCTTTCGGAAAACAGACTGGACCTTACAGGTATAGAATCCCTGGAGAAAAGTAAAATCTATTACAATACCAACAACCGAGGCAACAACAATAACAATAGTAATCGCAACAGCAATAATAAAAATCAAACCAACAAAAGAAGACATAACAATAACAACCATAAAAACAGAAAGTAAATGAGTGGAACGTTTCAAATAAGAGGAGGAAAAAGACTGCAAGGTGAAATTACTCCACAAGGGGCAAAAAATGAAGCTTTACAAATTTTATGTGCAGTTTTACTAACTGATGAGGAGGTAACCATTAAAAACATTCCTGACATTCACGACGTAAACAGGTTAATTGAAATTCTGGGCGATTTTGGTGTAAAAATCACTAAAAACGGGCCTGGAAATTACACTTTTAAGGCTGATCACGTTAATTTCGACTATGTAAAATCCAGCGAATTCAAAAAGGACGGTGCTAAATTACGCGGTTCTATTATGCTTATGGGCCCTATGCTGGCCAGATATGGTGAAGCTTATATGCCAACTCCGGGTGGAGACAAAATCGGACGACGACGACTGGACACTCATTTCCAGGGGTTAGTAGAATTAGGTGCCGAATTTCACTATGACGAAGAAGAATATTTTTACTCTTTAAAAGCTAAGGAGCTCAACGGGAAATTCATCTTACTGGAGGAGGCTTCAGTAACCGGTACTGCAAACATTGTTATGGCAGCAGTATTGGCGAAAGGAAAAACAAGAATTTACAATGCAGCTTGTGAACCTTATCTTCAGCAACTTTGTAAGATGCTGAACAGAATGGGAGCTAATATTTCCGGAATAGGTTCAAACCTATTAACGATTGAAGGAGTTACCCATCTGCGAGGTACGGAACATACGATGCTTCCCGACATGGTAGAAATAGGTTCATGGATTGGTCTTGCTGCAATGACAAAATCCGAACTTACTATAAAAAATGTAAACTGGAATCAGCTGGGAGTAATCCCTAATACCTTCAGAAAATTGGGAATCCAGCTTGAACAAAGCAATGATGACATTTATATTCCTGCTCAGGAAAATTATAAAATTCAGAAATTCATTGATGGATCTATCCTTACTATTTCGGATGCTCCATGGCCGGGATTCACTCCTGACCTTCTTTCTATTATCCTGGTAGTTGCTACACAGGCGAAAGGAAGCATTCTGGTTCATCAGAAAATGTTTGAATCAAGATTGTTTTTTGTAGATAAGTTAATTGATATGGGAGCGCAGATTATTCTATGTGATCCACACAGAGCGACCGTAATTGGCCTTAACCAGGAAGCTCCTCTTCGTGGGACAACCATGGTTTCCCCGGATATCAGAGCCGGAAATGCTCTTCTTATTGCAGCTTTATCTGCCGAGGGAAAATCTATTATCCACAATATTGAACAGATTGACAGAGGATACGAAAATATCGACGGAAGACTGAAAGCAATTGGAGCGGATATCGAAAGAATATAAAAAAACATTTGTTTACAATATAAAAGCGTTCAGGGGTCCTGAACGCTTTTTCTTTTTATAAGGCCTGGTTTACCAGCCGCCGCCTCCACCGCCACCTCCGCCGCCGCCGGAGAAACCTCCACCGCCAGATCCGCTTCCGGAACTGGAAGGTTGTGTAGATGCAGATTGTATAGATTTGGTAAGGCTCGAGTTCAATGTATTTCCAAAGTTATAATGATTTATAGAATTTCCAATATACCAGCTATGAACATATTCTGTTCCGTTAGCCATATTTTTCAACAAGGTATCAAATTTTTCACCCCAGATTTCATCTACTCCCAAAACCATAGCAAAGGGCAGAAGAGTTTCAAAAACCTGCGGTGTCAATTGTGGTGGATTATGGAATTTCAACTGTTCATTTTCCGCTGCTCCCATATACATTTTGAAACCTTCAATCAGTGATTTTTTCTGTAATTTCTCTTCTGACGGCCTTTTGATCAGATATTGATAGATCATCAGTGAAGTAAATGCCAGGGCAATGAAAATATAACAGATATTGAAATTACTGCTTTCAGTTATTTCATGACCGTTACTGATTAAGCTACCTATTCCAAATAGTATGCAAAATGGAATTGGAATGAGAAATTTCCAGGAAAGGCTTTTAAATAAAAATGCAACTAAAATAAATGCCACAAAAAGTATAACATACACCGCAATTCCGATGACAACCTTTTCCGCTTCCGGATAAATAGTATAACTTATATATAATCCAAGCATATACACTATTGTAATAAGTAAAGTAGGCAATACTAATTTTCCTGTGTTATTTCCTTCATTGAGAAATTTATCATGTTGGAATTTCAGCGTTTCCTTAAAATTCGTAACCACTCTTTCAATTCTGGAATCATATTTCCCATCAAACTTTACAGTATCGATGTTATCTGAAAAAAGCGTATTCATGAGATTAATTTCTTCTTTTGGTAAAGACTCATCTGCTTCTTTCAATTTTTTAAGGGTAAATATTTTTGAACTGAAAAGACCAAGAATTCCGGAATCTTCTCCTTCAATGATCTGAACATATCCTTTTATGGCCAGATTGACAATAGCTGCCGTCAGATATTTATTTTTGAAATTCTCATTTCTCAAATACCCTAAAGAAGCAGGAGAAAGATTTTCGGGAACATTAAACTGCGGATAAACTATTGGTTTTTCAGGATCCACGCCATATTTTCTCCATGTTGAGTAATAATAGAAGATCAATCCGATAAAAACGATAAACCCACCAATTAAAATTCCAAACTTTTCAAAGAAAGTGGGTGGCGGAGGAGGAATCATCACTCCTTTATTAAATCCTACGGCCACAGTAAGCCCTTCATTAGACTTAAGATCTGCCGCGGTCCATTCTATCGAACGATCAGACAAAACCTTTACAGTACAGTTCTGCGAACTGCTGCCATACGCTCCTGTATAACAGGAGTTCTGAAGTATTTTAGCGCCCTCCGGAAGATTAATTTTAGCAGAGACAAAATCAATATCAAAATCCCAATAGGTTCCGTTTACATTCCAGTAAACCTCATCATATTTATCAAAAAAACCGATCTGGTTCTCTGTTTTATACCTGATCTCATATTCATAATCTCCCGGATTCAGTATAATGTCTTTATTTCCAACATATATTTTTAAAAAGCCATCTTCTATAACGTCATGATAATCTTCTTCTACTCCATTTTTTTTAATGGAGAGGATGGTATACTTAACTTTCTGATTTTTGTTATTCAGATTTCTGGAAAGCGGCAATGCCCGATAGATCCCTCGTTTAATCTGATCTCCCAGACTATGAACTTTGATATCTTCCTTTATCGTAAGACCGGAACTTTTATCGACATCAATATCAGAATGAAAGGAGAGAATTTTTTCGGTATTTTCTACCATGGCCATTTGATCGGGACGCCGGGGCTCTTCCTGACTAAAACCCAATACAAATGCTAACAGAACAAAAAGCAACAGATTTTTTTTCATTGCTTAAAATTTCACAGATGGAACTTCTCTTTCAGCTATATTTTGTAATTCAAAGAAGGCAGATTTTTCAAATTTATACATATTAGCAATGATATTACTTGGAAAAGATTCTACCAGCGTGTTATTCTCACGAACCGTTCCGTTGTAATACCTTCTTGATTTTTCAATATCATTCTCTATAGAAGTAAGCTCCGATTGCAGCTGCTGAAAATTGGTATTGGCTTTCAGATCAGGATACTGTTCAGCTACGGCAAAAAGATTCATCATGGCTTGGTTCAGATTTTTTTCAGCTGCTTCCTTAGCTTCAACAGAATTAGCTCCTATAGCCTGAGACCTCGCTCTTGTAACACTATCTAAAGTTTCACGCTCGTGGGTTGCATATCCTTTCACCGTTTCTACAAGGTTCGGAATAAGATCATGCCGTTTTTTAAGCATAACATCAATACTGCTCCACCCTTCCTGAACCAGGTTCCTCAGTTTCACCAAACGATTATAAATAGAAACTCCATATAAAAGAAACAAAACAATTACAGCGACAATGATAATTAGTATGGTCATAGATTTTTAATTTATTGTAGTTAAAAGTACTATTTTTTCAGATACTGTTTACCATAAAAAAAAGTGCCCGGTAAACCGGAACACTTTCGTAATTAAAACTATATGAATCTCCCCTAAAAATACTTCCTGCAGGTATACTCCACACTGGTATTTAAAAGTTTATTTTTATTCAGATAATGCTCAAGCTGCCGGCAATCATCTGAATCTGCATTAATGTACAACTGTACTGAACCAAAATTACGTCCCTCTATATATTCCACATTGGCAGATAACACCCTGTGACAAATTCCGAACTGGTTATAAATGACATTCAGAATGTTTTCAAACTTCATTTTGCCATTTAATTCTATTTCCAGTATTAATTCTTTTTTTGGCAGGTTAATTTTATTTTGTAAAACCTGCAGGTTCGGATTTGGTGTTATCATCACTCAACTTTTTTTGGTTAGACTACTTTGATTTCACATTTTCTTATTGCGTTAAATCTTTAGCAAAAATATAAAAAAATATTAGTCCACCAAATTAGTAGACTAATATTTTTCAATTTTAACATAAAAAAAGAGAAGCTCTTCACTTCTCCTTATTTTTACAACTGTTTTATTCTTTCCAATTTATCTGAGGCAGCCAATCCATTAGGATTACAACCGGGTTCTCCTTCAGGTACTTTAATTTTCTTTTTTTCATAGAATTCTTCCCAGAACAGGTTGGTCTTTACTGTCTTAGGATCAATAAATGTCATCGGCTCCAGCTTAAAAATATGATACTCTCTAAATGCTCTTTCAATAAAATCCGAACAATAATAGGAATTGTCATCCAGAATATAATTGAAATTATAAGGTTTCCCGATCATTGATTCAGCTTTTGCAATAGCAGACGGAATGGTATATTGATAATTATCTTTTAGCCGGTACACTACAACATTTTGCTGATCCTTCACCTGATCCTTTACAAAATTTTTAAGGGACTGTTTTTGAGATCCTCCTTCAGGCGCTGCATGCAATACAAAAAATGCATTACCTTCTTTTTTCAGAATACCGATATGATCAAAAGAAGCATTTTTTTGCCTTTGTGTTACATTATTGATCGCTCCCGACAAACCAGACTCTTTTGCCGTTACAAAAAGTAAATCCCCATTTTTAAGATCTTCATTTTTAATGCTTTTGCATGCTGATATCAGAAATAAAAGAACAATGCATACAACAGGATAAACCGGGTTATTTTTTAAAATTTGATTCATAACATTCAATCCAGTCTTCGACGGTCATTTTTTTACTTAGCTCAGCAATTAGTTCAAAAGGAATATCCTCCATTTTTTTAAAACGGATACAGGATTTCCCCATATCAAGCTTTTTCGTTGAATGCTTCGGAAATTCTTCAACAAACCACTCCAGAAGATCCGGCTTTGCGTAGATTCCCATATGATAGAGAGCAATAAAATTCTTTTGGGAAGCCAGGCTGATAAACGGAAGAGGTGATCCGGGTGTACAATGGTATCCGGCGGGATAAGTTTCCAACGGAACGCCCCACCCTACCATTCCATAACCAGTATTGCTACTAAAGCCTTTGGGTAAATTATTGTTTACAGCATCAAACAGTTTTTTAAAAGCCTCTTTCCTTTCTTCAGGAATCCGGGCGATATACTCTTCTATAGAGGTTGTATGGATTTGCATATTCGTTCAGTTTTATCAGTTTTCAAAATAACAAAATTAAAAGACAACTTCATATCATTATATATAAAATAAAAAAGGCAGTCATTCTCATAACTGCCTTTCTTTATAATCTACATTAAGGATCTATTGTTTGATAGCCTTTACTGTTGTTTTTGAACCGTCTTTAAATTGAATATTCACAAAATACAATCCTGAATTCAATGTACTTAAATTGATTTCTTTCGTCGGATTTTCAATTGTTTTCACCAACCTTCCTGCCACATCCGTAACCGTAACAGCTTTAACATCTTTGGTATCTGAAATATACAATACATCTTTGAAAGGATTCGGATGAACATTCACCATCTTTTTGTTTGCATTCACTTCAGAAGTGCTTAGTTGCGCAGATTCCACCGTAAAGTTGTCAACAAAGAAATTATAATCCGGAGCATCATCTACTGTTCCGTCCGTTCCATAAAAGGCAAAGACTGTATTTGCACTGGTGTTACTTACCAGATCATAAGAATAATTAGTCGATACATTAGTAGCCGGGCTGTTTACATCCCAAGTCTTCAATATATTCCAAGTACTTCCACCATCATTGGAGACCATAAAATGTATTATATCATCAGAACCCATTGGAGAAGAAGCAGTTCCTGAATAGGTTGTTGCTCCGTAATCAAATTTTACTTTGTAACCACCTGCTGAAAGATCAAATGGTACTGTTTTTAGCCATCCTGTGCTATTTGTCGTGTAAAGATTGATTCTTATGGAACCTGTGGTCCCTACATTTAAAAATCCATCCTGCACCCAATATGTTGTAGATCCCGTAGGGCCTGTTGTAGGGGTACCTCCGGAAAGATTATTTGCCCAGCAATTTCCAGGTATAGAATCAAAAGTGTTTGTATACGGAGGTATCATTGCTCCGCATAAGGTTGTAAAAGTACCACCAATTGACCATCCGCTCTGGCTTGTTGCCGTAGTACAATTCGTTCTCACCCAATAATAATAGGTTGTTGATGAAGACAAACTTCCAATAGTGGTTGATGTTCCGGTAACTCCCGTAATATTCGGAGTTGTAGCACTTGTAGGAGGCGTGTTTGTTGTACTGTAATACACATCATAGCTTGCTGCTGTTGTTGTCGGAGGAATTGTCCACGAAACCTGCGCTGAATTTGAAGTAAGTGTTCCTACAGGCTGAAGCGTCGGAGCCGAACAATCTGTGAAAGCATCCGCTGAAAACGCAAAAATATTCGAAATTCCTGACCCGGCACTTTTCGCAATGGTTATGCTTTGTATCGGTTTCGTAACATTAGCCGCATCAATGGTAAGTACAGATTGATATAATCTGGGATTTGTCGTACTGGATTCCAATACGTTATTTGTCCTGTTAATCCTTCCGATTCCCTGGATGGCATAATTCGATCCCCCATACCAATCCGAAAGGGCAAGGCCTGAAAATACCTGAGTAGTATTATCTGTAAAAGTTACCGTAGCACTTACGGTAGATGTTCCACTACCACTTGTTGAAAGCATGTACAGTTTAAAAGCCGCCTTGGGAGTCCCAAAAACCAAAGTTCCGGACTGGCCTATGGTTGCAAGCCTTAAAGAGTTATTTCCACTTAGATCTCCCAACTGATAGCTGAGGCCCGGTGTACTTCCCACTACTGAATTGATAATTCCATTTACAGGAATTCCATAATTAATAGGGGTACTTGACGAAGTAAGCTGGAAGTCCCTTGCCACAAATGCAAAGGAAACCCCATCTACATCCATTGTTGTAGACGTCATGGATGAACCTATCCCATTCGCAATAACATCTGCAGTATATCCTGATTGTACAGGCATTGTTTGAAAGTTTTGAGCCATCGCATCTGACCCGAAAAACAGAGCACACGTACTTAATGCTCCAAAAAGTAGATTTATTTTCATAGTATTTAACATTAGCTCAGTAAATTTATAAAAAAATCAACACAAAACAACTTTATTTAAACAATATATAATAATTTAATATTATAATACACATAATCAACAATAATTAAAATAAAAATTAAAAACAATCATCAATACTAAAAATTAAATAAATATTGAAAAGACAATCAAGGGATTACAGATTTCAACCTCAAAGAACAATTTAAAGCATGAAATATAATTATATAGTGTTCCTTATAATTTTAATATTGAAAAATTAAGTGTTATTTTTGCCATACAAATTTTTCAAACAATGCCGAATATATCAAACAGAGCACAACATATGCCGCCATCGCCGGTAAGAAAGCTGGTTCCTTTTTCTCTTCAAGCAAAGCAGAAAGGAATTAAAGTATATCACCTTAATATCGGACAACCGGATATTGAAACTCCGGAAACGGCTTTAAATGCTTTAAAAAATATTGATTTAAAAGTATTGGAATATGCTCTTTCTGAAGGAAACCTGGAATATAGAAAAGCACTTACAGACTATTATCATTCTTTGGGGTTTGCGGATCTTACTCCTGATAATTTCATTGTAACCAACGGAGGTTCTGAAGCATTAAATTTTGCCATTTCCACATTATGTGACGATGGAGACGAAGTTATTATCCCTGAGCCTTACTACGCCAATTACAATGGATTTGCAAGCACATTCAATGTCAACGTTGTAGCTGTTCCATCGACTATAGAAACAGGCTTTGCTTTACCTCCAATTGAAGAATTCGAGAAAAAGATCACTGAAAAAACAAGAGCTATCGTTATCTGCAATCCCGGAAACCCAACCGGATACCTTTATACCCGTGAGGAGCTCCAGAAGCTGGCAGAAATTGCTTTAAAATATGATATCGTTGTAATTTCCGATGAAGTATACAGGGAATATGTATATGATGGGAAACAGCAGGTATCTATGCTTTCTTTTCCGGAATTAAGTGAAAACTGCATCATTATAGACTCAGAATCAAAGAGATATTCCATGTGTGGTGTAAGAATCGGCTGTATGATTACGCGTTCAAAAAAAATACACGATGCAGCAATGCTATTTGCACAGGCCAGATTAAGTCCTGTTCTTTTAGGACAAATTGCAGCTACAGCTGCACACCACAATGACGGAGCATATATCCGCGCGGTAAGAGAGGAATATACCCACAGAAGAAACGTTTTGGTGGATCTGTTAAATGCTATTCCCGGAGTAATCTGTCCTAAACCGAAAGGAGCCTTCTATTGTGTGGCACAACTTCCTGTAGATGACACTGAGAAATTCGCTCAATGGTTGCTGGAAAAGTTTTCGCTTAATAAAGAAACAATCATGGTAGCACCGGCAGGTGGTTTCTATAGCGATCCTGAACTGGGTAAAAAACAAGTAAGAATTGCTTATGTACTAAAAGAGCAGGATTTAAGAAGAAGTGTTGAAATTCTAAAAGAAGCACTAAAACAATATAAATTAGAGTTCAATCTATAAATAACACAATGTCAGCAGTAAGAAATTTAGTTTTGAGAATATTATTTTCAATGTTTTTATTGCTGACATTTTTTTCATGCTCCCAAAAGGAGAAAAAAGCTCCTGTTCCACAAAATCCTAATGAAATCACTTTCATAAGCGTTTCAAATATTGGTGGCATTCTTGGAGACTACAGGATTATAAAAGTTACTAAAGATTCCATTTCCCTAGAAAAAGGCACCACAGCAAAAAAGACACACCAGTACTGGAGCTCTTCAATGCATGCTAACAAATGGAAGCATCTGGTTTCAAGTCTTGACATACGAACCCTGAACAGCATTAAAAGCTCTCCCAGCGCCCAATCGGTAGATGGAGTTGACGAAACTTTTCAGATCAGGACACCGAAAAAGGCACATGTCTACGTGAATGCTTATCAGGACACGATTCATTATTCCCAACTGCAAACTCTTAAAAACAGAATAGAAGAGATTCTTCCTAAAGAATACCAACAAGCCTATGCACGATAATTTTTCCCTAAAACCCTACAATACCTTTGGCGTTGAAGCGAAAGCAAAATATTTTACAGAAGTAACAACCATTGATGAGCTGAAAGAAGCAATCCTATTCTCCAGATCTCACTCTTTACCGCTCTTATTTTTGGGCGGCGGAAGTAACGTTTTACTTACAAAAGATTTCGATGGTATTGTCATTCTTCTCAATCTGAAAGGAATAACTGAAAAAAATCAGGACGAAAACAATATCCTGGTAACAGCAAATGCTGGTGAAAACTGGCATGGGTTTGTCATGTACTGTCTGAATAATAATTATGGCGGACTGGAAAATCTATCTTTAATCCCGGGAAATGTGGGTACCTCTCCCATGCAGAATATCGGCGCTTACGGAACTGAAATAAAAGACATCTTCGTTCAATGCTCTGTCCTGAACCTGGAAACCCTTGCAGTTGAGATATTTGATCTGGAACAATGCAGGTTCGGCTATAGGGATTCTATTTTCAAACAAGAAGGAAAAGGAAAGTATGTGATTCTGGACGTAACGTTCAGGCTGACAACGAAAAATCATATCATCAAAACTGAATATGGTGCGATTACAGGAGAAATGGAGAAATTAAACATTAAAAATCCTACCATACAGGATGTTTCCAATGCTGTGATCAATATCAGACAAAGCAAACTTCCAGATCCTAAACTGATCGGAAATGCAGGCAGTTTTTTTAAAAATCCGACAATTCCGAAATCCCAGTTTGAATACCTTAAACTAAAATTCGAAAATATTCAGGGATACCCTAATGGAGATCAGGTAAAAGTTCCCGCAGGATGGCTGATTGAGCAATGCGGATGGAAAGGTAAGCAAATAGGAAACGTAGCTTCACACCGATTACAATCGCTTGTTATCATTAACGCTACAGGAAATGCTACAGGAAAAGAAATTTATGATTTCTCCACATTAATCATTAACTCTGTAAAGGAAAAGTTTGGAATAGAGCTGGAGAGAGAAGTAAATATCATATAAAATAGAAAAACTAATTACAAAAAATAATATTTTCGTTTAGAATTAAAAAAGCACAATATGAAAATAGCCATTCTAGGAGCAGGAAATATGGGGTTATCATTTTCAAAATCTTTCCTGAAATATGAGTTAATAAAACCTGCAGATCTGCATCTGATTACAAGAAACGAATCTAAATTTGCCAAAATATCGGAAGAATTTCCCCATTCAAAAATTTCTACGTTCGATGAAGTTAGGGAGCTGGATGCTGATCTTATTATTATGGCTGTAAAGCCACAGGACTTTCAGAATGTGGTGGATAAGATTCAGTTTACTCTTAAGGAAAATCAGATGATTTTATCCATTATGGCCGGAATTAAAATACAGAAGATTCAGAAATTATTAAACCATCGCATGGTAGTAAGAGCGATGCCTAACTCCCCCACTCTTTTAGGAATGGGCATTACGGGATATACCTCCGCGGAAGGTATTTCTTTCAGCCAGCTTATTATTATTGAAAGGCTTCTCAACAGCACAGGAAGATCGGTTTATTTGGAAGACGAAGAACTATTGGACGGTGTAACCGCTTTGTCCGGAAGTGGTCCTGCTTATTTTTATTACATTGTTGATGCAATGATTAAGGCCGGTGTAGAAATGGGAATTGATGAAAACCTCTCTAAACTTTTCGTTAAGCAAACCATGTTGGGCGCCTACCATCTGATGAATAACTCCGAAAAAAGCCTTGAAGAATTAATAAAAGATGTTGCCTCGAAAGGAGGTACTACCGAAGCAGCTCTAAAGACTTTTGAAGAAAAAGGATTAAAGGAAGCTATCGGGAAAGGGATTCTAAATGCAGAAAATCGTGCTAAAGAACTAAACGGCTAAATCAACAGCATCAGATACGTAAAAATAGTGTTCGAGGTATAATAATAAGCCTCTGCAATTTCTTTACCCTCAATTGCAGATTTATTCATTTCAAAAACATTAAATTTGTATGTTAATCTAATGTAATGAAATACGTTCTACTTACGCTCATTTCAGCGATGCTGCTGTCCATATCATGGCCAACTTACGGGATTCCGTTCTTTATTTTCTTTGCTCTTGTTCCTCTCCTTATGATGGAACATGGCGTTTCTAAATTTTCAAGCTTTAAGAGAAAAAGCTGGGTAGTTTTCGGACTTTCCTACCTATGTTTTGTGATCTGGAATATTGTGACAACAGGATGGCTGTACGGTTCAAGAAACCCGGATGGCAGTCATTCATTAATGGCCGTCGTATTTCCTGTTCTCGTCAATTCATTTTTATACTCCCTGATGTTCCAATGTTACCATTGGTATAAAAACGCACAGGGAACTTATTGGGGATTTGCATTTCTTATGGCTATCTGGATGGGATTTGAGAAATTTCATATGAGCTGGGAACTTACATGGCCATGGCTTAATCTCGGCAATGCATTCTCCGATTATCCGAAATTAATCCAGTGGTATGATACCCTGGGAGCTACAGGAGGCAGCTTCTGGATCCTGATCGTCAACCTTTTTATTTTTTATACCATAAGAACCTGGGAAGCAGGGCGGAAAAGAAAAGATCTTATCAAAAATACATCGATTGCCGTAGCTATAATCGTCATTCCAATGATTATTTCAATAATTAAGTATAATAATTTTGATGAAAAACCGACAGGCCAGGTAAATATTTTATTACTCCAACCTGATCTTGATCCATACGCAGAAAAGTATTCGACGGACAGCCTGACAATAGAAAATGACCTTCTTGGTCTTGCGGAGAGAAACTCCAAAGGTAAGATTGATTATTATATTGCTCCGGAAACAGCACTTCCGGGAAGAGGATCTATTTCGGAAACTGCTTTTGAAAAAAGCGTACTTCTGAATAATATAAAAGACTTTCTCTCCAAACATCAAGGTTCTGTTTTTGCTACCGGAATTTCTTCGCACCGTTTTTACCTGAATCAGAACAATCTTCCTAAGGAAGCTTATCAGATCAATCAGGGACTTTGGGTTTCCAGCTACAATTCAGCCATTCAGGTCATTCCCAATCAAAAAGTTGAAGTCTATCACAAAGGCAAATTAGTTCCCGGTGTGGAAATATTCCCCTACATGAATGTTTTAAAGCCTATTTTGGGAGATGCCATGCTCAACCTTGGAGGAACCGTAGCATCATTGGGTACAGACAAAGAAAGGGTAGCCTTTTCAAACCCTTACAATAAAGGAAAACTGGCTCCTATTATTTGTTATGAAAGTATCTACGGAGAATTTGTTACGGATTACGTGAGAAAAGGAGCTAACTTTTTAGCCATTATGACCAACGACTCCTGGTGGGGTGTTACAGAAGGGCATAAGCAACTTTTGTCCTATGCCAAATTAAGAGCCATAGAAACCCGTAGAGAAATTGCCCGCGCAGCCAATAGTGGAATTTCAGCACACATTGATGCAAGAGGAGAAATTGTTGCCGACACTTTCTACGGAGATAAAACTACTTTATTTGCGAAAGTGAATCTGTATGATCAACAGACTTTTTATACAAGAACAGGGGACCTTTTATCAAGAATTTCGATTTTTGCACTCGGTTTCTTGCTTTTCTATTTTTTAATTAAAAGAGTTCAAGGTAGACTTCAAAAAAAATAAAATTCAATTAACTAAAAGGGAAGCTTTTGAGCTTCCCTGATAGACGTCTCTTCGATTGAGTATATCGAAGATCCGACACAAACAAATACAAACAATAAAGAGAAAAACCAGCTGGACACCTGGTTTTTCCCGGTTAATAAAACGTTCAATTATTTAATGATAAGTTTTTTAACAGTCCATTGATCTTTTATTTTTACTTTCAGAAAATAAATCCCTTTCGGAAAACCGGACAGATTTACAGACTGATCCGCATTCTTTTTTACAGTCAACTTTCTTCCGTCTACTGCATACATTTCAAAATCAGTAATTTGCTTTCCTTTAATAAATACTTTTTCCGAAGCAGGATTGGGATATATTAAAAACTCATCATCTTTAATAATATCCTGAGTTCCCAAGGTTCCTTCTGCAGAAGGATCTGAATATACTCCTGAGGCATCTATTGATCTTACGCTCCAGTATACATTCTGAATGGATGGATCAAGATCTAAGAACCATGAGGACGTTGTTATTACATATCGGGCCACATCATGAGCTCCGGGAGTCTTTCCAACTTTGATTTCGTACCGCAAAGCATTTACAGGCGTCTTATCATCACCTGCTCCACTCCATGAGAAATTAAACTTGTTACCGTTTCTGGTAAGATTCAGGTTTACAGGAGGCGAAGGTTTTAGGTTTGTTTCCGCAGAAACATTTTTGAAGATCTTAGTTAATGAGGGCATTCCCAGATCTGCCCAATCAAATCCGGACAATACAACATCAAGATGATGATCATTGTTATAGTCAAGTAAATGCACAAAACCAGGGCCTCCTAAAGTATGTAAACCTGTTGTTATATTTTCAGTAAATGTTTGACCGGTAGGATTAAACAAAAACACTTTAACCAAGGCATTATTATTTTCATCATTTCCAGACAGTATAAAATCATAATACCCGTCATTATTCAGATCTCCTGTTGCCAGGGATGGCTCTGAAAATTCCGGAATGTTAAGTTGCTGAAGATTAAAATGGCCGGCACCATCATTCATCAGCAGACCAAGATATCCTTCATAATTTTCATCCTGAGCAGCTACCACAATATCCTGATAACCATCTGCATTAAAATCGGCAAATTCAAGCTTTCCGTTTGCTAAAGGTAAAAGCGTCTGAGACAGGGTAAGTACCCCTGAATTATTGAGATAAACCCTGAATAGCGGATTACTATTGATATCATATCCCAAAATTACCATATCCAGCAACTGATCATTATTCAAATCCACCATTTTAAAACTGCTGTTTTGTGTGCCTTCCATCCAACCCGGAATCAAAAGAAATCCATTCCCTGTATTCTGATAATAATCCAATTTATTAACGAAACCTGTCCCGCTAATGTATTGCGCTCCATTAATAGCATAATCCTGCAGCCCGTCATGATTAAAATCGAAAACTTCCATTGAACCATATACCTTACCGGGAAGCTCAGCTTCCTTAACAAATCCCGAACCGGTATTGCGGAACCGGTAATGTTTGTAATTAACGATATCCATATAACTTAAGCCGGTAGAAATAATATCAGCAAGCCCGTCATTATTATAATCAATAAATTTGATATCTCCCAGATGAGTAACATCTACTCCCAGATTGGCATAGGAAGTCATTGTAGTACCGTTATTCTTATATATTTCATTGAATGAAGTATCCGCACTACTATCTCCATCTGTGTCTATTGCTCCATTAACGACTATATCCTGAAAACCATCTCCATTAATATCCGCCACATCACAGGATGAATAATAAAAATTCTTCATATCCGTTTGTACTTCAGAAAAATTTTGTGCCATTATACCGACCGGTAACATAGATAGTAAAACACAGACCTTCTTCATGTTATTTTTATTTAGATTAATTAAAAACAAAGATATATGATAAATTTATCTAATGTTATGATCTTTACATGAAATATATCAGTTCCCGCTCTCTGTCAGGAATCAGCTGTTATATAAGGTAATCTTCAATATTATTAATCAAGATGTTATTTGTAAATATTTTCTAAAAGATTTGCCTATCTAAAAAATTCTTCGTTATTTTGCAACCTCAAATATTATACAAATAAGAACATCGAGATATGTCAAGAATTTGCCAAATAACAGGAAAGCGTGCAATGGTTGGTAACAACGTTTCTCACGCTAATAACAAAACGAAGCGTCGTTTTGAAATTAACTTATTGGAGAAGAAGTTTTACCTTCCGGAGCAAGATAAGCACGTAACACTGAAAGTATCAGCTCATGGATTGAGAGTGATTAACAAGATTGGAATCGAAGAAGCTCTTGAAAGAGCTGTAAGAAACGGATTGATTAAAAAGTAATTGAATCATGGCAAAAAAAGGAAACAGAGTTCAAGTAATCCTTGAATGTACAGAGCACAAAGAAAGCGGTATGGCAGGAATGTCTAGATACATTTCTACTAAAAATAAAAAGAACACTACAGAAAGATTAGAGCTTAAAAAGTATAATCCTGTTCTTAAGAAATATACTCTTCATAAAGAAATCAAGTAATTTATAAAATATAATTTACCATGGCAAAAAAAGTAGTAGCAACCCTACAAAGCGGTCAGTCAAAAAAAATGACTAAAGTTGTGAAAATGGTGAAGTCATCTAAATCAGGTGCTTACGTTTTCGAAGAAAAAGTAATGAATGCAGACGAAGTTGATGGTTATTTGAAAAAATAATCCCCTACTTTATTTACAATATAAAAACTACTCATATTTTGAGTAGTTTTTTTGCTTATTACATATTTTAAGTTAAAACAACTTATTTTAGTAAAAAAATATTGATGAAAAATTTCATTTTATGTGCATTCCTACTACTTATAGCTAGCTGCAATAGTAGAAAAGCACCAACAGCAGAGAAAAGTAAAACAGGAATACAGCTCATTGTATTAGGAAATGTTCAGGACGCAGGTTCTCCTCAATTAGGATGCAACAAAGAATGCTGTAAAGACCTTTGGAAAAATCCTGATTTAAAACGAAAGATCATATCCATGGGAGTAATGGATCATCAATACCAAAAAAACTATCTTCTTGATGCCAGTCCTGATATTTCTTCTCAGTTACAATTACTGCAACAAGAACATACAACACCAAAAATAATTGATGGAATCTTCATAACGCATGCTCATATAGGACATTATACAGGTTTAATGTATTTGGGAAAAGAAGGTGCATCCACACAAAATATTCCCGTATATACAATGCCCAAATTAGCAGGATTTTTAAATAACAACGGACCATGGTCGCAATTGGTGACTCAAAAAAATATTGTGGTTAACGAAATGCAAAATGAGCATCCTGTTACTTTAAGCCCTAATCTAAAAATCACCCCTATTCAGGTCCCTCACCGAGATGAGTTTTCAGAAACGGTTGGTTTTTTGATCGAAGGTCTTGAAAAAAAAGCGTTGTTTATTCCTGATATTGACAAATGGGGGAAATGGAAATACAATATTACGGACTTCATAAAAAAGGTGGATTATGCTTTTATTGATGCAACATTTTACAATGCCACAGAGCTTAATAACCGGGATATTTCAACCATTCCTCATCCCCTGGTTGAAGAAAGCATGCAATTGTTTAACAATTTAAGCCCGGAGTATAAAAAAAGGGTATATTTTATCCATTTCAATCACACCAATAAACTATTAAATCCGGAGAGCAACGAAAGTAAGACTGTCATTAAAAACGGATATAATATTGCAAGAATGGGTGATATTGTAACATTATAATTTCATATATATGATGTTTTAAAACTGCTGTAATAAGCTTAGCCAAAAAAGAGCTTTCAGGAAGTTTTTTTGTTATCTTTGCTCACCAGATAATTTAATACAATTGGATATGAAAAAGATTGTTGTTCTGGTTTTTACGTCAATGTTCCTTTTTTCATTCAGTCAAAACACAATGAATAATATAGAATATAAAAATTCAGAAAATGTTTTCCCGATAAAAGGACTCTCCCAATCTGTAAGCATAGATTGCGGATCCTCAAAAATGATCCTTTTATCAGGACAGGTTCCCCTGGATGCCAAAGGAAATTTAGTCGGGATGGATAACGTAGAAAAGCAAACGGAGCAAATCTTTAAAAATATCGAGAGCATTTTAAAAGAATATGGAGGAACCACGAAAGATATTATCAAGCTTGGAATTTTCATTACAGATATTTCCAAGACTCCAGACTTCAGAAAAGTCAGAGATCGGTATATCCATCTTCAGAATCCTCCCGTAAGCAGCCTTGTGGAAGTAAGCAAGCTCTTCAGAGATAACGTGCTTATCGAAGTGGAAGCAACTGCAGTTATTAAAAAAAATAAATAAGAACGGAACTATGAGTTGGTTTAAAAATATTTTCAAAAAAGAAGAAAAGGAAACTTTAGATAAAGGATTGGAAAAATCCAGCCAGGGTTTCTTTGAAAAAATAACAAAAGCCGTAGTCGGTAAAAGCACCGTAGATGATGAAGTATTAGATGACCTCGAAGAAATACTAATTGCTTCGGATGTTGGTGCATCCACAACGATCAAGATCATTCAGAGAATTGAAGAACGTGTTGCCAGAGACAAATATGTGAATGTAGGTGAACTCGATAAAATTCTTCGTGAAGAAATATCAAACTTACTTCTCGAAAATCCGCATGGAGGAACCGGAAATATTGATACGTCAAAAAAGCCGTATGTTATTATGGTTGTCGGTGTAAACGGAGTCGGAAAAACAACAACTATCGGAAAACTGGCCCATCAGTTTAAGTCGGAAGGCAAAAAGGTAGTTTTGGGAGCCGGAGACACTTTTAGAGCTGCAGCTGTGGATCAGCTGACCATTTGGAGTGAAAGAGTCGGCGTACCTATTGTAAAGCAGGAAATGGGTTCTGATCCTGCCTCCGTAGCTTTTGATACCGTTCAAAGTGCAGTTGCCCAGGGTGCCGATGTTGTGATCATTGATACGGCAGGAAGACTCCACAATAAAGTGAACTTAATGAACGAACTTTCAAAGATCAAAAGAGTAATGCAAAAGGTAATTCCTGATGCTCCTCATGAGATTCTTTTAGTTCTTGACGGTTCTACCGGTCAAAACGCATTTGAGCAGGCAAAACAGTTTACAGCAGCCACAGAAGTAAACGCTTTAGCCGTTACAAAATTAGATGGAACAGCCAAAGGAGGAGTGGTTATAGGCATTTCTGATCAATTTCAGATTCCAGTGAAATACATAGGGGTTGGGGAGAAAATGCAGGATTTGCAATTGTTTAATGGTACGGAATTTGTTGACTCATTCTTCAAGAAGAGATGATTTATATCATATTCTTCCTGAAGAATGAGTCAACACATTTCATACATATTAACAATTAAAATTTAAAACTATGGGAATTTTAACTTGGATCATTTTTGGTCTTATCGCAGGTGCAATAGCTAAACTTATTATGCCTGGAACACAAGGTGGTGGTTGGCTTATGACCATTATACTAGGAATCGTTGGAGCTTTCGTAGGTGGATTTGTTGGAAGTTTAATCGGCTGGGGAACAGTTGAAAACTTTGACTTCAGAAGCATGTTATTAGCAGTGGGAGGTTCACTTATCGTCCTTTGGATTTTTGGAATGGCCTCAAAGAAAAGCTAAAAAAATATTTTATCAAAAATTAAAAGACCGACTTGAAATTCAAGCCGGTCTTTTTTTAAAACAATATAATAATTTAGTTGATCTTTATCTGATAAGGCATTTCCATTTTTACCTCAGATCTTAGTTTCTCTTCTGTAATCTGTTGTAAAATTTCATAATTGGCTTTACCTATTTTACTTTTGATAACTCTTGCAGAAATATCATCTTCATTCAGGTCTTTAAATATTTGTTCAAAAGGAGACATCTTCTTAGGATACGATGCTACATTATAAGATTTCAATCCGGCTTTTTGCGCTGCAAATTTTACGGCATCATTTAATGTTCCCAATTCATCCACCAAACCGATTTGTTTAGCTCTTACACCACTCCATACTCTTCCACCACCGATGTTATCGATCTGCTCAAATGTCTGTTTTCTGTTTTGGGTTACAAAGTGTACAAATCTTTTATATGTTCCTTCCACACTTTTTGTAATCATACTTACACCATATGGAGTTACACCGTTCAAACCTGAATAATATTGAGAATTGGCATTTGTAGCGACAATATCTGATCGGATTCCATTCTTATTGGCAATATCCTTAAAATAAGGAATTACTCCAAAAACTCCGATAGATCCCGTCAAGGTATTAGGTTCAGAATAAATTTTATCTGCAGCCATTGCAATATAATACCCTCCTGACGCAGCATAATCACCAAAAGAAACAATCAGTGGTTTTTTCTTTTTTAGCTGCTGAAGCTCAAACAAGATCTCATCGGATGCATTAGCACTTCCTCCCGGGGAATTGATCCTGAATACAACTGCTTTTACTTTATCATTTTCCTGAAGATCCTTAATATACTTAATGTATTTTTCAGAGTAAATTTCATTATAACCATCTCCATTGTTTATAGAACCGGAAGCATACAATACCGCTACTTTATCTCCTGATTTTTCATCATCAGAATAAGAGTTGATATACTTTCCTAATGAAATTTTGTTCAGCTTATCTTTTTCTTTTAAGCTTAGCTTAGATTTAATAAGCTCATCATATTCCGTTTTCTGAATAAGCTGATCTGCCAGTTTATACTTCAGACTTTGTTCAGGAATCATACCATACAAACTATCAACAATAGTCTTAAACTGTAATGAATCAATTTTTCTTGATGTTGCAATTTTCGAAGATGTATTTTTCCACAGATCGTTAAGAAGAGTACTTAATTGCTCTTTATTTTCTGGAGAAATATCATTTCGTAAAAACGGTTCTACTGCAGATTTAAATTTTCCATGACGGATCACTTCAATTCCGATTCCGTATTTATCAGCAAAATCTTTGAAAAAGGTAACTTCTGTAGCCAAACCTTTTAATTCGATCATACCGGAAGGATTCAGAAAATATTTATCCGCTACAGATCCCAGGTAATAAGATGACTGTGAAGCCGCATTTCCATAAGCATACACAAATTTTCCACTCTTCTTAAAATCCTGTATCGCATTCCTTAAATCATCGATTTGCGTAATTCCCGCATTTAGATCATCCGCCTCAATACTGATTCCTTTAATATTGTCATCCGTTTTAGCTTTTTCAATGGCTTCTAAAGCTTCATATATTAAAATGCTTTTATTCTGATTTCCTATATTAAATACACCCGTTTGTTCTTCAGTAGGGCTATCAATTATGATCGTCTTTAAATTGATCGTTAAAACTGAGTTCTTTTTTACCACTACCGATTTATCACTACTCATAGAACTAAATACCAGCATGACTATAAAAAAGAAGAAAAATACAGCACATAGTATGACAATTGCCACTATATTTGCTAAAACATTTTTAAAAAAACTTTTCATATATCAATCATTTTTTAATATGTCGCAACATAAGGTAGTTTTGTTACTAGGGAGTAACCTTGGGGATGGAAAAAAAAATATAGAACAGGCTATTGAAATGTTAAAAGCCGGTGGAATTGAAATGTTAAATATTAGCATTTTTTTAACATCTGACCCCGTAGAGTTTGTTAGTTCTAATATTTTTTGTAATATTGCAACAATAATACGCACACATCTTTCGCCTATTCAACTGCTTGATTTTGTTAAAAGTATTGAATTTGAAATGGGAAGAACTAGCGATTCAAAATCCTCTGGAGGTTATAAAGACCGCATTATTGATATTGATATTGTTAAGTATGATGAGTTAAAATTTATATCAGAAAGGTTGGAAATCCCTCATACCAAACATCTTTATGAAAGGGAATTTTCCAGAGTATTATTAAATGATGTTATCAAACAAAACATAAAACATATTGTATGAAATTAGGTTTATTATTATTGGCCGCGCTGCCTATTGCTACTTATGCTCAGGACAGTACTACAGTAAATTCGTCGGACAAGTACCCTAATACATTCTCCTCGGGTTCCGCTAATGTTCAGCCTTTTGATAATAAGGCAAGAAGATTTAACGATTGGTCTATATCAATCGGTGGAGGTGCTGCATTTATGCCACATGCCGATCTTACTTCATTTTATGATGGAAAGATCAATTGGGGATACAATGCATATATCAGTTTGGACAAACAAATCTCTCACGTTTTTGGGGTAAGCCTTATCTACCAGAGAGGAGAAACGAATCAAAAAGCTAAATTAGCCGGTGCTGCCGGTGTAGCTGCTGGAGTGGGTGTAGCCAACACAAGATACGATCAGATAGCTTTATTGGGGGATGTAAATTTCTCAAATCTATTAAGAAGAGTTGATAATCATTCTCCATACAGATGGGCTTTCCATGGATATGGGGGAATTGGTGTTATGGGATATAACACTTCCCTACATGACAACAACGAATTCAGATGGAGTAATGCTCCAAGAAGAGTTCCTTTATTTATCAAACAGGATATAGACATCAACTCTATTTTCTACCAATTCGGGTTTGGGGTGAAATATAACGTTTCAAAACTTATCGATATTGAAGCCAGAACAATGTATATCATCAGTGGTGATGACGAGTTCGACGGTGGAGGTAATGCCGGACCTGCTGATTATGATCCTGCATCTAAAGTATCTAAGTACAACATGATCAACAAATCAAGATCTGATAATATGTGGACCGTAAACTTAGGGGTATCCTTTAAATTAGGAAAACATATGTCGCATCTGGCATGGCATGATCCTTTACAGGAAGCTTATTACAGAACAGAAGAGCTAGAAAAAGCGACAACTGATCTTGTAGTTTGTGAAAAAGGAGACAACGATAACGACGGAGTTTGTGACGATTGGGACAGAGAACTTAATACTCCTGCCGGTGCAAGAGTAGATGGTGCTGGTGTTGCATTAGACATGGACCTTGATGGCGTTATTGATTTGTATGATAAATGTGTTACAGTTCCGGGACCTGCTGAAAACAACGGTTGTCCGACAGGAAAGTAATCACAACGACTAAAGAAATCATTTAATTAACTAAATAAAAAAAATACACTATGAAATTAAGTTTAGCAATTGTAGCATTAGCATTAGCTGTTCCAACAGCTTCTTTTGCTCAAGACTCAACGGCAGTTTCAAAAGGAGAATATCCTAATACATTTTCTTCGGGTTCTGCCAATGTATCCCCTTTTACACAGAAGTCTAAAAGATTCAACGACTGGGCGATTTCATTTGGTGCCGGGGTACCATTAATGCAATCAGCGGATTTAACATCTATCAAAAATGGTAATGGTAAAAATCTTTTCGGATATTCTGCATATGTAAGTATCGATAAAGCTATTACTCATGCTTTTGGTATTAACTTACAATACGACAGAGGAGAGACCAGACAAGGATTCTTCAACACAAAAAATTCAGCTCCTACTGATTTGGCTGTAAGAGACAGAATTGGTGCAAGAACTCAATACGATGCGATCTCAATCTTGGGGGATGTTAACTTCTCTAATTTATTAAGAAGAGTTGATAATCACTCAACTTACAGATGGGCGCTTCACGGGTATGCAGGTATCGGTACTCTAGCATATAGAGCTTATTTAAAAGATCCTTCTGGGCAAAAGCTAATGACAGAAGTTAAACCTTTTAAATTCAACTCTCTGTTTGGACAAGCCGGAGCAGGTCTTAAATTCAAAGTAAACAGAAGCTTAGACATCGAAGGTAGAGTAATGTATGTAGTTACAGGTGATGATTCTTTCGACGGTGGAGGTGCACCATACAGTGCAATCAACCAAAGAGAAGAAGGAACGTCTGATAATTTCTTCAATGCTACTTTAGGGGTTTCTTTAAAATTAGGAAAACACGAGTCTCATTTAATGTGGCATGACCCATTACAGGAAATCTATTATAAATTAGATGTTTTGGCTAACAAAAACCAGGATATCGAAGTTTGTAAAAAAGGAGATGCTGATAATGACGGAGTTTGTGACGATTGGGACAGACAGCTTGATACTCCTGCCGGTGCAAGAGTGGACGGTGCTGGTGTTGCCCTTGACACAGACCTTGATGGTGTAATCGATCTTTACGATAAGTGTGTTACTGTTCCTGGACCTGTTGAAAACAATGGTTGTCCTACAGCAACTACAGGACCTGTAAAAGAAGAAGAAAGAACTCTTGAAGGAATTGAATTCGATTTAAATTCTGACAGAATCTTACCTTCAAATACACCAATCCTTAACAATGCAGTTACTTATATCAATCAATCAACTGGTTCTTATAACGTAATTGGAGCAACAGATACAAGAGGAACTGATGCTTACAACAAAAAATTATCTGAAAGAAGAGCAAATAACGTTAAGAATTACTTAATCAAAAATGGTGTTCAGACAGGTAAGTTAAATGCTATCGGTAAAGGTGAAAAAGACCTTAAATATCCTGAATGTGAACCAGCTACTAAATGCCCTGAATGGAAAAACAGAGCAAACAGAAGAGTTTACTTCGAGGCTAAATAATAAACTATTTATTCATTATACAAAAGTCACGCATTGCGTGACTTTTTTTGTTGTGATACTTTCCTTATTTTTATGCCATGATTTCTTCAAGCGATTTTGACCAGTTAAAATATAAGACCCTTAAATATTTCTGGGGATACGATAGTTTCAGAGATTCTCAGGAAGAAATTATTAATTCTATTATTAACGAAAAAGATACACTGGTTTTACTTCCTACAGGAGCCGGAAAATCCCTATGCTATCAGCTTCCGGCTTTGTTCCGGGAAGGTGTATGCCTTGTAATCTCTCCTTTGCTTGCCCTGATGAAGGATCAGGTAAATCAGCTTAAATTCAGAGGAATTGAAGCGGAATATCTGTCTTCGGAACTTGATGACTATGATGCAGAAGTTATTTTTAACCGATGCAAAGACGGATTAACCAAGCTGCTTTATGTTTCACCGGAAAGATTAACGAACAGACAGTTTATCCAGAATATGGAAGAAATACAGCTTTCGTTTATTGCTGTAGATGAAGCACACTGTATTTCGGAATGGGGACAGGATTTCCGTCCAAGCTATCAGAATATTAAGGAATTCAGAAAAAATAATCCCGACATCCCATGCCTTGCTTTAACTGCTACTGCTACCTCAAAAGTTTTAGAAGAAATAAAGATAAAGCTGGGATTGATCAATCCTGTAGTTTTTCAAAAAAGCTTTAAAAGAGAAAATATACGGATCTTTACTGAAGAAGTGTCCGATAAATACCAACGGATTTATGATATTTTAAGGTACAATAATGACTCAGGAATTATATATGTCCGTACCCGAAAAGAAGCTGAACTGCTAACGGAATTTTTGCACAGGAATCAACTGAGAAATGTAGATTACTTTCACGCAGGATTATCCACAAAAGAAAAAAATGCTAAACAACATTTATGGAACACCCGTAATGATTATGTTCTGATCTCAACTAATGCATTTGGTATGGGAATCGATAAGGATAATGTCCGGTTTGTAATTCATTACTCCCCTTCTCCATCGCTTGAAAATTACTATCAGGAAATAGGACGGGCAGGAAGAGACGGGCAGGATAGTTTTGCATATTTATTATGGAACCAACAGGAAATTGTAAATTTTGAACAGATATTAAAAAATCAGATTCCTAACAAAGCAGAGTTTCTGAAGATCATCAGTTACCTTTACTCAGTTTTTCAGGTTGCCGAATATGAACTTCCTGAAAAAGTATTTCAATTGAACATGAATGGTATTCAGAATTTTACAAAATTATCTGTTGCCAAGATTAAAAACGTTCTGAACTTTCTTCATAATCAGGAAATCATCTATCACAACGACAATAAAAGTTTATCTTCACTTGAGTTGCTGATACAGGCTGATGAAATAGATCAGCTTCCTAAAAAAGATGCTTACTTTATCGAGCTTATGCTTCGCACTGTATCAGGAATAACAACTCATAAAGTAATGTTCAGTGAACAAAATGTAAGTAACAAAATTGGAATTGCAATTCCTTTAATAAAGGAACGTCTTAAAGAACTCCAGCAAAAAAATTATCTCGAATATGTAGACGGAGCCCTATCCAGTATTAAGTTTTTAAAACCCCGGGATGAAAGAACCATCAATGGCGCCTACTGGAAGCTTTTTGAACATATCCAAAGAAATAAAATCCAAAAATGGGAGGAGATGAAGTTTTATGTAGAAAACAAAGATTATTGCAAAATGAAGCTTATCTTGTCCTATTTTGGAGAGAAAAATTCAAAAACCTGTGGGCAATGTTCTATTTGCGAAAAGAATAAACAAACCATCTTTGGAAAGAATATATCGACTCAGCTGATAACATTATTGGCTAAGAGACCGGCTACTATTGAAGAGCTTTCCATCCAACTGAGTTATCATTCCAAAGAGAACATCTTGGAAAACCTGATTTTTCTATTGGACTCCGGAAAAGTAAAAATGCTGAATTTCAGGACCTATGCTTTGGCTTAGTTGAAAAATATATTTATGTATTTATGTATTTATGTATTAATGATAAAATTAATATTTCTAATGAGTTTTCAATTAGCAACCTCTAACCTCTAACTTCTAAATTCCCATTCAACTTCAACTAAAAACTTATCTTTGCAGTATGAAATCATTAAAAGTCGTTTTTCTAGGTACTCCCGAATTTGCTAAAACTGCTTTAGAAGCTATTCACCAGTCTCATCATGAAGTAGTTGGTGTTGTAACAGTTGCCGATAAAGGGAGCGGACGGGGCCAGAAAATCCATCAGTCTCCTGTAAAAATATATGCTGAAGAACATAACCTTGCTGTTTTCCAGCCGGAAAAATTAAGAAATCCTGAATTCTTACAACAAATCAAAGACCTGAATGCTGATGTATTTGTGGTTGTTGCTTTTAGAATGATGCCCAAAGTTCTTTTTGAAATGCCAAGAATAGGGACATTCAATCTTCACGCTTCCCTCCTTCCCGATTACAGAGGTGCAGCCCCTATTAATTATGCTGTAATTAATGGTGAACAAAAGACAGGGGTAACTACTTTCTTTATCAACGAAAAAATAGACGAAGGAAATATCCTTCTTCAGGAAGAATTACAGTTGCTGCCTGATGAGAACGCGGGAAGTCTTCACGACAGATTAATGCAAATAGGATCAAAGCTTGTTGTACGTACTTTGGATGGCCTTGCTGAAAACTCTATTAAGGAAATACCTCAACCACAGGTTGAGCATCCTAAAAATGCCTTTAAAATTTTTAAAGAAGATACTAAAATCAACTGGAATGCTCCGTCTAAAGTCATCCATCAGTTTATTCTGGGAATGTCCCCGTATCCTGCTGCTTTTACGACCCTGAAGATTGGAGAAGAAGATAAAGGATTAAAGATTTTTGGAGGAAAATTTGAGGTTTCCCATCATAATGAAACTCCCGGAACACTGGAGATATCCAAAAATACTTTTAAAATTTATACCCAGGACGGAATTTATGAGCCATTAGAACTCCAACTGGAAGGTAAAAAAAGAATGAATATCAAAGATTTCCTGAATGGTTTCAGAAATTTTGACGAAATAAAAATGGCTTGATTACTCAAGCCATTTTTTATATTGAAATGTCGTACATATTTCTATAATTTCACCATCTCAGTAACTTCCACATCATATCCTCCTACCTGTGGTTTTACATCAGGATTCTGGGTAAGTACTTTGAATTTATTAATTCCCAGGTTTTTCAGAATCTGTGTTCCGATACCGTAATCCCTGTAATTATAGGCTAATGTCGGATGTTGCTGCTGACCATCCTGATAATCTAGGAACTGCTGTAATTTTTTCAATGTGTTTTCAGAATTGGAAACATTATTAATGAAAATAATAACTCCTTTCCCTTCTTCATTGATCATTTTGGTTACTTTCTCCAATAACGGAGTTTCCCCATTATTCAGTCTTGTTAAAACATCAAAATAAGAATCAGAAGACTGTACTCTTACCAATACCGGTTCATCTATAGTCCATGCACCTTTGGTCAGTACAAAATGAATCTGCTCATTAGAGGTTTCCCTGAATGCATAAAAATCGAATTCCCCATAATGGGTTTTCACTTTTCTTTCTTCTATTCTGTCAACTAAATTTCCTTTTTTAAGCTGATAGTGAATAAGATCCTCAATTGATACAATCTTCATATCATGCTTCTGAGCAAATGCATACAAGTCGGGAAGACGGGACATCGTGCCATCTTCATTCATAATTTCACAGATTACTCCACCTTCTTTTAAACCTGCCAAATGTGTAAGGTCAATAGCCGCTTCAGTATGTCCGGCTCTTTTTAGTACTCCCCCTTTCTTTGCACGAAGCGGAAAGATATGTCCCGGTCTCATAAAGTCAGTAGGTTTGGATTTTTCGTCCATTAAAGCAAGAATGGTTTTAGCTCTGTCACCTGCTGAAATTCCGGTTGACGTACCATTTCCCAAAAGGTCCACGGAAACCGTAAAAGCTGTTTCTTTAGGATCACTGCTTCTGCTCACCATGATGTCAAGACCTAGTTCATCACATCTTTTTTCAGGAAGAGGCATACAGATAAGTCCTCTCCCATGCACTGCCATAAAGTTGATCAGTTCAGGAGTTGTAAGTTCTGCAGCACAAAGAAAATCTCCTTCATTTTCTCTGTTCTCATCATCCACTACTATGATTATTTTACCATTTTTAAGGTCTTCAATAGCCTCAGGAATAGTATTTAATTTAATATCAGACATTTTTACTTTAAATTTTTGCAAAGATACTCATAAAAAAAGGCATCGCCAATTAATATAAATGGTTTGTTATTTTATGATTAAAGAGTCCATAGCTTTTCTGAAAATCCCGTAAGAATCAAGTCTTTTCTGATGATCATAAATATGAGAATTGATGATAAGTTCGTCTACATTGAATTTTTCCTGGAAGTCTTTTAATTTTTTTTCAATTTCAGATTGATCCCCGATAAAACTGTATCTCAATTTCTGTAGCACAGCCGATTTTTCCATAGGCGACCATATATCATCCATATCCGCCACAGGAGGAGCAAATGGCTTTCTATCATTTCTGATAATATTAAGAAATGCCTGAAATAATGTGGTAGAAAGCTGATGAGCCTCTTCTGAAGTTTCTGCGGCAGTTCCATTCACACAGGCCATAATATAAGGCTTGTCAAGCTGTTTGGATGGCTCAAAATGTTCTCTGTAAATACTGAAAGCCATTTCCATCTGTTCAGGGGCAAAATGTCCCGCAAAAGCATATGGAAGGCCCAATTCTGCTGCAAGCCATGCACTGTCAGTACTCGAACCCAGGATATACAGTGGAATATCCAGTCCCTCACCAGGAATCGCACGAACTAAAGAGTTGGAATTTTCTTTGGAAAAATATCTTTGCAGTTCCAGAATCTGTCTGGGAAATTGTTCGTTGATAATTGCAGGATTCCTTCCCAGCGCCTGGGCGGTAATGCCATCCGTTCCGGGAGCCCTTCCAAGCCCAAGATCAATCCTGCCTGGGAATAAAGACTCAAGTGTCCCGAATTGTTCGGCGATGACCAGTGAACTGTGATTGGGAAGCATAACCCCTCCCGACCCTACTCTTATTTTTTGGGTTCCATTTGCAATGAAACCAATAAGAACAGAGGTAGCCGAACTGGCTATGCTTGCCATATTATGGTGCTCTGCCAGCCAAAATCTTTTATAATTGATATTTTCAGCATAATTTGCCAGGGACAGACTGTCCTGAAAGGTATCGTGGATGCTTTTTCCCTGCTTTACCGGAGCAAGATCCAAAACAGATATTTCAAAATTTTTCATAGATGATCATTATTTTCTAAAGAAGATCTGAAACCTCCTTTGCCAATTTCGTAATTATAAATTGAGATTTAAAAACATACAAATTTACCACATAAAAACTGCATTAGTTACTTTTTGTAATTGATAAGTCTGATGACCTATTTCAGGCAAAAACTATTAAAAAATCCTTATCCGTACCTCTTATGGATTTTCTAGAAATGAGATCGAAAAATACTTTTCCAAATCCCCTTTTTAAAAGCCTGTAGCATCAAAAAAATCAACAATAAGTAAAATTTATATTGCATCCATATAAATAAATCATATATAAGAGAAATAAAATATTAAATTTGTATATGATCCTATCATATTGGATCATAGTTTAATACCACAAAAAATATTATTATGAAAAAACGATTTGAAAAAACATTCTTAAGCAGAATGTTAACCAAAAGAAATCTATCGATCAGCCTGATTGTTGCCTTGATTCTTACATCATGCAGTAAAAACAATGAAGAAATGATGACGGAAGCACAAACTGATGCTTTCAATTCAGCTAACATTAAACAGGGCAAATTAGGAGGACAGGTTATTACCTACGAGAGAAAGAATGGAATGAATTTTTTCCAGGGAGACATCGTGTTGTCCGATAAACAATTAGCGGAAGATAATTCTGCAAATAAAGGTGGAGCAACTTTGTCAAGGTGGCCGAATGGCAAAATTTATTATACCGTAGCCAGCAATATGGGGTCTATTAATGCAAATAAGATTACTTCTGCAGTCAATGAGTATAATACAAAAACCAATACCCAATGGATTCCCCGTACCAATCAATCCAATTATGTAGAATTTATTTTCGGAAGCTCTTCCGGATATGACGGGTGGGCTCATATCGGATACCAGGGAGGTAAACAAAACATCTCATTGGATCAGAATATTTCTACGGCGTCAGTGATCCATGAAATGGGACATACTGTAGGGCTTTATCATGAGCACTGCCGTAAAGACCGGGATCAATATGTAAGCATCCAATGGGATAATATCCAAAGCGGACAAGCTTACAATTTCAATATTTATAATTCAGGAACAGATATCGGGCCTTTCAATATTAATTCAGTGATGATGTACTGGCCAACCTCGTATTCTAAAAATGGATTACCTACCATTAAAAAAGCGGATAATACCAATTTCACCTACAACAGGACAGGCTTTACGACAGGAGACATCAATACGATCAATGCAATGTATCCTTAATTTTCAATATGCTATAGACAGGAAAAGAATTCTTAGGAATTCTTTTCCTTTTTGTAATTATAGTGGTTGATAAGAATTCTTATTTCATTAAATTCAAAATCATTCGGCAAAGCATTCTTCCATTCCGTCAATGTCTCGTGCGGTTTCTGGTAAAATTCTTTTTCAAAAGCTTTAATCTTATCTGAAGTAATGACTCTGGAGATATCCAGTAAACCCTGTTCTGCAAATTTCGCCAGGTGCCCGATAACGGTTTCTTTTACAAGCCCTCTTTCCAGTGAGATTTCACCAATTGTTTTTCCTTGCTCAAATAGTTGAAAGGTAAGCACCTGAGATGGAACTTTGGCAATTTTCAGGCTGACCTCCTGGTTGTTTTTCTCATCCAGAAGTTTAGTATCCAGCAAATGAATATCTTTCAGGCTATTCAGGTATTCTTCAATATCTTCCAGCCAGTCTTTAAATTCTTCATTATATTGCTTAAGTCCTTTTGCTCCTTTTATTTCAGCATAAAAATCTTTCAAAGGATTAAAAACCTTGTCACGTATCTCGGTAAAAAAGAAATTAACAGCCCCTTTTGCCTTATTTTCAATTTCAGACCATTCCTCTTTCTTATCAAGAAGAAGCTCTATTTTTTGAGTTAATACCCTTTCCAGTTTTCCAAAAATCTTTCCAAGCTGAACGATTTCATGCTTTAGCTGAAGATAGAGCTGGTTGGTTTTTACATGATCAATATTTTTTGTAGCGACAGACAGCTTATTCCATTCTTCAACTTCTTTCAGAAACCATAAACTATCAATTGTACGAAGCACTTTTTTAATACTGTAATCGTATTTTTCTCTGTTTAAAATATCTTCTACATGATCATTAGCAAAAGTGTCGCCCTGGAATTGAAGTATCCTCGTATCTTTAAATATGACTTCAGGAGTAATTTTTGATTTTAAAACAATCCCCTCCAACGTCCTGCATCGTGATAATGCAACATACACCTGCCCTGCCGTAAAACTTTTCCCGGCATCAATAATTACCTTGTCAAAGGTTAATCCCTGGCTTTTGTGGATGGTAACTGCCCATGCCAGTTTTATAGGAAATTGCTCAAAGCTTCCTAAAACCTCTTCTTTAATATTTTTATCAGTATCCAGGAAATATTTCTTCTGTTCCCATACTTCTCTTTTGACGACGATTTCTCTTTCACTTCCTTCTAAAGCTACACGAATCTCATTTTCATCCAGTCCCACAATTTCCCCCAGCTTTCCATTAAAATATTTCTTTTCGGGAGAAACATCATTTCTGATAAACATAATCTGAGCTCCTATCTTTAACTCCAGAAACTGATCATTCGGAAACTGGTTTTCTTTAAATTCCCCAAAGAGTTTCGCTTCATAAGTGCTGGGATCAACTTTTATTTCTGCGAGTTTTTTCTGATTGATCTCATCTGCCATTTTATTGTGAGAACACAGATAGACATATGAATCCTGTCCCGTTTCGAAATCGGGGTCATACCTCTCATTAAGATGTTCAAAATCAATATTGGCGATATCGCCATCCCGGATAGCATTCAGGATTTCCAGAAATTCCTGATCGGACTGACGGTAGACTTTTGTCAATTCAATAGTAATCAAAGGAATTTCCTTGATTGCAAGGCTATCGAAAAAGAACGGAGACTGATAATACATCTTCAGAATATGTTCATCTCTTACCACCGGCGGAAGCTGATACAAGTCTCCAATGAACAGCATCTGAACCCCTCCGAATCTTTGATTGTTTCTTCTGACAAATCTTAGAGAAAAGTCCATCATGTCAAGGACATCAGCTCTGAGCATCGAGACCTCATCGATGATGATAATTTCTATTTCCCTTAAAAGCTTGAGTTTATCCTTACGGTACTTAAAATGAGGCATCAGATCAGCAATATTATTTGCTAAACTTCCATCGATTCTTTCTGTGGTAGGTAAAAATGTTCGTAATGGCAGCCCAAACATGGAATGAATGGTAACTCCACCTGCATTAATGGCAGCAATCCCTGTAGGTGCTATCACAATGTGCTTCTTCTTGGTCCTTTTTACAAAATCATTCAGAAAAGTTGTTTTACCTGTTCCTGCTTTTCCAGTGAGGAAAACACTTCTGTTGGTGTGCTCTATTATGTCAAAAAAATGATTGTTCATCGTCTTCAAAATTACGGAAAATGAATTTGAAATCGCTCTTGTGGCATAACTTTTGAGTTCGTTTTTTAAAGATAAAAACTAATATGGGAAAAGTACCCGCTAAGATTTCTGTGATATCACTATGTATAGCAATGGCTTTGGCTTCTTGTGGCACAAAAAATATGACAGATAATTTACCTAAAGATATTTCAGAAAGACCCGCTGATGAAAACAGCAAGAAATATGATGAGGTTCAATTGGAAAAAGCAAAAGCAGTAGTAGAATCAGAAATTGCCAAGGAAAAATGCAGTAATCCTGATGACTGGAAAATAGCACCGATGGGAGCAAAAGCTTGTGGTGGTCCTAAATTTTACATTGCTTATCCTAAGGTTTCAGAAGAGCAGATTTTACCTTTAATAGAAGGCTACAATAAAAAAGAAGCAGAGTTTAATACCAAATACGGGATTACTTCGGATTGTTCTGTAATTGCGGAACCCAAGGGCATAAAATGCAAGAATGGAAAAGCCGAGCTCATATTTGAAGGACAATAAAACAATATTTTTATATACACGAACAGGAGTTTTTACTAAGGATAAAAAAATGCTCTGTCAGATGACAGAGCATTTTTTTATATCATATTTTTAATCTTATCCCTTATACCATGAGGAATACTTCACATAATTATCGGCAATCCTGTTAACCTCTCCTTCAAGCAACTGGGAGGAAATATCTTTTATTTTCCTGGCCGGTACACCACCCCATACTTCTCCGGATTTAATATGCGTTCCCTGAGTAACAACCGATCCTGCACCAATTATTGAATTTTCTTCCACAAGGCAGTCATCCATCACAATTGCTCCCATTCCGATCAGAACGTTATCCTGAACCGTACATCCGTGCACAATGGCGTTATGCCCTATAGAAACGTTATTTCCTATAACCAGTGGATATTTTTCATATGTACAGTGTAGCATGACGTTATCCTGGACATTTACCTTATCCCCCATTTTTATGTAGTTAACATCTCCCCGTATTACTGCATTATACCATACACTGCATTCTTTTCCCATAGTAACATCTCCAATGATAGTTGCCGTTTCTGCCAGAAAAGTATTTTCCCCTATTTGTGGTGCTTTGCCCAAAAGTTCTTTTATAAGTGCCATATTGTTAATTTGATATTTTGAAAATGAGTAACTTCTGAAATCAGGTGAAGCAATCACTATTTTTAAATTACAGTGATAGCAAAAATCTAACTTCTTCCTTCTCCTTCCTAATTTCTAATTGCGTATTTTTGTATCTCAAATTTAACGAAAAAATGCGTAAGATACTTATAGAGCCAACAGAAAACCCAAAAGTGATGAAATTTGTTGCTGATTACAATTTGATTCCCGGGTCTCTTGAATTGGACAGAAGTTCAGATATTTCAGAAATTCCTATTGCTCAGGAACTTTTCAACTACCCTTTTGTAGAGAGAATTTTCATTACGGCTAATTTTGTGGCTGTTGCAAAACAAGATACTGTAGAGTGGGAGCATGTTGCTGAAAGTCTGAAAAATGTAATTGAAGATGAATTGCTTGCTAACCCAAGGGTTTACCTTCAGAAGAAAAAGGAAATGTATCAGATCTATGCAGAGATGACTCCTAATCCTAATGTGATGAAATTTGTTTCCAGCAAATTATTACTGGATGGTTTTGTAGAGGTTAAATCAAGAACTGAAGCTGATGGAGTTCCTTTAGCTCAGGCTATCTTTAAGGAATTTGATTTTGCTAAAGAAGTATTTATCTCTGATAATTTCGTTGCAGTAACAAGAAACGATTCTGTAGAATGGCATCAGGTTATGATGGCTGTACGCGGGCTTATTGCTGAATATCTTCAGAACGGGGGTGAGATTTCAAACCTTGAACCTCAGAAGCACGAGAATCCGGTAGAAAAAATCATCAACAGGGATTATACGGATGATGAACAGAAAATCTCTGATATATTAAATGAATACGTTGCACCGGCAGTGGAAAATGATGGCGGGAAAATTTCATTAATGGAATATGACGAAGCCAACAAAACAGCGAAAATGCTGTTACAGGGTGCATGTTCAGGATGTCCAAGTTCTACTGCTACCCTAAAAAACGGAATCGAAAATATTTTAAAACAATTCGTTCCTGATTTAGTAGAAAGAGTGGAAGCTGTAAATGGATAATTGATGTCTGGAGGAAAGAAAATCGTAGTAATCATTGGTAGTGCCACAAAGAACTCAAGTAATTGGAAACTTATACAGCAAGCCATTAAAACGAGCAGCATTGATTTCGAGATTTACGACGATCTTTCCATTTTTCCTCATTTTGACACGCAACAAACGGATCATAATACACCTGTAGAAATTTTAAAGATCAGAGAAGATATTAAAGGTTCTGCAGGTGTATTATTTTCTACACCGGAATATATTTTCAGTATTCCAAGCAGATTAAAAAACCTTCTGGAATGGTGTGTATCAACTACGATCTTTTCTGAAAAACCTGTGGCTGTTATTACAGCTTCGGCTCAGGGAGAAAAAGCACATGAAGAACTTTTACTGATTTTAAGAACACTCGGTGCTGCAACGGAGAGTGATCATCAACTCCTTATAAAAGGGATCAAAGGTAAATTTGATGAAAATGGTAACATTGAAAATAATACCTTTGCGATGATATCAAAATTGATGATCAGTTTCGAAAACTCTATTTTTCATAATTAAAATAAAAAAATTGGCTAAAAAAGGAATTTTACTTGTAAATCTTGGTTCTCCCAAATCTACAGCTGTAAACGATGTAAAGGAATATCTTGATGAGTTTTTAATGGACGAAAGGGTTATAGATTATCGCTGGATTTTCAGAGCTCTCCTTGTGCGTGGTATTATACTCAATACAAGACCGGCCAAATCTGCTGAAGCTTACAAAACCGTATGGACAGATGAAGGTTCACCATTGATAGTGATCACTGAGAAGATTCAGAAGAAGTTACAGAAGCTGGTTGACGTTCCTGTGGAAATCGGAATGCGATATGCACAGCCGAGTATCGAAGCCGGAATTCAAAAACTGGTTGATCAGGGAGTTTCCGAAATTGTTCTTTTCCCATTGTATCCCCAATATGCTATGAGTACGACGGAAACGGTGATTGAAAAGGCAGAAGAAGTAAGAAAGAAAACTTTCCCGACTGTAAAAATCAATTATATCCAGCCTTTTTACGATAGAGATATTTATATCAACTGCCTAGCAGAAAGTATCAAGGAAAAACTTCCTGAAAATTTCGATGCCTTGCAGTTTTCATATCATGGAGTTCCGGAAAGACATATCTATAAAACAGACCCTTCCCACACGTGTAAGATCGATGATTCCAACTGCATTAACAGTACAATAGAAGCCCATAATGCCCGTTGCTACAGACATCAGTGCTATAAGACCACTGAAACTGTTATTGCAAAAATGGGATTACCCAAAGAAAAAACCATTGTTTCATTTCAGTCCAGACTGGGAAAGGATAAGTGGATAGAACCTTATACCGATGAAACGTTAGAAACAATCCCTAAAAAAGGAGTCAAAAATCTGGCTATTGTTTGCCCGGCATTCGTTTCAGATTGTCTTGAAACCCTGGAAGAAATTTCAGTAGAAGGCAAAGAACAGTTTTTACATGGCGGTGGAGAAAACTTCCATTATATACCGTGTTTAAATGATGAAGATCGATGGATTGAAGTGGTAAAAACGCTATGTGAAGAAAAACTGAATGAGTTCTATTTCGTATAAAATTCAGATCAATACAATAAAAGAAAGGACATAAGAAATTCTTATGTCCTTTCTGTAATTAAATATATTAAGATTATTTTTTGATTAAATTCCCAGCTTTCTGGCCATTAACCACTACAACATATACTCCAGGAAGCATTGTAGATGGAATCTGTAAACCAAGTTTATTAACCCCGTCTGTAAGCTCTACTTTTTCAGAAATTTCTTTCTTACCTGTTAAGCTTACTACCTCAACAACTCCTTTTCCTGCTTTACCTTCAAATATTACTGTAAATTTATCAGTCGCCGGATTTGGACTAATGGTGTATAGCGAAGTATTTGGCTCAGCAACAGCACGTCCTGCAGAGGAAGTACCACCTCCAACTCCTACGGCATTCCAGGCATTGGTTACCTGAGTAACTTCATTACTACCTGTACCATAAAGATCTGCTGCAGCTTGTAATGAAGAAGTTCTTGCATTGGCATAAGTAGATGAAGAAGTAAGATAAGAAGTCAATGTTCTGTAAGCAATAGCTCCCGCTTTATCCAATCCTATTCCTCAAACATTGTATGCAAAACCGTTATCATTAGTTCCTGAACCACCGGTTACTAACAAGTAATACCAAAAGTTAAGAACTCCTGAATTGGTATGTACTCCACAATAGTCGTTATATCCAGGTAAATTAGGATTTCCCTGAGGAGTACAAGAGCTGCTCGCATCTTTCCAATACGTTCCTTTATACGTATCAGGCTGACGGTAAGCATTAGGATTAGACATATCTCTAATGACATAATTGAAATCTTCTCCTAATTTCCAGCTTGCCTGTGAAGGTCTCGCCCATAATTCTATTGAATTTCCAAATACATCTGAGAAACCTTCATTTAACGCACCTGACTCCCTTTGGTAGGCAAGGTTTGCAGTTTTAGAAGTCATTCCATGGGTAATTTCGTGCCCACAAACATCCAGAGCAGTTAGTGGCAATCCGCCAGTGGTATTAGAGGCGCCATCACCATATGTCATTCTGGATCCGTCCCAAAATGCATTTGTATAATTGGTAGAATAGTGAACATAAGATTTTATAGCAAAATTATTGTTGTCAATACTTTTTCTGTTAAATTTTGTGTACAAGTAGTCTAAAGTTGCTTCTGCTCCCCAGTGGGCATCAGTAGCGTACTGGTCTTTATTGGCATTTACATTATTCCAATTGTTATCAGTATCCGTAAAATCTACAGCAGCAGAATAATTAGTTCCTTTCTTTAAATTATACGTTTCTACAGCAGTCCCTGCACCACTCCCTGCATTTCTTCCGGTTTCTCTCAATCTGTAACTTCCATTATACGAATCTGCAACAATACTTCGGTTTCCGCTATACCCTGTAGTAGCAGTTCCCGGAGCGTTCACATCATGAATTATTGCATCAGTTCCCAGGACCTTCCCGTTCTTA
This sequence comes from Chryseobacterium sp. PTM-20240506, assembly GCF_048296755.1. Lineage (NCBI taxonomy): Bacteria > Pseudomonadati > Bacteroidota > Flavobacteriia > Flavobacteriales > Weeksellaceae > Chryseobacterium > Chryseobacterium sp. PTM-20240506. Next base: position 2,321,786 of record NZ_CP182581.1, read on the forward strand.
GCGTCTACAAAAACATACTGTCTGCTCAATGGCTTTTCCGCATAAATATCAAACTTATAGGCTAATTTCAAATCACGAAGCTTTTCATCAGTAGGATCTGAGTAATAAACCAACTCTGCCTTTGGGGCAAAGCTTGCGTTAGGATCATTGGATTCTTTTTTAATAAAATCCTCTTCCTCCTTATTCTGCCATTTGTACGAATCCGCTCCCACAAATGATAATGCATTTTGCAATGCTATATCCTCGGAAATATTCGTACTTTTTTCAATCTTCTCAGGAACTTTAAGAATCCATTTTCCAGATTCTCCTACAATTTTTCCACCCTTGGTCTGAACAGCTATTGTTCCATATTCTACAGGAATGTTATTAACAGTTTGTTGGAATCAATGGGTTTCAAATCCCAACCTGTCCTTTTCTGTGCCGAGTTTTTTGGCTTCAGCTGGGATATACCTTTGAGAAGCTTCATCAAACAAAACCGGACTTCCCTGAAAAGAAGGTCCATTTTTATCAAATCTTAAAAACTCTGCGTGTAACCCGTTTTTACCGGAAATCAGTTTTGACGGTTTGTCCTGCCCAAATACGAAAGAGCAAGCGGCAATACTTGCCACTAAGATAAATTTTGTTTTCATAAAAATATTTATTAAATGGTCTAGCGAATTTATAGACTTTTTACAATAAAAAAAATAAACCATTGAAAAAAAATCAATTTATATGGTAAATCCATAAATAAAATACAATGTGTTTTTTCAATAAAAAAAAATTAATTAATTATTATTTCAAATCATAACTTCTTTTTTATTAATAAATTAAGTTAAAAATCATGCACAAGTGAAATATTTTTTTGCTATGCTATGCATATTAATTGCTTGGTAAAATATTAGTGAAATTTCTTAAAAATCCTTATCTACAAATGGTTTTTTAAAAAAAAATAGCCATCTCAAATGAGATGGCCAATTTTTTAACCGTAGAGGTATTATATGCTATTTGATTAAATTTTTAATATAAATTATTTTCCGATTGGGGTTCTGAACTCTCCATACCCCATCAGACCATCATAATTTCTTCCAAAAGGAGCATAATATAGAAATGCCTGATATAGATTCTCTGTTTGCCAGAAGTTTCCGTTGATTTCACCAAAATTTAAGGTTCCATTACTCTCTTTTGTTGCGAGAATGTAGTTATAAAAGCCTTGTTTAAGAAAGATCTTCGCCACATATTTCTTAGCCGCAGCATCATATTGCATTTGATTCAGTTTGCTGGGCATAAAATTATTGAAACCTCCCAATACATAAATTTCCTTGTCTACAGGATCTGAGTCCAAAGAGAAATATACCCATGAATAATCCGCTTCCCTTTCTGCATTTCTTTCAAGCCCCAGGTCATTTCTCCTGAAGTAATAAGCTCCGTTTACATCAGGCTGGTATTGGTAATTCAAAGGAAAAGCCCATACGGGATGCAAGTATGTTTGATTCACTCCGTCTTTTACTTCCGTAGCTCGAACCATGTCAGCAGCCATATTCATGTTTTTATTATCAAAATAATAAAACTCATTATTCCCGGGGAACGTGAGGCTCATTTGTTGGAAAAGTAATTTATTCCCAAGAGTGGAGCTCGGCTTCAGATTATTAACAGCCACATTGGGATTGTTATTCTGCATGACATTCAATGTCATTGAATTTACATTTGACGACAGATCATTTCCTTTTGCTAACGCCTGCACCTCTACCCTTTGATTGATGTTCGGGTTTTTATCAGTGATCCTCGATACATTTAAGGCCAGGGAAACATTGTCTTCAACCAAATAAAACCTTCTTTTAAAAAGAGGTTTATCCGCAGAATCTTTGTACACAATCAGTTCAAAATTTCCGGAGATCTTCGGTTGTATTTTATCATTAGGAAACACGAGTTTATAGTGGGTATAAGCCTGAAGCGTATTGAATGAATATTCAAATTTATCCAATAAGCCATTAAGACTTCCATTAGCAATTTCCGTAAAAAAAAGATTATCATCATTCCAGTTGCGGTCATAGTGTTTTATGGTATATCTGTAGATCTCACTGGCATTTGTAAGATCATCAAAACTAAGAACCAATGTCTGATTAAAATTGATCACAGGAGTTTCATCATTGGTTTGGGGATTAAAAAGCTGAATGCTCTGGATGTTCTGTCCGAACACCCATCCCCCTAAAGAAAGTAAAAGTAGTCGCAATGTTTTCATTATGACGAAGATAACGAAAAATCACCACTTTCTTAGGAATATCGTATTTTTGGATAAAAAAACAATCAGAATATGCTGAAGATCCAAGCCTTTGTATTCAACTTTGCAAGCGAAAACACCTACATCCTATATAATGAACATAAAAATGCCTGGTTAATTGATCCGGGAAACATGAATGAGCAGGAAACCAACCTTATCAGTAATTTCATTAAGGATAACGACCTAAAAATTCAAAAAATACTTCTCACCCATGCCCATATTGACCATGTTTTTGGTTTGCAGTGGGCATATGACACGTTTAACCTTCCCGTACATATGCATCAGCAGGATCAGGAAATTCTGGATATGCTTCAGATGAGCGGAATGAGGTTTGGAATTAATATTGACCCTGTAAAAGTAGAGGTTCAATATATCAATGATGGCGACGAACTGGACTTTGATGGTGAAAAATTCAAAATCTATCATGTTCCCGGGCATTCTCCCGGAAGCATTGTTTTCCACAACGAAAAACAGAAATTTATGATTTCCGGAGATGTTTTGTTTGAAGGAAGTATTGGAAGAACAGATCTGTACAAAGGAAATTACGAACAGCTGATCAACGGAATTAAAACCAAACTTTTTATATTGGATGATGAGACCCAGGTTTTTTCAGGTCACGGAAATCCAACGACTATTGGTTTTGAAAAACAATATAATCCCTTTTTGAAATAAGATTAGCAATACCTTATTTTTCAAGATTTTAGTCATAACACTCAATAAAAAAACCGTCAGACTGGTCTGACGGTTTTTACATATATAAGAAATAGATCTAGAAATCAAATGTTACAGATGCTCTCACTGCAGCACCCATGATCGGTCTTGCCATTCTTATATCTCCGGTTCCTGTAAGCGGAGATCTTGGATCTCCTTCAGTAATACCTATGGTATTAAAAATATTGGTTCCGTCAACTGCAAAACGGATATTACCTAACTGATAGGAGGTTCCTGCCCCTACCTCACTGAATGAAGGCAAAATATTTTTATCACTGTTCGCCTCATCCTGGAAACGCTTTCCATAATAATTATAGCTCACATATGCTCTCCACTGCTTCGTAATATTAACGGCAGGGGAAATATTAAAATAGAATTTGGGAATCCTTCTTACCTGGTTACCATCGTAATCAAATGTTGATCCATCGGCATTTCTTCCTGTGAAATCCTTGTATTTCGGGTTTTGGAAAGTTCCATTGAATGATAATTCCAAAAGGTTATTGAATAATCTGGCAAATCCTTCAAGCTCTACTCCAATGTTTGTTGTATTTGCAAATTTATTTTCTGAAGTTCCGTCAGAATATACATCTGTAAAAGAAAGGTTTTTCAGAGTTGAATAAAACGGGATAACTCCAATGTCGAATGTACGGGTGTAATACTTATATCCAATTTCCAATTGATTGGTTTGTACCGGTTTGATCTGGCTCAGGTCTGCCATATTGTTATAATATGATTCTTCATTAGGAGATCTGAACCCATTTGAGAAGCGGGCATAAACCGCATTTTCTTTATTGATCTTATAGTTGGAAGCTACTGTAAAAGATACTCTGTTAACATCATAATTCCAGTATTTGTATTTATTTCCCAGTACAGACATATTGTCATCGGCTGTCGTAGTAGCAAAACTATGAGTTCCATCTGTCGTTAATCCAGAATTATTCAGATTTGCTGTTGTTGTATTTACTCCATATCCTTTATAATAATCACGGCTGTAACGAATTCCTCCGTTAAAGCTTAAATTATCTGTAATATTATAATCCAGATTTAAGTAAACATCATTCAAACTTCCCTGGATTTGAGAATCCCTCACAAGAAAAGACATATCTGTAACCCCGTTATAAGTTTTAGAATATCCTACATCAGTAGGGCTCAATGAGGTATCTACCAGATTAAGAAGCTGAGGCCTGTCTGTGGCTGTGGTCAAAATATTGCTCCAGTTCCAGTATTGATGAGACTTCCAGTTTGATTTATAAAATCCGGCCGTTACATTTCCTTTATCAAATTTATAATTGAACTGTAAATCATTGACAAAATTATTCATCTGCTTATCAATCGCCCAGAATCCTAGCTTCTGCACATACTGCGGATTTACAAGAGCCCCGTTGCTTACCAGAGAATATTGATAATTATTTCCCGCAATTCCGTTGCTGTTGGCAAAAGCGCCTGCCTGTTGAGGTGCTCCCGCAGGAAATATACCGGTATAATTCATATTGATATTCGTATATCGTGTCTTGTTCAAAACGGTAAAATTGTTTCCAAGATCATATTTGAATTCAGCGCCTACGACATCTACTTTCGGATGAATTCCGTCTTCCAGATTTCTTCTGAAGAAACCTCCTCCGGGCTGTGGAATATTCAGCTGGCTGATGGATCGGTAACTGTATGTCCCGTAATTAGCATCGAAGCCAGGAAATTCTTTCAGGTCATTTCCATTCTGTACTAAAGGAATCGGTAAGAAAAAGGTATTTCTGTCATCAAGTTTCTTATAATACACTTTTGCGTATCCTTTATCAAATACATATTTTAAGTTCATCCTGATCTGTCCCCCGTCATTGGCCTTAAACCCTGTTTTCCTGATTCCGCTGTCCGTTCTGTAAAACCCTCCGATATTAAAGAACAATTTATCCTGTACCAAAGCGCCACCTACGTTTACATCAGTACGCATTAATCCATAAGTACTTGTTTCTAGTTTAGCACTTCCCCGGAAATCATTGGTTCCTTCTCTTGTAATAAAGTTGATTAGCCCACCGGGAGAATTGTTAGCATAAATTGATCCCGAACCTCCTCTTAATGCTTCCAGTCGGTTTACAGAATTGTCAACCCGGAAGAAGTTGTCGGCATTGGCAAACTGCAAAGCTCCATCTTCAAAAACCGGTAATCCATCTTCCTGTACCTGAACAAATTCGTATGCTCCGGCAGAAGGAATTCCTCTTGCGAAAAGGTTATTTCCCACTTCCCCCCCAGAAGTTTCAACAGCAAAACCCGGAACACGCTGCAGCAATGCCGCTGCACTGATAGGATTTTGTTTTTGGATTTCTTTTGCACTGAACGTAGAAATTGCCGTACTTGATTCTATTTTCTTTTTCGGGTTTGCATTACCCGTGATAACTACCTGATCAATAGATCCTGTTCTGGTGGAATCCTTAACCGTTTCCTGTGCATACGCATTATTAAAATATAGCGTAGCGACTCCTGCGAGTAAAAAGATTGATTTTTTTTTCATGCCCATATAGAATTTAATTATTGTTTTAATTTTAAATAGACTCCGTTTGTCCAACCAAATCCATCCTGATTAGGGTACTCTCCTCCTCCGGCTATCGCTTCATTGTCTAATGCATTATATTTTTCCATAAGTTTACCTGTATTCGCATAAACTCTCTCGACATTAGAGCACCAGTTGTTTTTTATATCATTAGCTAATTGTGTAAATCCATAATTTTTCATCGAAACAAATCCAAGCCATTGGTAAGGTGCCCAGGCATTGGGTAGATCCCATTGTTGGCCGGAACGTTTTGTTGTCGTAACGAGACCGCCTTTGTAAAGGAATTTTTCAGCGATAATTTCGGAAACCGCCTTTGCCTGTTCATCGCTGGCCAGACCTAAAAATAATGGATAAAGAGCAGCAATATGTTCGGACACTGTATTTTTGTGTTTCTTAATATGATAATCTTTATAAGTCCGGGCATCCTGATCCCAGAAATATGTATCAATTACCTGTCTCCTTTTTGCTGCCCTTTCACTGAAATATTTTTCTTTTTCTTTAAAATGTTTAAGACCTGAAGCTTTCACCAAAGTTTTTTCAAGATGCCACAAAAGGCAATTAACATCTACCTGCGAGATGTTCAGGGTTTCTATACTTTGTATGGTTTCCCCGTCTGAAAACCATCTGCTGGAAAAATCCCATCCAGACTCACAGCCACTTCTGATGTTTCTGTAAAACTCTTCTCCCGTAGCATTTTCATGATCTTCAATATCGATCAGGTAACTCTCGGGACGGGGTGTATTTTCAGCATCATAATATCTGTTCAGGATATCACCATTGTCGGTTTTCAACACCCTTTTGCTTTGGGTATCATTGTTTAAACCTTCTTCCCCATCCATCCAGAACTCATATTCTTTTTCAAGGGTATCATAATATTCGATATAAACATTCTCATCCCCTGTACTCTCTGCAAGCAGATCAAGCATCAATGAAAAGTAAGGGGGCTGCGAACGGCTTAAGAAATGGGTCCTGCTCGCATTAGGAACAAACCCTACATTTTGAATTAGATAAGAACAGTTCTCAACGATATTTTTCATCATTTCAACTCTTCCAGAAACCTGCAATCCAAGCATAATAAAATAACTATCCCAATAAAAAAACTCATTGAACCGCCCTCCCGGAACGATATAAGGTTTTGGAAGCTTTAAAAGTGTTCCTCTTTCTTCATAAGCTGTCCTGGTAAGCTCATCCCATAGTTTTTCTATATGCTGATCAATCGGCAAATGATCCTCCCGTTGGATAGATACTGTGGCACCCAAAAAATCAAAGTTGGAAAGTACAAAAGCTTTAAGATCAAAATCTGCTGCAACTCTTTCCTTTTCATATTTCTCGTTGATTTCTGCGACAGGAAATAAAGGCACTGCATCTGTCATCATCTTTTGATCTTCAAAGATCCTTGATCTTTGGACATCATCAAAAAGTGCCTGGATATCCCTGATATAAAGTTGTGTATTCATTCTATTTTTTAGGGTTTATTTTTAATTTATTCATAATAACAGCTGATATGATCAACAGTGAGAGTGGTATCAATGAAAGATAAAAAGCACGCTGCCCGCTGAATTCCTGAAATACAAAACCGGTGATGATCGAACCTATCGTTCCTCCAATTGCGGAAAAAACAACAATAAGCCCGGACATCGCACTATGCAAATATTTAGGTATGGATGCTAAAATAACAGAATTGATGCTCGGGTAGATCGGAGCCAACAGACCTCCCATAAGTGGAAACAGATAGACTACAACCGGGGCATTGAACCATGTTGTACCTGTACTGATTTCAATGTTATGGGTTAAGGGTAAAACAAATAGCAAGCTTACGGCAAAACCTATCACACAAAATGACACAACATAAATCCAGCTGAATTTCTTGGAAAAGAAACCTGATAAAAACCTTCCCAATGCAAATGCTCCGGCTAAAACGGCCCCTGCCTGTATACTCATAGAAGTGGGTAATCTGAGGATCTCCTTATAAAAAGTGGGTGTCCAAGTTTGAAAGCTCTGCTCCACTAAGACAAACAGAAAAGCACACACAAGAAAAAACAATACTTTTTTGTAACTGAATAAGCTTATGCTATTCTTAATATCTCCTAGTAAATCTGTCGTTTCACTTCTGGCTTCCTTCTCATTTAACCTTGAGAAGAATAAAAACAAAAACGACAGAGCAGACAATGCACCCAGAACCCAATATACATTAAGCCAATGTGTCGATCTTGGATTATGATCATCAATAAATAAACTAAAAAGTACATTTCCCGCTAATACACCGATCATGAAAAAGCCTTCTAGAAAACCCATAAAACTGGAATGTTCTTTATCAGTATTGGTCACAAGCCCGATGGATGTAAAAACTGAAATTTTAATCAATGCAAAGGAAACTCCTACAATGGCAAATAACAATTTGAAAAACCAGAATGCATTTGAAAAAGGCATGATAAAGCACATTCCACTAACCAGAAAAAGAGCAATCAGCATGGAATTTTTAATTCCGATTTTGGGTAAGAATGAAGCAAGAATAAAGGAGCAGATAGCAATAGGCAGATCTTTAAAACCCTCCAAAACACTCGCTGAGGATTTTGAAATCCCGAAATTCTGCTGGACCTGCAGGATCACCGTTCCTACTGAGTTCAGAAGAATGGCAAAAACAAAATAGTTTAAAAACAGAATAGCCTTTATGTTGAAATTTCGCATTAAATTAATTTCTTGTTGGCTAAGATAGAAGCATTTGCCTTAACGTTAATTTAACATAGTAAATATATATTTGAACTATATTAATATAATTATTATTTTTATACCATAAATATCATTAATCTAATGAAAGTTAGCTTTGAAAGAGTTTTACCTAACGAGAAAAGCTCCTTTCGCACATTACATAATAACTCCCCCATTTCTGAATTTAAATGGGAATACCACTACCATCCCGAAATTGAATTGGTGTGCGTAATTTCCGGGAGTGGAACCCGGCACGTAGGCTATCACAAAAGCAATTATTCAAATGGAGATCTGGTACTGATAGGTTCGAATATTCCCCATTCCGGATTTGGTCTGAATTCCATTGATCCACATGAGGAAATAGTCCTTCAGTTCCGTGAAGAGATATTACAATTCCCTGAACAGGAAATAGAAGCACGCTCTGTTAAAAACTTACTGGAGCTTTCCAAATATGGAATTCATTTCAGCCCGGCTACAAAAAATGCATTACTGCCTAAGCTGAAAAAAATGCTGGAAACTGAAGGCTATAAAAGATATCTGCTTTTGCTTGATATTCTTTTTGATCTTTCTACCCGTAAGGATTATAATCTGCTCAATAAAGAGATTATGCCTTACACAATCATTTCAAAAAATAAGGCCAGGCTTGAAAATATATTCACCTATGTGGAGCATCACTACGATAAGGACATCAATATAGAAGACGTCGCAAAGCTTGCCAATCTTACGCTTCCGGCATTTTGCAATTTCTTCAAAAAAGCTACACAAATTACTTTTACAGAGTTTGTCAACCGTTACCGTATTAACAAAGCCTGCCTGCTGATGGTTCAGGATAAAAGCATTTCGGAATGCTGTTACAGCTGTGGTTTCAACAATGTAACTTATTTTAACAGGATGTTCAAAAAATACACCGAGCAAACACCTTCAGAGTTTATCAGGAATTCTTCACATGAGAAGATTGAGAGCGTGGACCCACCTCTAAAAGTAGTTCAGAAATCTTTTTAGATATTTATACTTACACAAATAAAAAAGCCATTCCAAAAAGGAACAGCTTTACTATCTTATCATTATAATATGTTGAAAAGAAAATATAAAATTCAGGTTTGAATTTCAATCCCTATTTCAATTCAATAATTATTTCCATTTGATGTTACATCCCATGCTTGGTCTTTGAATCTCTTCCTGTGGTTCTCCCAACAGAAGGTTTTCAAAAGCAATGATCAGGTCTTCACCTGTAACATCTTTGTGATTTCCAGGTCTTGAATCATCCATCTGACCTCTGTAAACAAGATCCAGTTTATCATCAAAGAAATAAAAATCCGGAGTACATGCTGCATCATAAGCCTTAGCAATACTTTGACTTTCATCATATAAATAAGGAAAGTCAAATTTTCTTTCAATCTGGAACTCGATCATTTTTTCAGGAGAATCTGCGGGATACTTTTCAATGTCGTTTGCATTTATAGCTATAAACTCAATCCCCTTTTCCTGATAGTCTTCATACAACTCATTAATCTTATCGATTACATGCAAAACAAACGGACAATGGTTGCACATAAAGATCACCAACGTTCCTTTTTCTCCTTTCAGATCATCCAATGACTGAATTTCATTACTTTTTGACGGGTTAGGAAGTTCAAAAAACGGAGCTCTTGTTCCTAATGCCAACATATTTGAGGGAGTATTCATATCCTTTATTTCTTTGCCTACAAAGATAAAATTTCTTTTATGATTGGGCAATTCAGGTTTTTATAAAGTTCAGTTAAATGTTAAAATAAAAATATTATTCAATATTATTTGGAAGTTACAAGTTAATATTCGTAGTTTTGCTAACGCTGTTAGTAAAAAAATATCATGGGATTACATGAACGCCGTCAAAGAGAAAAGGAGTCTATCCGTGCAAACATTTTGCAGGAGGCATTCACTTTGGCAAAAACAGAGGGCTGGGCTTCACTTTCCATTAGGAAAATAGCTGACGCGATTGAATACAGTGCTCCGGTTGTTTATGATTACTTTGAAAATAAAGAAGCTATTTTATTTGAGATTTCTTTAAATGGGTTTAAACTTTTACACAAAGAATTGGTAAAAGCTCAGAAAAAATATGACAGTCCTGAAGAGCAGCTTACTGCCATTGTAGATACATATTGGAAATTTGCTTTTAAAAATAAAGAATATTACCAGTTAATGTTTGGATTGGGAATGCAATGCAGTGGTAAAGGGCAAATGAAGGAAGAATTTTCTTCTTTCCAAGATATGATCTACGACTGTACATACAATATTATTAAGAAAAACGGATCTAATCCGGATAATGCATGCCATATGTCACATGCTTTGTTTTCTGCGGTACATGGTTTAATATCAATTATGATGATGCGTAATTCTGATATTCCTGCCACAATGAACAAAACTACCCTGGATGAAACAGTGGCAGCTTTTATTAAGTCTTTGTAAATTTTTTTTGAACCAAACCTTAACACTGTTAGGAAAAATAGCACAATTAAATTAGATTTTTAAACAAAATTAGCATTAAGAACTTCAAAGGATTTAACGATAATACAATCATAAATTCAACCCTGAACATTAACACTGTTAGTAAAATTAACGCGATACACCTCACCTTTATATACTTAAAAACAACATTAAAAACTTTATGATTATGGAAATGACGATCTAATTCTAGTATTAATAATTCTGTAATTTTTTTTAAACTTATCATTAACACCGTTAGAAAAAATAACACGAATTATTAAAAAAAACAACATTATTAAATTTTCAAACGCTTAACAAAACAAATTAAATTTTAATGAAAATACCTGGAACAATGAGGATCTTATTACTTATAACAAGTATTATCCTTTTACAGAACTGCAGTAAGGCCGCAGAAAATTCGAATCAGGCCCCTCCTGCACCAGAATTACCGGTTTATACTGTAATTACTTCTCCAGCTACAACATATCAGGAATTCCCGACTGCATTGGAAGGAAAAAACAATGTGGAAATCAGATCACAGGTGGATGGTTACCTGGATAAAATATATGTAGAAGAAGGAGCCTTCGTAAGAGCAGGCCAGCCCCTGTTCAAAATCGATTCAAGAGCTTATGGTGAACAAATGAATATGGCACAGGCTAATTTACAGGCTGCTAATGCTAATATTCAGAAAGCCAAAGTAGAAGTAGACCGCCTTCAGCCGTTAGTAGCTGCGAAAGTGGTATCTGATGTACAGCTTAAAACAGCAAAAGCCAATTATGCAGCCGCTGTTGCAGCCGCATCACAGGCTCAGGCATCGGTAGGAAATGCGAGAATCAATGTAGGATTTACAACAATCACAGCACCGGTAAGTGGTTATATTGGAAGAATTCCTTATAAAAAAGGAAGTTTAATTTCAAGAACAGATCCAAACCCTTTAACTTTATTATCCGACATCAGCGAAATATATGCGTATTTTTCTCTAAGTGAACTTGATTTTATCGCTTTTCAAAAGAAATACCCGGGTGCGTCTCTGGAAGAAAAACTGAAAAATATGCCGATGGTAGAATTGGTAATCGCTGACAACACCATCTATTCTGAAAAAGGGAAAATGAGCATTGTAGACGGCCAGTTCGATAAAAGTACAGGAGCAATCAGTGTACGTGCGGTATTCCCAAATCCTCAGGGGGCGCTAAGAACGGGAAATACAGGAAGAGTGCGTATGCCTCAGCTTCTTACCAATATTGTGGTTATTCCACAGGAATCTACATTTGAGATTCAGGATAAAACATATGTATATGTCGTTGGAAAAGACAAAAAAGTAACGAGCAAACCAATCACTATTTCTGGAAAAACAGAAAGCTATTACTTCATTTCCGACGGAATTTCTGTAGGTGACAAGATTGTATATCAAGGTCTTGGAAGCTTAAAAGATGGTGCTACGATACAACCGAAAGCAGTATCTTCTGACAGCTTGTTCAAATCAAAACCTTTGTAAACACCTGTACCATTACAGAAGACTTAAAAAAATAAACTTCTTATGTTAAAACAATTTATAGAAAGACCAGTGCTCTCTACGGTCATCTCCATAATATTACTATTACTGGGAATACTGTCGGTTTTCAATCTTCCGATTACATTATTTCCGGATATCGCGCCTCCTACCGTTCAGGTAACGGCCTTTTATCCGGGTGCCAATGCGGAAGTGGTAGCACGTTCTGTCGCTGTCCCTATTGAGGAAGCGGTGAACGGGGTTGAAAATATGACCTACATGACTTCCAATTCAAGTAACGACGGATCGATGACTTTGAGCGTTTATTTCAAACAGGGCTCAGATCCTGACAATGCTGCGGTAAACGTTCAGAACAGGGTATCAAAGGCAATGAGCCAGCTTCCTCAGGAAGTGGTTCAGGCCGGAATATCAACTCAGAAAGTACAGAACAGTATGATCATGTTTATGGGATTATCCAGTGATGATCCGAAACAATATGACGAACTGTTTTTACAAAACTACCTTAAGATCAATGTAATTCCGCAGATACAACGTATTCCGGGGGTTGCACAGGCACAGGTATTTGGTACACAGGATTATTCCATGCGTATATGGCTGAAACCGGATCGTCTGGCAGCTAATAATTTATCTCCGCAAGAGGTAATGACAGCTATTAAAGATCACAACCTTGAAGCTGCTCCGGGACGTCTTGGCCAGGGAAGTAAGGAAACTTACGAATATATCCTTAAATATAAAGGAAAACTGAACAAGAATGCGGATTATGAAAACATAGCTATTAAGGCAAATGATGATGGTTCCTTCCTGAGATTAAAAGATGTTGCAAGAGTAGAATTCGGCTCTTATACATATACAGCAACCAACAGGGTGGACGGAAAACCTGTAGCAGGTTTCGCAATTTTGCAGACTGCAGGTTCTAACGCGAATGAGATTCTTACTGAAATTGAAAAGCAGGTAGACGAGCTTAAAACTACACTGCCGAAAGGAGTCAATCCAATTATTATGTATAATTCCAAAGACTTCCTGGATGCTTCTATTGATCAGGTGGTGGAAACATTAGTGATTGCGTTTATCCTTGTATTTATCGTAGTTTATATCTTCCTTCAGGATTTCAGATCTACGTTAATCCCGGCGATTGCGGTTCCGGTAGCTATTATTGGTACCTTCTTCTTCCTGCAGTTATTCGGATTCAGTATTAACATGCTTACTCTGTTTGCCTTAATTCTTGCGATTGGTATTGTGGTGGATGATGCCATTGTGGTGGTAGAAGCAGTCCATTCCAAGATGGAACATACAGGAATGCCTGTGGAAAACGCAACGGTAAACTCGATGAGTGAAATTTCAGGAGCGATCATTTCCATTACTTTAGTAATGTGTGCTGTATTTATTCCTGTTGGTTTCATGCAGGGACCTGCTGGGGTCTTCTACAGACAGTTCGCTTTCACTTTGGTAATTGCGATCCTTATTTCAGCTGTAAATGCATTAACATTAAGTCCTGCTTTATGTGCTCTTTTCTTAAAAGATCCACAGGATGGAGAGCATGGTCATGAGAAAAAAGGATTTGGTGCAAAATTCTTCAATGCATTCAATACCAGCTTCAATAACATGACTCAAAAATATATCTATAGCCTTAAATTTTTAATTAAAAATAAATGGGTAGCTGTAGGTGGATTAGCCGTATTAATTGCAGCAAGTGTTATCTTAATTAAAAAGGCACCGTCAGGATTTATTCCAACAGAAGACCAAGGTTTTGTTTTATATGCGGTAAACACTCCTCCGGGAAGTTCATTGGACAGAACCCAACGTGCAACAAAACAAATTGATAAAATCGTAAACGGAGAAAAAGCAACCAACCACTTATGGGTAGCGGATGGAGTAAACTTTATCAGTAATGCGAATGCTTCTCCTTACTCTGCCGGATTTATCAAATTAAAAGATATTGACAAAAGAGGTGATGTAAAAGATCCGGATCAGATTGCTGCCGGGTTAACGGGAAAAGTGAGCCAGGTAAAAGATGCTAGCGCATTCTTCTTTAACTTCCCTACAATCCAAGGTTTCGGTAACGTAAGTGGATTTGAGTTTATGTTACAGGATAAAACCAACGGATCTTTTGAACAGTTGGGAGCTAACACCCAGGCGTTCATTGGTGAGCTGATGAAACGTAAAGAAATTGCATTTGCCTTCACCACTTATGCTGCAGGAAATCCACAATACACTATTGAAGTGGATGCGGATAAAGCAAACCAGCTGGGAGTATCTGTTACTGATCTGATGCAGACCATGCAGATTTATTTCGGTAGTAGCTTCGTTTCGGATTTCAACAGATTCGGTAAGTACTACAGAGTAATGGCACAGGCTGATATTCCTTATCGTACAGACATCAATTCTTTAGAGGGAATTTATGTTAAAAACAAACAGGGAGAAATGGTTCCTACCAAAACATTAGTAACCTTGAAAAGGACTTTCGGACCGGAAACCGTAACAAGAAATAACTTGTTCAATGCGGTAACCATTAACGGAACTCCAAAACCAGGATACAGTACCGGTGACGCGATTAAAGCTGTGGAAGAAGTCGCTAAACAGTCTCTTCCGCGTGGATATGGATATGAATGGACAGGTATTACCCGTGAAGAGATCAAAACCAGCGGACAAACTGCTTTCATCTTCATGTTGAGTATTTTATTTGTTTACTTCCTATTGGCAGCACAGTATGAAAGCTATATTCTTCCTTTTGCGATTATCCTTACCGTTCCGACGGGGATATTCGGAGTGTTTGCCTTCACAGGGTTAGCGGGAATAGATAATAACATTTATGTACAGGTGGGACTGATCATGCTCGTGGGATTACTGGCGAAAAATGCGATTCTTATTGTAGAATTTGCTGTTCAGAGGAGAAAAGCGGGAAAAACATTGATCGAGTCGGCTCTTCAGGCTTCAAGATTACGTTTAAGACCTATCTTAATGACCTCATTTGCCTTTATCATTGGTATGCTTCCATTGGTTTGGACACAGGGA
The DNA here is from genome assembly GCF_048296755.1 of Chryseobacterium sp. PTM-20240506. NCBI lineage: Bacteria > Pseudomonadati > Bacteroidota > Flavobacteriia > Flavobacteriales > Weeksellaceae > Chryseobacterium > Chryseobacterium sp. PTM-20240506. The sequence goes on from NZ_CP182581.1 coordinate 2,336,993, forward strand.
GCTTCCGCAAAGGGTAACCACTCTATCGGGATCAGTACTGTGGGGGGAATGCTAACCGGAGTAATTTTCGGGATCTTCATTATCCCTGTGATGTATGTGATTTTCCAATATCTGCATGAAAAAATGCCAAGCAGAAAAAAACGCAGACTTCAAAAACAAAATCAGGCTTTAGCGCCAGGTCATTAAGGTCCACTTAAAAGAAAAACAATGAAATTAATAAAGAATATTTTTCTAACTTTTATATTGGCTGTAATAGCGGTTTCGTGTGTGACTAAGGTCGCTTACACGGAACCGGACTTACAGCTTCCGGAAGACTTTCGCTTTACGGCAACGGCTGATACAGCCAGTGTAGCGAATTTACAATGGAAAGATTTTTTTAAAGATCCTATTTTACAGGGATTAATAGAAAAAGGAATTGCAAATAACCTTGATCTGCAAATTGCTTTAAAACAAGTTGCATCATCACAGGAAAAATTATTACAGGCTAAATACCTTCAATATCCGGATATAGGTTTTGCTGTCTCAGGACAGATTTCAAGACCATCAAAAAACAGCATGAACGGGCAGAGTCTTAATCTTTTTATAGGAAAAAATCATGTAGAGGATTATAACGCAGCATTCAACCTTTCATGGGAAGCGGATATCTGGGGTAAAATAAAAAATCAGCAGGAAGTTTCAAGAATGCAGTATCTGCAAACTTATGAAGCGACCAAAGCAATCCAGACCCAGGTTGTTGCAGCTATTGCTCAGGGGTATTATAACCTGCTTATGCTGGATAAGCAACTGACTATTGCACAATCTAACCTGGAACTAAGCACCAATACATTATCAATCACTGAAAAAATGTGGGAAAGTGGAGACACTACGTCTCTTGGAGTTCAGCAGGCTACCGCTCAGAAGCAGTCTACAGAGCTTTTAATTTCCCAATTGCAGCAAAATATTGCAATCCAGGAAAATGCATTGAGCATATTGATAGGTGAAGCTCCCAATAAAGTCAACAGAGGGATCGAAATGTCTGATACATCTTTGTCTCAGGATCTTTCCACAGGACTTCCGGCAAAAATGGTAAGCCGTCGCCCTGATGTACGCCAGCAGGAATTGGTATTACTGGAGTCCAACGCTATGGTAGGAATTGCACAAGCTAACATGTATCCTTCATTAAAGATTACAGCAAACGGCGGAATCAATTCTTTTAAATTTGACAATTGGTTTCAGATTCCGGCTTCATTATTCGGATCCGTTTTGGGAGGAATTACACAGCCGATCTTTCAAAAAAGACAGTTGAAAACCGATCTTGCGGTTGCTAAAATTCAGAGGGAGAAAAATGTACTGGCATTCCGTCAGTCTGTTTTAAATGCAATGGGAGAAGTTTCCGATGCGTTGGTTTCCAATGAAAATTTAAAAGTTCAGGAACAAAAAGCAACTGAGCAGGTAACTACATTAAAGGATGGTATTAAAAGTGCTCAAATGCTTTATAAAGGAGGTTTAGCTAATTATCTTGAAGTGATTACGGCGCAAGCCAACTCTCTTCAGGCAGAATTAAACCTGGCATCTGTAAAAAGACAAAGATTAAGCAGTATTGTCGATCTGTACAGAGCCTTAGGTGGAGGATGGAAGTAGTCAATTAAATTTAATATTGTTGATAGTGCGGTCTTTAGGGATCGCACTTTTTTTAATCTTTAAGCGAAAAAAGATTCTGTAGGTATGGTTTTCTAAAGAAAATCAAAGAGATGTTTCTTAATCGTAAAGCATAGTTAAACTAAATTACTTTTTAAGTTTAACAAGTACTAAAGACTAAAAAGAATTATTGTAAAGCTTTCCGATTAATATATTCAATCAGGTTATTGAAATCATTTTGTGAATACCCTACCTGCAAATAATGAATATCATCCGCTTTTCGATACCAGGTCAATTGGCGTTTCGCATATCTCCGGCTATTTTTCTTAATTTCTTCAACAGCAAAATCAAGACTCCAGGTTCCTTCAAAATATGTAAACAATTCTGCATAACCGACCGTATTCAAAGCAGTAAGATGTTTAAATTCTTCAAGCCCTTTAGCTTCATCCAGCAAACCTTTCTCCATCATGATATCCACTCTCCTGTTAATCCTTTCATACAATTCTTCCCTGGGAGCTTCAATTCCCACCCTGATTACATTAAAATCACGGGAATCCTGAGAAACAGATATCAGTTCCGAATACTTTCTGCCAGTTTGCCAGATAATATCAATGGCTCTTAAGAGTCTTCTATGATTATGAATATCAACAACTGAATAATATTCCGGATCAAGTTCTTTTAAAATTTCCTGTAGTTTTTCAATGCCTTCCGTCTCAAAAATATCCTGTAATTTTTGTTGATTTTCTGGATTGGCCTCAGGAAGGTCGTTCAGTCCTTCGATGACCGCTTTTTCATACATCATGCTTCCTCCGACAAGGATCACGGTATTGTATTTCTTAAAAAGTTCGTTTAGTTTTTGTAAGGCGTCTTCTTCATATTGCCCGATAGAGTAATATTCTTTGACCGAAAGATTTCCAATAAAATGATGAGGAGCTTCGGCAAGTTCCTCTGCTGATGGAGAGGCGGTACCTATTTTCATTTCCGCAAAAAACTGGCGTGAGTCACAGGAAATGATTTCCGTATTGAAATACTTAGCCAGATCAATTGCCAGTCTTGTTTTTCCAATTCCGGTGGGTCCCACTACTGAAATCAAATTTTTCATCAGTTCACTTTCATTTTTTATCGTCAGATGGAATCTTTATAGATTTCACAGTGCTAATTTAAATGTTTATCTTTGTACGACAATAAAAAACTATGATTTTATCAATGACTGGCTTCGGTAGAGCCGAAGATGTTTTTGAAGGAAAAAAAATATGCGTAGATATTAAATCACTGAACAGCAAGAGCTTTGATTTAAATATCAAAATACCGTTGCGCTATAAAGAAAAAGAATTCGAAATCAGAAAAATCCTTAACGACAGAATTATCCGCGGAAAAGTAGATTGCTACATCTCTGTGGAAAATCTTGAAGAAACCAACGATGTAAAGATTAATAAAAATCTTATTGACTCTTACATCAATGAACTTCGTGCTATCGCCTCAGACGGACCAGATTTCGAATATCTTAAAATGGCGGTAAGACTTCCTGATGCCATCACGTCCAGACCCGACGAACTAACAGAAGGTGAATGGGAAAATTTAGCTGCTATTGTCAACAGTTCAATTGACAGATTTGAAGAATTCAGAAAAGCAGAAGGAAAAACCTTACACCTTGAACTTGAAAAGAATATTCAGAATATCGACAAATATTTATCTGAAGTTGTTCCTTACGAGGAAGTAAGAATCAACAGTGTAAAGGAGCGTTATCAAAAATCCCTGAAAGAATTTGAAAATGTAGATGAAACACGTTTCTATCAGGAAATGGCATATTTCACGGAAAAACTTGATATTTCTGAGGAAAAGGTCAGACTTTCCCAACATTTAAAATATTACAAAGAGGTAATGGATAATGAAGATTTCAATGGGAAGAAATTAGGTTTCATTTCTCAGGAGATCGGAAGGGAAATCAATACATTAGGTTCAAAAGCCAACCATGCTGAAATTCAGAAGCTGGTGGTGATGATGAAGGATGACCTGGAGAAGATTAAAGAACAAACGTTAAATGTATTATAAAATAGTTGACAGTTGATAGTTAACAGTTGAAAGTAACCTATTAACTATCAACCAGCAACTGACAACTATATGGAAAAAGTAATCATATTTTCAGCACCTTCCGGGAGCGGGAAAACAACATTAGTAAAACATTCATTATCCGTATTTCCGGAGCTTAAATTCTCCATCTCCTGTACAACAAGACAGCCGAGAGGAGGTGAAGTACATGCTGTAGATTATCATTTTCTGACACCTGATGAATTCAGACAGAAAATCAGTGAAGAAGCTTTTGTAGAATATGAAGAAGTATATACAGACAAATATTATGGTACTTTAAAATCTGAAGTAGAAAACATCTGGAAGCAAGGTAAAGTAGTTATTTTTGATGTCGATGTTAAAGGAGGGATTTCCTTAAAAAAATATTTTGGAGAAAAAGCATTATCTATATTTATTGAACCTCCTTCCATTGAAGAATTGGAACGAAGATTGATCTCGAGAGATACAGATGATGCAGAAACCATTAAAACCCGTGTAGAAAAGGCGGAAGAGGAAATGACCTACGCCGGAGAATTTGATAAAATTGTCATCAATACGGATCTGGATCAAGCAAAAAAAGAAATAGAAAGTTTAATAAAAAGTTTTATCAGCAACTAATCGCTGGAAGATCAAAGTAAGAAATGAGCACTAATGCCCAAAATCACACTTCTGATTTCTAACCTCTAGCTTCTGGTAATTAAAAAAATTGAGGTTGATATGAGTACCGAAACATTAGAAAAAGCTAAATCTGCAATTCCTGTAAGGGGATTTTTAGATATTAAAGATATAGCGATTCCTCAGGGAGAAGAGCTGGTGAAAGCTATTCTTAAGCTTAAAGAAGAGAAAAATGCGGTTATCTTAGCGCATTATTACCAACCGGGAGAAATTCAGGATATCGCAGATTTCCTGGGAGACTCTTTGCAGCTGGCAAGACAGGCTAAAGAAACCAATGCAGATATGATTGTATTCTGCGGTGTCCATTTTATGGCAGAGGCAGCTAAGATCCTTAACCCTACAAAAAAAGTTGTTCTTCCTGATACAATGGCCGGATGTTCATTGGCTGACGGGTGTAGTGGTGAAGGATTGAGAAAAATGCGCGAACAGCATCCAAATGCTTTGATCGCAACTTATATCAACTGTAATGCAGAAACGAAAGCAGAAAGTGATATTATTGTAACCAGCTCCAATGCGGAAACGGTGATCGAGGCCTTACCTAAAGACCGACCTATCATTTTTGCACCAGATAAAAATCTTGGAAGATATCTTTCTAAAAAAACAGGCCGCGATATGATCCTTTGGGATGGAAGTTGTATAGTTCACGAAGCCTTTTCAATGGAAAGAATTGCTCAGCAATTGGCCGATAATCCGGATGCAAAACTAATTGCACATCCTGAAAGTGAAGAAGCTGTTTTAAAATTAGCCCACTTTATAGGTTCTACTTCTGCGTTATTAAACTATGTAGAAAAAGACGACTGCCAGAAATTCATTATCGCTACAGAAGAAGGTATTCTGCACGAAATGAAAAAACGTGCTCCTCATAAGGAACTGATTCCGGCATTGGTTTTCGATGAAAGCTGCAACTGTTCAGAATGTTTCTATATGAAACGAAACACTATGGAAAAGCTCTATTTGTGTATGAAATATGAACTTCCGGAAATTCTTATCGACGAAGAACTTCGTTTGAAGGCCTTAAAGCCAATTGAAGCCATGCTTGATCTTTCAAAAAGCATCAAATAAATAAAAAGCACTGTTATCACAGTGCTTTTTTTGATTTATTTTTATTCGAAACAATAAGTGTTTACCTCTGGATTAACATTGGGGAAGTTCTATTAATCTCGCTTTACAGCATTCCGGCATTGCATTGAATACAGCACATGATTCCGGATCCGGACCAAACGGACCTCTCTATTCAATCAAAAAGCAAACAAAATAAAAAGGTTACTCATTTAGAATAACCTTTTCTTACGCTACATTGTAATTGGTCCGGCGCATGCAGGACTCAGAAACGCCTCATTCTTACAACACTGTGATAACAATTGATAGGCAGCACAGGAATGGGCAACTCCTGACCCCGGTGGACCGTAAGTATTTCCCGCCGGACAGCCACCAGGGCAAGATCCTCCGTTAATCATTTTTAATTTTACTCGTGATAATTTTTTCATAATGAATATTTTAATCAATTTAAATTCTAAAAGTCAGATCATCACACCATGGGTGGGTAACAGGTTCCTCCAGGGGTGCGCCAGCAACCCCAGCCTCCTTGTCTGAAACACACATATGCTGCTCCGCCACAAGTATCAATCTGAAATTGGGTAAATCCACCATTCACTTTTTTTTGCTCTTCTCTGGAGAGCTTCTTTAACTTTTCCATACACTCAAGTTTTGTTATTTGTATTCGGATTAAATTTTTGATATAAAAGTGAGAATCATAAAATCCAAAACAAAGCAGTATTTAATATCTGTACAGGATCAATAAGTAAGTGTAGAGATTTTTATTGTTTTCGTGATTTCCCAATGACCGTACATATAAAAGCAATCATTCTAACAGTCTAAAGGTGGTCATAAAAAAGAAATGCAAAATCGTATTTAGCTATGTCTATCAAAGGATTACAATACATCTGCTAAAATTTGAGTCAAAAAAAATTACATTAAATTGGATTAAAAATTTTTATTCTCCAAAATAACTTCTACATTTGTTACTTCAAAGATGCAATCAGTACAAAACATATCTGTAACTATTTATCCGGAGTTCTCTACTTCGGTTGCATCATCCATTATTATTTCTACTACAACTACAACCCCATAACGGGGTAGATTTTCACATATTATTTCAGGTACCTCGTACTCTTTTTTTAAAGAGTAACATTTTCAATTTTTCCCAACCTTAAAAATATACAATGAAAGTCTTAAAATTCGGCGGAACTTCTGTTGCCCATGCACAGGCAGTTCTGCAAGTCGAAAAAATTATAAAAAAAGAATCTTCCGCTAAGCAAATTGTCGTTGTAGTTTCAGCATTACATGGAGTAACAGATTTATTGATCAGGGCAGCAGAGCAAGCTTCCGAGGCTAATGAAAGTTACCCTCATCATCTTAAAATCCTTGAAGAAAAACATCTAAACCTTGTAAAAGACCTTCTTCCCATTTCAGCACAAAGTGCATGGCTAAGTTTTGTAAAAAAGCACTTTAATGATATTGAAGATATTTGTAACGGGATATTCACCTTGGGAGAATTTACCCCCAGAATTAAAGATAAGATCGCTTCTTATGGCGAGTTCCTCTCTTCAAATATCATTACGGCTAGGTTTGAATCTGCCGGGCTGGACGCCGTATGGATGAATTCAGCTGATTATATCAGAACAAATACCCATTATACCCGGGCAAAAGTTGATTTTAATGTGAGTAATAATAATCTCAGACATTATTTCGAAACCAATCCAAGGCAGATTTACGTAGCACCAGGCTTTATAGCAAGTGATGAACATGGCAACAGAACAACTCTGGGAAGAGGAGGTTCAGACTACTCCGCTGCAATTATTGCTTCAGCCATTAACGCTGAGGAGCTTCAGATATGGACCGATGTCAGCGGAATGATGACAGCCGATCCCAGGCTTGTATCCCAGGCAAAAGTTATTCCTGAAATAACTTATCAGGAAGCAATGGAATTATCCCATTTCGGAGCAAAAGTACTTTATCCGCCAACCATTCAGCCGGTCATGATAAAGAATATAGATCTTCGTATCAAAAATACTTTTAATGCGGATGCTTCCGGAACTTTAATCTCTCATGATCTGCAGAATACTGATCCGGAACAAATAGCTGTCGGTATTTCCAATATGAATAATATTGCTCTTCTAACTCTTGAAGGAAGCGGAATGGTTGGAATTCCCGGAATCTCTGCCAAGCTTTTCCAGTGTTTAAGCCACGAAAAAATAAACGTTATTCTAATCACCCAAAGTTCTTCTGAGCATTCAATCACCCTTGCAATTGATGAAAAAGAGCTTTTTCACGCGGAAAGCGCAATCAATCTTGCATTTGAAGATGATTTGAAACTTCAGAGAATTGAACCTGTAAAAATTGAAAACAGGCTTTCCATTGTGGCGGTTGTAGGAGAAAATATGAAAAGCAGAAGCGGTGTAAGCGCCAAGATGTTCAGCTGTCTTGGAAATAACGGGATAAACATCAGGGCTATTGCACAGGGTTCTTCGGAAAAAAATATCAGCATCGTAATTGCTGAAAATGACACAAAAAAAGCAGTAAACATTCTGCATGAAGAGTTTTTTGAGTCGGAAATCAAACAGGTACATCTTTACATCTGCGGAACAGGAAATGTAGGCACTAAGCTTATACAGCAGGTGTATGCCCAGAATAAATACCTTAGAGATCATCTATCCCTTAACCTGAGAATCGCCGGTCTTTCCAACAGTCGGAAAATGGTATTTTTGAATGAAGGAATTCCGGAAAATGATTATGTCAACCTGCTTGAAAACGGAGAAAAAGCTTCTGCTCATCAATTTAGCAGGGAGATCGTAACGAGGAATCTTAGAAACTCGGTCTTTGTAGACCTTACAGCCAATGCTGAGATCCCGGAAATTTATGAGAACCTGTTAAAAAAGAGTGTCAACATTGTAGCCTGTAATAAAATAGCAGCCGCATCAGATTTTGAAAATTATAAAAAGCTGAAAAGCCTAGCTAAAAACCACAATTGTAGATTTTTCTTTGAAACCAATGTAGGGGCAGGACTTCCTATTATCGGAACTATAAATGATCTGGTGAGAAGCGGCGACGCTATCACTTCCATTAAGGCCGTGTTAAGCGGTACTTTGAATTTTGTCTTTAATGAGTACGATGGAACCCAATCATTTTCAGAAGTTGTTGCCCGTGCCCAGAAAGAAGGATTTACTGAACCCGACCCGAGACTGGACCTTGCCGGAACTGATGTGGCAAGAAAAATTTTAATACTTGCACGCGAAGCCGGTTTTCCTCTGCAGTTTAATGAAATTGAGAACATTAGTTTTTTACCGGAAGAATGCATGCAGGGTGATGTAGAAAGTTTTTATACCGTGCTTGTAAAATATGAGGATCATTTTAAAAATCTATTTGACCAGGCTAAAAAGGACGGAAAAATTTTAAAATATGTCGCAGAGTTTGACAATGGGAAAGCAAAAGTTGGATTACAGCATATAGCGCCCGACAGTGATTTGTTTCATCTGTATGGAAAAGACAACATTGTTATTTTCAAAACTTTAAGATATTCCGAGCAACCCCTGGTTGTAAAAGGCGCCGGCGCCGGTGCTGAAGTTACAGCAAGTGGTGTTTTTGCAGATATTGTACGTTCCGTTTAAAAAAAAATCTATGAAAAGTATAAAAATTAAAGTCCCGGCAACCGTCGCTAATCTCGTTTGTGGTTTTGATATTCTGGGCATGGCAATCAATGAGCCATATGATGAAATGGAAGTAAGACTATTGGAAACACCAGATATTATTGTCCGCCATACCGATGGCTTCAATCTTCCGGAAGAAGCTTCAAAAAATGTAGCAGGAGTTGTCCTTATGAAAATGCAGGAACATCTTCACCTGAAGAACGGATTTGAAGTCATTATTCATAAACACATCAAGCCCGGCAGCGGCCTCGGTTCCAGTGCTGCCAGTGCTGCAGGTGCCGCTTTTGCGGCAAATATCCTGATAGGAAATATTTTGTCCAGGGAAGAAACAATTCATTTTGCGATGTTTGGAGAAGAGCTCGCTTCCGGAGTACGGCATGCGGACAATATTGCTCCGTGTATTTATGGAGGGATCACCCTTGTGAAATCCTCAGATCCTATTGATATTATTTCCCTGAATACTCCTGGTTTGTTCATTGCCGCTGTGCATCCGCAGGTTGAAGTAAAAACATCTGACGCAAGACAGATCCTTAAAAAAAATATTCAGCTGAAAGATGCCATAACGCAATGGGGAAATATTGCCGGACTCATTGCCGGTATTGAGAAAAATGACCTGTCCCTGATTGGGAGAAGCCTGAATGATGTTATTGTAGAACCGGTTCGAAGCATTTTGATTCCGGAATTTGATACCATTAAAAGAAAAAGCCTGGAAATGGGGGCACTGGGGGGAGGAATTTCAGGATCAGGGCCTTCTGTTTTCATGTTAACGAAAAAGAAAAAAACGGCCGGGGATATTGCCATGATGATGAAATCGGTTTATGATCACATCAACATCAATAGCATGGTGTATGTATCGGATATTAATTCTACCGGGATCATCATAGAAGAACAGAATAACTAAAAAACAGAAAGATGAACTATTACAATTTAAAAGATAAAAAGGAAAAGGTAAGTTTTAAAACCGCTTCAATTAAAGGGCAGGGAAAAGAAAAAGGGCTGTTTTTTCCGGAAAACATTCCGTTGTTCGATACCTATTTTATTCAGAATCTGAACCGGTTTTCAGATGAAGAGATTGCTTTTCAATGCATGAAAGACTTTGTAGATGAGGAAATTCCGGAAAATGAATTGCGACAAATTATTTCGGAAACAATTTCTTTTGACATTCCTTTAAAAAAAATTACGGATAGCATATCCGTACTCGAATTGTTCCACGGTCCTACCCTCGCCTTCAAAGATGTAGGAGCAAGGTTTATGAGCCGCTGCTTATCTTACTTCTTAAAAGGAGGACAGAAAAAAGTAACAGTCCTGGTTGCTACATCCGGGGATACCGGAGGGGCTGTTGCCCATGGTTTTTATAATGTGGATGGAATCGATGTGGTTATTTTGTATCCGAAAGAAAGAGTAAGTCCTGTTCAGGAAAAACAATTGACAGCCTTAGGAGGAAACATTACTGCTTTAGAAGTAAATGGAAATTTCGATGACTGCCAGAGCCTTGTAAAACAGGCATTTTCAGATCCGGAAATCAATAATAAATTATTCCTTACTTCAGCCAATTCCATTAATATTGCTAGATGGTTACCTCAACAGATCTATTATCTGCTGGCTTTAAAACAGTGGCAAAAAACTGAAAGAGAAAATCCTGTCATTTGTGTTCCTAGCGGAAATTTCGGAAACATCTGCGCCGGATTGATGACTTACATGAGAGGACTTCCTGCAGACCATTTTATCGCTGCATGTAACGCCAATGATGTAGTGCCCCATTATTTAAAAACACAAATCTTTGAACCTAAAGAAACAGTAGCAACCCTTTCCAATGCAATGGATGTCGGAAATCCCAGTAATTTCATCCGTATTCTTGAAATGTTCCAGCACCAATTTGAAGATCTCAATCATGTTATTTCCGGATATTCCGTAAATGACGAAGAAACTTTAGCAACCATCAGGGAAGTCTGGAAACATCATGCATATCTTCTCGAGCCCCATGGAGCAGTTGCCTATACTTCTTTAGAAAACTATCTGAAGCAAAATCCTGAAAAGAAAGGTTTTATCCTGGAGACAGCTCACCCTGTAAAATTCCCCGATGCTGTGGAAAAAGCCATTGCACAAAAAATTGATATTCCGGAATCATTAGCGGACTTAATGAAAAAGGATAAAAAAACCGTTGAAATTAATTCAGATTTTCAAGAATTAAAACGATTTTTGCTGAACAAAAACTGAATTTTATGAGCAAGATCTTTTTGGAAGATGTGAAAATATATGCGTACCATGGTGTTTTACCTGAAGAAAACATCATCGGTACGTACTACATTTTAAATCTAGAGATCCATACCGATCTCTGGAAAGCTGCAGAATCAGATGATCTGAATGATACCATCAGCTATGCGGATATCAATGATATTATCCTTGAGGAAATGAAAGTTAAATCAAAACTTCTGGAACATGTGGCCGGAAGAATTATTTCAAAAATTAATCAAAACTTTCCTGAGGTTTCTTATATCAAGCTTAAAATCACCAAAACAGCTCCTCCTATGCAGGGAGAAATGAAAGGTGCAAGTATTGAACTGGAAAAAAGTTTTAATCCAAATAATTAAAATCATTAATTTCACTCTCTAAAATTTAAAGAATTGAAATCCATTAAAATTATATTATTACTGCTTTGTATCAATATTTTTGGCCAGGCTAAAGTTGACAACCAACTGGCTGATTATAATTTTCCAAAGATAAAATCCAGCATTACCATGCCGGTTACCATTCCGCTTGCTGAAATTGGTAATATCATCAATTCTTCAGTAAAAGAATTGATTTATCAGGATGATTCCTACACGGATAACAACAATGACCAGTTTAAGGTAAAAGTATGGAAAACCCGGCCTATACGACTTGTAGGGGGAACGAATCAAAACCTTTTAATTGAAGTTCCTCTGAAAATATGGGCAGAGAAAGGGATTGGTACCCTGGGACTTTATACTTACCAGAATACTACATTTGAAACGGTAATGTATTTCAACACCTCCCTTAATTTCAAAAATAACTGGACTATTGTTACCAATACGCAGCCTATGGGATTCAAATGGGTTACCAAACCGGTTCTTAATTATGGAAAAGTACAGATCCCGATTACCGCACTTGTTGAAAAAAGCCTGAAAGAGCAACAACTGAAATTTTGCAAAACAATAGATCAGCAAATGGGTACCCAGCTTAATTTCCAGCAATATGCAGTGATGGCCTGGAATGTTTTCGCGCAGCCTTTTAACATTTCGGAGGAATACAACACATGGCTGAAAGTAACCCCTGTAAATGTAAATATTACTCCATTGAAATTCTATGGAAATCAGATTGATGCCAATATCGGAATTGACATTTACTCCGAAACCTTTACCGGAAGTAAACCGGCATCTTCAGCTCCTATTAAAACGGCAGCTAACTTCAATTTCACCCCTGTACTTGGAGACCAGTTTTCGCTTCAGACAACAGCCAATGTTCCTTTTACCGAAGCGTCTAATATTGCCAGAAAAATGTTCCTAGGAAAAGAATATGATGTTCGCGATTCTAAAGTAAAAATTACCGATATCAGGGTATACGGCATTGAGAACAGAATTATGATCGAAGCTCAGACCGAAGGGTATATAAAAGGAACTGCATTTATTTCGGGCATTCCTGTTTATGATGATGCCAGGAAAAAAATTGTACTGTCCGATACTAAGTTTAAGCTGAAGACAATGAATATCCTCCAAAAAACAGCAAGCCTTCTATTTCAGGGAAAAATCGTAAGAATGATAGAAGAAGAATATGGTATCCCAACACAGGAACTGGTGGATACTTCAAAGAAAAGTATTGAAGAAGCTTTTAATAAAGAATATTATAAAGGGCTAAAGATGAATGGAAGGGTTTTTAATCTGAAGCCAGGCCAGATCCTTCTCGGTACATCAGGAATTACTGCAGTCATTGATACTAACGCTTCTTTAAAACTCATTATCAATGGCATTTAAATAAAAAAACAACACCAAAAACTAAACTATTACCATGAGAAAATACTTACAGATTGTTGACAGACACAGAGCGTCGCAAGGCCTCAGACTTGCGAATTATATTATTGACCTTATTTTCAGTTATATTCTGATCCTTATATTATTAGGTGTATTGGGAATTGCCTATGCATTTATTACAGGAAATACCGTAGAAGAAATAGGTTATAGAATGGAAAATATGAATCCTTTACTGGACCGGCTGATCACCTTATCCGCTTACCTTCTGATGATGTTCTTCACAGAGCTGATCACCCAGGGAAGAAGCTTAGGGAAACTGATCACCGGAACAAAGGTGGTCATGATAGACGGAACCTCTCCCGGTGCAGGTAATTATCTCCTTAGAAATATCATCCGAGGAATCCCTTTCGTAGATCAGTTATCTTTTTTAGCAGATAAAAGTGGATTCCATGATAAATGGAGTGAAACCTGCGTTGTTGTAAAGAAAAATTATGAAGCTGAGTTACAGTTAAAAAGCGATATAAACACGTTGGGAACTAAAGAAAATATCTAAAAAACTTTGATTAAGTCAGAAAAATTTTTATATTTGCACACCTCAAAAATGGTACTTTGGCCGAGCGGCTAGGCAGTGGTCTGCAACACCATCTACAGCGGTTCGAATCCGCTAGGTACCTCAAAGCTTTCCTTTATTTTATTGGAAAGCTTTTTTTATATATCTATGATATTAAATTTCAATTATAATTCACCTTCTTATGATCTCGGTCATAAAAAAAATCAAAAACTACTAGTAAGTTTGTTGTACAATCCTTTAATAATCATCACTTAGTGTCTTTAACTAAAATGGATAATTATTACTTCCTCTTTATGGGGAAGTTTTTATGTGAAACACTTTTTTAGATCTTATAATATTACAGCCCCTGGAGTCTTCCAATTTTTGGAAGGCTCCTTTTTTTGTAGAAAACTAATAATGAACATTTATGATTTAAGTCATAAATAAGCTTGAAGGTTCAGAATATATTTGATTAGAGTTCATCACGATCTCGCAACCCTATTTTAAACAAATACTTATATATTTATTTTTACGTCCTGGACGTCTTTTAAAATTAAAGGACATCTTTGAATAAAAAATCCCCAACCGAAGTTGAGGATAAAAACTAATAACCATGAAAACTCAATTTAAACATGAGTTACATTTTACATTGAAATATCGTGCCAAGAATTTCATTTATTTTATTTTAACTTAATTTTAAGATTTCATATCAAATAAATATAATTTCTTAACATTAAAAAGCCCCTCAATTGAGGGGGCAAACTTTTACCTTTTGTTCAAGGTTACAACATATATGGAACAGTAAAGATACCTGAACCTGAAAATACACATTATGATCAGAATCATAATTATTGATATTAGGTAGTTTCAATACATTCCGCTATAGTATTCCTGTTTTGCCAGGAGGTTTTAATTTTAATGGAGAATTTACCTTTAAATGTATTTGTAAGCTTGGAGCTATATGATGCTACAGTATCATAAAACAAGACCTCCCGTCATTAATACAAGAGGTCTCAAAAACAATAAAAACTTTTATATCATATCATCATATTACCTGTGTATACAATCATCCAATTCTTAATAAGATCGTTTTGACTTTTTGTTTAAGTTTGTCCCATTTCGGCTAAACGCTTATCAAACAAAATTGAAAACTAACGCTCAGAAAAATCAAAAACTCATTTAATAAGAAATAAACAACTGAATACCACACCATTAAAGGTAAGATTTTATTTTTAAATATTTCAACATTTATTGAAATATTTTTCTCAGCTTTGTGAGAGTGACTTGAGAAAAAAAATAAGCCCCCATATTTGGGAGCTTATTTTTTACAAATTATTTAATGTATTATTCCTTGATAAATTTCTTTTGGGCTGTACCCTGAGTATCATCAATATCGATAACATATACTCCGTGGATCAGGCTGCTTACATCTATTTTGTTATTTAAGATGATCCCGCTTGTCACAAGCTGGCCCGCCGCATTGTATATCT
Source organism: Chryseobacterium sp. PTM-20240506 (assembly GCF_048296755.1). Taxonomy (NCBI): domain Bacteria; kingdom Pseudomonadati; phylum Bacteroidota; class Flavobacteriia; order Flavobacteriales; family Weeksellaceae; genus Chryseobacterium; species Chryseobacterium sp. PTM-20240506. Next base: position 2,352,084 of record NZ_CP182581.1, read on the forward strand.
TATAATTAGCTCTTTTGCTAATATTCTTCACATTCAATATTGTATGTACCGGGTTAGGATAAATCAATATTTCCGTTTGATTGGTTGCATTAGGTACCGGATTTTTAGAGATTCTTACTGTATAATCCTCAACTTCCCCGTTGGCAAATCCTGTACAATTTACAGGGATACCATCTCTCTGCATCGCAACTCTCATTACTACATACTTATAATCTGTCGTACTGATAAACGCATCAGAAGGTACACTGAACGTTCCTGTAATAGGTGTTGTCGTATTAGGTGAAGACACAAGAATTCTCTCATTGATATCAAAGCTTCCGTTTCTGTCAAAATCAATCCATACAGCAATACCTTCATTATATGTATTTCCTGTCCAAGACTTTTCAATAGAAATCTCATTACCTGTAGATCCCTGAATCAGCTGAATAAATTTGGATGTATCAGCTGTAAAGTCTGAATACGTAGTGGCATCTGTACTGCTCTCCATAGTTGGTTTACCGCTTGGTTTTACCGTAACTTTTGAAATATATTCAGATGCTGAGCTTCCGGATTTCATTGGACAATAGATTACTGTAGGTGTTGTGAAGTAGTAAGGAAGTGTATAAGTTCCCGGTGTACCACTACAAACGTTGGCTACTTCCATTTCATATTTTGTTAACTCCAATAATCCTGTGATCACATAATTATTGTTCGTTACTGCAACTGTTGTCCAGCTTGGTATACCCACTTTTCTATATCTTAAGATATAAGTAGCACCAGGGAAAGAATCCCAAACTACAGTAGCGGTAGTAGTTGTAAGATTAGTAATTGTTAATCCCGGAGGAGGTAAATCACATGTTCTTTCAGTTGTGAATACAGCAGGAGAAGACCATCCGTTATAAGTTGTTTCATTATCACACTTATTGGCAATCTGGACCTCGTAAGTTGTATAGACATTCAACCCGCTTAATAAGTACGTATTTGTCGGCGCTAATGGTAAAATAATATCAGCGCTCCATCCTGCATTACCACTTCCTACAATTCTATATCTCATTTTATAAGATGAACTTACCGCAAGTGGCGACCATGTGATCAACGCAGATGTTGTCGTAATGTTACTTGCTGTAACATTCGGAGGTGTCGGATCACATTTCGTTAAAAATTCATTATGAGAATATGTTCCAGGAATACTGTTACAAACTGCCGCTACTTCTACTTCATATAGTGTAGCCGGTAATAAACCTGCCAGGTTATATGTATTAGTAGTTGCAGGAGCCGCTGCCGCTGCCACACTTACCTGAGTCCATGCACTACTAGAACCTACCGGTCTGTATCTCACAATGTATGAAGCTCCACCGCTATCTTGTGGCCATGTCAATGTTGCTGTATTATGTGTAATAGCACTTACAGCTACAGTTGGTGTTGCCGTGCTACAGATTAGTAATTTAATATTATCTACAGCTACAGGAGGCTGATTACCACCACTGCTGTCGTTTCTCCACTCAAATACCAGACGCATTGTTGTTCCTGCAAAGCTGCTGATGTTTAATGTACTGTTAAGATAGGACTGCCATGTGGTTTGCTGGTTATAGTTATTTCCTAACTGAATTCTTCCCGCACCTGCAGTAATCTGAGCTCCCGCAACAGGCATAAAAGATGATGGAACTAACCAAACTCTTAGGTAATCATAAGAACTTTCTCCATCTGCTTTCCAGTCAAAAGATAATGTGGCAATCGAAGCTCCGGCCGGTACAAGAATATCACGGTAAGCCTGTACTACACTCGTAGAACTTGTAGAATATTCATTCGTAGTTCCGTTTGTATTGGATATATAAATGGAATTAGCCGGGTTTCCGGTTGCTGAACCATAAGCCCATTTATTGGTTTGAGTTCCGTTGATGAATCCAAAATCATTCGCTCCTGTAAAGTTTTGATTATATGGGATCGTTGCCGGAATCTGCGTAGTACTGAAACTTGGACCCCCAATCCAGAAACTGCTGTCCGTAGGGCTACATACAGACTTCACCCACCAGTAATAAGTGGTATTTGGCGTTAATGTCGTTAAGTTTACAGAAGTCGTAGTACTTGTTCCTGTTGGAGCAGTACCTGCAACAGGCGGAGTATTCGTTGTTGTAAGATAATAAGCATATCCATTGGCAGGTGCCGGCGTCGGACCTGTCCAGCTCAGTACAGCACCTGTTGCTGTTACCCCATTTACAGCCAAAGCTGAAGGTACTACACAAGTAGGAATTGCTAAATTGATATTATCTAAAGCTACAGGAGGCTGAGTACCACCACTGCTATCATTTCTCCATTCGAATACCAAACGCATTGTAGTTCCGGCAAAACTGCTCAGGTCTAAGTTGGTATTAAAATAAGTCTGCCAGCTCGTTTGTTGATTATAATTACCTCCAACCTGGATTCTTCCTCCTCCGGCAGTAATCTGAGTTCCTGCTACAGGCATAAAAGATGCCGGAACCAGCCAGACTCTTAAATAGTCATAAGAACTTTCCCCATCTGCTTTCCAGTCGAAAGACAAAGTCGTTGCAGTAGTTCCTGCCGGGATAATTATATCTCTGTAAGCCTGAACAATACTGGTTGTTCCTGTAGAATAAGTATTATCGGTTCCGTTATTCGATATATAGATGGAATTCGCAGGATTTCCTGTTGCAGAACCATATACCCATTTATTAACCTGGGTTCCATTCGTGAATCCCAGATCATTCCCAGTCGAGAAGTTTTGACTGTATGGAATAGTTGCCGGTATTTGAGTCGTGGTAAAATTATCTCCATTCGCCCAGATACTGCTGTCTGTAGGGCTACATATTGCTTTTACCCACCAATAATAAGTAGTATTAGGAGTTAAAGTTGTTAAGTTCACAGAAGTTGCAGTAGTAGTTCCTGTAGGGGTTGTTCCTGCAACAGGCGGAGTATTTGTAGTCGTAAGGTAATAAGCATATCCGTTCGCAGGTGCAGGCGTAGGTGCTGTCCACGATATCGTTGCAGAATTGGATGTAATGGCTGAAACCGGCGATACTGTTGGAAGTAAACATGTTGGAATCGACAGATTAATATTATCGATTGCAACAGGTGGCTGGGTTCCTACACTTCCATCATTTCTCCATTCAAACACTAAACGCATAGTACTTCCTGCGAAGCTGCTGATGTTCAAACTTGTATTTAAATACGTTTGCCAGGTTGACTGCTGATTAAACTGTCCCAGCTGAATATTTCCCCCACCAGTGCCAATCTGTGCACCGGCAGTTGGAGTTAATGTAGCCGGAACCAACCAAACTCTTAAATAATCATATGTACTTTCCCCATCTGCTTTCCAATCAAATGCTAAAGTTGCAATTGTAGATCCTGCAGGAATTGTGATATCTCTATAAGCTTGTACAACGCTGGAACTTCCAGTATCATAAGCATTCGCCGTTCCTCCGTTATTTGAAATATAAATGGAATTGGCGGCATTTCCTGTTGCGGAACCATATTCCCATTTATTTGTTTGACTTCCATTAACCAATGTCAGATCATTTGCCGTCGAAAAATCCTGAATATACGGCAGCGTGGCGGGGGCTTGCGCAAGCAAGTTCACGTTGATCAAACAAAGAAGAAGTATTAAAAAAATAGAAAATCTCTTCATAAGTTATCATTATTAATATTAATCCTACAAATCTAAATCGTTTTTTTATAACATTTAGTATATAAATTAATATTTTTTATATGAATGTTATAAATAACAAATATTGAGATAGCGGAAAAAAGTACGGATTAATCACTCTTTACAGAAATGACAACCAACAAAAAAAACGGGAGTTCCCATTTAACTCTACTTTTTTACTAAAGAAATGAATTGTAAAATTCACTGTTGGAAATTATTTTTACTAAAATTAAAAAACAAACGGCCTCCTGAGAGGCCGCAAAAAACACAAATGATGAAAAAAATCTATTTCTAGAGTCGAAATAGAATATCTTAAATATAAAATTTAGCTTTCTATTGCTTTTGATCCGCTCAATTAATGCTGTATCATGTACTCATTAAGCTTATTAAACTTGTAATTATTGAATTTAAACTACAATGTACGATCAAAATTTGTATAAATATAATTTTTAAAAAACCAAAAATACTATTTATTTCTAAAATCCATTAATAAAATACTGTTAAATCCCATTTTAGGAAATGATCACAATACTTTGCCGTACTTAATTTCATCAACAATATTTCAAAAATATACTTATCCTCAAAAGTACTTATTTAATATGAATTTAATCAAAACCCATAATTAAATGAAATGTACATTATAAAAGATTCCTGGTATATCCGAGGGATCTTGATGAATAATATTTTAGAAGATTAAAACTTTTTAATGATTAAAAGCTTTGGATTATGCGGCAATTTTCATGCCTACACATAAAAAATTAACAACCTTCACAATAAATTAACTTTCTTATGATTTTATTATAAACAACCAACCCATAACTAAATGACAATAAAGCACTTACAAATAAAAACTTTTTATTTTCTGAAATTTTTAAAATATATTTTTACTTTTTCTGATTCTTTTCTGATTTTTTAACTTTTGTTAACTAAAATTTGGCTTCATAATTGAAAATACCTAGAAAGCTATCATCTTTTTGATGAGGCAACCTTAGACTAAAAAATTTGAATTATGAAGAATATAGTAATAACAGGTTTATTGTCAGTATTTTTACTGACAGCTTGTAAAAAGGATGATCAGGTGGCGGAAAAGTCACTGGAACAACAGAAAATTGAATTCCAGGCCAAACAACTTGAAATAGAAAAACAAAAGTTGGCGATTGAAAAAGAGAAAATGGCCTATGAATCTCAGAAAAAAGCAGACAGTATTGTGGAATCCAATAAAGCAAAAGCTGTAGCTGCAAGAAATTCTGAACCAAGAGTTATCACAAAAACCCGAACTATATATAGAGACAGAGAATCAGGTTCAAGCAATAGTAATAATGGAAACTACGCAAACAACGGAAGCAATGCTTCTCAGGGAACAACTCAGAAAAGAGGAATGAGTAAGGCTGCTAAGGGAACCATTATCGGTACCGTAGGTGGAGCTGCTGCTGGGGCTATTATCAGTAAAAACAACAGAGGTTTAGGAGCTGTAATTGGTGGTGTTGTAGGTGGTGCAACGGGATATGCGATTGGTAGATCCGGAGACAGAAAGGACGGAAGAGTACAACCTCGTAATTAATAATTATACATAAAAGAATAAAAGATTGCTTATTTTTAAGCAATCTTTTTTTATGATTCTAATGCTGTTTTCCTCTGTAATTATTATCTCCACCCTTCTGGGATGGGGAAAAATTATGGATATGCTTTCAGGAACTTTATTTTCAGGTATTTCAGGAAAAGCTTTTTCGGGAATATTTATCATAAGTGTTATATGGACCTTAATCGCATTTTTCATTCCGCTCAATATCAACGTAGAAATAACCACGATTGCAATAGGTTTGTTCTTTTTTTTTAAAAATAAACTCTATCTGGAATATTATGGGTTTTCAAAAAAAGACATGATTCTGCTGACTGCCATCGTGTCGATCATTCTTTTTTGTGGTTCTTATTATCCTTATATTCTGGATCACTTCGGCTATTATGTACCCTCTATAAAATGGCTCACGGAATACGGCCTTGTTAAAGGAATCTCTAATCTAGACCTTACATTAGGGCAAATGTCGGTATGGCATATATTCCAGGCAGGGTTTTCTAACTTTTCTGATCCTTTTCTACGGATCAACGTCATTATATTAATCATTTATGCATTTTATATCATTGAAAAAAAATCCTGGATTCAACTTGGTTTTCTTCCGGTTATGCTTCTCTTCTCTCAGTCCCCAAGCCCGGATCTGCCGGTTATTATTTTTTCGCTGATTATTTTAAATGAAATTTTATCAGAAAATAAAAAATCAACTCTCCTTTTCGCACTCTCTGTTTTTATTTTCACAATAAAGCCAACCATGATCTGGCTTCCCGTTCTTAGTTTGCTTTATTCAGTCTTTATTATCAAATCGTCTGTAAAGAATATTTTTTTGGGAATTGTAATACTTATTTTGTTTTTCGTAAAAAATATCTGGACATTTGGATATCCTGTTTTTCCTATTGCTTTTGTTGACCTGGGAATATCCTGGAAAACCAACCCTGAAATACTTAAAAGATCATCTCAGTTTGCCATTCAGAAAACCTATGACATGCAATACACTTTTGAAGAAATTCAAAAGTTTTCTTCAATAGATTATATTAAAAACTGGCTCTTTTTAAAAGGCATTAAAGCAAAGATCAATATTTTATTTATAGTGACTCTTCTTCTTTTGATATTGTATTCTGTTCGAAAGAAAAACAGAGTTATTAATATTATCACCATTTCAATAATTATCAAGACAATCCTTGTTCTTTTATTCTCTGCACAGTACCGGTTCTTCATTGATGTTTTCTTTATTGTAGCCTTTATTTTATTATCTCATTATATTAACAGAAGTAAATCAATAGCCATATTTTTAATAGCGGGCGCTTGTGTTATATTCTTTTTCTTATTTCCATCATTGATTGCAACGCATATTCCAAGCTACAAAATGGCCCGTTTCATGGGTAAGTTTGAAAAAAAACAGATTTACCAACCCTCTGTATATCAATATACCCCGTTCAGGTCTTTCAGAATCGGAAATCTTATCTTTAATGTTCCTGAAAACTATCCTTATAGTTTTGGCACTCCACTTCCTTCTATGACCATTAGTTATATTATTGATAATGCTAACGCAAACATCTTTCCGCAACCCATCAATAAAAATAATATCAGGGAAGGCTTTGTATGGAAAACGATGAATATGAAGGAGAAAAAAGAAGCAATGCGGGTTATCAATATTATCATTAACAACAATAAACAGAACTAAACACAAAGGCATTATTATATTAATAAAAAGCCGTAAATTTGTGCTATGTTCAATACTTTAGGTAATCTTCTCAGTCTTACAACATTTGGAGAAAGTCACGGTGTGGCTTATGGTGGAATAATCAATAACTTTCCGGCAGGTTTAACAGTTGATCTCGATCAGGTTCAATATGAACTGGATCGTCGCAAGCCTGGCCAGTCTGCTATCGTTACTCAGCGAAAGGAAAGTGATACGGTAAAATTTCTTTCCGGAATATTTGAAGGAAAAACCACAGGTACTCCCATTGGTTTTATCATCGAAAATGAAAATCAGAAATCAAAAGATTATGATCATATTGCTAATGCATACCGTCCAAGTCATGCAGATTTTACATATGATCAGAAGTTTGGGATCAGGGATTACCGCGGAGGTGGAAAATCATCTGCCCGGGAAACAATCAACTGGGTTGTAGCCGGAGCGCTTGCAAAACAGCTCTTATCAGATATCGATATCAATGCTTATGTTTCTTCCGTAGGTGACATCTTCTGTGAGAAGCCTTATCAGGATTTGGATTTTTCCAAAACAGAAAGCAATGATGTACGTTGTCCTGATACTGAGACAGCTGAAAAAATGATTGCCCGAATTAAAGAAATTAAAAAAGAAGGAAATACCATCGGGGGAACCATCACCTGTGTTATAAAAAACGTTCCTGTAGGAATTGGAGAACCTATTTTTTCCAAATTGCAGGCTGAACTTGCAAAGGCAATGCTGAATATCAATGCCTGTAAAGGCTTTGAATATGGAAGTGGTTTTTGTGGGGCTAAGATGACCGGTAAAGAACATAATGATGCCTTTAATCCCGATTTTACTACAAAATCTAATCTTTCTGGGGGAATACAAGGTGGTATTTCCAATGGTATGGATATTTATTTCAGAGTAGCTTTCAAACCTGTAGCCACCATATTAAGACCACAGGACAGCATAGACAAAGATGGAAATCCTGTTGTTGTTGAAGGAAAAGGAAGACATGATCCATGTGTCGTTCCAAGAGCGGTTCCCGTAGTTGAAAGTTTAGCCGCATTTGTATTAGCCGACTTATTTTTGATCAACAAAACAAGAAATCTAAATAACTTTTAAACACAATAATATACACCATGAAAGATTATTGGGATAAAGCAATCAATTTTGAAGAATATGTTCATATTGGAAGACAAAGACTTGAAACTCCCGACAACCAACATGACATCGATTATAAACAATATTATGAACTGGGGCTTCAAAGGATGGACAGAACCCTAAAAAAATATATCCTTGACGAAAACCAGGTTAACGAATTAAAATCTAAGAATTTTAACGGGAAAATTCTGATTATTTCAGAAGTATGGTGTGGTGACGCCAGCTCTACGGTACCGGCACTTGTTAAATTTTTTGAGGGTCATAATGAGGTAAGAATTTTCCTGAGAGACAGTGATAAAAGTTTAATTAATCAGTTTCTAACGAATGGAACAGAGTCTATTCCTAAAGTTATCATCCTGAATGATGATTTTACGGTAAAGAACTCATGGGGACCCCGACCTCAGTACGGCAAAGAATTGTTAATGAAATATAAGGCAGATCCGGAGGCTTATCCTAAAGATCAGTTTTATAATGATCTGCAAATTTACTATGCTAAAAACAGAGGTAAGGATGCTGTTCAGGAAATACTGGAGTTATTGTAATAAATGTATGCGTCAGAAATGACAATAAAAAATAGCAGATGAAAAAAAATATACCATATCTTGTACTTATCATTATTATAGGAATTATTGCTTTTATTCCAGGAGTAAGAAATTTTGTGAAGGACCAGTTCTTTCCTGTTGCTACTATAGAAAATGCAGTAACTGTAAGTAAGGAAGATTATGATATCGATTTACAGGGGATTAACGTTCCAAGTACAAATCTGAAGAACTTTAAAGATAAGCCTATCTTTCTAAATTTCTGGGGAACCTGGTGCCCGCCATGCAGAAAAGAATGGCCAACCATTCAAAAGCTTTACGACACCAGAAAAGGGAATATAGACTTTGTACTGATTGCTATGAAAGATGAAGAATATGCAGTAAGGAAATTCCTTCAGGAAAATAATTATACGGTCCCTGTTTATATTGCCCAAAGTCCGATTTCAGAAAAGCTGTTACCAAAAGCATTCCCGACAACATTTTTACTGGATAAATCGGGAAGGATCCTGATCAAAGAAGACGCGTACAGAGATTGGAATACAGAGTCTGTACATCAGTTCATTGACAATATTATTAAATAAATCTTTTAACGAATTTTTATAATTATTTGGTATAGAATTTGCGAATTTTGTAAAGTCAAGAATTTATTTAAACCAAACACAAAATGAAATATTCTAAATTAAACCTGGCTAAAGAAGCCATCAACCATAAGGGCTTTGTCAAAAAAATACCTGACATTTTCAGAATGGTTAAATATTGGAGAAAAGGAATTTATCCTATGAAATCCATTGATATTATTTTACCGATGTTAGGGATTTTATATATCATTTCTCCAATCGACTTAATTCCAGAAGTAGCTGTTCCTGTTTTGGGAGTCCTAGATGATCTGGCTGTTTTATACTTAGTGATCCCTAAACTAATCAAAGAAGTGGACAAGTTTTTACTTTGGGAAGCTGAACAAAAACTAAATACAGGTAATACTAAGATAATCGATGCTCAAATTATAAAATAATTGACGCAAATATATTATTTGAAGCCATTCCAAAAATTTGGGATGGCTTTTTATTTATAATTTAGGGATAAATTTTTGAGCCTTATTACAAATCCTTAAATTTGCAACATCTAATAAAAAATAATGGAAAGTAAAAAAGAGTTCTTTTTAGAGTGCTACAAGCTAGGTATCATTAAATTTGGGAGGTTCACTTTAAAAAGCGGTATTGAAAGTCCGTTCTACGTAGATCTGAGACCTTTGGCTTCTGATCCTAAAATTTTGAAAAATCTTGCAAATTATTTATTGGAAATGCTTCCTCTGGATAATTTTGACCTTATTTGTGGAGTTCCTTATGCCGCTCTTCCTATGGCTACAGCCATGTCTCTGGAAAGTTACATTCCACTTATCATTAAAAGAAAGGAGGCTAAAGATTACGGGACCAAGAAAATGATCGAAGGAATTTATCAGAAAGGACAAAACTGTTTATTGGTAGAAGATGTGATCACTTCCGGAAAATCTTTATTAGAAACCATTGCTGAAGTAGAACAGGAAGATCTAAAAGTAGCAGATATCGTTGTAGTTCTTGACAGGGAACAGGGAGGAAAGCAGCTTTTGGAAAGTAAAGGATTCAGAGTTCATACCCTATTTAATATTTCAGAAGTATGTACTATTCTTCAGGAAACAGGAGAATTATCAGATGAAGAAGTAAAAAGGATCCAGGATTTCCTTTTAGGAAACCACATCCAATTTGAAGAAAAAATCAGAGCTTCTTATGAGCAGAAATTAAAATCCGCTCAACATTCTGTTTCTAAAAAATTATTAGAACTAGCCATCAGTAAAGAATCGAACCTTATCGCTTCAGCAGATGTTACCACAACCAAAGAGTTACTGGAATTTGCTGAAAAAGTAGGACCTCATATTATTGCTCTCAAAACACATATCGACATCATCTCAGATTTCGAATTTGAAAAAACAATTACTCCGTTAAAAGAATTAGCCGAAAAGCATAAATTCTTACTCATGGAAGATAGAAAATTTGCCGATATTGGAAACACACAGGAATTACAATTCACGAGTGGAGTTTTTAAAATTACCGACTGGGCAGATTTTGTAACGTCACAGGTTATCGGTGGTTTTGAATCTCTTGACTGCTTTAAGAATGTAGGTGTTGTCGCAATTATAGGAATGTCTTCAAAAGGAACGTTAACAACGAATAGCTACCGTGAAGAAGCTCTTAAAGTATCTCTATCCCATCCTAATGTAATCGGAGGAGTTTCTCAAAACCCAATTCCTGAAGAATTATTGTTATTCACTCCGGGAGTAAATCTTTCAGATTCGGGAGATGGAAAAGGACAACAGTACAATACTCCTGAACATGTTTTTAAAAGCCTGAATACTGATTTTATAATCGTAGGAAGAGGAATTTATAAATCTGAAAATCCTGAAGCTGCCGCATTAACTTATAAAAACGAAGGCTGGAAAGCTTATATAAGTTCTTTAAAAAAAGGTTAATTCGAGAATAAAAATTTATAAGTCTATACAAAATGAGTTATATTTGATGCTTTATCACCACATTGAGAAAGATCAGTATTTGTCTTATTTTGTTTTTGGGAATTGTGCAGGTTTCTGCGCAAAAAGACAGCATTTCTATTGAAGCGAAATTATCTTCAGATAAAAAAACGTTGGATATAAATCAGGAAATTGTTTATTACAATAATTCTGAAAAAGATTTAAGTACCGTTAAACTTTTAAACTGGGTTTCTGCTTATCAAAAAAGAGGAACTTCACTTGTTTACAGAAAACTGGAAGACCGTAATACTGATCTTCATTTCGCAAAGCCTGAACAACTGGGGAAACTTTTACAATTTAGCATAAAAGGACCTGATGATGAGGCTACTCCTGTAAATAATTTAAGTGCGGAAAATCTTTTTATTCCTTTAAATGCACCTCTTCAACCGGGGAAAAGCATAAGACTAAAACTGCAGTATCAGATACAGCTTCCGGATAAAAAATTTACTGGATACGGTACAGCTGATCGAAATATAGCTTTAAAATATTTCTTTATTGTTCCGGATCATTTTGATCCGGACAATATTTTAGGAAGATATTACCATGATATCGAAGAGTCCGTAAGTTTCAATACCTACTGGACCGTCCAATTTGACCTTCCTACCCAATCTTTTATTGAAAGTAATCTTCACCAGGATCAATCCAATTTATTCAAAGGTTATCTGGATTCAGATCCCGAGTTTATCATTTCCCAGGACGAATACCCTTTCATTAATGTAAATACAGGAGATATAAGCACAGAAGTACGGTTTGGATATCCTCTAACACCCCAGGAAAAGGAAAATTTAGAATTCTATCTTCCGCTGCATTTAAAATTTATAAAGGAACAGATCGGTTATCTTCCATCAAGACTTTTTATTTCTGAAAAGTTCAGAGCGAATGAAGATTTTTTTGGTAATAATGATATTAGTTTCTGGAAATTCCGGTTTCAATTATTTACAGATGCAGAAAAGGCAGATCTCGATTATCTGGGAATTATCACCAAAAAAGTTCTTGACGAAAGTATTATTACAGATAAACAGGATAATCACTGGTTTAAGAATGGATTGAAATCCTATATAGAAATTCAATACATCAAAAAATTCTATGGCGAAACAAAGCTGCTGGGAAAGCTACCTGAATCGAAAATATTTGGAATCAGACCATTAAAATTATTTCATGCCTCTAATTTGAAATTAATTGATCGCTACGGCCTTACCTACCAATATATTATGTCTCAGAATCTGGATCAGAAAATCGGAGAAAAGTTTACTGTGCTTAGTAATTTCAATGTAATGGCTATAAGTAGCTTTGAAACAGGAAGCTTATTCAACTATTCAGCTGATAAAATGGGATATGAAAACTTCAATACCCTGTTGCAGAACTACATAGCTAAAAATACAGACAAGCAAATTGATCCTAAAGATTTCCTCAGAGAACTCGCAGAAAAAGATAACAGGACCGCTTACTTAACCGACTTTTTAAAACAAAAAAACAGGGTTAACTTTAAGCTTCAGAAATTGAAGAAACAAGACGATTCACTGCATATTAAAATCAATAAAAATACCTCTGCTCCTATTCCTGTTAAATTAGAAACAAAAACGAGAGAGGATGAAAAAAAAGAATACTGGGTAGAGACCGACGGTGAGGAAATGACAAAAACGGTTTCCATTCCCGCATTAGATATATACAAGATCACTTTAAATAATGATTATATCTTTCCGGAGTCGAATTACAGAGACAACTTCCTTTACTCCAAAGGCTTATTCTCAAATGCAAAAAAAATAAAACTTAAACTTATAAAGGATATTCCTAATCCTGAGTTTAATGAAATCTACATCAGTCCAAGAATACGTTTCAATAATACTTATGATAAATTTCTTTTAGGATTTAATTTCAAAAACCAATCTTTTTTTGATCAGAAATTCCTTTATTCTATTACGCCTACGTACAGTACAGGAACCGGAAAATTAACGGGTTCAGGTGCCGTTTCATATTCTTTTCTTCCTGCAGAAAGTATTATCCGCAGTTTAACCTTCGGAGTATCCGGAGCATATTACCATTATGATTATAATCTTGCTTACAGGAAAGGCTCTGTTTTTTCCAATATCAGTTTTAGAAAGAATCCGAGAAGTACGGTAAGCAGAGGAATAAGCATGTCATATAATTATTTCGAGAGAGACCTGAGCCCTCTTATGATAGCTAATAATGACTATGACAAGTATAATCTGTGGAGTATCGGATATGGATATACGGATAACCAGATGATCCATGAAAAAAGTCTCAGCATCAGCACCCAGGGAATGGAAGACTTTAATAAAATAACTGCCGAAGGCTTTTACAGATGGGAATTTGCACCTAAACAAAAGCTCAGCCTAAGATTATTTGCAGGATACTTCGTGAGAAATGACACGAGAAATAATACTTTTAATTATGGGATTTCCAGGGTTTCCAATTACTCTTTTTCATATAATCTTTTAGGGGAAAGTGCCAACAGTGGTTTTCTTTCACAGCAGTTTATTCTTGCTGACGGAGGATTTAAATCTTTTATTCCCGGAAGTGTAAATCAATGGATTACTTCTTTAAATGTTGATACCAGCGTATGGAAGATATTCCATTTGTATGCTGATGCAGGAATTTATAAGAACAGGAACAACCCTACCCAATTTATCTGGGATAGCGGAATTAAATTAAAAATAGTTCCTGATTTTCTAGAAATTTATTTCCCAATCCAATCCTCGCTGGGATTTGAACCCGCATTTAAAGATTACGGAAGGCGAATCAGATATACTTTAGTTCTCAATCTCGGATCCATTATCAATGCCGCAAGAAGAGGATGGTATTAAATAAAAAATCTAAAATTTTATAAAAACAAAACGGCCGCTTTAAAAGCGGCCGTGTTTATATCTGAAAAGTAGAATTAATCTTTTAAAATTTTCTGCGAAACAGGCTCATTGTTCACAATTCCCGTTACGATATAATTTCCTTTTTGTAATTCTGAAACATGTAAAACCTCATTTTCTTTTACAGAAGCTGTTTTTACAACCTGTCCGTACATATTATAAATTTTCACATCACGAGACTGAGCTCCAAACGTTATACCATCATTCTGAATAAAAGTATTTTTAACAAGCCTGTGTTTAGATACAGAAACCTCGCCGGTTGCCAATGTTCCGGTTGTCAATGAAAAGTCATCAAAGCTAACGGTTGAATTGCTGTATGCACGAAGATGTAGCTGTAATCTATTAACATTGGCCGGTGCCGTAAATGTGATTACTTTTTGTTGCCAGGCTGCACTTTTAGGTAAATATTGATTGTTATTTCTCAATGGGTCATTAGCAGCGTCCGTTACAAGATTAACCGGATTATCACCAGCATCTAAAAAATTACTCCAGATTCTTCCTCCATTACCTGAGCCGCTTATTTTATACCAAAAGCTAAGTGTATATTGCGTTCCGGCTGTAATATTAACATTTTGAAAAAAACCAGTCGTAGCTGTTGGTACATAATTAGCTCCAAAAGAGCCGGTGTGTGCATCTGCTGTAATATTAGGTGCTGTATATACCGTATTCCAGCCAGCAGCCCAAGGTGCTAAAGTTCCTGTTTCAAAACCAGGATTTTGTACGAGATTTTGTGCATTCGCAAAAATCAATGATGTAGCAATGCTTAAAATTGTAAAGATTTTTCTCATAATTTTTCTTTTTTATGTTTGTTTTTTTAATCTCTACAACAAAATTACACCTAAATTAAAGCGACTAAATTAAGGATGGATTAAGTTTCTATTAAGAATATTAAATCAATATGCTATTATTATAAAAAAACCACCGCTTTTTAAACGGTGGTTTTTCCATTCAAAAATCAAAATTAATCTTTCAGAATTTTCTGTGATACCGGTTGATTATTGACGATACCTGTAACAATATAACTTCCTTTTTGTAGCTCAGAAATATCCAAAGTCTGATTTTTATTGACCTTAGCTGTTTTTATAACCTGTCCATACATATTAAATATCTTGATATCCTTCACTTTTGTTCCGAAAACAATACCTTCATTTTTGATGAATGTATTTTTTATAAAACTAAATTTCTCACTACCGGCATCAAGAACAGATAAAGTAGTGGATGCTGTTCCGGATATGGTTACATTATCCACCCTGGCGGCTCCGCTTGTACTATAATTTGATGAGGCACCCACCGCAGTATAAGTACTGCTGTTCGCAGGATCAAACACGGATACAATCCTTACCGCAAATTGTGTGTTATTATTGGCTCCAGCCGGAATAGAATTATTCATGCTGACCCAATTAGAGGATGATGTAGGTCCGATTTCAATTACATTCCCTACATTAAACCATTCCGTACCATTGGTTGTGTATTGCATTTGAAAATATTTTGAGCTCGTATTGGAACCCGCAATATTAAG
This sequence comes from Chryseobacterium sp. PTM-20240506, assembly GCF_048296755.1. Taxonomy (NCBI): domain Bacteria; kingdom Pseudomonadati; phylum Bacteroidota; class Flavobacteriia; order Flavobacteriales; family Weeksellaceae; genus Chryseobacterium; species Chryseobacterium sp. PTM-20240506. Next base: position 2,367,633 of record NZ_CP182581.1, read on the forward strand.
AGATACGGAGATTGCCGAATATCCTGAAGTATCTACTTCAAATTTAAAACCCGCGGTACCCGATGCAGAGCCTTGTCCAGGAAACCCATTCACACTCCATGCTCTGCCCGGAGACCCTGAGGCAAATGTTGGATTATTACTTACTCCGAAAACACTTGCTGTTCCCGAACCTGTGGTGGCAGCATTTGTATTTCCATCAAAATTCCATTGAGTAATAACAGATTGTGCGGACATAACTGTTGTGGTTGCCAAAGCAACAAATAGAGAATAAATCTTTTTCATCTTTGTATTTTTTATAATTTTCTATTTTAAATATAAGAGTATTCTCTGACGAAAAACAATAAATATGGCGATTTTTTGTTAATAAAGCTAAACTGGCTACCTTTAACATTTTTTAAGTATTTTTACCAATTATTTTGGAAAATTTGCGGAATTTTATTCTTGTATTCTTGTTTCTTTTCATGGGCACATTGGTAACAAATGCTCAGATTTTCTCATGGAAGAACCCCAATATTCCCGAAGACACCATAAAAAAGGATAGTATTTTAGCAGCAAGGCTTGAACAGGATATTTTTTCAAAGGACACACTGGATTTCGTAAGAACAAGAAACAGAATAATTGTAGATGAGGCCGTACTTGCCAAAAATGACAAAAAAAGGTTCTTAGGCGAGCTTAACTCAAAAGGTTCCATCATCCGGGGAATTACCTTCGGAAACAATCAGGGACAATCTGTACAAAGTTCAATGGACCTTCAGATATCGGGAAGACTTTCTAAAGACGTTACCATCCTTGCGAGTATTTCTGATCATAACCTTCCCATCCAGGCTGATGGTTATACTCAAACACTCGAAGAGTTCGATAAAATCTACATGCAGCTGAACATTAAGGATAAGTCCATCCTTAGAGCGGGACATCTGGATTTGGTGGAAGCTAAGAATTATTTTGCAAAATATCAGCGACGTAGCATGGGACTTGAGTTCCAGACGGAATTTGGGAATGAAAACAAAACATTTGTAGATGTTTCAATGGGTGTGGCCCGAAGTGAGTTTCACAGGGTACGTTTTCAAGGGGTTGAAGGTAACCAGGGCCCTTATCGTTTAACGGGAAAAAATGGAGAGCAGTTCATTACTCTGATTTCAGGATCTGAACAGGTATTTATTGACGGAATATTAATGAAGCGTGGTGAAAACCAGGATTACATCATAAATTACAACACCGGTGAAGTTACTTTCACCAGTTTCCGACCAATTTTCCAACAGAACTTTATTACTATTTCTTACAATTACACCAACAGAAACTATTCCAGATATCTTTTCACAGGAAAAGTGGAACACCGTAGAGAGAAAATGAAGGTAGGCTTAAGCTGGTTCATGGAAAACGATAATAAAAATGCACCGCTTGCTCTGAATTTATCTAAAGAGGATGAGCAAATTCTGGCCAATGCCGGAAATGATCCTAATCTGATGTATGCCCCGTCAGGAGTCATTACAGAATATGATGTTAATAAGATCCTATATCGATTGGTTCAGAATTCAGGAGTCAGCCATTATGAATTTTCCACTAATTCTGCCGAAACACTTTACCAGGTATCATTTACTTATTTTGGCCCTAATCTGGGAGATTATAAATTATCCCAGACCACAAATAACGGTCGTGTTTTTGAATATACAGGACCAAATTCAGGAGATTACAGAGCAGTAAGAAAACTGCCTTCACCCCAGAAATCGCAGGTGTTTTCTGTCAATTCAGAGTTTTTGCTTAAAGAGGGTAAAATTGGCGCTGATATATCTTTAAGTAACTACGATGTCAATCTATTTTCTTCGAAGGATTCCGATCAGAATATAGGCTATGCAGGCCGGATTTACGGGAATAAAACTTTCACCAAAAATAACTGGAAAGGAACACCAAGTTTTGAATATCAATATATAGATAAGCAATTTCACATTCTTGATAGAATTAATGATGTGGAATTTTCCAGAGATTTCAACTTAGCTCAGGAATTCAGCCAGAAAACGCAGAACAGATTCATATTCAGCTTCCTTAACAAGTGGAATAACAAATCAACTTTAAATTATCGCCTTAACTATCTGGATGAACAAAACTCATACAAAGGTTTTAAAAATGATCTTGATTTTGGCTGGATTAAAGGAAAGTTTTTCACAAAGGGAAATCTGTCTTACTTAAGTACCAATGCTATTCTCCAGGACACGAAGTTCATACGAGGGGGAGCTTCTACAGAATATACCGGAAAAAAAGGAAGCTGGGCCTTTGGTGGAAGTATGGAACATAACGAAAAAAAATACAATGATTCTCAGCTGATGGATGTCACCAGTTTCAGCTGGAAAGAGCTTTTTCTTCAAAAGAAGATTGGTGACAGTACAAGAACAAAATTGCTTGCGAAAGTATATATGAGAGATAATGATTCAGTTCGTGACAACAGGCTGCAGAATATGAATAATATCCTGGGAGTCATGGCGGAAAGTCAACTGATCAAAAATGAAAAAACAACCTTAAATGTGTTAGTGCATTACAGGAAGTTTTTCTATCAGATTCAGGATATGCAAACAAGTCGAAACAATGATTTTGTTGTTGGGAACATTCTTTATAATCAGCAGCTTTTCAGAAATGGTATGCGTTTACAGGCATTCTATGAACTCGGAAACGGACAGGAAGCACAAAGAGAGTTCCAATATATCAAAGTAACCGATGGACAGGGAGTTTACAAATGGACGGATTACAATGGGGATGGCATCCAGCAGCTCGATGAATTTGAGATTGCCGAATATTCCGATCTGGCCAAGTACATCCGGGTATACACCAATTCTGTCCGGTATATCCCATCCAACAAGAATAAATTACAGCTGGCGTTGTTTGTTAACCCGGCCATTGTCCTTAATTCTGAAAATGCATTTTTAAAACGGTGGAATTTTAATATTTCCTTGAATTCTCAAAACTCTTTTTATAAAAAAGATAAGGTACTGGTCATCAATCCGTTCGAAAAAAACAGCGACCAGATTCTAAAAAATCAAAATATCCTGGCTTCCGTACAGTTTAACCCTACGGAAAAATCGGGTTGGAATGGAAATTACCGGTTCATTTCGAATGATAATCTCATCAATGCCAATTTCAGTAATGAAGAACGGGAGCAGACCTCCCACTTCCTGAATTTAGGATATTGGTTCAATAAAGAATTCAGGGTCGATTGGGAAAATTCCGTTCATGATATTAAAAATTCTTCACAATTATTTGCAACCAGGGATTACAGACTGAATAACTTTGAAACCAAGCCAAAAGCCACCTATAAATTCACAGACGCCATACAGGCTGAGCTTTCCTCCGCCTTCCGCCAGAAACAGAGAATAGACGGAGAGGAGTTACTAAAAGCTTTTGACGTTACAGGAACCATACAATGGGAGCGTAAAAAAACCTCTATCAGAGGAAATTTCTCATTCATCAACAACAACTTTACCGGAAACAACTTCAGTATTGTAGGAAATCAGATGCTGGACGGCCTTAAGCCTGGAAAAAATCAGGTTTGGAGTGTCTTTATTCAGCAGGCAATCAACTCATTCTTACAGCTGAACCTGAATTATGAAGGACGTAATTCCGGAGACCGTACCATACATATTGGTAGCATGCAGGTAAAAGCAAGCTTTTAAAAATTTAAGTCCCAGGCTTAATTCTTTTTGTTCCTATCTTAAGACGCTTATTGTATCCAATTGGGTTCTCAAACTCATCATTCACACCAATAGATAATATCAGTCTTTATGAAAGTTTAGAATTTCGTAAATTTGCACCATGATAAAAATAGGCAACATAGAACTGCCGGAATTTCCGCTTTTACTGGCTCCTATGGAGGACGTGAGTGATCCACCATTCAGACGTTTGTGCAAAATGCATGGAGCTGATATGATGTACTCGGAGTTTATTTCTTCCGAGGGCTTAATTCGTGATGCAATAAAGAGCCGTAAAAAACTTGATATTTTCGATTATGAGAGACCAGTCGGAATACAGATTTTTGGAGGTGATGAGGAGGCTATGGCCATGTCTGCAAGAATTGTGGAAACAGTAAATCCTGATTTGGTAGATATCAATTTCGGATGCCCTGTTAAAAAAGTAGTTTGCAAAGGAGCGGGAGCAGGAGTACTAAAAGATATAGACCTGATGGTTCGTCTTACAAAAGCTGTTGTAAGCTCTACGCACCTGCCTGTAACTGTAAAGACCCGTTTAGGATGGGACAGTACTTCTATTAATATTGATGAAGTAGCAGAACGTTTACAGGAAACAGGTATTAAAGCTTTAACCATACACGCAAGAACAAGAGCCCAGATGTATAAAGGGGAAGCTGATTGGGAACATATTTCAAGAATAAAACAAAATCCTAATATTGAAATTCCTATTTTCGGAAACGGTGATATTGACTCTCCGGAAAAAGCATTGGAATACAAACAAAAATACGCTTGTGACGGTGTAATGATTGGCCGTGCCGCTATAGGATATCCATGGATTTTTAATGAAATCAAACATTTCTTTAGAACCGGAGAAAATCTTCCTGAACCCACTATTTCAGATAGGCTACTGGCGGTTCGTCAGCATGCGGAATGGAGTGCGGAGTGGAAAGGTGAAAGATTAGGCCTGATAGAAATGAGACAGCATTACAGCAACTATTTCCGTGGTGTTCCTCATTTCAAAGAATTCAGAAAAAAATTCCTTGAAGTATTCACTCTTGCTGAGATGGATGCTCTGATCAAAGAAACCCAACATTTCTACGAAGAATATCAGGAAAAAGTATAAAATAAAAAAACCATCAGATGCTGATGGTTTTTTTTATAATTATAATTGAATTATTTTTTAGTAAGCTTCAGAGGCTGACTGATTTTTGATTAAAGATAGAGCTGAAGAAGTTCCTATCCTCTTTACTCCCATCCCGATCATTTTCTCCGCATCTTCAGGTGTTCTTACTCCACCAGCTGCTTTTACAGGAAGTCTGCCGGCGTTATCAAGCATTATTCTGATACCTTCGAAAGTAGCCCCATTTGGCTTTCCATCTGTAGTTTCATAAAAACCGGTAGAAGACTTTACAAAAATGGAAGATAAGTCCTGGTCAGAAAAATTTTCTGCTGCCCATTCTGAGATATGTTTAGTAAGGTCTGCAATTTGTTCATTGGTTAAAGCGGCAATTTCAATAATCCATTTTGCTACTTTATGATGTTGTACACATAATGCAGTACATTGTATAAATTCTTTTTTTACTAAATCTACATCTCCATTGAGATAAGCATTATAATTAATCACAAAATCCAGTTCGTCGGCTCCGTCATTAATTGCCTTTGTTGCTTCTGCCATCTTTTCTTCCACAGAATACGTTCCTTCGTGGAAACCAATCACAGTACCAACAACAACATTTGAGTTCTTTTCCAGAATATATTTTTTGATCGCGGATACATAATCCGGACGGATCATCACTGCAAAAATACCATTATCAATAGCTTCCTGCGTAAGATCTATATCTTTCTGTAAAGTTTCATTTTCTGAAATCCCGGACTGTGCAGGAGTTTTCAGGTATGTTGAATCCAAATATTGGGCAATATTCATAACTTATTATACTTTCAGTTGTCTGCTTATTCCCTGTTCCAGAGATATAAATGTTTCGGTTCTTGTTACACCTTTTAACTTTTGAAGTTTACTAAGGATCTGCATCAAATGGTCGTTGTCTTTACAAAGAACTTTAAGGAAAATAGTGTAATTTCCTGTGGTGTAATGAGCTTCTACTACTTCATTAACTTCTTTTAAAGATTTTACTACATCTGGGTAGTGGCTAGGCTGATCCAAAAAGATTCCGATATAAGAAATAACTTTATATCCTATTTTTTTTGGATTTAAAAATGAAATAGAATTCTCAATAACTCCCGCGTGCTCAAGCTTTTTGATTCTTTGGTGCACCGCAGTTGTCGAAATCCCTACATGTTTTGAGATATGGGCTAAAGAAGTTTTAGCATTATCCATCAGCATGTAGATAATTTCTTTGTCGATTGAGTCTAAATGATAGCTAGCATTTGTTGAATTTTTCATCTTGTAATTTTTTTTATTATTTATGTTTTTTTTATTCTTTAAATTTTACAAAAACCGGAAAATGATCACTATATCCACCTAAATATCGCGTACCTGCATATGTTCTGAAAGGTCGACCTGAAAATTGTTTATTCCGGCTGCTTATCTTTTCAGATTTAAATATTTCGGCACTTTGAAATGACAATCCTATATTGTTCTGATCATTGAAAAATGACTTCGACAATATAATCTGATCAAACAATAAGCCAGATTTATAATGAAAAGTAGAAAAATTTCCTGTTGAAAACAATTCATTAAACGGATTTTCTAATATTTTATTATGATTATCATCATAAAGGATATTAGTTAAATTTTCATCATCCGGATTTTCATTAAAATCGCCGCACAAAACAACATGCTCATTGCTGCTATTCACAATATTTAAAATTCTGTTACGAATTTCTGCTAATATAAAGTCTCTCTTAGGCTTATTAACATCTTTTTCTCTCTTTGAGGGAAGGTGAGCGATAAAGACATTAATAATCTCTCCTTTATATTTTAATTTTGAATAGAGTACATCTCTAGTTGTATCGTAATATTCTGTGTTTTTATTTTTAATTTCAAAAAAGAATGTAATAGCCTCCGAGTCTATTACTTCTATTTTGCTTTTATCATATAGCATAGCTACATCTACCTTTCTTTCATCCATGGAGTTATAATGCACAATTCCAAATTCAGAATGAAAAGGATCCATCTTCACAAGATCTTCCAGTACTTTCCTTCCGGAAACTTCGGACAGACCAATTAAAAATGGTAAGACTCCATTTTCTTCTTTGATCAATTGAAATACATTTGCTATCTTGAAAAGCTTATTATTATATTTACGTTCATCCCAATTCCTCAAACCCGATTTCGTCGGATCTAATTTATGAATTGGTTTTATGTCCGGTAAAAATAAATTTTCTACATTATAAAAAGTAAAAAGCTCCATCAACACATATTTCTATTCAATCAATAGTTTTAATTTTGAAATTACGAATTTTCCCCGGGTTAAATTACGAAATATTCGTTTTGATTTTGTCTTAAAAAGAAATTTTTTTCAAACAGTTTAATCAAATCAATATAATATATTAAAACTTTTAACAAATTCGTTTTAAAATCGCACAAAACAAAATCAAAACAGCAAATAATACTTAATATTAATTAAAAACAACTATAAAAACATAATAGTTGTTATTTTATTATTCTGCTTTCTATAGCAATTATTATTCCATTTTTATATGAAATTGCAAAAAAAGAAAAAAAACAGGACGAAATTTAAAAATATGATCAATAAATTATAGCAAGTCAGGACGTTTCTCTTTTGTTATTCTTACGGCCTCTTCATGTCTCCATTCTTCTATTTGCTTAAAATTCCCGCTTAACAAAACCTTAGGAACCTCCAATCCTTTATAATTTTCCGGTCTTGTATAAATCGGAGGTGAAAGAAGATCATCCTGAAAACTATCCGTTAAAGCACTCTGTTCATCGTTAAGCACTCCCGGAATCAGCCGGATGATAGAGTCAGCCAAGACACACGCCGCAAGTTCTCCCCCGGTTAGAACATAATCTCCGATTGAAATCTCTTTGGTAACATGCAGATCTCTTACTCTTTGATCGATTCCTTTATAATGTCCGCAAATAAAAATCAGGTTATTTTTTATAGAAAGGGAGTTTGCAATTTTCTGATTAAGGGTAACCCCATCAGGGGTAAGATAGATTACCTCATCATAACTTCTCTCTGACTTAAGTTGGGAGATGCATTTATCCAATGGCTCAACCATCATTACCATACCGGCTCCTCCTCCATAAGGCTCATCATCGATTTGCCTGTGCTTGTTTATTGCCCATTCTCTCAGATGGTGAAAATGTACTTCTACTAACCCTTTTTCCATTGCTCTTCTCAAAATAGAAGTCTGAAATGGACTTTCCATCAACTCAGGAAGTACGCTTATAATATCAATTCTCATTGTAATGTTCCATTTTTCTTAGTAGGTGAGATAATGAGCCTCAGGGACGAATCTTTATTAAAATAGCTCCACATCCAATTAAAAAATACCGCCAGCTTATTTCTTACACTTAAAATAAGCATTAAGTGTAAAAACATCCAGAAATACCATGCCAGGAACCCCTGAAATTTAATAAATGGCAAATCTACTACTGCCCGATGTTTTCCAATGGTTGCCAAAGAACCCTTATCTTTATACTCGTATTCTTTCCACTCACTTTCATTGCTTTTCAAAAGATTTTTACCCAGATTTTTTGCCTGATTTATCGCTACATTCGCAACCTGAGGTTGACCATGCGGATATTTAGGCGTTTCCATATAAGCAATATCTCCGATCGCAAAAATGTTATCGTATCCTTTAACTCTGTTATATCGATCTACTATATATCTGTTTCTGATTAATTTTTCTTCAGGAAATCCTTCTACTACATTTCCTGTAACACCTGCAGCCCAGATCACATTGTTCGAAGGGATTTCTTTTCCACTTTTCATCATTACCTTATCTCCGTTATATTCGGTAACAACTTCTCCACTTAGAAAAGTTACCCCCAGGTCCTTAAGGTATTTTTCAGATTTATTCTGAGCTTCGTCACTCATTACGGCAAGTGGTTTTTCCGTCGAACTGACCAGAATAATTTTAAGCTGGTCAAAATTCATGTAAGGATAATCCCTCGGCAGGATTTCTTTTTTCATTTCGGCAAAGGCTCCAGCCAGTTCTACACCGGTGGGACCACTACCTACAATAACGATGTTCCAGTTTCCATCGTCACTTCTGCTTTTCTCAAGAATTAGTTTCTCAAAAGTCATTAAGACATGATTTCTGATACTAATCGCTTCCTGAGTATTTTTCATTCCAAAAGCTTTACCCTCCAGATCTTTATTCCCAAAGAAATTAGTCTTACAGCCGGTTGCGATAATTAATTTATCATAACGAAACTCTGCTTCATCGGTAATCACTTTATTCTGAGAAGGATCGATCTCTTTAACATCTGTCAAACGAAATTGAATATTTCTGGATCTCTGGAAAATTTTCCTGAACGGAAAGGAAATATTGGAAGGTTCAATCCTTCCACACGCTACCTGATAAAAAAGCGGCTGAAACATATGATGGTTTACCCTGTCGAGAACAATTACTTTTTTATTTTTATTGTTCAGTGTTTTCGCAAGTTGTAGCCCCGCAAAACCTCCTCCGATGATGATGATCTTTTCGCGTGTTTCCATAGTATACAAATTTACAGATTTTATTTAGCATTTTACTTGTTAAAAAGTTAGTTTTGCAAAACTTTATGACGAAAAAAAAGTACACCAAAAAAGCGGCCAAAAACATTCATAATAAAAGACGGAAAAACTATTTATTTCGTCGAAAGATTTTATTGGCTATTCTTATCGTAGCACTTATTGGCACAGGTTTTTACCTTAAACAATCCATCAGTTACTATTATGCTTTGTACTTTAATAAGTTTACCCATAAAAAGCTTCATAATAATGAAAAGGAAACTCTGAGAATTCAAAAAATCCTCACTGATAATCTCGATAAAACATACGGATTCGATATTTCCCATTATCAAAATAAAGAAGATATCAAATGGGATAGTTTAAGCATTGGAAACAAAACCATTCCGTTGGAATTTGTGGTTATGAGGGCTACCATGGGAAATAAAAATGCTGATAAACATTTTGATGAATTCTGGTCCCAGGCCAAAAAGCATGAGCTTATAAGAGGCGCATATCACTTTTACAGAGCAGATGAAGACCCTATTATTCAGGCTAATAACTTTCTTGACAATGTAAAGCTGGAAACCGGAGACCTCCCTCCTATTCTGGACATTGAAAAAATTCCAAAACGAAAAACCAATAAAAAACTGGTTGAAGACCTTAAGGTATGGTGCAAAATCATAGAAGAGACATATGGTACAAAACCCATTATCTATACTTACTACCATTATTATAAAGATTTTCTGAAAGGTGAATTCGACGGATATCCTCTGTGGCTGGCAAATTATAATGATGTACCCACTCCGTCTCCTGATGACGCTTGGGATTTCTGGCAATTTACTGAAAACGGAATCGTCCACGGAATCAATACTAAAGTTGACCTGGATATGTACAATGGTAGTTCCTGGTCTTTGAAAAGAATGACATTGGATTAATTATTTCCCCAAAAACTTCATCATATCTTCATTCAGCTGTTGAGCTTCTTCAAACGGCACAAAATGGGTTGCATTTTTGTATATCCTTAGTTTTGCATTCGGAATTTCTCTGGCGATCAATTCGGTATGGTCTTTTTTTATCACATCATTTTCACCCGCTATAACCAACACGGGATTATGGATTTTATGTAAAGATCCTGTACTGATGTTAGGTTCCTTGAGCATAATCTTTAAAATCCTGGTCTGATTAAACTTTTGAGGATTATTTTCAATTTCTAAAACCTGAAATTCTGTTTTCATATGGTCTACAAGACGCTTATCTACACCATCAGGCTGAATGTTAGCTCCGATAATCACTAATTTGTTCACCCGTTCAGGGTATTTCAGAACAAACTCCAGGGCTGTATTCCCGCCATCACTCCAGCCTGCTATATGTATCTTTTCAAGTCCTAAATGATCAATCACCATTTTAAGGTCATCGGCAAATCCCGAATAAGTCAAATCTTTTTTCGATGAATCTGTACTTTTTCCCTGACCTCTCGTATCTAAAGCAATAACTTTGTAATGCTTGGAAAGAACAGGAATCTGCTGATAAAAATCTTTAATACTTCCCGAATTTCCATGCAGCAATACCAGTGGTTCTCCTTCACCATATACCTCATAGTATAAATCTGCATTTTTCACTTTAACTATTTTACCTATGTCCTGATTTTTACCATAACCTGATTGATCTGCCTCACCAACATATTTGCTAAGGTCGGGAATCAGATCAGCAAGACTCTCATCCTCCAATTGTTCTTCCATATTTTTTCCTGTTTTATCTACTTTTACATCGATATTTATCGCAGGAGCAGCTAAGGTTACTTTTTGCCATTCCCCGTAAAACTTCCTCAGGAAGCCTGTTCTGAAGAGAGCTGCACTGATATTCACTTTACCGTTAAACTCCTGTAAAAACTGAATTCCTATAAAAAATTTACCCTGTACCCAAATATTACGATCATCAACACTCAATGTATATGTTCCGGATTGTATCATATCTTCTGTAAGCTTTACTGTAATCTCTTCATTGAGGATGTTCTTGTCTGGAAAACCATTCTTTTCACTATAAATACTGTAACGCATTAACACGGGCCTGTCGGAAACATAACTTGCAATATTCAGGTTGATATTCTTTATTTTTGATCTTTTGTTTGCATTAAATTCCAATGCTGTTTCACCCAAAAAGTCTTCCTTCTTAAATTGTGGATTTACAGAGTACATGACACTTTTCGTCTTTGTATTGACACCCCAGTTTTTATCTACTAACTTTTTAGGGGACAATTTCACTTCCCGGATATGCTGTACTTTTTCCTTTAAAAAAATCTTTTGTGTACTGTTTTTTATAAAATCCTGAAAACCTACTGTATAACTATCATATCCCGGAACTTCTATCCTTATCTTTCCTGAAGTATTCACCTTGGAAAGGTCAATAGTAAAATTACCTTTCTCATCGGAAATTACACCTATATTTTCTTTTTCAACTCCTATTTTAACATATGGAATAGGCTGGTTTTCGTCTCTCGAAAGGACAGTTCCTGAAATTATCTGGGCATTAGCAAACACCACACAGAATAGGAACAATGAGGAATTAAGTTTTTTCATGGTAAAGGTTTGACACAAAAATCTTTATTTACAGGATTAAAAGCTCATAACATATTATTAAATTTTATCTTTGTTTAGTTAAATTTTTCAAAAGCAATACGATAAGCTATCGTAGTAAGACCTTATTAGCTTTGATTTTATAATTCAACATGAGACAGACAATTCCCACCTACGATCTCAGTACGATCTCCGATCATGGTTTTATTGTGGAAAGAATCACGGACCGAATCAACAGTTCGGAGGATAATCTTTTAGATAAAGGAATCCACAGGGATAGTCATTATATCTTTACATTTCTCCAAACCGGACATGTAAAAATGATGGTGGATTTTAAAATCATTGAGGCTAAAAACGGACATATTTACTGTGTTTTACCTGGTCAGGTCCATCAGGGGCTTCTTATGAATAATGCTTGTGGATGGTTCATTGCTTTAAACGTTGATCTGGTTCCTGACTTTGTCCGCTCAGCTTTTGAAGAATATCTCGTGGATATTATGCCTTTACCTGTAAGCAATTCCGAGTCTGAAAAATTCAACAAATTGGCTCAGGTTCTTTTTGAATCATGCACAAAAGAGATGATGGCCACAAAAGAAAATTTCTTTATCATAAAATCTTTGCTTAATGCTTATACCGGAATGTTTGCATCTCACTTTCTGAATGAAAGCTCTCATAAAAAACAAAAAGAAAACAGAACATTAGAGCTGGCCAGACAATTCAGGATCCTGGTAAGAAAAAATTTCATTACACAGAAAAGCGCATCTGGGTATGCAGAAATCATGAACATTTCACCAGGATATTTAACTGAGGTAATCAGCAAGGCAACAGGAAAATCTCCATCATACTGGATTCAACAGGAAGTTTTGATAGAAGCTAAAAGATTATTGTTTTTCACCAATTGCACGGTTAAAGAAATAGCCTATCAGCTTGGATATAATGATCACACTTACTTTTCACGTCTCTTTTCCAGATCGGAAGGAGTCTCTCCATTATCTTTCCGTGATAAAAGCAAAAAGTAATTCGTAAACCACGAATAGTCCAACCAATTCCATAAAATGGCCATTGATATTTTTGTCATTTGCAGCTTCCTTTGCAATAAAATATCATTATGTCTAGTTTACCAAAATGGATCAACGACGCTGTTGAAAATCTATTACCATCAAAATTTAAAGACTGTACCGTTACAAAAGCTACCTATATTTCAGATGATCTTAAACAGATAACTTTTGAAACCGACCTTTCAGATGTTTACTTTGAGCCTGCATATGCGGTAGGCTTCCGTATCAATGACCGGGATTTCAGAAACTATTCCCCTTTTCATTTTGATAAAGAAAAAGGAAATTTTGATATCCTTTTCCATGTACATGACACCCAAGCTGCAGGATGTCACTTCATCAACCAACTGACAGCCGGGGATTCTATTAAAATGATTATACCGCGTGGAAAAAGATTCTTTGATCATGAGGCTAAAATTCATTTTTCAATCGGAGATGAGACTTCCCTGGGAAGTTCAATTGCCATCCGGGAGGCCGCAGAAAAAACTTCAAAATCCTTTGTTTGCCTGCATGAGCTTGAAGATCCTTTAAGCCTTGAAAAACTTGATTTACACGGCTACTATACTTCTAAAAACAACTGGATGGCAATATTAAATCAAATCAATGAATTTCTCCACGAAGAGCGAAAAGCCATTGAAAACCAAGAAGTCACGTTTTATTTGACAGGAAACGGAAAAACGATGTCCTTTTTACGCAGATATCTGAAAGAAAAAGGTGTTCATTCCACCAATTTAAGATCACAGGCTTATTGGATCGAAGGTAAAAAAGGATTATAAATTAGCAAACAAAATCTGTCAGCCCTTTACCTCATTCAAAAAACCAAAGAAAATATTTTATCCGGTAAAACCTTCAATATTTCGTATTTTCGCGCTACGAAATCTTTATAGAAATGAATTACGTTGCTGCTGAAAACCTTACCAAATCTTACGGACTAAAAGTTTTATTCAAAAATATTTCTTTCAATATTAATGAAGGAGACAAAATAGCCATTGTTGCTAAAAACGGAAGTGGAAAATCTACCCTGCTCAAGATCCTTATGGGAAAAGAAATTGCAGATAGTGGAAATGTAATTATCAATAAAGATATACAGGTTGTTTTATTTGACCAGGAAATTGATTATGATCCGAAACTTACCATTGAGGAATTCATGATGACCCTTGATTCAGCTCCCATTACAGCGCTTAAAAATTATCATCAGTCACTCCACTCAACGGACCTTGATTTTATCGAAAAGGCTCTTGCGGATATGGAGGCCCATAAAGCCTGGGATCTGGAAAATGAGATGAAACAAATCCTTTCCCAACTTAAGATCACAAATCTCGAAGCCAGGATGGGAACACTTTCCGGAGGACAGATCAAGCGCGTTGCACTGGCCAAGCTTTTAACGGAAACCAGAGCAGAACATCGTCATACATTACTGATAATGGACGAGCCAACCAACCATTTGGATGTAGAAATGGTAGAGTGGCTTGAAAATTATCTTAATAAAGCCAAGATTACTTTACTGCTCGTAACCCACGACCGTTATTTCCTTGATAGTGTCTGCGGTATTATCTGGGAGATGGAAGACGGAAACCTTTATTTCCATAATGGTTCTTATGCTACCTATCTGGAAAATAAGATGATCAGAGAGGATAATCTTAATGCTACCATTGACAAGGCTAATAATCTTTACAGAAAAGAGCTGGAGTGGATGCGAAGACAGCCTAAGGCAAGAACCACGAAATCTAAAAGCAGAATTGATGCTTTTTACGAAACCGAAAAAGTAGCAAAAACAGACACTTCAAAACAAGGTCTGGAATTGGATTTTGAAATGAAACGCCTTGGGAATAAAATTCTAGAATTAAAGAATATAGATAAAAGTTTTGGTGAGAAGGTTTTACTAAAAGATTTTAGCTATTCTTTCCAACGTGGGGAGAAAGTTGGAATCGTAGGTAAAAACGGAGCGGGAAAATCTACTCTTTTAAATATTATCCAGGGGCTTGAAAAAGCAGATAAAGGAGAAATAGAAACAGGGGAAACCATTTCTTTTGGTTATTTTTCGCAAAAAGGGCTCACTTACAAAGAAGATGAGAGAGTCATTGACTTTATTAAAGAAATTGCCGAGTTCTATCCTTTAGCCAACGGAAAAAGTCTTTCGGCATCCCAGTTTTTAAGGTTGTTTTTATTTGATGATCAAACGCAATATTCTCCTATTTCAAAATTATCCGGTGGGGAAAAAAGAAGATTGCACCTGATGTATATCCTGTATCAGAATCCTAATTTTTTGATTTTTGATGAGCCTACGAATGATCTTGATCTTCCAACATTAACAGTCCTTGAAAACTTCCTTCAACAGTTCCAGGGATCTTTGATTATAGTTTCCCACGACAGATATTTCATGGACAGAATTGTAGATCATGTTTTGGCTTTTGAAGGCAATGGAAAAATCAGAGATTTTGTAGGGACCTTCTCAGAATACAGGGAAGCCAGAAGTCGCGAGGAAGCATTAGAAAAAAATACAGCTGTAAAGACTGAGCCGGTTAAGGAAACTGTTCCTGTAGTGGAAAATACACCACCTTCCAGTACGAAACGAAAATTAAGTTTCAAAGAGCAGAGGGAACTTGACACGATTGAAAAAGAAATGCCTGAACTTGAAGAACAGCGCTCCAAAATTCTGGACAAACTTAACAATGAAGTAGATTATGAGAAAATAGCTAAACTTTCTTCAGAGTTGGAAACGGTTTCAGAAAAACTGGAAAACCATGAAATGAGATGGCTGGAACTTCAGGAGCTCCTTTAAAATAAAAACGATGAGTTATGAATGAGTTCAAAGAGTTAGAGAGTAGGATAATTTTAGTGTTAAAGAATATCAACCATAAACTCTGAACTCATTCACAATTGATCTTTATAGTTTAATTACTTTTTCTTCTTTTGCACTTTCTAAAGAAGCATCAATGATTTTCATATTCTGAATGACTTCTTTTCCAGGAGATGGCAATCCATATCCAAACACGATATGTTCGTAAATCTGCTGATAGTAATTCATATAATCTCCAGCTTCACTTGAGGTAAGCACTCTTTCTGTTTCTGAACGATCATTCAAAAAGTTTAAAATTCCATCCGCTTCTTTCAAAGGCTGTGTCCAGTCTTTTCCGTATGTGGGGGTAGCGCCTGCTACCAATTCATTTTCCTGATTATCGGTTCTCTCCTGCAGGAAAGTTCCCCGGTCTCCATGAATGGTATAGGCATAATGGCCTTCTTTACTGAAAACAGAAGATTTAAGCCTTACTCTCAAAGCGTCTTTATAAAATAACAGAATCTCAAAATAATCGTTGGCAAACGTCGATCCTTTCATAGAAAATACATCTGCAAAAAGTTTTTCAGGATATCCAAAATATTGTACAGCCTGATCTACCAAATGAGCTCCTAAATCATGAAGTGACCCGGCTCCCAATTGATCGGGACTTTCTTTATGTTTTTTTCCGCTGGGTGTAGTGCGGAACCGGTCAAAACGAATCTCAACCTCTTTAATGTTTCCTAATTTTCCTTCATCCAGAATTTTTTGAACCTGTAAAAAATCCCGGTCGAATCTTCGGTTTTGGTATACACTAAGAAACAGTCCTTTTTCTTCAGCCAGCTGTACCAGTTCTTCCGCTTCAGAAACATTTACGGTAAAAGGTTTTTCCACAATAATGTTCTTACCCGCTTCCAATGCTTTTTTGGCATATTCATAATGTGTCTGAACCGGTGTATTGATAATGACCAGCTCTACATCTGCATGCTGAAGCATTTCTTCTACTGAACGGTAAATGGTTACTTCCGGATATTGATCCTTAGACTCTTCTTTACTTCTTTCAACCACAGCAGCAATAAAAAATCCCGGATGCTCCTTCAAAAAGGGTGCATGGAAAATTTTTCCACTCATTCCAAAGGCACAAAGCCCTGCTTTTACCAATTGCATATTATAATTTTTAACAAATATATTCATAAAAACTTCTCTATTCCCCTATCTAAAGGAACTATAGAAATAATCCATCTCACCAAGTCGGAAAATATGATTAAAATCATAAAACTATTTTTATCTATTCTAAACAAATACTTACATTTGCGGCTTATTTAAAACTGTTCTATATAAAAATAAAATGAAAAGACAATTACTTTCTTTAGGTCTTCTATTTACTGCTGTTTCAGTGAGTTCACAGATGAAAAATGCTGAAGCAGATACCATCAGAATTCAAACCATTGAGGACATCAATCTTCATAAAACAGGAAATCCTAACCAGGCAAGAACATTATCTACAAAATCAAACCTGACAGTAATGGAAAACCCTCAGCCCATAGCTATTGTAACTCATGAAATTATTGAGCAGCAACAAGCAAAGCAGCTAAGTGATGTTATTAAAAATGTGAATGGTATTTATTTGACATCTGCAAGAGGAGGATCTCAGGATAGCTTTGGAGGAAGAGGTTTTATATTTGGAAATGATAATATCTTCAAAAATGGAGCAAGAGTAAACAGTGGAGTTTTTCCTGAAGTAAGTGGACTTGAAAGAGTTGAAGTTTTAAAAGGTGCAAATGCTATGTTATATGGTAATGTAGGGCCAGGTGGAATTGTAAACCTTATAACTAAAAAACCAAGATTTGAATTTGGTGGATCTGTCGGATTAAACGGTGGAAGCTGGAATTCTTATAAACCTGTATTTGACATTTATGGACCTTTAAGCCAAAAGGTAGCCTTCAGAGTCAATGGAACTTATGAATATGCCGAAAGTTTCAGAGATATGGTAGAATCTAAAAAGCATTATTTCAACCCGTCTTTTGTTTTTAATTTGAGTGAAAACACACAACTAATTGTAGAGGGTGATTATTTATATCATAATTTCACTCCTGATTTTGGAATTGGAAGTGTTACTGATAAAACCACTGGAATATCCAGGTTAGCTACTGAAGTTGACCGCAGGAGTTTTTTAGGTGCCAACTGGCAATATCAAACCAACCAACAAGCCACTACAGACGTTGTTTTAAACCATCAATTGAACAGTAAATGGAGTCTAAATGCAGTTGCTTCTTACCAGAATTATACAAAAGATTATTTTTCAACAGAAAGAATTCAATGGCAGTATGAATCCGCAAAAGGAAATTTTGACCCATCCTGGAACAGAACTTTGGGAAGAAATTATACTGAACAAAATTATACTTCATTACAAGTTAACCTAAATGGAGAATTTAAAACCGGAAATATTATCCATAAGGTTCTATTTGGAGCAGATGGAGACTATGGTTTAGCTGATACTTATGCTTACAACTTTACTAATCCTACGAGCATTAACTATGGAACATTATATTTAAATAATTCTTCCACATGGTCTAATGAAGGTGTTATGCCTGAAACTTATAGATCATCAAGAAACAGAATAGCAACGAAAAGATTTGGTCTTTATGCACAAGACTTGATCAGCCTTAGCAAAGAGTTTAAAGTATTGGCAGGAATAAGATGGTCTTATTTAAAAAATGAAGATACAGCAGTAAAAGATTTCTTAAAAGGAACAGAAACGCCTACAGTAAACAGCGGTTTACAAGCTCATGCCTTATCGCCAAAAGTAGGATTAATCTATAATCCTAATGATAATTTATCTGTTTTTGCAACGTATACTAATTCATTCTCACCTAATTCAGGGTTTGATGTAAACAATCTATCTTTAAAAGCATCAACAATTGATCAATACGAAGTAGGGGTTAAGAAAAATTTATGGAACAATGCTATCGCTGTAAACTTAACAGCTTATCAAATAAATAACAGGGATGCTTACACATCTCCATATCTTGCAGATAATAAGGTGGCATTATATAAAGTATATGCCGGCAATATAAGAAGTAGAGGTGTTGAATTGGATATCACAGGAAACCCAACAAAATACCTGTCTTTAATAGGAGGTATTTCTTACAATAATACTGTGTATACAAAAACTCCAGATAACGGATTTGTTGAAGATCAAAGATTGGTAAGAACTCCTGCCCTTACAGCAAATGCGTCTATTTTTTATACCTTCACGGATTTTGCAAAAGGCCTGAAGCTAGGAGCTACAGCATTCTATACCGGAAAAAGACAAGCAGGCTGGAATGATGTAAAAGGGCAATTACAACAAACAAGAATGATTGATATCAACGGATTCACGACGGTTGATATAAGTGTCGGTTACAGTTGGAATAAGTTCTCTATTCAGGGTAAAGTGGGCAACCTGTTTGATGTCATAAACTACAATGTTCATGAGAATTATTCAGTGAATCCGATCACACCTAGAAACTATTATTTTACGTTGACTTACAGACTCTAGAATTCTTAATATAAAAATTCTTTCAATAAAAGTGGGAACTGCATTTTTGCAGTTTCCACTTTTGAAATTAAAAAAAATAAAAGCAAAACAATAAAATATGGATAAAATAAAAGATACCAGAAGTTTCATGAGGATTACGCATCGTTACTTAGGATACTTCCTTGCGGGAATTATGGCTGTTTATGCGATAAGCGGTGTATTGCTGGTTTACAGGGATACAGGCTTTTTAAAAAAGGAGAAAAATTACGACAAAATTGTAGCTAAAAACCTTTCTGAAAAGGAATTGGGAAAAGAATTAAAAATTAAAAACTTAGAAATCGAAAATAGAATCGGAAACATCGCATATTTCAAACAGGGAGCCTATAACCTGACAACCGGGGAGGCAAAATACGTAAAAAAAGAGCTGCCATTTGTCCTGGATAAAATGACAAAACTTCATAAATCCCAGTCAAAAGAGACACTATCACCTCTTAACACTTTTTTTGGAATTGCCCTATTCTTCTTTGTGATCTCAAGCTTCTGGATGTTTAATCCAAAAACAAAAGCATTCAAACGCGGAATGCTTTTTACTGCTCTAGGACTGGTTGTTTCCATTATATTACTTCTTGTCTAAAATTATATTTTATTCAATAAAACAAGGAAATTAATTTGATTTTCATTTTTCTTAATTTAACATTATTTTAGTAAAATTAGCTAAAAATGAGTACTATGGCACATTTATTGATTTTCACCACCCATAGAATAAATAAGCATTAATTATTAAAATTATAAATTATGAAAAAACTAATTTTAGCAGGAATAGTAGCGGTAGCAGGATTAACAACAACAGCCAATGCTCAGATTCAAAAAGGTAACTGGATGGTTGGTAGTAGTATTGTAGCTAGTAATTTTGGTCTTAATACGGGAGGAGGATATAACATCTCTTTACAACCGAAAGCGGCTTATTTCATTGAAGATAACGTAGCACTTGGAGGATATGTTGATTTAGGATTTAACAAAGTTGCAAAAGGATCACCAACAAACTTTGTGTACAAAGTAGGGGCTTTAGGTCGTTACTATGTATCACCAGGTGAAAAAGGTATAGATAATCTTTTACATCACGGACGTTGGTTCTTCGAAGGTAACGTTGGTATTGGAGGAACGTCTACCGAAGGAGGAAACTCTACCACTGGGTTAGATTTCGGTGCAGGTCCGGGATACTCTTACTTCATCACACCTAACATCGGTGTTGAAGGACTTGTTAAATACAATGGTGTTGCAGGTTTCGGTAAAAACGGTTTAACTTCTACCCTTACCTTCAACGTAGGATTTAGCATTTTCTTACCTACATCTAAAGGAAAACAAATCATAAACGACGTTAAAAACTAGTCGTTAAGAAAATTATTTTTCTTAAAAAAGATAAAAGCACCTCGAATAATTTCGAGGCGCTTTTCGTACAAATTAAAACTAAACTATAAAAAATCAAATAAATCATGTATTCGGTTGAGGCGTATATCTTAAATACGGCTTTATTTCTGTAACGCCTTTAGGAAAAATTTCCCGGGCTTCTTCTGTTGATATAGACGGTGGAATAATAACATCTTCTCCATTTTTCCAGTTTACAGGGGTAGCCACTTTATGGGAATCCACCAATTGAAGAGAGTCAAGAACCCTTATAATTTCATTAAAATTCCTTCCCGTAGAAGCAGGATAAGTTATAATCAAACGTACTTTTTTATCCGGATCAATGATAAGCAAAGAGCGTACGGTTGCAGTTGCTGAAGCATTAGGATGGATGAAATCATACAATTCCGAAATTTTCCTGTCTTTATCTGCAATAATAGGAAATTGCACATCCGTATTTTGAGTTTCATTAATATCCCGGATCCAGTTCTGATGGTCTTCTACTCCATCTACACTCAATGCAATTACTTTGGTTTTCCTTGCCTCAAATTCGGACTTTAGCTTTGATGTAAAGCCAAGCTCCGTAGTGCAAACCGGAGTATAATCTGCAGGATGCGAGAATAAAATCCCCCAGGAATCTCCCAGATAATTATAAAAGTCAAGATCACCGGCAGTAGTTTCTGCCTGAAAATTGGGTGCGGTATCTCCTAGTTTGATTGACATAACATTATCGTTTATTAGTCTACAAATTTAGTAGACTTTTTGAAACTGGCAAAATTTTTGATGAAAAATTACATATTAAATTAAAAAAAATTAATACATGGAGAAAATTGGTTTAAGCTATGTTGAAGTGGTCTACAGAGTTCTACAAAGCTGGTATTTAAAATTTGCAGAACTGACCCCTAAATTGATTGTAGGCATACTGGTTTTTTCTTTCTTCCTATTTTCAAGTAAATATTTAAGTAAACTTGCCGTAAAGCTCTTTCATAAATTATTTCCTAAAAGTGAAAAAGAAAGTTCATTGGTAACTTTACTGGCCGTATTCCGGTTTATCATTATGCTAATGGGTAGTTTTATTGCATTAGAAATAATGGGTTTCAGCAGTTTTCTATGGAAATTCATCGGAAGTCTGGGAGTTGCGGGGGTTATCGCCGGGGTTGCTTTAAAGGATCTGGTGTCCAGTATATTTTCAGGAATGCTTATCGGAATCGATAAAGCCTTTAAAGTAGGTGATTATGTATCTATCGGGAATAACTCAGGGACAGTACAGGAAATTGGTTTTCTGACAACAAAGATTATAACCGATGACGGTAAAAAGGTTTATATTCCCAATCAGGTCATTTTTAATTCTCCTTTTTCAAATATCACTGCTTCTCCGCAGAGAAGAATAATCCTAAATTTTGAAATTCCGGCTGATGAAGATATCAACAAGGCGCAAATGGGAATTCTGGAAGTAATAAAAGGATTAGAATATGTGGACAAACTGGATACTGCTGAGGTTGTATTTACCGATCTTAAACAAGGCATATTCAATTTACAGGCTAAATTCTGGATGACCATCGGAGCCAACATTACCCGCGTAAAGAGTGATGCATATATGAAGATCAAGCAACGTCTTGATTCGGATAACATCCTGTTAGTAACCCCGACCAGCATCAATATTACAGGAGGAGAAAGCAATAGCAGTCCTACATCAAATCAGGACAAATAGAAAATAAAAAAACCGCTTTTTCAAGCGGTTTAAATTTTTATAATAAGTAGCTAGCTTATGCTAATACTTCTTTTACTTTGTTAGCAGCTTCCTCTAAAGTAATTGCAGAGTGTACCGGAAGACCAGACTCGTCAATTAATTTCTTAGCTTCAACTGCATTGGTTCCCTGTAATCTCACGATCAATGGAACTGGTAGGCTTCCCATCGCTTTGTAAGCATCTACAACACCCTGAGCTACTCTATCACATCTTACGATACCTCCGAAGATATTGATTAAGATTGCTTTTACGTTCGGATCTCTTAAGATAATTCCGAAAGCAGTCTGTACTCTCTGAGCATCAGCAGTTCCTCCAACGTCAAGGAAGTTAGCAGGATTACCACCTGATAATTTAATGATATCCATAGTCGCCATCGCAAGACCCGCACCGTTTACCATACAAGCAACGTTACCATCTAATTTTACGAAGTTAAGACCAGCTTCACCAGCTTCAACATCCATTGGATCTTCTTCTCTGGTATCTCTTAGCTCAGCTAAATCTTTGTGACGGAACAATGAGTTGTCATCTAAAGTTACTTTAGCATCTACTGCGATAATTTTATTATCAGAAGTTTTTAAAACAGGGTTGATTTCGAAAAGAGAAGCATCAATTCCTGTATATGCGTTGTAAAGAGAACCGATGAATTTTACAAATTCTTTGAAAGCATTTCCTTCAAGACCTAAGTTGAAAGCAATCTTTCTAGCCTGGAAACCTTGAAGACCTAAAGCAGGATCAATGATTTCTTTGTGAATCAAATGAGGTGTTACTTCAGCAACATGTTCGATATCCATACCACCTTCAGTAGAATATACGATTGTATTTTTACCTTCAGCTCTGTCTAATAAAATAGAAACATAGAATTCTTTAGTTTCTGTTTCACCCGGATAATATACATCCTCTGCAACCAAAACAGAATTTACTTTTTTACCCTCAGCAGAAGTTTGTGGAGTTACCAACTGCATTCCGATGATGTTCTGAGCGTTTTCTTTAAGCTTATCCATGTTTGGAGAGAACTTTACACCACCACCTTTACCACGACCACCTGCGTGGATCTGAGCTTTTACTACCCACCCTTGAGCGCCAGTTTCAGCAGTTAGTTTTTCAGCAGCAGCTACAGCTTCATCTACGTTGTTTGCAACGAAACCACGTTGGATAGCTACTCCATACTTTGATAAAATCTCTTTTGATTGATACTCGTGAAGATTCATATTATTTTTATTATTTTATTTTAAATTATAAAGGTTGACAAATTTACTAAAAAGACATGGAAGTTCAAGATTCTAAGTCCAAAAATTAAATGGTAAGCACCTTGATTTTTAACAGGTCCTGATATTTTCTTTATTCTTCGGTTATTTTTTCTGATTGAGATCCTATAAAAGGGATTTTCGGAGCCAGGAAATATCCTGTTAAGCTCGCAAAAAGTATCGGAACAAAATAAGTAAATCCTGTTAAAGTCCCAAGAATAATAGTTGTACTCATAGGCGTCCTGGTCACACAAGCGTTAATTGCAGCCATGCAGCTTACAATTGCCAGTGTGGTATCTACTGATGGAAAAAGATGATGTATGATCAGCCCCAAAGTAGTTCCCACAAAAAACAAAGGGATAATGAACCCTCCTCTCCAGCCCGAAGTCACTGTGATTGCTATCGCTAATATTTTAAAGACCAGAATTGAAAGTAAAAAGTTCAGAGAAAAATTCCCTCCGATCAGCTCATTAACTTCATGGTGTCCGAAGTATCTGGTAATGGGAAAGTAAAACGCAATAATACCCAAAACAATTCCACCTACTAATGTTTTTACATAGATGGGAAAGTTTCTGTACTCGAAGACTTTTTTGAAAAACTTAACTACAAAAATAAACAGCCATCCTACAAATGTTGCAACAACAGCAAACATACAAGCGTACATAAAATCGTAAACTCCGGAATAGTGATACGCTTTCAGGTTCCATGTAGCACCTATCCCGAGATGAATAATCAATGCAAACATTACATAGCTGAAACAGCTTGCGACCAATGCAGGAATTATTGCTTTATAATATTCAACAGCATGTTTATGATGTAAAATTTCAAGTGAAAAAAGACTTCCACCGAGTGGTGCACCAAATAATGCAGTGAAACCGGATGCCATCCCTGCAATACTTAAAGATCTCAACTCCTCGCCCTTCAATCTGAAAATCTTCCCTAGCCAGGTTCCTGTAGATCCTGTTACCTGAACCAGGGGAGCTTCAGGCCCTAAACTACCTCCTGAAGCTACACAAAAAAGTGACGACAAGATCATGGAAGGGTTATTTTTAGGATCGAGCTTTCCTTTATTAAATCTGATATTATTAACAATCAGATGAATTTCACCCGGATCACCGATGAAGTGAATAACCAGACCGGCTAACAATCCGCAAACGGCCATTGTTGGAATCACCATCCAACCTTGATACTGAGCTAAAAAGTCAGTAAAATATTCTAATACAATCCAATACAGTCCGGCAATGACTCCACCTACCAATCCGGTAAAAGCCCACATAAAAAATGTCCGGCTGAATACAAATGGATTAAATCTGATGGGCTGATCTAAAAGATTAAACGTTCTGATTAACCTTCGCCTTCTGTTGATTTTCATTGCGTTTAGATCCTATTTTTAGCAAAATAAAAAATAAGCATTCCCCAGCTAAGGATCATTAACAGCCCTCCAAGTGGAGTAATCGGTCCCAGGAATTTCAGATTAGCTCCCAAATAGTCCTGCAAACTCAGGAAGTATATACTAAATGAAAACAGCATTGTTCCTGCAATCATCAAAATAGAAACCCATTTTTCTGAAGAGGTTTCAAATTTCAAAATAAATCCAATGATCAACAGAAAGAAAGCAGCATACATTTGATATCTTACTCCTGTTTCAAAACTTTCCAGCCTTTCAACTGACAATATTTTCTTTAAAGCGTGCGCACCGAACGCACCTAAAATAACCGATAACATGCCATAAACGGCACCAAATACTAAAGTAATTGTTTTCATTATATCAATTTATGAGATCAGATCTTCAATTAATCTGTCTTATTTATAGTTTAAAATTTTAAACACCAAAGACAAAGCTCCGATAGCTATTAACATCCAGGCCATATTTTTACTTCTTGCAAAACCGGGGTTCCGGGTTATTTTCAGAAAAATTCCGAAAACTAAAATAAATGCTGACAATATGATTCCAAACATATTATTGGGCTCTCATTCTGTTAAACTCTGTGATAACCTCATGATGGGTAACTGTTTTGTCTTTGAAATAGGTAACAAAATGCTGCTTTTCCTCTTCCGTTGCTCCCATCTGATTCAGAATATTCAATAAATGCATCTTCATATGTCCTTTCTGAATTCCCGTGGTCACTAACGAACGCAGTGCCCCGAAATTCTGTGCTAATCCTGAAACAGCAAGTATACTCATTAACTCCTGAGCAGATGGCTTACCAAGAAGAGCTAATGAAAACTTGACTAACGGATGGAGGTTAGTCAGTCCGCCAACAACACCTACAGATATAGGAAGATCGATCCAAAATCTGAAAATTCCGTTATCAGTGGTGCAATGAGTCAAAGACCTGTACTGACCGTCTTTTGCAGCGTAAGCGTGTGCACAGGCTTCTGTTGCTCTGAAGTCGTTTCCCGTAGCAATCACCACCGCATCCACTCCATTCATAATTCCTTTATTATGAGTGGTTGCACGGAACGGCTCAATTTCAGCAATCGTTACAGCCTGTTTAAATTTTCTGGCAAATTCTTCGTTGGAAATCCCGCTATCATCTTTAAGATCATCAATTTTACAAGAAACCTCAGCACGAACCACACAGTCGGGAGTAAAGTTGGAGAGAATATTCATTACGATCTGTAAAGAATCTTTTTCCTCTTTGGTAAAGTCTTCTTCTTTAGCAACTTCTTCTTTCAATGTTTTCCCAAATTGCTCCAGACAAGAATTTATAAAATTGGCTCCCATTGAATCCACTGTATCAAAACTTGCCTTCAATTGGAAGTAATGGGCCATGTCAGCAGTCTTATCCACCAGCTTAATATCCAGAATTCCACCACCACGATTTCTCATGTTAGCGGTTATTGCTTCCGTAGCCTCAAATAGTTTTTTCTTTAGTTTAAAATTAAAAAAATGCAATAGTTTATGAGATTCTCCATTAAAAATGAAGTGAGTATGCCCCAATTTTTCTGTATTAATAATGGTTGTTTTAAAACCTCCTTTATCGATCCAGAATTTGGCAGCCTTAGATGCAGCAGCCACTACAGAACTTTCTTCAACAGCCATCGGCAAAGCCACCAATTTTCCATCTATTAAAAAATTAGGTGCTATTCCGTAAGGCATATAAAAATTAGAGATCGTATTTTCCGAAAATTCATCATGAAGCTTCTGAAGTTCTGTATTATCGTTCCAGTATTGCTTTAATATTTTTTGATATTCCTGATCGCCGTCAAGATATTCATTGACTAGCCAGTCTATTTTCCCCTGTTTGGTCAATTTGGAAAAACCTTCAATCGGTTGATGATTCATAGTATAACTTTAAAGAACCGTAAATATACTGATTTTGATACTTTATTCTGTTGATAACTTTATGTTAAAAAGGGTGACATTTCTCAATTTTGGAATTACTTTTGAATTAAAATTCACAGAGTTAAATCGTCCTTATATCATAACATATGAACTTTGACCGCCTAAAAGAAAAACTCGAAATCCTTGCTGACGCAGCGAAATATGATGTTTCCTGCTCTTCCAGCGGAGGAACACGAAAAAATAAAAAAGGTGCTTTGGGAGACAGTTCCATAAGCGGGATTTGTCATACCTATACAGAAGACGGACGATGTGTCTCCCTGCTTAAAGTTCTTTTGACCAATCATTGTATTTATGATTGTGCATACTGTGTTTCAAGAAGCTCCAATGATATCAAAAGGGCAGCTTTTACGGTGGAAGAAGTAGTGGATCTTACCATTAACTTTTATCGGAGAAATTATATAGAAGGACTTTTTTTAAGTTCAGGCATTTTTAAAAATGCTGACACGACCATGGAACGTCTGGTGAGAGTTGCAAAAAAATTACGACTTGAAGAAAATTTCAATGGATATATTCACTTAAAATCCATTCCTGGAGCAAGCGATGAATTAATGCAGGAAGCAGCACTCTATGCGGACCGTCTGTCTGTCAATCTTGAAATTCCAACCGAAAGCGGACTCAAGCTACTCGCTCCTGAAAAAAACAGGGCCGACATGATAAGTCCTATGCGTTATATTCAGAAAGGGATATCCCAATATAATGATGAAAAAAAGATTTTCCGGAAAGTTCCGAAATTTGCACCAGCCGGTCAGTCGACCCAAATGATCGTAGGAGCTACCAATGAAAACGATCTTCAGATTATAAAAGTCGCGGATCATTTTTATAAAAATTACAACCTTAAAAGAGTCTATTATTCAGGGTATGTACCAGTACTAGAAGACAAAAGATTGCCTTCATTAACTACTGAAGTCCCAATGCTTAGAGAAAACAGATTGTATCAATCGGACTGGCTCATGAGATTTTACGGCTTTAAAGCAGAAGAAATTTTAGATCCCAATCTTCCTTTTCTCGATCTTGAAATTGACCCCAAATTAAGCTGGGCATTAAGACATCTTGATCAATTCCCTATCAATCTCCAGACAGCTGACTATCAAATGATTCTTCGAATTCCGGGAATTGGTGTAAAAACAGCTAAAAAAATAGTACAAGCAAGACGTTTTCAGATTTTAAACATGGATCATCTTAAGAAATTAGGAGCAGCTGTAAACAGAGCAAAATACTTTATTGACTTCAATGCAGGAAATGTTTTTTTGAAATATTTAACGAATCAAAATTTAAAGAAATTATTGATTGGAGGAAGCTCGTCGAAATTTCATAATAAATTTTCACAGCAACTTACCTTGTTTTAAAAAACAATGATTTTCTCCCTGTTTAAAGGCAAACTGTGATAAAAATCTCTAAAAAGTTTATAAATTTTACATCTCTATATTATTAAACTACCATATAAAATAAATGACTACCCTACTTTACGACGGAAGCTTTGACGGACTTTTAACTGCAGTGTTTGAAGTATTCGAATACCGTTATAAAGACGTTGAAATTTTCGGCAAAAATCAATATCATCAGGAAAACATTTTTGCAGAAACCCACGAAGTAGTCACTCAGACAGAAAAGGCAGAAAGAGTTTTCAAGAAGCTGGAAGAGAACATAGGGAGATCCGGAATCCATCAATTGCTGAAAGTTTTTCTATCAGAAGATCCGGAATCAGAAAGAATTATCCTTTCAGCCATACAATTATCTGTACAACATCCTCATGAAAATATTCTTCAGAATTATGCGGATAGTGATATTTTAAAAATATCGAAAATATGTAAATCCGTAGACAGAGAAAGGCATCGGATGACGGCATTTGTAAGGTTTGAGAAAATGCAGGATGGTGTTTTCTTTGCAAAAATAGATCCTGATTTCAACGTTATTCCCCTGATCAGAAAACATTTTAAAGATCGATATCAGGATCAAAAGTGGATGATTTATGACCTCAGAAGAAATTATGGAATTTTGTATGATCTTGAAAATTGTGACTTCTTTTATCCTGATGAAAAACTGGATCTTGATCAATATGAGCAAAAATTCCATGATGAAGAGAGCCAATATCAAAAATTATGGCAACGTTACTTTATAAAAACCAATATTACAGAAAGAAAAAATCTAAAACTCCATATTCAGCATGTCCCGAAAAGGTACTGGAAGTATCTGACAGAAAAGAGGTAATGTAAAATAAAAACACCATAAGATGGCAGGAAAAACTTTATGTACAATTGCGTTAATCAGTATTATCAGCTGTATTCCTGATAAGAAAAGAAATGCAATATCTGAAATAGATAACGGGACAGGATCAGAAATTTTGGTTCATACCGATAAAAATACTATCAAAGAAAGATTTTCTGCACCTCAGGGATATGAATGGATTGATGAAAAACAGGAATCTTTCGGGTATTTTCTCGAAAATTTCACTTTAAAACCCTATAAAAGCAAGATACTTAGATATGACGGAAATCCAATATCTACCCAGCATCTGCATGAAGCAATTTTTGATATCGATACCGGAGATCAGGATCTTCAACAATGTGCAGATGCGGTGATCCGGCTAAGGGCAGAATATTTAGTTAAAAATAAAAGACAAGATGAAATTCAATTTCATTTTACAAATGGTGATCTGCTGAGCTGGAAAGATTATAAAAACGGAACACGGGCCTTTGTCAATGGCAATTCTGTTAATTTCAAAAAGACAGCCTCTTTCGATGACTCGCCTCAAAATTTCAGAAGTTATCTAAATCTGATCTTTAATTATGCAGGAACTATTTCATTAAATAAAGAAACAAAACCGGTTTTAAAAAGTGAGGATTTAAAAAGCGGAGACATTCTTATTACACCAGGAAGTCCTGGACATGTTGTATTGATAAGTGGCGCTTGCAGAAATAAAGAAGGGAAAAAGTTATTTTTACTAAGTGAAGGTTTCACTCCTGCCCAATCTATCCATGTTCTTTCCAATCCTTTTGATAAAAACAGATCTCCGTGGTACAACTTAGACGTAAAAGCTAACGAAACAAAAACTGCGAGATATATTTTTAAACCAACAAACTTTAGAAGTTTTTAACAATTTATATTCAAAAGTATTATCAACTTACTACTATAATCTGAACTTGTTTTTGTAAATTTGTGTTCGAAATTTTTTACTAGATGAAAGAAAGTGCTGTAAAAAAAATTGCAGTTCTTACTTCCGGAGGAGACTCCCCGGGTATGAATGCTGCATTAAGGGCGGTGGTAAGAACGGCAAATTATTATAATATCGAATGTTACGGAATAAGAGAAGGCTACAATGGGCTTATCAACGATGATTTCTTAAAAATGGGTCCTCGTTCCGTAAAAAATATAATCAACCAGGGCGGAACTATCCTAAAGTCCGCAAGATCCCAGGAATTCAGAACTAAAGAAGGACGTCAGAAAGCCTACAATAATTGCGTTAAACATGGTGTTGATGCAATTGTGTGTATTGGTGGAGATGGAACTTTCACAGGGGCGAAGATCTTCAATGAAGAATTTGGTATCAGAGTAATTGGTGTTCCGGGGACTATCGACAATGATATTTTCGGTACCGACAATACTATTGGATATGATACGGCTTTGAATACTGCCATGGAAGCTATTGATAAAATCCGTGATACAGCCACTTCTCACAACAGAGTATTCTTTGTTGAGGTTATGGGTCGTGATGCTGGGTTTATTGCATTAAACAGTGGACTGGCAACCGGAGCTTTGGATATCCTTATCCCTGAAAAAAAGGACAGTGTAGATGAGCTTTTTGCGACTTTCAGAAATGCTGAAAAAACCGGAAAAGCTTCCAGTATCGTAGTTGTTGCTGAGGGAGAGAAACTGGCGAATATTTATGAGCTGGCAGAGCAGACAAAACAGGAGTTTCCTGACTATGACATTCGTGTAGCTATTCTGGGACATATCCAGAGAGGAGGATCTCCGAGCTGTGCAGACAGGGTTCTTGCGAGCAGACTGGGATACGGAGCCGTGGTAGGATTAATGGAAGGTAAAACAAATGTAATGGCAGGAATGCGTTCTAACGATATGGTATACACTCCTATTGAAGAAGCCATTAAAAAACATAATGAAATCAATAAAGACCTTTTACTGATTTCAGAAATATTAGCAATCTAATTTTTATAATTGTAAAAATCAAAATATTATGTCAACAATTAAAGTAGGTATCAACGGGTTTGGTAGAATTGGACGTCTTGTTTTCAGAGCAATGACTGAAAGAGATAACATTGAGGTAGTAGGAATCAATGACCTTATCAATGCAGAATACATGGCTTACATGTTAAAATATGATTCTGTACACGGAATCTTTCCAGGAGAAGTATCTGTAGAAGGTAATGATCTTGTAGTAAATGGAAAGAAAATCAGAGTAACTGCTGAGAAAGATCCAAATAACCTGAAGTGGAATGAAATCGGAGCTGATTATATTGTAGAATCTACAGGTCTTTTCTTATCTAAAGATTCTGCTCAGGCTCACATTAATGCAGGTGCAAAAAAAGTAATCCTTTCCGCTCCTTCTAAAGATGATACTCCAATGTTCGTAATGGGTGTAAACCACAAAGAACTTACAGATGATATTAAAATCTTATCTAACGCTTCATGTACAACAAACTGTTTAGCGCCTTTAGCTAAAGTTATCCACGATAATTTTGGAATCGTTGAAGGTTTAATGACAACTGTTCACGCAACAACCGCTACTCAGAAAACTGTAGATGGTCCTTCAATGAAAGACTGGAGAGGAGGTAGAGCTGCATTGAATAATATTATTCCTTCTTCTACCGGTGCTGCTAAAGCTGTAGGAAAAGTAATTCCTTCATTGAACGGAAAACTTACAGGTATGTCTTTCAGAGTACCTACAGTAGACGTTTCTGTAGTTGACCTTACAGTAAGAATTGAAAAAGCTACTTCTTACGAAGAAATCTGCGCTACTATTAAGGCAGCTTCTGAAGGGGAACTAAAAGGAATCTTAGGATACACTGAAGATGCAGTTGTTTCTCAGGATTTCGTAGGTGATAAGAGAACTTCAATCTTCGACAAAGACGCAGGTATTATGCTTTCACCTAATTTCGTAAAGCTTGTTTCTTGGTATGACAACGAAATGGGTTATTCTAATAAATTAGTTGACATGCTTGTTCACGCTGCTTCTTTATAAGAATCAAACATTTAAAATAACACAAACCCCGCTCATGATGTGAGTGGGGTTTTTAGTTTACCATTTCCAAACAACTAATAAAGAAAGTATAAACCATTATTTTCCTGAAAACATTTCCTTTCCGTATTCAAACTTAAAATACAATTATTAAAAACCAAATAAAAACAAAATAATATATTATTTTATGCTTATTTTAGTTAAATAAATTAATGCATTTTACAAATAAAATTAATTACCATAACAGATAATCAAAATAAAATTTCTCAAACAGTTTTGAAAATCAAGTTTTCAGGGTTATTAGTTTATAACAAATTTTGCATTTTTTTCAACACAAAAAAATCCCCCTTTAGGGGTATTTTTAAGAAAATATTAACTATCTAAAAAAGACTATTTTCATGAAAGACGCTGAAAAAAAACATCCCTTGATTGAAGTTTGGGAAAGATATCCCGCTACAAGAAAGGAAAAAAAAGAAATACTGAAGACGCCCCCTATCGAACGTATCATTGGTGAGATGTTTGCAATCGGAGAATTTTATTATTATGTATTAAATCTTACAAACAGTACCCTCTCTCATCATCATGAAAATATTTTAAAATTACATGGTTTAAAAAAAAATCCTGAAAACCTTAAAGAAGTCATAGATCTCACACATCCTGAAGACATTCCTTTTGTAATAAAAGCGGAACAGGCCGTTGTATCTAAAATGATTGAAATTGGCCCGGAACATCATCTCTACTTAAAATCGAGTTACTGCTTCAGGATGAAAACTGCAAAAGGAAATTATGAGTTGTTCCATCACCAGGCTATTCCTACCCTAGAGGATGAAAATGGGAACCTCGTACAATCCATTAATATACATACCAACATTAATCATATAACAAAGCAAAATCCTTATACCGTCCTGATTTCAGGGATTGGCCCCAGAGCCGATTTTCACCAGATGACAATAGACAATCCCTCCTCATCAACCCATCAGACACTCGAAAATCTCACCAAAAGGGAAGTAGAGATCCTTTCTCTGATTGCAAAAGGATATTCGGGAACAGAAATATCCGAAATGCTTATTTTATCTCAGCATACTGTCCGTTCTCATCGAAAAAACATCCTTACAAAAACCAATTCAAGAAATGGTAAAGAGCTTTTGAAAAAGGCTTTTGAATGGGGCATTATATAACTATTATAAAAAGATATATTTGAAGTAAACATATACTCTCCATGCTGATAAATCTCACAGAGGTATTTCGGCGTAAAACTTGTACTTTTATAATTGATGGAAAGATCAATCGTACATCCCCGTTTTAAAAATTCACCTCATTTCAAAGATTTCTGGCAAAAGGGTAACGGAAAACTGCTTATTGAATTTTCCGGTGCAGAAGTGAGTTTCAGCGAATTTGAGCAATTTTCTCCCTATTATTATCACGTTGACGAAACCGGTGACCAGGTGGTAAAAGATGTCTATTTTACTAAAAAATTTCACGAAGCTACAAGGGAAATCGAGAAATACATCAGAAATGGAGTTTCTGAAAACGATCAGGTTCCGGACAGTGTTAAAAGACTTTTCAAAGAAGTTCAGAAAAAACCTGAATGGCTAAATGAAGAATTGCTGAAAAGTGGCGCTGAGCTTTGTATGCGAAGCGGACTAGATGCCCTCATCTCTCTTAGGGATTATTGCTTGATCGGAGGTTATGATTACTCCTACCTGAATAAACCCCTTATTGTAACAGAAGCATTGAAAAAAGGAGCCGTAAAACGTCTTTCTGAAACATTGGATTTCTGGGTGAATGTAACCCGTTACCATGCCCTGGATATTCATGCCAAAGGCTATGGATTTGCTATAAAAACACGTCTTATTCATTCATATGCAAGACTTTCGATCAAAAAGCATTATGCTGATTGGGATACGGAAAACTGGGGAGAACCTATCAACTCCTGGGATATGATGGCCACCTATATAGGTTTTAGTTTGGTTTTTCTTCACAGCTTAAAAAAACTGGGCAATAGCTTTTCAAATGAAGAGGAGCTTGGTATTTTTCACCTATGGAAATATGTCGGTTATTTGCTGGGCATTCCCGAACACCTCCTTCCTGATCATAAAAAACAGGCTACGGAATATTTTTACCTATGGTCATCCATCCAGCCTCCTTCGGATAAAGACTCTGTACTCCTTGCCCATTCATTACTCGATGAATCCCTGGAGAATCCTATATTAAAGTTCAGCTTTCAAAGAAGAAATCTACGGTATCTTCATATTTGCTGCACCTGGTTTTTACTGGACGATGAGGTTTGTAAGCGATTGAATATTCCTGATGTCTCCAATAAAAAAGTTTTCCCTCAGGTAAAAAAAGCAACTAATATTATATATAATACTTTAGTAGGACGAAAAGCAAGAATTGAAGCGGGTAATAAAAAACACCTTAAAGTTCTGGAAGACTATTTAAGAATAACATCGGGCTCCAACTTCCATTAAATTGATCTGCTTTTTTAGTTTGCTATTATTTCATTCATAATAAGATAGGCACTATTTTACCAAACAGAATTATTGTTTTTTTAACTTTAAAAAGACGCTTTGAAATTGAAAAATATTAGCTTTTGATTCCAAAATTATGTACTTTTGAGAAATTATTTTTTAGAAATGAGTAACATTGACGATAAGAAAAAAGCACTGGCTCTAGTGCTTGATAAATTAGATAAAACATACGGAAAAGGAACTGTAATGACTTTGGGAGATAATTCTGTTGATAATACAATAGAAGTTATTCCTTCCGGATCCTTAGGATTAGACATTGCATTGGGAGTAGGAGGATATCCAAGAGGAAGAATCATTGAGATTTATGGACCTGAATCTTCCGGTAAAACAACTTTAACACTTCACGCTATTGCAGAAGCTCAAAAAGCAGGTGGAATTGCAGCATTTATTGATGCAGAGCACGCTTTCGACAGAACTTATGCTGCAAAATTAGGAATAGATTTAGAAAACCTTATTATATCTCAACCGGACAATGGTGAACAAGCCCTGGAAATTGCGGACAACCTTATCCGTTCAGGAGCGATTGATATTGTAGTAATCGACTCAGTTGCCGCTCTTACTCCTAAAGCAGAAATTGAAGGAGAAATGGGTGATTCCAAAATGGGTCTGCATGCAAGATTAATGTCTCAGGCATTAAGAAAACTAACTGCAACAATTTCAAAAACAAAATGTACCGTAATTTTCATCAACCAGCTGAGAGAGAAAATTGGTGTAATGTTTGGAAACCCTGAAACGACAACCGGTGGTAATGCCTTGAAATTTTATGCTTCAGTAAGAGTAGATATCAGAAAGGCAAGTGCACCGATCAAAAATGGTGACGAAGCAATCGGAAGTCGTGTAAAAGTAAAGATTGTTAAAAATAAAGTAGCCCCTCCATTCAAACAAGCTGAATTTGACATCATGTACGGAGAAGGAGTTTCTAAAACAGGAGAAATTCTTGATCAGGCTGTAGAGCTAGGAGTGGTAAAGAAAAGCGGTTCATGGTTCAGCTATGATGAAACAAAATTAGGACAAGGCCGTGATGCGGTAAAAGACGTTCTTAAAGACAATCCTGAACTTTCTGAAGAACTGGAGAATAAAATTAAAGAAGAATTGAAAAATAAATCAAAATAATTTTTCAAATCAAAATCAATAACAAAGACAGCCTTCAAGCTGTCTTTTGTTTTTACTCTATTTCCTACCCTCACAAGTGAGAAATACTCTTTGGCGCGCCGGTATTTTTGTAAGATATTGATGAGATTTACTAAAAAAATCTTTTAATCTTTTAATCTTTTAATCTTTTAATCTTTTAATCTTTTAATAAAAAAAATCGGCGGAACATTTCGTCCGCCGATTTTTTATCGTTAAGGTTTATCATCCGTCAGTTCAAAGCCCCAATCTTTTCCTTTTTGGGTTGCAGAGACTCCTTTTGTCATCCATACCGGAGCTTTAGCTCCTTTAAGATAATAATCAAAAAACTGCTGCTCGCGGATTTGTATATCTTTCCTGTTCTGTCGTTTTACAAGATTATGGTCGTCACCATTATAGTTAAGAAGCCAAACGGGTTTTCCCAGACGTCGTAATGCCGTAAACATTTCAATTCCCTGATACCATGGAACTGCTCCATCTTTATCATTACTCATAATGACTACCGGAGTTTTCACCTTATTAATCGTGAAAAGCGGTGAATTTTTAATGTAAAGATCTGGTGCCTCCCAAAGATTTTTCCCTAATCTGCTCTGTGATTTTTCATACTGAAACTGCCTGTTCATTCCTGAGGTCCATCTGATCCCTCCATATGCAGAGGTCATATTGACAACAGGAGCACCACTCCACGCAGCAGTATACATATCTGTGTGAGCAATAAGGTAAGCAACCTGATAACCGCCCCAGCTTTGTCCTTGGATTCCGATTTTAGTACCGTCTACCCATGAATTCTGCTTTAATTTTTCAACTCCGGAATTAATATATTCCATTGCGGATTCCCCCGGAAAACCATCGGTATATGAAATATCCGGTGTAAAAACCAAATATCCGTTGCTCACAAAGTAAGAAATATTTAATCTTGATGGTGTCGGAGCAGGAGCAACATAACGGTTCAGATTGTCCGAAAGCTTCTCATAGAAGTAAACAATCATAGGATATTTCTTGTTGGGATTGAAATCTTCAGGCTTGTACAAAACTCCTGTAGATGAATTGCCTTTTGGTGTTGTCCAGTTGACCAATTCATTCGTCCCCCAATTATAAAGAGCTTGCTGTGGGTTTGTATTGCTTAATTTTTGTTGTTCCAAGAAATCTGATGTTGCGAAAATATCAGGCGATTCTGTATAGGATTCTTTTACCAAAATATATTCTTCCGCATTTTTAGCTTTTTGAATGCTTCGATACCCCCAGACATTTTCCATTTGGATTTTTACAGGATCAGCGTCTGACTGAATGGTTGTTCTGAAAATTCCGTTTGCTTTGGATGTATTATCAAAAGCTGATAAATAAATGGAAGATTTCCGGTTCAGGCTTTTTACATCTTTATCTAAATCGTATGTGTCGAATGTTATTTTATGTTTGCGCCCGAAGCCATTCGTGATATTCCTTGGCTTTTTTGAGCCGTTCAGGAAGAATTCCCAAAGATCGTAGCGATCTCTTATAATTACAGATTCATCTTTATCCGTCCATGATGCGATACCATAAGAATTTGGAAAATCCGGCATATCAAATTCTTCATCAACAAAAGAAACCGGCAACCCGCTATTGAGAGGAAGAGTTTGTTTTGTTTTAATATTGTAACTCAACCACATTCCTTTTTCTTTGTTGAAAATCACAAGAAATTTTCCAAGCGGAGATATGGCAACTGCCCCGTCAAGATTTTTTATAATTTCTGTTCTTTCGCCCGTCTTATTATCAATCAGAAAATAGGTTTTCTTTGTAGAGCCTTCCCATTGAGAGGAAATACGGTTATTGATACTGGTAATCCCTAATGCAAATTCAGCATTTCCTTCGTTCACCAATCTTAAAGTATCTAAATCTTCTCCATCAATATTTCTGAAGAAACCAGGCTTTTCTGTCTGCATTACTGCGGCATAGGATTTCTTCAGATCGTTTTTTAATTCTTTTAACTGTACCGTCTGAAGATAATCATCTTTATAATTCCAGATGTCCACAACAGCATGATTGTTGGCAATCATCGCAGTATCTTTTGCAACAGGTTTTGGCGCAACACCGAAATACAATTGTTTTCCGTTTTTGCTGAATAAAGGCAACCTGTTTTCAGAAACTACCCAATTCTTTTTCATCTGTTCATTTTCATTGCTTATAACCTCCTTCTTATTTCCTTTAAAATTAAAGTAATACAGCTGATATAATTTCACCAGGTCATTTTGTGCAGAAGCAGTTCCCACAAATGCCAGTTGGTCTCCTTCTTCATCGAAAGACAACTGTGAAAAATCGCCCTCCATTTCTGAAACCTTAGATACAGTCCCTTTTTGCAGATCAACTATCTGTACGGTTTGAAATGCATATTTCTTTGGCTTTGATTTGTCAGTTTCTTTTTTATCTGCAGATTTTTCACTCTCAGAATCCTTATCTTCTTTTTTCTCTTTTTTAGCCTTTTCTTCCGGCTTTTTAGTTACAAAAACCAGTTGTCTTCCGTTTTTACTGAACTCATAACGCATTACATTATCATATGTTGTACTTTTTCCATCCAATAAATTCCGTACCACCAATTGTAATGGTTTTACATTTTTATCTTCATCATTATTTTCATCTCCATCTTCTTTATCAGAAGCATCATCCGAGGATTTATCTTTTGTATTTTCCAAAAGGTATGCAACAAAAGAACCTGCTTTTTCAGGAACTTTAAATGATTTCACATTAGGAATTTTCTCAGTTTTATCATTGAGAAAATCAACTATTGCAAGACTATCTTTCGTTAATTTATTTTTTTTCAGCTTTTTATCTTTTACCGCCTTTATATCTTTATACTGTGGACGGATTTGAAAAACAGCAAACCTGGAATCATTGGTAAAATCCAATTTTGTTGCTCTTGCAAACTTCTTTGAGGTTTTATTTTTAACTGAGTGCAGAAAAAGGTTAGAATTTCCCTCCTGAGCATCTACGGAATAGGCAATCCATTTTCCATCATTTGAAATTTTTTTTGTCCCGATATTTTGCCAGCTGTCGTAAACGGAATGATCTAGAGGTTTTTTCTGTCCATACATAAAACAGGTCATGATGAGCAGAATAAAAACTGTACATTTCAACTTCATTTTTTTAATAATTTTAAAGATTTAAAAGTAAGATATTTCTTTGACAAAATTACATGAAGCTCCTGTTTCATTATAAGTTCAAGAGTGTCATTCTGTCACTTTCTTCCTCATGGTATTTTTTTTGAGAAGAATTATGCAAATCAAAACTAAATTATTATGACTAAAGGAAATATTAATGTTTCTGTGGAAAATATTTTTCCACTTATCAAGAAATTTCTTTACAGTGATCACGAAATATTTTTAAGAGAATTAATTTCCAATGCCACTGATGCTACTCTAAAATTAAAACACTTAACAAGCATTGGTGAAGCTAAGGTGGAATATGGAAATCCTAAACTTGAAGTAAAAATCAATAAGGAAGAAAAGACTCTTCATATTATTGATCAGGGGATAGGAATGACGGCCGAAGAAGTCGAAAAGTATATTAATCAGGTGGCTTTTTCAGGTGCCGAAGAATTCTTGGAAAAATATAAAGACAGTGCAAAAGATTCAGGAATTATCGGACATTTCGGTCTTGGATTCTACTCTGCTTTCATGGTTGCTGAGAAGGTAGAGATTCTTACAAAATCTTACCGAGATGAACCTGCTGTTCGTTGGATATGTGACGGAAGCCCTGAATTTACACTTGAAGAAACTACAGATAAAACTGAAAGAGGAACCGAAATTATCCTTCATATCGCAGAAGATTCAACCGAATTTCTGGAGGAATCAAAAATCCGCGAGTTACTATTAAAATATAATAAATTCATGCCTGTTCCGATTAAGTTTGGAACAAAGACCCACACTCTCCCATTACCGGAAGGTGCTCCGGAAGATGCTGTTGCTGAAACAGAGGAAGTGGACAATATCATCAACAACCCGAATCCGGCATGGACAATTGCTCCTACTGATCTCACGAAAGAGGATTATGTAAAGTTCTACCACGAATTGTATCCAATGCAATTTGAAGAACCCTTATTCAATATTCACCTGAATGTTGATTATCCTTTCAATCTGACAGGGATATTATTTTTCCCAAAGCTGGCTAACAACCTGAATATTGAAAAAGATAAAATCCAGCTG
This sequence comes from Chryseobacterium sp. PTM-20240506, assembly GCF_048296755.1. Taxonomy (NCBI): domain Bacteria; kingdom Pseudomonadati; phylum Bacteroidota; class Flavobacteriia; order Flavobacteriales; family Weeksellaceae; genus Chryseobacterium; species Chryseobacterium sp. PTM-20240506. The sequence continues at coordinate 2,407,644 of NZ_CP182581.1, forward strand.
TATCAGAATCAGGTATTTGTTACCGATGAAGTAAAAGGAATTGTTCCGGACTTCTTAATGCTTCTTCGTGGTGTCATTGATTCTCCTGATATTCCATTGAATGTTTCACGTTCTTATCTGCAGGCTGACGGTGCTGTAAAAAAGATTTCTTCTTATATTACTAAAAAAGTAGCAGATAAAATGGCTTCCCTTATCAATGAAAGCCGTGAAGACTATGAGAAAAAATGGAATGATATCAAGATCGTAATTGAATACGGAATGATCTCTGAAGAGAAATTCTATGAAAAATCCGATAAGTTTTCTTTATATCCTACAGTTGATGGAACTTACTTCCTATGGAATGAATTGACTGAAAAAATCAAACCTGCACAAACTGATAAAGATGGTAACCTGATCATTCTTTATGCTTCCAACGCAGATGAGCAACATAGCTATATCCAGTCTGCAAAAGATAAAGGGTACGAAGTGCTTCTTTTAGATTCTCCTATTGTACCTCACCTTATTCAAAAGCTGGAAAGTACTAAAGAAAAGGTTTCATTTGTAAGAGTAGATGCGGATCACGTTAACAATCTGATCAAAAAAGATGAACCTGTAATCTCCAAGCTTAATGATTCTGAAAAGGAATCATTGAAAAAGAATGTAGAGGAAACCATCAGTGATGCAAAATTCACGGTTCAACTGGAAGACTTAGACAGTACGGATGCTCCTTTTACGATTACACAGCCTGAATTTATGCGAAGAATGAAAGATATGCAGGCAACAGGCGGAGGTGGAATGTTTGGAATGGGAGGCTTCCCTGAAATGTATAATCTGGTAGTAAACTCTAACAGTGAATTCGCTGGTCAAATCTTAAAAACAGAAAACCATGAAGAGAAAGCAAGCCTTATTAAATACGCTTTAGATCTTGCAAAACTTTCTCAGAATTTATTGAAAGGAAAAGATCTTACAGATTTCATCCAAAGAAGTTACAAGCAGCTTGAAAAATAAAATAACAAAAGCGATACAGATCATCTGTATCGCTTTTTCTTATAAGACTATTCTATAATATTTGTCTAAATCCTAGTTAGTTCTTAGAAAACTAAGCTTCATCCTTGATCGCTTATTCTATACCATTTTTATTTTCTGATCTGTTCGATTTAAAGATTGCTAAAACAAGCATTATCATCAAAAGAATTACCTGAACAAAAAAGTACCTATCTTCCTTATCAAATAATTGAATAGTTGAAATAACTATTAAAAAAGTATAAGCAATAACAGCATTTTTATTACGTTCCCTCCAGGCTGACATAATAAGGATAAAGAAAATTATAAAAGAGATACATTCAAAAATGATACGCCATATACTATCCCTTGTAAACAGTGGAGTAAGTATTAACATAATCATTACTATTATTATAATATACTTATTAAATTTCATATTCTATCTTTATGGTTTCCCTCCCTCTCTTACGCAACCTCGATAATCTGTTTCTGCATCTGAATTACACACAATCATATTAGTAGTAGCTACTGCTCCTCCAATTACAGCCCCCGTTCCTCCTGAAAAAATCCCTACTAAAGCAGCTCCTCCCATTGTTATTGCATAATTCCTCATACATCTATTTGATGCTTTAACAAAACCTGCCTGACAGTCTTTTCCATTTGCCATACGAGTACTTTCATCATAATTCAATTGCAAATCTACCTCATTTGTCAGCATCCTTGTTCTTTCTTCTTCTGTATATTTTGAATAAAAATCAGCATTAGATTCTCTGAAGGCTAAACTATTATCATTCATTTTCTCATACATAGAGATCAATTCCCTGCTTCTTCCAATTTTTGCAGAATTATAAAGACTTTCAAGTTCTTCTACGGTCTTAACCCTATCAATTCCCGACTGAATCAATGAAAAATCTGCGTCTTTTTCATTATCCAACAGATTCTTGATTTCCGACTGAATGCTGAGCTGGGTAGATACATAATCTGATAAAGTTCCGGAATCTGATCTCGCAGTTCTTAAAACATTTTTTTGAATTGTCTTTGTGCTGGAATTCTGTCCCGTTGATAAATCTTCGTTTGAAGAACATGCCTGAAAAATCAGCAGGAATAGCACTCCTGCCATAAGTAATTTTTTTCTCATTGTGTTGTTTTTTTATTTGTTGTACTCCAAAACTATAAAAGTCAAAACATTCAAAATGCATAATCCTGTTGCAGATTTTTTGCATTTTTCATGTACAACACAGATACAAATTTGTGTGATTTTTTGCATATTTGTATAAAAATGCGAGATGCAAAAAGAAAAGCTACGATCAATCAGAAAGAAAAAGGGATATACTCAGCAACAAATTGCTGATATCATTGCTACGGATGTTTCCAATTACAGCAGAAAAGAAAGTGGAGATGTAAAAATCGTAAGGGCTGAATGGGAAAAGATTGCTAATTTCCTCGATGTTACTATGGAGGACATTTATGAAGAAGATGACGCCCAAATTGTTGTCAATAATGATCATCCAGTATTTAACGACAGTTCTGCATCGGGAGTGTATCAATATAACAACAATACGATTCCACTTTCCATTGTTGAAAACCTTCAGGAATATATTTCTTTATTAAAAGCCGAGAACCAGAAATTACAGGCAGAAATAAAAACGCTGAAAGCAAGAAAGTAAATTCTACAATTCACTTAAAGGATCCCAAAAAAGTTTCTTGAAATTTTTAATTCTAAAATTTTCAACCACAATACCCTCTGCTTCCAGCTTAGGCTGAAATTCTTTTACAGATAAAACTCCTGAACTGGAAATTACCCTATGGGCAGGAACATCTTTTGGGCATCCACCCATAGCCTTTCCAACATGACGTGAATGATTGGGATATCCTACTGCTTTTGCAATGGCTCCATAAGAAGATACTCGCCCTTTGGGAATAAGCTTTGTAATTTCATAAACCTGTTGTTTAAAAATTTCGTCCATACACGATCATTTATATTGGTTAAAATAATTGCATCATTTTTGAATGATAATAATTTCAATGATGTTTCTCATTAAAATTATAAAGTTATGAAAAAATCATTTTTCCGCATTCTGAATGCGATCAATAAAAAGATCTTACCCAAATTAAGCGATAAGGATCCTTCTTCATTAACGAAGTTACAAAAAGGAATTCTTGCATACCGTTATTTTGTGCTTATTAATTCTATGGATTAAATTCTATAAAAAGGAAAGCTTTTATATTTTGTTAAGCCCGATATGACCAATCAATTTCTGAAGCCTCGGAACTTTTAATGATTTTAGCTATTTTAGAATAATTTTTTTAACATCTAAAAAATAAAAAACGCTCCATAATATGAAGCGTTTTTCTTATTTTATGATCCAGGATATCCCGGAAATTTCATCTTAAGAATTCTCAAGAATATAGGAGAACATTAATGGTGCACAGATCGTTGCATCACTTTCAACGATGAACTTAGGTGTTGTAATATCCAGTTTACCCCAAGTGATTTTTTCATTTGGAACTGCTCCGGAATATGAACCGTACGATGTTGTAGAATCGGAAATCTGGCAGAAATAAGACCAAAACGGTACATCATGCATCTCCATATCCTGATATAGCATCGGTACTACACAAATTGGGAAATCTCCTGCGATTCCTCCTCCAATCTGGAAGAATCCTACACCTTTCCCTCCTGAATTTTTAGTATACCAATCAGCAAGATACATCATGTATTCAATTCCTGATTTCATTGTTGTTGCTTTAAGCTCTCCTTTTATACAGTAGGATGCAAAAATATTTCCCATTGTGGAATCTTCCCATCCCGGAACAACAATCGGAAGATTTTTTTCTGCAGCAGCAATCATCCATGAGTTTTCTCTTGGAATCTCATAATACTGCTCCAAAACTCCAGAAAGGATCATTTTGTACATATATTCATGTGGGAAGTATCTTTCTCCTTTAGAGTCAGCGTCTTTCCAAATCTCCACAATATGCTTCTGCAACCTTCTGAATGCTTCTTCTTCAGGGATACATGTATCTGTAACTCTGTTTAATCCTCTTTCCAATAAGTCCCATTCTTCCTGTGGCGTAAGATCTCGGTAATGCGGAACTCTTTCATAATGAGAATGCGCAACCAGGTTCATTAAGTCTTCTTCCAAGTTTGCTCCGGTACAAGAAATAAAGTCTACTTTATCCTGACGGATCATCTCAGCAAGAATCTTTCCTAATTCAGCAGTAGACATTGCTCCCGCTAAAGTTATCATCATTTTTCCGCCATCTTTAAGATGCGCAACATAACCTTTTGATGCATCCACCAATGCAGCTGCATTGAAGTGCAGGTAATATTTCTCTATAAATTCAGAAATTGGCTTGTTCATTTATTTTGATTTTTGCAAAGATAAAACTTAAAATCGGAATGTAGCGGCAGCACTCAGAGAAAGTCTTGTTAATCCTTCCTTTTGATCATCCTCCAGCTTAAAAGATCTTCCGTTAATTGTCATTTTGCTTAATGTACCGGCTGTAAGACCGATTTTAGGACCAATAAAAAAGTTATTCAAGACTGCATATTGGTAAGCAAAATTAGCTTCCAATCCCAAATTTGACCCCGTTCCTTTAACGCTACCGGTTTTTGTTGTATAGGTAATAGCTCCCAGTGCAACATCATAATAGAATTTATGTTTAAACTCATCGTTAAAGTTAGAATACATAAATGCTGGTCCAAAGAAATTGATATTGTCTTTGGTGCTAACATATCCTGAAATAGTTTGCCCATTATTATCTCTTACGGTAATTCTTCCATCACTGGATGCACTGTAATTGGAATATTTTAATCCTAAATGTATATTCCCCTTCACGTTATAATAAGCAGAAACATCAAAATTCATCCCGCTTTTTAACCCTTTAATGTAGTTTCTTGTATCCCCTGAAATATTCGATGGAGTTTTTGCTACCCTCCATGCATATCCCACGGATGGAATGATTGAAAATTTTTGTTGTGCCATGGACATAGCAGTAATCGAAAACATCCCTAAAAGTGTAATTTTTTTTATCATTTGTTTTAAATTTCGGCAAAAATAACATTTTTTCCGAAGTGCACAATCAGAATTTAAAACGTCTGTTTTCCTTTTTGTCTGAGAGTTTCTTTTTATTATCAAGCCTTTTCTGCTTTTGACCTTTGGAAGGTTTGGTTGCGAGTCTTTTCTTAGGAATTATTAAAGCTTTATTTACAATTTCTATAATTTTTTCAACTGCTTTATTTTTATTCATCAATTGAGTTCTACTCTCAGAAACCGTCAAAAACATCAAGCCTTCTGCATTGATTCTGTTTTTTAATTTATTTTGAATTAAAACTTTTTCATCTTCAGTAAAAAACTCAGATCCGTTTACATTCCAAAGTACGGTGACAGATGTTTCCACCTTATTTACATTCTGACCTCCCGCTCCACTGCTCCTGGAAGTTCTATAGCTTAGTTCTTTTGAAAAATCTTTCATGGTTTTGAAACAAGGGTTATAGATAAAAATTTCACGACAGCATTTTCATTAATTCTAGCCGGTTCACCTTACCATTCGGAGTCCTCGGTACTTCGTCCACAAAAATAATTTCTTTAGGTTTATGAAAGTTTTTTTCAAATGGTATTTGTGAAATCCTCTCAATCAATTTTTCCGAACGTTGCCCTTCGATAACCAATACTAATCTCTGGCCTAAAATTTCATCTTTTAATCCTAAAAATAAAACTTCGTTTGCAATTTCTTTTTTGACCAATCCTTCCAGTTCTTCAGGAAAAATTTTAGCCCCTCCGGAATTAATTACATTATCAATACGTCCTAAAAATCTGAACTGATTATAATTTTTAATTTCAACTAAGTCATTAGTTTGCAGGACCTCACTGTTGACATCCGGAGCAAATATCCGGAGACATCCCCGATCATCTTTAGAGATTTCAACATGTTCAAAAGCGGTAAAGTAATCTTCAGCCTTTGGCGACAGTTGCTTTAAGGCAATATGGGATAAAGTTTCTGACATTCCATAGGTTTCAAATATGTTTGTATTGAGGTGTGATATCCTTTTTTTCAGGCTCTCTGAGACGGATGCTCCACCAATGATCAGGTTCTTTATAAGGTGAAGTTTATCCACAGTGTTTTCCACCTGTAGAGGAGTCATTGCACAAAAATCTATTTCTGCAGTAATTTCTTCAAGTGGCTGTAAAGATGGTTCTTCCACAAGCAGCTTCATCTTTCTCTCAAAGGAGCGAACTACCATCATCTTACCTGAGATATATTCTACAGGTAAACAGAGCAAAGCCGTATCTCCTTCTTTTAACTGTAAAAAGTTACACGTCATCACTGCTGAATTCATCATTTTCCTTTTTTCAATTTCAAAAACTTTAGGCGCTCCTGTTGATCCTGAAGTTTGGACATCAACTGTTTCCGAACCGGAAGTCCATTTTTCCAAAAAAAGAATGACTTTTTTTTCGAATTCCGTATGTGGATATAAGTTATTAATTTTGAGATTATTGAAATCTATCACCATGTTTTCCGCAAATAAAATGTGATGTAAATGTAAAAAAAAGTTTAAAAAGTTCTTGTATGTAGAGAAAAAAGCTTTAAATTTGCACCACTAAAAACAACACAGACCCATGGTGTAGCGGTAACACTACTGATTTTGGTTCAGTCATCTGGGGTTCGAATCCCTGTGGGTCTACAACCACTCTTTCTTAAGAGTGGTTTTTTTATTATATATGTTTAAAATCCCATTAATAAAATACTAGTACACAACTACTTATTATTTCAGGATGTATTAAAATGATTTTTTTATGCCAGATTTTTGTGTATCAAGAAAAAATTTATAAATTTGCACCACAAAAAATAACACAGACCCATGGTGTAGCGGTAACACTACTGATTTTGGTTCAGTCATCTGGGGTTCGAATCCCTGTGGGTCTACAAGCCACTCTTAAAAAGAGTGGCTTTTGTTTTTCTATTATTGATCAAAATTTTTGGATAACAAACGTAACATATCCATCAAACAGCCATACTCTTAGATAAATTTTAATTTACCACTTAATATTGTCTGAAAAGCACAAAGAGACTTTAAATAAATACCCCTGATCTAATAGATCAGGGGTATTTATTTAATATTATTATCATTATTTAGCCAATTCTCCGGCAGGTTGTTGTTGGGTTACACAATGTACCATCCCACCATTTTCATATAGGTTTCTAACATCAATTCCAATCACTTTTCTAGTAGGATACTGATCCTGAATAATTTTGTTTGCTACTTTATCATTGGGGTCACCATAATTTGGAACGAGAACAATTTTATTGGCCACGTAATAGTTTACATACGAGCCCTTTTCATCCAGTTGTTTATCATAAGCTGTTTTCACCTTGTTTTTTGTAGCAGGCACATAAACTTTTTTATATTCTTTTCCCTCCACGTTTGTGGCAGTATACAATGTATTGATATCTTTATCCGACAGCCCCATTTCTGCAAGATCCTCTTCATCCATCGTAATCATGGTATCCTTGTCTATAAACTTCATAAATCCATCAATGTGCATATCAGTAACATCCAGTCCTGTAACGCCATCCAACCAAATCACCTTTGATACTCCATAATAGGTTTTAAACATTTCCTCAGCCTCCTGCTGTGTTATCCCTTTTGTCCTTACCGAACCTTTTTTCTGGCTGATCACGGAACTTTTACATGCCATTAAAACCCCATCTCCATCAGTTTCTATTGCACCTCCCTCATTTACCATTTCTTCATTCAGATCTATAACCTTTGCCCCGATGTCTTTTCCGATACGTTGTGGAATTTCATCACAATTTTCAAAATCAAACTTTTCTCCCCAACCATTAAATCCCCAATCTTCGATCAGGAGGTGTCTTTTATTATCTTTCACGAAAATAGGTCCATTATCCCTGATCCATACATCATCTGTAGGATAGATCTTAAAATCAATATTTTTCATCGGTATGGCATTCTCCTCTAAAATATGTAAAATCCTTTTCTTCTCTACCTCATCATAAGCAATAATATGGACCTTCTCATTAACCTGTAAAGCTTTGGTCATATCAATCCATGTCTGCTCGACCCTTTCCCTGTAAGCCTTACCATGCTGGTGATGATGTGGCCACTGTAGCCATGTTCCTTCGTGAAGGGATGACTCTTCCGGGAAATAATACGTTTGTGACATACAAAACACTGAGTTTAATGTTAAAAAAAATGCAAAAAATTTATTATTCATATTATTAAAATTTCTTTCCTATAAATATTCCAAAGTCAATTGTGGTTTCAAAATTATTTCCGGTCTGAGAAACGGTACTTCCGATTCCGAACTGCATCTTCTTTTGGGTTTCTATTCCCAATCTGATGACCTGATTACTCATCTGATGCTCCATAATGCTAAAATCAGAATCTATAATCAACATACTATACAGGCTAAACCGCTCATTAATCCTGGGTGTATATTCCATTAATGTATAAAGCCCGAATCCCATTTCTTTCCCATCGAAAGAATAAGTCAGCGCCGGATATAAATTAATTCCAAAATCTCCTTTCTCTTTAATAAAGGCAAATCCAAGCGAAGGCATTACATCTTCAGCAGATACATGAACTCCCCCTGAAATTCCCCAGTTTCTTCCTATATAATAATTAAGATTCTGATATAACTCTGCATTCCATTTCTTTGACTCATATTCGTAGGAAACTGTACCTGAAGCGAAATAATTCCATTTTGTCTTAAAATCCTTATCAAAAATCCCTAAAACTTCTGTTTCCTTGATACCTGCATAACCTTGTACTGAAATTTGAGCTGTTGCTCCATATGAAAACAGAAAAGCTACGGGAAATACTATTTTTTTCATCATTATTGTTTTCTAAAGTCTTTACTTATAAATCATCTTTGTTATTGATGACTGCAAAATTATATCGTTAAAAAACAAAAAATTGTCCTAAAAGGACAACCTCATGAATACAACGGAAAATAAATGTGTGTAATAATTTCTCCTGTTGGGGACTGTGTATATTCTTCTATAACATCGGAATTATCCAGCATAAACAAAGACTCCGTCAGCCAAAATCTATAAAAAATCCTGTACGTTTCCAGAATACTATCAAAGCTTCCGTAATGGGTAAATTTGATATACTTGCCTCCAAAAATTTCTTTCTTTTGAAATCCTGATATCCCGGAAGAAATATGTGTTATACCTGCTCCGTATCTGCAGTGAGGTACGCTCGTAATAAGGGGCTGATCCCGAATAATCCCATAGGCAGAACCAGAAATTTCATTTTCATTCTCAATACTTTCCCACAGATCATTAATTTCCTGATTATTATAATCCATAGCTTTAATAAACCTACAGTATACAGAAACCGGATCTTTATATCTTATTTCATGTGGCAGATTTCCTTGGGTATTACCAATAAACTGACTAAACATTTCCTGTTTATTTTTCCTGGCTACTGCCGGTGAAATATGATATTGTTGTTTAAAAGCTTTAGAAAAGGATTGAATATTAAAATAACCAATTTGCCAGGCAATGTCAGAAATTGTATCGGTTGTATATATTAGCTTTTTATAAGCATTCTCAAGGCGGAGCCGTTTTTGAAATCCGGAAATGGTTTCATTAAAAATCCTAAAAAAGATCCTTTGGAAATTCCTATAGGAATAATGAGACATGCTCTCTATTTCATAAGCCGTGATCTCTCTGTCAAAGTTTTCCTCAATGAGGTCTACAATCTTTTGTATTTCACCAAAATGATTATGCATGAATGTATTTTATAAATTCAAATGGGTTTTTCAATTTATACAAAATGCCAGCCACATATGAATTAATAACCCTATGAATTTAGTAAAAACATCTTCACAAAAAAGGACAGATAAATATCCATCCTTTTTTATATTATTTTCTGTAAAAAAGCTAGCTGTTTTTAGGCTTGTACAATTTAAACAGTATGAAGAGGAAAATCAACCACACCGGGATCAGGATAACCTGGATCTCCATTCCTGTAATGCTCATTAAAACTAAAATAGCCAACAGGAAAAAGATGCATATGTAATTCGATACAGGATAAAATATAGAAGGAAATTTGGTTTTTGTTCCTGATTTATTTTTCTCAGTTCTAAATTTTAAATGGGTGTAACATATCATGAGCCAGTTGATGATAAGAGTGGAAACTACTAAGGCCATCAGATATTCAAATGCTTTTTCCGGAACCAGCTTGTTGATGATAATACAGATCCCAGCAAAACATGAGGAAACAAGGATTGCATTGGTAGGCACACTATTCTTATTTAATTTTGTAAGAAATTTGGGTGCATTTCCTTGTTGAGCTAATCCAAAAAGCATTCTGCTGTTACTGTAAACACTGCTGTTATAAACTGATAAAGCTGCGGTTAAAACAATCAGATTAAGAATATTTGCTATGAGAACATTAAAGTGTATTACTTTTCCAAAGATGGTAAATTCAAATCCATTCAGATTTTGGAAAACCATGACAAACGGGCTTGTTCCTTCTGTAATTTCTCTCCATGGACTTAGTGAAAAGAGAATAACCAATGCCCCCACATAAAAAATTAAAATTCTGTAAATAACCTGATTGGTAGCTTTAGGAATCGTTTTTTCCGGACTTTTAGCTTCTGCAGCAGTAATTCCAATTAATTCCAATCCTCCAAAGGAAAACATGATCATGGCCATTGCCGCAAAAAGTCCGGAATATCCATTTTCTGTTTTATTAAAAAAACCTTTTGGAAAAAATCCTCCGTCATTCCACAGATTTGAAATACTTGCCTTATCTCCTCCGGTACCACTAATCAATAAGTAAATACCAAAAACAATCATTCCTATAATTGCAACTACCTTTATAATAGAAAACCAGAATTCAGTTTCTCCGTACACTTTTACAGAGGCAAGGTTTAACGCATTAATGACGATAAAAAAGAACAAACTGGAAACCCAGAGCGGAATTTCAGGCCACCAAAAATGGATATAGTGTCCGATGGCTGTAAGTTCTGCCATACTCACCAGAATATAGAGAATCCAATAGTTCCAGCCTGAAGCAAACCCCGGAAAATTTCCCCAATATTTGTATGCAAAATGACTAAAGCTTCCGGACACAGGTTCCTGAACTACCATTTCACCAAGTTGGCGCATAATAAAAAATGCAATGATCCCTGCTAATGCATACCCTAAGATAACGGAAGGGCCGGCTAAAACAGCTGCAGGACCAATACCGAGAAAGAGACCGGTACCTATAGCTCCACCGAGAGCAATTAATTGAATATGTCTGTTGGTTAATCCCCTAACCAGATTCCCATCATTAGGTCCGGTTTTTTGTTCGTTGTTCATACAATGAATTAAGCCCTAAATATATAAAACTTTAAGAAATTTGCTTCTATAAAGCAGCATGAACATTCAAATCATTCAGTTTTAAAGAATTAAAAAGTAAAATACTCTGTTTTCTTACAGATATTCTTCCGGAACCGAAATATTATTCTTTTTCATATATTCCAAAAGAGACTGGTATTTGTCTTCATAATCATCCATTCCGCATTTATGTGAAATGCTGCAGATATCCGAAGGCTTAATTTCCAGAATCTGCGAGATTTTATTTAAGATATCCAGATTGATCTTCACTTTAGAATTCTCAATATCCGAATAAGCCTTTTGTGAAATCCCCATTTCAAAAGCCATATACTCCTGTGTCAAATCTTTAGTTCGTCTGATTTTCCTGATGTTCTGACCGCATACTTTCATTGTATTTGTTTTAGTAGTTTTTGGTATAGTTTAGAAGGATATCTACTAGCCTCTAACAAAGTTAATAAATACCTTTGGCAAAACATTATACACGTTACATGATATTTATTTCTTAATGGAATTTAGCTTCACAAATAAGAGCTGATCACTTATTAATGATAAATATTTTTCTCTACAACAACTATTGGAATTATGGAGACGCAAAAATTTAATTATGACAATACCATTGTCAGAGCATTTCTCTATGCTACTATCGCATTTGGTCTGGTCGGTTTTTTACTGGGACTTACGGCAGCACTAATGCTTTTCTACCCTGAGCTACCTGAATTTTTATTCGGAACCGATGACACAACGATTCAGAGTTTACGAAGCGGCAATATCCAGGGGCTGATCAATACACAGGGAGCAATGGGATTCGGAAGAATACGGATGCTGCATACGAGTGCCGTAATTTTTGCCTTTGTATGTAATTCATTTTTCTGTGGTGCCTATTACAGTATGCAGCGTTTACTAAAAACCAGAATGTATAGCGATACACTTTCGTGGATCCATTTCTGGTCTTGGCAGATTATGATTATCAGTGTGGTTATTACATTCCTGATGGGAATCAATACTTCAAAAGAATATGCGGAACACGAATGGCCAATTGATATATTAATTGCTTTCTCATGGATCATTTTTGGGTTCAATATGTTTGGAACCATTGCCAAAAGACGGGTACGACACCTTTATGTAGCCATCTGGTTTTATATTGCTACATGGATTGCTGTTGCCATGCTTCATATTTTTAATAACTTAGAAGTTCCGTTATCTTTCACAAGCTGGAAATCTTATTCTGTATATTCAGGAGTAAAAGATGCCCTTGTCCAGTGGTGGTATGGTCACAATGCAGTAGCATTCGTATTAACAACTCCGGTTTTAGGACTGATGTATTATTTCATGCCTAAGGCTGCTAACCGTCCTGTATTCTCATATAAACTGTCTATTATCCATTTCTGGTCTCTGATATTTGTCTACCTGTGGGCAGGTCCTCACCACCTTCAGTATACGGCACTTCCTGCATGGGCACAGGCAGTAGGAACCGGGTTCTCTATCATGCTTATCGCTCCGTCATGGGGAGGAATGCTTAACGGTCTTCTTACTTTAAGAGGAGCATGGGATAAAGTAAGAGAAAATCCTATCCTTAAGTTCTTTGTAGTCGCTGTGACCTGTTACGGAATGGCAACATTTGAAGGACCGCTTTTAGCCACAAAATCTTTAAATAAAATCGGACATTACACGGACTGGGTAATCGGGCACGTACATTTAGGTGCATTGGGATGGAATGGTTTTATGGCATTTGGAGTTATTTATTATCTGATTCCAATTATGTGGAGAACGGAACTCTGGTCTAAAAAACTGGCTAACTGGCACTTCTGGCTGGGGACTTTAGGAATTATTTTCTATGCAGTACCAATGTATATTTCAGGATTTACTCAAGGTTTGATGTGGAAACAATTCAACCCGGACGGAACCCTATTGTGGAAGAACTGGCTGGATACGGTAACTGCAATCATTCCTTATTTCAAAATGAGATTTATTGGAGGTATCCTTTACCTTTCCGGCGCCATATTAATGGTTGTGAATGTTATTAAGACCATTAAGGCCGGATCATTCCAAAGAGAAGTTCCTGCAGAAGCTCCTGCTTTAGCAAATATCGGAAGCCAGAGAAAGGAAGTTGAAGGCGCTCACCTTTGGCTTGAAAGAACACCAAAATTACTTTCTATATTGGCTTTCATTGTAATTTCAGTTGGCGGATTGGTAGAAATAGTCCCTACCCTTACCATTAAGAGCAATTTACCACAGATTACGGCAGTAAAACCTTATTCTCCTTTGGAGCTGGAAGGTAGGGATCTCTATATCCGTGAGGGATGTAATTCATGTCATTCCCAAATGATCAGGCCTTTCCGTGATGAGGTAATGAGATTTGACGGTAAAAACGGGCAATACTCTAAAGCAGGTGAGTTCGTGTATGACAGACCGTTTTTATGGGGTTCAAAAAGAACAGGACCTGATCTCCACCGGGAGGGAAGCCGAAACCCTGACTCATGGCATTTCAAACATATGTACAATCCAAGAATTACATCTGCAGGATCCATTATGCCTCGTTTTCCATGGCTGATCACCAACAAACTTGACCGCTCTGAAATGATCAGCAAGATGGAACTGATGAAAAATACTTTTGACATCCCTTACACAAAAGCGGAAATAGATTCGGCAAACCAATGGGCAGATCATCAGTCCCAGGCTATTGTAAAAAGAATTTATTCGGAGGCAACAGACGTAAGAGACCAGGTTCAGAAAGATAAAGCAGCAAAAGGCTCTGCCTTTATCCCGCTTGAACAGAGAGAAATTATAGCAATGATAGCCTATCTCCAGAGATTAGGTACTGATATTAAAACCACGGACATTAAAACAGCAAGTGCGGATTAATTATTAAATACATGTAAAAATGAAAACACGGACACCCATTTCTATATACATCATTGTAACCGTAGCATTAACAGTTATGGCATTCGAAATGTTTGCTCACGATTCCGGTTATTTCAGTTCCCCATTCTTCTGGGCATTATTACTGATTGCCACCATTCTCCTTTTGATCATGAACTCGATTGGAGATCTGGTGGAAAATGAAAAATTCAGCAGATTGAGTTCGTATGAAAAACAAGAATACCTTAGGGATAAAAGTACTCCTTATTTTCAGAAACTCTGGAATTCTGCTTTTAAAAAGCAATCACAAACTGAGGAAAAAGACATTCTCATCGATCATGGTTTCGACGGAATTACGGAACTGGATAATTCATTACCCAAATGGTGGATCGGACTATTTTATTTCGGAATTATTTTCTGTGCTGTTTATATGCTGGCTTTCGCCTTTACTGATTATGCACATCCGGATGCAGAATATGATAAAGAGACTAAAGTAATGCTGGCTTCCATTGAAGAATACGAAAAAAATGCTCCCACCATTAATCTGGAAACAGCAAAATACAGCGCTGATAACATCGCAGAAGGTGAGCAACTTTTTAAAACCAATTGTGTAACCTGCCATGGTGATGGTGGCAGAGGAGGTATTGGTCCCAATTTAACGGATACATACTGGATCAATATTAAAGAAAAAAGCCTGTTTAAAAATGTTTTCTGGATGCTTGAGAATGGTTCACCGAACAATCCAGCTATGAGGCCATTTATTAAAGAAGGGACAATTACCGGAAGGGATGCTGAAAAAATTGCCGCTTATGTTTATCACATCAATCAGGAAACCACACCCATTACTGTTACTCAGGGTGGCGCTGCATCCCAAGGTGAAGAAGTAAAATGGGAGAATAATAATCAGTAAAAATATAAACTAAACTTTTCAACTATGTCTCGCCCCCTTTTGAAAACTAACTAACATTATATTATTTTCGATACCTTTTTCATACTTGAAAATAAACAAAAGGGGGCTTTTTTAAAGAAAAAAATCAATCCTTGCTTTGGCTGTTGTCTCAATTATTCACTTCACTTCGACACAACTAAAATTCCATAAATGGCAGCCAAGGCAGGATTTTTGCATTCTCCAGAGGGTACCACACCAGGTAATTTTTTAAATAGTATTAATTATCTTTGTTCTAAACCCTATCACATTTGAAACTGAAAATCAATAAAAGAAAACTCCTAAGACGCACTGCCATTACCATTATATCGATATTGGTATTTCTTACCTTACTTATTTTAAGCTTGAGACTTCCGGCAGTTCAAAACTTCATCAAAGACAAACTTATTGTTTATCTTGAGAAAAAAATCAAAACAAAAGTAAGCCTTGAAAGGGTCTATATAGGTTTCCCTAACAGCCTGGTTATGGAAAATCTTTATTTAAAGGGGCAGAATATTGATACACTTCTTGCTGTAAAGAAACTCGATGTAGGCCTGAACATGCTTAAACTTATTAATTCTACAGCAGATATTACTTCTGTTGATCTTGAAGGGGTACAGGCCAACGTGGTAAGAAAAAAAGACGGAAAATTCAATTTTGATTATATTATCGATGCCTTTGCCACTTCTGATAAAGAAGAAAGTCCTTCGAAACCGTTTATTATTTCATTGGATAAAATCAAATTAAAAGATATCGGAGTTACTTTTAATGACCAGCAATCCCGAAACGATATTAAATTATATTTTAAATCTTTTGACACCAGGGTAAAAACTTTTGATTTAAATAAAAATAGCTACGCCGTTAATGATATCAACCTCGATGGACTGAAGCTCAAATTAAAGCAGGATATTGTAGAAGAGGTTTCAAAAAAAGTTGAAAAGAAAGTAGATTCTCTTAACCAGAAAAAATCAATGAGTATTGGATTAAGAGGAATTAAGCTGACAAATTTTGATATAGATTATGGGGATGACAATACCAAAACCTTTGCAAAAATTGTATTTAAAGAATTAAGTACTAAGGTCAATAAGCTGGATCTTGATAACAACTCTTACAACGTAGCCAATCTGTTTCTTTCCGGAGCAGATATTAATGCCAATCTTTATCTGCCGGCTCAAAACGCCAATCCCAAAAACTCAAAAGAAGAGCCTAAGCCTTCTGCGAATGCTGAAAAAGCAATGAAAATACTTTTGGGGAAGATGGTTTTGAACGATGTGAAAGTAGCATACAATAATACCGCGATTACTCCTACAAAGCAGGGAATGGATTTTAACCATCTTAATTTTTCAAAAATGAATGTGGAGGTCCGTAGTTTCAAGATGGAAAACAATACGTTTGCAGGAACTGTAAGCTCTGCGGAAATTAAGGAAAGTCGTGGGCTGGATATACAGAAATTCAATACAGATTTTGTATATGGTGAAAGACAGGCCTATCTGAAAGACCTTTATTTGCAGACTTCAAAAACAATTCTAAGGGATGAGGTTGTTTTGGAGTATAATTCAATCGAACAACTCAGTTCAAACCTAGGCGCAGTAAAAATATCAGCTAACATTAAAGATTCCAAAGTAGGATTTGCCGATATTTTAAATCTGGTTCCAACTTTAAGGACAACGGTTCCGTTTAATAAATATCCTAATGCAATACTTGCAGTTAATGCAAATGTAAAAGGAAATGTAAATGATCTGCTGATCCAGAATTTTAAATTATCAGGGCTTGATCAACTAAGGGTTTCGGCATCAGGAAGAATTAAAAACGCCATGAATCCCGATCAGTTATATTATGATCTGAAAATTGGCGAACTGTCATCTTCTGCAAAAACAATCTTTAACCTGGTACCTAAAAATACTATTCCATCAAATATTTCCCTTCCATCAAATTTCAGCATCAAAGGGGCAGCGAAAGGAACCACGAAGATGGTTGATACCAACCTCAACCTGTATTCCACTCTCGGAAATGCTGCAGTTATTGCCAAGGTGGATATGCGCAGAAAAAATCAGGAACTCTATGATGTAAAGGCTAATTTGCAGGGAATACAGGTGGGAAAAATTATACAGAATAAGGACATTGGCTCGGTTACAGCACAAATCTCTGCAAAAGGAGAAAGTTTTGACTTCAAAAAAGCAAAAGCAGATCTTAAAGGACATGTTGCTTCAGCAACCTACAAAGGATACCAGTACCGAGATATGAACCTGACCGGAAAAATTGATAATGGAGCTTATAATATCCTATTGGATTCTAATGATCCTAATGCCAACCTGAAATTAACAGCCTCTGGAATATATAATGAAAAAAATCCTACGGTAAAGGTTAATGGAAATATTATCAAAGTAGATCTCAATAAACTAGGCTTCTACGATAAACAAATGATTATCGGTGGAAAAATAGAGGGTGACTTTACGAATCTGGATCCGGATCATCTTAATGGTTATCTGAATCTCCAAAATTTCGCGTTCTCGGATACCAAAGAAGTTTATCCTGTTCAGGAAGTAACGCTGAAAGCAAGTTCGGCAAATGATTCAACAAGCATTGTCCTCAATTCTCAGATTGCTGATGTCGAGCTCAAAGGAAAATACAGGTTAACGCAGATCTTCGGATCTTTGGCTCAGACCATTAACCAGTATTACCAGTTTCAGAAACCTGATAAATCTCAAAAGATCGATGCAGGGCAATATTTTACCTTTAATGCAAAAATTAAAAATGATGATCTGATCAGAAAGTTTGTTCCGGATCTTAAAAGTTTTGAAACAATCAATTTAGCTGGAAATTATAATGCTGACTCCCATAAAATTGAAATCGACGGACAAATTCCTCAATTACTATATGGTGAAAACTCCATTGAAAATGCCTCACTTAAAGTAACGAATGAAAACGAAGCCCTGCAATATAATTTGAATGTTGCCGGATTGAAAAGCTCAAGTTTTGCTTTAAATAAAATAAATATTGGCGGAGATATTTCTGACAACACTATTAATTATAACATCACGACCAAAGATCAGAAAGATGTGACGCAATTCCTGATAGCCGGAAATGCCAAATCACTGAATGACATTACAGAAATCTCGTTAAATCCAAACGGCCTCAAATTAAATTATAATGACTGGACCGTTGCGGAAGGAAATAAAATACAGATCAGTAGCAAAGGAATTGTAGCAGATAACTTCAGACTTTCCAACACGGGAAGCGAAATTTCCCTTCAGTCCGAAAGCACATCTCCTAACAGCCCTTTAAATATTTCATTAAAGGATTTCAAGATAGAAACAATCACAGAGATCGTTAAAAAGGATTCTCTACTGGCGAAGGGAACGATCAACGGTACAGCTCAGTTAAGGGATCTTACAAAGGACATGACATTTACCTCAGACCTCAACGTTTCTGATCTTTATGTATTTGGAAATCCAATCGGGAACCTTGCTGTAAAGGTTAACAGTACTTCACCTAAGCTTTTAAATGCCAATATCGCATTATCAGGCAATGATAATGATGTAAAGATCATTGGAGATTATAATACATCATCAAGCACATTTGATTTAGACATGGCTATCAATAAGCTTCAGATGAAAAGTGCCCAAGGCTTCTCAATGAATGCCATTACCAATACGGAAGGATACCTTTCCGGAAATCTTAAGATTACAGGAAGTACGGATAAGCCTAATATCCTCGGTAAGGTAAAATTTAATAATGTTGGGCTTGAGATAGCAAAGACGGGAAGTGATTTCAGAAAACTGAATGATGAGATCGATTTTACCAGCCGTGGAATTGAGTTCAATCAATTTAAAGTGAATGATAAGGATGGAAATGCACTTGTCGTAGACGGGCAGGTCCTTACACAAACCTATAGAGACTTCGGCTTCAATCTTGATGTAAACGCTAAAGATTTTAAGGTTGTAAGTTCTGAAAAATCCAATGATGCCATGATGTACGGGATTCTTGCTATCGACGCAGGACTGCATATCCGTGGTAATCTGGATCTTCCGAAAGTAGATGGAAGATTAGCCGTGGCGGATAATACTGATTTTACATTTGTCCTTCCTCAATCCAGCCCGTCATTGCAGGAAAGAGATGGAATCGTGGAGTTTGTAGATCAGGATCAGGTGGTTTTAAACAAAACAATCAAAGCTGACTCTTTGAAAGCTCAGAGCCGCATTAAAGGCATGGATGTAAGTGTCAATATCGAAGTAAGTAAAGAAGCAAAAATGTCAATTGTTATTGATAAGGCCAATGGTGATTTTGTAAAACTGCAGGGAGAGGCGGAACTCACCGGAGGCATTGATCCATCCGGAAAAACTACCCTTGTGGGTGTTTATCAGGTGGAAAAAGGATCTTATGAGCTTTCTGTAAGTGTACTTAAGAGAAAATTTGATATTCAGAAAGGGAGTACCATTACCTGGACAGGAGAGCCTACTGCAGCCATTATGGATATTACGGCCATTTATAAAACCGAAACGGCTCCGATTGACCTAGTTGAGCAACAATTCACGGGCGATGCTGCTACATTGAATCAATTCAAACAAAGAATTCCTTTCAATACGTTGTTAAAAATGAAAGGTGAATTACTGAAACCACAGATTACATTTGACATCACTACAGATAAGAAAAATAATGCTGTTTCATCTACTGTAACTGATGCAGTTGATCAGAAACTTACCCAGCTCAGAACCCAGGAATCGGAAATGAATAAACAGGTCTTCGCTTTGTTATTATTGAACCGTTTTATTGGAGAGAATCCATTCCAAAGCAGCGCAGGAATGTCTGCGGAAGCAATGGCAAGACAAAGTGTAAGTAAAATCCTTTCGCAGCAACTGAATAACCTGGCTTCAGGACTTATTAAAGGAGTTGATCTGAATTTTGGGCTGGAATCTTCCGAAGATTATTCTACCGGGCAGAAAAATACAAGAACCGACCTCAACGTAGATATTAGTAAAAAGCTACTAAACGATCGTCTTAAAGTAACGGTGGGAAGCAATTTTGGCCTGGAAGGTGATGCCAGACAAAATGAGAACACAACCAATATCGCAGGAAATGTTACTGTGGATTACAGTCTTTCCAAAGATGGCAGATATATGCTGAGGGCTTATCGTAAAGATGAATATCAGGTAGCCCTGCAAGGACAAATTATTGAAACAGGTGTCGGTTTTATTATTACATTGGATTATGACCGATTCCGGGATATTTTCAGGAAATCAAAACAGGACAAACCAAAAAAAGAAAATAAAAATAACCAAGTGGTAGAGTTTAAATAAATGGGAAATACATTCAAAATATATCTTACATCTTTATGTGCATCGGGATTCGCTGCCATTTCATTTTCGTGTAGCAATACAAAGTTTCTGAAGGAAGGACAAATGCTATACACCCGTGGTGAAGTAAAAATTGAAAATGATACCATCTCCAAAAAAGAGAAAAAAGAACTTCAGGCCGCTTTGGAAGAAAATCTGGTTCCCAAACCTAATTCAACCATTCTGGGTCTACGACCTAGGTTATATTTTTATAATATTGCCAGAGAACCTAAAAAAGAAAAAGGATTCAATTACTGGCTTAAATATAAGGTGGGTGAGAAACCTGTATTATTAGGAGACGTTGACCGTGAATTCAATAAAGACATTATTGTTAATTACTCAGAGAATAAAGGATATTTTAATGCTAAAGCCACTTATGATACCATTTCCAAGAACAAGAAAGCAAAAGTCATTTATACGTTAAAACCAGGAGCCCAATATCTGATCAGCAACGTAAAATTTCAAAAAGATTCTACTCTGGTTAATCGCGAAATTCAAAATTTAAAAGATAAAAGCTTACTGAAAAGTGGAAACCCATTCGATCTTGGTGTTATTAAGTCGGAACGTGACAGGATTGATAACGGATTGAAGGAAAAAGGATTTTATTATTTTCATCCTGATAATATTATTGTTCAGGCAGACAGTACAGTAGCCAAAAATCATAAGGTTGAGCTTAATGTAAAATTAAAAGATGATACACCTGAACTTGCAACACAACAGTTCGGTATCGATAAGGTTATTGTATTCCCCAATTATAATCTTCAGGATGTAAAGCAAGGAAAATACAGTGTCCCTATGAATCCGGATTCACTATCAAAATATGTTTATGATGATATCTACGTTATAGATCCGCAGCATAAATTCAAACCTAAGATCTTTGACAGAGCATTATATTTTAAAAAAGGAGATCTTTATAACCGGACAAATCATAACCTTTCATTAAACAGGCTGATTAGTTTAGGGGTTTTTAAGTTTGTGAAAAATGAGTTTATCGTTTCGGATTCTTTGCAACACAAATTTGATGCATATTACCTGTTAACACCTCGGGAAGTACAATCTTTACGCCTTGAGGCTTTAGGGAGAACCAATTCAGCAAGCTACGCGGGTAGTGAGCTCAACTTAAACTGGACCCACAGAAATTTTTTCAAAGGTGCTGAACAATTCAAAGCATCTGTATACGGAGCATTTGATGTACAGATGGGAGGGCAATCCGAAGCTAAGAATATGTATCGGGCGGGAGCCAATGTACAGTTGTCAATTCCTAGAATTGTCGCTCCTTTCCGCTTTAATTCTTCGAGTGCTTTTGTTCCAAGAACAAATATCAGTTTAGGATATGAATTCCAGAACCGTACGCAATATTACACATTGAACAACTTTACAGCATCTTTCGGCTATGTATGGAAGGAAAATGCTCGCAAAGAACATGATCTGAAAGTGATTGATATTACGTTGGTTTCCCCTGCCAATGTCACTGAATTATATAACACAGAGAGTGACAATTATCCTTATTTAAAAAGAGTGGTTGAAAAACAACTTATTTTTGGTCCTACCTACTCTTACACTTATACTAATACAATGTTGCCAAAAGCCAATACTATCTACTATAAAGGTACGCTAGATTTGGCGGGAAACATTACAGGTTTAGTTACCGGAGCTAATGCTAAAAAGGGTAAGCAAAAAGAAATCTTCGGTGTGCCATTCAGCCAATATGTAAAGATGGAAAATGATTTTAGATTCTATCACAAGTTCTCCGAGAAAACCAATTTTGCATCAAGAATTATTGCAGGTATAGCCTATCCTTACGGAAACTCACAGGAAATTCCATTTTCCAGACAGTTTTTTGTGGGAGGAAGTAACAGTATCAGAGCATTTAGGGCGAGAACTCTAGGTCCTGGTAGTTATGATCCAAGGAATTTAAACTCGAATTTTGCATTCGATCAGTCTGGGGATATTAAACTGGAGATGAATGCTGAGTATCGGGCTAATCTTTATAAGTTTCTAAATGTTGCAGCATTTGTAGACGCGGGAAATGTGTGGTTAATTAATGACAAAAAAAATCAGAGACCAGGAGGAAAATTCTCCAAAGATTTTTTAAGCGAAATAGCTGTAGGTGCAGGAGTTGGCCTAAGACTTGATTTCTCTATTTTAATTCTAAGGCTCGATTTAGCAATGCCGATACGTGTTCCTTATTATGAAAAGGGGGACCGATGGACTTTTAACAGAATTAATTTCGGGGACAGCAGCTGGAGAAAAGATAATCTTGTATTAAATATAGCAATCGGATATCCATTTTAATATGATCAATAATATAAAATTTTTCTGGGAAGTTTTAAAAGAAACGTTTAGTGAATGGAATAGTTCAACCGCATCAAGGGATTCGGCAAGCTTAGCTTATTACGCTATTTTTTCAATCCCGGGACTATTAATTATTATTATCTGGATAGCCGGAAACTTTTTTGGTGAAGAAGCCATCCGCGGGCAGATCAGTACTCAAATCAGCGGATTAATGGGGGAAGATGTTGCTAAAAGTGTAGAAAATATGATTGCCGGAGCATTGATCGATAAGCAGAATATTTTTATGAAAGCAGTGGGGATCGGTTCTTTGGTTTTTGGTTCTACTACTTTATTTTTTCAGCTGCAACATTCGTTAAACACTCTTTGGGATGTTCAATCAGCGCCCAAAAAAGCATTGATCAAATTCCTTCTTGATAGAGCGAACTCACTTGGAATGATCCTTATTCTTGGATTTTTATTAATGATCACGATGATTCTTTCATCAGCGATTAGCCTTTTTAATACATGGATCACCAATTATTTCGGGTTCGAGACGTATATGCTGGTTGAACTGGTCAATTTTGCCGTTGGCTTTGCACTCGTTATGCTTCTATTTGCTTTGATGTTCAAATTTCTCCCGGATGTACAGATCAGCTGGAAACCCGTATGGAAAGGTGCAATTTTAACAACTATTTTATTTACATTGGGTAAATTTTTATTAAGCCTGTACTTCAGTAATTTCAAACCGACTTCGACCTTTGGAACGGCAGGAACCGTGATCCTTATTATGATGTGGATTAATTATTCCTGTATGTTGATATTTTTCGGAGCTGAATTCACTAAAGTATACTCTTACAAAAAAGGCTATAAAATTGTTCCTTCCAAACATGCCAAATGGAGTGATGCAAAATTATATGAAGACAGTCACAGAGATGTATCAAAACAAAACCAACAAACTTAATAAAAAAGCCTCCCGAATCCGGAAGGCTTATATTTTACATTCTGTTTACGGTTCCTATTCCCAGTAACCCTAAAGATTTTTTTATAGTTTTTGCCGTCAGATCAGATAAATTTAAACGGGTTTGTTTTAAATCTCCTTCTTCAAGTTTTACAATCGGTGTACTTTGATTCTGATAAAATGAATTATAAGATTTTACCAAATCGTAAACATAATTAGCGACAAGAGCAGGACTTAATGCCTCGGCAGCTCTTTCTACAATAGTTTTATAATTCGCCAGTAACATGATTAGCTCTTTTTCAAATTCATTCAGCTCTACTGCAGGAGCTTCTTTATATTCATAGTTAGCTTTTGACAATAAGGACTGAATACGGGCATATGTATACTGAATGAATGGTCCCGTGTTTCCATTGAAATCAACACTATCCGCCGGATTAAATAGCATTTTTTTCTTTGGATCTACTTTAAGCATAAAATACTTCAATGCACCTAACCCAACAGTTTCATAAGAAGATTCTTTTTCTTGATCCGAAAGCGTTTCAAGTTTTCCTAATTCCTGAGCCTTTGATTTAGCTGTTTCGTACATTTCCTGCATCAGATCATCAGCATCCACTACAGTTCCTTCACGGGATTTCATTTTTCCTTCCGGAAGTTCCACCATTCCATATGATAAGTGGAACAGCTGATCAGCCCACACATAACCCAGTTTTTTCAATATCTTGAACAACACCTGGAAGTGATAATCCTGCTCATTCCCTACAGTATAAATTAGTTTCTGAATATCATTCTGCTTGAATCGTTCTACTGCGGTTCCCAAATCCTGAGTCATATAAACTGATGTTCCATCCGAACGCAATAAAAGCTTTTGATCCAATCCCTCATCCGTCAAGTCACACCAAACCGATCCGTCTTCTTTCTGATACAAAATCCCTTTATCAAGTCCTTCCTGAATAAGATCTTTACCTAAAATATAAGTATTGCTTTCGTATTGAACCTGGTCAAAATCAACTCCCAATCTTTTATAGGTTTCATTAAAACCTTTATAAACCCAGCTGTTCATTTCTGCCCATAAACTTCTTACCTTCTCATCACCATTTTCCCAATCCTGCAACATTTTTTGAGCTTCTTTCATCAAAGGAGCTTCTTTTTTAGCCTGATCCTCTCCTATTCCCTGTTCTACAAGATCAGAGATTTCTTTTTTATAGTTTTTATCAAATTCTACATAATAGTTTCCAACGAACTTATCTCCCTTGGTATGAGTGGTCTCAGGAGTTTCTCCATTTCCAAATTTTTCCCAAGCCAGCATTGATTTACAAATATGGATTCCCCTGTCATTAATGATCTGCGACTTGATCACATCATATCCGGCCTCCTTTAAAATCTGGGCCACAGAAAACCCTAACAAATTATTTCTGATATGCCCCAGGTGAAGAGGTTTATTGGTGTTTGGCGAAGAATATTCTACCATAACTGTAGCATTTTTCTTATCAATATTTGAAAAGTCTTCACTTATTGATTTGAACTGATCTACAAAGAATTGGTTTTTAACCTTTACGTTCAAAAATCCTTTAATAACGTTAAAGCTTTCAAACAAGTCGGTCTGTGCAGTAAGTGATTCTCCCAATTCTACTCCGATACTTTCAGGATTTTTTTTCAACTGCTTTACCAATGGAAAAGTGACAATTGTAAAATCTCCCTCATATTCAGTTTTATTTTCCTGAACTTCAAGGTTGATATCTTTCAATTGATATACATTCAAAATGACCTCCGAAAGTTTTTCCTCTATTATATCTTTAATATTCATGTAATTATTTTTATTTTTCCGCTATAATACTAGCTGTAACAAATCATGAGCAAATGAAACACTTCTGAGGTGATTCATTTCAAAATTTTGAAGTACAAATATACGGAAATAAAAAAACCGCCCGAAGGCGGCCTAACATGAATGTGAAATATATTAAGGTGTTAAAATTTATCCCAGAATAACTTTGTTTGTAACTGATCTCCTCCAATTGCAGCTGCTGCCTGATTATAATTACTTCCATTCAAAGTAGTTTCACGTACAGGATAAGTAAACCTGTTTGGCACAGGTGCTTTTGTTGCTGCAGGTAATCTTAAAGCAGGAGCATCATATTTTCTCCATACAGTCCAAGCTTCGAATCCTCTATTATACATCGCAATCCAGAATTGCTTACCAATTTTTTGCTTCCATGTGCCAGATGCTGTAGCATAATTTACATTAGCCTTAGCAAGATAAGCCGCTATATCCACAGAATCTATGCCCCAGTACTGCATATTTGCAGTAATCGCTTGTGTATAATAAGCCGCTGCAGGTAAAGGGACATTATAGCCTCTCTCTTTCGCTTCAGCAAGTAGAAATGAGATTTCGGAATAATCCATTAAATCTCCTTTAAGGTCAGGATTAAAAAAAACTTTCCCGATATGGCTGTAATCTGTATAGGTATTAAAACTTCCATAAATACCTCCAACATAAGGAGTTTTATTATTGTCAAAAAATACATTCCTTCTTGGGTCCTGTAAATCATTTAGGTAGTCTACCAAGGTATCCGCAGGAACAAAGTCCTGTCTTCCGCTTAAAACCAGATCAGCATACAATGGATTAGCATTAGCAATATTACTTTCGTACCTTAGAATAAAGTTATCCTGATTAGAAGAGATGAGCCCCTGTGTGAAAGCGGCTTCTGCTTCTGTCTTTGATAATGAAGGATCGGCATCTGCTATTCTCATAGCAAGTTTGAATCTTATTGAAGCAGCTAATTTTTTCCATTTGGTATGGTCTCCATCAAAAACAAAATCTTTTTCAAAACCAGTCGACTTAGGATCAATATCGCTATAAGCTTTTGTTATCTTTAATAACAGGTCTTTATAAATAGTAAAAGCATCATCATAAGCAGGCAAAGTTCCTTCTACCCCTTGTAATGCTTGTGAGTAAGGAACATTTCCAAATAGATCAACCAATTGCTGCCACGTATAAACCTCAATGATTGAAATGTAGGCAGTCTGATTTTTTTTCTGTCCCAATGTAAGTTTAGGATCTTTATTAATAGATTCCTTGGCTTGCTTTAAATTATAAAGAACTTTAGTATAAAGAATGTTCCAATGATTATCCGGAATACTTCTGTTTCTTATACTATAATTGGTTTCATCAACATATTGAGTCTGTGTCCATTGCTGAGCAAACAACCGGAATACATTTCGATTAACATTGGTATTACCCATTTGATCAAAAAGGCTTTTCACCCCATTTGTAAAAAGAAAACTCCCGGGAACTTCTGCTGGATTTTTCGGATCTTTATTTAAATTTTCGTAGTCTTCATTAGTACATGAAAACAGGGATAAGCTTAAGAATGAGCCTATAATTATTTTTTTCATTTTCTTAACTTTAAAATTCAACTTTTATACTTGCACCAATTTCTCTCATAGATGGATGTGCTCCATTTTGAAAACCTAATGCATTTCCTGAACTCATTAAGGCTTCGGGATCGGCGTACGGTAAATTCTTATGAATAATCCATAGATTCCGTCCAATTAAAGAAAGTGTCATGCTGTCAATGAAAGAATTTCCAAAAGTTTCTTTAGGTAATTTATAGGAAATTGTTACATTTCTAAGTTTTACAAATGAGCCATCATAAACATGCATTGCCTCTGGTCCACCATAGTAGCCATATGGATTTCTATAGTTTGTAAAGCCAGCCCTTATATCATTAGGTATTCCGTCAGCCTTCACTCCTGGCAAAATAACTCCACCTCCATTTGCAAGAGTATTTCTTAAAGGATTACCCAGATCATTAAGTCCTGCTGTTTCTTTGTACAATCCTGTAGCAAGACCAAACGCCATATCTTGCGAATACACATCACCTCCCTTCTTCACATCAATTAAAAAGCTTAAACTTAAATTTTTATACCGGATTGTATTGATAATACTTCCTCTCCAATCCGGCACTGCATCACCAATTTTTTCTTGTGGATTTGTGCTTATCATATATTTACCATTACTATCAACTACACGTTGCCCATTTAGGTAAACATAATTAGTTCCTCTGATAGTCCCAGTAGATTCTCCCAACATTGCTCCGGAAGTAACATTCCACATTGAAGCAAATGGTAAGAAATCTGTTTCTCCATAAATCTTAGTAACCTTTGATTTGTTTTTAGACCAGTTGGCAGTAACTTCCCAGGAAAATTTAGTAGTTTTTATTGGGACAACAGTTAACCTTGCTTCAATACCTCTGTTTTGAATATCACCTGCATTTATCCATCTGCTTGTAAAACCTGATGCTCCTGAAATATTGGTTGGGGTAATCAGATCCTTGGTTTTCTGTTGGTAAACCGAAACATCAAAACTTATTCTATTTTTAAAGAAACCCATTTCTAAACCTGCTTCCATCTCATCCAGCATTTCAGGTTTTAGATTTGGATTTGCCGCTACATCTCTTGCACTTGCATTGAAAGAACCGTTAAATGCAGGATTAAAAGCATAAGTATTTAATAAATTATAAGGTCCTGTATCATTCCCTACCACTGCATAATTTAATCGAACTTTACCAAAGCTAATTTTATTTTTACTAGCTAAAAGTTCAGAAAAAACAAAGCTTACAGAACCGGAAGGATACCAATATGTATTGTTACTAATCGGCAAGGTTGATGATCTATCTCTTCTAATAGATCCGTCTAAGAATAACATATTTTTATATCCTAAACTAGCCTGGGCAAAGATTCCGTCAACACTTTTATTTTCATCGAAATCGCCAACATTCACTTCTGTCAAGGGCTCCGCACTGTTTGTGATAGAATATAACCCAGGCACCTTTAGGCCTCCATTGGTTAGTCCTGAATTACCATACCTTCCGTTTCTTCTAAGATTAAAACCTACATTTCCATTCAGGCTAAAATCTGCTCCCAAATTTTTATTAATGTTTAAAATAGCATCATAATTCATTTCATAAACCTTGTGGGTCATAAAATAATATTCACCTTTACCTCCGTTACTGCGACGCCCCTGATTAGATGAACCGGTTGCTACTCTTTCCTGCCTAAGCTCGTCGAAAGTATCAAATGCATATCTTCCCATAAAACTTATCCAATCAGTAATCTTATAGTTAAATCCAAAGTTTCCGAAATATCTATTTCTTGTATCTGACTGATAATTCTGGTTTCTGTTAAAGAAATAATTATCAGTATATCCTACTTCTTGCTTTGTATAATCTTTAATATTCCAGGTTATATTTTGACCTGTAAGGTTGTAGGCTTCTCTTTGCTTATCCATGTCTACAGACATATTCCACCACTGCCTGAATCCCTGCATAGGATTTCTGGATTCATATCCTGTGTATACTCTTCCCCTCCCGTTAGTATTTATATAATTTATATTACCAAAAATATTAAGCTTCTCTGTAAAATTATAGTCCGCGGAAAAGTCAATTGTATTTTTTCTTATTTCGCTATTATCCAAAGCTCCCTCTTGTAGAAAATTGGTATACCCCAATCTATATTTTCCTTTTTCATTTCCTGCAGAAAAGGCAATGGAATTTTGATATGTTGCTGCAGTATTCCAGATCGAATTAGGATCTTTGCCTGCTACCCAGGGAGTAGGCTTAAGATATCCCGGTAATTGAGGATATTGGGAATCCCAATTATAAACATAAAGATTAGGATCAAAACGGGTTCCGAAAGAAGCATCATCATAGGTGTAAACAATATTATTCTCCACAACACCATTCCCTTTAATGTCACCACTATAAAAAGAATTCCCTGTATAGCCACCACCATATTCATGTTGATACTTTGGAAGTGTAGACTTATCTACAAATCCTAAAGTTGTTGAGCTGTTAAATTCTATTCCAATTTTTTTGCTCTTTCTTCCCTTTTTTGTCGTAATCATGACCACACCATTCATCCCCCTTGATCCGTACAAAGCACTTGCCGCCGCACCTTTCAATACATTGACACTTTCAATATCATTAGCATTAAGATCTGCTAATCCATTGGAATAATCATACCCTCCACCTCCGGAGCCAATCCCACTTTGATTAAATGTTTCATTATTAATTGGTGTTCCATCAATTACAATTAATGCCTGATTACTTGAGGTTAATGATTTAATGCCCCGTATAACCATATTGGTGGATCCTCCCATTGTGCCAGACTGAGTAATGTTTAAACCTGCAACTTGTCCTGCTAATGCATCTGAGACATTAGCTACAGGTACTGCGGAAATCTGGTCTCCCTTCACTTCCTGTGTTGAATATCCTAAGGATTTTTTCTCTCTTTTAATTCCAAGAGCGGTAACAACAACTCCTTCAATGTTTTGTGTTCTTACTGTATCACTTTTCCCTTTTTGTGCATATGATACAGCTAGGGATGAAGACAATATAAGTAAGAGAACACCAGCAGTAGTTTTCTTCATATATAATTAATTTTTTAGCCTCACAAATTTGTTAAACTTTAATTAACAAGACAAAAGAAAACGACACAAAATTACCGATTACTCAAAAACAATGAAATTAATCCATTATTTTGTTAATATTTTAAACCAAAAATTAGCAAATAAATAAATATAAGTAAGCTAAAAATTAGCATATCCCAGTAAAAAAGAATATCAAATTGGATATATACACTACAAAAAGAGCGAATATTAACATCTTTTATTTTAAAATAGTTATAATCTGGCAATATGATTTACATCTTGTATGTTTATTACTATTAATTGGTAAAAAATGAAATGGCCGGGATAAATCCCGACCATTTTGACACAAAGTATTGTTTAATATGAATCTTAAATATATTATTAAAACTTGTCCCAGAATAATTTTGTAGTTGCTTTATCGCCACCAATTTTATTCGCAGCTGCCTTCACATTTGCACCGTTTAATACATATTCCTGATCGGAATAAGGCATTCTGTATGGTACAGAAGACAAGTTTGATTTTGGAGGGTTCACAAGAATTGGATTATCTAAGCGTCTTGTAAAGTTCCAACTGGCAAATCCTTTATTAAACATGGCAATCCATGCCTGAACTCCAATCGATTGCTTCCAGTTAGCCGCATTGTAAGGATTAATTGCCAGATATGTTGCTATATTAGCAGTACTAACACCATTCTCTCTTAAAGATTCTGTAACAGCAGCTGTATAAAGATCTACTGCTGTACCCCCAGCTGAATAATGTCTGGCAGCTGCTTCCGCTTTAAGAAAAGCAACTTCTGCATAGCTCAATAAATTCGACGAAGCAGTTGCAGATCTAAAATAGGGACCTAATTGAGAAAAATTAGTATATGGATCATTTAACTCACCAAAAACACCTCCTTTATAAGCACCTGCAACTTTTGTAAACCATACATCCATTCTTGGATCTGATAAGTTTTTCATCGTATTCACTACCAATTCGCTAGGTAAGAAGTCATTTCTGTTGGAAGCCACTAAATTATCAAATACGGGATTTGAAAAAGTATTTCCATCATATTTAAACTTGTAGGCTTCATCATCTGAAGAAATAACACCACTAGCAATTGCAGATTCAACCGTAGTTTTTGATAATGTAGGATCAACATCTGCTAAATTCATCCCTAATCTTAGTTTAATAGAATTAGCAAATTTTTTCCATTTGGCCATGTTACCTCCGTAAACCAGATCAGCATAACCAGTAGATGCAGGCTTTATGGTAGCTGTAACAGCATCGATTCTGTTAATCAAATCAAGATAAATTGTTTTCGCGTCATCATATTTCGGAGTTAGAATTTCATCAGGCTTAAATGCTTCTGAATAAGGAACATCACCATATGTATCCACCAAATTTTCCCAGATAAAAATCTCTTCAATTTCCAGCGTTGCTAGTTTATTTGTTCTGATATCGTCTGTCTCCACCTCGTTTTTCAGATTCAATTTTGCTTGTCTCAGGTTATTAATACTGTAAACATACATCCTATTAAAATGGTTACGAGGCTGATTACGAGTCACTAAATTATACTGAGTTTCATCTGGATATTGAGTTTCAGCCCACTGCTGTGTAAAAAATCTGTAATTATTAAAATTTACACTTGGATTATCCATATAGTAGGAAGACTGATACATTGCAGTAGCTAGCAAATTATCAGATGGAAGAACTGAAGGATGCTTAGGATCATCGTTAAGAGACGTTAAATCACTTTGACATGAACTTAAAGTCAACCCAATACATACAGATACCAAACCTAGTTTTATAATATTTTTCATTTGTAAAGTAATTTAGAATTTAAATGTTACATTAACACCAATATCTCTTGTTGTTGGCATCGAACCGATAGACCACCCATAAGAGTTAAGGCCTCCACCTACCATCGCCTCAGGATCAGCATATGGCAAATTCTTGTGAATAATCCACAAATTCCTTCCAACTATTGAAATTTTAGCATCATAGATTTTAGTCCCTGCTAACAGAGATTTAGGAAGCATATATCCGATGCTTGCTTCTCTTAGCTTGATGAAAGATCCATCATAAACAAAGGCGCTTGCCGGTTGTGTTTTGTATCCCATAGATCCATTGTTATCAACCGGCGATAAAGCAATAGTATTTGGGCTGCCATCAGGAAGAACTCCCGGCAGAACAATAGGCTTATCCCTGTAATCTCCGACAGCTGTTTCTTTATAAAGACCTGAAGAAAGGCCGTAATACATATCCGTTGAAAATACATCACCTCCTTTTCGCATATCGATCAAGAAACTCAAGGAGAATCCTTTATAACTGAAGCTATTTCTAATTCCTCCAATCCAATCAGGTGTAGTGTTACCAATAATCTGATTAGGATTTTGTAAATATTTACCTGTTTTAGGATCAATAACTTTTTGTCCGTTTAAATATGTGTAATCAGCACCAACCAAGGTGCCCCAAGCTTCTCCTTCTCTTGCATTTAAAGAAACACCACCCTGGAAACTATTTACTAAAAGATTAGAAATTCCTGGATATATACTTACAACCTGGTTCTTATTTTTTGACCAGTTTGCATCAATATTCCATGTAAAATCTTTAGATTTTATTGGAACCAATCCTAGCTGTACTTCAACTCCACTATTATCAATTCTACCTGCATTGAATACTTTACCTAAATACCCAATAGCTGCCGATGTAGGAAGTGGTGAAAGAATCTGATTTATAGTTCTTGTTTTATAGTAAGCAAAGTCAAGCGTTATTCTATCCTTTAAAAAATGAGCTTCTGTTCCGATCTCAAATTCTTTAGCTCTTTGAGGTTGTAAATTAAGAAAAGGCTGATTGATAATCGGATTATATATTCCTATTCCAGATAAGATTCCAGAGGCTCTATAATTATTAACTAATTGATAAGGATCTGCCGTACCTCCTACCTCTGCGTAGTTTGCTCTTAATTTCCAAAAGTTCATCCAGTTTTTCGTATTAAGAATTTCCGACATGATTAAAGAGCCGGTTACTGAAGGGTAATTATATACATTATTACCAGCTAATAATGTTGAACTCTGATCTATTCTCCATGTTGCATCCACGTAGAATTTTTTATAAAAATCAAATGAAGCAGTAACGTATCCTGAATTAGTTTGTGTGGTATATTCAGTTTCATCTGATGCTAATGGTGATTTTTTGGAATTTGATAATGCATAGATCCCAGCAACGATTAATCCTCCCTCTGTTGAAGCATACACAGAATTATAGTAATTTCTTCGAATATTTCCACCCACAACCCCGGAAACATTAATATTATCAGTTATATCAAATTTATAATTTACCATTAAATCATAATTGGTCTCTGTTCTTAGCACATCACGTCTCGCGTAACCTGAACCAATAGAATTATTTGATTGCCCGAAAGCCTGTGGTAAAGATCCAACAGCTAATCTATTCTCTGCTAAAAGATTTGATCTGTCATATGAAACCTTTCCAGTAATAGAAATATTATCTAATAAATCATAATTTAACTGTGCGTAAGTAAAGTTTCTATATCTTTTATCTGATGTATAATTTTGATAGGCCTGGAAATATGGGTTATTCCAATATGCAGGTCGTCCATCAGCGGCTGATTTTCTACTCCAGGTAACATTTCCATAATTATTTGCAGCACTGGCAACACTAGGATCAACATTTGCAAAATAAGCCCTTTCTAGATCGGTCACATCTACGTTAGTTTGCCACCATTGTCTGAAACCTGTTGCTGTATTATTTGAATATCCTGTAATACTTCTACCTTTAGTATCCTGCAAAGTCATTGTAGAATAAAAAGTGGAATGCAATTTTGGAGTCAGATCGTAATTAATTTTTAGGGAAAGATTATTTTTGTTGAGATGAGAGTTAGGCATTAACCCATCGGACATCATATTTTCGTAGGTAAAGCTTATGTTTTTCCCCTTTTGTCCTTTTTCCAGT
This sequence comes from Chryseobacterium sp. PTM-20240506, assembly GCF_048296755.1. Taxonomy (NCBI): domain Bacteria; kingdom Pseudomonadati; phylum Bacteroidota; class Flavobacteriia; order Flavobacteriales; family Weeksellaceae; genus Chryseobacterium; species Chryseobacterium sp. PTM-20240506. The sequence goes on from NZ_CP182581.1 coordinate 2,441,721, forward strand.
GTTACGCTATTAATGTATGTGGCAGGGTTCTCGAAAAATTTAATAGGTCCATTTTTTGCAGCCACCCATGGTGTCGCTTTTTTATAGTTAGGAGAAGTTGGATCAAAAGAATCCCATTGGTAAACCATTAGATTAGGGTCAAATTTTGGCCCCCATGATGCATCAGCTCCATAATTAGCATTATTAAGACCATCTGCTGCCTGCGATCCAAACTTTTGAGAATAACCTGCTCCATATCTTGTCTGATATTCAGGGAAGGTGGATTTATCAATAAATCCTACTTGTATAGCAGATGAAAGTGTAATTCCCCAAGACCCATCATCCTTTCCTTTTCCATTTTTGGTTGTGATAACAATAACCCCATTTAATCCTCTTTCTCCATATAATGCGGACGCTGCTGCTCCTTTTAATACATTAATCGATTCGATGTCATCCTGATTGATATCAGAAAGAGCATTACCATAATCAATATTTTTTTCCTGAGTATTGGAGTTATTAACAGGCGATCCGTCAATAACAATTAACGGGTTACCTCCTCCTAATGTTTTCATCCCTCTGATAAGCAGGTTGGAGGACCCTCCAAAATTATTATTGGTAGTAACGTTAAGACCAGCTACTTTTCCAGATAGCTGAGCTGCAATATTACCCGTATTTGTAGTACCATCGGAGAGTGCACTCGCTTTAATCTCCTGGGAAGCATACCCCAAAGACTTTTTCTCTCTCTTAATACCCAAGGCAGTCACAACGACTCCCTCAATGTCCTGGGTCTTTACCGTATCATTCTTCTTCTTTTGCTGAGCGTTTATAACAGCTAGGGATGAAGATAACACCAGTATAAGGATACCCGTAGTTACTTTCTTCATATCAAATTATTTTTAGCGTTACAAATTTGTAAAACTTTTTCTACAACACAAAAGAAATAGACGAAAAAGTAACGATTAGACAAAAATTAACAAAAATTAATGAATAGAAAAATGCCAAATATGTTAAAAACATGCATTTTAACAAAATATAGATAATTATAACATGTATTAATTACAAAAATAGAATCAGTCTATTAAAAAGCCATACTAAATCATTAATTGGTGATATTTATGTATGAAAAAATTCAAAATAAATACACAAACAACTGTATATCATATATTTAAGAAAGAACAAAAAATAAACACTAATCTTTATAAGCTATATATTAAGTACTCATTATGAAGTAATCAAACGATAATTATTATGCATTACATAATTTATTTTTCTCCCTATAACCTTAAATAATTCATCATTCTCTGAAATTTAGAATAAAAAAAACATTATAGTTTAAATCAGATCAGATGATTTGTAAAAAAAATAGCCGGAATAAATTCCAGCTATTTATCTATTGCATTTCTTAGTTTAAAATTTATCCCAGAAAAGTTTTGTTGTAAGCCTGTCACCGCCAATTGCAGCACTTGCTGCAGCGTAGTTCGTACCATTGGTTGTCGCCTCTGCAGCCGGATACTGAAGTCTTACCGGTACTTTTCCATTAGCATTTGGAATTGCAGTTGCAGGCGCAATCAACTGTGGATAATCTAATCTTCTATAGAAATTCCACGAAGTTACTGCCTGATTATACATAGCTACCCACGCCTGCTCACCAATAGACTTCTTCCAGTTGGACGCATCATAAGGATGAGCAGCTATATATGCAGCTGCGTCAGCACCCACACCCCATTCAGTAAAGGAAGCAGTGATTGCTTCACCATATAAAGTAGCAGGATTTCCTCCTATACCCCATCTTGCAGCAGCTTCAGCGAGATAGAAGGCAACCTCTGTATAGCTTAAAATAACACCAGGAGTAGTTGCAGTATAGGCAAATTCACCAGCATTCGAGAATTCAGAAAACTCACCAGGTGCCCCAATAACCTGACCTACATAATTACCATCAACATCAGTATAGTACTTAGCAATTCTCGCATCATTAGAATTATTCATATAATCTACCAACGTTTTACCTGCAATAAAGTCATCTCTTGAGCCTGTTTCTTGAAACATAGGGTTCTCATTTGGAGATGCTGCTAAATATTGAAATTTACAATCATCCAGAGAAGAAGCCAGTACTCCACCAGTAATCGCCTTGTTAACTGTTGATTGAGCCAAGGCAGGATTAACATCAGCAAGAGCAATTCCCAACTTTAAAAGCAGCGAATTTCCAAACTTTTTCCATTGCGCGTTATTCCCTTTATAAAAGATATCTCCGGAAGCAAACGAACTCCCTCCAACAACTAAATTACTTAAATCACTTTCTAATTTACTTATCAGAGAAGAATAAATATCAGATGCTTTATCATATTTAGGAAGAGGATATACATCAATATTTAAAGCTTGCGTATAAGGAATATCTCCGTAAGTATCAACCAATACCTGATAAGTATAGATCTTCATCATATCCACTATAGCTAGTTGATTTGTTTTTTTTGCAGGCCAGGTAGACAATTCCGAAGGTGGTGGTACATATGCTTTAATTATCTGCTCTGCCTGGTCTAAATTTTTCAAAACATTTACATAGTTATCAGTCCAGACATTATTGGATACATTCCGATTGGTAAAATCATAATTACTTTCATTCACATAAATCGTTTCCTGCCAATATTGCATCGTCAATCTGAAATTATTCTCATTTACACTTGGCGTATTCATGTAATCACTAAGTTCTTTTTGTGCAAAAGTAACTAAAGACTCCTGAGTCGTATTATAAGCTGCATGTGGATCCAAATTTACATCATCTCCCGTTGTACATCCTACAAATAAAAGAGCTAATATTGGTGTTATTATATATTTTTTCATATTCTTTAAAAATTAACTTTTACATTAAACGAAATGTTTCTTGTTGCTGGCATAGGACCAGATTGATACCCTTGAATATTACCTGAAGACAGCCCTGCTTCCGGATCTGAATATGGTAAATTCTTATGCATAATCCATAGATTATTCCCAATTAAACTCACTGACATTCCCTGTATAAATTTAGAATTGAAAAAATCTTTATCAAATCTATAGGTGATAGAAACCTCTCTTAATTTTATAAAGCTGGCATCATAAACAAAAGCAGCTCCCGGAAGATCTGTTCCCAGTACCTGGCTTGATTGTGATTTATCCAATCTTATTGTATTTGGAATATAGCTACCTGGGTTATTAGGATCTTGCATTACACCTGGTAGTATGACCCCTCCACCATTTGCTAAAGTATTTCGAATTGGATTTCCAAGATCATTTATTCCTACAGAATCAGGATAAACACCTGTTCCATATCCATAGAACTGATCTAATGAATATACCTTACCTCCTTTTTTCCAATCAATTAAAAAACTTAATGAAAAGTTCTTATAGCTAATTGTATTATTCAAACCTGCAGTCCACTTAGCCTGAAAACTTCCCTGATTATATGTCGGCGTATCCGTAACTAAATAAGCTCCATTTGCACCAACAATTGGTTGTCCATTCGAATCTCTCACATAATCAGAAGTCCAGATTGAGCCATAATCTCCATTTAAAGGAGCATTAATACTTACACCGCCCTGTGATCTACCCATCGTTATATTTTCAATTCCCGGGCTAAGAGCCGTAACTTTTGTCCATGGATTTGACCAGTTTAAATTAAGATCCCATGAAAAATTACTTGTTTTAAGTGGTGTTGCATTAATGGATACTTCAAAACCTTTTGTCGTTAATTCTCCTGCATTTTGAGTTTTAGCAATAGCTCCGTTTGCAAAAGATACTGGTAAAGGTAAAATTTGATCGAAGGCTTTATTACGGAACCAGGCAACATCAAAGCCTAGACGGTTTTTAAACATTCTTGCCTCAATTCCGAATTCTATATTTTTCAAACTCTGAGACCTCAATTCAAAATTTCTTAACGTTGTATTGTATGCATAAACAGGAATATCTCCATAAGAAGGCTGGCTGAAATATCTATTCAACAGTTGATCAGCTTGAGTATCTGAACCCACTTCAGCATAAGCAGCTCGAATCTTACCAAAGTTAAGCCATTTAGCATTGATAAGATTAGAAAATACAACACTGGCAGATAATGATGGATACCAGTACACTGCATCATTTTCAGGCAATGCCGTAGACTGATCTCTCCTGTATGTCCCTTCTAAATAATAGGTATTTTTATAACCTAATGAAATCTGAGCAAAAGCACCATAAACATATTTGGAAACATCTGAAATCAATGGTCTAACTGGGGAAGATGCTGAATTGGCGATTGTATAAATACCTGGAATGTATAATCCTCCTGAGGTCGATTGTTGATTTGAATATACTTTCTGAACATTAATATTTCCTCCTAACAACGCATTAATATTGAAATCATCGGTAATATTCTTTTTATAGGTACCAATGAAATCATAATTTGTTTCAGAAAATTTATATTGACTTGTGGCATAACCTGAAGGTTGATCAACAGTCCCATTGAGTCCAAAATCATTTCCAATATAAGACCCTACAGCTTTCCTATCTTCCGTTATCATTGTATAACCATCTCTTCCCATACGGAACAGTAAATTGATGTCCTTTGTAACATCATAATTTAAACTAAAATTTCCAGCAAACCTATCTCTTGAATCATTCTGATAATTCTGGTATCGCTGAAAATAAGGGTTATCCCAAAAAGCCGGAGTTAAGTCCGTAATACTTTTCATGTTCCAAGTATAATTTTTATACGATCCCATATAGAGATTTCGCAAATCATTTATATCAACATTTGTTGGCCACCACTGTCTAAAATTGGTCATAATATTATCATTATACCCCGTAGTATTACGCCCAACTGTCTTTTGAGTTACATAATTTGCATAAAAATTTGCCGTTAGCTTATCTGTGAGTTTGTATGATGCATTTCCACTAAAGTTATTTTTTATCAGTGAGCTATTAGGCATAATATCTGTGGCATCAGTATTTGCATAACTCAATCGGTAAGTTGCTTTTTCGTCACCTCCACTAAAGGAAAGGGTATTTACATAATTGGTTCCGGTATTAAAAAATTTAATAGGACCATTTTTTGCGATTTGCCAAGGGGTTCTTTGTCCTTCAGTTGGAGAACCTGGTATAAATGCACCATATTGCCAAACCATGGAACCATCATATGCTGATCCGTAAGAAGCATCATTTCCGAAAACAACCCTTGGACTTCCCTGATATAAAGCACTGCTAAAACTGTTACCTGTATAACCTTGCCCATACTGTGTTTGGTATTTAGGGAAAGTAGATCTGTCAACCGTTGACATAGTAATGGAACTTGAGAACTCCATTCCTATACCTTCCTTATTTTTCTTTCCTCTTTTAGTTGTGATAATAATAGCTCCATTTTGGGCCCTGGAACCATAAAGAGCAGTCGCTGCAGCTCCTTTAAGGACATTTAAAGTTTCTATATCATTTGGATTAATATCCGCAACTGAGCTTCCGTAATCATACCCACCGCCACCAGTCGCCTGATTGGCCGTGTTTATATTTTTATTTAAGATAGGAACCCCGTCTACAACGAAAAGAGCCTGATTATCACCTAAGAGCGATTTATAACCTCTTGTAACAACGTTTATAGACCCCCCAAAGTTTGTACTCTGTTTGATTTCCAGACCTGCTACTTTACCCGATAAGTTGTTTAGGAAGTTGGTGGTAGGATTTTTATTTACAGCATCTCCTTTTACTTCTTGAGTTGCATAACCGAGAGATTTCTTTTCTCTTTTGATACCGAGGGCTGTCACTACAACACCTTCAATATCTTGCGTTCTTACAGTGTCACTTTTCTTTTGCTGAGCATTGGCAACAGCTATAGATGAGGACAATACCATAATCAGAACACCTGATGTTATTTTCTTCATATTAAATTGATTTTTGTGATAATACAAATTTGTAAAACTTTCTTAACAACACAAAAGAAAATAGTAAAAAATTAACAATACTTCAATAATCAATAAAAATAAACATCATTAAATAGTTAATTTTTGTTAAAAATTAACTATTTAATAAAAACCACTTAACCAATAGCTCAAATAATTATTGAAATACAACAAGTCTACAAAAACACTATACTAAATCAATAAAAAGTGATATAAATGGAATAAAAACACAAGAAATACAAAATAACTATTTAATAAACAAATACTTATAAAAAAATTAGAAAAAAATAAAAAAAAGAGTAATACAATTTAAAAGATAGAAAAATAAGCAATCATACAGATCCAATGATTTGCATAATAATATTTTTTTTCAATTAATTTATTAATATTAGCATAAATTATGAAAATAATAAACTAAAAAAACCGCCAAAAGGCGGTTTTAAATATATCAAAAAATGTTCTTAAATTAATTTTGATTCCAGAATGGAGTATATTGATTCTTAACAAATACTTGTGCACTTGTAATATTTGGTACATGCGCGGAGTTTGCAGCATATTCAGAGAATGGATATACTAATCTGTAAGGCTTGTTAGGGTACTGTGCTGTTGTTGCCATTGGCGTGTACGGATATCCTGTTCTATTGTATTCAATAAACATTTCTGTAGGATTAATATTCGTTAAAGCAATCCATTTTTGCGTCATAATAGCCTCCAACTTCTGAGCATCACTACCCATCCACCCAAGTCCTGGCCTTGTACTAATGCCAGTTAAATAAGTTGCCATCTGACTAGTATTTGCTCCTAACCAGTTTGCATTTGATGTAATTGCATCAGTAAATTTAGCTTGACCTACTATTCCAGTAAAAATGGTAGGCCAACGAAGAGCTGCTTCAGCTTGCAGTAAATCACTCTCTGCTTTGGAAAAGAGTACTCCCCCTCTCGCATTATTATTAGTAAGTATCGTAAGCCAAGAAGTTGTAGCAGCAGAAGTAAAGTTACCTACTCCTAATTTAGAAGTATTAACATTATTAACTGGCACACCCGGTTGCCCAGGTATATTCCCTTGTCTAATCCCTTTTAAACCAACAAAAGGATTCCCATTTGCGTCAACAGAATTTACATTCGTAAACAATCTACTTCTTCTAGGATCTTTAAGCCCCGTAAACTTTGCATAATCACTGCTATTCAAAATAACATTTCCTTCTAATGCATTTGCCATATGCTCGGAGACAACTATAAAACTATAGTTCTGTACTGATGTATTTGCCGAAGTCCTAGCCCACGTAAGAACATAAGGATTCATTTGATCATCATTTCCAGAAGAGTATCCAGGATTAACAGTCACTTCCGATTCAATAAATCCACCATGCTGATCCGGATTCGAAGGCGAAGTTCTAGCAGCAAGCGCTTGCAATTTCTGGTTTCTATAAGTCTGCAAATCTCCCGTAACTTTAGACATCCTAATCAAAAGCCTCAGCATTACTGTATTAGAAAATCCTTTCCATTTATCCATATCTCCTTTAAAAACTATATCAGGAGCAGTTATTGGCAAAGCATCTGGATGCGCCGCATCCAGCAGAGCATTAGCTTCTTCTAGTTTAGAAATTAAGCTTTTGTAGATATCTACATCATTATCATACACTGGCGAGGTATTTACCTGTCCTTTGAAAGCCTCACTATAAGGAGCATCTCCATACAAATCTACAATATACTGCATATAGTATGCCTTCATAATTTTAGCAACAGCAATATAATTATCTTGTTTATGATCAGGATTTGCAAATTTTTCCATCTGGTCGAAATTAGCAATCCTAGGATACAATCCCCAGATTCCAGTATAAAAAGTATTATCTACACTATTAAGATTAAATTCTCTCTGAAAAGGACTGGTGAAAGTATAAGCATTTCCAGCCCAGCTGTTCATCATTAAATTACCAAACTGCACCATTGTACCAGCCTGAGTTCTATAAGCAGTACTAATAGCACCTGGAAGCATAAGTTCCGGAGTAATATCTTCCGCTTGAATTGCATTCGGATTGTCATTGACATCCAAATAATCATTGGAACAAGAGGTTGCTGTAAGACCTAATGCTGCAACTAAAAGTATTGTTAAAAATTTATTATTCTTCATGTTATTCAAAAATTAAAAAGTTACATTTAGGTTAAAACCAAAATTTCTTATACTAGGATACTGTCCATTAAGAGCAATACCAGCTGCATTTCCAGAAGTTGAAGCCGTTTCAGGATCTGAATAATTTCTGTTATCCTTAGCATAAATGAAGAAAGGATTTCTTGCATAAACACCAATTGATAGCGAATTAACAAATGTGTTGCTTAAGATTGATTTTGGAAGGTCATAACTTAAGGCAATTTCTCTTACTTTTAATGCCGTCCCATCAACAACAAATTCTTCCCCAACAGACCTGTATGGCCCAGTGAAATACGCATTTACACCAGTATATGAAGGATCATTACCTACCGGCGTTGTATTAGGAACATACTGCCCATTCACTAACTGAACAGAATTCGGAACCACATACCCTTTTGATCTGTCAAAATCAGCAGTTTTCTCCGATGAACCCATACTTCCTAATAATGACTTATTGAAAGCAACAAAGCTATTCCCAGTTCTATAATCAGCCACCGCACTCAAGGTTATTCCTTTAAATTTGAATGAAGTACTAAATCCTAAAATATAATCCGGATTTACTTTACCTAATACTTCAAAAGTAGAAGTCGCCAAAGGAGTACCGTTTGCATTTACTATAATATTTCCATTAGGATCTCTTTGATATTTAGTTCCCTTAATTACCGGGAAATTTTCTCCTTTAACAGCAAAAATACCCACACCAGGCGTTCCATAGGTTGATAATGCTACTTCATCAGCACCATCAGCCAATCCTAAGATCTTAGTTTCATAAGTAGTATAAGACCCTCTTACTTTCCATTCAAAATCTTTCGTTTTGAATGGCGTAAATCCTAAATCCAATTCAAACCCCTGGTTTCTGCTATTCCCAATATTATCTTGGAATGCTACAATACCAGAAGCTAGAGAGGTAGTAATTGTTGTAATCAAGTTATCTGTATCATTTCTATATACGGAGCCATCAAAGGTAATACGATCATTAAATAATCCTAAGGACAATGACGCCTCTTTAGATTTAAGGAATTCAGGCTGAATCCCTTGATTATATAAAGTTGTAGCTGGTAGATAAGATGATAAACTATTAAAAGGATATCCAGTCGGGAAAACCCCAACACGATCCAATCCATAAACAGGCACAGTTCCCGCGTTACCCACTTTACTATAAGATAAACTCACTTTAGCATAATTCAACACCTTTCCTTTAATGGAGGCAAACGCTTTAGTAGGAATGAATGATGCACCGAAAGAATAGTATGGGTAACCTTTATTACTAAAGCCCAATTTCTCTTTGTTAGGACCTACCGGATTTTGACTTAAAACAGAGTTTTTCTCATATCTGAAAGTAGAGTTGAAATATAAGAAATCTTTGTAGCCCAAATCCAAGTTAGCAAACCAAGCATAAGATCTTTGCTGGTTCTTACTATTATCAAGGTTATAAAATTTATCCGGCTGTAGTACATTATTAATATGATACCAACCTGGTACCTGCAAATTCTTACCCCCAACAGAAGTTATTGAAGAAGAAGTATCCTGAATATTATGCCCAACATTAAATTTCAAGTTCAGATCATCAGTAAGGTCATAATTAAAATTAGCCATCAAATCTCCATAATATCTAAAGCTAGATGCAACGCTTTTATAATATTCAGAAACAACCGGCTCCGGACCATAATCTGTAGGATGGGTTCCGTCGATAGGAGTTCCAGTTCCGTCATATAATCTATCGTATGCGAAATCATTTAAATGACTTTCCGTTACAGTAGACCCCATTACCGCAGTCCCAGCATAAGTAAAGGATACATGATCATTTAATTTATATTCTAAATTAATCAAACCAGAAAATGTTCTGTCTTTTGTATCCGTTCTATCATTTTCAATTGTCCAATATGGATTAGTTGCATATATTGTATAACTGGCATCCGGTAAAGCATTTTTAAATTGCCTTACGTCTACATTGGTAGGAGTTTGTATTAACTGACCATATAAACCCGAGGAAGTTGTTGATGTTTTCAAGTCCAGGTAATTGATATTACCATCAATTCTAAATTTACCAAGCTGCTTACCTGCTTTAAAAATAAAATTATTTCTTTTCAAATTATCACGCTCAACTACGAAGTCATTTTCCGCTCTGTTTAATGACAAGAAAGCATAAGAATCAGCTCCACCAGCTGTAACCGATAGTCCATTCTGGATCAGTACACCTGTTTTAAAAAACTTGCCAATATGATTATTCTTTGGACTAAAAGTCTCAGTCTTCCAAACATTATTAGCATCAGGCATACCCACTATTAAAGTCTGACCTCCTAATGCTGATGAATAAGCAGGCCCCCAGTTAGAGTTCTCATAAGGAGTCCAGTTTGTTCCCCCAAAATCAGTAGTGTCAAATGTATCACCAGGATACCCTTGTCCATATTGCTTTTGGTAAATAGGCAGTTTAAAAACAGAAGAAAAGTCTATTGAGTTAGTAAGACTAAATTGAAGTTTTTCTGATCTACTTCCTTTCTTGGTAGTAACAACAATTACCCCATTACTTCCTTTTTCACCATAAAGAGCTGCTCCTTGCATCCCTTTGATAATATTCATATTATCAATGATTTCAGGAGGTAAATTTTGCAATATCCCTAATGTAGAAATTACACCATCTATAACAACTAATGCCTGGTTATTTCCAGAAATTGATCTAGGCCCTCTTAAAACAACTCTAGTAGTTGAGTTTACCGAATTATTCGTTGTATTAATTTGTAAACCAGATACTTTACCTGTGAGAGATTGCACTGCATTCGGGTTATTCGCCTGTGTAATCTCCGCATTATTTACAACCTGATTAGCAGATGTAATCGCATCCTGTCTTTTCTTTAATCCAAGAGCTCCGGTCACAACGACTTCCCGTATGTCCTGAGTTCTTATAGTGTCAGTCTGCTTTTTTTGCGCGTTCACGACCATAAAAGAGGAAGTAAGAACTATAGCCAAAACACTTGTAGTTAATTTCTTCATATTTAAACTGATTATTTTTTTTATTAAATGCAAATATGTAAAACTTTCTTAAAATAACCAAATAAATTGTTAAAAAGATTTAAAATAATAAATGATCAAATACACATATGAATTATATTTAAAGATTTAATAAAATTAAGCTAAATTTAACATAAATCACTAATTCGTGTTATTTTTTAAATATGATAAAAATTTTATAACTCAACTAGAAATATTAAATAAATAAGATAAATATACTGCCATTTACACATATTGCCCCAAAATATATTTTTCTTTATTTTTACAAAATATTATAGTGTTTTATATATTATTTTAATGGATTTATTACAAAGTTGGTCAGAGAGTTACATAGAAGCAGGATGTGATGAAGTTGGAAGGGGGTGCTTGTCAGGGCCTGTGGTTGCTGCAGCTGTCATCTTAGACCACAGCTTCAAACAAAGCTTAGTAAATGATTCTAAAAAATTGAATTTTAAAACCAGAATGGATCTGGATAATTATATAAAAGATAATGTTAAAGATTATGCTATCGCAGAATTACCTCCAGCATTCATTGACTTACACAACATTCTTAATGCCAGCATCCATGCAATGCATCTGGCATTAGATAAATTAACAACAAGACCGGAACTAATTCTGGTGGACGGAAACAAGTTCCATCCTTATAATTATATTCCACATCAGTGCATCATTAAAGGAGATTCTAAAATCCTTTCAATTGCTGCAGCTTCTATCTTAGCTAAAAATTACAGAGACCAGCTGATGATTAAATTACATGATGAGTTTCCCGAATACGGATGGGATACTAATTTTGGATATGCTACTAAAAAACATCAGGACGCACTTATAAAATTTGGCCCCACAGTACACCACAGGCAATCTTTCAGACTTAAATATGATTAAAGAGGTGCAATAAAAAAGAGGTGCAAATAATTTGCACCTCTTTTTTATTATCATGATAAGATTATTTCTTCTTATTTCTCTGTTGTTCCTGAGCTCTTTGTTGTTCCTGAGCCTTCTCCATCATCTCCCGCATTCTTTTCTGGAATTTACCTTCAGTTTTTGGTTTTTCCTTATTCGCCTGGATCTGGGCATGAATTTTCTTTTCATCCAGGATCACATATTTAATAACAAGGATAATCAAGATGTTAATTGCATTGGATACAAAGTAATACCATGAAAGACCAGATGCAGAAGTATTCAGGAAAAATAAAAATGTAATTGGGAAAATGTACATTAATACTTTCATATTTGGCATTCCCTCCTGTTGAGGTTGCTGGATATTTCCTGATGTCATGATAGTATAGATTAAAATTACCACCGTACACGCTAAAGCAAAAACACTCAAATGATCTCCCAGGAAAGGAACTTTAAATGGTAATCTGATTAAATCATCATAAGCGGTCAAATCTTTTGCAAACCAGAAACCTTTTCCTCTTAAATCAATAAAGTTCGGGAAGAAACGGAATAATGCATAGAAAATAGGAATCTGTACCAACGCCGGCAAACAACCCGCCATTTGATTAACACCAGCCTTTCTGTAAATTTCCATTGTAGCTTGTTGCTTCTTCATCGGATCCGCATCCTTTAACTTCGCATTAGCCTCATCAATTTCAGGACGAATTACCCTCATCATAGCACTCAATTTATGTTGCTTGTACATAATTGGCGATAGGATAAGTTTAACAATGATCGTCATAAAGAAGATCACCCAGCCTGCTGTTAATCCCCAAGATGCAATAATATTATACATTGGCATGAAGAAATAGCGGTTCATCCCACCGATAAATGACCAACCCAAAGGTAATATCTCATCAAAGTTTTTATCATATGATTTTAATAATGGTAAATCTAATGGCATAAAATACCATGTAAAATCCTGATTCAATTCACTCCCTGTCATCTGAACAAATCCTTCATAGTTGAATTTCTTCAAATATTCACCCTCTTCTATTGATTCCTGATTTCCTTTACTTTGTGTAAATCCGTTTTTAGCTTCAATCACAGAAGAGAAGAATTGCTGTTTTACACCAATCCAGTTAAGAGTTTCTTTCTCTTCTTCCATGGTCGTTCTTCCATCATAATCATAGCTCTTATAGTTATTAAATGCATAAGAAAATTCTGAGTGGGATTGTTCCTGAGCTCTACCTTTTTCTAAATTTCTCACATTATAATTCCAAAGAAAATCAGCCTTGGTATCAGAAGTTACTGAAGCCAACCCCTGAGTTCTTACTTTAAAGTCTAATGTATATTTAGGAAGTAATGTATAAATAAACTGAATAACAGCACCATTGTAATTAGCTGTCATCGTTACAGCATTTCCATTCACTGTCGGAGAGAAAACCAGGTCTTTCGTATTAATAACCTTACCCGTTTTATCCTTAAACTGAAAACCGTAGTTTGAGTTATTCTTATTGATTAAATAAAGAGGGAGATCAGCCTGATCACTTTTGTGATCATACGCTTTGTATTTTAAAAGTTCTACTTTAGAAACTTGCCCTCCCAAGCTGGAAAATTCCAATTTCAATTCATTATTTCCTAAAGTAGAAACCTGAATAGCGTTAGGAGTTACATTTGGATTGATATTACTTGCCTGAGTTTGTTTTACGGCAGTTTTTACCTGTTCAGTTTTTTGTTGCTGAGCTTTCAACTGTTCCTCTTTCTGCTGTTTATTCTGAAAATAAAACATGAATCCGAAGAGAACCAAACATAAAACCGCAAAACTAATCATTTGACTTTTATCGAGTCCGTTGTTCTGTTGCATTTTGATTTTATTAAAATTATTTTTTCATAATCCACCGTAAAATTCAACATTAAATTCCACCCTGGATTTCGAGCTGACAAAAATACTGATTTTTTATCAAAACTCTATCTTTTACTCTATTACAATATGATAAACTCAGGCTGATAATAATCAACCTGAGTTTAAATATGACGTTTAATCGATATAAATTCCTTTATTTCTTCTCACATGCTTTAATAAAAGCTCTGAATAACGGATGCGGTGTTGCAACCGTACTCTTATATTCAGGATGATACTGCACTCCTACATAGAACGGATGATCATTAAGCTCAAGAGCTTCAACCAGTCCGGTTTCAGGATTAGTACCTGTTGCAAAGAATCCGTTTTTTTCAAATTCTTGTAAATAATCACTGTTGAATTCATAACGGTGACGGTGTCTTTCAGCTATATTCTTACTTCCATAGATATTGGAAAGTTTAGAGTTATTCTTCACAGAACACTTCCAAGAACCAAGACGCATCGTTCCTCCTTTATCAACAACATTCTTTTGCTCTTCCATTAAAGAAATCACAGGATGCTCTGTAGCAGTATCAAATTCCATAGAATTTGCTTTAGAATACCCTAAAATATTTCGTGCAAATTCAATAGTCATAATCTGCATTCCTAAACAAATTCCCAACATAGGAATTTTATTTTCTCTTGCATATTGAGCTGTCAATACTTTACCTTCAATACCTCTGTCTCCAAAACCAGGAGCAATAAGAATTCCATTAACTCCTTTTAAAGTTTCTTTGATATTTTCCTGGGTGATATCCCCACTATAAACCCATCTCACTTTTACTTCCGTCTCAAGATCTGCTCCGGCATGCTTAAATGCTTCAGCGATAGAAATGTAAGAATCCTGAAGAGAAACATATTTACCTACTAAAGCAATTTCAACAGTCTTTTTTGGATTCTGGAATTTCTTAAGGAAACTCTTCCAATCTTTAAGATCCGCTTCTTTATCACTCTTAAGATCCAATTCTTTTAGAACTACATCATCAAAGTTCTGTTTCTGAAGGTACATAGGGACTTCATAAATAGTTTCCAAATCTTTGCACTCAATTACATTATCCAAAGGAACATTACAGAACTGAGCTAATTTAGCTCTCTGATCTTTTGGTATTTTATGCTCTGTTCTGCAAACCAAAACATCTGCCATAATTCCGCTTTCCATCAATTGACGTACGGAATGCTGAGATGGTTTTGTCTTTAATTCTCCACTGGAAGCCAGATATGGCAACAGGGTTAAGTGAATTACCATAGAATTCTTTTCTCCCAATTCCCATTTTAGCTGACGTACAGTTTCAATGTATGGCAAAGATTCGATATCCCCTACAGTTCCTCCGATTTCAGTAATAATGATATCGTAGTTCTGCTTGGATAAAATTTTAATCCTACGTTTGATTTCGTTAGTGATATGAGGAATTACCTGAACTGTTTTTCCTAAAAAGTCGCCTTTTCTTTCTTTTTCAATTACAGTCTGGTAGATTTTTCCTGTAGTAACGTTGTTGTTTTGAGAAGTGGGAGCATCTAAGTATCGCTCGTAATGACCTAAATCCAGATCCGTCTCCGCACCATCTTCGGTTACATAGCATTCTCCGTGTTCATAAGGATTCAAAGTTCCTGGGTCAATATTAATATAAGGATCTAGTTTTTGGATCGTTACATTAAAACCGCGTGATTTCAGCAATAGTCCCAGAGAAGCAGAAACAATTCCTTTTCCCAAAGATGAAGTTACACCTCCTGTCACAAAGATGTATTTAGTATTCTTTTTACTCATTAGATTAGGTTTGTGCAAAGTTATGGGAAAAAGAAATACGAGGCAATTTATTTGCTAAGAAATAAAAAAAAGGTTCCTCAAAATTACTTGAGAAACCTGTAACCAAACCAAATTATATTTAAAAAAATTATTGCTTTATTAATTCAAAATACAAATTAACATCTACATCCTTTGCAACACCCGCTCCTGTTGGATCATATTTAATATTATAATCTAAACGGTTTACTGTAAATTTTGTTTGAAAGCCTAAAATTTCTTTCCCTTGCTGATTTTTTGTTACACCACCATACGTTACCGGAATGCTGATTTCTTTTGTCACATCTTTAATGGTAAGTTTTCCTTTAAGGATGTAGGTATTATTTTTATCTTTCGTAATAGATCCGCTTTCGAATGTCATGGTCGGAAATTTCTCTGCATCGAAGAAGTCTGCACTTTTCAAATGCTTATCTCTCATTTCAACGCCTGTGTTTACCGATCCGGTTACCACATTAAAATTGAAGGTTGCCTTATCCAGATCTTTCCCTGAAGAAACCACTGTACCATCGAATTTATCAAATCTTCCTTGCACAAAACTAATCCCCATATGCTTGATATTGAAGTTAACTGAAGAATGCATAGGATCTACTTTCCAGGTTGATTGTGCAAAGCCTGCGATGCTTAAAAAAGCAAACATAAAAGCTAATAGTATCTTTTTCATTGTAATATATTTTATTTTTTACCCATCAAAGATAAAGTGATAAACCCATTCATCTCTTGACCTATGATAATTTTTTCTTTGATTTTATTTTCACATACATAAAATGAATAGCAATAACAATCAGAAAAACGACAACTGCATTCATATACAAAAGTACATTCAGAAGTTTCGCGTTTGTTTTTTCAGAAAAATAAGTGAAAGGATTAGTTCCTGATATCATCAGCATAAAAAGATAGAGTACTTCAAATAAAATAGCAATCCTAACCACCGATTGATATGTGCTTTTAAATAGGATAACCGTTACAAGTCCCACTCCGCTGCTTATTATACACCCAATAAGAACAGCCAACGAAAGCATTCCAAAATCACCGCCGGGTAAATGCAAATATCCTACGAGCCAATCTGCAAGCCATGTAGTAAGGATTGTCATTATAAAGAATATAACCACGCTTTTTATTAAAATATTTTTCATACTAGAAAATTAACCAAAAATTCAGAAGTAAAATTCAAAAAAAATTTTGAACTTCGCAGTATGGCAAAACTTAAAACAGCATATTTCTGTCAAAACTGCGGAACCCAATACTCACAATGGATGGGTCAATGCAAAAACTGCGGGCAATGGAATACATTAGTTGAAGAGGTCGTGGAAAAGGTATCCAGCAGAAGTCTTCCTTCCTCGAAAACAAAGCAACACGTCATTAATATCATTGAAGTTGAAGCAATTGAAGAACCCAGGATTAAAACACCCTCCGAGGAGCTCAACCGGGTAATGGGAGGTGGAATTGTTTTAGGTTCTGTTACTTTGATCGGAGGAGAGCCGGGAATCGGAAAATCGACATTGCTTTTACAGCTGGCATTAAAAATGAAGAAGAAAATATTTTATGTTTCAGGAGAAGAAAGCGCCTCACAGATTAAAATGAGAGCAGACCGGTTATCTGAAGTTCAAAACCCAAATTGCTTCCTTTACACCGAAACTTCACTGGAAAAAATATTACATGAAGCCAAAAAATTAGAGCCTGATTTTATCATTATCGACTCCATTCAAACTTTACAGTCCCAATTGATAGAAAGCTCACCGGGAACCGTTTCCCAAATCAGAGAATGTTCGAATGAGATCATTAAATATGCTAAAGAGAACAATACTCCAGTTTTTCTGGTAGGTCATATTACTAAAGACGGACAGATTGCCGGTCCAAAGGTTTTGGAACATATGGTAGATGTAGTTTTAAATTTCGATGGGGATAGAAATCATCTTTTCAGATTATTACGGGCTAATAAAAACCGTTTTGGCTCCACCTCGGAAATTGGAATCTATGAAATGATTTCCCAGGGTTTAAAAGAGATCAAAAATCCATCTGAAATTTTAATTACAAAAAAATTCGAGGAGCTTTCCGGAAACTCCGTAGCTGTAACGCTTGAGGGAAATCGCCCTATGTTATTGGAGATTCAGGCACTGGTAAGCACGGCTGTTTATGGAACACCTCAGAGGAGTTCTACCGGATTTGATGCTAAAAGATTGAATATGTTGCTTGCCGTATTGGAGAAGAGAGCCGGATTTCAGCTTGGTGCTAAAGACGTTTTTCTCAACATTACAGGAGGAATAAAGACAGATGACCCGGCCCTTGATCTCGCTGTAGTAGCCTCTATCCTTTCATCTAATGAAGACATTGCAATATCCGAACATTTTTGTTTTGCCGGGGAAATCGGACTTAGCGGCGAAATCAGACCTGTTGCTCAAATTGAACAACGCATCTCGGAAGCTGAAAAATTGGGATATGAAAAGATCTTTGTCTCCAACCTCAACAAAATACCTAAAAGAAAATTCGGGATTAAAATTGAGGAAGTCAGTAAAATTGAAGATTTCCATGAACGAATCTTTTAATTAAAAGACAGTCCTAAAACATCCTTATTTAAATTTACCAAGAAAACGTACTAGTTTCCAATTTATCGCCAAAATCCAGGCAGGGATTAAATAAACATCATCACTCTTTATCAATATGAATATTCGATAGAGAGTGATGATGTTATTAAAAACAATCTTCAACCGTGGTTTCTTAGATCAATTTAATAGCAACAAAGCGCTGAAATTAAATATTTCGCAGAAATTTCTATCATCCATTGAAAAAAAATCACCACATGTTGATATTTTATATATATTTGTATATCACCATACTAAATCACATAAAATGAAAACAAAATTCACTATTTTCGTGTTGTTTTGCGCCGGCATGCTATTTGGGCAAAACAAAATTTTTCAAACAGCTATTAATGAGAATAATTTAAAAAGTAACCAAAAAGTAAGCAGGGAGCTATCCTCTTCTTATTTAGTTACAAAATACTATTCCCAAGCTCCCTTTAATTTAAAATCCGATTTACAAATCAACCTCCCGACCGGTAAAGAGATCACAGCCAAATTCAGCCGTTCTTTAACGTACAGCAATAAGAGTGAATCTTATATTTACACTATTGAAAATGATCCCAGAGCCGAACTTGTACTTTCACAATATGATCGCGTGGTAACAGGAATGTACGCTTCAGGCACAGGTGAAAAAGTAATATTCCACCAAACTGATGCAAACGTTTTTGCATTATCCGAAGTGAGCGATTCGACAATCCTCAATCAGGACTCGATTGATGATTATGTAATGGACAAAAACGAAAACTTTAATAAAGCAAATTCCAACGTTTGCTTATCAACAACCCCTGTATGCTCTGCTACCAGAGTAGATGTGATGGTAGTTTTCACTACCGCAGCAAAAAACGCATGGGGCGGGCTTTCACAGAGTAATTCGTTTGTAGCAACTGCTATCACCAATTTCAATACTGCATTAACCAATTCCGGGGTTTCCAATGTCACCATTAATCTTGTATACTCAGGAGAGATCAGCTACACTGAATCCGGAAGTTTGAGTACGGATCTTCCAAGGCTCAGAAATAATAATGATGGGTATATGGATGATGTACATACACTAAGAACCACCTATGGAGCGGATCTATGCGCTTTAGTTACCTCAACACCAACTAACACTTGCGGCTTAGGCTATGTAAATACAAGTTCTACCAACTACAGCAGTAATTCAGGGTTTTGTGTAAGCCTATACAATTGTGCTGTATCCAACTACTCACTTGCCCACGAACTTGGACACAATATGGGATTAAGACATGACTGGTACGTAGACACCAGCACCACACCATGTGATCATCATCATGGATACACCAATAAAAAAGCAATAGATCTTGGAACTTCGAGCACTTCTTCTCAAAGATGGAGAACTATAATGGCTTATAATGATGAATGTTCCTCTAAAGGATTCAACTGCACCAGAATCAACAGGTGGGCAAATCCGGACATTAACTACAATAGTGATCCTACGGGGGTAGCAATAGGAAACACCAAGCCGGCTAATGAAGCTTTTGGATTTGCACGTTTCGCTTGTGTCGTTTCTAATTTTATGCCTGAAACACAATCTTTCCTCGCCACAAAGGAAGCTATTCATGAAACACAAGAGTTCTTACTATATCCTAATCCTGCTCATGATATGATTCAGATTTCAGGAAACAGAACCGGCAAGTATTCTTTTAAAGTATACAATTCTGCAGGCCAAAACGTAATATCAACTACGGAAACTACCATCCACCTCAAAGGATTAACTTCCGGAGAGTACTTCCTAAGTATTTATGATGACAAAAATTCTTTGATAGAAAGTAAAAAGTTTATTGTTAGATAATTTCTTTTAAATAGTTAGTTTATAAACCTTCAAATACCTTAACTTTATTTGAAGGTTTTATTTTTATAACCTGATATCCTATGAATTATTTAGCACATTCTTTTCTCTCTTTTACAGATCAGCAAATTGTCGGACAGTTTCTCGAAGATTTCATCAGAAACAAAGAGCGGTTCTCATTTCCAAAAGAAATTCAGGATGGGATTACCTTACACCGAGCTATCGATACCTTTACAGACTCCCATCCGGCTATTCATGAAGCTAAAAAAATATTCAGCCCTTTGGTTAGACTATATGCAGGAGCATTTGTAGATGTATCTATGGATCATTTTCTGGCTAATGACTTTACTCTTAACTCACTGCAAGGCTGGAAAAACCATTCCCTCCGGGTTTACAAGGCTCTTAATGAAAATCAAGAATGGCTTCCTGAAAATTTTAAGAGAATGTTAGTAAAGATGGAAACAGAAGATTGGCTATATAATTACAGAGAAGATTGGGGAATAAAATTCAGCATTCAAAATGTTCTTAATAAAGCACAATATCTGGAGAAAGATATTCCTGTATTCGAAGCATTTTTAAAAAATAAAGATCTTCTTCAGGAATGTTACAATAATTTTTTTCCGGATTTGCTTGAGCACACAAGAGGAATCAATACCCTATTACAAATAGACAAATAACGCTTAAAATAAAAAAGCACTTACGTGAGTAAGCGCTTAATAATCTTCTGTATTTCGCTAAAAATAATTTGATATGAAGATTATATTTTAATTAGTCAATTTTATTGCCAAAATGTTACAAACAAACATTTGTTAGTTACAAAATAAAAACATTTATCCCATTTATGCAAAGAAAAACTAATATTGAAATCCATACAAAAAAGCACTTACCATTAAGATAAGCGCTATATATATGTCGAATTTGTGTTGTTAGAATTTTTTGTGCCTGATCCTATCCGGAGTTTGTGGGAACTATTTCTCCAAATAGCAATAAAATAAAAATATAATGTTCTGTTTTACTATTTCCAATTTTTATAATTACGTTGAATCCATCGATAGCCCAATTGTGTCATTTGGAGGATTACCTATTTTCAGAATCCGGGTTAAATAATCTTTTGCTTCATCTGCATAAAAAACACCTGATGTCTTTATTGTATTAACCCCTACTTGTTCTTTAATTAAAGTACATGCGGGATAAAAATGCAAGAAAAAATTACTTTCTTTATTTTCCATATGCAATATTGTTATTTCTAACAACTAAGAATTAATACAATTTTTAAAACTTCTTTAAATCCAATGCAAAATATATAATATATATAATTTTATAAAAAATTAACATATCTAAACCCTATCAAATATAAAAAAAATTATTTAATAAACACACATAAAGATCAAATATTAAAAAATATTAATAATATTAATTAGTCACTATTAATAGATTTAACAAAATATAGAAAATCCTTAATTTGCAAATATTTAAGACCTTTAAATATCTAAAATAAATGTTAAAAAAAATAAAAATCCTTTATTTTAATATTTCTCAAATATATAAATTTAATATTTATCACGCAATGGTGTATTAATTTTCATCAAAAAAGAATATTATTAGAAAAAATACACATGTACAATTACATATACACTTGAAAGCGTATTAAATACATCATTGGAACTGTTGATACAGATATCGATTGGGATAGGATAATTTTTCACTTTTCCTTTTCCCATTCAAAATAATATGGACAATGTTGATCTGATCATCAAACAGATTATACAAAAAACTAACTGCAGCTTCAACTTTCTTAGGCATATTAACAGATTCCGTTTCCAAAAAAATATTCACAGACTCATTATCCTCTTCATATCCCAGATAATTTACCCTTAAGAACTTACCGTCGGACTTTAGTTTCAGATATTCTGCACTATAATTTTTTAAAGCGTCATCTAACTGAACCTTATAATTCGGATCATTAAAGTGGAAAGACTTGTTGTATTTTTTACCTAGGGCATTTTCCAGATCATCCAGAAAAAAACGCCCGGTAACCTCGAATGTCTTTGATTTTGTATTATAATTGATTTCAACGGAACCTACATGATAGGGATGCTTTATAATAGTAAAAGAATACAAAAAAACAAGAGGAATAAACAGTATCCACAAACCTTTCATAAAAACAGACTTAATTATTTTTCGAAATTAATCATTATTTTCGTACGTTTTACAGTACATTATATCATGCAGGACTTTTTATTCTATTTAAAACTTGGTTGGGAACATATCATTTCTTTAGATGCGCTTGATCACCAACTTTTTGTTTTAGCTTTAATTGCGGTTTATTCTTATAAGGATCTCAAGAAAATTCTAATCCTGGTGACAGCATTCACAATAGGTCATTCCATAACATTAGCATTAAGTATCCTTGATATAGTAAGAGTGCCTTCAAATTGGGTAGAGTTTTTAATTCCGCTAACAATAGTCCTTACAGCATTAGGTAATATTATTATGAAGAATAAAAAGCAGGCCCTGGACAAAACAAATTATTACCTGGCTTTATTTTTCGGACTTATTCACGGAATGGGATTTGCCAATACTGCAAGAGTGATGATTGCAAAAAGCCAGAGTATTGCGATTCCTCTTTTAGGATTTAATATTGGTTTGGAAGTAGGACAGATTGTAATTGTTTGTGCTATTTTAATCTTGCTGTTTATTGCATTAACATTATTCAAAATTAATAGAAAAGATTGGATACTCTTTATATCGTCCGGTGTTTTTGCCCTGGCATTAAAAATGACAATAGAAAGAATTCCATTTTAAGACTTATTGATTGATATTTTTTCAAGTAGTTATTGTTATATTTGAAAATTATTAAATCATTTCGGTCATGAGACTAAAAGTAACCCTACTTTCTGTATTCACATTTGCAGGTTTAGCAGCCCAAAATATTCAAAATAACCCGGGAAGTAATCACGGAAATAAGTTTGAACAATTAGGAACCATTTTACCTACTCCAAATATTTATAGAACTGCTTCCGGATCTCCGGGACATGGTTACTGGCAAAACAGAGCAGATTATAATATTTCCGCCTATCTGGACGAGGATAAAAGAAACCTGAAGGGCTCCGAAACGATTACTTATTATAACAATTCTCCTGACGACTTAGATTATATATGGTTACAATTGGACGAGAACGAGGCATCAAGTATCAACAAAGCCAATTATCCTACTTCTACAACCCTTCCTAAAACCATAAATGACCAGAAGTTAAAGATAACGGAACTTCCGGAAAAGGACAATGGTTACGGCGTTCATCTGGAAAAAGTAACCGACGAAACCGGTAATGCATTACGGTATACTGTAAACAAAACCATGATGCGTATTGATTTGCCTAAAATCCTGAAAAAAGGAGAAAAATTCACGTTAAAAATAGACTGGAATTACAATATCACCAACAGAATTAAAATGGGTGGCCGTGGTGGTTATGAAAACTTTCCTGAAGATGGAAATGATTTGTACACAATGACACAATGGTATCCAAGGATGTGTGTGTACAGTGATTTTCATGGATGGCAGAATCACCAGTTTACAGGAAGAGGAGAATTCGCCCTGGCCTTTGGAAATTTTAAAGTTTCAATGAATGTTCCTGCAGATCATGTTGTAGGAGGTACCGGAGAGTGTAAGAATTATGAACAGGTATTATCTTCAGACCAACTATCCCGATATAGAAAAGCCCAAAGCTCATCAGAGCCTGTAGAAATTGTAACGCTCGATGAAGCGAAGAAAGCAGAAAAAAACAGATCGAAACAAAGAAAAACCTGGGTTTTTGAAGCCAATAATGTAAGGGATTTCGCATGGACGTCATCCCGAAAGTTCATCTGGGATGGAATGGGCGTGGTAATACCGGAAAACAATAATAAGGTAATGGCTATGAGCTTCTATGGAAAAGAGGCTTACGGACTTTACAGAAAATTCTCTACAAAAGCTGTTGCACACACAATAAAAACTTATTCGGAATTCACTATCCCCTACCCTTATCCGGTTGCTCAGTCTGTAGAAGCGGCAAATGGTATGGAATATCCTATGATCTGTTTCAATTTTGGAAGAACTGAGAAAGATGGAACTTACTCAGAAGGAACAAAAAATGGTATGATCGGAGTAATCATCCATGAGGTGGGACATAATTTCTTCCCCATGATCATTAACTCGGATGAAAGACAGTGGACCTGGATGGACGAAGGATTGAACACCTTCACAGAATATCTTACGGAAGAAAGATGGGATAACAAGTTCCCTTCAAAACGTGGACCGGCGTGGACTATTGTGGATTACATGAAATTACCAAAAGATCAGCTGGAGCCTATTATGAGTAACTCTGAAAACATTGTTCAGTTTGGCCCTAATGCCTACTCAAAACCGGCAACTGGCCTGAATATCCTTCGTGAAACCATTATGGGCAGAGAACTTTTTGATAAGGCCTATAAAACTTATGCAAAAAGATGGGCTTTTAAACACCCGGAACCTGCCGATTTCTTCAGAACAATGGAGGATGCAAGCGGAGAAGATCTGGATTGGTTCTGGAGAGGATGGTTTTACGGGACAGATCCTGTTGACATAGCTATTGATAAGGTAACTATTGCCACTCCCGATTTAGAGGCCGTACCTGCACCTAAAGAAGTAAAGTACAAAGTCGACAAGGCTCTTGTTAATGACTTTGAAGACCTTTCCAAAATCAGAAACAGAGAAGATAAAAATATTACGTTCTATGTAGACAAGGATAAAGAAGCTCAGGATTTCTACTATCGTTACGATCGTGGCCAGGAAAAAGTGGATCAGAATAAAGAATATTCCCTTACACAGGACAATGATATGGCTCTTGATAAACAGCAAAAAGAAAAGTTCAAAAACATTCAAGCTTATCAAATTGACTTCATAAACAAAGGAGGACTGGTGATGCCAATCATTCTGGAATTTACTTTTGAAGATGGAACGAAATTATACGATAAATCTTCCGCTCAGATCTGGAGGCTCAACGAACAAAAGGCCACAAAGACTTATTATTTTGAGAAAAAATTAAAATCTATTCAGCTGGACCCAATGCGTGAAACAGCAGATATTGACACTTCAAATAATTTCTGGAGCAATGATGGTAGTACGTCTGAGACTTCCAGATTCCAGGTATTCAAACAAAAACATGAAGGGGCAGTAAGAGGCGGTGCCAATGGAAAAGTAAATCCGATGCAGGCCGCAGGAAAAAATAAAAAACCGCTTTAAAAGCGGTTTTTTATTTTCCCAAATGCTCTTTCAGTATCTTTTTATAAGTTCTTCCCAGAGGAATTTTATCTCCATTTTTAAGGTAGACGCTTTTCACATCATAAGATTCAATATGAGAAGCCAATATGATATAAGATTTATGCACTCTGATAAATCCAAAAGCCTGAAATTTTTCTTCAAAATTTGACATCCTGTCGAGGATCATATATTTTTTCAAAGAGGTTACTAAAATAATATACTCCCCAAATCCCTGTACCCAAAGAATATCTTTAAGAAAAACCTTATTCATGATATAATTGGATTTAAACATGATGAAATCTTCTTTTTCTGAGTGTTCTGCAGAATTTTTAAACTGTAAAAAATCTTTGGCTTTGTTGATGGCTTTCCTGAAGGTTTCAAAATCTACAGGCTTTACAAGATAATGCACAACATCAAGCTCAAAAGCTTTTACCGCATGTTGGGTCTCCAGGGTCATAAAAATACAGAGAGGTTTATAAGGAAGCTGTTGCAATAGCTCTACTCCATTAATACCCGGCATATTAATATCAAAAATAACAAGATCCACCACATTCTCTTTTAAATATTCCAATGCCTTCTCCGGTTCCTGAAAAGAGCTTTGGAGATCTACACCTTCTATTTGATCACAATATTGCCGGACAAGTTGCAACGCAGGATATTCATCATCCACATTAATCACGGAAAGATTAGCCATTCAGATCAATTTTTAAAGTTGTTTTGTATCTGTTATTTTCAATCATTTCTGAGGAAAGGGTATATTTTCCCGGATAGTATTTTTCCAGTATCTGGGTGATTGCTTCATTTCCCAACCCGTAATATCCGGTTTCTCCCAAAGCTTTTTTTTCCGGAACAGAGTTGATCATTTCGAAGAACAAATCACGGTCGTTAATAGCATATATAACTTTTATGAAGCTATTGGGATCCAGACCGATTCCTGAATGTTTCAAAGCATTTTCAAAGAAAGTCAAAAAAACGGAAGGTGGAATTTCAATTAATTCCAGTGTTTCCTCATTCCGGATATCAAAATCTATATTCAGTTGGTTATCATATTTCAACTGGTACAACATGGTAAGAGAATGAATCGACGAAAATTCCTGGGCCAGACTAATCCTTTCTTTTCCGCTGTCATAGATAATATATTGAAGGAGCTTACTGAGCTGCAGGATGGAATCTGAAGTTTTTCCCGATGGGATAAAACTGTTCGCATATATATTATTTAAAGTATTCAATAAGAAATGAGGATTCATCTTTGATTTTAAAAGATCAAAATAAAGCTGTTCTTTTTGCTCCCCAAGATCCACAACATTCTGCTCTATAAGGAATTTATCTTTTGTAATCCCTAAAAAGGAGGCAACAAGAATCACAATTCCCTGCGCCGTATATACATTAAAAAGGAAATTGGTGTTGGAAAGAGTTTCACTAAAATTCATTTTAAAAATGGTAGGCTGTAACAAAATCCTGAAAAGACTTGACATCAAAAAACAGATCAAGGCATACAGGATAAACTCCGGATATTTATTCGATAGGTAAAAGTGAGGAACCAGATAATAATACACCAGATAATAAATCCCAATATTAAAAATCATTACAGATAAAACACTCCAAATAAGCTCCGGGGTATCAAGAAAGTAATTTTCCGTAAAAAAAGTGATTAAAATAAAGACAAAAAAGAAGAAAACATGCTGAAACCTCAAAAGAAAACCCCAACGGTAGTCCATCAGTTTTTTCAGAATCTTATCACTAAATAAAACCCTGAAAAACAACAGTATAAGTATAATATTTACAATTAAAAACATTCTAAAAACGTGATTTCTTGGGTTCTCAAATATAAGATGTTTTTTAACAGAAAATGCAGTTCGCTGATAAAATAGGTCATTGATTGAAAAATTAAAAACCCGGTAAATCGAATAAATATATTTGAGAAGTAACAATATTAACCCAATATTATATGAAAATTAAGAGAAAATTAATTTTTATTTTTTTATTAGTGCTTCATCATTTTTATCAAGGTCAAAGCACTGATACCTACAATATGTGGTTCCAATATATCATGACTGCCAAGGTGTCTGACAAAAGTACTTTAACAGCCCTTACACAATACCGTTCTTTTGACCTGGCTTACGACAAAAGACTCTTCCTCGTCAATGCATATATGGATTATGAAGTAACCAAAGGAGTAAGACCTGCCGTAGGAGGTATGTTTCTCATTTTGGATTCCTACCAGACAGAAGATCAGAAAAAGACCCGCTATGAGAAAAGAGCCTTTCAACAGGTAACCCTGGACCATGATATCGGCAGATCTTCCGTTTCCAGCAGATTCCGTGTAGAAGAGCGTTTCCTGAATAATCCTGACGAATTTGTATTAAGGGTCCGGTATCTCATCTCTATGAGAATCCCTTTCAACAGAAAGGGTGAAAAAGAAAGGCTGTATGGAATTCTAAAAAATGAGATAAGGATGAACATCAAAAAGGAAGACCCTTTCGACAGTAACCGTATCACCGCAGGGCTTGGAATAAAAACAGGGAAAAACTCGGCAATTGAACTTGCTTTCATTAATCAGTTATCTCCGGGCAGAACCAGTAATTACGGATACATAGGGTTCAGAAACAGTTTTGATTGGAGAAAAAAACAAAAATAACCAGACATCAATTTAAAAAATTTAATATTTAATATAATGCTATGCTAACATTTCTTGGGTTTCTGATGATCTTTATTTTCATGGTTCTCATCATGAATAAAAAAATGACACCACTTACTGCTTTGGTAATTGTTCCAGTAGTGATTGCTCTTATTGCAGGATTTGGCGATGAGCTGGGTGACATGATGAAAAATGGGGTTAAAGAAATCGCACTTACAGGCGTAATGCTGATTTTTGCAATTCTCTATTTTAGTTTAATGATCGATACCGGATTATTTCAGCCTTTAGTTAACCTTATTTTAAAAGCAGTCGGAGATAACCCAATCAAAACAACCATCGGAACAGCGATCCTTACAACATTAGTTTCTCTGGATGGAGATGGCTCTTCTACTTATATTATCGTAGTGGCAGCCATGCTTCCCCTATATAAAA
Source organism: Chryseobacterium sp. PTM-20240506 (assembly GCF_048296755.1). Taxonomy (NCBI): domain Bacteria; kingdom Pseudomonadati; phylum Bacteroidota; class Flavobacteriia; order Flavobacteriales; family Weeksellaceae; genus Chryseobacterium; species Chryseobacterium sp. PTM-20240506. Next base: position 2,470,066 of record NZ_CP182581.1, read on the forward strand.
AACAGGGACTGAATCCCCTGATCCTTACCTGTATCATAATGCTTGCAGGAGGTATCATGAATATCCTTCCATGGGGAGGCCCCACAGCAAGGGTTATGAGTTCCCTCAAACTGGGTCACACAGAGATTTTCGTTCCCATGATTCCGATTATGGTCCTTGGTATTTGCTGGGTAATCTTTGTGGCTTATATTTTAGGACTGAAAGAAAAAAAGCGTATTGCAAAATATGGAAAATACACAAAGTACAGCAATAGCGATATCGCAGGTGAAACGGATCCGGCCCTTCTTCGCCCTAAACTGATCTGGATTAATCTTGTCCTTACCATTGTATTGCTAACGGTAATGATTTTAGATATTGTTCCTTTGGGAATTGCTTTTATGATTGCTTTCTGCATAGCATCTGTTATCAATTACCCTAAATTAAAAGACCAGCAGAAACTCATGTCCAAACATGCGGGAAATGCATTATCTGTAGCAGGAATGATCTTTGGAGCAGGGATTTTCACAGGGATCCTCAATGGATCGGGTATTATGCAGGCTATGGGAAATAGTATGATAGAAATTGTTCCGAAAAGCATGGCAGGCTCTTTAAATATTATTACTGCTGTCTTCAGTGTTCCCCTTACCTTTTTCCTGACTAATGATGCTTATTATTTCGGGATATTACCCATTATTGCAGCAACCGGACAACAACTGGGAATCCCACCTGATATTCTGGGAAGAGCAAGTCTTGTCGGACAGGCTTCTCATCTTCTGAGCCCATTGGTTCCGTCAACTTACCTATTGGTCTCTCTCGCCGGTGTGGAATTTTCTGATCATTTGAAATACACATTGAAATGGGCTATCGGATCTTCCATTATCATGTTATTAGGAGCTTTGCTTCTTGGGATAATATAAAATTTATATATATTTATATTGAATTGTCCGTTTATCCAGCGAAAAAAAACTCAAATGAATCTTTTCCATACAAAAAAAACATTCACCAGCCGATATTTAAAGAATCTTTCTTTGTATGTTTTCGTGGCTATTATCTGTGGTGTTTTTACAGGACAATACCTTCCCGAGATAAGCAGTAAATTAGGGATAATCAGCCAGTATTTTTTTTGGGTTCTGGAGTCTATCATCCTGCCTATTATTTTTATGGCAGTTATTTACGGGATCTGTCACCTGGCAGATATAAAAAATGCAGGGAGCATTGTATGGCAAACAATTCTCTACTTTTTTATCATCAGCTCTGTGGCTATTACCATAGGATTTATTTTTGGACTTGCCATTCAGCCCGGTTCCCATACGGGAATTCAGATCGTTAAAACAAAAGTAATTCTTCCCAGTAGGTTTGAAATCAATGACCCCTCCCTATCTTCTGTAATGTATCGCAACAGGTACGCTATTTTCCTTATAGCTTCAATCATTATCGGCATATGCATGAACCTTTCAAAAAGACGAAAGAGTTTCCTGAATATCCTTGATAAAGGACTTGTTGTTTTTTATCATATTATTAAATATTTATATATCATTCTTCCGGTTATCATTTTCTGTAACATTGCTTACGGTATTTCTGTATATGGAATTAATACCCTGCTGCCATTAAGCAAAGTTGTGGGAACCGTATACCTTGCCGATATTGCTTTTATCTTCGGAGTTTTAGGACTGGTTTCTTATATCTTTAAATTCAATTTGCTCAAATTTTTGGTAAGCATTAAAGAAGAGATCATTTTGGTTATAACCACTTCTTCTTCCAAAACAGCTTTTCCGATCATTTTTGACAAGATGGAATCTGAGGGATACAGCAAAAAAATTTTAAGATTTATTATTCCCCTGGGGTACAATTTCAACCTCGCAGGTGCCTGCATTTATATTTCTGTAGCCTGCTGTTTTCTGATTCAGTTTTATAATATTTCATTAAGCCTCAATGATTACTTATGGCTTTTTGTTATCATTTCTGTTACATCTAAAACAGCTTCCGGGGTTCCGGGATCAGGTTTTCTTGCTCTTATTTTTACTTTGAACAGGTTTGGAAAGATCCCTGCGAATGATATTGCATTGCTTTATAGCGTAGACCGTTTCATGAACGAGGCGAGGTCAGTAACCAATTTTATTGGTATTGCCGTTTCCGGAGCCATTATTTCAAAAATAAATCAGCCCGTAGAAAAAAACGCCCCATAAAAATGAAGCGTTTTTTATATTAGTTGTGTTTTGTTTTTTCAAGCTGATTCTTTCAATTTCCCCAATTATTTCTTGCCCAGATCACAAGTGCCGGCAACATATCTCCCCCTGAAGCCACAGAATGAAGATCAGATCCGAAAAGTTCCCAGTCGGTTTCATTGCCATGATGAACGCCTATGGCATACATCTGTCCATTGGTGAACCAGCTATATAACGGTGATCCAGATGCACCACTTGCCTCGTCTGCATAGCTTTCTATCTGTGTACTATCCACACTATTTCCATCCGGAAGCTTTACATCATCTCCGTCATCATCATCCACAACACTGATGCTGCTCTGATAAGTAGGTCGGTTTTCTCCTTTATCATAAGGATATCCCGTCATGGTCCACACATTCATATCTTCCCAATCGTCGTTATAACTTTTTGCCCCGAAATAACCTGTTGTATCTCCGATATTATCATACAGTTTCACCACCATAATATCATTTCCCACGTCACTTTGGTAAGCCACATAGCTTTCTCCATAAGTATAAAATGAATTTCCATAAATGGATCGTCCATCGTAATATGCAGGAATCACTTTGATCATCCATGATGCATAAGGCTTTTGAGGCCTCATATGTCCGGAGGTCATTAGAATTTTTCTGCCTACCATAAATCCGGTTCCCCTGCCCTGATAATTCCATGATGAGGCACTGGTTAATTTGGTATATACTTCTACCCTGCACACACAGCATTCCGGATAGGTATTAGGATAAATATTTACCCTGTCATCATTTCCGAAAATAGTTACGTGATTGGCACTTTTCGTAACCAATCTGTTCAAACGGTTTCTCTTCACAGACTTCGTATTCGGAAAAACCACTTTAGGATGAAGTCCCAGTATATGAGTTTCCGGCACAAAAGCTTCAGCTTCGGTCACTTTTATTTTCTTAGTTTTAATTGTAGCACGAAGCTTTTCTACGGTAATGATCTCTTCGGATTTCCCGGGAATACCCCAGTCAAAAGGTGAAATCTGGTCCAGCTGGTAAAATTCCCGGTTCAGCTTTGATACTGAGATTTTTGCTGAGTCTTTTTTTCCGGTTAGTCTGAAGTTTTTGGCAGAATCCGTAATAAATAAATTGCGATCCGGTTCTTTAGTCGGAAGCGGATTCTCATACTCCAATAGCAATTCCCGGGGAACCGGTGAATCAGCCGGAGCATCCCGAAAGATTTTTTTTAATTTTTCCATTGTTTCAGTTTTTATGATATTTGGTCTCACAAAGTTGAAGGAATGCATCACCAAATACCATAGTAATATCCCTGTTTTTGCACAGTATTAACCCTGCTGCCCTTTACAGTATAATCCACTGGTTATCAAAATACAAAATACCAAAAACTATCTACAAACAACATCATTTTGATTGAATAAAAAGCTTATATTTGATCATGTCAAAAACTCCTGATTGACAATAAATGTTCAGGAACATCAGAAAAACAAAATATTAACTTATGAAAAATGCTAAATTATTAAGCAGAGATGCTCAGAAAACCATCCACGGTGGAGCTGCAAGACTTGTTTGCTGCGAACGTGATGAAAACGGAAAATGTACATTATGGATCGGACCGGGACAATATTGTCCTTAGTCTCATAAATTGATCAGTAAAGTAAGCCGGAATTTTTCCGGCTTTATTTTTTTAATCTGCCAAAATTTCACACCAAAAATAAAATTCTGCCATTTTTAACCATGAAGCATCGCCTGACAAGTACCAACCTCATTTGGCACACATTTAGAGAATTTGAAAGCAGAAATAATTAAAAAAACAGATATATTATGTCAGTAAACTTTAAACCATTAGCAGACAGAGTTTTGATCGAACCCATCGCTGCAGAAACTAAAACAGCTTCAGGTATTATTATTCCGGACACAGCAAAAGAAAAACCACAAGAAGGTACAGTAGTAGCAGTAGGTCCTGGAAAAAAAGATGAGCCTACAACTGTGAAAGTAGGTGACAAAGTTCTTTATGGAAAATATTCAGGTTCCGAATTGAAATTGGAAGGAAAAGATTACTTAATCGTAAAAGAAGGAGACTTACTGGGAATTATCGGATAAGATTCCAGATATAAGACACCAGATTTCAGATTTAAAACTGAATAAAAAATAATTTTCAAATAATGCTTGGCGTCTAACATCTGACGTCTAACATCTAATATCTAAATAAAATGGCAAAAGAAATAAAATTCGATATCGAGTCAAGAGACGCTTTAAAAAGAGGGGTTGATGCATTAGCAAATGCAGTAAAGGTAACTTTAGGACCAAAAGGTAGAAACGTAGTGATCGAAAAATCTTTCGGTGCTCCACACGTAACGAAGGATGGTGTTTCTGTAGCGAAAGAAATCGAACTTGAAGACAAGGTAGAAAATATGGGAGCTCAAATGGTAAAAGAAGTAGCTTCCAAAACTAATGATATTGCAGGAGATGGTACAACTACCGCTACTGTATTGGCACAGGCTATCGTAAGAGAAGGTCTTAAGAACGTAGCTGCAGGTGCCAACCCAATGGATCTTAAAAGAGGGATCGACAAAGCAGTAACTGCAGTTGTTGAAAACCTAAAATCCCAGTCTCAGGAAGTGGGAGATTCTACAGATAAAGTGAAGCAGGTTGCTTCTGTATCTGCCAACAACGACGAAACTATCGGTGCTTTGATCGCTGAAGCTTTCGGAAAAGTAGGTAAAGAAGGTGTAATCACTGTAGAAGAAGCTAAAGGTATCGATACAACGGTAGATGTTGTAGAAGGTATGCAGTTCGACAGAGGATACCAGTCTCCTTACTTCGTGACTAACCCTGAGAAAATGGTAGCTGAAGTAGAAAACCCATATATCCTTTTAGTAGAGAAGAAAATCTCTTCAATGAAAGAATTGCTTCCTGTTCTTGAGCCAATCGCACAAGGTGGTAAGTCTCTATTGATTATCTCTGAGGAAGTGGAAGGCGAAGCTTTAGCAACTTTAGTGGTAAACAAACTAAGAGGTTCTCTTAAAATTGCTGCTGTAAAAGCTCCTGGATTCGGAGACAGAAGAAAAGCAATGTTAGAAGATATCGCGATCCTTACAGGTGGTCAGGTAATTTCTGAGGAGCAAGGTTTCACTATGGAAAACATCTCTCTAGATATGTTGGGAACTGCTGAGAAAGTAACAATCGATAAAGACAACACAACAATCGTAAACGGTGGTGGTGACGAAGCGAAAATTAAAGGAAGAGTAGCTCAGATCAAAGCTCAGATGGAAACTACAACTTCTGACTACGACAGAGAGAAACTTCAGGAAAGATTAGCTAAGTTAGCTGGTGGTGTTGCAGTTCTTTACGTAGGAGCAGCTTCTGAAGTGGAAATGAAAGAGAAAAAAGACAGAGTTGATGATGCACTTCACGCTACAAGAGCAGCTGTTGAAGAAGGTATCGTAGCTGGTGGTGGTGTTGCTTTAGTAAGAGCCATCTCCGCTTTAGAAAACCTTTCAGGAATCAACGCTGACGAAACTACAGGGATCAAAATCGTAAAAAGAGCGATCGAAGAGCCATTAAGACAAATCGTTGCCAACGCAGGGGGTGAAGGTTCTGTAATCGTTGCTAAAGTAGCAGAAGGTTCCGGAGACTTCGGATACAATGCTAAAACTGACGAGTATGTAAACATGCTTGAAGCAGGAATCATCGACCCTACGAAAGTAACAAGAGTTGCCCTTGAAAATGCAGCTTCTGTATCTGGAATGCTTTTAACAACTGAGTGTGTAATCACTGAAGTGAAAAAAGACGAACCTGCTATGCCAATGGGAGGTGGAATGCCAGGAATGATGTAACAACGTGTCGTTGAGACAATTTAATATACTAACCGTTCTACTTTGTAGGGCGGTTTTTTTATACAGAAAATCCAAGGAACTTCTCATTGAAATTTTATTTGCAATTGTATACATGGTATATGGATGTAATATGTAAATTTGGATCTTAGTGGCAATCCGATGAACCAATGACAGACAAAACTTAATAATGAATTGAATGATAAAAAAAATAGTAATCTTGGTAATAATCTGGTTAGTTTTTGTTTTTGTCGACTACTTTTATCTTCCCTATTTTATTCAACCCTTTTCTTGGTTTTTAGTATGTATAATCTTGCTAATTTTAACAGTAAGACAAATAATAAAATTAATTAGGGAAAGAAAGTACATAAAGACAAATAGAATAGTAAATCTTTCAGTAACATTAATTTTATTAGTTCTAACGTCTTACAATTTCAACAAAATCCCAAACTCCATTATTGAAAAAATTGACTGGCGTATTTCATATAATAAGCGCAATCAAATAGTAAAAGAAGTTTTGACAGAAAAATTGAAACCAAATACAAAAACGAATAATGGTATCTATAAACTTTCATTTGACTTCCCGATTATTTCAAATGGAGGAAATGATATTTGGATTTATCAGAATAAAACTGAAGGCACAAAAACTATCAAATTTTGGATTTCTCGTGGCTTTTTCGAATCACCACAAACTTATTTTATATTCACAAATGATAAGGAGACACAAAAGCAATATGAAGAACTAATAAAAGTAAAACCAGAATATAATTGGAAATTAGAAAAAAACTGGTACCGGATAATGGAAAGGGATTAAAATTTCTTTCTTACAGATAAAATTATATTGGACAATTTATATACATCGTTCTACTTTGTAGAACGGTTTTTTGTTTCTCGAAAATAACATTGTTAGTATAATTAAACGTACATAATATTTCTGTAATTCGTAGATTTGGACCATCTACAATATCATGAAAAAAATATTCCTCATAAGCATTATTCTATTTTTAGCACAATTACAGGTATTTGCCCAAAATAAATTACCCAAAAACTTAAAACAAGTTGTAATGTATTTAGATAAAGACTGCCCGGATAGTATTAAAATACAAATTAAAAATACTCATCAAGACAGTTTAATTTATACTGTTTATCCATTTGCAAAAACAAAACCGTATAAAAACTATGAAACAATTTTTAATTGGACAAGTGAAAATGGTAATCCAAAAATCACTAAATATTTAGATAAAAAAGGAATTTTTGATCATCACTCTCAAGTCTTGCTATATAGTTTTAAGCAATATCTTGTAAATGGTAAAATCAAAGAAAAAGATATTCTTAACAAGTATATTAAACTTCAAAAACAACTAGATGATAAAAACAAGATAAAATATATTACAGACACCATTGACAAAGTTTACATTCCCAAAGACTTGGAGGATTGCTTTGCTCAGATCAATACATTTTGGAATGATAGTATAAAAGCAAAAGTTAAAACCTTGGAAGAAAAAGAGTTTACCGGTAAAGTTCATTTAGGATTTGGAATGTGGATGAGGAATAACTGGCAGCTTTGGGGAGGCTCAAGACTATCAAAATATTTTAATGATTTAAATATTTATCATCCGGATAATATGTCGGGAATTATTTTGGTAAGTTATCACAGACATTTAAACAATAGAGAGATTAGGCTCGAAGAGCAGGTAAAATACTATCAGGATTATTGGGAGAATGCTAAAAAGACCGAATTGAAAGGAAAAACAGAAAGCTTTTCAAAATATAAAATTGGTGATACAATTAAGTTCAACTATCAAAAAGGATTTGTGAGTAAGGAACAGGAAGATAAATATGATAATGATATTTGTATTGCAACAGGAATAATTACCGAACGTAATGAAAAGGACTTTCTCATTAAAGTAAAAATCATTGAAACTTGCGACAAAAAAGGAATCATCTATTATGACAATGATGGAGATATGATATATGATCCAAAAACCAAAAGGTCAAGCAGACCTTCAAAAAGAATTATTAAAAAAATTAAACGTAATAAAGAACAATGGTTTGACTATAAAAGTTGGGAACCCTTTGAATAATAAAAGCACCATAAATAATAAGTCTTTGCATTCATTTTCTCTATAGAAGAGTATGTTCACATTCTTGAAGCAAGGATCATTGACCCAACTAAAGTAACGAGAGTTGTCCTTGAAAAAGCAGCTTCTCCCGCAACTTTACTTATATTTGTTTCGAAACCACATTAAATATACATAACCTGAAGATTAATGGAATGAGAAAAATATTTTGGGTGTTAATTGTTGTTCTTTTTACGGTGAGCTGCTCCAAAAGTAAAAAACAAGAAGAAACAGAACTAAACAAAATAGTGAGTGCTGTTTTGAAATACGAATCCAATCGTAATCCTTCAAAAGAGAATCCCTATTTAGTTGATCCTAAATTGCTACAATTAAAAATCTACACTCCCAGTCCAAAAGAAATGCTGGGAGAAGAGCCGGGACCGCCACCGTTTTTTAATAAAAGTGTTGTTCACTTACTTGATTTAAAAAATAGTAAATCAGGAGAAAGAAAATCTGATTCGCTGCATTTATTAATACAAAATAAATATATCCTGGATTCTTTGAAGATTGATGATAAAATAAATTCCAATATAAGGCTTGCTCATAAGGAAGAGGTTGATCATCCTATAAAACTGTATCAATTCTCAAATCCGTTATATTTCAATGATAGATTTGCTTACATAGAATATAAGTATCATGACACTTCTTTTGTAATTGGTTTTGGTTATCTGCTGGAAAAGCAAAAAGATGGAAGCTGGGAAGTAAAAAGGGTAACTAATACTTTTATGACGTAAAAGGCTGCAACCATCCCGAAAACAACTCTGCCATTCTAATACATTTACTCTTACCCCAGACTTATGAAATTCAAATTTTTAGTTCTATTTCTAATCATATCTATAAAAATTTTTGCAACTGGCCAGCAGTCTAATTTTATCACAATAGACGGAAAAAACCATAAATTACTGAATGATCCTTTAGAAGGATATTTTGTGAAACATCCAGAAGATCATCCTGTTTATGGAGAAAAGTTTGTAAGAAAGAATGAAAACGGAGATGAAACATTTTTAATGACTACCTCAAACCATCGTGGGTATATTGCCTATTTTGAAATAATAGATAATGAGTTATTCCTGATTGATCTTACAATAGCAGATCCGGACAGTGATTCAGAAACACAAATTTCTGTATTCAATAAAATCTTTCCTGATAAAAAAACTAAATTGAATTATTCAGGAATTCTTACCGTACCGAATGGAGATTTTATTGATTCTGATAATTTTGGTTTTTCAAGCTACTATTCAAGTTATCTGATTCTTACTTTAAGTAATGATATTTTAATCAAAAGCAAAGAGTTACAAAAAGAGGATTACATAAAGTTTAAAATAAATCAGTTCAAAGCATTTCAAAAAACCGAGGAATATAGAATTGAATATAAAAACTATCTCAAGCGTCACAAAGAAGACAAAGAATGGGATCTATCCCATGAAAACACAAAAGAATTATCAAAAGAGGAAATTAGACAAATAAGGAAACAGTATGCAAAAGAACCTTCAAAAGATGAGATTGATGGTTTCTTATTTATGATGTCGAATTTGGAAAAAATATATGTTGATTATTAATTAACTTCATAGCATGAAAACAAAATTATTACTTCTTTCATTTTTTGGCTCATTGCTAACGCATGCACAAATGCTCAATTTTAAAAATCTCAGGAATATGTCCATTGGCAGAGGTGCTATAACCAGTGTAATCGTGAATGATAATATTTATGTAAGCAATGGGTATCAGGAAAAAGCAAGCGATGCCAAGTATATTGAGAAATACAATATTACCGATAACAAATGGAGTGTTTTCAATTCTACCCTACTTCCTAAAAGATTTGCTAATTCAGAAACTTACAATAATAAAATTTATATTTTTAACGGTTGGGGAAATAGCCATCTTGAAATTGTAGATCTTGACACCAATACCATCACGAAGGGTGCGACCAATCGTTCCTATACAGGAAATTCAGGTTCTGCAATCTATAATGGCAAAATATATGTGTTTGGTGGCAGCGGATTAAACGGAGCCGCAACCACTGTATTTTCTAATAAATTCCAGTATTATGATATTGCTTCAAACACCTGGAATTCATTACCCAATATGCCTACGGCCAGGGAAACAAAGGGGAAAATTGTTAATGATAAGCTGTATGTAATTGGCGGTTTTAATGGCACTCCATCCCGCCTGATCAATGTTTACGATCTCAAGACTAACCGTTGGATCGATCAATATACGATGCCTGTTGGTATATCCGGACATTCACTAGCTGTATCCGGCAATAAAATTTTTATTGTTGGGGGCTATAATTATCAAAATTTCATTGCCTATTTTGACACGACAACCAATAAAATCCATCGGTTATCCTCCAATATGATTCCGAGAAGACATGCTACAGCGGAAGTATATAATAATAAATTATATATAATCGGTGGAAGTACAACGTCTCTAACCAGTTCAGCTATTAAAAGCATACAAGTGGCAGATATTAGTGAAAATATACTTTCTGGAGATACACCTGCGGAAGATCAGGCATTGAAAACAAAAGCCTATGTCAATTCTTATAGAGACGGCTTTATAATCAGTAATAAAAATAATAGCAATCAATTTGAATACTCCATTTTCTCAATAGATGGAAAATTAATCTCTAAAGGTTTTACCAACTATAATCAAAATATAGATTTATCAAAGTTCCGAAAGGGAAATTATATTTTCCGTTTTAAAAATGAAAAAGGGGAGTTAGAAAGCATTAAAATTGTGAGATAATGGATCTTTGCTGAAAACCTCTCGATTTGAAAATGCCATTAAAATAGTAAATAGAGAAATTTATTCTGAACATTAATAGTGCAAACAATTAAAAAAACAATTAAGAGCATTGTATTAGGTTTCTTTACTACAACAGTTGAATTAAAGGATTATAATACATTTAACTATGAGTTTTCCGGAGATTTGCAGCACACTGAACTTACCGGCGTTTATGAGGTAAAAGGAAACGATCTTTATTTAAGATTCAATAAGAATAAAGGAGAGGTAGAATCCGAAATTGATTCATTAGCAATAACAGATATATTGTCGGGTAATTATCATAATTATGATTTAAAAACTGATAACAATATTAATTATCATTTAAAATATAAAATTAAAGGAAACAAATTGTTTTCTTATAGGATTAATAATACAGGACTCGTTAAAAAAGCAAAAGTATATGGTACCCAAAAGAAATTTTTGTTTTTTGGTACCAGGTGGAAAAATAAAAGAAGCTATCTTAAAAAATTTAATTAATTGAATTCCTGGCTATTCATACTTTATCACTATGAAATATTTTACAATTATTTTAATGCTCGTATTAGCAAGTTGCAATAAAACAACGACTCAGCCTATTGTTGATTATAGTACCAATCATGCAGAAAATGAGCGCATGCTTTCGTTTTTGAAGGAACTTAAAAGGCAAAATAAACACACCTTAGTGCTTATAAATCAAAAAGAATCTGATCTCAAAAGGCTGACAGATCTTATTCAGAGGGATAAGATAAACAACGTTAAGGTAATAAAGGACAGCTCAGAAATAAAACGATTGAATTACTCCTACAACACAATAAAGACCATAATTTTCGCTACAAAAAAATAAGAAGGATTATATAAAAAAAGATACTGCTTAAAAAACCCGATCTCATTAATCATCCTGATTTTCAGAACAGTTTTTCTTGTCCTTTTAAATTTATGAATGTATTATTGCAAATAAATTATTATCATGTACATTCAGGTTTCTGAGGATTTCAAAAAGAAAAGTAAATCTGCTGTTTCAGCCATTGTTGTATTCATCCTCATATATCTTCTCATGTTCCTTTTTACCATAGCCTTGGCAGTAGGATGCATTATCGGAGGGATCGGATTAATTGCTGTAAAACCCATGTTTATTACCATCATGCTGGGAGCAGGGCTTGCAGGCACAGGAGTTTTCGTATTCTTTTTTATTATTAAATTTTTATTTAAGAAACACATTAACGACAGAAGCTTTCTGACTGAAATCAGAAGATCAGATGAACCTGAGCTTTTTAAAATGATCGATGAAATTGTAAAGGAGGCTGAAACTGATTTTCCTAAAAAAATATATTTAGCATACGATGTCAATGCAAGTGTTTTCTATGACTCCAGCTTTTGGAGTATGTTCTATCCTATTAAGAAAAATCTGACCATCGGACTTGGGCTGATTAATACTTCGACAAAACAGGAATTGAAAGCTGTCCTTTCCCATGAGTTTGGGCATTTTTCCCAACGCTCGATGAAAGTTGGAAGTTATGTGTATAATGTGAATCAAATTATCTTTAATCTGGTTAATGATGATGAATCGTACCGTAACTCTATTGAGAAATGGGCAAATATGAGTGGTTACTTCTCAATTTTTGCAGCATTAGCACTTTTTATCACAAATAAAATCCAGTGGGTGCTCACCAAAATGTATTCTTTTGTGAACATCAGACATATGGCACTTTCAAGAGAGATGGAGTTTCATGCAGATGAAGTAGCCGCGAATATTGCAGGATCACTGGCTTTGGAGGAGTCTTTATTAAGAATGGAACTGGCTCATAATTCATACCAGAATGTTATCAATTTTTATGACGCAAAGGTTTCAAAGAACCAGGCAAGTCCAAATATTTACAAAGAACAATTTTTTGTAATGAATTTCCTCGCAAAACAAAGTGAACTCGAAACCCAATATGGGCTTCCTTATGTAAAACTTTCTGAATCCGGACTTTTCAACAAGTCAAAACTGAATATTGAAAATCAGTGGGCTTCACATCCCTCCAACGAAGACAGAATCATAAGGCTTAGAAATCTTAATATCATAAAAGATAATGAGAGTACACCGGCTAAAAACCTTTTCAGGGATTTTGAAAAAACAGAAGAAAAGTTGACCGCAAAACTTTTTTCCAGAGTAAAGTACCAGAAGGAAAGAACCGAACTTAATTTTGAAACATTTACTACAGAATTTGAAGAACAATATAACAGAGATTCCTTTGATAAAATCTTCAATGGTTATTATGATAATAAAAACCCTGATTTCACTGTTACGGAAAATTCCAATGACAATCTTTCTTTCGAAGAGCTTTTTTCAAAAGACAAAGTAGAACTTGTTTATACTTTGCTTGCTTTGGAAAATGATAAAAAAACAATAGAAGCCATCGCTAAAAAAGAAATCATTCTAAAGACTTTTGATTATGACGGGAAAAAATATAATTCCGGAGAAGCAGGAAAACTTGTTCCACAATTGAATGATACCATCTCTGAAATCAAACAACAAATCCACCAGAATGACTCGGATATTTACACCTACTTCCTGAAATCTTCCACTGTTCTTAACAGAAAAAATGAATTTGAAAATGGCTACCGTAATTTTGAAGAATATGATGGTAAATATGAAGATAAATATATCTTATATTCTGAATTAATCAATGCAACATCATTTATTAATGAAAAAACTCAATTTGAACAAATCAAAAAGAATTTTACCAACCTGAAACCTCTTGAAACAAAATTAAAAAATGAAATTCTCCCATATTTAGAGAATACACAAGTAGTTGATGATATTGAAGAACAAACCTTAAAAGATCTTAAGTATTACATCGAGAATGAACTCGTCTATTTCAGCAGCGATCAGTATATCACGGCTAATTTGCAACTATTAATAACGGCAATAAACATACTTCCTTACTTTCTCCATAGACAATATTTTCTGATAAAAAAGGAATTCCTGACGGTTATAAAGGATATTGAAACTATCAAATCAGTTTCAGAACCAATCACTATATCAACCACTTCCAATTTTGCCCCGTAAATTAATGTTCATACAATGCTCTTAAGTCTTCAGACTTCAAAGAGGATTATTTATTCAATCTAAAACCGCCTTGTTTTTTCAAAGTGGTTTTTTTATTTACAAAATTAATTTATCTTTGTAACTAAGATATTTAGCAAATAAGAATAATGGAAATTAGTGAAGAAGCAATTCAACTGAGAAAACTTAGTCAACAGTTTGCCTATACTTCGATCCAAATGCACGAAAGTATCGGTAGAAAAATAGGCCTTAGCGGAACCGATCATAAGTATCTGGGATTTCTTGTGCAAAAGGGATCAATGACTGCCGGAGAACTGGCTGTCATCACAGGATTGACAACAGGTGCCATCACGGGCCTGATCGACAGGTTTGAAAAGAAAAAACTCGTCCGCCGCCAACCGGATAAGGATGACAGGCGAAAAATAATCATTGTCCCGGACAACGCCAGAATAGCCCAACTTATTATTCCTCAATATCAGGATTTCCAGGATAATACAGATCAGCTTTTTGCCTCTTTTTCACCGGAAGAATTAAAAACCCTGGAAAAATATTTCCGGAGTGCCCTGGAAATAATGAATACCAAAATTGAAAAAATAAAATCTTAAGTAAAATATGAGTATCATGGAAATGAATAATAAAGAACCTGAAAATAAAGTTTTAGACAAAGGGCCGTTTTATCATGGAACAAAGGCGGATCTGAAAACTGGAGACCTGCTGACCGCCGGATTCGCATCTAATTACTATCCGGAAATTATTATGAATCACATTTATTTTACCGCTTTAAAAAACGGAGCAGGACTTGCCGCCGCATTGGCAAATGGAGATGGTAGTGAAAGGATATACATTGTGGAGCCAACCGGTGAATTTGAAAACGACCCTAATGTAACAGACAAAAAATTTCCAGGTAATCCTACCCGTTCTTACCGCAGCAAGGAACCTTTAAAGATTATCGGCGAAGTAAAAGAATGGATCAAACTAACAGATGATGAACTTCAGAGATGGCGTGAAAACATTGCAAAAATCCGTGAGAACCCTGATGCAGAAATTATAAACTGACAAGCAGCACTACTTGATCTTTGACTTCAGGTCATCACTTAACTCGCGGATAACACCTATTTTGTCCTGTTGGATTTTTTTCCCCAGCTCTTTTCGCGGGCAGTTGGCATTGTATTTTGCTCCCCAATCCATCAGTTCAATGACGATTGGTAACAAATCTGCCCCTTTTTTTGTGAGGCTGTAGATAAATTTTGATTTGTTGAGCGGTGATACTTCCTTAACAAGGATTTTCTCTGCTTCCAGAACACTCAATCTGTTAACCAGTATATTTGATGCTATCCGCTCTTCAGAATGTAAAAATTCGCTGTACGACATTTTACCTCTCAGCATAACATCCCTGATGATTAAAAGTGACCACTTATCCCCGAAAATATCAAGGGAACAACTAATTGGGCAATCTGATCTCTGTTTATCCATATAAAAATAAGTTATTGCAAAATGCAATAACTTTTATATCTTTGTTATTGCATTTTGCAACAACAAAGATAATCACAAATTTTAATACAATGGAAAATCAAACAAACACAAGGCAACTTCTTGAAACTTATTACAAGGGATTTGCAGCAAAAGCCAATTGGGAAAGTACATTAGCCGACGATTTCGAATATACAGGCGGTGACATGACCAACACAACTCCTGTTGTTGGAAAGCAGGCTTATATTGAAATTATAAAGCGGTTTTCACAACGTTTTGAAGCCATGAGAGTGAAACAAATGGTAATTGAAGATGATAAAGCCAGTGTCATCGGAAATTATGATTTCCAATTCCCGAACGGTGCTAAAATTAATGGTAATGTTTCTGAAAACTGGACCGTGAAAAATGGGAAATTACAATCTCTAACCCTGTATTTTGATACCTTAACTTTTATGGAGAATATGAAGCCATAAACCATCCGGCTTTCATGGATATTTTATATCAAAAAAAAACCATTCTATTTTCAGGAGTGGTTTTTTGTTATATTTATCGTTGTTAAAAAGAGACCAATGAATGTAAAATTTGATACCTTGATCTTATATGTTCAGAACATTCCATTGATAAAAAAATTTTATACTGAAAATTTTAATCTCCCAGTGATTGAGGAAGACGCCAGCTGGCTGCTCCTTAATGCAGGATCGGTCCAAATCGGATTTCATAAAATTGGAGACCGTTATCTGGAAAAAATTAATGCAGGTCATCAATTCGATAATAATACAAAGATCGTTTTTGAAATTGACACAGACATCGAACAGGCAAGAGATGAGTTCGTATCGAAAAATATCCTGATGAAAGAAATTAAAACCTTTGAAAACTATGATTATTGGTTATGTGACGGAACTGATCCTGAAGGAAATGTATTCCAGCTAAAGTCTAAACAGTAATTACACAACCTCTTTAAATTCTCCGCTTTCATGAAAACAATAATCATCATGTGCTGTCTTGTTGTACTGTGGGTTTATATGTATTATCCGGTTTTTGACAGTGAAGGGATATCTTATTTTATCATTTTTTCCTGTTTTACAGTTCTTTGTTTTTCCATTGCTAAAATATATTCTTCTGACACTAAGACAGATTATGAATCAATTGAAAAGGAAACCGACAGATTAGAGAAATTAGATGGGAATTTTAAATACACTGCAGATGGTTTTTACCATAAGCACAAAAATCAGCCAGAATTTATCCGATGGGATGAAATTGTTTCTGTCTATTCATTCAGCATCCCTTTTTTTGACGACAGACAGACAGGCCTTGAAATCATAACCGACAAAAATCAGTATGAATTCGATCAGGAAATACCCGGAATCACAAAACTGACGCACATGCTCGAGCAAAACCTTCCGGATTGGGATTCAAATGCACCGACTCTTAGGATCAATAATTACGGGCTTGAAAAAGCAAAGCTATACGAACGGAAGATATAGTTGTAAAATAAGAAATAAGAAATAATAACATCACATGGATAAATATATCCCGGCATCTTTGATCTCCTGATTTTCACGTATATTTATCAAAGCATCATCAATCACAAAATGTACTATGAAAAATATTGTAGCAGTATCAGTTATTTTATTAATGCTATCCTGTGAAAGCAAGGAAGCAAAAAAAGAAAGGATTTTTAAAGAGTTCCAGGAAGAGGCAAAGGCCATGAAGAAAAATCAGATCGATCTGTTTGTGGGTTCAAAGCCCATACCTTTTTCAGCTAAAACGATCAGTGGGACTTCTTTTAATTCACGGGATTACCTGGGGAAAAACCTTGTTATTTTTATTTACGATAAATCTTATCTGAAAAAGAGCGAATCCTATGATATGGCGGAAGAATTTAATGCTTTATACAGTAAATACAATAAGGAAGCTCATTTTATTGGTATTGTAGAAGGGTTTGTGGAAAATGAAAAAGAGTTTAAAGATTACCTTGCCCACTCGAATGTTCTTTTTGAACAAATTGACAATACAAAGTCGTACAATAAATCTGAGAAATTAAATTATAATGTATTTTGCAATCCGGCAAAAGTACTTATTGGCATAGATGGCAAAGTCCTCCATTCTTCATGCGGAGGAGGAAATATTTCGGCTATTGCCCAAAAACTTGACAGCATAAAAAGCCAATAAGAAATAAGCTCATTGATGAATCAATAAAACAAAAAGATGGAAAACACAAATTACGAAAGGGTTTACAACATGTCGTTCGCCGGGGTTTATCCTCACTATATTACCAAAGCAGAAAAGAAAGGGCGCACAAAAGAAGAAGTACATGAAATTATTTTTTGGCTGACGGGCTATACTGAAAAAGATCTTCAGGAAATAATTAAGAATAAAACTAATTTCAGGGATTTTTTCGAACAAGCCCCACAAATTAATCCCAGTGTTACTTTGATAAAAGGAGTTATTTGCGGATACCGTGTGGAAGATATTGAAGATGACCTCATGAGAAAAATCCGTTATCTCGACAAGCTGATTGATGAGCTCGCCAAGGGAAAAGCAATGGACAAAATTTTAAGAAAATAATTATCTTAAAAGTCTTAACTCCACTTTAAGCTACTATAAAATTTTAATTTCTCCATAAAATAATCTACATTTGCATTATAATTAAATGAATATTCATTTAATTATAATGAGCTGAAAATAAATAAAATGAGAAACAGGGATCTTACTAAAGAAAATACAATTAAACAAAAAGCAATAGAAATTATTGTACAAGATGGATTGGACGGCTTTACAATTAATAAACTCGCAAAAGCATGCAACATTTCTGTGGGAACACCTTATGTATATTATAAAGATAAAGATGATCTCATTGTAAAATTGGTTATTGAGGAAGGAAACAAAATGGAAACCCTCATCAATGAAGGATTCGATCCTAAATCCAGTCTGGAAGAAGGGTTGCGCGTACAATGGGCAAACAGATACAACTATGCTATTAAAAACCCTTTGCTCCTACCCTTCTTTGAGCAAATCAATAATTCTCATTACAGTCAGCAATTTGCTCAAATGTTTAATGAGAAACCGGGAATGTTTATGAGTGAATTTAAAAATAACCTTTTGAACTTTATTTCAAATACGATACAGCGGGGAGAGATTGATGATACCCCATTTGAAATTTATTGGTCAATTGCATTTGCTCCTCTGTATAATTTACTACGTTTTCATCAACAGGGAAAAAGCATCAGCGGATTACCTTTTGCTCTCACAGATGAAATGGTATGGACAACTTTTCATAAAGTGTGTAAAGCTTTAAAAAAATAATTAAATCAAATAATAATTACAATGACACATTCATTTTTAATGATAGGTCAGTCTAATATGGCCGGACGTGGATTTCTAAAAGATGTTCCTCCAATCCTTGATGAAAAAATTAAAATGCTAAGAAATGGGAGGTGGCAAATGATGGCAGAACCTATCAATTTTGACAGACCAACTTCAGGAATCAGCCTGGCTACAACATTTGCTTCATCATGGCGGTTATTCCATAATCAGGAAGATGATATCGGATTGATTCCTTGTGCTGATGGCGGAACAAGCCTGGATGACTGGTCAGTGGAGGGAGCATTATTTCAAAATGCTATTTTTCAAGCTAAAGCGGCACAAAAAATCAGCACATTAAGTGGCATTCTTTGGCATCAGGGGGAAAGTGACAGTCATGGACAAAAATACAGGTCATATACCGAAAAATTAAGCTACATCATAAATACTTTGAGAGAAGAGCTTAATACTCCGGAAATTCCATTGATCGTTGGAGGATTAGGAAGCTTTTTAACGGAAGGTATGTATGGACAATACTTTAGTGAATACAGTAAAATTAATGAGGCTTTAGTTCAATATGCGAAAGATAACGAGCATGCCTATTTTGTATCTGCAGAAGGTTTAACAGGTAATCCGGACAATATCCACTTTGATGCTGTTTCTCAAAGAAAATTGGGCATCAGATATTTTAAAGCCTTTCAGCAAAAAAACAATATTATAGGAATATTGTCTGATGAAGAGCAGATAATGAACAAGATTCACAATCGTCCGTTAACAAAAAATGAAAAATACGAATTGCTTCAATATGATTTTGCAATGGGATTGGTGAGTGCGAATGAATTTCAGGTACAATTTGCCCAACTTAAGTAACATTACTTTTTAGCTATCATAAAAATGGAACCGGTTTTTTAACCGGTTTTTCAATTTGAAAAAATTCAATCAGTATTTTACTTATTTTTAGTGCTTAATTATACAGTAAAAAAACACCATAACAATAAAACAATAATTATGAGCTTAAAAACATTAGTCACGAAAAGTGTTCAGTACAACAACTGGGTGGTGAACAAATATATTGACTGGCTTTCTACCAAATCGGATGAACAGCTTAATCAGGAAACGATTTCCAGTTTCCCTACCATCCTGAAGACCCTGCATCATATCTGGCAAACTCAGGAATATTGGTGGAGCCATATCAATGAAAATAATGACTTTGATTTCGCTAAAATTTCCAACACCAATACTAAAGATGAAGTTTTCAGTGCAATCAAAAATAACTCTCAGAAACTTGTAGATTATGTAGAAAGCCTATCCGAAGAGGATTTAGCAAAAAATGTAAAAATAGAGTCTCAATGGTTTCAATGTGATTTCTCTAAATATGAGTATATCCAGCATGCAGTTATCCATGGAACTTACCATAGAGGACAGATTGTAACCATGGGAAGGAACATAGGTATCACAGACGCCCCCATGACAGATTATAATTACTGGAATATTTATAAAGATCAGCAATAATTTCAACCTTAGCATATTTAAAATTATTATGTCATTCAATTTAGATAAAGCAACAGAAATTCTTGAACGTACCCCCGATGTTTTAACCTCATTACTGGAGGGATTAAGTGATGAATGGATCTATACCAACGAAGGAGAAGAAACATGGAGCCCTTTTGATATAATCGGCCACTTGATCCACGGAGAAAAAACAGATTGGATGATCCGGGCAGAAATAACCCTATCTGACGGACCGGAGAAAACTTTTACTCCGTTTGACAGATTTGCACAGTTTGAAGAGAGCAAAGGCAAAACACTATCCCAATTACTGACAGAGTTCCGTGATCTGAGAAAGAAAAACCTCATCACTTTACAATCTAAGAATATAACTGATGAAGATCTTGACAAAACCGGAATTCACCCGGCATTTGGTGATACAACTTTAAGACAGTTGTTATCAACATGGGTTGCTCATGATCTTGGCCATATTGCACAAATATCAAGGGTAATGGCAAAACAATACAAGTATGACGTTGGCCCATGGAGAAACTATCTGCCTATATTGGACCGGTAATATCGGATAGTATTTGGAAATATATTACCATTAATAAACTGTCAATACATTACAATGGAAATCATCAGAAAGTTGTTGACTTCAAATAAAATTTATAAAATCACAAACCCATAATATGGAAAAATATGCATCATCATCGGATGGACAAAAAATTCATTACAAAGAAACAGGCACCGGAGATACAGCCTTAATCCTGGTTCACGGATGGCTGGGAAATGCGGAATGGTGGGAAAACCAGAAGGAATATTTTAAAAATAAATACCGTATTGTTCAGATGGACCTTGCAGGCCATGGAAAATCTGACAAATCCAGAAAAAACTGGTCGAGTGAGCAATATGCAGAAGATATTAAAGCCGTTGCCAGCCAGATCGATTCAAAAGACATTATATTAGTTGGCCACTCAATGTCGGGAGCGTATGTTCTGGAAGCTGCCCTGAAAATTCCCAATTTAAAGTCAGTGATTTTGGTGGATACCATAAAAAACCTGGACGAAACTTTCCCAATGGAACAGGTGGAAGAGGTTCTATTTGTTCATTACCGGAATGATTTTAAAAATGCGGTCGAAAATATTCTTCCCCAATTCCTTTTTGTGGAAAAAACTCCGGAAACAGTAAAGGAAAGAGTACAAAAAGAATTTCTTCAGAATACGGGAGAGATGGCAATAGAACTGCTCATTCCCTTATACAAAACCGATTTCCGGAAAGCCGCATCGCAGATTAAAGTGCCCGTAAGAGCAATCAACTCCGATGCTTCACCTACAAATGCTGATGCCAACCGCCAATACTTACAGGATTTCGATTATGTAAATATAAGTGATGTAGGCCACTACCCTATGCTTGAAAAGCCTCAGGAATTTAATATACTCTTGGAAAATATATTGGAACAAACAAACTGAGCATCAAAATTAATACTAAAAGATCACTAACAATCCATTCAAATAAAGTCTTGAATGGATTGTAATTTTAGAGCACAGAACGCGCTACAGAAACAAGTTCTACCCTATGAAATACCATTTGTAAGCATTCTTTAATTAGCAATCGAAAAGTAGTAGCGTTCCTTATAGGATGATCTGTCCTAAAAAAAAATCTTTTCCATTCAAAAAGGACCGATTTATACAATTTTCAATGTCCTCTATGAAATAATTTTGTTTCATAATACCATACTTTATTATGAAGCTTTTTATTTTATATCTCTACATCATGATCGGAAGCGGAATATTATTTGTTAACCTTTACAATTCCCTTGTCGATGCCCCGAACTGGGGTAGAAACATTCCCGATTCCCTTGAAACGGCAAAAAATTATTTTCAGCAGAAAACACCGGCAAATTTCTTTAAAATAACAGGACCTCTCCACCACCTCATCGGATTAGCGGTGATCATTTTTTTGTGGAATCCATATCCTCAGATCCGGGGGTATATAATTTCGGCATTCATCCTTTTTGTTCTTGCTGATGTATTTACAGTAATGTATTTCTTTCCGAGAAACAATATTCTTTTCGGACAAAAACCTGTCGATCCCAAAATTGCTTTGCAAACGTGGAAAGAATGGAGCCACATGAATTGGATCCGTTCATTGATACTTCTTTCCGGAGTTGTAATTGCGTGCATTTCTCTATATAAAATATACCGGTAAAACATCCTGATACTCTTAATTAATTTCAAAAATCATTTCCCATTTCAAAAAACTTCCCGAAATTAGCAGCCTGTGCGTTAAATACTAATTAATGAATTAAAAACAAGTAAACAAGACATACAGTAAAACTTAGCATAAGTTTTCTTCGGGGCAGGGTGAAATTCCCTACCGGCGGTTATAGTCCGCGACTCCTTTTTCATTAAAGGACTGATTTGGTGAAATTCCAAAACCGACAGTTAAAGTCTGGATGGGAGAAGAAAATGAAACGATCAATAAGCTTGCCTTATGGACTTATTGGTGCGTATTTCATTTCCATGTACCGAAGTGTATTTTAACTTTTAAAGTAAAATAACATGGAAAAATTATTAGAAAAATTCGGAGTTTCCTCCAGAGAACGTGTAGAAAATGCACTTTTAAAATTACAACAGGGCAAAGGCATCCTTCTTGTGGATGACGAGAATCGCGAAAACGAAGGCGATATCATCTTCCCTGCCTCTACCATTACAGAACAGGATATGGCACTTTTGATCCGCGAATGCAGCGGAATTGTTTGTTTATGCATTTCGGAAGAGAAAAGCAAACATCTTAATCTGCGACCAATGGTAGAGACCAACAACAGTAAAAATCAAACCGCATTTACCATTTCCATTGAAGCAAAAGAAGGAGTGGAATCCGGTGTTTCTGCAAAGGATCGGGTAACCACGATCAGAACTGCCATAGCAGAAAATGCTTTGGCGGACCATATTGCAAGCCCGGGACACGTCTTTCCTCTTGTTGCCAAAAAAGGAGGCGTCTTTGAAAGAAGGGGTCATACGGAAGGAAGTGTTGATCTGGTAAAGATGGCAAATCTTGGGGATGATGCGGTTCTTTGTGAACTCACCAATGAAGACGGCTCTATGGCAAGACTACCCGAAATTGTAGATTTCGCGGAAAAAAAAGGAATGAGTGTAGTCACTATTGAAGACATTCATGCTTATCGCAGAATGATCGCGCAAAATTAAAACAGAAAATATTTAACGTACAGAAAACAGCTCCGGATTCTCCGGAGCTGTTCTTATGATAAAAATATGCATGATTAAAAAGTAGCCGCAGGAGCTGTAGAATTATTAAGTTTTTTCTGCATATCCGTTTTCTTTCCTTTTGAGAAATCATAGCTGAAGCCCAGAACAAACATCGACTTATTATTCATAATCTGGCTATTTCGTGAATAGTTGACCACGCTTTCAGGAAGACTTTTTGTCTTGTATTCCGAAGGCATTCCTATCCAGTACAATCCTGTAGAGAATGTCCAGTCTTTGTGTTTATAATTGACGAAAACATGATTCGCATTCTCATTGGTATTGAGAAATGCACCACTAAGTAAATACACAGGAATATTGACCTGATATTGTAGTGAGAATGATTTGTACTCCGAAGATAATTCCAGATTATTGGCGATATAATTATTTTTGATCAATGCGCCCTTGCTCGTTCTTACGGTTTCAGATGAAGGAGCAACCATAGCTTTGATCACAAGAAGATTATTCCCAAAAGGCTTATAGGATCCCGTAAGCTGCAGCCCATATTGTTTCGAGCTTTTTGCATTTTCGTAGGTAAGGGCATATCCTCCAAAAGTATCGTCCATCACATAAAACTGGTTGATCGTACGTCGGGTATCTGAATAAAATAAATTAGCATTAAAATCAAAATACTTATTGTTCAGTGAATAGATCAGGTTATTTCCCCATGTCAGCTGTGACTTAAGAAATGGATTTCCTTTTTGCACAATGTTCGGTGCCATCTGTACCACATTACTACTTAATGCAGCACTCCATGGACTCTTTGGTTTATAGCTGCTTGTAAAACGAAGACTCTGATTTCCTTTCAGCTGATATCCTAAAATAACTTTTGGAGTAATAGACCATTCATCAAAAGTAGTTTCAGCACTTTTATTATGAATGTTGGTAAGGCCTGCACCAACACGGTATGTAAACTTTTCAATTTTACCGGAAAATTCTGTGTAGAAATATTGCTCTAAATAATTCACTTTGTACTGTGAAAATCCTGCAAGGTTTTGGAGATCATTGGAAATAGAGGTGTTCGAGATACGATACCCTGAAGAAAGTTTTCCACCTTCAAAATCATGAGTATGGGCAATCTCTCCAACAAAACCCGTCTGTTTAGCTGTAAGATTCATATCATTATCAAAAACTGAATTCCCTGAAGAGGTGATCCATTCCTTTGTAAATTCTGAAGTATCTGTGGTAAAATGGGAACCCACGACATTCAAACTTAATTCATCTTTTTTACTCAGTTTTTTTGAAAAGTAAAGATCAAGTGTCGGTGTTACGTAATCCGTCCCTCCCCTTTTCATCATGGTATGCCCTTCCGTAACATCATCTTTTGTGAAAGTACTTTCTCCCTTACCATTCACGAAAGTATGAAGGATATCCATATTCAGTTTTGCCTGAAATGAATAATTATCAGGCACCATACGGGTATACCTTAAAGCAATATTTTGAGAGGTATATCCAAAATGATCTTTCTTCTTTTCATCGGAAAGATAATGTGAATTATCAAGCTGATAGTCATAGATACTGCGTACTCTCCGGTTGTCATAATCTCTTAAATTCATGGAATATTCCAAACCGAAATTATTTTTGCCTTTTGTAAAATTGGCATATGCTGATCCATTTACGAATCCTGTATTCAATGCGGTCATTACATCGGTTCCAAAAACATATCCTGTCTCTGTAGACCGTGTAATCACATTAATAACCGTATCCGCTCTTGTTGCCCACCTTGCGGGTGGAATATCATAGTATTCAACTTTTACTACTTCACTGGGTGCTATACTCCGGATCTGCATATCCGTTGCTTCAATTCCATTAATAAGAAATAAAGAAGTTCCTCCTTTCGTACTTTTCAAAGTATTCGAAACAGGATCCAACTGTAATTCCGGTAATGTCTTTAATAGGTCCTTTGCGTAACGGGCCTTTTCTAACGCTGCTTTATCAAAAGTATATACTGCTTTGTCTGCAAACTGTTTTTTACGTTGGGACTTTATAATCACCTCCTGGATTTCTGCCGTCTTTGTTTGATCAATAGTATCGCTTTTGATGTTTTCCTGCGAAAACACAAAAACTCCACAAAGAAAAAGGGCGGCACATACTGTTTTTTTCATGTCAGAAATTGAATAATATAAAATAGGACAAGCAGAATCTGATATGTATTACATGGTATACGGATTCAAGTCATCAATAAATTCCTAACTAACTTTATATAAATAGTTTATTTTTCATTTAATTATTCATTTCTATACACTATTGCCCATTTTTTGCTGCTATTATTATAAACTCCAGTATTAAATTTAGAATCATGAAAAAATATCTCCTGCTTATCCTCCCTTTTCTTTTTTCGAAAGTCTGTTCACAGGAGGTCACTCCTGTTTCTGAAGAAAAAATGAATATCATTAAAACCAATGTCACAGCATATGCATTCAGGAACATTAATTTGTCATATGAAAGAGCCTTCAATCAGTGGTTCTCTGTGAATGTAGGATTTGGAACAATGCCTGAAGGAAAGGTTCCGTTCATTAATGCATTTTTAAAAGATAAAGATGAAGAGCGGTTTCAGAATTTAAGGATTAAAGCAACTAATTTTACTTTCGAGCCTCGTTTCTATTTAGGAGCAGGATACGGAAAAGGCTTTTACGTAGCCCCGTATTACAGATATTCAAAAGTAAGTTCTAATACTTTTGATTTCTATTATGATTTTAAACCCACCAATGGAGTTACTTATCAGATTCCATTGAAAGGATCAGGAGATACCAATGGTAATAGTGGTGGATTAATGGTCGGGGTACAATTCTTTCTTACCAAAAGCCAAAATCTTGTTTTAGATCTCTGGATTGCCGGTGCACATTATGGTAGTGGAAAAGGTGACTTTACGCTGACAA
This sequence comes from Chryseobacterium sp. PTM-20240506, assembly GCF_048296755.1. NCBI lineage: Bacteria > Pseudomonadati > Bacteroidota > Flavobacteriia > Flavobacteriales > Weeksellaceae > Chryseobacterium > Chryseobacterium sp. PTM-20240506. The sequence continues at coordinate 2,496,404 of NZ_CP182581.1, forward strand.
GTGATTATCTGCTGACCCCTGAAATGCAACAACAGCTAAAAAAAGAGATCGAAAATCTGGACATCCCGTTTGTAAAATATACCGTAGAAACCAATCCCAATGGAGCCCGGATAAAAGTAGATGGTCCCTGGGCAGGCTTCAGAAGCGGATTATCATTAGGATATCGTTTTTAAAACCTGGATACATAAAAAATGATTGATCAGGTAGTGTTCTGAAAATTAGAACACTTTTTTTATATCTTTAAGCCCTAATAATGTATTTCGGATTATAATTTTATGAAAATCCTTATCATCGAAGACCATAAAGATCTTGCTTCCAACATCACAGATTATCTTAAAAAAGAAGACTATGTTTGTGAAGTGGCGACTAATGCAAAAGAAGCTTTAGAAAAAATTGAGCTTTTCGAATATGATTGCATCCTACTTGATCTGATGCTTCCGGATGGAAATGGATTGGAAATCCTGAAACATATTAAAAATGATGCTCCGGAATCCAGCATCATCATTGTATCCGCCAAAGACTCCCTGGATACCAAACTGACAGGTTTGGACGAAGGAGCCGATGATTATATGACCAAACCTTTCTCATTACCGGAACTGCATTCCAGAATAAAAGCCGTGCTCAGGAGAAAAACACCGGAAACCAACCGCATCTTAAGTTTCAATGAATTTACTATTGATCTGGAATCAAAAGAGTGTAAAGTGAATGAGCGACTACTGAATCTCACCAAAAAAGAACTCAACCTGCTGATCTATTTTATTAATAATCAAAACAGAATGCTTTCCAAACAGGCTATAGCAAGTCACCTGTGGGGAGATTATACTTATAGTGTGGATAATATAGATTTTGTATACCAGCATTTGAAAAATCTGCGAAAAAAGATTATTGACGGAGGAGGCAAAGATTATCTGCAGACTGTTTATGGGTTGGGTTATAAATGGATTGATAAATGAATTTAAGCTTTCGTTTTGCCAGAGCATTTACTATCCTGGTTTTCTTTGTCCTTACCACAGGCTTTACGATTTTGTATTTTGCCTTTGAAAGGGCAACGATGCGTTCAGCGATCCTCAAACTTGAAGATCTTAATGCTTATGTGGCCAATAAGTTGGCACAAGATTCCACATACGATTATCTTACCATACACCACAGACAAACCCAGGTTAAGATCCTACCGTCCGATTACAAGAATACCAAAGAAAAAATTATTGAAGAAAAGTACATCTGGAATAAAAGTGTACAGTCTTACATCAATAAAATTACCGTTATTACCTACCCTGTCATTCATAAAAAAAGATATGCCATAACCAGCGTAAGATACATCACCATCATTGAAAACCATTTTCTGATAAGTATTATTATGGTGGTTGCCTGGATCATGGTGTTCCTTATTATTCTTACGATCATTGTCGGGGTCCTGGTTTCAAAGAAGATTCTTGAACCGTTCTATCATGCCATAGAAGAGATCAAAAAATTCAGTCTTAAGAATAACAGGCCTATGAGCCTTATGAAAACAGAGACCGAAGAATTTAAATCCTTAAACAGGTTTTTGCTAAAAATGTCCGAGAGTTCAAAAAAGGACTATCATTTATTAGAAGAACTTTCGGAAAACACTTCCCACGAGCTCCAAACTCCACTGGCTTCCATTAAAGGAAAGATCGAGTTACTGATGGACAGTGATCTCTCAGAAAAACAACTGCTTACCCTCTCCTCGATGAACGATGAACTGGACAGGCTCTCTTCTATTAATCAATCCCTTATTCTATTAGCTAAGCTGGAGCATTTTGAAAAAAGCGAATCGAATCATATCAACTTTTCAGAGCTGCTTAGTGAACGACTTCAGTATTTCGAGGATATCTTTGAAATTCAGAACCTATCATTAACCAGAAATATCCGGGAAGAGGTTTACCTTAATTTCGATGAGAATTTGGCTATTATTGTGATCAATAACCTCATCAATAACGCAAAAAGGCATAATATCGAAAATGGAAAGATCAGAGTAACTCTTACCGAAGATTATTTTGAGATTTCCAATACCGGAAATCCTCCAACTATTCCTACGGAAGAATTGTTCAAAAGATTCAAGCGCGGAAACCCTGATCAAAACTCAATTGGGATCGGTTTGGCACTCGTGAAGAAGATTTTGGAGATTTATGACACTGAAATTACTTATCATTTTGAAAACAATTTTCATACTTTAAAGATCAATTTCATAAAATAAAAGATTGAAATTCAAAAACATAACAACAAATATTCAATTCTGATCAAAACTTCAGAAAAACTTCAGAATTTATGTATTGTTTAGGTGCAAATAATAGCATCAATGAAAAAACTTTTCATCATTTTCGGCCTGGCTGCCTTACAATTACTATACAGCCAGGATACTGCAAAGGTCAGTACAAATCCTGAAGAAGTTATATCAGAAAAGAATCCTTTAGATATCGGAGAGCTTAAAATCAACCTGAATCCCAAAGGAGACAAATGGCTGAAATTCGGTATTTCCAGTCAGATCTGGTTGCGAAGTATTGACAATAATCCGGGAACACTCGTGAATGGCGTTCCCCAGCAGCAAACATATGATGCAGGAATCCGAAGAATGAGGCTAACTATTCAGAGTCAGCTTACACCATTTTATTCAGTTTTTCTACAAATGGGAATTAATAACCAGTCTTTTATTTCCGGAGGAGGATCGGGAACAGGAAATAATGGAGCCGGAAAGAAAGCCCCTTTTTTCTTTCATGATGCTTATAATGAGCTGGCTATTATACCACGAAATGATTTTCAGACCGGAAAACCCAATAAAAACAATTTGTATCTGGGTGCCGGGCTTCACTCCTGGAATGGCGTAAGCAGATTGACTAATGCAAGTACTACAAAAATGCTTGCCGGTGACATCCCTGTTTTCAATTTTCCGGCCATCGAAATTGCAGATCAGTTTTCAAGACAGTTCGGTATTTTTGTACATGGAGAATTTGATCGGTTAAATTACAGATTCAGTGTCAACAAGCCTTTTGCTACTAATCTGAAGCCCGTTGTAGGAGGACCTGCTGTGGATAATAACCAAAGCGGAAAGCTATCTTACTCAGGTTATGCATTCTATCAGTTTTTCAATAAAGAAACAACGGTAACTTCTTTTCTACCGGGTAATAATCTGGCTGCCAGAAAAGTTTTGAATATCGGAACGGGTTTTTACAGTACTAAAGATGCAACACAATCTCAACCCTCAGAAAATGTTTTCGAGTCTCATGCTGCCAATGTCTTCGGAGCAGATATCTACTCGGAGCTGCCTTTGGGAAATAAAAGTAAGGAAATGGGACTGACCTTGTATTCTGTATTCTATAATTATAATTACGGACCCAACTATTTAAGAGTAAGCGGACTCCTGAACCCAGGAACTCCTGATCCACAATTTACAGGGCAAAAAGCACTGGAAGGTGCCGGAAACAACAGGATTTTGATGGGTACGGGAAATATCTGGTTTTCACAGGTAGGATTCGTTCTTCCTAAATTCAGTAAAATACTGAAGGTTCAGCCTTTCTTCAATTATGCTTTAAAGGACATGAAAGCATTAAATCAGAACGGCAGCTATTATGACGTGGGAGCAAATTTTTACTTATACGGCCAAAATGCCAGAATTGTTGTACAATACAGCAGCAGACCACTCTATGATCTCGTTTCCAAAACAATTTTTGACAGAAAAGGAGAATTTTTACTATCACTTCAGATTATACTTTAAAAATTTAATATATTACCCCTATGAATACTACTCAAATTACAACAGCCCAAAGGATTAAAGCCATTGTGGGTGGTTCTATCGGAAATCTAGTGGAATGGTACGATTGGTATGCTTATGCTGCCTTTGCCATCTATTTTTCCAATTCATTTTTTCCTGATTCGGATCTTAATGCACAACTGATGAATACTGCCGGAATATTTGCAGTTGGATTCCTGATGAGACCTATCGGCGGATGGTTATTCGGAAGTATTGCAGATAAAATAGGGAGAAAAAGAGCGATGACCCTGTCAGTTTTACTAATGTCATTCGGATCTTTACTTATTGCCCTTACGCCTACTTATGAAACTATAGGAATTCTGGCTCCGATTCTTCTTTTAATTGCAAGGCTACTGCAGGGATTGAGTGTAGGTGGAGAATATGGTGTTTCAGCCACCTATCTCAGTGAAATGGCGACAGAAGACAGAAGAGGGTTTTACTCAAGCTTTCAATATGTAACCCTGATCGGAGGGCAGTTAATTGCATTGGGGATCCAGTTGGTTCTACAAAAGGTACTTCTTACAGAGGCACAGCTGGAAGACTGGGGCTGGAGGATTCCTTTTATTATCGGCGCAGCCCTTTCCGTTATTGCATTATATCTGAGGGCTAACCTTCATGAAACGGAAGCTTTTGAAAACAAAAAGGAAATGAGTGAGAAGAAAAAAGGAACTATAAAAGAATTGCTTAAACATCCTAAAGCCCTTCTCACCGTAGTAGGTTTAACATTAGGCGGAACGTTGGCTTTTTACACGTATACCACCTATATGCAGAAATTTTTAGTAAATACGGTTCATCTGACAAAAGAACAGTCTACCCTTATCTCTTTCGTATCATTATTTATTTTTGCCTGTCTTCAACCTGTTTTTGGTGGATTATCAGACAGAATAGGAAGAAGACCTTTGCTTCTGGGATTTGGAATTTTAGGAACTCTTTGCACAGTACCTTTGCTTACAGCATTAAGCACAACAACCTCAATGTGGGGAGCCTTCTTTTTAATTATGGCAGCATTGATTATTGTAAGTGGATATACTTCCATTAATGCAGTTGTTAAGGCAGAACTTTTTCCTTCGGAAGTAAGGGCACTTGGTGTTGGCTTACCTTATGCTTTAACAGTAGCTATTTTTGGAGGTACGGCGGAATATATTGCCCTTTGGCTTAAGCAGGCCGATATGGAACCTTATTTCTATTGGTATATTACAGCATGTATCTTCTTTTCGCTGATTGTTTACGCCAGAATGAAAGATACCAAAGAAACATCAGCATTAAATAAGGATTAAAAAATATACTGACCCTGAATGAAACGCGCCGCAGAAATCTGCGGCGCGTCTTTTATTTTAGCTATAAGCTTGTCTGAATTTCACAATAAGATCATCCAGATTATGACGCTGTACATAAATTGTTTTCACCTCTTCATATCTTGGCGATTTGTAGAAAACCTCATGAAAGTCCATGCTTCCGTTTCCTACTTTTACTACTTTCTTTACTTCAATATTCAATTTTCTTAGCTCGTCCTTCAGAACTTGAAATTCATCTTGTATATTATTCATTGGTATTTTGGATTTAATTAAAAAACTACGATTTTATCTCCAACACCCCTATCATTATAAGGGGCAATTGTAAATATTTATTAAATTTAGTGAATTTTCGAATACAAACAACAGGCTTCACAAAATTTTTATTAATTTCTATAGTCTGCAAAAACCGTACCTATTATAATAAGTAATGCATAATATTTTAAAAAAAATAACCGATAACCTCCACAAAATGAGGACCAACCGCAAATTCAAGGGTTTAATCTGATTTCTTTCAATTTAAAATACCCTTTATTAAAGGGGTATTCCGGAAATTATTCATAAGATTTAAAATTATTTTAAAAATTTTGTAACATTTTTTTCAGGCCTGTATCTAAAAGGTAAATTAACCATTAAATCTTAAATGAAATGAAAAAATTGACATTCCTTGCCGTGATATTATTATTTTTAGCTCTATGTGCTAATGTGTTCGGACAAACAAAATCCTATCCTTTTGAAGTTAAAAAATCAGGAAGTGGGAAACAAGCCCTGATTTTGATCCCCGGTTTTGCCTCTTCCGGAGATGTATGGAATGAAACGACCCTAAAGTTTGATAAGAATTTTACTTGCTATACTTTAACAATGGCAGGATTCGCAGGTGCAAAGCCTCAGCCCGGCGCCAGCTTTAAAAACTGGGAAAACAAAATTGCAGAATTCATCAGTGACCAGAGAATTGACAAGCCTGTTATCATCGGGCACAGTATGGGTGGAGGCCTTGCCCTCGCTCTGGCTGCAGATCATCCACAATTAGTGGGTAAGATTATCGTTGTAGATGCTTTGCCGTGCTTATCGGCATTAATGAATCCTTCTTTTACATCTAAGGAAAACAATGATTGCTCTGCTACCATCAATAAAATGACAGCCATGACAGATGATCAATTTCGTCAGATGCAGCTGAAATCTATCCCCCAGCTTTTGGCGGATACTTCCATGCAGGAAACTGTGATCGGATGGAGTCAGCAATCAGACCGTAAGACTTTTGCAGAAATGTATTGTGACTTCTCGAATACTGACCTCCGGGAAAAAATAAAAAATATACAATGTCCTTCACTTATATTATTAGAGTCTTATTTTACTAATTTTAAACCAGCCATGGAAGATCAATATAAGAATATGAAAAATGCAAATTTACAATATGCTACTAAAGGTTTACACTTCATCATGTATGATGATAAGGAATGGTATTTCAACCAGTTGAATAACTTCTTATCTGCAAAATAATGGTATTTGAGGAAATCTACGAAGTATACTGGCAAAAAATATTCCGCCTGTGTATGGGATATGTAAACAATTCCGAATGGGCACAGGACATTGCTCAAGAAACATTTGTCATTGTATGGCAACAACTTCCTAAATTCAGAAATGAATCTTCTGTGGGAACCTGGATTTTCAGGATCGCCTCCAATAATTGCCTGAGACAGATTGAAAGGGAGAAAAGATTCACAAAAGCTGATTTACCAGGTAATTTAGAGGAAAAGAAACAGGAATCCATGGAATCTGAGATACAACTTCTTTATAAATTCATCTCCGAATTGCCGGAAACAGACCGTATTATTATTTCTTTAGAACTGGAAGAATTAAAACAGGCCGAAATAGCCAATATCGTGGGATTATCAGAATCCAATGTCAGGGTAAAAATCCACAGAATAAAAGAAAAATTAACTCAAAAATTCAGGGAACATGGAACCTACTAATATAGATTTTAAAAATATCTGGCAACAACAAAAAGTAAATAAGCCCGACCTTAAAGATTTGCTTGCTAAACTGGAGTCCTATAAAAGCAAAAATCTGAAAAAGCTTATATTAACCAATATAATGCTACTTTTAACCAGTATATTTATAGGTCTGATATGGTATCACTATCAACCTCAGCTAGTCACCACAAAAATCGGAATCGTACTGATTATTCTGGCAATGGTAATTTTCCTGTTTGCTTACAACAGGCTGTTTACATTCTTTTATAAAACCAACACCGACCAATCCAACAGTGAATATTTGCATAGCCTGTATGTTTTGAAAAGCAAACAGGGTTTTGTACAAACGTTCATGACCAATCTTTACTTCACTATGTTATTGGCAGGAATCAGTCTCTATATGTATGAATACACTTCAAGGATGACAACATTTATGGCTGTTTTTGCCTATTCATTAACTTTTATATGGATTGCCTTTAACTGGTTTTACATAAGACCTAAAACCATAAGGAAAGAACAGTCAAAACTCCATGAGCTTATTAAAAAATTCGAAGAAATCAACAAACAGCTGGTTGAATAAAAATAAATCAATTAAAATATTTTCTTTCATCAGGTCTTTTGTAATTTAGCCCTGCTAAAAACAACACTCCTTATGGATTTGTCAAAGAATAAAAATCACTGGGATATAGTATACGAGACAAAAAGTCCTGATCAGGTAAGCTGGACGCAGGAAAAACCTGAAATATCACTGGATTTCATTGCATCATTTGACTTAAAAAAAGACGCTAAAATAATAGATATTGGCGGAGGTGAAAGTCGTCTTGTAGATATTTTGATTGACAAAGGATATCAGGATATCACGGTGCTGGACATTTCTGCGAATGCATTGGAAAAGACAAAAAAGCGTTTAGGAAAGAAATCCGAAAAAGTGAAATTTATTGTTACGGACATTACTAAATTCGAACCTGAATTCCAATATGATCTTTGGCACGACAGGGCCACATTTCATTTTTTAACCGAAGAAGAACAAATCTCCAGCTATCTGGATATTGCAGGGAAAAGCATAAAAGAATTTATGGTGTTAGGAACTTTTTCAAAAAACGGACCTACAAAATGCAGTGGTCTGGAGATTAAGCAATACGATGAGGAGTCCATGGAAAAGCAGTTCGCCAACCATTTCGAAAAGATACAGTGTATTTCATCAGATCATACAACTCCTTTTGACACGATTCAAAATTTCACATTCTGTAGTTTTAAAAAAAAGATCCCCTATTGAAATCCTTAATAGACCCGATCGTCTTTTTTGCTAATTTGAAGTAAGCCTATTAAAATGAAAAATTTCCTCACTGTCTTTCTTATATGTATATTTTGTTTATTTTCTGCACAAGACACCATAAAGAAAATGCCTCCCATGACAAAAGACACAAAGTTTGGGTTAGCGCTTAGCGGAGGTGGTGCCAAGGGCTTTGCACATCTGGGAATTTTAAAAACAATAGATTCACTAGGGATTAAAATAGATTATATTACCGGGACCAGTATGGGTGGAATTCTTGGTGGATTATATGCTATGGGATATAATGGTGAAGAATTGAAAAAAATGGTGTATGGCATGAACTGGAAAAGGATCCTAAGTAACAAAATCCCCTACAACAAGGTCAATATCAGCGAAAAAGATGAGTACAATAAATATATTCTTGAATTTCCGGTAAACGATGGCCGGCCTTCCCTACCGGGATCCTTTATAGAAGGGCAATACATGGGTGAAGTTCTCAATACATTAACGTTTCCTGCAAAACATATCAACGACTTTAGTAAACTTCCTATTCCTGTTCAACTTACATCATCCGATATTGTGAATGGTGGATTGGTTATGCAGAAAAAAGGTTCTCTTGCACTGGCGATTCGTTCTACCTTAGCCATACCTGCCGCTTTCGCACCGGTCTATATTGATGGAAAACTTCTTGTAGACGGTGGCCTCGACCGTAATTTTCCGGTAAAGGAAGTAAAAGATATGGGAGCTGATTATATTATCGGAGGCTATACAGGATTCAGGCTTTTCACAAAAGATGAGATCAAAAATCCGATGAAAATGATCTATCAGACACATGCATTCCATTCCGTACAGGATTTCAATGAACAAAAGAAGATGTCGGATATCATGGTGGATTTTGTAACTCCGCTTAATGATTACACCACTAAAGACTTCAGAAAATACAAGGAAATCATAAAAATAGGAGAAGCAGAAGCTAAAAGACACCTTCCGGAATTTATAGCCTTAGCCAACGAGCAACGCAGACTGGGAATTATTTATAAGCACAAACTTGTTGAAGAGGTTAAAAAACCGACCATACAGTTTACTTATAGTGAAGATAATGGTACACCGATCACTAATCCGTCCGAGATTGAAACTATTAAAAACCTGATGGGATTAAAGGAGGGTGTATATTACGATGCCAAAACTGTAAATGCTGCTATCGACAAGGTTTTTGGAATTCGACAGTATGACAGGGTGTATTATACTTACACAGATTCGGAAAACGGTTTAATTATGAACATTTTCGTAAAGAGATCCACACCAAGCATGCTTAAATTAGCCCTACACTATGATAATGAACAATCCGTAGGGATCATCCTGAATTATACCTACCGGGATTATGCAGAAGCAAAATTCCGGGCCATAGCAACTGTAGATATTTCGGAACGTTTCAAGGCCCGTTTGCAGTTTCAGAAATTTCTGGATACGGATTACCGCTGGTGGTTAAGTACAGAAGGAAATATTTCTTTTCTTAAAAGTAATGACCTCCTGTTGAGATTCTCAGAAAACAATGATGTTGAAAATAATTTATTTTTCCCCAACTATATTTACAGAAGCATTAAAGCGAATACAGCGGTCAATTATTCGATTCATCCGAATACAATGGCTTCATTCGGCTTAGAGTTCAACGCTGAAAAATTAAACCGGTCTGTAGACAGGATTAGCCAGACCTTTACAGACTTGTACAGCAAAAAGGTATATTATCATACCAATCTTGACCTGTATTTTAAATTCAATCAAAATAACTTCAATACCAGATATTATCCTACTTCAGGAAACAATTTTCAGTTCATCACGAAGTATTATTTTGGAGATCAATACAACCTTTATGATCTGAAAGAAATACAACCTACACTCTATGAATACTTAAATCCCGGGGCTGAAGGATATTATAAACCCAAGAATCTGATCACATTAGCGCTCAATGAAAATTATATTATTCCAATCAATAAAAAGGTATCTGTTAAGGCAAATGCTTTTTTAGGAACAAACTTCTCTCCTCAAACTCTTGGATCTTCAGAGGGTATCCCTTATCTTTTTCTCAATCAGAAATTCAATCTGGGAGGAAGTGAATATAATTTTGACGGAATGAATCCTGAATTTAACGGGTTCAGGCAAAAAGAAGTTCCTATAAATTCAGTTGCCAAGCTAGGACTTGAGGTTCAGTACCGGATTTATCACAGGATTTTCCTCACTCCCTCTTTTCACTATGCTGCAATAAGTGACGAGCTATCCCCTTTCAAGAGCAATTCCAAACTTATTGGTTATGGACTTAATCTGGGATATGAATCAATTTTAGGTCCCATTAACGTAAATATATCCAGAAACGATGCACTTAATTTCTGGCGGGCTTATTTTAGTATCGGATTTAAATTCTGATTTGTATCCACAAAATAATGGACGATGAAATTAAAGAAATAGGCTATTGTGAAATATTCAATATCATCTTTTTCGAATCCTTCAAGGTCTTTATAAAAGCATTAAATTATTTCCCACACTATTGATATTTTTGTTTATTTTTAATATGAATATATTAAAACCACTAACAATTATATTATGAAAAAACTACTATTAGCTATTATTTTAGGCTCTTCATGCAGCCAGTTTTACGCTCAAAAAACTGAATTAATAGAATGCGGTACCGACGAATTAATGCGAAAACATTATGAACGGCATCCCGAAGAAAAGGCTCGGGATGATGCTTTTAACTTAGAGTTATCCAAACTGATTAAAAGTGGAAAACTAGCATCTACCCTTAATAAGAATCAGGTATATGAAATTCCCGTTGTTGTCCATGTTGTAGGGGACGGAAGCGCGGTCGGAACAGTAAACAACAAGTCGGATGCCGACATTATTGCATGGGTTAATTACACTAACGGAGTATTTTCCGGAAGTTCTTCAAGCGGCATGTCATCATCCAGTGCCATACTCCCTGTAAAATTTGTTTTTGCGAAAATCAGTCCCACCTGTACAGCGACCAACGGGATCAACAGGATCAATGCTTCCCATCTTCCAAAATATGTAAGCGGTGGTGTAAACAATGATAATACGACCAATGCTGTAACGGCATCCGAAATTACAGCCCTTGGAATGTGGGATACCAGTAAGTATTATAATATTTATGTGGTAAAAAAGTTAGCCTCTAATTCAGGAACCCTTAATGGCTTTGCCTATTACCCGGGTGGCAGCAATGATTATGCATTTATGTCTACAAGCGCATCATCTGTAAACGCGCAAACACTGGCACATGAATTCGGACATGCGTTAGGACTCCGTCACACCCATGAAGGATTCAACGACTCTACCGGGGCCTGTCCTGCTAATACCGATTGTACATTACAAGGAGACCTGGTATGCGATACAGAACCAATGAAAAGCCTTTACCACTCTTCCGTTCCCTATACATGTCAGACCGGTCAGATCAACCCATGTACAAGCGTTACCTATGCAGGAGGTGAAAGAAATGTAATGTCTTATACTTTCTGTTTCAGAGATCTCTTTACCCCGGGACAATCCGACAGAGCTACAGCCCAGCTTTTACAGTACAGACAATCTTTAATCAATTCTCCGGTCGCAAGTAGCACTACACCTAACAACAATACATCTTTAACCACAGCTTGCACCCCAACAACAATAACGAATCCAGGAAATTACAACATAGGAATCACTTCTGTCAAATTTGGAAGCATTAATAATTATTCAACCAATTACAAGGCTGCCACTAATAATTTCTACGAAAATTTTACGGGAAATTATTGTCTGGGAATTTCCAAAACCACAATACCTTCAGGCACCTCAACGACCCTTACCATTACTCCCGGAACAAACAATCCTCATATTATAAAAGCATACATCGATTACAACAACGATGGACAATTTAATGAAACAACGGAGCTGGTTCTGAACCAAAGCAATATAGCAGCAGGTTCCACTGCAACAGCATCAGTAACTCCACCTTCAAATGCTGTAGCCAATACTCCTTTAAGAATGAGGGTAATTGGTGAATATAACGGAACAACCGTTACCGCTTGTTATACTCCTAAATACGGACAGATAGAAGATTATTCAGTGATCATTGAACCAAGAACCCTGTCCGCTAAAAATGCAATTGAAAACAAAACCTTTATTACACAGGCAGAAAATTCAGTGTACATAAAAAGTGACCTGCAAATTACCTCGCTGGTAATCTATGATGCCTCAGGAAGAATTCTGGTGAACCAAACCAATATGAAATCTACAGAAATTACCGCTCCATTAAATGTCAAAAATGTAGTAGTAACAGTCCGGGCAACATTGGAAAACGGAAAAGTGATCACCCAAAAACTAAAATTCTAAAAACAAAAAAGAGAGCAACTTCAGCTCTCTTTTTTATTTCTGTTATCTATGACGATTATTATTTTGACGCCCGGTTTTCTTCTTCCATTTCTACTTCATGTCTCAGCTGTGCTTTATACAATGTGGAATAATACCCATTTTGATCAAGCAACTCCAAATGCTTTCCTTCTTCTACAATTTTACCATGTTCCATTACGATAATCTTATCCGCTTTTTCAATGGTTGAAAGCCTGTGTGCAATAATAATCGAAGTCCTGTTTTTCGTGATTTTCTCCGTAGCCCTCTGAATCAGTTTTTCACTTTCATGATCAATTGAAGAGGTAGCTTCATCGAGGATCAAAATTTTCGGATCGGACAGATAAGCTCTCAAGAAAGACAATAACTGCCTTTGCCCTAATGAGATCGACGAGCCTCTTTCACTGACTACATAATCATAACCACCCGGAAGCTGCTGAATGAATTCATCTACTTCAATTTCTCTGGCCCCTGCTTTTATTTTATCCAGGGTAATACTTTCATCTCCAAAAGAGAGATTTTCAAAGATACTTCCATGGAAAAGGAAAACATCTTGTAATACCACCCCAATATGACTTCTGAGATTATATAATTCATAATCTTTCAGCTCTACATTATCAATAAAAATCTCCCCGGAATTGATATCATACAGCCTCGTGATCAGACTGATGATCGTAGATTTACCTGCTCCTGTAGCTCCGACAATAGCAACTGTTTCTCCCGGATTCACTTTGAAATTGATTCCTTTCAGTACTTCCTGCTTTTCATCGTAAGCAAAACGAACATCCCTGAATTCAATTTTACCATTGAAGTGATCTTTTTTTACTGTTCCGTGATTAGGCATCGCATAATCCTCATCCATTAATCCCAGTACCCTTTCTGCACCTACAATTCCACGCTGGATATTATTAAATCGGTCTGCGATCTGGCGTAAAGGTCTGATCAGCATTGAAATATACTGGATAAAAGCAATAACCACCCCCGCACTAATGGTAATATATCCTCCATAGAAAAGGATAAACCCAATAAATAGGGATGAGATAAGTTCTACTACAGGAAAAAATAATGAAAAGATAAAAACGGTTTTCAGCAATGCAGCCTTTAGGGTAATATTGATATCATCAAATTTTTTAAATTCAGCTTCCTGTCTGTTGAACACCTGTATAATTGGCATTCCGGCTAATCTTTCCTGAACAAAGGAATTCTGATTCGCCGTCCAGGTTCTTTCATCTCCAAATGCTTTTTTCAGCCTCTTTTGAAAAAAACGGGTAATAACCACCATCAAAGGAAGTATAGCCAGTGTAATATAGCTCAGATGAACATTAGTACTGAACATCATCACTAATACAAAGACGATTCTCAAAATATCCCCGAAAACCATAAGGAATCCGTCCGTATAAACTGTAGCAATGGTTTCCACATCCCCAACGGCACGTGTTACCAGTTGTCCTATAGGTGTTTTATCAAAAAATGATGTCCTGAAATAAATAAGTTTAGAATACAACCTCTCTCTGATATCCCTGATTACATTCTGAGAAATATAATTGGAGAAATAGACCAGGAAAAAGTTTAAAACAGTTTCTGCAACAACCAATCCTACCAAAATGTAGATATGCTTCATCATCAGAGCTTTATCCTGCAGCCTGGTGATATCATTATCTACAACTTCCATGGTAAGGTAAGGTCTGTAAGTAGAAACGATGGAAAGTAAAACGGAAATGATTAAAGTAAGGATAAACCAGGACCGGAATTTCATTCCGATAAAGAAAAGCCTTTTAATAATTCCCCAGGTATCTTGTTTTTTCATTGTACAAATTGAAAGAAAGAATTAAATAAATTCCATGCAAAAATAACACTTTATAATTTGAAAGCGAGAACAACTTATCCAAATACCAATAGAAAATAACGGATATCAATTATTTAAAATATGAATATCCTATTGTTATGCATTTTCCTTACTCCCTATCTCCTCAATTTCCAGGCTTGGTTTATGGATGGTTTCTTTTGTAAACTTTTTTTCAAGAAACTGGTAAATTCCCCACACAACAGCTATTGCACATAGCCAGCTTATTACATTCACAAGGCTATATCCGGTATAATCGTTATCATGTAAAGAACCTGGGTTAGTAAGTGCGATATAGAAACCATAGCAAAATAAAAACGCAACCTGAAACCCCAGATAGATCCCTATACCCAACAGTCCAAAATGCCATTTGGTTTTCCCAAATCTTTCTGCCAGTGCAGCATAGTATCTGTACGCTCCAATCAGGATAAAAATAGACATCATAATGATTATAGTTTTTTGTTTTTTAAAATTCGTAGCCTACATCTACGAGAAATAATCCTTGTGCCGGAGCAGAAGTGCCGGCCGAGTTACGGTTTTTATTTTCAATAACTTTTCTCAGATCTTCGGGCTTCATTTTTCCTGCACCGATTTCCACCATTGTCCCCACGATTGCCCGTACCATATTCCTGAGAAAACGGTTGGCAGAAACGGTAAATTTAAGTTCGCTTCCTTCCTGTTCCCACTCTGCTTTGTAAATGTGGCAGATATTGGTCTTATTATCTGTTTTCAATTTGGCAAAACTCGTAAAATCCTTATACTCGAATAAAATTTTACAGGCTTCATTCATTGCATCGATGCTCAAAGGTCTTTTCCAATGTTGCCATGCAGATTCCAGTGTAAATGGATTTTTTTCTAAAGAAATATAATATTCGTATGTTCTGTAGGTGGCATCAAACCGGGCATGAAAATCATCTTTTACAGGAAAAATCCTCTTAACAGCAATATCAGGCGGAAGAAAGCTGTTCAGCCTGTGACTGAGCTGATCATTAAAAGCCACCTGGGTATCAAAGTGGGCGAATATTTTTTTTGCATGAACACCGGTGTCCGTCCTTCCGGCTCCTGTAATTTTAATCTCTTCCCGTAAAATAGTGGATAGTGCTTTTTCCAATTCTTCCTGTACAGAATTGGCGTCCGGCTGGATCTGATAACCGAAATAATTTTTACCGTTGTAAGAAAACTCTATAAAGTACCTCAATGTAGTATAATAACTCCACAAAAATACTTTAATTTTATGAAATATTTGTTGAAAAGTCATTGAGAATATTCAGCCAAATCCTCTTAAAAATTACTATTTTTGCAATCGTATGAAAAGATGGTACCTTTATCCCTTCTCTGTAGGTTATCATTTGGTAACGGGTATCCGAAACACAATGTATGATCTGGGGATCTTTAAATCTACGAAATTCAAAACGCCGATCATCAATGTCGGCAATTTGTCCGTTGGCGGAAGTGGAAAATCGCCAATGGTGATGTACCTTGCTCAGTTTTTATCCAAACATTACAGAACCGGTGTCCTTTCCCGAGGTTACGGAAGACTTACAAAAGGTTATGAGGTGACCAATTATGACAGCAACTACAAAATGGTAGGTGATGAAGCGATGCAGCTTTTTGAACGTTTTAAGAACCGTTTCGTTATTGCAGTTTCTGAGGAAAGAGTGCCTGGAGCCAAAAAAGTCATTGATGACATGGACCTGGATGTTCTTGTACTGGACGATGCTTTTCAGCATAGGGCGATCAAAGCAGGATTTAATATTCTGATGACGGATTTTAATGACCCGTATTTTAGGGACCACCTTCTTCCGGCAGGGGATCTCAGGGAATCAAGAGCCGGGGTAAAAAGAGCCGATCTTATTATGGTCAGCAAATGTCCTGATGAACTGACGGAGGAGACCAAACAGTATTATATTTCCAGAATAAGACCTGAGCGTCACCAGAAAGTATTCTTTTCATCTATCGGATATGACGAAAATGTATACGGAAGAGAAAAAATGCTTCCTGACAACAACCTGAATTATTATGACATTCTTTTAATTACAGGGATTGCCAATCCAAAACCATTGCTGGAGCATCTGGCAAAATTTTCACATAGAGTAAAACACCTTAAATTCAGGGATCATCATAATTTTTCCGACGAAGACATCAAAAAAATAATTGCTGAATATAAGAAACTGGGCGAATATAAATTGATCTTAACAACCGAGAAAGATTATGTTCGTTTAAAAACCTTTGACTATCTTAGAGATATTGTTTATTACTGGCCTATCAATGTAATCATTGACAAAAAGGAAGAGTTTAATCAAATCATCTCGGATTATGTTAGGAAAAATTAAAGAAACCGCAGCCTTCATCAAAAACATCATTCAGGATACGCCTGATTTTGCAATCGTATTAGGATCCGGCCTGGGAAAACTGAAAGATGAAGTTCAGCCAATACACATATTGGAATACAAAGACATTCCTAACTTTCCTCAAACAACAGTGGCTGGTCATGGAGGTCAGCTGATATATGGTATTTTAGAAGGTAAAAAGGTATTGATAATGAGTGGACGCTTTCATTATTATGAAGGCCATTCTATCGAAACTGTGGTATTTCCTGTAAGGATTTTTCATCTGATCGGTATTAAAAACCTACTTCTTTCAAATGCCTGCGGAGGAGTAAATCCTGAATTCAGGGTCGCCGACATTGTTATTCTGAAAGATCACATCAATATGATGCCTGAACATCCTCTTCGTGGTAAGAATATAGAAGAACTAGGCCCGAGGTTTGTCGATATGAGCGAGCCTTATAATAAAAAAATGATCAGTATCGCAGAACGCACTGCTTCAGAAAATAACATTAGAATTCACCAGGGAATCTATGTCGCATTACAGGGACCTACCTTTGAAACACCCGCAGAATATGGAATGATAAAAGCTATAGGTGGTGATATGGTAGGAATGAGTACTGTTCCGGAAGTTATTGTTGCCCGTCATATGGATATGGATGTTTTTTGTATTTCAGTTATTACGGATCTTGGCGGACCCGATATTGCATTAGCCGTTTCTCACGAAGAAGTTCTTAATGCAGCCAATAAAGCAATGCCCAACGTAATCACGGTAGTAAAAGGTCTGGTTAAAAATTATCAGTAGTTCTTTTTTATCGAATTTTTCGATTTCTTAAATTTTTGCCAATTAATCCAAAAAGCAATTCATAACTTCGTTTCATTGTTTAGATTTGTAAAAAATGAAATTGAAAATGAAAAAGCTATTCATATTTTTTATGCTTGGAACATTTGGGACATTTTATTCTCAGGAAGTTCCTAAAGTACTTAAAACCAGTTTTTCCAAAGAAGCTTTACAACAAAAGCTTGAAAATGAAGAGGGAAAGAGCATTACTATGCAGGAAATTCTTAACCAGCACAAAGGAAAAGTGGTGGTCATTGATTTTTGGGCCGGTTGGTGCAGAGATTGCCTGAAGGCACTTCCAAAAGCACAGGAACTCGAAAAAAATAATCCGAACATAGACTTTGTATTTCTTTCTCTGGAAAGATCGAAAGAAGGTTTCGATAAAAGCCTTGAAAGATTTGATATGAAAGACAAAGATAATTATTGGTTTGCATCAGGATGGAAAAATGACTTTAATAATTATATTGACCTCAACTGGATTCCGAGATACATGGTGATCGACCAGAAATCAGCTATTGCAAAATACTACGCCATCTCACCGGAAGATCCTGAAATACAAGCCACCATCAATAAACTTTTACAATAATATGGTAACTTTAAGAGAAGCAACAAAAGAAGACCTGAAAACTCTTCTTGAATTCGAACAAGGTGTAGTTACTGCAGAAAGGCCCTATAATCCAACCCTTATTAACGGTACCATTCATTATTATGATTTAGTTTCTTTGATTGAGTCTGAAGATGCTACCCTTATTGTAGCGGAAAAGGATCATGAAATCGTTGCGTCGGGATATGCGATGATTAAAAAAGCGGAAAAGGATTATTTTAATTTCAAAGAGTATGCATATCTGGGGTTTATGTATGTAAAACCGGAACACAGGGGACAGGGAATCAATCAATCCGTTATAGATAGACTCATAAAGTGGTCAGAAGAAAGGGGAATGAAAGAAATAAGATTAGATGTTTATGATCAGAATGAATCTGCTGTAAAAGCTTATGAAAAAGTAGGATTTGAACCTGTGCTCCTTACCATGAGATTGAAAAAATGATATTAATTTATTGAAATATAGAAATAAATGAATCCATATCTTTGTGATATGGATTTTTCTTTTCCCATTCGCAAGATTATACATGTAGATATGGATGCATTTTATGCTTCTGTGGAGCAGCATGATAATCCTGCGCTTAGAGGAAAACCAATTGCCGTGGGAGGAGAGCATCGGGGTGTAGTTTCAGCTGCCAGTTATGAAGCAAGAAAATTCGGTGTCCGTTCTGCCATGCCAAGTAAAACAGCAAAAGAAAAATGCCCGCATCTCATTTTTGTTCCTCCCCGCTTCGCCCGTTACAAAGAAATTTCCAGAAAGATAAGAGAGATCTTTCATGAGTATACCGACCTGGTAGAGCCATTGTCCCTGGATGAAGCTTATCTGGATGTGACTGAAAACAAAAAAGGAATAGAATCCGCCAATGATATTGCGAGAGAAATCCGCAAAAAAATCTTTGAACAAACAGGTCTTACTGCCTCAGCCGGTATTTCAGTTAATAAATTTTTAGCAAAGGTAGCTTCGGATATCAATAAACCGAACGGACAAAAAACCATTCACCCCGACAAAATTGAAAGTTTTCTGGAAGAACTACCCGTTGAAAAATTCTACGGGGTAGGAAAAGTTACGGCCAACAAAATGTTTACGCTGGGGATTTTCAAGGGAAAAGATTTAAAGAAAAAAACATTACAGGAATTAGTAAGCCTGTTCGGAAAATCCGGAAACTACTATTACAATGTTGTTCGTGGAATTCATCATTCAGAAGTTAAACCTCATCGCATCCAGAAAAGTGTAGCTGTAGAAAGGACTTTTTTTGAAGATCTCTATGATGAACAGCAAATCAATGAGAAACTGGAAAGCTTAAGTGCAGAACTACATCAAAGGTTACAAAAAAATAATATTCTGGGCAGATCCCTCACTTTAAAAATAAAGTATAAAGATTTTTCACTGTTTACCAGGAGCATGACAAAAGAAGATTACTATGTTTCTGAAGAAGAATACTACAAAACCTCCAAAAAGCTTTGGGAATTAAGACCCTTTGATAAACCTGTCAGGTTATTAGGCTTATCCCTTGCCCACCTTAATACTGAGGAAAAAAAGCAGGTTTCTGTTCAACTAAAAATACCGTTTCAGGAGTTTGGGCATTAATAATTAGAAATTTTCACTACATTGTAGTAACCAAATTCTATAATGTATGAACCCAACGATGATTCAGTTTTTCCACTGGTACTCAGACGGAAACCAAACACTCTGGAAGGAGGCTCAAAAACAATCTGCTTATTTAGCCGAACTTGGTATAACTTCAGTTTGGTTCCCACCCGCTTACAAGGGAACTAGTGGAGGTTATTCAACAGGATATGATGCTTATGACCTTTTTGACCTGGGAGAATTCGACCAGAAAGGAAGTATTCCCACAAAGTATGGAACCAAAGATGATTACTTAAAAGCAATAAAGGCTTTAAAGGAACAAAATATCCAGGTTATTGTAGATGTTGTATTAGGGCATAAAGCCGGTGGCGACGAGCTGGAAACAATGAAAGCAGTAAAAGTGGATGAAAATAACAGGGAAAAGGTAATTTCAGATGTTATCGAAATACAGTCCTATACCAAGTTTACTTTCCCTGGAAGAAATAAAAAATATTCTGACTTTGAATGGAATGCAACTTGTTTCAGCGGCGTAGATTATGCCGAAGGAATGGATTCGCATATCTTCAAAATACAGTCCGAATATGGAAACGACTGGGAAGAGATGATTGATGATGAAAAAGGCAATTATGATTATCTGATGTATAATGATATTGAGCATCGCAATCCATTTGTTCGTGAAGAACTCAACGCATGGGCCAAATGGTATTTTGATCAGACCGACTTTGATGGTG
Source organism: Chryseobacterium sp. PTM-20240506 (assembly GCF_048296755.1). Lineage (NCBI taxonomy): Bacteria > Pseudomonadati > Bacteroidota > Flavobacteriia > Flavobacteriales > Weeksellaceae > Chryseobacterium > Chryseobacterium sp. PTM-20240506. The sequence continues at coordinate 2,517,034 of NZ_CP182581.1, forward strand.
TAAGGCTGGATGCTTTAAAACATATTTCTTTTGATTTTTATAAAGAATGGCTAACACTTATCCGGTCCAATTCAGGCAAAAATATCTTTGCTGTTGGAGAATACTGGGCACCTGGATATTTGAATTTACTCCAAAAATATATTGAAGTTACGGAAGGGTGCATGAGCTTATTTGACAGCTCTCTTCAAAACAATTTCCACAATGCTTCCAAAGAGGGAGGATCTTATGATCTGAGAAGGATTTTTGATGGCACTCTCACTCAGGCTGACCCGCTGCATTCCGTAAGTCTTGTTGATAATCATGATACCCAGCCTTTACAAGACCTTGAAGCTCCTGTAGAAGAGTGGTTCAAACCTCTTGCCTATGCTTTGATCCTCCTCAGGGAAGACGGCTATCCTTGTGTATTTTATCCCGATTTGTACGGAGCCCATTACGTAGATAAGGACCGGGAGGGAAATGATCAGGAAATTTTCCTGAATAAAGTAAATGGAATTGAAGAACTGCTAAAGGCGCGAAAAGAACATGCCTATGGAATCCAGAAAGATTATTTTGAAGATGCTAACTGCTTGGGATGGGTTCGTGAAGGAGATGACGAGCACACGGGCTGTGCTGTTGTCCTAAGTAATAAAGATGCTTACAATAAACCCATGGAAATGGGGGAAAAGTATTCGGGGCAAAGTTTCTATGATCTGCTTGGAAGATTCGAAGACAGAGTAGTTATTGATGAAAAAGGCTGGGGAAATTTTCCTGTTCCTGCTGGAAATGTAAGCGTCTGGGTCCCTGAATAGATACAATTAAATTAAATGTACATAACCAGGAAAGCATCATCCGGTTATGTACATTTGAAATGTCTTTATACTATTGGCTTTTAGCAGTAGAAATATCTGCAATTCCATATATCACTTGCCCATTCACAGCATTGGTTGTCTTCATTTGAAGTACAGCATACTCTGTCACGGATAATTCCTCCGGCTTTTAAAGCTTTAAGTTCCTGCCGCTCTATTTTTCTTATACGGCCTGCTGGTAAATTAGTTTTTTTCATTTTGTAAAATATTTGATTAAGTTTAGTCACTAAAACAAGTATATGGACATGGATCAGAAGTTACATACGAGTAAGTTCCGCAGTAACAGGTATGCGTTGGACCTGTCGGCCCTCCTCCTGTTCCACCTCCGGTACTTCCGCCACCGGAAGGGTTATAAGGAACACACTTCCCATTCTCACAGATATAACCCGGGTTGCATCCTCCTTCTCCCGGACCCGTATCCGAAACACAATAAGCAGGTTCCCCAGGAGATCCAGCCAGTAAGTTTTTGAGTACTTCCCGGCTCAATTCATTCCATTGAAATTTTGTTTTCATAATTGCTTGGTTTTATATGGTTAAAAGATTTTAGTCTTTAATTGTCTCTCTCACCGCCTTACCGTTTCAGCATTTATTTTATTAATAATTTGTGAAAATATTTTCCATAATTATTACATTCCAGGGATTAATAACTCAAATATAACAAAATAACACACACAATATTGAATAAAAAATACCAAATACTGGATTTCACATATGAAAACACAAAACCAAAGCAATAAAAATAAGTGGTAACAAGGAATGAAGTAGCCATACCCCCGCCTTACATAATTTTCACATAGATAAAAAAAATTGAGCACCTAAATGATAAAAATATTTAGTGATACGAAGGTCGGAACCAAACTATATTTTTCTCAATGCCAAAATATCGGGTTTCAATGATTCTCCGGATATCCTTCCAGTTCTTGAAAACTCTGCCCACACAGCTCTTAATTTTCTTCCATTATGATGGATATACTCCCAGGGAATGTTTTTTATAAGCCCTGCAGACTGCCATGCTTCTTCATTTCCAAAAAGCAAAGGAAGATCAATACTGTGCGCAGCTCCTATTTCATTATCCGTAATTCTGGAATAGATCCTGAACAAATAAACATTACCTCCGGCTTTAGCATAATTTTCAGCAAAAAGTTCTGCAGGTTTCCCATAGATTTTTTCTGTAGTCAGCTGAACTGTTTTATTAATGATCTTCTGACCAAAACCTTTACCAAAATAAGTATTGAGTGCTTCGGAAGTTTTTAGATAGAATGCAGTTTCATCATTATTGAGTCCAATTAAAACATCAATTTTTCCAGCACTCGCTTTCCATCTTTCCTCTGACTCATCTTCATTGCATAAAGGAGGAAATCCATATTGAATACCAAAAGGCATCACTGCTTTTAATCCGTATTTAATAACAGAAGGAATCCTTTTTTTGTATTCTTCCATCATCTTTAAGACATCGGTTTCATGTTTTATTGAATCCGTATTTTTAAGAAATTCGGCTGACATTTTTTGTCTTTTGTGGCGAAGACCTAACGGTGCACTTTGAATGATCACCCTTTTGAAAAGGCCTTCAACACCTTCTGAAATCATCAGATGGGCGATCGCATCTCCGCCGGATGATTGCCCCAGAAGTGTAATATTTTCAGGGTTTCCTCCAAAGCTTTCTATATTCGTTTGAATCCATTTTAATGCTTCAATAATATCAAATAACCCAAGATTAGCAGGCCTTTCTTCATCGCCTCCTAAAAAACCGAACAACCCCAGGCGATAGGAAACCGACACTACAATGATATCTTGTTCCTTCACCCAATTGCTCGCATCTGATGTGGAAAGATCCCCACACCCTATTTCATGAGAGCCTCCATGTATCCAAACAATCACAGGCAAGCTGGTATGCTCATTATCGGGACGAATAACAGAAAGAAATTGAGTAGATTCTTCAATCTCAAAACCATTAAGATCCGTGGGGCCAATCATTTTTTCAATTAAAGGGCTTATACTTTGTGGACAGACCGGTGTTTTATCCGGAAAAAGAAGTTCCGAGGATGACGGCTGTACAGGAATAGGTTTTTGAAATCTTACAGACCTGGCATAGCGAATACCTTTGGCTTTAATTACACCATTTTCTTTTAAAGCAATAATTTTCGCAAACGGGGTTTGAAAAATATGAGTACCGATATTCTGCTGTGATTTCATTATCCGGAAATTTCTTCCTTTAAAAATAATTCACTTTTCTGAAAAACCCGAATCTATTTGAAAGAAATTACCTATTCTCACGATTCGTTTAAACGCAAATGATAGAAATCTATAAATAAACTTCGACGATAATTCAATCAATTTAAAGTTTTGTATTCACTTGGTGATACTCCGACTTTTGCCTTAAACAACCTTGTAAAATGCTGGGGATACTTAAAACCCAGGTCATAAGAAATCTGGCTGATTGATTTCGATGGATTATAAATTTCCTCTTTTGCAACATCAATCAGTTTATTATGGATAAATTCCTGGGCAGAAACTCCTAATTCTTTTTTAATTAAATCACCAAAATAATTCGCCGAAAGATTAAGTTGTTCAGCAAAATAATTGACCATTGGAAATCCAATATTCTTGGGTTTATCGGATTTCAGGTAATCATTCAGAAGATTTTCAAACTTCCCGATAACGCCTTGATTTACATGATCACGGGTAATAAACTGGCGATCATAAAAGCGCATACAATAGTTGAGAAATAATTCGATATTGTTTACGATAAGGGATTTACTGTGTTTATCAATGGATTGCTCCAGTTCAAGCCTTATATTTTTAAAGCATTCCAGGATAATTTCTCTTTCTTTTTCGGAAAGGTGTAAAGCTTCATGAACATCATAAGAAAAGAAAGAATAATCTTTAATATTTTTCCCCAGATTAGTTCCTTTTATAAGATCGGGATGAAATATCAGAGCATATCCTCCTGGTTGCACATAGGTCCCGTCATTACTCATCCCATACACTTGCCCCGGTGCTATAAAAACCAGCGTCCCTTCCTGATAATCGTAGTTATTCTTTCCGTAATACATATCTCCACACATTACATCTTTCAGAAATACGGTATAAAAACCATAGCTCCTTCTATATTGGGAAATAGGATTGGACTTAGAGAAGTCAATAATGCTCACCAAAGGATGCAAGGTTTCATGATTCATCATTTTATTATATTCCGAAACACTGTTGATTATTTTAATATCCTGATTTTCCATAGCATCCGTTTTAAATCTTATTCAAAATTACCACTTTCTGTTTTACTTTTAATAGAGTCTGTAATATTGGTAAATGTTTCTGTAATCTGTATAAGTGCTGTTTAACGAAAAGAATCGACTTTTGCATTGTAATGATAACATTCGAAAACAAAAGATGTTTGCCGGATAAGAAAGTCAATTGGATACTTTCCCCGAGGAATTAACCGGGTACGTATCTTAAACAGTTATACCAGACCGAAAAGGTAATGCAAAGAAATAACGACATTCTTATGCCTGAGACTGATCTTAATAACAAGAAACTTTCTATCATCCTGAAAAAGGATAGTATGTATGGATTTCTGAACCCTGAGGCTATCATCAACATTCTTCCAGGTAGTTACTAGTCCGGAAAGTAAATGTACAAATAGTACCATCAACCCGAATACTCCAAACGGTATTATTAAATATACGGATCCGGTGACTGAGAAGAATACAATTTATGAACAAAAACACTAACTTAAAATTTAAAAACAAATGAGCACATTCACAGTAAAAGCGTACGGAGCAGAGTCTACCACAGCGGACCTGAAAGAAATGAATATTGAAAGAAGGGAACCAACTCCTAATGATGTGGAGATTGAAATACTCTATTGCGGAGTTTGCCACTCTGACCTTCACACAGCAAGAAACGACTGGGGAGGAACGATCTACCCTGCAGTTCCCGGACATGAAATTATAGGGAGAATTACTAAAATCGGAAATGAAGTTACAAAATTCAAAGTCGGAGACCTTGCAGGTGTTGGATGTATTGTGGATTCATGTGGGACATGCGAGAGCTGTAAACATGATCTTGAACAATATTGTTTAAATGGTTTTACAGGAACTTATAATGGAAAAGACAAACATTTGGGAGGACATACTTTTGGTGGTTATTCACAGAAAGTGGTTGTAGATTCCGACCACGTTTTAAGAATTCCTGAAAATCTTGATCTAGCAGCAGTGGCTCCGCTTCTTTGCGCAGGAATTACAACATGGTCTCCACTAAGACATTGGAATGTAGGACCAGGATCAAAAGTTGCTGTTATCGGATTGGGAGGATTAGGACATATGGCAATTAAACTGGCTAAAGGATTAGGGGCTGAAGTAACTCTTTTCTCAAGAACTCCCGGAAAAACAGAAGATGCCAAACAATTAGGAGCTGATCATGTGGTTATTTCTACAGAGCAGGCAGAAATGGATTCTGTAAAGGGAAAATTTGATGTGATCATCGATACCGTTCCTTATGTTCATGACGTTAACCCTTATATTACAACATTAAATATCAGCGGAACATTGGTTCTTGTAGGATATCTCGGAGGTCTTGAACCTATCCTTCAAACAGTTCCAATGATCATGGGGAGAAAATCTGTAGCAGGCTCTGTAATTGGGGGAATTGCTGAGACACAGGAGATGCTTGATTTCTGCGGGAAACATAATATTGTTTCTGAAATTGAAATCATCAAAATGAACGAAATCAACGAAGCTTATGAAAGGATGTTAAAAAGCGACGTAAGATACCGCTTTGTGATTGATATGCAGACTTTATAATTCTTCGGATATTTTTTTAATAGAAAGGCCCTTCAGATGAAGGGCTTTTTGTTATGTTGTATTTTAAAATATGTATTAAACAGGTTTCCAGTTATGCTGTCCCTTCATATCCTGAAAAGCCCAGTCTGCCATAGCATCGATTACAGGAGCAAGCTTATTCCCTGCTTCACTAAGTTCATAGGTCACATGAGGAGGCACCACAGGCTTTGCAGTTCTGATGATCAAACCATCCGCTTCCAATTGTTTTAAATGCTGGATGAGCATTTTTTCTGTGACTTCCGGGATTGCCCTTTTTAACTCACTGTAACGTTTCCCTCCTGTAGACAACTGAAATAATATAATTGGTTTCCAGAAACCTCCGATTTTTTCCATAACGTACATTACCGGGCACTGGTCCAGTATATTCTTTTTGTTTTCCTGAATTGTAGAACTTTCTTTAATTGCTGTCATGACACATACTTTAGGGTAAGTACTTGTATAAAAGTAAGTACAAATATAACTTTGTTCTCAGAAATAAAAAAATACAAACAATAAAAAATTTACATATGAAAATCATCATCACAGGTTCATTAGGAAATGTTGCCCAACCATTAGCTCAGCAACTTATTGCTGAAGGGCATGATATTACCGTTATCAGCAGCAGCGAATCTAAAAAAAATGGAATACAATCCTTAGGAGCAAAAGCAGCCATCGGATCCATTACAGATCTGGACTTTTTAATTAAAACATTTGAAGGTGCAGATGCCGTATTTGTAATGACCCCGCCTAATTTGGGAGCTACTCAAATCGTTGAAGATACAATCAGTGTTGGAAAAAACTATACAGAAGCCATCAAAAAAACAAATGTGAAACACGTTGTTATGCTAAGCAGTGTAGGTGCAGCTTCTCCGATAGAAAATGGTCCGATTAAAGGTCTCCATCAGATTGAAAATCTTTATAACGGATTAGAAAACACATCGGTAACATTCGTTCGTGCTGGTTATTTTTATAATAACTTCTTTAATGATATTCCATTGATACAAAACGCAGGAATTATAGGAGGAAATTATCCTGAAAATACAAATATTCCTGTAGTTCACCCGGTTGATATTGCAAAAATAGCTGCTGAAGAACTGGTTAAAAATACCGATGGTAAAAAAATAAGATATGCCGTAAGTGATATCCGTCCAGGTTCTGACTTTGCCTCTGTTTTAGGCTCAGCCATAGGAAAGCCTGAATTGCCGTGGGTAGAATTTACAGATGAAGAGTATTTGAACGGAGCGCTACAAGGAGGCCTTCCTCAGGAAATGGCAGAATTATATACTGAAATGGGAAGAGGAATACGAACAGGAGTTGTCCAAAAAGATTTTGTTGAACACGGCTCGCCTGTCACGGGAGGAACTAAATTAGAAGAGTTTGCTAAAGAGTTTGCAACTCAATTTAATTTTTAAAATTAACTTTTCAGAAAATGATGCGGAAGAATCACAATCTGAATCATAGAAAAAGTTTCGGCGCACCAAAGGTGCGCCGAAACTTTTTATTAAGAAGTAAACTCTAATTATCTTTTAAAGTTCCTTTCAGAACTTTTAGTTTTCCGTCAATTGGCTGATCATTTTTTAAACCCAAGATTTCTGCTACTAAAGGATAAACATGAACATTTGCAAATTCATCAATCACCACATTACTTTTAAATTGCGGCCCCCAGGCTAAAAATGTTGCTTTCATTTCTGGTACAAGCCTTGGATTATATCCATGCTTTCCAACGGAAGTCGTTTTTCCTTTTTCCAAAAATATCTTGGGTGCTTTTGGTATCAAAAGAATCTGTCCGATTCTATGGTATTGATCATCTCTGGTTCCAAAATGCAGGTATTTTGGAAGCCTTTTATCTAAATACACGTCATAGTCGTCTGTCTTACCGGCTTTGAGTTCATTGTAAACAGTTTTAGTTTCTTCAGGATTCTTTACCACAACCCTCAATAACGTCTGGGAATTATAGAAATCAAACCTACTTTTATCGAACAGCATTTTAGGAATTTCCAAAGGGGTTCCCCTATCTACTTTGATCATTCCATGGTCTGAAACAAAAATGAAATTCACATTTTTCAGTCCTAAGTTATTTACTTTCTGAACAAGCTCTCCGATGGCTTTATCTATAAAATGCACGGCACCTTCAGTTTCTTTTGAATCCGGTCCGAAATGATGGCCGCTCCCGTCTACTTCAGGGAAATACAATGTAATAAAATGAGGTCTTTTATCCATGGGTAATTTCAGCCAGTTCACCACCTTATCTACTTTTTCAGAAGGAGTAAATTGGTCGTGATAAGCATAATAATAAGTAGGTCTTTCTCCACCGGCATCACTTGCTGAGCCTACCCACATCATTGTCGCAGAAATCATTCCCTGTTTTTCTGCCAGCCCCCAAAGAGGAAGCCCTCCATACCAGCTCCCGTCTTCAGCATTTTTCTTGTCACTCATTGCATAAAATTCCTTTCTCTTGTAATCATAGAAGAAGTTATCAATCAATCCATGATGGGCAGGATATAATCCTGTGATCAGGCTCCAATGGTTAGGAAATGTGATACTCGGATAACTTGGAATCATTGCTTTTGCCTGAACCCCGTTATTGGATAAGTTTAAAAGATTTTCAGCATGATATTTTTTAGCATAATCATATCGGAAACCATCTGTAGAAATCATGATCACATATGGTTTGGTTTGAGCATCAACGCTGTTGTATCGGTTTGGAGTTATGATCTGCGTGGTATCAACAGGAGCTTTCTGAGCCCACCCTATCATAGAAATAAACAGAAGTAAAATTTGTATTCCGCGCTTCATTATAAAAATTTTCCGCAAAGTTACACCCTATCTTCTTCCCGGGAAAGTTTAATGGATTAAAACTATATTAAAGAAATTGAAAACTCACGAAAATTATACACAATAATTAAAAAGTTGACTATTCTCCATCTCAAACTGCGACACCCAATTTTCAAGCCCCACCGCATTAAGAAATTTAGTAGTAGATTCAGAAGAATCATCAACATTATTTATACTTATTATCTTTCCTTCACTCTTCTCAGCAATGCCCCTTAAAAGATCCGTTCCAATTCTATTTCTCCTATACTCTTTACTTACTGCTATCTGATATACTTTTCCGGTTACAGGATTAAAAATAGAGTACCCTATTAACTCATCTTTTTTATATGCACCGAGAATTATCAAGTCTTCACGCATTTTTTCAAGTACCATGACGGAACTTTGCCAGGAAGGTTGAATATCCCAGAAAGACTTAAATACTTCCCATTGAAAACTGTTCAACTGCTGTATAGTAATATCAGGTCCTATCTCTGCAGGCTTTATATTTCCTTTATAACAATCTAATCTTCGGGTAATCTTGAATCCCAGATGAGTATAGGCACGGATAGCAGGCTCATTTCCATTAATGACTTCAAGCATTATCAGATCTGTTTTTCTTTCCTGAAGTACAGGAAGAATATAATCATACATTTGTTTCACCAATCCTTTTCCGCGAAAATCAGGTACAACTCCGGTTCCGGCATTGTATATCATCCGCTTTCCATCTTCTGTTTTTTCGGCATGCAGAATAAAAGCTACGATCTGCCCTTCATTAAAGGTACCTACTGAAAGAGTCATGTCTATTTTCTCCACATGAATCTTTGAAGAGAGCTGCTCTTGTGTTAAGTGGAAAGGAACAAGGTAATCAGAAAAAGAAAGATTAAATACATCTAAAAGGTCCGTAAAAGTAAGGTCTGCTAAATTTCTGAATTCCATTGATTTTATTTTATGGGTACTAAAATTATTGAAATAATCTGAATTCGAAGCAGGCTTTCTATATAGTAAAAATACCTCTAGAAATAGAGGTATTTTTAAGCTTTAATTTTTTCTTATTCCTTGATCAGTTTTTCAAAAGATAAAGTCCCGTCTTTCAATGTAATTTCAAAATAATAGTTTCCGGATTTTAAATCAGAAACACTGATATTCTCACCGTTTAATTTTACAGATCTTACTTTTCTTCCCGTTGCTTCATAAATATCGACCGATTTTATTTTATCAGCATTTTTGAAGTTTACAGTTTCTTTTGCAGGATTAGGATAAAGAACCACCTTATTATTTTGAGCAATAACCTCACCGGTTGATAAGGCTCCAGCCATGTTTAATGTTGCATAACCTCTGTTTGTACCACCGTGGTAACTCAAGTTCAACGTGTTATTTCCTTTTGCGTAAAAAATGTTAATCGAACCCGCAGCATTTGAAATAGCAAAATCTTCCGCTCCTCCTGTTAGAGATCTGGTAGCAACAACAGTTCTTACACCACCACTTGTCGTATTGGATGTCATTGTCCAATTCTGTGTAGCATCCGGAGAAATAGAGCCAATTCCACCAAAGGTATAATCTAAATTTGTGTTCGCTGTAGAATTTGCATTATAAACAAACCCGTCAGCCCCATTAGCCATACCAACGTTTCCAAAACCTATTCCCAAAAAAGTTGTATCCGGTCCCTTTAGGGTTATTGTAACCAAACTTGGTGAAGTATCTAATTTTACACTCATTCCGGTTGATCCCAGGTTTACAGTACCTGATGAGAAAAACTGTGCCGAGACCATACTCGCCATTATAAGGCCTAATGTTAGTAAAACTTTTTTCATATTCTTAATTTTTTAAAAGGTTAATGATGTCTTTATTGTTTGTTTGTAAGGCATATTCAAATGGTGTCATCCCCATTGAATCTTTGATTTGTTTATCAGCTTTATGCTTTAATAATAATTCTATTAGTTCTTTATTTCCGAATTTTACGGCCCAGAAAAGAGGCGTTGATCCGGTTGAATCCTGGATATTAGGATCTGCATTTTTCTTTAATAAAAGCGCTACCAATTCCTTATTATATTTAACAGAAAGACCCGCAAGGGCCGTTCCTTCCCGGCTCTTATAATTAACATCTTTTACATTTTCAATGAGGAATTTAGCTACTTCAAGATTACCTCTGTAACAAGCTAAAATAAGAGGAGAAAAACCGCTTTCATTTGTCTTATTAATAACATCCGGGTCTTGCTTCATCAGCTCTTTAACCTCAGCAACAGTTCCGCTTCTGGCAATATCAAAAATTGATTTTGCTTTTTCCTGGGCAGATGTCAATGAAAAGCTCAGGAACATACTTACAATCAGAATTAAGTTTTTCATTGTTTTACCAGGATATAATTGTATTCAACATTAATATTCTCAGCAATCTTTTTGGTCACCATCTTTGGAATGGTCACATTAAAATCAGCGGGTCTTGCTACAAATGTCCCCTGCATATATATTTTCCCGTCCTTGGAAGAAATACTTGCTGTGGAAGTAACAGGTTTATTAACTCCATGAAAGTTTAATGTTCCCTGTACTGTATATTTCTGTGGGGTTGCAGAAAGTTTGCTTTTATCAAAATTTGCAATTTTTCCGGTAAAGGTTGTCTTTGGATATTTGGCTGTTTCGGCATAGCTTTCATTAAAGTGTTCTTCCATAAGCTTTACTTTGAAATGAAAGTTCTTTACAACCGAAATGGATGCTATATCCCCGGTGTCTGCATTGATTACTGCTACATTATTATCATCCTGGGCATATACATCTTCAAATAACGGTACCGATGCTTCAAAGGTTACCTTACCCGTTTTAGAGCTGTATTTCTGAGCCAGAACAAGGTTGCCGGATAGCAAGGCAATTATTAATACTACTAATTTTTTCATTTTTTTTAATTTTAATTTTCGACAAGCCCATCAGCTTTCCATTTGATAAATAAATTAATCTGAGTCGCGGAAAGTGATCCGCCCTGTGGCATCTTCCCGGGATCTCCGTTAGGTCTCTGTATTCGGTCTATTATTTTATCAATATTATTCTTCACCTGATTATAATTGGTTAGAGGCTGAAAAGAGCCCGGCCCGTTTGCAGAATGACAACTAATACAGTTGGCATCGATAATCGGTTTTATATCGGCTGTAAACTTTACATGTTGTGTAATAGGCGTATGGTCTGAAATCTCATCATAGGTTCTGCTTTCACACGAGATCAGTAAAACGGCCGAGGATACGATGTATAATAATATCTTCATCTTAAAAAACTCTGTAAAGATTAAACCCAAAATAAATATGCCCTTTGCCCCAATTTCCCACAGCATTGGAAAGGTAGCCTATATCAGAATTAAGTTGCGAATTACTGAATAAAAGCTGAAATACATGACCTCCGGTCTCTATATCCATCCCTACCGATAAAGGATTTTTATAAAAACTATGGTTATCAAAATTCACGAAATATTCAGCATTTACAGAGATTCTTTTAGAGATCTTATAACGTCCCCCAAGCCCCGTTAAGAATTGATTTTTATCTTCAATATTCTGGTCATAAAGATTTTTATGGATATAAGAAGGAGTAAGCTGAAGAGACAAACGGTCATCAAATCTTCTCGAAATCAACGCCTGAGTAAGATAAGAAAGCCTGTCGCTAAAACGAAGATTTGGATAATTATCCTTATCCAAATCCGTATTCAAAGCCAAAACATTATATCCTACGACATCGACCGGAAAGTTTTCATTTTGCTTGAGAAGCTTATATTTCGCCCCAACCTCAAATGTTTTTTGGTTCGTTTCTCTTGAAAGGTTTAAAGATAACCAATCAGTTACACCATAGATTGCTCCCAATTTTGTAGAAGCATCATCTAGGCCAAAGAAGTTTTTAAACCCGGTACTGATGTCACCGAAACGGTGCGCGACTACAATATACCATTCGTTTTTAGCAGCAAGTTTTGTGGACTGTCCTGTGACAATCTGGAGCGCCTTAAAGGCGGGTTGAGAATTTTCAGTATTTGTTTTAATGGTGTCAATGTCCTTCAACAAATCTTCCTGTGAATAGGCAAGAGTTGAAGCTAACACTGACAAAAATAGGAGAGTTTTTGTCATACAATTCTTAATAAAATATTAGTATGGCAAACTTATAGAGTTACGATTTTAAAAGTAGGTGATAAAAGTCACCTAACAAATTGTATTTATCAATTACTTTATTAAAAATAACTATTAAAAACAATTATTATTAGAATTGGCTAACATTTTCATTAACGGCAACACGTATCCCATCTTTTCCCTGCAGTATTTCTCCTTCGTTTTCAATTTTCTTAAGAACCCTGCTCACCACTTCTCTGGATGTTCCAAGATTGTTGGCAATTTCCTTATGCGTTAATTTGATAGGATGACTTCCCGTTATTGCAATTTGTTGTTTGATATAATTTAACACCCTCTTATCCAACCGATGGAAAACAGCCTCATTCACCATATTCATTACGTCAATAAACCGTTTGTCATACTCCTGATAAAAAACCCTGTTAATTGCCGGAAAACGAATTAGCCATTCGTGCATTATGGCAACAGGAATCAGCAATACCTCTGAATCTTCTTCCGTAATAGCATAAATCTTACTGATATAGTTACTGAAAATAGATGAAAAAGTCATTACACAGCTTTCATTACGTCTTACGTAGTAGTAGATCAGTTCACGGCCATCGTTAAGGCAATATACTTTTACAGAACCTGAAATCATGAAAGGAATAAATTTGATTTTCTCCCCCTCACTGATCAGTTCAGTTTTTGCTTTGATCTTATCTGTGATGCCATGTTGATGAACTTCATTTATAAAATCATTGCCTAAAAACCCGAATTTATTATTAATAAATTGATGATCTATCATATTTTATATCAAATTATATAAGAAAGCAAATATATAAAATGAATTCCTTAATAAATGTTAATTTTTTATCATTTGTATTTAAATTGTGAATAATTTACTTTATTTAAAGTCGTGATAAATAAAAATTCCTTTATTGATTTAATTTAAATGAATTGGCTATTTATTTCTGAGAATCATAATCATGCGAATATTTTCACTTAAAATAAGGCATAAAAAAATGCCTCAATACATTGAGGCATCTTGTTGTTTTATGTAAGAAAAATCTTATGCTTGTACATTGTTACCACCTAATACGAAAGGCTCAACTTCTTTGATTTCTCCGAATTGCTGCTCATAGTTAGCAATGTTCTGTTGAAGAGCAGATAATACTCTTTTAGCGTGAAGTGGAGCAAGAATGATTCTTGATCTTACTTTAGCTTGCTGAACACCTGGCATTAACTGGATGAAATCCACTACAAATTCAGATGGAGAGTGGTTTACTAATGCTAAGTTAGCATAGATTCCAGCCGCTACCATTTCATTTAGTTCGATGTTGATGTTTCCGTCCTGTGGATTTTGATTTTGATTGTCCATGTTTTCTTTAAATATTTTTGTTTAAAAAGTTTCAGGCCTCTAATTTAGAATTTAAACTTGAATCCTGAAACTTTTATATACATTTTAGTTAATATCTTCGAATTCTTTTTTAGAACCTACGATAACATTCTGATACTCTTTAAGACCAGTACCTGCAGGAATTCTGTGTCCTACAATTACATTCTCTTTAAGACCGCTTAGGAAATCAATTTTCCCAGCAACTGCTGCTTCGTTAAGAACCTTAGTGGTTTCCTGGAACGATGCTGCAGACATGAATGACTTAGTTTGTAGAGCCGCTCTTGTGATCCCTTGCAATACTGGCGTAGCCGTAGCAGGAAGTGCTTCTCTCACTTCAACAAGATTTTGATCTTCACGCTTCAATTTAGAGTTTTCATCTCTCAATTCTCTCGCTGTAATCATCTGACCTGGTCTGAATTCTTTAGAATCACCAGCATCAACAACTACTTTAAGACCAAATACTCTGTTGTTTTCCTCTAAGAAATCGTATTTATGCTCCAAAGCTCCTTCAAGGAATTGAGTATCACCTCCATCAACAATAGATACTTTTGTCATCATCTGTCTAACGATAATTTCAAAGTGTTTATCATCGATTTTCACCCCTTGCAGACGGTAAACTTCCTGAATTTCATTTACAAGATATTCCTGAACCGCTGTTGGACCTTTAATTCTTAAGATATCGTCCGGAGTGATTGATCCGTCAGAAAGTGGTGAACCAGCTCTTACGAAGTCATTCTCCTGAACAAGGATCTGATTGGAAAGTTTTACTAAATAAATCTTTCTTTCTCCAGTCTTAGCCTCTACAATAAGTTCACGGTTACCTCTCTTGATTTTTCCGTAAGAAACTACTCCATCGATTTCTGTAACAACCGCTGGGTTTGAAGGGTTTCTTGCTTCGAATAATTCGGTTACCCTTGGAAGACCTCCGGTGATATCCCCTGCTTTTGCAGATTTTCTTGGGATCTTGATCAAGACTTTACCAGCCTTAATTTTCTCACCATCATTAACCATTAAGTGGGCTCCTACCGGTAAGTTATAAGCTCTTTGCTCAACACCTTTAGAATCTACCACCTTCAAGGTAGGTACGGCTTTCTTATTTCTGGATTCAGAGATTACTTTCTCTTCGAATCCTGTTTGTTCGTCAATTTCAAGTTGGAATGAAATACCCTGGATAATATCTTCATATTCTACTTTACCGGATGTTTCCGCAATGATAACCGCGTTATACGGATCCCATTTACAGATCACATCACCTTTCTTCACTTTATCACCAGGTTTTACAGCCAATACTGAACCGTAAGGTACGTTAGCAACCATTAAAGGAGTTCTGGATTCGTTGTCAGCAACCAATCTGAATTCCGTAGAACGAGATACTACAACTTCAGCTGTATTTCCGTTTTCATCTTCAGAAGTAATTGTTCTTACTTCATCCATTTCAACGATACCATCTCTTCTTGCTACGATTGATGGGTTTTCTGATACGTTACCCGCAGTACCCCCTTGGTGGAAGGTTCTCAATGTTAACTGAGTTCCCGGTTCCCCAATAGATTGTGCTGCAATTACACCTACCGCTTCACCCATGTGGATTATTTTACCTGTAGCAAGATTTCTACCATAACATTTAGCACAGATACCTTTCTTCGCTTCACAAGTTAATGGTGAACGAACTTCAACCGCTTCCAGTCCTGCATCTTCAATTCTTCTCGCTAACTGCTCGTTGATTACCTGATCTGCTTCAGCAATTAATTCATCTGTTTCAGGATCATAGATGTTATGAAGAGAAACTCTACCTAAAATTCTTTCAGAGATTTTCTCAACGATCTCATCATTTTTCTTAAGAGCAGTAACTTCAGTACCTCTTAAAGTACCACAATCTACTTCTGTAACGATAACATCCTGAGCTACGTCTACCAATCTTCTTGTTAAGTAACCGGCATCGGCCGTTTTAAGAGCCGTATCTGCAAGACCTTTACGTGCACCGTGGGTAGAGATAAAGTACTCAAGGATCGAAAGACCTTCTTTAAAGTTTGCAAGGATCGGGTTTTCGATGATTTCCGCACCGGTAGAACCTGCTTTTTGCGGTTTTGCCATCAAACCTCTCATCCCTGATAACTGACGGATCTGTTCTTTAGAACCCCTCGCACCAGAATCAAGCATCATGTATACAGAGTTGAAACCACCTTGGTCGGTTTTCATTCTGCTCATGATCATTTCAGTTAATCCTGCGTTGGTATTCGTCCAAACGTCAATTACCTGATTATAACGTTCTGTATCTGTGATAAGACCCATGTTATAGTTGGCTCTAATCTCATCTACAGTTCCGATTGCCTGCGCAACCATCTGCTTCTTCTCAGCAGGAACCACAATATCCCCAAGTGAGAACGAAAGACCTCCTTTAAATGCGTTAGAATAACCTAAGTCTTTCATTGCATCAAGGAATTTAACCGTTGTAGGGAAGTCTGTATCGGCAAGAATTTTACCAATAACATTTCTCAATGACTTTTTAGTTAAAAGTTCATTGATATAACCAACCTGTTTAGGTACGATCTGGTTGAATAAAATTCTACCAACAGATGTTTCAATTAATCTTGTAACCAATTCTCCATTTTCTTTAACTGGTAATCTACATCTTACCTTAGCATTTAAAGAAACTTTTCCTTCTGCATAAGCAATTTCTGCTTCCTCCGGAGAATAGAATGCTAAACCTTCACCTTTCACTTTCATATCTTCAGTAGAGCTCAATTCTTTAGTCATGAAATAAAGACCAAGAACCATGTCCTGAGAAGGTACCGTGATTGGAGAACCGTTAGCCGGGTTCAAAATATTCTGAGAACCTAACATTAATAACTGAGCTTCAAGGATTGCTTCAGGGCCTAACGGTAAATGTACCGCCATCTGGTCACCATCGAAATCGGCATTGAAGGCCGTTGTTACTAACGGGTGTAGCTGGATTGCCTTACCTTCGATCATCTTAGGTTGGAAAGCCTGGATACCCAGTCTGTGAAGCGTAGGTGCTCTGTTCAGTAGAACAGGGTGACCTTTCATCACATTTTCAAGGATATCATAAACTACAGGTTCTTTTCTATCAATAATTCTTTTTGCAGATTTTACTGTTTTTACAATCCCTCTTTCAATTAGTTTTCTAATGATAAACGGTTTGTAAAGTTCCGCAGCCATATCTTTAGGAATACCACACTCGTGAAGTTGTAAGTTTGGACCTACAACAATTACGGAACGTGCAGAGTAATCTACCCTTTTTCCTAATAAGTTCTGACGGAAACGACCTTGCTTACCTTTCAATGAATCAGAAAGTGATTTTAATGGTCTGTTTGATTCAGATTTTACCGCAGAAGATTTTCTTGTATTATCGAATAATGAATCTACTGATTCCTGAAGCATACGCTTCTCGTTTCTTAAGATTACTTCCGGAGCTTTGATCTCTAAAAGTCTCTTTAAACGGTTATTTCTGATAATAACTCTTCTATAAAGGTCATTCAAATCGGAAGTAGCGAAACGTCCACCATCCAATGGAACCAAAGGTCTTAACTCTGGTGGGATTACCGGAAGTACACGCATGATCATCCACTCAGGTCTGTTGATCATTCTTGTATTAGCACCTCTCAATGCTTCTACAACATTTAATCTTTTCAGAGCCTCAGTTCTTCTTTGCTTAGAACCTTCATTGTGAGCTTTGTGTCTCAGATCGAAAGATAATGCATCAAGATCGATTCTTTTTAATAATTCCTCAACAGCTTCAGCACCCATTTTGGCGATGAATTTGTTAGGATCGGAATCATCAAGATATTGGTTCTCAACAGGAAGGGTATCCATGATATCAAGGTATTCCTCTTCTGTTAAGAATTCCATTTTATCAAAGTCAGAACCGTCCAATTTTTTAGCAATACCCTGCTGGATTACAACATATCTTTCATAATAGATAATCATATCCAATTTCTTGGAAGGAATACCTAAAAGGTAACCGATTTTGTTTGGTAAAGAACGGAAATACCAGATGTGAGCGATAGGAACTACAAGATTAATGTGTCCAATTCTCTCTCTTCTTACTTTCTTCTCCGTAACTTCAACCCCACAACGGTCACAAACGATCCCTTTGTAACGAATTCTCTTGTATTTACCACAAGCACATTCGTAATCTTTAATAGGACCGAAGATTTTTTCACAGAACAAACCATCTCTTTCAGGCTTATGCGTTCTGTAGTTAATAGTTTCCGGTTTTAGAACCTCCCCTCTTGAATCCTGAAGAATGGATTCGGGAGAAGCTAAACCGATGGTTATTTTATTAAATCTACTTGATTTATTTTTATTTGACATAATTTTTATTTTGATTAAAAGATTAAAAGATTGAAAGATTTAAAATTACTTTCTCTCTTATCATCTCGGAGTTTATTAATTCTTTAATTTTTAGTAATTAAATCTTTAATTTACTCCTCCAATCTTACGTCTAATCCAAGACCTTGTAACTCGTGAAGCAATACATTGAATGATTCCGGAATACCTGGTTCAGGCATAGACTCACCTTTTGCAATAGCTTCATAAGTTTTTGCTCTACCAATCACGTCATCCGACTTCACAGTAAGGATCTCTCTAAGGATATTGGATGCTCCGAATGCTTCAAGAGCCCAAACCTCCATCTCTCCGAATCTCTGACCTCCGAACTGAGCTTTACCTCCTAACGGCTGCTGAGTAATCAATGAGTAAGGACCAATAGAACGAGCGTGCATTTTATCATCTACCATGTGTCCTAGTTTCAACATATAGATAACCCCAACAGTAGCAGGCTGAGTAAATCTTTCTCCGGTACCTCCGTCATAAAGGTGAGTGTTACCGAATTTAGGAAGACCTGCTTTTTCTGTGTACTCAGTAATCTGCTCAAGACTTGCTCCATCGAAGATTGGTGTAGCGAACGTCATTCCTAATTTCTGACCAGCCCATCCAAGAACTGTTTCATAAATCTGTCCGATGTTCATACGGGAAGGTACCCCAAGTGGATTCAATACGATATCTACCGGTGTTCCGTCTTCAAGGAATGGCATATCTTCTTCACGAACAATTCTGGATACAATCCCTTTATTACCGTGACGTCCTGCCATTTTATCTCCTACATTCAGTTTACGTTTTTTAGCAATATAAACTTTAGCTAACTTCATGATACCTGCAGGAAGCTCATCCCCGATAGAAATTGCAAATTTCTCACGGTTTTTAACCCCTTGGATATCATTGAACTTGATTTTATAATTATGAATCAATTGCTTGATCAATTCATTTTTATCGTTATCAACAGTCCAATCTGCTCCGCTAACGTTTACATAGTCTTCAACTGAAGTCAATAATTTATGAGTAAACTTCACTCCTTTTCCGATAATTTCTTCGTCAAGGTCATTATGAACCCCTTGAGAAGTTTTACCGCTTACAAGAGTATTTAATTTTTCAATTAAAGTATTTCTCAATTCATCAAACTTAGCCTTGTAAGTGTTTTCAATTTCTTCAAGTTTAAGTTTTTCTTCAGTTCTCTTCTTTTTATCTTTAATATTTCTTGAGAACAATTTTTTATTGATCACAACACCTCTTAATGAAGAATCTGCTTTTAATGAAGCATCTTTTACATCACCAGCTTTGTCACCAAAAATCGCTCTAAGAAGTTTTTCTTCAGGAGTTGGGTCAGATTCACCTTTAGGTGTGATTTTACCAATCATAATATCACCAGGCTTCACTTCAGCACCAATTCTGATCATACCGTTTTCATCAAGATCCTTAGTCGCTTCTTCTGAAACGTTTGGAATATCTGCTGTTAATTCTTCCATACCTAATTTGGTATCACGAACTTCAAGAGAGTATTCGTCTACGTGGATTGATGTAAACCAGTCTTCACGAACAACTTTTTCATTGATTACGATCGCATCCTCGAAGTTATATCCTTTCCAAGGCATGAACGCAACCACCAAGTTTCTACCAAGAGCTAATTCTCCGTTTTCAGTAGCATAACCATCACAAAGTACCTGTCCTTTTTCTACTGTTTCACCTACTCTTACGTTTGGTCTCAGAGTAATCGTTGTACTTTGGTTGGTTTTTCTAAACTTAGTTAAGTTATATGTTTTAGTAGCTGATTCGAATGATACTAAATCTTCGTCATCGCTTCTTTCATATTTAATAGTGATCTTATCTGCATCCACATACTCTACAGTACCTGTACCTTCAGCGTTGATCAAAATCCTTGAGTCTCTTGCAACTTGTTGCTCAAGCCCTGTACCCACGATCGGAGCCTGCGGCTTCAATAGAGGAACGGCCTGACGCATCATGTTAGATCCCATCAATGCACGGTTCGCATCATCATGCTCCAAGAATGGAATTAATGAAGCTGAAATACCAGAGATCTGGTTTGGTGCTACGTCAATAAGATTAACCTGGGAAGGTTCAACTACCGGGTAATCTCCATCCAGTCTTGCAATAATCCTGTCTGTAACGAATTCACCGTTGTCATTCAATTCAACGTTTGCCTGAGCAATTACTTTATCTTCTTCATCTTCTGCATTAAGATAGATAGGAGCTGCATTAAGATCAATCTTACTGTCTTCTACTTTTCTATATGGAGTTTCGATGAAACCTAAATTGTTAATCTTTGCATAGATTCCCAAAGAAGAGATCAAACCAATGTTTGGTCCTTCCGGAGTTTCAATCGGACAAATTCTTCCATAGTGAGTATGGTGAACGTCACGAACCTCGAAACCTGCTCTTTCTCTTGATAAACCACCAGGCCCTAGTGCAGATAATCTTCTCTTGTGAGTAATCTCTGACAATGGGTTAGTCTGGTCCATGAACTGAGAAAGCTGGTTGGTACCAAAGAATGAATTAATTACAGAGGTTAAAGTCTTAGCATTAACAAGATCAAGCGGTGTAAAGATTTCGTTATCTCTAACGTTCATTCTTTCCTTGATTGTTCTTGCAATTCTTGAAAGACCAACACCGAACTGACCTGCTAATTGCTCACCAACAGTTTTAATTCTTCTGTTTGATAAGTGGTCGATATCATCAACTTCTGCTTTAGAATTTACCAATTCGATCAAATGTCTTACAATCGCAATGATATCTTCTTTAGTAAGAACTTCAGTTGTAGTAGGAATATTAAGACCTAACTTTTTGTTCAATCTGTAACGTCCTACTTCTCCTAATGAGTATCTCTGCTCAGAGAAGAATAATTTTTCAATAATTCCTCTAGCGGTCTCCTCATCTGGCGGATCTGCATTTCTTAACTGACGATAGATGTATTCTACCGCTTCTTTTTCAGAGTTGGTAGGGTCTTTTTGTAATGTATTCTGGATGATAGAGAATTCATTGCTGTTTTCTTTGTGAATCAAAATAGATTTCACACCAGCATCAAGAATAAGATCTAAATGTTCTTTTTCAAGAATAGTCTCTCTGTCCAGGATGATTTCGTTTCTCTCAATAGAAACAACTTCACCCGTATCCTCATCTACGAAATCTTCGAACCATGTGTTCAATACTCTCGCAGCTAATGTTCTTCCTTCTACTTTTTTAAGAGCGGCTTTAGATACTTTCACTTCTTCCGCAAGGTCGAAAATCTGAAGAATATCCTTATCAGATTCAAATCCGATAGCTCTAAGTAGGGTAGTTAATGGTAATTTTTTCTTACGGTCGATATACGCGTACATTACGCTATTGATATCCGTAGTAAATTCCATCCAAGATCCTTTAAAAGGAATAATTCTTGAATAATACAGTTTGGTTCCGTTTGCGTGGTAAGTCTGCCCAAAGAATACACCAGGAGAACGGTGTAACTGGGTAACAATAACTCTCTCAGCACCATTGATGATGAAAGAACCACTAGGCGTCATATAAGGAACCGGCCCTAAATATACATCCTGAACTACTGTTTGGAAATCCTCATGCTCAGGATCTGTACAATACAACTTAAGTCTTGCTTTAAGAGGAACTGAATACGTTAAACCTCTTTCCACACACTCGTCGATTGAATAACGTGGAGAATCTACCAGATAATCTAAGAATTCCAATACGAATTGGTTTCTTGAATCTGTAATTGGGAAATTTTCCTGGAAAGTCTTGTGAAGACCTTCTTTTTTCCTGTCTTCAGGAAGGGTATCAAGCTGGAAAAACTCCTTAAAAGACTCTAATTGGATATCCAAGAAGTCTGGAGTGATAATTTTTCCTTTTGCTGATGAGAAATTAATTCTCTGATTCCCCCTAATTGATGCTGCTGTTTTACTCATAAAACTTTTAAGAAGGGTTAAAAAATATTTTGATTTATAAAAAAATATCAGAAGAAGACAAAAAGAGAGAAGAGGTAAGAGCAAGAATAAGTGTGAAAATTTTGGCGCAATTATCGGTCTTTATTCTTTGTTCTTTATTCTAAAAGTCTTTAATCCAACTTCTAACTGCAACACTGGTATATCTTTTCACAGCGTAATGCAAAATATTTTTAATACTTTTGAGGCAGAAACGCCGCAATATCTATAAACATAAAATCCCTTTCATTACCATGAAAGAGTTGATTTACAATATTTTATAGATTTACAAACAATTATTAGCGCCAAAAGAGGAGCAAAGATACAAAAAGTTATCCACATTCACAACATTTATTCTCTAATATATTAACACAAACTATATTACAGATGTCCTCAATGTAAATAAGCCGTAACAATTAGTACTCAAGTCTGCCCAATATCGCCTACAATAATCAGTTGATCAATCTATCTACTTAATGATTCTAATCCATAAAAAAACCCGGACCGAGGTCCAGGTTTATATTTGTAAGGTAAATTGAATTATTTCAATTCTACTTCAGCACCAGCTTCTTCTAATTGCTTCTTAAGAGCTTCAGCCTCGTCTTTAGAGATACCAGTTTTGATTGGAGCAGGAGCACCATCTACGATATCTTTAGCTTCTTTAAGACCAGCACCAGTTAAATCTTTTACTAATTTAACGATAGCTAATTTAGAAGCACCTGCAGACTTAAGAATTACGTCGAATTCAGTTTTTTCTTCAGCAGCTTCACCTGCACCTCCACCTGCAACTACTACTGCAGCAGCAGCTGGCTCAATTCCGTACTCATCCTTAAGGATAGCAGCTAATTCATTTACGTCTTTTACTGTTAAGTTTACTAGCGTTTCAGCTAAATTTTTTAAATCTGACATTGTTGTAATGTTTTTTGTTGATTATTTTATTTAATTTTTTGAGTCTAATTATTCAGCACTTGGAGTTTCTTCAGTGCTTTCTGCAGCAGGAGCTTCAGGAGCAGCCTCAGCAGGAGTTTCTTCTACAGCAGGTGCAGCAGCTTCTTCAGCTTTAGCTTCTACTGTTTCAGGTTTGTTTTGAAGAGCAGAAACAACTCTTTGAATTGGAGATTGAAGTAATCCGATGATTTCTCCGATCATTTCTTCTCTAGACTTGATATTAGCAAGTGTACCTAGATTTTCGTCTCCAACATAGAAAGTTTCCTGAAGATAAGCAGATTTTAAAGCCGGCTTTTCTTCTTTCTTTCTGAATCCTTGGATTAATTTTGCAGGAGCATTTGCTGTTTCAGCAATCATAATCGCAGAATTCCCTTTGAAAGTAGGGAACATTTCAGAGTAATCTACTCCGTCAATCTGCTCCATTGCTTTTTGTAAAAGTGTATTTTTTACCACTTTTACTTTGATATTTTGTTTGAAAGCCTGTCTTCTGAAATCTGAAGACTTAGCAGCGTTCAACCCTTCTAAATCTGCTACGTATACTACTTTTGCATCCTGAAGCAAATCTTTGATCTCTTGTATTGCTACAACTTTTTGGTCTTTTGTCATTGTCTTAAGGATTTATATTAGTTTACAGATTTTGTATCAATTGCAATACCCGGGCTCATTGTAGAAGACAAATAAATGCTTTTTACATATGTACCTTTAGCAGCAGTTGGCTTCATTTTGATCAATGTCTGGATTAATTCCTGAGCATTTTCTTTGATCTTAGCAGCATCGAAAGATACTTTACCAATACCTGCATGGATAATACCATATTTATCTACTTTGAAATCAATCTTACCTGATTTTACTTCAGTTACTGCTTTACCAATTTCCATTGTTACAGTTCCTGACTTAGGGTTTGGCATAAGACCTCTTGGTCCTAATACTCTACCTAAAGGTCCTAATTTACCCATAACAGCTGGCATAGTAACGATCACGTCAACATCAGTCCAACCATCTTTGATTTTTTGTAAATATTCATCAAGACCTACATAATCAGCTCCAGCTTCTTTAGCTTCAGCTTCTTTATCTGGTGTTACAAGAGCTAATACTTTAACATCTTTACCAGTTCCGTGAGGAAGAGATACTACACCTCTAACCATTTGGTTTGCTTTTCTTGGA
Organism: Chryseobacterium sp. PTM-20240506; assembly: GCF_048296755.1. Taxonomy (NCBI): domain Bacteria; kingdom Pseudomonadati; phylum Bacteroidota; class Flavobacteriia; order Flavobacteriales; family Weeksellaceae; genus Chryseobacterium; species Chryseobacterium sp. PTM-20240506. The sequence goes on from NZ_CP182581.1 coordinate 2,541,364, forward strand.
TCTACACCCAATCTTACAGCGATATCTACAGAAGCATCAAACTTTGCAGTGTTTACTTCTTTCACAAGAGCAGAACCTTCTTCAAGATTGTAAGCTCTTCCTTTTTCTACTTTGCTTAAAGCTTCTTTTTGCTTTTTTGTTAATTTTGCCATTTCTCTAAGTTTTAAGCGTTAGTTGGTTTAGCTCCTGTTACTCTCAATCCCATAGATCTAGCAGTACCTGCAACCATAGAAAGAGCAGAGTCCAATGTAAAACAGTTAAGGTCTACCATTTTGTCTTCTGCGATTTTCTTTACCTGATCCCAAGATACAGAACCTACTTTGTTTCTGTTTGGTTCTCCGGAACCTCCTTTAATTTTTGCAGCATCCATTAACTGAATTGCAGCTGGAGGAGTTTTAATTACGAATTCAAAAGATTTGTCTTCGTATACAGTAATTACTACTGGCAAAACTTGCCCAGGCTTATCCTGAGTTCTTCCGTTAAATTGTTTACAAAACTCCATGATGTTTACACCGGCAGAACCTAATGCAGGACCTACTGGTGGAGACGGGTTTGCAGCCCCTCCCTTCACCTGAAGCTTTACCATTTTAAAGACTTTTTTAGCCATTTTTTGTTTTTTAAATTTGAATAATTAATGAGTTTGGAAGCATTTATTATTCAGCAGGTTACCGCACTCACATATAGTAAACCTACTTTTCGGACTGCAAAATTATAAAATATTTTTGAAATAGCAAATGGAATCGATTGATTTTTAGAAAGTTTTTACAGAATACTTTTTTTAACGGTCAGACAAGTAAATATCCTTGAAGACTAAATTAATTTTTTTTTCATGTTTTTAATATTGTTGAAATTGGAATACTTCCAAGGTCCATTTGCACTCCTAATTTAAGGTAATAAGGTTGTCAGCATCTATGCCACAACGAAGAACCGTAGAATTTAATTGTACTACTTTTAGCATTACTCCTTCCCCTGGCATAAGCTCAGGAATTGTAATCGTAGTTTTATTTGTAACATGATTAAATGTTCTATTTATAGAACTAAAGCTATTATTAGGCGATACATAACTATCTACCCTCGGAGAAATTGATGAACTTTGATAAGCCCCTTCCAGAGTTAATTTCGTTGACAAAGCACTTGCAGAAAGATCTTTGTTAACAATCCAAATATAAGAATCAGTAGTTGTAGTAGTACTCTGTTGAAACAAACCCACAACTACATTATTATTACTGACATCCGTAATAACTCCATTGAAATTTGAAGTTATTAATTCATCTGCACCAAAAGGATGTCCCTGATTCATATACGTATCGCTTTTATGTAAGGTTGCAATATAACTTGAATTCAAAATTACAGGAGCTATAACTTCTTTAATGTATTTGTTTACCTTTTTTATTGATGCATAATGTGCTGAATTGCTTTCAAATCCATTCATATAAGACCAATAAAGCAAACCTTTCGCACCATAAGCTATCGCTGTTGAAGTAAGAAATTTTAATTTTGGCTCGTAAGGCTCAGGAGAATAATGTTGATTTTCAGATTGAATTACAAACCAAAGAGGCCTGTTGTATCCAAGCTTTTCTCTAAAAACTTTTAAATTGTAAAAATAAGTGGTCTTAAATGGTTCATTATCTTTAAACGGATAATGATCAACAGATACAAAATTTGTAATATTTTCATTAATATATTTATCAAGGTAATTTTCATAGTCGGCATCATCAATAAAATCTCCATATCTTGGAAGCAAATTGTAAAAAGTAGGTTGCTGTGTATAGTTGGTATTAAAAAAACCTGTCCATTTTTTAACATTATTTAACTGACCAATGACAGGCTCGTCTCCCAAAAAGATTCCCATTACAGACTGTTCTAGCCCATTAGGCAAGTGGTCTTTAAAGGCATTTATAAATTCTTGTTTATAATCAATTAAAGGAGTCGGATCCAGTTTTGATGCTATATTATGCCCTGATAAAAGTACTTTAAGTGAACTCTTTTTAGCAAGATCCAGATAGGTATATATCCTTGCATAGTTATCTGGAACAAACATAACATCCGGATCTACTATGAAGTCCACATTTGCATCTTTTAACTTTTGAAACTTTACAAGATCATTATTATAATAAGATGCTGAAGGACCAATCAAGTAGGTATAATCACTATTAGGCCAGTTCCAACGACCTATATAAGCATGCTCATTCCATCCTGTATAATTGGTTTGCCCATTTAAAACTTCTGCATAATCGACTAACCAAGTCCCTGTTTCATTTATTTTAAGACTTAAATCGGCAAGACCATCACCGTTATAGTCTGCTGGAAGTGGTTGGGTATTGTTATCTCCATACCCAATAAACTGCTTATCCCAATTCCCGTAATGACCGGAAGCGTCAACATAATCGATCTTCCATATTCCATTGTCTTGTACTGCTATATCTGCTTTACCATCACCATTATAATCCGCTGGAGCTGGAACCGACTTACCATCCCCATAGCTAAAAACATTAGGATCTGAGATATAATCCCAACCATTAAAACCTAGACTCTGGTGATAATAATCAATTAGCCATTGCCCATTATCAGTCTTAACAGCTATATCGGCAGCTCCATCTCCATTATAATCAGCTGGTACAGGATGTGCTTCTGTTCCGCCATATTGATTAAGAATCACATCCCAACCATTAAAACCTCCAATTTTAGCATAATCTATAAGCCAATGCCCATCATCGGTCTTTGCTGCTATGTCAGTGTATCCATCTCCATCATAATCTGCCGGTACGGGATGAAAATGTTCATCACCATAATTAAAAGGTAATGTTACATCCCAACCTCCAAAACCATTAACAGCGTAATCTATAAGCCAAGCTCCGGAATCGGTCTTTACAGCTAGGTCTAAAAGTGTATCATGATCGTAATAACCAGGAACTGGAATAGCATCCAAACCTCCATATTGAGATAAAATCTTATCCCAACCTCCAAAACCATTATTAGCATAATCAATTAGCCAATATCCTCCAGATGTTTTTACGCTCACATCAACCTTTCCATCATTATCATAATCTGCGGGAATAGCAACAAAGTTGGCATCTATGTCTGGAGGAGACCATACTCCTATCAGAAAATTATTTTGAGACTGCGCTGAAGAGTATATAAAAGTTCCCGCAATTGATAAAATTAACAGAAAAGGTTTTATCAGTAAAACATATTTATTTTTCATAGTAATATTTTTTATCTAATATAATAACATTTAAAAATCAACAATTAATAATTTTAATTAACATGTATCAAATAGAATAAAAAAAGAAAGTCATACCTTGATATGACTTTCTTATACTATTATTCCTTATATCTAAAACCCCGATGGTTTATTAATCGTTTGTGCAGATCCATTTGTTCCGCCAAGATCAGTATTAATATCGCCGATATTCTGCTTAGTGATCAATCTCTTGTAAACCATTAAATAAAACTCTACAGTAAAGTTATTATAAGTTCTGGAAGGATTAGCTGATGTAAAAGCAATTAACTTGCTGTCTGTAAATCCGGCCTTCAAATGCCAGGTACCATTGCTTTTAAATGCAACCACATTAGGAGACCCCTGTGCATTATCATTAATCCCGTTATCTTTATAATCCAAAGCAACACTGGTTGTCCCGTCATTAAGCTTAAATGAATAGTTGTGAGGAACCAAAAGGAAATTATCGGCATCGATCTTTGTATCATAATCCGTAATTCCTGCACCTGGTACCCCTGTAAGAGTAAGTTTAATATAATTAAACAATCCGCTGCTCTCCAGATTAGGATCATATATCTGCAATGAATTTTGAGAAGTAGCCAGAAAGTGACCTCCCGTAGTGGTTGGTTCTCCCGGATTTCTCATATATAAGGAATTTGTAAAGGAATCCCCGTTTACGTCCAGTGTTTCCGTTGGAGTTGTTGTTTTGATTCCTACATTTCCGGTTTGTGCATGCATGATTATTCCCATGCAAGCCATAATGATGATATACAATTTCTTTTTCATAATTTTTTTATTGAAGTCCTGCTGGGGTGTTAGTTGATACTCCTGAATATCCTGGTGAAGCCGAAGCTGAAACCGATCCGGTAAATGTGCCCCAGTCTTTAATCAATGATCTTTCGTATACATTCAAAGTTAGTGTCCATGTTCCATTTTTAGAAGACACAGTTCCTGCACCTTTAAAAGAAAGGTTAATGCCGTGATAAGTATTGGCTCCGCTCACAACCTTAGTTATCTCTGTAGAATAGGCTCCATATGATTTTGGAGTGGTGGAAGTATTTGCTGCTGAAACAGCGTCACTAAATACGGCACCAGTAATAGCGACTACATATTTATTAGCATCCAATCCAGTATTCAGGTTAACAACTTCATCTTGTTTCACATTTTTCAGGATAACATTGTATGTGTTTACGGGAGCTACATCTCTCAGTGAAATATCAAGCATCTTAACTTTACCAACAGGCGTGGTATCCTTTGACCTTGTAAGAAGAAAATAATTTCCTGTCGCAGGAGAATTTGTGGTATCTATAATGTAAGATTCAACCAATGTTCCTCCTACAACATCTAAAGTTCCCTGAGGATTGCTTGTATTGATTCCCACCTGAGCTTTGGTAGCCATGAAGGCATAAGCCATAAAAAATAGTATGGTGATTTTTTTCATTATGTAAATCTTTTTATTGGATTAAAGGAGATGATGCAGATCCTGTAGTGGAAGCACCCATCGCTTGTGTTTTATTGATTTCTTTAGCGTAAGCTCTGTCGAATACCAGTAAGTTAAGAGTCCACTCTCCTGCCGGCAAATTGGAAGCGGGAGCAAAACCTTGGTAGTCTGCCTTTAATTTCCACGTTCCATTATTATAGTAAGCATATATCTGTGGAACCGGAGTTATCCAGTCCGGACTATTGGTTCGTACCGGTTGCGTAAAACCAAAAGAAGAGATAACCACCAGAAACTTATCTGAATTGATCTTCGTATCATACTGGTTAACCCAATCCTTATCTCTCGGATCACAGGCTATCTTATACTGGATAAGATTAATAGGTGCCGGTGAATTGGGTACAAAAGAGTCATTGTATGCAGTAATCTTGTTTTCAGGAGCGGGAGACTTAATGATAAAAGTATAGTTTTCAGTGGCTCCTAATTTCTCTATCGGATCTTTAAAAAACATTCCGGATGTTTTCATTGTTCCGTTTACAGATAGTTCTTTTTCGGGCGTTTTAGTATTAATACCCACTTTTCCTGTAGCCTGTGCATTCATCAGTACAATGGTACTTGTACAAAGTACCATCGAAATAATTTTCGTCATTGAATTAGTGTTTAAATTAGTGTTAAAAAAACAATCCAGGAATTCAGAACAATGATCCCAACCTAGTATAAGGTTAAAAATCACCACATTAGAAAGCCATTTATGTTTTTCGGAGATATACTTCACAATAAGTATGCCACACAATTTATTTTTTAATCTAAACATTTAGTTTTAATTAAATAACTATGTGAAACACGCCTGGATAAAGCATAAAATAAACAACAAACTTATTTTAACTTAAAACAACATTATTTCTGAGAATCTATAAATACCTGAAATAAATAAAAAAAGCCACTCTAGATCTAGAGTGGCTTATATATTATAAGTATTTATTATACTTTTTCTACTTGCATGTAGCTAAGTTCCATTGGAGTTTTTCTACCGAAGATTAAAACAGAAACTTCAATTTTCTTTTTATCTTCCAGAATTTTTTCAACTGTTCCATTGAATCCGTTGAAAGGTCCGTCAATTACTTTTACGTTCTCTCCAACTACATATGGAATTTCAAGGTCGGTAGCAAATTCTGATAACTCATCCATTCTTCCAAGCATTCTGTTAACTTCAGACTTTCTCATTGGAACAGGGTCTCCCCCTTTAGTTAAGCTTAAGAATGATATTACCCCTGGAATATTTTTAATAATGTGAGGTATTTCCCCCATTAAATCTGCTTCAACCATTAAGTAACCAGGATAGTAAGGTCTTTCTTTAGGAACCTTTTTTCCATTCCTAAGTTGAATAACCTTTTCCATAGGAATCACTACCTGAGTAACATACTGCTCAAAGCCTAAGCGTTTGATTTCTGTCTCAATGTAGTTTTTCACTTTATTTTCCTGTCCGCTGATTGCTTTCAGCACATACCATTTCAATTCGCTCATTATGGGAAAATACTTTTTTAGTTGAACACGTTAATTAGCATTCCTATTATGTTGCTTATTGCTTTTGAAAACAATTCGTCAACTCCAAAGGTAAATAATGCCAGAATAACTGTTGCAATAGTAACTACAATTGTAGATGATTGCAGATCAGCCCATTTTGGCCATTCAACTTTATGTCTGAATTCGTTATAAGAACCTTTTAAAAAATCGATAAATGAACTCATAATTATTATTTGCACGGGCACAAGGATTCGAACCCTGATCAACGGTTTTGGAGACCGGTATCCTACCATTGGACGATGCCCGTAGATTAAAGCTCCGTAAAGAAATTCCTTACGGAAGCTTTATTTATTTAAGATATTAATCTAAGATTTCAGTAACCTGACCAGCACCAACTGTTCTACCTCCTTCTCTGATCGCAAATCTAAGACCTACGTTAAGAGCGATTGGTTGTAACAATTCTACAGTGATTGTTAAGTTATCACCAGGCATTACCATTTCTACACCTTCTGGTAAGAAGATCTCACCTGTAACGTCAGTAGTTCTTACGTAGAACTGAGGACGGTATTTGTTGTGGAATGGAGTGTGACGTCCACCTTCTTCTTTAGAAAGGATATAAACCTCAGCTTTGAATTTTTTGTGTGGCTTAACAGAGTCTTTCTTAGCGATAACCATACCTCTCTTGATGTCAGTTTTTTCAATACCTCTCAACAATAGACCTACGTTATCACCAGCTTCACCTCTATCTAGGATTTTTCTGAACATCTCAACCCCTGTAATTGTAGAAGTTAATTTTTCATCACCCATACCAACGATATCTACAGGATCACCTGTGTTGATAACACCAGCCTCGATTCTACCAGTTGCTACAGTACCTCTACCTGTAATAGAGAATACATCTTCAATTGGCATCAAGAATGGCTTATCCTGATCTCTTACAGGAAGCTCGATCCAAGTATCAACAGCATCCATTAATTCTTCTACAGTTTTGAACCACTGATCATCAGTTTGAGGAGTAGCAGCTGTAGCAGCAGTAAGAGCACCAAGAGCAGAACCTTGGATTACTGGAGAGTTATCTCCGTCATATTCGTAAGTAGATAATAGATCTCTAAGTTCAAGCTCAACAAGCTCTAATAACTCAGCATCATCCACCATATCAACTTTGTTCATGAACACAACAATTCTAGGTACGTTTACCTGACGGCAAAGTAGGATGTGTTCTCTTGTTTGAGGCATTGGTCCATCAGTTGCAGCACATACTAAGATAGCTCCATCCATCTGAGCAGCACCAGTTACCATGTTCTTTACGTAATCCGCGTGACCTGGACAGTCAACGTGAGCATAGTGTCTGTTTGCAGTTTCGTATTCGATGTGAGCAGTATTAATAGTGATACCTCTTTCTTTTTCTTCTGGAGCAGAGTCAATTGCAGAGAAGTCTTTTTTCTCAGCAAGACCTTTACTAGCCAATACAGCACTGATCGCTGCAGTAAGAGTAGTTTTACCATGGTCAACGTGACCAATAGTACCAATGTTCAAGTGTGGTTTGTTACGATTAAACGTTTCCTTTGCCATGATTTAAATTATTTATTTATTGTTTATTCAAATTTTCGGTGTGCAAATATAATGAATTTTTAAATACTAAAATCTTTTTTCTCAAAAATTTTAATATTCAAATCCAAAGAATTACAAACCTAACTATACTTCGATGTATTGAAGTGCAAATTTACACAAATTTCTCGATTGAAAAAATCCTCACAACCGTTTTCTTTAAAATCTCAACTATCTGATTAATTCTGAATATTATAGCAGATTAAAAATAATGAATAGGCGAGTAAATAAGAAAAAGATTTCATATAATTTTAGATTCTGGTTGGTGAAAAAATCACTGAAGAATAACGTAAAAAAGATTCTTATCGATTTATTGGCAATAAGAAATCCCGGAAGGTTCATTCCGGGACTTTTTAAATTTTATGTAAAACCTGAAAAATATTATCCTTTGTAACCTTTTTTATCAGATATACTTCTCAACGACCGGATAAAAAGATATCCCCCAAAAAGGAAAGATCCTCCCAAAATAATTAAAGATGAAGCATAAGCAGACCCAAACAGGCTAAAGAATTGATTAAAAATGTAATTGATCGCATTACAATCAAAAAAGACAATAAGTAAAAAGTATAGAATCACAAATGCAATTCCCAACAACCTGTACTTAGGCCGGAATACAGCCTGCAAAAAGTTTTTGATTTTCATTTTAAATGTTGAAGGTAATACCCTTGTGGGAATAAACAATGCATAGAATCCTACAGCATAGGTAAATGCTATATTAAACATCAAAAGAACATTTAAATGAAAAAACAGAGTTATTAATATCATCAATCTGAAAAACTTCGGCTTTAAAAAAGCAATAATAAAAACAGATTCAAAAATTACAGTACTATAGTCCAGAAATTCCCAGAAAAACCGGGAGTTGATCTTATCAAACGTATCAGACATCAAATCATGCCACCCTACTCCATATCGGTATTGATAGAAAAAAATCTGAGTGCTCTGTATATCCGTATTAAGCCAGCCTCCTAAAATTTTAGCAAGGCCAGCCGTAAAAATTCCAAATCCCAAAAACATACTAAGCAAAAACATTGGCCAGGATCTCGAAAGTATATCGGTTTCTTTTTCAGGCTCCGGAAAAAAACTATAAGTAGTATTCCATGGTGAAAAAACCATCACAACAATAGGTAGGGCATAAACAAAAGTATGGTCAATTTTACCAAAAGAGAAAGCGTAATTACTGGTTATAAGATAAACGACCATATAAGTTATGGCAAATCCCCTTGGCTTAAAGCCTATTAAAATAAGTAACAGGCACAGATACATGCCGTAATAACAAACCGTAAAAAGCCATGACGCGGGAACAGTATCCGTAAAAGATAAAATGCTTATTGGTGGCTGCATCGCACTAGCAGGAATATAAGATACCCAATCTGCATTGGAAATCCCCATCCATAATAAGTACAAAGAGAAAAAAATTCTGTAAAAAGCTAAAAATTCGTAACTAGGCTTATAGCTTGTAAAGACCAGTTTTTTAATTTTTTCAATCATTATGTTTGTTAGAACTTGAAGTTGATCAATGTGTCTTTTGTTATCCGGTTAGTAAGCTGTTTCGTCGCAATGTCAAAATCCTTGTTTTCATTGGTAACGAGGATCTCCGTGACCTCTTTATCCGGAAAATTTTCTTTCAATTTTTTGATAACAAAAGCCTTACTTTCTTCCAAATTAACTTTTTTAATATTTCTGTTAAGAATAGATTTTTTGAGTAAATACAATTCCTTTTTATAAGCTGGTAAAGAATTGATTCGTGCATCAAGTATCGGATATTCTTTGGGAAAAAGCAGATTTTTAATCAATGTAACCTGGATGGTTCTTGGAATTTTCTCTCCCAGATAACTATTTTTTACTAAAACATTATTCGTTCCGTCTTTAAAAAAAACCTGAGCAGTGGTTTTTGTAAATGTAATATATCTTTCTTCTTTAACCGGAAGAGAAGCAAACCCAGGAAAGTTAAATGACGGATAGGGTTCTTCCAGACTTATTTTAAAAAATAATTGAAGAGGTAGAAGTATACCAAAGAATCCAAACAACAGGAGTATATTATTCTGATAACGTTTCATCAAGGGGATTATCGTGTTTTAATGAGGGAATGTGTTTATTATGTTTGCAAATATAATTTTTTTTTCAATTCGTCAAAGTAAATTGAAGCCTGTAAAACATATGTTTTACAGGCTTCAAATATTTTTCATCATATTCAGCAGTCAATTAAATTGACGTTGATTTTTTAGTTCTGTTGAAAATCCAGAAAATAATTGGAAAAATAAGTAAAGTAAGTACCGTAGCTGTAATTAATCCTCCAATAATAACAATCGCCAGTGGTTTCTGAGATTCAGAACCAATACCTGTAGATAAAGCTGCAGGTAAAAGACCTATAGAAGCCATCAAAGCGGTCATGATGACCGGTCTTGTCCTGGATTTCACTCCGGTCATTATTGCTTCATCCAATGCCAGACCATTTTTAATATTTTGGTGGAATTCACTAATAAGGATTACTCCATTCTGTATACAAATTCCCAAAAGTGCAATCATACCCACACCTGCAGAGATCCCAAAGTTCATTCTCGTTACATGAAGTGCTATGATTCCACCGATTAATGCAAACGGTACATTAGCAAGTACCAAAAGAGAATCTTTTATGTTTCCGAAGAGTATAAACAACAGGAAGAAAATCATGAGGATACTCACAGGAACTACCTGTGCCAGGCGATGAGAGGCTCTTTGCTGATTTTCAAACTGCCCGGTCCATCCTATAGAATATCCTTCTGGAAGCTCTATTTTAGCTACCTTTTTCTGAGCATCGGCAATTGTGCTTCCCAGGTCACGGTCACGGATAGAGAATTTTACACCAATGTATCGTTTGATATCATCTCTGTAAATGAATGCTGCCCCATTATTCTTAACAATATTACTTATTTCCTTTAGCGGTATTTTTGCCCCATCTTGTGTAGGAACCATCAATGAAGCAATATCATTTTCATCTTTTCTATACTCCTGGGAATATCTCAATCTTATTGGAAATTTACGCTCTCCATCAAACATTTCGGAAGCTGTTTTACCTCCAAAAGCCATCTCAAGAACAGCCTGTGCGTCAGCAGGCATTACACCGTAGGCTGCCATTTTATCTCTATCCAACACCACACTTACCTCCGGCTGGCCTATATTCTTTATGATTCCCGGATCTTTTACTCCATCTACATTTTTTATTTCTTTCAGAACCTCTTCAGCCAATCGATCCAAAGTCTGAAGATTATCCCCATAAATCTTGATCCCGTTTTCGGCTTTGAAGCCGGCTACCGCCTCAGCAACATTATCAGAAATAGGCTGTGAATAATTAAATGTGATTCCCTGATAATTTCTTAGTTTATTATCAATCTCTTTGATCAGTTCATCGTATGAAATTTTCCGCTTCCATTCTTCCCGGGGTTTCAGATTTACAGCGAATTGAACAAAACCAAATCCATTAGGATCTGTTCCGTCATTACTTCTCCCAGTTTGTGCAAGAACATCTGTAACTTCCGAAAAGCTCATAATATCTTTCTTCAAAAGATCTGCGGTCTTTAAGGATTCTTTCAGAGAAGAGCTCATTGGCATTTCGGCGGTGATCCATAAAGATCCTTCATTAAGCTGTGGCAAAAATTCAGTTCCCAGAAATTTCCCCGAAAACAAAGTAACGACCAAAAATGAAATGGCAACGATTAAGCTCATCTTCTTATGTTTAAAAGTATAACGAAATCCTTTTAAAACAATCCGGTCCCAGAAGTTCACAAAAGGATTATTTTTTTCTTTTACATTCTTATTTAAAAGGATATGGGTAAGAACGGGTACTAATGTTAAAGTAAATATTAATGCTCCTGTCAAAGCAAATCCCAATGTAAATGCCAGAGGTGAAAACATCTTACCTTCCACTTTCTGGAATGAGAAAATAGGGATCAAAGAGGTAATGATAATAAGCTTGGAAAAGAATATCGCTTTACCCAAGCCTGTTCCTGTTTGTTTTATCCATCCTCCTTTAGCCAGTTTATTGAACTTCTCCATTCCATATTTATGGGCTTTATGATCAAGCATTACAAAAATACCTTCTACCATGACGACGGCTCCATCAATAATAATCCCAAAATCCACAGCACCTAATGAAAGAAGGTTCGCACTCATTCCCGCAAGCTTCAGACATAAAAACGCAAATAATAATGACAATGGAATAATAATAGAAACGATCAACGTAGTTCTCCAATCTGCCATAAAGATCAGAACCATTACAGTAACAAGCACAATTCCTTCGATAAGGTTATGCATTACGGTACGGGTTGTGAAATCCATCAGGTTATCCCTGTCATAGAATGTAACCATCTTCACATCTTTCGGAAGAATTTTCTCATTAAGCTCTTTGATCTTGGCTTTTACACCTACCAAAACTTCACGCGGATTTTCCCCTTTTCTCATTACGACAATACCCTCCACCGTGTCTTCGTGGTTATTCAGTCCTGCCTGCCCTACTCTTGGCATTGAGCTTTCATGAACATCAGCGACATTTTTTACCAAAACAGGGTTACCGCTATCATTTTCAATCGTAATATTTCCAATATCAGCTACCGATTTAACCAAACCGATTCCCCGTACTACATAAGCCTGTCCGTTCTTTTCAATAACATCTCCTCCCACATTCAAATTGCTCTTTGTAACAGCATCGTAGACCTGAAGCGGGGTCAGGTTGTATTTATCCAATGCCCTCGGATCAATACTTAATTCAAAAACTTTATCCTGTCCACCAAAAACATTAATATCAGCCACACCTGGTACTCCTCTTAAAGCACGATCCACTACCCAGTTTTGCAAGGTTAATAGTTCCCGGGAATCTTTATTTTTACTCTCCAGTGTGTACCTGAAAATCTCACCGGTTGGTCCGTAGGGTGGTTGTACTTCGGGATCTACCGCATCAGGAAGGCTTATAGTTCGTAGTTGGTTATTAACCTGATTTCTGGCAAAAGTATCGTCCACCCCATCATCGAACAGAATTTTTACAATCGAAAGACCAAACATGGTGGTACTTCGTACACTTGTCTTTTTCTGAACCGGACTCATTGCCAATTCTATGGGTGTCGTTACAAAACGTTCTACTTCTTCTGCGCTTCTTCCGTTCCACTGGGTGATAATAACAATCTGGGTATTGGTCACGTCCGGAAATGCTTCAATCGGCATATTTTTGAAACTGATAAAACCCGAAATGGCCAAAATTGCGACCCATATGAAGGTGAACGCTTTATTTTTAAGCGAAAAAGCAATTATATTTTTAATGAATTTATTCATAATAGTTTAAATTGATGACTCGAAAAGCCGTTTAAAAAAATGACTTTGATTTAGTTATTAAGAGAACGATAAATCAGCAATTGATTCTCTGTAATTACCTGTTCCCCTTCAACTAATCCATCAGATATATATGTTGTATCGCCTACTTGCTTCAAAACCTTAACTTCTTTAACCTTAAGATTAGTTCTGGATTTAAAAACCACAACAAAACTTCTGTTATCATCAAAAATAACCGCCTTGGAAGGAACCGTTAAAGCCATATCATTTTCGGAAGTTGAAACTTTGATTGTGGCTTTACTATCAGGAATCAGCAGCCCGCTTGCATTGTCCAAAACAACTCTCGCCTGCATGGCGTTGGTCTGAGGATCGATAATTTTAAATATTTTATCAATTTTCCCATAAAACACCTTGTCAGGATATGACAATGTAGAAACTTCAGCCTTCATTCCAAGACTTATTTTATCAATATCCGATTCATTAACGTTCATAATTGCCCATACATTGGTTGTATTGGCTACGTCAAAAATATTATCACTCCTATCTGTTCTAAGCTGCATATCCTTATTGATATTTTTTTGAACAATGTATCCACTGATAGGAGCTAAAACATTATAGATATTTCCTTTTTTCACATTATAAACCGTACTTATCGCACTCGCTCTCTGCAGTTGGTCCTGTGCCTTTTGCAGCTGGCTCTTGGCTTCCAGAACATCTCTTTCAGTATTAAGCTTACCTTCGTACATTTCCTTGGCAACACGAAGATTGTTCTGAGCAACGACCAGATCCGTTTTTGCATCACTTACATCTTTCTGTACCTCAGCAAGCTCAGTACTTCTGATTGTCGCCAAAACCTGACCCTTCGTTACATGATCACCCAATTCCACATTGACACTTAAAACATTTCCTCCTACCAAAGGGTATACATCGATGTAACTGTTTTGATCAGCGGATATTTTACCGTAAAAATTATAATTATCCTCAATGTACTTCTTCTCAACTTTTGCAAGGACGATCGATTTAAGCATGGTATTGCTTAGTTCAAAACCTTTCGGCATTGTCACTTTCTGTTCTTCTTTTTTTGAGCAGGACAATAATGCTATGGCTACCAATAATACAATTATATATTTTTTCATTTTTTTAATAGAAGATTTTAGTTTGTACTAGCTGATTAAGTTGTTCAGCCGATTGGATGATATCGTTTTTCATATCATAGATCTGAAGGGCTGTTTGTCTGTAACTTTCCATAAAGTCAGTAAACTCAATAAGGCTTACATTTCCCTTTCTGAAATTGTTTAACATCCCATTATAAACAAGATCCAGATTATTGAGATCTGTTGCTTTAATTTCTGCTAATTGATCATATTGATTTTTCCATGTCCTGTACAAGGATTGTACTTTTGTTTCCAAATTGAGTTTTTGATACTCTGCATTTTTTTGGTTCTGTTGGATAGCGTAATTTGCTTTTTCAACATTTCCTTGATTGCTTTTCCATAAGGGTAATGGAATTCCTACCATTAAATTGATCTCATTTCTGAATGTTCCTCCATTTTGATCCCATCCGGCTCCCACATTAATATCCGGAACATTTAAAGATTTCTGCCATTGAGCATAGAGTTTGCTATTATCAATTAACTTCATGTTATATTGATAATCTGCATTATTCTCCAATGCTTTTCGCTTCAGATCTTCTTCATCTCCGATGGGTTGGGTAGCCAAAATTTCCCGTGCCTCAGCCTCAGAAAGCTCAGGTTCTATATCTTCCGTAATTCCGGTTAAAACTTTTAAATTTTGTTCAACATCCAGAATATTTTTATTGATTTCTACTTTATCGTTATTTAGCTGAATTACAATACTCTGCAGCCTCACCTCATCTTTAAGCGATACATTTCCCTTTGCAGACTGGACCTTATAAGCGCTTAAAAGCTCTTTCATATAACCCAATTGCTTGTTGATATTTTCCAGCTTTAATTTTTGGAAGTAGAGATTGTAATAAGTAGTATGCAATTGTGTTTTGAGGTCAACGAGAAGTTGGGAAAATTGAAGTTGAGCCAGTTCTTTATTAGATTTTGCAAATGCAATCTCATTTTTCTTTTTTCCACCCATATGAATGAGCTGGGTAACCTGTGCTCCCTTTGCGTGTCCAACATCAAACACTTTCTTACCTTCAGGATTATAAGCATTGATCTGCCCGCTCAATTGTGGAAGATCCCAGATCTTAGCCTGTAAAATATCAGCATCGGCCATGTTGATATTATACTGCTGGGCGAGCAGCTGAAGGTTGTTCGTCTGGAAAGCTTTTTCACAATCCAGAAGAGACATTTGCTGTTGTGCTGTCATGAATGAGGAAATGACAACAAACAATCCTGCAATTTTGTTCATTCTTTCAATTTTATGAAAACAAAAGTGCTAAGACATGATTAAAACGAACTTAAATGAGCCTTAAAAAAAAATTAAATTTTAGAAAATATCACACTAAACTTGTTAATATTTTCCGATGGCGAAGAGTAAATAATATCTGCACCATGGTATTCTAAAATTCTTTTTACAATCCGAAGTCCCAATCCGGAACCCGAAATATTCTGTGCATTATTCCCCCTCATAAAAGCCTCAAATAATTTCGACTGTTCATTCTCAGAAATTGTACTTCCCTGAGAAATAACATCCACAATCAGTTTTGAAGCAGTTTCAGTAATGAGAACATCTACTTCAATATTATCCGAATAAACCGCCGCATTTTTGAACAGGTTAATAAATACGATGTCCAGCAATGATTGTATTCCTTTTATAGTTAATAATGCTTGTTCTGACGTTTCTTCAGAAATTAAAAAATCCATTTTCAGATCCGGATAACTTTTTTCTACTGTTTCGAAGGAACTGAATATAACTTCATCAATCCTTACTTCTTCATATAAACTTTGAATGTTCTCTTTGTCAAATTTAGTCAGAAGCAGCAGGGAATTAGTCAGGTCAGATAATTGATAAACATCTTTCTGAATCTGCTTTAATGAAGATAAGGTCTCCGGAGAATGCTGTTCGAACTTGATCAAATTCTCCAACTGGAATGCCATTCTTGTAATAGGCGTTCGGATCTCATGCGAGGCACTCGCCGTGAAATCTTTTTGCGATTGAAAAACATCGTTCAACCGTACAATCATGGTGTTAAATGACTGTGCTAATATACTAATTTCATCTTGTGATTGTTGTACGGGCACTTGTGTAGTTAATTTATGTGCGGTAACCTCTGAGATCTCTTTATTAAGATCTTCCAGGGGACGTAGAAACTGCCCCATAAAATAATAACTGAAAAGCCCAATGAGAAGCGTACTCATTACATAAGCCGTAACAAGCAAATATTTTAAATAAGATAATTTGGATTTTCCATTGCTGTCGTAGGCACTGGTTAGAATATAGTAGTTTTCTCCTTTTATATTTTTAAGTGCAGCATATATTTCGGGAATGGTTTTCTCGGTGTATATCGTTTTTCTTTGATCCAGCTCTTTTAATAAGGCAGCATCCCAGGTAACATTCCGGTCTTTTATTGTACTATAGATTAATTCTTTGTCTGCATTAAAAATCAAGATTTTCTCATTGAGAAGGATATTATCTGCATTTTCATTGAAAAAAAGAGGAGCTTCAGCTTCGAAGTTTTTAGATTCGGAGATAAAATGAGAGGTAAACTCAAGTCTTTGCCGGAACCTTTCTTTAAATTCATCTCTTCTAAAATCATTAAAAGACATATATATAATCATCATCACTATACCAAAAAGTAGTGAGAAGGCAATACTTAAATTTAAAGCAATCTTCCTTTTTAATGACATTTATAGTGGACTTAAATAATATCCAAAGCCTGATCGGGTATGAATAAGTTTAACTTTAAAATCTTTATCGATTTTCTTTCTTAGAAAATTAATATATACCTCAACAGTATTTGTATTTGTATTAAAATTGTGTTCCCATACATTCTCCGTAATCTGTTGTTTGGATACCGTTCTTCCCTGGGCTTCTGCCAGGTAAGCTAACAATTGAAATTCTTTCAGAGTTAGGGTAATTTCGTTTCCTCCTCTATAGACTTTTTGTTCAGTCTTATTAATGATGAGATCATCAATTCTTATGATTTCCTGATCGGAAGTATCTACCGGCATTTTTCTCCTCAAAAGAGAATTTACCCTTAAAAGCAGTTCTTCAAACTGAAAAGGTTTGACAAGATAGTCGTCAGCAAGCCTTGTAAAGGCATCTTTCTTATCAGAAAGATCTCCATATGCAGAAATAATGATGATAGGTGTATTTTTATCGAATGAACGAATGGTTTGACAAACATCCAATCCGTTTATTTTGGGAACATTAATATCCAGTAAATAGAGATCGTACGAATTATTTTTTATCTGACGAAGAAAAGTCTCACCATCATAAATCTTATCACATGAAAAATTATTTGATTCCAAAAACTTACAAAGTTCAGCGGAAAGAATGAGGTCGTCTTCTAATAAAAGTATATTCATCAAAAAATATTTATACGAATTTAACGAAAATTTTTATGATTTTTAAGGAAAATCATCTGCAGATGATTGAAATGAAAAGCATCAGAAAAAAGAATATATTTTATTAACAGAAAATACATTAAACAAAAAAATCCCGAAACAATTCGGGATTAAAGCCAGAGCCAACTACGGGACTTGAACCCGTGACCTCTTCCTTACCAAGGAAGCACTCTACCGCTGAGCTAAGTCGGCATTAAGCAAAAAAATCACACTTTAATAGCATGATTTTTTTTTGAGCGGAAGACGGGGGTCGAACCCGCGACATTCAGCTTGGAAGGCTGACGCTCTACCAACTGAGCTACTTCCGCAATTTTGTTTCCAAAACTATTGGTAAACGCTGTGCAAACTTATAAAAAACCTTTTAAATCTGCAAGTTTTTTTTCAAATATAAAATGTGGGAAGAGCAGGATTCGAACCTGCGAAGCCGAAGCAACTGAGTTACAGTCAGTCCCATTTAGCCACTCTGGAATCTTCCCTCATGTTTATATTAAATTGAGCCTCCAGAGGGATTCGAACCCACGACCCCGAGATTACAAATCACGTGCTCTGGCCAACTGAGCTATGGAGGCAATTTAAACTGTCTGAGGCTATCCGAAGGCAATCTATCTTAAGCTGTATCAGGTTTAAAAAAAATCACGCCTTGTGGTGTGATTTTACTGAGCGGAAGACGGGGGTCGAACCCGCGACATTCAGCTTGGAAGGCTGACGCTCTACCAACTGAGCTACTTCCGCAATTTTGTTTCCAAAACTATTGGTAAACGCTGTGCAAATCTATAAAAAAGCTTTTAAATCTGCAAGTTTTTTTTCAATATAAACAGTGGGAAGAGCAGGATTCGAACCTGCGAAGCCGAAGCAACTGAGTTACAGTCAGTCCCATTTAGCCACTCTGGAATCTTCCCTAGTTTATATTAAATGAGCCTCCAGAGGGATTCGAACCCACGACCCCGAGATTACAAATCACGTGCTCTGGCCAACTGAGCTATGGAGGCATTTAAAAAAAGAATTCAAAAGATCACTGTTCCCTTTTTGCGAGTGCAAATATAGAACGGATTTTTTGAATTCTCAAATTTTTACGCGATTATTTTAAACTTTTTTTCTAAGCTGTTTCTTTTTTCTTGATTAATAGCTTCTTAGCAGTATCAACACAAAGATCCAAACTCTCTTCAAAACTTACAGCCGTCTTTTTTACTACGATATCGTCACCTGGAACCGCCAAAATAAGTTCAGCAGTTTTATTTGATTTATCCGAATTATTTTCAACCTTCAGGAAGATTTTGCACTCGTGAATTTTGTCATAAAACGTTTCAAGTTTGCTTACTTTTTTTTCGATGTGTGATTCCAATGGTTCGTGTGGAGTTAAACCAATTGATTGTACTGTGATCTTCATAATTCTTCTTTTTTAGACGCTCTAGGATGAGCCTGATTAAACACTTTTTTCAATTGTTCTATATTAGCATTCGTATACACCTGCGTACTGGCCAGACTCGAATGTCCTAATATTTTTTTTACTTTTGAGATCTCCGCCCCATTATCCAAAACGTGTGTAGCAAAGCTATGTCTTAGAATATGGGGACTTCTTTTTTGCTTCGAAGTTATAAGACTAAGGTACTTATTTACGACTACATAAACAAATTTTTCCGTGAGTTTTTTCCCCTTCTTATTAACGAAAAAACAGTTCTGAAACTCATCGAGAGGTTTTCTTAATGTTAAATAACTTCTTAATAAAACAGTCAAATCTTCAGATATGGGAACATATCTTTCTTTGTTCCCTTTACCTATAATTTTCAACTCATTTCCATCTAAGTTTACATTCTCAAATATCAAGCCACAAAGTTCGGACTTACGGATTCCGGTCTGGTACAGAACTTCTATGATACACTGATCAAGAATATCATGCGGCTCTTCAAAAATGGTATTATTAAGCACCTCCATTTCTTCTTGTGAAATAGGAATTTGTTTTTCGGCATAAAACTTAAGAGAGGAAATACTTTCAGTGGGCGAAACAGTAATTTCACCGATCTTTAAAAGAAAAAAATAAAAACTTCGAAGAGAGGAAAGCTTTCGGTTAATACTCCTCTTGGATATATTATTTTCACTTAGTGCCACTATGAAATTCCTGACTACCCTTTTATCGGCTTTGGAAATATCATCGGAAGATTCTGTTTTGAGAAAAAAATAAGAAAAATCTTCCAGGTCTTTTTTATAGCTTGTAATAGTATGAGGTGAATACCTCTTTTCGAATTGTAAATATTCTAAAAATTTATTCAGCATCATGGATTACATATAATATAAAAAATTCACTCCTCAAATATAAGTATATTTAAGAAGTGAATTTAATATTTGTTTAAGAAAAATTTCTTAAGCTTGCTCCTCTTTGCTTAACGCTCTTTGTTTATAAGCCGCTTTTAATCTAGCTTGTCTCAAAGTTACAGAAGGCTTAACAAACTGTTGTCTCGATCTTAATTGACGAACTGTTCCAGTTTTATCAAATTTTCTTTTATATTTTTTTAGTGCTCTATCGATGGATTCACCATCTTTTACAGGAATTATTAACATACTTTACATCTCATTTTGGATTGCAAAAGTAGATATTTTTTTATTAATATGCAAAATTTATTTCTTTTAATTTAAAATAACTCATGTTTCAGAATTGCATACATTTTTCATACCTTTGGGATATACGATTTTAAAAACACAGTTTAAATAACAAAAAACATGAAAAATTATCTATCCTTAAAAGCTTTGCCTTTAGTTTTTGCTTTGACATTTCCTGTAATAACCCTTGCACAGGTTGGCATTAATACAACAAATCCCAATACTAATGCCGTATTGGATGTAAATTCGGCAAACAAAGGACTTTTACCTCCCCGGGTTGCTTTAACAGCCACCTCCCAGCCCGCTCCTCTTACTGCACATGTAGCCGGAATGGTAGTTTATAATACAGCTTCTGTAAACGGACTATCTCCTGGTCTCTATTTAAATGACGGAACAAAATGGGGCCAATTGAATGTAGTTTCAGAAACGGAAGGTACCGTATTGACTAAAGTAAAATACAGAGGTCGAAATCTTGACACCAATGGATATGATAAACCAACACTCAAGGTTCCTTCTATGAATATGGAGTTCAGATTTGCAACAACTTCCGGATCTACTTATCTTGAAGTAAGATTACTGTCAGCACCTGCAGCTACAATCACCTACTATGCAAATGAGCTATGGTTTGGAAACAGTACAAATGGAGGCAAACAATCAGTTACCTTTACTACAGCAAACTGGGACACGTGGTCCAGAAGTCTCTCCAATGGAGTTTGGAATAATTCATGGGGGTATCAATATCAGATCTCCACAGGCAGTGGCGTAGTACCGGGAAGCAATGACTTATTAGCAGGAAATTTTTATGGTTTTAATAATTATGCAAATGGTGCAGGCCCGGATAATGAGATGTATGTACTCGCATTTGAACAGTATTAATCTGTATAACTTTATTAAAATATATTACAGTGCCGGAAAAATTTCCGGCATTTCTCATACAATAGAGTTTATGAATATGAAATTTATTTAAACAAAAAGTAGTATCTTTGCACTCACTTTATTCATGGGGTTGACTGGTTTCGACAGCAAGATCAATGGGTAAGTAAGCATGCAGAGAACCGTAGCGCGATCTCTATAATCCCTTGCTACAAAATTTTAACTGGCAACGAAGAGTTCGCTCTTGCAGCTTAATATCGAAGTTTAGTAGATTCAAGCGCTTTCCCGAAGATTTTAGTAGGGAAGCAAGATATTCCACAAATGCTCTGTTCTGCGGCGTTTGATCCTGGGATATAGGAATGCAGAAATAAGGTTTTAGATGCTTTGGCTAAAACTCGAAAACCTCAGAAGATAAGCTGGAAGTTGGGTGTCTGCTCTCTGCCTCCAGTCGAAAACCAATAGTAGAATAAGCATGTAGAAAGCTTATGTATTGCTTGTTTGGACGAGGGTTCGAATCCCTCCAACTCCACAAAAACAAAACCTTAAATTGTTAAAAATTAACAGTTTAAGGTTTTTTATTTTTACTAATTGTACGATTATTGTACGGTGAAATTTAAATCCTAAATCTTCATTAAAAAAAATAGGACAGAGACTCTACCCCTGCCCTTAAAAACTATTAAAGTTTTATTGGAGCTTGTGTGTGTTAGTTACCAAATTCAACTAAAAATTCAAGGCTTTTAAGAGTTATAATTAGCTACCTAATTACTTGCTCCATATTCTTAGTAAACACTATGCCCCCTTTTAGTGTTTAATTCAATACCTATATCATTACCTTTCCAGCTGTAAAACCAGTTAGGATAATTTTTCTCTAAATTATCAACAATAATATCTTTCTCACTTGTAGTTGTATTATTATCAAAAAATCTAATTTGATCTAATATTTTCTTTCTAAAATTTTTAACCTCAGCATCAGTACTTGCAATATACGGGCAAGTTAAAATATCTATGAGTAAAAAAATATCTTCCGCTTTATTATTTTCAAATTTAGCAAATTTTTTCAAAATAATATCCTGTAAATCCTTTCTTATTATATTATATCTAGGTTCTCTTTGGATATGATTTAATAATGATATAATTGTAAAATAATTCAATTTTGAGTTTAATATTTTCTTGTTTTTAATATCAAATTTAGAAATATTAAAATGTTTTTCTAAAACTTTTTCTTCGAGATTATAATGCTTTTGACCTAACTCATTAATAATTGGCAAAAGGTATAAAGTTTCAATTTCGGCATATTCAGAAGAAGCACTTTTCTTAAAAACAATCAATATTCCATCATAAATTTTTTTAAATAGTTCATGTTTTTTATCAAAATCAAATGCAAAATATTTCATTTCGCTTGAATACGCTCCAGTTAATTTAGAAATATAAACTTGCTTTGTCTTTTCCTGATTCTTAACGAAATCAATAATTCTAAATAATATATGACATACTTTAATAGAATGTGTGACTCTAGGTAAAACAGAATAAATAAAAAAGGTTAAATCTATTATTTCATTAAAATTATTAAACAATTGTTTATGAAATATTTTAATCTTTTTTTCTTGAAGCTTTATGTTTTCTAAAACCGATTCTAACTCCTTATCTAAATCATCGCTATCATCGTTTTCCAATTGATTTAAAACCATTCTTTTATGACTATAAAATTCTAATAAGGTTTCTTGTTCATTTTGAAACTTATTAATCATAGCTTTCAGTTTTCTGAATATAACAGATAAAAAATAATTTTGGAGATCTTTGTAACTTGTATTTGTATTTGCAAGTAAAACTTTATAATTTGTTATAATATCACTGGCTTTAAAATATTTTATTCCAATTTGATTTTTTATTTCCCCATCATAAAGTTGAAAAATCATAGAATGCTCTATTAATTTCCGTATTTCTTCTTTTGCAATTGTAATATTTGTAATAATTGGCTTTGGAAGAATTTTAGTTTTTGATTCGTTAAAATATAAATTATATTCCTGAAGTTTCGTTTTATAGATACTTAAAATCTCTTTTTTAATATTTTCATCATTATAGAAAACAAAAAAGTCATCAACATATCTAAAAACATCATAATCATCTTTATACTTAAATCCTTTGTTAAACAGTTCTTTTTCGACATTTTTATCAATCCTTTGCAAAATCAATTCTGCAAAAATCCTTGAAAATTCTGGACCAATAACAATCCCATTAGTTTCATTATAATTCATCTGCTGCATTACTTTATCGAACTTTCCTCCAAATGAATCTTTATTTGGGCTAAGGTTTTCTTTCACTATTCTTTTATTAAAAAGAGCCCAAGGCATAGTATGAGTATAAATACTATCAAAACATCTTGAAATATCAAATTTTAATAAATTATCAAATTTTTTTTCTGCTCTATGATATTCAAAAGATTCATAAAATTTATGAATATTACTAAAAATCTTATATGAAAAATATGTTTTAAGACTTGTATATTCTTTGTCACTTGTTTCAATAATTTCAACTTCTGAATATTTGGCTCTTTTTGAACTGTTAGTCGAATCTTTAAAATATTTTAATGAAGATACCCGATCTGGTCTCCTTAAAGAAAACCGGCTTATAGTACTACTATATAAGATTGAACTTTTATATTTATCATAAAACTCAACCAAAGAAAGTTGATTTATTGGATGAATAACTGTAAGCTCTCTAAAATCAGTATCTTTATGTGCAATTCTAAATTTAAAAGGTATTGTAACTAAGGATTTGTCTAAATCTAATTTAAAATAATCATAAGTAGGTTTATTTTTATTGCTTTTTTTATTGGGGGCAATGCCGAAAACAATGGCTACAAGTTTCTCTAAAATAGAATTATTGTCTTTTTTAAATCGCAATTCATTATTGATAAGACAAATTTTATTGTTTATTAAAAAATTATAAAAGTATCGGTTAGAGAAAAATGGTGGAACTTCATAAGGCAGAATATCGGACAATACAACTCTTTCTTTTTTATACCCAATATTTTTAGCTAAACTTTTTTTCATACTTTCCAAATTGAATTAATTTCACTTAAACCGAATTGCAAAATTCCAGTGTTAGCTCTATTATTTACATTGGTTCTTTTACAATTATGATTTTTATATTTCTTGCTACTCAATGGAGTTAAATAAAATTTTTTATGTTTAAAACCTTTTATAAAACAATATCGTTCTACTTTAATTTTCTCCTCGATGGTAAGACCACTTCTTGCTATAAACCACTTTATCCTATTTTGTAGCAATTCTAGTGAACTCATACTATTTAAAAAGGGATTAGAATAATAAATACCAACAAAAACTTTATCTTTATTATTCCGTAGCTTGGTATTGGAGGTTAAATAATTTAACCTTGCACATAATAGTTTTAAAGCATACTTTCTGTCATGGTGCTTCTTTTTATTAAAATGATTAAAGGATAATCTTATCTTTTCGTTATATTTTTTAATCTTATTTTCAGATAATTGAATACACAATTCATGCAACGCCTTACCATCTGCAACTTCTACAATACCACCATTTTGATTTTCGGTCTTTTTGTATATTTTTTCTTTTGTTCCAATTTTATATCCTAAAAAATTAATGAACTTTGGATTTACTTTACTTTGCTTTTTTTTGTAAACCTTATCTAGATAATGATGTTCTTCGAGTGTAATTGATTTTATCCCATCAATTAAATTGTATTCATTTGTTTTTTCATCATTGATTTTAAAATCATCTCCAGCCTCTTCTTTTATGATGCTTTTCATCTGTTTTAGATATTCTCTAAAATAAACATTTCCATGATTCTTTTCTGGAATAAAAACAACTATTATATCATCAACATAACGAGCATAATAAACTACATCATCAAGTTCCCTAATTCTATTATCTATTCTTCTCATAAATAATTCGGCTAGATAAGCACTTATACCAATTCCTCTAGGAACTCCTTTAGCTGTATCTTTATTTCTCTGACCTGTCAAGGAATTATAACTATCAAATATTTGATTTATGTAGTCTTTAGTCTTGATACTTAAAAGATAATCTTCATTAATTTTTTGTAAAAGCAATTTTTGAGGTATCGACTCATAAAAACTTTTAATATCTGTTCTTATAACATACTTAGGAAACTTATCTTCAAGTAAATTTAGTAACTCATTTAAAATCGAATACCTCGAAGCTTGTTTTACATCATAAGTACTGTTTACATTTTTCTGAATTTTTTTCGAAATAAAAAAATTCTCAGCATTTTCCTCAAATAAGTAGGTTCTTTTACCATGCACTTTACCTATTGTTAAATTGATTTTATGCTTTTTTGTTGTTTCAGAAATAGTTTCTAAAATTTCGGATAAAATTATCTCCCTTGATTTTTTAATTTCTTTTCTATCCTTATATAGAATTTTCTTCCTATCTAAATCAGTTTCATTCTGAATTTGTTTTCCAATAGCTTTTAATTCTTCTGTTTTTACTATCGATCGCGCAAAGTTTGTTTGAAATCTTTTTTCGATATTGACACCTTTACGATTTTCCATGTCAAAAATTTCATAAAAGGCTTTTGATGAGAAAGATTGATCCAGCATTTGTTATTTTGTTCTTTCAGGTTATTATTTCTATTTTAACAATTATAAAAAAAATATAGGGAATATCAATACGTATTTTCCCCTATATTTTTGACAAATATCAATAATAAACATTAAACAAATCATCAAGGCTATTTTCTTCAATAATAAAATAGTAAATATTTACACTGAAAAAAAAGTGTTTAATCACTAACCTTTCTGTAGTAATCTTCTCTTACAATGTAGGTAGTTTCTTTTTCAAAAATCTTAGAAAAATTCAATACATATCCATCGTATCCAATAAACTTTAAAATTAACATATTTATAATTGTATAAAACCGAACTGATGCATAATACATATCCCTATCTTTTTCATTAATATTTCTATGTAAACCTAAATTCCTATAGTCAGGGATACGTCCATGTAAAAAATCATTTCGTGAGTTAATAATTTTTATATCTTCATCTAACAAATTAATTTTAAGTATTTTGAACGGTAATACCAGCTTTTCTTTATTGGTGACTTGATTAATATTATCAAGTCTTACTTTTAAGGTTTTGTTATCTTTAAAAAATTTATTATTCTCATAATTTTTTAAAACCTCTAATAATTCCGTCCTAAATTTTTTAGCTTCCGCTTTTGATATAATAGGATTTAATTTCTCATCCTCACGTCCAACTATAATAGAAGATAGAGACTCTAAAATTATTGAATATCCTGCTGGTCTGAGTAACAAACTTGATTCACTTGATTCAAGCATCAATAGTAGAATTGCTAAAAAATCATCATTCTCTAATGTTATCTTATATAATTTTGAAAATTCAGCAATTGACAATGTTCTAAGCTTATATTTTTTATATATGTACTCTGCTTTTCTTTTATTTATAGTAGTTAACCAAGCATAAGGATTTCTATTTATTGGTTGCATAAAATTTTTAATTTCTCCACGTTGAGTTTCAAAACAAAAACTATTAAAATTTTTTCTTTCTATATTACCATAAGAAAAAAAGTACCCTCTATTTCCAGCGAAATTCCCTATAATATATCCTAGTGAAACTCTCAAGGCAAATATTTTTTTGGAAAACTCTCTAAAAGCCTGTTTTTTATTAGATTCAAATATTAGGTAACATTTTTGAGTTTTTCCCTTTTTAATTTCCTTTTGCTGTACAAAAATTTTCTCGTCTTCTACCTCAATACTAAATCCTACACTTGACCAATCACTAAACTCATCCTTATAAAAAAATGGAGCTAGTTGATAATTAAAATTTATCTTGTTTTCTAAAGGAATAATAAATTTAAAATATTGTAATTTCGATTTTGAAAATGACTTTTCATAGATATTGTTTGTGAATCCTTTTACAAAGTTTCCTAAAAAAAGATTCTCAAATTTAAGATGTAATTTACCTGATAAAAAAGAACCTTTTTTAATAATATTCCCTAAATCATAGGTATTTTTTTTAATGTTTAACTTTAACTCATCAAATTCAAAACTAAATTCATTATTTTCTCTTTTAAAAATAACATCATCTACTCCATTTATAGACTTGACATTAGATTTTATTTTTCCAAACACCTTTATTTTATCAAATTTTTCAATAAAATCTATTGGTTTTTTATTATAAAATAATGGGAGATTTTTTTTCATATTTAAGATTATACTGAATATTGTAATTAATATATGATAGTATTATTGGACTTTTAATTCAACACGATAGAACTTATTCTTAAACATTTCATTCCTAATTCTATACATATTTCTGTAACTATCTATGCCTTTATATTCCAAATTACCATTCAAAGGACCTTCTTTTTCAATTTTCAACTGATAACAATTTATAACAGGGATAAATCGTCCAAACATATTTTTTAACTGGATTTTTAATCTTTCATTGTCTATCTCTAATATTTCAAAAAACAAATCTATTTTATCCTTTGGAAATTGGAAGCGTCCCATAGGAAATAACTCAATAGTATTAACATTTTTATAATTTGAAAAACCAGATTCTTTTTCTACTTCATCCAATTCTAATAATTCAGTTCTCATTTTTTCTATTTCAGCAATATTTTTATCAATTTTTTCCTTTGCTGTTATAATAAAATTTGTAAAAGTCCCCCCATTTTTTGTATAATCTATTCTCCTATTAAAATCCTGATTAGCATATTCAACTTTGTATTTCTCCAACAAATTGATTATCTCTGAAATTTTTTCTTCATTTTCTAAATTTTGATAATATTCAAGTAATACGGTTAACACATAAAGTTCATTTTCAACATGATTTATTACTTTAAAATTCATCTATACTGTGCTTCATAATTTAAACTTAATTCTACTGTTACACTTTAGGTTTATTCTTAAAGTAAATAATAAAGTCTTTTTTATATTTCATTACTCTTGCTATTAATTTCCAATTTTAAAGTAGGGATATTTATAAGTTTTGAATTGTCCAGGCTCAAACTCCATAGTAATATCAGGATATACACTTTTTCCTTTAATGTAGCGTTCAAAATTTTCAATAGCAATAGTCAAATAGCTGCTACAAAACATATAAAATGTTGGAGTATTTATTAGAAACATCCCTTTTACATTGTAAGTTGTAAAATCTATATTTGAATTATTTAAAATTTTAATGAAATGTTGATTTAAAATTGAAATGTTATTGTTAATCCAATCAATTTTTCTTTGTAATTGAGGTTCATACTTTTTTACAAAATTTGTAAAATCCTGTCTAAATCCAACAGCTTCATATCTAGCTTTATTATATTTTGAATCTGCAACAATAACTTCTTTTCTTATTTCGTCAATAAATATAAAATCTATTTCTCCACAAACACTATTGTCAATATTGACATTATTATTTGTTGATGTTTTAAGGCTTTTAATATTTCTTGCAAACAATATATTATTGGACTTTAAGTATTGTTCGATTCTATCTTCTAATAATTTATCATGTTCATTTCCTTTTTTACTGATATATTTTTGAAGACATTTATTTTCTCTCCATTCGAGATTTAATGTATTCCATTGAATAGCGTTCGTTGATAAAACATAAATTGATTCTGAGAATTTATCTTCAGAGGTTAAGAGTCGTTTTTCATTATTAATATTATATATTAAAAAAGGTCTATAAAGAAAACGTTCTGTAGCATAAGGTTTTAATATTGTTTCTTTTATAGATAAGCAATTCCTTTTTGACAATGATAGACCTTCGTAAATATTTTTACTATCAGAATCATCTAAATTATTAAATATCAATTTCAAATTTTCAGGTAAAACATGAGGTTCAATAGTTTGGCATGTATTGGCAGAAAAAAGATTTTTTATGTAAAAAGTGATACCAAATGCTTGATCATAATTTATTCCGTAACATTCTTCAAGTTTCTGCTTCAATTCAATAACCCCGTTGTCATCAACTATTCCAGTTTCGTAACCTTTCGAGAAAAAAGACATTAAATGCTGATATAATGCTCCATAATTATTTTTCCAATTGATTATAATATCATTTTCTGCAAAACTTATAAAATATGCACCATTTAACATTCTATGAAAAGCAATATTATCCGCTAAATTATATAACCACATTCCAAGATAAAATAATCTTTGAATAGTTTCATCATAATGCACTACTAGTCTTTCATTTAGTGTACCCCATTCCATATCAACATTACAACCTTGCTCGAGAATTATTTTCAAAATTCTGCGATATGCAGCAAAATGATATTCATCAATTAAATTGAAAAGATCTAATTCTCCAGTTCTTTCCTTTAACATAAGTTTTAAGGAATCTTCATGTAATCTGAAAACATAGCAGTAAAATTTGAAATTATCAATATCGAAAATGATTTCTTCAATTTTTTTTGTAAAATATAAAAAGCAATCATTTAGAAATTCATCAACTTTCTCAAAACCATCAATGATAACATTTCCATATTTTTCAATTACCAATTGGCTTAATTCCTCCCAGTAGATTTCTTTATATGGGATATATTCATAAGTAATTACTAAATGACCTTCAATATTGATTTTTGACATACTTTATTATTAATTAGCCACGAGCTCATGTATAATTCTTGAAATTCTTTCATCCGATAATCTTTCGACAGTTGATCCAGGTATATTTTCTAAAAGTACTTTAAAGTTGAATTTTGAAAACAATTCATTATTTGGCATTCTACTAAAATAGATAATAAAGCAACTTTTAATATTTCTTTAATTATTTGCATTCTAATGAACTTAATGATTTATTTCCTTTTATATAATCCTTTATCTTAACCCAATCTGGTCTGTATGTTTTTGGTGGCATGATTGTAGCTCCATTATCTTTTACAAATCTCTTTAGCTTAGTTAGCATTCCCTTCCAAAGTTCATCAGCTCCATTAAAAGCAGGATTCTTTTCTGGTGGAAAATGCATTAAAAATAGGTAAATTTACTCTATCAACACCTCTTGTGTAAATATACATATCTTGACCTGACATATAATAACTAAAGAATCTATAACCAGACACTGGATGTTCACTATCCAATGGACTTGTAATTGTTGTAAATACCCACGCATTAGTACTCACTCCAGAGCATATTACTGTACCGTTATTATGACCTACTATTACTGGAATATAAATACTGATGAGTGCATTTAAAGGATTTGCTTAATTCCACAATGCAGTATCATTAACCACTAAGTTTGTATCTACAACAGGCGTAAACTTTTCCGCGAAATTAAGATGTAGCCTGAAATAATCAAAAAATTCCTTTGGTGTAAATTTTTGAGTAGTACCAGGCTTATTGGGTAAATTAGATATTTTAACAGAAAATAAGTCCATATTTAATGATTTACCCTTTGCATTATCTAAATTTTGAGAGGCTTTTGATAAAAGTTGAAATAAAAACCTTTACCAATTTGGTAAAGGTCAATTGTAGTTTTATATTAAGTAAGATAATTATATAATTAAAACAGGAAAGCACAGTGGGTTACTTCATATTAATCTAGATATCCAAAAAATAATTTATTTAATTAGATTCTTATAAAATCCTTCAATTATATTTCCTTTTTCCTTTATTTTTTTATCCGAATTTAGAATACCCATTGCAAAGCTTGCTCCAATTGGTGTATACCCTAGATTTAAACAAGCTTTATTAATTAAAGTTGCTTTTAATATAGCAGCATAAGGGTCTGGTAATTTATTATGTTCCTTATAATTCTCTATAATTGTTAAATATTTAGGATTATTAAGTTCATTATTAATTTTATCAGCATCAGCTTTTGTTTTTACTTTTTTTAACTTTAGTGACTCTTTCATATATGACAGTTTATAGAGACTCATTTCAAAATTATTTTCTAATTGAATTGTATCTGTCTTATAATTAATCATTGCTTCTTTTGTTAAATGAGAAATATCCCTTATAATTGAATACTCATTTATATTTTTCTTTTTATAAATTGAAATACTAAATCTATCTATTGGGTAATGGTCTGTTGTTAATGGAATGCTATCAAGACTTTCTAATTTTACCACTAAATAATCTGGTTGTTTTTCAGCTATATCCCATATTTTATAATGACCTTTATACTTATTTATATCAATTTCATCAAAAGATTGCAGAGAAAATGTTGTTGATGTGTATAATGTGTCATGAGATTGTTTATAAACGTGCATTTCATCAGGACCAATAAAATAATAAGGCTCTTTAAATAATTGTGAATTTATTGAATAAAATAGGCCTAATAAAAAAAAAAATAAAAAAAACTTTTTCATAAGAATCGTACTTAGTTAAAATATTTATTAAAAATATACCAATTTACTAGTCCCAAAATTCCAACTATCAGTAGACAAAAGAAATCTATTTGAGTATTAAAAAATATAATTGCAACATTATAAATTAAAAGTAAATATAAAACTTGTAGGGATATTGTATTACTGAACTTTCTAATTATAAAAAATAAACAAATATATAAAGGTAAATAAACGCTTAAACCTATAATTAATACTTCATATAAAGCAAAATAATAAAAATAAAATTTTAATGTTGAACTTACGAAATTTAAAGGATTAATAAGAATTAAACTATCGTATTCTTTATTCGACGAATTAACAATTATTCCAAAAAATATTTGAAGAATATTTTTTGTGAAAATAAAAACAATTGTTGCTAATAATAACTTAGGTACATTTTCAATAAATTTCATAGACTGAAGAGTTAAGGGCATCCTAAACTTGATATAGGGGCATTATTTTTTAAATAGTTTTTAATCTTCGCATAAGCAGGCCTATATGTTTTTGGCTCTAACTTATTTGCCAATCCTCCATTTTGAGGTGAATTAATATAATTCTCTAATTTAGTCTGCATACCTTTCCATAATTCATCTGCTTTTGAAAAAGCAAAGTTTTGAGTTAAATATGTAATGGTTGCATTACCTATTGGCTTTGTAAATCTATCAACTCCTCTTGTGTAAAGATACATAAAACCATTATTATCTATAAAATAACCAAATAATCTATTTCCACTTACAGGGTGCAAGCCATCTAAATGCAATGGTGCTTGAATTGTTGTGAAAACCCAAGCCTGAGAATTGTAGCCTGAACAAATTACAGTTCCATTATCACCAGGGATTTCAATATGAATTAAAGCTCCTAATGGATTGTTTGAAAACCAGAGGGCTGTATCATTTATCCCATATGAGGTATTTACAATAGGGGTGAAACTTTCAGCAAACTGATTTATATTTTTTCTAAAGAAGTCAAAAAACTCGGAAGGAGTATACTTTTGATTTGTTCCTGGTTTAATTGGCATATTTGTTATTCTTATGGGAAATAGATCCATATTGATGTTTGAACCTGAAGCTAGGTCTAGATTTTGTATTGTAAATTCATCCTGATACCAATTTGTATTACTATTTATACTTTTCAGTTTGTCTTTTATACTTTGGGGAATAGGATGGTTAGCTACGTTTTTCCAATCATCTAATTCACCACAAGGAATATCCACGAGTAAGTTAGGGTTTTGTGTTAGAGCATTATCTAGATCCTTTAATCTTGTTTTAAGTTGTTCCCAACTAGTATCAGGATTTTGAATAAGAAACTCAAGTGCCCAACTTACAAATTTATCTTTCTCTATGCCAGACATGGATGCATTTGCCGGATCCCTGTACCAACCTGCCAGTTGATTCAGCTTTTCAGTAAGAAAAGCATCACCACCGTTAATTTTAAAATAGCCTTTTATTGTTAAAAAAGTGTAAAGATAAGCACTCAGCATACTCACTTTTGGATTTAAGGTCAGTAGGTAAGCTTGAAGCTGAATATTAAGCTGTCTATTTTCTTGACATTGAACATCATTAGCTTCACATACGTTATATGCTTCTCCAAAATTTTGAAATATAAATGTGTTATAAAGATTTTCAGGAAGCGTGGTATTTCCTCCTCCCGTAATTCCACCTCCTCCAGAACCTCCTCCATTAGAGCCTCCAGGACTTGTTCCAGGATTTGAACCTCCAGGAACTGTTCCTGATGGAACACAATGGGTATCATCTACAGACATTACAATAATCTGGGGTGCTGATGCTCCTGTTAGTTCGCATTGACTTGGATTAGTATGATGGTCAGAACTTACACAAGGAATAACTTCGTAATTTACAACTAAACATCCTATATATTCAGAGTAAGTGTATCCACTTCCTTTATTAGAATTATTTGAATTAACATTAAGATCATTAATTTTGTAAATACTTACTTTTCCTTTGATATCTTCAGGTTTAGCAGCATTTTGGAAAGTTTGTATTTCCTGTTTTGAAAGATGATATTGAATAAGGAAACCCGAATAACTTCCATCAGTTTTTTTTCTTATTACAAGATTTTCAATATCCTGAGAGGGAGAGATTCTATTAACCTCGAATGTGTATGTAGTAGTGCCACTTTTTTCTATCACTCCAGCATAATCTGTCATAATAACTGCTCCATCTAAAATAGGATCATTACTTTTGTTTTTAGGATTAGCTCCAAAAAGTTGCGTTTGTATTCCTGAAAGTTTTGACCAGAGCACTTCATCTTTTTTTATTTCTCCTCCATTGATTACATAATTCTTAGAAGTGTTGTTTTGAGATTCCTGATCAACATACAGACTTTCCTGCCTACATCCAAAGAATAAAAATACTGAAACTATCAGTAATAGAAATTTGATTTTTTTCATCCGTTTTAATTATTAATTTTAAAATCTTGCAAATTTAACATTTTTTAGCATTTAAATTCACTTTAAAAAGATTTAAATGAATTACATCATGATTTTAGTCGCTAATTTTCAAATTTTTACATTTTATATAATACAAATATATTATAGCGTAGCGACGGAACTTGTCGTGTTAAATTTATAATTCAAATAATACAATAGAGGCCGGAAATCTTTGCTATATGAATAGTGTTTTGACAGATTCTGATTATAATGGCGAGGCTTTTTAGTAATGCAACGGGAAAGGTGTCAAGTTTAATACCTGATATTAACAGATTAGATAATTCTTTGTATTTTCCTTATAATTATTCCAAATATTTAATTAATTTTATAGTTATTTGTATTTTGAATTATTAAAATTAATTTAATAGAGATTTTCATTTTTTTTTATTTCCACAAAGCTAATAAAACCGAAACATCATAAAATTAAATATATAAATTATGAAAATTAAACAATTATTTTATCTGGGAATCTTTATGCTTTCCATTTCCCTGGGGAAAGCACAGGATTTTTTTACTACTATTAGTGAAAGATCCATTAAAGCAGATCCTAAAAGCAGAACGGTACAACCTGAAAAGTTCCTTACGTACAGCCTGGATGTCAATGGCATAAAGAGCTATTTCAGTACTGTTCCTGAACTAAAAGACAATGACCCTAAAGACAAAGCACCTATCATTGTCCTTCCAATGCCAGATGGTACAAAAGCAAAATTTAAAATCTGGAAATCTTCAGTGATGGCTCCCGAACTTGCTCAGAAGTTTCCACAGTTGGTTACCTTTACAGGGCAAGGAGTTGACGATCAATACGCTACTATAAAGCTGGATTTTACAGAGCTTGGATTTCATGCTCAGATAAAATCGATTGTAAATGGAGATACTTACATTGATCCTTACGCAAAAAACAACATCAACAATTATATCATTTATAAAAAAAGTGATCTGATTGACAGAAAACCAAGAACTTGTGCAACCAAAGACGAAGATATTGTTCCTGAAAAAAAAAGCGTACAAAAAAGCGTTACTCCAAGCGTAGGTACTCAAATTAGAATTTTCAGATTTGCAGTAGCCTGTACCGGTGAGTATGCCCAAGCTGCAACAGGATTAACATCTCCCACGGTTGCTCAAACTCTTTCAGCTATTGTTACCTCAGTAAACAGGGTAAACGGAGTATACGAACAAGAGGTTGCGGTAAGGCTCATATTAATTCCCAATGAAACTAATATCATCTTTACAAATCCAACAACAGATCCTTTTACAGGTAATGATGACGCATATACTTTGATTGATGAAAGCCAGGCTCAGATTGATGCATTAATAGGCAATGCCAATTATGATATAGGACATACTTTCAGTACCGGAGGTGGTGGACTTGCCGGATTAGGAGTAATATGCAGTACAGGAAATAAAGGAAGCGGAATTACCGGATCTTCTAATCCTGTAGGAGATCCGTATGATATAGACTATGTTGCTCACGAAGTAGGACATCAGTTTGGAGGGCCACATACATTCAATGCAACAACAGGAAGTTGCGCGGGTAATCGAAGCGCTTCCAATGCTGTTGAACCAGGAAGTGGTGTTACCATCATGGCTTATGCCGGTATTTGTGGGGCAACCAATAATCTGGCACCTAATAGTATTCCTACTTTTCATACCAAATCATTTCAATCAATCACTACAAAAGTTCAATCGACAAGCTGTCAGGTAACAACTCCGGTTACCAACACAGCACCTGTGGTGAATGCAGGAAACGATTACACAATTCCTAAAGGAACTCCGTTTAAATTAACAGGTTCTGCTACAGATGCGCAGAATAATGCGCTTACTTATTCATGGGAACAAAATGATGTAGGACCGGCAGGAAACTGGAATGCACCAACAGGTAATGCTGCTATATTCAGATCATTTTTACCGGTAACAGTTCCATACAGATACTTTCCAAAACTTACAGACGTAATCAACAACGTTACCACCAAAGGGGAAATCCTGCCTTCATATGGAAGAACTATGGAATTCAGATTAACAGTAAGGGATAATAACGCAGGCTGTGCCGGAGTTGCTAATGATGACGCCATTATAACAGTAGATGGAAATTCTGGTCCGTTCACTGTTACAGCACCTATGACAGCCGTAAACTGGACAGGTAACTCCACCCAGACCATTACCTGGAACGTAGCAAACACGACCGCTGCTCCCGTGAGCTGCGCTAATGTGAGTATTTTACTTTCAACAGACGGAGGTCTTACTTACCCAACGACGATCGTTGCTTCTACCGCTAACGACGGTACAGAAACAATTACTATTCCTAATGTAAATACAACACAAGCCAGAATTATGGTTGCGGGACAAGGTAATGTATTTTATAATATCAATCCCGTAAACTTCACCATTACTCAGAATCTGGCTGTCAATGAAGTAAATGGAACCAAAGATGCATTTGTAGTGTATCCTAATCCAAGTAAAGGAATTCTAAATATCAGGTTTACCAACTCTAATGAAAATTATGACATCATGATATATGATACGAGTGGAAGACTGGCATTCAGTCAATTGAACAATACATTAAATGCTGGTAAAATCGGCACTTTCAATTTAACTCACCTCATGACAGGAGATTATCTTATTAAGATTAAAACCAGAAATATAGAGAAAACCGTGAAATGGGTTAAAGAATAAAAAAGAGCTTACTCTGAATTTAGTATAAAAGGTTGTTTTCATTGTAAAACAACCTTTTGCATTAAAAAAATAACTGGTATTTAATTCCGGTGATTACTAACTAAAAAGGCCTGAGTCAATTAGACTCAGGCTTTCTATCTTAAAATCCGCCAATTTTACTCGGCGATAATCCATACTGTTTTTTAAATGCAAATGAGAAGTGAGAAAGATCTTCAAAACCGAGATCCATATAGATATCCGAAGCCATTCTTCCTTTTTCAGCAAGAAGATAATGTGCTTCCTGAAGTCTTTTTTGCAAGAGCCATTTTCCAGGAGTTTTTCCAAATATTTTTTCAAAATCCCGCTTAAAGGTAGCCAGGCTTCGTCCCGTGAGATAAGCAAAGCGGTCGAGATTTACATTAAAATGATAATTTTTACTCATGAACGCTTCAATATCTATTTTTCCAGGCTCATTAAAATCAAATAGAACATCTTTTAATTCTGGATTTTCCTGAAGCAACAGAAGAATTGCTTCTTTAATTTTGAGTTCGACCATTCGTGGATCTGAAAGCTGCCCGGACTTCTGGTACATCATCAGAGCATCCATATATGTTTTCAGTTGAGGGCTGGAGTCAAACACAACTAAAGAGTTCGTAGAACATTTTTTTTCAGAAGCCACATCATAAGCAAGACTGAAATCCTGCAAGGTCTGCTGGTCCAGATGAATGGATAATGATTGGAATTCACCACCGGGAGGGGGTTGTTTCGTAAACTTTAAAAGTTGATTGCGCTTCAGAAAACGTATGGAACCTTTTTCGGATCGGTAGTCATTGACCCCATCACTTAAAATTAAATCTCCGGCAACCTGATAGCTGATTACATGATCGGATACAAAATGCTCTCCCTGCCTGCTCAACTGAACATAACAGGAATACACAATATTTCCGTAATCTTGTCTTGTGGTTTTCATTCCATTACAAATATAATAAAGGATCTTCAGAATAAATTAATAAATAAGTGCAAGTATTTCTCTTGCACTTATTGAAGATTTGGACATTAATCCAAACGAATTCCTTTTTTAGCTAAAAACTGTTTCCCTTCTTCCGAATGCAACACATTTACCGCTTCATCATGATCGGTTGAAATACTTACATCGCGCCATTGCTCAAATTCTTTCTTCCTGTTTTGATCTGCACTTTGAAGGATAGCTGCAGCTTCACTTCCTAAAACCAAATGCATGGGTGGTGAAGGATGATCAACCAGGTCAACCATTACTTTTGCAGCCTTTGCCGGATCACCCATCGGAAGAAATTTTCCGGAAGTTAAATATTCTTTGATGCTGCCTACTGTTTCTTCATAACCCTCCACATCTTTAGCAAAACTCATAGAAGCTCCGGCCCAATCAGTTCTGAATCCTCCGGGCTCAATAGAAGTCACTTTAATTCCTAAAGGCAAAACTTCCTTGCTTAGAGACTCTGAAAAACCAGCGAGACCAAATTTTGCCGCCTGGTAAATAGACAAGCCAGCATTCCCTACTCTTCCTCCTACTGAGCTTATTTGCAAAATATGTCCGGATCGTTGCTTACGCATATAAGGCAATACTGCTCTTGTCACCTCAATAGGTGCAAATAAGTTAACTTCCAGCTGGCTTCTCACCTGCTCATCAGTAAACGCTTCTGCAGCTCCTGTAATTCCAAAACCGGCATTATTCACTAAAATATCAATTCTTCCAAAATGATCAACCGCTTCCTTAACCGCTGAATAAATCTGCTCCTTTACCTGAACATCAAGTTTTACTAATAATAACTGTGAAGAGTATTCCTCTAATAAACCTTTTAATATTTCGGGGTTTCTGGCTGTAGCCACCACGTAATCTCCATGTAATAATACTGCTTCCAAAAGACTTTTTCCAAGACCTTTTGAACTTCCTGTTATAAACCAAACTTTTTTCATTGTCTTTTATTTTAAATTTTATTGAGACAAAGTTCCACCAAACCGATAACATTCATTTTGTTAAAAAGCTCAAATGCACTTTGTTAAAACAATCATTTATTCCCATTCCCATTGCATGTATTTTTGTGCTATTATTCAGCTGAAATGAGCTAGTTATCTACACCTCCCCTCAATAAATTTGTATCCTTAAATAATGTAAATACAAAATCATGAGTAAAACAATTTTTATTACAGGAGCATCCAAAGGGTTTGGAAAATTATGGGCACAAGCACTTTTAGAACGCGGAGATAATGTGGCAGCCACTGCCAGGAATATTTCTGCCTTGGATGATCTTAAAAAAAAATATGGAGATCAGATTCTCCCATTAAAACTGGACGTAAACAACCGTCAGGATGTTTTTGATACTGTAAATACTATAGAAAAACACTTCGGAAGTATTGACGTTCTGATCAACAATGCCGGCTTTGGATTATTTGGGACAGTAGAAGAAACTACAGAACAACAAGCCAGAGAACAAATGGAGACTAATTTCTTCGGTTCACTATGGGTAACCCAGGCTGTATTACCAGTAATGAGAAAACAGAAAAGTGGTCACATCATTCAGATTTCCAGCTTCCTAGGCTTGACTACATTACCTTTACTGGGTCTCTATAATGCTTCTAAATTCGCAATTGAAGGATTAACTGAAACTATAGGAACGGAAACAGCCCATCTGGGAATCAAAACGACATTAATAGAGCCCAACGGATATGCTACAGACTGGGCAGGAGCTTCGGCGGTACAAACTCCATCTGATATTTTCGATTACAACCCTGTAAGAGAAGAATTCGCCAAATCCGGAGATAATCCTGACATCTGGGGAAAACCAGAAGCTACAATACAACCTATAGTAGATATTATTGATTCCGTAAACCCACCAAAACGTTTACTGCTTGGCAAAATAGCATACCACACAATGAATCAGGTATACAGAGACCGCCTTGAAGATATTGAAAACTGGAAAGAAGTAAGCGTTAGGGCACACGGCTACTAATAATATATTGTACCTCTTAATTGACAAATTCAATAATCTGCAGATAGATCCTGTCTGCAGATTATTGTAAATTAGTTTTTTGAAATCTGATGAAACATTATAATACTCTTACCGAACTTCATTCAGAAAGCAACTGGGAAGCTCCACAGCACCCTCTTTTGGGCATCGTGGGATGCTTATCCGGATGCACGATGGGAAACCGGGAGTTCACCACAGACTGTTACATGGTCGCCTTCAAGAAAATCAAATCCGGAATTTTTATGTACGGACGTACACCTTATGATCATGACAATGGCTGTCTTTTTTTTACAAAACCAAGGCAGGTCATTGAGATGAGAGACCTGGAGTTCGAGGAACAAGGATTCATGTTGCTCATCCATGAAGACTATCTTAAAGGACATGAGCTGCATAAAGCTATTGAACAATACAGCTACTTTGATTACGAAGTTACTGAAGCTCTTCACCTTTCTCCAAAGGAAGAGCAAAATATCATTGAACTTCATGATAAGATTAGTAATGAATATAGAAACAACCCTGATGAATACAGCAGGGAGATTATATTAAGCCACCTTTCAACAATTCTGAAATACGCACAACGGTATTATAAAAGACAGTTTATAGAACGGGAACAGATCACCGGAAAAATGGCATCAAGATTTAATGATGCTCTAAAAAATTATATCCATAATGGCCATTTAAAAAAGGATAGCGGACTACCCAATGTCACCCAATTGGCCAGCCAGCTTTCTGTTTCCCCCAGATACCTGAGTGATCTTCTAAAACAGGAAACAGGTAAAACAGCCATGGAACTAATCCACATCTTTTTGATTTCAGAAGCTAAAAACCTTTTAAGACTGGGTGAAAAAGGCGTTTCAGAAATTGCCTATGAATTAGGATTTGAAAATGCATCTTATTTTACCCGCCTTTTTAAAAAGCAAACCGGAATGAAGCCTTTAGAATTTAAAAAACTGCAGATTAATTAATCTCAACTATTCTATAAAACTTCAGTCTCTCAGAATAACAATAAAAGCTGAATATACAGCATCAAAAGAACGGAATTCCATACCTGGATAAATGCATAAGTTTCAAAACCATGTTGTTCACTCTATGATTAATTTCATCTTCTGCTGAGCATACTAATTATAAACACCTGAAAACGAAAACACTATATCCCCTCCTGATAAAATACGGATAGTCTATCCACAAAAAAGACTAAAAAAATGTTTTATCGTAAAGAATTTTATATATTTGCACCATCTAACAATTAAAAAAATAATTTACTATGTCAGACATTGCATCAAGAGTAAAAGCTATCATCGCTGATAAGCTTGACGTTGAAGAAACAGAGGTAACTCCTGAAGCTAGCTTCACTAACGATTTAGGAGCTGATTCACTGGATACAGTTGAACTTATCATGGAATTTGAAAAAGAATTCAATATTCAAATCCCTGATGATCAAGCTGAAAAAATTACTACTGTAGGGCACGCTATCGCTTATATCGAAGAAGTAGTAAATAAATAATATTCTTCAACAAAGGAAAATTTAAAAAGTTTATGGAATTAAAAAGAGTAGTTGTAACCGGTTTTGGAGCAATAACACCGATTGGAAATAATGCGAAGGAATACTGGGGAAATCTTGTTAAAGGTGAGAGCGGTGCAGCTCCGATTACTCTTTTTGATGCCACAAACTTCAAGACAAAATTCGCTTGCGAAGTCAAGAATTTCGATCCGTTGCAACATTTCGATAAGAAAGAAGCAAAAAAAATGGACCGAAATACCCAGCTTGGGCTTGTAGCTGCAAGAG
Source organism: Chryseobacterium sp. PTM-20240506 (assembly GCF_048296755.1). NCBI lineage: Bacteria > Pseudomonadati > Bacteroidota > Flavobacteriia > Flavobacteriales > Weeksellaceae > Chryseobacterium > Chryseobacterium sp. PTM-20240506. The sequence continues at coordinate 2,582,705 of NZ_CP182581.1, forward strand.
AAGCTGTAGAACATTCCAGAATTATCGAAGATTCTGTTGATAAAAACAGAGTTGGTGTAATCTGGGGCTCCGGGATCGGTGGTTTGGAAACTTTTGAAACAGAAGTTTTAGGATGGGCGAATACGGATATTCCAAGATTCAACCCCTTCTTTATTCCAAAGATGATCGCGGATATTACGCCTGGACACATCTCTATTGAGTATGGTTTCCACGGACCTAATTATACTACTGTATCTGCGTGTGCTTCTTCTGCAAATGCACTAATCGACGCTAAAATGCTAATCCAATTAGGAAAAGCAGATGTTATTGTATGTGGTGGCTCTGAAGCCGCTGTTACAGCGAGTGGTGTGGGCGGATTTAATGCTATGATGGCACTTTCAACAAGAAATGATGATCCGAAAACAGCTTCAAGACCTTTTGATAAAGACAGAGATGGCTTTGTATTGGGTGAAGGAGCAGGATGTATTATTCTTGAAGAATATGAACATGCAGTAAAAAGGGGCGCAACAATTTATGCAGAATTAAAAGGAGGCGGTCTGAGTGCAGATGCACATCACATGACAGCACCTCATCCTGAAGGTTTAGGAGCTTATCTGGTAATGAAAAGTTGCCTGGAAGATGCAGGGTTAACTGCTGATGAAGTAGACCATATCAATATGCATGGTACGTCTACTCCATTAGGAGACATTGCAGAATCCAACGCAATTTCAAGATTACTTGGAGAGCATGCTTACGACATTCAGATTAATTCTACAAAATCAATGACAGGACACCTTTTAGGGGCTGCCGGTGTAATTGAGGCTATTGCTGCTTTAGGAACTATTATTCATGGTATTGTTCCTCCTACCATTAATCATTTTACTGATGATGAAAATATCGACAGCAGACTTAATTTTACATTTAATGAAGCTGTGAAAAAAGATGTAAAAGTAGCCATGAGCAATACTTTTGGATTTGGTGGGCACAATGCCTGCGTTCTGTTTATGAAAATCTAAATTTACTGAATGGAGTTACAGAAATACTTTTCTAAATTCCTTCTCAAACAAAGAAAAAGAAAATTATCGGAGAGAGACTATTTCCTTAGTACCGAGCTAAATAAACTGCTGGGTTCTGAGATACAAAATGTTGCGCTTTACCGGGAAGCTTTTTCTTTGAAAAATTCTTCTAAAAATCAAGACAGCAATTACGAAAGACTTGAATTCTTAGGAGATTCCGTTTTGGGTACAATTATTTCTTGTCATTTGTTCCAGACTTATCCTCAAGCGAATGAAGGATATCTTACACAAATGAAATCTAAGATTGTTAATAGGAAAAATCTTAATAAATTAGGGGAAGATTTAAAGCTTACAGACCTTTTAATTAAACAAAATTCTGTAGCTTTAGGTGAAAATATCTCCGGAAATTTATTTGAGGCATTAATCGGTGCTGTTTATTTAGACTTCCAATATGACACCTGTAAAAAGATCATTTTGGAACGTTTGCTGACGCCATCTGAAATTAATAAGCTCGAAAATAAAATTGTGAGCTATAAAGGCCTTCTTCTGGAATGGAGCCAGAAGAAAAAAGTAAATATAAAATATGAAACCTGTGAAGAAACTCAGGGGAATAAATCAATCGTTTTTCGTTGCCACGTCTGGCTCGGAGAAGAGAAGATAGCCAATGCCACTGAAACTTCAAAAAAGAAAGCCGAAGAAAAAGCAGCACAACGAGCATTTTATATTTTAAACAAAAAAGAGAACATACTTGGAAATTCAAAAACTTTATGATCACGACGATATAGAATTTGAAGATATTGCCATCGGATTGGTAAGATTAGCAAAAAATGTATTCGATCATGAATTTTTTTTCAAAATAAATCAAAATAACGATCTTAAATTTTCAAGGATAGACGACCTCGTCTTTCACGGATCATATTATGACTATTATTTTTCAAGATTCGAGGGTTATCACAAGTTTTCAAAGACTTACTTTACTTTCATTTCCAACAAATCCTGTGAAAGTAGACAAAAAAAAATACAAACTGAGCTCTTCGCAGAAGAAGAAAATATTAAATTTTTATTAAATAATCAGGTAGATGTAGAATATATTCTGCATAGTTCGGAACAATTTCCTGATTTTTCCGTAATTTTGCTCCCTGAAAATCTTGTGTTTCCAATTCAAGATTACACATTGAGTTCTGAAGAGGAACTATATCAAATTATCCAGTATTATGAATAAGTATTTAAAGAAGACAAAAATTATTGCAACGCTTGGCCCTGCATCATCATCTAAAGAAGTCATGTTAGGACTTATGAAAGCAGGAGTAGACGTTTTTAGAATAAATTTTTCACATGCAGATTACGACTTAGTTCGAACTAATATTGATATCATTAGAGAACTTAATAAGGAACATGGCTACTCTGTAAGTATTTTAGGAGACTTACAAGGTCCTAAATTGAGAGTGGGAGTCGTAAAGGAGGGATCATATCTTAATCCTGGAGATATTTTAACCTTTACGAATGAAAAAATTGAAGGGGATTCTACAAAAGTTTATATGACTTATCAACAGTTTCCTCAGGACGTAAAAGTGGGGGAAAGAATCCTTATCGATGACGGAAAGCTTGTTCTAGAGGTTATTGAAACCAACGAAAAGGACACTGTAAAGGCCAAAACCATACAAGGGGGACCTCTGAGTTCTAAAAAAGGGGTAAACCTTCCTAATACGAATGTATCTCTTCCTGCCTTAACGGAGAAGGATATCCAGGATGCTAACTTTATGCTGGACATGGAGGTAGATTGGATTGCTTTATCTTTTGTACGTCATGCACAGGACATCATCGATCTTAAGGACCTTATTGCCAAGCATCCGAACGGTAAATTTAAAACACCGATCATAGCTAAAATCGAAAAACCTGAAGGGGTAAAAAATATTGATGAGATCTTATTGGAATGTGATGGATTAATGGTTGCACGTGGTGACCTGGGAGTAGAAGTTCCTATGGAAGAAGTTCCCGCGATCCAGAAAAACCTGGTTGAAAAAGCAAGATTCTATTCCAAACCGGTTATCATTGCCACTCAGATGATGGAAACCATGATCAATAGCTTAACACCAACAAGAGCTGAAGTAAATGACGTTGCCAACTCCGTATTGGATGGTGCTGACGCTGTAATGCTTTCAGGAGAAACTTCGGTGGGAAGATATCCTATCCAGGTAGTTGAGAACATGGCTAAAATCGTTCAGAATATAGAAAAAACAAATTTCTATCAGCACAAAAATGAGCCTATCGAAAAAGATTATAATTGTATTGACGAAAGGTTTATTACCAACAGGGTATGCCTTGCCGCAGTTAGAATTGCTAAAACAACAAATGTTACTGCAATTGTTACTTTAACACACTCCGGTTATACGGCATTCCAGCTTTCAGCCCACAGACCTAACTCTCATATTATTGTGTACAGTGGTAATAAAAGAGTAATTACGATGCTTAACCTTCTTTGGGGTGTTCATGCTTATTATTATGATATGAACAAATCAACGGATGAAACAATTATCCAGGTTAATATGCTTACACATAATTACGGATATATTGAAAGCGGGGATTTTGTAATCAACATCAATGCAACTCCGTCATATGAAGGAGGAAAAACAAATACGCTGAGATTAACGACAGTATAATAAAGTAAAGGCGAAATCGCAAAAATGGCGAAACAGCTTTTCAAATTGATATAAAAAAGAGCTCCTGAAATGTTCAGGAGCTCTTTTTATAATTATAATTTAGTATTAAAATCTTTAATACATCTACTGTTCAAAAATCAATTTCCCACAATTGTCTTCGGAGTAACAAACTCTTTTAATGCAATTAAAGAAAGCTCAGTACCGTATCCTGATGCTTTTGTTCCCCCAAAAGGAAAACGGGGATCAGAACTGGTCATTCTATTGATATTGACAGTCCCGGATTCCAAATTTTCAATAAAAAACATCTGACGGTCTGCATTTTGTGTCCAAACCGAATTGGAAAGTCCGAAAGGGATATCATTTGCCATTTGTAAAGCCTCATCATCATTCTTAGCAATCATCACCATACCTAATGGTCCAAACAACTCCTCCTGTAAAATAGGATTACCTTCCTGTACTCTTATTAGTCCAGGATTGAATTCATGATCGGAAATCCTTTCAAGAGGGATAATAATTTCTGCTCCGTTTTCTAAAGCTTTATTAAATTGTTTTTCAAGATCATCAGCCAGATCAGGTCTTGCCATACCGCTGATCTTTGTGTCTTTATCCATCGGATCAGCCGGAACAAATTTTTTGTACTCCTCTATGAATTTCGGTAAAAACTCATCCTCAACTTTCTCATCAATAATGAACCTTTTAGCAGCAACGCAGGTCTGTCCGCAATTTTGAAGTCTTGCCTGAGCTCCTACTTTTGCAGCTTTATCAAGATCAGCATCATCCAGAATGATAAAAGCATCGCTACCTCCCAATTCAAGCAAAGATTTCTTAATATTCAATCCTGCAATAGAGGCCACCTCCCCTCCTGCTCTTCCACTTCCGGTTAAGCTTACTCCTTTCACGGCATCGTGTTCCAGGATTTCTTTCACTTCCTTATGTCCCACTTCTAAATTCTGGAAAACTCCTTGTGGAAAACCAGCTTCCAAAAATACCTGCTCTATGGCATTACCACTTCCAAAGCAGATGGAAGCATGCTTCAACACAACAGTGTTCCCGGATAAAATAGCCGGGGTTGCAAATCTTAAAACCTGCCAGAAAGGAAAATTCCATGGCATCACACCAAGAATCACTCCCTTCGGAATATAATGGACTTCAGAAAACTTATATTCAGATTCTATTTTTTCCGCCTTTAAAATATTTTCAGCCTCCGCATAATAATTCATCATTAATGCAGATTTCTCTACCTCAGCAATTGATTGTGAAATGGGCTTATTCATTTCCCTTGTAATGATCTCTCCGAATTTTTCTGAATTCGCTTTTAGCACCTCCGCAGCTTTTGCAATTAATTTTTGCCTTTCTTCAAAGGGCACTTTTTTCCATTCTGAAAAAGCCTTATCTGCAATAATAAGTTTATTTTCAATTGATTGTTCCATAATGTAATTTTTGTTTCAAATTCAAAATAAATGAATTAGAATGCTTTACCGTAAAGCATGGATGAAAGCAACAAATTTTGTTCCTTTAAGCAAAATAAAATAATGATTTTCTCTATTAAAAGAATATATTTTTTGTTATACCATAAACCATTCGTTGATCAGGCTAGCCGCAAGTCTTGCTGTTCTCTCCTGAATATCGTAAGAAGGGTTAACTTCTGCCACATCTAATGCGACCAGTTTTTCATTTTTCAAAATATGCCTGTAAAAATGCATAAATGTACTATCTGCAAAAATACCGTTATAGGCGGAAGCTGAAACTCCGGGCGCTACAGATGCATTAAAAACATCCATACATATGGTAAGATAAGCAACATCCACCTCATCCAACAAATCATTAATGCGTTGATAGATGGACGGCAGATTCTCAAAGAATAGTTCGTCTGCCAAAATATATTTCATTCCATATTGATGGGCCGTATCGAACAATTTCAGTGTATTGGAATTTCTTTGGATCCCGATATGCAGTGAGTGAATATCTCCTTCCTGGGCAATTTGCCAGAATCCGGTTCCGGAACTTGCTCCTACCCCTTCTTCCGGTTGGCGGTTGTCGAAATGAGCATCAATATTTATAATCCCGATCTTCTGTTCGGGAAATGCCGTTTTTACACCCAGATAATGGGCATATGTAAGTTCATGTCCACCACCGATAACGAGAGATTTACCTCCTTTTAATAAAACCTTTGATACGTTTTTAGCAAGACTCTGCTGTGCTTTTTCAAGATGAGTATCCTCGCAGGTAATATTTCCAAAATCCCACAACGAGAAATCGGGAAGGATTACAGGAAAATTAGACATGTTCTTTCTTATAATATCCGGAGCATCTTTCGCTCCCAATCTTCCTTTATTCCTTTTTACTCCTTCTTCTACAGCAAAACCATGCAAAACGAAATCATTAGTAGAAATAACATCGTAATCATTTTCAATTTTTACTCTTTGAAAAATTCTGTGATAAAGTAATTCTTCACCATCCAATCTTCCTTGCCAAATCATGATTTTATTTAATTTTTTAATTTATATAGTGTAACGTTCAAAACTCTGCCAGTATTTGTCTTTATAAATTTCAAGAGAAATTTCGTATTCAGGATGCTCAACGATTATTTTCGGAATAACCCTGGAAGGATCGCGGAAATCTTTACTTGCAAAATAGCATTCTCTGAGATTATCTGCACTCTCGTGTCCTATATACAAATGTCCTTCCTCTACTTTTAATTTATTTATAATTTTTTCTTCAATCTCATTCAGCCTTTCATGATCATCATTTTCAGGAAGTCCGTTATTGCTTCTTCCTTCATATTGCATTCTTATCACTGAAATCCATGGATAGGAAGCTTTGGCATCATAGGTCAACAGTGATGTGTTCACTGTAGCAATAAGTGGCAACCCGTTTTGCAAACTTGCTTCCAACACCGAAAACTGTTCTTCATCATCAATGTTCTTTACATTTTTATATTTTTCTGTAAACTCTCTCTCCCTCCATGCAAGGAAATCTTTTAATTTAATGACTGGAATCAGTTCTTTTTTCGCTTCTTCCTTACTTATAATATTAAATGTGTCAATCTGTGTCGCAAAATTCAATTCGCCTAAAAAATTATCCAGAAAAACACAGATCCCTTTTACAACAGATTCTTTATTCTCTGGCATTAAACCTTCATACACAAAGGTAATGTCTATTTCATCAGGATATCCCTCGCTTTCATTCGGATAAAATAAAATGTTTTCACCGGTAAACTCTAGGCCGTCCATTTGAATTCCGTGAGCAGCATCCATCTCAGGTTTTAAAGCGGTAAATTTCCAACGCTCCAAAACAGGAGAAGCTTCAACAATTTCTTCTGCAAAAACAATATTTTTAATTTCGCCATCTACGGTAATAATGAGTTCTACAGTAGAATCATCGTACATACCAACGAGAAAGTAATATCCTTGATTAATCTGTTTAAGTTTGGGAGAAATAATATCGAAAAAACCACTTTCAATATGATCATGATTTTTTATAATTTCATAAAAATCCTTTTCCTTAGTCAGAAACCAATCCCAAAAATCATTGTAATTCCTGGTCGCATTACCGATATTTCTTATTTCCTTACCGAAGAATCCCATACTGTTTTATTTTATTTTCATCAATAGAGTTTTGTCCGGTAAAACTATATAATATTGTGCATATACTCAAACTCCTTTTAATCAATTACACGATGTTTCTTTTTATACTTTATTCTGATTGGCATTGCTGCTGATAAACATTTCATTCTTTTCTTCCGATACAATCTCCAGAAACCTCTCATAATGTTTCAGAACGTCGGAGATCAATTCATTTTTAGTAAAATATTGTACATCATAACCTTCTCTTGCATCACCAAAATATGATTTCGGATAATGGGTGGTATTATGTTCCAGGTCCGGAAGATTTTCCTCATGGATAATATATTCTGATACCGTCTTTTCCTGGTTTTTAATTCCATAAATAAAGTTATTAACAACTCCATGATGAATTTCTATTTCTATTTTTGTAGGATTATCGCCGTAATTCATCTTCACTTCAATCCCATTATCTGCAAATTCTTTCTGCAGCTCCAGAAACCCTTCTTTCACTGTGGTATGGATAAAGCTATCCACGGATGAGTTGTCCTTAAAGGAAACAATACGCTTCAAACGTTCTTTCCAGAATTCACCGGACCATGGAACTGCAGAAGCCGAAAAGTTCCTGTCATAATATTTCTGATCGATGATCAGCGCCTTCATTAAGCTTACAATGAATAAAAGTACAATAATTGAAAATGGCAGGGCTGTGATTAATGTCATACTCTGGAGTGCTTTCAGGCCTCCTACATTAAGCAATAATAGTGACAGTACAGCTAGCAAAAGCCCCCAGAATATTAATTGCCATTTTGGAGATTTCTGCGCATTTTTGGTTGCGATACTATTCATTACAAATATTCCTGAATCTGCTGAAGTCACAAAAAAGATTATAATGATAACGATGACGAAGAAGCTTGTAATCGTAGATAAAGGCATGTATTCGAGAAAACGAAACATTAAAGCATCAGGATCAGATGCAAATTGGCTCAATTTACCATGCGCGATATTGAAATCAAACCAAATAGCACTGTTCCCAAAAACGGACATCCATATAAAATTAAATAATGTAGGCAGTATTAAAACAGCCAGAATAAATTCTTTAATGGTTCTTCCTTTTGAGATTCTAGCAATAAACAATCCTACATAAGGGGACCATGAAATCCACCACGCCCAATATAGAATCGTCCAGTCATAAAACCATGGCAGTGTATCTTTTTCGTAAACATGGGTACTAAAAGTAAGATCGAAAAAATTATTGATATAATTTCCCAAACCTTCGGTAAAGCTTCCGATCAAGTAAACGGTTGGTCCTAATATCAGCACAAACAACAGAAGAACAATTACACTGATGACATTGATATTACTCAATATCTTAACACCTTTGTTTACCCCGCTGATCGCCGAAAAAACCGACAGAGAAATGAGAATGAAAACAATAATGATCTGGTATATGAATTTATTTTCCGGGATTGCTCCCAATATGTGTAAGCCGGAATTGATCTGGACGACCCCAAAGCCTAATGTAGTGGTAATTCCAAAGAAGGTACAGCAAAGGGCAAAAATATCAATAACATTTCCCCATTTTCCATTGATTCTATCTTTAAGCAAAGGATAAAAACAACTTCTCAGAGATAGTGGCAACCGGTATCGATAAGCAAAATAAGAAAGTGATAATCCTACAATCCCATAAATAGCCCACGCGTGGATTCCCCAATGAAAAAAGGTATAAAGCTGTGCCTGTTTCGCCCTGTTTACATAATGGTTATTACCAAAAACTTCAGAGGAGTAATGCTGCATAGGTTCCGCTACACTAAAATATATTAAACCAATCCCCATCCCTGCAGCGAACAGCATCGAAATCCATGAAAACAGAGAATACTCCGGCTTGCTGTCATTGGCTCCCAGTTTTATATTAGCATATTTACTAAACATAAGGTACACAAGAAAAATCACAAAGATGGTGACTGCCCAAACGTAAACCCAATTCAGGTTAACAAAAATGAATTCCTTAATTTCATTTAAGATACTTTCTGTAGATTTCGGGTAAATAGCTGACAGAAAACAAGTTCCTATAATAAAAATAAGACTTGGAATTGTTACTCCTTTATTAAATGTTGATTGCATACTTCGGAATTTCATCATATCTATTTTTCAAATTAAATTATTGATACATTATTCAGGCATAGCCGCAACAAAAGCATTCAAAAAGTAAGAAAAATAATATGATCTTTCTTTATCAGTACACTTAGGAACTACAGAATTACTTTTCACCCATGGAAAAATAACAGGAGCATATTAAGGAAACTTATAATAAGATAAACGGGAGAAAAGGTACTTTATATTACACTTTCCACTTTTCCCCATTGATATAAATATTTTCAGCGGTTAAACTTCCCTGATTATATAATACGTTTTGAAAATTATCGGTTTTAAAAGTTACAAAATCCGCTTTTAATCCCTTTTCTAACCTTCCCCTGTCTTCTAATCCCAGAGCATATGCCGAACGAAATGTAATACCTGCTAAAACTTCAGCGGTCGTTAACTTTTCGTATGTTGCTAAAATGGAAGCCTGGGTAATCAAGTTACCCATTGGTGCGGAACCCGGGTTCCAGTCACTGGCTATTGCAAGAATAGCTCCTGCATCCAACAACTTTCGTGCCGGAGTGAACTTCTCCCCCAGTCCTAAACTCGCTCCGGGTAGTGCTGTGGCTACTGTATTGGAATGAGCAAGAAACATGATGTCGTCATCAATTGTTGCCTCTAAATGGTCCGCAGACTGTGCTCCTACTTCTACTGCAATCCTTGAACTTCCGGGAGTAAATTGATCTGCATGAACAGTTATTTCAAAACCGAGCTCTTTAGTTCTTAATAAAAAATCCTTACTTTCTTCCGGTTGGAATGCTGACTTTTCAATAAAAATATCAACTCTTTTAGCAAGTCCTTCTTCTTTTACTTTAGGCAAAATTTCTGCGATAATAAAATCTAAATAAGATTTATTATCTCCCTCAAAATCTTTCGGCTTCAAATGTGCGGAAAGACAGGTAGGAATTAATGTGGCTTTGGTTAGTGTTTGTGCTTTTTTTATTATTCTCAGCATCTTGAGCTCATTTTCCACATCCAGACCATAGCCGCTTTTCACTTCAATGGTTGTAATTCCCAATGAAATAAGAAAATTGATCCTTTCTGATAAAGTTTTAAGCAACTCTTCTTCTGACGCATTTCTTGTATGTTGTACAGAACTCCAGATGCCTCCTCCGCTTTCAGCAATTTCAAGATAAGTTTTTCCTGCATTTCTCATGGCAAAATCATTTGCTCTGTTTCCTCCAAAGCAAATGTGAGTATGGGAATCTATGAAAGCAGGAAGCACGATCTGTTCACCTTCAACCTCTTCAATTGTTACATTGGGATATTCAGATCTTAATTCTTCGAAATTTCCAACTTTCTGAATGGTTTCACCTTCAATCAAAATACCTCCGTCACCTATAATTTCAAGTTGTTGATCAGATAATTTTCCTCTCAGTGAAAGATTAGCGAGTGTAATGATTTGCTTAAATGGTCCTATTAATTTCATAAGTAAATGGTCAGAAAATATTGTATTGGGATTTAAATTTCCATTCCAAAAATACTTAAAAAATATCTTTTAACCTTGATTTTTTAGCATAACCTTTTCCCCAACCTAAGTCTAAAATCCCTATCTTTGAGGTAAATGAAATGAATTAATGCCTGATTTTTTACATCCAGATAAGGAAAACTTTTCTCATGAAGAGCTCATGCAGGAAGAACAGATTCGTCCCCAGAGTTTTAAGGATTTTGCGGGACAGAGAAAGACGTTGGAAAATCTTGAAGTATTTGTAACTGCGGCTAAAAAGCGAGGCGGAGCCCTTGACCATGTTCTTCTTCACGGGCCTCCGGGACTTGGAAAAACAACTTTAGCGAACATCATTGCGAATGAATTGGGTGTGAATTGTAAAATAACATCAGGTCCAGTTCTTGATAAACCGGGAAGTCTGGCCGGCCTTTTAACCAATCTGGAAGAAAATGACGTTCTCTTTATTGATGAGATCCACCGTCTATCACCTGTTGTGGAAGAATATCTTTATTCTGCGATGGAAGATTATAAGATTGATATTATGCTGGAAACAGGTCCTAATGCAAGGAGTGTACAGATCGGGCTCAATCCTTTTACACTGGTTGGAGCAACTACAAGAAGCGGAATGCTTACCAAACCCATGTTGGCGAGATTCGGTATCCAAAGCAGGCTTGAATATTATACCATAGAACTTTTATCCATGATCATCATAAGAAGTTCCAGAGTTCTTGGAGTAAAAATTTACGAGGATGCAGCCATTGAAATTGCAAGAAGAAGCCGCGGAACTCCCAGAATTGCCAATGCTTTATTGCGAAGGGTACGAGATTTTGCAGAAATAAAAGGTAATGGAGAAATAGAGATCAATATCACAAAATATGCGCTCAATTCTCTGAATGTTGATGAATTTGGGTTGGATGAAATGGATAACAAGATCATGCGTGTCATGATTGAAAATTTTAAAGGAAAACCTGTAGGTATTTCAGCACTGGCAACCTCTATCGCTGAAAACCCGGAGACATTGGAAGAGGTTTATGAGCCTTTCTTAATTCAGGAAGGATTTATTATCCGTACCCCAAGGGGAAGAGAGGTGACAGAAAAAGCCTATAAACACTTGCAGATTCCGATACCTAAAAATCCGGGGGAGCTTTTTTAGGCTTGTTATTTAAAATATAATCGAGCTGATAAAGGTGTTGATCTTTTAGCCTTATGATAAGAAATATAAAGAGTTATTAATTAATGTTTATACCGAAGCTATACAGAAGTGAGGATTATAATGTAATGCGTGAAATCATTAGAGACAATGCTTTCGCTTTACTTATCTCTTCAGTCGACAAGATACGGGCCACTCATTCCATGATGATGCTTAATGAGGATGATCCGGATCACATTTATATTGAAACTCATATTTCCAAAGCCAATCCACAGGCAAAAACACTGAAAAAAGGAGATGAGGTATTATGTGACTTTTTAGGAGCACACACTTATATTTCCAGTAGCTGGTATGATCATATCAATGTTTCAACATGGAATTATGAAGCTGTACAAATTCATGGTAAAGTAGAACTTATGAATAATGAAGAACTTTACGCGCATCTGGAAAAGTTAACCAATAAGTATGAAAAGTTTCAAAAATGCCCTGTACTGGTAAAGGATATGGGTAAAGATTTTGTAGAAAAAGAAATGAAAGGAGCATTTGGAATAAAAGTAATACCAACGGAGATCTTTATTAAACAAAAACTTTCCCAAAACAGGAAAGAAAAAGATTATCAAAATATTATTTCCCATCTTGAAAATTCGGATGAGCAGGGAAAAAAGATTGCTGAAAAAATGAAACTTAACAAAAATTAAATACATAAAACATAATATTATATGAAGCTATATCCAATACAATGTGGAAAATTTAAGCTGGACGGCGGCGCTATGTTCGGAGTCGTCCCAAAGAGTCTGTGGGAAAAAACCAATCCTGCAGACGAAAGAAACCTGATAGAACTGGGAACTCGATCTTTGCTTATTGAAGATGGTAAGAAACTGATTTTAGTGGATTGCGGTCTGGGAAATAAACAGGATGAGAAATTTTTCGGACATTATTCTCTTTGGGGGGATGATAATTTAGATAAAAACCTTAAAAAATATGGTTTTGTAAAGGAAGACATTACTGATGTTTTTCTTACCCATCTTCATTTTGACCACTGTGGAGGAGCCATCGAATGGAATGACGATAAAACGGGGTACAGACCGGCTTTTAAAAATGCTCATTTCTGGACCAATGAAAACCACTGGCAATGGGCTACTGAGCCTAATCCGCGAGAAAAAGCAAGTTTTTTAAAAGAAAATATCATTCCTATGCAGGAAAGTGGTCAACTGAATTTTTTACCACTACCAACGACAGGAAACTATGGTTTCGCCCCGGACTTGAAAATGGATGTTATTTTTGTTGACGGACATACCGAAAAGCAAATGCTTCCTGTAATTCAATATCAGGAAAAAACAATCGTTTTTGCTGCAGACCTTATCCCTACAGCCGGACATATCAACCAGGTTTATGTGATGGGATATGATACAAGACCTCTCTTGACAATGGAGGAAAAAGGAAAATTTTTAAAGCAATGTGTCGATAACGAATATTTATTGTTTTTCGAGCATGACGCACATAATGAGCTGGCCAGTCTGAAAATGACAGATAAAGGAGTAAGGCTTGATGAAGTTCACAGTTTTAATGACGTTTTCGGATATTAATTGAAGTATGGAAGAATTGAATTCAGAAACACAAAAAGCAGAACCGGAACCAGCACCCAAGATCATTGGCCTTACTGGTGGAATAGGTTCAGGAAAAACAACGGTAGCCCATTTTATTGAAGAATGCGGATTTCCGGTTTATTACTCTGATGACAGAGCAAAAACCATTGTCAATGACAATGATACCCTAAAAGAAAAGATTAAAGAGCTCTTAGGAGCACAGTCTTATGATAATACCGGCCTTTATGACCGGAAATATGTTGCAGACAAAGTTTTTAATAATTCGGATCTACTGCAAAAATTAAATGAAATCATACACCCCGCTGTACGAATTGATTTTGAACAATGGGTAAAAGAACAGTCAAAATATTTAGTTTTTAAGGAAACTGCCTTATTATTTGAATTAAAGCTTAATCTGCAGTGCTACAAATCACTTTTAGTAACTGCACAAGACAACATAAGAATAAAAAGGGTAATGGACAGGGACAACAAAACCTATCGCGAAGTACAGGCTATTATGGAGCGGCAAATGCCCGAAAAAGAGAAAATAAGGCTTGCTGATTATATCATCTATAATGACACTAATTTAGAAGATTTAAAAGAGCGGACAGAACGCACCATCTTCGAAATAGAATAAAAAAAGAGCTCGTTAGAAAATAATTCTAACGAGTTTTTTATGTAAAAAAATAAGCTCTCATTTCTGAGAGCTCATTTTTTAATAGTAAATAATTTAATTATTCTTTGATAAACTTCTTCTGAGCTGTGCCCTGAACATCATCGATATCGATAACATATACTCCATTTATCAATCCGCTTACATCAATCTTATTATTGAGGATAATTCCTCCGGAAACAAGCTGACCTGCTGCGTTGTATAGCTTATAATTAGCTTTCTTGCTAATATTTTTCACATACAATATACTGCTTACCGGATTAGGATAGATCAGAATTTCAGTCTGGTTAACAGGATTAGGTACTGCCTGCTTAGAAATTCTTACGGTATAATCTTCAACTTCTCCGTTTGCAAAACTTACACAATTCACAGGAATCGCATCTTTCTGCATGGCAACTCTCATCACAACATATTTAAAATCCGTCATGCTGATGAATGCATCCGCCGGTACACTGAACGTTCCTTTAACAGGGGTTGTTGAGTTAGGCGAAGACACAAGGATTCTTTCATTAGGATCAAATGTTCCACTTCTGTCGAAATCTATCCATACAGCAATACCTTCATTATTCGTTGTTCCTGTCCATGATTTAGCAATTGAAATCTCATTACCAGTAGATCCCTGAATCAATTCAATAAACTTGGTAGGATCTCCGGTAAAGTCTGAATAATTCTGAGCATTTGAATCATTTGACATTTGCGGTTTACCAGTAGGTTTTACCGTAACGTTTGAAATGTATTCACTCACAGAACTTCCAGACGACATCTGACAATAAATAACGGTAGGTGTTGTAAAGAAGTATGGTTGTGTATACGTACCAGGAGTACCGCTACAAATATTAGCAACCTGTAATTCATACTTCGTCAACTCTGTTAATCCCGTAAGGGTAAGTGTATTGGTAGCCACCGGAACCGTTGTCCAGCTCGGAATACCTACTTTTCTGTATCTTAAGATATAAGTAGCTCCCGGGAATGGATCCCAAACTACAACAGCTGTTGTAGGAGTCAGGTTAGTGATGGTTAAGCCCGGAGGTGGTAATTCACATGTCCTTTCTGTAGTAAATACTTTAGGATTTGAATATGGATTGATTGTAGTCTCACCCACACACTTGTTAGCCACCTGAACCTCATAAGTAGTGTAAGGGCTTAATCCTGTCAACTGATAAGAGTTCCCAGGTGTTACCGGCACAGTTACATCCACCCACGTGGTTGTTCCCACTACTCTGTATCTTAATACATACGTTGAACTTGGCGCAATTGGTGCCCATGTTACTAATGCAGAGTTTGTTGTTACGTTACTGATTGTTACAGTAGGAGGCGTAGGATCACATCTGGTAGAGAATGTTTTAATCGCGGTAAATGTACCTGGTGTTGTACCACAGCTTGCAGCAACCTGCACCTCATAAGTAGTAGCAGGAGTTAAACCTGTTAACTGAATTGGAGGGTTACCAAGAAGAGTAGAAACGTTAATACTCGTCCACGCAGTAGATCCTAAAGGTCTGTACTGTAAAATATAGGTAAGCCCATTGGTTACACCAGTCCAGTTTACGATTGCTGAAGTATGGGTAATCGTATTAAACGCAAGGTTTGTAGGTGTACCTGTTGCACATGGTCTTATTCTCACTGCATAATCTTCCACTTCACCATTCACAGCTACCTGACACATTACAGGAGAACTGGAACGTTTTAGCACCACTCTCATTGTTGTTGTAAGAGGTCCGCTGTATGCAGTAGACGGAACATTGAACAATGCATTAACAGTACTTGTTGAATTGGAAGCTACTGCCATGATTTGTTCATTTGTCTCGAATACCCCATTTCGGTTAAAGTCGATCCAGGCACTTACAGCATCACTGTTGGTTGCTCCTGCCCATCCTTTAGTTACGGCGATTTTATTTCCCGTTGAGCCAAGCTCAAGGTTAATCAACGTAGCTGGTGTAGTATAACTGATATAGTTTGTCTGTAATGAGGTATTACTCATTGGAGCAATTCCCGGATTTACAGAAGTCACTGTTACATTAGCTATATAATCATTGGTTCCTGTTCCTGTCATGTTACAATAACTGATAGCAGTTGTAGTAAACGGAATTGAAGCAGAGAAGGCACCTAATGTACCACTACATCTTGTGGCAACCTGTACCTGATATCCGGTTAATTCGGTAAGCCCAGTAATCGTGTAGCTATTTCCAGGTGCAAGTACAGGATCAATTGTTGTCCATGCTCCTGTAGCCCCTAATCTCCATCTTAATACATAAGTAGCTCCCGTAGATGCTAACCAGGAAACATTAGCAGTAGTCGCAGTAATGTTGGACACTGTAATATTGCTTGGAGGAGCTGTTGTACATGGTTGAATGTCTACAAATTTAACTGCATAATCTTCTACTTCACCATTACTTGTTAAGTTCTGACATGCATTATCAATTGTATTATAGTATACGATAACACGCATTTTGACAATGTTCGTTCCTGTATATGCATTAGCAGGAACCGTGAAAGTAGCAGTCACAGGAGTAGTACTGGAATATCCAAGATTCATTACTCTCTCCGTACCATTATCAAACACACCGTCTCCGTTATAATCAATCCATACTGATGTAGCATACGTACTTGATAAGATCACTCTACCAATAGAAATATTATTTCCGGTAGAACCGCGAACAAATGTAATAAGTTTAGTAGGGTCAGTAGAATAATCTGTATACGTCGTTGCTCCAGAATTATTGATCATCATAATCGAATTCGTTGGAGTAACGGTTACATTATTTATATATCCGTCACCTACAGTCGCAGTACCGGAGTTACAGTAACTAACGGCCAGTGTGGTGAAATTCACAGATGTAGACCAAGGTCCCTGATTTCCCCCACAGATGGTTGCCACCTGCACTTCATAAGCAGTGGTTGCATTTAAGTTAAGGATCGTATAGGTATTTCCAGGCGCCGGAACAGGATTAACGGTTGTCCAGGCTGCTGCTGCTATAGCCTTATATCTTAATACATAAGTAGCACCTGTAGAGTTTAACCAGGAAACCGTCGCAGTAGATGCACTAACACCTGTTACAGAAATTGGTGAAGGTGCAGCGGTAGAACATGGTTGTAGGTCTACAATTTTAACTGCATAATCCTCTACTTCACCATTAGTAACATTGACACATGGATCATTGATATTTGATGAAGAAATGATGACTCTCATTCTAAGGGTAAGCGGACCATTATACGATGTGTTTGGAACCGTATATGTTGCCGTAATCGGAGTTGTAGTACTTGTTGTACTGTTGATTACCCTTTCATTGTTTTCAAAAATTCCGTTTCTGTTAAAATCGATCCATGCTCCGACAGCCAGAGATGGAGGGAATGTACTTGGTGTGATCCATGATTTGCTCACAGAAATTGCATTATTTGCAGATCCACGTACTAACGTAATCAATTTAGTTGGATCCACGGAATAATCCGTATAAGAGTTTGCTCCGGAATCATTATTCATAATATATGAATTGGTCGGAGTCATCTTAACATTTGAAATATATCCGTTGGTACTGTTACCTGTTACTGTACAGTAGTTAACCGCCGGAGTACTGAACTGAACAGGAGCTGTAAACGTTCCAGTAGTCCCGGAACAAATATATGCCACACGAACTTCGTACTGTGAAGATTCTGTTAAACCTGTAATTGTATAAGCACTGGTTGTTAATGGAACAGGTATCCATGCGGTTGCGCCAACAGCTCTGTATTCAAGTATATAGGTTGCTCCTACAGCAGGGTCCCACATTACGTAAGCTGATGTAGCCGTAATATTTGTTACGCTTAAATTCAATGGAGCATTACTTGTACAAGGTATAGGCTGAATTAATTTCACAGCATAATCTTCTACTTCTCCATAAGTAAAGTTCTGACACATCACAGAAGGAGAGCTAAAGCTTAGAGCCACTCTCATTCTTGTTGTAGAAGGTCCATTATATGCATTGGCAGGAACTGGGAATGTAGCTGTAACCGGGGTAGTTGTACTTGCCGGAGAAGTCATTACCTGTTCATTTGTTTCAAAAATTCCGTTTCGGTTAAAGTCAATCCATACATTCACAGCTTCACTATATGTACTACCCGTCCACCCTTTCGAAACAGAAATTGTATTGTTAGCAGACCCGATCACAAGATTTACCAAAGCACTTGCTGTTGTCGTGTAATCAGTATAAGTAGTTCCTAAAGAAGTATTACTCATTACGGCAGCTCCCGTAGGTGTTACTGTAACATTAGCAATATACTCATCATTAGAATTGCTTGACTGCATCTGACAGTAGTTTAGTCCCGGTGTTGTAAAGTTAACAGAGGCAGAGAAAGTACCCTGCGTTCCTGAACATACATTAGCAACCTGAACTTCGTATTGAATTCCATCCGTAAGACCTGTTAATACTGTAGTATTGGTCGTTGCATTTACTGTAATCCATGTTGTGCTTCCAACAGGACGATACTGAACAACGTAAGTTGCCCCGGCAGAAGCAGCCCAGGAAACAGTAGCCTGAGTCTGAGTAACTGCAGAAACTGTAATACCAGTCGGCGCAGCTCCAGTACATGCAGCTAAACTGGCTACTGTAGCACTGCCAATGGCATAAAATACATTTCCGATCGCACTTACTCTGATTTTCACGGTAGACCCTAATGTTAAAGCTCCAAAAGTTAAGCTTTCACTTCCATCATTAGGAGTAGATGGCGCCAAAACATTCCAGGTAACTCCATTGTCCGTAGTGTAATCTATTTTAACATTAGCAACACTATAAGGAGCAGCTGTGGTATTTACCACATCCCAGGTTACAGTGCTTGGTCCGTTATTATAAGCTGTTGCTGTTGTAACCTTAAAAGGTCCTGCACTACCTACGATAATTGTTTGTTCAGCAAACTGTGTCTGCTGTTGATTCGCAATGGGACTATTATCTCTTACTGTTACAGAGAATTTGGTTGTTCTCGCAACATTAGAAACAGATTCCCATCCATTATTCGAATTGTTAAGAACTCCGGCAAGCACAGAAGATAATTTAGGAAAATATCTAGTTGGACTTGTCGTTGGCAATACCGATCTAAAGGTTGCACCTGAAGTTGTTGTTCCTAAATTATTCTTGTTAATAGTAACGCTTGCATTATCCACTTCTTCCCAGGTATAGGTCATTGGATCATTTTCCGCATCGGTGGCAGAAGCTGTTAATACGAATGCGGTTCCTTTAGGAATATTATAAGTTGGTAATGCAGAAATCACAGGTGGATTGTTGGCAACTGTAGTTTCAACATCACAGGTTTTAGAAATTAGGTTAGCCTGTACCTGCTTGATACTGGCGATATGAAAATAATCATCTGAGTGAGGCTGAACATCGGTATTAGCTCCGGTAATTCCTGCATACCCCATAATTGTGGATCCAGAACCGGGTTCCATATTCACCCCTGTTCCTTCAAGACCGTGAGAAAATGTATGGTTTGCTCCTAACTGATGACCCATTTCATGGGCAACATAATCAATATCAAAATTATCTCCTTGTGGAATCCCATCTGCTGGCGATGTATATCCGGATCCTTTTCCTTTCGGAACTCCTGTAGTTGGATCTACGCAAACGCATCCGATACATCCTGCATTACCTCCACCTCCGGAAGCACCAAATAAATGCCCTATATCGTAATTGGCATTACCTACATTAGCCGTTAAAGTATTTTGCAATTCTAGATTCCATGCACCTCCAGCTCCTGCAGCAGCCGGAGAATAGGGATCGGTTGCCGGGTTGGTATAAATTACACCCTGAAAGTTTTGTAAATTTAAGTGTAATGCAAAATCTTTTTCAAATACACCATTTACCCGGGTAAGTGTTGCATTAATAGCCGCCATCGCCCCAGGAACTGTTCCTCCATGGAACTGGGTATATTCTCCTGTTACAGACATTACCAATCTCATCGTTCTGTACTTCTTATCTGAAGACTTCGCAAAATTAGTAGTTTGATTGCTAAATGCAGATCCTTTCTGATAAAGTTTGTTGATCTCTTCCTTATCCAAAAGGCTTTCATTCATGGAGCATAGAAAACCTTCTTTGCTCTTATCAGTTTTCGGATGCACACCGTAAACTGTCTTTTCTCTATTTAGAGGTTCTACAAATTCAGCGATCCCGTTTTTGATGATCATAGACTGAAAATCATTCGGCGCTAAACTGAACCTCAGATACTTACCCGGATCGTCGATTCCGACTCCGACATAAGATCCAAGTTGATACTCGTCTGCCAGTTCTTTTACAACAACCGGAAAGCTGTAAACGGCAAACCTTTCAATTTTCCCATCCATGGTTGGCAATGAAATTGTTACAGGTCGGGCATTCTTGCCCGTCTCCTGTGCATTGGCCAGTTGGGATTTTAATAAGGGAATGTCTAGAGAGTAATAGTTCTTAATTTCAGAACTTCCTCTGATTTTATCTCCTCTGAAAGATGTCGGGCTCCATTGTGCACTGGTGACCACAAACAGACAGAGAAGAAAGAAAGAAGTAAAAATTTTCTTCATAAGCTTCTCAATATATTATATTAATTACACAAATCTAATCATTTTTCATTATTAATTTGTGGCTACAATCATTTTTTTTATACAAATTTCACAATAATATATTTTATAAGTTCAAAATAAAAAAATCCCCAGGATTACCTGAGGATTTTTTATTGATAAAAATAATATCTTACTTTTTAATGAATTTGGAAGTGAATACATCTTTTCCTTTGTCATCAATTGTAATTACATAGCCACCTTTGATCAAAGCAGAAACATTAATTTTTCCACCATTGATATTCCCGCTGTCTACCAACTGACCCGCAGCACTATAAATTTTATATGCAGCTTTATCAGAAACTTTAGTAATGTTTAACACATCACTTGCCGGATTAGGATATATCTGGATACCATCGTTTTTAATAGCAGTATCAGAAGTTCCTAAATTAGAAGCAATGATCACATTGTAATCCTCAACTTCTCCGTTCGGGAAACCTCCACATGCAAAAGAATCTGGAATAGTAGCCCCTATACCTGCAGGATTTATCAGAACAGTAACAACTCTCATTCTTAAAGGAGTATTAGTCATAGCACTTGCAGGCACCGTAAAGTTTCCTGTCTTAACTGTAGCACCAACCGGTAATGCTACCACAGGCATATTTAAAACTCTTTCATTAGCTTCAAAAACCCCATTTTTATTATAATCGATCCATGCAGCCATACCATTAACTGAAGCACCACTGATTGTTGTAGTAACGGAAACACTTATCGAATTCGTACTATTAGGCAACAAAGTAGGTTGTAATGCAGCATTAGTGGTAAAGTTTGAGTATGAACTTCCTACAGTAGTATTATTTACTGTTCCCAACGTTACATTGGAAATATAATTAACTTGTCCACTTGTACTTGATGAAGTACAGTAAGTTACAGCTGAAGTGGTAAAGTTTGTTGAAGCTGAATATGCACCTGGAGTTCCAGAACAAACTGCAGATATCTGCACTTCGTAAGCTGTTCCGTCAGTTAATCCTGTTAATGTTACTATTGGGGAAGTAGAAGTTGTTTGTTGCCAAACAGCCTGCCCTACTTTTCTATAACGGATATTATATGTTGCATTAGCTACCGGAGTCCAGCTGATCGTTGCTCCGTTAATTGTAATATTACTTGTAGTAATTCCGGTAGGAGCCGTACCATCACAAGGAGCAAAAGCTTCAACAGTAATAGGCTTCACAGCATAGAAAATATTTCCGATAGCAGAAATTCTCAATTTAATCACCTGCCCGTTCAATGAAGTCGGGAACGTATAAGATTCTGATCCGTCATTAGGTGTTGAGGCAGAAAGCACAGTCCATGTTGTTCCGTTATTTGTTGTATAATCAATTTTAACGTTGGCAACACTGTAAGGAGCTGCTGTAGTACCTGCAACATCCCACTCTATTGGTGTAGGAGTATTAACGTTGGCATATTGTGTATTAACCTTAAATGGACCATTGTTCCCAACAACAACTGTTTGAATATTATAATCTGATTGTTGTTGAGCAGGATTAACATTATTATCTCTGACAGTTACGGCAAAATTAGTAGTTCTTGCAACTTGTGAAACTGATTCCCATGTATTATTGCTATTATCTAAATATCCATTTAATACAGATTCTAATTTAGGAAAATAACGGGTTGGGCTTGTTGTTGGATTCACAGATCTGAAAGTGGCACCACTAGTTGTTGTCCCAAGGTTATCTTTATCTATCTCAACGGAGGCATTATCAATTTCTTCCCATGCATACGTCATAGGATCATTTTCTGCATCCGTAGCAGAAGCCGTTAATACAAATGCCGTTCCTTTAGGGATGTTATAATCCGGCATATCTGCAATCACAGGAGGATTATTGGTAATTGTAGTTTCTACATCACAAGTTTTATCAATCAGGTTTTCATTAATCTGGTCAATACTTACAATATGGAAATATGGATCAGAATGCGGCTGAACATCAGTAGTAGCTCCGGTGATACCAGCATATCCCATAATGGTAGACCCTGACCCTGGCTCCATATTCGTTCCTGCACTCTCTAAAGAATGAGCAAAGGTATGAGTTGCCCCTAATTGATGTCCCATTTCGTGAGCAACAAAATCTATATCAAACGTATCCCCTGATGGCGGAGCTGCTGCACTAGGATTTACACTCCCTGTTAAAGGAGAAGTAATACCAGACCCCTTCCCATAACCCGCTACAGGATCATAAGTAGTACCTACAGGGTTAAGGCAAACGCAACCAATACAACCAGCATTTCCTCCTCCTCCGGAAGCACCAAATAAATGTCCTATATCATAATTAGCCTGTCCAACATTAGTTGCCAGTATATCTCTAAGAGACGTATTCCATGAAGATGGAGGTTGATTGGCATTTGTAACAGTAGCATATGGATCCGACGCAGGATCGGCATAAATAAGCGCCGGATAATTTAATACATTTAAATGCAAAGCAAAATCTTTTTCAAAAACAAAGTTTACTCTTGTTATCGTAGCATTAATTTGCGCAAGAGCCTGAGGTACTCCTCCAAAATACTGGGTATACTCTCCTGTAACAGACATTGCTAATCTTAGTGTTCTATACTTCTTATCATAACTTTTATTAGTAAAGCCTAACTGACTTGATGCAGATTTGCCTTTTTTAAGCAATTCATCGATTTGCTTTACGGAAGATGGAGCTTCTGCTGTACTACATACAAATGCTTTATCTCCTGTTTTTGCTGTTTTAGGATGCACATAGTATAATCCTGTTGATTTATCTACAGGTTCTACAAATTCATAACTCCCATTATTGAATAACATCGATTGGAAATCATTTGGAGCAACAGAAAATCGGATACTTTGTGAAGGATCATCAACTGCTGTTCCTACATATGAGCCTAATTCATATTGATCAGCAAGCTCTTTCACCACAACAGGAAAACTATAAACATTAAAGTTTTTAATCTTACCATCCAGTGTCGGAATAGAAACAACAACCGGTTTAGCATTACGCCCAGCTTCCTGCGCGTTTTTCAATTGAGATCTTAATTGGTTCAAATCCAATTTGAAATAAGATGCAACAGCCACAGCCTTTACATCACCACCTCTTTTTTTGTTATCTAGTTTAGCAGCAGCTGGCGTCCATTGCGCAACGGCAGAACCACCGACTAAACTACAAAACAAAATAGTAAGTAATTTCTTCATAAATTAATATATTTTTAAATTCACATTTAACAAAAATATAAAATATAGAAGAGATATTTTACATAAAACACAATAAATATACAGATAAACTCAATACACCTAAAAGACTAACTAATTAGTTAAAAAATAACACATTTTTTAAAGATAAAAAATCATATTAAAAAAAATACAAAACACATCACTTTAACAACAATTAACACAAAATACTTTTATATCACCAGATAATCATAAAAAACCAACATCCATACAAAAACCCCTATACTGTAAAATATAGGGGTTAAATATTTTAATATAAAATTAATTAAACAAATTCAGTGATTATTATTAATAATATTCAAAAATAAAAATCACCTTTCATTATTTATTTTTTTATAAACTTGAGACTTTCTGAAATAGTATTATCTTTTATTGAAATGATATAAGCTCCTTTCAACAATTCAGCTACCCTTACCTGGTTATTGGTAATTACACCGCTTTTCACAAGCTGTCCAACCGCATTATGAATCTCAAAATTTGCCTTGTTGGAAACCTTAGTAATATTCAACACATCATTCGCCGGATTAGGATAGATCTGGATCCCTTCATTTTTGACGTAAGATTCTGAAGTTCCGAGATTAGATGTTACCATCACATTGTAATCTTCAACTTCTCCGTAAGAAAAAGTTCCGCAGGTATTAGCCGCCCCCAATGAAGCCCCGGCACTTGTTGAATAACGAAGGATAACCCTCATTCTTAAAGCCTGGCCTGTTACCGCAGACTGTGGAACTGTAAATGATCCGGTAACAGGAGCAGATATAGCAGCTACTGGGAAATTAAGAACCTTTTCAGAGTCTTCAAACGCTCCATTTCTGTTATAATCTATCCATGCTGCAACTGCATCAGTATCAGGATCACCGATAGTTACAGAAATCGGATAAGTACTGCCTTTAACCAAATTGATCTGTAAAGCAGGGTTAGTTGTATAGTTGGTATAAGAACTTGCCAGAGACGGATTGTTTATATTAGCAACCGTTACATTAGAAATATACTCATATGTAGAATCATTTGCAGAAGAAGTACAATATGCTAAATTTTGTGTTGTGAAGTTTATGGATGCTGAATAAGTTCCTGTTGTACCACTACAAACAGTAGCCACCTGTACTTCATAAGCTGTACCATCTATCAAACCATTCAATGTAGTATAAGGAGTAGTTACATCCACCGATGTCCATACTGTTTCAGACACCTTCTTGTAACGAAGCTTATATGTAGCTCCAACAACTGGCTGCCACGCAACATCCGCAGAATTTGCTGTAATATTAGAAACAACAATATTAATTGGTGCCGCACTCGTACAAGGAGCAAGAGTAGTAACCATGATTGATTTAACGGCATAAAAAACGTTTCCTATTGCTGAAATTCTTAATTTAATAGTTTGTCCGTTCAGAGCAGAAGGTAAAGTAACGTTTTCTGAACCGTCATTTGGTGTAGTGGCAGCAAGCACTGTCCATGTAGCCCCGTTATCAGTTGTATAATCGATCTTCACATTGGCAACACTATAAGGAGCCGCAGTCGTATTGGCAGCATCCCATTCTAAAGATGAAGCTCCGCCACCGTTAAGATACAAAGTATTAACCTTAAACGGACCGGTATTACCCACGATAATCGTTTGATCGGCGTATTGCGTCTGCTGCTGATTAGCCGCAGGGTTATTATCTCTTACCGTTACTGTAAATTTCGTTGTTCTTGGCACCATGGAAACAGATTCCCATTGGTTATTTGAGTTATTAAGAACCCCTGATAACACCGAGGATAATTTAGGGAAATATCTTGTAGGACTTGTCGTAGGAACTACAGATCTGAATGAAGCTCCGGTAGTAGTAGTCCCCAGATTATTCTTATTAATGGTAACACTTGCATTATCCATTTCTTCCCAGGTATATGTTAAGGGATCATTTTCAGCATCTGTAGCAGAAGCTGTTAAAACGAATGCTGTCCCTTTAGGAATATTATATGTAGGTAAAGCTGCAATTACTGGAGGGTTGTTAGCAACCGTAGTTTCCACATCACAGGTTTTAGCTATTAAATTAGCCTGCACCTGTTTGATTGTTGCAATATGAAAATATGCATCAGAATGAGGCTGAACATCAGTATTCGGACCTGTAATCCCGGCATACCCCATAATAGTAGTCCCTGAACCTGGTTCTACATTTACACCTGTTCCTTCAAGACCGTGCGAGAATGTATGATTTCCACCTAACTGATGCCCCATTTCGTGAGCAACATAATCAATATCAAAAGAATCTCCCTGCGGAACATTATTAGCAGGTGAAGTAATTCCGGAACCTTTACCTTCCGGTTCTGCCGTTGTAGGATCTATACAAACACATCCTATACATCCTGCATTTCCTCCTCCTCCGGAAGCACCAAATAAGTGTCCGATATCATAATTAGCATTGCCTACCACCGAAGTCAGTGTATTTTGAAGCTGTAAATTCCAGTTCCCCATCTGAGCAGCAGGAGAATATGGGTCTGTTGCAGGATCTGCATAGATAAGAGCAGGATAACTTAATACATTTAAATGCAAAGCAAAATCTTTTTCAAAAACACCATTAACTCTTGTCATTGTTGCATTAATCTGGGCAAGCGCCTGAGGAACCCCTCCGAAATACTGAGTATATTCTCCGGTCACAGACATAGCCAATCTCATAGTTCTGTATTTCTTATCAGAAGATTTAGAGAAAGAAGTAGGCTGATGAGCAAAGGATTTCCCTTCCTTCAACAATTCTTTAATTTGTTGCTGAGAAACAGCACTTTCTTTTGTCGAACAAACAAAAGCTCCCTCTTTTTTTGTTTTCGGATGTACACCATATACTGTTTTATCAGCATTTACAGCATCAATGAATTCGTATTGCCCATCCTGTATAATCATCGCCTGAAAATCATTAGGAGCCACAGAAAATCTTAAATATTTACCAGGATCATCCATACTTACTCCAACATAAGAACCCAGCTGGTATTGCTCTGCAAATTCTTTTGTCATTACAGGGAAACTATACACCGCAAATCTTTCGATCTTTCCTTTTAAAGTAGGAAGTAAAATCTCTACAGGTTTAGAATTAGTACCCATTTCCTGAG
This sequence comes from Chryseobacterium sp. PTM-20240506, assembly GCF_048296755.1. Lineage (NCBI taxonomy): Bacteria > Pseudomonadati > Bacteroidota > Flavobacteriia > Flavobacteriales > Weeksellaceae > Chryseobacterium > Chryseobacterium sp. PTM-20240506. Next base: position 2,609,745 of record NZ_CP182581.1, read on the forward strand.
CACCTCTAAGTTGTGTTTTAATTTTCTCGAGATCCAGCTTATAGTAATTTCTCACATTAGTGGATTCAAGTTTGTCACTTCTTTCAAATTTAGTTGGAGTCCATTGCGCAAAAGCTGAAACCCCAATTAAACTACAAAATAAAGTAGAAAATAGTTTTTTCATAAATTAATATCTTTTTAAAAATTTGGTTAAACAAAAATATGAAACCAATACATATTTATACTACAAAACATCAATAAAATCAAAAAATTATTTATACTTATAAACTATTAAATGAAAATATCAGGATATTATTGAATTTTTAATAAACCATTCAATCCATAATAAAATCAGTCCTATAAAGCAATTGGAAATCATAATTCACAAAAGCAATTGTTAAATTATAAGTAAAAAAAATACCTCAGTAAACTGAGGTATTTTCTATTGTTCTATTGAATCTATTTTTTAATAAACTTAATGCTTTCTGAAACAGCATTATCTTTTATTGAAATGACATACGCGCCTTTCACCAATTCAGCTACTCTTATCTGATTGTTGGTTATAATACCACTCTTTACAAGTTGCCCAACAGCATTATGAATTTCAAAATTGGCCTTATTGGAAACTTTAGTAATGTTCAATACATCATTTACCGGATTAGGATACACTTGAATTCCACTGTTTTTAATGTTAGATTCTGATGTTCCCAGTACCTGTACTTTTAAAGATCTGCTTTGCGTTGAAGCAAAATGAGATCCGGAAAGAAGGGTTGTTCCTGATAAAGACTTAATATTGTAATATCCTCCATACGGATAGAATCCATCACCAAATTCATCATTAACTGTTAATGTATAACACTCATCAGGACTTAAGGTCCAGTTAAATGTCTTCAGGGCAGGAAGAGCTCCCGTTGATGAATCAGTATAAGGACCTCCACTCTCCACAGTAGCCCCTGAGCTATTCTTTAAAGTCCAGCTTGTTTCAGAACCATATTGATCCAACTGAAGATTAAATACAACATTAGCGTCAGCTCTCACTACAGCTCCCAGATAATTTACTGTGATATTACTGTTAGATGCTCTTTGATCCGTAGTACCATTTACTGATGTTACATTGATATTCATTTGACCACCTAATACATTAGCATCCATTGGTAGTGTAATTATCTGGTATTTATCCTGAGCAAGATTTCCCGACCAGTTGTATGTTTTCGAATTACCATTTACAGAGTAAGTAATTACCGCAGATGTTAATGGGCTTGTTCCTCTATTATATAAAGATATTTTCGGATTTTGAGCTGCTGTAGTAGCACAGGTTGCTGTAGCACATTCTCTTTCAAGCTTTACTTCTGCATCATTTGGAAATAAAGGAATTGGCTGATCTGCAATTGAAGTCTTCAGCTCCATTCTTCTTGGAGAATTATTCATTACGGCAGTAATTCTATCTTTTTGATTGATTGTAAAGATATTCATACAGGTATCATTCGTATAATCCATATAGTTCTGAACCATTTCGAATACAGAAGGATTGGTACAACTTGCGATTGCAGGATTACAAGTATAATTGGATGTATGAGCTGTAGGAGTATCTGCACAGAAATCATCACCACAATTTGCATCCCCCCAGATATGTCTTAGACCTAAGAAATGCCCTACTTCATGTGTCATCGTTCTCCCTTTATCATAAGGAGCCCCAAGAAGGAATGTATTATTTACATTATAATCGCTGCTTCCAAATGTTGCATAATTAGCCACAACACCATCTGAATAAGCTTCACCTCCCTGTACATTCAAGCCAGGTAGTCCTGACGAAGAAGGGAACTGCGCATATCCTAACAAGGTATTATCACTAAATTTCACACTCCACATATTCATGTATTTGGTAGGATCCCAAATAGTTGAAGGCTTTACAAAAGTTTCGATATCAGCTCTTGCCCATGAAGCCTGACATAAGTTAATTCTATCAATACCATTCGTAGGATTTCCATTTGGATCTACCTTAGCCAAAGCAAACTGGATTTGCACGTCTGCCCCCACTGCATTATTATTAAAACCAGGAGTTCCCGCAAGTCTACGGTAATCGTTATTCATTACGGTAATTTGAGAAATAACCTGCTCATCAACTATATTAGGAGCAACTCCCAGATTCTGACCATTATGGATAACATGCACCACAACAGGAATTGTAATAATATTACCATTTTGGGATTTATTAGCTTTAGCATTTTGAACCAATGGAGCCAACCATGCTTCAAATTGGTCAGCATTCATTCTGCCAGGGAATTTTGCCTGCAAATAGTTCTCATACTCTACTGTAGAGCATCTTTCAAAACCATGCGATTGTGTAAGTTCTTCAGAAGATTTGCTTACAAAGTCCGCTTTCTTTTTAACAGCTCCATTTTTGCTCTGAGCGCTTAAAGCAACCGTAGCAAATAGAGGTAATAAAAAAAGAAATTTCAAAGTAGTAGATTTTTTCATTCTATAAATTTCTATAAGATTCGCAAATATATCAGTTTAGATTAATATATTTAACTATATTTAAATAAATAAAATAAAAAAATACAAAATGAAAAACATTATCATATTATTATTCTCAATAACAACAACTATTATTGGAAGTTGTCACTCTCAAAAAAGCACAGAAAACAAGCATGTTATAAAGAATAATCAGAAAAACGATCTGGAAAAAATTGAATTAACAGAGCAAACGCGAGGTACCGATAGAAAAATAACTTTTACCTCAGATTCTATAGTAACATATCTGAATGGAGAATCAAAGATCACAAAATCAAATGATACTCAATGGACAAGTATTGTAAAACAAACCAGTTCATTGAATCTGGATAAACTATCTTCCTATACCGCTCCAACAACAGGTCGCTTTTCGGATAGTGCTTTATCTTCAGTAATCATTATTACCTATAAGGGGAAAATATATCAATCTTCCGGATTCGATGCCGGAGCACCTCCAAAAGAACTGAAAGCTCTTTATCTGCTGCTAAAAAAATAAACCTGAAGAAAACTTCAGGTTCAGATATTTTTAAAATTTATAGGCTATATTCCAGGAGAACCCCATATTGAATTTGGAAGAACTCCTTCCAAATCCAGGGACGATCATGGGCTGTATATCGTCCTGTTTGGTTGTAAATACCATATATTTAGGCTGGAGGTTGACATCAATATAAAAATTGGATTCAAATAACTGTACTCTTCCTCCTATCACTCCTTCAAGCCAATAAGAAGATTGGGTAGAAGACGGAAAAGCTACAGAAGAATTACTACCTCCAAACCCCCGCACAGGCACAGCCATATACTCCTGAGTATAAAATGATCCTGCTGCCTTTCCTCCGGCATAAAAACCATTAAATTCATTCTCCGGATCCTGGGCTAACATGTAAAAAGCTCCCAGCTTAACAAATGGCCCATTCACTTTAGCGTCATATCCGTTTTTCTGGTATACATTTTTTTCAAAACCAGCTTCTGCAATTGCATGTACATTTCCGTTTATTTTGGAAGATATAAAACCTTGGTAGAGTTTTCTATCCGAAAAAAAGGCACTCCCAGCATTGAGAAGATCCAAACCAACCATAAAATTTGGTTCATATTTCCATTTTTCTTTTTTTTCCACAGGCTTTTTTTGCTGAGCAAATCCAAGCAGGCTTATGCTAAAAAAGAAGGTAAAGATTAGTTTTGTCTTCATTCTCTATATTATTTTGTCCTATTTCAACTTTCTTTACCGGATTGCTCGGTGTTGGTGAATCAGAGTTCAGGTTTTCATATGTTTTTTTCAATCCACATCCGGGAGATACATATGTAGATTTAGTGGTATAACTTATCCTTACCTTTGACTCAGTCCCCTTGTCCGCTAACCGGAAGTATACGTCTGTATAAGGGGAATCGTCAACCCTTAATGGAATGAGTCTTGAACTTATTTTTTGCTGTTTTCCCAACTGCACTTTTCCGTTCCCATAATCTACGGCTACGTAAAGAGAGTCTAATGTTATGATTTTGTCATTATCTGCATTTTTAAAAGCAATTTTAATTCGTGGCGTACCTTCACCACTCTCACAGATATCATCATCTCCGCCACAGGAGCAAAGCATTCCCAACATCAGGGTTAATAAGAGAAATTTAAAATATTTCATAATAATATTTAAACTCAAATTTAGGTAAATTATTTCTTTATCAGCAATGCAATATTCTCCACATGGTGGGTTTGCGGAAACATATCCACAGGTAATATCTTAACAACCTGATATTGATCTTTCATCAACGCAAGATCTCTTGCCTGGGTAGCTGAATTACAGCTTACATAAACCACTTTTTCAGGGGAAAGCTTTAATATTTGTTCTACCACTTTCTGATGCATTCCGTCTCTCGGAGGATCAGTAATCAACACATCCGCCTTTGGATGATTTTCGAGAAATTCATCATTAAAGACATTCTTCATATCCCCACAATAGAATGTACAATTCGTAAGACCATTGAGTTCAGCATGTTCAATAGCTGCATCAATAGCCTCCTGAACAGATTCTATACCTATCACCTGCTTCGCCTTTCTGGCCACATACTGTGCAATAGTACCTGTTCCCGTATAGAGATCATAAACTACTTCATCTCCTTTCAGATCTGCAAATTCCAATGTCTTTCTATATAACTCTAATGCCTGCTTATAGTTGGTTTGAAAAAAAGATTTAGGCCCGATTTTAAATTTCAGTCCATCCATCTCTTCCATTAAAAATCCTTCCCCGGAGTAAACATTAATATCCAAATCGTAAATCGAATCATTTTGTTTTGGATTAATTGCATACACCAATGTTTTGATCTGTGGAAACTGACCCAATAAAAATTCAAAAAGCTTCTCTCTGTTTTCAGTTTCTTCCCTGTATAACTGAAACAAGACCATCCATTCTCCCTGGGAATTCTGCCTCATCATCAGAGTTCTTAAAAAACCTTCCTGATTTTTTACATCAAAAAAGTCCAAACCATTTTCAACAGCATAATTTTTTACGGCTAAACGAATTGCATTGGACGGGTCTTCTTGAAGAAAACATTCTTTCAGGTCTAAAATCTTGCTCCACATTCCCGGAATATGAAATCCTAAAGCATCTTTATTTCCAAAATTTTCTTCGGAACTGATTTCGTACTGAGTAAGCCATCTTGCATTGGAAAAAGAAAACTCCATTTTATTTCTATAATAATATTGCTCTTCAGCACCCAGGATTGGCAACGTTTCAAAGTTCTCAATTCCTCCTATTCTCTTAATATTATTATATACCTCTTCCTGTTTAAAATCCAGTTGCTTTTCATAGCTCATATTTTGCCACTTGCATCCTCCACAAGTGCCAAAATGAATACACTTTGGATCTACTCTGTACGGAGAGCTTTCCACAACTTCTACAGCCTCTGCTTCGTAATACTTAGACTTCGATTTCTTCACCCTTGCATTTACCACATCTCCCGGAATAGCTCCTGAAACCAATACCGTTTTGCCTTCTTCCGTTCTACCTATGGCAACTCCTTTTGCTCCGGCTGCTATTAATCTTATATTTTCAAGAATAATATTCTTCTTCTTTTTCATCCGTAATTTCTATTTTTTCTATCTGTTCTAATGTAACCTTACGGTTTCATTTTGCAAAAATACAATAAAAAAAACCTTATCCTAGGACAAGGTTTTTCATGTATGTTAAAGTTTACTATTTTGTTGGAGCCGGTTGAGGATTTGCAGGTTGCGGATTTACTTGCTGAGCAGAAGGGTCAGCTCCCAAACCAGGTTGTAATTGTACATTCGGATTAACTTTTGGCGCAGAAAGTCCGGTTAATTTATCCAGTATCGTTACCAATTCAGGCTCTCCAAGATTTACAAAAGATCTGCTGGCAATTTTACCGTCTTTATCAATAATTACAAAACAAGGTAACTTGAATCCATAAACACCGTATTTTTTAGCAATATCAGAGTTCAGTCCCCCATCACCATAAACATTCGTTCCCGGAATTCCTTTCAATAAAGAATTGCTTGTTTTTACAAACTGATCTTTTGTATCGTCAACATTTACAAATACAAAATTCATTTTTGATTTATAGAAATTAACAACTTCTTTTAGTACCGGTACAGCAGCCTCACTGATATATGGATTCCATGAAGCATAGAAAAACAGCATATAAGGTTTTCCTTTATTTTCAGAAAGCTTATAGGATTTTCCATCTTGCTTTATTAAAGAGGCATCTGGCGCTAATTCTCCAATTTTAACCCCATTTACAGCTATCTGAATTTTATTAAGGTCGTTTTTAATGGTTGCGTCTTTTATATCCTCATCAATAATCTTCTTGATTTTATCCGTCACCTTTGCCGGTGATCCAGGATGGATATCAGACTGAGCCATAACAAATGCTAATAGATAGTCTTTCGTGGTTTGAGAAATATCCTTTTTTGTTTTTAAATACTGGGCAAATAATTCAGAAGTAGTGATATCTGTTTTATTTTTACTGTTAGCTTCAGCATATTTTTGAAAATCAGGACTCATTTTAGCCAATAAGTATTGTCTGTAGTAAGGATTCTCCTTTATCATAACATCCTTATTTTCCTGAAGTTTATTTTCATAATCAGTGAAAGTCTTACTGGCTTTAAAAGATGGATTTCCAGGCGTTTGGCCTTGTCTCATTTCATACTGGTTGATGATGGACAACAAAGTGCTGGAAAGATCATTCTTCTTCCAATTTACTACCTCGCTGTCAGGACTAAATTTTTTAACGTTTTCTTCAATATTATTATTGATATCCTTTTCAACTTTCTGAATTCCCTGAAGAAATCCCTTTTCATCTTTCATCATCAGCTCATTCATATTAACTGTTTGAGCGTAATTGGTAAGATATTTTTGAGTTGCCGTGAAGAAATCATTATTCTTTTTTGCATCACCTGTAATTACATAATCATTCGGAAAATTCATTCCGCTACCTGAAATGTTAAGTGTTTGCCCTCCTTTTAGATATACCAGATTTTGTTTTCCGGCGTAGGAAATAAGATACATCCCGTTTTTTGGAGCCTCAAAACTCCCTGAGAATGTTCCGTCATTTTTCACTCCAATGTTTGCCAACGGTAATGTAGCAACTCCTGAAGCTTCAATGAACTCTATTCTTTCCAATGGAGATCCACCTGTGATTTTTCCTTTTACTTCAACTTTTTTAGAGCAAGACATTACAAATATTGCAATGATAAACAATAAAAGATATTTTTTCATTTTGATTTTTATAATTAAACAAAAATAGGTTTTTCAGTATTACTAAATACAATTTAATAGTACTTTTTATGAAAGATTTAACTAAAAAAATCGCCATCCTATAAGGAGACGATTTTTTCTATTTAATTTAGCTGGTGTTATCCTTTATCTACCAGTGCTGCCATATATTCTCTGTTCATTCTTGCAATGTTTTCCAGAGAAATTCCTTTAGGACATTCTACTTCACAAGCACCTGTATTTGAACAGTTACCAAATCCTTCTTCATCCATAGCCTGCACCATGTTAAGAACTCTTCTTTTCGCCTCAACTCTACCCTGAGGAAGTAAGGCAAACTGAGAAACTTTAGCTCCAACAAATAACATCGCAGAACCATTTTTACATGTAGCAACACAAGCTCCGCAACCAATACATGCTGCAGCATCCATTGCTTTATCCGCATCATCCTTAGGAACAAGGATTGCATTAGCATCCAATGTGTTTCCTGAAGTATTCACAGAAATGAATCCACCTGCAGCCATTACTCTGTCAAATGCACTTCTGTCTACCATTAAGTCTTTAATTACCGGGAAAGCGGCACTTCTCCATGGCTCAATAACAATTGTTTCACCGTCTTTGAACATTCTCATGTGAAGCTGGCAAGTTGTAATACCTGTATCAGGTCCATGCGCTCTACCATTGATGTAAAGAGAACACATTCCGCAGATTCCTTCACGGCAATCGTGATCGAATGCGATCGGTTCTTTTCCTTCGTTAATTAAATTTTCATTAAGGATATCCAACATTTCTAAGAATGAAGAATCTGTTGATACATCCGATATTTTATAGGTCTCAAACTGACCTTTGGTTTTATTATTTTTTTGTCTCCAAATTTTCAGCGTAAGATGTAAGCCTTTTTTTGCACTCATAATTTTATATTTATAGGTTGGAGATTATTTGTAGCTTCTAGTTTTAACCTCAATGTTTTCATATATCAGGTCTTCTTTATGCAGAATTTCATTATTGATATCTGCTCCCTGATATTCCCAGGCTCCAACGTATTTGTAGTTTACGTCATCTCTTTCAGCCTCTCCATCCGGAGTTGAGTGATCTTCACGGAAATGTCCTCCACAAGATTCGTTTCTGTGTAATGCATCGATAGCCATTAACTGTCCAAGCTCTAAGAAATCAGCTACTCTGAAAGCTTTTTCAAGCTCAGTATTCATTCCTTCTCCTTCTCCCGGAACCTTTACATTTTTCCAGAAATCGTTTCTTACTTCTTCAATTTCTTTTATCGCTTCTCTTAAACCTTCAGGAGTCCTTCCCATTCCTACTTTGTTCCACATAATGTTTCCTAGTTGCTTGTGGAAATGGTCTACAGAGTGGGTTCCTTTATTATTTAAGAAGAAATCTATTTTCTCTTTAATTCCTTTTTCAGCTTCTTCAAATGCTCCTGTATTCGTAGGAATAGCTCCTGTTCTGATATCAGCAGAAAGATAATCTGCAATGGTATAAGGAAGAACGAAATATCCGTCCGCAAGACCTTGCATTAATGCTGATGCTCCGAGTCTGTTTGCTCCGTGATCAGAGAAGTTAGCCTCACCAATTACGAAACATCCAGGAATTGTTGACTGAAGATTATAATCTACCCAGATTCCCCCCATTGTATAATGTACCGCAGGATAAATTTTCATTGGTGTCTTATAAGGATCATCTGCGGTAATTTTTTCGTACATAACGAATAGGTTACCATATTTTTCCTCCACCCATTTTTTTCCTAAATCATAAAGCTGCTGATCTGTAGGATTATGAATATGCTTTTCAATTGCTGCTTCTCTACCTTTCTTCATGATCTCTGTAGAGAAATCAAGATAAACACCTTCTTTGGTATCATTATTTTCGATTCCATAACCAGCATCACATCTTTCTTTAGCAGCTCTAGACGCAACGTCTCTAGGTACTAAGTTACCAAATGCAGGATATCTTCTTTCTAAATAATAATCTCTGTCTTCTTCTTTTATATTTTCAGGTCTTAATTTACCTTCTCTGATTGCAACAGAATCCTCTATCTTTTTAGGAACCCAGATTCTTCCTGAGTTTCTCAAAGATTCGGACATCAAAGTTAATTTAGACTGTTGTGTTCCATGAACAGGAATACACGTCGGGTGAATCTGTACATAACAAGGGTTTGCGAAATACGCTCCTTTCTTATGAATTTTCCATGCTGCGGAAACGTTTGAACCCATTGCATTAGTGGAAAGGAAATAAACATTTCCGTATCCTCCAGATGCAATAACCACTGCGTGAGCAGAATGTCTTTCAATTTCTCCGGTTACAAGATTTCTGGCAATAATACCTCTGGCTTTTCCGTCTACAATAACAAGGTCCAGCATCTCATGACGGTTGTACATTTTGATTCTACCTTTACCGATCTGACGGCTCATTGCAGAATAAGCACCTAACAATAACTGTTGTCCTGTTTGCCCTTTTGCATAAAATGTTCTTTTTACCTGAACACCACCAAATGAACGGTTGTCTAACTGGCCACCGTAATCTCTCCCGAAAGGTACTCCTTGAGAAACACACTGGTCAATAATATTGGCAGATACTTCAGCCAATCTGTATACATTAGCCTCTCTTGCTCTGTAGTCACCACCTTTAATAGTGTCATAGAATAATCTATAGGTAGAGTCACCATCACCCTGGTAATTCTTAGCTGCGTTAATACCTCCCTGCGCTGCAATAGAGTGTGCTCTTCTTGGAGAATCCTGGTAGCAGAATGCCTTTACATTATATCCCTGCTCTGCTAAAGTAGCAGCTGCAGAACCTCCGGCCAAACCAGTACCTACAACAATAATATCAATCTTATCTCTGTTGTTTGGTGCAACAAGGTTCATATGGTCTTTATGATGCTTCCATTTATCCTTAAGAGGACCTGCTGGAATTTTTGAATCTAATTTACTCATACTAGTATAGTGATATTATTGAGTTATAAAATGATAAATCGCGATGAAAATAAATCCAAAAGGAATAAGGATTGAATACCATGTTCCTATCGCTTTAATTACCGGAGTATATTTTGGATGTCTTGCTCCAATTGACTGAAAAGAAGATTGGAATCCGTGAGCAAGGTGTAGTCCCAATAAAACAAATGAGATTACATATAAAGCTACTCTCCAGATATCTGCAAACTTTTCATGCAATTCCGGCCAGAAACGCTCTGCATCAGGTGCAAGCACTTCTACGTACTTATAATTGATTTCGTGAATCCAGAAATCATAAAAGTGAAGCGCTAAAAAAGCTAATATAACAGCTCCGGAAATGATCATGTTTCTGGACATCCATGTAGAATTTGCAGAAGCATTGTTGGAATCATATTTAATCGGACGCGCTTTATTATTCTTAACTTCCAAAACAAATCCCATAATAAAATGGAAAAGTACTGCGAAACCAAGAATAGGTTGCATTAAGAATTGAACAAAAGGATTATACCCCATAAAATCGGACGCTGTATTGAATGCATCTCGATTTATAACAGATAATAAATTTGTTGTTAAATGCAGTATAAGAAAAATCAGCAAAAACATAGCTGATAATGCCATAGCATATTTTCTACCTATTGTAGAACTCGTTAAACCTGCCATATTAAGTTTAAATTTGAATTTCTACAAAATTAGGAAATGTTAACAATACTGAAAAGTGAGAAATCTCACTATTAGCCAGTTTGTAATCTTTCTAAATAAGATTGTAAAAGCTTAATAAATAAGCGAAAATCAGAGAATGACAAGCATCAATTTATCTCATAAATCTTACCCTTGTAAATAATCTTTTTCCTGGTTACGTCCAGACTTTTTAATTCAGCACTTTTTATTCTTCGGGAAGTACAATAAGGATTAACCATATATTTAATAATTTTATCCCTGTCAGTGGAGTCTGATATCCAAAACAAGGCTTTATTGCCATATTTAATTGAAAGCACTTTATTTTTTCCTGAATCGTGTATTAAAACCTCATCCTTTTGATTTTCTACAATCGTAAAGATAGCTCTTGCAATAAAAAACAAAAGAATAAAACAAATCAGCATCATCCTGTTTTCAAAATTGAATTTCAGTATAACAAACCTCAACCAATAGACAGACACAGATAAAATAAAGACTTCAACAAGATTCATCGGAATATTCTCAAAAAAAAGAGTATCGAAATCAGCAAACCACCGGATACTTGTAAGCAATCCGTTAATCATGATATCATATCCTTGGTTGATCAAATTAAAATCCATATTAAATGCGGCTAAAGCTGCAATAACAAAAGAGCATATAATAATAAGCTCTGAAAAGGGAATCACGATGAAATTGGCAACAATGGAAATAAATGAAAACTGATGAAAGTAGTATAAAACTAAAGGAATTGTTGCAAGCTGAGCAGAAACAGAAACAGATATCGTATTGAAAAGCAATTTTTTAAAATAGCTATCCTTCTTTGGAAAGCATTTTAACAATGGCTGATTCAACCAGAATATTCCTATGACAGCTATAAAGCTTAATTGAAATCCAATGGTAAATAACTGTTGGGAATCCATAAATAAAATGATAAAAGCGGACAAAGCTACAGAATGCAGTACATCTGGTTTTCTCTGGAGTAAAACATAGATAAAATAAACAGTAAGCATAATACATGCCCGCAGAACAGAATTTCCAAATCCAATAAACAAAGCAAACATCCATATAAATATTAAACTCAGTATTACTGTATATTTCCTGAATTTCAAAGGAAGGATCATTCTGAAAATAAAATAGAACAGACCAAAAACCACCATTATATGCGTTCCCGAAATGGCAAGAAAATGCACCAATCCTGATTTGCTGAAATCCTGTATTACCGCTGAATCCATTTCCGTTCGATCAGCAAGGATAATTCCCTTTAAAAACTCCCTGTTTTTAGGAGAGATATTTATTCCGTCAATTTTTTGCAAAACTTCAAGCCTTCTCTGCCGAATAGATTCCTTTAAACTCATATCGTTTCTGGCAACGGATAACAGTTCTCCCGATAGGTACATCTGGTACCTTATATTTTTGCGATTAAGGTAACCGGAATAATTAAATTGAAAATCATATACAGGAGGTTTCAATTCCTGAATAAAAACCCAGCCTTTATAATAGTAATCAAAGTTAAGCTGATGAATATTCTTAGGAATAAATAAAATTGACTTGATGTTTTTTCCTTCTGCCTGAGCAATAACCTCATATTTCTTGTATTTTTCTGTTGAGTTTAGCTTTCTGACTATTTTAAATGTTACAAGTTCCCTGGATTTCATTACATCAGAATTCAAAGGAAACGTATTCAATGAATGTAAAATAATGCCAAGAAAAAAGAACATCAACGCTAAAAAAATTGGCCTGCCCCTATGGGAAAGATAGGACCGGAGAAACAAAGCGAGCAAAAGAACTGAACATAGAATTGTTACAATGACAATAAATCTCTTATCAAGTGATACATAGTCCTGAAAAAAGATCCCAAGAATAAAACATATAACGAGAATAAAAAGTGGCTGCTTATTCAATTCGAAAATTTGTGTTACTCAAAAATATTTATTGAGACAAAAATTAGCACATCAAAATTTCAGAATCTTTAAAAGACTATTAAATTCGTTTTAAAAAATAAAAATCGCAGAAAAAAATTCTACGATTTATGTTATTTATTATTGAATATTTCAAACTTTCAAAATCACATCTGCAGCATGATCACTTGCCCCCCTTCCACCGAGCTTTTCTTTTAAAAGAACATAATCATTCAATACTTGTGATCTTTTATTTCCATCCAGTATTTTTTTTAATTCCTCGATTAAATTTCCGGTGTTCAGATCATTTTGGATCAGCTCCTTTACAACCTCCCGATCCATAATCAAGTTTACTAAAGAAATATATTTTATATTTTTAACCAATCTTTTAGCAATAGCATAAGAAATCTTACTTCCCCGGTAACAAACTACTTCAGGAACATTCAGTAAAGCAGTTTCCAACGTTGCTGTACCCGACGTTACCAAAGCGGCTTTTGAACATCTAAGTAAATCATAGGTTTTATTTGAAACAAAATGCACATTATCATCTACATAAGATTCATAAAAATCTTTTGGCAGACTTGGAGCTCCGGCAATCACAAACTGATACTCTTTAAAAGATGATCTCACAGAAAGCATCATTTCCAGCATTTTTTCAACTTCCTGCTTTCGCGAACCTGGTAATAAGGCAATAATTTCTTTGTCATTTAAGCCGTTTTCCTTCTTAAAAGCATCAATATCGATTTCCTGTAAGCTGGATATAGCATCTAACAGAGGATGCCCTACAAAATGGGAATGAACTCCATGTTTTTTATAAAAGTCTTCTTCGAACGGAAGAATGACCATCATTTCGTCCACATATTTTTTTATGATCTCTACCCTGCCTTCTTTCCATGCCCAAAGCTGTGGTGAAATATAATACACTACTTTTATTCCAAGTTCTTTGGCAAATTTGGCTATTCTTAGATTAAATCCCGGATAATCAATTAAGATTAAAATATCTGGTTGATTATTTTTAATGTCCTCTTTACAGAATTTAATATTATTTAATATCGTCCTGAGATTCATAGCAACTTCCAGAAATCCCATAAAAGCAAGATCACGGTAATGTTTTACAAGGGTTCCTCCCTGCTTAGCCATCAGATCACCTCCCCAGAATCTGAATTCAGCATCCGGATCTTTCTTTTTTAAAGACTTCATTAAATTACTCCCGTGTAAATCTCCTGAGGCTTCTCCGGCAATGATATAATATTTCATTTCTATAATAAGGATAGAGAACAAATTAAAACTTTGTTGGATCTTAATTTGTAAATTTGTTCAAAGATAATGATAAAAAATGTCAGAAGAATTTGAAATCAGAAATAAAGTAAACGAAAGCGGTCTTGTAAATTTTGATCTTGCCACGCTTCTTCCAAAAGGCACAAGAAAAGGAATCGACCTGAAAGATTTTCTTTTTAAGGAAATGATTTTGAAAGAAAAAGAATTTCGTGCACAGGTGGCCGCTATCAATACTGATGAATATAGTGATGCTTACATATACATTTACAATTCGGCAGATGCTATTGTTCCATTGTGGGCTTATTTTGTCCTTACAGCCAAACTTACTGATGTTGCAAAGAAAATAGTCTTTGGTAACCGTGAAGATCTTGAAGTTATTTTAATGCACAATGCAATACAGACTTATGACTTTGATGATTTAAGAGATAAAAGGGTATTGGTGAAAGGATGTTCGGATAAGGAAATTCCTGAGAATGCGTATGTAGAATTGGTAGAACAATTGAAGCCGATCGTAAAATCTCTGATGTTTGGCGAAGCATGTTCCAATGTCCCTATTTTAAAAAACTAAACTCAGTACCAGTTGCTTAGAAAAAATAAAAAACTTTAACAGTAATTTTAGATTAAAAAAATTATTAGGGAATATTTTTTGATAACATTGGTTTATTAACAATTTAAATAAACACAACATGAGTTTAATCGATTTGCTAACAGGAAACACAAGCAACCAGGTTGCGGTACAGGCTGAAAACAAATTTGGAATCAGCAAAAACCAGATTATTGCTTTGTTAGCTGTAGCAGCACCCCTAATTATTTCATACTTAAGAAATAAATCTCAGGATTCTAAAGAAGCTGAAGCATTAAACAATGCTCTGGATAAAGACCATAACGGAAGTATCCTGGATGATGCTTCACAAGTTGAAGCAAGACAGGCAGAAGGAGGCTCAATCCTTAGCCACATTTTCGGTAACGACAAACAAAATGTTGAAAATCAGTTATCACAAAATACGGGAATTTCCATTGATAAAATAGGTCCTGTTTTGGCAATGCTTGCTCCGGTTATTATGGGCTATATTGGCAAAGAAAAACAACAGAACAATGTTGGAGCAGGTGGATTGGGAGATTTATTGGGTGGAATTCTTGGAAATGCCTCTAATCAGGCACAGGCTCAACAATCAACTCCGTTAAATGACATTCTTGGTAGTGTTCTTGGCGGTGGCGGGCAGGCTCAATCTTCAGGAAATCCATTAAATGATATTTTAGGAAGCGTTCTTGGTGGAGGCCAAAAGCAACAACAAGGCGGACTGGGTGGTATCCTGGGAAGTATATTCGGAAAATAATTTAATTTGTATAAAAAAAGACCGGGGATTTATTTCCGGTCTTTTTTATTCTGTTACTTCTTTGATTTTTCCTCCGAAGTTTCTAGTGATTTAGAGGCTTTTCTTGGTCTTCTTTTTCCATAGCTGCCATTATTAATTTTACCTCTTCTTGATTTTTTGTCTCCTTTTCCCATAATAAATTATTTGTTGGTTACGTCTAATGTAAGAAAACTTGTAAAAAAGCACAAAATATTGCCGTTAAAATTTTTATAAAACCAGTATACAAAAGACTAAATTCTCACAAACAATCCTTTAAAATTAGCAGAATTACATTTTGTCATTATTAACAAATAGCATATATTTTATTTAATTTCAAAAATTGAAATCATAATCATAGTAAATTGTATCAAAAAAATAAATTAACTTTGTGTATTCTTAAAATAAAATTTTCATGAAAAAAATAATCTCTACTACATTGGTTTTCGCAATTTCTATTTTTGCTGGTTCATTATTCGCTCAGCAAATTTCAAGTGAACAGAGAATAGCTTTTCAAACAGATAATATTGAAACATTTAAAAAAGCTTTTCCAAAAGAAGACTACGATAAATGTCTGGGAGAAAAAAATATCAGCTACAATCTTTTGGCGTACAGTGTAAGATTCGACAAAAAAAATATTTTTAATTATTTACTTACAAATAATGTAGACGTCAATAAAATCTGCAGCAATCTAAGTCCGCTTATGGCCGCAGCTAAATTTGGAAGACCTGACCTGGCTAAAATATTATTAAAAAAAGGTGCTTCAAAAAATCTGAAGAATGAAAACGGAGAAACAGCCAAAGACATTTCAGTAAAATATAAACAGGCGGCTCTTACAGAAATTCTAAAATAATTTTCTTAAAAAATATATTCAAAAACTTCCTTTGGGAAGTTTTTTTATTTATAAGACTTTCAAAAATCTTATCTTTGCACTTTAAAATTCAGACCTTAATGAGTCTGATATATAAAGTATAATATCTAACATCTAAAACTAATGTTTCGATCGCACACAAACGGAGAATTATCTCTAAAAAATCTTAATGAAGAAGTTACACTTTCAGGATGGGTACAAACTATCCGTGATAAAGGATTTATGATTTGGATAGATCTTCGGGATCGTTACGGAATTACACAATTGGTTTTAGACCAGGATCGCTCTTCAGCTCAATTAATGGAAGAAGCTAAAAAACTGGGACGTGAATTTGTGATTCAGGTTACCGGAAAAGTAATTGAGAGAGTAAGCAAAAATCCTAATATTCCAACCGGAGAAATTGAAATTTTAGTTGAAAAACTAAGCGTTCTTAATGACTCTCAACTTCCACCCTTTACAATTGAAGATGAAACAGACGGAGGTGAAGAATTAAGAATGAAATACCGTTATCTTGATATCAGAAGAAATCCGGTAAAAGATAAATTAATCTTCCGTCATAAAATGGCTCAGAAAGTGAGAAATTACCTTTCTGAAGAAGGATTCATTGAAGTAGAAACACCTGTTTTAATTAAGTCTACCCCGGAGGGAGCGAGAGACTTCGTGGTGCCAAGCAGAATGAACCCAGGGCAGTTTTACGCACTACCTCAATCTCCACAGACATTCAAACAACTTCTGATGGTAGGTGGAATGGATAAATATTTCCAGATTGTAAAATGTTTCCGTGACGAAGACCTGAGAGCAGACAGACAGCCGGAATTTACACAGATCGACTGCGAAATGGCCTTCGTTGAACAGGAGGATGTGATGAATGTTTTTGAGGGAATGACCAAAACATTGCTTAAAGATATTACCGGACAGGAATTCGGAGCTTTTCCGAGAATGACCTTCGCAGAAGCGATGCAAAAATATGGGAATGACAAACCGGATATCCGTTTCGGAATGGAATTCGTGGAGCTTAATGAACTGGTAAAAGGAAAAGATTTTAAAATATTTGATGATGCGGAATTGGTAGTTGGAATTAATGTTGAAGGCTGTGCAGACTATACCAGAAAACAGATCGACGAATTGGTGGACTGGGTAAAACGTCCTCAAATCGGAGCCTCAGGGATGGTGTGGGCAAAATTCCAGAATGATGGCGTAAAAACATCATCTGTTAACAAGTTTTACAACGAAGAAGACTTAACAAAGATCATTGAAAAATTCGGGGCGAAAGAAGGAGATTTGATGCTTATTCTTTCAGGAAATGAAAATAAAGTAAGAGCTCAGCTTTCCGCATTGAGAATGGAACTGGGAAACCGTTTGGGATTAAGAAAAGGAGATGTATTTGCTCCTCTTTGGGTAGTCGATTTCCCACTATTGGAATTTGACGAGGAAACTCAGAGATACCACGCGATGCACCATCCTTTCACTTCTCCTAAGCCGGAAGATATTCACCTGCTGGAAACTGATCCCGGAAAAGCCAGAGCAAATGCTTATGATATGGTTCTTAATGGAAATGAAATCGGAGGAGGATCAATCAGAATTTTCGACAGGGAACTTCAATCTAAGATGTTTGATTTATTAGGTTTTTCAAAAGAAGAGGCGGAAGCACAATTTGGGTTCTTGATGAACGCATTTAAATATGGAGCTCCTCCTCATGGTGGTTTAGCTTTCGGGTTTGACCGTTTGGTGGCCATTCTTGACGGAAATGAAGTGATCAGAGATTATATTGCCTTTCCTAAAAATAACTCGGGACGTGATGTGATGATTGACGCACCGGCATCAATTGCTGATGCACAGCTGGATGAACTGGAATTACAATTAAATTTAAAAGCATAAATTAAAGCGAGGTTTTTACCTCGCTTTTTTATTTTATACTATCTGAGATATCAGTTTGAAGTCAGCTTTATCATATCTTCCCTGCCAGGTCCTGTAGAAAGATAACTCACAGGAATTTCAAGCTCATTTTCAAGAAATTGAATAAACTCCAACAATTCCTCGGGTAAAGAGGAAGGATCTTTACATTCTGAAAATTCAGTTTTCCATCCTTTCATCCGACGGAAAACCGGACGTGCTTCATCATCAGTCATTAAACCTGACACTACAGTCTGATCTTTGACTTTATAGTGAGTACATATAGCCACAGACTCAAAGCCATTCAAGACATCAGCTTTGGTAATGATCAATTGAGTCACTCCATTAATCATTACAGCATATTTTAAAGCAGGCAGATCCAGCCACCCTACTCTTCGGGGCCGTCCTGTATTAGAACCAAACTCATTACCTATTTGCCTTATCTTCTCACCTGTTTCGCCAAAAAGCTCCGTAGGAAAGGCACCATTTCCTACCCTGGTACAATATGCTTTTGTAACCCCATAGATTTCGCCTACCTTTTTAGGCGAGACTCCCAAACCGCTGCACGCTCCTGAAGCAATCGTTGTAGATGATGTAACGTAAGGATAGGTTCCGTGATCTATATCGAGTAATGTTGCCTGTGCACCTTCTGCAAGAATTTTTCTTCCACTCTTAATCGATTCATTTAAAAACACTTCAGCTTCTATCCATCGAAATTTTTTCAGAAACTCTATAGCATCGAAAAATGTATCTTTCAGATCTGTTATCGGAGGAAGTATCTGACCATAATCTAACAGCTGCTGATAGTCTCTTTCTACAATATGATTTACTGTTTCATTAAAGTCGGATCTATCAATATCACCCACTCTTAGATTCTGCCGCAGAATTTTGTTAGCATAGGCCTGTCCTATACCATTTTTAGTTGTACCAATTGTATTATAGGATGAATTCTCTTCCATAAATACGTCCATTAATGTATGTGTGGGTAATACAAGATGTGCTTTCCTAGATACAGCCAGGCGTTTTTCAACCTGAATATTCATATCAAAAGCATTTAGTTTCAAAACTTCCTGCTTGAAATTAACAGGATACAATACGATCCCTGCCCCGATTACATTGTCTACTCCTTCTATAAATATTCCCGAAGGAAGAGTTTTCAATGTTATTCTTTTTCCATTTCGTTCAATACTATGTCCTGCATTCGCTCCTCCGTTGAAACGTGCGACAATGTCATAATTCCGACTGATCAGGTCAATGAATTTACCTTTCCCTTCATCTCCCCACTGTAATCCTAATACGATATCCATATTTTATAATTTATCTCTTTTTACAGAGCAAAACTATAGCATGAATACGAGGGAGCAATTGTCATTTGACAAGAAAGGGAAATCTATATTATATTTTTTCTGATCCGGCTGAATGAGGAGGGAGTAATTCCGAGATAAGACGCCAACATTGCCTGAGGAACACGGTTTGCCAATCCTGGATAATGATCCAGAAAATGAAGATACCTGGATTTCGCATCCAGGCTCAGCATCGTGCTGGCAACCTTTAGCTTATTCTCTGCTACAAAAGCATGCAACTTAGCGATCAGAACCGGCCAAACAGATATTCTGCTTTCTATGGTTTTAAAATGATTAAAATCTATGACCCATAAAGTTCCATCCGTAATTGCTTCTATATACTCGTTAGAAGGGGTTTGATTAACAAAACCCTGAAAATCTCCGATAAACCGGCCTTCATAAATAAAATATCGTGTGCAATCGTCTCCTTGTTTATTATAATACAATGAACGAAATACACCTTCTTTTACAAAAGCAATCATCTGGCTTATCCTGCCCGCCTCTACAAATACCTCTCCTTTTTGGATAGTTAGTTCCTGTACTCCAACAGCAATCAGGTCTTCCTCTTCTTCACTTAGTCCCGCGAATTTCCTTATGTAACTGAATAGCTCTTCCATTCTTTATTCATTGGTATTTTAAAGATATACAAATACTTTTATTTTCAATTGACAATTGAGAATAAAACAAAAACACATTTTTCTTTTTACATTTTATAAAATCATAATAAAGTACCACATTACGTAAATATTTTTCATACGGCACAATCATTGTACGTTATCTAAACAAACATAGTACAATGAAAGCAATCTGGAATGGCGCCATTGGCTTTGGCTTAGTAAATATCCCTGTTAAAATATATTCAGCAACAGAAACCAGCAAACTGGATCTGGACATGCTGGATAAATCTGACTTTTCTAATATTAAATTCAAAAGAGTTAATGAAAAAACAGGGAAAGAAGTAAAGTGGGAAAATATTGTGAAGGCTTACCTGATGGAAGACCGGTATATTGTTCTCGACGATGAGGATTATGCAGCGGCAAGTCCTGAAAAAAGCAAAATATTATCGATCGACCAGTTTGTAAAAGAATCTGAAGTAGATAGTGTTTATTTTGAAAATCCATATTTTCTTGAGCCCCAGAAAAATGGGGAAAATGCTTACAGGCTTCTCATGAAAGCTTTAACAGAAACCGAAATGGTAGGTGTAGGAACATTTGTATTGCGCGAAAGTGAAGCAATAGGGATGATCAGGCCATACAATGAAGAGGTTCTTATTCTCAACCGATTACGCTTTGATCAGGAAATAAGAGATTACCATGATTTAAAAATCCCGGCTAAAAAAGCTCCTAAACCTGCAGAATTAAAAATGGCAGTAAGCCTTATTGAGCAGCTTTCCCAGAAGTTTGATCCTACGATGTATAAGGATACTTACTCTGAATCACTCATGAAGATCATTAAACAGAAAGCTAAAGGTAAGAGTGTTAAGGCTCAGAAAGCTGAACCCGCAAAAGAAGGAAAAGTAATTGATTTGATGGCTCAATTAAAAGCCAGTTTACAAAGTTCAAAATCTAAAAACGCATCCTGATGGCTCTTAAAGATTATAACGAAAAAAGGAAATTTAACGAAACAAGTGAGCCTAAAGGCAAAACAAAAAAGAGTAAGGATCAGCTTATTTTTGTCATCCAAAGACATGCGGCCTCACATCTTCACTATGATTTTCGTTTAGAGATGGAAGGGGTTCTAAAAAGCTGGGCAGTTCCTAAAGGTCCTTCATTAGATCCAAAGGATAAACGTCTGGCTATGATGGTTGAAGACCATCCTTATGACTATAAAGATTTCGAAGGAAATATACCCGAAGGAAATTATGGAGCCGGACAAGTCGAAGTCTGGGATAGTGGAACTTATGAACCTTTAGAGAAAGACAGCAAGCTTTCTGACGAAAAAGAATTGTTGAAAGAACTACATGCAGGATCTTTGAAATTTATTTTACACGGTAAAAAGCTGAAAGGTGAATTTGCTTTGGTAAAAATGAAAAACACTGAAGGGAATTCCTGGTTACTCATAAAACATAAGGATGACTTTGCAGAAGCTGGCTATAATGCCGAAGACAATACCTCTCCCAAATCTTTGGTGACAAAATTCTTAGAGGAAAAAAAAAGCCCAAAAAACAACAAAAAGAAGTCATAACATCAAAGCCTGAATTTAAAAAATTCAATGCATTAGCCGATGAAAAGAAGCTTACCTCTTTCATTAAGCCTATGTTGGCGAAGTCCTATGAAAAAGCATTTGATTCTCCGGAATGGATCTTTGAAATCAAATGGGACGGCTACAGGGCAATAGCCGATCTGAGCAAAAATGATCCTTTATTTTATTCAAGAAACGGAATTTCTTTTTTATCAAAATTCAGAAAAGTTACCCAAGACTTTAGTCTTCAAAAGCAAAAAATGATTTTGGATGGAGAAATTGTGGCTTATGATGAAAATGGAAAGCCCAATTTCCAACTATTACAACAGATTGGTGATAATCCTGATCTCGCCCTGGTATATCAGGTTTTTGATCTGCTTTGGCTGAATGGTCATTCTACCGAACAACTCCCATTATTGCAAAGAAAAGAGTTATTAAAAGAAGCGTTAGTAGAAACAGAAATGATTAAATATTGTGACCATATACCTGAAAATGGAATCAGTTTTTTTAATCAGATGGAAAAAATGCAGCTTGAAGGTATGATCGCAAAAAAATCCGATAGCCAGTATGTTGAAAATCATAGAACTTCTGATTGGTTAAAAATAAAATTCACCAGTACTGAAGAAGTCATTATTTGTGGATTCACAGAACCCAGAGGCTCCAGAAAAGGCTTCGGAGCATTGATATTAGGAAAATATAAAGGTGGAGAGCTCATTTACTCCGGACATACAGGAACGGGATTCAATAGTGAATCTTTGAATCAACTTCATCAGCGTCTGAAAAAATTAACCATAAAAAATTCACCGTTTGACAAGATCCCCAAAACCAATATGCCAGTCACATGGGTAGAACCGAAACTGGTTTGCGAAATCAAATATTCTGAAATCACCAAGGACGGAATTTTCAGACATCCTGTTTTTATCACGATCCGGGAGGATAAAAACCCTGAAGAAATCAATGATTCCGTCAATAAAGTGAACCAAAAAAATGAAAAACCTAAAAAAATGAAAGCCACCCCATCATCAAAAAATACAGAAAAAGAAAAGGAAGTTACTTTAGATAAGCATAAAGTAAAATTGACAAATCAAGATAAAATATATTTTCCGGAAGATGGTATATCAAAAGGAGATGTGATTGAATACTATCAATCGGTTGCCAGATATATTTTACCGCATCTGAAAAACCGTCCGTTATCCTTAAACCGTTTCCCAAACGGAATTGAAGAACAAGGTTTTTATCAGAAAGATGCCAGTGACAATACTCCGGAATGGGTAAAAACAACACAGGTTTATTCAGAATCCAACGATAAATACATTGATTATATCTACTGTAATGATAAAGCCACACTCGCATATCTTAATAATCTAGGTTGTATAGATCTCAACCCCTGGAACAGTTCACTCCCTGATCTTGAACATCCCGATTATTTAGTGCTTGATCTCGATCCCTCTAAAAAAAATACATTTGATGATGTTATTGAAACCGCTTTACAGGTAAATGAAGTCCTGAAGTCAATTAAAGTGAAAGGGTATTGTAAAACATCAGGAAGTACCGGAATTCACATCTATATTCCGATGGGAGGTAATTATGAATTCGATCAGGTAAAGGATTTTGCTCATATTGTCATGAAACAGGTCAATGAAAAACTTCCTAAAATAACCACCTTAGAAAGAAGCCTTCAAAAAAGGGATGATAAGAAAATCTATCTGGATTACCTTCAAAACAGAACAGGACAAACGTTGGCAAGTGCTTACAGCTTACGTCCAAAACCGGGAGCTTCGGTTTCTATGCCCATTGCATGGGAAGAATTAAAGCCCGGATTAAAACCTACAGATTTCAATATCCACAACGCACTTGACAGGATTAAAGAAAAAGGAGATTTATTTAAACCGGTTTTAGGAAAAGGAATTGATATGATGAAGGCATTGGATTTATTGCAGAATTTAGGATAAATCAACGCCTTGATGAAATAAAAAAACCTGCATTTTATCAATGCAGGTTTTTCATTATAAGGTTTTTAGTTATTATTATATACATGTACATCCCTTTGTGGAAAAGGAATTTCAATTCCTGCCTTATCAAGGGCTGCTTTACAAGCTATAATCAATTCTTCATTCATTGCCCAGAAATTTTCATTAGTGGTCATCACCCTTACAGACAAATTCACTGCACTATCTCCTAGCTCGGTTACAACTACTTGTGGCGCAGGTTCTTTAAGAGCATATTCATTCTGATGTATTGCCTCCAGCAGTATTTCTTTAGCTTGCTTTAGATCTGCATTATAAGAAACTCCTATATCAAACCACGTTTTTCTTGTTCCCAACTGCGTATAATTGGTAATACTCTTGTTGGAGATTTCACCATTAGGGATTACGATCAACTGATTCTGAGGCGTAATAAGCCTTGTATGGAAAACGTCTATAGCATTTACTGTTCCGGATACTCCGGAACTTGCCGAAATAAAGTCTCCGATCTTAAACGGTTTTAATAATAAAATAAGAATGCCTCCCGCAAAATTCGTCAAAGATCCCTGTAAAGCCAATCCAACCGCTAATCCGGCAGCACCTATCATGGCGACAAAGGCTGAAGTCTGTACTCCTAATTGGGTAACCACTACAATAAAGAGCAGGATATTAAGTCCCCAGTTGATAATATTTAATAAAAAAAGCTGTAAGGACGGCTCCATATTACGCCTTTTAAAAGCTTTTTCAACAAGTCTTTTAATCATCCTGATCATCCATGATCCTACCAGATATATCAGGAATGCTGAAATCACAGCTGTAATAATTTTCGGTGCCCATGCAATAGCTGAGGTCAAGAAGGTGTCCCACTGTTGTTGAACGTTGTCTAATTTTAAATCATCCATTTTTGTATTTATTTAAATTGATATGTTATTTTTCTGATAAATCCTGAAACGATCCACATCCCATAAAAAAATTAACCTTAAACCCTGGTTTAAAGTAATCTATATAATAAAAAGTATTGGATAGCAGAACGACCTGTTCAGGTGCACTCAATGATCATTTTTTGAAATTTATTCAGGTAAAAGAATCATTTCAGATTTTAAAAATACTGAAAAAAAGAATGATTTCCAATTTCCATACCGTACTCCTTTTTTGAAAAAGAGCAGTCTTTTTGAGACTTAAAAATTAAAAATAAACAGATTTAAGAGTTTAATTAAAATTTATTTAGAAAAATAAAAATTCAGCGAAAAATATCATGGTAATTTTGCCACCATACTTTCAGGTAAAATTTTCAAAATAAAATAAATAATTTTCCATTTAAAATTCGGGACTATAGTAAATGAGCTCCCTGCATTGACCACAAAGTTCGCAACATAATCCGGTTCCATTATCAGGGATTCCGTAAGCTTCAGACCTGTATTCATTTTAGTGCGAATATATCCGATGACCAATGCATTGACAATAATATTTCTTGAAGATAATTCCTGTCGGAGACCGGCTAAATATTGTGTGAATGCAGATTTTGTGCTTCCATATATAAAATTACTTTTTCTTCCTCTTACGCCGGAAAGTGAAGAAAGTCCGATAATTCTCTCAAGGTTATTATTACTTTTGTCCATAGCAATAATATTAAGAATTGAAACCCCACCCATATAGTTTACCTGCATCATCTGGTATGCACCTTTAAAATCAAGCAAAGCTTTTTGATTGTCAACCAGAAATCCGGCTGCATAAACTACAATAGCCGGTTTTATCACCAAGTTATCATAAAATTGCTGATGCGAAGCAAAATCGGAAGCATCAAAATATATAATCTTAATTTTCGCTTGATCTAATTGATTTTCTTTAACAAAATTTTCCAGCGAATCCGTATTTCTGGAAGCCGCAATTACTGAGTATCCTTTTTGCAGATACTGCTTAAAAGATTGTTTTGCAACGTCAGAATTTGCTCCTAAAATCAGAACCGTTTTGTGTATATTTTGCTTCATCGGACAAAGATAATTTAAAACTATAAAAATAGTAAGGATTTAATGCCAACAGGAATTTATTGGTTACCATTTTTGTCGGCTTATCTCTATATAAAAGAACGGCGCGGTGAACAAAGTTCACCGCGCCGGTTATATTCTCTTTTAAACTAAAAAA
The DNA here is from genome assembly GCF_048296755.1 of Chryseobacterium sp. PTM-20240506. Taxonomy (NCBI): domain Bacteria; kingdom Pseudomonadati; phylum Bacteroidota; class Flavobacteriia; order Flavobacteriales; family Weeksellaceae; genus Chryseobacterium; species Chryseobacterium sp. PTM-20240506. The sequence goes on from NZ_CP182581.1 coordinate 2,635,519, forward strand.
TTATTTCTTTTCAGTATCAATTTCTTTTTTCTCAGCAGTTTTTTCAGCTGCTTTAGTTGCTTTTTCTCCAAAACGATTGTCTGTAAATTCTCTTGATACAGCCGCTTTTTCGAACTTTAACTTTCCTGATAATGTTTCAATAACAAAACCATCATCCTGGATTTGAGCAATTCTTCCATGAAGGCCTGAAGTTAGTACTACCCTGCTTCCTACTTTCAGATTTTCCTGAAAGGTTTTCTCCTGCTTCTGTTTTTTCATTTGTGGCCTTATCATTAAGAAATAAAAACCTACAAACATCACACCCATCATGATCAGCATCATTGAAGATGATCCTCCTGCCGGCTGTGCCTGTAAAAAAATGGTTAATGTATTCATTTTAATTAAGGTTGAATATTCGCAGTGAATGTTAATTTAATTGGAGATTTTTCTACGTTCGCATATACGTCAGCATATTTCTGAACATTTCCATCGAAACTTGAAGAATCAAAATGTAAGGTAATCTTTCCTTTTTTACCTGGTAAAATAGGCTCTTTAGTAAAGTCAGGAGCTGTACATCCGCATCCAGGCTTAACTTCAGAAATTACCAATGGATTTTTACCTGTATTGGTTACTTCATAAACATGCTCTACTTTATCTCCTTTTTTGATATTTCCAAAATCGAAGTTGCTTTCAGATAAAGCAAGTGAAGTTGAAGGTTGGTTAGATTGAGCCGGAGTTGCCGCTTCTGTTGTTGCAGGAGCTACCGCAGAATCAGCGGGAGTTGTTGCAGCAGCAGAGGAATCTGTTGCTACAGATTCAGCAGTTTGAGCCTCTTTGTTTTCTTTTTTACAAGAAACTAAACCAAAGCCTATAATAGACAAAGCGATAATTGATAACGTCTTTTTCATGTTAAATTCTATTTTGATCTTTACAATATTTATCTAAAATTCCGTTAATGAAGATATTGGATCTGTCTGTAGCAAATACTTTAGCAATTTCAATATATTCATTGATAATAACTCTTGAAGGTGTAAAAGGAAAATTATCAAGTTCCGATATAGCGGTAGACAAAATAACTTTATCCATTAAAGAAACTCTTTCCAAATCCCAGTTTTCCAATCTTTCACTTAGTTTCTTTTCATTATTTTCCCAATTGTTCAAAGTATCTCTTAGAAGTTTAGCTGCAAAAGCCTTATCATCTTCATCCTTGATCATTTTGATTAATGTTCTGCTTTCTTCATCTTCTTTCAGAAATCCAATTGTCTTTTGAACCATTGAATTGGAAATGTGAATATCATCAGACCAGGTCAGTTCCTTGTCTCCAAGATAATCATGAAAATCTTCATTTTCAGCGATATAGCGCAAAAATAATTTTCCGATAAACTTCTGATCCTCTTCAAAAGAATATTCTTCTACTTTCATGAAATCCTGGTAACGTTTCCCTGCGGTAATTCTCTGGAAAGTTTTTACCAATAGATCATCATGTAAATCCCATTTCAATTCTTTATGTTGCCCTGTAAAGAATAGCCTTTCAGGGTTTTCCTCTAGTTTGATCAACACCTGATTGTTAATAAATTTCTGGTTGGGATTGATATCAGAATCTGTTTTCAGATATTTTTTCTTCCCAATTTCCATCTGGTTTTCAGCAAGCGCCTTTAGACCTACTAAAAAATTCAGTTGGTAAATATAGAGATGATAGATTTTCTCTATACCCGAAAACATGTTTTTCTCTAAAACATCAAATTTAATCGGATTCTGGTAGTATGAATACACATTTTCCACCACTTTTTCACGGATTTGTCTTCTTCCTAACATTCAAAGAGCTTTTTATGGGTGCAAAGATACAAAATTTAAAATTTATCGAATTCGTAGTGTGAAGGTATTTTTGTAATTTTGTAAAACTATATGAAAGCTTTAAAAACCCTGAACCCCTACTTTTGGAAACACAAGATATTGTTGTTTTGGGGGCTGTTATTTATCATTGCCAGTAATTTTTTTAATACATACAAAGTTCAGTTTGTAGGAAAATCGGTTGATGAACTTACCAAAAACGGACAAATGGGATTCAACAAGCAGGTATTGATTTACGTTGCCATAATTGTTGGTTGTTCGTTATTGACGGGATTCTTTACTTTCATGATGAGACAGACCATTATTGTAGCGTCAAGGAGAATTGAATATGAGCTTAAAAATAAAATCTACAGACACTATCAGGAGCTTTCCCTTACAGATTATAAGCAGACGACTATCGGTGACCTCATGAACCGATTGAGCGAAGATATTGTAGCGGTAAGAATGTACCTTGGACCGGGAGTCATGTATGTCGTAAATTTACTGGTGTTACTTCTTATTACCAGCATCTATATGATAAAAACGGACGTATCCATGACTTTATGGACATTACTACCACTTCCGATTTTGTCATACCTTATTTTTAAAGTAAGTTCAATTATTAATAAGAAGTCAAAGATAATGCAGAAAAGCCAGTCCGGTATTTCAACTTTTGTACAGGACAGTTTTTCGGGAATAAGAGTTGTAAAATTCTTTGCCAGGGAAAATTATATCAAAAAGAATTACGGGGCAAAGGTAACCGATTACCAGGATAAAGCATTAGACCTCGCAAAGACAGAAGCTTATTTTTTTACTATTATTTTATTTGTAATCGGATTGCTTAACGTAGCCATCATCGTCATCGGTGGACAAAAATATATTGCAGGACAACTAAGTATCGGTAAAATAGCCGACTTTTTTATGTACATCAATACCCTTATATTTCCTTTTTCAATGGTAGGATGGGTAACATCAGTCAATCAAAGAGCAGAAGCCTCCATGCAGAGAATCAATGAGTTTCTGGATAAAAAATCTGAAATCATTAACAAAAATTCTGATCAGTATAAAATAAAAGGAGATATTGAATTTAGAAATGTTTCATATATGTACCCTAACACAGGAATCAAAGCTTTAGAAAATTTAAGCTTTACAATTAATGCGGGACAATCCTTGGCGATTATGGGGAAAACAGGAAGCGGAAAATCTACGATCGCCTTATTGCTATGCCGTTTGATAGACCCTACTGAAGGTGAAATTCTGATTGACGGGAAAAATCTTAAGGATCACAATCTCGAAGTGTACAGGGATTTTATTGGCTATATTCCTCAGGAGAGCTATTTATTCTCGGATACTATAGAAAATAATATTGGATTTGCGATCGACCATCCGTCCCATGAGAAAGTAGTAGAATATGCTAAAATCGCAGACGTTCATAAAAACATCATAGGATTTAAAGAACAGTATAAAACGACGGTTGGAGAGCGTGGAGTGATGCTTTCGGGAGGACAAAAGCAAAGAATTTGTATCGCCAGAGCCCTGATTAAGGATCCAAATATCATTATTTTTGATGATTCTTTATCTGCATTAGATACCGAAACCGAACAAAATATACTGCAAAATATTGAGTCAAAAATCCACAATGCAACCTCCATAATTATCACACACAGAGAGTCTAGCGCACAAAGAGCTGACAAAATCCTTAATCTTACTGAAATTACCAATTCTGTAACTGCTTAGCCGATTCATTCAAAATTGTTAAATAAATCATAAAAAAAATTTTGTGATTAAAAGAAATCTTTTATATTTGTTCTTAACAAGATTAAAAAATATCTAACAATGAGTGAATACAAGGAACGCCATGAAAATGAAATTTTCACGAAGGTGTTAAAAGCAGGAAGAAGAACATATTTCTTTGATGTGCGTGAGACGAAAGCGGGGGATTATTATCTTACGATTACCGAAAGTAAAAAGAACTTCGGTGAAAATGGAGAGGCTACATTTGAAAAACACAAAATTTACCTTTACAAAGAAGATTTTAAGAGTTTCCAGGAAATGTTCAATGAGTCAACAGATTTCATCATTAATGAAAAGGGTGAGGATGTAATTTCAGAAAAACATGACAAAGACTTCAAAAGCAAATCTTATACTATAGATTCTGACGACGAAGTATAAAAAAAGAATATCTAAAAACACAAGCATCTGAAAAAAGGTGCTTTTTTTATGTCTATTTTTTTACAGGATTATTCTAAGGACAATGGATTTAAAAGATGCAAAAGAGTACTTTTAAATCTAACTACCTATGATATACCACTCATTAACAGTAATTATGCTAGAAAACTCCCTCTAAAGTATTCTCACTTCACATTCTATTTCAATCAAGTATTCCCCTTAAAACAGCATCAAAATAAAAATTTATCCTGATCCTAAAATAAAATTAAATGTTTTTGATATTTTTTTGGATAAAAAAGTGAAATATCAGAAAGGTATAAAATAAAAAAGTACACTTTAAAAGTGTACTTTCTTTGGGTGAATGATGGGTCTCGAACCCACGACCTTCGGAACCACAATCCGACGCTCTAACCAACTGAGCTACAATCACCGTTTTGTGGTTGCAAATATAGGAAAGATTTTTTAATTACAAAACAATTCCTTCAAAATTTTTCAAAGCAATTAACTTCTCTGTTGTAAATCCCTCAGCGTAAGCAACTCCCGATAGACGCCCTAAATCCTGAGCTCTGTATGTTAAGCTTTCCAGAAAGTCTTTTGTAGCAATCGGAGTTACTGGTTCGGTAGAATTCGGATCATAAAACTGAGTTTTAAATGCAAGGCATGCTTCAATTTTCTTATCTAGATATTCTGAAATATCAATTACAAATTCAGGTTGAATATGCTTCCATTGGATATAATGAAAAATGTGTTTAGGTCTCCATACGTCCTGGCTTTCTCCTCCCTCTACAGTTTCTATCTTTCTAAGACCAGCTAAAAAGCACGCATCGGAAACTAATTTCGCTCCTTTTGCATGATCCGGATGTCTATCATCAATCGCATTGGCTAAGACGATTTCCGGGCGGTATTTGCGGATCATTTTTACAATCTTCATCTGGTACTCTTCTGAATTAACCAGAAACCCGTCTTTCATACCTAAATTTTCCCTTGCGGAAACCCCAAGAATTTTTGCAGATTCAGAAGCCTCCGTTTTTCTGGTTTCGTCTGTTCCTCTTGTACCCAGTTCACCTTTTGTAAGATCTACAATAACACATTTTTTTCCTTCTGATATCAATTTGGCAATGGTACCTCCACAGCCTAGTTCTACGTCATCAGGATGCGCTCCAAAAGCAAGTATGTCTGTTTTCATATTCTTCAAAGATAAGGCTTAAAATAAAAACTTCCCAAACATTATGAATGGGAAGTTTTAATATATATAATTTAAATTTTAAATTACTTATTGATCTCACCGTTAAGTTTAACAGCATCCTGATAAGTCGGATCCAACTGAACAGACTTAGCAACATAATCTTTAGCTTTAGCAAGATCAGAATCTTTGCTCATATAAGCTACGGCAAAGTAAGCATAAGCTAAAGTTTGCTTATTAGCCTCTACATCAGCAGGCTTTACAGTAGTGATGAATTTTTCATATGCTATTTTCGCAGCATCATTATTCCCAGCTTGTTGGTAAGAATAACCTAAACTGTAATAAGCAGGAGCCCAATCAGGAAGAAGTGTACTCATTTTCTGCCATGTTAATATAGCTCCGTTCCAGTTTTTAACATCCTGGTAAGCAGTCGCTAATTTGAATAATGAATCTGTATCCTGTGCATTAGCTGCTACTTTTTGCTTTAATCCTTCAATGGTAGGGTTTGTAGGTCCTGCATCAGCTGATCCCTGAGAAGCTCCTCCTCCGGCAATCTTAGCTAATTCCATATCCCATTTCATTGTTTCATCTTTTGCAGCTTTTGCGATAGCTATTTTCTGCTGAGCTTCAGTTGTTAAAGCAGTTTTCTTTGCTGCATCTTTTTCATCCTTAGCCAATCCAGCGGCAATTAAACCTTGTAATCCCTGGTCAGCAGGTTGTACTCTTGATTTATCCGCCTGAGAAACGAAAGTATCCATGTTTTGCTTAGCATCTGCATATTTACCTTCAGAATATAATTGATAAGCTCTCAATTTGAACTTAATAGGATCATCAATTTTATCAAAGATCTTATCTAAAACAGTTCTTGAATTGTTATAATCTTCGTTTGTAAAATAAAGCTTAGCGATTTCTAATTGTGTATATGGATCTTCATCCGCATATTTAGTATAATTGATCAAGTCCTGAGTCGCTTTATCATTTTGCTGATATTTAATATCATAGGCAGCCAAAGCTTTATAAGCAGGTGCATACGTAGCATCTACAGCAATTGCTTTATCAATATTTTCTTTAGCTAATTTCCATTGTTGAGCAGCCATCCATAAAGTACCCATTCTGGTATAAACAGAAGCTTTATTTTTAGCCAGAGGTAACGCTTTATCATAAGCAGTCATAGCATCACCAGGGATTTTTTTCAATCTGTAAGCGTCTCCCAGTGTATAGTAATAATTCGCAGGAACTTCTTTTTTCTGTGCCCTTTCAATTGCCTTATTAAGGAATTGAATGGCAAGATCAGGAGAGTTATTTTTCTCAAATAAAGTTAAAGCCTCTGCAGCTCTGAACAATACTTCAGCATCTTTTTCTCTTGAATCGCTAACAATTTTCTGTATTTCTGCAACAGCTGCCTTATCACCTTTTCCAAGCTTTACAGCTGCCAATCCGATCTTGTTTAAATAGCTTTTGCTGTCTGCTGCAAGACCTTTATTGAAGCTTTCAGTTGCTTTAGCAAAATCCGGCTCACCTTGTCTTAGAAAAGTATTTCCTAAATAGAAATAGTTTTCAGCAGTAGGAGCTTTAGCAATCATATCGGTGAACTGAGTCTTTGCCTGGGCAAATTTATCACTGTCGATACTGTTAATACCATCTTGCAATATTTGTGCAAACGAAAAATTGGCAAAAAATACCACCGCTGCTCCAAAAGCAATCTTTTTTACATTCATAATCATTATATCTTTCATTTTATATTTTCTAAATCGAGTAATATTATACACAATTTTCAGACCAAAATAGTGTATTTATTTGGGGGATAAAGTCAATTTAATATTTTTTAACGCATTTGCACCTCTCTTTTGTAAATATTGTAGGGTTGCAAACCTTCCTTCTGCACAATCATTTGCCCTAATTGGGTACATGAATATCTGATGAAACCATTGGCAATGTTAAAGTTTCCTTCATTTGTTAAAAAATACAAAACTCTAGTAAAAGGATATTTCATTTCACGCAGTCCTGCAGAATCCGGAGTATATAATTTTCCTTTGTTTTCAACCGGCAATATTTTAACCATATCCCTTAATTTTTCAGAAGTTTTATCATAAGGGCGGCTAAAGGTATTAAGACCTATGACACCAATTTTATCGGGATATTTATTGAGCTGTTCAATGATATTTTCACTACCTGGAATCACAGAAAATTGGAGATCTTTAGGCTGCTTCTTAAGCTTCTGAGCCACATAGTTTAAGTTACTAGAATTAGTCCCGTCAAAAATAAATTCCTTTTTATCAGAAAGAAGACCGTTTTGAATTTCATCCATTGAAATACTGGTCCTGGTAGAATTTTTTGGAACAATAAAAACAACCGCGTCAGCAGCAAATCTGGCAGGCAAAAATTTAGAACCCACCTGCTCTTTAAAAGCTTTAAGCTCTTCAGGACTTAAATCTCTGGACATTACCGCTACTCTGGCTTTTCCTTTCAGAAGATCTAAAAAGCCCAGGTCTTCCTTCCTTGTAACTACCTTTAGGTGTGCTTCGGGATAATTAATCATGTATCCGTCGGCTAAAGCTTCAGTAACACTTTTAAAGGATTCATCAGTAAGGATTGTAAGATCTCCCTTATAATAGGATGGGGATTTGTCTTCTTTTTTACAGCTTACTGCAATTATACATAAGACAAAAAGCATGATTACTTTAAAATTATTCTTCATTTCCTGAATTTTTTATTCTTGAAACCGCTCTGTAAATTCTAAAGATTCCATACAGAATCATAACACCTCCAAGAGGGTACGCTACAGTAGGCTCTAAAATAATAAAGAAGAATTTGTAAAAAATAACTACAATTCCTAAAACGATATAAAACAATCCCGTAACCAGGGATAACCAATTGAACATCATATAACAAAAATACCAAAAAAAATAAAAAGAGAAGCATATGCTTCTCTTTTTTAATTATTATTTAAAGATAAAAATTATCCTTCAAAATTCATTGTTAATGGTAATCTGAAACGGTAACGTACAGATTGTCCATTAATCTTAGCAGGAGCCCATTTAGTCTTAATAGACTTAATAGTTCTTACTGCTTCAGCATTAAAGTCTGAGCTTTTTCCACTCGCTTTAACGTCTGTAATACTACCGTCTCTTTCAACAACGAAAGTTACTTCAGCTTTTACAGTTCCTTCATCACCATTCATTGCAGATCCGTCAAAGTTACTAGACACTTTATTTCTAAAGGCATTAATACCTCCTGGGAATTCTGCAGTTTGCTCTACCTCTGTATACACCTGAGTGTCACTTACCTGAGGCTTAACTTCAGCAGTTGAAGTTTTAGTCCCCGTTGATGGTGGAGGTGGTGGAGGTGTGTAAGCCGGAGCTTTAACACCCTCCTGATTTTGCAAACCAGTTGTTGTTTCTAATTGCTTAGAAATCGGTGGTGGTGGAGTTTCAATTTTCGGAGCTTTTACAGGCTCTGGAACCACATTCTGAATTACCTCGATTTTCTCTTCTTTTGGAGGTGGAGGTGGTGGAGGTGGTTCTTCTTCTTTTGGCTGCTCAATAATTTTATCTTCCTGAAGAATTTCCACCAAATCAGCTTTTACTTCTTTCTTCTCTGGTGCAGTAAGTCTTTTAATCGTAAGATAAATAAAAGGAGACAAAGCCAAAATCAGGAATAGTGCCGTTCCGATAAGAAAAGATCTTGTCAGAAGCTTTGGATACTGATGTCTCAGATCATAGGCACCATATTCTTTGTTTCTATTTTCAAATACAATCTCGTCTAAAGTAAGATTCTGACTGTATACATTTTCATCTGCCATAGATTTACAATTTTATGGTTAAATTACTTTGTAGCTGGTGCAGCCGCAGCTCCATTATTCCCAACTTTCTTGTTATAAATAGCTACCTCCCAAGGTTTCAAATCGGTAACCCCGTATTGTTCACTTTTGGTAATTGCCATTTCATCAAGAATATCAACAAAGTTTTTATATACAGCATCATCTGTCGGCTTGATAATTACAGTAAATTTACTTTTATCTGCCGCATTTGCTTTTGCTTGCTCAATTACCTTTCTAACACCTTCTCTATCGAAAGTAGTTTCATTCAGATTCTGATCAGTTAAAGATGTATTATCTTGCTGATGCCAGAAAATTTTATTGTCTTTACCCAATAACAATGAAATTGAGTTAGAAAGTTTAATTTCAGTTGGAGGTGGCTTTTTATCTTTTTCTTTCGGTTTTGCCGGAAGACCCAAATCCATTACGTTAGGTTTACTAAACGTGGTTGTGAACATAAAGAAGGTGATCAATAGAAAACCCAAGTCCACCATCGGAGTCATGTCAACTCTGGTACTCTGCTTCTTGGAACGTACCTTGCCGCCCTTGGCGCCCTTTTCCTGTACTTGTACTTCTGCCATTTCTGCTCGATATTATTCGTTAGGTTTACCTTCTTGTGATGTAATCAACCAAAATTTAAGAAAATCAATATCTCTTAAACCTTCAAATAAGCTTTTCACTTTAGGGTATTGAGTAGTAACGTCTCCTTTAATCGCTAATTTGTATTCAGGATTTACGCTCAAACTTTGTTGTACCCAGTCTACTAACTGCTTATTTGTACTATCCATAGGAATCCCTGTAGGACTCTTAAAATTCTTCTGCTCGTCATCTGGCAAATCAAGATAGCTTTTAAGTTGGTTCATTGGAACCCCAATCGCTTGTACTTTTTGAAATGCAGCTTTTTCGTTGTTGTCAAAAGTAATACCATATTTTTGACCCATTTTATCTAAAAGCTGTAATCTCTCTGATGCATTCTCTACCGGTTGGAAATAGAATTTCCCGTCCGGAGTAGCGTTGATAGTCATTAAACTAGCATCAGGAAGTAACTTCTCTGATATTGAAGATGGCGGTTTAATCTGCTCCACGTCAGGTTTTTTAAACTGAGTGGTCAATATAAAGAATGTAAGTAGTAGGAACGCAACGTCACACATCGCGGTCATATCCGTCACTACTCCATGTCTTTTTGGTTTGACTCTCGCCATTATTTTTATTATTTTTAATTAAACTTCTTTTATTGCTAATGCAAATTCCTTGCTGGAAATTCTTAGTTGAATTCCGCGAAAGATTGTTGGATACTCATTGCGATCTCATCGATCTTATAAGTTAATCCATCAATTTTAGATGTAAAGAAGTTATAAAGGATAATAGCGATAGCTGAAGTACCAATACCTAAAGCCGTGTTGATCAATGCTTCAGAGATACCTGTAGAAAGTGCAGCAGCATCTGGAGTACCACCACCTGAACCTAATGCGAAGAATGCTTTGATCATCCCGATTACGGTTCCTAAAAGTGCTACTAACGTTGCAACTGTACCTAAAGTAGAAAGAATCATCATATTCTTTTCCAACATTGGCATTTCAAGAGTTGTAGCCTCTTCGATAGCTTTGTTAAGAGCCACCATTTTTTGCTCTTTATTTAAAGTCGTATCATGAGATAAAGCTTTGTAAGTCGTAAGACCTTCTTTTACTACATTACCTACAGAACCTTGTTGTCTGTCGCACTCTTCTAAAGCCTCATCAATTTTGTTTTGGTTTAATAAGCTTCTTACCTGAACAACGAAGCTATCCAAGTTTCCTTTTCCAGCTGCTTTACCAAGTACGAAATATCTTTCAAAAGAGAAAACGATTACAGTGATCATGAAAGTAATCAAGATTGGTACGATAACCCCTCCTTTGTAGATAATACCTAAAAACGACTCTGGGTGAATGTCTTTTCCTTCAACACTTGAAAAAGCTACAGATCCACTACCTAGTTTATCTGCATCTTTGAAGTTACCAGGACTCCCTAGCACGAATAAATAAATACAAACTCCTATAACGAATAAAATAGGAATAATAATAGCCGGGTTTAAACCTCCTGCCTTTCTAGCAATTACTTGCTCATCATTTTTTGAAACATTCATTTCCATATTTAACTAAATTATATTGTTTTAAAATTTTATCAAGTTGTAAATTAAAGGCAAAATTAATTAAAATACAATAGTCTCAAATAAACATTTTGCATTTTTTTGATAACGAAATATTATTACGATTTCGATAAATCAATTATTCTCTTTTTTTTTAATGATATTTCTCAGTATTTTTAAATACTTTAAAAATTTCAAAAAATTAAGCCTTCATTTTTTTTAATTTGCCAATGTTAATTTTTTTTTAAATTACAATATTCACAATTCTGTGAGGGACTACAATGATTTTTTTCGGGGTTTTTCCTTCCAAAATCTGTTGCATTTTGGGGTCATTAATCACCAAATCTTCTACTTGCGCGGGTGATAATTGAGCAGATAGGGATAATTTGAACCTCATTTTACCATTTACACTCACCGGATATTCGATTTCATCTTCCACTAAATATGATTCCATTAATTCAGGGAATTTTTCAAATTCAATAGAATCGGTATGTCCTAACAAACTCCAAAGCTCTTCACAAATATGTGGTGCATAAGGAGAAATGATAACGGCTAACGGCTCAAGAATATTGCGTTTGTTGCATTTTATTTTTTGTAATTCATTTACAGCGATCATAAATGAAGATACAGAGGTATTGAAAGAGAAGTTTTCGATATCGTAAACCACCTTCTTTATTAAAGTATGCAGAACTTTATATTCTGCTTTTGTCGGTTCTTCATCAGAAACTTCAAATACATCTCCGTTAAAATAAAGGTTCCAGAATTTTTTAAGGAATCCGTACACTCCACTTAGTCCCTGGGTATTCCATGGTTTCGATTGTTCCAATGGTCCTAGGAACATTTCATATAATCTTAATCCGTCCGCTCCATATTCTGCACAGATATCATCCGGGTTTACAACATTATATTTAGACTTGGACATCTTCTCTACCTCGCGATCTGTAATATACTTTCCGTCTTCCAAAATAAATTCAGCATCAGCATAGTCGGGTCTCCATTGTTTGAATGCTTCAGTATCCAATTCATCAGATGTTCCTTTTAATAAGGATACATCCACATGAATCTTCTGTGTTTTATATTGAGTTGCCAATGATTTGGAAACATACTGATTTGTTCCTTCTACCCTGTACACAAATGCACTCATTCCCAAAATCATCCCCTGATTGATCAATTTCTGGAAAGGTTCATCCTGATTGATGTATCCTCTGTCCTTTAGGAACATATTCCAAAAACGGGAATACAGCAAGTGACCTGTTGCATGTTCACTTCCTCCTATATATAGGTCTACCTGTCCCCAATAATCAGTGATATCTTTTTTAGCAAAAACTTCTTCATTATGAGGATCCATATATCTTAAGAAGTACCATGAGCTTCCAGCCCAACCAGGCATGGTGGACAACTCTAATGGAAATACATTAACCTCATCGATTAATTCTGTAGCTACAACTTTTTGATTTGTCTCATCCCACGCAAAAAACTTAGCGTTTCCTAATGGAGGATCCCCGTCTTCTGTTGGTAAATATTTTTCAACTTCGGGAAGCTCCAAAGGCAAAGAAGACATTGGTAAAGTATATGGCATTCCATCCTTATAATATATAGGAACCGGTTCACCCCAATAACGCTGTCTTGAGAAAATAGCATCACGCTGTCTGTAATTTGTAGTTCCATGACCGATATTACGCTTCTCAACTTCGGCAATCATTTTTGCTTTAGCCTCATCGTAAGATAATCCATTCAGGAAATCTGAATTAACACAAACGCTGGTCTTAGAGTCAAAAGATTTTTCCTGAACATCTTCATCGGTCTCAACAACCTTTTTAATTTCAAGATTAAACTTCTTTGCAAATCTGTGATCACGTTCATCGTGAGCAGGTACTGCCATAACAGCTCCTGTTCCATATCCCATCAATACATAATCTGAGATATAAATCGGCATCTTCTCATTGCTGAAAGGATTGATTGCATAACTTCCGGTAAATGCACCACTCACGTTTTTTACATCAGACATTCTATCCCTCTCTGTTTTCTTAGAAGTCTCTTCTATATAAGCATCAACTTCAGCCTTCTGAACAGCCGTAGTAATGGTATCAACTAATGGGTTTTCCGGCGCAAGTACCATGAAAGTCGCTCCGAAAATAGTATCAGGTCTTGTGGTGAAAACCTCGATCTTTTCGTCGTGATTCTCAACATTGAATTGAACCTGCGCTCCCTGGGATTTCCCAATCCAGTATTCCTGCGAATCTTTTAAAGGCTGTGGCCAGTCTATTGTATTTAATCCCTGAAGTAATCTCTCAGAGTATGCGGAAATCCTCATACTCCATTGCATCATCTTTTTCTGAAATACTGGAAAACCTCCTCTTTCGGACTTCCCATCTTTTACTTCATCATTGGCTAATACTGTTCCAAGAGCAGGGCACCAGTTAACTGTCGTTTCAGCTCTGTAAGCCAGACGATAATTTAATAAGATATCTTCCTTATCAATATCTGAAGCATTCTTCCACTCTTCTGCCGTGAAATCAAGTTCGTCATTTTGATTTGCATTTAAACCTTGTGTCCCTTTTTCTTCAAAATGCTGAATCAGCGTTTCTATAGGCTCTGCTTTATCGGTATCTTTATTGTACCACGAATGGAACAACTGGATAAATATCCATTGTGTCCATTTATAATAGGAAGCATCTGAAGTTCTCACTTCCCTACTCCAGTCAAATGAAAAACCAATTTTTCTTAATTGTTCTTCATACCTGTTAATGTTTTGTTCAGTAGTAATAGCAGGATGCTGTCCTGTTTGAATAGCATACTGTTCAGCAGGAAGTCCAAAGCTGTCATAACCAACCGGGTGAAGCACATTAAATCCCTGATGTCTTTTATACCTTGCATAAATATCAGATGCAATATATCCAAGAGGATGTCCTACGTGTAATCCTGCTCCTGATGGATAAGGAAACATATCGAGAACATAAAATTTGGGTTTATCTGTTGTATCGGAAGTTTTGTATGTCTGCTTTTCTTCCCAGTATTTCTGCCACTTTTTTTCTATCTGCTGATGATCGTAAAACACTTTATGTATAGATTTTATTTAAAATTAATCTTCAAAAAATTTGAAGAGGTACAAAAATAAAGATTTTAAAAGAAATAGAACTTTAATTTTTAATTAATTAGCATACTTTGGTTTAAACAAAAAAATCTCATCCGAAGATGAGATCTGTATTCTTTATTTTCAACCTTATATATTACTGAGGAATTCTCTTTAATGTATATGTGGTAGACTTGTATAGATTAGGATCTGTAGTATCTTCAATGGTAAGATTCAGCGTCGTATCAGTGAGTGTAGTTACTTTTCCTTTGTCCGGAACTACTGTACCCTGATATTTGATTTCAATCCTCTTATCACTTGTACTATAGGTATAGGTAAAATTTCGGTCTGAAACAGTACTACATATTGCAGGGGTTCCTATTTCATCCTTATCGGTTCTTTTTCCGGTATTTCCTTCATTGAACAACCATCTTGATTCTTTCTGGCAAGTGGTAAAAGTAATTTCATCTGAAACCCCGGATCCGTTTGCCGGAATAGTGGTAATCACTTCTTTAACAGGTTGCCAAAGTCCGTTAATTGGAAATACCTGTTGAGTATCGTCGTCCTTACATCCGGTTGCTACTAATAATGATAAACCTGCAAATAGTAATGCTAATTTCTTCATGTATCAAATTTTTCAAGGCCTAAAATTATGATTTTTTTTAAATACTCTGTCATTTTTTTTAGGTTTTGCAATTATAATTTTCATTTTCTTAAAATTCCTTCAATAAAACAGATATTTTAAAACCTTATATTTGCATAAAAACACGTATGCCCGAGGTTTCCATAATCACTCCATGCTATAATTCTTCCAGATTTCTGGAAGAGACCATTCATTCTGTAATAAGCCAAACTTTTACAGACTGGGAGTGGCTAATCACTGATGACAAGTCTTTGGATAATTCTGTGGATATAATCCGTAAGGTAAATGATCCAAGAATAAAGTTATCTGTTGCGGAAAAAAATGGAGGTGCAGGACATGCTCGAAATTTATCCCTTGAAAAAGCAACCGGAAGATTTATTACTTTTCTGGATGCCGATGACTACTGGGAGCCTGATTTTTTAGAAGAGATGATCAGCTTCATGAAGCGCGAAAATGCTGAAATTGCCTACTCCAATTATGCGAGATGCAATGAACAGCTTATTCCTCAGATTGAAGATTTCAAAGCAGACAAGGAAGTAACTTTTGACAATTTACTGAAAACATGCCGATTATCCCTCCTATCATCGATGTATGATTCCCAGAGGGTAGGCAAAGAATACTTTCCGGAAGGCAGCAAGCGGGAAGATCATGTTATGTGGCTCAATTTACTAAAGAAAATTCCTGTGGGAAAACCCCTTCCCAAAACTATGGCAAAATACAGGATGCATTCAACGAGTGTTTCCAGAAAAAAACAGCATATCGTAAAAGATCAGTACCTTGTGTACAAAGATTTCATGAAGTTTTCTACGTTAAAGTCTCTATATTATACTGCCAACTGGGCGTTGAACGGGTTTATGAAATATTCTAAAATTTTTAATTAATGGAGTATTCAAAAGAATTCAAAGCAGCACTGAGTAATTTCTCTTCTATAGAAAAAGACCGTTTGATCTTCAGACTTCTTAAAAAAGATAAGCTTCTTTCCAAAAAACTATATTTTGAGTTAATTGATACAGAAACAACGGATCAGAAAAGATCCCAGATGGAAGATATCATTGAAGAAAAAGTTCTTTTCGCATCTAAATATATAACTAATCCAAAATATTTCCTGGTTCTTATTAGAAAAATAAGCGCTGAAATAACTGAACACATAAAAGTGACTACCGATAAATTTGGTGAAGTATCACTTCACCTGTTTCTCATCAACAGAATTTTAGACCAAAATTCTCAGCTCAACCATCAAAGGTTCGATGCTGTATATAAGCTTTACATTTATATAATCAATAAAGCAATAAAGGCGCTTCTTACTATACAAAAGCTTGATGAAGATTACTGGATTGAGTTCGATGAGCAATTGAGTGAACTGGAAGATAAAATTCAAAATAACCGCTACCTACAGAAACTTTGTATCAATAATAATTTTGATATGAGATGGCTTAAATCTGACCGTATTCCTGAAAATCTGGATTTAATCATTAAAGAGATCAAAAGCCAGGGATTCTTAAAATGATGTCATCTTTTCAATAATAAGCTCCGAAGAATCGGGTTTATCATCTACAAATTTTCTGGCACTTTGAGACATATCTTCAATTACCTCTTCATTATGTGTTAAAAAAAGAATAAAATCCGCAGCCAAATATTCGGTTTCAAAAGATTTGCCTCCATCTGCTGAAATCAGTTCATCTGCTTCAGGGTTTTTTCTGTAGTGGTTTCCGAAAACAACAGGAACACCAAAAGCCGCCGCTTCAAGAATATTATGAAGACCTGCATCATGAAACCCACCTCCCACTACGGCAATATCAGCATAAGAATATAATTTTGATAGCAGCCCGATGCTATCAATAATCAACAACTGAGGATTGAAAGCCGAAAATCCGGAATCAGAAATCTCACTGTACAATAAGGCATTGGGAAACATCTGCTTTAAGTTCTGGACTCTTTTTAAATCATGAGGAGCAATAATAATTTTCACATCCTGATTCATTACAGAAACCAGCTCTGCAATTTTTTCTTCAGCATGCCACGAACTTCCGAAAACAATGGTTTTTTGATCTCCTGTAAAGTCTTTGATAAATTTTACATGATGATCCCTGCTCCTAAGTTGCTTAACCCTGTCAAATCTTGTATCTCCTGTTATAGAAGATTTTACCAATCCTATACTTTTAGCCAGAGCGTAGGAAAATTCAGTCTGATGAAAAAACCAATCAACGTTTGACTGAAGCTGTTTGACAAACCATTTCCCGTAAGATGTAAAAAATGATTGCCTTTCATAGAACAGTGCAGAAATCACATAAATTCTGGCATTCCTTTTTTTTAGTTCAGCTAAAAGATTATACCAATAATCATATTTAACCGTAAAGAATAGTTCAGGAGTGAACTGTGCAACAAACTCGCTTACAGATTTTTTTGTATCAAAAGGAAGATAGCAAATAACATCAGCGATATGTTTTTTCCTGATAACATTTTCATATCCTGAAGGTGAAAAAAATGTAATCAGAATTTTATGTTGTGGAAAAATTTCTTTCAACCTTTCAAGAACAGGAAGCCCCTGCTCATATTCCCCCAGACTTGCTGCATGCATCCAGATTACCTTATCCGTTTTTGAAAATGAAGATTTTACAAGCGATAAAGAATGTTTTCGTCCCTCAATTCCTTTTTTAGTTTTCTCATTGAACAACGAAAATACTTTCATTCCGAAAATGAGGATATTAATCAGTATGTTATAAATAAAAGACATCATCTATTTTTCAATTTCAACCCGGTCATTATTTGTTGAAGGACAAGAGATCACTAAAAACTCAAGTTCTTCTTCTGTATCATTAAAAATATAATGTTGCGCTTTTGGCTCAATAGAAATACTTTCACCCGCTTTTATAAAAAACTTTTCCTGCTCAATTTCAAATGAAGCCTCTCCCTTAAGAATATAAAAGAATTGGCTAGCTCTATTATGAAAATGAAGTTTTTCAGAGGTTCCCGAAGGCATTTTTTCCTGCTTTACAGAAAGCTCCTGGGTATCCTTCAGTACCCAGCTATCACAATGCTCTCCCCATATATAGTGATCAGAATTATTTTTGGATTTTATCATATTTTCCTTTTTTAAACATTACAAATATGTTTGTCCCTATTACAAGGATCATCAAGCCTAAAAAAACGAAAAACATATTACCCAAAGTATTTGTTCTGTTTTCAGCTATCCAAACGGTTTCTAAAAGAGTATACCCAAACAACAATAGCAGAGGTAGCAGAATACTGTATGCAAAAAGCTCTAAAGATTTTTTATTTCGGAAGTGATCCGGAACAGTAAGCATGGGAGAGTTGGGATCTCTGGTAACCGCAAAAAGAATAAAAGATAAGAAGGTAGCAATAGAAGGTAAAATCCAAATTGTCCTTTTATGATCATAACCGTCAATTCTTCCGTTAACCATAAAATGAGTAGGAATAATTTCCGGTAATTCTGCATATTTCCATCCGGTAAAAATCCAAATTGAAATAAGCAAGAGAATATTTACAATAAGTAATAGTTTACCAGACATGCTTCGGTTATTACAAAACTTTTTTAATCACTCTTAATTTATGGGTATGACTGTTCAATTCCTTATTGAAAATCCCGGAGGAATCAAGGGTGTCAATTCTTACCTTACCAGAGGCATGAATGATCTTCTGATTTTCTAACATAATTCCAACGTGAATAATTTTCCCTTCGGTATTTTCAAAGAATGCCAGGTCTCCGGGCTGACTTTCCTCAACAAAGGTTAAAGGCTCCCCCATCTCTGCCTGCTGATAGGTATCTCTCGGAAGCTTGATGTCGTGAACTTTATACACCAATTGTGTAAAGCCTGAACAATCTACCGCAAAAAAGCTTTTTCCTCCCCATAAATAAGGAACATTAAGAAATTCTTTTGCCGTTAAAGCAATGCTTTCCCGAATATCATGACTTCTCCTTGAAGCCACAGCCGGAAATTCAACTTCTGATCCCATAGAAAGCAATGTTTTACCATCATTCATCAATACAGAGGAGAAATCTTCCGTAATCAGAGTAACTTTTCTCTTTTCAAGTTCTTCGTCTGATACAGGTTTTATCTGTTTAGTATCCATCCATCCTTCATAGCCATCATAATGCATTTTTATTTTGGTCCAGTTTTTATTCACTTCCAAAATATCAGCACTTTCACCAAACAATATTTCTGTTACAATCTCTGCTTTGTCCGAGTTTTCTGCCCGGACAGGAGCTACAGTAACAATACAGATTCCTTTATTCATCAACTTTCTTTATATATTAAATGACTAAGAATTTGAAAATTTAAAAATTTAAATTTCAAACCTCTCTATTTACTTCCTTCGAAGGAAATTAACCCCATCACGCAAAGGTAAAATAAGATTTTCAAAATCTTCATCTTTTGCAATCAAATCATTTAATTCTTTAATGACCTGGGTAGATCTTTGTTTTGGGTTTTCTTCCAATACTTTACCGTACCATAGAACATTATCAAACAATACCACTGATCCGGATTGGGTATGGGGTTTTATTAATCTGAAATATTCTGCATAATTATCCTTATCTGCATCGATAAAAACAAGATCAAAAATCTCATTTGTTTCTTTTAAGAAGTCTTTTGCATCCTGAAGTTTAAAATAGATCTGCTCCGAAAATTCACTTTCAGAAAAATACTTCCTTGGAAGGTAAGCCAGGTCTTCATTAACATCCAATGTTGTAATTTTTCCTTCTTTGGATAAGCCCGTAGCTAAACAAAGGGTGGCATATCCCGTAAAAGTTCCTATTTCAAGAATATTTACTGGCCGCAGCATCTGGGAAATAATCGTTAAAAGCCTTCCCTGCTGATAACCGGATATCATATGCGGCTGTGTTGTTTTCTGGAAAGTTTCTTTTCTTAATCTCTTCAGAATTTCAGGTTCGGAAGAAGCGTGGGTCTCCAGATACCTATCCATTTCCGGGTTCTTTTCTTCAAAAAAACTCATGTTATCGATTTTTGTTATTCAAATTTAATTAAATAAAAGAAAAAATGGTGGTATTGTGGATAAAAGATACAATTTAACCATGGGAAAATCACCCTGCTAAAATACCGTAAAAACACGGGTGTTTTAGCAGACAGGACATTAGTACCTTTGCTAAGCAGCAAACGCAAAAACATCATATAACATGGAAACAGAAGAAAGCCTAACTAAGAAAAAGAGAAAAGCTACAGGATCATTAGAGAATGTATCTTCTGAAAAAACTAAACGCAAATTATCCGATTCATTTATTAAGCGAATTATTTCATTATTGAAACAAGAAGAATTAGTTTGATTAAAATAATAAATCCCGAATTTCTCCGGGATTTATTTATGTTTATGTATTTCAAGTATTATTTCTTAGGAGCAATATCCATCAGTTTCATAAACTCATCAAGCTTAGGCATAATGATAATTTCAGTTCTTCTGTTTTCTGCTCTTCCTGAAACACTCATGTTCGTTGCTTTAGGATTGTATTCTGAACGACCTCCAGCTGTAATTCTTGAAGGATCTACTCCAAACTGAGTTTGCAGCACCTTAGCAACCGCAGTTCCTCTCAATGCAGAAAGATCCCAGTTGTCTCTTGGTAAATTAGCAGAGCTCAAAGGAGCATTATCAGTATTCCCTTCAATAAGTACGGAATATTTATCGTAATCGTTGATCACTTTAGCTACTTTTCCTAGTACTTCCTGAGCTGCCGGCAGAATGTTATAATCTCCTGTTTTGTACAACATTTTATCTGAAAGGGAAATCATTACAACTCCTTTCAATACTTTTACCTGAACATCCTCATCGGTTACATTATCCAAAGATCTTTTCAGTTTATTTGACAATGCTAAATTCAGACTATCATTTTTAGCATTATTAGAAATCAATTGTTTGATGTATGAGTTTGAAGCATTAATCTCACCTACCAGTTTATCAATATTTGCAGAGCTTTTTCCTGTATTGGATAAGCATGCATCTAAAGATGACTTCAGAGCATCATGCTGGCTTTTTAGTAAACTATTTTCACCGGATAATGCGGAGTTTTGAGATTTCAGATCCTGAATCTCTCTTTGTCTTTCGCCAATATTTTCAATGCACTGTTTGTAGTTCGAACTTAGTGCATCATACTGTTTTTTGCTGACACAAGATGTCATTCCCAACGCCATCGCAGAAACTGCTAAAATTTTTAATATCTTCATAAATAATCTTTTTTAGACGGATCAAAGTTAGAAAATTCAATTGAATTATATGAATTATCTTTGCACAAATGAAATTCTCAACAGTTATGTTGAAAAAATTAAGTATTAAAGAACAGCTGCAAAATCTGGTTAACTCACCCGAAAAACACAATTATCTTTTAGCGGTAAGCGGAGGTGCAGATTCCATGGTTTTAGCTTTTCTATTCAGTAATCTGGGTCTTAACTTTCAGATTGCACATATCAATTACAAACTTCGGGGTAAGGACTCTGATTCGGATCAGAAAGTTGTTCAGGATTTTTGTCAGGCCAATGACATCAGATTTCATTTATATGAGGTTTCGGAAGAAGATCAACAACCTGAAAATTCCATTCAGCTTTGGGCCAGGGAACTCCGGTATCAATTTTTTAAAAAGGTACAAGAGGCAGAAAAACTGGAATATCTGGTAACCGCACATCACCTGAATGATCAACTAGAAACATTCATCATTAATCTGTCAAAAGCAGCAGGCATTAACGGATTGAGCGGCATTCCTGCTAATGAGAACAAAATCCTGCGCCCTCTTTTAGGTTATTCCAAAGAAGAGATTTATAGTTTTGCAAAAGAAAACAATATTGAATACAGAGAAGATGCGTCTAATAAAAAAAACGATTACTTAAGAAACAAAATCAGAAATGAAATTGTCCCGAAACTTCTTGAAACTAATGATCATTTTTTAGAAAATTTTAAAAAAAGCTCTTCTTACCTGAATCAGGCAAAAGATTTTATACAAAAACAAATAGAAGAAGTAGAAAATAGTATTTCTACATTTAACCTGGAAAAGAGAATCCTATCAAAGCAAAAGCTGGCTAAAGAAAGTGATTTTATAAAGTTCGAAATTTTAAAAAAATACGGATTCAACAAAGAAGAAGAAATCAGGAAAATTTTCACCGCCTCTACAGGAAGTTCTTTTTTTTCTAATGATTATCAACTGATGATTAATCGGGATGAACTTATCATAATCAATAAGGTTGATAAAAAAGAGGAAGAACAGATAATTTTAATTGAAAAGTTTGATTTCAATAAATTTTCAGTTGAAATCAATCTTGCCACATTCATTACAGACAGTAGTGAGCATAGCAAGAGTTTCAAATGGTCTTTTGATGCAGAACAGCTTCAATTCCCATTAATTTTAAGGAAAAAAGAGGAAGGTGATTTATTTTATCCATTACTCTTTTCGGGAAAAAAGAAAGTTTCCAAGTTTTTTAAGGATGAAAAATTATCTATTTTAGCGAAGCAAAAAATTTGGGTATTGGTGGACGGCAATAAAAACGTCTTAGGCATTATTCCTTACAGACAAGACAGAAGATTTGTGTGTACAGAAAAAACAAAGCATACCCTAAACCTTTTTAATGAAAAGTAAAAAATGAAAAGTAAATTTAAAGCATGGCTGTTATTAGCTTTGGTATTCTTATTTTCAGGACTCAATGCACAGATCAAAAATCCTGTAAAATTCAAGTTCACGATCAATGATCTGGGAAATAATCAATACGAGGCAGTTCTTAATGCAACGATGGAAAGTGGTTGGCATATTTACTCGAGAGATATTCCTGAAGATACAGGGATTCCCACAGAATATAAAGTTTCGGGAAAAAATATTGAACTGATTGGAAAATTTCAGGAGGTTGGAAAGAAGCATGAAGAATTCTCTGAGGCTTTTGGCGGAACGATTGTTTTCTATTCAAACTCGGCAGGCTTTAAACAAAAATTCAAACTTAAAGATCCTACAAAACCCGCAGATGTCACCTCGGAAATCACTTATCAAACGTGTGATGACAGGGTATGTCTGGCTCCCAATACATTAGAATTCAATCAAAAGGTCACTCCAAAAGGAGCAACTGAAGAAGCAACCCCTGAAGCTGTTTCAGAAACAGTTAAAGATTCTGCAAAAACGACTGTAACTGCTGTAGAAAATCCGTCTAAAGACGAAATTGTCGTATCACAGGTTTCGCATCTTGATCCTAAAAAATTGAAAATAGAAACAATAGATTTTAAAAAGCCTTTAACGGATTGTGGTACTAAGTCTTCAAAGGTTGATGAAAACTACTGGACCTATTTATTTTTAGGATTTATCGGTGGATTAATAGCCTTATTAACTCCTTGTGTTTTTCCAATGATCCCTCTAACGGTATCATTCTTTACAAAAGGAAATAAAAATAAAGCCAAAGGAAAAAGAGATGCTCTTATCTATGGTTTTTTCATCCTGCTTATATTTGTATTGTTAAGTGTTCCTTTCCATTTAATTAATGGAATTGCAGGAAATATTTTTAATGAAATTTCAACAAGTGTTTGGCTTAATATAGCGTTCTTTATCATATTTATTTTCTTTGCCGGAAGCTTCTTCGGATACTATGATATTACACTACCAAGCGCTATTGCCAATAAATCATCCAAGGCTGAAGAAGCAGGAGGTATCATTGGAATCTTTTTTATGGCTCTTACACTGGTGATTGTTTCATTCTCATGTACCGGACCTATTTTAGGAAGTTTATTAGGAAGTGCTGTTACCGGATCTACTAATGTACCGATGTTGCTAACTTTTGCATTGGCTGGTTTTGGTTTGGCTTGGGCAATTATTTTCGGACTTTTAGCATTATTTCCTCAAGCTTTGCAGAGCCTTCCTAAATCAGGAGGATGGATGAATACAGTAAAAGTAGTGCTAGGTTTCGTGGAACTCGCATTGGCTTTAAAATTCCTGTCAAAAGCAGATCTTGTTTCTAAAACATTTTTATTAAAAAGAGAATTATTTATTGTTATCTGGATCATCATTACAATTGGTCTTGCTTTATATTTATTTGGACTGATCAGATTCCCTCATGATGATAAAAAACCCAAAATATCTATCACCAGAAAAATATTGGGAGTATTAGGAATTGGATTTGTAATCTATCTGATCCAGGGATTGATCCCTTCTGAGCGTCCAAAACTTCAGTTACTGAGTGGTATCCTTCCTCCGCTTAACGTTAGCTATTTCCATAATGAAAAGGACGGAATTCTGGGAATGCATCCGGAACATGACTTTTTCAGCGCTATAGAATTAGCCAAAAAAGAAAACAAACCCATTTTGATTGACTTCACCGGATATGGTTGTGAAAACTGTAGAAAAATGGAAGAGTTTGTCTGGAGCGAACCCGACATTTTACCCATCCTTCAAAACGATGTCATTCTTGCTTCTCTGTATGTTGACGACAAAGAAGAACTTCCGGAAGATCAGAAAACCAAAATTGATCTGGGAGACGGTCAAATTAAAAAAGTAAAAACAATCGGAGACAGATGGAGTTTATTCC
Organism: Chryseobacterium sp. PTM-20240506; assembly: GCF_048296755.1. Taxonomy (NCBI): domain Bacteria; kingdom Pseudomonadati; phylum Bacteroidota; class Flavobacteriia; order Flavobacteriales; family Weeksellaceae; genus Chryseobacterium; species Chryseobacterium sp. PTM-20240506. Next base: position 2,659,856 of record NZ_CP182581.1, read on the forward strand.
AGCAGGTTAATTTCAATAACAATTCCCAACCCCATTACGTTTTGGTAACTCCGGGCGGAAAGGTTATCAACACTCCTGTATCAGGTTATATGCCGAAAGAGGAGTTTAAAAAATTCCTGGAATGCGGAGTAAATTACTACAAACAGAATAAATAGTTTTTACACTTAAAAATATTACAGCCCTGTCAATTAAATTGACAGGGCTTTTTACACTTATTAGAAAAATGTCTACACTTACTTATTGAAATAAATAAACCCAATAATTTTTATTTATTTTTAGGATAAAAGTATACATGAAAAATCTATTTTATCTTTTATTTTTCACTTTAAATTTTCTTTCTTTAAGCGCCCAGGCACCTTCCATAGTATGGCAGAAGACTTTTGGAGGTACAGGTAGAGAAGAGTTTTTTGATATCCAGGCAACCAATGACGGCGGATACATCACTATTGGGGATACTACCTCTTCAAATGGCGACGTAACTACAAACCATGGAAGCACAGACCTTTGGATTGTAAAAGTAAACAGTTCCGGTACCATCCAATGGCAAAAAACGTATGGCGGAAGCAATATAGACAGAGGATTTAAGATTCAGCAGACCACTGACGGCGGATATATCGTCATTGGATCCACAAGTTCTACGGATGGGGATATTATGGGAAATCATGGAGGATATGATTTATGGATACTTAAACTTGATGACTCCGGCAATATTGTATGGCAAAAAACACTGGGTGGTAGTGCTGATGAAGATGGAGTTGATATCCAGCAGACAAATGAAGGAGGATATATTGCTATAGGATCTACCTACTCTACAGATGGTGATATTACAAGTAATCACGGACAAAGGGATATGTGGATCATCAAATTAGACAGTTCCGGAAATATACAATGGCAAAATACGTATGGTTTTCTTTATCAAGACGATGGAAATCAGATTAGGCAAACTCCGGATGGAAGTTATGTCGTTATCGGAAGTTACAACTTTTCTTCAACCGACACTTCGGATTTCTGGATTCTGAAATTAGACCCATCAGGAGTTGTTATCTGGGAGAAAACATATGGCGGAACATCAAGGGAAAACCCGTACGATATACAAAACACCAGTGATAACGGATATATACTTGTAGGCTACACTCAATCCAGTGATGGAGATATAACAGGGAATCACGGTCAGGGTGAAGTATGGACGCTGAAACTCAACTCGTCAGGTGACCTGCAATGGCAGAAAACATTTGGAGGAACGTCTTCTGATTATGGAGAAGCCATCCAACGGACCTTGGATGGCGGATATATCATTGCCGGAAACGCCCAATCAACCAATGGAGATGTGACGGGTAATCATGGAAGCAGTGACTTCTGGATTATTAAGACTGACTCTTCCGGAAATATCATGTGGCAAAAATCGTTGGGAGGCACCAGTAATGAAATGGGCAGAGGTATTATAGAGATTGCTGACGGGACCTATATTGTAGTTGGCGGAACCTATTCTACCGACGGAGATATCACCATTAATAAAGGGCTTAACGATGGCTGGATGGTAAAAATCCAAACTGAACAGCTAAGTACCGCAGAAAATAATATTAAAAACAATATTTCCTTGTATCCTAATCCTGCAAAAGATCTTATTTATCTGGATAACCTGCCTACGGGAACTACTGTACAGATAACAGATATGTCGGGAAGAAAATTACTAAGTCAAAAATATAATAATAAAAAAAGCTCTATTAATACCTCTCAATTAACCAATGGCATTTATATTATCCACGCTGAGCATCAGGGAAAAAATATTTTATCTGAGAAATTGATCATAGAGAAATAATACACAATCTCTTAATTAATCATAAAATATTAGTAAAATCAAAAACGCTAAGGTTTCTTTATGCTAAACATTTAATAAATTTTAAAAAATTGTAAGATTTTGAAAAATTAGGTACAAACTTTGTATGGATTCCTTCAGATAAAGAACAATAATTCAATCTTTATCAAATAACCGTTTAACATTTAAAAATTGTACTTATGGCTGAAGTTATCGCACAAGAAAAATCAGGAGGAAAACAACGGAAAAAATTAATCCGCGTGGACATGACTCCAATGGTAGACTTAGGTTTTTTATTAATAACCTTTTTCATGTTTACAACCAATTTTACAAAACCCAATGTAATGGATCTGGGATTGCCGGCAAAAAGCCCAACTCCACCAACAAATGTAGTTGACAACAAAAACCAGGTTACATTTATTATCGGAAAGGATAATAGGATATTTTATCATCAGGAGGCAAAAGGAGATTTAAACACCAGCAATCTCAAAGAAACCGATTATAATGGGGTTAATATTTCAAAAATCATTTCGAAGGCTTACAATGACGCACCTATAAAAGATAATTTCACAATTATCATTGAACCTACAGATGATTCTAATTATAAAAATTTTGTAGATATGCTGGACAACATTGCCATCTCTAAAAAGGAACGTTATGGAATCACCGACATGAAACCTTGGGAAAAGAAAGTTTATGAAGAATTAATAAAATAAAACAGAAAGGGCATTATAATAATGCTCTTTTTTATTTACTTTTGAGAATACAATTTTTATTCTTCGATGAAAAATATACTAATGATCGCGGCAATTACAGCCCTACTTTTTTCTTGTTCAAAAAAAGAAACACAATCAACCCCAAACCATACAGACAGCGTCAAAATTATCGATTCTATTAATGCTGCCCGTACAAAAATAAATGACAGCATTAGAAGTAAAAACCATTTCAAAGACTTTAGCGGAGATCATAAATTCACGCATAATCTCATCAAAAAAGCAGGCTCTGTCAATTTCAAAAAAACAGAGGGTGAAAAGGATCATTATAAAGTTCTTGGAGATATAAAATCAGGGAAAGATCATGTACATATTGAAGGCTATATGAAAGTTGTTTCCGACAAGCATATGAATTTCACAGGAAGTATTTCGCAAAGCATCTCTGAAAACGAAAACGGGAAAATAGATATAAGAAAGGGTACAAAAACTTTCTTATCTAAAGACGGCGGAAAAACCTGGAGGCTTCAGGATATGGTAAACGGCTCAGGATTTGTAGACTATATCGATATTCACTTTTAATTCTGAACACATGCTGAATTTTGAAAAAACAGGAAACGGAAAGGAAATTTTAGTACTACTCCATGGCTTCATGGAAAATCTTTCTATCTGGAGTGATATGGAGCCGCACTTATCTAAAAATTTCACCCTTTTAAAAATAGATCTCCCTGGTCACGGAAAATCAGAAATTTTGGCTGACGTTCATACGATGGAGCTTATGGCTGATGAAGTAAAAAAGGTTCTAAACGATCAAAAGCTTGAAAAAGTTCACCTGTTAGGACATTCTATGGGAGGCTATACTTCATTGGCATTTGCTGAAAAATATCCCGAATCAATAAAAAGTCTTACCTTATTTTTTTCCACCTACTTTCCGGATGATGATGAAAAGAAAAAACAACGCATAAAAAGCTACAGAATTATTCAGGAAGCATTCCCTAATTATGCAAAGGCCGGAGTTCCTAATTTATTCAACCCTAACGAAAGAGATATTCTTGAAGGCAAAATAGAAACAGCTCTGGAAGTTGCATTGTCTACCAATAATATGGGAGCATTAGCCTGCGTAAAAGGAATGGTAGAACGAACGGATAAAAAACATGTTCTGGAAAATCTTGAGGCTAAAATATTAGTCCTCTCAGGAAAGCATGATAATGCAGTAAAAACAGAAACAACCATCAATAACCTTCCGGACAGGACGAATATAAAATCATACATTCTGGATTGCGGACATAACGGACATTGGGAAAAACCAGGAATTTGTGCAGAGATCATTAATACTGAACTTCTTCATAATATGCCGAAAAACTTAGTTTTATAAACATTTAGGCTTTTTGTTTTCCAACACGAGCCATATTATTACTAAATACAGTCAAGCTATTTTATCCTCAATAAGCCCAATTAAGGTTCTGAAATTTCTTGTATATTAGTGAAGATTAATTTTCTCAATGAGCTTATTCTCCTTCAACAAAAAGAAACCCGTAATCGGCTTGACACTTTCCGGTGGAGGCATGCGTGGAATTGCCCATATTGCTGTTTTAAAAGCGTTGGAAGAATTCAATCTTAAACCCGATATTATTTCAGGTACCAGCGCCGGTTCTATTGTTGGCGCTTTTTATTCTTTCGGAAAAACTCCCGATGAGATGATGGACATTGTAAAAAGCACCACTTTTTTTTCCAGGTCTTATTTAAAACTTTCCAAAAATGGCATTTTCAGCTCAAATTTTATTTTAAAACTATTTACAGATCACTTTCCTGAGGATGATTTTAAAATCCTGAAAATCCCCGTTTATGTGGCTGCAACAGAAATGACCCACGGCATTGTAAGCTTCTTTTCAGAAGGACCACTTTTTCAACCCCTTTTAGCATCTTCAAGCGTTCCTTTTATACTTCCACCCGTAAGGATTGGAGAAAAAATATATGTAGATGGTGGCGTTTTAGACAACTTACCCATAGAACCAATCATTGATAAATGCGATTTCCTGATTGCATCACATGTGAATTCGATCAGTTATGATGAACTTAAAAAAATGAGTCTGCTAAAGGAATTTGATAGAATTCTCCATTTAGCCATTGCAAAATCGGTTTATTCTAAAGTGAATTCATGTAAGATCTTTCTTGATCCTCCTAAAATGACAAAGTTCAGCTTATTTAACAAAAAATATATGGATGAAATGTTTCAGCAGGTGTATGAATATACATGTGCAGAACTGGAAGACAAGGGATACAGAAAATTAAAAATTGACAATTGAAGCCAGGTTTAATGCTATTTGATTCGTATCTCCCTTCTTCTGTTTCATTTTACAAATTCTCTTCAGCCACTCTGTTTTTAAATATTTCAAGAGTATCCGGTAAAGAATCATTTGATTTACCTCCTGCTGCGTTGATATGCCCTCCTCCATTGAAATACTTCCTTGAAAACTTATTAACATCAACATCATCTTTACTTCTGAAAGAAATTTTGATAAAATCTTCATACAGGTCTTCCATGAAAAATGCAGACATCTTCACTCCGATAATACTTAATCCATAATTAACAAAACCTTCAGTATCTCCTTTTTGGAAGCCATATTCCTGAAGTTCTTTTCTTGTTAAGTATAAAACAGCTACTGTACCGTCATTTACCACTTCTATTCTTCCTAATATCAGAGCTAAAAGATGCAGACGGGAAACGGTATTGGTATCCCAAGTATTGGATGTAATAACGGAAGGATCAGCTCCTTTTTCAATGAGGTTAGCAATAATACGGTGTGTCGTAGCGCTTGTTGAGCGGAAACGAAACCCTCCCGTATCAGTCATGATCCCGGTATAAAGACACTCTGCAATATCTTTATTAACCAAATCCTCATCCTCCATTGCTTCAATAAAATGATAGATCATCTGGGAAGTTGCAGGGATAATGGTATCTGAATATACATAGTCAAACTCTTCAGGCTGCTGATGGTGATCAATGAGAATTTTTTTTGCGGTAGCTTTTACCAGCCAGTCTCCAAGAATGCCAATTCGTGAAGGTGAATTGAAGTCTAAGCAAAAAATAACATCTGCATCACTAATAAGATCAAATGCAACCTTTCTTTTATATTCAGCAACGATATTCTTTCTGGCTTCAGGCATCCATTTCAAAAATTTAGGAAAATCATTAGGCACAACCACTTCTGCCATTATGCCTTTTGCGTGCAAATAATGTTTTAATCCTAAACTGGAACCAATAGCATCTCCATCCGGATTATAATGGGTAAGGATAACTATTTTATTTTCAGGCGTAAGAAGATTCTTTATTTCTAAAAGTTCAGTAGGTGTAAACATCATTATGTTCTTTAAATTTGAGTCTCCAAAGATAGAGCTTTTAAATAAATGAGACATACATTAATTTAAATAAGCTGAGGGACTCTATTTATAGTGAACTTTTCTAATATCACCTTCAGAAACGCTTAAATTAATTTCAAAAAAAAACAATATAAATTTGTAACTTCTAAAAAAATATTTATCTTTGCAACCTGAAAAATAAATAGATAATTACGATTTAAATATATAGTAATGAGTAAAAGAACATTCCAGCCATCAGAAAGAAAAAGAAGAAACAAACACGGTTTCAGAGAAAGAATGTCAACGCCAAACGGTAGAAGAGTTTTGGCTGCAAGAAGAGCTAAAGGCAGAAAGAGTTTAACGATAAGTGCATCTCGCGCTAAGAGATAATCTCGAAATTATCATATACAAATCATGCTTGAAAAGAAGTTTTTCAGGCATTTTTTGTTGTTAAAATTTACTAAAATTTAGGTTCTTTAAGTTTCTTTTTTCTATTTTTAAAATCTGAAAAGATTTTTTTTAGAAATCGCCCTCTTAAAATTAAATTATGCCACATACAAATATCTCAGGAGATAGCATTATAAGTTTACAACATGCAAAGATTGCTCAAAAAAACTTTACTGTTCTTTCTGACGTTAATCTCAATATTAAAAAAGGAAGATTTTGCTATCTTATCGGAAAAACAGGATCAGGAAAAAGCTCACTTTTAAAGACATTGTACGGGCATATTCCATTGGCTTCAGGACACGGTGATGTAGTAGGTTTTGATCTTGCTAAAATGAGAACGTCTGACATCCCTAACCTGAGAAGAAAATTAGGAATTGTTTTCCAGGACTTTCAGTTACTTTCAGACAGAACAGTGGAAAAGAATTTAAAATTTGTCCTTGAGGCTACAGGATGGAGTGATAAAATCAAAATGGAAGACCGTATCAACGAAGTTCTTGGAAGCGTGAACATGAAGAGCAAAAAGCATAAAATGCCACACGAACTTTCAGGAGGAGAGCAACAGCGTATAGCTATTGCAAGAGCTTTATTAAATCATCCGGATCTTATTCTTGCAGATGAGCCTACCGGAAATCTTGATCCGGAAACTTCTAATGAAATCATGACTTTACTTAAGCAGGTTGCTTTGGAAAACGGAGCTGCTGTAGTGATGGCTACTCACGATTATCATATGATCCAAAACTTCCCTGGTGAAGCGATCAGATGTGAAGATGGAAAGGTATCCGTACTTGATACCACGGAATTATTCGAATAATTTTCATTTACTAAAAACATGAAACTCTTTAGTGAGTTCTAAATATTGGTCCGAGTATTTTCTCGGACTTTTTTCTATCACCAATTCAGAGTCTTCGGCCTCACCTTCCCTTATTGAAAATTCCAATATCAGTCTTTTAACTTTTGAATGTTCAATTCCTTTGATCTGAATTCTTCTGAACAAAAACAAATGATATTCTTTTGCAAGACCAATGAAATCCACTCCCACCTCAACAGGAATGATCACCGAAAAAACACCCTTTTCAGACAACAACGACGGAATTCTGGAGATTAGTTCTCTGAAATTCAACTCAATTGTCTGCCTGGCAATTTTATCCTTACCGGAATCAGACTCTTCAAAATACGGAGGATTGGAAACAATAAGATCAAATGTATCTTTTGATTCAAAAGTTTTAAAATCCTGATGAATATTTTTCAATCTTTCACTGAAAACCGAATTCCGGAAATTCTTCCGGGTTAATTCAACAGCACCAATCTGAATATCCAACCCTAAAAACACAGCATTAAGATTCCTTTGAGCAAGCATTAAAGATATCAAGCCTGTACCGGTTCCTACCTCAAGAACTTTGGCTGCCCGATCGACACTAGCTAAAGCACCTAACAAAACACCATCAGTCCCTACACGAAAAACATCCGGGGATTGCTGAATATCAAACTGCTTAAACTTAAAAGGTTTCACTATAGATTGGTCGGTAGTGTTATAGTAAATGTAGAACCTTTATCAACTTCTGATTTTACAGAAATTTCACCTTTATAATCTTCCACCATTTTTCTTACCATGGAGAGCCCTAATCCCATCCCACTGTTTTTTGACGTAAAATTAGGTTCAAAAATCCTTTCATACATATTATCCGGAATACCTACTCCGTTATCCTGCACAGAGATCATTACTCTTCTTTGATGCTGCTCTATATCAACATTGATAATTAATTTTCTATCTTCGCTCTGAGCCTGCTTTGCATTGGTAACAAGGTTGGTAATAATCCTGGAAAGATAGATCCTGTCCATGTTGATCATGATATTTGCCTTGTTGGTATGAACGAAAACACTGTCATCACTGAAAACACGTAGAATATCAGCAACCTCTGCATTCAGGTTGATGGTCTCATTATTTTTTTCGGGAAGCTTCGCAAATTCTGAAAAAGCAGAGGCTACGGTAGCAATCAAATCGATCTGATCAACCATCGTTTTACTCATCATTTTCACCCTTTCCGTCACATTAGGATCCTGAGGATCAAACTTCCTTTCAAAATTCTGGATGGTAAGTTTCATAGGAGTCAAAGGATTCTTTACTTCATGGGCTACTTGTTTCGCCATTTCTCTCCACGCTTCCTCTGATGCTTTGAACCTAAGCCTTTCTTTTTGATCCTGAATCTGAAGTATCATTCTGTTATAAGCTCTTGCCAAAGCATTTAGCTCATCATTTTTATAATATCTGATAGGACGCATTTCATTCTCAAAAAGAGTAATACGCGTAATCATATCAGAGAATTTCGTAATATTTTTAGCCAAACTGTTTGAGGTTACCCAACTAATCCAGATACTGAATATAATAAGAAAGAAATCAACCAAAAGGATATATTTAACATATTGGTGAAGCACTTCCAGATAAGCGGATTCATTATGATACAAAGGAATATATACAATTCCTATAGGCTCCAGAACATTATTTTTTAGGATCATATAAGAGGATGTGAATACCGCATCCTTTGCCTGATCATATCCTTTAATATCCACTCTGGCATCAGTCGCCAGGATTCGATTAACAATATCTACGGGAATTGATTTTTGAGATACTAACCCCTGATCTCTGTTGGAAAGAAGATAATGTCCTTTCAAATCATAAATCACAATATCATGCTGATTGATATCTGCAATTTCAAAAATTTTATTTCCTAAAACCTGAGGGAGATCTTTAGTTTCGAGTACCGTACTGCTTACTTCATAATCCAGAAAGCGCATTACAGCACTGGTTTTCTCCTGCATGTCAATTTTGCTTTGTTGCAAAGAATGGTTTCTCAAAACAAAGTAAGGAACGAGGGATGAAGCAACAACACTTAAAAGACATACCAGCAAGAAACCGAAAAACACTCGATTCCTCAAGCTATATCCTTTGTACTTATTAATTGCCATTCTGTTTTTTAATTAACCTAGCAATATACTTACCAATTATGTCAAATTCAAGATTAACTTTATCACCTATTTTTAAATATTGCATATTCGTAAACTCCCAGGTATATGGAATAATCGCGACAGAAAATTGGAAATCCTCACTTTTAGCAACGGTAAGACTTATTCCATTCATAGTAATTGATCCCTGAGGTACTGTTACAAAATCACCGTCATTATCATATTTCACTGTAATGAAATAGCTCCCGTCTTTATTTTCGATTCCTACAACCTCACCTGTCTTGTCCACATGTCCCTGTACAATATGCCCATCCAGTCTGCCATCCATCTTCATACAACGTTCAAGATTTACCACTGTTCCCACTTCCCATTTTCCAAGATTAGTCTTTTCCAGAGTCTCATTAATTGCTGTTACAACATATTGGTCATCCTTAATTTCCACAACCGTCAAACAACATCCGTTATGTGCAAGACTTTGATCTATTTTTAACTCATTGGTAAAAGGGCAGGTTAATGTAAAGTCGATATTACTTCCTTTTTCTTCAATTTTCTCAATAACTCCAACTGCTTCAATAATTCCTGTGAACATATTATTTTTTGCTAAATTTGTAAAATTATAATCTTCAAAGATAATCAAAATGAGTCCAAAAAACTATAAAGTACGAGTAGGAATTTCAATAGGTGATTTCAATGGCATCGGCCCTGAGATCATTATGAAGTCTTTGAAAGACAAAACGATCACAGATTTTTTCACTCCTGTAATCTTCGGATCCGGGAAATTATTTACCTATCAAAAGAATATTTTCAAACTGAATCTTAATTTCAATTATATCAATGAAGCCTCTCAGGCTCAGACGGGAAAACTGAATATGGTCAATCTTGCCAAGGAAAATTCTAATGTAGAGTTGGGAACTCCTACCGAAGAATCCACCCAAATGGCAATATCCTCTCTGGAGGCTGCTACAGAAGCTTTAATCAAAGGAGACATTGACGTACTTGTTACCGCGCCTATCAATAAGGATGAAATGATGAAACTAGGCTTTAAACATGCTGGACATACTGGATATTTTGAAGAAAAATTCAATAAAAAAGGCTTAATGTTTTTAGTAACGGATGATTTAAAAGTAGCCGTTTCTACGCATCATATTCCTTTAGCTAAGGTGGCCGAAAGTATTTCGAAAGAAAAAATCAAAAAACAGATCAAAGCCTTAAACCAAACTTTAATTGAAGATTTCTGTATTCAAAAACCAAAAATTGCCGTATTAGGACTGAATCCCCATTCCGGAGACGGAGGAGTAATTGGCAGCGAGGAAATAGAGATCATCGGACCAGCCATCAAAGAACTTTCAGACAATGGAGTTTTAGCTTTCGGACCATTTCCTGCGGACAGTTTTTTCCAACCCAATAAATATAAAAACTTCGATGCTGTTTTAGCAATGTACCATGATCAGGGCCTTGCTCCTTTCAAAACACTGGCTTATGAAGAAGGTGTAAATTATACTGCAGGACTACCTTTTATCAGAACTTCTCCCGACCATGGAGTCGCTTATGATATTGCAGGAAAAAATATCGCCGATGAACAGAGTTTTACAGAAGCTATTTTTACAGCTATTAAAATTTTTAAGAACAGAAGCGAATATAACGATCTCATGAGCAATAGGATGCAGCCAAGAAAAATGGCTGTAGATAATGGAATAGATGAAGATCTTCCTGATGAAAATGAAGCATAACTCTTCCAAACACATTTAAAATTAATTTGTTTGATATTTTATTTGTAATTATAAAAAAAATGCATATTTTTGCACACTCATTTTATGGACAAGTTAAGAAACTATGACGTAAGCTTTTCCGGATTAAAAAACGGCAAGCATCAGTTCAAATTTGAGATAGACCAATCGTTCTTTCAATTATTTGACACTGAACAGGAATTTACAAATCCTAGAATAACAGTAGATGTTCTTTTGGAAAAGCATACTACTTTTTTAGAGTTTGAAATAAAAATTGATGGAACCGTAGAATTGGTTTGCGATATTACAAGCGCCGATTTTGACCATCAGATTGAAAATGAAATTAAAGTCCTGGTCAAGTTTGGAGAAGAATATGATGATAGTGACGAAAACGTTATTACTATTCCAAGCTCGGACCACGCTTTCAATGTAGCACAGTTGATTTACGAAAATGTAGTACTTTCCATACCTATGAAAAAAGTATCTCCTGACGTAAGTGATGAAGATTTAAAAATTTTGGACCAGTTCAGTCCTAAAGATATTGAAGAAAAGGAAGAGGAAGAACATGAGAGTGACCCAAGATGGGAAGCTTTAAAAAAATTAAAAGATAAAAATTAAAATAATTTAAATATGATGAGATGATGAAAAAAATCTCATCGCTCATCAAATTAAAAAAGTTATTACACAATGGCACATCCAAAGAGAAGACAGTCGTCCACAAGAAGAGATAAGAGAAGAACTCACTACAAAGCAGTAGTTCCTCAATTAGCGAAAGATGCAACTACAGGTGAACACCACCTTTATCACAGAGCTCACTGGCATGAAGGAAAACTTTACTATAGAGGTAAAGTAGTACTAGAGAAAACAGTGGAAACTACTGAAGAAAACTAAGAGGTAAATTTAAAAAAAACTCATTTTAATACAAAAATCGCCCAATTTCATCAAAATTGGGCGATTTTTTGTTGTTTTTTATGTTTTTTTGGTATCTTTGGCTCAAAATCAAATATCAAATTTATGGACATTAAAGACATACAAAATCTTATCAAGTTTGTATCTAAAGCCGAAGTTTCAGAGGTTAAATACAAGACTAAAGATTTCGAAATCACTATTAAAACTCCATTAGCAGGAAGCGAAGTAAACTATGCACAACCAGCAGTTTACCACACTGCTCCTCAGCAAGTAGCAGCTCCTGTACAAACTCCTGCTGCCACTACCCCAACTGAAAAAGTAGAAGCAGCTTCTGATGACAGCAAGTATTTAACTATTAAGTCTCCAATGATTGGTACTTTCTACAGAAAGCCATCTCCAGATAAAGACGTTTTTGTAAATGTAGGTGATGAAGTTTCCAACGGAAAAATCGTTTGTGTAATTGAAGCAATGAAATTATTCAATCAGATAGAATCTGAGATCAGCGGTAAAATCGTTAAGATATTGGTAGACGATGCTACTCCTGTAGAGTACGACCAACCTTTATTCCTAGTAGATCCATCTTAATTTAGAAGTTAGATGTTAGACATTGGATGTTAGATTAAATTCTACATTAAAATAACATTATCTAATTTTCAAATTATCTAATTTTCAAATTGAAGAAGATGTTCAAAAAAATATTAATAGCCAACCGTGGCGAGATTGCAATGCGTATTCTTCGTACTTGCAAAGAAATGGGGATCAAAACCGTTGCAGTTTACTCTACTGCAGATAAAGACAGTCTTCACGTAAGATTTGCCGATGAAGCAGTTTGTATTGGTCCTGCAATGAGCAAAGACTCATACCTTAAAATTCCAAATATCATTGCTGCTGCAGAGATTACTAATGCAGATGCAATTCACCCTGGTTATGGATTCCTATCTGAAAATGCGAATTTTTCTAGAATCTGTCAGAAAAATGGGATCAAGTTTATTGGTGCTTCCCCAGAACAAATTGAGAAAATGGGTGACAAAGCGAACGCCAAAGCAACCATGAAGGCTGCAGGTGTGCCATGTGTTCCAGGTTCTGACGGTCTTATTGAATCATATGAGCATGCAGTGAAAGTTGCTGAAGAAACAGGATATCCTGTAATGATCAAAGCAACTGCCGGTGGAGGTGGAAAAGGAATGAGAGCTGTCTGGAAAGCAGAAGATCTTAAGGAGCATTGGGATTCTGCCATTCAGGAGGCTGTAGCTGCTTTTGGAAACGGAGGTATGTACATGGAAAAATTAATTGAAGAGCCTAGACATATCGAAATTCAGGTTGCAGGAGATCAATATGGTAAAGCCTGTCACCTTTCTGAAAGAGATTGCTCTGTACAAAGAAGAAATCAAAAATTGACAGAAGAAACTCCTTCTCCGTTTATGACCGATGAACTTCGTGAGAAAATGGGTGCGGCAGCAGTAAAAGCAGCTGAATTCATTGGTTACGAAGGTGTGGGAACAATCGAATTCCTGGTGGACAAACACAGAAATTTCTATTTCATGGAAATGAACACAAGGATCCAGGTAGAACACCCTATTACCGAGCAGGTAATTGATTATGATTTGATCAGGGAACAGATCCTGTTAGCTGCAGGAACTCCAATATCAGGAATCAATTATTACCCGAAATTACATTCAATTGAATGTAGAATTAATGCTGAAGATCCATATGCTGACTTCAGACCTTCTCCAGGAAAAATAACAGGATTAAATATCCCTGGGGGACATGGAATCAGAGTAGACACTCATGTTTACTCAGGATATACGATCCCTTCTAATTACGACTCTATGATTGCAAAGCTAATTACTACGGCTCAAACCCGTGAAGAAGCAATTGCTAAAATGAGACGTGCATTGGAAGAGTTTTATATTGAAGGAGTAAAAACAACGATTCCTTTCCACAGACAATTAATGGATGACGAAAATTATCTTGCAGGAAACTACACTACAAAGTTCATGGAAGACTTTGTAATGGATAGAAAATATGATAATCATTAAGATTATTTAATATAAAAAACAGAAACTGCCTCAAATCGGGGCAGTTTTTTGTTTGAGTTACTTTCATTTTTACATTACAAAATGATTTGTCATGACTTTTATCAGACCTCATTATTTCCCATTTTTTTGATTTAATGTTATTTTTGTCGCGATAAAAAATTATGATGAAACAAATCTTATTCTGCATAAGCACCTCGCTTATTCTTTTTATGTCATCCTGCTCTAGTGATGAAGTTATTGAAACGACCCCCGAAACTTCAAATGAAAATCCGATATCACTTGAAGATAGTAAGGAATTTGGTTACTACAATGCTTTAGGATATGGTTATAATGTTACTGGCGAATATGCAAATTCTAACTCTACGGGCTTTAAAGTTCTTGATATTGATAAATTTAAAACAGAGCAAAGCGCAAGATTAGTTGATGAAAATACATTGACGCAGGAATATTCTGATGAATATGGTGAAGATGCTGCAGCTTTTTCAAAAGTGATTTCAAGAAAAGTGAGCGCAACTGATCAAATGCTATTATATGGAAAGACGATATCAAGTCCTTTCAAATCTGCTGTAATTAATAATCACAGTTATTTCGATCCGAAATTTATTTATGGAAGCTACAATATTTTAATTAAGCAAAAAAGATTCAGAATCAACGCAACAACAGATTTACTTACGAATTATGTAACCCAAAATTTCCTGAAGGATCTACAAATAAAAACACCGGAACAAATAGTACACGATTACGGCACACACGTTACGGTGGATATTTATACAGGAGCTAAATTAGATATCTTTTTTCAGGCGCAAACAACAAATCATGATCGTAGCAAAGCGGCCAGAGCAGGTATAGCAATTGCGGTAAATGGTTTAAAATCAATCACATCCAATGATATTAACGTACAGGAAGCCTCTAAAAATTATTCTAAAAAACTATACTATAAAACAAGGGGAGGTGAACCTTCAAAACGTTTTGCTAATATCTTAAACATAGATCAAAGCATCCCAAAAATCAATATATCAGATTGGCAAAGTACTTCTACGAAAGATAATTCTGTACTAGTTGATTTTGGACCTCATGGTTTGGTAATACTATATGATTTAATAAAAGATCCAATAAAGAAATCTCAAATGAAATCATACATTGATCAATATCTTGCTACCAATCAAGTGCTTTTATCCAAGTAACATATCATCACTTATATTTTATAATATTCCGCTTTGTAAAAGGCGGATTTTTATTTATAAAATATAGGAAGAGTTCAGAAACTACCCCCTTCCTGAAATTCAAAATTAAAAATAAACATATCACTGATCAATCCAACATTATAATTATTAACTTTGTACAAAACCAAAAGAATATGTCAACAGTAGAAACAGAAAAAAATTCACAGTATTTTATCGACCTTGAAGACAAGCATGGAGCACATAATTACCATCCTCTTCCCGTAGTTTTAGACCGAGGAGAAGGTGTATTTGTATGGGATGTAGAAGGCAGGAAATATTATGATTTTCTTTCAGCTTATTCTGCCGTAAACCAGGGCCACTCCCATCCAAAAATCGTAGATGCTTTAGTAAATCAGGCTAAAAAGCTTGCCCTTACCTCAAGAGCTTTTTACAATTCAAAATTAGGAGAGTACGAAAAGAAGATTACTACTTTATTTGGTTTTGATAAAGTGTTACCCATGAACTCTGGTGCTGAAGCAGTAGAAACAGCAGTGAAACTTGCCAGAAAATGGAGTTATGAAGTTAAAGGTATTTCAGAAAATGCAGCGAAAATAATTGTTTGCGAAAATAATTTCCATGGTAGAACAACTACTATTGTTTCATTTTCTAACGATCCGGATGCGAATCAAAATTATGGGCCTTTTACCCCGGGTTTTATTAAAATCGCATATAATGATCTTTCAGCTCTGGAAGAAGTATTAAACAATGAAGCAGAAAATATTGCCGCATTTTTAGTTGAACCCATTCAGGGTGAAGCCGGAGTGTATGTTCCGGATGAGGGCTTTCTTAAAGGAGCTTCTGAGCTGTGTAAAAAACATAATGTTCTTTTTATTGCGGACGAAGTACAGACAGGTATTGCAAGAACCGGGAAACTGATTGCCTGTTACCATGAAAATGTGCAGCCAGATATCCTGATTTTAGGGAAAGCACTTTCCGGAGGAATGTATCCTGTATCTGCTGTTCTTGCTAACAATGAAATCATGAACGTTATTAAACCCGGACAGCACGGTTCAACATTTGGAGGAAATCCAATAGCCTGTGCAGTAGCCGTAGCAGCTTTAGATGTTGTAGCAGATGAGAACTTATCTGAAAGAGCCGAACAATTAGGACAGCTTTTCAGAAATGAGATCCAAAAATTAATTGAAAAATCTGACCTTATTACTAAAGTACGAGGTAAAGGATTGTTAAATGCGATTCTAATCAATGATACTCCTGACAGTTCTACAGCGTGGAACCTGTGTTTGAAATTAAAAGAAAACGGACTGCTTGCCAAGCCTACTCATGGAAATATCATCAGATTAGCACCACCTTTGGTCATTACAGAGGAGCAGTTACTTGATTGTATAGAAATCATTAAAAAAACGATTCTCGAGTTTAAATAATGTCTCTTACTCTGGCTGTCATTACTTATAATGAAGAGCATAACATTGCAAGGCTTTTAGATTCCCTTTATAATATCGTCGATGAAATTATAATCGTCGATAGCTATTCAACTGATCGCACAAAAGAAATTGTTCTTCAACAATATCCCGAGGTCAAGTTTTTTGAAAAGAAATTTAACGGGTATGGTGAACAGAAAAACCATGCCCTTTCATTATGTTCTGGTGAATGGATTTTATTTCTGGACGCTGATGAAATCCCTGATACGGAACTAAGAAATTCTATCAGGCATGTAACGTCGTTAAATAATCCTGAATATCATATTTATAAGGCGAAATTTAATAACCACCTAGGGACTCATTTGATAAGGTATGGAGGCTGGGGAACTGTATCCCGAGAAAGATTGTTCAGGAAGGATTCGGCAAAATATTCAGATGATAAAGTACATGAATATCTAATCTCTGATAAAAAAGCAGGAAATCTCGATGGCAAGCTAGATCACTATACCTACAGAAGTATACATTGCCATGTATCAAAAATCAATAAATATTCTGATATGATGGCCGAGAAAATGTTTGAAAAAGGAAAAAGAATCAAGCGTTTTAAGGTTATCGTAAGCCCTGTTTTCGAATTTATAAAAGTTTTTATCTTTAAATTGGGCTTCCTGGATGGGTTTGCCGGATATTATATCGCTAAAACCATGTCTTATTATACATTTCTCAAGTACATTAAACTTCGTGAAAAAATAAAATTAGAAGAACTTGAAAAAAAATACCACAAGAAAGCCGTATGATGTTATCCCTAATTATTATATCTGTTATATTGGTATTCTTAGTGATACATTTCAGACTCTATCTCATTTTCTTCACTGAAAACAGATTGATTATCCTCATGTACCACCAGATAGGAGAAAAAAGTACAGATGACCTCATGGTAAGCCTTGATAATCTTGAGCGTCAGTTTAAATATCTGAAAGACAAAAATTACACTTCTAAATTCTTTTCGGAAATCAACATTCCGACTAGGAATAGCATTATATTAACCTTCGATGATGGTTATAAAAATAATTTCGACTATCTCCCTTCCCTATTGGAAAAATACAACTTAAAAGCTGTTATATTTATTCCTACAAAATTTATTCAGGAGGGATACAAAGATTATCCCATGATGACTTTTGAAGATATCAGAACTCTTGATCCGAATTATTTTGAGATTGCCTTGCATACTCATGCTCATGAAAATCTGAGAACATTAACACCAGAAGAAATCGAAAAGGATCTTGAAACAAACATGCAAATTCTCAATGACCATCATATTCGGTATAAAAAGGTCCTTGCTTATCCTTATGGAAAATACCCAAAGAAAGGTGAGGATAAGAAAAAGCTTTTTTTTACCTTAAAAAAGTTGGGAATTAATTTCGCCGTAAGAATTGGAAACAGAGTAAATTACTATCCATCTAAGAAATATGAGCTATGTAGAATAGATATAAAAGGGGATGACTCCATAGAAAAATTCAAATTAAAACTTATCTTTGGAAAATTAAAACTGTTTTAGAAGACCTAACTTTAATGGTTTTCAAACATCTAAATGGTTATGATAAATATAAGCGGCTTAATCATAACATATAACGAGGAAAAAAATATACAGGAAGTCCTTGAATGTTTTGATTTTTGTGATGAAATTATAATTGTAGATTCTTTTAGCACCGATAAAACCTTAGATATTGCTAAAGCTAATCCTAATGTAAAAATCATCCAAAACAAATTTGAAGATTTTACTAAACAAAGAAACATAGCTCTGGATCAGGCTAAAAATGATTGGGTCCTATTTCTGGATGGTGATGAAAGAATTACCCCGGATCTTAAAGCTGAAATAATTAATGAACTTGAAAAACCGGACAAAAAAGATGCTTATTATTTTTACAGAAAATTCTTCTTTGCAGGGAAACCTATTCATTATTCAGGAACCCAGACTGACAAGAACTTCAGATTGTTCAGAAAGTCAAAGGCGAGATATATTTCAGAAAAAAAAGTACATGAAACATTAGATGTTTCCGGAACAATTGGAGAATTGAAGAATAAACTACTTCATTTTTCCGTTTCAGATTATGAGTCTTATAAAAATAAAATGATTCATTATGGAATTCTGAAAGGACAGGAACTATCAAATAAAGGAAAAAAATTTAATCTAATAACACAATATTCCAAAACAGCGTTCAAGTTTTTCAAGGCATAC
Source organism: Chryseobacterium sp. PTM-20240506 (assembly GCF_048296755.1). Taxonomy (NCBI): domain Bacteria; kingdom Pseudomonadati; phylum Bacteroidota; class Flavobacteriia; order Flavobacteriales; family Weeksellaceae; genus Chryseobacterium; species Chryseobacterium sp. PTM-20240506. The sequence goes on from NZ_CP182581.1 coordinate 2,678,663, forward strand.
ATTTTGCGGTTAGGAATATTAGATGGAAAAGAAGGTTATCAGCTTTCATATTTGCAGGCGTTAAGCACGTATGAAACGTATGAATCATTAAAAAAGGAACAAAAATAGTTGAATGAAGATTTGTGTAATTAGTTATGATTTTTGGGGCTACGACAAACATATTGTAGATACACTATGTAAAAAGGGTATTGATGCACATCATATTAAAATCGGAAACGTTACGCATTCAAACTTTCAGGAGAGAGCAACTAATGCCATCAGTAAGGTTTTTTTAAATAAGAACCTGAAAACGGAGAAAAGACAACAGTTTGTTATCGATTCGCTTGCAGCATTAGGCCCTCAGGATCAAATTTTGGTTCTAAATCCTGACACATTTGATATATCTACTCTTCAGGAAATTAAGGCATACAGCAAAAGACTTATTACTTATTTATACGATAGCCTTGAAAGGCTCCCTGTTGAAATTGAAAAACTTAAGCTTTTTGATAAAATTTTTTCATTTGATATTATTGATGTTAAAAAACACGCTTTTGAAAAGCTGACCAATTATATTTATCTGGATCACCATTCTTCGGAGGAGCAGAATCCGGAAATGGATCTTTTCTATATTACATCCTACGATAATAAAAGAGTCTCTTTTATTAAGTTACTTACGAAGAAGTTAATCGCTTTGAATTTAAAATTTCAAATTATGATTATCGGTAAGAAAAGCTGGAAAAATCAACTAAAGAATTTATTTATTACAGTGCCGGAAAGCTTATCCATTATCTTTAGTATCAAGAAAATTTCCCATCAGGATCTTCCGGGATATTATAAAAACTCGAAAGCCCTACTCGATCTTACACGGGAAAACCAACACGGATTAAGTTTCAGGGTTTTTGAAGCAATGGCACTCGAAAAGAAAATCATTACCGACAACGTAGCTATTAAAGACTACGATTTTTATAATCCCAACAACATCCTAGTTCTAGATGAAACCTGCAGTAATCTGAATACCCAATTTTTTGAACAGCCGTACGAGAAGATTCCAGACAATATTTATTACTTTTACACAATTGATAGCTGGGTTGATCGTGTTTTTAAACTGGCTTAAAAAATTATTTCAACTATAAACCAATGATTACACTTACTGATCAGTCTAAAATCATCATATTTTGTCCACCCAACAGTGTTACAGGAGGTCCTGAGGCATTACATCAGCTTGCAGATAAACTCTATCAACTACAGGTTAAACATGTTTTTATGCATTATATTCCAAAACGGAAAAATGCAAAACCTTCTAATTACTCTATTTATCAGACTACTGAGATAGAACAGATTGAAGATCATCCGGAAAATATTCTTATCGTTCCCGAATCGATGACCTTTTTGATAAAAGAATATCCGCTAAGTCAGAAGATAATCTGGTGGTTGAGCGTAGATTTTTATAAAATATTAATGGACTATAGAATAAGAAAGCAAAGTATATTTACAAGGCTTTTCTATAGACAAGCTGACAAAGAATATCATTTTGAGAAGCTACCTAATGTTTTCCAGTGGGCTCAATCTTATCGTTCGTCGGTTTATATTAAAGAACATGGAATTCCCGATAATCAGATTGATTTTGTATGTGACTATATCAATCCCAGCTTCTTAAAAAACAAGAAGCCTATTATAAAAGATCTCAACAATAAAAAAATCCTATACAATCCACGTAAAGGAAAAAAAGAAATCGCACAATTAATTAAAAGTTCACCAGATCTGATTTGGGTTCCAGTTCAAAATATGAATGCAAGCCAGATTAAAGATCTTATGGAAAAATCTTTACTGTATGTTGATTTTGGGGAAAATCCGGGAAGAGACAAAATGTTAAGAGAATCTGTTTCGCAGGATTGCTGTATTATTTCAGGAAAGAATGGTTCATCTGCTTATTATGAAGATCTTATGATTCCGGATGAATATAAATTCACTTTCAATGAAAACAAAATTCCAGATATTATTGCAAAAATAAAAGATGTTCTGGAAAACTATCCTAAACATATTCCTCATTTCGAACCCTACAAAAAAATGGTTATTAATGAAGAAATTTCATTTGAAGAGAAGCTAAAAGAAATATTTACGAAATGACTTCAAAGAAAAAAATTACTTTAATCTATCCCTTTGCATATGGTTATATTGATTTTGTTGTTGAAGAGCTTCAGTCGGATGCATCCATAATAGTTACAGATATTAAAACCGATACGATAAAGTATTCTTATCCTAATATTTTTGTGAAAATATGGAATGGTATTACAAAATTGTTTGGGACTAATATCAAAAAAAAATACTTTAATCGACAAGTAATAAATCAAATCACCGAAGTTCAGGATATTATTTTTGTGATCCGACCTGATATGCTAGAAGATTCTCTATTAAAAGAATTGAAAAAGAAGACAAAAAGCTTCATTGCTTATTATTATGATAGTTGTAAAAAATACCCCCGACAATTACAAATATCACACTTTTTTGATGAGATTTATTCCTATGACAGAGAAGACATTGATCGACACCAATTTATAGAAACCTCAAATTTCATTCACGATGAAGTAATTGAAAATCAACCAACTAAATACGATATTTTTAATATATCGTCTTATGATTCAAGAATAGAGGAAATTGACAAAGTATCAAAAACATTATTTGATGCAGGGTTTTCTATTAATTTTGTTTTATTTTGGTATGAAAAATTAACGTATCCGCATTTAAACTCTATAACAGAATACTTGACACTTAGTGAAACTAAGAAACTTATCTCCCAATCCAAGGCAATGATAGATATACAAAGACATGACCAGAAGGGACTTTCTTTCAGAACCTTTGAAAGTTTAGGATACCGTAAAAAACTGATTACGACAAATTCAGAAGTAAAAAAATACGATTTTTATCATCCTAATAATATGTTAATAATCGATAGTAGTAATTTAGATACAGAAGTAATCAAGGATTTTCTAAAGCTTGATTATGTGGAAATTCCACAGGATATTCTCAATAAATATACCGTTAAGAGTTTTACACAAAAGATATTCAAATTATAAAGTAATGGGCATTAAAAGAAAAATAAAAAATTATATCTATCTCAAGAACCATTATCCTTTATCCGAAAAGAACATTATTCCTGATGAGAATAAAAAAAATGTCCTTATTGTAGATAGTCAGATTCCTACTTTTGATAAAGATTCCGCTTCGAATCGAATCACCGAGATTGCCAAATTTTTAGCCAAACATTATAATGTCTATTTAATGGATTGGAGAAAAGCAATTCCAAAGGTAGAATCAAAAAAATACATTAAAAACCTGAATGATCATAATGTAATTGTCTATACTCCGTTTATAGGAAAATACGGAATCATGAAAGGAAAAAAGCATTTCATCAACAATCTTCTTCCTAAGCTTGATTTTGTGTGGTGTCATAGACCTGAACTTTTTGAATATTATCTGGAATTTTTCAGAAAGGAAGCGCCAAAAGCCAAAATAATTTATGATATGGTAGACATTCATTATCTAAGAATGGAAAGAGGCCTTGAAATTAAATATGATAAAAACAGAGCTAAGGAACTTGTTCACTATAAATATATTGAAACTGAACTGTGTAAAAAAGCAGACAAGATTGCGGTAATAAGTGATAAGGAAAAGGAGTTTATGACTGCTTTTGTAGATGAATCCAAATTATTTACTGTCAGTAATGTTCATAATCTCAAAGTTAAACCGGAAGATATGCCACCTTTTGAAAAACGAAATGGTATATTCTTCATCGGTACATTTTTACACGATCCAAATGTAGATGCCGTAGAGATTCTCTATCACAAGATCATGCCATTGGTTTGGAAAGCTTTACCTGATCTGAAAATTACGATAATCGGATCTGAGGCACCACAATCCATTATAGATATGAATTCTAATAAATTTGAAGTAGCCGGTTTTGTGGAAAATATCATCCCATACTATGAAAATTGTTTTGCATCGGTATCTCCTTTAAGATTCGGAGCCGGTGTAAAAGGAAAAATAGGACAGGCCCTCGAATATACTTTACCTGTACTCACGACAGAAATAGGTGCTGAGGGAATGTTTTTGAAAGATGGAGTAACGGCAATGATTGCAGGAAATGATGATTATCAGAAGTTTGCGGATAATATCATTAAGATATGCAGTGATAAAAATACCTGGAATACTTTACATAATAATTCGGAAAAAGCAATCTATCCATTTTCGATCGAGGCTCAGAAAGATGAAATTTTTGAGCTTCTTAAATAAACCACTTGACAAATGTTTCCTCAAAAAGGAAACATTTGTTTTGATTTCCTTTTCAGATTAAAGCTGGTATTCTATCATGAAGTCACAATCAAAGGTTAATAATCTGTTGATAAATAGCAACAAGTTCATCTGAACTTTTTTTCCATGAAAACAGTTTAGAACGCTCCAGTCCCTTTTTAGCATATTCTTTTCTTACATTTTCATTTACATATAAATCCAGCATAGTTTGATATAGTAATTCATCATCGTCTGGGCTCAGCATAATTCCAGCATCTCCCACAACCTCCGGTAAAGATGAAGTATTAGAAGTCACCGTTGCCACACCACATTGCATAGCTTCTAAAGGAGGCAAACCAAAACCTTCATAAAAAGACATATAATAAAAAGAATGTGCATGGCTGTATAAGCTGGCCAGATCTTCATCAGGAACTCTTCCTGTAATTATAATTTTATCTTTTAGTTCCTTTGCATTATTGTACTCATCGAAAATTTTATCATAATCCCATCCTTTTGCACCTACCAGTACTAATCCTAAATCGTTAATATCATTTTCTTTAATAACCCTGATAAAATTACGGATTACAAAATCAACATTTTTACGAGGTTCCAAAGTTCCTACACTTAAAAAATATTTTTCAGGAAGATTATACTTTTCCTTTATTGAATTAAATTTATCAACATCTTTACACACATAAAATAGAGATTCAGAAGCTGCTAATAAATTAACAAAGACATGGTCAGGATTGATATGAGGAGCATAGTTGAGTAAATCTTTTTTCGTATTTTCAGAGACACAAATAGCATATCCATCTTCTCCTATACTTTCTATAATTTTTTCTATAAGAGTTGCATTAAAGTGCAGTTCCGGAAATAAAATAGGTATTAAATCATGAACGGTAACAATCTTTTTTAAATTTCCATACTTCCTTATTTCATTATTGATCGGGTAATAGAAAGAGTGAAAAATTTCAGCTTTTCTAAAAATCTCTTCAAGATGCACATTCTTATAATTGTAAATACCTCTCCTATTATAAAAATGACGGAAAAGCTTTTCTTTCCTGAATGGTAAAAATACCCTCCTATATCTTTGATTGGCTTCTTTTATTGATATGGAATGGTCAGAAAAAAAATCATTTATTTCTTTTGTACTTGTTTCATTGTTCAACACACTTAAATGAGAGTAAAACGTTTCTATTGTGCTATTCTTACTTAATTCCCGAAAAAAAGCCAAAGTGACCCTAAAGATTCCGGTCCTGTTATCTTTATAAAAATCTGCTATAACATCAGCATCTAAAATTACTTTTATACTCATAAGAATATCTATACAATGGTATCGTAAAAAGAGTTTTGCTGCTCCTGTCGTTTAATCTCTTTAATATGCAGCAAACACATTGAATAATCAGAAGCTGGAAGACCTGCTATTTTTTTATAATTGCATAGTTTTTCGTGCACCTTATTTTCCCATTTGATTCCTCTGTTAAGTTTAAAAATACGATGCTGATAATCCGGAAAATTAATATACCCCTTGTCATTGACCAGCCAATTCCAGCGTTCTATGTGCTCATCGGTAATTCCATGAACAATATTTATTCTAGGGACCATGAAAACGTCTTTTTTTCTCTTTTTAAAAAGATAGGGCTTTATTTTTATCATAAGAGAAGGTTCAGGAATCTCATCCGCATCTATTTGAAATAAATAGTCTTTCCTTGCAACTTTTATCAGATTATTTTTAAAGGTTGCAAAATCACCGTCCAGACGTGCTTCGATCCGGATAATTTTATTCCCATACTTATCAAGAATGTCACTAACTTTTTGATTTTTATTGGTTATATCCTGCAATACAATAACTTCATCATTTTTATTTATTGCTGGCAGTAAAGCATTTAAAAGTCTGACAATTTCATCAGCTTCATTGTTCACTGTTATCCCGTAAGAAATACTTACGATTTTTTTTAAAATTTGGTTAATAACTCTCATATCATTAATTATAAATTATCGGATAATTACCTGCAAAGTGAACAAAATAATTTTCAGCAATAACTTTTCTTACAAATTTTTTATATTTTTTTGTAGGGAAGATACAGTATCCATTTTTTTTACAAAAGTACTTTTTTATGAACTTTGGAACATTTTTTTCAAAGGCTTCAATTTGATTTCCTTCACTAGTTCCTTTTATCTTGTATAAGACCTGAACATTAAATTCAGCTGGTAATGCTTCAAACCACCCATTGACCTGGGATATATATGCGAAGGGAGTTTCCTCAAAACTATTTAATTCTCCCTGATTATGCTCTGAAAAGTAATAGTCTTTAAATATATCTGCCACTTTTTTTGGACGGAAAATAAATACTCCTCCGTTAATACTTCCCTTTAATAAAGGATGAGTATCAAAATACCTATCTGTAAAATACATTTCAGTGGTTTCCTCCAATATTCTTGAAATATGTCCCCAGGTTTTATTAAATTCCTCTGTTCCGCGTGGATCAAGTACTGCTCCAAAATATTTATTCTCAGGAAGATATTCAAATACAGATGGAGCTTTTTCTGATATCGCAATATCAAGATCCAGAAACAAAACGATATCATAATGCATTGTTTTGGAAGGTATAAGTAATTTTTGTGATAATAATGAGCGATAAAAGTCTTCATCCAGAGGTTTGTCAAGAATAATTAAATCTGCACCGCATTTTTGTGCGTACTTCTCAAACTGAGTTTTACTTTTATTAAATATTTTCTGATATTTTTCTCCTACTATAAAAAGACAGATCGCTTTTTTCATTGTATAACTTTCAATGTTTTTGGACTACAAAAATACATTTAAAAAAATAACACATAGAGAACTTGTAATTATCATCAGGATCTAAATTTCTTTATTTTTTAGCGTTATTATCTATTTCTAGCTTAATTATTATTTGCAGCACCTTAAATTACTTTAAAATATTAAATCACTACCTCTTCTTACATTAAACATAATTTTAAATTTATTTGATTTAAATAAATATTTACATTCAAGAATGGCTATTTATTGATTTTATCCCAAATTAGTGATATGTAGATTATTCTATTATCTTTGCGCCTTTAAAATTAAATTAAGCATATGAAAAAGAAATTACTGAAACTGAGCACTCTTGCTTTTACATTTTCTATACTCTTAAGTATCTCCTCATGTAGAGATGCTTCTGAAAACATAGATTCGGTAACCACATCCGAGGTAAATGGAAATTTAGCAAACAAAATTCAATCATTCAGAAATGTTGAAGAAAAAAAAGTCTTAGTAGAATTTAAAAACTTTATCAATAGCCAGGCATCTCAGAACATTGAGAAAAATGCTATTTTTTTTCATGAACAAAAATTAAAGTCCATCTATAAAGAACGACAAGAATTTCATTTTACAAGTATCCAAAACCTGGCTGATGAGATCAACTCGTTAGTATTAATTGACAAAGAAAAATCAGAAAAATTATTTACTTCTTACTCAAAATTTCTAAGAAAGTCGATATACACAGTTGAACCAACTGTTAATTACGAAGACGCAATTACCTTAGACATAAGTAAGCTAACAAAAACCAATGATCCTACAGGAAAATATATTGGAGTTGTGTCAGTAAAAGAGGGTATACTTCTTACTAATGGAGCATATTCTATCACATGGCACGTTGGAATTGAAAAGCATAAAGATGATTTAGGAACTACTTTTTATCGTAATTTTACACAAATTGGATCTAATGTACAAATCAATGGACAATGGACAACATATCCAAGCTCTATGAGACCCAGTCTAGATTCAAGAGCCGATTTTTTTGGAGCATCAATTTATCATCATGAAACGTTAGGTTTCTTATCTGATTATGGAAGTGTAATACGAAATACAGGTCAAAAAACAGATTATGGATGGGCTCCAAAAAGTGCACGTATAGGAGGAACATTTACAACTACAGTAAATGGTGCTGAATATAGTCTGGAAGGAGCAAGTAATTTTACCTGGTAAATTAAAAAGAGCAAATCATTTTCTGATTTGCTCTTTTTAATTATAGAACAAGACAAAATTAGTTATTATAAATAAACCATCATTGTTAGCTTCTAAAAAATATATTTTTAAGTAAATTTGCACAAAATTAAAATTGATAATGGAGAAAGTAAGAGTACGTTTTGCTCCAAGTCCTACAGGACCTTTGCATTTGGGAGGTGTAAGAACCGCATTATATGATTATCTTTTCGCTAAAAATCAAGGTGGCGAGTTTGTATTGAGAATTGAAGATACAGATACAGCAAGATATGTAGAAGGTGCTGAAGAATATATTGAAGAAGCTTTAGAATGGTGTGGAATCATTCCAGATGAAAGTCCTAAAAAAGGAGGAAAATACGCTCCTTATCGTCAATCTGAAAGAAGAGAAATTTACGACAGGTATACCGAGCAGATCTTAAAAACGGATTATGCATATATGGCTTTTGACACTCCTGAAGAACTGGATGCTATCCGTGCAGAATACGAAACTAAAGGAGATGTTTTTTCTTATGATAACAAAACAAGAAATCGCCTGAGAAACAGCCTTGCATTATCCGAAGAAGAAGTACAAAAACTTTTGGATGAAAAAACACCTTACGTGGTGAGATTTAAAATGCCTGTCGACAGAATTTTAAATCTTGAGGATATTATCCGTGGTAAATCATCTGTAAATACCAATACTTTAGATGATAAAGTTTTGGTTAAAAATGATGGAATGCCCACTTATCACTTTGCCAATGTAATCGACGACCATGAGATGAAAATAACTCATGTTATTCGTGGAGAAGAATGGTTACCTTCTTTGGGCTTACATACTTTATTATATGAAGCAATGCAATGGGAAGCTCCACAATTTGCTCATCTTTCACTTATTTTAAAACCAGAAGGAAAAGGCAAACTTAGCAAAAGAGATGGTGATAAATTCGGATTTCCTGTATTTCCGTTAGATTTCAAAGATCCCGAAACCGGAAATATCTCCAAAGGTTACAGAGAAAACGGATATCTTCCGGATGCATTTATTAATATGGTCGCTCTCTTAGGATGGTCCCCTGCAGATGATAAGGAAATTCTTCCATTGAAAGAAATGATAAAAGAATTTGATCTTCATAAAGTTCATAAAGCAGGTGCGAGATTCAGTAAAGAGAAAGCGGAGTGGTTCAACCATCAATATATTCAGTTAAAGTCTGATAAAGAACTTCTTGACATTTTAAAAAGTACAGATCTTGATTTATCCCACATTTCTGATGATAAACTAATCAGAATTATCCATCTTATGAAGGAAAGGGCAACATTTCCAAAAGACATTTATGAAAATGGAAAATTCTTCTTTGAAGCTCCTACTTCCTATGATGAAAAAGCATCAAAGAAAGCGTGGAATGAAGACACTACAACCATTTTAAGTGAACTCTCTTTTGTTTTAGAAAAAACAGAAACATTCAATGCAGAAACATTGAAGCAGATGGTACATGATTTTGCAGATAACAAGGGCCTTGGAATGGGCAAAGTAATGATGCCTTTACGTCTCGCTCTTGTAGGAGAATTGAAAGGGCCGGATGTCCCGGATATCATGGAACTGCTTGGAAAAGAAGAAACTATAGTAAGAATAGACAATGCTATTAATAATTTTAAATAGAGTTTCATAATTTTTCATAAATTTGAACGATATAATTTACTTCAAGAATGGAATATTTAAGTTTCGAACTTCCTATAAAAGAATTAATGGACCAATACCAAACATGTTCTTTAGTAGGAGAAGAAAGTGGTGTTGATGTAAAATTAGCATGTAGTCAAATTGAGGATAAGATCATAGAGAAGAAAAAAGAGATCTATGGAAACCTTACTCCTTGGCAAAGAGTACAACTATCCCGTCACCCTGATCGTCCTTATGCATTGGATCATATCAATGGTATTGCAGACAAGGGTAGTTTTCTGGAGCTTCACGGAGACAGAAATTTTGCAGATGATCCGGCATTGGTTGGAGGCTTAGCTACTCTGGATGGTCACAAAGTAATGATCATCGGAACCCAAAAAGGGAGAACAACCAAAGAAAGACAGCACAGAAGATTTGGGATGCCAAATCCTGAAGGATATAGAAAAGCTCTTAGACTAATGAAATTAGCTGAAAAATTCCGCATCCCGGTTGTAACTTTAGTGGACACACCTGGAGCATATCCTGGATTAGAAGCAGAAGAACGTGGACAAGGTGAAGCTATTGCCCGAAACATTTTTGAAATGGTTCAGCTTAAAACTCCGATATTCACTTACATTATTGGTGAAGGAGCTAGCGGTGGAGCATTAGGAATAGGTGTTGGAAATAAAGTATATATGCTGGAAAACACATGGTATACTGTAATTGCACCCGAAAGTTGTTCTTCTATATTGTGGAGAAACTGGGATCACAAGGAAGATGCAGCGAATGCATTAAATCTTACCCCGCAAGATGCATTAAGAGAAAAATTCATTGATGGGATTATCGAAGAACCTCTGGGAGGAGCACACTACGATCCTGAAACAGCATATTTGAATTTGAAAAGTTCAATTTTGCAAAACATAAAAGCTTTCTCTAAGTTTACAGGACAGGAACTTGAAACTCAACGTCAAGAAAAATTCATTGCCATGGGGCAATTTAAAGGATAAAAATAAAAACGGTTAAGAAATTCTTAACCGTTTTTTTATTCTATATTGATCATTCAATTTTTTATTCAGAAACATTCAGCTCAATCTCAATATCTTTGCTGATCTTTTTTATGGAAGAATATTTTGCATCACAAACCATTGTTGTCAAAACATATTCTCCCTTATCTATTAAAATAAAATTCTGCCCTTTTGCAGGAACACTTAGATTGTAATATTTTTTCCCACTGATCTTTACAATCAAATTACAGTTCGATCTATTTTTAATATTGATGTATGCCTCTTTTAAATTAGTATCATTGCTAAAAAGATGAGTAAGCATAGCAGCTGTCCTTTTATTCTCTTCACTTGGTTCTGATTTTTTGCTTCCGCTTACGCTGGCATAATTTACTTTTGTTTCAGAAGGTGCAGATGCTGAATTTACGGCTAGTGTTTTGCCACTGTTCAATTCATTATTTTTAACAATTTTTTCTATTTTTTCTTTACTAATAGGCTTAATAGTTGGTTTTGCCTCCGGAGAATTATCAGCCATAATTATTTCTATCAGCTTCCTTTTAAAGTAATCTGTTTTTGCATGATTCGGGTTTTGTTTTAAAAATCCGGCTATTACTCTTGCCTCCTTTGAACTTTCAGCATCCTGTTCAGTATATATTATCAAAGTCTCTTTTTCCACAACAGCTTTAGATTTGGCCCTTTTCTTCTTCTGAGAAAAGCCAAGTGTAAAAATGCATAAAAATATAAGGAGAAATATTTTTTTCATTAACTAAGCATTTTAAAATTATTAACAAATAAATAACGTGAAAAGTCAATTTTTAGTTTGTCATTAAAATCATTATCTTTGCACTGCTCAAAAATAAACTAAAAAATCAAAACTAATTCTTAATAAAAAAAATAATAGATATTATGTCTTATACACCAGCTGCTGCAGACGTAGCAAAATTGAGAAACCAAACAGGTGCAGGTATGATGGACTGCAAAAAAGCTTTAGTTGAAGCTGAAGGAGATTTCGAAAAAGCAGTAGATATCCTTAGAAAAAAAGGACAAAAAGTTGCGGCTAACAGAGCTGACAGAGAATCTACTGAAGGAGTTGTTATTGCAAGAGTAAATGAAGATAACACTTTAGGTGCTGTTATTTCTTTAAATTGTGAGACTGACTTTGTTGCTAAAAACGAAGCGTTCATCGAGTTAGCTTATGAGTTAGCTGAAATGGCAATTTTTGCTGCAACTAAAGAAGAACTTCTAGCTACAGACTTCCACGGAATTACTGTTGCTGAAAAACTTATCGAGCAAACAGGAGTTATTGGTGAAAAAATTGAGATCGGTGCTTTTGAAAGACTAGAAGGTCCTTTCTTAGGAGCTTATATCCACGCTGGAAACAAAATCGCTGCAATTACATCTCTTTGTTCTAAAGTAGAAGGAGCTGATGAAGCTGCTAAAGCTGTTTCTATGCAGGTTGCTGCAATGAACCCTATCGCTCTTGACGAAACAAGAGTTTCTCAAGAAACTATTGACAAGGAATTAGAAATCGAAAGAGAACTTCTTACTAAAGAAGGTAAGCCTGAAAACATTATCGACAATATCCTTAAAGGTAAAATGCAGAAATTCTACAAAGAAAACACTTTGGTTCACCAAGCATTTATTAAAGATGGAAGCCAATCTGTTGCAGACTATGTAAAATCTGTTAATGGAGATTTAAAAGTTACAGGATTTGTAAGAGTAAGTCTTAACTAATCTTGTCTTCTTAAGATAAATAAAATCCCGATGAAAATTCATCGGGATTTTTTTATGCTCTTACTATTATTTTTGAACTTAAAATCGCCATGGTAAAAATTATTCTTTTTACGATTATAATTTTCATACACTCAAAAGATTTTGACATATAATTATGAATTATTTTTTATTTTAGCCCGTAATTTATTAATGATATATCAAATATTATTTTAAATTTGTAGAAATCCTAATTCCCAAGTTTATGAAAAGATTTCTACTCAGTTTATTACTGTTCTTTTTTACAATTAACCTATTTTTCGCACAAAGAGATACTGAGCACTGGATAGCCCCTTATTATGATACCGTTGGAGGATATACCAATGCATTATATTTATCTACGGATTCGGTCACTCCCTTTGATGTACAAATTTATAATAATAATGCCGTGGTTACCACTGTTACAATCAGCAAAGGGAGCCCACAGGTCTATACCATCACGGACAATGCCCTCATAATGGCCAACACTACGGCAAATGCTTTTACTGCAACAAGTAAAGGACTATACCTTAAAGGGGACAAGCCTTTTTATTGTAGTTTAAGATTAGCACAAAGCGTACATGGTGAAATCATCACCAGTAAAGGAAAAGCGGGTATTGGTAAAGAATTTTTCGTAGCATCCAGCCCTAACACTTCAACAAGTTCACTATACAATTTTACCGCAGGAATTCTTGCTACAGAAGATAACACAACCGTAACTGTCTCATGGAATGGCACAGGCGTTACTTTTTATGGAGGAACACCTACAGGAAATTCACATACTTTCACATTAAACAAAGGACAATCATTTATATTTGCAGGTTCCGGGAATTCCAGCCCAAATCTTACCGGATTTATCGGTGCTAAAGTTGTCTCCGACAAACCCGTTACATTAACCAATGGTAGCTGCAATGGAAATTTCGGGATATTAGGATCCGGAGGTTCTGACCCTGTTCTCGACCAGTCTGTCCCAGTAGAAAGGCTGGGTAATACTTTTGCCATGGTCAAAACTAGGTCCACAGCCCCTTCTCAAAATATGGAAGGCGGAATCATCATAGCCACAGAAGATAATACAGATATATTTTTAAATGGCTCTCCTACTGCTGTAGCAACAATCAATGCAGGACAATGGTATAGAATCAACGAAACAAGTTATGTAACACAAACCGGAGCGGGAACACATTCCAATATGTTTATTTCCACATCCAAAAAAGTATATTTATATCAATTTGTAGCTGTAGGAGATAGTAATGCTACCTGTGGATTTAATTACATCCCACCTCTAAACTGTTTCCTGCCCAGAAAGATTGATGAAATTGGAAACATCAATCAGATGCCGGGTATTTCAAGTGGGATTACATTAAAGCTAAACATTTTAACAGAGACAGGAGCAGCTGTTTTAGTGAACGGAGTCGCTCCAACGGCCGCACAAGGACCTTATCCATTGACAGGAAATACCCAATGGCAAACCTATGCCATTGAAGGGATTACAGGAAATGTATCCATCACATCTACAAAAGCTGTAACTGCAGGAATTAATGGCGGATATAGCTCCGCAGGATATGGAGGTTACTTTGCAGGATTTTCATCAGTCCCAGTAATCAGTAAAAAGACAGGGGAGTGTGTCCCTGGTATTGTTTTGGAAGTTGACGATGGATATGAAACCTATCAATGGTATTTAAATGGGGTTGCCATTCCTGGCGCTACTACCAATACTTACACGCCTACCCAGGCAGGAAATTATACCGTGAAAGTTGGTATGGGAACATGCCCTCCTGTAACAACGCCTATTTATAAGGTTTTCAATTGTATGAAAAATACAACAACCAGTATAAATGCTTGTGCTACTAAAATTATAACCCCAACCTTTTCAAGCTCTACACAGACACCTGTACCGAGTACTGTATCCATTTTAACAGCACCTACTCACGGAACAGCAGTCCTAAACCCTTCGACAGGAATAATAACTTATAATCCTGCACCGGGATATTTAGGACCAGATGTAATCGTTTATACTTTCTGTGGAAATGCTCCGGAATTCATCGACTGCGAAACAGTAACTGTAAATCTGACAGTTGTCCCTTTTATCGTAAAGGATGCCACCCTGGAAGCATGTCAATATGAAGACAAAGCTTATTTTGATTTAACAACAGCCAATGTTATTGACTTCAATTTAGTAACAAAAAAATACTACCCCACTTTAGCTGACCTGAACGCTAATACCAATCAGATCACAGAGCCTCAACACTATGGTTCTGCGGGAGGAGTTGTTTATGTTAAAATTACAAGTAATGAAGGATGTACAGGAATTGCAAAAATTACACTAATTGCAAAACCTATTAAGAAATCTCCTACTCTGCTTGATAAATATATTTGTATTGATTCTAGAACCAATCTTGATGCAGGCCCTGGTTACGATTCATATCAATGGAGCACGGGTGCCACTACACAATCCATAGAGGGAGTAGGAGTTGGTGAATACACCGTTATTCTTGGAAAAGACGGATGCTTTGTTACACAGATTGTAAAGGTTATCAAAACTCAGGATCCTGTAATTACTCAGATTGAAATCTCTAACAATACGGCAACTGTTATTGTAACTGGTGGTACACCACCTTACAAATATTCCGTAGACGGAACATCAAACTGGCAGGATTCAAATGTATTTACTAACCTTTCCAGAGGGCAACATACATTCTATGTAAAAGATGCCAATAATTGCACCCCTATTTCTGTTGAAATTACGGTTCCTAACTTAATCAACGCAATAACTCCAAACGGCGACAATATCAACGATTATATTGATTACAGTGAACTGGGTTATAAAGAGAATCTTAGCTTTGTCATCTATGACAGGTACGGAAATAAAATATTCACCGGCGACAAATTCAACAATTACAAATGGGATGGAAGACATTTCGATAAAAAGATAGTGACAGGAACTTACTGGTATCACATTAACTGGAATGAATCCAACAAAGAAAAAACACCTATAAAATATACGGGTTGGATTTTAGTAAAAAATAGAAATTAACATTAAATAATTATTAAATAATTAGACCACGATTAATTAATCGTGGTTTTTTATTGTTGTAATAGATTATTATTAAAACATATCAAATAATCTACTATTTTTGTATAAAATTATAATTCCCAATACCATGAAAAAATATTTCTTTAGTCTAGTTCTGGTTCTTTTTATAATTAATACACTCTTTGCCCAGAGGGATACAGACCACTGGATAGCGCCTTATTACAGTACTATTGAAGGATATACTAATGCCTTATACCTATCAACAGATTCAGTAATCCCATTTGAAGTTAAAATCTATAACAACAATTCTATAATTGGAACAGCTATAATCAGCAAAGGAAATCCACAAACATTCACTCTAAATAACAATGTAATACTTGCAACTAATATAGCTGATGGATTTAAAGTAATTAATAAAGGATTATATCTTAAAGGTGATAAACGCTTTTACTGCAGCTTAAGAATGGCACAAAGCGCACATGGTGAAATTATCACCAGTAAAGGGAAAGCAGGTATTGGCAAAGAATTTTTCATAGCATCCAGTCCAAATAGCGCAATAAGTGCAATTTATAATTTTACAGCAGGAATTCTTGCTACAGAAGATAACACAACCGTAACTGTCTCATGGAATAGCACAGGCGTTACTTTTTATGGAGGAACACCTACAGGAAATTCACATACTTTCACATTAAACAAAGGACAATCATTTATATTTGCAGGTTCCGGGAATTCCAGCGCCAACCTTACAGGTTTTATAGGTGCTAAGGTTGTAGCTGATAAGCCTGTAGCTCTTACTAACGGAAGCTGTAATGGTAATTTCGGAATACTCAGCTCGGGGGGCTCTGATCCTGTTCTTGATCAATCTGTTCCTATTGAAAGACTTGGCAATACTTTTGCCATGGTCAAAACTAGGTCCACAGCCCCATCTCAAAATATGGAAGGCGGGATTATTATTGCAACAGAAGATAATACTGATATATTTTTAAATGGTTCTCCAAATCCAATATCTACCATAAATGCGGGACAGTGGTATAGAATTAATGAATCCAATTATGTCACACAAACCGGAGCAGGAACACATTCCAATATGTTTATCTCCACATCTAAAAAAGTATATTTATATCAATTTGTAGCTGTAGGAGACAGCAACGCGACCTGTGGATTTAATTACATTCCACCACTCAACTGTTTTCTGCCCAGGAAGATAGATGAAATTGGAAATATTAACCAAATGCCTAATATAAACAGTCCAATAACACTGAAATTGAATATTCTCACTGAGACAGGTGCAGCCGTCCTTGTCAATGGAGTCGCCCCAACTCCTTCACAAGGACCTTACCCTTTGACGGGCAATACCCAATGGCAAACCTATGCCATTGAAGGGATTACAGGAAATGTGTCCATCACATCTACAAAAGCGGTAACTGCAGGAATTAATGGAGGATATAGCACTGCAGGTTATGGAGGATACTTCGCAGGATTTTCATCTGTCCCGGTAATTACGAAAAAAAGCGGTGAGTGTGTCCCTGGTATTGTTTTGGAAGTTGACGATGGATATGAAACTTATCAATGGTATTTAAATGGAGTCGCCATTCCCGGAGCTGTAAATAGCACCTATACTCCAGTACAATCAGGAAACTACACTGTAAAAGTAACAATGGGAAGCTGTCCGGTAACAACTCCAATTTATAAGGTTTTTACCTGTATGAAAAATACAACAACCAGTATAAATATATGTGCCACTAAAATTATAACCCCAACCTTTTCAAGCTCTACACAGACACCTGTTCCGAGTACTGTATCAATTTTAACAGCACCTATTCACGGAACAGCAATCCTAAATCCTTCTACAGGAATAATTACTTACAATCCTGCGCCGGGATATTTTGGACCAGATGTAATCGTTTATACTTTCTGTGGAAATGCTCCGGAATTCATCGACTGCGAAACAGTAACTATAAATCTGACAGTTGTCCCTTTTATCGTAAAAGATGCCACCCTTGAAGCTTGTCAATATGAAGACAAAGCTTATTTTGATTTAACAACAGCAAACGTTATTGACTTCAATTTAGTAACAAAAAAATACTACCCCACTTTAGCTGACCTGAACGCTAATACCAATCAGATCACAAATCCACAAAATTACGAATCCACAGGAGGAGTTGTGTATGTTAAAATTACAAGTAATGAAGGATGTACAGGAATTGCAAAAATTACACTAATTGCAAAACCTATTAAGAAATCTTCTACTCTGCTTGATAAATATATTTGTATTGATTCTAGAACCAATCTTGATGCAGGCCCTGGTTACGATTCATATCAATGGAGCACGGGTGCCACTACACAATCCATAGAGGGAGTAGGAGTTGGTGAATATACCGTTATTCTTGGAAAAGACGGATGCTTTGTTACACAGATTGTAAAGGTTATCAAAACTCAGGATCCTGTAATTACTCAGATTGAAATCTCTAACAATACGGCAACTGTTATTGTAACTGGTGGTACACCACCTTACAAATATTCCGTAGATGGAACATCAAACTGGCAGGATTCAAATGTATTTACCAACCTTTCCAGAGGTCAACATACATTCTATGTAAAAGATGCCAATAATTGTAAACCGATTTCTGTAGAGATTACAGTTGTCAATCTTATTAATGCCATAACTCCTAATGATGATGGACATAATGATTATATTGACTATAGTGCCTTGTCATATAAAGAGAATCTTATTCTAGTTATCTATGACAGGTACGGAAATAAAATATTCACCGGCGATAAATTCAATAATTACAAATGGGATGGAAAACATTTAGGCAAAAAAATTTCCACAGGAACTTACTGGTATCACATTAACTGGAATGAATCCAACAAAGAAAAAACACCTGTAAAATATACGGGTTGGATTTTGGTAAAAAACAGAAATTAAATTTGACAATATTTCCAAACCACGATCTTAGAATTGTGGTTTCTTTTTATTATTTTATTGCATTTTTTTTAAATTACTTGATGATATATCAAATAATCTCCTATTTTTGCAACAATCCTAAATTCCCATATCTATGAAAAGATTTTTACTTAGTTTATTCCTATGTTTATTATCCTATAATTGCCTTTTTGCACAAAGAGATACAGACCACTGGTTTGCTCCTTATTTTGATAGCTCATCTTCGTCAGCTACAAACTACGCACACGGGCTTTACTTTTCTACTGACTCTGTCACTCCTTTTGATGTCAAAATTTATAGTAATAATGCATTAATCGGGACCGTTACTATCAGTAAAAACAGCCCACAATCCTTTACTTTGGGTGCTCAATACATCAGAACAACAAGCTCTTCAAGTGCTGCCGTTCCCACAAATCTTGGAGTTTATACCAAAGGAGACAAGCCTTATTTCGCTTCTTTAAGAATATATAATATTTCTCACGGAGAAATTGTTACTTCTAAGGGGAAAGCTGGAATTGGAACTCAATTTTATGCCGCAGCGACTCCTATGACTGTTAGTTCCACATCTAATAACTTCACAACGGGAATAATGGCAACAGAAGATAATACTACCGTTACCATTTCAGGATATGATCCCAATATACAATTCATTAATAATACCACTCCTCCACTATCACTTACGACGACATTAAACAAGGGACAATCCTATATTCTTGCCGGACTTGGAAATACCGTTGCTAACCAGACGGGATTTATTGGAGCAAAAATTGTTGCTGATAAGCCTATATCCGTTACCAATGGTAATTCAAATGGGTTTTATGCAACAACAACATCTGCTGATGGTTCGGATTTAATTATGGACCAGTCCGTACCAACGAACAGACTTGGGAATGAGTTTGCCATGGTAAAAAGTATTTCCACAAGCCAGAACAATATGGAAGGAGGAATTATAATTGCCACAGAAAACAATACTGAAATTTATCTTAATGCGGGAACAACTCCAGTTGCTACCATCAACGAGGGAGACTATTACAGAATTATGGCCAATGACTATGCTACTCAAGCGGGCGGTCACTCTAATATCTATATCCGTACTACAAAAAATGTTTATTTGTACCAATTAATTGGTGCCGGCTCTGCCAATAATACGGGAGGTTACAATTACATCCCCCCTTTAAATTGTTTCCTTCCCCGAAAAATAGATGAAATCGGGAAAATTCAGGAAATGCCAACCTATACAGGTACCGTTAACTTAAAACTTAATATTTTAACTGAAGCCGGTGCAGCAGTTACTGTAAATGGTGCTACTCCAACCGCAGCACAGGGACCATTTCCTCTTACAGGAAATACACAATGGGTAACATATGGTATACAAGGAATTACAGGAAATGTTACCATTACATCAACAAAAGCCGTAACTGCCGGAATCAACGGTGGATATAGCACGGCGGGTTATGGCGGATACTTCGCAGGATTCTCATCAATCCCTGTAATCGCGAAGCAAACAGGAGACTGTATTCCAGGAATAGTTTTAGAGGTAGACGACAGTTTTGAAACCTACCAATGGTCTCTAAACGGAAATCCAATTCCGGGTGCAACTTCCAACTCTTACACTCCAACTCAGGCGGGAAATTATACCGTAAGAATTACCGTAGGAAGCTGCCCTCCTGCTACAACACCTGTATACAAAGTATTCTCTTGCCTTGAACAATCTACAAAATCTCTAATCATGTGTGAGGGATACCAGGCGATTGTCCCTGAATTTACAAATTCAACCCAAACTTATGTTCCGGGAACGGTAACCATTGTAACTCCACCAGCGAATGGAACAGCAACAATTGATCCTGTAACCGGTGTTATCACTTATGTTCCGAATTTCGGATACTTTGGTCCGGATACTATTGTATATAAATTCTGTGGAAATGCCCCGGAATTTATTGATTGCGAACAGGTAACGTTAAACTTAACAGTTTCTTCAACGCCAACTGTTACCAATGCAGCATTGAGAGCCTGCTTCCTGGAGCAAAATCCGTCAACCGGACTATTTAATCTTACTTTGGCTGCAGTAACCACACAGGCTGGAACTACAAAAAAATATTACCCATCACCTACTGATGCAGTAAATGGGACAAATGAAATTACAAATCCTACTACCTACATTGCACCAACCGGAGTTGTGTATATTAAAGTAAGCAATGCCAATGGATGTTACAGAGTTGCGGAAGTTACCCTGACTGTTCTGGCACCTGTAAAATCTACAGTACTGGTTGATAAAATCATCTGTATGGAAGATAAAACCACACTTGATGCAGGCCCCGGATTTGCTTCTTATCTATGGAGTACAGGAGCTACTACACAGTCTATTACTAACGTGGGAGTCGGTACTTATTCTGTCCAATTAAAAACGGGTGAATGTACAACAACACAAACGGTTAATGTATATCCCGCAGAGCAACCTGTTATTTCTAATGTTGACATAACGAGCAATGCCATAACAGTATATGCTATAGGAGGCACTCCTCCTTATAAATATTCTATTGATAACATAAACTGGCAGGACTCTAATGTATTTAATAATATTCCACGTGGAGATGCTGTTGTATATGTTAAAGACGCCTATGACTGTGATCCTATTTTTGTTTCCGTTACTATTCCAAACCTGGTTAATGTAATTACACCAAATGATGATGGTGTAAATGATGTAATTGATTATTCGTCATTATCATACAAACCAAATTTAACATTCAATATCTATGACAGGTATGGTGCTAAAATCCATCAGGGAGATAAAACCAATGGCTATAAATGGAATGGAACAACCAATGGAAGTAAAAGAGTATCTACAGGAAACTATTGGTTTGATATTAGCTGGAATGAGCCTAATAAAAAGCAAACACCAATAAAATATTCCGGCTGGATCCTTGTAAAAAACAGAGAATAAGATTTTCTTGAATAATAATAAAAACCACGATTTCGAATCGTGGTTTTTTTATTATTTTTTCAACATATTACTACTTATTATTATTAAATTTGCGTTAAAAGCTAGTACTAAATGAATAAAATTCTATCTTTTTTATTTATATTTTATATTTTCTCGTCTGTATCTGCCCAATTGGACAGAGAACATTGGTTTGCCCCGATGGTAGACAGAACCGGAAATCCGAATCCCTATCAGAAACTGTATCTTTCTACCAACCGGACAACATCATTCCCTGTAAGTATTTATAATAATAATGTATTAATCGGTACCGTAAACATCAGTAAGAATAATCCTCAAAAATTTGATGTATTAAGGGATTATATCATCACAACACAGCAAACGGACCTATTTACTCCCACATCTAAAGGCCTTTATTTAAAAGCAGAATTTCCTTTTTACGCAAATTTGAGATTTTCCGTATTCAACCATGCTGAAATTATCACTTCAAAAGGTATTCCCTCAACTGGAAAAGTTTTTTACGCAGCCAATGCTCCGATCAGTGTTACTAATATTATTTTAAACTTTATGACCAGTATCCTGGCCACTGAGGACAATACAACGGTTACTATATCTGGATATAAGCCTACTGTCCAGTTTTCAAATGGAACAACAGGAGCTACTAACCCTGTGATTACATTTACACTTAATAAGGGGAAATCTTACATTATAGATGGTATCGGAGATATTGCCGGAAACTTTGACGGATTTATTGGAGCGAAAATAACCGCTAATAAACCTGTAAATATCACCAATGGAAATTTTAATGGCCAGTATGCAGGGAATTACCCCACCAGTTCAGATATTCTAATGGATCAGGCTGTCCCCGTTGACAGGCTTGGAAATGAATTTGCGCTCGTCAAAGGAAACGGAAATATCGGCGCCAATATGGAGGAGGCATTAGTAATTGCAACAGAAGATAATACCCAAATCCGTGTAAATAACGAAGTCGTTCCTATTGCTACATTAAATACAGGACAATACTTTATTATTCCAGATACCAAGTACCAGCTGCAAGGAAACGGTCACTATAATTTATATATTAAAACGACAAAAAATACTTACGTATATCAGATGTTAGCCGGGGATGCAACCGCAGGAAATGAGGTGGCTACAGGGGGCTTTAATTTTATTCCTGCCCTCAACTGTTATCTTCCCAAGCAAATTAATGAACTGGGATTTATAGATGAAAATTTTGTCCACTCCAATAATAATCCAAATGGAATCCTCAGCATTCCAACAAAACTTAATCTTATCACCGAAAAAGGAGCCAATGTAACAGTGAACGGCATTACACCACCTGCTACAACGGGACCGTTTAATATGACAGGAACAAATAACTGGGTAACTTATGGAATTCCCAATGTTACGGGAACCATTACCGTTGTTTCCGATAAAGCAATTACGGCCGGAATCAATGCCGGAAGTGACGCTGTTGGTTATGGAGGATTTTTTGCAGGCTTCCCGACCCAACCTGTTATTTTAAAATCAGGGGGCGATTGTGTTCCGGGAATTGTTCTTACTGTAGACCCTGTTATTTATAACGCCTATCAATGGTATCGCAATGGAATTCTTATTCCGGGAGCAACGAATGTTTCATATACCCCAACCCAGTCCGGAAATTATAATTGCGCCGTTACAATGGGTAGCTGTGCTCCATTAATTACCGAGCCTTATAAAGTCTTAAATTGTACTAAACTCAGCACCGCCTCATATGATGTTTGTACAAGCCATACAATTAATCCTGTATTTAGTTCTTCTACCCAGACACCTGTAATCTCAACAATAGCCATCTTAACGCCCCCTACATTAGGAACAGCAACGATAAATCCTACTACAGGGGCCATCACATATAATGTAACTAATCCGGGAACTGCCGGAACAGATACCTTTACTTACACATTTTGTGGAAACGATCCGGATTTTCCTGATTGCGAAACTGTGACTGTTACGATACACATTCAGGTTTTAACGGTAACTAATGCTACTTTATCTGCCTGCGATATCAACGGTCAGGGCACCTTCAATCTCACTTCAGCGAATGTTACTACCAGTACACCTGTAACCATTACCTATTACCCTACCTTGACTGATGCGCAAACAGAAAATGCCACTGCTCTGATTACAAATCCCAATAATTATACAGCTCCGAATGGAACTATCATTTATGCTGTGGTAAAAAACCCTTCCGGATGTAAAAGCATTGCCCAGATCACACTCAATCTGTACCCGGTAGCAATTGTTCTGCAGAATTATAATGGTACTTTCTGTGATGATAATTTTGATGGTATAGTAACGGTTATACTATCAAATATTACTCCCTTGGTGCTTTCAAACAGTACTTATTTTACAAACGTAAGATATTATGCAAATCTAGCTGATGCTGATGCCGGAAATGCCAATAATTTACCCAACACCTGGAGCTACAGTGCTACCACAACCATTTACATAAGGGTAGATTCTCCCGACGGATGTGCAAAGGTAATCCAACCCCTTACATTTACACTAGGTGCAAGAGTTCCTTTACTTAAAAATACAGTAACGGAAAGTTTTTGTGATGATGATCTGGACGGAATAAAACAAGTAAATTTAAGTCAGTATATCACACAATTTACAACAGACCCTTCAGTAAACGCTACTTTTTTTGCAACTCTTACAGATGCTCAGAATAACATCAATCCAATCAATAACCCCGTAATCCTTACGGGCACACAAACTACTTTCGTAAGATTTCAAAAGCAGGGAGCTTGTGCAGAAATAGGAAAGATAATCATAACCATAAAAACGCCTAAACGATCAGACTTACTTACTGATCAGATTATATGCCCTAATACCAAAACAACTTTAGATGCAGGTCCCGGCTTTGAAAGCTACCTTTGGAGCACGGGGGCAACAACATCTTCTATTTCCAATGTACCTGCAGGAAGTTATTGGGTAGACCTGCAATACAATGGTTGTATTTACAGACAGTTTGTAAATGTTACCGAATCTCAATCTCCAGCCATTGTTTCCATAGAGATTAACGGGAATACAGTAACTATAGGGGCAAGTGGAGGAACTCCTCCTTATGAATACTCACTCGATGGAACGACCTGGCAGATTTCAAACGTTTTTCAAAACCTGCCACGAGGGAGCTATATTATTTATGTAAGGGATTCCAAAAGATGTAATGAAGTTCAGAGGCCTTTTACCATCATCAATCTGATCAACACCATCACTCCAAATGATGATGGTCATAATGATGGAATAGATTATTCCGCATTGATGACAAAAGATAATATTGAGTTTAGAATTTATGACCGGTACGGCGCGGAAATCTTCAGAGGCACTGCTAGTAATCGTTATACCTGGGATGGGAAGTTGGGAGGAAGACCTGTGAATACAGCAACATACTGGTATACCATCAGCTGGACTGAGTACGGGGCAAGTACTGTCGTAAAATATTCTAGCTGGCTTTTGGTAAAAAACAGATAGCAAAACATCAACAGAAGAAAATGATCTAAAAAATCAACGTTATAACATTCATTAACACTTATGAACTAAAGTTTAATATAACTTTAACCTGTTTTCACTATCTATCTAGGTATAAATTGATGTAATTCTATGTAATTTTGCCACATTATATGAAGAAACTTATAACGCTCTTGCTATTGGTTTTTCTTGCAAAGATCAATGCTCAAATATATTCCGGGGAAGTATTCCTTAGAGACAATTCCATATTATATTTAAATCAGGTTTATGTAACAAACCTGAATACTCAGCGAACCGTTCTTACTGATTATAATGGTGATTTTAACATTCAGGCTAACCCTGGAGATGTTATACGTTTTACTTCAATCGTTACAGAAAGAAAAGATATCCGCCTTACCCCTCAGATGTTCGGCATTAAAAGCCTGATCGAGCTGAAAATTGCCTATCATGATATCCAGGAGGTTGTCATCAGCAGATTTAAACCTACAGGAAATTTACGATATGATGTTAATGCCTTAGCTAAGAAAGATAAAGCCCTTGAGCTGAAAAAAGTAATTGGGCTTCCGGAGCCTAAGGGAGATGGCAATCCGCCACAGCTTCCGGTAGCGGGACTTCGTGACGGTGGCTTAACATTTAGTCTTGAAAGCATTTACGATATTTTATCTGGAGAAAGAAAAAAGAAACAACGTTATGTTGCTTACGAGAACATGAATAATTCTGTGACTCAAATAAAGAACTATTTGGGTAAAGATTATTTCCTGAAATTTAAAATTCCTGAAAATTTAATTGATAACTTTTTACAATTTGTTTATTCTTCAGAGAATATACAACCTTATGTACAGGCAGGTAACTTTGAAGCTGTAAAAATTCCAATTGAAAAATATTTACCCATCTATCAAAGAAGGCTAAAGAACTCCCATCTGCAAGATATTGTAAAATAACATACAGTTATTGAGATATTTACAAAAAAATTGTATTTATATACAATATATTCTTAAATTTATCTCACGTACTAGTGTAAAATAAAAATTATATTGGTACGTTATCTTTTTAAAGACTAACTGACCTGAATACAAATTAAGGAGAGATACCATTTAACCTAATATTTGTCAGATGAAAAAGTTACTTCTATTCTTTAGTACACTATTATTTATTAGCCTTTCTGCTCAGAAAAGAGGAAAGGACTACACGAATATTCTAAAAAGTAAAAACATTTATGAGATCAATGCTTTTCTTAGAGATGCCCATCCGGATGATCCCCGTAGATCAGTTTTAAAACCTAAAGTAATGGATATGATGAGGGAGTACATCAAGAATGCTCACCCGGCAGATCAAAAAGTAAAAGAAATGCAGGAAATGCTTGCTTTGCTTAAAAGGAGGCCATCTACCAAGATCACTTTTGATGAAATGAATGCTATCATTAAACAAAAGCAGATCGCAAAATACAAAGCAGAATTAGCTGCCAAACAATCTTCAATCGTTTATACGCCCAGTAATGCACAAAATGCAATTGTAGTCAACACATCTTCAACAACGGTAGCAATTCCAGATGCTGAAGCAGAAGAATTCAATATGCTGATGGCAGTTTCTCCCACGGAACATAAGAACAGGACAGTACAGATCCTAAATTCATTGTTTGATAATGATCCTATGAGCAAAGAATGTATCGTGCTTATAGAAAACAAATCAGACTGTAACATGATCGTGAGAATGGAAGGTGTTGGTACTACAAAATACAGACTCGCTGTTCCGGCACATAATGAAAACTCCATAGTTGTACAAAAAGGAGATTATCTTTTTACAAGCATTGTTTGCGGAGCACAATATGCCTCTCAAAAAACGATTCAAAAACCGATTATGGTTGCACTGGGATCCTCGGAACCTAAAAATTAACCTTTTCTTTTTAAGAGCAAAAGGAGCCAGTTATGCATAAAAATCACTATTTTTGCCAGATTTTCATTTATAGTCATGGGTAAAAATAAAATAGCAAGATTCGAAGAAAACAAAATATTACCTAACGTCATTCAACCGACAAGGGAAGAAGTTTTAAGTGGTTTCGAACTTAAAGGAAATTGGAGAACTGATTTCTTTAAAAACAATAATCCTATTGTTCTTGAGTTAGGGTGTGGAAAGGGAGAATATTCTGTTGGTCTTGCAAAAGCATTCCCAGAAAAGAACTTTATAGGGATAGACATTAAAGGAGCAAGGTTCTGGTTCGGAGCTAAAGAGGCTGTTGAAAACAATATGCCTAATGTTGCTTTTTTAAGATCTCAGATTGAACTTGTAGATCACTTCTTTGCAGAAAATGAAGTGGATGAAATATGGATCACTTTCCCGGATCCTCAAATAAAATACAGACGTACAAAACACAGGCTGACTCATCCTGACTTTCTGGATCGGTATAAAAAATTCTTAAAACCAGGCGGAATCATTCATTTGAAAACAGATTCCGAATTTTTACATGGCTATACGTTAGGTTTTCTACAGGGAGCCGGCTATGAAATAATCACTGCCCATCACGACATTTACGGAGCTCCGGAGTATGATCCCGACACAAAATATTTAAGGGATATAAAAACATATTATGAAGCACTTTTTTCCGCAAAAGGAAAGACTATTACTTATATAAAGTTTAGAATAAGTTAAGTTTTATATGTACACACATTTGATGAAAACAACTATTCTGACTTTAATAGGATGCGAATAGATAGGGAAATAGAATTTTATAGATAAAAAGTAAAATCATACATTTACTGTTCAAAAATATATATGAAAAAGAAATTACTCTTACCTGGCATCATTCTCTCATTAATAATGATCAGCTGTAGTGTAAATTATAATAATTATCCAATCAGGAGAAATCCTTTTCCATCCACTTCTGCAACATCATCACGCGTAAGTACGGAACGTGAGTATAATGAATTAATGAAGACTTATAAGCCTGAAACAACTGAAGTATTAAATGACCTGTTAAATGACTCATCAGGGAGTACACAAACCTCTTTTTCTGTAGAGAATAAATCTCCTTGTAATATGGTCCTTACAATAAGCGGAAACAATTACTACAGAAAAATACCGATTGGAGCAAACAAAATAGGATACGTAATGCTTCCCAAAAATCAAAGTTATAAGCTTTCCGGGATGGTCTGCAACTCTGTATATCAATCGACAAAATTTATTACAAACTCCTACTCTATCACTTTATCCAACTAAAGTTTTTATATCATAAAAAAAGGCCACTAATTGTATTAGTGGCCTTTTATATAATAAAGAAAATCTTTAATTATTCTGCATCGAAATCAGCATCTGTATCAGCAGATACTTTTTCTCCTTCTTCTTTAGATTTTTCTTTGTCAGCTTTTCTCTGAGATTGACCTTCTCTGATAGAATCAGAAACAACATTTAAGATCATATCGATAGACTTAGAAGCATCATCATTTCCAGGAATAACGAAATCTACTTTTCTAGGATCAGAGTTGGTATCTACGATACCGAAAACTGGAATACCTAATTTTTTAGCTTCAGTTACAGCGATGTGCTCTCTTAAGATATCAACAACAAATATTGCAGAAGGAAGACGAACCATGTCAGAGATAGAACCTAAGTTCTTCTCAAGGTTAGCTCTTTGTCTGTCTACCTGAAGTCTCTCTTTTTTAGATAAAGTTTCGAACGTTCCATCTTTTTTCATTTTATCGATAGAGTTCATTTTCTTAACAGCCTTTCTGATTGTAACAAAGTTTGTTAACATTCCTCCTGGCCATCTTTCTGTAATATAAGGCATATTAAGTTCTGAAGCGTGCTTAGCAACAACTTCTTTTGCTTGCTTCTTAGTAGCTACAAAAAGAACTTTTTTACCTGCAGAAGTAAGTTTTTCTAAAGCGCTACAAGCTTCATCCAACTTTACTGCTGTTTTATGTAAGTCTACAATGTGAATACCATTTTTCTCCATAAAAATGTATGGAGCCATATTTGGATTCCACTTTCTAGTCATGTGACCGAAGTGTACACCAGCCTCTAAAAGGTCTTTTACATTTGCTTTTGCCATGTTTTCTGTTTTTGTTAGTTTACTTTCCGTCTTTTAAACAATCAACAACTTCTTTAGATGGGAGAAGCGTTTGGATGCTAAACGTAACGGGCAATTTAAAATTTAGATTAATAGATTTCAGATATAAGATACCAGATAAGAAAAAGTCTGAAATCTGATGTCTCCAATCTGATGTCTGAAAAAAATTAACGTTTTGAGAATTGGAATCTCTTTCTTGCTTTTTTCTGACCTGGCTTCTTTCTTTCCACCATTCTTGCGTCTCTTGTAAGTAAACCAGCTGGCTTTAATGCTAATCTGAACTCAGCGTTGATTTCGCATAAAGCTCTTGAAATACCTAATCTGATAGCTTCTGCTTGTCCTGTATTTCCACCACCGAAAACATTTACGGTAACGTCGTACTGACCAACAGTTTCAGAAAGGATAAATGGTTGATTTAACTTGTAAACCATTACGTCTGTAGAGAAATAATCTTTAGCATCTTTACCGTTTACTGTAATGTTACCAGTACCTGGCTTTACGTAAACTCTTGCCACAGAAGTCTTTCTTCTACCAATTTTATGAACTGTAGACATATTAATTATTTAAATTCGTTAATATTAATTGTTTTAGGCTGTTGAGCTTCATGCTTGTGCTCAGTTCCTTCATATAAGTAAAGGTTTTTGAACAAAGCAGAACCTAATCTGTTTTTAGGTAACATACCTTTTACAGACTTTTCTAATACTTTCAAAGAATCTTTCTTTTGAAGTTCAGCCGCAGTCATAGATTTTTGACCTCCTGGATATCCTGTATGCCAGATGTAAGTCTTATCTTCCCACTTGTTTCCGGAAAGCGTAATTTTCCCAGCATTCAAAACAATAACGTTATCACCACAATCTACGTGAGGTGTAAAGTTTGTTTTGTGCTTACCTCTCAAAATCTTTGCAACCTGAGAAGCTAGTCTTCCCAACGGTTGTCCTTCAGCGTCTACCACAACCCATTCTTTATTAGCAGTAGCTTTGTTCGCTGAAACAGTTTTGTAACTTAATGTATTCACACGTTTTAGTTAAAGATTAAACATAATTTTCCCTCTAAGGGTGTGCAAAGATACAAATTAAATTTGTAATGGAAAAACATATTTGATTTAATATGCAGGTTATGGGTTTAGCTTAAACGATTCGACAGATTTCATCTATGGAAAATATTCTTGGCACAGATATTGCAAAATCATATTCGATGAAAAAAAAGTTTTAGAAGATTCTAAAAACACAGGTGATAAAGTAAAGAGTTTAGTCACTAAACTCTTACTTTATTAACTTTTATTCAAAGATACCCCATTATTATTATCAATTAACTATCCGTGAAATTATATTTTACATTAATTTGATGTAAAAAATTATTTTTCACTCTCGAAATAATTATATTTGCCGCAAAGCCTTAATAGTCATGAGTCACGGAAAAATAAGAGAAGAAAAAAACTGCCTCAACTGCGGACACCTTGTAGAAGAGAGATTCTGCCCACACTGTGGACAGGAAAATACAGAACCGAGACAACCCTTCTATTTTCTTTTCACCCATTTCATTGAAGATTTTACTCATTATGATGGACAATTTTGGAAAACGATAAAGTACCTGCTATTCCAGCCGGGAAAATTAACCAAAGAATATCTATCCGGAAAAAGACAAATTTACGTGGCCCCTGTAAAGCTTTACATATTTGTGAGTTTTATAACTTTTTTCGTCCCTACCCTTTTCCCCCAGCCAGAAAATACAGATGATGAAGCAACTGAAAAACATTCCATACAAAAAGAAAAAGAGCAGAAAAAAGAACTGACTGCAAAAATAATTGATAGTGTAAAATCCGGAATGCTTGCAGAAGGGTATAATAAAAATGACAGCATTGTACATAAAAGCATATCCAAAATAAAAAAAATTGAGGATCTTATTGACAAAAAAGAAGTGCTAAGTTCTGAAAAAGACCAATTTGCAATATTAGGAGCGACATCAATGAAACAATATGATTCGCTAAGCAAAAAAGGAGGAGGGAATTATAAATCTTTAAGACCTTTTGCTAAAAAAATATTCCATTTACAGGACAGAGGTTTGAAAAGAAAAGAAATAATAGGCCGTTTTGTAGATACATTCATCCACTCTTTCCCAAAAGCCCTTTTTCTTTACTTACCTATATTCGCATTCTTTCTATGGGTATTTCACAATAAGAAAAAATGGTGGTATTTTGATCATGGAATATTTACCCTTCATTACTTTTCTTTTCTCTTATTAACTACCCTGATCTTCATTCTCACCAACCATCTTACAGCAATACTGCCCAACTATACCCCTATCAAAATTATTTTTGGATTATTCTATTGTGCTTTATTCTTTTATACCTCAGCCTATTTCTTTATTGCCCACCACAGGCTTTATGAAAACAGCAAGAGGAAAAGCATATTAAAAGGTTCATTGCTATTTATCATCAACTGTATCGGATTACTCTTTATGCTAATGATATTAAGCTACATCAGTTTTATAACGATGCATTAATTACGTAAAGACTTACTGCCTCTAAAACTCGCAATTAAATAATAAGCAACAAATACAGTAGAAAATTTAAGAATAGAAGGAATCGCAAGTTTCAAATCAAAAAGAACAGATCCCACCAACACCAAAACAGCCATTGCCGCGAAAGACAATCCCAACTTTTGAGGCAGTGAAAAATTAGGCGTATCTAAATAATAAGCCAATCCCCACGCAAAACCAAAAGCAACAGCATAATATAGGTCTAGCCCGATATTCTGACTGCTTAAGAAGAAATAGTTAATAAGAAAACTGATCACAGTTCCTATCGCAAAATAAATCGAAGCTTTCTGCATATAATAATATATGATGCAAAAGTAATTAATTTACCTATTATTTCCGTGCAGAATGCAAAGGAAATGGAGAACCTCAATTTCGGCAAAAACACCTAAACACTTGAATTAAAGGAATATAAAGTTCAATATTATGTTCTGTATTATTGTTATATTTGGAAATTCAGAAATTTTCTAGATTTTTTATGGAAACCCAAAAATATACCCCTAAAAACAAAGTTAGAATTGTAACAGCAGCGTCATTATTTGACGGACATGATGCGGCAATTAATATTATGCGTCGTGTTATTCAGGGAACCGGCTGCGAAGTCATTCACCTTGGACATGACAAATCAGCTGAAGAAGTTGTAAATACTGCCATCCAAGAAGATGCAAATGCTATAGCTTTAACCTCTTATCAGGGAGGACACAATGAATATTTTAAATATATTTATGACCTTCTGAGAGAAAAAAATTCGCCACAAATCAAAATCTTCGGAGGAGGAGGAGGAGTAATCCTGCCGGAAGAAATCCAAGATCTTATGTCTTACGGAATCGACAGAATTTATTCCCCGGATGATGGAAGAGAGCTTGGCCTTCAGGGAATGATTGATGATCTGGTTAACAGATCAGATTTTGCCACAGGAAAAGATGTAACAGCACAGGATCTGGACTCTATCAATTTCGAAAATTCAACCAGCATTGCTAAAATTATCTCTGCTGTTGAAAACTTCTCTGATGAAAAACCGGAGCTTGTTAAAGCTATCGATGAAAAAGCAAAAGATCTAAATATTCCCATTATTGGTATTACAGGTACCGGTGGTGCCGGTAAGTCCTCATTGACTGACGAATTGGTAAGACGTTTTCTGCGTTCCAATACAGATAAGAAAATAGCGATTATATCTATTGACCCATCTAAAAAGAAAACAGGAGGAGCATTACTTGGAGACAGAATCCGTATGAATGCGATCAATGATCCCAGAGTTTATATGCGGTCCATGGCAACCAGAGAAAACAATGTATCCGTTTCTCCATTTATTCATTCCGCTTTGAATGTTTTAAAACTTGCCCACCCGGATGTTATTATCCTTGAAACTTCCGGTATCGGACAATCAGGCTCTGAAGTTTCAGACTTTGCAGATGTTTCCATGTATGTAATGACTCCTGAATACGGAGCATCTACACAGCTGGAAAAGATAGACATGCTTGATTATGCAGATCTTGTAGCTCTAAACAAATCGGATAAACGTGGCGCATTGGATGCTTTACAGGCCGTGAGAAAACAGTTCCAGAGAAACCATCTTTTATGGGAGAGCCCATTGGATGACATGCCGGTATATGCTACAAAGGCTTCACAGTTTAACGATCACGGTACTACAGAACTATACAACAGATTAATTTCTAAAGTTAACGACAAATTTTCGGGGCTAAACCTCAATACTTTCGTTGAGCAGGAAATCACAGATGAAGTGACCATAATTCCACCTAAAAGAGTTCGTTATTTATCAGAGATCGTGGAAAACAATAAGCAGTATGATGTAAACATTGAAAAGCAGGCTGAGCTTGCCAGAAAAATGTATCATATTGATGGTGTGAAAAAAATTATCTCTAACGAAACTTTAGATGCCGAATACCAAAAGGCAGAAAAGGACCTCCAGCAGGAGAATATTGATTTCCTTAAAAACTGGGATGATACCAAAAAAGCATTTCATCAGGAATTCTATTCTTATTTTGTTCGTGGAAAAGAAATTAAGGTAGAAACCTCAACAGAATCCCTGTCTCATCTGAAGATCCCTAAAATTGCATTACCAAAATATAATGACTGGGGAGATCTTATTTTATGGAAAGGTAAAGAGAATCTTCCGGGAAGCTTCCCTTTCACTGCCGGAATTTATCCCTTCAAAAGAACCGGAGAGGATCCTACAAGGATGTTTGCGGGAGAAGGTGGCCCGGAAAGAACGAACAGAAGATTCCATTACGTTTCTGCGGAAATGCCTGCTAAGCGTTTATCTACAGCTTTTGATTCAGTAACATTATATGGCCAGGATCCTGCCTTACCCCCAGATATCTATGGTAAAATCGGAAACGCAGGAGTTTCTATTGCGACACTGGATGATGCTAAAAAATTGTATTCCGGCTTCGACCTTATTAATGCAATGACTTCGGTTTCTATGACCATCAACGGACCTGCTCCTATGTTGCTTGCCTTTTTTATGAATGCAGCGATAGACCAGAATGTTGAAAAATATATTGCGGAGCATAAACTTGAAGATAAAGTAGAAGCTGTCCTTAAAGCCAAGTTCGATGACAAAGGATTGCAAAGGCCCCATTATAATGGAGAGCTTCCTCCTTCCAACAATGGATTAGGACTAAAATTACTGGGAATTACCGGAGATGAAATTATTCCTAAAGAAGAATATGAAAAAATTAAAGCTCATACGATTGCCACTGTAAGAGGTACTGTACAGGCCGATATATTAAAAGAAGATCAGGCACAAAATACCTGTATCTTCTCTACGGAATTTGCTTTGAGATTAATGGGCGACGTTCAGGAGTACTTTATAAAAGAAAAAGTAAGAAACTTCTATTCTGTTTCCATTTCCGGGTATCATATTGCTGAAGCCGGGGCGAATCCAGTTTCCCAGTTAGCATTTACATTAGCTAATGGTTTCACATATGTAGAATATTATTTAAGCCGAGG
Source organism: Chryseobacterium sp. PTM-20240506 (assembly GCF_048296755.1). NCBI lineage: Bacteria > Pseudomonadati > Bacteroidota > Flavobacteriia > Flavobacteriales > Weeksellaceae > Chryseobacterium > Chryseobacterium sp. PTM-20240506. The sequence goes on from NZ_CP182581.1 coordinate 2,713,318, forward strand.
AATGGACATCAATGATTTTGCTCCTAACCTTTCATTCTTCTTTTCAAATGGTATTGATCCCGAATATTCAGTGATCGGGCGTGTTGCAAGGAGAATCTGGGCAAAAGCCATGAAAATAAAATATGGAGCAGATGAAAGAAGTCAGATGCTGAAGTATCACATTCAGACTTCCGGACGTTCACTGCATGCGCAGGAAATTGATTTCAATGACATCAGAACAACTCTTCAGGCTTTATATGCCATTTATGACAACTGTAATTCACTTCATACGAATGCTTACGATGAGGCCATTACAACTCCTACAGAGCAATCCGTTAGAAGAGCAATGGCTATCCAGCTGATCATTAATAAAGAGCTTGGTCTGGCGAAAAATGAAAATCCGCTTCAGGGTTCATTCATCATTGAAGAATTAACGGATCTGGTTGAAGAAGCCGTGTATGCAGAATTCGACCGGATTACAGAAAGAGGAGGTGTACTTGGGGCGATGGAAACCATGTATCAACGTTCAAAAATCCAGGAAGAATCCATGCATTACGAATGGCTGAAGCATACCGGAGAATATCCTATAATCGGAGTAAATACATTCCTGGGTAAAGATGGCTCACCAACTGTTCGTCCGGGAGAAGTTATTCGATCTACTGAAGAAGAAAAGCAGGTTCAGATTGAAACACTTCACAATTTCCAACAAGCCAATCTTGATAAATCTGAGGCAGCTTTAAAAGAATTACAATATGCAGCTATTAATCAGCAAAACCTCTTTGCTGTTATGATGGATGCTGTAAAATATTGCTCTCTTGGACAAATTACTAATGCTTTATTTGAAGTAGGAGGTAAATACAGACGTAATATGTAATCAATATTATATTATGAATAAAAAACCGCAGGATTTCTGCGGTTTTTTATTTGAATTGTATCTGATAAGACTTCTATTTTTTATTGAAATCTCCGGCGAAAACAGAGATAATATTATTCTCAGAAAGATATTTTTTCAAAGCAGCATTCACTTCGGATAATTTCAGGTTCTGAATTTTTGTATTTTGTTCATCAAATTTATCCAATGAAACTCCAAAAAGAAGCTGAGTATTTACAAGGTTAACCAATGTTCCATCAGAGCCTAAACTGGTTTTCCTTTCATTAGCATAACTTTTTTTATTGGAATCAAGTTCTTCCTGCGTAAAACCTGAAGCTAATGCTTTGTTAATTTCCTCTTTAATAGCAGCTTCTACAGCATTTCTTTTTGTAGGATTTAAAAAAGCATAATAATTCCATGAAGCAACATCATTTGAAACAGGAACATCCAGATATGAACCAACTCCATATGAAATCCCTTCTTTTTCACGCAACCTCATTGGTAATCTTGCAGAAAGGAATCCTCCACTTCCTAAAATTTCATTTGCCATCACTAAAGCCGGGTAATCAGGATGATCCTGCGACATCTTGAAGCTTGAAGTTCCAAGGGCAACTGCATTTTCTTTATCTGGAGTTATGATATTTTTATCTTGTTTTTTAGTTTCAAAGAATGTTGGTTTTACCTCTACAAATTTTGATTTAGCAGTAAATTTTCCAAATGTTTTCTCTAATTCAGAAGAAGCAATTTTTGGATCAATATTCCCGATTACAGTACCTACGCCATTGGATGCTCCCATAATATTCTGATAGAAATCAACAATCTGGGCTTTAGTTACTTTTTTATTTTCATCAATTTGCTCCTGTAGGGAAGCTACATAGAAGATACTCGTTTTAGGGTATGGGGATGCCAGTCTCTGTAACTCATTACCTGCAATAGCTTGAGGATCCTTTAATTGTCCTTCCAACTGAGTATTTACTTCAGTAATAGTTTTAGCAATTTCGTTTTCCGGGAAAGTAGAATTTGTCAGTATATCCTGTACGATGGCCATTACTTTTGAATAATACTGTTTGTAAGTATTCACTCCAATGATTAAATTCTGGTCATATACGTAAGCATACACAGAAGATTTCATTTGATCTAATTCATCTTTTATTTGCTCTTTTGTTCTGGTTTTGGTTCCCGATTTCAATAAAGAAGCAGTAATATTTCCAATAGCTTCTTTGCCTTGTAGGTCTTTTTCATTTCCGATTCTTAAACGGAAATTCGCTTGAATTTTTTCTCCTTTAAGCTCTTTATTGATAAGCCCATACTTCATCCCATTAGACAACTTTCCTTCAGTAAGGTTTTTCTTAATATTTGCAATCGAAGCTTCGAAAGGGGCTGGTTCTTTCTCCAAAGCTCTTCCTTTGTAATCTTTTACCAGATCTGCAATCTGGTTATCCCTGAATTCTGTAGGGAATACCCTTTCTTCATTAGGAGAAGGCCGGAAAACACCCATCGTACGGTTGTTGTTTTTAAAATATTTTTGAGCAACCTTGCTGATATCTTCCAGTTTTAGATTTTCTACATGATCACGGTACAGAAAATTTAATTTATAGTTTCCTGCTCCGATAATTTCGGTAAGATTAATTGCAAAATTAATGGTATTATTTTTCTGGTTTTCGATGTCTTTAATCAGTTTCGCTTTCGCTCTTTTAAGATCATCCTGAGTAAATTGAATGGAAGAGATTTTATCAAGTTCTGCCCTTACGAGTTTGGTGGTTTCGTCTAAGTTCTTATCTTTTGGAACATCAAAATTAAAATACACCATCCCCGGATCTCTTAAAACAGGGCTGAATGTCCAGACTCCGGAAACCTTCTGAGTTTCTACCAGAGTTTTATACAAATATCCGGAAGGATTTGAGGTAAGGATCTCATAAAGTGCAGATAAGGCAGCATAATCTTTATCTGCATAGGCAGAAGTATGATAACCTGCAGCTATAATCTGCTGATCATTATTTCTCTTGATTTCAAAATACTTTTCTCCGTTCTGAGCTGGCTCTACGGTATAAGTTCCTCCTAATTCACGTGAAGGTTTTTTAATTACTGAAAAATAATCAGAAATATATTTCAATGCGCTTTTCTCATCAAATTTTCCTGCAACAATAAGAGTTGCATTATCCGGTTGGTAATATTTCTCATAGAATTTTCTTAAGGTCGGAGCTTTTACACGCTCAATATCTTCCTTACTGCCAATTGTACTGTTCCCGTAATTGTGCCAAACGTATCCATTAGAAAATACATTTTGCATCATCACTCTTGTAGGATTATTCTCTCCAATTTCGAATTCGTTTCTAACCACTGAAAACTCTTTATCCAGATCACTCTGTAAAATCGTAGCATTGATCATTCTGTCCGCTTCCATCTGTAAAGACCATTTCAGGTTTTCTTCATTGGATGGGAAAATTTCATAATAATTTGTTCTATCATACCAGGTTGTCCCATTAGCCTGCCCACCTTTATCAGAAAGCTGCTTTTTAATATCTCCAAGGTTTTTGGTACTCTTGAACAACATATGCTCAAGCAAATGTGCCATTCCTTTTTCACCATATCCTTCATCTTTTGATCCTACATTATACACAATATTCACAACCATATTGCTTTGGGAAGGATCAGGAATCAAAAGAACTTTCATCCCATTATTAAGAGTATACTCTTTAATACCTTCCGTATTGCCAATAAATTTAGGAGTCTCGGTACTCTGTGAAAAGACAGGATTAATAGTTCCTGTAAAAAATAGGACAGCTGTCCCCAGTAGTAAGTTTTTCATAGTATTTAATAAATTTCGTTCTTAAATTTAATAAGTTTTTCTCATCATTGATTGAAATATTTATACGAATAAAAAATCTATTAAATCTCAGGCAGATTCTTTATTTTCGCAAATAAAACATCATCATTATATTCATTGTCATGAAAATATACATCAACAAAATCAGCATTCTTTCAATGCTATTGTTCTCTATCTTTCTATTTTCTCAAAAACGCACAGAAGATTTCTCAATCAGTTTTCCTGATCAAAAACTGGAGAAAAGCTATTATAAAACCATTAAGCTTATTGACATAAGGACAGATACCACTTCACTGGGGATTGTACAGAAAGGAGCATTCAACGCAAAGGCTAAGGTTGTTCCCGTAGTAAGCCTTGCCAATCAGTTTCAAAATCTTTTGAACCATATTAATGGAAGCAATGTAGAAGATGGCACCATCGTTATGTATCTTAAACAATTATACTTTGCAGAAGTAACAGGAGCGTTCAGTGAACATGGATATTGCTATTTTCAGGCATTTTTATTTGCAAAAAATGATGATGGAACCTACTCCTATCTTGACAAAATCGACTCTGTTATTGATCATTCCTCAATGGACGTTACCAAAGCAACGATGAAAAAAGGGAGTGAGATGGTGAGTAATTTTATCAGCAAAAATATTTCAAAAAAAGCAACCGCAACAGATCATTATACTCTGGAAGATGTAAAGAATTTTGATGCGATTGAAAAGCAAAAACTGAGTCTGTACAGCTCTGATCAACTCAAGGAAGGTTTATATAAAGATTATAATTCGTTTAAAAATCAGGAACCTGAAAAACAAATTGCCAATGCCAAATTTTATGGCAAATCTCCAAAGATCATTAAGGTATACGAAACTATTGATACAAAAGAAAAGGAGATCAAAAAAAATGACTATTATGCATTGGTATATCAAGGATCTCCTTATATCTATGTCCCGATGGAAAATGCTTTCTCAAAAGCTGAAAAGAAGGATGGTGATTTCTATTTTACCGGTAAAGTAAAAGGAAGCGCAAAAATGGGAGATGTGGTCACAGCGTCTATATTTTTTGGGATTGTCGGAGGCTTAATTGCTTCCAGTTCATCTTCTGCTTACCCATTTGAACTAAAGATTGACTACCTTAATGGTGCATTTATTCCGATTAAAGAAATCCAAAAATAGGCATCTGAAATAGTAATACATGAAACCCAAAGCCTTATTCAACTGGAGTAGCGGAAAAGATTCTGCCCTTGGATTATATAAAACCTTTAAAGAGGAAAAATTAGATATAATTGGTCTTCTTACCAGTATCAATCAGGAATATCAGCGGATTTCCATGCATGGGGTTCATGTTTCTCTATTGGAAGAACAAGCTTCAAGCATAGGACTTCCTTTAATTAAAATGGAACTACCTAAAGAACCATCTATGGAACAATACCGCGACATCATGAACAAAACGATGAACGGTATAAAGTCCCGTGGAGTCACCCATTCCATATTTGGAGATATTTTTCTCGAAGATCTGCGAAAATACAGGGAAGACCAATTGAAATCCATCGGGATGGAAGCTGTTTTTCCACTTTGGAAAAAAGATACGAAAAAACTTATTCATGAATTTCTTGATCTGGGTTTTAAAACGATCGTAACCTGCGTCAATGAAACCTATTTAGATAAAAGTTTTGCAGGGAGGATTATTGATGAAAATTTCATCTCGGACTTACCTGAAAATGTAGACCCTTGCGGAGAAAATGGCGAGTTCCATACTTTTACTTTTGATGGTCCCATTTTTAAAACACCAATTCAGTTTGAAATTGGTGATATTGTAAAAAAAACCTATCCAAAACCAAATGCAGAGGATCATGAAAATGGTGATGAATATGTCTTTTGGTTTTGTGATCTGATCAAAAATAAAACGCTGTAGAACGATTGGTTCTACAGCGTTATTTTTTAGTTCAATGTCTCTGATATCTCCTTCATGAGATCAAAAACCATACTTATATCATTTTCATTGGTTCTCCAATTTACAAATGCAGCCCTGATCCCTTTATGCTGATTATAAAAAGTAGGCGTCATAAATACTTTTCCTGTACTATTTAATTTTTCTAAGAATTCATTAACCTTATCCTGATCAGCTTCATTTTTCAAAGTGAAACACACCGTATTCAGACGGACAGGTGCCAGAAGTTTAAAATCCGAACTGCTATCTATAAAATGACCAAGCTGTTTGGCCCATCTTATATTATTCTCAACTATTTCCTGATACCCTTGTTTTCCATAGGCCATTATTGAAAACCAGGCAGGTAAGGCTTTTAACCTTCTTGAGTTTTCAGGAAGAAAGTTCAGATAACTGAAGTTTTCCAATGGATCCCCGAGATATGGAGCATTGGAATTCTGGAATGTCTCTACCTGTAATAACCTGTACTGATCTTTTACGAAAAACACTGCACTTTCGTAAGGAACGTTTAACCATTTATGACAATCCACAGTAATACTGTCAGCCTGCTCCCAGCCTTCCAAAAGATGTTTGGTTTCATCTGAGCAAGCTGCAAATCCTCCAAATGCAGCATCAATATGCCACCAGAAGTTATGCTTTTTTTTAAGTTCAGCTATTGCCTTAAAATCATCAAAATCTACCGTATTCACAGTTCCACCACTGGAGATCAGGATAAATGGCTCCTCTTTTAATTCAATGATACGATTTTCTAGATCATCTATATTCATCGCTTCCCTATTCCCTTCTATTGTTTTAATTTTCACAATATTTCCGCTTCCTATCCCTAAAAGTGATAGTGATTTAAGGCTTGAAGAATGAGGTGTCGCGGTAAGCACTTTTATGGGTATCGAAATGCCGTCTTTTGCAATATCTTTTTCTTTTTCTCTTCCTAACCATTGTCTTGCTACTGCCAGACAGGTAAAATTAGACATTGTTGCTCCGGTTACAAAGCCACCGAGAAAATTTTTCGGCAGCCCCAAAAGATCGAGCATTAATTGTATGGTTTCCAGCTCTATAATGGCAGAAACCCCTCCCTGTCCTTTTGTTGATTGCGTATTCTGGTCATAAACAGAAGCCAGCCAGTCTCCGGCAATAGAAGCAGGAGTGGAACCTCCTGTAACAAAGCCCCAATATCTGGGACCTGATGATCCAACCATAACCGGTTCAAATCTTTCATTAAAAACTTCCAACACCTTTTTTGTTCCATATCCGGACTCTGGTACTTTGTCTTCGGAAGCATATTCCTTTGAATCAACGGATGTTTTTCTATCGGGTAAAGCATCCAGATAAGCCAGCCCCTGCTTTTTTATAGTTTCTAATAAGTTGCCGATTTCCGACAAATCATTTTCAAGATGTTTTTCCATTTTTGAATTAATAATCTATTCAAAAATATTACTTTCTGTAATAATTTAGTTTATATAATTTACAGGTCTTTCATAATTTGGCAGAGCTTTTCCCTTGATTACAATAATTTAAAAATCGGCCCCGGAGCCCTCACATCATTTTTTCTATTTATTTGGCATGGTTTGCATCCTTTTTGATGCTGTAGCTTTAAATTAAAAAACAAATGCTGAAATTTTCCCACTTATTGTTCCCATTAATCATTTTTACACTCTCATTAACCGCATGCAAGAATTCGATGGAATCTATAAAAACGGTTGACAGGAATGCAATCGTAGACTCCACCATTACCGCCTTCGAGAAAAAACTTTTGGAAAAACAGATCGACTCTGTATTCTCACGATTTAATTTTAACGGAAGTATTGCTGTTTTCAAGGATTCTACCCAATTATATAAAAAAGAAAGCGGGCTCTCTAACTTTGAAAATAAAACAAAAATCAACGACAGTACTATTTTTGCCATCGGCTCTGTAAGTAAGCAATTTACGGCAGTTCTTGTTTTACTTGAAATGGAACAAAACAAGCTGAATATCGAAGATAAGGTTTCCAGATACCTCAAGGAATTTCAAACAAAAGAATACGAAAATATTACAATCCGTCAGCTTCTGAACCATACCTCCGGATTAAATACGCTGGGAGGTAAGCTTTTATTCAAAAGTGGATCGGGTTTTTTCTATTCCAATGATGGCTTTAATGCATTGGGAAAAATCGTTGAAAAAGTATCAGGAAACTCTTATGACAAAAACGTCCAGGAATTGTTTAAAAAGGCAGGAATGAAAAATTCTTCAACAGGAGATGTTTTTGAGGGAAAGAATTTCGCAAGTGCTTATATTGGAAATAAGAAGAATGCGGAAAGGGTTCCTAATATGCCGCGCAGATTGGGAGGAAAAGAAATTGGGATCCCTGCAGGTGGAATTCTTTCTACCATAGATGATTTACGCCGCTGGAATAACGCTCTATATGGTGGTAAAGTTTTGAAACCGGAAACCCTTCAGAAATTCATCTCTAAAAGTTCCGAAAGACATCATGCTATTTTAGGAAAAATGGGTTACGGATATGGTATAATGCTCAATATAGGCGAACCGACAGCCTATTTCCACAGTGGCTATGTTATGGGTTCTCCTTCCCTAAACATTTATTACCCATATACTAAAACTTCAGTCATTATATTGTCTAATATTGCTGATGAGGCAAAGGGCAAAGCTTCAGTTTTCAGACCGCATATTGAGGTAAAGAAAATCACAGATGCTATTGAAAACACGGTTATCGACTTAAGACAACAAATGATAAGAACAAGTAATAATAAAAATGAATTGTAATGAAAAAATTATATTTCATTGCTATCTATCCTCCTCAACGGATCATTAATGAAATAAAACTCTTCAAAGAAGACTTTGCTTACCATTATCAAAATTCAAAAGCGGTTAAAAATGATGCTCATATCACCTTGTTACCTCCATTTTCAAGAGAGACAGAGCTTGAGAATGATATTATTGAAGCGTTTGAAAGAATAGATACTTCTCTGTCCCCATTCGAAATCGTTCTCAATGGCTTTGGAAGTTTTCCGAATCCAAAAAATCCGGTGATCTTTGTACATCCTGAATACAATCCGGGCCTTATAGATATTTACCATCGAGTAAAAAAACAATTTAGCTTTGGCAAAGGCTCCTTCAACCCTCATATGACCGTTGGATACAGAGATTTGAGCTTTGAAAATTACCTGAAAGCCTGGAAAGTTTATCAAAACAAACCTTACGAAAATAAATTTACCGTTGATAAAATTCTGCTTCTGAGATATGACGGAAAATGGGTACCCATCAGAGAAAAGAAACTACAATAAAAAATCGGCCACTGGGCCGATTCATAATGTTATGTATATTTTCGATTACTTTTATTCTTTTACAATTTTTTGTGAAATGATCAGACCTTCATCTTCACTTACAGCTAAAGTATAGATTCCAGAAGGAATAGTACTGATATTAACAAAGATCGTAGAAGTATTTTTCATTTCAAATTTGACAGGAATCAATTTACCCGATCCATCATACAATGCTACTTTTACATTCTTTGAAAAGTCCTGTTTACCTTTGATGTAGAATTCATTCTCTGCCGGATTCGGATAGATTCCGAATCTTCTTTCTTCTGCTTTAATTTCAGACATCCTTAACGTTGAGGTCTTATTCAGTTTCCAGGTTACCGTGGCAAAATGAACCGTATTGTGACTGTTAACTTTTATTAAAGGACTGTTGTCGGTAACAGAGAAAATAAGGGTATTAAGACCGCTATTCAGTTGTGACGGAGAAACTGTTAAGGTATTGCTGGTTGAAGAAAGAGCCGTTCCATTGAGAGTCCAGGAATTGACCAATGTATTAGGGATTGGCAAAACTTCATTTACAGTAAATGTTACCGCGGCATTACCATTCACATTGCTGCTGTTGGCTGGTGTATAAGAGTCAATCGGTGATACTAATGAATGTATTCTCTCAATAATGGCCTCTTTACAAACGGAACAAAACTGTCTGTCCAGATATCTCATTTCACAATTTTGATGTGGACGGTACCATGAAGGACTTTCGGTATAAGGATACACTCCCACACTGTTTAATCCTAACCAGTTTTTCCATTTGATGGTTGATGTATTGGAGTTTTGTGTCTTGTTAGGTGATTCCCCTGTTCCTGCAAACCAATATTCATCCGCAAGCTTTCCAAAGGAATGCCCAAGTTCATGTACTACAATCTCATTTGAAGAGCCATTTAGCGACGCAAATGCATAAGCACCTCCGCATCCGCCATACTCTGTAGAGTTACCCAGAACGTACGTAATATCATAATCAGGAACATTAGCTGCGAGAACCTGCGCTACTTTATTTGTACTATTGCTGTAAATACAGCGGTGTACACCAAAGTCAAATGAAGAGCCCAGGTAATTATTGGGATTGGAAACAGGAATAACCGGCTCTGTAACATCCGTTGCTGTTCCAGGATGTTTTACACCTGTTTCTGTTGACACTACTTTTACAGCATACGCATTAAAATAATTTTTATATTCTGTATATGGGCTTTTTGTAAAGAGATAGTTAATCGTAGACTGTGCAGAATTCACAAAATTAGTTTGCTGAGCAGAAGTAAATCCATCACCCAATACTGCGATATTGATCCGGTTAGAGTTTGAACCGTTATTAAGCAGAGAAACTGTCTGAAAGGTTTGTGAAAAGCACAATGAACTTACTAATATGAGAAATAAAGTTTTTTTCATGGCTATAGTTTTTGGTTAAATAATAATTGATTTCCTGCATGGGTAACTTTTTCCACTTTCACGATCTGGATTTCTCCGGAATGAGGATAGCGCACACTGAATTCAGCATTATCCGAGGAAACTTTGTGTCTTCCGATTCCGTCTTTATCAAAACTTTCCAGATTCTGATTCAGAGGATCTTCCACCAGCTGTTTCACAATTTCTTTTCCGCTGGCATCAGTAAGTGATATAATAAAATCACCAAGACCTGCTGAATTTCTGTCAAAAGAAGGGATGGATTTCAACTTTCCCTCAGTAATTTTCTTTGATTCGAGGGTAATTTTTTCAGGACCGGATTTCGTTTTTTCTACCTTAAAAAACAGGTACACAATTTGATTTTTGTCTTGTTGACAATTAACATTCTCAGATGATCCCCCATAACTTAAGTCTTTCACTGTCAGAAAGCTATACAGCACAAAAGTCGGAAGAATTAAAAAGGTTAGTAAATTTTTCATAATCATTTTTTGATGAAGTTAAGAAGATTTCACCAAAATAAGATTTATTTTTACTGTTTTTTTTCTAAGGGAAAAAATTCAGAAAGTCATATCTTTGACGAAATGATTGCAGAAAAGATAATTTTAGGTATTGACCCGGGAACTGCTATAATGGGCTTTGGGATTATTTCCATTAAAAAAGGTCAGATGGAAATGGTTTCCATCCACGAGCTTATTTTGAAAAAATATCCCAACCATGAAACAAAGCTAAAATACATCTTTGATAAAACCTTAGCCTTAATTGATGAGTATCACCCGGACGAGGTTGCCCTGGAAGCTCCATTTTATGGAAAAAATGTTCAGAGTATGCTAAAACTGGGACGTGCACAAGGGGTAGCAATGGCAGCGAGCCTTCATCGAAATATTCCGATTACCGAATACTCACCTAAGAAAATAAAAATGGCTATTACAGGAAATGGGAATGCCAGCAAAGAACAGGTAGCAGGGATGCTTCAAAACCTTCTGAAGCTAAAAGAATTTCCAACAAAATATCTGGATGCTTCTGATGGTCTTGCCGTAGCTGTTTGTCATCATTTTAATTCAGGAACAATTGCTGATACAAAATCTTATTCCGGATGGGAAAGTTTTTTAAAGCAGAATCCTGACCGTTTAAAATAAGCGTTACTGTCTTTCATAAATATCTTCTATAGCAGTAACCTTTCCATAGATGATATCATTATAAAGAATGGAAAATCTGTTTTTCGAAATGATTCTAAATTGTTTATTTTCTTTTAGATCTGCATCCATATATGAGAATGAATTTTTATTAATCGTCACTAAATTTCTTGCTGACGAACTTATTATCTCACAGTTTTTTCCATTTGCATACTTTTTAATAAAAAAAATATTTCCATTTTCTTTTTCGAATAATAAAGTGGTCTTCTTTGTACATTCGTGAAGTGGATATATTTTACTTATCTCTCCATCTTTATAGGTTTCTTCAACTAATTTCCATTTTCCGATAAAGTAATATTGATCACTCTCCAGACTCTTTCTTTTTACTGCGGGAGATTGTGATTGACAACTTAGCATAAAACTACAGCTTAATAAGAAAATTAATCTTTTCATTGTTTAGCATCTTTTAGTAAAAAAGGCCCTTTGAAAAAAGGGCCTTTTACTCTATTAGTTATTTATAAATTTCTTTGATTCTTTTTTATTACCGTAAGTGATAATGTATACTCCTTTTGGTAATGTTTGGTTGATTTGAACTTCATTCGTTTTAGAAGTACCTTTCTGCAATAATTTTCCACTCATGTCATAGATCTGGTAATCTCCAAAACTTACATTTTTACTTCCTATCAGTTGAAGTTTATTTTCTGATTTTGTATAAACAATTTTACTTTCCGAACTTCCTTTAACTTCAGATGTTCCTAATGCTTCTAAAATCTTAACTGCATAGTCCTCCATTTGTCCATATTGTAACTGAGAGCAAGGGGTAAGATCAGGAAGATTTACTGAATTATACGTCGCAGCATCCACTGCAATTCTCATCCTCAAATAAGTATTTTTCACAGCATTGGCAGGAGGAGTAATCGTGTTGGTAACGGTCATCCCTGTTCCGGTCAAATTGCCTGATAAATGATTTACGACCAATTCACTATCTTCAAAAGACCCATTGTTATTATAATCGATCCAGACTTTTGTTCTAAACTTTTCTGCCTGACTAAAAGTATATGCATAAGTCACTTTCAGCTCCGTTCCTGTAGTTGACGGTATTTCGGTATAGTATGCAGGTCTGATACAATTTGCAGAAGCAAAATTATCATAATACGAAGGAGTTGCTTCATCTGAATCGTAGCCATTAGTAGTACTGTTTATGGTTCCAAATTTAACGTTGGTAGCACCGATCGCGAAATTATTATTGGTAGGGTGCGCTGTACTTGGCGGATTACATTGGGCTGCAACTACAGAAACTGGCGAAGGAATAACAATCGACGGATCTTTACCCGCTGTAGAGTTAAGCAGATCTTTTCTATACTCCATCATTAACAAAATAGCCCGGTCTCTTTGTCCTTCCGTAAATTTACGGTTAGAATTAGTGTAATTCATAACATTATATTGAGTTCCGTCGTAGTTTTGTCCGGTACATGGATCAATAGCAGTATTGTTAGGAACAGCAACACCATACATGCTTCTAGATGGTGAAGTATCACATACTCTATCTCCTGTTGTTGCACAATCATTACTAGGAGGGCAACTTGATTGATCAGTATATGAAACTCCCTGAAATGTATGATAAAGTCCAAAAGCATGTCCAAGTTCATGAGTTAATGTCGTATCATTTTGATTTTTAATGGTTGCCACCTTCATAAAGCTTTCATAATCATAAGCATAAGAATCCGGGAATTTTGCGTATCCCATTAATCCATAAGATAATTGCTGCTGGCCATCAAAACCGATCACTACATAAATATTAAAGTATGAATTTTCCGGCCAATGGTGCGCTAACTCATTTTTGATCTGGCTATCACTAGCTCCACTTGAACTTTGCATTTTAACTCCCCTTGTATCATAACCTGGAATAGTACTTCCATTATATCTTACAATACCGGTAGTAGGAGTACAGCTAGGTGATCTTTTAGCTAATACGAGCTTAAAAGGAATTACTGCTCCTCCAGTTGGTCCGGAACCTTCAGGGTAAAATCCATTGCCAAAAGTTGTAGCATACATACTGTTAGCTCTGTCAATCCAGTCAATAATCTCCTGATCAGTAACATGTAAATTTGCATTAGCAGTTGCCTGAGATTCAATAACATGTACTACAACAGGGATTTCATAAACTTGTCCGGTATAAAGTCCGTTCCACGAAGTACTAGCGCCAACTTTATTAAGATAAGACTGCTTATTCATGGAAGCTAATCTGGCTTCTACAATCTCCCTGTTTTTCTTTAGTTCAGGGTGTTTAGCATCCATTTGTGACATGACTTGGTCAAAACCACAAATATTTTGCACATTTTGAGAAAATGCATTAACCCAAAGGATCAACGCAAAACATAGAACTATTCTCTTCATATTCAACTATTTTTTTAATTTATTCGATGCAAAACTATTATTTATTTTAACAAATTGACAAAATATATTGAAAAAACATAAAGAATTTTATTATGTTAATATGTAAAAATTATAACTAATTGTTTAACAGTGACATAAATAAAACAAGTAAACATACTTGGTAAAACATAATACTATCTTTAGCATTGGTATGATTTTTAGTATTACTTTTGTATAAATTTTCAATAATGAAAAATCAACAACAAACTATAAATCAGGTGAATCATAAAATAAATTGGTTCCAGAAGTTTCTGATGGTATGCTCCGGAGGAAACATCCATATTTTAAGGAAAACACCAAGTGAATGGAATAAATTTTCGGGTATCGGAGGTATCGTTTTATTTACTGCAGTTTTCGCTACACTTTCCGCAGGTTATGCCATGTATACAGTATTTGATAATATATGGACATCTGTTGGTTTTGGAATTTTATGGGGATTAATGATATTTAACCTGGACCGTTACATTGTTTCCTCCATCAAAAAAACGGGAACATGGTGGAATCAGATACTCATGGCTATTCCACGTCTGGTTTTGGCTACTTTTTTAGGAATTATCATTTCAAAACCTTTAGAGCTTAAAATTTTTGAAAAGGAAGTCAATAAACAGCTGAACACGATCATCCAGCGAAATAAAAAGCAGCTTCAGGGTGAAATGACCGGCAGAATTCTTCAGCAAAGCGGTCCTTTTGAAACTGAGAAAAAACAAATATCAGAAAAGATTGCACAATACCAAAAGTCTTATGATTCGGCAGCTGTAGAGCTAGAAAAAGAAATCCTCGGAAAACAATCAGGCTTAACGAGTGGAAAAGTAGGTTTCGGATCTAATGCCAAAAGAAAACAGGAGCTTAAGGAGCAAAGACGTCAGGATCTTGAGAGTTATCAAAAGCAAGTAGCTCCAAGGTTGGAATATCTGGATAAAGAAATTTCAAAAGTATACACCAATCTGGAAACCGAAAGAAAATCTACTGAAACCTTTGAGGATAAGTTCAATGGATTTGCCGCCCGTTTGCAGGCGCTTGATGAGTTAGGAAAAAATTCCGCAATCATAGGTTTAGCTGCAGCCTTTATTATGGGGCTTTTCATTTGTCTGGAAATTTCTCCTGTACTGGTTAAGCTAATTTCTCATGTAGGCCCCTATGATCATCTTTTGGAAAAAACAGAAAATGATTTTCGATTGTACTCCAAAGAAAAAATTGAAAAAGGCAATGCCCTTACCGACTATAGAATCGATGATTTTAAAGAGAATCTAAATAAATAATTTAAATTATATTAAAAAAAGACCTTTCATATTTACGGAAGGTCTTTTTTGTTTATACAGTAGGAATATTTTTTGCAGTTACTAAACCATGCCTTCCTCAGTTGTACATAGTTATGAATATTTTCCGGAAACTGAAATACTAAGAATTGTATATCAGTCGGGAGCAGTTTATGATTATTTGAAAGTACCCCAGATCATTGTTGATCAATTCAAAGCTTTTACTTCTAAAGGGACATTTCTTAATAAGGTTATCAAAAAGAAATTTAAGTATACCAGAATAAAATAACATTCTGCGTCTTATTTTAACAATAATTTAAGTCGTTATCGGCTATGAATTAATTTCTTATTCCTAATTTTAGTTTTTCATTCAAAGAATTTACAACTAATCACAAAAATATGATACTACAACAAGGAACCCCGGCACCGGATTTTGAGCTCCATGCCACTCCCGACCAGAAACTAAAACGTTCTGATTTTTTAGGAAAGAACCTGATTTTAGTTTTTTATCCTGCAGACTGGAGTCCGGTTTGTGGTGATCAAGTGAGCCTATATAATGAAATGCTTTCCATTTTTCATAAATATAATGCAGATATCCTGGGTATTTCTGTTGACAGCGCCTGGTGCCATGATGCTTTCATGGAAAACAGAAAACTACACTTCCCCCTGTTGGCAGACTTCAACCCCAAGGGAGAAGTTTCAAAAGCTTACGGCGTCTATAATGAAGATAACGGAACTTCACAAAGAGCACTATTTGTTATTGATCCTGAAGGAATCATCCAGTGGAGCTACTTATCACCCGATGGAATTAATCCGGGAGCTGACGGAATCATTGATGCTTTAGAAAATTTAAAACAAAAATAATATTTATGTCTACTTTAAGAATTCCCATTGGTCCTAACGACCACGTTCAGGGAAATCCAGATACCGCGAAAATAGTTTTAGTAGAATATGGTGACTATCAATGTCCGTATTGTGGACACGCTTTTCCTTTAATAAGAAGATTTGTTCAGGAAAACAGTGATGATGTAGCATTTGTATTCAGGAACTTTCCTTTGACTGATGCCCATGAATATGCCATGGCAGCCGCAACAGTTGCCGAGGCAGCAGGAAAACAAGGAAAATTCTGGGAAATGCACGACCTCATCTATGATAATCAAAATATATTGAACGAAGCACTACTCAAAGAGTGTGTAAAAGTTCTGAAACTGGATGTGAATAAAATCGAAAATGAGATTAACACCGAAGAACTTCAGGCAAAGATTGAGGCTGACTTTGAAGGCGGTGTACGCAGTGGAGTAAACGGCACTCCATCTTTTTTCGTCAATGGACAAAAATGGGAAGATTATGACGGAACGTATGATTCATTCATTGACCTAATTTCTTAGTTTAACGATACTATTTCCGAATAGATTTTGGATAAAAGCCATATTGAGGAATATCATACATTTTCTTCACTGAAATGATCGCATAGAACAATTGAATTTTAAATTATTATTTTCCTTAGTAACTCTCTTTTTTTAAGAAATTCATTCAAATTGTGAAAAAAAAATTTACATTTGATACGTTGTACAAAACCTAAAACAATTAACTTATTATGAAAAATTCAAAAAAAATTTCAAGAGAAAGCTTGAAAACAATTAAGGGAGGATTTAAAATGTGTAATGCTGAGTTACCTAATTTCGGCTGTGGTGATGCAGAGTTTTTCTGCTGTGGACCTGGCGGTTGCAGAAGAATAGCAGATCTTCCACCAGGATCTTGTATTGCACAGTAATTTTTCCTTTTATTCAAAAATTATTTTATTTGTTAAATTACAAATACGGCTGGCTCAATATTGAGCCAGCCGTATTTTTTTTATATTAATCTTATTACTACAATTATAAGGAATAATTAGGAGCTTCCTGTGTGATAATCACATCGTGAGGATGAGATTCTTTCAATCCACTTCCTGTGATCATGACCATTTTTGTATCTTTCTGTAAAGCCTCAATATCTTTTGCTCCACAGTAACCCATTCCTGCTCTAAGTCCACCGGTTAATTGGAAAATCACATCTTCCAGTTTTCCTTTATGGGGAACCCTACCTTCAATTCCTTCAGGAACGAATTTTTTAGCCTCACTCTGGAAATATCTTTCTTTTCCTCCTCGTTTCATTGCTGAAAGACTTCCCATTCCCTGGTAAGACTTGAACTTTCTACCCTGGAAAATAATTTCTTCTCCCGGAGCTTCATCAGTTCCTGCTAAAAGAGATCCAAGCATTACCGCTCCTGCCCCACTCGCAATAGCTTTTACAATATCCCCAGAAAGTTTAATTCCACCGTCAGCAATTACTGCTACATTTTTAGATTTAGCATAATCGTAGACATTATATATCGCAGATAATTGAGGAACCCCAACTCCTGCTACTACTCTGGTTGTACAGATTGAACCCGGGCCAACACCTACTTTAAGAACATTTGCTCCTGCTTTGATCAAATCTTTTGCAGCTTCAGCAGTTACAATATTTCCTCCCACGATATCCAGATCCGGATATGCTTTTCTGATCTCAGAAATCTTATCTAAAACTCCTTTGGAGTGTCCATGAGCCGAATCAATCGCTACAATATCAACACCTGCCTTTACGAGCGCTGCAATCCTGTCCATGGTATCTTCTCCTACTCCTACTCCGGCACCTACAATAAGGCGGCCATTCTGATCTTTATTCGCATTAGGATACTCCAATTGATTGTCGATATCTTTAATCGTAATCAATCCTACCAATTTATTGTCTTTGTCTACAATAGGAAGTTTTTCAACACGGTTCTTAAGAAGGATTTCTTTAGCCTTTTCAAGATTGGTGTTTTTATCGGAAGTGATCAGGTTTTCTTTCGTCATGATCTCCTCAACTTTCATATCAAGATTTTCCTGATACTTAACATCTCTGTTTGTGATGATCCCAATAAGAACATTATTTGGATCTACAACCGGTAAACCAGAAATTTTATATTTGGACATCATTTCTTTAGCCTGAGCTAAAGTATGATCTTTTGAAAGGGTAACTGGATCAGAGATCATTCCATTTTCAGAACGTTTCACACGGTTTACCTGTGCCGCCTGTTCTGCGATCGTCATATTTTTGTGAATGAAACCAAGTCCACCAACTCTTGCTAATGCAATAGCCAGATCACCTTCAGTAACTGTGTCCATCGCAGCAGATACTATCGGAACATTCAGGGTAATTTTATCGGTAAGTCTTGATTTTAATGATACCTGGTTAGGTAAAACTTCTGAATAAGAAGGGACTAGAAGAACGTCATCGAAAGTGATGGCTGTCTCTACAATTTTGTTATGAATAGACATCTTTACTTTCTTTGCAAAATTAGGCTATTTTAGTGAGATATGAAAATCCTTTTTAATAGTTTAAATAAAAATTAATAATCAATAAGTTAAATCAAAAAACCGCCCTTATATAAAAAGCGGTTTGTACAAAATAAAATGAGTTATATGAACTAAATATAATATATTTTTTATTTAGCCGTGAGCTGTCCCTTTTCGTCGACACTCTCTATATGCGTCTGGTTGTTTTTATCTACATAGATCTTAAGACGTATGCGTCCTTTATCATCCCGTATAAAAAGTCCTACATCGCCATTCGCTGTTTTTCCGGCGAAAAAACGCTCACTCCCCAATTTTCCTTCTTCTTTCAATTTGGCAAAAGCTTTCTTCAGCGCTATTGGGTCATTAAGCTTTTGTAAAGAATCATCAAACCTTATTACTTTTTCGAGCGGGAAATCATCCGGTCTGTCCCAAAGTTTGAGTCCGTATGATCTTTTTTTATCCGCCCCAATACCTTCACTATATTGAAGTTGCATGATCTGATCCGTTTTCCTCTGGTCTACAGAGTATACCATTCCTGAACCTTTTTCATCGGCATCATATACCAATCCTCCACATTCATCACCTAAAGAATTAAAGAAAATCAGTCCGGCTTCCCTTTCTCTTGCTTTAAGAGGTTTGTTATTCAGTAATCCTGGATGCTGTCGTTTTTTATTACTGATTACCATTTTGAGTGTTCCGTCTTTTTCGACAATATTAATTCTTTCAACATCAATTTCCTCAAACCTCTGATGGTCATTACTGCTTTTAAAAGCCAGTAAAAACAACAAAACAAAAGCTACTGTAAGCGATGCTGCATATATCTTCAGCATGCGCACTTCTCTGATTAATTTTTCCATGTAAATAATTTATTGTTAAAAATAAATTATTTATCTGAAGCTGAATTAATGAATTTTGAAATATCATCC
This sequence comes from Chryseobacterium sp. PTM-20240506, assembly GCF_048296755.1. NCBI lineage: Bacteria > Pseudomonadati > Bacteroidota > Flavobacteriia > Flavobacteriales > Weeksellaceae > Chryseobacterium > Chryseobacterium sp. PTM-20240506. Next base: position 2,732,744 of record NZ_CP182581.1, read on the forward strand.
GGAGTAAAATTCCCCTTTACATCCACGAATACCAATTCTCTATCTGAATTTACCGTGATCAGCATATTTTTTATGGTTTCCCCGGATTGCTTTACACGAACATTTACATTATCTCCATTATGTTTTATGGTCGCCCAGTCTTCATAATTGTTATTATTAAGATATCTTGCATAATCTGCTAACATCTCCTGATCTCCGTTTTCTACCGTCAATACTTTTATTTTTGATATTTTCTTTACCAACTGAGCGGTAGCCTCACCATCCTCTTCTTCTTTTAATGCTTTTCTGATAAAAGGTTTTGCCAGGAACATGGGTACATTGACGCTTTCAAACTTTGCTCCTTTAAAATCATAGCCTGAGTCCGAAAAGAATTCCATATTAGGTTTGTGTGATACTACACAAGACTGAAGCAAAAATACCGTGCAAGCTGCAAGCAAAATGGTTCGTAAGTTTTTCATGGTCATCAGGTTTAGTTTATGGATCTCAGACTTCCACCGGAAACCTTACTGATATTGGAGTCAATTCTCGGATTTCCTTTATATTTAATGGATCCTCCGGAAGATGCTTTAGCCTTAAGCTTATCCGTTACATTGATGGTAAGACTGGATCCGGATGTAGATTCCACTTCCAATTCACTTAATCTTAAGTTTTCTGCTTTACAAGATGCACCACTGCTTATATCAATAACTCCGGAAGTTGCCTGCCCTTCAAGTATGGTATCTGACCCACTTGAAGCTTTAACAACGACGGACGAAGTATTAAGACTTACTTTTATACTGGCTCCTGAAGTAGAACTCACGTCTGTGGTACCAGAAACATTAAATTTTCCTTTGATTGTAGATCCTGATGAAGCATCAATATCCATACGGTTCTCCTTTACCGGATTTACTGCTGTAAAGTTTGCTCCGGAAGATGCTTTCACACTACTCATTCTTGGAGAAGAAACATTTACACTTAAGTTTTTAAATCTGACATTTCGTTCGCCCTTATTGTCAACATAAACTTTTAAAATACCATTCTCTACTTTGGTGATTACATATTGAAGCTTATCCGCATCTGCAATAACCTTTACACTTGTCGGGCTTTCCTGCTTATAAACGAGATTTACTCCCGTGCTCACCTGAATTCCTGAGAACTCACCCACATTTCTTGCTTCACCATTCAGGTATGAAGTACTACTCTCTGAAGTAAAGCTGCTTCGTGTAGTATTGGTACTCGAGCTTACTTTTGTTTCACTGGATTTTATAATCTTACTGAGATCATCCATTGATAGTTTCCCATCCAGCATTACTAAAACATTCCCGCCATCACCACTATCAATACTCAACAGGACATCATCCAATATTCCTTCTTTTGCTCCTGAAGATAGAAATTTTATTTTGTTTTCCTTACTATTCACGCTCATTACTTCGCTATAGTTCAGGTTATTTAAATAGGTAGAAATATCTTTATTGATCTGGGAGATATTACTTTGTATTTTTTTACCTCCCGGAGAGTTTACGTTTTCAGGGCTCTCTGTAATCAGAATCTTTAATCCATTAATCTTTGTCAATAATGGTTTGATCTGATCCAGCTGAGAATCATCGATATTCAGGCTGCTAAGCATCCCAAACATGGGTTTTGCAATTTTAATAGAAGTTACACCTTCTACCTGCTGGTATTTTTCAAAAAGTTTATCGAATTTGTCATCCTGCCCATATACTGTAAAGAAGTGGGAGAAGGCAAGTGCGAATATTATCAATATTTTTTTCATGAGTCAATTTTTAATTTTAAGCTGATAATTAATACCTGATCAGGGAGTAGTCTCTTTTTTTGTTAATAGTTATCATCCATTACTTTTGGCTGTACTAACTTTTCGCTAACATTATTTGCAAATATTTGAAATGAATATTTAGTCACATTAATAGCCTCTTCAACATTATCGATCCTTTTTCCGTTTACAATAACATAATTGTTATTGTAGCCTGTAGAATCTTTCGAAGCAACATTCAATTTTCTATAAGAAGAATTATCTGTAAATTTTGGTCTTACTTCTTTTTTCAGTCTTCCTCTTTTAGGAAGAATCTCATCCAGAACATCTTTTTCCGCAACTGTGTTTCTCTGAAAGACAGAATCACTTTTTATTGCTGCAATACTGTCTGCACTGTTTACAGCGACCTGTCGTTCTGGTTCATGATTTTCTTCAATGAAATCCTGCTTTTGTTGCTTGATCTGGTTTTCTACCAATTTTGACTGGTCTGCTACCGGAACATTTTGGTAGTAATTGAAGATCAATCCTGCACTTACAAGCAATACTACACTTGCAGCCATCCAGAACCATTTGGGGAAAGAAGTTTTTTTCTTTTCCAGAGGAATGATCTTATGATCATCATTATCTATACCTTCTGCTTTTTGAAGAAAATCTTCAAAATCCCAATTCATCTTTTCTTCCTTCATACCACGGAAGATTTCGTCGTACTTATCTTGAAATTGATCGTTGTTCATAATTCATCAGTTGTGAGATTTGTTCTTTTACTTTTTGTCTTGCACGCATAAGATTGACTCTTACTGCATTTTCCTCCATTTCCAGCATCTCTGAAATTTCAGATACTTCATATTCCTCTACATCTTTCAAATGGATAACCATCTTTTGTTTTTCAGGAAGTTCATTAATAAATCCTATAATATGTTCTTTAAGGTTATTAATATCCATACTGTAAAGTTCCGACCGATGAATCTGCATATCTGCAAAACCAGCCTTCACATCATGATGCTTCAATCTGTTAAGGCATTCATTCCGAACGGATTTTAATGCATAGGATTTTAAATTTCCGAATTGCTCCAGTTCTTCTCTTTTCTGCCAAAACTTTACCATAAGATCCTGCACCACATCTTCTGCTTCATCACTGCTCATGACAAACCTCTTCGCAAAACGATACATCTCGTTTTTGAGAATAAACACCGTATTCTTAAAGGTCTCTTGGGTCATAAGTTTTGTTTCTATGAGTAAGACAATCAAAAATTAAATTCTATTACATCACAAAATAAAAAAACTTCAAAAAAAATGAAGTTTTTTTATAATCAGGGTTAATAGCTGTCAAAAATATATTTTAAAATCCTCTTATCTTCGTCTGTGAGAGTCACTTTTCTTCTGGCCATTGCTCTTTCTGCCACTTCGTAAGCTTTATCCAATTTAAATCGTTCATCTCCCTTAAATCCACCCCAGGAAAAATTCTCTATGAGATTAGGAGGAAAACCTTCTTTAAAAATATTGGAAGCAACACCAATTACAGTTCCTGTATTCAGCTGGGTATTGATTGCTGTCTTGGAATGATCTCCCATGATCAGCCCGGCAAACTGTAATCCTGTATCTTCAAATGCCTTCGTCCTGTAGCTCCAGAATTTTACTGTTCCGTAGTTATTTTTCATATTTGACGAATTGGTATCCGCTCCAAAATTACACCACTCCCCGATTACCGAATTTCCGACAAATCCTTCATGACCTTTACTGGAATACCCGAATACAATAATATTATTAACCTCTCCTCCTATTTTACACTGAGGTCCAATGGTGGTTGCTCCATAAATTTTTGCCCCCAGATTAAATTTAGAATCATCACAAAGGACAATAGGACCACGAAGATGGCAGCCTTCCATTATTTCCGTATTCTTTCCGATATAAATCTTTCCGGTTTTTGTATTGAGTGTTGAGAATTCTATCTGTGCCCCTTCTTCAATAAATAAATCTTTTTTCTCTCCTAAGAATCCATTGGTGGAGGAAAGTTCCTGAGAGGTTCTTCCTTTGGTAAGGAGATCAAAGTCAAAATCAATCGCCTTATGATTATAGGTAAACAGGTCTTTAGGTTTTTTAAAGAAAACAAGTTCTTCTTTGATATCAGTCATTTTTTCAATCTGATTCAGGGAAAACCCCTTCATATTGATTTTTGCCGCAATCAATTCGTCTTCGTATACTAAAGCTTCACCTTGCTTAAGGTCTTTTATTTGTTGCAGGACCTGCTCAGTAGGTAGAAAATTAGTAACGAGAAAAAGACTTTCTTTTTCTTCCGGGTTTTTAAATTTTTCCTGAAGGTAATTTTCTGTGAAATAGGAAATTTCAGAGTTTTCCAATAATTTCTGCCATCTCTCTGAAAATGTCAGGATTCCGCAACGCATTTCTGCAATGGGGCGGGTAAAAGTAAGGGGAAGAAAGTCTTCCCAATATTGTGCATCTGAAAATACTAATTGCATTTTTAAGAAGTTAGAGGTTAGAAGTTAGAAATCAAAGGCTTGAAACTGGAAGTAATACCGTACTTGTGGTGTTGTTTTCCGGATATGAGCTCCTTATTTCTACTCAGAACAAAAATACAAAAACATATGAGAAATCAGAAAAGGTATTTCGGGGATGCGGGATCCGAGGTATGAAGTGCGAGCGTAAATGCTGATCTTATCTTTTAATAAATGACCGCTGCAATTTCGGTGGAAATCTGTTTTTTAATGATCAAAGTGAGCATTATTAGTTACTTACTATATATTACATTTTAGATCTCTGATCTTCTCAGATTCATACAGATTTTTGCATTTGTTTCATGAACCCTTGTAGACTTTTGTAAAAATATGATTGTTAATTTATAATATTGACAACTGTCTATCATTTATCAATTATCATTTATTATTAATTAATCTAGCCCCGATAGAAACGGATACCCCGCAACAAGTATTGGATTTGCCCTGGCGTGAGGAGTAAGAGTGGATAGCGGGAAAAAGCTCCTAAAAAGAATCTCACCTCATAAAAAAAGTCTTCCAAAATTTTGGAAGACCTTAATATCTTTAAATGTCAAAAAATTACTTAGCGAATTTTTTGTATTTGTTCATAAATTTATCTACTCTACCAGCAGTATCTACTAACTTTACTTTACCAGTGTAGAAAGGGTGAGAAGTAGAAGAGATTTCCATTTTGATCAAAGGGTACTCTTGTCCTTCATACTCGATAGTGTCTTTTGTTTCTGCAGTAGACTTGCAAAGAAACACCTCGTCGTTACTCATATCTTTGAAAACAACAAGTCTATAATTTTCTGGGTGAATTCCGTTTTTCATAATACAATTTTTAAAAAAATTAAAGTTTGCTTTCGAAATAGTAATGGATATTTCTCTGCTAATTTTAGGCTGCAAAAATACAATATTTTTTCTAATATCCAAATAGCTAGTCCAATATTTTTTTCTTAATAAGAAATTTAAAGTATTTTCGTTAAATTTGGAATCTATATTAAACTTTAATTTCGATGAAATTCAAATTATTACTGGCTTTTTCTTTCTGGATGCTTCTGATGGCGGTATCATGTAATAAAGATGATATCAGCTTTGATGCTCCTTCACAGCAATTAAGATTTTCCAGGGACACTGTGTTTTGTGATACGGTTTATCACCAGGTCCGCTCTGAAACTTATGTTGTAAAAGTATATAATAATGAAGACAAAGATATTTCTATTCCCAGAATTAATCTTGAAAAAGGAGCAGCTTCTTTATATAAAATCAATGTAGACGGAAAGGCAGGATACGATTTTAAATATGTTCCCCTGAGAAAAAAAGACAGTCTTTATATTTTTGTTGAAATTGCCCCACAAGCTACCGGTCCGGAGGCTATTGCTGAAGACCGTGTGATATTTACAAGTCCAGCGGGACAACAGCATGTCACTTTATTTTCTGTGGTTCAGGATGCTGAATTCTTTATCCAGACTCCAACCAACCCTAATGTGATCAGTAATCATACAACCTGGAGTAACACAAAAGCGAAGATTATTTATGGTGACCTTACGATAAATCCGAATGTTACCCTGGATATTCAACCCGGAACTAAAGTATATTTCCATAAAAACAGCGGAATGAAAGTAGGCACAGGTGCTACATTAAATATAAACGGAACCTTGAACAATGAGGTTGTTCTTCGGGGAGACAGGAATGATCCGTACTATGATACTATTCCTAAAAACTGGAATTCAATCCGTATGGAAGCAGGATCTACCCTCAATATGAATTACGGAAGACTTTTCGGAGGAACAAGAGGACTGGAGATGAAGCAGACGAATGCCACAATCAGCAATTCATTTATTCATACATTTCAGGAATATGGTATATATGCTGTAAATTCAACAGTGAATGGAAAAAATCTTGTTATGAATAACTGCGGGGAATCTGCAATAGGTATTTTTAAAGGAGGAAACCATAACTATACACACGCTACCATAGCCAATTATTCGAAAACGCTTTCTTCTTCCAACCGTAACGGAATTTTTGCTACCAATGAGTGGAAAAATGATGCTGGGCAGACAGAACAAGGTGCATTACAACTTAATGTGAGAAACAGTATTGTGTATTCCGACAGGGATAATTCAATTAATTTTGAACAAACTCCAGGACAGTTATTTAATTTTCAGTTCCAAAACTGCCTGCTAAAGTATTCAAACACTTCGGAAGCCGGCTTTAACTTTGACAGCAATACTAATGTCATTCAGAGTTTAAAAAATGAAGACCCGCAATTTGTCAATTATTTTATTGCTCATCAGAATTTAAGAGTTAAGACTACCTCCCCGGCTAAAAATAAAGGAAATGTTGCAGTAGCCGCAACGGTTCCTACAGATATAGCCAATGTATCGAGAACTACCCAACCAACTCTTGGAGCTTATCAGTAATGGAAATAACGAATTTACAACAGCAGGTTGATGAATGGATAAAAACAATTGGTGTCCGTTATTTTAATGAACTTACCAATATGGCAATGTTGACAGAGGAGGTAGGTGAAGTGGCCAGAATTATCGCGAGGCGATATGGTGAGCAAAGCGAAAAAGAAAGTGACAAAAGCAAAGATTTGGGTGAAGAATTGGCGGATGTCCTTTTTGTAACCTTATGCCTTGCCAATCAAACAGGGGTAAATCTACAGGAAGCTTTCGACAAAAAAATGAAGCTAAAAACGGATCGCGATAAAGACCGACATCAGAATAATGAAAAACTGAAGTAAAGATTTCAGATATAATATAAAGGACTCTACTTAGCTTATCATCTGCTTTTAAAAGACTGAGTCTTATCAGAATAATAAAATTGAAACAGAGACTACGTTGATGATAACAGACAATAACCGTCTGAAATCTGATGACTTAAATCTGAAACCTATAGAAACAATGAAGTTAGAGAAATCAAAATTAGAAGGAGATCAAACCATACAAATCAGCGGTTCGAAAAGTATTTCGAATCGTTTGTTGATTTTGGAAAGCCTGTTTAATAACATACAAATCGGAAATCTTTCCAATTCCCAGGACACAGAAATGCTTACGAAAGCCTTATCAGAAATTTCTGAAGTGGTGGACATTCATCATGCCGGAACCGCCATGCGTTTCCTTACTTCATATTTTTCTATCCTCGAGGGCAGGGATACTATCCTAACCGGATCCGGAAGAATGAAAGAAAGGCCTATCAAAAACCTGGTCAACGCTTTGTGTGATCTGGGAGCAGATATTGAATATATGGAGAACGAAGGTTTTCCTCCTTTAAAAATTAAAGGTAAAAGGATCACACAATCTGTGGTAAATGTTCCTGCCAATATTTCCAGCCAGTTTATTACTTCTTTACTTCTTATTGCAGGGAAGCTGGAAAATGGCTTGGAGATCAATCTTGTCGGCGATATCACATCGAGATCTTATATAGAAATGACGCTTGATATTATTACCAGATTTGGTATTAAAGCTACTTTTACAGGCAATGTGATTAAAGTAGAACCTTTTACAAACCCATCTTCTGTTATCCATTATGAAGTAGAAAGTGACTGGAGCTCTGCTTCGTACTTCTACTCTATCTGTGCATTGGGAAGAAAAACTATTCATCTGAAAAGCTTCTATAAACAATCCACTCAGGGAGATTCTGCAATAGCAAACATCTATGAGAAGTTCTTTGGAATTACAACGACTTTTTCGGAAGAAGAACATAAAATTACTTTAAAGGCTGACCCTTACTTTTCTTTTCCGGAAAAAATTGAACTGGATATGAACGACTGCCCCGACATTGCGCAAACTCTTTGTGTAACGGCAGCTGCATTAAAAATTCCTTTCGCCATTTCAGGTCTTGGAACCTTAAGGGTTAAGGAAACAGACAGATTACAGGCTTTATATAACGAACTAAAAAAAATAGGAACCGAAACAGAAATTACAGATTTCACAATCAAATCAGTGAGTTTTGGAGAACCGGAAGAAAATATTTCGATCAAAACTTATCAGGATCATAGGATGGCCATGAGTTTTGCTCCATTCTGCCTGATCAAAGAGCTTACTATAGAGGAAGAAAATGTGGTTGATAAATCGTATCCTATGTTCTGGAAAGATCTTTCCACAATTCTTATATCGTAATGTAAAGAATATTTCAAACGACAACACAAAACGACGGTCCTTTCATCAGATCGTCGTTTTGTGTTTATATGGACAATACAATACTCAAGTTAATTTAGAAAACAGACGATTTTTGCAATTTCAGCAATTCTGTAATTTTTGCCTTTTAGGAGAATTTCTACATTTAAACATCATAACTTAATTATCTATTAAAATTCATTTAACTCCCTTATAATAGATATATGCTTATTTTAGGTTTAAATAAAAATATTTAAACTATGTCCAAATTTAATGTGAGACATCTTGCGATTCTCCTTCTCGGTATTACAGCTACCTCAACGATGCTTTCTTCATGTTCAGAAAATCTAACCGCTATGAACTCTGATGATAAGAACTTCAGTATTCAGGCAAAGAATACCGGTAAAGTTACTCTGGCCACTATTGGTATCAGCAACTGGATGTCCGGATTAGAGGATAATACTTCCCTTTCTAAAATTTCTATCCCCGGCACTCACGATTCAGGAGCAATGAGAGAGGTTCCTTCGAACAGTGGTACGGCAAAGACCCAAAACCTTACCATCAGCGAGCAACTCAATGCAGGAGTTCGTTTTCTGGATGTCCGTTGCAGACATATTGATAATTCTTTTGCTATCCACCATGGTGCTATTTATCAGAATTTAAATTTTGATGATGTTCTTAATGCATGCTACTCATTTTTAGACAGTCATCCTACAGAGGCCATCATCATGTCTGTAAAAGAAGAATATAATGCTTCGAATACAACAAGAACCTTTGAGAAAACATTCGATTCTTACATCCAGAAAAACCCTTCAAGGTGGGACCTCGGAACTCATATTCCTACTTTAGGATCTGTGAGAGGAAAAATAAAATTACTAAGAAGGTTTTCAGCAGAAACAGCTAAAGGAATTGATGCTACATCATGGGCAGATAATACAACCTTTGAAATCAATAATTCCAATGCTTCATTAAAAGTTCAGGATTATTATCAGGTAAGTAATAATGATGATAAATGGAATAAGATTTCTGCTCTTTACAATGAGGCTAAAAATGATACCAGCAGTAAACTTTTTATTAATTTTACAAGTGGTTACAAACCCTTAATATTTGGAATTCCCAGTATTCCTACAGTTTCCAATACTATTAATCCTAAACTTAAAACTTTATTTCAAAACAGCCCACAGGGAACTTACGGAATAATGCCAATAGATTTTGTCAGTGCGGAACTCTCAGAATTGATTATTAAAACTAACTTCAACTAGATTTCTTAAAAAAACTGAAAAATAAAATCGCAGCCTTTATTGATTAAAGGCTGCGACTTTTTTAATGATTATTACATTATTCCAATAAAAGCTTTACTTCTTTATTCCGTACGCGCTGAGTATTTTACTAAAGATCTCAGTATTTTCAAACAATCCTGTAAATTCTTTAGAATTGGGGCCATAAGCAAATACAGTAGATGGAATGGAAGTATGGTCATTGGTGCTGAAATTTCCGAAAATCCATCCTTCTTTAAGACTTCCGTCAAGAAGTGTCAGTCCTCCGGTTTCATGATCCCCTACAACAATCACCAATGTTTCTTTATTTTCATCCGCAAACTTCATGGCTTTTCCTACCACATGATCGAAGTCTAATAATTCTGTAACAAGCTGCTCAATATTATTACTATGTCCACCGCCATCTGTTTGGGATGCCTCAACCATCATGAAAAATCCATTTTTATTTTCTTTTAGATCATTGAGGGTAAGGTCAAAGGCATCAGCTAACCAATTTCCTCTTCCTTCGGTTATTCTTTTTGAAGCCAGAGGATCAATTATCAATGTTCGGTTATTGATTTTCTTCACAGATTTTAGATCCTGGTAAGTATCTATTTTTGCTTCTTTAATTTTCAAAACATTATCCGGCGTCAATCCACTGGTAGGACCGCCAATCAGAATCTTGGTTTTGGAATTCACAAAGCCTTTCATGATTGGCTCCGAGCTATTTCTGTTATCTGAATGTGCATAAAAATCCGCGGGTGTAGCATCTGTGACGTCTCCGGTAGAAATTAATCCTGAAACCTTTCCCTGGCCAGCAATGATATCCGGAATTTGTGCAATAGAATTTCCTCTTTCATCAACTCCAACGAAGGTATTCTTCGTCTTCACTCCCGTAGCAAATGCTGTTGACCCCGGAGCAGAATCCGTAATATAAGCATTGGACGAATTGGTCTTAGACAATCCGGTAGCCTTGATATTAAATACATTTAACTTTCCTTTATTCGCTGTAAAGGCAGCATAATACTGGGGCAAAGAGGTACCATCCGGAATTAAAAGAATCACATTTTTAACATTCTTAACCACTCCATCCGTTTTGTAGGTAGGTGCATATGTAGTGTATTCTTTGGTATTTTTATAAAAATTCCTAGGAATGGTATTGAGAAATTTTTTCAGATCGGGAATGTGATCGGTATTGATGTAATCCACTCCCAAATCTATAAAATTCACCCATGCATTAGGGAAATCCGGAGCTCCGTAAAAACGTACTGGCTTTTGCCGGGCATGAGCAACCTCCACTGCCTTTTTTATATTTTCGGTTTCTTCATCTCTTGGGATTCCCTTTCCATTCCACTTTACCAGCCCCTGCAAATCTGCACTGAATAGTCCTACTCTTCCAAGCTCGTCAGGAGTATATTTTTTATCAAGATCCCCATCAAAAAAAAGATAATCCGGATAATTTTTGAAATCAGCAGGCTGAGGCCTGTTACCGGTTATTACGATTTTGACCCCGGAATTACCCGTAATCTCAGGATATTTTTTCAACGTTGCTGACAAAGCATTGAGACTGGTTTTATAATCTTGCTTAATATCAATAAGCAATTGTAGTTTTTTAGAAGAATCCGGATAAATCGTTCCTTTATTGAGTTTGATTTGTTTTGAAATATTGTCCAGGTAGAGGCTTTCCAATGTCCTGTCAGGAGATAATTCTTTTTCTGTATGGGCTACCCACAGCTTGCCATTAACAAGAAAAACATCTGCTTCAACAGAACCGAAGTTTGCATAATATGCCTCCCAGAATGGTACTTTCTGTTCATAATCATTATGTGAGTGCGCATTGCTTACAGTATAGTTCAGATAATTCTGCGCCTGATTTTGTGAAAAAATGGCGGTGGCTAACAAAGCCCATATTTTTATTTGTTTCATAATATTTTAAAAAGACCTGTTTAAAGGGTTTAGAGACTGAAAGCAAAAAGGCAATCTGTTCAATTGTGATTTCTATTTTTGCATTGTTCATCTTTATCAAGATAAAAAATTCAATATCCCTTCGTTTCAATCTGAAACCAATGATGACCATAAAAAATAAAAGTTTAAACTATACCACTGGATAGTTTCAGCAATGGTATAGTTTATCATTATTAGCTAAAGTTTTACCAGCCTTGGTTTTGTTTGATGATCCCGTGACTGTTCACTATTTCAACCTGTGGCACTGCCCACACATTATGAACCGAAGGATTGAAATTTCTGGCAGCCCATACTACCTGTCCATTAATTCCATGTAAAGGCTGTGCATAAGTACTTTGAGCATCCCCCCAACGCACAAGATCCCGGTGCCTGTCAGCCCATTCACCTGCCAATTCGCAACGTCTTTCGTGCTTCAGGTCAGCCAATGTGCATCCGTTTTTCGAGGCTAATCCTGCACGGTTACGGATCATATTAATTTCCTGATCCGCATTCTGTCCCATCATAATTTTTGCTTCTGCTTTGATCAGAATAACTTCAGCATAACGCATAATCGGAACAGCAAGGTCGGTACACGGATAATCTCCATTAGCGCTTACATGCCCACTGTTTAATGCGTACTTAAATGCGTCCATATATTTATTAAACTGATATCCTGTAAGGGAATTGATAGAAGCATATGTTCTTACACTTCCGTTAAACGTGAACTGATCTCCCAATTTCAGAATTGTTGCACTTCTTCTTAGATCTCCGGCTTCATATTCATCATATAATTCTTTGGTAGGTTGAAAATATCCCCAACCATTATACAATCCCCATCCTTTATTTTCAAGCATAACGCCCGGAAGAATACTACCTACCGAATTAAATTTAGGGGTACTCGGTATAGACCAGATATATTCCGAGCTATAATTATTTTCAGCTTTGAAAACATCAGCGTAATTATTCAGTAGATTTCTGTTTCCTTTTGTCATTACTTCATTCGCCCAAAATGCAGCATTTTGCCAGTCTTTCATAAATAAATACACTTTCGCCAGAAGTGCCCATGCAGCCACCTTGTGTGGTCTTCCGAAGTCTTTTGCCAGCAGTTCTTCCTGTGCAGGCAATAATTCTGCGGCCCTCTTAAGATCGGTTACAATATAATTGTAGTTCTCCATTACATTGGCCGCTCTCGGTATCGGATTAGGATCGGCTTCTTTATTTCTATCGATAATAGGAACTCCAGCTTTGTCATTTCCATAGTTATATGCCAATTCAAAATACATCCGGCTGCTCATAAATAAAGCCTCTCCCAGATATTTATTTTTTACCGCAGCTGTAGTCTGAATATTATCGATGTTCCGAATGACACGGTTTGCAACACCTATTACATTATATCTTTTATTCCACTGAGTTTCTAGATCACCTGCAGCAATATAATTACTGCTGAAATTCTTTGCATTATCGGCTTCACTTTTTGATCGTCCTGTAACCATATCATCGCTGGCATTAATGAACCAGAATAAACCTCTCCCATAAAACTCACTATCGGACAAAGGCTTATACATAGCATTAGCTCCCGTGATCAGGTCATTCTCTGTTTTCCAAAAACTCGCCTCGGTAGGTGTACCTTCCGGCTGAACATCTAACTCGTTTGTACAGGATGAAAGCACGACTGCAATCCCTGATATCCAAAATATATTTTTTAAAAATTTCATCTTTTCTTTTTTTAGTGTTAAAAAATTACAATCCTATTTCCACCCCGAAAATAAATGAGCGAGCCTGAGGATATCTTCCGGTATCCACTCCATAAGTATCCATTCCCACTTCCGGATCAAAGCCTGTATATTTGGTGATGGTAAACAAATTATTTGTTGTTATATAAATTCTCAGCTTTGTCACATCAAGCTTTCCATACAATTCTTTAGGCAAAGAATAACCGATGGTAAGGTTTTTCAGTCTTAAGTAGGACCCATTTTCTACGTAGAAATCCGATACTTTAGAGTAATTCCCGCTTGGATCTCCCTGAACGAGTCTAGGTATATCGGTATTTGTATTTTGTGGTGTCCATGCGTTAAGAATTTCCCTGTCCATATTGTAGTTCTGTCCTGTTCCTCCCGGATTTAATGAAATAAACTTCAGTCCGTTGAAAATTTTATTCCCGTACACTCCCTGAAAAAATACATTGAGGTCAAAATTTTTCCAGGTCATATTATAGGAAAGTCCGTACGAAAACTTGGGATAGGGATTTCCGAGATTTACAAAATCATCATTATTCAGCACTCCTGTATTTCCTTCTTTTTTCAGGAACTTGATGTCTCCCGGCTTAGCATTGGGCTGGATGAGATTTCCGTTCGCATCCTTATAATTATTGATCTCTTCCTGTGTTTGGAAAATGCCTCCGGTTTTGTATCCGTAGTAGGAATACAAAGACTCTCCTACCCTTATACGGGTGGGTTTCAGTACTCCACGCACTCCATTGCTGTTAATAAAAATCTCATTAACATCGGCCAGCTGCTTCACCGTATTTTTTAGTTGACTGAATGTTGCTCCTATTGAATAGGAAAAGTCTCCTGTACTTCTGCTGTTATAATTAATTCCCAACTCATAACCTTTATCCTGAAATAAACCAGCATTTACATATTGATTATTATAGGTAGCAGTACTTGGTAAACTTACATTGAATATCTGGTCTTTGGAATTTTTGACGAAATAATCAAACTGTAAAGAAAGGCTGTTTTTAAGGAAAGAAGCATCCAATCCAAAATTCGTCTGTTCCGATTTTCCCCACTTCAAATTCGGATTGGGTCTGGTAGTAGCATAATATGCAATGTTTTGAGAAGGGTCCTGCCCGAAAATTACATTATTATCCCTGATCATTAAAGGATTAACAGCCTGAGGTGAAATCCCTCCTAGATTTCCCAGTATCCCGTAGCTGCCTCTTAATTTTAAGCTTGAGAGCCAGGAAATGTCTTGTAGAAAATTTTCCCTGGACATTACCCAGGCTCCTGAAAGAGCATAATAATTGGCAAATCGGTTTTGCTTCGCAACTAAGGATGATCCATCCCTTCTTCCCAATACACTGATCACATATTTACCGGCATAGTCATAATTGATCCTGGCAAGATAGGATACCAGGGATTGCTGGTATTTATAACTGGAAACATCTTTATTGGTATCTGCAGCATTCTGAAGGTGTTGAAAAACTTCTACTTCGCTTCGGAAATCATAGGCTTTCGCCAGGAAACCTTCATCAATTGTTTTCTGAAATGTAAAACCACCCAGAAAATCAAAATTATGCTTGTCAAGAGCTATTTTATACGTAAGAAGCTGTTCTGCAAGGGCTGTCGAAGAGTTGTTGGACTGATACTCAAGATTGTTGGTATCGAAAATTTTTCCTACTTCCAAAACTCTGTACGTAAAATTCTTAATGGTCCCTATTTTAAATGTCTGAGAAAAATTCGACCGGAACTTAAGATCTTTAGCTAAAGTAACCTCAGCATAAGGATTGATGAGAATTTCATGGGTAGGATTTCTTATGCTGATTCTTTGCAGATAGGCTACCGGATTGATCATATCTCCGTAACCTCCAGCCACATCAATTGGTAATCCTGAAAAGGCTCCCGTCGGAGTATATACAGGAACATTTGGCGGATAATACATCGCGGCTACCAATGCCCCTGTATATCCACTTTTGGTATCCGCGGTATTTCCATCTGAGTAATTATAATACATATTTTCTCCGATGGTTAACCAATCCTTGATCTTATGCTCAGAATTAACTCTGAAATTATATCGTTTTGCCTGGGTATTCAATAATATTCCTTCCAGATTCCTATGGTTCATCCCAACAAAAAAACGGGATTTTTCACTTCCCCCACTTACGTTAAGATTATATTCCTGGATCGTTCCCGTACGAAAAATTTCTTTCATCCAGTCGGTCCTTGTTACTCTTCCATCCGGATATTTATCCGCATTAAATGCCAAAGGTAAACTGCTTAGTTTACCTGCATTCTCAAAGGCCTGACGCATCACATCCTGAAATTCAGCAGCATTTAATGATTCTTTCAACCTCCACGCTTTATTAACACCATACTTCACATCAAAATCTACAGTCAGCAATCCTTTCTTCCCCCTTTTTGTGGTTATAAGAATTACTCCTCCGGAGGATCTTGCTCCGTAAATAGCTGCAGAAGCATCTTTAAGTACAGATATATCCTGAATGTCATTAGGGTTAATAGCCGGAGTTCCGTTAAACACCACACCATCCACCACATAAAGTGGGGTTTCACCGTTGATTCCTCCTAAACCACGGATATTTACCTTCGGGGAGCCGTTTGGATCTCCACCCTCGTTAACAACGGTTACTCCCGGAGCTTTTCCCTGAAGGACCTCACCGATGCCGGATAGTGATCTTGAAGTGAGCTTATCTAATGAAGCTTCGGAAACAGCACCGGATACTTTACTCTTTTTCTGTGTTCCGTATCCTACGACGACGACCTCATCGATTGATTTTTCTTTTAAGCTGTCTTTTTTCTGAGATAGCAACACCGGAGACATACACAGTGCGCCGATTAGTAGTCCGCGGCCTGTTAAATAGGCCACCGAGACAGGAGTTTTCAGTACAGTCATTTCATGCTTTTGATTTCGGATGCAAAATTAGAACAGCATACTCCTTAGGGTTATTAACATTTTTTTATATTTCTATTAAGAAATAGTTTTTCAATCGGTTAAAACCCGCACATAAAACACTACATATCAAATAAATATTGATAAAATAAACATTAATTACGTATTCCCTACATCATTAAGGTTAAGTTTATTTTAAGTTTTATCCCTGTAACAAAAGTGTTTATCAATCTATCTACATATTGGTACTTATCTTTCTGTATTTTCAGGAAGAATAAGTTACAGAGTTCATTATTCTTTTTTTACATTTGCTGAAAATACGAGTCCGGTGCTGTCTGATGAGGAATATAAAAAACTTGTCAATAATCAGTAGCCGGAAAATATGAATAACAACAATTCTAAAAGCAATAAAAAGAAATGACCATTATCATCACCGGAACTTCATCAGGAATTGGTTTCGTTTTAGCAGAATATCTGGGAAAGAAAGGACATCATGTATATGGATTGAGCAGAAAACATACTGAAAGTCAATATTTCAAGTCTATTCCTACCGATATTACAGATAACACAGCAGTGGGCAATGCCATAACTGAAATCTTAAAAACAGAAACAAGAATTGATGTGCTGATCAATAATGCCGGGATGGGAATGGTAGGAGCTGTAGAAGATTCTTCGAAAGAAGATATCCTGAAGCTGTTCAACCTTAACCTGGTAGGCTCTGTTCAGATGATGAGTGCAGTAATGCCTGTAATGCGTAAACACAAATTCGGAAAAATCATTAATATATCGAGTATCGGAAGTGAAATGGGACTGCCATTCAGAGGATTTTACTCGGCTTCGAAATCGGCTTTGGATAAGGTTACTGAGGCAATGCGTTATGAGGTATATCCCTGGAATATCGATGTATGCTCTCTCCATTTAGGAGACATCAAAACCAATATTGCAGAAAACAGGGTAAGAACTAAAGTTTCCGAACCTTATAAAAGTGTCTTCGATAAAGTGTATGCATTGATGAATTCTCATGTCGGTGACGGAACAGAACCATCAGAAGTCGCAGAATATATTGAAAACCTTCTGACAAAAAATAAGTGGAAAACCCATTATTATTTTGGAAAATTCGGCCAGAAAATAGGAGTTCCTTTGAAATGGATTCTTCCACAGGGAACTTATGAAAATTTAATGAAAAAATACAATAAACTGGATTAATTCCGGTTAGTATTGAGTGAGGAAAGGAAAAATAATAAAATCGTTAAATCTATAATTTGCAAAATTGTGATTGAGCGGCAATTTTCACTTCACCGGATTTCTGAATGGTTTAAATAAATGGAGTATTGAAGTTATTTCTGAAAATATTTTTTGTATTGTTTTGCGTTTTTGTTCAGGCGCAAAAAAAAGTCTATTGGCTTACAGATAGCCAAACCAAACAAACAAAAAAAGTAAAAGATTCCGCTTCGGCAGTAAAATTCCTTGACTCTCTGGCTCAGAACAACTATTTTTTCACCCAGCTTAAGGAGGTGAAAGTAAAAGGGGATAGTACGGAGATCATTTATGATAAAGGAAAAAACTTCAATGAAACATATGTCAGTATCTCAGATTCAATTGTAGGTAAACTGAAGATCAAAAAAGATTTTTTTACTAAAAATTTAGATTCAACCAAAAAGAGCATTAATAAAAGGTACGTTGATGACGGGTATTCATTCAGCCGGCTCAAGTCCAAATACAAAGGCCAGAAGAACGGCTATCCAATGGTTGAACTTGAAATCAACAAGAATGATAAAAGAACGATCGATGGTTTTGTTGTAAAAGGATATGAAAGAGTTCCTAAGCGATTTATCAAAAACCTTGAAAAAGATTTTAAAGGAAAAACCTATGATGATAAAAATCTGATTGCCATTAATAAAAATTTTCAGAGTCATCCGTTTGTTTCACTGGAACGTCCTCCTCAAACGCTCTTTACAAAAGATTCCACCCAGATCTACTTGTTCATGGAAAAGAAAAAAACCAATACGTTTGATGGGGTTATTGGTTTCGGGAATGATAAAACGGACAAATTCACATTGAACGGAACATTGAATGTGAACTTCAGGAATATGTTCAATGGTTTTGAAACGATCAATTTATATTGGCAGCGAAATCCTGACAAAGGACAAACTTTTGACTTACAAACAGATATTCCGTATCTCTTTAAATCGAATGTCGGCCTCAATATGAAGGTCAATATCTTCCGGCAGGATTCAACATTTGCGAATGTAAAATTACTGCCTGCATTATACTATCACATCAACAACAGGTATAAAGTAGGTCTCAGAGGAACTTTTGAAACATCAAGTATTATCGACACTTTATATGTTCAGGGAAAAGATTACAACAAAAAAGGGATCGGAGTATGGCTTGATATGACAGAGCCTACTGACATCGATCTTTTTCTCTACAAAACAAAAATAAACGCCGGTTACGATTTCCTTACGACAACATATACTAAAGATAATATTAAAGCCAACCAAAATCAGTTCTATTTTTTCGGGGAACATAATTATCACATTTCAGGCAATCACTTCCTCAACATAAAGGCAGAGGGCGCCATGATGGATTCAAAAATAGAATTTTCAGCCAACGAATTGTATCGTTTTGGAGGATGGAATTCCATGCGTGGGTTTAATGAAAAATCCCTTGCCGCTGATTTTTACTATTATGCCGGGTTAGAATACCGCTATCTGATCGGAAGCCAGGCATTTTTTGATTTCTTTGGACAATATGGGCAGCTTAACAACAAATCCTTAAATGTAAAACCCAAGCTATACAGTATTGGGTTAGGATTTAATTTCTTTATTCCGATAGGGCTCATGAGCTTCCAGATTTCAAACGGTAATGAGTTCGGAAATCCATTCAAGTTTAACGACATTAAAATTCACTGGGGGATCTTAAGCAGATTTTAATGAAAAATGCTTTTATTATTTAAAAAAACAACCATTTATAGTAAAGTAAAAAAGTGATATATATGGGCTTTCTGTTTTATAATTACATTAACTTTTCTTGATACAGATCAGCAAATGATATTTTTATCTTAATATATCATTAAGATATAGGTAACAATGCAGCGCTAAATTTGTCCTCAAAAAAATGAAGAAGACTTTAGCTACTTTTGCAATTTTTTTGCTCCCCCTATACCTAACTGCTCAAGAAGTCAACATTTCCGGAAATGTAAAATCCGAAAACGGCAATACAGTCTCCGGTGTTAACATCACCGATAAAAACACTGGGAAAACAGCTATTACAGATGAAAATGGAAATTTCACCATTTCAGCAAATCCAAAAGATATTCTGGAGTTTTTCTCACCTGATTATTCATCCTACACTATAGAAGTTTCTTCGAGAAGACAATATTCCATTGTTCTAAAAAAAGTAAATGAAAAACAAATCGAAGGCGTTGTGATCACTGCCTTAGGGATTGCCAAAAAGAAAGAAAAAATTGGCTATTCCACACAGGAAGTGGGGACAAAACAATTTGAGTCCATCACCACTCCGAGTATCGGAAATTTATTCTCCGGCCAGGTTGCAGGATTGAATGTTTCCAATCCTACGGGAATGCAGCAGGCACCTCAATTTACATTAAGAGGAAATTCCAATCTGGTATTTGTTATAGATGGGGTTATTGTAGAAAAGGAAGTATTTCAGAATCTGGATCCTAACAATATTGACAATATTAACGTATTAAAAGGAGCAACAGCTTCTGCATTATATGGTTCCAGAGGTAGATACGGAGCCGTTCTTATCACTACCAAAAGTGCTAAAAAGAAAGGATTTACAGTAGAGTTTTCTCAAAACACAATGATTACTTCCGGGTTTACCAATCTTCCGAAGACCCAGACTCAATATGGAAACGGCTCTCACGGAAAGTATGAATTCTGGGATGGAGCAGACGGAGGAGTGAATGACGGAGACATGATCTGGGGTCCGAAATTTGTTCCCGGACTAAAAATAGCGCAATGGAACAGTCCGATCAGGGACAAAGTTACAGGGCAGGTCATTCCGTGGTATGGAACCGTTGCAGGAAGTCAGTACAATGATAAATCAAGATATGAAAGGGTTCCTATTGATTGGGAATATCATGATAATTTAAAAACATTTCTAAAGCCAGCTGTCATAAACAACAACAGCTTTTCCGTAAGCTATAAAAATAATAAAGATATTTACAGGCTTTCCGGGAACTTCATGAACTATGACGACAGAATTCCCGAAGCTTATTTACAGCGTTATGGGATCAACTTCTCTTCAGAAAACCACCTGACGGACAAATTAATCTTTGATACCAAATTTAATTTCACCCAGACTTTTACCCCAAACATTCCCAATTACGATTATAACCCAAGTGGCCATATGTACACTATTCTTATCTGGATGGGAGGTGACGTAGACGGAAGGGATTTGAAAAACCACATGTGGGTGCCCGGAAAGGAAGGGACTTTACAAGCCAACTGGAATTACGCATGGTATAATAACCCGTGGTTTGGAGCCAACTATTACAAGAACAGAAACAGGACCAATGTTATTAACGCACAGACAGGTTTAGAGTATAAGGCAACGGAAGATTTCTCAATTAAAGGTAAGATATCTATTGTTGAAAACCACAATAAACAGGAAATATTAAGTCCTTATTCATATTTCAATTACAGTGCTCCACGAAGTGGCGGATACATTCTGAACGACACCAAAACCTGGAACCTCAACTCTGATGTTTTAGCAACTTATAAGAAAAAGATCTCTGAAAATTTCGATTTTGCCATCAATGCCGGGGCATCCACATTCTATTATAAAAATAATGTAGATAATGCCTCAACAGACGGTTTGAAGATTCCTGAACTGTACGAATTATCAAATTCCATCGGAGCTATAAAGTATTATGATTACCTCAAAGAAAAATTGATTTACAGTACATATGCAACTGTAGATATTGGATTGTATAATGCCTTTTTCATCAATGTTTCCGGACGTAATGACTGGTCTTCTACATTACCAAAAGCGAACAGGTCTTATTTTTATCCTTCTGCATCATTAAGCGCTGTGATTTCGAATCTTGTAAAAATGCCTGAAGCCATTAACCTTCTGAAATTATCTGCTTCCTGGGCGAAAGTGGCTTACGATTTCCAGCCCTACTCGATCAGAAACTATTATATGAATAACAATGGAATTACTTTTAATGGTAATCCAACCAATTATTATCCTACAACTTTAAATTATGAAAACTCACTAAAGCCTGAACAGACTAAATCTTATGAACTAGGCCTTAGTGCCGGATTATTTAAAAATAGAATAACACTGGATGCAACATATTTCAGAACTTTGGATTACAATAATATCCTACAATTTCCGAGTGCTGAATCTTCAGGTTTCAAATCTCAATATGTAAATGGTAATGAATATACTACAAAAGGAGTTGAAATCTCTTTAGGGCTGATACCTGTAAAGACAAAAGATTTTATGTGGAAATCTTTGATCAACTGGAGTAAGTATGAACAAAAACTAACATCTATTTATGACAACATGCCTAACTATAACAACATTAAGCTAGGTGAAAGAATGGATTCTTACTATGACTATACATGGCAAAAGTCTCCGGATGGAAAAGTAATCCTGAATGCAGAAACAGGAATGCCAACTAAAGCAACCACTCCTACGAATTTAGGACATTTCAATCCGGATTGGACGTTCGGCTTTAATAACACATTCAAATACAAAAAACTGAGTTTAAATATCGGTATTGACGGAAGTATAGGCGGAGTAATGAGATCTCAGGTGGTTGAGAAAATGTGGTGGGGAGGAAAACATCCGAATTCTGTAGCTTACAGAGACCAGGAATATGCAAATCCGGGAACTTATTATTTTATTCCTGACGGTGTAAATTATAATGCAGCTACCGGCACTTATACTCCGCACACAAAACCTATCAGTTTTCAGGACTGGGCACAAAACTATCCGTATCAGGCAAGGGTGACAC
Organism: Chryseobacterium sp. PTM-20240506; assembly: GCF_048296755.1. Lineage (NCBI taxonomy): Bacteria > Pseudomonadati > Bacteroidota > Flavobacteriia > Flavobacteriales > Weeksellaceae > Chryseobacterium > Chryseobacterium sp. PTM-20240506. The sequence goes on from NZ_CP182581.1 coordinate 2,754,931, forward strand.
AGGATGAAAGTGAAGAATTCGCCAATGTCTTTGACAGGACCTTTATAAAGCTTAGATCTGTGGTTCTGGAATACGACTTCTCTTATTTGCTTAATCCAAAAGGATTTGTAAAAAACTTCACGGTAAATATATCCGGATATAATCTTGCAATGTGGAAAAAATCCAAAAATCTATACTCTGACCCTGATTTCCAGATAAAAACAGGAAATGATATCCAGGATCCATCGAGCAGATGGTTTGGAGTTGGATTTAACCTTAAATTTTAATTAAATAACATTTCAGTCAAAATGAAAAATATTATAAAATCATTAATTGTTATAGGAGCATTCGCCCTTACATCATGCGAAAGCAACCTTGATAAAATCAATGAAAATCCAAATGATCAGGCTACTATTGATCCTAAATCTCTTTTAACTTACGTTTCACAGTCTGCTTTCCAGGTAAATGGTGATAATATGTATGCTTCAAGGATGATGATCGGAATAGACGGAGAAAATGTTTATCAATACATGAAATGGAACGACTCATCTTTTGAGGTCTATTCCAATGGTCTTCTTAATACGGTTAAAATGATGCAGGAGGCTGAGAGAATCAATAATAAAAATTATATCGCGATCGGTAAATTTTTCAGGGCTTATTATTTTTTCAACTTAAGTTTAAAGTCCGGAAGCATCCCTTATTCTGAAGCAGTAAAAGGAGAGTCTGGAATTACCCAGCCTAAATATGATAGTCAGGAAGCCGTAATGTCCGGAATATTAACAGAATTAAAAGAGGCCAATGACCTTATTAACAGCAACGATAAGATAGAAGGTGATATTATTTATCAGGGAGATGCAACGAAGTGGAAAAAACTGATTAACTCTTTTCGTCTTAAGATTTTAATTACCCTTTCTAAAAAAACTACTGTAGGGAATTATAATATTGCCACAGAATTTGCCTCTATTGCAGGAAGCCAGCCTTTGATGTCTTCTATTACGGATAATGGAGAGCTTAAATTTGCAGATGCCGCTGACAGCAGATACACAATGTTTAATAACAGTGGTTACGGTTCAAGTTTGTATATGGCCGATTATTTTATTAATTTCTTTAAAAACAGACAGGATCCAAGACTATTCACATTTGCTGCCCAAACTACCGCAGCAAAAGAGGCAGGAAAACCTATTACTGATTTTACAGGATATAATGGAGGAAATCCTGTTTCCCCCTATTCTGATAATGCTGCATTAGTGGCTGCAAAAAATATCTCCAAAATCAATGATCGGTTTTATAAAGATCCGACGAATGAACCTTCTTCGGTATTGAGTTATTCCGAGCTGGAATTTATTCTGGCAGAGGCCACTGCAAGAGGCTGGATTTCAGGATCTGCAAAAACACATTATGACAATGGGATTAAAGCAAGTTTCAGTTTTTATCAGACATATGTAAAAAATCCAAATCTTTATTTTTCAGGATTTAATGTGAATAATTATTTAGCTACTCCTTTAGTGGCATATGATAATTCCGCATCGTTATCCAGCCAACTGGAAAGAATTATGACCCAGAAGTACATGACGATGTTCCACCAGTCACAATGGACATCTTATTATGATTATCTGAGAACCGGCTATCCCAATTATCCTTTACAAACTGGGGTCGCTGCACCTTTACGATTCCGATATCCTCAAAGTGAGTATAACTACAACAGTGTAAACCTGAAAGCCGCATTAGCAGCTCAATATGGAGGAACAGATAATATCAATTCCAAACCTTGGTGGTTACAATAAAACTCTAACATTTTTAATTTACTTGAAAGAAATCGCGGGAAATACTTTTATCTTGCGGTTTCTTTCTTATTTTATTTCAGCATGAACAGAAAAGAATTTTTACAGAAATCAGGTTTGTTACTGGCAGGTTTAGGAACTTCAAGTGTTTTGCACCCTTCCATTTTAAAAGCGCTCACAATAGAACCCGCTGCCTTGTCTACATTTTATGACGCCGAACATGTGGTTATTCTGATGCAGGAAAACCGCTCATTTGATCACGCCTTTGGATCATTGAAAGGGGTAAGAGGATTCCTTGATAAAAAAGCATTTGTAAAACAAGACGGACATTCTGTTTTTTTCCAGAAAGGAAATGACGGAAAGTACGCTGCTCCGGCACGTTTAGACTTAAGAAATACGAAATCCACATGGATGAGCTCATTACCTCACTCCTGGTCCGACCAGCAGAAAGCTTTTAACAAAGGAAAATATGATCAATGGTTACAGTTTAAGGCTTCTGGAAATAAAGATTACAAGAATATACCCCTGACATTGGGGTATTATAATCGTGAGGATCTTCCCTTCTATTACCAGCTTGCAGATGCATTTACCGTATTCGATCAATATTTCTGCTCATCGCTTACCGGCACAACGCCGAACAGGCTTTTTCATTGGTCAGGTACTTTAAGAGAGCAACAAAACGGCAAAGTAAAAGCAAATGTTTATAATGAAAATATTGATTATGACAGTAACCGACAGGCAAGATGGAAAAGCTTCCCTGAAATACTGGAAGAACAAAATGTTTCATGGAAAATATATCAGAATGAAATCAGTCTTCCAAAAGGAATGTCCGGAGAACAGGAAGCCTGGCTGAGCAATTTTACAGACAATCCCATTGAATGGTTTTCGGCATTCAACGTAAAATTCTCTAAAGGATATTATAAGCATATTCCCCATATGATCAGCTACCTGCAGAAGGAAATCGAGAAGAATCCTCATCAGAAAGAAAGGTTGGAGAGACTTATAGCTGAACTGAAGGAAGATCAGGTAAAGTATCATCCTGATAACTATGCAAAATTATCCCAAATGGAAAAAAACCTTCATGAAAAAGCATTTACCAATAATTCAGGAGACCCTGATTTCTGGAATCTGGAAACAGGAAATGATGAACATGGAGAAAAACTAGTAGTTCCTAAAGGAGATGTATTATTTCAGTTCCGTAAGGACGTTGAAGAGAAAAAGCTTCCTTTGGTTTCATGGCTGGTTGCTCCGGAACACTTTTCGGACCATCCGGGATCACCTTGGTATGGGGCATGGTATATTTCTGAAGTTCTAAATATCTTGACGAAGGATCCTGAAACCTGGAAAAAAACCATTTTTATAATCAATTATGATGAAAATGACGGATATTTTGATCATGTTTTACCCTTTTCTCCGCCACTAAATCCAAGTCAGCCGGTAGACATGAATGGAAAAGAAGGAGTAGAATATGTTAATAAAGATCAGGAATATATGCTGTCATCTCAATTGAGAGATTATGAACGTATTGAAGGAACAGTTGGACTTGGTTACAGGGTTCCGATGATCATTGCTTCCCCATGGACAAAAGGGGGTTTTGTAAATTCTGAGGTTTCCGATCATACTTCTGTATTACAGTTTCTTGAGAAATTCATCAGGAAAAAATTCAGTAAAGATGTCACCATAGACAATATCAGTGACTGGAGACGAGCCATTTGTGGAGATTTGACTTCTGCTTTTAATGATTCAAATGTGACGGTCCCAAAAATGGATTATCTGAATCAAAAAGAATATACCAAAACCATTAATGCAGCCAAGAATAAGCCTGTTCCTGATCTGAAATGGCATTCTGAACATGAGCTATCTCATGCATTACTGGAAATTCAGGAGAGAGGGATAAAGCCATCCAATGCACTCCCTTACAATTACCATGTTAATCTCGCAGATAACAGTATTAAAATGGAGAACCTGAAGGAGGCAGGAGTTCCATTATTAATCTACGACAGAACAAAGCTAGATGATCATGGTAATTATTATTTTTCCTATGCTTTATACTCAAAACAAACATTGTCACACGCTGTTTATCTGGATAATTATGATTATGAAGTTTTTGGACCCAATGGTTTCTTCAGGAAATTTAAAGGTGTGCAGAAACCGGAAGTAGAGATACAAATGCTTAATGATACGAAAAATAATGAAACTCAATTGATATTTAAAAAGAAGAAAAATGGAAATATCATGATGGATATAGAAGACCTGTATGAAAAGACCCGTAAAAAAATTGCGCTTAGTAAAGATGAAGAAAAAATAACCCTTAACCTGAAAAAGAACAAAGGCTGGTATGACGTAAAAATAAGTTCATCCGGTCACATCTGGCACTTTTCAGGAAGAGTAGAGACAGGAAAAGTTTCTATTTCTGATCCACATTGGGCATAATTTCAATTGAAATTTCAAAAAAATATACAAAAGTCTTACAGCATTGTGAGACTTTTTTTCTTTTTCATTTTCTCAAATATTGAATTATTTTTTAATCGGATATAAAAAAATTAGGCATTATTATTAATAACAACAATCAAATAGTTCTCTATTTTGTGATAAAAATTCATTATGTTTCGCATTAGAAATGAGGAGGTAAGGAGTCATAAAAAAGATAAAATCTTTTATACTTTCTCTTTATTTTATTAACTTCACTTGAAAATTAATAATAACTAACTACCATGAAAAAATTCACACTTCCATTATCATTATCTTTAGTTGCGTTGGCCATTTCAGCCCATGTAAACGCACAAGATACCAACACCGACAATCACACCATTACGATTTCCGTTCCGGAAGTTGCGCTTGTTGATATTGAACCTGCGGCTACCAAAAATATTACTTTAGGATTTACAGCTCCTACAGAAGCTGGACAACCTATTGTTGCAAGCCCTGCCAATACAACACTTTGGCTTAACTACTCTTCAATAAAATCAGTTGCAGATCCATCCCGTAATGTTACCGTTCGATTAAATGCTTTAGTTCCCGGGATAGACATTCAAGTTACCGCAGCAGCGGCAACAGGTGCTGGTGCGGGAACATTAGGAACGCCATCAGCTCTGATTACATTAAGTGCAGCAGACCAGACAATTATCTCTGGGATCGGAAGTGCTTATACCGGAAATGGAGCTAATAACGGCCATAATCTTACGTATGCCCTTGCAGCAGGCAGTGGACCTGGCGGAGTTGCAGCTTACGCTGATCTACAAGCTACAGCGACAACTGTTGCTACTGTAACTTATACTATTTCGGACAATTAATATCTGAAAATACATATTTGAATAAGAAGAAATCGCTTTGTCAGTTTCTTCTTGTTCATCTATTGCATGATCTTCAACTTAAAATTTTTAATAAGAATGACAAAGCGAATCTTTCTTCTTACTTTCCTGATCTTACCTTACCTATTTTTGCATGCCGGTATCGTTGTGCTTAATGGGCTTTCGCATAATTACAAGGTAGAAAACGGACAGATTTACAAAGGAAAAATAGCCTTGCAAAACACCGGTGACAAACCTCAAAATGTGAAAATATTTTTACAGGACTTCAGTTACCAGTCAAATGGTTCTATCTACTATACAACTCCGCATACGAATGAAAGGACCAATACGGATTGGATAAGGCTTAATACAACCTTTCTTACTTTAAAGGCTAAGGAAAAAACAGAGGTCTTTTATGAAATTACCGTTCCTAATCAATTAAATTCTCCCGGTAGTTACTGGAGTGTTGTCATCGTTGAACCTGTAGATGAAATAAAACCGAGTGATAGTAAGCAGGGAATTAATATTACTTCTGTTGTAAGGTATGCCATCCAGATCATAACTGATTTTGATTCCGAAAAGGTAAAACCAGATCTAAAGTTTGAAAATATTAAAGTTGAAAAAGAAGAGGGCAGACAAATATTAAAAATTGCCATCGCAAACCAAGGAGCAATCTATTGCAGATCAACGGCTTCCGTTGAGATATACAACCGAAAGAATGGTGAGAAAATAGGTACATTTTCATCACAGGCAATGGGACTATTACCGCAAACCTCCAAATCCTTTCCTATTGATATCAGTAAAATGCCTCCCGATAAATATACTGCAGTCATCATTGCAACAGATGAAGATGAAAACGCATTTGCTATCAATGTGGAACTAGAAGTAAAAAATGACTAGAAATTGGGCCTTATATCTTTTCATACTATTCCCAGTACTTATTTTTTCACAAAAACAATCCAGAGAAATTGTCAATAAAAAAGATAGTATACTACCGGGAACGGCTTCTTCTATTTCTTTTTCCCTGGAAAATACGACTTCTCAGAATAAGGTTTATGATATTGTCATTGAAACTTCAAATCAATACATTATTCCCATTTTAAAGAAGAATCAAGTTTCAATTGCAGGCGACGAAACTTACCTATATCTGGTACCATTGCGTATAGCCACAGAAACACCGCAGGGAAAATATACCATAACATTACGAGGTTTGGGAAGTGATAAAACCGATCAATTTATTAAAACGGCAGAAATAAATGTTCTCCCGGTCAGAAAGCTTTCAGTAACGGCAATCAATTCTCCGGAATTCGTAAAAGCAGGTGAAACCATCACCTCCTCTTTTCTACTTAAAAACAGTGGAAATGTTACTGAAAAACTGATCCTGGAAAGTAAAAATGCCGTGGTAGATCACGATGCAACTCTCCTTTTACCTCCTGGCGAAGCAAAAGTAATCAACGTCAGTAAGATCACAAATCCGGATCTGGGTAAAAATGAATATCAAAATCTTAACCTGTCCGTGTATTCAGTGGATCATCCGGCAGAAACCCAAACGGCTTACAGCAGTACGAAAATTATTTCCGTTAAACCTGGTGAAGATGATATATACCATCGTTTACCGATTTCCGCCTCGATGGCTTTTATTGGAATGAAAAACAGAGGAGAATACCACGATGGCTTCCAGGGTGAATTGTATGGTAAAGGAACGCTGGATAAAGAAAATAAAGGGACATTGGAATTTCACGCTGTAACTTCCAACCCGGTTGAATTCAATTCCTTCACCCAATATGAGGAATATTTTATTAACTACAGACGGGATGAATTTTTCGTTCATCTGGGAGACAAGACCTATTCTTCGTCTTATCTTACCGAGTATGCACGATATGGCCGGGGAGCTGAAATTCGTTATAATTTCAAAAAGGTCAGTATCGGAGGTTTTTACAATCACCCTAGATTTTTCCGCGATATCAAAGATGAATTCAATGTATATTCTACATTCAGGCTTAATAAAGAATCTGAAATTACAGCAGGTTATTTGTACAAGATTCCAAGACCCGGTGAAACAAGTTTAAGTTTCAGTGGTCTCAGATTGGATTCTGATGCTCATCTTCCCTACGCTACCGGAAAATTCAAACTGAATAAAAATCTTGATGTTTCCGGTGAAGTAGCCTATAGCAAAACAGATCGAATGGAAGGAAATGCCTACATGGTTCAGCTTCTTGCCAGCTACACGAAAATCAACGGAAATCTGATGTATATGAAATCAAGTCCTGATTTTGCAGGATATTTCAGCAATACAAGCACATTTAACGGTAACATCCAGTATAAGATCTCCTCCAGGCTCAATGCATTTGCCAATTATGTACAGGATGCCCGAAATTTTCAAAGAGATACTTTGTTTTTAGCAGCTCCTTACAGAAATTATTTTCAATATGGAATAAGCTACAGGTATCTCAAAAATGGTTCTATCATGCTATACAACGGATATCAGAAATATAAAGATCGTCTTGAACCGAGACAGTTTGACTATTATGAAAGATTCGTAAGGGTAAGTATTGATCAGCAGATTGGTATTTTTCAGGTCAATCTTCAGGGGCAATTTGGAAAGACAGATAATTATCTGAGTGGATTTACGGGAAATTCCAGCTTTTACACCGTAAATCTGGCTTTTGAAAAGCTGAAAACCTCCTTCAATGTATTTGGAAGTTACGCAATAACTTCCCGGTATCAGTTACAAGACCAGGAACAGATATACTATGGTGCCCGTGTTATAAGTAGATTCTCACCGAAAACAAATCTTAGTATTTTCTATCAGAATAACTATATCCCTGAAGAGTATTTTAATGACCGCAACCTTTTTGAGGTCTTATTTCATCAGCAGATTTTTCCGGGCCATGAATTTGATGTATCAGGTAGATATGCTTTGCAGAGAGGACAATTAGGAAACAAAGATTTTATTTTTTCATTACGATACACCTGGCGTCTGAATATGCCGGTACAAAAAACTGCAGAGTACACCACGCTATCTGGAAATATCGGAAATCTGGGAGTTAAAAAAGTGGAGGGCATAAGACTTACTATGGGAAATCATTTATCCATTACAGATAAAAACGGAAATTTCATTTTTAAAAATATAAATCCGGGAGACTATATTTTAGAAATCGACCGTTCAACCACTGATATTAATGACATTCCGGATATCAGCCTTCCTGCTACTGTATTGTTAACAAATAAAGAGAATATATTTAATTTTGGTTTAACTACTGCTGCCGCTATTCAGGGAGTTATTCAATTTAAGGAAACTACGGATCCCAACCAACTCAGTTTTGCTCAGTTCCAGCTTAAGAAAGAGAAAAAAAGAAAAGAAAGCATCATTATTGAAGCTTCCAATGGAGACCAGACCTATCGTAAAATAGCTTATATAGGAGAAAATTTCGATTTCACCTATTTGCGCCCTGGAGATTGGGACATTAAGTTGTATAGAAATGGCCTTGACAAACGCTACAAAATATCAATGGATGCCTTTCATTTTACCTTACATCCTTCTGAAACAAAATCCCTTGTTATTGATGTCGTAAAGCAGCAAACCGAAATTAAGTATCAAAAAGAAAGCATAAAAGTAGGATATAATACCATAAAAAAACAAAAATGAGATCACTATCAGCCTTATTTTATGTGATATTTATTTCAATAATTTCAATATCTGGCAAAGCTTTTTCGCAGATCTCAGTTGCTGCGACGTTACCTATTGTAACATTATTGGATATAGAACCTGCAGGAAACATCACATTAAGTTTTACAGCCCCTACTGAAGCAGGCCTGCCTTTGGTAAATCCAGCATTAAATACAACAAAATGGATCAACTATACTTCGGCCATCGCTGCTGGTGGCCTCACAAGGAGAGTCACAGCATCTGTTAACCAGGTAATTCCCGGAATCAATATAAGATTACAAGCTGCTGCTGCATCCGGCTCGGGTGGAGGCACATTGGGTACTCCAGCTGCACAGGTAACCTTAACCACAACAGCAGTCAATATCATTACAGGCATAGGAGGTGCATTTACCGGAAACGGAGCTAACAATGGACACAGACTAAGCATTAGCTTAGTTCCCAGTACTTATGGAAGCATAACGAGTACCAATACTCCCGTAGTCATTACCTATACCATCACCGAATAAAAAAAAGAAATGGAATACAATATGAATTTTTTAAAGAAAGGAAAACACGCTATAAGTAGTCTGTGTGTTTTTTTATTAATCATATTGACGGGCTCTTCTCATGCACAATCTTTAACGGTAGGTGGCAGCAACTGGACCGTAAGCATCCCTCCTATCACTGAAGCAGGAACAAATTATGCCGGAACGTATGAAAGTGCAACCAATCAAATTCTTCTGGCTGCAAGTGTCCCTTTATTACTTGGTACGGCTAAGGTAACGGTACGCTATATACCGGATCCCACATGGAATAATTCTCTGGTTTTAAATATAAGGAGAACAGGTAACGGAACCACAGTTTGCGTATTATGCTCCATCACCGGAGGTACAACTTACCAGGCTATTACACAAGCTGATCTTGAATTATTCAGAATTACTGCTGTATTAGCTCTTGCCTCATATAGCAATATTCCTCTTCAATTGGAATTAACGGGAGTATCTGTAACAATTCCGGCTGCAACTTATAACGCAAGGATAGTTTTTACAATAGGACCGATATAATTTAAATAAAAATCCCTGCTCAAGGTCTGAACAGGGATAAAAAGAATTATTTTTATTAGTGTTTTGCCCACCATAGCGGAGTCAGTATAGCATCTTCTGCCCCTAAAAGCTGTACAGCTTTCTGATAACCATCGGGATCCGAATTACGGAAACTGCTTGGATACCTTAGTCTCTGCGGAAAATTCTTAATTGAGTTGGTCATATAATTACCTGTTGTAATAGCTGGTAAGTTAACTAAGGGAGTTTCCACAGCCGGATTTTCAAAAAACGGCAATCCCAGCCTTCGGTGGTCATTCCATGATTCAAGCGGAAGCCACGGCATGTTAGCCAAATACTTTTGCGTAATGATTTTAGTTAATTTATCATTTTTAAATGCTCCATTTTTGTATATCGTATTGACTGGATAGTTAATAGAGACTGAGACCAAATTATTGGTCGCCGGATCTTTGTACTTCATTGTGTGTGTTGCTCCAGGTTCCGAAATATGACTGTATGCAACAGAAGTTCCGTCACGGTTATAATCGGTAGAAGCAATATACTGTCCGTAAAATTGAGAAACCCCATTATAAGTAAAGCTATCCTGGATCCCTTTGTTATAGGCGGCTTCATCGCTCATTGGAGTAGACCATCCTTTCAAAGCAGCTTCTGCAATCAGGAAATAAGATTCCCAGCTCGCAAAAAATATCCTGGAATTAGCGCTTTCCCTGTATTGCTTACCCAACGCCGGTGCACGGCCAATTAATCCTCGTAATCCATTCCTTTGTCCTTTTTCGGCCCAGTTTCCAATAGTAAATGCATTCCAGGTATTGACTGCATTTACAGTAATGGTTGTATTATCTGAAAATTTCAGTTCTCCATAATTGGTTTTGGCATCGTTGGTATAAGTAGGATAAAGAGAATAAATAGGATTGTTGAAATCACCGGGAATGTAAAATGTTTTGTATGCCCTAGGATCCATTTTGTTCGGAATTCCATCCAGCCAATATCCTGCAGATGGATCATTAGTAAGTTTTGTGAACTGCTCATCATATCTTATTCCAATATAATCTTCGTCCCGTATTGCACTATGCTTATCAGCGCTAAGTTGATCTGCAGAATTTATACCTCCCAATCCAACATATAGATTGTTAAGAGTAGCAGATAATAACTGTGAATTCCATTCACGCGACATCACACCGGTAAGAGCATCCCATCCCGGCTTTTCCGCGACACTAAAATTTTCGGTACTTACACTGATAAAATTATTAGTTGCCACAGCCGCCTCAAATTCTGATTTTGCCTTAGCCGGATCTACTCCAGAAATTCTCATTGCTATTCTCATGCGAAGCGAATTGGCATATTTAACCCATAAATTCCATTTTAATTTATAGGCAAGATCATATTTTGAGATATTGTCCGCAGGCACCGGCTGATTAAGATCGATTTTGCCCACAGCATCTTTTAATTCCTCCAGGATATAGTAATATACTTCTTTTTCAGAATTAAAATCAGGATTAACTGCCTGAAATGCCTGGATCGGCTGAGGTCCGAAATTATCCGAAAACTCACTCATTAGATAGGCTCTCCATATACGGGCAACCTGAATCAAATTGTCATAATGAGGCAGCCCCTGACCCTTAGCTTTCTTTTCATTGGCAATTTGAATCGTAGCATTGGCATTATTCAGCCATTGTGAGATATACTTCCAATATTCCACACTCCACGCATCATTATCCGTACCGCCGGCTATACCCGTACTGAGATGCTGCCTTGCTGCTGTTTTCCAGTATAACACAAAAACTCTTTCTGCAATATTGGGATCTTGCTGTGCTCCTAAGATTGAACTGTTTAGAAAATATTCAGGCTGTACCTGATCAATATTGGCAGATAACGGATCTGTATTAATTTCTTCAAAATCTTTACATCCTGAAAATGCTACAAAAATTAATACGAGAAGTGTAATTATATATTTTTTCATGGGTATTGTATTAAAATCCTAAGGTTATGGTAAATAAATATGATCTCATGGTCGGAAAGGCAAGGTTTTCAAAACCTACCGCATTTGAACTTATAGCGAACACTGATTCGGGGTCAATTCCCTTTGCCTTACTATAGATCATCCAAACATTATTTGCTGTGAATGCCACTTTAGCGCTTTTTATCACAAACTTTTCAAACATTGTCTTTGGAAAGTTATAAGAAACCTGAATATTTCTTAGTCGTATGTTCGTTGCATCATAAATATTCTGTTCTGTAATACCTAAATTTCCTGTGGTAACCGCTTCCCAGTAATTCTGCTGTGTGATCTCTTTAGTGTTGGCTGTAAAGCCTCCATTATTTCCGGCAACGACTCCGTCCACTACAAAATTATCGCGTTTTCCGCCAGGTGCAGTATCTTTCGCTAAACCTGATTTTTGCAATGCTAATTGGGTTCCTGAGAAAAATTCTCCACCGATACGCCCGTCAATCTGAAAGGAAAGACCAAAATTTTTGTAAACAAAACTATTGGTAAAACCAAATAATGCTTTAGGAGACTGATTTCCCAAATAGAAAAGACCGGTTTCCTTTTGAGGCGCACCATTTCCATCTACGATCAGTTTACCAAAATAAGGACTGCTTGTATCTTCAACCCTCTTAAATTTGGAGCCGAATATAGCACCATATCTTCTTCCAACCTCTGCGAATATGCTTACATCATCAAATCCGCCAAGCGAATATTTAGTAACCTCTCCATCGATCTTATCAATTCTGCTTGTCATTTGGGAAAAGTTGATATTCGCATTCCATGTAAAATCCTGTTTTTTAACAATATCCGTATTGAATACTACTTCAATTCCCTGATTCTGCAGGCCTCCTGCATTGATCTTTTTTTTCTCATACCCTGAAAGAGGATTCATTGGCAGGTTGATCAGCTGATCTGTTGCTTTGGTATTGTAATAACTGACATCCAGTGAAATCCGGTTAAATAATCGCAGATCCAGACCAACTTCAAATGTTTTAAGTTTTTCATTCCTTAAGTTCGGATCATATAAAATCTTTTTCCGATCTGCTGTTACGTTTCCGTTAGGATCTTTTTTAACTTCAAAAGTATTGTAGAGTTCATAAGCTTCCAACGAGTTTCCAGTTACAGCATAAGAAGCTCTTACTTTAGCAAAAGATAAAAATTTGAGCTTGGTCCCGTTTATTTTTGCAAGCATATCGGTAATAACCAATGAAGTACTTATTGAAGGATAAAAATAAGACCGGTTTTCTACCGTAAGCGTTGATGACCAATCATTCCTTGCTGTAGCATTAATAAACCAATATCCATCATAATTTATTTCTGCTGCTGCAAAAGCTGAGTTGATTTTTTTATTTAAAATTACTTCCCGTATGTCGGGATTACCTACAGAATTATTGATATTAAAAAAGTTGGGAGAAGTCAAATTGGGAGCTGAAAGATAGATCGCATTTGTCCTTGTTTCCATCATTTGTCCATATATCGATAAGGAACCACCCCATTTTCCAATAATATTGTCCTTTTTGGCATTCAAACTCGTTATATAATTATTCTCATAAAACTTTTCCTGGCTTGTATTATAAGAATTATTCAGCCTGGATCCCGTCCATGTTTTCGCATTGGCATCCAAGGAATAAAAGTCCGTTCCTAAGCGAACATCTGCGCTCAGCCAGTCATTGAATTGATATTTAAGATAGCCACTTAGCAAAAAGCGGTCTTTTTTATCTTCATTCAACCTATTGTAAGAAGCCCAATAAGGATTAACTCCGTTATTTGTTATCCATCTCTGCGTAACGTTATTCTCGGTCATTCCTTCTTTGTAATCTCTTATATCAATATTTCTCGGCATTAATAAGACACTACCATAAGTATTATTATCCAAACCTCCATTAGGACGATTATTTGCCTTGGTACTTATATACTGGATTTTCACATCAGTTGTCCATCTCTTTTGCGCCCCGAAATTAGAATTCATTTTAGCCATGAAATTCCATCTTTCATACTTCGAGTTGGGAACCTGACTATTGTCGTATAAATAATTTCCGGAAGTATATAAGTTTGTTCCCTCGCCCAAGTTTTCCTGAAAACTTATTGTATGTTGGACACTCGTACCTGTCCTGAAAAAACCTTTAAGGTTATCATAGACTTTCATATCTGTTCCATCGATCTGGGGTCCCCAACTGTTTGTATTATCAAGATTACTTGGCAGATTTGGAAGTCCGTTGCTTCCCTGAGCAAAGTTACTTTGCAAGTCGGGCTTCATAAATATCTTTTCAAAACCTAAACTTGTGGAGTACGTGATGCCAACTCCTCCTTTCTTTTTGCCGGATTTCGTTGTGATGAGAATAACCCCGTTTCCAGCTCTTGCTCCGTATAATGCCGATGCAGCTCCTCCTTTAAGAACAGAAATAGTTTCGATATCGTCAGGGTTAATATCACTTAAACCATTTCCCATATCAGTATCCGGGTTCCACAAATCATTATTCTTTGCCCCGTCCTGGCTCCTGCCTTTTACTCCGGCTGAATTATTAATGGGAATACCATCCACGACAATTAAAGGCTGGCTATCTCCTTCAAAGGAATTGAATCCCCTGATATTGATTCTGGAAGATGAAGCTGGACCAAATCCGCCCTTTACAACCTGAAGTCCCGCCACCTTACCTGTTAGTGCATTGGTGACATTGTTTTCCTTAGCGTCTACTAAAGCCTGTCCTTTAACATCCTGGAAAGAATATCCCAGAGATTTCTTCTCTTTTTTCACACCATATGCAGTAACAACTACTTCATCAATTTTTGAAGTTTTAATTGAATCTGTAGATTGTGCATAAAGCCCATTGAAACAAAAGAATGCAGATTGTAGTAGACCAATCCTAAATAGTGTTTTATTCATATTATATTAATGTGATGTGACACAAACATAATATTTTAATACTATTTAACAAAGTAGCAAAATCTAAAAAGAGGAATTAATGTATAAATTTGAATCTAACACATTTATATTCAAATCAAAAAAATGACGACAAAGTGAAATATTCCACTATATTTTAACCGGAATATCGTGTTTCTGTTGCATTATAACAATTAGGAAAATCAGAATATTTACCTAACAGGCTTTTACAAATCATTTTCTGAAAAAAAAGAATAGGCAAATTGTCGAATTCGTTTTGCCTGTTCAACCTCAAACCTTGCCTTGGCAGCAATTTCACCATAAGCAAAAGCACGCGCCATCTGAATTTTTTTAAACTTCTCTTTTGGAGTAGATTCCGATCTCATTTTCATCAGCTTGTACTCATTGGTTTGTATTTTATAGGTAGCTTCTTCAAGCTGGCGTGCTCTTTTTTCAAATTTTTCAATATGTTTATCTATCACAGAAAGTGCCTGTTCTAAAGTACACTTTTCCATGTAAGAAGACCAAAGTAAAAAAGGCTCCCGAATGGGGATATATTGAATATCATCCTGAATCCAATCATCAAGCTCTTTTCGACCGGTGTCGGTAAGGGTATACTGCTCCACATTCATTTTTTCTCCCCTGATACTATTTTCAGTTTCTACCAGGTTGCTCTCTTTCATACTTTTAAGAGCATTATAAATCTGGCTAGCTGTAGCACTCCAAAACGGAACTACTGAAGTACTCAAATTTTGAGCAATTTCGTAGCCTGTCATAGGGGCTATTTCCAACATAGACATAATGATGTGTTTGGTCGACATACAGATGTTTTATACAAATATAATCATTACAATTCTATTTTCTCATCAACTTAAAAATATTACTTAAAATACTATTTAAAAATGATATTGAAAAAACAACACATTATCAAAATATTTAAATTTATTCAAATTTAATTTGGAAAATTCATTTATTTATATCTAAATTTAACATCATCATATTATTTCAACTATAAAGGCAGTAATCCATATTTTGTAAAAATAAAATAAAATAATATCATAAATACTATATTATGGAACAAAAAGCAGCATTATACTCCAAACTCAAAGAGCAGAATTTAACTCCTCTTTGGCTTGTTGAGCAAGATGTATTACCACTACACCCTAGTCCGGCTGCTATCCCCTGGCTTTGGAAATGGGAGCAGTTGCATCAATTGGCAGCAACTGCCGGTAAGCTGGTAAACCTTGAAGACGGAGGGGACCGACGTGCTTTAGGATTAAGCAATCCCGGACTTAACGGAAAACCTTATGCTACTGAAACCCTATGGATGGCATTACAATGGTTAAATGGTAAAGAGATCGCTCCTCCACACCGCCATATTGCACAAGCCTCAAGATTCATTATCCAAAGTGAGGGATCCTATAGTACTGTTGAAGGAAATAGAATTTTTTTGGAAAGAGGAGATTATGTACTTAATCCTCCCATGCTATGGCATGACCATGGTTCTATTAATGATAATCATGCAATATGGCTGGACGCTTTAGATATTCCGCTTACCAACTATCTCAATGCGAATTTTTTTGAATCCTACCATCTGGATCAACAGGAAATAACCAAGAAAATGAATGCGTCTGTACTGAAGCATGGCAATGGTAATTACCGTCCTTTGTGGGAACCTTCTATCAATGAGTATCCTCCGGTATCAGTTTTTAAATGGAAAGACACCCTAAAAGCACTTAATGATCTTAAAGAAGCAGATGAAGCGAGTCCTTATGATGATGTTGCCCTGGAATACGTCAATTCATTCAATGGAAAGGCAGTCATGAAAACCTTTGGTGCATCAATACAAATGATCCGTCCTAAAGTACATACCAAAGCTCATCGTCATGTTTCCAGCAATGTATACTATGTTTTTGAAGGAAATGGCTATTCAGTGATAGATGGGGTACAATTTAACTGGTCGGAAGGGGATTTCTTTGTGATTCCTACCTGGGCCTATCATGAACATTGTAACATTTCAGAGGATTCTGATGCAATCCTATTCTCCGTAAATGATACCCCGCTGATGCAGACACTCGATAAATACAGAGAAGAACCTTATCTCGAAAACGATGGTTATCAAACCGTTCGCGAAGTCTTTAAAAGTCCTCTCTAATTCTTCTAATCAATTTAAAATTTTAAAATACATCCAATGAAATTATTAATGTTTACCGTGGGCTTTTCACAGCCCAAATTCGGGGCTTTTGTTCAGGAAAAAATCATTGATCTTAATGAAATTGCCCGCCTGGCAAAGCTTTCCCTGCCTCCCAGTATACAAGAATCTCTAAAAAGCAGTTCCGGATTATCAGATGCTGAAAAAGTTATCGCATATGCTGTGGCAAACTGGAATCAACTTCCGGAAAATGCGATTTGGAAAGAAGATCAGATTGAATGGCTTCCTATAGTAGGATCTCCCGAAAAAATTGTATGTGTGGGACTGAATTATAAGCACCATATTATGGAAATGAAAAGAGAAATGCCTTCCACACCTGTATTATTTGCTAAAATGGCAACGACATTAAACGGACATAGACAAGATGTTCCGTATATAGACCTCTCTAATTCTTTAGATTATGAAGCAGAAATGGCTGTTATTATCGGTAAAAAAGGGAAAAATATAAAAAAAGAGAATGCCTTGGAGTATGTAGCTGGGTATTCATGCTTTAATGATGTAACAGTACGTGAATATCAATTTAGAACTATTCAGTGGATGCAGGGAAAAAACTTTGATGGACATGGACCTATAGGCCCTATGCTGGTAACCCCCGACGAAATAGAAGATCTTGCTGCTTCCAGAATTACCCTTCGACTCAATGGAGAAGTAATGCAGGAGTCTTTTATTGGTGATCTCATTTTTGATGTTCCCACCCTTATTGAAGCTATATCAGAAATCATGACCCTGAATCCCGGAGACATCATCGCCACTGGCACTCCCTCTGGTGTCGGATTTGGGAGAACTCCAAAAGTATTCATGCAAAGAGGAGATGTAGTGGAAGTAGAAATTACCAATATCGGCTTGCTACAAAATATTATTAAATAAATACGATTCTTAAAACATAAATCATGAGCAATACAACATTAACTCTTGAGGAGATCAAGGAATCTCTTCAACATTCCCAAAAAAAATTCTTGGATTTACTAGACAAAGTTGTTCCCACACAAAAGCTATATATAAGGCCTTCGAGCGAAGAATGGTCTTCTGGTATTGTATTCTGGCATATTGGTGAAGCCCGGATTTTCTTTGTAAACGAAATCCAAAAAGTATTGGATGATCCTTCTATTTCTATTGGTAGAAAAATGGATAATCCAATTCGTTTAGCCAATATAGAAGAAGCGGATAAGACTCAACCATCACCAGTAGAAATCCGGGACAGGCTGGAAAAAAGCTATACCGAAATTACCCGTTTATTTGAAAAGCTGACCCCTTCCGACTTAGAAAAGGAAATTCAGCATATGAATCCTAAATTCGGATTAATGAAACTTAGGGATTTTATTGATCATTTTATCGTTGAGCATGATGCTATCCACGTTGCCCAAATTAACAGGGTCGTGAGTCAGATCAACTAGGGATATAATATATTCACATAAAAAATAAAACTTATATGGACTCTCAAATTTCTGAGCATAAAAGGCTGGGGCAAACCCAGCCTAATTATGCACTACTATTACTGACTTTGGTATTTGCGCTAGGGTTATTGGACCGGGTTATTTTCAATGTACTTTTGGACCCTATCAGAGAGGAATTCCACCTATCAGACACTGTGATGGGTTTATTATCAGGCTTCGCTTTCGTTGCATTTTATTCTGCCATGACCTTTCCCGTTGCAAGACTTGCCGACCGATATAACAGAAGGAATATTGTGGTTACAGGACTTACTATATGGAGTGCCATGACTGCTTTTAGCGGACTTGTGGCTAATACTCTTCAGCTTACTATTGCCAGGATCATGGTTGGCTTTGGAGAGTCAATGGGGTCTGCTCCTGGTCATTCTCTTCTTTCCGATTTTTTCCCGAAAGAAAAGCGTCCTAAAGCTTTCAGCATTTATTCCGGAGGTCTTCACATTGGAATACTGTTAGGCTATATCATTGCTGGTCTTGTAGGCCAAATGCTGGGATGGCGTTATGCCTTCTTTTTTGCCGGAGCACCAGGACTTATACTTGCTCTCATTATCCGTTTAACAATGAAAGAACCATTACGAGGCAGCTCAGAAGAACATTACAAACTAAAAGAGCTTGGAATTCCTTTAAAAGAAGCCCTTAAAGACATTTTTAGCCGGCAAAGTTATCTTCTTGTACTCATCGCAACCACTATGGGAGCTTTCGTGATTTATGCATTAAGTACGTGGGAAGCAACTTTCCTCAGAAGAATTTATCACTTTAATGGAAAACAAATAGGATTGATTGTAGGAGTGGTGAAAGGGGGAACGGGTCTTGCAGGTGCCTTTCTCGGAGGATGGCTTTCTAATACCTTTGGAAAGAAAGATTATAAATATATCTTACAAATCCCAGCTATAGCAACATTTTTATGTGCCGCCTTTTCTCTTGTATTCCTATTTTCCACAAATGCTGCTATGGCCATTATAGGACTCGGTATTACAACATTTTTTCTCGCATTTCATATTGGAGTATCGTGGGGTGTAGCTCAGACAGTCACACGTGTTGAAGTACGTACACTGGCAGCTGCAATATTAACCATATCCTGCAACTTTATCGGTCATGGATTTGGCAGTTCTATCCCAGGCTTTTTCAATGATCTTTTGTCTGAAACATATAGTGTTAATGCCATACGCTATTCATTGTTATCTGCAACAGGTGTAGCATTGCTAGCAAGTATCATTTATTGGAAAGCTTCAGGGCTTCTAAGAAAAGACATTAATACAATAGAACAAAGATAGATTTATTCTTACTGTTTTTGATACAACCTATTTTAATTGTTCATCTTAAAACTTATATCTCTATGCTGTATTCGTATAAAAAAAATTTCAGCTATTGCCTTTTACTTTTATCATACTTATTCCATGCACAAATCACCAATGATAGTATCCCATCTCCACCGATAATTCAAACAGAGATTGATGCAGGTTATAGAAAAATACTGCTGTCCACAATTGTTACAAAAAAAATTGATAGACAGAAGAAATTTAATTTTCTTAACATAACAGCTGTACACAGCTTCTATACTAAAGATGATCGCCGTTTTGATGAAGTATTTAGTAATATGGCTGTAACCTATAATTACGCAGGTCCTTTTGCGGCGGGTGCCGGAATGAAATTCGTTAATACTACCGGAATTACTCCTTTTCTAACAGCACAATATTCCAAACGTACTCCAAGATTATCCGCTATAATACTTCTTTCTTACATGGTAATCAATATTCCTTTGCGGGAAGCTATTGTAATGATCAATTATCGGTATCCAATCAATCGAGATTATCAGCTCTTTACCCAGCTACTGGCCACTACCAGCTGGTTAGATTTTAAACTACACCGTAGAAGTCAGCAACAATTTCGGATAGGATTGGACAACAAAGCCTTTCAATATGGACTTGCTATAGATTTTGATCAGTATGACTTAAACCCTGTAACCAAAACCAATGTTGGATTGTTTCTTCGAAAAGAGTTTAGATAGCTAGCATTAATAATAAATGATGAATGATAAATGATAAAAGATCATTTATCAATCATCAATGATAAATGATCACTGACCCTTATCGTTTATCATTTATTCCTATGGTATGGTAGGTATAGATGTGTATAGGTATAGTTATAAAACAAAAAAGTCTCATACAAATTCATGTATGAGACTTTTAATAAAAACTGGCGGCGACCTACTCTCCCGCTTGTCGCAGTACCATCGGCGCTGGTGGGCTTAACTTCTGTGTTCGGAATGGGAACAGGTGAGCCCCACCGCTAAAACCACCCTAAAGAAGGTATATAAGATATCAGAGGCTAGATTTCAGATTTCAGACTCATTATAAAGTCTGTCATCTGATGTCTTGTATCTGACATCTGTTTTATCGGTAAATTTCATCACAAAGGCAAAACCAGTATTGCACTTATAAGACTTGAACTAGTGTAACCTATAGGCTATAAATCTACGGGTAATTAGTACTACTCGGCTATGCTGTTACCAACTTTACACCTGTAGCCTATCAACGTGGTCATCTCCCACGACCCTTAAAAGATGTCTCATCTTGAGGCGAGTTTCGCACTTATATGCTTTCAGTGCTTATCTCTTCCAAACATAGCTACTCAGCGGTGCACCTGGCGGTACAACTGATACACCAGAGGTTTGTTCAATTCGGTCCTCTCGTACTAGAATCAAGCCCTCTCAAACATCTAACGCCCGCAATAGATAGAGACCGAACTGTCTCACGACGTTCTGAACCCAGCTCGCGTGCCACTTTAATGGGCGAACAGCCCAACCCTTGGGACCTTCTCCAGCCCCAGGATGTGACGAGCCGACATCGAGGTGCCGAACCTCCCCGTCGATGTGAGCTCTTGGGGGAGACTAGCCTGTTATCCCCGGAGTACCTTTTATCCTATGAGCGATGGCCCTTCCATACGGAACCACCGGATCACTATGTCCTGCTTTCGCACCTGATCGACTTGTAGGTCTCACAGTCAAGCACCCTTATGCCATTACACTCTACGCACGGTTACCAAGCGTGCTGAGGGTACCTTTGAAAGCCTCCGTTACTCTTTTGGAGGCGACCACCCCAGTCAAACTACCCACCACGCAATGTCCTTCCTAAAGGAAGTTAGGCTCCAAGTAAGTAAAGGGTGGTATTTCAACGTTGACTCCACAAACACTAGCGTGCCTGCTTCATAGTCTCCCACCTATCCTACACATTACTTACTCAAAGTCAATACGAAGTTATAGTAAAGGTTCACAGGGTCTTTTCGTCCCATTGCGGGTAATCGGCATCTTCACCGATACTACAATTTCACCGAGCTCGTGGCTGAGACAGTGCCCAGATCGTTACACCATTCGTGCAGGTCGGAACTTACCCGACAAGGAATTTCGCTACCTTAGGACCGTTATAGTTACGGCCGCCGTTTACTGGGGCTTCAGTCAAACGCTTCGCTTACGCTAACGCCCTTCCTTAACCTTCCAGCACCGGGCAGGTGTCAGACCCTATACAGCATCTTTCGATTTAGCAGAGTCCTGTGTTTTTGATAAACAGTCGCCTGGGCCTCTTCACTGCGGCCACCATTGCTGATGGCGTCTCTTCTTCCGAAGTTACGAGACTATTTTGCCTAGTTCCTTAGCCACGACTCACTCGAGCACCTTAGGATTCTCTCCTCGACTACCTGTGTCGGTTTTGGTACGGGTTGCTTCACTTCGGCTTTTCTTGGAAGCACTTTCCCTGCAGCAGCTTCGCCCGAAGGCTAGGCCTTGACTATTCCGTCAGTCTCCAGCAGGTACGGCACTCCGTCCCCTTTTTAGTGTGAGCAAGTATGGGAATATTAACCCATTGTCCATCCACTACCCCTTTCGGGTTCGCGTTAGGTCCCGACTAACCCTCAGCTGATTAGCATGGCTGAGGAAACCTTAGTCTTTCGGTGAGGGGGTTTCTCGCCCCCTTTATCGTTACTTATGCCTACATTTTCTTTTCTGTCCGCTCCACAATACCTCACGATACTGCTTCGGCGCAAACAGAATGCTCCCCTACCAGATGTACAATGTACAAATCCATAGCTTCGGTAATATGTTTATGCCCGATTATTATCCATGCCGGACCGCTCGACTAGTGAGCTGTTACGCACTCTTTAAATGAATGGCTGCTTCCAAGCCAACATCCTAGCTGTCAATGCAGTCCAACCGCGTTGCTTCAACTTAACATATATTTGGGGACCTTAGCTGTTGGTCTGGGTTCTTTCCCTCTCGGACATGGACCTTAGCACCCATGCCCTCACTGCTGATCAACATTTATTAGCATTCGGAGTTTGTCAGGAATTGGTAGGCGGTGAAACCCCCGCATCCAATCAGTAGCTCTACCTCTAATAAACTTATAATCAACGCTGCACCTAAATGCATTTCGGGGAGTACGAGCTATCTCCCAGTTTGATTGGCCTTTCACCCCTACCCACAGGTCATCCGAAGACTTTTCAACGTCAACCGGTTCGGTCCTCCACTCTGTGTTACCAGAGCTTCAACCTGCCCATGGGTAGATCACAAGGTTTCGCGTCTAATCCTACTAACTATCCGCCCTATTCAGACTCGCTTTCGCTCCGGCTCCGGACCTGAAGTCCTTAACCTCGCTAGTAAAATTAACTCGTAGGCTCATTATGCAAAAGGCACGCCGTCACCCAACTTGTGGGCTCCGACCGCTTGTAGGCGTACGGTTTCAGGTTCTATTTCACCCTTCTATTCGAAGTGCTTTTCACCTTTCCTTCACAGTACTTGTTCACTATCGGTCTTTCAGGAGTATTTAGCCTTGGAGGATGGTCCCCCCATATTCAGACAGGATTTCACGTGTCCCGCCCTACTCATTTATCATCTATATATACCTTTCGAATACCGGGCTATCACCGTCTATGGCCGCACTTTCCAGTACGTTCTTCTAAATATATAAAGACTTTTGGGCTAATCCGCTTTCGCTCGCCACTACTTACGGAATCTCTTCGATTTCTTTTCCTCCGGGTACTTAGATGTTTCAGTTCTCCGGGTTTGCTCCTCTTACGAGGTAATACATCTTCAATGTATTGGGTTGCCCCATTCGGACATCTGCGGATCAATTCGTGTGTGCCAATCCCCGCAGCTTTTCGCAGCTTACCACGTCCTTCGTCGCCTCTGAAAGCCTAGGCATCCGCCATACGCCCTTAACGATTTCTTTCCTATTTTTAGGTTACTCAAGCACTTATAAGTGCTCGGTTTTCTCTTTGTGATGTCTTTACCGTTAATGTCAATGATCTTTATTTCTTCTGTATTAATGTAAAACGTATTCATGTATCAATGACGGCTCTCGTCATGAGGTTTACATGCTTCTTTTTTACATATACAAACTGTGGAGAATAAGGGAGTCGAACCCTTGACCTCCTGCGTGCAAGGCAGGCGCTCTAGCCAGCTGAGCTAATTCCCCCTCTAGTAGACTTCAGATATCAGATCCTAGATCTCAGACTTAATGTCTCATGTCTTATATCTGATCTCTTCCCGTCTTATAATTAGTAGTCTCGGGCAGGCTCGAACTGCCGACCTCTACATTATCAGTGTAGCGCTCTAACCAGCTGAGCTACGAGACTTTGTTTTAGATGTTAGATTTTAGATATCAGATGTTAGACTAATCTCTAACTTCTAATTTCTAACTTCTTTTCTAAATCTCTTCCCTTTTACTAATTTCTAGTGGGTGTTGTATTTTTTTATATATCAACCAAATAAAAAACTAAAGCTTCTCTTTAAGTAAGTACATGGTACACTTAAGTACCTTTATTTTGTTTAACGTTCTTCAACGCTCTAAAATGAGATGTTCCAGCCGCACCTTCCGGTACGGCTACCTTGTTACGACTTAGCCCTAGTTACCTGTTTTACCCTAGGCAGCTCCTGTTACGGTCACCGACTTCAGGTACCCCAGACTTCCATGGCTTGACGGGCGGTGTGTACAAGGCCCGGGAACGTATTCACCGCGCCATGGCTGATGCGCGATTACTAGCGATTCCAGCTTCATAGAGTCGAGTTGCAGACTCCAATCCGAACTGAGACCAGCTTTCGAGATTAGCATCCAGTCGCCTGGTAGCAGCCCTCTGTACTGGCCATTGTATTACGTGTGTGGCCCAAGGCGTAAGGGCCGTGATGATTTGACGTCATCCCCACCTTCCTCTCTACTTGCGTAGGCAGTCTCACTAGAGTCCCCAACTGAATGATGGCAACTAGTGACAGGGGTTGCGCTCGTTGCAGGACTTAACCTAACACCTCACGGCACGAGCTGACGACAACCATGCAGCACCTTGAAAAATGTCCGAAGAAAAGCCTATTTCTAAGCCTGTCATTTCCCATTTAAGCCTTGGTAAGGTTCCTCGCGTATCATCGAATTAAACCACATAATCCACCGCTTGTGCGGGCCCCCGTCAATTCCTTTGAGTTTCAAACTTGCGTTCGTACTCCCCAGGTGGCTAACTTATCACTTTCGCTTAGTCTCTGAATCCGAAAACCCAAAAACGAGTTAGCATCGTTTACGGCGTGGACTACCAGGGTATCTAATCCTGTTCGCTCCCCACGCTTTCGTCCATCAGCGTCAGTTAAGACATGGTAACCTGCCTTCGCAATTGGTGTTCTAAGTAATATCTATGCATTTCACCGCTACACTACTTATTCCAGCTACCTCTACCTTACTCAAGACCCGCAGTATCAATGGCAGTTTCATAGTTAAGCTATGAGATTTCACCACTGACTTACGAGTCCGCCTACGGACCCTTTAAACCCAATAAATCCGGATAACGCTTGCACCCTCCGTATTACCGCGGCTGCTGGCACGGAGTTAGCCGGTGCTTATTCGTATAGTACCTTCAGCTACCCTCACGAGGGTAGGTTTATCCCTATACAAAAGAAGTTTACAACCCATAGGGCCGTCATCCTTCACGCGGGATGGCTGGATCAGGCTCTCACCCATTGTCCAATATTCCTCACTGCTGCCTCCCGTAGGAGTCTGGTCCGTGTCTCAGTACCAGTGTGGGGGATCACCCTCTCAGGCCCCCTAAAGATCATTGACTTGGTGAGCCGTTACCTCACCAACTATCTAATCTTGCGCGTGCCCATCTCTATCCACCGGAGTTTTCAATATCAAATGATGCCATCTAATATATTATGGGGTATTAATCTTCCTTTCGAAAGGCTATCCCCCTGATAAAGGTAGGTTGCACACGTGTTCCGCACCCGTGCGCCGCTCTCTAGATCCCGAAAGATCTATACCGCTCGGCTTGCATGTGTTAGGCCTCCCGCTAGCGTTCATCCTGAGCCAGGATCAAACTCTCCATTGTATGTTTGTCTGACTCACTCAAAGTTTTGACGCTTTAGTTTTTCCTTACTTGGTTGTTATATTGTATTTCAATGATCTCTCTTCTTCCGCTTTTCTCTAAAGCTTTTTTTCTGTCGTTTTTGCTTTAGATTTGCGAGTGCAAAAGTAATTAATGTTTCTGAACTGACCAAATGTTTTTGAAGAAAATTTTAAAGTTTTTTCTGTAACCTTAATCCCTCTCTAACACTTATCTCAATTTTACTCCGCGCTCCCTTAATTGGGACTGCAAAGATACAAACTTTTCTCAATTTTCAAAATAAATTATTATTTATTTTTTTAAATCTTCGTTTATAATTACCCTCTTCTGCGCTACCTACTATCTCTCGTTTTCAGTGGGGCAAAAGTACACCTTATTCATCACATAATCCAAATCATTTTATACTTAAATTCATATTTAGTTCATATTTGATCTTAACTCACTGATAAGCAACTTAAAAAATTTCAATGCTTTTTCCTGGGTTTAGAATGATAAAGGCGAAAACATAAGAGAAAACTGCCATAACAAGGGAAAAGGAAAAAAATAAAAGCTATAAAATGAAGGGTTTTCTATGGAAAAATGGAGGGTTGAGACAGGAAAAACAAGAAGTAGAAAGGGAAAAGTAAGGAGAAAAATGGAAAATGAAGTGCTGAAGAGTAAAGAAAAAAATATCTGACTAAAAAAAAGACTGCAATAAATTCGGTTTGAACACAACAAAAAATATGATGTAGCATTTTATAAGATCAATAAGTATCTCTTTATTCTTTATTCTTTATTCTTTATTTAAATTTCCTCCTTTTTCACCACATTGTGGTAGCTTGAATAATAAATCAACATACTTATTACTGGTAAAGGTGCAAGATAGGGTCTTTATATGATCTCCGATTATATTGATATTCGTAATCCATATCATTATGCCCGTTATTAAAGTATAGATCATATTATATCTTGTATTGCTCCGGATGACAGGATAAAATCTTTGAGCTCAAATTTCCTAGGATTTAGATCCTGTTCCTAAAGTAAAGCTTTTCATCAATTGCAATATACTATTGGGATATCTTTATTCCGGATAAGGTCATTCTTCCAGGCATATAATTCATTAAGCTGTGCATGCAATAACAATATGGAATAATTTATAATTGATTAAGATATTATTGGTGATTGGCGATTAAAACCTAAAAGTTGAAAATTAAAAATGGAACGTTTTTAAGTTGGCTAAAGCCACTAGGATTTTGGAGGCTATTACTGAAGGGCTAAAGACCACCTCTATTGATGAAAGCTTGTAAAAGAATAAAGAGCCTAAAGTAGTAGTAGTAGTAGTAGTAGTAGTAGTTGTTGTTGTTGTTGTTGTTGGAAGAGGAATAAAATACAAAGTCCTACTAACTATGAATGATAAATGATAAAATGATGATTGATAATGAGCCCTATTAATTGATATTTGTCTGTTAATCAATAATGATTGATAATTGATGATTGATCTTTTATCATTTATAATTCATCAATGATCATTTATCTTTTATTCCTATGGTATGGTAGGTATAGATATGTATAGGTATAGTTATAAAACAAAAAAGTCTCATACAAATTCATGTATGAGACTTTTAATAAAAACTGGCGGCGACCTACTCTCCCGCTTGTCGCAGTACCATCGGCGCTGGTGGGCTTAACTTCTGTGTTCGGAATGGGAACAGGTGAGCCCCACCGCTAAAACCACCCTAAAGAAGGTATATAAGATATCAGAGGCTAGATTTCAGATTTCAGACTCATTATAAAGTCTGTCATCTGATGTCTTGTATCTGACATCTGTTTTATCGGTAAATTTCATCACAAAGGCAAAACCAGTATTGCACTTATAAGACTTGAACTAGTGTAACCTATAGGCTATAAATCTACGGGTAATTAGTACTACTCGGCTATGCTGTTACCAACTTTACACCTGTAGCCTATCAACGTGGTCATCTCCCACGACCCTTAAAAGATGTCTCATCTTGAGGCGAGTTTCGCACTTATATGCTTTCAGTGCTTATCTCTTCCAAACATAGCTACTCAGCGGTGCACCTGGCGGTACAACTGATACACCAGAGGTTTGTTCAATTCGGTCCTCTCGTACTAGAATCAAGCCCTCTCAAACATCTAACGCCCGCAATAGATAGAGACCGAACTGTCTCACGACGTTCTGAACCCAGCTCGCGTGCCACTTTAATGGGCGAACAGCCCAACCCTTGGGACCTTCTCCAGCCCCAGGATGTGACGAGCCGACATCGAGGTGCCGAACCTCCCCGTCGATGTGAGCTCTTGGGGGAGACTAGCCTGTTATCCCCGGAGTACCTTTTATCCTATGAGCGATGGCCCTTCCATACGGAACCACCGGATCACTATGTCCTGCTTTCGCACCTGATCGACTTGTAGGTCTCACAGTCAAGCACCCTTATGCCATTACACTCTACGCACGGTTACCAAGCGTGCTGAGGGTACCTTTGAAAGCCTCCGTTACTCTTTTGGAGGCGACCACCCCAGTCAAACTACCCACCACGCAATGTCCTTCCTAAAGGAAGTTAGGCTCCAAGTAAGTAAAGGGTGGTATTTCAACGTTGACTCCACAAACACTAGCGTGCCTGCTTCATAGTCTCCCACCTATCCTACACATTACTTACTCAAAGTCAATACGAAGTTATAGTAAAGGTTCACAGGGTCTTTTCGTCCCATTGCGGGTAATCGGCATCTTCACCGATACTACAATTTCACCGAGCTCGTGGCTGAGACAGTGCCCAGATCGTTACACCATTCGTGCAGGTCGGAACTTACCCGACAAGGAATTTCGCTACCTTAGGACCGTTATAGTTACGGCCGCCGTTTACTGGGGCTTCAGTCAAACGCTTCGCTTACGCTAACGCCCTTCCTTAACCTTCCAGCACCGGGCAGGTGTCAGACCCTATACAGCATCTTTCGATTTAGCAGAGTCCTGTGTTTTTGATAAACAGTCGCCTGGGCCTCTTCACTGCGGCCACCATTGCTGATGGCGTCTCTTCTTCCGAAGTTACGAGACTATTTTGCCTAGTTCCTTAGCCACGACTCACTCGAGCACCTTAGGATTCTCTCCTCGACTACCTGTGTCGGTTTTGGTACGGGTTGCTTCACTTCGGCTTTTCTTGGAAGCACTTTCCCTGCAGCAGCTTCGCCCGAAGGCTAGGCCTTGACTATTCCGTCAGTCTCCAGCAGGTACGGCACTCCGTCCCCTTTTTAGTGTGAGCAAGTATGGGAATATTAACCCATTGTCCATCCACTACCCCTTTCGGGTTCGCGTTAGGTCCCGACTAACCCTCAGCTGATTAGCATGGCTGAGGAAACCTTAGTCTTTCGGTGAGGGGGTTTCTCGCCCCCTTTATCGTTACTTATGCCTACATTTTCTTTTCTGTCCGCTCCACAATACCTCACGATACTGCTTCGGCGCAAACAGAATGCTCCCCTACCAGATGTACAATGTACAAATCCATAGCTTCGGTAATATGTTTATGCCCGATTATTATCCATGCCGGACCGCTCGACTAGTGAGCTGTTACGCACTCTTTAAATGAATGGCTGCTTCCAAGCCAACATCCTAGCTGTCAATGCAGTCCAACCGCGTTGCTTCAACTTAACATATATTTGGGGACCTTAGCTGTTGGTCTGGGTTCTTTCCCTCTCGGACATGGACCTTAGCACCCATGCCCTCACTGCTGATCAACATTTATTAGCATTCGGAGTTTGTCAGGAATTGGTAGGCGGTGAAACCCCCGCATCCAATCAGTAGCTCTACCTCTAATAAACTTATAATCAACGCTGCACCTAAATGCATTTCGGGGAGTACGAGCTATCTCCCAGTTTGATTGGCCTTTCACCCCTACCCACAGGTCATCCGAAGACTTTTCAACGTCAACCGGTTCGGTCCTCCACTCTGTGTTACCAGAGCTTCAACCTGCCCATGGGTAGATCACAAGGTTTCGCGTCTAATCCTACTAACTATCCGCCCTATTCAGACTCGCTTTCGCTCCGGCTCCGGACCTGAAGTCCTTAACCTCGCTAGTAAAATTAACTCGTAGGCTCATTATGCAAAAGGCACGCCGTCACCCAACTTGTGGGCTCCGACCGCTTGTAGGCGTACGGTTTCAGGTTCTATTTCACCCTTCTATTCGAAGTGCTTTTCACCTTTCCTTCACAGTACTTGTTCACTATCGGTCTTTCAGGAGTATTTAGCCTTGGAGGATGGTCCCCCCATATTCAGACAGGATTTCACGTGTCCCGCCCTACTCATTTATCATCTATATATACCTTTCGAATACCGGGCTATCACCGTCTATGGCCGCACTTTCCAGTACGTTCTTCTAAATATATAAAGACTTTTGGGCTAATCCGCTTTCGCTCGCCACTACTTACGGAATCTCTTCGATTTCTTTTCCTCCGGGTACTTAGATGTTTCAGTTCTCCGGGTTTGCTCCTCTTACGAGGTAATACATCTTCAATGTATTGGGTTGCCCCATTCGGACATCTGCGGATCAATTCGTGTGTGCCAATCCCCGCAGCTTTTCGCAGCTTACCACGTCCTTCGTCGCCTCTGAAAGCCTAGGCATCCGCCATACGCCCTTAACGATTTCTTTCCTATTTTTAGGTTACTCAAGCACTTATAAGTGCTCGGTTTTCTCTTTGTGATGTCTTTACCGTTAATGTCAATGATCTTTATTTCTTCTGTATTAATGTAAAACGTATTCATGTATCAATGACGGCTCTCGTCATGAGGTTTACATGCTTCTTTTTTACATATACAAACTGTGGAGAATAAGGGAGTCGAACCCTTGACCTCCTGCGTGCAAGGCAGGCGCTCTAGCCAGCTGAGCTAATTCCCCCTCTAGTAGACTTCAGATATCAGATCCTAGATCTCAGACTTAATGTCTCATGTCTTATATCTGATCTCTTCCCGTCTTATAATTAGTAGTCTCGGGCAGGCTCGAACTGCCGACCTCTACATTATCAGTGTAGCGCTCTAACCAGCTGAGCTACGAGACTTTGTTTTAGATGTTAGATTTTAGATATCAGATGTTAGACTAATCTCTAACTTCTAATTTCTAACTTCTTTTCTAAATCTCTTCCC
Source organism: Chryseobacterium sp. PTM-20240506 (assembly GCF_048296755.1). Lineage (NCBI taxonomy): Bacteria > Pseudomonadati > Bacteroidota > Flavobacteriia > Flavobacteriales > Weeksellaceae > Chryseobacterium > Chryseobacterium sp. PTM-20240506. The sequence goes on from NZ_CP182581.1 coordinate 2,785,715, forward strand.
TTTTACTAATTTCTAGTGGGTGTTGTATTTTTTTATATATCAACCAAATAAAAAACTAAAGCTTCTCTTTAAGTAAGTACATGGTACACTTAAGTACCTTTATTTTGTTTAACGTTCTTCAACGCTCTAAAATGAGATGTTCCAGCCGCACCTTCCGGTACGGCTACCTTGTTACGACTTAGCCCTAGTTACCTGTTTTACCCTAGGCAGCTCCTGTTACGGTCACCGACTTCAGGTACCCCAGACTTCCATGGCTTGACGGGCGGTGTGTACAAGGCCCGGGAACGTATTCACCGCGCCATGGCTGATGCGCGATTACTAGCGATTCCAGCTTCATAGAGTCGAGTTGCAGACTCCAATCCGAACTGAGACCAGCTTTCGAGATTAGCATCCAGTCGCCTGGTAGCAGCCCTCTGTACTGGCCATTGTATTACGTGTGTGGCCCAAGGCGTAAGGGCCGTGATGATTTGACGTCATCCCCACCTTCCTCTCTACTTGCGTAGGCAGTCTCACTAGAGTCCCCAACTGAATGATGGCAACTAGTGACAGGGGTTGCGCTCGTTGCAGGACTTAACCTAACACCTCACGGCACGAGCTGACGACAACCATGCAGCACCTTGAAAAATGTCCGAAGAAAAGCCTATTTCTAAGCCTGTCATTTCCCATTTAAGCCTTGGTAAGGTTCCTCGCGTATCATCGAATTAAACCACATAATCCACCGCTTGTGCGGGCCCCCGTCAATTCCTTTGAGTTTCAAACTTGCGTTCGTACTCCCCAGGTGGCTAACTTATCACTTTCGCTTAGTCTCTGAATCCGAAAACCCAAAAACGAGTTAGCATCGTTTACGGCGTGGACTACCAGGGTATCTAATCCTGTTCGCTCCCCACGCTTTCGTCCATCAGCGTCAGTTAAGACATGGTAACCTGCCTTCGCAATTGGTGTTCTAAGTAATATCTATGCATTTCACCGCTACACTACTTATTCCAGCTACCTCTACCTTACTCAAGACCCGCAGTATCAATGGCAGTTTCATAGTTAAGCTATGAGATTTCACCACTGACTTACGAGTCCGCCTACGGACCCTTTAAACCCAATAAATCCGGATAACGCTTGCACCCTCCGTATTACCGCGGCTGCTGGCACGGAGTTAGCCGGTGCTTATTCGTATAGTACCTTCAGCTACCCTCACGAGGGTAGGTTTATCCCTATACAAAAGAAGTTTACAACCCATAGGGCCGTCATCCTTCACGCGGGATGGCTGGATCAGGCTCTCACCCATTGTCCAATATTCCTCACTGCTGCCTCCCGTAGGAGTCTGGTCCGTGTCTCAGTACCAGTGTGGGGGATCACCCTCTCAGGCCCCCTAAAGATCATTGACTTGGTGAGCCGTTACCTCACCAACTATCTAATCTTGCGCGTGCCCATCTCTATCCACCGGAGTTTTCAATATCAAATGATGCCATCTAATATATTATGGGGTATTAATCTTCCTTTCGAAAGGCTATCCCCCTGATAAAGGTAGGTTGCACACGTGTTCCGCACCCGTGCGCCGCTCTCTAGATCCCGAAAGATCTATACCGCTCGGCTTGCATGTGTTAGGCCTCCCGCTAGCGTTCATCCTGAGCCAGGATCAAACTCTCCATTGTATGTTTGTCTGACTCACTCAAAGTTTTGACGCTTTAGTTTTTCCTTACTTGGTTGTTATATTGTATTTCAATGATCTCTCTTCTTCCGCTTTTCTCTAAAGCTTTTTTTCTGTCGTTTTTGCTTTAGATTTGCGAGTGCAAAAGTAATTAATGTTTCTGAACTGACCAAATGTTTTTGAAGAAAATTTTAAAGTTTTTTCTGTAACCTTAATCCCTCTCTAACACTTATCTCAATTTTACTCCGCGCTCCCTTAATTGGGACTGCAAAGATACAAACTTTTCTCAATTTTCAAAATAAATTATTATTTATTTTTTTTTTAATCTTTCGTTTATAATTACTCTCTTCTGCGCTACCTACTATCTCTCGTTTTCAGTGGGGCAAAAGTACACCTTATTCATCACATAATCCAAATCATTTTATACTTAAATTCATATTTAGTTCATATTTGATCTTAACTCGCTGATAAGCAACTTAAAAAATTTCAATGCTTTTTTCTGGGTTTAGAGTGATAAAGGTAAAAACATAGGAGAAAACTGCTATAACAAGGGAAAAGGGAAAAATTAAAATCTAATAAAAGACGGGATTTTATCAAAAAGAAAAGTATAAAAGATGAAGAGACGGGTAAATACTAGATAAAGTTTACATATAGTATATATAAAAGAAAAACGACCTCTATGAATTTGAGGTCGTTTTTTATGCAAACAAGAAGATCCTTCTTATTTAGAATCTAATTTGGTATATATTAAACTTAAAAATTCAGCAAAAGATTTTTCCAGTCCAATAATATCACCTGATTTAAGGTTTAATCCACCAACTCCGGTATTATCAGATTTTACTTTAAGAGCTGACACCTGGAAATACTGATTGGTTTCATTTGCCTTAGGCTGAATTTTGATCGTCGAGCCTAATAATTTCCTCGTAGATATGGTATACACTTCACCCGGAACAACGTCTATTACAAAAAAAGATCTTGGAGATAATAAATAGTCTTTCTTATTAACACTAATTTTTTGATCTTTATCCGAGGATGCAAACAAAAATATATGATCTGTTTGTGAAACAAATTTTTCTTTTGGCAAATAATATAAATTCAATTTATAATTTGAAGGATTAAAAGCCTGATGAGATCCATCTACATTGTTAAAAGGCTGTAAAGAAATTGCATTTGCTCCGATTTCTTTTGCTTTTTTAAATATCATAGAAAAAACAGCAGCATCGTCTTTCGAAAAACCACGCACTTCAACTTCTCCCAGATATTGCGCATCTTTTATTTCCTCTTTAATTTTAAATAAAAATTTATCTGAGTTATCATTTGTTTTCTCAACTTTTGTTAAATACACATTTTGTGCATTAAAAAAATGAATGGCAAAAACAAAAATTACAATTGCAAGGTTCTTCATAGATATTTATTGTTGTGAAAGAATGCTAACACATTCTTCAAGACTATTCTCCCAATGTTTGGGTTCAATTTTATAAACTTCTTCAATTTTGTCTAAGCACATTGTACTTCTCTTAGGTCTTTTGGCCGGAGTAGGATATTGTTCAGTAGTCAGTGCATTTAATTTAACTGAAGATTCTGATAATTCAGCAATTTTTTTTGCAAACTCATACCAGGTGGTTTCAGGATAATTTGAAAAATGGAAAACACCAAAGTTCTTACGTGAGGTTTTAATAATATCCATAATGGCCTCTGCAAGATCATTTGCGTTAGTCGGTTGTCCGAATTGGTCTGCTACAATTCCCAACTCATCCTTTTGCGAAAACAAGTTCAGCATGGTTTTTACAAAATTCTTATTGAATTCAGAATACAGCCAGGAGGTTCTCAGGATAATTGTTTGAGGGTTAATTTCCAATGCAAGTTCTTCTCCTCTTAATTTAGATGCTCCATATACCCCAATCGGATTTGTAAAGTCATCTTCAGAATAGCATAAATTTGTTTCTCCATCAAAAACATAATCCGTAGAAACATGTATTAAAACTGTTTTATGTTCAGAACATGCCTGGGCAAGATGTGCTACCCCATCAGCATTTACTGCAAATGCTTTTTCTTTCTCTTTTTCAGCCAGATCTACCGCTGTATACGCTGATGCATTGATACAGAAGTCCGGCTTATTATCGTAAAAGAAGGTGTCTACCTGGTCTTCATCTGTAATATCAAGGGTCTGGGAGTCCGTAAAAATAAATTCATAATCACTTTCAAAATCAGGGGCTATTTTCCTTATACAATTGCCTAACTGACCATTACTGCCTATAACAACTATTTTCTTCATTATGGATTTTTTGCGTTTTGGGATCTTAAAAACTTAACTCTTGATTGAAAATCTTTTTCTTCTAAATCTACGTAGAACTTATGGAAAATTTCTTTAATATCTTCAGGATGTATATCTGATTTTCTTGTTTTAACATTAAAATAAATTACGGTAACCCATAAAACAGCATGAATTGTACTTTCATCAAGACTCTTCATAAGAATTTCAACTTTTGCAGTTCTGTCCTGTATGTCGATTGTTTTGCTGCTGATTACAACCTGGGTATTGTATCTTACTTCTTTCAGGTATGCTATTTCATTCTGTATAGCAATCCAGGTACAGCCAGTTTTTTTGGTGTACTCTTCATAAGTAAAGCCATAAAATGTTTCAACGTGATCTTCTCTCGCATTAAACATATAATCCAAATACTTTACATTATTGAGATGCCCGATAGGATCGCAATCACTGAATCTGACTTTTACCGTTGTTGATACTTCTTTTTCCATTTGGCAAAAATAAAAAAACCACCCCTAAAAGAGGTGGTAAGTTTTATAAATGTTTGTTAATTTGTTAGATTATTGAACACCTAATTCTTTTTTTACAGCTGGAGTCGCATCCGGACCTCCTTTGTATACAAATGCGGAAGAGTTTGCATCCATAATGAAATCATATCCTGCAGCTTTAGCTACTTTAGATACAGCCTCGTTTAGTTTCTTCTCAATAGGCTCGTAAGCTGCATCTTGTTTAGCCACAAAATCTTTCTGAGCTTTATCGTTCATTTGTTGAATTTCTTCTTGCATTTTAGCTAATTCAGCTTCTCTTGCTTTGTTTTCATCGGCAGTTTTCTTAGGAGCTTCCTCAGAATATTGCTTTAATTTAGCTTGTCCAGCATCTGCTTTCTTTTTGATCTCAGCTTGCTTAGTATCTAAGAAAGTCTTTAAGTCAGCATCAGCCTTTTTCTTTTCAGGCATTGCGTTAAGAACACCTATAACATCTAAAGTAGCAATTTTTTGAGCTTTTGCCATACCTACAGATACAACCATCATTACTGCTGCAAATAATACACTTAATTTTTTCATAATTGGTAAATAAATAATTTAATTTGTTTTAGATTTTTAATTTCAGTAAAAGTTAATTCCATCGATTACTTTTTACCTCTTGTATTAGTTTTTTCTTTCTTTTCTGTTCCTTTTAAAAGAATGTCTAGTACTTTGTCTGTATAGTCATATCTTTTTTGAAGAAAAATAACATTAATGTTATTGCTTTTATCAAGAACTATGCCCAAGCCATTTTTCTCGGACATGGTTTTTACAGCATTCCAAATTTGATCCTGAAAAGGTTCAACGAGATTAGATCTCAATTTTGTAATCTCCCCGTTTGTTCCAAAGCGTAAACTTGTTGTTGTTTTAATGTTTTTGTCGAGATCCATTACTTCCTTTTCTCTCAGTTTGAGCTGGTCTCCAACTAATAATACTCTCTCATTTTCAAATGCAGATCTTTTCTTTTCATACTCAGCATTCAAACTCTGAAGTTCCGATTCCCAAGTATCAATCTGCGAATTTAATCTTGCTTCTGCCTCTTTATATTGTGGAAGCTTGTTCAAAATATATTCTGTATCAACTACTCCAATTTTCTGCGCATTGCTAAAACTGAAGAGCAAAAATAATACAAATGTGAAAATGATTTTAATTTTTTTCATGTGATCATTATAATGATTGGTTCATTAAGAAGTGTGTCTTCCATCCTGAAGGCTCTGATGAGTTTATTGGTTTATCAAATCCATAAGCAAAATCAAATCCGATCAATCCAAATGCTCCCATATATACTCTTACCCCTACACCCACTGATCTTTTTAACTGGAAAGGATTGTAGCTTCCCCATGAGTTCCAAACGTTACCTCCTTCAGCAAAGGTTAGTGCATAAATTTTTGCTGTCTGATTTAATGATATCGGATATCTTAGCTCTAATGTAAATCTATTATAAATGGTACCTCCTCCTTGTGGAGTGATATCTCCCTGAGTACCATCTCCTCCGTAAGTAGAAGCATTTTCATAACCTCTTAAAGGAATTAATTCCCTACCGTCATATCTTCCTCCGAAAAGCCCGGTTCCTCCCATATAGAATCTTTCGAAAGGTGGTGCTCCCAACTGCTTGTTATAACCATCCATGAAGCCCATTTCGGCAGAAGACCTTAGAACTAACTTACCTGCAATTTCGTTATAAACATCAGCTTTGAATTTAATTTTATAAAATTCCATCCACTTATATTTATCCGTAGGCGACATTGTAGAATAGTCTTTATTACTAAACAATGAATATGGTGGAGTTAACTTCGCAGAAAGTTCGATATTGGAACCCATTGTAGGGAATATCGGGTCGATACCTGCAGAGTTTCTGCTTAGTCCTAAGTTTAAACTTAAGTTATTGGCAGTCCCGTAATTCTCTGTAGTTCCACCAAAGTCAAATGGGTAGTTTTTGAAATCATATTTCTGGTACTGAATCCCAGTATACAATGAGAAATAATCATCCGGCCATTTCAATAGCCTGTTTAACCCAACAGATGCCGAAAAAATGTTCAATCTTGATGCGTCAGTACTTGTCGTTGTAACTGACGTACTATATCTAACAATTGAGTTATTAATACTTACAGAAAGTGCCGTTGGCTTTGTTCCGAATAACCATGGTTCAGTAAACGACACCCCATAATTCTGAAAATATTGTCCGGCCTGAGCCTGAATAGACAGGGTCTGTCCATCTCCCTGAGGTACAGGTCTGAAATCCTTAAACTTCAGGAAGTTCTTTAAAGAGAAGTTATTAAAGGTTAAACCTAATGTTCCGATAAAGCTATTTCCTCCATATCCCGCTTGTAGCTGTACTTGTGAGGATCCTTTTTCAACAAGTTTCCAGTTGATGTCTACTGTATTGTCCTGCTGATTTGGCTGGATATCCTGACCGATCTGTTGCGGATCAAAGAAAGACATACCTGCTAAATCAAAATAAGTTCTTTTGATTTCGGTTTTCTTAAATAGCTCCCCTGGTTTTGTTCTTAATGCCCTCAGAATTACGTGGTCATGAGTTGTTGTATTTCCTTGCCAAGTAACTCTGTTCCAAGTTGCCTGTTCTCCTTCGTTTACTCTGATTTCCAGATTAATAGAATCACCAGATACTGATTTTTCAACAGGGGTTACATTAGAGAAAAGGTAACCATTATTCATGTATACCGATTTGATATCGGAATCATCCTCCTTACCTCCATCTTCTCCAACTTTTTTGTTGAAACCTACTGCATCATAAATATCTCCTTTTTTATAACCGAGAAGTCTTTGCAGGTATTCTGTGGCATATACTGTATTTCCGGTAAAAGTGATATCTCCGATATAGTATTTTTTACCTTCTTTTAATTTTACGTTGATTTCGTAATTATTTCTTTTATTTCTCCAAACAGAATCGGATACGATAGCAGCATCTCTATAACCTAATGAGTTATAATAGCTGATCAGGCTTTGTTTATCTTCCTGATATTTATCTTCGATAAATTTTGAGGATTTCAAGATACCACCGATCCCAAATCTTTTTTGTTTGGTTTCTTTAAATGCTTTGTTTCTAAGTTTAGAATCGCTCACATTTTCGTTCCCTTCGAACTCAATATGATCAATCTTTACTCTTTTGCCTTTATCTACATTGATGGTCCAGTCCACTAATGCAGGGTCATTTGCATTTACTTTATCCTGAATGGAAATCTTTGCATCTGCAAACCCCTTCTTAATATAGTCTTTAGGAACATTTGTTTTTAGGCTTGAAACTAAATTCTGTGTAATTTTAGTTCCCGGCTTAAGGTTATTATCCTTAGCTAGTTTCTCGCTTTTTGACTTTCCAATTCCTTTACCGGAAAATTTAACTTCTCCAAGTTCTTTTAAGTCCTGCAAGTAAAATTTCAAAACTACTGTTTCTCCTTCAATACTTTGAACATAAACCTCTACTTCTGAAAATGATTGGGTATCCCAAAGCTTTTTGATAGCATTGCTAACTTTTTGTCCGGGGATATCCACACTTTCTCCTTTAGATAATCCTGTAAATCTTAAGATTTGTGCAGGTGTATATTTCTTAACCCCATCTACAACAATGTCTTTAAGAACGTAGGTTCCTGTTTGGTTTTCTGCATGCACAGGGTTATTCACTTTTGTGCTATCCTGTGGAGTCACCTGTCCATAAAAATGTGCAGAAGCAACAAACATGATGATGGGTAATAGTCTAAACTTCATTTTATCGTAGTCTTTCTTTTCTTTAAATTTTACTGGATTTTTATTTGTTCGCCGGTTAGGCCATATCTCCTTTCTTTGTTTTGATAGTCTACAATACATTGGAAGAAAATATCTTTTGTGAAATCTGGCCACAGAACATTTAAAAACTGGAGTTCTGCATAGGCGATCTGCCAAAGAAGAAAATTACTAATTCTTATTTCACCACTGGTTCTTATTAATAAATCGACAGGTGGAAAATCTTTTGTATAGAGATAATTTTCGAATAATTTCTCATCAATATTCTCTACATTCACCTTGCCTTCTTTTACATCAGAACTTATATTTCTCACGGCATTCAGGATCTCGTTTTGCGAGCCATAGCTGATCGCTAATACTAAATTACCTTTTGTGTTTTCTTTTGTTAATTCCACCACTCTTAGCAGCTGCTCTTTTACAAGAGGTGGCAGCTTATCCAGATTCCCAATAACATGCATTCTTAGACCTTTGCTGAAGATTTCTTCCGCTTCCAGCAATAATGTTTCAGTAAGCAAATTCATTAAAGTATTTACTTCATCGCTCGGCCGGTTCCAATTCTCCGAAGAGAATGTATACAATGTTAAATATGGGATATTGATCTCATTACACGCATTAATGGCATTTCTTACAGCATTAATGGCATTTTTATGACCAAATGTTCTTTCTTCACCACGAGATTTTGCCCATCTTCCATTGCCATCCATAATGATAGCAACATGTTTTGGTAAATTCTCTGAATTTATTTTATCTTTAATCAACGACATACTAATTACTCACAATAACACGGAGGTCTTCCAAAGGAGAATGTAAGACCTAAGCTAAAGGTATTCATCCAATCCTTAGATTTTGTATCTCCAACATTTCTTCCATTAACAAATGCAGCTTCTCTTTCTTTTGAAACAGCATAATAATTTCCTGTTTGCAATAAAGACCCTCCTGTTGTAGGATTTACTATATCTCCATTATAGGTAGATACAACATCTTTAGTTAATATTTTACTATGATCCAACTGATCTGTTAATGTATATCTAAACGTAGCTTCCGCAAATATTGCCCAGCTATGGTTAAATTTATATTTTAATCCGACTCCAAAAGGAATATGCATTGTTACTTTCTTACCCAGAGAATATTCTGCTCTTGTAGTAAAATCCCTTTCATTAATCGGAGCTTGTGCTACTCCATCTGCATCTCTTCTAAAGTCATTCACTAAAGTCGCTTTAGGAGCATCAAACATTAAACCTCCAATACCCCCAAATATATAAGGGCTAACCATACTTATCTGCTCATTATTTACCGGGAAAAAATTATATTCAAATACCAAACTTGCTTCATATACATTATTCTTTCCAAATGAGTTTCTATTTCTTCTATAATCTTCTTTCGCTGCTTTATCACTGAACTGTACCTGATTATAACCTAAATCTAGTCTAACAGTTTGGTAGGGATTAAAATTAAATCTATATAATATACCACCATAAAATGGAACTCCCCAATCTGATGCTCTGCTTAAATCCAACGGCTTTTGTAAAATATAACTCGTACTTCCTATATCACCCACTAGGTTACTCATACCTAGACGAACTCCCAATTCGTTTCTTTGTGCTTTCACACCAGTCATTGTTCCAAGGACGGCCAGGAAGCTAAATAATAATTTTTTATTCATAAAAGAATATGGATTTATGGTTATTTTAAAATTTAATTTTTGCAAATATAAAACATTTTTATATTAATGATATTCTTAATGTTTAGTTAAAAACAAACAAAAAAACATAATTTGTTATAAAGTAAACGACAAAGTACCGAAAATATTCTTTTTTTAATAGAATCAATAAAAGCCTTATATAATAAACCCTCATTAAATGAGGGTTTAATGTTTTATTTTTTATTAAAAATTGCCTGTATTTTATTTCTTATTTTAATCAATAGCGGCTCTTTGTAATTTTTGTCCTCATCAAAATAGCCATAACCGTATCCGTATCCATAGCCATAACCATATCCCTGCTTTATAATATAATCATTATATACAAGACCAAGGTTTTCAATCTCATTATTATGATATTTTTCCGTAATCATTTTAAGCATATACTTTTCAGTATATTCATGACGCACCACATAGATGTTAGTATCAGAATATTTCATCAATTCATATGAGTCTGCAACAAGTCCTACCGGCGGGGAATCAATAATGATAAAATCATAAATCTCCCTTAACTCTTCAATGAATTTAATATTCTTTTTGCTCATTAACAGCTCTGACGGATTCGGAGGAATTGGCCCTGATGTGGCAACATCAAGATTTGGAATTGTTGTTTTATTGATAATCTGGTCAATGGAAACTTCGCCTGTAAGATAATTCGAAATTCCATATTTATTATCAATTTTGAAATCACCGAATATTTTTGGTTTTCTTAGGTCCATTCCCAAAAGAATAGTCTTTTTATCACTTAAACCAAGAACTGAAGCAAGGTTAATTGAAACATATGTTTTACCTTCCCCTCCAATCGATGAAGTAATTAAAACAACTTTACTCTTTTCATTTTCATCAGACAAAAATCGCATATTCGCCCTTATTCCTCTAAATGCTTCAGAAACTGAAGACTTAGGCTGATCAAGCACGGTAAGCATATTCTCATTATTATTATTACCTACCACTCCAAGCAATGGAATTTTGGTAGCACTCAATAATTCTTTAATATTTCTTATTTTATTATCCAGCAATTCTCCGATTAAAATAAACAAAAACGGCAGAAGTAATAAACCTCCCATAATGACCAGCTTCGTTCCTTTTACGTTGGGCCCGATAGGAGACTGTCCTACATTTTTGGCAGGGTCAATAACAGATATATCAGATTGATTCGTCGCCATCCTCATCTTAGTTTCATTCTGCCTTCCCAGTAAACTATTATAAGTGGCTTCAATCATATTGTATCCTCTTTCTGCATCTAAATACTTTCTTTCCTTTTCAGGGTAAGCGTCAAGATCAGCATTAGCTTCAGCTACCTGTTGATTAATCTTATTGATTTCAACATTAAATCCATTATAGTAATTGCTCAAAGAGTTGGAAGAGCTTAATTTTGCATCACTGATCAGCCTGTTGATTTCTTTCATAGGTTCTGAATTTGGCGTATAAATCGTAGCCATTTCTCTCCTTTTAAGATACAATGCCTTAAGTTCCGAAACTGAAGCCGTAAACATTCCGTCTTCGAACCCTGCAGCATTTGTACTGATCATTTTATCAAAATTCTGGTTCTCCAGTGTGTTCTTAATAAGATTAAGGGAGTTAATTTTACTTGTCAGGTCTGCCTTTTTTGCTTCCAGTTCCTTAATCTTCGTCAGAGATTTTTCATCTCTATCTTTAATGTCGTAGAGCTTTTCCGAAGTTTTTAAATAGTTGAGAACAGTAGCACTTGAATCCAGTTTCTTTCTTACTCCTGTAAGATTATCCTGAAGATAGGTTTCCGTATTTTTATCAACGGTCATTTTATCAAGCATCCTTTTCTTCTGTAGCTCACTTACAGACTTGTTAAGGAAATTTACAGTTCCATTAAGATTGAAACCTGTTTTTGTAATGATCATAATAGAATTGATCTCCTTATCAAACTCTACTCCGATGGTTGATACAATCTCATTAACGGACTGATTGACAGAACTAAGATTAACAATAATATTATCCAGTTTAATATTTGGGGTTATTGGATTCTGAAGCAGTCTAAATTTAATATTAGGTGCTATGAACCATTCTCCTACTTTAATTATTTTATTCGATGGTCTTTTAAAGCTATGAATATCCTGAAACCCCTCCACTTCATAATTATACAAATGAGTTGATTCTCCTTTATCAGGTAATACCACTTCATACGTATTTCCTCCTTTTGGCATCAATGTAATAGGATAATTAATCTGTTGTAAGTGTTTCTTATCAATCTGCACAAAGACCGGTGAATCGTCTTTATCCAGATAAGTAGATTTTATAGATCCTTTTGTAGAATAGTTAACAAAAAGATCAAGCTCCTTTACAAGAAATTCATTGTGTGATCTTGACAAAAGCATTTTTTTCAAATAAATCCCGTCTTGATTTCCTCCCTGTCCCCAAATAAAGTTAATTGACTGGTTAGGAGTAAAGTAGCTGGAAGTATTATTAGATACACTTAAAGAAAGGTTTGAAGCATAAATACTCTGTGCATAATATTTACCATACATCCATGAGATACAGTAGCCAATAAACAGCATTAAAACAAACCAATACCAGTTCTTTAATATCCTTCTTAAAAAGTGCTCAACATCAAACAATTCAAAAGAACCGGTTTTATCTTTTTGAGAATTATTCTTCTCAACGTTAGTTTCTTTTCCTGGAATCATGATATTAAAGTCTTGTTAGGATTAAATAAACTGACAACGCTGTAGTAATTAATGAAATTCCTGTTGTGATAGTCTGTACAGGGTCTTTTCCCAATCCATTCAAGCTTTTCCCTCTGGTATTAAGATAGATTTCATCACCATTTTGCACATAATAATATGGTGAATTCATTACATCTTCCCGGGTTAAATCTATTTTCGCAATTTTAATTCCTTCCGGTAATTTTCTGTGGATAACAATTGTTTTTCTATCTACACTTTTATTTAATCCTCCATTAATTGCCAGTGCTTCGGTAATGGTAAGCGTATTTTTGTGAGCCACTTTTTCTCCTGTAATAGCAACAGCTTCCGTATCTCCAAGAATATAATAAGTTATCCCGTCCGTATTTAATCTCACCTGAGACTTTCCATCCTGGAAATTTTCATTTACTTTCTCCTGGATCTCTTTGGTGATATCTTCGATAGTACGTCCTTCTGCTTTGATGTAGCCGATTCCAAAAACATTAATATCTCCATTGGAATCCACTTTTAATCCATTAAAATAGAAATTGGTATTTCCTCCACCACCACTTCCTCCACTTCCGCTTCCAACACGTCCTAAAGTTCCTATAGTTGTGGGATTAACCCCGGGAGCAACTGTACTACCGGAAGTATTTAAAGTAGAATAAAACTGCGCTGCATCGCCCTTTGGAGTAGTAACAATATTGAGATTCAGTATATCGTTCTTCGTGATCCTGTATACGGGAATGTTGTAAGGAACAAGACCTTCCTCATTGATCACAAGATTTTCATTAGGCTGCATATATCTTACATCTTTTTTTGTGATACAAGAGGTAATGAAAAAAGGCAGGATTAAAAGGGATAAATATTTAAAATTTCTTATCATAATCAAATGTTGTTTACAAAAATAAAAATTTAATTGTTACTTCCTATTATTTCTTATCCGATAAATAAAATCCGGCAAATAAGCACCAGTAAAGCCCAGCACAAGTATCACCAATAACAATAAATTTACATTTATATGTCTTAAAAAATATGCCACCATTACTATAAAAAGATAATAGACGACAATATAAAAACCCGATCTTCTATGGGTAAAGTCAAGCTTCAGAAGCTTATGGTGTATATGATTCTTATCCGCATCAAAGGGAGATTTTTTATTCCAAAGTCTTACAAAGATGACATTCAAAGTATCTACAATAGGTAAAATCAATATGGCTACAGCTATCGCCGGAGCTGACTGTAAGTGATACCTTGGAATATCCGGAAGCTTCTTGTCTATAAATATATCAATAAAACAGATGCTTGTAAATGCCAATAAAAATCCTAACAACATAGATCCTGTATCTCCCATGAATATCTTATTGGTCCTGTAATTCGAGAGGTTATAGTATAAAAATGCCAAAACAGCTCCAATGATTACAACGGACAATACGACCAGAGGATAATTATATTCTCCTAATCTATAATAACTTATCCCAAACAATGCACTACATATCACTGAATACCCTCCAGCGAGTCCGTCAATCCCATCAATGAGATTAAATGCATTAATAAGAACAATAAAAGTAATAACACTAAATATAACACTGACAACATACTCAAGTTCATAAATGCCAAAGATCCCAAAGAGATTTCTGATTCTTATATCAGATCCTATAACGATAAGCGTGGATACCACAATCTGGGCAACAAGCTTTTTGTAAGCTCTCATCACTACAATATCGTCCATTACTCCTACATAAAGGAGAATGAGCAATGAAGCAAATAAAAACTTATACAGATCAAAAAGTTCATAGGCAAAAATAGAAGTACAAATACCTATAGAATAGAAAATAGCAATTCCTCCAAGATTGGGAATTTTTCTCAAGTGTGAACTTCTTACCCCCGGCTCATCCATCAGATTTTTTCTTCTGGAAATTTTAATAATGGTTGGGATAGAGAAAAACGTGATTAAAAAAGAAAACAAGAATCCAAATCCTATTTTTACATAAAAAATAGAAATATCCATCTCGCTTAAGAACAATTCAAAATTCTTCATTTTTTCCTATTTAAGTACTTTCATTATGCTTTAGCACTCATTACTTAAGATCTGCTAAATAGTATCTACGAAATTTGTAATATATCGAAATGACAGTACTTACATTTGTGTTTAAATCAACTTTCTTATCAATTTTTTTTGCCCTGCAAAAAACAATAGATAAAATATCTTTTTTTTCAGTGGCAAATATAAAATATAATTCTTACCAAAACGACTATAGAACAATATATCTTTAATTTTAATATTCCTTTCCTCTATAAAATTTTTCAGCTGATCAGCCATATCGTAAAAAACTTTATCATCTTTTACAAACGCCAGATAGGCCAAAAAACTATATACTCCCTCTAAAATCTGGAAGTTTTTCAGTTCCTCTTTTTTTGTTGAATAGGATGATGTTTTAAATTCAGATTCTACATCTTTTACTGCTTTGAGGATATCTAATCCTTTTTCAGTATGTGTTTTAGTGATAGAATCATTTCTTTCCAAATAGTGATAATGAAAGTTTTGCGTCTGTGCTACAATCTTACACTTGAGTAAAAGTTGTGGAATGAGCTGAATATCTTCAAAATGCACCCCTTTTTTGAACCTTTTATCATTAAAAAGTTCCTTCCGGAACAACTTGTTGCATGCAAAATAGCTGAGATCAGAAAACACAGAAAAGTTTTTCTCCAAATCAATTTTTTCCGGCATATTAGGAATTTGAGTAAGCTTTTGGGTAACAATTCCCGACTCGTCAACTTTTTGAATATTACAGATGACCATTTCGGCATTATGCTTTTCCGCAAGGTTAAACATTTCTTCAAACATGGTTTTTCCGACATAATCATCACTATCCACAAAACCAATATAATCTCCCGTCGCTCGGTCAATGGCAAAATTCCGGGCATCGCTTAAACCTCCATTTTCTTTCTTCCAAACTTTTAGTCTTTCCGGAAAACGCTGGCCATATTCCTGTGCAATCAATCCAGAATTATCACTGCTACCATCGTCCACAACGATAATTTCAATTTCCTGCAGACTTTGATTAATCAAAGAGTCGAGACATTTAGCCAAATAATTTTCAACATTATAAACAGGAACTATGATAGAAACTTTTGAGGGAACAGTATTCATTATAAATTAAATTTTCGTCAGCCTTGCATTCAACCAGCCTTTCTTTGCTTCGTCAAAATCTTTTCTTGAACAAGGAATACAATTCTCAATATTCTCATCATCTCCAAAATACCACAGATTACTAAACGTATCACGCTTAAATGTATGTTGGCTATCATCGATCAACACATAAAAAATTTCGTAGTGCCTTTCTTTTGGGTGTGATCTTTGGATATTGATTCCTTCTATCAGATACCAGATCATCTGTGCCAACAATTGATGATTCAACTGGCTTTCCGAATATATGTTATAATTAAAAATTCCGACAGACTTCAAATTTTCACTCAACCCAACTTCCTTCATGTAAGCGCAGATTTCCCGTCTATTTAGTCCATTCACCTGCGGATTTATTGAAAAAGGTTCTCCAAAACTTTCAATTGCATCACAATTGAGAGTCACCAAATCAGCCTTTCTGAAGAAGGGCTCTGTTTTTTCTGTAGAATTCATCATTTCTGCCAGACGGACAATATCAAACTCAACTTCTTTAATCAGCTTTACAGAATCTACTTCGTTCAGGTGCTTCTGATATCCCAAGTGGTGGTAATTCTTAATCGAAAAATTCTTAGCACCCAAAATTTTGCTTAGAAAAGTATGCTCATTGATATGCTCACCCTGTTTAAGAGAAATGACGTTACTGATCTGTGTATAATTGATATTTTTTTGATGAAAATTCAATCCTGAAAATAAAGAAAAGGCGAAATCATTAGAACCTCCGATAATGACAGGAATTGCTCTTTTATAGTGACAGGCAGAAAGAACCTCTTGTAAGATATAATGGGAATCCTGAACAGATTTACCGGAAACAAGGTCTCCAAGATCAACGATGGGAATTTCAAAATCCAACTGTGATAATTTATAAAATTCCTTTCTTACAGAGGTAAAATCCTGTACTTCAGCATCGCCACCTGATCCTCTGTAATCTGATACGAAAAGCAAAACAATACTGTCTTCTTTTATTTCTTTGGTAATCTGGTTTCCAATCTGCCAATTCTCAGTTTTGAAATTCCTAGGGGCAATTATAAAATCTTCAAAATTCATTCTCTCTAATTAAGTCTTAAAAACCAAAAATATTAAAATAAAATCATTTAATGGTCATAAAAAAAGCCATTAACACTGTTTGTTAATGGCTTTGTAATATCATTACTTTTTATTTCTTTTTTGTGGCAGTCGCTTTTTTCTTGGCTGCCGGCTTTTTTTTCTCGGCAAAAGCATTTTTATCCTGGGCAGTAATCCACTTTTTCACCTCATCCAATGAAACTTCTTTCAGTTCTTCAGCATCATATTTTGTGTCATCTTTTTTCTTTGGAATTTTGAACATGCTCTTTCCAAACTTAATAAATGGTCCCCATCTTCCATTTTCAATAGATATTTTTTCTTTCTCCCACTGCTGAATATATCTGTTTGCTTCTTTCTCCAGTTTAGCATCAATTAATTCATTAATGTCGCTTTGAGAAAGATTATCGAAATCATACTTTTTAGGAACGTTTACAAAAATACTCTGATATTTGATAAATGGACCAAACCTTCCTGTTCCTTTGGTTACCGGCTCTCCCTTGTAGGTTGCAATAGGAGCATCAGCTTTTTTCTTTTCTCCGATAATTTCTTCAGCCCTGTTCTGATCTACAGAAAGCGGATCCTCTCCTTTTGGAATACTGATATACGTTTCACCCCACTTTACATAAGGACCGAATCTCCCCACACCTACTGAAACGGATTGGCCTTCATAATCTTTCAGATCAAAAGGCAGCTTGAATAGTTCCAATGCTTCTTCAAGCGTAATGGTTGCAATATTCTGCCCACTCATTAGCGATGCAAAAGTAGGTTTTTCTTCATCTTCAGTCTCCCCTATCTGGATCATAGCTCCAAATCTTCCAATTCTGGCATGAACATTTTTACCTGTTTTTGGATCAACACCCAACAGCCTATCCCCATTTGCACGGTCCGCATTTTCTTCTACGTCTTCAATTCTTGGATGGAATTTGGAATAAAAATCAGTCATCATCTCCTTCCATTTCTGATCTCCGTTTGCAATTTCATCGAAACTTTCTTCAACTCTTGCCGTGAATCCGTAATCAAGAATTTCCTTAAAATGATCAATAAGAAAGTCATTGACTACCTCACCAATATCTGTAGGAACAAATTTATTTTTATCACCTCCGAATTTCTCGTCGAGTATTACCTTTTTAATTTTATCTTTTACCAAAGACATTTTCACCACTTCACGAATCTGTGGCTCAATCTCACGCTTATCAACATACTCACGGTTCTGGATGGTCTGAATGGTAGGCGCATACGTGGAAGGACGGCCTATTCCCAATTCTTCAAGCTTTCTTACCAATCCTGCTTCTGTATATCTTGCGCTGGGTCTGGTGAACTTTTCAGTTGCCGTAATTGATTTATAACTTAAAACTTCTCCTACTTTTACTTTCGGAAGTAATTTCTCATTATTTTCCTCGTCGTCATCTTCCGTTTTTACAATACCGTAAGCTTTAAGGAAACCATCAAAAATAATAACCTCACCCTGAGCTTCAAAATGCTGAGGCAAGCTCGCATTACCTATTTCAATGACCGTTTTTTCAATTTTAGCATTAGCCATCTGAGAGGCCAGCGTTCTTCTGTATATTAATTGATATAATCTGTTTAATTGAGCATCCCCAATACTTTTTACTGCGAAATCAGTCGGTCGTATCGCTTCGTGAGCCTCCTGTGCTGAAGCCGACTTTGTCGTATAATTTCTCGGAGCGGAATATTCTGCACCGTATTCAGATATAATCTGTCTTTTTGATCCTTCGATTGCTTCCTGAGAAAGATTCACGGAATCTGTTCTCATATAGGTAATGTATCCTTCTTCATACAGTCTTTGTGCAAGACGCATAGTGTTTGTTACATTATAACCTAATCTGGAAGAAGCTTCCTGCTGTAATGTAGAAGTAGTAAAAGGAGCAGATGCGGAACGCGTTCCAGGCTTTGTTTCAACATTCAGAACTTTAAACTCTGTTGTTTTTGCCTTTTCCAAAAATTTTTCAGCTTCTTCTTCTTTTTCGAAATCTTTTTTAAGTTTCGCAGCGATTTCCTGATCTTCTTTATTCAGGAAAATCCCGTCAAGCTTAAAGCTTGCTTTAGGATTGAAAGCGCGTATTTCTTTTTCTCTTTCAACAATTAATCTCACGGCTACAGACTGAACTCTACCCGCTGATAATCCCGGTTTTACTTTTTTCCAAAGAACAGGAGACATTTCAAAACCTACGATTCTGTCAAGAACTCTTCTTGCCTGTTGTGCATTAACCAGATTCTGATCGATATCTCTCGGGTTGTCAATTGCTTTTAGAATAGCATTTTTAGTAATTTCATGAAAAACAATACGTTTTCTGTTTTCCGGCTTAAGCTTTAATTCATCTGCCAAATGCCATGCAATGGCTTCTCCTTCACGATCCTCATCGGAAGCAAGCCAAACAATTTCAGCTTTTTTAACAGCAGATTTTAATTCTGTTACCAATTTCTTTTTGTCAGCAGAAACTTCGTAATCAGGACTGAATGTCTCAAGATCTATACCCATCCCTTTTTTAGGTAAATCCCGGATATGTCCGAAACTGGATTTCACCTCAAAATCCTTTCCTAAATATTTCTGAATAGTTTTTGCTTTTGCCGGGGACTCTACAATTACTAAATTTTTCGACATTCTAAAATTTTTGCAAAAGTAAAGCTTTTTTATTACATAGGTTTTGCAATACTTGTTTAATTTAAAAATGAAATGACTTTACAGGGCATTTATATACTGGTTTTATTCTTTTCAATCAAGTGATTGACTTAAAATTAATTTAGTAAAACACATCTTAATAGAATTTTTCACCTATTATTATAAGATCGGTAAATAAAGTAGTAAAAAATAAGCTGTCTCATGATTGAAACAGCCTATTTATATTTAAATTTTTATTCTTTTATAAGCTTAATGATCTTATTCGAGTTATTTATCCGGATCAAATATATTCCTGATGTCAATGTAGAAAGATTAGTCTTATCATTTTCAAATTTTCCGGACATGATCAGTTGTCCCGACATATTATATATCTGATAATAATATCCTCCGGTAGTATCCGGTGCCTTGATATGAAGTTCACTTTTTACCGGATTAGGAAAAACAGAGACCTGCTCTTTGCCCATAATATCCAAAAACTCATCTTTATTTAAAGGTGCTGCAGCTTTTGTCGCTGACAAAGATGTAATCTGAAGTTTTGTAATTACCCCTTCTTCATTTCCGTCTTCATCATATTTAACCTTTACACAACGGCAGCTCATTCCAAAATAAGGGTCGTTATTATCATGAAAAGCCATAATACGGTTTGAAGAGGAAGCTGCATCGAATAACATATTTACAGAACGCCCTGTATAATTCGACGCCAATGCACCGGTCCAGAATCCGGGATATTGATAATTAAGGACGTTATAAGTTCCCTGGGCAGATTGATTCCCTGTAACACTTCTGAAACCTCTGGATCCGGAATTAGGATAATTGCCGACAGGATATGCTGACTGATTGAACATATAGCCAATCGTAGTTGTCGTGCTTGGATTTCTGACTCTCACTCCCTGATAATCGTTAACGATACTATACATGGTTGCAACATTTTTATCCTTTTTATACCATGGAGTCATTCCAAAATCTTTACCGGAAACAATTGCAACACCAGACACATCAGGAATTCTCCAGCCTTCCGGACAAGGATCAAACGGTGATTTCACACCTCCTCTTCCCCATCTGTCCTGCGCCAGGTTCGGTTCAGTAGATAGCCAATCCGTTCCATTTGTATAATTAGGAGTACTGCTATTATAGGGAGCAAAAGTACTTGGAATCATATATACTAAAGGATTTCTAACAGAATAAGACAAGATTTTCGAAATTTTGTCAGACACCTTATCTGTATCCAGGAGATTTGCATTCGCAGCATAAGTATTATAAGGAACAATATAACTTCCGGACATATTATTATAAGTAGACGCAGCAAGGGTAGTATAACTAATCGTTCCGGTTGCTAAAACATTCCCAAGAAACACATTGTATGACCCTCTGTTATCAGCATACTGGAATGTTGGAATAGGATCTTTTCTTCCCCACTGATAATGAAGCCCAGTGGATGCCCTGATTCTGGATAATTCCGCAGAGGTAGGGGTAAGATTATTTACAACCATCGGAAATGCATCCGTTGCCCCCAGATTTCTGTCCATAAATTCGGTCCGGAAGGGAATATCTGCTTTATCTACATAATTGACATAATTGGTGGCATTTCCGGCCGGCAATTCTGTTGTATATTGAAGACTGTTCACGGGCGTGTCAGTAACCCAAATATGCCAGCTCCAGTAAACAGGATTAGTGATATTGCCATTATGAAGAGTAACCACCGCATTTCCACTTTGATTGGGATTAATTGCAACTACAATTTTAGACCCGCTTAAACCGCCCAGCGACGCAGGAGAGGGATTAGCTATTGATACATTACTAATTAAACTTGTATTAGTTGTCCAAAGTACATTTACCTTAAGGTTGTTATAATTGGAAGGATCAAGAATCTCCTGATTATTAAGAAGCTGACTTTGAACTGAAAATGCTTTACTCACTGGAATCTCTATGGTAGATACAGTCGTCGCCTTAACGATCTGATAAGTATTCGGATTATTTAACCCTTCAAGATATTCATTGGAAATGTTTAAAAATTCAGTAGGAAAATCATAATTATCCACCACATACAAAGGATCTTTTACGCAACGGCATCCATTAGCTTCTGAAGTATTCATTGTTGCTAACGGCACATATTGAAATCTACCTTTTATCGTAGGGAAATTTGAATCCGGAATGTCAGGCTGGGCTTTATCCGGAATCATATATAAGCCTCTTGCAACAGTAGCAGGAGTAGCATCAAACTGTCTGGCCATCGTCGCAGTCCATATGTTGGTATGGTGCTGGTCCGCATATTGTCCGGCCTGTGTTTCAATAGCTACCTGCCCCGTTCCGGGAAACAATCCCATATCGTAACCTCCGACCTGAGAAAGGTCAAATCCGATATTGGGATACAATTTAATTCCCTTCATAAATAAAGGCATATTCGTATCAGTGGGTTTTACAATATGGTAGCCATTGGATTCAAAAGCATTTTTCCCCATATTGGTTCTTACTCCAAAGGGAGAAAAATCGGTCCTGATATCATCCACATAATTTGCTGAGGCAAGATTAGCAACCAAAACCGATGGAATCCGCCATCCGTTGGGACAAGGATCATAAGATGACTTATCACGGTACGGTTGAGCTGAATCATCAGTGGTATAAGTTGCGTTTATTTTCCCCTGTGAATTGTCTGACCATAAATTAAGCTCAGATAACTGGTAGTCTTTAAAATTAGAGGATTTTCCAAACCAGTTAACCATCAGATTAGCATTGTTATTATAATATGCGGGACCAGAGTTATCATCCTTATTCACATAGATAAGACTCAAAGGATTTTTTACAGAAAGCTTGATATTATTGGTTACTTCAGCATTGGATAATAAAACAAACTTTCTGAGATCATCAATTTTAATGGCATTAGTGAAATTTTTTGCTCCCCGGTGCCTTATTCTTCCGATAGATCCTGATACTTCATAGAAATCATTACCCCTGTATACCAGAGAGGGTATCGGGTCTTTTCTACCCCATTGATAGAGTAAGCCTAAATTCCTGTTCCATTCTGTTCCTGTGATCGTTCCGCTTACAGAGCCTAAATCCCTATCCATCCACCTCCAGTCCGAATCGGGGATCTGCTCAATCACTCCATCGTTTCTCTGTCTTTTAATTGTTTCAAAACTTTTATAGGCAGATCCGTTAGTGGGATCATCAGTAACCCATACATGCCATGACCAAAAAATTTCGCCATTTATTCTAAATGCTATTACAGCATTTCCCTCTTTTGATTTATTTACAGGAACTTTAATTTTGGCATTCTGCCCCGTATCAAGTACTTCAAGAGCGTAATTACCTCCACTTATTATTAGCCCAGGAACATCCTCCCATAATACATCAGCCGTTAATTTTCCTTCGGGAATACCTTCACTGCCTATATATTTATCATCTTCCCACATGGCATAGGCTTTTCTGACCGGTATAAGCAGACCGGCATATTCCTGGTTAGGATCAAAAATATAACTATTGGGCGCCTTAGTCCAATCTAAGGCAAGTGGGTTTACTTTACTTTTTACATTAAGCTGGGATGAAAAACTTTGGGTATCAGCAGAATTGATCACTCTTTGATCATAGTTTTGTGGTATCCTGACCAAAGAATCGTTAACTTTTGTATAGTGATCACCTGGCCACTCATCATCTTTATCATATCTATACCCATTGCTACAATAGGCACTCACTGACACAAGGCAAAAAATTGCCGTCATTTTTTTTAGTATACTGTTTCTCATATCCTTAGGTTTGGTGTAGAAACACCAATACAAATTTTAAGCCCGCATCAATAAATAGTGATTTATATTATAAATATATATTTAATAAGTTAATTATTATATAAATACTATTAAATAAAACAATTATTTATAGATATTCTATTTTGATTAAAACAGCACAAAACTACAATATTATTGTATTGAATTTTAAATTTGTGGTATATTAAGTTCACAAATAATAAGGAAAAATACAGTCTGGAGCGTAAAGAAACGAGCATTGATAAAGGATAACAGAAAAAAGACGCATCTTTAAAGTGCGCCTTTTGTCAATACATTTACTTTACTGTTAAGGTAAAATATGATTTTTATAGAGGTCAATGGTGAACCTACCTGCAATAATATTTCTGAAACTGGAAAATACCACGAAGTTGAATATGGTCAATGCAATGATAAAGGAATATATTAATCTCTTTTTATTAGCCGAAACAACATACATTGCATTAGGAATCAATACAAATGAGAAACCAATAAACGCTCCCGCAAGCCTGGATGAGAACACCGGATTGTTTCTGAATATGAAATAAAAACAGATTCCAATGACGGCATAGTTCCTGTGATATTCATAATATGGATATTTTTCCTTCATGGGAGTATCAAATGCAAATAAAAAGAATGTGAGAATTGCCATTAACGCTTCGGGAATACCAAATCCCCCATTTAATCGCTGCGCCGTCTCATCCACATATCCGTTAAAACCTTCCACAAGCATACTATCGGAGGCAATATTACTCAAAAAGTTACCAAAAACCTTATACACTTCGAATGGAGACAAAAAGATCGAAACAATAATAGACACCAGCATCATTGTTTTATTTAAAGGTATGCGTGCAACCCAATACATGGGTAGAAATATATAACATACATTATGAATCCCTGAAGCTATGAATACAAAGAATAAATAGTGCCATAATTTTCTTTCTTTGATATACCTGATTGCGAAGTATATAATAAAGGTTCCAAGATTCTGCCTGATCTGTCCACTTTCTCCAATGAAGAAATTGGGAATAAACATAAACAGCGTAAAAGTAAATGGATAAAAAGTATTGTCTTCGGTATATTTTATCTTAAAAAATATAGCAAAAATAGCAATAACGAGTGTCAGCATGTAAAACGGAGCATTGAACAAATTAAGCATGATCTTATTGATCAATGCATACAACCATTCTATATCAACATTCTCTGAACCTTCTATGTGAAGGGCCTTTAAAAAGATACTCCAATACTCTTTTGTATCTGAATAGATATAAATCCCTTTATAACTCCCATAATCCGGCCCAACACTATCTCTGAGCCCGGCAATAATAATCAGGTAAACCCCTAAAAACCAAAACCACTTTTTATCAACTTTATTTCCAAAGACCTCCTGCACGCTAAAAATAAGCATGTAGATCATCGCAATGATGTAATATGGATGCAATAAACTCATGAGAGGATCAGGGAATTTTTAAATTGATGATAAGCCACTACAATTCCTGTAAGAATAAGTGGAAGGAAAAGCCTCACCTCCCAGTAAAGTCCCACCATGGTAATCATAGCAAGATAAGGCAATGAGAAAAATAAATACTTTTTAAATATCGTTTTATTGTCAGCAGATACGCCCAACAGGTATACAAAATACAAGACTATGGATCCAAATAACAGCCCCGCCAGATTGAACGGGCTTTCGAAGTTCCTGTTGATATAAAAGCCTTCTACAAAAGTAGTTTCCTGAACAACAATCATTCTCAATCCTAAATAGGCTGTTAAAAAAGAGATCACCAGAGGAATTGTTTTTGCGACCATTGTATAATTTCCTTTTCTGAGATCATCTATATCCAGGAAGAGTGCAGCAAAAAAAGCAATATTCAGACAAGCCGTCTCCCTAACGAACGTCGAAAGAAATATTAAAACAATTAGAATATAAAAATATGCAGTCTTATTTGTATGAAAATACTTTAATGTTAAAAATACTCCTGTCAGATAACAAAAAAGTGCCATCATATCACAATTTGTAGGTGCATATTGCGTGATTACAATAAAAAACACGGCCAGCAGATGAATAACTCTTTTTAGATTGATGTTTACAAGAAGTGAAACCGGCTTCAGGGAAAGTAGTTTATTAAAAACAACGGAAGAAAGAATAAAGAAGAAACTGTTCATCAGAAAAAGACCATGATAAAATGCAGTTCCGTTTTTATGTAGAAATTTCCGAAAAAAGCCCAAATAATTTTCAATAATATATCCCACAATGTCCGTAAGATACAAACTGAGATAGTTGGGAAGTACCCGATAAGCATACACCGATGAAAACAAATAATCGGGCGGCCTTTCTGCTGTTTTCAATCTTGTGTAGGAAGACTCAAATCCATAATAGGACATTGAGAACAGCAAAAGCGGAAGTATTATCGTAAATAAAAATCCGTTTATTTTTTCATCAAATATTTTCAACATATCAAAACAGCTTTTTATTCAGAATAATTTTGTTTTAAAATATATTATTATGAGGGACATTTGCAAAAGTATAAGTTTTTTTTATTTTACCTAAACATTTTATTGATTTTAAAATAAACTTACGGGGTAAAAGTTTTGAACTAATACTTAAAAAATTAAATTTGCAAACTTGATTTTTTAATGCGATGCATCGTTTTTTTATATTTTTATACTATTTAATCTCCAAAAACAGAGTTCTATCTGCATTATTTGCAGTGGGAATTGCTTTGGTTTGCCTGTTTTTTGCATCAAAAATAAATTTCGAGGAAGACATCAATCAGATCATTCCTAAAAGTGAAAAATCTGATCTTACTGCAAAAATTCTTAAACAACTTAATTTTTCAGATAAGATCATCGTCATCATTGAGAATAAATCTTCGGAGGATAATTTTCAGCTTTCTGAAACCGCCAATACTTTTCTGGAAAAAATTTCTCCTTTAGAAAAGTATATCGGAGCGATTCAGGGAAAGGTAAATGACAGTGAAATTTCCGAGACTTTTGATTTTGTAAATCAAAACCTCCCTTTGTTTTTAGATGAAAATGACTATAAAGAAATCAACAGGAAGATTCAGAAAGACAGCATTGCAAAACAGGTAGAAAACAATTACATTTCTCTTGCTTCCCCAACAAGCCTGGTTACAAAAGAATTTATAAAAAAAGATCCCCTCGGAATTACTTTTTTAGGCATTAAAAAATTGAATGCACTTAACGTCAGCAAAGATTTTAAGCTGGAGGATAATTTTATTGTAACGAAAGACGGAAAAAATTTATTACTTTTTATTGATCCTAAAAACAAAAGTAACGATACTAAAAACAATGAATTTTTTGTAGACCAGCTCAACAAAATAAAGGATGATCTTAATAAAGAATTTAAAGGAAAAACAGAAATCAGCTACTTTGGTTCACCCGTAATTGCGGTTGCAAATGCTGAACAGATAAAAAAGGACATTCAGAATACAGTAATGATTTCCATGACTGTACTGCTGATCCTGCTTATTTATTATTTCAGGAATTTCTTCACTCCGATTATTGTTTTTCTTCCTACGGTATTTTCTGTTCTGCTGGCACTGCTTATCTTATATTTTATTAAGGATAAGATCTCAGCAATTTCATTAAGTGTCGGAGCAATCCTGATCGGAATTACAATAGATTATGCCTTGCACATCCTTACACACTATAAACACAATAATAATATTGAAGAGCTCTATAAAGAAATTACCCAACCTATTATTTTAAGCAGTGCTACCACTGCGGTTTCATTCTTATGTCTTGTCTTCGTAAGATCGGAAGCCTTAAAGGATCTGGGACTATTTGCTTCACTAACCGTAATGCTTTCTTCCATTTCAGCCCTGATTATCGTTCCCCAACTATACCACCCTAAAGAAAAAGGGGAAAAAGCAAGCACAAATTTCATTGACAGGATCGGCTTTTATCCCTATGAAAAGAACAAACCCCTAATTATAGGATGCTCCCTGGTCATTATTGCCTGCTTATTTGGATTCAGGCACGTGGGTTTTAATGAAGACATTGGAGATCTAAACTACATTCCAAAGGATCTGAAAATAAGCGAAGCAAAATTACAGAAGCTTTCAGATATTACTTCAAAATCAATCTACACCATTTCCTATGGTAATTCTGAAGAAGAAGCATTAACCCGAAACACCCAACTGAACCAATTTCTGGAAAAAGAAAAAAAGGAAGGAAAAATCCTGAGCTATAATTCTCTGGGCAATGTAGTCCTGTCTGAAAAGGATCAGCAAAAAAAGATTGAAAACTGGAAAAAATTCTGGAACGACCAAAAGAAAAATCAAACGGTTTCAGAATTGGTAAGCAATGGAAACAAATTTGGATTTAATAGTTCAGCTTTTAAGCAATTTACAGAACTTTTAAACAAAAACTACTCCACCCGCAGCATTGAGGATTATGAAAAAATAAAAGCACTACAGGTATCTGAATTTTTAAGCAATGAAAAAGGATTTTATACTATTTCCAATATTATAAAAGTGGATGAAACTAAAAGAGATGCCTTTATCAGAGATGTAGAAAAAAAGCAGGATGTTCTTGCTATTGACCGCCAGCAAATGAATGAGAACTTTCTGGGATTATTGAAAAGAGATTTCAACACCCTGATCAATTATTCACTACTCGCCATCATCCTTACTATTATTGTCTTTTTCAGAAATTTTGAACTCACTGTCCTTACCATGTTCCCTATTGTATTAACAGGAGTGGTTACAGCCGGCATTCTTTATTTCTTAGGGCTAGAACTCAATATTTTCAGTACTGTAGTCTGTACCCTTATCTTTGGAGTCGGAGACGATTTCAGCATCTTTCTGACAAAGGCTATGCAAAAGGAACATACTACAGGTAAAAATGAACTTCCTACTTACAGGATCTCAATCATATTAGCTGTTTTCACCACTATTTTATCGATCGGCTCATTGATTTTTGCCAAGCACCCGGCATTACACTCTTTGGCACTGGTGGCTTTAATAGGAATGTTTTCGGTTATTATCATTACTTCTACTTTGTATCCGTTCTGGTTCAGACTTTTAATTATTAACAGAGCAAAAAAGGGACTTTCTCCTATTACTTTTAGATTATTCCTTCACTCCGTGGTATCGTTTGCCTATTATGGGCTGGGAGGATTTCTTTTTTCCTTATTTGGAGCTTTTTTTGTTAAAAATGCCAAGGGAAATACACTCAGGTATATCAAAATATTCATTGCCCGGTTTTTAACTTCTGTTTTATATAGTAATCCATTTGTAAAAAAGACGGTGATAAAAAATCCTGAAGAAGATTTCAGTAAACCTGCTATTATTATTGCCAATCATACTTCATTCCTGGATACACTAGCACTGGCAATGACCAATTACAAGATTGTATATCTTGTAAATGATTGGGTGTATAACTCACCTATTTTTGGAAAACTTGTAAAGGCATTAGGTTTTTATCCGGTTTCCCAAGGTATTGAAAACGGAATTGACAAACTAAAAGAAAAGGTACAACAAGGATATTCGCTGGTGGTCTTTCCGGAAGCAGAACGTTCTTATACAAATGATATCAAAAGATTTCATAAAGGAGCTTTCTACCTTTCTGAACAATTGAATCTGGATATTTTGCCTGTATATATTCATGGCAACTCGGAAGTATTGCCAAAAGGAGACTTTATCATTTATGATGGGAGCATTACGGTAAAAGTAGGAGATCGTATCCATCAAAATGATGAGAGTTTTGGGTCCACGTATTCTGAACGAACAAAAAAAATAAACGCTTATTTCAGAGAAGAGTTTTCAAAGCTAAGAGAAGAGCTGGAGGATGAGGATTACTTTAAAAAGAAGCTGTTTCTGAGCTTTTTGTATAAGGAAAATGAGATTGTAAAACAGGTTAAAGAAGATTTCAGGATCAATAAGTCTGCTTACTTTGAATTGAACATGCATATTCCTAAAGACGCAACGCTTCTTCATATTGCAGATGACTACGGCCAGATTGATATCCTACTTTCTCTTCAACAGGCAAGCCGCAAGATATTCAGTTTGATTCCGGATATTGAAAAAAGAGAAATCGCTGATCATAATTATCTCGTTAAAAAAAGAAAAATAAACTATATATCCACAATTTCAGAGATTAATAAAAAGGTTGGTATACTTTTAGTTTCCAGTGATAACTATGCTTTAAACAGTATTGATCAGCTTCCTGATGTTATTATCTTCTTCAATATTAAAAACTTATTGTTTCAAAACGACGAATATAATTTATATTTTAGTTCAGAATCAATTAAAATCTATAAGAGATAACAGATAAATTATAAAATTATATTTTTGTAAACAATAAAAATTTCCATGCAGAAGAACATACTTGTCTTATACTATACACAAACGGGCCAATTAGAGGATATTGTAAAGAATATTGCCCAGCCTTTTGAGGATAAAAAGGACGAATATAATGTCACCTATTATAGCATTAAGCTTAAGGAAGACTTCCCTTTTCCATGGCCAGGTGATGTTTTTTTCAATACATTCCCGGAGTCTTATTTACAAATCCCAAGAGAAATCCTTCCTCCGCCCGAAGAAGTATTGAATAAGAAATTCGATCTTATTATTTTCGGGTACCAGGTTTGGTATTTAACTCCCTCAATTCCAATTATCTCTTTCTTAAAAAGCGGTTATGCGGAAAACATTTTAAAAGACACTCCTGTTGTTACTGTTTCAGGAACCCGAAATATGTGGATGCTTTCGCAGGAAAAACTTAAGGTATATTTAAAAAACTTAAATGCAAAACTGGTCGGAAACATTGCATTGGTAGACAGACATGATAATTATACCAGTGTATTGACTATTTTGCGCTGGTTGACAACTGGAAAAAAAGAAAAATCGGGAATGCTTCCGGCAGCAGGAATTTCCGATGAAGAGATTGCCGGAGCCGGAAAATACGGTAACATCATCAAAAGGCATTTCGATAATAACCACTATGATAATCTGCAACCTGAACTAGTAAAGAACGGAGCTGTAGAAATCAGACCTTTTTTAGTAAGGGTGGAAAAAGTAGGAAACAAAATCTTTACTGTATGGTCTAACCTTATTATCAGGAAAAAAGAAAAGCGACCAATGCTTATCAAATTCTTTAAGGTATATTTGATGGCAGCGATATGGATTATTTCTCCTATTGTTTTAGTTTTTCACATATTGTTGGCACCTCTTTTGAGATCTAAAAGAATGAAAGAAAAAAAATATTTACAAGGAATAAATTTAAAATAAGAGATGAACGACGTATTTATAACCAAAGCTTCAACATACTTACCCAATGATCCGGTTTCTAATGATGAGATGGAAAGCTATCTTGGCTTGGTCAATGACACCCCCTCTAAAGCAAGAGCTTTGATCTTAAGAAATAATCAGATTAAAACAAGATATTACGCTTTAGATAAAAACAGCCAACCTACCCATACCAATGCTCAGATCACAGCAAGAGCTGTAGAAGGGTTGTTTGATGAAAATTTCACGAAAGATGATATTCAGTTATTATCTTGTGGAACTACTTCTGCAGATCAGATTCAGCCTTCTCATGCTTCGATGGTTCATGGAGAGCTGAATGTGGGAAAATCTATAGAAATCAATACCTCAACGGGACTTTGTAATTCAGGAATGAATGCCTTTAATTATGGTTTTCTTTCTGTAAAAGCCGGTGTACGTGATAATGCGGTTTGTGTAGGTTCTGAGAGATTTTCGGCCTGGATGACAGCAGATAAATTCAATCACGAAGCAGAAAACCTGAAACTACTGGAAGAAAGACCAATCATTGCTTTTAAAAGAGAATTTTTAAGATGGATGCTTTCCGATGGTGCAGGTGCTTTATTATTAGAAAACAAACCAAGGGAAAACAGCATTTCTTTAAAAGTAGAATTCATCGATTTTTATTCTTATGCACATGAAATTGAAGCTTGTATGTATTCCGGCTGTGAAAAACAAGAAGACGGAAGCTTAAAATCATGGGCAGATTATCCATCTGATGAATGGCTGAAGCAGTCTCTTTTTGCATTAAAGCAGGATACAAAGCTTCTGGATCAATATATATTAGTAAAAGGGGCAGAAAGTTTAAGAGCTTCTTTCGACAAGCACCAGCTAGACCCTGAAAAAATAGATCACGTCCTGGCACATATTTCATCCGGTTACTTTAAAAATGGGCTTAAGGAAGAATTTGCCAAAAAAGGAATGGATTTCCCATGGGAAAAATGGTATTATAACCTTTCCGAAGTAGGAAATATTGGAGCTGGCTCTATTTTCATTGCTTTAGAAGAACTGATGAATTCAGGAAAACTGAAAAAGGGAGAAAAAGTACTTCTTTGTGTTCCTGAAAGTGGAAGGTTTGCTTACTCCTGTGCATTATTAACGGTTTGCTAATGGAAATCAATCTGCCAACATCTGATAAAAGTTTTGTGGAAAGTTTAATTCCACAGAGGTTTCCTTTTGTCATGGTGAATGAATTAACTGAATACTCTGAGAATCATTTGGTCTCGGGTTTTACGATAAAAGAAGACAATATCTTCTTGCAGGATGGAATATTCCAGGCATCGGGATTGATCGAACATCAGGCTCAAAGCGTAGCTTTGCATACAGGCTATAAGTATTACCTTTTAGGTAAAGAAGCTCCAACGGGTTATATAGGAGCCATCAAATCTTTTGACGCGGAATCTTTACCCAAACTTGGAGATGAGCTAAAAACAGAAGTGGCAATCCTCAACGAAGTAATGGGAGTTACATTAGTTAACTGTATTACGAAACTGAACGGACTAACTATCGCAAGCTCTCAAATGAAAACTGTTGTAAAATAATAGTAATGAAAATTAAGGAAGACAATATCATCAATATCCATAACTTTTTACCTCATCGGGAACCGATGCTGATGGTAGATTATATTTTGGAATTAACAGAAGAAAATGTGATTACTTCCTTTCTGATAACAGCAGATAATATTTTTGTTCATAACAATGAACTTGTAGAAGCAGGGTTAATCGAAAATTCCGCACAAACATGCTCCTCTATTGTAGGCCAGAGTTTTTTTGAAGGACCCGAAATAGAAACAAAAGTGATCGGATTCATTACCAATATTAAAAAAATCGAAGTCTTT
Source organism: Chryseobacterium sp. PTM-20240506 (assembly GCF_048296755.1). Lineage (NCBI taxonomy): Bacteria > Pseudomonadati > Bacteroidota > Flavobacteriia > Flavobacteriales > Weeksellaceae > Chryseobacterium > Chryseobacterium sp. PTM-20240506. The sequence continues at coordinate 2,818,009 of NZ_CP182581.1, forward strand.
TCATTACCGAAAGTGGGTGATACGATCATTTCGAAGGCATCGCTTATTTCCAAATATGAGAATATATGCAATATCTTCTGCGAAACTTTTAATAATAATGAATTATTGATAAGAGCTGAAATCAATCTGTTTATTCAAAAACTATCATAATAAAAAACAGACTATGAAAAAGCAGGATCTTCCACAGGACGAAAGTAATCTGAAATCAGCGAACATGACCGAAGTGGTATATGTTACCGATGAAAATGACAATTATACAACAGCAAACAGTATTGGCTGGGAAGCCAAAAAGCTTGCCCTTGACGAATCCATGGCTCTTATTAATGAGAGGATAGAAGAAGCCCGGCAAAACGTTGCTGCTCAGATCGTAAGTCCGATCATTTATTTCATGGAATTAAATAAAATGGATATGGCTGTCCTTTCTGCATATGTCGGAATGTGGCAGTGGCGGATAAAAAGACATACCAAACCAAAAGTATTTAGAACACTAAGCGATACTGTGCTGAAAAAATATGCTGATGCATTCGGAATCACAGTAGAAGAATTAAAAAATTTCAATGGAAGATAATAAGATAAAGTACATAATTGATACTGATTCTATCTTCCCTGAAATAAAAAAATATAAGGATGAAATTGAATTTTGAACACCACCAAACCGCTCATTGCGAAAACGGTGTTGCCTCTAATTTATTACTCTATAAAGGTATAAAATTAAGCGAACCTATGATTTTCGGAATAGGTTCGGGGTTATTTTTTGTGTATCTGCCTTTCCTAAAAGTAAACTTTGCACCGGGCTTTAGCTATCGTCCGATGCCAGGTGCTATTTTCAGCAAAGCAGCAAAAAGATTGGGTATTAAAATTAAAAGACAAAAATTCTCAAATCCTAAAGATGCCCAGGTAGCATTAGAAAAAAACTTAGAGAACAATATCCCTACAGGACTTCAGGTCGGGGTTTTTAACCTTACGTATTTCCCGGAAGAATATAAATTTCATTTTAATGCGCATAATCTTGTCGTTTACGGAAAGGAAGACGGAAGGTTTCTGATCAGTGATCCTGTAATGGATTACGTAACCACATTATCTGAAGCTGAACTCGAAAAAGTAAGATATGCAAAGGGAGCATTACCACCAAAAGGACATATGTATTATCCCGTTTATATCCCGGAAAACATCCATTTGGAAGAAGCCATAAAAAAAGGGATTAAAGACACCTGTAAAAATATGCTTGCTCCCGTGCCTCTCATAGGAGTAAAAGCCATGAGATGGGTCGCGAAAAGTATTCCCAAATGGGCCGAGAAAAAAGGAACGAAAGTGACCAACCATTATTTGGGGCAATTAATAAGAATGCAGGAAGAAATAGGAACCGGTGGTGGCGGATTCAGATTTATTTACGGAGCTTTTTTACAAGAAGCAGCAGAAATTCTTAAGAATGATCAATTAAGGGAGTTGTCAAAAGAAATTACAGCCATAGGTGATCTATGGAGAGACTTTGCTGTGGATATTGCCCGCGTTTATAAAAACAGGAATTCAAAAAGCAATATTTATCAGGAACTTTCGAAATCAATGCTTCATATAGCAGATCTGGAAGAAGCTTTCTATAAAAAACTAAGAAAAGCAATCTGATATGGCAGAGCATATTATTGAAATTAAAAATCTTTATAAAAAATACAAGAACTCTGATGAGTTTTCTGTCAATGATATTTCTTTAAATATCGACAAAAACGAAATCTATGGAATTCTTGGGCCAAACGGTGCGGGAAAAACGACCCTCATTTCCATGCTTTCGGGACTGATCAAGCCCACTTCCGGCCAGTTTACCATTAATGGTCTTTCACCACAGAAAAACAGTTTTAAAATAAAGCAGATCATTGGAATAGTTCCTCAGGAATATGCTCTTTATCCTACCCTTACTGCAAAAGAGAATTTGTTATTCTTTGGAAGCTTATATGGGCTCAAGCATAAAGCACTTCATAAAAGCATTGATGAATCCCTCGAAATTATGGGATTATCAAAATTTGCCAATAAAAAGGTAGAACAATTTTCAGGAGGTATGAAACGTCGTTGTAATCTTATTGCAGGAACACTTCACAATCCTAAAGTCCTTTTCCTGGATGAGCCTACCGTAGGAGTAGATGTACAATCCAAAAAAGTGATCATTGATTTCCTTCAGGAACTCAATAAAAACGGAACCTGTATTATTTATACCTCCCACCATCTTTCAGAAGCCGAGGAATTTTGTACAAAAATTGCCATTATCGACAGAGGGAAGATCCATGCTACAGGGACCCCGGAGGAGCTTGTTGCACAGATAGCTTCCGCCGAAAATCTGGAAGACGTTTTCATTTCATTAACCGGAAAAGAACTAAGAGATGTTGTTGTATAAATTGTGGAGAAGTTTTATTAAAGAAATCCTTTTATTAAAAAGGGATATCGGAGGGATCGTTATTATTTTTGTGATGCCTTTGCTGCTTATCGTTACTATCACATTGATTCAGGATTCGACTTTTAAAAATCTGGAAGGATCCAAAATACCAATCATTTTTATCGATAAAGACAAGTCTGACGTTTCTCAAAATATAAAAAAGGAACTGGAAAACAGCAAGACATTTCAGCTTCTGACCCATTACAACGAAAAGTCCGCCCGGGACGCCGTTTTTTCGGGCGAATATCAGATGGCCATTGTCATTCCTGAAGACTTAACCAAAAACCTGAATTCAAATATAGAATCCAAAGTTCAGACGATCGTAAGTTCTTTCGGACTGGAAACTGACTCCGCAGCTGTAAAAAAAACAGCTCCAAAGACAAAAGATATTCATTTATATTTTGATCCTGCAACCAATGCAGGCTTCAAAAACTCCGTGATGAATTCTGTGAATAAAATGATCTTTGAGATTGAAAATAAAAAAATTTACAAAGCTTTCCAGAATCAGCTCGGAACAACAGAAAACCTGGAGGAAAACAAGAATCTCATCAGCTTTAAAGAGATCACTCCATCGAAAGGCAATGTGGAGATAATCCCGAATTCTGTTCAGCATAACGTTCCTGCATGGACATTATTTGCTATCTTTTTCATTGTAGTCCCTCTTTCCATCAATCTGGTTAAAGAAAAAAGCCAGGGCACCAGTGTTAGAGCCAGAGTGAGTCCAACACCTTATTATATTCATATTCTCGGTAAAACATGTACTTATCTGATCATTTGTATGATTCAGTTTTTACTGATGGTTGCTGTAGGTATATACCTTTTCCCATACATGAATCTTCCGGCTTTCGATGTGTCGGGAAAAATGTTCCACCTTATTGTGGTTACTTTATTTGCCGGGCTTGCCGCTATTGGGTTTGGGGTTTTATTGGGAACCATTGCAGATACTCAGGAACAGTCTGCGCCTTTTGGCGCAACATCTGTTGTTGTATTGGCTGCTATTGGTGGAATCTGGGTTCCCGTGTTCCTGATGCCTGAATTTATGCAGCATATGGCCAAGTTCTCACCCATGAACTGGGGACTTAATGCATATTACGATATTATTTTAAGAAACAGTGGAATCACCGATATAGCGAAAGAGCTTATTTTATTATTTTTATTTTATATCGCTATGGTCACAATTTCTATTTTTTACGAAAGGAAAAAAAATGCAGTCTAAAGAAAAAAATATTACCTTTTCTGAACAAGTCAGAGTAAGATTCAATGAAACAGATCCTTTGGGAATTGTCTGGCATGGTCATTATATTGTCTATTTTGAAGACGGAAGGGAAGCTTTTGGAAGGGAGCACGGACTTTCGTATCTCGACATCCAGAATGCCGGTTACCTTACTCCTATTGTAAAAAGCACCTGCGAGCATTTTCTTCCCTTAAAATACGGAGAAATCTTCAGGATAGAAACTACTTTTGTGAATTCGGTTGCGGCAAAACTGATCTTTACTTATGAAATATTCAATCAGGATAATAAACTGGTTTGCAAAGGCGAGACCATTCAGGTATTTTTAGATAATGACGGAAATTTATGCCTCTATAATCCCGACTTCTTTCAGAAATGGAAAGATAAAATGAAATTGTCATGATGAAGGAGATCTACATAACTGATTATAACTGCGTCACTCCGCTGGGTATGAACCTCAATGACAATTGGCATGCTCTGTTGCAAAACCAGTCCGGAGTTGCCCAGCATCCAATTTTAGAGAACCAGGAAGCAGTATATGCTTCAATGGTGGATACGGAAAAATTAAATGCGGAATTCAACAGTCATTTTCCCGACCAGAATTTCACCCGATTGGAAAAAATGTTCCTGTTGTGCTTAAAACCTTTAATAGAAAGGCACGACATTACTACAGAAACAGCTTTTATATTATCTACCACAAAGGGAAATGTGAGCTTACTAAAGAATCAATCTTCTTTACCAGAGGGGGCATTTCTTTCTGTCTTGGCACAAAAGATCGCTGATTTTTTTGGATTTAAATCAAAGCCCATTGTTGTTTCTAACGCCTGTGTTTCAGGAGTGATGGCTATTGGCGTAGCTAAAAACCTGATTCAATCGGGAAATTATAAAGATGCTTTTGTCATTGCAGGTGATGAAATCACGGAGTTTGTTATCTCCGGTTTTAACTCTTTTCAGGCTCTGGCAAAAGAACCTTGCCAGCCTTATGACAAAAATCGAAACGGGATCAATATCGGAGAGGCTGCGGCAGCGGTATATATAACTTCCTGGGCAATTTCTCCTGATCAGTTTAGGTTTAAAATTCTCGGAGATTCTGCTATTAATGACGCTAACCATATTTCAGGTCCTTCAAGAACAGGAGACGGACTGTATAAAAGTATCAGGAATGCCATGACAGAGGCTAAAGTAGCTGCCACTGATATTGATTTTATCTCTGCACACGGAACAGCAACCCTGTATAATGATGAAATGGAAGCTGTTGCTTTTAACAGAATGGAGCTTCAACATGTCCCTTTGAATAGTATGAAGGGGTTTTACGGACATTGTCTTGGTGCATCGGGATTATTAGAAAGTATCATTTCAATGGAAAGCGCTTTACACAATACCCTTCTTCCCTCCAAAAACTTTAAAGAGATGGGTGTCTCCCAACCTCTGCATATTATAAAAGAACAGCAACACTCAGAAATTAAATATATTTTAAAAACCGCTTCAGGTTTTGGAGGATGTAATGCTGCAATTGTTTTAGAAAAATGTTAAACCGGATAAGATGAAGAAAACAGCTGTTTGCACTATAGAAAACTCTACAATTACCATGAACGGGAATATGGTCTTCTCAAATAAGGAAACAACATTTCAGGAGTTTGCTAAAGAAGCCTACAAGAACCTTGATCTTAATTATCCTAAGTTCCATAAAATGGATCCGCTAAGCAAACTTGCTTTTTTAGCCGCAGAAATGCTTCTGAAAGATCAGGATAACAGCAAAACCGCTTTGGTTTTTGCCAATAAATCATCAAGCCTGGATACGGACTTTAAATATCAGGAAAGCATCAATTCCAACGAGAATTATTTTCCCAGCCCTGCGGTCTTTGTGTATACATTGCCTAACATTTGTGTAGGAGAAATAAGCATCCGACATAAAATGCAGACTGAAAATGCTTTTTTCATTTTAGACGAATTTGATGAAAATTTTTTAAACAATTATGCCCAGCAATTACTGAAGTCGGGAAAAGCAGAAAATGTATTGTGTGGCTGGGTGGAACTATATCAGGAAAGTTATAAAGCTTTTGTATATTTGCTCGCATTATAAAATATCATTGGTAATCTGGCACATTGTTATAGGGTTACCTTAAAATAATAATTATGGAAGATTTAAAATTAGAATTAAAACACAAAATTATAGAAGTTCTTAACCTTGAAGATGTAGCTGTTGAGGAAATCAAAGACACAGACCCGTTATTTGGTGGTGGTTTAGGATTAGACTCTATTGATGCGTTAGAACTGATTGTTCTTCTGGATAAGGATTATGGAATAAAATTAGCTGATCCAAAGAAAGGAAAAGAAATTTTTCAATCTATCGATACGATGGCAAAATTCATCGAAGAAAACAGAACAAAATAATTAATGGGTCATAAAATTGCCATAACAGGAATGGGCATCATTTCTTCCGTTGGCAACAACGTGGAAGAAAATTTTATTTCGCTGACAACAGGCCGGCATGGCATTTCGGACATCCAAATGTTTGAAACCCGCCATGCAGGATATATTAAAACAGGTGAAATAAAACAGTCTAATGAAGAACTTGTACAACACCTTCAGCTGAATGAAGACAACAATGTTACAAGAACCTCTTTATTGGGAATGATTGCTGCAAAAGAAGCTGTAGAAAATGCAGGAATTTCCGATATCAATGCCTTCAGAACAGGCCTGATTTCCTCGACTAGTGTCGGAGGAATGGATATTACTGAAAAGTATTTCTACAACTATGAAGACTTTCCTGAAAAGCAAAAATATATTGATGCTCATGATGCAGGAAACTCCTCTTTAGCCATTGCAGATTATCTGGGCTTAAAAGGAATGGTATCAACAATAAGTACCGCATGCTCATCGGCAGCGAATGCGATCATGATGGGAGCTAAGCTTATTAAAAATGGGGTGCTGGATCGTGTGATCGTAGGCGGAACAGATTCTTTATCCAAATTTACACTCAATGGGTTTAATACCCTAATGATTCTTACTGATTCTTATAATACTCCTTTCGACCAGAACAGAAAAGGATTGAATCTAGGTGAAGCAGCAGCTTTTCTGGTGCTGGAGTCTGATGAAGTTGTAAAAAAAGAGAATAAAAAGGTTCTTGCCTATCTTTCAGGTTATGGAAATGCAAATGATGCCCATCATCAAACCGCGTCGTCTGAAAACGGACAAGGTGCCTATCTTGCGATGCAGCAGGCATTAAAGGTTTCCGGAATCAACAAAGAGGAAATTAACTACATCAATGTTCATGGAACAGCCACTCCCAATAATGACCTGTCGGAAGGAATTGCAATGATCCGTATTTTCGGAGAAGGAAATGTTCCCGAATTCAGCTCCACCAAAGCTTTTACAGGACATACATTAGCCGCTGCGGCAGGAATAGAAGCAGTTTATTCCATTTTAGCCATTCAGCACGGCATTATATTTCCGAATTTGAATTTTAAAACTCCTATGGAAGAATTCAACCTGGTTCCGGTTACTGAACTTAGGAAAAAAAATATCAACCATGTCTTATCCAACTCATTCGGATTCGGAGGAAATTGTTCAACACTAATTTTCTCTAAGCCATGAGTTCAGTGTATATCAATGGAGCTTCATGTATTTCGGTACAGGATACATTAGCTGAAGATTTTTTTGGTCAGTTCAAACCTGAAAACTCTATACCAATTGTAAAGGCAATAGAACCGGCATATAAAGAATTCATTCCCGCAGCAATGATCAGGAGGATGTCTAAAACGGTAAAAATGAGCTCGGTCGCATCTCACTATGCCTTGAAAGAAGCTGGAATAGAAAAACCGGATGCCATTATTGTAGGAACCGGAATGGGCTGTTCTCAGGATTCTGAAAAATTCTTAAAAAATGTAATCGACAATCAGGAGGAGTTTTTAACTCCAACCTATTTTATTCAGTCGACGCACAATACCGTAGCCGGCCAGATTGCTTTGGCTCTACAATGCCACGCTTATAATTTTACTTATGTCAATACTTCTTCAGCTCTAGAGTTTTCCCTACTAGATGCCAAACTTCAGCTTACCGATGATGAGGCTGAAAATATACTTGTTGGCTGTACGGATGAACAGACCGAAAGAACAATGGAACTTTACCAACTCCGCCACATCATTAAAAAAACCGAACATTTTCCTGTTGATTTTTTAACATCAACAACAAAAGGTGTACTATGGGGTGAAGGTTCAAGCTTTTTTGTCATTGGAAAAAATAAGGCGGAAAATTCTTATGCCCAGATCAGGGACATTCAAATAACCAATAAACTTGAACAGCAGGAAACCGAAAGATTTATTGAAGCTTTTCTCGTGAAGAATAATCTTTCTCTTACCGATATTGATGCCGTAATTTTAGGATTCAGTGGCGATCAGGAATCGGATACGTATTATAAAACAGCAATGAACCTGTTTCCTGAATCAGCATTGCTATATTATAAACATTTAAGCGGAGAATACAATACGGCAAGTGGTTTTTCAACATTTATGGCATGTCATATTCTGAAAAATCAACAAATCCCGGAGATCATGATGATCAATTCTATAAAAAAGAATGCGATTAAAAATGTGCTTTTGTATAATCATCTTTTAGGAAATGATCATAGTTTGGTATTGTTAGAAAAGGTATGATAGGATAAAAGGACGGAATTTTTAATCTTTACATTTCAAAATCGTTAAATTGTAAGCGGGTAACATCTGGTATGTTCTCAATTTTTTAGATTTTTCGTTCTGCTGTGTCAAACCCCGGATGAAAAATTTTAGATTGGAAATTCAAAAAAACAATACAATGAAGCATTATTCAATGATCCTGTTTTATATATTCTGTAATGTATTTATTTATGCATTTCACGGGAGCTTTTGGGTATATGTATTCTGCTTTTTGCTTTTTTCGGCATTTGTGGTTTGGGGTTCCTTTGATATTAAGCTGGGCTATTTTGTGAATAGCATTACCCATAAAAAAACAAAAGTTAAAGAGGTTGCCCTTACTTTTGATGACGGACCGACTGAGTTTACACCTCAATTTTTAGATCTGCTTCAGGAACATCACATCAAAGCAACATTTTTTTGTATTGGAAAACAAATTGAGAAATATCCTGATACGTTCAAAAGGATTATTGCCGAAGGTCATAACATTGGAAACCATACGTATACCCATTCTAACTCAACGGGTTTTCTACCGACAGCAAAAATGACTGATGAAATAACAAAATGTGATGAAATAATTGCCTCTGTGGGAAACACCACAACCGTATTATACAGGCCTCCATTTGGAGTGACCAATCCTTCCATAGCTAAAGCAATTAAAAGAAGCGGAAAAATAAGTATCGGCTGGAATGTACGATCGCTGGACACCGTTATAGAAGATGAAAGGAAAATCTACAAAAGGATTACATCTAAAATAAAACCCGGCAGCATTGTGCTTCTCCATGACACTTCAGAAAAGACCTATCGTGTTTTGGTAGATTTATTGCTATTTTTGAAGAATAAAAAGTATTCTGCTTTTACTATTGATTCAATTATAAAATCAAATAAAAAATGATTAAAAATATTGCTTTCGGAGCATTTTTATTGGTTTCAGGTTTCTTTTTTGCTCAAAACACAGCAATGACAGGAAACGAGGCAAAGGCGTTTGTAATGAAGGTATCATCTGAAACACAACAAATCAAAACGTTGCAGAGCGACTTTACCCAAACCAAAAAAATGGATTTCCTGGATAAGAACATTGTCACCTATGGTAAGATGTCTCTTAAATCGCCCAATATGCTAAGCTGGAAATACACCAAGCCTTATCAATACAGCATTGTTTTTAAGGAAAATAAAATCTTTATCAATGATCAGGGGAAGAAATCCTCTGTTGATGCAAAAAGTAAAACATTTGAAAAAATTAACAAACTTATTGTAGGAAGCTCCAATGGAAAAATGTTTAGTGATCCCGAATTCATCGTCACCTACTTCAAAAGCTCTGCTTACAATATTGCAAAATTTACTCCTAAATCTGCTCAGCTCCTGAAGTACATCAAACAGATCGAGTTATATTTTCCTAAAAATGAATCCACCGTTGCCCAGGTCAATATGCTGGAAGCATCGGGAGATACGACGAATATAGTTTTCAAAAACACAAAGATCAATGCCCCGATTTCTGCATCAGAGTTTTCTTTATAGTACTCTTCTACTGTTTTTCTTATCCTGTAAGACCTATCAGCTTAATGATGTAAAACCTGCACCAGGAACTGAGAAATCTGTTGAGAACTTATATTTTTCTTCAAAAGAAGATTATGTGTATAAATGCCAGATCGATATTTATAAAAATCACGTGAGTGGAATTCTTATCATAAAAAGGATCAACGAAACGACACATCGCGTGGCATTGACATCAGATTTTGGGAATAAGCTTATTGATTTTGAAATTTCAGATCAAGATTTCAAAATCAATTATATCATTCCTGATCTCGATAAGAAAATCGTAAAAAACTTCCTGAAGAATGATTTTCAACATCTTCTGAAGCAGACCTATCCGGTACAGGAAAGTTTTGAAAATGATCAGTCAAAGATTTTTGTCTCTCAGGAAGACCACAACAAGTATTATCTGTTTTTTGATAAAAAGGACGGCTTGCTTCATCAGATCATGTATACAAGGAATAATAAAGCAAAAATCGATTTTAGTTTTGAAGCAAAAAAACATATATTCGCGGATAGTATCAATCTTCAACATAAAGATTTCAAGATCAATATAAAGTTAGTTCAAATAACAGAAACCGAGTAACAGATGCAAACCATTCTTACAGACTTTTATACTCTAAAATCGTACGACAAAGCGGAAAACGGAAGCTTCGTTGCCCATATCAGATTAAACAGTGATCACGAAATTTTTAAGGGACACTTCCCGGGAAATCCGGTTACGCCCGGAGTGTGCATGATGCAAATTGTAAAAGAACTTACAGAAGAGATCACCGGTTCAAAGTTGTTCTTAAAAACAGCTTCCAATGTGAAGTTTATGGCCATCATTAATCCTTTTGAAACACCCGACCTTACTGTACAGCTCGATATTAATGAAGGAGAAGATGAGATTAAAGTAAAGAACACGACTTTATTTGGCGAGACTATTGCATTAAAGATGTCTGTACATTATAAAAGATAGAAATTATGAAATTCATCTTATCGCTGGTAGCCGTATTTACATTTTTCTTTCAGTCCTCTGATCTGGAGTCATTGAGAAACAGCTATGCGAAAGCCAATCAATCGAACGCCAATACTCAGTCCTTTATCAATATCGCGGAAAAACAGTCTTCAACTGATCCCGTTATTTCCGGTTATAAAGCAGCTGCACAAATTATGGAAGCCAAGGTAACCACTGAAAAAGGAAAGAGAAAATCTTTTGTAAAAACAGGAGCAACAAGTCTTGAAAGTATTATTAAAAATAATCCTAACAATATTGAATTGAGAGTGATCCGCCTGAGCGTTCAGGAAAATATTCCTAAAATTGTAGGATACCATTCCAGTTTAAAAGATGATAAATTATTCATTCTGAACAATTACAGCAAGCAGAATCAGGCTTTAAAAAGCTATATTCAGAGATTTGCAGCGCAGTCTAAAACTTTTACTCCAGCAGACAAAGCTTCATTAAAATAAAACAATGACCCTTCCTGAAGTACAAAATACAATTTCCGAAAAGAAAATCTGTATTTTAATTCCCACCTACAACAATGAAAGAACACTGGCAAGAGTTATTGATGGTGTTTTAGAATATACTTCAAACATTATTGTGGTCAATGACGGATCCACGGATTCCACAGCTCAGATACTGAACGGCTATCCGCAAATTACAGTCATTACACTTCAGGAAAATAAAGGTAAAGGAAACGGCTTAAGAACAGGTTTCAGAAAAGCAAAAGAATCAGGATTTCATTATGCTATAACAATAGATTCTGATGGCCAGCATTACCCGGATGACATACCGGTTTTTACAGAAGCCCTTATCAAAGAAAAAGAAGATGTTTTGCTCATCGGTAACCGAAATATGTCTCAAGACGGAATTCCTAAGAAAAGCAGCTTTGGAAACAGGTTTTCTAATTTCTGGTTTTGGTTTGAAACTGGTATTAAATTAGAAGATACCCAATCTGGCTACCGTCTGTATCCATTACTAAAGATCCCCAAGAAATATTTTACCCCAAAATTTGAGTTTGAGATTGAAGTTATTGTAAGATCTGCATGGCGGCATATTCCTGTAAAGAATGTTCCTGTTAAGGTTCTATATGACCCTGCAGAAAGGGTTTCTCATTTCAGGCCATTTAAAGATTTTACCCGGATAAGTATCCTGAATACCATTCTTGTTACGATTACCCTTTTCTACATTATTCCAAGAAATTTTATTAATAATTTCCGTAAGAAAAGTCTCAAAAAGTTCATTAAAGAGGATGTGCTTGAAAGTGATGGCAGTAACAGAACGAAAGCTTTTTCCGTTGCATTAGGTGTATTTATCGGACTGTCACCTTTTTGGGGATTTCAGACACTGCTTGTTATTTCCTTATCAGTATTATTTAAATTAAATAAGGTGCTGGCTTTTGTCGCATCCAATATAAGCTTACCTCCCTTTATTCCTTTTATCATTGCAATCTCTTTATTTATCGGTGCTCCTTTCGTACATGGTGAAAGCAATGTTTTTAACCAGGAATTAAATTTCGATCTGGTAAAGAATAACCTCCTTCAATATGTTATCGGCAGTATGATCCTTGCAAGTATAACATCTGCTATTTCAGGTGCTGCAGTCTATCTTTTTCTTAATAAAGTAAATCCTGAATAATTAATTTATTTAAATACAACCCCTGAAAATAACAATAGGGTTAATATAACAGTGATAAATATCGAAACGATAACCAACACCATTTGAGCTGTTGCATAGGTCCTGGCTTTCTCGTCCTCTTTTATTTCAAAGGAAAAATTAATTTTATGAGGACTTTTGATAATCCACCAGATAAACAACAACAGGATCAGGTTAAGAATGATGGGAAAAAATAAAAACATTTTGCTGCCAAATCCATCTGTATTTTTCCCATATCCGTGGATAGGGATAATCTCGGGAATGGAATCATATACACTTATTAAATAACAAGTGTAGCACACAATAATAATAAAAGGAATACTAAATAAGATTTTAATCTTCTTCGAAATCATTGAATCGTTTTTACTTATACTCAGAATAATGTAATATTATTTTGAGCCTGCAATATAGTATTTTAAATAAAAAACTGCATAGCCTTTCGACTTTGCAGTTTGAAGTTATTAATTGATTGTAGTACTATTTTTTAGTTACTTTCTGCGAATATAATTTGCCATTCTTATCTAATAACACAAGAATATAAGTACCTGTGTTCAGCTGTTTAATCGATATTGTATTTCTTTCAACTTTTGTCTGCAAAGCTATTCTACCGCTTGCATCAAATAATCTGGCCTCCACCGGAACGAAATCGGCGTTGGATTTGAAATTTAAAAGGTCCGCACTCGGATTAGGATAAACTGTCAGCAGTTCTTGTGTATTTTGCACTTCCTTCACATCAAGATGTGTTCCTTCCACAACATGCAATGTTGTATCCGGGGTAACATTACTAATAACATCTACCAATCCGGAAGGCCATTTTACGACCACTTTTCCGATCGTTGTTGCTTGCCCGATTCCAAAATGAACATTAAGAGTATTCATATTCATAAAACCTACCCCACTTTGCACATCCCGAATCTGTTTACCCCATTCTCCGTAAATCTCAACTCTTGCCCCGATTCCATTTCTGTTACTCTGGGTTCCCCTCAATGTCACTTTTAACCAGTGATTAGAATTTCCGTCATTAATCATGATCGTTTGTCCACTTTGAATGTCCAGGAAACCATCGTTATTCAGATCACCTATTGGACGCTTGTTAAAGTCAAGACTATAAGGATTAAGGTTAGGAGTGAATTGGAAGTTTCCATTGCCAAACATAATTGTATTTCCAGCTCCCAATACATCTAGAAATCCGTCATTATCAAAATCATAGGCCACATATTCCCTGCTTAGATTGCTTATAATATCATATCCGGAGCCTACAGATACATCAGTAAAGGTACCGTTACCATTATTTTTCATGACTCTGCTCAACCCGTTTGAGGTAGAGTTTATCCCTATGATAGCATCCATCCAGCCATCGTTATTAAAATCCCCCCATGCAGAGGACCATGTCTGTGTAGGATTCGCCATATTAGCCGCCACTGCCACATTCGTAAACGTTCCATCACCATTATTCCGGTGCAGCTCATCTACGTTTCCTCCTGGCCCTGAACCTCCACCACTGCATTTTGCAATATAAAGATCCATATCTCCGTCATTATCATAATCAATCCAGATAGAACCATAATTACCTCCTGAAGGAAAATCTCCCAATCCTCCCTGGTTATGGTTCATATTAGTACCATCATTCAAATAGAACCGGTTCGGCGCATTATCATCACATACAAAAGCATCAAGCTTTCCATCTTTATTAATATCTATAAAATTGGTACGCTGTGTCAGGAATGTTTGGGGTTTTCTGTCAGAAGTGTACCCTGTTCCATCTGCATTGGCCTTTAAAAAACAAATGCCATTTCCCGAACCATATATCAGATCATTAAATCCGTTATTGTCATAGTCTCCAGCTGCTATGCTCCAGCTAGGGGTAACTGTGGTGTTGGGAACGTTATAGGTAACCGGATTAAAAGTTCCTCCCGGCTGCTGGTAGGAGATTGCAATCTGCGTGTTACTCAAAACCGATACAATATCATCCAGATAATCCCCGTTCATATCTACTACACAATTATTATAAGTACCATAAACATTACCGGACTGCGGGGTAAAAGACACCCTGTTGACAAGCGGAGCCGTTTCAGATACCGTGAAATTGAATCCTGAACTGGACCACTTATTATCAAAAACAATATAATATGTTGTGCCGGCCTGTGCTGTAAATGTTACCTGAGAAGCGTTTCCTAAAAAATCATCATTCGCCGTTACACAGGTCAATGCTCCGCAGGTGCCTTTAAATATAATCTCCCGGGTATCAACATTTTGTCCTGTAATGACTGTTGAGACGGTAACACTCCTATCCTGGGTCGCGGTATATTTGTACCATAACCCGGCCGTACCAGGCAGTCCGATATTACATGCCGTAGTAGCTGCAGTTCCGGTAATTACAGGTGCTGTATTTGTTCCCAGCACCACATTCAATGCAGAAGCACACGTTAATTGTGCAATTCCCCAGGTTATATTGAATAACAAAATAAAAAGGGATAAATTTTTTCTCATGTTTTCTTCAGGTTGTTTAGTTTTTAGGGACAGTTTTGGTTCAAAGAATTGATCCATTGATTTAAGAGGGCAACCCCTTCATCATGCACAATCGTTCTCCCCAGCAAAGGCATTCTCTTACTTTCATCTACAGAAGAAAGTCTGAAGCTCATCACTGATTTGTTATGATTTCCAGGTGTTATAATTCTTTCCAATGAGGCATCTATCGGTTCATCTGCCAGTACACAAACTCCCATATTGGTAAGGTTTGTAGTCTGGTTAAAGCTCAATCGGATAGCCCGATAATCACAACGTGCATTCTGCTGATGGCAGTGAGCACAATTAATATCCAGATAGGATCGTAACCGGATATCCACAGGTTTACTCGTATCTTTATAATTCACTGTAGAAACGATGTTTGCAGGATAGCTGACTAGGTAACCCTCGTCAACCAGTTTTTGCAATTGATTTTTAACTCCTCCAGGGTAATTGTATGTTGTATTTAAATTCTGGGGCTTTACCCCAATAGGGACAGGCTTATTGTCTAATTTGTGACATGCATAACATTCCGATTCCGATGGAATTCTGTAGTCAATATTCAGGATTTCATTATTTTCTTTTTTAAATGTAATATTTTTGGAGCTTCCGCTGGTAAAATCGTTTCCGGATACGAGGTTGGCTTCTGTCTGGTTATCATTCCATAAATATTCGGCAAATATCCATCCACTGGATTTTCTTATCATTAATCTCGTTTCCAGAATTTTCGTTGTATTACCGGGCTGTATGGTATTGTAATAAAAACTTTTTATCAATACAGTGCCAACAGGAAAGTCCAATGTTTTGCTATCACCATCAAAAGTAGCTTTTGTACCTTTCGGCATCCAGATAAATCTTTTCTTTAAAGCATAATCTGTAAAAAGCGAACTGGCAGGTTCATAAGGTATTACTTTGGGTGCCGGAACCAGGTTCTTCAATTCGCCGGTGAAAAAAGAATAAGTAGATAATTTTGCATAGGGAATAGCATTAATATCGAAATTAACACGGGGATTTTCAACGCCTATTCCTTCGATTCTCTCATCTTTACAGGAGTACATAATAAGAAAGGACAAAAGAAATAAAAAATAGATTTTCTTCATTCATTTATTAATTTTAAACAAACGAATATAATTAATAAATTCAAATGTTTTAAAATATTTTTCACTTAAAAGTAATTTTTAATTAAAATAATAAAACAAATTGCCCTAAATAAAACAAATTACTCAATAAAATAACTGAGAATACAAGCAATCCCACAAACACATATATTTTTATCCCCAATAAAAATCAGATAAAATATGATCACTAAATATTCAATAGTATTAAAGGGAATGGGAAGGTTTTAAATAGAACAGTCTTAATTCAATTTTCTATCGGATTTTCTCAGATATTTTTCAACTTTCCTTTTGTCCGGGACAGTTGTGATTTCTTTCGTCAGAGCTTTTTCGAAAGCTGCCTTTGCCTTATAAAAGTCTTTCTTACTGAGATAGTACTTCCCCGCCTGGTAATAAACAAGCCAGAAATCTGGGTTTAAGGATTGATAATGCCGGATCCAATCTTCTGACAGCATTTCTCCCGTACGTTCTGAAGCATCATCTATCTTGTTATGAAGCTTTTTGTATTCTTCATAATTTTTAAATTCCCGGGAGTCTAAGAAAGGATCTTTAGATATATTGAGGCTGGAAACAGCAAACTCTCCGGATTTCAAACGATCTGCGGAAAATATCCTGTTTAAATCATAACAAACAAATTCGCCCAACTGATAAGGATTAGAAGAAACCCAGACTAATTTCTTCTGAGGTGAAAATATAACGGCATGATGAGCCAGCAGCTGGTTAAGGGCTTTTTCATTTCCATATCCTATCTTTTCACCTTTTAAACCTGATCTGTCCCTGAGAATCGAAGCCATCTTTTCAGGATTTAATTTTTTGTTCTCCTGAAGAAGCTCCTGAAGTTTTTCATATCGATATCCTGAATGGCTTTCCAGAATATGTTTTCTGTTTTTCTTATCATCTTTATAAGACTCGGATTGAAAATGATTGGTACAAACAATACGACTTGAATTCTGAACCCGGTAAACTCCAAAGTTGTTGGGAGAAACTTCAATTATCACTGCATTTTTATCATTGGCGCTTCCTACCAATATAGATTCTGAAACGAAAACCTTTCTTTTCTTAGCAATAGCAATGGCTTCGTCAATATTTTTAGCATACTGCAAAATCTCCCTGGTTACAAGAGATATTGGGGTTTTTGCGGTTAAGGGAATTTTGGATTTCCCTGCGTTGATGGTCACCGTGATTCCTTCTTTATTCATTCCGGAAACCACCCCGATCATTCCGGGCCAGCTGACAGACATATAGGGAATACCTTCTTCAGGTTCTATAAATTCTACAAGCTTATTTTTTGCAAAATCGTCTCCAACATAAAAATCAAAATTTCTACCAATCAGCAGGTCTCCATCTTCCGTATTATCATTCCAAACTGCCAGGGAGCTGCATCCCACCAAAGCAAGATCCTGCATGGCGTGGCCAATATCATGAGCTCCATGAAGGTATAGGCTTCTTAAATACCTTGGAGCAATAAAGTTGTACTGATCAGAGGAATAACGGGACAATCCGTATAGTTCAGCCTGATAATCTTCCCTTACATTCAGGTACATCTTCCTGTTATACCATTTTAGAAATCCTCGTAGTAATTTTTGCTTAAAATTGGATGGTACAAATCCTTCTACCTTAGAGAAAAAAATGGCTTCCTGCTTCTGCATCAGGTCTTTCGTCAATGCACCATTATTGTATCCCAGCTGTAAAGGATTTCCCTTGATATACAATTCCCAAAGCTGCTGCCGGTTCTTCGTTAAATAATTCTGATTAAAACTAAAGGTAGAATCGTTAATCCTTTCAACTTTGGGAACTTCCAAAGCATATTGTTTTACTTCAGGAAGATGATGTATGGATTTTTGGATACCACATGAGACGAGCGTAATAGTGCATAAGAGCGAGCATACTATCTTACAGATATCAACAATACGTAAGATAGAAAAGGAAGATTGAAAACCCTCATTCCACTTTCTATCATCCCGAATTGAAAACCTGAAATTAACTCTCTTTGTCACTCTTTGTATCCATTTTTTTCAAACGATCATCAATAAGTCCTTTCCCTAAAATCTCGGCACAGGTATTAAAAGCACCTATGGTCACGCCTAAAATACCATGCATATTAACAGTCTGTCCGGTTAAAAAAAGATTATCAATTTTAGTCCTTGGTGAAACCATTGTTTTCAATGGGGTTTCAGAACTTTTTATATATCCGTACATATTTCCTTCAAAACTTCCTATATAATCACGATAAGAAAGCGGTGAAGAGGTGTATATATGTTTAATCGATTGTCTGAGATCCGGAATTTTCTTTTCCAGCGTATCAATCATCCTGTTGGCTTTTTCCTGCTTGAACTTTTCATATTCTTTCCCTCTTTCATGCTCATCCGTTACTGTATTGACTGTTTTCTCCCATTTTTTCACCTCATCAAAATCCATATAAGTAATTGCTGTCATACTTTCTGCAAATTCAGGATGATGCTTCGATGGCGTGGAGCTTAGCATATACGTCTCAGGCCAGGTTTCATTCTTATACTGATAAGCATTCCAAACCTGTTCACTGCAAGAATAATGGTAGATGTTGTGATTAAAATAGGATATAATTCCCGGCTTCAGAACAATATAGACACTGAAGCAGGAAGAAATAGGTTCCCAGCTTAAAACCCTGTTAAGAAAAGATTTTCTTAGTCTTTTCTCGTTGATCAGCTTTAGAGTAGAACGGATTTCCATGTTGGAAATAAACTTTTTAGCAGCATATTCCTTACCCGTTTTAGTCCTTACGGCTACCAAAACATCCTCATTAAAGATCATTTCAGAGACTTCAGAATGCTTGTGAACATCTGCACCATATTCCCGTAATTTGCGGATGAGCAACTTGGAGATCTGGCTTCCTCCTTTCACACATTTATAAGCACTCTGAATACAGGAATTAACGGTAAGTGCATGCACATAAAACGGGGTATTTTCAGAATCTCCGCCATACAGAAAATTAGACCCTAATAATATGGCCTGCAGCTTCTTATCAGAAGTAATTGATTCTATGAATCTCCGGGTATTGAGGTGAAGGATCTCCTCATTGTAATGATCTTTTCCAACCACATTATATCTGGGGAAATGATTACAGACGTATTGTACTCCCTCACAGTATCTTTCAAGGTTTTCTTTTTCATGAGGAAAGAAACGGGATAATTGAAAAACAAAGTTCTCATAACCCTGCGCATGAGGATATTCTGTATCATCTCCGTCAAAAGTTATTTTATCAAATCCGTTTAGATCCATTTGATGGATTTCCAGATCATCCATAATTTCCAGATAGGAAAAAAAACGGTTCAGGTTCTGGCCTTTTGAAAGCCCTCCAAGATAATGAACACCGGTATCGAAAATAAGTTTATTACGGGAAAAGGTCTGTAGATTACCTCCGTACTGATTGTTTTTCTCCAATACACATACCTTAAGACCTTCTTTCGCTAAAATCAAAGCCGAAACAAGACCTCCTAAACCGCTGCCGATTACAAGTATGTCATATTCTTTTTTCAAAAGTAGCGTCTCATTTCTTTAAAGCTAAGAAATTCAGAGGTTAAATTATTAAGCGGACGTATTTATTTTTGCTTCTTCCTTGCATTAAGATTATGCAAGGACAAAAACAAATACAGTAAGCTTCATTGATCTAAACTTCTAAAGAAATCTTAGCAGTTGGAGTTATTGTTAGTTTTTATGCCTTAAAAGTATAGAAAATTAATTAATATCATCCCAGAAATCAAAATAATTGAACCATTGCAGCGGATATTTTTTAATCATATTCTCCAGATTCTCGACATAAGAGTTTAATAACCCCTGAGCGTCCCGTTTTTTTACGTGTGCAACCCTTGCATATAAATGGTAATGGAGATTCTTTTCTTTCATAACATAAACGTACACCACAGGCACTCCTAACCTGGAAGCAATAAGAAACGGGCCTGCCGGAAACTTGGCACTTTTCCCCAGCAATTCGGTTTCCAGGAATTTAGAGCCTTCAAAGTAGCGATCTCCTGTAAAGCAAATCAACTCATTTTTAGATAAGGCGGTATTGATATCGAAAATATGGGACATATCATCTTTAACGTAAATAAATTTGATATTGCTTTTTTTAACAGCAATACTGTCCATATATTCTTTAATGGCTGTAACTTCCTGATCCGTAGTCACTAAATTAATCTGGCAATCGAAATCAATATCTGCAAAAAAATGTTCCGCGATTTCAAAATTTCCGATATGAGCACTGATAAGTACGCCGCCTTTTTTTTCATTAAGAAGGTCCTTAAGATTCTGGATCCCATCAAATTCGTAGGTAAACCGATCCCTTAAGCCAACCGATATGGCTGTCTTATCGATAAGAACCTTTCCAAAAGTAAAGTAACTTTTAAATACAGCGATTTTTGACTTCCAGAAATTATACTTTAATCTTTTGTTGAAGTAATAAAAGATATACTGATTACTCTTTCTTAGAAACAGAAAGTAATAGGTTGCTACAAAATAAAGCACAAAATATGAACTTCTGATGCCGATATTTCTAATACAGTAAACAAATATCTTATATCCTGATATTGTTCCTTTAGACTTACCTTTCCACTTGTTCATTTTTGATCTGCCTGATTTTTATAATAAAAAATAAAGTTCAGTCGATAGTTTATGCGTTTTTGTTAGCTATTTTGTTTTCAATAGTGTTGTAGAAGTCATCAAATGTGACCATCTTTTTAAAATCGGCTTCGCCTAACTTCACTCCGAAGTTAGCCTCAATAATGACAACCATGTCAATATAATCTAAACTGTCTAAACCTAAAGTTGTTTTAAGGTTAGCGTCTTTGTTTATCTCATCGCCATCTACCTCAAATTCATTTACTAAAAAATCATTAACGATAGCAACAATTTTTTCTCTTTCCATCTTTTTTAATCAAATTTTTTTACAATTAATGCCGAATTGGTTCCCCCAAACCCAAAAGAATTCGACAAAAATACGTCAATTTTTTGATTTTTTGTTTTAGATACCAAATTTATCCTTTTTGCCTCTTCATCGGGATTTTCAAGATTGATGTTCGGAGCTACAAAACCATTCTCCATCATCAGCATCGAATAAATCACTTCGCTGGCTCCCGCCATCCAACATTCATGTCCTGTCATTGATTTTGTAGAGCTTACCGGAACTTCGCTGCCAAAAATCTCGTAGATCGCACGTGCTTCATTAGCATCTCCTATCGGAGTAGATGTAGCGTGTGCATTGATATAGTCTATATCTTTAGCACTTAATCCAGATTGGTTTAGAGCTCTGTCCATTGCTAAAGCAGGACCATCTACATTAGGAGTAGAAATATGTCCCCCGTTTGAAGAAAAACCATATCCTATAATCTCGCCTAAAACAGGAACTCCCCTCCTTTGGGCAGATTCAAGGCTTTCGACGATTAAGGTCGCCGCTCCTCCACTCGGGATCAATCCGTCACGTGCAGAATCGAAAGGTCTTGATGCCTTTTCAGGTTCGTCTTCCTTTACAGAGAAAACACCCAGCCCATCAAAACTGGCCATTGAGTATTTATTGGTCTCCTGAGCTCCGCCGCAAACAATCATGTCTTGCAGACCGCTTTTGATCATCAGATAAGCAAGCCCCAGAGAATGTGATCCGCTTGCACAAGCTGCGCTGATGGTAAGGTTAATTCCTTTGAGTTTAAAAATCGTAGATAGGTTCATGGTCACCGTAGAGTTCATAGACTTGAAAATGGCACCTGATCCCATCAATGTAGTATCCTTCTTTTCCCTGGCAATATCAATCGCTTCCACTACAGCCTGAGATACGCTATCGTTCCCATACAAAATACCTACTTCATGATCTTCAAGAAAACTATCGCTGACCTGAGCCTGTTTTAAGGCGTCTACTGTAGCAAGATAAGCATATTCACTTTCTTCTCCCATGCTTACACGCTGTCTTCTGTTCAGAAGACCTTTAAGGTCCGGTTTAGGAACTTGTCCTGTTAACCCTGATCTGTATCCGAATTCCTTTCTTTCCTTTTCCAGAACGATCCCTGATTTGCCTTGATATAGGGACTCTTTCACCTCTTCTAAAGAAGTTCCGATGCAAGAATAAATTCCCATTCCGGTAATCACAACCCTATTTTCCATCTTTCTTATGCTATTGATTATGAATAAATACCACCATTAATATTAATCACTTCTCCTGTAATATAGGAGGATTTTCGTGAAGCCAGAAATGCAACCAGATCAGCCACTTCTTTAGCCTCCCCAAATCTGTTTGCAGGAATCATTGCCTTTAATTCATCTTCATTAAACTCCTGTGTCATATCTGTTCTTATAAATCCCGGAGCTACTGCATTTACCGTGATATTTCTTTTGGCAACCTCCTGCGCAAGTGCTTTTGTTGCACCCACTAAGGCTCCTTTTGCAGCGGAATAATTGGTTTGTCCGGCAGTTCCTTTAACACCGGAAACTGAAACCATATTTATAATCCTGCCATATTTGTTACGCAACAATTTCTGAATGAAAAAATTCGTAACATTGAAAAAACCATTTAAACTGGTATTAATTACACTATTCCAGTCTTCGTTCTTCATCCACATAAACAGACCGTCTCTGGTAATCCCTGCATTATTTACGATCACTTCAACCAATGCATCGGCATTACTTTCCTGCCAATCCCCTAAAACCTTAAGGGTTTCTTCGGCATTTCCCACATCAAACTTAAGAATTTCTCCAGTGGCTCCAAGTTCTTCAACTTTTGCCAATGTTTCCTTTGCTGCCTCTTCATTAGAAGTATAGTTGATCAGTATATGATAATTTTTCTCCTCAGCCAGTTTTATACAGATTGCCCTTCCTATACCTCTGGAACCACCTGTTACAATTGCACATTTCATCTCTTAGAATTAGTTTTAATTTTGAAAAAGTTCTGCATTATAAAACCATTTATTTCCCACCAGGGATCCTGTTTTATCAATAAAACCCCATTTTCCGGATTTCTTCACTCTGGAAACGCCTTCATTAAAACCTTTATTTTTTTCATTGAACCCAAAGCTTACTGAAATATCATAATCCATCGGAATAACAAGCTTACCGGAAGTATCAATGAATCCCCAATTCTTTCCTTTTACTGGAGCCAGGTTATCATTGCTAAAAACCTCAGCATCATTATATGCAGGTTCTACTACAAAGTTTCCTTTCATATCAATATATCCCCATTTTCCTCCTGAATATGCAGGAGCTAAATTTTGATTAAATGCCCTCGCCTTATCAAACTTAGGCTCTATCGCCCATTTTCCTGCTTTGTCCACAAATCCTATTTTTCCGTTTCTGCGGGCGTAGGTAATGGGCTGGTTTCCAAAATCCCAGATCTTATCCGCACCTTCAGCGATGGAAAAAATACTTCCATCAATAATACCATAAGCTTTTCCTTTCTGCGCCCAGGTTGCTCCGTTCTTATATTCTCCGATATCGTTATATTCCACAGGAACAATCACTTTTCCGGCTGTATCAATAATTCCCCATAATCCTTTCTGAGAAATCCTCGCATAACCATTTTGAAAGGGTTTGATAACATCATATTCTGCGGGTATTACAACCTTTCCGCCCGTATCAAATGCTCCGATTTTATTTGAAACTTTCATTAAGGCAAGTCCATTGTTAAAATCGTATAATTTATCCGAATACGGCATGTTTAGCTTTTCTCCATTCTTATTGATATAGAACCAAATTCCGTCACGTTCCACAGCACAAAGTCCATCATTGAAATCCCTCGCCTTCGTGAAGGAAGGTTCGATAGCCATTTTACCATCTTTCCCTACAAAACCCCACATATCTTTGATTTTCACAGCTGCTAATCCGTCAGAGAAACTTCTTGCTGTTTCATATGCAGGTTCAATTACGTAATTTCCCGATTTATCAATATATCCTATTTTCGCCTTTTCTTTTACCAATGCAAGCTGCTGAGCAAATATACTTTGCCCCAATACGATAAGAGAAAGAATCAACACTTTTTTCATCCTTTGTTGTTTTTAAAATATTGTTTCACCTCTTCCAGATAAGGGTACATCACCATATCGTCAGAGAATGCCGGGATGATTTTTCTGATATCATCATATAAGCTTTTTGTTGAAGAGGACACTTTATTCTGGAAGCCAAGATATTCGATTGCCTGAACAACTGTGATCGCTTCTATACTTAACACCTCAAAAGCATTTTCTATTACTTTTCTGCAAATAACCGCTGCATTCGTTCCCATACTTACAATATCCTGGTTATCATTATTGTTAGGAATACTGTGGACATACATAGAATTCGACAGCATCTGGCTTTCAGCAGTAGTAGAGGTAGCTGTAAATTGAACACCCTGCATTCCGAAGTTAAATCCTAATTTTCCTAAATTAACAAAAGGAGGTAAAATTTCATTGATCTTGGAGTTCAAAAGATAGTTCAATTGTCTTTCTGCAAGCATCGTTAATTTAGTTACGACCAGCTTTAGTTTATCCATCTCCAGCGAAATGTAATCACCATGGAAGTTTCCACCATGATATACATGTTTATCTTCAACGTTGATGATTGGATTATCATTTGCGGAATTGATCTCATTCTCAAGGACTTTCTCTGTGTATTCCAAAGTATCCAGTACAGGTCCCAAAATCTGAGGAACACATCTTAATGAATAATATTCCTGAACCTTTTCTTTAAATACTTTTTCCTGTTCTTCGAAGTGGGTATACAAATGATCTTCTCTTTTTCTGATCAGTTTACTGTCAGATAAATGGGCTCTCATTTTTTCAGCAATTTTCTGCTGTCCATAATGTCTTTTAGTCCCGTTTAAAACCTCTGAGAAATGATCATCATAAGCCTGAACAATCTCATTAATCGCGCAGGAAAGCTTTATGGATATTTCAGTAAGCTGGTTCGCTTTATAAGCATTTACAGCTCCGATACCAGACATTACAGAAGTTCCGTTCATTAAAGCTAATCCTTCCCTGATCTCAACTTTTATCGGCTCTAATCCTTCCGTTTCAAAAACTTTTTTTGTTGGTTGCCTATCTCCTTTATAAAATACTTCCCCTTCACCAATCAGAACCAATGCCAAATGGGCAAGCTGGACCAAATCCCCACTTGCTCCCACTCCTCCATGTTCAAAAACAAGAGGGATAACATCTCTGTTTATCAATTCTTTAAGTAAATAAACAACAGAACTATGAACACCGGAATTTCCCAAAGACAGAGTATTAAGTCTCGCCAACATACAAGCCTTAACTTCGGCTGCAGGAAGAGGATTCCCAATTCCTGAAGAATGGCTTCTGATCAGGTTATACTGAAGCTGATGGGTGTCTTCATCACTGATTTTAAATTGAGCCATTGGCCCAAAACCTGTGTTTACACCATATATTACTTTATTCTTTGAAAATTCTTTTAAAAACTGAAAGCTTTCTTCCACTCTTGTTAAAAGTGTATCATCCAGTTCTATTTTCTCATTTTCAATAATAATTTTTTGAAAATCCCTCAGTTCTAAAAAGTTGTCTATTTTCATTAATCAGAAGTAATAGTAGATAATTTTATAAAATATTAATTAATTGTCACTAATTTTGCGGCAAAGATAGAAGTTATTATTAAAATAAAAAATCAAAGATGGGTAAAGAGTTTGTAGACGTTCTTGTAATCGGTGCCGGACCTTCAGGATGTGTATCTTCCTCATACTTAAAGAAGAACAACATCAATGTAAAGGTTGTTGAGAAAGCCAGATTCCCAAGATTGGTCGTTGGCGAAAGCCTAATTCCCAGAGTAATGGATCACTTTGATGAAGCCGGACTTTTCCCTGCCCTGGACAAAATGAACTTTGAAAAAAAGCTGGGAGCCCGCTTTCTGAGAGGTAATGAAGTCTGCCTGTTTGATTTCAGTGACAAATTCGGAGAAGGTTGGGACTGGACCTGGCAGGTTCCCAGAGCTGATTTTGATAATACACTTGCCAACGAAGTCATCAATAAAGGAATTGACCTTGAATTTGAAACAGAAGTAATCGACATCAGGTTTGAAGGAACCGATTCTGTGACCACTGTAAAAAATAAGAATGGCGAGATGAAAGAGATTCATGCAAAATTCGTTATTGACTCCAGTGGTTATGGAAGGGTGTTGCCTCGTTTACTTGATCTGGAAAAACCTTCAAAACTATCTCCTCACTCCGCTATTTTTTCGCATGTTGA
This sequence comes from Chryseobacterium sp. PTM-20240506, assembly GCF_048296755.1. Taxonomy (NCBI): domain Bacteria; kingdom Pseudomonadati; phylum Bacteroidota; class Flavobacteriia; order Flavobacteriales; family Weeksellaceae; genus Chryseobacterium; species Chryseobacterium sp. PTM-20240506. Next base: position 2,844,316 of record NZ_CP182581.1, read on the forward strand.
AGATATCAATAGAGAAACGGGAACGGAAGGAACCTTAATCTCTTTCGATATCATTGAAACTGAAGTATGGCTTTGGGTCATTCCTTTTTCTAATGGAAATACAAGCGTAGGAATTGTAGGTCCTACAGATTATATTGAAAAGCTTGCAGAAAATGGTGACACAACGGAAGCTCTCAGAAAAGCAATTTCACTCTCGGATTATTATGTGAAACGTTTTGGAAACGTAGACTTTATCTTTGAACCTAAAAAACTAGTTGATTACTCTTGCTCTGTAAAAAAACTATACGGTGACGGGTTCGCCCTTACCGGAAATGCATCAGAATTTTTAGACCCTGTTTTTTCATCGGGGATGGCTTTTGCTACAGAATCCGGAATGCTGGCAGCCAAACTTGCCATCAGACAATTGAACGGGGAAACTATTGACTGGCAAAAAGAATATTCTGATTACATATTATACGGTGTGGATGTTTTCACCACTTATGTAAAAGAATGGTATACAGGAAACTTACAGGAGCTGTTTTTCCACAGACCGGAAAACGAAGATGTCAAAAGAAAAATATGTGCGGTCCTGGCGGGTTATGTATGGAATAAAGACAATCCTTTTGTAAAGAAGCACGATACCGTCATAAAAAACCTTGCTAACCTGATTAAAATAGAGAAACAACAACAAGAATTACAATAAAAAGCGGCCTAGTTTCAGGCCGCTTTTCTATTAGTTTAAAGTACTTTATTTCTTTTATCTATCTCATATCAATAAAAGTAATCGGTTTCCTGCTGTTGGGATTATGTACAACTTTAGATAAAGTCTCAAATTCCACAATTTCAATCTTAGGACTTACCCTTAGCTTAGCCCGGAAGTGGTCCCGTACTTCGCTTACGAAATCTTCAGACTCACTATCCGTACTGATTTTAATAATGATCTCATCCAGCCCGATTTCATTAGATTGAATAACAATCTGATAACATTGTAAATTATTAAAATCATTCAAAATATCATTCATCGCAGGTGGATAAAGTGTTGTCCCTTTATATTTGATCATCTGCTGCTTCCTTCCGATCACAGGTCCAAGACGCATGGTGTTACGCCCGCATTGACAAGGCTCATAATGTGCTTTTACAATATCTCCTGTTTTAAATCGAAGCAATGGTATAGCTTCCACATCCAGAGTAGTAATAGTCAATTCACCACTTTCACCTTCCTGTACAGGATTTTCATTATCATCAAGTATTTCTGTAATGATCAGCTCCGGATGCTGATGTCCACCCACCTGAAACTCACATTCGGTAAATGCCGTACTCATTTCTGTGGAGGCATATGTAGAAAAAAGTTTAATATTCCATTTCTCCTTGATTTTCTGCGAAAGAATATTATCTGTAAAATCCTGGTTTTTGATACTTTCCCCAATACAAACAGCTCCATAAACGCTGGAATTTTTATAATCAATCCCATTCTTTTCTGCATAATCGATCATTTTTAGGAGAAAAGAAGGAACTGTGATCAGGTATTTAGGCTTATACCTGAAAATAGAATCCCATTGTAATTCCGGAATTCCAGGTCCCATCCTTACAACACTGGCACCCATTTTCCGCAGTCCCAGAAAATAAGCTAAACCCGCCATAAATCTTTTATCGATCGTAGTAATCATCTGCACTACATCTCCTTTCTGTACTCCCGCACAGGCAAAAGAAATAGCTTCATTATAAGCCAACCTTTCGAGATCTTTATCAGATAGCCCAAAGGTTACCGGATCTCCTAATGTTCCTGAAGTCGTACTGTAATCTACAATCTCCCCTGGAGGAATACAGAAGAAATCATGGTTATGCTGCTGCAGATCATTTTTGGAGGTGGTAGGAATCTTCCGTAAATCTTCCAAAGATTGAATATCACCACTGCTGATATTATTTTCTTTAAATAATCTCTGGTAAAACGGCGAGTTCTTTTCAAGATAAATTAGAAGTTCCTGAAGTTTTTTTTCCTGAAACTGTTTAATTTCGGGAAGGTTTGATTTTTCGATTGATGGATAGAATTCCAATGATTTTATTTTTATGTAACAAATTTATTAAATAAAATATTGTAGAATGTATTCGGGTACAATGTATTCATGATTTTTAATTGTCGTGTATCCCCGATATGTTATCTGTGAAATGTAAAAGTTTGTGTATTCATGTTTCCTGCAGTATTGGTTGTTGTCACTTTTAGTGTATGTACACCCGAACCTTTAGGACATTTTTCATCAAAAAGATAAACGAAATTATCTTTTATTCTTGCAAAACGAAGCCATTTCCCATCCAGTTCCGCACGAAATGATTCTATATCTCCAATATCCGTTTTCCCTCTGAGGATCAAAGAACTGCCTGCTATAAGCGCACCTTCTTTCCAGTTTGGAGAAACCGATGGCACACTACTATCCAAAAGAATTCTTGCTACCCCCAATCTCTTAAACTGTCCTTCGACATAGCTACCATTCCACTTTCCTTTAATGAACTCTTTATCACTTCCATAGTTAAGCTCAATTACCAAGCGGTTCTTTTCGTCATCATTTAATTTCCGGTTGGGTTTTATTTTCAGAGCATAATGATCATGAATGGGAACATAGAGATTGTGTAATATGACAGCATTTGAAACTGCATCCGCATCAGATCTTTCAGACATTTTAAAATTAATTGCGTCATAAAGAGCATTTTCGCTCAAATTGATTTCCGCATTCTCTGTTTTTATTGTCCTTGCTTCATTAGGATGTATTGTCTGGGCACTCTCAACTATTCCTTCTGAGGTTTTAATCCATTGGATTTGGGTTATTAGCCGACTGGTATTTCCATTAGTATCTTTTAATACAATTTCAATATTATGAATCGCATCATCAGGAAGGCTTATAATCCCATTTGATCCGGAACTATAATCGGGAAGCTTCATTCCCGGTAATACTGACAAATGCTGAATACTCATTTTATCACGAATGAACTTTGCGTAATCGATACAACCATTGATATACCGGGTATCGTCATAACTCACTTTATCTATTGTAAAGCTGTATATCAATTGATTATCCATCAAAAGCTGTGCTTTATAGATCCCGAGATTAAAGCCCTTATTAGCTTTATCCACAGCTTTAATGGCTAAGCTCACGACCGGAGAATTGACATATATGATATTGGCCGTATAAGTATTTCCTGATTTTTTAACAGAGACATCATTCGCTCCAGGTTCATAGCTACTGAACCGTCTGTCATACCAATACAAACCACTCACTATGGGGGCAACATTGTCCGGAATGTTAAAACCAAACAACAACGGATTCAGGCACTCTTCCGTTTTTGTATCTCTGATTTCAAAATGCAGATGGGGTCCGGCGGATCCGCCGGTATTTCCACTTAAAGCGATCATCTGCCCTTTCGCTACAGGAAACTGGCGTGGAGAAAAAGTAATATCCTGCTCCCACTTTTCATCTTTATACTGCTTTTCTTTTACGAATGCGTCAAGCTGATCAAAATATTTGTTTAAATGGGCATAAACAGTAGTATAACCATTAGGATGTGTAATATAAACAGCATTGCCAAAACCATAGCGTTCAACCTTTATTCTGCTTACATAACCTTCCGCAGCAGCTACTACGGGAAGATTTTCCTGACTGTTCGTCCGTATATCCAGCCCCATGTGAAAATGATTTGACCGTACAGCACCGAAATTAGCCGCCAGCTGTATCGGGATATTTAAAGGATTTCTAAAGTAGTTTTGAGGATAGCTATTTTGAGCCAGCATCAGGTTCCCGCTCACAAAATAAATAATAAGCAATAATCTGGAAATGGTTTTCATTCAAATGGTTTTTATGTGTTATCTTAAAATTACGAAATTTTGGTTAATTATCAGAAAAGGATAAAACCAAATGATAAAATGTATAATTTGAAAGTGGGTTCTAGCCCATTTTTATTAATATAAGAATAATTTTAATGAATAAAGGTCATAGAAGTATCCAGCAAAAACCTTAAAAAAGCTCAATTTTGCATTTCAAAATTCACAAATAATCAATCCCTTTATTTATATTTCTGAAATTGAAGTTTTTAATAGATGATATCAAAATAAAACATATATTATAAACCGACAAAAAATCACTAAATTTGCCAACTTAATTAATCAACGATATTGAGATAATACAATGAGTCAATTTAAAGAATACAAAAACCTCAACCTTATTGATATAGCCGACAATGTTTCGGAATTTTGGAAACAAAATAAAACCTTCAATAAAAGTGTTGAAATTCGCGAAGGTAGCCCTGAGTTTGTATTTTATGAAGGTCCGCCTTCAGCAAACGGTATGCCCGGGATTCACCATGTAATGGCAAGAGCGTTGAAAGATATTTTCTGCCGTTACCAGACTCAGAACGGTAAACAGGTTTTCCGTAAAGCGGGTTGGGATACACACGGGCTTCCTGTGGAGCTTGGTGTTGAAAAGGAATTAGGAATTACGAAAGAGGATATTGGCAAAAAGATTTCTATTGAAGATTATAATAAAGCATGTCGTGAAGCGGTAATGCGTTATACAGACGTGTGGAATAACCTTACAGAAAAAATAGGATATTGGGTGGATCTTGATGATCCATATATTACCTATAAATCAAAATATATGGAGACCGTTTGGTGGTTACTAAAACAATTATACAACAAAGAGTTGTTGTATAAAGGTTATACGATCCAGCCTTACTCTCCAAAAGCAGGTACAGGACTTTCTTCGCATGAGTTGAACCAGCCCGGAACATACCGTGATGTTTCGGATACTACCATAGTAGCTCAATTCAGAGTAAAAAAAGAAACCAGTGATTTGTTCAACGATGTAGAAGGTAATGTAGACATCTTGGCCTGGACCACTACTCCATGGACGCTGCCGTCAAATACAGCTCTTGCTGTAGGAAGAGACATTGAATACGTTGTTGTTAAAACTTTCAACCAATATACTTTTGAGCCTGTAACGGTTGTGTTGGCAAGAGTTCTTTTGGAAAAGAACTTTGGTAAAAAATATTCAGCAGGAACAGCGGAAGATTTTGCCAACTATACATCGGAGAGCAAAACAATCCCTTACCAGATTCTGAAAGAGTTTAACGGAGAAAAGTTAGCAGGAACTCAGTATGAGCAGCTCATCCCATGGTTTACGCCGTCTGAAACCCCTGAAAAGGCATTCAGAGTGATCATCGGTGATTTTGTGACAACTGAAGACGGTACCGGTATCGTTCATATCGCTCCTACTTTTGGTGCGGATGACGCCAGAGTTGCTAAAGAGGCAGGTATTCCTCCAATGTTGGTAAAAGATGAAAACGACAATCTTGTTCCGTTAGTAGATCTGCAGGGTAGATTTATAAGAGGAGAAAATGTTCCGGAAGTATTCTCAGGAAAGTATATCAAAAATGAATATTATGATGACGGGACCGCTCCTGAAAAATCTTGGGATGTTCATTTGGCAATTGTATTAAAAGAAGAGAATAAAGCTTTCAAAGTAGAGAAATACGTCCACAGTTATCCTCATTGCTGGAGAACTGACAAACCTGTATTATATTACCCATTGGATTCGTGGTTTGTAAAAATGACAGCCGTAAAAGACCGCCTGGTGAATCTGAACAAGGAGATCAACTGGAAGCCAAAAGCTACCGGAGAAGGACGTTTTGCCAACTGGTTAGAAAATGTTAATGACTGGAACCTTTCACGTTCCCGTTACTGGGGTATTCCATTACCTATCTGGAGAACGGATGACCTGAAAGAAGAGATAGTAATCGGTTCTGTAGAGGAACTATACAACGAGATCGAAAAATCCGTTGAAAAAGGATTCATGAAAGAAAATCCTTTCAAAGGGTTTGAAATAGGAAACATGACGGAAGAAAACTACTCTTTGGTAGATCTGCATAAAAATGTGGTGGACAAAGTTGTTTTGGTATCTGCATCAGGAAAACCTATGAATCGTGAAAGCGACCTGATCGATGTATGGTTTGACTCAGGCTCTATGCCTTATGCCCAATTGCATTACCCTTTTGAAAATAAAGAATTAATAGATAATAAAAAGGCCTTTCCGGCGGACTTCATTGCCGAAGGTGTGGATCAGACCCGTGGTTGGTTCTATACCCTTCACGCAATCGGAACAGCCGTTTTTGATTCAGTTGCTTATAAAAATGTTATGAGTAACGGACTTGTTCTGGATAAAAACGGTCAGAAAATGTCTAAGCGTTTAGGTAATGCGGTAGATCCGTTTGAAACTCTTTCCGTTTATGGCCCGGATGCTACACGTTGGTACATGATCTCCAACGCAAATCCTTGGGAGAATTTGAAATTTGATATTGAGGGCATCGATGAGGTAAGAAGAAAATTCTTCGGAACCCTTTATAATACTTATTCCTTCTTTGCATTATATGCGAATGTGGATGGATTCAATTACTCAGAAAAGGATGTGGAAAACCGTCCGGAAATAGACAGATGGATCCTTTCTGAACTGAACCTTTTAATTAAAGAGGTTAAAGCATTCTACGAGGATTATGAACCTACAAGAGTGGCAAGAGCGATAAGTAATTTTGTAAATGACAACTTAAGTAACTGGTATGTAAGATTATGCAGAAGACGTTTCTGGAAAGGAGACTACTCCGATGACAAGATCTCCGCTTACCAGACTTTATATACATGTCTTGAGGTAGTTGCTAAATTATCTGCACCAATTGCTCCGTTCTTTATGGATCAGTTGTATCAGGATCTGAATAAGGTAACAGGAAAAGAAAACTGTGATTCAATACACCTTACAGATTTTCCGGTTGCTGATGAAAGTTTAATCGATCAGGATCTGGTTGAAAAAACCCATTTAGCGCAGCAAATCACAAGCATGGTATTCTCTCTTAGAAAAAAAGAGAATGTAAAAGTACGCCAGCCTTTACAAAAGGTATTGGTTCCTGTATTAGATTCCAAAGCTGAAGAACAGATTCTTGCAGTTGCGGAACTGATCAAACAGGAAGTGAATGTAAAAGAATTACAATTAATCAATGCAGAAGAAGCTTCTCATTTAATTGTAAAGCAAATTAAACCGAACTTTAAGGCATTAGGCCCTAAATTAGGGAAGGATATGAAAGTAGTTGGAAATAAAATTGCTAATTTCTCATCAGAACAAATTGCTGATTTAGAAAAAGAAGGCAAAATAGCTATCCAAGGTTACGAAATAACAATGAATGATGTTGAAATTTCAACAAAAGACATTCCGGGATGGACAGTGACTTCTGATGGAAAAACAACTGTGGCATTAGATTTGACGTTGACAGACGAGTTGAAATCTGAAGGTGTGGCAAGAGAGTTCATCAATAGAATTCAAAACCTGAGAAAAGACAAAGACTTCGAGTTGACAGACAGAATAAATATCTTCATAGAAGAAAATTCACCATTCCTTGATAATATCAAGAAAAATGAAGAATATATTTCTGCAGAGGTCTTGTCAAATAAAATAGAAATTGTATCTTCACTTTCAAATTTTAACGAAATTGAGATAGATGAGGTTAATTTTAAGGTAAATGTTGAAAAAAATTAACATATAGTTATTGCATTTCAAATTCCATTTCATAATTTTATTAAAAAAGAGAAAAGAACATGTCAGACGAAAGAGTAAGATATAATGATTCTGATTTACAAGAGTTTAAAGCGATCATTAAAGAAAAAATAGAAAAAGCAGAAAAAGATTTACAACTGATAAGAGAAAGCTTTATCAATGACCAGAATAATGGGACTGATGACACATCGCCTACATTCAAAGCGTTTGAAGAAGGAGCTGAAACTCTTAGTAAGGAACAAAACTCGATCTTAGCAGGAAGACAGGAAAAATTTGTCCGTGATCTTAAGAACGCTTTAATCAGAATAGAAAATAAAACGTATGGTGTTTGCAGAGTAACAGGGAAACTGATTCCAAAAGAAAGACTATTGGCAGTTCCTCATGCTACCTTAAGCATCGAAGCGAAAAATATGCAGAAATAACCGTAAGGTTTGTAAAATAAATTTGGGTTTATATTGTATTAGCAGTAATACTTTATAAACCTAATTTTTAATTTATATCCATGAGCGAATATTTAATTTTAGGGTTGATCCTGATTGTGGTTTTATGGTTTTTCAACAGGGAGAGGATTAAGAATAAATTCTTTCCTGATCAGCACAAGAACTATACAATAGACGATCAGTTTAATTCCGATAAACGCGAAAGGGAAAAAGAAATTGACAAACTTTTAGGTAAGATGGGCAAAAACGGCATCAATGATCTTTCTCCAAAAGACAGAAAAAGACTTGACGAATTATCTAAGAAGTAAAAATCTAAATCCAGAACAATGGAATCTATAATAGTACATCCCAAAAATCCTATGGAGCTGAGTGCACTGAAAAGTGTTCTGAAGGAAATGAACATTAAATTTGAAAAGGCTCATGTTAAAAGTTCATTTAACGGACAAAAAGTGATCAAGAAAGCAAGCGATAATAAAAATGTAAAACCGGCTGCAAAATCCTCAAAACCTAAAGGACAGTAATGAAAAAGATATTAGCTATTACATTTTTGGTATTGTTAATCGACCAGGCTTCAAAAATATATATAAAAACTCATTTCAACCTTGATGATAGCGTTTCCGTTCTTCCGGGTTTCAAGCTTACTTTCGTAGAGAATCCAGGAATGGCTTATGGACTTCACTTTGGCGGTGTTATAGGTAAATATTTTTTAGTTATTCTAAGAATATTCCTGATCGGAGGGATGATTTATATGTTCAAAAAATGGCTTCAGCAGGGAGCCTCCAATTATCTTATCATTCCAATGGCTGTAATTTTTGCAGGAGCCATCGGTAATCTTATCGACGGAATGTTTTACGGGTTAATTTTCGATAGCGGCACCGTTTATGATCCTAGCATCGACCGCTGGATCGGATACGGAGGTATTTCGAAAATAGCTTCTGCAGGACAAGGATATTCGTCTTTCATGAGAGGCTGTGTAGTGGATATGCTTCACTTCCCACTGGTAGACTGGAATGTACCGGAAAGCTTCCCTCTTATTGGTGGAAAGCACATTGAATTTTTCAAATATATCTTTAATGTCGCGGATTCTGCCATTACTGTAGGAGCCATATTATTATTGATTTTCAGAAAAAAGGCCTTTCCAAACGGACTGGAATTTTAGAAAATAATACAGATGAAAAAACTGATTAAAAATACTCTTAAAATTTTCCTGCTTCTTCTCGTAGCAGGAATTATTTTTATTGCCTTTGCCAACTATAATATCAAAAAACAAAGTGCCCCATACATTTCAGATAACTTATCAGTATTACCTTCGACCAAAACAGCAATCCTCCTTGGAACAAGTAAAACACTAAACAGCGGTATGCCCAATGCATACTTCTACAACAGAATACAATCCGCTATAGATCTCTATAAAAGTGGTAAGATACAATACATTATTGTAAGTGGAGATAACAGTACTGCGGACTATAATGAGCCTGAGGATATGCAACTTGCTTTAATGAAATACGGAATTCCAAAGGATAAAATAATTCTGGATCACGCAGGTTTTAGAACACTAGATTCTGTAATCAGAGCTAAAGAGATTTTTGGACAAACCAGATTCATCATCATTTCCCAAAAGTTCCACAATGAAAGAGCCGTATTTTTAGCCCGTAAAAACGGAATCGAAGCCTATGGTTATAATGCAAATGATGTGAATAAATATGCGGGTTTAAAGACCAATCTAAGGGAGTATATTGCTAAAACCAAAGTATACTGGGATCTTTTATTTGGGGTACAACCGAAATTCGGTGGGGAAAAGATTGTGATTCAATAGTTTTTGTGTCCCCAGATTTTGAGGATTGAGCATATTTTTATTTTAAATTAATTTTAACTTTGGGCTAAAGCCATACGGATGATCATTTTTTTTGAAAGCGGACTAAAGTCCGCTCCTATTGATCCTTCTTTTTTGTAAAAAATTCCCGAGATTTATCCAAAAATCTTTTAATCTTTTAATCTTTTAATCTTTTAATCTTTTAATCTTTTAATCTTTTAATCTTTTAATCTTTTAATCTTTTAATCTTTTAATCTTTTAATCTTTTAATCTTTTAATCTTTTAATCTTTTAATTATTATTCCCGCCAAACCTCGTAAATTTGTGGTTCGTTAATTTTTATAAATAATAAAACAAAATGTCAAGAATTCTTACCGGCATTCAAGCCACCGGAACACCGCACCTTGGAAACTTATTGGGTGCTATTATTCCTGCTGTTGAACTATCGAAACAGGAAGGAAATGAATCATTTTTATTCATCGCTAATCTGCATTCATTAACTCAGATAAAGGATGCAAAAGAGCTGAAACAAAATACCTACGAGATTGCTGCGGCTTGGCTTGCTTGTGGGCTGGATACTGAAAAAACATTTTTTTACAGACAGAGTGATATCCCTGAAACCTGTGAACTATCTTGGCATTTATCATGTTTTTTTCCTTATCAGAGATTAACCCTGGCGCATTCATTTAAGGATAAAGCAGACAGGCTTCAGGATGTGAATGCCGGTCTTTTTACTTATCCTATTTTAATGGCTGCAGATATTTTATTGTACGATGCAGAAATAGTTCCAGTAGGAAAGGATCAGCTTCAGCATTTGGAAATTGCCCGGGATGTAGCCTCAAGGTTTAATAATCAGATGGGAGAGGTACTGGTACTTCCTCAGGCCGAACTTCAGGAAAATACAAAATATGTCCCTGGAACAGATGGTCGTAAAATGTCTAAATCCATGGGAAATATTATTAATATTTTCTTACCGGATAAAGAACTGAAAAAACAGGTGATGAGCATTGAGACAGATTCCAAATCATTGGAGGAACCGAAAGATCCTGAAACCGACAAAGTATTTGCAATTTATCAATTGATTGCAACTCCTGAACAGACAGAGGAGCTAAGAGCAAAATATCTTGTAGGAAACTTTGGATATGGACATGCAAAAACAGAACTTTTAAACCTGATTACCACTCGTTTCCAGAAGGAAAGAGAAACATTTACCTACTATATGACCCACCTGGATGAATTGGAAGCAAAACTTCAGGAAGGTGCTGCAAAAACAAGAGTGATTGCAGTGGAAACCATTAAACGTGTAAGGGAAAGTCTAGGACTTTAATATATAGGCTAACTTTTATTCTTTGACAGAATGAAGCTATGCATTCCGTCTTCAAAATCATAAACAATATCCCATCCGGGATATTGTTTTATTATGGTTTTAATGATAGAAAGTCCCAATCCGGTAGAACTGCTGTCCGTGCTTTGCTTAAAAAACCTGTTGAAGATTTTTTTTCCATCCAGAGGATTCATTGATCCGGTATTCTGAAAAATCATCCTGCCCTTTTCGGTAATAATATTTAAAATTCCATTTTGATGGTTATACCTGACTGCATTTTTAAGTAAATTAGAAAGTAAAATATTGGCTAAGTCAGGGCTGAAGATAGTTTCAAATATTTCTTTGTCCAACAGGTTTACTTTAATCTCTTTGTATTCTATAAAATCTTCATAGCTATTGACCAGCTCTTTGATCATCGCAGTAAAATTTACATGGGACAAAGTACTGAACTGATTGTTCTCAATTTTAGACAGCATAAGCAGTGATTTATTCAGGCTTGCCATCCTTCCCAGATCATTCTTGATGTCAGTAAAGAAATTCATATCCTTTTCATCAAACTGATCATTCTGTATTGCCAGATCTATTTTATTGATTGCAATTGCCAAAGGTGTCTGCAATTCGTGAGATGCATTTTCAATAAACTGTTTTTGTTGATTAAAGGCGAGCTCGTTACGATCAATCATTTCGTTGATCTCTCTATCCAGCTCTTCAAACTCTTTGATGGAATATTTTGGAGACTCTTTATCAGAAGAAATCCCAAACTGATATTTTTTGAGCTTATCCAGAATACGGTAAAAAGGCTTCATCGCTTTGTGAAGCAAAAATCCGTTGATCCCGATAATACTTACTACCAATAACAGGTACAAAACAATCAGAGCTGTTGTAAGGTCATATACCAGCTCATCTTCTTCTACCGTGGACGTTCGGATAGTCAATTTCTGATACTTTCCAAACTGGTCTATAAAATCTGTCTCAAGAACTCTGTAAGGCTGCTCTTCATCATCGTATTCCATGTAATACATCTTATTAAAAAGCTTGTTCTTTTCCTGATGCTCTGCTGCAGAAATAGGATTGATCTTAAATTCATTAAAACCAAACTCATTATTCTTTAACAAGTGCTCATCCAGATATACTGCCTTAATAATCTGTATTTTTCTGTTTTTCAATCCATCATCCACATTATCATACACTTCGTCCAGAATATAGGCGTAAAATAATGCCGCCCACACTGCAATGATCAATAGCAGAATGGTTATCAGGTATTTTATGGTATAATATTTCAGAGAAACTTTCATTATACAAATTTATATCCTATTCCGTAAATCGCCTGAAAATCAGCTTCAGCGCCTAACGCTTTAAGCTTTTTACGAAGGTTTTTTATCTGTGAATAAATAAAATCCAGGCTATCCGCCTGATCAATATAATCGCCCCAGATTGCTTCTGCAAGCATTGTTTTTTGTAATGTTTTTTCAGGATGTATCACGAAATAATACAAAAGATCATACTCCTTACGGTTAAGGATCAATTCTTCATTACCTATCTTTACTTTTCTGTTGTCAGGATCCACAAAGATGTTTTTATAAGTGATTATATTCTCTCCATCCTGATTTTTCCTTCTGATGACCGATTTAATCCGGGCCATCAATTCTGCCAGGTGAAAAGGCTTGGCAAGGTAATCATCTGCCCCTATTTCCAATCCGCTTACTTTATCGTCGACAGAATCTTTTGCAGAAAGGATGATTACAGGATCTTTTTTGTGCATACTTTTAATTTCTTTAAGAAGATCCATCCCACTTCCGTCTGGCAGCATAATATCCAGGAGAATACAGTCATATTCATATGAAATGATTTTATCCAAACCTGAACTATAGTCAGAAGCGGACTCTACTATAAAGTGCTGTGCTTCAAGAAAGCTTTGCACGGTATTTCTTAATTCCGCCTCATCTTCAACAAGTAAAATTTTCATAGTAAGTATTATTCTGACTTTCTGATCAAATATATAAAATTATAACCTCCTGTTCCCGGGAGGCTATAATTTATCAAGATTAAAAATTATTTGTGATAGAACTACCATCCACATGAAAACTAAGCGTTTGCCCATTCAGCACATGGATTTTGTATTTATTCTTTATATCTTTTACCGATTCAATGATCATACATGGATGGTATATAGCAAGAAAAGTAAGTATATTTCTTCGGCTTTCTTTGTTGATTATATTCCAATTTACCATAACATAAAAATTTAATATAGTATTAGTCATCAATCTTACTAAAATTCCCATTTTTGTCGAATTTCAGGTCAACGCCATTGGATAGTTCAGCTTTATAAGACCATCTTTCTTTTTCAATTTTTATAATCGAAGTGTTTGGAAAGCTTTTAACCACATAATTTCTTATACCTGCAGGAATAAAGCCATACGGGAGCTTCTGATGCTTACCATCCACTTCCTTCCAGTTTCCCTGGCTGTCAAACTCTATTTTCACACCGTTGGAAAGGTATACTTTGTATTCGTCTACTCCATATATTTCACGGTCCTCTATAACGGAACCTACTGCAATACCTTTAAAATTTCCTGCCAGAAACTTCTTTGCAGTAACAGGTAATTGATTGGGACTGATTGCTCTATCCTGTGCAAATATGAAACCTGCTGATAAAACTAAGATAAAGGTTAGTAAGCTGGTGATTTTCTTTAAACTTTTCATAATATAAAATTTTATTCATTTATTATGAAGCAAAATTCTATATTAATTTAGGAAAGAATTAGGAAAAAAATGTAAGCAGCAAATTTTAAAGATATTCTTTGATTTGAAGAAGATGCTTAATGGTCTTTACATTTTCTTCTGTCCGGTTTTCGTTCAGGACATCAAAGAAAATAACATCCATTCCAAAATTCATGGCTCCTACCGCATCTGCAATCCAATCATCCCCTATCAAGATACTTTCTCCCTTATTCGCGTGTGCACGACCTAAAGAATACTCAAAAATTTCAGGATTAGGTTTCCTCACCCCTACTGCATCAGCACTGGTGATCGTATTAAAATAATGATCAATCCCTGAAAGTATACATTTTCTTTCCGTGACTTCCTTAAAGCCATTGGAAATAATGTGCATTGTATATTCTTTTGATTTTAGATAATCAAGAACATACAAAGCTCCCTCTACCAGTTCATTGTGATTAAGAATTTTATCCAGAAAGTGTTCTTCAAAATAATCTGACAACTGCTCATCTTCAACTCCAAAATGTTTAAAAGTATTAAGAAAACGGTGTTTTCTTAAATATTCTTTACCTATTATGCCGTCTCTGATTTTTTCCCATAAGCTCTCATTGATTTCATGATACACTTCATGAAATTCCTCGAAATCTATATTGTATTTGAGTGTTATTTCCTGCTTTTCGAAAAGATCCCTGATGGTAAGGTAAGCGTTCTTGCGATGATCCCAAAGCGTATTGTCCAGGTCAAAAAAAATGTGCTGAATTTTCATACAGCACAAAATTAATACTTTAATTTTTAGAGATCGAATAATTTTTATCTTTGATTTTTACTATTCCAAGATTTTTTGAAAAGTTGAGTAGAAAATCAACAGTTTGTTTTTTTGGTTTCAAAGTTTTCACTTTTAAGGAATCATTTTTTTTCATAGGCGAAACATGTTTATCCTTAAAACGGGAATTTTTTATAATTATTATCTGGTAAGGATAATATTATTCTCTTCCATGATTTTTCTCAGGTTGATCAGCGCATACCTTACACGTCCCAATGTAGTGTTAATGCTCATATCCGTGTGATCTGCAATCTCTTTAAAGCTCAACCCATCAAAAAATCTTAACTTAATAACCTCTTGCTGATTCTGAGGCAGGTATTGCAGCATTCGCAATAAATCTTCCTGAATCTGATTAGTCACTAATTGATCTTCAATATTTTCTGAAGGCTCTCTGATTAAATCGAAAATAGAATATTCGTCAGTTTCAAAAGTTGTTTCCGAAACCTTGATATTTTTCGATTTCAATCTGAAATGGTCAATAATAAGATTATAGGCAATTCTTTTAGCCCAAAGAATAAATTTTCCTTCTTCGTTATAACGTCCTTCTTTCAACATCACGATGATTTTCATGAATGTATCCTGGAAAACATCATTAGCTAGGTCTTCATCATTAATTTTGTAAAAAATGAATGTAAACAATTCTCTCTGATGACGATGAATAAGAGTTGATAAAGCTCCTTCGTCTCCTTTTTGGTAAAGGGAAATTAATACGCAATCCGATTTTGATTTCATGACTTTCTTCTCAATATAATATATATTTGCCGACAGTTTTTCTTCCAGATATTTTATCTGGTTTTAGCTGTAAATACAAAACAGTTTTTCAGAGTAAAGTCCAATCAATAAGCAGTTCGTTTATTTATGGATGTAAATATAATAAAATTTTAATAACTGTTAACCTATTATTAATATTTAGAAAAAATTTTTAAAAAAAATCACTTAAACATATCATGAATGAAGACAGTTGGGATATTTAATGTAAAATTTACATTCACTCCTTTTAGCTGTTTTCCGTTCAATTCAGCGTCTCCAAAGGGAAAAGCATACCCTGCAGTTAAATCCAACAGCCCGAATAAAGTAACCCCTACTTTGGGTGCAATATATTTATTGGTCCCTTCAACTCCTGCTAAAAAATAATAAGAGTGATAAAAATCTACATTTTTTTCAAAATTAAGCAAGACATCTGCCTGAATTTTGGGCATGATGGCAAATTTAGAATTAGCGGAACCCATTAATGCGGAAGCTCCTAATCTGTAAATAACATCGTCATTCTTAAGGAAAAGTAATTTTCCACCCAATTCTCCGAAGCTTTGGTTTTGATATGTATATCCAACACTAATCATTTTGTGCATGGTATATTGTGCACTTGCGTAGGTGGATAAAAAAAATATGGATACAACCGTTATTACCCATCGGAAATTCATCATCTTTTTATTTATTTAAGGTGTAAAATTAAAAAAAACTGCCTTATCTTGTTAAAGATAAAGCAGTATAAATATCTTAAAGAAAAAATTAAATACCAAATGCTGTTTTAATCTCTTCTACTTTGTCTAATTTCTCCCAGGTGAAGAATTCCAGGTCTTTAAGCGTAAGCTCATTTTTATGACCTTTATTAAACGTTTTATCAGCAATGTAGTGTTCTTTACCCATATGTCCGTAAGAAGCTGTTTCCTGATAAATAGGGTTTCTTAATTTCAGATTTTCTTCAATTGCGTAAGGTCTCAGATCGAAAATTGCAGAAACTTTCTTCGCAATTTCCCCATCATGAAGATCTACTTTTGAAGTCCCATATGTGTTGATATACAGACCACAAGGCTCAGCAACACCAATTGCATAAGAAACCTGCACCAATACTTCATCTGCAACACCTGCAGCTACAAGGTTTTTAGCAATATGCCTTGTTGCGTAAGCAGCACTTCTGTCTACTTTTGAAGGGTCTTTTCCGGAAAATGCCCCACCTCCGTGAGCTCCTTTTCCACCGTATGTATCCACAATGATCTTTCTACCTGTAAGACCGGTATCACCATGAGGACCACCGATTACAAATTTCCCGGTAGGATTGATGTGATATTTGATCTGATCGTTGAATAAAGCTTTGATTTCCTCCGGCTGTTGAGCCACTACTCTTGGGATCAGGATATTTTTGATATCCTCACGGATCTTGTTCAACATTTCTTCTTCGGCTCCAAAGTCATCATGTTGAGTAGATACCACGATAGAGTCAATTCTTACCGGTTTATGATCGTCAGAATATTCAATAGTCACCTGGCTTTTCGCATCAGGACGTAAATAAGTAATTTCTTTATTTTCTCTTCTTACTGCAGAAAGCTCTTTTAGAATAGTATGCGCAAGGTCAAGCGCCAAAGGCATATAATTAGCGGTCTCATTAGTAGCATAACCAAACATCATTCCCTGGTCTCCTGCACCTTGTGCATTAGCCTTGCTTTCAAAAGTCTCATCTGCTACTTTTCTATCAACCCCCTGATTGATATCCGGTGATTGCTCATGGATCGCAGAGATTACCCCGCAAGAGTCTCCATTGAACATATACTCTCCTTTTGTATAACCTATTCCATTGATTACTTCTCTGGCAATGGTCTGAACATCAAGATAAGCATCTGACTTAACCTCTCCTGCCAATACTACCTGTCCGGTAGTAACAAGTGTTTCACACGCTACTTTTGAGGATTTATCGTATGCTAGAAAATGATCAATCAAAGCGTCAGAAATCTGATCCGCAATTTTATCAGGATGCCCTTCTGAAACGGATTCAGATGTAAATAAATAAGACATATTATTCTTTGTTTTATTAGATTAAAAATATGAGGAATAACGTGAATAATTGCATGGAAAGCTCAAAAAGAATACTGTTTTAGCTTTTTTTTATAGAGGTTGCAATCAGGTCAAATTTTTCCTCGTTTGTAAACAGGGGCAAAGTTAAGGACTATTTTTCAATAGCCAAAACTTTTAAGAAATAATTATAAATTTCTTGAAACAAGCGATTTATCCCGATTGAGTATAAAAAACTATTGTGGTTTTATGCTTACGAAATCTTTTGGACTTTCATTATAATTAAGTCTTTCTTTTAAAGAAGACTGGATTGAAGAAGACAATTCGTCAATAATCTTTTGTTTGAAAGTCGGTTTGTAATAAATGATGCTTATTTCCCTGTAAGGGAAAGGCTTCTTAAATCTGAAAACTTTACCTTTCTGCTCTTCAGAAAGCTGGCTTAAAGCCAATTCCGGCAGAATACTTATTCCTCCTACCTTATCAACCATATGAACCAGTGTCTGGATATTGGAAGCAAGGAAGTCGAGATTTTTTGGCTTGAGTGTATTTTCTTTCAGATGACAAATGTTTTCAAACTGATTTCTCAAACAGTTCCCTTCTTCCAGAAGCCATACTTTTTCAACATTAAGCTCCTCAGGAATAATATAGGAATTCTTTTTATTAGCTTGTGTATCAGAGCTGTAGATCATCAGCTCTTCATTGAACAGAAAATCCTGATAGAATTCATCCGCCGTATCATACGGAGTTGAAATAATTCCAGCATCCAGTTCCCCAGCCTTTAAAGCCTTGATAATACTGTCTGTTGTCATTTCCTTCACGTTCATCTGAATTTTAGGATTCTCATCAAGGAATTTAAAAATTTCTGTAGGTAAAATAAAGGAAGATACTGTAGGAATAATTCCCAGGTTAATTGTTCCTCCTAAAATGTTATTAAGCAGGTTTGCTTTATTTCTCAGCTCATTGACAGATTCTATAATCACCTTCGCCTGATCAATGATCTGAAGCCCTACATCTGTGGTACGGATCGGGTGCGTAGTCCTGTCGAACACCTTTACATCCAGTTCATCCTCAAATTTCTGTATCATCGCACTTAGTGTAGGTTGCGTAATGAAGCATGCTTGAGCTGCTTTCCCAAAATGTTTGTACTTATCTACAGCGATAAGATACTCCAATTGCTGAATGTTCATCTGATTAATATTATCTATTACAAAGATATGATGTTTTTGCTATAAGCAATTAAAAATTCAAGTAAATTTGATAATTCTTACATCCAAAAACACAACAAATAAATCAAAATCTTAACTATATGGATTCTAAAAAATTAACATTAAGCAGCGGTGCTCCGTACTTTGAGCATCAGGATTCTCAGACGGTAGGTCCCAGAGGTCCTGTCCTATTGCAGGACTTTATTCTTCAGGAAAACCTTGCCCATTTCGTAAGAGAAAGAATTCCCGAAAGAATTGTTCATGCAAAAGGAAGCGGCGCTTATGGAACATTTACCGTAACACACGATATTAGTAAATATACCAAAGCAAAATTATTTTCGAAGGTGGGAAACTCCTGCAGAATGTTTGCAAGGTTTTCTACCGTAGGTGGTGAGAAAGGAAGCGCAGATACCGCAAGAGACCCGAGAGGTTTTGCATTAAAATTTTATACTGAAGACGGAAACTGGGATCTTGTAGGTAATAATACTCCTGTGTTTTTTATTAAAGATGCCAAAAAATTCCCTGATTTTATTCATACTCAAAAAAGAGTGCCGAAAACAAATTTAAAGAGTGCCACAATGATGTGGGATTTCTGGAGCCTGAATCCTGAATCCCTTCATCAGGTTCTGATCTTAATGTCCGACAGGGGTACGCCTCATGGTTACAGGCATATGCACGGTTTCGGATCCCATACCTTCTCTATGATCAATGCAAACAATGAAAGAGTTTGGGTTAAATTCCATTTCAAAACAAAACAGGGAATTAAAAACTTCAACAATGAGGAAGCCGTAAAGATGGCTGGTGAAAATCCAGACTTTGCCCAGGAGGATCTTTGCAATGCTATAGAAAATGGTGATTTCCCGAAATGGACCTTATATATCCAGGTAATGACTGAAGAGCAGGCAAAAGATTTCAGATGGAATCCTTTTGATGTAACCAAGGTTTGGTTCCAGAATGACTTCCCTCTAATTGAGGTTGGAGAAATGGAACTGAATGAAGTACCTGTTAATTATTTTGCACATGTAGAACAATCCACATTTTCCCCTAGCAATCTGATCAATGGAATTAGTTTTTCTCCGGATAAAATGCTTCAGGGAAGATTATTCTCATATCCCGATGCTCACAGATACAGAGTAGGAGTAAATGCTCATCAGCTGGAAGTGAACCGTTGCCCTTTTGCTACCAACAATTACCAGAGAGATGGTTTTATGGCTGACTCCAGTGAATATGCTGATAAGCCTAACTACCATCCTAACAGCTTTGATGACATCAAGCCGGATCCTTCTTATAAAGGTTATGATTATGAACTTGATAGCGCTCATGTAGCTTTCTACAACAGAAATGAAAATGATGATGATCATTATACACAACCCGGGCTGCTTTATACAAAAGCAATGAATACTGAAGACCGGGAACGCCTTGTCCATAATATTGTGGGAAGCATGAAGGGGATTGACGGACCAAAGAGAGATGAAATCATAAATCGTCAGCTGTGTCATTTTTTCAGAGCGAATATTGAACTTGGCATGAAAGTAGCATCACAGCTAAATATCAATATCGATAGCAATATGATGAATCACATCAAATAAGCAAACAAAATAATATTTCAACAAAAAAGGAAAAAATATCAACTTTTTTTCCTTTTTTTTGTAAAAAAATGATAATTTGCAAGGGTTAGTATTTAAAGTGGAAAAATGAGTTACGAAAATATATTATTAAAAAAAGAAGATAAATTAGCTATTATTACAATAAACAGACCTGAAAGTCTCAATGCACTAAACGCTAAAACCATCCAGGAAATAAGTTCAGCTTTAGACGACCTGGATTTGGACAAGTCTTGCAGGGTGATTATTCTTACAGGAAGTGGTGAGAAATCTTTCGTTGCAGGAGCAGACATCAAAGAATTCAGTGATTTCGGACAGGAAAGGGCTGAAGAATTGGCAAAAAACGGTCAAAATTCTCTTTTTAATAAAATAGAAAATCTCTCTAAACCAGTCATTGCAGCAGTCAATGGCTTTGCTTTAGGTGGAGGTTTAGAGCTTGCTATGGCATGCCATATCAGATATGCTTCGGAAAATGCTAAATTAGGACTTCCGGAAGTAACCTTAGGACTGATTCCTGGTTACGGAGGAACGCAAAGGCTTCCTAAGCTTGTCGGAAAAGGTATTGCCAACGAAATGATCTTCTCAGCCAAAATGATTCCCGCTCAAAGAGCCAAAGAAATCGGATTAGTGAACGAAGTATATCCTATTGAAGACTTATTAACCAAAACAAAGGAACTAGCAAACGTTATTGCCTTCAATTCACCCATGGCAATTTCCAAGGCTATTCATGCAGTGAATTTATCGGATACGGATAAAGGCTTTGATACTGAGATTAAGTATTTTGGCGAGCTTTTTGAACTAGCTGATAAACAAGAAGGAGTAAGTGCTTTTCTGGAAAAAAGAAAGCCTAACTTCTAAGATTATTTTTACAAATTATTTCGAAAAAAAACAATGCTGCGGTATGAATAAGTTTGATAAAGCTTATCTAAAAATGGCTCAGGAATGGGCAAAACTTTCCTACTGTAAAAGAAAACAAGTAGGAGCTCTTATCGTAAAAGATAGGATGATTATTTCAGATGGTTATAACGGAACTCCTTCGGGATTCGAGAATTGTTGTGAAGATGCAGAGGGAAAAACACATTGGTACGTATTACATGCAGAAGCAAATGCTATATTAAAATTAGCTGCTTCTACCCAATCTGCAAAAGGAGCAACGCTGTATTTAACGCTTTCTCCATGTAAAGAGTGCAGCAAGCTAATTTTACAGGCTGGGATTACAAGACTGGTATATATCAATGAGTATTCGGATGACGATGGGATATCATTCCTTAAAAACCATAATATTGAAATAGAACAAATTTCTGATTGTGAACTAAAAAAATAACACAAATGACTTGGGATGAAAAAATTAAAGATTTTGAAATCTTTCTTCGTTTCGAAAGAAATTTTTCAGAAAACACTCTAGACGCTTATGTTAGAGACATTAAAAAATTAAAGGAGTACGCTGAGGAAGACCTCGACAACATCGGACCGGATGTGATCGGATACGATAATTTACAGGAGTATATCTTCAATCTTTCCAAACAAAAATTCAGTGAGCGGTCGCAGGCCAGATGGATATCTTCTATCAAGGCTTTTTTCAAGTTCCTTCTGGAGGATGAGGCCCGTGAGGATAATCCGGCAGCATTGCTTGAAGGCCCTAAATTGGGATTATACCTTCCCGATACACTAAGCCTTATGGATATCAACAAGATTATCGGAGCCATTGAAGTGAACTCGGATCTGGGAAGAAGAAATCAGTGTATTGTAGAAGTACTTTATGGTTGTGGACTTCGGGTATCAGAACTTATTGATCTGAAAATTTCAAACATTAATTTTAAAGAAAATTACATTAAGGTGAACGGGAAGGGAAATAAAACCCGTTTCGTTCCTTTGGCCGATTACACTGCTGAATTATTGAACAGTTACATCAAAGAGGTGCGTTCTAAAAACAAGATCAACAAGAAATATGAAGATTCATTATTCCTGAACAGCAGAGGAACTTCCATGTCCAGAGTGATTGTATTTCTTATTATTAAAGAACTCACGGATAAAGCCGGTGTAAGTAAAAAAATATCCCCACATACCTTCAGACATTCATTTGCTACACATTTACTACAAAACGGAGCTGACTTAAGATATATTCAGGAAATGCTTGGTCATTCAAGCATTACGACAACTGAAATTTATACTCATTTAAAAACCGAAGAACTACGGGATGTCATTTTAAATTACCATCCCCGAAATATTAATATTGCTTAATGAAATTATTGAAATATTGTCCAAACTGTGGCAAAGAATCTCTACACTGGGATGGCGAAAAAAAATGGAGCTGCCCTCTATGCAATTTCACGTTATATAACAATGTAGCAGGAGCTGTAGCCGTTGTTATAAGATATGGTGATGAAATTTACCTGACAAGAAGAAACCGGAATCCTAAGAAAGGAAAGCTGGACCTAGCAGGTGGTTTTGTTGACCCGAAAGAAAGTGCAGAAGAAACCTGTAAAAGAGAACTTTTTGAAGAGCTACAGCTGAATATCGATATTTCAAATTTAAAATACCTTACCAGCCTACCTAATATCTATCAATATAAAGAGATCGACTACAATACGATCGATTTATTTTATGAATACCGCGTGGATAAAAAATTCGAAGTTAACATTGAATTATCCGAAATATCGGAAGCACAGTGGATTCCACTAAAAGATATTAAACTGGAGGATATTGCTTTTGATTCTCAGAAAATATTTTTTAAGCAATATTTAAACAATCTATAATTACACAATTTAAAATATTGATAGCAGGGCCAAAGCTCTGCTATTATTATTTTACGACGCTACAAACCAGCGTATCAGTAAGTTTTGGATTTCAGCATTTCCTCGAAATAATTGATCAGCAGTTTTCGCTCTGCTTCAGATAAATTAGCCTCCTTATGATACACAATATATCCGGGCATCGGCATTGTCCTGCTTTGAAGTGTTGGAATAATACTGTTAAGCATACTTATCTTCAAATCTGAATTGTAAGTTTGCCAGATCGAAAAGTTCAGATGCTCTCTTCCATCATTAACATGGCTTTTTATAGACCATGATATAGGCGCTATATAAGAATACTTAGGATATACCGTTTCGTTGGAATGACAGTCATAGCAAGCTCCTTTTATAAGTTTAGTGATCTTTTCGGGTGTTTGTTTTGCATCTACAAAATTTACCTTATGATCAACGGGCATATTGGTCCTGTCTATAGGGATAAACTGAATGAGTGCAAAAACAACCAGGCTCCAGAATACAATCTTCTTTATCGTTTTCATACGTTCTCTATCTCACAGGTTGCAATACGGAATTACCGGACTTAAGTGCAGGATTATCCTTTTCAACAGGCTTTTCAACAACCGGTTTAGGAATATTTAATCCTTTTGTATCCAGCACTCTTGTATCCTTTAAATCCCAATCTTCATTGCTGTCCCATAAAGGTCTTACAACAACAGCTTTATAGAAAATATAAGAGTCTTCCGCAAACACGTCGTTTTGAAAGTCTGCTTCATCCCAATATTTATTATCATTGTTGTCAACCAGAATCCTCACAACATAATCTCCGGGTTTCAGAATATCGAATTTAACAGCGTCCCCCTTTGTATATTTCTGGTAAACCACTTTTTCAGATGTATCCAATAGCTGAAGCCAATAATTCGAAGCGGGGGCATTTTGGAGCTTGAATGCAAGACTGCCGTAGTTTTCTACCTTGTCTGCTTCAAAGTCAAACCGCTTTGATGTTGGGTTTTTATCATAGAATGACAGAACAGTTGTTTTAGGAACAACCAGCTGATATTTTTTTCCCGGAACAAAATCGGATTGAATCAGGATCTGATACGGATTGGTTTCGGAAATTTTTGCCGTGAAGTTCTGTGTTGTTAAACTATCACTTTTCAATACCCATTTATCCGTATTTATTTTATCAATGATGTAATTGGAAGTAATCCTGAAATCTGTTTTAGGAGGTAAAAGAGATCCGTCATTGTTGTCAAGGGTCATTCCGTTTTTCGCATTGTATTTATAAAAGACAGAAACCGTATCCTTTTTATTATCAGCATCATAACTAAACTTCAAATTTTCAGTAGTCGTCTGTCCTACATTGCTTTTCACCGCGTCAAACCATATCTTAACAGAATCCGATTTAGGTCTGTGGGTTACTTTTATATCCTGAAGCTTATCGTTAATAGAAAGAACCTGTACATTATCCGGCTTTCCTTCAAACGTCATCGTGATACCTCCCGGTGTTTCCTTCATCTCTACATACTTCAATGGTTTTCTCGATGGATATACCTTTAAGTTCAATCCCGAAATGGATTTTTCAAAGTCGATAGGCTCTTTCTGGAATCCTACTTTTTCTTTTCCGGGATCATACATGGAATTACCATTTTCATCTTCAAAGGCAATGATCTTGTATTTCCCCGGCGACAAATAATTAAGCTCATAATAGCCATCGTCATCTACCTTTGTGATATAGTAAGGTTTTTGTTTATAATTCATGGTATCCTGAACCTTGTACAAACCTACAACCATTTTATTTTCTGTGCTTGTTTCCTTTTTAAAGGATATTGCATCTCTTACATCACCACTGATATAAAGATCATCCAGTTTCTCACCCGTAGAAAAAGCAAAGTTGAAATAACGAAGTGTGTTAGACTCATTATTATCTACTATAGAATTTCCAAAATTAAAATTATAAGTGGTATTGGCCTGTAAGGTATCTTCCCACTGGATCAAAAGATATTTATTGGCAATATTCGAAGGTAAGATCCGCTTGATTTTTTTAATAGGCGGAGAGATAATTAAATTTTTGTTGATATCTTTCAGCGTTACATATTCATCAAAATCGATACGAAGTTCTTTAACATCTCTTCGAACATTGACTCTGGTTGTATCTATATTTGAGCTTAAAAACTTTGGAGCCAGCGTATCTTTAGGACCTCCTACCGGAGAACCTACTCTTGCACAGGACTGTACAAGAAAACCAATAATGAATAGTAGAAAAAGTCTTTTCATGAATATGTTTAAGCAAAAGTAAACATTATTCTCCAAAAACTTCATGTCCATTTTTTAAAGAATCCTGATTATCGTTCATGACACTATGCAGCTTATCTTTTTGCGCAGGAAAATCTTCAAATAATCCGGATAATGCCAATGCTGTATACACCCTGTTTGAATATTTGTTTCCAATGGCAACAATGGTCACCTTTGAATTTAACAAATGGGCAAAAACAGAATTCGTTCCATGCCACCATCCGTTGTGATAGGTAAGCTTCTCTCCGTTATCAAAAATCTTCATCCGGAAACCTAATCCGTAATTATTCATTCCGGCTTTTTCATTACTGTAAGGTGTAAAAACCATCTGCATAAGTTCCGGCTTTAAGAAATCCTTGGAAAACATTGCTTTTGAAAAATTAAAAAGATCCCTTGGAGTAGTATATACATTCTTGTCTCCGTAAATAAGGTCAAGTCTGTCCAAAGGATATAGCTTACCTCGTCCGTAATAAAAAGACTGTGCAGCGGTAGGTATATCTTTCTCCTGGAAGATATAGGTATTTTTCATTTTAAGAGGATCAAATACCATTTCCTTCATGGCCTGAGGAAACGGAGTTTTTGTAATCTTCTCAATCAGCAATGCCAATAAAGCAAAATTTGTATTGCAATACATAAAACCAGTATCTGTGTCTCTTGCCAGTTCAGGTTTATATTTGATGATCATATTCAATACATCCTGATTGGTCATGAATGTTTTGGAAAGCTCAACGGGAGCCGGTTGAATTTTAGTAATAAAATATTCGTATTTGGGTAAACCGCTTCTCTGTGATAACAAGTTCTGAACGGTTACATTCGGATAAGGAAATCCCGGGAAATATTGTGTTAAATGATCAGACAATTTTATTTTTCCTGCCTCAATTAACTTCATCATCGCCATCGCCGTCATCGTCTTTGAAACAGAAGCAACATGAAGAGGTGTATTTTTATCAATAGGCATTTGATTTCCTTCTCTTCCAAAACCTCTGTAATTTTCATATAGAATGTCATCTCCTTTAGCAACAAGTATTCCACCACTTAAGTCACCGGCATCCCATACTTTTTTATAATACTGATCAATATATTGTACCAGAGAAGCTTTATTAGGCAATTGATCATCTGCTTTTGTAAAAACCTTGCTCAGGTCCACATTTCCGTAGTTGGGTAGGTTAGTAGTATTTTCTGCTACAGCTTCTTTAGTTTCGGATTTATTCTTACAGGAAAACAAAAATGCAAAAGCAGCTAAAAAAAGGACAAAATTATGCTTCTTCATGAGTATCAAAAATGAGCGGCAATTTAATAAAACTCAAAATAAATATTGACTCCTCAATACGAATTATGAATTATTTAACAGTATCGTTAAAAAAAATAAACTGCATTACACAGTTTATTCTTAATTGAGCCATTTTTAAAGTAAATAGTTTGTGTTCTTTGATATTTTTATCACGGGCAATATCACTGAAAAATGAGTAGCCCTTAACAATCTTATTATTCTTTCAGCACCTTAAAAGTACAGAATTTAACTCCTGTACCAGAAAGATTATCTATGATCACTTTATTTCCATCTGTCCCTTTAATAACTAATTTAGACACAACTCCTTCACTTGTCGTACAGTGAAAGGCGCCATCTCTAAATTCGTAAGTTCCGGAAAATGTTCCATTAGGTGCAGAAGTTGAAAATGTCTGATCTTCATTAAACTGAATATACCAGCCCTTACCATCAGCTGGTAAAAATTGTTCTCCCAGCCTTGGTATCGAATACTCTTTAACAATCCACTTTCCCTGATAATTCGATTGTATCGCACTTGTTTCTTGATTTGATATGGTATCATTACTCTCAACAGTGCAAAAGTTGAAAGAAAATAAGACTAATACCATCGGTAAAAATAACTTTTTCATAATCTGTATTTTGGTTAATTCGCTGTAATTATTAAACAAAATGACTCAATTCAATTAATAATTTAAGTTAGAATAGCATAATAAAAATAAATTATTTATATTCAAATAGCTGATTATCAGAAACTTAAATTAACATTCACTAATGTAGTTATTTTTTTCAAGGAGGTCACTAATTATACAGCTATTTGAAAAGCCTTTGTGAAAAATCTGTAAAAAATCGTGTAGCCATGGACATATGACAGCCTATGATATTTGTCAGTTTTATTCTTTTTACAGTATATTGATAATAAAAAAGTGCTATCAATTGATAGCACTTTTTTATTATTGTTTTACTCTTAACCAGCGAACCTAGCGACAATCTTATCCACAATAACCTGGGCCAATTTTTCTTTGCTTTGATGCGTCCATCCCGCTATATGCGGTGTTACAATTACTTTTTCTGATTCCAGCAGATATTGCAGGTCTTCATTTTCCCCTGCCTCTAAGTTTTCAAAAGAAGATTTCTCATACTCTAATACGTCAAGACATGCCCCTTTTACTTTCCCAGCTTTTAAAGCCTCAACTAAACTTTTCGTTTCTATATTTTTCCCTCTTGCCGTATTTATAAAATAGAAATCATTTTTCATATCGGAAATGAACGGTCCATCGATCAGATAATAAGATTCGTCGGTCAAGGGAATATGTAAGCTTAAAACTTCAGCCCTTTCCTTCAGGTCTTTTAAAGAAACCTGTGTAGCGTATTCATCAGAAAGACCGGGTAAAATATCATGGAAAATCACAGTACAGCCAAAACCGGAAAGTCTTTTAGCAGTCGCCTTCCCCATATTTCCATAACCAATCAGCCCAACAGTTTTTCCTAGCAATTCGTCACCTCTGTTTTCTTCGCGCAGCCAAATTCCGTTTTTCACTTCCTGGGAAGCTATAAACAGGCGATTCATAAGAATCAGCAACATTCCTACAACATGCTCTGCCACGGAGTCCCTGTTTCCTTCCGGGGAGTTAATCAGCTGAATTTCCAACTTTTCAGCGGCGGGAATATCAATATTCTCCATTCCTGCTCCTACTCTTGCAATGAACTTCAGCTTTTTCCCTTTTTCAAGGAAGTGCTTATCCAAAGGAATCCTGCTTCTTATAATCACACCGTCATAATGATGAATTTTTTTACAAACCTCATCATAAGAAGACGTAAAGTCTTCTTCCAGGATAAAATTTTTTGCGAGAAGCTGCTCCGTGATAAGGGGATGATTTTTATCTAAAAGAAGGATTTTCATAATATTTAAACACTGATGACACAAATTTTATTAACCAATAACACCAATTAGAATCACTGTGTATGCAATTCCGAATATTTCATTCTCAGAAATACCTGCTTTCATAATTTTTGATCATATGTTGGCAAAAATCAGTGGTCAAGTTTGTACCAACCACTTGTTTACTCGTATTTATTTCGGTTCCTGGAAAAGCTTTTTAAGCTCCACCGATTCCAGAGGTTTCATTCTACCGGAAAGAATCAATGAAAGTTCTTTTCTACGAAAAGCAGCAGCAAACCTTTCTTTTTCTTCTTCTGTTTCAGGAATCATTTCAGGAATAGGAATCGGACGATTAAATTCATCCACTGCAACAAACGTATAAATACCTGCATTGGTATGCATTTTCTTTTGATTGATGGGATCATCCAACCAAACATCAACATACACCTCCATGGAAGTAGAAAATGCCCTTGAAACTTTTGATTCCAGAACAACTACTCCACCTTCAGGAATAGGATGATTGAAAGAAACATGGTTTACGGATGCTGTCACTACTCTTCTTTCACAATGTCTTGCAGCCGAAATTGAGGCACACCGATCCATTTTTGCCAAAAGCTCTCCACCAAAAAGGTTTCTTAAAGAATTTGTTTCATTGGGAAGAACAATATTAGTCATAATCGTCAGGGATTCCGACGCCTTTTTTATTTTTTTTGCCATGTTGCCTTAGTGTTGTTTTGAGTGTTTTTAAGGTTTGCTCCTTTTTCAATCTGCTTTGGTAAAGAATCTTTTTTCAGGGAATCTAAAGTTTTCATCTGAACAGAATCTTTTTTAATCTTTACCGTGTCTTTTACTATTCTTCTTGTTTTTGTCTGTACAGAAACACTATCGAATGATTTTTTCCCAAACAATAGTTCCTGCTGTGAGAATGCTACATACAAAATTCCTAAAACAGGAATAATGAACAGAAAGATCCAAAGAATGGATTTATTAAATTTATAATCGCTCTCTTTATTTTCTGAAACCAAAGGCTTCTGTGCACTATTAATATCCGAAAGCCTGATCTCTTCCAGGCCATAATATTCAGGATGGTTGGACTCCAGTCTTTTTCCTTTGAAATGGGGCTCACCATCTTCAATAAAAATTGTTCCCAGATTCTGAATTTCCAAAATCTGATCCGCCTGGAGTTTTTTCTTCCAGAAATCAGTCTGAATTTGCAATTCATTCTGTGCAGACTCAATTGAAATTTGTTTTTGACTACTTATAAAGGATACCAGTTCTTCTGATTCCACCTCATAATCTGATGCAAAGGCTATCTGACTGGAGGGAGGAAGTATACTTCCGTTTTCAGAATTAATAATCGCTTTTGAGTTCTCCAGAGAAAACACGCCAAACGCTGGAACTGTAACAGAACCAAATTGTTTCAGATATTCTAGAATGTAAGCTGAAATATTCATCTGGCAGCAAATTTATAACTTTTTCAGGACTTTTTATGACATTTATTTGGATAAAAAAAGACTGCCTGAGCAGCCTTATCATGTATAATTTCCAAGTTTAGATATCTTTTTTGCATATTTCAAAAAAAACAGCAACTATTTTTACATTATTCTTATTGTATTTTCCAACTTATTCCAAACATAAAATTAATTCCCGCTTGTGAAAAATAATACGGCTCACCGCCATACACAGCACCGTTATTGACATATTTTTTATTGAAAATATTATTAACCAAAAGCTTTAAAGCAATATCATTGTTGGCAATCCTGAGCTGATATTGTGCATTAAAATCGGTAAGAAAGTAATCCTTAAGCTGTAAATTCGGATCTTCAGTGTTATCAAGATATTGTTTTCCGACATATTGATTCATCAATGAAAACTGGAAATTTTTATCAGGATTAAATTTTAATCCCAGATTAGCAACAACATCTGGAGAGAACGAGATCTGTGTATTTCCCAATTCTTTAACAACCGCTTTATTTTCTATTTTAAAGTCCTGGTTCCTGTTTTGACTTAAACTAACATTCCCTGAAATCTCCCATTGCTTTGAAACTTTTGCGACTGCCCCTATCTCGATACCTCTCCTATAGCTTTCACCCGAATTTGTACGGATAAAAGCTCCAACATTATTCAGTTCTCCGTTAAGCACCAGCTGATTTACATAATACATATAATACAAATTAGCCGTCAATGAAATAATACCAAGCTGTTTTTCAAACCCTGCTTCGAAATCATGAAGCTTTTCAGCTTTTACTTCATTATTGGCAATAAGATCGTCCCGGTTCGGTTCCCGTTGAGCATGTGCATAGGATAAAAATATTTTACCATTTCCTATTCTGTAGTTTATCCCTGCTTTCGGATTGAAGAACAACCAGTTTTTCTTGATATTAGCACCTTCATCATCACCTTCCAATAAAATCTTTGTATCGTAGTCAATATTTCTAAGCTGCAAATCTCCAAAGAACTCAAAATCATTGACCCTAAACAAAGCTTTTGCAAATCCTGCCACCTCATTTTTTACCGAACGCCCTCTGTAATACTCATGCTCATCAATAGGAAAGAACACACCCGTCACATTCCCATAATGTCTTCCATAGTACTGATTTGCCACGGCACCGAAATTAAGATCCAGGTTTTCGTATTTTCCGTAAAGGGTTGAAACAATTCCGTAAAAATCATTGTTCAGCCATTTCTTTCTGATAAAATCTGATGTTTCTATGGTCTGCCCTCCTTCTATGATATTGGGTAAATTATACCTTGAAAACGGATCTCCCTGCTTATAATTTTCATAATACCCTTTTCCTTTGGTATAATGCAAAGTTGTCTCTAAATTCCAATGATCATTAAACCCCTGTTCCCATAATAACTGATAATGATTTTGCCTGTAGTTATCAGTTTCATTATTGTAAAAACCTGTGATATTCCCATCAGCGCCATAAATTGCACCTGAATAATTAAACTTCGGATCTGTCTCCCATGTTTTCCTGTCTATCCCGTTCCAGGCCTGATATGTTTTCTCCTTCCCTCCAAAAGCCATCAGACGAACCCTTGTTTTTCCTTCTTCAAATAAGGCAGTGAAATTATAAGAATCTAATCTTGATGAAGCCCTGTCAATATATCCGTCAGAACTGATGTGGGTATACCTACCCATCAATGACAGACGATTATTCCAAAACTTTCCGGAACCTACCTCAGCAGAATATTTATAGGTATTAAAAGACCCGTAACTGTCATCTGTTTTTACATAAAACTTATCTTCCGGATCTTTGGATATAACATTGATACTCGCACCGAAAGCCGAAACCCCATTATTGGAAGTTCCTACTCCTCTCTGAATCACAATCTGTGATGCCGAGCTTGTCAAATCCGGGACATTCACAAAAAAAGTACCCTGGCTCTCCGAATCGTTAAACGGAACTCCATTCATCATAACATTTATTCCCCTTCCAGCAACTCCACGAATTCTAAAACCAGTATATCCCACCCCGTTTCCGGCATCTGAAGTGGAAATTACAGAAGTCTGATTTTTTAAAAGTATGGGAAGATCCTGTCCGAGGTTCCTGCTGTCCAGGTCTCTTTGTACATTAATGATCTCCTTTGCAACGGGAAGTCTCCTGGTAAAATTAACCGCTTCAATTTCCTTGATTTTTAAGGAATCTGTATTTTGGGTTTGGGAGAAAGCCATTGAACTGGCAGTAAGCCCTAAAAAAAATAATCCTTTCATTCTATAAATTTTAAAATTTAATGAATAAAAGGGGATCAATAAGATATTATACAATTCCGGCAAAAGCCGGAGCGTCCCTAAACAGCATTACCTGTTCCAGGTTCAGTGGGTATAATCTCAGCCTGTAAAAGCACCCCTTTATTTCAGCCGCGAAATTACAAAAAATATATGAGATGGGAGAGGCATGTGGATACCCGGGGCTCACATTGCTTAGTACGCTTTATTCTTCGAATCTATATAATAATAGTTTGTTCCATCTTTTGTTACTTCAAACATCTTTCCCAATTTCCAACTGAAATTTCTTTTAATATTGGAATACTCAAAAGGGATCACAATTTTATTATGAACATCAATTACTCCAAAGCGGTCATTATGAGAAGCGACGATCATAGGATCAGAAACATCATCTCCTTCCATGATATGCAGATATTCATATTGAGGATAGATCTGATATTCTCTGTAATCAGCAGCATTCATAAATTTTGAAGGTTCAATAATTCCGTAAAAGCCATTTAAAATATAGGCCTGATATTGTTGCTGTTTAAATTCCATCTTACATTGTCCCAGATCGGAATTTTTGTACTGATATACTCTTTTTCCGGTCTGATCTATTCTATAAGAAATCAGATCTTTTTCAACTGTAGCATATTCTTTTGTTCCGAATTTTCTGACCTTTTCATTAGGGGAATACAGTAAATTACAGTCTTCAGCAAAAAAAACAGCTATATGGTATTCAGGCTGAATAATGAATTTTCCTTTTTGGTTGACATAACCGAATTTGCCATCCTTCTTTTGTGGAATCAGAACAGGAATCTCGTCATTAATAACAACCAGATCGGGATTGATTTTTGGTTCGGATGCTTTTTTAACAACCGCTTTGGAAACTTTTTTAACCGGATATTTTTTCACAGATTTAGCCTGTGAAAAAACAAAAATCGAAATAAAAAGGGATAGCAGACCCATTACATTTTTCACTTTCATCATTTATTTTTTGCAAAAGTACAGCCAAAATAGAAAATATAAAAATCATATTTATAAAGAATCTAAATAATTTCATCCTTATAAAATATTAAAAATTCGTACTTTTGGGAGCATTTTTAAATGTTTGATAATTTTAAAACGTCTTTGGAATACAAGATTTGATATTGACATGATCAGAAAGTTTTCCAACGTTACAAAGAGAGTTTTTGCGGCAAGACAGACTACAGGTAAGCCATTTACACTTTTCGATAAGGTCCTTTATACTTAGCTTTGGCATGAAACATTATCTTTCATTTTATAAAAGCAATGTAGATTGTACTTATTTTAACTGGTCCGTGTTACATATCAAAATGCAAAGCTCAAAAACGGCATATTATGGTTTAATTCTGACTGGTAAGGAAAAGTGGCGTTATCAATCTACCTTTAATTAATATCGAAAAGACTTCTATATGAATAATTATAAGGATTACATCAAAGAGATTGAGGAAAGAAAAAACCAGGGGCTTCATCCAAAGCCGATTGATGGTGCAGAATTGCTAAGCGAAATCATCGCACAAATTAAAGACCCGGCTAATGCAGACCGAGCAGATTCTCTTAAGTTTTTCATCTACAATACCCTTCCGGGAACGACCAGTGCAGCAGGTGTTAAAGCAAAATTTTTAAAAGAAATCATTCTGGGCGAATCTGTGGTAGAGGAGATATCACCTGCATTTGCTTTTGAGCTTCTATCTCACATGAAAGGTGGACCTTCGATTGAAGTACTCCTTGATCTTGCTTTAGGAAATGATATTTCTATCGCAAAAGAAGCAGCAAACGTTCTTAAAACACAGGTTTTCCTATATGACGCAGATACCAACCGTCTGAAAGAAGCATTCAATAATGGTAATGAAATCGCACAGGAAATTGTTGAAAGCTATGCAAAAGCTGAGTTTTTCACAAAATTACCAGAGATTGCTGACGAAATCAAGATTGTTACTTATATTGCCGGTGAAGGTGACATCTCAACAGACTTACTTTCTCCGGGTAACCAGGCTCACTCCAGATCTGACCGTGAGCTTCATGGTAAGTGTATGATCACGCCTCAGGCACAGGAAGAAATCAAAGCTCTGCAGGCACAGCATCCTGACAAAAGCGTAATGCTTATTGCAGAAAAAGGTACTATGGGTGTAGGTTCTTCAAGAATGTCCGGAGTAAATAATGTGGCTTTATGGACAGGTAAGCAGGCAAGTCCATATGTACCGTTTGTAAATATTGCCCCGATCGTTGGAGGTACAAATGGTATTTCTCCCATATTCCTTACAACCGTAGATGTTACAGGAGGTATAGGTATCGACCTTAAAAACTGGGTGAAAAAACTGGATGAAAATGGCAATCCTCTTCGTAATGAAAATGGTGAGCCAATCCTTGAGGAAGCCTATTCTGTAGCTACAGGAACTGTACTTACAATCAACATTAAAGAGAAAAAATTATATAAAGGTGATCAGGAGCTTATTGATATTTCGAAGGCTCTCACACCTCAGAAAATGGAGTTTATTAAAGCCGGAGGCTCATATGCCATTGTTTTTGGTAAAAAACTTCAAACATTCGCTGCACAACTTTTAGGAATAGAAACTCCTCTTGTTTTTGCTCCTTCAAAAGAAATTTCCCATGAAGGGCAAGGCCTTACGGCAGTAGAAAAAATATTCAACAGAAATGCTGTTGGAACAACACCAGGTAAAGTATTACATGCAGGTTCTGATGTTCGTGTACAGGTAAATATCGTTGGATCACAAGATACAACAGGTCTTATGACTTCTCAGGAACTTGAGTCGATGGCGGCTACAGTGATCTCTCCGGTAGTAGATGGTGCATATCAATCAGGATGTCATACCGCTTCAGTATGGGATAAAAAAGCTCAGGCAAACATTCCTAAACTTATGAAGTTCATGAACGAGTTCGGATTGATTACAGCCCGTGATCCTAAAGGTGAATATCATGCAATGACCGATGTAATTCATAAAGTTCTTAATGATATCACGGTAGACGAATGGGCAATTATCATCGGTGGTGATTCTCACACGAGAATGTCTAAAGGTGTTGCTTTCGGGGCTGACTCTGGAACAGTAGCCCTTGCCTTAGCCACAGGTGAAGCATCTATGCCGATTCCTGAATCTGTAAAAGTTACCTTTAAAGGAAACATGAAAGAACACATGGATTTCCGTGATGTGGTTCATGCAACACAAGCTCAGATGCTGAAACAATTCGGTGGAGAAAATGTGTTCCAGGGTAGAATTATTGAAGTCCACATCGGAACTCTTCCTGCTGATCAAGCATTTACCTTTACAGACTGGACTGCTGAAATGAAAGCAAAAGCATCCATCAACATTTCTGAAGACAATACCCTGATCGAATCATTGGAAATCGCAAAAAGCAGAATCCAGATTATGATCGATAAAGGAATGGATAATAAAAATCAGGTTCTTCAGGGATTGATCAATAAAGCAAACAAAAGAATTGCAGAGATCAGATCCGGGGAAAAACCGGCTTTAACTCCTGATGCGAATGCTAAATATTACGCTGAAGTTGTTGTAGATCTTGATGTTATTGTAGAGCCGATGATCGCTGACCCTGACGTAAACAATGAAGACGTTTCCAAAAGATATACACATGATACCATCAGAGCTCTTTCTTATTACGGAGGAGAGAAAAAGGTAGATCTTGGATTTGTAGGATCATGTATGGTTCATAAAGGAGATTTAAAAATTGTTTCCCAAATGCTAAGAAACCTTGAAAAACAGCAAGGTAAAGTAGAATTTAATGCTCCTCTTGTAGTAGCTGCTCCCACTTATAACATAATTGATGAACTTAAAGCTGAAGGGGATTGGGAACTACTGGAAAAATATTCTGCCTTCGAATTTGATGATAATGCTCCTAAGGGAGAAGCCCGTGTAGAATATAAAAACGTAATGTACCTTGAACGTCCGGGATGTAACCTTTGCATGGGTAATCAGGAAAAAGCAGCTAAAGGAGATACTGTACTGGCAACTTCTACCCGTCTTTTTCAGGGAAGAGTAGTTGAAGATTCAGAACGTAAAAAAGGAGAATCTCTGCTTGCATCAACACCTGTTGTCGTTCTATCTTCTATCATTGGAAGAATTCCTAATATAGATGAATATAAAGCAGCAGTTGAAGGTATTGACCTTACTAAATTTGCTCCACCTATTAAAGAACTTGTTCAGGTTGGTCATTAAGAGCTTGAAATAATAAGTCGAAAGACTCTTTTATATAATAATTTAAGAAAGGTTTCAATCTATTGGATTGAAACCTTTCTTTTTTATTTAGAATCTTTCCATTTAAGAGTGAATAGAATTATTTTAACCTAGGTCAACAGCTCAAAATTTATTTTTTCCTTAACTTGATAGGTATTAAAAATAGTAATGATTCATCTTATTTATGCCATTTTTGGAAGGTAGGAATAGTATTTGATGATTTGCAATCGAAGAATTTCCGCTTCTTATTTTTAAATTAAATCCGGAAAAAAAATTGAAAAAGAAAAATTAAAATAGATATGACTTTCGACATTGATATGATCAAAAAGGTGTACGAGCGTTACCCTGAAAGAATTGCTGCGGCAAGACAAATCGTTGGAAAACCTCTTACACTTTCTGAAAAAATCTTATACACCCACCTTTGGGAAGGAAATGCAACTACAGCACATGAAAGAGGAAGCTCTTACGTAGATTTTGCTCCAGATAGAGTAGCTATGCAGGATGCAACAGCACAAATGGCACTTTTACAGTTCATGCAAGCCGGCAAAGCCAAAGTTGCCGTTCCCTCTACTGCCCATGCGGATCACCTGATCCAGGCCAGAGTAGGTGCAGAAGCAGATTTACAGGAAGGTATTAATAAAAACTCTGAAGTTTTCAACTTTTTGAGTTCTGTTTGTGATAAATATGGAATCGGTTTCTGGAAACCTGGAGCCGGTATTATCCACCAGGTAGTACTGGAAAATTACGCCTTCCCTGGCGGTATGATGATTGGTACTGATTCGCATACGGTAAATGCAGGAGGACTTGGGATGGTAGCCATCGGAGTAGGTGGTGCTGATGCTGTAGACGTAATGGCAGGAATGGCATGGGAGCTTAAAATGCCTAAGTTAATCGGTGTAAAATTAACCGGTAAAATGAGTGGCTGGACTTCTGCAAAAGATGTGATCTTAAAAGTAGCAGGAATTCTTACTGTAAAAGGAGGAACCGGATGCATCGTGGAATATTTCGGAGAAGGAGCAGAATCTCTTTCTGCAACAGGTAAAGGAACCATCTGTAATATGGGAGCTGAAATTGGAGCTACCACTTCTACTTTCGGGTATGATGACTCCATGAGAAGATATCTGGCTGCTACAGGAAGACAGGATGTTGTGGATGCTGCTGATAAAATTGCTGAACACCTTACTGGTGACGCCGAAGTATATGCAAATCCTGAACAATATTTTGATCAGGTAATTGAAATCAATCTTTCTGAGCTGGCTCCGCACTTAAACGGACCATTTACTCCAGATTTAGCAACTCCTGTTTCTGAGTTCAGAGCAAAGGCAGAAGCTAACGGATGGCCTTTAGAGGTTGAATGGGCACTGATCGGTTCTTGTACCAATTCGTCTTATGAGGATTTGTCAAGAGCTGCTTCTATTGTTGAAGATGCTGTAGCAAAAGGAGTAAAACCTAAAGCTATTTTGGGTATCAATCCGGGATCTGAGCAGGTGAAATTCACTGCAGAAAGAGACGGTTTCTTAAATTCATTCAGAAAATTTGAAAACGCAAGAATCTTTACAAATGCCTGTGGACCTTGTATAGGGCAATGGGACAGAGAGGGAGCTGATAAAGGAGAGAAAAACTCTATTATTCACTCTTTCAACAGGAACTTTGCAAAAAGAGCGGACGGTAACCCGAATACGCATGCTTTCGTAGCTTCACCGGAAATGGTAGCTGCTGTAGCAATTTCAGGAAGACTGGACTTTAATCCTATTACCGATACGCTTACTGCAGAAAATGGAGATCAGGTTAAACTAGACGAACCGAAAGGATCTGAGCTACCGGCAAAAGGGTTTGCTGTAGATGACAATGGGTATCAGGCTCCATCTGAAGATGGTTCTTCAGTGGTAGTAAAAGTAAGCCCTACATCAGACAGACTTCAGTTATTAGAAGAATTCCCTGCATGGGATGGTAAAAATATTACAGGAGCTAAAGTTTTAATCAAGGCTTTTGGAAAATGTACAACCGACCACATTTCTATGGCTGGACCATGGTTAAAATATAGAGGACACCTTGATAATATTTCCAATAACATGTTAATCGGAGCAGTAAATGCTTATAATATGGAAACAAACCATGTTAAAAACGAATTAACGGGTGAATACGGGGAAGTTCCGGCTGTTCAAAGAGCTTATAAAGCGGCAGGTATTCCTACCATCGTTGTGGGTGACCAGAATTATGGTGAAGGATCATCAAGAGAACACGCAGCAATGGAGCCGAGACATCTTGGTGTAAAAGCAGTATTGGTAAAATCATTTGCAAGAATCCACGAAACCAACCTTAAAAAACAAGGGATGCTGGGATTAACTTTCGCTAATGAGGCAGATTATG
Organism: Chryseobacterium sp. PTM-20240506; assembly: GCF_048296755.1. NCBI lineage: Bacteria > Pseudomonadati > Bacteroidota > Flavobacteriia > Flavobacteriales > Weeksellaceae > Chryseobacterium > Chryseobacterium sp. PTM-20240506. The sequence goes on from NZ_CP182581.1 coordinate 2,883,096, forward strand.
ATAAAATCCAGGAAGACGACAATGTTAACTTCTTAGATTTAGATCAGTTTGCTCCCGGAAAACAATTAACACTGGAATTTGTACATGCTGACGGAACCAAGGATATTATTATGGCTAACCACACCTATAATGATCAACAAATCGACTGGTTCAAAGCTGGTTCAGCATTGAATCTTATTAAACAGCAAGAGGCATAAATTTATTTATGCCCCGATAATAAAAAAACATCCCGGTCGGGATGTTTTTTTATTATCTATATGTATACTTTATATGATAACCTTCAATTTTTATAGGAATATGTAATAAATCTATATAATAAGTTGTTTTAATAATAGTAATAAAATATCATGAAAACACTTCTTTACACTCTTCTATTATTTTCCTGCTTTGTTCAGGCCCAAAAAAAACCATCAGATTTCTTCCCTTCCCCCAAAACAAAAGTATTAGTAGTTGGTTCATTCCATTTTGATTATCCTAATCTGGATGCCCACAAAATCAAAAAACAGGACCAGATCGATGTACTATCTCCTAAAACATCCAAAGAGGTTATCGATCTGGTAAATTATATTAAGAAGTTCAGGCCAACAAAGATTGCTATTGAAGCTTCACCCGAATGGAACGCCAATCAAAAACTCAAAGAGTATAATGAAGGAAAACACCATGATAAAAGAGACGAACGATACCAGCTTGCCATGAGAATTGCCAATGAACTGAAGATCAATGAACTATTCAGTGTAGACGCCTCTTCCGTATTAGAAGACCTTATGGAAAAGTTTGGAAAGACTGACTCACTGTATTTTAAGAAACTTACAGAGGGATATGATTATAAAAGTGACGACCCTATTTCTCAAAACTTTACTGATTTCTATAATCATTCAGAAGCAAAAAACTTTAGCTCACTTATGAACACCTTCCAATATCTTAACAGCAAAGAATATCACGAATATGGATATGGCGCTTATCTGAGTGGAGATTTTAAATTAAGGGATTATGACGGAGCTGATGTACTTGCCATGAACTGGTATAGCAGGAATCTGAGAATATTCCGTAATATACAGAATATTCCGCATCAGAGTGACGACAGAATTCTAGTAATCATAGGAAACGGACATGCAGCAGTCCTCAGACAACTTTTAACCTGCTCTGCAGAATATGAATTCACAGAATTTTCTTCTTTATAAATATAAAGGCAGAGATTTAAGTTGAAATCTCTGCCTTTATTTATATGGCTTTATGCTTCAAAGCTTCCAGAGCATTTAAAACTTAAATTCTACCCTTGCAAACAGAAATCGCCCTCCAATACCGTATTGGGAAACCTGTCTGGAGTATACAAACTGATTATCTGCTGTCAGGGAATTGATTAGTGGATTTTTAGAAGGCATCACATTGAATATATTGTTACTTCCAATGGTTGCAGATATATTTTTACTGAAGTCATAGCCTACTGAAAGATCTGTTACAAAACGATTATTCAATACAAAGTGTTCCTGTTTTCCTACTACACCATCAAAATTAGCATCCAATACATCAGCGTCGGTTACTTTTCCAAAGAAAGAATTCCTCAATAAAATATTAAATCCGGAAACTCTAAGATTATTGGATAGAGTTGCTTTTACACGGGGTACAGCTTCTTCAAAGTAAATCCTGTTAGGCTCAGAAAAGTAACTGTCTATCTGGCTAACTAATTTTGGGGAGGCATGAATATTTCCTATTCTTCTGGTCTGATTCAGATTGAGCCCAAAGTTATTTTCCAGGTTAATTCCTGAACCTAAATTGGATGTCTGGGAAATGGTAAGATCAAGCCCTTTGGTTTGGGAATCCACAGCATTCGCAAAAAAGTTGGCGGCACTAGCTCTTGCAAGGTCAAAAGCATTCTGCAGAATCGCCTGATCCGATCCTTCAGGAAAATCTACACCTCTAGTACCTTTAGGCCTGAAAAACAAATCAGTGAGCACTACTCTATCTTTAATTTTAATATAATAAACATCTGCTGTAACCACAAGATTCAAATTTGGAGCTTTCCAAGTAAGTCCTGTACTGTACGACTGGGAGGTTTCCTGTTTCAGTTTTGGAATCCCAAGCGCCTGTGCAGCCTCGGAATTATTCCTAAAAGTTCCTACCTGGGTAGTATTGCCCTGTTGAATTAAGGTTGATGTTGAGCTATAATAGATCTGGGCTAATGAAGGGGCTCTAAAACCTGTAGAAACAGCACCTCTCCAATTAAAATTATCAGCCAACTTCACATTAGTCGCTAGTTTATAATTAAAGGTAGATCCAAAGTCTGAATAGTTTTCATAGCGCAAAGCACCTTCTACCAGCCACCAATCCGTTGGTTCCAGCTCCACATCTACATATCCGGCCACACTATTTCTATTTCCGGAAACAGCATTATCCGGACTAAATCCCGGAAATACCTGGGAACCGGCAGGTCTTGTTACGCCAAAAAAATCAGTCACAAGCTCATTTTTTGGAGTATTTACGGTCACTACATTTCCATAAATATCATAAGAGGCATAAGAATTCTCGTTACCGGCATTCACCTTATAATTTTCATAACGGTATTCCCCTCCAAATGCAATGTTCAGCCCATGCAATACATCATACTTTTTGGAAAAGTCAAGGTTTAGGGTGTTTTGCAAAAACTCAAGTCCACCTGCATCAAATCTTCTTGGAGAGTTGTTGACCAATGAAGAATTAAAAGTATTAACAACTCCAAACTTGAAAGTATTCTTTCCAAAAGTGTTACTGAGATCTATATTCCAGTCATTCCATTTTCCTTTGATCCCAGCTGCATATGAATAATCATTAATGGTAGACTCAATCTGTGGCAGATATCCGTTGGGTGTTATAAAATTGATATTTCTCTCGGTATTAGGCAAACGGAAAAAACCTCCGGCATTCCCCAGCCTGTAGCTATATCCTCCAAAAGAATACACCTTCCAGTCATCATTAATCGGAATTTCCGAATTATAATATACCTGGGCTGATTGTAGTTTCGACTGTCCTGCCCTGATACTGAAGTCTTTCCGTTGAAGTCCTCTATATGCAAGTTCATCATTGGTAACATCCCCTCCTAATAAACCCTGTAAAGTTGAAATGTTATTGGCGTTTGCAATTTTATTCTGTAAATCAGATGAAAAATAATTTACTTTTGTTGCATATTGTTTAATCGTATTGATAATTTGCTGGCTATTGGAAGTATTATTTATATTCTTATAAAGCCCGTCTATATCTATCCCATCTTGAGCAGCCCTGTAGTTAATAGCATTATAGGCATTGTATATATCGCCATTCCTCACACCAGCTCGGGAATAAGGATCCCGGTATTGTGTTGATGTGGTAATATTGAAGAAACCCTGTTTTCCAAGTTTGAATCCATAATTCAGGTCTAAAGAGATGGTTTCTCCATCCAGTCCACCGGAAAAATTGTTGGTAACCGGTGAAGCATATCCTCCCAAAAATAACTGACCGGATAACCCCAATCTTTTTTTAAGACCTAAATTGACAACTCCTGCAATAGCATCAGATCCGTATTGTGCAGAAGCACCATCCCGAAGCACTTCAATTTTATCCAAAGCAAAAGCAGGAATCGCATTAAGATCTGTTCCCACCGAACCCCTACCTGGTGTAAGGGTTACATTGATGAGTGAAGACTGATGCCTTCTTTTCCCATTAAGTAAAACTAAAACCTGATCGGGACCTAAACCCCTCAATTGTGCAGGATCCACAAAATCCGTCCCGTCATTTACAGTATGCGATGTGGAGGAAAAAGAAGGGACAATATAGTTTAGAGCCTGGCTTATATTATTAACCGGGCTTTGTTTCAATATTTTTGAAATGTTAATAACGTCTACTGGAACCGGAGTATCTGTTAATGATCTACCTGATCCTCTTGAACCGAGAAGAACAACCTCATCGATTTTTTTTGATTTTAGAGTATCAGACTGGGCGAAGTAAAACGTCGAAATTAAAGTGGCCGAAGCAATGATACTTCTATTTTTAAAATGGCGCATGTGTTTTATTTTTAAATTTTTGTTATAATTTTTTTGTTTGCTTAAAATTTTAAGCAAAAAGTATCCTGTAACCTTGAAAACACAAGGCTAAAAGAAAAATGATAAACGGTTTTATTAGTTAATAGAAACCAGAGGCTAAGAACAACAACACATACACATCACGAAATGCCATGAGTGATCACCAGCATACAGAAGCTTTGCTTCGATATCTGCCGGGCAAAAAGTCAAATTCATTGTGCTGTAATTTTCCCTGTTCTTAAACATTGATTTTAAATTTTAAACAAAAATTGTAAGATGGGAATGAATAGAAAAACATTTTTTCCGGAGCTTGCCGGCTTATCTATTTCAGCACCTTGCTTGTTTTGCAGGTTGCTATCCCATCTATGAGATTCTTGATAATTGTGAGGCAAAGATATAACTATTTTACAAATAAAAAAATAATTTGTAAAATTTTTAAATTAATCGCAAAACCAAGCCGTATGATGATGCAATATGATTATATTCTATTGTGAGGTATTTCATGGAATAAAACAACCCTCTAAAAACTTTCCTTGTAACATTTTTTTATTTTAAACGTCTAACTGAGTAGTAGTAAAAACCATTATGAAAAAAATTGTACTCGTTTTATTTTCCTTAAGCATTATTGTCACAAAGGCTCAGGAAAAAACCAACAACCAGGTCAAGGAAAAGCAGATCGAAGGGGTTGTAATTACCAAAACTAAAAAAGCCGTTGAACAAAAAGCAGACCGGACTATTTTTGATTTTTCAGAACAACCCCAGCTGAACAACGGAAATGTTTTAGAGGGTATCAAAAAACTTCCGGGTCTGGTGTCTACTGATATTGCCGGTATGATGTATCAGGGAAAGATCCTTGATGTTTATCTTAACGGACGCCCTTTAAACATTACTTCCAATGAGCTCAATTCATTTTTGGAAGGGATGCCTGCCAATTCTGTAGACCGAATTGAAGTGATCACTCAACCTGGCGCTGAATTCCCGGCAACTTCCGGGGGTGCAATTATGAATATCATTACGAACAAAAATGCCAATAAATATCTTACGGCAACTTATTCAGGAAATTATTCATTTACCAACTACGGTAAGTTGAGAAGCAGAACCAGCAACTCTTTAAATTTAAACGCCCGTAATAAATATTTCGGATGGCAGCTGAACATCGGACAGAACTATCGGGAAAGTATGCTGAATTCGAATCAAAATGATTTATTATTAAGCAATACGGATAGAATCGGCCGTGGTTATTTCGCGAAATCGGGCTTAACATTTGATCTGGGACAGGACAGATTATTATTAAATTACGATATCTATCATAATAAAAACAGCAATTACACAGATAGTAACGGTTTTGCTGACCTACCGTACATTCCTGTTAAAGACAGTATCAGGGAAGGATATTTTCATGCATTTGATGCCGCTTACACGAATAATTTGAGACAGGAAGCGGTAATAACCTATCAGAAACGCTTTAGTGATAAATCTCAAAAACTGGATTTCCAGTTCGGATATACCAAATCAACGAGTAAATTTGATCAGAATAATATTTTCAGAGATATCAGTTACATCAATCCTAACGAAAACTTTCCAAGGTTTTCGGATGGCCTTTTACTGAACAATGAATCTGACATGAGAATTGCTAATTTTAAAGTGGATTATTCGCAACCAATCAAGATCCTTGATGGAGGAAAGGTAAGTTTCGGTGGATTATATGAAAAACAAAACTTCGATACCCAAAGCAGAGGTTTGACCAATCTGGACTATCAACGACAGACCGCTTCCACCTATCTTGAGTTCCAGGCTAAATTGAAAAAATTCGATTTCACATTAGGATCAAGGGCTGAAAATTATGACATCTCTGGAATTACAAGGGTGATTGACAGTACCGGTGCAATAGTTCAGAAAAATCTGATCCCTTTTAATAAGTTTAAATTATTTCCAAATGCAAGCGTTCAGTACAGCTTTATGAATCAGGTTTCTGTTTCAGCAAACTATAACAAGAAGATCAGTCTGCCAAGTATTTCTGCACTTAATCCCAATAACACTACATTTCAGGGACCGAATACCCAGGTTACCGGAAATCCGAATCTGCAGCCTACGATCTTTGACAATTATGAAGTAAAACTTTCTGCCTTTGATTATGCATTCATCGGATATAGTGTAAGCTCAGCTAAAAATCAGGTTGCACAGATCATCAGAAAAAATGGAAAAAACCTGTTTAATGAGCAGATAAACATTTCCAGCATGAGGATCCACAATTTCAATGTAGGGCTTCCTGTCCCTTTCATGATTTTTAGTAAGCCCATGAGCGAAATCATGAAGTTTGATTTTAATCCAGACAAAATCAATTTTATGTATCTGTATGCCGGATATCAGAAACATGATATTGATAATTTAAACAACAAAGGATTCTGGATTTTCAATGTGATGACCCAACTTATTCTGCCTAAACAGATTAAGCTAACAGCAAACTACAGCTACCTGACGCCAAAAGCAGGTTATTTCTACTTCACAGCAGAAAAACCATTCAGCAATTCACTGGATATTACACTGACTAAAAAGTTTTTGGATAACCGTCTTACTGTTTCTGTTTTTGCTAATGATATTTTTAACGGACAGGTAATGCAGGTCCGTTCTAATCCGCCATCCGGAGAAGCGGTTACTTTGAGAACAAAATATGACACAAGAAATTTCGGACTTTCCATTAATTACAAGATCCCAACCAAAAACAAACTGGCTAAAGAGGATCCGAATATCTTAAACAGCAGCAAGAAAGAGGATAACGGAGGGGTAATGCAGCAGGATAGTAAATAATCAGGTTATAGTCTTTTAATACTACATCAACATATCAATTATCATAAAATCGGGCAGTAAGAATATTCTTATTGCCCGATTTATTTAAAAACAATATAATTAAAAATCGATGGTGCGAAATCTCCAGTCCAGAGTATCGACCAAAGTCAGCTGATTGGTATTCACAGGAAGATCTGTAATTATTTTCAGGCTCAGATGTGCCATCATACTTCCTATTATTCCGGGTAATGATCCCAGAACACCTAAACTATCACAATCCGGGGTATCTTCATCCACCGGTGGTTCAGGAAAAAGATCCCTCAGGTTTTTACTCTCTCTGTAATTAAATACTGCCACCTGACCGGAAAAGCCCAGAATACTTCCATAAACCACCGGCTTTTTTAGTCTCACACAAGCATCATTAATTAAATACCGTGTAGAAAAGTTATCTGATCCGTCTACAATCAGGTCATATCTGGAAATTATCCTTTCAACATTTGAAAGATCTATCTTTTCATCAATGGGAATAATAGTAATATGCCTGTTAAGTGCTTCAACAAATTGTACTGCGCTGGACACTTTGGATATCCCTACACTTTTTTCATTATGAATAATCTGCCTGTTCAGATTATGAAGCTCTACTTTATCAAAGTCTGCGATCCCTAAAATGCCAACTCCTGCCGCTGCCAAATATTGAATAACAGGACTCCCCAATCCACCAGCCCCCACAACAAGCACTTTCGCATTAAGTATTTTTCGTTGCCCTGAAGTACCAATCTCATCAATAAAAATTTGACGGCTGTATCTGGAAAACATTTCTTCGCTATTCATGATCATTCTATTAAAAACCACTGTACACAGAATCCCAATCTTTCATAACAGGATCATATCCCGCATTCCTGATCACATTTTTTATATCCTGCATGCTTCTTTCATCACTGGTTTCAAATTGTTCCAACGATTGAGGATCTACAGCATAGCCTCCCGGATTAGTCTTAGATCCGGCACTCATGGAAGTGGCTCCAAGAGATACAATATGATTTCTGAAATTTTCATTCTCCCTGGTAGAAATGGAAATTTCAAGATCTTCATTCCATATCCGGTAAGCACAAATGAGTTGCAAAAGCTCTTTATCTTCCATAATGAAGTTGGGTTCTATGATTCCCTCAGCGGGCCGTAATCTCGGAAATGATACGGAAAATTTACTTTTCCAATATTGCTTTTGCAGGTAATCAATGTGGGCTGCATTGAAGAAGCTATCGACTCTCCAATCTTCCAATCCTAATAAAACACCTAACCCCATTTTATGGATCCCTGCTCTTCCTATTCGGTCAGGTGTTTCCAGACGAAAATTAAAATTTGATTTTTTACCTTTCGGATGATACTGCTTATACACTTCCTGATGATAAGTCTCCTGATACACAAGGATTGAATGAACTCCTTCCTGATGGAGTAATCGGTATTCATCTTCTGACAATGGCTGTACTTCGATAGAAATGTTGGCAAAATGGGATTTTAATAACCGAACAGCATTCAGAAAGTAGGCAATTCCTACGGTCTTATTCGCTTCACCGCTTACCAGCAATATATGATTTACTCCCATCGCCTTCAGAACCGTTGCTTCTATCATAATCTCAGTATCGGAAAGTGTTTTTCTTTTCAGTTTATTGTCTAAGCTAAAACCACAATAGGTACAAATGTTCTGACATTCGTTACTAAGGTATAAAGGTGCATACAGCTGGATTACTTTGCCAAAACGTTTTTGGGTAATCGCTCTCGCCATGCCAGCCATCACTTCTAATTTCGGTGCCGCAGCCATTGAAATAAGATTAAGGAAATCATCTAATGTTTTCTGCTTCTTCTGAAGGCTGTATTCTACATCGGATAAAGTGACATTTTCCAGTTTTTGTTTAATATCATTCCACTCATAGGATGTGAAAACCTCCTCAAAATTTTTCATTCTAATACGATTTATTCAAATAAAAATGAAGTCAAGGGGCTTGATGCCTCAGCATGGGAACTAATCGAGCCCAGTCCGGCTTCATAAGCTCTTCTTCCTGCAATAACCCCTTCCTTAAATGCAATTGCCATACTGATCGGATCCTTTGCCACGGCTATAGCAGTATTCACCAATACGGCATCAGCACCAATTTCCATGGCCTTTGCCGCATCAGATGGGGCTCCTATTCCTGCATCAACTACCACAGGAACTTTGCTCTGGCTAATGATAATTTCCAGGAAATCCAACGTCCGAAGACCTTTGTTCGTTCCGATAGGAGCTCCCAATGGCATAACCACTGCTGTCCCTGCGTCTTCTAACCGTTTGCATAAAACGGGATCAGCATGAATGTAGGGCATTACAATAAACCCAAGCTTCGCAAGTTCTTCCGTTGCATATAATGTTTCTATAGGATCCGGCAGTAAATATTTAGGGTCCGGATGTATTTCCAGTTTCACCCAGTTTGTTTCTAACGCTTCTCTGGCCAATTGCGCAGCTAGTACCGCTTCTTTGGCAGTACGGGCTCCGGAGGTGTTAGGCAGAAGATGGGTATTGGTGGGCTGCAGTGCCGTGAGAATACCATCATCCTCAGATTGAGCATCAATTCTTTTCAGTGCCATTGTCACCATATTGCTTTCTGATGCAATAATGGATTGCGTCATTTCTGCCAGATTTCCGAATTTACCCGTTCCCAGAAATAGCCTTGATTCGAAACTTCTTCCTGCAATTGTTAGTATATGATTCATTTGAAAGATTTTATAAATTCATTAACGACAGACGGCCTGCCTGTAATTTGTCCGGAGACAGCAACTCCATGGATTCCAATTTCCTGTAATAATTCTACATCTTCAAGACGTACACCTCCAATTGCATAGATTGCAGGAATTTTAACCGATCTTTTTTCTAAATCCCGGATCAGTTGCTGATACCCTTTAAAGCCCAGTACCGGACTTAATTTCTCCTTTGTCGGTGTATACCGCAATGGCCCCAAACCGATATAATCACAAGATTCATCAATTCTTTGCAGGACGTCCTCTAATGTATTAGCTGTTCCCCCGACTATTTTTTCAGGACCCAGAATTTGTCTTGCCTGAGTGATTGTATCATCATCTAATCCTAAATGGACACCATCAGCATCTACGAGTTCTGCCAAATGTATGTGATCGTTAATAATACATATTGCCCCGTATTCGGTACATTGTAATTTTGATTTTTCACACAATTCAAAAAGCTCTTTCCCAGGCGCGTTTTTCCAACGAACCTGCACCCACTTTACACCGGCGTCCAGAGCCCTGTAAATATTCAATTCCTGTTCTTCTTTTGTATTTCCCTGGGAAATATATTGTAATTTTTCTTTGACCAATTTCTACCTGTTTTGATAATTATATTCCAACATTCTATTCCTGCACTGATTAAATGCCTTTACAGGTTGCTCATTCATCCAGATCCCTCCCAGCAAGGCAAGACCTTCTGCTCCCGATCTCAGTGCTATCTCCATGTTTTCCTCATAGATTCCTCCTAAAGCAATAAGTTTCACATCATGATTATTCCGAAGTCCTATCCTCTCCAAAACCTTAGAATGTTCTCCATATCCCGGTTTTGAAATGCTTGAGAAAAATGGACTGAAAAAAGCATATTCCCAATTGGGCTCAAGAGCATTAAAACAAATGATATCATGTACCGATGTAGAGATTACCGAACCTTTTGCACGCCATGAATGCAATCCATTAATACGGTCCTCTTCTCTGAAGTGTATTCTTGAAATGCCATATTCTGCTGCCAGGTCAAAATAACCGTGCATTACCAATCGATGACGGAATGATGCATCGATCTGATCCAAGAAAACGATCATTTCTACCTCAGTGATAAAAGGTTTCCTGATATGAAATAATTCCAGCCCATCCTGAAACATCTTATTGACACATTCTGCTTCATTGATTAAAATGTTTTCAGGACTTATGACAATGATCATAAATAAATTTCCTTTCCGTTCTCGATAAACTCCTGTGATTTTATCATCATCCCCATTTCAGCGGATTCCCGTATTTCCTGAGTAATTTTCATGGAACAGAATTTAGGACCACACATGGAACAAAAATGCGCAATCTTTGCTCCCTCTGCCGGTAATGTTTCATCATGATATGCTTTTGCCGTTTCAGGGTCCAGGGAAAGATTAAACTGATCTTCCCATCTGAATTCAAACCTTGCTTTACTCAGAGCATTATCTCTGTACTGAGCACCTGGATGTCCTTTTGCCAAATCCGCAGCATGTGCTGCCAGCTTGTAGGTAATAACCCCGTCTTTCACATCTTTTTTATTGGGTAGTCCTAGATGTTCTTTAGGGGTAACGTAACAAAGCATTGCACATCCAAACCATCCGATCATGGCAGCTCCGATTCCTGAAGTTATATGATCATAGCCCGGTGCAATATCTGTTGTTAACGGCCCTAACGTATAGAAAGGTGCTTCGTGGCACTCTTCCAGCTGCTTATCCATATTTTCTTTGATCATATGCATCGGAACATGACCGGGACCTTCAATCATTACCTGTACATTGTGTTTCCAAGCAATCTTCGTAAGCTCTCCTAAAGTCTCCAGCTCTGCAAATTGTGCAGCGTCATTAGCATCTGCAATAGATCCCGGACGAAGTCCGTCACCTAAAGAAAAAGCTACATCATATTTTTTCATGATTTCACAAATCTCTTCAAAATGCGTGTACAAGAAGTTTTCTTTGTGATGATAAAGACACCATTTAGCCATAATAGAACCTCCGCGCGAAACAATTCCCGTTACTCTATTAACGGTAAGGTGAATATATCTGAGCAGCACTCCTGCATGAATGGTAAAATACGAAACGCCTTGCTCAGCCTGCTCGATCAGGGTATCTCTAAATACTTCCCAGGTAAGATCTTCAGGAACTCCTTTCACTTTTTCAAGTGCCTGATAAATAGGAACAGTTCCGATAGGTACAGGACTATTTCTGATGATCCATTCCCGTGTTTCGTGAATATTTTTTCCTGTGGAAAGATCCATAATAGTATCCGCACCCCATCTGCATGCCCACACTGCTTTTTCGACCTCTTCATCGATACTGGAAGAAACAGCACTGTTACCAATATTGGCATTTATCTTTACTAAAAAATTCCGCCCTATAATCATCGGTTCACTTTCTGGGTGGTTGATGTTATTAGGAATGATTGCCCTTCCGGCAGCAATCTCTTCTCTTACAAATTCAGGAGTAATCTTATTTTTAGGAGTTCTTGCCCCGAAATTGTTCCCGGCATGCTGGGAAGACATTTCTTTGGAAACAAAATCAAGCTGTTCTATTCTTTGGTTTTCACGGATGGCAATGTACTCCATTTCAGGAGTAATGATCCCCTGTTTTGCATAGTATAACTGGGTTACTTCTTTTCCTTCCAGAGCGACTTTTGGCTTATGGTTATAAGAAAAACGTAATTCATCCAGTTTCGGATCTGCCAAACGGGCTTTCCCATATTCGGACGATATTCCGTCGAGAATTTTTACATCTCCCCTTTCCAGTATCCATTGCTCTCTTATTCTTGGAAGTCCTTTCTGGATATCGATCTGCGAATTTTCATCCGTATAAGGTCCTGACGTATCATAAACCGTGACAGGAGGATTATTCTCCAATGTTCCATTGCTGAGCTTTGTAGGGCTCAATAGGATTTCGCGCATAGCAACCTTAATAGGATGAATGCTTCCTTCAACATAAATTTTCTTTGAGTTCGGAAATGGCGAACGCGTAATTGAATGTGCCATAAAATTATTGGGGTTTTACGAAGATTAGCCGCCCTGTGTTGCGGTAATAATTAAAATTGAATCCTGGTCCTGAAGTACAGTATTCTGCCAGGAGGAAATGGGAATAATACGATTGTTTAAGGCAACAGCGATTCCTTTTTTGCGGCCGGGTGCCTCCAGAGCCATCAAAGCCTCCAGGTTTTCCGGTGGAATATCGAAAGTTTTCCGTGTGTGATTGATTATAAGTTCCATTCCAAGATTTTTGTTATAAATCACTTTAGGAATGGCTATAATTGTACAATAGAAATGTACAGCAAAAAGTCATCTCACTTTTCCCTACGCTGGTATGATCCAGATCAGGTTCAAAGGGTAAAGTCTCAGTCTGCTTGTGAACAGACACCCCTAAAGTATGGGACGAAGTTAGTTATTTTTTCAAAACAGGCAAAATGATTTCATTAAAAACAAAAAGACCATCTGCTTTTAGAGGGTCTTTTGTATGTTTAATAGTATAATGTTAAGATTAACTTTTATATTCAGACTTATTCTTCGCATGCTCTCCATATGGCATCATTTTGCGGAACAGGAGCTACAATTCTGATCTCTTCTTTGGTCACGGGATGGATGAATGTAAGCATCCGTGCATGAAGATTGATTCCTCCATCCGGATTGGACCGGGGTGCTCCATATTTCAAATCACCTTTTATTGGAACTCCAATCTTGGAAAGTTGAGCCCGGATCTGATGATGTCTTCCTGTTTCCAGATCAATTTCAAGAAGCATATAATTGTCCAGGGTTTTAATAACATTATAAGTTAAAATTGCCTCTTTCGCTCCATCTGTTGCCTTTGGAAAAACAATGGCTTTATTATTTTTCTCATTTTTCTTTAAATAATGAACCAGCCTCTGGTGATGCGGAATCATTTCTTTAGCAACAACAGCCCAGTATGTTTTTTTAATTTCCCTGTTTTTAACCATCTGGGTAAGACGGGAAAGGGCTTTTGAGGTTTTGGCATAAATAACCAAACCTGATGTCGGACGATCTATACGATGAACCAAACCGAGAAAAACATTTCCCGGTTTAGCATCTCTTTTCTTTATAAAGTTCTTTATTGATTCTAATAACGATTCATCACCGGTCTTGTCACCCTGTACAAGCTGACCGACTTTTTTATTTACAACCAGGAGATGGTTGTCTTCATAAGCAATCTGCTCCTCCATTTTACATTTAATTAATCTGTCGTCTGTTCGACAAAGAAAGAATAATCCCTGCAAGAAGCCCAAGTGTTTTCATTGCAGCCAGCCTTGATTCCAATGGAAGAAAAGCGCCAACAATACAAAGACCTGCGGCAGCATACATTGGATATACAAAATTTCTGTTAGACAGAAAAGGAGCTTGAATGGCAAAACTTATTCCTATGACGATGTAAAATACCCTTTTCGAGAGAATATCATTAGTTTCCGGTGAAAAGAAATTGAACCATCCTACGGCAAGGCAGATCAATGCGATAACGGAAATAACTCCTTGTATAGTCTGTTGATTATCTCTCATTAATAGCTTTCTTTTTCATTAGGAAAGGTAACCTCTTTTACATCTTTTACATATTGTGCAACCGCCCCTGTGATTTCACTGTAAAGATCAAGATATCTTCTCAAAAATTTTGGACTGAACCCCTGGTTCATTCCTACCATATCATGATAAACCAAAACCTGTCCGTCACAGTCAGGGCCTGCTCCGATTCCGATTGTCGGAATCGAGATACTTTCAGATACTTTTTTAGCCAAATCTGCCGGAATTTTTTCTAAAACAACAGAAAAGCACCCTAATTCTTCTAAAAGCTGCGCATCACTGATCAGTTTCTCAGCTTCTGCTTCGTCCTTCGCTCTTACTTTGTAAGTTCCGAATTTATAAATAGACTGAGGGGTTAATCCTAAATGCCCCATCACAGGAATTCCTGCATTAACAATTTTCTTGATTGATTTTGAAATCTCTTTACCGCCTTCAATTTTCACAGCATGGGCACCGCCCTCTTTCATCATTCTCACGGCAGACTCTAATGCTTTTTCAGGATTACTCTGATAAGTTCCAAAAGGAAGGTCAGCAATAACGAGAGCTCTGTCTACTCCACGTACAACGCTTTGAGCATGATAGATCATCTGATCAAGAGTAATAGGCAGCGTAGTTTCAAAACCTGCCATTACATTGGCTGCAGAATCTCCTATCAAAACAGCATCTACTCCTCCTGCATCTACCATCTTTGCTGTAGTGAAATCATAGGCTGTAAGCATTGTTATTTTTTCCTTGTCGAACTTCATTTTACGCAAGGTTTCAGTCGTAACTTTTTTTATTTCAGAATGAACAGACATAATGTATCTATATTTTAAAAGTTAAAAAGTCGGCTTCCGCCGACTTAAATTTTTTTTATGATTTATAAAACTACGTGACCTAGTTTCATTAGTTTGTCGTGGTTGAGGATCTTGATGTTTCTTCCGTCCACTTCTATCAGATCATCCTGTTTGAATTCGGAAATCAGACGGATAGCACTCTCGGTAGCTGTACCGATGATATTGGCAATTTCTTCTCTTGTTAAAGAAATTTTGATAAACCCTTCCGGATCTACTCCTAATTTCTGTTCCAGAAGCAATAAAATTTCAGCCAATCGCTCTCTTACGGTTTTTTGAGCAAGGAAAGTAATCGTGTTTGAAGATTCTCCTAATTCATAAGCTATTTTCTGAAGCATTACGAAAGACAATTGAGAATCCACCTCTAAAAGATACATAAATACATCTGCAGGTAGAAAAGTACACTCAATATCAGTCATTGCTTCAGCTTTAGCCTGAAAATTTTCTCCGCAAAGTAAAGAACGGTAGCCAATAATATCACCTTCTTTGATAAACCTTAAGATCTGATCTTTTCCAAAGGCTCCGGATTTAGAAAGTTTAGCAGCACCATTTTCTAAAAAATATACTCCCTTTGGAGTTTCTCCATCTTCGAAAATAGTATCGTGTTTCTGAAATTTTAATTTCTTTTTTGTGCTAATGTATTTTTCAAAATCTGCGCTTGAAAGTCTTTCCTTAAAAGATTTATCATTAAAAACTCTGGCGAACCTCTCTTCAATTGCAATCTGTTGTTCCTGCGACATTTTAATATGACATTTATCACAAAAATAGAACATTTTAACTCGATAAACAAAAAAATTTGTTATAATTTTGTACCTCAATAATTTATGAAGGTGAGCGAGAACTGTTTCCATTGTGGTCAAGGCATAGAAAAAGAACGAATTCTTTTTGATGAAAAAATTTTTTGTTGCAACGGTTGCAAGTCAGTTTACGAAATTCTGAATACCAACAATCTAAGTAATTTTTATGAACTGAATAAAAGAGCAGGAATTCGTCCGGACGAAAATTCCTCTCAGTTCGATTATTTGGACACCCCGGAAATTTTTGAAAAAGTCACCGATTTTTCAGAAGGCAATACAAGCCTTGTGACTTTTAAAATCCCTGTAATCCACTGCTCATCTTGCATCTGGCTTTTGGAAAGCCTTCATACCCTGAACGACGGCATTAAATATTCACAGGTCAATTTTACCAGAAAGACCCTACAGGTTTCTTTCAACCATAACGATCTAAAACTAAGCGAACTCGCTAAATTTTTAACCAACCTCGGATACAAACCGGTCATTAGCCTGGAAACGGCAGAGAAAAACGTGGATCATCTTGATAAGTCCCTTCTTGTTAAACTTGCCATTGCCGGTTTTGCGTTTGGGAATGGAATGTTCCTTGCTTTTCCTGAGTATATTGGAGGTGAAGATTATTGGATGCAGCACTACAAAGGACTTTTTAGAACATTAATGTTTCTGCTTGCCATTCCTGTAGTTTTCTATTCAGCTTCAGATTATTACAAATCGGCCTGGTATGGTTTAAAGAACAAGATCGTTAATATTGACGTTCCTATTGTTTTGGGTATTTTCGTTCTTTTCGGAAGAAGTATTTATGAGGTAGCAACAGACTACGGACCTGGCTATTTCGATACACTTTGCGGGCTATTATTCTTCATGCTGTTAGGAAAAACCTTCCAGAAAAGAACTTATAGCGCTCTTTCATATGACCGTGATTACAAATCTTTTTATCCAATTGCAGTTACCAAAGTCGATTTTGATGGAAAGCAGGACAATATCTTACTTTCAGAAGTTAAAGTAGGAGACCGGATTCTGGTTAGAAACCAGGAAATCATCCCCGTAGATGCTATTCTTATTAACGGGGAAGGAAATATCGATAACAGTTTCATCACTGGTGAAAGTGAAAGCATAAGTAAACAACCGGGAGATAAAATTTTTGCCGGTGGAAAACAGATAGGTTCTTCTCTTGAACTTGAAGTGATCAAAAATGTGGACCAAAGTTATCTTACTCAACTTTGGAATAAGGAAGCATTTAAGAAATACGAAACAGGACTTGACACTCTCACCAATAACATCAGCAAGTATTTCACATTTATCATCTTAGGCATAGCTTTGATTTCAGGAATTTACTGGTCATTCATTGATCTGGAAAAAATGTTCCAGGTGGTATCTGCCATATTGATCATTGCCTGTCCTTGCGCGCTGGCGCTTTCCGCTCCTTTTACTTTCGGGCACATTATGAGGATTTTAGGACGAAATAAATTCTATGTAAAGGATACCCTGACCATTGAGAAAATTGCAAAAATCGACACACTTGTATTTGATAAAACCGGAACCATTACCCACCGCAAAAAAACAAATATCAAGTATGAAGGTTCCACCATTTCAGAATTCGACTCACTGAATATCAAAACCTTATTAAAAAATTCAAATCACCCGCTTTCAAAATCTTTATACGAATTTATTGATATTAATGATGACTACTTCCCTGTTGATAATTTCGTTGAGACCTCCGGGAAAGGATATGAGGCTACTGTAAGAGGAGCTCATTATAAGATAGGATCTGCAAAATATAATAATCAGGAATCTAAAAATCTTGAAACGGCAGTCTACATCAGTAAAAACAATGAATTTCTAGGTAAATTCATATTCAAAAATGAATATAGAAGTCGCCTTAAAAACTTATTCAAAACGCTCAACCATTATAAAATCTTCATTTTAAGCGGAGATAATTCTTCTGAAGAAAATCAGTTAAAGGAAATTATCCCCAACTATCAGGCGATGGCATTTAATCAAAGCCCGGAGGATAAATTAAATTACATCAAGCAACTCCAGGATAAAAATTACAAAGTTGCCATGTTGGGAGATGGATTAAATGATGCAGGAGCATTGAAACAAAGCAATGTAGGAATAGCCATTGCAGATGACACCAATACCTTTACTCCTTCATCTGATGTCATCATGAATGGTGACAAAGTGGTTACCCTTGACAGGTACCTGAACGTTTGCAAAGGCTCAATTACTATTGTTAAAATGACATTCATAATAAGCTTTTTATACAATATAGTAGGCTTAAGTTACGCTGTCACAGGCCATATGCATCCGCTATTCGCAGCGATAATCATGCCAATAAGCTCAATCACTGTAGTTGCATTCACTACAATTTCAACCTGGATCTTAGGACGGAAATACTTTACCAAAGAGGCGTAGAAGCCCTTATTTAGACTGATTTTAAATTAGCAAGAATCGGTATTTCGTGATGAATGTCATTATTTTTCACTAAATTTGAACCCCGAAAATAGGTTAATTTTGTTGTCTGATGGATATTCTATATTTAATGATCCTATGCAGTGTTTCTTTAGCTGCAATTTTCTTGGTCGTTTTTATAGTTAACGCCCGAAAAGGACAGTTTGAGGATGATGAATCTCCTGCTGTACGAATTCTTTTTGACTCCGGTGAAATAAAGGAGAAAGAGAAAGATGGCAACAAAACAGACGAGAAAGAAAAAGGAGAAAATAATAAAATTGAAGAAAAAAGTGAATAGTTGATATGGAGACACAAAAGTTTAGTTATGACAACAGTATTGTTCGGGCATTTCTTTATGCGACCATAGTTTTTGGGCTTATAGGGTTTTTGTTCGGGCTTACAGCAGCCTTAATGCTTTTCTACCCTGAACTTCCTGAATTTTTATTTGGTACAGATGATACTACCATTCAGAGTTTGAAGAGTGGTAATATCCAAGGGCTAATTAATACTCATGGTGCATTTGGTTTTGGTAGAATCAGAATGTTGCACACCAACACGGTAATCTTTGCATTCGTTTGTAATATCGTTTATACCGGTATTTATTACTCATTACAGAGATTATTAAAAACAAGAATGTATAGCGATACATTATCTTGGTTACATTTCTGGACTTGGCAGTTTATGATTGTTGCTACGTTCATTACATTCTTTATGGGGATCAACACCTCTAAAGAATATGCTGAGCACGAATGGCCAATCGATATATTAATTGCTTTCTCATGGATCATTTTCGGTATCAACATGTTCTTAACTATTGCTAAGAGAAGGGTAAGACACCTTTATGTAGCTATCTGGTTCTACATTGGTACCTGGATCGCAGTAGCAATGCTTCACATCTTTAATAACTTAGAAGTTCCGTTATCTTTCACAGGATGGAAATCATATTCAGCATATGCAGGGGTAAAAGATGCTATCGTACAATGGTGGTATGGTCACAATGCAGTAGCATTCGTATTAACAACTCCGGTTTTAGGTTTGATGTATTACTTCTTGCCAAAAGCGGCAGACAGACCGGTTTTCTCATATAAACTGTCTATTATCCACTTCTGGTCATTAATTTTCGTATATATCTGGGCTGGTCCTCACCACCTTCAGTATACTGCACTTCCTGCATGGGCACAGGCAGTAGGAACAGGGTTCTCTATTATGCTTATCGCTCCATCATGGGGAGGAATGCTTAATGGTCTTCTTACCTTAAGAGGAGCATGGGATAAAGTAAGAGAAAATCCTATCCTTAAATTCTTCGTGGTGGCTGTTACATGTTATGGTATGGCAACTTTTGAAGGACCGCTTTTAGCAACTAAAAATATCAACAAGATCGGTCACTTTACTGACTGGGTAATCGGACACGTACATTTAGGTGCACTGGGATGGAATGGTTTCATGGCATTCGGTGTAATCTATTATCTTGTACCTATCTTGTGGAGAACAAAATTATGGTCTGTAAAACTAGCTAACTGGCATTTCTGGTTAGGGACTTTAGGAATTATTTTCTATGCAGTACCAATGTATATTTCAGGATTTACTCAAGGTTTGATGTGGAAACAGTTCAATCCAGACGGAACCCTATTGTGGAAAAACTGGTTGGATACTGTAACAGCTATTATCCCTTATTTTAAAATGAGATTCTTAGGAGGATTCTTCTACATTTCAGGAGCTATTTTAATGATCGTAAACGTTGTTGCAACGGTAAGAAAAGGATCATTCCAGAAAGAAGTTCCTGCAGAAGCTCCTGCTTTAGCAAACATCAGCAAAAACAGAAAAGAAGGAGAAGGAACTCACCTATGGTTAGAAAGAACTCCTGTATTATTAGGTATTTTATCTTTCATCACTATTTCTATCGGTAGTTCAGTTGAAATTATACCTACTTTATCACTTAAGAAAAGTGTACCTACCATTTCAGCAGTGAAGCCTTATTCTCCGTTGGAACTTGAAGGTAGAGATATTTATATCCGTGAAGGTTGTAACGCTTGTCACTCTCAGATGGTAAGACCATTCCGAGATGAGATCGTAAGATTTAACGGTAAAAACGGACAATATTCAAAAGCGGGTGAGTTTGTTTATGACAGACCATTCTTGTGGGGTTCAAAAAGAACGGGACCGGATTTACATAGAGAAGGAGGGAAAAACCCTAGTTCTTGGCACTATAAGCACATGTATAACCCAAGATCGACATCAGCGGGTTCTATCATGCCTCGTTACCCTTGGTTAATCGCTACGAACTTAGACAGATCTAAAATGGTTGATAAAATGTTACTGATGAAAAATACTTTTGACGTACCATATACAAAGCCTCAGATAGATTCTGCAAACAAGTGGGCAGATAACCAGGCAGCGAAGATTGTAAAAGATATTTTCTCTGAAGCAAATGACCTGAAAGAGGCTTATGCGAAGAGACCTAAAGGTGAACTAGAGAAAAAAGAGGTTGTAGCCCTTATCTCTTATCTTCAAAGATTAGGTACTGATATCAAAACAACAGAAATAAAAACAGCAAGTAATAACTAAAAAATATTAAAGCTCAATGATTCCTCAGAACTTTAAAGATATATTATCCAATACAGAAAACGCTGGTTTTTACCAGACGCTGGCTCTGATTTTCTTTATGCTGTTCTTCGTAGCTTTGGTAATATATGTTTTTAGCAGACCTAAAAAATATTACAAGGAAGAAGAAGAGGCTCCTCTGCAGGATGACGAAGACGACTTTAATTTAAAAAATTAAAAATTTATTATGAAACAAAGAACACCGGTTGTTGTAAACATTTTAATAATAATTGGACTTTTAATAGTTTTTTATTATTTATTTGTACAAAGCTACTCGTTTCTAGCTTCACCATACTTCTGGGGAACTGTTGTGATAAGTGCTATCTTAGCTTATATTCATAGCGCCATTGGAGACCTGATTGAAAATAATAGATTCAAAAAATTGTCTCCTGAAGAAAAAGCGGCTTACCTTGCTGAGAAAAAGATTCCTTTCTTAAGAAGAATGTATGACAGTGCATTCAAAAAGCAATCTGTTACAGAGGAAAAAGACATCCTTATCGACCATGGCTTCGATGGAATTATGGAGCTCGATAATCAATTACCAAAATGGTGGGTAGGTTTATTTTATTTTGGGACTGCTTTTTGTATTGTATATATATGTGCATACTCTTTTACAGACTTCGCTCATCCATTAAGCGAATATGAAAAAGAATATAAAGAGCAAATCGCAAGTATTGCAGAGTACGAAAAATCTCAGCCTCCTGTAACCATTGAAACAGCGAAATATTCGGCTGATAATATTGCAGATGGTAAAGAGCTTTTCAAAACAAACTGTGCATCTTGCCACGGAGAAGACGGAAGAGGAGGTATTGGTCCGAACTTAACGGATAATTACTGGATCAACCAACCAGAGAAGACTTTATTTAAAAATGTTTTCCATATGGACTGGAATGGTTCTCCTACGAACCCTGCCATGAGACCGTTTGGTAAAAATGGTGAGGTTTCAGGTGCCGAAATTGAGAAAATTGCAGCTTTTGTATATCACATCAATCAGGAACAACCACCAATTACACCGGCTCAAGGTGGAGCAGCTCCTCAGGGAACAGAAGCTCATTGGGAAAAAGAATAATTTAAAGAAAATTAAAACATATGAAAAGCATAATTTGTTATTAGAAAAAAAATAGTAACCAATTATGCTTTTCTTTTTTTAAATACACTACAAAATGTCAGACATAGAAGAAATAGAAGTACGCGGCGGACAGGGACAGGTTCTGGACCCTGAGACTTACAGGGATTCTATAGGGACTATGGAGCAATCCGGAAAAAGAAAATGGGTGTTCCCAAGAAAACCTAAAGGTAAATACACCAACTATAGGAACATTGTAAGTTATACTTTATTGGTTATATACTTTGCTGTTCCATTCTTAAAAATTAATGGTAACCCTTTCCTTTTATTCAATGTTATCGATAGGGAGTTCTTTATTTTCGGACAGCCTTTCTATCCTCAGGACTTTTTTATCCTTACTTTGGGTGCTATAGCATCTTTGATATTCATTATTATTTTTACGATTGCATTCGGAAGAATTTTCTGCGGGTGGATATGCCCTCAGACAATTTTTATGGAATCGATATTTCGTAAAATAGAATTCCTTATCGAAGGTGACAGAAACAAGCAGATGAAGCTGGACAGACAGCCATGGGATAGCGAAAAGATCTGGAAAAGAAGTTTAAAGTGGTTTGTATACATTGTAATATCATTGATCATTACCCACTTTATGTTTATGTATATCGTGGGATATAAAGAAGTCTTCAGAATTGTTTCTGAAGGTCCTTTTGCCAATCCAACCAATTTCATCGTAATGATTCTTCTAACAGCAGCATTTTACTTTGTGTTTGCTTGGTTCAGGGAGCAGGTATGTACATTGGTTTGCCCATACGGGAGACTACAAGGTGTATTAATTGATAAAGATACCATCAATGTATTCTACGATTTCAAACGTGGAGAAAACAGGTCAAAATGGAGAAAGGGCGAGGATAGAAAAGCTGCGGGAAAAGGAGATTGTATAGATTGCCATCAATGTGTCGTAGTTTGTCCTACAGGAATTGATATCAGAGATGGGCAACAGTTGGAATGTGTGAACTGTACCGCTTGTATTGATGCCTGTGATGAAGTGATGGAGAAAGTAGGTCTTCCGAAAGGATTGATCCGCTACGCATCTGAAAATGAGATTGAAAATCAAACGCCATTCAAATTTACGGGAAGGATGAAAGGATTTGCCGTTGTTCTCGTACTGCTTGTTGGATTCCTCGGCTACCTTCTGTACAACCGCGGAGAAATGGAGGCTAAATTCATTAAACCTGCAGGAAGTACATTTTTTGTAAGGGATGGTAAGATCACCAATACATATAATTACACTTTCTTAAATAAGACAAACGACAAGAAAATTGTAACCATCAAAGTAATAGAGCCTGCTAAAGGTGAAATTATCTACAGTGCATCGAGTAAAATTACTGTAGAAAGAGATAAGATATCGAAAGGGACAATCAACATAAGTTTCCCTGAAGATGCCATGAAGTTATCTAAGCAAAACATTACAATTGGTGTTTATGATATGAAAGGAAAACTGGTTGATTCTTATAAAACTTATTTCGAAGGACCATTTAAATTAGATTTTTAATTCTCAGAAACCTCCATATTTTCGCATTCATGTAGTCAAATGAAAATGACAGAGGTTTTTTAATGATATACTATAAGACAAATAAAAAAAATCCGGAAGCAATGAAAAACTTTAGTTGGGGACACGGTGTTGTATTGGCATTAGCTGCATTTATTATCTTTATTTTATCTATGTTATTTCTTTTCCCGAACGGGCAGAAAAATTCAGAAATGGTAACTGATAATTATTATGAAGAAGAATTACAATACCAGGATGTGATAGATGCTAAAAGGAGAGCAGATGAACTTAAGGAAAAACCTGCTTACACTCAAGATACAAATGGAATTAAAATAGTATTCCCAAAAGATTATAATAATTCCAATACTACTGTAAAGTTTGTTTTAAACAGAACAGATGACCAGAATTTAGATATCAAAAGATCTGAACAATTGGATGCAAATCAATCGTTTGTTATTCCTTCAAAGGTATTAAAAACCGGAGGTTATACCCTACGATTAATGTGGACAAGAGACAAGGTCAACTACAGAATGGATTATGATGTGATATGGAAATAGCACTTATTTTATCGGCAATTGGATTAGGCTTTGCTTCCGGCTTTCACTGTATCGGAATGTGTGGCCCTATTGCATTATCGATGGGATTAACAAAGAAACAGGCTACTAATTTTTATCTTCAGAATCTCACCTATCAGTTTGGAAGAATATTTACGTATTCTCTTTTGGGTGGTATTCTTGGGATCATTGGGCAAGGATTTGAAATGGCAGGATTTCAGCGGTACTTAACAATTGGTGTTGGAATCCTGTTGATTATTATGGCCATTTTTTCTTTTGGAGGAAAAGATTTTGCGTCCAAAATTCCTTTTTTCTCCAAATTCCTTTTTTCAGTAAAATCAAATTTAGGAAGGCTCCTTCAAAAAGCAGACTATCGTTCAAGATTTACAACGGGTATTTTAAATGGATTTTTACCTTGTGGAATGGTTTATATGGCTCTTACGGCAAGTCTAGCAAGCGGAGGAATATGGCAGGGAGCTTTATATATGGCTTTATTTGGATTAGGAACACTTCCGTTCATGTTTGCGATAGTTCTTGTCGGAAATCTCATGAATCAGGCTTTCAGGATGAAGGTTTTAAAAGCGATCCCTATTATCATGATTATTTTAGGCGGGCTCTTTATCGTTAGAGGACTTGAATTGGGAATTCCTTACATTTCTCCCAAAGCTGAAGCCATGACAATCCAGAAAGGCCATAATCATGATGTAAACTGTCATTAAAATATCTTACTATACCCATGAAAAAAACATTCCTGTTATTCACGATGTGCCTTTTGGCATTGCAATCCTGTACCATCAATTCTGAAATAGTTTATTATAAAGATGCTGCGTCCTCTACGGTTATGGATATCGATGTGCGTGAGTTTATGGCCGAAATGAAAGCCATGACAACGGATTCTTTACAGAAAAAGGAGCTTGGCGAAATGGATAAACTTCCCACAACCTGGACAAGCATGTATGAGTTGGATAAAGAAAAAAACAAAGGTAAAATCAAGGATCAGGATTCCATAAAAATATTAAAGAAGGTTTTTATGAAATCCAATAAAGAAAATAATGAATATGCAGGATTTTCTTTAAAACTAGACCATTTCTCAAAACCTGATTATGATGCACTCCATCGTCTTTCCGTAGGCTATCAGCTCCCTGTTGATCAAAATGTATATAATGACTGGAATGGTAAAACCTTAACGATCAATACAGAAAATCTTAATCTTAAAAATATTGAGGAAGCGCTCAAATCAAAAACACCACAAGAAGAAATCGAGAGTGCTGAAGGTTTGTTACCTATGCTTTTTAAGAAGATCGGAACTACTCTGAAATTTGAAAACAAAATAAAATCCATTACCGGAAAGCATGACTGGGTACAGCAGGTTGATGATCATTCGATTAGGATAGAATACGATATTAAAGCGCTTTATGATAAAGGATTTAAGTTCAAACATGATGATAAAATGATCATTATTACAACAGAATAAAAACAAAAAACCACCGGTATGCCGGTGGTTTTCATATTATATATTTCTGAATTAATTAATCAATTCAAATTTTGCATATTCAGCCACTTTTTTCGGAAGTCTGATTCCTTCTTCGGTCTGATTATTTTCAAGCAATGCAGCCATAATTCGTGGTAAGGCCATAGCAGAACCATTTAGGGTATGAACCAGCTGAGACTTGCCATCTGTTTTATAACGGCATTTTAAACGATTCGCCTGGAATGTTTCAAAATTAGAAACAGAACTTACTTCCAACCATTTTTCCTGAGCAGCACTCCATACTTCGAAATCATATGTCATTGCAGACGCAAAACCTGTATCCCCCCCACATAGTCTTAATACCCTGTAAGGAAGTTCAAGATCCGTAAGAATCTCTTTGATATGTTCAACCATTTCTTCCAAAACGGCATAAGAATTTTCAGGCTTTTCAATTCTTACAATTTCTACTTTTTCAAATTGATGAAGACGGTTCAATCCTCTTACATGAGCTCCATAACTACCGGCCTCCCTTCTGTAACATTGTGAAAATGCCGTATTCTTAATAGGAAGATCTTTTTCTTCCAGTAAAACATCACGATATAAATTTGTTACCGGAACTTCAGCTGTAGGAATCAAATAGAGATCATCCGCACCGATATGATACATTTGCCCCTCTTTGTCCGGTAATTGTCCGGTACCATATCCAGATGCCTCATTAACTACGTGAGGAGGATTTACCTCCATATATCCGGCATCTACATTTTTATCAAGAAAATACTGTACCAATGCTCTTTGCATTCTTGCCCCTTTTCCTAAATAAACAGGAAAACCTGCTCCTGCAATCTTCACCCCTAATTCGAAATCAATAAGGTTATATTTTTTTGCCAGCTCCCAGTGTGGAATTGCTCCTTCTCCAAGACTTTCAACTTCATGAGACTGATAAATGATTTCATTATCATCTGCTGATGCTCCGTTCTTTACAAGCTCATTTGGAATATTCGGAAGTTGATACAGGATATTTAATAAGTCTTTTTCTTTTACATCCAGTTGTGATTGTAATTCTTTACTCGACTCTTTAAATTGTGCTGTTTTAGATTTTGCTGATTCTGCTTCATCTTTTTTACCCTCTTTCATTAAAAGCCCAATTTCTTTGGAGATTTTATTGATTTCGGAAAGTTGAGAATCTAATTCAAACTGGATTTTTTTTCTTTCGTCATCGGTAGCAATAGCTTCGTCTACCAACTCAAGATTTTTGAATTGTCTTTTTTTCAGACCTTCTAAAACGCGCTCTTTGTTATCGCGTAAAAAATTAACTTGTAACATTTTATTTGGATGTTAGTTGATTAGAATGTTAAACCATAGATCATCCAGGCTAACAGTTTTGCAAATTTAAAATTATTTTATAATGGTAACAACATTTGGAGCACCTGGTTGTTTTGTAAACTTCAGCTCATCATTATAAAATACTTTGGAGACTTCGAATACGTAAGGTGTCCAATGATATTGGATTCTGAGAACATCATTTGTCACATCATTGGTGGTTTCTGTAAGCTTTTTTGTAAGTGCTAATGTAATACGGGATTCGTAAGTTCGATCTGCAGGGCTTATTGAATCTACAGTTACTCTTCTGGCTCCCGCAATATACTCAATATAAAGTGTAGAATCTGCCGTAGCCTTTAATGCAAAACTTACCGGAGCATTATCGCTGATCCCATTGATATCATTCATTGAAATTGCGGTAAATGAGCCGCTCTTTTTGGCATTCAATAAATCCTGTCCGGCACTGTTCTTCATATACAGATTAACAATCTGATCTATCCTTTGTATACTATCCTCGTCGCTTCTACAGCTCAGAAGCGCAAAAAAAACTACCAGAATTCCGAATATAACATTTCTCATTTCGAACAAAGATAAAACATATTTTAATTATTTTTTCTTAATACTTTATTCAGCAACAAATTAATTTCAGATTTTGAAATCATAAAATCACGGATATGGAACTCTGTCAGTTCATAAAATTTCCAGAACAATAATCCGGATGAAATACAATAGGAAACAGAGGTTATGATACAGGCTCCTGTAATTCCCCACCTTGGAATGATAAAAAAGGATGAAACGATCGTAAAAATAAGCCCTATTACAGATTTAATATTTAATATTCTCAGCTTATTCACCCCGGCAAAATAATATCCTATTATATTACTTACGGCTATAGCCAGAATGCCGGGAGATAAAAACAGGGTGATCCGTTTGGTTTCGCTAAAATCTTTACCAAAAATCATCACATAGAACTGGGCTGGTAAAAGCAAAATGATGATAATAAAAAGTAAGGTAACCAGAAAACTGATCTTCAAAGATATCTTTGTTTTTTCAATAGCGATGTTATGATTGCTGGTATTAACCACATCTGAATATAAAACCACA
This sequence comes from Chryseobacterium sp. PTM-20240506, assembly GCF_048296755.1. Taxonomy (NCBI): domain Bacteria; kingdom Pseudomonadati; phylum Bacteroidota; class Flavobacteriia; order Flavobacteriales; family Weeksellaceae; genus Chryseobacterium; species Chryseobacterium sp. PTM-20240506. The sequence continues at coordinate 2,910,978 of NZ_CP182581.1, forward strand.
GAAAGGCTTTTACTTACAGTCCAGATCGCCTCAGAAAAAGCAATTCCGATAGAAAAAACACCAACACTCGTAATCCCCTTAAAAAATTCTAAAAAGTAAAATGATAACCTGTTATTTAAAAACTGGAGAAAAGCACTTAATTGTGTCTTCCAACCATAATCAAACAGCTTATTACGAATTTTTTTAGAAAATGAAATACGGCCAATTTCACAATAACGTAAGATTTGAAAGCTACTAGTTATGAATAAAACGGCAAAGCAACTTAGCTGGGCTATAAAGTAAGAAACAACTGACGTAATGTTAATAAGGTATACAATAATTATAATAAAAACAATATGAACTACCTGCTGCAAAATAGTATATAGATTGAACATTCTGATATTCTGCTGCCCGACAAACAAGTTAATATTAGCGGCAAGAAGTGAAGACAAAACAGACAGTCCAATGAGATAGGATAAATATTCTACCGGACGAATAATACTAAAAATAAGCGGAACAGCTATCCCTATTAAAACAGACCATAGATAAGCATACAAAAGAATTTGTTCCGTTTTATATTTTGAGGCAAAATATGTGACGCTGCTTCCCACAAAAATGTTACAGAAAAAGCCTACAATGGTAAGGTCGGCAATCACAATGGAAATTGTCCCTTTCCCTTCACTGCCCCACATATTGGTTGTATAAATGACCAGCCCGAAATTTAATATCAATATTAAAAAGCGGGAAATAAACGTTTTCACAATTGTATTTTGCTTCATCATATCAATTATGAAGTGATTGTTTGACGAAGTCTGTAAAACGCTTTTTTATGAGATTCCAGTTGTATTTCTTCTCATACTCTTGTCTGGCATTCAGTGCATGTCTGTTATATACCTCAGGATGATCTATGTAATTGATAATGGCATCTGAAATAGCATCGTCATCTTCAGGATCAACCAAAACCCCAAACTCAGAAACATCTACGTGCTGCCGGGTAGCTTTTAAATCGGTATAAATAACAGGTTTTCCAGATGCAGCGTAATAGAATATTTTAATTGGTAAACAATGATGGTTTTCATAGCTCATTTCCCTAAGGTCAAAACATAAATCAGCTTCAGCATATGCTTCTGTAAAAGTCTCAAAAGAAGCAGGCTTTTTAATGGTTATATTTTCCCACTTGTACTTTGAAAGTAAGTAAGAAAAATATTTTTCATCCTTTTCCTTTCTTGATGACCCTATAATCAGAATTGCAATCTCCAGTTCCGGTCTTTTTTTTCTTAATGTATCAATAGCTTTAAAAAAATTTTCAATCCCTTTCTCTTTGGAAATCTGCCCCGTATAACACAATGTTATTTTATTCGGATCTAATTTCTTAATATTCGGATGAATATAAGCATCATTGGGAAAATAAGGCAAAGTAATATTCCTTTTAAACGGAAAGACATATGCCAGAGGAAATTTTTTGGTGTTCTCCCCAAAAATAAAATGAGTACTTATCCATCCTGCATACAATTGAATCATCAAAAATTTAAAAGCATGAATCCCTTTTAGAAAAAATGAGAAGTTTTCAACCATTCTTTTGGAGGGATACCATTCCGTAATATCATAGATAACACTTATTCCCCGTTCCTTCTTTATCTTTTTTGAAGCTATAACCGCCAGTGGTTCTGAACTTATGATACTGTCCGGCTGGAAACTATCACAAACCCTTTTAAAAATCTTAATCTTACTGCTCGTGCTTTGGTCTAAAACCGGATAAGATTCAATTTCTATCCCGTCAATAATTCCCTTGTATCCGGAGCTCAAACTACAGATTTTCACGTCAAACCCCCTCCCTTTAAGCTCTTTAGCCTGATGATAGAAGATCCTGTCATCATCATATCTATGTGCGGTGGTTAGAAAAAGTATTTTAGGCATGGTTCTGGAAAATGATAGCCGGATAAATAAAATGAGTTAAAAATCCGGTTGGATACAAATATACTTTAAAAAGAAAAAAAGCGGAACAATCCGCTTTTCTTTTCTTTTGACTTTCGATAAATTTATTTAATATCAGCAGCCCAGCTCTTATCAAGAGGTAATAGGAAATGACTCAAAAAATCAAGGTATGTGTTTTTAGAAAAATCAAATACCTGAATATCCCTTGATAATTCTCCGTTTCTAAGCTTTGTCTTAAAATCGATCAATTTTAATGTTTTGATTTCTCCTTCTTCAACGTAACTCGCCTTCATTCTGTCAAATAACCCCAATTCATACTCCGCATCGATTTCTCTCATTACCTTTCCCAAAGCATCGATGCTGCATCCTGAAGCCATTTCTTTTTCTTCATCTACACAGATCACGATAAACTGATTCTTTTCAATTTTAAAAGATGATGAAAGAGGTTTCCCGTGGGCTGCCCACCCTGCCAGAAAGTCGTACAGTTTCTCTGTAATAACTTTAGCTTCTTTTGTGGTGAAAGGCCTTGTCGCAGGATATATGATAACTCTGTAATCGCTTGTTTCTACTATATTGGATTCTTCAATCTTCATTGCTGTAAATTTAAAGTATAAAATTACACAATTTTATTCAGTTTAAAACCATTGTATTTTTTACTTAAGGCATACAACAATATTATAAAAAGGAGTATAATGAATCCAAAAAAGAACCTAAGACCCGAAGAATGTGGAAAAAAAATAAATTTAATATAAATATTGGCGAAAATAAGACATGCAGATAATTTTACCCACTGATCCTTAGAAAGATAAAAAACAGCACCAAGCATACTTAAAGAGATCAGACTTACTTTCTTAAAATAAATAATCTTATTTAAAAGGATATGAAGATACTCCTCAATAGTAAACACCGCAGGTTGAGCTGATATTGTTGGTCTTCTGTAGATAAAAGAGTCATAAAAAAGATTTTTCCATCCGGGATAATTATAAAACTTGATAATAAACATATACAGACACAAAAGTGCCGCTCCCTGGATCAGGATATAGAAATCAATCTTTTTATCCTTATAATATTCAAATACAATAACACTCATCAGATAGCTCAAAGTAAAAGGAATATAATCAGGTCGTGTAAATGTAATGCCTAAAAGAATCAAAAACATGATCCATTTATTCCAGCGTTTTATCCAACCTATTGCAAAAACAAGTAAAAATTGAAATATAAACATATCCGGTGTGGAAACCCTGGACATATAAGTCATCGGAGGTAATAGAGCTATTACAATAGTAAGCCCGGCTGCAATGAGATATTTCTGAGGAAATATAATTGTAACGATATAAAATAACAGTAGTCCGGATATAAAATAAGAAATAAGGCTCGCTACTAAAACTGCCATAGGAGGAGAAAATCCTATTTCGTAAAAAAAGGAAATCGCCAGGTTATATCCGGCCTTTATCTGGAAGTACGGAATTTGTTCGGTAAAAGATTGTGTATCGTTTTTAAAAACCTGTCTTGCCCTGTCTACAGGTTTCAATCCGATGATGTCGTTATACTGATCTGCGGGTGCTTCTTTTTCAATAAAACCGAAAGTAAGATTCCTTACTTTTTCAGGAGAATCCGGAAACCGGGAGGTATATAAACACCCCAGATATCCTGGCATATCCCAATCGTATATTCTGTTTTTATAATTCCAAAACGTAAGGTAAGATAAAATCAGAATTACTAAAAGGAAGGAAACTTTCCATTTTGTCTTCATTAAGAATCAATACATCAGCAATAGATCAATATTATAAATCTTCTGCCTCGGCAAGAAGCTCTACAATATCTTTTACGGCCACTTCATCATTTTTATTGAAATGTTTCACCCCATCCGTCATCATCGTATTACAGAAAGGACAACCAGTAGCAATTACTTTAGGCTCAAAAGACAATGCCTCTTCAGTTCTTTCTATATTAATATCCTTATTTCCTTTTTCAGGTTCTTTAAACATTTGTGCTCCTCCTGCACCACAACATAGTCCGTTGGTTTTGCAACGTTTCATTTCTACCAACTCAGCATTAAGTTTTTCCAAAAGTATTCTTGGCGCTTCGTATTCGTTATTCGCTCTTCCTAAATAACATGGATCATGGAAGGTAATCTTCTTTCCTTTGAAGGCACCACCTTCAATTTTCAATCTGCCTTCCTCCATTAAACTTTTAAGAAATTGAGTATGATGTACTACCTCAAAATGTCCACCTAAGCTTGGATATTCATTTTTAAGCGTATTGAAGCAATGAGGACATGCCGTTACAATTTTCTTCACTTCATAGGCATTGAGGACTTCAATATTCGTTAATGCCATCATTTGGAAAACAAACTCGTTTCCTGCACGTTTTGCAGGATCTCCTGTACAGCTTTCTTCCTGGCCCAAAACCCCAAATTCAACGCCTATTTTATTTAATATTTTGCAAAAAGCTTTCGTAATTTTCTTTGCACGGTCGTCAAAGCTACCAGCGCAACCCACCCAGAATAAAACTTCCGGTGCTTTTCCTTCGGCAGCATATTCTGCCATTGTTTTTATATTGAAATCCATCTTTTCTTACGATTTGAAAAATATGAGGATTTGGAAATTTGAAAATAGGTTGAGTGAAATCAATTTTTCAAATTTTCAAATTGATTAATTATCTAGTTTTCGTTTGCCCAGTTTAAACGGTCTGCCTGATTATACTGCCAAGGAGCAGCATTATTTTCCACATTAGTCATCATCAAATTCAGTTCCTGTGGTGCTGCCGATTGCTCCATTACCAGAAATCTTCTCATTTCAAAAATAATGGAAAGCGGATCCAGTAATATAGGACAAGCTTCTGTACAAGCATTACAAGTAGTACATGCCCAAAGCTCTTCTTTCGTTATATAATCATTCAGTAACTTTTTGCCATCATCTACAAACTTTCCGTTTTTGTCAATATTTCTTCCAACCTCTTCCATACGGTCCCTGGTCTTCATTAGAATTAACCTTGGAGAAAGCTTTTTACCGGTAATATTTGCAGGACATACAGAAGTACATCGTCCGCATTCCGTACATGAATAGGCATTCAGTAATTGAACCTGATTCAGATCAAATATATCTTCAGCACCGAATTTGGAAGGAACATCTGCTTCAGCGCCTTCTGCCGGCGCAGCGTATGGATCAGCATTAGGATCCATCATCAGTTTAATCTCCTTCGTTACAGATTCCAAATTGTTGAATTTCCCCTTTTTCTCCAAATTAGCATACCATGTACTTGGGAATGCCAGGATAATATGAAGGTGCTTAGAATAATAAAGGTAATTCATGAAGAACAAAATTCCCACAAAATGAAACCACCAGGCTGCTTTTTCTGTGAAAAACAAAAAGCCATCACTAAAATTGCTGAAGATAGGTCCCAATAATGTTGAACTAACTGGAAAACTTCCATGCTCGGGAAGAAGCCCTCTTTGCTGAAGTACCCAATCTGCTGTATTCATTTTAAGGAAAGCAATCATAAGTGCAAACTCAATAATAAGAATCCAGTTGGCATCGTGTTTTGGCCATCCAAACAATTCTTTCATTGTTAATCTCTTTACTCCATAAAAATTTCTACGGATAAAAAAGACAACAACTCCAATGATGACCAATAATGCCAATACTTCCAGGGTTGCCGTAAAGAAGCTATAGAAGCTATGCCCAAAAACCGAAGCAAGGAACCTGTGAGTACCGAATATCCCATCGACAATAATCTCGATAAGTTCTATGTTGATAATAATAAAACCAACATAAACAAAAAGGTGTAAAATACCCGCTACAGGTCTCTTTACCATTTTACTCTGCCCCATTGCAACACGTGCCATGGTTTCCCAGCGCTCGGACTTTTTATCACTTCGGTTGATTTCTTTGCCTAACTGAATATTTCTGTAAATTTTCATCAGGCTTTTAGCAAACAACCCAAACCCAGCAATTAATAAAATCAGAAAAATAACGTTATCGATGTACTGCATAAGGTGTAAATATTAGTCTTTATTATTCTTACCAAAAACGGAGAAATTGATATATCTCTTAGGATTGGCTTTCATGTCTTCAATTAACGAATTAAGATTCGTAGATGCAGAGTTCAAATTATTATACAGCTGTTCATCTTTCATCAACTTCCCTAAACTCCCTTGTCCGTTGTCTATTCCTCCGATTACCTGGTTAAGTTTACCAACGGTAGCATCCAGATTAGCAATGGTTGCATTCAGCCTTTTAGTATCGATGCTCTCTGCCAGGTTGCCATATTTATCTAAAGTCACTTTCCCACTTTGCATGGTTAAGCTCGCATCATCTAAAACTTTCTGAAGTTTAGGATCATTGTGTCCAACTAAATTGTTAACGCTTCCTGCAGTTGTTTGTAATGCGCCTACAGTTTTATTAAGATTGGATAGTAAAGCTTTGATCTCTGCCCTGTTTTGTCCATCAACAATCATATTGGCATTGGCCATCAAAGAATCAACACGGTGCAAAACAGATTGCAATTGATCCTTAACCGGTCCTACCTGTGAAGAAAGACTTCCCAAAGTTCCCAATTTGAAAGCTCCTTTTAAAGTGTCCCCATCTTTTGCCGTTGCCCCTCCATATACAAGGTTGACACGCATTTCTTTACCAGACATTAATCCCGGCTCAAAAATTTCAAGAGTAGAGTTCTTTGAAAACTCAAATTTATTATCTACCGTAATTTTTACAACAAAATTGATTTTCCCATCTTTACTTGTCTGAGGAATGATCTTATCAACCTGCCCTACTTTCAAGCCATTGATGGATACCGCTGAGGATTGTGCCAACCCTTCAACATTATCATATTTCGCGTAAAATATATTATCGGTAGTAAAAAGGCTACGACCTTTCATAAATTGAAATAATAACACAAAGCCTACGATAGCTAAAAGTGCAATTACACCAGCTTTTAATTCTTTACTGAACTTCACTTGCTAATTTTTTTCTAATGAGCAAATATAGCACATTTTAAATTAATCTTTCTGTTTATTCCTCTGCGTTAAATACAAAAAAAGCGGCATTTTTTATGCCGCTTTTTGTATCTATAAAATTACTTTTTTATTAATGCTGATTTCCCAGCTTATTCCAGATTTCAATTCTGTAATCATCGATATCAGCATTGTCCTGCAAGCTCTTTAACCAAGCCTGTCCGAACATTCCTGCACTTCTTTGAGTAACAGACTCTGTAAATTGCTTAAGATCTCCAGGTTGTTTATTTACAGTTTCATTCTTTTTGATCAGAACATAAACTCCCGTTCCTCCTTCTACAGGTTTAGAAAGTTGAGATTTCTTAACTCCAAAAGCAGCACCGGCAACTTTAGGCTCCATAGATCCGGCTACTGAAGGATTTAAGAGATTCACCTGAGCACTTTGTTTTGTAGTGGCAAACATTTTTGCAATCTGATCAAGATTTGAAGCTTTAGCTGCCGTAATCTTATCAGCTATCTGTTTTGCAGCCAGCTTATTTTTCACAACCACCTCGATCTGATCTCTTACAGACTCAGGATCTGCCAATCCTTTTTCCTGTTTCCCGTTAAGGTATACTACAATTTTATCACCCGTTCCGTCTACTGTAAAGAATTCTGTATCCCCTTTAGATCTCTTCTTATCAAAAGCCCACGCAAGAATATCACCGTCTTTTTCAGTTCCTAAGCCTTGTAACTGACCATCGAATCTTTTGGCGGCCTTAGGATTTGAGAATTGATAATTTCCTTTCTTAGCAATATTCACGAAATCGTTGAAAGATTTACCCTGAACCTGCTGAATGAATCTTCTTGCTTTTTTATCAACATCTGCTTCCGTAGCATCAGAAGCTTTGATTGCTTTTACAACATTCGCTACTTTATATCCTAATGCACCAGGCTTTTTATCTTCAATGTTGATGATATGATATCCAAACTGCGTTTCTACAACACCTGTTGCTCCTTTTGGATTATTAGCCAAATAAGTAAGGAACTCAGGAACGAAAGGAGTTTCCGGAGTAGTCCATCCTAAACTTCCTCCTTGAGCGGCAGAATTAGGATCGCTGGAAAGCTTTAAGAATTCTGTGAATTTAGCAGGATTTGCTTTTACAATAGCTCCGATAGAGTCCGCTAATTTTTTAGCTTCTTCTTTGGATCTTGTAACACCTTCTCCTGCAGGACTTCCTTTGAATGCTATAAGGATATGTCTTGATAGTGTAGAATCTGAAGTCTTTTTACCTAAAAGCTTAGAAACCACATAGAAATTTTGCTCTTTATAAGGACCAAAAGTCTGTCCGACAGCTGCAGTTGTAATCTGTGACTGTATTGTCTGTGGCAATTGATTAGGCTTCAAATATTGGCTATTGAAAGGCATATCAGAGTTGGCCATTACAAACATAGAGTCATTGGTTGTATTTTGGAAATTTTCTTTCCCACCGCTTGCATCAGTTCCTCCTGAGAATATTTTATTGATTTCTTTTAAGGCTGCTGCATCATCAGCTGCACTCGGTTGAGAAGGAAAGAAAGCAATACCAATATTTCTGCTTGCTTCAGTCTTAAACATCACCGGATGTTGCTTAATATAATCAGCAAGGTCCTCTGTCTTAACTTTAATATTATTTTTCTGAAGGTAAGATGTGTAATCCACTTTCACAAAGTCGATATCAGCCATCTGATCTCTTTGTCTCATCAACTCTTCAGCTTCTTTTTTACCTGTAGTGATCCCTGTAGAAATATTAGCAAAAACCTGTCTTGCCATAATTCTGTATTCAATAGATTTTCTGGTTTTCAACCACTGATTGTATCCTTCAGCACTTGTTGTTTTTAATTCCTCAACTTGTTTCTTAAGCTCTTGAGTCTTAAAATTACCTTTCTCATCAAAGAATTGTTTGTTTTGAGCAAACATCTGATCATACTGAATCTGACTCCAGAAGTAATCATCTGTCATTTCAAACCCCATCTTATCAAACTGCTGCTTGATAAGCTTTGATTGAACCAACAACTGCCAAGCTTGTTCTTCAAGACCATTTTTGGGCTGACCTTGTTGCTCTGCCTGCTGTTGCAATACGAAAAGTTGATCGTTAAACTCTTCACGGGTAATCTTTTCACCATTTACTTTTCCTAAAACATCAGGATTTTTTCCAAAAACCTTATCAATGCTATCAGGATTAACTAAAAACGCTAAAAGCGCCAGTGCAATTACTCCCATCAAAAGCCAAGGTCTATTCCTAATCTGTCCTAAAATTGCCATTTTATAAATTATAGTTTTTTATCAGGTTGCGAAAATACACATTTTTAAGAAATTACAGAAATCCAAGTGCTTTTTTTAATTTTTAAAATTCAAATTTCATAAAAAAGGAAATTTTGACCATATTTTTTAATGAAAAACAAATGGCATAGGTATTGTGCATCTTACATTAACATAATATACTAGGTATTTTCTTAGCATATTATGCTTAATCACTTTAACGATTTAAAACGAGAATGACAATTTGTCATTTGATTTACTATGACAGAATTTGAAGATATTAGTTTGGAGGAAATGATTAGCGATGGATTTGATATTGTGGCGGAAGAGATAAATCTTTCCGACTTTTCGGAAACTGATAAAAATTCCGAACAAAAAATATTTCCTATTCTTCCTGTGAGGAACATGGTTATGTTTCCAAATGTAGTAATACCTATTACCGCGGGAAGAAAGGCATCTATACAGCTTCTTGAAGAGGCTCAGAAAAATGGAGATTTCATTGGGATTGTAAGTCAGAAAAACTCAGAACTAGAACAGCCTACTGAAAAAGACTTATATCAAACAGGAACTCTGGCGAAGATCATAAAGATCATCAAACTTCCTGAAGGAAATATTACTGCTATTACTAAAGGTTTTCACCGCTTTAAGGTCAAAAAATTTATTGAAACCCAACCTTATTTTAAGGCTGAAATTTCTAAATTAAAAGATACCAAAGCCAAAAACCAGGATGAATATGATGCTTTACTGGAAAATATTAAGGATTTAGCTTTAAAAATAATTGAGCTTGATCCAAATATTCCAAACGCAGCTAATTTTGCAATAAAAAACATCAACAATAACGATGATTTATTGAATTTTATTTGCACCAATGCCAGTTTCCCTTCTGTAGAAAAGCAAAAGCTTCTTGAAGAAAAAAGCCTGATGGCAAGAGCCAACAGCTGTTATGAAAAGATGCACGAGGACTACCGAAAACTGGAATTAAGAAACCAGATCCATCAGAAAACATCAAAAGATCTTGACAAGCAGCAGAGAGAATACTTCCTTAACCAACAGATCAGAACGATCCAGGAAGAACTTGGAGGTGGAGCAGAAGGAGATGTAGAAGATCTTATCAACAAGGCAAAGACTAAAAAATGGAGCAAGGAGGTTGAAGAACATTTTCAAAAAGAAATCAACAGACTACAAAGACAAAACCCTAATTCTCCGGACTATAATGTTCAGAGAAATTATCTTGATTTTTTCACGGACCTTCCATGGGAAACTTATACAAAAGATGTTTTCGACATTGTAAAAGCTGAAAAAGTTCTTGAAAAAGCACATTTCGGGCTGGAAGACATAAAGAAAAGAATCCTCGAACACATGGCTGTTTTAAAATTAAAAAACAACATGAAATCTCCGATTTTACTTCTTGTAGGTCCTCCCGGAGTAGGTAAAACTTCTTTAGGAAAATCTGTTGCCGACGCCCTGGGAAGAAAATATGTACGGTTATCTTTAGGTGGTCTTCATGATGAAAGTGAGATTCGCGGACACAGAAAAACCTACATAGGAGCAATGGCAGGAAGAATTCTTCAGTCCATAAAAAAATCAGGAACGTCTAATCCGGTTATTGTATTGGATGAAATTGATAAAGTAGGACAGGGAATCCATGGAGACCCAAGTTCTGCACTTTTAGAGGTTCTGGATCCTGAACAAAACAATGCATTCTATGATAATTTCCTGGAAATGGGTTATGATTTGTCTAAAGTAATGTTCATTGCTACTGCAAATTCTCTCTCTACCATACAAACCCCGCTCCTTGACAGAATGGAAATCATTCAGATCGCAGGGTATACCATGGAGGAAAAAACAGAAATCGCAAAAAGGCATCTTATCAAAAAACAACAGGAAGAAAACGGCTTAACTTCAAAATCTTTCAAGCTTGGAAATCCTGAACTTAAACATATTATAGAGGCTCACACTTCAGAAAGCGGAGTAAGGACATTAGAAAAAAGGATAGCTTCTATTGCAAGATGGGTGGCATTACAAACCGCATTGCTTAAAGATTATGATCCTAAGATAACTGTTGAAAAAATAGATGAAATCCTTGGTGTCCCAAGACCTAAAAGTTTATCCGAGATCACAGGAGTTCCAGGAGTAGTTACAGGATTGGCCTGGACAAGTGTGGGAGGAGATATTTTATTTATCGAAAGTATTCTCAGCAATGGAAAGGGCACACTGACAATGACAGGAAACCTGGGAACGGTAATGAAAGAGTCTGCGACAATAGCATTGGAGTATATCAAAGCAAAACATAAAGAATTAGGAATCGATCAGGAAGATATCGAAAAGAAAAACATTCACGTTCACGTTCCTGAAGGCGCCACTCCAAAAGACGGGCCTTCCGCGGGAATTGCCATGCTAACCTCAATGGTTTCTTCTTTTAAAAACAAGAAAGTTAAACCTCACCTGGCCATGACGGGAGAAATTACCCTCAGAGGAAAAGTGCTTCCTGTAGGAGGTATCAAAGAAAAACTTCTCGCAGCTACAAGGGCAGGTATTAAAGATGTTATTCTTTGCGAAGCTAACAGAAAAGATGTGGAAGAAATCAAAAAAGATTATCTGAAAGACCTTAACGTTCATTACGTTAACAAAATGGAAGATGTTATTGATATTGCCATAGAAAAGTAATATTATCATTTATCATATAGTCAATAAACAAAAAAACACGTCTCAGTTTTGAGATGTGTTTTTTGTTTAAAAGTATGGCATTCAGTTATAAGTCTTCCTAAAAGAATTACTCAGGATTCAGAAGTTAGATACCACATCTTTAATCAAATTAATTTATATTCTGAAAAGAATTCAAGTTAATTGAATAAAAAGCCTTTCAATTCAATGGGTTTTACTAATTTTATAAAACAGATTATGAGTTATGAATTTTTTTAAGCTTCCCTTCCTTCTAAAATTAACCCTTGTTATTATTTCAATTATAGGTATCGGATACCTTATAGAGTTAGGACAAAGCATCCTGGCTCCTTTCTTTCTTGCTTTTTTAATGGCAATGTTATTTTTGCCTTTTTCTACATTCTTAGAAAGAAAATTAAGATTTCCACGCTCTGTTTCCACAATGATATCTGTTCTTTGTATGTTAGTGATCTTAGCAGGATTAATATTTTTCTTTGGATCTCAACTTTCAAGTTTCACCAAGGACCTCCCACACCTAAGAATGCAATTCGACACCGTTTTCAACGGTCTTCAAAAATGGGTATATCATACATTCAATGTTAAGATTCATGAACAACTCGACTACATTGATCAGGCTTTAAATAAACTGTTATCATCCTCAGGAGTTATTCTGGGATTTACTTTTGGAATCTTTTCTACAGGCCTAGGCTTCCTTGTGTTTTTTATATTGTTTTTCATCTTCATTTTAAATTACAGAAGAATCCTTAACAACTTTATTGTTAATGTCTTTAGTGAAAAACATAAAGCAAGTGTACAGGAAGTAGTATCTGAGGTTCGCGTCATGACGAAAAAATACATTATTGGCCTTTGCATACAGATTATTATTGTATCCAGCCTTACGTCAATTATCCTTGCAATTTTAGGCGTTAAATATGCTATTTTATTAGGTGTGTTAACAGGATTGCTCAACGTTATTCCTTATCTGGGAATTTGTATTTCCTTAGTCATTTCTTGTTTTATCGCTTTTGCAACGACTACTCCTTCTACCTGTATATATGTGATTATCGGTTACATAGGAGTACATGTGGTGGATGGGAATATTGTACTTCCTTTTGTGGTAGGTTCGAAAGTAAAGATCAACGCATTATTTTCTTTTATAGGCATTATTGTTGGGGAGCATCTGTGGGGAATATCAGGAATGTTCCTTTGTATTCCTGCAATTGCTATTATTAAAATCATCTTTGAGAGAGTGGATGGATTACAGCCATGGGGAAAATTACTGGGTGAAGATGAAAAGCCTAATAAAAAGAAAAAGAGTTATAAAATTTCGAAGAATATTACGTTAAAAGAAATGGATTAAAATTATAAAATTAGGCCTCCGAAATCGGAGGCTTTTAATTTTATCCTATTGCACATAGAGGACTCATTCCATTTGGGCATGACTGATTACATGGAATATAAGTATGACTATCAGGACAATATCCCATGTCTGTTCCAGAGCCTGGATCACCAGGATTCCCACCACCAAGACATGGATCACCAGGAGGAATCTTACATGGACAACCAACAGGACCTATATCACATGGACCTGTACCTATTCCACCTATAATTTCTTTAAGATCTTTACGATCTAGCTTTTGAAGATTTTTTAACATAAGCTTGTTATTTAATTTGTTCAACAAATATATAAATTCAAATAACAATAAACGAGCAATCCAATCCTTTAAGGTTCATTATATTCATTTTTTAAAACAAATACATAAATTAATAATATTTTTGTTTTACATTTGATGAAAATTCATCAATCATGAAAGTCATAAAATTCATTCTTTGCCTACTATTCGGACTTATGTTTCTGAATGCAGGGCTCGACAAATTTCTGCACTACAATCCGGCACCCAAACTTACCGAAGCACAAATAAAGTTATATACTGCATTTGGTGAAATCGGCTGGCTGCTGCCTTTAGTGGGGGTAGTAGAAATTATTGGGGGATTACTTTTTATCTTTCCAAAAACAAGAGCTTTAGGAGCAATTGTAATTTTACCCGTCATGGTGGGTATTGTATTGCATAATACATACAGAGACCCATCTTCAACAGGGATTGCGATTTCCCTGGTCCTTTTCCTAATTAACATCTGGATAATCGCAGATAACAGCAAAAAATACAAAGCTTTAGTAAGCTAAAAAAGACTGCAATTGCAGTCTTTTTTTATACAAATGCACTAAAGCCTGTTATAGACCTACCGACAATTAGTGAATTGATTTCTTTAGTTCCTTCATAAGAATATATTGCCTCGGCATCTGCCACAAATCTTGCAACATCATATTCTAACAGGATCCCATTCCCACCCATTACCTCACGGGCTCTGGATACAATATCCCTTGTACGTAAAGTACAAAAAACCTTTGCCAGTGAAGCATGTTCATCCTTTAAAATCCCTTCGTCCTGCATTTCAGAAAGCCTGAAAACCAACGTCTGCATCGCAGTAAGATTAGACAGCATTTCTACCAAATGCCCCTGAATCATCTGAAAAGAAGCAATGGGTCTTCCAAACTGTTCTCTTTTCGTGGTATAGTCTAATGCACTTTCATAAGCACCTCTTGCGCAACCTGTCGCCATCCAGGCCACTCCGGCCCTTGTCATTCTCAATACTTTACCTGTATCTTTAAAAGAATTAGCATTTTGAAGTCTGTTTTCTTCAGTTACAAGACAATCTTTTAAAGTGATTAATCCGTTTTGTACGATACGAAGAGCCATTTTTCCCTTAATTTTTTCAACAGAGAACCCCGGATTATCTTTTTCTACAATAAATCCTTTCACCTCTCCGCTATCGACATCTCTTGCCCAGATAATCACCAAGTCAGCGAACGTAGCATTTCCAATCCATTTTTTCTCTCCGTTAAGAATCCATCCTTCAGGCGTTTTCTTGCATGTAGAAGTTAATCCTCCTGCTGCGCCGGATCCTACTTCAGGTTCCGTTAATCCGAAAGCTCCTATTTTTTCAAACTTTTGCATCTGAGGAAGCCATTTTTGCTTTTGCTCTTCAGAACCACATATATAAATGGATCCCATTGCCAATCCTGACTGCACCCCAAAAAAAGTAGCTATTGAAGCATCAATTCTCGCCATCTCCATTGCAATAACCCCCTCCATTAGGAAAGGCATTCCGGGGCAACCATATCCTTCATAGGTGACCCCACAAATATTCAGTTTCTGGAATTTAGGTATCAATTCAAAAGGAAATTCATCTCTTAACCAATAATGATTAACCAAAGGCTTAACTTCCTTTTCCATAAATGCCCTGACCTTTAGCTGTATTTCTCTTTGTTCAGGCGTAAGCGTATGATAAATATCGTAAAAGTCACCGTCAATGGGCGGTAGCTCTTTCTTCTTTTTATCGGAATCCAGCATTTTCATTAAACCTCCTAATTGTTTGTCATCTAATTTTGAGAAATTATGCATCAGCTTCGGAAGATCTACTTTTCTGGATATTGCACTTAACTGATCAAAATCTATTGATCTGAATAATTCTATAGCATTTCTGATTTTGGAAAAAGTATTCGACATATTTACAGTTGTGATTTAATTTGTAAAAGATATACAAAAATCACTCCGAAATTTAATTCTTACAACCATCTTTATTTTACAAATACATGACTTACAATGAATTAAATATCATTTTCTATTTACAAAGTTTTTACTTGTGATTTTCAAACTTTACAAACCATTCCATCTGAACTTTGGTATCAACAAAAATAAATATTATGAAAACTACTTACATTAAATTATCTATGGCTGCTGTTCTTTTATTAGGTATTTACTCGTGTAAAAAAGGAGAAGCGGTAGCAGCAGATTACGAAACGGCAAATGCTACAGACTCTGCTTCGTTCATGGTATCCGATAGTGTATCTTCTGCTGCAACAATGAAGATAAAAGACAAACAGTTCATTAAAACTGCAGATGTCAATATGGAGGTAAAAGACGTTTATGATGCAACCGTTTCAATTGAAAAATCAGTGCAGGATCTGGGAGGATTTGTTACACATAGTAACTTACGAAGCAATATAATTTCAGAGGACACTTATAATACTTCCAATGAAGACGCCATACTTGTAAAAAAATACCAGACTGAAAATGCTATGCAGGTACGTGTTCCTACGCCAAAATTAGGAGAATTCTTAACCTTGATTAACAACAAAAAGCTATTCCTAAACTTTCGATCAATCAATGCAGAAGATGTAACATCGAGCATAAAATACGCAGAACTAGAAGGAAGAAGGATCAAAAAAACAGGTGAAAATATCACTCAGCTGAAGAATAACAAGGACAAGGTAAAACTGGACGACGACAATATGTCCGAAGGCAATCTTCAGCAACTCGCTAATCTTGAAGTTACTGACAATCTGAAATATAGTACAATTGACATTTACATTAAAGAACCTAAGTACCGGATTGCGGAAATTGCCATAACGAATACTAAAAATATTGATAATAAATACAAATTCAATTTTATCTATGATGCTAAGAATGCCTTTGTAGAAGGGTTTTATCTTATTCAAAAAATTGCAGTAGGACTGATCACCATTTGGCCGGTTTTATTAATCGCAGCAGTGATCATCTATTGTATCAGAAGACGAAAACCTATTCAAAAGACGAACCCACCCATTTCATAATAACACAATGCTATCCTAACCTTTGGGTTATCACTATAATTTTAGATTTTAAAAACCTCCGAATAAAATCGGAGGTTTTCTTCTATTTATATGGTTATTTTTTTATTATAATTTTTTTAGAAGACACTCCATTCTTATTTTGCATTTTAACAAAGTAAGTCCCCTCCGTAAGCCCCGATAAGTCTATGGAAAACCGGTTCGTTAAAAAGTTATATTTTTTTAATTCTTGTCCACCCATATTATATACAGTTATAAAATACGGCTTTTTATCTGCATCTAATTCAAAATTAAAAATACCACTTGATGGGTTAGGGGAAATCGTTCCAAAATTTAAAATTTCATTGGTTGTAGTACCTAATGTAGCACTGTACTCACTTGCCCCTATATCGATAATTGTATTTGAAATTCTCCCAGCTCCATAAAAATCCAATTCGCCTGAAGTAATAGCAGTAGTTGGTTTTCCCTTATTTATACAAACACTTGCTGCATTTAATTTTACAATAGGTGTTGTACTTGAAATGGATACCAAACTTGGATTAGCATAAAGAGAATTGGCGTCCTGGCCAGTTGCAGATCTATACGCTGCAAATGTATCATAGGTTGTTCCTCTCCAATCTACTGCGATATCATTTTGATCATTATTTGGAGTATACCAACAATTATAATTAAAAGTATTGTTCGATTGTGGACTCTTGTTATCTATAAACATCAATAAATTTTCCGGGCCAGTGTAAAAAATATTGTTCTCAAAAGTACAATTAGAAGCTTTGCTCATCGAAATTTCTCCAGATCCTTTATTCGCAGTGTCGTTTTGTAAAAATGTATTGTTTCGGATAACACTATTAATAACCTGACCTGTGGTATTATCATCAAACCCTCCTATCGAAAGCCCTGCTTCTTTATTTTTATATATTAAATTGTTTTTTACAGTAATTTGCTGAACAATCCCATCTCGCTCAGCTCCGACCTCAATTCCATATCCATTTTGATAACTTTTATTTCTTTCTATAGTAATATTCCTCGCGCCATCAACATAAATCCCTGCGGAAGTTGCATACTTTGCAACATTATTATAACACTCATTATTAATCACTACTCCATTTCTGGCTTCATCTAATGACGTATTTGATGCTGTACCCTCATGTCCTAGGATATCAATTCCGATATTTGTATTATCGTATACCTTGCAATTTTTGACTATAAATCCATCTATATTTCCATTTACAGCCAATGCTTCACTATAACCCAAAATATTATTAAACACCTTGCATTCGTCTATCGTAAGATTGGTAATTCCGCCATTACGACCATACACAATAAAGCCCTGCGCATTATTATTAGGATTAACCGGTATATCTTTATTTGCATTCCAATTAATTTTTGTAACCTTTATGTTTTTGAACGTGAGATCTGTAGATGAACCGATTCCCGTTGTTTGAACAAGCACTCCCTGCGCATCATTTACTGTTTTGTTTTGGATGGTCAGGTTTTCAAATTTCAAAAAACTTTTATTCGTCACCGTCAACAGAGTACTTCCCGGGGTATTTGTTCCGTCAATGATTACATTATCATTGGCATAATTTTTAAAAGTAATATAGTTTCCACTAGTTCCACTTACGTTGATAACAACATTTTCGTAATAAGTACCTGCCTTAATATTCACAATACTGTTTGGAGTAGCCTTAGTGGCTGCTTTTTGTATTGTTTTCCATGGAGCGGTGCTGCTTCCGTTATTGTTATCGCTTCCGTTTGCTTTATCTACATAATAATTGGTCTGGCCGAATCCCAGGTTATACACCAGTAATAATACTGTGATTTTAATAATTTTTTTCATTTAACGATATATTTAAGTGATATGTATTCACGGTTTCACCTCTTTTAAAAGGCTTTGTGGTTAATGCGAGAGATGCATTATTCAGAATTACGTAACGGCGTATAAATATACAAAGGTTCCCGTAAAAAACTAATTATCAATTTATAATATATTGAAAATTAACAAATATTAATCTCACTTCCTGGCACAACAATCATGAAAAGGATACAACATCCGGATGATCACCATAATTTTACATTTTACCATGGCCAATTTTTCCCGGAGGTTTTATTTTTCCTTAAATTTGCATTTTAATCTCAAGATTCCAATAAAATTATTGATTCTCAACCTAGAATTTTAACTTTGAACATATGCTATCAAAAATAAATCCCATACACACCAACAGCTGGAAAGCCCTTGATGAACACTTTGCAGGAAATGATTTCGACTTAAGAACCCTTTTCGCATACAATGAAAATCGTTTTGAAGAGTTCTCAATAAAAAAAGAAAATTTTCTTTTTGATTACTCTAAAAACCTGATGGATTCAAGGACTAAAGAATTGTTGTTGAATTTAGCTGAAGAATGCCAGCTAAAAGACGCCATTTCTAAAATGTTTAGTGGTGACAAAATCAATGAAACAGAAGGGAGAGCAGTTCTTCATACAGCTTTAAGGGATTTTTCGGATAAGGAAATTTTGGTAGATGGAGAAAATGTAAAGCCTCACATCAGAAGAGTCCTTGACCATATGAAATCTTTTTCCGAGAAAATAATTTCCGGAGAGCACAAAGGATTCAGCGGAAAAGAAATCACGGATGTAGTTAATATCGGAATCGGAGGCTCTGACCTTGGTCCTGTGATGGTATGCTCTGCGCTAAAACACTTCAAAACAAGGCTGGACGTTCATTTCGTATCTAATGTGGACGGAAACCATATTGCAGAAGTCGTTAAAAATTTAAATCCTGAAACAACTCTGTTTATCGTTGCTTCCAAAACTTTTACAACCCAGGAAACAATGACTAATGCCAACTCTGCAAAAGATTGGTTTTTACAAGCTGGAAAGCAGGATGACGTTGCCAAACATTTCGTAGCTTTATCCACTAATATCGAAGCAGTTAAAAGCTTCGGAATCGCAGAAGATAACATATTTGAATTCTGGGACTGGGTTGGCGGAAGATATTCTCTTTGGAGTGCTATCGGATTAAGTATTGTTCTGGCAGTAGGTTATGAAAACTTCGAAGAATTGTTAAAAGGAGCTTTTGATACCGATCAACACTTCCAGAACACGGACTTTTCAGAAAATATTCCGGTTTTAATGGGTCTCATTGGCATCTGGTACCGTAATTTTTATGCTGCAACTACTTATGCTATTTTGCCTTACTCCCAGTATCTTGACAGATTTGCTGCGTACTTACAACAGGGAGATATGGAAAGCAACGGAAAATGCGTAGACAGAAATGGTGAATTTGTGGAATATGAAACAGGTCCTATTATCTGGGGAGAGCCAGGAACAAATGGACAGCATGCATTCTATCAGCTGATCCACCAGGGTACGGAATTAATTCCTGCTGATTTTATAGCCTATGCAAAAAGTAGTAATAAGGTTTCTGATCACCAGGACAAACTACTGGCTAACTTTTTCGCTCAGACGGAAGCGCTTGCTTTTGGAAAAAATGAAGAAGAAGTAGAGGAAGAATTAAGAAATTCAGGAAAATCGGATGAGGAAATAGAAAGGCTGTTAAACTTCAAGGTCTTCCACGGAAACACACCAACTAACTCCATATTATTCAAAGAATTAACTCCTTTTTCATTAGGCCAGTTAATAGCAATGTATGAGCATAAAATCTTTGTTCAGGGAGTGATCTGGAATATCTTCAGTTTTGATCAATTCGGAGTAGAGCTTGGAAAGGTATTAGCCAACAAAATTCTACCTGAACTGGAGAATGATGCAACTATTGGGTCACACGATAGTTCGACTAACGGGCTGATCAATTATTATAAGGACAATAAATAAAGAAAGTAAATATCTAATAAAAAAGTAAAATGGCAGAAATTCTTGACGGACTAAAAGTATCCAAAGAAATAAAAGCAGAAATCAAGACAGAAGTTGAAAAGATTCTTGAAAGCAAAAGAAGAGCACCTCATTTGGTGGCCATCCTTGTTGGAAACAACGGAGCAAGCAAGGCTTATGTAAATGCTAAAGTAAAGGATTGCGAGGAAGTAGGTTTTCAATCCAGCCTTATTAAATTCCCGAGTACGGTTTCCGAATCTGAATTACTGGAAAAAATAGATGAGCTGAATAAATCTAAAGCTGTGGATGGATTCATCGTTCAGTTACCTTTACCGGATCAGATTGATCAGGAGAAAATCATTAATGCTATTGATCCAAGAAAAGATGTTGATGGATTCCATCCTGAAAATTTCGGGAAAATGGCATTGGAAATGGATACCTTCTTACCTGCTACCCCTTTTGGAATTTTAACATTGTTAGAAAGATATAATATTGAAACTAAAGGTAAAGACTGTGTAATTATCGGAAGAAGTAAAATCGTAGGGAGACCCATGAGTATTTTGATGGGAAGAAAAGACTTCCCTGGAAATTCTACTGTTACCCTTACACACTCTTATACCAAGGACATTGAAGAATATACTAAAAAAGCAGACATTGTCATTACGGCTTTGGGAGATCCTCATTTCTTAAAGGGAGAAATGATTAAAGACGGTGCTGTAATCGTAGATGTAGGAATTACCAGAGTGGATGATGACTCTCCCAAAGGATATTATCTGGCAGGTGATGTAGATTTTGACAGCTGTGCTGCAAAAGCGAGCTGGATTACACCTGTTCCCGGAGGAGTTGGTCCCATGACAAGAGCTATGTTGATGAAAAACACCATCATTGCTTATAAAACTTCAGTCTATAACGACTAATTTAAAAATGAATAAAGAAGAAGATATTTTATTAAATGAAGGTAAAATGCTCCCTGTGATGGAGCATTTTTACACTTTACAAGGTGAAGGAGCACACACAGGAAAAGCCGCTTATTTTATAAGATTGGGTGGCTGCGATGTGGGTTGCCATTGGTGTGACGTAAAGGAAAGTTGGAATCCTGATCTTCACCCATTGATGAATGCTGAAGAAATTGCAGAAACAGCAGCAAAACATTGTAAAACCATCGTTTTAACCGGTGGCGAACCTTTGATGTGGAATCTGGATATTTTAACCTCCAAGCTAAAGGGCTTGGGATGTACCATACACATTGAAACTTCGGGGGCTTATCCTGTAAGTGGACAACTGGACTGGATCACCCTTTCTCCAAAGAAAACAGGTCTTCCAAAAGAAGATGTATATGAGAAAGCCAGTGAACTGAAGGTAATTATTTTCAATAATCACGATTTTGCATTTGCACAGGAGCAAGCTGCTAAGGTTTCAAAAGATTGTAAGCTGTATCTTCAAAGTGAATGGAGTAAACGTGATGAAATGTATCCGAAAATTACTGATTTCATTTTAGCAAATCCGGAATGGCAGGCCTCAGTTCAGACGCATAAATATCTTAATATCCCGTAAAAATTACATATCTTAGCTCCTGACATCCCTTATATAGCGATAGATGCAGAGAATTCGATACTCTAGATATTTAAAATCGATTATCCTTTTGCTTGACCTTTTGGTTATTGCATCTGTTTTTATTTTCTTTTTTTTAAGCAGAAACCGGGATCTTATACACGACAAGGATATTTGGTACGAAAATTCGTTCCCATTGCTTTTGTTGATCTCTTTTTGGATTCTGCTGAGTGGAAGAACCAAAATTTACAATATAAGAAGAAACCTTACCTACACTACTTTTATAGAACGTATTGTTACTCATTTTATATTGTTTGTAATTGGTCTTGTATTAATAAGAAAGGTAAGTAATAATAAATTTTTCAGTTCAGAGCTTTCTTGGTTGTCGCTGTACCTGTTTTCTTTTATATTGATTACAAAATCCATTATTTATTTTGGAATAAAATATCTGAGATCTATAGGAATTAACAATAGGAATGTGATGTTTCTAAGTGAGAACAGCTCTACGAATGTTTTGAAAAACATATTGAATGAAAGGAAAGACTTCGGATACAGAATTTTTGAATACCCTACTGAAATAATTCAGACCCAAGAGCTTCAGTCCTTCTGGAAGAGCAATGGAATACATACATTATTTCTGCCACTGGAAAATACATTTACCTCTCAGATGGAGGATGAAATTTTCAGATTAGCTGAAGCAAGCAAGGTGCATATTTCGCTGATCCCTAATATATCTCAGACTGATCTTTTTGCTTACGACCTGGGATATGTAGAGACTCAGCCGGTTCTCAATCAGGCAAAGTATCCTTTGGATTATTATTCCAATTACCTTTTAAAAAGATTGTTTGATATCGTTTTTTCACTTGTGGTTATGATAGGTATCTGCTTGTGGCTATTTCCGATAATTGCAATTTTTATCAAGCTGACGTCAAAAGGGCCTGTTTTTTTCATACAGAAAAGATATGGTTTTCATGAAGAAGTATTTAGCTGTATAAAATTCAGAACAATGGTGGTGAATGATGAGTCAACAACGAGAACAACATCGGAAAATGACGCAAGGATCACAGGGATTGGTAAGTTTCTCAGAAAAACAAGCTTGGATGAGATGCCACAGTTTATTAATGTATTAAGGGGAGAGATGTCAATTGTAGGACCTCGTCCTCATATGCTGGCAGTAGATAATTATTATAAACCCAAAATAGGAAGATATAGTCTTAGAAGTACTGTAAATCCAGGGATTACAGGTCTTGCACAGGTAAACGGGCTCAGGGGTGATTCCGGGGATGTGGAGGTTGAAATGAAAAAGCGGATACTGGCTGATGCCTTCTATGTAAGAAACTGGAGCTTCATCCTGGATCTTATCATCATTTTGAAAACTATTTTACTGGTTTTAGGTGGAGATAAAAACGCAAAATAAAGAATGCTTAATAAAAAAAGTCTAATTTAGCAGAATGTTAAAAAAGTTTTTCACAGCCGTAGGGGAATACATTATTCTTCTTGGTAAATCTATGCAAAAACCTCAGAAAATGAGGGTTTTCTGGAAGCTGTTCATGAGAGAAATCAATGATTTAGGAGTCAACTCATTCGGGTTGGTTATCTTTACATCTATATTCGTGGGAGCGGTAGTTGCCATCCAAATGTTCAACAACTTTGATGCTTCTTCATTTCCCATTCCTACTTCGTTCGTGGGATACGCTACAAAAGCAGTACTTGTACTGGAATTTTCACCCACCATTATCAGTTTGATTCTGGCGGGAAAAGTAGGCTCATATATTGCATCCAGTATAGGTACAATGAGGGTTTCAGAACAAATCGATGCATTGGATATCATGGGAGTTAACTCACCCAATTTTCTGATACTCCCTAAAATAATTGCGTGTATCATTTTTAACCCGCTTCTTATTGCAATCAGTATTGTGTTTGGTATAGGCGGTGGATATATTGCCGGAATTTTAACAGGAAACTGGACGGAATCCGATTATATTACGGGGATACAGATGTATATGCCTAATTTATTCGTTTACTATGCATTTATAAAAACGATCGTTTTCGCTTTTGTTATTGCAACAGTTCCTTCATACTTCGGTTACTTCGTAAAAGGTGGTTCACTGGAAGTAGGTAGAGCGAGTACACAAGCCGTGGTTTGGACAATGGTATTTATTATCATTTCCGAATTAATATTAACCCAATTAATATTAAGCTAATGATTGAGGTAAAAAATCTTAAAAAAAGTTTTGATGATGTTGAAGTACTTAAAGGAATTTCAACTTCTTTTGATAAAGGGAAAGTAAATCTGATTATCGGGCAAAGTGGATCGGGAAAAACAGTATTTCTTAAGAGTTTATTAAATGTATATCAGCCTTCCTCAGGTGAAATTCTTTTTGATGGTAAAGACATCAATACAATGACCCGTGAAGAAAAGCAGCACCTGCGATCGGAAATCGGAACGGTATTCCAGGGAAGCGCTTTGTTTGACTCTCTTACAGTGGAGGAAAACATTATGTTTCCTCTTGATATGTTTACCAATTTAAGTTTCAGGGAAAAGAAAAAAAGAGTTTTTGAAGTTATTGGAAGAGTACATCTCGATAAAGCCAACAAAAAATTTCCATCCGAAATTTCCGGAGGAATGCAAAAACGGGTGGCCATTGCAAGAGCCATTGTGAACAATCCTAAATACTTGTTTTGTGATGAGCCAAATTCAGGACTGGATCCCTATACATCCAATGTAATAGATGATCTATTGCTCGAAATAACAAAAGAATATAACACTACAACGATCATTAATACACACGATATGAACTCCGTAATGACGATAGGTGAAAAGATTGTCTATCTGAGATTAGGAATTAAAGAGTGGGAAGGAAATAAAGACATTCTGATTACAGCAGGCAATAAAAATCTTATTGACTTCGTTTATTCTTCAGAGCTATTTAAAGAATTGAGGGTGTATTTACTTGAAAATAATAAAACTATTGATAATACGATCACAAAACTAGACGAAAATGAAACAAATATTTAGTATAGCGCTATTAAGCCTTTCGATGTTTGCTTCTGCACAGATTTCTCTTGCAGGTAAGGCAAACTTAATTTTTCCAACGGGATCTCCATCGTGGAAAAATATCTCCAATACGGCAAGTGCGGCAATAGACAATAAGGGAAAGAATAATGTAGGATTTAATATTGGACTTTCATTAAAAGCTAACCTTCCGATGGCATTTTTCCTGATGCCGGAATTGTATTACACCACCTTTAAAAATGAATTCACAGATCCTGTTTCTAATACTACATTCGATGTTAAAAACAACCGTATCGATTTACCGGTACTTGTAGGTCATAAAGTATTAGGAGATATGCTGGGTGTATTCATTGGGCCTGTTGCCAGCTATAACCTGGCTAAGGAGGATACATTTAATGATTTTAAAGAAAATGCGAGAGATAATTTTACTGTAGGATACCAGTTCGGAGCTCAGCTTGAAATTAAAAAACTTCTTATCAACGCAAGATATGAAGGTGCATTTAGTAAAGATCAAAGAAATTTTGTAAACAGAGTATCTGGTGAAGAAATCAGATATGATAATCGCCCTAATCTCTTTATGGTAGGTTTGGGTTATAAATTTTAACCGAAAGAAAATAACAACTATTAAAAAATCCTCAGGTATTATACCTGAGGATTTTTATTTTGGTTTTCTAATTCTGTTTGTCGTTTTGCAATTTCCACAGCGTGTTTTTCCAACTCTTCTTTCTCTTTCTGTAGCTGCTTAAATTCCCTTCTTCTTTGCTCTTCTTTAATAGCAGATCCTTTACTCAGATAGCCTACCATTCCACCTATGATAAGCCCAATCCCGATTCCTCCCATAATTCCCATAATATGAGAAAGCTTGATCTGTTCAACAGCAAAGTCTGTTGTTAAATAAAAAAGTAAAGCTGATACTGCTAAAAGTATAAGGCCTGTAATTGATATACTTTTCATAATGTTGTGTTTTTGGTGATTTAGTCTTTACTAATGTAGTGAAATTTTAGCAAAGCTGAATTTGATTAAATTTTCCCACCTGCATTTTTGTAATATTCCAATGCTTTTGGTAAATCTTTTTGAATATCTGATATTCTGGTTCCCGGGCTTGGGTGAGTAGAAAGAAACTCCGGCTGTCTGCTTCCAGAAGATGCAGCTTCCATTCTGTTCCAGAAAGGAATTGCCTCCCTTGGATCATATCCGGCCATAGACATCAGATACAATCCCATCTGATCAGCTTCCGACTCTTGATTTCTTCCATATTTTAACAAAGCTACCTGCGAACCAATCGGATATACTTTCTGAAAAATATTAGCCCATTGGGAATTAGAAATAGTTCCGCCTAATATAGTCCCGCCGTATTGCGCTACCATTGCCTGGGAAATTCTTTCATTTCCATGTCCTGCCAAAGCATGAGAAACCTCATGGCCTAAAACTACTGCCAGTCCGTTATCATTTTTAGTTACCGGTAATATTCCTGTATATACAGCTACCTTTCCACCAGGCATACACCAGGCGTTTAATTCATTACTCTGAAGAAGGTTAAACTCCCAGCTATAATTTGCCAGATCTGCAGATCTTCCAATACTTTGATAGTATCTTTCAGCAGCTCCTTTTATTCTTGTTCCTACATTTACCACTCTTTTAGCATCTGCCGTCCCTGATATAATCTTTGATTTGGACAATGTTGTTCTATACTCCTGAGATGACATCGTTAATATTTCAGAATTATTTGCCAACTGCAACGAAGATCTACCCGTAATAGGGTTCGTGGTACAAGCTACAACTGATAAAGCAATTGCTCCTATTCCTAATAGATAAGTTAATTTCATAGTTTAAGTGTTAATAATTCAACTTTAACAATTATTATTCCAAAAAGTTTTACAACCTATATATTTGCATACATTTTGCTATTTAAATTTAATAATTATTAAGGTCATGAAAAAATATATTTCACTTATATATATTTTGGGATTTATCTTCTTTTTTCAAAGTTGTTCTTCACAAAATACCGGCGATTCTAAAACTACGGATTTGCTGATTAATTCGCAGGAATTTACGTTCCACGCAGAACGCGCAAACCCTACCAACTATGATGTCATCAACATTATGAATTCTATGCCCAACTCAACATCGACAAGAATTCTTCAGCTTAACGGCAACTACACGGTAGAACTGAGAAAAAACAAGTTAGAAGTTACCCTTCCTTATTTCGGAAGACTATTTAATCCTACTTATGGTAATACCAGCGGCAACAGCTACAGGTTCACTTCGAAAGATTATACGGTCAATAAATCACAGAATAAAAAAGGAAACTGGATTGTAAGAGTTAAGCCTAATGATGTAAACAATGTAGACGAGATCATTATTGAGGTTTATAAAAACGGAAAAGCATTTACTGCTGTACGAAGTAATGACAGGCAGCCTATATCATATGATGGATTTGTTTCTAAGAACGACCCTGAATCTGCTCCTTAATTTTCACGAGTCCCGTTAGATAAAAATCTTTCTACAAACAATTTAGCTTCAGTACTTGGGTTGGAAACCATTGCTGAAGCATTTTTTTTATGATACAAATAAGCTTCTTCTACGGAATCACTCTTCTTCATCATGGATAAAATATATTCCTGAACCCAATATTCAAACCGCTTTTCTGCCTGTTGAATTCTGATTTCATCAAATGTTCCGGACTTCTTTTTAAGATCAATAAATTCAGCTATTGTACCGTAGATTTCATCCAGGCCTGCATTATGAAGTGCAGAACCCAATAAAATAGGAACTTTCCAGCCTTTTTCTTTTGGGGGAATAAAATCAAGCGCCCTTTTTAATTCAAGTTTGGTAGTTTTTGCTTTTTGTAAATTACTTTCGTCAACTTTGTTAATAAAAATAATATCTACCATCTCCATGATCCCTCTTTTGATCCCCTGAAGCTCATCTCCTCCTCCAATAATCTTAAGAAACAGGAATACGTCTGTAATATCGGCAACCAGAACTTCAGATTGTCCTACCCCTACAGTTTCAATAAGGATATAATCATATCCTGCAGCTTCACAGATCATCATGGTTTCAAAGGTTGTATTGGCAACACCTCCTAAAAATCCGGAACTCGGGGAAGGCCTGATAAAAGCGTTTTCTTCTTTTGCCAGCTCTTCCATCCTTGTTTTATCTCCAAGAATGCTTCCTTTGTTAATTGCCGAGCTCGGGTCAATAGCAAGAACTGCCACTTTTTTATCATGAGCAATAGCCAGTCGTCCAAAATTTTCAATGAAAGTAGATTTTCCTGCCCCCGGAACTCCAGTAATTCCGATCCGTATGGAATTTCCCGTAAATGGCATGATTGCCTTCAGTAATTCGTCTGCCTGGAGGCGATGTTCGGCTTTTTTGCTTTCAACTAAAGTAATAGCTTTTGCGATCAGACGTTTATTTCCTGATCGTATTCCTTCCACCAAGTCTTCTGTTGAAAATTTCATTAGGTCAAAAATATAAAAATAAGCATCAAACTACCTCATAAAGCTCTTTTAATTTTATTTCTTCTAAATTAAAACTACACCTGATTTTATCAATAGCATAAGGAATTTGCTACATTTGTTATCAATCAAATATAAGAAACAATGAAAAAAATAATCGCTATAGCATTTTTTACTGCTGTTCTGGTATCATCATGCACCTCAAAATCATCAACAGCAACTTCAGCTATAGGCCCTGCAGTATCTACTGCTGAACAAATCGCTCAGGGAAAGACCATTTTTGAAAGCTCTTGTACGAGATGTCATAAACTACCGGATCCCACATCACATAATCCGGTTCAATGGGTAGGAATTATGAACTCTATGGCTCCAAAAGCAAAACTCACTGACGAGCAGCATCAATGGGTATATGATTATATTGTTTCTGTAAAAAAATAATCACATCTAAAAATATTACAATGAAAAAGTTAGTTTTAAGTATTATTTTAGGATCTGCATTTATGATTTCGTGCGGACCGAAAAGTGTAGCGGTAACAGGACCGAAATATACAGCTTCTGAACAACTGACTCAGGGAAAAACCATTTTTGAAAATTCCTGCAACAAATGCCATCAATTACCGGATCCTGCAAAACACGACGACCAGGGATGGATCAAAACGTTAAGCAGAATGGCTCCAAAAGCTAAACTGACTGATGATCAGCATCAAATGGTGTATGATTATCTGATTTCTGTAAATAAAAAATAAGCTTTCAAATGAAAGCTTATTTTTTTAACTCTATTCCCAATCCAGGTTTCTCCGATAAAATTATGATACCCTTTTCTACAAAGTTCCCAGTAGCATAATCATTGGAGATCAGATTTGCCCCGTCGAGATCAACGTAATCGACAAGTCCGGTTAAAACACACCCTGCAGAAATCCCAACTGTAGATTCTGTCATGCATCCTATCATTACTTTGTAACCTGAACTTCTGGCTTTTCTTATCATTTCTAAAGCAGGGGTCAAACCTCCGCATTTCATTAATTTGATATTGACACTTCTATAATAAGGTATTAAATTTTCTAAAGAACCCATCTCCTGACAGTCCTCGTCTGCCATCCAGTTAGCATAAGCATTTTTTTCTAAAACCTGATAATGACCGATAGGTCTTGGCTGCTCAAGGTATGTGAATTTTCGCACATCGGAATTTCCCTGAAGCCATAAACAATCATCATCCGTAAAGCTGGCATTTGAATCCAGAGCGATATTCCTGTCCAATTGTAAAAGTCTGGTTACACCATCCTTTTGTAAACCACTGCATTTCACCTTAAACTTATTCCAGCTGCTTTTTTCGATTTTTTCGATTTGCTCACCGATAGTTCCTATAGATATAGTAATGGAACTATCCACTAAATTTGTTGAAGAAAGATCATTGAGCTCCATAAAACTTTTATTTTCAAGTTTTCCGAAAAGGTCCCAATAGGCGCAATCTAAGGCAGATTTTAAAAAGGGGTGTAAATCTGAAAAAGAAAGAAACTGATAAAATTCTTTTGGGTGTTCAATTTTTCGTGCTTCAATTCCGGAACGGATTTCATTTAATTTTGAAACCAACATGGTCAGATTAATCTTATAATAATCGATGGCAACACACTCTCCATATCCTTTACAATTATGGTGAGATAATTCGATAACCAAACTTTCTCTGGTGTTATAATTACCATAAGCTATTGAGAAAGTTTATTTTAATCGAAGGGATTTGATTTCAAAACGCAGTTCCATACATTAAAGCTACAAAAAAAGCTGTCTCAAAAGATCAACAATACTCTCCAATCTCCAGAATGACAAAGCCATCAGACAGAATTTCGAAAGTAAAAGTGCTCTTGAAACAACCTTATTCTAATCTTAACAATTGTTTTTTACTTTACAATTAACTTTTCAATTTGACTTTTAAGTCCTTGTTTAATATGAACCATATATACTCCTTTAGGAAAACTTTTTGTAGAAATGGCTTTTTTAGATTCTGGCATTCTTGAATCAGTAATCACCACTTTTCCCGACATATCAAATACCCTTATTTCCACTTCATCTTTTGATTTATTTATATTTCCAACAAAGAACTCATCATAAGTAGGATTAGGGAATATAATAAATTGATTATCGGCAAGATTACTTTCCTTGGTTGCAAGCACACTATCACAGTCCGATGGAATAGTAAAATCTTCTACTTGATCAGTTCCCACCGTTTTACTTCCCGCAGAAGCATTTACTCCTAATCCTCTTTTGGCAAATGCTTTCCAAATCATACATTTATCTTCTCCTCCATTTCCTATAGCATCAGCTTGAAGAATAGCATCTCTACCATCAATAAAGGTTGGACTACATGGTTGCAGCTTAAGCCCATCAACCACTATCTGTAATGCTTTTGCATTACCGGATGTTGGGTTTGCCAATACATCACTATTATATCCATACTTTTCAACATACTTCCAGGTAAGATCCCAGAGCATGGTAGCCCAAATAAATCCTACACCATGAGGAACGACAGCAGTATTGGTACTATTATATGTATACCCGTTTACAGAAAAATCCGGAGAATACTTAGCCGGTCTGATCCCAACTCCTGTAACTGGCTGCCCTTTCGGATAAGTTCCTACACCTCTTGCTAAGGATGATGTGTCACCTGGTCTTGTAGTCAGCATCAAGGCAAAGTAGTCTGACCATCCTTCCCCCATTTGTTCAATGGTATTAGTTGTCGATAGACAACTGTATCCCTGACCGGTTAATCTATTTGAAATACCATGACCGTATTCATGAGCAATAATTCCGTTATCAAAACTCGAATGCTTAAATCCATCATAATCAAAGTCCAATGTGGCATTAATAGCATTGCCATTGTTAAGCTCTCCAACCAGAAAAAGCCCCTCTGTTTTCCCAATGTTTATAGAAGGAATATTGACTTGAGATCCATAGGATCCAGCACCCATGCTTGTGGGAGTGTCATTAGAAGGTCTATAGACTATTACACCAACAGCACCTGCATTCTGAGCATTCAATACTTTGAGACCATACTCACAACTTGTACTTGTTACAATTGCAATTTTGTTTGTAAGACTACCCGGCGCTGGCGCTGTACATGCATCTGTAGGTGATGAAACAATGAGGTCTCCTGTCACTGGCGGGCCAAAAACCGGTCCAAATCCTGCTCCACCTGTTAATACTTTTGGCCTGCTAGTAATTGATGCAGGACTGTTGTATTGATACCTTATGATAGGATCATCAGGAGTCTGTGTTCTATCATAAAGATACATCTGCATTCTAGGCGCTAAAACCTGGGGCTGCCCTCCAACAACTCTTTCATAACCTGAACTAAAATTAGCATTGTTAAGTCCACTTCCATCAAAAGCCTCTGCTCTCACGGCATCATTCCCTATTCCACCATTATTAAAGTTATTCGTCTGAAAGTTTCTCGCCGTTTCTGTGAATCCGAATTTATAAAATATATCATGCATTTTATTGTTCATATAAAACAAATTGGTGATAGCAGCGTCTTTGTAGGCAAAAGGATCATCATACCTTCCATCTGCAAAAGGAAAATCGAAATTAAGCGTACTTCCTCCATCTGGTGAATATCCTGGAACATTGGCATTATTTTGATCTGAATAGGCATAAACATTGTTTCCTCTCGTGTTTGTGTAATTATTTGTCCCATCCGAATGCCATCCCTCGGGAGAGGCTTGTACATCCCATGGATTATTAATAGTTGAACGAGAACCAAATGTGGGAGCTTCCAGAGGTAAAGGAAAAATATTATAGGAAGCATTGGAAGGAGGAAACAAGCTATTAACCAACTTTGTATTTGGGATTTTATTAGCCACTCCTTGAAGCATTTGTGCATTATTCATCTTTTCAGTTGCCTCCAATCCGTTAGAGGCTTCGTGCGGATGGATATTCCGTTCAAAACTACAATCAAGTGTCAGGTTATCCTTACTAAGTATTTCTCCACTACTCGCATTGGCAATTACATGCCAAACATCTGACGTATTTTTATCTGAAACAAATAACTCTTTAGATAAAATATATAATCCATTTTTCTCAAAATACACATCTGTCAAATAATCTATGTTTGCGATTTCGCGTAATCCCAATTGCTGCTTGAGAAACTCCTTTGAAAGGCTTTTCAAAACTTTTGGCTGATTAGCAATAACAATATTTCTACTAAAGGTATTTTTTTCGGAAATGATCTTATCATTTTTTATAATGACTTTGCCTAAAGCATTATAAACCCTAAGTCCATTGTAAGTTTGTTGAACATCCAAAATATTAGCGTTCAAACTTTTGGAAGAATCATTATTTAAAATCTCAATCCCAACCTGGCTATTATTACCGCTCTTTAAATTTAGCTGTCCATTTCTTTTGTAAAAATCATGAATGATATTTTCAGAATTCTGAGCGTTCATTTTATCAAAACAAAAAAGCATCACCACAGACACAGGCAATAAAAATAATTTTTTACTCATAAATATAATTTTTAAGCAATAAATATACAATTTTTACAGAATATCCTTAATGAAAACTACTGCTTTTAATCAAAAAAATACTCTTATGTTCAAATTCTTTATTTTTTCGGCATTTTTGATTTAATAAATTTAACCCGTTCTTCAAGAATATCAATCATTTCCTTATTATAGCTGTATTTTCTGGCTTCTTTTAATGGTTTCAAAGCTTTCCTATATTCCAATCTGATCTCAAACAATAAAGATTTATGAATTAATATTCTGGACTTATCAATCCCTTTGATCTTTAAAGCGTACTCAATCAATTTTTCTGCCTCATCAAGATCTTCATTATCTAAAAGACATTTAATATAATATTGGGGAGTATTAAGATTTGAAACATTATGAAACATTGCCTCCGCAAAATATAATTTTGCTTTTTCATAATCTGTTAACATTTCACTGTATATTCTCCCCATCAGGCAAAGGCTGTCGGCGTCTTCCGGATCGTAGGATAAAGCATAGTTCAGAGCTTCCAGACAAGAAGGAAGATTATATGGATAGTTATCCAATGCTTCAAAATAATATTTATTTTTAGTTAAGGTCATCTTTTAAATTTTTAAGTTCATTCTTAAGACTGCTCCTTGTTTTTTTAAAGGATTTATCTTTATAATTATGTTTAAAATCCGTCCCTGAAAAAGTACGGATAGGATTTCCCCTTTGTACCTGCAGA
Source organism: Chryseobacterium sp. PTM-20240506 (assembly GCF_048296755.1). NCBI lineage: Bacteria > Pseudomonadati > Bacteroidota > Flavobacteriia > Flavobacteriales > Weeksellaceae > Chryseobacterium > Chryseobacterium sp. PTM-20240506. The sequence continues at coordinate 2,944,518 of NZ_CP182581.1, forward strand.
TGATGGGTCCAGGTTTCCTGCATCCTATTGGCCATTTGTTGAATATTTAATTCCATTACTTTTTCCTTTAATCTCATAACAGAAAGTTTTTTATTCTCCAACTGCGACCTTGAATCCTGTGCAAAAACACTTATTCCTGTCGGAAGATGGGTCGCCCTTACCGCAGTATTTACCTTATTGACATTTTGCCCTCCGCTTCCTTGGCTTCTTGTCGTTTGGAACTGAATATCCTTTTCGCTAAAACCCACTTCGTGAGTATTTTCAATTTCAAAGATTCCAATAAACCAGTTGCTCCGTTTATGCAGTTTTCTAAAGGTACTTCTTCCGCTCCAACAGATACTTCCCAACCAGTTTTTTAAAAATCCGGATGTATCCTTTCCTTTTAAAAGAAGGGTAACCGATTTTAGGGTCAGATTTTCATCCCCGTTTTCTCTGTGGATGATTTCGTATTGTATTTTTTCCTGTTTTATTTCTTCAAGGAATACTTTCAAAACTTTAGCAACTACCCATTGGCATTCTAAAGGTCCTCTTCCCGAAGTGATTTGTATAAGTTTGTCCATTTTATTTTGGTATTTCACTTAATCTGGGGTGCCCCACTGGATCAATTCCTTTTTCCAACAAATCCCTGGCGGTTATCACTGCCCAGCATTTGTCACTGGAATGAATATTTCTGTAAAAAGTAAGCAACACTTCAGGCTTTACAACCGTAAATCCATTGGCTAATATGGTTTCCAGGTCATCCCTTTCAAAAAAATCGATGGTAATTCTATGGAACTTCCCGCTTTCCAATTCTATTGTTTTTTCATATCTCCTAAAATTTTCCTCACTTGGCAGATGGTCATATCGCGTCCATACCTTCTGAAAGCTTTCTTTCACAAGCAGCATTACCACATCCGCAACATCTTCTTTCTTTACAAAAACATCAATATCCTTATGATCATGGGCGTGTTTATACTCTGTATGTCCTTTTTCAGACATAAAGTGCCAGGCCCAGCCTCCCGATAAAATGATTTTATTTTTTAATTTTTCTAAAATTTCAAGTCCGTATTGAATTCTAAATTCCGGCCAGACTTCGCCGTATCTTTTTATATTATGTGGTGCTCCCATTTCTCTTTTTTTAATTAAAAATTGATGGTTAATAGTTGCCAGCTAAATTTCTTACCTGACAACTAAAAACTATCATTTGATTATTTATCCATTCTCACGATCCGTGGTTGAAATGTTCCCAGAATATCCACCAATCCACTTTGTGCGTTCATGACCTCATTGATGTCTTTATATGCCATAGGAGCTTCTTCTGCATTTCCACCCATAAGCACAACATTCTTTAGCTTGAGCTCTTTTTTAATATCATTCTGGGTGAACATATTCCTGCACTCTCCTCTGGAATACGCTCTTCCTGCACCATGAGAAGCAGAATTGAGCGCATCAGGGTTTCCTTTTCCACGAACAATAAATCCCTTTGCTGTCATAGATCCGGGAATCATCCCCAGCTCATTTTCATTGGCAGGAGTAGCCCCTTTTCTGTGGACAATTACCTCTTTTCCATTATGAATTTCCTTCCATGCAAAATTATGGTGGTTCTCAATTCTTGCTTTCACTCTTCCTCCTACGGCTTTTACAAGCCTCCTATGAATATCATCATGGCATGCTGAAGCATAATCCCCTGCAAGGTTCATTGCTGTCCAGTATTCAAGTCCCATATGGGTATTCAGATCCAGCCATGCAAAATTTTGAGCTTCTTTAGGTAAAGGACATTGCTCTATCGCAACCCTTGAATAGTACTGTGCTATCTCCGCTCCCAATCCACGCGAACCGCTGTGTGAAAGAATACCCAGATATCTTCCTTTCGGCAGACCTATCTGTGCTTCTTCCTCTGTAATTTCAACCTCCCCAAATTCTACAAAATGATTTCCCCCGCCAGAAGATCCCATTTGCTTGATTGCTTTTCCTTTTAATCTCCTTAAAATAGGAATTAAATCAAATGTATCACGATCAAAGATCTCATGTTCAATATGTGATTTATGGGTTTCATACATCCCGAATTTGGTATGTTCAGCCAACGCTTTTTCATATTTATCTTTAGCGCCGTCCAGATATGAAATAGGTGTATCCAAAATACTAAGGCTCATTCTACAGCCAATATCCATTCCCACTCCATAAGGAATCACTGCGTTTTCAACGGCAAGCACTCCTCCTATGGGAAGTCCGTAACCAATATGTGCATCAGGCATCAGGGCTCCCTGAGTTGCTATTGGTAATTTTAAAGCAGTATATAACTGATTCTTTGCTTCTTCAGAAATATGGTTACCAAATATCTGAAATGATGCTCTTTGTGTATTCAGCATTCTCTTTTCTGTCTTTTTTGAAGAAAGTAAGGCCTCTGCAATTTGTCCGAAGGTCAAATCTTTCTCAAAGTTCTCCGGATGAAGCATAATTTCTTTTAAAAGTGCTTTAACATAATGGATATTCTTTGTTGCAAAATTTCTTTTCATGACTTCCAAAGCTATATTGACACTTTGATTATTTGGATAGCCTAATTTTAATATATCTTTTCCTTTAAGTTTTAAATTTCCCATTGTTTTAAATTTAGATATGAGATGTCAGATGCTGAATCATAGACCTCTAAGCATACAGACACCATTCAACTATTATTTTAGTTGATTTGTAATAACATCATAACAGGCAGAGATTTTTCTTCCGTCTGAATGATCCTATTGTAGCCTTTCCAGTAAAACGGATTGAATAAAAATTTCTATGTATTAATGAAATTTCATTTCTCCTGAATTATTTGGAAGACAAAAAAATGATTAAAAGATTTCGGGGAAACTTAGGTTTGAAATATTGCGCAATAAAAAACCCGAAATCTACACGACTCCGGGTTCTGATATTTCAATATACTATTGTTCTATGAATGTACCAAACCACGAAGCCTTACCACCATAAGGGGCAATCCAACTGTAGAATTCTTTTGAAATTTGAACATTTGCTTCGTTGTTTTTAAATTGGTTAAACTTTATTTTCAGGTGCAAATATATACAATTTTCTGAAAAGTAATCATTTAATTATAAATTTTTGAAAAATAAAAAGCTTCAACAGGAAACCTGTTGAAGCTTTTTATCTGCATGTATTACTTTAATCTTTAGAGCCGAAAGTATCCATTCTTGCATCCATGCCCCTACTGTTAGGACGGTATACTCTTTCCGGGTCCAGAAAATAAACGTTGTGTTTTGCTTTAGCAATGATCCCTTTATAAACGTCTTCCGGTAAACCTGCAGTATCTTTATCTGTTGATTGATCCGTATTCTGTGCTTCTTTTTTAACTTCTATAGCACCACTTTCATTTAAAATGACCTTTGCTTTTCTGGCATCCTCTATATTTTCCGTATAGACGATTATATTAATTTTACCTATACTTCCTTCTCTATAAGCTGTAAGCAGCTCTATTTCATTTACAAAAATATGGTCCCAAAAACTTTTTGTCTTCTCATCTTCTTCGTAATCATCTGCCGATGTTCCGTTTTCTAATTTTGATTTTGAAACAATGATATCCGCTTCTTTAAATCCTTGATTCTGTAGTTCTTTTTTTATTCCTTCTACATCTGCATTAGCAGGGAATATTGAAATTACTGTATAAGCCATATCTAAATTTTTCACTTAAAAGTGCAAAAACCATACAACAATGGCCAATATTAAAATATTTAACTTTTGTTTAGAAACTTATCCAGGATCTCTACAGCGCATTTAGGAAGATTGGTTCCGGGGCCGAAAATAAAGTCTGCACCGTTTGCGTAAAGAAATTCATAATCCTGCTGAGGAATAACCCCACCTACTACAATCGTTACATCATCTGCCCCTAATTTTTTTAATTCTTCCACGACCTGTGGAACGAGGGTTTTATGGCCTGCTGCGAGAGAAGACACTCCTAAAATATGAATATCATTCTCTACAGCTTGTTTCGCTACTTCTTCCGGAGTCTGAAATAAAGGAGCTACATCCACATCAAATCCCATATCTGCAAATGCTGTTGCCACTACCTTAGCACCACGGTCGTGTCCGTCTTGCCCCATTTTGGCAACCATTAATCTTGGGCGACGTCCTTCTTCTTCCTCAAATTTTTGAGTGAGATGAAGGGCTTTTTCGAAATATTCATTTTTACTCGCATTCATTGCATATACTCCTGAAATTGTTCTGATATTGGCTTTGTATCTTCCAAAGCTCTCTTCCATCGCATCACTCATTTCACCAAGTGTCACTCTTCTTCTTGCCGCTTCAATACATAAAGCTAAAAGGTTTCCTTTACCTGTTTTTGCACTCTCTCTGATCTCATTTAAGATCTCTTCAACAGCTTCTCCATTTCTTGTTTGCTTAATGGAATCCAGTCTTTCTATCTGTTTTCTGCGAACTTCCGTATTATCGATATCAAGGATCTCAATAGGCTCTTGTTTCAGAGCCGATTTAAATGAATTGACACCAATGATAAATTCCTCACCGCTATCTATTTTTGCCTGCTTTCTGGCTGCCGCTTCCTCAATTCTCATTTTAGGAATTCCTGCTTCAATTGCTTTCGTCATTCCTCCTTCCTGTTCCACCTCATCGATATACCTCATTGCCTCCTCAATCATCTGCTGGGTAAGACTTTCCACCAGATTGCTTCCCCCCATCGGATCCACCACATCACAAATTCCACTTTCCTGCTGTAAAATAATTTGGGTATTTCTGGCAATTTTTGCTGAATAATCTGTAGGTAAAGCAATCGCTTCATCCAATGCGTTGGTATGTAAGGATTGTGTTCCTCCTAATGCTGAAGATAATGCTTCAATAGCAGTCCGGGTAATATTATTAAAAGGTTCCTGCTCTGTAAGTGACCATCCTGATGTTTGAGAATGGGTTCTCAGCGCTAAAGATTTTGGATTCTGAGGGTTGAACTGTTTCAAAAGATTAGCCCAGATGTATCTTGCAGCACGCATTTTAGCTATTTCCATAAAATGGTTCATGCCTATTGCCCAGAAAAAAGAAAGTCTTGGGGCAAAATCATCCACATTCATTCCCGCTTTAATTCCTGTCCTTACATATTCCAAACCATCTGCCAATGTATATGCCATTTCAAGAACAGGGGTTGCTCCCGCTTCCTGCATATGATAACCAGAAATCGAAATAGAATTGAATTTGGGAATGTATTTAGATGTATATTCAAAGATATCCGCAATGATCTTCATGGAAGGGGTAGGCGGATAAATATACGTATTTCTTACCATGAACTCTTTCAGAATATCATTCTGAATGGTTCCTGAGAGCTGATCCTGTTGAACACCTTGTTCTTCTGCGGCAACAATATAGAACGATAAGATTGGTAAGACCGCACCGTTCATCGTCATGGAAACCGAAATCTGATCCAGAGGGATTTCATTGAATAAAATCTTCATATCCTCAACGGAATCAATGGCAACCCCGGCTTTCCCAACATCTCCCACAACTCTTGCATGATTGGAATCATATCCTCTGTGGGTGGCAAGATCGAATGCTACAGACAATCCTTTTTGCCCTGCTGCCAGGTTTCTTCTATAGAATGCGTTAGACTCTTCAGCGGTAGAAAATCCGGCATACTGACGTATTGTCCAAGGTTTTTGAACATACATCGTTGAATACGGCCCTCTTAAATAAGGTGAAATTCCGGGAGATGTCTCTGTAAGAGCTTTATCTTTAACATCTTCATGGGTGTAGGATGATTTTAATTCTAACCCATCCTTTTCGAAATTATAAATCTCACCTTCTTTAGGCAAAATATCCAGATTCAGTTTTCTTACAGAAATTGTCTTTCGCATTTCAATAATTTTATCCCCGTAAAGTTAATTTTTTTGAATGAAACATGAAACTACAGTTAAACACCTGTTATTAAAACCAATAGCTAAATAAAAAGCCGGACAATTGTCCGGCTCCGATCTAATTTTTAACTTTATTATTTCTTAATCAGCTTTGTACTGTATGTTTTAGTTTCACCGGTAATGGTAATAACATACATTCCTTTAATAAGTGAAGCTACATTAATTCTTTGACCTTCCAGTTTACCGCTTTGTACTAGTCTTCCTTCAGCGCTGTAGATCTTATAATCTGCTTTTCCTTTAAGATTTTTAACTTCAACAAAGGTATCGGCAGGGTTTGGATAAATCTCAATTTCAGATTTTGTTCCTTTTACTTCATCCACAGCAAGTGCTCCTGTAATTTTTACAGAAAAGTCTCTAAAAGAACCCGTTGAAATTACTCCACCGCCACCTACCGGAATAGAGGAAGTACCACATGGCCCAGTAGCAGGATTAAAGAAAGTACTTGCCACTCTCATTCTTAATGTTTTGTCACCTGAGTAGGCAGTTGCTGGTACCGTAAATACAATCGTCCCATCATGGAAATTAAGATCATTTGCAGCATTATAAACAGGAACGGCACCACTAGATCCTATCTTTTCTGAGGCTTCAAAAGTACCATTTCTATTATAATCAATCCATATTTCTAACCAGTCATTATAAGTTCCAAGACCATGACCTAAATTTCTAAATGAAATAGTATATTGAGTACCTTTTGTTAAGTTGATTAATTTACTGGCATCTTCACTAAAATCCAAATAGGTTCTAGCTGCAGTATTCAAGTTACCTGAGAAATAATTAACATTAGCCAGATTTAATTGAATAAGCCCGCTGTAGTAGGGTGCAAGAAGATTATTCCCCCCCGTAGTCATCAAACAGTAGTCAACTCCTGTTCTTAAACCTTTCGTTTTGAAAGTATAATTCGTAGAGAATGCTCCAGGTACATTGTTTACTACAGCTGCAACTTGGGTTTCATAACTGGTTTCGTCTTCAAGACCTGTTAAAGAAACAGAATTAGTATTACTTACCGCATTAGCCCAATTTACTTCACCAACTTTTCTATAGTTAATAGAATAAGTATTAGCTCCGGGAACACTGTTCCAAGAAACTCTTGCCGTGGTCTTTAAAATTTCAGAAGGCAGTACGAAAACTCCTGTAGGAGCATTAGTCGTTGATGTAGGGGCTGTTCCAATAGTAACCTGAGGAGACACCGCATAAAATATATTTCCAATTGCTGATATTCTAAACTTAACAGCACCTGTTAAATTACTTGGCATTTGTGCGGAATAATTGCCTGTATTGGGAGTAGTAGCTACCAGATCAGTCCATGTATTTCCGTTATCGGTTGTATAATCTATTTTCACATTGGTAACATTATAAGGAGCTGCATTGGTATTAGCCACCTCCCATTGGATCGTGTTTGAAGCATTATTATATAATACCGAGGAAGCAGTTAATCCGTTAAATTTAAATGGTCCATCATTACCAACTGTTACAGTAGTCTCAGAAGAAGATAACATTGGTCTTACAGTATTCTCATCTCTTACTGTCACTGCATAGTGTAAAGTTCTAGGCACATAAGGAACTGTTTCCCATGTCGCTTTATTGGTAAGAGTACCATTCATTACTAAAGGCAGACTTGGAAAATATCTTCTTCCACTTGCTGTTCCAAAGAAAGATCTTGCTAAGGATCCCTGAGTATTGTATCCCCATCCACTATCTCCTGAAATTGAAGCGAAGTCATCAACACTGTCATATTGTTCCCATGTATATTTCAATGGGTCATTTTGAGCATCTGTTGCTACTGCATCTAAATAATATGCTGTTCCTTTTGGAATGCTATAAGATGTAAGAGGAGAAATTACAGGTGGAGTATTCGTTGTAATATCTTGAGATATACCACAAGCAGCCGGCTTACCTTCAAGATTTGTTAGTATTTGATTGATTGAAGCATAGTGGAAATAAGCATCGGAATTCATTTGTACATTGTCCTGTGTAATTCCTGCATAACTCATAATCGTTGTTCCACCCCCAGGTTCTACATTCACTCCTGAACCTTCAGTGCTTTTTGAGAAAGTATGGTTTCCCCCTAACTGATGCCCCATTTCATGGGCAACATAGTCGATATCAAAAGTATCACCACTTGGATTTCCATTTGAAGGAGAAGTAAATCCGGAACCTTTACCTTCTGGCTCTGCAGTCGACGGATCTACACAAATACACCCAACACATCCTGCATTTCCCCCTCCTCCATCAGCTCCGAATAAGTGTCCAATATCATAATTAGCATTTCCTACATTGGCTGTTAAAGTATTTTGTAATTCTAAGTTCCAAGCTCCTGCCGATCCAGCAGCAGCATCAGAATATGGATCTGTAGCAGGGTTACTATAAACAATTGTTGGCAAATCCTGAACAATTAATTTAACTCCAAAATCTTTTTCAAATACTCCGTTTACACGAGTCATCGTCGTATTCATCTGTGCAACAGCACCAGGTACTCCGCCAAAATGCTGGGTATATTCACCTGTAACAGACAGTGCAAGCTTATATGTTCTATACTTTGTACTGGAAGGTCTACTTGTAATTCCTACACTAGAAAGCTTTTTTTTTCCGTTACCCTCCAGCGTCTTTATATCTTTAAAGCTCTTTTCCTCACTTGTACATTCAAACCCATGATCTCCTTCAGTCCTCTTCGTCTTGTAAAAGACTCCATATGTCTGCTTATCTGTAGAAATAGGTTCTATAAATTGAAATACGCCATCCTTAATAATCATAGATTGCATTTCAGTCGGCGAGGTACTGAATCTTACATATTTGGAAGGATCATCAATACCTACCCCAACATATGAACCTAACTGATATCTATCTGCCAGAGATTTCTCCATAACAGGATTACTGTACACAGCAAACTTTTCAATTTTTCCCTCTACCGTAGGTAAATTAATAACAACAGGTTTGGCATTGTTTCCTGTTTCAACAGCATCTTTTAATAAATTTCTGAGCGAAGTTAAATCTACTTTATAAGCATATTTAACCTCTACTTCTTTTCGTAACTGGGAAGTCTTTTGAGATACGGATTCCCATCTTTGAGCATAACTACTGGTAAGTCCAGCAGCTAGTGCACAAATAAGTAGAACTTTCTTTTTCATAAATTACATTTATTTTAATAAAAACGTTAAGCATTTCAACAAAAATAAAAACAAAAAATACTAATAACACATCAAAAAAGTTAATAATCAACTAAAGCATCAATTTAACCCCTCCTTATACATTTGATATTAAAAAAATAAACCATAAATGCAAAAAAAAATTAAATAATTACACATTTTTTCGTGCAAAAAAACCGAAAGATTGATCTTTCGGTTTAACAATTTGTATATTTTATTAAAAAAAATTAATCAATTACAATCTAATTCCCATTTCAAACAAAGCAAAAGAAATTAAATCCGCATTTTCACCAATAACCTGTTCGGTCGATCTTCCGGCTCCATGTCCTGCATTTTTTTCAATTCTTAACAGGATTGGATTTTTACAGGCTTGTTTCTCCTGAAGTTCAGCACCGAATTTGAATGAATGCGCTGGAACAACCCTGTCATCATGATCACTTGTAATAATCATAGTCGACGGATAACAAGTTCCGGCCTTTACATTATGTACCGGTGAATAAGATTTTAGATAATCAAACATCTCTTTGTTGTCTTCTGCTGTTCCATAGTCATAAGACCATCCGGCACCTGCCGTAAATTTATTATACCTCAACATGTCCAGAACACCTACTCCTGGAAATGCTACTCTAGCGAGATCAGGTCGCATGGTCATCGTAGCTCCAACCAGCAATCCTCCGTTTGACCTTCCAGAAAGCGCCATATACTCTTTCGAAGTATATTTTTTATTTTGCAGGTATTCTCCGGCAGCAATGAAATCCTCAAATACATTTTTCTTTTGCATTTTTGTTCCCGCATCATGCCATTTCTTACCATACTCCCCACCTCCACGGATATTCGGAACTGCATAAATTCCTCCATTCTCCATCCAGATCGCATTGACAACAGAGAATGATGGCTGTAAGCTGATATTAAAACCTCCGTAAGAATAAAGAATAGTAGGATTTTTACCGTCCAGCTTTACCCCTTTCTTGTAGTTAATCATCATAGGAATTTTCGTTCCATCTTTTGATGTATAAAATACCTGCTCAGATATGTAATCCTCAGGATTGAATTTTACCTTTGGTTTCTGGTAAACCTCTGATTTACCAGTATCAGCGTTAAACTTATAAGTTGTTCCCGGTGTAATATAGTTGGTAAAAGAAAAGTAAAGTTCTTTTTCATCTTTCTTTCCTCCGAAACCTGAAATATTTCCTTTTCCCGGAAGAACTATATCTCTTACAAGTTTACCCGTTTTATCATATTGCTTTACCTGATCAATGGCATCTACCATATATGTTGCAAAGAAATATCCTCCACCGGTAGAAATTCCCAATACATTTTCTGTCTGAGGAATGACATCGATCCAGTTTTCAAGAGAAGGGTTTTTAATGCTGGTTTTTACAAGACGCATATTTGGAGCGTCTTTATCCGTGAAAATAAACAAGTTATCTCCTTCCGTATCTACAATACCCGCACTAATGTCAAATCCTTTATTAATTTGTATGAAATCACCTCCATTTTTAAGATCCTTGATATATAATTCGTTCCCGCTTGTAGTATTAGCAGCTGATATGATAAGATATCTCTGATCTTCAGAAACATTTGCTCCGATATATCTCCTTGGTGTTTTATCTCCTCCGAAAATCAGTTGATCAGAAGATTGTTTTGTTCCTAATTTGTGAAAGTATACTTTATGCTTATCGGTCATCCCTGAAAGCACAGTTCCCTCTTTAGGTTTATCGTAGCTGGAATAATAAAATCCTTCATCTCCTTGCCAGGAAATACCACTGAATTTAACATCCGTCAATGTATCATCGATTTGCTTCTTTGTAATAGCATCAATAATGATAATTTTATTCCAGTCACTTCCACCTTCAGAAATAGAATAAGCCGCTAAATTCCCTTTTTTATTAAATGAAAGCTGAGAAAGAGAAGTGGTTCCTTTTTCAGAAAACTTATTGGGGTCAAGGAATACTTCTGTAGTCTTCGTTTTATTATTTGTTCTGTATATCACGGATTGTGCCTGCAGCCCGTCATTTTTATTATAATAAGTAAAATCTCCTTCATTTGAAGGTGCAGAAATCTTTTCATAATTCCAGATATCCCTCAATTGATTTTTTATTTTTTCTCTAAAGGGTATTTTTGAAAGGTAATTCTGGCTGAAAGCAACTTCTTCATCCACCCATTTTTTAGTGGGCTGGGAGTCATTTTCCAAATCTCTGAAAGGATCCGCCACAGCAGTTCCGAAATAGGTATCAGTCTGATTACCTTTTAGGGCCTTAGGATAAGTCATTTTTTGTGAATAAAAAGATGCTGAAAATAAAACTCCAGCTGTTAATAAGATCGGTTTAAAATTCATTTCAAAGGATTTTATCAAAAATACATAATATCATCAAATAAAAAAAACCTGTTATACAGGCTCAATTTGATTAATATTTTACATTAAAACTTTCAAAATAAAATCGGTAAGGTTAGGGACAATCCGATCCGGGCTGTTTGTCAATTAAGACATCTCCCATTTGTTTCAAACCATACAATCTAATCGTTTGGAAAATACCGTTTTATAAAAATAATAGCTCTGTAAGCTTTCATAATATAGATTGGTGTTACGAATGAGACATTTAAAATAAAATAGCCTCTGAAAACAGAGGCTATTTTATTTATTTAATTTAAAAAATTTAATAATTATCTTCTTCTCCCTTCATTTTTTCTGCATTCTCAGCCATGATTACAGCATCAATCATTTCAGAGATATCCCCATTCATATAGGCATCCAGATTATACATCGATTTATTGATTCTATGATCTGTTACCCTACCCTGAGGATAATTATAGGTTTTAATTTTTGCTGAACGGTCTCCTGTAGATACCATCGTTTTTCTTTGTGCAGCGATATCTCCCTGAACTTCCTGCAGTTTGATGTCGTATAATTTTGCACGAAGCATTTCCATTGCTAATTCACGGTTAGCCAGCTGAGAACGTGCCTGTTGACATACCACCACAAGACCTGAAGGTTTGTGAGTCAACTGAACTTTTGTTTCAACCTTGTTTACGTTCTGACCCCCAGCTCCTCCGGAACGCGAAGTCTGCATTTCAATATCTGCAGGATTGATCTCCACATCTACTTCTTCAGCTTCAGGTAATACAGCAATAGTAATGGCAGAAGTATGTACTCTTCCCTGGGATTCAGTTTCAGGTACACGTTGTACACGGTGAACTCCGGATTCAAACTTCATGATTCCGTACACTCCTTCACCTTCCACTTTCATGATCAATTCCTTATAGCCTTTTGCAGCTTCATTAGAGTCTGTTACTTCATGTCTCCAACCTTTAGTTTTGAAATACATGGTATACATTCTGTAAATATCTTCCACAAAAATAGCTGCTTCATCACCCCCTGTTCCTGCACGCAATTCCACAATGATATTTTTATCATCTGCAGGATCCTTAGGAATCAGCAATACTTTCAATTCCTCTTCAAAAGCAGGAAGTTTTGCCTGAGCTTCTAATTTTTCTTCTTTAGCAAGATCTACCAGGTCTCTGTCTGAACCATCAGCAATAATTTCATCAGATTCTTCAATTGTATCTAATGCCGCTTTATATTGGTCGTACACTTTAACGATTTTTCCCAGATCGCTATATTCTTTGTTCAGAGAAGAATATCTTTTCTGATCAGAAATAACATCAGGCTGGATAATAAGGTCGGCAACCTCATTATATCGTTGTTTTATAGCTTCCAGTTTTGGAATTAATGACTTGGACATTATAGAAATTTTGTGGCTGCAAAGATATGAATTATTAATTCAATTTGAAACTCCTTTAGTTTCTGATTTATACCGTCTTTGGCCCCCTTATACATATTAACTTCTTTAAAGTACTAATTTGCACGATCAACAAAGTAAAAAAACTAAATAGTATACAATTGTACAAAAGAATCATTTAACATTCAAACTATTTAATGATGATCTTTTGTATCGCAATTCCCGACTCAGAATTCAGATGAACAAGATAAGTTCCTGCAGCATAATCCATTTTAAACTCATAAGTTCCACTCTCATTTTTGAGCGCGAATGATTCCAGCTTTTTACCTGTCATATCATACAATGCAATTACTCCATTCTTAGCCTTGTAATATTTTAGTTTTACTACTTTATTATGCACCGGATTCTCCATTACCTGAAGAGATAGTCTATTAGGTGCATTTTCATCCACAGTAGATAAATTGCCTGTATAATTCCCAAAAATCCTGAATTCTCCGGGTTGTAATACAATAGGAGCGGTAGTCGAGGTAATATTTGAAATAGTTTGATCCATTAAGTTCTGCCATTGACCTGTATATGGAAAATAAGGAATAACATTCTTCGTTGTTGTATTGTAATTCGCCAGAACTACTACATTTTTCATCCCGTTATTAAGAAGATTGTCATAAACAAATATCCTGGTTATCAATCCATCCGGATCATTAGAAAGGTTATTGGATTCTACTGTATAGGTTTTTGATTTAAACACGGGATATGTATTTCGAATGGTAATAATTTGCGCCCATGTATCATAGACCGCTTTTCTGTTTGGGTTGTTATCGTAACCTAATGTAAAGGCAATTGGCTTTTCGTCGGTTCTGCAACCATTATTAATGGTTCCGTCGGCACATCGGTTAATACTGAATTCATAACCAAGTTCTCCAAATTGCCAGATCATTTTCGGTCCCGGTATGGTAAAGAAGGTCGCTCCAAAAGCTTTCATCCTTTCAAGAGCCGTATCAAGATTTTTTACACTATAAGCACCGTTTATCGCGCCATATTCTAAATTTTTAAACATAAGTCTTTCTTCATCATGGCTTTCTCCATATCCTACAGCATTCATTTTGGTGAATCCGTGAAGCTGATGATTCATCCGGTCAAAATTGCTGTTTTCCTTATATCCCATTGTATTCTGGTTATAAGGCTCTGTTTGCTTATTCCAAAGCAGCACTCCTTTTCCTTCAGCAACTCTGTAGTTGGCCCATTGCTGTTCTTCTGCATCTGTTCCTAAATGTTCAAAAATCATATATGAATTAGGGTCAATTGCCCACTGTTTATCCGCATAGTACTTTAAAATATCTACCCTGTCCTGTTGATAAGCATTCGTGCAGTTCTCATCATTTTCGGAACAATTTTGGGTAAATCCTTTGGTGAGATCCCAACGGAAACCATCAATTTTATATTCCGTCAGCCATTGCTGCAAGGTCCGTTCAACATAATATCTCGTGGCTGAACTTGTGTGATTGAAGTCATTGAAAACATTGTAAGAATGTTTGGGAACCTGATTAAAATAAGGATTATTAGCTGCTACATCCCCATATCCATCCCCGTCAGGATCAATATTCCATAATCTTACCAATGGAGACCTTCCCGTAGCATGATTAAATGCCACATCTAAAATCACAGCAATCCCGTTTTGGTGGCACAGATCTACAAATTCTTTAAATTTCTCCGGTGTCCCATAGGCTTTATCTAATGCATAATGAAAAGAGGTATTATATCCCCATGAAAGGTTTCCTTCAAATTCCATAATAGGAAGAAGCTCAATCGCATTAATTTTTAAATTCTTTAAATAGGTAATCTTATTGATAAGAGATTGCCAGTTTTTTTCCTGTGTAAAATCTCTTAATAGCAACTCGTATACAATCAGATCTTCTTTATCTGGTCTCTGGAAATTGGTAACCTGCCAATTATAATTTGGCTGCCCTGTTTTAAACATAGAAGCTTCAAAATTCTGTCCCGCAGGAAAGGGTGGCAAATTGGGATATGTGGATGACGGAATCCATTGGTCGTCGTAAGAAGACAAAATCTGCGGAGAAAAAGGATCTGCTACTTTTTTCAGGTCATTCGTTCGGTATTGAAAAGTATACAGCTGCTGCGGAGTAATCCCATCTAACTCAATCCAATATAAATCAGTGTTTGTAGTATCCCTTTTCATCAGGTAATTATCATTTACTGTCCAACTATTAAAACTTCCGATGACATGCACAAAGTTTTTATGGGGAGCATACAATGCTAAACCAACCTTTGTATTGTCGGTAGGATGATAATTAATGCCTTGACGTATCCATGAAGGAATAGCCTGAGATATTACATTTCTTGGAATCTGTATTATGAATTTCGCATTTTTAGTCCCGGAATTATCTGTAGCAATGAGTTCCATATCAGCATCTGCAGATACCATATAGGTGTAAGAGTACGAAACAGAAGGAGTAGATGTTGAATTTACAACAACTCCATTAGCTTTTAATTGAAAATTAGCGGCGACGTTTGTTGTTGCTGATATAGAAACAGAACCTCCTGAAGGTACAGATGTCAAGCTATTTGGCAGCGGATTTGTCAGGGTGAGATTTAATACACCTACATTTACAAAAATATCCGGAGAAGTTTGATGGGTTCCCGCCTTGTCTTTTAATAGAAAACCAAATCTTCCGATTCCTGTTCTTCCAAAAAAAGTTGTTGGTGTAAAAGTCAGTGAATACGTATCTGTCGTTGAATTATAATTCAGTTTATTCTGATCATCAGAATTGTTCCAGTTCCCATTTGTAGGACAATTCTGACTATTCATGTAGTTGGTATCCAGTGACCATGCCCAAATATAAATCGCGTGGTTACTAACGTTCCAGGCCGATTCATCAATCTGATCACCAGGAACTGTCAGTGTGATCTGATCTGTTTCGTTAAACTGTCCGGGAGTAATGGTATAGTTGATTTGTCCGAACACAAAAAAATTGATCAACAGCAATATAAAAAAGTAAAATTTCTTCATAAGGGTCGTTTTTCTATTTATATACTAAAATAGTTTAATTTCTTAAAAGCAATTTATTTTAAACAAAATAATACACAAAAATTACTAATTAATCATTCACAATTTAAAATGACCGCTTCACGATTAATAATGCCCGGTTGAAATAAGTAACAATGGTAAGGCTTTACGAATCGTCCTACTTTTGAATCATAAATAAAAATCACTCCAAAAAATCAAAAACCTAAAGCTATGTTACAAAGATTCAAAATTCAAAATGTAATGGAAAAGCTGATTCTAAATGCCGTTTTTCTCATTCTTATTACAACGGGCTCGCTCCACGCACAGCAAACATCCGCTCATCCTCAGGATCAGGAAAGTTCGCTCGGAGTTTTAAAGCAGATTGATGCAGGTGTACTCAATATCGGGTATACTGAAGCCGGACCAGCCAATGGAACTCCTGTTATTCTTCTTCACGGATGGCCATATGATATCCATAGTTACAATGAAGTAGTTCCGATTTTGTCACAAAAAGGATACAGAGTAATTACTCCTTATCTGAGAGGATTTGGAACGACCCGTTTTATCTCTCCAAATACAATGAGAAATGCCCAGCAATCTGCTGTTGCCCTGGATATCATTGCCTTGATGGATGCCCTTAAAATAAACAAAGCAGTAGTTGGAGGGTTCGACTGGGGAGCCCGGACAGCAGACATTATGGCTGCGTTATGGCCGGAACGAGTAAAAGCTCTTGTTTCTGTAAGCGGATATTTAGTCACAAATTTAGAAGCTAATAAAAATCCATTAACTCCGGAAGCTGAATATGGCTGGTGGTACCAATATTATTTTTCTACCGACAGAGGTGAAAAAGGATATGCTAAAAATGCATATGAATTCAATAAACTGATCTGGAAATCTGCTTCACCAAAATGGAATTTTGACACGGCAACCTTTGATCAGACAGCCGAATCCTTTAAAAATCCCGATCATACGGCAATTGTTATTCATAACTATCGTTGGAGGTTATCCCTGGCCAAAGGAGAGCCCAAATATGACAATCTTGAAAAACGTTTGGACAAACGCCCCGTTATTAATGTACCCACCATTACTATAGCAAGTGATTTTGATGGTCCCGCTGCAGATGGAAAAGCTTATGCCAAACAATTTACCGGTAAATATGTACATAAAATCCTCAATGGAATAGGCCATAATGTTCCGCAGGAAGCTCCGAAAGCTTTTGCTGAAGCTATTATTGAAGCAGATTCTATGGCAAATTAAATCCATCAAAAATTTAACCTAAAACAAAACCCGCAATGTACAATATAGTATACACTGCGGGTTTATTTAACTAAAAAATGAACTATCTTTTAAAATGTCATATATTGAATATGAATAAGTTTTGAAAACAAAGGTCTTTACCGATTACCTTCTAAATAATCAATAGTAAAGTATTAGTTTTTAATGATTTTTTTTGAAAAAGTTTGCCCGCTCTTTAACTTTACCTGAACCATATAAACTCCTTTAGCAATTCCTTGCATATTAATCTTGTTATTGAAAAACGGAATTTTGACAATTTGCCCTACTGCATTCATTACCTGCACATTTTCTATTGCTGAATCCACATCAATGTTAACAATTCCATTCGTTGGATTTGGATATACACTTATTGTATTAAGTCTGATTTCGGAAGTACTTAGCGCAGATACATCCTTGACACATCTTACCGATTGTCCTTGGCCTCTTGGTCCGCCTGCATTTGGATTTCCAATAGTATTCCCGATATAAAAGTATTTGGCTCCGAAGGCTGACGGGGTGGAACTCCAGTAATAGCCTCTTTGCCCAACAAAAGTAAAGTCAGCTGTTGAAGCTCCTCTGTATCCTCCCGCAGACAATTTTAAAGTACTGCTGTATGCGGTTGCAGGATTATTGATTACTTCAGCACTTTGCAATGCAGCCCAATCTGCCTGGCTCGGCATTTTCCAATCCAGGCTTATTGCTTTACAAGGATCATATCCGTTTCCTGAGTTTACCGCATTCATATTGTTTGCTGACCAGTGATCTGTTAATGAATTGGCATTCCACCAGGATCCGGTTACAAAAGAAGTAATTCCGGTTAACCCATCTGGAGAATTCGGCGTAGGAATGCCTACTGTTTGAGAATTTCTTTTCTGATGTCCATCATCCCATCTCCCCCACTGAAATAAGTCTCCGTAAGAATCTTCATCTGTCATTGAGGTAGCTACCTGAATGCTTCCCAGATTCTGCTGAAGCCATATTTTCCCATCCTTACCTCTAACAGTAGAATAAGAAACCTGACTTCCGTTATAGGTAAAAGAAACACATCCTGTATCTCCGGGATTATTTCCCGGATCTGCATTGGTACAGGTTTGAGATGAACCGGCAATTGAAATTCTTTTTACGCGTGTTCCATCCTGAGAATAAGCCAAAACCAGATATTTGTTCAATGTATCGATCGCGAGATCATTAAATGTAGCTCCTCCATCGGAAATAAAATCCCCTCCAAAAGCACCCCATAACTGAGTTACATTGTCCAATTTGTAAACCGTATTTCTTAAATGATTATCATTTTCCCATCGACTAACCGCTACATAAGGTTCACCGGAAGGTGTTACTGCAATTGCGGTATACTGAACAGCTCCTGATGAAAAATAAGCATTTCCAACCTGAACCCAGGAAGTTCCGTTAAACTTCTTAACATTTACTTTCCTTCCATTCGCAGCATTGGAAACATAAGCAACATACAAATTATTATTGCTATCAATTGCAATATCTGAATAATACTGTTCTCCTGATGAAGAAGCATCAACAACACTTCCACCAACCAATGTCCAATTATCGGAAGCTGTTGCCCCCGTTGAATTTTGATATACATTAACTCCGTTCGCTACACTACAAGTATATACCTTATTATCTGATCCTATTACCATTTCAGCAAATGCTGCTCCATTAGAAAAACCACTATTTCCAACCTGTTCCCAGGATCCGTTTACATAACGTTTAACAGTTCCGGATTCATCGTTACTATATGTAAATAAAACATTGGAGGATGATACTGCCGAAGCATGATAATTTACTGAATTCGATGTAACATTGGGTAATTGTGCCCATGCAAGACCAGTATACTGACGTACTTCCAGACCGGAACCCGGGTAACCGATCTGATTGGTATAATAGGGATTTCCTGAACTGTCAAGTGTCAGTGAATTGTAAAGGGCTGATCCGTTTGTTATCCCTGCACTTCCGCCTACGTAAGACCAACCGGTTCCGTCAAATTTCTGAACCGAGCCTTTCCCAACAGACACATCATAATATGATAAATAATAGTTCCCTGAATGATCTATAGCCAGATTATTATTACTACTCCCTCCCGTAGAAACAATTGTGCTCAAACCTACATTTTCCCACTGCTGAGCATATAGGATACTTCCACCAATGAACAACCCCAGTCCCAGCACCAATTTTCGCATTGTAAAATATAAAATTTTCAACATAATGAATATTATTTTTAATTATTCTAAATTTAAATTTAACTTTGCGCAAAAGTACTCTACTCAGGTAATCTGAAGTTATCATTTTCAAACTTTTTGTTATCGGGTGTTTAACTAAATATCAATCGTACCATATCGTAAGGAGATTGCCACATGAAGCAACAATCTAAAAAAGGATTATTATTCAGATCCGCAGACTTTAAAATAATACAGGAAGAAGTTTGCCCCGAACAATCCTCGAAATCAATTATGACTGAGGGTCAAAATACCTTCAATCTTCTCTTTTTACTTAGTCAAGGCATCTATCTGGAGGCCCAGGATTGTAGAACAAGGTTTTTATTCAAAAAAAATCAATATATATTACATTATTCCTCCCAGGAAAATACCTCATTACTCTGGACAGAAAATCCCGAAAAACTAAAATATCTCCAAATTCAGGTTACTTATCAGTATATGGAAAAACTGATTCAACCTGAATCTGACCACGAAAGCGCAGATATCTTAAAAAAAATGGTGAATAATAATTATATATTTCTTCATAAGGAAACTCCACCACTTATGACAGTGGAAATGCATATGATCGTCAAGGAAATATTAAGCAATCCCAAAAAAGGAATTACGCAAAAATTACTGATCGAAGCTAAAATAATCAAACTCCTGATTTTAATGATTGAACAGTTTGTTGAAAAAAAAACAAATGAAATCTCTCCTAAAACCGCATCAGCCATTAAAAGATTTGTGGATGAAAACTTCCATAAAAATATCAGGGTAGAAGAAATCGGCAAGATTATAGGAATTAATCAGAATAGCATTCGAAAAGCCTTCAAGTCCCAGTATAATATGACCATAACAGATTATATCTCAGACCTCAGAATGCTTAAGGCAAAAAAAATGATCATCAACAAGGAGATCATGATCAAGGAAATATCTATAGAATGTGGATATGAATATGTACAGAACTTTACAAGGGCCTTCAAAAAGAAATTCGGACTTTCTCCGGAGAAATTGAGAAACCAGTAAATAAAAAAACCACCTAATCAGATTAAGTGGTTTTGTATATGTTGTTTTGCTTTGATATCACTTTCCCGGAATTAAGGCGGAAAAGCAATGACAATCAATTAATGATGTCCGTGACTATCGTGTAAGAAAGGGCCGTTACCTTTAGGCTCGCTGAAGATTACCTCTACTCCTTCCTGCTCATATACTTTTTTTCTTCTGATATCTTCCGGATCGAAAGGCTTTACTTTACCGAAGTATTCCATCAAACCTTCGCTTAACCACATTGGGATTACTAATCCAAAAAACATAAAGATACACCAGAATCCTACCAGGAACATTGTTACAAAATAGATGGTCCAAAGGAACTGATAAAACGGCCAAAATGCTGATAACATCATTTTTCTTATATATTTTAGGCAAAAATAGAACTTTTTTCCTTTTTACACAAAAGATACAGGCTCTATTTTATTATTTATTTTGATTTTAAACTAATTAATGCGCAAGATCTGCAAAGAAATCATTCCCTTTATCATCTGTAATGATAAACGCCGGGAAGTCTTTGATCTCTATTTTTCTTACCGCTTCCATTCCTAATTCCGGGAAATCAACTACGTCTACGGAAAGAATATTGTCTTTGGCAAGGATAGCCGCAGGACCTCCGATAGAACCGAGATAGAAACCTCCGTACTTTTTACAAGCATCTGTTACATCCTTGCTGCGGTTTCCTTTGGCCAGCATAATCATGCTTCCTCCGTTTTTTTGGAATTCATCTACATATACATCCATTCTTCCGGCTGTTGTTGGGCCAAAACTTCCGGAAGGCATCCCTTCTGGGGTCTTTGCCGGTCCTGCATAATATATAGGATGATTTTTAAAATATTCAGGCATCGGTTTTCCACTGTCGATCAATTCTTTAATTTTCGCATGGGCAATATCTCTTGCCACAATTAAAGTTCCGTTTAGCTTTAATCTGGTTTTGATCGGGTATTTGGAAAGCTCAGCCAGAATTTCCGGCATTGGCTTATTCAGATCGATCTCAACGGCCTCTTCCAGGTGGGGCGCTGTTTCAGGCAAAAATCTTTTAGGATTTTCTTCCAGTTGTTCAAGGAAGATACCCTCTTTGGTAATTTTACCTTTAATGTTTCTGTCTGCTGAACATGAAACTCCCATTCCTACAGGACAAGAAGCTGCGTGACGAGGAAGTCTGATCACCCTTACATCATGTGTTAGGTATTTTCCTCCAAACTGAGCCCCAATTGCACTTTCCTGACAAATCTTCTGAACCTTAGCTTCCCATTCAAGATCTCTGAATGCCTGTCCGCCTTCATTTCCGGAAGTAGGAAGATCATCGTAATATTTAGCTGAAGCTTTTTTCACTGCTGCCAGGTTAGCTTCCGCAGATGTTCCTCCAATGACCAAAGCAAGGTGGTAAGGTGGACATGCAGCGGTTCCAAGATCTGAAATTCTCTCCTTAATAAACTCTTCAAGAGATTTTTCATTAAGTAAAGATTTGGTCTTTTGATATAAGAAGGTCTTATTTGCTGAACCACCTCCTTTTGTTAAAAATAAAAACTCATAAGAGTTTCCCTTTTTGGTATATAAATCGATTTGAGCAGGTAAATTTGACCCCGAATTCTTCTCGTCAAACATATTCAAAGGAATGATTTGTGAATATCTCAGATTTCTCTTCTGATATGTATTATATATTCCTTTACTTAAATACTCCCCGTCATCTACTCCTGTATACACATTTTCTCCTTTTTTCCCCATTACAATAGCAGTTCCGGTATCCTGGCAGGAAGGAAGGGCTCCTTCTACGGCAACGGCAGCATTCTGTAATAAGTTGTACGCTACAAAACGATCGTTATCAGTAGCTTCAGGATCATCAATAATTCTTCTAAGGCTTTCAAGATGAGAAGAACGAAGCATAAAAGAAACATCAGCCATTGCCTCTTCAGCCAATAACTCCAATCCTTTAGGATCTACTGTTAAAATCTCTCTTTCTCCAAGTTGTTCTACTTTCACATAGTCTGATGTAAGCTTCTTGTAAACCGTATCATCTTTCTGAATCGGATACGGATCCTGATATCTAAATTCCATTCAATTTTTTCTTTATGCAAAAATAAAACATACTTAAAAAAACATGAGTAAAATCACCAATAACCTTTCATATTTATAACCATTATAAATTGTGAATTTTATAGTTTATCTTTAACTTTATAAAAATTTCAACCACAATGAATTACAGAATAGAAAAAGACACCATGGGCGAAGTGCAGGTACCTGCTGATAAATTCTGGGGAGCGCAGACCGAACGATCCAGAAACAATTTCAAGATCGGACCGGAAGGTTCAATGCCTCATGAAATTATTGAAGCTTTTGCTTATCTGAAAAAGGCAGCCGCTTATGCCAACACCGATCTGGGAGTTCTTGCTGCTGAAAAGAGAGATATGATCGCGAAGGTTTGTGATGAGATTCTGGAAGGAAAGCTCAATGATCAGTTTCCATTGGTTATCTGGCAAACAGGCTCCGGAACACAATCGAATATGAATATCAATGAAGTAGTATCAAATAGGGCTCATGTTAATAATGGCGGAACACTTGGTGATAAATCTGAAATTCACCCGAATGATGATGTGAACAAGTCTCAATCTTCCAATGATACCTATCCTACCGCAATGCATATTGCTGCCTATAAAAAAGTAATTGAAGTAACCATTCCTGCGGTTGAAAAACTAAAAAATACGTTAGCCGAAAAAGCTAATGCTTTTAAAAATGTCGTAAAAATCGGAAGGACCCATTTAATGGACGCTACTCCTCTTACTCTTGGACAGGAATTCTCAGGCTATGTAGCTCAACTGGAATTCGGTCTCAGAGCATTACGAAATACTCTTCCGCATCTTTCTGAATTAGCTTTAGGAGGAACTGCAGTAGGAACAGGCCTTAACACTCCAAAAGGTTATGATGTAGCTGTAGCGGGATATATTGCAAAGTTTACCAATCATCCTTTTATAACTGCGGAAAACAAATTCGAGGCACTTGCTGCCCATGATGCCATAGTGGAATCCCATGGAGCCTTAAAACAATTGGCCGTATCACTATTTAAGATCGCCCAGGATGTAAGATTATTAGCTTCGGGACCCCGTTCCGGGATTGGGGAAATTCATATTCCTGAAAACGAACCGGGATCATCTATCATGCCCGGAAAGGTAAATCCTACTCAAAATGAAGCTTTAACTATGGTTTGTGCGCAGGTTTTAGGAAATGACACTACCATCTCCTTCGCCGGGACCCAGGGAAATTACGAACTAAACGTTTTCAAGCCTGTTATGGCGTATAATTTTCTTCAGTCAGCTCAGTTAATTGCTGATGCATGCATTTCATTTAACGACCACTGCGCTGTTGGAATTGAACCTAATTATGAGAGAATTAAAGAGCTTGTTGATAAATCTTTAATGTTGGTAACTGCTTTAAATACCCATATTGGTTATGAAAATGCAGCTAAAATTGCAAAAACAGCCCATAAAAACGGAACAACATTAAAAGAAGAAGCCGTTAATCTAGGACTTTTAACCGCTGAACAATTTGATGAGTGGGTAAAACCGGAAGACATGGTCGGAAGCTTAAAGTAACAAACAGAAAGGCCTTGGAGAAATCTAAGGCTTTTGTTTTAAGCATTTAAGCACTGATCTTCTGATTATTTTTTTTCATAAATTAGTGATACATAAATATTTAAACTAATAACTATGAAAAATCTTGCAAAGCTTAACAGAGAAAATTTAAAGAAAATAGTGGGTGGACATACTTGTCCGAGTGGAACCCGTCACATCATTTACAACGGATATCATGGCTGCTGCTTATCCGCACCTTCAGGAAATCCATGTACTTCTGGAATGTGCTTTGTAGAAGCAGACATGTGTTCGGAAGAACCGCCAATGTAATTTCATAAACAAGGCCGGAAAATCATTTTCCGGCCTTTGTTCAATAGATTTATATAAATATATGTGTTTTCTTACCACCAAAGGGCTACTCCAAAAATCAGTGCTTTATCATTTTTAAAAGTATCATCTTTAAAGAAATTGCTGAAATCCTTCTTTACAAAAATACTGAAATCGTTATAGGAAAGTGTAACCTGACCACCATATACGAAAGGATTGACCTGGTAATTCGCACGGTCTCTCGAGTCGAATCCGTCTCCTTTGAAGATATTATTACTCGACATTTTTATCCCTCCATACACATTAGCTCCAACCTTGAATCCCTTATTATAGTCTCTGTACTGAATATCCATTCCTGCACTTTTAAGTTTTGAAAAATTATACTGCAAACCCAGAGGAATCATGATATAGCCCGTTCTCAACTTACTTTTATCTATACTTCCCTGATATTTCTGCAAATGGACATTCGAATTGGCATCCTTTGCAAAAATCATATTATCATCCAAACGCAGTGTTCTCCAGGAAAATCCAACACCGGAAATAAGACCCCATGGACTGGTTCTGCTAAATTGATAGTTAAATTTAAAGCCGAATTCCAGATTATTGGAATATCCCATATGCTTATCGAGGTCATTATCGGACAAATTATTTGTAAGCGTCATTACTCCATAAGAGAAATAACCATCCAAACTTCTTGTCGGCCTGAACTTCTTCAAAAGCTTCGCCCTTAGTTCTTCCTTGGAAGTAACATCAGTATTGAGAAGTGAATACCTCACCTGTTTCTGAATCACCATATCGAGGTCAAAACCCAAATCCCGTATCCTTTGGTCAATTTTTTCTGAAAAGCGATCTGCAATGTCTGCTTTCTGCTTATTAAACTCATTCTTTTCGAGTCCTTTGCTCTGAAGATCTAAAAGCTCAGCTTCCATAAGTTTTTTCTCCTCCTGAATAATTGTATTAATCTCTGTAGCATATTCTTCTACTTTTTCCTTGACCATAGGACTCACATCGGATTCTTCTTTTGAAGGAAGATTAAACGTAGGCTTTTTCTGTGCATATGCTGTGGCAGAAAAAAGGCACACGAATCCTATCAGGATAAATTTCTTGATCATAGTATTATTATTTTTTTATCGTTAAAATTATTATTTGCCGTTCAGATCGATAGTCGCAACATTACTTTTGCCTTTGGTCTTTTCAATGGCATCTTTATGTTCAACCGAAAAAAGCAATGTTGAGGGGTCAACATATCTTTTCCTGCCAGCCGGTACCTTTGCAGAATCCGTCTGTGCAATAATTTTGGCAGGAGGTGTTTCTATAATAACAGGTACTAACTCAGAAGTGTTTTCTTTAATGACCGGTAATTTTTTGTTATCTCTGGATACAACTGCCTCAGGGGCCCCTAAATTCTCAGATGGTTCAGTATTCTTTGTCTCGTCCTTCTTTTTTACATCCTGTAGCACCATTGCCGGAGATTCTTTTACCACTTCTCTTATCACTTTCTTTGCACCGGAAGGTATTTTTCTTTCTGTAATCTGAACTTCTGAAGGCTTTTGTTTATTGTAAAATACCAGAACAGAGCCTAAACTGAAAAGCAGGATAAGACACGCTGCAACCAATAACCAGTTAAGTTTTGATTTTGGACGATTATTCTGTGTGTGATTCTGAATTTCAGACCACAAATCTCTGGAAGGATTTATTTCCCTTTCTTCAATTTGTTTTCTGATCTGATTTTCAAAATTATTTTTAATAGTGTTCATTTTTTAGTGTTTTTTGTTGTTGAAAGTAAATTTTTCTTAATCTCTCTTTTGCTCTGAATAATTGCGTCTTGCTCATGGCTACGGAGATCTGTAGTGTATCGGCAATCTCCTGATGAGAGTATCCTTCCAAAACATAAAGGTTAAAAACCATTTTATATGCATCCGGCAACTGATCCAAGAGCTCCTGGGCATTAAAATCAAATACTAGCTCCTCTTCATTGCTTTCATCCATGAAAGATTGGTTGATTTCATCGAGGTAAAAAACGGTTTTACGGCTTTTGATAAAGTTTAAACATTCATTAACAACAATTCTTCTTGCCCATCCCTCAAGGTTACCATCTCCTCTGAAACTTTCAATATGTTGAAAAATCTTGCAAAATGCTCTGATAAGGCAATCTTCTGCCTGATACAGATCACTGACGTAGCTTTTGCTTACACTTAGAAATTTTTTTACATTTTGATCATAAAAGAATTTCTGGGCAGCCGCATCCTGTTTTTTCAGGCGGCTAAGCAAATCCTCTTTTTTATTTCCAAACAAAAGTTTCATTTAAGATTAGTTTCTACTTTAAAGACAACAGGATTTCAAAAAGGTTACACCAAAAAATATTTTTTTATTTTAATTGATAAATATAATAACAGTTGATCCGTATTTTATCCCGAAAAAGCGTCCAGCATATCTCGGGTTGGAGCAAAGAATAATGTCCCTGTTTTAGCAGTGCTAAAATCTAAAATCCTGTCATAATTCCCTGCCGGATCGCCAATAAACATGTTGGTAAGCATTTTTTTCACTGTTGTAAAGGTGCTTGCATATGCGATAAAATAAGTTCCGAATTCATTGGTTGATGGATTCCCAAATGGCATGTTATCTCTAACGATTTTTAATTCTTCACCATTTTCACCTTCAATATTGGCTAAAGCAATGTGGGAATTAGATGGTTTTACGGAATCAGACATCTCAATGTCATTTTCCTTTGACCTTCCGATCACTTTTTCCTGTTCGTCAGTCGAAAGTCCTTTCCATGCATCCATATTGTGAAGGTACTTCTGAACAAAAAGATAGCTTCCCCCTTTATAGGCTAAATCTTCGTCTCCTACTTTTGCAAAATAATCACGGTCTTCTCCGTGCGGATTTTCGGTTCCATCTACAAACCCTAAAATTGACCTGGCATCCCAATATTTAAATCCATGAATTTCCAATATACTTTCAGCAACGGAGCTTAATAATTTTGATATCTCAATGGCCATATCAAAGCAAATACTTTTATTGTTTGCCCTTAAGTGAAAATGCAGGTCGCCGGGAGTAGCAACAGCAGTATGTTTTACCCCTTTTATTTCTTCGAAATTGGCTAATTCTTTAGGAAGTGGTGTTGGGAGATCCAGTTTTTTCCATGCTTCATATCCAATCGCCATAATACAGCTTGCTCTGCTATCCGGAAATCTGTTGAAAACAGAATTGTTAAGATTTAAAACCAAAGCGCATAGTTGCTGAAATATTTTTTTCAATTGAGGGCCCTCTTGTAGCTTCCACACCATAAAAATAGTGTTACTGTTAGGATAATCAGTAACGTTCTGTGACTCTTGATTCATTTGTATTTTGTTTTAAAATTAAAATTATAGGGAAACCTGATCCGCAAAGTACTGCTCAAGATCACGCAGCGTCTCCGGATTAGTCTGAATGTCTTTAACCATCTTTCCTTTATTAACCACCACAATCCTGTTGCACACTTCGGTTGTATGCGATAAATCGTGACTGGATATCAAAAAAGTAACTCCTTCTTGCTTGGAGAGTTCTTTGATCAGGTTTTTAAGCTTTATTTGGGTTGAAGGATCCAGGTTGGCAAATGGTTCATCCAAAATAATGATCTCCGGACTTCCGATAATCGCTCCCACAATTCCCACTTTTTTCTGATTACCCTTTGACAGATCCCGGACATATTTACCGGAGTTAAGGATTTCTCCATTAAACAAATCATAAAACGGTTTTAAAAACTCATCTACAGAGGCTTTGTTTTGCCCGCGCAGTTCACCGATAAAATAGAAGTACTCTTCGGGTGTTAGATAGCCTATTAAAAACGTATCATCTACAAACGCAGAAACTTTACTTTTCCATGCTTCAGATTCGTTTACTTTGATACCATCAATGCTCACAAAGCCTGTTGTCGGCTGAATAAGATCCAGCATCAGACTGAAGAGTGTCGTTTTTCCTGCACCATTATTTCCAACCAGCCCAAAAGTTTCTCCCTGAGGGATTTCAAGGTTTTCAATGTTTAGAACAGTAGCTGTACCGTATGTTTTGGATAAATTATGTATTGTGATCATTCTGTTAATCTTTATTTTTAAATGCCTCTAGTGTACTGTATTTTTCTCTTTTATAGTGCCTCACAATGATATCAAAGATCTTTTCTCTGAACAAGAAGCCAATCACGCCTAAAACTGCAATGCTGATTACGCCTCCTGTGATCCCGAAAGAATATTTAGAGATAGCAAAAACAGCCATGGGCAACAACATTTTAGGTATCAGCAATAACATTGCTTTTAAATTAAAACTATTTTTTTGGCCGATTCTTTTTTCCTTTGAATTAAGATCGATCTGCGTTTTATTAAACGCTCCTGACCATAATGTAAATTGTGAGTTAACTCCCATATTATATAGGCCTGCCGCTAAAAAGGTGATATATATTTCCCATCCGAAATACACATAAAATGCTGCAAGCACCATTGACAGAGAGGTTATAATATTCATGAGCCACCATTTGGCTTTAAGATATTCTTTATAGGGCACATTTAAGGTCATCATCAACGGATAATAAGAACTGTCGAATGCAGGAACTCTCTGTCCAAATAAAAACTGAAAGCCGCCTGTTACAAACAATCCCATGAACATCATCATAGCCGGAGTCTTATATACCGGAGAGACCAGCATCAGAAGACCATAAAAAACAAAAAAGAAACTTCCCAATAAAATACCTTTTGTTACCTTATTTCTTCTGAGCATTTTTACGTCATTATTGATAAAAGTTCCTAATGCGCCATACTTATTCAAAAAGGCGATATTTTCTGTTTTACCAATCGTTTTTTTAGCTTCAAGTCCCTGATCAAGATAAAATTCCCTACGGATATGATTAAAGCATAACCACCACAATACTAGAAACAAAACAAAGGCGATTACTGCATAATCCGGTTTTTCATAAAAGCTATAAAACACCGTTTCTGAATAAGATAAAACAGGAATAATCTGGTAATAGTTCAACAAAGCAAAAGCTCCAAAAACAATCGCTACTGCAATGGCAATCTTTTCTTTATCATTGAAAAATATATTAATAAAATTATTTAGGTAAAAAAGAGAAGAGACCCCTATGAACCACCCAAAAATTTCTAAAAACCCGTATCCATTGAATAAGGCGATCAAAGAAAAGGTAATCAGGAAAAGAGAATTAAACCAGCTGAATGCAGACAGAAATGTCTTTACCAGCATATAATTAACCAATGTTTTCTTTGAAATATTCAGGGTAAGAAAGGGCTTGATGTTCTGAGTAGGCATTTCCTGCCAGATGTATTTGGCAGCAAGGTCGATAATCCATCCTATAATTAAAAATCTTGAAACTATTTTTAAGGGATCCTGATGAAGCTCTTCCTGTACATAAAAGAAAGCTGCGAATGCTCCACCTGCTAAACATGCCATAAAATAAAGAATCCCCATAAAACGAAGGATCTTCATTGCCATGTTAATCCCAACGGAAGTACCACGAAAAAAACTCTTGATTTCTAACCTGAGGAATTTTAAAAACATAACCTTTTTTTTACATTAGTAAATATAATGTAAAAAATGTTACAAAACTCAGCCTATAAGCTCTTTGGCCTGTGCTAAAGCCGCTTCGGTAATCTTACTTCCAGAAAGCAATTGGGCAATTTCATTTAGCTTTTCATCTTCATTTAACGGGATAATTGTAGATTGTGTCCTTCCTGCAACATCCTGCTTTACCACTTTGTAATTATTATTTCCTTTGGCCGCTACTTGTGCCAAATGAGAAATCACAATGAGCTGCATGTCTTTTGACATTTCTCGCATCAGATTTCCTATCTCTTCAGCAACTTTTCCAGAAACTCCGGTATCGATCTCATCTAGGATAAGCGTAGGAAGATCATCACTTTCGGCAATAATCTTTTTTACAGCAAGCATTACTCTTGATCTTTCTCCTCCGGAAATAGCCGTCTGAATAGGACGTAAAGGAAATCCTGAATTAGCCTGAAATAAAAGCTGGATATTTTCTTTACCAAAAGCATTAAAATCCGGTACTGTCTCTAGCTCTATATCTACTTTTGCTTTTTCAAGTCCTAATTTCTTTAAAAGCTCTTCTGCTTTTTTGATAAATACAGGAATACTTTTTTTCCTGTTCTTGGAAAGTTTTTCAGAAAGGGATAGAAGCGATTTTTCTTTCTTTAATATATCTTCCTTAATTTCACTGATCAGGCCTTCCAGTTCGGACGCTCCTTTTTGTTCACCTGCAAGCTGATCCCTGATTTCTTTCAATTCGCTGACATCTGCAACATTGTGCTTTAAAAGCAATGCATTCAGCTTGTTATTAAGTTCAGAAAGCAATGCCAGATTTTCAGGATTGATTTCAATTTTTTCAGATTCATTTTCAAGCTCCGAGATGATATCTTTTATTTCCACGAATGATTCATCAAGCCTTCTATCGAGTTCAGAAAAGCTATGCGAAATATCTGCAATTTTTGAAAGCTTATTTTTAGCTTCATTAAAAAAGGATAAAATCCCTATTTCTTCCTGATGAAATCTTGATAAAATCTGAACAAGATTATCAGAAATCATTTCCGCATTTTCCTGAATCGAAAGCTGGCTTTGTAATTCTTCATAATCAATATCATCCAGTTTCAGATCTTCCAGCTCATTCAGTAAAAATAATTTGTAATCACTTTCTTTGTTGTTTTCAGAAAGCTGAATTTGCAGTTTTTTAAGTTGCGCTTTTAAGCTTTGAAATTCTAAAAACTCGTATTGATAATCTGAAATCAGCTGTTTGTTTTCAGAAAGTCCGTCTATGATTTTAAACTGATATTCCGAGGTAAATAGATTGGAAGTTTCAAATTGGGAATGAATATCAATCAGCTGGGAAGAAAGTTCTTTTAAAACATCCAAAGTCACAGGAACATCATTAATGAAAGCCCTCGACTTTCCGGATGGCAGGATTTCTCTTCTGATAATGGTCTGATGCTCATAATCCAGATCGTTCTCTATAAAGAATTTTTTAAACTGGTTATCCAGAGAAAATTCGGTTTCTACAATACTTTTTTCTTCTGTTTTAGAAATAGATTTCAGATCTGCTCTTTCTCCTAAAATAAGCCTCAAAGCACCCAGTATGATCGATTTCCCAGCACCCGTTTCACCGGTAATCACCTGCAATCCGTTGTGCAAAGAAACTTCAAGAGTATCGATTAAAGCAAAGTTTTTAATAAAGATTTTCGAAAGCATAAATTTCCAGCAGATTAGTACTGCAAATATAAATTTTAGAATTAAGAATTCAAGATATTTATGTTCTTAAAATTTATTTCCACTTATTCCATTTATCATTAAACTTAGGTGCAAAAACCATCATCATCTGCTTAAGATCATTTAAAACTATTCCTCCGTTGTTGTTAGAGTTGAAAATATTAAAAATTTCATCATTCTTTACTTCAAGGAAAAGATTCAATGCATAATTCTGCTGGAAACTATTTTCATACGTTTTCAATTGCATCAGTGCATCGTATATAATTTTCTTAGGCTGTGTCTGATCCTGGTTGTATAAGTTATCTAATCCGGCTCTGTGGTAAGTATAGTATATGGAGCGCAACTGACTTAAGTTAGGACCTGTTAGCTGACTGATCAGGACACCTCTGGTTCTTGGCCCCTCACTTCCGATCTGTGCCCAGCCTTTGTATCCTCTGTTTTGTGCATTCTGTGCGATTTGCTGTGCTTTTGCAAACCATTGTGTCCCTCCCATTGATTGAAAGCTATCAGCATCATAACCTAAAACAAGGTATACATAGAAGCTTATGACGTCAATAAGATTTTTACCCGAGAATTGCCTTTCGTTGAATATCAGGTTTTCATTTTCAACATATTCAAATTCGAAATTGGTATCCTGCAAGTTGATGAGCGGAGATTCATAATTCGAATTATAAACGGGACGAACTGCCTGAACAACAATATTTCCCCCATATTTGTTTCCATCTTTGGAAGTTAATACAATCGCAAAATTGGATTTTATTTTTTCAAAATTCTGAAGCTTTTTTCCCGTCCAGCTGGTATTATTAATAAAATCTTTAAGACTTTTTTCCAACGTTTTAAACGCCTGCTGATTACTTCCTCCCAACTGTTGAGAATTTACCTGCACGGTAGACAGTAATTCCTGAGAAAAGCTGACGTTATATATGAAGAGCAGTAAAAATAAACCTATTAGTTTTTTCATTATCTATTAAAAATTGAGAACGGAAATTTATTAAAATTATTTTAAAAGTTGATCCTCAACGAAATTCAGAATATCTTTAGCTACACCCTCTTTTGATTTCAAATCAAATTCTTTCCTCTCTGTTTTGGTAAATATCCTTATTTTATTGGTATCATTTTTAAATCCTGCTCCTGGATCACGAAGTGAATTGAGCACAATCATGTCAAGATTCTTCTTCTCCAGTTTTCCTTTAGCATTTTCCTCTTCATTCTGAGTTTCCAGAGCAAACCCAACCAAAAACTGACGAGTTTTCTTCTCTCCCATCGTTTTAAGGATATCCGGATTTTTCACCAATTCTATTGTAAGATTTTCATCGTTCTTTTTGATTTTCTCCCTGGCGACCTCTTTCGGGGCATAATCCGCTACAGCAGCACTTGCTATTGTAATGTCTGCATTTTCATAAAATTCAAATACTTTATCAAGCATTTCTTTCGCGGAAACCACTTTATGCAGCTCTATATTAGGAGAGTGGATAACCTGAGAACTTGGACCGGATACAAGAATCACTTTAGCACCTCTCTTCGCGGCTTCTTCAGCCAATGAAAACCCCATTTTACCGGAAGAATGATTTCCTATAAACCGGACAGGATCAATAGCTTCATAGGTAGGACCTGCCGTGATCAAAACTGTTTTTCCTTTGAAAATTGTATTGTCACCGGCTGCAGCAAAAAAGTTATCAACGGTTTTGAAAATAGTGTCAGGTTCCGCCATTCTTCCCTGGCCCACTAGACCACTTGCAAGCTCTCCGCTTTCTGCCGGAATAACAAAGTGTCCGAAATCCTCAGCTAGTTCCAAGTTTTGTTTTGTAGTTGGGTGGTCGTACATATCAAGATCCATTGCAGGGGCAATAAAAACTGGGCATTTCGCAGACATATATGTAGCCAGCACCAGATTATCACACATCCCATGGGTCATTTTGGCCAACGTATTTGCAGTGCAGGGAGCAACGATCATTACATCCGCCCACAATCCCAATTCAACATGGCTGTTCCAACTCCCATTTTCATTATAAAAATCAGTAAATACAGGCTTCCTGGATAATGTAGAAAGGCTTAGTTTAGTAACAAAATGTTCGGCATCAGGAGTCATAATAACCTGCACTTCCGCACCATTTTTTATAAAGTCTCTTATCAAAAAGTGAATTTTGTAAGCAGCAATTCCTCCAGAAACGGCAATAAGAATCTTTTTTCCGGAAACACTCATTTAGTTTTAATTTTTTAAAACACTAAATTACTTATTTTTTCCCACAACAGGTTTACAAACGACAAAGGTCATAAAGAAATTATTCCCTTATGACCTTCATTTATAAAAAATACAAATGATTTTTATTTTCTTTCTTCAGTTTTTCTGAAGTACACGTCTTCGTTCAACCATTCTTCAATTGCAATAGAAGTTGGTTTTGGAAGTTTTTCGTAATGTTTGGAGATCTCAATCTGCTCTCTGTTTTCGAAAACCTCTTCCAATGTAGAATTGTGAACAGCAAATTCATCTAATTTATTATGCAATTCAGTACGAATTTCTGCATTAATCTGCTCTGCTCTCTTTCCCATGATAACAATAGCTTCATAGATTGAACCTACTTTATCTTCAATCTTGTCTTTATCGTAAGTAATTGTATTTACTTCTGCTTTTGTATCTTTTACACTCATTTTGAGAAAATTATTTATTTATAAGGTGGCAAATTTACGAATTATCTTTTGATTTTGAAAGTGGCAGCCGGAGGAGGTGTTTGTAACGCAGCACTATCCCTCTGAATCTGCAATGCTTTCTTTTCTGTAGCGACTTGATCTTTGATCTGCTGATCGGTCTTTGTTCGTGCTTCCAGCTTCTCAGCTTCTTTCTTTTGCCTTGCTGTTAATGTTGCCAATCTGGCTTCTGTCTGCTTCTTAACAACTGCAAAGTTTTGCTTTTCTTTATCCAGCTTCTCTCTAAGATCTACTGCTGTTTTAGAATATTCTGTGTTCGGAAGCTCTTTTTCTACCTGCCTTGTGAATGCTATTGCACTTTCAATACGTTCTTCTTTAAGTCCGTATACCGAATTTTGTGCAAGCAAATAACGGGACTTCATCATATAATCATAGATTTTCGGACGAAGCTTTGTACTTGGAAAATCTTCCAATACGTTTTCCAAGGCAACAGTGGCTGATTTATAATCACCCATTTTATAGTATTGTCTTGCGTTTTCGTAGGATTTAAATTCCAGTTTATAAGTCAGCTCATCAATAAGCTGGTTGATATTTTTAGATCTTTCAGAATTTGGATAGTTGTTAAGGAAGTCTTGCAATTCATTGACTGCCAACTCAGTACTTGACTGATCCAGGTTATAATCCATAGATCCTTCATAGTAACATAGTGCAGACATATACGCTGCTTCCTCAGCTCTCGGGTCTTTTGGAAAACTTACTGCAAAGTTTTTGAACTGGTGTCCTGCCAACTTATAGTTCTTATCATAGTAGTTTGCATAAGCCGTATTAAATCCAACATTCGGAAAGTCATCAGTCCCTGCAACTAGGTTAGCAAGCCTGTCATAAAGAGCCAAAGCGTTTTTCCATTTCTTTTTAGCAAAATTTTCATTAGCTGCTTTTAAGATGAAGGCTTTATCAGCACTTTTCAATGCTTTTTCCTGCTGACTCGCGCATGATGAAATTACAGCTATGGCAAAAAGACCTAAAATATATTTTTTCATAAAAAATTCAACCGTTATTGGATTATTCCAATCTATTAATTTGCAAAAATATAACTTTTTTATCAATAGATTTTTTTTTATGATTATTTAACGTAATTTTAGTCTGCAGCGTATCCTAATATTGCAAAAACACTCAATAAAAGGTTCATTCTGATTTTTTTCTCCGCTTCCTTAGCATAAGCTTCCTCATTTTTACTCGGTACATATAGTTCATAGAAATTCTTATTTCTAATGACAAATAATGTGGATCCCAGAATCGTTGTAAGGATATCTTCTGGCTTTGGAGTAAATGTAAAAACTCCGGACGCAACTCCTTTTTTGATCACCTCATCCAGTTTTTTTACAAAAAGCTGATAAAAATCCAGCAATTCAACTTTCAGGTTATCCGTATGTCGAAGCTCCTGAGTAACAAAGCCATGAAAATAATTATATTTAAATAATTGTGATACAATATATTTTATAATTTCTTTCATCTGCATCTCTGGTTTACCGTCTTTAATGGTATCAGCAAATTCCGAAAAATTTTCTCTGGTCTTTAGCACTCTGTACTGATAGAGGTAAGACATCATTTTTTCCTTGGACCCAAAATAATAAGAGATCATGGCTACATTAATGTTTGCTTTAGAGCAAATGTCTCTTACCGATGTTCCTTCATACCCTTTTTTCGCAATAAGCTCCTCCGCAATATCCAAAATATGGATCTGTTTTTCGGTAAATTTTTTTTTCATAAAGTGTCGCTTTTGAGTAAAGTTAAGAAATTTTTAACATATTTATAAACGTTTGTTTAAGAATTTTAAATTAATTCCAAATTATAGTATTTTTGATGATGGAATTTTTTGATTTTCACCATCATAAAAAAAATGTCTGCGACGGTATCTATAATCTGGATATCGGAGATAATATACCCAGTACATTTTATTCTGCGGGTATTCATCCAAAAGATATTGATCCGGACAAGATTGAAGAGCAGTTCAACTGGCTGGATTCCGTAATTCATAACAATTGCCTTACTATAGGAGAATGTGGCCTTGACAGCTTTGTTCCGGTTGATATGAAAATCCAGGAAAGCGTATTTTTAAGACAGATCAAATTGGCGAATGAATTAAAAAAGCCGATGGTTATTCATTGTGTCCGAAAATTCTACGAAGTCATTTCATTAAAAAAAAAGGCAGAACAGCCTATGATTATTCATGGTTTTAATAAAAAACAAAGCATCGCTGAAGATCT
Source organism: Chryseobacterium sp. PTM-20240506 (assembly GCF_048296755.1). Lineage (NCBI taxonomy): Bacteria > Pseudomonadati > Bacteroidota > Flavobacteriia > Flavobacteriales > Weeksellaceae > Chryseobacterium > Chryseobacterium sp. PTM-20240506. The sequence goes on from NZ_CP182581.1 coordinate 2,980,912, forward strand.
CCTAAAGAATAATTTCTATTTGAGTTTTGGAAAAGCTGTTTTGTATAATTTATCTTTGCAAAATATTTTGAAAATTACTGCTTTAGATAAAATCTTTTTAGAAACCGATAACGATGATTTTAATATTGATTTATTGTACAGCAAAGTTTCGGAAATAAAAGGTATTTCTCAGGAAAACTTAAACAAACAAATTTTAGAAAATTTAGAGACGATAAAAAATGGATAAGTATTGGTTGGAAAGAACAGAGCTTCTTATTAAGGAGGAAGGACTCGAAAAGTTGAATAAAGCGACTGTTCTTGTAGTAGGATTAGGTGGAGTAGGCTCGTTTGCCGCTGAATTTTTAGCAAGATCCGGGGTCGGAAATATGACGATTGTAGATGGCGATACGGTAGATATCACAAACATTAACAGACAATTACCGGCATTACATTCTACTATCGGAAAGCACAAGGTTGAAATCGTTGCTGAAAGACTCTTAGATATTAACCCAAAACTTAATTTAATAACTATCAATGAGTTTTTAAATCCTGAAAGAATGGATCAGATCCTTGATGAAAACAAATTTGATTATATTCTCGATTGTATTGATAGCGTAACTCCAAAGCTTACATTGTTAATTGCTGCAAGAAGAAGAAAAATTAAGATCGTAAGCTCTATGGGAGCGGGTGGAAAAACAGATCCAAGCAAAGTAATGGTGAGAGACATCAGCAAAACCCACAACTGTTATCTGGCCAAGCAGGTTAGAAAAAGGCTTAAAAAGGAAAAAATAAATAAAGGCATCCGTTGTGTTTTCTCTAATGAACTTCAAAATGAAGAAAGTTTGAAAATGACAGATGGAACAAATTACAAAAGGTCTTTTTATGGGACTATCAGCTATATACCAGCCATTTTTGGATTGTATGCAGCGGCGGAAGTTATTAATCATTTAGTAAAAAAAGGCTAATGCAGAATTTCAGATACCCAAAGGAGGAAAAACTCAAAAAGACCAATGACATCACCTTGCTTTTCGAAAAAGGTAAATGGAGAACCCATGGGAATCTGAGAATTATTTTACTTAAGGACAAACCTAATTTACCTGTTGAAGTTTCTAAATTCGGGGTTTCCGTATCTAAAAGGTATTTTAAAAAAGCAGTTCACAGAAACCGCATCAAAAGATTATTGAGAGAATGCTATCGCTTACATAAAGATCTTTTTAAAGAATCTTTTGGAGAAAAGACGATGGCCATGCTTTTTTGGATCTCCCCTGAACTTCCGCAAAAGTTCCAGGATGTAGAAGCCCAGTTCATCAAACTATGCCAGGCTCAGAAAAAACAGTAAACTCCTCATATTGTCTGTAATTTTCAGATAAGCTTACAATAGTTTTTGTAACTTTAGGGAACACAACCAATTTGAAAATTAATATGTTAGACAATATTCCCTATCTCCCTTATGTATTAAGTGCATTCATTGGCATTGGCCTGTCCGCAGCAACAGGCTTCAGGGTATTCCTTCCTCTGTTTGCCGTAAGCCTGGCATCCTACTTACACTGGATCCCTATGAATGATCAATTTGAATGGCTTGCCGGGCTCCCAACACTTATTACAACAGGCATTGCTACGATCGCGGAAATTTTAGCCTATTATATTCCATTTATTGATCATCTGCTGGATACACTGTCTGTTCCATTGGCAACTATTGCAGGATCCATCCTTTTTGCAAGCCAGTTTGCCGATTTTGGAACATTTCCGCAATGGGCATTGGCTATAATTGCCGGAGGCGGAACTGCCGCAACAATCAGTTCCGGATTTGCAGGAATCAGAGCTGCCTCCACAGCCACCACAGGAGGCTTAGGCAATTCTATTGTAGGGACCACTGAAACAGCAGGAGCAGGAATTATGTCCGTTCTGGCCATGGCCGTTCCTGTTATTGCGGCTATACTGGCTGTTATTTTAGTAATTATGGTAATTGTTATGGGACGTAAGGCCTGGCGAAAATTAAAACGCAGTAAACAGACTATTGATAAAGTATAAAAATACAGAAGGCTGAATATGAATTCAGCCTTCTGTATTTTTATTCGAACGAACTGTTTTATAAATGGCGTAAGCAAAAGGGAAAAAAACCGATGTATAAGACATTTTCAGTCCTTTATAAAACTCTTTTGGAGGATAAAATAAAAATGAAAGTAAGAATCCTAAAACAAGAAATCCAACAATCAGTACTATTACTCTCTTATTCATTTTTAAATTTTAACTTTTCCCTCTTATATCTTTTACTTCCTGTATTTTATCTTCAAAATACGATTTCTTTTCAGGATGTTTACCTGCTAATATTTCAAAAGCTTTTATTGCCTTGGTATATAGTTTTTGTTCAATATATAATCGTGCAAGTGTTTCCGTCATTAAATGTGAGATATCATCGTTTTTTTCTTTTACAACGAAGTTGCTCTCATCTTTTAACTGGCTTATTTTAGGATTATTCTCAATGAATGATTCAATCACTTTATTTTTAAGCTCAGCTTTATCCTTTTCAGGATCTTTCTCGGTACGATCTATCTTTAACCAACTCTGCCATGTATTGATAAATCCCGGAACATTGCTGTCAGCAGGATCCGCAGTGGCCTCTTCCACATGAGGTTTCTCAGATGCAAGATCTTCCGTATTGTTATCCTTTTCTTCATCATTCTTAGTAGCCATCGTCCAGCTTGAAATATCTGAGCTGAAGAAAGAAACATTCATCACAGGGGCTTCTTCTTTATTTTCTTCTACAGAAGCTGCCTGAGATATTTCTGATTCTTCCTGAACGGGTTCCTGCTCTTCTATATCCTCTTTAACAATCTGGTGCGTTGTCTCTTCTTTTGGTGCTTGTTCTTCTTCAGGAAGTTCTGCCGGTACAATTTCTTCTTTTGGTTGAGAAACAGGTGCCGGTTTATTGATAAGTGAATCGGGAGTATGGGATTCGAAACTCATAGGCTTCCATTCTGATTTCACTTCTGTGGCAATTCGAGGTTCTGATTCTTCCTGGTAAGCTTCAGCTTTGATCTCTTCTGAAGGATTAGTCACTTCGTGCACCGGTTCAGCTTTCTGTATCTCTTCCGCTTCAATTCCTTTTTCAACTTCAGGATGAAAACTCTGCGTTTCTGAAAAATTAATATCACGACTCAGAATTTCTGGTTCCGGATCTCGTTTTTCCTCAGTGACAGCCTTAGTTGCCTTCATTTTCTTTTCTACCTCCTCAATAAGCCTTCTCATTTCTTCTTCGTGCTTATTGAGTCCCTGTTGTGCAACTTCAGCAACAGCAAGCTCATCGTTGCTGCCAGATTCAATCTTCACTTCCGGCATAAAGGAATCAGTACCATGGAAACTCAATTCCGAATCATCGGTTACTCCTTCTTTTTCAACAGGAGATGTAATCTGATCCTCATTGATTATTTCTTCCGGGGTGTAAGTTTGTGACTCAGGTTCAGTAAAATCCTGATTTTCATCCGAAGTAAGCTCTGTCTCTTCTGTATCCCTAACTTCAATAATTTCAGCTTCAGAAGAAGTCGCCGTTTCTATTTCCTCTGCATTTATTTCTGGGGACTCTTCTACTTTATCCTCTTTAGCCGGTAATTGCTCAGTAATTTCTTTTTCTAAAGGTAAATTTTCAGGGAGTATTTGCTTTTGTGTAACTATCGTTCCTGATTCCAGCGTAGATTCTAAGTCAATTGTTTCGATATTGTTATCATCAAGGAAGTTTTCCTCTCCTTCAAACAAAATTCTGTTTCGTTCACCGTTTACATAAATATGTTTAATTTCCGGAAGTGGTGCCGGCAGCTTGTTAGTTGCTTCTTCTTTAGTCTGTATCTTCTCAGGTAGCTCTTCCCTTTTGATCGGGAAGCTTTTACTTTTAGGAAAATACCTTGAAGCATTCTCTTTATTCGTTACCACTTTATTTTCAGGAGCTGCAGGTTTCGTTTTTTCCTGAATTTTACCATTTATAAGCTGATAAAGGATCTTTTTATCAGTAGTATAAGCCGCAGTTGTAGACAATTCCTTCTGATAGTTTTCCTGATCATAAAGATGAATACCATATAAATGTAAAGCTCTTATATTTTGAATGTAGGGAAAAGAATTAATTTCTTCTTTCAAAAGATGAAGATCTTCCGATTGAATATTTTTGGGGTTCTTTAATAATTCTAAAACTCTGCTATTCATCTTACCAGTTCGCTACAATATCGTTAAATATCTTATTAATGATTCTTTCGTTTACAATTTTAACCTGCGAGGTTTCTATCGCACTTTGAGACAAGCTGCTGTTGAATACAGCTTCATCTGAATATGTACGGTCAAAACTCAGGTCAGGATGAAGTTTATTCTCATAATGCACTTTTACAGTAATCGTTAGCTTATTTTGAGATTCTTGTATAACTCCTCCTGTAGCTGTTGTCTGAGTATTGGAGCTAATAGTAGTAGGAGTAATAGAATAGTCTGTAATTTCTCCTTCCACCAAGATGTCCGCATTCTCTTTTGTTCCTTTTAGCGTCGTTCTTTGTAGAAAACGATTTTGAATATCGGTAGAAAACTGCTGAGATAAAGTAGGATTTACTAAAGCCGCATTATTGGGAAATTCATTAATCTGAATCGTTTTCTCGTCTTTTAAAGACGATCCGGTAAAACTATAACATGAGTTTAGGGTACTTAAGCAAAGTAACAAAAACCCAACAATTTTCAGGCGCATTATATTGATATTCTTAATGTTAAAATTCATTTTTCGTTCCGATTTCTTTTATTTCATCATATTCTATCTGCTGGATTGCATCCTCAAACGCAAAGTAATGGGTTGTATAAAAATAAGGCATTGTGATAAGAATACCAATACCACAAAGAAGTATTCCTATCTGGGAAAGAAACCCAACAATAATCGCAAATAAAAAGATAGTCAAGAGATTATTCCTAGTCATAATCCTCGACATGATCCATGCTGTTTTTATATCATTAACCTTTTTAAGAGATATGAGCCCCGGAATATAAAACCCAAGTAAAGCTACAATAAAAACAGCAATTACAATGAGGAATATATAAAGGACCATAAATAATCCGAATGCGGGCGGAACAGCATCTCCATCCACTACAGAAGTAAAAGGAATAAAAATAAACATTGGAATATAAAGAGCGAAAACTCCACCTATAATGATCAGCTGTACGATAAAATAAGGTAAAAAATCATCGAAATTAAAAATTTCACCTACACTTGCTTGTTCTCCTTTATTGACTTTCCGGCAATATTTGTAAAAATTACCCATTGCCAGTAGTCCACAAAAAGGTATAATAGACATTACCATACACAAAATGTAAGCTACTATAAAATTCCCAAAATCTTTCTTTAAAAGTTCCAGGCCTTTGCTCAGGTATTCGTTTAGTTTAAATTCGACAGGCTTTGCCTTATTATTCATCATACTTAGTCTTCTAGATTATATTGTTTTATCTTTCTGTATAGTGTTCTTTGTGAAATGCCCAACTCATCAGCTGCTTTATTCCTACGTCCCTTATGCTTCTCTAATGCTTTAATAATCAAATCTTTTTCATTATTTTGAAGCGAAAGCGATTCCGGCTTATTTTCTTCAATCTCTATATCCTGAATATCTTCATAACTATCATCGGGAGTCGAAATAATAGTTGGAGTCTGGACTACAGGATGATTATCTTCAAAATAAAGTAGGGAATTAGCATTAGTATTTTGCTGTGAATCCGAAGTGTAAAGTCTGTTGATCAAAGTTTTTTCCTGGGAACTTAGATCGCCTGCTCCTCTGTTTTTTATTAATTCAGAAGTCAGAGATCTCAGATCATTGATATCATTCCTCATATCAAACAGGATTTTATACATAATCTCTCTTTCGTTTCCGAAGTCACTCTGTTTCTGAGCATTAGGCGTATTAACAACCATTGGCAAATGGCTTTCGGTCGGTATGTACTCCGCCAGTTTTTCAACGCTTATATTTCTTTCTCTTTCCACCACGGTCATCTGCTCAACTAAGTTTCTTAACTGACGTACATTCCCGGGAAAGCTATAATTTTCTATATAATGAACTGCACTTGGCTCTAAAACCAACTCAGGCATTCTGTATTTTTCAGCAAAATCGATTGCAAACTTTCTGAAAAGCAGATGAATATCTCCTTTTCTATCTCTCAAAGGCGGCATATCGATCTGCACGGTATTCAAACGATAAAATAAATCTTCGCGGAACCGTCCGTCCTGGATCGCCTTCATCATATTTACATTGGTTGCAGCAACAATCCTCACATTGGTCTTTTGTACCTGAGAAGATCCAACCTTCATAAATTCTCCACTTTCTAAAACCCTTAAAAGGCGGACTTGTGTTTGCAAAGGAAGTTCACCCACCTCATCCAGGAATATTGTTCCGCCATCTGCCACTTCAAAATAACCTTTTCTAGTTGCTGTAGCTCCGGTAAATGCTCCTTTTTCATGTCCAAATAATTCGGAATCAATTGTTCCTTCCGGAATAGCACCGCAATTGACAACGATGTAAGGCTGATGTTTTCTTCTGGATTCTGAATGAATAATCTTAGGGATAAATTCTTTTCCTACACCACTTTCCCCAATGACCAGAACGGAAATGTCTGTTGGTGCCACCTGAATAGATTTTTCCAAGGCACGGTTTAATGCAGGAAAATTACCAATTATTCCAAAACGGTTTTTTATATTTTGTAAGTCGTTACTCATAAGTAAATTAGATTATTGATCTTAAATTTCGCCTACCTTCAATTTTGTTTTAGTAAGCATCATTAATTTGTTTAAATAAAAAAAGTTTAAATTTTAATTTTAACTTATTATATCCAAATAATCTTTGTTTCTGATTTTGGAAACTTTACTTTTAAAGTTGAAAGCTTTAGCAGATGCATATCCGACCGCTTTTTTCTCAAAATTCCTTAGAATCTCATCATATTTTCCAGCTTCACCTCTACCTCCATGCTCATTAAAACCCGGATTATGATCTCTATTTGAACTTAGATCTCCGGCGTTTTGCTTTTGGCTGATAGCGGTGTAGTGAATTTTATGCTTTCTCTCGGAAAGATGAGATCCTTCACAATCTTGAGAATTTAAAAACTGATGATAGACATCATAAAGCCTATGAATGGTGGTATTTTCAGCAGAACAGGTTGTGTTTTGTGCTGAAATATTACTGCAGATTATTACCAATAAAACACTCAGGCAATATTTATGAAGCTTTTCCATTGTCTATTTTATGGTTATTGATAATAATTTATAGTTTATAATTTACTCCTGTAAAAAGTAGATTAGTTTTTAACTGTTTCCCCTAAAAGCGTCCCTTGTGTATTGTCAAATACAAAAACATCTACAATGTCACCTATCTTTTGACCTTCCAGCATATCGAATACACAAACAGCATTCTGGGAATTTCTTCCCTTCCATTGATTTTTATTCTTTTTGGAAACTCCTTCAATGAGAATCTGATGCACTCTTCCTACATAGGATTTCATCCGTTTTTTAGAAAGCTCTCCCTGTAAAGCGATAACCTCCGCCAAACGTCTCTGTTTAACATCTGCAGGAATATTATCTTCCATCTTTTTATGGGCCGGAGTGCCAGGCCTTTCAGAGTAAGCAAACATATATCCATAGTCATACTCTACCTCTCTCATCAGGCTTAGGGTATCCTGGTGATCCTCTTCAGTTTCATTACAAAAACCGATGATCATATCCTGGGAAAAAGAGATATCAGGAACAATTTCCTTAGCTTTTCTGATAAGCTCCAGATATTCTTCTCTGGTGTGCTGTCTGTTCATTGCAGCCAGCATATTATTACTTCCACTTTGTACCGGAAGATGCACATATTTACAAATGTTCTCATGCTTAGCCATGACCCTGAATACATCAAGACTCATATCCTGAGGGTTGGAAGTAGAGAATCTTATTCTCATTTCCGGAACCGCTTGAGCGACTAAACCAAGCAGCTGAGCAAAATCAACGGCCGTAGCTTTCTGCATTTCAGAAGCTTTTGCAAAATCTTTTTTCGGGCCCCCTCCATACCAAAGGTAAGAATCTACATTCTGCCCCAAAAGGGTAATTTCTTTATATCCGCTATTCCAAAGATCTTTACATTCTTCAAGAATTGAATGTGGATCACGGCTTCTTTCTCTTCCTCTTGTAAAAGGAACAACACAGAAGGTACACATGTTATCACACCCCCTTGTAATAGTTACAAACGCGGTTACTCCATTTCCACCCAGACGGACAGGATTTATATCTGCATAGGTTTCTTCTTTGGACAAAATAACATTGATCGCATCCCTGCCATCTTCTGTTTCCTTTAATAAATTAGGCAGATCCCTGTAGGCATCAGGCCCCACAACAAGATCAACAAGCTGTTCTTCTTCGAGAAACTTAGTTTTTAATCTCTCCGCCATACATCCAAGAACCCCCACCGTCATATTAGGTCGTTCTTTCTTGAGGTTTTTAAACTGAGAAAGACGCATCCTTACGGTCTGTTCAGCCTTCTCACGTATAGAACAAGTATTTAAAAGAATGAGGTCTGCTTCTTCTACTTTAAGGGTGGTATTATATCCTTGTTCATTAAGAATAGAAGCAACAATCTCAGAATCAGAGAAATTCATCTGACAGCCGTAGCTTTCTAAAAATAATTTTTTAGAATTCCCTACTTTTTCAGCAATAGCAAAAGCTTCTCCCTGTTTCGTTTCGTCTATATATTTTTCCTGCACAATAATCAATTTAAGTTTTAAATCACAAAGTTAAAGCACTCCCTTCAACTTTAGAATGCTAAACTTTTATAATCAATTTGCAAAGATACAAAATATTGTGACAGAATGGCAGGATTATCTTTTCTAAAAAGAAGGGCTTCAAGATACAGCCAATCAATTGGATTATATAAATATTTCAATTGTCCTTAAACAATAGATACACAATGATTCTGCACAAAAATAACCTTTATAAAGGGACTATAAATCTGTAGCCATAGATGATAAATTCATTTTTATCTTTATCTGAGAAATTATTGGTCTATTATTACAGGTAGCAGGTATCCAGTTCTTTTTGATTCTCCTTACAATATATTTCATATCATCAAAAAATATTTCGCTGTTCGCAACCTTTGGAGAACCATCTATCCCTACAACCTTGCCAGTTTCATTGATAGTTATGGTAAAATTGAAATCCCCGTTCAGTACATAAAAGTCAGAATTAAGATAATTGTACATATACTTTCGCAGCGTTTCTTTGTAAACTGATGCCCCTCCTTCATAGGCTGCCGGTTTAAAGTCTGTACAGTTTTTAATGCAATCTGTAATAAGGGTTCCTTAATATCAATTTTTAAAATATTTTTATTGGTTTCCGTAATAAAAGAATCATCCCGATCTTCAACATCCTGTTGCCCAAATAAAAAAACAGATATTAAAAGCGATAAAAATAAAACCAAATCCTTCATATGACCAGATTTATAAATCTAAATAAAATTAACACAAACGTTTTATTATTGCATCACAAGATTTTCTTTAGCCTTACTTCCGGTTTCTTTAAGCAATACTGAAATAAAAATTGCCAGAACAATTCCACCTATCCAAAACAACACAGAATTATGAAAATGTTCTTCTCCCGGTGCTATACCTAAATTCTTCCCAAACCATCGGCTAAATAGGGGACTTAATAAGGTAGTTACTCCAAACGTAATAAAATTAATAGCTCCCGTAGCACTTCCTTTAACATAATCAGGATTAGCCTCTTTAATGACAGAATAAGGAATCATTGCCGCTCCTGAACCTAATCCAAAAATAAACATACTCACTTTTGCCGAGTACAGGTCCGGTAAGTAAATTAATTGAAGCAAACTTAAGATCATCAAAGCGGCTCCGCCAACAAGTACAGGCTTTCTTTTTCCTAGCCTATCGGTTATAAATCCCAAAAGAGGACATCCAAAAACCCATCCAAAGGCAACCATAGCACTTGTGATAGCGGCTTCATGAAAAATAAACCCTTTATCTTTTTGGAAAAATGCTACTGCCCAGGTCATGGCAAATATGGTTGTCGGTGCAAATAGCAATCCTGAAATCACTCCACATAACCAGGATTGGGGATTTGTAAACACGATTTTATACGGTTCTAAATAACCTACCGGCTTTGACACTCCCGATGATTGTTCAGATCTTTTTTCTTTAGGAATAACAAAGAATAATCCTAATGCTGTAATCACTGTTATAATTCCCGACCATAACCAAAAGCTATCAATATTCACTCCTTCTTCCACCCAGGGCCCTACCACAAACTGTCCGGCAGTTCCACCCAACATTCCTACGCATTGGGTAACTCCGATTGCCGTTGCCAATGATTTTGACGAAAACCCCTTACTTGCAAGATAAACACATCCAGGAAAGGCAAAAGCACAACCTGCTCCCTGCAGTAATCTTCCTGAAATTCCGGCAATTTGAGAAGACAACAGGAACAATAAACATCCTATCCCTAATATCAACGCTCCGGTAAAAAGGGATTTTTTTCCTCCGAATTTATCTAGAGCGATTCCGGCAATCAGACTACAGGTGGAATAAGTATAGTAATAGGTGCCTACCATGCTGATCAGCTTCAATTCCGTTGTATTGAAATTATTGATCAGCTGTGGAATCATTACTGCCGGAGCAGATCTGATCACATAGTCTAAAAAATAAAATATAAGTCCAAATATCCAAGCAACAACATACAGTTTCTTTAAAGAATTATCCATTACAATAATCCTTTAATGTGCTTATAATTACTCTTTACGGTTTCAAGAACTTCTTCCATTTTACCACCCAACATCAGCTGAGCCATAGACTTGGTCATTCCTACAACCTGATCAAAATCTATTTTTGGCGGCAATGCCAGGGCATTAGGATTCGTAAAGATATTTAAAAGATAAGGTCCGTTATAGTTCAGACATTCTTCAATAGCACTCTCAACTTCTTCCGGTTTATGAACATTTTTTCCAGGATAGCCCATTGCCTGCGCAACCATTGCAAAATCAGGATTGATCATATCCGTTTCGTTATCCGGCATCCCTCCTACTTCCATTTCCAGCTTTACCATGCCCAAAGCCCTGTTATTAAAAACGATCAGCTTAACCGGAAGCTTATATTGGAAAATTGTAGCCATATCTCCCAGTAACATCGACAGTCCGCCATCTCCGCACATGGCAATCACCTGTCTGCCCGGGTATGCTAATGATGCTCCGATAGCCATCGGCATCGCATTTGCCATGGATCCATGGTTAAAAGAGCCCAGCATTTTACGCTCTCCTGTACCCGTTATAAATCTTGCTCCCCAAACACAGCACATCCCGGTATCCACCGTAAAAATTGCATCATTTTTCGCAATCCTGTCTAAAGTATGCGCAACGTATTCCGGTTGTATGGCATCTTCTTTTCCTGAATCTTTTACATAAGTAAGTTGATTTTCTTTTACTTTTTCATAAAACTCAAGTTGCTGATTCAGAAAATGAACATCTGTTTTTTCTTTTAAAAGGGGCATTAATGCTTTAATAGTCTCTTTTACATCTCCTGCAAGACCCAATTCCAGTTTAGCTCTTCGCCCTAATCTTTCAGGGCTTTCATCGACTTGGACAATCTTATTTTTGACAGGCATAAACTTCTCATAAGGAAAATCTGTTCCCAAAAGAAGAACCAGATCCGCATCATGCATCGCATGATAAGCAGAAGGAAAACCAAGCAGCCCCGTGAGTCCTACTTCATTAGGATTATTAGGCTGAATCGCCATTTTTCCTCTGAAAGAATAGCCTACAGGAGCTTTTAAATATTGTGATAATCCTATAACTTCAGCATTCGCCTTTTCAGCTCCAATCCCACAATAGATGGTCACCTTTTCGCTTTCGTTAATAAGTTTAGCCAGGTTATTTAATTCCTCGTCCGATGGACGAATAACCGGATTCGTTCTAAATATCTGAGCGGAAGTTGTCGCCTCTTCTGCATCCAGTTCAGAAACATCTCCCGGAAGGCCGATTACGGCAACTCCTTTTTTGGAAATAGCATGCTGAATCGCGGTCTGCACTGTTCTTTGAACCTGTTCAGGTCTGGTAATCATCTGATTGTAATAACTGCAATCGTCAAATAACTTTATCGTATTCGTTTCCTGAAAATAATCCATCCCCATTTCCTCACTCGGAATCGTAGATGCAATTACCAACATAGGTACATGGGACCGGTGCGCCTCGTAAACACCATTAATAAGATGTACATGTCCGGGGCCACAGCTTCCGGCACAAACGGCAAAACCATCAAGTTCCGCTTCTGCGGCGGCGGCATATGCTCCAACTTCTTCATGTCTCACATGAATCCATTCAATGCTGCTCTTTTTAACCGCTATATTTAAATGATTAAGACTATCACCTGTTACTGCATAAATTCTTTTCACATTTGCGTTCTCAAGCATTTCAACAATTTGTTCTGCTATATTTTTTGCCATAATTAATATTTTTTGGTACTTATTATTTTTGGAAATAAAGAAAAAGGGAAATAGATGATTGAGATTTTTCGGGTTTGAAAATCTATATCCCTATCAAATTTAATGATTTATTTTAGGAACCCCATCGGTATAGTCTGTTAATTTACCTTAATTAACATCTAAAAAAAAGCTCCGCAATTTCTTGCGGAGCTTATCATATTTTAATTTAAATTACTTCAATCTGATTTCTCAAAAGATCTTCAAACTCGTCTCTCTTACGAATAAGATGAGCCTTTCCATCTAAGAAAAGTACTTCTGCTGGCTTCAGTCTGGAGTTGAAGTTCGAACTCATTTCAAAACCATAGGCTCCTGCAGTATGGAAGGCCAGAATATCTCCTTCTTTTACTTCATTTAATTTTCTATCCCAGGCAAATGTGTCCGTTTCACAGATATTTCCAACCACAGTATAAATCCTTTCAGGACCTTTTTGGTTCGATAAATTCTCAATAGTATGGTAAGAATCATAAAACATAGGACGGATCAGGTGATTGAATCCTGAATTAACCCCCACAAAAACCGTCGCTGTAGTTTGCTTGATAACATTAGCTTTTACCAAAAGATACCCACTTTTCCCAACAAGGAATTTTCCGGGCTCAAACCATAATTCAAATTTTTTACCTGTATTTTTAGAAAAATCGGCAATTACTTTCTCAACTTTTTTACCCAGTGTTTTCACGTCTGTCTCCATCTCACTTTCCTGATAAGGAATTTTGAAACCGCTTCCCATATCAAGGTATTTCAAATTAGGAAAATGCTCAGAAAGCTCTAACATAATATCCAATGCCTGTAAAAAAACATCCGGATCTTTGATCTCACTTCCTGTATGCATGTGAAGACCTTCAACATTAAGGTTGGTACTCTTCATTACCCTTTCGATATGACGAACCTGGTGAATAGAAATACCGAACTTGCTATCGATATGACCTGTGGATATTTTATAATTTCCTCCAGCAAAAATATGAGGATTGATTCTTACGAGAATCGGATAAGTATCTCCGTATTTATTTCCAAATTGCTCAAGAATAGAGATATTATCAATATTAATGTGCACTCCATATTGCATAGCTTCTTCAATTTCAGCAAGATCCACACAATTTGGGGTAAACAATATTTTTTCTTTAGTAAATCCTGCCTTTAAACCAAGCTTTACTTCGTTAATAGAAACACAATCCAAAGAAGCACCCAGGTTCTTGACATACTTTAGAATGTTGATGTTAGTCAATGCCTTTGCGGCATAAAAGAACTTTGTGTGTTTTAAAAAAGAAGATGTAAGTTTTTCATATTGAGTTTTGATAGATTCAGCATCATAAACATACACCGGGGTGCCAAACTCATTGGCAATCTTTAATAATTCTTTTGAATTCATAATTTCATTTTAACATAAAAAAAAGCAGATTCTTTCCTCAAGAGTCCGCCACATTAACTATTTTTTATGCAAGACAACTCTTTTAAATATTCCAAACCTTAGAGAACTTTATAGCTCCCTTTTTTCCAGTTTTAATTTGCTTAAAATATTGCATTGCTTATTTTTATTTTTGCAAAAATACTATTTATTTTTTTATTCTATTCAAATTGATTTGAAAAGCCTCCACCTTCCTTTTTATCATTTAGGCAACGGGAGTGTCTCAAAATCACCGCGAAGCAGTGCTAACTGTAAATCATTAATCAGGTCAGAAGCAGGTAAAGGCAGGTCGATTTTCAGCTTGGAGAGCCTGCTCAGAGTCTGAATCTGTGTAAACAGTTCATAAAAACCGTATGAAACAACTTTACCATTTTCAATAATTAAAAATAATTTCTCACCCAATTTCCTTCCCGAGCCAAGCCATAGCTCATTACGGTTTTTAAAATCAATCTTTCTTTTAAAAATACTGATATCATCATATTCTCTCTGGCCGCCAATAAACTGGATTGCTTTTGATCCTTGTGTAAAAGACCTGAACTTCAGAATAGGTTTATCTTCTTTGTTCAGTTTATTTTTCTCAACAATATATTTATCGTTTCTGTGATAAAGGCCAAAAGGTAAAATTTCTCTCCTCTTGATATTTTTTGAATTGAGTATCAATCTGGCAATAATATCATTTCCAGTAAGTTCGAAACTAATCTGTTCTACCTCATTCTGTATCGTTTCCCATTTTTTGGATTTCGAATTAAATACTTTTTTTGAAAACTTATTGATATCCTGAACATACTCTGAAAGAATGATTTTTCCAGCTGCATTCTGAAAATACACAAACCCTCTTTCATTAGGTAAATCCTGCGTTAACAGCTTGATTTTGTTGATATAAGTCTTGGCATTGGATTCATCGTGATGTTTTTGTATAATCTCATTCTCAGTATCCTTTGAAACCAGCAGCCTGAACAACTCCAAAGTAGCCCTCGCGTCTCCGTCTGCCCTGTGATGATTGGTTAAAGGAATTCCAAGAGATTTTACGAGCTTACCCAGCGAATAGCTTGCTTCATCAGGAATGAGCTTTTTAGCTAACGGAATAGTATCTAAAGTATTGATTTTAAAATCGTAACCAAGACTTTTAAAAGATTGCCGAAGCATTCTGTAATCAAAATCAATATTGTGCCCGACCAAAGTAGTATTTTGGGTAATTTCAATGACTCTTTTTGCAATTTCATGAAATTTCGGAGCCGTTTTAACCATTTTAGGAGTAATCCCTGTCAGCTTTTGTACAAACGGAGTAATATCACTTTCCGGATTCACCAAAGAAATGAACTGGTCAACAATTTTCTGCCCGTCATACCGATAAATGGCAATATCTATAATGCATTCATGTCTATAACCTGCACCATTACTTTCTATATCTATAATTGAATACATTTAACCTGATGTTATAATATTTCTTCTGTTGCGGATTTTAATAATTTTTGTCATTAAAAGTCCGAAAATTAGCGTTAAAAAACTAAGCACATAACCCATGCCATACGTCCAAAGAGGCTGCATCATCGCATTTTGACCGTCTTTAACCATGGACACAAAAATGGCAAAAATAATATATAAACTGATAAGGCCCATAGTGCCTCCAAACAATTCATACATCCATTTTTTATTGAGCAGTAAAGGCAATCCCGCTAAAATAACAAAAATTATATCAAATATTCCAAAGTGGTTATGAATGGTATCCATTACGAGATTAACCGAAGCTAATCCGATACAATAAAAAGATGATACATTTTTCATGGTTATTAGATAAGAATTGCACTAATGTTTTTATTATCTCCTTCTTCCTCCCAGACCAAACATTCCCAAAACTGCTTTTGCCCCTTCACGCATCAATGTGGTGGTAAAAGTTCTTCCTGCTTTGCTCTGTAATACCTGTTCAAACATCCCTGGCTCTTCCTTTACCGGCTTTGCTCTTTGTGTAGGAGCCGGATTCTGTGCCGCCTGCTCCATTCTTGCCGTTAATATCTCATAAGCCGATTCTTTATCTATCGCTTCTTCATATTTAGCAACCAAAGCAGAATTTCCTGTTAATTCCGAAACCTCAGCATCATTCAAGACATCCATTCTCGATTCCGGAGAAATCAGGTAAGTCTGAACCAGAGGAGTAGGAATTCCTTTTTCATCCAACGCCGTTACAAAAGCTTCTCCAATTCCAAGATTCTGAATCAGATTAGAAGCATTATAAAATTCTGTTGTAGGATAGTTTTCCACTGCTTTTGAAATCTCTTTTTTATCTTTTGCAGTAAATCCTCTCAAAGCATGTTGAATTTTTAATCCTAACTGAGAAAGAACATTCTCAGGAACATCTCCGGGAATCTGTGTAATAAAATAAATACCTACCCCTTTTGAACGGATTAATTTAACCATTGTTTCAATTTGTGAAAGCAATGCCTTAGAAGCTTCATTAAAAATTAAATGCGCTTCATCAATAAATAAAACTAATTTAGGTTTTCCGCTATCTCCTTCTTCAGGAAATGTCATATAAATTTCCGCAAAGAGAGAAAGCATAAATGTTGAAAACAGCTGTGGTTTATTTTGTATATCGGCAACCCTTAAGATATTTACAACTCCTTTTCCATCCCTTGTCTCAAGTAAATCCTGAACATCAAAGCTCAGCTCACCGAAGAAATCAGTTGCTCCCTGTTGTTCTAAAGCGACTATTGATCTTAGAATAGTTCCCAAAGAAGCAGATGCTATTGATCCGTAATTGGAAGATAATTCTGCTTTACCTTCTGCATTATCAGTCACATATTGCAGGACTTTTTTCAGGTCATTTAGGTCGATTAAAGGAAGTCCTTTATCATCACAATATTTAAAAACAATTGACATAATACTCTGCTGGGTATCATTCAACTGTAAAATCTTGCTCAATAAAACCGGACCGAATTCTGTGACAGTAGCTCTCAATTTCACACCCTTACCACCGGAAATACTCATTAATTCAACAGGAAAGGCTTGTGGATTGTATGGAAGCTGGGTTTTTGCATATCTTTCTTCTATAATGGGATTCATTTCACCTGCTTCTGCAATTCCTGAGAAATCTCCTTTAATATCTAAAACTAAAGATGGAATCCCAGCATGTGATAACTGTTCCGCAAATACCTGAAGAGTTTTGGTTTTTCCTGTTCCGGTGGCTCCCGCAATAAGACCATGCCTGTTGATTGTTTTTAATGGAATGGTTACATTCACTTCGGTAACTACCTCCCCATCAAGCATACCTTTTCCTAATATAATATGATCTCCTTTCGGAGTATATCTAGCACTTAATTCATCAATAAATTGTTTTTTATCTGCCATTTGATTTTTTTTAACTTATAAATATAAAATTTTTTACAAAATATTAAGTCAACAAACTTGTATTCTTGCGAAGTTCTCTGATTAATTATTTCGTATTTCTTTTAAACAGACCCATTTCCTGTACGTAATTATTTTTGTTTTTTAAGCATGACAAAAAACAGTCTACCAATTTAGTATTTTAATAATCTGCCCTTTCTTGTTGAAAATAAATAACTTTCGATTCCTAAAACCGGGCAAAACCATTTAAATTGAAAGAAACTATCATTCAGATTTAACATTTCGTTTACAATTCATCTAATACTTTGTATCTTTAACTGAAATTTAATTTAAAACTAAGCAAATGAAAGTTGAACAAATATATACGGGCTGTCTAGCTCAGGGAGCCTATTATATTGTCTCAGAAAACGAAGCTGCAATTATAGATCCTCTAAGAGAGGTAAAACCATATCTGGACCGTCTTGAGAAAGACCATGTAACTTTAAAATATATTTTTGAAACACATTTCCATGCCGATTTTGTTTCCGGACACCTGGATTTAAGTAAAAAGACTGGTGCTCCTATTATTTACGGACCTACTGCTAAGCCGGAATTTGAAGCAACAATTGCTGAAGATTATCAAATCTTTGAAATTGGAAAAGTAAAAATAAAGGTTCTGCATACTCCGGGCCATACCATGGAAAGCACCACCTATCTTTTAATAGATGAAAATGATGTTGAAACAGCAATTTTCACGGGTGATACTTTATTTTTAGGAGATGTTGGCCGTCCGGATCTCGCTCAAAAAGCAACTAATCTCACGCAGGAGGACCTTGCGGGAATATTATATGAGAGTCTTCATAGCAAGATTATACCTTTAGCAGATACCATCACTGTTTATCCTGCACATGGAGCAGGTTCTGCCTGTGGAAAAAACATGCAGAAAGAAACAGTTGACACCCTTGGGAACCAAAAACGAACCAACTACGCTTTAAACCAACCCGATAAAGAATCTTTTATAAAAGAAGTTTTGGACGGCCTTACTGCCCCACCGAAATATTTCGGAATGAATGTAGCTTTGAATAAAGGGGGTTATGAAAGCATAGATACCGTAATGGATAAAGGTCTTAATCCAATTTCTGTAGAAGATTTTGAGATCATCGCTGAAGACTCCGGAGCACTTATTTTAGATACCAGAAGCGCTGCCGATTTCCATAAAGGCTTTATTCCTAATTCTATTAATATCGGACTGAAAGGAGATTTTGCTCCTTGGGTAGGAACATTGATCGTAGACGTAAAACATCCACTGTTATTGGTTTCAGATAAAGGAACCGAAGAAGAAGTGATTACCCGGTTAAGCAGAGTTGGATTTGATAACGTTTTAGGGTATTTGAATGGAGGTTTTCAATCATGGCAGAATGCCAATAAAGAAACTGATGAGATTAAAAGGATTTCTCCTTCAGAATTTGTAGAAGAATTCAATGATCAGTCTACGGTTATTGATGTCAGAAAACTGACTGAGTATGCAGCTGAACATATTGATAACGCATTTAATAAGCCATTAGACTCCATCAGCGACTGGATCAGTTCAATTGATGACTCGGAACATTTCTTCCTTCATTGCGCAGGAGGATATAGAAGCATGATTGCCGCAAGCATTCTTAACTCACACGGGATCAGAAATTTCACTGAAATCGAAGGAGGTTTTAACGGAATTAAAAAAACGGAAAAACTACCCACTTCGGATTTTGTCTGCCAGTCGAAAACATTGTAAATTAACGAATGAGAAATAAGGTTTGCGGATTTATTTTTGCTGTATCTGTAACGTTAAGTGCATGTAAAAATTCAAGTGTATCGAAGAATAATGCCCCAGCTGATATTAAACAAATAGTAAACAGTAGTGATGTTACTTTGGTAGACGTTAGAATTCCGGAGCAGTATAAGGAAGGAACAGCAAAAGATGCAATCAACATCCCGCTTGCTGAGATTCAAAATAATATTGAGTCCTTAAAAGGCAAAAAAGTAGTGGTTTTTTGCAACAAAGGAATCCAGGCGGACCAGGCAGTAGAGATTTTAAAGAAAAACGGAGTGGAAGCCTATGACGGGACAAGCTGGAAAAATGTAAAGGCAATCCAGAAAGAGGCTGATAGCCCCAAATAATAAAAACACCAAAAATCATGTCAGAAAAATTTAAAGAATTAATTAATTCCGAAAGACCTGTTTTAATTGACTTTTTTGCGACCTGGTGCCAACCGTGTAAGGTTCAGTCGTCAGTACTCACAACAGTTAAAGAAAATGTAGGTGAAGGAGCAAGAATTATTAAAGTAGACGTAGACCAGTATCCGGCTATTGCTTCACAATATGGAGTTCGTGGTGTCCCTACTTTGGCTATATTTAAACACGGAGAACTTTTGTGGAAAGAAAGTGGCGTACATGACGTCAATACTTTAACCCAATTGCTGAAACAATATGAATAAAGCTGTGAAATTTCACAGCTTTTTTATTTCGATAATTACATCTGAATTGAAAATTGATCCCGGTCATTCAAAAACTGGAAATGCTTTCTGAAATCCAAAAGCTCATTCATATTCAATTCTGCAGACACAATATTCTTTTCTTTTTGGGCAATGTCTCTTCCATCAGCAAAAAAACAATGTGAGCTTTCCTGATAGAATAAATTATTTCCATCGGTTCCTATCCTGTTCAATCCAAAAACGTATGATAAATTTTCAATAGCCCTGGCTTTCAGCAAGTGCTCCCAGGCTCCCACTCGCTTCTCCGGCCAATTGGCTACATAAAAGATTGCATCATAATCATCATTATTTCTTGCAAAAACAGGAAAACGAAGATCGTAGCAAACCTGAAGCAAAATGCGGAATCCTTTATATTCAACAATAACCCTTTCTTTTCCTGGGGTATACACCTTATCCTCTCCAGAGAAAGAGAACAAATGTCTTTTATCATAAAAAACAACTGACGAATCAGGCTTTACGAAATACAACCTGTTGTAAAATTTCCCATCTTGTTCTACAGGAGCACTTCCACAAAAAGCGGATCCTTTCTCTTTTGACATCTTGTGTAAGAAACTTAAAGCTTCCTCATTACGGTCTGAAACCTCAGAAGCATCCATACAAAAACCTGTTGAGAACATTTCGGGTAAAAGAAAAATATCAGCATCCTGATTATTTAATTCCTCTTCTATTAAACGAAAGTTACTTTCCTTATCTTTCCAGATAATATCTAAATTTAATCCTTTAATTTTCATAAAAGTCGTTCAAAATCTTGTATAAAAATAGGATTTTTAATCGGTTTCGGTTCTATTTTTGTAGCTGATTATTCTTAATTAATAGAACTAAAGTGTAATATTTATGAAGAAATTGGTTTTTATTTTAGCGGTCTTCTTCTTTGGAACTGCCGTAAATGCCCAGGCATGGACAGGAAAGGGTGATCAGAAAGTGCAATTGGGATTCAGTGCATGGGGATATGGAACAGGAATTACAGGGACTTATGATTACGGGCTCAATAAACTTATATCAGTTGGTGCCGGGCTGAACGGCTACTTTAGCGGATATAAAAATAATGACAATGACAACAAGGTCTTCATCTTTGGAAGGCTTAATTTTCATTTAAAAGAAGCATTACAGCTCCCTGAAAAGCTGGACATTTATCCCGGAGTTGATCTTGGGGTTCTCGGAAAAGATTTTGGAATCGGCGCCCATATCGGTGCCCGTTACTTTTTCACTGAGAGAATCGGTGTATTTGCAGAAGTTGGAAACAATGGCAGCCTGGGGGTTTCCCTTAATTTGTAAAAACAGTCTTAATATATGACAAAGCTTCTCTATATGAGGAGCTTTTTTATTTGGCATAGTTTTGATAATTGTTACCTTTGCAAATTAAAATCTAAAATTTATTAATGGAATTAGCAATTAAAATTTTTCAATTCATATTAAGCATTTCTATCTTAGTCGTTCTTCATGAACTGGGGCATTTTTTGCCCGCCAAATGGTTCAAAACCAAAGTAGAAAAGTTTTATTTATTTTTCGATCCTTGGTTTTCTATCGCAAAGAAAAAAATCGGTGAAACAGAATACGGTATCGGATGGCTTCCTTTTGGAGGCTACGTGAAAATCGCCGGAATGGTGGATGAAAGCATGGATACCGAACAATTAAAACAACCGGCACAACCATGGGAATTCCGTGCAAAACCGGCTTGGCAGAGACTTATCATTATGTTGGGAGGAGTTACGGTAAACTTTTTCCTTGCGTGGTTAATTTATAGCTGTCTTTCTCTTTTTAATGGAGAAATGTATACAGATCTTACAAAATTTGACAATGGTATCGGCGTAACAGATGCCGGTAAAAAAATGGGATTCCAAAATGGTGATAAAATTGTCTCTATCGATGGAAAACCAGCAGAAAGATTGGAAAATTCAGCTATTAATATACTTTTTAGTGATCATGTTACTGTTCTTAGAGGGGGTAAGGAAATTACATTCAAAGTGAATGAAGATGGTGTAGCTGATGTTATCAGACAAAGAGAAGCAAAGCTTTATATCACTCCCAGAATTCCCATGATCATTGATTCTTTAGCGACTCCTTCTTCAAAAGCATCAGGGTTGGCGAAAGGCGATAGAATTGTAGCCATCAATGGTAAACCAACTCCTTTCTTCGACGAGGTAAGTTCTACATTAGCTGAAAATAAAGGAAAAACAGTAAGCATTGAGGTTAATCGTGGTACTGAAAAGCAAACTATCTCCGCACCAGTAGATAAAAATGGTAAATTAGGAATTGCTGTTGACCAAAAAAGTCTTGCAAGTGTAGTTACTGACAAAAAATACTCTTTCGGAGAATCTATTCCAAGAGGTTTTGAAAGAACCATTGAAGCTTTAACCATGCAGGTAAAGCAGTTCAAAATTATGTTCAACTCTAAAATTCAAGGATACAAAAATGTAGGTGGACCTATTGCAATTGTAAAATCTATGCCCGTAAATAAGGCAGCAGATGGTAGCTTTGCGATTAACTGGCCTGCATTCTGGAGCTTTACAGCAATGTTTTCGATCTGGCTGGCTTTCCTGAATCTTATTCCTATTCCAGGATTAGATGGGGGACACGTTTTATTTACATTGTATGAAATTATTTTCGGAAAACCAGTTCCTCAAAAAGTATTGGAAAATGCACAAATGATTGGTGTTATCTTTCTGTTAGGCTTAATGTTACTGATTTTCGGAAGCGATATCTTTAAAATATTCACAGGAAAATTATAATATTTTTTAAATTTTCAAAAGAAAAATTTGCCTGGTATAAATATTCGTCCTATATTTGCACCACTTAAAAACAAAGGGACATTCCTCCTTAGCTCAGTTGGTTAGAGCATCTGACTGTTAATCAGAGGGTCGCTGGTTCGAGCCCAGCAGGAGGAGCAAAAAGACTTACATTTCTGTAAGTCTTTTTTTTGCATATCACATTTAATAATGCAAAAGATCCTGATATTCTTAAAAAATTAGATATTTGCAACTTATTAAATAATTATAAGAGGAAATATTTTGCAGAGCAAAGTATGACAACATATCCCCAGGAATATCTAATTATCTCATGAAAAGAATCTTTATTTCGTTATTAGCAGCCTTTGCTAGCATTCAAGTTTCAGCACAGGAAAAATCTTATTTTTTATCAAATCCTTCATTAAGCCCGGATGGGAAAACCGCTTATTTTGCTTATGATGGAGACATCTGGAAAGTGGACTCCAATGGCGGAAACGCTTCCAGAATCACAGCCCTGGAGGGAGAGGAAATTAATCCACGCATTTCTCCAGACGGAAAATGGCTTGCATTCAGTTCCAATCAATACGGAAATTATGACGTGTATGTGATGCCTGCTGAAGGAGGAAGCATTAAACAGTTAACATTTCACACAGGAAAAGATGAAATAGAAAACTGGGGATGGGACAGTAAAACTATTTATTTTACCTCAAACAGGAATAATAACTTTGGAAGTTTTAAAACTACTATTGAAGGCAAAACACCACAAAAGCTTTTCAACAATTACTTTAATAATACAAACGGCCTGGCAGAAACTCCTGCGGGTGAATATCTTTTCACAAGTTCATCAGAAAGCGCCAATCAGGTACATCGCAAACACTATAAAGGAGAAAACAATCCTGATATTTTAGGTTATAATCCCAAGAACAATTCCTTTAAACAATATACGAACTATGCAGGAAAAGATTTTAATCCGAGCGTAGATAAAAATGGGACTATTTATTTTATTTCTGATGAAAATAACAATGAATATAATCTTTATGAACTTAAAAATGGCAAAAAGGCACCTTTAACACAATTTGAAACCTCTATTAAAAAGCCATTTGTTTCAGCTAACGGATCCAAAGTAATATTTGAAAAAGATTATCAGCTTTACACCTATGACGTAGCTACAAAAGATATAAAAGCTCTTAATATAAGCCTTAACACAAATAAAACACTGGAGAAAGAACAAAATTTTAATATAGAAAATAATATTTCTTATTATGATATTTCATCAGATGGTAAGAAAATAGCTTTTGTGAGCCGTGGTGTTCTTTTTGTTTCTGATATTGAAGGAAAGTTTACACAACAGATATCTGACGGAAAGGAACGTGTAATAGAAGTAAAATGGCTGAAGGACAATCGCACATTACTTTTTAACCAGACTTACCAGGGATATCAAAACTGGTTTAGTATTGCTGCAGACGGAAAAGGCCAGGTAAAACAATTAACTGCTGATTTGCGTAACAACCGCAATATAACCCTGAATAACGACCTTTCAAAAGCAGTGTATTTAAGTGGTCGTGATGAAGTAAGATTAATGGACTTAAAGAGTTTACACTCTACAACTATCGTAAAAGATGAAATCTGGGCTTTTCAAAATTCAAAACCTTCTTTTTCTCCCAATAACGAATATGTACTGTTCTCTGCAAAAAGAAATTTTGAACTGGACATCTTTGTTTATCATATCGGAAAAGGCAAAATCATAAATCTTACCAACACCGGCGTTTCAGAGGAAGATCCTTTTTGGTCACCCAATGGTAAGTATATTTATTTTACAAGTGACCGAACGAACCCTTCTTATCCGCTAGGTATGCAGAAATCTAATATTTACAGAATGGCGCTGGATTGGTTTGATGAGCCTTACAAATCTGAAAGATTCGATAAGCTATTTACTGAGGAGGTAAAGAAACCTGAAACGACAAAGGAAAACAAGGATAAAAAAGAAGAAGACAAAGAAAAAAAGGAAGAAAAAGAAATTGTTGTAAAAGAATTGAAAATTAATCCTGAAAACACTTTGGAAAGGATTGAGCTGGTTACAGACAGGTATGGATACCAGGAAGATCCTACCGTTTTCATGGACGACAAAAAGGAAATTTTATTCTTTAATTCCAATCAGGATAATGGAAAGAAACAACTTTTCAAAAAGGTTTTCACGGATTTTGAAACCGCTAAATCAGAAAAGGTTTTCGATAAAGAAGCCAGCTATATCATCAAAAATGACAAGTCTTTTTTTACATTAATAGAGGGTAACATTTATAAAATGGCCATAGCAACATTAAAGCCAGAAAAGATAAATATCCAGTATACTTTTAACAAAAATCTCGCTTCTGAATTTACCCAGATGTATGATGAAACATGGACTGGGGTTGAAGAAAATTTCTATGATGAAAAATTCCATGGCATCAACTGGAAAGCAAAAAAGGAGCAGTATGCTAAATATCTTCCGTATATCAATAACAGAAATGATCTGCGAATTTTATTGAATGACCTGTTGGGAGAACTCAATTCTTCACATACGGGATTTTCTTCAACAGGAAAGGAAGAAACCAGATATCTGAATTATTTTACCAATGAAACAGGGATTATCTTTAAAAAGGACCAGCCTTATAGTGTAGAAGGTATTGTAAGAAAATCACCCGCTTTCCGTTCCGGGGTTGACATTAAACCAGGAGATCAATTGATTGCTGTAAATGGAAAAAATATTGACGTACACGAAAATCGTGAATCTTATTTTACAAGTCCTAAAAAGCAGGAAGAAATTATTCTTACTTTCACACGCAATGGCAAGGAAATAACCACCAAGGTACATCCAATTTCAAATACAGAATTAAAAGGACTTTTGTATGACGACTGGATATTCAATAATCGGCAACGCGTAAATCAGATGAGCAACAGCCGCATTGCCTATTCATATATGAAAAATATGACTACTGATGAACTGGACCGCTTCCTTCTGGATATGGTGGAGCAGGAAATTCAAAAAGAAGCTGTTATTCTCGATTTACGCTATAATACGGGCGGAAACGTTCATGATAAAGTATTAAATTTCCTTTCTCAAAAACCTTATTTACAATGGAAATACCGGGAAGGAAAAATGACCACACAGCCCAATTTCGCACCTTCCGGAAAGCCTATTGTTCTTTTGATCAACGAAGCTTCGCTGAGTGATGCCGAAATGACCGCTGCCGGTTTCAAGGCTCTGAAATTAGGAAAAATCATTGGCCAGGACACCTATCGATGGATTATCTTCACTTCCGGAAAAAGTCTTGTAGATGGCTCTTATTATAGGCTTCCTGCATGGGGAACGTATACTCTGGATGGCCAGAACCTGGAAAAAACAGGTGTAAAACCGGACATCTATATTAAAAACACATTCATAGACCGACAGCAAGATCATGACCCGCAACTGGAAAGAGCGGTACAGGAAATCCTTAAAGATTTAAAGAAATAAAAAAACAAGACTTACAGAAATGTAGGTCTTGTTTTTTGCATGTATTTTGCTTAATATCAACTAAAAACAGACAAATGCCTTATTTATTCAGGATTTATTTAAACGAAGACCATCCGAAGGATTTTCCCTTCAACCTTCCTTTTTTGAGTAGTGGATTAAATCTTAGACTTCGAAGCAATGTCACTTTCTTTGTTGGTGAAAATGGGATTGGAAAATCAACTTTGCTAGAAGCTATTGCCGAAAAATGCGATTTCAATGTTTCGGGAGGAAATAGAAATCATAATTATAATTTTCATAAAACGGAATCCGAACTGGCAGAACACCTTAAACTTTCATGGGATACCAAAACAGCACAAGGCTTTTTTATGAGGGCAGAAAGCTTTTTTAATTTCGCAACATATATTGATGAAGTAGCCGAAGAAGACAGAAGTGTTTTAGATGCTTACGGGGGAAAATCTCTTCATCAGCAATCCCATGGCGAAGCTTTTTTATCATTATTTCATAACCATTTTCAGAAAGGCATTTATATCCTTGATGAGCCGGAAGCCGCTCTTTCTCCGCAAAGACAACTTTCCCTATTGTCAATTATTCACAAGCTGGAAAAAGCTGGAAAAGCCCAATTCATTATTTCCAGCCATTCACCTATTTTGATGAGCTATCCGGAAGCTGAAGTCTATTTACTGGATGATAAAATTAAACAGATTGATTATAAAGAAACGGAGCATTATCAGTTAACAAAAAGTTTTTTAGAATCCCCGGAATTGTATTTCCGTTATTTATTTGAGGATTACTCCATTTAATAAGATGACAAGCAAAATATTTCTTATTGAAATTCAACCTATTTACTTTAAAATCATTGATAATTGAACGTAAAACTTGCCTGATATAAATATTCATATTATATTTGCACCACTTAAAACAAAGGAAAATTCCTCCTTAGCTCAGTTGGTTAGAGCATCTGACTGTTAATCAGAGGGTCGCTGGTTCGAGCCCAGCAGGAGGAGCAAAAAAGACTTACAGAAATGTAAGTCTTTTTTATTTTTCATTCGGAATAAATTCTGTCCTATCCTATTGTCTTTTAAAATCATAGGTCATAATTAATCAAATTGGTCCTGTTATTTTTGTTACATTTGCATTTTTGTAAATACACACGAAATTTTTTTAAATCTTATCCGTTTTAAATAAACAGCATACTTTTTGTTTATGCTAAATGCTTGAAGAAATACCTAATGTTAATTAATAACTCTAAATACCACTATCTCTACCTTTTTCTTTTATTTTCCGGTATTGTATGCGCACAAAATGCTGCAAGTGGCAAAATTGTTGATGCCAAAACCAATAAAGAAGTTACCGGGGTGGATGTATTTATCAATGATAGTAATCAACCTTTTTTAACAACAACTACGGGAGCCTTCAGCGTTCAATCAGACAGTATTATTTACAAATTAAAATTCTTAAGAAAAAGCTATGCCTTACAAAGTATAGATGTTACCCCAGATAATGCCAATAATATCTTCGTAAAGCTTTCCAAAGAAAAGGTGGAAAACATTGAAGAAGTTGTGATCCATAACGAGAAAACAAAATATAAAAACAAGAAGGAAAATCCCGCTTATGCCATTATGCAGGAAGTATGGAAAAGAAAAAGAAATAATGGTCTAAGTAAATTCGATACCTACACTTATAAGGAATACGAAAAAATACAGTTTGACGCTAATAATCTGGACAGCGCCTTTATGAAGAGAAAGATCTTCAACAAGCTGGATTTCATCTTTGATTATGCCGACTCAACGGCAAGTGGAAAAATGGCTCTGCCCATCTTCCTGAATGAATCAATTTATGAAAATTACGGAGAAAATAAGCCCGGCAAGAAAACCAAAAAGCTTTTAATAGCTCAAAAAACATCTGGTTTTCAGGATAATCAAATTGTAACTTTAACGGCAAAAAATCTCTACAGGGACATCAATATCTATGACAATACCCTGAATTATTTTGATATTGGTTTTCCAAGTCCTGTAGGAACTGATGGTTTTAGTACGTATGACTATAATCTGATCGATACGATTGCTATACATGGTGAGAATGCTTATAAAATCAGGTATCAGCCTAAAAGAACAGAAATTTTAGCATTTCAGGGCTATCTTTATATTGATACCGACACTTATGCAGTTTTAGGAGCGACGTTAAAATCAACACAAAAAATGAATGTAAATTTCGTCAATGGGATTTCCACAGAGCTGGAATACGACAACCCCGACGAAAATACTTTCCTGCCTAGAAAATTTGTAACCGTAGTAGAGCTGACCCCTTTCTCAAAAAAGAAAACATCTAAAAGTATCATCGCTAAAAGAACTGTAGACTATTCGGAATATGAATTTAACAAGCCACTTGCTCCATCGGTTTTCACCCGAAAGGAGGAAGAGTATGACAATAAATTTGTAGATAAGGATGATGCTTACTGGGCTAAAGCGAGACCTGATACGCTATCCAAATCTGAACAGGGAGTCTATGATATGCTTGATAAGCTTCAGAAGGTCCCGAAATTCAACCGGATTGTAAAGTTATATGAAACCCTTGGATCAGGATACTACAACATAACAAAGGGAATAGATTTGGGTCCCATTTTTTCAGTTTATGGAGTAAACGAAGTAGAGGGAGACAGAATAAGACTGGGAGCGAGAAGTTATTTTTCCATGAACGATCCTTGGAGAATCCAGTTTTATACAGCATATGGATTTAAAGATCAGCAGTTCAAATATGGTGTTGAAGCAAAATATATGTTTAATAAAGTCAACCGGTTTATGATCGGAACTGGCACCAGAAGAGATGTTATGCAGCTCGGTGTTCAGCTAACAACTGATGACGGAATCATGTCTCGTACATTTGCCTCGTCTACAGTCTTCGCAAGGGGAGATAATGCCTCTTTAAGCTCCCTGAATCAAACTAATGTATTTGCTTCTATTGAGCCATGGAAGAACTTTCAAATACGGGTAGATGGAACTATGCAAAGCATCAAATCAGCAAATCCTGACGGCTTCAACCTTATGTATTACAGAAACGGAGAATTAAGAAAAACCGTTAATGATTCCCATGTAACCCTTAGCTTAATAGCAAGACCTGGTGCTAAATTTTCACAAACCGGAGTTGACAGACACGAACATGGAACCTTGGCTCCTACTATTGTTTTAAAGTACACAAGAGGACTGGAAGGCCTGTTTAATGCTGATTTCAATTATAATAAACTACAATTCTTGTTTTACAAACCGGTATTAATCGGAAGCTGGGGAAAAACACTAATCAATTTTGAAGCAGGAAAAAACTTCAATACAGTTCCGCTAGCCTTACAAAATATAATTCCCGGAAACCAATCTTATAGTTTGGTAGGAAATACATTTGCACAACTTAATTATTATGAGTTCGTTGCAGATACATATACGACGCTGCATCTGGAACATCATTTCAATGGTAAAATCCTTTCCTATATTCCACTAATCAAGAAACTCAAATTAAGAGAAATAGCTTTTATCAGAAGTGCATACGGAACACTGAGCGATGCATCTAAAAAGATTAACGTTGAAGGTTTTAAGTATTCTGCTCCTAGTGATCATATTTATTATGAATACGGTTTCGGAATTGAAAATATTGGATTTGGAAACCTGAGGATCTTCAGGGTAGATTTCAACTGGAGAGGCAACTACCTCAACAGGCCTGACATTTCTACATTTGGCGTAAAAGCAGGATTCCAGGTAGGCTTTTAAAATACTTTAGAAAGACAAATAATTTCCATCTGATAAGCAAGTAAAAACATTCAAGAGTATCGAGCATTATTCCGTTATCAAAATAGATTAAAGGCAAAATATAGGCTACTACAGCTAAGCCGGTTTAGAACAGCCAGAAACACTAGAAGAGATCATTACAGCTCAAGATCAGCAACATCATTTTTTTAAGATCCTTTTATGTAGGCTTTCCCGGATTTTCAAGACAAAATTAGGATATTGAAAAAATTCCATACCATTTAAACATAAAAAAGCCTCAACAATGTTGAGGCTTTTATTTTATAGAACGCTTAAATTAAGCGTTTGGTTCTACAGATACAAAAGATCTGTTATTTGCTTTCTTTCTGAAAACTACTTTACCGTCTACTAATGCAAACAAAGTATGGTCTTTACCCATTCCCACGTTTTCACCTGGGTGGTGTTGAGTACCTCTCTGTCTGATAATAATATTACCGGCAATAGCTTCTTGTCCACCGAAAATCTTTACACCTAATCTTTTAGAGTGAGATTCTCTACCGTTTTTGGAACTACCGACTCCTTTCTTGTGTGCCATTTTATTTGTAGATTATTATTATTTATTAAGAGCTTTAAATTGATCAATGTTCTTAACGATAGCAGCATCTACTTCTTCGTGAGTAAGAACTTTTTTCTCTAATTCAACTTTAACAGCTTTTCCTAAAGTAATTAAAGTTTCTCTGTTTTCTTTAGACTGAGACAAATTGTGTTTCTTTAAGTGATAGTTCAACTCATGATCTTCACCAAAGTTAACAGTTGCGTTGTCTGAAAGAACTTCAGCCTTTACTGTTTCTTTTTTAGCTGCTTTCTTTGCACCTCCTTCAAATCCAGTGATTCCTGTAATTTGAATTTGAGTTAAAGATTGTCTGTGACCGTTTTTCACTTCATAACCTTTTCTTCTTTTCTTTTTGAAAACGATTACTTTATCAGCTTTAACATGGTCTAAGATCTCTGCTTCTACAGTGATCCCGCTTACAGCTGGGGCGCCTACAGTGATTGTACCGTTTACAGTAAGAAGAACTTTATCGAAAGAAACTTTTCCTCCTTTATCTCCTTTTAAACGGTGTACAAACAACTTCTGGTCTTGCTCAACTTTGTATTGAAGCCCTGCTATTTCTACAATTGCAAACATTGTTTATAAATTTTTAGTTATTTCGAGGTGCAAATATACAAATTATTTTATAAACTGCTTACAATCAAAACAATATTTTTCACTATAAACACTTTTTCACCAACGAAGGAATAATTTTAACTATTTATATATTAATTATCTAAAAAATAATTTATACCTTCGTTTTCACCAAAAAAATATTTTATGAAAAGAAACTTTAAATTCTGCTTTTTAGCAGGAGCTATTGCTGTATTATCTTTATCAGCATGTAACGACGACAAAATGGAAGACAACGTCTTACCAAATTCATCCACTGAAAATGCTAAAATTGAACAACCCGGA
This sequence comes from Chryseobacterium sp. PTM-20240506, assembly GCF_048296755.1. NCBI lineage: Bacteria > Pseudomonadati > Bacteroidota > Flavobacteriia > Flavobacteriales > Weeksellaceae > Chryseobacterium > Chryseobacterium sp. PTM-20240506. Next base: position 3,012,125 of record NZ_CP182581.1, read on the forward strand.
GACCTTCAGAGAAGCTGCTCTTATGTTGATCAAAACTGGAGTTCTACAGCAGTACTTTTAACCGGCTTACAAACGAGCGCCGACACCAACTTCATGAACGGGCAAATGACAAAAATTGCCAGTATGTGGGGAAGAAGTAACCCAACATTGCGATTTGTAAACGATCCTTCCAATTTCAACTCCACCTATAATGCTATTTCCTACTCTACAGGAAAAATCTATTATGGTTATGCGATCTACGCTGATGCAAAAAATAAAGGCGGAGATATCGTGAATGCTATGATCCTGGCACATGAATATGGCCACCAACTACAATATGCGTTTAACCTGCCTTCTGTAAATGAATCTACAGCAAGACCTAATGAGCTTGAAGCCGATGGTTTTGCAGGGTATTATTTAAGAAGACCGAACGGGTATAACAAAACTCAATTCTCTGAAATTGCAGCAGCCTATGAATTTGCACAAAGCATCGGAGATTATCAGACCTCAAGTTATAACCATCACGGAACTCCTCCTCAAAGAAGATCTGCTGTTCGTTTAGGCTTCCTGCTTGGACAGTACAGTTTATCTGCGGCTGATTTCGACTATAACTTCTTTTATTACTATCAAGGAGTCCTTAATGGAACCTATAAAATGGGGAAAAATTCAAGAAATCCTGAAATTGACGCTTATATGAGCCAATATATGGACGAGTTAAGAAAAATCCAAACCGGAGAAATTTCTGCTGAAGAGTTTAGAAAACTTTAAACATTCATTATTAACATATTTAGGAAAGGAGGTAAAGTTCGCTTTACCTCTTTTTTATTTTTAAAATTATTTCCAAACTTTATCTATTTTTGAACTTTATCAATTACCATAATGAACAGGGATCTCTACATTGATTTTGCAAAAGGATTAGCAACGCTTTCCATTATATTCATCCACACAGCATTCTGGTCAGGACAGTTTTATATCCCGGCGGAAGTCAGGGTCTTTTCTTTAGTATTTGATGTAGCTTTGTTTTATGCATTAAGTGGAATTACATCCGGAGCCAATATTGAGAAAACGTTCTACCGCCTGCTTAAACTACAGATCACCTACATGATTTTTGTAACATTCCTGTTTTTCCTGGATTACTTTTTTAAAGTTTTCGGGTTAAGCTTTTTTTCTATAGAATGGTTGCAAAACTTTTACTCTACATTCGGCTCCAAATACGCGACAACAAATATATCTACGGAACCTCAATGGCAAAATTTAGGAAACTGGTACCTCCATCAATACACCAATGCCGATACATTTCCCGTAGTAATGGGAAGCTTCTGGTATTTAAAAGTATACTTTATATTAGCTGTTTTCGGTGTATTGATTTTAAGATTCTTCCCTAAGCATATTAATTGGTTTATAGGACTGTGTATTGCTTTGACACTAATATTTAATTTATTTCCGTGGTTTTATCCAACAGGCCAGGTGGGATATGTTGCTTTTTATCTTGCGGTTTTCTTAATTGCCAATAGAATGAGGGGAAAGAAAATCCCTTCCCGTACTATCCCCGCACTTTATGCAGTGGTCGGAATTCTGCTAATCTGGATGTTCTGGTATTATGGAAGCGAAATATTTTACAAGATCAATAAAAATAAGTTCCCTCCTAAAACTCCCTATATCATATGGACCCTGTTTTCACTGGTTACGTTATTTGTTTTTTATAACAGATTAAAGATCACAAAAGAAAATTTTATTACTTATATCGGAAAGAATGCAATATTCTTTTATTTTGCACAGGGAATAAGTTCTTCCCTTGTTTATTTTTTAGTCGTTCATTTCAAGCAAGATGTACCGTGGTGGATATTAATGATTTTAATCTATATCACGAATATTATCCTCGCAACAACGATTGCAGGATTTTTAATGAAAGTAGATCGTTTAGGGTGGAATATTTTAGAATTTTTACGAAGAAAGACCGCTTCTTAAATAACTGGAATAAAACAAGATTTGTTATTGTAATTTACTTTAAATTTACAGAAATTTTAAAACATGTTTAAGTTGAAACTTCCCACGGATCCAAGGTGGGCAAATATTGCGGAAGGAAACATTGAAGAAATTTTAACCGATCATGCCTGGTGCGAACAAAAAGCAGCTACAAACGCTATCGGATTGATTACGATGCTTCCGGAACACCCTGAAATTGTAACCGAACTTCTTGCTATTGCACAGGAAGAATTGGATCATTTCAATCAGGTTCATGAGATCATCAAGAGCAGGGGATACAAGTTCGGAAGAGCAAGGAAAGATGATTATGTAAATGAATTGATGAAGTTCATTATCCAGGGCAGCAGAGAAGATCTTATCGTTGATAAAATGTTATTTGCCGCTATGATAGAAGCAAGAAGCTGCGAAAGATTTAAAGTCCTTACAGAAAATATCAAAGATGAAGAGCTTAAAAATTTTTACAGGGACTTAATGATTTCGGAGGCTAACCATTATACAACTTTCATTAGTTTTGCAAGACAGCTTGGAGATCCCGAAAAAGTAAACAAACGCTGGGAGGAGTGGCTGGAATATGAAGCTAAAATTATTAAGTCATACGGCAATAAGGAAAGCATACATGGCTAAACAAAATTAGTAACTGAATACGTTGAAAAAACTGACTTTCGAAAATATCGCCAATTTTTTCCTGAAAAATTTCTTTCAGGGACTTGTTATTATCGGACCTATCGGGCTAACGATATTTGTCATATGGTATGTTGTCACGTCTATTGATAATATAATTCCATCTGTGGCAAAAGAAATACCGGGTTTGGTTTTTGTATCAACTATTTTAATCACCGCACTTTTGGGCTACCTGGGTAATAAATTCGTTGTGGGAAGATTTTTTTTCGACACAATGGACAGCCTGTTGGAAAGAACACCGGGGGTAAAACATATTTATACGCCAACTAAAGATGTAATGTCATCATTTGTTGGTGACAAGAAAAAATTTAATGATCCTGTATGGGTAAAAACCAATGAGCATCCTGAGATCTGGAGAATTGGTTTTTTAACCCAGAAAGAAATGGCAGATGTGGATAAACATAATTATGTTGCTGTTTATCTTCCTCACTCCTATGCTATTTCCGGATGGGTAATTGTTACGGAAGAAAAAAACATCAAACCTGTAGTGGGAATGTCTGCTGCTTCTGCAATGAAATTTGCAGTGAGTGGTGGTGTAGCCGGTTTCCACTCCGATGAAAATATATTTAAAGCGCCTGAGTAGTATTCTCCTGCTCCTTTAAATATATACTGATGAATTGAAATTATTTTCAAACAAATTTTCTTTACAAAACAATAAAATACTTAACTCATGAATTTACCGTACGCGGAACCTTTCCGCATTAAAATGATTGAAGAAATCCGTCAATCAACAAGAGAAGAAAGAGAGCAGTGGCTTAAAGAAGCCAATTACAACTTATTCAACTTAAAATCATCACAGGTTTTTATCGATTTACTAACAGATTCCGGAACCGGAGCCATGTCGGACAGACAGTGGGGAGCATTAATGACCGGTGACGAAAGCTATGCCGGTTCCCGTTCTTTCGACCAACTTCACAATACTGTAAAAAATATAACCGGATTTCAATATCTTTTGCCCACTCACCAGGGAAGAGCAGCTGAAAACGTGCTGTTTTCTGTTCTGGTAAAAGAAGGAGATATAGTTCCCGGAAATTCCCATTTCGATACTACAAAAGGACATATTGAGTTTCGCAAAGCACATGCAGTAGACTGCACAATTGATGAAGCATTTGATATTAATGATCTACATCCGTTTAAGGGAAATATTAATCTTGAAAAGCTGGAAGAGATTTACAAAAGCTATCCAAAAGAAAAAATCCCTTTTTGTTTAATTACCATCACCTGTAATTCTTCAGGAGGTCAGCCAGTTTCTCTGGAAAATATGAAAGCAGTAAGAGAACTTTCCAATCAATACGGAATTCCTGTTTTTTTCGACTCTGCAAGATTTGCTGAAAACGCTTATTTCATTAAAAAAAGAGAAAAAAGCCAGGAAAACAGAAGCATTAAAGAAATCTGCAAAGAGATCTTCTCATATGGTGATGGAATGACCATGAGCTCCAAAAAAGATGGATTGGTAAACATCGGTGGTTTCATCGCATTGAATAACGAGGAGGTTTTCAGAAAGGCTTCCAATTTTACAATTATCTATGAAGGCTTCATAACCTACGGAGGTATGGCCGGAAGAGATATGGCAGCATTAGCCGTTGGACTGGATGAAGCTACGGAATTTGCTTATCTGGAAAGCAGGATCTCCCAGGTTGAATATCTTGGAAATAAGCTGATTGAATACGGAATTCCTGTGCAAAAGCCTATCGGAGGACATGCCGTTTTTATTGATTCTTTAAATTTCCTTCCAAAAGTATCAAGGGAAGAATATCCGGCACAGACTTTAGGTCTTGAAATCTACAAAGAAGCTGGCATCAGAACGGTTGAAATCGGCACCTTGCTAGCAGACAGAGATCCAGAGACAAGACAAAACCGTTATCCGAAATTGGAGCTGGTTCGATTAGCAATTCCTAGGAGAACCTATACGAATAATCATATGGATTATATTGCTGCAGCGATCAAAAACGTTTATGAACGCCGTGATGAAATCGCAAAAGGATATAAGATAACATGGGAGCCAGATCTTTTAAGACATTTTACTGTTCAATTAGAAAAAGCATAAAAATTAAAACCGGAGTAATTCCGGTTTTTTCATTTTATATACATATACGAGAATAAATTGTTAAAAAAAATCGTAATAAGGAAAAATACACAACATATCATTTATGTATTTTACGATTTTAACTAATTTTTACTATTTGATTGAAAATTTTCATATAATTATGCATCGCATCCATTTTTCATAACACTTTTCAAATAATAGTGATTTTTTCTGATGATTTAAAAACAAAAATCAATACTTTTGATTGAATTACCAATCTCAGAAACTCAATATATATGAAAATTAAATATCTAAGCGCTTTATTTCTGGGCAGCACTGCGGCTTTATATTCGCAGCAAATCAATGACACCATTTCTAAAGAAGCAAAAATTGAAGAAGTAGCTATTACGGGGAGCCGAAACAAAAAAAGAACAGTAATAGACACTCCTGTTCCCATCGATGTTATTGACATCAAACAGGTAAGTCAATCTACAGGACAAGTTGAAGTGAACCAGCTCCTGCAGTTTTCGGCACCTTCATTTAATTCCAATAAACAATCGGGGTCAGATGGTGCAGATGCTGTCGATCCAGCCACTCTCAGAGGATTGGGACCAGACCAGACTTTACTTTTATTAAACGGCAAAAGATACCATCAGTCTTCACTGATCAATCTTTTCGGAACTAAGGGAAGAGGAAACACCGGATATGACATGAACACCATTCCGATCGGAGCTATTAAAAGGATTGAAGTCCTTCGCGATGGAGCTTCCGCTCAATACGGTTCCGATGCTATTGCAGGCGTTATCAACGTCATCTTAAATGACCGAGATAAAGGCTTTGAAGGAAATGCATTTTACGGGATGAACCTTTTTAAAAGTCCCGGAGATAAAGATGTTGTATCAGATCATAAAATTGACGGGCTTACTTTTGATTTTAACGGGAATCTCGGAACAAAAATAGGAACAAAAGGAGGTTTTGGAAATTTTACCGCAGAATTCATCAATAAAGAATATGCAATCAGAAATGCTAATCCTACGGTTTATGATGCCCCAAGACAACGTTTTGGAGATGCAAAATCACAAAATGTATATTTCTTTGGAAATATTGAAGTTCCATTATCAGATAATATAAAATTTTATTCTCATCCCGGGTTTTCCCATAGAAATACAGATGCTAATGCATGGACCAGAAAAGCAGATGCAGATGGAAACATACCGCAGGTTTATCCAAATGGATTTAACCCTATTCAGGATACAAGCATCACAGATTTTACATTTGATAATGGTTTAAAGTTTAAAGTTGCAGGTTGGGATGCCGATGTTTATAATGCCTTTGGCAATAACAGATTTACGTACCAGATAGACAATACAATTAATGCTACATTAGGTATAAAATCTCCTACAAGTTTTAACGCAGGAGGGCACTCGTTACTTCAAAATACAACAGGATTTAATGCAACGAAACAATTTGGAGTGTTAGAAGGACTAAATATCGCTTTCGGATCTGAGTTTAGGTACGAAAAATTTAATGTTATAAGGGGGCAAGAAGCATCTTATGCAATGTATGATGTCAACGGGAACATTGTAACTTCAAATACAGATCCTAGTCTTTTAGTAATAAATCCTTTAACAGGCAACATCAGACCTGGAGGCTCCCAGGGCTTTCCCGGATATTCTCAGGAAGTTAATAAAAGTAGAAATAATTTTGCAGCCTATATCGATACCGAGCTTGATATTACCAAAAAATGGATGGTTAGTGCAGCAGGTAGATTTGAAAACTACAGTGATTTTGGAAGTACCATTAATGGGAAATTTGCAACAAGATATGCGATAACTCCTCAATTTGCACTTCGAGGTTCAGTTTCAACAGGGTTCAGAGCTCCTTCGTTAGCTCAAAAATATTATGCGCTTCAATTCACGAATTTTCAGGGAGGTAATCTTGTAACGATCCAATTAGCATCAAATGACAGTGATTTAGCTGTAAAATCCGGGATATCTCAATTAAAACAAGAAACATCTCTTAACGGGAGTGTAGGGTTTACATTCAACACGGGAAAGTTTACTGCAACTGTTGATGGGTACTACATTAATGTAAAAAACCGAATTGTATTGACAGGTAACTTTGCCAGAACAGACCTTCCACCTGATGTTCAGGCAGATTATCCTTATATTGATCAGGCACAATTTTTTTCCAATGCCATAGACACAAGAACAAAGGGTGTAGATGTTATATTAAGCTACAATGAAACACTTGGAAACGGAAGATTAACCACAACTTTAGCAGGAAACTACAACGAAATGGAGATCACATCTGTAAACGTTTCAGAAAAATTAAAAGGAAAAGAAGATATATATTTAAGTGCGCGTGAACGTGCTTTTATCCTCGCCTCAGCTCCGAAGACTAAAATTAATTTAAATGTTAACTATAAAATTAACAAGTTCAATGCTAATATACAGTTGGTTAGATTTGATAAACTCACATTAATTGGCTACAATGGCCCTGATGATTATCAGACCTACAACGCTAAAGTAACCACTGATCTATCTTTCGGGTATGATTTTTCAAAAAATATTAGTTTAACTATTGGAAGTAAGAATTTATTCAACAGATATCCCACTTTACAAAGAGAGGCTGTTTCTGCAGGAAATACAGAATCCGGTGGTATTTTCGATCCTGTTCAGATGGGCTTTTCCGGAAGACAGGCTTTTGCAAGATTTAATTTCAGATTTTAAATAAAAAAGGCTCCGGATTTATCGGAGCCTTTTTTTTATTTCTTAGAAATTTTATATAATTTCCCACTGTCGGTAACAGCATAGATGTTTCCGTCTATTCCATCCAACACATCCCTGAATCTTTCTTTCTGATCAGCAAGCAAACGTTCTTCTCCAACCACTTTATTATCTTTCATCACAATCCGGTTGATGTGTTCACCACTTAAGCAGCCAATAAACAAATTACCTTTCCACTCATCTATATTTCCTGTATAAAAAGTAACACCACTTGGAGAGATTACCGGATCCCAGTAATAAACAGGTTGCTCCGTACCCTCTCTCTGGGTAATTCCCTCTCCCACTTTCGCTCCGGAGTATTCAATACCATAGGTTACGTCACCCCATCCATAATTTTTACCCGCTTGAATTAAGTTAATTTCATCACCTCCCCTTGGACCCATTTCCACATCCCATAAGGACCCGTTGGGATCTATTGCCAAACCTTGCGGATTTCTTATACCATAGGCATAAATCTCATGTTTAAATCCGGCCTTTCCGATGAATGGATTTCCCGGAGCGGGTTTTCCTTCTTTTGTTATTTTAAGGATTTTACCTAAATAATTATCCGTTTTCTGGGCATACACCCTGGTTTCTTTATCTGATCTTTCTCCGGTACTTACAAACAAATTCCCATCTTTATCAAAGGCCAATCGGCTTCCGTAATGTTTATCTCCGTCATATGATGGTTCAGCACGGAAAATGACTTTTACATCTGATATCATTTTTAAATCTCCTGAAAGTTTACCTTTTGCTACAGAGGTCAGATTACCCTTCCCAAAGGGTTCAGAAAAACTAAAGTAAATAATACTGTTATTTTTAAAATCTGGATCCAGTGCAACATCCAGCATTCCTCCCTGTCCTTTTGCATCGACTTTAGGAAATCCTGATATCTTAGAAATCTGCTTCCCATCTTTAGAAACAACATTCATAAACCCGGATTTTTCAGTGATCAAAAATCTCCCGTCTGGTAAATTAATAATTCCCCAAGGTCTGCCCAGATCTTTATTTAAAACCTCAACATTGTAGGGTGTAGATGTCTTTACAGCCTTAATTCTGGTTTGTCCTGCAAAGGCAGGTTTATAGTCTGAATTAGGCTTTTCTGTTTCCACACTTCCATCACTGCTGACCTTTTGAGCATTGACGTTATTTTTCTTGCATGAAGATAAAACTAAAAAAAGACTAATGATTGGTACATAAAACTTATTGAATTTCATAGCGTTGTGATTATTGGTTAAAAAAACAATGGAAAAATAGTGCCATAAAATTTGTTGATTTAAAATTTTATTCTACATTTGTAGAACAACATTTCAAATTGTAGAATATGAAAGAAATAAAATTAACAGATTCGGAAAAAGTTCTCATGGAGATCATCTGGGATAAACAGAAAGTATTCATGAAAGATATTCTGGATCTTTACCCGGAACCCAAACCTGCATCCACTACAGTAGCTACATTGCTTAAAAGAATGCAGAATAAAGATCTGATAGGATACACATTATATGGAAATTCCCGTGAATACTACCCAAAAGTAGCTAAAGGAGAATATTTCAGGGAAGAAATGACTTCCATGATTGACCGCTTTTTCAACAGCTCCGTGACCCAGTTTGCTTCATTTTTTACATCCAACACAAAACTAACCCAGAAGCAATTGATTGAACTGCGCGAAATAATTGATCAGAAAATAAAAGAATAAAGATGCTTTACATTTTTTTTAAAATTGTTTTGTGTTCTTCACTTTTTATTGGAGTGTACCATTTGTTATTGGAAAAAGAAAAAACGCACCACTTTAACAGGTTCTTTCTGCTTTTTTCCCTCGCATTTGCCTATACGGTTCCTTTTATCTCAATCACAGCAAAAGGTCCCGTTACAACAGAAAGTCCACAACTAATTTTTGAAGAAACCACTCAACAGATATTAAGCCTTCCGGCTAAGGAAGAAGCTTTTGAATGGACCAATATTCTTTGGATTATATATGGAGCTATTACTTTAATGCTTTTAGTAAAGGCATTGCTCTCAATTTTAAAAATCCGGAATATAAAAGGAAAAGTAAGATATCAGGAAGGGTATAAAATAATCATCTCTGAGAATAACCTCTCCCCATTCACCTTTGGAAAAACTATTTACCTGGGGAAAAATTATCTTATTAACGACCAAATTGATCCAAGGATATTCTTACATGAAAAAAGCCATCTGGATCAAAAGCATAGCTGGGATCTATTCCTGATCGAGTTTTTAAAGGTAATAACATGGTTTAATCCTGCCCTCTTTTTCTACAGAAGAGCAATGATCACCAATCATGAATTCTTAGCTGATGACCGCGTATTGAAAAACAATTTCAATATCAAAGATTATCAAAATCTGATACTCGATGAAATAATTGATTCTCAAAAATTTGATTTCACACACTCATTTAATTTCAACAACACCAAAAAACGATTTATTATGATGAACACTAAAAAAACCAAATTCGCAGGCTTAAAAAAAGCCATTACCATCCCTATACTCATAACAGCCTTTGCCTTATTTGTCCAAAAGACCTATGCCAGCAATTACGTTTCAGGTAACGGTACACCCATGGAAGAATATGCAGTAGAATCCTTCAGTACTTTACAAGAAATATCTTCTAAGCAGAGTAGGAAAGATCACCAAAGTATTACGGACACCATTCGCCCCACAAAAAAGGCGAATGTAAAAAAGGCAAAAATCAATAAAAATAGCGCACCTCCTCCTCCATCTCCTCCTCGTGTAGAAAAAAATGGATCTAAGAAAGCAAACATGAGTGGAGATCAGAACATCCCACCACCTCCGCCTCCGGCGAGCACTTCTTTTATCCAGGCAGAATTCCCTCAGGGAATTAATGAATTCCGAAACAAGGTGGCAAAAAATTTTAACGGTAGTGTATTTAAAGGAGATGAAGGCCGGCTCCAATCTAATGTATTCATTTCAATAAATGCCGAAGGGACAGTAGAAAAAGTAGTGGCAGATGGAAAAAACAAACTTTTTAATGACGAGAGCGTAAGAGCCATTAAAGCCTCTACAGAAAATATCAACTGGAAACCCGCACTGGCAGATGGTAAACCCGCACCAACGGTTTTTAAGCTGCCATTAGCTATGATATTTGAAAATAAGAAAAAATGATAATAATTATGAGAGTCCTGAAAAGGACTCTTTTTTTTTATAAATTTGATGTATGAATTTTAATCTTCATTCAGAATATAAACCTACCGGCGATCAGCCTCAGGCCATTGAAAAGCTTACCGAAGGCATTGAAATCGGCGAGAAATATCAAACCTTATTAGGGGTTACAGGATCCGGAAAAACATTTACCATTGCTAATGTCGTGAATAATGTTCAGCGGCCAACTTTAGTTTTAGCTCATAATAAAACTTTAGCAGCTCAGTTATTCATGGAATTTAAAGAGTTTTTTCCTGAAAATGCGGTAGAATATTTTGTGAGTTATTACGACTATTATCAGCCCGAAGCTTATATTGCCACTACCGGAACTTATATAGAAAAGGACCTCAGCATTAATGAGGAAGTAGAAAAACTACGTCTTTCCGCAACGGCAAGCTTATTATCCGGAAGAAGAGACGTTCTCATTGTAGCTTCAGTTTCGTGCATTTACGGTATCGGGAATCCAACTGAATTTCATAAATCACTGATCTCTATCGGAATCGGCGAGAAAGTGACCCGAACAGCTCTTCTTCATTCTTTGGTAAGTGCTCTTTACGCAAGAACCCTGAACGAATTCCAAAGAGGGACCTTTAGGGTAAAAGGAGATGTAATAGATGTTTTTCCTGCTTATGCCGATGATGCGATAAGAATCCAGTTTTTTGGAGACGAGATTGAAAAAATCCAAAGTTTTGATCCTGTTACCGGAAATGTAACTTCCAATTTTGAACAAATTCAGATTTATCCGGCCAACCTATTTGTAACTTCAAAGGAGACCTTAAACGGAGCGATAAGAAACATTCAGGATGATATGGTCAAACAGGTAGACTTCTTCAACTCAATTGAAAAACCTCTGGAGGCAAAAAGGCTACAGGAAAGAACAGAACTTGATCTTGAAATGATCAAGGAACTTGGCTACTGCTCAGGAATAGAAAACTATTCAAGATACCTGGATGGTAGATTACCCGGCTCCCGGCCTTTCTGCCTGATTGATTATTTTCCAAAGGATTTTCTGATGGTCATTGATGAAAGTCACGTTACTGTTCCTCAGGTTCACGCGATGTATGGCGGAGACAGAAGCAGAAAAGAAGCCCTGGTAGAATATGGCTTCAGACTGCCGGCAGCAATGGATAACAGGCCCTTGAAATTCGAAGAATTTGAAAGCATGCAGAATCAGGTGATCTATGTGTCTGCTACGCCTGCAGATTACGAACTTGAAAAAACGGGAGGAGCTTATATTGAACAAATTATCCGTCCTACCGGGCTTTTAGATCCTGTAATAGAAGTTAGACCTTCGCTTAACCAGATCGATGACCTGATGGAAGAAATTCATAAGCGCGCTGCAGCAGACGAAAGAGTACTGGTGACTACATTAACCAAAAAAATGGCTGAAGAGCTGACCAAGTATTTTACAAAATTTGGAATCAGAACACGATATATCCACTCAGACGTTGAAACATTGGAGCGTATCCAGATTATGCAGGACCTTCGATTGGGAGTTTTCGATGTTTTAATTGGTGTTAACCTTTTAAGGGAAGGACTGGATTTACCTGAAGTTTCACTCGTAGCCATATTGGATGCAGATAAAGAAGGAATGCTAAGAAGCAGAAGATCAATGATCCAGACGGTCGGAAGAGCCGCAAGGAATGTCAATGGTAAAGCAATTATGTATGCCGATAAAATCACGAAATCTATGCAGGCTACTTTAGATGAAACGGAATATCGCCGATCAAAGCAGATGAAGCACAACGAAGAAAATGGCCTGGTTCCGACTGCTTTAAATAAAAAAATCTCTGAAAATCTAGTAGGACGAAGCAAGGACTTCCCGGATGAAAAATATACCCACAAGGAAATTTTACAGAAAGTTGCTGAAACCAAAGCAAATTATGCAAGCGGAGATATTGAGAAAATAATTGAGCAAAAGCAGAAGGAAATGGAAGCTGCAGCAAAAAATCTTGATTTCATAAAAGCGGCAAAACTTCGTGATGAGATTGCAGGTTTGAAAAACTAACAACAATGGAAACAATCATCATTATTTGTGGAATTTATTCTTTATTACTTGGTGGGTTTCATTTATTTTTCTGGACGTTTTTTAATTGGAAAAAGGATTTGTCAAAACTTTCTCAGATTAACAAAGGAATAATGCAAATCTTAAATATCCAGATGATTTTTGTTTTCTTTGCCACAGGGTTAATATGTCTTTATTTTAATAAAGATATCTTAGAAACAAACTTTGGTAAATATTTTTTATTCGTGAATTCAGGATTTTGGGCTCTAAGAATAGTCAATCAGTTTCTTTTCTTAAGAATAAATGATTACAGGATTCATTTATTAACTTTTGCTTTTTTTATTGGTTGTGTTCTCTTTCTAATTCCTGTAATTTATCAAACCAACTAAATAGTTAATGAGAATTTGCCTACACGATCATTAATGTGTAAACTCTTCAATAACTTCTTTTAAATCAGGATATTGTTGAAATAATACACTTCTTTCTGCTAGTTCAAAATCTAAAAAATCAAATCCCGGAGCAACAGTGCAGCTTACTAATGAGTAACCTTTTCCGCTTGATATTTTTGCCGCAAACCATGTATCTGCATCAATTTTTGCTTGTGGTACCTCGCCGTTTTCAATTGAATTCCCCAGGATAATGGTCTGTAAATTTCCGTCCTTAATAAAAACAATTTCCAAAGGTTCACCCTGGTGGAAAAACCAAAGTTCATCAGACTTGATCCGGTGAAATGAAGATTTATTTTCATTTTCCAGCATGTAATAAATAGCTGTACTTACGTTTCTTACACTCCCCTCTTTTAAGGTTAATGTTTGTTCACTCCTATATGTTTCTTTATAATATCCTCCTTCCGGATGTGGCTCCAACTTTAATGTTTCCACCAGTTTTTTAGAATCCATACGTATAGTTTAAAATTTATAGGTCTTATTTTTAGGCGATCCGTACAACTGCCTGATCGGAGTGAGCAAATCCATCAGCCCATTCAGTTTTATTTCATAAATGGTTGAGAGCTGCATTCCCAATTTTCCTTTGGGCATCCCCTGCCTGTTAAACCACTCCAGGTAACTTACCGGTAAATCTGCAAGTATTGTCCCTTCATATTTTCCAAAAGGCATTTTTACAATACAAATTTCCTTTAGTATTTCCGAATTTATTCCTTCCACAATTATAATATTATAGTATTAAGTCCACATTGTCCACATCATCATCTTTATCCGGTAATTGCAGGTCGGGATGTGTTTCGTTATCTGAAAATTCATTCCTGTATACCTGAATAAGTAGAAGGGTAAGAGAAATCAGGATAGGCCCAAAAATAAGACCCATAAAGCCAAAAAGATTCATCCCCATAATAATTCCGAATACGGTATTCAGCGGATGGATATCTTCCAGTTTTTTCAATAAAGTAAAACGAAGTAAATTATCTGTTAGGCCTACCACAACAAGACAGTACGCTGCCAATCCAAGGCCCGGTCCTGTATCCCCCACGGCTATCATATAAATACAAACAGGAATATACACAATTGCAGCCCCTACAACAGGAATCATAGATCCCGCAGCAGTTAATGCAAAAAGAAGAACAGGGCTTGGTGCTCCGAATACGAAATAACCAATCAATGCAACCACCCCCTGGCCTATAGCTACAACAGGAATTCCTATTGCATTAGCTATGATGAGTTTTCTCATTTTCTCTCCTATCAAAGAGACATTAGCTCTTTTTAAAGGAGCCGATGAAGTAAGTATCTTTTCAAATAATCTGGGCTTTTCCAGAAGGAAATAAAGAATAAAATACATGGACATAATTACCGTAAGCGTATTAAATGTTCCGCTTAAGGCAATGGTAGAAACCTTTCCAACAGAGCCTTTTACTTTATCCATATTCTCCTTGCTCAGGATATCAAATCCAAATTTCTTATCAATGTAAGTATGTATTTTCTCAAGAAACACATTGAATTTCGCCATATAAGCCTGTGCATTCCCGAGCTTATCTATTAAAAGATCCGCAATAAAATAAATGGGTAAAATCAGAATAATGAGGCTTGCCAGCATCAGTACAAATGAAGCCAGCCAGGGTTTCCATTTTTTTACTTCCTGGAGGTAAAAATTATATTTTCTGCAAACGACATAAATTGTAATGGCTCCTAATACGGAAGGAATAAATAGTGCAAGATTAAAACAAATCAGCCCTGTCAATACCAAAATTATAGCCAACAGGAAAACCTGTTTTATTGCAACCCCGCTTATTTGTTTTTCTTTATTCATATATTATTTGAACATTATTTGCCTTGGTTTCCCCAGAAAAGCACAATAGGCTGAGTACATTACCACCATGATGAACGGAGCGGTAATAATAACTCCTATAAAGCAAAGTACAATACCTGCAAATGATATTAAAAACCCTACAATAGTAGTGCCAAGGAAAGTTCCGTAGTTTTCTTTTGCGATATTGAATGATTTCCCCAGAGCTTCTGTAGCTGAAGCATTTTCAAATAATAAAATAGGATACCCTAGCAACAGTAAAGGATAAACAAAGAAGAACGGGAAAAAGCATATAGAAATCGCTATACTGGATATAACGCCCGATATAAGACTGTATATCAATATATTCACGAAATTCTGGCGATATCCGATAAATAGATCCGAGAATTCTATTGCATTTTTTGTGTTGTATTTATTTACAATATAGATCAATCCCACATATAACGGAGCCAGAAGAATTCCCAGCAATCCTGATAAAGTAAGATATAAGGGAAATCCGGGTGCATTCCAATAACTAAAAGCGGAAATATCATCCCCTGCATTTTTCATCTCTTCCACCATGGAAGCAGAATTGAAGCCTGTTACAGACTGAATAATAAATCCCCCGATAAGATATACTATCATAGCAACTATAGCATAAAGAAATACCCCTTTATACATTTCAAAGGCATGAGAAATAATTGATCCGGTATCCCTGTTGGGAACAGAACCTTGCTGATCAAATTCGTCGAATCCAGACATGGCTTAATTTTTTTAATGTTTTACCAAATTTAATTTTTTTTGATAAAAAAAGCATTAAGCAATGCTAAAATTTAATTTTTTTCTGAAAAAACAGTCTTGTATAGTGAATATATAATTGCATTCCAAAAAGGAAATGTAAAAAGTCCTCCCACCAGAAACAGAGCAAATCCGGCATATTTAAAAATAAATGCTACGATAATACATACTGCAATTTCTACAAAGTACATTTTCAAAGCTTTAAAGTTCAATGTAATTGCTTCAAAAATTCTTTTATCAGCAAAAAACATAAGCGGAGCAACAAAAATGGTTACAAATACCCACGCAACACCAAGGATAATAGTTTGTGCAGTTAAAAGATAAATGAAAAACCAGAATAAAAAGTAACTGATATATTTAAAGAAATTTAGTCCGTTATATCCCGCAAACAGATCCCCCAACACTATTTTTTCATTAAGGTCCATTTTTCTGAAAATCTGGAAAAATCCAAGGTTCAGAGGATAAAGAAAAACAATGATCCCCAGTATTCCATAACTGAATTTCTGATAGTTCTCGGTTGCACTCATCGCGGCCGCTTTTTCCATATAGACTTTGGTACCCAAACGAAGTGCTTCAGACAACTCCTGGCTCTGCTCCCATATTCCAAACCGGGAAGCGAAGAAAAACATTCCCGTAAAAAATATAGCAAAGTAAATAATGGAAAACATCAGTTGAAAAATCAGAGTTTTATTCCAATAGAAAAATGCCTGCTTCAGTATAAAATCAATTCCCGGTTTCTGCGGATATTTGTTCTGCATGTAAAAATATTTTGTGCAAAAGTAAACATCAATAAGTACTTTTGTCGAATGTTTTCAATGAATCATCAAAAATTTATAGAAATGGATGAGCTTTCTATCCGGAAGACTCCTTATTTCTTCATCATCGACTTCTTGTGTGAAAATGTGGAAATCTACTTAGAAAACGAACTTGATAAATCGGGTTTACAGATTGATTTTCAATCATTTTCAACGCTAAAAAAGAGCAAGACCCTTGACAAAAAAATTGAATGGAAGTCCTATCCGGAAACATTAGAGAGCTTTAAAGCAGGATTTGATAAAGTTCAGAAAAATATTCGTCTAGGAAACTCTTATCTAATTAATTATACAAGAAAAACTCAAATTGAAACAAATTTATCCCTAGAAGAAATATTTCTTCACTCCGATGCGAAATATAAAGTTTTTTATAAAGATTTTTTCGTATTTTTTTCTCCGGAAACTTTTGTAAAGATCATTGACGGTAAAATTTTCACATATCCAATGAAAGGAACCATCGATGCCTCTCTTGAAAATGCAAAAGAAATCCTTAAGAATGATAAAAAAGAAAAAGCCGAACATTATACGGTTGTAGATTTGCTAAGAAATGATCTAAGCATGGTGTCAGACGAAGTAGAAGTAACTCATTTTCAGAATATTGACCTGATTAAAACGCAACAAAAGAACCTATATGCCATGAGTTCTGAAATTGTAGGAAATATAAAACCTGAATTTGAAGGCAAAATTGGAAGTATCATGAAAACTCTGCTTCCTGCAGGTTCTATCTTAGGTGCTCCAAAACCAAAGACACTGGAAATCATTCTAGATGCCGAAGGCTATGGAAGAGGATATTATACGGGCGTATGCGGCTGGTTTGATGGTAAAAATGTAGACAGTTGTGTAATGATCCGTTTTATTGAAAAGGAAAACGACACTTTATATTTTAAAAGTGGTGGCGGAATAACGCATATGAGCAAATTAGAAGATGAATATCAGGAAATGAAAAACAAAATTTATGTTCCAATTTATTGAAAGTATTAAAGTTGAAGATCAGGAAGTTTTTTTGTTAGATCTTCACCAAAAAAGGGTGAATGAAACCTTTGCACACTTTGGGAAAGAAGGATCAATAGATCTTTCCAAATTGTTCAAAAGCCTCAACCATGATGAAGACGGCCTTTTCAAATTAAGAATTGCTTATGATCTGGACAAGAAAGTCAGAACACAAATGATTCCTTATGCCATTCCGGAAATATTAGACTTTCAATTGGTAGAAAATAATACTTTTGACTATTCATTTAAATTTGAAGACCGTAAGGAACTTGAAAAAATGAAGATGAAATCTAAAGCCGAGGAAATTATCATTGTCAAAAACAACCATATCACCGACACTTCGTTCTCCAATATTTTATTTATGAAGGGTAAAGAATGGTTTACTCCTTCCACTTACCTTTTGAACGGTGTCCAAAGACAGAACCTGTTAAAGAAAAAGAAAATAAAGGAAACGGAAATCACCTTACAAAACATTAAAGAGTTTTCCCATTTCCAATTGATCAATGCTTTGAATGACTTCGATGATATGTTTATCTATCCGATTGCCAGGATTAACAATTTACCCGGCAACGAAGAGTATCTGGATCTTTAGCTTTCTTTCATAAATTCAAAATACCCCTTAAGGACATCTGCACTGTTGGTTCCATGGGTATTGATTTCCAGAATCTTAGGCAAAGTATCGGGTTTGAAAAAATTGTCTAAAACCCGGTCTAACGTTCTGTCATCTTCCACTTTGGTGTAAGAAAACCCAAAATGCTTCGCAAGATGTTCAGCATTTTTATGGTGTTTTGTTGCTATAAACTCATCGAGCGTATTAGGATTGGCATTGCCAGGTCCCGGAATAATTTTAAAAATATTTCCTTCTCCGTTATTAAAGATGATAATCCTTACAAAAGGCGGGATATATTGATTCCACAAGCCATTAATATCGTAGAAGAAACTCAAATCTCCTGTAATTAATAAAGTAGGATTGGAGTTTTTAATGGCAAACCCCATTGCAGTTGAAGTAGAACCATCAATTCCGCTTGTTCCTCTGTTACAATACATTTTTCTCCTGCCAAAATCAAATAATTGAGCATATCTGATACCTGAACTATTGCTGAAGTGGATATTATAGTTCTCCGGTACGGTTTGTGAAGCCTTGTTAAAGAAATAAAAATCCGAAAACTCAACAAGGTTTAAGAACTTCTCGTGTTTAGCATCTTTCTTATCTCTAAGAACATCCCAAAGGTTATAATATGGCCTTGGCTCAAGATTAATAAACTTCAATAACTTAGAAAAGAATACTTCCGGTTTTACCTCTATTTTCTCTGTTAAAGAAAAATAAGTATCCGGCTGCCAGACTTCATCAAGATGCCAATGCTGCTTTGGGCGGGCTTTTCTTAAAAATTGTTTCACTTTTTTGGAAACTACGTTCTGCCCTACCGTGATCAATAAATCCGGTGCATATTTTTTATAATCTTCTTCAGTAAAATTAAAGATATAACGGTCTATAAATCTAAAGAATTTTTCATGGTATACATTTGAATTCGCCTCACTCAAAACAACCGCTGTGTGGTTTTTAACCAATTGTGACAGCTGATTTTCAAGCTCAGGAATATAATCCTTTGTCCCCACCAGGATCATGATACGTTGTGAAGTATTCCAATCCGCTACAAGATTCGAAGGAATTTCATATTCTTTCTTTTTAATCGTTTTTTCCACGGTTGGAAAAGTAGGAAGTTCAGAAACCAATTCATATAAAGGTTCTTCAAGAGGAATATTGATGTGCACAGGACCTTGTTTTTCAAAACAAAGCTCAATCGCCTTTTTAATCATTTCAAAATTGATATCCTCTGCATTTTCTTCTTTATCCTCTAAAAGCTGGAAGTCTCCATAGGAATGCTGATGAAAAATATTATTCTGACGGATCGTCTGTCCATCAAAAATATCTACGAAATCCACTGGTCTGTCAGCAGTTAACACCAACAGGGGGACATTCTGATAAAACGCTTCCGTTACAGCAGGATAATAATTAACTGTTGCAGAACCACTGGTACAGGTAATGGCCACCGGCTTTTTTTCGCTTTTAGCCATCCCAAGTGCAACAAAGGCAGCACTTCTTTCATCTACAATGCTAAAACAGTTAAAATGATCAATCTCTGAAAAATGAATTGCAAGGGGTGCATTTCTCGATCCGGGAGAAATAACAACATCTGAAATCCCGTACTGCTGGAGAAGATTTGCCAATATCTGAATGCTTCTCTTAGAAGAATATTTTTTCATATCACAAATGTAGTTCATAAATACTTAATTGTAAAATCATTTAATTTAAAAAAGACGTAATTTAGCGCCACGTTAAATTTCTAAAAATGGATAAAATACCTAGTGTAGACCTGCGTGATTTCCTTTCGGACAACCCGGAACGCAAACAGAAATTTGTAAATGAAATCGGAAAAGCTTACGAAGAAATTGGTTTTGTTGCTCTAAAAGGGCACTTCCTTGATGACCAGTTGGTAGGCAATCTTTATGGAGAGGTAAAAAACTTTTTTGATCTTCCTACGGAAACAAAACAGAAGTATGAAATTCCTGGTATCGGAGGACAAAGAGGTTATGTAGGATTTGGTAAAGAAACCGCGAAAGGTTTCAAAAAAGGAGACTTAAAAGAATTTTGGCATTTCGGGCAATATGTGTCTGATGATTCCAAATACAAAACGGAGTATCCGGACAATGTTATCGTTGAAGAACTTCCGGAATTCAACAAAGTAGGTAAAGAAACATACCAGATGCTTGAAAAAACAGGAAAATATGTTCTGAGAGCTTTGGCATTATATCTTGGTCTGGATGAATTTTATTTTGATGATAAAATAGCAGAAGGAAACTCTATTTTACGACCTATCCACTATCCACCAATTACCCAGGAACCGGATGATGCTGTAAGAGCTGCTGCTCATGGTGACATCAACCTGATCACCCTTCTGATGGGTTCTCAGGGGAAGGGACTTCAGGTACAAAACCACGATGGCGATTGGATTGATGCCATTGCGGAACCGGATGAACTGATGATCAATGTAGGAGATATGCTTTCAAGGCATACAAACAACAAATTAAAATCTACTATTCACAGAGTGGTAAATCCACCAAGAGAATTGTGGGGAACTTCAAGATACTCAATTCCTTTTTTTATGCATCCGGTAAGTGGGATGTCTTTGAATTGTCTTGAAAATTGTATAGATGAAAACAATCCGAAATTGTACGAAGATACGACTGCCGGAGAATTCTTACATGAAAGACTGATCGAGCTCGGATTAATTAAAAAATAATCTATATTTTTAATTTTTTCATTTCAAATTTTAATTATATATTTACTTTAGTGTCAAATTTTTAATTAAAACAATATGAAAAACTTAAAAAAACTAAACAACAGCCAATTAAAAGCAATTTCAGGAGCCGGGATCAAACCTGTAGAAGAATTCTGCATGTATTACTGTAACGGAGTTGTTATCTGTGCAACCTGCAGTGATGATTTCAAGTGTCCTGTTGATTCAATGTAATTGAAATTAAAAGTCATAAAAAACCGCTCCATTTACGGAGCGGTTTTGTTTTTCTATTCAAATAGCCTCAGTTGCTGCTCTTTTGTTCCGGTGAAGTTTTTTGTAGATAGTTTAGGAAATTCTTTTCCATCAAAATACTTTTTCCTGCCAATTTTAAAAGTATTATGGATCATCTCAGCGATATTCCCCTCTCCTTTTTGCCTTTCAAAATACCTTTTATCTCCCAATTTTCCGCCCCTCATGGAACGTATAAGATTAAGGACCTTTTGTGCCCTGTCAGGAAAACTGGCTTCTATCCATCTCACAAAAACAGGCTCTACCGTATCATTCAGCCTTACCAGGGTATAACCAAAGCTTTGCGCCCCTGCTTCAGAAATTGTTTTTAAAATATGTAATGGTTCGTCACTATTGAGTCCCGGAATAATTGGGGCCACCATCACATTAACAGGGATCTTATGCTGCGACAGAACTTCTATTGCCTTTAATTTATTATTCGCGGAACTGGTCCTCGGTTCCATCTTTCGCCGCAATTCTTCATTAATGGTTGGAATACTCAGAGAGACAGAAACCAGGTTTTGTTCTGCCATAGGTTGCAAGAGATCGAGATCACGTAACACCAATGCATTTTTTGTTAAAACATTGACAGGATGTCTGTAATCGAGACAAACTTTCAGAAGCTGTCTTGTAATCTCAAATTGTCTTTCAGCAGGTTGATAACAGTCAGTATTGCCCGAAAGTAAAATCGGAGCTGCCTGATATCCTCTTTTTTGGAAAAATTTTTCCAGCAATTGTGGAGCATTTTTCTTTACCATGATCTTCCGTTCAAAATCAATTCCTGCGCTATATCCCCAATATTCATGAGTGGGCCGCGCAAAGCAATACGCACATCCATGCTCACATCCCTGATAAGGATTCATTGAATATTCCATTGGAAGATCTTCACTTTTCACCTGATTAACAATTGTCTTGGGAAAAACTTCAGTGAAAGATGTTTTTATTGTTTCGAAATCTTCATCCTCAGGCTCAAAGGTATACCTGTCGAAACGATTGATTACATTTCGCTGAGCTCCCTGACCTTTTATGATATTTTCGTTCTGCATCCTGATGTAAAATTAGATGGCTTTGATCAAAAAGTAATGAGTTTTAACACTAAAGTTTTCCACAAAAAAACCGACCCCTTTACAGGCGCCGGTTTTAACATAATTAGATATATTGTTTTACTACTTCATTGCATAAAATTCGACACCATGATATTCATCTTCATGATCCTTTCCATCAAAGTGTCTGTGATAATCTGAATAATAATCACTGTATTTTTTATCTTTTTTATTTAAAATCTTTTTTATTCCTAAGAAACTTAATACTGCCAAAAGTCCTACACCTCCTGCCAATAAAACTCCAATTTCCTTTTTCATATTCTATTCGATTTAATACTTTCACTACAACAAAAAATGTACCTTTTCCATTTTATTCAATTATAAATTTTGTTAACATTAAAAAATCATTTCAGACGAAGAATATTTTATCCAGGCTACAAAATGATTGAATTAATGGTTTAATTATTGTACTAACGTTTAAAAGTATAATTATGGATAATTCAGAAAACATCGACAGAATGACCACATTAAGCCAGGTAATGAAGACCTTGTCAGAAAGAGGTATACAAAGGGAATTCAGAATGAACGAATCGAGCGAGATGAAGTTTGAAAATTCAGAAAAAAAATACCAGCCGTCTGATCTCACCATCTTAAAAACTTACCGTTTTGAAGGAGATAGTGCTCCTGATGACAATGCAGTTTTATATGTAGTTAAAGATACAGCAGGAAATATCGGAATGATCATAGATTCTTATGGTGCCGACAGCAATTATCCCGGAGAAAAATTTGATGAATTCTTAAGAGACATTCCGGTTCAGGAAAGTGACGAATTCAACTTCTAAAATAAATTGATCAAGCCCGGAATTATTCTTTTTCGGGCTTTTCCTTTTTCTTAAAAACATTTTTCAGAAATCCTTTTTTCTTTTCTTCTTCAGCCTGAGGAGAATCTTCTTTTTTTAGTTCTTCCTTATGATCACTTGATACGGTTTGTTTTATATCCTTAATACTTGTTTTAACATCATTCACTGCCGCAACTGTCTTTTTAACTGCTTTTTTAGCTTTATCCGTATTAACTCCTATCAGCGTTTTCTTCAGCCCTTCCTGAATCCCTTTCCAGAATAAATTAAAAAAGGATTTGGTAGGATCCCGTTCTACTTTTTCCACTGTTACAGATTCCGGAAACTGCCCAGAATTTGATTTGATAAACAAATTCGCTACCGCAGTTAAAAACCCTTTCTTTTCCTTATTCTCTTTATTTAAGATGGCAATTTTCAGATCTTTATGCTTCAGGTTAAAAGTTCCGCCAAGTCCTGCAGGATTTCCTTTAAAATTGAAAAGCATCTCCTGTATGGTTCCTGTAGCTGTTATATGAAGATATGGCCGGATAAAAGGATTGATTCCCTGCGCAGGAAGATTAACAGCCTTTCCTGAAATTGTAAAATCATCATGCTGATTGGCGACATCAAAATTCCAGTTAACTCCCAAAGGAGCAAGGTTCATGAATGAGCAGTCTATTTTAATATGCACCTGGGTAGGTTTTCCTTTCAACTTTGCTGAATTAAGGTTTTTGACATTCATATTAAAGTTACTGAATGTCAGTTTTCCAGGTCCTGAACTTTCAGGCGTATCTTCTTCATACACCAAAACAGAATTCTTTAAGTCCAGATTATTAATATACATTGGTATTTTTATAGACCGAAGCATCCTTGAATACAAAGGTTTTTCTTTTGGATCGTCTGCAGGAATCTTGCTCCTGAAAATATTGGCATCAGCAGATTGAATGACAACATGGGAAGCATTAATAAATTTATTGCCGGAAAATAAATCCCAATTCCCTTCCGCGGTAATCTGACCCGCTTTCAGATCATACAAATCTCTTTCAACAGGAATCATTTTAATAAATTGCGCTCTTGATACAAGAGGCTTCATGACAAAATTACTGATCTGAACTTTGTTTTTACTGACATTCAAAGAAGCAACACTCATGTTATAAAACTTCGTCCTGTAAGCAAAGTTCTTTGTTGTAAGCCCATAATCTTTTACCGTTAATCCAATGCCTTCATTATTTGCTTTAGGCTTAAGTTCTATTCCATTTATTGTAGCATTCAGATCATTAAAACTTAACGGCTGATTTCCTTTCTCATAAATGATATTTGAGTTTTTTACAATTACCTTTCTTACGATGACAGGAAACTGAATTCCCTTTATTTCAGATTTCTGCTTTTGAGCGACTTCACGGGTTTTTATTGTACCATGCACTCCATTCACCAGGATATCTTTAATATCGAGATTAAGTTTTTTATCGATAAATTCCCATTTGTTGATATTAAAAGCAACATGGTTCGCCTTAAGATCCATTGATGTTTTTGAATCTGTTGGTAATGCAGTAATATCTCTTATCTCTCCACTCTTTGGGTTTAGTGCAATGCTGCTAACCTTAATATTCTGCTTGCCCGCATAATAAATATTTCTGCCGGAAAAGTTAAAATTTTTATACCCTACAGGAATAATATTCTCAGCAGACTCTTTATTAAATACAAACTTATTGATATTAAGGTTCAAACTTTGAGCAGACAAAAGTTTATTACCATCCGGTTTAATAATCCGTACTTCACCGTTTCTCAATACAACATCTTCGAGGTTCACTTCAAAACTGAAAGGTTTACCTTTTTTTGGGGCCGGAGCTCCGGTATCATATACTAGCAATATCGGATCAAGGAGGCTTGCATTAGCAAGAGAAATATTATTTTTCTTTAAAACAACATCCTTAAATTCCATTCTCTGAATGTTGAACTGGAATAATTTATTTTTCTGGGGATAAAATCTTTTGAACTGATTGATAGTCAATAACGGCAACAGCTTAAAATCTTCTACCCGCATTTGCCCGTTTGTGGTTGTTATTTTGTTGATTTTTATGGCATAAATATTATCCGGGCGAAAGAAAAAATCTTTTCCTTTGATATCATACCGATCAAACACCACGGGTAATTTGTCTTCTACAGACTCCTCAGTCATCTGAAGGTTTTCGACAAATAAATTAAACTCCTTAACTCCTACAAACTTTTGTTTTGTGTGTCTGAATACGTTAATGTTCCCGTTGTTGATCCGTATATTCTCAAACAACACCGGGTTACGCTTCTTTCCTGTCTTTTTATCTATGGGCTTAGCAAGCGTAATATTCAGATTGGGTTTCACCAACGAAAGATCCTTTGAACTGATCTTCTTATTAAATAAGGCATCATAAATCCCGAATCTACTGATCTTCAAGGTATCTATTGTCCCTTGCAGACCTATCACATCCGTATTTTGTGGGTTTTTACTATTAACTGTTATTCCTTGGGCCAGGATATTTCCACTTCCCAAATCCACATCGAGCTTCTTGTAGGAAACCTTATAATCTGTATTGTTCTTGATATATTTAGGAAGCTGGGTTTTAAGCCAGATATTTAATCCGAGGTTAGCCAGCAAAAAAATGACAGCTAATACTCCCAGGCTAATCAATAGCTTTTTAACCCATTTTTTCATATTTGCGATTTCAGGTAATTATATCTAAATATAACATTAATTTTTTACACTCAACTCTATTACATACCCTTCATGTCCTCTTACATTTATAAAATCTCCTCCCTGGAATCCTAAGTACTGTCCTTTTATCCCGGTTAACTTTCCCGTAAATTCAGGCTTTTTATCCAGCGTAAATGAGCTGACTTTTTCCGGCTTGTCAAAAGGGTAATCAAATTTCCAAAGTTCTTCTCCTTCACTGTAAAATTTCTGAAAGTCATCAGGAAAATACTGTTTTATTTTCTGCTGAAAATCCGCCAGATCCAGCTCTCCTTCAAAATCATCCTGAAGCATTTTCTTCCAGTTGGTTTTATCCGGTAAATGATTTTTTAATGCAACTTCTATCATTCCCGCTTCATAGCGGTTTTCTGTCCTGGCAATAGGTAAAGCAAAAGTTGCGCCCTGATCGATCCATCTTGTTGGGATCTGGGTATTTCGTGTCACTCCTACTTTCACATCTCCTGTATAGGCTAAATATACGGTATGCGGTTGCAGCTGGATTTCTTTTTCTATTTCCAGGTCACGCTCTGCTACTCCCAAATGAGCGGTTGAAAGTTCGGGACGGATAATAGTGTCACTTGCATATGGGCTTTCAAAAAAGCAGCTTTTACAGAAACCCATTCTGTATATGGGTTTATTTTCTCCACAGTTTACACACTGAAACCCTGTATGTCTTATGGTCAGCTCTTTTCCGAACAATTCATTCATGTGAATGAGGTCCCCGGAAAGATTAAGATAGTACTGAATCGGCTGATCATCATAGCTCGTCATTTTTAAAATTTGCCCTTGAAACTGCATATTAACTTTATATTACTTTTTTAAGTAAATTTAATGATTATATTTTCAAGTAGTAAATTTTATATTTTTGTGCTAATAAAAAAACACGAATGAGGTATCTTATAACTGGAGGAAGTGGATTTATCGGTTCTCATTTGATAGAATCCCTGTTGAAAAATGGACATTCTGTCATAAACGTAGACAACTTTGATAATTTTTATAATTATCAGATAAAAATTAAAAATACATTAGAATCTGTAGGTAAAACTTTGGATTTTGATTTTTCAGATAAGGAAAGTGATATTAAAAATTTAATTATCACCACTCAGTCAGATAATTACACGTTATATTTCCAGGATATCAGGCATAAAAATAAACTTGAAGAAATATTCCGCAATCATGAGATTGATATGGTTATTCACCTGGCTGCACTTGCCGGCGTGCGTCCTTCTATCGAAAAACCTCTTGAATATGAAGAAGTGAATGTAAAAGGAACAATGAATCTTTGGGAGCTGTGTAATGAGTTCAACATTAAAAAGTTCATTTGCGCCTCTTCTTCAAGTGTTTACGGAAACAACACTAAGATTCCTTTTTCCGAAACAGATAACGTAGACAATCCTATTTCCCCTTATGCTGCTACCAAAAAGTGCTGTGAGATCCTCGGACATGTTTACCATCATCTTTATGATATCGATATGATACAACTTCGGTTTTTTACGGTGTATGGTCCCAGACAAAGACCCGATTTGGCGATACATAAGTTCACCCGATTAATTTCTGAAAACCAGGAAATTCCCTATTATGGAGATGGAAATACAGCGAGAGACTATACATATATCGATGATATTATCGATGGTATTATTAAATCGATCGATTATCTGGAAAAAAACACCAAAATATACGAGATCATCAACCTGGGAGAAAGTGAAGTCATCTGTTTATCGGATATGCTTTCCGCCATAGAAAAAGCACTTGGTAAAACGGCGTCAAAGAAAATGCTGCCGATGCAACCGGGAGATGTCATAAAAACCAATGCAGATATCACAAAAGCCCGGACATTAATTGGCTACAAACCAGCCACAGACTTCCAAAATGGCATAAAAAAATTTATGGAATGGTTTTTGAGAAAATGACAACAAGTAAGTTGCAGGCATCCTTATATTAAGGGAATAACGCCTGTAGTGAACAAAAGTTAATAAAAAGAATTGAAAATCAGGTATAAAAAAGTTTATTATATAACCTATTTTTATACTTTTGCAAAAAAAATAGAAAAATTATGTACTGGACATTAGAATTAGCTTCGTATTTAAGTGACGCACCTTGGCCAATGACAAAAGCAGAGCTTATTGATTATGCAATCAGAACTGGTGCCCCAATGGAAGTAGTGGAAAACCTTCAGGCTATTGAAGATGAAGGAGAAATTTATGACGCCATTGATGAGATCTGGAGTGATTATCCTACTGATGAGGATTACCTTTGGAATGAAGACGAATATTAAACTGTAAAAGGCTTTAAGCTCTGTGTTTAAAGCTTTTTTAGATATATCATAAGCACCCGCTAAGGTGTAATAATTAAAATGCTCAAGGCTTAAGTTTTGAGCCTAAATCAAAATTTTATGAGTTTTTTAAATAAAGTTCTTAAGGGGTTTTTGGGAGACAAGAAAGCGCAGGACCTAAAAGAAGTAAAAAAAGTTGTAACAAAAATCAAAGCTGTTGAACCTACCATTCAGCAATTGAGTGATGATGGTTTAAGAGAAAAAACTGCTGAGTTTAAAGATAAGATCAAATCAGCAACAAGTACCATTACAGCGCAAATAGAACAAATAAAAGAGCAGATAAAAAACTCAACGAATGTTGATGAAAAAGAAGCTCTTTTCTCAAAAATTGAATCTCTTAAAAAAGAATCATACGAAATTGAAGAAAAAGTTCTTAGCCAGATTCTTCCTGAAGCTTTTGCATTGATAAAAGAGACAGCAAGAAGATGGGCAGAGAACGGAGAGATCCGCGTAACAGCAACTGCGACAGACAGAGAACTTGCAGCAACTAAAGATTTCGTAGAAATTCAGGGAGATACAGCCGTTTGGAAAAACTCTTGGGATGCAGCCGGAACTCCTGTAGTTTGGGATATGGTCCATTATGATGTTCAGTTTATCGGAGGGGTTATTCTTCACAGCGGTAAAATTGCCGAAATGGCAACCGGTGAAGGTAAAACCCTGGTAGGAACATTACCTATTTATTTAAATGCTCTTCCGGAAAGAGGAGTTCACGTAGTTACCGTAAACGACTACCTTGCTAAAAGGGACTCCGCATGGATGGGACCTCTTTATCAGTTCCATGGAATGTCCATCGACTGTATCGATAACCACCAGCCGAATTCAGACGGAAGAAGAAAAGCCTATAACTCGGATATCACTTACGGAACCAATAACGAATTCGGTTTTGATTACCTGAGAGATAACATGGTGACTTCACCTTCAGAACTGGTACAAAGAGAATTGAACTTTGCCATCGTGGATGAGGTAGATTCCGTATTGGTAGATGACGCAAGAACACCTTTGATTATTTCAGGTCCTGTACCTCAGGGAGACAGACAGGAATTTGATGTATTAAAACCTTCTATCGACAGAATTGTAGAGGTACAGAAAAAAACTGTTTCAACAATTTTCAATGAAGCAAAAAAATTAATTGCTGCAGGAAATACGAAAGAAGGAGGTTTTAAATTGCTTCAGGCCTACAGAGGTCTTCCGAAAAACAGACAATTGATTAAATTTTTATCGGAAAGCGGTAACCGGGCGTTGCTTCAAAAAGTTGAGGGGCAATACATGCAGGATAACAACCGTGATATGCCGATCGTAGATAAAGATCTGTATTTTGTAATTGAAGAAAAAAACAATCAGGTAGATCTTACAGATAAAGGGGTAGAGTATATGTCACAAGGAAACTCAGATCCTAACTTCTTTGTTCTTCCTGATATCGGAACTGAAATTGCAGAACTGGAGGCTAAAAATTTATCTAAAGAAGAAGAATTTGAGGCTAAAGAAAAATTATTCTCTGATTTCGCTGAAAAATCCGAGCGTGTTCACACGATGAGCCAATTATTAAAAGCATACACATTGTTCGAAAAAGATGATGAATATGTAGTAATTGATGGTGAAGTTAAAATCGTTGATGAGCAAACAGGACGTATCATGGAAGGACGTCGTTATTCAGATGGTCTTCACCAGGCAATCGAAGCGAAAGAAAATGTAAAAATTGAGGCTGCTACCCAAACTTTTGCGACGATAACGCTTCAGAACTATTTCCGTATGTACAATAAGCTTGCGGGGATGACCGGTACAGCAGAAACGGAAGCGGGTGAGCTTTGGGAAATCTACAAATTAGATGTTGTGGTTATCCCTACCAACCGTCCTATCTTAAGACATGACAGACAGGATCTGGTATATAAAACCAACAGAGAAAAATACAACGCAGTTATTGAAGAAGTGGAAAGCCTAACAGCAGCAGGAAGACCTGTTCTGGTTGGTACAACTTCTGTTGAAATATCTCAATTACTTTCCAAAGCACTTCAGCTAAGAAAGATCCCACACCAGGTATTGAACGCAAAACTTCACAAGAAGGAAGCGGAAATTGTAGCTGGAGCAGGACAGCCGGGAGTGGTAACCATTGCAACCAACATGGCAGGTCGTGGTACGGATATTAAACTTTCCAAAGAAGTAAAAGAAGCAGGAGGTTTAGCAATTATCGGTACCGAAAGACACGATTCAAGACGTGTTGACAGACAGCTAAGAGGTAGAGCAGGACGTCAGGGTGACCCTGGTAGCTCCCAGTTCTATGTATCTCTTGAAGATAATCTGATGCGTTTGTTCGGATCTGAAAGAATTGCCAAGATGATGGACAGAATGGGTCATAAAGAAGGAGAAGTGATTCAGCATTCTATGATCAGCAAGTCTATTGAAAGAGCTCAGAAAAAAGTAGAGGAAAATAACTTCGGAATCAGAAAGAGACTTCTTGAGTATGATGATGTAATGAATAAGCAGCGTGACGTAATCTATAAAAGAAGAAAGAACGCATTATTCGGAGATCACCTGAAGTATGACATTACCAATATGATCTTTGACGTTGCCAATTCTATTGCAGCCAAAGGTAAAGCTAATGGCAGTTTCAAAGATTTTGAATTTGAAGTCATCAAACATTTCACAATGGGTTCTCCTGTTTCTGAAAGTGATTTCGGTAACAAATCTGTTCAGGATCTTACGAATATCCTTTTCAAAGCAGCACAGGAAGATTATCAGATGAAGTTGAATCTGTTGAAGGAGAAATCATTCCCTATCATTGAAAATGTATACCAAAATCAGGGTTCAATGTTCAAAATGATTCAGGTTCCTTTCTCAGATGGACATAAGACGCTTACAATTGTTACGGATCTTAAAGATGCTTTTGAAAGCCAGTGTGATACGCTGATCAACGATTTCGAGAAAAATATTACGTTATCAATCATCGATGAAAACTGGAAACTTCACTTACGTGAAATGGATGACTTAAGAAGATCTTCACAAGGAGCTGTTTATGAACAAAAAGATCCGCTTGTAATTTATAAACAAGAATCTTTCCACCTGTTCAGTGAAATGGTAGACAAAATGAATAAAGAAATTATTTCTTTCTTGTACAAAGGAGAAATCCCAGCATAAGAAATAATTAATACATACGAAAAACCGCAACAAGTAAACTTGTTGCGGTTTTTTTTGCTCAAAATAAATAATTCATACAATTAAAAGCTACTATCTGGGAAAAACATCGTCCCATCCGAACTAAAAAGTTAAAAAGGCTTTTTTATTATCTTCTAAATAAGATTTACGTGATAAATATCAATATTATGATTTATTTAGAATAATTAAAAACAATATATTTGCAAAAAAAATTGCTTTCATGAAAAATGTACTGATTGGTGTTTCAATGCTGGGCTCAATGTTAACTTTTGCACAAAAAAAAGACACGGCAGATACCAAAACCAAAAGTATTGATGAAGTCATCATTAGTACTTATATCAAAAAAGACAGTGACTATTCTAATAAAATGCCGTTAAAAGCTATAGAAGATCCACAGGTATATTCTTCAATTGATAAAGGTGTTCTGGAAAATCAATTATTATTTACCGTGGATGATGCATTCAGAAATGTCGCAGGTGCCCAAAAAATGTGGAGTGCTACCAACAGAGCCGGTGATGGCGGAATCTATCTTAACTTAAGGGGCTTTGTAGCCGGAAACTCTATCAGAAATGGAATGGTCGCTCCGATCACCACATCTATGGATGCTATTAATGTAGAAAGAATAGAGGTATTAAAAGGACCTTCTGCTACCCTCTTCGGGAGTAATGTAACTTCATATGGGGGAGTAGTAAACAGAATTACAAAAAAGCCTTTTGAAGAATTTGCAGGAGCAGTTTCTCTGGCTGGCGGAAGTTATAACTACTACCGGGTACAAGCCGATGTAAATACACCACTTACCAACGATAAAAAACTGCTATTCAGATTAAATACAGCTTATACCAATCAGGGAACTTTTCAAAGACCAAATGCAAAAAACTCCTTTTATGCATTTACTCCTTCCCTTACCTATCGCCCTACAGACAAACTAGAGATCAATGCAGAATTGGAAATGTTTGAGACTAATGCGTATCCTGAAACCGCTTTCTTTTTTTATTTTCCAAGTTCACAACTGGGAGCTGACAGCATGGATAAAATGGAAAAGCTAGGATATGATTACAAGCAAACATACACAGGGAACGATCTTAAAACAACAGCAAAAGCCAGAAATTTTTTCGGGCAGGTAAATTATAAGATCAATGATTTTATCAAATCCTCTACCAATGTAAGTACTTCCTATTCTTATTCTGACGGGTTCAATCCTTATTTCTACTTTGCTCCCAACCCCAATAATGGTTCAGAAATAGGAATTACTAGAGCCGATCAGTCTACCAAAGACAGTAAAAGAACATATTTCCAACTTCAGCAGAATTTCAATGCTGATTTTAAAATCGGAAGCGTAAGAAACAGAACCGTAGCCGGTTTTGATTATATGAGGATAAATGATAACCAATTCTTTATGTTCACAAATTTTGATTGGGTCCCATTTGGAGGAAATTATTCCAACATGAATGGTCAAACACTGAGCGAAATATATGCAAACCTTCAAAGTACGCAAGATTTTGAAAAAAACAATACCTATAAAAGTGCCGGTAAAAAAGATATCTACAGCGGCTATATTTCTAATGTAATTACTCCATTGCCCGGGTTAAACATCTTAACTTCATTAAGATATGAAAGTGTTGCTTATAAAGGTGGTATTATAGGACCAAACATTGCTTCTTCCTACAATCAGGGAGCATGGTCTCCAAAATTCGGAGTTGTCTATCAGATACTTCCGGACAAGTTCTCCGTTTTTGGAAACTATCAAAATAGTTTTTCAAGTAATGGTTATTATACCTCAGATAAAGCAGGAAACATCAACCTAGCTACTCCTGAAAGAGCCAATCAATTTGAAGGAGGAATCAAAACGAATCTTATAAAAGGAAGAGTTACTACTACTTTAAGTTATTATAATATCAAAGTAAAGAACACCCTTCTTAATACAGGTGAAATGACAGGAACCGGGCAGGCTGTACAAAACCAGGCCGGATCATTAACAAGTCAGGGTGTCGAATTAGAAGCCAATGCTTACCTGATCAAAGGTTTCTCTGTAATCGCCGGAGTAAGCTACAATGATATGAAATACACTGAAGCAGACAATACGGTTATAGGAAGAAGGCCGTCAACGGCATCATCTCCATGGTTGGTTAATTTTAATGCAAGCTATCAGTTCTTAGATGGAGGTTTAAAAGGACTGGGCTTTGGTGTAGGAGGTAATTACGCGAGTGATAATAAAATCGTAAACTCTACTACTATGGGAACATTTATACTTCCGAAATATCTGGTATTAAATGCCAATGCATTTTACGATACAAAGAAATTCAGAATAGGAGTTAAGGTAGACAATTTTACAAATGAGCATTACTGGAATGGATATACGACTGCAAACGCCCAGCCTATAGCAAATATTCTGGGAAGTATTACTTATAAATTTTAATATCACTTTTACCTCAAAAGAAGCAAATTCTTCTATTTAAATTATAATTAGCATTACAATAAAAGCCATTTCATTTAGTATGAAATGGCTTTTATTATTCTTCAAATAACATTTTTATGATAAATATCAATACTCTAATTTATTTAGAATAATTAAAAACAATATATTTGCAAAAATTTTTAGTTAACAAATTATAATCTACAGTTAGATCATAATCAATCAAGGCGCTGAAATATCAAGCCGGTATGTTCAAAAAGAACAACGGTGTTATCATCAATCGTCTGACTTATAAATTTTAACAAAATAATTCAACACACATAAGGATCTTATAAACAATGAAAAGAGTAATAATAGGAGCTGCTTTATTATCAACTGTGATGGTATTTGCTCAGGAAAAAAAAGATACGATTAAATCAAACGATATTGAAGAGGTTGTAGTAAGCGGTAAGTACTATAAAAAATATGTAGAAAAAGAAGGTTCTTCTTCAATGCGTTTAGATGAAGCGCTTATCAAAATTCCTCAAAACATTTCTATTATTACGAACAGGGCTTTAGAAGATCAGCAGGTAACCACATTAAGCGATGGTGTATTACGAAATGTTGCCGGAGCACAAAGGTTAGAACACTGGGGAGATATGTATACCAGAGTTAACATGAGGGGTTCAAGAGCAGCTGCCTTTATGAATGGGGTAAATGTCACTTCAAACTGGGGACCTTTGAGTGAGGACATGAGCTTTGTAGATCATATTGAGTTCATCAAAGGCCCTTCCGGTTTCCTGATGTCAAATGGTGAACCAAGCGGTATTTATAATATCGTTACCAAAAAGCCTACCGGACAATCATTGAACGGGAGTGCCAGAGTAACACTTGGAAGCTTTAATATGTACAGAGGAGAGACCGATATTGATACGAAAATTACCGATAAAGTAGCGTTCCGATTGAATTTAATGGCTCAGAATAAGAACAGTTTCAGAGACTATGAATTTAATGACAGGTACATTATTAATCCCTCATTAAAAGTTAATCTTTCTGATAAAACTACATTAACAGCAGAATATATTTATCAGAAGGCTAAAATGTCTGAAGTTGGTTCCGCTTATGTTTTCTCTTTTGAAGGTTATAGAGCGAAGCCAGTTGGATATACCGTGACTGATCCAAGCATTGACCCTACAAAAGTAGATAACAATACCGTAAATATTAACTTACAGCATAAGTTCAATAATAACTGGAAATTAACTTCTCAGCTAACTTATGTAAACGAATATACTATGGGTAGTGACATTTGGCCAAGTAATTTCGAAAATGGATACATGATCCGTCGTGTAAACTATTGGGAAGCTGATAACACAATGAAATTCGGACAGGTGTTTTTAAACGGTTACGTTAAAACAGGATCTGTTTCTCACAAAATTTTAGCAGGTCTTGACTTAGGAAGTAAAAAATATATAGCAGACTGGTCTCAGGGATATAATCTGGATAAGTACAATGCTAACGGAGATTTTGATCCTGATAAAAATTCAGTCGCTGATCACAATTATTGGTACAATACCAATACTGGTAATTATGATATCAATGGAATAAATACATATTCCGGACCCAATAATACCGAGAATTATAAACCATTTGATAAAAGTAGGCCCCTTTCAACCAGAGCAGGTGCAGGAAGTACTATAGATCAAAATTATACTGGTTTGTATTTACAGGATGAATTAGGTTTTTTTAATGATGCTTTAAGATTAACTCTTGCTGCCCGTTATACTACTGTAAAAGAAATCAATTACGGAACAAAGTCTGAAGCTAATAGAATTACCCCTCGTATTGGATTGAGTTATTCTATTAATGAAGGCATGTCTGCATATGCTTTATATGATCAAACTTTTGTTCCCCAAGCCGGATTATTCAGAGATGGTACAACAGCTACTCCTCTAACAGGAAGCAATATGGAAGTAGGAGTAAAAAAAGATTGGTTTGCAGGAAAATGGAACACTACTTTATCATTATACAATATCAATAAAAATAATGAAATCACAGGAGATCCTGATCAAACCGACAATCCAAATGGAAGATATTCCATCCTTCTTGGAAAGACGAGAGTACAGGGAGTTGAATTTGACCTTAAAGGAGAGATTGTAAGAGGATTCAATGCTATTTTCAACTATGCATTCACTGAAAATAAATTTACAGAAACCACGGCCAAAGCAAATAAAGGAGATAAAGTACCGGGGTTTGCAAAACACACAGCTAACGGATGGCTAAATTATACATTTACAGATGGTATCCTGGAAGGCTTCGGGCTAAGCTTTGGGGGTACTTATCTTGCGGGAAGAAGCAGCTGGAATTGGGGAAGTTCAAACACCTTACAGATGGGAGATTATGTAAAATTTGATGCTGGGGCTTCTTGGGAAAACACGAAGTTCAGAGTAGGTCTAAATGTATTCAATGTATTTAACAGATACCTTTATTCTGGTTCACCATATGCAAATTATTACTATTATCAGGCAGATGCTCCGAGAAATTTCAGACTTTCAATAGGGTATAAATTTTAAAATAAATAAAAGTTAATCGGTTTTTTTCCGGTTAACTTTTTTCTATGCGTAAAAAACATCATCATAAGAAGAAACCATCCGCTACAAAAAAGTGGTCTGCCCAGCTGCATTTGTGGTTCGGCTTATCTGTGGGTTTGATCGTATTCATTGTTTCCCTTTCCGGAACCTTATATGTGTTTAAGGATGAAATCCAGAATATAATCCGAAAAGATGCTATAGAACTCAAAAGAGAAACCATCCGGGAACAACCTTTACCAATTGGTCTTCTCCGTGAAAAAGTAACATTGGAACTTAATGAAAAATATCCTTTGAGTTCTGTTGAGATCCCAATTGATAAAGGAAAATCTTATGGATTTTTATACTATAAAAAAGGGAAAAAGGGATGGAATTATTTTCAGGAAGTATTGATCAATAAGCAGGTTTTTGTTAACCAATATACCGGTGAAATCCTGGCTGTTTATGATGAAAAATATGATGTCTTTACCATTTTAAAATATATTCACTGGAGTCTTCTTCTGAAATCGGATTGGGGAAAATATGTGGTGGGAATTCCGGTGGTTCTTTTTATTGTAATGCTGATCACAGGAATTGTATTATGGTGGCCTCAAAATAAAAAAGCAAGAAAAGGGCGCTTCTGGTTTAACTGGAAAAATGTAAAAACCTGGAAACGGAAAAACTATGACCTCCACAATGTTCTGGGGTTTTATTCCTCGTTTATTGCTTTACTTATGGCGATTACCGGTATTTACTTTACCTACCCCTACGTTAAAAATGCCTTCAATTTCACTTTATCCGGATCATTTGAACTTCCAAAAGAAAAGCAACCCACGTCTCCGGATTCGCTACTGGCAAAAAACAATAGAGTTTTTGATCTGGCAGCCAATGAAACGAGAAAAATATATGCGTCTTCTTCAAGTTTCAGAATTCCTCTGAACGGAAAGAATAAAAAAGGAAAAGAACTGAAGAACATTCCTGTAACCATTTATCAGCAGGACGGAAGGTACAGCGAAAGAAATGTTCTGATATTCGATAAGTACTCCGGAAAACTATTGGCAAACCGACCTCATCAGAATTTATCTGCTGCAGAGAAATATTCCAATGCCAACTATGACATCCATACAGGTTCTTATTTCGGCCTGGCGGGAAAGATCATTTGGTTTATTGCAGGGCTTATCTGCACATCATTACCTGTCACCGGATTTCTGGTATGGTGGGGAAAAAGAAAGAAACAAGGGAAAAAAATATAATGAAAAAAGCTTTTTTATCAGTAGCATGTCTGGGAACAGTGACTGCTTTTGCACAAGTTAAAGATACACTACAAACCAGGAATGTTGAAGAAGTTGTACTTACGGCTTCAAGAAAAAAAGAAAATATCAAGGAAGTTCCTAGCTCTATTACCATTGTCGGGGAAAAGCAGGTACAATCTCAATTGACGGTTAATTCGGATATTACCAGTATCCTTCAATATACTGTTCCGAGTTTGGGACCAAGTTCGGGACAAACTTCCAATTCAGGACAAACCCTCCGGGGCCGCCAGGTATTGGTACTTATTGACGGGGTTCCCCAGTCCACTCCACTTAGAAACGGAGCAAGGGATATAAGATCTATTGATCCGTCGGTTATTGAAAGGATCGAGGTTATTAAAGGTGCTTCGTCCATATATGGAAACGGAGCAGACGGAGGTATCATTAATTATATTACCAAAAGAAGCAGAGCGGATCAAAAGATTTCAGGTCTATCACAGATCGGACTTACAGGTCAGCCTTATGGTGGGACGTTAGGATTCAGGGCAAGCCAGCTTTTATCCGGAAAGATCACGGACAAATTTGATTATGTGGCCTCATTGGCCTACGAAAGAACGGGATACCTGAAGGATGCTGACGGTGTAAACCTCAGCCCTACCTACAGTACGGCAAAAATGGACAATTACAACGGAATGCTGAAACTGGGATATAACCTTACCCCTAATCAAAGAATTGAGGCTTCATATTTAGGATATGCTTCGAAATCAGATCTGGATTTAGGATTAAAAACCGGAAAATACGGAGTTACTCCAACAATCGGTGAAGGAAGGGGGAAAAATCTTGAAACTACTCCACAGGGGACACCAAGAAACCATAACTATAAATTAAGCTACGATAATAAAAACCTGTTTGATGGGACATCATTGAATGTAAACCTTTATTATCAGGACTTCAGAACAGTGTACGGATACAGTGATACATTCCTGAACGGTGGGCAATCCAATGTTATTTCCAAGAAAAAAGGTGCCCGTATTAATCTTGATACTCAATTGTGGAATACGAAAAACTCCCAGGCAGAAGTTATTTACGGAGTCGATATACTTAATGATCAAACCGTACAGAAGCTTGAAGATGGCCGTTACTGGACTCCGGACATGGACATGACCAACATTGCTCCTTTTGCACTTATTAAAATAGATCTCTTAAAAAAGCTTACCATTAAAGGAGGTGTCCGTTATGAGAATATAAAAGTTAAGGTAGGTGATTTCAATACTCTCTCATCCATTAAAAACGACGGCACATTCACAAAAAGTATTTTTGTTACCGGCGGAGACTTAAAGTACAACGCCTTTGTAGGGAACATTGGGGTGCGTTATAATATTGAAGATTATATCAATTTATTCGGAAGCTTTTCACAAGCCTATTCCATTAATGAACTGGGCAGGATCCTCAGGACATCTACGGAAGGAACTATACAAAACCTCGAAACCAAACCTATTATTGTTAACAATTATGAATTGGGAGCCACAGGTCAGATTTCCAAATGGATCAATTACGAAATTACATCTTATGTAAGTACTTCAAAATTAGGAGCTTCATTTGTTCAGAGCCCGGACCGTGCTTTAACCATTCAAAGGTCTCCCGAAGTGGTATATGGAGTAGAAGGATTTTTACATTTCACGCCTACCCGATGGATTAATTTCGGTGGAAGCTACAGCTGGATGGAAGGCATTACTTCTATAAAAAATGACGGGGATTATTCTGCAAAAATCAACAACAGCAGAATTTCTGCTCCGAAGGTCCTGGCTTATGTTCAGGTAAGGCCTGTGAAGGCATTATCTTTAGGACTTGATATGCTTCACGCCTTTAAACAGGACAGGTTCGAGCCTAATACAAAAACAGGATTATATGCTTACGGTGAAGGTCGGGTTCCGGATTACACTGTTTTCAATTTTAAGTCCAGCTATGAAGTCAATAATAACTGGAAAGTTTCTTTAGGAATAGAAAACCTTTTCAATAAACTCTACCAACCTTCTATCGCATGGTGGTCTGCAAGAGATAGTGACTTCATCAATTCTTTAGGAATGAGAGGAACTTTCATGATCGAATATAAATTTTAATTAATCTAAATAAAAGTTAAGTGTTATCTTTGCACGACTTTCTGTTACGATATGAAGAAGAAACATCACCATAAAAAAAAGCCCGGATTTTTTAAAAAGTGGTCTGCTAAACTGCATTTGTGGTTTGGGCTGGGAATCGGTTTTTTAATTTTCATTATTTCCATCACCGGAGCATTATATGTTTTTAAGGATGAGATTGAAAACGTTACCCGAAAAGATGTTATCTATCATAACGAGCAAAATATAGATCAAAAACAGATCCTGCCGATCAGGGTGCTGGAAAAATCAGTTACTGAACAGGTAAAAGAGAAATATCCGGTTCACTGGGTTAACATTCCTGTTGATAAGAAGATGTCATACATTTTCTATTGGTACGAACACAACACCGATGCCTGGAATTACTTTGACGAATATCCTGTCTATAAAGCGGCCTACGTAAATCCTTACACCGGAAAAGTTTTAAGAACGTATGACGAAAAAAACGGATTCTTCCAGATCGTAAAAATGATCCACTGGAGCTTTTTACTGAAACAGGACTGGGGAAAATACCTTGTTGGGATTCCCGTTATTATATTCGTCATCATGCTGATTACAGGGATCGTACTGTGGTGGCCTAAAAATAAAGCGGCGAGGAAACAACGTTTTTCTTTCAAATGGAAAAATATCAAAAGCTGGAAGAGAAAGAATTATGATCTTCACAATGTATTAGGTTTTTACGCCTCCGTTTTCGCTTTAATATTCTCTATTACAGGTTTATTTTATGCCTTCTTTTTTGTTCAGGCAGCAATCTATGTGATCTTTTCAGGAGGAAGTACTGTTTATCCTGATTTTTCCCATATCAAAACAAAGGCCCCGATTGAGCAGAGAACAGAAACCACACTCGATAAAATAAGCAATACTGTTAAAGAGAAATATCCGGATTCCTTTGGTTTTTCTATAGATCTCGGTCACGAACATATGGATGATCACGAGCATCCTAATTTTGAAGTATACGTAAAGCACCTATCCTATTCTTATCATAAAAGCAGCAGCTTAATTTTTGATGAAAACTCAGGTGAACTTCTTCACACTCACGATCCTAAAGACAAAAATTTCGGAGAAAAAGTAGTGGGAGCAAATTATGATATCCACGTCGGATCCATATTGGGGCTTCCTACAAAAATCATTGCCTTTGTTGTAAGTCTCATATGTGCCTCATTACCAGTGACTGGCTTCCTGGTATGGTGGGGAAGAAGAAAAAAGAAAACACCCAAAACGGCCTGAAAACTTTTTTTAATAAATTCTTCGTTAATAATCCATTAATACAATCTTTTTTATAATTTTAACCCTTTAGAATTATTAGAATAGAAAATGTCATTAATAGATTTATCAAAACATGTTGCCATAGGAATTGATATTGGTGGCACCAATACAAAGTTTGGAGTGGTAAACCACAGAGGAGAGGTCCTTGAAAAAGGGCACCTGAGAACGGATGAATATGAAAAGGTTGAAGATTTTATCGAAGCCCTGCATGAAAAGGTTCACCCTCTGATTGAAAAGTACGGCAATGAAAAAAATTTCGATGGCATTGGTGTAGGTGCTCCTAATGGGAACTATTACACCGGAACCATAGAGCAGGCTCCCAATCTTCCCTGGAAGGGAGTTGTTCCTTTTGCTGAATTAATGACAGCCAAATTCAATCTACCTTGTACCATTACCAATGATGCTAATGCTGCAGCTTATGGTGAAATGCTTTTCGGAGCAGCAAGAGGAATGAAAGATTTTATCATGATCACTTTAGGAACAGGCGTAGGAAGCGGTATCGTGGCCAGTGGAAAGCTGATCTACGGACATGATGGTTTTGCCGGTGAACTCGGACATACCATTGTGAAACCGGGAGGAAGAAAGCATTGGAGTACTGGTTCTGAAGGAAGTCTTGAGGCGTATGCCTCCGCTACAGGAATTGCAATCACGGCTAAAAAAATGAGGGCTGAATTTCCTGAATCCCTGTTGAACCAGTATCCTGAAGAGGCGATCAATTCTAAAACGGTTCATGAATGTGCATTAAAAGGAGATCCTATTGCTATCGAAGTATTCAGATACACGGGACAGAAATTAGGGGAGGCATTGGCTAATTTTGTTATGTTCTCATCTCCTGAGGCGATTCTTTTATTTGGTGGAGTTATTAAAGCCGGAGATTTTATCCTGAAACCTGCAAAACTTCATATGGAAAGAAACCTTCTTTCGATTTTCAGAAATAAAGTTAAATTGGTTTTCAGCGAACTTGATGAAGCGGATGCTGCTATTTTGGGGGCAAGTGCCTTGGTTTGGGAAAAATAATCTGACGCTATTTAAAGATATAATCAAGCATCCTTTAAGGGTGCTTTTTATTTTGTCCTATATTATCCGGAATATTTGATTTTCGGCTCGCTGCAAATCACGAGCAATATGTACAAATTCTCATGACAGTTCCCGTAAAAAATGAAAAAGTTTTTCATATTTTTGATTAGCTTTTTGATATCCTTTATAGTATAGGATAGATAAAGAAACCGGTAATTCAAACAATCAACCTACAATGGATAACAATAATTTAGAACAGATTACTTTCGGCGGTGGATGCTTCTGGTGTGTAGAAAGCTGTTTCAACATGCTAAAGGGTGTAAAATCTGCAATTTCAGGCTATTCAGGAGGACATAAAGAGAATCCGACCTACGAAGAAGTATGTACAGGAAATACAGGTCATGCAGAAGTAGTACAGATCACTTATGATCCTAAGATCATTTCATACGAACAATTGATGGATGTATTCTTTTTCCTTCATGATCCTACACAGCTTAACAGGCAGGGAAATGACATCGGAACACAATACCGTTCTGTTATTTACTATAAAGATGATGCGGAAAAGCAAAAAGCAGAAGAAGCCATCAGGGTATCTGAAGCATCAGGGAGATGGTCCGGAGAATATGTTACCGAATTAACGAAATTCGATAAGTTCTGGCCTGCTGAGCAATACCACCAGGGGTATTATAATGAAAATCCTACACAACCTTATTGCAGTGCTGTGGTAGGCCCTAAAATTCAAAAATTCAAAAAACATTTCGGAGAACTGAACATGTTGAATGCTGAATAAAAAAATAAAGCGAAGAGAATAATCTCTTCGCTTTTCTTTGCAGAAAATAATCATTTATATGAGAAAAACTAGTAGCCCGGATTCTGTGTAAAATCATTTGATGCATCAAGTGTTGCCTGAGGAATCGGGAAAATTCTTCTGTAAGGTTGGGACGCTGACTTAGCCGTTCCTGGAAGATCGAATTTCCCAAATCTTATCATCGCTTTTCTTCTGTACATCTCCCAATACAGTTCATAGCCGGACTCTTTAAATAAAGTATTTGCGTCAAGAGAAGCAATCGCAACTCCCGGAGCATTATTGTATAAAGATTCACGGGTCCTGCTGGTTCTTAATTTATTAACATCGGCTAACGCTGCTGCTATATTTCCATTTCTGAAATAGGCTTCTGCACGCATCATATAGATTGTTCCCAATCTGTATAATGGGACGTCCATTCCGCTTGTTCCGTTGTTTCCATAGCCCGGATCAAATTCAAATTTGAAATTTCTTACTCCTCTGTTGATCTGCGCCTGCGTAAATACTGCCTCAGAAGGGTTATCAAAATTTAGTTCAGGCGTGAAATCTGCAGCAAGCGTTGTGTTTTTTTCTGTAAACAACTTAAATACTTTAATTCTTCCATCTGCGGTCATATCGAAATTTCCATTTTGAAGAATTTTAGGCCCATATTGCTGACCCACCTGCAGTCCTCTGTTAAAATGAAACCAGGGTTTTCCTGTTCCTTCCACTTTACTTGTTGAAGGCACGCTCACATCAGTTCCGTCATTTCTGAACCATGTTCCGTCTTCATATTGATAGGTTCTTTGAAAACGGGGGTCATCATGATTCCCGTTCCATGAGTAATAGAATTCAGGAGTGACACATGATGCATTTGTTCCTCTGTTATCCGGTGAAGGCTTCTGGCTCCTTTCCATTGACATATACGCTAAATCGTTATCCGAACCCTTGTCTGAACTGGCTATTTTTTTCTGAACAATAGTAAAGATCATCTCCTTGCTCGTATCGTTATTGATATCAAAATTGTGAAAATAATTAGACTCTAAGCTAAAGTTGGGATTATTAATCAACAAGTTACAATATTCAATCACTTTATCCATATCATTTCCTCCCCCACTTACAGCCTGTTCCGTAAAATTGAAAGTACCTGCCGTTTTGTTTTTTAAAACTGCCCTGTTCAGGTACATATCTGCCAAAAGTGCATAGGCGGCTTGCTTTGTAAACCTTCCTGCATGGGTATTCTGAGTTTTAATATCTGCTAAATTGGGAATAAGCCCTGCTACTTCAGTGATTAAAGCATCAATTGTAGTATCTGCCTTTCTGATCACAATCGGGGCATTGATATTATCCGG
Source organism: Chryseobacterium sp. PTM-20240506 (assembly GCF_048296755.1). Lineage (NCBI taxonomy): Bacteria > Pseudomonadati > Bacteroidota > Flavobacteriia > Flavobacteriales > Weeksellaceae > Chryseobacterium > Chryseobacterium sp. PTM-20240506. Next base: position 3,056,036 of record NZ_CP182581.1, read on the forward strand.
ATCCCTGTAAGGAGCTTGTCCAAATAAATCGATGGTTGTATAAGTATAATATGCCAATAATCCTTTTGCTTCTGCTAAAAATAATGCTTTATTGGCTCCTGTACTTTTGTTAGCGCTCGATATTGCCGTTAAAGATTTGGTAATCCCGAAGTTCAGCTGGTTCCATGTCGTTTTAACCACGTCACTGTTGGCATCCCAAGTAAATTCGTGCATAGCTCTCCACTTTCCTCCGTCTCCCCAGTCACTTCCTCTCGTAGGAAGAATGGCTTCATCCGTAGAATATTCCTGCAAAGCAAAAACACTTCCATGGTCCACAAAAGTTCCTTCGCCAAGCTGGCTGTAAGCAGCAGCCAAAGCAGCCTCTGGATCTGCAACTTCAGAACCAAGAACCTCATCGATTACTTTTTCATCCAGATTTGTACATCCCATTAAGGCCAATGCAGCAATGGATAAAATAATTTTATTAATATTTAAAAAATTAGATCTCATGATTTCTTTAACTCAAATTAAAATTTAACAGTTGCCCCCAAAATGAATGTTTTGGCAGACGGATATGTTGTATAGTCGATTCCCAGAGACTGGTTCCCTCCTACTTGTTTGTTCGTATCAACAAGAGGATCATATCCCGAATAACTGGTGATGGTAAATAAATTTTGTGCGCTTACGTAGAGATTAATGCTCTTTAAAAATTTCAGTTGTCCCATGTCGAAAGTATATCCTAGCCTTACGTTGTTCAAACGAAGGAAATCGGATTTTTCAAGATACAAAGAGGACAGTTGGGGCTGATTGGTGAAACTTGCTCCCGAATCGTAGAAATTTTTCAAAACATTCCTGTCTGAGGCTAGGTTATTGATATTCAGGTCAAGCGCCGTATTATTAACGAGATAGCCTCCGGTTTGTCCGATGAAAGAGAATGCAAAATCAAATCGCTTGTATTTCATATAAGAATTGATCCCGAAGGTAAAATTGGGTATAGCTCCTTCGAAAATTTTTCTGTCATTCTGATCGATTCTTCCGTCTCCGTTAATATCTTCATAGATATATTTTCCGTTGGCATCAACACCGAGATAATTCAACATATAGAAAGAACCCGCCTCATACCCGTTTTTGTAAATATTCGCCGTTACCCCGGAAAGCCCCGGTCCCGAAACTTCACCGGAGTAAATCGCTGATACCGGAAGATTTTTTACAACATTGTTCACTGTTGCTCCGTTCACATCAAGGTTCCATGTAAAATTTTCATTTTTGATGATCTCTGAACCTAAGCTGAATTCAAAACCTTTATTGACAATCTGCGCATCAACATTCTTCCAAACAGTGCTTGTTGGGCTCAAAGGTCTTGAAGGAATATTTAAAATAGGATCTTTCGTCGTCTTATGATAATATTCCAATGATCCGTACAATTTATTTTTCCATAAACTAAAATCTGTCCCAATATTGGTTTGCTCCACAACTTCCCATTTCAGGTCAGGATTTACCGTTCTGTTGATGGCCACTCCGTTGATCAGATTTAAGTTATCATACAGATAATATCCCGCAGCTTGTGTTAATGAAGAACTCGCTTGTGTAATTTTGTTCGGGACTTCCTGGTTACCGGTTTGTCCCCAGCTTCCTCTTAATTTTAATTCATTGATGGTCTGAGAGTCCTTTAAGAAATTTTCATTGGAAACCGTCCACCCCACCGCAAATGAAGGGAAATATCCGTATTTATTATTTTTACCAAAACGAGTGGAACCGTCTGCTCGTAATGAAGCTGTTAGTAAATACTTTTTATCAAAATTATAATTTACCCTTCCGAAATAGGACTGCAATTCATTTTCCTGCGCATATCCCGCTCCGGGAATAAATGCCGTTCCTGAATATCCCGGATTAATTTCCGGTGCAATTCCCGCTCCCTGAGCAGCAATATCCTTTACTCCGAAATAAGTTCCTGTAGATTTGAATTTCTGATATGAAAAACCTCCCAGCAAACTGAAATTATGCTTATTTAAACTAAGATCATAGGTTAAGTAATGTTCCAACAGAATATTATAAGAATCAAGATTGGCCTGAACATACATTCCTTTGGGAGTTCTGTCGGTAATATTCGGATACATAGTGGTGTTTCTCTCCGACATTGTTTTATCGATCCCTAAATTGAATTTATAATTCAATCCCGGCAAGATCCTTAAAGTTGCCTCTGTATTTCCCAAAACCCTGAAGGTATTGGTCTTGTCATTATAAACACTTAACAGATATAATGGATTATAATGAGCGTTCATATTAAAATTAGTGAAGTTCCCGTTTTGATCATAAACAGAACGGGTTGGGTTCGCCATCAGGGCATGAATAATGACTTGACCATCCGATCCTGCATTACCTCCATTCGGGATTCCTGTTTCCCTGATGTCACTTGCCGTAAGGTTTACTTTAACCTTTAGCCTTTTATTGTCAAAAAAAGACTCTTCTGCATTCAGACGGGCAGTTGTTCTTTTAAAACCACTGTTGAGAACAATACCGTCCTGATCCATGTGAGAAATGGAAGCAAAATAATTTCCTGTTTCCGTAGCTTTTGAAAATGATACCGAGTGATTCTGAGACACCGCGTTTCTATAGATCTCATCCTGCCAATCCGTATTTCCTCCGTGATCATAAAGCTTATCAACTCCGGCAGCTCTGTACTGATCTGCCGTTAGCAGATCCAGCTTCTTAATAACAGAAGAAAAACCAAGATAGGTATCATAGGTAAACATAGGTTCCCCTCTCTTTCCTCTTTTCGTGGTGACCAAAACAACTCCGTTCGATCCCCGGGCTCCATAAATGGCAGCAGCCGAAGCATCTTTTAAGACGGTGATTGATTCGATATCACTGGTATTCAGAAAGTTTAACGGATTTTTTGCCTGTGCATTTCCTAAACCTACATTCGGGCTTGTTGCACTCACCGCATCATTACTTAAAGGAACACCATCTACAACAAATAAAGGAGTACTACCACTCCTTATTGAACCGATCCCACGAATAGATACGTTCACTCCGGCCCCCGGTTCACCGCTTGACTGAACTATACGAACACCGGCAATCTTTCCCTGCATCAGGTTATCCACAGAAATGTTCATTCCTTCTTTGAAGTTTTCAGCCTTCAACTGGCTGACAGCTCCTGTTAAATCAGATTTTTTCTGGGATCCATAACCTACTAAAGTTACCTCTTCGATAGAAGTTGCTGCTTTTTTGGATTTTAACCGTACAGAAACAGAAGTTCCGTCGATCTTTATCTTCTGAACTTCATATCCATCATAAGAGATTGATAATGTTTGTCCGATAGTAGCAGAAATACTAAAATTTCCTGAAGCATCTGAGATGGCTGTAGCTCCCGTTTCTGCAACCATAATTTTTGCCCCCTCAACCGGTGATCCCTCCTGATCCAGAACAACTCCGGAAATCGTCTCATTTACCTGCGAGTAAACAGGGCTAATGGTCGTAAAACCCTCTGCATTGGCCTGATTGGCCACCAGAAAGATTAACGCTATTGGAATTAGCTTTTTAAATTTAAAAAAATTAATTTTGTGGTACATATCATTAAGTAAATTGTAATAAACATTTGCTTAGTAAAAAGCCGCTGTTGTTCCCGCAACAGTGGTTTTTTTTAACTCTTTTCACAGCTTATTTTCGGCATACAAAGTAAATTCATTTCCCCAAAAACTATTTTAACATAATATTATCTTAAGATCAACAAAATATAAATATCCCAAAATGAGAAAATAATATCGTTTTAACTTTCAGAGTTTTACAAACAGTATCTTTTACCTTATTTACATAATCTTAAAAATTTATTAACATAATATATAAATTATCTAAGGACAAGAGTCGCTAATTTCGCCATGACAAAATTTGAGTTATTATGAAAAAGGCTGCCGTTTTTCTATTATCCTTATCGCCCTATTTTTTGCTATGGGCACAGGGACAGAATCTGGATGATGTAAAGATGAATGAAATCCAGGTGATCGGCTCCCATAACAGCTATAAGAAAGCAATCCTTCCTGAGGTTTATGATTTTCTGGCAAAAAAAGATTCATTACATTCCCTGCCTAAAATTCAATACGAGCATATCGCGATCCCGGAACAGCTGGATTTAGGATTACGGAACCTCGAACTTGATGTGTATGCAGACAGCAAAGGCGGAAAATATGCCCACCCGAAAATTTTAGATCTTGTCAAAACAAAACAACCTTTTGATCCGGAAGGGAAAATGAAAAAGCCGGGATACAAAATGATCCATATTACGGATATTGATTACCAGACCTGGTATTTTACACTTGAAGAGTGTTTAAGAGATCTTAAAAAATGGTCCGACGCACACCCTGATCACGACCCTATATTCATTACCCTGGAACCTAAAGATGGTGGAGCCAACACATTCGGAACCGAACCGGAGCACTTTACAAGCCAATTATTCGATGACCTTGATAACGAGCTAAAAAACTACCTCGGTAAAAACAAGATCATCACCCCGGATGATATTCGCGGATCCTATACCACATTGAACGAAGCAGTCCTTCACAAGAACTGGCCGACCGTAAAAAATGCCAAAGGAAAGTTTCTTTTTGTGCTGGATAACAACGGAGAAAACAGAGATCTCTATATCAAGGGACACGCTTCTTTATCGGGAAGGATGATATTCACTAATTCAGTACCCGGAACCCCGGAAGCTGCAGTATTGTTCAGGAATGATCCCGGTCCTGAAATCCGGGAACTCGTACTAAAAGGATACATTATACGCACCAGGGCAGATGCAGATACTATGGAAGCGAGAGCCGGGGATTATTCAAGGTTTGAAAAAGCCAAAGCAAGCGGGGCACAAATAATTTCAACAGATTATTACTTACCCAGCAGGCTTTTTAAATCAGATTATAAGGTAAGTTTTGAAAACAATACTTATGAAAGAAAAAATCCGGTAAACGGACAATAATTACACACGTTCACATTCATATCAAAGAAAAGCAGTCTTAGCATAAGGTTGCTTTCTTTTTATTTTAAAAGATCTTTTAATAACGAAGGTTTGAGAGCAGGATTCAGCCATTCAACATAAGATTCCTCTACAGTTTTTTTACTGATTGCTTTTTCAAATCAATTTCAAAATGGTCAGCCGGATCTCCGTTTGAAAGCAGGGATAAGATCCTGAAGACAGATTTTAGCTTTAATATAAAAGGATCCTTCGATTGATTTTGCTCAAAAGATTTTATCAGAACCTGATATTGCATCCCCCTTTCCTTCGAAATATCCTCTTGTGCAAGTTCATCAGCAGACTGGAATTTATACAGGTCGAACAACAGATCTTCAAGATTCCATTTTTTGAACGAATTTATATTGATATTTTTTGGCAATGTATATTTTGAACCCTCAGAAAGCAAAAGCAACTCTTTCCCTGATAAGGATTTCCCTTTTTCAATAAAATCCTTTGGCCAGTCATCCGGGATCATCCGAAGGCGAACCAATTCCCTAAGATGAAATAACATGAAATCATGGTAGGATTTTGTTTTCAGGATTTCTTTATTCCACAGGAGCTTCCCCGGAATTTTTTGCAATGCTTTGTATTCCTTTTCGTATAAAGGAAACAACTCATCAAAACGGGGAACTTCATGTAAAACTTCTGTCCTTACTTCCATTACATCCTGTGAATGAATAGTAAGTACTTTATAACCTGGTAAATAGGCTGCAAGAGAAGGAACCTGTATATTCACCAACATCTTATCCCCTATTTTCCGTATCCCCGTATCATTGATATGCATATGTCCTGCAAAATGAATCTGCAACCCGGCATCTGCAAAGTCTTTGGCTACTTCTTCTTCTGGAACCCTTTCCAGCTGCCATTTCTTCTCTCCTAAAAGATTTTTGATCTCATCTGTGGCCCCGTCATTAAAATCGATCATCGGGTAATGGGTAAAAGCAATCAGAGTTTTGCCATTTCTTTCAGCTTCTTCTGCTATCTTCTTTACCCATTGGATCAAATGCTTTTTATGCGTCAGAACATTATTATATCCTATACTCGCTCCGTTATAATTTCCGGGATCATCCGAGCCCTTATTGAGGTTCTTGGGAATATAAGTGTTGCCATCAATAGCCATCATCCAAACCCCGTTTACAGGTTCTACCACATAGCTTAAGTCAGGGACTGAAAATCCTTTGTAGACTTCATACATCCTGTTCGGGTAATTGGCACATTTCATTGCATGATCATAAGAGTAGCCGGAATAAGAATAGCTGTCAAAAGGAGTACTCCAATACAGATTCCCTTTTTGCGGGTAAAAACCGAAATCTTTAAGTTCATTCAAAATCTCGAGATACCCCGATTCCGCAATGTCCTTCGTAATAATATTCCGTTTATTTTTTGACAGGGTTTTATTACTGTAAACCCCCAATGCATTTCCATCGCTTCCTAAAAAATCATCTTTCCCTCCATCCTGATAAAATGGACCGACAGGATCATGATTTCCCGTTGTTATGTAAAAATTAATCCCATACTTTTCATGATACGTCCTCAGAATCCGTTGCAACCCGCGTATATTGTACGCTTGCCCGTCATCCGAAAAATCACCGGGCATGGCAACAATCTTAATTCCTTTCGTAGCAATATCATCCAGCGCTTTCAGGAAAGCAAAATAATTTTCATTAAAAACTCGTGTGGAATGCAATTGAGCATCCATTGTCCTCAAAATGGTTGCTTTTCCTGTTTTGGGATTAACAATTCCTTTAAAATCATGATCCGAAAAACTCCCATACAAATCCTGAAAATGAACATCTGAAAGAAAAGCAATTTTGATAGGCTTTTGTTGGGCAGATAAGCAAGTAAAAGCAGTAAGTAAAGTGAAGAAAATTCCTTTTTTTAGCATGGTAAAAATAACCCGAAAATTAGAAGATTATTTTTGGAATTGATTTAAGGGAATTTTAAATAATTGTGAAAAAAATTCATTCTTCCAATTTAGCATTTTGACCTGCATAATTCTCTAATATTCCTTCAGAAACATCTTTTAAAGCTTTTTCATTTTTAGGATGTTTCCCATAACTTGTAAAAAATTCTACATGATTTTTACTTTTATCATACCATACTTTACCTAAGCTATTATCAACATTAAGTGTATCAGGTCTATTAATCCGCTTAAAATATCTAAAATCATGTGGATTCATTGCAACCACTTTCAATTGAGGACCAAGATCACTGCTATCTGTGGCAATATATCTATCTCCATCCCAATACATATAATTCTTTTCCACATCAAGCTTACCTCCAGACATAATCCCTAAAGAATGTCTCATTCCATCATCGTATTTCTTATTATTTGAAAAAATAACCCCTCCTGTAACCAAAAAAATAACAAACGCCATTTCTACAAGCCCAAGCCCATTTTTCTTAATAAAATCTGGCATTGCAAGAATTGGCTTATTAATAATATTAATTACGATTCTAGAGACCGTTTGATTAATTGTGTATTCTATTGTTTTCCAGTCTAAACAATAATTTTTGAAATTATCATATCCTAAATAATTGCTTAAATCATCAAGGATTACAGGCTTAATATTATAATCTTTCTCACTTTCAACAATAGTTTTATAATAAGTCTCAAAGGTTTTATAGCTCAGGTTGACTTTAAAATCATCTAACAAACTTCTTTCTAGTGATTTTAGAATCCCACTAGGAGATTTCTCAGTTGTCTCATTTGATGCCTTTTCAAATACATCTTCCAGTAGCTTTTTTTTCTGGGATAAAAATTTTGACATATAGCAATAGTTTTTATTCGGAAAATTAAAGGGTTTATCAATAAAATCATTACGGTTTCCCGTACAAAAGTTTCCAAGAACTTTCCAAAAACTTTCTAACACACACTTTCTCCATTGTTGGATATTTGCTCCAGAAATCAATGACAGACAAAACGTTACAATAACAAATTTACAAAACTGATTTCTAAATCACCAGATAAAACGGAAGAAAACTCCGGGTTGGGAAGCAGATGTTTCTCTTCCGTTTTTGAAGGTTCTACTTCCCAAAAAATTTAAGAAGCGCTTCAAATTTTTTAACCGTGTAAAACTATCTGCGATCTGTTTCGCAGGGAAGAACACGAATGCTTTAACATTAAATTTTTTGACAAAATGATCGAGTTTATATTAATGCTATTAGGCTTAGCATTCCCAAATAATAACGCAAATACAGCAACATTTCCACATAATAATGGAACGCAAATTACAATACAAACAAGTAGTAGTCCGGCAGAAGGATTAGATCCGGGAGGCCCAGGAGGAGGTACCACAGGCGATACAGGTCAGACACCACCACCATTTACAAACCCTTAATAATCAGAAAGGACAGATTGCATAAATCTGTCCTTTTTATTACTTTGCACTATAAACTAATATTATGAAATATGAAGAGTCTGTTACTATTAATTATATCAGTGATTTTATTTTCTTGTGCAAAAAAGAAAACTTTATCAGATAATTCCAAAAAAGAAAATCTATTCCATGTAAAAGCAAGAGAATTCAGAAATGCGAAAATCAGTGACTCAGCATTTTATTATTATACCTTGGCAAAAGACGAATACATAAAAAATAATGATTCATTAAGAGCAGGACAGTCTTTGATTAACATGGCAATTATTGAAACTGCAAAAGGTGATTTCTATGGTTCGATAGAAACCTCTCTCGAAGCAAATAAGTTTCTTACCAATATCAAAGATTCTATAGTGAGAAGAGACCTAGCTTCCAGTTTTAATAATATGGGGATAGCATCTGGCTACATGTATAATTACAATGATGCTATTGATTTTTACAAAAATGCTATACAATATGCAACCAATGACGAAACAAAATTTACCTACTATAATAATATTGGGGTAGCATTTTTAAAGAAAAATGAAGCCAAACAAGCTATTAGATACTTTAAAAATTCTATCTTATCTAAGAATAAAGTGGAATATGCACGGGCATTAAACAATTTCGCTAGAGCTAAATTCATGGAAGACAAAAATTACAATCCTCTTCCTGAGTTTTATAAAGCATTAGAAATAAGGAAAAAAAGCAATGACATAGATGGTTTAAATTCTAGTTACTATACATTATCTGAATACTTTAAAACATTTGATAAAAGTAAGGCTCTTTTTTATACTGAAAAAATGCTTGAAACAGCAATTGCGGTAAAAAATCCTGAAGATAAACTGCAGGCATTAATTAAACTTATTGATCTCAACACAAATAATATTTCAATATATTTTAAAGATTATCAAAAACTCAATGACAGTCTTCTTATTGCGAGGAGTAAAGCAAAAAATCAGTTCGCATTAATAAGGTATGAAACAGAAAAAAATAAAGCTGACTTTCTAAGATCTGAAGCACAAAATGCACAAAAAGAAATTCAATTATTAAGACAATATTTAATTTCAAGTGGTTTAGTAGCTACATTGATTATCATTATAATATTATATAGCAAAAGACAGAAAAAACTAAAACAAGAAAAAGAACTGGAAATAAAAAACACTCAACTTAAACTCTCCAAAAAAGTACACGATGTAGTAGCAAACGGTATCTATCAGGTGATGACCAAGATTGAAAACCAGGAAAGCTTTAGCAAAGATGAGGCGCTTGATGAATTGGAATTTGTTTATGAAAAATCAAGGGATATCTCCTATGAAAAAACCGATCTTACTAATAACGAGAAGAATTTCAATGAAAAAATATCGGAACTTATAGGCTCCTTTAATAATGATACTGTAAAAACCTATCTTGCCGGAAACGATGCAAGCATATGGAAGGGATTACAAGAATCAACCCTGACAGAAGTATACCAGATTGTACGTGAATTACTCGTAAATATGAAAAAACATAGCCGGGCAGACCGGGTGGTTTTCAGATTTGAAAGGGAAAATGAATTTATCAAAATTTACTATACCGATAATGGAATTGGCATTCCCGGAGATATTATATATAAAAATGGGCTGTCGTCTACGGTTTCCCGTATAGAAACAATCAAAGGAGAAATTATTTTTGACACCAAAACCGAAAGAGGATTGAAGATCAACATTTCATTTCCTGTTTCCTAAAAACTAAAAAGAATGTTCAAAAAAATTTTAATCGCTGAAGACCATGAAAGTATTAATCTTTCGGTACAAAAAACACTGGAAGACCTCAACATTCCGAATGTTGATTATGTATATTACTGTGATGATGCATTGGCAAAGGTTCATAAATCCATTCGGGAAAATGAACCTTACGACCTGTTGATCACTGATTTGTATTATGAAGAAGATCACCGGCAGCAAAACATTAAAGACGGAAGAGATCTTATCCAACAAATAAAGGCACTTCAGTCTTCCCTTAAAGTCATTGTCTTTTCCGCCGAACACAAATCCGGAATCATCGATTCTCTTTTCAAAGACTATAATATCAATGGATATGTTCGTAAAGCAAGAAACGATTCCAAAGAGCTGAAAAAATCAATTGCATCTGTTTACATTAATGAAAATTATCTGTCTCTTGATTTAAAGCAGGAAATAAAAAAACTAAATAGTTATGAGTTTTCTGCGTATGAAATTACACTCGTTTCCCTTCTTTCAAAAGGAGTTCTGCAAAAAAACATTCCTGATCTCCTACAGGAAAAAAACATAAAACCTAACAGCTTAAGCAGTGTTGAAAAAAAATTGAACAGCTTAAAAGAAGATCTTGAGGTAACCAGCAACGAACAACTGGTTGCATTTTGCAAAGACATCGGAATTATTTAAAAAACAAATTTTCCATCCCGATTTAATATAGCCTTTCATTTTTTTGAAAGGTTTTTTTGTTTTTTGCCCGTTTTACGGATTCCCGTAAGGATTGGTTTTGAAAGGGTTATACTTTTGGAATGTTAAATAAAAAACAATCATGGGAAAATTTGTAATTACTCAGAGAATAAACAATGAGTATCAATTCAATCTTAAGGCTGGAAACGGAGAAATTATCCTGACCAGCGAAGGCTATGTTCAGAAAGCCTCCTGTCATAAAGGAATAGAGTCTGTAAGAATCAATTCAAAGGAGGATTCCAGATATGACAGAAGAGAGGCTGTAAATGGTAAAGATTATTTCGTGCTAAAAGCCAGAAATGGGGAGATCATTGGAAAAAGCCAGCTCTACAGCTCAAAGACAGCAATGGAAAATGGAATTCACTCTGTAAAATCCAATGCGCCAACCGCAGAAATTATTGATGAAACCCTTAAAAACTAAAAGCAATGGATCTTAAAATAAAACTAGAGCAGCTGCATCAGAAAGTAGTAGGATTGAAAGACCAAATCAATACGGAAGAAGCGACCAAAAATGCTTTTGTAATGCCATTCATACAGATTTTAGGTTATGATATATTTAATCCTACAGAAGTGGTTCCTGAGCATATTTGTGATATCGGAACCAAAAAAGGAGAAAAAGTAGACTATGTGATAAGACACAACGACAATCCTATTTTTATCATTGAATGTAAGCATTGGAAAGAAAGTGCAGATGCGCACAATTCACAGCTCCACAGATACTATCATGTTTCAAAGACCCGGTTTGGAGTGCTAACCAATGGGATTGTATATAATTTTTACACCGATCTGGAGAAGCCTAATATTATGGATGAAAAGCCTTTTTTTACCATCAACATTGAAGATCTCAAAGACAGTTCGATTAAAATTCTCGAAAGCTTTACCAAAAAAGACTACAATCTGGAAAGCATTTTAGATTCTGCTGAAGCATTAAAGTATATCAAAGCGATCCGGAGAGAATTTGAGAAAGAAATTGAAAACCCCTCTGATGAGTTGGTTAGGCTGTTAGTCAATCGCTTTTTCGAAAAACCTTTAACCGCGAATAGAATGATTTCTTTCAAAGAGTACACAAAGAAAGCTTTGACAACATCAATCAATGAATCCATAAGTTTCAGGCTCAAATCTGCATTGAGCATTAACGAACAGATTGAAAAAAGGGATCAGGCTGTAAAAACACCACAATCTATTGATGAAAACAATGACTCTAAAATTGTAACAACCGAAGAAGAACTGGAAGGGTTTCAAATTGTAAAGGCTATCCTGCGAGAAAAAGTCGAATCATCAAGAATTGCTTATCGGGATACTCTATCCTATTTTGGAATTTTATTCGATGACAACAATAGGAAACCTCTTTGCAGACTACATTTTAATACCTCAAATAAATACCTGGAGCTATTTCATAACGGGAAAGATTCCGGAGAAAAGATTTTATTAGGTACCCTCGATGAAATCTACAATTTCAGAAATGAACTTCACAAAACACTTGAAAATTATAACTGATGAAAAAGCTGTTTTTACTTATTATAATCCCAATCATCATTTTTCTTTTACATTCTTGTTTTAAGGCAAACGATAATATTGGGCACGATGGAAGATGTACGGGGTCTGCCTATTGTACAGCTTGTTCAAATTGTTCCGGTTGTGGACATTGTGCAGGAGGTGGTGGAACCTGTGGTGTTTGTAAAGGAGAATCCTCCGGAAAAAAATCTTCTTCAAAGAAAGACAAACATAAAAGACCGGGAGATAATGATTCTTATTCTTCAAAAAGAGGTAAATCTACCAAAGCTCCTTCAGTTTTTGTGAATGAAATCAATATCAATTCTGGCAGATACATAGCAGGAACTGCAATTACCTACATATATGAAAAACCTTCTATTCAATCCAAAATAATAGAAACTGTTCCTAAAAACGAAAAGCTGATTCAGCTTTCAAAACAGGATTCTTGGTATAAAGTGAAAGTACAGAAATCAGGAAAAATAGGATATGTATATTATAAAAATGTAAAATAACTAAAAACAAATATCTATGAATTTAAAACAATTTTTAAACGAAGAACAGGATCCTAAAGCTGTTGAAAAGCTCCTTGAAAAAATTAACAGCCTTCTTACTTCACAAGAGTTTGTTGAATATATTGCCGTTCAAAAAAAGCCGGCTTTTAATTTATCTCCGGACTGTATTGCTCTTACCAATAGGAGAGTTATTTTTTGTAGACCCAAAAATTTCGGTTTATCAATGGATTTTCAGGATTACAGTTGGGTAGATGTTGCAGACTGTCATATTAAAGAAGGTATTCTTGGGGCTACTTTCATTATGAAAACTGTAGGAAACCTAATCAATATGATGGACTATTTACCAAAAGCACAAGCAAGAAAACTCTATCAATACGCTCAGGAAATTGAAGAACAAATGAGAGGTGTGAGAAGAGAAAAAGATTTAGAAACAAGAAGAGCTTCTGCTGGAGGAGGAGTAACTGTAAATAACACGACACCTATTATTGCCCAGCCACATCAATTCCAACAACAACAACAACAACCTTTGTTGATAGAAAATGAAGATCCTTTTGCCATTTTACAAAAATTAAAAGGCTTAGTAGAAACCGGAATTATTTCCCCGGAAGAGTTTGAAGAAAAAAAGAATGAAATCTTATCAAGAGTTTAGAAATTATGAAATCAAAATTTACCACAGCCATGCTCGCTCTCTTTTTAGGGGGATTGGGCATTCATAGATTTTACTTAGGCCAAAATACATTAGGAATATTCTATCTTTTATTCTGCTGGACTTTTATCCCGGCACTCATTGCCTTTATTGACTTCATCGTTTTCATTTTCATGTCTGAAAATAGTTTCAATTACAAGTACAACCTTACTACAGGATTCTAAAAACTAAAAAAATGAAACCATTTCTCACCTTCTGTGCAATATGTTGTTTTGTAGGTGTTTTTAGACTCCCTATTGAATATTACACCTTTCTCCGGGTTTTAGTCTCTGTTGGAGCACTGATTATCATCTATAGTTTTTTGAACAATAAGCAATACAACTGGGGAGCAATATTCATAGTAATACTGATCATTTTTAATCCGGTTTTTCCCATTTATCTATATAGAAAAAGTATATGGATCCCTATTGATACCATTACAGGAATCCTTTTTCTCCTTATAACGTTTGCTGAAAAACTGGATTTTAAAAAGGAAGAAGAAACTACCGAAGAAATTCCAGAACATAATAGACAAGTAAGATCTCCTTCACGAGATATCATTATTAATCCCAAAAAGACCAAAGAAGAACCAACCAATGGAAAACAATCAAATAACTGAAAATCTCAAAGCTCACTTCTTAAGGCTTTATCAAATGGCTATTTGTGATGATGATTTCAGTGCTCTTGAGCTGAAAATGCTTTACAAGTGTGCTGAAGAAAGAGGAATATCTTCAAAAAATCTGGATGATATTCTGCTGAATCCTATCAATTTTAAATCTCTGGTCCCACAAACCATTGAGGAGAAAGTTGATTACCTATATGATCTCACTGTGATGATATGGGCAGACGGCGTCGTCTCTCCAAACGAGTATTCCGCTATGGAAAAGTATGTACTTATGTTCGGTTTTCTGGAAGAGAATGTAACAGATATTGTTGATTACCTTATCGAAGCAGTAAAAATCGGAAAGAATAAAAGTGACATTTTATACGAATTAAAAAACTAAAACACTATGGACACCATCAGCATAAAAAATTTATTCAAACTGAAATCAGTTCCAATTGAAACACCCAAACAGGAAGTTCTCAAAGACACCGACTCTAAAGTAGAAACAGAATCTCCTGAAGAAAGCAGAAAAAGAACTTATCACGAAGCCGGCTACAGGGACAGCTCCAGAACAAATGGAAATCATTCCACACTATCAATTTGCCTTGATGCCGTATACTCAAAGTTTCAAAATGAGGAAAAAGAGATGGTTGAAAAACAGCAAAAGCTTAAGGAGTCTTATATCAATGAGCAAAAAAACAGAGAAACTGAGATCAAAGCTCTGACTGTTTCCCAGGAAACTAAAGAAGAACAACTAAAAAATAAAAACAAGGAGGTCGAAAATCATCAAAACACAATTGAGGCCCTAAAAGCTGAAATACTGGATTTACCTAGAAACCCCGAAAAACACAATGTAAAGGCAACAAAAGGAGCTTCCACTAAATTCTGGATTGGCGCATTCCTTCTCATTCCTATAAGCCTTTACTTGATCACATTCTATATTTCAACTTCTTACTCCGCTTTCTTTAAAAGTTTTGATGCTAAAAGTACGGTGATACAAAGTGTTTTGGACGCACAAGCATTCAGTAAAGCATGGAACGCAGGAGCTATTGAAGGAGCTTTTGTCACTTTAATTCCATTTGTATTTCTTGGACTAGGCTTTCTCATTCACATGTTCAGCGAGAATAAAACAACAGCGAATTATATTAAACTTGGACTATTATTCGTAGTTACATTTGTTTTCGACTCCATTTTAGCATATGAGATTGAATCAAAACTGTATGAATTAAATAAAACATTTAATTCCCCTGATTTTAATCTTAAAATCGCTGTTACTAAAATACAGTTTTGGGGAATTATTTTCGCAGGATTCATTGTCTACATTATCTGGGGGTTGGTATTTGATTTCGTTATGAAGGAGCATAAAGAAAAAGATAAAATCAAAAATGAACAAGAAATCAGACAAAAAAACGTGCTTTTTCTTTTAGAAAAAATCAATGTACTGAAAAAAGAAATTGAAGAAATTCTGGGAAATATAGGTACCACAAAAGAATTAATAATTAAAACCCGTGGGAGAATTGAAGAACTTCAGAATATTATTGATGGAGTCATCATTCCAACCAAAGATTACAAGTTATATGCCTCAGAGTATGTCCAGGGTTGGATTACTTTTATTGGAGAAAAGATAGCTGTTTCCAAAACAGAGAAACAAACGATGATCGAAAGCTGTATTGAAACCTATAATATCAATCTGGAAACCGTAGGAGCTAATTCTGATAATCAAAATTTAGTATACTTGTCTTCTTTATAAATCGAAAGCCATGAAAAAAATAATATACTTATTAATAATCATCTCTTTTGTTTCTTGTTGCAAAACTGAAAGTGGTTCTTCCGATGAAAGAAAAGATAGTATTCAAACTGATCTGAATAACTTAAATGTTAGCATTTTAATTGATTTATCGGACCGAATCGACCCCAAAACCAACCCAACCCCATCAATGGAATATGCTCAGAGAGATGTGGAATATATCAAAACCATTGAAAAAGGATTTCTCAACCATATTAAATCCAAAAGAATAATCACTTATGATGATCAGATGCAGATCTTCTTTAATCCTGAACCTTCCGATCCAAAAATGAACGAACTGACCAAAGAACTAAAGGTATCTTTTGATAAAAATACAAGCAAAGATTATTTTAGTTCTGTCGAAAAAAAATATTCTGAATTGCCTTCTAATATTTATCAATCAGCCATTAAAGATGATAAATACGTTGGTTCTGACATTTGGGAGTTCTTTAGAAATAAAGTAAAGGATTATTGTATCAAAGATGATCGAAGAAATATTCTTTTTATTCTGACTGACGGCTACATGTATCATGAAGATTCCAAGTTTTCACAAGAAAAGAAGACCTCTTATCTGACATCAAAATTAATAAAATCATTTCATCTTACCACAACAGATTATAAAGCAGAAATTGAGAAAAATCATTTGGGCTTTGTAAAGGCCAATGATAATCTGAATAATCTGGAAATAATTGTTTTGGGAATTAACCCTGAAAAAGGCAATCCATTCGAAGAAGCAGTCATCAAAGAATACTGGGAAAACTGGTTCAAAGAAATGAAAGTCAAAAATTACCAGATTAAATTAGCAGACCTTCCTTCTAATCTGGAACCGATTATTTTAAAAGCCATTAAAGGATAAAAACTAAAAACACTCAACATATAACCACAAAAAAAGCGAAGATTAGTCTTCGCTTTTTATTTTCTGATCATTTCCGTATGCGGAATATCATCCTCCAGATATTTTTTCCCGGTATCAATAAAACCAAACTCAGAATAGAAACGCAACAGGTAATCCTGTGCAGAGATTTTGATCTCCGATGTATGAAACCTGTTTTCAATGGTTTCAACCGCATATCTTATCAATTGTTTTCCTAAGCTTTTTCCTCTTGCTTTCTCAGTAGTCAGTACTCTTCCGAATGAAGTTTCATCATATTTAATACCCTTATCAAAAACCCTGCAGTAGGCAAGGATCTCACCTTCTTCCTCCGCCCAGATATGAATACCCTTCTGATCATAATTATCCAGATCAGGATAAGGGCAGTTTTGCTCAATCACAAAAACATCAATACGCGCCTTTAAAACTTTATAAAGCTCAGGAACGGTGAACTCATCAAAAGTTTTTATTTTCCAGATTATATTACTCATCAAAGTTTACGCTATTATTTTTTAAAAATTCATTGGTGGTCTGGATGAAATCCAGAATTTTGTCGCCTCCTTCCTTCTTTTCTGCTGAAGTAATGTACAGTTCCGGCAGGTCTTCCCAGGTTTTGTGAAGTTCAGCTTTATAATCCTCCACATTTTTTATAACAACATTAGGCTTCAGTTTATCTGCTTTGGTAAAAACAATTGAAAAAGGAACTCCGCTCTCTCCACACCATTGGATAAACTCTAAATCGATTTTCTGAGGAGTGTGTCTTGAATCCACCAAAACAAAAAGGTTAACCAGATTCCTTCTGTTCAGGATATAATTGGTGATCAGTTTTTCAAAATCTTTTCTCTGAACCTTTGAAACTTTAGCATATCCGTATCCCGGCAAATCGGTAAGATACCAGCTTTCATTGACTAAAAAATGGTTGATCAGCTGTGTTTTTCCCGGAGTTTGTGAAGTTTTTGCCAGATCTTTATGATTCATCATCGCATTGATCAATGATGATTTACCCACATTTGATCTTCCTATAAAAGCATATTCGGGAATATTGGGCTCCGGGCATTCCTGCCATTTCCCGCTACTTTTGACAAATTCTGCTGTTTTAATTACCATTTTTGAATTATTTTAAGAAAAACAAACCATTAAGAGCTATCTTAATGGTTTAAGTTATTTATACTTTATCTTTTAACCAGCTGTAAAGAATTTCATTGAATTCATCTGGTTTTTCCATCATTGCTGCGTGGCCGCATTTATCTATCCAGTACAGATCAGAATTAGGAATAAACTTATGCATATCTTCTGCCACCTCAGGAGGTGTTACATTATCCTGCTTTCCCCAGATCAGGCACGTAGGTGTCAGAATTTTAGGGAGATCATTCAGCATGTTGTGTTTGATAGCACTTCTGGCAAGCATTACCGTTTTTATTCCTTTCATTCTGTCATTAACAACACCGAAAACCTCGTCCACGAGATCCTCTGTAGCGACTGCAGGGTCATAGAAAACTTCCTCCGTTTTCTTCCTTATATATTGTCTGTCACTTTTTCTCGGAAAGCTGTCCCCGAATGTTCTTTCGTATAATCCGGAACTTCCCGTTAAAACAAGATTTTTTACAAGATCAGGCCTTGCCAAAGCTAAGATAAGCCCGACATGACCGCCCATCGAATTCCCGACAATAGTTACCGGTTCCGAAATATGGCTCTCTATAAACTTGATAATATATTTTGCGATAGTAGTAAGATTGGTATTGAGTACCGGCAAATCATAGATTGGCAATTGAGGCACATATACCTTAAATCCTTTCTCCGAAAAAAAATTCACCATCTTATCGAAATTACTCAAACCACCCATTAACCCGTGCAACAGCACCAATGGATGTCCTTCTCCCGCTTCTACAAAAGTATATTTCTTTTCTTTTTTTGTACTAAATATCATAAAACGCCTTAATAAAGCCCTGCAAAAATACAAATTAAACCTCAAAAATATTTTGATATTCCTAATTTAAGATAAAAATAATATAATAAAGGCTTTTTGCCGATCTTTTTTAACATCCTTTTTGTTATGGGCAAAATAAGACCAATTCCAATATCCAAAATATCAACCACTTACCCCTGCGGTCTTCAATCTTTGATAAAACTTATTAACATTGAGTCAAAAAGTGGGAAAAAGTGGGAAGTTTTGGAAATAATTATATAAATTTGTCCCAAATGAAGAATTTCATTGGAACATATGAGTGTAAAATAGACGACAAAGGTCGCTTAAAAGTCCCTGCATCGCTGATCAAGCAGATGGAGAACTTTGACGATAAAGCCTTTGTAGTCAAACGCTCCGTGTTTCAACCCTGCCTGGAAGTTTATCCTATGAATGCTTGGGATCAGCTGATGGGCAAAATTAATAAACTAAACAGATTCATTAAAAAGAATGCTGATTTCATAAGAATGTTTACAGCAGGAGTAAAAACTGTAGAGTTGGATAACGCCGGAAGATTACAGATTTCCAAAGACCTTACCCACTTCGCAAATCTTCATAAAGATATTGTGATCACAAGTGCCGGGGAATTATTTGAAATCTGGGATAAAGAAGCTTACGAGAAAGTGATCTCTACCAACGAAACCGATTTTACAAGCCTTGCTGAAGATGTGATGGGCTCTTTCGATGAAGAATAACTACGCTGCTAAAAAGGCGCAAAACACAAATTAAAACATGTATCATAATCCCGTTTTGTTGAAGCAAAGTGTTGATGATTTGGTTACGAATCCAGACGGAACATACGTGGACTGTACTTTTGGTGGCGGAGGTCATTCAAGAGAAATACTGAGCAGGCTCTCGGAAAAAGGAAGGCTATTCAGTTTTGATCAGGACTTAGACGCTCTTAAAAATAATATTGATGATCCGAGGTTTACCTTGATTAATCAGAATTTCAGGTTCCTGGAAAATTCTTTACTGATGTACGGAGTTTCTCAGGTAGATGGAATATTGGCGGATCTGGGAGTATCATCGCATCAGTTTGATGAAGCGGAAAGAGGGTTTTCTACCAGAAGTGATGCCCCACTGGATATGAGGATGAATGTAATGCAGAGCCTGGATGCCAAAAGGGTGATCAATGAATATGAAGAAGAGCAGCTGGCAGATATATTTTACTACTACGGTGAATTGAGAGAAGCACGTAAACTGGCGAGGGATATTGTTCATCACAGAAAAAGTAAAATCATCAATACAACGGAAGACCTGAAAAAACTATTCAGCTATCTTCCCCCGCATAAGGTTAATAAATTTTATGCACAGCTTTTCCAGGCAATAAGAATCGAAGTAAACCAGGAGCTTGAGGTTTTAAAAGAAATGCTCGTTCAGGCTTATCAGATCTTAAAAACGGAAGGAAGACTGGTAGTTATTTCATACCACTCCCTGGAAGATCGTCTTGTAAAAAGATTCCTTAAAAACGGAATGTTTGAAGGTGAACCGACGAGGGATATTTATGGAAATTATAAAAAGGCATTCGAACTGCTGAAGAGTAAGGCAATCATTCCTGATGATAAGGAGATTGAGGAAAACTCAAGAGCAAGAAGTGCAAAAATGAGAACAGGAATAAAAGTATAAATGGTTAGAAATAAGGATTAACACCCTTATTATCAATTATTAATCATCATTTATCAATAATAAATTGGCTAAAAGAACGACAAATCGCCCACAAAAGAGATTAACTTTTATAGACATTATAAAAGGGAATTTCCTCAACCGTGATGAGATAAAAATACATTACAAGTATTTCTTATTGCTTTTTGTACTGATGATGGCCATGATCTATACCAATCACCTGGTGAACAAAAAGATCAAAATTGTAAATGCTTTAAAAGAAGAAACAGAAGAATATAAATCCCGAAACGCTTATGCCCAAAGTAAGCTGATTAAGGTAAAAATGGAATCAGAGCTCGGAAAAGAAGTAGCACGGGATTCTTTAATGACACTGGAAAACCATCCTCATAAACTGCTAATAAAATTGGATAGTACAGATGCAAAAGCAAAATGAATACGATAACAAACGTAAAAAAACGTTAAGGTGGGGCTACCTCTTCGCAGTGGTAGCTTTGTGCGTGTTTGTACTTTTTTTAACAAGAATCGTTATTCTCCAAAACACTAATGTTCAGGAAATTAAAGACGACTACATCAATAAAAACTATCGTGAAGCCACTTTAAAGGCTGCCAGAGGGAATTTATTTGCATCAGATGGCTCTATTCTCGCAACTACCGTTATGCGTTATGATATCTATCTTGATTTCAAAACAATAAAGGATACGGTTTACAGTAACAATATCGGTGCATTAACGGATTCACTAAGCAAGATGTTTGGAAAACCAAGAAGTGAATTCAGACAGAAATTTGACGAACAGAAAAGAAAGAAAAATCAATATTATACACTTGCCAGAGGCTTGGATTTTGATGAATACGACAGGATCAGAAACTTCCCGATCTTTAAGAAAGGAAAGAATAAAGGAGGATTTATCGTAGACAGAAATTACAAAAGAGAGCTCGCAACTTCTGAAATTGGTGCAGGTACCATCGGAATGGATAACAGTGAGTACAAATCCGGTCTGGAAGGAGCCTTTTCAAAATACCTGACAGGCACCGACGGGAAAAGATTGGAACAAAGAATCAATTCTTCGCAGTGGAAGCCTATTGATTTCTGGAAGGTTCAGGAACCCGTAGATGGAGAAGATGTATATACGACCTTAGACCTTAGAATTCAAGACATTGCACACTCAGCTCTTGAGAAGCAGCTCGTAAATTTTGAAGCAAAACACGGTACTGTAATTGTCATGGAAGTAGGAACCGGAAAGGTTCGTGCCATGGTAAACCTTCGAAGAACAGATTCAGGAGAGTACGAAGATGCTTATAATTATGCTTTAAAAGATAATATCGAACCCGGCTCAACTTTCAAAACCATTTCACTTTTGGCAGCAATGGATGACGGATTCATCGATGATAACACAACGGTAAATGTAGGAAACGGAGTATGGACCTACGCGAAGCAAAGAATTTCAGATGGCCACGGAGGAGGAACATACGACATCAGTGACGTTCTTGCGAAATCCAGCAACGTAGGAACCGCCAAACTGATTACGAAATACTATGCCGATAAGCCACAGATATTCCTTGATCACCTTAAGCGCTGGAAATTATTTGATAAAATGGATATCGAACTTCCGGGCATTACAAAACCTAAGATCGTAACTCCACAAAATAAAAGATGGAACGCAGCAACACTTGCTTCGATATCTTTTGGATATTCTTCGAACATTAACTTATTACAATTAGCAACTTTCTACAACGGGGTTGCTAATAATGGTAAAATGCTTAAGCCTTTATTCATCGATAAGATCATGAAGGATGGTAAAATAATGTATCAGGCCAAGCCGGAGGTAATGGTCAGCAAAATGGCTTCTGAGAAAGCAATTAAAATGATGACCAATGCTTTGACAAAAGCCGTGGAAAAAGGAACCGGACGAAGTATTTTCACCCCGAATCTGAAAATGGCAGGAAAAACAGGGACCGCCAGATTTGAGTACTGGCTTCCGGGCCCGATGAAATACCGTGCCTCTTTTGCAGGGTTCTATCCAGCTGATAATCCGAAGTATACCTGTTATGTAATGATCAGTGAGCCGAATACGGCAAAAGGATTTTACGGAGCGACTGTTTCAGCCCCGGTTTTTAAAGAAATTGCAGGAAAAACATTCCTGAAGACGCCTCAGAATATTGAAAAAGAAATGCTTGTTGACAAAAAGGTAAACCTCAATAAAATGGTGGAGCCTAATGTGAAAGTAGCAGTAAATGATAAACAAATGCCTAACGTGGTAGGATTAATAGGTAAGAATGTGATTCCACAACTGGAAAACCTTGGATACCGTGTAGACTACAAAGGAGTAGGAAGAATAAAAGAACAGTTTCCTTTGGAGGGAACTACGATCAGTAAGAACCAGAGAATTTATTTATCTCTTCAGAATTAAAAATAAGCATCAGAGAAATGCAATTAATTGAATTATTAAACAGAATCCCAACTTTAGAAATTCACGGCGACAATACCCGTGAAGTTTCGGAGCTGGTATTCGACAGCAGAAAGGTTACAGAAAATTCTCTTTACATCGCAGTAAAGGGAACGGTTGCAGATGGGCATTCATATATTGCATCTTCTATTGAAAAAGGGGCAAAAACGATCGTTTGTGAAGTATTGCCCGATCAGCTGAATGAGGATGTTACGTATGTAAAAGTAAAAGATTCTTCGAAAACCCTGGGACATCTGGCCTCAAACTTTTATGGAAATCCTTCTCAAAACCTGAAACTCATCGGCGTTACTGGAACCAACGGAAAAACATCTGTTTCCACATTGCTTTTTGATGTTTTCAAAAATCTGGGCTATGAATCTGCATTGCTTTCAACTGTTGAAATCAGAATAGGCAGCGAAATAATTCCGGCCACACATACTACCCCGGATATTATTACGATCAATCAGGTTTTAGCTAGGGCCGTAGAAGCAGGTTGCGAATTTGCTTTCATGGAAGTAAGTTCTCATGGAATTTCTCAAAACAGAATTGAAGGACTCCATTTCAAAGTTGCAGGATTTACAAACCTTACTCATGATCATCTGGATTATCACAAAACATTTGAGGAATATCTGAAAACGAAAAAAAGGTTCTTTGATGAGCTTTCTGATACCGCAATTGCCATTACCAATATCGATGACAAAAATGGGAATGTAATGCTCCAGAACACCAAAGCTGCCAAAAGATCATATGCATTGAAAACAATGGCAGATTACCATGGAAAAGCTTTGGAAATTGATTTTAACGGAATGCTCCTGAACTTCAACGGGAAGGAATTCTGGACTACCTTAACGGGAAGATTCAATGTCTATAATCTTCTATTGGTATTTGGAATTGCATCTGAACTCGGCTTTGAATCCAATGAAATCCTTCAGGCCATCAGCACCCTGAAAAGAGTCTCAGGAAGATTTGAAACCTTCAAATCCGATGGTGGCATTTTTTTCATCGTCGATTATGCCCACACTCCGGATGCATTGGAAAATATTCTGGACAGCATTAATGATATCAGAACAAAAAATGAAAGACTGATTACCGTCTTCGGTTGCGGGGGAGACAGAGACCACTCCAAAAGACCTGAAATGGGAAACATTGCAACGAAAAAATCCACGTTGGCAGTTATCACTTCAGATAACCCGAGAACAGAAGATCCGGCAGCAATTATAAAAGAAATTGAAGCAGGTGTTGAACCTCAGAACTTCAGCAAATACACTTCAATACCCGATAGAAAAGAAGCCATAAAAATGGCGATTAAATTTGCAGAGCCCAAAGATATTGTTTTAGTAGCCGGAAAAGGTCACGAAAACTATCAGGAGATTAATGGCGTAAAACACCATTTTGATGACAAAGAAGTAATTACAGAACTGTGGAAGTTAATGAGCAAGTAATTTATAATCGATAAATGATCAATTATTATTGATCTTATCATTCATCAAACATCACTTATCATTTATTAACAATAGGAAAACATGTTATACTACTTATACGAATATCTAACCCACCATGGAATCCATATCCCCGGACTTGGAATGTTAAAGTACATCTCATTCCGTGCAGGGATGGCGGTCTTATTATCCCTGATTATTGCTCTTGTGTATGGTAAAAGAATCATCAATTACCTGAGAGCAAAGCAAATGGGCGAATTGGTCCGCGACCTTGGCCTTGACGGGCAAAAGCAGAAAGAAGGAACTCCGACAATGGGAGGGCTCATTATTATCCTTGCCACCATGATTCCGGTTCTTCTCCTGACAAGAATTACCAATGTATACATCGTCCTTCTGATAATATCAGTTTTATGGATGGGTGCTATCGGATTTGTAGATGACTATTTAAAGAAAGTAAAGAAAAATAAAGACGGGCTTAGCGGTAAATTCAAGATCGTAGGTCAGGTGGGACTGGGGCTAATTGTCGGAGTAACAATGTATTTCCATCCTGATATTACGGTAAAGAGAAAATATGCAGATGCAAAAGTAGTTAACAGAAATAATGTGGAGCAGAATTTTATGCCTACAGAAAAAATTACGGTTTCTACCGTGCCATTTGCGAAAAATAATGAATTTGACTACAGTGGAATATTATTCTGGATGAGTGATAAAGATGCTCATGAGTGGGCATGGATTGTTTTCATTCCAATTGTCATCTTTATTGTAACAGCGGTTTCCAACGGAGCCAATATCACGGATGGAATAGACGGTCTGGCTGCAGGGACGAGTACGGTAATACTCCTTACCCTTGCATTCTTTGCCTACATTTCAGGGAATATTATTTTTGCGGATTACCTCAATATCATGTTCCTGCCCAATATGGGTGAAACCACCATTTTTGTAGTTGCCATGGTAGGTGCTGTGATCGGATTCTTCTGGTATAATACCTATCCGGCACAGGTTTTTATGGGAGATACCGGGAGTTTGATGCTGGGAGGAGTAATTGCTGTATTGGCTATTATTTTAAGAAAGGAATTAATGATTCCTGTTTTATGCGGAATATTCCTGGTAGAAAACATATCTGTAATGCTGCAGGTGGTTGTTTTTAAATACAGAAAGAAAAAATACGGACTGGAATACGCCCAGAATAACAGATTATTTAAAATGTCTCCATTACACCATCATTATCAGAAAGACGGTTTCCATGAAAGTAAAATCGTTAACAGGATGATTATCATAGGAGTAATGTTGGCTATAGTATGTCTGATTACATTAAAAATGAGATAAAACTCTATAAAAGTAAATGTATTAACGTATTCATGATTTTAAAAACATAAATAAAGTACGCCAATACATAAATACAAAAAAGGTAATATGAAAATAGTTGTTTTAGGAGGTGGAGAGAGTGGCTGTGGTGCTGCTTATTTAGCTAAAAAGAAGGGTCTGGAGGTATTTCTTTCAGACAAAGGAACTATTAAAGATAACTATAAAGCGTTTCTTACTGAAAACAATATTGAGTTTGAAGAAGGAAATCATGACGAGGGAAGGATTTTAAATGCAGACTGGATTGTAAAAAGCCCAGGAATTCCTAAAAAAGCGGATATTATTTATAAAATCCATCTGAAAGGAATCCGCCTTTCTTCCGAGATAGAATTCGCTTCAGAATTCACCAATGCTAAAATCATTGCGATCACAGGAAGCAACGGAAAAACCACCACCACTTCATTGATCTATTATATCCTGAAGAATGACGGACTGAAAGTAGGTCTAGGAGGAAACATCGGCTACAGTTTTGCAAAGCAGGTAGCAGATGAAAACCATGAATATTATGTACTGGAGGTAAGTTCATTCCAGCTGGATGACATTCAGAACTTCAGGCCATATATTTCATTATTGCTTAATTTATCACAGGATCATCTGGACCAGTATAATTACAACTATGAAGAATATGCGATGGCAAAATTCAGAATAGCTGAAAATCAGGAAAACGATAATTTCTTTATCTATAACAAAGATGATGAAATGAGCAAAACCATTCTTGAAAAGCTGGAAATAAAGGCAAAAATGATCCCTTTTTCAACAAAAGAAAAATTGACCGAGGGAGGTTTTATAGATAACGACAGTATTGTGGTAAAACTAAAAGATACATTTTCAATGAAAATTGACGAGCTTTCTTTATTGGGAAATCATAATGTAGCGAACAGTCTGGCAGCATCTATAGCAAGTAAAATACTGAATGTCAACAATGAAAGCATCAGAAATTCATTAATGACTTTTCAGGCAGTGGAACACAGGCTGGAGTTTGTTTCTGAAATTGATGGCGTAAAATACATCAACGACAGTAAAGCAACGAATGTAAATGCGACCTATTATGCTTTGGAAAGCATGAAAACACCTACGATTTGGATTGTGGGAGGTCAGGATAAAGGAAATGATTATACGGAGATTGAGGACCTTGTCAAAAGAAAAGTAAAAGCAATTGTCTGCTTGGGAATTGATAATCAGAAAATTATTAATTTTTTTAAAGACAAAAAGGAGTTTATATACGATACTTCAAGCATGGAAGAGGCCGTAAAAATATCAAAATCAATTGCTAAAAGCGGAGAAACGGTTTTACTTTCTCCTTGCTGTGCAAGTTTTGACCTTTTCAAAAGCTATGAAGACAGAGGAAGACAGTTTAAAGAACAAGTATTAAAATAAATGTACTGATGTATTGATGTAAATGGTATTCATGTATTTGACAACTAAGAATCATTAATACTTTAATCCATTTTACATAATACAGTTAAAGATACAATAGAGTATGAACGAACAGGACACAGAAAGCAGATTTGAATTTCTAAAGGGAGATAAAGTACTTTGGATGGTCATTCTCGTGATCTCCATTTTCTCTATTTTCCCTGTATATTCTGCAAGTTCGAATCTGGAATATATTGTAAATAACGGGACCACAACAGGCCATGTTATCAAGCATATGTTCTTTGTAGTCCTTGGTTTGGGAATCATGAGACTGGTAGGAACCGTAAAATATGAATACATTGGAAAACTCAGCAGTATACTTCTGGGGTTAATGATTATATTACTGGTTGTCACCATGTTTACCGGCCAAACGATCGATGGGGCAAGTGCCTCCAGATGGCTAAAGATTCCGGGAACACCGATTTCTTTTCAGCCTTCATCATTTGCCTTTCTTATGCTGGTTATTTACCTGTGCAGGTATTTAACCAAGAAGATAACCCGGGAAAGACTTCCGATAGAAAACATTATGTACATCTTTGGTCCTATTCTCCTTGTTTTTGTTTTAGTAGCAAAAGATAACGGATCTACGGCTCTAATGATCCTGATGGTATCTGTTATTGTATTGGTTATCGGGCAGCTTCACTGGAAATATATTGCAGGTTTTATTTCGGCTTCATTTATTGCGATCGTATTGTTCTTACTGATTGCTTTAAATACCAATCTGATTGGTGGAAATCGTGTTCATACATGGATGAGCCGTGTAGAAACCTTCACTTCCAGTAAAGCAAAATCAGCCGATGTGGATGATGAAAGCGTAAAAGCCAAGAATTACCAGGTAATGCAGGCTAAAGCAGCAATAGTACATGGAGGAATTACAGGAATGGGACCTGGAAAAAGTGCATTAAAGCAAATGCTTCCGCAATCTGCTTCCGACTTTATATTTGCAGTAATTGTAGAGGAATACGGACTGATAGGAGCAGCTTTCCTTATCTGTATGTATCTGATCATGGTGATACGGATTGTAATGATAGCCAGTAAAATGCCTGCATTTTTCGGGTCTTTGCTCGTTCTCAGCCTCGGTGTCATGATCTTTATACAGCTATCGGTAAATATAGCCGTAGCCATCAATCTGATTCCGGTGACCGGACAACCCCTGCCCTTAATAAGTTATGGGGGAACATCCATGTTGGTGACCTATTTACAGTTGGGAATTATTTTAAATATAAGCTCAAGGATACAGATTTATGACGAAGAAGGAATGGGTAAAAAACAGAGTATTGCAGAAATAAATGATATTGCTTAAATCATATTAATGGTCAGGCTATTTCAAAATTAAAAAAATGAACAAGAAACTAAAAGTATTATTATCCGGTGGTGGAACAGGAGGACATATCTTCCCGGCAATCGCTATTGCAGACGAAATCAGGAAAAGATTTCCGGATACAGAATTCTTGTTTATCGGAGCCAACGGAAAAATGGAAATGGAAAAAGTTCCTCAGGCAGGTTACCCTATTGAAGGAATCGACATCGCCGGAATTGACCGTGGTAACATGTTATCTAATCTGGGATTACCATTCAAGATCTTGAAAAGCTTATCCAGATCAAAAAAGATCATTAAGCGTTTTGCTCCTGATTTTGCGATCGGTACAGGAGGCTTTGCCAGCGGACCGGCTCTGTATGAAGCAAGCAAGCTGGGGATCCCTATTTTTATTCAGGAACAAAATGCACATGCAGGGGTAACCAATAAAATTTTAAGTAAGAAAGCAAAAGCTGTTTTTACTGCTTACCCCAAAGTAGAAGGGTTTCCCGATGATAAGATCAAATTTTTAGGTAATCCTATTCGCGAGAATATCATTCTGGGAATGGAAGAATCTTCTCAGGCAAAAGAAAAAATGGGATTAAATAAGGAAAAGCTGACAATCCTTTCTGTTGGTGGATCACTGGGTTCCAGAACTTTAAATAATGCATGGAGATCACATTTTGATGAACTCATCAACAAAGATTATCAGCTGATCTGGCAGACAGGAAAGCTCGATTATAAAGATATTATAGAAGAAACAAAAGATAAGAAAAGCCAGAATATTCAGATTCTTGAATTTATAAAAGATATGGAGAAAGCATACTCGGCAGCAGATATCATTGTTTCAAGAGCAGGGGCTATTGCCATTTCAGAACTGGCTGTTGCACAAAAACCGGTTTTATTGATTCCTTTCCCGTTTGCGGCAGAGGATCATCAGACCAAAAATGCACTGAATCTGGTTGAAAAGAATGCGGCAAAAATGGTCAAAGATTCCGAAATGGAAGAAAAATTCTGGAACACACTTATGGAGGTTTGCGACAGCGCAGCGATGAGAAAAGAGATGTCTGAAAACCTGGAATATTTTGCCAAACCCAATGCTGCAAAGGAAATTGTTGATGAAATTTTTATAAAGCTACAATAACCAACACTATAAAGTATGAAAACTAAATTACTAACAGTATTGCTCATTTGCTTCTTTACCCACTGGGTAACGGCACAAACCCTGATAAAACCCGCTGACTTTAAAATTGCAGCAGTGGGCAACTATTTGAAAGGTAAAGGATATGATATCCTGGAGCAGGAGGAAACTTTTATTAAAATAGGAAATAAAGACAAAGCCACACTCTTTATGGATGTGGATGCAGGGAAAAAATACATTAACCTTAATGTAAATATCCTACTGAATAAAGGGGTAAGCAAAGACAAAATTGATACCCTGCTGAACGAGATCAATAAGCTTGCAATGATAAAAGCAGAATATCTGCCAAGTCAGAATTCAATCGGTTTTAAATATTATTTCTGGATTACCAACGGATTTACATATGAGACCCTTGAAGATGCAGTAATGGAATTCTTTTTGTATCAGGGAGATTCGTATGGACTGGATAAAGAAAAGATATTCAATTATCAATAACTAAAAATAGAAGATGAAATTATTAGAAACATATCAGACTTTTTACTTTGTGGGGATCGGCGGGATTGGCATGAGTGCCCTTGCACGTTATTTTAAAGCTTCAGGTAAAAAAGTTTCAGGTTATGATAAAACCAACACCAAACTTACTCAACAATTGATGAGTGAAGGAATTGATATTGTTTTTGAAGATCTCATCGATGAACAAATAACCACACTTCAAAAGGATAACACCTTAGTAATTTATACTCCGGCTATTAAGAAGCTTGGAATTCTTGATTACTTCAATGAACATGGTTTTGAGATTTTAAAGCGTGCAAAAGTGTTAGGATTAATTACGGAAAATACAGATTGTATTGCCGTAGCCGGAACACATGGTAAAACAACAACGTCTACCTTGGTTTCCCATTTATGTAAAGAAGCGGACCTGCCATTTTCATGCTTTTTAGGAGGTATTTCAGAAAATTTCAAATCCAATTTTTTATATAACGGTTCAGAATACTCAGTGGTAGAAGCTGATGAATACGACAGAAGCTTTCTCAATCTTTCTCCGGACTGGGCAGTGATTACTTCTACCGACGCAGATCACCTGGACATTTACGGAGACAAAAGTCATATTGAAGAAGGGTTCCGCCAATTTGCAGCTCTGGTTCCGGAAGATAAAAAACTTTTTGTAAGAAAAGGTATTGAGATCGGAAGAGACCATCAGACTTATGCTGTAAACGAAAAAGCGGATTATTACTCCGATAATCTGCGTATGGATCACGATAAAATCTATTTTGATTTTCATACTCCCGGTGAGTCTGTAAAAGATTTTGTCTGGGAAATTCCGGGGATCCATAATGTGGAAAACGCAACCGTTGCATTAGCCATCCTGCATAATTTAGGAGTGGATTTTGACATCCTGAAAAAGGCTATTGCCAGCTTCAAAGGAATTAAAAGAAGATATACAAAACATATTTATAAGAACGGTAAAATATATATTGATGATTATGCCCACCACCCGACAGAGATCAATGCTGTTGTAGGTTCCATCAAGACCTTTTACCCTGATAAAAAATTACTGGTTGCATTTCAGCCGCATTTATTCAGCAGAACAAGAGATTTCGCTGATGGCTTTGCAGAAAGTTTAAGCAATGCAGATGAACTCATTTTACTGGATATTTATCCGGCAAGAGAGCTTCAGGAAAACTTTGAGGGGATTACCTCAACATGGTTACTGGAAAAGGTAACCCTGGATAAAAAAGAAGGGTCCACTTTAACGGAAGCCTTTGAAAAGATAAAAGAAAAAGATTTTGACATTCTGCTCACCGTAGGTGCAGGAAATATAGACACCCTATATGACCCGATTTGTGAATGGTTAAGTTTAAAAGATAAATAGTAGTAGTGTATGTAAGTAATGTAATCCACGATAATCATGAATACATTTTACTTTAATACATGAATACAATAGAATATGAAAAATAAATACAGAATATTAAAAATTGCTATCACAGTAATCCTGCTTGGTTTCCTGCTGAGTTTCTCTTTGAAGAAATTCAGTGGCCAGAAGATTACCGATAATAAGATTTCTGTAAAATTAAGCGAAAAGACTCCGGTATATTTCGTTGATGAAAAAGACATCAGGGATATTGTAAAAAAAGAAAACCCTTCAGGAAAAGTAGGTGATCTGAATATTCCATCCCTCGAAAAAAAGATCAATGCCCTTCCGGCTGTGGATAGTGCAAATGTTTATTTAAATCTAAACGGAAAGCTCAATCTGGATATTAAACAAAGGGTTCCGGTATTCAGGCTGAATAAAGACGGCAGGGATTTTTACGTGGATGAAAAAGGAGTTGAATTTCCCATCTCAAAAACCTATTCGCATCCTTGTATGCTGGTAACAGGAAATGTAAAACCTGACGAATATGAAAAGCTTGCTGAACTGGTTGAAAAGATTGATAAGGATGACTTCAGCAAAAGATACTTTATAGGAATCTCAAAAGTAAAGGATGATTATAATCTTTTGACAAGTGAAGGAAACTATAAAGTAGAAATCGGAGACTTGGATAATATTGAATTCAAAGTAAAA
Source organism: Chryseobacterium sp. PTM-20240506 (assembly GCF_048296755.1). Taxonomy (NCBI): domain Bacteria; kingdom Pseudomonadati; phylum Bacteroidota; class Flavobacteriia; order Flavobacteriales; family Weeksellaceae; genus Chryseobacterium; species Chryseobacterium sp. PTM-20240506. Next base: position 3,088,035 of record NZ_CP182581.1, read on the forward strand.
GGTTTTAAAGCGTTTGTTGAGAAATATCTTGTGTATCAGGATCCTCAGAAGTACAATATGATCTCTGTAAAATATCAGAACCAGATTGTAACCACTTTAAATCCTGCTTTTAAAGAAAATGACAGTATTTTAACTGCAGGACGTAAAGAACTGGCAAAAGCTCCTGCTCCGGCAACGATAAAGAAACCGGAAACTAAAAAACCAGCGGAGATAAAAAAGCAAAATTCTGTATCTCAGCCAAAGGAAAATAAAAAGCCAAAAACGACAACCAAACCAAAGGAGACAAAGAAAACAACTGAGAAAAAGGCTACAAAGCCAAAAGCAAAAGTTAAAATAGAATAAAAAATCAAATCGATATAAACAAATGGAAAATCAAGAGTATTCAGTAGGTCTGGACATCGGGACAACAAAGATAGTTGCGATTGTCGGAAGGAGGAATGCACACGGGAAAATAGAAGTTCTCGGTGTAGGAAAGGCCAAAAGTCTTGGGGTTCATAAAGGTATTGTGAATAACATCTCACAAACCATTAATTCAATCAAGGCGGCTGTGTCTGAAGCACAATCCAGTGCAGGAGTTCCTATCCGCAAAGTCACGGTTGGTATTGCAGGAAAACATATCCGTTCTCTGCAACATTCCGATTATATTATGCGAGAGCATCCAGACAAGTTTATTACAGACGACGACATCGAAGCATTGAAAGATCAGGTAAAAAAACTGGTCATGCTACCCGGTGAAGAAATTATTCATGTACTTCCTCAAGAATATAAAGTGGATTCTGAAGGTGAGATACAGGAACCTGTCGGTATGCACGGAAAACGTTTAGAGGCTAATTTCCATGTTGTCGTAGGACAAATGGGTAGTATCAGAAACATTGCAAGATGTGTAAGAGAAGCCGGACTGGAAATGGAAGCCCTTACTTTAGAACCACTGGCATCTTCTGAAGCTGTTCTTACAAAAGAAGAAAAAGAAGCAGGAGTCGCAATCGTAGATATAGGTGGTGGTACTACGGATATTGCTATTTTCAAAGACAATATCATTCGCCATACTTGTGTAATTCCTTACGGTGGCGGAATCATTACAGAAGATATTAAAGAAGGTTGCTCGATTATAGAAAAACATGCAGAACAACTGAAGGTAAAATTCGGATCTGCAGTTCCTGAGCTTGAAAAAGACAGCACTTTTGTAACCATTCCTGGCTTACATGGAAGACCGGACAAAGAAATTTCTCTTAAAACTCTGGCACAGATCATCAACGCGAGAGTTGAAGAAATCCTTGAAATGGTGAACACCGAGCTTAAAGCCTATGGTGCATTCGAACAGAAGAAAAAGCTGATTGCGGGAATCGTTCTTACAGGAGGTGGTTCCAATTTGAAGCACTTACGCCAGCTTGCTAATTATACTACAGGTTTCGACAGCAGAATTGGTTTTGCTAACGAATATATCGCCAATGACAAAAACCAATACCTGAAAGGTCCTGAATTTGCAACATCTATCGGGTTACTGATGGAAAGTTTGAAAATCCGTGACAAAAAGCAGACGATCGTAGAAGAAGAAACCGTTCAGGAGAAGCAACAACCGGAAGTAGTATCCAATACAGCTGAAACCCCAAATGCCACACAGCAGGCGACTCCTGTTCAGGAGCAGGAAGTGGTAAGAGAGCAACAGGAAAATAAAAAAGCGGCAAGGCTCACATTCGGACAGTCGCTAATGGAAAAAGTAAAAAAATTCTTTGAAGAAGTAGAATAATTATAAAATGATGAATGATAAGCGATACACGGCTATTCCTTATCACTTATCATGAGTCAATTTTAAAAAATATAAGTTATGGAAAATATAGGTACACAAGGGTTTTCATTTGATTTACCAAAAGGAAATTCATCAATCATCAAAGTAATTGGTGTTGGTGGCGGTGGAAACAACGCCCTTAAACACATGTACGAGAAAGGGATTCACGGTGTTGATTTCGTGATCTGTAATACGGATGCTCAGACTTTAGATAATAACCCCGTCTCCAATAAAGTTCAGTTGGGTACTTCCATCACCGAAGGACTTGGAGCAGGTGCTGATCCTGAGGTTGGAGAAAAGTCAGCTATTGAAAGTATTGAAGAGATCAAGGCTGCAATGGGACAAAATACCAAGATGGTATTCATTACTGCCGGGATGGGAGGTGGGACCGGAACGGGTGCCGCTCCTGTTATTGCCAAAGTAGCTAAAGATATGGGAATTTTAACGGTAGGTATCGTTACTGTTCCATTCAGCTTCGAGGGGAAGAGAAGGCTTGAGCAGGCAGAAAACGGACTTGATAAATTGAGAAATAATGTTGACTCACTGATTGTCATCAACAACGATAAATTAAGACAGCAATTTGGTAACCTTGGATTCAAGCAAGGATTCTCAAAGGCCGATGAAGTGTTAACCAATGCTGCAAAAGGTATGGCAGAGGTTATTACCGGTTACTTCGATGTAAACATTGACTTTAGAGATGCTAAATCTGTGCTTCAGAACTCGGGTACTGCATTGATGTCTACTGGTACTGCTTCCGGAGAAAATAAAGCAGAAGAGGCCGTAAGAAAGGCTCTGGATTCCCCATTATTGAATGACAATAAGATTACAGGTGCTAAAAATGTATTACTATTGATCAGAAGTGGTGTAGAAGAAGTTACCATGGATGAAATAGGTATCATCATGGACCACATTCAGAAAGAAGCAGGAAACACCGCGGATATTATTTTCGGGGTTGGAGCGGATGAAGAGCTGGGAGATGCAGTAAGCGTTCTTGTAATTGCTACAGGTTTCTCCAATGAGGATAAAAAATTTGCAGGGCCAACTGAAAAAATAAGAATCGGTTTAAATGACAAACTGGATTCTCACAAAACTTCTCCTTTTAAAACGAGAGAAGAAAGAGAAATGAGCCCTGAAGAAGGCTATACTTTCGGAGGAAAGAACCTTTTCAGACTTGATGATGAAGACCAGGATAATCCTCAGTTTAAGACATCTACTGAAAAAAAAATGATTATTGAGGATGAAGAGGTAAAAACAGAAATAAAGTTCTCTGATAGAGAGCAAGATACGGTAGACAGCCCAATTCAGGACTGGAGAAACGAAGAAGAGGATCAGGATGCTTATAACTTATTTTCTTTCGATGAAGATAACGACCCGAATGACCTGGAAATACAGTCTTTTTCTTTTGAAACAGAAGACAGGAAAGAAGAACCGACTAAAAACTCTTCTGTTCCTTCTTTTTCCGAAGAAAAACCGATTGAATTCAGCTTCTTTGTCAATGAGCCTGTTAATGAGCCAAAAACGGATTATGGACAGCCAAAAGCAGAGTTTACCACTTCAGCCAATACGGTAAGCCAGATTACAGAAGAACCTCTTCAGAAAATGGAAAGTTTCTTCCAACCGGTGAAAGAAGTTCCGGCCAATGAAAGCAAACCGGTTGTTGAAAATAAAACGGAAACCGAAGCTACAAAGCCATCAGACAGTGAGTTCACTTTTGTGAACAAAACTATTGACCAGGAGAGAGTGGTTGAAAGAAGAAATAAATTAAAAGAATTCAATTCACGTTATCAGAGTTTTGATAATGTTAATGAGTTCGAATCTGTGCCTGCATTCAAAAGAAAGAATATTTCTATTGACGGGACCAACGCATCAGATCAGAATATAAATACATATTTATCTGATAATAATGGTTCTATGCAAATCAGAGAAAACAGATTTTTAAATAAAGACGTAGACTAAATTTAATTTGAAAATGAAATAATTTGTGAATTTGAAAATTGATCCACTGGAAATTATACATCCATTGCCTTTTACTATTTTCAAATTGTTTCATTCTCAAATTTTCAAATCATAATATATGAGTTTAGAAAATACAATCAGCGAAGCGATAAAAACCGCTATGAGGGAGAAAGACAAAGTGGCTCTGGACTCTCTCCGTGCAGTAAAGTCCCAGATACTGCTTTTGAAAACAGAAGCCAGAGGAGCAGAAGTTTCAGCAGAACAGGAGATCGCTATTTTACAAAGAATGATTAAACAACGTAAGGATTCTTACGACCAGTTTGCTGCTCAGGGAAGAACGGATCTCGCAGACGTCGAAGAAGCCCAGATGAAGGTCATCGAAAAATTCTTACCTCAACAGCTTACTGCTGAAGAGCTGGAAACAGAAATTAAAAATATCATTTCACAGACCGGCGCTGAATCTATAAAGGATTTAGGAAAGGTAATGGGAATGGCATCAAAAGCGTTAGCCGGTAAATCTGACGGAAAAAGCATTTCCGAGATGGCTAAAAAGCTGCTTTCTTAAAGGGTATTTGGTCTTCAATCCGGACACAGATCCAGAGTAAGATCATTGAACCCGTTTACTAAGGATATTCAACCTTTGCATATCGATTTGATTAATGAAGCCCGAAATTAATTTCGGGCTTCATTTTATGCATTAAGATGCTTGAGGTGTCTGTGAATTACAGACTTAACTAATTGCATCTTTTAAGTCGAGGGAATGACGTAAAAAATGCCTTTTCATGGTTGGTTGTTTTTAGAATCATTTCAAATTTAATAATTATTTTTCATTATTCATTGCTTTTATTTACATTTCTTCAAATATTGTTGAAATATTTACATATCACCATGTTACATATCATGCACTTTTCCTAATGCGTCAATAGTTTTTATAAGTTGATGAAACATAAATAATTTTTTACCTTTGTACAGATTTAAAAAAACAAAAAATGTATCCAACAGATTTAGTAATGCCTATGAAGGCTGAACTTACAGATAAAGGCTTTGAAGACTTGACAACAACTTCTCAGGTACAAGAAGCATTAAAGCAATCAGGAACTACCCTATTAGTGATCAATTCAGTATGTGGGTGTGCTGCAGGAGCTGCAAGACCGGGAGTTGTTTACTCTTTGACCGGAGATAAAAAACCCGATCACTTGACAACCGTATTTGCAGGATATGATACTGAAGCTGTTTCAGAAGCGAGAAAACATTTAGCTCCGTTTCCTCCAAGCTCACCTTGCGTAGCTCTTTTCAAAGATGGAGAATTGGTTCACATGCTGGAAAGACACCACATTGAAGGAAATCCTGCAGGAGCAATTGCGGCAAACCTTCAGGCAGCTTACGACGAATATTGCTAGAAAACAATATATCCAGATAATCAACCGTTACAATATTTGTAACGGTTTTTTATTTTAAGCCATAAAAAATTCTCTGAAAAATCAAATATCATTATATTTGTTGAAATGGCAACGAAAGCACTTTTCAATACTGTGGTGAATTGGTTTATCCGTCAAAGGATAGACCAGATCCAGAATTTCATGAATCATCCGATTGAAACACAGAAAGGGATACTATTTTCCCAGTTGTTTCATGCCGAGGATACAGAATATGGGAAGAAGTATGGTTTTAATTCTATTTCGAGTTATCAGGATTTTAAAAATAAAGTTCCCATTGTTACCTATGAAGATTTCGAACCTTATATCGAGAGAGCACGACAAGGTTATAAAGATGTAAGCTGGCCTGGCTATATCAAACATTTTGCAAAGTCCTCAGGAACCACGAACGCTAAAAGCAAATTTATTCCCATCTCTGCCGAGAGCCTGGAATATTGCCATATGAAAGCCGGAAAAGACATGGTATCAATTTATGCCAATAACCATCCGGAAAATCAGCTTTTTACGAATAAAAATTTACGTCTGGGAGGCAGCTCCGAACTCTATGCCGATTTTAACACAAAATTCGGGGACCTTTCTGCTATCCTTATTGACAATCTTCCTTTTTGGGTAGAGATTACAACAACCCCCAGCAAAAAGGTATCACTCATGTCCGAGTGGGAGAGTAAACTGAGAGCCATTATATCTGAGGTTAAAAATGAAGATGTCGGAAGTTTACTGGGGGTTCCAAGCTGGATGCTTGTTTTACTCCAGAGGGTTCTGAAAGAAACGGATGTTCAGAATATCTCTGAGCTCTGGCCTAATCTGGAAGTCTTTTTTCACGGCGGAATAAGTTTTAAGCCCTACAGGGAGCAATACAGCCAGATCATCGGAAAAAACATCAATTACTACGAAATTTACAATGCCTCAGAAGGCTTCTTTGGTATTCAGGACAGATCAAATAGTGACGAAATGCTTTTGATGCTGGATTATGGTATTTTCTACGAATTCATTCCTATGGATAAATTCCATTTCTCGAATCCACCGGTTGTAAGCCTTGAGGATGTTGAAGTCGGAAAAAATTACGCCATGGTCATTACCACCAATGGAGGATTATGGAGGTATCTCATCGGTGATACGGTTGTCTTTACATCCGTTAATCCGTTCAGGGTAAAAATTTCAGGAAGAACCAAACATTATATTAATGCTTTTGGAGAAGAATTAATGATCACCAATGTGGAGCTTGCACTTACAAAAGCCTGTGAACAGACAAATGCAGCTATTACAGATTTTACAGGAGCTCCTGTTTTCATGAAAGAAAATGAAAGCGGTGCTCATGAATGGATTTTTGAATTCAGTAAAAAGCCGGACGATCTCGACTGTTTTATCAATGCTTTCGATGAGTGCCTGAAGGCAATTAATTCGGATTATGAAGCGAAGAGGTACAATAATATTACATTAAAAAAACCCATTGTTCATATAGCCAAACCCAATTTGTTCTATTCCTGGCTGGAGTCCAAAGGAAAGCTCGGGGGACAAAACAAGGTACCAAGACTCAGCAATGACCGGGAATATATAGACCCTTTATTAGAACTCAATAAGAATTAATAAAAAAACCGCAGTTTTTACTGCGGTTCTTTTTTATTTGCTTTTCAGATCTTCTTTTAATTTTTTAGCTCCCTCTTCTACTTTTCCGGCGCCTTTAGCTGCAGCATCCTTTACATCCTGTCCAAGCTCCTTCGCCCCTGCCTTAATATCTTTTCCAGCTTCATTAAGGTCTGCTTTTGCCTTATGCGCTGCATTATCTATTTTATCTCCGGTAGCATCCACTTTAGCTTTAACGTCTTCTTTTGCCTTGTTAATTTTAGTAGTATCTACAATATCTGCCGGGCTTTGCGTCACTGTAGTGCTGGTTGTTGTAATAGATCCGTCCGGATTTTCAACCTGCTCAGTTTTTGTTGTCGATTTGGTGCAGGACACGACCAATCCGGCTACCATAAGTGCTGTTACAATTTGTTTTTTCATATTGATATTTTTTAAGAATGTATTCAAATTTATGAAAACTTCCGTATAGTTTTCATTGTTCAGGGAGAAGTTTTTCCTGCTTCCTCTTTCGCCTTTCCTTCTTTTTCCTTATTCTGTTTCTCCTCTTCCTGTTTCTTTTTGTTTTCTTTTTCCAGCTCCTGTTTAATACGCTGCTCTTCATTTTGGATTCTCAGAGCCTCTTTTAAAGAATCCTGATATTTCTGGGAAGACATTCTGATCTTTCTTGCAATATCTACGGATATGGCACCATTAGAAAAGGAATCAATGGCAGTTGTATCATAATCCACTTTCGTCACCTGATCCGTCTCTACACGAACAGGTTCTCTTTTAGAACAGGAAGTAATCAGAATAGAAAAAACCGCTGCTAAAAAAAATACATTTTTCATGGAACTAATTTAACAGAAATTCCGCAATTACAGGATAGTGATCTGATAATTTTACGGACTGATCTATTTTATAGCTTATGGGTCTTATGTCTTTAGAGGTGAAAATATAATCGATTCTCAAAGGAACTTTATAATCATGAAAACTGGTAGAAATACCATTCCCGACTGTTAAAAAAGCGTCATCCAGATTTTTCCCAAGATTATAATATTCATAAGAATTAGGCACGGAATTAAAGTCGCCCGCCAGTATAACCGGATAAGGAGAAAAGTCGATTGCTTTTCTGATCTTTTTTATCTGATCTTCATGAGCCCTGAATGTGGGTGTCATGTGAGAAAGAAGAAGATGGAGTTTATTAGATCCTTTTCCAAGACTATTAAAATCAAACATCGATTTGTTCAGACGGAATGGTTCAAGATATACATTTACTATTCGTATGATTTTTCCATTAATATCAATATCCGCATAAAAAGAATTTCCTCTTGATTTATCCTCAATTAACTCTTCCTGTCTTACAATTTTATGTTTTGTCTTCAGGCTCACTACCGGATACTTAATCATATCTTTTCGTATTGCCCGGTTTGTATCTTTTTCCTGAACAAGAATAATATCAGCATTCTGATCCTTGATATATTTTGAAACTTTATCCCAGCCAAACTCACCATACTTCACATTGAATGTCAATATTTTAACATCCCGTATTGATTTATAGTTTTCAGTTTTAGGAGAAAAGTTCACCCATCGTCTTATGGGATTATAAAAAACAAAAGTGCTTAACAGAAAAACAATGGCGATTTTATTTCTTTTAACGATCCAGACCAGCGTTAATAAAATATGTAATAAAATTAAATAGGGAAACCCTAATGAAAGAAGATTCAAGCCCCCAATAATGTTAGGCGGTATCCATGCATTCCCTAAGGTGCACAGTAATAATACGATAATTGCAATATGCAAAAACAACAATATCTGGTTCGGCTTCATGAAAAAAACGGTCTAGTCTTTTTTTAATCAAAAATCCTACCAATATGAAAAGCTTTAACGTATTTTATGAATATTATTTTTTTAATTTGAAAGTTGCAACCACCGGATAATGATCTGAAATTCTGACAGAACGGTCAACTTTATAACTTAGAGGTTGTATGGATTCCGATGTAAAAACGTAGTCGATTCGTATCGGGAATTTGTAGTCATGAAAGCTGGTAGCACTTCCTCTACCTGCTTCTACAAAGGCATCTTTTAACCCTTTTCCAAGATGGTAATACTCGTAAGAGTTAGGCACAGAATTGAAGTCACCTACTAATATTACCGGATAAGGAGAGTCATCAATCCCTTTTCTTACCGCAGCAACCTGATCCTGGTGCATTTTGAAAGTCGGGATCAGCCTTTTAACGATATCTTTCAGCTTTTGTTCATCTTCATCACTATTTCCCTTAAGCTTTACCATGCTTTTTTCAAATTTAAAAGGCTGAAGGTATACATTGATAAAACGATACGTATTTCCTTTAATCTCAATATCCGTCTGATTGGCGTAGGCGTTATTGGTCTCTGAATTACTCTCAATAAGTTCTTTCTGATCAATGATCTTATATTTTGAAGAGATTGAGACAATAACATCTCCTCTTCCTTTTCCCATTCCTTTAAAATTGTAATCCCGAACATGTTCTTGTAACAGAACCACATCCGCATTTTGAGAATCTACATAATCTTCAATATTTTTAATCCCCATCGTTCCTCCTTTTGCATTTAATGAGATGATTTTCAGATCAGATGTCTCCTTTTTTTCAGCAGAATAGTTGACCCATCTCTTAACAGGGTTCAAAAAAAGCAGTCCCAATGCAGCAAATACTATAGCCCTTTTTTTCCAGGCGAAAACCCAGAAAACAGTTAGAAATACATAAGCAGTGATTAAAACAGGAAAACCTAATGATAAAAGATTAAACCATGGATATATTCTAGGAGGTACATAAGCATTCATTAATGTTCCCAACAAAAGAAACAAGATTCCCAGATGTACAATTAAAAATATTAGGCGAACAACTTTCACAGGATAGTATTAACGGAATCTATACAAATGCTTTTTCCATAGTAAAGCCAGGAGAAAGCCTACAATAGCCCCTCCCACGTGCGCAAAATGGGCAATACCTCCTACATTTCCTGAAACCCCTAAGTAAATTGAAATAACAAGTAGTATGGGTAAAAGGTATTTAACTTTAACAGGAACCGGAATAAACATAATCCCGATCTTTGAATCCGGATAAAGGGTAGCAAAAGCAGCAATAACTCCAAATATGGCTCCCGAAGCACCGACCATAGGAGTCCTTAGTGCATTATAAAGACTTTGGGAAAGCTCCTTTCCTTCTTCTGTCGTAGCACTTATATTCATGTCTCCTGTATATCCTATTGCCGCTTTCTTATAAATTTCAGCCGCATTTAAGCCTAAGCTTTCCAGGCTGGAGGTAATCTGCTGAATTTCTATAAAATTCCAAAGATTGAATAAGAAAAATGCACCCAAACCACTTACAAAATAGAGGATCAGATACTTTCTTTCACCTAAAGACTGTTCCAATATAGGCCCAAAACTCCACAAAGTCAGCATATTAAATAAAATATGCATCAATCCTCCGTGCATAAACATATGGGTTATGATCTGCCAGGACCTAAAGTTGGGAGAAAAAGGATAATACGCAGAAAGTGTATTATACAGTTGTGGAAAAATATAGGATATAATAAATACAACAATATTTATTATAATTATATTTCTTGTAATCGGTGGTATATTGTTAAACATTTTTAAAATTTGTTTTTAAAATCATTGAAAGGAACTTCATAAAAGCATCGTTTCCCGTTAGGTAAAAACTCAGGAAAACCTAATGCCGTAAAGTCCTTGATCAATTGTTCAGCATCCTTTTTATAAATAAAGTCAAATCTGGATTTAGACTGCATCTTCGTCCATTGATTCTGATAATACTGGTTGAATTCCTCATCTGTTTTATAATCCAGGATCTCAAACAGGTCTTCAAGAAACTTCATAACCTGAGTCTCTTTTAACCCCTCAGGCACCGCATCTATCCTCAATACACTTTCGTGGGCCACTTTCATGTCGAATCCCAGCTCAGGAAGATATTTTTTGATTGATTTATATTTTGTTTTCTCAATCTCGTTCATATGATACTCCAAAGAGAAAAGAAGTGCATGACTGTTTATGGTTCCTTTTTTTGTCGGCTTATTATTTTCTGAAACAAAAAGCCTGTGCATTCTTCCCAGATCAAGCATCAGGGTTCTGTCCCCTTTATTGAACAGCCAATACCCGTTGGGAAGCCTCATCAGATCTTCATCAAAATCTTCATCCTCAAAAAGGTTTATTTTGGAAGGTTCCGCAGATATATTCTGATGGTACATTTCTGCAAGATTCTGAATTTCAGCCTGCCTTACACCTCTTTCTTCCAAAAACGGATTATAATCCTTATCGACCACAATTTCCGGCATCTTTATAACCCCTCCGCTATTTGTCTTTCCCGGGAAGGTTTTTTGCATCAGCTCATCAAGCTGTGGGTCTTTCTCAAAATCAAGACTTGGAGCCACATTGTAAATTCCGAGAGATCTTTTTATTGTAGAACGGATCAGTGCAAAAATAAGATGCTCATCCTCAAATTTCACTTCTGTCTTTTGCGGATGAATATTAACGTCTATTTTTTCGGGATCCAGCTCTAAAAAGAGAAAGAAGGTAGGAATATAGCCAGGCAAAAGCAGTCCTTCGAATGCTTCCTGAACCGCTTTATTAAAATAAGGGCTCTTAAAGAATCTTCCGTTAACAAAAATAAATTGTTCCCCTCTTGTCTTTTTTGCCCCTTCAGGCTTGGCAACAAAACCATGCAGTTTACACCATATAATATCTTCCTTGATCGGAATAAGCTGTGGTTGCAACTTTCGTCCGAAGATATCTACGATCCTCTGCATCTGGCTTCCTTTTCTTAAGCGGAAAACCGGTTCATCATCATGGAATAATGAAAATTCCAAATTTTCATGGGCCAAAGCAACCCTTTGGAATTCATCAATAACATGTCTGAATTCAATATTATTATTTTTAAGGAATTTTCTTCTTGCAGGAACATTAAAGAAAAGATTTTTCACCAAAAAATTAGAGCCTTCTGAAGTTTGCACAGGATCCTGAAACTGGAAAACTCCACCTTCAATGTAAATATTGGTTCCTATTTTGGCATCTTTTTGTTTGGTTCTGAGTTCTACTTGGGAGACAGCTGCAATAGAAGCTAATGCTTCTCCACGAAATCCCTTTGTCGCAATTCTGAAAATATCTTCCGTCCCTCTGATTTTTGAAGTAGCATGTCTTTCAAACGCCATTCTGGCATCCGTTTCGGACATTCCTTTTCCATCATCAACAACTTGTATCAGATTTTTTCCGGCGTCCCTTACGATCAGTTCAATTTTAGAAGCCTCTGCATCGATAGCATTCTCCAATAATTCTTTCACAATGGACGCAGGTCTCTGCACCACTTCTCCCGCCGCAATTTGGTTGGCTACATGATCCGGTAAAAGCTGAATAATATCTGACATAAAAAACGTTAAATCAACTTACAAAAATAGTCAATGAAAATGGGAATAAAAACAATAAAAACGCGAATTAAAATTTTATTATCAATATGCAAAAATTCTGCCTTTTATGATTTATATAATAATCCCTTTATTTTTCATCCTTCTAAAAAATACAATCCCCTAAATGTACGACACAAATAGAGGATTGATTCACAGCTTGTTTACACAAAATTAATACTGATAGTTTCTTTATTTATTCTTGTATTTTAATCATCAAATACAAGTCTTCTTTTTTCTTTGGTTTTAGATTTTCCATGGATCTTATCATACAGGTTGGCCAGAAGGCTGGGCTTTTTATAGATCTTACTGTATCTGTACCGCGTGTTAAAGTGGCGGACATGGATCGTATAGAAATCATACCCAATAACTACTAATAAACATATACTGATTACATAAAACACTCTGAATTCCAGATAATAATAGGTTAATCCTGAGAACACAGCTCCTAATACATAAGCCAGCATGATACTCGAAAGCAGTTTTGCCCTTGCAATCAGTTCCGGATTTCTCCTGTACTTTTTTTGGGTAAACATAGACGCCAGGATTCCAAGGTCGGTAGTGGTACCGGTAAGGTGTGTTGTTTTTACCGAGAAATTGGAAATACTTGCCGTTAACCCATTCTGTAAACCGGTTGCAAAAAGCATAAGGGCAACCAGATACTCTGTTTCTTCTACTGTTTTCCTGTAGAAAACCTGTCCGTAGATCCCTACAAAAAGCAAACACATAATTTCCAGCACAATAGGCATCGCATGGGCAAAGTATTTACTTTTTTTATTAAAATTAATAACGAAGAAGTTCGCTACAAAACTTCCGAAAAAGAAAAGGAATATCCATGCACCAACCACTGCCACCTGCGTCCAGTTTCCTTTACTGATCTCTGCAGCAAAAATGGCATAGTGTCCTGTTACGTTTGAGGTAAAAGAGAGAAAAATTAAGAGAGATGCTATATTTATAGTTCCCGCCGTAAAGGCCGTCAGCGTCCCCAACCTGATGTTGTCTCCCAATGTCCTGCTGTTACTATAATTTCTTAACATTTTTATTAATTTAAATAATTGAATTGTGTGTTTTTTTTAGACCTCGACAAAAATCTCAGCAAGTCTTCCTCTTTCCGGAAGGCTCTCAGAAATCTCAAGAGTAATCTCATGCGATTCAAGATCTTTGCATTTTTTGATGTACGGAATGATGTCGAACTTCCCCTTCCCTTTACTTTTAATCGATGGCGAATAATAAGCCTCGTCAATTTTTTCTGTTATTATGTAATTATTAAATGTTCTTTGAAAACTTCCTGTGAAAATATCGCAGTTCATTTTATTAATCAGGTGAGGATATTTGTTTTTTATGATGCTGAATGCGTCACAAAATTCATGGGATCTTATTTTACCGAATATGGTACTCTTCGTCGTGAATAAAAGATCTCTGATAGAATCTCCCATGTCATATCCTGATACGAATATGATGTTATATTTTGTTTCGTCATGTTTCCCGTCTTTTTCCTTCAGTACTTTTTTTAATATATTTAATGACTCAAGGGAGTAATCGGTGGCAATTAAAATTGTTTTGGTCATATCTTCGATTTTAGTGTTTTATCTGATTTTGATAATACAAAACTATAGTGACCAAATTAGAGGATCTTTGGAATGGAATTAAAATGTCATTAAAGAGATTAAAATGAGATTAGAAAATTGTTAAGAGAATTTAATATGGAGAGGTGAATGGGTAAAAAAGATTGAATAATAGAATTTCAACCTATTCATTTACAGAACAAAATATATTAAGCCATCCCCCTCGACTCCAAAAGAATCTTACGATCTTTCAAGTTTAAGATTTCGCCCCCAATCCCTGGTTTTCTGCCTGCATCACATAGAAATTAGGAAAACGAAGCTGGACGGTAGTCCCCTGATTTTCATGGGAGCTTACAATCAGTTCTCCGTGATGCATTCTTACAATATTTCTTGCCAGTGGTAAGCCGATTCCATAGCCCTCATAGTTTTTCGTGTTAGAGGCTCTGAAGAACGGGTCGTAGATTTTATTCATTTCTTCCTGAGGAATTCCGATACCATTATCCTTTATAATAATATAAACATCTGTATCCGTGGCGCCTAAAGAAACCTTTACCTGCTGGAAATTGGAATATTTACACCCGTTATTGATGATATTGGCTACAGCAAGATGCAACAATTGCTCATTACCCTGAACTTTCAGCTTCTTTGGATTTTCCGGCAACATGCTGATATCCAAATAAATATTATTCCTCGTATCAATCCTTCTAAGGGTTTCAATAACATCCCAAAGGAGCTGATCGATCCTTACTTTATCTATCTTTTGGATCTTACCATCAAATCCGGTTTGAGCAATCATAAGCAAGGCTTTGATTTTCTTATCCAGTTTTTCGGCTTCATCGAGAATGATCTCCAGTGTTTCTTTATATTCTTCGGCGGTTCTGTTGATTGAGAGAGCAACATCTGCTTCTCCCATAATAGAAGTAAGCGGAGTTCTCAATTCATGTGAAACATTTCCGATCAGATGATTCTGGGTTTCAAATGAAGTTTCAATCCGGTTGAGCATATCATTGAAAGTATCTGCCAGTTCATTCAATTCTTTATTATCGGGATGGGACTCCAATCTTAAGTGAAGATTCTCCGAACTGATCTCTTTTACTTTCCCCGTAATTTTTAAAATAGGTTTGAATAAATTTTTGGATAAATAAAAAGAAAAGATCATGCTGAAGAACAAAGAAAGGATAATACAGGTAACCAATGTCCTCTTAAGGAATCCCAGATAATAAATCAGGTAATGGTTTTTCGCAGAAGCTATTGCTATATAATCTTTATCATGAAATCTGAATGACTGTCCTATATAATAAAACTCTTTATCATTATAATTATCCTCCCCTTTTTTCATGATGTTCTTGAAAAAGGTATCCGGAATATGAACTTCCTGGGATATCTTCCTGAAATTGGAATCTGCAGGAACCATAAATACATAGTCCTTTTCCATGGGAAGCTCTTCGTCATTCAGGCTGTTCAGGATGTAGTTTTCCGGAAGGTCCAGATGTTCTTTTCCTTTTTCGATTTGTACTATCGTTGTTGTCCGGATTTTAAGCAATTCATAAAACCTCTGATGTGAAAAATTGACAATAGAGAAGTACACCAGCCCTCCAAACAGTAATATAATGGTAGTAAAAACCACCATTAAAAGTATCATTGTTTTGGTTTGGGTAGTAACAACTTTATTAAACATCCTAAGGTTTTTTTAAAACATATCCCATCCCGATTACCGTGTGAATCAGCTTTTGATCATCCTGGTTGTCGAGCTTTTTCCTAAGATAATTAACGTATACATCTACCACATTAGTCCCCAGCTCATAGTTCACGCCCCACACGGCGTCCAGAATTTCTGCCCGGGAAATTACTTTTTCTGTATTATTCAGAAAATACATCAACAGCTTATATTCTGTGGAAGTAAGGGAAACTTCTTCTCCTGCACGGGTTACCTTTTTAGTATAATCATTCACGATCAGATCGGAAACCTGATAAATATATTCACTATCCGCATCCGGTTCTACCGCTTCTTGGGTCGCGGTATTATTAACGCTTCTTCTCAGCAGGGATTTTACCCGGGCAACGAGTTCTATAAATTTAAAAGGTTTTACCAGATAATCATCTCCGCCACTCTCCAGGCCAAGGACAATATTCTCGGAGGTTCCCAAGGCAGTCAGAAAAAGAATAGGAACATGCTGATTGGTCTTTCTTATTTCCTTACAGACATCAAGCCCATTCATTTCGGGCAGCATAATATCCAAAATTACCAGATCAAAATCATTGGCTTCTACCAGCTGTACTCCTGTACGTCCGTCAAAAGCTACAGAAATCTCATAGCCTTTTTCCTGAAGTCCCTTTTTTATAAAAGATACTACACTGGTTTCGTCTTCGATCAGAATAATTTTTTTCATAAGTAACGAATTTCACAAAAATAGCAAAAAGATAGGAAACGGAAGGAATGCATGAATCATGAGTTTTTCAATGAAATAATGGTAAAGTTGGTGAAAACTATAGAGAATAATATTACATTTGCTGTGATAAGCAACTAATGAAAAAAGTTTAGGTTAAATTTTTAAAGTATGAATGATTTTTTAATAGGAATAGGCAAAAGATTAAAAGATATTAGAAAGAAAAATAATTTAACCATCAACGAGCTGGCCTTTAAAGCCAATGTAAGCAATGGACTTGTGTCCAGGATTGAAAATGGGAGAACAATTCCTTCTCTTCCGGTTTTGTTGGACCTCATCCAGTCTTTGGAAATCGATGCCAGTTTTTTCTTCGAAGGCGTTGAAAAAAAATCAAATGCCAAATTCATCTATCTTCCTAAAGACAGTCAGCAACTTATAGAAAAAGAAGTAGAAGCGGAAGGCTTTAAATATGTGCATATTTTCAGTAAAAGTCTTCATTCTCTGGGCTTTGAAGCGGTTTTATTAACCCTTGAACCTAATTCCAAAAGGGAAAAAGTAATTACGGATGCCTGGGAATTCAAGTATATCCTGAAAGGAGAAGTAAAATACCTCATCGATAATGAAGAAGTCATTCTACATGAAGGTGATTCTCTATATTTTAACGGGAAGTTACCTCACGTTCCTGTAAGTATAAGCAATGAAAGCTGTATTATGCTGGTCCTTTATTTTTACTCAGATAAGTAAACCACTTATTTTTCCGGCTCATATCCGGAGTTAATTATAATCCGTTTTTCCATTAAAAAGTTTACAAATATTCAACTTTTACTTTTTACGGCTCCAATAAAATGAATACAAAATGAACTTATTTTCCTTTCATGTGTATTCACATTTTGAGATACTTTCTTTAAAAAAACAACCAAACCCTCTGTTTTACAGCACTAATTATCAATTAATCTTATTTTTTAACGACAATCTTACGTAATACACCCTTAACAATATGGCATTATTTGTTAATCATTACTTAATACCAAATATTTACATATATTAAAATTATTAGCTTGTTTTGCATAAAAATTTAATATTTGTAAAAATGAAAACAAGATTGAAGAAATTACTCCCCCTTATGTTTCTTTGTTTCATTGGATGGGCATCCGCCCAAAAACAAACGATTACGGGAGTTGTATCTGACGAGAATCAACCTCTTCCCGGAGCTACGATCAAAATAAAAGGATTATCTAAGAATATGGTTACCGATATTGATGGTAAATTCACCATTAATGATCTTAAGGCAGGTGAATATAATTTGCAGATAAGCTATATAGGATATGAAAGCACTACTCTTCCTGTAAGCATTCAATCCGAAGAAAATACTGATCTGGGCATAATCCGATTACAACAAAAACATAAAAATATTGACGAAGTAATTGTTACCGCCACATTAAAAAACAGCGAAGCAAGAGCTTTAAATCTTCAAAAGAATGCAATCAACATGACCAATGTAATTGCTTCGGATGGTATCGGAAAACTTCCGGACAGAAATGCCGCAGAAACCGTTCAGCGGGTCCAAGGTGTTTCTATTGAAAGAGACCAGGGAGAAGGACGATTTGTATCTATACGGGGACTTCCTCCGTTCTGGGCTTCAACAACGATTAATGGAAACAGGCTTCCAACGGCAGAGGAAGAAACCACTTCAAGAGCAACGGCTTTTGACTTCTTCCCAACAGAACTTATTTCCTACGTGCATGTCAATAAATCTTTCACTCCGGATATGGAAGCTGATGGAATTGGAGGCGGTGTGAATTTCATTACCAAAACCCCTCCTATGAAACAAGAGCTAAAGATCACGGTTGGAAGCGGTTACAATGCAAAATCCGACAAGGGAGTTTATAATCTGGGCTTATTGTACGGAGGAAGAACAAAGGATAAAAAGCTGGGATACCTTTTCAATATTGCCCACTTTACGAGAAACTGGTCTACAGATAATTTTGAGGCGAGAAGAAGTGGTGACCAGGGAGTCTTCAGATTGGAGTTGCGGGATTACAATGGGGTAAGAAAGACCACGGGGATCAATACAGCTTTTGAATACGTGTTGTCTCCAAAGAGCACTCTTTATTTAAAAGGAATGTACGGAACGTTAGCAGATGATGAAACCCACTACAAGCACAGAATAAGATTCGATAAATTCAGTTCTACCAACAATACGGCAAGAGTGGAATTACAGAATATCCATAATCTTCTGATTACGCAGCTAACCTCTGTGTCTCTGGGAGGGATCCATCAATTGAATAAAGGAAAAATAGATTGGGACTTGTCCTACTATGATAACCGGTTCAAATATGGAAACATTCCGGACAAACAAAACAATTCTTATTATGTGATCAAATACACTCAGTCCGGAGTTGGCATTGATCCTAATTATATTGCAGATCGCGGAAATGGGCCTAGAGCGTATTGGAAAGCCGATGGCGGAAAATTGGATTATAAAGATCCTGATGCATTATTTGGGTTCTACAGTGACCCTAATTTCAAAATGGATGCTTCTCAAATGAGATTCACAGATCTTGAATTCTACAAAGTTTTTGTTGAAGAAAAAGACAAAATTGTAGCGGCCTTCAACCATGAGATTTACGCCTCGGATAAACTGACCTTCAAGTATGGTTTTAAATACAGGGATAAAGAGCGTAATGCAAAATTTTCAGATATTTTCTATAGCTGGAACAACGGAACAGCTCCCCTCCTTTCTGATTACGGGCAGTACATTACTACGCAGCCTAACGGTCCAAAATATTTAAGTGAAATGAATGCCCATATTGGCAACAGTTTCGGTCCTGTTTTATCGACTACCGGAATGGACCAGTTCTGGTTCCAGAATCAGGGAAATTTAAAAATAAATCCCGCAGATTCGGAATCTTTGGAATACAATAAAGCATTGGGTAGAAACTTCGATGTATTTGAAAAACATGCCGACGCATATGGAATGGGAACATATAAACTAAATGATAAAATTACAATATTGGGAGGAATCAGGCTATCTAATACCAATACGAAGGTAAAAGGTTATAACGTAATTGATGATAAACTGGTTCCGGTAGAAAATACTAAAAAATACCTGGCCGTTTTACCCATGCTACACATCAAGTATGCATTAAACGACAAAACAAATTTTCGTTTTGCAGCAACAAGAACTTTTTCAAGACCCAATTTCGGGGATCTTACACCTGGAGGAACTTATATTGAGGCCGACAACGAGTTTAAAGGAGGAAATCCTAATCTTAATCCGACGTATTCGTTAAACATTGATCTGATGGGAGAATACTATTTCTCCAATGTAGGTATTTTAAGCGGAGGGATCTTTTACAAATCCATCACAGACCCCATTTTCCAGGATTCTTTTGTAGGTTCTTATAATGAAAATCCAGGAGTTCAGTTTACAGCACCCAATAATGGAAAAACAGCATCATTGGGAGGTCTTGAGCTTGGCCTGAACAGAAGATTCGACTTCCTTCCGGGATTCCTGCAATATTTCGGAACACAGCTAAACGCTACTTTCATGACTTCAAAAATGGAGAAACCCAGTGGTAGAAAGGTAGCCCTTCCTTATCAGGCAAAAGAACTATACAACATACAGTTATTCTTCGAAAAAAAGGGATTCAATGCAAGACTGGCTTATAACTATAAAGGAAAATACGCCGTGGAATACGCTGAAGATGATATCAATGACACGTACTATGGAAAGTACAGCAGCTTAGATTTTGGAGGATCTTATCAGTTTACAAAATTTCTGACGCTGTATGCAGATGTAAATAACATCCTGAATAAGCCTTTGATCTATCATTTCGGTAAAAATGAAAATCGCCCTGAACAGGTGGAATATTATGGTGTAAGGTTCAATATGGGAATTAAACTTAACTTCTAGCAGGGTCAAAATGGAAGGCAACACCAATAAAAATAGAATGGTAACACTGAAGGCAGCATTTTCTGCTTTCGGTGTTTACTTCTGCATGTACGGATTCCGAAAGCCTTTTACGGTAGCTTCATTCGAAGGCCTTGCATACTTCGGAGTGGATTATAAGGTCCTGATAATCATTGCCCAGGTTATGGGATATTTTATTTCAAAATTCGTTGGAATCCGATTTATTTCTGAACTAAAACCCGCGAAAAGAATCTTCTACCTGTTAAGCTTTATTGCTATTGCAGAGCTTGCATTACTGGGTTTTGCAATCTGCCCGGCACCTTACAACATTATTTTTATGTTCATTAACGGTTTTCCGCTAGGATTGATCTGGGGAATTGTTTTCTCCTATATTGAAGGAAGAAAAACGACGGAGATCATAGGCTTGTTTTTATGCTCAAGCTTTGTCGTTTCGTCCGGGTTTACCAAATCTGTCGGAAAATTTATAATGGATACGTTTGGTGTTTCAGAATTCTGGATGCCTTTTACAGCGGGATTGGTTTTTATTATTCCTTTGGTCATTTTCGGCATCATGTTAAATAAAATTCCCAAGCCATCAGCAGAGGACATTTTATTAAAGAATAAAAGACAACCATTAGACAAGCCTGCAAGAAGGGCATTAATCCGCCGTTTCTTCATTCCTATGATGTGCATTACTATTGTGTATATCAGTTTAACCATTCTCCGGGATTTCAGAGACAATTTCAACCGTGAGATATGGGATGCCCTTAGCTTTACAACAGACAGCTCTGTTTTTACCCTGACGGAAATTCCGATCGCCATTGTAGTGCTTTTAATTTTAAGCCTTATGGTAAGGGTAAAAAACAATAAAAAAGCTTTTGCCTATTATCATTACATTCTTTTTGCGGGAATACTAACGGTAGGATTTTCAACGTATTTCTTTCAGCATCATATGATGTCTCCGTTTCTATGGATGATGGTCTCCGGAATGGGAATGTATCTTTGCTATATTCCATTCAACGGAATTTATTTTGACAGGATGATTGCGGCCTTTGAAATCAAAGGAAATGTAGGGTTTCTGATTTATTTTGTAGATTCATTTGGTTATTTGGGCAGCGTTCTGATCTTACTTTATAAGAATTTCGGATCTTCCAAAACAACATGGCTGAATTTTTATATTCAACTCAACTATTTCATCGTAATTACGGTTTTGATTTCTTCAGTGATTGCTTTCCTAGCTTTCAAAAAAAAATCCAAACCTAAACTAAATAAAAATCAATACTTCCATTTCGATGCTTCGAAAATGGTTTAAAACAAAAGTAAAATGACAACAAAATTTGATCTTATTGTTGTGGGTGGCGGAATTCTGGGAACATTTCACGCTTATCATGCACTAAAAAGAAACCTTAAAGTAGCTTTGGTAGAGAAAAATGCACAGCCTCAGGGAGCTACGGTAAGAAATTTTGGGCAGGTGGTTCCATCGGGAATGGATCTTAAATGGCAAAATTTCGGAAGAGAGAGTCTGGCCATATATAATGAGCTGCAATTCCAAACAGATCTAACAATACGAAAAAACGGTTCTGTTTACCTTGCTTCCAATGAAGAAGAACTTAAGCTTATCAATGAACTTTATGACATCAACCGGAAAAATGGTTACGAGTCTGTTCTTCTCTCAAAAAACGATTGTATGAAGAAATTTGATGGACTTCGTTCAGATTATTGTAAAGGCGGATTATTCTTTCCGGAGGAACTTTCTATAGATTCGGGGGAAATGATCGTCAAACTTCATAAACTTTTACAGGAAAAACTGGATTTAAAGATCTATAATAATACGACCGTAATTGAAACGTATGAAGATAATAATCAATGCGTTGCCCAGACATCAGACGGACAGCAGTTACAGGCTGCAAAAATAATCATCTGCGGAGGTCATGAGTTTAAAACCTTATATCCTAACGTATTCAATGAAAGCGATTTAGTGGTCACGAAACTGCAGATGCTACAAACCAAAGCTCAGGGTATTTATTCCTTACAGGGAAATATCCTTACCGGGTTATCCATCAGAAGATACGAGTCCTTTCAGGAATGTCCTTCCTTTCAGGAAATCAAGGCGTTAGAAACCCCTGATTCTTTCGAAAAGAGATATGGGGTCCATATTCTATTTAAGCAGGCTCTTGATGGATCTATCATTTTGGGAGATTCCCATGAATATGCAAGTGCAAAGGATTCGGATGCCCTGGGATATGACCTGAATATGGAAATCGATGAGTTTATGATCAGCGAGGCCAAAAAGATCATTGATCTTCCAACCTATGAAATTCAGAGAAGATGGTTTGGGATCTATTCTCAATGTAAAACAAAAGATATTTTCGAACATAATCCTTCTCCCAATATTCATATCATCACAGGTATCGGCGGCAAGGGTATGACCGCAAGCGGTGGATTCTCAAAATTTAATATAGATAAAATATACGCATAAAATAATGAAGAACATAGAATTATTGGTTCTGGATATGGCCGGAACAACAATTAATGAAGACAATGTAGTTTATAAAACTTTAATGCACGCAGTAAATGATTACGGTTATAATGTTACTCTGGAAAAGGTATTATCGAGCTGTGCAGGAAAGGAAAAATTAGAAGCCATCAGTGGTTTACTTATTGAAATAGGTGGCGACGCAAATGATTCCCTTCCCATTTTTGAAAATTTCTCTGATCAGCTAAAAGTAGCGTATCAGAACCTTGATGTAAAGCCGATCGAGGGTATTGAAAATTTTCTGCTAAAAATGAGGTCCAAGGACAAAAAAATTATTCTTAATACGGGATATACCTATGATATTGCGCAGCAGCTTCTGGATAAGCTGGGATGGAAGGAGAATGTATATTATGATGCCCTTATTACGGCTAATGATGTATCCGAAAGCCGCCCAAGTCCTGAAATGATTCATCTGGCCATGCAAAAATTCAACATCCTTGATCCTCAAAAAGTGCTGAAAGCAGGAGATTCGGTGGTTGATATTGAAGAAGGAAAAAATGCAGGGTGTGGATTAACGATTGCCGTTCTTTCTGGGGCTCAAAAAAGATCCGAACTTGAAAAATCCAATCCTGATTATATATTCAATACCCTATCTGAGGCTGAAGAAGTTATCTAGCATATTCTTTCATCTTACTACTGATCATTCAGCCTCAGTTTCTTATCGTTTTTTTATCCTTTAATTAACTTTAAGTTCACACATGTTTACAAATAGTAAATTAATTTTACAAATAATAAAATATTAATTACTATTTGTAAACATTTTCATTTCAAAAAACAAAAATTTCTATGAAAACAAAACTATTTTCAATGGCAGTTATAGTGAGCTGCTTTTTAAGTGCTCAGACAAAAAAGGTTCTTTTTATCGGAATCGATGGTTGCCGGGCAGATGTTATGATGTCTTCCGATACACCTAATATTAAGTCGTTAATTACAAAATCGGTGTATTCCCTTGACGGCCTTTGTGCTGCGACGACCTGGAGTGGAAATGGATGGAGCACCATGCTAACTGGGGTATGGCATACAAAACACAATGTTCAGGATAATAATTTCACAAACCCGAATTATGTAAATTATCGCGATTTCCTTACCCGTGCAGAGGCCTATAATTCAAATTTAAGAACAATCTCCCTCGTACATTGGTCACCTATTAACGATATTATTATTAAAAATGCAGATGTAAAGACCAATTTCAGCACAGATTTAGCGTTAAAAAATGCTGCTGTAGATGCATTGCAGAATGATAACCCAGATATTCTGTTTGTGGATTTTGATGACGTGGATCACGCAGGCCACTCTTATGGTTTTTCTTCGACCGTACCACAATATGTTTCCTCAATGCAAACAACAGACACTTATATCGGAGAAATTGTAAATGCGATGAAAAACAGGTCGACTTACAACAATGAAGATTGGCTGGTAGTCCTGACAACAGATCACGGGGCAGTAAATAATGGTCATGGAGGAGGAAATCTCTCTGAAAGGAATATCTTTACGATCTACTCTAATCCGAACCTTACTCCCCAACAGATCAGTAAAACGGACATTGATTCGAATGTCACTTTCAACCAACTTAACTTCCCTGCCGGTACTTATGCCAAGCCTACCAACCAGGTTCCTTTTAACTTTGGGGCTAATCAGGACTTTACGATTGAATTTTGGGTAAAGCCTAATGCCAACTTCTCGAGTGATCCTGTAATGATCAGTAATAAAAACTGGAACAGCGGAAAAAACAAAGGATTTGTTATCTCAGGATATTCGGGACAAACCTATAAAGTAAATATTGGTGATGGTACGAACAGAATTGACCTGGTAGGAGGAAAAATGGAAACCAATAAGTGGAAACATATTGCAGTAAGTTTTGATAGGGATGGCCTTGTAACTCTCTATGAGGACGGTGTGCCTGTTACTTTTGCCAAAATGAATACAATCGGAAATATTGATTCAGGGCTTCCGTTAACGATCAATCAGGACGGAACCAATACTTATGGACAGAACCTGGCCGCTTCGTACAAAGACATCAGGATCTGGAAATCAGCCCTTCCTAATGATGTTTTAGTTAATTGGGCTACCCAAAATATCACTTCTGCCCATCCTTATTATGCTCAATTACTGGCTAATTGGAAATGCAATGAAACTTCCGGCAATACACTAACAGATTCAAGTTCAAACAGTAATAACAGTACGATTACAGGAAGTCCTACCCGTAGCCTCAATACAACAACTAACTTTAAAATCTATAATTATTTATCTACCACAAGAGAAACAGATCATCTTCCAACTGTACTGAACTGGCTATGTGTTCCTGTAGAAAGCTCCTGGGGAATTGATGGTACCAACAGATTATCCAGCTGCCAGAGCAATACTTTGTCTGCAAAAAGCACGGAAAGACCAGCAGAAGATTTTAAGATATATCCCAACCCGGCAAATCAGAATATCAATATAAAATTCAAATCTGATGAGAAAGAAATGACATTTACAATCATCGATACCCGAGGGTCCGTGGTTTTGTCTAAAACATCGAAATCATCGGATGGACAATATGACGAGACATTTGATATTCATAAGGCCCCAACAGGTGTTTATTTTATAAAAGTTACAGGAGTCCAGAAGTCCCTAACGAAAAGCTTTATTAAGAAATAAGAAAGAATTTCAATATCATTAGTAGATTTAAATTGGATATTAGAACGAGGATTACTCCAGGTTCTAATATCTTTTTTTTATTTAATCCCTAAGCTTTAGCTCCATCTGTGTATCGCAACGGTTATACGCCGAATGAGTAACCGGAATATGCTCAAATCCAAGCTTTTCATATAATTTAATCGCTGGCACCAAAATAGAATTGGTCTCCAGAAATATTTTCTCCGCGTGTAATGATTTTGCTTTCTCCACCAAAGCCTTTCCTAAAAGATATCCGATCTTTTTACCCTGGGCCTTGGGGCTTACTGCCATTTTCGAAAGTTCATAGGTTTCAGGTCCTGCCTTCACTAAAGCACAGGTTCCTACCACTTCATTATCCAATAGGGCAAATACAATGTGACCTCCTTTACTGATAATATATTCCTCAGGATTATCAAGCAATTTGTAGTCCCCGCTTTCCATCACGAAGAATGTTTTGATCCACTCTTCATTCAATGCTTTAAAAGCTTCTTTGTATTGAGGGTGATACGCCTCAATCTTTACTTCATTATTCTGGTCATTCATATTCTTTATAGTATTAAATATTATTCTTTATCATATTTCCGAGTTTTTCAATATCACTTTCCACCCTATCGGTCCATTCCAGGGCATAATTCAGTCGCATACAGTTCCGGTACTGATCATATTGTGAAAACATCCTTCCCGGAGCAAAATTGATTTTATGACTAAAAGCTTCGTCAAAAAGATCCTCAGTACATATCCTTTTATCGAGCTCCAGCCAAAGCATAAACCCACCTTTAGGTTCCGAGATTTTGGTATTATCCGGAAAATAGGAGGTAACCGCTCTCTGAATCTGCAAATAATTGGAATAGACTTTATTTCTGAACATTCTTAAATGATGATCATATCTTCCATATTCAAGAAAATCAGCAATTACATCAGAGTATAATGACGGACTGCATACCGTCTGAACCAGCTTCTGGCGGATTATCCTGTCTTTAAATTGTCCCGGGGCGACCCAACCTACCCGGTATCCGGGAGCCATAGTCTTGGATACAGAGCCTACCCACATCACCAGCCCTGCTTCATCATAAAATTTACAGGGCTTGGGGCGTTCTGCTCCAAAGTATAAATTCCCATAAATGTCATCTTCAATCAGCGGGACATTGTAATGGGTAATTAATCTTACCAATTCCTTTTTATGCTCATCGGGCATCTGAAAGCCCATCGGATTATTAAAATTAGTCACAAAACAACATGCCGATAATTTCGGCAATACCTTTTTCAGGGCATCAAGATCTACTCCATATACCGGATGAGTAGGAATTTCTACGGCTTTCAACCCTAATAACTGAATAGCCTGTAAGATCCCAAAATAGGCCGGACTTTCAATCGCGACAGAATCACCGGGCTGCGTCACTGCCATCAAACTGTTATAGATGGCATTCATTGCTCCGGACGTAATAACCAGGTCGTCTTCTGTAATTTTTCCTTCCATCACTAAAGACCATTTGGCAATCTCCCGGCGAAGATTATGATTCCCTTGTACCGGCTCATAATTCGTTCCAAAATCATTTTTACTTTTGATTACATTAATGATGGATTTCTTCATCTTAGCCAAAGGCAGAAAATTCTTGCCGGGTATAGCTAAAGCAAATTGGGTGATTCCTGAATCTGAAATCGTTCCGAATACTTTATCTATAAGATCTTCTTTGGTTCCCTCTATTTTGGAATCCTTCATTTTGGTTACAGATGGAAGATCCAGTTTCCGCTGGGAAGTGTGGCTTACATAATATCCAAACTTGGGTCGGGACTCAATCAGAGACCGGCTTTCCAATTCCATATAAGCCAGTTTGATCGTATTCAGGCTTACATTGTATAACTTCTGGGCACTTCTTAGGGAAGGCAGTTTATCTCCAAACTGTAAGGTTTCAGTCTGGATCTGCTCCATCATTATTTTTGCTATTTTGAGATATAAGACTTCTTTGCCCATAATATCATTGTTTTACATAAAGCAAGCAAAAAGCTATTCATCCTTAAATATTGATCCAGTTTATGATCCTGCTGATGGTGCTTTTCAATTGCCCGGGGTCATTATAATTATCTGAAGGAGCTTTTTTAAAACAATCTTCAGCATACTTTTTGAAAGCCTCCTTTTCTTTTGCATCCATATTCCCGGCTTCAAAAATCACAAAATCTACTGTATCCTGATCATTGATGATAAGACTTGCAAAAGCTATAATTTCATCTGTTTTTTTGGCCATTACAAACGGAAGTCCAAAGTCTTCATTCACTTGCTTCAGATTTCTTTCTTTCACAAAAATCTGTTTCAGGTGCACCAGATCAGAAATATAAACCTCATCAAACTGAAGTTTGCCTGTAGGCAGAAAGCATGTTTCCATAGTGTTTACATTAGATATGTAAAGTTAAAGCACAATGCTAAAAGGATACAGATACAGAACTTACTATTATTGTAGGTACAGCAAATTTATTAAAAAGAATTGGTTTGTATTATCGGAGCGTTATTCTACCGGTATGGTATCGAAAACCCTTCAGCTAAAATCCGGAAAATAGTTTTGCAGAGATTTGAAAGGTTCAAATAAATTTTCAAATCGAACAGGTAGATTCTATGCTTTCTTTATTTTAAAGACTTTTTCTCCTTTTATTAATTTTTTATCTAAAAAAACATCAATTGTCCATAACCTGAAATCCCTATGAATAAAGGACTTTACAAACATTACAAAGAAATTTTCAATTGTATACATATTAAATTTTATAAACACAATTAACTTTTCAGTAAATAATCAATCAAATGATTGTTTTGTGCTAATTTTATACATACGGTTTTTTTAAGGAATGTTTAATACGAAATCGGGATTATCATGATCCCCGCTGAGCTATGAAAATACCCAAACAACTCAATGTGATCAGGAGGAAGGTAATGCGTGGTCTTACCAAAAATATGGGCCAGTCGAATTCTACCGTTAAACCCGGCAAAGAAGTCATCATAAAAAAAATATTGATTTCGCGCCCCAACCATAGATTAGGGAATTTATTATTGCTATCCCCTATCGTTCAGGAGGTTAACGATACTTTTCCGGATGCCAGGATTGATTTATTTGTAAAGGGAAGTATATCACCTATTATTTTTAAAAATTATAAAAATATTGACCAGATCATTCAGCTTCCGAAGAAACCTTTCAGCAACCTTCTGAAATACATCCGGAGCTGGAGTTTGCTTCGCTGGAAAAAGTATGATTTAGTGATCAATACAAGCCATAGCTCGTCATCGGGAAAAATATCCACCCAACTGGCCAATGGCGATTATAAATTCTTTAATGAATGGAATGATGAACTTCATTCAGAATATCCGGATTATCCGCATGCGGCAAAAAATCCTATTTATAATTTGCGAAAATTTCTTACCCACCTGGGATTTGAAAAAAATACGGGAAAGGTTCCTTTTTTAAATATAAAGCTGAGTCCGGAAGAAATAGAAACGGGTAAAAGGAAATTAGAAGGAATTACTAAAAACGATAAAAAAACCATTTGTCTCTTTACCAATGCCACAGGCGATAAATGCTATTCCAATACCTGGTGGGCATCATTCTATGAAAGCCTGAAAATGACATTTCCAGATTATAATATTGTTGAACTTCTACCGGTAGAAAATATTTCCAGATTAGATTTCAAAATTCCCAGTTTTTACAGTACCGACATCAGGGAAATGGGTGCCTTTATAGCCAATACCAGTGTTTTTATTGCCGCAGATAACGGTGTAATGCACTTAGCCAGTGCCGTTGGAACACCGACAATAGGATTGTTTATGGTAACGGATGAAAATGCATATAAACCCTATAACGATAAAAGCTTCTCCATTAATACAAATAATGTTAAGGAATCCGAAATACCAGATTTAATAAAAACGGTCCTTCAATAACCGTTGACTAATATTGAAAACACACAAACACACACCACAATTATACCACTCATATGAATCTTGTTCTTGCACCAGATTATGCTCATTACCAAGATGAAATAATCCGTATTATCAAAAATTTCCATAGTGAGGGGACTTTAATCGGTCCCGGAAGCAGAAATATTGTAAAGTCATTTTCCATCAATGGAAAAAAATTCAATTTTAAATCATTTAAGCAGCATAATTTTATCAACAGGCATGTCTACAAATACTACCGGAAATCCAAGGCACGGCGATCTTTCGAATATGCCCATATGCTGATCGATAAAAACCTTCACACCCCACAGCCGATTGCTTATGTAGAGTTTCACGACTGGCTGGGTCTTACCAACAGTTATTATATCAGTGAACAACTGGAAAACATATATACTCTGGAAGATGTGATGTACGCACGAAGCCCCTTTGAAAACCTGAAAGAAGTCATTAAAGAGTACACTCAGCTCATCTATTATTTACACGAACAGGGAATTGAGTTTATCGATAATTCTCCGGGGAATTTTCTTATAAAAAAAATCAACGGCGCTTATCGTTTTTTTATGGTGGACCTTAACAGAATGAATTTCCACACTGAATTTGAAATGCCCAAAAGGATCAAAAACTTCTCACGGATAACCAATGATCCGAAGATTCTTAAACTGATCAGTTCAGAATATTCTAGGCTGGCAGGAATTTCTTCGGAATACTTCCTTACACAGATTGTTAAAGCTGCCAATACTTTACAAACCAAGCGAAGAATAAAAAAGGTTCTGAAGTTTTATAAATATTTCCTTAAAGTACTTCCCGTTCTTAAAAACTTAATTCTTATCTCATTAATCAGTTTTTTAGAATCTGATTTACCTTTTCTTGTTTTTACCTGAAGGTCAAAAATTACAGTAGAAGGAAGGTGTTGATTTATAGTCGGAAGAAATTTTCAGCCCCAAAGTAATTATCTAAGATAATTGAAATATAAAGTCCTGCTTTTTAAGTAGGATTTTTTGTGGGCACATGTATTAATACTGGTTTTAATCTTTGAGCTCTGTTATTATTGATCCTTTTTTAATTATTAATATCAATTTTTTGATAAGCGATCCATCGTTTTAAATTCCCAACCATCCTTTTTAAATGATCTTCATTCAAGAAAATATTTGTCCAATATTCAAATCTATCGCACTGAACACTTATGTAGTAGGTCATAATTGCTAAACATGCGTAGGGCAAAAACTTTTTTTCTTCGTTACTAATTTTAGTTACAGTTTCATACCCTTTAATGAAACTATCGGCTTTTACCTGATATTCTTCTTCGTTCAAATGAGTTGTAAACAACTGAAATAGAAAATAGGAAATATCAAAGCATAAATAACCGTTGCCACAAAAATCAAAGTCAAAAAATGTTATTTCTTTTTCATTATCAATATGTAAATTATCAAACCAAACGTCGAGATGAACAGCTCCATATCTCATTTTACGTTTGTCCGTACTTTCCATTTTTTGCGTTAAAAAAGCAGAAAGTGTTTCTAAAAATTCATTTTCGCTAACATTTTTACTATAAAATTCTTTAGTTCTTATAATAGGATTCTTAAGCAAATTTTGAGCATTGTAGGTTATTCTCTTCAGTTCAATATTTTCTGTGGATTGGTGAACTTTTGCTAATGCCTGTCCAATCAGAAAACTTGTTTGGTGGGAGAATTTTGCTGTTTTTATGCCTTTAGCATATGAAAATAAAACACCAAATCGTGTTCCTTCTGATGCTTCAATTTCCTGAATGAAATTGTTCGATTGATCAGCTATGGGAAAAGCAACTTGTCGCCCTGCTTCTTTTAGATGAATTAAAAGTTTTAGCTCTTCTTCAATTTCTAATTGAGATCGCCAGTTATGTGTATAAACTCTAAAAACATATTTATTTTCGTCATCATGAACAATGTATAAATGATTCATGGCAAGCCGGAATACTTTGCATTCAGTTTTCTCGGTTAATTTATAATTTCTTTGAATAAACTTACCAAGTTCATTTGGTGAAAGCGTGCTATTTATGGTAGGAAATTTCTCTGTCATTAGTTTTTCGTTCGTAGTTGAGTTATAATGTGTATGCAGTTTTGCTCGTAATTTTCAGCCTTATATTTACTAAATTATTTTTACTAAATTGGGGGAATATCTTACATCTTTTGTAAAATATATCCTAAAAAAGCTCCCAGCATAACAATCCATGCACTGTTTATTTTTTTGAAAGTAAACATCAAAATAATGCATAATACAGCAATAATTATTGTTTTCCAATCTGCGATACTATCTTTTGCCATTTCATAACATATATTTAAAATAATAGCTATTGACGCAATATTGACTGCATCTAAGAAAGATGAGAATGTTTTTGATCCCCTCATCATCTTTACGATTGGATTAAGTAATGCTACAAAAATAAATGAAGGAAAAAAGATACCCAACGTAGCAACCAAAGCTCCTGACCAGTTATTTATTTGATAACCAATAAAAGTAACCGATGAAAAGACGGGTCCTGGTGTAAATTGTCCAACAGCTATAGCATCTAATAGTTCTTGTCTTGTTAATAAACCTCTTCCCACCAATTCTGTATCAAAAAAAGCAAACAGGACATATCCGCTTCCGTAAAGAATAGCTCCTATTTTAAGGAAAATTAGAAATAATTTAATATTACTTTGTGACAGAGAGCTAAAATCTGGAATCTGTAGTAAAGTTAGTGGAATAAGTGAGTTGGTCGTATTTTTCTGTCTTATGATTGCAAATAGCATTGCGATTATACCTGCTCCGAATAATAAAAAGAGTTCATTAATTCCTAAGAAAGAAAGCATCAGCACGCTAATACCAATAATCCATAGTGGGATGGTTTTTAAAGATTTTTTTGCGAGGGGAAAAACAGCCGATAATATTACAGATATGATAGCAGGTTTTATTCCATATATAAAGGGCTGAACTTGTGGAAGCTGCCCATATTCTTTATATAACCATGCAAAACATAAAGTAATGATAACAGCAGGACATATAAAACATAATCCAGCTACAATCAGTCCTTTCCAACCGGCCCTTTCCTGCCCGATATGAATTGCCATTTCTGTACTATTGGGACCTGGGATAAGGTTAGTTGCTCCGATCAGATCAAGAAAATGCTCCTCAGACATCCATTTCCGTTTTGTTACTACTTCCTGCTGCATCATGGCAATATGAGCGGCAGGACCTCCAAATGCTGTAACTCCCAGTTTCAGGAAAACACCGGCAACTTCTTTCAGATTATTTTCTTTCCCCACAATTTTTTATGTATTTGTCTATCAAAAAAACTATAATCCCATAATAGATTCACTCTTGTTTGGAGTGATCCAATTTAAGCTTCACACTGAGATATGAAATTACTTATTTCTTTTCTCTTTCTAAATTTTAATTATAAAATATGTATAACCTCAGGTATAATAAATAAGAAGTAGCAATGAGGTATGTTCTAAAAATAAAAACCCCTCCGCAACAAAGTTACGGAGGGTTGTACCCCAGACGGGACTTGAACCCGTACGTCCTTGCGGACACAGGATTTTAAGTCCTGCGTGTCTACCAGTTCCACCACCAGGGCGTGGAATGGAGCGAAAAACGGGATTCGAACCCGCGACCCCAACCTTGGCAAGGTTGTGCTCTACCAGCTGAGCTATTTTCGCAAACGTTGTGCGGATGAAGGGACTCGAACCCCCACGCCTCACGGCACCAGATCCTAAGTCTGGCGTGGCTACCAATTACACCACATCCGCTGGTTCTGCTGATCTGTAACTACAGATATCCTCAGCATTATTCTTACAAATATAATAAATACAACTTAAAAAAAAACAAAAAAAATCCTCCGCAACAAAGTTACAGAGGATTAGTACCCCAGGCGGGACTTGAACCCGCACGCCAAAAGAGGCACAGGATTTTAAGTCCTGCGTGTCTACCAGTTCCACCACCAGGGCATGGAGTGGAGCGAAAAACGGGATTCGAACCCGCGACCCCAACCTTGGCAAGGTTGTGCTCTACCAGCTGAGCTATTTTCGCAAACGTTGTGCGGATGAAGGGACTCGAACCCCCACGCCTCACGGCACCAGATCCTAAGTCTGGCGTGGCTACCAATTACACCACATCCGCATTGTTTGGTTAAGTTGTATTTTAAAAGAACTTCTTTCGTTTTTGTGAGTGCAAATATAGGGCAATTTTCTACAATCACAAGGCTTTTTTCAAAAAAAATTAAAATTTCTGCATTTTTTTTTCCTGACCCCTTTTATTACATTTCATTTTCTTACTTTTACATCGTTAATATATACGATATGGAATTACAAGGAACGGTAAAGAAACTTTTTGATGCTCAGACATTTGCAAGCGGATTTCAAAAGAGAGAAATGGTTATTTTAACTCAGGAGCAGTATCCACAGCCGATAAACATAGAATTTTTGTCTGACAAGATCAGTTTATTAGACAACCTTAAGGAAGGAGAAAATGTAAAGGTAGGAATCAACATCAGAGGAAGAGAATGGACATCTCCTCAGGGTGAAACCAAATACTTCAACTCTATCACAGGATGGAGAGTAGAAAAAGTTTTTGATAACGGATCAGAACCTACTCAGGCAGCTCCTTCACAATCCGGATCTCCGGTTTCAAATGAAAATCCATTTGCGGGAGACGAAGATGATGATTTACCTTTTTAATTAGATACAACGATTAAAAATATAGATCCTGCTTTTTAAGTGGGATTTTTTTTCCTCAACATGGTTCGATTAGACGAAAACGAGATTTCATTTCCTGATCCGGAACTTTATGACGGGCACGAAGGGGTTATAGCTTTCGGAGGGGATTTATCGGTAGAAAGAATTTGGTTTGCCTATCAGCTGGGCATTTTTCCCTGGTTCAATCCGGGGGAGGAAATTCTTTGGTGGAGTCCTGATCCCCGTTTTGTTTTGTTCCCTGATGAACTAAAGGTTTCCAAATCGATGCGTAAGATACTCAATCGCGAAGTTTTCACCTTTACTGAGAATAAAGACTTCCGGGGAGTCATCAGAAACTGCCAGCAGATAAACCGAGTCGACCAGGCCGGAACCTGGCTTTCCGATGAACTTATGGAATCATTTATCACACTTCATGACTATGGGTTGGCAAGAAGCATAGAAGTTTGGAAAGAGGGTGAACTGGTAGGTGGCTTTTACGGCCTCCAGATCGGTAACGTCTTTTGTGGTGAAAGTATGTTTGCCAAAGTAAGCAATGCTTCCAAAGCAGGCTTTATCCATTTTGTGGAAACTTATAAAGATCAGCTTGATCTCATTGACTGTCAGTCTCATACAGAACATCTGGAAAGCCTCGGCGCAAGGATGATCCCCAAAAAACAATTCTTACACTACTTACACAAAAATAATGAAAGCACACAATGAAAAATGGATCCTCTTACTGCTGCTCAGTCTCATTTGGGGATCTTCTTTTATCTTAATTAAAAAATCTTTAGAACATTTTAATCCTTTTCAGGTAGGTGCACTAAGGGTCCTTATAGCAGGGATCATATTATTACCTATCGCAATTTCGAAGTATAAACTATTTCCTAAAAAACACATCAAGTGGCTTATTTTGGCGGCGATCACTGGGAATTTTATCCCGATGTTCCTCTTTCCTATTGCAGAAACAGAAGTAAGCAGCAGTATTGCAGGGATTATCAATTCTATGATGCCCATTTGCGTGATTATCGTAGGCGCACTGGTATGGAAATTTGAAACCACAAAACATCAGATTATAGGAGTTTGTATTAGTTTTGCGGGAGTATGTATCCTCGCTTTCGGAGGAGGAGACGGAGCGAAATTTAAAATGATTCCGATTGCTTTGTTATTGCTGGCTACATTATGCTATGCGATAAGTACGACCACTGTAAAATCGAAGCTTATGGAATTGTCTTCTGTTATTTTATCCTCATTTATATTCTCTTTTGTACTCTTTTTTCCTTCGATCATTGCTTTAGCATTAACCGGGTTTTTCTCGGAGTTTAGTTTTTCAAAAGACAATATGACGGGATTGCTCTTTGTAAGCTTATTGTCGATTTTCGGAACAGGACTGGCCATGACCATGAATTACAGGCTCCTGAAAGTATCGTCTCCGCTCTTTGCATCAACCGTTACTTTACTGATGCCTATTGTTGCCATTATCTGGGGCATTCTGGATGGCGAAAAATTAACTTTCCTCCAGTTTGTAGGCGCAGCGATCATTATAGGAGGTTTGATCTTTTTAAGGACAAAACCTGCCGTAAAAAAATAAATCCTGCATTACTGCAGGATTTTTTATTTAAGAACCATTATTGATTCGTTAATTCTTTTTCTTCACTTTGGCTTTAGCCTTTTTTACCCCATCTTTAATGAAAGGATATTTCTTCTGCATATCCTGAACAAGAGTCGGGTCCAGATCTAATGCCTTCTGAAGGGTTTCAATTCCTTTTTCCTGATCTCTAAGGTTGAAATAGCAGTTGCTCAGCTGATAATACAATTCTGCCCTGTTATGATTTTCTATAGCTTTGTATAAAATCGTAACGGCTTCTTCGTATTCACCCAAAAGCATTAACACTTCTGAGTAGGCATACCAGTTGTAAAACCTTGAGGGTTCTGAAGCTACAAGCTTTTTCAAACAGGAAAGGCTTTCTTCAAATTTTCCAGCATCAATAAATAAAAATGCAAGCCTTTTTTGATAATCAAGGTTGCTGTCATTCAGATGCGTTGCCTCTTTTGCAAAATGAAGCGCTTCAGCCATTCCCCCCATTTCCTCATACAAATAAGACTGCTCCATCATAGACAGATAGAACTGAGGATCTTCCCTCAATGATTTCTGAAAAGAGTTCAATGCGATAATCGGCTGCTTCATTGCTTTATAGCATAATCCGATTTTATAGTAAGTAAATGCTTTGGTATATTCCAACTCCAGCATTTCCTCATATACTTCAATGGCTTTTTTATATTGCCCTAATGCTTCGTAACAAGCTGCTTTATTCGCATATACTCCTACAGAAGATGAATTGATCGCTAAAAGATAATCAAACCCTTTAATCGCTTCTTCATAATTCTTTCTGTTGAAATAGAACTGTCCGTATTCATACCATGCGGTTTCAGAATAAGAAAATTCATCTAAATATTCATTCAAAAAGGCAATAGCCTCCTCGCTCTTTTTTAAATCATTAAAGCAGATCATACAGTTTTCCAACGCATATTCATCCGTTGGGTCTTCTTTCAATGCTTTTCTGTAATGTTTAAGAGCGTTGAAAGGATCTCCTAAGTTCACATATTCATCCGCAATAAAGTTGTGAAGAAAGTTTTCTTCTTCCTTCAGTTCTAATGCTTTTTTACAAATTTCAATGGATTTTCTAGGATTTCCCAAATTCGAATAATACTTGGCGTAGCAAACTAAAAAGTCCGTGTGCTCCATAGATGAAGCCTTTAACTCGTCTATTAGCTCTTTTGCCGTATTATAATCTTCCCACTCCAAAAGAACTTCAAGCTTTTTGATCTTGATGTCCAATGAATTAGGATGAAGCTTTAGGCCATAGTTAACAGCATTATCCGCATAGTTAAAATCGCCCAGCTCCAGATAATAAACAATAATGTCTTCCAGTTCTTCTGTATCGAAGTAGAATTCATCATTATTTTCAATCATTTCTTCGAACTTTTTTACCAGTTCATTTCCAAAATATTCTTCCAATATACTGTATCCTCCGTCAGCCAACGCCCGAATTTACTTGCGAACCTCGGCAAACTTATTTAATTAATATACTACTTCTGAGATTGTTAATTCAAAATTACTGCAAATTTGCGACTTTTTTTTGAATTATGTTTTCGTAATTTTCTATCCTAAAGATAGTAAAAAGAAGAATATAATGAAAGAAATGTGGATAAAAAGAGGGATTCACATTAAATTAACACGACTAACCTTTTTCTGTTAGGAATTTCATTTTGCCATACCGATTCAATATCTTCTAAATCAATAACTTCAGTTTCCATTCTTATTTTTCGTTCTGCTGCAGCCTGAAACATTTGAGGGATAATTTCCGTAATCAACAACTTAAACTCTTCAGGAGTCCAACTTCCCAATCCGGAACCGGAAATCTGAAGATCAGTTCCTCTGAGTATCTGTGACGACAGCTGAATAGTGTCTCCGCTCATTCCTCCAACGGACACCAATCTTGTTTTGTGGGAAAAATTTCCATCTCCTTTTATCGCAGACAGAAGAAGCTCAATAGAATGACCCCAGATGTAATCCAGTACTACATCAATAGGAGTCTGGCTATGAATTTCCTTTATTTTCTGCATAAACTCCCCATCATTCATTTTCAGGGAAATAACCTCATCGGCACCCAACTCCCGAAGCGCCTGCAATGCTTCTTCATTTCTACCCGTGGCAAGTACTTTTTTAGCTCCGTATAATTTTGCGATCTGTACAGCAATCATTCCGGTTACCCCTGTTGCTCCATTGATCAGGACCGTTTCTCCTGTTTTTAATTGTGTTTTAAACCTTAATCCCATTGCTGAGCCCATAATCGCATTAGGTAATGCTGATGCTGTAGCGAAATCCAATCCATCAGGAATGGGAACAGTCATATGTTTATCAGCTATTGCTTTTTCTGCAACCGTTCCTCTTTTACTGAAAAAATATACTCTTTTTCCGTTTTCCAATATTCCGGCCCCGTCACTTCCTATAATTTTAGGCTGATGTTCCTCATTTTCCGTAGAATAGTGTTTTCCGCTTGCTCTGGCCCTGTCCAAATGTTTTATGGATGCTGCTTTTACATAGACGAGTTGCTCATTGTCCTTCGTAACTTGAGGATCCTGAAAATCTGCATATTGAGGAGTTGCTCCTTTTTCAAATACTACTGCTGCTTTCATTCTTTTTAATTTTTATACAAAATTATGATGAAGGAAACCCTTGCTGCAATAACATTTGTTATCAGTTTACTTCGCTAGCCTCCTTTGAGGATTTTGGCCTTTATTCTGCTCAGGTGGACGGTCGTAATTCCGAGGTAAGAAGCGATATAATGCTGGGGAACTCTTTTAATGATTTCAGGTTTCTCCTTTGCAAGATCAAGGTAACGTTGCTGAGGACTGTCTTTTATAAATGAAAAGAAATGTTTCATATAATCAAATGTTCTCTCAAAGACTGAATCCATAAAGCGATCCCTCAGCTCAGGATCATTATATATTTCTGCTAAAATCTGGTCAACGGTCGGCTTATCTATTTTCCATAAAATGCAAGATTCTATGGTCTCAAAGGAAACCATGCTCGGCAGACCTTTTCTGAAGCTTTCCAAAGAAGAAAACATGGTATTCTCAGTAAAAAACTGAAAAGTAACATCCTTTCCGTCATTGTTATACCAGGCTCTTGCCAATCCCTTTTCAATATAATAGGCGTGCAAGGACACCTCATTCTCTTTTAAAAGAATGGTCTTTGCCGGTACTTCAATGCGTTTGAATTCCATGATAAATCGGACACATTTTGTTTTCGGAAACGGAAACTTTGCTTTTAGATGCTCAAACATATTTAAATATAAAAAAAGAACGGAACATAAAGTTCCGTTCTTTCATCTTTTTAAATCAGGCTATTTATTTTCGCTATAATCTGGTCTGCCAGCTGATCTGCCTCTTCCTGGGATTTGGCCTCAGTATAGACTCTGATAATAGGTTCCGTATTCGATTTACGAAGGTGAACCCAGTTGTTTTCAAAATCTATTTTCACTCCATCTATGGTAGAAACTTCTTCGTTCTGATATTCTTTTTCCATTTTGGCTAAAATATCATCTACGTTGATTTCAGGGGTAAGTTCAATTTTCTTTTTCCCCATAAAATAGCTTGGATATCCTGCTCTCAGCTCTGAAACGGTTTTGTTTTCTTTTGCCAGATAAGTAAGGAAAAGGGCAACGCCTACCAAAGAGTCTCTTCCGTAGTGAAGATCAGGATAAATAATTCCTCCGTTTCCTTCTCCTCCGATAACCGCATTTTTCTCTTTCATCAGGGTAACAACATTTACCTCTCCTACCGCACTTGCGAAATATTCAGAATTATGATTCCGGGCGATATCCCTCAATGCACGGCTCGAAGAAAGATTGGATATGGCAACTCCGTTTTTATGTTTTAATAAATAATC
The DNA here is from genome assembly GCF_048296755.1 of Chryseobacterium sp. PTM-20240506. Taxonomy (NCBI): domain Bacteria; kingdom Pseudomonadati; phylum Bacteroidota; class Flavobacteriia; order Flavobacteriales; family Weeksellaceae; genus Chryseobacterium; species Chryseobacterium sp. PTM-20240506. The sequence continues at coordinate 3,127,366 of NZ_CP182581.1, forward strand.
CGCCACTGCAACCAATGTATACTCTTCTCCAAACATCTCTCCCTTTTCATCGATCAGAGCCAGCCTGTCAACATCAGGATCCACTACCACTCCGAAATCTGCTTTTTCTTTTTTTACCAGTTCGCAGATGTCTCCCAAATGTTCTTTCAGAGGCTCCGGGTTATGCGGAAAATGTCCGTTAGGCTCACAATACAGTTTTATGGTTTCACATCCAAGTTTATCCAGCAACATCGGAATCGCTATTCCACCTGTAGAATTCACAGCGTCTAAAACAACTTTGAATTTTTTGGCTTTAATGGCTTCAACATCTACCATGGGAAGATCAAGGATCTGCTGGATATGAATATCAAAGGCATCGTCCCTTGTTTCATATTTCCCTAAATCGTCTACTTCCGCAAAGTTGAAATCTTCACTTTCAGCGATTGCCAGCATCTCTGCCCCGTTCTCACCACTGATGAATTCTCCTTTTTCATTCAACAATTTAAGGGCGTTCCATTGTTTTGGATTATGGGAAGCGGTAAGGATAATTCCTCCGTCCGCCTTCAGTTCCGGAACCATAATTTCCACGGTAGGTGTTGTAGAAAGTCCGAGATCAATAACATTGATCCCCAGTCCCTGTAATGTAGCCGTTACCAGAGAGGAAACCATTCCACCGGAAATCCTTGCATCCCTTCCTATAACAAGCGTTAAGTTTTTTTTGTTTTTATTGTTCTGAAGCCAGGTCCCGAAAGCGGAAGCAAACTTTACCACATCAAGTGGAGTTAAGTTATCATTTACTTTTCCCCCGATCGTTCCCCGGATTCCTGAAATACTTTTAATTAATGACATTGTAGGTCTTTTGTAAGTTTAAATTCTATTTATATTCTGCGTAAGGCTGAGCAAAATTAGAAATTATTTACATTATTTGTGTGACAAATTTATGAACAACCGCAATCTTTATCACAACCTCCTCCTTTAGAGCTGAATTTTTTAGGTGCAAAATTCTTTCTGATCACTCTGAAAAGAGAGTAACAGGCGAATCCTACAATGAGTAGTACGATAATATATTGAAAAATTAATGAAGAGTTCATTATTTTAGAATTTGATAAATAAACATAGACACAAAATATGCCAAACCAGTCATCATAACAACCTGAAAGCCTGTCCATTTAAGGCTTTTTGTTTCTCTGTAGACTACTGCAAGTGTGGAAACACACTGCATTGCAAATGCATAAAATAAAAGGATAGAGATTCCTGTTGCAAAATTAAACACTTTTTCACCGTTTGGTTTCACATCGTGTCTCATTTTGTCAATTACTTTTACTTCAGGAGCATCATCACTCAGGCTGTATAAGGTAGACATTGTACCTACAAAAACTTCTCTAGCTACAAAACTGGTAATGATTCCTACTCCCATTTTCCAATCATAACCCAAAGGAGCAATGGCCGGCTCTATAGCCTTACCCATTTTTGCAAGGTAGGAGTGATCCAGCTTAACATCTGTAGCAACCATTTGATTGGTCTTCTGTGCCGGTCCGAAATAACTTAAGAACCAGATGATAATACTTACAATAAAGATTATCTTTCCTGCTCCCGTTATAAAGTCCCAAACCTTTCCTAAAACCATTTTGAAATCATATCCGAACAATGGTTTTTTATAAGTAGGCAAATCCATTACAAGGTATGTTTTACCTTTATCTTTAATAAATCTTTTTAAGATGGCTGCTGAAAATAAAGCGACAAGAAATCCTAACAGATACATTCCCATTAATACCAGAGCTTTATACTTTATTCCTAAAAAGCTTTTGTCTGAAATAACCAAGCCGATAATGATGCTATATACAGGAAGTCTTGCAGAACAGGTCATGAAAGGAGTTACTAAAATGGTCAGGAGTCTTTCCTTAACGTTTTCGATATTACGTGTGGAAATCACAGCAGGGATCGCACAAGCTGTTCCGGAAACCAATGGGACAATACTTTTCCCGTTGAGTCCAAATGGCCTTAAAAATCTATCCATCAGGAAGATTACTCTTGCCATATATCCTGAATCTTCTAACAGATATAAGAAGTATAACAAAATTCCGATTTGAGGAGCAAATACCATAATCCCTCCTAATCCCGGGATAATTCCATTAGAAACAAGTGAATTTACCGGTCCTTCAGGAAGATACTCGCCAGTGAATGCGGACAGCCATGAGAAGAAACTTTCGATCCAGTTCATCGGATACTCCGCAAGGAAGAATACGCTTTGGAATATAATAAGTAAGATCAGCATGAAAATCACATATCCCCAGAACTTATGCACCAAAACTTTATCCAGCTTTTCGGTAAGCAGTTCTTTGAACTGTGGCTTTTTAGTGATTACATTCGCTAATATCTTATCAACATTCTGGTATCTTCTTACTGTCTCCTGAACCTGTAGTCTCTTCGGAACCAGACTTTTAGCATCCGGACTATTGAGAATATCATGAACAGATTCTATTTTGCTGAGTTCTACTCCCGATGATATACTCATCCAGGCTTCATAATCACTATCCAAGCCCTTATGAGCCACAATTTTTGCTATAAAATCTTTATGTTCATTCGGAATTTCAAAAGAAGTTTTTTCCGTTTTTTTAAAATCATTATTAAAAACAGCTTCCCTTATCTGATCTATTCCGATTTGCTCTTTAGCATTGGTTTGGATAATTTTAATATTTAAAGCATTTGAGAACTGCTGGATATCGATATCAATCCCGCGTCTTTGAGCCTGGTCGATCTGGTTAACTACCAAAATAAGAGGAATACCCAGATCCTGGATCTGTTGAAACAAAAGAAGCCCCCTTTTTAAACTTAAGGCCTCAAGGATATAAACAACTCCGGCATAGTTTTGCTGCTCATCGATCAGAAATTTTGAAAAGATAGCTTCATCTTCAGAGCTCGGATATATACTGTAAGAACCCGGTAAATCCACCACTTCCACTTCCTCATCCTTGTAGCTGTAATGTCCGGAATAGCTTGCTACAGTAACACCGGCATAATTCCCGGTCTTCTGTTTTTTATTACAGAGTGTATTGAAAACCGTAGATTTTCCTACATTCGGATTTCCAACTAAAAGTACCTTTTTTTTCTTATTTTCCTGCATTAATCCCATTCTTGTACAATTATATAATCCCCTTCTTCTTCTCTGAGAGCTATACGGCTTTTTTCATCTCCAAATTCCACATACATGGGACCACTAAATGGAGCCTGATACAAAATCCTGAAAACGGTTTCCGGTAAAAGACCCATTTCTATAATTTTGTTTGGCATCTTTAGATGATCATTATCATAACCCAATATCTTCCCCATTTTGTTCTTAGGGAATCCGCTTAATTTATGTAAATCCTTCTCTTTCAAAGCCTGCTTTTTGTACATGCAAATGTACGCTATTTAAATTTAATCTAAATAACCTTAGTCTTAAAAAAAATAAACCCAAATGCTGTAAAAACATTTGGGTTCATTTGATAAAATATAATTTAGTTAATTGAATGTCTATTTTTTCTTTTTGTCAGTTATTTCAACCTTCTCAATCGGGTTATCATTGGCATTAAAGAAATCTTTGTATTGTTTTTCCTGTTTCTTCAACATATCACCTACAGTTCCATCCATTCCCGGTATGGTCTTGGAAAGCATGTCCTGTGTCATCATCGGTCTCAGAGTAGCAAAAGGATCTTTTTTGAAATCGTTATACGTTTTTTCGAATTTTTCTCTGGTCAGTTCGTTTACCTTTCCTCCTTTCGCCTGCATCAGGTTTTCTACGTATGAATATTCTGTGTAATCTTTCACCTTCTTATTTCCCTGAAGCACCCATGAATAATCTTTTGCATCGTCCTCTATCTTGACAATCAGACCCGGAAGACCAGAAAACTTGTAAGGACCGTCAGGAAAAGGCAGATCCGTACTGAACCATGCTGTCCATTTTCTTCCTCCGAATTCTGTGGTTGCTTTTTGTGTATTATAAGCTCCTATTTTTTGTTTGTCGGTAAGAATATTCCAGTTGAATTTCGGCTCCTCGTTATATCCGATATTACTTGGAGTAAATCCACTGGCAATTTTATCAACATACTGCACTTTCATGCTTGGATAAAATTTATAAACCCTGGCAGAAATTTTAGGCTGTCTGATTGTTTTTGAAAGGTCTTTCATCACACCTGCCTTCTGCATTGCTTCTATTTCCACCTTCAGGATCGAATCCTGTGCGATAATGGTATAATCCTGATAAATCGATCTGTTTTTATCTGTAATATCCAATATCGTAATAACCTTATCTATTTTAGTAGAATCTTTTTTAGGTTTAAAAGTAAGTTCGTAAAAGAAACGGTTTGCAGTTTCTTTAGACTCCTGAGCATTGGCAAAAGCAAAAAGAGCAATTAAGAATACTGAAAGCAACTTTTTCATTGTAATAATGTTTACTTATTAGTTGCTATTGTATCAAAAATGTTACAACTTTTTTCTCTTTATTTATAAGTTCTTTATGGTAAGCCCCGGAAATATGGCTCCGCCAGGTTAATAGCTATATAAAAAATTATTTTCAGTGGCATCTTCTTTTTTCATATTCATTTTTAAAGATTATTATGTCGTCAAAACCTTTATAGCTATAAAAGTTTTAACTTTAAATACCTAAAAACAAAATTAAAATGGACACATTAGCTCAATTAAAATCCGAACTTGATAGTGAGTATCAAACCACCAGAAAATTTTTTGACCTCTATCCCGATGACAAAAATGAGTATGCTCCTCACGAAAAAAGTATGAAAATGAAATCGCTTGCCAACCATCTTGCTGATGTTTTTGAGTGGCCCAACACCATGCTGAAAACATCTGAACTGGATTTTGGAACCGCACAACATCCAACCACGTCTGCTACGAAAGAAGATTTATTAAAAAAACTGGATGAGAACTATAAATCGGGTATCGACGCATTGGAAAATGCAAAAGAAGATGACCTGAATTCTACCTGGGCTTTAAAACATAATGGGCATGAATTGGCAAAATGGACCAAGTATGCATCAATCCGCCACAGTTTAAATCAAATTACCCACCACAGAGCTCAGCTGGGAGTATACTACAGGCTCAATGATATTCCTTTGCCGGGAAGTTACGGTCCGTCTGCAGACGTACAAAGCTTTTAAAATATAGTTTAAATGAAAAAGCCAATCCCTTGGGATTGGCTTTTTCTGTTTATGTAGTTTATTATTTGAAGTTAAATTTCACGGTAAACATTACCTGACTTGGACGAAGCTGATATCTCGTATAGGTAATATTGGTCGTATTAATATCATAGGTTTCGAATACCTTTTTATTCGCAATATTCATCCACTTCAGTTCGAAATCTATTTTCTTTTTAGCCCAGGTAAACTGATAGGACACATCGTAGAATCCGTTATGGTACTTCTGTTCAGCTGCATTTGTGTTCACCTGATCCCAATTGAACCCGACTGTATGGTTTTCTATAGGATAGAAGAAAAGTCCAAGATTATGGGTGAAGCCTGTTCTGGTAGCGTTAGAACTAACCTTTCCAACACTGGTCTGTTTTGTTCGGGAAATACTTGCGTTATAATCTATACTCATCCAGCTGAAATAAGTATTATTGAATTTAATTCCGTACGACTGGCTGTTATTCTTGTTGGTATAGGAATCATTATTTAAAAACAGGTCTGATTTCACGGTGTTGTTACTATAGCTAAGGGAGGCATTGGTTTTAAACTTTGGAAAATACTTTCCAACTTCTGCACTGTATCCATTATTCAATACATGATTATCCTGTTCTTTGTAATTCATTATTGTATATCCCGCACCATTGATTGTAGGATTGGAAATCAGGTTTCTTTTCGCATCGGAATATCTGTAGTTTACATTAAAGAATAAATTATTCAGCGGGTTTCTGTATTCAATTCTTGTTCCTGCTGATTTATTGTTGTTCTGAGGAATCGGATTTTTTGGATCCATTGCATTAATTCCACTTGGAGAAGTCATCAAGAATCCTGAATATGCTGTATTAATTTCTCCAAAATTATTATTGATATTCGCGTTTACCGACGCTTTCCAGAATGAAGCAAATGTATATTGAGCAAAAACACTTGGCTCAAATGTAACTTTATTAACCGTTTTAGAAACATTTCTGAACGGGTCCTCCGCTTTAATATTATTAGAATTGACCGGGATGTTGGCATAAAGCATCCAGGAATCATTTTTATAATTAACCCCTAAACTTCCGTAAGGAGTTGCTGTGGAATATCTCAGGTCATTGCTGTATGCGGTAGAAAGTGTCGGTAGATCATTCGGATTCGTGGACGGAATTGTTTCAATGTTATACAGGTCTGAAACCAGATCCGTTGTTTTGAAATTAAATCCTACTTCAGGAGTAAAGGTCCATCCCTTTGTAGAAAATCCAATATTTGCAGAATGATTTGCCTCAAAAGTTTTAAGCCTTAGGTTTTGGGTAACAAAATCAGAATTCGGTAACACTTTAAATCCAGGGATATCCAGATATGATGTTGGAGAAACTTCCAATGTTTGCCTGTCTGTCTGATAGCTTACATAGGATAAAAGGTTCACCATTTTTTCCTTCCATGGTATAATCGTACTTAAGGAGTTTTGAAATGATGTCGTAGGAGATTCAAGGCTTTCCCCTGCATTTCTTTGTTTTCCGGAAGTAAGGTCGGTTCTGTCTACCAGTCCTCTGTCTGCATTCCAGTATTGAGAAAAGCTTGTTGTATTCTTGAAGAATCCTTTTTTTGCATTTTTTGTAAAAATCAATTCTCCTTTAGCTTTATCCGTATAAAAATTATTAAGAATATTAGTTGTATTAGAACTTCCATCGAAATAATCTTTCCTATTATAAGCTTCTCTTTCTACTGCATTATTTGTATAGTTGGCATTGGCCTTAAGTTCCCATTCTTTCTTTTTATCGATATTGGTTAAATAATTAGCGGATAAATAGTGGACATTATTTAATAAGTATCTTTTTACCGGAAGGCTGGGAGTGTCTGCATTTTCTACAGTGAGCCAGTCATTTTGTGAGGCATTAATCCTCTTTCCTTCGAACCTGTTTCCAAAAGCCAATATATTTCCTTCATTTTCAACCTGCTCTCCCATATTATTGGTTTTATAATTAACTACCCATTGGCTTTTCTGTCCAAAGAACATAGGAGTCAGTTTCACATTCCAGAGCCAAGGTTCTCCAAATCCTGTTCCTACTTCTCCTCTACCAGTCATGGTAACGGAATTCTTTAATTTAATATTGATTGCCGCCTGGTCGGAAGGTACTTTATCCTGAAGAATTTTTACAGGTTGGTGATTTTCAAGCACTTCAACTTTCTGTACAGCATCCTTTGGTAAAGAATTATTAATCGTTCCGTATCCTCCTTCCATCAGGTCTTTCCCATTAACGTAGAATTTATTGATCGCATTCCCCTGATAAAGTATCGTTCCGTCCGTATTAACCTCAATACCAGGAATCTTTTTCATCACATCAGCCAGTGTCCTGTCACTCTTACTGTCAAAAGCTTTAAGATCATACGCAATGGTATCCCCTCTCGCCGTAATCATCTTGGTTTTCAGTTGAACTTCCTTGATCTCGGTAGCCTCAGACTGCATTTTAAAACTTAGCGTCTGATCACTGTTGCTTATCTGTTTAGTTAATGGTTTTTGGTTAAATGCCTTTACTTTCAAATCAACATTAGACTCTGCTGTAGTAAAAGTTACTTTATATTCCCCTTTTGAATTGGTAATTCCATAAGCTAAGATCGCATCTTTACCCGGTTCTTCTACCGTTACACTTGCGCTTGGAATAGGAACACCATCTTCATCTGTGATTTTACCTGTAATCGTCTTTTGCGCATAAGTAAGCACAGAAAGAAAAATCATCAGAAATAAAGTAATATTCTTTTTCATAATTCTAGTTATTTGCTTAATTAGTTATTATTCGGTGTTTTTTGTTACACCTCTATAGAGATGCATTTCAGGCAAATAAGTTAAAACACTGTTTTTCACTATGTTTTTAGTGATAATTTTTTTTGGTTTTTTTTGTTTGTGTATTTTAGGGATATAAGTTTTGCTTCATTTTATTTTGACTAAATAAAATAAATGATTAAAGCCATAGGTTAAATAAATCTTAATTTACTTAATATCAATATTTATTTAATAGTTTTGTAACATAAAATTTATAAAATGGGAATTGTCTTAAAGCCTATTGACATTGTAGATGACATTACTAAGGAAGAATTCTACGAAAAATACCTAAGGCCGAGAAGGCCTGTTGTCATCAAAAATATGGCAAAAAAATGGCCTGCATATCAAAAATGGACAATGGACCACATCAAAGAGACAGTAGGAGACGTAGAAGTTCCATTATATGACAGTTCCAAAGCTGATCCCTCAGCACCGATCAATACCCCTACTACAAAAATGAAGTTTGGCGATTATATAGACCTGATCCAAAGAGAACCTACCGATCTTCGTATTTTTTTCTTTGATCCTATTAAATATGCCAATAAGCTGCTGGATGATTATATTTCTCCAAAAGATTTAATGGGCGGCTTCCTGGATAAATATCCTTCCATGTTTTTCGGAGGAACTGGGTCCGTTACTTTTCTGCATTATGATATAGACCTTCCCCACATTTTTCATACCCACTTCAACGGGAGAAAGCACGTTATTCTTTTTGAAAATAAATGGAAAGAAAGATTATATAAGATCCCTTATACCACCTATGCATTGGAGGATTATGACATTTCAAATCCTGATTTTACCAAATTTCCCGCACTGAATGGGATCGAAGGTATTGAATGCTTTCTGGAACATGGGGATACCTTATTTATGCCTACAGGATGGTGGCACTGGATGAAATATCTGGACGGAAGTTTCTCTCTTTCCTTAAGGGCATGGGATAAATCCTGGGCTGTAAAGGCCCACTCTATCTGGAATCTTACGGTACAACGTAAATTCGATGATATCATGAAGGTCAATTTCAAGAAGAAATATATGGACTGGAAGGAAAAAATAGCCATAAAAAGAGCGGAAATAGCCTTACGCAGAGGCTTGCCTAAGTAAATATTCTTATTTTACAAAATTCTTAATCATAGGTTTTGATCCAATCGAAACCCATAATTTTTTGTTGGATACTAAGACTATTTGTATTGAATTCTAAATTTTGTGGAGTCCTTTAGTTATTACGCATGATAAATAAAATACTATTGCATTACACTTCTTTTTATTATTTTTATCTGGTCTAAATATTTATGATAGTGATTTGAATCATAGATTAAAAAAAACTTAAACACAATATTATATTTATTTAATTTAATAATTTTGTAACATAAAATTTACAGAATGGGAATTATTTTAAAGCCTATAGATGTTGTAGACGATATCAGTAAAGAAGATTTCTACGAAAAATATCTAAAGCCGAGAAGGCCCGTTGTCATCAAAAACATGGCAAAAAAATGGCCTGCATATCAAAAATGGACAATGGATTATATGAAGGAAACGGTAGGTGATGTAGAAGTCCCCTTATATGACAGCTCAAAGGCTGACCCGTCTGCTCCCATCAATGCATCTGCAGCCAAAATGAAATTTGGAGATTATATCGATTTGATTCAGAAAGAGCCTACAGATCTTAGAATCTTCCTTTTTGATCCGATTAAATTTGCTCCAAAACTTCTTGAAGATTATATTTCTCCCAAAGAATTAATGGGAGGGTTCCTTGATAAATATCCGAATATGTTCTTTGGAGGAAAAGGATCGGTTACTTTCCTTCATTTTGATATCGATATGGCGCATATCTTCCATACGCACTTCAATGGCAGAAAACATATCATGCTCTTTGATTACAAATGGAAAGAAAGACTTTATCAGATTCCTTATGCTACGTATGCTCTGGAAGATTACGATATTGAGAATCCTGATTTCACTAAATTCCCGGCGCTTGACGGAGTGGAAGGTATTGAATGCTTCCTTGAACATGGAGACACCTTGTTTATGCCTACAGGATGGTGGCACTGGATGAAGTATCTGGACGGAAGTTTCTCTATTTCCTTAAGGGCTTGGGATAAATCCTGGGCAGTAAAGGCACACTCTTTATGGAATCTTACGGTACAGCGTAAATTTGATGATATCATGAAGTCCAATTTCAAAAAAAGGTATATGGACTGGAAAGAGAAAAAAGCTGTTGAACGAGCCAATTATGCTTTAAAAAGAGGCTTACCAAAATAAAAAAAGGCGTTTCATCTGAAACGCCTTCACTTTTTACAAAATCCTATACACCGGATATTGCCTGAATGTCTTTTCTTCAAAATAAGGAGAATGTCTATAAACCCAGTCTAGCTGAGCAGCACCATCATCTGCAAATTTTTTATCTGATGATTTTTTATCGTCAAAGTCCTTTTTCAGTTTAGGATCTTTTTTTAATAGTTCAGCCGCGGTATCTTCAAAGATATATGCTGAAAAATATTCCTTTTGTGCCAGAATACCATCAAAGAAATTCCAGTTAAAGAAGGAATCCAATGCTTCCGGCTCAAGGGTTTCAATAATGTATTTAACTCCCGGCTGTTGTGTAGAAACTATATAATCACCTTCCAGGAAATTCATTTTTTTATCGGATTTATCAACCGTTGTTTCATAATGAAGATAATGTCCTTCGTACGGATTTTTAACCGTTTTAAAATCATTGATCTTATAGGACTCCACCGCTATTGCACTGTCCTTTTGAATCGGTTTCATTTCTATTTTATTCCTTTTGAATTCTTCAATAACCCTGTACTGGGACTGCGGAATGACATAATATTTTGGAATTGTAATGTAACCCGTAGGAACAGCAGTCGTAAACAATTTTATATTTTTTGTAAAAGGACTTGTCCTGTCGTAATACAATCTTGGTTTTCCGGATACTTCGCTGGGTTTATATTTTCCTTCATATCCTTTAAAATCCATCGTGGAAAATTTTGTAGAATCAATCTTCCAGCGGATACCATATTGTTTTCCTGGCTGATATTGCTTTAGGTTTTCAATACGATAGTCTTTGATCTTTTTATACTCTTTATCCAGATTCTGAAGGTTAACAAGCATATACTTATACGTTGCATCAACCCTTTTGTCGTAAGGTTTGAGCATATGCGTTTCCGGAACCGTGCCCAATGAGTTGAATAAAGAAGTATATCCCGTTGAGTATCGTGGTGAATCCTCAAAGGCTGCAAATCCGATTTCAGGGACATCCCCATGAATATTCACATATGGAGTGCTCTCATATCCCAGTTTTTTTAAATCCTGCAGGTTCTTTGCCTGATAATCATTGTAAAAATAATTTCCCAGTACATTTCCAAGGCGTTCTTTAAAAGTTGAAATATAGGTAAACGTATATTGGTAATCTGCCCCGTTGCTTACATGGTTATCGATAAAGACATCCGGCTTCAGCCACTGGTATATTTCCTGGAAACTTCTGGCATTTTTAGAATCGGCTTTAATAAAATCCCTATTCAGATCATAGTTCCTGGCATTTCCTCTGAATCCGTATTGTTCCGGACCGTTTTGATTCGCTCTGGAGTAAGACCCTCTGTTCAGCATTCCGCTTACGTTATATGCCGAAATAGCTGCTATGATAAAATTCTGTGGAGTCTTTATTTTTTTTGTGGCAAGATCCCGAATGAGCATCATGGTTGCATCAATTCCGTCCGGTTCTCCCGGATGGATTCCATTATTAACAAAAAGGATTGCTTTTTCTTTTCTCAGCTTTTCAATATCTTTTTCCGGAAACGGATTATAGATAACAAGATAGATGGGCTTTCCGTTATCATCTTCCCCTTTTTTAAGGTATTGAATTGTATTAAATTTTTTAGCCAGATCCTGGTAATAGTTATTCATCTCATCATAGGTAACGGTCTGGTTGCCATTTCCTTTTTCAAAAGGCGTCTGGAAAGATTTCTGTGAAAAAAACAATGAAGAACTAAGTAATAATAGAACAAATTTAAGTTTCATGAAGATAAAATTTCAGATTATAAAATTACTGAAATTATTGATGAATCTTTTGGTTAATCATAAAGACCGGGGGGTTCTTTTAAAGAAGTAAGAATGTCTCTGATTATCATTGATTTCTCGATTAGCAGCTACCCATTCCTTCCTGTCTCATCAGGATATAAAGCAGGAAGAGGATCACTCTGCCAGAACTCTTTGGTGTCTGCATCCATAATGGACAATGATCCTGTATAAGCAGCCCCGGTATCCAGATTCCAGACATTGGCTTTGTGTAGAGGTTCTTTGCTTCCCAGGTCAATAGTAGGGGTATGCCCAATAAATATCTCGTTATACAAAAGCAGCCTTTTAGGATATAATTCAGAGTTCTTGCTCAGCTTTTTATCCATACAAACAGCCGTTTCCCAAAGCGTCCGATCCCATCGGTAATTGCTGGAATAGACCTCTCTTTCCGGGCCGTGCATTGAAGAATATCCGGCATGAATAAATAAACGGTTCTGATCATCTACATCATAGTTTTTCATATGCTGAAAAAACTCCAAATGTTGCTGTAATTCTATTTTGGAATAGGCATCATAACTTTCGATAGTCTTTCTCCCCCCATTATTGAGCCACACTTCAGGAGTTTCCCCGAAAGAAAGCCAGTCTTCACACCAGGCATCATGGTTTCCTTTAATAAAAATACAATCCTGCTTTTTTGAAAGTTCAATCAGAAAGGCAATAATATGGGAAGATTCACTCCAGCCGTCTACATAATCTCCAAGAAAGATTAATTGATCATCACTTTTTACCTGAGCCCGGTCAAGAACCTGGATCAGCGCTTTAAAACCTCCATGAATATCACCTATTACTAACTTTCTCTTCATTTTTACTTTGAAATATATTTCGTGTCAACAAAATCCGTCAGCCAGACTCCATTGTCTGAAAGATAGAACTGAATTCCTTCTTCAGACATTTTGCCTGTCCGGATGGTCAAAATTACAGGTTTTCCGTGACGCATTCCCACTTTTGTAGCAGTATCTTTATCTGCACTCAGATGAACATGCTGCCTGCTTCTTTTTTCAATCCCTTTTTCCATAATGGAGCTGATATTACTTTCTGCAGTTCCATGGTAGAGATATTCCGGAGGCTGCTGAGGAATCAATGCCAGATCTATATCAATAGAGTGTCCCTGGTTAGCTCGTATTTTCGTTTTATCTTCGTTAAAAGCAAACCTTTTTTTGTTATTTGTTTCTACGACCTTATCTAATTCCTCCATCGTAAAATGCACTCTTTTGCGAGCCGATTTTGTAATCAATTCTTCCACATCCGCCCAACCATTTTCATCTAAATGCAGATGAATTGTTTCTGGCTGATGACGGAGAATCAGGCTTAAAAATTTACTTATTCTTTTATTTTCTATTTCGTTCATGATTATGTTTTTTATTTAGCAATGATATTCTTCAGGATCAGATCTTACTTGAATTCCTGTTGTTTCAATTATATTTTAAAATATTCACTTATAGTATTCATTGCTCTATTACTTACTAAAATATTTTGTCTCCAGCTTTTCACATAGTTTTTCAATATCTTCCTTCCTTACCAATTCTGAAATCCAGTCTTCAGGAATATTTTCAAAACCATAATAAATTCCAGCAATTCCTCCTGTTATTGCCCCTGTAGTATCGGTATCTTCACCTAAGTTAACCGCTTTCAATACCGCTTCAGAATAACTTTCTGAATTCATAAAACACCATAAAGAAGCTTCTAAACTGTGTAGAACATATCCTCCGCTTTTAATTTCATCTTCAGTATATTTCCAAATATCATTTTTTAAAAGCCTATCGAAAAGCTTAATTTCATTTGGATTAAAGCCTTTGATTTCTGCATATTTTAAACTTCTTTTTTGCATAAACTCATATGCTTCTTCTTTTCTTTTCCCTTTTATTAATTGGATAGCAAAAACAATATAGATAAAACAGGCAAATACTGAGCGAAAATGGCCATGGGTAATAGCAGAAACTTCTTTAATTGTTTTATAAAGCATGTCGATATCCTCTTGTTTTTCAAGATAAAAAGCTAATGGAAGAATTCTCATCAATGAACCATTTCCATTATCTTCCTCAAAGATATTTCCTGAAAATTTTGCGCTTTCGCCTTTTATCAGCCTTGCAATAGAATGTCTTGTTGTTCCGCCAATATCAAAAAGTTTTCCATGAGCCGTCCAATGTCCATATTTATTCCACTTAACAAAACTATGTCCTATTTTCTCTAAATCATATCCTTTAGTAAGCTCCTCCGCCAGACAAAGTGTTAAAGAGCTATCATCACTCCAGGTTCCTTTAGGCTGATTCCAAGACATATATTCCAAATATCCTTTAACCGGTGATTTCTTTAAATCTTCTCTTTTCTTAAATTCAACAGGAACCCCTAACGCATCTCCAACACAAACGCCGAAAATTCCAGATTTTACCACATTCTCCATTATGCCATATTTACAAGCTTATCAAACAATAATTTCATTCCTCTTGTTGCACTTTCTTTCATCACTACAGCTCTTTTACCATATCCGAACTCCGTTTCATTGGGATTGATAACGATCAAAAGACAATCATCTTTAATTTCATGTATCAGACCTGCTGCCAGATATACCTGCAAGGAAGTTCCGATAACAATTAAAATATCTGCTTCTTTTACCTTTTCTCTTGCTACATTGTATAAAGGCACATCTTCTCCAAACCAAACGATAAATGGTCTTAACTGAGATCCGTCTTCAGCTTTATCTCCCTCGTTAATATCATCTTTTTGCTCATAGATCAGGTCTTTGTTATGACTCGAACATGACTTAAACAATTCTCCATGGATGTGGAGGATGTTGGTTGATCCTGCCCTTTCATGAAGATCATCTATATTCTGAGTAATGATTTGTACATTGAAATACTTCTCAAGCTCTGCTAACAGCCGGTGGGCATCATTAGGTTCTACTTCGTGAAGCTGGCGGCGTCTCTGATTGTAAAACTCCAAAACCAATGCTCTGTCCCTCCTCCAGCCCTCAGGGCTAGCCACATCTGTTACATTATGATTTTCCCAGAGACCATCTCCGTCTCTGAATGTCTTTATTCCGCTTTCGGCACTAATTCCTGCACCGCTTAATATGGTTAGTTTTTTCATTGTTTTTCTTTTAATAGTTTGTCATAAATTGCTTCGTTTTCATTATCGAAACAAACGAAAATAATTTTTTCAATCCTTTCTGTCCAAAAATTTTGAACTTCATTAATAGCAATTTTTGCTGCTAATTCTTTCGGGAAATGATAAATTCCGGTACTAATGTTCGGAAAAGCTATTGTTTTAGCATCAAGACTCTCTGCTAATAGTAAAGAATTCCTGTAACAATTAGCTAAAAGCACCGATTCTTTTGCTTCTTCATCACCATTCCAGACCGGTCCCACGGTATGAATAACATAAGTTGCAGGAAGATTTCCTGCAGAAGTTACAACCGCCTCGCCCGTTTTACATTTTCCTTGTTTATTTCTTATATGAATACATTCTTTTAATATCTGCTTTCCACCTGCACGATGAATAGCCCCATCAACACCACCTCCTCCAAGTAAAGACGAATTTGCCGCATTTACAATAACATCAGCCTTTACTTTAGTGATATCGCCTTTTATTAATTCAATAAGTGGGCTCATCTAATTTTAATTTTTGTTTCCATTTTTTAATTTATTACCAAAACCGCCTCTTCATCAGACAGCTTAATTTCTACGGTTGCACCACTATTGAACTGCAAAAAATCCTGTTCAATTCCATCACTAAATATAAAACCATTATTTGGCATTAATGATTCTATAACGAGCCTATTTCCTCTTTTTATTCGCCCACTGCAAATTTCCGTTTGTGTTGCTTTACTTTTGAAAGGTTCTCTCACCGCAAAGTATAGATCATCTTCATTGAGTTCCGGATATTCCAGTTCTTTAGATCCTAAAATTCCATAGGCCATATTAAAGATCGAGCTTAGCCAGCCGGTACTTCCTGTCTTTGTAGAAACAATAATTCCACTGGAAGAATGCATCTCTTCTTTTCCGTTCATAACCACCTTATACCTTGCTGAGCTATGGGAAGAAACACCAATGAAAAGATCATTTACAGCCAGGAGCTTTTGCCCGTCATTCAATACTGCTTCAGCAAACTTCATTCTCTTTGAACTAAAATTTTCGTTTATAACAGAATAAATGCCATCCAGAAAGTTTTTTGTATTAAAAGGAAGCAGTACTCCATCATACCTTTCCTGGTCAGGGTTAATTGCTACGATAGGTATATTTTTAGAGTATTTTGCTACATTCACTACCAACCCATCCTGCCCAACCACCACAATTAAATTCTTTTGAGAGAAAATAAAGGAGGGTACAAATTCTCGTTCTACCACTTTATTTTTAATTACTTTGGAAAGTTTTGTCTGGACTTCAAGAAATGACTGATAGAACTTTTCATGTTCAGTAACATATTCCTGAAAATCACCCCCTGAACTTTCGATATAAAACCGGGCCTGTGCTTTTGTATTGAACCGTTCAATCAAAGCTTCCAATCTCGTTTTGTTCTTAATAATAATTGCGTATTCTGGTTTCATGGCTTTACTTCAATTGCTTATTTTAAATGCTTTTCATTCCTTTCATCGCTTAATGCTGTTTTAAGAGATTTTCCAATAAGTCCGGGCTTATATTTAAGTTTCCTATTTTCCCTGCATTTTCAGCAAGCTCTCTAAAAGCCAGTGCAATATTGGATCTTGCATCCTGGTTTCCACTCAAAGCACTTAGAATTCTCCAATCCATTTCTTTATATGGTTTCAATGAGGTTTCCAATACATAGCCCTGGGTTTCAGCTTCTTTTCTGTCATTTTCTGTCTTTTGCTCTATCAGCTGTTTTCTTTGATTTTCAACGGAAATATCAGCAGCAATCTTCATTTCTCTAAGGATCTTATTATTTTCCTCCTGCTGGATCTCTGTTTCCATTCTTTTTTCTTCGATCTGTTTTTGTTTTTCCTCAACTGCTATCTCTGTATTCAGTTCAGATTCTTTGATCTTTCTTTCCTGCTCCACAGCAAAGTTTCTTCTCTCATAAATAGCTTCATCTGCCTGCTGCTGGAGTTTCTCCCTGGTTTCCGTTTCTAATGCCCTGGCCATTTCCGGAGTGGTTTGAACCGCCAGAATACTGGCTCCCAATATTTCAATGCCCATGGTTTGGATGGTTTCTGAAGCCTTAAGCCCTTCTAAAATATGTTCCTCAATCTTCTTGGCAGAGCGAATGGCATCTTTTAAACTCATGTCATGGATAAATGATGAAGTAGAAGTCTGTGCCAGGTTAATGATTCTCTGGTTAAGCTTCTCAATATCATTTTTCTTATATACTCCTGATTCGTTAACCGTAAAATCCAATGTATTGGATAAAGCTTTTGGATCAATAATTTTATAGCTGATCTGTCCCTGGATTTTTACCGTCTGATAATCAAGCGTATTTTCATTAAAATAAACGGCAGATCATTACTTCCCATCGGAATTGCTACAATAGAACTGTTTGGGGCAAAATAAAAGAATGATAGCCCTCTTCCTTCTCTTACGGTTTTCCCATTTTTAAAATGAAGAACGTAAGTCATTGAATCGAATTTGATGTGTCTGAAACCAAACATTGCTTTACTTTTTTAAGAGTTAATATTTGTGTTGTTTTTACGCTAATTAAACAGGACATAAGTTTATCTTGTTTAAAAGAATGTATTCTTCATTGATGAACATAACATCCTTCCCGAATGCATATTTTCACTGTTGATTAATATTTTACATTATTGCCTTAACGGATAATAAATCCCTGTCCCGGGCCATATCATTCTTTTAGATCATCCCGGACCTCCATTAAAGCGAACCCTAAAAGATTCTCTCCTCTCCAATGAAGCGGATTTTTTGCTTCAGGATCTGATTCCAGCATTCCTATTCCCCAGATCTTATCATAAGGACTTGCTTCAATAATAAGCTTATCACCCGTTGATAATAGAAATTTTTTAAGCTCTCCGTTTTGCAAAAATTTAAAAAAGTTTCCTCTCTTTACAATTTCATATTTATGCTCATCCCAAATATGATGATCAAAGTTTTTAATCTTTCTTCCTAATCCCTTTGCCTCCTTTGGGTCCTGTGCTTCAATGATAAGAGCTTCGATATTCTCATCATTAAATAGTCTTGCTTTTTCTGCCATCATATAATGCTCTGCCGTTTTATAAATAACTCCTCCTTCTTCAAATTCAGCCAGATACCACTGACTGAAGCACGCCTTCGTGATCTGATCTTTGGCTGTATGACCCCAGAAAAATAAGAATTCCAACTCCTCTTTATTTTGAAACTTTTGGATGATATTTTGCAGATTATATTTCATGTTTGCGTTATTATTACACAAATGTAAGAGAATACTTTATTTCCCTCCAAATTTATTTGCGTTAATTTTACACTAATATCTTTAAAACATTGATTTTCAATTACATTAATTTATTACTGTACATTTTTATTTTAAATAATCCATCGAATAGTTTTATAAAAAAACGGGCTAAAGCCCGTTTTTCATTTGATATGATGATCATTTGTTATTATGTATTTACTTAGAAATATATGGTTTATACTCCTATTTGATTTCAAAATAAAATCCTTGCTCCTCAAGTTCCTTATATTTCTCCTGATTAAAAGTAAATAGTTTTCCCGGTCTTCCGCTCCCTTCTTTTTTAAGGTTGTTGGTTTCATTGAGAAGACCATAGCTCATGATCTTTTTACGGAAATTTCTGCGGTCTATCTCCTGGCCAATGATTGTTTTATAGAGGTTTTCCAGATCAGAAAACGGAAATTCCTCATTAAGAAGATTGAAACCAATCGGCTGGTATTGAATTTTCGTACGAAGTCTTTTTAACGCAATATCCAGTATTCCTTTATGATCAAAAGCAAGCTTTGGAAGCTGATTAACACTGAACCATTGTGCGTCTTCGGCATCGGAATCTGCAAATAGTTCATAGTAAGAAGGGTTTACCAGGCCCAAATAAGCTATAGAAACTACTCTGTTCCTGGGATCCCTACCCACATTACCAAAAGTATAAAGTTGTTCCAGAAAATCGGGCTTTATGCCAGCCTCTTCATACAGTTCTCTTTTTACAGCATCATCAAGATTTTCATCATCAAGAACCAATCCGCCCGGTAATGCCCATCCTCCTTTGAAAGGATCAATTTTTCTTTTTATCAAAAGAACCTGAAGATCCTTCTTATCAAAGTATCCAAATATAACTGCATCTACTGCTACTTTAATATTCTGCATAATATAGTTTGCGTTGTGAATACACAAAGTTAATGTTTTGAATTAAAAACTCCACCGTTAAAAAGGCAAAAACCAACAAAATAAAATTTCTTACCTTTAAATTAAAATTATAACCAACTTAAAACTAAACATTTATGAAAAATCTAATGTTCATTGTAATCGCAGCTTTTCTATTGACGGCTTGCGAAAAAGGAAAACCCAATATGGGTAAGGAATCCACAGGATCTGATTCTGCAGCATGGAAACCTGTAGATTCTGCTACCGCTGTAAAGGCATGGACTGAATATGCTACTCCCGGAGAGATGCACAAAATGCTTGCTAAATCAGATGGGAAGTGGACCGGAGAAACGACTATGTGGATGGAAGAAGGAGGAAAACCTATCAAAAGTACATCTGAGTGTACCAATAAAATGATCTTTGGCGGACGCTATCAGGAGAGCGTACACACCGGTAATATGTGGGGAATGCCTTTTGAAGGAAGGAGCATTGTTGGATACGATAATGCGACTAAAAAATTTGTAAGTACATGGATGGATAATATGGGAACAGGAATAATGTATACTACAGGAGATTGGAACGCTTCAAAGAAATCAATTGAATTTAAAGGTAAAATGCCTGACATTGCAAGACCTGGAAAAGAATGCGATGTAAGGGAAGTTTTTACATTCGTGGATGATAACACTCAAATCATGGAAATGTATGGTCCCGGCTCCAAAACCGGTAAGGAAATGAAAACAATGGAAATAAAATTCACCCGTAAAAAATAGAAAATAAAAAAACCGCTTCCTCTGAAGCGGTTTTTTATGCTAATTGGTTTCTGATGCACTTGTTACCGGAACGCTGAAATTATTGTTTAAATAATTAACGTTGTAGACCTGCCCGCTCCATGTCTTCATTGTGGAGTTGAAAACATATATTTATGATCATACGTATCAGCAAACATTAACAACAGTAAAAAACACACCTCATTTTCAGTGATTTACCTGATCCTACACCTTCTTTTATTATAGAAATTTGATATAGTAAAAAGGTCCAGGCCGAAAACCTTAAAAAGTAGGCATAAAACAAACTAACATTATTATGAATGCAAAAAATTTATTAAGAGTACTTATTGTAATTATCGTCATTATTGGCGGAGTTATTATTATTGTAATAGGCAAAAAACCATTTCCTGAGCCTGAATGTATTGTATGCGGTACTAAACTGATAACCATGCTTGGTATCGTTGAAATTATTCTGGGATTAGGAGCGCTGGTCGTGCAGAGAAACCTGATTGATAAGCAGAGAAATCTATAAAATAAAAAGACCGATATGATATCGGTCTTTTTTATATTAATCATTTAGCTTTAATACGGCCATAAATGCAGATTGCGGTACTTCTACCCTACCAATCTGTTTCATCTTTTTCTTACCTTCCTTCTGTTTTTCCAAAAGCTTACGTTTTCTGGAAATATCTCCCCCGTAACACTTCGCTGTAACATCTTTTCTTAGAGCTTTAATGGTTTCCCTCGCGATAACCTTCGTTCCCAATGCAGCCTGAACCGCAATATCAAACTGCTGTCTAGGGATCAGTTCACGAAGCTTTTCACACATCTTTTTACCGATATGATAGGCATTACTATCGTGAATCAATGAAGAAAGGGCATCTACCATATCGCCATTGATCAGGATATCCATTTTTACAAGCTTGGAAGCTCTGAATCCGATCGGATGATAATCAAATGATGCATATCCTTTAGAAATGGATTTCAGTCTATCGTAGAAATCGAATACAACTTCTGCCAGAGGCATATTGAATATCAGCTCTACTCTTTCAGAAGTTAAATAACTTTGGTTAACGATCTCTCCTCTTTTCTCAATACATAAAGTCATTACCGATCCTACAAAATCAGATTTGGTAATAATAGAAGCTTTAATAAACGGTTCTTCCACTCTATCCATTGTAGATGGATCCATCATTTCAGACGGGTTATTAATCAAAATAGGAACATCCGGTTCTTTTTTAGTATATCCGAAATAAGAAACGTTCGGTACCGTAGTGATAACGTTCATATTGAATTCCCTATCCAATCGCTCCTGAACAATTTCCATATGCAGCATTCCTAAGAAACCACATCGGAACCCAAAGCCCAGAGCAGCAGAACTTTCCGGTTCAAAAACCAAAGAAGCGTCGTTAAGCCTTAACTTCTCTAATGAAAATCTAAGTTCCTCAAAATCCTCAGAATCAATAGGATAAATCCCTGCAAATACCATCGGTTTAACTTCCTCAAATCCTTCAATCGGTCCACTTGCAGGTTTATCGAAAGAAGTGATGGTGTCTCCTACCTTAACTTCTCTAGCATCTTTAATTCCAGAAACCAAATATCCTACATCTCCACATCCAATTGTCTTTTTAGGAACCTGCTTCAGCTTTAAAGTCCCTACTTCGTCAGCTCCATATTCTTTTCCAGTGGCAAAAAATTTTATTTTTTCGTTTTTGGAAATACTTCCATTTACTACTTTAAAATAGGCTTCTATACCACGGAAAGGATTGTATACGGAATCGAAGATCAAAGCCTGAAGTGGTGCATCAGGATCTCCTACAGGAGCAGGAATTCTTTCCACAATCTGCTCAAGCAGATGATGAACCCCTTCACCGGTTTTCCCGGAAACCCTTAATACATCTTCATATTCGCAACCAATTAAATTCATGATTTCATCAGTCACTTCTTCAGGATTGGCTGAAGGTAAATCGATTTTATTAAGAATAGGAATGATCGTCAGATCATTCTCCAATGCAAGATAAAGATTACTAATAGTCTGTGCCTGAATACTTTGAGCAGCATCTACAATAAGAAGCGCTCCTTCGCAGGCAGCAATTGATCTGGAAACCTCATAAGAGAAATCCACGTGTCCCGGGGTATCGATCAGATTTAAAATATATTTTTCCCCTTTATATTCATAATCCATCTGGATCGCGTGAGATTTAATCGTAATCCCACGTTCTTTCTCCAAATCCATATCATCCAGCGTCTGAGACTGTAATTCCCTCTGGGTAACTGTATTGGTATATTCCAATAAACGATCCGCCAAAGTACTTTTACCGTGGTCAATATGAGCGATTATGCAAAAATTTCGTATGTTTTTCATTTAAGAACCTTGTAATTTGCAAAGATAAAAAAAAGCAAGACAATTCATTGCTGTTAATTTTAATCAGTGAAATTAATTTATAATTCCGAAGGAAAATCGTATTCTCCCGTTAAAGGATCAATATAGATTTCAAACTTATCCCCTTTTTTCATTTTCTTTTGTTCTGCTCCCTGTTGAATTGCATCAGCAACACCTCCAATTAAACCAAACATTCCTAATGTATTATTAGAAGCTGCAGGAAAAAGATATCCTCTGTTGCTTACCACATAAAATCCTTTTTCATTTCTATTTAAATCCAGAAAGCCTGATAATCCCTTTTTATAAGCCTTTCCGTTTTCCACATAAGCAAACATTTTGTAGGCAGGAATCTTATTCTTTTTACCATTTTCCTCTTTTAGTGCTTTTGTCACCTCCCCTTTTTCATTCCTTTCAAGTAGATAATTTCCGGGCTCGGGAGTCTGGTTAAAGAATGAAAAGTGATCCAAATAAATCCCATCCTTTAACTGATCGCTCTTATATACTGCATAATTGTTATTGACAAATGATTCATAATCAGAAAGCTCGTTGATAGATACAGCATTTCCAACAGGTCTCTTTCTGTATGTTCTCATGAATAAATCAAAAAAAACATTAGGAACATTCTTAACTAAAAGTTCTGCAATTTCCTTATTATTGAGTGTAACTACAGTATCTTTTTTATATAGGAAACGATATTGGTCCCCTTCCTTTGAAAAAGTCTGGGCTGAAAAATCAATGCTCCCGCTTGTATTTTTTCCAATTGTTTCTCCAACACTTAATTTAAGCTTTTTTAAAATCAGAACCAGGTCTGCACTTCCTCCCTCATCATTTCCTTTTTTATACCAGTTTCCTAAATCATTTCCCGGGCTTGTAAGGAAAACAACTTCCTTCTCTTCTTTTTGATTTCCAAAAGGAAGAATTCCTATTTTTTTGTCTTCTCTTTGATCAATGACCGTTAAAGACTTATAAGTTTCTTTTCCGTAATTTGGAATACTCCCTTTGAATTTGATGTATTCTTTTCCCTGAGATAATACGGTGATTGCAATAAAAAGGCTTGCAGTCTGAAGTAATTTCTTCATCTTTTTTTATATTTTTTGCAAAAGTAAAGATTAGTTTTAAACCAACTACACCAAACAAAAAACATTCATAAAAGCTATTAATCTCTATATTATTTTAAATCTTATTTTGAAAAAATGCAGTCTCCCGTAACGATAATTGTTCTAACAATGCTTGCCACAAAATATCATTTCAAACATAAAATCAAACGACTCTTACAAAAAGATTCGTAAGAGTCGTCCAACATTAAAAAAATAAACTATTATGGGTTTTGTTTCGGAGTTCCCGAATTGTTATGATCGTGAGGCTTTCTGTCATTCATCTTATCTCTCATCCTCCACTCCGATTGAAACAATTTCAGTACTTTCTGACAGGGAACTACCCGCTGCATTTTCTCAGCATATTTTTTTCTATTATCCAGTAATTTTTGTCCCAGCTCAAAGCTTTGCTGTAGCTTGACTTTGGCTTCTTCATCAGACATTTTATCAGGATCAAAATCAGGATTAAACTGGCTTTTTATCTGTTTCTGATTATCTATGTATTCATTATAAATAGCCGTAAATTCTGCTTTATCTTTCTCATCTACATTCAGATTGTCCAGCATCATATTATCTCTGAATTTTTTCAAAAGATCTTTTCTCTCTTCCGGAGAAAGGTTATTGATGATCTCCTTTCTTTGTTTAGGGTCCATCTTTTTCCAGTCATAATCCGTCCTTTGAGCATTTAAACAAAAGCCGTAAATAATAAAAAGGGTAAATAATATCTTTTTCATCTCTTCTTTTAATTATATAAATCTAAATAAACGTCTTCTGTTGAATTCTTGGCTAGTTCTGCAATCTCAGAATTAGAAAATGAATCCAGATATTCGTTCATTTTAGTTTCAGTCTGCTTTGAAACAGCGACTCCGTTCTGGGGTTTTGAAACTGTTTCTGCTTCAGTATCCTGAGAATCGTCTATCTCTGCACTTTTCTTGTTTTGAACTATTTGATCCGTGCTTTCCACAGAAATTAAATCAGATTTCAAAGTTTCGTAGGCAAGCTCGCTTTCACTCTTTGGGGCCTGGTCATTCTTTGCATAACTTACTTCAGAAATACCAGAATCTTTTATTGTATTTTGATCGGAATTGAAAACAAAAATACTTCCAAAGATCAAAGCTAATGACGCGGCAACCGCATACATCCAATTTAATTTAAATATGGGTGCTTTTTTATTTGCCTTCACGTCATTCATCACTCTTTCCTGGATCATATTAAACATATCATCAGGAGCTTTGTAAATGTTTTTACGTTCTAATTTCTCTATATCGAACTCTTTCATCTTATTATGTTAATCAAAAATTATTCTCGTAATTTTCTTTAATATATTCTTCTATCTTTTGTTTGGCATAGTGATAATTTGTTTTTAAGGTTCCTACGGACATATCAACAATTTTTGATATCTCTTCGTAAGGCAAATCATCATAATACCGCATCATAAATACGAGTTTCTGTTTTTCAGGCAGACTCTGTATAGCATTCTGTAATAAAACCTGTATTTCATCGGCATCTTTTTCAGCATTATCCGCTACAAGATTTTGCATATGATACTCAGCATCTTCATCAGTTTTTTGCATTTTTTTCATTTTATTAACTTGCTGTAATGCTTCGTTGGTAGCTATCCTGTACAACCAAGTATACAGCTGGCTATCATTTTTGAACTGGTGAAAATTCTGATAGGCTTTTATAAAAGTATCCTGCAACGTATCCTGAGCAAGATCTCCGTCTACAATAATTCTTCGTATATGCCAATATAATCTACTTTGATAAGCATCCATCAAGGCACGAACTCCTTTATCCTGAGTTCGGGGATTTTGCATCAGCGTAATAATTTCCGCGTCCTTAATCTTCATAGATGCTTTCACTGTTTTGGATTACAAAAATATCTAAAAGTTAAATACTTTGTTCAATTTTCAGTCCAAAACTCATAAAATATTATCTTTGTTATATGCAAATTGTAATTATAGGTTCCGGAAATGTCGCATACCATCTGGCAAAAGCCTTTGTTCTGAATAACATTCCGTTAGCTCAGATTTTTGGACGAAATGAAAAGGATTTGGAAAAAATAGCTGCGGAGTTACATATTCCTTATTCTACGGAAAAGCTGGAAGATGCCGATTTATATATTATCTGTGTAAGTGATAACTCTGTACAGAATGTTTCAGCAATGATCACTAAAAAAGATTCACTTGTTGCTCATACTTCAGGCTCGCTTCCTAAGGAGCTTTTAGCAGGGGAGTACAGGAAAGCAAGTTTTTATCCTTTACAGACATTTTCTAAATCCAAAGATCTCACCTACAAGAAAATCCCTTTTTTCATAGAGACAGAAACCGAAAAAGATAAAGAGATTCTTTTTGAACTGGCATCCAAAATATCTGATCATGTAATGGAAAGTAGTCATGACAAAAGAAAATATATCCATCTTACAGCGGTTTTCGCCTGTAATTTTGTGAATCACCTTTTTTCTAAAGCCAAAGAAATATCGGATTCCCAGGAGATTCCGTTCGACTATTTTCTTCCGTTAATTGATGAAACCGTTCAAAAAATTCATGAAATTGAACCCAGGCTTGCGCAAACGGGTCCGGCTGTAAGAAATGATGTAAGGGTATTGGAACTTCATGAGCAATTGCTAAAGGATGAAAGCCTTGAAATATATAAAGTAATGAATCATTCTATTAAAAAAATGTATGGGTTATAAAGAGAAATTAAAAGATATTAAAGCATTCGTATTTGACGTGGACGGTGTTTTTACCGATGGAAGTGTGTATCTGATGCCGGGTGGAAATATGAGCAGAGTGATGAATGTTCTGGACGGCTATGCAGTAGTAAAAGCTTTAAAAAATAATTATTTAATAGGGGTGATTACCGGAGGAAATGATGAGATGGTAAAACATCGCATCAATTATCTGGGTATAGAAGATTATTATGCCAAATCACATGATAAAATGGCTGATTTTGAAGATTTTAAAAAGAAATACAATCTTAAAAATGAAGAGATCCTGACAATGGGTGATGATCTTCCTGACCTGCATATTATGGAAAGTTCAGCCATCGCAGCCTGTCCAGAAAATGCTGTTCCCGAAATCAAAGGCATCGCTGATTATATTTCCACAAAGCAGGGTGGAAGTGGAGCTGTACGTGACGTAATCGAGCAGGTAATGAAGGTGCAGGGAAACTGGCATGATGACAACACACAATCTGTATAAATACTTGATATGAAATTACATTTAGCATCACAATCACCCAGAAGAAAGGAATTGCTTTCCAGCCTTGGATTTGATTTTGAAGTAGTAACAATAGATTGTGAAGAAATCATTCCTGATGATATGGCTATTGAAAATGCGGCTGCCTATCTTTCTCAATTAAAGGCAAACTCATTCCGTCCACTTGAGGCGGGTGAAGTTTTACTCACTGCAGATACCGTTGTTGCCTTAAATAATCAAATTCTTGGAAAACCGAAAGATGAAGCCGATGCTCAGCATATGCTGCGATTGCTTTCCGGAAAAACGCATCAGGTATATACAGGAATTACCATACAGACGGTTGATCAGGTTTTTACAGAAACGGATGTTGCAGATGTGGAACTCGATGAAATTTCCAATGAGGAAATTGATTATTATATTACCCATTACAAACCTTTTGATAAAGCAGGAAGTTATGGTATCCAGGAATGGCTGGGAATGGCAAAGATCAAAAAATTATCCGGTAGTTTTTATACAATAATGGGGCTTCCAACACATCTGGTTTACAAAATATTGAAAGAAATATAAATTTTTCCAATATAAAATTTTATTATTTTTACAAAATCATCAAACTTTTGATAATAAAAAGTAGATTAGCTAGTTATATTGAAATAATGAAAAAGAATATTTTATTCCTTTTAGCAGCATGTTTTGTTGTATCCTGTGCCACCAAGGTAAAAAAACCGGAGCAACGATCAAAGTTCTTAAAAGGTTTTTCCACATATTATAACACTTTATTTAATGCAAAAGATGCATTGAACAGTGAATTTACGACCAGAGATAAGGGGCATAAAGATAACTTTTATGCTCCTTATATTCCTATACTTACCTATGAAAATCAGCCCTTGGGAAGTGATCTTGGACAATCAACGGCCTTTGCAGAAAATTCTATGAAAATGGCCGAAGTAAATAAGCCTTCTAATTCTTCCGGAAGGGGAGCAAGCGGGCCTCCGGGTAAGCCTGGTCTCCAGGATATTCCCGGTATGGTAAAAGACAAAGTTAATTCCGCTGTTGCAGGTCTAACGGGAAATGATTCCAATCAGCCTGAGGTAAAAGGAGCTACCGCGCTTCAAATTGCAGAATCAAAGGCTTTAAAAGCTATCAATAAGTATTCGGTAGTGAGAAACGGGGAAGAAAAGAATAAACAGATTTTTGATGCCTATATGATCCTTGTTCAATCCCGGATCTATCAGGACAAACCTTTAGAAGCCCTTGATGCCTTAAATTATGTTTTCACTCATATGAAAGAAGACAAAAGATTACCATTAGCTAAGGTTTATCAGGGACAGGCTTATGCCCAGATGAAAGATTATCATAAAGCTCAGGAGATTTTCACTAAGCTGAAAGGAGAGGGGATCAGTAAAAATGATGATAAATTATTGAGCATTTATAATTCAGAAACTCTTTTGGATGCAGGTAAAAAAGAAGAGGCAGTAAAAGAACTTGACAGAGCATTTGAACTTAACAATAACAGTAAATTAAAAAGCCGAATTTCATATTTAAGAGGACAGATCCTGGAAGGACTGGGCCAGAATGAAAAGGCCAGAGAAAGTTTTTTAGCTGCTTATAAATATGCGAATGATTTTGAATTTGAAGTTAAATCGCAGATTGAAATCGCAAAAACCTTCAATGGAAAAGGGGATTATAATGGTGCTAAGAATTATCTGGAGAAGATCAGTAACAAGGGAACTTACATGTCCAGAAAGAATGAATTTTATTATGCTTTAGGACTTATGGCCAACAAGGCGGGTAAAAAAGAAGAGGGACAACAGTTTTTCAGAAAATCTTTGACGGAAAAGGTATCTGATCCGCAGGTTCGCGGTCTTGCTTATTACGAGATAGGAAAAAATTACCTGGACAAAAATGATTACATCGGTGCCGGAGCATATTATGACTCTGCGCTTGCTGTTATGACCTATGAACCATCTAAAGTCCTTTTAAAAGATCAGTCCGAGAATATTAAAAAGATCTCAAGAAACTATTACCTGATCAAAAAAAATGACAGTATTCTTTCATTAGCAAAAATGACTGATGCTCAAAAAACTGAATTTTTTGCCAAGCATATTGCCAAATTAAAAGCCAAGGAAGAAAAAGAAGAATTGGAAAGAAGACGTGCTGAAAGAAATAAAGGTTTTGACACGGGAGATTATAATTCCAACTCTATTTTTGCCAATAGTTCAACTTCTTTTGAAGATTTCGGAACAGCTCCTAAAGGATTTTATTTTAGCAATACGGGAACTGTAAGCAAGGGTACTTCCTCATTTAAACAGGTTTGGGGTGACAGGGCATTAAGTGATAACTGGCGTTATTCTAAAAAAATGTCTTCTATTGATGATATGAAGAATGAAGCGCTGGGAGTAACATCAGCTCCCGATCCGAGACGTTTTGAACCTGCTTTCTATATTGAACAGATTCCAACGGATGCGGGTAAACTAGGACAACTGAAAAAGGATAGAGATACGGCTTCTTTAGGATTAGGGATCATGTACCAGAACTATTTTACCAACACGCCTTTAGCGACTAAAACACTGTATGATCTGGTTGATGTAAAGCCGGAAGAAAAAGTACTATTGCAGGCGTTGTATGAAATTTTTGCAATGAATTATGAGAAAAACCCACAGGCATCAGAGAAGGCAAAACAGATCCTGTTGACAGATTATCCTTATACTTCGTATGCGGAATTTGCAAGAAATCCTAAAAATAATTCATTTGTAAAATCCTCTGAAGATGTTGAAAATGAATACAAAAGAGCATACGCATTATATGAAGCAGAAAAATTCAGTGATAGTAAGAATGTCATTGACCAGACTATTGAGAAGTATCCGAAAGATGCATTAGTCCCAAAATTGTATTTACTGAATGCTTTCAATACCGGAAAGTCCAGTGGTAAAGAAGTAATGATTCTACAATTGGAACAGATTGCATTAAATTATGCCAAAACACCTGAAGGTATTAAAGCTAAGGAAATGCTGAACTATCTGAAGAGTGATCTTGCGTTCCAGGCAACGGACAACAAAGGAAATACGATACCTCAGAACCAGAATAATGTACCAGTACAACCTGCTTCACAGAATAATGTTCCTACCGGCCCGGATAATAACGATCCTCAAAAAATACAGGACTTTAACGGCCAGCCACCTGTAAAGAAAAAATCAAAAAGGTTTGGGAATCCTGATCAGAATAAGCAGGATCTTCAAATGCAGAATCCGAATTCACAGCCTCCAAGGCCAAAATAAATAAAAAAGCGAAGATTTAATCTTCGCTTTTCTTTTTCTTTACTCCATGAAAATCTTTTACATAAAAAGGTTCAAAGTAGGCAATATCTTCGTAGTCTTTACTTTCTGTTTTTTCAAGCGTCTTCTTTATCAGGTGTTGTGCGGAAGGGTATACCTCTTCATTATATTCTGCGTTGGGTAACTGCAGTATTTCTTTTGCCTTTCTAGCGCCGTCTCCTACAAAAAGTATTTTTTTATCCGACCATTCATTAAAAGATTGTTCATCAAGAATTTTAGCTTCCGTAGAAGAAATCTCTTTTCCCGTAATACCGTCATAAGCTGCCGTATAAACCTCCATTCTCCTTGCGTCAACTAAGGGTATGATTACATCATAGTTTTGTCCTAAAAAGGGCTCTTTCATGCTTTCGAGAGAATTCACCGCAATCAGAGGAATTTTTAAACCATAACAAAATCCTTTTGCAGAAGCTGCACCAATCCTTAATCCAGTATAAGAGCCGGGGCCTTTTCCCAAGGATATGGCTTCAATCTCTTTAATGGAAATTCCTGCCCCTTCCAATGCCCACTCTACAAAGGTATGCAAGCTTTCGGATTGTTTATAGTTTTCAGAAACTTCTTCACATACACACAGGAGTTTATCATTATCTGAAATGGCAACTGAGCAGTTTTTAGAAGAGGTTTCTAGATATAATATTTTCATTTTTGTAAGCTTATCGGCAGGTTTAAATACACTTAAATAATATCTGCAAATTTAATCCTTTTAAATCTATTTTCTGTAGATTGTTCTCGGTTCACTTTGTGCACTCGGATAGATTGTCATATCTGACACATTCACATGTTTTGGAGCATTTACACAATAGGCAATAGCATCTGCTATATCTTCAGCCTTTAAAGGCTCATAACCAGCATATACGGTAGAAGCTCTTTCATGATCCCCTTTGAATCGTATCAAAGAGAAATCTGTTTCTACAGCTCCCGGCTGAATATTAGTTACTCTTATTCCGAATTCAGTGAGCTCCAAACGCATTCCTTCGGAAACGACATCAACTGCCTTTTTGGTCGCACAGTATACAACACCATTGACGTAGGTCTGTTTGGCAGCTACTGAGCTGATATTAACGATATGTCCGGAATTTCTTTCTTTCATTCCTGGAATAATCGTTTTAGAAACATATAAAAGTCCTTTTACATTTCCATCGATCATAGAATCCCAGTCGTCCGTTTTTCCAGCCGAAAGAGGATCTAAACCATGCGCATTTCCGGCATTATTAACCAAAACATCAATATTTTTCCATTCCTCAGGAAGAGAATTGATTGCATTTTCTACTTCTTCAAGGTTCCTAACGTCAAATTTTAAGCTGAGTACTTCTGTAAAAGCTGATAATTCGCTTTGTACAGACTCCAATACTTCGCTTCTTCTTCCACAGATAATAACCCTGTTTCCTTGTTTAGCAAAAAGCTCTGCTGTTGACTTTCCAATCCCGGAAGTTGCTCCGGTTATTAATATTGTTTTCATATCTTATTGTAGCAATTTCTTAGTAACCCGATCAGTGAATCACGGTACATTTTGAATTAAATTTTAATTGGCGTCAAATGCCTGGAATGCATCTTCAATATGTTCAAGAACCAATTTTCCTTTTTCATCCGGCAAAACTGAAATAATATCGAAGCGTACTTCCTTCACATGATTAAACTCTTCGAGATAATGATCAGCAGCATTAACAATAGATCTGATCTTTGTTTTCGTAACAGCTTCCTGAGGCAGCATAAAAGCATCTGTAGAACGTGCTTTTACTTCAATAACTACAATCAGATTTTTTATTTCCGAAATAATATCAATCTCGGCTCTTTGAAACCGGTAGTTTCTGGCAAGAATTTTATATCCGTTTCTCTGCAAATGTTCTACGGCAAAATCTTCTGCTATTTTTCCAAAATCATTGTGAGATGCCATCTGTCTTTTTTACATTTAAAAGATTAAAAAAGTGAAAATTAATGCCTGATTAAAATTCTATCTTAACTTTACTTCCAACTTTCATTTTCACATTTCCACCGATAATCAATGGTCTGTTGTCTTTGATATGTCCGTTTGGAAAACCAAAAATAACGGGAAATTTATATTTTGAAATTCTTTCAGAGATTAGTTTATAGGCAAATTCATCGAAACTTTCCTCATAATTTTTATTCTCTTTTTCATCACCCATATTGGTCATTCCACCAACAATAAGTCCTTTGATTTTTTTTAAAACTCCGGCTAATTCCAAACTCATGATCATTCGATCCAGGGCATAGTAATTTTCTCCGATATCTTCAATAAATAATATTTTACCTTTAAAATCAAAAGAGTAGGGTGTTCCTAAAAGTGCATAGATCAGAGCTAAATTTCCCCCAATCAATTCGCCTTCAATATTGCCTTCTCTATTCAATTGATTGGTCTGTAAACCATATTTTGGAGCTTTTCCTTTCAGAATATCAAAAACTAAATCATAGCTTTCTTCTGTAACTCCGAAACTGGAAGTTTTAATTGTCTGGCCATGAATAGATACAAATCCTTTTTTCAGTAAATAACTTTGGATTACTGTATTGTCTGAATATCCGATATACCATTTTGGATCTTTTAAAAACTGTGTAAGTTTTATGCGCTGGATAAGATGCTGACACCCGTATCCGCCCCTGGAGGCCCAGATCGCAGAAATTTCGGAGTCATTGAAGGCCCAGTTTATATCTTTCAATCTTTCCTTTTCTGTTCCGGCATAGTTGTATCCCTTAGAAAATCTGGTATACAAATGTTTTCCTAAAACAGGTTCAAAACCTTTCGCTTTAATCACGGAAATTCCTTTTTCGAGCTGGGATTCATCAACTGCTCCTGCCGGAGAAATAATAGCTATCTTATCTCCTTTTTTAAGGGACTTTGGAAAGATATTTTTTTTCATTTTGATTTTTGATATTTGACTTCTTTTTTCTCTGCTTCTTCCAGACGTTTATCAAACTGATTAAATTTTTTAAAGCTCTGTAAAAAGATGAAAAAACTGAAAATAATAAGAATTCCACCTACAATTCTTCTGATCTTATTGGCCAGCTTTTGAGTAAGCCTGTCATGGAATTGTTTGGCAAGGAAAATTTTAGCAAGATCAATGCATAAATAGGTGCCTATTACAATCCCTATATAAAGAATAAAATTACTGATGTCAGGGTACTGGTTTCTTACCGAAATAACAGTAACCAACCAGAAAAGAATAACACCTACATTTAAAAGATTGAAGAAAAAACCATTAATAAAAGTCTTAAAATAATTTTGACCAATGATTCTTTCTTCACCGGGCATATGCATCTTGGTTTTGGTAACCAACATAACAACCCCATATACAAAAATAAGAATGGATGTAATCCTGTAAAATCCAGGGTGCTTATCAATCAGGTTCACAAGATCCGCACTCGCATAATAGGCGGCCACAATGCAAAGCAAATCTGCCGTAATTACACCAAGATCAAGCGCTAAAGCATGTCTGGGACCTCTTGAGAAGCTGGTTTCAATTAAAAGGAAAAAAATAGGTCCTATGAAAACCAGGCTTAACATGAATCCTAATATGACAGCAGAAAGTACAAGTTCAAACATTTAATATGGCTTTAAAACGGAAAAAAATCCATCTCATTTTGTACAAATTTAGACTTTATGATTTAATTAATCAACAATCTTGAAATCCAGTTGTTTCTGAATCAGATTAGCTTTCACTACTTTGATGTGAACTTCATCTCCCAACTGATATTTTTTACCTGTTCGTGAACCATAAACAGCATGGGTTGTCTTATCATACACATAGGAATCATCTACAAGATCCCTTAGTTTAATAAGTCCTTCAGCTCCATTTTCAGGAATTTCTACCCAGAATCCGAATTCCGCAACTCCGGAAATCACTCCCTTGAAGTTTTCTCCAAGATGTTTCTCCATGAATTTCACCTGCATAAACTTAATAGAATCTCTTTCAGCATCTGCTGCCAGTCTTTCCATGGCACTGCAGTGTTTTGCTTTTTCTTCCAATTCAGCTCTGTCCGGAGATTTTCCACCATCCAGATAATGCTGGAGTAATCGATGTGCAAGTAAATCGGGATAACGACGGATCGGAGAGGTAAAGTGAGAATAGTACTCAAATCCTAAACCGTAATGTCCAATAGGTTCAGTAGAGTAGACTGCCTTACTCATACTTCGCATAGCTAGCGTTTCGATCATATTTTCTTCTCCTTTCCCTTTTACATCGTATAATAGCTTATTCAGGGATTCAGCTACTTTCTTCGTATTGGCAAGATTCATCTGGTATCCGAATGTGGAAACAAAATCTCTTAATGCTTCCAGTTTTGCCGGGTCCGGATCATCGTGAACCCTATATATAAAGGTATTATTGGTCATTCCTCCTTTATTCGTTAAAGAAACAAATTCAGAAACTTTTTTATTGGCCAAAAGCATGAATTCTTCAATCAGGTGATTTGAATCCTTGCTTATCTTAAAATAAACGCCGATGGGTTCATTGTTTTCATTAAGATTAAATCGTACTTCACTTCTGTCAAAAGTAATTGCGCCGTTTTTAATACGTCCTTCACGCATAATTTTTGCCAGTTTATCCAGGACAAGAATCTCTTCAGCCAGATCTCCCTGCTGTGTTTCAATACGTTCCTGAGCTTCTTCATAGGTAAATCTTCTGTCGGAATGAATAACTGTTCTTCCAAACCATTGTTTCTGAATCTCAGCATTATCATTCAATTCGAAAACCGCAGAGAATGTATATTTATCCTCATTCGGACGAAGTGAACATACATCATTACTTAAAACTTCAGGAAGCATCGGAACCACACGATCCACCAGATAAACAGAGGTTGCTCTCTGATAAGCTTCGTCATCTAAAATAGTTCCGGGAACTACATAATGGGAAACATCCGCAATATGGACACCGATTTCCCAGTTCCCATTCTTTAGTTTCTGGATGGATAACGCATCATCAAAATCCTTTGCATCTTTAGGGTCTATGGTAAAAGTACAGATCCCACGCATATCACGACGTTTTGCAACTTCGTCATCTGTAATCTGTCTGTTAATTTTATCCGCATCCTGTTCTACTTCTTCAGGAAATTCATAAGGTAAGCCGTATTCTGCAAGAATAGAGTGGATCTCAGTTTCATGTTCTCCCGGAGAACCTAAAACCTTAATAATTTCCCCTTCCGGATTTTTATCTCCTGGTTTCCATTCGGTCATTTTCACAACAACCTTGTCACCATCTTCAGCACCGCCAAATTTTCCTTTCGGTATAAATATATCTGTATTGATCGTCTTTTTATCACAAACTACAAATCCGAAATCCTTATGGCTTACCACCTGTAAGGTCCCCACAAATTCTGTACGTGTTCTTTCCAGGACTTCAAGAACAGAACCTTCTAATTTTTTCCCTTTGTAAGTGTAAGTAACAATCAGTACTTTATCCCCCTGTAAAGCATCCTTCACATTTTTTGAATGGATAAAGATATCATCTGTCATTCCTTCCACATTTACGTAGGCGTTGCCGGATTGGTTAAAATCAATCACACCGGTAAGTGTTCCGGCTATTTTTAAATTGATAATGTATTTTCCTTTATCAGTCTCTTTTATTTTTTCAGAAGCCTGCAGCTTGTGCAAAGCCTGGATTACAAGTTCCCTTTGTCTCGGATTCTTGTAATCTATTCCGTCTGCGATCTGCTTATAATTATAGATCTTGGACGAATTTTCATTCATAAACCTAAGGATTAATCTACCGATCTCCATTAATTTATGGTCATTTTTTTGACTTATATATTTTCTTTTTTTCATTTTTTAATTATTGTTTAAATAACATCAACAGCATTATTTCCCTCCAAATTTTTAACAACGGAAGTTTTAGTTCGTATAAATTTAATACAAAAATGGAGAAGAGAAGTGAAAAACCTGATATAAATAAATTTAATTTATCTGTAAAGGTTTTGGGGAGAATAAAGAATGTGTTTCTATTTGTTCGGTGCAAAGATAAGTATTTTAAAATAAATAAGGCTTGTAATTTGATTTACAAGCCTTTATATTTTTTAGCAAACTGCTATCTTATCTACTCTTGTTTGGTGTCTGCCACCTTCAAAATTAGTAGAGAGAAATTTTTCTACAATTTCTATCGCCAGTTCTTTTGAGATAAATCTTGCAGGCATTGAAATCATATTCGCATCATTATGTTGTCTTGCCAACGTTGCAATCTCCGGCATCCAACAAAGAGCACAACGGATCTTCTGATGCTTGTTAGCAGTGATCTGTACACCATTTCCACTTCCACAGATCAGAATTCCTAATTCGTTTTCCCCATTTTCTACGGAAGTTGCTGCAGGGTGTACAAAGTCAGGATAATCCACACTGTCTGTGGAAAACGTTCCAAAATCCTGAATATCAAATCGTTCTGAAAAATAGTTTTTAACAATCTCCTTATATTCAAAGCCTGCATGATCGGCTGCGATCGCAATTTTTCTTTTCATAGTAGTTATATTAAACTTTATATAGATTTATTTCCTTACAAATTTAAGTATTAAATATCAATTGTTAGTTGATCATTGGTTAATTGTGAAAAGCATTGTGAATAACTGTGGAAAACTTTTATAAACTAAATATTTTTCCAATACTAAAATTTACTAATGAGAAAAATCTTTGGAAAGCCAACGGAAAATTTCAAAAATCTTTTTTGGAAGAATTCATTAGCTTTTCCATAAATGAGTAATTAATAATTAAAATTGTTAACAACTAAACGATTTTTGTTAGTAACCCTTTAAATAATCAGATTTACAAGAAATTATATTGTGAATTAAATATGAATTACATAAAAATTTAGTGTTATCAACTTTTTAGGGTAAAGTTATCCCCGAAACTCACAACACTCAACAACAATACTCATTCTTCTTTTATCAAAAAAAAAAAATTGTTGGTTAGTGAGTGTTGGGCTTGTGGGAAGTTTTTTGAAAACTTTTTTTTATTCGATCTTTTTCAAAAGTTTAAAATCTTACATTTGTGAAACGAAAATTCTAAGATATTTATGAAAACAGTGAATGATTTCAATTTTAAAGACAAAAAGGCTTTAGTAAGGGTGGATTTTAATGTTCCGCAAGATGATCAGCTTAAAGTTACGGATAATACAAGAATTGCTGCGGTTAAACCAACTATTGATAAAATTCTTAATGATGGAGGATCTGTGATTTTAATGACTCACCTGGGAAGACCTAAAGGAGAGGTGAAAGACGAGTTTTCATTGAAGCATATTCTTGAGGAAGTATCCAATGTTTTAGGAAGAGAGGTAAAATTTGTAGAAGAATCTGTAGGACCAAAAGCTGAGCAGGCTGCTTCCGAGCTTAAAGCTGGTGAAATTTTATTATTGGAGAATCTTAGATTTCATAATGAAGAAGAGAAAGGAGATGAAGGCTTTGCCGAGCAGCTTTCTAAATTAGGAGATGCCTATGTGAATGATGCATTTGGTACTGCACACCGTGCACATGCTTCTACAGCTGTAATCGCTAAGTTTTTTGATTCAACTAAATTTTTCGGTTTACTAATGGCTAATGAGCTTACAGCTATTGATAAAGTTTTAAAGAATGGTGAAAGGCCTGTAACTGCGATACTTGGAGGATCAAAGGTTTCAACTAAAATTACCATTATAGAAAATATTCTACCTGCCATTGATAATTTAATTATTGGTGGTGGAATGGCATTTACATTTATTAAAGCTCTTGGAGGTAAAATAGGTAATTCCTTGGTGGAAGAAGACAAGTTACCTTTAGCACTGGAAATTTTGGCTAAAGCAAAAGAGCATCATGTGAAAGTTTATCTGCCATCTGATACGATCATTGCAGAAAGTTTTAATAATGATGCTGATAGGAAGGAAGTAGATATATATGCTATTCCTGAAGGATGGATGGGATTGGATGCAGGTTCAAAATCAAGAGATCAGTTTAATGACGTTCTATTAAATTCAAGAACTATTTTATGGAATGGTCCTATCGGAGTATTTGAAATGTCTAATTTTGCTGCCGGGACTATTGCACTTGGAGACAGTATAGCTGAGGCAACAAAGCTGGGAGCTTTTTCCTTAGTAGGTGGAGGTGACAGTGTTGCTTTTGTTAAGCAATTTGGTTACGGAAATAAAGTGAGCTATGTATCTACCGGTGGGGGAGCGATGCTTGAAAGTCTTGAAGGACTGGAACTTCCCGGTATTGCTGCGATCAATAAGTAAAAACTGTTATTATATATAAAGAAAATAACCCTCTCAATGTGAGAAGGTTATTTTTTTTGAAATCATTATTTATTGAACATATGCTACGTAACATTCGTTAATCGCACCATTAGTTGTTTTGGCAAAGAATGAATAATCGATCCAGAAATATCCATTGTTCCCCCAATTTGTTCCCCATTGGTTTTGTACTTTAAATGCCTGTTTGGCATCATCATATCCTATTACCGCAATGGCGTGGCCACCTCTGCTGCTACCTGAATGTGACTTCCAGATCCATCCGTTAGATGAACTTAAATGATCAAAGCTGTAATCTACTGTTACTGCGATAACTATGGGTAAATTCATGCTTAGAAGTGTTTTTACATTACTGATATCTGTTTTATCAACCGTTGCCCAGGTGGTAAATTTGTGAGTGCTTGCGGCATTTTTCTGTGAGGAATTTGGCTGAGTAGAACATCCTGTATCTGTATAAGGCATTTCCGCCCAACTGCAAACACCCTGATTTTTAATCAGATTTAATCCATCACTTACATAAGCACCTGCATCACAAGATCCGAGCTTGATTTGATTATAAACGTACTCGGGGCTCCTTTTAGCAGTAACTCCTTTGAAATTAGATTCGAGACCACTTGCTGTGGTGTAAGCTGTTGCCCAGGCAACACAAGAACCTTCTGCTCCCTGGTCTCCAATTGCGGGAAGACCGGGAATTAAATAACTTGAAGCAAGTGCATTTTTTGCTGCTTTTTCGGTCTTACCCTTTAGTCTTAAGGTTAGCTCATTGATGTTTACTTTAGCGAAATTGTTGTAAGTAGTTTGATCGATCAGCTTTGCTCCCAATGAGTGAAGTTGCTGTTTTTCTGAAGATTGCGTGTTTAGATCTTCGTCTCTTTTTTCGCATGCTGTAATGGATAGCATTCCTATTGCTATCATTACGAGTTTAAAATTTTTCATTGATTAATATTTAAAATGGTTCTGTGAATGTATAAATTATTTTCACATATCAATGATTTATTTTATGTAAAACATAAGAATTGATAAACAAAATGTAATTATTAATATTTTTTACTTAATTCTTTTCATTTCTGTTTATTTTATTTTTGTATTTTATCATTTATTTTAAATATTTTAATATTTGGTGTGTTTTTATTATTAATTAAGTTATTTTGTTTATTTTTTTTCTTTAAATAAATTATTTAACTAAATAATTTATTTTATATAATTTAAAATATTTATATTTTTTTTCAAGTATTAACCTGAAATTTTGATTTTATTCATATTTTTTCCTTTTTAAAATGAAAAAAATGGTGTTAAATGTTTGTTTTTGGTAATTTTTTAAATATCTCTAGTGAATTAGTGGTGTTATTAATATGTTTTTTATTATTTCTAATATGGTTGATTTTATTAATTAAAATACTAAGTTTAAAAGTGAGAGATGGTATTTGTCTATAGATTTATTAAGTTGGTGATTTTTAATAATCCCAGGGTATTTTTAAATCGATAGGGTAGGAGAAAAATTTGGAAATGTATTTTTCATTTTGATTTAACGATCTATTGCAGAGTTTGAAATAATGTTAAATGAGAATGGGAGATAAAAATTATTTATGGTTTAAGTTTTGTCGATTCTTATTACATTTTATATTTTGAATAGTAAACGTAAATAAATAAAAAAGGTCTGATAAAATATCAGACCTTTTATTCAAGATAATTTTACAAATTATCTTGAATTTTTAATTATTAATTTCTTCACTTTTTTATTTTGGAGCCAAATTTGTCAAAAATTGACCTTCAGAAATACATCAAAAATCGATTTTCTATCTTTTTTCGATAATGTATATCAAACTTGAAAATTCGTTCGAAAAAAGGGCATTTACGTTAGAAATCGTTCCGTAGATGATAGCTTTCAGCCAAAAAAGTGGTGATTTTTTATATTTTTCGCTGAGCATTGAGATGTAATATGAATCCAGGACAAGTGGTTTGATTTTTCTTAATTTCCAATCTGGATTTTTTGATATTAAATTTTCCATCCCTTTTTTTGAAAAATGAAAGATATGTCTTGGAACGTCATAAGCAGCCCAATATTCTTTGTAGTGTTTTGCATCATACGAAGTAGGGTTGGGTACGGCAATGATCAGAAGTCCTTTTTCTTTTAATTTATTATGAAAGATTTCCAGGATCTCTGACTGATTTTCAATATGTTCAAAAACATGCCATAATGTAATTGCATCAAGACTATTATCTTCTAAGGAAGTAACGTTATCTATTATCTTAGCTTTTGTTACTTTGCTCTGGGCAGCTTTTCTTGCATCTGGATTAGGTTCATATCCAAACGTCTGAAAATCATTTTCTATAAATTTTGCAAATTCTCCGGCGCCACAACCATAATCCAGAACTTTTGAATTCTTATTAATACGATCTATGAGAATTGTTTTTTTATATTGAAGATTGAAAGACTGAAGGAATTTATATACTTTTTCTTTTAGGCTTCCTGAATCCTGATGATGTGAAATGTAATCCTCGCTTTCGTAGTATTTTGAAATGTTGGATGGAATAGGGGAGGTTTTGAAAACTCCTTTAGTTTCTGTTTCTTTAATTTCAAATATTTCCTGAGTCAGAAAGTGATCTTTAATTTTCATTAAAATATTCTTTTATAGTAAAAATTAAGATATTCAGAGTTTATATAAAGCTCATAAATACCTTAATTTTTGTTTTAAATTTAATTATGTTTCACGTGAAACATAATGTAATTATCGTCCTAAATAGACCAGTAAAACGTTGATATCAGCAGGGGATACACCACTGATTCTTCCTGCTTGGGCAATTGTTTTTGGTCTTACATTATTCATTTTTTGTTTAGCCTCAGATGATAAGCTTGAGAGTTTTAGATAATCAAAATCTTCAGGAATTTTAATGTTTTCCAAACGGTTCAGTTTTGCAACATTTTCTTTCTCCTTTTCAATATATCCTTTGTATTTGATATTAATTTCAGCTTGTTCCCTTACTTCATCTTCAAACTGAGAGGCTACATCTTTAATAATATCAATATTTTCAAGCTTTTCTAATGTAATATTAGGTCTGGTAAGAAATTGAGAAGCTCTATAGGCTTGATCTACAGGATTACTTTCTTCACTTTCTAGAATAGGATTGATGATTCCGGGTTTTAAAGAAGTTTCTCGCAAGAATGTTTCAAGTTCCTCACTTTTAGCTATTTTTTGCTCAACTTTTCTTAATCTTTCTTCTTTTGCAAGTCCTAGTTGATACGCTTTTTCAGTCAATCTGATATCCGCATTGTCCTGTCTTAAAAGGAGTCTGTATTCGGCACGTGAGGTAAACATTCTGTAAGGTTCCTCTGTACCTTTGGTAATAAGATCATCAATTAAAACTCCTATATATGCTT
The DNA here is from genome assembly GCF_048296755.1 of Chryseobacterium sp. PTM-20240506. Taxonomy (NCBI): domain Bacteria; kingdom Pseudomonadati; phylum Bacteroidota; class Flavobacteriia; order Flavobacteriales; family Weeksellaceae; genus Chryseobacterium; species Chryseobacterium sp. PTM-20240506. Next base: position 3,169,012 of record NZ_CP182581.1, read on the forward strand.
CATCCCTGTTAAGAATAAATTCTTCTTTACCGTGTACTTTATTATGGGCATTAATACCTGCCATTAAACCTTGACCGGCAGCTTCTTCATATCCTGTAGTACCATTAATTTGTCCGGCAAAATATAAATTATCAATTAGTTTTGTTTCTAAGGTATGCTTTAACTGGGTAGGGGGGAAGTAGTCGTATTCAATGGCATAGCCCGGACGGAAAACCTTTACATTTTCGAATCCTGGAATATGTTTCATAGCTTTGATTTGTACATCTTCCGGTAAGGACGAACTAAAGCCGTTTACATATATTTCTACTGTTCTCCAGCCTTCGGGCTCTACAAATAACTGGTGTCTTGTACGTTCAGCAAATCGGTTGATTTTATCTTCAATACTAGGGCAATATCTTGGACCTAAACTCTGAATGGTACCATTAAACATAGGGCTTCTATCAAAACCTTCGCGTAGAATATCGTGTACGGTTTCGTTGGTGTATACGATATGACAACTTAATTGTTTGGTTAACTTCGGAGTGTCTAAATAACTGAACTTTTGTGGTTTTTCGTCTCCTTTTTGCTCTTCCATTTTGGAATAATCAAGGCTTCTTCCATCTACTCTCGGTGGTGTACCGGTTTTCATTCTTCCGGCTTCGAAACCTAAAGATACCAATTGTTCTGTAATGCCAAAAGCTCTTGGTTCTCCCATTCTTCCACCTCCCAATTGTTTATCGCCAACGTGGATCAAACCATTAAGGAAAGTACCGTTCGTGAGGACTACAGATTTAGCTTTAATTGAAATTCCTAAAGAAGTTACCACACCAACTACCTGGTTATTTTCGGTAATAAGCTGCTTTACCATATCCTGAAAGAAATCAAGATTGGGTGTATTTTCTAATGCTAAACGCCATTCTTCAGCGAAAAGCATTCTATCATTCTGGGTTCTGGGTGACCACATCGCAGGACCTTTTGAAAGGTTCAGCATTTTAAATTGTATGGCTGATTTGTCAGCTACAATTCCTGAATATCCTCCCATAGCATCAATCTCACGTACGATCTGCCCTTTAGCTATTCCTCCCATAGCAGGGTTACAGCTCATTTGACCAATGGTCTGCATGTTCATTGTAACGAGCAGGGTTTTTGATCCAAGGTTTGCAGCTGCGGCTGCAGCTTCGCAACCTGCATGGCCTGCACCTACTACTATTACATCATATATTTCTGAAATCATTTTTTATACCTGTTTTAAGGCTTAAATTTTAATCTTTTTACTAAATGTTTCACGTGAAACATTATTTTAAAATACTGCTTTAATAAGCCTGTATTCATTGTTTTTCGCCATGTTTATTTCGTTTCATTCAAAAAAATAAATTAAAAAAACATGGTGTAAAGATTACAAATGCCAAACTACATTATCCAATGTATTTAGCTAAATAGAAATCTTCTTTACTTCGCATTTCTTGTTCTTCTTCTTCGGTCTTGTCCTTATATCCGCAAAGATGAAGGATGCCATGTCCTAGAACCCTTCTTAATTCTTCTTCATAATTTTTTGATAGGGTAGAAGCATTATCTGAAATGCGCTGCAAAGATACGAAAATCTCTGCGCTTATTGTTTTGCCTTTAACATAATCAAAAGTGATGATGTCTGTATAGTAATCATGTTGTAAATAATCCTGATTAATTTTAAGTAAATATTCATCATCACAAAAGATGTAATTGATTTCACCCAATTTTTTTCCTTCTGAAAGAATGATATCTTCCAGCCATTTTGTATAATCTGTGTTCACAGATTCCGGTAAGTTTTCGTAAAAGAATTGTATCATTTTTTTAAAACCAGTGTCCTAGTATTACACTGAATATGCCTTTTTGATTATTTTTTAGAGAGTGACTGAAATTAATTTTAATTTGTCCGAACGGAGATTTATATCCTGCTGTTATTCCCAGGGAACTGTAATTAAGTTTAGCTGCATTTTCAAAAGTTATATCGTTTGAAAGGTTCGCAAAAGAGAAGTTTCCACTTATGAAATAATTTTTGTTGAATTTAAACTGAAGATCATTAGATACTAAAACAACGTTGTTAGTACTTAGCTGTGCAAAATAAAATCCTGCAAAACTTCTGAAATTAACTACATTCTGTTCAAAAATTCCTCCCAGTTTATATTTATAGAATTCCGGAAGATTTTCACCGATTGTTATTCCTCCATATAAATTCAGACGATAAGTAAATTGTTTTGCCAAAGGAATATTTATTCTGATATCAGCTTTTACCTGAACAATTCTTTTTTCAAGTTCAGATTTCATCAGATCGACCACTTTTCCTTCAGCAGCTATATAAATTCCTTTTGTAGGAAAATCCTTATCGTTTTGAGTATCGCTTTTTATAAATACATAGGGATTAAGGAAACGGCTTACTCTTTCATTTGATCCATTCATGTCAGCACTGAAATAATCGTGGCTGATCCCGCCGCCGATTGCAAACTTATCTTTCCATACGGATTGGATATAGGCTTCATTTCTTAACCATTTCCAGCTGTCAACAACATTATTATTGATGTCTTTAAGATCAATGCTCATTCCCGAAGAGTAGATTCCGAATCCCGGAATGTATCCGTTATCAATGAAATAATTGAGATAATACCTCGGCTGGTCACCCACAATAACGTCAAGCGACAGATTTGAATTTCTGAATAAGAGTCTTTTTGCAGAATAGTTTAGAAGCAATCCTGTTTTGAAGACATCATCATAGTGTAATCCGAATTTAAAAAAATGTCTGGCATCGTCTTCGGTTACATACAATTTAAGATAATTGGCATTATTTTCCGATACAATGTCATAATTGATGAACTTGTAATTATTAGTTGCTACCAGTCGGTCTATTTTTTTGTTAATGCTACCGTAAGTTTCCATAGAGGGAAGGTGTAATCCCATTTTCCCCAGAGCATAGTTTTTACCGTAAATTTTGCTTCCAATTAAAGAAATGCTATCAATCTTATATACGTTGGAATAAATTGGATTTACGCGCTGTCTGAGGCGGTCAAAAGAACGCTTGGGTAACTGATTCAGTATATCAACATATTTGAGTCCTTCAACATATCCGCTATCCAGGATTTTTTTCTTTTCATCATAGCTGGTCGCGGACATTCCTTTAAGGTCCGGTTTGATGTTAATATCAGTGTACTTGTACTGACGTTTTGTATCCTTGTGGATATTCATATCAATAACCTGGTTAAGAATGGCTATAATATTGTTTAAATCTTCTCTTTTTGATAAGTCCTGGTTAAGGTCCACACCAATAACGATATCGATTCCTTTGTCCTTTAATGGCTTTGATGGATAGTTAACAGTCATAGCTCCATCTATGTAAATACTGTCGCCAACTTTTACCGGATCCATTAAAGACGGAAATGCGGAACTTGCCATAATAGATTCTACGAGATCACCTTTTTCAAAAATCTGCATATTCCCACTTTCCAGATTGGTAGCAACACACATAAAAGGAATTGGTAATTTGGAGAAATCGTCAATGTTCGAAACATTTTTAAACAGTTCCTTTAACAGGTAAACATTTTTCTGTCCAGTACTGATAGAAGAGGGGAGATTGATCTTACCATGCTTAATGGGAATGGAAAGAAGATATTTGTCAACAGATTTATTAAAGAATGTGCTTTCCTTTCTGGATTTAGGATCCATGATCAGAGAATAGAAATCGGTATCCATAACGATTTTTTCTATTTCTTTTCCGGAATATCCTGAAGCATATAGTCCTCCAACAATAGCTCCCATACTGGTTCCTGCAACATAGTCAACTTTTACTCCCAGGGAGTCGAGTACCTTTAATACTCCAACATGAGAAAATCCTTTAGCTCCTCCGCCGGCAAGTGAAAGTCCTATCCTTGGATTTTTTGGAATCACGAGCCCTTTTCTTACCTGCGATTGCAGCAAAAGTAATTGGAATATGAACAGGAGGACCAGGAGTTTTCTCATAGGATTAGTCTTTTATATAAATCCGTTTCACCCGAGGCGAAATGGAGGTTAATACTTCGTAAGTGATGGTTTTGCAGTAATCTGCGAATTCTTTTAAACTTGGCTTTGCATTAAAAATAGTCACTGTATCACCTTCTTCTACATTAGGAATGTGATCTACATTGATCATCATCATATCCATACAGATACTTCCGACGATAGGAGCTAATGTTTTGTGTATTCCTACATTACCTATCTGATTTCCGATTAGTCTTGGAATTCCATCCGCATACCCTACAGGTATAGTAGCTATTTTTGTACGGTGATCTGTTTTATATCTTCTGCTGTAGCCAATGGATTCTCCGTTTTCTACATTTGATATTTGAGAAATAACTGTTTTAAAACTAACCGTTGATTGCAGCTGTTTTTGTATTTCACTATTTGGTGATTCACCTAACATTCCGATCCCAATTCTTACCATATCATACTGGTATTCAGAATAGTTTGTTATTCCTGATGAATTCAGGATGTGTCTTATCGGCTGATATCCCAACTTTTCGATCAGGTATCCGGAATTTTTTTCAAAAGTATCGAACTGGTTTAAAGTAAATTCTCTTTCATCCGGCATATCAGAAGAAGAAAGGTGCGTCATGATACTCTGAACCCGGACATTCATATTTTTTAAGTTTTCACTTAATTGATCCAGTTCAAAACCTTTAAAACCAAGACGATGCATACCTGTTTCCAGTTTAATGTGAATAGGGAATTTTTGATCGTATCCTGATTTCTGAACCGCATCATTAAATAGTTCCAGCACCCTGAAGCTGTAAATTTCAGGTTCCAGGTTGTATTGTATGATAGCATCATAGCTATGCTGAGCTGTATTCATTACTACAATAGGAGTTGTAATTCCCTTTTTTCGGAGCTCTACTCCTTCATCAGTGTACGCTACACCAAGATAATCGATATGATGGTGCTGCAGAAATTCCGATATTTCATAGCTTCCTAATCCGTATGCATTTGCTTTTACCATTGCCATTACTTTGGTTTCAGGTTTTAGCAGGGATTTGTGATAATTAATATTGTGAAGAATCGCATTTAAATTGATCTCAAGAACAGTATCATGTTTTCTGAGCTCAAGGATATCTTTAAGCCTTTCTATCTCGAATTTTCTCGCACCTTTTAACAGGATAATCTGATTTTCAATATCTGTAAGATGTTTGCTTTCAATTAATTCCTGAGTATTAATGAAAGTAAAAGTTTTAGATTTAAAAAGATGGCTGAATGCAGTAATTTCATTTCCGACAAGGAACAGAGAGTCAAAATTCTGTTCATTGACAAGTTCAGAAACTTCCTCATACAATTCTTGTGAATTCGAATTTACTCCTACGATATCTGTTAAAACCAGAGATTTTTTCGGCTTATTATATTCGTTCAGGAACTGCAGTGCAGTTTTCAGGGAATCAAGATCAAGATTAAAGGAATCGTTAATAATGATGTTATTTTTATTTCCCTCAATAGCTTCAAGCCTCATTTCAATAGTCTTCAAGGCATTGATCTTTTCGACAATTTTATTATTGTCGATATTCAACTCCTTTAAAACGGCAATAAGAGCCATGGCATTGGTTAAAGTGGCTTCATCCCTTTGGTGTACAGGAAAACTTATTTCTTCATTAAAGTACTGTACAATTATATTTTCTTCTCTTGAAATATTACTTTTAATAAATACCTGATTATTATCTCTGAAGCCATAGGAAATCAATTTTTTAGAAGCGTATAATGTTTTTATTTTCTGATCAACAAGGGAATTGTCACCATTGTAAATGATAACCCCGGAATCTTTAAAAAGTTTGATCTTTTCATTAATTAAGGCCTCTTCGGAATCGAAATTTGCAGCGTGAGCGGTTCCAATATGAGTAAGAAGTCCAATTTCGGGGCTGAAAATATCCTCCAGTTTTTCCATTTCATGAGGTTTGGAAATTCCAACCTCAAAGATCCCAAGCTCATAGGAATTGTTGATCTGAAGTAAAGAAAGGGGAAGACCGATCTGTGAATTGAAGCTTTTAGGACTTTTTACAGTGGAGAACTCATTCCAAAGACACTGATATAACCATTCTTTTAAAATAGTTTTCCCGTTACTTCCGGTAATTCCGATGGATTTCAGATGAGAATGTTCAAAATGATATTTGGCCAGCTTTTGAAGAAAGTCAACAGAATTGCTGACGATGATCCACGTTATATTTTCAAACTGAGGATACTGATGTTCGGAAATAATAATTTTTATACCTCTGTCAATCGCCGATTCAATGAATTTTTCACCAGAATTTTTTTGGGTATTAATAGCTATAAATGCAGTGTTTTTAATGGAATAGATGATTCTGCTGTCAAAAGCAATATTTTTGATGATGGCATTACCATCTCCGATTACTTTTGAATTGGTGATATGTGCAATTTGGTCTGCTGTATAGTTCATTGGTGCTCTTTCTTCTCTTTGTGAGGAAACTGCAAAAGTGTAAAATTACAAAATCAAAGAATCTGAAAATTGTAAAAAGGTTCCGGTAGGTTTATAAAACTACAAGAAAAACCAATTTTACAATTCAACAGTTTAATGACTTTACAACTTTGTCTTTTCAGCGTTTCCGCCAATATATATTTTAATTATTTCTTCTTTTTTAACAGGACTTCATCAATAAAGACTCTTCTGCTTACCGCTTCGTAACTTTCCGTTTCTCCAAGCTCTACCAGATTATCTCCCTGAGATGTTCTCATCGAGTAATTGGCAAGATTCCCTGTTCTTTTGCAAATAGCGTGAACTTTGGTTACATATTCCGCAGTTGCCATAAGATTAGGCATCGGCCCAAATGGACGTCCTAAAAAGTCCATATCCAATCCTGCAATAACAACTCTTATACCGCTATTTGCCAATTCATTGGCAATTTCAACAATGCTTTCATCAAAAAATTGTGCTTCATCAATTCCCACCACATCACAATTAGAACCCAATAAGAGAATTTCGTTTGGGTTTTCTACTGCTGTACTCCGAATTTTATTCTTATTATGTGAGACCACATCTTCTTCAGAATATCTAGTATCTGTTTTCGGTTTAAAAATTTCCACATTTTGCCCTGCCATTTCTGCTCTTCTCAGCCTTCTGATCAACTCTTCGGTTTTTCCGGAAAACATTGAGCCACAAATAACTTCCATCCAACCGCTTTGTTTGGAGTGATTAATTGTATTTTCTAAAAACATTTGTTAAATTAGCCGTAATATTTTAACATCAAAAGTACGCAATTTTTAACAAGAATCTTATATGCAGAATATCCAAGATTTAAAGGAAAAAATTTTTTTCGAATCCAAGAATATCATCGATATACTGGAAAAAATAAATAACGTGGATGAATTACTTTCCAAGCAGGATCTTGTGGATGAACTTGCTAATAGGATTTCTTTTTTAAGAATGGTAGAGAAAAATATTGAATATTTTATCCCCCATACTTCATCACAGAGTTCGGAAAGTCCAAACCATACTTCTTCTGTGCAGAAAGAATTTGAAAATCAGGATTCAAATCACGAAGTGACGGAAGAGGAAGCGATTTTCAATAACGAGCTGAATGAAATTGATGAAAATGAAGGGATGGAATATGATGATGATGAACAGGCGGATGAAAACGGGACTGAACAGGAGGAAATATTCAATAATCAATTGACAGAAATAGTTGAAAATGAATACCATGAAAATATGGTGCATTTTGCTGAAGAAAAAGCTGCTGATCTTAAAGCGGAAGAATCGTTTGATGATCCGATAGAGGAAGAAGTAATTTTTACCAACCAGCTGAATGAGATTAATGAATTTGAAAATGAGCCTTCTGATTATCAGGAATCAAGTAATAACTCCTTTGACGAAGAAGAAAATATTCAGTATAGCATAGAAAACGATGAAGCGACAGACAGGGCAAAAGCTTTTATAAATGATACCAGCAATTTTTCTGAGGTGAATGAAAAAATCCCTAGTATTTTTGACACAGAGGTTTTGGAAGATGATGAAATGCTAATAGAAGAGGTTGATTCACAGTTTATTGCTTCTAATATTTCAATAGAGCAGGGAGAAATGGCAATGGAAACGTCTAATGTTGAAAATATTGTTACAGAAATTAAAAGCGAGGCTCAGACCGAAGAAAAGCGGGAAGAACAAACAGCTTCAGAGGAAAATAACAAGAGAAAAATCGTTGATATAGATCATGGGCAGCATGAACCTGAAAAGGAAAGACATCCTTCTGACGAAAGTTTTGAAAATCTGGATGCCTATAATCAGGAGAAGAAAATCAAGCTTGCTAATATCAAGGGACTTAAATCCATTCAATCACTGTTTGATGATGACCCGTTAGAGAGGGAAATTTCGAAGGAAAAGACTGAAACAAACATCAAAGAAGAGAGTGGAAGTTTGCTTAAAACGAATATTCCAACGAATTTTATGGAGGCTGAGAAGTCAAAGCCTGAATTCAAATTGGATCTCAATGACAGAATTGCATTTTCAAAAATGCTTTTTGACGGAAGCCAGTCCGAGCTTAATGAGGTAATTTCCGAATTGAACAGCTTCAGAACACTGGAAGAAGCAAAAGAGTATTTAAGTGATTTGTATTACTCCAAAAACTGGAGAAAAGTAGATGAATATGCCCAAAGGTTATGGGTACTGGTGGAAAATAAATTTTTATAATTCTAATTTTGAGCGGAACCCTATATTTTGTTCCTACGCCTGTAGGAAATTTGGAAGATATGACCTTCAGAGCAGTAAATGTACTGAAAGAAGTGGATTACATTTTATGTGAAGATACAAGAACATCTGGTGTTCTTTTAAAACATTTTGAGATTTCTAAACCTTTAAAATCTTATCACCTGCATAATGAACATCAGGCAACAGAAAAGGTAATTGCAGACCTTAAAAGTGGCCAGAATGTAGCCATAATTACTGATGCCGGTACACCCGGAATTTCTGATCCCGGATATTTATTGGGAAAAGCAGGAGCTGATCATCATATTGAAATGATCTGTCTACCTGGTGCTACAGCATTTGTTCCTGCTCTTGTGGTATCCGGACTCCCGAATAATGAATTTTTATTTGCCGGTTTTCTTCCCCAGAAAAAGGGCAGACAAACGAAGCTGAAGCAACTTGCTGAAGAGAAAAAGACAATCGTTTTATATGAGAGTCCTCACAAAATAAACACAACATTGGAACAGATCAAAGAGTTCTTCGGTGAGCATACAAAAGTAAGCTTGAGCCGGGAGATCTCCAAGAAATTTGAAGAGACTAAAAGAGGAACTATCAATGAATTAATTGAATTTTCCAAAAGTAAAACTTTAAAAGGAGAAATTGTTCTTATCGTGAATAATTCTATTTAATTGAAAAAGCTATTTTTTATACTACTTTCATCGGCTTGTATCGCGCAGCAAACCGATCAATATAAACAGATCTTATTATCAAAACAATTGGGTAAAGAAGTACGCCTTTACTCAAAAGGCTATGGAATAATTTCTGAGGCAGGAAAATCAGGCATTATAGATTCCCTTGGAACTGTTACAGCCGCTTTCCCATATAAAAATGAGATCTCCAGGTTAGCCAGGGAAAGGTTTATATTAAAGGTTAAAGAAGGTTCTTCCAATGGAAAAATGGCTTTAATTGATACCAAAGGAAACCAGCTGATCCCCCTGGATAATTTTAAATTCAGAACTTGGGAGAACAAAGAAAGGCTTATTTATTCTAAAGGCGGAAATGACTGTCTTTATGATTACAACGGAAAACAGATCATCCCTTTTTCTGATAAAATTGAGTTTGCCAACGAAAAGAGACTTTTTGTAAAAACAGGAAAGGTATGGAAGATTTATGATTTCGATGGTCGCCTGGTTTCTGACAGGGAATTTGATGAAAATCTGCATTTTTACAAAGGAAGAGTTTATGTCATTACAGGATTCAGAAAAGGAGAGGTGATTGATGAGAATGGTAAGACAATCAGCTCTATTTCGGATCATTATATTGATGGAATTGTTTCTTACCCTTTTATGGTGACCAAAAATATCCCCAAAGATAAATATGGAATTATAGATGCCCAGGAAAATGTTCTTGCGGAAGAAATTTATGACCAGGCTTTTGTAGGAACTGAATACATTTACCTTAAAAAGGATGATAAAGTAAGCATCTTTTCTAAAAAAGAGAAAAAAGTATACGCAACGGATTTTGAATATGTGAATCATTTATTCGGAGGTTTATTCAGGACTGTTCCTGAACATAAAAATCCTAAAGTTGCGGTAATTATGACTAATGGTGAAATCGTACTGCCACAAGAGAATGATGATGTGGATGCCTTGAAAATTGCGGGAGATCATTTTATGTATCTCCGGAAAAACAATACCGAAACACTTTTGGATAAAAATTTAAAAAATGTTTTGGAGGAGGGGTATGATATAGAAAAAATATTTGCCAATTATCTGATTGTTAAGAAAGATAATAAATTTTATAGATTTTCACCCAAAGACAAGCAGTATAAAGAATTAACAGAAGTTGTTTCGATAAAACCTTTTGAAATTTTACCCGGATTGATCTACAAAAATAAAGAAGATAAATACGGAATGCTTGATGAAACCGGAAAAGAGGTAATTCCTGCCATCTACGACGATATGGTCACTTTTCTTTCTGCCAAAGAGATGGTTGTAAAAAAGAATGGTAAATTCGGTGTTACCAATCATAAGAATGAACCTCTTAAAGAGGTTGTATATGATAGCTATTCTTCTGATAGAAAAGGATTAAAACTTATCAAAGGAAAGAATTCCGAATATTTGTATTTTACTCATTCAGAGGATAAAACTGCTTGGGATTAATTGCATACTAAACAAAAAGAACGGGAAATATTGAAGTAATTTGCAATTAATAATGCGTTGAATAACAAATTATAATATCTTTGCGGCTGTTTATTTACAAAAATAAATATCTTAAATTAGCCGTCAATCAACAGGTTAGAAAACAGAAAGAAAATAATTGTCATAGATATGAAACTATTAGAAGGAAAGGTAGCGCTAATTACGGGAGCTACAAGAGGGATCGGAAAAGGAATTGCCGAAGTTTTTGCTCAACACGGAGCAAAAGTAGCATTTACTTATGCCGGTTCTGTAGACAAAGCAAAAGAATTGGAAGCAACTTTAAGTTCTGTAACTCAGATCAAAGGGTATCAATCAGACGCATCGGATTATGATGCTGCTCAAAAATTAGTGGACGATGTAATGGCTGATTTTGGTAACATCGATATTTTGGTCAACAATGCTGGGATCACCAGAGATAATTTATTGCTGAGAATGTCTAAAGACGACTGGGATACCATTATCAAAGTAAACCTTGATTCTGTATTCAACCTTACAAAGGCGGTTATTAAGCCTATGATGAAAGCAAAAGCAGGATCTATTATCAATATGACTTCGGTAGTAGGAGTGAAAGGAAACGGAGGACAATCCAATTATGCTGCTTCAAAAGCAGGAGTGATTGGCTTTACAAAGTCTATTGCTTTGGAATTAGGTTCAAGAAACATCCGTTGCAATGCTATTGCTCCCGGATTTATCGAAACTGAAATGACGGCTTCGTTAGATGAGAAAACCCTGAAAGCATGGAGAGACGGAATTCCAATGAAAAGAGGAGGACAGCCTCAGGATGTTGCTAATGCATGTGTATTTTTAGGAAGTGAAATGTCAACTTATATCACAGGACAAACCTTACATGTTGACGGAGGAATGCTGACATAGAAAAAACTTAATTAGAAATATAAAGCCGGATCAACGATCCGGCTTTTTTGTTTTAATCTTTAAATATCTGATTTTCCTGTTCCTGAACCCTAATGAAAGTGGTTCTTTTGGAAAGTTCTTTAAGTTTGGAAGCACCCACATAAGTACATGTGGAGCGAACACCCCCTAAAATATCTTTTACCGTATCTGAAACGGGTCCCTTATAAGCTACTTTTACCGTCTTACCTTCTGAAGCCCGGTATTCAGCAACACCACCGGAATGCTTATCCATTGCTGTTTTTGAGCTCATCCCATAAAAAAGCCGGTATTTCTTTCCATTTTCTTCAATCATCTCACCACCACTTTCATCGTGACCGGCAAACATACCTCCCAACATAACGAAATCCGCACCGCCACCAAATGCTTTGGCAACATCTCCCGGTACTTTACATCCTCCATCGGCAATAATATGGCCGCCTAATCCATGAGCTGCATCAGAACACTCAATAATGGCTGAAAGCTGAGGATATCCTACTCCTGTTTTTACACGGGTTGTACATACCGAACCAGGTCCGATACCCACTTTAATGATATCTGCGCCTACTAAAAGAAGCTCTTCAACCATTTCACCCGTAACCACATTACCGGCCATAATGATTTTATCCGGGAAATTGGCCCTTGCCTGCTTTACAAAGCTTACGAAATGTTCAGAGTAACCATTGGCTACATCGATGCATAGAAACTCGATTTTTGGGTGCCTTTCGAGGATTTGTTTTAGCTTCTCCTCGTCATTCTTACCTGTTCCGGTACTCAGGGCTATATATTGATGAATACTTTCCGGCTGGTTATGCAGGAATTCATCCCACTCCTGTATGGAATAATGTTTATGCACAGCCGTAATAATTTTATCTTTTGCCAATTCAACAGCCATTTCAAAAGTACCTACAGTGTCCATATTTGCTGCAATGATAGGTGTTCCTTTCCACTTCTTTTTTGTATGGCGAAATGTGAATTCCCTTTCCAAATCAACCTCGGACCTTGATTTTAAAGTAGATCTTTTCGGGCGGAACATTACATCCTTGAACCCTAACTTTATGTCATATTCTATACGCATTGTGATTATTTAGAATATTAAAATTAGCAAATAATATTAAATATAGTATTTTTGAAAGCATGGATTTTCCTGTTACTTTTCAAATCTTTGGTAAAACAATGCTGGCGCATCCTCTTTTTGAAGCGTTGGGAATGTTCATGGGAATGCGTTATTACTTTTACCTAAAAAGAAAATCCCCGGAAAAGTTATCCTTCAATGTTTCAGCGGCGATTCTCATCGGTGCTACTGCGGGGGCTTTGATCGGGTCAAAATTGATCGGGAATCTTGAAAATCCTTACAAGCTTTTTAATGACTTCAGCTTTAAAAATATATGGTCGAATAATACGATTGTCGGAGGACTTGCCTTTGGATTGATAGGAGTGGAGCTCGCTAAGAAAATTGTGGGGCATAAGGAAAGTACGGGAGATTTGATTGTGTATCCTCTATTACTTGCCATCATCATTGGTAGGATAGGATGTTTTCTTACCGGAATCTATGAAGAAACATATGGTCTTCCTACAGGTTCTGTTTTTGGAATGCATCTGGGGGATGGGTATTTGCGACATCCCGTAGCGCTTTACGAGATCGCTTTCTTAATCAGCCTCTGGGTTGTTTTAAAGATTAAGCAAAGTACGGCGGAATATCCTTCCGGATATATTTTCCAGCTTTTTATGCTGAATTATTTCACATTCAGATTTTTTCTGGATTTTATTAAGCCGAGAGTTGAACTGTTTGGAAACCTGGGAACAATTCAGATTGTGTGCATACTTGTAATTATTTATTATATTTTTAAAATCAAGCAGACAAAAAGTGTAAATTCACATCAAAATATTTGAAAATGATACCATTAACTTTTTTGGAAGGGGGCAATTATGCCGGTGTCTTTATAATGGTCATTGCGATCATTATTTTTGGAGCCTTATTTGTTTCTTTTATTGCCACTTTATTTGTAAAAATAATTTATGAATTAAAAGATGGAAGGAAATTTTCGAAAAAACAATTCATACAGACCATGGTTATCTGTTTGTTGATCTGTGGACTGATCAGCGGATATATTTGTGGTGGAGGACTTTAAAATTACATTATGCCGGTAAGAAATTATACCTATTACGATTATACGATCAGCCTTTGCCCCGAATGCCTTAAAAGAGTGGGAGCTAAGGTTATTATAGAGGATGAAGCCGTTTTCATGACTAAACGGTGTCCTGATCACGGGTTTTTCAAAACAAAAATTGCCTCGGATGTTCAGTACTATAAAAACATCCGAAACTATAATAAAGCTTCGGAGATGCCTTTGCATTTTGGTACGGATGTAGAATATGGTTGTCCTTATGACTGCGGACTCTGTGTGGATCATGAACAGCACAGCTGTCTTTCTATCGTAGAAGTTACAGACCGTTGTAACCTTACTTGCCCCACATGCTATGCAATGTCATCACCCCATTACGGAAGCCATAGAAGCCTGGAAGAAATCGAAGCGATGTTTGATATCATTGTAAAAAATGAAGGAGAACCGGATGTTGTACAGATCAGTGGAGGAGAGCCAACCATTCATCCTGAGTTTTTTAAGATCATGGATATTGCAAAGACAAAGCCGATCAAGCATTTAATGTTAAATACCAATGGAGTAAGGATAGCGAATGATCCTGGTTTTGCTGAAAAATTAGCAACATATGCTCCCGAGTTTGAGGTTTATCTTCAGTTTGATTCATTTAAACCGGAGGTTTTAATGGATTTCAGAGGTAAAGATCTTACTGATGTCAGAATGAAGGCTCTTGAAAAGCTTAATGAATTAAATCTTTCCACGACATTAGTTATCGTACTCCAAAAGGACAAAAATATTGATGAAATAGGAAAGATCATTGATTTTGCCTTAAAACAGAAATGTGTGAGGGGAATTACATTTCAGCCCGTTGAGATAGCAGGGAGGAACAGAGAAGACTCTGCTTATGAAAAAATTACGTTAACAGAAGTAAGACAAGAGATCCTGAATCAGTTTCCGTTGCTTAATTCAGATGATATTATTCCGGTTCCCTGTAATCCGGATGCCTTGGCAATGGGATATATCTTAAAGCTGGGGGGTGAAATTATTCCTTTAACCCGATATATCAATCCGGCTGATTTACTGAATAATGAATCCAGAAACACGATTGTCTATGAACAGGATGCCGGACTTCATATGCAGCTTTTGGATATTTTCAGTACAGGAATTTCCGTAGATAAAGTAAAACCTAAAGTGAACCAGTTACTTTGTTGTCTTCCTGAAGTTTCAGCTCCTGATCTTGATTATGATAATCTCTTTAGGATCATTATTATGAACTTTATGGATGCCCATGATTTTGATGTTCGTGCGGTTAAAAAATCCTGCGTGCACATCGTTAACAAAGACCTGAAATTAATCCCTTTTGAAACCATGAATCTTTTCTACCGTGATGGAAAAAAAGAATACCTTGAAGAACTGAGAAAAGAAGATAAAGTACTTTTTTGAGAATCTGACATGTTATATACACTTTGATTAAACAAATCAGCAAGAAATAAAAAGGGGTGAAAAACTATCGTTTAACACCCCATAAATTGATCTTTCCCCTGTGACCGAATCCTAGCTTATCGTAAAGCTTTTTGGCTCCCATATTGCTTTCCGCTACATGGAGAAACGGGGTTTTGTTATCATCAAATATTTTTCCTGAAACAAAAGCAACAAGTTGTTTTGCATAGCCTTTTCCCAGGTAATCCGTATCGGTAATCACGGCACTTACTTCAGTCATATCGTCCATCTGCATTCTTTCACCCGTTACGGCAACCAGTTTTTCATCTTTAAAAATTCCAAAATAGCGGCCAAGTTCCGGTGTTTTCTTTTTAAAATAGTAAGGATAAAATTTCAGGATAAAATCGTTAAGTTCCTTCTGATTTTCCTCTGTAATAAGGACAATATCTTCTGTAAAGTCGATTTCGATTTTATTTTCCAAAACATACTGATCACAGACAAGCTGAGATAATGCAGTTGCAAAGTTACCTTTGGGTTTAGCGCCAAAAACAAGAAAATCATCACAGATTTTTGCATATTCTGCAATATCTTCTTCTTTTCCTATGTCGGATGCGCCCCCAAAAGCAGCAACCTCAGGATTGTAAAATTTAGAATTTCCAAAGTTTAAGCAAAACTTTTTATGGTATTCATTAAGTGAATGATAAACAGGATTGTCTAGCTTGCCGTACATTAGTCAAAATTCATTACCTCTTCCAGGGTTTTCATATATTCGTAGGCTGTTAAATCAAACTTTACAGGAACAATGGAAATATATCCATTAGCCAAAGCTGTTTCGTCAGCATCCTCAGACTCGTCCATATTGTTGAAATACCCTGTCAGCCAATAGTATTTTTTTCCGTGCGGATTGACCCTTTCGTCAAAGCTTTCTTCCCATTTCGCATGTGCCTGTTTACATACTTTAATCCCTTTTATTTCTTGAGCCGGAAGTTTTGGAATGTTTACATTCAGAACGATCCCTCGTGGCATTGGGTTTTCCAAGGTTCTTCTTACAATATTCTGAATGAACTCTTTAGCCTGCGTAAAGTCTGCTTCCCAGCTAAAGTCGAGCAGCGAAAATCCGATAGCAGGAATTCCTTCTACACCTGCTTCTACGGCAGCAGACATGGTCCCTGAATAAATAACATTAATCGATGAATTAGCTCCATGATTAATGCCGGAAACCACGATATCAGGTCTTCTTTTCAATATTTTGTCAAGGGCCATTTTTACACAGTCAACAGGAGTACCACTACAGGAAAAATCCTGCTGCGGGCCATCAAGTTTTACTTCTTCATAACTTAAGGTAGAATTGATCGTAATTGCATGTCCTTTGCCACTTTGTGGAGAATTGGGAGCTACTACGATTACTTCGCCTATTTCATTCATAAAATTGACTAGATTTCTGATACCAGGTGCTGTAATTCCATCATCATTAGTAACCAGAATAAGAGGTCTTTCCATAAAAAAATTTTATTTTAACAAAAATACTTAAAACTATCCGATATTTGTAAATAAGGTATTAAATTTGATAGTTTGTAACAGTAATTTAAATGTTACTACTAATTTATATATTTTAGAAAAAAATTAATAAAATACATTAAAGATTTATGTGGAAAAATTTTAAACTTAATAAATTTTTACTCCTAATTCCATTGACAAGTCTAATGTTTTGTTTCAACTCGCCTAAGAATGACGATGAAAAGATGCAGACGATAATGGTGAGCGTGAAAAATACACTTTCTTATTTGCACTACAGCCCAAAACCTATTAATGATGCCTACTCAAAAGATGTTTATAAGCATTATTTTGAATTGGTAGATCCTGCAAAAAGATATTTTCTTCAGTCGGATATGGATGAATTCAGTAAACACGAAACAAAGCTGGATGATTATCTGAACCTTGGAGACCTTACTTTCTATAAATTAACTATCGACAGATTATACCAAAGAGTGGATGAAATTGACCAGATTACCCAGGACATTTTCAGCAAGCCGATTAATCTGGAAGAAGATGAAACCCTTACACTGGAACCAAAACTTAAAAAGGTACCCGCGAATAAGCAGGAGCAGTATAACGAATGGAGAAAATTCATCAAATACAATATCCTTCAGGAAATTGAGTCGATGAACAGTAAGGAGCAGGCTCAGAAAGAGAAAAAAGATTCTGTACAAAAATATAATCTGAAAGATACCATCAAGCTTCAGATCCTTACTCCTGACCAGAAAAGGATAAAAGCAACAGATGAAGTTAAAGATCTTGTAAAAGAAACTTTTACAAGGTTCAAGAAAAGAAAGAAAATGGATTGGTTTACAGTATACATGAATGCTTATACTGAAGTTTTTGATCCGCACACCAACTATTATTCTCCAAAAGACAAAGAAGACTTCGATACTCAGTTTGCAGGAAAAGTGATTGGTATTGGAGCGATTATTCAGGAGAAAAAAGGGAATCTTTATCTGGGAGCCTTAACGATAGGAGCTCCGGCCTGGAAATCCAAGCAGCTTTCAGAAGGAGATAAGATCCTGAAAGTAAAATCCAAGCCAAAAGAAGATGCCGTAAATGTAGTGGGAATGCTTTCTGACGAAGCGGTAAGACTGATCAGAGGGGAAAAAGGAACTCCGGTAACTCTTACGGTACAGAAGAAAGACGGAACCATTAAAGAAGTTACGATGATCCGTGAGGAAGTAGCGATTGAAGATACATTCGCAAGAAGTATTGTGGTTAATGCTCCAAATGGAAAAAAATATGGTTTTATCAATCTGCCGAGTTTCAATGCTGATTTTGAAGATGCTAAGGGAAGAAACGCTTCAGATGATATTAAAAATGAAATCATTAAACTAAAGGCTCAGAACATTGAAGGAATTGTTTTAGACCTGAGAAATAATGGAGGAGGTTCATTAACGGAAGTTGGTGATATCATGGGATTATTTATGAATGCAGGACCTTATGTTCAGGTAAAAGATGGGAACGGTAAAATTCAGACGTTAAAAAACAAGAATGAAACTCCGATCTGGACAGGACCTTTGGTGATTATGCAGAATGAGCTTTCTGCCTCGGCTTCAGAAATTTTGGCCGGAGTAATGCAGGATTACGGAAGAGCAATGATTATTGGTTCCCCTCAATCTTTTGGTAAAGGGACAGTTCAGACATTCGTAGACCTAAACAGATTCTTAAATACTGAAGATGATTTCGGATCACTGAAATTAACGATTCAGAAATTTTACAGAATTACGGGAGAATCTACTCAAAGAAAAGGAATTGTATCCGATATCCAGATGAAGGACTTCTTTACTTATGCTGAAATTGGAGAAAGATATGATGATTTTGCGCTGGCTTGGGATAAAATTCCTGGAACGCAATTCCAAAAGTTAAATTATTTTGATATCAAAGCATTAGAGAAGGCTAGTAACGATAGAATGGCTAAAAACTCAAACTATCAGTTGTTATTGGAATCTGCTCAATGGAGAGAGAAGCTGGATAAAGAGGAAACCATTACCCTTAATATTACGAAGTTTAATGAAGTCATGAAGCAGAGAAAAGCTCAGATTGAAAAATTCAAAGCACTCACTAAATTTGTAAACGGGTTACAATTCACCATGTATCCAAACGAGATCGAAAGAGAGAAAAAAGATGAAGCATTTAAGAAGAAATCTGAAATGTGGATCAAAAATCTTAAAAAAGATACCTACCTTCAGGAAGCAATGAACATTATTGCAGATATGAATGTAAAATCATAAAAATAACCCGGCTATCAGAGCCGGGTTATTTTTTATAAACCTTTCAATGAATTTCCATAAATAAATTGGTATAAATACAAACGGAAACCATTAGGTTTCCGTTTGTATTTAATAAGCCGTACGGCTTATTTGTGTTGTAATAATCAGCTTTACATTTTACTTGATCTCCACACATCCTACACGTCCACCAGCATTTCCGGTTGGTTGGGTATGGAAATCATCCTTGTCTGCATGGATGATCAGACCTTTTCCAATAATATTCTTGGATTCATCAGTACATCCTAAACACCATTTGTTGGTTTTAAACGTAAGTGTTGCTGTTCCGCTCTGATCCGCTACAAGGTTACCAATGTCTCCCATATGGAAGTGTTCCGCTCCCCACTTTCCATGATCATCTTTCGCAGGATTCCAGTGTCCGCCTGTAGAAGTTCCGTCAGCAGCTGAACAATCTCCTTTTTCATGGATGTGTACAGCGTGGATTCCCGGTGTTAAATTCGTTACATCAAGTTTCATGATAACTTCATCACCTTTCTGCGTAAACTTGGCTGTACCTCCTGTCTGTGTTCCGCTTTTTGCGTTAATCATATAGGTATTTGTTGTTCCACAAGAAACAGCAAATAAAGCCAGTCCTGTTAATAATACAAATTTTTGTAGCTTCATTTTGAAATGATTTTAAGTGATTTTTTATAATTACCTAAATTTAGACATAATTTTTTAAAACACTTTATGATTCCGGTCTGTTTTCGGAAATCCCGCAATAAAAGACAAGTCTCATGGGTATAATCTCGGTATTTTTGTAGAAAACAACCATTGGAAGCGTATAAAAAAAGGATCGTAAAGATCATCAGGTATATAGAAGACCACCTTGATTCTGAACTCAGTCTTGAAAAAGTAGCAGAACTGGGAGCGTATTCTCCTTTTCATTTTCACAGGGTTTTTAAGCTTATTACAGGGGAGACGCTTCAAAGCTATGTCATCAGAAAAAAAACAGAAAAAAGCGCATTGTATCTTGCGGTAAGAAGGGAATTGGGTATTAAGGATATTTATATGGATCTTGGCTTTTCTAACCATTCGGCTTTCAATAAAACATTCAGGAAATATTACGGAAAATCACCATCCGAATTTCGAAGGTCAGTCCCGGAAAATTTTCACAAGATTTTACCTATAGAGAGCAAGAACGGACAAATTGATACAATTTTTCACCAGTACATTTGCAATGTAGAAAACCTGCTAAACTGGAGAAAAATGAATATAGAAATTAAAGTAACCACCCTTAAAGAAATGCACCTGGCTTCAGTCATGAGCATTGGGATCAAAAACGTTGAACCTTCTTATGACATTCTTATAGAATGGGCCAGGCGAAAACATCTGTTTCCTAGAGATGATGTAAAAATGATATCGGTATATCATGATAGTTTTAAAGTGACACCTCCGGATAAAGTAAGGATCCACGCAGGAATGCTATTGGATGATAAGCTAAAAGAACAGGATGGAGAAATTTTCCCGGAAACCATTGAAGCGGGAAGGTTCATTGTAGGCAGCGGAGAGTTTACATTAGATGATTTTGAACAATGCTGGGTATCCCTTTTTATGTGGATGAATGAAAACCATTATACTTTTAGGAAATCTTACCCATTTGAAGTGTATCATTCGAATTTCAGGGAACATCCGGAAGGAAAAATGCATGTTGATTTTTGCATTCCGATACACTAATTTCCCACTCAGTATACAATCTATACCTTTCAGTCATATTTTTTTCACTGAAAGGTATTTTCTGTCCTATTTTTGATCCGAAAATTAACAACAATGAAAACCCGACAGCAAAGATTATTATTTCTCATCACCTTTTTATCATTTTGTCTGAGCTATGCCCAGGTAAAAATTACAGGAAGGGTAACGTTTAGAAATAAAGGGATTGGTGAAATAAATGTGACCCTAAAAGGGACTTATGATGGGGCAACTACAGATTCTAACGGAAAATTTTCTTTTGAAACATCAGAAAAAGGAAATCATACGCTTTCTTTTACCCATCCGAAATATAATGATATTGAAAAACAGATTATTATTGATAATCAGGATATCTCTGTGGATGCAGAACTGAAAGAGCAGATCAATGAAATCGATGCAGTAGTAATCTCAGCAGGAGCAATAGAAGCAAGTGATAGGAAAAGAGCAACAGCATTATTAACACCAATCGATATCTACACAACGGCAGGAGCGGATGGCCAGATCTCCTCTGCATTAACCTACCTTCCGGGAGTGCAAAAAGTAGGGGAATCCGAGGGTTTATTTATCAGGGGAGGTACCGGAACGGAATCCAGGATCTTTATGGATGGAAGCCTTATCAATAACTATTTCTCCAGTTCGGTACCAGGTATTGCAGGAAGAGATCGTTTCAATACATCTCTTTTTAAAGGGAATGTGTTTTCAAGTGGGGGATATTCAGCTTTGTACGGACAGGCTCTTTCCGGAGCTTTAATGTTGGAAAGTGTAGATCTTCCAGATCAGAGCTCTTATGATTTCGGGATTTCACCCATCTTCCTGAATGCAGGGTTCCAAAAACTGAGTGGAGATAAGAATCATTCTTATGGTGCTACTCTGGGATATTCTCTTTTGAGCCTGATGCAAAAAGTTCTGAATTTCAATACAGATTTTATAGATGCTCCCCAAGGATTTAACGGAGATGCAAATTTCAGGATAAAAACAAAATCAGGCGGATTTTTAAAGTATTACGGAATGTATGACACGAATAAAATGGGGGTAAGAACAGAAAGTCTTGAACCGGGATCTGATTATGCATTGGTAAGAATAAATGGAAAAAATACCTATCATAACCTGTCTTTTAAGCAAAAGTTTGGAAAATATCTTCTTAATACCGGTGCTTCTTATTCTTATAACAGGTCCGACCTCAATTTTTCTGGAGAGACCAATACTATAGAAACTGATAAAACGCAGCTATTGACAGATGGTAATTATATTAATTTTAAAGCAGTTCTGGAAAGAAAAATTAATAAGATAAGCGCTGTTCGGGGTGGATTTGAATTGAATAATACTGACGAAAAGCTGAAATTTGAAGAAGTCAATAAACATTATCAGGATCTTATTTCTTCTGTATTTGCAGAAACAGATCTGGGATTCAGTAATGAGTTTTCAGCTAAAATAGGAATAAGGGCAGAAAATTCTTCTTTTCTAAATAAAAGTAATATTGCTCCGCGTTTTGCCTTAGCTTATCGCCTGGCAAAGAACTGGACCACCTCATTTGCTTATGGCCTTTTTTACCAGAATCCTGAAAGTAAATACATTAACGGACCTGCACATCTTGATTTTCAAAAATCACAACATTATATTCTACAGGTTCAAAGAGCATCAGAAGGCAGAAGTTTAAGATTTGAAGCTTTTTATAAAAAATATGACCAGCTTATAAAAGTGAGAAACATTGCCAATATTGAGAATCAGAATCAACCGGTCCAGACTGCGATTAATAATGACGGATTCGGATATGCAAAAGGGTTAGAGCTCTTCTGGAGGGATAAAAAAACATTTGAAAATATTGACTACTGGATCAGCTATTCTTTTTTGGACTCGAAAAGGGATTTTATGAATTATCCGGTAAGCTTAAAGCCCAACTTTGCATCAGAACATACCCTTTCAGTAGTGGGTAAAAGATTCATTCCGGAGTGGAAATTAGGGGTCAATCTTTCTTACACCTATGCCAAAG
This sequence comes from Chryseobacterium sp. PTM-20240506, assembly GCF_048296755.1. Taxonomy (NCBI): domain Bacteria; kingdom Pseudomonadati; phylum Bacteroidota; class Flavobacteriia; order Flavobacteriales; family Weeksellaceae; genus Chryseobacterium; species Chryseobacterium sp. PTM-20240506. The sequence goes on from NZ_CP182581.1 coordinate 3,191,790, forward strand.
GACGCCCTTATTATGATATTGCCACAAAAGATATCAATGGAAATGTGGTTAATTTTACAAGAAATGAAGGAAGGTTGAAAGATTATAATGCTTTAAATTTAAGTTTTAATTATCTTCCGAATCTGGGTAAAAAAGATGCTAAAGCATTTACTGTTTTTGTATTAAGTATTTCCAATGTGCTCGGAACCAGGAATATGTATGGATACAATTTTTCACAGGACGGATCCAGAAGTTCAGCTATTGTCCCACCAATTAATACCTTTGTTTTTGTAGGGGCATTTATAAGCTTTGGAGTAGACAAAACACAGGATGCCATCAATAATAACTTATAATAAATAACGAAAGGGATCATCCTACTGATGAAATACATACCTTTCGGTACATAAAACGAACCCTAAAAAATTAAGAAACAATGAAAAAGTATTTATTAAGTTTTGCTTTAGTTTGCATGAGCCTAACTGCTTTTGCTCAGTCTGATTACGAGAAAATAATGTCTGAAAAGATCGCAAAGATCGAAACCTGCAAAACGCCAGAAGATTTCCAGGCGTTAGCGAATGATTTCCAAAGGATAGAAAGTAAGGAAAGCGGGAAATGGCTACCAAGCTATTATGCTGCTTTTTCTTATATTCAGAAGGGTAGGGTAATGATGAGAGAAGGAAAAACCCAGGATCTGGATGAGGTGGCCAACCAGGCAGAAAAGCATCTTGCGAACGCACAGAATCTTGCAGGTGCCGATAATGCAGAGATTCATTTATTAAGAAAAATGGCTTATTCTTTAAGAATGATGGTCAATCCCCAGCAAAGGTATATGACAGACGGAATGAAGGCTGCTGAAGAACTTCAAATCGCTGAAAAGCTAGATCCGGGAAATCCCAGAATAGCTCTGATAAAAGCGGAAGATACTTATTTCACTCCGGAACAATACGGAGGAAGTAAAACAAAAGGCCTCGAAATGTTCAAGAAATCATTGGAGCAGTACAATGCTTATAAGCCAAAATCTTCCATGGATCCTAACTGGGGAAGAGGAGAGGCAGAATATTTTATAAGCCAGCCCGTAAAATAACAGCCTATAAAAGAAAATAAAGTCTTCCCGATTCAGGAAGACTTTATTTTTGCCTTTCAGTAAAGGAAATTGACGGTTCAGTGAAAAATAATTTTTGGTACATTTATTATCCGCTAATTTTGAACCAAGAAATAAACTCATGAAACGCAAAAACCTTATTGTTCTGCTTTGGGTAACCATAGGAACAGCATTATTCTTCTTCCTGTTTTTTACAAAAGAGAAGACCATTGACAATCTAATGCTTTCCTTTCTTATTTCTGGTCTTTATTCTTTTGTGCTGGGGATGGGAAACGGCATGCTTAATGATTATTTAAATAAAAAGGTTCCATGGTCTGAAGCTACCACCAAAAGAGCCGTTATAAGCGTTATTTCGATCCTTATAGTCAATATTATTCTCGTCTATATTTGCAATTACATCAATTTTGTTCTTTTCCAGAAAGATGCAACGTCAGAAGAGTTCTTTTCTGGGAAATATAATTTCATCAACTGGTTCATGGTGAATATTGCTCTACTTATCTCAGCTTTTCTTCATGCCAGGGGTTTCATGGAAGAGCTCAAAAAAACTTCTAAAAAAGAAGTGGTAGAACAGAAATTGATTGCAAAATCTGCCAATGCACAGTTTGAAACCCTTAAAAATCAGCTCGATCCTCATTTTCTTTTTAATTCATTAAATGTACTAAGTGCCCTGATTGATGAAAATCCAAATCAGGCACAGAAGTTTACAGCTTCTATGTCAAAGATTTACCGCTATGTACTGGAGCAAAAAGATAAAGAACTTGTTACTGTAGAAGATGAAATAGAATTTGCAAAAACATACTGCGAATTGCTGAAAACAAGGTTTGAGGACAGTGTAGATTTTATTTTTGATGTCCGGAAAGAAGATTACAGGAGGTATGTCGTTCCGCTTTCTCTTCAATTGCTTCTTGAAAACTGTATCAAGCATAATTTTGCAACCTCTTCAAAACCATTGATCATAAAAGTTTTTTCGGAGAATGATACACTTTGTATTGAAAATAATCTGCAGGTTCGGGAACAGATTAAAGAAAGTGCCGGAATTGGACTTGCCAATATTGTACAAAGGTACTCACTGCTGACCAAAAGAAATGTTTTTATTGAGAAATCGGATGATTATTTTAAAGTGAAACTTCCGGTTCTATCAGATAAACCGAACGTTGTCAGTATTAAACCTGAAGATGAAGATAAGGCCTATAAAAAAGCTCAGAAAAGAGTAAAAGAGATCAAAGGATTCTATGCCAATCTTATTTCATACTGCCTTGTTATTTCCTTTTTAATCTTTATCAATCTTTATACTCAGAGCCGTTATCATTGGTTTTGGTGGCCACTCCTGGGTTGGGGATTTGGTGTTGCCTCTCATGCCTTCCAGGTATTCGGCATTGGAGAATCCTGGCAGGAAAAGAAAATTCAGGAAATTATGGATAAACAAAAAAACAAAAACAATGGAAACGTTTGATGAAAATGATATTCGGTATCAGCAGGCTAAAAAACAGGTAGAGAGACTAAGAGGATTTTATGCTCATTTATTCTCTTACATTGGTGTAAATATTATAATTGCTTATTTCAATTATTCCAACCTGGACCCGGGAGAAAGCTATTTCCAGTTTAAAAACTTCTTTACAGCGATATTCTGGGGAGTAGGACTTATCGCTCATGCACTTTCTGTTTTTCTGCCAAGAATGGACTTTGCTAAAAAATGGGAAGAGAAGAAGATCAGGGAGCTGATGAACAAGGATAAAAAATTGTAAAATCGCTAAAAGCGAATCGTCATTTTGCTACTTTTAAGAATAAAAACAATAACAAATGAATCTACAAATCTTATTTTACGCTTCTATGGCGGCCTGGTTTCTTAGTGAAATCATCTATAAACAAAAATTGAAATCAGCAGATAAGGATCAGAAAAAAGATCAATCCACTCTCAGTATTCTTTGGATAGTTATCCTCTTTTCAATCGGAAGTGCTGTGATGGTGTCTCACATATCTGATTTTGTTATTACAGACTCAGTCTGGATTGTATATACCGGCCAGGCCCTCATTATCATTGGAATTGTATGCCGGTATCTTATCATCAGGTCTTTAGGTAAATATTTTACTGTAGATGTGACGATACGGGAAGATCATAAAATTAAAAAAGACGGGCTTTATCATTATGTGAGACATCCCTCCTATACTTTTGCATTGTTAACTTTCCTGGGACTAGGCTTATATCTAAATAACTGGATTTCCCTTGCCCTGGCATTTATTCCTCCATGTATAGCATTTAGTTACAGGATTAAAATAGAGGAACAGGTGCTCATTGGACAGTTTGGTGATGATTACATACAATACAGGAAAGCAACAAAAAAGCTTATTCCATTTATTTATTAATAATAAAAATACGGAATGATAAAATGCTGAATAAAATAAAGTTTGCTGCTTGGAAGACTTTAGTTAAGGAAAAGACTGACAAGTAATCCAGATAAAAAAATCCCGATTTCAATTGAGTCGGGATTTTTGCTACTCAGAAGGGATATTCGACGACTCAGTAAGATATAGTTGATTTGAAGGTGATTTTCGTGATACATTTGATTCAAGAAAATAAATAATCAAAATTCAATAGTATGGAAACATTATCATTCGACAAGGAAAATCTGACTTATAAAAAAGCAGTAAGACGGGTAAAAGAATTAAAGGCATTCTATGGGAATCTGACTTCCTATTGTTTAGTAATCCCATTTTTATTTGTTTTAAACCTTTTAACATCACCTGACCACTTGTGGTTTTATTGGCCGATGCTTGGATGGGGAATAGGTATTATTGTTCATGCCATAAACGTCTTTGGAATAGGGAAAGAATGGGAGGAGAGAAAAATAAAAGAATTAATGGAAACAGATAAAAGAAATCATGGAAAAGTACTTTAATAAAAATACAATGGAATATAGCCAGGCCTACGAACGCGTCAAAAGATTGAAGAGTTTTTATAAAAGCCTTGCATGGTATTGCGTTATCGCAGGGATTTTGTTTTTCAATGATTATTTTGAGCACGGAACAATTGATTTTTCTCCTTTTCATGGATCGATCCTTTTGCTTATTTGGGGAATAATATTAGCTATGAAAGCAGTCAAGTTATTTATTTTTGACTCCGAATGGGAACAAAGAACCTTAGACAAGCAACTTCATAAGGGTAAGCCGAAAATATAGTTCAAAACCGGATTCTTTTATCTACTTTTAATGCTGTAATTTGAAAAACTAAAACCGTTATTTATGATCAAAACTGTCATCATTGAAGATGAAAAACCAGCTTCAAGAAAATTAGAGCGGATGTTGAGTATATTTACTGATATACAGGTAATTGCAAAAATAGAATCGGTAGAAGAAGGTGTTTCTTGGTTTTCTGAAAATGAACATCCGCAACTGATCTTTTCAGACATTGTTTTAGGAGATGGATTGTCTTTTGATATTTTTGAAAAAGTTCCATCAAAAGGATTCATCATCTATACGACGGCTTTTGATCAATATACTCTCAAAGCCTTTAAACTGAACAGTATTGATTACTTATTAAAACCAATTCTGGAAGAAGACCTGGCAGGAGCTATAGATAAATTTAAATCTTTTCTTCCTTCCGGGAACCCGGTTAGTTCTGAAGAAATTAAACAGCTGATAAAAAAGGACAAATCCACCCTTTCCAGAATTTTGGTGAAAATAGGATATAACCTGAAAATTATTCAGACCAGCGAGGTAAGTTGTTTTTTCAGTGAAAATAAGATTGTTTACCTCCAGACACGGGAAAGAACATACCCTTCAGATTTTACACTCGATGAACTGGAAGAGACATTGGATGAGAAAAAATTCTTCCGTGTGAACAGGCAATTTATCGTTAACTCTGATTATATCAGAAATATTCATACTTCTCCAAATTATAAGGTTGATCTGGAATTCCAGCCGGGAGAGGAAATTACGGTAAGCAGGGATCGCGTGAAAGTTTTTAAAGAGTGGCTGGTAGGTTAAAATAAAAAGATTTTGATATTCAATTATCAATATTAACTATTTGTAATCTATTAGGTTAGAGTTAGTATCTTCAAGTTGTTTGATAATAAGAGCACATACTTCGCCACTAATTGGAAAGCTATTTGAGGCAGGTTGAAATTTCTTCTTTGAAGAATTTTAAATAGAGCAATAAGCTCTTATATTAAAAACTAATACATGTACTTATAAAATGCAATTCATGGAATTTTTATTCTGGATTCTTAAGTTCTTCGTTGATATTTTTTATCCTTAAAATACAACGTTGATTTTAAATAAAGGCAATGATTTATAATGAATTATATTAAATCAATTAAACAATTTTCTGAATACTCATTTCCTCAAACAAAAGATAAACCCGAAACAAAGTGCTCCGGGTTTATTATATATTATTTAGTCTTAATTTTTGGTGAGTATACTGAAAATTTTATATTATGCAATAACTCCGCTTCCTATCAATTCATCCTCCATATACCATGATGCAAACTGTCCTTCAGCAATTGCAGACTGAGGATTTTCAAATTCGATATAAAAAGCATCTTCAAACTGGTATAGCGTAGCCTTTTGAAGAGGCTGTCTATATCGGAACCTGGCCATTACTTCTATGGATTCACCATTGGAAAGTCTTAGGTCCTCTCTCACCCAATGAAGTTCCGGATTATTTATTTTTAAAGCTTTTTTATGCAGTCCGGGGAAGCTATGACCTTCTCCTACGAAAATAATGTTGTTTTCAATGTCTCTGGACACGATAAAACAGCTTTCTTTATGTCCGCCTATACCAAGCCCCTTACTCTGGCCAATCGTGAAAAATTGAGCGCCCTGGTGCTTTCCGATTACTTTTCCGTCAGATTTTTTATAACTGATCTTTTGTGATAAATATTGGAGTTCTTCTTCCTTCGAGGGAAATGAAGGCTTTTCTTTCGAAAATAAAGGAGAATCGCTGAAAATTTCTACAATTTCACCTTCTTTTGGCTTGAGTTGCTGCTGTAAAAACTGAGGAAGACTTACTTTACCTATAAAACATAGTCCCTGAGAGTCCTTTTTATCCGCTGTTACCAGCCCGATTTCTTTTGCGATTTCCCTAACTTCGGGTTTTGTAAGTTCACCAATAGGAAACAAAGCCTTTGACAATTGATCCTGACTCAGCTGACAAAGGAAATAGGATTGGTCCTTGTTGTTATCTTTACCTGCCAGTAAATGAAAAATTTCCTTTCCGTTTTCATCAAAAGTTGAGGTTACCCTGGCATAATGTCCTGTCGCAACTTTATCCGCGCCCAAAGACATTGCTGTTTTCATAAAAACATCAAATTTAACCTCTCTGTTGCATAGTACGTCAGGATTCGGGGTTCTCCCTTTTTCATATTCTGCAAACATGTAATCGACGATACGTTCCTTATAAAGATCACTCATATCAATAACCTGGAATGGTATTCCAAGCTTCTGAGCTACCATTAACGCGTCATTACTGTCCTCTATCCAGGGACATTCATCTTCTAATGTTACGGAAGCATCATTCCAGTTCCTCATAAACAAAGCCACTACTTCATGCCCTTGCTGTTGCAGCAAATAGGCTGTAACGCTAGAATCTACACCTCCGGAGAGGCCTACTACTATTTTCATTGTATTTCAATTTTACGAAACTCTTAACGGGAGTTCTTAGTTTGATCCGGCAAAAATACAACTAAAAAGATTCGCAAAAAAAACATAATTTTAAGCATTGATAAAAACGATGGTAATGTAGAATCCCGGAATTTTAAGGAATTATGGGTTCGCAGGAAAGCAATTGCATATTATCTTTATTAATAATTAAATATCAGAGTATGAAAAAAATAATTATTCCATTGATGCTGATGTGCTCAATATCAATATTTTCCCAGGTCACAGTGGGAGCTCCCTCAATGACTGAAAACAACAGATGGACTTTCGGAGGCGGGATCGGTTTAGGTTTTGGAAGCAACAGCGCATTTTCTCTTCAGGCAGCTCCGAGGGTAGGATACAGGTTAACCGATGATCTTGAAGCGGGAGTATTGGGAAGTGTTTCCTGGCAGACATCAGACTATTATAGATCAACGATGTTCGGGGTTGGTCCTTTTGTGAATTACTATTTCGCAAGATCCTTTTATGTAGGGGCGAATCTTCAACATTATTTTATAAATTATCATGATAAATTTTATGATTATAAAGATAACCGGGAAGAAACGGCACTATATCTGGGAGGAGGATATATGCAAAGGATAGGAGGGAATTCCTTTATGCAGCTGGGATTGATGTACAATGTTTTATGGAAAGAGAATTCAAGTGTTTTCTCAAGTGGATTGGTTCCGAACATTGGATTCGTTGTGGGCCTTTAATAATTACGGAAATTATTTAAAGATAAAAAAGCACGGAAAATATTTCCGTGCTTTTTATTTTAACAAAATTATTTATTTATTGAGAAGACTTTTCAGTCGTCTTTTTGGTCTTTTGAGCCTTGCCGGTTAATCCGTCTTTAGCTTCATTTACATCAAGAACAATTGTTTCTCCTTCATTTAATTGCTTGTTTACCAGCATTTCTGCCAATAAATCCTCAATGTATTTCTGGATTGCTCTTTTCAATGGTCTTGCACCAAAATCTTTATCCCATCCTTTTTCAGAAATAAAATCTTTAGCTGCTTCAGTTAAATCGACTTTATATCCTAATTTATCAAGTCTGGTGTAAAGCTTATTTAATTCAAGATCAATGATTTTCTTGATATCAGTCTGTTCAAGAGAGTTAAAGATCACAATGTCATCAATTCTGTTCAGGAATTCAGGAGCAAATGCTTTCTTAAGGGCATTTTCAATTGTGCTTCTTGCTCTGTTGTCTGTATTTGACTTCTTAGCAGAAGTTCCGAATCCTACACCATCTCCAAAGTCTTTAAGGTCTCTTGTTCCGATGTTTGAAGTAAGAATAATGATCGTGTTTCTGAAATCAATTTTTCTACCTAAACTATCTGTAACATGTCCTTCATCCAGAATCTGTAATAAGATATTGAATACATCAGGGTGAGCTTTTTCAATCTCATCAAGAAGAACTACCGCATAAGGTTTTCTTCTCACAGCTTCAGTAAGCTGACCTCCTTCCTCATATCCAACATATCCCGGAGGCGCACCTACCAATCTTGATACGGCGAATTTTTCCATATATTCACTCATATCAATTCGGATCAATGCTTCATCTGAATCGAAAAGTTCTCTTGCCATTACCTTGGCAAGCTCAGTCTTACCAACACCGGTTGTTCCTAAGAAGATAAATGTTCCGATCGGACGATTTGGATCTTTAAGACCCGCTCTGTTTCGTTGAATAGCTTTAACTACTTTTCTTACAGCATCTTCCTGTCCGATAACTTTTCCGTTCAGGTTGTTGTCCATCTGAGCTAATTTATCAAGCTCATTTTTACCAACTTTGGTTACAGGAACACCACTCATCATGGAAACTACCTCTGCAACGTTTTCTTCTGTAACCGTTTCTTTTTTCTCTTTTACATCCTTATCCCACTGATCTTGTGCGGCATTAAGCTCCATTTGAAGTCTTTCCTCCTCATCTTTAAGCTTTCTGGCTTCAAGATAATCCTGAGCTTTTACAGCTTTCTGCTTCATTTCTTTGATGTCTTCAATTTTCTTTTCGAATTCAATGATTTCGGTAGGAACTTTCATGTTTTTGATATAAACACGGGAACCTGCTTCGTCCATTGCATCAATCGCTTTATCCGGTAGGAAACGATCTGTAATATATCTTGATGTAAGATTCACACAAGCCAATATGGCTTCTGGTGTATAAATCACATTATGATGCTCTTCATACTTATCTTTGATCTGATTTAAAATCTGAATGGTTTCATCAATAGAGGTAGGCTCTACCATTACTTTCTGGAATCTTCTCTCTAATGCTCCGTCTTTTTCAATATATTGACGGTATTCATCCAAAGTAGTGGCTCCGATGCATTGAATTTCTCCTCTAGCAAGAGCCGGCTTAAACATATTGGAGGCATCCAGACTTCCTGTAGAACTTCCTGCACCTACAATAGTATGAAGCTCGTCAATGAATAGGATAACATCCCTGTTCTTTTCCAATTCCGTCATGATCGCCTTCATTCTTTCCTCGAACTGACCACGGTATTTCGTTCCTGCAACTAAACTTGCAAGATCCAGTGTGATCACTCTTTTACCAAAAAGAACTCTGGAAACCTTTTTTTGCTGGATTCTTAAAGCTAATCCTTCTGCAATAGCAGATTTACCCACTCCGGGCTCTCCGATAAGAAGCGGATTGTTTTTCTTTCTGCGGGAAAGAATCTGAGAAACCCTCTCGATTTCTTTCTCACGTCCGATTACAGGATCCAATTTCCCATCCCTTGCTAAAGATGTAAGGTCTCTACCAAAATTATCCAGCGTAGGAGTTTTGCTCTTTGCAGCGCCTAAATTTCCTGCCGGTTTTCTCATCTGCTCAAATTCTTCTCTTTCATCATCATCATCATAAGCACTCATCTGAGGTGATTGTCCGGAATTTTTAAGCATTGTCTGGTATTCTCTTGAAACGCCTTCATAGTCGATATCGTAAGCGCCTAATATATTTGAGGTGGGATCTTCATATTTATAAAGAATACCTAAAAGTAAATGAACGGTATTAATTTCATTACTTTTGTATTGTCGGCATTCTAACTCTGCACGTTTAACGGCATGATCTGCCATTTTCGTGAAAGAAATATTGGTTACCTCCTCAGAAATAGGATTAAGACTTGCTGTATTTAGAGTTTCAATTTTTCTTCTGATTTGTGTTAAATCGGCATTAAGGTTTTGAAGGATTTCTTTTGCAGAGTTTTCTGTTTTTATAATACCTAAAAGTAGATGTTCTGTATTAAGAAATTCACTTTTCAGCCTTTTAGCTTCATTTTTGCTCTGTTTGAACACTTGGCTCAAACCTTGTGAAAACTTATAATCCATAATATATCTCAATTAGAATAAAGATAGAATTATCTTTTATTCATTATTCTAAATTACAAATATTTTACCAAAAATCAATTAATGACTTTATGGCAGAAAAAAGTTTTATTATCTTATTGAAAATGACTAAGTTTGTGTCCCTTAAATTTTTCTTATGAACCCCGAAATTGCTGCTTATATTGGATATTCTGCTTCACTTTTTCTTGTGTTGAGCTTTATATTGAAAGATGTAAGAAAAATTAGAATCGTAAATATGATTGGCTGTATTTGTTTTGTCATTTATGGTATCTTTAACGGAATGCTCTGGCCGGTTATTATACCCAACGGATTGATCTGTATTATACAGATTTACCATTTAATGGCCGGAAAGAAAATTTAATGAAAAAAAAAATAATTACATCTGCTTTTAGTAATCTGTATACAGATCAGCGAATAGAAAAGGTCTGTCACACCTTGTATGAAAACGGATACTCCCTGGAACTGATCGGAAACGACTGGGGAGGGGCTGAGAAAATCACAAGACCTTATCCTTTCTCAAGAATTATGCTGGTTTCTAAAAGTTTAAAGACGGCTTATTTTGAATTTAACTGGAAATTGTACAAAGAACTGAAAAAGAAAGCAGATAAGAATACCATTCTTCATGCTAATGATATTGACGCTCTTCTTCCCAATTATCTTATCGCAAAAAAATTAAAAATCCCTTTAATTTTTGACAGTCATGAAATTTTTTCCGAAATGCCAGCCATTCAGGGCAAAATGTCACAAAAAATATGGCGTTACCTGGAAAAAAAAGTACTTCCGAACTTAAAATTCATGATAACAGCCAGCGGAAGTTATGCAAAATGGTTTAAAGAAAAATATCATGTAGAGGCTACAGTGGTACAAAATGCACCCAAAAAAATAAACTTTCCAATAGATATTCCCGATAATAAGCCTAAAGTATTTTTATACCAGGGTGCAATAAATCCTTTTAGGGGAATTGATAAAGCAATTCTGGCTATGCATCATATTGATGATGTTGTTTTCAAGATTGCAGGAGATGGTCCCAAAAAGAAGGAATATGAAGAGCTGGTAGCTCGTGAGAATCTACAGCATAAAGTTGAGTTTTTGGGCAAGCTGGTGCCTGAAGATCTAAGAAAAATTACTCTTACCGCAGATGTGGGGATGAGTATCGAGGAAAACGGCGGGGACAGCTACTTATACTCCCTTCCGAATAAAGTCTTGGACTGTATTCAGGCAAGGGTTCCATTAATTATGGCTGATCTCCCTGAAATGCGTAATATAAGAATGCAGTTTGATGTTGGTGAGATCATTAAGGACCATCAGCCGGAAAATATTGCAGATGCTGTTTTCAGAATTTTAAATAAGGGAAGAAAGGGTTATCAGGATGAATTGAAAAAAGCCTCGGAATTGCTTTGTTGGGAAAATGAAGAACTAAAACTTCTGGAAGTTTTTAGAAAGGCATCTCAATAAATTATCTTTACAAAAATGGTATCTTTGCATAAAGAATTGTTAAAAGATGACCATTAAAGAAAAACAGCAGGAAATAATAGACGAATTTGCATTTCTTGACGATTGGGAGCAGAAGTATGAATATATTATTGACCTTGGTAAAGAATTGAAAGGGCTTTCAGAAGACAAGAAAACAGATGCTAATCTTATTAAAGGATGCCAGAGTAAAGTATGGATTGATGCTGAATTTAAAGACGGCAAACTTTATTTTGATGCTGATTCTGATGGTATTTTACCAAAAGGAATTGTTTCTCTTCTGGTTAGTATTTACAGCGGGCATTCTACACAGGAAATTCTGGATTCGGATTTCCAGTTTATTTCAGAGATCGGACTTCAGGAGTTTCTTTCTCCTTCCAGAGCCAACGGACTAATGGCAATGACTAAACAGATTAAATTTTATGCAGTTGCCTATCAACTGAAGTCGTAGTTGTGACAAGAATTTTAGCATATCGTTTTTCCGCTTTTGGCGACGTTGCGATGACAGCGCCCGTTTTTCGTGAATTCCTTGAACAAAACCCTGATGTAGAAATCGTAATGGTTTCCAGAAAAAATTTTGAAAGCTTGTTTTCAGATATTCCCAACATTATTTTTAAAGGAATTAACCTGGATGATTATAAGGGTTTTTTTGGATTGAATAGATTGGCCAATGAGTTAATCAGAGAATTTCATCCGGATTTCATAGCTAATTTGCATGATGTAATCAGGACGAAGGTTCTGGATAAAATCTACAGGAGAAAGGGATACAAAGTATTCAAGATCAATAAAGGAAAAGAAGAAAAGGAAATTCTTACCGATGTCTGGAATCTGGATAAAGTACAACTGAAAAAAACCGTCGAGCGATATGCAGACGTATTCCGGGAAATGGGGTTTAAAGTGAACTTATCCAATAAATTAAGGCCATCAACACAGCAAAAGTCCGGGATCGGGTTTGCTCCTTTTGCACAGCATAAAGGAAAGATGCTTCCCTTGGATAAATCCTATGAACTCGTTAAAATTTTAGCCCAAAAAGATAAAATATATTTCTTCGGAGGCGGGAAAAATGAAACAGAAACCCTGGAAAGATGGGAAAGTGAAATTCCGAATACCCAAAGTCTTTCCGGGAAATTAAACCTTAAACAGGAGCTGGATACAATTGCAGAACTTAAACTGATGATCTCAATGGATTCTGCCAATATGCACCTTGCCAGCCTTGTGGGAACAAGATGCGTTTCTATCTGGGGATCTACACATCCTTATGCCGGTTTTTTAGGGTTTGGACAGAGTGAAGATGATGTGGTGCAAATTAAAGATTTAACATGCAGGCCTTGTTCAGTATTTGGAGATAAGGAATGTTTCAGAGGAGATTGGGCATGTCTGGAAGAGCTTAGTATTCAGAAAATCATTGAAAAAATCTAATGAAATGAAAATTACAATCTGCATTCCTGTCTATAATTTTGATGTCCGGGAATTAGTTTCTGATTTAGGAAAAGAAATTACAGCAAAGGCTTTTAATGCAGAAATCATATTAATCGATGATCGGTCTGAAGAACAATTTAAACAGATTAATAAAGTCCTAGAAGATAAGGTAGAAAAATTGATCTATCTGGATAAAAACATTGGGAGATCAAAAATCCGCAATCTGTTTCTTTCCTATTCAAAGGGAGATTATTTACTTTTTCTTGATTGTGACGGTAAAATAACAAGTGACCGTTTTCTAGAAAATTACATAGAATTTATAAAGGAGAATCCGGATACAAAGGTGATCTACGGAGGGCGAGTTGTCTCAGAATCACCGGTTGATCAAAACCATTATTTAAGATGGAAATTTGCCGTAGAGCGTGAGAATTTACCGGTTTCGCTTCGTGTGGAAAATCCTTACTTGAGCTTCCAAACAAATAATTTTATCATTGATCGGAATATCCTCAAGAAAGTTCCGTTTAATCCCGAATTTCAAAGCTATGGGTACGAAGATCTGTTATTTGCAATGGACTTAAAATCCAGTCATATAAAAATTAACCATCTACAGAATCCTGTATTCAACAATGATGTAGAAGATAATCAACTCTACCTTGAAAAAGTAAAAGAATCGGTAGGTAGTTTATCTCAAATGCTTCAAAACAAACAACTCAGTGCAAAACTTTCCGAAATTAAACTGGTAAAAGCGTACAGGGCTATAAAAAGGCTTGGTTTAAAAAGCTTATTTACCATTTTCTTTAGGGTTAGCAGGCCAAGGATAGAGCGTAAGCTTTTAAAGCGAAATATCAACCTTAAATACCTTGATTTTTATAAGCTGGGATTACTACTGAATGTAGCGGATATCTGAAAGATTTTCTTTATCAGAATCATTTCAGGTAAAAATGAAGCATTGACAAAATGCCAATGCTACGATTGAAAATTAATTATCTTATTACTTCAAGAGGAGCGCCTTTTTTTGGACGATGAAGTACCAATTCATAGATTTCTGTACTTTTGTCTTTAAGTTTTACCTGCAAAGGTGATTCATCTTTATTTTTTTCATCAGTCCTGATTAAAGCAACCATTCTTCCATTGCCATAAAAAACCATTTTATAATTGTCTATCGGTAAAACTTCAACGATATTCTGAATCGTTTCCGATGTTTCTGCCTGGTCCTTTTTGCTCTCAGCAGAAGAAAGATATAAAGCCTTGTCAATTTCGGCATCTCGGACTTTTGTTTTTGTGAGAAAACTACCAATATCTTTTTTCTGCAGAATTTCCCTGAAATGATTATAAGTCTCTAAGACCTCTTTCAGAAGAGCATCTTTATCTTCATTCAACAGAACAGCGGAGTGGGACCATCCTGATACCTGATAGGGAACATCAGAAGTAAAATCCCAGGATTGAGTAATCTCTTTTGAGGGCTTATTGGTTTCTGCATTAAACTTACAATCTACTATTACCTCATAGTCAGGGGAATCAAATGAAGCATACTTTAAAATTCTGAATTTATAATATTTAAGCTCGTTTTCATCCAGTTCTTTATCCGACTTCAAAATAACTTTAACGGTTTGTTTTCCCGGACCTAAAATTTCACGATTAATAGGCAAGGTCAACGATGTTCCGCCGTTTTTGTAATAATAGGCAACCAGGATATCATTAATGTAAACCTGAAAATCGCCAGCTGCATCAAGGCTTAATGCATATAAAGGTTGAGAAGCCATATTTTGTGTTGTTTTTTTTTCGTAATTACTTTTGTTTGATGGAGATGTATGAGACGCTGTATCTTTTTTTTGACAGCTTATCATGTTGAACAGCAATAAGCCAAATAATATCTTTTTGTTCATTGTGTTAATATTTATGTTCTTCTCCGGCTCCAAATGTCATGCTGACTGGATTTCCGGAGTAGCTTGGGATCAGTTTAAAAGGATCAAGTGTTTCCGGAGCTTTATTTTTGGAGTTCCTCTTCATGGAAAATTTGTAATAAACAGTAACCATAAGTCCTGAGAACTTGGTTGTAAAGTCAAATTTATTATCCCAATCGAAATTAGGGCTTGCTGTAATTTTGAATGAACAGTCTGCTCTTACCCCGGCCTGAAGCTCTACCTCAGGAAACTTATTAATCTGCTTGGCGCTCATAGTAAGGCCCAGTTCAAGTTCAAGTTTTCCTCCGAGTGTTCCGGAAAGGGTTAAATCGGTATCAAATTTATTGCCTTCTTTTGCATCATTCCATTTTACATAGGCTTCCTCGATTGCCAGATTTGCATAAAATATCAAATCAATACGATAGGTAATGCTTAAGGCATTCATTGATATTTTTTCAATGAGCCAGGTCGTTAGGTCCAGGAAAGTAATAAACTTTCCATAAACAGGAATTTTATCAGCTAAGGCCAATAAATCAATTTTAAGCTCTCCACCAATGAGGGGAGAACATTTTACCTTTCCGGCAAGTTCAAGGCCAACAAAATCCCCTGTTTTTGCAAATTTCCAGCTAATCCCTGCTGATGGGGCAGGAGGGAGGAGTGAAAGGCTCATCATGCTCCTTCTTCCTGCCAGTGAAGGAGGAAGGGATTCTGCTCCCTTTCTGGCCTCTTTTGCTCCTGCAATATCATCTACCGTATCATAAACCGATTTTAAAATGCCCAGCATTTTACGGTACTTTTCGGCAAATTTCCAACTGAGTTCATGGGAGACACCACCATTATATGAGACCTTGGCGGAAAGTCCAAAATTCCCTTTCATATCTCCCATGTAACGGTTAGCAGAAGTGGCAATTTTTTTTTGTCCGTCTTTGATATTCTTGTTTTCGTTTCTCTCTTCTCTTCTTAAGTCGGCCAGGGCAACAACATCCCCTTTTGTTTTAAGATCTCCTACTGAGATGGTGTCTCTTGTTGCTTTACTTTCAGTACCATAGATATTATAGGTTGGCTCAGAATTACCGTACCAAACAGGGTCGGAGGTATTGTAAAGGAAGTTTAGTGACCATTCTACATCCGGGAATATCCTGATTTTAACAAGTTGATTAGGATACCGACAAGTAGAAACAGGAACAAAATACGTTTGTATTTTTTCTTTTGATAGCCAGAAGTAATTGACCAGCCAGGATTCTGCCACAGGAATATCATTGAATTCTTTATCTCCGATAGCTGTAGTTTTGTTGTAAATGTAGGAAAGGTTCAGTTGGAGTTTATTTTCTCCAATAAAGCTGTAATCCTCATTCTCTTTCCATCCCTGTACGTCTGCTACATTTCCTGACGGGGCTTTCGTTTCATCAGCGTAAGCATCAGTATCATTTGCTTGTGTGGGATCATTTTTTACGGATAGTACTTTATTTGTATAATGGGGAACCAGAACAGTATCTAATAAAAAAACATGTTGCGGGATATTATGTTTTTGGTCTTTAGGAAGTAAAACTCCTGTACACAAAACATTTTTATTCTGAAGATTATCCAGGGTTATGCTTATTTTTTTCTTTGTTTTATCTCCTGTTACAAGGTCAAAAGTATTTCGTGTATTGTCTATCCTGTCTTTAGCATCTTCATCAAATATAACATAGGGAGATCGTTTTTTATCATCCTCATCGGCTATCGTTATTTTGCTGTATCCGCAGGGATCATATTCTTTTTTAAGATATTCAATGTCTCCTATATATTGAATCTGATTATTTTTTTGTTTTTCAAATTCACCGAAAAGGGCACTCATATCATTATAAGGAACCAGTAAGTCGGGAGAAGTGTTAAAGATCCATTTTCCTTTTTCCATTCTTCCCCAGTTTGAAGTGTCTTTTTCAGAATCATATTCACCTTCCTGGGTAAGAAAACCTTTGGGTAGAAGAACCGGTCCTGTAAATCCTACATAACCTTTTAACTTTAGAAAAAACTTTTCATCCTTCTTTTCTTTATTGTGATTTTTTTGCCATTCGGTATTCAACTGAAACTTTAAAGATTTTACCGTGTTGTAAACGAATGGTCCCGGATTGGTAATTTCAATTCTTTGCTGTTTGGAAACGACCTTACCTTTGTTAATGAGCTCAACATCAAAAATGAACTTTGAAAGGCTATTGTTCCAGTCGGGAAGCATATGCGTATAAACTTCTACATCTACTGTTTGCCCATACAACGCTTTTTTTTCGTTATTTGTCAAAGGAATGTACCCTCCTTTAGGAAATTTAAAATGACAGTATAAGACCTGTGGTTTATCAATAACAACCACTCTCATGGCTTCTGTACCATCTGTTTCAGGGAAATTACTATAAGGTATTAACAGATAAATGACTCCAATACTTTTTGCACTTGTTTGAATGTCACCGGTAGTGAATACTTTGTTGTTTCCTTCAAATATTTTGTAATCCTTGTTTTCTTCGTTTTGGGCTTTTATTGTTGTAAAAAAGTCATTCGGCCCAAGGTTTGGGTAAAGTTGTTTAAATGATGTCCAGATATGCTCTCTTATAAGGAACCACTTCACTTCCTTCATTGTAGATTCCGGATTTCGGGTTCCTTTTCCCAGGCAGGTTTTATCCAGATAAGCGGTAAATGAGTTTCTGGCAGGGCTTAGTTCCACAATGGATCCGGAACCATACTTCCTGACGTTTTCTTTGGGCTCCTTGATCAGAGCTTTTTTAATCCCAGCTGTACCCATACTTAAAATCCAAATTTATAAAACTCCTGCGTATCATGCTGTGATATATTGATAACAGGATTTACATGTGACTGAAGCTCTTCATCTGCCTTTTTTATATTGCTTTTGGAAGGTTCTCCAATTTGTCCGGTTTTAATGATGCTGATGCAGTCTTTACCACCGATAGGACATGTTGCTTTGCTGTCTTCCAGTAAAACATAGCCATCAGGTGGAGAGTATTTTTCTTTTTCATAATAACCACTCCATTCAGTAACAACAGCTACACAGGGTGTATTGAGCTTTTTTTTGCATGAACCAAAGCTGTTTTTTTCAAAAGTAGATCCTATATCTTTATGTGTTGCAGCCAGTTTAGAGCTGCCATTAAGGTCATTGATGAAGAATTTTTGCTGCGTAAGTACCTTTAATGTATCGGGAGTAGTACCAAACTGACATTGGCACAAGGCTCCCTGTACTACTTTCTCTTTTAAAGACATATTAATGTAATTTGTGTGGTTTGTAAAATTAGTGTTTTTTATACAAATGGATTTTTACCAGTCATTTTCATATATGTTTTTGTAAAACCCCCATTTGTTAGGTTCTGAAACTACAAGTCCGCCCGTAATAAAAGGGCTATCCTTACTTAGTTTCTTGTCAGAATACTCTCCGTTATGGAGCTGAAACTGATTGTAGCTGATTCTTTTAATTAATTTTTTTTCCCCCGAATAATCCCTGGTGAAAACTTCAAAATATGCCCGGGTATGCATTGGGAAATGATGGTATACATCCAAATCAAAGGTGACCTTAAGAGACATCCAATGTGCATCTTGATTAAAAGCATTTGCAGGAATAAAATATAAGTCCGCAGGTATTTCTTCACTTTTGAATTCAATAATAAAAGAATGATAATCTGTCGGAATCTTTTGAATGGTCTGAATTCCGGGGAATCTTAAGGGATTCTGATAAGGAATTACAGCCAGAAATAATGCTGTTGATGTTTTTCTTGTGTCTCCATAATCAATGAATTTAGGATGGAAAAAGAGATTCCAGAACCAGTCATAATGCAGCCCGTTCTCTATTTCTTTCTTATTTTCCATTTTATGGTCAACAGCGGATAAGAATTTCTCCAATGGCTGTCCCGAATACTTTTCAGATAATTTTAACTTCTCGCGGGACCATCGGGTTTTAATTTCATCAAAATTTGTAATTTCATTAGTGCCCGTTCCTTTTTCATTGATTTGGGTCTGGACAGGATATAGGGATTTCGAAATGGATTCGGCTAATAGCTCGCTAATGTTATCGGCTTGATGCTGATTAAAGTAGATGTTTTTTTTATCAATTGTTAGAAAACCTTTCCCGTATTCGAGGTTTAATTCAGTAGTAATTTCATAATCAACCCTTTTATCCGGCGTTTCTTCATCATTTGAAAAATACTTTATTGAAACTCCATACTTTCTTGAGGGGAGCCCTAAAGGGTTTATTCTCAAAGTATTTAATCGTCTTAATATTTCTTTTTTTGATAATATAACATCCATAGCAAAAACATTTTAACCTATCAGACATGTGTTGTGTTGATCAAATTTAATGAATTGAATTGAAAAGACTTGAAAATTTAAGGAATTAAGGTAAGATCAAAAAAGAAAGATCTCCCAATTTCTTGAGAGATCTTCTGTGGGTCCTGAGGGATTCGAACCCCCGACCCTCTGGGTGTAAACCAGATGCTCTGAACCAACTGAGCTAAGAACCCGAATTTTTTTGAAAGGTTTCGTTTCCTTTTCTGTGGGTCCTGAGGGATTCGAACCCCCGACCCTCTGGGTGTAAACCAGATGCTCTGAACCAACTGAGCTAAGAACCCTCTATACTTGTTTTCTCGTTTAGAGTGGTGCAAATATACGACTTATCTGGAAATCTCCAAATTTTTTTCTAAAAATTCTCCTACTACAAAGTTGCTTCCGCCAATAAAAATCATTTCGTCATTTGTACATTCTTGTTTTGCAGATAAATACGCTTCCTGTACAGAATCAAAAATTTTATAAATTATTTTTGCATTTATAAGCAAATCTTCATAATCTTTCGGATGACGTCCTCTGTGAATCGATGGTTTTGCAAAATAGAATGTAGAATTTTCAGGTAATAAACTCATCACTTCATCTATTTTTTTATCATTAACAAAACCTAAAATCACATGCTTTTTACAGCCAATGGAATTAAGCTGCGAGAAGACCTGTTCCAGACCAGCTTGGTTGTGCGCTGTATCACAAATAGTAAGCGGGGTTTTTGAAAATTCAAACCACCTGCCGATAAATCCGGTATTCTCATGAACATGTAATAATCCGTCTGTAATGTTTTTCTCAGAAATTTCAACATTCAGTTTTAACAACTCATCAGTTAACGCTAAAACCACCCTGATATTTTTCTGTTGATAGTTTCCCTTCAGATCCGAAGCGAAACCCGATGACAATGTGGTTGCATCGACAAATGTTGCATTATTTTGATCCGCTTTAGTACGGATGATATTTTTTACAACTTCATTTTCATCCCCGGATATAATAGGGATTCCGTTTTTGATAATACCTGCTTTTTCCCGGGCTATTTCTTCTATAGTATTTCCCAGGATATTCTGATGATCCAGCTGTACATTAGTAATAGCAGATACTAAAGGCCTTATAATATTGGTTGAGTCCAGTCTTCCTCCCAAACCTACCTCGATAATTGCAAAATCTACCTGCTGTTGATAAAAATATTCGAAAGCCATTATAGTGGTAAATTCAAAAAACGAAGGCAAAATATCGTTGGGTAATGTTTTTAATTTTGTGATGAAATCAAAAACGAATTCTTTGTTACAGTTTTTCCCGTTTACTTTGATACGCTCTGTGAAATCAATAAGGTGTGGAGAATTGTATATTCCAACTTTGTAGCCGGCTTCCTGAAGAATAGAAGCAAGCATATTGCTGGTTGAACCTTTACCATTGGTGCCTCCGATGTGAATACATTTTATTTTTTCCTGTGGATTGTCAAAAAATGCACATAGCTTGGTTATATTGTCAAGTCCAGGCTTATAAGCCTTCTCTCCGTCAATCTGATAGTTGGGTGCCTGCACGAAAAGCCAATCAACGGCTTCCTGATATTCTTTGGTTGTCATGATGCAAAATTCTCAAAAGTTTTATTAAAATGAAACAATAATTTTTAAATGTGTAACTTTTTTATATTTGGTACGTCTAATATGGTAAAATCTTAATATGAAAAAAGTTTGGACTATCGTTTTCGGATTAACTTTCCTGGGTATGAATGCTCAGAAAAAATGGTCCTTAAGAGAATGTGTGGATTATGCTGTGAAGCATAACCTTCAGGTTATCCAAAATGAATACTCTAAACAAGTCCAGGATTCTAATCTTAAAATTGCTAAAAAAGGATATTTACCTTCTTTATCAGCAAGTATAGGAAATACAGTCAGTTTTGGACAGACGTCATTCGGAACAGGAAGTCTTAGAAATGACAGATTCAGTAATAATGCCAGTCTGGGAGCTGATATCCTGGTTTATAATAATGGAAGACTAGAAAAAACTGTCAGAAAAACACAGTTTGATGTAGAAGCAAGTCAATATGATATCGAAACCATAAAGAATGATATTTCATTGCAGATCGCACAGCAATATTTAACAACATTACTTAAAAAAGAAATTATTAAAATTTCACAAAGTGCTGTTGACAATGCTCAAAAACAATATGACAGGGCAAAAATCACTACCCAGGTAGGAACCACTGCTGAAACAGTGCTTGCAGAAGCTCAATCTGCATTGGCAAGAGAAAAACAAAACCTCAAAACAGCTGAAATTGACACCGGAAGAAGTCTATTTGCACTTGCTCAACTTTTACAATTGCAGGATTACAAAGATTTTGATGTTGAAGATGTAGTTGTCTCAGATGATCTGGCCCCACAATTAAAATCTGTGGATGAGGTTTTGAACACAGCATACGAAAATCAACCGCAAATAAAAGCAGCGGAAAGCAGAATAAGATCTGCGGAAGCTCAAACTGAAGTATCTAAAACAGCATACTGGCCTACGGTAACAGCAAGTGCAGGGATCGGAAGTTTTTACAATAACCTGCTTAATACCAATAATACAGGAAATGAATTGATTTATATCGCGGAACGAAACTTATTTCAGCAATATAAAGATAATTTCGGGCAACAGGCAGGCTTATCTATCAGCGTTCCTATTTTCAACAAGGGAATTACAAAACTTCAGGTAGAGCAGTCAAGAATTAATGAAAGTGCGGCTAAGAATACTTTAGAACAACAAAAACAGACGGTAAGACAAAATGTACAGAAAGCCCAGTTCGACGTAGAAGCTAATTATGAAGCTTATGTTGCTGCTGTAGAAGCTGCAAAAAGCACAAAATTGTCATTGGATTTTGCAGATAAAAGTTATGCTGCAGGGCGGACTACTATTTTTGACCTAAACGTGGCAAGAAATAATTACGCTAATGCAGCGGGTTCGGTGGCGCAGGCTAAGTATAATTATCTTTTTAGTCTTAAATTGTTGAATTTCTATGCAGGAATTCCACTAAGTTTGTAAAATGTCTATCCAGTCACTAGAAAAATATTTACCACAGAACACGCTTCAGTATTTAAAAATCTGGTTCTCAGATTACTATATTCATATAAAGATTACAAGAAACAGGAATTCAAAACTGGGAGATTACAGAAAGCTCCCGGATAATTCCCATGAAATTACAATCAATTCTACATTAGCGCCTCAACTGTTTTTCTTTGTTCTGACTCATGAGCTGGCCCATCTCATTGCTTTTGAAAAATATGGCAGAAGAATTTCTCCACATGGTAATGAGTGGAAAGATACTTTCAGACGAATGCTTCTTGAAAGTGTTGAGGTATATGAAGATGCTCTTCAGCCAATTATTGTAAAATTTTCAAGATCTCCAAAGGCTAACTTTATGGCCAGTCCGGATCTGGTCAAGTATTTCCATATTGAAAAACAAGATGATAAGCTTCAGTTTATAGAAGAGTTGCAGAAAGGAGATTACTTCATCTATAGAAACGAAAAGTATTTTTTAGAAGGTCTGATTAAAAAAAACTATCTTTGTAAGAACCTGGCTACTGGAAGGAAGTATTCTTTCAAACCTCTGGCAAGGGTAGAAAAATGTAGTTAAGCATGTCAAAATCAGATAAATACTGTGTTATCATGGCAGGTGGAATTGGTAGTAGATTCTGGCCTATGAGTACGCAGAAGTTTCCAAAACAATTTCAGGATATTTTAGGTGTTGGACGTACCATGATTCAACAGACGTATGACAGGATCAGTAAGGTTATTCCTGATGAGAATATATTTGTTATTACCAATAAGGAATATGTGAATCTTTCCCATCAGCAGCTCCCTGAAATTCCGGAAAAAAATATTGTTGGAGAACCTCTGATGAAGAATACTGCTGCCTGTAATTTGTATATGGCCAATAAAATAGCTGAAATTAACCCTGATGCTACAATAATAGTTCTACCGGCAGATCACTTGATATTGAAGGAAAATGTTTTCCTGGAGAAGGTTGAGTTGGCCTTTGATCTGGCTTCTAAAAATGATTATCTGGTGACATTGGGGATTACACCAACCAGACCGGATACTGGATATGGTTACATTCAGTTTGTAGACAAAAAGGGAGCAGACTATTTTAAAGTTAAAACATTTACTGAAAAGCCAATACTTGAGATAGCCCAAAGTTTCCTAGAGAGTGGGGATTTCCTTTGGAATGCCGGAATTTTCATCTGGAATGTGAAAAGTATCCATCGTGCTTTTGAAACTTACCTTCCGGAAATGACCCAGCATTTTATGGCATGTGAATATAATGGTGAAGCAGAGGACAATTGTATAGAACTTATTTATCCTAAGGTACAGAAAATATCCATTGACAACGGGATTATGGAAAAGGCAAAAAATGTTTATGTAATACCTTCCGATCTGGGTTGGAGTGACTTAGGAACATGGACCTCGGTTTATGAAAATGCTGAAAAAGATGAGAACGAAAATACAGTAAAACTAAAATATCTTTTGGCATATAATTCCAAAGGAAATATCGTTCGTGTAAAAAGTAACAATAAGGCGGTAGTTATAGATGGATTAGAAAACTACATCATTGTAGATACGGATAAGGCTTTGCTTATTTGTCCCAGAGATAACGATCAGCTTATAAAAGATTATGTTCTGGATCTGAAAAACTTTAAAAAAGGGGAAAAATTTATGTAGTAATTCTCCATTATTAATCTCGGAACTATGAGAAAATTAATTTCAAGATGTATGGTAATTGCTTTTATTCTTTTAGGAATATCAGCTTATTCACAGGCAAAAATAAAATTTTCGAGCATTCCTAATGTTTTGCAGGGAATAGAGCCTAACGATAAAATTGACTTTTGGGTGTTGAATTACAATACCTATGGAAAAGATCAGGAATTAAAAGTTTCAGGAACTAAAAAAGACTTTATTCCTCAGACATCAGGATTTGATTTATTTCCGGATGAAGATAGCTTTTATTACATCGTTTATTCCTCCGGTGGAAAAATTAATTACGTTACGGATCTTGATGCCTTAAAAAAGTTTGTCGGAAAGATAGATAATGTTCAGGAAGCAGCCATTTTAGCTACTGTGGATGGTTATATGATCGATGAAGAATTTAAGGATGTAGCAGGAAATTATTATGAAGATCAATCTAACTATTACCTGGATTTAGGAAAATTAACGTCAAAGGAATGTCCTTATCAGAAAACCCATTTTACATTAACTGTAAATAAAGCTTCAGGAGCAGTTACTCAGGTAAAAGATAATGGGACTTATATAGAGCTTTATAATAAGAAATGTGCCAATAATCCAAGGCTTTTAAAAATCGAAAAAAAAGAAGAATCTAAAGATGAGTCTAAAAAATCACCCAAAAGAAGGTAATTTCTACGAAACAGAAAGACTTATCCTTCGTCCGATAACCGTGGATGACCGTGAGTTTATATTTGATCTTTACAACAGACCAAAGTTTATACAGTTTATTGGTGACCGTCATCTTAAGAATGTCTCCGATGCCGAAGCCTATATCAAAAACAGGTTTCTCCCTCAATTGGAACGGTTAGGATTTGGAAACTATCTTGTTATAACTAAAGAAGGAAATAATAAGGTGGGTGCAGTAGGAATTTTCGAACGGGAAGGACTGGAAATATTAGATATAGGATTTTCTTTGTTGGATGAATTTGAAGGCAAAGGATATGCTTATGAAGCTGCCTTAAAAGTTAAATCTATCGGTATGGATGACTTTGGGTTAAAGAAAATATCTGCCATTACTTCTAAAGATAATTTTTCTTCTCAAAAGCTAATTGAAAAGCTGGGATTGAAATTTCAAAAATACGTAAGTCTTCCAGGGGATAATGAAGAATTGAGATACTACGAAACCGAATAAAATTTCTTTAAAATAAATAGTACAAACCTTTAAACAGCCTTCCTAGTATGGACTTTGTTTAAAGGTTTGTTTTATTATATAATTTTATCCTTCTAAAATTTGTTCTGCTGCAGTCTTCGAGGTTACTTTATCAATAACTCTTGTGCAGATGCCTTTTTCATCAAAGATAAAAGTAGTTCTCACGATTCCCATATACGTTTTGCCAAAAGTCTTTTTCTCCTGCCAAACACCAAATTTTTCGATAACATCACGATTTTCATCTGCAATCAGATCATAAGGAAAAGCAAATTTACTATGAAAGTTTTTCTGTTTTTTTACAGAATCTCCACTGATACCTAAAAGTTGAAATCCTGCTTTTTTTAGCTGCGAATAATTATCACTCAGATTACATGCTTCCACAGTACAAGTTGGAGTGTTGGCTTGCGGATAAAAGAAGATAATTAGTTTTTTTCCAATGAGTTTAGATGAATTTATTGTTTCTCCATCTTGATTGGTCCCTTCAAATTCGGGTAATTTGTCGCCTACTTTCAACATATTGTTTATTTTTGTTCAAATTTAGTGGTTACATGACAAAAAAGCAAAGAGCTGAGCTTGTTCAGCTTGAATTAGAAAAATTATATCCTGAAGTTCCTGTTCCGCTTGCGCACACCGATGCTTATACATTGATGGTCGCCGTCGCACTCTCAGCACAAACGACGGATAAAAAGGTGAATGAAGTAACACCACAACTTTTTAAAGTAGCAGGAACACCGGAAAAAATGGCGAAGCTTGAAGTTTCAGAGATCAAAGAACTTATCAAAGAGATCGGGCTGTCAAATACTAAAGCCAAAAACCTGAAAAGGATGGCGGAATTATTGCTTGAAAGGCATAATGGTATAGTGCCGCAAACTTATGAGGAGCTTGAGGCTTTACCAGGCGTAGGACACAAAACAGCTTCGGTGGTCATGAGCCAGGGATTCGGATTTCCTGCATTTCCTGTCGACACTCATATCCACAGATTAATGACCCAATGGAAGCTTACTTCAGGGAAAAATGTTGTGGAAACAGAAAAGGATGCCAAAAATATCTGGAAGGAGGATGTATGGAATAAACTTCATCTCCAGATCATTTTCTATGGAAGAGAATATTCTCCGGCACGGGGAAAAGGAGATAAAGATTTCATTACCAAGATGATGTTTGAAAAATAATCAGCTATCCAGTAATCTTCTGTGATAATTGATCTGTCCCAAATGATAGCTTAAATGTCCCATAAGATGAATCAGAAAATATCCGGTTGTCATTTTGTATCCCAATGGTTCAAAAGGATATTCGTTTTCTAGGTCAGCATCTGTAAGGTTATTTAAAGAGGAGTTTACAACTTCAAGAGTATTTTCAATTTGTCGAAGTAACTCTGCTCTTGGAATATCTTTTAAAGAAAATTCAAGTTCACGGTTTCTTATATATCCGGTATTTCCAAGGATAGCGCCTACGAAATGGCTCAGGTTTCCGACCAGATGAAGAGATAGGGTTCCTGCAGAATTAGCAATGTTTTTATCTGTTTTCCAAATAGATGCTTCATTATGGTAAGCTTCAATTTCTGCTTTTAGTTTATTTAAATCTCTGGCAAAGAGAGATTGTAAAGATTCAATTGTCATGTTTATAGTTTTGTCTGTTATTGATTGTGTCTTTGAAAGAAGGAATCATCAAGCTTCTTTGCAAAAAATTAATTACCATTAAACTTAAAAAAGGAGCAATTTTAATAAACTGCTCCATCAAAAATATTAATTTTTTATTTTTTTAAAAGATTACTTTTGCTTCTTCGCCCAAAGTTCCATTTTTCTGTTCAAAACATCAAGTGGAAGACAACCCTGGCTTAGAACTTCATCATGGAAATTGGCCAGATTAAATTTCTTTCCTAGCTGTTTCTGATACTGATCTCTCAACTCACGTATTCTTAAAGAACCGATTTTATATCCCAGCGCCTGTCCCGGCATTGCCATATATCTTTCCACTTCTGCAGTTGCTCCTGCTTCATCATAAGAGATATTGCTTAGAAAGTATTTAATTGCTTCCTCTCGGGTCATTTTTCCTGTATGAAGTCCAGTATCCACAACCAACCTTACAGCTCTCAGCATCTGGTCGCTTAAATATCCCATTTTCTGATAAGGATCTGTATACAATCCAAACTCAGGACCTAATGTTTCACAATAATGCGCCCAGCCTTCTCCATAAGCTCCGAACCACCCGAATCTCATAAACTTAGGAAGCTTTGTGTTTTCCTGCTGAAGAGAAACCTGATAATGATGTCCTGGTATCGCTTCATGCAAGAAAAGGGATTCCATTCCGGAAGTTACATTGAATTTTGCCGGATCCGGAAGGGGAACGTAAAAGATACCCGGTCTCTTACCGTCAGGAGTTCCGGGAGTATACTCAGCGCTTGCGGTGGCCTCTCTAAACTTTTCCGTCTGTCTGATCTCAAATTTTGTTTTCGGAGTTACATTAAACATGGTTTTCTGTTTCGGAGTTATTTTGGCTAAGATTCCGTTAAAACCAGCCAGAACTTCTTTTGACGTTTTGTAAGGCATTGCCTTAGGGTCTGTCTTTACAAATGTTA
Source organism: Chryseobacterium sp. PTM-20240506 (assembly GCF_048296755.1). Taxonomy (NCBI): domain Bacteria; kingdom Pseudomonadati; phylum Bacteroidota; class Flavobacteriia; order Flavobacteriales; family Weeksellaceae; genus Chryseobacterium; species Chryseobacterium sp. PTM-20240506. The sequence continues at coordinate 3,219,431 of NZ_CP182581.1, forward strand.
TAAACTCTTCCAGACTTCCTGTGAATCCGACCTGCTGTTTTACCTTCTCCATTTCTGAACGAAGCATGGCCACCTGCTGAATACCGATTTTATTAATTTCTTCAGGAGACTTGTTGGTTGTTGTCCAGCTTTTTACATAGTACTGGTAAATTTCGTTTCCTTTTGGTAAGCTGTTGTAACCATCTGTATCTCTGCCTTTAGGCAAGTATTCCTTTTCTAAAAAGTTACCCATTTTTGTGTAGGCAGGAATGATTTTTTTGAGAATAGCATCCTTGTAAAGTGTGGTGAACTTTTCTTTTTGTGCCTGGGTGAAATTCTTAGGGAATTTTTTGATAGGACCGTAAAATATATTTTTTTCAAAGTCCGGAGTAATGATTTCTTCCGCTTTCATCTGGGGAATCATCTTTACAATGAGCTTTTTAGGCAAAACTATTTTATTGCTAATTCCTTCTTTAAAATTTTCTATTGCAGTGTCCATCCACACCGGAAATTTATTCATTCTCTGCAACCAGTCCGCATAGTCTTTTTCTGTTTTAAAAGGCTGGCTTCCTTCTCCACTGCCAAACAGGGGAAAGTTCAGAGGAAGTCCTGTAAACTGGCTGAATGGAATATATTCCGGATGATACGCATAGGCTTCTATTTTGTCTTTTAAGGTATAATCCAGTACATCATAAACTACTTTATCATCATCAGAGAGATTTTTATAATCCACTTTATCTAATTGGTTCTGAATAGAATTATAAAAAGCAATTTCTCCTGAAATAAAATCTTTATCAATATTAATAGGTAATTGATCATTATACCTTGTGTCTCCTTGAGAAGTAGCATCAAGAGGATACAGTTTCAGATATTGTTCATAATAGTTAGAAGCAATGGAGTCTAAATTCGTTGGAGTTACTTTCGTTAAAGGGGAGTCAGACTTTTTACACGCTGTCAGGCTTATCACCAATCCTAAGCTTAAAATACTTTTTGATAAAAAATTTTTCATTTCAGAATCTTTATGTAACAAAAGTAAGTATTATTGGAGGATCAGAAAAAGATAGGATCATGATTTTGGAAAAAATAATTTTCAAAATATTTTTCAAATTCAATCTATTTTTTATCTTTGCTTAAAACATTTAACAATCATATTATTACAGCTCTTTTTTAAGAAATAATGAAAGGGATTTTAAAAATTTACCATCCGGACGAAACGTTAAAATACAATATAAGAAGTACTTATTGCAAGGCTATTTATAGTAATCAACAACATTTCCTTGAAGTTGAAATCATAACGGATGATGGCTTGGATCATGTAGAAGATGATTCTTTACAATACAATTTTCCACAACTCTCACTAGAAGTTTTCGACTTTCCTATTGATTCTGCGGACCTTGAAGGAAAAACGATAAACATCAATGATTCTGAAGATGAAACCTTTACAGAGGTGGATTTGTTCGACGATGAAGATGCTTTTATCTACGATAATGAGCTGGTATTTGAAAAAAATGAAGAAGGCGAATTGGATCTGATCTGGAAGGGAACGATTGATGATTTTTACACAGGATCAGATACTCCGATTGCTTTTAGACTTAAATGTGAACTAAAACAGGATAATATTGAGGTAGACGAAGATTAAAAAATTTATCTTCCTCAATAATTTTATATTCAATTTCTTTTCAAAATTCTTTTTGGAAAGAAATTTGCTGTTTATGTGGCAATGGAAAATTTAAGTTGTTTTTAAGCATTTTTTAAGACATGAATTAATAATATTCCATTACTTTTGTCGTTTAAATTCATTATAAAATATTCACATTAATGCTGTTAACGGAACTTACTCAGATCTTATTTGCACAAATTGCAACACCCGCAGTTGCCACAGACAATTTAGAATTTTCATTTTGGAATATCATGTTCCATGGAGGAGCCTTCGCTAAAATAGTGATGGTGACCGTATTACTGCTTGGTGTGTTTTCAGTATATCTGTTTTTTGAACGGTTTTTCTTTATTAAAAGATTGTCCTCAAAAACAGATTCCAATTTTATGAATAATATTGAAGACTTTATTAAAGAAGGTAAAATTGAATCAGCGGTAGATTATTGCAAAAGACAAAACTCACCGGAAGGCAGAATATTGGAAAAGGGGATTTCCAGATTGGGAAGGCCTGTTTCAGATATTGTAAGTGCTATGGAATCCCAGGCTCAGGTTGAAGTAGCCAACATGGAAAAGAACCTAAATCTATTAGCAGTGGTGCCAAGTATTGCTCCGATGCTGGGACTTTTGGGGACGGTTATCGGGATGATATTAGCGTTCTTTAATTTGTCACATGCAACGGGGTCTTTCTCTCCGAAAACACTGTCAGAAGGTATTTATACTGCTTTGGGACAAACGGCTGTTGGTTTGGCGGTAGCGATTCCTGCTAACTTTTTTTACAATATCCTTTTAACAAGGATTGATAAATTTGTTTTGAGAGCTCAGAACATGTCTGGTGAATTTTTGGATCTTATCAACAAACCTTTATAAATCTTTCTTATGAAATCGCTGTGAAAAACATTCATTGTATAGACTTATTAAGAGCGATTCCATCTGACCCATAAAAATTTAGAATAAACAGATGAAAATTCAAAGAAGAAATAAAGCAAATCCGGAGTTTAGTTTGGCGGCGATGACTGATGTCATCTTGCTCATGCTGATCTTCTTTATGATAACATCTTCAGCGGCTAATCAAAGTGCTATTGACGTAAACTTGCCAAAGACAAGCACTGCTGATGATAATATACCGAATCCCCTTACAGTAACCATTAAACCTGACGGAACTTATTATATTGACGATAAGCCTGTAGCAAGGGAACAGCTTGAACAAACGATTGTCAGTAATTTAACCAATCAAACGAATAAATCTTTTACGATTCGGGCAGACGAAAACACGTTGCATAAAGATGTTGTTTTTGCCATGGAAATTGCAGAGAAGCATAAATTCAATATTGCTCTTGCAACTGTTAAAGATAAATAACCGGAACTTAAGATCCTGGTAATTAGTAAAAAATGAAAAGTTATACTGTAAACAAAAATGAGGAAACCCGGGACCGGATAAAAAGTGGAATACTTTCTATCCTGGTATGGTCTGCAATCCTGCTTTTTGTTTTTCTATATAAATTAAAGCCGGAACAGAATAAGGAGCCTGAGGTTGTAACCACTATGTTGGTAAACTTTGGAGATAACCGGAATGGAAATGGTATCGAAGAACCGGCAGAACAGGAAGGAAGTTTAGCTGCAAAATCGGAAGAAGTTACTCCCGAACCTGTAGAAGCCGTTGTTCCTGAAACTAAAACCGTAGTAAAACCTGAACCCAAGACAGAAACTAAGAAATCTGAACCCAAAGATAAAGTAATCACCGGAAATAGTAAAAAAGCGAACGTTCCGAAAAAAGAAGAATCAAAATCGAATAAAAAAGAAACGACAAGTTCATCCGCTTCGAAAAACACTAAAAAGACTTCCGGAGCCACAGCAAATTCTAAAACCGGAAATGGAGATGGAAAAGGGAATGCGGCAATCGGTAACCTGATAAAAGGAAGAGGAACAAAAGCGGGCAGTCAAGGAACGGGAACAGGTATAGGAAATGCAGGAGATCCTTTAGGGGGAGATGGAAATGGAGACAGTAAAGTAGGAATCGACAGAAAATTGATTGGCTACATCCCCGGAACAATGGGCAGAGGAGGAGCACAACCACAACACAACTGTACAGCCAGTGGATCCGTTACAGTTGCTTACACCGTTGATAAGGCCGGAAATGTAGTCTCTGCAAGAAGAGTAGGGGGAATATCGGATCCTTGTGTATCTTCAACCTCTGTAGCGTGGGTTAAAAAATATGTAAAAGCTGAAAAGGCCAGTACATCATCCATCGGGACCTATAAGATCACATTCTAAAAATACAAAAGCACTTTATTCAAGTGCTTTTTTTATTTCATTGATTCTGTTGATTATAGGAAGGGCAAAGATTCCACTTGTCTGAAGATACAGTTCATAAAAGGTTTTTGCTTTATCCTGAAAATCGCGGTTTTCTGTTTCCTTTCCTTTAAAATAAAAAAGGTTTCCAAGCATTTCATAATAGTCTTTATGATCCCTTTCCTGTCTTTCATTCACGATTTCTATGATTTCTTCCTTTGTCTTAGAAGAGATTGCCATAAAATCTATTTTAAAAATATCCTTCATCAGAGAATCAAAATCCAATTCTTTTTGCATCAAACTTTCTTCAGGCTTGTCTAAAATAAGTTTTTCCAGGGCCTGTGTCAGTTGACGGATCAGGCGCAATGTAAATTCTTTATCTGTAATCATATTCTGGTTGCTTGTTTGTTTGGTTATTGAATGGTAAAAATGATATATACTAGGCAAAAAATAAATAAGCCAGCGCAATTGACGTGATAACACCTACTAAATCGGCCAGAAGCATTGCAATTACCGCATATCTTGTGTTTTTAACCGCTACGGCCCCGAAATAGACCGCAATTACATAAAACGTCGTATCTGAGCTTCCTTGCAAAACTGCTGCTAATTTGCCCTGAAAACTATCTGCTCCGAATGTGGACATAGTGTCAACCATCATTCCGCGTGCTCCCGACCCTGAAAGAGGTTTTATTAAAGCTGTGGGTAATCCGTCCACAAATCTTGCATCTAAACTGGCTGCATTGGCAACCCATTTCATTCCATCTATGATCACATCGAAAACCCCCGAGGTCCTGAGAAGAGAAATAGCGATCAACATTCCAACTAAATAGGGGATAATCTTAACACAAGTTGTAAATCCTTCTTTTGCGCCATCAATAAAGGCATCAAATACATTGATCTTTTTATAAACTGCTCCAAGCACGATCGCTAAGAAAATAAACAAAATAAGGCCGTTACTTAGAACCTTGCTGAATGTATCCAGCTCATCTTTACTCAACCGGACAAGGTATAAAACCAAAAAACCTATAATTGCTGAAATTCCACCGACATATGCAATTACGATTGGACGAAGCAGATTGATCTTCTGGTAAAGAGAAACGATGATCATTGCTGCCAGTGTTGCGGTAAAAGTAGCAATCATACATGGAAGAAAGATATCCGTTGGCGTCTTTGAGCCCATGGAGGCTCTTATAGCAATGATAGAAACCGGGATCAGCGTCATTCCACCAGCATGAAGACACAGAAACATGATCTGGGAATTACTGGCGGTGTCTTTATTGGGGTTTAAGGTCTGTAAGCTTTCCATGGCCTTAAGTCCAAAAGGAGTGGCTGCGTTGTCAAGTCCCAACAGGTTCGCACTGAAATTCATAAGCATATGGCCGAAAGCAGGATGATTTTTAGGAATTTCCGGGAAAAGTTTTGAAAAGAAAGGCTGAATAAGCCGACTGAGCAAATTGATTCCACCTGCTTTTTCCGCAATACTCATAAAACCCATAAAAAGAGTCATGATGCCTATTAGCCCAATGCATATTTTAACTGCAGTTTCTGCCGTCCCAATGACCCCGTCAGCTTCCTGAACACGATATACCTTTACGTTTTGTTGTAATGAGTCTGTTTTATAATGAATTCTGTCTTCTGCAAAATCAGGTTTCTTCATGAGACTGTCCCTGATAATGGGAGAAAGCATATTCATTTTTTGTGATGCGATCTGTACTGTATCTCCTCCTTTTCCTACTACCATATCATTGAAAATGGTATTATAATGACTTGAAGAGATATATTTTATGCCTGCAATGGCGATAGCAACGATAATAAAAGCGGACCAAATTCTGCTTAAAACCATTTGATTGAATTAATTGTTTAAACTTATCAAAAATACTTTAAACTACAAAGGACACAAAGGGGCCAATGTTTTTTTAGTTAAACCGGCTTATTCTTCAAGATATACAAGATGGCCCTCAAAATCGTCATCGAGGTTTTTAAGGACTTTTGCGTCGTCCATCTTTTTAACCAAAGCATCTATAAAAAAACTTTTTTCAAAAAACTGCCGGTGAATACCAGGAAGAATTTCCATAAAATAATCCATTCCGATCTTATTATTATGAAGGTCCATCTTGGTTTCCAAAGGTTTATTTGGAAATAATTCTTCGTGTAAATCTGTTATTTTTTTGCAGAAATCAAGAGCTTTTTGAGGTGAGGAGATCTTGGAACAATACATCAAGATAAAACAACACCATAATGCATGTCTGAAGGCATTGCCAATTCCATTATTTGAAGCTGTTTCAGGAAAACGAGCCTGTGCAATGGTGAAGGCTTTAACAGTCGCATAAAAACTCAATAGGGAAAATAAAGGATGTGGCAGAACAAGAGATAAAAGACGGAGAATCTTTTTAAAACTCATGGCCCGAATGGTATTGAAAAATATTCTGAAGGTTCTCATAAATAAAAATCTCTCCCTAATCAGAGAGAGATTATATCGTATTTGTTACAAATTTTTAAGCATGTGTTGCTAATAAATTTACTGTTTTAGAGACCACATCTTTAATTTCTGTTCTCTTCACAATAAAGTCTACAAATCCTTTTTCCTGAAGGAATTCAGATGTCTGGAAGCCTTCCGGTAAATCTCTACCGATTGTTTCGCGAATTACCCTTGGTCCAGCAAAACCGATCAGAGCTCCAGGTTCAGCCATAATGATATCTGCTGTCATTGCGAAAGATGCAGTAATTCCTCCAAAAGTAGGATCACATAAATAAGCAATATACAGTAAGCCCGCTTCTGAAAGCTGTGCTAATTTAGCCTGTACTTTTGCCAACTGCATCAAAGAATAAGTTGCTTCCTGCATTCTTGCTCCTCCGGACTGACAAATGATCATATAGGGAAGTTTATGTGCGATACAATAATCTACAGCTCTTCTTATCTTTTCTCCCATTACAGATCCCAGAGATCCTCCGATGAAAGCAAAGTCCATACAAGAAACCACCATTTCAGTGCCTTTCACTGTTCCTACAGCATTTCTGATAGAGTCTGTAAGTTTTGTTTTTGCTTTTACTTCTTTCAGACGATCAACATACGGTTTTGTATCTTTGAAGTTTAGGATGTCTATACTTTCAACATTAGCATCTAGTTCAGTGAATTTACCTTCATCAAAAAGGATATCAAAAAATTCTGCACTTCCTATTCTTACATGAAATCCATCTTCAGGAGAAACATAATTGTTTTTCCTTAGCTCTTCGTGTTCCACTATTTTTCCTGATGGAGTTTGGTGCCAAAGGCCCTTAGGAACATCCTTTTTTTCATCAGTAGAAGTGGTAATGTTTTTTGCTTTTCTTTTAAACCAGTCGAATGCCATTTTTGTTTGTATTAATGTATAAATGTAAAATGTATTAGTGCAAATGTATGAATACGTTTTACACTAATACAAATGTACAGTTCTTATTTTAAAGTATTTACGTTATTTAAATCTTCAAAAGCTTTAACCAATCTTGTAGAGAACGTTTCTTCACCTTTTCTTACCCAAACTCTTGGGTCATAGAATTTTTTGTTAGGTTTTTCTTCTCCCTCAGGGTTTCCGATTTGAGATCTTAAATAATCGATATTGTTAACCATATAATCTCTAACACCTTCTGTATAAGCGAACTGAAGATCCGTGTCAATATTCATTTTGATCACACCGTAATCAATTGCTTCTCTGATTTCTTCTAAAGTAGAACCAGAACCTCCGTGGAATACAAAGTTGACCGGTTTTGCAGCGGTTCCGAATTTTTCCTGAACAAATTTTTGAGAATTATCCAGAATTTTTGGTGTAAGAACAACGTTTCCAGGCTTATAAACTCCATGTACGTTACCGAATGCCGCAGCAATAGTAAAGTTATCAGAAACAGCCTTTAGTTTTTCGTATGTGTAAGCTACATCTTCCGGTTGCGTATATAATTTTGCATTATCTACATCAGAGTTATCAACACCATCTTCTTCTCCTCCTGTAACACCAATTTCAACTTCCAGAGTCATCTGCATTTTTGCCATTCTTTCGAAATATTTAGCAGAAATTTCAATGTTTTCTTCTAAAGGCTCCTCAGAAAGGTCCAGCATATGGGAAGAATAAAGAGATTTTCCTGTTAGTCTGAAATACTCTTCATTAGCATCCATTAAACCGTCAATCCAAGGCAATAGTTTTTTTGCGCAGTGGTCTGTATGTAAGATTACAGTAGCTCCATAAGCTTCTGCCAAAGTGTGAATATGTCTAGCACCGGCAATTGCTCCTAAAATAGCAGACTTTTGTCCGTCGTTGCTTAATCCTTTTCCTGCGTTGAACGCAGCTCCACCATTTGAAAACTGAATAATAACAGGAGAGTTTAGTTTTGCTGCAGTTTCCATAACAGCATTTACGTTGCTGGAACCGATAACGTTTACAGCTGGTAACGCAAATTTATTTTCTTTAGCATACTGAAAAATATCAGTAACCAATTGACCTGTGGCAACTCCTGCCGGAAAAATTCTGCTCATGTTTTACTTTTTAATAAATTATTAGGTGTTTGTAAAGTTGTTGTAAAGGTAATAAAATTTGCTTAAATGCTAATTTCTTTTGTCCCGCCCCCAAAGTAGTTTCTGGCGGATTGTTTCATAAAAACTTAAATTATTAGGCTGAACCAAAAGAATCTGGAAATCAGCCTTTTTTATAACGACTTCCTGATCAGTCTCTATATGTATTAGTCTTGAATCAAGAGAAAGAGAATATTGGGATACCCTGCTTTCTACCTTGAATTTTATCTCAACACGGTCATTTACTACCAATGGCCTTACATTCAGATTATGTGGCGCAATAGGAGTTATGACAAAGTTTTCGTTATTAGGAGAAATAATAGGCCCCCCACAACTCAATGAGTAGGCTGTAGAACCTGTAGGAGTGGAGACAATAACACCATCTCCCCAGAATACATTCAGAAATTCATCATTGATAAATGAATCTACGGTGATCATGGACGTTGTTTCTTTTCTTGAAACGGTAACGTCATTCAAAGCGTATGGAAAAAATTCTTCAGATCTTGGGGAAACCACTTCGATCACAGAGCGTCGGCTGGTTTTTACATCTCCTTTCAGAATTGCGTCAAGTTCTTTGAATGCTTCTTCCTTGGTAAAGCTGGCTAAAAAACCCAACCTTCCTGTATTTACTCCGACAATAGGAATTTCAAGATCTTCAATAAAGGTTAAAGAGTTGACTATCGTTCCGTCTCCTCCGAATGTGAAAAAAAGATCAACTTCTTTCTCTACAAGATCCTGTTTATTATTAAAGGTTTCGAAAATTTTTGAAAACTGAAGGGCTTCAGCCATTTCATCGTATAAAACAGATTTTACGCCCCTGCTCTCAAGCTCTGAAACGAATTTGCTTAAATATAAAAAAGTATCAAGATCTTTTTTTTGAGAATATATAGCTGCCTTCATGTTATATTTCTATAAATTTTTGGAAAAAGCCAAATCTGTCTTTAAACAGGTCTGTTTTTTCATCAGAGTAGAATTTTTCAACAATTCTATAATCATACCGGTCGAACGTGGCATCAATAGATGCAAGATTTTCATTGCTGATCTTTATGGTTACCCGAACCACTTCTTCCGACATAAAGCTGATAAATCCACCGTAGAATTTAGAATTGTTGCTTTCCACAATATTGGCAATTTCTGTCATGGAATATTTTCTTGCGGGAGCTTCTACAGTAAGTATAGCTCCTGATTCAGAAAACAAAGGATAGCGTGATAAATCCTGAAAGACATCTTCACACATGATATATCCTAAATATTTTTCTGTTTTATTGATGACCGGAATTACATTCGAATTGAAGGTATAAAATAAACGAATGCTGTCCATGATATTGTTATCCTCAAGAATAGCAAATCGTTCAACCTGGTGCTCCAGATCTTTTAATGTTCCTTCAGCGTCATAAAGAAACTCTCTGGCAATAGCTCCGTAAAAGTGATGGGATTTTTTAATGAAAACATGAGTGTATCCAAAGTCTTCTAATGTACTTCTTGCTGATTCTATTGAGTCAGTCAGGCTAAAACATGGGAAATCCTTTGAGATATAGTCCTTGATAAACATTGTGCTAATTTATAAAAAATTAAACGAAACTGTTTTGTAATATTCGTTTTTTTTTTCGTGAAAATGAAAAATCCGGGTCAAAAATTTGTTTGTAAATAAAAATAAAGTATCTTTGTCGCCTTTCATTTTTACTTTTTATTAGATTTATTTCAAACTGCACTGTCTATTGGACATATGCAGTTTTTTATTTTAAAGCCTTTGTAAACTCCCACATAACGAGCCCTCCGCATACACTTACATTCAGTGAATGTTTTGTTCCTAGTTGAGGAATTTCCAGGAATACATCAATGTTTTCCAAAGCTTCATCACTTATTCCTTCTACCTCATTACCCAGTATCAAGGCATATTTTTTAGTCTTATCTATGGTAAAATCTGTGATCATAGTACTATTACTGGTTTGCTCTATGCCAATTATTTCAAACCCCTGACTTTTTAAATCCCGGATTGCTGTGTTGATATTGTTTTCATATGCCCAGTCTACACTTTCTGTAGCTCCTAAAGCTGCTTTGTGAATTTCACGGTGGGGTGGTTGCGGAGTAATACCACAAAGAATTATTTTTTCAATCAAAAAAGCATCGGCTGTTCGGAACGTGGCTCCTACATTGTGCATACTTCTTACATTATCCAAAATGACGATCAAAGGAATTTTCTCAACCTTTTTAAATGTTTCAACATCTATTCTGTTGAGTTCTTCCAGTTTTAATTTATGTACCAATTATATTATTTTGTAGAGATTAATTTTCCGTCTTTATATATTTCTGTTTTTTCAATGCTTCCGTCTTCACGGTAATGAACGCGTGTTCCATTCCATTTATCGTTGGCGAACTCTGTTTCACGCTGAACTTTTCCTGATGGATAAAGCATTTTCCATTTTCCTGTGGCTATCCCGTTTTCGTAGTAGCCAATTTGTTTTACCGATTTTCCGTTCTCATAAAAAACCTTGCTTTCACCATTCAGCTTTCCGAACTTATAATTTGAAATTTCGGTGATGGTGCCGGAAGGTGAATAAAACGTACCGGTAGAAGCATTGTCATAGACATTTTTTTCTCCGTTTCTGAAAACCTCTTTAGAAGTCAGGATACCATTTTTATCGTAGTATGCCCATTCTTTTATTTTGTAATCCTTTTTGTATTCTCCTTTTGCCTGAACTTTTCCATTTTCATAGTAAAAGATTGCATCACCATCCAGTTTTCCCTTTTTCCACTCAGCGATTTCTTTGACCTGTCCGTTTTCAAAAAACTGCTTACAGGTTCCTTCCTGTAATCCGTCTTTAAATCCACATGGTTTTTGTGCTATTGCCAAAGAAGATGCAGAAAATAATAAAAGAAAAATGTATTTCATAGATTTTTTTATTTCAAAAATAGTAAAATAGTTATATTTGATTAAAAAATATGACATGAAAAATTTACTTGTATTCGGGATGCTAACCTCTGCTTTTATACTATCAAAAGCTCAGAATACATATTATCCACAGGCCTTCTTTGATAAAAAACTGGCTCAAAACATGATCGGTTTTGGAAATTCTACCATTGAAGGAGTGGCGTCTACCAAACAAAAAAACAACTGGGGAATTAAACCTTTACTGGGGGAAAAACATTATGCCCCAAAGGGAACCGTTGTTATGCTTTTTCCTGTAACCCCTTATTTTGAAGAATTTTATAAGATGAGGAAAAAGTATGAGAATAAGAAAACAACCGTTTACATGTCTGATGAAGCTTTTAAATACAGAATAGAGGCTCTGACTGATGATCATGGCAGATTTAAATTTGAAAAATTAAAACCGGGTAATTATTATCTCGAGACGATTGTGAATTTTACTGCAACGGCAAGTTATCAGCAGCAAACAGGACAGTCGGATGCTTATAATGCTTACGGAGGATACCTTTATTCAACACCTATATACCAGACTTTTTTCTATAACTATTCGTCGGCAAATCGCGAAAGTAAATTTGTAGAAATCAAGCAAGATGGCGAACTAAAAGAAATCAACCTTTAAAGGTTGATTTTATTTTTTAATCCCATGATCTGATGGACATTTTTTTCAATATTCTGAGCAATGGTTTCCATCGGAATATCATTTTCATCATTATTGAAAGGGTCCTCAATTTCTTCGGCAATAAGTTCCAGACTCATTAAGACATAATAGACGAATACAGTCAAAGGAATCATAAATAAACCAATGCTGATAACATATGCTACAGGCAAAGCCAATACATATAAGATGATGAATTTCTTTACAAAAGACGAATAAGAATAAGGAATAGGTGTGTTTTTGATTCTTTCGCAACCTCCGCAAATATCCAGAAACCCTGAAAGCTGAGTGTCCAGATATACCATTTCTACATCTGTAATTTTACCTTCTTTTTTCAGCTGATTTAATTTATGGCTGAGTAATATTACAATTTCACTGGGGCCATGGTGCTTAAGGGATTTTTCGATCTCAGAATAATCTTCATCCAATGCAAGTCTTGTAGATTCCTTAGAAAGGTGCTTGGCGAGAAAATGAGGAAAGAACTTCAAGTATCTTGCCACCTGTTCGGCACTATGTCTGTCATTGTCAAGGATTAAATTGAGCTTTATGGCAATATTCCGGGTATCATTCACCAGTTTTCCCCATAACTTTCTTCCTTCCCACCATCTGTCATAAGCAGTATTCGTCCGGAATACCAATAGTAAAGAAAGTACAAACCCTAATAATGAATGGATCATACCTACATTGCTTACCGCAGATTTTGACGTGAGATGAAGATACTCCACCTCAAGATATTCGATTCCGTAAGAATATACTCCCACCAATAGCATTGTTGGAAAAAGGATCTTCAGGGTATCGCTTTTATGTAGGCTGAAAAGTATTTTCAGGAAATGTTTTGTATTATAAACTCTCATAAATTAGGTTGATCTTACAAAGATAATTTTTTTCATTTTATACTTTCTTTACGGAAACCCGTAATGAGGTCTTCTTCGAGCTTATTTTCTTTGTAAAAAAACTAAAAATGGGATATTACAGAAAAGGGCACTATAAAAGAGATGGCACCTGGGTAAGCGGACATTATGTAAATAAATACAGCAGAAAGAAATTTCAGAACGGGCCGGGTGGATGTGCTCTTATCTTTTTTGGAGGAATTATTTCCGTGTTGGTATATCTTTTTTCCTGATTTTTAATTGATAATATTCAAAGAATAAGAAAATGTGAAAGGTAAAGTTTTTATAAATTTCAAAAAAACATTACTTTTATTTCGCATTAAATCAATTATGGATGATTCTAGAAAAAGTAGATGTTGTCAACGATATCAGTAAAGAAGATTTTCAGAAAAATTATTTCAAAAAAAAGAAGCCCGTTCTGATCAAAAATTTTGCAAGACGTTGGGATGCATTTGATTTGTGGAACCTTGCTTACATTCGTGAAAAAGCAGGGGAGCAGGAAGTTCCGTTATATGATAATAAACCTGCTAATGCTTCTAAAAGCTCAGATGCTCCTGTTACCCATATGAAAATGAAGGATTATATCGATACGATTAAAAGTAAACCTTCAGACCTTCGTATTTTTTTCTATATCATTACTGACAGGCTTCCGGAGCTATTAAAGAACTTTACCTATCCTGATCTTGGAATGAAGTTTTTTAAAAGACTTCCAACCTTATTTTTTGGAGGAAGTGAGGCTCATGTTTTAATGCATTATGATGTGGATTTAGGAGATTTTATGCACATTCATTTTGAAGGAAAAAAAAGGATACTGCTTTTTGATCAGGAACAGTCTGCTTTTCTGTATAAAGTACCATTATCGGTTCATACTGTTTATGATGTAGATTATGAAAATCCTGATTATGAAAAGTTTCCAGCCTTGAAATATGCAAAAGGATATGAAATCTTCATGGAGCATGGAGATGCACTCTTTATTCCGGGAGCATTCTGGCATTTCAACAGGTATCTTGAGCCTGGGTTTTCGTTATCGCTACGCGCACTCCCCAACAAGCCTAAAGTTTTTGCCAGTATGCTTTATCATGTATTTATCATGAGGTATACCGATAAGCTTTTGAGAAAAGTTTTTAAAGCAAAATGGGTAAACTATAAACAGAAATGGGCATACGAAAAAAGTACTGAAGCATTAGAAAGACATCTGAGAAAAGGCCGGTAGAATACTCTTTTATTTTCTGTCTTTTAAAAGTCCGAAAATAGTAGCATCTACAAACTTACCCTTTTCAAAAAAGAAATCGCGCATGGTCCCTTCTTTTTGAAAACCAGCTGAAAACAAAAGTTTTTCAGAAGAGATATTAGCAGGATCTATAAAAGCTTCTATTCGGTGAAGATTCATTTTTTCGAATCCGAAAGATAAAATAGGCTGTACCGCTTCTTTCATATAAGCTTTTTGCCAATATTCAGGATTCAGTTCATATCCTATTTCCGCCTTAAAATGTTCGTGAAACCAATTGTGATAGCCACAGGTTCCTATAACCTTATTTTCGCCTTTCAGCTCAATAGCCCATCTAAATCCCTTATTATTTTCGAAATCGTTATTAAATGTGTCAATTAGTTTTTCGGCCTCTCCCAATTCTGTAAAAGTTGCCAGATCATAATATTCCATCACAATATCTAAAGAAAAATATTCAAATAAATCTTTAGCATCATTCCTGGTAAGTTGTCGTAAAATTAATCTGTCTGTTTCTAATATTGGAAAATCCATTACTTAATTTTATCGAAAAGTACAATAAAAAATTAATCAAAACAAAAGAGGAGCTCGTAAGATTAATAGAGAAACAATTTTTTAACCCTGAATTTATTTTTTAAATTTGACCTTCATTTTTTATTATGGCAAAAACGAAGAAGGAGACTCCATTAATGGCTCAGTATAATACCATCAAGGGAAAATACCCGGATGCTCTTTTATTATTCAGAGTGGGAGATTTTTATGAGACTTTTGGACAGGATGCAATCCGTGCTTCTCAGGTGCTTGGAATTGTGCTTACCAAAAGAGCGAACGGAGAAGGTCATATTGAACTGGCAGGATTTCCACACCACTCAGTAGATTCTTATCTGCCTAAGCTAGTTCGTGCAGGACTTAGAGTGGCTATCTGCGATCAGCTGGAAGATCCTAAAATGGTAAAAGGTATTGTAAAAAGAGGAGTGACAGAACTGGTAACCCCGGGAGTTACTTTTAATGATCAGGTACTTAGCTCCAAGAAGAATAATTTCTTGCTTTCAATCCATAAAGAAAAGGAAAAGTTTGGAATCGCACTGGTTGATATCTCTACCGGAGAATTTTTGGTAAGTGAGGGAACTCTCGAAAAGCTTTTGCATATCGTAAGCACTTTCGATCCCAGCGAAATTATCTATCAGAGAAGTGTTCAGATCCCTGAACAGTTGAAAAATAAAAGTGCTTTCAAACTGGAAGATTGGGCTTTTCAATACAATTTTGCATATGAGAAGTTAACGGGGCAGTTCAAAACCAATTCATTAAAGGGATTTGGTATAGAAAATCTCTCCCTGGCAATTACAGCGGCAGGAGCTATATTTGCGTACCTTGTAGAAGATACTCATCATAACTTACTTGCCCACATCACTAAAATCAAGGTGATCCCCCAAGATGATTTCCTGATGATGGATAATTTCACATTGAGAAATCTAGAGATTGTATATCCAAGCAACCCACAAGGAAAGTCATTGTTAGATATTATTGATAGGACTTCAACCCCAATGGGAGGTCGACTCCTAAGAAGAAGGATTATTCTTCCGCTCAAATCTGTTAATGAAATTCAAAGAAGGTTATCCCTTATTGACTTCTTAAATGAGAACGATGGATTAAAATATGAGATCTCTCAATTGCTGAAATCTATTTCCGACCTCGATCGTTTGATGGGAAAGTTAGCAGCAGAAAAAATTTCCCCGAAAGAAATAGGTTATCTTCGTCAGAGCTTAGTTAATATCCATACAATTAAGGACTTACTTCATCCGTTTGCTGATGTGCTGGCATGGATTGAACCGCTTTATGATCTTGGAGAACTGATTCAGTCTTTACAGGATAGACTCAATGAAGAACTTCCTGTAAATATTTCAAAAGGGAAAGTAATTAAAGAGGGGATTTCGGAAGAACTCGACAGGCTTAGAAACCTTCAAAGCAAAGGGCGGGGCTTTCTCGATGAAATGTGTCAACGGGAAATAGAAAGAACCGGGATTTCAAGCCTTAAAATAGATTTTAATAATGTTTTCGGATATTTTATTGAGGTCCGGAACACTCATAAAGATAAAGTTCCAGGAGATTGGTTGAGAAAGCAGACACTCGTTAATGCAGAGCGTTACATTACTGAAGAATTAAAAGAATATGAAAGTCAGATTCTTGGAGCTGAAGAAAAGATTAGTGTTTTAGAGAATGAGTTATACAGGAATGTGTGCTCTGAAACAATGGTTTATATGGACCAGATTCAGGA
This sequence comes from Chryseobacterium sp. PTM-20240506, assembly GCF_048296755.1. NCBI lineage: Bacteria > Pseudomonadati > Bacteroidota > Flavobacteriia > Flavobacteriales > Weeksellaceae > Chryseobacterium > Chryseobacterium sp. PTM-20240506. Next base: position 3,235,869 of record NZ_CP182581.1, read on the forward strand.
AAATTCGAATATCATTGCGCAGCTCGATGTAGCGGTAGGATTATCGGAGCTTGCTGTTTCAGAAAGCTATACAAAGCCTATTTTGAATGATGGCTACATTGTTGATCTGAAGGAGGCAAGACACCCAATTATTGAAAATGCCCTTCCTTTGGGAGAAAAATATATTCCTAATGATATCTTTTTAGACAAGGATTCCCAACAGATCATTATGGTTACCGGCCCAAACATGGCGGGTAAATCTGCAATTCTTCGTCAGACGGCGATCGTCTGTCTTCTGGCGCAAATAGGAAGTTTTGTGCCGGCAAAACATGCTGAAATAGGGGTTTTAGATAAGATATTTACCAGAGTAGGGGCGACAGACAATATTTCTGCCGGGGAATCTACTTTTATGGTTGAGATGAATGAAGCGGCTAACATTCTTAATAATATTTCAGAACGGAGTCTGATCCTGCTGGATGAAATCGGTCGTGGTACATCAACCTATGATGGGGTTTCAATTGCTTGGGCTATCGCAGAATATCTGCACCAGCATCCAAGTCAGGCTAAGACATTATTTGCAACCCACTACCATGAGCTGAATGAGATGACAGTTAATTTTGAAAGGGTGAAAAATTTCCATGTTTCCATACAGGAAAATAAAGGGAATATTATCTTTCTGAGAAAGCTGGTTCCGGGTGGAAGTGAGCATAGCTTCGGTATTCATGTGGCAAAACTGGCCGGAATGCCGGCGAAAGTGGTTAACAGGGCTAATGAGATTCTAAAAACCCTGGAAGCAAGCCGAACTCAGGGAACTTCATCGGAAAGTATTAAAAGAGTGACAGATGAAAATATGCAGTTATCATTTTTTCAGCTAGACGACCCTGTTTTGGAAAATATCAGAGAAGAACTTACTAAAATAGATATCAATACGCTAACCCCAATAGAAGCTTTAATGAAGCTTAATGCAATTAAGAAAATGATTGGAGGATAAAAAAAGAGAGCTTACTAGCTCTCTTTTTTTGATATGGATAATGTTAGCAACAGCTTCCATCCATTCTGCAAATTCCCACACGAGGTTCGCCGTCGGGAGTAAAGCAAAAACATTCTATGAGGCAGTCATTACCGGCTCCGCCATTGATTTCCTTTAGTTGTTTCTTTGTTAATTTTCTTTTCTGATTGTCTGATTTTTTCATGATAAAAAATTTTAATTTGGTATAACTAAAGTACATTTTTATTTTAACAGGACAAGATAAAGTGATTGGTTTTTAGTTGCTTATTGGGTAAATTTAAAATAGGATGTCATATCATTCTATTTGTAGCTGCACTTTTTATTGCCTGTCGGATGGTGCAATTAGCAACAATATCCATCTTGTATTCCCGGAACTCCTATTAATTCTTCCCCCGTATTTCTGTCAAAACAGCTAAATACAACAGGGCAATCATGTCCTACACCTCCGTTAACTTTTTTCAACTCTTTTTTAGTTAATTTTGTGATTCTAATGTTTGATTTTTTCATAATTATAATATTTAATTTGTTTAAAAGCACATTGTTTTGTGTGAAAAATGACACCAGATAATGGTGTCATCGTAGATTTGTTATTATTTGGTTAGCTATTAGTACAACCAATTAGCAGCAATAATCATCCTGAACTCCTGGCACACCATAGCGTTCCTGACCTGTATGACGGTCAATGCAGCTGATTACCCTTGGGCAGACAACTCTTCCACCGTTAATTTCTTTCAACTCTTTTTTAGTTAGTTTTTTTGATTTAGTGTTTGATTTTTTCATAATAAAAACTTTTAATTTGACTAAACTAAATTACATTTTTAATTCTGATATATCCATAATTGGTGAATGAAATTCATGAAAAATACCTGAATTGTATATTAATCAGTTGAAAATCATTGATCAATGAAACTTTTTATTAATTTTGAATATGAAGCATTTCTTAAAAATTTTATTCCTATCATTAGGAGTTACCATTTCAAAGGCGCAGCAGACTGAAATTTCTTCTGTGAAATATGAAGAGCTTGAAAAACGTATTCAGCAGGAAACCGATAAGTTCCTTGTCCTGAACTTTTGGTCAACGACTTGTGCTCCATGTGTAAAAGAACTTCCTGATTTTATGGAAGTAAATAACAAGAATAAAGACAATCAGAAATTTAAAATGATTTTAGTTTCACTCGACAGATTAGCGGATAAAGAAAAAGTGCTAAAGTTTATCACAAATAAAAAGCTTACTGCTGAAGTTATTTTATTGGATGATATCAAAAGAATGAATACATGGATTCCCCGGTTCGAAAAAAACTGGGATGGAAATATTCCCGTAACTTTGTTTTATAAAGGAGGCGAAAAGATCTTTTTTAATGATGGAGAAATGAGCAAAACTGAACTTGAGTCTGTTATTAATAAAAATTTACTTTAAATATTTATAATACTATGAAGAACATAAAAATTATCATAACATCTTTTATTATTGGTTTCGGCTTATTGAGTTTTACCGCAAAGAATAATGAGAACACAGTAAAAGAGAAATATAGTTTTATAAGATCTGAAAAAGGATACGAAATAGGAGATGAGGCAACAGATTTTAAACTGAAAAATATTGATGGCAAAATGGTTTCCCTTAGTGATTATAAAAGTGCTAAAGGATTTATTATTATTTTCACCTGTAACCATTGCCCGTATGCTAAGAAATACGAAGACAGGATTATTGCGCTGGATAAAAAATACAAAGAACAGGGTTATCCCGTAATTGCCATTAACCCGAATGATCCGAACGTACAACCGGAAGACGGATATCAGCAAATGATTGAAAGGGCTAAACAAAAAGGCTTTACATTTCCTTATTTAGTGGATGAGGGACAAAAAATTTATCCTCAGTATGGGGCAACTAAAACGCCGCATGTTTTTATTTTACAAAAAGAAAATGGAAAGAATATAGTTAAATATATAGGAGCGATCGATAACAATTACGACAATCCCAATGATGTTTCAGAGTATTACGCACAAGATGCAGTCAATGCTTTACTAAAGGGAGAGCCTGTTAAAATGACAAAAACGGTTGCAATAGGATGTACCGTAAAAGTAAAAAAATAATCTCCTATTTGTAATAAAAAATTAATAAAGCGGGCACATGCCCGCTTTATTAATCCAGTATAATGACTTTTGTTAAACCAGGAAAATGAAACTACAATTTAATATCAAATACCTTATTCTGACGATTCTACTATTTCTGACAGAAGTTATAATTGCTACTGCATTAAAAAATGTTTTCTTTGTCAGGGCCTATTTGGGAGATGTTATTGTTGTAATCCTTCTTTATACTTTTGTCAAAAGCTTCATTACAATTGATAATACAAAACTTATTACAGGAATTTTTATATTCTCATGTATCATTGAATTTGCTCAGTATTTTAATGTTGCAGAAAAAGCAGGCTTCCAAAAAGGAAGCCTGATGTATATTGTTATAGGAAATTCATTTTCATGGGTAGATATCACATGTTATGCGATGGGATGTTTATTTCTCTATCTTATCATAAAAGTAGCTGAAAATAAATCATTCCAACCAGAAAATTAGAGGCTGTTTCATTTTCATTTTGACCTTTTCTCCATTTTTTTCTCCGGGAATCCATTTTGTATGTACACTGTGAAGAGCCTTCAGGAATTCTTTTTTTATGATTTCATTTTCGTAGGATTCTATTTGTATCTGGCTCATGCTGCCATCTTTTTCTACTATAAATGTAGCTACCGCTTTTGCTGTACTGATATTGAGCCTGGTTAATAATGACGTTTGGAAATTGCTTTGAATCTTTCTTACAAATGCCTGATGACCACCAGGAAATTCAGGGTTTTTGTATCCTGCAAGTTCGTCGGGAGAAATAACCGAATGGTTTTTCTGAGTGGAAGCAGAGTCTTTTTGTGCAGAAAGAAAGACCATGCAGAAAATTAAAGCAAAAAGGCTAAGATATTTTTTTATCATCTTTTATTTTTAACGGCCAAATCTGTCGTATTTATCCTCGGCATATTTGATGAAACGGTTTAATAAAGCAACATTTTCCTTTTCTACTGGAGATAGATCATGATCTACATTATTCGAAACGGGAATATACCAGTCTGTATGTTCAAAGAAGTTTCTGTAGGTTTCTTTTTTAAATGAGTATCCATGTCTTGCAAAGACAGAGTTTTTGATGATTTCCATATCAAGTTTTCTCAGGTTTTTAAGATCTTTTTCTGTTAACTTCTGTTTGGAAGCATTGATTTTAAAAATAGCCTCAGAAGCGACCCTGTTTTTCGAGGTTGTATAGCTTTCTGTTTTTCCCGTCTCTTCATCAGTATACTTTTCAATAAAATCTTTAGGATTCGACCAATCTACCAGGTCAGAGTTTTCGTCCAGCATAAAGTTAGGGTTATACACAAAATCTTTTTTTATAAGCTTTAACGTCTTTGAAGGGGACTTTACTGCTGTTTTATTGAAGGCTGTCCATTTACCTGTTAAGCTGTCATTATTGAGCTTTATTTCAAATCTTCCATCGGTTTTATCATTTCCGGGTTCATCCAGTACAAAAGACTTTGTTTCTTCATTAAAAATGCCACGGAATGGTCGCTGATTGCCATTTACAATGCTTTGTCCATATACACTGTCTTTGGTAATCTTGTTAATTTTTACAGAAATTTTTTTAAATATATTATCTTCATATTCATTACCGTCATATTCGTCAATCACTTTTTCCTTTCCGCCGAAATCACCCGTGTAGATTCCATAGTATTCTTTATGGATTTCCGGAATTACAACAGAGTCTTTTTTTGCCATTGCGGGGCCTGCACTTTTAGCTTCTTTTTTACAACTTGATAACGCGACTGCTAACAGAGATACGAGAGTGTAATTTAAAATTTTCATAGTATTTTTTTTGTGATTAAAAACTCAATTAAAAGGATATTAGGAATCCAACCAAGCCAGGCAATTATTTGATATACATCCATCGGATTTGGATGAAATAAATATACAATAATAACTTTCCACATTCTTAAAGTAATAGCAGATAGTGTCAATGCAAAACTTCTCCACATCCATTGCTTATGGAGGAGGAATTTTTTTTGTTTTGCCAGCTTAAAGGCTTTGAAGGTCGTAATCCACCACAGGATTCCCAGAATAATAAAAGAAAATTTTGAAAGGAATCCTCCATTGGCAAATATACCCATATAAACTCCCGAGGGAGCAGAGAGGCATAATACCACAAAAATATAGCTCTTTCCTATATTTTTGTGTAGGCTTTTCAAACCGAAATCTTTTCTCAGAATCGCTAAAAAGCCCAGTAACAGTACAAATATACTGGTATAAACATGAGTGTAGAAGAGGTAAAGATATTCAGGTCTATGACTTACCTCCGTCTGTTTGATCTGTAAAAAGCTTACTTCAGGGCTTATAGGAATATATTCCAGGGTAATTTGAAGCATAAGACAAAAGAAATAACCGAATCCTATCATTAAAAGGATTTTAAGAATATTCTGATATTTCTTTTGAATTAAAAACACTGCAATTACATCCTTGTTATAATTGACTAGATAATCATTTCATGTTCAGATCCTGTGCAATCAACCATGCTTCACTCCAGCATGCCTGAAAATTGAACCCACCCGTTACTGCATCAATATTTAATACTTCACCGGCAATATAAAACCGAGGAAGGATCTTTGAAGACATATTTTTAAAGTTGATTTCTTTTAAATCCACTCCTCCGGCAGTTACAAATTCATCTTTAAAGGTTGATTTGCCTGTAACCTGAAGTTTTTTAGAGCAGAGACTGATAAGGATCGCCTGCATTTCCTTTCCGGAAATATGAGCTACCTGTTTATTGAGGTCTATTTTTAAAGTGTCAAGAATTTTCTGCCAGAATCTGTTGGTAACTTCAAATATTTTCGACTGACCTATGGTCTTTTTAGGATTGCTGTGTCTGAAGTTTTGAAATATCTCCTCTGCTTCATCTAGTGTTTTTGAAATGAAATTTACTTCAATTTCAAAGTTATATTTCACCTTTGCCAGATTGATCGCCTCCCAGGCCGAAATTTTCAGTATGGCAGGTCCGGATAATCCCCAATGTGTTATCAGGAGCGGCCCACTTTCCGCTGTTTTCAACTTTGGTATTGAAACTTCTGCATTTTCAAAGCTGGTTCCTGCAAGGTCTTTCAGAAGATCATTTTTAATGTTGAAAGTAAAAAGTGAGGGAACAAGGCTAATGATTCTGTGTCCTAAACTTTCTACAATTTTCAGAGATTTTGGAGAGCTTCCTGTAGCATAAATGATGTAATCCGCTACAAGGTCTTCCGAGCTGGTCTTTACAATGTATCTTTCACCATCCTTTACAATTTCTTTTACAACAGATTTTGTTTTTACATCTATATTTTTCTTTTGGACTTCGTTGAGAAAAGTATTGATAATTGTTTGTGAAGAATTGCTTTCAGGGAAGATTCTGTTGTCATTTTCTATTTTCAACGAAATATTTCGTTGTTCAAACCATTCCATGGTGTCTCCGGGCTGAAATTTGGTAAAAACACTTAAAAGTTCTTTGTTCCCACGAGGGTAAAACTGAATCAATTCTTTGGGGTCAAAACAAGCGTGACTTACATTACAACGACCTCCTCCTGAGATTTTTACTTTCTGGAGGACATCCGAGTTTTGTTCAAGAATAATAATTTTATATTTGGTTTCGTCAAGGTTGGATGCACAGAAAAACCCCGCTGCACCTCCTCCGATAATAATAATTTGTTTCATGTACCTGTAATCTTATGGTGAAGATTATTTTTCCAAAAGTACAATTTTTATAAACCATCTTATTTGAGTATTTTTGAAGATTATAATTTATTATTCTAAATACAATTTCAAATGACATTCTACCATACCTTCGAAGTGCGTTGGAGCGATCTTGACGCCAACAAACACTTAGCAAATTCATCTTATGTGCAGTATTGTGCACAAGCCAGGATGGCTTTTATGACAAAAGAAAAAATGGGAGTTACCCAGTTGAGTCGATGGGGGATAGGACCTGTTATGCTTCATGAAAGATATTCTTTTTTTAAAGAAATCTATGCTGATCAGACGGTGATCGTGAGTGTGGAAATAGGCGGTTGCTCGGAAGATTCTTCCATCTACCGTTTTATACACAAATTCTATACTCCGGATGGTGTGCATTGTGCAACGTCTGAAGCTACAGGGGTATGGATTGATATGATGCTGAGAAAAATGACCACTCCTCCGGATGATGTTATTGAAGCAATGAATAAATATAAAACACCAGACACTGAAGTTTTAACCAGAGAGGATTTTAAAAAGTTCCCTTTCCATCCTCATAACATTGATCCTTCAGAGTTTAACAAATAAATGATAATTGATAAATAATCATGGATAAAAGAATATCGAACAGCATTTATCAATTATCTGTCATCATTTATAAATAAAAAAGATATGTTTGAAGATAAATCTCAGGAACTAACACCCATTTCCAAATTAGGAGAATTTGGATTGATCAAACACTTAACGGAACATTTTCCTTTGTCCAATGAATCTTCGGAGCTTGGAGTTGGAGATGATGCAGCAGTTATCAATCCGGGCGGAAAGAAAGTGGTCCTTACCACTGATGTATTGGCAGAAGGTGTTCACTTTAATCTGGGTTATGTTCCATTAAAGCATTTAGGATACAAAGCTGTTGTTGTCAATTTAAGTGATGTAGCGGCGATGAATGCTACTCCTACACAGATTTTAGTTTCTCTTGCCGTTTCCAACCGGTTTCCGGTAGAAGCTTTAGAGGAAATCTATTCTGGTATCCAGGCTGCTTGCGCGAGATATAAAGTAGATTTAATAGGAGGAGATACCACCAGTTCTAATACAGGGTTGGTAATGAGTATTACCGCTATAGGAATTGAAGATGAAGAGAATCTGGTTAAAAGAAGTGATGCGAAGCCGAACGATTTATTGGTCGTAAGCGGAGATCTTGGAGGAGCCTATATGGGGTTACAGATTTTAGAAAGAGAGCATGCCGTTTTCCTGGCAAATCCGAATATGCAGCCGGAAATGGAAGGATACGATTATATTCTGGAAAGACAATTAAAGCCAGAGGCAAGAACGGATGTTAAAACGATCCTTAAAGAGCTGGATATAAAACCAACTTCTATGATCGATATTTCTGATGGGCTTGCTTCTGAAATACTGCACCTTTCTGACCAGTCAAAAGTAGGATTCAGGCTATATGAAGAGAAGATCCCTATGGATAGCCTTACGATCTCAACTGCTGATGAAATGAATTTGAATCCTGTTGTAACAGCATTAAGTGGAGGTGAAGATTACGAATTATTATTTACAATCGCACCGGCAGATTTTGATAAAATAAAAAACCATCCTGATTTTACGATTGTAGGACATGCTGTAGATAAAGAGGACGGGAATTTTATGGTGGCCAGAGGTTCCAACCAGCTGATACCGCTTACGGCGCAAGGCTGGGATGCTTTTTTGGGAAACCAGCAGGGAGAATAAAGTAATACTTAATTTTCAATATTGTTAGAAGCCACAGTACTAGTACTGTGGCTTTTGTATTGTATTGTATTGTATTGCTGAGACTAAGCCGTATGAGATCATAAATAAGGACAGGAACAAGCGTATGGCATCTATTGGTCATGCAGTTATTTCAGGTCATCACAAGATGTACACACTTAATCAAGTATTTTTTGTTTCGCTTTTTGAATACCCTCTCTTTGTGAAAATTTTACATTATGAAGAAGGGTCTTTTGATTGCCTTTTATGGTTTTACTCATTTAAGTTGTCTGCTAAACGCACAATCCGGATTATCCGGAGAATTAAAAACGGAATATATTCCTTATTCAAGTTACATCCGTCCTGAGGATAGTATGAAAACGGATTCCAAAAGTGATTTTAAGAGAATGGATATAAGCTTCAGCATTCCTCTTTCCATGAAAAAAATAAGTGAAGGAAAAATAAAATCATGGTCATTACTTGTTAACGGATCTTATGCTAAACTGTCCCATAAGAACTATGAAACTCATTTATTTCCTGATCAGATGCTGAATGCGCAGGTTGGATTACAGCATATAAGACCTTTGGGTGGAAAATGGAGCATGATGGTTACCGCTTCAGCCGGCGTTTATACCGACCTTGAAAATGTAAACTTTGATGATGTTTTAGGGCAGGGAGGTTTATTGTTTATAAAAAACTTTACTCCTAATCTTGCGCTTGGAGCAGGCCCTGTGCTTACTACTGCATTTGGAGTACCCATGATTATGCCCTGGATCTATTTCGATTGGAAAACGGGAAATAAAATCAAATTCAACATCAACTTTCCTGAAGGAATGGAGGCGGGCTATCAGTTTTCAGATAAATTTGCTATCAAGGCAGTCGTTGGATTAAACGGGATGACGGTAGAAAGGAATAAAGGAGGAAAATCCACGCTGCTTGGCTATCAGCAAATTACAGCAGGGATACGGCCTGAATTACAGATCAGCAAAAATGTAAGTCTACGTCTTACCGGAGGAACCGCTCTCCTGAGGAGCTTTAGTGAAAATGACCGTAAGATCAAAAGCATATTTAAATCAAAAAAGATGGAAGATCCTCGTTTTGCTTCCACCTTTTATATGGCTGTTTCTCTTCGCTGGAATCTCCCTTAATTTATTTACTTATGAGCTTCTTATAGACTACCTGGTTAAGCAATTCTTCTTTACGGGTTCTCGAAATAGGAAGCTCTGTTTTATTAATATAAAGCCTGCCTCCTGCAATCATTTCAATATGAGTGATATTGATGAGAAATGATTTATGGATTCTAAAAAAATGCTCAGGGGATAAGGACTCCTCGATAGCTTTCATTGTCTGATGAATGACAAGTGTTTTATCTTTAAAATGCAGTTTGGTGTAGTTCTGCATGCTTTCAATATATAAAATATCTACCCAGGAAACCTTTATAAAGGTGTCGGATTGACGTACATATAAGTAAGGATCATCCAGAGAAATATTTCTTTTGGATCTTTCAAATAAGATGAATTGCTGCTGTGCCTTATTTACTGCCTGGTAAAAACGATTAAACGCTATAGGTTTTAAAAGGTAATCTACAATCTGTAGTCTGTAGCCCTCTAAGGCATATTCTGAGTAAGCAGTTGTGAAAATACATAAAGGCGGATTCTCCAGTTGTTCCAAAAAATCAAGGCCTGTAAGATAAGGCATATTAATATCCAAAAAGATGAGGTCAATTTGATTCTCTTGTATTTTGTTATTAGCCTCTAATGCGGTAGCACAGGTATCCACCACTTCCAAAAAATCAATTTGATCCGCCATGTCTTTTAGATAGAATCTTGCCAAGGGTTCGTCATCTATAATCAGACATTTCATTTTGGGAATATTATTGTTTGTCATTTTCCTGAGAGAGATTTAGGATTAGAGAAATTTTGTAAACATGATTATCAGACTCCACGTTGAGAGAGTATGAATCCGGGTACTGAAGATCAAGCCTTTTCTGTACATTATTAAGCCCTATTCCATGAGCACCATCTTTACTTTTATGAACAGTTATACTGGAGTAGGAATTTTCCACATAAAAAGAAAGTTGGTTATCTTTTTCCTTACATGAAATTAAGATATAACCTTTATGCCCCGGCAAGCGGCAAACATATTTAAAGGCATTCTCAATAAAAGGAACGAGAAGAAGCGGAGCAATAGTCGCTTTATCGGTGGAAAGTTCCCAGGTTGCTTTTACATCCAGTTCATTTCCCCAACGCAATTTTTCAACTTCTACAAGATTTTGTAGGTATTCAACATCTTTTTTAAGCAGGACCTGATTCTGATTACAGTGATAAAGCTGATACCTCAGTATATCTGAAAACTTTAGCAATAAAAATGAAGCAAGCTCAGTATTGGTTTTCATCAGGATATGAATATGATTGAGAATATTGAAAACCAAATGGGGATTTATCTGGTCCTGTAATAGCTTAAGCTGATTTTCCAGATGGGCTTGTTGCAAAAGAATGTGATCCCTTTCAATTTTTCCGTGTTCCTGATAAAATGTTATTCCGCATGCTGTTCCATTAATAAGAAAGGATGCAGGAAGAGCTAAATAAAATCCTTTCCATAAAATAGGGAGGTGACTTTTAAAACCAGGAGCTAGGGGTGTTCTGGAATCTACTTCTATATAAGCAAAAACAAAAGAGTAAATAAAGCTCAGTAAAAGAATCATAATCGTTGCCTGGAGTAGGAATTTTTTCATCTTCCTCTCTTTTAAGGCTTGCGGGAGTAATTTTTTTGTTAAAAACTGAGTGAAAATAAAGGAGCTTATTACAATGGCTAAAGTCTGGATAAGTGAATTGTATCTGCCGGAATCTGCCTGGAAATTAATCCACATGGTTATCCCGAAAATCAGCCAGAAACCAATAACAAATAGATGTTTTCTTACGATAAAAGATTTAAGCATATTTTGATAGGTAAAAAATTAGAAACTGCAGGAAATGCAGTTTCTAATGGTAAAGATAATTTAAGTTTTTAGAACAGGAAGTATCCGATTCCAAGCGAGAAGCTGTGAGGTTTGGATTTAAATTCTTTGCTGATGCTGGTGAGTCCTGTTTCGTACCTCAGATCAACGGTGAAGTTTTTATAATCCACACCAATTCCACCGGTAATACCAATATTGGATTTATCGAATTTTTTTAAACCTTCGCGCAGTGCTTTTGAGGTAGAAATATTATCATTAAATCCATAACTGTAAACTCCTCCGGCAAAAGCTCGGACATTAAAATCTTTGGAACTTACGATCTTATAACCTGCTACAACAGGGATATCGATTGAATTCCATTTCAATTGCGAAGAACTTCCATCTTTTAAGTCATATGATGTTTTTCTTTTGTTAAATATAGCTTCTCCCTGAAGATATATCCGGTTAAAGTCTACTCTTGCCATAAGTCCCGCCTGATATCCTATTCCATATTTTCCGCTCAGGTCAGAAGAGGCAGAAGATGTTTTAGTGAAATTTGTACCGGCCTTAACTCCAATATGAACGATTGGTGTTTGTTGTGCGTTGGCTTCTACTGAGCAGGTAATGCAAAGCAATAAAGAGCTTACTGCTAAAAAACGTTGTTTCATAATAATAAATAGTATTAAATCTGGTGCAAAACAACAGCAGTGAGCGTGAAAATGAAATTTTATTTGATGAAGAGCATGGGTGTTTTGATAAAAGGAAGCTTTTGTATCAGGTTGAGCTCATCTTCGTTAATAGGTATTTCATGTAATCATTGATAAAGTATCCTGATTGTGCCATTATCTAAAGATGCCAGGCAATAACAAAAGCTATTCTTTGTGTATAAAAAAGACTGCCTTAGTTTAAGGCAGCCTTTAATAACTAATATCAGTTAAATGAGTATCGTAATCAACTTACTTATCTTCATACACAGGAACCAAAATATTTGATCCAGACTCGTTCAGTCTTCCTAATTGTCTGTAAGCGCCTTGTCCTGCTCCGTATAGTACATTTCTTTTATTGGAAGCAGGAAGATACATATTGTTGTATCCCAGACTAACTCCGCTATATTCAAAACCATTAAGGTGAGCTGGGGTAATGCTTGTAACGGCGTTTAAGGTATTTGTATTTCCAGTCCCAAAACGACCGTTGGTATTGAGTCCAACACCATAGATATTATTCTGGTTGGTGATAAAAGCGACACCATTATTCATTGAGAACTCTGTAAAACGTTCTCCGGATTGAAGGTTAGGAGTTAAATTTGTAGGTCCCGAATATACGCTTCCTCCTCCAAAATATAACATATAACCAAAAGCAAAGAACCTTCCCTGATCAGTTATAAATCCACCTCCATAATTGGAGTAATCATCAACTTGTACTTTCACTACTTTTTCTCCTGAATTCAATGTAAATTGGGAATTAAGAAGGGTAGGGGTAGTAGCGGTTCCTACATTAGTTGGAAGCCCTATTCTTCTGTACGTTGTACTATTAAGTCCCCATGTGTAAACATTTCCATCACTGGTAACTGCGATGGCTCCATAGATAAATACATCCATATCTATAACTTCCATCCCGTTAAAGAAATTAATTTTTGTAAAGGTATCGGCTTGGCCGGTTGTTGTTCCGTCACCCAAAACACCATACCCATTATATCCTGTTACATAGAGTTGATTATCCTCCCCTAAAACAAGAGAATTGTATTGTCCGGTTCTTGCTTTTTTAGCTTTAACACCTCCGGGAAGCGCAACTTGTCGTGGGGAAGCTACAGTAGTGGTATTTCCGGTTCCGTTCTTTCCATAGCTATTTTGTCCCCATACCCAGAGCTCCCCACTTGTAGTAATAGCCATTCCATTATATCGCCCCATAGTAAGCTCCTTACAAGAGCGGCCTAAAATAAGAGATGGGTATTTTGATCCAGCTGTTAAAGCTCCTAGCTGATTGGAAGATTGAAGTCCCATACCATAAACATAATTGTTTTTATAAGGGTCTATGTATGTTGCTGCATAGAGGTCAGCAGCAGCTACCTTATTAGCTCTGGCAGGCTTATTACCATTATAGGTTATTTCTGTTTGGATTAAGTTTTCAACTTCTGTTTCATCTATAAGACAAGAACTCCACCCTTGGGAATCATCTGTTGTTTTCAACCTAAGGCATCGTTTGTTATTATCATAAACAACAGTAGCTTCTACTGGAGTTGTATTGCTGTTGCTTACTGCAACATCGGTAGAGTCCACGCGAGGCATTACCAAACCCATTTGTTTGCTTGGTATGTTTTGTAAATGCAGAATTCCTTGTGGGGAGGTGGTATTTACCCCGACCTGAGCATAAGTTATGCTGGATAAAAAGATTGTTGTCACCAACAATAGTAGGTTTTTTAATTTAGTCATTGCTTGTGTTTTTAATTGGTTATATAATATTATTAAGATGAATTGTCTTCTTCTTTTTCTTTTATATCATTAAATCACAGGAGAAGGATTTTTTTTATGTCGAATTTTTACCGCAAATACATATTTTGCATTAAAAATGAGCTACTTAATTTATTTTAGTGCTAATTAACGATGCTAAAAAGAATAAGCAATTTGGTACAATCGTGGGAACTAATAAATCTATCTCCTTTTTTTTATAAAAATTTTTTTTCAGCGCGAAAATATAAAATATATTTAAGCTAAATGACTGTAAAAAATTATCTATTTTATTGATATAAAGCGTTTTGTATTTATTGTTTCGGTGTAATTAATCAAAAAAATAAACTACAAAGGCTTTTATTGTTTATAAAACATCTAATTTTTATCAAAAACATGATTTATATCATGTTTTTTTAGTTGGTTTTGTGAAAGTAACTATTATGGGTTGTGGTGAATCTTTTTAGTTGAAACTTATTTCGGTTTTAGTTCCATTACGAATAATTGAATTATATGCTTGTTTCTACTTAAAGGAATAAAAATTTATGGTAATAAATAGGACTAACCAGGCGCAAACCAGCTATCGCTAGTGAGTGCAGGATGAGTTTTCTAAAACGAAGAGCACTTGTGTTTTGATAAAGGGCTTTATGTAAATTAGTTTCCTCTCAATGATCTGATGAGTAGGCAAAAAAAATCGGAAAAGTAATTTTCCGATTGATATTATTAAAATGGTTCTTCTTCACAAATCATCCCTTGGGAACAGCCGCTTCCGGGATTTCCACCACTACCGGGACTGCCGATATTTACACAGGTTCCCGGGTTACCATCGTCCTGCATTTCACATGCCTTACCATAAGTGCATTCACAATCTGTCCAACAATATGCGGAGTCTCCGCTGCTGTGGCAGCCATTTCCTCCGCTACCCAGAATTGTTAGCAAATCTTTTCTAAATAGTTTTTTCATAATGTAATTTGATTTTTTGTAGTAATAAATATATTAAAAAAACACCTTCACTTTAAAATATAATTATTTATAAGTAAAATACTTACAGGCTAAATGATGTTGTTATGCTCCAAAAGCAAGAAACCACAACAATTGTCGTGGCTTCTCTTTTATTTAAGTGATAATATATTAAAATTCGATCTCTTTGTGATATAGAGGATATTCTCTTTGGAAAAGGGGAATGGTTCCTTCATATCTTAGTGGGAAGACTCCAAATCCATAAAACATGTCTGCCTGGATTTTTGCCTTTAGGTCAATAATCCCCTTCCTTTGTGGTATAAGCTGTACACCTAAGGCAGCAATAGTTGAGGCTCTGCCCCTTAGTCCTGAATTGGCAATAGGTACTGTTAGAAATTGTAAGCCAACAGCGCCTTTTGCTTCCAGACCTATTTCCGCAGATAACGTGCCTTCCAGAGAAGTGATGCTGAAATCAGATCTTTTTTCCAAGCTGATGTTTAGAGCCGGGTTTTTTGAAACCAGGAAATTAGCTGTCCCTCCTACATCAAGAAGGTTTACTTTTGCTTTGCCGGTCGCCCCGATTCCAAGAAAAGGACCTGCAGATATTGTAGGACTCAGTACAAGCCCGGTCGGACCTAATACGATAGGTACAATTGGAATGCTTACAAAATCTGTAGTACTTACAGTGTAACCTACTGATGCTTGAATATCCGCAGTGGACTGTAAAACAATATCATCCATGATAAAGTTTACAGAAAAGTTGGTCAGATGTCCCCATGAAAATGTAATATTGTAATCAATTTTAGGAGTTACTCCACCTTTTACGTTTACGCTTGAAGCTAATCCTACCGGACCAACTTGTTGATTAATAGGAAAAGTCCTGTCAAAGTTGAAACGATTAAAAGTAACCAGTTTCTGATCACTTAGACTTTTAGCTTCTATATTGATGATTTTATTATTTAATTCCTGGGAAATAAAGCCTTCAACCGGAACATAATTTACCATCCTCCCATTAACACTGATGGGAGCTTTGCCTGAGGGGTCGTAAATTCCACTCAACGTTCCACTATATATAAATTCTTCAAGTTTAGCGCTTGATGTCTGCACAAAATACTGATTATTTGTTTTAGTTACAGATTGTACTTTAGAAAGGATCGTCTTTACCTGATCTCCTTCTATTTTTGTTCCAACTAAAACACTCCCGGCCTGAATGTCATCAGTTTGATCGGTTGCTTTATTAAAGGTAATATTCTGATTATCCAGTTTGGAAATTGCTGATACGGATTCATCATCAAGAATAATGACATTTTTTTGTAAAGTAAGATTTCCCAAAGTTTTGAAGCCACCGGATTCTGTTTGAGGTACTACCGGGTCCTCGTTCAAATTGTCCTGTGAACACGAAGTTAGAATTACTGCTGTGAATATAGAAAGAATTATAAGGTTAAAAAATCTTCTATAAGTTCTGAAATTGTTAAAGTTGTTTTTCATAAGCGAAAGATTTTTAGTTCTTCCAAGTTACAGATTAATTTTATTTAATCACTATGAAGAGAAGTAGAAAATAAAAAAACCGTTATGCATATAATAATTTGTTAATGAGATGATTGTATGTGAAAAAGAAAAAGCCTCCGTTCCAACAGAGGCTTATTATTTAATATTTAAATCAAATGCTTTATTACTTCTTTACAATATTGATTATAACTTCAGTAGCTTTTTCCATGCTTTCTAATGCAACATATTCATAAGGGCCATGAAAATTGATTCCACCAGCGAAGATATTTGGACAAGGAAGTCCCATATAAGATAATTGTGCCCCATCTGTACCTCCTCTGATCGCTTTTATCTTAGGCTCAATATCAGCTTCCCTCATTGCTTTGGCTGCAAGATCAATGATATGCATTTTTCCTTCGAACTGCTGTTTCATGTTACGATACTGTTCCTTAATCTCAATTTCTGCAGTCCCTTCACCGTGTTTTTCATTAAATGCTGCAACTTTTTGCTCAATGAATTTTTTTCGTGCTTCAAATTTTTCATCATCATGATCACGGATTATATATTGAAGCTTGGCTTCAGAAATATCAGCAGTAATATCCATCAGGTGATAAAACCCGTCAAATCCTTTAGTTGTAGATGGTGTTTCGTTCGCTGGAAGAGATTGTGCAAACTCAGCAGCTAAAAGACTCGCATTGATCATTTTTCCATATGCATAACCAGGGTGTACGCTTAATCCATGGATTTTTACAACAGCTCCGGCAGCGTTAAAATTTTCATATTCTAGCTCCCCAACTTCACCTCCGTCCATTGTATAAGCCCATTCTGCTCCGAATTTTGCTACATCAAACTTGTGAGCACCTCTTCCGATCTCTTCATCAGGTGTAAAACCAATCGCAATTCTTCCGTGTTTGATCTCAGGGTGAGCGATAAGATATTCAGCAGCTGTAACAATTTCTGCACATCCGGCTTTGTCATCAGCTCCGAGAAGGGTATTCCCATCTGTTGTGATCAAAGTTTGCCCAATATATTTTTTTAAACTTTCAAATTTTGAAGAGGAAAGAGTGAATCCGGTTGCCTTATTAAGAAGGAGGTCTCCACCATCATAGTTATCCCAAACCTGAGGATTTACATTTTCACCACTGAAGTCGGGTGAAGTATCATAATGTGAAATAAATCCAATGGTAGGTTGGTCATTATTCTCAAGATTAGATGGAACATAACCCATAATATAACCATTGTCATCAATAGAAACATTCTCCAGACCGATTGTTTTTAATTCCTCAACAATATAATTAGCGATGTCCCATTGCTGCGGAGTAGAAGGAGTTGCTTCACTCTCTGCATCACTTGTTGAATATATTTTTACATAGTTAAGAAAACGATTCAATAACTTCTCTCTCCATAATTGGTTGAATTCTATAGTACTCATTATCCGGTATAAATTTTAACAAAGTTAGCAAATTTGATGCTCAGAATACATTATTTGCGGCTGAATATCAGTTATTGAAATTTTGAATCATATATAAATAATTGAAAATCAAAATTATGTTAGCTTTGTATTGATCGTAGATAAACTTGTTAAGTTTTATTATATTTGAGAAAATCTAAAGTGAAAATGTTTCTTACCGAATGTCCTAGGGATGCCATGCAAGGCTGGGGGGAATTTATTCCCACAAATAAAAAAATTGATTACATCAACTCTCTGATGGAAGTGGGATTTGATGTGTTGGATAGCCTCAGTTTTGTCTCTCCAAAAGCTATCCCGCAAATGGCTGACTCTGATGAGGTTGCTGAAAATATAGACAAATCTTTATCAAATACGAAGATTTCTGCCATTATAGGAAATTACAGAGGAGCTGAAAAAGCACTAAAGCATCAGGCTGTAGATATTCTGGGGTTTCCTTTTTCAATATCTGAAACTTTTCAACACAGGAATACTAACAAAAATCAGGAAGAAGCTTTTAATGAGATCATTAAAATGCAGGAGCTTGTAAAATCAGAGAATAAGGAACTGAATATTTACTTTTCCATGGCTTTCGGAAATCCATACGGAGAAATGTGGAAGTTGGAAGATGTAGAGTTTTGGGCTCAAAGATTTTCGGAGATCGGAATTGAAAATATTTTGTTGTCCGATACAACAGGCGTTGCAACTCCCGAAAAAATTGCCCTTTTATTCGAAAAAATACCCGCAAAACATCCTGAAATTAATTTTGGAGGACATTTTCATAACCGATATGAAGATTCTTATTCCAAATTAAAGGCGGCTTATGACCAGGGGTGCAAAAGGTTTGATAGTGCTATTAAAGGAATTGGAGGATGTCCTATGGCGGAAGATGATCTGGTAGGTAATATGCCTACCGAGCAGGTAATTAACTTTATGAGTGTAGAGAAAATAGACCATAATCTTAATCTTTTAAACTTCGAGAGCTCATATAATAAAGCAAAAGATATTTTTCATTTTTAAAATATAAAATCAATCAGTAGGCGGGCTTTAGCCCGTTTTTGAATTATTATATCATTCGGCTTTAGCCAGAACCTAATTAACAAAAGAATTGTATGTCCCCGATTATTTCAGCTTCACAATTAAGAAATTTAGAAACTCAAAATCTAATCATCCTTGATGCACGAGTAGGTAAAGATATATACCAGAGTTATTTGGAAAAGCATATTAAGGGAGCGCGATTCATCAATCTAGATACAGATCTTGCTGAAATCGGAGAAGATGCAGCTTTTGGAGGAAGGCATCCTTTACCCGGGATTGAAGAATTTGGTAGAACATTGGCAGCCTTGGGGATTTCTGAAGATAGCCATGTGATTATCTACGATGATAAAAATGGTGCCAATGCGGCTGCACGAGCATGGTGGATGTTGCGTTCTTTTGGACTTAAAGAGGTTCAGGTTTTAGATGGTGGGTTTCAGGCGGCTGAAAGAGAAGGTGTGGAATGTGCATCAGGAGAGGAGGTTTATGAAAAAACTGCACCTATGCAAAATCAAAGATGGCTTCTGCCAACATTAAGCCTGGAAGATGTTGAAAATGAATTAATAAACAACTCTTCAACAGTAATTGATGTACGGGATGCTTACCGTTATAAAGGAGATTCTGAACCGATTGATCTGATAGCGGGGCATATTCCCGGAGCGATTAATATTCCTTTTTCAGAAAATCTTGATGAAAACGGGAATTTCCTTAAACCAGAAGTCTTAAAAGAAAAATATTCAAAATTATTAAAGGACAAATCTCAAAACCTGATCATTCATTGTGGTTCAGGAGTAACGGCATGTCATACTATATTAGCTTTGGACTATGCCGGCTTACCAATCCCTGATCTTTATGTAGGTTCATGGAGCGAATGGAGCAGAAGAGAAGGAAAAAAAATAGCAACAGAGACTTAAAAATAAAACCGCAGGAATTATTCCTGCGGTTTTTTTATTTTCTATTCTGATTTTTAGAGCATTCCTAATTCGAATTTGGCTTCCTCACTCATCATATCTTTATTCCAGCTTGGCTCAAAAGTAAGTTCTAAATCAACACTGTTTACTCCTTCTACACTTTGAACCTTATCCTTTACCTCTTGTGGTAATGTTTCTGCAACCGGGCAGTTTGGAGTTGTAAGAGTCATGATGATCTTAACATCGCCATCCTCAGAAATCTGTACATCATATACAAGTCCCAATTCATAAATATCCACAGGGATTTCAGGATCGTATACGGACTTAAGTACTCTTATAATTTCTTCTCCTATATCAGCAATTTGATCGTCTGTAAATTTCATTTTTTAATCTTGATTGATATTTCTTTTCAACAAATCTTCCTGCCGCATGCGGCGAAAAACATTTGCCAAAGTTAAGACATCTTTTTCACAATAGTCAACTATTCTTTGCAAGTCTTTCTCTATGTAGTAGATTGATGAAACCATTGAGCCATCTATATCATCTTTGGGCGTTGGAATTCCAAAAACATGCGCTAGCAATTCAAGGGAAATAAACGTTTTATAATCTCCGAATTTCCAAAGGTCCATCGTATCGATATGAGGAATTTCCCAAGGTTTTTTTCCGAACATCTGAAAAGGAACCGGAGGTTGCATTCCATTGATCAGAAAACGGCGTGCAATCCAGGGAAAATCAAACTCTTTTCCATTGTGTGCACATAAAATTACATCCCGTAGCCTTGGACTGTTGAATATTTCTCCGAACTCTGTAAGGAGCTTTTTTTCATCATGATGAGCAAAGCTTTTTATCTTTAAAGTGTCATTCTTTTCTACCATTCCTATGGTAATGCAGATGATTTTCCCAAATTCTGCCATTATTCCTGCTCTTTCAGAATAAAATTCTTCGGCAGAAATATCATCTTTCCGTTGAAATCTGGTTTTTTTATCCCAAAGCTTCTGGTCTGTTTCGGATAAGTCGTCCCATGATCCTGCATTCGGAACTGTTTCAATATCAAGGAATAATATCTTTTCTAAAGGAATGTGTTGTATCATAAGTATTTTATATTTTATCCCACCTGCATTCCATTTTTTACAGGTAGCGAAGGTGCTAAAAGAGTAACATCACTTTTGTTCTCACCATACAATCCTAAAACAAGGCATTCACTAAAAAAGTTGGCAATTTGTTTTTTCGGAAAGTTCACAACAGCTAAAATTTGTTTTCCAATTAGGTCTTCTTTTTGATATAATGCTGTGATCTGAGCTGAAGATTTTTTAATACCGAGCGGGCCAAAATCAATTTCCAACTGGTAGGAAGGATTCCTTGCCTTTTCAAAATCATTAACGGAAATAATAGTTCCGCATCGTATATCTATTTTCTCAAAATCTGCCCAGGAGATATCTGGTTTTATTATCATGATATTTGGTTTATTAATTGTTCAACTTCTAATTTCTGCCCTGCATATTTTTGCTGTAATTGAGAATTTTCTCCCATTCTTCTGTAGTATTCCAAAGCTTTATTTCCAAAAAACTTTTTATGAAAATCCGAAACTTCAGGAATTTGTGGAAAAATCCGATGAAAAAGCATTTCCGAATATGCCTGAAATTCCCTTTCATTTTTATCTTCAATAAATTGACCAGGAACTTTCTGCCTTACATGAAGCATTTCATGAGCCAGCATATTCAGAACAAGACTCAAATCAAAATCGAATATGTTTCTGGGGATCATTACCTTTTGAGGGTGACCCAATTGTCCTTCAGCAGTCAATAACATGGAATTAGGGGAAAGTTCCTCCCGGAATCCAAAGCCGGCAAAGTTCTCATGCTCCAGGTTAAAAGTGCGGATCAGATAATTGGCCGCATCTAATATCTGATCATGTTCCTTATATGCCTCAAGATGTAAACTAACCTGTTCAAGGTTCATTCAGATGATGTTTTTAACAAATATATTAAAATAATAAAAACTATATTCTAACTACAATCTTTCCTTTTGTACGATGGGTCTCAATTTCTCTGTGCGCCTCTGCTATTTCGTTCATTGGCAAGATTTCTCCAACAAAAATCTTTAATAATCCTTTTTCGATCAGTTCTGATAGTTTTATCAGGCTTTCCCTTTTAAAAGTAAGCATGGTCCACATCAGATTGATATTGCGTTTTTGTGCCAGTTCAATTGCTTTAGGATCATCTTTAGTATAGGAAGGTAAACAAACGACTTTTCCTCCGGGCTTTACACAATTGATTGATCCGTACAATACTTCTCCACCCATAGTATCAAGGGCAGCATCAAGATCGGATAAGATTTCCTCAAATCTTTGATTTTTATAGTCAATAGGCTGATCCACACCAAGCTCTTTAATGAACTCAATATTTTTACCGGAGGCTGTACCACTCACTGAAGCACCGGCTATTTTAGCCAATTGAACGGCAAAATGACCAACTCCTCCCGCTGCGGACTGAACCAGAATGTGTTCGCCAGACTGAACTTTTAAATGATCATGAATAGCCTGATAAGCGGTGAGACCAGCTAAAGGAGCAGCTGCTGCTTCTTCAAAAGTGATATTTTCAGGCTTTTTTATGAATACTTCCGGACTGACGGCAATATATTCGGCATAAGTTTGAGTAGCTAATCCAAAAACAGCATCTCCGACCTCAACGTTCTGAACATTCTTTCCCACTTCCTCAACAATCCCACTGAAATCTTTTCCTAAAATGGCAGGAAACTTAAGCGTTTTCGATGAAATATGTGAGCCTGCTCTGATTTTTGTTTCTACAGGGTTAATTCCTATGGCTTTTACTTTTATTAAAACCTGATCAGAAGTAATTACCGGTTTTTCTATCTCTGCGATTTTAAGTTGGTCGGCCGTTCCAAATTCATTGATTATAATGGCTTTCATATTATTTTTTTATGATAATCTAATGTATGGATTTTATTGGTTTTTTAAAAAGCATTGCAGGATATTTTAGATATGCAAAGGGGTAATTATTTCGAAGCCTGAATTTACTGGTTTATTATTAAAATATTGATATTGTGATTTTTTTAACTGATAATCAGTTGCTTACTTTTGCGTTTTCATTTTTATTTTAAAAGTTGTGCAAGATTTTAAGAAAAGAGGGTTTATATAAGTGAGTACTCAAAATAAATAAAATAGTGTTTAATGCAACAAATTTAAAAAATGAAGAAATTTATAGTACTTAAAGCTTTTATGGCTGTGTTGATTGGTTTTATGGGACTTAGCTTAATTTCATGTAACAATGACGGACCAGATATTCCACCAGTAAAATTACAAGATGTTATTGGAAATTATAAAGGAAGGCTAATAACAAGTCAGGGAAACAATAAAGCTGAGGCGGTAGTAAGTTTTGCTGTGAAGAAAGACACCATAAAGTTCGCAGACCTTCCCGTAAAAGAAATTGTGAAAGCCGTAGTAAAAGACCCTGCAAAAACTGAAGCTGCTCTTACGGCAATGGGAAAAGTAAAATATAACCTTAATTATACAGCTGTGGTAAATGCAAATTATAATGCAGTGGAATTAACTTTTACTCCTAAGACTTTAGAGCTCAATATTCCAATGGATGGAGCGGTGAAAAAAACAATTGTGACATTTACAGCGAAAGAAAAAGGATTTTATGTTGGCCAGAACTATGCAATGAAATTTGGTTTGGTCGCAGAAAAAATTACGGTAGACGGAACAGTGCTGACACCGTATGAAATGATTAAATATGATTTTCCATATTGTATAAAAAATTAAGTAATAGTTAGATGCAAAATTAAAATAGGTTGCGCTTTGCAATGTTGCAACCTATTTTTGCATTAAGATTTATCAATCATTAAAACGAGGCGTCAGGGAAACATAATCAATGGAGGCAAATAAGGAGCAGATTTTAGTTAATCGTCTTCTCTTAAAAGAAGAAGCTGCATGGAAGGAGCTTTTCGGAGCATATTCCGGGAATCTTTCTTATGTGTGCTCTCGCTATATCATTGATAAGGATGACGTCCGTGACGTACTACAGAATAGTTTTATCAAAATGTTCCGCTCAATAGATTCATTTGAATATCGGGGAAGCGGATCCCTTAAAGCCTGGATTACCCGTATTGTGGTCAATGAATCACTAAAACATATCAGACAACATTCAGATTTTAAAGTAACGATGAACGATTCTGATATTCCGGATAAAACGGACGATGAGGAACCGGAAATAGAAGAGATGCCACAGGAGGCTATGATGGAAATGATCCGTTCACTTCCGGAAGGCTATAGGACTGTTTTTAATCTCTATGTATTTGAAAATAAAAGCCATAAACAGATTGCGGAATTGTTGGGGATAGCAGAAAATTCTTCGGCTTCGCAATTTCACAGAGCTAAAGCTATGCTTGTTCAGAAAGTTAAAGAATATAAAATGTTAATAAAAGCGCAATATGAGTAATCAATGGTTAAACGATCTGCGCAGGAAGATGGAAGATCACGAAGGTGATGTTCCGGATGGATTATGGGATAACATCAAAGATGAATTATTCGATAAAGATGAGGATAAAAATATTGTTGGGCTTTTTACTGAAGCAAATAAAGCGATCGATAGTGAAGACTCAGATTCAAATAAAAAAAGAGGGGCATTCATTTATCGTATTGCCAGTATAGCCGCTGCGATTGCATTATTTTTTATTGTGGGCAAACAACTATGGGAGGTAAACCATAATGTTAAACCCAAAATTGGCAAGTCAGAAGATAAGAGTTCTGCTGAAAGTAATTCTCACACGCCAGATAATCGCATTTCCTCATTTAACGAAAAAGGAGAGTCCGATGTTCTAAAGGAATTTGGGCAGAAGAAAGATCGTACCCCGGAACAGGATATTTTTTCAACGAATGTATATGCATATGGGAATAGGAGAGGTGTAAGAAATGTCCAGTATAGGTCAGTAAAGGAAGAAACGGATTTGTTGGCTGGCCTGCACACACAATATGCTCCTGTAATTCAAAATCAGATTCCCAGGATTCGTGAAATGAAGAATCTTTTACCTATTAATAGAGAAGAGGAGATTAACAAACTTATTTCTGAAACGGATTTAGGGGTACAGGACAAATCATTAGCAAATACATTAAAAGAAAAAAAACAGAAGAACAAAAAGTCATGGATGCTAAGTTTACTGACAGGTAAAGCCTCATCTAACTCACAACAATTTCCGGGATATGCTACAATCAGCGGAGGTCCGTTAACTCTTGATCAGGTATGGAGTGCATCTGCTTTTTCTGAAGATCCATTTGTAAAAGTTCTTGTGGCTAACCAGAGTCAAAATGTAGAAGCAACGGTAAGGCATAAAGTTCCTCTGAATCTTGGCGTTTCTCTTTATTATAATCTGGGTAAAAAGTGGGGTATAGGGACTGGTTTAAACTATACTAAACTATCTTCTGAACTTCATTCCGGAAGCCAGTCGAACTTTGTAAAAAGTGAGCAGACAATACATTATTTGGGCATTCCTGTTCAGGTTAACTACAACGTTATCCAGAAAGGGAATTTTACGGGTTATGTTACCGTAGGAGCACTTGCTGAAAAATCCGTTGGAGGAAGCTTTAAGACACATTATATTATTGATAATGAAGTGAATGGAGAAACAAAAGAAAAGCTTGGAAACCAGCCGGTACAGGTTTCATTAAATACAGCTTTAGGGCTGCAGCTAAAACTTGTTGACAAAATAGGCATATATGCAGAGCCCGGTATAGGCTATCATTTTAAAAACGATGGTGCTTTGAATACAATCTATAAAGAGAAGCCATTGAATTTTAATGTCAAATTCGGAATAAGAGTATTACTTGATTGATTTGTGAGGACCGAAAAATAACAACCAAAATTAAATTAATATCTATGAAAACAAAACTAATTTTTTTATCACTGTTTTTACTTTTAAATCTCTTAAAAGTAAGTGCGCAGTGTTCATTTACACCTACCATTACCAGTCCTAGATTAGGAGCTCAATTTCCCAATAAAGTCGTGTTTTGCAACACGGAATCAGAAGTACTTTCAACACAAACTTATGGTAGTTATCAATGGTACAAACAGGCGTGGACATGGCAGTCCCCCAATACTAATCCTTGGGTTCCTATTTCTGGGGCTACCTCCCAGACTCTGACGATTAATGGTTCAAGTGATATGCTTTATTATTTTAAAGTAGAAGCTACACTTAATGATTGTACAGCACAAAGCGCAGAAATTATGGCTGATGGATATGCCTATGCACTTCCGGCTATGATGACGACACTAACTCCGGGAACTTACGAAAATATAGGTCCGGGAGAATATAATGTATGTAATGGTGCATCGGTACAATTTGATGATATTTTTCCGGTTGTGTATGGAGTTCATACATGGTACAAATGTGCACCGAGCAATATACCACCGGTTTCAGGAGATGGGTGCATCATTTCTGGAGCTACCGGAGATACTTATGTAGCGACAGAATCAGGTGAGTATGGCTTCTATGCATGTACGGCTTATTGTCCTGATCAATGTGAATTCCTGGGATTACAATCTTTTGTAAAGCTAAACTTTGGAAACTGGAACTTTTGTAATCTTGGAACCGGAGAAGTTGATCCTAAAAAAGGGAATGAAATGAGTATTTATCCAAATCCTGCGACTCAGCTTATCTTCATTGGGAAAGATTCGGATAAAGTTTATAAAGAAGTTTCTATAATTGATGCATCAGGAAGACTTGTTTTACAAAAAAAGAACCATACCTATAATCAGCCTATCGATGTAAGCGGTCTTGCTACAGGCAATTATATTATTGTTTCCAAAGATTCTAAAGATAAAATGTACAAAAATAAGTTCATTAAAAAGTAAAATATGAGTGCCCCTTTATAACTCATGTTAGTTTTTTCAATAATTGTGGAGTCGGTGCAGAATTTATTCTGCACCGGTTTTTTTATCCGGAAACAGAACCAATATAGCGTAATGAGTCCTTCTTTTTTGTAAGAAATGAATTATATTTAACAAGATATAATTAGCATTTGTTTGATCATACAATGGGAATAGAAAAAGCAAAACTTCACTTGAAAAAATGGAATAAGGATTCCGAAGTGATAATATTTGATACCTCCAGTGCCACGGTGGAGCTGGCTGCAGCAGCATTGAACATTAGTGGAAATAAAATAGCAAAATCTATTTCATTGTACGATGAGAATAACGATGTTATTTTAATTGTAGCCGCAGGGTACCGGAAGATCGATAATAGAAAGTTTAAAGATGAATTTGGATTAAAGGCAAAGATGCTTGCTTTTGAAGATGTGGAACCTTTGGTAGGACATCCTGTTGGTGGTGTTTGCCCCTTTGGTGTTAATTCGCAAGTTTCAGTTTTTTTAGACATTTCGCTTAAAGAGTTTGAGTTTGTGTATCCGGCTTGTGGAAGTGCTAACTCAGCTATAAAACTTTCTATTTCTGAATTAGAGGTTTTATCGGGTTTCAAAAAATGGGTTGATGTTACGAAAGGCGGTTGAAAACGACAAAGGAAATACATAAATTCTTGCCAGAGTTTTTAATGATGAATATTTCATTCATTTATAAAAAATGATATATTTACATTAAAACACACTTATGCTGATCAAAATTTATGGAAGCGCAATTCATGGAGTTGCGGCACGAACGATTACTATTGAAGTTAATATTGATACAGGTGGCGTTGGCTATCATTTAGTTGGTCTCCCCGACAATGCAATCAAAGAAAGCAGCTATAGGATTTCTGCAGCATTAAGAAATGTCGGTTTCAAAATTCCCGGTAAAAAAATTACAATTAATATGGCTCCCGCAGATCTTCGGAAAGAAGGTTCCGCATATGACTTAAGTATTGCGATAGGGATTTTAGCTGCATCAGACCAAATTCTTGCTGAAAATATCCACAACTATATCATTATGGGAGAACTTTCATTGGATGGGAGCTTACAGCCGATTAAAGGAATTTTACCCATTGCAATCCAGGCGAAGGAGGAGGGATTTAAGGGGATTATTTTACCCATGCAAAATACCAGAGAAGCTGCTGTGGTGGAAGGAATTGATGTTTATGGAGTCAGTAATATCAAAGAGGTGATTGATTTTTTTAATGAAGGAATACCCATTGAAAAGGTTGTTTTGGATATAAAAAAAGAATTCCAGGAAAAAGTAAATCAGTTTCCTTTTGATTTTTCAGAAGTAAAAGGGCAGGAAACGGCAAAGAGGGCAATGGAAGTTGCCGCAGCAGGAGGGCATAATATAATTTTGATAGGTCCACCCGGAAGCGGAAAGACAATGCTGGCAAAAAGAGTTCCCAGTATTTTACCTCCATTAACCTTAAAGGAGGCTTTGGAAACAACAAAAATACATTCCGTTGCCGGGAAAATAGGTGCTGAAACTTCTTTAATGACCATTCGTCCTTTCAGATCACCTCATCATACGATATCGGATGTAGCCTTGGTCGGTGGGGGAAGCTATCCACAGCCAGGAGAGATATCCCTCGCACATAATGGTGTTTTATTCCTTGATGAAATGCCTGAGTTCAAAAGAACAGTGCTTGAAGTGATGCGACAGCCCTTAGAAGATCGTGAGGTTACCATTTCAAGGGCAAAGTTTACAGTAAACTATCCCTCGAGCTTTATGCTTATTGCATCGATGAATCCAAGTCCTAGCGGATACTTCCCGGATGATCCTAATAATACTTCATCCCTTGCGGAAATGCAACGTTATATGAATAAATTATCAGGCCCTCTTTTAGATCGTATTGATATCCACATAGAAATCCAAAAAGTTGAATTTGAGCAATTAACTGAAAAGAGAAAGGGTGAAAAAAGTGAAACGATCAGAGCAAGGGTACTGAAAGCCAGAGAAATCCAACAGGCCAGATATCAAGATTTAGAAATTAGTTACAATGCGCAAATGGGCTCGCGACAAATTGAGCAATTTTGTGCTTTAGATGAGGTTTCATTTGCTCTGATAAAACAAGCGATGGACAAGCTGGGTCTGTCCGCAAGAGCGTATGACAGAATTCTGAAGGTTGCACGGACAATTGCAGATCTTGATGAATCTGAAAATATTTTCTCACATCATATTTCTGAAGCCATACAATACAGAAGTTTGGATCGGGAGTTTTGGAATGTTTGATGTGGACTTATATGGGGTAAAAGCCTTCATCATTTTTTTATATTGTAAATGCATCATACTGATATGCAAAATCTGTATGTTTAGTAAATGTTCTCTTCAATCGGTAAACAGAATAATTTATCTTTTTTTATTACAATAAGATCATCAAAATAAAAACTTGCCTCAATATTCTTAATCTCGGCTAATTTTTGACCTTCTTTATTTTTGCATGTAAGTGTAAAGGAATGGGGAAGAACTCTTTTTAAGGTCCATATTTGAGTTTCGGAATCGGAATGAGGCTGCTCATCCAGTATAAGATCAAATAGCCACAAACAGTCTTCAAAATTAACCATATCATTAATCCCTTCTGTAAATTGGTATTCCTCCTTATAGTCGTGTAAATCCTGAGCAACTGAATAAACATTATATAACTCATTCGCTGAGTTTCGACGAATATTGTGTTTGTTGTTCATGGTTTTAGTTTTTGTTATGGAAGAAGGTTTAAATTGACGGAAAGATTCAGATGCTTCAAAATGTTTGTAGTAAGCATGTGATGGTTCAACGAAATTTTTCATGTTTTTAGAATTTTATTTTAATTTTGTTTTATATCTTTGCACAAATATAGTCAAAATTTAGACCAAAATAAAATAAAAATGGACAAAATAACAACCATAAAAGAAAGAATCCTATTTTATTTGGAGGAAAAGAGCATTAAAAAGGAGTCTTTTTACAGGGAAACAGGGATGTCTGCTTCTAATTTCAAAGGAGCAGGACTAAAAAGTGACCTTGGTATTGATAAGGTTGTTAAAGTTTTAGAGGTGTATCCGGAGCTGAATGCTCACTTACATTGGCTTATAAAAGGAGAGGGGGTATTGGATTTAAGTAGTTTAGAGAAAGTATATGAGGTTGAAGAACAAGAATTACAACCTGATCATATGTTGAAGAGTAAAGATTTTAATGAAGATATAGGTGACCTATTAGCTAATATTTATGCCCAATACAATACACAGGATAAAAGCTTGCTGTTCATCCAGAACCAGATATCGAAACTGGAAAAGAAACTGGAAGCCTCTATCGCTAAGCAAAGCAAATATTTGGAAAGAATTTTAGCTCAGGTTGAGGAAAAAGAATCAAGATCAAAGTAAGCTAGTTCTTGTTTACGATGATTTTTTCAGATCCTGATAATAATGTTTTAGTTCGGGTATTAAGAATAAGGTAGCCTAGTTCGTTAGTAAAGACTTCCAAATCCTGCATGGTACCAATAAATCCATTATTGATCTCTTTTTTTACCAATCGCATTTTCTCAAGATATTGCTCTTCGGACAAAATTTCCGCAATGTAGTCCTCCCAAAGTTTATCACTAAGAGCAACAAGAATTTTTAAACTTTCTCTGTGATTACTCATTTTTTGTGATATCGTTACGTTTGTATAATATGGAAGAAAACCTTTCTAAGGTACTATTGTTAAATTTATCAATAACATTTATTTCTCTATAGTAGTTGTCTAATCGATAGATAAGATAAACAATTATAGCAATAATGGCGATAATCGCTATATCAGCATATCCGGAAATTATATTCTTATTGAAAAATATAAACTTAATATAGGTCGCTAAGTGAAAATATCCGGAAACAAAAACCACATAGAAGGTATATCTATGAGCTTTGAATAATCCTCCTAATGCAAGGAGGATTATGCACGATGGGATTGATAGAAAATAGATTGCTGAATCTAAATCCAAACGCCTTTCGCCGGCATTATTTGCCAGCTGGACATTAACATCAATAAAATAACCCACAATATTATTCAGAAAAGGTAAGATCGCCGAAATCAACACGAATGCAGACATCGTAATCTGAATAATCAGCTTACTTAGGCCTATCCGGCTTTGTCGGGTCGATTGTGTCGGCGGTACTGTTGCTTGTTCCATCTTTTGAATCTGGCTCATTTGGTTTTTCTACTGGTTTTGTTACGGTATCGCTAACGATTTTTACATTTTTTGCCGCTTTTAAATCTGCTTTTGTGCCTTCCGATTGTAAAGCGGGAGCGTCTTCATTACTTCTGTCATCACATGCTACCAAAAGAGTCAGCAATGCGATCCCGGATAAAATTAATTTTAAGTTCATAACAATATATTTTTTTTAACAACTTAAAGATAAGTCTTAAAACTTAAATTTAGCTTAAAAAAAATAGACTAATTCTTTTCATTGTGTAATAATAATAAAATTTTCTGTTATAAAAACCTTATATCACTGCGTAATGAAATCAAAAATAGTAAATAAATATTTACATTTTGCTATTTTTTAATAAAATTTTCATTTTAAAATAAATTAACTGTTTTTATTTTTCTTAAATAATCTTTTTTTAGCAATGCATATTATTGCTGAAAATTTAACTCCGTCATCTTATTTGTAACGATCTCGTATTGTCTTTATTCTATAAAACGGCGTAAAAATCACAAAATTTTATGGTGCAGAGGGGTAACTCAATCACGTATTTATTTCATTAAACGGTATAAAAAAAGCCGTGAGAGAATCTCACGGCTTTTAAAATTTAAAAAAAAGATTATTTATTCTTTTTGGTAGATTTTACATGTTCAGCTTTTGCAGGACGGGTTTTAGTATCAGCTGGTGTGTTTTCACTTCTAACCAGCTTCAACTCGTCAATTAATCTTCTTGCACCAGCATATTTATCGATAGTCCAAAGAACAAAACGTACATCAACGTTGATTGTTTTTTGCCATTCTTGTTCAAAAACAATATCACCACTTAAAGCTTCACTGTTTCCATCAAATGCGATCCCTATAAGGTTACCGTCACCATCGATTACCGGAGACCCGGAGTTTCCACCTGTAATATCATTATTAGAAAGGAAATTAACTGGCATATAACCGGCAGCATCAGCATATTGACCGAAGTCCTTCATGTTGTAAAGATCGATTACTCTTTGAGGAAGATCAAATTCTTCATCTCCTTTTTTGTATTTTCCTACCAAACCGGTCATGTCAGTATAATAGTTATCTGTAACACCAAAGTAGTTTCTGTCTGTTCTGATAGGTAATTTATCAACAGTTCCGTATGTTAATCTCATAGTAGAGTTAGCGTCCGGATAAAACTTTTTCTCCGGCATGGATTTCATTAAACCAGCTAAGAATATACGGTTGTTTTTAGCAAAATTATCATCAATCTTAGAGAATTTTTCAGAAGATAACCTTTGATCTGTAGTGACCCCGTTAGCTATTTTTAAAAGTGGATCAGCGTCTAGCTTTAAACGATCCGGATTTAAAATAAAGTTGGTTACAGAGGTTTTATTAGCAAAAATAGATGAATAAGCAACGTTCGAAAGATTTTTAGAATCTAATGCCATAATAGTTGGAGATGCTACATCTTTATCTACTCTTGACTGATAAAGACCAACCATTGAATTAAGCATTTCTCCTTCTAACTTAGTATTAAAGTTTTCATAAGCAGCTTTTACCGCAGCTTCTACTTTTGGTTTCATTGCTAATCTTCCTGCCATATCTTGTTCAGCATATGACTTAAGTACAGAGCCTACCTGAGAAGCAAGGCTGATGTATTTAGCATTTCTATAGAGCTGGGTGGCATAATTTCTTTCAACATTTCTATTAGAAACTTGTTTATAATAGATTGAGATATCATCTAAAACTCCGTCATATTCTATATTTGCCGGTTGTAAAGCCCATTGCTTGAAATTAGCTTCAGTTTTCTGCTTATCGGTAATTGTCCCGTTTTTGATAACAGCATCGATAGTTCCTTGTCTATTTTTCCAATAATTTGCTACTGATGCGTATTGAGAAGCATAATTAAGCTGAGTTGCCTTGTCTTTATCCATGTACTTCTTCATCACATCCATTGCTAATTTAGAAGCTTCTACCCAAGCTGGATAATCTTTGTTTACCATCTGCTGTATACCGTAAGAAGTTAAATAACGGTTTGTTCTGCCTGGGTAACCAAGGATCATAGAGAAATCTCCAGGCTTAATTCCTTTAAGAGAAACCGGTAGGAAATGTTTAGGCTTTAAAGGGGTATTGCTTGGAGAGTACTCAGCAGGGTTTCCTGCTGCATCAGCATACACTCTGAAAACCGTAAAATCTGCTGTGTGTCTAGGCCATTCCCAGTTATCAGTATCACCTCCAAATTTACCTAATGATGAAGGAGGTGCACCTACCAATCTTATATCTTTATAATCCTGATAAACGAAATAATAAAACTCGTTTCCATTGAAGAAATCTTTTACTACTACTGTATACTTCCCGTTTTCAGAATTCTCAGCCTGAATAGCTTTAGTTTCAGCATCAATTACAGCTTTTCTTTCTTCGCCAGTCATTTTGTTGTTTAGCTTAGCATTGATTCTTTGTGAAGCATCATCCATTCTTACTAAGAATCTAACATATAGGTCTTTAGCGTTGAATTCGTCTTTTTGCTTCATGGCCCAGAATCCATTCTTCAGATAATCTTTTTCCGGAGTAGAAGCTGCTGCAACAGCACCATAACCACAGTGGTGGTTTGTGAAAATCAGTCCTTTATCAGAAACAATTTCACCGGTACAGAAGCCTCCAAAACTTACAATAGCATCTTTTAAACTAGAATTGTTTACGGAATAAATTTCTTCTGGAGTTAAATGCAAACCTTCTTTTTGCATATCAACACCATTTAATCTTTTAATGAGCATTAGCAGCCACATACCTTCATCCGCTCTCATCTGGGCAAAGCCCAATAAAAAAGTGAATAGTAGAAATAGTCTTTTCATTTTATAAAATAATTTTGTGTCGCTAATTTACTAATTTTTACGATATTCCGGCCGTGATTGGTATGAAAATGGAAGGATAGGCTGCATGAAAAAAATATTTATAAGTCTATTAGGAGTTTTGGTTTTAGGAATGATGATTAATTGTTCATCAGTTCCGGGTAAAAACCCATCAGTTCAAAGAGAATGGATGCTTATATCTTTTGGGAAATTTGATAAAGAAGAAATGGTTAAAAGCCGCGCGGGAATTAATCTTACAGGAGCAATGGAAGGAGAAAAGATTCGTGGAGGGGCATTCATGGGGTGTAATAAAATGTTTTTTACCGGAGAGTTCAGAAAAAATGGGAAAATGAAGATTTCCGGAGTTGGAAGTACAATGATGGCTTGTCAGAATATGAAACTTGAGCGAGCGTTTGTTAATAGCTTTGAAAGGATTACGCGGTATTCAGTGGAGGGTCATTTTCTTTCTTTGTATGATGATAAAGGGATAGTGATGAAGTTTGTTGCCTCAGATTGGGATTAACAGTAATTTTTTTGAAAAATGTACAGATAAAATAAGTCCGCTAAGTAGCGGACTTATTTCGGTTATTAGTTTCTAGGAATAGTTTTTTTTATTTCTTCAAGTGTTGCCGTATTAGAAAGTCCCGTAACGGTTATTTTCTTATTAATAGGTTGACTTGCTTTACGTGAACGCCGATTAGGAATTGTTGCTAAGACCTCATCAAAACTAGCTGTATTGGGAAGTAATTTTCCTGAATTGTCCGATGTGTTTTTAGGTTTTAGATTTTGTTTTTTAACTTCAAGTCCATAATCTGATACCAGCCCGCTGTGTGGAGGATTGTTTTTATTATACTGCTCATAATCTTTAATGAGCTTAGCTTCCTGTTCCTTTGCATTTTTTAAAATAACGGCCTGATCCTGCGGCTCAGAAGTTTTATTTTCCTGGGCATACATACTTAGTCCTGATAATAGTAATGCGATGGTATATAATGATTTCATAATTTTTTATTTAATGTTTACTAGTACTTTAATTTTTGCCGTTTCATTCTGATTGTAATCCTGGAGAGCTTTTCCGATTACCTGTCCAATTCTGACTTTTTTGAGATTTGCTTTCATGGCAACTCCTGGTTTTGAAGAGGTTACTAAAAGGTCTCCCCTTTTAATTTTTCCTCCTTCAAGACAAACCTTTGTGGGGATCACTCCGATAACTCCCATGGGAACTTTTCCGGACAGATCTGCATCGATATTTTCTTCAGTCAATAAAACCCCGGGTTTGGTTGCATAAACTCCTGCTACAAGTGTAGAGTAGGGCTTTGAGGACTTTTCTATCGTTCTGTCAGAGTCTGTTGAAATCACTAAAATGTCGCCGGGCTCATATTCAGAAACATTTCCTTCCACATCAAATGCTTCTGCAACGTCCGCACCGCTGTTTTGTGTTCCGCCATTAAAAAAGCCTCTTCCTGCTTTATTGATCCGGGCTACATTAACTGATGCACTTTGATAGACAGAAATATTACCAGATGGGCCCTGATGATTGACAAGAAGTGTGGAGCCGGTACCAGTAGTGGTTATGTGTACAACAGGTTGTCCGTTGGCATTATTAAAATTAGCAAATCTACCGGCCTTACCTGTTCCAAAATTGGGAATAAAACCTGAGATCGCATTACCTGTTCCGTCGCATGATGCTTCTATACCATCGCCGCTACCACCAGCATTGGCGGTAATCCCGTTTCCATTCCCTTCGGTAAGGGCTAATACAGCCGGTCCATTTCCACTGGCATTTGATGAATAAAATAAGCCTCCATAGCCACCGGTTCCTGATGAAAGACCAAAAATACCTGCAGTACCGAAATTAGCAAAAATGGAATTCACTTCACCTTTTACTGCCGGTGAGGTGCCGGTTGTGCGATCCACCTTGAAGTTTCCTGCAGTACCATTACCAACAGTTTTCACAGAGATTACTTCGGTATCATTGTCTTCATTGAAAATTTCAAATCTACCGGCACGCCCGGTTGCAAAAGATGGAACCCATGCGTATAAAGCATTTCCGTTTCCATCAATATTTGTTTCCACACCATTACCGTTTTTGCCGGCATTGGCAGTGATTGCATTTCCATTTCCATCGGTGAGTGCCACCAGGGCCGGACCGTTTCCGGCCGTATTAGAAGCATGGAATAAGCCTGCGAAACCTCCGGTCCCTGAGGATATTCCAAAAACACCGGCAGCTCCAAAATTGCCGAATATGGTTTTTACTTCACCTCTTACGGCAGCGGCGACACTATTGGTATTATTAACGAGGAATGAAGAAGCATTTCCTTGTGTGTTATCAGGAATATTTCCATTTCCGTTGGTTTCGATTTCAAGCGTATTATTTTCATTGGTTTGATTGAAATTTTCGAATCGGCCAGCTCTACCTTTACTGTTGTTGAGCCCAACCTGGCCTAAAACACCTATCGCTGTTCCGGTACTATTTGTTGCAATAAACCCCCTCACGCCATATCCTCCACCATCATTTCTTCCGACTACAGCACCGGCTATATCACTTGTTGTTCTTCCGACCACGGCTTCTCCGTTGCCGTTGTTATCACCTACAACACCTGCAGAGGATACTTGGCTTGTAATCCCATGTAGGGCAAAACCAGCTCCTGAAGTGCTTCTCAATCCTGCACCGGTTCCTGTCGTAGAAATATTGACAACCGTTCCGTTACCCGCGGTTGAGGCAATAATTGCGCTGTTGGCATTGGAATTATTAGTTATTGAAATATTAGCAGCAACCCCGTTTGTACTTATTGCGGCAAGTCCTGTTCCTGCGTTGCTGTTTGCATATACACCGTATCCATTTCCCGATGCATTTCCATAAACACCCAGTCCATTAGGGGTAACTCCATATACTCCCCATCCGCTTCCGTTCTGACTTCCCCAGACCCCCACTCCTAATCCTCCAGTGCCATTATTGATTCCCCGGACTCCCGAAGAAAATCCACCGGCAGAAGTACTGGTTACAACACCCCTTATTGAAGCGATACTTGAAGTTGTTGTATTGTTGGTGCCTTCAATGGCTGCTCCATCACCATCATTGGTTAAAGCAAAAAGACTGGCTGTGTTATTTACGGTAGCTGAATATGGAAGGGTAAAGCTTCCGCCACCGCCTCCTGCAGATTTTGCGTACATGGCATAAGGAACGCTGAGAAGTTGGCTGGTGCCTGATATCGTATAGCTGGTTCCTCCTGACGGATCTGTTTCTGTTTTCAAATAATAATTTCCAGTGGTCCAGTTAATCGCGGCAAATGTCCCAGTAAGAACAGTTCCTGTACCTATTTCAAGGCTGATTAAACCATTGGCATTGGTATTTCCGGTCAACCTTTCTGAGTATACCACTGGGCCTGCGGCTGAGCCTTGAAGAACACTTACTTTTACTGCAATACTCTGATTGATGATCAGTTGTCCCGAAAGATTTCGGATAACGGCCTGATAGCTCATTTTTTCAGGTACTTGTCCAAAGGCTAAAAAACAGCCCAGTATAAGCCCTAGTATGAGTAGATTTTTTTTCATGGTAGTTATTTTTTTATGATTTTGAATGTTTTAATGTTTTTACCATCCTGATTAATTCTTATAATGTACATGGCAGATGGAAGAGAAGAAAAATTAAATTCAGATTTTGTCTGCATAATTTTTTCACTCCTGATCAACTTACCTTGTGCATCGAATAATTGATAATCTGAGTTCTTATAGCTGTTTACTGTAAAATCCAGATATAGATAATCTCTAAAGGGATTAGGATAGAGTAAAATACCGTCCTCTGCAGATGACGTTTCATGGGTGTCAAGGGTCGTAATTTCAAAAGCTTGCTGTACTCCTTCCATAACCTGGAATCCGCTTCCCTTAGAGAGATAAGTGACCTGGCCGACACTATAAGAAATAGAGCCATTACCTCCTGAGACAGTTGTTCCTGTAGTTAAAACAGCTGATTGAGCTTTAAGCTGTCCGGTTACAATAAACAATATGAAAAGGAAGCCGGAAATAAATGTTCTTTTCATGTGAGTTTTTTTTGGTTAGTAGTTTATAAATTCGGGTTAATGAATTTCGGAAGACTAAATTACCACATCCCGGATGCAGATATTGGGAAAATAGATAAACGACACGAAAAATCGACAAATGACAATCCGAAAAAGAAATAGAGGAATACTTTAATTGGGCATGTTGAAAAATGCCAGATTATCTTTATAACTTCTTCCTATGGGAAGCTTAATCTTATGGGTAAGTTCCACTTCGTGAGAAGTTTTACTTCGGATAAGATATTTTGGAACGGCATAGCTGCGGTGTATTCTTACAAAAGAATCGAAGTGGTTTTGATGAAGAAGATTTCCAAGGGAATCGAGAATACAATGTTTTTTTTCAGAAGTTACAATTCTGGTGTAATCTTTTAATGCCTCCAGATAAAGAATATCTGTTATTTTGATTTGTAGAATTGTACTCCCTTCTTTGATTTTAATCGTATTTTCACCAAGTAAAATATCAAGACATTCACTCTTTTCCTTCATTTCAAGAAAATCCAAAAGTTTTTGTAACGAATGATGAATACGATCCGTTTTTAAAGGTTTTTTAATAAAGTCGAGTATGTCCAGTTCGAAAGCCTCGGCAGCAAACTCACAGTGGGAACTCATGAAAATACAAATAGGGATTTTATAGGCTAATTTACAGAATTCAATTCCGTTCATTCCGGGGAGTTTGGTTTCAATAAACAGGACGTCTACTGGTAGATCAAGGTATGGAATTGCTTTTTCTGCTGAATCAAAAGATGCAACAATTTCTATATTATCATACTGATTGATATGATGTTGAAGAACCAGCCTGTCCAGTTCATCATCATCAATAATCATACATTTAATATTGGCAATCATGATTCTCTGGATGTTAATTAGTTTTTATAGATCAATGTAAATAAAACAAAAATCTCATTATAAAGTTATTAAAATTATTTTGGTTTTTAATGTTTTATGTTTATTTTAATATTAAAATGGGTGATTTGAAATAATAATCACAAAGTGGTGAACGGTGGTGGCTTTATACATCACAATTGCTAATCCATTCAAAATTTTTGAAACGGGATTCTTTATCGTAAATATTGCTTAGTATAATCAGATTATTGGTTTGGTAAAATGTTGTAATTTCAAAGAGATGTTTATGAATTGTGTCAGGAGTGGCAATAATTATATTCTTCAGGATTTTTTTTAAATCATCATTTTCTGTAGGACTTAACATTTTTTCTTCTATATCATTCGGATGTAATAATGGGGAGGGAGCTAGGCCTCTGCGTGCTTCAAGAAACTGGTAAGCCATGGATAAGGCATTTCTTTTTGCGGTGTCGTAATTTTCAGCGACTGAAACTGAAACGGCAATTTGTAAATGAGGTGTTTCGCTCAGATTACCACGCTTAAATTCATTTCTATAGATTTCCGTGCTTTCATTTTGCTTGTTGTCCATCAAAAAATGAGAGAAGGAATATCCTAATCCGTTTTTTGCAGCTTCCTTTGCCGAATTATTCCCTGAGCCCAGCCACCATACTTCTGGCATATGTTGAAGGTTTTGAGGCTGAGCAATCAGATCACCATAACGCTCTTGCGTAATACTTGTATCATCTGAAATATAGGCTGCGATATCTCGGAGTTTTTCGCTGATATTACTTATTGTTGGAAGTTTATCGCCGTTCAGGGCCAGGGAAGATATTTTAAGACCGCCCGGTGCTTTTCCTAGTCCCAGTACAAAACGTCCGGGAAAAATTGACGCTAGTAATTTTGTGATCTCAGAAATTTTATATGCAGAATAATTTCTGAGCATGATCCCTGCGGTTCCAACTTTTATTTTTTGTGTTTTGCTTAAAATAACAGCGGCTAATATTTCGGGGCTTGAGCTTGCGTAACCAGGAACTCCATGATGTTCGGAGAATAAAATGCTTTCATAACCAAGATGCTCTGCCCATTGGGCCAGTTCAATGCTGTTATGAAGGGTATCCTGCGTATGCTCTCCCATTACAACAGGAGATTGGTCCAGGATGCTCAATTTCATTGTTTTTTTTGTAAAATCTTTTTCTGATTGGCTGGCCATACAATATTGTTTTAAAGCTGAAATTGAAGACTCAATATAATGAAAAATCGTTTTATGATCAGAATGATACTCTAAACGGTCATTCAGGTACTATTTTTGTTTTAATGGATTTGTAAGGTTTAATGTTTGAAAGTAATAAAAAAGCATTTGTTGATTATTATTTTTCCGCAAATTAATAGTATTTAAAGCTTAAATTAACATTAAAATTTTAGATTGTCTTAAAAATCGTTTTGCTTTTTATCCCTAAAAAGGGTATCTTGTAAAACTCACAAACATAGATAGAACTTAATGCTAGAAAAGAAAGAACATAATTACGAGAAAGCTGTTTTAGTAGGTGTTATTACTCAAAATCAGGATGAAGAAAAGCTGATAGAGTATATGGATGAATTAGAATTTTTAGCTTTCACAGCAGGAGCAACGGTACAAAAGCGCTTCACTCAAAAATTAACTCAGCCGGACTCCAAAACCTTCATTGGAAGTGGAAAGGCACTTGAAATAAAAGAATATGTAAAAGAAAACGAGATAGGAACAGTAATTTTCGATGATGAACTCTCACCATCCCAGCTTAAAAACCTGGAAAGAGAAATGGAGGTGAAGATTCTGGACCGAACCAATCTTATTCTCGATATTTTTGCACAACGAGCACAAACTTCTTACGCTAGAACCCAGGTGGAACTGGCACAGTACCAATATCTCTTACCTCGATTAACGAGGATGTGGACCCACTTGGAACGTCAGAAAGGAGGGATTGGAATGAGAGGTCCGGGTGAAACTGAAATTGAAACTGACCGTCGTATTATCCGTGACAGAATCACTTTACTGAAAGATAAGCTAAAGACGATAGACAAGCAGATGGCTACTCAGCGTAATAATCGTGGGAAAGTTGTTCGGGCTGCGTTGGTAGGGTATACGAATGTAGGTAAATCTACTCTGATGAATTCACTTTCAAAATCTGAAGTTTTTGCAGAAAATAAACTATTTGCAACATTAGATACCACTGTCAGAAAAGTGGTTATCGGGAACCTTCCGTTTTTACTTACCGATACTGTAGGATTTATCAGAAAATTACCGACCCAGTTGGTTGAATCCTTTAAATCGACTTTGGATGAGGTGCGGGAAGCTGATTTGCTGATCCATGTCGTAGATATTTCTCATGAAAGTTTTGAAGATCATATAGAATCCGTTAATCATGTTTTGATGGAAATTAATGCTCATCAGAAGCCTATGATTATGGTTTTCAATAAGATTGATGATTTTAGCTATGAGAAGAAGGATGAAGATGATCTGACACCTTCAACAAGAAAGAATGTTTCCCTTGAAGAATGGAAAAAGACCTGGATGGCAAAATCTAAATATCCAACGGTATTTATTTCGGCTTTGACAAAAGAGAATTTTCCGGAGATGAAGAAATTGATCTATGATGAAGTCATGAAAATCCATATTTCAAGATTTCCATATAATGACTTCCTGTTTGAGTATTTCGATAACGACGAGGAAGATGAAAACAACAATTAATGAAATATTACATTTTCCTTTTGCTGCTGAATATTTCGGTTTTAGGCTTCGGTCAAAAATCGAAAATTGATTTTAAAAGTATAGAGAAAAACCTTAAAAATCCCGAATCACTTTATAATTATGATAAACTGATTTTCAAGTACAAAGGGATTCCAAAGTCACTGGATAGTATAGAAGCTCAGTATTTGTACTACGGTAGAAATTTCGAATCAAATAAATTAAATACTTCAGATAATGATTTTAAAAGTCTTGCTGAAGCATTTAAAAATAATAATTTCGATGATTGCATAAGATTGGGTAAGGTTTTATATGGTAAGGATCCAACGAATATGGACGTACTGCTGATTTTGCTGCGTGCTTATGATTCTAAAAAAGATGTAAGTAATTTTACTCATCATCTCGCACAGCTTCGATTACTTGCCGACGCAATCAAAAATTCGGGAGATGGGAAAACCGAAAAAACCGCCTATCAGGTCAATTCTGTTGGTGACGAATATATTTTCCTGAATATTCTCAATATCGGAGAAGGCTATACAAAAAGTTCAAAAACAGTAAAAGAAGGCATTATTGACTTATGGGAAAAAGAAAATAACAAAATATATATCAAAGTCCTTTACTTGGACTTTTAATTAAAAAATAACTTAGTGGAATTATATTATTCATTTTCAGCGTTAATAGTTTTAGCATCCATATTCGCATATCTTAATTACAGATTTCTCAAACTTCCCAGTACTATCGGGATCATGGTAATTGCCATTGTGGTTTCAATTTTCCTGGTTTTATTTGGTGAAACTGTATTGCCAAGAACTTTTGGGCATCTTCATAAATTGATGAACAGCATAGACTTCACTGAAGTGTTAATGGGCGCAATGCTTAATTTTCTATTATTTGCAGGAGGAATTCATATTAATATTAATGACCTTAAAGAACAATTCAGGCCCGTTCTTATTTTCTCCACGGCAGGGGTTGTCATTTCTACTTTTATCGTAGGATTCGGAATGTTTTACCTGTTGCCTTTAGTGGGTATCAAACTTCCTTTTATCTATTGTCTTGTTTTCGGGGCTCTGATATCTCCTACTGATCCCGTGGCTGTTCTGAGTGTCTTGAAGCAGGCAAAAGTTTCTAAATCTTTAGAGACTAAGGTTGCTGGAGAATCTCTTTTCAATGATGGTATGGCTGTTGTTGTTTTTACCGTAGTACTGCAGTTAGCTGTCGGGAAAGAAGTAGATTTAGGAGTGGAAAGTATTGGACTGTTACTGCTTAAAGAAGCTGGAGGGGGATTGTTATTGGGTGTTTTGTTAGGTTGGATTACTTCAAGGCTAATGCGTGAAGTTGATGATTATATTATTTCAGTTTTGGTTACCCTTTCTGTGGTCATGGGCGGATACCTCATCGCAAGGCAGATGCATATTTCAGGCCCTCTCACCATGGTTGCTGCCGGATTATTTATGGGGAATTTTAACGTAAGATTCAAAATGAAATCAATTACTCAGGATTATCTTATTAAATTCTGGGAGTTAATTGATGAAATATTGAACGCTGTACTTTTCTTATTTATAGGTTTTGAGCTGCTCATGATAAAGGATCTGAATCACTTTATTATTCCAGGGATTATTGCAATTATTGTTGTGTTGGTAGCAAGATTTATTTCAATATGGGGACCTACAAAATTTATGTCTTTCCGAACAAGGTTTAGTCCCCAAACGATAAAAGTGCTGTTTTGGGGTGGAATTCGTGGCGGAGTTTCTATTGCGCTGGCAATGTCTATTCCTAAAAGTGAGTATAGCAATATTATTTTAAGTATTACTTATTGTGTGGTAGTATTTTCTATTGTAGTACAGGGACTTACCATTGCTAAGGTTGCTAATCCTAAAAAGATTGCAAAAGAAGAATTGGAACAGGAAAGCATTGCTTTAGATAAAGATGTTTAATTGATTGATTGTTATGAGTAACGTAGTAAAAGAAATACAGGAAGCTCTAGCTGTTTTATCAATTCCCGAAAAAGCGGAATTCTTCCCGAAATTTTTTAAAACAGGAAAGGGGGAATATGGTGAAGGAGATATTTTTTTAGGTGTAAAAGTTCCTGACCAGAGAATTGTAGCGAAAGAATACTATTCCAAAATCTCTTTGAAAGAGCTCAGTGTTTTGCTTGCATCCGGTTTTCACGAATATCGGTTGACTGCATTATTTATGCTGATCAGTAAATTTGAAAAAACAAAGGTGGCAGAGGAGAAAAAAGAAATTGTAGATTTTTATCTTAATCATTTGCCATACATTAATAATTGGGACTTGGTGGATTCAAGTTGCTATAAAATATTAGGGAGATATGCTTTTGAAAATCAACAAGAACACCTATTAAGGGAGCTTTCTCATTCTGATGAAATGTGGCATAAAAGAATAGCCGTAGTTGGAACAATGCATTACATTAAAAAAGGCTTTTTTCATCTGACAAAGGAATTTGTAACGACGAATCTGAGCCATACGCATGATCTTATGCATAAAGCAAATGGCTGGTTATTAAGAGAGATGGGAAATAAAAATGAAGGAGAATTAGTTGCCTATCTCAATAAGTACTATAAGGAAATGCCCAGGACCTGCCTGAGGTATGCTATTGAAAAACTGGATGAGGAGCTACGACAGGATTATTTAAAAGGAAGGATCTAATGGATTGTTTATTTTGGAAAGCAGGAACACATTATTTTTTACACCTGGTATTTCCTGTTTTGATAGCATATATATTTTATAGGGATCACTGGAAAAGAACTTACCTGATACTCTTAGCTACCATGTTAGTTGATCTGGACCATCTGTTTGCTAATCCCATATTTGATCCTGACAGAAACAGTATAGGATTCCATTTTTTACATTCTTACTATGCAATTGCGGTGTACTTTTTGCTGCTTTTTTTTAAAGGAAATATAAGAATTGTTGGCATCGGGCTTTTATTGCATATGCTGACTGATTATCAGGATTTCAATCTTTGGTGTCATTAAAATATCATTAATCTTTTCTCTTAATATTTTAATCTTCATTGATTTTTTGTATTTTGTAAACACTTATGAAATTAAAAGAACTTTTACATTATACCTTTATTTTCCCGGTTTTAGCCGTGGGATATTACTTTTCTGGTCTGATGGCAAACGGTGTCATCTTTGAAATAATAGCAGGAATTTTACTTACAGGAAGTGTGCTTTCGGCTGTTCATCATGCGGAAGTGGTAGCCCATAAAGTAGGAGAGCCATTCGGGACAATTATTCTTGCTCTTTGTATTACCATTATTGAAGTGGCGTTAATTATTTCTTTAATGATAGCAGGAGGAGATCAGGCGGTAACGCTGGCAAGGGATACTGTTTTTGCGGCTGTAATGATTATTCTGAATGGAATATTGGGGATATGTATTTTAGTAGGTGGAGTAAAGTATTATGAGCAATTTTTTGCGAGAACTTCTGCTACAACCTATCTGGTAAGTATTGTGTCTATATTGGCGCTTACTCTTATTCTTCCCAACTTTACTTCAAGTGTAAACGGACCTTTTTACAATA
The DNA here is from genome assembly GCF_048296755.1 of Chryseobacterium sp. PTM-20240506. NCBI lineage: Bacteria > Pseudomonadati > Bacteroidota > Flavobacteriia > Flavobacteriales > Weeksellaceae > Chryseobacterium > Chryseobacterium sp. PTM-20240506. The sequence continues at coordinate 3,280,656 of NZ_CP182581.1, forward strand.
CGGCCCAACTGATCTTTGTTTCAATTGCCTGTCTTGTTATTTATGGTGTATTTCTTATGGTTCAGACAGTGAGGCACAGGAACTATTTCATTATTACATCAGATGACCCGGATTCACATTACATCCCTTCAAAAATAGCGACTCTTATCAGTTTTATATTTCTTGTTATCTGTCTGATTATTGTTGTCTTAATGGCGAAAGGGCTTTCTGCGACCATCGAAAATATGGTTCAGAGTGTTGGAGCGCCAAAATCTTTGGTTGGAGTGATTATTGCAGCTGTGGTTTTGCTTCCGGAAGGAGTTGCGGCGATCAGGGCAGCCAGGAATAATCAGATACAATCAAGCGTTAATCTCGCATTAGGCTCTGCGCTGGCAAGTATTGGATTAACCATTCCTGCTGTGTCTATAGTTTGTATCATGTATGACATACCTTTTGTATTAGGACTGGATAGAAAGGACATTATTTTGCTTTCTTTATCGGTATTTATCGTTATGCTCTCATTAAGCAGAGGGAAAACCAATATTTTATACGGAACTGTTTTATTGGTAAACCTGGCGGCCTATATTTTTACTGTAATCGTTCCTTAATTTAATTTTCTAGCCATCTCCATTTTGTAGGACATAAGTTTTGCTATGTTTTCAGATTTATAGATGGCCATGTCTGCACTTTCACCGATGAAAAGCTCTTCTATTGTGCTTTTCCAAAGGAAGAGCCACTGATCGAAGTGTTTTTTTTCCATTGCATGAAGTTCGTTGATGGGAAAGTGAACGGCCATTGGATTTCCTTTATAGCTCATCTGGCCAAAAAGAATCGTTTCCCAGAAAGAATACATTTTAGGAAGGTGGTTATCCCAGTTTACCTTTGCAATGTCATTAAAAAAGAACCCAATGGTTTCGTCTTTAACTACTTTTCCATAAAATGAATTAACAAGGTGTTCTATATCTTCTCTTGATTCCAACTTTTTCATAATTCAAATTTAGTGTAAATCAGGTAAAAAAGGGACTTGAAAATTGATCAATCTCATTACCTGCTAGTTATCAGTCACAACTGCAATTAATAAAATATTTATAAGTGTTAAAATTGTTTAATTCGCAAAAACAAGCTACTAAACAGAGCGGTTTTTGTAAATTTAATAATTAAACACTAAAAAATAATAAAGATGAGTAAAAAAATCAATTCTGTTTTAGTAATTATGTTATTGGGGATTTCTGTTTCTTGTTCAAGGGATGAAGTCAGTTCTATTGGTGATGATACAGAAAACACAAGTTATACTGATTTAAAAAGAACTTCAATGACTGAGGCAGAAATGCTTCAGAAGGGCTGGAAGATTGTAGATGAATTTAAGTTGCCGGGCAACACGAATGTGATACGTGGTATATCTGATGAAAAAAGCAAGATACCCTTTAAAGCAAATCACTTGAAGGATATGGGATATGATATCAATTTTTCAGGTGAAAAAACAAGGCTCAAAAATATTTTCGCTTATTCAGGACAAGTTCCTGACGGAATTATTTTTAATCCGGATCTATCCGTTGATGGCGATATGCGAAATACAGCAGCAAGTCCGGATGTATCTATTGTTTTAGGAACCCCTGATGTAAAAATAAAGACAGACGGAGTAGATCTACCTGATGATTCGTATACGACTGAAGCTATTAATAATGGTGACCGGGAAAGTGAGATTACAGTTACCTATTCTTATAAAAAAGGGTATTCAACCTCATGGAAACGTACGGTTTCAGGATCATTTGAAGTAGGAGCTTCGGTATCCATAGATGTTCCGTTAGTTGCCAAAGCATCTGCCAGTACAAAAGTTGTTGTGGGAGGCGATACTACAGATGGAACCGAGAGCTCGGAAGAAATTACAGAAACAAGTACATATAAAGCTATTGTACCAGCTCATTCCAAAAAAATAATTTCTGTTCTGACAAAGTTGAAAGGATCTTCGGTGGAGTATTCTGTGCCAATGAAGTTAACCGGAACTTTGCTAGCCAATTTTCCCAACCCTGCAAACGGACATTACTACTGGGCTTTTCCCGTGGAAGATTTTCCTAACTTTATTTCAAGCATACATGGAGAATCGGGTATTGTAAAGTCGGTGAGTAATGTAAGTGTAACTGTTCTTGAATCACCGGCCCAAAAAATATAGATCGATCTAAAATAATATATAATAATAGACAGGAGCTGTAGAGTTCCTGTTTTTTATTAAAAATGTTAAAAAAATGAGTTATTCTATGCTTAACTTTGCTCTTTAAAATAATTAAAAAAAGTGTAAGAATGACCCGGGGATTCAGAAAAAAAATCCGTCAGACAAATACGGAGAACAGTGGTTTTGGTAACAATGCCTCAGGGAGATTTATCAATAAGGATGGTTTTCCGAATGTTCAGCGAGCAGGAGTCAATGTTTTTAATCGGCTAAGTTGGTATCATACGATGCTTAATTTATCCACATTTCGTTTTCTTTCGTATCTGGTAATTTCCTATGTGGTGGTCAATCTTATTTTTGCATTGGTTTATTATCTGATCGGAGTACAGCATCTTACAGGAATTGATAAAAGTAATCCCCTCAATGAATTTATTGATGTGTTTTTTTTCAGTTCGCAAACATTTACGACAGTAGGATATGGAAGAATTGCACCGGTTGGTTTTCTGGCGAGTCTGGTGGCTACTTTTGAAGCTTTTTTAGGATTGCTTACCTTTGCTATTGCAACAGGACTTTTTTATGGAAGATTTTCACGGCCCAGAGCTTACTTAAGGTTTTCTGATATTGCAGTGATTGCTCCTTTTAGAGATACATCTGCTTTAATGTTTAGGCTAGCGCCTTATAAAAATAATGCGCTTACAGATGCAGAGGTTATTGTTTCGGTAGCTATTGAAGTTATTGAAGATGGAGTTCCTAAAAGTAATTTTTACCGGTTGGATACCCAGCTGGGTAAAATTAATACATTGGCACTTAACTGGACTGTTGTTCATAAGATTGATGAAAACTCACCGTTTTATGGCTTTTCTGAGGAAGATTTTAAAAATACAGATATTGAACTGATTGTTCAGGTTCGCGCTTTTGATGAGGTATTTTCCAATACTGTGGTTCAAAGGTCGTCTTATGTGACTGGGGAAATTATTTATGGAGCCAAGTTTGTCCCAATGTATTATCCGAATAAAGATAATCAGTCGACAATTCTGGATCTAGATAAGATTAATGAACACCAAAAAGCAGATCTTCCTGTTTTTAGCGAAAAGGGGTAATGGATATAGAATTATACAGAAAACAAGCTTTACAAAAGCAAAAGGAGCATAAGAAATTTTTGGACGGATTAAAGAAAAAGCCGCCCAAAAATCTTGATTATGTTGTTCAGGAAACCCATGAAGAAGTATTTGAGAAAGTGGATTGTCTTCAATGTGCAAATTGCTGTAAAACTACCGGGCCTTTATATACAGAGAAGGATATTGAGCGCATTGCTAAGCATCTTCGAATGAAGCCTGCAGATTTTGAATCAAAATTCCTGAGGATAGATGAGGATAATGATAAGGTGCTTCAAAACTTACCCTGCTTTTTTCTAAATGATGATAATACGTGCTCGATATATGAAGTGAGACCTAAAGCCTGTAGGGAATATCCTCATACGGATAGAAAGAAGATTTATCAGATCAATTCGTTAATGGTAAAAAATACTGTTATTTGTCCGGCTGCATTTGAATTTGTAGAGAGGATTATGAAAAAATTAGGAAAATAACTTATAATCAAAATTCATCTTAAAATAATATAAAGTACGTTAAATAAGACCTTTACATATAATTTAATAAAATAAATGGCGTTCTAGAAATACTAAACACCCATTTAAAATATTAGAATATGAAAAAGTTAATTTTCACAGCAGCATTTTCTTTAGTAGGAATGATTGCTGTATCAGCCCAGACTGAGACACAGAAGAAGGTTGATCCTAATCAGACTACAACCCAGACAACTCCACAAACGATGCAGTCTAATTCCAATACGACTACACCGAATCAAACATTAAGTACAGGTACAACCACTACTGTTGATACTTCGGCCAACCCAACTAAAATGACTGATGGAACAACAAGTGTTAGTACTGAAACTGCTGTTGAGGCAACAAAACCTTCTGAAGCGACTAAAGAAGAGAAGAAGGCTAAGAAGAAAAAGTCGAAATAAATTGTTAAAAAGTTGAAATGAAGATCCTGAAATTATGTATTTCAGGATTTTTTTTGAGCATAAAATGTCTGGGAGCATATTATTCCCTACCAAATGATGATGGGAGATGCACTTATCTTGTATGTTTTTTACATAAAAAAAGCATTGAATATATCAATGCTTTCTCCTTTCACTTTTTACTTTTTTCCCATTATCCCCGGGAACAGGCTATAAGAAAAAAGGCCGGGAAGATTCCCAACCTTTATATTTTTATCTTACACAACTCCTTGAGCTAACATTGCTTCTGCAACCTTCACAAAGCCGGCAATATTTGCCCCTTTTACATAGTTTACATAGCCGTCTTCCTCTTTTCCGTAGTCTCTACAAGCTTTATGGATTCCAATCATGATTTCCTTTAATCTTGCATCTACTTCTTCAGAAGTCCAGTTCAAACGAATTGAGTTTTGAGTCATTTCTAATCCTGAAGTAGCTACACCACCGGCATTAGATGCTTTTCCAGGAGAGAATAATACTTTGCTATCTAAGAAATAGTTGATGGCTTCTAATGTTGAAGGCATATTAGCAGCTTCAGTTACACATAAAACTCCGTTTTCAACCAATATTTTAGCATCTTCGAAATCCAATTCGTTTTGGGTTGCAGAAGGAATTGCCACATCACACTTCACTTCCCAAGGACGTTTCCCTGCATGGAATACAGCAGATGGATATTTTTTAGCATAATCCTCAGCTCTGTTATTACCGGAAGCTCTCAATTCCAATAAGTAATCGATTTTATCTCCTTCAATACCGTCTTTATCATAAATGTATCCGTCAGGACCTGAAATGGTAACCACTTTTCCTCCTAATTCAGATACTTTTTTAATTACTCCCCACGCTACATTACCAAAACCTGAAACAGAAACTATTTTGTCTTTAAAAGTTTGGCCAATGGTTTTCAGCATTTGCTCAGCAAAATACACAACACCATATCCCGTAGCTTCAGGACGAATCAATGAACCTCCATAAGCAAGTCCTTTACCAGTAAGAACACCGGTAAATTCATTTCTGATCTTCTTATATTGTCCGAAAAGGTATCCGATTTCTCTTGATCCTACCCCGATATCTCCGGCTGGAACGTCAGTTTCAGGACCAATATGCTTGCATAATTCAGTCATGAAAGCCTGGCAGAAACGCATTACTTCCATATCTGATTTTCCTTGTGGATCAAAGTCAGAACCTCCTTTTCCACCTCCCATTGGAAGAGTAGTTAATGAGTTTTTGAAAACTTGTTCAAAAGCTAAAAACTTAAGAACAGATAAATTTACTGTCGGATGGAAACGAATTCCTCCTTTGTATGGTCCGATTGCAGAGTTCATCTGAATTCTGAAACCTCTGTTTACCTGGATCTCTCCTTTGTCATCAACCCATGGAACTCTGAAAATAATAATTCTTTCAGCTTCAGCCATTCTTTCTAGAAGCTTCATTCCTGTATATTCCTTCTTTGTAGCGATAAATGGGATAACAGTAACTGCAACTTCTTTTACGGCTTGTAAAAATTCTGGCTCGTTAGGGTTTTTTGCCTCAATTTTTGCAATAAACTCCTGGATTTTCTGGTCAATATTATATTGTTCCATATATTAAGGTTGAATATTATTGCCAACAAATTTAATTTTTTTTTCAAGATTCACAACACCTTAATTGATGATTATTGAAAATTTAATAATTATGAGGGAAAATATTATTAAATTAATAATTAGTAGTTAAATTTTATTAAAAATTAAATGTTATTTGTGAAATAATGCAATATTAAGAAATAGTTAAATTTCAAATTGCCACAAATTGTCTCCCGGAAAGTGATTTCACTTTCCCTAAAAGCTCTAATTCCAAAATTATGGGCAAAATTTTGTGTGTCGGAAGCGTAATTTGCTGGGCAAGATCATCTAAATTTATTTGTGGATTCTTTAGAATAAATTTATAGATTATATTTTGATTATCAGTTAGTTGTATGCTTGTGGAAGAATAAGGAAAAAGTTCTTCCATTTTTTCCTTCGGCTTGTTAAAACCTAGGGTATAAATAAGGTCTTTTATTGTAGAAATTATTGCTGCTTTATTTTGAGAAATGAGCTGATTGCAACCTTGGCTATGTTGATCGGTGACTTTTCCCGGGAGAGCAAAAACATCCCTGTTGTAGCCGTTTGCAAAAGTTGCTGTACTTACAGATCCTCCCCCAAAAGCAGTTTCTACCACAATTGTAGCAGGAGAAAAACCCGCAATAATCCTGTTTCTCTGGATGAAATTTTCTCTGTCGGGTTTCCTGGAAGAATTAAATTCTGTAAAAAGAGCCCCTCCTTCATTAATTATTCTGTCAGCTAGTTTTTTATTTTTGGCCGGATATAAAGTATGGAAGCCATGAGCTAGAACACCAATCGTAGGGATTTTATGATGCAGAGACTGTTCATGGACTTCCTTATCTGCTCCCAAAGCCAGGCCACTGACCGAAACAAAATTGTAGGATTGGGCTTCATGAAAAAAGTCACTTATAAATTGTTTCCCATATGATGTGATAGTACGTGTACCCACAATACTTAATGGTTGTAAGTTTTCATTGTAGGTTCCTTTTTGGTATAAAATAGCAGGAGCGTCTTCACATTCATGGAGTAAATAAGGAAGTTCTTTCAGATGTTTTAACCTGATCTGAATACCGTTACGCTCGCAAAATTTTAATTCTTTTTCTGCGAAGTGTAAATGAGACAAATTGCCAATATCTGATACGATTTTGTGACCAAATCCATCCAGCTTTTTATATTCTTTTTTGGCTTGTTCCCAGGCATTTTTAGCGCTCCCGAATGCTTTTGTGAGTTTAGAAAGGTTAATGTCACCAATGAGGTTACATTCGCGTAATGCGATTGAATAAAGATGTTCTTCGGATATCATGTGTGCTTTTTATCCAAATGTAACGAATTAAGTTTTATTTTTTTCTTAATTCATCCAAATGATCCCAGATATCATCTCTTTTTTTGTACGGCAGTTCTAAAAAGTCTTCAGGGTGATTTTCTTTATATTCCTGCCAAAGTTTGTCATCTTTTTCGCTATAATAATTGGGGAATTCCCAGATATATCTTTTCTTTTTTTCTCCTATGTTTTTAAATGCAAATGCAATAATACTTCCTACAACAGCTCCCGATAGATGGGCTTGCCAAGATATTTTACTCGGTTCCTGAAGATTGTAAAATAGTTCCTCCGGAAACATTCCCCAAACTAAACTGCCATAATAAAGTACGACCAGTAAAGAAATGGTGAGAAGCTTCATATTCCATTTGAAGACCCCGCTGAAAAAGAGGAAAAAAGCTAGAACGTATACAATACCGCTCGCCCCAATTGTACATGTGTACATATATTCTCCTGTAAGAATATCTATGGGCGGAAGTAACCATAACAGCAAACCTGTTGCAAGCCAGCCTATGACAAATACTTTATTAGCCACTAACGGGTAAAACTGATATAGAAGAAACATCAATACGGCGATCGGAATTGAATTGCTAATGATATGATCCATATTTCCATGCAGAAGGGGAGACGTAATTATTCCAAGCAAGCCTTCAGGTAGCAGAGGTATAATAGCTCCAAAACAGCTTTGAAAAAAGCCCTGTGTCTGTAAAAAGTACCCCAGCCACATTGCTGAAAGCATCAGCAGTGGATTTATGATAGCTTTTCTGGAAATTGCGTTTTTAAACATGAAGAGATAATGTCAAATCAAAAGCCAATAATAAATTTCGGAAATTTTGGCGATGATTTCCAGATACGAAGTTTTTTTTACGACAAAAGGTAATGATTTTTATCAAGATTTAAATTTTAAAAAAATATAAAAGATTTGATTGCTGGAAAGTGGCTCGGTTTTCGTATGTTAAAGGATAATTTGTGAACAAAACAGGCTACCTGCTTTATAAATTATGGGTTCACACAAATTATATTTTATACTTTTGTAATTGAAAAATTTTTTATTATATGAAGAAGTTTTTATTGCTTGTCGGTATTTCAATGCAGTTTTTTGTAAATGCTCAGGACATAAAAAAGGATTCAATCGTTGTAGACACTGTTAAACATTGGTCGGTTTTAGGTAAAAATACATTAATGTTCAATCAGGCCGCTTTTTCAAATTGGGTTGGTGGAGGAGCCAACAATGTTGGCTGGCTTGCAGGTATCGATTATAATCTTACTTATGAAAAAGATAAGGACCTATGGGAAAACATTATTATCATGGGTTATGGACAGAATAATACAAAAGGAGTGGGAACAAGAAAGACACAGGATGTTCTCAATATTTCTACCAACTATGGAAGACAGTTTTCTAAAAGCTGGTATATTTCCTCCGGGGCAAGCTTACAGTCTCAGTTTTCAACAGGATATGAAGACGGGAATAACCCGGAAGCAAAGAAAATCTCTAATTTCATGGCTCCGGGATACTTTAACATGGGTTTGGGGGTTACCTACAGGCCAGATGATAATCTGACGGTAACATTGCGCCCGGTCAATGCAAGATGGACGTTTGTTCTGGATCCTGACCTTCAGAAAGCGGGGAATTATGGCTTAAAAGCAGATGGCGACAGTTCTCTTCTGCAATTTGGTTTTTTAGGGAATGCTGTCTACAAAATTAAGCTTATGGAGAATATTAATCTGACTAATACTGCATCGGTATTTTCAAATTACCTAGATCATCCGGATAGACTTGTTCTCGCTTATGGAGCAGTTGTCAATTTAAAAATCAACAAATATATTTCTTCCAATATTACGGTGGATGTACTCTATGACCATAATCAAATCCAAAAGACACAGCTTAAACAGACTTTAGGAATTGGTATTGCCTATACTGTGAATAATGGAGTGAAGAGATCGGACAGGAAAGATAATCAATGGTGGATCAAGAAATAGAGAAACTATATATCATAATAAAAAAAGCACTTCATACGAAGTGCTTTTTTGGTATCAATTTATTTTCTTAGAATTCAATGTCTACTTCTAATTTCTCAGCCAATAATCTGGAAATTTTTTCTTTTAAAGGTTCAATATCAATGTTTTGCATGGCATCATTGGCAAATGCATATAATAATAATGCCTGAGCTTCTTTTTTAGAGATTCCTCTTGCTCTCAGATAGAATAATGCGTCGTCATTCAGCTGACCTACAGTACAACCATGTGAACACTTTACATCATCTGCAAAGATTTCCAATTGAGGCTTTGTATCAATACTTGCTCCCTCGCTTAGCAAAACATTATTATTTTGCTGATAAGCATTGGTTTTTTGAGCTATTTTATCAACGAAAACTTTTCCGTTGAATACACCATGTGCCTTATCTTTAAATATCCCTTTATAGTTTTGATAACTTTCACAATTCGGCTGATTATGGTGAACTGCAGTATGGTGATCCACCAACTGATCTTTTCCGATAATCGTAATCCCGTTCATAAATGAATTGATATTCTGTCCGTTATGAATGAAATCGAGATTGTTTCTTACCAGTTTTCCTCCAAAGGAAAACGTGTTTACAGTTGTTAAACTATCTTTTTCCTGTTTTGCAAAAGTGTTGTCAATCAGATAAGAAGTGTCATTATCATTCTGAAGCTTATGCCAGTCTGCTTTTGCATTGGGATAAGTGAAAATTTCAGTTACTGAATTTGTTAATACAAAAGTATCATCAAAATTATGGTGACTTTCAATAATTTCCACTTTTGCTCCGTCTTCTACGATAAGCAGGTTTCTTGTGTTGTAGAAGGTGTTTTCTTCTTGATTTTGTGAAAGATAGAAAACGTGGATAGGTTTTTCAATAACTACATTTTTAGGAACTTTCAGGAAGAACCCGTATTTGCAATAAGCAAGATTCAGGTCCGTGAAAGCTGATTTTTCTGCAGCAATTGTATTAAAGTATTTATCAAATACTTCTTTATGTTTTTCATCATTCAAAGCATAGTTGAAGGACAAAAACTCTACATTCTCAATAGAAACTTTTGATAATTCTTTATGAAGTTTACCATTCACAAAAACAATCCAGTCAAAATTTTCTTCACCAAGATGCAATTGCTCCAATTGTTCTTTAGTAATATTGTGACCTTCTTTAGGGAAAAAATTATAGTTTTTTTCCGTGATCTCTTTTAGGTTGGTATATTTATATTCTTCGTCTTTTTTGGTTGGAAAACCAATACTTTCGAACGCCCGAAGAGCTGACTTTCTATCTTCATCCAGAAATCTGTGACGAAGACTTTCCAAAAACTCATCGTGGTTGTCAATAATTTGATCGTATAAAGCCATTACTGAAATTTCGGCCATCACACCTTTTTTATGTATTTAAAAATTGTATTACCATTTGCGGTTTTTCCGCTTGACTTTTAGTAATGATTGATAAAATCGGTACTAAAAATATTTCTTCTTATCTAATTAGTTAAGAAGCCAATCGTAACCTTTTGCTTCCAATTCTAAAGCAAGAGATTTGTCACCAGTCTTTATAATTTTACCGTTAGCCAGTACATGAACAAAGTCCGGTTGGATATAATTAAGCAATCTTTGATAGTGGGTAATCAAAAGAACTGCATTTCCTTCGTTTTTAAAGTAATTTACTCCATCTGCAACGATTCTTAAAGCATCAATATCCAATCCTGAATCTGTCTCATCAAGAATAGCTAATTTTGGATTAAGCATCATCATCTGAAAGATCTCATTTCTCTTCTTTTCACCTCCCGAAAATCCTTCGTTTAATGATCTTGAAAGGAAATCTTTTTTAATTCCAAGTTTTTCAGACTTTTCACGAATCATAGCAAGCATTTCTTTTGCCGGCATTTCTTCGAGTCCGTTTGCTTTTCTGTTTTCGTTTAAAGCAGCTTTAATAAAGTTAGTAACAGAAACTCCAGGAATTTCTACCGGATACTGAAAAGAAAGGAATATTCCTTTGTGCGCTCTTTCTTCAGGAGCATCCTCATTGATGTTTTCGCCCTCAAAAATAATTTCACCTTCTGTAACCTCATAATCTTCTTTTCCTGCGATAATAGAAGAAAGGGTAGATTTTCCTGCTCCGTTAGGCCCCATAATAGCATGGACTTCACCTGGTTTTATTTCAAGATTGATACCTTTTAAAATTTGTGCGCCATCTTCAATTCTGGCGTGTAAGTTTTTTATTTCTAACATTTTATTTGCTTAAACAAATTATTTTTGAATTCTATATACTAAACTTTCCGGCTGATCCGGGACATCATTAAGTTTTCCTGTCTGCTCCATTCCTGCTTTCTCCAATACTTTGATGGAAGCTATATTGTTAGGACGGACAACACCAAAAATTTCCTTTTCATTTAAATCACTAAAACCGAAGTCTATTGTCTTTTTTGAAAATTCTGTTGCATATCCTTTTCCCCAAGCTTCGGGAGCAAAGCGATATCCCAGATTTAATTTTTCTGTCTCACCATACATTTTATAGCTTAACCCTCCAAAACCAATGATTTTTTCCGGATTTTCTTTTTCTGAAACAGCCCAGGCTCCAAAATTATTTTGTTCCCAGTGTTCCAGCATCCTATTAAATGTACTTGTAGCCTTTTCAAGACTCATTGGTCCATTTGGATTATATAAATTAGTCTGCGGATCATTATTAATTTCAAAAAATTTTTCAAAATCGTCTTTTTCAGGTTTTCTTAAAATCAATCTTTCCGTAGTTTCCTTCATAATTACCCTACCGAACCTTCTAATGATATCTCTAATAATTTCTGGGCTTCAATAGCAAACTCCATTGGAAGTTTATTTAAAACTTCCTTACTGAACCCATTTACAATCAAAGCAATAGCCCTTTCTGTATCAATACCTCTCTGATTGCAATAGAAGATCTGATCTTCCCCAATTTTTGAAGTAGTAGCTTCATGTTCCAGCTGTGCAGTCGGGTCTTTGATCTCAATATATGGGAAAGTATGCGCACCGCACTCATTACCCATCAGTAATGAATCACACTGTGAAAAGTTTCTTGCTCCTTTTGCAGAAGGCATTACTTTTACCTGCCCTCTATATGAGTTCTGAGATTTTCCTGCTGAAATACCCTTGGAAATAATCGTTGATTTCGTATTCTTTCCGATGTGGATCATTTTAGTTCCTGTATCAGCATACTGGTGATTATTGGTCACCGCAATGGAGTAAAACTCACCTATTGAGCCATCTCCTTTTAAAATACAAGAAGGATACTTCCATGTTACTGCAGACCCGGTTTCAACCTGCGTCCATGAGATTTTTGCATTTTTTTCGCAAAGTCCTCTTTTAGTCACAAAATTGAATACACCTCCCTTGCCTTCTTCGTTACCCGGATACCAGTTCTGAACAGTTGAATATTTAATTTCTGCATTGTCCATTGCTATTAATTCCACAACAGCTGCATGGAGCTGATTTTCATCTCTGGAAGGAGCTGTACATCCTTCAAGATAAGAAACATAACTTCCTTCATCCGCAATAACAAGGGTTCTTTCGAACTGTCCTGTTCCAGCCTGATTGATACGGAAGTAAGTAGAAAGCTCCATCGGGCATCTTACACCTTTTGGAATATAGCAGAAACTTCCGTCAGAAAAAACCGCGGAGTTTAATGCAGAATAAAAATTATCTCCTCTTGGAACTACTTTTCCAAGATATTTTTTCACCAGGTCTGGGTGATTTTTTATCGCTTCGGAAATAGAGCAGAAAATAATTCCTTTTTCTGCCAGGGTTTCCTGAAAAGTTGTTTTTACAGAAATAGAATCGATGACGATATCTACCGCAACTCCCGAAAGTCTTTTTTGCTCTTCGATATTGATACCTAGCTTTTCAAATGTTTTGAGAAGCTCAGGATCCACCTCATCTAGGCTTGCTAGCTCAGGATTTTTCTTTGGAGCAGCATAATAACGGATAGCTTGGAAATCTGGTTTCTCATACTTAATATTTGCCCAGGTAGGTTCTACCATTTTAAGCCATATTCTGAAAGATTCCAAACGCCATTCTGTCATCCATTCCGGTTCTTCTTTTTTAGCAGAAATGGCACGGATGATATTTTCATCTAAACCAATTGGGAAATCTTCATAATCGATCTTGGTTTCCCAACCGAATTCATACTTTTTATTTTCTAAATCGACGCGTAAATCGTCTTCTGTATATTTACTCATTATTTTTTTTTAGATTTCAGATGTTAGATTTCAGATTGAAGAACAGGTCTTTTATCTGATATCCAGCATCTAATGTCTTTTCTCTATAGAGAAAAACTTTCTCCACAACCACATGTTCTGGATGCATTCGGATTGTTAAAAACAAATCCTTTTCCATTCAAACCTCCTGAATATTCAAGAATTGTACCCGCTAAATAGAGGATAGATTTTTTGTCCACAACAATCTTAACATCGTTATTTTCAATAATCTGATCTGTTTCTGTTTTTTCGTTATCAAATTTTAAAACATACTCCAAACCAGAACATCCTCCACTTTTTACCCCCACTCTTATATAATCTTCAGCAGGGTCAAAGCCTTCTTCCGTCATTAGTTGGATGGCTTTTAACTTCGCTTGATCTGATACTGTTATCATTGTATTTATTTAGAATGATTTAATCTTGCAAAAATACGAACTAATTTCCGCAATCTCAAATTGAAGATATCTATTTTAATAATTCTAATCACAAGAGGATCATTATACATATGAACACTGCTATTAAAAATGGATAAATTTTCTGCGGCAAAATTAGTGATTCTGGTCCGATTTAACTTTAGACAGTATTTTTTATCTATAAAGAACTATTATGAAAAATAAATTACCGGTCTTTTTTGTGTTGTTTCTATTGTCTATGTCTTATGGACAGACGACACGTTATATTTATGAAACAGCTGTAAATCCGGATTCAATTAACCTGGTAGGGCTGAAGACTGAAAGGACTTTCCTCGATATCAAAGGCAGTCAATCGTTATTCATAAGTGAACATAAATTAGTAAGGGACTCTCTTGTGTCAAACTTTAAACGGGATGAAAGGATAAGTAATAAAAAAGAGGGTAAAGATTTTTCAAAATTAGGAATAGGAAAATCGGGGGAACAGTCTTTTTTTGATTATTATATTCTTAAAGATATTCCGGATCAAAAAGTATATTATTACGACAGAGTAGGAGGGAAGCAGATTTATTATCAGGAGGACAGACCTATACAATGGAATGTAACAAATGATGTCGAAAAACAGAATGGCTATTCGTCACAAAAGGCAACTGCCAGCTTTGCTGGAAGAACCTGGACAGCGTGGTTTACGAAAGACATCAATGTTTCTGATGGACCTTATAAATTTTCGGGGTTACCAGGATTGATTGTAAAGCTTGAAGATGATAAAGGAGATTATAAATTTGATCTCATAAAAAAAGTTGTTGTAAAGAACCCTTTTGAAGAGCCTATGGATTCTGATGCGAGAAAAACTTCAAGGGTCAATTTCCATGGAGATAAAGCGGCGTTGGAATTGGAGCTTAGTAAAAACAAAAGAAGTATAAACGGAGGAAATAACGGTGGTATGCAAGGTTTTGAGGCAGGCAGACATCAGGGAGGAATGAATGGTGGTGGAAGAGACGGAATGAGAGGAGGAGGAATGCGTCGTGGAGGAACGGGAATGAATGGGGGGAACAGTGACCTTCCTGCACAAAGTTTCGGCTCTGGAAATACATCCTTTAATACAGGAAGCCAAAATCCGATCGAATTACAATAAAAATATAAAATAAATGAAAAAAATAGGAATCATAGTTTTAATACTATGTATGCAAATAACCTTTGCACAGGTGAACCGTTTTGTATATCAGGTAACTATGAAATCTGATGTTACAAATAAAAATGATGTAAAAACAGAGAATGCTTATTTGGATATCTCACAGGATAAATCTGTTTTTTATTCAGAAAACAGGATAAAAAGAGATTCTATTATACAAAATACTTTCCAAAGTGGTGGAGCGAGAGGCTTTAACAGAGATCAAATGGAAAGCTTACGGAGTAATATCAACTATACAATTGAGAAAGATAAAAAGGATCAAAAGATCTATTTTAAAGACCGGTTAGGCCGTGATATGTATTCATATGAAGAGGACAGGCCGTTAAACTGGAAAATATTATCTGAGACCACAAAAATAGGAGACTATAAGGTTCAAAAGGCAGAGACCGATTTTGGGGGAAGAAAATGGACAGCCTGGTTTACTACAGATCTTCCATATCAGGATGGACCTTATAAATTCAGCGGACTTCCAGGCCTTATTATAAAAGTAGAGGATGATCTTGGTGATTACTCTTTTGATTTGATGAAGAATTATAAAATCGCTGCTTTCCCTACGATGAATCAGTTTGGAAATACCATTAAGGTTAAAAGGGCAGATTATATCAAACAGCAGAAAAAGTTCTATGCAGATCCGGCATCGTTCATGACACAGGGCGGAGGAGGTTTTGCCCAAACCAGAATTGGAGGAGGAATATCCGGACCTAGAGGGAATGGAGGTGGAAATCCTGCCGATTTCCGAAAAAGAATGGAGGAGAGAGTTAAGGACGATGCAAAGAAAAATAGTAATCCAATCGAACTGCAATAAAAAAACAGCCTGAAGAATTTTCTTCAGGCTGTTTTTTAGAGTATAGTTGTTACTTTAAAAGTTGATTAAATGTATCTCCTTGTCTGATATCCCCGGTATTATAACCTTTCATAAACCATTCCTTACGTTGGGCAGATGATCCATGAGTAAAACTTTCCTGATTAACATATCCCTGGGACCTTTTTTGAATATTGTCGTCACCAACAGCCTGAGCAGCTTCTATCGCAGAATCGATATCTCCCGGTTCCAGAATATGCCTTTCCTGATCTATGTTTTTCGCCCAGACTCCTGCGTAAAAATCGGCCTGCAATTCAGTAGCGACTGATACTCTGTTCATATCCGCTTCCGAATATCTTCCACTTCTTCTCAGTGCATCTACTTTTTGAGTGGTTCCTAACAAAGTCTGTACGTGGTGCCCGACTTCATGGGCAAGTACATAGGCTATAGTAAATTCTGTTACTTTAGCACCGAACCTTTGTTGCAACTCGTTAAAGAAGCTCATATCCATGTATACTTTCTGATCTGCGGGGCAATAGAATGGTCCCATTGCTGCTTGAGCCGTACCACAACCTGATTGTGTTGTTTCTTCGAAAAGAACAATTTTCGGAGGTGTATAGGTCATTCCATTTTCCTTGAAAATCTGATTCCATGTAAGGTTATTCCAGCCACTCATCATATCTACCATTTCTCCAATTTTCTTTTCATTGGCATTTAGCTCCCTTTGCTCTGTTTGGGTAGGTGATGACATGTTGCTCCCTGAACTTAATATGCTGGAAGGATCCCCGCCTAAGAAGAAAACAATGGCTGCAATAATTAATGTTCCTAATCCTCCTCCAACGATCATACCACCGCTCCCTCCGGAACCTCGGCGGTCTTCAACGTTCCCTCCTCTATCGTCTGTCCATTTCATAGTAATTTTTTTGTGTATGTAAATTTAAAGATTTAATGCTGAAAATAAAATAAGAGGACTATAAAATCCTCTTATGTATTTACTATATTGATATCTACAATACATTAGCGATTAAGCTGGTTTGTTTTTAGCCAATATGAAGTCGACTGATAGGCGGAAATTGCATCGTCAACAATTTTTTGATCCGGCTTTTTTAAAGGATTTTCATCATAATAAATGCTAAATTCCGGAGTAAGTTTATCCTTCTTTTGGGAAAGGGAATATTGCTTTATCTTTTTAACAGGAGAAATTACCGTTAAATATCCGTCTTTTACAAAACCCAGATCCTGATAAGTGGCAATATATGCTTTAGGCTGAAATTCTTTTTTGAGAACATCCTGGCCCAGGAACTTCGATTGATAGCTGAAGTTGAGTAATCCCAAAACAGTTGGCATAAGATCTATTTGTGACATAAGCTTATCAAATTTTACAGGCTGGATAAAATCTTCTGAAAAAACCATTGCGGGAATTCTGTATTTGTCCATAGGTAATTCCGTACTTCCTGCACTTGAAGCACAGTGGTCAGCTACAATAACGAAAACGGTGTTTTTGTACCAATCTTGTTTTTTTGCCATCTCGAAAAACTTGCGAAGGGAGTAATCTGTATATTTTACACCTCCTTCTCTTGATTTTGCATCTCCGGGGATATCTATTCTTCCGCCCGGATAAGTGAAAGGTCTGTGATTGGAAACAGTCATCCAATGGTTAAAAAATGGTTTTCCGGATTTTGACTCTGCATTCATTACCTGAATGGCTTTTTTCGCCATATCTTCATCAGCGACTCCCCAAACGTTGGCAAAGGTTATTTCTTCCGGCTTGAAATTATTTCTGTCAACAATTCCGTATCCATTTCCGGCAAAGAAATCCTGCATATTATCAAAATAGCTGTAGCCTCCATACAGGAATTTTACATCATATCCTTTTGATTTAAAGATATTTCCTGTTGTAAATTTGTTTTTATTATTTTCTCTTTTTATGATGCTTTCTCCGGCTGTTGGCGGGATACAAAGGGTTAAGGCTTCGAGGCCCCGAACTGTTCTGTTTCCTGTTGCATACAAATTGGTAAACATCATGGATCGGTCAGCCAGACTATCCAGGAAAGGAGTTATTTTCTGATCATTTCCATAATGCTGCATAAAATCTGCAGATAAGCTTTCGATGGATATAAGAACCACGTTCTTTTTAAGTTCCGGTTGGTCGGATGTAATATTTCTTGTAAGGGCAGGTTCAGGGTATTGGCTTAAAAAATTATGTTCTGCTGTTTTTTGATCTATATGCGGATAAAACTGAAAGTAATCCAATTCATTATGGGTAAATGCCCAGTAAAATTTCGGGAAACCATTGGCTTCGATTTCTTCTGCAAATACATTTGAGGATTTGATTTGGGTTGTGAATGTAAGAGAGAATAAGCTGATTCCGGCAAGTATTATGAAAGACGCTAATAAAACCAGTTTTTGCTTGAAGTCAGGAAGCTCCTTAAGTTCATCTTTGGTCTTTTTAAAGATAAACCATGTAACTGCAGATGTAAGTGCAAAAATAATCAGAAAGAGAGGAAGGACAGGGTAGCTTTCCATTATATTTCCGATCACTTCATTAGTATATATGAGATAATCTACGGCAATAAAATTATATCGTAATCCAAATTCATTATAAAAGAAATATTCACTTACTGCATTAAATATGATGAGCAGTACATATATAAATAATGTGATAAAATAGAGGATATTTCTGATTTTAATCCTTTTGGAAGGAAAAAAAAGCATTAATGCAAAGCAAAGGATCTTTACTCCAATAAAAGCAAGTGTAATTTCTGCTATAGAACCGCCATATTGTTTGAAAATATTATTAGGAATAAAAAGTATGTAGAAAAAAAGGAGCACTAAAGCTCCCAATATGATTTGTCCGTAAGGATTTTTGTATTTTGAATCTGAAAGAAATAAAAAGTAAAGCGCCAGAAATGTACTAGCCAGTATAAACACAAAAACATCATTAGCCACACCAACTACTAAAACTTTAAGGACTTCAAAAAAGCCAAAGCTTGCTGTAGTTATTGGATGGAAAAAAAACACTATCCTAATGATAAGTGATACGATAAGATAAAAGAATCCTAAGTATAAAAATGGTTTTATTTTTTGCGAATACATTCAGATTAGATATATGTTAACTTTTACAAAGATAGTTTTTATGCACAGTTTTTCAAGAGAAAAAATAAAAACAGGTAGTTTGTTGTATTTTTTATAATAAATTAAATTATTCTTAAGTTGAATTCTCTATAAGCTGTAGCCTCAAATTGGTCCCTAAACCTAGGTACAGAAAAAGGGACTATCATTTGATGTCCCTTTATATTCTCTAAG
Source organism: Chryseobacterium sp. PTM-20240506 (assembly GCF_048296755.1). Lineage (NCBI taxonomy): Bacteria > Pseudomonadati > Bacteroidota > Flavobacteriia > Flavobacteriales > Weeksellaceae > Chryseobacterium > Chryseobacterium sp. PTM-20240506. The sequence continues at coordinate 3,299,690 of NZ_CP182581.1, forward strand.
AAAAGAGATATGCTAAGAATGGCCAAAGCCAATGTTCCCTTTTTTATCTGATAAATTCTTTTTGAAATCTATCATTCTTAAGGCTGTAACGGCTGCTTCTACGCCCTTATTTCCCAAATCTCCACCGCTTCGCGCAATCGATTGCTCTTTGGTGTCATCGGTAAGAACACAAAAGATGGTTGGGGTATCTGTTAAAATATTACAATCTTTAATTCCCTGGGCTACCGCAGAAGATACAAAGTCGAAGTGTGGAGTTTCTCCACGGATAATACATCCTATTGCAATCACAGCATCGAATTTTCTTTCTTTGCAAAGCTGCATACTTGCATAATTTAACTCGAAGGCTCCCGGCACCGAAAACAACTTTATATTTTCTGTTTTTACTCCTTCTTTTTCAAGGATTTCTAAAGCTGCATCACGAAGATTGTAAGTTACAAAGTCATTCCACTCAGAAAAAACAATGCCGATAGAAAAATCTTCGGCATTGGTTATATGAAGTGGCTTGTAATCGGAAAGATTAACTGTTGCCATTTTTAATAATATTTAGTCATTTCAATATAAGAATCAGACATTCCGTTATCGTAGTCCTGATATTTCTCGTCAATAGTTGAGAAGTATTTTTTTGCATCTGCATTTTTCTTTAATCCTAATGCAACAATACCTGCTTTTCTTGTAAAGTAGTAAGAAGTATAAGGATCTGAAGATGCTGTTGCTGCCTTGTCTAATAATGCTAAAGCTTCATCATTTTTATTAAGACCGGATTTAGCATCAGCCATGGCACCATACTTCATAGCCATCAATGTTTTATTATCAGAAGAAAACTGATCCAAAAGATCATATGCTTCTTGAAATTTTCCTTCTTTGAATTTTAACAAACCGGCATTATATCCTGCAAGCTTACCGATATCTGTAGAAGAAAAATCATTATAAGTTCCAATAAAACCTGGATTAGCAGCAGATTTACCTCCTAAAGCTTCTTTATCTTTACCTTCGGTAAGGTTTTTCTGAGCGGCAAGGAATGTCTTTACTGCTTCGGCATTTTGAGGAGCAACAACAAATTGCTTATAGGCGAAAAATCCTAAAACTCCTAAAATCAAAGCCCCAAAAACAATACCTAATGGTTTTGAGTACTTTTCAAGGAATCTTTCTGTATTCAAAGCCTCTCTGTCAAGATCTTTAAAAAATTCCACTGTTTCTTTACCTTCTTGCTCTTTCTGAGCATTCTTTGCAAGTTTTGCCATAAATTCTTAAAAATTGAATTGCAAATTTAATTGTTTCTGAATGATTTACAAAATATAAATTATGAATATTAGTTTTTGTGGCCTTAAATGTCAAAAGATTCTGGGCTTTGTTTTTAAAACTTCAATTTAAATATTTTGTAAGTGCTTCTTTTTTCTTTAGGTAAGTGTATTTGAGAAGTTGTAAAGTAGAGATTCCTTTGGTTGTCAAAAGCAAATGAATCAGGCCATTTTATAGCTTCATCTTTTATTATTTCGGTAAAAACACCTTGTTTATTTATTTTACTGATTGCATTTTTCTCTAAACTACTTAGAAAAAGTTCTCCTTTCTTGTTGAATATAATCCCATCATTGGCTCCGGTTTGCGCATACTTTTCCACCTTTGTTCCCAATTCGGTATCAGAAATATTTTTATCTAATAAATATGCAACCGGTATCCTGTAGACATTTTTACCCATCAATGAGCAAAAATATAAATATCCGCTCGGTGCATCAAGTTCTATTCCGTCCGAATGCACCGGGTGTTTCCTTTCGTAACCTTCTATTATAATCTTATCTACTTCGGTTAAGGTAGAGTAATGATTGACAAGAACTCTTCGTACTTCGGTGGTGTTTAGATCGAACATGACAATACCACCGACCTGTGAATCTGTAAAATAAGCAATGTGATTTTTATGGTCTATTCTAAAATCATTTAAGTAAGCTTTGCTTGTTATTTTCTCGGCAGGTAAAAAGTAATTGTGGATGAGGGTATTATTTTTAAGATCAAAGCAAAATAGGCGGGCGCCTTTTGTGGTATCGGTCAAAAGCTCATAGCCTGTATCCAAAACCCAAAGTAAGTCTTTACTATCTACATACATACTTTGAACACAAATAAACTGATTATTGTTTGATGTATTTTCTGTCCAATTGTTCCAATGCGGATTAGGAAAAGGGATGGTCTTCCCGTCAATAATTTCTGCAACAGAAACCGGTGTTTCCGGAGACCATCTTGGGAAATTGACAAAAACACGATTAGTTTTGGAAATGGCAATTCCGGTCCATTGTTGCGGATTTTCAGCAAAGATACTCATCTGAACTTTGCTGGTTGTTTCCTGACTATAAGCCACCACGTTTGTTATAAACAAACATAAGAAAACTATTTTTTTTAATTTGTACATAATAACATCTATTTTTTAGTAAACTTTAATACAAAAATGGATGTATATGGCGAAATGTAAAAGGATGATTCTCACAAATATTTTGTGACGAATCTCACTATTTAGAACCCAGACGACTTAGGGATTCTCTTGAAACTCCAATGTAAGAGGCAATTATTGTTTTCGAAACCCTTTGAAAAAGATCAGGGTATTGTGCAAGGAGAACTTCATAACGCTCCTTTATATTATCGGATAAAAGCGAAATCATTCGTTTTTGAAGAGCAACAAATCCACTGTTGGCTTTTTTTCTGAAAAAATGCTCTACTTTTTGCATTTCTTTACACAGTTTTTCCCGGTTTTCATAAGATAAACAAAGGAGCTCTGTATTTTCGAGGCAGTCTACGTTAAATATGGCTTTTGTATGGGTGAAATAAGCTTGATAATCTGTGATCCACCAATTTTCCATCGCAAACTGTATAATGTGTTCCTTTTCTTTTTCATCAGTATAGGAAGCTTTCAATAATCCTTTTTTCACCCAATATGTGTGATTAACAGAATCGTCTTTTTGAATGAGGAACTGATGTTTTTTTAATTTTTTTATTGTAAAGTGAGAAAGAATGTAAGCAAATTCATCATCAGTCAAATCAATTATTTCTTCGAAATGTGCTCTCAGGTTTTCCATTACAGGTTTTTGATTCTGACAGTATGATATTTTAGTATTCTAATATATGATAGATTTCCGCATTGAATTTACGTAGTTTTTCATCGCCTTTTAAATCTTTCAAAACAGATAAAAAGCTGAACTGGGCTACTGTTGCACTTTGTTTCTCTACCAATTTTGCTGCTGCTTCTGTTGTACCACCTGTTGCAAGCAAATCATCATGGATGAGGACTCGCTGTCCTTTTTTGATCTGACCTTCACGGGTTTCAATCTCTGCACTTCCATATTCCAGATCATATTTTTCAGAAACAATAGGAGGGGGTAGCTTTCCCTTTTTCCTGATCAGGATAAATGGAACTTCAAGGGCTACAGCAATAGCAATCCCAAAAAGATAACCACGGCTTTCAATTCCACAAACAGCATCTATTTTTCCTTTACTGAATTTCACAAGATCTTCAATAACGTCTTCATATAACTTTGGATTTAGAAAAATTGGTGAAATGTCTTTAAACTGTATTCCCGGAATAGGAAAGTCAGGAACATTTTCAATGGTATTTTCCAGTTGCTTAATTAATTCCTTTGAGGCCATTTATGGGTTTATTTTGTAGCTGGAAATTTTCCAGTCACCATTTACATTTTTAAGTCCGAAAGTTACTTTTAGAGAAGTGGTTTTTCCATTCTTATCGGTAACATCATAAGTTGCATTCACACTAGAGCTGTTTGCGTTTGTAGCATTGGTTGTAATGTTTTTTACACTTACATTTTTTACAGATCCAAATCCGGAAGTAGGATTTGAAAATGATTCATAGCTTCCCCAACTTGGATTGTTTGAAGCATCAAAAGCAGCTTTAAGATTTTGCGAACTTACATTATTTAGGAATTTACTTACTGTATTTTTTGGATCTGCAGCAGGTTGTTTAGGAGTTGCCGGAGATGTTGATGCAGACGGATCTGTAGAAACAGGTGCTGTTCCTGTAGGATTATTTGGATCAATTACAGCATTAGGATCCTGATTTACTACTGTAGAATCTGTTTTAGGAGGAGCCGGAACTTTCAAAGCTGAAGGGTTAACTTCAAGTCCTATTTTAGACATTTTGAATGTTTTTGCAGTTGTCTTAATAGACACCGTGATATCTATTTTATTGTCCACAACTTTTGAAGCGAGAAGAGATGAAAACTTTAAATTGAAACCTTTAAAGTTGTTATCAGTCATTAGATTTTTAGCGGTAGAGAGCTTTACTCCATTACTGAAAACTTCCAGGGTTGTTTCTAATCCAGCTCCTGTAAAAGTAACAGGATTACCGGCGTTATCCACAAGCTTTGGGATAATTTGTATAGCAGTGGCTCCGTTTCCATCGTCAGCTGATGGTCTCGTTATAATACTTAATGAATTTGCTTTTACATCATTGGGATCTGTCTCTTTTGCTTTTTCGTCACCGAAGATATTCATTTCTCCTAATGACGGAGGAGCGGTACTTGCCCATTCGATATTATTTTTTTGAGCAACTTCATCTGCCATTGCCATAATTTCAGGAACTTTTTTTCCGTCGATCAACTTACCAAGAGCTTTTACCTCATTGATGTCACCATCAGCATCTACACCAAAGGTTTTAAGGATATAAAGCGCCTCATTAAACTTGATTTGTTTAATGGTAGACAGACTTGAAGCCATGTCATTGATACTTGACTGTAAAGTTTTTGTACTCGTAGCATCTACATGATCTTTCTTGCATGCTGTAAAAAGCAATAAACTAAAAATAAGTAGAAGAGAAAACTTTTTCATTTTAATTGAGTTTGATACAAATTTAGTAAAACCTTTATGAATAGAAATTTTTATTTTTTATTTCTTCTTCATTTTAGCTGATTGTAGTATCAAATCATCCTGTTCTATGGGTTGTATTTGTTAGGCTGTTCTTTTAGATCTCCTTTAAAGAATGAGCTGAAAATGCTTTGCATATTTGGAAATGAGGCGTCCTGCCAAAAAGATATTTTGTAATTGCTGTTATCTTTATCAAATCTTACTTTATTGGTATCGTTATCATTTTCGAAGCTGAATTCGGTTGGATAGAAATTAGAATACACTATGATTTGATTGTAATCTGGCTCACTTTTATGTTTTAATTTAACAAAGGTGCGCTCATTGTATTCTAGAAAATCTCTTAAACCTTTTGATGATCCCTTTTCAAATGTGAGATTAAGGATTGTCCTGATATCATAAAACCGGAATCCAAGAAATGCGAATTCTTTCTCCTGTAAAACACCGCCGGAAATTTCGATCTGGTCTTTCCTGTCTCCTTTTAATTCTTTTATTTCAGTAATTTTTGTTTTATAATCTTCTGGATTTCCCAAGTGCTTAAGCTTAGGAAGATTCAGCGAGTTCCCATAATCCCATGATGAAGTTTGTTTTTTTTCATTTTTAGGATCTTCCAGACGATAGATTCTGTACTGCTGAACATTTGTACTTTTCAGCTTTTTACTTTTATTGTCAAAAATATAGGTAATTATTCCATCCGCATATGCATTAAGCTTATTATTAACCGTAACATAAGAGTTGAAATTTCCTTTGATGAAAATGTATTTAGCCGGTTTATTATTTTTGATCACGACTGTCTCAATTTCCTTTATCCGATCATTGAGTTTTATAATGTCGTGGTCAATTTCTGTGTAGGATAGTGTTGCTACGGAAAAATTATCGTAAACCAATTGGAATTTTTCCTGAGAGGGATCCAATGCTTTTTTGTCTATTTTACCATCAATATCTGAATAGGCTAGGATGCTTCCATCTTTTCCAAAGACAGATACTTTTGGCAAGGGTCTATTGTCCTTTTCAGAAACAAAAGTTATCGTCTGTGAATGCATGAAACTAAAGATGAGCAGGAATATGATCTGTAATACATAATTTTCCTTCATAATAAAAGCTGTTTAATGGTTTGTATTCATATATAAAGACACCGGATTTTGAAAATAGTTGCCTGATACATCAATTATAATCATAAAAAAAGACTGATTATTTAATAATCAGTCTTTTATAGTTTTTATTTTGTTACAAGTCCTTAGAAAGGATACTCATAAATTTCAGATTCATGTAAGAATGGGTTTCCTGTAGGAATCAATTTAAGTTTAGATAATGCAGTCATTACAGTAAACATAAATAACCCAACAATGAATAGGATAGATCCTAAGATCAGGATGAATACTTCAGGAGTATTCCAGTATGGTCCTACTGTTCCCGGCATTACCATATTGAAGTAATCTAGAATGTGTCCAAGGATTACAACTACTGCCATTGTAGTAACTACTTTATAGTTTCTCTTGATACTGCTGCTTACTAATACCAATAAAGGTAATAAGAAGTTAATGATCAACATTGGAAGGAAAGTAGGTGAGTAGTGTTGGAATCTTCCAAAGAAGTAATTAACCTCTTCCGGTACGTTGGCATACCAGTAAAGCATGAACTGTGCAAACCATGTATATGTCCAAAGCATACTTGTTGCGAAAAGGAATACTCCAAGATCGTGTAAGTGGTTATCATTGAACTGTGGTAAGAAACCGTTCTTCTTAAGGTATACACTGATTAGGATGATTACTGCAATACCACTAGACAGGCAGCTAACCATAGAATACCAGATATACATTGTAGAATACCAGTGAGGGTCAATAGACATCAACCAATCCCAAGCCCATGCAGCTGAACAGAATCCAAAGAATACAATATATCCTACTGCCCATCTGTAAAGCATTTGGTAGTCGATTCTTGATTTAGTTTCATCTACTTTCTTTGAAACAGCTTTTAATTTCCATGCGAAGAATGATGCTCCGATTACATACAAGAACGTTCTGAATGCATAGAAAGGGATATTTAAGAATCTTTTTTTCTCGAATAAGATCACATCAAAGTGCGGAGAATCAGGGTTTGTTAACTCCGGATCCATCCAATGGAAAAGGTGACCATTGTGAGAAATGTTTAATAGCATAAGGATGATCAAAATAGCTCCCCCGTATGGAATATAAGAAGCAATAGCTTCCATTACTCTTGTAATGATAATTGGCCAACCTGCGTGAGCTGCATGCTGAATACAGTAGAAAAATAATACTGCACAACTTACTCCGAAGAAAAATACAGCTACAAAGTGTAGTGATGCCAACGGCTGGTTGTGAACCTGCAATTCTGCGTGTTCCAAATGGGCAGCGTGGTCCTGAGGTCCTACCATTTCACTTGAATGTGTAGGAGCATTGTGACCTGAAGCATGAACAGCTTCCATCATCTGTTCAATTTTCTCTGTGCTGATTCCTTTATTCAAGAAAAAACCAATACCAAATAGAACTAAACCTACAACAAGCAGTATTATAGAAATTGATTTTAATTTTGGTGAAAAAGTATACATTTCTTTTCTTATTTTTTAGTTTCGGTAGTCGTTTCAGTTGCTGGTGCCGCTGCTGTAGCTGTAGCTGCCGCAGGTGCTGCTGCTCCTTTTTTGAAAGCACTCATCACATACATTGCTACTCTCCATCTGTCTCCTGCATTCAATTGTCCTGCATAAGACCCCATCGCATTTCTACCGTTTGTTAATACATAATGAACAGATCCCACAGTAATTTCTCTATCAGCATAGTTAGGTACACCTGAGAAAGCACCGCTTTGTACGATTGGTCCTTGTCCATCACCTCCTGTTCCGTGACATGCCGCACAAGTATGGTCGAACAACATTTTTCCTCTTTCTATATCTTTAGCTGCATTAGCTGGATTTAGAGGAGAAGTCGTCAACTTTTTTGATGCATCATATCCTGCATTATATTCATCTGCATTTTTAGGAAGTAATCCTTCTTCAAAAATTCCGTCTTTATTTTGAGCAACACTCCCTTCTACTGGAGCAAGTCCTGTTGCATAGCTATTTTTAACAAACGCTGGAATTTCATTGTCATGATCTGAATAAGCATCTTTAGCCTTCATCAATGGATCATATGCTACCGGGAAATACATATCCGGGAAATATACCAGAGGTGCATTTTCTTTCGGTCCGCAAGAATTAAGTAAAACTGTTGTTAAACCTAAGATTGCAGTAATTCTTAATACATTCTTTTTCATTTTAAGCGTCTTTAACAGTTATTTCTTCAACTCCAGTCTCAATAAGTAGCTGTTTTACAGATTCTACATCTTCAGTTACAAATTCCATCATGAATTTGTCATCTGTAGTTCTCGGATCCGGATTTTGTGCCGGAGCTCCAGGATACATCTTGTTTCTTACCAAGAAAGTAAGTGACATCATGTGAGCAGCACAGAATACCATTAATTCAAACATCGGAACTACGAATGCCGGCATGTTGTGTCCCCAGTCAAAAGCTGGTTTACCACCGATATTCTGAGGCCAGTCATGATTCATTACATACCAGGTTACAGTTGCACCGATCGTAACACCATAACAAGCATAGATAAAAGCAGCATCAGAAATTCTTGTCTTCTTCAGACCTAAAGCTTTATCTAGTCCGTGAACCGGAAATGGAGTATAAACCTCGTTGATTTTTATTCCTTTATCGTTGAATGCTTTAACGCCGTTCATTAAATCGTCGTCATCAGCATAAAGTCCGTATACAATTTTAGTGGTGCTCATCTCCTTCTTTTGCTTTATAAGTTTCACCTGAGATTTTCAAAATCGATTTTAATTCAGCCTGTGCAATTACAGGGAATGTTCTTGCGTATAATAAGAATAGTACAGAGAAGAATCCGATTGTTCCTAAATATACACCTACGTCAATAATGGTTGGTTTAAACATCGTCCATGAACCTGGCAAGTAATCTCTTGAAAGGTTGATTACGATGATATCGAAACGCTCAAACCACATACCGATGTTGATAATTAGTGCTACAATGAAAGTCCAGATAATGTTCGTTCTTGCTCTTTTGAACCAGAAAGAAGCCGGAATAACAAGGTTACAGATAATTAGTGACCAGAAAGCCCACCAATAAGGACCTGTTGCTGCACCTGGAGAAAGATACGTAAAATCTTCAAATCTTGATCCTGAGTACCATCCTATGAAATATTCAGTTGCGTAAGCTACAGTTACCATACCACCTGTTACCACAATTACGATGTTCATAATTTCAATGTGATACATAGTGATGTAATCTTCAAGGTGACAAACTTTTCTGGCAATTAACAATAGTGTTTGTACCATTGCAAATCCTGAGAAAATCGCACCGGCAACGAAGTACGGAGGATAGATCGTAGAGTGCCATCCTTTAATAACTGAAGTTGCGAAGTCAAAGGATACGGTAGTGTGTACTGAGAATACAAGTGGAGTTGCCAAACCTGCTAAAACCAAAGATAATTCTTCAAATCTTTGCCAGTGTTTTGCTTTACCACCCCAACCGAATGCTAGGAATGTATAGATTTTTCTAGTCCAAGGAGTTTTAGCTCTATCTCTGATCATTGCAAAGTCAGGGATCAATCCCATGAACCAGAAAACTGTAGATACTGAGAAATACGTAGAGATCGCAAATACGTCCCAAAGTAGAGGAGAGTTAAAGTTCCCCCAAAGAGAACCGAATTGGTTTGGAAGAGGGAATACCCAATATCCTACCCAAACTCTACCCATGTGGATTACAGGGAAGATAGCTGCCTGTACAACAGCGAAGATCGTCATCGCTTCAGCTGAACGGTTTACAGACATTCTCCAACGCTGTCTAAATAATAATAATACCGCTGAGATTAGGGTTCCGGCGTGACCAATACCTACCCACCATACGAAGTTGGTGATATCCCAACCCCAGTTAATAGTTCTGTTAAGCCCCCATGCTCCAATACCTGTTCCGATAGTATAAGCGATACACCCGAATCCATAGATGAATAGAACTAGTGCTGCATATAGTGATATCCACCATAATTTACCTGCTCTTTCTTCGATAGGTCGTGCAATATCTTCTGTGATATCGTGATAAGTTTTGTGACCAATAATTAGAGGTTCCCTTATCGGAGCTTCGTAATGTCCTGACATTTTTTACCTATTTATTATTTAAACTTTATTTTTCTACTCTGTTTCTTACTTTAGTGTGATAGAACACATTTGGCTTGGTTCCGATCTCTTCCAGTAAATAATATCTTCTGTTGCTTGAGTATAATTCTCTTACTTCAGATTCTTTATCGTTCATGTCTCCAAACGTCATTGCTCCGGTAGAACAAGCAGCAGCACAAGCAGCAGAGTTTTTGAACTCGTTGTCTGTTACTTTTCTGTTCTCTCTTTTCGCAGTTAAGATTGTAGCCTGAGTCTGCTGGATACACATTGAACATTTCTCCATAACCCCTCTTGTTCTTACCACAACGTCCGGGTTTAGTACCATTCTTCCAAGATCGTTATTCATGTTGAAATCGAAACGATCGTTCAGGTTATATGTAAACCAGTTGAAACGTCTTACTTTATATGGACAGTTGTTTGCACAATATCTTGTACCAATACATCTGTTGTAAGCCATATGGTTTTGACCTTGCTTACCATGAGAAGTAGCCGCTACCGGACATACTGTTTCACATGGAGCGTGGTTACAGTGCTGACACATTACCGGTTGGAAAATCACATCCGGACTTTCATTCGGTTCGATTAGGATGTCATATAGATTAGGAACATTTAATCCTCTTTCAATACCTTCTTTAGTTTCGATCTTTTCTTTAGCAGAATAGTAACGATCGATTCTTAACCAGTACATATCTCTGGACATTCTGATCTCTTCTTTACCTACAACAGGAACGTTGTTTTCTGCCTGGCAAGCAATGATACATGCTCCACAACCAGTACAAGAGTTTAAGTCAATAGATAAATTGAAGTGAGGTCCATCAGTGTCATCGAAAGCGTCCCAAAGGTCTATTTTTCTTGCTGGAAGAGCTCCACTGATCGTGTGGTATTCCAAAGGCTTGTTCCATCCTTTGTGCTCGTCATCAAAAGCGACATTCAGATATTCTGTTAAAGGAACTTCTTTAGCGATTTCATAACGACCCATTAGGGTGTTTTGAAGCTGGATACCAGCAAACTCATGCTCTTCACCTGTTTTTTCTATTTTAGCATTAGAAACAACTAAATTAGAACCGTCAAATAAAGGATAAGCATTTACTCCTGTATCAGCCGTTGCTCCGGAATTCTTTTTACCATATCCAAGTGCTAAACCTACTGATCCGTCTGCCTGACCTGGTTGAATGAATACAGGAACATCTTTTATTACAACTCCGTTTACCGTAAGGTTTACAATAGAACCATCCAACTGCATTCTGGCATTCAGATCATTTTTTATACCTAATCTGTCTGCATCTTTAGGAGAAATAGTTAAGTAGTTATCCCAAGACATTCTTGTTAACGGATCCGGTAATTCTTGTAGCCAAGGGTTGTTAGCCTGAGTACCATCTCCGATAGAAGTCTTAGTATAAAGTACTAATTCAAGATCGGAAGCTTTAAAGTTACCTAATTCAGCAAGTGCCTGAGCAGCATTTCCTCCTGCATAAGATAATGTCGTTGCATTACTGGAAGGAACGATACCGTTATACAAAGCTTTGTTGAAAGAGGTACCTCCTAATATAGAAGAAGCACTAGCTTTTAAGTAATCATAGTAGTTATTGGCAGCATTGTTCTTACCATTTTTCCAAACCAATAATGATTCTTCAATCTGTCTTGATTTGTAAATTTTCTGGATAGTAGGCTGCATTAATGTATAAACTCCTGTCTGAGGCTCCATATCTCCCCAAGACTCTAACCAGTTGGCTACCGGAATAACAGCTTTCGCTGCTTTATACATTTCATTTTTCTTATCTGCAACAGCAATTACGTAAGGAACTTTTGTTAAAGATTTTTTGAAATCTTCTCCTTTTGGATGAGAATAGATAGGATCTACATTGTTTGTAATCAATACTCCAACCTGTCCTGCATTTACCCATCCTAAGAATTCCTGGTATCTTGCTTTATCAAATTCTTTTAAGAAGTTCGCTTTACCGGTGAAGGCAACCGAACCTAATTTTTGGTTAATTAAGTGTGCTAAAACCTGTGCACCTTTAGATCCGTCCGCAAATACGACAGCTTTGCTTCCTTTTGTCTGAAGTTCTTTTACGATCTCAGCAGCAATTTTATCAGAAGCAGCACCCCCACCTACGATTGCATTGTAAACTTCAACTAATGTTTTATTTACTGCACTAGGCTTTAGTCTGTATCTTGAGTCAGCATTTGCACCTGTAAGAGACATGTTGGATTCCACCTGAATGTGTCTCAACATGTTTGCTCCCGGTTTTCTTGCTTCTGCATAAGAAGTTTCTAAACTTGAGGCATTGTAATCTCCTAAGAAATCAGCCTGGAAAGAAACTACTAATTCAGAACCTTTAAGATCGTAAACCGGTAATGCTCTTTGTCCGAATACTTCCTGTGCTGCATCTAATGCTGCGGAGTAAGGGAAAGCATCATAAGTTACAAGTTCTGCTGTAGGATATTTAGCTTTGAATTCAGCGAACAACTTTTTGAAAGTTGGTGAAGCAAAAGACTGAGATAAAAGAACAATCTTTTTGCCTGCTGACTGTGCTTCTGCCAAACCTTTAAGAACAAAATCATCTACTTTATCGAAAGTTTCGTCTTTACCGTCAAGCTTAGGTTGTTTTACTTTATCATTATCATAAAGAGAAAGTACACTTGCCTGAGCTCTTGCATTCGTTTTACCTAATTCTCCTGCAGCCGGGTTTGGATCAATTTTAATAGGTCGTCCTTCACGTGTCTTTACTAAAACACTAGCGAAATCGAAACCATCAAAATATGTTGAAGCGTAGTAGTTAGGAACCCCAGGAATGATATCATGAGGTTTTACCACGTAAGGAATCGTTTTAATTACCGGAGCTTCACAAGCAGCAAGTGTTACTGCTGCAGTAGAAAATCCTAATAATTTTAAGAAATCTCTTCTTGAAGTACTTGATCCGTTCTGTTCAGCATCTCCAAGGAAATCTTCTACCGGAATTTCTTCCTGAAACTCTTTTTGAGCCAGCTTATTATTTAAAGCCGGGTCTTTAAGTTCATGAATACTTCTAAATTGTATTTTGTTTGAAGCCATTTATACTTCTAATTTTTAGTTATTAATAATGACATTTACCACACTCAAGACCTCCAATTGCATCTACAGTAATCTTACCACCATCTTTAGGGTATTGTTTTTTCAACTTGTCATGTAGATTCTTGAAGTATTCTTTATTATAACCGTTGTTCATATCAACCTCAGTAGTTCTGTGACACTCGATACACCATCCCATAGTGAAGTCATTAGCCATCTGAACAACATTCATTGTGTCTATTTTTCCGTGACAAGCTTTACAAACAACATCGATTTTGTTATTCGGATTCTTTTTGTTGAAAGAATTGATGATTGCCTGCTCACCCGCTACAACGTGCTGAGAGTGATTGAAGTACACGAAATCCGGCATGTTGTGGATTCTTGTCCATTCTACTGGTTCAGTTTTTCCTGTATACTGTTGTTTTGCAGGATCCCAACCTGTATGCTGATAAATCTTTTGGATTTCACCGTCATAGAACGCTTTGTCTTTTCCTGGCTCCATATAGTGATCTGCATTGTATTCGGAAATTGTTCTGTGACAGTTCATACAAACGTTCATAGAAGGAATTTCAGAAACTTTACCATATTTAGCACTTGAGTGACATAGCTGACAGTCAATTTTTTGTTCTCCAGCGTGAATTTTGTGAGAGAAGTAGATAGGTTGTTCAGGCTTGTATCCTTTGTAAACACCGATCCACATTAACCAGTTCCAGATTCCATAGGTTGCAAGGATCGCTAAAATAACCAAAGCTCCTTTACCTATATAGTGGTATTTTTTATAGATTTCACTGAATGAACGAACTCTCGTTTCATTAAGCCCTGCTAAGTCTTCTGACTGTCCTAATTTAACTAATTGTCTTAGTTTAAGTAAGATCCATACCAGTAAGGCTGCAATTGCTAAAAGTGAAATGATAACAACGTTTGTTGTTGTTTTGTCGGTTGCTGCAGTTGCGGTAGCATCTGTTGCAGTGGCTGCTCCCGCTTCCGGTTTTTTCTCTTCCGGAGCCGGAGGATTAGTTGTAAAAGCTAAGATGTCATCGATATCCTTCTCTGTAAGATTAGGAAACTGAAGCATCTCAGTTTTATTATATTTTTCAAAAATCTCATTGGCGTATTTGTCTCCAGAAGCTCTCAGAGCTTTGTTGTCCTTGATCCACTTGTGAAGCCAATCTCTGTCTACACCACCCTCTGTCTTTACTCGTTCTACAACTCCTTTCAAAGGAGGTCCTATCACTTGTTTATCCAGAGCGTGACATGCAGTACAATTCGCTTTGAAAAGTTTCTCACCGTTTTTAGGATCGCCGTCTTGCCCGTAAAATGAAGCACTGGTTGATAGCAATAAGCCTATTGCGATCAACGTTTGTTTATAATGCTTTCTCCAACTAATCATTTAAATTATCTTATGTTAGTAAAATATTGAACATTCAATCAATCCCGCAAAAATAATATTTTTAACAGGAATTTAACGGCATATAGAAAGGGGAAAATATCATTTACGTTTAATTTGTATTGATTCTAAATAACTCAGTTTGGTATAATTTTTTAATTTGTATAAATTTGCGCAAACAAGTTTAAATGAAAAATTTAATCAAAATATTGTCGGTACTATCCTTTTTTGGATTTTATGAGATTGAAGCCCAGCAGGTTGTAAAGAAGGATACATTGTCCGGAACCGAACTAGTAATGTCAATGGATCCTAAGGTAAAAGATGCTTTAGAGAGTCTCGAAGACAAATGTTCAAGAGTTGTAACCACTACAACACCCCGGGATAGTAGTGACGAAACTTACACCAGACCTACAAAAATATATGTTCCGAATAGGGAATTGACCAATGCGGAAATCTGTAGAAAAAACCCAAGAATTTTAGGGTATAAAATTCAGATTACAACTGTGAAAAGTAACGATGAAGCGAATGAGATCAAATCGTATTTCAGAAAAAGATTTCCTAATCTAAAGGTGGAAACCGATGCGTCTTTGAGACCTAATTATAAGATTTTAGCAGGAAGTTATTTCACGAAACAAAGTGCTTCTTCAGACCTTTCTAAGATCAGAGAATACTTTAAATCTGCTGTTGCAGTACAGTACAGAATATTTTGTGCAGAGGCTAAATAATATAAGCTATATGATAAAAAAATAAAAGCTGAGAAGATTTTCTTCTCAGCTTTTTTATTGATAATAAGAATCTAAGAACCAGAAAAACTCTGTCATCCTGAGGTAGTTATTAACTCCCAGATAAACCAATAATATTCCCAATGTAAGTGTCAGGAATGAGAGTGCTTTCGGAGAAGACCGATAAGAGTAGAACAACCAGCCTAGAAGTATCGGATAGACAAAAACAAAGTGACCGCCATAGATGTAAGACGTATGTAATCCGAATCTCATAATGCAGTGGATAACAATATCTACAACAAAAGAGATCATTACAACTTGTACCAGTTTATTTTTGAAATTTCTGAAATAACTCCAAAATATAAGACTCAATAAAAGGGCAATAAATAAGTAAGCAACCCACGAAGAATAAACATCCATAATAAGACCTTTGAAATGAAAGCCTTTCATATTATGTTTATCACGAATGATAAAATTGGAAAAAAGAATATTGCCACCAAAAAAATACGAAAGAATCATGTCCCAGGTTGGTGTAGACTTTACATTAGAGAACTTTTCATATTGTTCGTTCGTCTTATTGAAGATATTTTTATATTTAAAGTCTATCCGGTTTAGGTATAGCAGTATAAAGCAAATACAAGTAATTACAACTCTTAGTGCAGCATTTCCAAATTTCTTCCATTTTGTAAACAGGTCTTTTTCGAATAAGACAGGAATGAAAACCTTAAAAATGTTGGTAATAGTAAGTCCTGCCACGGAAACTCCAGCGAAAACAAGAGCCAGACCAGATATTTTCTCTTCTTTTTTTAGTTTAATGGCCGCATAATGGTTATAAAGACAAAGAAGAAAAAATGTATAAGTAAAGTTTTCCGGAGTGAAAGAAAGCAGGATGCTTGTTGAGAAAAGCCCGAAAAAAAGAATAATAATAAGGTTGATCATCAATGGTATTCTGATGATGTTTTTTAAATATTTAAATACTTGTAATATAGCTAGACTTACCGTGGTTATGCTAAACCATGCCAGAACTAACCTAAAGGTAACATCCGTTTTTCCGTTCGAGATTAGAAAAGCAAACTCTCTTATCCAGTTAAAAAAGTAGTAGGATAAAGGATGTCTTTCGAAACTACCACCGGTCATCACAATTGAACGATTGTCAAAACTGAAATAAGCATCCCAGGGTATTCTGTTATCAAAAATGATGGTGTAATTAATGGCAATGTAAGATCCCAGTATTCCATACAGAGAAAGAAAGAAAAGAAAGACCCATAGCTCAGTGAGCGAAGAAGGAAATATGAGTTTAAAAAAATGGATTAGTTTCGTTTTGAAATTCACCTGTTTAAAGTTTTTGCAAAAGTAAAATAAAAAAACTCACCAATTCCGGTGAGTTTTGTTTCTATGTGTAAAAATCATTTATTCTTTGATGACTTTTTCTGAGGATGATGTCCCATCGTTAAATTCGATCTGCATCAAATAATTTCCTTTAGGGAGTGAAGAAAGATCTGCTTTTACCGAAGCCGTTTTTAAAACTGATTTTCCTGAAACATCAAAAACAGATATTGACTTTATTTTTTTGTCTGTTCTGATTTCAACTTCTCCTTTTGTAGGGTTGGGATAGATGCCTGTTCTAACTTTGGCAGAATTTTCGGATGTTGAAAGAGTGCCTGTAGTAATTTTAACGTCATCTAACATAAACATATATTGATCTGAGGACATATATTGGATACCAATCCTGATTGTTTGACCACTATAAGCATCCAAACTTTGCGTAACTTGCTGCCATGCCGCATAAGGAGCTGTTAATGGGGTTGCGCCAGATATTATTGTAAAGTTCGCAGCTGACGTAGGTGTACCGTTACCGACATATACTCCTATTTTATAGTTTTCTGTAAAGGCAGGAGATAGAGCTTTTACCCAAAGGCTTAACTGATTGCCACCTGCTCCTAATGTTACAGCTGGAGAAATAAGCCAGTCGTTATTTGCATTTACACCAGCAGCCGGCACTGCAGCCCAGGATACAGCTGTTTTTTGTCCACCATGTGGAGTGAAATTTCTTATTTCTTCATCCACTCCTGGTACTGAAGTCAGATTGTTTGTGGCATTACTTGCTGAAAGGTTAAAAATCTGAAATGCCATAGCACCACCGGCATTTGTCCAATTAGCAGTCCAGGTTGGTACGGTACTGCCTCCTACTACAGGCCCACCTCCTGTGTAAGTATTTCTACCGTCTAAATCTAAAGTCAGCCAACTTCCGATATTTGTAATGGCAAAATTCGTGTAAGATTCGAAGCCTTCATCTAACAAGACGGTTTGAGCAGTCCCCATCACGCTTGTTAATAATATTAAAGATAGTAAAGTCTTTTTCATAATGTAATTTTATAGTTATACTCAAAATTAAGCAATTTTTTAATAGATATCACGTATCTTATTTATTATTATGAACTTACGAACTGCAAGACAGCGTGGAACATCCGGAAATATCATCATAATCAACAGGCCTTTTTACGGAAAATTCAGGATAAATTTCCTGATAAGGATTTTCGAGGGCATGTATTAATTTTTTTAATAAATCTTTCTTCCCTTCATTAATTTCTTCAATGCATTGGTACAAAAGATAATTTCTAAGGATGAATTTTGGATTAGCTTTTTGCATCAGGTTGAGAGAGGCTTCCTTTGTAATTTTATTTTTTGAAATTCTTTCTTTGTATTTTTGAATAAAGTGTTTAAGCTTATTCAAAAGATCATCATTTAGGAAGGTATAAGATACATTTTCAAACAACTCTTTCAGGTCATCTCCCTCTTTGAGTTTTTCCAACTGATTAAAAAACAAGGTGTGATCAAATTCTAATTCCTGCATCAATCCCTGCCAGTTGCTGAAAAACTCTTCGTCACCATCTAATAGCTGATCGAATCCGAATTTTCGGCAAAGCATTTTGTCGTGAGCTTCCCAGAAATAATTACCATAATTATTGAGGGTATTTTCTAAAAATTTTTCATCCTTAATTAATGGATGAAGCGCATTTGCCAACTGCCATAAATTCCATTGTGAGATTTGCCCCTGCTTTCCGAATGCATATCTTCTTCCTGGCAAATCGGTGGTATTGGGAGTGAAATTCAGATCATACTCATCCATCATAGAGTATGGACCATAGTCAATGGTAAGCCCAAGCACAGACATATTATCTGTATTCATAACTCCATGTACAAAACCCACTCTGAACCATTCTGTCATCAGATCAGCCGTTCTTGTGCAGATGCTTTTAAAGAAATCTTTATATTTTTCAGAATCCGATGAAGTGATTTCAGGAAAATAATTGAGAATAGTAAAGTCACCGAGATCCTGTAAGGTTTTGTATTCTGCCTGAGCAGAAATGAGCTCGTAATGTCCAAACCGTAGAAAGCTTTCCGCAGTCCTGATAATTATCGCTCCTTTTTCTTTTTGAGGATTCCCGTTGTACATCATATCTCTTATGACATCTTCTCCTGTAAAACATAGGCTTAATGCCCTTGTAGTCGGAACACCAAGGTGATACATAGCCTCACTCATCAGGTATTCCCTGACTGAAGACCTTAATACAGCTCTTCCATCTGCATGTCTTGAATATGGAGTGGCTCCAGGACCCTTCCATTGAATTTCATTTTTTTTCCCGGAGTCATTGATTATTTCCCCAGCGAGTATAGCTCTCCCGTCTCCAAGTTGTCCGGCCCAGTTTCCAAATTGATGCCCGGCATATGCTGTCGCGTAAGGTTGAATATTAGGAGGTAAATTATTTCCAACAAGAAAATCCAGGTCGTTCTCTTCAAACTTTCCTAGGCCGATTTCTTCAGAAAGTTTTTCATTGAAAATAATTAATTCCGGATTGTCAAACCCGGCAGGACTAACCGTTGAGAACAAAACTTTAGGCGTTGCTCTCTGCATTGGATTTCCTGAAAAGTCTCCGGGAAACTTCTTTATAAAAGGCTGTTTGATCTCTTTAATATTCATGAATCAAAGATACAACAATAAAAAAAGACCTTTCAAACAGATTGAAAGGTCTCGTGTATTTGTAAAAGAGAATTTATTTATTAAAATCAATTTCTTCGCTCTTATTGAGGTTTTCATTGACGTTCTCTTCTTTCTTCGTTGTATTGCTTTTTGGTGTAGGATCTACAGGCCTAGGATTTTTAATTTGATCGATTGTCTGAAGTCCTCCCTCATCACCATAACCTCCACTCAATCCTTTGAGATCCGAACATCCGTCTTTCCAATCTGATGGTTTCACAAACTTATCATCTGGAGTAATGCCTAAACTTTTATCTGCCCAGACTTTTTTCATAAATATCGCCCAGATCGGCAATGCCATTCTTGCTCCTTGTCCTTCACCTGTTCCAAAGAAGTGAGTTGCTCTGTCTTCCCATCCTACCCAGGCACCTGTTGCTAGCTTAGGAGTTATTCCCATAAACCAACCATCGGAGTTGTTCTGTGTAGTACCGGTTTTGGCAGCAATTTCCACCGCTTTTGAGATGCCCCTTCTTGAAAGTTCTCCGGAAGCGGTACCAAATTGGGCTACTCCTTTCATCAATTCAATCATGGTGTAGGCATAACGAGGATTCATTACCTCTTTTGGATCTACATTTACTTCTTTGATAACCCTGCTGTTGGCATCTTCTATCCTCCAGATCATTTCAGGTTTATTATAGTTACCATAGTTGGCGAAAGTACTGTAAGCACCAAGCATTTCATAAATCGTGATGTCAGATGAACCTAATGCAATTGTATTGTTTCTTGGAATTTCCTCAGTTACTCCTAGATCTCTTGCAGTCTGTATTACAGCATCTACTCCGGTCATTTCTATGAGACGTGCTGCAACTGGGTTTTGAGAGTGCGCTAAAGCATCTTTTAACGTCAGCATTCCGCCTCTGCCGGGAACATGCCATCCATTATGGTCGTAGGTTCCGTTTGAAACAGCTGAACAAGGTGTCATTCCAAGCTTCATGATAGCAGTTGCATATACGAAAGGTTTGAATGTGGATCCAACCTGTCTTTTACCTTGTTTGATATGGTCGTACTGGAAATGCTGCCAGTCGATTCCTCCAACCCATGCTTTAATCTCACCGGTTCCAGGAACCATAGACATCAAACCTGCCTGAGCGATCTGCTTATGATATCTGATAGAGTCCCAAGGAGACATTTCAACTTCTTCTTCTCCATTCCATGTAAAACGTGATGTTTTTATCGGTTTATGGAATTCCATAAGGATTGAATCTTCAGATACTCCGGCTGCCTTAAGCAATTTGTAACGTCCCGTTCTTTTCATAGCCTGAACCATTACACTGTTGATTTGCTTATCCGTTAAGTAATAAAAAGGTCTGTTTTTTCTGCCTCTTTGTTCTGCATCAAATCTTTTTTGAAGGTCTGTCAAATGTTCTTTAATTGCCTCTTCCGCATATTTTTGCATTTTAGAGTCAAGCGTAACATATATTTTAAGTCCGTCTTTATAAAGGTTTAATTTTTTACCGGTTTCTTTTTCGTGATCTTTAAGATAACTATCGATCTCTTTTTTCAGATAAAACTTATAGTAAGCAGAGTAGTCATCATTGATGTTTTTGATCGGATGATAGTCTAAAGTAATAGGCGTTGCTACCGCTTTGTTGTAAGTATCCTCATCAATATAACCTGTTTTCTGCATCTGCTCCAAAACAACATCTCTTCTTGCCTTCGCTCTTGTCTCATTACGCATAGGATTGTTTTTTACCGGATTTTCCAGCATGGCAACAAACATTGCTGCTTCAGGTAATGTAAGCTGATTGGTGCTTTTGTTAAAATAGATTTTTGAAGCCATTTCAATTCCGTTTGCATTGTATAAAAAGTCAAACTTGTTGAAATAAAGCGTTACAATTTCTTCTTTGGTATATCTTCTTTCAAGGCTTACTGCCACAACCCATTCTTTTAGCTTTTGGAAAGCCCTTGCTAACTTGTTTTGTGAAGCTCCCCCTGTGAAGAGTAGCTTTGCAAGCTGCTGGGTAATGGTGGAGCCACCTCCTCTGCCACCTCCATAAACAACTGCTCTGGCAATTGATTGTAGATCAATTCCGGAGTGTTCTTTAAAACGCTCATCCTCTTTAGCTTGTAGTGCATACACAAGAAAAGGAGGAAGATCCTTATAGGTAATAGGTTGGGTTTTTTCTTTTTCAAATTTGCCTAAAAGAACACCATCTGCAGAAAAAATCTGAGAAGCAACATAAATGTCAGGGTTTTCCAGTTCTTCAACATCCGGCATTTCACCAAGAAAACCTTGTGAAACAGCAAAGAAAGTTCCTGAAATTCCCAAAACAACTACAATGAGTCCAAGCCAAATAAATCTAACCCACTTTTTCCAGGAGGTATTTTTATTATTTTTTTTGGGAGGAAGCGGAAACGTCTTTCCCTTACTTCCTGTGTTTTTTTTGTTTTCTTCCATTTATGATTACGGTTTAGCCGTTTCTATTTTTACTCCAATATCTTCAATCCCCGGAAGGAAATCATTTCTCATCGCTTGTATTAATCCAATTTCATATTTTCCTTTTTGTGGAAACCTGTAATTTAATTTATACTGGAAAAGCGTTTCCTTCGTGTCTCCAAAACCTGTTCCAAGCCATTCTCCATTTGGTTTTGTAAGAATATAATTCAACGTATCCGTCTCCTTTTTCTTGTTTTGAAGATTGGTGAAATTAACGATAAACCTTATATTGCTATAAGGATAATCGTTATTGTTTCTTACAACAAATATAATATTTTTAGGATTCTGTGGATCCGAAATCTCAAGATTAAATTTCTGCTCACTTTTCTTATTCCATTTACTATCAATGGAATTCATCGTGACATGTTCTCCCGGAGAATTACAGCTCAAGAAAAGAATAAGGGATAAAAATCCTAAAACTTTATGCATTGTTATCTTTTTTTGGAGGAAATTTTTTTTTAAATTTTTTCTTGTTTGGATTTTGTTGAGGCTTTTTCTCCTGACCGGAATTACTCGCTTCTACTTTCTCCAATTGAGCTTTTGGCTGCTGAGGCCTTGGCTGTTTGGGGTTATGATTAGAATTGGTATGGTCTGGTTTTTCAGATCTCTCCGGTTTATTTTTCCTTTGTCCCTGATTGTTGTTTTGCCTGTTCTGGTTATTGTGATTCTGGTTTCTGTTTTTGTTGAATCCTTTATTTTTCTTTTCGAATCGATCCACATTATTCTCCTGAATCAGATCAATGCTATGCAACGGGATATCCGGTTGTTTAAGTTCTTCAAGAGGGAGTATTTTTTCTCCTCTTTTATTTTTAGAAATGAACTGTTTTACAAGGTCAATATCAAAATCATACCATGCTACAGAGCTATCCACATAGGCAAACCACATTTTCTTCTTGAAAACGTCAATTTTAATACAGAAAGCTCTTCCTTTTTCTGTATCCAATGTTGTTGACGAAGAAGGGAAATTACTTAATGCATCAAGATAACTGTCTAATTCATAATTTAGACAACACTTTAGTTTACCACATTGCCCGGCAAGTTTTTGCGGGTTGATACTTAATTGCTGATATCTCGCAACGTTGGTATTTACAGATCTGAAGTCGGTAAGCCATGTCGAACAGCAAAGTTCTCTTCCACAAGACCCGATTCCTCCGATTTTTGCGGCTTCCTGTCTGAAACCGATCTGTTTCATGTCGATTTTTGTTCGGAATGTAGAGGCGTATTCTTTTATTAACTGTCTGAAATCGATACGATTATCTGCAGTATAATAGAATGTTACCTTAGAGGCATCTCCCTGATACTCTACATCAGTAACTTTCATTTCAAGCCCCAGATTATGGGCAATCTTTCTTGCCTGGATCTTTACGCTGTCTTCTTTTTTTCTAGCTTCCTGCCAAACTTCAATATCTTTTTGATTGGCTAATCTGTATATTTTTAGTGAGTTTTCTTCAGAAAATTTTTTCTTTTTCATCTGAATTTTCACTAATTCGCCGGTGAGACTTACCACACCAACATCGTGTCCGGGACTAGATTCTACGGTGACTACACTACCTATATGTAATGGAACATTATTTACATTTTTATAAAACGATTTTCTGTCATTTTTAAATCTAACTTCTACAAAATCACACCTGTTAGATGCGGGATTATTGATGTTAGATAGCCAGTCGAAAACACTTAATTTATAACTATTACCACAGGTATTTACATTTTCACAACCATTCGCGGATTTCTTGGGTCCGCAAGAATGCGCAGAATCGCCGGATGTTTTACATCCACAACTCATATAACTATTATTTAATCTTGCAAATTTATATATTTTTATCTTTATGTAATTCTAAAAAATTCAAATATTCGTCAACATCATTGTTTGATATTAAACAAAAAACACTTTTTTATCACCGAATTTTACCAATGTACTAGTATATATGCTTTTATGGTGAATTTTTCCTAAAGTGTTATTTTAAACATAATTTTCTTTTCGTATAATGTTTAAAATATTAAGAAATATTAACAGACCTATGCAAAATAATTTTATATTTGGGTTATATAATAATAGTCTATGAAAAAAATATTAGTATCAACTGCTTTATTGGCGGGTGTTTTATCTTACGCTGGAGGCTTCAGGGTTTCTTTGCAAGGGGTAAAGCAATTGGCAATGGCACATACTAGTGCTCATGCTGAAGATGCAAGTGTGGCATTCTTTAACCCTGCGGGTATGTCATTCATTCCTTCTAAACTGAGTATAGTTGCCGGAGGATTTGGAGCAAGTAATAAAGTTACTTTTCAGAATTTAAATACTTTACAAAGTACAGAAACTGATAATCCTCTTGGAACACCTATTTATGCGGCTATTGCTTATAAACCGCTGGAAAATTTATCAGTAGGTTTCAGCTTTTCAACACCTTTTGGTAGTACGATCCAATGGCCAAATGATTGGGAAGGAAGAGAAATGGTTCAGAAATTAGAATTAAAAAGTTTCTACTTCCAGCCAATGGTTTCAGTAAAACTGGCCCCGTGGTTAGCTTTTGGAGCGAGTTATATATATGCAAGAGGAAAAGTAGACTGGGATAAAGCAATTACTCAATTTGGAGGTGAGGTAAATATTAATGATGAGAAAGCAAGTGGACATGGATACGGGTTTGGTTTCTATTTCAGACCTGAAGAAAAACTGGATGTTAGTATTGCATACCGTTCTCCGGTTGATATGAAAGCGAAGAATGGAACAGCAACATTTAAATTTCCATCACAGTCTATCTACTCATTATTAGGATTAGGAGCGAACGGACAAGATGGTTTCTCTGCAACGCTTCCTTTAGTGGAAGAATATACAATAGGTTTAACCTATAAGATTACACCAAAATGGTTGGTTTCTGCTGATTTTAACTATCATGGATGGGAAAGATACAGTAAACTGACATTGGATTTTGCCAATGCTCCTATTGGAAACCAAGCAGATCCTACGGTGCTTGTTGCTCCAAAAAACTTCAGAAACTCAAAAACCTTCAGGTTAGGAACGCAATATGCATTTAGCGATATGATTTTTGGACGTTTGGGAGCTTATTATGATGAATCTCCTTATTCTGACAACAATTTTATAGCTGAAACACCTTCATTTAATACTTATGTAGTAACAGGAGGGGTAGGCTTTAAGTTGAAACAATTTGGAGTTGATATTGCTGGAGGATATGCAATGCCTCAGGCAAGAGACGTTAATAATGCGAATCTTGGATTCTACGGACAGGCAAAAGCCAGGGCGTTTTATTTTGGTCTAGGTTTATCTTATAATCCTTTTTAATTGAAAGACTATGAAAAAAATTATAATTTCTACAATCGCTGTCTCTGCGCTTTTATTTACAACGAGCTGCGAAAATGATTTTGATACGGATGTTAAAGATATCCAGGTATCGAAAGGGAATGCAGACTTTTCTAAATATGTAGCATTGGGTAATTCATTAACATCAGGCTATAGAGATGGAGCTCTTTATTCAGATGGACAAAATGAATCTTATCCTTCTATGATAGCTCAGCAAATGAAACTTGTCGGAGGAGGAGATTTCAAACAACCGTTAATGCCGGATAATAATGGTGGATTGCTGTTAAATACCTTAGCCGGTCCTGTTCAGATTGCCAATACAAAATTATTCATTAGTGGTTTTGTAAATGGTTCTCCTGATATTAAAAATGCGAATAATAATACAGCAACAGCACTTGTAAATACCATTTTGACGGGTCCTTTCAATAACATGGGAGTTCCGGGAGCAAAAGTGGCTCATTTGCTGGCTCCTGGATATGGTAACATTCAAGGAATTGCTACTAAAACAGCTAATCCGTATTTTGTAAGATTTGCATCAAGTCCTACAACATCTGTAATTGCTGATTTTAAAGCACAGAAGCCTACTTTCTTTTCATTATGGATAGGAAATAATGATGCGTTGTTATATGCTCTTGCAGGTGGAGATGCTACGGTTGAAACCCTTACACCACCGGCACAATTTACACAATATTATAATGCATTAATTAATGAGATTGCCTCTACAAATGCTAAAGGTGTTATCGCAAATATTCCTAGCGTTACTTCTATTCCTTCCTTAACAACTGTTCCTTATAACCCTTTAACAGCTTCTGTTCTAGGTGGAGGTAATGTTACTGTAGGAAATGCAACAATAGATAATTTAAATACAAACTTATACGGGCCATTGAGTCAGATTTTGGCTGCAGTAGGAGGTGCTGGAAGAATAAGGCCTTTGTCTAAAACCGAAGCTAATCCATTGCTTATAGTAGACGAAAGCCTTCCTAATCTAGGTGCTCAGATTACAGGTGCTGCTTTAGCATCCGGAAATCCAACCCTGATTGCTTTAGCAACATATTTAGGAGCTACTTATGGACAAGCAAGACAGGCGAAAGCAGGAGATTTGGTTCCTTTAACTTCTAAAGCTGAGATTGGAACACTTCAAACATTGCCTCCAGGGGTTCCCGCTAGCCTTGGTGCAAAAGGAATTGCTTATCCGTTTGCTGATAAATATGTATTGACGGCAACAGAAGTTACTGATGTAAACACAACCATTGATGCTTATAACGTAACGATTAAAGCAGCAGCAGATGCTAAAGGATACGCTTTTGTAGATGCCAACAAAAAGATGGTTGAACTTAATAGCCAATCCGGAATTTCATTTGACGGGGTAAGATATACTGCGAAGTTTGTAACGGGTGGAGCTTTTTCTCTTGATGGAGTTCACCTGACAGGAAGAGGTTATGCTATTGTTGCGAATGAATTTATTAAATCAATTAATGCAAAGTATAATTCTTCTTTACCACAGGTAAATGCGAATAATTATTCAGGAGTAAGATTCCCTTAAAATATAAAGGAAACAAAAACTTAGAAACCACAAGACTAATTCTTGTGGTTTTTTTTTAAATTTGCAAAATCTTAAAAAGTAAAAATGGCCGATCAGTTAAGTTATCTATTTAGTACAAGGACAAGTAAGGACTTGGCAGAAAAAATTGCTCAGCATTATGGGCAGGGATTAGGAAAAATAAACTTCCAGGAGTTTAGTGACGGGGAATTCGAACCTGTTTTAGACGAATCAGTAAGAGGAGGTAGGGTTTTCCTGATTGGATCTACATTCCCTCCCGCGGATAATCTATTAGAGCTTCTTCTAATGATTGACGCTGCAAAAAGGGCTTCTGCGAAAAGTATTACTGTTGTACTTCCTTATTTCGGACTTGCAAGACAGGATAGAAAAGATAAGCCAAGAGCTCCTATAGGTGCTAAGTTGGCTGCTAATCTTTTAACTGCTGCGGGAGCGACCAGAATTATGACCATGGATCTGCATGCGGATCAGATTCAGGGATTCTTTGAAATTCCTGTGGATCACTTGTATGCGTCAACTATTTTTGTAGATTATATCAGAGACCTGAATCTGGATAATCTTACCATCGCTTCACCGGATATGGGTGGGGCAAAAAGAGCTAAAAACTATGCCGGACACCTGGGTGCTGAAGTAGTAATTGCTTACAAAGAGAGAAAGAAAGCTAATGTTGTAGAGGAAATGTTCCTTATCGGGGATGTAGATGGTAAAAACGTTATTCTTATTGATGACATGATTGATACAGCAGGAACGCTTTGCAAAGCTGCTGATATCTTAATAGAGAAAGGAGCAAAAACAGTTAGAGCAATGGCTACTCATGGAGTGCTTTCAGGAAAGGCTTATGAGAATATTGAGAACTCTAAATTGCTGGAAGTTATTGTAACTGACTCAATTCCTGTTAAAAATAATTTGTCATCTAAAATAAAAGTGCTATCTTGCGCCCCATTATTTGCAGATGTTATGAAGATGGTTCATGAGCACCAGTCAATCAGTAGTAAATTTGTTATCTAATTGATTTACTGAAGTTTGCAAATTGTATTTTAAAACAAAATTTTAAATTTTTATAAATGAAATCTATTACAATTCAAGGTACAAAAAGAGAAAGCGTGGGCAAAAAGTCTACAAAAGCTTTACGTGATGCTGAATTAGTTCCTTGTGTTGTTTATGGAGGGACAGAACCATTGAACTTCTCTGCAGAAGAGAAATCTTTCAAAGGTTTAGTATATACTCCTGAAGCACACACGGTATCTATTGAAGTTGACGGACAAACAATTCCAGCAGTTCTTCAGGATATTCAGTTCCACCCAATTACAGACAAAATTCTTCATGCTGACTTCTATCAATTATCTGCTGATAAGCCGGTTATTATGGAAGTTCCGGTAAGAGTTACTGGTCGTTCTAAAGGTGTTGTTGCTGGGGGTGTTCTACGTCAGTCATTCAGAAAGCTAAAAGTAAAAGCGATCCCTGCAAACTTGCCGGATGAGATCGTTATTGATATTACTTCACTTAAGATTGGTAACAAACTATATGTTGGTGCTATCAAAACTGAAGGATATTCTTTCATGCACCCTGACAATGCAGTTGTTGTAGCTGTTAAGATGTCTAGAAATGCAATGAAGGGAGGTGCAGCAGCACAAGATGATGAGGATGAAGAAGAGGTTGTAGCTGAAGGAGCTGCTCCAGCAGCTGAGGAAACTGCAGCTGAATAAGAATTGCTTAATAACAATGATATAAAAACCTGTCAATTTTTTGGCAGGTTTTTTATTTTAGATTGCATCTATAATGCTATTCTTTCTTTAGCCTTTCAAAAAAAAAGATGTAAATTTGAAGTGTTCTAAATAAGAACATAATAATTGTAAAATTTATAATAAATGTTTGACATTCAAGAAATAAGAAGTCAGTTTCCTATATTAGATCAGGAGGTCAACGGTAAGCCTCTGGTTTATCTGGATAATGCAGCGACATCACAAAAACCAAACTCCGTTTTAGAGGTTTGGAACCAATACTATACAGAAATTAATGCAAATGTACACAGAGGGATTCATACTTTAAGTCAGCTTGCTACTGAAGAAATGGAGCTTTCGCGAAGAAAGATCCAGAAATTTATTAATGCAAAGCATGATTTTGAGGTGATCTTTACAAAGGGAACAACGGAAGGGTTAAACCTCATCGCTTATATTCTTACCGGAAAGCTGAAAAAAGATGATGAGATCATTATTTCATATTTAGAACATCATTCTAATATTGTTCCATGGCAGTTGCTATGTGAAAGAACAGGTGCAAAGCTTCGTGTGATTCCGATTGATGACAATGGTATTTTACAGCTTGATTATTTGGATCAGTATCTAAGCGAGAAAACTAAAGTTGTTGCCGTAAACCAGGTTTCAAATGCATTGGGGGTTGTAAATCCTATTGAAGAGATTATCTCAAGGACCAGGAGGAATTCCGATGCTTATATCGTTATTGATGGTGCGCAGTCTGCTCCTCATTTCAGAATTGATGTGCAGGCAATGGATTGTGATTTCTTTGTATTTTCAGGGCATAAAATGTACGCTCCAATGGGAACCGGAATCCTGTATGGGAAAGAACATATTTTAGATTCTTTGCCACCGTTTCATGGAGGAGGGGAAATGATTGCCACATGCTCATTCGATGGAACGACCTATGCCGGGTTGCCATTTAAGTATGAAGCAGGAACGCCAAATGTCGGAGGTAATATAGCATTAGGAGCGGCAGTAGATTTTATTGAAAAAGTAGGACACGAAAATCTTCAGAGACATGAGAATGCTTTGTTGGAATATGCTCAAAGACAGCTTTTAGAGATTGAAGGTCTTAAAGTCTATGGAGAAAAGGCCAGAAGAACGGGCGTTGTTTCCTTTAATTTAGAAGGAGTAGGAATATCTTCCGATGTAGGAATGATTCTGGATAAGATGGGTGTAGCTGTAAGGACAGGGCATCACTGCACGCAACCTATAATGGATTTCTTTAATATTGCAGGAACTGTAAGAGCAAGTTTTGCCGTGTATAATACTTTTCAGGAAATTGATCTTCTTGTAGAGGGAGTAAAAAAGGCCAAGAGAATGTTAAGTTAATCGAAATAAAAAAATAAAAAAGCAGTTGTAAAACTGCTTTTTTTATAGGTTTATTATTCCCAAGGAACGCAGTAACATCTTCCTTGTATAATAACCTGGTAATATCCGTAGGCGCATTCCAGGCATATTTCGCCGCCGGCATATATAGCCTTCATTGTTTCTTTGTTTAATTTTTTCATGTTATTTGATTTTTAAAGTGTTAGAAGTTAAATATAATCATAAATTCAAGTAAAACTCTTATGTTTTTTTGTGTTTAATTTTCATAAAAAATAATTATTGTATTAAATTTTACAATTATAATGATATTAATTATTAAATTTAATATAATAAATAAGATGCGTTATGAAAAAATATTTATTTTCTTTTATTTTGGTGTGTGGAATATACAATGCCCAAGTGTTCTCTGAAAATTTTGATGGAAATGTTTTACCATCCGGATGGACGACAAATAATCCCGATACTTCTTTTAATTGGGACGTAGGATCTGAAAATGGCTTCGCTACATTTCCCTCAGGTGCAGCTTTTTTTGATGATGATAATGCAGGACCCTCAAGCATAAACTCCAATGCCAGGCTTGTATCTCCTGTTATTAACCTATCGGCGGTTCAGAACCCTAAACTCTCATTTAAGTATGCTAACATGATTTATGATGATGATTCAACGTTAAAAGTCGAGGTTTTTAACGGAACATCATGGGTACAGGTATTTACTTTTTCGGGGGATGCTGGTCAGTGGGATCTTGATTTTAATACATTTTTATATGTTGTTACAACCTATGAGCAAGCTACGGATATTGATCTTACGCCTTATGCCAATGCTAATTTTCAAATGAGATTTGTATATGACGATGCAGGGGATTATTCTTACGGTGTTGTCGTAGATGATGTTGCCATTACTTCCGGAGCATTAGGTACTTCTGAGGTTTCATTTTCAGATAAGATGCAGGTATACCCTAATCCTGTGAAAGATTTTGTACATATTCAGTCTGGAAACTTAAGATTTGACTCTAAAATCACCGTGCTGGATTTAGCAGGCCGACAAGTTAAGAGCTTTACAGGATTGGCAGACGGATATAATCTTTCTGATTTGCCGAAAGGCAGCTATCTGATTCTGATAGATAATAAAAAGGAAATTATCAGTAAAAAAATTATAAAAGAATAATCTCTGAAATAGCCTCCTAAGCAGGGGCTTTTTGTAATAACAAATCCCTTTCGATAATTATTGAAAGGGATTTATTTTATATTTGGTTGTGAAACTATTAAGGCTTCCAGTCTACAACAGCTCTGATAAAGGCTTCTGCGTTCTCCAGTGGAATGTTTGGCAGAATTCCGTGACCTAAATTAGCAATATAGCGATCCTTTCCAAATCGATGAATCATCTCGTTTACCATCTTTTTTATGGTTTCAGGGGTTGAATGCAATCGGGCCGGATCAAAGTTCCCTTGAAGGGTCATTGTATGATTGGTTAAAGTTCTTGCAAACTCAGGTTTTATTGTCCAATCTACTCCAAGAGCTGAGGCCTTGGACATTGTCATTTCTTCCAGGGCAAACCAGCATCCTTTTCCAAATACAACCACGTGGGTCAATGGGCTTAAAGCTTCCACGATCTGATTGATGTATTTCCATGAAAATTCCTGATAATCATCTGGAGAGAGCATTCCTCCCCAGGAATCGAAAATTTGCACTGCAGATACTCCTTTTTCTACTTTTCTCTTTAAATAGGCGATGGTAGTATTTGTAATTTTTTGAAGAAGCAGATGGGCTGCTTCCGGTTGCTGAAAACAGAATGATTTGGCAATATCAAAAGCTTTACTTCCTTTTCCTTCCACACAATAGCAAAGGATAGTCCATGGAGATCCTGCAAAACCAATCAACGGGATTTCGTTATCTAATTTTAATAAGGTTAATTCTATGGCATCAAAAACGTATCCTAAAGTGTCATTCACATCCGGAACAACAACATTCTGAACCTGCTCCATTGTTCTGATGGGAGTGTCTAGCCATGGGCCTACTGATTCCTTCATTTTAAAGTCGATTCCCATTGCTTGTGGCACTACTAAAATGTCAGAAAACAAAATAGCAGCATCCAGCGGATATCTACGGATCGGCTGTACGGTAATTTCAGAAGCCAGTTCAGGAGTTTGACATCTTGTAAAGAAATCATATTTATCTCTTAATGCAATGAATTCCGGCAGGTATCTTCCGGCCTGTCTCATCATCCACACAGGAGGTCTTTCTACGGTCTCTCCGCGAAGGGCTTTTAAATATAGGTCGTTCTTAATCATAATTTATTTAAATCTGCAGTAAAATTGATAGCGCAAATTTGCTACAGGTTGTTCTTACTTTCTCTTCTGATCATTTCTAAAATGGAAACCAAAGTATTACCTTCTGAAGTGAAAATTTTTTCCCGGGTATACTTTTTTATTTCATTGGAGGTTGTTTCTCCAATAGAAAACAGCTTCGTATGATCTAATGAATTTCGCTTTGCAAAACTACGAACTCCACTTGGACTGAAAAAGACTATGCCATAATATTTTTCAGATATTAACGGATTGATCTCTTCGGTATTATAAACCGTTATCTTTCTGTACTTGATATTTTGTAATGGCAGTTCATTGTCCAGAACATCAATGGCCAGGTTTCCACAAAAATGCAGGAATTGTTCATGTGGACAATGCCCAATGATAAATTCCGAAAGTGCTTCTGCATTTTTCAGAACCTTAAAGGTGCCAAACCCATATTTTCGGAGAATTCTTTTTGTTTTTTCCCCGACGCAATAAATCTTGTTGTAATTTTTTGTCGTAAAATCCTCATTGGGTCTGAACTGATTTTCGAAAAAAGAAGTCACTCCGTTGGCACTTGTGAAAATAAGTGAGTAATTTTTTAAATCGAATGGTTTAACACGAATCGGAGTTGTTTTAATTACCTCAATACAATCAACCCCAATGTCATCTCCTAATTCTTTGGATAAAACAGAGGGGTCTATATTTTTGGTAAATAAGATTTTCATTTGAGATAAAATTGATTGCCGGCAAAAGCCTGAATTTATATCTGGCTCTTTATTTCGGCCATTAATTCCTTGCCTCCGTTTTCGAGTACTATTTTTGCATATTTTTCTCCGAAATTTTCACTCTCATTATATGTGAAATTTTCGTCCGTTGCGATGCAGTTTTTTCCGTCCAGTGAGCAAAGTGCTGCTTTAAAGCGGATCTGGTCATCAAATATTTCAGCAAAGGCTCCGATGGGTGCAGTACATCCTCCTTCAAGGGTACTAAGGAAATTTCTTTCAATCTCAACGCAGATTTGTGTGGGTTTATGATTAATCTGACGTACTATTTCATTGATTTCTTTTTTATCCGAATGTCCGGCAACTGCGATAACTCCCTGAGAAGGCGCTGGGATCATTAAAGGAAGCATCTCGTAATCAATGTCCATTTTCATTCTTTTGATGCCCGCTAAAGATAATATAGTGGCATCAAAATCCTGTTCTTCCAATTTTTGAAGGCGTGTCTGTATATTTCCACGAATATCGGAGAAAGTTGCTTCCGGATAATATTTCAACCAAAACGCTCTTCTTCTCAAGCTGCTTGTTGCTAACTTAAGTTCATGAAACTCTTTATTTTTTGCTGATTCTTTTCTTATTAAAACATCCTGCGGATAATCTCTTTCCAGATATGCGATAAGTTCTGTATGTTGGGGAAGTTTTGTAGGGACATCTTTCAGAGAGTGTACAGCAATATCTATTTCATCATTTAATAATGCGGTATCCAGATCTCTGGTAAAAACGCCTGTAATCCCTAAAGCGTAAAGAGGTTGATTAAGATTTTTATCACCCGAAGAAAGGATGGGCATGATCTCAGTCGTGTAATTATTATTTTGCAGATACCTTGCGACCTCTCTCGCCTGCCAAAGAGCAAGTGCTGAATTTCTTGTTCCTATTCTAATGCTTTTCATTGAATTCGTTGTTTGGTTGTTCAACTAATATTTCGTGCATTAATTTACTAATTTCTTCGGCTTTTAAAGGGTTATCTATGATGTATTTTGCAAAACGGCTGGTAATTTTCTGAATCATCTTTTCAGAAAGTGCCATATCGTCTACATTGATGTATTTATTTTTTCTGTAGAACTGATGCATTTCATTACGCTCCATATTTTTCAGGACCGCTTTGAAATGATGAATGTTGGGAGCGAGTTTTCTTTTTTTCTCCCACTCTATGAAGTCTTTAGACATTTCCTTGATGATCTGTTCTGCTTTTGGAATTTCTTTTTCTCTCTGCTGGATTGTTTCCTGAATTTGTTTTGATAATTCATCCACATCGATCAAGGTTACATTTTTATTATCCGTAACATTTTTTTCAACATTGTGGGGAATGGAAAGATCAATGACCAAAGTTTCTTTTCCGTTTGGAAAATGTGAAGCGTTTACAATAGGATGTTTTGCCCCTGTTGCCACAATCAGAATGTCTGTATTTTTCAGTTCTTTATCGAAGTCTGAATAATCAACGTGAGGAATGGTATATTTCTGAGAAATCTTTTCAGCTTTCTCCTGGGTTCTGTTGGTGATTTTTATTTTAGGCTGATAAACGTGCTTTACAAGATTCTCAACCGTATTTTGTCCGATTTCACCCACTCCTAAAAGCAGAATATTTTTCTCGGTAATCCTTTTTTGATTATTCAGAATGTAATGAACAGCGGCATAAGAAACTGAAGCGGCCCCATTGGATATCCCGGTTTCATTTTTAATTCTTTTTGAAATCTGGATCGCCGAGTTGATCGCTCTTTCCAAATAAGGATTAGAGTTCTTTCTTTCTTTTTTAAAACGGCTGTATGCTTTTTTGATCTGCCCGATAATCTCAAAATCCCCGATGATCTGGCTTTCAAGACCTGCGGCAACCCTGAACAAATGAGTTAAAGCCTCCTCCTTGGTAAGGATATTGGCAAACTGCAAGAAATCAGTAATGTTAACCCCGATCGTTTTACAGTATTCTTCAGCAACCAAAAGATAGTTGGAAGTAGTGGTATATATTTCGGTCCTGTTGCAGGTAGAAACCACAAAGGCATCCCCTAAATTTTCATCGTGAATACGGGTAACGAAATTTTTTATGTTTTCATCAAAAAACGCAAATTTCCCTCGTGTTTCTCCATCTGCCTTTTCGTAGCTTATGGAAAGAACGGCGAAATTTGAAGTTTGATTTGTATGAGTGTTTTGTAACATATCCGAGGGCAAATTTACGCTTTTTTTAATTAAACACTTTCTGAAATTGTGTATGATAATTATCGTGAAAAACTATAAATCCGTTACTGTTCTGAGTTTGGATTGATATTATAAGAAATTAAATTGACCGTTAAAGAATTATTTCAAATTTTAATAAAATTTTAACCAAATTATATGCTTGCCAAATTTTATTGGTAGTGTTTAATTTATATCTTTGTAAACTTAAATCAGAAGAAAAATATGAGTTTATTCGATATGTTTACGCAAGAAATTGCGATAGACTTGGGAACCGCTAACACACTTATCATCCATAATAATAAAATTGTTATAGACCAGCCCTCAATTGTTGCAATTGAGCGATCTACTGGAAGGCCGATAGCTGTTGGTGAACAGGCTAAACATATGCAGGGGAAAACCCATGAAGACATCAAAACAATTCGTCCTTTGAAAGATGGGGTTATTGCGGATTTTCATGCTTCTGAACATATGATCAAGGAGTTTATTAAAAAAATTCCTGGTATCAAAGGTAAATTCATTCAGCCTGCTTTAAGAATTGTAATCTGTATCCCTTCCGGAATTACGGAAGTGGAAAAAAGAGCGGTAAGAGACTCTGCACAGAAAGTAAATGCTAAGGAGGTAAGACTGATTTATGAACCAATGGCAGCTGCAATAGGAGTAGGAATTGATGTTCAAAAACCGGAAGGTAATATGATCATTGATATAGGTGGAGGGACAACTGAAATTGCAGTAGTTGCTTTAGGAGGTATTGTTTGTGACAAGTCTGTGAAAATTGCAGGGGATGTATTCACGAATGATATCGCTTATTTTCTGAGAACACATCACAACCTTTATATTGGCGAAAGAACAGCCGAGAGAGTGAAAATTGAAGTAGGATCTGCTGTTGAAGATCTGGATGTGGATATTGAAGATATTCCGGTACAAGGTAGAGACCTTATCACAGGTAAACCAAAAGAAATCATGGTTGGGTATAAAGAGATTGCCCGCGCATTGGATAAGTCGATCATCAGAATTGAAGATGCCGTAATGGAAACTCTTTCTTTAACACCACCTGAACTGGCAGCTGATATTTATAAAACAGGTATTTATCTTGCAGGAGGAGGTGCATTGTTGAGAGGTCTTGCAGACAGATTACATAAGAAAACAGGTCTTCCTGTTTTTGTAGCTGAAGATCCGTTAAGAGCGGTTGTTCGCGGAACCGGGATTGCACTTAAGAATATGGATAAATTCAATTTCTTAATTAAATAATTTTAACTTTTACGAACACTATCTGAATGGGATTTTTGCTGAGATTATTTTCGAAGAACGCTCTTTTTGTCTTCTTTATTTTCTTGCAAATTATTGCTCTGGTCCTTATATTTTCTAAAAATGCCATGCAAAAATCCTGGATTGCTGGTCAGTCCGCAGCGTTAAATTCCTGGGTTTCCGGTTATATTGATGAAGGGGTTTCTTATTTGAGGCTTAAGCAAATCAATGAAGATCTTGTTGCTCAGAATAAAGCTTTAATGATTGAGCTGTATGGAAAGGATGGTGCTAAAAAGCCGGTCTTCAGAAAAGTTCACGATACTTTAGGAGGTGGCCAGATCTACACCTTTGTGGATGGCGAAATTGTTTTCAACAGTATTAACAGGAGAAATAATTATTTTACAATTAACCGTGGCCGCAGAGATGGGGTATTTCCTCAGATGGGAGTTATGGCTCCGAAGGGAATTGCAGGGATCGTTATAAATTCAACAGATAGTTATGCTTTGGTTCAGTCGGTTTTAAGTGTTAACCGTATCAGGATCAATGCTTCGTTAAAGAAATCTGGGTATTTTGGAACCTTAACATGGAACGGGGATAATTCTAGGGTAATGCATTTGGCAGATATTCCGAAATATGTAGCCCTGAAGATTGGAGATACGATTGTTACTGATGGAAAATCAGCGATTTTTCCCAAAGGGGTAATGATTGGAACTGTGGCAGGATACTCAGTAGATAACAAAACCGGTTTCTGGGATATTTCAGTAGAACTCAGTGAGAAAATGGGTTCCCTGAATAAAGTGTATGTGGTAAAAAGCCTGAAGAAAGCTGAGGTTCAAAAAATCCAGGATACATTACAGGCAGTAATAAAAAAGGAAAATGATTAGCAGAACACTTTTTACGGATATATTAATCATGATCTTTCTTGTTGCATTACAGATTTTTGTATTGAACAGGATCACTTTGTTCGGGAAGTATACTCCCGTGCTATATCCTGTATTTGTCATGTTTTATCCTTTTTTCAGAAATAAATTTCAATTTTTGGCATTGAGTTTTTTAATAGGACTTTCTATTGATGCCTTCTTATATTCATGGGGAATTAATGCACTGGCTACAACACTTATTGCGTATTTCAGAACATTGATCTTCAGGACGTCCACTGATACGTCCACCGACTTCTTTTCTTTTCAATCTCTGCAATGGGGGCAGTTCTTACTTTTTCTATTTTCAAGTATTTTCCTGCACCAGCTTTTAGTACAGTATATTGAGTTCTTTAAGTTCAGCAGATTTTTTGAAATATTGTTTAATGTGTTGGTAACAAGTGTAATTTCCTTTATATTTATAGTTGTTTACGCATTAATCTTTAAAATCAAACAAAAAGTTTGAACACACGTTATTTAAAAATCTTTGCCGTTGTTGCTGTTATTGCCCTTATTTTTGTGGCAAGGCTTGCATATTTACAGTTGTTTACGGACAGGTATGCGCTAAACGCGGCTAATACATCTATCAAAATAGAATATGTGATCCCGCAAAGGGGTGTTATTTTTGACCGGAATGGAAAAATCATGGTAGGTAACCAGCCGGCTTATGAGATCTCTTTCACTCAGGCTTTAATGAAACCTGATTTTGATACTTTGGGATTTTGTAATTTAATGAAGATAAGCAAATCCGACTTCATTAATAAAATCAATACAATCAAGAAAGAAAAATATTATTCTAAGCTCACTCCGATGACTTTTATCAAAGATCTGAGCAGAGAAGATATTGCGAGGGTTCAGGAAATCATCTTTAAATATCCTGCATTCAGTATCGTTTCCAGACCTCAGCGTCAATATGAGGTCTCCACTTCCGGAAATCTATTAGGGTATACAAGTGAGGTTAATGAAAGGGATATAAAAAAGGATTCTCTTTATTACCTGCCGGGAGATTTCATTGGAAAAACAGGAGTTGAAAAATCATACGAAAAAGAACTTCGTGGAGTAAAGGGGATGAAATACATCCAGAAGGATATCAGACTTCGAAACATTGGTTCATACAAAAACGGAGCATTAGATAAGGATGTAATTACAGGAAAAGATATTACTCTGACCATTGATTATGATCTTCAGAGAATGGCGGAGGAAATGATGGTGAATAAACATGGTGCCATCGTTGCCTTAGATCCTAATAACGGGGAGGTTTTAGTGTCGGCGACAGGTCCGGATATTGATCCTAATCTTTTCACAGGGCCTATGAAATCCAAAAATTTATACGCTTTATCTAAAGATACGATCTACGAAAATAAGCCAACATTTGACAGGTCTCTGCAGGCAGGGTATCCTCCTGGTTCCACTTTTAAACTACTTACGGCATTATCTGCTATGCAAATGGGAGTAATGGATGAAAACACGATTTTCCCTTGTGGGGGCGGATTCAATTACAGAGGATTACGAATCAAGGGGCACGGTGGAGCGGAACCTTTAATTCCTTCCATACAGGTTTCAAGTAACTGTTATTTTTCTTATGCATTTTTAGCGATTGTTAATAAATATCCGGGAAATCCATCTAAAGGTGTTGACGAGTGGAAAGCTATTATGAGCAGCTTTGGGGTTGGAGAATTTTTAAACAATGATTTTGCCGTTGGTGCAAGAGGAAGAATTCCTTCCGGAGCATTTTATGAAAAAAGAATGGCATCCATCCTTAAAGCAAGTGGTTCTAAAAAAGACAGTAAAAACTGGGATCCTTTGGCTACAGGTGCTGTTTTCAACGGAATGGGACAGGGGGACGTAATGGTTACTCCTTTGCAGCTTGCCAATTACGTGGCAGCTATTGCCAATAGGGGATGGTATTATACTCCGCATATTGTAAAATCAATTGACGGAAAGCCTAATCCGGATCCGAGATTTAAGAAAAAGCATAAAACTCTGGTTGATCCTAAACACTTTGAGCCTGTTCTTAAAGGAATGGAAGCAGTGGTATTAAGAGGTACGGCAAGAGGATTGAAATCAAATGATTTTACTCAGCTGGCCAAGACAGGGACTGCTCAGGTTCCTCAGGGTAAAGATAATTCCATATTTGTTTTGATTGCACCGGCGGATAAGCCAAAAATTGTAGTGGTTGCTGTAATGGAGCATGCAGGATTCGGTGCTACATGGGCAGGACCAGCAAGTACGGTGATCGCGGAGAAATATATTACAGGAGATCTGAAAAGAGAAAATCTTTACAAAAAGATGACATCTGCCAGCTTTATGCCTGAATATAAAAGACAGTGGATTGTCGATTTAAAACGTAAAGGTTTATACAAAGATCCGAAGCAGGATTCTGTAAAACTTAAAAAAATACAGGACAGTCTGGATTTTATAAAGAAACAGAAAGAAAAATTACAGAAACAGATAGACGCAGAAACTCAAACTAAAAAAGATAAAAAGCAATGAAATGGACAGAAGGATTAGATAAATTAGGCCTTGGTCTATATTTCCTGCTTTGCATTTTTGCGATAGCAAACATCTACAGTGTGGAACCGGCAAGTGGGACCAGACAAGCAGTTTGGTTTGGAATATCTGTTTTTGTAGGGCTCATTATCTTTTTCACCCGTACCAAGTTCTTTGAGAATATGGCAGGGATTATCTATATTATTGGAGTCTTATTACTGATCGGATTGTTTCCCTTTGGAAAAGAAGTTCTTGGGCAAAAGAACTGGTACAAATTCGGACCTTTAAGTTTGCAGCCGGTAGAGTTTGCAAAACTGGGAACAGCATTGATGCTGGCTAATTATGTCTCGGGTCCCGATTTTAATTTAAGTAATAGAAAATCTTTATTGACCTCTCTGGCGATCGTGGGAATTCCTGCAGTTGTTGTACTGGCAATTCCGGATGTTGGCTCACTGCTTGTTTTTGTAGCATTTTTCATTGCATTGTATAGAGAAGGATTAAGTGGATTATTATTCGGGATAGGATTTCTTTTTGCTGCTGTTTTTCTCGTTTCTCTTGCGGTGAATCCTATTTATGTAGTGATTGCTATTCTGGTCATTGCAGGAATTTTAATTGCAATGAACTATTATAAAATGTCCTGGAATGTTATATCCATTTCAAGTATTGCAGGCTCTATTATTCTGTTGTGCGGATTGGCATTTGCAACACCTTATATTTTAGAGAAATTACCTAAACACCAAAGGGAGAGGATAGAGGTTCTTTATAAAGGAGAAAAGGCATTCAGGGATACTTCAGGATATAACCTTCTTTATTCAAAAACAGCAATTGGCTCTGGCGGACTTTTAGGAAAAGGATATCGTGAGGGATCAGTAACCCAGGGCAAATTTGTACCTGAACAGAGTACGGATTATATTTTCTGTACCGTTGGTGAAGAATGGGGATTTGTAGGAAGTGCGGGACTTGTTTTGTGCTACTTATTGTATATTGGAAGGATCTATTACCTTGCAGAGAAGCAAAAGTCTATTTTTAACAGGGTTTTTGGCTACTGTTTTGCTTCCATCCTGTTAATGCACTTTTCGATCAATTTAGGGATGGTTATGGGACTTTTTCCAACCGTTGGGATCCCGTTACCTTATTTTAGTTATGGAGGAAGTTCTTTGCTGGCCTTCTCTACTATGACCTTCATCTTTTTTAAGCTCAACTATTCGGATAAAAACAGTCTGGTATAGAAGCGGTCGTTATTGGTTAGCTACAAAAGGCTTTCTAAAAACTCATCGTTATTATTAAAACTTATTACAAAAATTTCTTTTAAACATCCTGGTATGAAAGAAGCATACGTTATTGATCAGGTTTTTGAAAATGGGGACTTTTCCCAATT
This sequence comes from Chryseobacterium sp. PTM-20240506, assembly GCF_048296755.1. Lineage (NCBI taxonomy): Bacteria > Pseudomonadati > Bacteroidota > Flavobacteriia > Flavobacteriales > Weeksellaceae > Chryseobacterium > Chryseobacterium sp. PTM-20240506. Next base: position 3,340,601 of record NZ_CP182581.1, read on the forward strand.
TCAAAAAGGCGAATATGAAAATTGTATATTCCGGAACTGCCATCTTGAGTATATGGACCTTTCTTTTTTCAGTTTTAACGATTGTGAATTTATCGGATGTAATCTGAGTATGGCAAAGCTTGTTTCAACAGCATTTCGGGAGGTGGTGTTTAAAGAATGTAAGATGTTCGGGCTTCACTTTGATGAATGCAATGAGTTTGGAATGTCGTTCAGATTTGAAGGGTGTTCTTTAAATAATTCTGTTTTTTATAAAACATCGATCAAGAAAACTTTGTTTAAAAACTCAAAATTGACGGAAGTCGATTTTGCTGAGGCAGACTTATCGAATTCCGTATTTAATAATTGTGATCTTTCCGGGGCAATCTTCGAAAATTCCAACCTTGAAAAGGCTGATTTCAGAACATCTTTCAATTATACTATAGATCCTGCTTCCAACAGGCTGAAAAAGGCTAAATTTTCACTTTCGGAAGTGCATGGGCTACTTTATCGCCTGGACATAGATATTGATCGAAATAGTTAGCTTTTGGCGTTGAAAGAAAGATGTCATCAAATAGAAACCAATTGAAAACAGATAAAACAGAAAGCCATCAAATATTTGATGGCTTTCATTATTTAAATCAATTATTTAAAATTAAAAACTTGTTGCTGTTGATGCTGTAGTTGTAGCTAAGTTATTATAAGCATCTCCCTCTTCATTAATCACTCTCTTTGCAAATCTGAATTTCGGTCCCCAATATGAATCATTAAGTGACGAAATCATAACTCCTTTAGAAGTAGCTGCATGAATAAATTTAATCTCCCCATCCTCAGAAACACTTTCTACAATACCAACGTGAGAGATTCTTCTACCGTGAGAAAAGAAAATCAAATCTCCTTTCTGTAGGTTTTCTTTTTCAACTCTCTCTCCTTCCTGAGATTGAGAAGCTGCAACTCTAGGTAAACTAAGACCTGCTGCTGCTCCGAATACAGAAAGAACAAAAGCTGAACAATCTATACCATTTCTTGTTGTTCCTCCATATCTGTAAGGAGTTCCTAGGTACGTTTCAGCTTCGGTTAGGATATTGTCAATCGTTTTATTGTGTTTGATTGCTTTGGCAATCTCAGAATTTCTTAAAGTATTTTTTGCATTAGATAAAACGGCTGCCTTCTCAGAGATAAAAGAATTGATTAATTGCTTCTTATCCTGTTCCATTTTTCTGGTATCTATAGAAGCTAGTTTGGCATCTGTTTTGTATTCTTTAGTGTAAGTTGCTGGTTTTGAAACTACGTAGTTTGTAACACAAGATTGTAATGACATCGTAGAAACGAAAGCAGCTAAATAAAACAAAACTCTTTTCTTCATATATATTTGATTATCCGTGTTAAATAAGGAATATTTATTTCTAAAAGCATTACAAAAGTAGAGATTCCAACCAAAAGAGCTTCGATATGATTAATGTCAGGTTCTTACTTTAACACATTTTAACATATTATTTACGTATGTTAAAGAAAAACAAACCGCAACATCCCATTTTTGGTGATACTGCGGTTTTTTTTATTAAGATTCTTTAACAAAGTAAAATCTCATTCCTTTAATAATGGGTTAATTTTTACTTTTTGTAGAAAAACGAATAAAAAATATCTTTTAACATCTAGTTAAGATTAATTATTTTGTGAGCTTTACTTTTATATTCTGTCCGTCGCGGATTTCTTCCGTTGCTGATTTGATAATCACATCGTTAGGGCTGACTTCACCAATAATGGTTGTCGTATCACTATTTGAAATTCCGGCAGTAACAGGAACCCAATGGGCAATGTCTTTTTCAACTCTGATAACGAAAACACCTAATGTGGAGTTTAATACTGCTGATGTAGGAACAGATAGGGCTTTATTGTTATCACTTAACGGAAGAATTACATTGGCAACCATTCCCGGCAATAATTTTTTATCATTATTGTAAACATCCATTTCCACGGATTGAGAGCGCAGCCTGTTATCCAATGCTCCTGCAAATCTGGATACTTTAGCGGTAAAGGTTTCTCCCGGGATAGATTGTACAGAGAATTTTATCTCTCCATTCTTATTTAAGCTTCCTGTGTAAGATTCCGGAACATTTACTACCAAACGAAGTTTGTTTTGCTGAACAAGACTGAAAAGGGGAAGCTCGGATCCTTTCCCAGAAGGTCCCACATAGGCTCCTGCACTTACATTTCTGGTTGCTATATTCCCACTGAATGGAGCCCTGATCTGAAGGTAGTTTTTAACATCCATGACTTCTCGATAAGAGGATTTTGCGGCCTCAAGCTGTGCTATGTCAGATCTTTGGGCAGCAAGTGCCTGTTCCAGATCAAGTGCAGATATGGTTCCCGGTGTTTTACTGGTTTCTTTCAAACGATCATATTTCGCTTTACTGGCTATATATATTGCTTCTTTAGATTTTAATGCTGATGCTGCAGCATTTTGCTGCGCATTCAATTCCGGAGCTTCCAGTGTGGCCAGCAACTGTCCTGCTACAACCTCATTTCCTACATCTACATACAGTTTTTTAACAAAACTGCTTATTTTAGCATATACGTCTACTTTCTGGAAAGGCTGAAGTTCCCCGGGAATAGTGGTGGATGAAGCGAAATCTCCCTGCTTAGGATTGATAGCTTCTATTTCAGGTGCTGATGATGTTGCGGTCTTTTTTACTTCCGCTTTGTTTTGTTCACAGCTTTGCAAGCTGAATAATAGAACAACTGCCGGAATGAAATATTGATATAAACGGTTCATATTTAAATTTTTAATAGCCATTTGGTTATTTTATTTTAAAAGTTCTGGTATAAAGTGGATACTTTCTTCATCCTCAGGGTCAAGTGATACGCTTTGGGTAGAAGTTTTTCCCTGTCCCCATGCAAAAGCCAACGGAAGAATAAACAATGCTGCAAATGTAGAAGCAATTAATCCTCCGATTACTGCACGTCCTAACGGAGAGACCTGATCTCCGGCTTCTCCTAATCCAAGTGCCATAGGAACCATTCCTACGACCATTGCTAAGGCGGTCATTACAATAGGTCTGATCCTTAGTGCCGCAGCTTCTCTTGCTGATAGTAAAGCATCTCCATTATGTTTTCTCAGTTGCTCTGCATTCGTTATCAATAGCACGGCATTGGAAATAGATACCCCTACGGACATGATAATTCCCATATAGGATTGAAGATTAAGCGTTGAACCCGCAATAATAAGCAATGCAAGAGAGCCTAATAATACCGCAGGGACAGTTACCAATACGACTCCGGATACTTTAAAAGACTGGAAATTGGCAGCCAGCATCAGAAAGATTACGAGAATGGCAATGATCAGACTGCTTTGTAAACTGCTCAGGGTATCGTTGAGAGTCTGGCTTAGACCAATTAATCCGACATTCAGCCCTCTTGGTAATTCTCCAAGGTTGTTAATCACCTTCTGGACATCTTTTGATGCTTTTCCTAAATCAGTGTGATTTAAATTGGCCGTTACTGTAAGCATTGGCATTGCACCGAGGTTATCTGTTTCCCCGTACGTGTAGCTGTCTTTTATAGTTGCCACATCCCCTAAATTAGGTCTGTTAGAGTTTTTCAGCAAAGGGATTCCTGCAATCTGAGCTTTGCTATTCATTTTATTTTCAGGGATCTGTACCTGTACATTATAGCTATATCCTGCTTTTTCGTCAGTCCAGATGTTTTTTTCGGTGTATCGGGATGAAGAGGTAGAAGCAACCAATGAACGTGAAATGTCGGTCATGTCTACTCCCAGTTGGGCTGCCCTGATCCTGTCTACGTTGATGTCAATCGAAGGGTATTTAATCGATTGCCCGATTTGGACATCTCTTAAGTAGGGTATTTTTTTAAGTTCCTCTGCTATTTTTTTAGCATAAGTTTCGTTAAGCTCTTTGCTTCTGCCTGATAATCTTACTTCAATCGGAGTTGGAGATCCCTGGCTTAATATTTTTTCTGTTAATTCTATGGGCTCAAAGGAAAGCTTCATATCCGGATTGATGCTTTTAGCCTTTTCTCTGATTTTATCTTTAAGATCATCCAGGTTTGCATGGAAGCCTTCATGTAATCCCACTTGTAATACCGTTTCATGTGATCCTGCCATCCAAAGATATATCGGGCTTACAGAAAAAAGATTCGGATGGGTTCCAACATAAGCTGAGGTAATAGAAATGTTATCTTTTCCTACAATATCCTTAATGCCGTCGAGCAGCTTCAGTGTTTGAAGTTCTGTAGTTTCAATCCTCGTTCCATCAGGGATACGCATCCTTACCTGAAACTGGGAGCCATTTACCTGAGGCAGTACGTCTCTTCCTATGCTGTTGAGAAAGAGAGCGACCAGTCCCATCGTTACCAGAATATAAGCCGAGACAATAATTTTCCTAAAGGGCATAATCCGGTCAAGAAATTTAAGGTACCGGAATCTTACCTTTTCAAATAGGCTTACTTTACCATCCCTGTTGCTGTCGATGTTTTGCAGGAGTATTTCTTTCTGGCTCCAGGTGTCTGCTTCATCACTTAGTCCCGCAGCATCAAGTTCTTCTGCTTCGGTCATGGTATGGCCGTCTTTCGCTTTGTGGTGCTTTACTTTCATAATCCAGTTGGCCATTACAGGAACAAAAGTTTGTGCAAGGAAATAAGAAATGATCATACTGAATCCTATTGCCAAAGCCAAAGGCAGAAACAGGGAGCCTGGAATTCCTTCCATTGTAAAAGCCGGGGCAAAAACAGCAAGAATACAGAACAAGATCAAGAGTTTTGGAAAAGCAATTTCCTTACAGGCATCCCAGATAGCTAAGGCTTTTGGTTTTCCCATATCGAGATGCTGATGTATATTCTCTATGGTAACGGTACTTTCATCAACGAGGATTCCGATAGCCAGCGCAAGCCCACTTAGGGTCATAATATTAATGGTCTGCCCGAAGAGATTAAGAAACAGTACCGCTGAAATAATGGAAATAGGAATAGTAAGAATTACAATGATAGCACCCCGTATATCTCCAAGGAATAAAATAACCATGAGTCCTGTCAGCAGGGCACCTATTGTTCCTTCACTCATCAAGCTTTTAACGGAATTGATAACATATGTCGATTGGTCAAATTCAAAGCTTACCTTAACATCGTCGGGAAGATTAGACTGGATCTGGGGAAGTTGTTTCTTAAGATTTTGGACGACATCCCAGGTTGAGGCGTCAGCACTTTTGGCAATACTCAGGTAAACTGAACGGCGTCCATTAACCAATGCGTACCCGGAGGTCATGTCTGCTCCGTCGGTTACCGTTGCTACATCTTTTAAATAAAGGTTTTGTACTCCTCCTTTATATAAAGGAATGTTTCCAAAATCTTTTACGTTTTTGATCATCGTATTGGTTGGAGTAATATAATATTTATCCCCGATGCGTACATTCCCTGAAGGTGCAGTCTGGTTATTAAGACGTAATGCTTCTACAAGTTGATCAGGAGTTAAATTATGCTGTCGGAGTAAATCCGGGTTGGCATTGATTACCACAGTCCGTATATTTCCTCCAAAAGGGGGAGAAGAAACAATTCCGGGAATGGAAGTAAATGTGGAGCGAACATATACGTTGGCTAAATCAAGAAGCTCATTGTTATTTCTTTTATCACTGCTCAAAACAAGCTGCCCCACGGGAAGGGTAGACGCATCAAAACGGATAATGAACGGAGGGTTGGATCCCGGAGGAAATGCTGCCTGGATCCTTGTGGAAAAAGAGTTGAGCTCAGCAGCGGCCTGGGCCATATTGGTTCCCGGATAAAAATTGATTTTCATCAGTGTCAATCCCTGAATGTTTTTAGTTTCAATACTTTTGATCCCGTTTACGAAAAGGAAAATATTGATGTACTGTTTAGCGAAAAAAGCTTCCATTTGTTGTGGAGTATATCCGCTGAAGGGGTGGGAAACGTAAATAACCGGTAAATCCAGTTTAGGAAAGATGTCGACTTTGATCGAATTGGCGGACCGTATTCCAAAGAAAAACAGTCCGGCTACAATCACCAGAATCGTAATGGGTTTTCTTAATGCAAATCTTATTAAGTTCATTGATCTATTATTGATGTAATTTATATTTAACCTTACAGTTCACTTTCGAAAACTGTAAAATCACCTGTTGCGGCTGCTTTTAATAGTAATGCGTTCCAAACGTTGCTAATAGCGATGTCCCTATCTGTCTCTGCTCTTATCAGTGCGTATATGGCCTGGGATAGGTCAACAATATCTGTGAGGCCGTTTCTGTATAATGCAGATCGCTGGATATAAGCATCATTTGCAGATTTTAATTGAGCCGGAACCTGATCGTACACGGTAAGAGCATTGTTCCATTTATTTTCAGACAAATCAAGCTGTGCCTTGAGCTGCTGTTCTGCAAGATCATATTCATGCTTTAGCCCCTGGCTTACATATTCCTGCGCGCTGATTTCTTTTGATAATCTGAAGGTCTGGGTGAAATTCCAGGATACTCCCAGTCCGATCAGGTAATTGCTTCTCGTTGGGTGGATTCCGTCCCAATAAGACATAGAATAGTCATTTTGGTTTTGAGCATATCCGTTACCGAATCCTGAGGCGCGTGTTTGTATAATTCCAACCATGGAAAATGATGGATAGTATTGTGTTCTGAGCAATTGTTTTTCTTCTTCACTTACATCGATCCGGCTCTTGTAAAATGCAAGAAGAGGGTGGTCTTTTAGGACCAAGTTTTTTTCTGATGGCAGATCTGTAGGAATTCTTTTGAGAATGGTGCTGTCAAGTCTGAATTCCTGGGACGGAATACCCATTAACTGCGCCAGTTTATTTTCCTGCTCCTGCTCATTGTCTTTTGCCTTTGTATAAGTGATCATGGCATTGGCATAGTCTGCTTTGGCAAGAGAAAGGTCAACTCCGGGAACGAGCCCGTTTTTTTCTTTAACCTCAACAATTCTCCTAATGGTGTCGGTTCTTCCTAAATTCTTTTCATAGGATAATTTCAGCTTTTTCGCTGCCAGAACATTCAGATAAGCTGCCGCGACTTTTATTTTATGCTGAAATATTTCGTCGGAAAGGTCTCTGGTATCTCTTTGGTTTTTAAATTGAGCCACCTTTATTCTTTGTTTTGCTTTTCCAAATGAAAAGAACTCCCAATTGACATTAGCAAGATACAGGGCTCCGAATGAAGCATTCCAGTTTTGTTCAGGAAGAGGAAGTCCGGAAGAGGCTACTCCGTAACCACCAAATCCATATAAAGGGCCGTTCTGTCCATTTACAGTTCCAAAATCCTGCTGTACACTTAAGTTGAGGTTGGGCAAATACTGCCTTTTGGCTAATTCTACGGATTCCTGCGATGATAAACGGTAGGATTCTTTGGCTTTAATGGTTCCGTAATTGTGAACAGCTGTTTCAAGTGCGGATTGAAGTGTGATGACTTCCTGTGCGCTTACTTTGTTGATTAAAAAAATCGTAGAGACGGATAGAATAAAAGCTCTTAAAAGCATCGAGTATATTTTTTTCTTTATTCAAAGTAAAAAACACATTTTGAAGCAAATTTGAAGTTCTGTATAAATTAATCAAACAACCGTTTTTATGGATTGATTTTATTCAGCAAAATTAAGTGATGTCTTTATGTTTTCAATCTCTTGGGCAGGGGTGGAATAGGAAGTTGGAGTAAATAAAGAGTGGTTTTCTGTTGAATCAAAATACACCGTAATACAATGCCAGCCGTCACTAAAGTCGTAATGAACAGGGAATGTATTGACCTCGCAAATTTGTTTTACGATTGAAAGGCCCAAACCAATACTCTCTGTGGATTGATTGCTTTTCTTGAATCTTTTAAAAAGTTCCTGGGTGGGAATATCAGGAGGCAATCCTGTATTGCTGATCCTGAAGAATTTATGGGTCAGTGAAATTTCTATATTTCCATTTTTCACATTGTGCCGGATTGCATTGGATAAAAGATTGTTCAAAAGAATTTCTGCTAGTGCGGGATGGATTTTTATGTATACATCTTTTTCACAGTGCCTGTTCAGGGTGATGTTTTTTAATGCAATATGATCTGAATAAGCGTGGATGGTTTCTTTTTCCACCCGGCAGAATTTTAATTTCTCATGCGTGAGGAATTCCTGATTGTTAAGTTTTGTAAGCAGGATCAACGAGCGGTTGATTCTGGTAAGTTTATCTATGGAGTTTTGGATGTCGGTCAATAATGCCGCCTGTTTTGCATTGATTTCTGTTTCAGCTAAAAGCTCAACTTTGCTCTGTATGATTGCCAGAGGGGTTTGTACTTCATGAGACGCATTTTCACTGAATTCTTTAACGGAGGTGTAATCTTCAATGGCTTTATCGGTCATGAGCCTGAGAAACTCATTAAGTTTTTTAAATTCATTTGTGCTTGTTGAGAGTAACTGAAGAGGTTCCCGCTTCTGAATATTAAAATGATGAATATTATCTATAGCGTGATGGAAAGGCTTAAGTATATACCGGGATAATATTCTTGCGGTAATGAATACTATAGCTGTGATGAGTAATACTTTTAACAGTAATGCAGTGAGCATACCTTTCATGATCTGTTCTGTAGAAGTGATATAGCTATAAGAAGAGATCTTGTATGTTTTATTTGCGGCTGTGACAAATGTATTGATTTGTATTTTACATTCGTTACGAGAGGGACCATTATTATCCAGGCAGGTGTGGATAATTTCAGGGTTGGTAGGAATAATACCACTTCCTGTATAGGGTTTGATAGAAATGGGTAATCCCTGAGATGTTTTTTCAGGTGTTTCTCCTCTTTTTAGTTGGGCGGCTACATAATTATTTACTGATCTAAGTCGCTCTATTTCAACATTGTCCAATCTTTTTTTAATATTGGAATAAGAAATGTACATGCTAAGAGGAGTAACCAATAGTACAATGGCAATGAACCAGATCGATATTTTATTTAGTAAATTCATGAGCCGTTATATTTTGACGCATTAAACTTATAGCCCAGACCATAGATCGTTTCTACATAATCGTTACCCTGTGCAATTGCTATTTTCTTTCTGAGGTTTTTAACGTGCTGATAAACGAAGTCAAAGTTAGCTAAATTATCGGTATGATCTCCCCAAAGATGGTTAGCGATGGATTGTTTGGACAGGACCCTGTTTTTATTAACCAAAAAATAAAGCAATAGCTCAAATTCTTTCTGCGTGACATCTAATCTATTTTCATGGATGAAAACCTCAAAGGTATCGGTATTCAATAATATTTCATTAAAACGGACATCATTGTAACCATCCATTTTTTTCCTGCGATATACTGCTCTAAGTCTTGCGTGTAATTCAGGTAAATGAAACGGTTTTGTAATATAATCGTCGGCACCCTTTTCAAGGCCTTTGATTTTATCGTCCAATGCATCTTTAGCTGAAATAATTAATATGCCGCTGTTGATTTTTTCACTTTTAATATGATTGAGGAGGTTTAGCCCATTTCCATCCGGGAGCATAATATCGAGTAACAAACAATCATAAGTATTGAAGCTCAGGCGTTCCAAAGCTTCATTATAATTATAGGCACATTCGCAGATGTAGTGCTCTTCTTCCAGATAATACGTCATGCTGTGGGCCAGTTCTTTATTATCTTCAATGATCAGGATTTTCATAGAACAGCAAAGTTAAATCTAAATTTTATATCAATTTTGAAGTTGTGTAAAATATTGTTTGCTAAGTGTTTAGTTTGTTTTATTTTCAGGAATAAAATAAAGGAAATACAATAAAAAAACTCCCCAAAAAGGGGAGTTTAACTAATATGGACTTTACAAAATGTTATTTTGTAAATAACATTTCTCTGTATTTTGTCATCGGCCAAAGCTCGTCGTCCACCATCATTTCAAGATTATCAGATGCATCTCTGATTACATCGAAAAGAGGTTTCACTTTGTTGCAATAATCTTCTGCCTGCTTTTGGCTGTCTGATACTGCTTTTGCTGCTTCTCTGGCTTTGATAAGATCTTCAACTCCTAATTTTATTACAGAAACATTTTCAGAAATATTAGTGATCAGGCTCATTTGTTCTTTTGCCAACGTTTTGAATTCTTTATCTCCGAAAATTTCTTTAAGACCTTTTACGTTTTCAATTAGTCTGTTCTGGTAATTTAATGCAGAAGGAATAATGTGGTTTCTTGCGATATCACTTAGAACTCTTGCTTCAATATCAATAACGGTAGAGTATTTTTCAAGTTTGATCTCATTTCTTGCTTCTACTTCTCTATGAGTAAACACTCCTATTTCTTCATAAAGAGCTAAGAACTTCTTATCCATTTCCTGCTTCAAAGCTTCCGGAGTGGTTTTTAAGTTGTTTAACCCTCTTTTCTTAGCTTCTTTTGCCCAGTCATCAGAATATCCGTCACCTTCAAACATGATATTTTTACATTGTTTGATGTATTCTCTTAATACGTTGAATATCGCTTCGTCTTTCTTTAATCCTCCTTCAATTAAAGCGTCAACTTCTTTTTTGAAATCATTTAACTGCTTTGCAGCGATCGTATTCATTACGGTCATAGATTCTGCACAGTTTGCAGAAGAACCTACAGCTCTGATCTCAAATTTATTTCCTGTAAATGCAAATGGTGAAGTTCTGTTTCTATCGGTATTGTCCAATAGGATTTCAGGAATTTTCCCAACAACATTTAATTTTAATTCTGTTTTTTCTTCAGGGGATAATTTACCGCTGGTTACTTTTTCCAATTCCTCCAATACTCTGAATAGCTGACTTCCGATAAATACGGAAATAATTGCAGGTGGAGCTTCATTAGCCCCTAATCTGTGGTCATTACTTGCAGAAGCGATACTTGCTCTTAAAAGATCTGCATATTCATGAACAGCTTTAATGGTATTAACAAAGAATGTTAAGAATTGCAGATTTTTCTTAGGGTTTTTCCCTGGGCTTAGTAGGTTTTCACCTGTATCTGTAGCCAATGACCAGTTATTGTGTTTTCCACTTCCGTTTACTCCGGCAAATGGTTTCTCGTGGAATAAAATATGAAAATGGTGTTTATGAGCCACTCTTGCCATAATATCCATCAATAAAGAATTGTGGTCTACAGCAACGTTTACTTCTTCAAACATCGGAGCCAGCTCGAATTGATTAGGAGCTACTTCGTTGTGTCTAGTTGTTACAGGAATTCCCAATTTCATACACTCTATTTCCAACTCTTTCATGAAGTTCATTACTCTTGTCGGAATAGACCCGAAATAGTGGTCATCCAGCTGTTGTCCTTTTGCCGGTGAGTGTCCAAGTAAAGTTTTACCTGTCAATACAAGATCGGGACGCGATTGATACAATGCCGAATCCACTAAGAAATATTCCTGTTCCCATCCTAAAGTAGGAGTTACTTTTGTTACATTTTTGTCAAAATACTGCATTACGTTAGTTGCAGCTTCGTCTACAGCATTCAGAGCTCTTAGAAGAGGAGCTTTATAATCCAGTGTTTCTCCCGTATAAGAAATAAAGATCGAAGGAATACAAAGTGTAGTTCCCATGATGAAAGCCGGTGATGTAGGATCCCAGGCTGTGTAACCTCTTGCTTCGAAAGTATTTCTGATTCCTCCGTTCGGGAAAGAAGAAGCATCCGGCTCTTGTTGGATAAGCAGGTTTCCGCTGAATCTTTCAATGGCTCTTCCCCCTTCGATTGGAGTGAAGAATGAATCGTGCTTTTCAGCAGTTGATCCTGTTAAAGGTTGAAACCAGTGTGTGTAGTGTGTTGCCCCTTTGCTCATTGCCCAGTCTTTCATAGCTACCGCTACCTGATCTGCAATGTGTCGTTGAATTTTAGTTCCTTTTTTAATAGCATCCATAATAGATGTGAATGCTTCTTTCGTCAAATACTCTCTCATGGTTTCTTCTGAGAAAACATTTTGACAGAATAATTCAGACAATTTTGCAGGAACTTCAATGGAGTTATCCTTTCTGAAGTCCTTGAATGGTAATGTTTCTAACGCTTTGAATCTTAAAGTTGACATAATAGGGTTAATTTTTACAGGGCAAATTTACAAAAAAAATGAATTGAAAATGTTTTAACCCTTATTTTTTTAGGGGGTGTTTGTAAAATTTATAAAAATTAACAGAAAAATAGGTGTCTTGAATGGAAGGATTTCAAATAGGAAGGGAAAATGAAATCAAATATTTTATAACTCAAAGATATGAATACTTTACTATTATATAGGATACAAAAATGTATACAATTTAACCTCCTTGTTAAAAGATACTTAAAATGATTTGCAGTGTAATTTTGTATATTTGTGTGAAATTTATTTTATGACAAATTCTAGAGCAAGAGAAACAACAGAGGCTATTGAAAGACTATACATCTCTATGAGACATTTATTCTATAGAGGATTTTTCAAGCCAGGAGGTGTTTCGGGAGAAAGTATAAGAAGTTTGTTAAAAACAATCAATCCTGAAATTTATGGTACCATGAATGTTCCGAATAAACTGGAGCTTGATGGTTTGATGTATGTTTTAGACAGGCTTCCTGAAGGAATTGAGGAGTGTGCTTTTATTCATCTTACATCAGATGAGGGTTTTGATAAAGGTAGTTTCGAGCCTATTGTTCCCAAAAAGAGAAGAAGAAACTGTTATAGAATTGATGAACACCAAATGAATATTGAAGTTCTTTTGGGACGTTCAGAGATCTATGATATTCTTACTCACTTAACATTCTTATTTATAGAAGCGGATAAAATCCGTAATCTGGCATTTATTCAGGATGAAAACTGGAAGCCGACACGTGCCTTTAAAATTATTGAAGAGGTAGTAAAAGGAGAAAAGAAATTCAGCAGAAAAGAAAAGGAAGTTGCACTTATTCATCTTTCTTCTCTGATCGGAAGAACTTTTGAAGAAACATTAAAAGCGTATAATACTTTTGGAGATGATGAAAATCCTGACCGTTTATTCAAAATCATCTATAACTTAGGAAAGGTAAGTTTAGAAGATGCTAAGCAGAGCAGAGAAAGAGAAATCCACTTCAGTGCTATATTGAAAGAAAGAGTAGGGCATCATTATTTTGGAGAAAAATGGGCAAATAAAGTAAAAGAAGTTTTGTATGATAACGGGCTTCACATGCGTCCCTTACATATAATCTCAGCAAACATGCATTCTGTGAAAAATATGCTGTATGCTAATGATGCACTTAAGAAGAAAGACCATAAGGAAGTTGATTATAAACTGTATGGTGAAATTTCCGATAAGAAAGATCTTCGAGATAAAGTTTCAAAATATGCGGCAGACCAGGGACTTATATATATCGATGACAAGAGTGGTAGTAATATAGATGTTCAGATCATTGATCTAAGTAAAACTGATCTTAAAAATACTCCATTCGGACATATAAAATATTCAGGAGATGATGTAATCATGGTTTTTGATTATGCCTTCGGAGAACAGGCTTTTGAGGTAATGGATGAGCTTTTAAGGCCTTTCGAACACAAAGGGGAAGTCTATATGATGAAAGTAAAATCCGTATCCATTATGGGTAAAGCCGGAATTCTAAACGGAGGTAAGGGAGATATTATGATTCCTACTTCTCATATTTTTGAAGGAACAGCTGATAATTATCCTTTTGAAAATGCTTTAAAACTGGATGATTTTAAGGATGATGAATTGAAAGCGTTTGAGGGAGCTATGATTACGGTTTTAGGGACTTCGCTTCAGAACAGGGATATTTTATCTTATTTCATGAATACCTCCTGGAAAGCTATCGGTCTTGAAATGGAAGGGGCTCATTATCAAAAAGCCATACAGGTGGCATCAAAGATCAGACATCATATTGCACCGGACCTTTTTGTTTGTTATGCATATTATGCTTCGGATAATCCTTTAGAAACGGGAAGTACTCTTTCTTCAGGAGGTTTAGGACTTACAGGTGTAAAACCAACCTATCTCATTACCCTGAAAATTCTTGAAAAGATTTTACTAAGTGGAAAAAAAGAAGTTACTTCTAAAAAATAATCTACTTTAAATTATATAAGCCTCGAGTATAAAACTCGAGGTTTTCTATTTTTAAATACCAATGCCATTGATGTTTTTCACTAACAGCAAGTACACTACTTGTGGATCAAAAAATTGGATTATCTCCAAATCTGCAAGAACTGAGAACATGAAATTAATTAACTTTAAAAAAATAAAATGAAAAGCATGAGCTCAGCCATACAATTATCAAAAAGATTCAGAGAAGTTATGCTTGACGGTCTCTGGATCGCCAATACCAATTTTAAAGATCAGCTTTCTGATGTAACCTGGGAACAGGCGATAACAAAAATCGGTTCTTTGAATACGATCGCAATGCTGGCATTCCATATCGATTATTATATTGCTGGTGTCTTACAGGTTTTTGAAGGAGGAGTGCTTGAAATAAAAGATAAATTTAGTTTTGACTTACCGCCGGTAGAGTCTCAGGAGCAATGGGAGAAAATCCTTAATAAACTTTGGTCAGATTCGGAAAGATTTGCCGAGCTACTTGAACAAATGTCGGACAATAAGCTTAGTGAAGTTTTTGTAGACGAAAAATACGGAACTTATCAAAGAAATATAGATGGAATGATTGAGCATTGTTATTATCATTTAGGGCAAATCACTTTGATTAAAAAAATGATTACCTATCCATAAACTAAAGAACTCTGATTTTGTTATGAGATCCTTAGACAGCATCTCAAATTCCAAATAACTCCACTTTTTTGAGGGTTTTGGATAAAATACCTACCTTTAAAAAAAATAATTTTTAAATGAAAAAGTCGATTGCAATCATTTTTGCGTTTGTCATTTCACAATTTCATGCCCAGCAGAATCCTTATTATCAGCAGGCTGCGAAGTACAAGATGGATATTGATGTTAATGCAGAAAAATTTACTTACCAGGGAAATCAAACATTAGAATACACAAATAACTCGCCGGACGAGCTGAATGTAGTGTATTTCCACTTATACTGGAATGCTTTTAAACCTAATTCAATGATGGATCAAAGAGTAGCTAGTCAAGGTAAAAATGGTGATTCAAGATTGCAGAGAGGAGGAATTTCAAGACTGGCCTCGATTCCTAAGGATCAGGAAGGGGCGCAAAATATACACTGGATCAAGCAAAATGGCAAAGATCTTAAGTTTGAAATTCAGGAAACCATTATGAAGGTTTATCTGAATGAGCCTATTAAACCCAATTCCAAAACATCATTTACGATGGAGTGGGACGCTGTAATACCTCAACAAATCAGAAGAAGCGGAAGAAACAATGAAGAGGGAATTGATATGACCATGACCCAATGGTACCCGAAAATTTCTGAATATGACTATGACGGATGGGCAACTTTCGACTATATAGGGAGAGAATTTCATGCCCCGTTCTCTGATTTTGACGTTACTATTAAAATTGATAAAGATTATGTAGTAGGAGCCGGAGGAATTCTTCAAAACCCAGGTGAAGTGAAGGGTTATGATGCGAATGCGAAGATCAAGACAGAGAAAAATAAAAAGGCAAGCTGGAGGTGGACAGCTAAAAATATCCTGGACTTTGCCTGGAGTGCGGACAGAGACTATGTAGTTAATAGCTTTGATGTTCCTAATGGACCTAAAGTGTATCTGGTTTATCAAAAAAATGATAAAACCAAAGTCTGGGAACAGGCGCAACCTTATGTTACCAAATATTTTGAGATCATGAATTCTCATTTTGGAAAGTATGCTTATCCTACCTATGCCTTTATCCAGGGTGGTGATGGTGGAATGGAGTATGGAATGTGTACCATGATCTTAGGCGAATCAAAAGATATTGAAGACCTGATGGGGCTTATGACACATGAAGGTTCCCATTCTTGGTATCAACAAATGCTGGCGACCAACGAATCTATGAAACCATGGATGGATGAAGGATTTACCAGTTATGCTGAGGGATACGTAATGTATCAGTTGTTTCCACCTAAAGATAAGCTGCCTAATCCTTTTGTTGATAGGTTGACAGCTTACCGGAATTTTGTGAAAAAAGGAATTGAAGAACCAGCAGTATGGTTAGGAGATCACCATGACAATGGTACTTCCTATACTTATGCTTCCTATGTAAAAGGAGAATTATATCTTGTTGAGTTAGGGTATATTGTTGGAGAGGAAAATCTTGCCAAAATTTTGAAGGAATATTTTGACAACTGGAGTTTAAAGCATCCTTCAGACCGGGACTTTCTTCATATTGCACAGAAAGTATCCGGGATGGATTTAAAGTGGTTCCATCATTACTGGATCAATACAACCAAAACCATTGATTATGGGATTAAAGATGTAAAATATGATGCAAAATCCACAATGATTACATTGGTGAATAACGGACAGGTTCCAATGCCTGTTGATTTTAGTGTAATGACAAAAGATAAGAAAATTGTTACTTATCAGATTCCGACAAATCTTACTCGTACATGGAAACAGAAAGATGCATACGGAGATTTTAAGACCATGAATTACTGGCCATGGACACAAAAGGAATATACATTAACAATACCTTATTCTCAATCTCAGTTGCAGGTTTTGGGGATCGATTTCAGTCAGAGATTAGCTGACGTAAATATGGCAGATAACTTTGTTGAAGTAAAATAAAATAAAAAAGGAGTATGAAAATACTCCTTTTTTATTTGTCTTAATCGGGTGAGCATGCAGCGGGTATAATGCAGTTGGGAGTAGCACATGGGTTAGCAGGACATCTCGTTCCCGGACATATTGCCGGAACACTGCTTCCGGGAACTGGGCAGTTTACATTTCCCCCGTGGATTGTTTTAAGAGCATGCCTTGAAATTCTTTTGAAGTTTTTCATAGTAGTGGTTTTAAATGAGTTGATATTTCAAATGTACCTTAAAACCTACATGCCCGATAGAATGAATTGATAAGTGTCTTCTTTATTTTTATAAGTGTAGCGGCAGACTTAATAAATGAAATGATTTGCAAACACTGATTTTAAATTAATAGGTAGTTTCATAGAACTTTTCACCATAAAGCCTTATTTTTACACTCATTTTCAAACCCATTTAGTTAAAATAAATGAACTCTATTGTTATAAATATTGGAAACAGCAATATAAGATTTGGTCTTTTTGATGATGACAACTGTGATATTTCATGGGTGATTAATACAAAGCCTTACAGAACCGCTGATGAATTGTATGTCCAGATGCTGATGTTGTATCAGACCTATAAGATTGAACCGGGCGCAATACAAAATGTGATTATTGGTTCAGTAGTTCCTCAGCTTACTAAAGTAATGAGCTCTGCCATTAAAAAAATACACGGAATTTCCCCTGTTATTGTTGATAGAAATACTCCTTCCGGAGTTCAGGCAAAATCCAAACAAATGGGAACAGATATCTATGCTAATTTGGTAGCAGCACATAATATGTACCCTGGCCGTAAGAAGATTATTATAGATTTCGGTACCGCACTTACAGCAAGTTGTGTTACTGAGACCGGTGAAACGCTGGGTGTGATTATTGCGCCGGGAATTGTTACCTCGCTAAACTCTCTCATCAGCCAGACTGCCCAATTGCCGGAAATAGAACTTAAAAAACCAAAATCTGTTTTAGGGCTTGATACTGTAACCTGTATGCAGAGCGGAATGGTTTATGGTTTCCTGGGAATGGTGGAAGGATTTATAGATCGTATTAATGAAGAGGTGAATGATGATTGTTTCGTCATTGCGACCGGTGGTGTTTCTCATGTGTATAAGCCTTTAACCAATAAAATACATATTACGGACAGACTTCATACTTTAAAGGGACTTTATTTTTTAGGTAAAGATCAATCATGAAAAAATTTCCTGTAATAGAAACAAAAAGACTGATTCTTTCACAGCTGGAAGAAGGCGATATTCCTTTAATTGTCGAATATCTTCAGGATAAAGTTTTTTCAGAGCTCACCTCTAATATTCCTTATCCTTACACTGAAAAGGATGCTGAATTCTGGTTGAAAATTTCAAAAGAAGCTTTTGAAAATAAATCAGGGTTCACTTTTGCGATCCGAAATAAAGAACATAGGATTATTGGAGCTATAGGACTTCATGACAGAGGAGATGATAAAGCTGAATTGGGCTATTGGCTGGCTGTCCCGTTCTGGAATAAAGGATACGTAACAGAAGCGGCTTCTGCAGTGGTTGAGTATGGATTTAAAGAGCTTGGATTTAACAAGATTTTTGCCACTCATTTTTTCCACAATCCGTCATCCGGAAGGATTATGCAAAAAATAGGAATGGAGCAGGAGGCCATACTAAAACAGCATCTTAAAAAAGACGGGCAGTACTTTGACATTCCCGTGTATTCCATTTTTAGGAACAAATAGTTTTTCAATATCTTAGGTGTAGGTTTTAACTTCACCAACTTATACCATGAAAAAGCTGATTATCTTATTTCTGCTCACCAATGCTATCTTTTCTACTGCACAGACCAAAGTTTCCGGATCTTATCACGTAGATTCTGGAAATCCTGATGACGGAGGCTATAATTGGATACTTTTGGAAAACCACCGCTTTGTGATGGCTACATTTGGGCAGGTTATTCTTGGAACATGGAGTATGGATAATGATAGTATCATTTCTTTTATCCCTTCTACACCTAAATATCCTTTTGATGTGTACGGAAGATATGATGCTGGCCAAAAAGGAACTAAAGTTATGTTTGATAACTTTGAGAGGGATACCAAAATTTATATGGGAAATTCCGAACAGGGCATCCAGCCTGTGTTAAATGATGATGCTAACTGTTTTTCTTATCCAATGGTAAAAGAGTTTGGTAGTAATTTTAAAGATATTATCCTTTCTGTGGCATTGTTTGATCAGGCTAAAGACTTACACTATGTAGCAGAAAATAAAAGGTATAATAATTTTATTGTTATGTATTATTCATCTGCTGTAAGGCAAAAACCGTTTACGGCAAAATTTAAAGAAGGAAGATTATATTTCAGAAGTGAGGATCGCCCTTCTTCTCTCAAAAAAGATCTTCAGCCGGCAGAACTGAAAGAAATGGAGACGTTTATTAATGGAGGGGTGTCCGGCTTTTCAAAAGAATCTATCATCAGTAATCTGGCTTATAATATTGAGGCATATGGGCCTGGAGAAAGATCAATGCAGGAGGACTTTGATGAGGAGTCCTATCTTAATTACAACTATAACTACGATGCTTCCAAAGAGGTCTATACGGCAAAACACCCCGAGGGAGCGTCAGAAGATGATGAATACCATAATCTTGATACAATGTATAAGTATCATAGAATGGAACTTAAACCACAACAAAAATCATATAAGAAAATTGAAAAGAGTATTTTTAGTATAACCTGTAAGGATTAATCTTATCTCTTTGATCTGAAAAACTCTTTAACGATTGCCGAACATTCGTGTTCCATAATTCCTGTAACCACTTCAGTTTTGGGGTGGAGGCTGAGGTGTTTATTGATAAAGCCTCTTTGCTCGTCTCTTGCGCCAATAACTACCTTGGATATTTGTGACCAGGCCAGTGCCCCTGAACACATGACACAAGGCTCTAAAGTAACATACAGTGTGCAATTGATCAGGTATTTTCCTCCTAAAAAATTTGCTGCAGACGTAATCGCCTGCATTTCTGCATGAGCCGTTACATCATTAAGGGTTTCGGTTAAATTATGTGCCCTTGCAATAACACGGTTATTGGAAACGACTACACAGCCGATCGGAACCTCATCTTTTTCGAAAGCCAGCTCTGCTTCCTGGAAAGCCATCTTCATAAAGTATTCGTCAGTAAACATATAATTAAAATTGAATTGTTAGGGGAAGACGCATCCTGTATCTTACAGTGTAACCATCAATCCTTGCTGGTTCCCATGTGCCATCAGACAAATATACCGCAAGTTCAGCTTGTTTATTAAAATCCTCGTTATCACCGACTCCTTTTACTTCAACAATGGACCCATCTTTGTCAATAATAAAATTTACTATACAACTGATTTTTCCATCCGCATTAATAGTGCCAGCATAAAAATTATCTAAAATTTCCTGTTTAAACTGATTGATTCCTTTAGAATATTCTGCCACAATCTCTCCCTTTTCGTCTAACTTTTTAACAGAAGGGATATCAGATTTATGAGTAGATTCATAAAGTTTAATCCTCGTAAGCTCCTCTAAATACTCATTATTTCTTTTAAGTTCTAAGACTGAAATAGCAGCATTCTTTTTTACTATAAATTCATTCAACTGCTTCTTAGATAGTTTTTGGATAATAGAACTTTCGGATGCATTTTCTATTTTTTCAAATTCAGAAGCGTATTTATTTTTAATTATTCGAAGTCCTTCCGTCTGCTGAGAATAATAAAAAGAGAATAATAAAATTAGATAAAAAGTACAGTACTTCTTCACGTTATTCAATAGTCATAGTTAGTGGAAGTTTAAAACGATATCTAACGGGATCACCGTTGATGATTGCTGGAGAAAATTTTTCTGAAAGAGAATACAATGCAATCTGAGCCTGGCGATTAAAAGTGAAATTATCGCCCTGTGCTTCTACATTGCTGATAGTGCCATCCTTCTCCACGATAAAAGCAACATTGGCTTTTACTGTTTTCTCTTCTGAGAAAACTCCATCAATATAGAACAAATGGGCGACCTCTTGCCTCAGAGCATTAATACCGCCGGGATAATCTGCTGATTTGTCTGTAATGGGAAAGATTTCCGGAGCCTTTTCGGGGGGTGCCATTCTGTTTTCCAACCGGATTCTGCTGAGGTCTTCAGTATTTTTTACTCTTAATAGAGCTCCGATTAACGCAACATTTTCTATACTATCCATTTTTTTCATAAAAAAAATAAAATCCTGCTTAATGGCTGCTTTTTGAAAATTACCGGTTTCAGCATCAAACTTTTTTCTGAACTCAGTGTTCAGCATACTGCGATGCTGATTATAATAGTTTTTTACCTGCTTAAACTCTTCCCGTTGCTGAGAGAAGAATGTTGCAGAACAAAAACAGCATAATAACAGTAAAAAAGATTTCAAATTGTGGATATTTATGTAAAAATAGTCAAAAAAACTTAATTCAAAATGAACCTTTATTAGTCTTCCAGATAGCTGTTTAATGATTCTTTCAGATGATTGCGGATTTCATCAACTAAAGATTTAGGTTCAAGGACTTTTACCTCTTTTCCGTAAGAAAGGATTTCCTGCATAAAATCATAAGTAGGATGCAAAAAGAACTCAAAGTATATATCTTCAGGAGTTTCTTTAATCTCATTTTGAGATTGGTGAAGCGGAAAACTTTTGATATATTCTCCCTGATGACGTGAGCATTTCAATGTAATTTTCTGAGGTTTTTGTTCTGTTAAATTCATAACCCCGAATGCATTTTTAAAATATTCGCGGAAGTTATAACGATATTTTTCCCGGAATTTGGTCTTACTTACATCCAGATAATTGATCCGGTCGAGTCCAAACGATTTAAGTGCTTTATCATTGGTATCTATAGCAATGAGATACCATCTGCCTTTAGATTCTTTTAATGCTAAAGGGTGTGCCTTTCTTGATGTCATGACTTTATTTTTATAATTGTAATGTTCAAAAGAAACGACACGTTTATTACGAATGGCAAAGAAAAGATCATAGAAATGCTCTACACCCGTTGGTTTTCGGGATTCAAAAAAGATGTATCCTGAAAAATCCGGATGAACATTTAAAGCATTACTTACCTGAAAGGATTCCAGGAGTTTCTGGTTATACTCATCCACTTCCATCGTGGGACGGCTTTCTATATAATAACGGTTATCACCTTTCTTCTTATTATGGATAGAAAGGTTAAAAAGATCAGATATCTCACGGATATCCCTCTGAAGAGTACGGATGGAGTAACTCTTAATATCAGCGTCCTGAAATTCAAAAGAATTTAAAAGATAGTCTTCCAGCTGAGAATAGGTCGCAGGAGCACTTTCTAATTTTTTAATAATCAGAGCATATCTTGTTAAGTAAAAATCTTTTTTCATTCGGGTTAATTTTATTTAAAGCTTTCCAGTCAGTTATTTCAAATGGAACGCAAGCGTTTCACGGTTAAAGTTTTATAATACAAATATATGCTCTTAATGCGACAAAATATGTCGTATTTTTGTTTTTTTTAAATGAGTTTCTGTAATCATTTCTTTCTGAACGCTAAAAAGGTAAAAAGTTCCGGCTATCCAATAATGATGATTGGTGTTTAAAAGGTATTATGGAGCTGTGAGATTATCAGATAGCAACGGAACTTCATAACTAACAAGGTTTATAAATAAATATCGTCTTCGAGGTTCTCATTCTCAAAATCTTCTTTGAAAAAGAGCTCAATATCATTGAGATAGTTTTCATAATCTATCTCCACATTTTCGATGTCACTCCACTCTATAGTGTAGAGATCGGTATCAAAAATTATATCTGGATTGTGATTTTGTGTTTCCATGTCGTGTGTTTTAAAGATTGAACATATTTTAGGCTGTTCAGCATTAATTAATGTTGAATTCAATGGCTTTTGAAAGTTTTTAAAGATTGTTTTTTTGTGCCTTGGTCTATGATTCAAAAGTAGAAAGAGGGGACGACAAAACTTGACGTATTAAAAAAAATAACTCAAAAGAATTGAGCTATTTTTTAGATTAGGAGAAATCTTCAAGATCTATTTCATCGGCAATCAGCATACTAATGTCCATTTCTGAAAGCATTGATTTAAGTTTGATTCCTCCGGGTTTTAGGTCCGCATCGGAAAGGATATACCACCACACTTTTTGAACAAAATCATTGAAGTCTATTTCCTTGGTATACTGCAGTCCTTTTTTTTGTGCTGTTATGGTAAGTATCTGTTTTGTGATATCCCTGCAATCATTCATTTTCCCTTCGTGAGGTGCTAAAACCTGAATTACACAGTTTTGTGCATCATACAGAAGGTTGGCTGCAATTTTTATCTGGTTTTTCTTTGTGTTAAAACCTCTTTCATCACTGTATTTAGCTGCCAGGATTTTACTTCTGAATCCTGCAATTTCAGAAACCTCACTGATATTATTATGGGAAAAAATCTCTTCTACAGACTTTAGCCATGATAATGTTTTTTCAATAAAGAAAGGTTCCTTTTTTTCTAATGCAGTAACGATCAAAGGAAACTCCTGAAGATTATCCTTTAACTGGGAAACCAGAATGAATTGTGATTTCTTTACCATATTATTCAGGAATTAAGGTTTCTATAATATTTCCGTTAATGTCTTCATACCTGGACCATTCCATACCAGCCTCACTTACGCTCATTTTAGCATAGATCAGGCATTTGGCATCCAGTTCCATCAGTCTACTTGCTTCCACAATAATTTCGTAATCGTCGATCTTTTCTATGATTTTCCTTGCTTCCCGAACAACTCTGTTCAGGATACTCTGCTGGAAAAACTGAGGGTCTGTTTGCCTCCAGCTGAAATTGGGCAACGATTGACAGAATTCCAGTGTATATTTGGGAATTGGATCAAAATATTGTATTTGTGAATCGGTAATGATAGAAGTATTATCGTCTTGTATTTTTTTGATAGCATCATTATAATAAACTTCAAGATCCACCAGAAAAGCCCTTAGGCTTTGATCGCTTTTAATATCGGAAGGATTGTAATTGGTCTTAGCTATTTTAATAATCTCGTCGTATGCAAAATCTCTAAAGGCCATGATGGGTGAATTGCCTGCCGTAGCGAAAGGTATTGTAAGATCCACAGTTCCGACTTTCATTCTTGGAATGGAAAAATGTTTCAGTAGGTCGTCTTGTGCGTATTCTTTTGCAATCTGTACTGTTTTGAGGTCTGCCATTTTTCTGGCAGAAGCAATTTCAGAAACAATTCCTCCCAAATATTCATTCAATTTTGGCATAATAAGTTTTTTATATTTAAAAGTTTAAAAGAGATGGCTGCCCGGGCAGCCATCTGAATAAATGAGATTAAGCAGTTGGTGCAGCAGCATTAGCTACAATAGCATCTTCCAGCATATCCATAATCTTTGCAAGACCGGCGGGTAGTTCATCATTTACAGCTTTTACATGTACTCCCAACGTATATGTTTTTTCTGTGGTAGAAGTACTTGAAGTGGTCTTCTTATAAGCAGCTGAAGCGTTGAATTTTACTTTCCAGATTTTTGCACTTATGGATGCACTTCCGGAAAACTCACTTGAAGCAGACTGTGTTTCTACTGAATTTAATTTTGCGTTAAAATCAATGGTCATTTCATCGATTCTCAAAGCCGGAATCGTAAGCATGGAAAGAAAAGGCACCTGTAAGGTAACTTCAGACTGTGTCACCGTATCATTTGCACCAGGTACGGATTTCTTATATTTGAAATCTACATATCTTAGCTCTTTTGCTTTAGGGTGTCCTTCCGGATAGAACCCGACTTCTTTGATGAAATCCACTTGTGAAATAGAGGCATCATGTTGAGCTTTAATGGCTGCTTGCATCGGTCCTCCGATATAAACACTGAAATCCAAACTGTTTAATTCTTGTACTAAATTTGCCATAATTTAAAATTGTTAAGGTTATTAATTGGTTAATAATATATAGTAGTGCTAGCAGACTAATATTCTATAGGTAATACATATCCTGGCTCAGTTTTCATAAACTGAAACTAAAAACGGATTAAAATTAATAGGGATATTTTAGGGGTGAAGCAGGTTGTTTGCTTGGTTTCCCTGGTTATTTTGTTATTTCAAAGATAATTAGTTGTGGCGTCAAAACTCGTCGTGTTATAAAATATTTCTGTTGAGAACAAATATTTATCTATATAAGCTTTAAAGCTTATTATCACATCATATAAGCTTAAAAGCTTATATTTTGTTTTTAATGAGCTTCTGTACAATTTGATTTAATGTTTCTCTGTTATCATCAATATAGCTCAATCCAGCCTGGATCAGATTTTCAATATTCGAACGTCTTACGTTATCCATAGCCGGAGATGCATTCTTTAATGAAGGATTGATACGATAATAATTTTTTTGATTTCTTAACCCTAATGTCTGAAACATCTGACATAACTGATAATCTACGGTTTCTGCATTCGCAGACATCAGAATGTCAATTATAGGAGTTACCCAGCCGATTTTTCCTGCTTTTTCCAGTTTTTTGAAAGAATAACTTCGGGATTCAATCCCGGTCCCTATTGATACGATAATCATATCATTAACAGTGGGATGGTTGGCTTTCTGGTGATTTTTCAATACTTCGGCAAAAGGAATTTTTCTTGCTTCGGCATACGCACAAAGTGCAGGATTGTTGGCGAACATCCCTCCGTCAATAAGGCTGAAAAGCTGTCCGTACATCGATTTTATCTGGACCGGACTAAAATAGGTGGGTGCCGCCGAAGTTGCCCTGCAAACATCTTTTACATAAAAATTATCAGTACTTAGGCTGGCTTCCCATGAATTAAAAAGTTTAGCTCTTCTGTTTTCTATATCATAGCTGGTAATTAAGCATGGTTTTATCAATTCCTTTAATTCAAGATGTCCAAAAAAATCATTCAGATTTTTCTCAAGTGCTTCCTGAGAAATCTTCTCATTAATCAATCCAAAAGGGTTTACAAGTTTCTCCCAAAAAGAAACCTGGAATATGTTACCCCCCTTTTCAGCATACAGCTCTAACCCCTTTTGAATAGAGTATTTGGCTTTTCGATGTTCATCGGGACATAAAATAATTGAAGCGATTAGTCCTCCCGTGCTGCTTCCTGCTACCAAATCAAAATAATCTCCAAGTTTTGCATTGGGCTTATCATAATATTGGAGCTGCTCTTCTATATAGCGTAAAATAATACAGGTGATAATGCCTCTTATTCCGCCGCCGTCTAAAGAAAGAATGGTTGTCTTTTTCATTTGTTGATATTAATTGTTAATAGAACACTTACAATCTTTAATATTCAAAACCATGGGTCATTCTTCGGGATAAAACAATTTTTTTTATCATGCAGACTTTGTTTGCTTTTGTTGTTTTCTTGTAAAGTAAAGATAGGCGGAGAAAGCGACAGAACTTGTCGTATTATAATTATTTTCAATAAAAAAGATTAAAAAATAATATATCCGGCTTTGTCCCTTGCCATTTTAGAAAGGGTTTTCCAGGTGGTTTTTACAAGCCCTTTTTGGGTTGGAAAATTCTTTTTTTCGAAGTGAGGAAGGTCTTTAAACGTTTTCCAGTTTCCTCCCCAATCCCAGCCGTGCTTCGCGAAAATTTTGACACATTCATACCAGTCTGCTACTCCGTCATTATCCCAGTCTTTTGCAGTGTCCCAGCTTGCTGTTTTCCCATCTATCATCAAACAAATATCCACCGCCAAACCATAATTGTGGATGCTTTGTCCGGCTTTGGCATTGGTCACTTTTTTTCCGGAGGTAATTCGTCCTATTGCATAGAGCTTTTCCTGTTCTTCAAAGGACCGTAAACCTTGCGTAATTCTTACTTTTGCTCTTCCGGTGAGGGCTTCGTCACATTCTTTAATGATTTGCTTTACTTCCGCTCTTACCAGAGGGTGAAGTTTTTCTATTCTTTCTAAGGTCACTTTATCCATAATTACAAAATTTAGTCTTTTTAGAAAACAAAAGTAGATATGGATAGCGCCAAAACTTGACGTATATTAGAATGAATTCAACGGGTGTGGAATTAAGTTTTGCAATACAGTTTATAGCCTGTTTCCATCTCTGCCTGTGACTGAGAGATGATTTTTTAGATGCGTAAATAGATAAAAGATAATGATTTAGGATTTTTTCTCATATTTCCAATTTCTTCCTTTACCTTCTTCTATCCATTCAAGAGCTTGTTCTATCCTTTTATTTCTTGTAGCTTCAGTTTTTGCTTCGGTAATCCAATTGATATACTCTTTTCTAAAAGATGGAGATTTTGATTCAAATACTTTTAAAGCATTTTTATTTTGCTGTAAAGCTTTATTGAAATAA
Organism: Chryseobacterium sp. PTM-20240506; assembly: GCF_048296755.1. Classification (NCBI taxonomy): domain Bacteria; kingdom Pseudomonadati; phylum Bacteroidota; class Flavobacteriia; order Flavobacteriales; family Weeksellaceae; genus Chryseobacterium; species Chryseobacterium sp. PTM-20240506. The sequence continues at coordinate 3,367,498 of NZ_CP182581.1, forward strand.
TCGGGAATTTCAGTTTCTGTTTTTGTTGGAAGTGCTTTTTTCATGGTTACTCCCATATCTGTTAGTTCCATAGCCTCAAGAATGGCTTTTTTCAAGAGAGCTTTTGAAGGGAGTTCTTCTATTTTAGTAATCTTACCTAAGCTAAACATCGAAGTTTTCTCAGCTGTCGTTTCCAGTTCTGCAATGGTTTTCATTTCCCCGTGAAGCCAAAATCCAAGGCTGCAATATTGTTTGAATGAAGTAATGGAACAAAGTATTTTGCCTTTGTACATAAAAGTAGGAAATTTCCATTTGATCGCCTCTTCTGCATCAGGGCAAAACTCATGAACCGTTTCCCGAAGGTAGCGTAAGATGGGTTTTGCAAAATCGGGGGATTTTTCGATATATTCATCAACCTGTGCGCTGTATTTTTTCATGATCCTTTTAATTAAATAATTTTACGGTTTCGTTCACAAGAAATCTTACCTGGTCTGGTCTTCCTCTGTCATTTTTAGGAGAATTCTCATAGCTTCCTGTTCTTACAATAACCATGTTGTGATCTGGTACCATAATGATATACTGACCTTGAAGTCCAAGAAAATAATAATGTTTAACAGGATTGTCATGATTAATCCAGAGCCCCATCCCATAGATGTCTTCGGATTTTTTTGTAGGGGTTCTCATCAGCTCAATAAAATCAGAATTAAGAACCTCGATACCATCTACCTTGCCATCATCCAGGAATAGCTGTCCGAGCTTTGCAAAATCCCTGGAATTGGAATGAATACAGCAATATGTCTTTTCCATTCGGCTATTATCCACACTCCATTCGGCATTTTGTTCCATGCCTAAAGGAGTCCAGAATTTTTCAGATAAGTAGCTTGCGAGTGTTTGGTTTATTGATTTCTTTATGGCAAATCCCAATAGCTGAGTAGAACCACTTTGATACTCAAACCGTGTCCCGGGTTCTGCTTTAAATCTTTTTGAAAAAGTAGCTTTTAAGAGACTCCTTCCGTAATAGGCTTTTGCATTAGGGCGAAAAGGATTTTTATAATCTTCGTCCCAATCCAGGCCAGATTCCATTTGGGCCAGGTTTTTAAGAGTTAGCTGATTACCTAATTCCTTGTTTTTGAAATCTTCGAAAAAGCTGGAGAATTTTTCGTCAATACTTTTTATTTTACCTTCTTCAAGAGCCTTTCCCAGGAGCATTACAGTCACTGCTTTTGCCATAGAAAAAGAATTCGTTTTAGAAAGCTGGTTATAGCCATTCCAGTACTGCTCATGAAGCAATTTTCCATTTTTAATCACTAAAAAAGAGGCTGTATTGGAGTGGATGAGGTTTTCAACGATTGTTTTAGGTAAAGTACTTTTGTTATAAGCAGGATCTTCTTCCCAAAGCTTTGGAGACTCTGTGGAAATAATATTGCTGGGAAACAGTTTTCCGTCGTCAATGTTGGCACTTGATTTACCTTTCAGATAAGTTTTGGCAATTCCACTGAATAAATAATCATATCCGAAAAGGTAAGCAAAAGCTACACCTGCAGCAGCTCCGCCGATAATATATTTTAGCATTTGTTTAAGATCTGTCTTAAACAAATTTAAAATAAATTAGGGGATAGCAATAAAAAAAGCCCTGAAAAATCAGGGCTCTGTATTTATATTTTAGAAAGTAAATTTCTGAAGTTGGTTTTTTCATCAATGATCCTTCTCAGGTCTGCTACAGGAACTCTTTCCTGTTTCATTGTATCCCTGTCTCTGATGGTTACCGTATGATCCGTAAGAGAATCGTGATCTATTGTTATACAATAAGGAGTACCAATAGCGTCCTGTCTTCTGTATCGTTTTCCGATCGCATCTTTCTCTTCGTAGAATAGATTGAAATCGTATTTCAGATCATTGAATATATTTTCTGCATATTCAGCCAATCCATCTTTCTTCATTAATGGCAAGATAGCAGCTTTGATAGGCGCCAACGCAGGAGGTAGAGATAATACCGTTCTTTCCGAACCGTCTTCCAATACTTCATCTTTAAGGCAGTGAGAGAAGATTGAAAGGAACAACCTGTCTAAACCAACTGAAGTTTCCACAACATAAGGAACATAGTTTTCATTTCTTTCAGGATCGAAGAACTGAAGCTTTCTTCCTGAATACTCTTCGTGGGCTTTGAGGTCGAAATCGGTTCTTGAGTGAATACCTTCCAGTTCTTTGAAACCAAAAGGGAAATTAAATTCGATATCTGCTGCAGCGTTCGCGTAATGCGCTAATTTTTCATGATCATGAAATCTGTAATTTTCATCACCTAAACCTAGGGCACGGTGCCAATTCAGACGTTTTTGCTTCCATTGTTCGTAGAATTCGAGTTCAGTTCCCGGTGCTACAAAAAATTGCATCTCCATTTGTTCGAATTCACGCATTCTGAAAATAAACTGTCTTGCCACAATCTCATTTCTGAAGGCTTTTCCGATCTGGGCAATACCAAAAGGAAGTTTATGACGTGATGTTTTTTGTACGTTTAAGAAGTTAACGAAAATACCCTGAGCTGTTTCTGGTCTAAGATAAAGATCCATTGCAGAATCTGCAGAAGCTCCCAGTTTTGTTCCGAACATCAGGTTGAATTGTCTTACTTCCGTCCAGTTTTTGGAACCTGTATCAGGATCTGCAATTTCAAGCTCTTCAATTAAAGCTTTTACATCAGCAAGATCTTCATTTTCAAGGGACTTTGCCAACCTGGAAAGAATTGCCTCTCTTTTTGCCCTGTACTCTAGAATTTTTGGATTTGTAGCAACAAATTGATCTTTATCAAAAGCATCACCAAATCTTTTCGCTGCCTTTTCAATTTCTTTGTTCTCTTTATCTTCAATTTTAGCACAATAATCTTCAACCAAAACATCTGCTCTGAAACGTTTCTTAGAATCCTTGTTGTCAATCAACGGATCATTAAATGCATCCACGTGGCCCGAAGCTTTCCAAGTAGTAGGGTGCATCAGGATAGCTGAATCAATACCTACAATATTTTCGTTAAGCTGTACCATCGCTTTCCACCAATATTGTTTGATATTATTTTTCAGTTCAGCTCCGTTCTGCCCATAATCATAAACAGCGGATAAACCGTCATAGATCTCACTGGAAGGGAAAATAAAACCATATTCTTTAGCGTGAGAAATCACTTTCTTGAAAACATCTTCTTGCTTTGCCATAATTTTTTTACGTCTGATTTGCAAAAATATGAATTTGGATTCCAAAATCATGAAATTCAACAAAAAAAGCGGCTAAAAAAGAAATTTTCTTTCTCTTTTGATTTTTAGCGAACTAAGAATCTATCTTTTTGGAAAGAAAATACGAATAGGATTGTTTTTATTGTCTTATTTTGAGACAATTTGTCGAAATTTGTTTTGATTAAAGATTTTACGATGAGAAAAATCAGTTTTATATTTTTGGCTTTTATTTTGTCTGTTCATCTGTTTTCTGCCCAGAAAATACCTGAAGGAAAAGTGGTAACAACTTTCATTACCGCAAAAACACTTCATAACAAAGCCGGTGAAAACCCTAAGCGGAGAATTTCAGTCTATCTTCCTCCGGATTATGAAAAATCTTTAAAAAGGTATCCTGTTATATATTATTTACACGGTTTTTTTTGGAATGACAGTCTTTTGGTAGGCAGTGATAGAATCAATCATATTATCGACCGCGCAATCGAAGCAAAAAAGATAAAACCTGTAATTATTGTTATGCCTGATGAAAGTACAGTTTTTAAGGGAAGCTTCTATGCCAATTCGAAATCGTCCGGAAACTGGTCCGATTTCACTTCTCTTGAACTGGTGGAGTTTATTGATAAAAATTATAGAACGATTTCCAGTAAAGACAGTCGCGGAATTTCAGGACATTCTATGGGCGGAAACGGAGCGCTTCGAAATGCATTTCTTCATCCGGATGTTTTTTCATCTGTATACGCTTTATCTCCGGGAATTCTGGATGCCAGGTATTTTGCTTTGACAGAAATTGAATCTTATAAAAACGTACAGAATATTAAAGAAGTCAAGGATCTTTCAAAACCTGAAAACTCAAGAACCAATATTATTTTTGCCATTGCCAGAGCTTATAACGGAAATGTGAATAAGCCTCCTTTTTTTGCTGATCTCCCATTTTATTTTCAGGGAGATGATCTGAAAATAGACGCTCTTGTCCTGGACGAACTCAAGAAAAATTCTACTTCAGAGCTGGTTTTCACGCAATATGAAAACATCAAAAAACTGAAGGCGATAAAATTTGATTGGGGCCGAAATGATGAGCTTAAGCATATTCCACCAAGCTGTATGAGTTTAAGCAAAAATCTTGAAATATTAAAAATAAAGCATGAAGCCGAAGAATATATCGGAACACATGGAAGTGAGGTTAGCAAAGAAAACGGACGAATTGAAAATCAAATGTTACCTTTTTTCAATACGCATTTGAAATTTGAGGAATAATGTATACTATAAAATTTTCATAGTATTTTCGTAGCAGTTAAGAGTAAATAGATAAGAATCCTCTATTTTTGCTCCATGTTAGAAATTCTTTATCGCGACGAACATCTTATTGCCATCAATAAACCGAGCGGTTTACTGGTGCATAAGTCCTTTTACTCCGGGGAAGCGGATACTTATGCTATTCAGGAACTGAGAAAGCAGATTGGTCAAAAAGTTTATCCGGTGCATCGTCTCGATAGAAAAACTTCAGGAGTTTTGCTGTTTACACTAGATAAAGAAACTTTGAGAACAATGAGTGACCGGTTTGCATCACGGGAGGTGGAAAAGAAATACATCGCAATTCTTCGTGGTTGGGCAAAAGAAGAAGAAACCATTGATTATGATTTAGTTAATGAAGACGAGGTAAAGCAAAAAGCAGTTACGTATTATCATCGTTTACAGACTTCAGAAATAGAATTGCCTTTTTTAAAACATCAGACGTCAAGATATTGTTTAGTTGAAGCCATTCCAGAAACGGGGCGGTTTCATCAGCTGAGAAAGCATTTTAAGCATATTCTGCATCCTATTTTAGGCTGTCGTAAGCATGGATGCAATAAACAAAACAAGTTGTGGCTTCAGACATTTGGCATCAACAAAATGACGCTTCATGCCCATCAATTGGTTTTTAATCACCCAGTTTCTAATGAAAGGATTACGGTAAATGCAACGATAGACGATGAGTTTAAAAGAGTAGGAGGCATTCTTAATTTCGACTTGAGCTCGTATTCTTAACCTCTCATATTTTGCCGTTTCAATTTCATTTTTGATAAAATATCAAAAGTTAATACGACCATTAATTTAATTTGAGTATTTTTGTCAAACTTTTTTTCAATGTACAAAAGTATCATCAGACCCATTCTGTTCAAATTTGATCCCGAGGAAGTTCATCATTTAACATTTTCAATGCTTAAGAATTTTGGATTTCTCACCAAACTATTTTTTCCTAAACCAATCGAAGATAAACGTCTTGAAAGAGAAGTTTTTGGCTTGAAATTTAAAAATCCGGTAGGCTTGGCAGCCGGTTTTGATAAGAATGCAGTGCTTTTTGAAGAACTCGCTGATCTTGGTTTTGGTTTTGTGGAAATCGGAACACTTACACCCAAAGGCCAACCGGGAAATGACAAGAAAAGACTTTTTCGCTTAAAAGGAGATTCAGCCATTATCAATAGGATGGGCTTCAACAATGAAGGAGTAGATGCTGCTGTTGAAAGGCTTAAGAAAAATAAAAATGTACTGATCGGTGGAAACATCGGGAAAAATAAAGTAACTTCTAATGAAGAAGCGGTAAATGATTACAAAATTTGTTTTGAGAAACTTTTTCCGTATGTAGACTATTTTGTTGTTAATGTAAGCTCGCCTAATACACCCAACCTCCGCGAACTTCAGGATAAAGAACCTTTAACTCAGCTTTTGGGAACTTTGCAACAAATGAATAACGGAAAAGCCAATCCAAAACCTATCCTTCTAAAAATAGCACCTGACCTATCCGATGATCAGTTGTTGGACATTATCGATATTGTAAAAGATACTAAAATAGCGGGAGTTATAGCAACCAATACTACACTTTCCCGCGAGAATCTTAGTTCCGAGAATAAATCTGAAACCGGAGGATTATCAGGAAAACCACTAACTAAAAGATCTACAGAAGTGATCCGTTTTCTTTCTGAAAAGAGCGGTAGAGCATTTCCGATTATCGGAGTGGGAGGAATCCATTCTGCAAAAGATGCAATTGAAAAGCTTGATGCAGGAGCAAGCCTTATCCAGCTTTATACAGGATTTATTTATGAGGGTCCGGAATTGATCAATGAGATCAAAAAAGAACTTTTAAAAAGGGCTTCAAGACTACCTAGATAAGGAAGCATATTCCAAATCTGATCAGTAATGGCAGGTCTTGCATCTATTTTGATTTTGTAACTGAAGCATTGTTACGATCTACAACCAAGGTATAAGCAGGGCTTGTTGTTGTCTTTTTAATAGCGAACTTTAAAACTTTAGAATCTTTAGTTTTGGTTACTACAGTATCGTAAATATTATTGATACAGCTTTCTGTAAGAAAATCTTCGTGTTTTTTATAGTTCCAGTCGCTGGTAAAGTATAATACCCTATAGCCCTTTTCTCCTTCACTGGCACCACACATTCCGCAGGCATTGAAATTGGACGTATGCTCAAAATATAACAGAATCCTGTTTCCCGATTGATCTGAAACGTATGATACCAGTTCATTACCTCCGTAAGAATCTATAAAATCATAGGTGTTTATTTTTTTATTATTGGGCAGGATCAGATAATTATTAAATCTGTAGATCATGTTGTTTTTGGTAAACAAACTTGCAGATTGTGCTTTATTTCCTAAAATGAATTTACCTTGGACTTCTTTATTGGACCGATCATTTTTAAAAATGAAGCTTTCTTTGGGGTTCAGCGTCTTAGCAATACTGTCAGTTTTTTCAATCCATTGAGGTGATGTAATCTTTTCTCCCAATATTTTTGAACTCTGTTTTTGCTTATTTCCAAAATTATAGAGGTATAGGTTTCCATAATCGTAAATACCGGTGAGCGGAATTTTTTTCTGATATTTATCGTAGAAATACCAGCCGTCTATAAAGTGCTGATATTGGCTGCAATCCACGATACCCCTATAATGCAATTGCATGGTAACAGGAATTCCTGCAACTTCCCCTTTAAAGATCTGGGAAGAATCATTAACTACTTTGAGTTCTATTTTTTGAGCGAGGGAAAAGAAGTCTATGGAACACAGGAGTAATAAAAATAGTTTTTTCATGCGGGTTTTATGGTTAGTTTTTAGTTGTATTAAATAAAGAAATGAGCAATTGTATAAATGATCAATCCAACCAATCCACCGACTAATGTACCATTTACACGGATAAACTGTAGGTCTTTACCCACCTCAAGCTCCATTTTCTCACTTAATTCTTTGCCTTTCCAGTTTCCGACAGTGGAGCTGATGAGGTTTCCAAATTGGTGAGTGTTTCTCAGAATATATTTATAGGCAGTAACGCGTACCCAATGATCTATTTTGTTTTGAAGTTTTTCGTCAGTTTTTAAGTTCTCTGAAAACTCATTTAAATTTTTGGAGATATAATTTTTTAAAGAGGAGTGATCTTCCTGAAGTTCTTTTGTTAAAGTGTTTTTAATGGAAGACCAGATGTCATTCGAATACTGGCTGAGTTTATCGTTTTTAAGGATCTCATTTTTAATGTTCTTAAACTCACCTTCCCATTTAGGGTCTTCTTTCAGATCCGATGAAAATTCATAGATCTTCTTTGAGATTAATGATCTGATTTCATGTTGAGGATCTTCCTCCACTTCTTTAAAGAAATCGGATAATCCATTGGCAATTTTTTCTGCAATTTTATTGTCAACAAATGACGGGATAAAAGAATAACTTCCTTTTTTTACACGCTCCTCGATCATCTCATCATTTTCTATGATGTATTCTTTGATTTGCTTTGATAGATTGGTTATAATCCGCTGATGGTCATTTTTATCCAGCAAATAGTTAATTCCGTTTCCAATGATCACATTAAGCTTTATCCCATTGGACATTTCGGAGACTTTTTTGGTAATAAAATCACTGACCACTGAATCGTCAAGCTTATTGAGGATATCCAGAACAATATCGGATAGATTTTTAATTAAAATTTCCTGGTTTTTTTCTTTGGTAAGCCATTCGCCTACGAAATTGGATATTTTAAGTTTCTGAATGTAAGGGCGTATGTTCTGTGGTGAAAGAAAATTGGTCACTACAAAACTTCCGAGATTATCTCCGAGTCTTTCTTTGCTGTTTTCAATCAGGTTGGTATGTGGAATAGGAAGCCCCAGTGGATGTCGGAATAAAGCAGTTACGGCAAACCAATCGGCCAGGGCTCCCACCATTGCAGCCTCGGAGAATGCGCGGACGTATCCTATCCAATGTGAAGGATTTGTCTTTTGAAGGACTGTTGTAATGACAAAAATAATTGCCATCAATACAAATAATCCTGTCGCAAATGCTTTGTATTTTCTTAGTTGTTTTCTTTTGGCTTCATCATTCATATGATCAAATTTAGTAAATTTGGTTATGAAATTTTTAATTTCATTAATACTAATTGTTTTTCTGCAATCATATTCGCAGAATCATAACCCATCAAAATTACATCTATGGAAAACGAAGCAAAAAACAATCCATACTATTCAAGAACAGATACCGCAAAACTGGAAGTTCCCAATGAAGAATGGAAGAAAATCCTGGCTCCCGATTTGTACGCCGTATCAAGAGAAGCTGCTACTGAGAGAGCTTTCACGGGAAAATATAATGAGTTCGATGAAACAGGTGAATATTATTGTGCCGTTTGCGGAAACCATTTATTTCGCTCTACCTCAAAGTTTGCAAGCAGTTGCGGATGGCCCAGCTTTTTTGAAGCGGATAAAGAAGGAGTTTATTATAAAAGAGATACAACTTATGGAATGGAAAGAGTAGAGGTGCTTTGTAAACGTTGTGATTCGCATTTGGGGCATGTTTTTGATGATGGTCCCAAACCAACAGGACTACGTTATTGTATGAATTCTGTAAGTCTGGAATTTGTCCCGGATTCTAAAAACTAGATTTTCGATGAATAGTTCTATCTGATCTTTACTATTTTCAATGAATCTACAATAAGTAAGAATTTTCTTAATATAAAGATGCTTATTGTAGAATATTAAATTATTGAAGATTTATATGCAGGAATTCCTTGCGAAGTATTTCCTCATGTTATAGCAAAACCCGTAAAATCGCAGTATCGCATAAAATCAATGCGACAGGAATTGATCCGAAATGCGTTAAAATAACGGCTTTAATTCACAGAATCAGGAAGTTAAAGTTTCTTAAATAGCGTTAAACTTCGGTTTGTTTTTCCTGTCGCGTAATTATGTTTTTATAATTTTGCCCCACTAATTTATATTTTACATAGTTATTGAATGAAAGGATTATATAGCCTCTTGGGCTTTGCGTACATGGTTACAACTTCATTTTACATTTCTCCGGAGAAAACGAATTTAAGAAGTGAAACCATTGGCACAGAAAAAATTGAAAGAGTAGCTGACACGAAATCTGAGAAGACAACCAATGCGGTATCTTCATCAGAAGAATTATATAAATCAATTGCATTCGCACCAGGACATGAACTTAATGAAGAGGTGTTCTTTAAAGCCTTAACAGGATTTGAAAATTTAAAAAAAGCAGGATTACTGAGTCAGGATTCACATTTACTGACAGTCTGCGATTTTTCGATGTCCTCCAATACCAACAGGCTATGGGTAATTGATACACAGGAAAAGAAAGTTTTGTTTAATTCTTTGGTTGCCCATGGTAAAAATACAGGAGAGGAGTTTGCAACCAATTTTTCAAATAATGAAAGCTCGCTTCAAAGCAGTATGGGATTCTATATTACCGATGCTACCTATAACGGAGATAACGGATATTCTCTAAGGTTGCTTGGGATGGATAAAGGATTTAATGATGCGGCTTACAGAAGAGCGATTGTAATGCACGGAGCAAATTATGTAAGTGAAGAATTTGCAGCAATGCATAAAAGAATCGGGAGAAGCTGGGGATGTCCTGCCATTCCGAAAGACCTTACGGCTCCAATTATTAATACCATAAAAGGAAGAAATTGTCTGTTTATTTATTATCCGGATCAAAATTATCTTTCTTCCTCAGAGTGGTTAAAGTCTTAATAAGAATTGTTATCAATAAGTATAAAGACGATTTGAACATAAACTAAAAGGTCGTATGAAATCTACAGGTGAGTATATTCCTGCTTTCAGGTTATCGAGTAATCCAGATCAGACAAGCAGATTTGAGACAGGTAAAATACCCACTTTGAAGCCCATGAATACCAGGACTTTTTGGATTAGTACGATAACAGAAGAATGGGAAAAACATACGCATCCGGCTCCACGGAGACAGTATGTGATCACATTAAAAGGAAATATTTTATTTAAAGTTAGTGATGGTTCTACATTTCTAATTGAACCGGGAATAATTCTTATAGCAGAGGATACTGATGGAGTTGGACATAGTTGGGAAATAGTGGAAGGAGAAAAATGGGAAAGACTTTATATTCCAATTGAAGAGGGGGAAGATGATTTTTTTATTCCTGAATCAGAATAAAATAGAAAGCAGTCAATTTTGACTGCTTTTTTATTTTTATTAAACTAATTCCTTAGCTAAACTTCTTGAAAATCAAGGTCGCATTGTGTCCACCGAATCCGAAAGCATTACTTAAAGCATACGTAATATCTTTTTCTTTAGCCTCATTAAATACGATATTGACATCTTTAGGGATGGCAGGATCTATCTCGTGAAGATTAATGGTTGGTGGAATGATTCCGTTCTCAATTGCTTTAATTGAAAGTATGGCTTCCGCAGCACCCGCTGCCCCTAATAAGTGCCCTGTCATTGATTTTGTACCACTTATATCAAGTTTTTTACTTCCTTTGAAAAGGCTGTTGATCGCTTTTAATTCAATAAGATCTCCTAAAGGCGTTGAGGTCGCGTGGGGATTGATATAATCAATATCTTCTGCATTAATTCCGGCTTCGTTAAGAGATAACTGCATAGCTTTTATAGCACCTGCTCCTTCAGGATGCGGAGCGGTCATGTGATAAGCATCTGCTGTCATGGCAGCACCTACCAGTTCGGCGTAGATTTTTGCTCCTCTGCTTTTGGCATGTTCATATTCTTCAAGGACCAATGATCCTGCTCCTTCACCGATTACAAAACCATCTCTGTCTACATCATAAGGACGGCTTGCTGTAGCAAAATCGTCGTTTCGCGTAGACATTGCTTTCATGCCGGAGAATCCGCCCACGGAAGCTGGAGTAATACCAGCCTCTGAACCTCCGCTTATGATTACTTTTGCTTTACCCAAACGGATATAATTAAAAGCATCCATTAAAGCTGTATTTCCGGTGGCACACGCGGAAACTGTCGTATAGTTGATTCCCTGCAGTCCGTATTTCATAGAAATCATTCCTGAAGCCATGTTGGCAATGAATTTTGGAACGAAGAACGGATTGAAACGCGGTATGCCCTCACCACCATAATATTCTGCGACTTCATTTTCGAAGGTTAGCATACCTCCCTGTCCTGTTCCCCAGATAACACCTGTATCGAATGGATCCATCGTCTCAAAATCCAATCCTGAATCTTCAATTGCTTCAGCAGAGGCATACATTGCATACTGAGTGAAGAGATCACTTCTTTTTATTTCATTATGGTTCAAATATTTTTTAGGGTCGAAATCTTTTACCTCACAAGCAAAATGAACTTTAAATTTTTCAGCATTAAAATGCTTGATTAAAGCCGTTCCGCTTACTCCATTAATACTGTTTTGCCAGAAATCTGCGACATTGTTTCCCAAGGGTGTAACTGCACCCAGTCCTGTAATGACAACTCTTTTCATACTTAGTTACTGATTTTAAATAAATTGGAGGTTCCTCTAGCAATGAGTCTTGTTTTATCTGCGTTCCATATCTCGCATTGGGCATTTACAAATTGCTTCCCCCTTTTAATGATTTTAGTTTCGGCTACAATATTATCATTTTCTTTCGCAGTTGAAAAATAATCGATGACATTATTTATGGTTGTAATGAAAGAATTTTCATTTAAGGAAAACATCGTAGCACCGATGATGTCATCCACAATAGCCGCGGTTACTCCGCCATGAAGATTACCGATTGGATTCAGCCATTCCGGGCGAACGGTATATTGAAACTCCAGATTTCCTTCCTCTACAGAAATTACAATAGGATTCAGCCATTTCATAAATGGAGAAGGGGACTGATCAAATTCTTTTCCAATAAATTGTCTTAATTGTTCTAATCGATCCATATAATACTTTTACTTTTCTATAATCATGGTGATACCTTGCCCTCTTGCTGCACAAATAGAAATAAAACCTTTCCCGCTTCCTTTTTGGTTTAAAAGCTTAGCCAGTGTAGCGATAATTCTGCCTCCGGTTGCGGCAAACGGGTGAGCAGCTGCAAGGCTTCCGCCTTTTACATTCAGCTTATTTCTGTCTATTTTTCCCAAAGCTTTTTCTAATCCGAATTTTTTGGCGAGGTCATCATTCTCCCAGATCTTAATTGTTGCCAAAACTTGTGCTGCAAAAGCTTCGTGGATTTCGTAATAATCAAAATCTTCAAGGTTCATTCCTGCTTTTTTCAACATTCTGTCTGCGGCAAAAACCGGTGCAAGAAGTAAATTTTGTCTGTTTTCCACATATTCTATTCCTGCTATTTCGGAAAAGGTAATATAGGCCAGGATGGGAAGATTGTTGGCCTTAGCCCATTCCTCACTGGCCAATAAGACAGCAGAGGCCCCATCTGTAAATGGAGTAGAATTTCCTGCAGTGAGTGTTCCGTTTTGTTTATCAAATGCGGGTTTTAACTGAGCCAGTTTTTCAAGGCTGGTATCAAGGCGTAAATTATTATCCTTCTCTAAACCAAATGCGGGTGTGATCATATCATTGAAGAATCCTTCCTCGTAAGCCTTAGCCATATTTTGGTGACTTTTGAAAGCCAGCTGATCCTGGTCTTCACGTGATATCTGATAATATTTTGCGGTAATTTCAGTATGTTCACCCATTACCAATCCTGTTTTAGGTTCCTGTCCCTTGTATGGAATAGGCATCCAGTCTTTCAATGACGGGCTTAAGAGATGTTTCAGCTTTCCAAAAGCTGATTTTTCTTTATTTGCTTTTAAAAGAGCCTTTCTCAATTTGGGGGACGATTCGAAGGGGATATTGCTCATAGCTTCTACTCCGCAGGCGATACCGCTTTCTATTTGTCCAAGGGCGATTTTATTCCCAATATATATAGCTGCTTCGATTCCTGTATCACATGCTTGCTGAAGATCACATGCCGGAGTTGCCGGATCCAGAGATGTATTCATTACTGTTTCTCTGATGAGGTTGCTTTCCGATATGTGCTTAATAACTGCTCCGCCTGCAACTTCACCAAGTAGTTTTCCTGTGAGCTGATAACGGTCAATCAGTCCGTTTAAGGCAGAAAGCAGCAAATCCTGATTCCCTTTATCTGCATAAGCAGTGTTCATTCTGGCAAAAGGAATTCTGTTGTATCCTACGATGGCCACTTTTTTTGTTTCCATATGATAAAAATTTATGATGGAATAATATTGAGTTCCTGGTCTATGATTAAAAGGATCCTGTCTAAAGCAAGGTTCAGATAGGTTTCATTACCTGTTGTTTTGGAAAGAAGTATACCGCCTTCAATAAGCATAATGAATAATGAGGCCATTTCATCTGCATTTACTTTTTCATTGAATTCTCCGCTTTGCTGGCCTTCCTGAATAGCTGCTGAAATTTTTTTGATCCAGGCCTGAAAAGATAGGGTAACCTGATTTTTCAGGATAGGAAAAGTGTCATCAGACTCTGTAGCGGCATTCATCAGCGGGCATCCTCCATTAAGGAAAACATCCTTCCAGCTTTTACGGTAAAAATTGACAATAGCTTTTAATTTATCCACAGCCAGAGGAAAGTCTTCTCCTAGTGATCTGGACATGCTTCTACTCAGAAAAGTTGAGTTATACTTGTAAGCTTCAAGAGCTACTTCATCTTTGTTTTCAAAATTTCCGTAAATACTGCCCTTTGTTAGTCCTGTTGCTTCCGTAATGTCCGAAAGCGTCGTTGAGAGATAGCCTTTCTTATTAAATAAGGGAGCAGTAGTCTCAATAATGAACTGTTTGGTCTTTTCTGCTTTTGACATAATCATGAAATTATATGCAAATATACGAAAATATACCAAATGGTATATTTAGAATAAAAACTAAGTCTGAACTTGAATATTAGTCCAGACTTAAGATATTTTATTTAAAGAGAGCTTCTTTTATTGTGGAAGCTGCCTGGGCAAGAGATTCCTGAATTGCCGGAATATGAGCTATAGGATTTAATAATCCATAATCATGGATAAAACCTTTATACACTGCAAGTGTAGTAGGAACACCGGCTTCATCAAGCTTTCTTCCATACGCTACCCCTTCGTCATGAAGAATATCATTCTCAGCTATCTGGATCAATGCAGGAGGTAATCCTTTTAACTCTTCAAGAGATGCCTTATTTGGAGAAGCATATTTTTCTTTTCTTTTTTCAAGATCTGTAGTATAATTGTCCCACATCCATTTCATTAACGGAGTTGTTAAGAACCTTTCCTGCGCATACTTTTCATAAGATTCTCTTGTGAAATCTGAGTCAGTAACTGGCCATAATAAAACCTGGTATTGAAGTTCCGGTCCTTTTTTATCCTTTGCCATCAGAGCAACTACAGCAGCCATATTTCCACCTACGCTGTTTCCTGCAACAGCCAATTTAGAGCCATCCACTCCGATTTCTTTGCCATTTTCGGAAACCCATTTTGTAGCTGCATAGGCCTGATTGATAGCAGTAGGATACTGAGCTTCCGGAGATGGAGTGTAATCAGGGAATACAGCGACGGCTCCACTTTTTACAACCAAATCTCTTACTAATCTTTTATGAGTAGGGAAATCTCCTAATACCCATCCCCCTCCATGGAAAAACATAAATACAGGAAGGTTATCGTTTGCTCCTTTGGGTTTTACAATATGAATATTTAATGAAATACCGTCCTGGGTAATCTTTTTTTCAAATTCTTCAATATCTGAATAATCAAAGTTTACAGAGGCTTGTGCTCCTACAAGAACCTGTCTTGCATCTTCAGGAGACATTTCTTCAATTGGTTTTCCGCCTCCACTGTTAAGATCCTTAAGAAAAACGCGGATATCTTTTAAAATATGGGGATCATTTTCTGCGGGTTGAACATTGTGTGACATAATGTTGGGTTTTTAAGGTTGGTAATTGGTTATAATAGTAGGTTGATTATGCTAAAGTTGCGTTGAGTGTAATTTCAAAATTGAAAGCGGCACTTACCGGGCATCCTTCTTCAGCAATTTTAGCATATTTTTTAAAGTCTTCTTCTGAAAGTCCTGGAACTTTTGCGGTTAAAGTCAATTCAGATTTAGTAATTTTTCCAATACTTGGATCAAGAGTAATAACAGAGGTTGTTTTAAGTTCCTCAGGGGTAAATCCGGCCTGTGATAATTCAGCGCTTAATTTCATGGTAAAGCATCCTGCATGGGCAGCCGCCAATAATTCCTCAGGATTTGTTCCTACACCATCGGCAAATCTGCTGTTGAAAGAATACTGAGTTTCATTTAATGTGGTGCTTTGAGTTGTTAGGTGTCCGTTTCCTTCTTTGATGTTGCCATTCCAAACGGCTGTTGCGTTACGTTTCATAATGTTTTGTTTTTTAGTTAATATTTAATTTGTTTTTTGACATGACAAAGGTATGTCACATCAAGGTTGGTTTCAATAGATAAAAAGGCTTAAGTATTGTACTTTTTTCCCGAAGAGTAATTTTTCTTAAAATGAGCCGGTGTGCTGCCTACCTTATTGGTGAATAATCTGTTAAAGTACGCGGGGTCCTCATAGCCAAGATCATAAGCTATTTCTTTTACCGGTTTATCCGTATAGAACAATAGTCTTTTTGCCTCCAGCAAAATTCTGTTGATAATGAGTTGATTGGGAGATTCCAGGTTTAGGTTTTTAAACTTGTGGGTCAATGTTTTCGGCGCAATATGCAATAACTCGGCATAGTCGGCCACATTGTGTTTTTGTCTGAAATGAATTTCAAGGTTTCTGCTGAAATCCCTGAATACATCGAGATCATTATTCGGGATGCTTACCCTTTCCGTTTCCAGGTTTTGTTTTTTCCACTTTCTGGTAGAATGAATGATGATCTGTTTCAAATAGGTCCTTATCATTTCTTCGTTAGAGGATTGCTTCCATTCAAGTTCATCCTTTATATTTTTTAGCAAATTTCTGATAATTACTGCCTCCTCTGGATTCAGCTCTACCTTTGGAATTTCAAATATATTATGGAAAAGGATCCCGTCGCAGGCTACTTCCTTATCATGAATCTGAATACAATAGAAATCTCTGTTGTAATGTAATAATATGGATTCATCAGGATTTCCCTTCTTTATATCCAAATATTGATTGGTTAAAAAGAACAGGGTTGGAACTGTAGTTTTGTAATGGTTAAAATCCACACTCAGTTCATATCCCGGAGGAATAAAGAATATTTTGATCTCGGAAGTCAATTTATTTTCCTTTAAAATGCCAAGATTTTCTTCAGAAAAAACATCGAATCCAAATTTTTTATAGGAGTCTTCAAAAATAAAACTTTGTCGCAGCATTGGTATACTTTAAGAATAAAGATACAAAAAAGCTGGGTGCAGATGTATTAAATCCCTGAAACAGATCCTTGATTACAATAAAAGTCACTTTTGAATCTCTCTGTCAATAAAAAAACTTTGATATGATCGGGATTTGTAACCTGTTGCTTTATAGAGTTTTTATGGTTGTAAAATAGTATTGCTTAATGATAAAATAGTATTATCCCGGTCACTCTTCAAAATTTAGATTTGTTAATATGAATTAAATCTTAAATAAATTTTAATTATCTCTTGTTTATAATGAATGATATTTAAGAAAAAGAGATCTGACTTGTTTATATAGAAAAAACCGCAAAAAATATTAAGATGAGAAAACAAAAGGGGCTTGCTTACGTACATATGATTTTAATTTTTATGTGCTTCGGTTTCATATCCTGCCAGGATGATAATGAAGGAACAATTCCAAAGGAAAAAACTCCGATTGAAATTATCAACAGTAAAAAATTTAAGGTAACAGGGTATTTTAATGGATTGACGAGAGGAGGAGTGATACCTGATTACTACAACTTGAGGGATATTCCGGATGGTGTGGATATTGTCAACCTTTTTCATCGTTTTTTGGGCTTAAGTAATTTAAAGAGAGGAGATAGGATTCCCGGAGCTACAGGAGAGGATGCAAAAACATTAACAGAGATCATCAGTGATGTACAATTCCTTAAGAAAAGAGGAACTGTTGTTATTCAGACCCAGTTCGCAAATGAAATCTTCGAAAATTATAAGGATGAACGAAAAACCGTAAAATTTAAAAACATGCCTGAAGATTATGATGCTTACGCAAAAAAGGTCTCAGATTCTTTGACGAAATGGGGGATTGATGGGGTTGATCTGGATCTGGAGCCAGGCTATACGGATGTAGGTTTTAATGCCGGAGATTGGGAACTTTATATTAAGGCCTTTGCTAAATATTTTGGACCGGGATCAAACTCAGGAAAGCTACTCATCATTGATACGAATGTAGGGTTATCAGAATTAGGGGTGTCTAGTGCAACCCTTTCAAAGATCGATCTTATTTATATCCAGGATTATTGGGGAAGTGAAGCATCCAGTGATAATAAAATCGATGGCTACATACAATCCGGTTTTCCAAAGAAGAATATCCTGTTGATTTCTGCTGACTTTGAATCTTCTTATTCTTATAGTAATGATAGCCAGGGACCTTTGAGGCTAAAAAAGTATTACACTTCTACGAAATACCAAGCTAAGGCGGGAGGATATGGTGCTTATGGATTCAATTTTGATAAAAAACAGGACTATAAAATTTATAGAGAAATGATTACCAGCATCAATCAGCTAAACCAGTAAACGTGGAAAGATGAGGTAATAATTAGTTTACCTAGTGATATGGCCGCTTCTAATTATTGGATCCGGCTTTATTTTTCTTATTAGAGATGGATCAAAACAAGTTAAGAAGTGTCAGTCATTATCTTTTACTAAAATAAGTGTACTTTAGTCAATCAAATTATAAAAACAACCGGATGTAAGGTTCCTTATCTTACATTTCTATTATAAATGCCCATAATTCAGTAATTTAACTATTGTAAACACATGAGCGGATTAGAAAATATTTTGAGAGAAATAACTCCGTTATCTCCCGAGGACAGTTTTCTTGTATTTGACCGGATAAAAACCTCATTTGATTTCCCGTATCATTACCACCCGGAAATTGAAATTAACTTTATCTACAAAGGGAAGGGATACCGTCGGATGGTAGGGGACCATACCGGAGAGATCGGAGATATTGAATTGGTGCTGGTTGGCCCTAATCTTCCTCACTGTTGGGCAAATTACCGATGTAAGAACAAAAAAACATATGAAATTGTAGTACAATTTAATCAGGATTTTTTCAACCAATCCCTGATGCAGAAGAATATTCTCAAACCAATCAGCAATCTTATCAAAGAGTCTATAAGAGGCATCCTGTTTTCGAAGGAGACGGCTGAAAAGCTGAAAGAGTCTTTTCTTAATCTTTCGAAGATGAATAGTTTTGAATCTTTTATTGAGATCATGAAAATCCTGAATGAACTGGCAACAGCTGAAAACAAAACATTATTATCCTCTTACAGTATTGAGCTGGAAACATTTGTGGATAGTGATAAAATGAAGATCATCCATGATTTTGTGCATAAGAATTTTGAAAATAAACTTACTCTTGAAGGCGCTGCTTCTTTGGTCAATATGAGCAATGTTACGTTCAACAGGTTCATAAAAAAAAGGACGGGCAAAACTTTTGTGAATTATCTTAATGAGATCAGGATCAGTTATGCCGCACGGTGGCTGATGGAAAAGAATCTTACCATTTCTGAAATTGCATTTGAAGCAGGTTTCAATAATATTGCCAATTTTAATAAGGTTTTTAAATCACTCAAAAAAACAACACCTACAGAATTCAGAGAACAGTTCAAGGGAGTAAAGAAAATAGAATGATATTTTTATTTTAAGAGCATTTTATATTCCCGGGCCCGGATTTTGGGGTTTGGATTTTCTTTTTATGGTCATAAAATGACAGAAATCACGAAAAAAATTATGCATATATCACATTTTGGCTATAAAAAATAGGAAAAAAACATGATTTTATAAATTCTCTAAAATGTTGTAATGTATTGTATTTCAGGCCAAAAAAAGGCCAATAAGAAAAGTGTAGAAAAAATAATATCGTTTTATGACAAAATAGTATTATATCTGATTGTGCACAAAAATTAGATTTGTCAATATGAATTAAATTTTAACGAAACTTTAATTGTTTACTATTTATGATACATAAATGTTAAGCAAAATAAAGTGGGCTTGCTTTATAAATAAAAAACAAGAGGTAAAGTATTGATTCTAAATTAAACACTATTTAATCTACCTATGAGAAAAACTGCCGTACCGGTTTTATTAGCTTTTTCTGTGTTTGGATATGCACAAGTAAAAAAGCCTGCCGATTCAACTAAAACAGCCGACATCGAAGAGGTTGTTGTGACGTCTTTGGGGATCAAAAAACAAGCCCGTTCTTTAACTTACTCCAGCCAACAGATTGGAGGAGATGAACTGACGGCGGTAAAGACTCCCAACCTTTTAAACTCAATCAATGGGAAAGTTTCCAATGTGCAGATCAATAGAACCAATGGTGTAGGGAGTTCCGTAAGAGTAGTAATGAGGGGAAACAAATCTGTTTCTAATAGTCAGCCATTGTATGTAATTGATGGAATCCCTATTATCAATGATGCAGGGAAAGCTCCTGAAATCAGCCAGTACTCGAGCATGCCGGATGCAGGAGATGTATTAAGCTCCATCAATCCGGATGATATTGAAAGCATCAACTTCCTTAAAGGAGCTTCAGCTTCAGCTCTTTATGGTTCTGCAGGAGGTAATGGAGCAATACTTATTACGACAAAAAAAGGGAAAGTAGGTAGAAGCTCGATCAGTTATAGCTCTAGTTTCAGTGTAGAAAGAGCGTATAGTCTTCCTAAGTTACAGCACAGTTATTTGTCTTATGATCCGTCTGTATCAGGTGATGCTCCGGGGGCTTCTGTGCAGAGTTGGGGAGCAAAAGGGTCTTCAAAGGATTATTTAAAAGATTTTCTACAAAATGGGACAACATGGGTGAATAGCCTTTCTTTTCAATCTGGAAATGAGAAATCAACCAATTATTTTTCGATAGGAAATACAACTAATAAAGGAGTCGTTCCCCTTTCCTATTTTGATCAATATAATGTTTCTTTCAGAAACTCGAGTAAATTTCTCGATGATAAACTAACATTAGATGCTAACTTTATAGGCTCTTTACAGAATAGTATAAACAGACAATCTCCAGGGGTATCTTTCTCTCCTTTAACGAGTTTGTATTGGCTACCAAGAGGAGTAGATTTTGATCAATATGGCCCAGATAACTATTCTTATATTGATAAAAACAGATTACTGCCGGCACAAAACTGGTGGGAGGTAAAACCTGACGGATCCTTTAAAGGAAATCCGGCTACACAGAATCCATATTGGATATTGAACAGGGATAAGGTTACAGTAAATAACAAAAATACCTACAGTGCCGTTGCTTTATCTTACCAGATCAACCCATGGTTAACAGCAAGAGTTCGAGGGAACTATAGTTGGAGTATTTCAGATAGCCAAAGAGGAATTTCAGCGTATTCAGATCCTGCTTTGTTAGCCAATGGTACTAATGGAAGGCTTCTTAGAAATACATATGAAAATTCTTCTACTTATGGAGATGTTTTGTTGGTGGGTAGTCCTAAGTTGAGTGAGGATTTTTCTTTAGACTTTACAGTAGGAGGAAGTATTAATACCTCGAGAAATAAAGTTACTCAAATCGATAATTCCTATTTGGTAACCCCCAACTTATTTTCATTAAATAACCTTTTGTGGCCAGGAAACAGAGCACCTGGTGATGGATATCATTATATTTATTACAATCTCAAAAAACAAGTGCAATCTGTTTTTGCCAGCGCTTCCGTTGGGTACAAAAATATGTTATATGTTGATATGACATTTAGAAATGACTGGGATTCTACTCTGGCCTTAACGGGCAGAAAAGGATTTGATTACGAGTCCATAGGAGCCAATGCCATATTATCCTCAGTCTTTAAGCTTCCTGAGGTTATTAATTTCTGGAAAATAAGAGCTTCTTATGCGACAGTTGGGCTTGGGTTACCGCCAAATATATCGAATGCAATGTTAGAATATAACAAAGGTTATTCTTTTGGGGTAGATGCGGGAACAATTGTATATCCTAAGAGTTCTTTTGTTACAGATCCACGTTATAAGGATTTGTTTCCAAAACCTGAATTGAATAAAACATTTGAGGCGGGTACTGAATTAAGATTACTAAGAAACAGACTTAATTTTGATTTCACATATTACGACTCTAATGCGACGAATCAATTACTAGAAACACTGATTTCTTCCAATTTAGGGGGTATTCCTACCGGTTCATATTACATTAATGCTGGAAAAATACAAAATACAGGTTTTGAATCTTCATTGTCTTATAAGGTTTTCAATACAGGAAAATTTGACTGGACCACAACATTGAATGGGTCCGTGAACAGAAACAAGATCGTTGAATTGTTTCCTTCAAGCCTGAATATTCCGCAAGATCAACTGTTTTCATTAACAGGTGGTGGAAATTATACAAAAATGAAATTAGGTGGATCGTTTGGTGATATTTATGGAATTAAATACCAAAGAGATGCGCAGGGACGTATTTTGGTGGATAAAGATGGTATTCCATTGGCGACTACAGGGAGCCTTGGATACTTAGGAAATCCGAATCCTAAATTTATTTTAGGTTTCAATAACAGCTTTAATATAGGTAAGTTAGGTATTTCCTTCCTTGTTGATGGAAAATTCGGAGGACAGGTACTATCACTTACTGAAAAAGCAAATGATGTATATGGTGTAAGCAAAGCTTCTGCGGATGCTCGTGATGCTGGTGGGATATCTATCCCAAATTCTGTGTATGCACCGGGAACGCCTAATGCAGGACAGGCTTATAATGGCAAAACTGATGCAAAAGCTTATTATAAAGCTGTTGGAGGAATTGAAAATAATACAGGGATTGACGAAGCCTATATGTATAGTGCTACCACGGTGCGTTTACGTCAGGCATCGATCTCATATACCTTTGACGTGAATTCAAAATATATGAAAAGTGCAACATTAAGTCTGGTAGGGACTAACCTGTTTTTCTTCTATAAAAAAGCGCCGTTTGATCCTGAACAGGTATCAGGAAATACACCGGGTGGAGTAGGAGTAGATTCATTTGGTTTGCCAATCACCAGATCTATAGGATTATCATTAAAAGCTAACTTCTAATTTTACAATACTAAAATGAAAATCATTAATATAAAAACATGGGTACTAGGTGCAATAGTATTAGCTTCTGCTTCCGGATGTACCAGTGAACTTGATCAATATAATCAGGAAAAGTTAGGAGGCCCTGAAAATTTTTATGCCGATTTTAAACTAGTGGTAGACCCGTTGGTATCTATGCAGAGAGGATTGCAGTCAGATTATCAGCTCTATCCCAATCTAAGTGCAGATATGTTTAGCGGTATGTTCAGTACAGCATCACAGTTTAATGGAGGTAAGAATAATATGACCTATTATATGATGGATGGATGGAACAATAGGATTATTGCCAGACAGCAGGACATTTTTAACTATGCTATCAACATGGATAATGCTGCTAAAAATATATATGCAGGAATAGATTTTACGGGAACACTTGCTGTGAAAAAAATACTAAGAGTTGTTACAGCTGTAAGGGTTTCCGATAACCATGGCCCGGTTGTGTATAGTAAATACGACACACCAAATGCTAATGGAACTACAGATTTTGATTCTCAGCAAAGCGCGTATAATCAATTTATTATTGATCTTACTTCTGCAATAAATGACCTTCAAGCCATACAGAATAGCCCGGCAACAAAAAATGTAGAGGATAAATCAGCGTTAAAAAAGGCAGACTTAGTATACCAGGGGAATATGGGTAAATGGGCAAAGCTGGCCAACTCATTGAAGTTGAGGTTAGCAATGCGTATGAGTTATGCAGATCCTGCAAAATCAAAACAATATGCTGAAGAAGCACTTGCGTCACCAGCAGGATTGATCACTGACAATGAAGATAATGCTTTGATCAGTGTGGGTCAATCGGAATTGAGTTTTATCATTTATTCGTGGGGAGACTGTCTTATAGGAGCGCCATTAATGGCTTATATGAACGGATATAACGATCCAAGGCTTCCTGCCTATGCTATTCCGGCAACAGACAGCAATCCACAGATCAATGGTAAATACATAGGAATACGACAAGGTATCGATTTATTGAACGGAAAATCTACGTATGGTGGTTTTTCTCAGCCACAGGCAAAATCAGCAGCCGGAGATTATTTTTCTGCAACAGAAGGTAAAATGAAACTGTTTACCGCAGCTGAAACATGGTTCCTTAAAGCGGAGGCTGCATTGAGAGGGTATGCTGGAGCAGGAGCAATCCAGGCAGATTACGAGACAGGTGTTCAACAATCATTTGGAGAGTGGGGAAAAAGTGCAAGTGTTGCTACCTATCTCGCCAATACAACAGCTACAGAAGCTCCCTATGTTGATCCGAAAAATGCGGCGAATAATATTGGGGTAGGACATCCTGAGCTGAGTACCATTACCATTGCATGGAACAATGCAGATTCTAATGAAAGGAAATTGGAAAGAATCATTACTCAAAAATGGCTTGCCCTTTATCCGAACGGACCTGAGGCCTGGGCAGAACAAAGAAGAACCGGTTATCCGATCCTTTTCAAAGTAAGACAAAATGATAGTGGAGGGTTAATCAGTACAGATGCGATGATTCGCCGAATTCCTTTCACGGTAGATACCAAGAATTCTTTATTCAACTATCCTCAGGCATTACAATATTTAGGAGGAGCAGACACTGGAGGAACAAAACTTTGGTGGGATAAGAAGCCATAATTGTAACTCAATAATTAAAATAGCACAGAGGCCGTCTCAAATGAAAAGCATGGATTCATGCTTTTCATTCCGGTGTAAAAATGTACAGTATTTTTTATTTCTCACAATGTTTCGTTTATGCCGGCGTGAAACTTTTGAGATGTCCTCTTTTTACATCTATAATTTAATATGGTAAAAAACACTTCCGGAACCCGTTCTATACAGCCGATATTCTGGATCTCGTCATTATATTTTGCAATGGGAGTACCTTTTGTAACCATTAATGCTGTTTCCGGAATTATGTATAAGGATATGGGTGTTTCGGACTCAAAGATTGCTTTCTGGACAGCTCTCATTTTATTTTCATGGACATTAAAACCATTGTGGAGTCCTTTCCTTGAAATTTATAAGACAAAAAAGTTCTTTGTAGTTTTTACCCAGTTTGCCATAGGAATTCTTTTTGCGCTAATTGCGCTAAGTCTGCCTATGCCAGATTTTTTTAAGTACAGTATTGCCCTCTTTGCTGTAGTCGCCTTTTGCGGAGCAACACATGATATCGCAGCGGACGGAACTTATATTAATTTTCTTACCAATAAAGAACAGGCAAAATATATAGGATGGCAAGGTGCATTTTATAATCTGGCCAAAATTATCAGCAGTGGAGTCCTCGTTTATTTTGCAGGCGTTTTAGAAAAAACCAAAGGCGTTACGCATGCCTGGATGATCATTATGGGAGTATACGCCCTGCTATTTTTTATTCTTGCCGTCTATCATTATTCTGTTTTACCCAACGAAAACAAGCTTGAAAAGCAAAAGAACGGAAAAACAGCCGGCAATGTCCGACAGGAACTTCTGGAAGTCATCACTTCTTTTTTCAAAAAACGAAATATACTCTGGTCGGTATTATTTATTATTTTATATCGTTTTGCAGAGGGATTTGCTATCAAAATTGCGCCCTTATTTTTCAAAGCACCAAGAACCTCCGGAGGCTTGGGGTTATCTACTTCTGATATAGGGCTTATTTACGGAACCTATGGTTCTGCAGCATTTATTTTAGGGTCGGTGCTGGCTGGATACTTTATTTCAGCCCGGGGCCTTAAAAGATCATTGATCTGGTTATGCTGCGCATTTAATATTCCATTTGTTGTGTATGCTTTATTGGCTCACTATCAGCCGGATACATTGCTTCCTGTAAGTGTTGCTGTGGTTGTGGAATACTTTGGTTACGGGTTCGGTTTCGTTGGACTTATGTTGTATATGATGCAGCAGATTGCACCTGGTAAACATAAAACGGCCCATTATGCATTTGCAACAGGGATCATGAATCTTGGAGTTATGATTCCCGGCATGTTCAGTGGAATGATCAGTGACTGGATAGGATACAAAATGTTTTTCGTATGGGTTTTGATCGCTACGATTCCGGCATTTTTGGTCACTTTAGTTGCACCGTTTCCTTATCCGGAAAAACAAAAAGAACAATAATTCTATTATTAAATAATTTTAAATAAAAGTAAAAAATACTTTATGACATCTCAATCAGCAATGATCCCTTGGCAGGATCGTCCGGCAGATCGTCACGATATAATGTGGCGTTTCTCTGAAAATCCAATTATCAACAGATATGCAATACCAACATCGAACAGTATATTCAATAGCGCGGTAGTCCCTTTTGAAGATGGATTTGCCGGTGTTTTCAGATGTGATAACAAATCTGTACAAATGAATATTTTTGCTGGTTTCAGTAAGGATGGCATCAATTGGGATATCAACCACGATCCAATTGAAATGAAAGCAGGAAATACAGAAATGATCGAATCTGATTATAAATATGATCCGCGTGTCACTTTTATAGAAGATCGTTACTGGATCACATGGTGTAACGGATATAACGGACCTACGATCGGAATTGGGTATACCTTTGATTTTAAAGAATTTTTCCAGTGTGAAAATGCCTTTTTGCCTTTTAACAGAAATGGAGTTCTTTTCCCTGAAAAGATTGATGGAAAATATGCGATGTTGAGCCGTCCCAGTGATAACGGACATACGCCTTTCGGGGATATCTATATCAGCTATAGTCCTGATATGAAATATTGGGGAGAGCATCGTTGCGTAATGAAAGTAGCTCCATTTGAAGAGAGTGCTTGGCAATGTACCAAGATCGGAGGCGGCCCGGTTCCGATAAGAACAGAAGAAGGATGGTTGCTATTTTATCACGGGGTGATCAATACATGTAATGGTTTTCGCTATTCCATGGGATCAGCATTGCTTGACCTTGAAAATCCTTCAAAAGTATTGTACAGAACAAAACCTTATCTATTGGCTCCCGCAGAGCTATATGAGCTTACGGGAGATGTTCCGAATGTGATTTTTCCTTGTGCGGCATTATCAGAAGGAGACAAAGTTACGGTATATTATGGAGCTGCTGATACGGTGGTTTCCATTGCATTCGGATATATTTCAGAAATCATTGATTTCATGAAAAAAAATTCTCTTTAAATTAGATAAGATTAAAACCATAAGGAAAAGCGTCATTTTCTCGCTTTTAAAATAAAATTTTCATTTTTTTGTGTAGTCTTAAAAATGTTCAAGATCTCTCCGTTATGAAAAAGGAACTGTTTATTTATTTTTTTGTTGTCCTGTTTGTTCAATCTGTTAACGCCCAACGTAGAGACGATGCGCTTTCATGGGTAGATCCGTTTATCGGAACCGGAGGGCACGGGCATACGTTTCCGGGAGCTACAACACCTTTCGGGATGATACAGCTGAGTCCGGATCAGAATACCAAAAGTGGTGACTGGGACTGGTGTTCAGGGTATCATTACAGCAGTAAAACGATTATGGGGTTCAGTCATAATCACCTTAGTGGAACAGGCTGGGCCGATCTCGGAGATATCTTAGTGATGCCAACTACCGGAAAAGTAAAAATGGTTCCGGGATCAGAAGAAAATCCTGATAGCGGATACCGTTCCAAATTCAGTCATGAAAGAGAAACTGCTGCTCCAGGGTATTATTCTGTAATGCTTGACAGCTATGGAATAAAAGCTGAACTGACGGCTTCTCCACGGGTAGGGTTTCATAAATATACATTTCCAAAAAGCGAAGAGGCTAATGTAATCATAGATCCTACCAACAAAATCTTCGGAAATATTTATCATACACTGGTAAGAATCCAGGGAAACAATAAGATTTCCGGTTATTGCTATAGTAATGGCTGGGGGGGTAAAAGATTTGCTTATTTTGTAATGGAGTTTTCAAAACCATTTAAATCATACGGAACCTATTCTGAAGGTAAAATAACAGAAAATGAAAGGTTTGCGCTGGCTAAAGATGCAAAGGCTTTTGTAAGATTTTCTACACAGGAAAATGAAAGCATTGAAGTAAAAGTCTCTTTATCCCCGGTAAGTACGGAAGGAGCACAGGAAAATTTTGATGCAGAAGCAAAGAATGTTGATTTTGCTCAAGCTAAAGAAACTGCCCAAAAAACATGGAGAGACCTGATCAACAGATTCCAGATCACAGGCGGAACCGATGACCAGAGAAAAATATTTTATACTGGTGTTTACCATACTTTCATTGCTCCGAATCTTTATATGGATACCAATGGAGATTATGTGGCTGCCCAGGAAAATATGAATACCAAATGGTTCACCAATTATAGCACATATTCTTATTGGGATGGCTTCAGAGCAACACATCCGTTGCTTACCATTATGGATCAGAAACACACCAAAGAATTTGCAAACTCATTGATCAGCAGGTATACAGATCGCAAGGATCACATGCCAATCTGGGAACTTTGTGGATATGACAATTTCTGTATGTTGGGCTACCATAGTGTTTCGGTTATTTGGGATGCTATTTCTAAAGGTGTACCGGGAATTGATCATGAGAAGGCGTTCGCTGCGATGAAAGATGCTTCCTTAACGGATAAAATGAGCAGCAGCGATGGCGGTGGAGGTCTTAACGATTACATTAAATTAGGGTATACTCCTTCAGAAAACGGAGCTTCTGTATCCGCCACCCTGGAATATGCCTATGATGATTGGTGCATCCAGCAATTGGCTGAAAAATTAGGAAAAAAAGAAGATGCAGAAGTATATAAAAAACGCTCAATGAATTTTCTTAATACTTTCAATAAAGAAAATAATCACTTCTGGCCTAAGCAAAAAAACGGACAATTTCTGGCTGATTTCCTTTTAAACGACTGGAAAAAGCTTCAGCCGCACTGGGTATCAGGAAACATCTGGGCATATGATTTCTTTGTTCCTCACCAGATCGATGAAATGATGAATCTTTATGGTGGAAAAAAGGGATTTGAAGAAAAATTAGATAGAACATTTACAGAAACCCTTAAAATGGAAGGGGAACAACATGTTGATATTTCAGGATTTATCGGATCTCTTGGATTTGGAGATGAACCGGGACACCATGTTCCTTATCTTTACAATTATGCAGGAGCTCCCTACAAAACCCAGAAAATGATCAAATTTATCCGTGACAATATGTACGCAGCAAAGCCGGACGGGATTGTAAATAATGAAGATTGCGGACAGATGTCTGCATGGTATATTTTCTCTTCTTTAGGTTTTTATCCCGTTACTCCGGGAAAACCTGTGTATGCGATCGGAGCACCACAATTCCCAAAAGCTTCCTTAAAGCTGGAGAACGGAAAAACATTTACTGTGATTGCAGAGAAAATATCGGATAAAAATATTTACGTTCAGAAAATGTTTTTGAATGGTAAAGAATTTAAAAGCTGGGAATTGAATCACAGTGATATTATGAATGGGGGTGAACTGAAATTTGTGATGGGAAGTAAGCCCGTAAAATAGAATTAATAAACAATAACGAAATATAAGTATCAATGGAAAGGAGAAAATTTATTAAAACAAGTGCACTGGCAGGAGCCGGATTATTATTTGCGCAGAATGCTTTTGCAAAAGGGCTAGGCGTAGAAGAATTCCCTGTTGTCCGTGTTCCTAAAGATAAAAGGCATTTTACCAGTGAAGCGGTAGAAAATGCTATCTCAGCCTTTAAAAAGAAAGTGAAAAATAAAGAATTGACCTGGCTTTTTGAAAACTGCTTTCCCAATACATTAGATACAACGGTTTTCTATACAGAAAACAAGGGAACACCGGATACTTATGTTATCACTGGAGATATAGATGCCATGTGGCTTCGTGACAGTTCTGCACAGGTTTTTCCTTACTTGCAGTTTTCAAAAAAAGATGATAAGCTGCACAAATTGATATCAGGAGTAATCCATAAACAGACCCAGTTTATTCTGAAGGATCCTTATGCGAATGCATTTTATAATGATGATCAAAAGATAAGTAAGTGGAAGGAGTACGATCATACGGATATGAAACCCGGTATACACGAAAGAAAATGGGAAATAGATTCACTCTGCTATCCAATCCGCCTTGCGTATCATTTCTGGAAAACGACCGGAGATACAAAACCTTTTGATAATAACTGGCTGCAAGGAATTAAGCTGACTCTGAAAACTTTTATTGAACAGCAGAGAAAAACAGGTTTAGGACCTTATCAGTTTGAAAGGACAACAGCCTGGGCTACCGATGGAATCCCAATGGGAGGATATGGATATCCTACAAAACCTGTTGGTCTTATCAGCTCCATGTTCCGACCAAGTGATGATGCTACCATTTATGCATTCCTTATACCTTCCAATTTATTTGCTGTGGTAAGTTTACGCCAGGCAGCAGAAATGGTTTCCCAGATCAAAAATGAAAAGGAACTGGCAAAACAATTAACGAGTCTTGCTGATGAGGTAGATGCTGCCATAAAGAAATATGGAATCTATGATCACCCGCAGTATGGAAAAATATATGCTTTTGAAACGAATGGTTTTGGTAGCTATAACCTAATGGATGATGCCAATTGTCCAAGCTTGTTGGGATTGCCTTATCTGGATGCTGTAAAAGCTGATGATCCTGTTTATCTTAATACCCGGAAATATGTATGGTCACAAGATAATCCTTTCTTTTTCAAGGGTAAGCTGGCAGAAGGAATCGGGGGTCCTCATATTGGTTTGGATATGATCTGGCCGATGAGTATCATTATGAAAGCACTAACAACCCAAGATAAAAGCGAGATCCGCTGGTGCATAGACACTTTACAAAAAACGCATGGAGGAACAGGTTTTATGCATGAGTCCTTCCATAAAGATAATGATAAGAAATTTACCAGAGAATGGTTTGCCTGGTCCAATACATTATTCGGAGAATTGTTATGGAAAACCTATAATGAAAATCCGGAACTGCTTGGATAAATTCAAAATTTAATAATCAAATTCAACACAAATAAAAAAAAATTAAAAGATGGAAAATACTAAAATTTTTACCCCCGTAGAGCTTACCTTTTTGAATGATGTTCCAAGAAGCAATAAGGTAAACGTTCCCTACATCGTCGTAGATAACTTTCCGAAGCTTGGGATGCTTTCGGCATTCCGGTTTCTGGAGTGGGTTCACAAGAATCCAAAAGGAGTTATCAGTCTGCCAACAGGAAAGACTCCGGAATATTTTATTTACTGGACAAAGTATATTCTCGATCATTGGGAGGAAGAAAATGTAGTAAGGCTAAGGGAAAAGCATCAGTTGTTATTCGCTGATAAACCATCGCTGGCTGATCTTCATTTTGTCCAAATTGATGAGTTTTATCCCATAAAATCTTCACAAGCTAATAGTTTTTATCATTATGTAAACAAATATTACATTGAAGGGTTTGGGCTTAAAAAAGAAAATGCTTTACTTATTAATTGTGATGAAATCCCTTTGGCGGAAGGTAAAAGTTTTGAAGAAGTTTTCCCGGACAGCAAAGTAAATCTTGAACTAAGATATCGTGAAGCCCTGAACCCTCTTGAAAAATTACAAAAAGAATCTATTTTCCTCATTGATAACTGGTGTTCAGGATATGAACAAAAAATCCGCCAATTGGGAGGGATTGGTTTTTTCCTAGGGGGTATTGGTCCAGACGGACACATTGCTTTTAATATCAAAGGTTCGGATCCTTATTCTACGACAAGGCTGACTTCGACTAATTTTGAGACGCAGGCAGTTGCTGCGGGAGATCTGGGAGGAATTGAAATTTCAAAAGAGCGTCTTGTGATCACCATAGGTCTTGAAACCATTATTTATAACAAAGATGCTGTTGCTATTATTTTTGCAGCAGGTGAAGCGAAGGCTCCTATGATCAAAGATGCAATGGAACTTCCTCCTTCCAATTTATATCCGGCTTCTGTCCTTTCCCAACTTTCTAACGGACGGTTTTATCTTACACAAGGTGCGGCAAGTATGCTGAAAGACTATATTGATAACTATTATCATTCTGGAAGCTGGTCCCAGGAAAAGACCGATAGAGCTGTAATGTCTCTGACCCAAAAGCTGAACAAATATGCAGAACATCTTTCGTTGGATGATCTGAAAGGGGATGATTATACAAAACTAATTCCGGATGTAAGCAATACTACGGTACAGCAAGTTATTGCGTCCATTGAAAATAAAATAAAAACAGGAACAAAACCGCTCAGCAATGAAGTCTTTTATCATACCGGACCCCATCATGATGATATTTCTTTAGGATTATTACCATATATTCATTATCAGTCCCGTAATGAGACCAATTCTTCTCACTATTCAGTTCTTACCTCCGGATTTACTGCTGTTACCAATAAATTTTTAATAAAAATCCTTCGCGATACGCTTTCTTTTATCGGAAGAGAAGAAGTTGAAATGCTCAATTATCCCGATTTTTTTGAAAACGGATATAAAAATAAAAAAGACAAAGATGTATATCATTATCTGATCAATATTGCCTCAGGAAATGAAGAAGAGCGGGCGAGAGCTGTTTCCCATAGAATGGTGAGGAATATTGTTGAACTCTGGAATCTGAAAAGCAAGTCTGGATTACGCGAAAAGATCAGGGAGATCATAGACACGGTTAACTCCAGCTATGACGGACAAAACCCTGAACCGAAAATTCAGATTTTAAAAGGGATGATCCGTGAATATGAGGAAGAGCTTGTATGGGCACATTTTGGGGTGAGAACAAAAAACGTAAGCCATCTGAGGCTCGGCTTTTATACGGGAGCCATTTTTACGGAAAAACCAAAAAGAGAACGGGATGTTCTTCCTATTTTACAACAGTTAAAGGAAATTAACCCTACAGTTATAAGTTTAGCTTTTGACCCTGAAGGAAGCGGCCCTGATACTCATTACAAAGTTTTGCAGGCTATCGCTGAAGCGGTAAGAGAATGGGGCAAAGAAAAAGATCTTTCCGGTCTTAAAATCTGGGGTTACAGAAATGTATGGTATCAGTTTAATGCTGCAGACGTCAGCCATATATTCCCCGTATCACTTAATGCCATGAGCACAATGGATGAGAGCTTTACCAACAGCTATCTGAGCCAGGTAGATGCATCCTTTCCAAGTTACCGTTACAATGGGAAGTTCAGCCATCTGTCAATACAAACCTGGGTAGAACAGCTCAAAGCGGTTCAGCTGGTATTAGGGAAACCATATTTTTATGATAACGAGAGTCCGAGGCTGAGGGCAACCCACGGATTATTATTCTTTAAAGAAATGAATGTAGAAGAATTCCTTCAATCTGCGAGGGAGCTGGAGAAGTCAACGGAAGGAGCCTTCTGACCCATTGTTATACCTCCGGATTTATAAACCAGGTCAAAAACGAAATAATTATACTATGAAAGGAAAATCTATTCTTATTGCATTGGTCTTATTAATAGGGCAGGCAACATCTTTATTACGGGCACAGCTTAATCCTTTGGGGATATGCTATGTGGAGGTTAATAACAGCAATATTCTGAACGCAGGGTCATATACTTTGCAAAACAGTAACAAACAACTTTTTGACGTTGCTATTATCTTCGCGGCCAACATCAATTATGATGTTTCCAAAAGCCGGGCTTATATTTCCAACAATAATAATGTGACAAAAGTATTAAACGATGTCGACACTTATGTAAGGCCTCTACAGCAAAAAGGAATCAAAGTATTATTAGATATCCTGGGGAATCATCAGGGGGCGGGTATCTGTAACTTTCCGACCCGGGAAGCGGCACGTGATTTTGCTTTGCAGATAGCCCACACCGTATATACCTATGGCCTGGATGGAGTTGATCTTGACGACGAATATGCAGATTATGGAAATAACGCTACCGGACAGCCGAATAACAGTTCTTTTGTTATGTTATTACAGGAGTTGAAAGCTGCCATGCCGGATAAATTAATTACATGGTATTACATTGGCCCGGCAACAACAAGGCAAGCTTATAATGGAGATAATGCCGGAAACTATATCAATTACGGATGGAACGCTTATTATGGCACTTATAATGCTCCTTCAATACCTCCTCTTGCCAATTCTAAAATTTCTGCGGCAGCAACCTGGATCCAGAATACTTCTGCTTCTACACTTTCTACTTTAGCAACGAGCACAAAGAATGACGGCTATGGCGTTTTTATGTGGTATGATCTTAAAGGAACCAATGCTGCCAGCTATCTGAGTACGGGATCTAACATTCTCTATAACGAGAACACACAACTTAGTGGCCAGCTGTATACCTGGACACAGGGAGCATCATGTGATCCACCATTAGGACTTGAGGTGACCAATGTTGCAGGAACTTCAGCTAAATTAAACTGGACTTCAAACGGTTCTCAAACCTACAATATAGATTATAAGGCAGCCAATTCAACAACGTGGATTAATTTGGCAACCAATTACTCCGGAAATAATATCAATGTAAACAACCTGGCTTTAAGTACAGATTATGATTGGAGAATTCAGTCCAATTGTTCTTCTACGCTGAAGAGTACATATCTTTTTGCTCCGAGATTTAATTCCGGAAGCGGATGTGAAATTCCGGCAGGCCTTAAGTCGGAAAACTTCCTGGGAACGACAACAAAGCTGTCATGGAATGCCGGAAGTGCAACTTCTTATACCTTACAGTATAAAACAGCTGCCGCTACAACATGGACAACGATTCAGAATATTACAACCAATACATATAATCTGCAAAATTTAACTGAAAATACAAATTACGTTTGGAAAGTACAGGGAGTATGCAGTGCATCTACTGTAAGTGCATATTCTGCAGAGGCTTCATTTAACAGTGGTTTTGCGCCGGTTCAAAGTCCTGGACCAAGATCTCTTTCTTTTAACGGCAGTAGTCATTATCTCAATGCCGGCCAGTTTAATCTAAGTGGGAATGCACTCACTTTTGAAGGATGGGTGAAAGTAAATGCGTTTAAAACTGCTTTCCCTAATATTTCTTCAGTAATTGGGATTGAAGTAGGAGATAATAATTCTGCCATTCTGAGATTTGGGGATGCCGGTCTTACAAACAATAAATTACAATTTATATTAAGTTTCGGCTCATCTCAGATTAAGCTGAACAGCAATACTGGATTGAATACCAACACGTGGTATCATATCGCTGCCACTTATGACGGAACGGCGATGAAAATTTATATTAACGGAACTCTTGATGCAAGTGCTGCAGCCACCGGAAACTTTACAGCCAATGGAATTCTTTATCTGGCAAGAAATTATGATAATTCAAGAACATTGAACGGTTTCCTTGATGAATTCCGGGTGTGGAAAAAAGCATTGACGGCTCAGGAAATTATGAATGACAAATGTAATATAGCTTCTAATAGTGCAGGGCTTGAGGCTAATTGGAAAATGGATGAGGGAAGTGGTAACGGAGCTTTAGACGCGACTTCGAATACACATTTTGCGACTATTATTAATATGTCAAATGCCAACTGGACAACAGATGTACCTTGCAATATTTCATTATCAACAAAAGACAATGTTCTTGAAAAAGGAAATAATGTCTATCCAAACCCTGTTAAAAAGGGAAATGATATTCATTTTGTAATTAATGATCGTTCTGCTAGTGAAGTATCCCTATATGATCTTTCAGGGAAGTTGATCAAAAAACAGAGTGTAGATAAAGATAAAATAACGATCAATACTCAAGCTTTATCGTCCGGAACATATATTTATAAAGTGGAATCAAAAAATGACCGCATTATATTTTCAGGAAAAATAATAGTGGATTAAGTCTTTAAAAAATTAATAAAATTATACAGTTAGAATTTAAATTTGGAATCTAAGATAGGCAGACAAGTGGCAGGAACATTTAAAAAATGAATTTAGGAATTATTGAATAATAATGATTTTGCTTTCTTGTTTGTCTGTTTTTAGATGATCAGATATATCTACTGGAATTAAAAAATAAGAGAATTATGCAAAATGCATTAGGTATAGACATTGGCGGATCGCATATTACAATGGCTCAGGTAGATCCTGAAAAGCATGAAATTATAGGTTCCACTTATATCAGGGAGCATGTTGACTCATTTGGCGGACGGGAAGATATTTTTTCCGCCTGGGTTTCTGCAATCGGAAAAGCTGTAGTAAATCTGAACAGGGAAGAACTCCTTATAGGCATTGCAATGCCGGGACCTTTTGATTATAAAAACGGAATTTCTCTCATGCAGCAGGGAAAATTTATCGATATCTACCAAATAAATATCAAAGAAGAACTGGCCAGCAGGCTTTCTATATTAAATGAACAGATCCACTTTGTAAATGACGCTGCCGCATTTCTGGAAGGCGAAGTTTTCGGAGGTTGCGTCACTGAATATAACCGTGTATTTGGGATAACGCTGGGAACAGGATTAGGAACAACATTCTACAATGGTGAGACTTCAACAGATGAGGATTTGTGGAATTCTCCTTTTAAAGATTCCTTAGCTGAAGATTATCTTGCCACTCGATGGTTTGTTAAACGATATGCGGAATTAACAGGAAGCGAAATCTCAGGAACCAAAGAATTACTTGATAAGCCTAAAGACATCCAATCCAGGATATTTCAGGAGTATGCAGATTCTTTCTCGGAATTTATTGTCAAATATGTATGGGATTACAGGCCGGAGGTCCTTGTAATAGGAGGAAACATTGCGAAAGCATATCCTTATTTTGAAGAAAGATTTAGTGAGAATTTAGTAAAAAATAATATTAACTTGCCTGTTAAAATTTCGGTTATTTTTGAAGACGCTGCCATCTTAGGTGCTGCAAGCTATGCTTTGAAGAAGACCTTAATCAACTAATAAAATGATATAATGAAGTTTTTATTTTCAACTCTTTTTCTCCTGCTTAATGCGCTGGTTTTTGGTCAGAATCCGTCTCCTGCAGATTATGTAAATCCATTAATGGGAACCCAATCTAAGCCATCATTGTCTAACGGTAATACTTATCCTGCGATAGGGCTTCCATGGGGAATGAATATCTGGACTCCCCAAACAGGTAAAATGGGTGATGGATGGGCTTACACATATGATGCGGATAAGATCAGAGGATTTAAACAAACACATCAGCCCTCTCCATGGATGAATGATTATGGAGCATTTGCAATTATGCCAGGTGTCGGAAAACTCAGGTTTAAAGAAGAAGATCGTGCCAGCTGGTTCAGCCATAAAGCAGAAATTGCAAAACCATATTTTTATAGTGTTTATCTCGCTGATATTAATGTTACTACGGAGTTTACACCCACAGAAAGAGCCGCATTTTTCAAATTTGATTTCCCTAAAACGGATAGTGCTTATGTTGTAATTGACGCGCTGAATAAAGGTTCTTATATCAAAATTCTTCCGAAACAAAGGAAAATCATAGGATACACGACTAAGTATGCCAGAGGAAAATATGAGAGTTTTAAAAACTATTTTATTGTTCAGTTTGATAAAGACTTTGATGTAACGACAACATGGAAAGATGATCGGTTGGTAAATGATCAATTGGAAATTACCAGCGATCACACAGGAGCCATAGTTGGATTTAAGTTAAAAAATAAAGAATCGGTTTATGCAAAGGTAGCTTCATCATTTATCAGTTTCGAACAGGCAGAAATTAACCTTAAAAGGGAAATTGCCGGCCGCAGTTTTGAGCAGGTAAAAGATAATGCGAAAGAGATATGGAACAAGACACTTGGAAAGATTGAAGTAAAGGGAGGAACAGATCAGCAAATGAAAACCTTTTATTCCTCTTTATACAGAACCTTATTTTTCCCACAAAAATTATATGAGATCGATGCTCAGAATAAAGTGAAGCACTGGAGTCCGTACAACAGTAAAATATTGGATGGGAAAATGTTTGCAGGAACCGGTTTTTGGGATACATTTCGTGCATTATACCCATTTCTGAATCTCGTATATCCAAGCATCAACGTAGAGATGCAGGAAGGCCTTGCCAATGCTTACAAAGAAGGAGGTTTTCTGCCAGAGTGGAGCAGTCCCGGCTATTCTGATATTATGATCGGGAACAATTCTGCTTCCGTTGTTGCTGATGCTTACATTAAAGGATTGCGTGGATATGATATTGAAACCTTATGGCAGGCCGTAAAACACGGGGCGAATAATGAAGGTCCTATTGAGGCTGTCGGCCGTAAAGGGGTGGAATATTATAATACCCTGGGATATGTTCCATATGATGTGAAAATTAATGAGAATGCAGCCCGTACTTTAGAATATGCTTACGATGACTTTTCGATTTATCAGTTAGGAAAAGCTTTAGGGAAACCAGCGTCAGAAATTGACATCTACAAAAAAAGAGCCTACAACTATAAGAATATGTTCGATCCTGAAACAGGTCTTATGCGAGGTAAAAATAAAGACGGAAAATTTCAGTCACCTTTTAATCCTTTTAAATGGGGAGATGCCTTTACCGAAGGAAACAGCTGGCATTACACATGGTCGGTTTTCCAGGATATAGATGGTCTTGCAAAGCTGATGGGTGGTAAAAAGAAATTCGAAGCCAAACTGGATGAGGTATTTTCTCTTCCTCCTGTTTTTGATGATAGCTACTATGGAAGTGTGATCCATGAAATAAGGGAAATGCAGATCATGAATATGGGGCAGTATGCCCACGGTAACCAGCCTATACAGCATATGATCTACCTGTATAATTATGCCGGAGCGCCATATAAAACCCAATATTGGGCAAGGCAGGTAATGGATAAACTTTATCAGGCCACACCGGACGGATATTGTGGGGATGAGGATAACGGGCAAACTTCTGCATGGTATGTTTTTTCTGCATTAGGATTTTATCCGGTAACACCCGCTACGGATCAATATGTTTTAGGGGCGCCGTTGTTTAAAGAAGTTACCGTACATCTGGAGAACGGTAAAAATATCGAAATAAAGGCTCCGGAGAATAGCAGTGAGAATCTTTACGTAAAATCTCTGAATGTAAACAATCAGCCTTACTCCAGAAACTGGTTGAGTCACAAAGACCTTCTGCATGGTGCAGTTCTGGATTTCAAGATGAGCAATCAGCCGAATAAAGAAAGAGGATCACAGGAAAAGTACTTTCCTTATTCGATGTCAAAAGAATAAATCATTTTAACAATAAACTTTAATAGCGATAATTATGAGTGCGGAAAAGAAAGAAATATTTGATAAAGTAGAAAAGATGCTAGGAGCTCAGGGCTTTAATCTTGTTGCAAAAGATGATACAAGACCGTGGGGTGGATTTTTTGTGATTGATGAAGCGCAGGCACAGGATTTTGCGAATCAATATTTTGACGGAATAGATGTGGAAAGCCTGAAGATCGGAGGAAAATTAAGCCCGAAAATTCTTCTGGTGGCGCCACAGGCAAGATTGAGCTGGCAGTATCACCACAGGAGAGCAGAAATCTGGCAGGTTGTTGAAGGAACAGTAGGTATAAAAAGAAGTAATACCGATGAAGAAGGTGAACTGCAGGAATACAAGCCAAAGGATCAGGTAAAACTTCAACAGGGAGAAAGACACCGATTGATCGGACTGGATGGCTGGGGTGTTGTAGCCGAGATCTGGCAGCATA
The DNA here is from genome assembly GCF_048296755.1 of Chryseobacterium sp. PTM-20240506. Classification (NCBI taxonomy): domain Bacteria; kingdom Pseudomonadati; phylum Bacteroidota; class Flavobacteriia; order Flavobacteriales; family Weeksellaceae; genus Chryseobacterium; species Chryseobacterium sp. PTM-20240506. The sequence goes on from NZ_CP182581.1 coordinate 3,406,649, forward strand.
CGGATGCATCAAATCCATCGGATGAAGATGATATTGTAAGAGTACAGGATGATTTCGGAAGATAATTCCGGTAAGTATAATTGATCTCTGTCCGCCATTTTCCCAGAGAATGGCGGACAGTGTTTTTTAAGATTATTATAATGAAAATAAAGACTATATACTTTTGTATGAGTATGTTGTTCACGATTGTTACGAACGGACAACTACTCTCGTCACCCAATAATCAGTTTAAACTGAACTTTAAAATAGAAGGGGAGGGAACTCCATATTATTCATTAAATTATAAAGATAAAACGGTTTTAAAAGAAAGCCAGTTAGGATTTGTTTTAAAACCCTCTTATTCCTATTTCTCCGATTTTAAAGTAGAGGGGATTGATTACTCATCTTCCAATAAAACCTGGAGGCCGGTTTGGGGACCCAATAAGGAAGTAGCTGATCATTACAATGAAATGCTTGTCCATTTAGTTCAAGATAAAACCGGCTGGAAACTGGATATCAGATTCAGGCTATTTGACGATGGTTTAGGTTTCCGGTATGAGTTTCCTGTCCAAAAGGATTTAAGGCATTTTACCATAAGCAGTGAGAAAACAAGCTTTAATTTAGGAAAAGATTATAAGGCATTTTGGATCCCTGCCGATTATGATACGAATGAGTTTCCGGTTACTACATCAAATCTGTCCGAAATTTCAAAGCTGATCGATGAGGTACGCAAAGAACCTCTGGCAGCAAAAGCACCCAGTGCCAGTCTTGCTGTACAAACACCTTTGATGCTGAAATCAAAAGACGGAATTTATATTAATATTCATGAAGCAGCTCTTATCAATTTTGCTGCAATGACACTCAATCTTGATGAGAAGAATTTTATTCTTTCTTCCAATCTGACACCTGATAAAAACGGAGACAGGGGTTTTGTTCAAACAGGTTCTGTAAGCCCATGGCGAACTTTGATTATCAGCAGTGACGCAAGAGATATTTTGGCTTCCAACCTGATTGTTAATCTTAATGAGCCAAGCAAAATTGAGGATACTTCATGGATCAAGCCGACCAAATACATTGGAGTATGGTGGGAATATTTTATAGGAGGTGGATCTACCTGGGCTTATTCAGACGATCAGGATATCCGGATCGGGCAAACGGATTATAAAACCCTCAAGCCGAATGGCAGACATGGCGCGAATACCAAGCATGTTAAAGAATACATTGATTTTGCTTCAGAAAACGGCTTTGATGCTGTTTTAGTGGAAGGATGGAATGAAGGATGGGAAGATAATCAGGCTTACAGAAAAGAACATATTTATAGCTTTACCAAAGCTTATCCCGATTTTGATGTAAAAGAACTGCAGGCTTATGCCAAAAGCAAAAATGTAAAGATTATCATGCATCACGAAACAACATCATCTGCGGTAGATTATGAAAGACAATTGATGGACGCATTTCAGTTTATGAAAGACAATGGATACGATGCCGTAAAAACCGGATATGTAGGGCCAATTATCCCGCGGAGTGAATATCATGACAGCCAATGGATGGTTAACCATTACAACTACGTTGCTGAAATGGCTGCAAAATATCATATTATGGTAGATTCACATGAAGCAGTGCGGCCAACAGGTCTTTACAGGACTTACCCCAATTGGATTGCTCAGGAATCGGCACGCGGAACAGAATTTGAATCTTTCAATGGCAACCGTCCGGATCATACCACCATATTGCCATTTACAAGGCTAATAGGAGGCCCGATGGACTATACACCAGGGATATTCGAAGGAGATCTTTCGGTTTATGGAACTAATAAAGCGAAGTTGAGTACAACGCTTACCAAGCAATTAGCACTTTATGTTACAATGTACAGCCCGCTTCAGATGGCTGCAGATCTGATTGATAATTACAAAAAATATCCTGATGCTTTTCAGTTTATCAAAGACGTGGCAGTAGATTGGGATTCTTCATATATTCTTGAGGCCGAGCCGGGTGATTATATTACCATTGCAAGGAAAGCTAAAAATAAAGATGAATGGTTTGTAGGAAGTATTACTGATGAAAATCCAAGAGAAGCAACGGTAGATTTGTCATTTCTACCTAAAAACCAAAAATTTGAAGCGGTAATTTATAAAGACGGTAAAAATGCCAGCTGGAAAAACAATCCTAAAAGTTATGAGATCTCCAGACAAATAGTGAGAACCAATACTAAGCTGAAAATCAAAGCGGCTCCCGGTGGGGGATTTGCGATGAGTATAAAGCCGGTAAAATAATAAAGAGTGATTGAAATCCCAAAATTAAGAATTTCAATCACTCTTTTTCTTTTATAGAGAATTATGTATTTCCTCTAAGGTTTTTCCTTTGGTCTCAGGTACTTTTTTCCATACAAACAAGAGTGCTGTGATAGCGATGGCCATGTATAACCAAAATGTAAAAGCATTACCAATAATTCCGACAAGAACCGGAAAAGTTTGGGAAACTAAAAAAACGGCTGACCACAGAAAGAAAGTAGCCACGGACATAGCGGTAGCTCGAGCCTTTGTTGGAAAGATTTCTGCAATAACCACAAATGCAAGAGGACCAAGGGACATGGCAAAACAAGCAATGTATCCAAGGATCGCGATAAGTATCAGATAACCCTTTTGTTCATTAAAAAAGGCAAAACCAATAATAAATAAACAAATAGCCATGCCGGAAATACCAAGAAGCAGTAACTTTTTTCGTCCCCATGTGTCTACATATTTTATGGCTACAAAAGTAAAAAGAACATTGATGATCCCCACGAGAACGGTTTGCATGAATGCAGAGTCTGAGCCGACTCCCGTTGCCTTGAAAATCTCAGGAGCATAATACATAATTGCATTGATGCCGGTAATTTGTGAGAATATAGCAAGGAAGATACCTATAGCCAATGCCCGTTTTAATTTGGGCTCCTTAAGCGCGCTGAAAGAAAGAGATTTTTCCTCTTTTAAAGCCCCCTTGATGGAATCCAGCTCCTGCCGGGCAGTCGTAGGATCATTGATGGTTTTCAGGATTGCTAATGCCTCAGTTTCTCTTTTTTGTCCGGCCAGCCAACGCGGACTCTCAGGAACAGTGAAGAGCAACAGAATAAAGATAACGGCAGGAATAATTCCCGAACCAAACATCCATCGCCATCCTGTCGAAATATTCCAGCTTTCGTTATGAATGCCGGCAATATAGGCATTCACAAAATAGATAACCAGAATACCACTCACGATTCCCAGTTGGAATATGGATATCAGACGTCCTCTTATGGCTGCAGGAGCCATTTCTGAAATATACATCGGCGAGAGCATGGAAGCAATTCCGATACCCATTCCTCCTATTATCCGGAATACTACAAATATCCACAGATTAGGAGCCAGTGATGTTCCTATGGATGAAATAGTAAACAATAAACCCGAAAGCATTAATACTTTTTTACGACCGATACGATCACTTAATGTTCCTGAATACACAGCACCTATGATGCAGCCCAGCAGAGCACATGAAGCTACCCAGCCTGTCATCAGATCGGATAAATGATAATAAGTTCGCATAAAGCCAATTGCTCCGGAGATTACAGCGGTATCATAACCGAATAACAATCCGCCTACTGATGCTACAAGAGTTGCCTTAAGGATTGTAGAATGAAACGTTTGCTGCATAGATGTTTATTTTATAACTTTTTGAGAAATCATCTGAGTACGTATGCTCGCTTTAATAGTCACACATTCTTTTCCTTCACTCTCTCCATATGGGCTTATGGTATACAGTCTTACATGGGCCGGAACGATAAATGTTTCAGCATAATGAATAACATAAGGCTCAAAAAGATGTTCTGGGCTTTCTACAATAATTTCCCTTCCATCAACAAGGTTGAGTACATTTACCACACCTCCGGTATGATGAACTACTTTTTTAGTAAACCAATGTCTTCTTGTTTCAATAAATGATAATGCATCTAAACCTGTACGTTCTTCCCGCCAGCCATCTCCTTCAGCAATAGGTTCTGTAAGGTTTAGTATATTTTCTTTGGTCCATGAAGTTGTTCGATCCCATTGTATAACATTTTTACCATGTGCCAATGATATGGGACGCGGTTTGCCATCCAGTCCCATACGCCCCCAATCCCATAATTTAAAAGTAAAAATATAAGGAGTTGCACTGATTTCCAATACCACAGAATTCGCTCCCGAACAATGTACAGTGCCCGAAGGAATAGATACATGATCATGTTTGCGGACCGGCCATTTTTGTACATACTTCTCTGCGTCAAAAGGAACCTGATCATATTGCGCAGCTTCCAGCTCCTTCATCATAAGCTGAGGGTCAATATTTTCTTTTAACCCCAAATAGACAAAAGCATCTTCTTTAGCATCCAGCATATAGTAACTTTCATCCTGTGTATAGGACATCCCGAACTTTTCTTTGATGTATTCCTTAAGCGGATGTACCTGTAGACTCAGATTACCCCCTTCCATAGTGTCCAGAAAGTCAAAACGGATAGGAAACTCATCCCCGAATCCCTCATATACTTCTTTTCCCAGCAAAGCTTCTGGCTGGAAAAAAACAAGATTGGAAGAAGGTATTTCTACAACCTGGTTTCCGAAACCCAATAAGAGACTATTCTCTTCAGGGACACAATCAAATCCCCAGGCGTAATTCGGAAGACTTCTGTCCAGGTCACATACCTCTTTTAGCCACTGGCCTCCCCATGGGCCGGGATCAAAAAACGGGACAACTCTGAAAGGAGCGCTTAACGTTTGCTGAAATGCATCAAATAAAGAAACAGTACTTATCATTTTAGGTTGATGTGGTATGGTCGTATCCAGAAGAAACTGACACTTATTCAATATTTGTTTCTTATAATGGTCACTAACGCGCCAGTCTACAAAATAAGCATGTTTGTATTGATATGCAAAAGAATCAGTATAGTTGGTTCTGCCCAGATTGCAGGCTGTATCTTTTCGGAAACGCATTTGTATTTCCCATCGAGGCATATCTGCATACATGGAAAGGTCTGCCTCGTCTGCAATTAAAGTGGCACCAGGGCCTATGATCACAGCACAATCCCCGATTTCTGATAGAAGGCTTTTGAGATCTTTAATCTTTTTAAAATCAAAATAATCTTCCAGTTTTAGGGAGGATATATAGCCAAATACAGGATCATCCGTTACATAAGGCTGTATCAATGCTGCAATTTCTTTTTCCGGTTTCATGGCCTGAATGGTATTGATCACCAATTCCGGATTTAGGATCTCTTTCAATGAGCTGATGACCTCTTCCAGATAAACCCCTGGATAGCACTCAATCGCGATAACTCTAGGATTACTTTCTTTTATTTGTTCAGTAATATTCTGCCAACCTGAAAAACAAGAGTGGCCTTTGATTTCAATGACGGGATGTTTATTAAAGTTTGATTTCATCTTGTGCAATGTTTATCAGTCATATTATTTTATTGGTTGTTGATGAGATGGGCTATGCCCAATAGGGCAGCTGTGCCGGAGAATTTTCCTTCAGTAAGATGAACTTTTCCCCAGGGTGTCCATGCGTAAGTTTCAATATAATTCCGTAAATAGGGTATGATAGAAGAACTGCTGGCCATAATCCCGCCGGTAAGCACCAGTATTTCCGGGTCATAAGCATGAATCAGATTAACAGCACATGCAGACCATGCCTGAAGGCTCTGATTCCTGATTTCTAATGCTTTTGTATTTCCTTCTTCAGCCAGAGTAAAGATCATTTCATAATCAACTACCGAAGAAGCTGGCAGATCTTCTGATTTACGCATGTTTGCGAGATTCCATGTTGAAGCTTCCGTTTCTACACAACCTTTATTGCCACAATTACATACATTCCCTTTATAATTGATCACCGAATGTCCTCCAAGAATACCCGCCGTAAAGTGTTTCCCCTTCAATAATTTTCCTTCTATGATAGCCGCACTGCCTATTCCAGTTCCCAGTGTCATGAGAACTGCATTGTCATGATTTTGTGCATTACCATATATCCATTCTCCTACCAACGCACTCCTGGCATCATTCTCTATGAAAAAAGGAAGATTAAACATCTTCTGGCTCCATTCCTCTAAATCGATTTCAGGAGCATCTCCAAATTTCTTATCGATAGAAAGTACTTTTTTCCGGTGGCTGTCTACGATCCCGGGAGAAGCAATACCTAATCCACCCAGATCCGATAAAGAAAGTTGTTGGGGTTTTAATAAATTTTCTACAGCTTCCCGGATATAAGGAAGCCTGGATCTGAGACCATTTGTGGAATAGGCATCAATAGAGGTGGAATCCAGTAAAATGCCATCTTGCACAATGCCGATTTTAATCTTTGTACCTCCCATATCTATGGCAATAACCGGTTTCGACATAACTTTAATTAAGGAATAAGTTTAATTTCAATAACATCCATTCCTGATAAACTAAGTTTTTCGTCAGGTGTTATTGTTTTGCCTGTTTTTACATCAATAAGCTGAGATGGTTTTAGCTTTTCCCAGGCAAATGTTGTTGTCTGTTCCCGCTCGTCTGGATTGTATAGTCTTATAATAAAGCTGTGATCTTCTTGTGGTGTTACACTTGTCACAACAATTTTGTCATTGCCAACTTTGAAAAGACTTCCGCCAACTTTGAATTTTTCATCGACAGAAACGGCAATAAGAGGTTGCGTAAAAGCAGACGCATACTTCTCATTGTCTACTGAATCAAATGATCCATGTGGACGTAGAGCATAGCGGTAATGCACAGGACCTTCCTGATCTGCTTTATAGTTGGTGTGCCAATAGTTGTTCATCGCATAGCTGAACCAATTGGTAGTGCCGGGAGCTCCTTTGTCTTTCCATTTTTTGTGGCTGTTATCAATAACCATTCTTTCGTCGATCATCTCAGTAGCTTCAATAAGGGGTGCTTCTAAAACCATCCATTGCATTCCCTTTTGTCCAAAAGAAGCATCTACCCATCGGCGGCTATACCAATAATCCATGTTGGAACCGGGAAGCTGATCAGTAAGATACCTCATGATACCATAACCTGCATCTACTGTTATATTCTTGAACTCAGCATTGAAGGGAAAACCAAAGTGAACCGATTCTTTGGTACGTATAGGTTTTTTATCCACAATATTTTCCAATCCTACTTCATCACTATCCGCAAACAAAGTAAGAATTCTTTCCAGTTTATTAGCACCTGGTGCTTCTGATATCAGAGAGATTTTGCTCATAACAGGTCCATTCTCTAATACTTTTATCTGCACATTCATGTTGGATTGAGCTTCCTTTGGATCAGAACCAGGAACATACCAATAACTGTTTAACCCTTGGTTGTTAAAAATTCCTACGTAATTAATATTGTTGTTATCGGTAAACTGGGTAATGCTTCCAGTCTTATGATCCCAGGTCACAGCAACCTTTCCATTAGAAATACTATTGTTAGTAACAGAAAAAGGCTTTGCGGAAGATACTTTTGCTTTAATGATAATGTAGTTTGCTGACCCTAGTGGTGGAACATCTTTTGCGATGAATATCATAGTTCCGTCCTGCAGCTTTTGTAAAGGAGCTGTATGACCTGATGCATCCTGGACGGCATTCCCCAATGATGTTCCAGGAATAATTACCGCACCACTTCGTAACCATGATGAGGTGTTGAAAACTGCAATGGTTTTGGATACAGGATTGGTTATAGGCTTTAGTAAATCAGCTTCCAGTTTGTTAGCCAAAGAACTTCCGTCAGTAGAAAACTGCTTTTTTACCTGCCATTGATCTTTAACGAACGGAAGGTCAGGAGCAGTAATACTATTAAAGGCTCCCCAGGTATGCTCATGAAATAAAATGACATTTCTCCATGCTTCATAAAAACTTTGGCTGTTATATTGAGTAGGATTGAGCATTGAGTACAGGGTGGTTAGCTGTTGTAGCTTAAGGCTGCTGTTTCGGTTAATCCCTTCTTCCCTGGCCGTAGACATTGCTCCGTCTTCCCAACGCGGACTGATATCTCCTTTTACTATTGGAAGCTGATCTCCATATTTCTTTTCAAAAACTTCAAACATCTTTTCATTCGTACTGAGAACGATTTTAGGCGAGATATATTTTTTATTCCACTCATCTACAAACTTTGATATTGAAGGATCTATAGGACCATTATCAGAAACAATATTATAACGCCACTGTACCATATCATAAGGATAATTGGTTTTGGTAAGGTCATCAAGATATTCAGCAATCTTTCTTTGCCCGTTTTCAAATACACCACCCGGATGGATGCCGTGCCATGAAGAATAACCTCTTCCGGCTGTCCAGAATAATATTTTTTCTTTACCCGAAGGCGATTGCCACCATACTGGTTTATCTCCCCAGTTTTTTACAAAATTTCCAACCCGGTCTCCAAGATATGGGTTGGTTTTTCCAAGATAATTGGGGCCACTGGAAAAATATTTTACTCCCGATGCAGTAAGTGCAGGAACCAATGACCAGGCAAAGCCGGGAACATCAGACATCATGGCACTGTTGATCTTTAATCCATATTCTTTTTCCAGCTTTTTCCCATATTCCGTGTAATGGTATAATTCTTCGGGCTGGCTAAGTCCCGTTAAAATATTACCATACATTGCTGAAAGACCTATATCTCCTTCTTTTACTGCTTTTACAAATAATTGTTTATCCTGAGGAGTAGCTTTTCGCATAAAGTTTTCTACATCCCATAGTGCTTCGACATTATATTTAAAACGAGCTTCTTCAGGTAAGTTCCGTGTTTTCTCAATCATTTTCAAGGCATCATATATATTTTGAGTATGAATCCTTTCCACTTCAGATTGTAAATGGGAATATCCTACATCCGTATGAGAATGATGTATGAAATATAAGGTGCGGGGAACGATAGCTCCAGCCTCAATAGTTTTACGGAGAAGTTCCTTATTACCGGAGGTAACTGATAACTGAACACTGCCTCCTTCAGGTGCAAGATCTACAGGTAGGTCAAATGTTTTAATACCATCCGGCATAGTAAAGGAGAAGGAATTCTTATTGTTTATTTTAGCCGTAATTTTTTGTTCAGGACCAAAGTGTAATGTAGTAAGGGTAATAAGACGTTTTCCATCTTTTAAAATGAACGGAGTGGAGGAAGCATCCATTTTCTCCTGGAAGGTAAATTTGTATGTCATGAACCAGTCCCTGCTATCCTGAGCTTGTCCTACAAGTTTCAGACGTAAAGGTTTTCCCGGAGTTACTTTATTGGCAGGAACTCTGAGATACGCAATACCATAAGAATCTTTTAAGCCGTCCATTTTAGTCTGGTTGAATACAAATGCAGTACTGTCTGCTGCTTTGGAAATCCAGTCCGGATGCTTATTTCCGGGATAAGTAGTGAGAGTCAGTGCTTTTTGATCGTTGATGTACAAGTCAAAATGGCGAATACCCCCACTGCTTCCCGAAGAATGGGAGACCAGCCAGTTAAAATATACATATTGCTTATTGCCTTTTTGTGGCACAGGAGCAGTTTCCCACTCAATTGCTTTTGCGCCATCCGTTGTGCGCGTAAGCAAAGCTCTCGTTGCATGATCCGGAAATGCAGAGAAATAATCAATATTCTCACCACTTATTTCCTTTTCATAACCGTTGGTAGACTGTATGTTACCAAAATAAGGAACTTTTTTTTGACTATAAACAAAATTGCCTGTCATCAGGAAGGACATCAGCAAAAGAAAATACTTGTACATGGACTTCATTTTTGGTTATATGTTAGAATGTTTGAACATATTAATGTCTAAAAAAATAAAACCTGCTAAGAAGATTTATTAATATCTATCGTATAGGTAAACTTATCAGAACGGTAGTATCCCACATTATATTCTACCGGCTTTCCATTGATATCATACACGAAACGCTCTCGTTTCAGAACCGGAAAAGCAGCCGGTACTTTTAGTTTCTTTCCTATCACGGCACCAGCCTGGCAGGCGCTTATATTTTCACGGGACCGGTGTACTATGACTCCATGATTCTCCTGCAACATGCTATACAATGGCATATCAAAATCATCATTTTTATCAAGGCCTATTCTTGGATGAAAATAGCTTTCAAAATAGACAATCGGATCACCGGAATTTTCTCCTTTTAATTTAGAAAGCTTAAATATTTTTTTATCTGGTGAACTGTTAAAAAAATGGCAGATTTCTTCATTAGGCTGTACTGTTTCTGTTTTTAACAATTGGTTAATTACATGAATACCTTTCTCCTGCATTTCTCTTGTAAAACTATACCAATGATCCAATCCTGTTGTAAGGCTTTTATTTTCAGCCACACGTGTTCCGACCCCTTTTTTCCGTACAATAAGACCTTCATGTTCCAGTTTATTGGTTGCCTGTCGGATGGTGTTCCGGGAAACTCCCCAAAGATTAGCCAGATCAACTTCCTTAGGTAACAGAGCTCCTTTTTTATAAACTTCCATCTTGATAAGTTTACGGAAAAGTTCTTCTACCTGTACATGCAGAGGGAGTTTACTATGATGATCTATCGTGAAATCTTTGGTTGGTATGTTCATACATATTAGAAAGTGTAAATATATAAAATTTTTAATGTAAATAGATTTTTTAAGTATTTTTTTGTTCTTTGTTTGTAAAATGGCAAAATCGGAGATTTGCAAAATTGTCATTTAATGCCTTAGCTCACCTTTGTCAACGGAGAAGGAACCACATTTTAATCTTGAAAAAATGTCCGTACCGATAAAATTTTATTCCAAAATAAAGGCAGCATTTGGATTAATGCTGCCTATTATATTTAAAAACTTATCGGTATTTTTAGAATGTCACATCCAGACCTACATAAAAATTAGCTTTCATAATAGGAGCGTAGAGCATTCCACCATCAAAATAATTCCCGAAAGGATTTTTAAAATCGATGATCGCATTCTTCTGATAGTAAGAGGTTAAGTTTTCGCCTCCAACATAGGCTCTCAGTTTTTTATTGAAATTTCTAGAAATCTGTGCATTCAAAATAGTATAAGATTCGGAATAACCGGGTAATTGAAACTCGGTTGGATTGCCCGATGTGTCCGGTAGTCTTTGCTTTCCAACCCAATTCAGAGTCGTATCAAAACTCCAGAAGCCACCCTTATCACTTTTGTTCGTAGAATAAGCAAGATTTACAAATCCGCGATTTTTAGCCATAAAAGGAATTTCCCTTCTTCCGTCAAGATAATCTGCCTGAACGTCATAATATTTGTAGGCAGCTTTTACTTCAAAGTTTTTAATCGGAATAAAATCCCACTGTATCTGCAAACTATTGGCAAAAGATTTTCCTTCCAAATTATAGAATACAAGCTGCTGTGGAGATCGGTCAAGGTCAACCATCACCTGATTCTGAAAATCTGTTCTGAAAAAGTCGGCAACGATGGAAGATTTTCTTCCGAAAATTTTAAACTCCTGCTGTAAACTTGCTCCATAATTCCATGCAATTTCAGGTTTTAATCCGTAAATATCTCCGCCATTTTGTATAATTTGAATCGTTCTGTTCGATGCAAAGTACTGTTGATTTTCCGCAAAAACCGAAGCCGTTCTAAAACCTCTTCCTGCTGACAACCTTAAAATGGTTTGTGGAGTGAAATCATATTTAAAGTTCATCCTTGGTGTAAACTGTGTTCCAGCCAGGTTGTGGAAGTCTACTCTTGCTCCGGCTACCAAAGTATATTTTAATCCTGTTAAGGTATATTCGGCAAAAGCTCCAGGTACGATTTCATTTCTTTTGTATGGAGTTGTAAGATAGGTTTCATCATAACCGTCATACATAAAACTGGCTCCGGCTTTATATTTGTGATTCGTATTCCCGATAATACTCTCAAAAATTAAATTGGAATAAAAAGTATTCTGTTTACCTGAATAATTTCTCAACCCGAAAAAGCTATCCTGCTGATGGTATACATACTGATTCATCCAGCCTATACTTTGATAAGGTTTACCTTTAAAAACATATCCGGTCTTGTTCCATACCTGAAATCTCGAAATATCAATTCCAACCCCGTACGGGCTTTGCTTATCCTGAGACAGCCTTTTATCAAAATCGGTCTGGCCTGCTGTTCTGTTATCCTTCACGAAATTAATTCCGAAGTGAGATCCAAAACCGGATTTTTCCAGGTCATTATAATTAAGCAAATATGCTGCATTGATTTGTGTCCCTTTCGGACGGTCAAGAAATCCGTCATTATTCATATCCGTATTTCCGAAAGTTCCATTTCCATGTAATAAGAAAGTCTGAGACCATTTCTCATTAATAGGAGATACACTCGTTATATTTGCCTCTGCTCTCCCGTTGAAATCAGAAAAAAGATTGAGTGATGTTTCCGGAGTCTTGGCATTTTTTAGAAGTTCGGTATTGATTTGCCCGGTAATACTTTCATACCCATTGGTTACCGTACTTCCTCCTTTTGTAAGTTGGATGCTTTCGATCCATCTGCCGGGAATAAAATTCAGCCCATAAGCGGAAGCCAAACCTCTGATCTCCGGTAAAAGTTCCTTGGTTAGGCTGGTGTATTTCTGATCAAGACCCAGCATTTTAAGCTGTTTCGTGCCTGTTACAGCATTACTGAAGGAAACATCTACAGTAGCATTTGTTTCAAAACTTTCCGAGAGATTACAACAGGCTGCTTTCAACAATTCCTTTTTGTCAATATTAAAAACTAGGCCTGCTTCGTTTTTGCTTAATGAAGTTGAAGCTTTCGACGCGGATAATTTTACTTCCTCAATCTTTTTTTCATGATGATCGTGGTTCTCGTTTTCCGCAGATACATTATTGTTACCGGACATTGTTTTTTCATCTTCTTCAAAATGAACGTTAGGTCCTTTTTCTCCCAACGCTACAGTTCTGTCGTAAAGGCAACATGAGGGAAGATTGTTATAAACGTTCTCTGTTGAAGTATACTTTTCGTTGTCATGCCCAACATCAGCAATCTTTTTTAAAATTTTATCTGCAGAAGTTTTGTTGCTGTCAAAGTTTAAAACAACAGTTTGTTTCTCAGCGCTCCAATTTGCAGAAGTAGCACCGGCATCTTTTGCTGCTTTTTCAATTCTTGCTTTACATGATGCACAATTTCCTTTGACATAAAATTCATTGTCAGCTTTGGATTTTTGTACTACCGTGCTTGTACTTGCATTGGACGGTTGAAGAGTTCTCTCGTAATGACAGCAGTCAGGAAGACTTTGATACACTTCATCAGTAGCTTTGAATTTCTCATTGTCGTGTCCCGCTTCAGCTACCTTTTTAAGAATGTCATCCGGAGAAACATTTCCTTCTGTTTCTAATGTTAAAGTTTGAGAATCTATAGAATATCTTGCCGCTTTTGCCCCTGCTTTTTTTGCTGAGGTTTCTATTCTTTCTTTACACATTTCACAGTTTCCTTTTACCTGAAACTGGCTTTTAAGATTTTGGGCAAATATAAAGGGTGCAGATAATAAGCATAATCCAAGAATTATCCTGGAAATAAATAATTTCATTTTGTTTAAAATTTAGATTAATTAAAAAATAGTCCATTAGCGCTCTAATGAACCTGCTGTATTTTTAATTAAGCTAGCTTTGGCGGTTCCCAAATCTCTTTTAAACGATCCGAAAGATGAGGATCACAATATTGGAAAAGTAATTTTTTATTGGCTTTATAGTATGATAATTCCAATAGAAAACCTTTGGAAAAAGGAGTTTCTATATATGAAAAACAAGCCACACATGTTGAACAGCAATCATCGTTGCAAGATGATTTTGATTTTTCGTGTTCTTTAGATGATTTTGATTGATGGTTCTTACAGCAGTCGTCTTTTTTAGCGTCCGCCTTACAGCAGGTCTGCTGGGTTGACATCATATAGAAGTTATCTTTAGGAATCAAGAAAATTCCTAAGCAGAAGATAAGGGTTATGATCTGAAATAACTTCACGATGGCAAAATTACAAAAATTATGGTAATGGATCACCTACTTTTACAGAACAATTGTGAAAAGGCTCTCCGTGAGCGGGGTTTAATTTCGGTTTCTCACCAGTTGCCAGACTTTGTTCAGGAGCTGAAACGGGAGTGTTTTGTACAGCATTTTGAACAGGCTGTGGAAGCGGTTTACTATTGAGAGGTTGTCCTACAGGAATATCACAGCGATGTCCCGGTTGTCCGTGAGGTGGATTCATGCCCGGAGCAGTTTTTACCGCCTTTCCTGTTTTATTATCCACCGTAAATTTTCCTGGTTTTAGTGAATTGGGATCGATTTGTATCGTTTGAGATCCATTATTATTTACCACAACATTTTGAGTGGTCTGGGCCTGAGCCGGTTTGCTGTTTAATGGCTGTCCTACAGGGATATCACAACGGTGTCCCGGTTGTCCGTGGGGTGGATTCATTCCCGGAGCGGTAACAGGTGGAGCTGAATTTACAGGTTGCACATTGCTCTTTATGCCTGCCTGATCTAAAATAGAAGCTTTTGGAGTATTATTAACAGCTAATGCAGGCTGCTGAATGGATGCCTCTTCTTTAATGTAAGTTGCTCTTTCATCTTTTTTACAGGAAACAGTAAGCAGAGAAAAAGCAGCAAGACCTAAAAATATATTTTTCATATCCTATCGTATAAAACAAAATTAGCAAAACATTTTCAATTGTTTTGCTAATTTTATATTTATAATCTTCTTTTGGAATTAATTCTTAACTAAAAGTCTGAATCCTTCTCCGTGAACATTGATGATTTCCAGTCCTTCATCATCTTTTAAGAGCTTACGAAGTTTTGCGATATAAACATCCATACTTCTTGCAGTAAAATAGTTTTCCTTTTTCCAGATCTTTCTCAATGCAAGGTCTCTTGGCATAAAATCATTTCTGTGGATACAAAGAAGCTTAAGCAATTCATTTTCCTTCGGAGAAAGTTTGTATTCTTTGTCACCTACTCTTAATTGTCTCAGCATGGAATCAAAGAAAATATTGCTGATCTTAAACTGTTCCTGTTCTTCATTTTCCAGGGTTGAGCTTCTCTGAAGAATTGCCTTAATCTTGTATAAAAGTAATTCCGTATCAAATGGTTTTGTAATATAATCATCTGCCCCCAACTGATATCCTTTCAGGATGTCTTCCCTCATATTTCTTGCTGTAAGGAAAATGATAGGAGTATTTTTATCTATTTTTTTTACATCTTCTGCCAATGAAAACCCGTCTTTCTTAGGCATCATCACGTCGAAAATACAAATGTCAAATTCATTTTCTGTGAATTCTTTGAGCCCCTGCTCTCCATCTGTTGCAAGAGTTACTTCAAAATTATTGATGGTTAAATAATCTTTCAAAACAGCTCCGAAACTCTGATCGTCTTCTACTAATAATATTCTGTTGCTCATAATTTTAAAAATTAAAAATTAATAATAAGAATGAACTTCCTCACTCTCTCTTCTTTTATATTTGTTATTTGGTTTATCTTTTATTGCTTCCTGTCTATTCTTCTATGTCATGGGAAGTTTTATCGTGAACACACTTCCTTCTCCCTTATGTGATTCCACGATAATCTGGCCCTTATGAAGTTCTACAATTTTTTTAACGTACGAAAGCCCTAATCCCTGACCTTTTACATTATGGATATTTCCCGTTTCTTCTCTAAAGAATTTTTCAAAGATTTTAGTTTTATTCTGTGTTTCCATACCCATTCCTTTATCGGAAATTTCAATCACATAGAAGTTGCCTTCATTTTTTGTTTTGATTTTGATATCCGGTGTATCAGGAGAATATTTGTTGGCGTTATCCAGTAAATTCACCAGCATATTGGAAATATGGAACTCATCGATCTTAAAAGTATATCTGTCAGCAGTAAACTCTTCCGTCAGTGAACCGTTTCTCTGTGCTACAATAAGATTAAATGATTCTGTCGTTTTTTTGATCAGTTCTCTTACATTGGTTTCTTTGAGGAACAGATTAACTTCATTTCTTTCAAGCTTCGACATATTAAGGACATTCTCCACCTGTTTTTTCATCCGAAGATTTTCCTGCTTGATCAGGTTGGAATAATATCTTACCTTTTCCGGATTAGTGGCAATTTTGTCATTCGCCAGAGAATCCGTAGCAACGGAAATAGTAGCTAAAGGAGTTTTGAACTCATGCGACATATTATTGATGAAATCCGTTTTTATTTCTGCCAGTTTCTTTTGTCTCATCATATAGTTGATGGAGATGATGTAGATTCCCAATATCGTAAGCAAAGAAAGGAAGGTTCCCAAAAGCATCGGCCAGTTATTCATGGCTAAGGAATATTCTTTTTTAGGGAAAACCAATGCCAGGCTGTATAAAGTACGGTCCTTTTTGTCTGTAAAAAGGGGATAGCTATATGTATTATTATCCTTTTTCTCTTTATATACTTTGTTAAAAACACTTGTGAGTTTATTGTTTTTATCAGTAACCCCGAAACCAAACTTTGCGGTAATGCCTTTCATTTTCAGTTCTTTGGCAAGAACAGAATCCAGAATAGCATCATCCACTCTTTTAGTAATCGGAAGGTTATTTCCATATACTTTGGCAAACTCCTTCATAGAGTAATCTCCGCTTTCTATATCCTGATTAATGTCAGCCGTAAGGAGTTCCCGGTTGGTGGTATCTCTTTTCAGTTTGTAAGCGGCTTCGTCCGTATATAAGGTTGTCAGCTTTAATGAATCTCCTTTCTGAGAAATGGGAAGCTGTGTTTTTTCAATGATATTTTTAGAATAAATAATCTGCCTCTGAGCCCCAGAATCCTCTACCTGCTGGATCGTAGTTAAAGAAGGTTGATTATTATTGGAAATGACATTTTTTCTGAAATTTTTAAAATCTTCATTCAGGTACTTTTCCACTTCAATTTCAGAGATATTTTTTGCTGTATTTTCTAAAGCCGCATAGACTTTATTCGAAAAATCTTGTTCTAAAGCATTATAATATCCTTTCAACCAATAAAATTGGAGTGTAACAAAGACAATCAATGATATTGTCATAAACACTGAAATTATTGGGATGAATTTATTATTCATTAGCTTGTTTTAGGTTGTTCGGAATGATGAATGTTAAAATTAATTGTTTTCAGACTTGATAAACAAAAAACGAGCCAAAAAATTGTATTTTTTTTCTTAAAACCATGTTTTTTAACAATTTTTTTATAAATCAAAAATAACTTGTCTTATGAAAAGCCTCACCTACAAATAAAGAAGTAAGTTTGTTAAAAATAATTACGTATGGAATCAAATATCATTTTTAACAAAGATTTTGACGCAAACAGCATTTATGTAATGATTATTTACAAAGCTGATGTTTCAAAAGTGTGGGATTATTTTACCAAATCCGAATTATTAGACCAATGGTGGGCTCCAAAACCCTGGAAATGTGAAACGGTAAAAATGGATTTTAAAGAGAATGGAATCTGGCATTATGCAATGATAGGTCCCGAAGGGGAAAAAATGTATGGACAGCTTAAATATGGGGAAATTATGGAACACAGAAGCTTCGATGGGATAGATGCTTTTTGTGATGAAAACGGAAATATTAATAATGATTTTCCGCAAGCCCAATGGCTGATCGGATTCACTGGAATTGAAGAGGGAACGAAAGTAACAATCAACATCCATTTCGAATCCCAGGAGGCTTTAAAGAAACATCTTGAAATGGGCTTTGAAGAAGGATTTAAAAT
Organism: Chryseobacterium sp. PTM-20240506; assembly: GCF_048296755.1. NCBI lineage: Bacteria > Pseudomonadati > Bacteroidota > Flavobacteriia > Flavobacteriales > Weeksellaceae > Chryseobacterium > Chryseobacterium sp. PTM-20240506. The sequence continues at coordinate 3,424,273 of NZ_CP182581.1, forward strand.
GGGCTTGAGTCAACTTCACGAAGTTTTGGCCGTTCATTAATATTGAATGACATATGTTCAACAATTAAGAAATTATATTAAAAACGAAAATGTGGCAGTTTAAAATGATTAACTGCCACATTTCAATTTTAAAGAAGCTCCTCATCCTGAAAATATTGGATGATGGCCTTTTTCATTAATAAGGTTTGCTCATTAGCCCTAAGTTCAGGAAGGTCCTCTAATTTGTCAAATTGGGGCCATCCATCTTCATAATGCGTAAACTTATAGTAGCCAAAGGGCTCCAGTAATCTGCAAACTGCAATATGAAGAATATTGAGTTTGTCATCTTTTGAATATTTTTGATGACCACTTCCAAGTTCCTGAAGTCCAATCAGAAACAATAAAGTTTCAATGGGAGGATTTTTTTCAGTCTGAAAGTTATCTTCAAAAAACTGTTCTATTTTTTTCCAGTATTCAGATTCGTTAATCATAATTTATACATTATCTTTTATCAATCATCAACAGGAACGCATATTCTAATGCATCTTCTTTTAATGATTCAAATCTTCCACTTGCTCCTCCATGTCCTGCACTCATATCGGTTTTGAAAAGTAAAAGATTCTGGTCTGTTTTCAGTTCTCTCAGCTTGGCAGTCCATTTTGCAGGTTCCCAATATTGTACCTGGGAATCATGCAGTCCTGTGGTGATGAGCATATTCGGGTAATCTTTAGCTTCTACGTTATCATACGGGGAATATTCCTTCATATAATGATAATATTCTTCATCATTAGGATTTCCCCATTCGTCATATTCTCCCGTGGTCAATGGGATGGTTTCATCCAGCATTGTGGTTACCACATCTACAAAAGGGACTTGCGCAACAATACCGTTAAACAGGTTAGGTTCATAGTTAACTACAGCCCCTACCAATAATCCTCCGGCACTTCCTCCCATTGCATAAAGATGCCTGGATGAAGTGTAATTTTCTTTGATCAGGTATTTTCCGGCATCTATAAAATCAAAGAAGGTATTCTTTTTAAATAACATTTTACCATCTTCATACCATTCTCTTCCCAGGTATTCACCACCGCGGACATGAGCAATTGCATAGATAAAGCCTCTGTCCAAAATAGATAACCTGACATTTGAAAAGCTGGCATCTACGGTATGTCCATAGCTTCCGTATCCATAAAGCAGTAGGGGAGTATTTTCTGATTTTTCTGTGTCTTTATGGTAAACCAGTGAAATAGGAATTTTTGTTTTTCCATCTCTTGAATCCGCCCATATTCTCTCCGAGATATAATTTTCAGGGAAAAATTTGCCTCCTAAAACCTCCTGCTGCTTGAGAAGTACGGTGGTTTTGTTTTTCATGTTGTATTCGTAAGTGGAACTTGGTTGGGTTAAAGATGTATAACCGTATCGTAAAATTTCCGTATCGAACTCCAGATTGATTCCAATATAGGCTGTGTAAGTAGGATCTGAGAAAGGAAGATAATAGGCTTCCTGAGTTTTTTCGTCTATGATTTTTATCTGTAACAAACCTTGCTCTCTTTCTTCAAGGACAAGGTAGTCTTTAAATATTTCGAACCCTTCAAGCAGGACTTCAGCACGGTGGGGAATTACATCTACCCAGTTTTCCATCCCGCAGTTGTCAATTTTAGTTTTTACAAGCTTAAAATTGAACGCATCATCAGCATTGGTGATGATATAGAATTCGTCTTCATAATGCTCAACGGAGTACTCAAGATCATCTATTCTGGGCTGTATAATTTTCCATTCAGCGAAGACATCATCAGATGGAATGAACCGGTGTTCATCAGAGATAGTGCTTGAACTTGCAATGAATATATATTGCAAAGATTTTGTTTTAAAGACATTTACATCAAAGGTATCATCCTTTTCATGGAAGATCAAAACATCTTCCGATGACTCAGTTCCCAGTTGATGTCTGTATACCTGGAACGCACGTAAGCTCTCATCTTTTCTGATGTAGAAAACATGTTGGTTATCATTTCCCCAGACAGCCTTTCCTGTTGTATTTTCTATTTTATCCGAAAGGATTTCTCCTGTTTCCAGATTTTTGAAATTGATGGAATATATTCTTCTTCCGACATTGTCAGATGAAAAAGAGGCGATCTTATTACTCGGGCTTACTGCAACACTTCCAACTTCGAAAAAGCTTTCTCCTTCAGCAAGGATATTTACATCGAGTACAATTTCCTCAGGGTTATCAAGGGTTTTATATTTTCTGCAAAAAATAGGATATTCCTTTCCCTCCTCATAACGAACCATGTACCAGTATTCATTAAAAAAATAAGGAAGTGATTCATCATCTTTTTTATAGCGGGACTTCATCTCCTCATAAAGCTCTTCCTGAAAATCTTCCGTTTCCTTCATCATGAAATCTGCGTAAGCATTTTCCTGTTCGATGTATTCTATGACTTCGGGATTTTCTCTTTCATTGAGCCAGAAATAATTATCAGTTCTTTTGTCTCCGTGTATTTCGAGTATTTTTTCTATTTTTTTTGGCTGGGGAGCTTTCATCCGGTAGTTTGATTTTTATAGGTCTGTGAATCATGTGGAATGCCATATCAATTTTTCACTATAGAAATATGAATAAGGCATTTCATTCAATATTAATTCTTGTTCAAATGTAATTAAAAAAAAGCCATCTTTCCTTTAATCGAAAAGACGGCTGTTTTATGTAAAATATTAAAACCTATTTATGAAGGCTTTTAATATATTTTTCAAGTGCCATTGTCATAGATGGTGTTTCCTTGGTAGGAGCCATTACATCTACTCTCAATCCTGCTTCTTCGGCTGCATTTAAAGTCGTGTTTCCAAAAACGGCAATTTTGGTTTCATCTTGTTTAAAATCCTCAAAGTTCATTTGAAGCGACTTAATTCCTTGCGGACTGAAGAATATCAGCATATCATAATCTTTAATGTTGATATCACTCAGATCACTGCATACCGTTCTGTACATGATAGCTCTTGTCCAGTCAATATTTGCCGCATCTAATGTTTTAACGATATCAGGACTTAAAACATCTGAAGAAGGCAATAAATATTTTTCTGTAGGAAACTTTTTGAAAAGAGGCAGCAAGTCTGAGAAGTTTTTCTCCCCAAAGCTGATTTTTCTCTTTCTGTAGACAATGTGCTTTTGAAGGTAGTTCGCAATTGCTTCGGACTGGCAGATATATCTCATGGTATCCGGGACTGCAAAACGCAGTTCCTCTGCTAATCTGAAGTAATGGTCTATAGCATTTTTACTGGTAAAGATGATGCCAGTATATTGCGTAAGATCTATTTTTTGTGTCCTAAGTTCTTTATTGTCAACCCCCTCTACATGGATGAACGGACGGAAATCGATCTTTATTTTTTCCTTCTTCGCTATATCCAAATATGGAGAAGACTCACTAGGCGCTGGTTGAGAAACCAATATAGACTTTATTCTCATCATTGACTTTTATTAAAAAAATAACAATTTCCAAAGCAACAATAATGGTGCGATTTGGAGGGTGCAAATATACAAAAATTTATAATACCATTTTTCAGGTAAGACCTTGTTCTTGTGAAATAAATAGAAAAAAACTTTAAAAATAAACACAAAAGAAAAGAATATCAAATAGTAAGAAAATATTTTATTTCTGTCGACTGGGAAATAATAGTGGGTTATACACAGAATTATTAGTAAAAAAGACAAAATGAAATAAAATTTAGTGGAGGTAAAATAAAAAATAAGCCATTTTTTAGTGTCACCTATACTTTGGTAAAATAAAAATCCTAAAGTTGATTTTATTAAATAAAAAATACTGATTGCAAATAGACAATATCCAAATTTGTTCATCTGATATCCTAAAATCTGTAGGTCGGCAATATATTTAGGAACAATTGGAATGTATTGAGATAGAAGTACAGCCAGGGTGAGGGTGGCCACACAGGAAGTTATTATCCAGCTTGCTAAATTATTACTGGCATCAAAATATTTTTGAAGAAGGAAATCTTTTAGATTGGCTCCTCTTTCTACAATATTCATCATAAAAAGGTACAAAAATATGCAGCCCAGCAATATAAAGATTACCCAATCATTGTTTTCAGGAATCCTTACATGGTTTACGAAGTTTTGTGATAATAGCAATCGATTGTTTTTTGCAAAATTATAGAATATTTTGTATAAAATAAAAAGGTTAAATAAACTATCTTTGCAAACTGAAATGAAAAAACTTGTCATTATTCCAACTTATAACGAAAAGGAAAATATTGAAAATATTATTTCCGCGGTTTTTGCATTGGAAGATGACTTTCATATTCTTGTGGTGGACGACTCTTCACCGGATGGAACAGCCACCATTGTAAAGGAGCTTCAAAGAAGGTTTCCCCATTCTTTACATTTATCCGTAAGGCACGTGAAAGATGGTTTAGGAAAAGCTTACATCCATGGATTTAAATGGGCTCTTCAAAATAATTATGATTATATTTTTGAAATGGATGCCGATTTCTCCCATAATCCGGATGATCTTCCAAGATTGTATGAGGCTTGCTTACAGGCTGATATGGCTATTGGTTCCCGTTATTCCAAAGGAGTAAATGTGGTTAACTGGCCTATGGGCAGGGTTTTGCTATCTTATTTTGCCTCAAAGTATGTGAGGTTCATCCTGGGATTGCCTATTCATGATACAACGGCAGGCTTTGTGTGTTTTTCAAGAAAGGTTCTGGAAAATATAGATCTGGATAATGTAAGATTAAAAGGATATGGTTTTCAGATTGAAATGAAATTCAGAGCATTTAAGAAAGGCTTCAAAATTGTAGAAGTTCCTATTATTTTTACGAACCGTATTTTAGGAGAAAGTAAAATGAATGGCGGAATTATCCATGAAGCGGTTTTTGGGGTTTTAAATTTAAAATGGAAATCATTAATTAACAGATTATGAAAAAATTAATTTTTCTTTTTGTTTTGATGCTTGTATTTTCCTGTAAGAAGTACATTGATAAGCCTAAGAATCTTGTTTCTGAGGGTACAATGTCAGAGATTCTTGCTGATTTGGCAATCAATGATCAGGCTACTTTTATGTTTCAGAATACCAATCTGGAAAGCGGAACCCGCTTTGTTCTTAAAACTCATAATGTAAAGCCGGATGACTTTGTTGCAAGTTTTAAGTATTATGTGGTAGAGCAAAAGATGAGTGGGATTGCTGATGATGCTCAAAAAATATTATTAAAAAAAGATCCGAAAGCAGATCAATATGTCAAAGATAAAATCAAGAAGAATTTAAGTCCTCCTGTTTTATCAAACTAATGTAGAATGTATTCGTTGGAGATCAACCAATGATGATGAATTAATAAAATATACAAATGAAATTTTTTAATATAGAAAAAACCTCTGAAGGGAAAGCTAGGGCAGGTGAACTTATAACCGATCACGGTAAGGTTCAGACGCCTATATTTATGCCCGTAGGAACTGTTGCGAGTGTAAAAACAGTTCACCAGAGAGAATTAAAAGAAGACATTAAGGCGCAGATCATATTAGGGAATACCTACCATCTTTATTTACGTCCGGGAATGGATGTTATGCAGGAAGCCGGAGGATTACATAAATTCATGAACTGGGATCTTCCTATTCTTACGGATTCCGGAGGTTTTCAGGTTTTTTCGCTTTCAGGAAGCCGAAAGATGTCTGAAGAAGGTGTGAAATTCAAGTCGCATATCGATGGAAGTTATCATCTTTTTACTCCGGAGAAATCTATGGAAATCCAAAGACAGATCGGGGCAGATATTTTTATGGCATTTGATGAATGTACTCCTTATCCATGCGAATATAATCAGGCAAAATTATCAATGGAACTTACGCACCGTTGGTTGAAAAGATGTATTGACTGGACTGAAGAAAACCAGGAGCTCTATGGTTATAAACAGAGATTGTTTCCTATTGTTCAGGGTTCTACTTATTCCGATTTGAGAAAGATATCCGCAGAGGTGATTTCTGAGGCCGGTGCTGAAGGAAACGCAATTGGTGGACTTTCTGTAGGAGAACCTGAAGAAGAAATGTACAGAATTACAGATGAGGTAACAGATATTCTTCCTAAAGAAAAGCCAAGGTATCTTATGGGGGTAGGAACTCCCTGGAATATTTTGGAATCTATCGGCTTAGGTATCGATATGATGGATTGCGTAATGCCAACCAGAAACGCCAGAAATGCCATGCTCTTTACTTGGCAAGGGGTTATGAACCTGAAGAATGAGAAGTGGAAACGTGATTTTTCGCCTTTGGATGAGTTTGGGACAAGTTTTGTAGACAAAGAGTATTCAAAAGCATACGTTCGCCATTTATTTGTTTCTAAAGAATATTTAGGCAAGCAGATTGCATCTATCCACAATCTGGCTTTTTATTTGGATTTGGTAAAAGTTGCAAGGGAGCATATTTTGGCAGGTGATTTCTATGAATGGAAACAATCTGTTATTCCTGTTCTCAGACAAAGATTATAAAAGGAAATTATGTTTACAATTATAGACCGGTATATCATCAAAAAATATCTTGGAACTTTTGGTTTCATGCTTATATTATTGTCTATAGTTGTTTTGGTGATCGATGTTCAGCAGAAAATTCCAAGGATAGAAAATGCAACAGCAATTGATGCAAAATTAAATCTATCTTATTTTCTCGTTCATTTTTACCCGTTCTGGATCATTAATTTGGTCATGACATTCTTGTCTATTCTGGTATTTATATCGGTAATTTATTTTACCTCCAGAATGGCAAATAATACAGAAATTGTTGCTGTGATCAGTAGTGGAGCGAGTTTTCATCGCTTTGCAAAGCCCTATTTAATTACTTCTTTGTTTATTGCGTCTATATCTTTGGTTGTCAATCATTTTGTGCTCCCATGGGCAAATATCAAAAAAAATGAGCTGGAAGCTTATACTTATAATGCAGCCAATAAAGAAAAAGTTTTGGGAACAGCACCGGTAACGGCACAGCTCAGCAGAACAGAATATATTTTTATCAACTCCTGGAACAAGAGGGAGCGAAGGGGTTCCGGTTTTATATTCCAGAAATTTGATAACAACAGAAAGATGCTTTATGAACTGAAAGCTTCTGATGTGTATTGGGACCAGGATAAAAAACAATTTGTTCTCAATAATTATACTGAGAAAAATGTTAATAAAGATGATTCTGAAAAGCTGAAAAACGGAACTGAACTAAGGAAAAGCTATGGGCATGCACCTGAAGAACTTTTCCCTAATGAGCTTTTGGGGCAGAATAAAACCACTCCGGAGCTTTTAAAGTTTATCCAAAGGGAGAAAGAAAAAGGAAACAGTAACCTGAATACCCATTTAAATGAGTTGTACCAAAGGACTTCCATGCCTGTTTCTATTGTTATCCTGACATTTCTGGCTCTTTCACTTTCCTCACAAAAGAAGAGGGGAGGTTTGGGAATTAACCTGGCGATAGGTATTTCTCTTGCGTTTATCTTTGTATTCTCATTTGAGGCTTTAAAAGTAGTTTCCGAAAATAAGAGCATGTCTCCGGCTCTGGCCATGTGGTTTCCCAACCTTATTTTCTTTCCGATTGCATTATATCTTTATCTGAAAAGAGCAAATCAGTAAAGAAGTTTAATCTCTTTATGGTAAAAAGAACGAAGGCCTTCTTCCAGTTCAATCCAGATTTCTCCCTTTTCGTCGCAAAACTTTATAATGCCATTTTGTCTCTTTTTATCGATTTCAAAAACAGAGATCTCATCTTTACGGAATAAAAGATCATTGAATCGTTTCAGGATTTCTCCATCAGTCGGAATATTGCTCAGTTTTTCAATCAGGAAATCATGAAGACTTACAGTAAATTCTTCAAGGCGGAATCTCTTACCTGTAAGAACAGAAAGCGAGCTTGCGTTCGAAATTTCATCAAAATTCTCCTGTAGAACATTGAATCCTGCGCCAATGATGAAATAATTTTTTTGATTAATTTTTTTCTTTTCAATCAATATTCCAACTATTTTCTTACTTTTAAGAATAATATCATTAGGCCATTTTATCTTTACATCACATTCAGTCATATTGGCAAGGAAATCCCTGATAATAATTGCGGTATAATAATTGAACATAAAATCCGAAAGCGTGAAATGATGAGTGCTCACAGCTAATGTGTAAGCTACATTCTTTTCAGCAGTGGAAGACCATGTATTTCCATATTGCCCGCGACCTTTGGTTTGATTAAATGTATGTAAAGCAATAAAATCTGAATTTTCGTAAAGTAAAAACTTTGAAATTTCGTCATTAGTAGAAGGGCACTCTTTTAGATAGAACAGTTGGGCCATTTAAGAAAACTTTAAGACTTTAAAAGGGTAAAAGTAAGGTTAAAGTAAAGAAAAAACAATAAATTTGCAGATTATAGTATTTTTTTAATGAATAAGACAGTAGAAAAGCAAGAATTAATAGATAAAATCGTTGAAGCTATCCAGGATGTAAAAGGAGAAGACATTATGATCTTTGATCTTTCCAACATCGAAAACTCAGTAGCAGAAACGTTTGTAATATGCAGTGGAAACTCTAATACACAGGTTTCTGCATTGGCGGGGAGTGTAGAGAAGAAAGTTAGAAACGAACTTCATGACAGACCTTGGCACGTAGAAGGAACGGATAATGCAATGTGGGTTTTGGTAGACTATGTAACAGTGGTCGTTCACATATTCCAAAAGCAGGTGCGTGAGTACTATGATATTGAGGAATTGTGGGGTGATGCGAAAATCACCAAAATTGAAAATGAAATTTAATTTTAAAAAGTATAAATGAACAATAAAGGATTTAACTGGTTTTTTCCAATTGCGATCATAGCTCTTTTGTTATTTTTTGGATCCAACTTTTTAGGAGACAACAGCGCAAAAGCTATTGATGAAGACGGTTTCTTCAGAGAAATGCAATCGGGAAAAGTTCAGAATATTATTATATATAAAGACACTGAAAAGGCTGATGTATTTTTAACTCAGGCTGCTAAAACAGCAATGGTGAATAAAAACACCAAAGAAAACAATCCTTTGTCAGCATTCGATATGGCTCCTAAAGCTGATTACACAGTGAAATACGGAGATCTTCAGCTTTTCCTTCAAAAATTTGATCAGATAAAAGCAGAAAATGCGGCTATTAAAACAACTAAAGATTATGGAGCGGGTAAAAATCCTTTCATGGATATTTTATTCTCTGCATTGATATGGATTGCTATTTTAGGATTATTTTACTTCCTTCTTTTCAGAAAGATGGGTGGAGGTGGAGGTCCTGGAGGACAAATCTTCTCTATCGGTAAATCTAAGGCAAAACTTTTTGACGAAAAAGAAAGAATTCAGGTAACATTTAAAGATGTAGCAGGATTAGAGGGAGCAAAAGAAGAGGTACAAGAAGTTGTAGATTTTCTTAAAAACTCTGAAAAATATACAAAACTGGGTGGTAAAATTCCAAAAGGAGTTCTTTTGGTAGGTCCTCCGGGAACTGGTAAAACATTATTGGCGAAAGCAGTAGCCGGAGAAGCAAAAGTACCTTTCTTTTCGCTTTCGGGTTCAGACTTTGTTGAAATGTTTGTAGGAGTTGGGGCGTCAAGAGTAAGAGACCTTTTTGCTCAGGCGAAAGCTAAATCTCCTGCCATTATCTTTATTGATGAGATCGATGCTATTGGACGTGCGAGAGGAAAAAATAATTTCTCAGGAGGAAATGACGAAAGAGAAAATACCCTCAATCAACTTCTTACAGAAATGGACGGCTTCGGGACTGATACCAATGTTATTGTAATGGCTGCTACCAACAGGGCTGATATTTTAGATAAAGCCTTAATGAGGGCAGGGCGTTTTGACCGTTCAATCTTTGTAGACCTTCCGGAATTACACGAAAGAAGACAGATTTTTGATGTTCACTTAAAGAAAATCAAACTGGATGATAATGTGGACAGAGAGTTTTTAGCAAAACAGACTCCTGGTTTCAGTGGAGCCGATATTGCCAATGTTTGTAACGAGGCAGCACTGATTGCAGCAAGAAATAACCATACTTCGGTAACAAAACAGGATTTCCTTGATGCGGTAGACAGAATTATTGGTGGTCTTGAGAAGAAAAATAAAGCAATAAAACCTTCTGAAAAGAAAAGAGTTGCTTATCATGAAGCCGGTCACGCAACCATTTCATGGTTGGTAGAACACGCTTCTCCACTTTTAAAGGTAACGATCGTTCCAAGAGGACGTTCCCTGGGAGCAGCATGGTATCTTCCGGAAGAAAGGCAGCTTACTACTACTGAGCAGATGCTGGATGAAATGTGTGCAACTCTGGGAGGTAGAGCAGCAGAGCAAGTAATATTCAATAATATTTCTACCGGTGCATTATCTGACCTTGAAACAGTAACGAAAAGAGCTCAGGCTATGGTTACAATCTACGGATTGAGTCCAAATATCGGTAACATTTCGTACTATGATAGCTCAGGACAGTCGGAATACAATTTTGGAAAACCTTACTCTGAGGAAACTGCGAATAAGATTGACGTAGAGATCAAATCGATTATCGAAAATCAATATGCACGTGCAGTACAGATCCTTACAGAAAACAAAGATAAGCTGGATGCGCTGGCTGGTAAGCTTCTGGAAAAAGAGGTAATCTTCCGTGAGGATTTAGAAGAAATATTCGGTAAAAGAGCCTGGGATCCTGAATTGACGGAAAGACCGGTAACGAATACAATTCCTCTAATCAAGGATAAAGAAGAAGAAAGTGAAATTCAGGCTCCGGAAAGCCCGACTCAACTTTAAAATTCTTAAAAAATAAAAGAAATAAAACCTGGTAATTTCAAAATTGCCAGGTTTTTTCATATTTAAACGTACATTTTTGGAATCTATTATAATTTATTTTCTATTTTTGTATAAAGTTGACTAAAAAACATTAAGTTGAGTTTATTTAAAAAAATTGTAAGCAAACTAACTAACCAACCCGAGGAAGATGACAACCAAAGTTTGGAAAAGCTAGGGGATTCGCTGAAAAATGCAGATCTCGATTATAAGTTTGCGCAATTATTTACGCATTCGGGGGGATTTTTTAATTATTGTGCAGATGAAGCGGAGGCTCTACAAACTTTGAATCAAATCATTAAAATAGAGGGCATTCACAATATATTTTGTTGGGATAAGGAACTGCAGAATTTTTTGAATGTTGTAAAAACTCCCTTTACTTCAGAGCTGGAACATTCCAACGATGCTGCATTTATAACCTGTGAATATCTTATTGCTTACGACGGAAGAATTATGCTGTCTCACAATAACATTCTCCATTATCATTCGTCGAGACTACCCAGTAAGATTATTATCATGGCTAACGTATCTCAGATCGTTAATAACCTGAATGATGCCATGGGAAAAATAAAGCGTAATGGGAATATTAAAAACCTGACTTCAATCAGCGGAAGCCAGTCAAAATTAGATACATCCTCTAATTCCAATACAAAACTGTTTTTATTGCTGCTTGAAGATTAAGCATCAATTTCTAAATTATACATTTTGGACAAAAATCTCATTCAAAGAACCATTTCAGGGATTGTGTACGTTGCGGTTATTATCCTTTGTGCAACTCCACTCGGAGCCCAACTGATCAATACCATATCTCCGGACCTCGTTAAACAGCAATACCTGTACTACGGTTTAATAACATTTTTAATGCTGGTGGGTTCATGGGAGTGTGTGAAGATCATGAAGTTTGGAAAAGGATATGAAAAGTGGGTTGTTTTTCCCGTTATTGCGGTTATCTTTTACATGTTTTCCAAAAGATACTTCTATCATGATTTCTTTTTTGATTTCAGGCTAAGCGAAATATTGGCATTATCATTAATAGGGATAGCTGTAGTTACTCTATTTAAGTATCCTACAGAATTATACTACGATAGCGGGAAACTGATTTTTACGGTCATTTATGTTGCACTGCCTTTTAGCTTTGCTCTGGGACTTCCAAAATATTCTAATTTTGATAATTCGTTTTCTTTAGAAGTGTTGTTCCTGTTTATTCTGATCTGGAGCAGTGATACATTTGCCTATCTTACGGGAAAATTTTTTGGAAAACATAAAATGGCACCCAAGATATCTCCTAAAAAAACCTGGGAAGGTTATGCGGGAGGTGTTATTCTCACATTAGTATTGTCTTACTTTATTGAAAAATATCAACACGATCTGCGTGGAAACTGGATCGTTGTAGGTTTTCTCGTCGCTTCATTTGCTCCGCTTGGGGATCTGGTAGAAAGCCAGCTTAAAAGAAGTTTTGGCGTTAAGGACAGCGGAAACATTATTCCGGGGCACGGAGGTGTATTAGATAGACTGGATAGTTTTATAATCTGCGTTCCTGTTGTATATTTGTACTTTATTTTAGAAAAATTTATTTAAACTCATGAAATTACATAGAGAATCGAAAGGAACGATCACTGTAGCAACCATCCTTTTCATCATTATTGGTGTTGCAGCAATTTATTTTCTTAAAATGTGGTCGCTTTTGATCATTATGCCTTTATTGGTTGTGTACAGCCTTATATTTTGGTTTTTCAGAGTTCCCAACCGGGAAATTCTTGATCATAAAGAGAATGTGATTGCACCGGTAGATGGGAAAGTGGTTATGATTAAAGAAGTTGAAGAAACGGAATTTTTGAAAGGGAAGGCAATACAGGTTTCTATCTTCATGTCACCCCTGAATGTGCATATTTGCAGATATCCCGTTTCCGGAGAGGTGATCTATAAAAAATACCATCCTGGAAAATATTTGGTAGCATGGCACGAAAAGTCTTCTACTGAAAATGAAAGAACAACTGTGGCGATAGAAAGTTTAACGAATCACAAAGTTGTTTTCAGGCAGATTGCGGGTTATGTAGCCAGAAGGATTGTTTTCTATTGTAATGAAGGAGATCAGGCAAAAGCAGGGCACGAATTTGGATTTATAAAATTCGGTTCAAGAATGGATGTTTTCTTACCATTGGACACGGAGATTATTTGTAAAATCGGAGATATCACAAAAGGAGGGTTGGATATCATTGCTAAAATGAAAGAGTAATTTCAATCAGAAAAATATAAAAGCAGTTTCAGGAGAAGCTGCTTTTTTTGTTTAAGGTTAAACCTTAATAAATTTTTTCACCTCGTTTACAAGCTCTAAAATAAGCTGTATGGGTAAATCCTTATCCATGTCAATTAAAAGGATTTTAAACTTCTTTCTGCCTTCCTGGAGCAATTCCGGAGCATTCAGTCTGTCTCCATGATAAAAGCTTACATAATGTTTCTTATATTTTTTGCTGTAATACAAATAGCAAAGCATCTTCTTTTTGTATTTAAAAAAGGGCAATCCAAAGCTTAGTGTCTCTGTTATGTTATCCGGATCAGATTCCAGGATCTTTTTCCGCAAAAACAAAAGAGTACTTCTATCAGGTTCTTCAATTCTGTAGAAATACTCTTGTATGGGGTTCATTTTAAATTTAATTTAAAAAGGTTTAATCAAAATTCTGGAGTTCAACCAATTTGTGGTAAACACCTCTTTTCGCGATCAGGTCGTGGTGGCTTCCCTGTTCTACGATATCCCCTTTTTCCATCACTACGATCCAGTCTGCTTTTTGTATTGTCGAAAGCCTGTGGGCAATAACCAAAGAGGTCCTGTTTTCCATCATTTTCTCGAGAGCATCCTGTACAAACTTTTCAGATTCTGTATCTAATGCTGAAGTTGCTTCATCAAGGATCATAATCGGTGGGTTCTTAAGAACTGCTCTTGCAATAGAAACCCTTTGTTTCTGCCCTCCGGATAATTTACCACCATCATCTCCGATATTGGTGTCATAACCTTTTGGAAGCTGTGTAATAAAAGTATCTGCATTGGCCACTTTAGCAGCTGCGATAACCTCTTCTTTGGTAGCATCAGGTTTACCCATTAAGATGTTGTTATAAACAGAATCATTGAAAAGAACGGATTCCTGGGTTACCATTCCTAATAGCTTTCTGTACTCCTGTAGCTTCAGGTGTTTGATATCAACATTGTCAATTAAAATTTCACCTTCGGAAACATCATAGAAACGGGCAAGCAGGTTGGCTATTGTTGTCTTCCCGCTTCCGCTCTGGCCAACTAACGCTACTGTTTTTCCCTTTGGAATCGTTAAATTAAAGTTTTTAAGAATTACATTATCCTTATCATAATAGAATCCGATATTCCTGAATTCAATATTGTTTTCAAGTGTTGTAATAGAAACCGGTGCCGCAATTTCTTCGATTTTAACATCTGCATCCAGAATTTCCAATACCCTTTTCAGAGAAGCTTCTCCCTTCTGAACATTGGAAATCGAAGTAGATAAACTTTTTGCCGGAGGTAAAATCTGGAAAAACATCCCTAAAAATACAAGGAAATCTGCAGGGGAAATACTTTGATCAACGATGATTTGCTTTCCTCCATACCAAGCAATGATCAAAAATGTAATAGAGCCCAGGAATTCACTCATTGGCGAAGCCAATTCTTTTTTTCGTCCTAAACTTATAGAGCTGGAAATCCATTTGTGCATCGATTGCATAAATCGGTTATCCATTATTTTTTCAGCATTAAAGATTTTAATAACCTTTGATGATTTAAGGGTCTCATCCACGATAGAGAATATATTTCCTAATTCATGCTGAGCCTCATGAGAGTCTTTTTTAAGGCTTTTTCCGATTAAAGCGATCATCGTTCCCATTACCGGTAAAATAAGTAGTGAAAAAAGTGTCATTTCAGGGCTTAAAAAGAAAAGGGTGATCAAAGTACTGATCAGCATAAACGGTGCATTGATCAGGTCAATTAAACTACCTAAGATATTACCTTCCACTTCACCGACATCATTGGACATACGGGACATCAGATCACCTTTTCTGCTTTCGGTAAAGAATGACACAGGCAATGAAAGTATTTTGCGGTACATCGCACCACGGAGATCCTTGGTAACTCCCACCCGGTAATTAATTAAAAGAAAAGATCCGAAATAACGGAACGCATTTCTTAAGAGAAACATAAAAGCAGTGACAACGCAAAGCCATGCAAGTACTTTTAGCGAACCATACTCAGTAACAAGGCTTTGTACATAATAATTGGAATAGTCTTTTATGTAGGAAAAGAAATCAATAACATCTCCTGAATACACAGGTGCAGATTCATATTTCTGCGGTTTTATTGTTCCGAAAAGCATTCCCAGGACCGGAAGGATAGTTCCTAAGGAAGCTATCTGAAACACAGAATACAGGATATTGAAAAACAAACTTCCGTATATGTATTTCTGGTGAGGCCGTGCGAATTTTAATATTTTTTTATATTCGTTCATTAATGAAAAATTGGAAAGGCAAAATTAGGTATTTTTAAAAGAGTAGACGATCTTAATTGAATTTTACTTTATCGTTATATTTTGGTGTAAAATTCTTTGGTCCTAATTTCTCAAAAGTTTTCCCAAGGTTATTGATGATTTGGGTCAGGTTATTGAAATCTACAACGGATACATCGTCGCTTTCATTGTGATAATGTGTTGCTTTGGTCATGTCAACTGTAGAGAACGAGTGTGCAATGATTTTCTTTTTAACAAAGCTTACGTTATCGGATCTGTAGAATAACTGTTGTGTGGCATATGGATCAGGATATATTTTCAAGCCGTTTGCTGCATGTTGATTAAACAATTCATCAAGATCAGAAAATTCATCACCTGTCATGAAGAGGGCATTTTTCCCGAATTGTGATTCCGTAGCTACCATTTCAAAATTAAAGAGAGCAGACATGTTATTATAAATAGGATCAAGATCCTTGTTAGTTGAAATCGCCCTTGAACCTAACATTCCTTTCTCTTCTCCGTTAAAAGCAATAAATGCCATTGAAAATTCAGGAGTTTTATTTTTGAAATAATCTGCGATTCCTACAAGAGTGGTAATTCCGCTTGCATCGTCGTCTGCCCCATTGTAGATGTTATCACCACTTTTTTTACTGGTGCCGATATGATCGAAATGTCCTGAAAAGCCTAAATACTTGTCGCTTTTTCCTTTTTTGATACCACAAACGTTATAAGCGGTTTTCCCTTTATAATCAAAAGGGACAAGGTAAGAGTTCCCGGTGCAGTATTCTAAGTTGTTTTCTTTAAAAAGTTTGGCAATATATTGGGCGGCATTGTCGTTTTCCGGGGTCCCAATTTCCCGGCCCTTCATTTCATCAGATGCCAGTGTGGAAAGAACAGTTGTTACTGTACTTTTCTGAACTTCCTGGGCAAAGGTAATTACTGAGAAAAACGAGAATGCGAGATAAGTTAATTTTTTCATTGGAGTCCTGTTATATAAGTATGTGTCGTTGAAACATAGAAAATGTTGCATTGATTTTAAAAAAATATGGAGAGGTAAGAAGGAAATACAGAAATTGAAAACTTAATCTTGGTCTAAAAGAAAAAAACAGCTTCAAAAGAAGCTGTTCTTACTCAAAAAATCGTTGTAAGGTTATCGAAGTCTGTCTACAGATTTTACGAGCCTCTCATCTTTACGGATATATATGTTTGCAATAAACAAACAGATAATCGCGATTAATGGAAAAACAGGCTCAATACCCTTCTCAGGAAATTGAATTCCTCCGGATAAATTTAGTAGCCAATAAGCCAATACACCAATCAACAAAGCGTTTATAATGATGCTGATTGTATTCAGCAAAATTTGTCTTTTTCTGTTTTTAAAGCTGAATACACTTAGTAATCCAACTAAAACAAGTACAATACATGCACTGTCTACTACAGGAATGTTACCAAAAACAGCAACATCTTGTCCTGTGATGAAAAGAAAAACAGCAGCTAAAACTGCCAGAAAAATCCATATAGTTTGTATTCTTTGTAGCATTGAATATTAAATTCTTGGCAAAAATAACATAAATTTTGCACAATTCAAAAATAAGTGTAGATTTGCATTATACAATGTACTTGAAAACAAAAGTCACCGGACTTACTTTTCTTACTCACAATTAATTACATTTTTACATACATATGTTTAACATTGAAACGTTAAGGTCAAAATCCGTAACGGAATTGACTAAAATCTTAAAGGATTTAGGCGTTAAGGTTGCAAGAAACAGCTCTGAAAACGATAAAATTTTTGCTGTTCTTGATTTTCAAGCTTCTAACCCTAAAGTTACAAAAGATTATTTCAACACCACAGAGAACAGTATGAATACTGAAGACAAAACGGTGGAAAAAGAAACTAAAGCTCCTGCCAAGAAAGCCGCCCCAAAGAGGACGGCAAAACCTAAAACGGAGGCAAAGGTTCCAACGCCATCAGAGACAGCAACAAAGGTTGAAGAAAAAACAGAAGAAAAAGAAACTGTCACTGAAACTCCAAAGCAGGAAGAAGTTACTTCAACTACAGAAGAAAATACTGCTTCACAGCAGCCACAAGCAAAGAAAAAAAGGAAAAGAGTTACTCCAAATACCAATACCACTGAAGCTTCTGCTCAGGAAAGGACGGAAGTACAAAAAAACACAGATACTCAGGAATCTGCTCCGGCAGAAGAAAAGCAAAGTAATCCCCAAGCTCAGGCCAGACCTCAGAAAGGCCAGAACCATCCACAAAACGGTGGAAACTCTCACAAAAATCAGAACCAGAACCAAAATAACCATAATCAGAATCAAAACAGACATTCTGATAAGCAGGAAGAGCAACACGAATCTAAAAAAGAATTCCATTTTGATGGAATGGTAAGTATAGAAGGTGTGTTAGAAATTTTACCTGATAATTATGGGTTTTTACGTTCTTCAGATTTTAGTTATATTTCTTCTCCGGATGATGTATATGTATCTACTGCACAGATCAGAAATTTCGGATTAAAAACCGGAGATACAGTAAAAGGTATCGTAAGGCTTCCAAAAGAAGGTGAGAAATACTTTTCCTTATTAAAACCTACGGAGGTGAATGGCCGTGATCTGGCATTTATCAAAGATCGGGTAGCATTTGAATACCTTACACCTCTTTTCCCGGAAGAAAAATTTAACCTTACAGGAAACAATTCAACCATTTCTACGAGAATCGTAGATCTGTTTGCTCCAATCGGAAAGGGGCAAAGAGCAATGATCGTTGCGCAGCCTAAAACAGGTAAGACCATGTTGCTTAAGGACATTGCGAATTCTATCGCAGCTAATCATCCTGAAGTTTATATGATGGTTCTTCTTATCGATGAACGTCCTGAGGAAGTTACAGATATGGAAAGAAGTGTAAATGCAGAGGTAATTGCTTCTACATTTGATGAAGCAGCAGAAAAGCACGTTAAGGTTGCTAATCTTGTATTGGCAAAGGCTCAGAGAATGGTTGAGTGCGGCCATGATGTTGTTATTTTATTAGATTCCATTACCAGATTGGCAAGAGCATACAATACGGTAACGCCGGCTTCTGGAAAGGTTCTTTCCGGAGGGGTTGATGCTAATGCTTTGCATAAGCCGAAGAGATTCTTCGGAGCAGCCAGAAAAATTGAAGGCGGTGGTTCCCTGACAATTATCGCTACAGCATTGATTGACACAGGTTCTAAAATGGACGAGGTTATCTTTGAAGAATTCAAAGGTACAGGTAATATGGAGCTTCAGTTGGATAGAAAAATTGCCAACAGAAGAATTTATCCTGCTATTGACCTTGTTTCTTCCAGTACAAGACGGGACGATCTTCTTCTGGATGAAGTAACTTCTCAGAGAATGTGGATCTTTAGAAAATATCTTTCTGAAATGAATCCTGTGGAAGCCATGGAATTTGTTAATAAAAATATCAAAGGAACTCTTAATAACGAAGAATTCCTGATGTCTATGAATAGATAGATTAATTTAATATTGTTAAATAAAAAGCACAGGTTTTCATAATCTGTGCTTTTTACTTTTAAACAGGATGTGGAATATAATATATCAATGTTAAAGATTTATTAAAATAATACGCTATTTTTGATAATCGGTCAATTATTGGCTAACTTTGAAATATAACATTAAAAAATAAAATTATGTCATTTGAATTACCAAAACTAGGATACGCGTACGATGCATTAGAACCAACTATTGATGCGAAAACAATGGAAATTCACTATACAAAGCATCACCAGGCTTATATAGATAATTTGAATAAAGCAATCGAGGGTACGGACCTGGCTGGAAAAACAATAGAAGAAATCTGCAAAACAGGAACAGATAAGCCTGCAGTAAGAAATAACGGAGGAGGACACTTTAACCATTCTTTATTCTGGGAAATTTTAACTCCGGGAGGAGGCAAAGAACCTGTAGGAAATGTAAAGGCTGCTATTGAAAACTATGGTGGTTTTGATAAATTTAAAACAGATTTCTCTGAGGCTGCTAAAACAAGATTTGGTTCAGGATGGGCATGGCTGATTAAAAATGCAGACGGTTCAGTTTCCGTATCTTCTACTCCTAATCAGGACAATCCATTAATGCCTGTGGCAGATGTTAAGGGAACTCCGGTTTTAGGATTAGACGTTTGGGAACATGCTTATTACCTAAACTATCAAAACAGAAGACCTGACTACGTTACAGCGTTTTTCGATGTATTAAACTGGGATAAAGTAGAGGAATTATTCAACAAATAGTTTATCGTTTCCAATAAAAATAAAAAAAAGGATCAGAAATTTCTGATCCTTTTTTTATTAATATCTTGTGACATCACTACCGCTCAAACCGTTCATTCGTAAACCGTATTTCCAATTGACGTAAGCGAAAACCTGGTAAAGTTTGTATTCAAACTTTAATCCGTAATTTTCTTTTGGATCATAGCTGATCGACGATTCGATTACATTCCTATATCTTCCTGTATTATAATAGGAATTCCATTCACTGACCAGAATTATATTTCTTGATTTTAAGTAAGACTCTGTGTATTGGTTCATCGGTTTTGCAACCGCATTTAAAAAATAATCATATTGAGTATCCAATACAGTGATATCCCACTCTCCATCGTCATTTTTGGCCGGTTTTATCTCAGATTTCTCTTTGTCCGATTTAGGTTTGTCCTGAGACAAACAGCTAAAAGGCAGACAAAACATGCATACTATTAAAATCAGATTTTTCATACTTATAAAGTTACGCAAAAAGTACTTTAGTTAGGGTTCCTTCTGAAGAATGACAAATGCTGGAAAATGGTCGCTATATCCTCCGGTAAACTGATCCCCATTCCAGGACCTGAAAGGATAACCTTTATAGTTTCCTTCTTTATTGACGAGATATGCGGGAGCATAAATTTCAGCCCTGTAAACAGAGTACTCTTTTGTTACCTGATCGGAAATAAGGTTTTTGGAGACAATGATCTGATCGAATAGGTTAGGTGCATCCTGATACGCCAGAGAAGCAACTCCTTTTTTGTATAGAGGATACATCAGATTCAGATAGGGGGTGTTGTCATTAAGATCTTTTGAATTGTCTACAGCTTTTAAGTGATTCTTTAAACTGGAACTTACCGGGTCGTCATTAAAATCTCCCATTGCAAATAGCTTAGTAGAAGGATCTGCTGCCCGTACACTGTCCATTTGTTGTTTCAGAAGTACTGCTGCGGCATTTCTCTTAGGTAATGAGACCGCTTCTCCTCCTCTTCGGGAAGGCCAGTGATTCATAAAGAAAGCTACTTTTTCATTGTCTAAAAAACCTGTTACCACCAGGATGTCTCTTGTATATTCTCTTTTTCCGGTCTCATTGAAAATTTTTAATTCCTTTTTTAAAGAGTTCGTAACCGTAAATCTTCTCTTCTGATAGATCAATGCAACATCAATTCCCCTGTAATCGTAAGAATTATAATGAATGATCCCATAATCATATTTAGCTAAAGCGGGTTCTTTGATAAGGTCCTGAATTACCTGCCTGTTTTCCACTTCTATAAGACCAACAACTGCGGGAGCTGTTTTTGTATACTGAGACCCAAGCTCAGAAATGACCTTTGCTTCATTGGCAAGTTTGGTTTTATAAACTTTAGTATTATAGTTTTTAGAGCTTTTGGGGGTGAATTCTTCATATCCGCTTTGATATCTCACTGTTTTTTTCCCTTTTAACAAGCCATCACTCCATGTACCATCATACTTTTCAGCCTCCAGGAATCTGATTGAATCTAATGGGATACTCCGATGAAATGCAGGATTGTTTATTGCTTTAGTGCCATCAATATAATCAGCTGAAGGTATAGTATCAAATAAATTTTCCACATTCAAAAAACCTACTGCCGCTACCTTTCTTAGCTGGCCTTGCTGGGCAAAGGTAAACATTGAAAAAAGGAACATAAAAAGGCTTAAATTTTTTCTCATTTTGCGTCAAGATTAATAAGTAGACAATTGATTTATAACTCATTTCATCTTTAAATATAAGTAAATTTAAAATAATTGAACGGAGCGTTTAGCCGGATGCATTACAAAGCCGTAATATTAAGATAACATAATTTTAAAAGTATTTCAGATTATAAAAATTTGTTAAATTTATATTTCCCTACTTTTTTAACGCGTTGAAAACTAAGGGAAAACTATTAAAAATACATTTGCTTATGATTAAAAAATTATCATTAGTCTCTTTGTTTACTTTACTTCCGGCTTCTTATTATTTCGCGCAGACAACTGTGTTTGCTTATTTAAAAGATGCAGATGGAAAACCTATTGAAAGGGCAGAAGTAGATTTAAAAGGGAATGAAAATGATGTTACGGCAGACAAGATTGGCTACTTTCAATTTGTCGATTTGCAGCCCGGACATTACCAGATTGTTATTACAAAATCGAATTACGAAACCAAAGTTATGGAGTTCGATGTGACTCATGATGAAAAGAGGAAAGATTTGGGCATTATTACCCTGTATTCTAATTTAACTAATGTTGATCAGGGATTGGCTATCATAGACAGTGATAATGACGACGACGGTAGCGGCAGCCAGACCTCCACGGTTGGACTTCTTCAATCATCCCAGGATGTATTCAGCAGAATTGCAGCGTTTGATTTAGGTTTTTACTGGTTTCGGCCCAGAGGAATTGACGGACGAATGGGAGAAACTATGTTAAACGGAGTTTCTATGATCAAGTCTGATAACGGAAACGTAGATTTTGGAAATTGGGGAGGACTTAATGAAGTGACGAGATACCCTGAAATTTCTGCGAACCATTCCCCATCAGAATACGCGTTTGGGGGAAATAGTTCGGTCATTTACAAAAGTACCAAGGCTAGTGAATACAGGAAAGGGTTTCAGTTTACGCAATCTCTTACCAATAGAAACTACAGAAACAGGACCTCCCTACGCTATAGCTCCGGGATGAATAAAAACGGGTGGGCATTTACAGTAATGGGAGCAAGGAGATGGGCGGAAGAGGGAATTCAGGAAGGAACATTTTACGATGCATATGGAGCTTATTTGGGTATTGAAAAGAAATTCAATGACAAGCATAGTATGACCTTCAATTTTATTGGAGCTCCTTATAGAAGATCGACAGCAAGCCCAAGTACTCAGGAAGTATATGATTACAGAGGAGTACATTATAATTCCTATTGGGGATATCAGGACGGTAAACAAAGAAGTGAAAGAGTTAGAAAGGGTTTTCAGCCGATATTCCAAATCCAGGATTTTTGGAAAATTGACAAGAAATCAAGTCTCTGGACTTCTGTCTCGTATCAGTTTGGAAAGGATAGAGGCTCGCGCTTAGACTGGCAGAAAGTACAAAATCCGTCACCTACATACTACAGGAATTTGCCAAGTTATTATGATTCCTTAGACCCTAATGCATCGGTCGCTGTAGGACCTGGTGGAACGATGACGACTGCCCAGGACGCATATCAGACATCTCTGGCAGCCTGGACTTCCGGAGATCCGGGAAGTACTCAGCTTAATTGGGATGCTCTTTACAAAAGGAATGGGCAACAGGCGGCAGGAACGTATTACGGGCAGACGGGACGAAGGGCTTTATATTATCTGGTTGATGATGTAAATAATGATAAGATTTTTAATGCAGCAACACACTTTATCCACAATTTTAATGATACAAATAAGTTCCTATTGAATGTATCATATCAAAATTATAAATCAGAACAATATAGGGAAGTCAAGGATCTTTTAGGTGCTGATTTTGTTTTAAACCGGGATCCGTTTGCGGCAACCAATCAACCGGGAAAATCAGGATTGTTTAATGATGGGGAAGAGAATGTAACGAAAAAGGTCGGAGACAGAATGACTTACGATTATATTTTCAGAAGACAGGAAGTTAAGGTGAATCCGGGACTAAAATTTGCAACCGGAAAATTTGATGTATTTGTTTCTGCTCTTGCAGGCTACTCAACATCCAGCAGGGAAGGATTATTCAATCATTATTTGTATAAAGACTCTAAAGGGAAAGGACAGGACTACAATTACTGGAATTATGGACTGAAAGGTCAGGTAGTTTACAAACTGAATGGCAGGAACTTTTTGGTATACAATGGAGCATATTATTCGCAGGCTCCTTATCTGGAAGATCTCTTTATCAATCCCAGAGTAAACGGATCTGTAGCACCTAATATTCAGAATATGGTAATCAGTGCCAATGATATCAGCTATGTTATTTCTTCACCGTTTCTTAAGTTGAGGTTAACGGGATACTTGGTAAACACAAGCAATGAAACCACCGTGCAAAGGTTTTTTGCTGATGGTATTCAGTTAAGTAATTCTGATGACCAGGGAAATGAAACTATTGTACAAAGTGCATTTGTAACGCAGGTAATGACCGACGTTAAAAGAAGAAATATGGGGGCAGAGCTGGGGTTAGACGTAAAGATTATTCCTACATTATCACTACAGGGGTTAGTAAGCCTTGGACAGTTTACCTATGAGAATGATCCTGTTACCTATTTTGCTTCCGACGCTTCAGGTATTTTTTCTAATGGACTTTCTTATATAAATTTAGGAAAGGCTTACATTAAAAATTATCGTCAGGGAGGGACTCCACAGCAGGCTTACTCTTTGGGGTTCAGATATAATTCTCCCAAATACTGGTGGTTCGGTGCCAACTGGAATTATTTTGATGATAATTATTTGGATCCATCCGCTCTGATAAGGACAGAATCATTTGTTCAGAATAATGTTTCTTCAACTCCTTATATTAATCTTAGCGAATCTGAACTGAGAAGAGTGTTGCAACCCAATAAGCTGCCTTCTTCATTTTTTATCAATGCTAATGCAGGAAAATCCTGGGTCATTGGTAAATATTACGTTTTGCTTTCAGCTTCGGTTAATAATATTTTGAACAATAAGAGGTATATCACCGGAGGCTTTGAGCAAACAAGAAATGCCAAATTCCCGGATTTTGTTCAGGATACAGACAGGGAGTTTACTTTATTTGGCCCAAAATACTGGTATACACAGGGAAGATCTTATTTCATTAATCTTCAGCTTAGATTTTAATTTCTATCATCCATTATTAAAAACAACAACAATGAATATAAAAAAATACTTTAGTATAGTAATGGGAGTGGTTTTGGCAGCTTCTGTTACATCTTGCGTGCAAAAAGATGATTGGGAAACTCCACCCGTTAAGTGCACGAATAAATTTCCAGCGGTTACGATGACTATGGCTGATTTTAAAGCCCAGGCTCCGTCGAGTGGTTATATTCTCATCAATACGGACCAGATTTTCGATGGTTATGTGGTATCTTCAGATGAAAACGGCAATTTCTATAAAACGATTTCTTTTCAGGATAAACCTGAAAATCCTACCGTGGGATTACAAATTGAAGTAGATAGAGCAAATAATTATGCTGATTTCCCTGTGGGAGCCCATATCAGAATTAATGCAAAAGGATTAAGACTTGGACTTGACAGAGGAGTTGTGAAGATAGGCTCCGTGGATAATACTTATGCTATAGGAAGAATCCCGGGACCTTTACTGAGCAGATATATGTCTGGGGTATGTAATGGAAACGGACTTGATATTGCTACGTTAAAGCCTCTTGAATTGGCGAATCTGAAGTTGGCCCAGGATGCTAATTATCTGAATATGCTGGTGAAGGTTCCGAATGTTCAGTTTTCTGCTTCTGAGATGGGTAAGAAATACATAGATTATGTAGGTGGTGCAGGAGTAGATACTGATAGAAGTATCGTGGATGTCTTTGGAAATGCAACGAATATTAGAAATTCAGGGTTTTTTACTTCTGGCTCTGCTTTGATTCCTGAAGGAAAAGGGGAACTGACATTTGTAGTAAGCCGCTACAATTCTTCATGGCAAATGCTGATCAGAAGTTTGAACGATGTACAATTTACGGGGAAAAGGTTTTTCTTTGAAGGTTTTGATGGAAGTCTGGATGATAATTGGTTTGCTGTTAGTATCACAGGAGCGCAGGTATGGAACATTCAACAGTTTGGAAATCCAAAACCATGTGTAGTGATGAATGGTTTTTCCGGAGGTAATAATGTTAATGAGGACTGGCTGATTTCTAAACCAATTTCTTTGCAGGGCTTTACTTCGGCAGCTTTATCTTTTGAAACTGACGCAAGATATAATGGTAACCCACTTGAAGTTTTTGTTACTGAAAACTACACCGGAAATCCATCGACAACAAACTGGGTGCCTTTATCTGCAATACTGGATACAAATGCGGCTGCGTTTAATACCTGGACTTATTCCGGAGATATTAATCTTAATGCCTATGTTAATAAGAGTATTTCAATTGCATTTAAATATACCTCCACAACATCGGCAGCTGCCACCTGGGAGTTAGACAATGTTAGAGTAGTGGGTAATTAAAAAACTACAATTTCCATAAAAAAGCCACTACATCTGTAGTGGCTTTCATAATTTAAATTAACTCTTTAAAAAGATACTTCGTTCACTTCTTTCCCTCGTTGGAAATTCATTACTTTCTGACTTCCTTTATACGAGATAGTAACAATGTTACTCTGTTTTGGAAAGGCGCTTAGAAGGATCGTGTTTTTTATTTTCAAGGTATTGATATCTGAAACACCTCCGGTTTCAAAATATACCCATACAGTTTCTCCGCTTACCTGACTTCCTGTAAATGTTATTGTTTTTGGAGAGCCGTTGACGTACACATCAAAATTATTATTGACATATTTTTTTACTTCTGCCTCAAAACCTGCTGTGTTCGGATTTATCTTAATAGCATCAGAAATATGACTCGTATTCATTTTCGTGGTGAACTTCAATGTTTTGCTTCCATCTATATAATCAACCTTAGTCATTGAAGAGAAAAAGTCTACATACATAAAACTCATTAACATAAAACATGTTAAAATTCCTGATATATATAAAAGTTTTTTCATCTTAATTAATAAATTTACAATCATAATTGTTCGTTATAAGTGACAAATAATATGCCAACTAGAAGTTCACGTTTACCGCATACTTGTCGTAAAATGCTTTAATGTGTGCTACAGCCTCATCCGCAGTATCTACCACTCTGTAAAGATCAAGATCGTCTTCAGCAATCATCCCTTCTTTTAGTAAAGTTGCCTTAAACCAATCTAACAGTCCACTCCAAAACTCAGACCCAACCAGAACAATAGGGAACTTTCCGATTTTGTTCGTCTGGATCAGCGTGATAGCTTCAGTAAGTTCATCCAGGGTACCAAATCCTCCTGGCATTACAACAAATCCCTGGGAGTATTTTACAAACATGACCTTCCTTACAAAGAAGTAGTCAAAATTCATCGAATAGGATTTGTTGATATAAGGGTTGAAATGCTGTTCAAAAGGAAGGTCTATATTTAAGCCGATAGATTTACCCTTAGCATTAAAGGCTCCTTTATTTCCTGCTTCCATAATTCCTGGACCTCCTCCTGTAATGATACCAAAACCTATTTTCGTTATTTTTTCTGCAATTTCTACGGCCATTTCGTAGTATTTGCTTTCGGGCTTTAATCTTGCAGACCCGAAAATGGAAACACAAGGGCCTATTTTAGCTAATTTTTCATAACCGTCTACGAATTCAGCCATTACTTTGAAAACCATCCAGCTATCCTTAGTAATGATTTCGTCCCAGGTTTTTTGTCTTAAACTGTTTTGTAGTTTTGTTTCATTAACATCAAATTCCGGATTTATTAAACTTTCGTCTCTGGTACCATCCATTTCCATTGCAAAATTATTTAAAATGTTTTTCGGCTTCTTTTACAGATTCTGGTCTTCCAACATCTATCAGCAGATTATTGTGTACAAATCCATGAATATGTTCGGTTTGCATTAAATCCAGATATTCTTCCATAACAGAAAATTTGCCTGTTCTTTTTATTTTTTCAAAGATAGAAGGGTTAATGCAATGTACACCGCTAAAAGCCAATGCTTTAAATCCTTTATTGAATTCTGCAAGCCTTTGTTCTCCGGTTTGTACGTTTAGCCAGCCTCTTAAAACCATTTCATCATTGAAAAGTAATTTTCTCGAGCTTTCCCTGTCCGAGACGGCTAAAGTAGCAAAATCTTTTATCTTTTTGTGATAACTTACAAGATCATTAATATTAATATCGGTAAGAATATCCGCATTCATGATTAAGAAATCTTCTCCATGATCAAGGAATCTTCTAGCAAAAATTAAACCACCTCCGGTTTCAAGCAATTCTTCACGCTCATCAGATATTTCAATATTGCAATTAAAGTTGTTATTTTCCTTTAAAAAATCAATGATCTGATTTCCAAAATGATGGATATTAATGACAAAATCATTAATTCCAAAACTTTTAAGATATTTGATATTCCGTTCCAGTAGTGGAACTCCATTTACTTTTGCCAAGGCTTTCGGATGATGGTCTGTAAAAGGCTTGAGGCGTGTTCCTTTACCGGCAGCGAAGATTAGAGCTTTCATTTGTTATAATGGGTAGATGATTATTAAAACATACACGGAGTACATTAATTATTTATATAATTGATCGTTTATCAATTATGAATTAAGATGATGTTGCTCATCATGATGTAAGCTTATTTCAGTTCCCTGAGGATATTTTTCTTTGATAAATTCGGCTATTTTTATTGCTGAATATACTGATCTGTGCTGTCCTCCGGTACACCCAAAATTAATTTGCAGATTTTCAAATCCCCGGGAAAGATAATTATCAATATTGATGGATATGATTCCTTTTACCAATTCCAGAAATCGTGGCATCTCGGTTTCATTTTCAAGGAACTCCTGGACTCCTTTGTCGCTTCCTGTCTGACTTTTATATTCCTCAATTCTTCCGGGATTAAGAATTCCTCTGCAATCAAAAGTAAAACCTCCACCATTACCGGTTTCGTCTTTGGGAATTCCTCCTTTCTTGTATGAAAAACTGTGGATGTCTATGTGTAACATAAGTATATATTTTTTATTTACCCTTTAAGATTTAGATGTGTTTTCTTAAGGCTTTACGGGTTTAAAATTGTGTTTATTTTTAAATGTACTTTCTCGTGATCTAATTGTTGTATTAATTTTTTGAGCTCAGGATATTCATTTATACCTTCCCAAGTTTCCGCGAAACGTATCACGTTTTCAATCCCCTGATTGATGCTTGATATAAAATGTGGCTTTCTTTGAATAAGACCTCTAAAACCGTATGCACCAAGAACCTGGAGAAATCTCATCATTTGAATAGGTTTTACCGAGTTTCTTAGTTGATGTTGTGTCTGCTCACTTTCAAATTGCTGAATATAAAATTCTAACATTTCATTTTTGAAATCTTCGGGAAAGTTTGCCTTAGCCTGAAAAAGAAAGGAAATAACATCATAGATAAGAGGGCCTTTCATTGCAGATTGATAATCAATGAAGGAAACATCGTTATTTTCGTTAACCATGATATTTCTTGCCTGAAAATCCCGTATCATTATTCCTTTTGGCTCAAGACTTTCAATAAGAGAGGCTATGGCTTTGAATTCTTTTAGTAGGGTTGACTTATGATATTCCAGCTCCAGGACATCGGCAATGAAATTCTTAAAATAATACAAATCGTGGATGACCGGAAGTTCGTCATAATTCTCATATTCAAATGTTTTGGTAAAATCTATTTCCCCACTTGTCCGTATTTGTAACTGAAAAAGCTTTTCTAAAGTCTGCCTGACCATGGCTTTTACTTTCACGGAAAGACCCTCTTTTGCAATAATTTCGGAGAGGGTGTGTTCTCCTAAAAATTCCTGAACATATGTTTTCCGGTCTTCGGAAATAATAAGAATAGCAGGAGTGTTGAGGTGTAAGTGAGAGAAAATATTTGAATAATAAAAAAAACTTTCATTTTCCTGAATATTTTCATTATAGGTAATAATATACTTTTTGTTATCTGCCTGCGCCAGAAAATTCACTCTCGCGGATCCGCTTTGAGCCAATGTGACGAACTCAGAAGATTTTTTACCTATATGGTTTTCAAAAAATCGTTGTGCGTTTTCAGAAGTCATAATATGGAAACAAATATACTAAATTAGAGTCTAATTTTTATCTTTGTATTATGCTAAAGGATTTTAAGCCGGTTTTAAGTATTCTGTTGAGGTTCATCATCATTTATGTGGTGTTGCTGTTGGCTTATCAGTTTTATCTGAACAGCTACAAGGAAACGGGGCTGGATCCTTTTTCAAGGATGATTGCTGAACAGGTGAGCTATATTCAGAATATTTTGAAATATCCTACACAGCTGTATAATGACGTTGAAAAAGAACAGGTCTGGTTTTATGTAAAGAATGTTTACGTTACACGAATGGTTGAAGGATGTAATGCAATTTCCGTAATAATTCTTTTCGTATCTTTTGTTTTTGCATTCTATAAAGGAGCTAAAACATTTATTTTTGTTTTGATCGGCCTTATGATACTTTATGTGATCAATGTTCTTAGGATCGTAGGAATTAATCTTTTGGTCAGTGATTACAAGCAGTATGAAAAGATGGCCCATGATTTTCTTTTTCCTGCTGTGATCTATGGAACGGTAGTTATCCTGTGGCTTGTTTGGATTAAATTTTTTGCTTTAAAGAATGAAAATACTTAACTGGGTTTTAGTGATACTTGGAGTTGCGGGACTTATGAGTGTACGGGTATTTGAAAATAAGATCTTTTATGATCCTTTTCTTGAGTATTTTCATAAAGCCGATAAGACTATTGCTTTTCCTGCTTTTGATTGGGGAAAGCTGATTCTTGGGCATTTCCTAAGATTTTTTCTGAATTTATTTTTTTCCTGCCTTATTATTCATTTTTTATTTAAAAATAAGACCTGGACCCTACAGGGTGGAGTATTGATTACTATAATTTTTCTTATTACTTTTCCCATCTATCTTTACTGTATTCACGACAGGTTTGAAGTGGGATATCTTTTTTCTTTCTATATGAGAAGGTTTGTGATCCAGCCTTTGATTATACTTCTTGTTGTTCCTATGTTTTATTACAGGCAACAATTATTAAAAAGAGCTTAGATATATCAGTCTATGTTGCAGTATGTTTAACCTCCAGTGTTATATTCTCTGTAGTCCATTCCACTCTTTTTACGAAATCCCTTTCGCGGACTGGGCAATCCATGATCTGGCAGACCGGGCATGAAATCGTTTTGCAGTCATCCATATGAAAATTAAATTCAATGGTACGGTTGATATTTTTTGCCAGGAGGATAATCACATTTTCCATTTCTTTATGGGCGTCACGAAGGCTATAATACCATGGTAGCGTAATATGTGCATCGATATGGAGCGAAGCTCCGAATTGCTGGATTTTCATATTATGTACATCAATCCATTCTGCTTTTCTGTTGTTTTCAAGAACTTGAACAATCTGGATCAGTATCTCGGGATCCTGTTCATCCATAATTCCGCTTAAAGACTTGCGGATGATCTTATATCCTACAAATATAATATAGGCTCCAAATACCAAGGCAACGACAGAATCTAGCCAATAGATCTTTGTAAAGTAAACAACAATTAAACTAAGAACAACTCCAAGAGTGGTAATGGTATCAGATTGGAGGTGTTTTCCTGAAGAGATGAGAACCAATGAGTTATCCGCTTTCCCTTTTTTAATGGAAATATAACCCAGCAGATAATTGACTACTGCAGTGGCAGCAATGATTGCAATTCCCCAGTCCATTTTATTAAGCGTCTTACCGACGATTAAACTATGGGTACCTTCGTAGATGATCATAATACCTGCTATGGCGATTAGCGCTCCCTCTATTCCGGAAGTTACGAATTCAACTTTTCCATGTCCGTAAGGGTGTCCCTCATCTTTAGGTTTTGCGGCTAGATGGAGTGAATAGAGTCCCATAAACGCGCTGATAACGTTCACGACACTTTCCATAGCGTCTGAAAAAACAGCATCGGAATTAGTGAGTTTCCAGGCGATAATTTTACCGATGAACAAAATAACTCCAAAAACGGCAATTAATCTTTGAAAGCCTATCTTATTTTTATTCATATTCTTTAATCTTACTAGTTTGATAAAAAAAAGAATCTCAATTTTGAGACTCTTTTTTATTTTGTTAGTTTAAACTAAGTTTTTTGATACTAGGTATTCTGCAATTTGTACTGCGTTCGTTGCAGCGCCTTTTCTCAGATTATCCGCCACGATCCACAAATTGAGCGTTTTGGGTTGTGACAGATCCCGTCTTATCCTTCCTACAAAGACTTCATCTTTTCCTTCTGAGTCTAGTGGCATCGGATATCGGTTGTTTTTCACATCATCTATTACTATAACTCCCGGGGTTTCAGATAAGATCTTTCTTACTTCATCGAGGTCGAAATCATTTTCAAATTCGATATTCACACTTTCCGAATGTCCGCCCTGAACCGGAACCCTTACTGCCGTTGCCGTTAAATTAAAAGTATCATCCCCTAAGATTTTCTTAGGCTCTTTCATTAATTTAATCTCTTCCTTCGTGTAATCGTCATCACTGAAAACGTCACAGTGTGGTAAAGCATTTTTAAAGATCTGATAAGGATATACCTTTGATACGGAATCATCACCTTTAATTTCAGAATTTAACTGATCTACGGCTGCTTTCCCAGTTCCTGTCACAGACTGATAGGTTGAAACAACCACTCTTTTAAGGTCATATTTCTTATTAAGTGGTCCCAGAACCATAACCAACTGAATGGTAGAGCAGTTCGGGTTAGCAATAATTTTATCTTCGGCCGTTAAAACATTCGAATTGATCTCAGGAACCACCAGTTTTTTGGTAGGATCCATTCTCCACGCAGAAGAATTGTCGATTACAGTAATTCCTGCTTCAGCAAATTTGGGAGCAAATTCCAAAGATGTAGAACCTCCGGCTGAAAAAATAGCAATATCAGGTTTGGCAGCTATAGCGTCATTAATGCTTACAATCGTATACTCTTCCTGTTTATACTTCACCTTCTTACCAATAGATTTTTCCGAAGCTACCGGAATTAATTCTGTGACAGGGAAGTTTCTCTCCTCCAAAACTTTAAGCATAACTTGTCCAACCATTCCTGTTGAACCTACTACAGCTACTTTCATCTTAATGATTACAATGTTTAAGTTAATATATTATGCCCCGAAGACCCTTGTCCACGGGAACGCGAATGCAAATAAGCCAACCGCAATAAGTCCCATGATTACAATTCCTAACGAAATAGTATCATTGGATTTTACTTTTTTATTGATGATCGTCATCAATACGGCTGCAATCAGCATAGAAAATGGATGTTCCACATATTGAAATCTTAGGTCTGCATTTTTCATTACTGCTCCCATATCCAATCCTTTTGTAAAGTTGGTTATCAGCATAATGATTCCAATCAAAAATTGAACGTGGAAGAAGATCATGGTGAAAAGAGTGGTCTTCTTTAAAAATTTGTTCACTTTTCCACTGAAGCCAAACATGGTCCCTAAAAGTGCAATAATAAATAGTGCTACCAAAAGAAGCTCAAGATACCCAAATCCTTTGTGGGCACTAAGTAAAATCTTGTAAAAATCCATATCCTTTTTTTTTCTATTTTTCTAGTAGACAAAGATAACAAAAAATCCCGGCCAAAGCCGGGATTGATATTTATAAAATCTAAATTTATATTATTAGAAGTTGAAAGATAAATTAGCAGACCAAGTTCTTCCGAAACCGAAATAAACTCTGTTCGATGGGTCAAGCCCTTTGTATAAAGTAGCTTGATATGCAGCATATTGCTGAGGCGTTGAGAAATCTCCCTCTCCTTTAGCAAAGATGTTAGTTGCTCCATCTGAAATATAAGTAGTATCTAATAAGTTGTAAACGTTAGCACCTACAGTGAAGTATTGTGACGTGTTATTTAATCTTATTTTATAAGAAAATCCTACATCAAACAGATTAAAATCTGGTAATTTAAGTGATCCTCTTGCCTGGTTTTCAGGTTTGGAGAATGATCCTGGATCAATAGATGAGTAAATTTCACCCACGTATCTCCAAGTACCATAGATACTTAAATCTTTTACAGGTCTTATGGTAGCTCCCAATGAAGCAGTCATCTGAGGAATACTGTTACTGCTACTTCCCCCTACTTTTACACCATCTAGGTAAAGAGTAGTATTGTTAGAAGCGTTTCCAGAAGTTACTACTGGATTGTTGTTATCATCAAATGTAGCCCCACTAGCATTACCTTTATATTTGTAGTCTCCAATAGATAACATTCCTTGGAATTCTAGCATGGGGATTGGCTTATAGGTTGCATCTATTTCAATTCCCATATGTACCTGTGTAATTCCACTGATTTCTGCGTAACCGGTTAATGTTGACGTTCCTGTTGGAGAAGAAGGATCTACTACTTCAAATGTCATTCCTCCTCTTCTGAACCATCTGTCTTTCCACTCAGTTCTGTAAAGGTTAACATTTGCGTTTAATTTAGATGATCTGAATCCATAACCAACTTCAGCTGAGAAGATTTTCTCATTAGTCAAAGTAGGGTTAAGAACCTGAAAGTTACTTGGATATACAGAGTTCATGAAAGGCTGCTTGCTGTAATATCCGATATTAGCAAAAACATTATGGTTATCATTAATATTATAATTTGCCCCCCCTTTAATGTTGTATCCGAAAAGATTCTTGAAACCAGTTTTTGTATTTACTATCTGTCCAGTAACTGCATTAGGTTGTCTGGTTACACCATCTTTTACAAAGTTATCAATTCTTTGATATGCCTGATTTGAAACGGAACCTTGTAAGAATGCTGATAAATTATCCTTAGAATATTCTACTTGAGCGAATCCACTGTACCAAAGTACTTCACCATCATTACTGTAGCCTATTTGATCTCCTATTGGAGCAGTTTTCCCTCCAAACGGATTCCATGAAAGGCTCTTGTAATCATACACTTTATTAACAATGTATGGCGCCACATTTTTGTTTCCGGCTTCTTTATACCCTGCAGCTCCGTAAAGATCTGAAACTACTTGATAATGATAACCATAGTAATATCTGTCGTCTGTACCTACTGAGAAATTCCAGTTATCATTGATTTTATGTTGGAAATTTGCTAAAATCCCATACCAGTTGTGGGAGTTAATACTTGCTCTACGGATTAATGTACTTCCTGCTGGAGTAGCCGGATTATTTAGGTCAACAGCCTGGTTAGCTGCAAAAATAGCATCATAATTGAAATGCCCCATATTGTCATAGTAACCAGTAGCTCCTTTTCCGCCAACTCTACCCAAATCACCAGTTCCACCACCTCTACCATTAGACATATATAGAACAGTACTTAATTTGGATTTTTCATTCATATTCCAATCCCAGTTCAACATCATTACGGGCTTAGCGTAATAATTAGATCTGTTTGCTAAAGCCACTTTATTTCCATTTGCATCGGTATAGTAACCATAATCAGAATTGTATTGTCTGTATGGAGTACCATCTTGGTCCGGATTATATTTTATATAGTTTGCAATAGTAGGAGAGAAGGTTCTCTGATCATGCCACTGTGGAGATGAAGTTATAGTGAATTGGAAGTTATGCTTTTTGTTCGGCTCCCAACCTAATGCGAAATAGTAAGCATAAGCTTCAAAGTCTGTGTTTTCGATATAAGTTCCTCCTGCAGTTCTACTCATTAGAAAAGATGAAGACCATCCTTTATCAAGTTTTCCAGTATTATATGCAAATGATGTTTTTAAGTAGTCATTATTACCAACTCCTAATCTTATCACACCTCCTTTTTTCATGTCCGCAGAACGAGTAATGTAGTTAATAGTTCCCCCTACAGAAGCTATCCCTAATTTAGAAGAACCTAAACCTCTCTGTGCTTGAACAAAACTAGTAACGTCAGCTAAACCTGTCCAGTTAGAGTAGTATACAGTACCTCCTTCCATATCATTTACAGGCATACCGTTTACCATTACTGCGATGTTTCGGGACTCGAAACCTCTCATGGTAATACCTCCGTCACCGTAACCACCTCCGGATTTAGTAGCGTACACTGAAGGTGTAGTGTTTAAAATCTCGGTAAGTTCTTGGTTTCCTAATCTTTCGATAATTTGTGCTGCTTTAATAGTAGATGCAGCAACCGGTGTCTTTCTATCTTTAGCGATATCTGTTACACCTTGTAAAATTACCTCCTCAATGTCTTTAGACCTCTTAATCGTGTCCTGTGTTTCTTGAGCGTAATAAACACTAGCTGTAGACAATGTAATTACTACAGTCAGTATCGATTTGTTGATTAATTTCATAATCGTTAGTAATAGTTAGATTTAAATTTTATGCAAAAGTCGGTATTTAAATTTTAACCAATATTAACCCAATGTTAATTTTTAACGAATATTAAGAATTATTAATTTGTTGATTTATAGTATTTTAGCTTTTTTACTTGTTTTTATGTTAAAAAAATGCATTGCATAATACATAAAAAAGTAATATTATTTTTATTAAAAATACAATGCTATTTCACGGCTTTGAGGCTTAGATCTATGTTTTTAGCCGAGTGTGTAAGGGCTCCTGCAGAAATGTAAGTAACCCCTGTAGAGGCAATATCTTTTAGCTCATCACGGGTAATTCCGCCTGAAGCTTCGGATTCACATTTACCGTTAATCATTTCAACTGCCTGTCTCATTGTTTTGACATCCATATTATCGAGCATGATTCTGTCTACCTTTGCTTTAATAGCTTCTTCAACTTCTTCAAGATTCCTTGTTTCAACCTCTATTTTCAGTTTTTTCTTGTTCTTTTTAATATAATCTTTTGCCATTTTTACCGCATTGGTAATACTGCCATTATAATCAATATGATTATCTTTCAGCATGATCATGTCATAAAGCCCGTATCTGTGGTTGGTTCCGCCTCCTATAGCAACCGCCCATTTTTCACATATCCTGAAATTAGGAGTGGTTTTTCTTGTATCTAATAATTTGGTTTTTGTCCCCACTAATCTTGAATCCCATTCATGTGTAAGAGTTGCTATACCGCTCATCCTTTGCATGCAGTTCAGGATCAGCCTTTCTGTTGAAAGAATTGATTGAGCAGGTCCTGTAACTATGAAGGCAATATCTCCTACTTTGGCTGCCTCACCGTCTTTAATAAAGGTTTCAACTTTTAGGTTTTTATCGAAAGTTGTACAGATAATTTCAGCTAATTCAACTCCTGCAAGGATACAATTTTGCTTAACCAGAAGTTGAGCACTTTGTTTAAGATCTTTTGGAATTGTTGATAAGGTAGAATGATCACCATCCTGGATATCTTCTTCCAGAGCAGATTTTATAAATGTTTTAAGTGCTTTATCTGTTACGTAGTTTGGCTTTTTCATGTTCTTTATACTTGGTTAAGCTAAATCTTTATTATAAAATGCCCCCTTATTTTCAGTCATTTCCATAGATTGGGTAATGATGAGATGAGCAACGGTTGTTAAGTTTCTTAGTTCGGATAATTGAGGGGAAAGAATAGAGTAGCGATAGATTTCATCTACAGCCGCGGCAATTTCATGATGCTTTTGAAGAGCCATTTTTAAACGTCTGTTGCTTCGTACGATACCTACCAGGTCACTCATCATTTCCTGAAGTTGTTTTCTGAGGTAGCTTACGATAACCATTTCATCAATAATTTTCATTCCTTCCTCGTTCCACTCCGGAACAGCTTTTAGATCATCAAAATTAAAGTTGTTATCCTTTAATAGCTCTACGGTCTTCATCGCTGCATTATGCCCAAACACAAGTCCTTCTAGTAAAGAGTTGGAAGCAAGTCTGTTAGCTCCGTGTAAGCCGGAGTTGGTGCATTCGCCCACGGCAAATAAATTTTTGATAGAAGATTGCCCGTCTCTGTCCACTTCAATTCCTCCCATCAGATAATGGCAGGCGGGAACTACAGGAATTAATTGAGTGAAAGGATCAATGGCTTCTTCTTTGCATTTTTTATAAATATTAGGGAAATGGTCTAAAAATTTTTCCTGATTCATTTCCCGGCAATCCAGACCTACATATTCATCTCCGGAAATTTTCATTTCGTTGTCTATAGCTCTTGCTACTATATCTCTGGAGGCAAGTTCCTCACGTTCATCATATTTATGCATGAACTTTTCTCCTCTTTTTGTTCTGAGTTTTGCACCATCACCACGTACTGCCTCTGAAATCAGAAATAACATTCCGTCAATTTTGCTATACAGGGCTGTAGGGTGGAACTGGTAATATTGCATGTTGGAAACATTTCCTTTTGCGCGGGCTACAAATGCAATTCCGTCACCTGTCGCGATAGTGGGATTGGTTGTGTTTTTATAAACATGGCCAGCACCTCCGGTTGCAACGAGTGTTATTTTTGAAGTTATTTTTTTTATGGTTTTGGATTTTTCATCCAAAATATATGCACCATAACAGTGGATGTCTCCTTCATTTAATTCTTTTCCGGGAACATGGTGCTGAGTGATAATGTCAATAACGTAATGGTGATCGAGAATTTCGATGTTTGGACTGTTTTTGACTGTCTGTAAAAGAGCCCTTTCAATCTCAAATCCCGTTATATCCTTATGATGAACAATTCTGTTTTCTGTATGTCCTCCTTCTCTGCCTAATGCAAATTCTCCATTTTTCATGTCGAATTGAGCACCCCATTCTACAATTTCATTAAACCTTGCGGGAGCTTCTTTTACCACCATTTCTACCACATCGCGTTTACTTTCTCCATCTCCGGCACGCATGGTGTCTTCAATGTGTTTTTCGAAATTGTCTTTCTTGAAATCCGTAACGACAGCTAAGCCGCCCTGAGCATATTTTGTATTGCTTTCATCTTCATCAGATTTTGTTACTATTATTATATTGGCATCAGGAAGTTGTTCAGAAACTTTAATTGCATAAGAAAGTCCCGAGATTCCGGAACCAATTATTAATACATCCGCTTTTATCATATGCTTGCTTTAAGACAATGGTCTAATCATTAAATAAATTTAAACAATTTTTCGTTTGGTTTCCGTACTTTTTTCATGTGCTGAAAATGATCCTCTTCAGATCTGTAGCCCATTGCCAGTGTAACCGTTACTTTTTCTGTTTTCGGATCCAGATTTAGGATGTTTTCGATAAGATCTTCGCGAAACCCCTCCATGGGGCAAGTATCTACATTTTCAATAGCGGCAGCATACATTAGGTTGGCTAAGACGATATAGGATTGTTTTTCAGCCCAATTGAAAATTTCGTCGTCCTTTTTTTGAACAATATGCTGGTTAATGCTCTTTTTGAAAGGATCAAGTGTTTCCAGTGGAATATTTCTCACTTCAGAAATGTGGTTAAAATAACCTCTTATATAACTTTCATCAATTGTTTTTTTAGAAACAATTACAATAAGGTGAGAACATGTAGAAATTTGAGATGGATTATAGAAAGCCGGAATAAGCTTTTGTTTCATTTCTTCGCTTTCAACAACTAAGATCTTGTACGGCTGAAGTCCCAAAGAGCTGGCAGACAATTTCCCCGACTCAAGAATGTTATGAAGGGTTTCCTGAGGAATAATCTCTTTGTTGAATTTTTTTACAGAATATCTTCTGCTTAAAGCTTCCAAATAATTCATAAGACAAATTTAAGAATTGAATATGAATAAAATGGAGTTATCAGGAAATATCTGTTTATAAATAATATGAAAAAGGATTGCTTCAAAAAATGAAACAATCCTTTTTTTATGTGAATACGGATATTATTCTCTATTCTTTACCAATATCCATCCGGAATATTTGATAGCGGTATTTTTCTTGTCGTTTTCATTCCATGTTACGGAAAACCAGTAGCTGCCTGTAGAAACTTTTCTGCCAGCTATCGTTCCATCCCATTTGTATTTATTGGATTTATCACCCTGATGGAGTTTCGCCCCGTACCGGTCGAAAATACTGAAAACTAAATTTTGTTTACCGGACAGTGCGGAGTAATCGATAACATCGTTCACTCCGTCGCCGTTTGGAGTGATCACATTGACCAGATTTGGAACGGTAACGGTAATATCTATTGGCTCACAGTCATAGGCGTCTTTTACAAATATATTGGCTTCACCTCGTGGTAAATTAGAAAAGACATTGGAATTTTGCCAGTTGATATTGTCCAACGAGTATTGATAAGGAGGTGTTCCTCCTATTGCATTTACGGTTATGGTATTGCTGGAAATATCAACATTGTTGATGACCGGTTGTTCAGAAGGGTATACGGTTACATTCTGAGTAGCAGTACACTCGCCGGTTTTTAATTTTACCCAGTAAACACCTACTCCCACATCAGTAATGCTCTGGGTTGTTGCTCCGGTACTCCAAAGGTAGGATGCGAAACCCGGACCTGCGTCCAGAGTAGTTTTGTCTTCAATACAGATTATTTTGTCTTTTAAAATCGTCGAAAGAACAGGAGCGATCACCACCAGGGTGACTTTTGCTATCGCATAGCATCCGTTTGAGTTCGTAACTCTGATATATACAACACCATTAGGGGCAATATAATTTGCCGGTGTGGTGATTTCATTGGTTCCGTTCATTGCATCCGTTAGCGATGGATAATATTTTTTAGTTACCCCTAATTGTGTAGTAACCGAAGCGGCCGTCAGGTTGAAAGATGATGTTGCAGGGCTCGATTCAATAAAACAGGACCTTAGGGTAGCATCATTTACAGTGACAATGGGGGCTACTTTTAAGGCTATTGTTGCATCATTGTTATCGCATAATACCGACGATGGGTCTTTTATAACTACAGAAATATTGGTATCTGTGGTATACTGGAAATTTGTAGGATTTGGAATCGGGGTTCCGCTTCCTGTAATATAGTAAGTAAATGTATAATTGCTAGGAGTTGCTGTAAGTTGAGGATTAAATGTTGTTAAGTCTATATTTGCCATTCCGGCAAGGTCAGGACATATGAATTTTGTTATAGCTGTTTGTAGCAGAGGAATTTTGTCTACATAGACTTTTACGTTTTTTATAGAGTGTCTCGATCTTGCTCCACCTGTAGAAGCTGAAAACCCAAAATAACCTACTGTCATGGCAGCAGCAGCTCCTGAAGGTGCGAAAGATTGATTAACGATTAAGTTTCCGTCAATGGTTATTTTTACGATCCAGTTGGCCGGAGCTGCAGGATCTACTTCTCCGCTTACCTCTACATGTTTGTAGGTTGTACCTTGGAAGGGTTGTGTGGCATTCAGATCAGGAGAGTGAAAAGAGCTTCCGGGAACATTAAAAAACTCAACATTGTTGGTATCTGTAGTATTTGCAACCTGGCCATATGCAACATGTACTTTACTCATTCCGGAGGTTCCGGTTGCATTGTTATATGTGTCAAATCCGGTAATAAAACCGATCGCATTTTGGGATACTCCCAGTCCGGAGCCCAGAATACTTGCAACAGGAGGGTTGGCGAGATACCAAAAGGCAATTCCGTCACCTGTATAAGTCTGATTGGAATCCATTCTGAAATCAAACTCTACTCTCCATTTGTCACAATATTTCAGATTGATGGGTTCGTTTAATCTTATGGAACCTGATCTGTCATTGATATCCGGAGTTAACTGCACAAAATCGGTATTTACAACCGTTGGTGCAACCATTGTCCATCCTGTAGTATTCACAGGGTTTCCTGTTAATTGATAGGTTTGTGAGAAAATCATTACCGGGAAACAGAGCAGAAAAAGGAGAGTATAAAAGGGTATAGTTTTTTTCATTGTTATAAAGGGTATTAGTTTTTTATGGTTTTATAAATCTTCTATTTTTTGGTAAAAAGAATCACTCCGGAAATAGAAGTGATTCTTTATTTTTTTATATGGTTGGTTATTTTTATTAATCTCTGTTTTTTACCAGAATCCAGCCGGAATATTTAATCGCTGTATTCTTTTTATCGTTTTCATTCCATGAAACTGAATACCAGTAGCTGCCCGTAGAGACTTTTCTGCCTGCTATTGTTCCGTCCCATTTATATTTATTGGATTTGTCACCCTGGTGAATCTTAGCTCCATACCGGTCATAAATATTAAAGACAAGGTTTTGTTTGTGAGCTAATGCAGAATAATCTATAACGTCATTTACTCCATCTCCGTTTGGCGTAATCACATTGATTATGTTCGGAACAGTTACGCTAATATCTATAGGCTCACAGTCGTAAGCGTCTTTTACATATATGTGGCTTTCTCCCCTCGGAAGATTAGTGAATACATTAGAATCCTGCCAGTTGATATTGTCTAATGAGTATTGGTATGCTGGTGTTCCGCCAATAACATTGACCGTCATTGTGGTGCCAGATATGTCTACATTAGTAATAACAGGTTGTTCGGAAGGGTGGACAGTCACACTCTGAGTAGTGGTGCATTCACCGGTTTTGAGCTGTACCCAATAGACACCAACACCTACATTTGTGATAGCCTGGGTAGTCGCTCCCGTGCTCCACAGGTAAGAAGCGAAACCTGGGCCGGCATCAAGAGTTGTTTTGTCCTCAATACATATTGTTTTATCTTTTAAAACTGCAGACAGTACAGGTGCTAGTACAACTAATGTAACCTTAGCAACGGAATAACATCCGTTTGCATTATTGGTAACTCTAATATAAGCGACACCGTTAGGGGCGATATAAGCTGCAGGTGTGGTAATTTCATTTGTTCCGTTTAAAGCATCGGTTAATGATGGGTAGTACTTTTTGCTGACGCCAGCTTGTGTCGTTACTGAAGCAGCTGTAAGATTAAATGAAGCTGTTGCCGGACTTGTTTCTATAAAACAGGATCTTAATGTAGCATCATTGACAACCACAACAGGGTTGATGGTGAGTGTAATTTTTGCCACATCTACACAGCCTTGTGGAGTTGTAACTCTTACATATACTGAACCGGCAGGTGATGCATAGGCTGTAGGGTTTACTATTTCGTTAGTTCCCGCATTTAGGTCTGTCAAAGACGGGTAATATTGTTTAGTAACGCCTGGAACAGTAGTAACGGCAGCTGTTGTCAGGTCAAATATTGCGGTTCCTGCATTATTATTGTTGCAGCCTGTTAATGTTACGTCATCCGCAGCAAAAGGAGTAGGATTTAGTTGAATAACCCCATCGCCATTATCACATAAAGTGGAAGAAGGGTCTCTTACTACTACCGTAATTGTTGTGGGTCCGGAATATTGGAAATTTGTAGGATTGGCAATTGGAGTAGAGTTTCCTAAAACATAATAAGTGAAAATATAATTAGCCGGAATATTTACAAATTGCGAATTATATGAGGTTAAATCCACTGTCCCGTTTCCTGTCGCAGGATTAACACAAACAAACGGTGTAACGGTGCTTTGTAAAATGGGAACCTTATCCACAAATATTTTAGCATTTTTTATTGAATGTCTTGCACTGGCTCCCCCTGTGGCTGCTGAAAATCCAAAATATCCTTGAGTCATACCAATTGCTCCTCCTGAGGGGGCAAATGACTGATCCACAATTAAGACTCCGTCAATTCTTACCTTTATAATCCAGCTGGTGGGATTGGCAAGGTCTGTTTCACCATTTACCTCTACATGTTTATAGGTTGAGCCAACAAATGGCTGTGTAGGATTAAGATCCGGGGAATGAAAAGTGCTTCCCGGAGTGTTGTTATATTCAATGTTATTGTTAAGGGAGTTGTTGGTTCCATATAAAATATGAACTTTACTCATTTGTCCTTCTGTAGTATTGTTGAAAATATCAAATCCTACCATTAAGCCCGATGCATTAGCCGGAATTCCAAGGCCGCCTCCTGAAACGAATCCTGTAGGAGGATTAGCTAAATACCAGAAGGTAAATCCATCTCCTCTTCCAAACTGTGCGGTTCCGTTTCCATCAATTCTGAAGTCAAATTCTACTTTCCATTTATCACAATATCTTAAATTAATAGGACTGGCTAATTTTATAGCTCCATATAAGTTTCCCTGATCAGCAGTAAGTTGTATGAAATCAGTATTTACGTTTGCACTTGAAACAAGATCCCATCCCGTAGTATTGACGGGATTTCCTGAAAGTTGATAAGTCTGGGATAGAAGATTTCCGGGTAGATTGGTTAAAAGAACAAAAAGGCAGAAGAGTAAAAGTTTTTTCATTTGGAGTGGGTGAAATAAGGAGTTGTTATTTATTCATTTATTTAATTTCGGATGCTTTCTTTAAAATAGTGATTTGTATTGAAAAGACCACTGCCAATGCTGGAGTGGTCTTTTTTTGTTAGTCCCTATTTTTAACCAATACCCAGCCGTTATAGTTTGTTTGAGTATTGTTTTTGTCATTTTCGTTCCAGGAGATGGTGTACCAATATGTTGCAGTAGGTACTTTTTTACCACTTGCGGTACCATCCCACTTGTAGTTTCTTAATTTGTCAGCTTCGTAAAGCTTATTTCCATATCTGTCGTAAACGATGAATATCAGATTCTTTTTATAGGCTAAAGCAGAATAGTCAATATAATCGTTTACATTATCCCCATTTGGAGTAATTGCATTAATCAGGTTCGGTACAGTGATTTGTACATCAATAGGATCACAGTTATATGAATCTTTAACAAATATTTTATGCTCTCCTCTGGATAAACCGGAGAATACATTAGAGCTTTGCCATGTTGTACCGTTTAATGAGAACTGATATGGGGGGGTACCTCCATTTACATTAATTGTAATCGTGTTATTGGTAATATCAATGCTTGAAATCACCGGTTGAGGTGCAGCTTGTACTTTTACAATCTGACTGGTGAAGCAACTTCCTGTTTTAAGCAGAACCGAATAGATTCCCACCGGAACATTTTGTATGGATTGAGTGGTTGCACCGGTGCTCCATAGATAACCGTCAAAACCTGGGCCTGCATCTAATGTTGCAGTTTCGTCTATAC
This sequence comes from Chryseobacterium sp. PTM-20240506, assembly GCF_048296755.1. Taxonomy (NCBI): domain Bacteria; kingdom Pseudomonadati; phylum Bacteroidota; class Flavobacteriia; order Flavobacteriales; family Weeksellaceae; genus Chryseobacterium; species Chryseobacterium sp. PTM-20240506. The sequence goes on from NZ_CP182581.1 coordinate 3,468,406, forward strand.
ATATTGTCTGATCTTTAAGAACAGTTGATGGAACAGGAGGTAAAACAACAAGGGTAATTTTCACAATGGTGTAACAATTATTTCCATCAATTACTTTTACATAGACTACAGCATTTGTAGATACATATGCTTGCGGATTTACAATTTCATTCGTTCCGCCCATTGCGTCTGCTAAAGTTGTGTAGTATTTTTTTATTGCTCCGGCCAGTGGTGTTACATTGGCAGTGGTCAGGTTAAATAAAGCGGATGTTGTATTGGTGTCAATGAAACAGGAGCGAATAGTATCATCATTAGCGACTACTTCAGGAAGAAATGCCAGCGTTATCTGAGCTGTTCCTGTACAACCTTGTGGTGTTGTCACTTTTACATATACGACTCCCGGAGCAGATATGTAGTTTGAAAAGTTAGTGATTTCATTGGTTCCTGCGTTGAGATCAGACAGTGTTTTGTAATATTTCTTAACGGCTCCCGGTACTCCCGTTACAGCTGCAGTACTTAGGTTAAATGTTGCTGTCCCGGCTTTATTGTTGTTACAAGCGGAAATAGTTACATTATTTGCTGTAAAAGGCGCCAGAACCAACTGAATCTTTCCGTCGGGATTATCACAAAGGACACCTGCATTGTCTTTAATAACAACAGAGATTGTTGTATTGGTATTGAATTGATAGTTGGTGGGGTTAGCAATAGGCGTTGAACTCCCTATTACATAGTATGTAAATGTGTAATTGGCCGGGGTATTCACAAACTGTGAATTAAAGGTTGTAAGATTGACCGTGCCATTTCCTGTTGAAGGATTCGGGCATAAGGATTGGGTAACTGAGTTCTGTAAAATAGATACTTTGTCTGTATAGATTTTTACATTTTTTATGGAACTCCTCACTGAAGCCGCTCCCGTAGAGGCTGAGAATCCAAAGTATCCCACTCCCATTGAAGCTGCAGCACCTGCAGGTGCAAATGATTGATTAATGACTGATGTTCCGTCAATTTTCAGGTTGATAATCCAATTGGCCGGAGTAGCAGGATCCACCTGTCCGGTTACTTCCACATGTTTGTAAGTAGCTCCCACCAAAGGAATGGTAGACGTAAGATCAGGTGAGTGAAAGGAGCTTCCGACAGTATTGAAATACTCGATATTATTTGTGTCAGTAGTATTTTGAACCACACCATAGGCAAGATGAACTTTATTCATCTGTCCCCCTGTAGTATTATTGTAGAGGTCAAAGCCGATCATAAGGCCGATTGCATTTTGCGGAATTCCCAGACCTGAGCCTAACTGGCTGGTTACTGGAGGATTCTGTAGATACCAAAATGCAAAACCGTCTCCTCTTCCCGACGACGTTCCGTTACCGTCAAGTCTGAAATCAAACTCGATTCTCCATTTATCACAGTACTTCAGGTTGATAGGATCGTTAAGTTTGATTGCTCCTGATTTGTTGGTGAGATCATCAGTCAGCATAACAAAATCTGTGTTAACTACGGCAGAAGGAACAACTGTCCACCCTGTCGTATTCACAGGATTTCCGGTGAGCTGATAGGTTTGGGAAAAAAGATTTCCGGATAAACAGGATAAAAGTATAGTGAAATAAAATAGTAGATTTTTATTCATTAATTAGGATGTTTAAAAATTGGACATGTAAATATATTAAATCCTAAGTAATAAATATGTGTTCAGTGTTAATTTTGCAGAAAATATTAATGATTTTTTAATAAAAGTTAATTTGGATAGTAAAATAACTAAATTATTTAACAGAATAATTGAATTTGATAATGGGGTGCTTTTTGATTCTTATTCGTTAAAATAGAGAATTGTTTTCAATATTCTCAAAATAGGTGTCTATTTCTAAATCAGAAGAAGCTGCAGCTGCAACCGCCAGCTTATCACACAGCTCATTTTCAAAATGACCGGCATGCCCTTTGATCCAATGCATTTTAGGAGTATATTGATTGTAAAGAATAACAAACCTTTTCCAGAGATCGGGATTCTTCACATTTTTCCACCCTCTTTTTATCCAGCCGGAAATCCAGTTTTGGTTGATCGCGTCTGCTACATATTTGCTGTCTGTAAAAATATGGATATCGTTTTCTGTTGACTTTAGCTTTTCCAGAGCCGTAATTACTGCCAGAAGCTCCATCCTGTTATTCGTTGTTTTACGGAATCCTTTAGAAAATGTTTTTTGATAATTCTTTTCCGGAACACGCATGAGAATTCCATAACCTCCTTTTCCGGGATTTCCACTGCATGCTCCGTCTGTATAAATCTCAATTCTCAAAATTTCAGAAATTGTCTTTTCTTATCAGTTCAACATCATTAAAAAGGGAAGTCGTCATCATCATCAAAATCATTCATCGAAGATCCTGACAACTGGGAGTTGTCCGGAAGATCAAATGCTGCCCCCGGCTGAATGGTTGTTTTTATCTTATCAAAACCACTAGGTTCATTCGAATTAAAACCTGAGGGATAACCTGGGTTTCCACCCGTTGCTGCTTCGATATCTCCGAATTTTGCAAAATGTTTAAGGAAAGATAATCGTACATCGGCAGTAGCACCGTTCCTGTGTTTTGCAATAATAAGCTCAGCCTGATTTTCAGTCGAAGTTTCCTGGCCTTCTTCATCATTATCCCAAACCGTGATCTTATAATATTCAGGTCTGAAGATGAAAGATACGATATCAGCATCTTGCTCAATCGCTCCCGATTCTCTAAGATCTGAGAGCTGAGGTCTTTTCCCCGGACGTGTTTCCACACTTCTTGAAAGCTGGGAAAGTGCAATAACAGGAACATTGAGTTCTTTTGCAATTGCTTTTAATGAACGCGAGATCATAGAGATTTCCTGTTCACGGTTTCCTGTCCCTTTTCCACCTCCTCCTGCGGTCATAAGCTGAAGGTAGTCGACCATGATAAGCTTTACACCATGCTGCATTACAAGTCTCCGGCATTTTGCCCGGAAATCGAATATAGAAAGTGATGGAGTTTCGTCAATGAAAAGCGGAGCGTTTTCCAGTTCGGATACATTGGAAAACAATCTTTGCCATTCTTCATCATCTAAGGTTCCCTTTCTTAATTTTTCAGAAGAAATTCTGGTTTCAGAAGCAATCATCCTTGTAATAAGCTGAACAGATGCCATCTCGAGAGAGAACAGCACCATTGGGATTTTATATCCTACCGCAATATTTCGAGCCATGGAGAGAAGGAATGCTGTTTTTCCCATCGCAGGACGAGCCGCGATAATAATAAGGTCGGAATTTTGCCAGCCTCCGGTTTCTTTATCCACATCCCTAAATCCTGAGGGTACTCCGGAAAGTCCTTCTTTGTCTTTCAGGGATTTAATTGTATCGATAGCCTGCTTTACTAAAGAATTTGCAGTATCAAAGCCTTTTTTGATGGTCCCGTTGGTGATTTCAAAAAAAGATTGTTCTGCTTTATCCAGCAGCTCAAAAACATCCGTGGATTCTTTATATGAAGAGTCTATAACGTTTGCTGAAACATTAATCAGACTTCTCAAAATATATTTTTCTAGGATAACACGAACGTGATATTCTATGTGAGCTGAGGAGCTTACTCCCATGGTGAGATCAATAATATAATGATCCCCTCCTGCTGAATTTAATTTGTCTTCCTTTTTTAAGTCTTGTATAATAGTCATTAAGTCAACCGGATGGTTGGCTTCATATAATTTCAAAATGGTAGCAAATATCACCTGATGTCTGGGATCATAAAATACCTCCGGGGTAAGAAGGTCGATGGAATGGTCAAGACCTTTTTTATCAATTAAAAAAGTTCCTATAATCAATCTTTCAAAATCCACTGCATTAGGAGGCATTTTTCCATCTGCAATTGACAATTCTTTCGCAAAATTTCCATGCGTAAGAGATGATAATGTTTCTTTCTGCGCCATTGTGCAAAGATAGTTTATTTAAAAAAAAATTAAAAAATAGTAATCAACAAATTATTCTTAAGGGTTATTAAAATACCACCAATAAAAGATAAGCAATGTTAATAAAAAAATCACCTCAATTTTGAGGTGATTTTTTAAATCCTATTTATAATTTCAATTATTCTCTATTTTTTACCAATATCCATCCGCTATAATTCGTTTGAGTATTGTTTTTATCATTTTCATTCCAAGAAATGGTGTACCAATATGTTCCGGTAATCACTTTTTTACCGCCGGTAGTTCCATCCCATTTGTAGCCTCTCAGTTTGTCAGCTTCGTACAATTTATTTCCATATCGGTCATAAACGATGAATACTAAATTTTTCTTGTATCCAAGCTCAGAGTAATCTACGTAATCATTTACATTATCTCCGTTAGGTGTGATGGCATTAATTAAATTAGGAACTGTCACTTGAATATCAATCGGAGTACAATCAAAAGAATCCACTACATATATTTTGTTTTCCCCTCTAGGAAGTCCGGTAAATACGTTAGAATCCTGCCAGTTGGTACCATCCAGTGAATATTTGTATGGTGGTGTTCCTCCTGAAACATTTACAGTAATTGTATTGTTTGTAATGTCTACACTGCTGATCACTGGTTGTTGGGAAGCCTTTACACTTACTTGCTGTACTGTATAGCAAATTCCTGTTTTAAGTTTTACCCAATAACTTCCTATCGCAACGTTTTGGATAGATTGTGTTGTTGCTCCTGTGCTCCACTCATATCCGTCAAAACCAGGCCCCGCATCCAATGTTGTAGTATCTTCAGGGCAAATAGTAATGTCTTTTAAAACCGCCGATTTTACCGGAGGAAGAACTTTAAGGGTGATTTTAGCAATAGCATAACACATATTTGCGCTGAATACCCTTACATAAACATTTCCATTGGCAGAAACATAAGCCGTAGGATTAGCAATTGGATTGGTTCCGCTTACTGCATCGGCCATGGTTGCATAAAATTTCTTCGTGATGGGTGTCTGGCTTGATACGTTAGCTGTTGTTAAGTCAAATTTTGCTGTTGTAATATTGGTGTCAATATAGCAGGATTCAATTTCTGCATCATTAACCACTACTACCGGAAAGAATTTCAAGGTGATTGCCGAGTCGTCTGAACAGTTTTCAGGCGTTGTTACTTTTACATATACTGTTTTTTCTCCTGAAACGTAAGCGGCAGGATTCATAATCTGGTTGGTTCCTGCATTTAAATCGTTCAATGTAGGATAATATTTTTTTGTCGCGGTGCCAGAATATGTATTGGCCAACGTCAGGTTGAATGTTCCTGTCCCCGCACCATTATTATTACAAGCATAAATGGTATCGTCACTTGCTACAATATTTCCCTGCCTGAATTTAAATTTCCCTGTCTGGAAACAGCCGTTAATCGGATTGTTAGGGTTATTCGGATCTGTATATTTTAATCGGTAGTAGTAGATCGTTGTAGCATCTACCATCGTAGGGCTTGGTAATGGGTTTGATCCCGTTATCGCATCATTTACATTATCATGATAAGTAACGGTAAAATTTGCATTTCCATTTAGAATCCCTGTTGTTAATGAGTTGAAGTCAAATGAAGTTGGCAAAGCACACTTCAGGATTTCATTTGGAGAATCCGGAGTAGGACCAGGTACCCCAGGTGTAATAAATGGATTCGGTGTTACTGCCGGATCATTAAATGCTGAAGTTAAAGTAGCTGTTCCACCCCATGTCATGGAAAAACCATGTGCTGTGTGTGAGTAATTATCAACAATCAAATAATAAGTTTCTCCGGCAACTACGTCCATATATGCACTCATAGCCTCATCAGTGTTTGTGCCGGTAAGTGTGAGACTTAAACCAGTTGGTCCGTCTGCAGGAGAATAATTACATCTGATTGGTGGGCTTAAAGCGCCACATGTTTGATTAGGACCATAAACACCAAAGTCATAGTCATCAGAATACTGATTAGGAGTAATAAGGAATGTTAAAGTTCCTGAAGTGGCTATGGTAAAAGAATACCAAACACTATAATGCTCGTCAGTGGCCAAACATCCCATTAAGTCTTCCTGAATATTACCATGACCACTAGGGGTGTAGGAAATATCAGAATTTCCACATACGGGAATTGCAGTGATACAGTCCGACTGTGAAAAATATATTTGATAAGTAAATAAAATAAAAAGAAGTAAGAATTTTCTCATTTTAAAATGAATTTAATGTAACAAAAATAGCGAAAATAACAAGATAATTGGATTATAGTTCGCTCGAATTAATAAAAACCGCTTTTTTAAGCGGTTTTTATCAAAAAATATGACTATTCTCTGTTTTTTACCATAATCCAACTGGAGAATTTGATAGGTGTATTTTTCTTATCATTTTCGTTCCATGTCACAGAATACCAGTAAGTTCCTGTTGAAACTTTTTTGCTTCCGTTGGTAGTACCATCCCATTTGTAACCATTCGTTTTGTCAGCCTGGAATATTTTTGCACCGTATCTGTCATAAATACTTAATATCAGGTTTTGCTTTCCTGCCAGTGCAGAATAATCAATCACATCATTCACACCATCATTATTAGGAGTGATCACATTGACTAAATTAGGAACAACCACATTGATGTCAATCGGTTCACAATCATAAGAATCTTTAACATAAATATGATTATCTCCTCTTGGTATATTATTGAATACATTAGAATCTTGCCAGTTGATGTTATCCAATGAATATTTATATGGCGGAGTACCTCCGATTACATTTACAGTAATCGTATTTGTTGCTATATCAACATTGGATATAACAGGTTGCTCAGATGCATAAACTGTTACAGTTTGGTTGGTAGTACATTCCCCGGTTTTCAATTGTACTGAATAAGTACCAACAGTTACATTACTGATGGTTTGTGTCGTAGCACCTGTGCTCCATAAATACCCGTCAAATCCAGGTCCTGCATCTAGTGTAGTTGTATCTTCCATACAGATTATTTTATCTGCAAGGACTGTAGATTTTACTGGAGGTAATACGATCAGATTTACTTTTGCAACAGTATAACAATTATTTGCATTGGTCACTTTGATATAAACCACACCATTCGGTGCAATGTACGGAGATGGCGTAGTGATTTCGTTGGTTCCGTTAACAGCGTCTGTCATGGATGGGTAATACTTTTTAGTAATACCCGGCTGTGTTGTTACTGAAGCAGCTGTAAGATTGAAAGAAGCCGTTGAAGGATTCGATTCAATGAAACAAGATCTAAGGGTAGCCTCATTTACCACGACTACAGGATGGAATGCTAAGGTGATTTTTGCAGTAGTGGTACATCCGAATTGTGAAGTTACCAGAACGAAAACATTACCTCCTGCAGAATTATACTGATATGGATTCGTGATCTCATTGGTTCCTGCATTAAGATCTGTAAGGGTAGGATAGTATTTTTTTGTCACGGTTGGGTCGGCAATTACAGCAGCAGTAGTCAGGTCGAATATAGCAGTACCCGTATTGTTGTTATTACATTCTGTTAATGTGACATCAGTCGCTGTGATAGCTCTTTGTATAAATTTGAATTTACCCGGAATCCTACACCTGTTGATAGCACCTGAAGGGGCATTTGGATCGGAATAACTAATGGCGTAATAATAAATATCAGTAGTGTTGACGGTTATAGGCGTTGTTATCGGATTATTACCTGTAATTGCATCGTTTGCGTTAGTATAATAAGTTACTATGAAGTTTGGGTTATTGTTTATAATTCCTGCAGATAATGAATTAAAATTAAAAACTGCCGGATTTGAACAGATAATAACCTCTCTCGGATCATTAGGTGTTGGCCCTGCGCTTCCTGGCTCCATAAAAGGATAAGGTTGGAAAGCATTGTTGAAAGGGGAAACCAAAGTTGCAGTTCCTCCCCATGTTAATACGAAACCATTTGCAGTGGATAAGAAATTATCAACAACCATATAATAGGTCTGGCCAGCTACAACATTCATGTAAGAACAGAATGGCGGGCCTCCTCCATTTTCTGATGTTCCGGTTGCGGTCATATTTAAACCGGTAGGGCCATCGGCGCCGGAATAGTTACATCTTATGGGAAACCCAAGATTTGCACAAGTAACATTCGGGCCATACACAGCCCAGTCGTAATCGTCAGCGAAAACGTTTGGATCGATATTAAATGTCAATGTTCCTGATGTGGCAACCGTAAAAGTATACCAGATGGAATAATGTTCCATGCTTAGACAGTCTCCCAGTACTTCGTGGATGTCTCCAGGTCCTGTAGGGGTGAAAGAAATAGGTGTGTTTCCGCAAACCTGCACATTTCCACCACAGTCAGAGCTGGATTGGGCAAAACTTATCTGAGATATAATTATCAGAAAAATAAGTAGAACTTTTTTCATTTTGATCAGTTTAAAATTTTAATTCTTATTTATTTGAAATTAACTGTCTGCCCCATGTTGGTGCAGCACTGCCCATAGAAGTTTTACTGTCAAATCCGTTTTTTGCTTTTTGAAGTAGTACATCAGCGTCAGCTTGATTTCCTGATTTTTCTTTTATTCTTGCCTTTAGAATGGCAAGCCTTGGATTGTTTGGAGAGGTAGCCTCAGCTTTTGCGACTGCCTGAGAAACAATTTCCATATCCTTTTGTGTGTCACCTGATGGACTCACCTGCATTTTCTGGAAATATAGCAATCCTAACAGAATATTAGCTTCGGCATTGTCCTGCTGAGCATTAAATGCCCCTTTTGCAAATTTTCTGGCGAGAGCGTTAGCGCCCGGAAGATCTTCATGCATGGTTTGATTTAGCTGAATCTCTGTTTTAAGATACATAGAAACTGCGGCATAATAATAAGCTTGCCATCTGTCATTCTTTTTGTATCCTGTGAATTTGGAAAATTTTTGGAAAAGGTTGTCGTAGTCGGCTTTTGTTTTAGCTGTATTTACTTGTGATATAGATTGTTGGAAGTCTTTTTCTGAGTAGGTTTGGGCGTTTACCCAAAAGCCAGCCAAGAAGAAGCCTGAAATTAGTAGAAATTTTTTCATAAGGGGGGATTTTATACGACAAATATAAAAAATTATTAAATTTTAATTAATGTTTTTAAGTTTTATTTAATATAACGTGGAATATGTGTTTAATATTGCATTTTTCGTAGCTTAGGATTCGTACTTCCGACAAGTAAGGCAATAAGAACCGTCATACTTCCTCCGAATACTACCGAACGGACCACGCCCAGTAGTTTTGCAGATAACCCACTTTCAAATTGTCCCATTTCATTGCTGGACATGATAAAAATTGAATTAACACTGAGTACACGTCCCCTTATATGATCAGGTGTTTTCAATTGTACAATGGTTCCACGAATTACAACGGAAATACCATCCAGCATTCCACTCATCACTAAAAACATAAATGATAACCAGTATATATGAGAGAGTCCGAATCCTATAATACAAAGCCCGAATCCGGTAACCACACCAAGTAATATTTTTCCCTGATTTTTTCTCAGTGGAACAATGGAGAGAATGGTGATGATGCACATGGAGCCAATATCTGAGGCTGCATTAAGAAGCCCGAAACCTTCAGCTCCCACCTTTAATATGTCGGTAGCATAAACCGGGATCATGGCTACGGCACCTCCAAACAGTACGGCGAACATATCCAGACATAATGCTCCTAAGATTTCTTTAGTTTTGAAAATATACGAAATACCTTCCCTCATACTTTCCACAACATTAATATTCCCTTTTTTATATTCAGAAAATTGTTTTTTCAATTGCCAGAAAAATAACGAGGCGATAAAAATGAGCAGGATGATAACCACAAGAGTCCATTTTACGCCAAAAAAACCAATAAGGAAACCTCCTATGGCGTGACCACAAACAGAAGATATTAGAAATGTAGCTTGATTAAGGGTGACAGCATGAGGAAGATTCTCCTTTTTTACAATCTTAGGAATCATCGAGGGAACGATGGGACCAATAAACGCTCTTGCAATTCCCGTAAAAAAAATCACACTATAAATAAAATAGGTGATCTGATGCCCGCTAAAATGCATTTCAACATTGAAAAAAGCTGGAATAAGCAGGAGCCCGATGAGAAAAATATAAGCATAGTTGCAAATGAGCAAGAGTCGCTTTTTTTCATTCATATCAATTACGTGTCCTGCATATAGTGCGCAACTGACAGCCGGAATTACTTCCGAAAGACCAATTAATCCTATTGAGAAAGGATCTTTTGTTAACTGGTACACCCACCACCCCAATAAAGTGGCAAGCATTCTGAAGGCTAAAACAATGAAAAATCTTCCGGTAAGTAGATTTCTGAATTCAATATTTTCTAAGGTTTTTAAGGGAGTAAAGGAAATCATACGCAAAAGTAGCTCTAAATATTTATTTAGAGCTACTGAGAAGTTGATTTTTCAAATGATAAATCAAATGTATTTTGAAAGATAAAATCTATTTAGTCTGCCCTTGAAGCACTCACTACGATGGCCGCAGCCGCGGCTGCACCGATAAGCACTGCTCCTCCTGTTACCCTTGCTCTTGATCTGTCTTTTACGGCAGCAACATTGGATTTTGGAATAATTACTTCTGTACTGTCTTTTTTACCTGCTGTTCCTACGATATTATCACCCTGGATATTACGGAATAACATTTTTTGTTTTTTAGAACCGTCTTTCATAGTGACAATGTATATTCTTCCCGCTTCCAGATTAGAATAATTATTTTTTGAAATATCTTCACTGTACTTTGTAGTAGCACATGAAGAGATTAAAAATAAAGAGGTAAGTAAAGATGATTTTAAAAGTACAGATGCTTTCATTATTTTTATTTAGTTTTTCAAATTTATAATTTTTTTTGAATATTTGTTTTTGGAATTGAAAAAATGTAATTATAATTTGTAAATTTCCAATAAATCAGCAATTTTTCTGTCATTTGCCAATCTTGGTATTTTATTTTGTCCTCCCAGTTTGCCCTGAGATTTTGCATATTCCTGAAATGCATTTTTTTTCAGAAGCGTAATGTGCAGCTTTTGCAAGATGTTTCCTGAAATAAGATCATCATAGTAGGTGTTACGTTTGCGTAGCTGATTATCCAGTTCATCCTTGAAAAGTTGAAGGTTTACAGGTTCTTTTTCGAATTCGATCAACCATTCATGATATGGGAGTCCGTCAATGGGAGTTACCTGCGGAGCCAGATGGAACTCTGTAATCTGAGCGGGAAACTTTTCTAAAGTGGCTTTGATGGCTTCCTCTACTTCGTAAGCTATGACATGTTCTCCAAAAGCGGATGTAAAATGTTTTGTTCGCCCACTTACTAAGATCCGGTGAGGATTTTTGCTGATAAATCGCACAACATCCCCGATAGAGTAAGCCCAAAGTCCGGAATTGGTTGTTAATATCAAAGCATAATCCTTATTTAGTTCAATATCCTTTAGTGTTAATCTTCGGGCATCCGGTTTCCCGTATTCCTCTAACGGAATGAATTCATAAAAAATACCATGATGGGTAAGAAGGAGTAGTCCTTCTTTGGTATAGCTATCCTGAAACGCAAAAAAGCCTTCTGAAGCAGGAAAGGTTTGGATGATATCAACCGGTCCGCCCAGAAGATCCTCCATTTTATCACGATACGGCTCATAGTTTACTCCTCCGGTAACAATAAGCTGAAGATTTGGAAAAAGTTGTTTGATCTTTTTACCATGCTTTTCAGTAAGCTTTTCAAAATACATGATGAGCCATGGCGGAATTCCCGATATCAGGGTCATATTTTCTTTCTCTGTTTCTTCTACAATTTTATCAACCTTGGTTTCCCAATCTTCAATGATATTCGTTTCCCAGCTTGGGAGACGATTTTTTTGCAGATAGTTAGGAATGTGGTGGGCTACAATGCCTGAGAGACGTCCTGTCTTTATTCCGTACACTTCTTCAAGAACAGGGCTTCCCTGCAGGAAAATCATTTTTCCATTGACGAAATCAGCGTTTTTTTTCTGGGAAATATAATGGAATAATGCACTTTGAGCTGCTGCTACCTGAAAGGGCATCCCTTCTTTTGAAATGGGAATGTATTTAGATCCAGAAGTTGTTCCCGAGGTTTTGGCAAAATATTGGGGCGTTTCAGGCCAAAGGATATTTGCTTGTCCTTTTTTTACCCGTTCGATGTAAGGCTTTAAATCTTCATAATCGGATACAGGTACTTTTTTCTGGAAGTCTTGTACAGACTGAATATTTTCGAATTGATGTTCTCTTCCAAAAAGAGTCTTTTTTGCAGTATCAATCAGTGATAAAAGCAATTTTTCCTGATCCTTTTCTGCATTCTTTTTGAATTCTTCGGCTTTTTGGACATGTTTTTTTGCCCAGGCCAGTGCTATATTTTTCTTTAGGAAGCTTAACATGGTTCAAATTTATAAATAACTAAATAATCTGAGAATACTTTTATGGAATATGAAATAAAAAAAACCGATGATAGCCCCATCGGTTCTTCGAAATTTGATTATGAAAATAACAACTATATGTTGAGTTTATTTGTTGGCTTTATACCTTTTATCTGGTGTGCCGTCTTTTTTTAAATGTTTGTTTGCTTTGTATCTTTTATCAGGAGTTCCGTCCTTTTTCATTTTCATTCCATTTGAAGTAGCAGCAGATTTAGTTTCAGTTGCTTTCAATGTTTTTGGCGCTTCCTGAGCTTTCAAAGTTTTCGGAGCCTGCTGAACAGTTTTAGTTGCAGTTGCCGGAGTTGTTTGTTGAGCAGTTGCAAGACCTAATCCTAAGATTAATGACATTGCGGTTAATAATTTTTTCATAGAATTACATTATTTTGGTTTTGTTGAGTAAAGGTATGCAAAAATCGTACAGATAGATCTAGTATATAGAAACTTAACTAAAGTTTATTACAGATTAAAAAAAGATTAAATGATCGCAGATATTAAAAGAAAAAACCTGTTTCTAAAAAGAAACAGGCCTGTTAAAAAAAATAATTATTATCGTGTACAATTGGCTGTCCACGTTTTGCCGTCTTTAAGATAAAGGATCTTTAATTCATTATTATCAATCCTTATATAAGAGGTTGCGCTGGAACCAATCATAACTAAACTATTATCACCTTTTTGCTCAAACTCTATTCCATTAAGGTCGGGAATGCCGTTTGAAAATCGAAAATTATACTTTGTACCGCTGGCGATTTTGGTTACAAATACACTACCGTCATTGGTGCTTGTATTTGTTGAACCACCGTCGTTATAAGATACGCTTCCACGGTATGTGCCTGCGAAGAAATCATTGTTTGCAGGATCATCATCCCTGCTACATGATGCTATAGTGACTGCTGCAAAAAATGTCACCATAAAAATGCCCAGAATTTTAATTGCTTTTTTCATAATACTATTTTTAGTGTTGTTATATTCGTATGAATGAAGTTTTCAAACACTGTGCCATGAAGTAAAATGGTTAGTTTTTTAACTTTTAATTAGAGTTTTTAGTAAAAAGATGCTATTTAGATTATCGATGGTGGATTATTTTGATTTTTGAATAATTTGCTATTTTATTGGGTTGGAAAAAATATAGCTACCTTTGTTCTAAATTAATGAACGGTTTCGGAGAACTTCCGAAATCGATTTTGTCGTTTATACCGTTATTACTTATGCAGTTAAAACCTATTCATGAAAAATTTCTTCCGGATTTACTACAAAAAGAATTTGGCAAAGAAATTTTCACACAACTGGAAGCGAATCAACACATCTCGGTAAAAGGGAATGCAGGATCTTCCACTTCTGTTTTTGTGGCAGAGCTTTTCCTGACCCAAAAGAAGAATATTCTTTACATTATAGATGATAAGGAAGATGCTCTTTATGCTAATACGGAAATGGAAGATCTGTTGGGTAAAGACAAGGTTCTTTATTTTCCTGCCACTCATCTTGAACCCTATCAGGTTGAAAAAACTCAGAATGCAAATCTTGTTTTAAGAACAGAGGTTTTAAATAAAATAAATTCCGGGAAATCTCCAAAAGTAATTGTAGCATATGCCGGAGCTTTATCAGAGAAAGTTCTGAAAAAAGAAGATTTTAAAGCAATTTCACATCATATCAAAGTAGGAGATCAGCTCGATTTTGATTTTGTGGATGAACTGCTTTCCCATTATCAGTTTCAGCAGGCAGATTTTGTATCCGAGCCTGGGGAGTTTTCAGTAAGAGGAGGAATTGTAGATGTTTTTTCTTACTCTAATGAAAAGCCTTATAGAATCACTTTTTTTGGTAACGAGGTAGAAAGCATCAAAACTTTTGACATTGAAACGCAGCTGTCGGTAGATAAGATCAAAGAATTTCAGCTTGTTTCAAATATGAACTTTTCGGTTTCTGGCAGCCGGGTTTCCTTACTTCAGCTTCTGCCGAAAGAGAGTTTTGTGATTTCGAGAAATGGAGTGGTAGGATTGCAAAAAATAAGATCATTCTATGAGAAGTCGTTGGAAAAGTATGAATCTTTAAGTAAAGATATTGCTCACAGGACTCCTGACGAATTGTTCATTTCCGATCAGGAGTTTTTATTTGATTACAAGAAGTTCAAAACAATTGATTTCAGCAGTGTTGCTATTGAAGGGCTTAACACTTATGAGATTAGTATAGAGCAAACTTCCCAGCCTTCTTTTCATAAAAATTTTGAATTATTAATTCAGGATCTGGAAGAGAAGCAGAATGACGGTTTCGATACCTGGATTTCGTTTTCAACAGAAAAACAAAGAGAACGACTGGAGTCAATTTTTGAAGAACTTGAACATCAAATGATCTTCAAAAGCTTTAAATCTGAACTTCATGAAGGTTTTGTTGATAATAACCATAAAATATCTGTGTATACCGATCATCAGATATTTGACCGTTATCAAAGATATAAGGCTAAAAATACTTTTGCTAAATCTGAGCAGCTTACCCTCAAGGATCTTATGTCTCTTAAAGTCGGGGATTATATTGCCCATATCGATCATGGGATCGGTAAATTTATGGGATTGGTAAAAGTTAATAATGATGGGAAAATTCAGGAATGTTTTAAACTTACCTATAAAAATGGAGATTTACTTTACGTAAGTATTCATTCACTTCATAAAATATCAAAATATAACGGGCCTGATGGCAAAGAAGTTGTTCTGAGTAAATTAGGATCTCCGGCATGGAAGTCTTTAAAGCAAAAAACAAAAGCAAAAGTAAAGCAGATCGCTTTTGATCTTATCAAACTTTATGCACAAAGAAAAACCGCTCAAGGTTTTGCTTATACCCCGGATTCTTATTTACAAAATGAATTGGAAGCCAGTTTTATTTATGAAGATACTCCGGATCAGGAAAAAGCAACGATTGATGTGAAGGCGGATATGGAGGCTAGTACTGTGATGGATCGTCTGGTGTGTGGAGATGTAGGTTTTGGCAAAACAGAAGTTGCAATAAGGGCTGCGTTTAAGGCAGCAACAGATGGTAAACAGGTTGCGGTTTTAGTTCCAACGACAATTCTTGCATTTCAGCATTACAGAAGCTTTAAGGAAAGACTGAAAGATTTTCCGGTGAATGTTTCATACATCAATAGATTCAGGTCAGCAAAACAAAAATCGGAAGCTTTAGAAGGATTAAAAAATGGTAAAGTAGATATCATCATAGGAACGCATCAGCTTGCCAGCAATAGTGTTAAGTTTAAAGATTTAGGCTTGTTGATTATTGATGAGGAACATAAGTTCGGAGTTTCCGTAAAAGATAAGCTGAAAACGCTTAAAAGCAATGTGGATACACTTACACTGACGGCGACACCTATTCCGAGAACTTTGCAGTTCTCCTTAATGGCTGCAAGAGATTTATCTGTCATCAAAACACCACCACCTAACAGGCAGCCGGTAGATACTCAGATTATCGGGTTTAATGAAGAGATTCTTCGTGATGCCGTTTCATATGAATTACAAAGAGACGGACAAGTCTATTTTATCAACAACCGGATTGAAAATTTAAAAGATATTGCGGGACTCATCCAGAGATTGGTTCCGGACGCCAGGGTTATTACCGGTCATGGCCAAATGGAAGGGAAGCAGCTGGAGCGGAATGTCCTTGATTTTATGGAGGGCAAATATGATGTACTGGTCTCAACAACTATTGTGGAAAGTGGGGTAGATGTTCCGAATGCCAATACGATATTTATCAATGATGCTCAAAGGTTTGGTATGGCAGATCTCCACCAGATGAGGGGAAGGGTTGGACGAAGTAACAGGAAAGCTTTCTGTTATCTGATCACTCCTCCTTATGATATGATGACTTCTGATGCGAGAAAGAGATTGGAAGCTATTGAACAGTTTTCAGATCTTGGAAGTGGATTCCAGATTGCCATGAAAGATCTGGAAATCCGTGGCGCAGGAGATTTGTTAGGTGCTGAGCAAAGTGGATTTATTAATGAAATGGGATTTGAAACATACCAGAAGCTGATGCAGGAAGCTTTGGAGGAGTTAAAAGATGATGAAGATTTTGAAAACCTGTTTGACAATGAAGAGGACAGGCAGAAACTTTTTAAATCTGTAAAGGAAGTGAATATAGATACCGACCTGGAGCTCATGCTTCCTGATTTCTATATCTCTAATACAGAAGAGAGGTTATTGCTGTATCAGAAGATTGCAGAAATTGATAATGAAAAAGATCTTCAGAAATTTGAATCCGAATTGATAGACCGTTTTGGGCCTTTACCGGAGGAAGCTGTTAATCTTTTAAAAAGTGTGTCTTTAAAATGGCTCGCTGCAGACATTGGATTTGAAAAAATAGTTATGAAGAATGGTGTGTTTGTAGGGTATTTTCCAGGTAATCCACAAGATAAGTTTTATCAGACAGAAAAATTCAGGCACATTATTAATTACCTTACTCAAAATCCTTCGGAGGCTCAATTAAAAGAAAAAATAGGAAAAGAAGGGAATAATTTAATGATGAGAAAAGATAAGGTGAAAAATGTAGATGAAGTAAATATTTTGTTGAGGTCTATATTGCAGCTATAGCCCTGTTTTAAAGATAATTCTACTTTTCGGTACGAAGAATTCTATTAATACATAGGCATATTTCTATGGTATAAATAATTAAACTATAGGGTTTTATATTAAAATTGTGTACCTTTGTGCCGCTTATTATGAAAAAAACTATGTATTACTGCATAGCAGGGCTTTGCTCTGTCTATGCTCACGCGCAGGTGGGAATTGACACTAATTCACCAAATTCGACTCTCGATGTAAACGGGAAAACCACCTTAAGAAAAGAATTAAGAGTGGGAGGTACTCCTACTCAAGTTGGAAATGCCGGACTAAACGGACAAGTTTTAGTTTCGCAGGGAGAAAATCTACCTCCTGTATGGAAATCAATCAACGTATCTTTTATGGAAGAAGGACAGTACAAATTAATTAACTCGTACTTGTCTCTGGATCAAAAAGGAATTACCAGTCTATCTAATGGTGTGGCAGGTGATATGATCTATACCAATGTTGTTGGGGATAATATAACCGATACCAGCAAGGGTAAATGGGTGAAGATTGAAGGCCTTGAAAATAATTTTACAGTTAAAAATCCTAAAAACAGGATTACTTACCAATTCCAGACAGGGATTGAATTGAAAGCTCCCGTGGCTACTACTTCCCAGAATATAAGCTTTACATGCGGAGTATTCAGAGGAGGTAAGCTTGTTGCTGTTCGTCCTGATAAGGTCTCTTCTACAAATAATACAGACAAAGGAGGATTTCAGGATTATATTTTTACACTGAATTACACTGAGCAAAACGTTCCCCTTGGTGCTCAGAAAATTGAAGTGGCTTGTAGAAAAATTGAGTCTTCTGATGTGAACAGCCAATTTTCGATTGGACGTAACATTTCGAATTCCAATACAGTTTCTAATGCCTTTACTTTAGAATCGGATCTAAAGATTGATATTATTGAATACGTAACCTACAAAGCCAACTAATTATGAAAAATATATTATCGCTTCTATTCTTATCAATCGGGCTTTCTGTTTCTGCGCAGATAGGAATAAAAACAGTAACTCCAAGAGCAAAACTTGATGTAAACGGAGATATTAACCTTCGTAATAAACTGGTTGTTTTAAATACAACAGACAATAGCCTCGTCCAGGGGACAAATGGCCAGATATTGGTTTCACAGGGAGAAAATTATCCTCCGATTTGGAAAACACTTAGAATTCCTGAATATGAACCTAATCAGTTTTACCTGATCTTTAATAACTCTTTTTCAGATAGAACAGGTGTTACTTTTACTGGAACTGAGGAATCTTCTACAAGATCTACACGATCTACGAGCTTTGTAAAAGGGAGCGACTTCAGCACTTTTAATAACTTTAAAAAGATCAATGCTTTATCTCAGCCGTTCCAGGTATACAGTACGGATAGTAAAACGTATTTTCAGTTTGAAACTGTAATTCATACGAATTTCCCTGCTAATGGTGCTACAGATACTTCGATTGATTATGCTTGCGGAATCTTTGTAGATAATAAATTGGTGAACCTAAGACAAGGGAATATTAAAGCCAGTACTGCAACAAATACCTTTTTGACACATAATCAAATCGGAATTGCTTCGAACCTTACAAAAGGAACACATACAGTAAGTGTTGCTTGTTCAAGACTACAGTCATACAATACGAGTAATGTTACTTTAGGAATAGGAATCAATGTGGCAACTAATATTGACAGTTTTATTGCACAGTCTTCTCTTAAAGTGGACGTTTACGAAATCCCTCAAGTCTTTAACACCATTTTAAATTAAATCATGAAAAAAATATTTTTAATAACATTATTATTAGGTGTTGGTTTGTCTAAAGCTCAAGTGGGAATCAATACTAAAACACCTGTAAACACATTAGATATTAATGGAGATGTCAATGTAAATAAAGAATTGAGAACAGGAGGGACTAATACCGTAAAAGGGAACGCAGGAAATGCCGGAGAGATTTTTCATAACAATTCCGATATGGTTAGTAACGATTGGAAAAGTATAAAGATTGCAGACGGACAGGGTAGTATGGCTTTGTTTTCCATCAATACGGTTTCTGATAAAGTAGGTGCTACTTTTTCAGGGGCAAACGGTTCTACATCACCTTATGCAGAAAATGCGGCACTGGATGCTACTTGGACAGTTCTGACAGGAGCTGTTGATACTTTTTCTATTACCAATGCAACGAATAAAGTAGTGTTTACTTTTCAGACAACGACACAAAAAACAGCTAATGCAAATTCTTCAATAAGTTATGCTTGCGGAATTTTTGTGAACAATACGCTTAAGGCTGTGAGAACAGACGTTTTGGTTGGAGGTGATGGTACAAATAAGATTTTCAATCTTAATGCTACACTTACTAACCTTACTCCTCAGAATAACTATAGCGTTAAAGCAGCATGTACTAAAAGAAACCTGAACTCCGGAACTTTAGGAACAGGAAAAGCTGTAAATACAACTTATTTAAATGATGATATGGCACAATCAGTACTTACTACTCAGGTACTGCAACCTTACTAATCATTAATTTTATCGATAAAAAAACAAAAAAACTAAAAGCGGGTCTTTTAGTTTTTTTGTTTTATAGCACAACTTACTTATAAGTAAATAGCTCTTCTAAAGATATAGTCTACAGTGAAATATGTTTTTTTGCCCAACTTTTCTCTTCAGAATATCTAAAGTACAAGAAAACCTGCTTATTTGATTGTTAGTTTTCTTATAATATAAATAAATATATGCTTTTTGTTTAAAAAAAAATTATATTTGTGAAAAAATAAATAATCCCCTTGGAAATGAAACAACTTTTCTATTTTATTTTACTGTTTGCTGGTTTTTCTTCCATTCATTCGTGTAAAGATCTTATTGATGAAGACGGAAATCCACTTGTTGATTTACATAACAATACCGGACTGACAGGGCCTAGAGCTTTGTATAGAGAAATTACGGATGCTGATACCATTGCAGAGTATCATTACAGTGGGCTGCTTTTATCCCGTGTGCTTACAGATAGTGCTTCTATTACAGATATTATGTATAGCGGAGATAAGGTAAGCAAGATTGATTTCAGAGGTTTTCTTGATTTAGATAATAATGGAAAATTAGATAAGGATAGTGTTTCGTATTCTCAGATTTTCACTTATGGTGTATCGGGAAAAATAGATAAGGTATCTGAAAGCCGTTCAGTGTTCAGGAGAACACCTCCGGTTATTCCGGGAGATCCTCCAGGTCCTCAAACTCTTTTCAGAAAAACCAAGACTCTTTATAATTTGAAATATGCAGCTTCAACAAGCAAGCTTGACAGTATTATCATGAGATCAGGAGAGGATGTTTCAGGAGTTCCGTTTGTTTACAAAAACTATTCAAGAACTGGGTATACTTATTTAGGGGATAATGTAAGTAAAGTAGTAAGACATTATGGCCCGATGAGTAATGACGTATTTGGCGCACCAACAGGTAAACTGGGTTATGATTATGCGAACTTTGACACTCAGATAAGTGCATATACATTGCTTCCTTTTGCTTATAAAATATCTGTGATCCTTTCTACAGAAATGAATGATAAGAGAAGTTTGATCCTATCTCCAAACAGTCCTAAGAGAATGGCGATAACGGATCTTACGACACCTATTCCTGTTCCGGCAGTGTTCAGTACAGATTATCATTACGATCCGCAGACTTACGTAACAAAAGGGTATGGAATAAATTATATCTACAAGCCTTTATAAAATTTTTTTAACAATAGATCAACTCAATTCTTTAACGGATTGAGTTTTTTTATTTTTTATCCCTTAATTTTGCAAAAAATTTCAAATGAAATATTTAATAGTCGGACTTGGTAACAAGGGTGCGGAATATGAAAATACACGTCATAATATAGGATTCAAGGTTGCAGAAAAAATAGCAGAAAGTCTTGAAACTTCATTTAATACAACCAATTTCGGATGGATGGCAGAAGGGAAATATAAAGGTAGGAAAGTCTTTATTTTAAAACCGGACACTTATATGAATCTTTCTGGTAATGCTGTAAAATACTGGATGCAGAAAGAAAATATCCCTCTGGAAAATATATTAATTATTACGGATGATCTGGTACTTCCTTTCGGGACCTTAAGAATGAAAATGAAAGGATCTGATGCGGGACACAACGGTTTAAAAAATATTAATGAAGTTCTGAAGACACAGAATTACGCACGGCTTCGCTTTGGAATTTCTGCGGACTTTACTGAAGGGAGACAGGTAGATTATGTTTTGGGTACGTGGAATGAAGAGGAAAGAGAAAAATTGCCAGAAAGAATTGAACAATTTTCAAAGGCCTGCCTTTCATTTGTTTTTGCGGGCATTAATAATACAATGTCAGCTTTCAACGGAAAATAAATCAGATTTTACATAAAACAATAAACCTCCGTCAGGAGGTTTTATTATTTAGCAACAACAATATCCTTTACAATTTTCTTTTCAAAAAAATTCCTTTCACTGGTTGTAAAACGGTAATTATGCTCCTGTTCAAAAAACTCTATTGGAGTTGTGGGAGAGTTATCAGGTTTCCATTTAATAATCATTGTGGGTTCCTGAGCGGAGTTGATATCGCTTTCTGAAAACCTGAATATCGTATTTAACAAAGGACTACCGGGATTTTCATTAATATCTGATTTTGCTTTTTTAGGTTGTAACTGGGAAAGGTCTTTTAGTAGTAGTGAAAAAGGTTTACCAATGTATTTTTCTTTGTTTGTTTCAAATTTTTTAAGATAAGCGAGGGTATCTGTAACTTGCTTTTGTGCTTTTAAAGATCCGCTCAATATTACTAAAATTCCAATCAGAATGAAGTTGTCCTGTAGTTTCATAAGTTTGTCTGCAACATTAATTTTTACGCATCAAATGTAAGGAAAAATTGAGCCTTGAAAATTCTTATGCTTGAAATAAAAGAACCACCGGGGTGCGATGGTTCTTTATTGTGAATTTAAAAATTAATTAATCTAAACTATTACATAGTAATATCTGAATACTATAACCAGGTTACAGCACCTGTTTCAACATCGTAGTTCGCTCCAACGATTTTGATTTTACCTTCATTTTCAAGGTTTCTAAGCGTTGAACTTTGTTTACGGATGTCTTCGATAGCATTTTTTACATTCTGATGATTCAGTCTTTCTAATAAAGAACTGTTTTTTGATGAACGTTCTTCATTCTCTTCAATCACTTCATTGATGATCGGATCAAAATGGTTAATCAGGTGGTTCAGGTTATCCATTCCCATTCCTTCGATTTGTGCGGCATCAAGTCCTCCTTTTAAGGCACCACATTTGGTATGCCCTAAAACAACGATAAGTTTGGAACCTGCAACATTACAACCGAACTCCATTGATCCCAGAATATCCTGATTTACAAAGTTACCGGCAATTCTGATGCTGAAAACATCACCCAATCCCTGGTCAAAGATTAGCTCTGCTGAGGTACGGCTGTCTATACAGCTTAAAACAACTGCAAAAGGCCACTGTCCTTCACGGGTAGCATTTACCTGTTCCAAAAGGTCTCTGTTAGCCTTTAAGTTGTTTACAAATCTTTGGTTTCCTTCTTTTAAAAACTCTAAAGCTTTCTCGGGAGTAATCGTTGATTGGGTTTCGTACGTATGTGCTTTCATATAATTTAATGGTTTTTTCAAATTTTAAAGTTAAAAAATAATTGTTGATAAATGAGCTTACATAGCTCTTCTGTGTGTAACCAGTATGTGTGAATCTTCATTTTTTTCGTAATCTCTGTACGAGGTTTTGAAGCCCAGAAGCTCTACCGTTATATCCTCTTCTTTTGCGCGGATGTTGGCAAAATCCTGGATCATTTCTAAAACGTCTGTCGCTATATATGAAGTATCCCTGGCATCGATGGTTACTGCAGAATTAGGTTTTATATTTTTAAGTGTTTTTTTGATGGCTGCTTTGTTTAAAAAAGAAACTTCTTCAGCCAGTTTGATATTGATTTCGTCTGCATCATCCAGATTCTCCCTACTAAGGTAATATGCTCTTTTCATATTTCCCTGGAGGATGTAGAAAATGGAAATGGCAAGACCTATTCCAACTCCTTTTAACAAGTCTGTTGCCACAACAGCTACAACTGTTGCTAAAAAAGGGATAAACTGAAATTTTCCCAAATGCCAGAAATGTTTGAATGTAGCCGGTTTTGCTAATTTATATCCTACTAAAATTAATACGGCGGCTAAAGTTGCCAAGGGTATTAAATTAAGTAGAAATGGTATGGTCAGTACGCATACCAGAAGCAGAACACCGTGAATCATTGCTGAGAGCTTTGATGTTGCCCCTGCATTAGCATTTGCCGAGCTTCTTACAACAACGGAGGTCATAGGTAGTCCGCCGATAAATGAGCTGACAAGGTTTCCGATTCCCTGTGCTTTAAGTTCTAAATTGGTATCTGTTATTCTTCTCTGTCTGTCCAGCCTGTCAGATGCTTCAATACAAAGCAAGGTCTCAATGGAGGCAACAATAGCGATCGTTGCACCCGCGATCCATACTTTGGGATTTGTAAATCCGGTAAAATCCGGTAATAAGATTAAATTTTTAAAATCATCAATGGATTTTGGAACAGGTAATGAAACCAAGTGTTCTGTTTTTATGGCCAGTGGGCTTCCAGTCATTTTAAAAGTTTCATTTAATAGGATTCCTGTAACTACGGCAACCAATGCTCCAGGAAGCATCTTCATTCTCCTAAGTGCGGGAACTTTATCCCAAAGCAGAAGAATACTCACTGATACTACTGTTACAAGAACGGCTCCCGGATGTATGGCCCCGAAAAGCTCGGTAAAGTAATTAAAGTTTAAGCCATTGTCGAAAATAGATTCATGTCCTTCGTAGTCTTTATCGAATCCTAATGCATGGGGAATCTGTTTTAGGATAATAATAATTCCTATTGCCGCAAGCATTCCCTCAATTACATTATTAGGGAAGTAGTTGGAAATACTTCCAGCTCTTGCAAACCCTAAAATCAATTGAATAAATCCTGCAATAATTCCTGCACAAAGAAACAATTCAAAGGCGCCAAGATCTGTAATGGCTGTTAAAACAATTGCTGTTAAACCAGCTGCAGGGCCGGAAACAGAAATGTTTGAATTACTTATTGTTCCTACGACCAGGCCACCTACGATACCGGCGATAATTCCGGATAAAGGAGGTGCACCTGATGCTAAAGCAATTCCTAAACAAAGAGGAAGTGCTACTAAGAATACCACGAGTCCTGAAGGGAAATTTTCCTTGATTCCTCCTATTAATGATGTCTTTTTCATGATGTGAAGCTGTGAGATATAACCAGCATATTTGTCTTTAAATAAGCTAGTTATAAAGATTGAAAATTTAATTTTTAAAGCACGTATGTATTCATTATCAAAAAAGTTGATAAGGAATAGGTATCAAAAAACTCTAACTATAAAAATTAAGCTTCGGGAGGCGGAGAAAATATGGTTAATAAGGGAGACAGGTGAAAATCATCATCCACCAATACAAAAGATCTGTCTTTTACGTCCGGTTCAAAGAACTTGAGATAATCAAATACATCTAATGTTTTAGGAAGTGTTTTTTCGTACACTGTAAAAGAAGTAGGATGGGAGTGTGGTTCTTCTTCATTGACTATTATATTGGTTCTCAGTAAATCCCAGCCCGCTACTGCAGCAATGCTCGGCAAGGCTGTAAAGTTTAGGAAAACCGTCAATACAATAATACTCCAGAATTTCATTTCACTCTTTTTTGGAAAAACTATTTTGTTTTTCTGTTCATGACCCAGTCTGATTCGGTTAGATTATATATTTTCTGGATGTCTTTCAAAACCTTTTCAAAGTCAATGTCCAGATCAATAATTTTTCCGGTTCGAAGGTCGAAAACCCAGCCATGAACTATAGGATACTCTTCTAATATGTATCTCTCCTGAACACAGGCCATTTTGATTACGTTGATACATTGCTCCTGAACATTAAGTTCTACAAGCCTGTCATAACGTTTTCCTTCATCCTGAATTGAATCCAGTTCAGTCTGGTGTAATCTGTAAACATCGCGAATATTTCTAAGCCAGGGATTTAATAATCCTAAATCCTGAGGGGTCATCGCTGCTTTTACTCCACCACAATTATAATGCCCACAAACAATAATGTGTTTTACTTTTAAATGTTCTACCGCATATTGAATAACCGCTGTAGAACTCATATCCAAAGTATTTACAACATTGGCAATGTTTCTGTGGACAAAAACTTCTCCAGGTTTAGCTCCCATTAATTCTTCAGCTGTCGCCCTACTGTCCGAGCACCCTATATATAGGTAGTCCGGATGTTGGGTTTTGGCTAATTCTTCAAAGAAAGCCGGATCCTGTGAAATTTTGGATTCGACCCATTTTTTGTTGTTTTCAAAAATAACTTCGTACGATTGGGACATAAAATAAATTTTTAAGGTTTATAATTATTCATTTCGTTTAAATTATTTTCAAATCCAATAGATCAAATCAATAATTATGCAAAAATATAATTTTTGATGAAAAGTTGATCTCTTTTAACAAAGTTTAATATTAAAATATGCTTAAAATCATACATCTGCTTTAAAATCAGGCATTATATCTTATTTTTAATACTAATTATTGACTTTTTCAAAATTTAAACGGAACAAAAATCTAAATAAAAATACGAACAATTAGACAGAATGTGTGGATTTAAGAATTAAAATATTCTTAAATGCTTAAAACATGCTTTTCAGCAAAGCGGAAATTTTATACTTTGTTATTGATATATCCCTCCGTAGCATCTTCTTTGGGATATATTTTTCCAGGATTACCTACAACTACAGAATTGGAAGGAATATCAAAGTTAACATAGGAGTTGGGTGCAATTAGTACATTGTCTCCAATAGTAATTCCACCTACGATTACAGCGTTAGCGCCTATCCATACTTCATTTCCAATAGCCGGAATTCCTGTGTTTTTCCCCCGGTTTTGCTGGCCAATGGTTACACCTTGGGCAATGTTACAATTAATTCCGATCTTGGTTTTAGGATTAATGACCAAACTTCCCCAATGTCCTAAGTAAAACCCTTCTCCAATTTGGGTTTCCGGATAGATCTGAAACCCATACTTTATCTGGTGGTGCCTTAATACAAATCTCCAGAATGCTCCGGCAAGGGATTTCTTTTTGTAGGATTGGGCTTTTCTAAGTATATAAATAAAATGGAGGTTGGGGTTTACACATTTAGCCCACATCTCAAATTTAGAAAGCCATTTTCCATTTTCGCGGTAGAAGTCTTTTTGGATAGTAGTATATTGATCTGGCATATAAATTATATGTAGGGTTAGAAAGATAAATTTATTTATAACTCATCTAAAATACGGGTTATTTTCTGTACGGAATTTTTAAGGTTAAAAGGCATAAGGTAATTATTCAAAGCCTCTTTATATTGTAGAAAAGTATCTGGATGTAATAAAGCCTGCTTCATTCCGGAGTAGATGCCTTCTTCGGAATTATCTACGATCATACCAAGTTCCCCGTTGTTCAACATTTCCTCTACCCCGGAAACATCTGTAGCAATAATTTTCTTTTTTAAAGTTATGGCCTCAAATAAAACCGTAGGAAAACCTTCATATCTTGAACTTAAAATATAAAAGTCGGCACTTTTGAAGTAGGGATAAGGGTTGTCCGTAAATCCTAGCATGGTTGCCGTTTCATCTATTCCAAGTTCCGATTTCAATTTTTTGATGTTTTCAAAATCATATCCGTCTCCGATAATTAAAATCCTATGTTTTAAGCCTTCATCAATAAGTCTTTGGTGAACTTTTAAAAGTCTGTCAAATCCTTTTTGTGGAAATACGGTTCCCACGGAAACAAAAGTGGGTACAGACGAATCAAAGCTGTAATCATCAATTGATTTTTCTGCTTTTTGTAGAATTTCCTCTGTGTCAAGAGGGTTGTAGATCTTAATAATTTTGTGTTTCTCCGATTCATTTTTTGCTGCCTTATAAAATAGCTGTTCAATCTTTTCAGAAATAACCAGTATTTTATCAAATCCGAAAAATTTACGGATTTCATCATGGGTATATCCTTTGACTTGTGATAAATCATTATGGATCCAGACGATTTTTTTAGATGATTGAAGAGGAGAATTTAGAATTTCATCCCGCATTCCGTGGATAGCGGCAAACTCAATGTCGTATTTTTTATTTTTTAATTTACCATTGTAAAGAAGAGACGGAAATCGGTTTAGTGATTTCTGATAAATAACACGGATTGCTTTTTTAGGAATATCCTGTATACGGTTTGTAGTGATCATTTCACCTTTATTAAGGTAAATGACATTGATCCAATCCGGGACTTCCGGTAAATACTTTCCAGAGTATAAATTTAAGAGTAAATCAATTTCATAGCGATCAGAAGGTAAATTTTTTAGAAAAGTTACAAGTACTTTTTCTGCGCCGCCGTGACGTAGGGAACCAATTCTGATAAGGATCTTTTTCTTAGGCACTATTTCGAAGTTTTGAACTTTTGAGGTAAATTCAATTTCAGCCACTGGTTAAGCTCTTTTCTATTCTTTTCAAGATGGATAGGATAGTCAATCGTGGTTTTTTTTAGAACATCAGCATAATCTTCTATTTCGCAAACATATTTGGCGGGATTTCCTGCGTAGACAGTATGTTCAGGCATTGATTCGGACAAAACTGAATTAGCTCCGAGAACACAATTATCTCCTATCTCAACATTTTGTAATATTACCGAATTGCTACCGATGGCACAGTTTTTCCCAACTTTTATCCATCCGAAATTTCTTACCTCTTCATAGCCTTCCAGCTTCCTGATATTGGCAGTAGCTCCTGAATGAGTTACAAACGTTACCCCAGAGGCAATTCTTGTATCATCTCCAATTTCCACGAGAAATGGTTCGGAGCCAAAGGAAACATTATTTCGTATCACTACATTCTTTCCTAATTTTAGCCCGCTGTTTTTGCATATTTTAAGGTAAACGGAATGTTGGAAATCCTGAGTAAGGGTAGATATTTTATTAATAATCTTATATATCATCATAGTAAAACAAAGTTAGAAATTATTTTATAAATTTGTCCCTCCAAATATATAACACAATGAAGATCGAACATTTTTGCGAACTGCTTCAGCAAGAACTTAACGAAAAAACTACAATAACTGCGGATACGCATTTTAAGGAATTAGAGAGCTATGGATCTCTGTCAGCAGTTTTGGTTATGCAGTTGGTTGAAAATCAATTTGGCGTAAGCCTTAATCCAAGATCTTTCAGAAGTATTAATACTATAAAAGATTTAACGGAAGCCATAGGAAAAGAGAAGTTCGACTAGTCTTTTAAATTCTTTTTCAGAATAACCTTTTTGATACTGGGGTAAACTTTATTTTCCTGAGTGTCTATTTCCATTGTTTCATATTTGGAAAATCCAAATTTAGCATAGTATTGTATAAGATGCGGGCTGCTCTCTAGTACATCTATGTAAAGTTCATCAGTAAGATTTTTCATCTCCGAAATGATGTGCTTTAATAAAAATTCCGCCACCCCTTTTCCTCTGAAAAGATCATCTACAAAAACATATTGGATCAGGTATTTGTTTTCAGAATAACTTTTGGTCTCAGGTAAGTTTTTTGCCTTATGTATGAATGAAGATAAATGATCACCTTTCAGATGAATCGGAAATAATTCACTTTTATTCTGATAGTAATTGACATTGGTAAGGATCAGTGCACAACATCCTGCAGCTATCCCATCCACTTCTGCTATGGTATATGTATTCAGAGATAATTCAGTATCGAAGTTCTCATCATCTAAAAAAAATTGATTAAGATATTCTTTAGTCGTATCAATGTCGCTTCCGAAAATATTGCTGTAAGTATCAGACAGTGATATTGGATGGCTCTCAATGGCTAATATTCCTTTTATGATCAAGGGAATGTCATCTTTTGTGGCTTTTCTGATGCTGATCATAACAAAGTCTTTTTTAATTCGTTTCGGTCTATTTTTCCGGATGTATTGACCGGAAACTTTTCGAGTTTAATGATTTTTGAAGGAATACAATATTCCGGAAGATTATCTTTCAGGTGAGAAAGAATTAAATCTTCATTGATACTTGGCTCATTGATAAACAAGACGAGAATATCATTATTGTTTTTGTCCTTGTGAATAACAGCAACACTGATTGCATTTTCCAGTTTTTCATTTGAAAAATATTCGATTTCTGCTAACTCTACTCTGAAACCATTGATCTTAGCCTGAAAATCGATCCTGTTCAGATAGAAATAATCTCCTTCATTATCTTTTACGCACCAATCCCCTGTCCTGTAGAAAGTTGTATGATCTCTTTGAATAAATGCTTCTTTTGTTTTTTCTTCATTTTTCCAATAAGAATTTGCCAACAATTTTCCGGATAATAAAAGTTCTCCTTCATTCATTTCATTGTCAGAAAAGCTCATTGTAGAGTTGATAACCGATTTTCCGATACTTATGATGCCATTTTTTTCTTTTATCGGGTCTTCCACTTTATAATGAGTGCAGAAAATTGTATTTTCTGTTGGTCCATATACATTGTAGATACTGGCATTGGGTACGAAATCTTTCCACCCGGTAATCTGCTTTGTCAATAATGCCTCACCACAAAATAAATTTAGCCTTAAGCTTTTATTTTTTATTTCGGGATCAAGGTAAGGTATGATCAGATTTAAGATGCTTGGAACCATTAAGGCTATCGTAATTTTATCTGCTTCTAACAGGTCCAGGATCTGCAAAAACTTAGTTTCTTTTTTATGAAGACCAACAACCGTTGCTCCGTTTAACCAGGGAATCAGATAACTCATTACCGAAAGGTCAAATGTAAGCTCAAACATTTGCAGCACACGATCCTCAGAATTTAATTTTCCAAAAGTTGAATGGAAAGCATCAGAGAAATAGTATAAATTGGAGAACCTGATAGGAACACCTTTTGGCTTTCCTGTACTTCCGGAAGTGAAGAGGATATAGGCGTTATTATCTATGGAAGACTCTTGAGGTAGTGTAGAAAGTACCCCTTCAGCCATCTTTTTTGTGTCAATCAGCTTAGTTTCATAGTTCTCTGTTATTTCAGCTGATGTAAGGATTGCTTCTATATCCGCTTGCTGAATAACATTCATATTCTTGCTGAAAGGAAATTCTGGATGTATGGGAACGTATGTTTTTCCTGCAAACCAAACTGCAAGAATTGAAGCATACATGTATACATCATCAGTGAGATAGATTCCTACGTTTTGAGAATTTATGGTTTGTAGCTGATATCTTATTTGATGGGTCAGATTTAAGACTTCCTCATAGGTGTATTCTTTATCCTCTATGCTTAAGCAAACTTGTTTGTTGTTGAGGAGAAAAGATTGGTATAAATTTTCAATAAAGGAATTCATCTTTTGCAACTTGTGTTATGATATACTTAAGAGTTATTGGTTTTTAATTTTACTTTGATATAGATTCTCGATAATATTTTCCACACTTTTGAAAATCTTTTCATTATCAAAGCACTTTTCAATATCCTTCAGGTTGTCCTGTATATGTTGGACAAGCTCTTTGTTGGTTAAAAATTCCCTGATACCGTTGTACAGACCTTCCTGGGAATAATCTGTCAGGTAACCGGATTCTTTATGGGTAATCATTTCAGGAATTCCCCCCACGTTGGTTGCTAGTATGGGTTTCTGGAGAATCAGGGTTTCCGCAATAATTAATGGCCATCCTTCGCTTTCCGACGGCATGATATAAAAATCTGCATTGGAAACGTATGGGTATGGATTCATTTGGGTACCTAATAGCTTGAAAGAATTTTTTACATTTAATTCCTCAATCCTTTTGGAAAGAAGTTCATAATCCTCTCCATCACCAATAACAACAATACGATGATCAAACCCGTCATCAATTAGTTTTTTGTGAGTCTCCAATAATGTTCTGTATCCTTTTCTATAGTGCAGTCTGCCCACTGATACAAAAGTAGGGAGCTCTTCAAATTCAGGAATGAATGCTTTTGCTTTTGCTTTTAGCTCTTTTATGGGGATAGCATTCAGAACAACTTCGCCCGGAGGCAACTTAAGGTCCGGAAATTTTTCAGTCAATATATCTTTACATTGCTGTGAACCATAAATGATATAATCAAACTGTTGCATGTTTTTAAAGATTTCCTCACGGTAAGGAGCAAAGCCTTCCAATGAAAGATCTGAATGAAGCCATGCAATCTTTTTAGATTCTTTATTTGTGGAGTTTAGAACGGCTTTATAAATGCCGTATGTAGTTGCAATCTCTACATCATATTGATCTTTTAAAATCCCATCCGTAAGCCTGGGATTTTTGTCGATCTTATTAAGTCTAAATTTTCTTCTAGCCAGTTGAATTTTTTGAATAATCGGATTTTTTGAGAAATCTTCTTTCCCTTCCGCGATGTAAACTTTTCTAATGTTGTCAGGAAACTCATTCCGTAACTCTCCCTGATTAAGGCTTAAGCATATTGTGAGCTCAAATTTATCCTTGTTCAGGTTGTTGAGCATACTTAATACTACTTTTTCCACACCGCCAATCTCCATAGAGCGATGTCTGAAAAGAACTTTTATTTTTTTATTATGCTCCATTATTCTGAACTTTTGTATAGATAATTTTTTCTATGAAGTGTGTTTAGTTTCAAGTATATTAATTTTTCTGCAAAAATGTTAATATTTTAATCTTTAATCTGTGTGCCATTTTGGTTTGATAATCAAGTAAACTGAAAACCTCTTCAGCATTTTGATAAACCTGGGGAACAGCTCGCCCATTTATAGATATAATATTTCTTCTTTTGAATGTATTAAAAATAACTTTTGCAAATGAGTCTTTAGCCTTTCCTTTTGATGTTGCCTGAGATACCCCATTAGGATGAAGTCTGTATTTATATAGATCCTTGGCAATAAAGTATGCGTCACCAAAGTCTAATATTTTTAAATATAGGTCCTGATCAACGGCACTCTTTAATGTAGAATCAATACCTTCAGTTTTTAAATATATTTCTCGTCTGAATGCTACAAAATGAGCAATCTGGATTGGATAATTAAAAAAATAAGGATCATTATTTAGGATCTGTTTTGCAGATTTAAAAGGATAAAGAATATTTAAGTTCTGATCACATGATAAAAATCTGGAATAGGTAAGGACTACATTTTTTTTCTGTTTGAAAACTTCTATTGACTCTTCGATAGCTGTCGGAAAAATGGCATCATCGGGATCCACAAATCCACAGATCTCACCAGTGGCAAGTTCGGCGCATTTTCGTTTGGTATAGCCTACTCCCTTATTGGTCTCATTTTCAAAAAACAAAAACCTACTGTCATCGGATATCAGGGATTTTATCATTTCTTTCTCGGTATCATCAGAACAATCATCCACTATGATAGCTTCCCAGTTCGTATAGGTTTGTTGTTGAAGACTTTCATAGCAATCTTTAAAGTAATTACCATTGTTATAATGTGCTATAAGAACTGAAAATTTCATTTTTTTATGATTTGAAAATTAATTCCTGCTTATTAAGGACTGTTGTATTAGCAGGAATATCTTTATATATGGTGCAGCCTGCTCCTATTATACAGTTATCGCCGATATTTACACCTTTTAATATAGTAACATTGCTTCCTAACCAACAGTTTTTCCCAATTTTTATAGGAGCTTTTGTAAACTCATTATGGAAAATTTTGAATTCCGGTATACTTTGGTGTGCATGGTTATGGTCATATAATTTTACATTTTCACCAAACAAAGTATTTTCACCGATAGAGATGTGGTCTAAACAATTGATAGAGCAAAAATTATTCATAAAAACATTATCCCCAATTTCAAGGATTCCTTCATCCTTAACTAAAATATGAATGTAATTTCTGAAATTAATATTTTTACCAAAAATTGCTTTTCCAATGTTTTTATAGATGATAAAGTGATTAGAAATCCCCAGTTTTATACTTCCTAAAATTACTTTGGGATGTTTGTGAAGGATAGTAATTTGTTTTTTTCTTTGAAGAGTTTCAAAAAATCGGGAAAGCATTCTTTTATCTTTGTTTATTTTTTTATAAAATTATTGGCAGATCTTTTGCAAGTACCTTACACTAATTTTTATCATTTGAGTACTAAAATTGATTTTAGTTTAAACAAATGTAACTAAAAAAAAATATATTTTTGTGTAAAGTAACACGATGGGAGAATTAAAAAGAGTTTTTACAACATTTGTAGCCTATCTTAAAAGGCCGGATCTCTATCCTGAACTGGGTAGGAAAATTTTAAAAAATACAGTTAACCGAAATAATGCGTTTAAAGGAAAGGAAAAAACAAATTTTTGGGCAAGATCAAAAGCAATTTCCCAGAGAGATGCTATAACAAAGCTTTTTGGCATAAATACATTTTCATTTGAATCCAGTTATCGTGAAATTTTAGATTATGCTGTGCAACGAGAGAAGGAGTGTCCAATAAAAATGGGAGGACCTGGAGCCTTAGAACTTATTTATTATGCATGTGAATTTTCGCAGGCGAAAAATGTAGTAGAAACAGGAGTAGCCTATGGATGGTCCTCATTGGCATCATTGCTTTCTCTGGAAAAAAGAAATGGAACCTTGTACAGTTCCGATATGCCTTACCTGGGACAAAATGGAGATCAATATGTTGGATATGTAGTTCCTGAAAATCTTAAAAGAAACTGGAAACTATTCCGTTTTGCAGATAAAGAATCTTTGCCGAAAATTTTTGTTGAGAATAAAATTTTTGATGTTATTCATTACGATTCAGACAAGAGTTATAACGGGATGTCATGGGCTTATAATGAGCTCTATTCCCATTTAAGGAGTGGAGGAGTGTTTATTAGTGATGATATCGGTGATAATTCAGCCTATCAGGATTTCTGTGAAAAAAATAATATTGAAACGACCATTATTGAAATGGATAATAAGTTTGTAGGAATTTTTATCAAGTAAATTATATCAGAACAATAGTATAGATTATTTTCTTATAGTAATGAAATTTTGATATATTAAAAAGATACTAAAGTAAATACTTTCTAAAGTTAATATTATACAATCCAGATTTAATGCTTCGGAAATCTGTAAACAAATATTTTGTGATCATCCCCCATTTTCTGGGAACAGAA
Organism: Chryseobacterium sp. PTM-20240506; assembly: GCF_048296755.1. NCBI lineage: Bacteria > Pseudomonadati > Bacteroidota > Flavobacteriia > Flavobacteriales > Weeksellaceae > Chryseobacterium > Chryseobacterium sp. PTM-20240506. Next base: position 3,502,450 of record NZ_CP182581.1, read on the forward strand.
GCTTCTGCAATCTGGTAACTTCGGAGAGTCCTTTCAATATGTTTCTTTATATCATTTGAAATCAAATTTTCATGCTGTGCCCAATTATTGACTTCTCTCCAGAGCATAATTCTGGTGGATGAAGGTTTTATTTTACCAACGTCTACCTGTGTAATTCTGTTATTTTCATGAACTCCTCTTACTGCAACTGCAGTATTCAATAGCCCAGAATAAAGGCGGAGATAGAACGATAGTCTGAAGATGAATTCAGTATCCTGATGAAGTCTTAATTGAGTTTTGAATAATTGTCCTACTTTTGATAAAGCACTTTTCCTTATTGTTAATCCATCCAGACTAAAAAGACCAAAACTTCCTTTCATATTAAGAAGGCCGGGAAATACATCTTGGGGATTATGTCTTTTATAAACAGTGGTCAGGCGGTCTTCAAAAACCTTATAGTATTGTTCCCTAGCTTTTTCTGAATAATAGTGTACACCAATTGCTCCATATACCCCCTCAACATCAGGATTTTGAAAAAGCTCTTTTTCTGCATCAAAACGATTGGGTAAGTAATAATCGTCTGCATCTAAAAAGGCGATAAAATCACCTGTGGCATTTTGGATTCCCAGGTTTCTAGATGCTCCGGCACCATGATTTTGTTTATCAGGGTGCTGATATAATTTTACTCTGTCATGCTCTTCCACCAGTCTTTGACAAACGACCAATGCATTATCCGGAGATTTATCTTCCACAAGAATTACTTCAAATACTTCTTCAAACTGAAGAGCTGATTGCACAGCTTGAGAGATGTAATTCTCTGCATTGTAAACAGGTATAATGACAGATATTTTCATTATGATCAATTAATTTAAACAGGCAAACGATATAATATTATACAAGATTACGAAATTAATGAATATCTGAAGTTAATATTATATAATCCAGACTTTATACTTTCATAATCTGTCACTAAATATTTGATTATCATACCCCATTTTTTTAGTTTAGGGGCATTAGCAATTTCAAAACTGCGCTGCATTCTCTTGATATGAATTTTAATATCATCAGATATGGTTGCTTCATCTTTTGCCCACTTATAAGTTTCATTCCAGAGGATAGTCCTTGAAATTGCAGGCTTGGTTTTATTGGAATCTACTTTAGTAATTCTGTTACTTTCGTGTACTCCTCTCATTGCTATTGCCTGTTCAATAATTCCAGGATATAGTTCAAGATAATAAGACAAACGAAATAAGAATTCCGTGTCTTCGTGAAGCTTCATCGGTTTAAATAATGGATTTAGTTTTCTTATCATCGAAGCTTTTCTGATGGTCAGCCCATCCAAACTGAAGAGTCCAAAACTTCCAAGTTTATGAATTAATCCGGGAAAAACATCTTTTGGGCTATGTTTTTTATATACGGTGGTAAGTGAGTCTTTGAAAAGCTTATAATACTGTTCTTTTGCTTTTTCCGAATAATAATGAACGCCGATTGCACCATAAACTCCTTCTACTTCAGGATTTATAAAAAGCTTTTTTTCCGCTTCAAAACGATTGGGGAGATAATAATCATCAGCATCTAAAAAGGCGATAAAGTCTCCAGTAGATTTTTCTATCCCAAGATTTCTACTGGGGCCGGCTCCATGGTTTTTTTTATCCGGATGTTGGTATAATTTAACTTTATCATGCTTTGAGATTAATTCCTTACAAACTTCTAAAGAAGAATCCGGTGATGCATCTTCTACTAAAATCACCTCGAATACTTCATCATGCACTATTGCTGACTCCACTGCCTGAGAAACATACTTTTCAGCGTTATATACAGGAATAATTACTGAGATTTTCATTTCATCTATTTTTGATAGTTAAATCGATATTGTGTTTTTAATATATTGGGGTTTTTAATTGCTTCAATAAAGATATTATAATATTTTATGAGTCCTGTTTTTTGAGATAAATCAAAGGACTTATACTTTAAATAAATTTTTTCTTTGGATTCAGAGGAAATATTTTGTTGCTCAGCCCAATCATATAATGATTTCCAGAAAAGAAGTTGCCTTTGATTGTATTGAGGAGAATATTTAATAATTTTAGTGATTCTGTTGTCATCATGTATGCCTCGAATGGCGACAGGTTTATCTATAATCCCGGACTTTAAGTAACAATGATAAGTCAGTTTAATTATAAAATCCGAATCCTGGTGAACCCTTAGAAGTTCATTGAACCTGAGGTTATGTGTATCGATAGGATGTCTTCTTATAGTGAGTGCATTTAAGTGAAAAAACGTACCGAAAGTTTTAGGTGTTAATCCAAGAAGTCCTTTAAAAACCTCCATGCCTTCTGCGGGATAATTTACTGTGGTAAGAAAGGTATCATTAAACTTAGACTGAAATTCCTGTCTCCCCTTTTCGGTTAGATATTCTATACCAATAGCACCAAAGATCCCCTCTATTTTAGGATCTTTAAATATTTCTTTTTCGGCATCGAAACGATTGGGTAAATAATAATCGTCTGCATCTAAAAATGAGATAAAGTCTCCTGTGGATTTTTGCATCCCGAGATTTCTCGAGGCAGCAGCGCCATGATTTTCTTTATCAGGATGTTGAAGAAGGATGATTTTGTTGTTTTCACTAGCTAATTTTTTACAGATTTGCAGTGAATTGTCAATTGATTTGTCTTCGACTAAAATAACTTCTTTTACTTCTTCAAATTGTAATGCTGACTGAACTGATTTTTCTAAAAACTCAGCTGCATTATATACAGGAATAATTACTGAGATTTCAAGCATCATAATATAGATTTATTGTTATAAGCCCATAAAGCAAGCTGTAATAAATTCCAATGTTTATGATCGTTATTCAGAAATTTTTGAGCATTATCAAAATCAATATAGTCAAAGATTTTCTGATTAGGATCTTTGAGCAGGTCGTTGGAAAGGTTAATGAGTGACTCTTCTTCAAACCATGCCTTAATGCTCATTCCAAATCCTTGCTTATGCCGTTTTCTTATAGTCTCAGTCCAATACGACCCCATAGCTTCACGGAGTATGATTTTATCGTCATCACCTTTTAATTTCAATTGTTCCGGAAGTTGGATGCAAAATTCAGCAAAATCCATATCGAGAAAAGGGGTTCTAACTTCCAGCGAATTAGCCATTGCCATCCTATCGGATTTCATCATCATATTGCCAGGTACATAATTTTCAAGATCTACCCTCATAATATCATTCAGAGAATCAGGGTCAGGAATAAAACTATAAGACTGATGATAATCTGTTGAGATTCCCAAAAGCTTTTGTTCATTTTTATTAAATGCATTTCTCACAGAATTCTGATGAAAATCCAAAACAGAAGAATATTGCAGATTCTTTTGGGTAACAAAAGAAGTCTTTCTAAAATTCTGATAAAGCTTTAATCCAAATTTTGCGATGATGTTTTTATAGCTAAAATGATTTCTTAGTTGATCTTCAACTTTATAAAAATGGTATCCCCCGAATAATTCATCACCAACATCTCCTGATAGAACAACGGTGAGATTCTTTCTTGCGTTCTTACAGATTTCATAATGTGGGAGATAAGAAATATCAGCAAAGGGCTCATCCAGAAAGGGCGAAACTTTTAAAAGTGACGCTGCTATATCCTGTTTTTTTTCATGAACTTCAATGTGATTGGTGTTGTACTTTTCAGCAATCTCTTTTGCGTATTTCAGCTCGCTATCTTTATGATCATAGCCAAAACTAATAGTAGTTTGTTTAGGTAAAAACTCATTAACTAATGCAACAATAGAGGAAGAGTCGAGTCCTCCACTTAGAAAGCTTCCCACTTCCACATCTGCTATGAGCTGTTTTTTAACCGCATTTTTTAAAAGGTATAAAAATTCTTCTTTAGCATCAGATAAGCTTATAACTCTGTCTTTCGCAGGTAAATTATAATAGCGTGAAACTTCAATTTTTCCATCCTTCCAGATGAGTTGATGGGCTGGAGGAAGTGCAAAGATATTAGCATATATACTTTGATATGTGTTTACATATCCATTCTGGAGATAGTGTCCTAATGCATCAGGATTTACCTTAGATTGTATAAGTCCGGAAGCAAGGATTGCTTTGATTTCTGAGGCAAAAATAAATTCATTGTTATGTCCAATAGCATAAAAGAAAGGTTTTTCTCCAAAACGATCACGGGCGCAAAACAACTGTTGCTTTTGTTCATCCCAAATAGCAAATGCAAACATCCCGGGAAGATCATGAATGAGGTTTTCCTGCTTCCTTTGATACATGGCTAAAATCACCTCCGTATCGGAACTTCCATGGTATGGATACTCGGCATACCTTTTTTTGATGTCAAGATAACCGTAAATTTCACCATTCAGAACGATGCATTCGTTTTTTGTGTTGGAGTACATGGGTTGTATTCCATTTTCAGATAAATCGATGATTGATAATCTGCGATGTCCCAAAGCAATATGATCATAAAATTCATAATGGGAAGAATCCGGGCCACGATGTGCAATTGCATCAGTCATTTTTTGGATTTCTTCTGTATAATTTCTGGCATTATTGCTGATAATTCCTGCTATTCCACACATTTGTTTTGTTTTTTCATCACCATTTTGTTAAAAAAAATTCCATCTCTTGGGACTAATTTACGAAAGATTGAGAAAAGAAGGACCTTCCTGTTTTACCTTATTTCGAATATCAATAAGTGTTTTTTCCTCTTGGGATATTTTTTTATATCGGTGAGATAATTTTTTATATTCGGTTCTGTTCCCTAGTAAAAGGTTTTTGAAAATACTCTGTTTCAGTGATTTTTTCTCCAGTTGTAGAGCGTTAGGTAAGTTTGGATTTATAATATTTGTTTCAATACGCAGATCTTTATACTTATTGTAATCAATCTTATTCAGTAACTGTACTCCATCATGCACTGCCTTACTAGAGGGCACGAGGATGATCTTTTTTTTATGAAAATGAACCCGATTTACATATTCATTATCTTCGCCATAGTGGAAAAAATAAGGATTAAATCCGCCAACTGTTTCTATCGTTTGCTTCGGTAGAAGCCAATGTGCTGCGTTAATAAAATTGATTTCGTAGAAAGGTTTTATTGTTTGAAAATAAAGATCAGAGATTAATCTCGTCTTATCACAGTTCTGAGCTATATATTTATCTAAAAAAATATCCAGGTATTTTTCTGATCCGTCTACCTGCATTGGGCTTATAATTCCAATGTCGTTTTGATCGGGGTGGGTATTGTAGACTTGCAGGAGGTTCTTTATACTATCCGGATATAACCATGCATCCTGATTCATTAAATAAAAGAAATCTGCACCATCCTTATATGCTTTCTCAATTCCGATGTTATTAGCTTTTCCAAATCCTAAGTTTTCTGGGGACTGAATAAATTGTATTTCAGGAAATTTTTCTTTTATATATTCCTGTGTGCCATCAGTAGATCCATTATCAATAACAATGCACTGTACAGGTACAGAAGATTCTCTTAGACTTGTAAAGCATCTTTCTGCCCATTTCATGGCATTGTAGGTAACAATAATAAAATAAATCTTAGGTATCACTATTTTTTATTTTTAAATATACTTTTGAGCTAAATTATTTAAATAGACATCAGGTTTTACTCCTGAGAAAAAAGCATCCGTATTTTGGTCAAAAGTTACTTTATAAAAATCTCCTTCTTCGACCTCATCATAGTAAGCTTCCTGTTGTATCTGATCCTGAATAGCATTGACAATCTCTCTTAAGTTATAATAATAAGGAAATGCAAAATTGATTGTTTCGTTTTTTACAGATCTGCATGTAGTATCAAGAAAGCCTGAAATATCATCAATATCTAATAACAATCTTCTGGCATTACGGTGAACTGTAAATCTACTGTTATCTTTAATTTTTGTTTTGAGAAAGTTGAAAAGAGTATTGGGATTACCTCCTTTTCCTACAATGTTTCCAATTCTTAAGATAAGATAATTATTAGATTTATTCTTAATGTAATTTTCCATTTCAAGCTTATGTAATACATAATTGCTTTTCTGCTTTGATTGATCATGTACACTTAGAGTGGAAAAATATACCAATTTCTTTTCTTTATTATTTACAAGGGCGTTGCTTAAAAGATCAAATTCTCTTTTAAATTCGGTTTCTTTAGTTTCAAGGGAATTTGAAACACCAGAAGCAAAATAAAGAACATCTTCAGTATCAATATTTTTTAATGAATTAGCAATAAGCCCGTTTCCTATAATCATATTTTGTGTTTATTAATCTATACAAAACTATTGTTTTGTTTTTTTATCTGATATTTTTGTTTAATTGTTCTTCTGCTCCATTTAATGGTATGGTATAATTTGGTCGGAGTAAAGGAAAATTTAGACAAAACATTATAAAAAAAATAACCAATGCTCGCCTTAAAAAAATCGATTTTGCTTATCATATTTGAATAAGACATAAGGGTATAATAAAAATAGCTCTTAAGTTTTAATTGGCTATAATCTGAGTTATATTTTTTTATAAAGGGAATAATAGCAAAATCTTTTTTCATGACTTCTGAAGTTACATTTTTTGAAATACTGGCTCCAAATTGTCTGTAGGTACTCATTTGTTCCGGAAATATTTTTACTTTACCATAGCAACCTGCCAATAAATATAAACATCTGTCTGCGGAAATAATATCCGTTGGAAAGTCATCCTTTAATATCGATTTTCTAAAAAAAAAGGTGGATGTCTGACATATTTTCAGATCGGTTAAATCATCTTTTAACAATTCATCTCCCGGATGATCAGTAAAGCTATGGCTTGGGGTTGGAGTATCTTCATAAACAACCTTGGAATCTGCTCCTACAGCTGAAAAATCGGGATGAGATTCCAAAAAATCAAATTGCTTTTGAATTTTTGAATGGTCAATCCACAGATCATCTCCATCTAGAATAGCAATATATTTTCCTGAAGCTTTTGAAAAAGAAAATAGAGTATTTTTAACATAACCTAAATTGGGTATGTTTTTAAAATATTTGATTCTGTTACCTTTGGGGTGTGTGGTAATAAGTTGATTAATAATATCTTCTGTGTTGTCGGGAGAATTGTCATTGCATACAATAATTTCATAGGAACCGGAAAATTCCTGGGAAAAAATACTTTCCAGACATTCTTTGATATACTTTTCATGTTTATATGTAGTGATGCAAATACTGATATCCATAATGAGTTAGATTGTAAACAGGTCTGACAATTTCAAGTCTAAATATTTATGACGAATACATTTCGCTATATATATCTTCTTGTCAAGAAAGTTCATTGTTTTCAAATAAGAATTCCTATTTTTAATAAAGGCAGAATATATTTCTGTTTTTTGAGGATCCTCTTTAGGATTTATTTCCTGAAGCCTTTCAATAGATTTTAAATATGGCCATACATAATTTTTAAAATACTGTTGGTGTCTCGAAAGACTGGAGGGTGCCTCAGATTTCTCAGAATTATATCTGAGCCCATATACCTGACCAGGATGAAGTCTGTAGGAAGAAAGGGCTTTTGGAATGAATCCCAATTTATTTTTAATACTCAGTATTTGTACAATAAAATAATCATGAGCCATTGGAAAATCTTTGATATTGTATTTTTCAAGTGCATTTTTTCTTATGGCAAGTGCACAACCCAGAATAAAACTACCTTTACTTACTAATGAAACAAAAAGCTTATGCTCCCGAATGTCATTAATAATATTTTCGTGTGTTATATTTTTCCAATTAAGATATGATGGCTGAACACTATTTTCATCGATTAGTTTTAAATCATGAAATACTCCATCGGAATCAGGGTTTTTCTGGAAGAAAAGAATCGTCTCCTCTATCTTGTTCTTTTCCCATACATCGTCTTGATCACTAATAATTATGATTTCATTATTGCATAAATAGATCGCTTTTTCAAAATTTCTTATAAATCCTAAATTGGTTTCGTTTGTAAATACTTTGATAATCTCAGGATACTTTTTCTCATAAGTGCTTAAAATTTCAATTGTTCGGTCAGTAGAACCGTCATCGCAGATGATCAGCTCATCAGGAATCAAAGTCTGATGTAAAATGCTATCTAGCTGAGTGGACAAATATTTTTCACCATTGTATGTACACAGTGCTACTGATACCTTCATAATTTGAAAAATTTAAAAACTTTACTTACTAAAACATACCTTTTACTGTTTAAAATAGCTTTTAGGTGTTTGTTTTCGGAGGTTAACTTTTCATTAGCTTCAAATAAATTTTCAAAACTTCCTAGCTCCTTCGTGAAAAACTCTATATGTTTTCTATAGATTATATTGTGAGTATACAATTTCTTTGAATTACCATTTGCCGACATTTCTTTTATCATAGATATTTCTTTAATTCTATAATAAAACCCTACTTCTTTAATTTTGAAAACATCACCTTTTTCCTTCAAAAGAGAAATCCAGAAATCCCAGTCCTCCCATCCGTAAATAAGGTTAGTATCATAGCCTCCTGCCATCATCCAGTCCTCTCTTTTAAAGAAAGCAGAACAAAAAATCATGTTTTTTACGGCAAGCATCTTTCTGCTATAGGCCGGTAGTTCCCAACTTCCATTTTCTGAACCAAATTTTTCTGCTTCACAATAGATAATTGTATATCCTTTATTAAATTCTTTTGCAGCTAAATCAAGGTACCGGCTGCTTATTTTATCATCGGCATCCAATGGTAATATCCATGTTCCTTTTGAGATTTCTATACCCGCATTCCTGGCTGAAGATAATCCTCCGTTTTCTTTATAAATATACTGAAAACGAGGGTCTTTCTCAATCCATTTTTTTGCTATCTCTTCTGTGTTATCCGGAGAACCGTCATTTACAATAATACATTCCCAGTTCTCATAATTTTGATCAAGAACTGTTTCTAAGCATTCATCAAGAAATTGAGCCTGATTGTAGCATGGAACGATTATGGAAATTTCTGGATTCATTTTTTTTAAATGATTTTATTTAAAAGTTTAAATAATGGAACCGGTAGCTTATAATGCATGGCAGTATATAATCGTTTTACTTTAAAAGGATAATTTTTGTAGGCTTTGAGATATTGCAAAGGTAATTTTTCACCCGATATATAATGTTTCTGTGTTATTCCGTTTATTTTATCTTTTATATCACCATTTTTATCAAACATCATCTGAAGAATCAAGGTTTCCATCTCTATTCTTTCTTTTTTAGCAGAAGAAAGATTATTATCATGAATTCTGTAATAAGCTAGTTTTTGAGGAATGTAAGCTATGTAATAAAGAGCGTTTATCTTTAGCCATCTAAAATAATCCTCCACTAAAAAATCTGATTTATATTCTCCTGTATCTACAAGGGCTTTTTTTCGCATGAGAACTGTTAGGGCAGCAATTCTGTTGCTCTTAATTAATTGTTTCCTAAAAAGGTCTTTATCAATATTTCCCAGCGAGTTATAATCTGCGATATCCGGAATGCTGTTTGAATTTTCATCTACTCCATATGTGTCTGTGAATACCATTCCGAACCCATCACCTAGTCTTTCCAGTTCTGCTACACATTTTTCTATCGCTTCAGGATGGAGAAAATCATCGGCTGCAATTATTTTTATGTATTCTCCTTCTACAAGATTCATACAATTGTTCAGCATAGTTGAAAGGCCAGTATTTTTTTTCTGAAAATTGGTTTTGGCTGAATAGTTATTTTTTTTAAGCCAATTTTCATATACAGAAACTGAATCATCCGGTGAAAAATCGTCTGCAAGAATCAATTCTATGTATGGATAGGTCTGTGATTTAATACTATCCAGACATTCGTTAATATACTTTTCATGATTATAGCTACTAACTATAATACTTACTAACCCTTTTTTTTCCAAAATAATTATTCTAATTGTTCCTTTGCCCCTTCAATACCTAACAAACTCTGTACCTTTTCTCCGTGAGCATCTAAGGAATAAATAAGTTCTCTTTGATCTTTCTTTACCAGATAGATTTCAGATGGGACTATATTCGCATTGTCGATTTTCTTTGGAATCACTAGCTCTAACGTGTAGCCAGCAATAAATTTTTCGTTGAGGAAATCCGGTTTTATGTGAATTGTCGGATTAAGTGAGTCTACCGACACCCTGTTCAATTTAGTTGCTACTAACTTGGATGTTAATGGACTTAAACCAATGCGGAAAAGTTTACGTTGTTTAATATACTGAAATCCATTTTCTTCAAGGGTTACCGGATTATGATAAACCATTTTTTCGAGATGCTTAAGAAGTCCTTTGGAATTATAGATTGTTCCATCAACAGAAAAAGGATAAGACCAGTGATGAATAGCCGTATCGGTATAATAATCCCATTGATAATAGTTGTTCTTTTTCTCAAGATATGATGGTTGTCCTTCCAAATTTTCACCAACGTACAATCTGTAAGAAGCATTTTCAGGATTGGCTCTTATGATGTCAAACACTTCTTTCGGAATTGTAATATCATCATAAAAAACTCCATCATCTGTGTTGAACATTAGGAATTCACAATTGCTGTTGCGAATGATTTTTTGAAGTAATCCTTTGAAATTATCTCCGTTTTTATTAAATAAATTTTTTTTCTTGAAGAATTCCCAATCTTTTTTTGAATTAAGTGATTTGAAATAAGATAAATCGAAAATAACACTCTTTCTTTCAATAAAATTTACACGCTGTTCTGCATATTTTTTCTTAAGAAGCTCATATCCTTCCTTATGAGGTCCACTCGTATGATATAAAACAACGATTTTTGAATCTGTTTTAAAATGTTTTAAAGTAGATTGTAATAAGTAATCTAACTGAATCGCACGATTGTAAGAAAATATTATATTGAGAACCATTAGAATGCATTTAAGGTTTGTATAACTTTTAAAATTTCCCCATCTGTCATTACTGGGGAAATTGGTAAACTTAAAACCTCATTATGAATCTTTTCGGTAACAGGCAGACTAAGTTCCTTCCATTCTGAGTATGCTTCCTGATGATGAGGTGGAATGGGATAATGTATGAGGGTTTGGATTCCATTTTCTTCAAGATACTTTTGCAGCTTATCCCTATCTTCTGTTCTGATTACAAAAAGGTGATATACATGGCTGTTTTCTTCTAATTTATGTTGAGGGAGAATAATCTTTGGATTTATAATTTCCTTAAGGTATCTATCTGCAATTTTTTTTCGTTCGTAATTTTCTGCGTCTAAATATTTTAATTTTACAGATAACACAGCAGCCTGAATTTCGTCTAAACGCGAATTGTAACCACGATATTGGTTAACGTATTTTTTTTGAGAACCGTAATTTGCCAAAGTTCTCACACAAGTCGCCAATTCATTGTCTTTACAAGTGACAGCGCCGGCATCTCCTATAGCTCCAAGGTTTTTCCCTGGATAAAAGCTGAATCCTGCAGCATCTCCTAAACTTCCTGATTTTTTGTTTTTCCACAATGCTCCAATTGTTTGAGCATTATCTTCAATTATTTTTAGATTATATTTTTCTGAAATTTGTTGTATTTTCTCTGAAAATACAATACTCCCATATAAATGAACAAGTAGAATTGCTCTGGTCCGTGAAGTAATTTTTTCTTCTATTTTAGAAGTGTCAATGTTGTAAGTATTAAGATCTGGTTCTACTAAAACCGGAACTAATTTATTATCTGTGATGGCAAGGATAGAAGCAATATAGGTATTGGCGGGAACAAGAATCTCATCTCCTTCAGTCATAATACCAAGCTCAATATAAGCTCTGAAAATTAACCTTAATGCATCTAACCCATTTGCCACGCCAATGGCATGAGGAACATCGCAATATTGAGCAAGCTCTGTTTCAAATGTTTTTATTCTATCACCCAATAAATACCATCCGGAACGGAAAGTACTTAAGATGGCATCTTCAATTTCTTGTTGATGGGTAAGATTTATTTTCTGTAAATCAAGAAATTTAATCATGAGTATTTTTCTTTAAAAATTTTGCTGGATTTCCAACCCAGATTTCATTGGCAGGAATGTTTTTGGTAACAACACTCCCTGCTCCGATAAGCGAATTTTCTCCAATTGTCACACCTGCCAGTATGGTTGCGTTTGCACCAATAGATGCTCCTTTTTTTATCAATGTATGTTCCAGTTTAAAGTGCTTATTTTTGGATTTTGGAAACAGGTCATTCGTGAAAGTTGCATTAGGGCCAATAAAAACATCATCTTCTATTGTAATTCCATCCCAGATCTGAACACCGGGCTTTATTGTTACATTATTCCCTATAATTACCTTATTTTCTATAAATACCTGACAATTGATATTACAGTTACTTCCAATTTCTGCGTCTTTAAGAATGACGCAGAATTGCCATATGTAGGTTCCTTCACCTATGTTTTGAGATTGTACATCAGCCAGAGAGTGAATCATTTTTTATAATTTTTAAATTCCTCAAAATCTCTGAAATAATCTTTCTCATCATAAAGTTCAGATGCTAAACACAGGAGTACAGCATTGTGGCTAAACTTGATGTCTCTCCAAATTAGTTTAGGAATATAGAGGCCTTTCGAAGGTGAATCTAAAATGAAAGTTTCTCTATTTCCCTGAAGATCAAGCGTGTTAAATTCTATAATACCAGAGGTTGCAAATATCACTTGTTGAAGTTCTTTATGTGCATGACCTCCTCTTATAACATCCTGAGGAGTATAATAAGTCCAGTAAACTCTCTTTATTTCAAAAGGAGTGTCTTTTTGTGTTTCTGCAACAGTAATATATCCCAAATCCTGGGAGCCAATTTTAGAAAAATTTATGATATGTGGGATATCCATCGAATGAATATAATTAGTTAGTAATAAATTATTTCAAGTAAATGTATAAATTTTATATAACAAAGGATGTAATGGACTTTAATAATATGTTATCCAGATATCCATTATTTTTACATTTTCTCATAATTTACATTATGTGTGATTTTTGGAAATAAAACTCCTGGAGATTTAATTATTTCCCCGAATTGATTTTGCATTCCATTTACTTCAAAACCAAAAATTTGTGTTCTGAATGCTATGTCTGATCTATTAACACCCCAGAAAAAATCAAAATAATAGGAATCCTCATTAAGGGTATATGGAGGTATTTCAAATGTAACAGTATAATCTCCTTTTTGAGATTCTCTGTTAGTACTTAACATCAGTCCAGTACTCATTACTGTAAGATCGTGGCTATTTTTAAGAAGAAAGGAAAGATCAATATCGACATTCGCCATCTTTGACATAAAAGAAACAGTTACAAGGATACCCGACTTTATATTAATCATATCTCCATTAATTGGTTCGGTTTTGAAGGATTTAATTAAAATCTTTTCATTTTCAAGTTTTATAGGATCATCCAAATAATTGTAGAAAAATTTGGCTTCATTATTTTTTTGATATTCTATAATACATTTATTAATATCCCCTTGATTAATTAATAAGCCTTTATCTAATAATAATGCAGTGTTACAAAGCTCTTTAATAGCAGTAATATTATGACTTACAAAAAGTACAGTTCTTCCTTCTCCTTTGGTGACATCACCCATTTTCCCCAGGCATTTTTTTTGAAATTCTGCATCTCCAACAGCCAAAACTTCATCTACAATAAGAATTTCCGATTCTAAATGGGCAGCCACAGCAAATGCCAGACGTACATACATACCTGATGAATATCTTTTTACCGGAGTATCTATATACCTTTCTACGCCAGAAAAATCAACGATCTCATCAAACTTTCTTGTGATTTCCTTTCGGGTCATACCCAAAATTGCCCCATTTAAAAATACATTTTCCCTGCCTGTCATTTCCGGATGGAAGCCAGTTCCAACCTCAAGCAAAGAAGCTATTCTTCCTTGGGTGTAGATTTTTCCCGTTGTGGGTTTGGTAACTTTACTTAAAAGTTTTAATAGTGTTGATTTTCCTGCACCATTTCTGCCAATAATTCCTAAAGCATCCCCTTGCTTTGTTTCGAAATTAATATCTCTAAGTGACCAAACATATTCGGAATCTCCTTTTGAAGTTCTATCATTAGCTTCTCCAATTTTCAAATAAGGATCTTCTTTACCTCTTAACCTGTACCAGAATCTATTAAGGTCATGAGAAAGTGTGCCTGTTCCAACTTGTCCTAAACGATATTGTTTTGATATATTTTCTGCTTTTAAAGCGAGCATATTTTTTTAGTTTAATAATTATACAGTATCCATAAATGTTTTTTCAACCTTATTGAAAACAACAACTCCTATCCCCAAAAGAATAAGGATGATTATAGTACTTATTCCAAGCATCAATGGTGAAAAATCTCCAACACCTAACCATCCATACTTAAAACATTCAAAAATACCGGTTAATGGGTTGTAATAGGCTAACTTTTTAAAATATCCGGGTAGTGATGATACAGGATAGATAACCGGAGTTGCATACATGTATAAGCTTACACCAAAGCCCAATAGCATGTTAAGGTCTTTGTATTTTGTTGTAAGAGAAGAAAAGATCATACCAACACCTAATGCGAAAAGGGCCATAAGAACGACCAAAAGCGGAGTAGCCAAGATCCATATGTTAAAATGAATATCTCCTTTAGCGAGATAGTATCCCCAAACAATGATGAACAAAAAGAATTGAACACCAAGACGCATTAAATTTGAAATTACAATTGAAATAGGGGTGACAAGTCTCGGGAAATATACCTTTCCGAAGATAGCCGCATTTCCTGCAAATGTATTTGAAGTACCAAGTAGTGCACCTGAAAAATAGTTCCAAAGAGTAACCCCAGCTAGATAAAATAGCAATGGTGGTGCACCGTCTGTAGGTAAGTTAGCAAGTTTCCCAAAAACAATCAGATACGTAATTGTGGTGAAAATCGGATTAATAAAAAACCATATAGGTCCCAGAATCGTTTGTTTGAAACTGGATATAAAATCCCTTTTCACAAACATATAAATAAGATCTTTATATCTCCATACTTCTTTGAGCCTTAAGTCAAATAAAGTATGGTTGGCCTCAATGGTTTCTGTCCACTTTTGTTGTGGTTCATTCATTTGTGTTAAGTTTATGCAAATTTATAATAATTAATTTTCTCATAGTTCTATATATTATGAATTGTTATTCATGTAAAAACTAAAAATAATAACTAATATATTGATATTTATTATTATAAACAAAAGCTGTAATCATTGAAGATAACAGCTTTATAAATTCCTGATTTAAGATTATTTGTTTACGAGTTGCGTAAGGTATTTGCCATATCCGCTTTTTCCGTACTTTAAAGCTGTCTGTAATAACTTTTCCTCGTTAATAAATTTATTTCTAAATGCAATTTCTTCAATACATCCGATTTTAAATCCTTGTCTCTTTTCAATAACACTTACAAACTCTGAAGCATCATGAAGAGAATCAAAAGTTCCGGTGTCAAGCCACGCTGTCCCTCTGTCCAAAACCCCAACTTCCAGCTTGCCTTTTTTAAGATAAACATTATTTACATCTGTAATTTCAAGCTCACCTCGTGCAGAAGGTTGTATGTTTTTTGCAATTTCAACAACTTCATTGTCATAAAAATATAAACCGGGAACTGCATAATTGGATTTTGGATGTGTAGGTTTTTCTTCTATAGAAACAGCTTTAAAATCATCGTCAAACTCTACAACTCCATATCTTTCGGGGTCGGAAACGTGATAGGCAAAGACAACTCCGCCATCAGGATTTGTTTTGTTTTTTAAAAGGGTTCCCATTTCAGATCCATAAAAAATATTATCTCCCAATACTAGTGCTGCCGGATCATTCCCAATGAAAGAATCTCCAAGAATAAAAGCCTGAGCAAGACCATCCGGGCTTGGCTGCACCACATATTGAATATTGCAACCTATCTGAGATCCATCTCCTAGTAGTTTAACGAAACCTTCCTGGTCATGAGGGGTTGTTATAATTAGTATATCCCTTATTCCCGCTAATAATAATGTAGATAAAGGATAGTATATCATTGGTTTGTCATAAACAGGCATTAACTGTTTACTTACTGCAATGGTAAGAGGGTAAAGTCTAGTACCGGAACCACCGGCTAAAATTATTCCTTTCATGTATTTGTTTTTTTATTTTTTCAATTATGTTCTATTGGAACATTGCATTTGGTGAAATGATTATTTTTTGATGGTTTAGTTGTATTGTTTTTCGTAGTATTTTTGATAATCTCCCGAGGTTACGTTTTCTAACCACTCTTTGTTTTCAAGATACCAGTCAATTGTTTTTGATAATCCCTGCTCAAATGTCACTGATGGTTTCCATCCCAGGTTTTTATTCAGCTTTGATGCATCAATAGCATAACGCTTATCATGGCCTGGTCTGTCTTTTACAAAAGTGATTAATTTTTCAGAGTAACCAGATGGTTTTCCAAGTTTTGCATCCATTTGCTTGATTAATTCTTTTACCAGATCAATATTTTGCCATTCATTAAATCCTCCGATATTATAAGTTTCACCTGTCTTGGCTTCATTAAATATCTGATGAATTGCTTTTGCATGATCAATAACAAATAACCAGTCGCGGGTATATTTACCATCGCCATAAATAGGTAACGGTCTTTCATTAATAATATTGGAAATGCAAAGAGGAATCAACTTTTCCGGGAAGTGATTGGGACCATAATTGTTTGAACAGTTGGATACGATAAAAGGCATTCCGTAGGTATTTCCATAAGCTCTTACTAAATGATCAGAAGCTGCTTTAGAAGCGGAATAAGGAGATTGTGGATCGTAAGATGTTGTTTCCAGGAAGAAACCAGTTTCTCCTAAACTGCCGTATACTTCATCCGTGGAAACATGATAGAATAAATTCTTTCTGATTTCATCTGGAAATCTTCCATGGGTATGTTCGGGATTAAGCGTCCAGAATTCTTTACACAAGTTAAGAAGATTGGCAGTACCATTTACATTCGTATTAATAAAAGCCATGGGGTCAGTAATACTTCTGTCTACGTGACTTTCTGCAGCTAAATGTATAACAGCATCAGGGTTATATTTTTCAAAAATTATTCTTAATTCTTCCGGTTTTGTTATGTCTGCTTTTTCAAAAACGTAATTGGGTTCGTTTTCGATATCTTTTAAATTTTCTAAATTTCCAGCATAAGTAAGGGCGTCCAGATTGATTATCGTGGTGTTAGGGTTATTCTTGACAAATTCTCTAACAACGTGGGAGCCAATAAAACCTGCTCCTCCCGTAATAATTATATTTTTCATTTTAATATTTTGAAACAGTTAAGATTAAAGTTACTAAGGTATTAATATAAATTCTATACCTGCTATTATAAATATAGGGTATTGAATTTTTTATACAGAAAATAAACGGTACTTTGTTTTTGTTATTGAGCTTATGGATTCGGGATAGTTTGTCTTCCAATACTTTTATAATAGAATCCATGTTGTTTGGGAACCTCCAAAGGATACATATTTCTTCCGTCAAATATAACTTTATTGTTCATTTTTTCGACCATCAGATCAAAATTAGGATTTTTGAATTCCGGCCATTCCGTAGCAATAAATAATGCGTCAGCTCCTTCTAAAGCATCGTACATCGTTTTTGCATATTGGATCTGGTCTCCAATAATCTGACGAACATTGTTTTCCGCGACTAGATCATACGCGGTTATTTTAGCTCCTTTTTTCAACAAAAGATTAATGTTGTCCAAAGAGGAAGCTTCACGTATGTCATCGGTATTTGCCTTAAAAGCTAGTCCCCAAATTGCAATCTTTTTTCCATTAAGATCTCCTCCGAAATATTTTTCAATATCAGAAACCAGAATAACTTTTTGAGTTGTATTTACATTTTCTGTAGCTTCTAAAATCTGGAAATTAAAATCTTCCTGCTTCCCAGATTTAATTAATGCCTTCACATCTTTAGGGAAACAACTTCCCCCATACCCAATTCCGGGAAACAAAAAGCGGTGACCAATTCTGTCATCACTTCCCATTCCCAGTCTTACTTTGTCAACATCAGCGCCTACTTTTTCACAATAATTGGCAATCTCATTCATGAATGTAATTTTCACCGCTAAAAATGAGTTTGATGCATATTTGGTAAGTTCAGACGATTTTTCATCCATGAATATAATAGGAATTCCTGTATTGGTAAAAGGCTGATATATCTTGGACATGATATTTTTAGCTCTCTCTGAACTTGATCCGACAACAACTCTTGCAGGGTTCATAGAGTCCTCTACAGCAAAGCCTTCCCTTAAAAATTCCGGATTGGAAACAACATCAAAAGGAATGTTTGTTTTTGAAGAAATAACTTCTCTTACTTTTTCTGCCGTTCCCACGGGAACTGTACTTTTGTTAACAATGACCTTATATTCAGTCATCAGTTCGCCAATACTATTGGCAACACTCAACACATAAGAAAGATCAGCAGATCCGTCTTCCCCGGGAGGAGTAGGTAAAGCAAGGTATACGACTTCGCTTTTATCTAATGCTTCTTTTAAATTGGTGGTGAAAAATAACCTTTGAGACTGAATGTTTCTATGGAACATCTCTTCAAGGTTCGGCTCATATATGGGAACAATGCCGTTTTTCATGCCTTCAACTTTTTTTTCATCAATGTCAACACAGTATACTGAATTGCCAAGTTCTGCAAGGGTAGTTCCGGTAACTAATCCTACATAACCTGTTCCTACAATTGTTATATTCAAAATGTTTGTTTTTAAAATTCATCACAAAAATAATAAAAATACTGTCAACCCCTCTTTAAATTTAATGTTAATACATTGTCGGGTTATTTATCTGATAATAAGATGATTTTGCTTTTTTAGAAAAAAAATCTTATATTTGCATTGGATTTACGGAAAAAAATGGGAAGGCTTCGGAAGAAAGCCTTTTTTCGTACTGTAAATCAAGCATAAAATTATGGAGTTTAGAAAGAAAATTGAAGAATTATTAAATGAATTCCTTGAAACCAGAAAAGATTTATTTCTTATTGATCTGAAGTTTTCTGCAGGGGATGATATTACAGTGATTTTAGATGGTGATAATGGAGTTTCTTTGCAGGATTGTCTTGATGCAAGCCGGGCAATAGAGTTCAATATGGATCGTGAAGAACATGATTTTAGTCTTCAGGTTATGTCTGCGGGACTAAGCGAACCATTATCTACTCCCAGACAGTTTAACAAAAATATAGGAAGAGAAATTGAAATTGTTCTTGAGGATTCTTCTAAAATAGAAGGTGAATTGTCAAAAGTGGATGAAGAAAAAATCACACTTATTTTACGATACCGAAAACCAAAAGATATTGGAAAGGGTAAAGTAGATGTGGAGGAGGAAAAGGAAATTCCTTACTCTGAGATAAAAAAAGCATTAGTAGTAATTAAATTTTAAAAAGAAAAAAGAATAAATGGATAATATAGCGTTGATTGAATCCTTTGGTGATTTTAAAGACGAAAAAGGGATCAGTAAAATTGATCTTATGGCAATTATTGAAGATTCACTGAAAACTCTTTTGAGAAAAAGGTTTGATTCAGATGATCATTTTGATGTGATTGTAAACCCTGATAAGGGGGATTTTCAGATATTTTTAAATAAAACAATCGTAGAGGATGAGATGTCGGAAGACGATGATTTGGAAATTGAAATTTCTGAAGCTAAAAAAATCGATCCGACTTTTGAAGTAGGGGAAGACTTTACAATGGAGATTCCTGTTGCACAGCTGGGAAGAAGAAATATATTAACTTTGAAGCAGATTCTCGCTACAAAACTTCAGGAGCATAATAATGCAATGTTGTATGAGCAGTTCAGAGACAGAATTGGAGAGATTGTTGTTGGAGAAATTCATCATATTCGTCACAAACATGTAATTTTGTTAGATGATGAGGGTAATGAATTTATTTTACCAAAAGAAAACCAGATTCCTTCTGACTTCTTTAAAAAAGGAGAGAACATCAGAGCTATCGTAGAGTCAGTTGATTTTAAAGGTTCAAAGCCACAAATTATTATTTCCAGAACTGCACCTAAGTTCCTTGAGAAATTATTGGAGCTGGAGATTCCTGAGATTCAGGATGGAACGATTATGCTTAAAAAAGTGGTAAGAATTCCTGGTGAAAAGGCTAAAATTGCCGTAGATGCTTATGATGATAGAATTGATCCGGTTGGTGCTTGTGTGGGTGTAAAGGGATCCAGGATTCATGGGGTTGTAAGAGAGTTGAAAAATGAAAATATAGATGTTATTCAGTGGTCTAAAAATCCTGAAATTTTAGTTAAGAGAGCGTTAGGTAACGTTACAATTAACAAAATAGACATCAATGAGAACAGTAGCTATGCGTTAGTTTATACACCTGTAGAAGAAATTTCTAAAGTAATTGGAAAGCAAGGTCAAAATATCAGACTGGCTTCTTGGTTGACAGGGTATGAAATAGATGTTTATAGAGAGTCTAGCGAGGATGACGATGTTGATTTGAGAGAATTTAATGACGATATCGAGCAGTGGATTTTGGATGAATTTAAGAAAGTAGGTCTTACTACTGCGAAATCAGTATTGGATAAGGATACTGAAAGTCTTTTAAATATGGTTGACCTTGAAGAAGAAACCATCGAAGATGTAAAGCGCATTCTGAGAGAAGAATTTGAAGATTAAGATTTTAAATAAATTTTAATAAAAAGTAAAAAAGAAATACTTTAATTTTAGAAATTAAAAAAACAGTAAATAATATAAATGCCAAAAATAAGATTAAATAAAGCGGTTAAGGAATTCAACATTTCGATGTCCAGATTAGTAGAGTTTTTACAGTCAAAGGATTTCGAGGTTGAAAACAATCCTAACGCTCAATTAGAAGAAGCGGCATATTCTGCATTGGAGGCTGAGTTTGCCAAGGATGGCGAACAACGTAAAGCTTCCCATGAGGTGGTGATCATTAAAGTTCCGGAAGAAAAACTGGAAATAGAAGAAAAGAAAACCCCTGAAGTAATAAGAGCTAAAGCTAATAAACCAGAAACTAAAATTTTAGGTAAAATAGATTTGGATTCTAAGAAACCTGAGGCTGAAGAGATTTCTGAGGCTCCGGTTGTTCCTGTAACTCCTCCGGTTGAGAAGAAGGAAGAGATAGTGTCAGAACCGGAACCTGAAACTAAAGCAGCTACAGAGAAACAGGAATTTAAAGTTCTGGATAAAATTGACTTGTCACAAATAGAGTCAAGAAACAGACCAGTTAAAAAAGATAAACCAAAAGTGGAGGAGAAAAAAGCTGAAGAAAAACCAATTGAAGTTGTGAAAGAAACTCCAAAACCAGTTGTTGAAACTGAGGCCAAACCAATTGATGCTGTGAAGGAAGAATCTGTAAAAGATGACGAGCAATCTCAGGAGCCTCAGAAAATTGAAACCGTTTATCAAAAATTAGACGGACCTAAGATTGTTGGTGAAAAAATTGATTTAACGCAATTTGCTCCTAAGCCTAACTCAGGTGCGAAGAAGAAAAGAAAAAGGATTGAAAAACCTGGAGGACCTAATCAACAGAATACAGGGAACAATCAACAGGCTGGAGGAAACAATCAGCAAGGGGGGCAAGGAAACCGTCCGCAAGGGGGTAATCAAGGCAACCGCCCACAAGGTCAGGGTGGCCAAGGTAATCGCCCGCAAGGTCAAGGTGGTCCTGGTGGAAACCGTCCGTACAATAATAACAATCAAGGAAACCGTCCACAAGGTCAGGGTGGTGGATTCAAGAAAGGGGGTCAGAATAATAGACCGGGGCAAAGAACAATGCCTGTGGAGCTAACTGATGAGCAAGTAAAGAATCAGATTAAAGAAACCCTTGAGAAGTTAACTAATAAAGGAGGTAAATCTAAATCTGCTAAGCATAGAAAAGATAAGAGAACTTATCGTAGAGAGCAGGATGAACGTCAGCAAGAGATTGATGCACAGGATAGAACATTAAAAGTTACTGAATTTATTACAGTAGGGGAACTTGCCAGTTTGATGAACGTTTCTCCAACAGAAGTTATTTCCGCATGTTTCTCTCTAGGTGTTATGGTAACTATGAACCAGAGACTTGAAGCTGATACCTTATTATTGGTAGCTGATGAATTTGGTTATAAAATTGAGTTTTCGGATGCTGATCTTGAAGAAGCAGAATCTGAAGAAGATATGGATGCAGAGGAGGATCTTTCTCCAAGAGCACCAATTGTAACCGTAATGGGACACGTTGACCACGGTAAAACATCCTTACTTGATTACATCAGAAAAACCAATGTTATCGCTGGTGAATCAGGAGGTATTACACAGCACATTGGAGCATATAATGTGAAGTTAGAAAACGGGCAGAGGATTACCTTCCTGGATACTCCTGGTCACGAAGCCTTTACGGCTATGAGAGCAAGGGGTGCTCAGATTACCGATATTGCTATTATTGTAATTGCAGCCGATGATGATGTAATGCCTCAGACTAAAGAGGCGATCTCTCACGCGCAGGCAGCAGGTGTACCAATGATTATCGCTTTGAATAAAGTTGATAAGCCGGGTGCAAATCCTGATAATATCCGTCAGCAATTATCTGGTATGAATATTTTGGTTGAAGAATGGGGTGGTAATGTTCAGGCGCAGGAAATTTCTGCGAAGTTTGGTAATAATATTGATCTTTTATTGGAGAAAGTGTTGCTTCAGGCAGAAATGCTTGAACTGAAAGCTAATCCGAATAGAAATGCTCAGGGAGTTGTAATTGAAGCTTCTTTAGATAAAGGAAGAGGATACGTAGCTACGATGCTGGTGCAAACCGGAACTTTAAGAGTTGGTGATTATGTACTTGCAGGGAAAAACCATGGTAAAGTGAAAGCAATGCTTGATGAACGTGGTAGAAACCTTAAAGAGGCAGGGCCATCAATCCCGGTTACTATTTTAGGTCTGGATGGTGCTCCAACAGCAGGGGATAAATTTAAAGTCTATGCTGATGAGAGTGAGGCAAAAACTATTGCCAATAAGAGAGAGCAGCTTCAAAGAGAGCTTTCTATCAGAACTAAGAAACATACAACGCTTGAAGAACTTGGAAGAAGAATTGCTCTAGGTGAGTTCAAGGAGTTGAATATAATCCTGAAAGGTGACGTGGATGGTTCTGTTGAAGCGTTATCAGATCAATTGCAAAGGTTGTCAACGGAAGAGATCAGTGTTAATATCTTACATAAGGGAGTTGGTCAGATTACAGAATCTGATGTTAACTTAGCTACAGCTTCGGATGCTATTATCATTGGATTTAATGTTAGGGCTGGTGGTAATGCTAAAGAATTAGCAGATAAGGAAGAAATTGAGATCAGAACTTATTCTGTAATTTATGCAGCTATTGATGAGGTTAAAGAGGCAATGGAAGGTATGCTTTCTCCTGAAATTAAAGAACAGGTAATTGGTAATGTGGAAATCAGAGAAGTATTTAAAATTTCGAAGGTGGGAACAATTGCCGGATGTATGGTTCTTTCAGGGAAGGTTACAAGAAGTGCTAAGGTAAGAGTTCTAAGAGACGGTATCGTTAAATTTGACGGGGAACTGGAGAGTTTAAAGCGTTTTAAAGATGATGTGAAAGAAGTAACCAAAGGTTACGAATGTGGATTGAATTTAAAAGGTTATAACGATATTGAAATCGGCGATATTCTTGAAGTATATGAAGAAGTTGCAGTGAAGAAGAAATTGAAATAATTTATTAATTATCTAAATATTTGAAAACCACTTTTTTATAAAAGTGGTTTTTTTTGTTTAAAAACATAATTTATATTGATTCTAAATTGTTTTTTTAACATTTTATTATATTATCATTATTTAAGTTAAATAGTTATAATAATGTTTTTTTTATTTAATATTTATATGTTTTTATTATAAATAATTATTCAATTTAATGTGATTTTTGAATTAAAGTTAAATTTGTTTTATATTATTAATTTAATGTATTTGTAAATATTAGTATTAATTAACATATTTGTCTTGTATATATTAAAATATGTTAATATGAATGTTAAATTACGGGTGGTGAGTGCTGGCGCGTTGTTTTTTATATGTGGCCTATATAATGCACAAACTGTTAAAAAAAATGATACAATCAAATCAAAAGATATTGAGGAGGTTGTAGTTTTAGGGTACAATAGAACTTTAACTAAGCCTAAGGATGTCAGTGCGAATACTACTGTAAATGCGGAGGTTTTAGAGAACAGACCAAATGTTAGTTTTCTAAACTCATTACAAGGTTCTGCTCCTGGTGTTACTATTGCGTCTAATTCGGGTTCTCCTGGTTCTGCAAAAATTGATCTGGTTATTAGAGGGATTTCATCACTTTCGGCAGATACAGAGCCATTAGTGATTATTGATGGGGTTCCTACTGGGGCTAATCAGTTTAGGAATTTAAATTCGGAGGATATAGAATCTATCTCAATTTTGAGAGATGCGGCAGCGACTTCAATTTATGGAAATAGGGGAGCAAATGGAGTATTGTTGATTAGAACTAAAGGAGGTAAGTTTAACTCAAAATTGAGATTAAGCTATAGTACTATGACTGGGGTTAGTGTTATGCCTAAAAACAAATACAATATGGCAAATGCTCAGCAGTTACTTAGGATTCAAAAAAATAATAATCAAACAAGTCTTACAGGGGGAAAGCTTACTGATGAAGAAATTGCAAACTATCCAATTAATACAAATTGGGAAAAAACTTTCTTTAAGGCAGATGTAACCCAGCAACATAATGTTTCTGCAACTTTTGGTGGTGAAAATACATCGGTATATTCATCATTAGGATATTTGGAGCAAGGAGGTTTGGTTCCGAATACTAATTTTAAGAGATTTACATTTAGAAATAATATCACAGGTAGATCAGCTGATAAGAGGTTTAATTATACTGCTATAGTTGGTTTGGGGTATTCTGCTAGAAAACAGCTGAATCAAGAAAGTAATTCGGGTATAAATGGAAATTATGTTCAAAATCCATTAATAGGATCTTTTCTGGCTTTGCCTTATATTGCTTCTGGGCAATATGCTAATGGTCGCGATTTATTTAATGCAATTGGGACTAATTCCGGAGCGGAGGGTAATTTTGCTTACATTCTTGAGGATGTACTTAGGGGTGATCAGTCCGTATTTGGGCGTTTCAATGAAACTTCTATTTTCACTAATGTAACTACATCCTACAAACTTACAGATGACTTTACGCTTAATAATAGAACGGGGGTAGATGTTAAAATAGGGAATTCAATGGCAGGAAGAAATCCTAATGGGTATCTTTCGTTGGTGGTTGCTGCAACAAATGGGACAGAGTACGGAGGTAGTGAGACTATTGGTAACTCCAGAGAGCTGAACTTTACTACAGTTTCTAGCGTTAATTATAATAAAGTATTAGGAGATCATACTATTGGAGTAGGAGCATATTTAGAGTATAATAAGGTTCATTTCTATTCAAGTAGTCAAACTCAAAATGGTTTAGATCCAAGATCATTTGCGATTGGGTCAGGTGTCGGGTATATTGCTTTCGATCCTGTGAGAAATATTTATCTACCATCGGTTTCGGCATTTAAGGCTACTGCTGGTTCCCTTTCTTATTTTGCAACGGCAGATTACGATTATAAAGATAAATATGGTTTTAGTGGAACATTAAGACGGGATGGTAGTTATAGATTTGCTCCTGGTAATAAATGGGGAACGTTTTGGTCTGTCGGAGGACGTTGGAATATTGATAAAGAAAACTTTATGCAGGGATCAATATTCGATATGTTGAAGTTGAGAGCTTCTTATGGTACCCAAGGGAATGCTAACGTAATTGCGGCTGGAGATGATACGAATCCTATGCTTTTAGGAACTGGTATTACAAGGGATTTGAATGTGGTTGGAAATGGGTATTCCAACACTTCAGGTTATTTTGTTAGTAATATAGCAAATCCTACACTTCGATGGGAAGAGGTTAAACAAACAAACTTCGGGTTGGATTTTAAATTGTTTAAGAATAGGCTGGAAGGTAATTTTGATGTCTACAGAAAAGATACCGATATGCTTTATTATAATATTCCTTCATCAGCAATTACCAGTCAATATACTTATAGAGGTAATTATGGAGCTTTAAAAAATGAAGGTTTTGAAGCGGTGCTGAGATATAATATTTTTAACAAATCAGATTATAAGTTAACAATATTTGCTAACGGTTCATATAATAAAAATACTATTAAAAAACTGTCAATTCCAGTAAGTACAGGATCTTTACTTTTAGTAGAAGGAGGTAGCATCAATGAATGGAATCTAGTGCCTTATTTAGGGGTGAATCCTAATAATGGAAATGAGTTATATTTGGATTCAAACGGAAATGTATCAGAACAAGCATTAGATAAAGACAGAAGAAAAACGGGGAAAAACTATTTTCCAAAGTACACGGGAGGTTTTGGCTTTAATAGTGAATATAAAGGGTTTTTCTTAGATGCATTATTCTCATTCCAAGCTAAGTTCTGGAGATCAGACAATCAGTTGGCATGGGCATTAAATCCATCATATATGCGTGCTGGAAATAATGTTTCTGCTGATTTGCTTAATGCGTGGACCCCTACTAACACTAATACAGATATTCCTTCGTTAAATGCGCCCATGTCTAGCATTACTGATAGACTTCTGTATGATGCATCCTTCCTGAGGATGAAGAATGTAACTCTAGGGTACAATGTGCCTAAAAAATTCTTTAATGAAAAATCTATACTGAAGGCTGCTAGAATCTTTATTCAAGGTGAAAATATTTTTACCTGGACAAAATGGAGAGGGTATGACCCTGAGGGATTGGGTACATTTCCTTTAAGTGTTTATCCAAACCCAAGAACGTTCTCAATTGGAGCTAATTTAGATTTTTAGTAATTATTAATTATTCAATATGAAAAGTATTTTTAAAACAACAATATTATCCTTAGCTGTTATTGTAAGTGTATCTTCTTGTAATGATGCATTGGATATCACGCAGGCGGGAGAACTGAATGGTGAGTCGACATTCACTAATACAAACGATTTAGATAAATACCTTAATGGTGCTGTATATACTAGTTTAGATATTACCAATAATTTATTTTTATCTGCTCAAATAACTGATGAGTTGGGGATGGGGCCTCAGAATTCTGAGTTGGCACTTAGTGCTCATCAATTTTACCTTGATATTACTAATGGGCCTACTTCTGGTATCTGGCTCGGGAATTATACAACAATAAATAGGGCTAACAGGCTTTTGGTAGGAGCCAAGGGTATAGTGCCGGCAGAGTCTGAACGAGCTAGATATAATAATGTGGTTTCGCAGACCAGACTAATAAGAGCATTTTCTTATTTTACTCTTTTGTCCTATTTTTCTACAGACATGAAAGATCCTAATGCTTTAGGGGTTATGCTAATAGAAGATGTCCCTGAGTTGACAGAAACTAAACCAAGGGTTGCGAATTCTCAAATTTTTGCATTAATTGATGCGGATGTCGCCTTTGCAGAAAGTAATTTGACAACCAGTGGTGATTATTACAGGATTACGAAAAATTTTTTAAATGCCTTTAAAGCAAGGTATTATTTATACAGAGGTATGTATCCTCAAGCTAAAGCTGCGGCACAGGCGGTGTTAAATACTTCTGGTTTATCACTTACGGTGGCAAGTCCTCCTAATCCAGGTAATTTGGCTCAAAATAATCAGGCTCATAAAGATCTGAATGCATATACTTCCAAGAATCCATACGTTAAAATGTGGAATAATACAGATACTGGTAATCCGAGAGAATTAATATTTTCTTTAAACAGGCCGCAACTTCAAAGCTGGGGAAATATTGTAACTCTGTTTGCAACCAATGCGTCGCAGGCTAATGGATCTATTTTGTATGATATGGGTAGAAAAACTTTTAACCTGTATGCTAGTACTCCTGGAGATATTAGGAGGTTTGCCTATATTGATCCTACTGCTGTAATTAATTCCAATTACGCGACTATAGATAATTACAGAGCTCTGGATGTGCTTGTGATAGATAAATATCCTGGCAGAGCAACTTTGGCGCCTGATCCAATTCCTACAGACCCTACACGAGAAAAGGTTTTAAGTCAGAATGTATTAAGAAACGATATTCCAATTTTCAGGTTATCTGAGATGTATTTTATTTTAGCTGAATGCGCTGTTGAAGAAGGTAGTTTCACTACGGCTGCAACACTTATAAAGAATGTTAGGGATGCGCGTAACTACCTGGGTCCTGTGGATTTACCGGTATATTCAAGTAAACAGCAGGCATATGTTGATATCCTTTTGGAGAGAAGGAAAGAGCTCTATTTGGAAGGGCATAGATATTTAGACTTAAAGAGATTGGGGGCAATTGCTGGAGTGGCTATTGATAGGGATCCCACAGACGATGTGAAAACGATCCCGGTGACTATACCAATTAATGATTATCGTATGAGGTCGCTGCCTATTCCAAGAGCTGAGCTGCAAGGAAATCCAACAATTCAACAGAATCCTGGGTATTAATTAAAAAAAACTTAGAAATGAAAACAATAAAGTATATATATCTATTTCTTGTTTGTCTTGTTATGTCATGTACAAATGATGAAATTCATTACGAAGGTGAGCCATATTTACATTTTGTAACAGCAGGTTCGGATCAGTTAATAGAACAGGGTAGTGGACATAAAGATGTTGAAGTTAAATATGGAACAATTTCGCAGGTATCTGGAGATAAGGAGGTGAAATTAGTTTTAGATCCAAGTTCAACTGCAAAAGAAGGAGTTGATTTCCAACTTGTGAAAGGTACTGATAATCCTTCTGGTAAGGTTAATGGAGTTTTCGTTGTGCGATTGTTGGAAAGCGGAGCGACCAGTGTGGCTAAAAAAGCTGTTTTTAAATTACAATCGAATTCTATTCAGAATGCTATTATAGATTATCAAACATATACAATGAGTATGTCATTGAAATGCTCGGCTACGTTGATGAATGGTAATTTTAAAAATACAGAGGCTTTTTGGAATACTCCAAATGGAAATTATGATATTGTTCAATCGTCAACGACGAATCAATTGAAGGTAAAGGACTTTTTAGACGTAGGTATAGATTTGGTGTTAAATTATAATCCGGATACATATGTAGTTACTATTCCGGATCAATATACGGGATCAAACTATAGTGCTGCTCCATATGCCGGAGCTCCTATTTGGGTTAAGCAATCTACTGATGCTTCACAAGTTTCATCATTTAATCCGTGTACAAAGACTTTAACTGTGTATGGGAATTATTACCTTAAAGGTACTACGGCGGCTTACGGAAACAAAAAAGAAGCGTTTGTAGGAAATTAACAACCTCAATAAAAAAAGAAAATATTTAAAATGAAAAAGACGGGAATTATATTGTCATTTTTAGGCTTTAGCTTCTGTTTTGGGCAAAGTGCTGTGCTTTACAATCTTAATAACAATAGATTGTTGTCTAATTCGGTTAATAAAATTGGCGTTGGAGAAAGTGCCGATAATGATAATTATGATGGGTCTCCTTTTTTAGAAAAAGAGTTTTTGCCATCAATGATTAAAGGAGAGAGTGGAGCTTTTCTTTTAAGATATAATATCTATAATGATGAAATTATCTTAAAGAATGATGATAAATATTATAAAATTCCAAAAGAAGAGGCTGATTATTTTAAAATCAATAATGAATATGTTGTGAGATTGATTAATGGGAAATATTATATTGATTCCTCTTCGGATAAAAATAATTATGTAATTGTTCGAAAAGAGAATATAACCTTTACGCCAGGAAAAGTTGCGGAGAATACCTATGATCAAGCTAGGCCCCCGAAGTTTTCAAGAACTAAACCAGATTATTTTTTGTTTGATATGGCTAAAAAGGTAATTACTCCATTGAAAAAAGATGAAATTAAAGCATTATTTCCTAATAAATCCGAGGAATTAGATCAAAATTTTAAAAAAAATAAATTCAAAAATATTGATGATCTTAATAGTTTATTAAGCATTATTGCTGGTTAAATTAAGCATACAAATAAATTCAGAAGAGCCTATTGAAAAATAGGCTCCTTTGGAATTTATAACCGTCTGATAATTTATAATAATTCTAAATAATATTTTTAAGGATGATAAATGTTTGTTAAAGATATTTTGAACTGTGGAAAATTTGTTTTATTGAAATGTTAAATGTTATTTTTTGTTAAATTTTAATGTACGAAGTAAAATATTAATTTTTATATATCGTATTTATCATAATTATCGCCAAATTAAAAAGTTGCCAGTATTAATATTTATTAACATATTTGCTCTCTTAAATATATTAAAATTTGTTAATATGAATGTGAAATTACGTGTATTAAGTGCTGGCGCATTGTTTTTTTTAGGGCATACAGCTTTTGCACAGAAAACAAAAAAAGATTCTGTTACTAAAGAGCAGCAGATCGAAGAAGTTGTTGTTGTTGCTTATGGTACTCAGAAAAAGCAGAGTATTACAGGGTCAATTACGACAATTAATGCAAAACAGTTAGAGGATGCTCAGGCATCAAATGCTGTTCAATCTTTAACCGGAAAGGTTGGTGGGGTACAAATCTCCGCTAATTCGGGACAACCAGGAGATCCTCCGCAGGTTAGATTTAGAGGTATTGGATCTCTTTCTTCTTCAAATAATCCTTTGTATGTTGTCGATGGGGTGCCTTTTAATGGTAATATTAATGCGATTTCAAATCAGGATATTGAAACCATTTCATTTTTAAAAGATGCATCAGCAAACGCATTATATGGTAGCCGAGGTGCAAATGGGGTTATCCTTATTACAACAAAGAAAGCTAAAAAAGGTAGGTTCTCAGTTACTTTTGACACTAAGTTCGGGGTGAACTCACGAGCCGTTAAAGAATATGATATCATTACTGATCCGGGAGAATATTATGAAGTTTTCTATAATAGATTGGTAACTGATGGTGTTTATAAAGGAATGTCGATGGGTAATGCCGTGACAAATGCAATAAACACAATGATCCCTGATTATTTGGTTTATAATAATTATAATGTCGCTGATAATCAGATTATAGACCCTGCGACAGGGAAAATTAATAAAAATGCAAAATTGTTGTATCATGATGATTGGAACAAAAATCTATTTAAAGATAGAGTTCGTCAAGAATATAACATTAATATAGCTAATTCTTCTGATAAAAATGATACTTACTTGTCTTTTGGTTATCTTAATGATGAAGGGTATGTTATAAATTCTGGATTTGATAGGTATACAGCTAGATTAAATAATGAATTAAGACTTACTTCTGATATTAAAGTTGGTGTTAATTTAAACTATGCTAGAACTGAACAAAATGCACCTATCCAAGGTGCTTCATCTAGCCAGTATAGTAACCTTTTCAGTTGGGCAAGGAATATTGCTCCAATTTATCCGATATGGGCAAGAAATACAAATGGAGGTTTTATACTTGATTCTAACGGTCAAAGAGTATATGACTTTGGAACTCTTACTGGACCAATGGGATTAGCCCGCCCTTATGGTGGAACTTTAAATCCATATGGAACTACTTTATTAGATATTAAAAGAAATTCGGAGGATAATTTAAGTGGTAGAGCTTATGCTTCTGTGAATTTCCTTAAAGATTTCAACTTCACATATAATTTAGGGTATGATTTATTAAGTGGCTATTACACTAATTATTCTAATAACATTGGTGGTGATGCTGCAGGGTATGGAGGTACTATTACTAATGCAACAACAAATGATTATACTGTGACCAATCAGCAATTATTAAATTGGAATAAAACATTTGGAAAACATAGTATAAGTGCAATGGTTGGTCATGAAACTTCCGATTTTACCAGCAAGATGATAGCGGGAGTTAAAAATAATATTGCAATTCCAGATCTTCCAATATTAAGTAATGGAACTAAATATTCCGCATTAAATGGGTTTAACGATTTATATAAAGTAGAAGGTTATCTTTCAAGAGTTAACTATAACTATGATAATAAATACTTTGTAAATGCAAGTTTTAGAAGAGATGGTTCTTCTGTGTTTGCTCCAGAAAACAGATGGGGTAACTTTTTCGGACTTGGAGCAGCATGGGTTGCTACTAATGAGAATTTCTTGAAAGGAAATAAAGTGGTAACAAATTTAAAGCTTAAAGCAAGTTACGGGGAGCAAGGAAACGATAATATCTTGTATGCTGGGAATGTAAACCTTAATAATAGAACATATTTCGGATATGGAAGAAATTATTATGCTTATGAATCTCAATATGAAGTTGTTCCAGATTCTCAAGGAAATGCAACAATTGTGCAAGTTTACGAAGGAAATAGAGATATTAAGTGGGAGGTTTCAAGAAACCTTAATGCTGGCTTTGAATTAAGTCTTTTCAACAGGATTAATATTGATGCTCAATATTTTGAAAGAGGGGTGAAGGATATGATTTATAACAAACCATTACCATCTTCTACTGGGACAAGATTTATTTCAACGAATGTTGGAGATATGAAAAATAGAGGAGTTGAAGTTTCAATAGATGCAAGTATTATTAATAATCAGGATTTTACTTGGAATTTATTTGCTAACGCAACTCACTATAAAAATGAGATTACATTCTTACCTGCAAGTTTTGTATCAGGTATTTTCAAATTTGATAAAGGATCTTCAGCGTATACTTATTACCTAAGACAATTTGCCGGAGTTGATAAGAAAAATGGTGATGCTTTATGGTATATGGATGATGCTTCTGGAAATAAGGTGACTACTAATGATTATACGAAAGCAAAATTATATTTGAGTGATAAAACTCTAAATCCTAAAGCATACGGTGGTTTCGGAACTAATGTGAGCTATAAAGGGGTAAGCCTTGCAGTTAATTTTGCTTTCCAATTTGGTGGTTATATGTATGATAATGTTTACCAAGGAATGCTTCCTTCAGGACCAGATAATATTGGACAAAATTATCATAAGGATGTTTATAACACTTGGACACCTACCAATACTGATGCACCACTTCCAGCATTAGACTTATCAAGACCGAACCAAATGGCTGCTTCTGATTTATTCTTAATCAAATCTGATTATATCAGTTTACAAGATGCCTCTATTAGTTATGATTTTGATAAAAGTATTTTGCCTCAAGGTCTTTCTGGACTTAGATTTGGTCTTTATGGAACAAACCTTGCAATGTGGAGTAAAAGAAAGGGAATGGATCCTAGATTGGCTAGTATAGGTGCTTCTGCTAACAATGGCCTTTCTTTGAATAATTATGGAGTTGTTAGAACAATCTCTTTAGGTTTAACAGTTAAATTTTAATTAAAATGAAAAAAATAGCAATATATTCACTATTAGTATCTTCTTTATTTGTTACAAGTTGTAGTGATGACTATTTGGATACAAAACCTCAATCAACTATTAATGAAGAGCAGTTAGCAACTTCCCCTGCAGGTCTTCAAGCGCTATTGGATGGTATATATACAGGATTTAGAACCTTTGGTAATACTAATGGCGGAAATCACGAAGATTATGGTCATAAATCCATTCTTGCAGGTTTGGATATGATGTCAAATGATAATGTCATGACTAAATCTAGCTGGTATTCTAGCTGGTATAATTATACGGGAATTATTCAAACAAATAGTAGATCTCTTCTTCCTTGGAATACTTATTATCTTCAAATTAAATCTACAAATACAATTATTAATACAATTACTAAAGTAGGAGTAAATGATCAAAATAAATCTGTTTTAGGACAGGCGTATGCATTAAGAGCGCTCTCTTATTTTATGTTAGCAAGAATATATGGGCCTACTTATGTTGGACATACTTCAGACTTATGTGTTCCTATATATACTACTGTTGGATTTGAAGGGAAATCAAGATCTTCAGTTGGTGAGGTTTATTCTTTAATAGAGAGTGATCTTTTGAAATCAGTTGATTTGCTTACGGGTTACACAAGACCAAATAGAGAAAAAGTAGATAAATCTGTAGCTCAAGGCTTCCTAGCTCAAGTATCCCTTGAAATGGGTAAATATTCTCAAGCTGCACAAAATGCTAATGCTGCTAAACAGGGTTACGCTTTAGGGACAGAAGCTGATTGGCGTAATGGTTTCTATGATCTAACAAAAACAACTGATGCTATGTGGGGAGCTGTT
This sequence comes from Chryseobacterium sp. PTM-20240506, assembly GCF_048296755.1. Classification (NCBI taxonomy): domain Bacteria; kingdom Pseudomonadati; phylum Bacteroidota; class Flavobacteriia; order Flavobacteriales; family Weeksellaceae; genus Chryseobacterium; species Chryseobacterium sp. PTM-20240506. The sequence goes on from NZ_CP182581.1 coordinate 3,536,515, forward strand.
ATTACTGGTGATAATACTTCTTTCGTAGCAAGTTTCTTTGCACACTTTGATAATACTAATAACAGTGGATATGCAGGAGGGCTTGGAATTTATAAATTAATCGATAAAAGATTATATGATAATATCTCAGCTACTGATTATAGGAAAAAAGCTTTTGTAGCACCTGGAGGAAATCCTAGTTATCCTGCGTTACCTGCTTATGCAAATCTTAAATTTATTGATCCTACCGTTACTGATGGGGATTATATTTACTTAAGAGCTTCTGAAATGTATTATATTGAAGCAGAAGCGCTTGCTAGATCTGGAAATGAGCCTCAAGCTAAGGCTGTACTTGCCCAAATTACACAAGCTAGAGATGCTTCTTATACAACATCTACTAATACTGGTGCAGCATTAATAACTGAGATTACGACTCAAAAAAGAATTGAGATGTGGGGTGAAGGTTGTGCTTGGTTTGATATGAAGCGATTAGGTGTTGGATTAAATAGAGTATATACAGGGACTAATCATCCAACATTTGGACAACTTACCTATCCTGCTAATTCTAACAAATTTTTATGGCAAATTCCGCAGGCAGAAATAGATACTAACCCAAATATTGTTCAAAATCCTAATTAACATCAAATTTTTATATAAGAGAAAATCTTAAATAATAATTATTAAATTTGTACTTCATAAAATCTTATGAAGTACATTTTTTTTTGTTTATTGATCTGCTCTTTTTTTTTGAGAGCACAAACGGTAAAACCATCCTCAACTGAAAAGACCAATCCAGTCAAAGACAAGGATACTTTAGTTATTGACTCTGGAAAGAAGGATTCTTTAAAAATATTCAAACCTACCATCAATGATTATCTTTATCAGACTCAATTTTCTGAAAAGAAAATATTTGATACGGTGATGACTTACGAAAAAACATACGTCTTTTCACAATATAACAATAAAGATAACTTTGGGAGAGTTCAATTTCCTAATGTGGGAGCTGGATTTAATCCTCTTTCTTATGAGGTAAATGCAGAGCAGGATCTTTCACTGTTGCCTTCCAATAAATCTTATGGAATTATTGGGATTAATGACGTGAAATATTATGACGTAAAAACTCCAACAGCAACTTTTGTTTATCATAATTCTATAAAGAACGGAGCGGTTTTAAGATCTACCTACACCCAAAATATTGGGAAACGATTTAATTTTGCTTTGGAATATATGGGACTGCGATCACAAGGTCTTTACAGGAACTCATTGGCAGCTAATAATAATACACTATTCTCTGGACACTATCTAAGTAAGAGCGGAAATTATGAATTATTTGCTCATTACCTGCATCAAAATGTTAATAATCAGGAAAACGGAGGAATTGTGGCTGATGATCTGTTCCAGAGTGGGAACAGTGATTTCAGAAACAGAATCAATGCAGAAGTGAATCTTGCATCTTCAAGTTCGCAATTTGGATACAGAAGATATTATTTAAGCCATCAGTTTACTCCTTTTAACGCTGAAAAATTTCCTTTTAGGATCAGGCATACCATTTTTAACCAAGGGAATAAATATTATTACTCTCAAAATGCTTTAGAAGGGTATTGGTACGATACACCCGCCGAAATCGTTAATGGTTTTCCTCTTTCAACAAAGAAATATTCCAATAATCTAAGCAATACTGTTAGTCTGGTTTGGGATAATGAAAAGTTCAAACTGGATGCAGGAGTGCGTTATCAAATGATAAAGTTTGGAGCAACGCAAGTTACTCTGCCTACATTACAGATTCCAAATGAGATTAAAGAGAATAGAATTGGAGCAGTAGGAAACTTACAGATAAAGCTTTTAGATAAAATCCAGCTTAATTCATTTGCGGAATTTTCTAATGGAAGTCAGTTCGGAACTTATGTAAAAACTACTAACAACATTAAATTTGAACCGATCAAAGATTACTTTGTAAATGCTAAAGTAAATTTCCAGAGTGCTTATCCTTCTTTTAATTATCTTTTGAATACTTCTGTTTATAATAATTTTAATTATTACCTTCAGAATGTTAAAAACCAATCGATAACTGAGATTGGTGGGAATATTAATTTAAAATGGTTTAAAACAGAATTGTTTGTTAATTATTTCAGAATAGACAATTTTACTTATCTCGATGCGGCATCAATGCCTAAACAAAGTCAAGGGTCGCTGAATATTTCTCAGATCGGAGGAGATGCTACATTCAGTTTTGGTAAATATCATTTAAATACAAGAGTGCAGTTTCAGAACGCGCTAACAAATAAAGATTTGTATCCGATGCCTGGATTTATAGGCCGTGCTAATTTCTTTTATCAGACCAAAGCGTTTAAAAATGCTGCAGAAATCCAAGCTGGACTGAAAGTTTACTATTTCTCAAAGTTTGCTTCAAGAGAATATTTTCCGATACTTAACGAATACATTTTACCAAGAGCGGATTCATTTTCAATCGGGGGACAGCCTATTGCCGATGTTTATATCAATATGAAAGTTAAAAAAATGTTCTTCTTTATTGAAGGGCAACAGATAGGTACACTTATCTCATCTAATAAAGCCTATGCATTTCCACATTATCCGGTTTATGATTTTAGACTGAACCTTGGAATTGTTTGGTATTTGTTCAACTAAAATCATGACACCAGTTGAAAACAATCAGTAAAATATCATTTAATGATATAGAAAATATACCTCAGTTAATAAAAGATTTTTTAAATCATAAAATTGAGGGTTTTGAAGAAAATACATTTTCATTAGACCATTTTAGAAAAAAAATTCATCTAAAACAAGAATCTTTTACTTCAGAACAGAGAGTGGTATTATCCACCGCTCTTGAACAACAGTTATCCGGACTCATACTTTCTAAAAAGCAAAGGGAAAATTTAAACAACATAAAGCTTCCTAATACTTTTACTATAACAACAGGTCATCAACTAAACCTTTTTTCGGGGCCTGTTTTTTTTGTGTATAAAATTTTACAAACTATTAAGACTTGTTCTTATTTAAAATTTAATTTTCCGGACTTTAATTTTGTTCCTGTATATTGGATGGCTTCTGAAGATCACGATTTTGCTGAGATCAATCACTTCAAAACCGAGAATAATTATTACGAAATTAATGAAAAGTCTGGTGGACCTGTCGGGAGAATTCAGATAAGCGATACATTTTTCATTTCTGAGTTTGAAAAGGAATTTAAGGATTCTGTTTTTGGGACAGAGCTTATTTTAATGCTTAAAGAAGCTTACAAAGTCGGGAATACTCTTACAGAAGCTATAAAGACATTAGTGAACAGACTTTTTTCAGAGTTTGGTTTGTTAATCATTGATGGGGATTCAGGCATATTGAAAAATCAGGTCAAAGAAATTTTCCGGGAAGAGTTAATTCATTCTGCATTATATCATGCTTCTAAAGAAAAAGTGAAATTTCTCACAGATAAATATGGAAAGGTTCAGGTGAATCCCAGGGAAATTAATTTGTTTTACCTTTCTGACACGAGAGATCGGATAGAATTGGTAGGAGATCATTATAGTGTGGTGGATACTCCCATCCGGTTTACAAAGGAAGAGATCTTAAATGAGTTGGATAAAGCCCCGGAAAGATTTAGCCCTAATGCATTAATGCGTCCGGTTTATCAGGAAAAAGTATTGCCTAATTTAGCCTATATCGGGGGTAATGCAGAAATTATGTATTGGCTTGAGTTAAAAGACTATTTTACTAAAATAGATATCCCTTTTCCTGTTTTGATTCCCCGAAACTCAATGTTGTTCTTACAGGAGAAAGTATTAAAAAAAATAGATAAGCTTGATCTGAAAGTTGATGATTTCTTTCAGAATTTTGCAGCTATTACGAACAACAGGATCTTAGATAATAGTAGTATTCTCAGGTTACTTGAAGAAAAAGAATCTCTTTTGATCAATAGCTTTTCTGAATTACGGTCTATCGCCGAAACTACCGAGAAATCTTTTGGAAATATGGTTAAGGCGGAAGAAATTAGACAGCTCAAATCTTACAAAAGGATGAAAAAGCGACTTCTTCATGCAGAAAAGATAAAACAAAGTGAATTGCTTGAAAGGTTGGAAAATTTATTTTTAAACGTACATCCTTCTAAAACATGGCAGGAAAGGGTTTATAATTTTAGTGTATTTTTCGCTGATTATGGATATTCATGGCTTGAAACTTGTTTAGAAGAAATGGTGGTTCAAGAATCAAAATTAATAATTGTTGCCATTTAATTTTAAAGGAGTATTTTTGTAAATTATAATTATCTACTATGATAAAAAGGTTTTTTATTCTATCCAGTTTATGTATGGTTTTGGGCGTTTCCGCTCAACAATCACATACCGTAGTTAAAGGAGACAATCCTTATAATATTGCCAAGAAGTATGGTATAACGGTGGATGAACTGCTGAAACTAAATCCAAAATTTAAAGATGGAAAGTTGACAGTCGGTGATGTGCTTACAGTTAAATCTGATAAAAGCACTTCTGCTCCTGTTACAAAAAGTGCTGTCATTGAAAAAGCTAAACCCAATGCTCAGCTTGGTAAAATTGTATTACAGCCGAAACAAACCATCTATGGAATTACAAAGCAATACCGTATTTCTGAAACTGACTTGAGAAAGCTGAATCCTGAATTGGATTCTCATATGAAGATCGGTGATGAGATTACATTACCTTTTGAAAGCATAAAAAAATATGGAGGCAACCAACAACCTGTTGTAGCTTCAAAAACTGTAGGAGCAACTGCTAATAATACTCCATCAACTGCCGTGGCAACGGATGAGGATAGCTATACAATTCAATCAAAAGATAATTATTACAGAATTACAAAACAATTTGGAGTTAGCCAGCAAGAGCTGTATGCTTTAAATCCTGGATTGGAAGAAAAAGGATTAAAACCAGGAGAGGTTATCCATGTTAAAAAATCAAATAGCAATGTTGCTAATGTGATTACGGAGCCTGTTAACCCTAAAACTAAAATTGATTCAGGCAACGAAAAGTCATCTGCTAATACTTCCTCTAACGTGAATGCGGAGGCAGGAGATGAATATGTTACTTACACTGTTCAGCAAGGGGATACTGTTTTCTCTATTGTGAATAAATATGGTATTTCCATTGACGAATTAATCGCTTTAAACCCGGATTTGACCCACGGACTAAAGACCGGAATGGTTTTGAAAATTAAGAAGCTTGATCCTGCATACATTAAGAAAAGCGGAGATGCTTTAAGTGTTGTTTTGATGCTTCCTTTCGGCTATAGTACAAATGAAACTCAATATAGGGGAATGGCAATGGATTTTCTTACAGGAGCTAAATTAGCCATTGAAAGAAATGCAAGAAACGGTCAGAAACTGGATATTAAAGTAGTTGATTCCGGTAATGAAGCTTCATTTAGGAATTCATTGACTCAAATCAATCCTAATAATACAGATTTAATTATAGGCCCATTCTTTAAATCGAATGTCATTGATGTTTTAGATTTTACTAAAAGCCAGAAAATTCCAATTGTAGCGCCGTTTGCAAATTCTCCGGAATTGTATAACTACAGTAATCTGGTTATTATTGAAACGAATGATCAAACCTATGCGGATAAAATTGTAGATGAAGTAAAAACTGTATACTCGGATCAAAAAATTTATATAGTTGCAGACAGCAAAAAGGAAAATGCAAATTATATTAAAGCTGGTCTCGAAAAGGCAGTGAAAAATCCAAATGTAACAATTGTAAGTTCTCCTGCAGAAATTAAGGCAGACCAGAATATGATGACGGGACAATCTGCTCCTGTAATAGCTATTTTAGCGAGTGATAACGATAGTACGGGGGAGGCTTTTTCAAATAGAGTTATTGCCCTGACAAAAGAAGTACAGGGAATAAAAGCTTTTAGCATGTATTATGCTCCAAGTTTTGAGAAAAAGGTAGACGACCTTAGTCAGGCGAGTCTGGTTTATTTAATGGACAGAAAAATCAATACGGACGGAAGTTTTGAAAAAGAGATTTTGGCAGCCTATAAAGGTAAATATTGCAAGACTCCTCCCAAATATGCAATTATTGGTTTTGATGTTGTCAATGACATGTTAACCAGAGAGAATAAAAAAGGAGAAATTTTTAAACAAATGAATAAAGTTCAAACTCAGCTTGCAACCAAGTTTGAATTTGTAAAGTCCAAAGCTAATGGAGCTTATGTGAATACTGGTTATCGTGTAATCCGATTAGTTCCTTAGTGAAGTACATTGGATGAAAGAAAATCTTCACATTATGTTTATATTTGCATAATATTTTAAATTATTAGATGAAAGCACTTGTATTTCCTGGGCAGGGTTCTCAGTTTGTTGGGATGGGAAAAGAACTATATGATTCTCGAAAAGACATAAAGGACTTGATGGAATCTGCCAATGAAATTTTAGGTTTCGATATTTTATCCCTTATGTTTAATGGGACAGAAGAAGATCTAAAGAAAACCGAGGTTACTCAGCCTTCTATTTTTATACATTCTGTAGCTGCTTTAAAAGCTGTAAATGGACTTGGTGCTGAAATGGTAGCCGGTCACTCTTTAGGAGAATTTTCAGCATTGGTCGCTAATGGAGTTCTGTCTTTTGATGACGGTCTCAAATTAGTTTCTGAGCGAGCAAAAGCAATGCAGGAAGCTTGTGATATTAATCCAAGCTCAATGGCTGCAATTTTAGGATTGGAAGATGCTAAAGTTGAAGAAATTTGTGCACAGATCAATGGGATTGTTGTTCCTGCAAATTATAATTGTCCTGGGCAACTTGTAATTTCAGGAGAAACTGCTGCCGTAGAAGAAGCTTGTATTAAATTGAAAGAAGCGGGAGCGAAGAGAGCATTATTGCTACCTGTTAATGGGGCTTTTCATTCTCCATTGATGCAACCTGCACAAGAAAGATTGGCCGCTGCTATTGAACAAACTAAGTTCAGAAAAGCAACGATTCCAGTTTATCAGAATATTACCACGACTGCAGTTACAAATCCTGACGAAATTAAGAAAAACCTAATTGCTCAGTTAACAGGTCCTGTAAAATGGACACAATCTGTTCAGAATATGATTAAAGACGGAGCATCTAACTTTGTAGAAGTTGGACCAGGAAAAACTTTACAGGGATTGATCAAGAAAATTGATAGTTCTGTAGACGTTGCTTCGGCAATCTAAAAAATAAACAAATGGGCGAAATATTTTCACCGGGAAAGCTCATGCTTACTTCAGAATATTTTGCTATAGATGGAGCTCTTGTCCTAGCGGTACCAACCAGGCTGGGACAAGAGTTTTTCTTTGAAGAAACGGAAGATGGGAAATCATTGGTTTTTTGGGAAGCTTACCATCAAAATAAACTATGGCTGAAAGTGGTCATTGATTATTCCTCTTGGAAAATCCTTGAGACAAATATAACTCCCAGTGCCCAATTTCTTATAAAAACGTTGAAAAACGTCCAAAAGCTTTCTACTCGTAAATTCCAGAATGCAGATTCATACTTTTTAAAAACAAATCTACAGTTCCCTTCCGATTTTGGATTGGGAAGCAGTTCAACATTAATGAACAACCTTTCTGTGTGGGCTGATACAGATCCTTTCATGCTAAATAGTCTAAGTTTGGGTGGAAGTGGTTATGATATTGCTGTCGCAAAGGAAAAATCAGCAGTTTTGTATCAGAATAAACCGGTAATACAATATAAAAGAGTAACCTTTGATCCTATCTTTAAGGACGACTTGATTTTTATCCATTTAAATCAAAAACAAGACAGCAGGGAAGCAATCGATCTGTATAAGTCTAAAATAAAATCCCGGAAACTGATCGAAGTATTTTCTGCCCTTACCAATGAAATTCTATTATGTAATGAATTAAATGATTTTTGTCATTTAATGACTGTTCATGAAAGAAAAATTTCTGATTTTCTGAATATTCCTACCGTTAAAGACAAATTCTTCTCCGACTGTCCGGTTTTTGTGAAAAGTTTGGGTGCCTGGGGGGGAGATTTTGTAATGAGTGCCAAATTTAGGGGCTTTGAGGACTATTTTCGGGGAAAAGGTTTTGCGACTATTTTTGAATGGACTGATATAATTGCTTGATATTTAATAATTTGCCGTTCTGTTTTTTTCTTTGTCATTCTGACTTATATCATTATATTTAACCACCTGTAACACTAAATTAATATTTAATTTTGTTGGACTAAAAAAAGAAATAGAAAATATAAGTAAAATGAAACACGCTAAAATCATCCAGGATTTGCAAAAATTAGGGATTAAGGGAGACTACGAAATAATATATAATCCCTCATATGAGGAATTATTTCAAGCAGAAGTTTCTCCTGAAAATCAGGGTTTTGAGAGAGCTGAACTTACGGAATCTGGTGCAGTATCAGTAAAAACAGGAATTTTTACTGGCCGTTCTCCAAAAGACAGATACATTGTTCAGGATGATGTTACAAGAGACACAATTTTCTGGGATGGCAAAGTGAACTTGCCTACAACAGCAGAAATCTTCAAGTCTTGTAAAGAATTAGTGCTAGACCAACTTTCTTCTTCTAAGAAAATTTATGTAGTGGATGCATTTTGTGGAACAAATGCTGACACAAGACTTAAAGTGAGATTCATCGTAGAAGTTGCATGGCAGGCGCATTTCGTTACTAATATGTTCATCCGTCCATCTCATTATGAGCTGGAAAACTTTGGAGAACCTGATTTCACTGTTGTGAACGGTTCTAAAACAACGAATCCGAATTGGGAAGCTCAGGGACTAAATTCCGAGAATTTTGTAATGTTCAACCTTACGGAAAAATTACAGATCATTGGAGGAACCTGGTATGGAGGAGAAATGAAAAAAGGAATGTTCGCAATGATGAACTACTACCTTCCGCTAAAAGGAATGGCATCTATGCACTGTTCTGCAAACGTAGGAGAAGAAGGAGATGTTGCTTTGTTCTTCGGCCTTTCCGGAACAGGTAAAACAACTTTATCCGCTGATCCTAAAAGATATCTTATTGGTGACGATGAACACGGTTGGGATAACAATGGAGTTTTCAACTATGAGGGAGGTTGCTATGCAAAAGTAATTGACTTATCGGAAGAAAAAGAACCGGACATTTTCAGAGCAATTAAAAGAGATGCTCTTCTTGAAAATGTTGTTGTAAATAATGGTGTTTCTGATTATACTGATAATTCAATCACTGAAAACACGAGAGTTTCTTATCCGATTTACCATATTAACAAAATTGTACTGCCTTCTAAAGCTGGGCATGCTAAGAAGATTGTTTATCTTTCAGCTGATGCATTCGGAGTATTACCTCCGGTTTCAATTTTAGATGAAAATCAGGCTCAATACCACTTTTTATGTGGATATACTTCTAAATTAGCAGGAACTGAAAGAGGAATTACTTCTCCAGAACCTTCATTCTCTCCGGCTTTTGGTGAGGCATTTCTTACGTTACATCCTACCATGTACTCTAAAACCTTGATTGGTAAAATGAAAGAACATGGAGCAAAAGCTTATTTGGTAAATACAGGATGGAACGGTACAGGAAAAAGAATCTCATTAAAAGATACAAGAGCCATTATTGATGCAATAATTGATGGATCTATTGAGAACGCTCCTAAGGCACAAGTACCTATTATGAACTTGGAAATTCCTACTTCTTTACCCAATGTTTCAGAAGGCATTCTGGATCCAAGACATACATACAGTGATGCTTCAGAGTGGGAAGAGAAGGCTAAAGACTTAGCATCAAGATATATTAAGAATTTTGAACAGTATTGTAACACTGAAGAGGGGAAAAAGCTGGTTGCTTCCGGACCTCAATTACAAGAACAAACAATATAAAAAAAGAAAAGCCTCATCATTGATGAGGCTTTTTTATGTATTAAAACATCCTAAAAGCTTAATAAAGCCAGTCTGTATCCTTTCATTCCAAAGCCGGATAATACAGCATCTGTGTGAGCCGCTGTTACTGACTTTTGCCGGAATTCTTCTCTTTTATAAATATTGCTGATATGTACTTCAATCTTAGGTTTCTGTATATTCTTTAAACAGTCGGCTATCGCATAAGAGTAATGAGTAAAAGCCCCCGGATTGATAATAACAGCATCAAAATCATCTTCCTGAAGTCTGTTAATTAATTCTCCTTCAATATTCGATTGATAATAGTTCAGTTCGTAAGAAAGGAATTCATCTTTTAGTTTTTCCAAATATTCATCCATTGAAATTATTCCATAAATTTCAGGTTCTCTTGTACCCAACAGATTTAGATTCGGTCCGTTTATGATTAAAATTTTCATAACATAAAATTAAAAAGTTTTTTTCGATTAGTGCGGATATTTTACGGGTTTTATTTGAAGAAGATGTTTTACATTATTTTTAATGATATTTCTCATGTTTAAAAATTTAACATTTTCTCTAATGGTTTATTAACAGGTGTTTTAAGTGAAAATTAAGTTAATTTTTGAGAATTTAAAATAAAAAATAAATTAGTCTACTTGTTTTATAGACTAATTGTTTTTAGATTTGCATCCATATTTCGATCGGCTTATAAAGAAAGATGGAGGGAACTGACCCTACGAAGTCTTAACAACCTGCATGATGCAAGGTGTTACATTCAGCCTTTTAAGGAAAAATAAGCATTTGGTTAAATCAATTTCTTGACGCCCTTTGCTGTGTTTTCCGCAAAGGGTATTTTTTTAATATTTAACAAATAAAATTGATTATGGTTAGTAAAAATTTATTCAAAGCTGGTGTTTGGATTTCACCCGGTGCTTTGTTTTTCTTAGGCATTATTAGTGTTAATGGGCAGGAGATAAAGCAGAAGAAAGATACGCTTAGGGAAAAAGATATTGATGAAGTCGTTGTAGTAGCTTACGGTAAAGCGAAAAAGACGAGTTACACAGGTTCTGTAGCGACGATCTCCAGCGAAAAGATTAATAATCGGCCGGTAACCAATATTACAAAAGCTTTGGAAGGGCAGGTAGCGGGATTGCAGGCAGTAAGTGCTTCAGGCCAACCGGGTGCTACGGCAACAATCCGTATCAGGGGGATCGGATCTATTAGTGCCTCAAGTAATCCTTTATTCGTGGTGGATGGAATTCCTTTTGATGGAAATATCAATTCTATCAGCCCAAATGATATAGAATCAATTAGTGTTTTGAAAGATGCTACGGCAAGCTCTCTGTATGGATCAAGAGGTGCTAACGGAGTGATTATTGTGACTACAAAGTCAGGGAAAAAAGGAGAATCACGAATCAATTTTAATATCAGTCAGGGATTTTCCAGCAGGGCTGTAAAGGACTATGAACAGGTTACCACGGATCAGTATTTTCAATTATATTGGGAAGCAATGAGAAATGGTTATAAATCAGCACAGGTTTCAGCACAACAGGCAGCACAAATGGCCACAGATAATCTTGTGAATAACCTGGGCATCAATCCATATGGTTCTAACTATGCAAAACCGGTAGGGACAGATGGAAAACTGCTGCCTGGAGCAAGGCCTTTATGGAATGATGACTGGAGGGATATACTACAAAGAGTGGCCTCAAGAAACCAGGTTGATCTTGATTTTAGTGGCGGAAATGAAAAAGGAAACTACTTTTTCTCATTGGGATATCTTGATGATAAGGGTATTGCCATAGGATCCGGATTTACAAAATACAGTACGAGATTGAAGATTAATAATGAAGTGAAAAAATGGTTAACAGTTGGAGCAAACCTTAGCTATACCAATAGTCTTCAGGAGGCACCACCATCTTCCGATTCAAGAACTGATAATATTATTAATGCATCCAGAGTAATTCCTTCTTTTTATCCATACTATGAAAGAAATCCTGACGGAAGCTATAAGCTTGATGCTAACGGAAATACAATTTACGACTTCGGAAAGTACAGGCCGACAAGTGCTTTGCAAAATCAAAATGCAGCAGCAACTTTGCCATTAGACAAAAATGAAAACAGGGAAGATAACTTTTCAGGAAAAGGGTATTTGGATTTTACCTTCTTACCGGAATTAAAATTTAAATCCAGTTTTTCAATTGACTTGGTAAATTATAATGGCCATTATTATTCAAATCCGTTACTTGGGGAAGGTAGTGAAATCGGAGGTTCAGTGACCAAGACAAATTCACGGACATTATCTTATACAACCAGTAATATCTTGACCTATGACAAAAAATTCAATCAGCATCATTTCAATATTCTAGCCGGACAGGAGTTTTATCATTATGAGTATCAGACGATATCCGGAAGCCGAAGTCAGTTTTCTTTACCTTATTATTATGAACCGGATGCAGCGGCATTATTAGGAGGTTTTAGTGGTAATAGTGATAAATTAGGTTTACTGAGTTTTTTAGGTAAAGCAGAGTATGATTTCAATAACACTTATTTTATTTCCGGATCTGTAAGATCAGACGGATCTTCCCGTTTTTCACCTCAAAATAGATGGGGAACTTTCTGGTCAGTAGGAGGTTCATGGAAGGCGTCTAATGAGCAATTCATTAAAAATCTAAATTTCTTTAACCAGCTAACCCTTCGTGCGAGTTACGGAGGACAGGGAAATGATAAGTTGAGTACTTATTATGCTTACCAGAGTCTTTACGCATTTTACAATAATCTGGGAGAAGGAGGAACAGTTGCTAGCAGGCTTCCCACTCCTGATCTTAAGTGGGAAACCAATCTTAACTTGAATGTGGGGCTGGAATTTGCTATTCTTAAAAACAGGGTTAAGGGTAATGTGGAATATTTCCAGCGTCAAAGTAAAGATCTTTTATTTGACAGGCCTTTGGCTCCGTCTCTTGGTTTTAGTGGCTATTCTGCGAATATTGGAGAACTGAAAAATACAGGCTTTGAATTTTCATTATTCACAACTCCTGTTAAAACGGACGATTTTCAATGGGATGTGGATGTTAATGTAACAACCCTAAAAAACAGAATTACGAAACTTCCTAAAGGTCCAATTGTAACAGGAACTAAATTATTGCAGGTTGGCGGTTCTGTTTATGATTTCTTTATTCCGGAATGGGTTGGAGTTGATCCAAGTAACGGTGCTCCGCTATGGAAATATGTTTATCAGGATGCCAATGGGAATACAGTAGAAGGAACAACTTCCGAATATGCAAAGGCGACAAAAACATTACAGGGTTCTTCTTTGCCTAAATTTTCCGGTGGAATCACTACAAATATTACATATAAGGATTTTGATTTATCCGCGCTGCTAACTTTTAGTGTTGGAGGAAAAATTCTTGATACAGATTACACCATGTTAATGTCAAATGGAAGCAATGCTGGAAGGGCATGGAGTGCAGAGATGTTAAACAGATGGACGCCTGAAAATCCCAATACGGATGTTCCGGCTTTAAGTACAACGACAAATAACTGGACTTCAACGTCCTCAAGGTTTTTATACTCGGGGACTTATGCCAGATTGAAAAATGTGAGTATCGGATATACGTTACCTTCAGATTATTTCGGAAGACTGGGACTGAAAAAGTTCAGAATTTATCTTCAGGCTGAAAACCTTTTAACTTTCTACAAGCACAAAGGAATGGATCCCGAGCAAGCTATAGATGGTACCACTTATTACAGATATCCGGCAATGAGAACAATAACATTCGGTCTTCAGGCTACACTTTAAGTTTATATTAAAACAATCAAAACAATGAAAAAAATAAAATATATATCATTTATACTTATAGCAGCTTTCTCTTCTACTGCATGTACTAATGATTTGGAAACAGCTCCTACTAATCAGGCTAATGAAGCCGAGATATTCAAGACAGCTGAAAGTGCTGAAACGGTGATTAATGGGACATGGGCAAAATTCAATGATGACGGGCCTACCTATGCTAACATTGGCTATTCAACAGTATTACGGGCCAGCGATGCTATGGGAAGTGATGTCGCTGTCCTTACTAATAAATATGGCTTTGCATCGGCTTACGCTTTTACCGATTTAGTGAATAGTACCGGAAGCCGTTCTCAATTTGTATGGAGTTTATTATATTCTGCAATCAATAACATGAATAATGTGATTAGTCGTATTGATGGAGTAGAAGGAAGTCAGTCTAAAAAGGATCAGGTTAAGGGCCAGGCAAAAGCTTTACGTGCTTTTTGTTACTTGAATTTAGCCAGCTTTTATCAGTTTAGCTATTTAAAAGACAAAAACGCTTTGGTGGCTCCAATTTATACAGAACCTACATCCATAAATTCTGTAGGAAAAAAGAGAGCTAGCCTTGAAGAAATTTATACTTTGATTAAAAACGACCTATCAGAAGCAGGACTTTTATTAGCAAATTATACAAGAAATAATAAGGATAAAATTGATAAGTCTGTAGTATATGGATTATTGGCCAGGACTTACTTAAATACGGGTGAGTGGACTAAGGCTACTGCTGCTGCTCAAATTGCAAAAGCTAGTTTTCCGTTGATGGCTCCCGAAAAGTATAAGGACGGGTTTAATGATATTACCAATGGGGAATGGATCTGGGGACATGGTCAGACGCAGGAACAATCAGGAGAAAGTTATGCATTCCACTACTTAGATGTTTCTTCATCAGGAAGTTACTACTACAGTTTTATGGCAGATCCATATTTTAAAGATTTATTTGACACCCATGATATCCGGTATCAATTATTTCAATGGGATGGGCTTCCTGGAAGAGAAGGACTTTTAAGATATGCTAAATTTAAATTTAAAGCTAATCTCATTGCTGATATTGTGTTTATGAGATCAGCTGAAATGTATTTAATTGAAGCTGAGGCAGAAGCCAGAAATGGGAATGTGACCAATGCTGTGGCAGTTTTGAATCAACTGAAATCAGCGAGACAGGCTAATCTGTACAGTGGATCTTTAGCCCAGAATGATGTGATCAAAGAAGTCCTGATCGAAAGAAGAAAGGAATTGTTTGGAGAAGGATTTTCATTGTCTGATATCATAAGAACTCAGGGAACTGTAGTAAGAAAACCTTTTACTGATTCCAATGGTCAGCCAATTAAAGTACAAGTAACAACTCCGGATGGAACTGTAAAAACAGTGAATGGAAGAGGACATTCTGTATTTTCTTTTCCTGATCAATCTGCCTTTGCGCCGAACAGCAAGTATTATTTGTTTACGATTCCGCAGAAAGAGGTGGAGAATAACCCGAATTTGTAAATAAGAATAATAATTAAATTATGTCATTTAAGATATGATATATAAAATGTGAATTCTTATTGATAAAATAAATTCCGTCTCAAAAATTGAGACGGAATTTTTAATAATGATTAAACTTTAAATCTTATTTATAAATAGCGAATACTATAATATTAGTTAATATCAATACAATAAAACTAATCCATAATATTTTATAATATGATTTATTTCTAAAGATTAATAAAATAATGATTTGAACAAAAGCGACTAAAATGAAGTCGGTCAACATTAGGATTGGAATAGTTTTAAAAAGATCGTCATTCCACCTATTGGTAAATCTGCTTATATGTATATCTTTTGAATACAATAAGTCTACCATAAAACCTGCAATTTCGTCTTCTTTTTTCCATTCAACTAACCTAAATATAATAAAACCTAAAAATAATTGAGGTATAATTAAAAAATAAATTAATTTATTTTTTAGGAGAGTAAGTTGTGGCTGTTCCATCTTTGTTAAATACAATTTTCATATTATTATTAAGGTAGAAATCAGTTAAGATTTGAGATTTTGCTATAGATTTTACACCCAAAACTTTAATTCTATAAACATCTTCTATTTTACTTCGGAATGTGATTTTTGTTTTATTAATTACAATTTTTGCATTTGATTCTAAAGCTAATCTTCCTGTCGTAATGCCTCCTGTTCGTTCTACAGTAAAATCTGTTGCACTAACTTTTGTTATACTAACAATATAATCTCCAATATCTTCATTAATAAAACTTAGTTCAGATCCTGATATTTTTTGACCCACTTTTAGCTTACTAAGCTTATTTTCTAATTTACTCTCTAGTGTGCCTTGCTGTGGTTTATCAGTTTTAGGCTGTGTTTTCTGAACGGGACTATCCATTTCATGCAAACCGTGGTTCAGTCCAGCAACAATCCCACCAATAACTGCGCCTTGCCAGAAGTTACCTCCAGTAAGTTCTGCACCAATGCCCCCTGATATAGCACCAAAGGCAATTTGCCCAAGTAGTTTATTCGCAGCATCGTTAGCTATTGCACCAAAAGCCGAGGCTCCTAAACTACCTAATGCTCCAGATAACAGTGCTTGATGGAAAGAACCTCCTTGCATTAAAGATAAAGCGCCTTGAGCGATACCATGGGCTGCAGCTTGTACAAATACTGTTCCCACAGTTCCTAAGCTTTTAGCAAAAGCTGTTGCAACTTGTACACCTTCCTTGGCGACCGAGAATATGCTTCCTACTCCAAATGTGACGGCACCTGATATGGCACCAAATACCGTGGATTTAAATAATCCCAGGAGAGAAAGCTTCTGTCCTGTAATAATTGCACTTACAACATAACTTGCAGCACCAATGATTGCTCCGATTACTACTGCTGCTAATAAAGCAGATTCTATACCGAAAATATATTCTCCACTTGGATCATTAAACAAGAGTGGATTGTTCATTACATACCCGTATTTATTGTAATTCTGAGTATTGTAAGGATCCTGGATATTTTCATCAGCATTTAAGAACCTTCTGAGTAAAGGATCATACAGTCTTCCGTTCATGTGGATGATTCCCACTTCTGCAAAATGTTCATGGCTGGTGTATCCTCTTTCAATAAGTAGCGCAGTATTATCAATAATATTTTTATCGGTAGTAATAACTCCGTTTCCTATCTGAAGATGGGTGAAATTACCCCATGCGTCGAAGTGTCTTTGTTCAAGCTTGTTTCCTGTTTCATCACTAATTGCCAGAATACTTCCGAGATAATCCTTGTGCAAAAATTTATACGAACCATTAGTCTCGTTATAATCTTTGAGGAAAATGATGTTACTTTCATAAGGTGTTCCTCCAATGTAAAGAACATGCTTTTCTTTACCTGTAGTATTGTCAACCACTACTTCAAAGCTTCCATCCCCATTATAGAATTTAGTAAACTTCCCGTCTCCATCAGCTGCAAAATTACCCCCATAAGTAACCCTTTGTCTCATACTCGTCAGTCCATATTGGAAGGCTACATCTCCTTTTTGTCCATCAATGAATACGGGATCATTGTTCTCGTTATAAACAATACTCTGGATCAGATCATTGTTATAATTCTGTGTTCCTGCTGCATTCAAGGTCATTCCTGTAGGCTGGTACACCTTAGCTGCGTTATTAAACTTAATGGTTCCCACCTGGTCGTTTTCCAGAATCCTTCCTTTTTCATCATAGATATTACGATTGTTTGAAGGTTTAATGCCTGTTACAGGATTGGTCCAGTTGATCAGTCTGTTGTTGTCATCATAGTCAAATGACTCGACAATATTAAAATCCCCTCCTGTTGTCCTGCTTTTCAATTCATTTTTAATGGCATCAAATGAATAAGAAAGTTGTAATATACCAGGTTTGACCTGTGAAGAGTGATTTGCGTTAGTTAAGAATCCATTTGCATCATAGGTATTATTTATCTCTGCAGCTCCCAGTTTTGATTTTAAAATCTGGCTTTTAGCATTGGTTTGCTCTAAAGCCCATAGCACTTTTCCAGAGGTTTTGTCTTTTATCTGATATAGCTCACCATTCCAGTTGCTGTACACATTTTCAATATCAACCTTGGTAAGGACTCCTGAAGAATAAAGACTCTTTTCATAGGAAATGACTCTTGCCTTATCATCATAGGTGACTCCTTTTTGCATGTAATATTTGCCGTTACTATTTTCAGAAGTAGATAACAGTCTTCCCTGAGGATCATATGATAGGTTCGTGCTATACGCTTTTCCTTTGGAAGTTCCTGTTTTTGAAATAACCCTTCCTTTATTATCGTATACATAAGAAATCATCTTATTGGTCGTAGCACCTGCATCTACTGTTGAAATTTCTTTCTGACTAATAAGCTGTCCAAAATTATTGTAAATGTATTCCTTAGTTCCTTTGGGGCTTGTGATTTTTTTAACCTGATCAAAACCGTCATACTCATACTTGTAAACTCCATTAGATGGATCATTAAACTCTGTTTTTCTTCCCCAAACATCATATTTCGACGTTACGATATTGGTTCCATATTGAGCTGTAAGTTGTTTCCCTATAGAATTGTAGGTGAAGTTAATAGTCCCTCCTTTGTCTGTTGTAGAGATTACATTTCCTAAAGCATCTACCGTTTTGGTTGTTGTTCTTCCATAGCCGTTAAGCTCTTTTAAGGTGGTAACAGTTCCTGAAACAAAAGTTTCCGTTTGTTTACCGTTAAAGAAAGAGGCTGTAACTTTAGCCGGGAATACCGTATCATCATAAGTGAATGTATTCCACTGAACATTTGCAGGTAATTCTTCTGTTGCCTGATCAAAATAAGGCTCGGATTCTTTTGTTTTCCTACCTAATGCATCAAACATACGGTAAACTGCCACAAATTTACCCTGCTCAAAACCTTTAGTTTGAGTTTTATATTCCTGGCCTAATTTATTAGTATATTTTCTGGAAATGTTTCCATCAGGTTCATATTCAATAACTATGGTATTGTCCTGGTTATCTTTTGTATACTGATAGGTGGTAATCCCTTCTAAATTTGTTTTAGAAGTTTCAATTTTGCCCCAGAAATCATACGTATTAGTAAGTGTATTTCCCAGAGGATCAGTTTGTGTCAAAATTTGACCCCAATTATTATAGGTAATGTTGGTTTCTAATCCAAGGTTGTCTGTTTTCTTTGTAACGAACCTCCCCTTATCATCATAAATGCTTGTATTAATTCTGACTTGTGAGTCACTTCCGGCTGTAACTTTCTTCTCAATAATGTTACCAAATCCATCATATTTATAATCTTCGGTAAGATTGTCTGAGAAGTTATTGGAGAAGTTATTCCCAGAAACATTAATAATTGTTTTGGGAAGATTATTTTGGTATAAATAGTATTGGCTTACCTTATCGGTTGTATTGTAAGCCGTATGCTGTATAGTTTTTGCATCTAGGTGACCAATGAAATAATCTTTTCCAATCCCTGATGGGTTATTGGCATAAATAATGTCGGTCGTAGTTACTGAAAAATTACCGTTAACATTAGAAGTAGTTTTTGACGGCAGGTAATAGCTATTGTAAACAGTTGTTCCTGTTGTCGTAACGTTCGTCAAAAAATCTTTAGCTAAAGTAGAGGTAGTGACAGTAGCTGTTACTACTTTAGGCTTGTCAGCATCGGAAACAGTTGTAACTACTTGCCCGTTGAGAAGTTTGTCTTCCTTATAAATTGTCGATTTATAGCTCAATAACTGAGTATTATTCTCAGAGATATCTGCCGGGAATATCAGGCTTTCATTATCAGTTCTGATGGACCATTCTTTTACCGGAACTCCGTCCAATAAAGGGTCTATTTGTTTACCCGACCAAATTTTTGCATTTTCAAATCCAGCAGCGTATAAAGAGGAGCGGGCAGTTTGACGGAAGCCAATCACCCCTTTTCCTGTAAAGTGACTTAAAAAACCTCTGTATCTGAAATCCTGAATCAGAGTACCGGCTGGCGTATACTGTTTAATCTGTGATACAGCAGCGGATAATGGTGCTTGCTCCAATTCAAAATAAGGATAAAGTTCTTTTTGTACGGGCTGATAAAAATTAGCATCTGTTTTTGAGTTAAGTTCTTTGTAGCTAATCTCTGTGGTGATTCCTCCTTGCTTGATATTCTTAGCTCTTGCCAAAGCGGGCACATAAGGATATCCGTACTGAATCACATAGTTGTAACCGCACCCGATAACTCCAGAACAATCATCTGGTTTTCCTAAAAGGATAACCTGTTGGTTGTCTTTATTAATGGTCAAATTACTAAAAGGAATTACCTTTTCGTTAAAAGACTTTAACCAGTTTCTTGTTTTGTAGAAGTTGATACCACTATTAGTTTGGATCGAAACTGTGTTTTCAGTATTATAAGGTTGTGGAATGCTTGCTCCCAGAATAGTAATAGGAGGATTGTAAACAATACTTTTATCATTGGCTCCGGATACTTTGTTAACAGAGTAAACTGTAACATTGGTATTAGTCCATTCCTTGTCATGGTGAGCATTCCATGTATGGTCAGTAATTAAAACATTTGAAACAATAATTTCAGATTTTCCATCGCCATCCAAATCTGCTGTATTATACTGGAAATATCTGCTCATACCATACGCACATCCACTTTCAAAGAAGGTATTATGAACACCTTGTGTTAAGGTTTCGGTTCCTGAAGAGTAGAAAATAAAGTTATTGATGTAGAACTGATTCAGCTTTTTCCCATCAGATAAAAATAAATTCCAGTTATAAGATTTATTCCCTTGAGGAACTAAGACATCAATTTTGCTGTCGCCATTAAAGTCACCGTATAGTGCACCATTGAAGAATCCTCCCAGCGCTTGTCCTGTGAAGTTTCCTACATTGGATAATACAAAGTTTCCTGCAGATATTTTATTGATATTAAATACTTTGGTCATAGTACCATTGGAGCTATTGAGCCAGATAATATCCTGGATTCCATCTCCGTTAAAATCTGCAAACTGGATTTTCTTTGCAGCTCCAGTTCCTTCGTCATATTTGTAAATGCTTTCGGCAACCGGAAGGTTTTCACTTAGATCAAATAATATGGATGAGTAAAAACTTGTTAAAGTACTTCCTGGAATAATGTTTACCTCTCCATTGTCGATCGGAGGTACTCCATATTCTTCAGTATTGGATGAGTTAACTGAAGGCTCGATATAAGGGAGTGTAGGAGGGGGAGTTTCATCCAGGGTAATAGGTTCTTGAACTGACTTGCCAATAGGTTCCGGATCAAACCCTCCATTAATACATGTTCTCGTTCTTCTGAAATTAAAAAGAAGTTCCGTAATTCCATCACCATCATAGTCATAACTTGTTAAATCCGATAAGCTTACGACTGAATAGTTACAGCCCGTCATAGGAAGGTCGTCATCTCCGGGATCACCAATAGCATACTGATCATACGTAATTAGTTTCGAATATTCCAGCTTGAATCTGAAATCTGAAATATCTACAGAGTATACCAATAATTCATAATTGGGTTTTTTAGGATCTCCTGTAGCAACGGTATGAGGAATAACGATTCCTGCTTTGTTTTTTACGTATCCGTCTTTTTTGAAAGTCACAGATGTCGCCTTACCAAATTCAGCAGCTGTAAATCGATTAAGTTCATACTGTAACGGCATAACCGGAACATCTTTGTACACAGAACTCTTAAAGTTCAGAACACCTACCTGTGTGGAACCTGCAGTCCCTGGAGTGGGAACATATTCCAGATAGTCTGTGATGCCATCCATATCAAAATCACCATACTTTTTGGTATTGGTAGTCGTGATATTATTTTCTTTGGTTGTTTCCTCTCCCGACGTCTGAGCAGGCTCATATTCTATGGCTATGGGATTGGCTGCTTCATTATTACTATTATATTCAGTGATCTTATTAACAAACTGATAACTCGTACCATTATCCGTATACTCTAAAGCATATCTTCTAAACTGACCGCCGTTAGTGGAAACAACCACCTCATTTAATAATTTGTCCTGATTGTAATAAAATCCCTGATGATAGGAAATCTCCTTAAAAGTCCTATCCAGGTTATAATTGAACGAAATTTCATTGAAATGTGGTTTATTCAGGGTTTCATTCCCACCCCATTTTATTTTCTTTATCCGGGTAACATCCCCGCCTGGAACTGGTTGAGAAGTAAGATATTGGTTCTTCTCATATTCATAGGTGATGTAATTCCCCTGGGCATCCATCCATTTTACAAGATTGTATCCCGTAGACGTTCTGGCTGCACTATAGTGCTCCGGATCGCTGTATTCAGTATCTCCATACCATGCCTGCGAGCCGTCATCAAAAGTAACATGGAACAACATGGGTCCTTGAACTCCATTTTTTGTTCCTAATGATTTGATTTTGATATTGGAGTATTTCTCAGTAACATATTCAGCTCCATCTTTTCCATATTCTCCGGATTTAAGAATGAGCCTCTGTCCGTTAAAGCTATAATTATCTGAATAATCAAGTTGTACCGATTTGGTTATTCCGTCTTTTTCAATATTCTTACTTATTCTAGATACTGCTGTTATTCCTGAAATATCCCAACCATAACCCGCAATTCCATTGACAGAACCACTTGTATATGTCAGGTTGATCTGAGGTGCTACACTTTTTATTCCCGGAGGTAAAGCTATTGGTAAGCTAAATTGCAGTTGTCCGGTTCCGGAAACCTCTATATTTCCTTTGGTATCATGGAAACTCTGGCCTACCGGTGCGGATGTCCCTGTTGGATTACCGGCTCCCGCGCCGGAATCTGTAGGTCCCCCACCTGGGTTTTCAGTAGAAGGCCCGATCTTTGCCACAAAAGGATTTGAAGTGCCGGAGGAGGCCTTAAACCCTTGAGCCAAGACCACGGTTTGCGGATCCTGTACTGTTCTTGAAGTACTTTCCTGCTGATAGAGTATGGTCTGGGAATAGCCCAACACCGAAAAGAGGGAAAGTACCAATGATGAAAGAATCTTCATATTCTTGGTTGTTAGTAAATTGTTATGATTAAAAGTTTATCGTTTTGTAATATTTCTGCTGAAGACCCTGCCGTCTTTTAATGTAAAGTGTAAAACATATACACCCCATTCGTAATTGGACATATTGATCTTTAGCTGCTTATTTAATCCCGGAGTATTCTGTTGCTGGAATTTCCAGTGAACCGTACTGTGCTGGTAAAGAGAAACGGATTCTATGAGTCCGTCTACTTCATCGGTCCAGTCTATAGTAAGGAAATCATTCACAGGAACAGGATACAGCCTGATCTGTTTCCAGAATTCTTTTTCATCCAGAACCGGTTGTTGCTTGATCTCAGCGATGGTCTTTACCTCTTCAGCTTTAGGTTTTTCTTCGGTCTTAGCCAAATTTTTTAAGTCTTCAGGTGCTTTTTTACCACTCACATCTGTCCCTCTGTATCTTTGGTTTCCGGCTTCGTCATACTTGAAGTAGACTTCGGTTTGTGAGAATCCGAAAACACCAATCAACAAAGAAAATAAGGAAAGTAATTTTCTTTTCATAGTTTACTTATTTTGTTTTTTCTGAAAGAAGCAACAACAATTGTTTTTCAAGCTTTTCAATCTTATCGGATTGTTGTTTCAACGTTTTATTTTGCTCAATAGAATACAATGTTAATTCTTCAATTTTTTCAAGCAGCTTAGCATCCATTTCTCCCAGGTTGATTCCATTTTTTTCTACTTCTCCGGCAGAAGGGATGTTTGGTAAATGTCCTTTTTCTGAAATATGCTTTTCAACATCTTCCAATGATCTCAATTTGTAATCCTTTTTAAATACATAATCAGCCCATCCGTTGGTTGCGGGATTTTCCACTTTTATTTGTTCAGCCTTTATTCCTTTTCTTACATAAAAGATGAAATTAGGGTCATTATCATACTGATCAGTTCCTACAGTTACTTTTCCGGTATTGAAAACCACAAGACTGCTTGGGTGTACTGAATCTGTAAATTTTATCCTGGTGATTCCGGATGAATTAGGAGTTGAAGTATCAGAGTTAGGATCAACTGCATTGTCATTAGGCATATGGAATTCCAGATTATGACTTCCCAAAGTTCTGATCACTGCATCTGATGCAACAGACCAACGTGAAGCACAGCCGTTACAAAGAACTGTTGCAAGCTCTAACTTGGCTCCGTTAACGGTTCCTGCAGCCGCAGAGTTTCCGATAGCAATACCATTGGCATAAGGTCCGTTAAATACCTTAAGTCTTTCCATGTTATTTGTTTTGATAACAAGTTCCTGGTCATCAATGGTGCCTATGAAATTAGACGGGGGAGTGGTTCCTGAGTTTCCTGTAAGATTCCAGGATTGGGCAAAAGCCATAGAGGATACGGCTAACAATAGCGGTACAAGTGTCGTTTTCATGAATTGTTAATTTTTGTTAAATTTTAAAACGCGAATATAATTTATATTTATTAAAACTTTATTGATTTAATATTTTTTTTAATATATTAAATATTAAGAATTATTTTCCTGGTCAAAGATGTAATCATTTGAATAATTGTACAAATAAATACTATATAGATTCATAAATTTATATAGTATTATGATGGTCTGTTAAAAATATGCTAATGGAGTATGTTTAATTTTATTTAATATTTTTTTAATAAAAAAATTCTACCTTTGTCCAGATGAACTTCTTAAGATTGATTTTAGCGCTTTATTTTGCGGCATTATCCATAATGCCATGTGAAGATGTGCATAAACAATCGGGTTCTTCGAAAGTTGACTTTTCATTAAGCGTTGAACAGTCTCATTCAAAGGATCAGGGAGATATCTGTTCTCCTTTATGTGTTTGCAATTGTTGTCAGATAACGGTTGCGGCTTTTAAAATGGAACCTCAGATAAATATTCCAAGACAAGAACAGGCTTACTTTTCCAAAAAGATTCTTTTCCACAAAAATAACTTTGCCTATCAGGTTTACGAAAATATCTGGCAGCCTCCTAAAATTTAATTTTATTGATTTGGGGAAAGCACAGCTTTCCAACCTTACGTGAAACTTTGCAATTCTATTGCATGGATCTTCATGATATTTTTGCACTTGACATTTTAAAATGTCTGTGCATATAATTTCAATAAAATAAATCTTTTTTGTGTTAGATAAAATTATAAAATTCAGTATTAAGAATAAGTTCATTATTGGTTTAATGACTTTACTGTGGATTATCTGGGGAGTCTGGAGTGCTACCAGATTACCCATTGATGCGGTACCTGATATTACGAACAATCAGGTTCAAATTATTACGGTATGTCCTACATTAGCGGGACAGGAGGTAGAGCAATTGGTTACTTTTCCAATTGAACAGAGTATAGCAAATGTTCCAGGCATTGAAGATATGAGAAGCGTATCAAGGTTTGGACTTTCTGTGATTACAGTTGTTTTTAAAGAAGATGTTGATGTTTATTTTGCGCGACAGCTTATTAGTGAGCAACTTAAACAAGCTGTTGAAGAAATTCCCAAAGGAGTGGGCGTTCCGGAACTTGCTCCGGTAAGTACGGGATTAGGAGAAATATATCAATATATTCTGCATCCGAAAAAAGGAAGCGAAAAAAAATACAGTGCTAAAGATCTTCGGACCATGCAGGACTGGATTGTTCGAAGACAGCTTAATGGAACTCCTGGTGTTGCAGAAATCAACAGTTTTGGAGGTGAGTTGAAACAATATGAAGTTGGTATTAATCCCAATAGACTAAAAGCGATGGGAGTAAGTATTTCCGATATTTTTACTGCTTTAGAAAAAAATAATCAGAATACCGGAGGTGCTTACATTGACAAAAAACCGAATGCCTATTTTATCCGCGGGGTCGGAATGGTCACTTCGTTAGAAGATATTCGGAACATAGCAGTGAAAAATGAAACAGGAAGTATTCCTATATACATAAAAGATGTCGCAGATGTTCGTTTTGGAAGTGCGGTGCGATATGGAGCGATGACCTATAACGGAAAAGTAGATGCCGTGGGTGGAGTCGTAATGATGCTGAAAGGAGCGAATAGTAATGAGGTGGTGAACAATGTGAAAGCTAAAATCCCTACTATTCAAAAATCTCTTCCTGACGACGTAGTCATTGAGCCTTTCATTGATAGGACTGATCTCGTGGGAAGAGCAATGAAAACAGTGGAGAAAAATCTGGTAGAGGGTGCATTAATTGTAATTTTCGTACTTGTTGTTTTTCTTGGAAATCTTCGTGCCGGGCTTATTGTTGCGTCAGCAATTCCTCTATCCTTATTATTTGCTTTAGGAATGATGAATGTGTTTGGGGTGAGTGCCAACCTGATGAGTCTGGGGGCAATTGATTTTGGACTTATTGTAGATGGAGCCGTTATTATTGTAGAGGCAACATTGCATTTATTACATAATAAAAACAGCGGGAAGCTTACGCAGATCCAGATGGATAAGGAAGTAGGAAGGGCAGCGTCCAAAATGATGAATAGTGCCATTTTTGGACAAATCATTATTCTGATCGTTTATATTCCAATACTTTCTTTAGCTGGAGTAGAAGGTAAAATGTTTACCCCAATGGCAAAAACAGTAGGATTTGCAATTATTGGAGCTACCATTTTATCCATTACTTATATTCCAATGGTAAGCTCGTTGTTCCTTTCTAAAAATGTTAGTCATAAAAAGACACTCAGTGACAAAATTATGGACTTTCTTCAAGGTATTTATAAGCCTTTGTTGCAAAAAGCCATTCGATTGAAGCTCGTAATTGTCACTATAACGATTTCTATTTTTGTGATTTCAATTTTCATATTCAAAAATATGGGTGGGGAGTTTATCCCGCAATTGCAGGAAGGAGATTATGCATTTCAATGTATCCTACCTCAGCAAAGTTCATTAAGTCAAAGTTTGGAAACATCCATGCAGGCATCAAGGATCATCAAGTCATTTGATGAGGTAAAAATGGTTGTAGGAAAAACCGGATCAGCCGAAGTACCTACTGACCCGATGCCACCAGAGGCTTCAGATATCATTGTGGTGCTAAAACCACAGAGCGAGTGGAAAACAAAAAAATCATATGCGGAACTGGGAGATGAGATCAGTAAAAAACTGGAAGCGATTCCCGGGGTATATTTTGAAAGAAACCAGCCGATCCAAATGCGTTTTAATGAATTGATGACGGGAATTAGACAGGACGTAGCCGTTAAAATTTTCGGGGAGAATCTGGATTCCCTGGCCATTTATGCAGAGAAAGTTGGAAAGGCGATACAATCGGTAAACGGAGCTAATGCTCCTCAAATTGAAAAAGTGGGTGGACTTCCACAAATCAATGTTACTTATGACAGAACAAGAATGGCTAATTACGGAATCAATATTGAAGATGTAAATAACGCCTTAAGTACCGCGTTTGCAGGAAAAAGTACCGGTCAGGTTTTTGAGAATGAGCGACGTTTTGATCTGGTTGTTCGCTTGGATAGTCTTAATAGGACTAATATTGATGATGTTAATAACCTGATGATCAATACTAAAACAGGAGCACAGATCCCGCTTTCACAGGTCGCAGATGTCAAATACAAAATGGGTCCCGCACAGATCAGCCGCGAACAGGCAAAACGTAGAATTGTTGTAGGCTTTAATGTTAAAGGACGTGATGTACAGAGTGTGGTTCAGGATATTCAGAAGAAGCTTGACAAAGACGTTAAGCTACCTGCAGGATATTATTATACTTACGGTGGACAATTTGAAAACCTTCAGGAGGCTAGCCAGCGTCTTATGATTGCGGTACCTATATCGCTGTTGTTGATATTTTTATTATTGTATTTCACTTTCAACTCTTTAAAACAGGCAGCATTGATTTTTACAGCCATTCCAATGAGTGCTATTGGTGGGATCTTTGCCCTTCTTGTAAGAGGGATGCCTTTTAGTATCAGTGCCGGAATTGGATTTATTGCCTTATTCGGAGTAGCGGTTCTTAATGGAATTGTATTGATAGGAACCTTCAATGAATTAGAAAAAGAAGGCGAAAAAGATATCTTTAAAAGAGTGATGGAGGGGACTAAAACAAGGCTTCGACCAGTATTAATGACTGCAACGGTAGCATCGTTAGGATTTTTACCCATGGCAATTTCCACGGGCGCAGGAGCTGAGGTTCAGAAACCATTGGCAACCGTTGTAATCGGTGGATTAATCAGTGCTACTTTTCTTACTTTATTTGTGTTACCAATGCTGTATATTATTTTCAATACAAAACTTCGAATTAAGAAGGTGAAAATGAAACCATTTACACCGGTGATTATTCTTGGATTTATAATGTTGGGTCAATTCGCCAGCGCTCAATCCAGAACATTGACTGTAGAACAGGCAGTAGAACAGGCCGTGGCGAACAACCCCGGACTGAAATCCAAAGACCTGGGCATTGAGGCTGCAAGGGCTTTAAAACCTACGGCTAAAGAATTGCCAAAAATGAATTTTAATGCACAGCTCGGGCAGTATAATAGTCCTACTTTTGACCAATCTTTTGCAATTTCACAAAGTATTCCTTTTCCTACCATATTCAAGGCCAGAAAAGAATTAATTGCGGAAACTATAAAAGGTAAACAGATAGAGAAGGAAATTTCTATGAATGAGCTTGTTAAACAGGTTCGCTCCTATTATTATCAGATTGAATATCTGCAATATAATAAAGCGCAATTAAAGAATCTGGACAGCCTGTATCGCGATTTCATTCGTATAGCCACCGTAAGGTTCAAGGCTGGGGACATAAAAAAGATTGAGATCAGTACTGCTGAAACCCAACAAGGAGAAATCAACCTTTTGCTCAATCAAAATCAGGTATTTTTAAATAACGCATATAAAAATTTAAAGACACTTTTAAATATTTCTGATGACATTGAGGTTCCGTTTAACGGAAATTATGAGCCACTTAAATCCGGAAATATTCTGGACAGCAAAGAGGTTGATAATAACCCTACAATTAAAGCATTTTATCAGGAAATGGAAATTGCTGAAAAAAACAAAAATGTAGAAAAAGCACAGGGACTTCCGGAATTCAGTTTAGGATATACCAACCAGTCTTTAACAGGATCTTATCCAGTAAACGGACGGGAAGTATTTTATAACTCAGGCAACCGGTTTAGCTTTGTAAATGTAGGAATAGCAATTCCTCTAACTTTCGGAGCGACAAAGGCGAGAATAAAATCTTTGGAATTTCAGAAGCAGGTTGCGGAAACCAATGCTATGTATCAGAAGAATCAGCTTTCCACTCAATTGCAAAATGCATTAACCCAATATCAACAGGATACGCAGCAATATAATTACTATGTGGGGCAAGCGATTCCTAATGCTGAGAAAATTGTAAAAGCTGCTCAGTTAGGATATAGAACAGGTGAAATTACTTATGTAGAGTATCTTTTCGCCTTGCAGACTGCGACAAATATTCAATTAAAATACCTGGAATCCATCCAGCAGGTGAACCAATCTGTTGTAACGATTAATTCAATAATTAATAAATAAAATGAGAAAAAAACACATCATCATATATTGTATTGCTCTTTCTTTGTTAACTGTAAGTTGTAGTAAAAAGGAAGAGGTGGCGGAAAATCCTGCGGGAAAAGCAGAGCAAAAAATTGAGAAACCCGCAGAAGCTTCCGAGACTATTGCTTCATTAACGGAAGAACAAATAAAAGCTGTTGGAATTACAATGGGAACCATTGAAATGAAGGAGTTAACTTCTACCGTTAAAGCCAATGGTACCTTGGATGTACCTAATAACAGTAAAGCCACCATTACCTCTTTATATGGAGGAATTATTAAAACGCTTACTGTTCAGGTAGGTAGTGTGGTGAGAAAAGGACAGGTGATCGCAACAATTGCCAATCCTGAATTTATAAGACTTCAGGAAGAATACCTGACTGTGAATAGTAGAATTACATTTGCGGAACAGGAGTACAGAAGACAAAGAGAGCTTTTTGATAATGATGCAGGAGCCAAGAAAAACCTGCAGAGTTCCGATGCAGAATTAAAAACCCTCAGAACGAGGAAGGCCTCTTTGTTGAGGCAACTTCAGATGATGGGAATAAGCCCCGGTGCTGTTAACAATGCAAATATGAGATCAGGTTTGGTAATAACATCACCTATCAATGGAACTGTGAGTAGTATTTCTGCACAAATAGGGAGCTATGTTGATGTTTCATCTCCGGTGGCTGAAGTTATTGATAATGAATCCATTCACTTGGATTTACAGATATACGAAAAAGATCTTCCGAAAATGAAAGTTGGGCAAATTGTTCATTTTAATCTAACCAACAACCCAGAGACAGAGTATGATGCCAAAGTATTCAGCATAGGTTCATCTTTTGAGAATGCGAGTAAGACCATTTCTGTACACTGTAATGTAATCGGGAATAAGGAAGGATTAATTGATGGAATGAGCATTACCGGAGTTGTAAGTCTCGAAAAAACAACCACACCGGCTGTTCCTAATGATGCAATTGTAGAAGCAGATGGCAAGTCTTATATTTTTGTTCAAACGGATAAAAAGCCTGCTGAAAATCATGATGAAGAAAAACCTAAGAAAGAAATGCCTAAAGAAAATGTGAAAATGATCAATTTTGAGAAGATTGAAGTGGTAAAAGGTTCTTCTGATATGGGTTATACAGCAATAACTCCGGTAACAGAAATTGCCCCTGATTCTAAAATAGTAGTGAAAAGTACATTTTTTGTAAATGCGAAGCTCACCAATGCTGGCGAGCAGGATTAATTAAAAGCCTTCCGACAAAAAAACACAATAATATTATTTCACAAGATGGCTTTAAAAGAAGAACTTGAAAAACAAGGGAATTGGCTTTTCAAATATAGAAGCACATTACCGATAGGTATTTTATTTATCGGTTTTGTGGTTTCTGTTCAAATGAATTTAAAAGAAGAAACAACGAGCTGCGAAATTCTATACGAATTTGCCTGCCTTTTAATAAGTGCTGTAGGTTTAGGGATTAGAGTTTATACAGTGGGATATACACCTAAAAATACCTCGGGAAGGAATACCTCAGAAGGTCAGGTAGCTGATACACTTAATACAACAGGGATATACAGTGTAGTAAGAAATCCTTTATATCTTGGGAACTTTTTTATGTGGCTGGGACTTGCCTTATTTACAGAAAATTTATGGTTTGTCGTTGCCTTCATTCTTTTTTACTGGATTTATTATGAGCGGATTATTTATGCAGAGGAACAATTTTTAGAAAGAAAATTTGGAGAAAAATATAGAAGCTGGGCATCCAAAGTACCGGTTTTTATTCCTAACTTAGGATTGTTTAGGAAAAACGAACTCTCATTTAGTCTAAAAAAGGTGTTGAAGAAAGAAAAGAATGGGCTTTTTGCTATGTTTTTGATCTTTACGCTGTTCGATATTACAGGAGAATGGATTAGAGATCATTCTGATCATAATTTGTTGTTCATTTCTGGTACGATCATTACAATGATGATGTACTTTGTACTTAAAGTATTAAAAATGAAAACGAAACTTTTAGAAAACAACAGATCTTAAAGGGTTAGAACTTAATTTAAAAAAATAATTATGTTATTAAACAAAAGATTATCCATTTGGTATTTCATTAATGAAATAAAATCTCAGATTCTTTTCATTTGCATATTTGCTTTTTGTATAGGGCTTTTAGATTTACTTCCCGGATTTAGAAAAATATCACTTCCTCTGAATATTCCTGCATTAGTGGGAACGGCCGTTTCTCTGTTATTGGCTTTCCGTACTTCACAATCTTACGAAAGATGGTGGGAGGCAAGAATTGTCTGGGGAGCCATTGTAAACGATTCCCGGACTTTGATCAGATTAGCGATTCAGTTTTTACCTGAAAAACAAGCACAGGAATTCGCGGAAAGACAGATCATCTGGACTTTTGCGTTAGGGGAATCGCTTAGAAAGCTGCCCTTTTCTGTAAAGGTACAGGAATATCTTACTGCTCATCAAATTGATGCTTTAAATGTTCCGAATGCATTACTCGATGAACATTCCAGGCAGGTAAGAAAAGCTTTTTCTTCAGGGGAAATCTCAGAATTTCAACAATTACAACTTAATGATGCCATTACAAAGCTTTGTGATAGCATGGGAAAATGTGAGCGATTAAAGAATACGGTTTTCCCCCGGTCATATAGTATTTTGGTCCATGTGTTAATCTATGTATTTGCTGCTATTTTACCATTTGGATTGGATGATAATCAATTGATAATCGAAGTATTGGTCACTATTTTAGTTCCTACAATGTTTATCGCTATAGAAAGAACATCAATCATCATGCAGGATCCTTTTGAAAATACCCCTGTTGATACCCCAATGACTTCTTTAGCACAGACAATAGAAATTAACCTGAGACAGATGGTCGGGGAAAAGAATGTTCCTATGAAGAAAGAAAATCCTTTGTACTACGAAATGTAACCCAACTTATTTTTGAAATGATGAACGAAAAAAACACACAAACAGTTTCCGCAGCCAGTAAACATAAAAAGAATCTTCTTATTGTATTATCGTTTAGTGGAGCATATCTTATTGCGGAGGTTATTGGAGGAATTCTTACCAATAGTCTTGCGTTGCTTGCAGATGCCGCTCACATGCTTACAGATGTGGTAGGATTGTTACTGGCTTTTATTGCAATAAAAATCGGAGAACGGAAAGCGGACTCCAAAAAGACTTTTGGATATTACCGTACAGAAATATTGGCAGCGGTGATCAATGCCGTGGTACTGCTGGGAATCTCCGTGTATGTTTTATTTGAAGCTTATCAGAGATTTAAAAGCCCTCCAGAAGTGCAGAGTAAATCAATGTTGATTGTTGCAGGAATAGGACTTTTAGTAAACATTGCAGGAATGTTGATCCTTAGAAAAGATTCCGAAGCGAGTCTTAATATGAAAGGTGCGTATTTTGAAGTTCTTTCGGATATGCTTACTTCTGTAGGAGTTATGATTGCAGGTGTAATTATGCTTACAACCAACTGGTACTATGCCGACCCATTGATCTCGGCAGCAATTGGCTTACTGATCTTTCCCAGAACCTGGCGACTTCTTAAGGAAGCTGTTAATGTATTACTGGAGAGTACTCCCAAAGATGTAGACATTGATCTGTTACGTAAATCACTGGAACAGGTTCCTGGTGTAAAAAGCGTGCATGATCTCCATGTGTGGTCCCTTACTTCCGGCGTAAATGCAATGAGTTCTCATATTGTTAAAGATGATACAATTACTCAAAATCAGCTGCTGGAAAAACTGACCGAAGAAACAACATCCAGATTTACCATCAGCCATACTACTTTTCAGATTGAGGAAGAAAGTTATCAGGAAGATGTTACCCATTATTAATAAAAAATATCAGAAATGAAAAAAGATATAGAAGATAAGCTTATAGACAAAAATACGAAGCCAACAAGTATGCGTATCCTGGTATATGATTTTTTGAGCTCTCAGGAAGCCGCTTTGTCATTGTCTGAAATTGAAAGTCATTTTGATAATGCAGACCGAACAACTATTTACAGGACCTTAAAAACTTTTGAAGAGAAAGGAATTGTTCACGGGATACAGGAAAATACAACTACCAAGTATAAGCTTTGCGATGATGATTGTGACGAGAAAACACATAAAGACTGGCATCTTCATTTTTACTGTAAAATTTGTAAGCAAACCACCTGTAAAGAAGATATTTCATTTCCAGATAATATCCAAACTAATTTCCGGATTGATGAAATAAGGCTTTTTGCTAAAGGGATTTGCGAAGATTGTTTGGAAAGTTTGCAATAGTATTGCACTTGTTTTAAAATTAATTTTGTTGAAAATTATAAGTTATGGAAGAATGCTGTAATACAAAACCTCAAAAAAAAGAGCACAATCATTTTGAAGGAGATGGCCATGATCACGGTCACTCTCATGATACCTCAGATAAAACGACTTTCCAGTTGTTTTTACCTGCAGTAATCTCTTTTGTTTTATTAATGATCGGTGTCTCTTTAGACAATTATATAAAAACAGAATGGTTTACCGGTTGGGTTCGGATCGTTTGGTACTCAGCGGCCTATATTCCTGTTGGACTTCCAGTATTAAGAGAGGCTTATGAAAGCATCATTAAAGGAGATGTGTTTTCAGAATTCTTCTTAATGGGGATTGCAACAATTGGGGCATTTGTTATTGCCCAATATCCTGAAGGAGTAGCAGTGATGCTTTTTTATGCCGTTGGAGAAGTATTTCAAACTTTGGCCGTTACAAGGGCGAAAAGCAATATCAAATCATTATTAGATCAGCGTCCGGATGAGGTAACTGTTTTAAAAGGTGGGCAACCCCAAATAGTGAAAGCAGAGACTGTAGGTATAGGAGAAATTATTCAATTGAAATCCGGAGAGAAATTAGGGCTGGATGGAGAGTTGCTTTCAGAAACTGCTTCATTTAATACAGCTGCACTTACAGGGGAAAGTAAGCCGGATACCAAAACCAAAGGTGATGCAGTGCTTGCGGGAATGATCAATTTAAATACTGTTAGCCAGGTTAAAGTTACCACTGCATATCAGGATAGTAAACTGAGTAAGATCCTGGAGCTGGTTCAAAATGCTACAGCGCAAAAAGCTCCAACCGAATTATTCATTAGAAAATTTGCGAAAGTTTATACTCCGATTGTTGTTCTGCTTGCTATAGCAATTGCATTATTACCTTATTTCTTTGTAGCGGACTATCAATTTAAAGATTGGTTGTACAGAGCTTTAGTATTCCTTGTGATTTCTTGTCCATGTGCATTGGTGATCTCAATTCCTTTGGGATATTTCGGAGGAATTGGAGCGGGAAGCAGAAATGGAATTCTGTTCAAAGGAAGTAACTTCTTAGATGCACTTGCTAAAATCCAGAATGTTGTAATGGATAAGACCGGAACAATGACAGAAGGTGTTTTCAAAGTTCAGGAAGTGGACTTCAAGCCTGAGTTTGATAAAAATGAAATATTGAAACTGGTAAACCTTTTAGAAAGCCAGAGTACGCACCCTGTAGCAACAGCTATTCATGAGTATGTAGGAGAAATAGATCATTCCATTCCTATGGAAAACGTAGAGGAAATTGCAGGGCACGGGCTGAAAGCAACAATTAATGGAAAAGATTTATTGGTTGGGAATTTCAAAATGATGGATAGATTCAATATTCAGTATGATATCAACCCGGATAATATTGTGTATACATTAATTGCGGTCGCTTATGATAATAAGTTTGTAGGATATCTTACTATTGCAGATACCATTAAAAACGATGCACAATTAACGATCAATAAATTAAAAGTATTAAATATAAAATCAACCATGCTGAGTGGCGATAAAAGCTCAGTTGTAAAATATGTAGCGGATACTTTGGGAATTCAGAACGCTTATGGGGATTTACTTCCAGAGGATAAGGTGAATAAAGTAAAAGCTATCAAAGCTAAAAATGAGACGGTTGCTTTTGTGGGTGATGGAGTGAATGATGCTCCGGTTGTAGCTTTGAGTGATGTAGGAATTGCAATGGGTGGACTGGGAAGTGATGCAACGATTGAAACAGCTGACGTTGTAATACAGGATGACATGCCAAGTAAAATTCCTATGGCCATTAATATAGGTAGGAAGACCAAACAGATTGTATGGCAAAACATTACCCTGGCATTTGTGGTAAAAGGAATTGTTTTGATCCTTGGTGCAGGAGGTTTGGCGACCATGTGGGAAGCGGTTTTTGCAGATGTCGGAGTTTCACTGATTGCAATCCTGAATGCCGTAAGGATTCAAAGGATGAAATTTCAATCATAAACCATAATTAAACTTAATTATAAGAAGCCTTGCTGGATCTCAGTGAGGCTTCTGTCTGAAAAATATCGATGACTTTCATCATAAATTATACTTAAAAAGAATTTGAGTAGTATATTTGTGGAATAGAATTGATCATTGAAACTTTTCATATCCATATTCATTATTTTTACCATAGCAATACGTCCTGTATTGCCATTAGTGAACTATGCGGTTAACTATGATTATATTGTAAAAAATCTCTGTGAAAACAGAGATAAACCGCAATCTACATGTAAGGGTAAATGTTATGTAGAAAAAGAACTCGCTAAAACAGAAAAGCAATCGGGGCCACAAACGATAAAAATTTCTGTTATTGATGTATTTCTTTCCAATGATATTCTTTCATTTGCTGATGCCAAAGGATTTGAAATCTTGCAAAAAGTTGCTAATCCAGGCTATATCAAATCGCATTCTTCAGATTATTTTTCCAGGATATTCCATCCTCCTTTAGTATAATAACTAATTTACTAGTCGAATACCTAATCTTTATTAGCTATTTATTATGTGATTAGTTTTAATCACATCTCTGAATTAATCCATTATTATAAATTTCATTTCAATCCAATGAAACATATATTCATTTTGACAGCTTTGCTGCTGTCAGTATCATTTATTTCCTGTGCCCAGGAAACACCTAAAGTAAAGCATAGTAAAAGTATGATGACTCCAAAGGAGAACCTTAAGGTAAAAGTAGTCAACGCTGAAGATCCTGTATGTCATATGAAAACGGCAGATTATTTAAAATTTACAGCAACATATAAGAACAAGGTGTACGGTTTTTGCAGTGCTTCCTGTAAGGACGAATTCAACAAAAATCCTGAAAAATATGTCCAAAAATAAAAAAATAGCCCAAAGCTCAAAAAGCAGGATCGTTATTCCCATTGCAATTATTGCAGTTATTTTCCTGGGAGTAGGTTTCGGTATGAGCTATTTTAAAAAAAACCTTTATACTGTAATGAAGGTTCCTGATTTTGAGCTTACCGATCAGAATAATAAAAAGATTACCAATAGAGATATGCTGGGCAAAGTATATCTGGTGGAATTCTTCTTTAGTAAATGTCCCACCATCTGTCCTGTAATGAACAGCAATATGAAAGTGATCGAAGAGGAGATTAACAATCCTGAGTTTGGGATTATTTCCATAAGCATAGATCCGTTGAACGATACTCCGGAAACGTTGAAACAACATGCCAATAGAATCGGAGCAAAATCTCCCAACTGGCATTTTTTAACCGGAGACCGGACGTACATTGGAAACCTTGCGGATCAGTTCAATATCTATGTTGGGGATAAAGAAGATGAGGGAGAGAGTCTTAATCACAGCGGGATGATTGCGCTTGTTGATCAGGAAGGAAATATCCGGTGCAGATATAATAAAGACAATATGCCTATCCTTTACTATTCAGGATTAAACTATAAGGATCCTGAAGGAAAAGAAACACAGCTTACCGGCAAATATCATCCGGACAGGGAAAGGCTGATTGAAGATATTAAGAAGTTATTAAATTAAAAGTTGGATGTCAGGAAGTATATTGATTGTGAATAAAGGTCTTTGACCCTTGTCTTCCATCATCAAACTTACTCTTTAAAAAAATGTTAAACCATAAATACAAAACATTATGAAGATTATGAAAATAGCTGCCTTAGGTGCAGTTTTGGCGGCGCAATTTGCTTTTGCGCAATTCAAGCAAACTCCTTTATCATACGCTTACAATGCGTTGGAAGGTTCAATAGATGCACAAACGATGGAAATCCATTATACAAAGCATGCTGCGGGGTATGTAAGTAATTTAAACAAGGCAATTGCTGGAACACCCCAGGAAAAAGAGACTTTATTCCAGATCCTTTCTAAAGTTTCAACTCTTAGTCCAACGATCAGAAACAACGCCGGAGGACATTTTAACCATGAACTTTTCTGGACCATGTTAACGCCTGAGAAAAATACTCAACCTTCTGCGAAATTACTAAAAGCAATTACAGAAACTTTTGGAAGTCTTGATGCCTTTAAAGAGAAAATGAGCAAGGCAGGAGCTGATCGTTTTGGTTCCGGCTGGGCATGGCTTTCTGTGGATAAGAACGGGAAGTTGTTTGTTTCTTCAACACCTAATCAGGATAATCCTTTAATGGATGTTGTAGAAGAAAAAGGAACTCCAATTCTTGGAATTGATGTTTGGGAGCATGCTTATTATTTAAAATATCAGAATAAGAGAGCTGACTATCTTACCGCGATCTGGAATGTATTAAACTGGAAAGAGGTAAGTAAGAGATATGAAAACGCACTGAGCAAAAAATAGATCATGAATTATATTTGCAGCATATTCCTTACCTTCTATATCGTGGTCAGACCTCTGATCCCCATCATGGAATATGCTGTAAATTATGATTATATTGCTGAGGTTCTTTGTGTTAACAAAAACAAACCAGAGCTGAATTGTAATGGTAAATGTTATTTGAGTAAAGAACTCGCTAAAACCAATGATACAGAAACAGCCCCTTTGAGTAAGGGAAAAACTTCCGGACAAAAAATTCTTGATATCTACATCCTTCCGGAAATTACAGAAATAAAAAACACAGGTCTAACATACGATCACAATTTTACTTTTATTTATCAAAAGAATTACTCTTTTCTTTTCCTGAAACATATTTTCAGGCCGCCGGTTTTTTAAGGTTGTTTATACATTTTATCTCCAATTGTTAAAGCTCACGTACTGCGAAAATTACAGATTTTCCACACTCATGTGTTCTTCATAATTGTTTCATGATTCACTTTATAATTCTAAAGTGCTAAAACTTTTATGCTTATTGGGATTGAGAAAATGAATGTTTTCAACATTCGATGCTTATTTCTATTCAAACAA
This sequence comes from Chryseobacterium sp. PTM-20240506, assembly GCF_048296755.1. Taxonomy (NCBI): domain Bacteria; kingdom Pseudomonadati; phylum Bacteroidota; class Flavobacteriia; order Flavobacteriales; family Weeksellaceae; genus Chryseobacterium; species Chryseobacterium sp. PTM-20240506. The sequence goes on from NZ_CP182581.1 coordinate 3,574,815, forward strand.
ATACAACTTAAAAAAAATCAACAATGAAAATTTATAAATTTTTATCTCTATTGTTTATTGGCCTTATATTACTTAGTGCTTCATCATGTCAAAGTAATGACGATAGGGATAATTCACAGGATACTACACCGGGAAACCTACAGATAAAGTTTGAAAACGGATTCAATAACCTTGGCGGTATTGTTTTGAATCAGACAACCCAAACTTCTTCAAGCGGACAAAAACACCAGTTTTCTACTTTAAAATATATTATAAGTAATATCAGCCTGATTGATGAATCCGGAAAAGAATTTAAATACAATGAAAATAATCCTGATAAAGGAGCCTTTATCATAGACCAGGCAGATGCCGTAGCAGGAATCGTTTATGTAAACCTTACCGGAATTCCTAAAAACAATTATAAAAAAGTGAAGTTCGGTCTGGGAATCAGCCAGAATGCTTATCTCCTGGGAATGGACGGGCAGGCAGAGTTTTGGAATAAAGCTAAAACAAAGGGGATGTCCTGGTCCTGGGCTGCGGGCTATGTTTTTGTAAAGCTGGAAGGGAAATACGGAAGTACTGCTGCAGAGAAGGAGTTTATGAATCATACGGGAAATATGGGAAATGTAGCGGCTAATAATACTCCTGATTTATACCGGGAAATTACTTTAGACCTCCCAACAACGGCGAGAGTGACCGGAAAAATAAGACCGTCGATTCATATTCTGGCCGATCTTAATCAGTATCTGAGTGGTGACACAAAACTTACCCTGAATACATCTAACGATATGATGATGGGATCGAGTCCGCATTTGGTAAGTGTAACCAACAACCTTACTAAAATGTTTACCGTAAACCACGTTCATAATGATGAAGATTAAAAATATTCTGAAGGCAGGATTGATTATTGTTACATTTTTTAATATCATATCGTGCTCAGATGAGGTTATTGAGCCATTGGAAAAGGATGAGGCTTATAACTTACAGTTTCCAGCTTATTTTCCTGAAATGACGTTTGATAAAACTGGGAATCCGGTCACCAAAAATGGAGTAGAGCTGGGAAGGAAATTATTCTACGAAGGAAGGCTTTCCCGAAATAATACCATTTCGTGCGGATTCTGCCATATACAGGAAAATGCTTTTACGCACCATGGGCATAATGTGAGCCATGGGGTGGATGACAGGATCGGAATACGCAATGCCCCTCCCATCCAGAATATGGCATTCTTAAAGCGATATATGTGGGATGGGGTAATTCATAACCTTAATGAGCAACCCATTATTCCTATTACCGACGCAAACGAAATGGATAGTTCAATGCCTGAAGTGATTGCTAAATTAAATGCCGACAGTAAGTATAGAAATCTTTTCAAAGCCGCTTATGGTGATGAATATATTACAGGGGAAAGGGTTTTGAAGGCTTTGTCACAGTTCATGGTAACGATGATTTCTGGTAATTCTAAGTATGACCAGTATAAGCATGGAAAAGCAACTTTTACTACAACGGAAATGAAGGGAATGGCACTATTCCAGCAGAAATGTTCCTCATGCCATAGCGGAGAATTGTTTACGGATGAAAGTTTCCGCAATACAGGAATGTATTACAATAGTCAGTTTAAGGATGCCGGGCGTTACAGGGTAACATTGGATCAGGTAGATTGGATGAAATTCCGGGTACCCAGCTTAAGGAATGTGGAATATACAGCACCTTATATGCATGACGGGAGATTCTATACCCTGGATGCTGTTCTTAATTTTTACTCGGATAATGTAGAGGACAATCCTAACCTTGATCCGCTGCTTAAACAAAACGGACATATCGGACTCACGATGAACAATGCGGAGAAGCAGTCCATTATTGCTTTCCTGAAAACTCTATCTGATAAAGACTTTGTTACCAACCCAAAATTCTCAGAATAAATTTTAATCAAACATGAAAAACATTTTTTTAATAGTATTGGGTTTATTTTTATGCCAAATAGCCTATGCAGAACCCATAAGAGACAGTTTGTATATTCCTGAAAATAGCTTTAACCCCAGCAAATTTTTTGATGATGATTGTGATGCTTGTGGCTGTGCTGCAGGAAATGGATCATCAGGATTTGAGTCTTTGCTTAATCCTCAATTTATAGGAATAAAATATTTTGCACAGCATTATAAAGCCAAAGAAAACCTTTTTGTGAATGATCTCACCCAGGATCAGTACTTCAATACCATCCAGTTATGGGGAAAAGTTCCCATTACGAAAAAGCTGAGTGCTTACGTGAGTCTCCCTTTTCAGTTTCATGAAAAAAAAACAATGCAGGGAGACATCAGAATTAATGGAATAGGGGATCTGAATGTAATGGGTATTTATCAGCTGATCAATTCTAAAGATGCATCTCACCAATTAAATGGAGGATTAGGAATAAAAGTTCCGTTAGGAAGATTTGATGAAAAAGGAATTACGGGAGTGAATCCGAGTTTCCAATTGGGAACAGGAAGCTGGGATTATCAGATGGTTGTGAATTATAAATACCAAAAGAACAAAGTTGCGGTAATTGTTAATACGGATTATACTGTTAAAGGTGAAAATAAGAAGTATTATCAGTTTGGAAACCAATGGAACTATGCAGCTACCGGATTTTATCAGCTTTATGCGGACAAAAAAATGATCTTTTCCGGGAAAGCCGGATTACAGGGAGAAGTATATGATAGGAATAAGCAATTTGATGAAGCCTTACCGGATACTGCCGGAAGTGCTTTATATGGAAAATTAGGCTTTGAACTTTCCTATAGTAAATGGAGCCTGGGTAGTGAACTGATGCTTCCTGCCTATTCAAACCTAGCGGGTGGAAATATTGAAGCTAAATCCAGATTCAGTGTGTTTATTAACTTTGGGATATAAAAATCAAATGAACATTCCGTTACTCATGTAACGGAATGTTTGTTTTTATTCTGTTGAAAATCATTTTATTAAGTATAATATTGTTTCTAAGAAGAATTTTCTATCTTTGCCGGAATCTGGTGAGCTGTAAAAGGCTTTTAAAAGGGAATCCGGTGTAAATCCGGAACAGACCCGCTGCTGTAAACTCTAAACCAAAATTTTTGATGTATATATCCACTGTTTTTAATGGGAAGGATTTCAAAAATGGAGTAAGTCAGAAGACCTGCCAGAAGATTTAAGTTTGATGCTTTCGTGGAATAAAGCTAAGGACAACAATGCTTCTGTGCAGCTATGGCTGTACAATGTTATTGCTGCTTTCTTATATCCATTAGTGTCAAGATTATTCTCAATGAGCTAATGGAACCGAAATTTACTTTTACAACTAAAAAAATAATTATCACAATCCTTGTGCTAATTAACCAGCTTTATTTTTCTCAGTCAAGAGATAGTATAAAGGAAAAAGGGATCCTTCCGGTTACCATTTATAAAAAAGATTTTAAAGAAATTCTTCCCGCTCAAACTCTTTCAGGAGAACAGCTGGAAAGGTTGAACAGCCAGTCCGTAGCCGATGCATTACGCTATTTTTCGGGAGTACAGATCAAGGATTACGGTGGAATTGGCGGATTGAAAACGGTTAATATCCGAAGCATGGGTAGCCAGCATGTCGGTGTTTTCTATGATGGGATTCAATTGGGAAACGCACAAAACGGGGTCATCGATCTGGGAAAGTTTTCGCTGGATGATATCGGAGAAATTTCATTATACAACGGACAGAAAAGTGAGATCTTTCAGCCTGCAAAAGATTTTGGATCTTCCGGCTCAATTTATCTCCAACCCAAGACTCCTTATTTTTCCGGAAATAAAAAAACGAATCTTGTACTTAGAATAAAAAACAGTTCAATCGATCTTTTCAACCCGTCATTTCGATTGGAGCAAAAGCTTTCAGATAAAATTTCCGCAAGTTTCAGCTCCGAATTTATACAGAGTGACGGACAATATAAATACAAATACCAGAAAAAACACCCCGATGGTACTATAGCCAATGATACAATTGCAACAAGATATGATTCTTATATTACTGCCAAAAGATTTGAGACCAGCCTGCAGGGAAATCTGAATAATGGAGACTGGAATGTCCGGGGCTACGGATATATTTCAGATCGTGGGATTCCCTCAGCAATTGTGAATAATGGTTTTGATCCGAAAGGACAAAAATTACTTGATAGAAATTATTTTGTTCAGGCTCACCTAAGGAAAAAAATATTTCCAAAATTTGAGACTCAGCTCAAAGCTAAATTTGCCTACGACTATACCCGGTATATGGATACGGTAAATGTAGCTGAAACGGCTTTAAAAACGGATAATACATATATCCAGAGAGAATTATATTTATCATCTTCCAATATTTACTCAATTACACCAAACTGGGATGTTAGTGCTAATGTTGATTTCCAGTATAATAATCTGGATTCCGATCTTAAGCTTTTCTCATTTCCCACGCGTTATACCTCATTGGTTGCTTTTGCAACCACTTACCAATGGAACCGGTTTAAGTTTCTTGGAAGTGTTTTAGGCACTTTTATTCGGGAGAATGTTGAACGTAATTCCAAGTCGCCGGATAAGAGTGAATGGACACCCTCTGCATTTTTGAGTTACCAGCCACTGGCCTTTAAGAATTTAACAGTGAGAGCATTTTATAAAAGGATTTTTAGAATGCCGACTTTCAATGACCTGTACTATACCATGATCGGGAATGTTTTTCTTAAACCTGAATTTACCAATCAATATGACGTAGGTTTTACTTATCAGAAGACTTATAACCATCAGGTTCTGAAAAGTATTTACTTCAAGGCAGACGGGTATTATAACAAAGTGGAAAATAAGATCATTGCAGTGCCCACAACCAATCTTTTCAGATGGATGATGACGAATCTTGGAGATGTTCATATCATAGGATCAGATGTGAATATACAGGCTGAGCTGGACCTTGGGAAAGTAATATTGAAACCATTGTTGAGCTATACCTACCAAAGTGCACGCGATTTTACTGAAAAAGGGGAGTCATATTATGGAGATCAGATTCCTTATGTGCCATGGCATTCAGGAACTTTTACTTTGATGGCTGATTATAAGGAGTGGAGCTTTAATTATAGCTTTATGTATACGGGGAAACGTTATGATGCACAACAAAACAATATTGAATATAATCTCATCAGACCCTGGTATACACACGATTTATCGATTCAGAAAAGGTTTAACTGGTATTCTCACCAGCTCAAGGTAAGCTTTGAGGTCAATAATACTTTGAATCAGCACTATGATGTGGTAAGGAACTATCCAATGCCAGGAAGAAATTTTAAACTTATTGTAAGCTATACATTATGAAAAAAATAAGCTATTACGTGTTCTTATTTATTGCGTTTTCATTACTGTCATGCAGAACAGATGAATACACTCCGAAAGAAGAAGTTGAGACGGGTCTTACACAACCGGAAAATACTGCAATCAAAGGTTTTTATGTTTTGAATGAAGGAAATATGGGGAGCAATAAATGCACACTTGATTTTTTTGATTATACAACAGGAAACTACAGAAGGAATATTTATGCAGAAATTAATCCCAATGTTGTCAAAGAATTAGGCGATGTGGGAAATGATATTCAGATTTACGGAGGTAAATTGTATGTTGTGGTGAATGTATCCAATAAAATCGAGGTGCTGGATGCAAAAACAGCAAAGCGAATCAAAACAATCCAGTTACAAAACTGCAGGTACATTAAATTCAAAGATGGAAAAGCCTATGCCAGCAGTTACGCTGGGCCGGTTGATATTAATCCTAATTCTCCTAAAGGAAAAGTTGTGGAGATTGATACGACTTCCCTTGCTATTCAAAGACAAGTTACCGTAGGATATCAGCCTGAAGAAATTGAGATTGTGGGAAACCAGCTTTTTGTAGCTAATTCAGGAGGGTATATGGTTCCAAATTATGATAAAACTGTTTCTGTGATCGATCTCAATACATTTACAGAAAGTAAAAAAATAAATGTTGCAATCAACCTTCACCGCCTTAAAAAGGATAATTACGGGGATTTGTATGTAAGCTCAAGAGGAGATTATTACAATGTACCATCAAGTTTATTTCTCGTTGATGCAGCAACCGGAACTGTGAAAAAAGATTTTCATCTCGCAGTGAGTGAAATGACCATTGTGAATGATAAGCTTTATTACTATGGAAATGAATTCAATTATAATACCCATTCTTATACTAAAACTTTTGGAATTATTGATGTAAAGACCGAACAGGTGATTTCTGATAAAATTATCGATCAGGAATATGCAGATGCAATCAAGGCTCCTTATGGAATTGCTGTAAATCCCATTACTGAGGATATTTATATTACCGATGCGAGGAATTATGTATCCACGGGATTTGTCTATTGCTTTAATAAAAATGGTCATTTTAAATGGAAAACGGAAGGAGGGAATATTCCGGCTCACTTTACCTTTTTATATAAATAACTGAATCTTAGATATGGACAGAAAAATTTTAAAAATAATACCTGCTGTACTGGTTATATTTCTTTTAACCGGAATATCAGGATGTAAAAGTGACAGAGATGAAGAGTCTTCATTTAAGGGATTGGAAGAGTCTTACACGATCAATCGTTTTAAGGTACTGAATATTCCCGCAAATGTTCCTGGTAAACTCACCTGGAGTATTAAAGATTCCATTATTTCTGAAGGATCTGAACTCGATTTTATCAGCCCTTACGCGAAGACATATCCACTGACACTGAAAATAGAACAAAATGGAAATGTGAAAACATATCAATCTACCATTATTGTAAATAAGGAGCCGGGTTCCTACAGTAAATATATTGCCAGTGTACTGGATTTCCGCCCTGCAATAGGACAGTTTACCAATGAAATTCCTGAATATCTTGCTGGAAATACAGCCAATACTATGTTGCAAAAAGCCAGGGAATCTTTAATCGGCTCAAATTCCACAATGATCAGTTTAGGAGGATTCGGGGGCTATGTTGTTTTTGGGTTTGATCATACGATTCCAAATATGAACGGCCGGGATTTTAAGATTCTTGGAAATGCTTTCTGGGGAAATAATGCTAACGATCCACGTTCGGGTTCTTGTGAGCCGGGAATTATTATGGTGGCTTATGACAGAAATAAAAACGGGAAACCTGATGATAATGAATGGTACGAAATTGCTGGAAGCGAATATTTTAAAAATACAACCGTAAAGAATTACAGCATCACTTATTTCAAACCCAATGAAACTAAACTTCCTGTTCCCGGAAGTGAGCCATGGCAAACTGATATCGAATATATTAAATGGCAGGATAACCAGGGAAATACCGGATTTAAAACCAAAAACGGGTTCCATGACCACAGCTATTTCCCTTTATGGATTTCTGATGCTTCTTACAGCTTGTCAGGAACTAGATTACAAAACAATTTTTACGATCAGAGTGGAAATGGGTCTTATTGGATTGGTAAATCATATGACTTTGGATACGCGGATAACGCTCCGAATAATGATGAGGCATCCAATATTGATATTTCCTGGGCTGTAGATAAGAGCGGAAAATATGTAAAGCTTCCGGGGATCGATTTTGTAAAAGTGCATACGGGAATCAATCAGGAAGCAGGCTGGCTGGGAGAAGTGTCTACGGAAGTAGCAGGAGCGTACGATTTATACATAAAATAAAATTCAACAATAAATTTATTTAAAAATGAAAAAGATCTATCTTTTAACATTACTGTTATTCTTTGCATTTTTCACGAATGCACAGATCACAGTTCAGGGCGTGCCCCGAAATGACATCAAACAAAATTCAGTACATAAAAATGGGCTGAAAACAACAACTACCGTAACCAGTTTTTCTGATATTCAGTACTGGGTGGGGACGGGTTCTAAAAAGGCGGCTTTTGTTGTCCAATGGAATGATGGAAAAAATCCTGATGCTTTAGTTTGGGGATTTAAGTGGGATGGAAATGCTACAGGAGAGGATATGCTAAAGGCCATTGCTAAAGCGGACCACCGTTTTTATTCTTTGCTGTATCAGGGAACTACTTTCGGAACAGCGATCGGAGGACTTGGTTTTGATCTGAACGGACAAGGGACCAATGGATTATACAAGAATAACAATGTAACATATCCATTGTATCCTTTAAATGGTATCGTCAATACGACAGCATATGATTTTGATGATTATACAGCGATAGATGCGGCTAATGATCACTGGAAGTCTGGCTGGACTACCGGATACTGGTCTTATTGGGTGAAGAATCCTACAGATACCGATTTTGGATATTCTAGTTTAGGTGCCAGCAGCCGTACTTTAGAAAACGGAGCATGGGATCTTTGGAATTTTTATCCGGGAATGGTTGATCAGCCGATTTCTACAACATTAACACCAGTATCCGCTTATGCTTCACCGGCAACTTTTACAGATGGCTATTTTATGGTAAATGAAGATTGGTATGGGCATACCAATGGCTCTGTTAATTTTGTAAATAATAATGGACAGATCAACTATAGAATATATAGTGACAAAAATAATAATGAAGCATTCGGAGCTACTACACAGTATGGAACGATCTATGGTGATAAGTTTTACTTTATTTCGAAACAGGCTGCTGATGGAGGTGATACACAATATACACCTGGAGGGAGACTTGTTGTAGCGAATGCCACTACCATGCAAAAGATCGCTGGATTTAATACTATTGGAGGAGGAGACGGAAGGTTTTTCCTGGGTGTCAATGAACATAAGGGATATATTGGGACCACTACCGGAATCTTTTTATTTGATATTGATAATTTGCAGGTTGGAACTTTAGTGCCCGAAACTAATGTTAAAGGCCAGATTGGGAATATGATTCGTACATCGCAATATGTATTTGCTGTGACACAAAACGGGGGGATTCTTGTGATCAATCCGAATACCAACGCTGTTGTTCAGACTATTGCAGGTGCATTTTATTCAATTGTGCAGGCTAAAGATGGAAGTGTTTGGGCGATTCAGCAACAGAAATTGGTGAATATCCATCCTACTACTTTTGTAACAACAGATTATGCTATTCCTACCACTAAATACATTGGAGACTGGGGAGCATGGTATGCCGGAAGATTGACGTATAGTACCAAACAAAATGCGCTGTACTGGATCAACTCAATTAATGCATTCTCTTCGGGTAGCCAGATTGTGAAATTTGATGTTACCAATAAAACATTTAACGAAAGCTTTGCAGCAATTCCAGGACAAACGGGAACTTACAAGCAGATTCCTTATGGAGCTGCTTTGCGTGTAAATCCTGTTACGGATGAATTGATTTTGAATACAACAGAAAGTGGTTATGGAGCACACTATCAGAAAAACTGGGTACATACATTCAGTAGTACAGGAGCTCTTACCAATACTAAAATATTAAATGATTATTATTGGTTTCCTGCGGTTACCGTGTTCCCGGATACTATTGCTCCAGTTGTACAAAGTACATTCCCATCACAAACTACAGTGAACAGTACGACTACCATCGACCTTAAAACAGTGGTTTCTGATGCTGATAACCTTTCGTTAGCTATTGTAAAAACTGTAAAGTCCAATAGTAATTCAGGAGTTGTAAATGCTGTGATTAATACAAATGATGAGTTGGTATTAACACCACAAAATACGGGAACTTCTACAGTTGTTATAAGCTTTAATTCAAATGGAAAGCTTGTGGAAAAATCACTTGTAGTAAATGCTAATTTGTCTACATTAGGAACAGCAGACGTTAGAAAGCTTGAATTGGGAATTTATCCTAATCCTGCGACAGATGTTCTTAATATTAAAACTCAAGATAAAGTATTGAATACGGTGGTATATGATGCTTCCGGAAAAATTATTCCTACTCAGTTCAGTAATGGACAAATCAATGTAAGCACTCTTACTAAGGGGATCTATATTCTAAAGGTGGTTACTGACAAGGCAGTTTATCAACAAAAATTTATTAAGAATTAAATTCTTAAAGAATAGTTTATACATTAAACCCTCTATCATGTGATAGAGGGTTTTTTATATAGATTAAGGGCTTTTGTAAGATACCATGAAACAGATTATATATCCGTTTTTTAACTGATTACCCGAACGCTTACTCTAGCAGAGTTGAAAATATTCAGCGACAGAATGATCATTATTATTCTAAATTGATTACAAATAAATACGGCAGGCTTTTAGCCTGCCGTATTTTTCACATGTTGTTATTACATGTTTTTTTATTTAATCATGATTTTACGAGAGTATATTTTTCCTTCTTTTGTTGTAAGGGTCATAATATAAACTCCTTCCGGTAGTGTAGATTCAAACGTTTTTGATTTTAGTTTTGAACGATACACTTCTTTTCCTGATGTATTGATTAATGCAACATCAGATCCTTCGAAAGGTACATTTCCATCAAGGGTAACCTGACCATTCTTGCTGTATGCCATTAAACTGATGTGTGGATCTTTGTACTGATAAGCGTAATAAATACGGAAACCTCCATTAAGGTTAAGCAATCCTGAGTTAAGGCTTATTTTCACACGGTCGAAAGGTTTGTTCATAGTAAGTTCAAGAGCTCCTCTACTTGCATCTGTACCGCCCAACTTAAGCACATCATCAAAGATGTTCATATAATCATTATTGGAAACATCGCCAAGAAATGTCTCTACAGATAATCCACCTATTAATTGTGCAGTAAGAATAGATTGATCTGTACCAACACCAATGACAAGTTTATTCGTATCAGCAATGATATTGGACGTAGGGAAAATCAGAGTCTGTTCTGTTCTTCCTAATAATCCAATAGGAACAAGTAGGGTAGAGTAGTCGTTTTCGTTACTGCCTACTGCGTTTTCTGGATTTTGTACAAAACAAGCAACACAGATACCATATGCCCGGTTTGTTTGACTGCTTGCGTACACTTTGTTAAGTTGTGCAAAAGACATTGTGTTCATTAGGAACAATAGTAAAGAAGCCAAGACTACTTTTTTCGTCATGCTTTGGCCTGCGAATAGATTTGTTTTCATATGTTAGAAATTAGTTTTTAGAATTTTAAAATTACAAAAAAAAAGGTTACGATAATGTATTTATTTCATATTTATGTGATTTAATAATGATTTTTAATTTTTCCTTAACCTAAGCAAGTCGTTGAAAATGAAGTAATCCCTTATCTATAAAGGGATGTCAAATATTGTATTATGTATTTTAATTCTACCTATAGTGGAAAAAATTCATTAAGAATTAACGATGGCTTAATGTATAATCTATTGAAAATGAGACTAAAATAATCCCCCTTTACCATGTATAAAGGGGGATTACATTTACCAAATTTATAATTATAATCAGTGTTTTTTTGTTCCTTTTATATTAGGCAAAAATGCGGTAATAATACCCATAAGAGGTAAAAAAGCACATATTTTAAATACATATTCTATGCTGGTGTCATCTGCTACCGCCCCCAGAACAGCAGATCCTATACCTCCCATTCCAAACATGAATCCGAAAAACAACCCGGCTACTAATCCGATTTTATCCGGCATAAGATCGGTAGCGTAAACCAGAATAGCAGAGAAAGCGGATGCAATGATCAATCCGATAAGAATTGCAAAAATAACTGTCCACATCAAAGAAAGATAAGGAAGACAAAGCGTGAAAGGAGCAGCACCCAAGATAGAAATCCAGATTATTTTCTTTCTGCCGTATTTATCACCCAGTTTGCCACCAAGGATCGTTCCTACTGCAACTGCTGCAAGGAACATGAACAAATACAACTGGGAATCCTTTACTGAAATATGAAACTTATCAATAAGGAAAAATGTGAAGTAATTGGTCATTGATGCCAGATAGATGTATTTAGAAAATACAAGGGCTAAAAGGATAGTAATTGAGAATATTACTTTTTTTCTTGAAAGATCTATGTGTACGACCATATCTGAATGTTTTACTGTCTTTCTTATGGATAGCCTTTCAGCATACCAGTTTCCAATTCTCCATAAAACAATAATACCAATGAAAGCAGCTATAGCAAATAGTCCCACATAACCCTGGCCTAAGGGAAGGACTATAAGTGCAACTAATAAGGGACCGATTGCACTTCCCGAGTTTCCTCCCACCTGAAATATAGACTGGGCCAGCCCTTTCTGGCCACCGGAAGCCAGTTGGGCAACCCGTGAAGCCTCAGGATGAAAAACGGAAGATCCCATTCCGATGAGTGCAACTGAAATGAGAATAACATAGTACTCATGTGCTGCCGCAAGGAGTAATAATCCTGCCATGGAAAGCGCCATACCTATAGCCAGTGACCTTGGATTAGGTTTTTTGTCTGTGTATATACCAACAAAGGGCTGTAGAATAGATGCGGTAAGCTGGAACACCAGGGTAATAATACCAATCTGGGAAAATGACAGCTTAAACTCTCCCTTTAGAATGGGATACAAGGAAGGAATTGTAGATTGGATCAGGTCATTTAAAAAATGAGAAAAGCTGATCATAAAGAGAATGGGATAAACAATCTTATGGGTGTCAATTGTTTTTGTCTGTACAGTGTCCATAGAATAATAGTTTTAATTCATCTTGTCATCTGATGAATTTTAAGTTGTTAATAGAAAATCTTTTTTTATAATAGTTTGTGAATTATTTTTTCAGCAACAAGAGCCGCATTAGCCGCATCTCTGTTCTTAATATATTCATAGAGTTCCGCATGCAATTTCTGTGAAATCCTGAATGCTTCAGTATTGTTTTTATGGCTGCTTTCAAAGACTCTGAGGACTTGTCTGCTGGCTATTTTATAAATTTCTTTCAGGAGTTTATTTCCACACGCTTCCGCTATGGATAAATGGAAATTGATATCAGCCTGGTAACATTCCAGTGCCATATTTTCTTCCGCAAACTTATTTCTCAGATCCAGATATTCTTTTATGGTTTTCAGTTGGGCTTCCGTATGATTGAGAGCTGCTTTTGCAGCAACTTTTGACTCCAGCAGAGATCGTACTTCTTCTACTTCTTCAATTTCTGCATTGCTCATCTGGGTTTCCAGAGATTCCTGGACATTTTTTGAAACCACAAATGTACCTACACCTTGCTGTACACTTAATACACCTTTAATGGATAGTATTTTAATAGCCTCGCGAATACTCGAGCGTCCCACACCATATACTTTCATCAGTTCCGGCTCCGTAGGTAGCTGATCACCGATTGAATAAGTCTCATTGAGTATTCCTTCGGTGAGTCTTTCTGCAACTTCCTGAGCTAATGTCTTTTTTTGGATCTGTGTCATATACATCTTATCATCTGATGACTGCAAAGGTAGGACTTATAGTATATATTGCAAAGAGATATATAAATAAATTTTTAAAAATCTCGTCTTTATGAATGAGAGGGACTATAAAACAAAAAGCTGCAAACATTGTTTGCAGCTTTTGTAGCCCGTAGGGGAATCGAACCCCTCTTACCAGAATGAAAATCTGAGGTCCTAACCGATAGACGAACGGGCCATCTACCATTACACTAAGATATCTTAATGTGTTAGATTTTTTGTTTTTATAAGTTTACAACTCTTATTAGTAGCCCGTAGGGGAATCGAACCCCTCTTACCAGAATGAAAATCTGAGGTCCTAACCGATAGACGAACGGGCCAACTATCCGTATTACGCTAATTTATTAACGTGCTTAGTTAATTTACTTTTCAAGTTAGCAGCCTTGTTTTTGTGGATAATATTTTTCTTAGCTAATTTATCCAACAAAGAGATAACCTTTGGCAATTGCTCTGCAGCAGCAGCTTTGTCTTCTTCATTTCTCAAAACCTTCATTGCTGTTCTAGCAGTTTTGTGGTAGTATCTGTTACGAACTTTTCTAACTTCGTTTTGTCTAATTCTCTTTAATGCTGATTTATGATTTGCCATATCGTTCAAATGTGAGTGCAAAAGTAAAAACTTTTTTTTTATCTGCCAAATTTATTTTTAAATAATTTCAATTTTCTTCAGATAAATATTTTCTCAGTTTGTCTATTGCTTGTTCTATTTTAAAATTTTCTTGTTCCTTATCTATTTTCTTGATAATATTTCCCAACATTATCATTGCGTTGTTCCATTCTCCAGTAGTATTGGTGAAAGTTAGTCCATCTATAGTTACTTCAAAGGCTACCCTCTCTCCATACCTGTAAAGTCTGAAACTTATCTTGTCATCTCTGCCTATTATCCCATCTTCATTAACTTTCAAGTCGTAACTTTTTGGGTTAGAGTGGATCTTCTTAAAAAGCAATGTTGCTTCTTGAATTTTTAAATCCGGCATGATATCAAATTTGGTAGCCTATAGGGGAATCGAACCCCTGTTGCAAGAATGAAAATCTTGAGTCCTAACCACTAGACGAATAGGCCAAATTTTGAGGTTGCAAAAGTAATAATTAACTTCTTAACTTCAAAATTATTTTTTACACTATCTGTAAACTTTTTGTATGATAGTATTCTTAATGCCCTTTGTCTCAAGCTCTTTCTGGATTTTCACAGCATCTTCCAATGTGTATACTTTTCCATAAGTGTAGTAGAAAACTCCACTTTCTTTATTCCTTTCCACGTCTTTCAGGGTCTGGAGAATAAATGAGTTACCATTTAATTTATCTCCTACATATACCTCTATCGTATAGTATCCGGTACTTAGTTTTTGGTTAGGCATAAATCCTACGGCAAATGCATTTTTGAATCCGGCATCTTTGGCTGTTCTAAGGTTAATATCTTTTACGGAAGCCATATTCGTTACTCCATAATAATATTTGTACAGTCCGTTTTCTTTGATAGGAAGAATGTAATTCAATCCTTTAAGAGCTGGATCTCCATCATTGTATTTAGTAGGGGAGCTCATTAGCAGTATCCTGAAATCATTTTTTAATGCAACTTCTACAGGTTTTTCTGGTTCAGGCTTTTTGGTTGCGATCATAGAAGGACCTCCTGACTTTCTGTCAATTGCTTTTTTATAATCGATAATCGCCTGATAGATACTTTCTGCAATCTCTTCCTGTCCTCTGTCCGAGGCTAAATAGTGACTTTCTTCTGCATGATTGATAAATCCGGTCTCAATAAGTACGGAAGGCATTGCATTCATACGAAGAACGTGCAGGTTCTTTTGGAAAACACCTCTTGAAAATCTTTTGTCTTTATTTACAAAGTTATCTTCTACCAATCCACCGAATAATAAGCTAGATTCCAGGTATTTGCTTTGCTGAAGCTTTAATGCAATCAGAGATTCCGGAGAGCTGGCATCATAGGAACCAAAGGTCTGTCTGTCTTTTTCATCAAGAAAGATCACATCATTTTCCCTTTTGGCAACTTCCAGGTTGGTGTCATTTTGGTCAGGCCCCTGTACATAGGTTTCTGTTCCGTAAGCTGAAGATCTTTGTGCCGAGTTACAGTGTACCGAGATAAAAAGGTCGGCTTTGCTTCTGTTCGCGAGATTGGTTCTGTCGGAAAGAGAAGGATATTCGTCAAATTTGCGGGTATAGATTACTTTAAAGTCTTTATTTTTTTCAAGCATCCTTCCTAATTTTAGGACAACTGAAAGGGTTACATCTTTTTCAGCAAGAAGTCCAATATCACTATAAGTCCTCTTCGCCCCTGAATCACTCCCTCCATGTCCTGCATCTAAAACGATCGTAAATTTTTTTTGTGAAAAAATAAATTGGCTCAAAAGAATGAGGATAAATGATAAAATTATTTTAAATTTTTGTTTGTACATCTTACAGTTTTAAAAATTATATTAATTTTGAGCCTTAATTACATACAATAAAATTGGCCAAAACCGTCCTCAAAAATATATTACAAATTTTAATTATCCTAATTTTTAACAATTTTTTAGCACAGAAAACTCCTGAAAAATTGCCTAAAAATACGGTAATTAATGATACTATTTCCAAAAAGGATACCATTGTTGCAAAGAAGGAATCATTAGATGATGTTCTTATGACAAAAGCAGATAATATCCGGAGAGATTTCCCTAAAAAAATGATATACCTGAACCAAAAAGCTCAGGTAAAATATCAGGATATGCAGATTGATGCGGATTATATTTCTATTGATGAGCAGAAGAATCTGATCTATGCCCGTGGAAAGCAGGATTCTTTAGGAAAGAAGATTATAGAACCTGTACTTACTACCCAGGCCGGGAAAAAGTATGAAACGGATCAGTTCAATTATAATTATAAGACAAGACAGGCGATTGCCTATAACGCACGAACAGAAGAGAGTGAAGGGGTAATCATTGCCAATAAAACGAAAAAGTATAATGATTCCGTTTTTGCAATGAGACACGCATTATATACTACAGATGAGTATTTCCTGAAGAAAAAAGATACAGCTGCAGATTACCATTTGCTCGCTTCCAATATCAAACTGGTAAAAACCAAAGAAAAATCCCAGATTATTACAGGACCGATACAAATGTATATAGAGCAGGTGCCTACACCTCTAATTATGCCTTTTGCTATTTTACCGTTTTCCAGTAAAAGGTCTGCAGGTATCCTGATCCCCAGTTTCGGGGAAAGACAGGATGTAGGGTTTTTCCTGAATGGCATCGGATATTATCAGCCCATTGGAGACCATTTTGATATGAAAGTCCTTGCTGACATTTATACGAAAGGAAGCTGGAACGTGAGACCGGAAATGAACTATGTAAAGAAATATAGGTATTCGGGGAATTTCACCGCTGATATAGGAACGACCATCAGAGGAATTAAAGGATTGGATGATTATTCAAGAAGCAGTACATACAGGATTGCCTGGAGGCATACGCAGGATACAAAAGCAAATCCGTTTCTTACATTTTCTGCATCGGTAGATATCGTAAGTAATAAATTCTATAATAATACCATCAACAATAACTATATATTCAATCAGAACGTATTGAATACCCAGCAGAACTCGACCGTTACAGTGACTAAAAGGTTCTTAAAACTTCCTGCTACTGTTACGGCAACGGCATCGTATTCACAGAACTTTGCTACCGGATTGGCAGATCTTCGTTTGCCGCAAATGAACGTTGCAATCAATCAATTTTATTTATTTAAATCAAAAACAGGAGTAAGACAAGGTCTTCTGGAAAATATTACGGTAAATACCGGATTAAATTTAACAAACTTTGTGACAACAAACGAAG
This sequence comes from Chryseobacterium sp. PTM-20240506, assembly GCF_048296755.1. Classification (NCBI taxonomy): domain Bacteria; kingdom Pseudomonadati; phylum Bacteroidota; class Flavobacteriia; order Flavobacteriales; family Weeksellaceae; genus Chryseobacterium; species Chryseobacterium sp. PTM-20240506. The sequence goes on from NZ_CP182581.1 coordinate 3,591,905, forward strand.
GGGAGCTATTTACTAAGGCTATGTGGGATAAGCTTCAAACAGGTCTTACGAATAATATTACTTTAGGGACGAATACCACCGTTGCTAAATATTTTACCTTCAGTTTAGGAACTACAATTAATAATGCCCTGACAACAAAGACCCTTACCAGATATTATGATCCTTTAAGCAACAATTCTAATAAAGTGGTAGACCAGGTGAATAAGCAGATTGCAGGATATTCTTATTTTTCAAGTACAGCGAGTTTACAGACTACATTATACGGAATGCTTAATTTCAAAAAAGGATCTGCAATAGAAGCCATCAGGCATATGATGACCCCAAGTATCGGATTCACTTATTCTCCTGACTTCGGAAAACCTGGATTCGGGTACTATAAGAATTATTATGATGCCAACGGGGCTTTAACTCCTTATTCTATTTTTGACGGTGGGATTGTAGGATCGCCTACAAGTGGTATGCAAGGATCATTAGGTTTTAATATAGGGAATAACATTGAAATGAAGGTAAAGTCTAAGAAAGACTCTACAGGAGTGAAGAAAATAAAAATCTTCGAATCATTAAATCTTTCCGGAAGTTATAATTTTGCTGCTAAAGACCATCCATGGTCAATTTTCTCAATTAACGGACAATCTTCATTTTTTGAGAATAAATTAAGTGTTAATACCAGCCTGTCATTAGATCCATATAAAATTCTTTTTGTTCCGGGATCAGATACTGGTATCAGGACTGAACGTTTTGGGGGATTTAGTGTACAGGGGTTCAATATTCAGGTGTCATATCCTTTAAGCAGTGAGATCTTTGGAGCTAAAACAGATTATGCTAAAAAATACCAGTCTAAAGGAGAAATAAGAAATGAAAATTATTATTTCGATGATGATCATTATGCTCATTTTGATCAGGCATGGACTTTGAATGTTAATGCAAACTACGCTTATTCCAAAAACTTATCCAGATTTGGGACGAAAATTGCTTCAGTAGGATTGGATGGAAGTATTAAGCTTACTCCTTATTGGAACATTAACGGGAGTACACACTACGATATGATCACCAAACAGTTGGCATATACAAGGATAGGGTTCTCCAGGGATCAGCGAAGTTTTACGATTAATTTTAACTGGGTTCCTTTCGGACAATATAAGGTATATGACTTTTTTATAGGGATAAAAGCTAATATTTTGAGTGATGCACTTAAATATAAGGATAGAAGTTTTACCCAACCGAATGCACCTTTCTAATATAAGGTGGAGTTTTGAGAATAAATTTTATATTTGCACCCAAAATAAATTTTGCTGAATCCATTAAAGTCCCGGAAGAGGGATAAAGCAAATGGTGATAGTATAGATAAAAAAATAAATATCCACATATGAAACAAATAATCAACACAGTTAATGCTCCTGCAGCAATCGGACCTTACTCACAAGCAAATATGGCTAACGGAGTTTTATATATTTCAGGTCAGATTCCTGTAGATCCTGCAACAGGTAAATTGGTAGAAGGAATTGAGAAAGAAACTCATCAGGTAATGAAAAACCTTGAGGCAATTCTTACTGAAGCTGGGATGACTTTTAAAAACGTTGTAAAAGCGACAATATTTCTTAAGAGTATGGATGATTTTGCTGTGATGAATGATATTTATGCATCTTATCTGGATGCAGAAAGCTATCCGGCTCGTGAAACGGTACAGGTTTCTTGCCTGCCTAAGAATGTTGATATTGAAATTTCGATGATTGCACATCAGGATTAATGAGCTTTATAAGAAATACATTTGCGGTGTTGGTAGGTCTTGGTATTGCAGGGCTTATTATTACTCTTGGTATAAGAGCTTTTCCGCAGTGGATTACTTTTGATGCTTTTGCTCCTTTTGAACACTGGCAGAGATTTCTGTACAGCATGAGAAATGACGGAGCCTTTTTTGGATTTCTGTTGTTTATTTCCGGTTTAGGAACAACAATAGGAGGTGTGGCAACCGCGATTATTGTAAAATATGCTAAAGTAGCCTATGCTATTCTCATTGGTTTTATCATGCTGTTCATAGCAATGCTGGATGTTATTATATTTCCTTACCATCCTACATTTTATAAAATTTCCATATTTCTTACCTTTTTCCCTTTCTCCTGGATCGGAGGTAAGATTGTAGAAGTTATTTATGAGAGGAATAAGAAAAAGAGGATTGCTGATAAAATGAATAAAACAAAATAAAAAAAACGCTGCATTTGCAGCGTTTTTTTATTTATAGTTTCTTTATTGATTAAGGCATTTTGAAACCTTTTGTATAGATTCTTCCATATTCATCCACAAACTTCACCTGAACATTTCCCTGATACTTGTCAAGGATCTTTTCAACATCTTTTTGTGAGTTTACAGGCTTACCGTTGATCTCTATAATGATATAGTTATCTACAACTCCTATTTTAGCCATTTCGCTTCCTTCTGATACGTTTTTAGCGATAACACCACTGTTTAGTCCGTAGCTGGTTTTAAAGGAGTCACTTAATGGCTCAAATTCAGATCCTATTTTTTCTGTAACGCTAAGGTCAGCCTTAGTTCTCGTAGAAGTTCCTCCTTTCTGGTCTTTTAAAGTAACCGTAGTCACATTTTCTTTACCGTTTCTCAGATAAGTAACCTGAACTTTATCACCAGGACGTTTGCTTCCTACCGCCATAGAAAGATCTGCAAAGTCTGTAATTAATGTTCCGTCTATTTTAGTGATGATATCTCCGTTTTTGATTCCTGCATTTTCAGCACCACTGTTGTCCGTAACTTCTGTAACATAAACTCCGGAACCTACTTTAACGTTGGCTTTTTTCTGCTTGTTGTACATAGCAACCTGCTGATCATCTGAAAGGTCTAAAGAAGCAACTCCTAAGAATCCTCTCTGTACAATTCCAAACTTTTTAATGTCTTCAACAATTTTTCTTGCCAGGTTAGAAGGGATTGCAAATCCATATCCCTGATAATAACCTGTGGTAGATTGAATGGCCGAATTGATCCCGATCAGGTCGCCATTGGCATTTACAAGTGCTCCTCCTGAATTTCCAGGGTTAATGGCAGCATCTGTCTGGATAAAACTTTCAATCGGATTACTTGCTTTTCCTTGTGATCCAAGAATGCCGATTCCTCTTCCTTTTGCAGAAATAATACCGGCAGTTACCGTAGAGTTCAACCCAAGCGGATTACCTACAGCAAGAACCCATTGCCCTACTTCAATGTTGTCTGAATTAGCAAAATTCAAATAGGGTAGTCCCTTTTCTTCTATCTTTAATAAGGAAATATCCGTATTAGGATCGGTTCCTACTAATGTAGCGATATATGACTTTTTATTGCTTAAAACAACTTCCAATTTATTGGCACCTGCTACAACATGGTTGTTTGAAATGATATACCCGTCCGGAGAAATGATAACTCCTGAACCCATCCCTGAAGGCATGTTGTCCGGAATCTGTTGTTGTTTCTGTCTTTGTTGTCCGCCTCTTCCTCCAAAAGGATCTCCGAAGAAGAAATCAAATAAATCCTGCTCCGACGCTCTGCTTGAAGTCCTGGTCTGGTAATTTTTAATGGTAACTACAGCAGGAACTGTTGTTTTTGCGGCTTTTACAAAATCATCTCCTGTAGCTGCCGTATTCATTCCAGCGAAAGAAGTATTGGCAGATTTAGTAAAATAAGATTGGTCTCCGTTGTTGGCATTGTGACCGAAATATTGTATCGTGCCAACGGTAGTAGCTCCTGAGATAACTCCTACTACAGCAAATGGTAATAGTTTTTTTAAAGTACTCTTCATTGTATATCTTCTTTTATTTTTTATTAATTAATTCTAGTTTTACAGTAAACAAATTTAATGCTAAATAGGTGTGCAATTAGTGTAATGTGTTTCAACTTTAACTAAAATTTAACAGGAATACGGTATTTTTATGGTATTACTGATAATTGATGAAATCTCAATTAACGAAACTTAAAAATTTATTAAAGACAATATGACATATAGATGGTTGTATTGTCACAAAGGTTAAATTATCTGTATTTTCATACAACAAATTACCATATTTATTAATCTTTTTCTTCAGCACCATTAAAGATAGTGTTTTAAACCGAGAATAGGGCTAATAGAAAAAATGATTATCTTTGCAAAAATTTTTCTCACTTAAAACGTTTATAGCATGCAACTGTACAACACCTTAAGCGCAGAAGAAAGAGCTCAACTTATTGATGAAGCCGGTAAAGAACGTCTTACATTGTCTTTCTATGCGTATGCCAAAATTGAAGATCCCAAAAAATTTCGCGACGAATTATTTATAGCCTGGAATGCACTTGATGCTTTAGGGCGTATCTATGTTGCTCACGAAGGAATCAATGCTCAGATGAGCGTTCCTGCAGATCAGTTTGAGGCTTTCCGCGATACACTGGAGGTGTATGAATTTATGAAAGGAATTCGTTTGAACGTAGCTGTTGAGCAAGACAATCATTCTTTTTTAAAATTAACAATAAAGGTCAGACATAAAATCGTTGCCGATGGATTAAATGATGATACTTTTGACGTTACCAATAAAGGGGTTCACTTAAAAGCTCAGGAATTTAATAATATGCTTGAGGATCCTAACACCATTGTGGTTGATTTTAGGAACCATTATGAAAGTGAAGTCGGTCATTTTGAAGGGGCTATTACACCTGATGTGGAAAACTTCAGAGAAAGCTTACCGATTATCAATGAGCAATTACAGGATTTTAAAGAAGACAAAAACCTGTTGATGTATTGTACCGGCGGGATCCGTTGTGAAAAAGCCAGTGCTTATTTTAAACATCAGGGCTTTAAAAACGTGTTCCAGCTAGAAGGTGGAATTATTGAATATACCCGCCAGATAAAAGAAGAAGGGATTCAAAGTAAATTCATAGGTAAGAACTTTGTATTTGACCACCGTTTAGGGGAAAGAATTACAGATGATATCATTTCACAGTGCCACCAATGTGGAAAGCCTTGTGACAATCATACCAATTGTTCCAATGATGCGTGTCATCTACTCTTTATCCAATGTGATGAATGTAAAGCGGCAATGGAAAACTGCTGCTCTACAGAGTGTTTGGATATCATACATTTGCCAATGGAAGAACAGGTGAAATTAAGGAAAGGATTACAGGTAGGAAACAAAGTTTTCAGAAAAGGTAAATCCGATGCTTTGAAATTTAAGAATTTCGGTGATTTACCTGCTAAACCTTTAGCAAAAGCCGAAACCAAAGATATCCGCAAAAAAATAGCGGTTAAAAAAGTATTGATTGGGAAAGCAGAACATTATTATTCAAAATCAAAGATCGGACAATTCCTGATTGAAAATAAAGAACTTACCGTGGGTGACAAAGTATTGATTTCAGGACCCACAACAGGTGAAAAGGAATTGACGATTACTGAGATTTATGTGAATGGAAGCTCAAATGAAACGGCAAAAAAAGGAGATCAGATTACTTTTGAAATTCCTTTTAGAATTCGTTTGTCAGATAAATTATATAAGATCGGACAACCTTCGGAAGGTGTATAATAAGAATAGAAGTACAAATGCTGAAGTCCGAACTTAGAAAAGAATATATGCAAAAAAGAAAAACCTTGTCATCTGATGAGGTTTTCTTGTTATCTGAAGCGATTTTCAAAAATTTTGTTAATTTTTTTAAGCCATTCCCAGGTCAGAAGGTGCATATTTTTCTTCCTATTGCAAAGTTTAATGAGATCAATACTCAGATTTTTGTTGAGTATTTCTTAAACAATGGCATTCGTGTTTTCGTCCCGAAAGTTGTTGATCAGAAGCTTATTTCAATTGAAATATGTAAAGACTCCCTGTTTGAAACCAGTTCCTGGGGGATTTCAGAGCCTGTTTCCAATCAGGATTCCGGCATAAAGGAATTTGACCTTGTGATAACCCCTGTTCTCTACTGCGATGGTTTAGGAAATAGGGTAGGATATGGAAAAGGTTTTTATGACAGCTTTTTTCAGGAACTTTACGGAAAACCAAAAAAAATCGGGGTGAATTACTTCAATCCCAATGAGATTATAGATGATATCTGGGAAAATGATATTCCTTTAGATTATTTGGTTACTCCTACTGAGGTACTGTCTTTCTTTACAGGAGAGGAATAGAATTTTAAAAAGTAAAATTTGAATTCTTTTTTGAATTTTATTGGTTTTGACATAAGGGTGTATTGAGCGTTTTTCTCAAAAGTTCCAAGTGATCTGTTCTTATCGTCGAAATACTCTACATTGAATTTTGCATAATCCAAAGTGTCTTTTTTATAAAAGTCCTTATGTACTTCCAGGTTATTTACTTTCACGGACTTCACCTTTAAGCTGTCTAGTTCCCTGAAAAGATTTTTGAACGTAAGGCTGTCCGGTTTGTGAAAATAGCTTTCCATCTGGGAGTAAATTACCGTATCAATTTCCGTATTTCTTTTTCCTGACAGGTATAATGTAGATAAGTCTAAAAGCTCCTGCACCTTCTGCTTGGTGATAGAATTAATAGCCTGCATACTGTCCATCTGAACTGCCGGATAGGTTTTTGTATTATTGCTGTTCCTCAATTTATCCAGATCACTTACCTCGCTTTTCTTATTGTTACAGGAAATAAAAGCTGTTATCAGTAATAAGGCAATTAAAAATTTATTTATTCTTTTCATCAGTATTTGCAATTTTAAATTTAATAGATATTATTTTTCCCTTATCATCCTTTTTCATTTCAATCACCTTTAGATTTTTCAGGGATGTTGTAGGAGTCGTCACGAGGGTAATATATTTTTGTTTGTCTAAAGTTTCTATACCATACGTATCGTTATCATATACCTGATAAATTACGGCACTGTTGCTGATTAAATTTTCTAACTGTTTTCTTTTTTGTTTGATCAGGGCAAATTGTTCTTCCGGATTTCCTCCCTTTACATCCTTAATAGAGAAGTAATAAGCCGCCATTTTATAATCATCCGGCTTCATTTCGATCATTTCCTCCTCAGGGGCGTTTTCCAGGCTTCTGTTAACAGTTAGAGGTTCGTAGAAAGGTGCTGTGATCTGCATTTTCAGAATTTTATCCTTAGTAGAGTACCTGAAACATTCTCCCGGGTTAATTTTAAACAGGATTGGGGATTCGTTTTCTTTAAATACTTTTATTTCTAAGGTATTGATTACCGCAACCCCTCTGTCTGCATCTGTGAAACAATATTTATACTCTTTGGAGAAAATTTCATCCTTAAAGCCTAAAACTCCGGTAATGATAATTAAAATAGAGGTTATCATGGCCCAGGCATTCTTTTTCATGAACTTTTTTTCCGGTTCAGGGGAAACTGTATCGGATAAAGTGTTGAAATTTTGATTTTGGTTAACTGTTTGATTTTCAGTATTTGATTTTTGTAAATCAACATTTTCTAGCCCTTTTATAGGCGTTTTTTGTGGTTGATCATCATTTTTTGGAGTTGAAGGTAGCTGATTGATCGTTTCTTCCAATTCCTGCAGTTCTTCATCGCTGAGATCTTTCTCATCCTGTAATAATTCTCCTGCAAAAAGATGTTGCTTTTTAAACTCGTACCATGAGTCGTATCCCGCATAAATACTCAATAAATTGAGCATGTCTATCCTAGGCAATTTTGTTACCGGTGAGTTCTTGAAATAGGTGTAAAATGATTTTTCGCTGATGTTTCCCTTCGCCTTTTTCCGAAGATCCTCCTGAAAATAGATAATATCAATCCCTTTCCATTTAGAAATATCATCATAGGAAGGAGTGTATTCTTCTAAATATTGAGCCTGTACATCCCTTTTCAGCTGCTCAAAGTGTAATAGATCTAAATCTGTCAAGTTTATATAAAGTGATTAAGTTATTGATTATCAGTTGTACTTATTTGTAAAATTGTTTTACAAAGGTATTACAATTATTTTTCATAGACAAACTTTCTATCTGCTCTACCTTTGTCTTGTTCAAATAACAGAACGAAAGAAAATTTTATAAAACAATATTAACAAAATTAAATTTAATTTATTATGAAAAAGTCGTTATTCGTAGCTGCTATCGCTGCAATCTCTCTAGTTGCTTGTAAAAAAACTGAAGCTACTTCTACTGAAGGTGCTGCTGATTCTGCTGCTGTTGCTGCTACTGATTCTGCTGCTGTTGTAGCTGATTCTGCTGCTCAAGTTGTTGATTCTGCTGCTACTGCTACTGTAGACGCTGCTAAAGGTGCTGCTGCTGCAACTACTGCTGCTGCTGCTGACGCTGCTAAAGGTGCTGCTGCTGGAGCTGCTGATGCTGCTAAAGGAGCTGCTGATGCTGCTAAAGATGCAACTAAAGAAGCTGCTAAAGAAGTTAAAGACGCTGCTAAGAAATAATTCTAGTATGTTACTAAATAAAAGAACCGTTTCGCTCAGCGAAGCGGTTTTTTTTATTATATATATTATCTTCCTTATTCCTTTTTCTGTCTCAGGGATTCGTAACACGTAATGGCTACGGCATTACTAAGATTTAAAGAATCTATACTTCCTGCCATAGGAATTAATGTATTTTCCCCTTTTCCAATCCAGAAATCACTTAAACCCGAATGCTCGGTTCCGAATAAGATTGCAGACTTTTGGGTCAGATCCCTTTTGTAGAGATCTTCAGAGTCTTTGTCCATAATGGTTGTATAAATACCGAACTGATTCTTTTTCAGAAAATCAAGGGTTTCTTCATTCCCGGCCTGGAATACTTCCATTCCGAAAAGACATCCGACACTTGATCGGATCACGTTAGGATTATAGAAATCAGCTTTTGCATCTGTAATAATCAGTGCATCTATTCCAAAGGCCTCGCAACTTCTTAAAATAGCACCAAGGTTTCCTGGTTTTTCAATTCCTTCAACAATAATTACAGTTGCATCCTTTTTAGGTTTAAAAGAGGAAAGGTCAGCTTCTTTGGCTTTATAAATTCCAATGATCCCTTCCGAAGTGCCTCTATATGCAATTTTTTCATATACTTTTTCACTGACATAAAATACCTTCCCAAGAGGGGTTTCTCCTTTGAAAATTTTTTCGCAGATATAAAATTCGACCGGTTCAAAATCAAATTTCTGAGCCCTTTCATTTTCCTGTTGGCCTTCTACTACAAAGATTTTAGATTTTTTACGAAATCTGTTATCTGTAAGAAGCTTAGTAATATTCTTGATTTTATCGTTTTGAAAACTTTCTATTAACATGCTGCAAAATTATGGAAATTATTGATCGGTTTTTGTTTCCTAAGAACTGAAAAAAGATGAGAAAGAGAAATATTAAAATTTAGTAGCTGTATTTAGAAAAGCTTACCATGTTTTCCTTTATTAGATGAGTTTAAAAGAATACTGCTTCCAACTACCATACACAAACAGCTGGTAACCCACAGGTAATATCCTGCACCAAAAGAAATGATGGCAGACTCGTTACCTGCTTCATCAATAATTATCGTTTTTGATGAAAAATAAAATAATGACAGACAGAAAGCGATCAGACTGGAAATAACAGATACTTTAACCTGTTTTAAAAGTAGGGCAAGCCAGGAAATGAATAATAAAGGATTGGCTAGCCAGGCAATGTTATTTTCTAGCTCAAGCCATCCTAAAAGAAAGCAGTTAGAAGCATCGGTTTCACGCCCTTGCGTGTAAACAGCTACTTGTGTTAAAGAAATCAAGAATATAACAAGGCTTATTGCAAAAATAATTTGTGTTTTTTTCATTTGATCATTATTCTATGCTGGTTATATTTTCACTATTATCAATAAGGCTTTGAGGAAGCTCTTTTTTATTTTTTATTCCCAGGGATTTAAGTTTTTGTGTTTGGATAATCAGGTTGTCATTTCCGGTAGATAACTGTTTATAAGCATCATTAAAAACATTTTTGGCCTGATCTAGATTTTTACCTACTTTTTCAAGGTTTTCTACAAAACCTACAAACTTATCATATAATCTGGCCCCCCGGTCTGCAATCTCCATAGAATTTCTGTTCTGATATTCTCGTTTCCAGAGATCTGCAATGAGTTTTAAGGAAGTAATCAGGTTGCTTGGATTTAAAAGCAGGATCCTTTTGTCATAAGCAAAATTCCATAAATTCTGATCGGCCTGCATTGCTGCAATATAGGCCGGTTCACTTGGAATGAACATCATCACAAAATCTAAAGATTTGCCATAATCATCATAAGCCTTCTGGCTTAATTGAGAGATATGATTTTTTACGGACGATAGATGCTGATTTAATTTGATGGCGTAGATTTCAGGATCGGTTTCGTCTACTAATTCTGTAAAGGCAGTGAGGGAAACCTTGGAGTCCACAATAACATTTCTTTCATCAGGATACTTTACTACCGCATCCGGGCGCATTTTTTTTCCTGAAAACTCTGAAAATAACGCCTTATTATCCTCATCACGCAGCTCATGTTCTAGAAAATATTCCCTTCCTTTAACCAGTCCTGATTTTTCAAGAATGCTTTCAAGAATCATTTCTCCCCAGTTTCCCTGTGTTTTACTTTCTCCTTTTAAGGCCCGGGTCAGTTTTTTTGCATCTTCGGAAATCTGCTGATTGAGCTCCGCCAGTTCTTTTACTTTTTCAGCCAGCGAAAAACGCTCCTTATTTTCTTTTTCATAAGCTTCATTTACCCTGTTTTTCAAATCAGTGATCTTTTCCTGAAAAGGCTCAAGAATAGTTTTAAGGTTATTTTGATTCAGAGTAGTAAATTTTTCAGCTTTTTCCTCGAGGATTTTATTGGCTAAATTTTCAAACTGAACCTTTGAATCTTCCTGAATCTTAATAATTTCTTCTTTCTGGGTTTGAAGTGATTTCTGTAAATTTTCATTCACTGCCGAAAGTTCAGAGTTACGCGCATATAAATGCTGCTTTTCCGTAAGAAGGCTTTCAAGCTGCGAGGCTTGTTTGGAAATAATTTGTTTCTGTTCCTGAAACTGACTATTTAAAGATGAATATTCCGCGGAAATTTTTGCATATTCATTTTTAAGATCATTGAGAAGATCTGATTGTTGCTGATTCTGATCTTTTTCATGATTGATGTCCTGATATAATTCCTGGATTTTTTGATTGATATTTTCCAGATCAGAATTCTTTCTTATATATAAATTGTTTACCTCGTCATAAGAAGCCCTTGAAACCATTGAAGATTTCAGCATAAAATATAAAATAACGGCACCTAATAAGGCACCGGTTATAAAACCTACGATTAAATATGTCATCTCCATTCTTCAAAATTATGAAAAAACGCTGGAAGCTGGAAGTGAGATCAGGAACCTGTTGTTTTCCGTTAAATAGTTTAAGTTTTTTAAATAGATAAAAATAAAATACTTAGTGACTTTTTGTAAGATTTCAATTGCTCCCAGCTTTCTTTCCACAATCTCCTTTCTGAATAAGAATACTTATATTTATAGGAAATTTAAGTGTTTATGAACATTTTGTTAGTAGAGGATGATGAGCGAATCAGTAAATTTCTTGTCAAAGGCTTGGGCGAGGCCGGATATCAAATGGTTCTCGCAGATTCCGGAGAGAAAGCCCGTGATCTAATCAGTACCTATGACTTTGATATTATTCTCATGGATATTATGTTGCCAGGGCTGGATGGAATGCAGCTGACGCAGATCATCCGCTTCAAAAAAAATTATACTCCGATTCTGGTTCTTAGCGCTTTGAATAGTCCTGATGATAAAATAAAAATGCTTGATCTGGGAGCCGATGATTATTTATCAAAGCCATTCCATTTTGAAGAATTGATTTCGAGAATCAAAGCATTGACCAGAAGAAATAAATTAAGCTATCAGGAAGGATCGCAGCTTTTACGTTGTGGTAACCTTACAATTGATACAGATCTCCACAAAGTGGTTCAGGATAATAAAGAAATTGAACTTTCCCCTACAGAATATAAACTTTTGACTTTCCTTTTAGAAAATAAAAACAAAGTTCTGAGCAGGACTCAGATCTTACATAATGTATGGGGAATTGATTTTGACAGTACGACGAATGTTGTTGATGTGTACATTTCTTATGTGCGGAATAAAATTGATGAAACGGATCAAAAGATTATCCACACAATTAAAGGAACAGGATATCTGATTAAAGATTAAAGATGACGTTAAGAAACAGGTTTACCATAATTTCGAGTCTTTCATTCGGTATTGTTACCATCATCGCTTTTGCGGTGGTGTTTTTTGCTTATTATGACAGTACCAGAATCTCTTATTTTGAAAGATTAAGAAATACGGCCCTTATTTCTGCCATTTATTATCTGGAAAAAGATGAATTGCCAAAAAGCAGGCATGCCCAGATAAAAACGGAATACAATCATTTGATAGAGAATAAAAAAGTAGCCGTTTACAATAAATACAATGAAGTTACTTTTGGGCAGAACCTGAATGATAAGAATATCAAAGCACTTCATCTGAAGTCTGCAAGAAATAATAAGATGGTACAGTTTATGGCCGGGAATAATTTTTATTACGGCATATTCTATCCGGATAATCAGGGTGACTTTGTCGTTTTTGTCAAAGCCCCGAATGATTCTTTTAAATCACAAATGGTAAGGCTTTCCATAATTATGCTGGCAGTACTGATTTTAGGATTACTTGTTATTTATTTCCTGAGCAGGTATCTTTCCAAAATCGTGTATAAACCTCTATCCAATGTTGTGGATAGGATCAATAATGTAGATTATACCAATATTTCCAGCGCAATTACATCTACCCATACTCATGATGAAATAGATGACCTGATCAAGTCCTATAATAAATTGTTTGGAAGAATTTCTGAAAGTATTTTGCTTCAGCAGAATTTTATCAACTATGTGTCTCATGAATTTAAAACACCATTAGCCGCTATCTCGGGCAATCTTGAGGTTTTTGCTCAAAAGGACCGGACGCCTGAAGAATACCGTAAAGTGGTGAAAGAATCATTGGATAATGTATATGAAATTGAAAGTATCCTTAATAACCTGCTGTTGATGTCAGGTCTTACGAAGCTTGAAAATTCTCACCAGCAGGTAAGAATTGACGAGCTGATCTGGAAGATATATGAAAAGCTAAATCCTAAAGCCCAGGAAAATAACTCTTCTATTAAAATCAATCTTCTGGTAAACACTCCTGATTTACTGGAATTTCCGGGTAATGAAACTTTGCTTTATCTGGCATTGTACAATATTGTTGAAAATGCTATTAAATATTCCGGGCATCATTCTGTAGAGATTGTGTTGTCTGAAGAACAGGATAGACATTTATTGATTGAAGTTAAGGACCAGGGCAGAGGTATTTCGGAGGATGATCTTCAAAAGATCACGGAAACTTTTTATCGCGGAAAAAATGTAGATAATATAAAAGGAAGTGGCATTGGCCTATCCTTATCTAAAAGCATATTCGATCATCATCATATTCAGATGAAAATTAATTCTGTTGTGGGCTCAGGAACCCAGGTATCGCTCATATTTCCGGTTACAAAATAGTTTTCTAATCGAATTCTAATTTTGGACTAACCGAATCTTAATGGTATTTGGAATTGGCTTTAATGTTTACAAAATAGCTTTGTGGTCTTAAACAGAAGACCTTGAAGAAAATCATTTTTACACTATTCTATATTCATTTTTTCGGGTTCTTTTCGGCACAAATTGCGGACACGTTGCAGATTGGAAGAAAAGAAGCGGAAACATTATTTCTTGCGAATAACCTTGATATTATTGCGCAAAAACTGGAAATTTCCCAGGCGGAAGCCCGTGTCGTTCAGGCGAAATTCTGGCCTAATCCTAAGCTGACTGTCAATGAAGTTAATCTTTGGCGTACTTACGATATCGAACAGCAGCCAGCTTTAATAGGGAATTGGGGAAAGAATACCCAATTCTCTGCTGAGATAGAGCAGGTAATCCAGACTGCAAGAAAAAGGAGGAAAAATATAGAACTACAGAAAATTGAAGTAGATGGAGAAAAGTATGAATTGCAGGAAGTATTGCGTGAGCTGAAAAAGTTATTACGAAATACTCTGACAGAGGTTATCTACAATCAGGAACAGCAGAAACTGTATCGCGGTCAGATTTCCTCTATAGAAAAACTAACAAAATCCTATCAGAATCAGTTAAACCTTGGAAACATAAGCAAATCCGAATATGTGAGGCTGAAGGCCCAGGAAATTGAATTCAAAAAGAAATTAATTTCATTACAACAGGAAATTGCGGAACAACAGGTCGAGTTAAAAGCTTTACTCATTCTTCCGGCTACATCTTATCTTGTTATTACAGATCATTTGTCAATTCCTGAAAAGGAGCTTTCTGAGTTGGAATTATCCAACTGGCTGAATATTGCCAAAGAAAATCGTCCGGACATCCGGATTACAAAAAATAAAGAGAAATACGCACAAAAAAATCTTGAATTACAACGAGCTCTCAGAACTCCTGACATAGCGCTCTCCGTGGGATATGACCGGGGTGGAAATATCATGAAGGATTTTGTAGGGTTGGGTATTTCATTTGATCTTCCGGTTTTCGACGGAAATAAAGGAAATATCCAGGAGGCTAAACTGGAGGTTACCAAATCCAATTTTGAGACCCGCAAAAACATCCTTAAATCGGAAAATGAAATCGTTTCCGTATTTCAGAATTATACCCGAACGCAAAAGATTTCTGAGGAACTTGATGGACCGTATGAAAGTACTTTGGATGGTTTATTGGCCAGTCATGAGAAAAACTTCAGATTGAGAAATATCAGCATGCTGGAATATATGGATTTCCTGGAAACCTACATCGGAAATAAAATGATCATACTCGATACGAAAAAAGAACTTAATCAATATTATGAAAACCTACAGTACGTTGTAGGGCAAGACTTATAAATATGAAAATGAATAGCACAAAATATATGGCAGCTGGCTATTTTTTAGCACTTGTTGTCCTGACCGGTTGCACAGAGAAAAAGCTCAATGAAAATACCGGATCCAAAAACTACTGCATTAGCAAAGAGCTAAAAAAAGATCTTAAGCTGGCAAAAGTAGAAATGCGCTCTGTGGAAGAAAGTATTACTCTTACCGGAGAAGTTGAAAGCAATTCTGATAAAACAGTTCCTTTTGTAAGTTTAGTGGATGGAGTGGTTACGGATACTTATTTTTCCCTGGGTGATTATGTAAAAAAAGGACAAGTCCTTGCCAGTATAAAAAGTGTATCCCTAAACGAAATGCAGGATGATACCCAAACTTTACAGGCTCAGTTGGCTGTTGCTAAAAGAAAGCTCTCTTCTGTGGAGGCAATGTATAAAGATGATATTGCCTCACAAAAAGATTTGCAGGAAGCAAGGTCTGAAGTTCAGATCATACAGTCCAATATTTCCAAAACCAAAAAGAATATGCAGCTGTATTCTGCAGGCAGTACAAATATGCAGGTTAAAGCTCCTGCAGATGGTTACGTAATTGCTAAAAATATTTCTACCGGTATGCCTGTAACTGCCGGAGGTGAACAGCTTTTTACCATTTCTAATCTTGATAAGGTGTGGGTAATGGCTAATGTGTATGCTACCAATATGAGACATGTGTACGTGAATCAGCCTGTAGTAGTAAAAACGCTTGCCTATCCGGATGATAGTTTTTCCGGAAAGATTAATGTCATCTCCCAGGTTTTTAATGAAAATGAAAGAGTGTTGAAAGCTAAAATTATTATGGACAATAATAATATGAAACTTAGACCGGGAATGTCTGCAGATATTGTTTTACCTATTAATGCACAAAACAGAACAGCATTGGCAATTCCTGCCAAAGCTCTGATCTTTGATAATAACCAAAGTTATGTTGTGGTCTATAAAAAAGATTGTGCCATAGAAATGAGAGCTGTTACCGAAGTGGCATCCAACAGTCAGTACATTTATGTAGAAGGAGACCTTAAAGAAGGGGAGATGGTTATTGCTTCCAATGGATTGCTTATCTACGAAAACATGAAAAATCAATCCAATAATTCTACGAAGTAATGCGAAAATTTGTACAAAGTATAGTTTCTTTCTCGTTAAAAAATTCTTTGATTGTACTTCTGGGTACTCTGCTTTTGCTTGCTGGTGGAATTTATTCTTACATGCATACTCCAATAGAAGCGTTTCCGGATGTTACAAACACCAGGGTGAGGGTAATTACACAATGGCCGGGACGAAGTGCTGAAGAGATAGAAAAATTTGTCACGCTTCCAATTTCAAAAGAAATGAGCACAATACCGAATAAAACCTCAGTACGGTCTATTTCTTTATTTGGTTTATCTGTGGTGACGGTTATTTTTGATGATCATGTGGATGATTTTTATGCCCAGCAATATGCTTCGAACCGATTGGGGAATGTTGAACTTCCTAATGGAGCAAATTACAGTATAGAACCACCTTCAGGTGCTACCGGAGAAATTTACAGATACATCATTAAAAGTAAATTGCCTATTAAAGAGGTTACCTCTATTCAGGATTGGGTGATTGAAAGAGAGCTTCGTGCGGTCCCGGGGGTTGCGGATGTTGTAAGTTTCGGGGGAGAAGAAAAGATTTATGAAATAAAGATCAATCCAACTGAATTACATAATTATGATCTTTCGCCATTGGATGTTTATGAAGCTGTTTCCAAAAGTAATATTAATGTAGGGGGAGATGTGGTTTCAAAAGGAGATCAGGCATATGTGGTTCGTGGTATAGGGCTTCTGGAAAGTAAAGAAGATATTGAAAACATACAAATTGAGGTTAAAGGATCCACCCCGATTCTGGTGAAGCATGTGGCCGAAGTAAAAGTTTCTGCCAAGCCAAGGTTAGGGCAGGTGGGGTACAATAAAGAAAATGATGTTGTAGAAGGAATTGTGATCATGCTTCGTGGGGAGAATCCGAGTGAGGTGATTGGACGTCTTAAAGAAAGAATCGGTGAATTGAACGGAGGAGAATTGCCAGGCGATGTAAAGATCGTTCCTATCATCGATCGTACAGAACTTGTAAATACCACTGTGCATACCGTATCCAAAAATTTGGTGGAAGGGGTGATTCTGGTATCTATTATTGTATTTATATTTTTATACAATTGGCGAACAACATTTATTGTGGCGTCGGTTATTCCTTTGGCATTTTTATTTGCGATCATTATGCTGAGGATCCAGGGATTGCCGGCTAATCTTATTTCAATGGGAGCCCTTGACTTTGGTCTGCTTCTGGAGGGTACACTCGTTATTGTAGAGCATGTTTTTGTAGCTCTCGAACAAAAGGCCAAAAAGGTAGGCTTACGGCGATTCAATAAAATGTCGAAACTGGGCATTATCAAGAAAAGTGCGGGAAGTGTTGCAGGGTATATTTTCTTTGCCCTTTTAATTCTTATTGTAGCGTTAATGCCTATTTTCTCCTTCCAGAAAGTAGAAGGCAAAATGTTTTCTCCATTGGCATTTACCCTAGGGTATGCTTTGCTGGGGTCTTTGATTCTGAGTTTAACTTATGTTCCTGCAATGTGTAAACTTTTGCTCACGAAGGATATAGAAGAAAAGGAGAATTTTATTTCGAAATTTTTCAGGGTGAACATTTATAAGCTTTACGCGTTAAGCGCACGCTACAAAAAAACTTTTATTATAGGATTTGGGGTTCTTTTGGTTATTTGTGGATGGAGGTTTTCCAATTATGGATCGGAATTTTTACCAAAGCTTAATGAAGGGGCAATTTATGTTCGTGCCACCCTTCCCAATAGTGTAAATCTCGATGAATCCGTGAGGCTTACTAAAGAAATGAAACAATTACTTTCCAGATATGATGAAGTGGAATTTGTAATGACGCAAACCGGTCGTCCGAATGACGGAACAGACCCGACGGGGTTTTTTAATATTGAATTTAATATTCAGTTGAAACCTGAAAATGAATGGAAGAAAAAGATTTCCAAAGAAGAACTTCTGGAGGAAATGAGGGTTTCGCTGGAAAAATATCCCGGCATTAATTTTGGGTTCAGCCAGCCTATTCAGGATAATGTGGAAGAATATGTGGCAGGGGTAAAGGCTCCTCTGGTGATCAAGATTTTTGGTAATGACCTTTTCCAGCTTGAAAACTATGCCAATCAGGTTGCGAATTCCATTAGAACCGTACCCGGAATTTCCGATGTGAATGTTTTTAAAAATATAGGCTTACCGGAATTAAGGATCCAGCTTCATGATTCCAAAATGGCAAAATACGGTGTCTCAACTGCTGATGCACAGGCGGTGATTGAAATGACTATCGGAGGGCAGGCAGCAACAAAATTCTATGAAGATGAAAGGATGTTTGACGTGATGCTAAGATTTGAAAAACAATATCGTGATAATCCGGAGAAAATAGGAAATATTCTGATTCCGACACAGGA
Source organism: Chryseobacterium sp. PTM-20240506 (assembly GCF_048296755.1). Taxonomy (NCBI): domain Bacteria; kingdom Pseudomonadati; phylum Bacteroidota; class Flavobacteriia; order Flavobacteriales; family Weeksellaceae; genus Chryseobacterium; species Chryseobacterium sp. PTM-20240506. The sequence continues at coordinate 3,610,215 of NZ_CP182581.1, forward strand.
TAATAAGAAGGTGCCGTTGAAGGAAATTGCAACGATTGACTACCATACCGGGCCATCCTTTATTTATCGCGAAGGTAATAGCCGATATATTGGTGTCGGATTTAATATTGAGGGACGAGATCTTGGAAGTACGATTAAAGATGCAAAAGCAAAAGTAGCAAAAGATGTACATATTCCTAAAAACCATAAAATGACCTGGGCAGGGGAATTCGAAAGTAAAGAGAGGGCTGCCAAACAGTTGGCAATGGTTGTTCCGATTTCGCTCTTGCTTATCCTGATGTTGCTTTACTTTAACTTCGGTAACATTAAAGATACACTGATTTCATCTGTAACATTGGCTTTTGCATTTATTGGCGGGTTTTTATCACTTTGGTTTACCGGAACTATTTTTGGAATTTCAGCGGGAATAGGGTTTATTATCCTGTTTGGTGTTGCAACAATTGACGGAATTGTATTAATAGGGGTTATGAAAGAAAATCTTCAGAATAAAATGTCCCTGAAAGAAGCAATCAGCCAGGGAGTTCAAAGCAGAATCAGACCGGTGATAATGATTGCCTTGATGGGATCAATGGGGCTTTTTCCCGCAGCAATGTCCAATGGAATGGGGTCTGAGATTCAAAAGCCTTTAGCCATTATGATCGTGGGAGGATTGATTATATGCATGATATTGTCTTTTACCGTATTGCCTGTTATTTTCTATTATGCATATCAGAAAAAATACAAAGCAACATTATAATTCTTTCAATTTTATTACATGTTAGTTTTGTTTGCCGGAATGTGAGGATTCCGGCATTTTTTTGATTTATGAATAAAAAAAGTGAGCCGGAAAGCTCACTTTGTATATTGTCTTTGGTCAGATTATGGCGTGATGATAATCGGATCCGGGAACGGCTCAAGAACCAATGGCTTGCACATTGCGGCCGGTTCGCATCTTCCACCCATACATATAAAATTAGTCATCGTGGTAGAGCCGTCAGGACATCTGATCAAGGCCTCACCAGGGCATCCTCCCGGGCATTGTGCCGGATACAATGTTCCTCCCATTACATCTTTTAATTCTGTTCTTGAAAGTTTTTTTGAATTAGATTTTTTCATGGTTTAATTTTTTTTGTTTAGTGATTTTTTATTACTTTTTTATAATTAAGTAAATAAGAATGAGTTAGATACACTAAAGTAGTAAATTATTCCATGAGAATAGAACTATCTGAAAATAATTTTATTCTATTTGCGTTTTTCTTTGGCTTCGAGATTCGGTAGATCTTTTTTATATTGTTCCGGGTGCCACTTCATATTCCAATGGGTTACATATTCTGCTAATGGAGGAAGTCCAACTTCTGCCCGTCTTTTATCTACATGGTCAGGATCTTCTAAAGGTGATACATAAAATGCGTGAGTTTCAGGATCTTGTCCAATCTGGCTTCCATAAATTTGCTTTTTACCTTGTCTTAAAGCAATTCTATCCTCTAAAAGAGCTAAGCTACCGCTTTGGGCTTTTCCATTTTTTACAGCTTCCCTCATCATGGGCAAATATTTTACCTGCGTCTCCAAATCAGCATGTTGTATAACAAGAAATAAGGTAGTGTTTCCTTGGTTACCTACTACATCAGGGCCTAACCAACCATATTTATCAAGAATAGCTTTTACTTCTATTAAATTTAAAGAATCCTTTTTAATTATAGTTCTCCAATGCTCTTGCATTTCCTTTGAATCCCGGCCGTATTTTTTTTCAATTTCTCCAATCTCGCGTCTACCGTTTTGATCTTCATTATAAATGCTTCCAAGCTTTTCAACCAGAGGTTTATTCAATTTGGCATCTGCTTTCTCCTTGTTGAGTTTAATTTTTTCAAGCAATGGCTTCCATCGAACATCTGCATGCAAAGAGTTCAGATCCGTATCTCCTGTTATATGGTTATAATTACTAAATTGAGTAGCAATTTTTTCCAGCTGAGAAAATGCGCTATCCGTTACGGATGCCATTGCCCATGAGCATGCTGCATTATATCTGTCATTAAGAGAGGCTTTCCACCCATTAGACCTAAATGCTTCGGAATAATTATTAGCAGAGTTTTTAAAATCCTTGGCTTTATAAAATCCTTCGGCCTTTTTTACTTTCTCCGTATATTCTTTTGGAGTATTTTGCCCGAAGAGTAGTTTTGCTGATACTAAAAATATCAAAACAAATAGTCTTATTTTCATTGTTGTTATTTTGTTATGGGTGAAGATATAATTATTATTTTAATTGGAAATAAATAATATAAAACAAAAGCAATTAAGGACAGTTGTAACAAATACAGCCAGATTGTCTCTTGTTTTTCAGGTAATTTATCCTGTTTAATTAAATATATAAAGAGGATAAAAGCCTGTTTATGGATTTTCCTTAGTGATCTCTTGGTGATGCTTTACATACAGAGGCAAGGCAGCTGATCCATACCAGGGAAGAAGTTCATAGCTGAAGACTCCGGCCTTTACTGCAGGGTCTGTTTTTACCCATTGTTCGGCTTCTTCTTTAGACTTGGTATTGAAAATAAACATTCCACGATAATTTTCCTTATTCTTTTCTAAAAAAGGTCCGGCTACTATAATCTTTCCCTCGTCAGCTAATTTTCCAATATTAGTCATATGTCCTTTCATTATCTCACTCATTTTAGCTTTGTCTTCAATCTTTGCGGGTCCTGTTGTAAGCATAACAATAGTATAAGCCTTCATTCCATATTGATCTGCTCCCAGCGAAGTAGCCAGTTCCTGGTTGAATTTCGGTTTTACCTCTTTTTTCTCTTGAGTGACAGATAAAGTTGCTATCAGGAAACTAAGAGAAAAATAAATTTTAAATTTCATGATACAGTGGTTATTTAGTTATAAGTCTGAGATCTGACATCTAGCATCTACTTAATCTTTTATTCTAAGAAACTCTTTTGCTAATTCGATCATTTTTGGATCACCTGTATATTTTCCATGTTCATCAGATAATTTTACAGTTGGGATCCATTCTTTATTTGGAGCCTGTACACCAATTAATTTCATAACTATATTCATCGGTTTCAAACCGACATCATTGGTAAGATTGGTTCCGATTCCGAATGAAACACCGATTTTACCTTTACAGTATTTAGTGATTTCTTCTACTTTTTCAAGATTCAATGCATCAGAGAAAATGATGTATTTAAAGAGTGGATTGATTCCATTGTTCTTGTAATGAGCGATCGTCTTATCAGCAAATTCCAGTGCATCACCACTATCATGGCGTACTCCGTCAAACAACTTTGCAAACTTTTTATCAAACTGCTGGAAAAACACATCAGTGGTATATGTGTCTGAAAGAGCAACCCCAAGGTCACCTCTGTACACATCTACCCAATGTTCCAAGGCCAGTTCGTTGGCCATTTTGAAGCCATATTCGGCCGCATGAAACATGAACCATTCATGTGCATGGGTTCCGATAGGCTTTACCCCATATTTCATGGCGAAATGAACATTTGAACTTCCTATGAAAGTGGAGTCTTTTTTTTGGGTCAGTGCTTCCATCACCAGGTTCTGAACTTTGTAAGAATGTCTTCTTCTGGTTCCGAATTCTGCGAAAGTAACACCAAGCCTTCCTAATGAATCTGCTTTTTCTATGGTTCTATGCATAACGATTTCATTGGAATCCCTTTCCATATGGTTCATTTCGTAATGCAGCTCGCTGATCAGTGCTAATAAAGGAACTTCCCACAAGATAGTTCTGTACCAAAGCCCCTCAACAGTTACCGAAAGATCACCGGCATCCTGATGGATCTTTACTTCGGAAGGATCATAATGATACCCTTCCAAAAAATCAAGGTAGGGAAGGTCGATGTAAGGGCAGGTTCTCGCCATAAACTTTTTCTCATCTTTGGTGAGCTTAAGTTCGGCCATTTTGTTTACAGCTTCTCTTAGGGCAATATCAAAACCTTCCGGAAACTGATGTTTTCCTCTGTTGATAAATTCATATTTAACGATGGAGCTTGGAAATAATTTGACCACGGCATTCTGCATGGTTATTTTATAGAAATCATTATCTAGAATGGAATTCAATCGTACGTCGTGCATATTGTGTAATTTTAACGCAAATTTAATAATTAAAAATAAAAATCGTCTAAATGTAAGACGATTTTTTTTATATATCGATGATCTTTGTGGGTTATTTACCCAGATAAGAGTTATACATCCATACTTCTTTTTCCTGCTCCGTAATATAGTCGCTCATTTGTGAATTTGTTCCCTCATCTCCTGCTTTCTCGGTAATATCAAGAAGCTCTCTCTGAAGATCCAAAACTACTTTGAAAGAATTTAAAATGATTTCTACACTTTTCGTTCCGTCACTTACTTCCTTACTTTCTTTAATTGTAGATATTTTTAAATAGTCTGAATAATTATGTCCGGGAGTTGCTCCTAAGGTCAGGATTCTTTCAGCAATTTCGTCGATCTTTAATACAAGGCTATTATATAATTCTTCAAATTTCGGATGTAGTGTGAAAAACTGGTCACCTTTGATGTTCCAGTGAGAACCTCTTGTGTTTTGATAGAATACTGAATAATTGGCTAATAGTACATTAAGCTTTTCCGAAATGTTTTTACAATCGGTTTCTTTAAGACCGATAATACTGGCATTTTTCATACGTTTATTTTTTTATGCTATAAATGCAGTAAATATTGTGCCGAAATAGTGGGTTCCTGATTGATGATACTTATCTTTGGTATTCTTATAATTTATCATAAAATGTCGTCATCGCGAAATATAGGTTTGCAGAGTTTCTTTTTATCTCTTTTTGTATTTTTTGGTATCTGTATATTTTATTATATAGTTAGTATTTCAAAAACAGATGGACAATATGTATATCCTCTTGACGACGCTTATATTCATCTCGCTATCGCTAAGAATTTTGCTTTACATGATGTATGGGGGATTACAAGGTATGGGTTTTCCTCTACCTCTTCCTCTCCCTTGTTTACTTTTATGATCAGTTTTTTAATCCAGGTATTCGGTAATCATGATCAGATCCCTCTGTATTTTAATATAACCTTCGCGTTAGGAATTCTTTATTTCCTTTCCATGTATTATGGAGAAACTTTCAGGAATGTAAGAAATACTGTTTTAGCAACGTTGGTTACTTTGTTTTTTGCTGTTTTGCATTTGCAGGTACTCTCCGGTATGGAACATGTTTTTCAGGTATTTCTTTTTATCGTCAATATGTATTCCTTCAGCAATTGGAATAAGAGCAGGATGGCAGTTCCGGCATTTTATCTTTCCCTTATATTGATGGGGCTGGTCCGCTTCGAAAGTATGTTTTATTTTGTGATCCTCGCTGGTGTTCTTATTACGGTTAAAAAATGGAAAAATGCCTTAGGTGTTTTAATTGCAGGTTTTGTCCCTGTATTATTATTCTGTTATTTCAATTATCAGCAGGATGGTTATTTTTTTCCCAATTCAGTTGTGGTAAAAGGAACTCAATTGACTTTAGGACCTGAAATGTTTGTGCGGCTTAAAACGATCTTTCTTGATCATTTATTCCTTAATAAAAGCTTTTATAAAATAGGTATTTTTCCAATTTTAATAAGTATTGTTTTCATATGCAGAGATACTATCAGGAATAAGTCTTTAAAAGAAATCATTATAAAGAACTTTTTCCTAATTGTTTTTTCCCTCTTAATGATTTGCCATACCATGTTTGCTGATCTTAAAGGGATGTTCAGGTACGAAGCCTATATATTGACAGGGTTTTGTATGGCAATTATTCCCAGAATATCTGCTCTGTTTTCTGACTATAAAAGTTACATCAAAGGAGAAAAACTTATTACTATCCTGGTAATTATGAATATCCTGCTTCTTTTTTATAAAAGTTGGTTCGCAGATCGTATTCTTGAGAATGGCGGAAAAAATATTTATGAACAACAAATACAATCCGCAAGATTTTTACATACCTATTATAATACATCTAAAGTGGTAGCGAATGATATTGGTGCTATAAGTTACTATACAGATATCCATTTGCTGGATATTGTGGGGCTTGGATCTGTAGAAATGATTCCTTTTACCGCTGATAAAAGAAATTTAAATGAGGAATTTGAGAATTTTCTAATTCAATATACTGCTAATAACAAATATGAAATCGCAGTAATATATGATGAATGGTTTCAGGGGCATATTCCACGAAATTGGAAAAAAATTGCCGTTTTGAAGATTAAAAATATGATTGCTGTATCAAAAGATGAGGTTTCCATTTATGCGCTTGAACAAACTAACCAGGAGATATTAAGAAGAAATATCCGGGATTTTAAGTGGAATAAGAACGTTGAAGTTCGTATTGTGGACTAGTAGATGAAGAAAGCTTTTTATTAATTTCAGTTTCGTGATTTCTATTACATACTGTTGTTATGATTAATTTTAAAAATGTATAACAATTAATTAATGTTACTCGATGATGTATTTTCCTAATTTTAGAACCAAAATTCTACAAATTATGAAAAAGACTATTTTACTTTTAGCATTCCTTCTTTTTATTTTTTCATGTTCAGATAGAGATAAAGACGGACAGGCGCCTACTGAAAAAAAATACGAAACCAAGAATGTTGTTTTATTGGTTGTAGATGGTCCCCGTATTTCTGAGACCTGGGAAGAATCAACAAAAAAGAATATTCCTAATAGAGTGAGCCTTTTGAGTCAAGGAGTATTTATCAGTAATTTTAAAAACAATGGAACTACAAGCACCAACCCCGGGCATAGCGCCATGTGTTCTGGAGTATATGAAAATATTAAGAATGATGGGACAGAATTACCAGGCTTTCCGTCTGTAATGCAGCAATGGCTTAAATTCACAGGAGCAGATAAAACAAAAGCATGGGTTATTGCCTCTAAAGATAAACTGGAAGTTTTGAACGATTGTAAATTGGCAGATTGGAAAGGCAAATTCCAGCCAAGTGTAGATTGCGGAGTGAGCGGAAATGGATCTGGATATAGAGCGGATGCCGTTACGATGGCCAATACAAAAGAGATCATGAAAAAGTATAATCCTAATATGATTGTTATCAATCTTAAAGACGTAGATTCATATGGACATGATAATAAATATAATGAATACATTCAGGCAATAAAAACTACGGATGCTTCTATTAAGGATATTTGGAATTATATTCAGTCTCTGCCCGCTTATAAAGATAAGACCACACTAATTGTTTCTAATGATCATGGAAGACATCTGGACAGCAAAGGTGGATTTAGAAATCATGGTGATGATTGTGAAGGATGTAGACATATTGAGTTCTTTGCTCTTGGGCCGGATTTTAAAAAGAATACTACGATTAGTACCGGAAATTATGAACAGATTGATATAGCAAGTACTATTGCCGAACTTTTAGGAGTTCCTTTACAGTACGCTAAAGGAAAAGTAATCAAAGAAGTATTCAAATAAATATTTTAGTTTCAAGTATATAAAAAATATATAACTACTTGTCAATTAAAAAAATATTACTATTTTTGCAGCTTAAAATAAAAAGCAATTAAATGCCTACTATTCAACAATTAGTAAGAAAAGGAAGAGCCACGCTTGCCAAGAAGAGCAAATCGGCTGCCCTTGATTCTTGTCCACAAAGACGAGGTGTATGTACGAGAGTATATACTACCACTCCTAAGAAACCTAACTCTGCACTTAGAAAAGTAGCAAGGGTAAGACTTTCAAACGGTAAAGAAGTCAACGCCTACATCCCGGGCGAAGGACATAATCTTCAAGAGCACTCGATAGTATTGGTAAGAGGCGGAAGGGTGAAAGACCTACCGGGAGTACGTTACCACATCGTAAGAGGTGCATTAGACACTGCAGGTGTAAATGGAAGAACACAGAGAAGATCTAAGTACGGAGCTAAGAGACCTAAACCAGGTCAGGCAGCTGCTGCACCAGCTAAAGGAAAGAAAAAATAATCATTAAATAAGGTACAAAACAATGAGAAAGACAAAAGCGAAAAAAAGACCGTTGTTACCAGATCCAAAATTTAATGATCAATTGGTAACTAGATTTGTAAATAACCTAATGCTAGACGGTAAAAAGTCTATCGCATTCAAAATTTTCTATGATGCATTAGACGTTGTAGAAACTAAAAAAGGAGAAACTGAAAAGACTTCTCTTGAGATCTGGAAAGATGCCCTTACTAACGTAATGCCTCACGTAGAAGTACGTTCAAGAAGAGTAGGTGGTGCTAACTTCCAAATCCCAATGCCAATCAGAGCTGATAGAAAAATTTCTATGGCGATGAAATGGTTAATTAAATATTCTAAAGCTAGAAATGATAAGTCTATGGCTTTGAAATTAGCTAACGAAATTGTTGCTGCTTCTAGAGAAGAAGGTGCTGCTTATAAAAAGAAAAGTGACACTCATAAAATGGCGGAAGCTAACAAAGCTTTCTCACACTTTAAATTCTAATCTGAAATGGGAAGAGATCTTAAATTTACAAGAAATATTGGTATCGCTGCTCACATTGATGCAGGTAAGACTACCACTACAGAAAGGATTTTATTCTATACTGGTGTAAACCACAAAATTGGAGAGGTTCACGATGGTGCTTCTACAATGGACTGGATGGAGCAGGAAGCAGAAAGAGGTATTACCATTACTTCTGCTGCAACTACTTGTTCTTGGAACTTTCCAACAGATCAAGGAAAACCTGTAGCCGACACTAAACCTTACCACTTCAACATCATCGATACACCGGGACACGTTGACTTCACAGTAGAAGTAAACAGATCTTTGAGAGTATTGGATGGTTTGGTATTCTTATTCTCTGCTGTAGATGGAGTAGAGCCTCAGTCTGAAACAAACTGGAGACTTGCTGACAACTACAAAGTTGCTAGAATGGGATTCGTAAACAAAATGGACAGACAAGGTGCTGACTTCCTTAACGTTGTAAAACAAGTTAAAGAAATGTTAGGATCTAATGCAGTTCCAATCGTTTTACCAATCGGTGCTGAAGAAGACTTTAAAGGTGTTGTAGACTTAATTAAAAACAGAGCTATCATCTGGGATGAAGCAGGACAAGGAGCTACTTTTGAAGTAGTGCCAATTCCTGAAGACATGAAAGCTGAGGTTCACGAATATAGAGAGAAATTAGTTGAAGCTGTAGCTGACTATGATGAGACTTTGATGGAGAAATTCTTCGAAGATCCGGATTCAATCTCTGAAGAAGAAATCAACGAAGCTCTTAGAAAAGCTACTATTGATTTATCTATTATCCCAATGACTTGTGGTTCTTCATTCAAAAATAAAGGAGTACAGTTCATGTTGGATGCAGTATGTAAATACTTGCCTTCTCCATTGGATAAAGATGATATCAAAGGTACTGATCCAAGAACAGACGCTGAAATTACAAGAAAACCAGACGTAAATGAGCCTTTCGCGGCTTTAGCATTTAAGATTGCTACTGACCCATTCGTGGGAAGATTAGCATTCTTCAGAGCATACTCTGGAAGATTAGATGCAGGTTCTTATATCCTGAACACTCGTTCTGGAGATAAAGAAAGAATCTCAAGAATCTATCAGATGCACGCTAACAAGCAAAATCCTGTAGAATATATTGAAGCAGGAGATATTGGTGCAGCAGTAGGATTCAAATCTATCAAAACTGGTGATACGATGTGTGATGAGAAAAACCCAATCGTTCTTGAATCGATGGTTTTCCCTGATCCGGTAATCGGTATCGCTGTTGAGCCTAAAACTAAAGCGGACCAGGATAAAATGGGTAACGCATTAGCAAAATTGGCTGAAGAAGATCCAACGTTTACTGTTAGAACTGACGAAGCTTCTGGACAAACGATTATCTCTGGTATGGGTGAGCTTCACTTGGATATCATTGTAGATCGTATGAAGAGAGAGTTCAAAGTTGAAGTAAACCAAGGACAACCTCAGGTAGAGTACAAAGAAAACTTAACAAAAGTTGCCAGCCATAGAGAAGTTTACAAAAAACAATCAGGTGGTAAAGGTAAATTTGCTGATATTGTATTTGAACTAGGACCTGCTGACGAAGGTAAAGTTGGTTTAGAATTCATCAATGAGATCAAAGGTGGTAACGTTCCTAGAGAATTCGTTCCTGCAATTGAAAAAGGATTTAAAGCTGCAATGAAGAACGGTCCATTGGCTGGTTTCGAAGTTGAAGGTATTAAAGTTACTCTTAAAGATGGATCTTTCCACGCGGTGGATTCTGATGCTCTTTCTTTCGAATTAGCTGCTAAATTAGGATTTAAGGAAGCTGGTAAAGCTGCTAAGCCGGTAATTATGGAGCCTATTATGAAACTGGAAGTTGTAACTCCGGAAGAATATATGGGTAACATTATTGGTGACCTTAACAAGAGAAGAGGTACGATCAGTGGTCAGGAAGAAAAGAACGGTGCTGTTGTTATCAAAGGTTCTGTTCCACTTTCTGAAATGTTTGGATATGTAACAACTCTAAGAACACTTTCATCAGGAAGAGCTACATCTTCTATGGAATTAGAGAAATACGCTCAGACTCCACAAAACGTTGCTGAAGAAATCATTGCTAAAGCAAAAGGTTAATTTTTAAATTAAAGAAATGTCACAAAGAATCAGAATAAAACTAAAATCTTACGATTACAACTTGGTAGACAAGTCTGCTGAGAAAATCGTAAAAACGGTAAAGGCTACCGGGGCTGTTGTAAACGGACCTATTCCATTACCAACTAACAAGAGAATCTTCACGGTGTTGAGATCTCCACACGTTAACAAAAAAGCAAGAGAGCAGTTCCAATTATCAGCTCACAAGAGATTGATGGATATCTACTCTTCTTCTTCTAAAACTGTTGATGCTCTAATGAAATTAGAGTTACCAAGCGGTGTTGACGTAGAAATTAAAGTGTGATAATTGCATACTTTGCAATGATTATAGAATCCGCCCCTGTAAAAGGGGCGGATTTTTTTATGTATCAATAAGAAAGATTTCAATGGTATTTGGATGAGGAACCGTAAGAAGTAGAGGAGTCTGTTGAGAACGATTGACCTTTTTTTTATTTGGTAAATATTGAACTTTATGTTTGTAGAATTTTTTGCGAATTAAACTGAGAGGTAATAAAATTACAAAGAGTAATTCTTTGCAATGACATATATCACCAGTATTAATTTATTTAGAATTAATAAAAATAATATTTTTGCAAAAAATAAGAGATGAAAAGAACAGTATCTTTTTCTTTAGTAGTGTTAGGGATTGGTTTTGTCAGTGGACAAAAAGTAAATGATAGCATTAGAAAAGAAAACACAATCGAAGAAGTAGAATTATTCGGAGAAAGAAAAAAACAACCGGAAGGCTTAGAAGTCATAACAAGATTACCCTTAAAAACGAGGGATCAGATCCAAAGTATTTCTGTTATATCTTATAAAGTGATAGAAAACCTGGGAGGGCTTACGGTGACGGATGTTGCAAAGAATATACCGGGGGTAACCCAGTTTGGAAGTTATGGGGGAACGAGAGAAAGTATGTCAATTAGAGGATACAGAGGAGTTCCTGTTTTAAAGAATGGTGTTCAGATGGATTCAGATTTCAGGACCGGAGCAATGCTTACGGATATGCAGGGAGTAGAGAGTATTCAGGTGATCAAAGGCTCAGCAGCAGTTACTCAGGGAATTGGCGATGGGTTAGGTTCCGCAGGAGGTGTGATCAATGTGGTTACTAAAGTTCCTAAATTTATTGATGAAACAAATATAGGGTTTAGGTATGGTAGCTGGGATTTTTACAGACCAACAATAGATTTTCAAAGGGTATTGGATTCTGATGGTAGGATTGCTGTAAGATTAAATGCAGCATATCAGGATAATAATAGTTTCAGAAGATTTATTCATACGGATCGGATCTATGTAAATCCATCCATAGCTATTCGACCTGATGATAAAACGGAAATCGTGGTAGAAATGGATTATATGTATAACAATACTACGCCGGATAGAGGGACCGTAAATCTTGCAAAAGGTGATGTTGAAGCTATATACAGAATGCCGGGTAGAAAATTTCTTGGGTTTTCTACAGATAATGCAAAGATGGAAACATTCAACTTTTCTACAACGGCTACTAGAAAACTGACCAACAAATTGAAAGTAAGAGCTGCATTAATGAGCTCTTCTTATCAGTCGGACATTGTAGGTGCAGCTTTATCTCCTGTCGATTCAAAGAACCCAAATGAAATAAGAGATAGAAGTTTAACGAAATCAGGAAGAGAGGATCTAAACAAGGTTTTTCAGTTTGATTTTATCGGATCTGATGTAATGACAGGATTTATGAAACATACTTTCCAGGTAGGTTTTGATTGGAAAGAATCGAATGTTACAACGACCTCTTATCAGAGTAAAGATGTTGACCGGATCAATGTTCTTAATGAAATTAATAATATTCTTCCCGCTTCTATTGATGTCAACAATTTTGAACTGGCAAAGAAAGATGCTATCATCAATACTGTTACTCCGACATTAGGATTAATGGCCCAGGATGTTATCACATTCAATAAATACATCAAAGCTCATTTAGGTATTCGTTATAGCCGATTAAATGGATCGGATAAAAATCCGGGCTATGCATGGAATCCATCATTAGGGTTAATGATTTCGCCTGTCGAAAATATGAATATTTTTGGTTCATATACTAGTACAACTTCTTTAAGAACTGCAAATAATGTACTGATCGGAGGTGGGACAGTAGGAGCATCCACAACCAAACAATGGGAAGCAGGGATCAAATCCGACTGGCTTAGTGAAAGGTTAAGGTTCAATGTTACATTGTTCAATATTAATACAGACAACCTCTCATATGAAATTTTAACTGATGGAAACAGAACTGGGACCTATGCATTGGCAGGAGAGCTAAAAAGAAAAGGAATCGAAGTTGAATTAATAGGTAAAATCCTTCCTAATCTTCAGGTTATGACGGGTTGGGCTTATGTAGATGCACAATACAGGGACAGCCCTTCATTTGTGAATGGTTCTGCCCCTATTAATACTCCAAAGAATTCGGCCAACGCATGGTTGAATTATAAATTTAATACCGGAGCCCTGGAAGGTCTTGACGTGGGCGCTGGGATTTATTACGTTGGTACAAGACCTGTAGATGATTATAAACAAAAATATTCTAATGCTGCAAATGGTCATATCAATGGGACTCAGCTTGGTGAAAAGCCTTTTAATATGCCTCAGTATACAACAGTTGATGCGCAGATAGGATATTCATTTAAAAGAGGATTGGGATTAAGAGTCTTTCTCAATAATATTTTTGATACTGTAGGCTACAATTCGTATTTCAGAGGTGGATATATTGATCAGATCCAACCCCGGAATTTTGCAGTGCAAGTAAATTATAAATTCTAATTGATCTGTGGAACTTTAGACACATCACTATGTTTATTGTTTTAAGTTTTTTTGCTTAAAAAATAATATTATTTAATACATTTATTATTTAAAACAATAATCACTATGAGTCATAAGGATAATAATTTTTTTGAAAAGTTTTCAGATTGGGCAACCAAATTTACAGGAAGTTCCCATGCTTTTATTGGAGCTACTGCTATTGTTGTAATCTGGGCTCTTTCCGGACCTGTATTTCATTATTCTGAAACCTGGCAGCTGGTGATCAATACAGGAACAACGATTATTACTTTTTTGATGGTATTTCTTATTCAGAAATCCCAGAATAAAGATTCTAAAGCTATACAGATTAAACTAAATGAGCTGATCGCAGCCCATGAAAAAGCGAGTAACCGGATTGTAGATATAGAAGACTTATCCGAAAAAGAATTGGATCAGCTGCATACCTATTATGAGAAATTAGCTGACTTTGCTCAAGATGATGTGGATATCCATACTTCTCATTCTATTGATGCGGCTAAAAGAAATCAAAGCTACAAGCATGATCTGTTTAAAAAGAAACATGAGGAATGGTTGGAAAAACAAAAAAAGGAATCATAGTGATTCCTTTTTTTATTTCAGACCGAAAGCGATTGTTCTATTTCATGAAGTAACTAAAATAAGAACAGCTTCCCATTAGATTTTTGGTAGTTTCCGTATCAGAATACTGGGTTTTTAATAAAGCAAAATAGGTTCGGAACTTTTCATTCTTTATATTGTCCAGTTGCTTTTGATAGGCATCGCTTTTCTCAGAATATTGAGGATCGGAGTAGCTTATCTTTGATGGATTTTTTGCTTCGTATTGATAGTATTTTCCTTGCTCTGCACTAGCCATCTGGAATAAGATTCTCGCTTTTTCTTCCTTATTCACTGAAAGGGCCAGTGCTTTTTTATAATAATTGATAGCCAGATCAAAATTATCCGGTTCAATGTAAGATCTGTCAAGGAAATTTTTATAATAATATTGATATGGTGTTTTCTTATCTGTATTCCAGAAATCATATTTGCCACCATTACTATTATTTACATCCATTACGAACAGCTGTCGGTAATAACCAAGAATAGAAGTATTATACAATAAATTACCAATAAGCTGGCTCGCTTTAGCAGCTTTTTCATCTTTTCCGTTACCAATTTTCTTAAGCTCTATAGCAGCATCTGCTAATTCAAGCTTATTCATCATGGTCTTTATGAAAGGAAATTGAGTGTAGTCTTCGTTTTCCATGCTGGTGGCTGCATCACTTTCGAAGCTTTCCCATACATTATGGCCAAAAACATAATCCGGGATATTTCTGAAACCATTGTATTCGTCTTTAGCATATTGATGAGGAACTTTTGGTTGTTCACTGGAAACCCAGTCATAATTGATCCTAGGAATTCCTACAAAGTCCTGCGCTTTCTGATAATATGATTTTGCTTTTTCAAAATCGGCAACTCTCATCGCCCGGTCGCCATAAATTACACTGAAGAATGCCTCAATATTTCCTACATCGTCCATATTTTTGGCAATGATCTGCTGCTCGAATTGATTTTTATTAGGCTTCCTGTAAAAGTCCTCTACACTTTTAACCAAACTTGAATTAGGATTATATTGGAGATCAGAAAGCTTATTGCTCATTAGGAATGATTTCCCATCCTCTCCCTGAAGGAAATATCGGTTAGCTAAAACGTCCTTAAGGAATGATGCAGTAGATGGAACAGGACCGTAATAATTGTCATAATCAGAATTTGTACTGTCTGACTTCACTTCTTTTTCGATGAAATATTCCGGATAATCTTTCATTAGATGATCTTCGTAATCGGAAGTAATCTTCGGTTGGGAAACAATATCATTTAAGACCTTCATCCTTTTGATCTCTTCAAGATATTCAGGATTGGTTGTTTTAATATCTTCCAGAATTTCAGTACTTGCTTTGTAGTCTTTTTTTAAGAATTTAAGGTATGCATCTGCAATCTGCCAATATTCATCCTTAGATTTCTCTTTGGTTTTTGAGGTAAATTTTTCAAGATCATTAAGATAATCTATCTGCTTGCTATCTCCATACCAAAAACTTTGATTTTTTGTGTGGAAAGGAATTCGATTAGGATTATCTAATAGCTCATCATCACTTTGATCTGCTTTTCCGTCAGCTGTCTTATCCGATTTAGACCCTCCGAACAGGTTTTTAAAGAACCGGATAATCTTCTGCCAGAATGAAAGTTTTTTTTCTTTTACTTCCGGAGATTCTTTTTTCTGAGAATCAGCAGATGTACTTGAGTTTTCTTTTTGAACGGTTGCGTTATCTGTGTCGTCAGAATAATAATAAGTAGGAAGATAAGCTCTTTCCAGTTCATTGATACTTCTTACCGCCATTACTTTCAGAATTTCCGAATTAGGATCAATATCGTACATCTTCTCCATTATAGGAATAGGATTGGTGAAATCTTCATATCCCAAAAGAAAATAAGCCATATTCTTTTCATTCGGAGTACCTGCTCTTTTTAAAATGTTATTAAAAGATGCGGTATCAGAAAGTTTCATAGAAACAAAAGCAGACTCTTTACGGCTATCACTATTCATGAAAACCTGAAAGAAGTTCCAGTTGGCATCACTGTTCATCTTCATACCTCTTTGTGCGCCGGCTAATTGGTCAAGAGCCATAAAGTAAGGAACTCCTTTTAACTTGATCGGCTCAATATAGGTTCTGAAAGCCTGAAGTGCAGCGTCATAATTTCTGGTATAATGATTGAAACGGACCAGTTGGTAACCGTATCGCTGTTTTATCTCAGGATTTTTTGCAGCATTATATAAAGAAGTTAATGCTGAAATAGTTTTGTTATAATCAAGGTTGGTTGCATTTTTATCACTTTGAGGGCCGTTGTAAAAATAAGAATCAGGATTTTCAATAAAATTGATCCTCATATAAGGCTCAAGATATTTAGCTTCAATTAAGTAATCAATTCCTTCGCGATATTTCTGATAGAAACCTGTTCCCAGTTTTTTCAATAGTTGATTACCCGGATTTCCTTTTTTGAGCTCATTAAGCTCATTAAGGCTTATATTATTTACCAGATAATTGGTTTCCTGATAGCTCAGCTGATTGCCAAAGAATTTCCTCCATGTCCCAATATTTTCATCCGGAATCTGACCTGGTTTAAAGTCAGTATAAAATCTTGTTGAATAACTGTGCAGAAATGGCAGATATGATTTATCCTTGATAATACTTTGGGTAAAAAGATTAAAATACTCATAATCCGGATCTGACCAGGCGCAAGCTTCTGATTTTGTATAAAAAAGTGAAAAGACTGCAATTGTGAGAATATACTTTTTCATGGGTATGTAGTATTTTTTGCGTTGTGTTTTATTGTATTCTATGATGTTAAAAATCACTCTGGAATTTAGACATCAGTTTGAAATTTTGGTTCACAACAAATTTAGTATCTAATTGATAATAAACGATATTAAACAACGGTATTTTTTTATCTAAAAAAGCAATGACATCTCTGAGCTGGTCGTTTGTAATTTCCTCAACTTTTATGGTAAATCCTTTATTCAGGTAATTTCCAAAGTAAAATCCATCTTTTTGAATTTCAATTTCATGATCTGAAATCTTTTTAAAATTAGGATTTTTCAGGTCATTTTGTGATAAAGCATTGATGAGCTTGTGTCTTCCTAAATGATTGGTAACAATTCCCCACGAGTAAATAGGTAAAGCCACTTCAATTTCCTTGATTGGATAATCTTCCAATTTTGAAAGATAGCTTTTAAGGATATTAACATCCAGAATTGAATTCTTATCAGATGTTTCCAAAGGAGAAGAGGTGGAGTAGCACATCAGGAATACTTTTTTTACAGGAGGGATTCCCATTATTGCTTTATCTTTTACCTGATGAAGCCGAAGCGTACAGTCAATGTCTTTCCCGGAAATTTTGTGAAGTTCTTTTAAAAACGCGAAATAATCGTCACGTGTTCCGGCTGTCCAGTCACAATCAATCTGAATTTCATGATTGGTCTTCAGCTTATATTCTTTACTCTTTTTGTCAATTAAATGATGTATGCTTTCTGCAAGGAAGTGTATTTCCTCCCCTGAAATATTAACAAAAGTCTGGTTGGTGATAAATACGGTAGGGACAATTTGTTTGTCTGTCTCGAAACTTTCGTCTTTGGTGATGACGGCTAAAGGCTGAAATCTGCCGTTTACTTTATTGATGTCAAAGAACCTTGTGTAAAGAATAGGGACGGTTGTTTTATCTAATGCTTTTTTCTCTTCATTGTCTAAAGACAATTTTGTTTTCCAGTAATAAAACGTGTACGGATGTTTCTCTCTTTCGCTGCATGAAACAAGCAAAATAAGAATGACTAAAAACTTAATTATTTTCATTATTGGTAAAAAGCGCTTTCACAGGTACAACTTTCTTTATCACTTTCCATCGCAGAACAGCAATCCTCAGATTTCTGAATATTTCCCTTTTCATCAGTAAGGTATATTTTTTCTTTATCAAACTTTACATAAAAAGTTTCATTGTACTTTTTGAACTGGACCTTCATAACCTGAGGGGTGTATTTCCCTGCATTTATTTCTTCACTGGTTTCTTCTCCGCTAGCCTGATTTACCTGTACATAGCCAAAATAAACATCGCCGTTCTTTTTTACATCAAGATAATAGGCTGGTGTGCCGGTTCCGCTGTATCCTTCTATTATATTGAAAGATCTTTTTCCAGTAAACGGAACTTTAGATTGTGAAAAGGAAAGGGTTGCGATGCAGAGGATAAGCACGCAGAATATCTTTTTCATTTTTTTGATCAAATGTAAAAAGATTTATGCAAGAATTACACCGTAAAAACACGGTATTTACTTTGTCTTAAGGATGTCAATGACATATGTAAAAAAGCCCATTCCGGTCAAAACCGGAATAGACCTCTTATAATGTTGATTTTTTTAAAATACGGTCGCTGCCAGCTGAATCCTTGCATATTTATTCGATGGATTCCACATGGCCATCATTGATACGGGAAGGGTATAATGTTCCGTTATCTTTAAAGCTTTGCTGGCTTTGATACCTACATTTACGATATCAAAACTGTTTTTTCCATTACCATATAAAAATGTGCTGTCATTGATGGCAAAGCCTCCACCAACAAATGCATCCAGATTTACTTTTTGATGGGCAATAACAGGATAGCTTACCTGAACATACGTGGAATATTTATTCTTTTTATAGCTCCCGTCCGGTTTCAAAACAACTTCTCCCGCGTTAGCACCTCCATAAAGCATGATGTCTGCTTCAATGTTTAAAGGGAACGAAGGACCGAAGGTGTAATTTGTTCTCAGATCAATAATATGGGCGGTTCTTCTGTTTGAATAATTAAAGATATCATCCGAAGCTACTGTAGTATTGATGTTTCTGGAGTTAAATAAGTCCCATAACCCAATATAAAGCCGTCCGTCAGAATACTGAACATAATAATTGATCTCTTTATAATGGGTGCCATCCTTGTCGTCGGTTAAAGCAGAAGCTCCCCATATTCCCACTTTCCATTTTTTTTCTTTATCCAAAGCGTAAGAAAGGTTTCCCATTACCACGGGCTTATCTGTAATGATCAAGCCTCTCCACAAGTGGTTATTCTGGATATTAGCAGTGAAATCCAGGCGACCGTCATCCTTGACTTCTGTGTCATCCTGGGCAAAGAGACTCCCTGTACCTAAAATAATCAGGCATATAAAAAGTAGTTTTTTCATACTGTAAACTTTCTTTGATTAACTTAAAGCGAGATGCAATAAAGCCGCAAGGGTTGCTCCTAGCACTGGTCCTGCAATAGGAATCCATGCATATCCCCAATCACTGCTTCCTTTTACCGGAAGAATAGCGTGCATGATCCTTGGTCCAAGGTCACGGGCAGGATTAATGGCATAACCTGTAGTTCCTCCTAATGATAAGCCAATAGCCCAAACAAGTAAGGTAACAGGTAGAGCACCAACAGTCCCCAGTCCGATCTTAGCGGTCGGATCATTACCCAAAGTGAGGCTTGGATCGGCAAAATGGAAGATCACAAAAACAAGCACAAACGTTCCTATAATTTCACTGATAAGATTCGAAACCGGCTTTCTTATTGCCGGACCTGTGCTGAAACATGCTAATTTTGCCCCTTCATCTTCGGTAATTGCAAAGTGATCCTTATTAAATAACCAGACAAGAAAAGCACCTAACATGGCGCCAATCATTTCTCCGGCGATATATGTGGGAACCAGATCCCATGAAAATTTTCCCGCGATAGCCAGGCCTAACGTTACGGCAGGGTTCAGATGAGCGCCACTCACTGGCCCTGCAACCGTTACCCCAACGAAAACTGCAAGTGCCCAGGCTGTGGTAATTACAATCCAACCGGAATTGTTTCCTTTTGTATCCTTTAAAACAACGTTGGCCACTACACCGTTTCCGAGTAGGATCATAAGCATTGTTCCGATAATTTCTGCTATAAATGGAGTCATAGTTTATTTTTATTTAGTGGAAATTAATCTTCAATCCAATCTTGGGAACGCTTTACTGCTTTGTGCCAGAAGTGGATCATCTTGTCGGCTTTTTCTTTCTCAAGCTGAGGGTGGAAATCTTTATCCACGATCCATTGAGATTGAATTTCGTCAATATTTTTCCAATAACCTACAGCAAGTCCGGCAAGATAGGCAGCACCCAGGGCTGTTGTTTCTAAAGTTCTTGGGCGTGTAATCTTGAAACCGAATAGATCAGACTGGATTTGCATTAATAAGTCACTATTGGAAGCACCACCATCAACTCTTAGCTCTAAACTACCAGTTCCGGAATCTGCCTCCATCGCTTTTACAATATCATATACCTGGAATGCTATACCTTCTAGAGTAGCTCTGGCAATATGTCCGTTAGTGGTTCCTCTTGTCACTCCAACAATAGTTCCCCTTGCATACTGATCCCAATATGGAGCTCCCAGACCTGTAAGTGCCGGTACAAAATAAACCCCTCCATTATCTTCGACGGTTTTGGCCAGACTGTTAATTTCGTCAGCTGAGTTAATTAATTTGAGCCCGTCTCTTACCCATTGAATTGCAGCCCCTCCCACAAAAACACTGCCTTCCAGTGCATAATTAACTTCTCCGTTTATCTTCCATGCAACGGTTGTCAGCAAGTTGTTCTTAGAGTGAACGGCCTCTTTCCCTGTGTTCATCAAAAGAAAGCATCCTGTACCGTATGTATTTTTTACCATTCCCGGTGTTGTACACATTTGTCCGAACAAAGCTGCCTGCTGGTCTCCGGCAATACCTGCAATTGGGATTTTTGTTGAGAATAAAGTGGTAGCGGTTTCTCCATAAACTTCACTGCTTTGTTTCACTTCAGGAAGGATCGCTTTTGGAATATTAAATAACTTTAAAAGATCTTCATCCCATTCCAAAGATTGGATGTTTAGGAGCATTGTTCTGCTTGCGTTCGAAACATCTGTGATAAACATTTTTCCACGAGTTAGCTTCCATACCAGCCATGTATCAACAGTTCCAAAACACAATTTTCCTGCTTCTGCCTGCTCTCTTGCTCCATCTACATTATCAAGGATCCACTTTACTTTGGTTGCTGAAAAATAAGCATCAAGAACCAAACCTGTTTTTTCTTTGATCATGTCTGTATACCCTTGTTCTTTTAGCGAGTCACAGTATTTTGATGTTCTCCTGTCCTGCCATACGATAGCATTATAAACGGGTTCACCTGTTTCTCTGTCCCAAACGATCGTTGTTTCGCGCTGGTTTGTAATCCCTATCGCTGCAACCTCAAGCCCTGAGATACCTGCTTTAGCGATAACTTCTGCTGCTACCGATACCTGGGAAGACCAGATTTCATTAGGGTCATGCTCTACCCAACCCGGGGTAGGAAATATCTGTTCAAAACTTTTCTGAGAAACAAATTCTATTTCTCCGCTGTGATTGAATAAAATGGCTCTTGACGAAGTTGTGCCTTGGTCCAGAGCGAGAATTAACTTTTCACTCATGTTGTGACGTTGATTTAGGTTAAATGGATCTTGGCGAATAAGGAGTTAACAGGTATCCCTTTGCCAATTCGATAAATTCTCTTTCCTGCTCATTAGCCCATTCCTCTGAATGTCCGTTTTCTTTTGCGATAATAGAAGCAATCTTATGTGCACTGTCGATTGCTGCTCTTGCATCTAAAAATAAAAGACGGACTCTTCGGGCCAGGATGTCCTCAATGGTTTCTGCCATTTCCTGACGGATTGCCCAAATTGCTTCAGCAACTGTGAATGGATGATCAGGATGTATTTTTTCTGAAAATTCAGGATTGCTCTGCTGTAGTTTTTTGATTTCCGGAATGTCTGATCCGTAAACATACAAATGATTGCTTCTGTCTACCGTTTCAGGTTTTACATTTCCATGAATCGAAAGATGTTCTGTTTTGGATGTAGTTGTTCCCAGATGGTGAACTTTCATCGCTTCATCGATAGTATCTTCTGCCATTTTTCGATAGGTGGTCCATTTTCCTCCGATGATGGAAACCAATCCTGTATCGGATGTTACTACTTTATGGCTTCTCGAAACTTCTTTTGTGCTTTTGCTTCCATCCTTTGGTGCGGCAAGCGGCCGAAGTCCTGCAAAAACAGATTTTACATCTTCCCGAGTAGGTTTTTTTGCTAAATATTGTCTTGCTGTGTTTAAAACAAACTTAATTTCTTCTTCCAATGCTCGTGGCTCAAAACTTTCACTTTCCAACAATGTATCGGTTGTTCCTACAAGCGCTCTGTCGTGCCATGGAACGACAAACAAGACTCTTCCGTCAGAAGTTTTCGGAATCATAATGGCGTCGTCACTTTTCAAGAAGGATTTATCCAGTACCAAATGAATACCCTGGCTTGGAACAACGAATTTTCCATGTTTCGGGTTGTTCATATTCAGAATATCATTCGTGAAAACTCCTGTCGCATTGATGACTACTTTTGCGTGGATTTCAAATTGCTGCTTGGTAAACTGATCTTCAGCGATTACACCGATTACTTTATTGGAACTGTTTTTTATCAGGTTAATTACTTTAACATAATTAACTGCTGTGCCTCCTTTTTCAATAATGGTCTGGGTTAAATTAACCGCCAATCTCGCGTCATCAAACTGCCCGTCCTGATATACAACCCCGCTTGCCAGATTTTTCTGTTCAATCGTCGGAAGTTTTTCAACTGTTTTTGATTTGCTGATATATTTTGTTTTACCTAAGCTTAATTTCCCTGCCAGAAAATCGTAAATCGAAAGTCCTATTTTGTAATAAATTCCTCCCCACCATGTATAATTAGGAATAATAAATGATTGATTTTTTACCACATGGGCTGCATTTTTTGCCAATAATCCCCTTTCCTTCAATGCCTCTTTTACCAAACCGATATCTCCCTGTGCCAAATATCTTACGCCGCCGTGTACCAGCTTTGTACTTCTGCTGGAAGTAGCTTTCGCGAAATCGTGAGATTCCAGCAGTAATGTTTTAAACCCTCTGCTTACTGCGTCCAATGCCGAACCTAAACCGCTTGCTCCTCCACCAATGACTAAAAAGTCCCATTCTTTTACGGTGGTTAATTTGCTGAGTTCTTCATTTCGTTTCATAATGTTTCGTTAAGTTTCGAATTCAAAGCTAGTAATTAAAAATGAAAGTAAAAAGAAAATAAGTGAAATTTTATGTTCTTGGAAAAAAACAATAACTTTGGGGAAAGAAAAAGAATGGAAAAATTAATACCAAGGCATACTGAGATACTGCAGGAGCTGGAAAAGAAAGATTATGTTCTCGTGCAGGAATTATGCGAAAAGTATAATGTTTCTTCCGTTACCATTCGAAAGGATCTGAACTATTTAGAAAGCTTGGGTCTTCTTTTTCGAAATCATGGAGGTGCAAGCAAGCATGTGAGGTATGCGTACGAAAAGAACGTAGATGAAAAGGAGAATATTAATGTAGAGGCTAAGCAGAATATTGCCAAGGCGGCAGTGAAACTTATAGAAGAAAACGATTGTATTATTCTGGCTTCAGGAACTACAATGCATTATCTGGCAAGGATGCTGGTGAATTTCGGTCGTCTTACTGTGCTTACGTCATCGCTGAGAGTGGCACTGGAGTTATGTAATAATCCTAATATAAATATTATACAATTGGGGGGTGAGGTTCGTAAAAGTTCTACATCGATCGTGGGTTCTATATCCGAAACAATTCTTGCTCAGTTTTCATGCAATAAATTATTCCTGGGGGTAGACGGCATTGATATGGATTTTGGAATCAGTACTTCCAATGCAGCTGAAGCACACCTCAATCAATTAATGATAGAATGTTCCGATAAAGTGATGATATTGGCGGACTCATCCAAACTAAACAAAAAAGGCTTCGGTAAGATTTCTTCTTTAGATAAAATAGATTATCTGATTACCGATGATGGCATACTGGAAGAGGATAAAAAGAGGCTCGAAGAAATAGGTCTGAGTGTTATCACGAAGTAGTCATGCTATGTTCTATGCTCTGGTTAGATTCGGGCTTGAAAAGTAATTTATTTTGTAAACGACTAAAAATCAAAATATTTTGCTGTAAAAATTTGTCAATCTAAAAATTATCCATAAATTTGCACACTCATTTTAGGGGAAAAGTATGCCCATCTCAAACGTGGAAATTACTTTAGCTTGCTGAAAATGAGGATAAATAAAGGATAAATTTTATTATAACATAAACAATGTCAGGTATTATTGGTAAAAAAATCGGTATGACGTCTTTGTTTAACGAAGAAGGAAAAAACATTCCTTGTACAGTTATTCAAGCTGGTCCGTGCTCGGTTTTACAGGTCAGAACCATTGAAAAGGACGGATACAAGTCAGTTCAATTAGGTTTCGATGACAAGAGTGAAAAGAACGTTGGTAAAGCGTTAGCTGGCCATTTTAAAAAGGCTGGTTCTGCTCCTAAAGCTAAATTGGTAGAATTCTACAGAGAATTCGTTGATGAAGTAAAAGTAGGAGAAGAAGTAAAAGTTGATTTATTCGCTGAAGGTGAATATGTTGACGTAACAGGTACTTCTAAAGGTAAAGGTTTCCAAGGTGTTGTTAAAAGACACGGATTTGGAGGTGTAATGCAAGCTACTCATGGTCAGCACAACAGACTTAGAGCTCCAGGTTCTATCGGTGCTGGATCGGATCCTTCGAGAGTATTCAAAGGAATGAGAATGGCGGGTAGAATGGGAGGTAAGCAGGTAACTGTTCAAAACCTTCAAGTATTAAAAGTGGATCAAGAACAAAATCTTTTAGTAGTAAAAGGTGCTGTTCCGGGAGCTAAAAATTCTTATGTAATTATCAGAAAATGGAACTAGTAGTATTAAATACATCAGGAAAAGAGACCGGAAGAAAAGTAACTCTAGACGAAACAGTATTCGGAATTGAGCCAAATCAGCACGCGGTTTACTTAGAAGTTAAGCAATATCTTGCCGCTCAGAGACAAGGTACTCATAAATCAAAAGAAAGAAGCGAAATTACGGCTTCTACTAAAAAGCTTAAGAAGCAAAAAGGATCTGGATCTGCTAGATATGGTGATATTAAATCTCCAACATTCAGAGGTGGAGGTAGAGTATTCGGACCAAAACCGAGAGACTACAGATTCAAATTGAACAAAGCTCTTAAGAGATTAGCAAAAAAATCTGTTTTATCTCAGAAATTGAGAGATAACAGTATTAAAGTATTAGAGGCTTTCAATTTCGAAACTCCTAAAACTAAAGAGTTTATCAACATCAATAACGCTTTAGGATTCGAAGGTAAAAAATCTCTTTACATCTTAGATGAAGCAAATAAAAATGTTTATTTATCTTCAAGAAACCTACCTAAGACTAAAGTTCTTGCTTATAACGAAATTAGTTCTTATGACCTAATCAATGCAGGTGAGATCGTATTCTTAGAAGGTGCTATCGAGAAATTCCAAGAAAATTTAAAGAAATAAGTCATGTCTATTATTATTAAACCAGTTATTTCAGAAAAGGCTAATTACCTTACAGATTTAAGAGGTTCTTATTCTTTCTTAGTGGATACTAAGGCGAATAAAATCCAGATCAAAAAAGCTGTTGAAGCAGCTTACGGTGTAAAAGTAGCAGACGTTAACACAATGATTTATGCTCCGAAGGTTTCTTCGAAATACACTAAAAAAGGTCTTCAAGTAGGAAAGACAAACAAATTGAAAAAAGCGGTAATCAAACTTGCTGAAGGTGAGGTTATCGATATTTTTGCTGTAAATTAATTATTAATTATAAATAATAGTAATGTCTGTTAGAAAATTAAAACCTATCACCCCGGGACAGAGATTCAGAATTGTAAATAATTTTGAGGAAATTACTACCAACAAACCAGAGAAATCTCTAACAGTTGGTATTAAAAAGTCAGGTGGACGTAACCAAACAGGTAAAATGACCATGCGTTACACCGGAGGTGGACACAAAAAGAAATACAGAATTATCGACTTCAAAAGAAACAAACATGATGTTGAAGCAACGGTAAAATCTGTAGAATACGATCCAAACAGAACTGCATTTATCGCTTTATTAGAGTACGCAGATGGAGAGAAGAGATATATCATCGCTCCAAACGGTATTAAAGTTGATCAAAAGGTGATTGCAGGAGA
Source organism: Chryseobacterium sp. PTM-20240506 (assembly GCF_048296755.1). Classification (NCBI taxonomy): domain Bacteria; kingdom Pseudomonadati; phylum Bacteroidota; class Flavobacteriia; order Flavobacteriales; family Weeksellaceae; genus Chryseobacterium; species Chryseobacterium sp. PTM-20240506. Next base: position 3,636,238 of record NZ_CP182581.1, read on the forward strand.
AAGCGTAGAGCCAAATATCGGTAACGCAATGAAATTGAAAAATATTCCATTAGGTACTGTTATTTCTTGTGTTGAAATGAAGCCTGGACAAGGTGCTATTTTAGCAAGAAGTGCTGGTTCTTCAGCTCAATTAACTTCAAGAGACGGAAAATATGCAATCATCAAATTGCCTTCAGGAGAATCTAGAATGATCCTTACTGAATGTTATGCAATGATTGGATCTGTTTCTAACTCTGATCACCAATTAACAGTATCAGGAAAAGCTGGTAGAAGCAGATGGTTAGGTAGAAGACCAAGAACAAGAGCGGTTGTAATGAACCCGGTAGATCACCCAATGGGTGGTGGTGAAGGACGTTCTTCAGGAGGTCACCCAAGATCTAGAAACGGTAAACCGGCTAAAGGTTACAAAACTAGAAAGAAAAACAAAGTGTCTAACCGTTACATCGTATCTAAAAGAAAATAATTATGGCAAGATCACTTAAAAAAGGACCGTTCATTCATCATACTTTAGATAAGAAGGTTCAGGCAAATATAGAGTCTGGTAAGAAGACAGTTATCAAAACTTGGTCTAGAGCATCGATGATCTCTCCGGACTTCGTAGGACAAACTATTGCTGTACATAACGGGAAATCTTTTATCCCTGTATATGTTACAGAAAACATGGTTGGTCACAAGTTAGGCGAATTTTCTCCAACAAGATCTTTCAGAGGTCATGGTGGTAACAAAAACAAAGGAAGCAGATAATCATGGGATCAAGAAAACAAGATAGTTCAATCGCAAGAAAAGAAGCTAACAAAGACGTTGTAAAGGCTTCATTAAACAATTGCCCGTCTTCTCCAAGAAAAATGAGATTAGTTGCTGATATCATCAGAGGAGAGCAGGTAGATAAAGCTCTTTATATCCTTAAATATTCTAAAAAAGAAGCATCTAACAAGTTAGAGAAATTACTTCTTTCTGCTATGGCAAACTGGCAGACGAAAAACGAAGGTTCGGATATAGAAGAAGCTAACCTTATCATTAAAGAAATATTCGTGGATAGTGCAAGACAATTGAAGAGACTAAGACCAGCTCCACAAGGTAGAGGTCATAGAATCAGAAAAAGATCTAACCACGTTACACTAATCTTAGGTAATAAAGAAAATTAATCAAGGTATGGGACAGAAGACAAATCCAATTGGTAACAGATTAGGTATCATCAGAGGATGGGATTCTAACTGGTTTGGTGGAAACGATTATGGAGACAGAATCGCTGAAGACTACAAAATCAGAAGATACCTTGAAGCTAGATTATCTAAAGGTGGAATTTCAAAAATCTTTATTGAAAGAACATTAAAATTAGTTACAGTTACTATTACTACTGCTAGACCGGGACTTATCATCGGGAAAGGAGGTCAGGAAGTTGATAAATTGAAAGAAGAGTTGAAGAAATTGACTGGTAAGGATATTCAGATCAACATTTTCGAAATCAAAAGACCTGAGCTTGATGCAGTATTAGTTGCTGATAGCATTGCTAAGCAAATTGAAAACAGAATTTCTTACAGAAGAGCTGTTAAAATGGCTATTGCAAGCACAATGAGAATGGGTGCAGAAGGTATCAAAGTTCAGATCTCTGGTAGATTGAACGGAGCTGAAATGGCAAGAAGCGAATCTTTCAAAGACGGAAGAATTCCTTTATCTACTTTCAGAGCTGATATCGATTACCACATTGCAGAGGCTCATACTACTTATGGTAGACTTGGGGTTAAAGTTTGGATTATGAAAGGTGAAGTTTATGGTAAAAGAGAACTTTCTCCTTTAGTAGGACAACAGAAAAAAGGACCTTCAGGAGGAGGAAACAGAGGAGACAGAGATAACAGAAGACCTTCAAGAGATAAAAAAAATAATTAATAAAATTTTAGAGGATAGTTTTTAAATGACCGTTACTTTTTTAAAATCTAAATTCTAAAATCTAAAATTTAAGAAATTATGTTACAACCAAAAAGAACCAAATTCCGTAGAGTTCATAAGATGAAGATGAAGGGGATTGCTCAGAGAGGTAATCAACTTGCTTACGGAACTTTCGGAATCAAAGCTACAGAAGGAGCTTGGATCACTGCAAGACAGATTGAAGCTGCGCGTATCGCTGCGACAAGATATATGAAGAGAGAAGGTCAACTATGGATCAAAATTTTCCCGGATAAGCCAATTACTAAAAAACCAGCTGAAGTAAGGATGGGTAAAGGTAAAGGTGCTGTGGAATATTGGGTAGCTGTAGTAAAACCAGGTAAAATTATGTTTGAAGTTGGTGGTGTACCTTACGAAATCGCTAAGGAAGCTTTAAGACTTGCTGCTCAGAAATTACCGGTAGTGACCAAATTTGTAGTTGCGAACGATTTTGTTAAACCTCTATAATCTTTGAATACAATGAAAAAAGCTGAAATTAAAAATCTAAGCGCAGAAGATATTCAAGCTAAATTGACTGAAGCTAAAGCTGAGTTCTCTAAAATGAAATTAGCTCACAAAATCAGTCCTCTTGAAAATCCAATTCAAATCAGAGATTTGAGAAAGACAATCGCAAGACTAAATACAGAGTTAACCACTAAACAACAATAAGATTTTCATACATTATGGAAAGAAACTTAAGAAAAGAAAGAATCGGAATAGTTTCCAGCAATAAAATGGAAAAGACCATTGTTGTAAGTGAGACTACTAGAGTGAAACACCCGATGTACGGTAAATTCGTATTAAAAACGAAAAAATATACTGCACACGACGAAAACAACGAATGCACAGAAGGAGATACAGTTCTTATCCAAGAAACTAGACCAATGAGCAAGAGTAAAAGATGGAGATTAGTAAGAATCATTGAAAAAGCTAAGTAATGTTACAAACAGAATCAAGATTAAAAGTTGCTGATAACACAGGTGCTAAAGAAGTATTGGTTATCAGAGTTCTGGGAGGAACCAGAAGAAGATATGCTTCAGTTGGTGATAAAATCGTAGTTACGATCAAAGATTCTACACCATCAGGAAATGCTAAAAAAGGTCAGGTATCTAAAGCTGTAGTAGTAAGAACTAAAAAAGCAGTTAGAAGAAAAGATGGATCATACATCAAATTCGAAGATAACGCTTGTGTATTACTAAACGCAGCAGGAGAAATGAGAGGAACACGTGTTTTCGGACCTGTGGCTCGTGAGTTGAGAGACAAAGAATATATGAAAATCATTTCATTAGCTCCTGAAGTACTTTAATTTTTAAAATTTTTAAAAGAAAATGTCAAAGTTAAAAATAAAAAGAGGAGATAACGTAATCATTACTACTGGTAAGAAAGATATCAAAGGTAAGACTGGTGAAGTTATTGAAGTGATCAAAAAAGAAGGTAGAGACCCTAGAGTAATTGTTGCAGGACTTAACATCATTAAGAAACACGTTAAGCCTTCAGCTTCAAATCCTCAAGGAGGAATCGTTGAAAGAGAAGCTTCTATTCATATCTCAAATGTAGCTTTAGTTGGTAAAGACGGTAAAGCTGTAAAAGTAGGTTACAAAACTGAAGGAGATAAGAAGGTAAGAATCAACAAAAAAACGGGTGAAACTTTATAATTTTAAATAACACATGGAATATATAGCAAGACCCAAGAAAGCATATAAAGAAACAATTGTTCCTGCAATGATGGAAGAATTTGGGTACAAATCTGTAATGCAGGTGCCTAAATTGGAAAAAATCATCTTATCTCAAGGATTAGGTGATGCTACTGCAGACAAAAAGATCATTGATTATGCTGTAGAAGAACTTACAAACATTACTGGTCAAAAGGCCGTAGGTACTATCTCTAAGAAAGACGAAGCTGCTTTCAAATTGAGAAAAGGAATGCCTGTAGGAGCTAAAGTTACTTTAAGAGCGAATAAAATGTATGAGTTCTTAGACAGACTTACTTCTTCTGCTTTACCACGTATTAGAGATTTTTCTGGTATCAAAGCTGATGGTTTCGATGGTAGAGGTAATTATAACTTAGGTATTACTGAGCAAATTATCTTCCCTGAGATCGTAATCGACAAAGTGAAAAAAATCCAAGGGATGGACATCACTTTCGTTACAACTGCGAAAACAGATAAAGAAGCGAAAGCATTATTAACTCACTTCGGTTTACCATTTAAAAAGAACTAAGAAATGGCTAAAGAATCAATGAAAGCGCGTGAGCGCAAAAGAGAAGCACTAGTTGCTAAATACGCTGACAAAAGAAAAGCTTTAAAAGAAGCTGGTGATTATGAAGCACTTCAGAAATTACCTAAAAATGCTTCTCCTGTAAGATTACACAACAGATGTAAACTAACAGGTAGACCAAGAGGATACATGAGAACGTTCGGAATTTCCAGAGTAACTTTCAGAGAAATGGCAAACAACGGTCTTATCCCAGGAGTTAAAAAGGCTAGTTGGTAATCATTAATCAATAATCGGGACAATTAAGTTGTCTGGATACTAAAGAAAAAAATATCAGACCTAAGATTTCTGAAGTCTGATATTTTACTCTTCAAGTCCTTTCAATACTGATTGTTCTTCAACCAATAATTTAAAATAGAAAAATGGTAACAGATCCAATTTCAGATTTCCTAACCAGAGTAAGGAACGCACAAAGCGCAGGCCACAAAGTGGTGGAAATTCCTGCATCGAAAATCAAAAAGGAGATTACGAAAATCTTATTTGATCAAGGGTATATCTTAAACTTCAAGTTTGAAGATAACGCTGTTCAAGGGACTATCAAAATCGCTTTAAAGTATGACAAGCAAACTAACAAACCAGCTATTAAATCTATCCAGAGAGCTTCAAGACCAGGTTTGAGACAGTACAAAGGTTCTGCTGAACTTCCAAGAGTATTGAACGGTTTGGGTGTAGCTATTATCTCTACTTCAAGAGGAGTAATGACAGATAAGAAAGCTAGAGAAGAGAAAGTAGGCGGTGAAGTAATCTGCTATGTTTATTAATTTTTAATCAAAGGAAAATGTCAAGAATTGGTAAAGCAATTATAACAATTCCTGCTGGAGTTACCATCACTGAAAATAACAGTGTAGTAACTGTAAAAGGTCCTAAAGGAGAACTTACTCAGGAACTTACAGAAGGAATTACTTTAGAACAAAAAGATGGAGAACTGAATGTAAACAGACCATCTGATTCTAAACAACACAGAGCGCTTCACGGTTTATACAGAGCGTTAATCAACAACATGATTGTTGGTGTATCTGCAGGTTTCGAAAAGAAACTAGAACTTGTAGGGGTAGGATATAGAGCATCTCACTCAGGTCAAAAACTTGAGTTGGCTTTAGGATTCTCTCACGGTATTACATTAGAGCTTCCTAGCGAAGTTAAAATTGATACATTGACTGAAAAAGGTAAAAACCCAATTATTACTTTAACGTCTTTCGACAAGCAACTTCTTGGAATGGTGGCTGCGAAGATCCGTTCATTCAGAAAACCTGAACCATACAAAGGAAAAGGTGTAAGATTCGTAGGTGAAAATGTTAGACGTAAAGCTGGTAAATCTGCTTAATAAATTATAAGAAAATGGCATTAAGTAAATTAGAAAAAAGAATAAGAATCAAAAGAAGAGTAAGAGGAAAAATCTCTGGATCTTCTGAATTGCCAAGATTATCGGTATATAAGAGTAATAAGGAAATTTACGCTCAGTTAATCGACGATAAAGATGGTAAAACTTTAGTAGCTGCTTCTTCAAGAGAGAAAGGAGTAGACGCTAATGGAACTAAAATTGAAGTTTCTGCTGCTGTTGGTAAAGCTATCGCTGCTAAAGCTATCGCTGCAGGAATTGAAAATATTGTGTTTGATAGAAACGGTTTCGTATACCATGGAAGAGTGAAAGCTCTAGCTGATGGTGCGAGAGAAGGTGGACTTAAATTCTAATCATTAAATTTCGGAAAATATGTTAGGACTAGATAATATAGAAAGAGTAAAACCGGGAGGATTAGAATTAAAAGATCGTCTCGTAGCTGTAAACAGAGTAACAAAAGTAACTAAAGGGGGTAGAGCTTTCGGCTTTTCTGCTATTGTAGTTGTTGGAAATGAAGATGGAATTATTGGTTACGGTTTAGGAAAATCTAAGGAAGTTGCTTCTGCAATTGCTAAAGCAGTTGAAGATGCTAAGAAAAACCTTGTGAAAGTTCCTGTAATGAACCACACTATTCCTCACCAAACTACTGCTAGATACGGTGGTGCAGATATCTTCTTAAGACCTGCTTCTCACGGTACAGGACTTATCGCCGGTGGTGCGGTAAGAGCGGTATTGGAATCTGCTGGTATTCACGATATCCTTTCAAAATCTAAAGGATCTTCTAACCCTCACAACGTGGTGAAAGCTACTTTCAAAGCATTGTTAGACATCAGAAGACCTGAGGAAATTGCAAGAATGAGAGGAGTTTCTTTAACTAAAGTGTTTAACGGTTAATATAAAAACAATGGCAACAATTAAAGTAAAGCAAGTAAGAAGCGCTATTGGAAGAACGAAAACCCAAAAGAGAACGCTTGAAGCATTAGGATTTAAGAAACTTCACCAAGTTGTAGAGCACGAAGCTACGCCTTCTATTTTAGGAATGATAGCTGCAGTTAGTCATTTACTTGAAGTTCAAAAATAATTTTAAAAAGAAATTAAAATGAATTTAAACAACATAAAACCTGCTGCAGGTTCTACTTTTAATTCAAAAAGAATTGGTAGAGGACAAGGTAGTGGAAAAGGAGGTACTTCTACAAAAGGACACAAAGGTCAGAAATCTAGAGCTGGTTATTCTCAGAAGATCGGTTTCGAAGGTGGACAGATGCCTTTACAGAGAAGATTACCAAAATTTGGTTTCAAAAATGTAAACAGAAAAGAATATAGAGCTATTAACCTGGACTCTATCCAAACTTTAATAGAAAATAAATCTATCACTGGAGATATTACTAAAGAAGTTTTGGTAGCAAACGGTTTAGCTACTAAAAACGAAATAGTGAAAATTATGGGTAGAGGAGAATTGAAATCTGCGGTTTCAATCTCTGCTGACAAATTCACTAAATCTGCTGAAGAGCTTATTGCTAAGGCAGGTGGAAAAGCAATTACATTATAATAGTAACTAATGAAAGAATTTATACAAACCCTCAAAAATATTTGGAGCCTAAAGGAATTAAGAGATAAAATTCTTTTTACGTTAGGTATTATCCTTGTGTATAGATTCGCATCTTATATCTCTCTACCTGCAATTAACCTTGCACAAGTAGGAGATCTCTTAGAGCATTATAAAAGTCAAGGCGGTAACAAGCAAGGAGCAGGTCTCCTTGGCTTGCTTTCGTCGTTTACAGGGGGGGCTTTCAGCCACGCTTCTGTTATGGCACTTGGTATAATGCCTTATATTTCAGCTTCTATTATTGTTCAGTTGATGGGGATGGCTATTCCTTATCTTCAGAAACTTCAGAAAGATGGAGAGTCAGGTAGAAATACATTGAATCAAATTACAAGATGGTTAACAATCGGTGTGTGTTTAGTACAAGCACCTTCTTATTTAACTTCTATTACTCAATTATTTTTACCATATGCTCAGTTCCAGTCTGCATACTATGTAGAGCCAAATTCTATCATGTTCTGGTTACCAAGTATTGTTATTTTGGTTGCCGGTTCAGTATTTGCAATGTGGCTAGGTGAGAAAATTACCGATAAAGGAATAGGAAATGGTATTTCTATACTTATTATGGTAGGTATCTTATCTAGACTTCCAGAAGCATTTGTTCAGGAAATGGCCGTGCAGAACGGAAAAGGAGGGATGGGATCTATTATGATCCTTATTGAGGTGATATTCTGGATGTTGGTTGTTCTTTTAGCAGTAGTGTTATCTGTTGCTGTGAGAAAGATTCCAATTCAATATGTAAGCAGAGCACAAGCAAGAGGAGGTGTAAATAAAAATCTTATGCAGGGAGCAAGACAGTGGATCCCATTGAAAGTTAACGCTGCCGGAGTTATGCCAATTATCTTTGCTCAGGCATTGATGTTTGTTCCAGGTTTATTAACTAAATTTGATGAATCCAATACTTTTCTTGCAGGTTTCAAGAATGTTTTTAGCTGGCAGTACAATGTATTGTTTGCATTACTGATTATAATCTTTTCATTTTTCTATACTGCAATTACAATTCCGGTGAACCAAATGGCCGATGATTTAAAGAGAAACGGAGGTTTGGTACCGAAAGTAAGACCAGGAAAAGAGACGGCTGATTATTTAGATGATATTTTATCTAAAATTACCTTGCCAGGTGCAATATTTTTATCTATCTTTGCAATCCTTCCGGCAATTGTACACGGAAGCTTAGTTCAGACAGATGCGTTCGCCCTATTTTTCGGGGGAACGTCACTATTGATTATGGTTGGAGTTATTTTAGATACTGTTCAACAGATTAATACATATCTGCTGAACCATCATTATGATGGCTTAATGCAGTCTAAATTATCAAGAACGACTGGATATTAATTTATGGCGAAACAAAAACATATTGAACAAGACGGCGTAATAACGGAAGCACTTTCGAACGCTCAGTTCCGTGTAGAGCTAGAAAATGGGCATATACTTATAGCTCATATTTCTGGTAAAATGAGAATGCATTATATTAAACTTTTACCTGGAGATAAGGTAAAACTAGAAATGTCTCCCTATGATTTGACAAAAGGGAGAATTACTTTTAGATATTAAACAAACGCCAAATGGAGTCTTCGGGTTTCCATTTGGCTATTGTTAAAAAATAAATACTATCAAATGAAAGTTAGAGCATCAATTAAGAAAAGAAGCGCTGATTGCAAAATTGTACGCAGAAAAGGTGTACTTTTTGTGATCAACAAGAAGAACCCAAAATTTAAACAAAGACAAGGCTAATATTAAATTATGGCGAGAATTGCAGGTATTGATTTACCAAAAAACAAAAGAGGCGTTATCGGTTTAACTTATATTTATGGGGTGGGAAGAAGTACTTCTTCTGAAATCCTTAAAGCTGCCGGTATCAGCGAAGACAAGAAAGTCAACGAATGGAATGACGATGAATTGGCTGCAATTAGAACTTATATCTCTGAAAACATTAAAGTAGAAGGAGAATTACGTTCTGAAGTGCAATTGAACATCAAGAGATTGATGGACATAGGATGCCAACGAGGAATACGTCACAGACTAGGACTACCTTTAAGAGGCCAGAGAACGAAAAACAACTCTAGAACCCGTAAAGGAAAGAGAAAAACTGTTGCTAACAAGAAAAAAGCTAGTAAATAATCGTTAGGAATTATGGCAAAACAAACTAAAGTAGTTAAGAAAAGAAAAGTAAAAGTTGAAGCTATTGGTGAAGCGCATATTCAGGCTTCTTTCAATAACATCATCATTTCTTTAACAAATAAAAGCGGAGAAGTTATCTCTTGGGCATCTGCCGGTAAAATGGGATTCAGAGGTTCTAAAAAGAATACTCCATTTGCTGCTCAAATGGCAGCAGAAAATTGCTCTAATGTTGCTCATGAAGCTGGATTAAGAAGAGTAAAGGTGTTTGTGAAAGGTCCTGGGGCAGGTAGAGAATCTGCAATCAGAACTATTCACAATTCAGGAATTGAAGTTAGCGAAATCATTGATGTGACTCCAATGCCGCACAATGGATGTAGACCACCAAAAAGAAGAAGAGTTTAATTTTTAGAATTTACCCATTATGGCAAGATATATTGGACCTAAAACTAAGATTGCTAGAAAGTTTGGTGCTGCAATCTACGGAGATGATAAAAACTTCGAGAAAAGAAAAAACCAACCGCCAGGACAACACGGTCCTAACAAAAGAAGAGGTGCTAAGAAATCAGAATATGCAGTTCAGTTAGCTGAAAAACAAAAAGCTAAATATACTTATGGTATTTTAGAAAGACAGTTTGCAAACTTATTCGATAAAGCACACAGAAGTAAAGGTGTAACAGGTGAAGTTCTATTACAACTTTGCGAATCTAGATTGGATAACGTAGTATACAGATTAGGTTTTGCTAAAACCAGAGCTGGTGCTAGACAATTGGTTTCTCACAGACACATCACTGTGAATGGAGAACTGGTAAATATTCCATCTTATTTGCTTAAAGCTGGTGATGTAATTGCAGTAAGAGAAAAGTCTAAGTCTCTTGAAGTAGTTACTGATGCATTAGCTTATAAAGCAAACTATGAGTGGTTACAATTCAACGATGAGAAGAAAGAAGGTACTTTCGTATCTGCGCCTGAAAGAATCCAGATTCCGGAGGAGATCAAGGAACAGCTTATCGTCGAACTTTACTCTAAATAATTTTTTAATCAAATTTTTGCTCAACCCAATAATATGGCAATTTTACAATTCATAAAACCCGATAAAGTAATTTTACTTAACTCTGATGAATTTAAAGGTCAATTTGAATTCAGACCTTTAGAACCAGGTTTCGGGCTTACAATAGGTAATGCTTTGAGAAGAGTGTTGCTTTCTTCTCTGGAAGGATATGCTATTTCATCTATCAAAATAGAAGGTGTAGAGCACGAATTTTCAACTATTCCAGGAGTAATCGAAGATGTTACCGAAATTATTCTTAACCTTAAGCAGGTAAGATTAAAATCTATAGCGGAAAACCAGTCCAACGAGCAGGTTGTTGCTAAGGTTTCTGGTCAAACGATTATTACTGCTGGAGATTTAGGTAAATCAATCAACGGATTTGAGATCTTGAATCCTGAGTTGGTGATTTGCAACCTGAACAGTGATGTAACTTTCGAAATTACTTTCAATATAGAAAAGGGTAGAGGGTATGTTCCTTCTGAACAAAATAAGTCAAACAATGCACCTGTAGGTACTATTGCTATTGACTCTATTTTCACTCCAATTAAGAAAGTGCAGTACAGTATTGAAAATTATCGTGTAGAGCAAAAAACAGACTACGAAAAACTTGTATTAGATATAGAAACTGATGGTTCCATCAGTCCTCAAAATGCTTTGACAGAAGCTTCTAAGATATTAATTTATCACTTCATGTTGTTCTCTGATGAGAGAATCACGCTTGAAACAGAAGCTGTAAAAGCATCTATCCAATATGACGAAGAAACTCTTCACACAAGACAACTTCTTAAATCTAAACTAGCAGATATGGATCTTTCAGTAAGAGCTCTGAACTGTTTGAAGGCTGCAGAAGTTGAAACGTTAGGAGAATTAGTTTCTTACAGTAAGTCTGATTTGATGAAATTCAGAAATTTTGGTAAAAAATCTTTGACAGAACTAGAAGAATTAGTGCATTCAAAAGGTCTTAACTTCGGTTTCGACGTTGCAAAATATAAGTTAGACGCTGATAAATAATTAATAATGAGACACGGTAAAAAATTCAATCACTTAGGAAGGACAGCTTCTCACAGAAGTGCGTTACTTTCTAATATGGCTTGTTCTCTAATTGAGCATAAAAGAATCAACACTACTGTAGCTAAAGCTAAAGCTTTAAGAGTATATGTTGAGCCCCTATTAACAAAAGCAAAAGAAGATACTACACATAATAGAAGAACTGTATTTTCATATCTTCAAAATAAAGAAGCTGTTACTGAATTGTTCAGAACTGTAGCACCTAAAATCGCTGAAAGAAATGGCGGTTATACAAGAATCATCAAGACTGGTTTCAGACAAGGTGATGCTGCTGATATGGCTCTTATCGAGTTAGTAGACTTCAATGAGCTTTACAATCCTAATGCTGAAGAGAAAAAAGCTACAAGAAGAAGCAGAAGATCTACAACTGCTAAAAAGGCAGAAACTGTAGTTGCTGATGCTCCTGTAGTAGAAGAAAAAGTTGAAGAGCCTAAGGCTGAAGCAGCTGATTCTACAGAGGAAAAGACTGAAGAATAATATTCATTCAGATATAAATAAAAACCGTTCAGGACTCTGAACGGTTTTTTTATTTTTATATTTTGGTTCTTACTAATTCGATCACATTGTTTCCTTGCTCAAGGTGCAGGCTATCTCCTTTTACCCTTGCAGTCATGTCATCTTTTTTATAGACTGTTTCCCCATCTTTAGTTTCTTCTTTAGGAAGGGTAAACGTCTTTTTGTTACTGGTTATTGCTACTGTACTCTCTTTTGGATCATTTTTGAAAACTACTTTTACCAAGGATCCATCGGTTGCCTTATATACAAAATCTGTTTTTTCAATTCTTTTACCGTTTACGTCTATAATGGATGAACTTGCCGAAGCTGAATCTATCTTTCCATTTTGATCAGATACTGCTGATACTGAACTATCAGTTTTAATGATGTTTTTATTGCCATCGGTTGATTTTTTACAGCCTACTACTGCTAAAAGAAATATAGTGTTGAGTAAAATGATCGTTTTTTTCATGATTGATAAAGTTTAATATGAAGTCTTTAATTTTATTCTTTATTTTTACAAAAATCATGCCTTGCCCTATGAAATCTCACTATAAATATTTTCTTCTGATCATTCTGATTATGTCCTTTAATTCAATGTTTTCTCAAATAAAAAGAGATCAATTTGAAATTAAAGACGGTCATTTTTTATTGAATGAAAAAGAGTTTATTATCCATTCGGGTGAACTTCATTATCCTAGAGTGCCATCAGAGTACTGGAAACACCGTCTTCAGATGATGAAAGCAATGGGGCTAAACACGGTTACTACCTATGTATTTTGGAATTATCATGAAGAAGGTCCTGGAAAGTGGAATTTCTCCGGAGAAAAGGATCTGAAAAAATTTATAAAAACAGCACAGGAAGTTGGATTGTACGTGATTATTCGTCCTGGACCTTACGTGTGTGCAGAATGGGAATTTGGAGGATATCCATGGTGGTTGCAAAAGGATAAAAATTTAGAAATAAGGACCTATAACCAGCCCTTTTTGAAAGAGTGCGAAAAATATATTAATCAGCTGGCAAAGCAGATCATTCCTTTGCAGATCAATAATGGCGGACCTGTTATAATGGTTCAGGCAGAAAATGAGTTTGGCTCCTATGTTGCCCAAAGAAAAGATATACCATTGGAGCAGCACCGAAGATACAGCCATGAAATTAAAAATATGTTGGTTAAATCGGGCATTTCTGTCCCATTCTTTACCTCGGACGGAAGCTCCCTTTTTGAGGGCGGAGCGATAGAAGGTGCATTACCGACGGCCAACGGGGAAGATAATATTGAGACCCTTAAAGAGAAAGTGAATGCATATAACGGAAATAAAGGACCGTATATGGTAGCTGAATATTATCCGGGATGGCTTGACCACTGGGCCGAACCTTTTGTGAAAGTTCCTGTAGAAGATGTAGTAAAGCAAACTGAGTTATACATCAAGAATGGGGTGTCATTTAATTATTATATGATTCATGGAGGAACCAATTTCGGATTTACGAGTGGTGCTAATTATGATAAGAACCACGACATTCAACCGGATATTACAAGCTATGATTATGACGCTCCGATAAGCGAAGCAGGATGGGAAACTCCAAAATATACAGCACTACGTACTATATTTCAAAAACTGAATCCAAAAAAGCTTCCTGAAGTGCCTGCCCGGAAAAAGGTTATTACATTCTCACATGCAAAATTTTCTAAAACTCTTTCTATTTTTGATTTAATAGAGGGACAGAAATTTGTATCAGCAGAAAGACCCTATACATTTGAAGAACTGAATCAAGGTAACGGCTACGTTCTTTACCGGATAAAATTTGATAAAGATCATAAAGGGAAACTTGAAATAAAAGGGTTGAGAGATTATGCAAATATTTATATTGATAAGATTTGGAAAGGTGAATTGAACAGATACTATAAAAAATATGATCTTGATATCTCAATCAAGGCCGGGGAGACTTTGGATATCCTTGTTGAAAATATGGGACGGATCAATTACGGAGCTGAAATTGTACATAACCTTAAGGGAATTATAAGTCCTGTTGAAATCAATGGAGATCCTGTTAAAGGTCTATGGAAAATGTATTCGCTTCCTTTTGATAAGATACCTGAACTAAAAAATAAGTCGAAAGATATTCCTGAAAGGAGCCCTGTAATAAAAGAAGCAAAATTTCAACTCAAAGAAAAAGGAGATACTTTTCTTGATATGAGAAATTTCGGAAAAGGAATTGTGTTTGTGAATGGAAAAAATGTAGGGAGATACTGGAGCAAGGTAGGTCCCCAGCTTACATTGTATGTTCCTGGTGTATGGTTGAAAAAAGGAGAAAATACTATTCAGGTTTTTGAGCAGATTAATGATAAAAACATATCAGAAATTAACAGTGTAAGTACACCAGTTCTAGATGAATTGATTAAATAATCAAAAAAATATTATTTTAAATTAAGTGATATGATATCAGTCGTTAACTGAAAGAAATTGATTAACTTTAAAAGAAGAAAAACTAAATAAACCAACTCAAATTTAAAGATTACACAAAAGTGTAATTGATTCTGCTTTGTTTTCTGTAGATTTTTGTCTCAAATAAGTAAAGGACATGAGTATTTCAATAGCCATAGTAGAAGATGAAAAAAACTACAACAATGCGTTGAAGAAGGTCATCAATTATCAGGCTGATATGAAAGTCATTGCCCAGTTCTTTGACGGCAACGATGCACTGCATAATTTACCTCTTATTTCTCCGGACGTTGTGATGATGGATATCCAGCTTCAGGATATGCTTGGAATTGAAATCATTGAAAAAGTACGGAAAGATATGCCCGATACCCAGTTTATCATGTGTACAAGCTTCGAAGATGATGAAAAGATCTTTAATTCTCTAAAAGCAGGTGCAATGGGATATCTCATCAAAGGAGAAAGCATGGACAAAATTCTCGCCTCTATTCGTGATGTATACAATGGAGGTGCACCGATGAGCTTTTCTATAGCACGAAGGGTGCTAAATCATTTTGAAAAAAAGACAACCGATGTAAAAGAATTTGATGAATTGACGCATCGGGAAAAAGAAATTCTTGGACTACTTTCACAAGGCTTGTTGTATAAAGAAATTGCAGACCAAAAATGCATAAGCATGGATACGGTAAAAAAGCATGTTGGAAATATCTATCGAAAATTGCATGTAAGCAATAAAGTAGAAGCTATCAATAAATTTAACCACTTTAAAAACTAAAAAACCATGAGAAACTTAGAGAATGAAAGCACAGATTGTGCTGAAAAAAAATTGGACTTAATAAGGGATATTTTACAATTAGATTGCGAGGTAATCAATGATTATTCTACACTGAGTCCACTTGTGAACTTGAAACTTTCAGCAGAACAAACCGGATGTATGAACGAGGGAGCAAATAGAATACTGAAGGAAACTCTTGAAGACTTTAAAATTGAAACCGGATCTTTCAAAAACCTTCCCATAAAATATAAATATATACACTTTATTTTTGTGGATAAAACCTCTTTGATGAGATTCCCCACTATTCAACCGGGAAGTCATAAGCATAATTTATACTATATAATTGTTGTGTGTGATCATGAAGACCTGAATGTTTTTGATTTCATCACTTACGATGCTTATTTAGTAGATAGTGCCGGAATGGCTAAAACAATAGAACTGCCAAAGGAAATTTATGCTGAAATGAGAAAAGAGTTTTTGGGAGGAGTTGGAAAGGCTATTAGAGAAAACTCTACTTACAATGCAATTACAGAATATATATCTTTTTCTAATGTTATGTTTGAAACCTTTAGAAATGATTTGTCCGGAAACTTTAAGGAGGTGAATGTGAGGTTAATTGCAATACATAAAAATTGTGATATTAACAGTCAAAATGTTGCAGTATCAAGAGTTTTAAATGATAATAAAAAACAAAGCAGATTATCATTAGCATTTCAAAAGGAAGATCAAGGATTCTATGATATAGGTAATATGCAACCGTAATGTACTCTGATTTCCAATTAGCATATTTGATTATTCTTTTTCTTGTTGCTTCTTTTTCGTTGATCCTATGTATAAGGAATGGAAAGAAGCAACAGGAATTTTTGTGTCTCTACCTCGGATTGACTTTTATTCTTGAATTTTTAATGTACATTGTCCAGATATATTTTAAGACCACCGCGAACTTTGGTTTCTTATACAATGCTTATATTCTATTTTGTACATTATTTTTCCTCATTTATTTTAATCGGGGACAGGATATCGTCCTGGTTAAAATCAATAATGTAATTTTCTTTCTTTTTCTCATTATCTATCTTGGTTTCATTTTAAAAAATTATAAAGAAGTCAATCAGACTATAGGTATAGCTTTTTCGTTAGTATACATACTCTACAGTCTGATTTGGTTCTATGGAAAATTAAAGCGTCCAAATACCAAGAGCATCATGCAGGATCCAAAGTTCTGGATTTCCTGTGGTTTATTATTTTGGGGAGTATTTTTTGTTTTAAGAATCATACCGCGGTACGTTTTTGATAAAATTGATGATAAAGTATTAATTGCGTCACAGTCATTTTTTTTCATTGTTAATATCATTTTTTATTTCCTTTTTTTAATTTCTTTATCCAAATACACAAAAAAACATAATGACTTCTCTTAATGAACTAAAATTAACCTATGCAATCATTACAGTTGTTATGCTGTTCTTTGTGGTATTTATCATCTTTGTAGTATTAATGTACAATAGGAAGCAGCTTTTGTTTGTAAAAGAAAAACAACTTAAAGAAGCAGAATACCAAAATCAATTGTTACAAAAAGAGCTCGAAAAACAAAAACTGATTGAGCAGGAGCGGGAACGGATCTCACATGATATGCACGATGATCTGGGAGCGGGAATTTCAGCTCTTAAACTTCAGGCAGAATTTTTAAAACAAAAAGCAGAGAATAGTGATCTAACAAATGATATTGACGAGCTGCTAAAAACATCTGAAGAAATGAATATTTCGATGAGGGAAATGCTTTGGAATTTGAATACAGGAAACGATACGATTGGAAGCTTTACAAGTTACTCAAAAATGTATACTGAAAGCTTCCTGAAAAAAACATCCATCAATTTTATTGTGACAGATCGGGGGATCATTCAGAATATGCCGGTTTCCGCTGAAATTAGAAGAAATATGTTTTTGTGCTTAAAAGAATCATTGAATAATGCCTATAAACATAGCAAGGCAAATAAAATATCAATTTCGTTTTCACAAAGGGATCGTGAATTTAGTATGGAGATTTCGGATGATGGAATAGGGATGATTGAAGGAAAAAATGAAGGGAATGGTCTTCGAAATATGAAACGCAGGATGAAGGAACTAAATGGAGAATTTGAAATTGTTTCCAAAGAAGATGGAACTGCTGTGATTTTTACAATAGAGATCTAACCATCATGCGAATTACATAATCACCCTTTTGTGTAATTGACTTTAATCTCTTTTAGTGAGAAATTTGATAGAGTAAAATTCACCATCATGAAAACTACAATTAACAACAGTTTTGAAGATTTCAAACAGACACTAAGCAACAACAATAAACTACAGCAGGAATTTAGGGATAATCCTATTCAGGCTGTCAATAGTATTGAAGTAAAAAATCCCAAAGAAACCGATACCTGGATATATAGAATTATCGTCCTGATGTTTGGGCTTGCGATTATTGGTATCATAACAGGATTGATTATATTATCCTTGCACAAGGAAATTACTTTAAACGAGCAGTTAATTACCATTTTTACTGCTATTTCATCAGGAGCGATTGGAGCCCTGGCAGGACTTTTAGCTCCTTCACCTAACAAATAACCTAAAAAACTATAATCATGACTAAAATTATCACAAACTACCTCTTAGATTGGAACATTAAATCCAGAAGCGGAAAGATCATCTTAAAGTTTAAAGATGCAGGATCTGAAGAAATCATGGAGGATTTAGATTACGAAACTTTCAGTGCATTAGCACATGTACTTGGAAAAGGCAAAGCCAAATATGACCCAACTGATAACTCAATTTATAATGTAATGTGATGAAAAATATATTTTTAACATTGGGAACAGTTCTTTTGTTCACTTCTTGCAGTAACCTGCATAAGGCAACATTGGAAGAACTGAAAAGTACAACCTCAAACTATCAGATGTCGTATGATGCCATGCGAAGAGGAGCCATAGTAAGCATTAGACCAGATGGAAAAATCAACAAAATATTATCGGAGGTGCAACCAGATGCTGCCATTGCCAGAACCACAGATATAACAAGTACGCTCATGGGTAAGCTGAAGTCGGGGGATAGTGTTTCTGCTGAACAAATGACTAAAATTACAGAAAGCCTTTCCAGACTTGGTGAAAGGACTGCTCCGGTTAATATGCTTAGAGATGCATTATACAGATTGGAAGAACACTGTATTAATTTTGAAGAGCAATGCAAAGGAGAGCTCTATTGGACTAGTTTTAATAATATTGTTAATAATATCACTGAACTTCAGGGCAAAATTTCAGAAACGGCAAAAGAGGAAGCTAATAAAGCAAAAGCCCAGGCTGAAGAAGAAAAAGCTAAAACTTTAAGAACATTAACGCCGGAAGAACGAAAAAAATATGATTTGACACCGTGAAATAACCAACAAAAATCAGTTGCTATGTCATGCATTTTTAAATTCTCCAAATTACCCTGAAAATTTTGGAGAATTTTATGTTTTTATTACCAAATATTAAAGTCCAGTTTTTTCATACCACTGTTTTTTTCATTAAATTTGTAACTCAAGTATATTAATTAATAATAAACAACTGGAAGCATTTTGCAGATAGTATAAACAGAAAAATTATGAGTTACATTTCTTACATTGAAGCGAGACAAATTTTGGATTCAAGAGGGAATCCTACAATAGAAGTTGATGTATTCACGGAGAATGGTGCAATGGGGCGTGCTGCGGTACCTTCAGGAGCTTCTACGGGAGAGCATGAAGCCGTTGAATTACGTGACGGAGGTTCAGAATATTTGGGGAAAGGTGTCCTTAAAGCCGTTGAGAATGTAAGAGAAGTTATTGCTCCAGAATTAGTAGGGCTTCCGGTTTATGACCAAAACCTTTTAGATCAGATCATGATCGACCTTGATGGGACTAAGAATAAAGGAAATCTTGGAGCAAATGCTATTCTTGGAGTTTCATTAGCAGCAGCAAAAGCAGCAGCAACAGAGTTAAGAATGCCATTATATAAATATGTAGGAGGAGTAAATGCAAATACACTTCCTGTACCTATGATGAACGTAATCAATGGAGGATCACACTCAGATGCGCCAATTGCTTTCCAGGAATTTATGATCATGCCTGTAAAAGCAGATTCATTTTCCCATGCATTGAGAAAGGGGACTGAAATTTTCCACAGCTTAAAATCTATTCTTCATTCAAGAGGTTTATCTACAGCGGTGGGTGACGAAGGAGGTTTTGCTCCAACGTTTACAGGAACGGAAGATGCTTTGGATACATTACTTCAGGCTATTGAGAAAGCAGGTTACAAACCTGGAGATGATATTATGCTGGCGCTGGACTGTGCTGCATCAGAATTCTATAAAGATGGAATTTACGATTACAGAAAATTCCAGACGGCTGACGCTGCTCAGTTCACAAGCAGTGAGCAGGTTTCTTATCTTGCTGAATTAGCAGCTAAATACCCTATTATCTCTATCGAGGATGGTATGCAGGAAAATGACTGGGAAGGTTGGAAAATGTTAACGGATAAAATCGGAGACAGAGTTCAGCTTGTAGGAGATGACTTATTCGTAACCAATGTTGAGAGACTTGCAAGAGGTGTTAAAGAAGGTATTGCCAATTCAATCCTTGTAAAAGTAAACCAGATAGGTTCTCTATCTGAAACGATGGCTGCTGTACAAATGGCTCAGCACAACAAATTTACTTCAGTAATGTCTCACAGATCAGGAGAAACAGAAGATTCTACTATTGCTGATTTAGCAGTAGCTATGAACTGCGGGCAGATCAAAACAGGATCAGCTTCAAGATCAGACAGAATGGCTAAATACAACCAGTTATTGAGAATAGAAGAAGCTCTTGGAGAAACAGCTATTTTCCCAGGATTGGAAGCATTTAAAATTAAAAGATAATTGAAAATATAAATAACGGCGAACGATAATTTGTTTGCTGTTTTTTTATGGAATTTTAGTAAATTTAAAAAAAATAAATAAATAATGTCAGACAACAAAGTTATATTGAATTACGACGGTAATTCATATGAATATCCTATCGTGGATAGTACTATCGGAGACAGAGGGATAGATATTTCAAAACTAAGAGACCAGACGGGTCTTATTACCCTGGATTTAGGGTATAAAAACACCGGAGCTACCATTAGTGATATTACTTACTTGGACGGAGATAAAGGAGAATTATTCTACAGAGGTTATCCAATCGAGCAGATTGCTGAAAAATCTAACTTTACGGAGGTAATGTATCTTTTATTACACGGTGAATTACCTACTCAGGATCAGTACAGTTCTTTCGAAAACAATATCAAAAAATATAACTTCATCGCAGACGAAATGAAAAAGATCATTGATGTTTTTCCTCGTTCTGCTCACCCTATGGGAGTATTATCTTCCCTGACTTCTGCATTAACCGCTTTTAATCCAAAAGCTGTTAACGTAAATTCTAAAGAAGAAATGGACCATGCTGCTGAATTGATGATTGCTAAATTCTCTCATCTTTGTGCATGGACTTACAGAAAAACTCAAGGTTTACCATTAAACCATGGAGATAACAATCTTAACTATGTTGAGAATTTCTATAAAATGGCTTTCAGATTACCAAATGCTGATTTCGAAATCGATCCGGTAGTTGTAGGTGCATTGGATAAGTTATTAATTCTTCACGCTGACCACGAGCAAAACTGTTCTACATCTACTGTAAGAATGGTAGGTTCTGCTCATACAGGTCTTTTTGCTTCTATCTCTGCTGGGGTATCTGCACTTTGGGGGCCTCTTCACGGTGGCGCTAACCAGGCAGTAATTGAAATGCTTGAATTAATTGAAAAAGATGGAGGAGATGTTTCTAAATATGTTGCAAAAGCAAAAGATAAGAACGATAACTTCCGTTTGATGGGATTCGGACACAGAGTTTACAAAAACTTCGACCCAAGAGCTAAAATCATTAAGAAAGCTGCTGATGATATTCTTAGTGCATTAGGAATCCAGGATAAAGCTCTAGATATTGCAATGCAATTAGAAAGAGTAGCTCTTGAGGATGAATACTTCATTGAAAGAAAATTATATCCAAACGTAGATTTCTATTCAGGAATTATTTACAGAGCGTTAGGAATTCCTACAGAAATGTTCACTGTAATGTTTGCATTAGGAAGACTTCCGGGATGGATTTCTCAGTGGAAAGAAATGAGATTAAAAGGAGATCCTATCGGAAGACCAAGACAGGTATATCAAGGAGCTCAGCAAAGAGACTATATCGATATGGTAAACAGATAATATCTGCTTCAACAATAAAAAAATCCCAAAGTGAGCTTTGGGATTTTTTGTTTCTTATCATATTCTTTGTAGGGTGTAGGAGGAAGAATTATAATAAAAAAATGATGGGATTTTAAAAATCGGATGTTGAAATTTCTTATTTTTACTTGGTGTAAAAAACTAATATACAATGACTTTCGGGCAACAATTGTTATTCTTCTTTAGTGCTGTAGGAGCTTTTAACGGGCTTTTGCTTGGGATTTACCTTTTGTTTGTTAAAAAGCTGAAGTACCTTCCTGATTTCTTTCTAGGCCTGATTTTATTAACTTTAAGCATAAGAGTCGGCATATCTGTATGCATCTATTTTTATCCGGACTTACCCAGGATTATTCCTCATCTTGGATTGTCTGCATTGTTTTTTACCGGACCTGCGATATATTATTATATCCGATCATCTTTTTTAAAAGAACAGTTTATCCTTAAAAATTGCAGAAAGTCATTTGGTATCTTGACATTAATTTTGGGTACTGTAGGTCTTTTATACCTTTTTTTTCCGGTAACGTGGGATAGTTATTTCGGTACTTTTATTTATTCAGTATGGACAATATTTGTATTCATGTCGGTGTATGAGTATTATAACAGGACTATAAAACAATCACAAAAGCCGGATAAATTCATACTACCGGTTCTTATTAGTAATCTGATTATATTCTTAACATATCAGCTTATTTCTACAGGCTGGGTTCAGATCTATTGTGCAGGTGGGAGTTTAGTGTTTTCATTTGTTCTGTATGCGAATTTTCTCATTTTGTTTAATAAAAAGTACCATACTACCGAAATAAAGGAGCCTGGCAGGTATTCTAATAAGAAAATATCGAACGAGCAGGTAGACAGCTTTGTTTCAAAACTCGAGAAATTAATGGAAGTCGAAGAACTGCACAAAAATCCTAATTTGAAATTAAATGATCTGGCAATAAAAATGGGGATATCCTCTCACCAGCTTTCTCAGTTGCTTAATGATAATCTGGGAAAAAGTTTTTCAACTTACATTAATGAGTACAGGATTCACGAAGCCTGTGTGATCATTGAAAACGGTTCATTTCTAAAAATTGAAGAAATCGGATACGAAGTAGGATTTAATTCTAAATCGACATTCTTTTCGACATTCAAGAAAATAAAAAATACTACACCTCTTTTATACAGACATTCGCAAACGCCATCTGTAAGCGAACTTCAGAGTTCAAATTTATAATTTCGTACTTCGGAATTTAAACTTTAAAACCTCCTTTGTATTTCCGAATCCTACTTTTGGTTTCATAAAATTTAAAATTTATGAACCTAAGATTGTGGACGCTGATCATGGTATTGTTTCTGTCATATTTTGCTAAAGCCCAAAAGAATATTCAAGGGAAAATTGTGGATTCTGAGACAAAGGCTAACCTTTCGGACGTTAATCTTTCATTTTTCAATGGACTCACTTCCCAACTTATTGAGAAAAAAACGACAGATTCTCTAGGCCGTTTTAGTTTTAAAGGTTTCCCGGAAGGACTTTATGTAATAGTAGAAAAAAGAGGATATCAAACAAAACGGTTGGATACATTCAGGGAAATTTCTGTCATTGAAATGATTCCATCCGGAAAAACTATTGAAGAAATTGTCTTACAATCACCAACCCGTAATGTAAAATTGAATGATGGAAATACGGTAATGAATATAGCCGGGAATAAGGATTTTAAAACGGCAACTCACATGCTGGATGTACTGAGGAAAACACCTGGAGTGACGGTGGATCAGGAAGACGGGATATTTATCGGTGGAAGAATAGCTCCTGCAATTTTCATTGATGGAAAGCCTGTAGTGATGAGTATTCAGGAAACTCGAGCTTATCTGCGGTCCTTATCTCCTGAAATGGTTGAATCTATTGAAATAAATACCAATCCGTCATCTAAGTATGATGCTGAGTTCAAAGGTATCATTGATATCAGACTTAAAAGAAATGCGAATCTGGGCTGGAAAGGAAATTATAATGGAAATATTTCAGTTAATAAGTTCAATTACCGGGAAAACTCTTTGACGTTATCTTATAACACTGAAAAGATAGCATATCAAATGCAGGTGGGTTATAATGAGGGAGTTTCAACTTATCGTTACAATGCGCTGCAACGACTTGCTAACACAAATGTTATGAGAACTGAAACCTATCAAAAAGATGCGGGGAAGGTAACCTCTGTTCTTACTGGCATTGATTACCGGATAAATAGTAAGAATCGACTACGGTTTACACTGAGAGGGAATTTTAGAAATAATAACAGGACACGAACAGGATCATTGTATACTACCAATGAAGATGAAACGCAGTTAATTTTTAATACTGAAAGCAATAATCCCACAGAATACGGTCAGGAGAATTATGGAATATCGACAGATTATTCATGGAGGGGCAAAAACTTTGAAGTGAATTTCTTAGGAAATTATCTACTGGTTAACAACAAGCAAAAAGATGATTTTATTAATAAGAAGCGACCTGATTATGCGTTATTATCATATTGGAAATCCGATTTATCAAATAGGATAAAAATTTATACTGCTCAACTTGATGTTCGTCAAAAAGTGAAAAATATTAATTTTGAAGCCGGAATAAAATATGGCAATACAGAAACCAGCAACAACATCAGGTATGATACATTGGCGTTAAATAATCAGTTTGTTCCGGATCCTACGCGTAGTAATATGTTTTCATACAAGGAAGAGGTATTTGCAGGATATGTAGCTTTCAGCCGGAAACTTAACAAACTTCAAATCAATGGGGGAATAAGATTTGAAAACACAAAAAGTATTTCCGATGCAATCAGTTCCGATTCTGTGGTAGCAAGAAATTATGTTGAGTGGTTGCCATCCTTTGGAATAAATTACGCCTTTAACAAATCTAATGAGATTTCTGTTTCATACAGCAGGAAAATTACACGACCGATTTTTTCACAGCTCAATCCTTTTAGGTTTTACTTCAGCCCATTGAACTATTGGATTGGAAATCCTTATTTGCAACCTTCATTTACCAGTCAGATCAAGGCAACTTATCGTTATAAAAATTGGGTGACAGATTTAACGATAGGAAAAGAAACGGATGTTATGGTCCGATATCCGAGATATGATCCCAAAACAAATGTTTTAGAATATTTAGGGACGAACTTACCTTATCGGAATTTTGCTATTCTGGAAATGAGCTTTCCTATAAAAATTACAAAGTGGTGGAATATCAATACGCAGATTACAGGATATTATAATTACGAATTCCGGCCTTATTTTAATGAGGTGTTTGCTTTTTCAATTTACAATTATGAGCTGAGATTTAATCAGGTATTTTCACTACCTAAGGGCTACACTGTAAATCTTTTTACAAACTATGAATCTAAAACGGGAAATAGCCTGTATATCATTAAGCCCATGTATACGGTCGATCTTTCAATACAAAAAACATGGTTTGACAATAAGCTGAATACAAAGATCAGTTATAATAATATGTTTGACTCATATGATCAACGTCTGGTATTCAGGCATAAGCAAATCATAGATAACCAATTTACCCATTGGTGGGACAGCCGGAGATTTCTGGTTGCGGTAAGTTACAATTTCGGAAGCTCAAAATATCAGGGAAAGGAAATACAGAAAACTGACGAGGAGAATAGATCAAGATAAAATAAAACCTGCTACAAGAAATAGCAGGTTTTTGTTTTTTTTAATTATGGACATACACAATTACCACATGTCCAGATTCTGCAGCTTCCGTCATCATTCCATTCACAGCAGTATCTCGGCTTCGTTGGGCCAGCACCTCCAATAATTGATTTCTGTTGATCTCTTCCTAATTTTTGTGCATTTTTTAGCACTGAAATGTTCTTGTTCATGATTTTGATTTTTTGATGTTGATGATTTAGTTTTAATTTTACATAAAATTATATCACTAATATAGGAGTTTTATTTGTAATATTTACTATTATTTTTCAACAAATGTAGATGATAAACAGTTGTTTATAGATTTTTTTAAAGTTTAACGGGTCTCAGAAATGAATGAGTAGCATTATTCTATTGTAACCAAGAATAAATTCTTAGAGAAACTAATTCAAAAGTTTTCCAGCTAGGGACCTTTACTTATATTTGTACATTGCATAAATCTTTATGAAACTAAATATTAAAAACGAAACGGGGAGGTTAAAATCAGTTGTTCTGGGCCAACCTAATTCTCTGGGACCGGTTCCCACCCTTGAGGAAAGCTATGATGCCAAGTCATACTACTCAATCGAACACAACATATATCCTAAAGAATCGGATATTATTGATGAAATGAATGCTTTTGAAGCAGTACTGAAAAAATACGATGTGGAAGTTTTGCGTCCGAGCATTATCAAAGATTACAATCAGGTTTTTGCAAGAGATGTTGCTTTTGTAATTGATGATAAGATGATTATTTCCAATGTAATTGCTGACAGGGCAGATGAGCAGGAAGCTTACAAAAAAGTTTTTGAGAAAGTGGCCTGGAGAAAAATTATTAATCTCCCGGAAACGGCTCATATTGAAGGTGGAGATGTTATTGTCTGGGATGATTTCCTGTTCATAGGAACTTGCTTTAGCGAAGATTACAGAAATTACAAAACAGCGAGAACCAACGAATACGCCATAGAGATCCTAAAAGAATACTTTCCTAAAAAGAGGATCATAGACCTGGAATTAAAAAAGAATGATAAAATTCCTTTCGAGGGTATCCTTCATCTGGATTGTACATTTAATCCTGTTGGAAAAGATAAATGCCTTATCTATAAGAATGGTTTTGTGGACGAAAGCGATTATCGTTTGATTGTTGATATTTTCGGGGAGGAAAATTGTTTCCATTTGACAGATGAAGAGATGTTTGAAATGTTTCCCAATATCTTTTCTATATCTCCTGAAATAGTGGTTTCAGATCAAACATTTACAAGAATGAACAACCATCTGAGAAATGAATGGGGAATGACCGTAGAAGAGATTCCATACCGTGAAATTTCCAAAATGGGCGGACTTTTACGCTGCTCTACAATGCCATTAGTGAGAGAATAATAAAGTAAGAGTGTGAGAGAGTAAAGAGTTTTAATAGCCCAATCTTTCAATTTTTAAATTAAAAAACAATGCAAACTACAGATACAGTATTAATGATTGAACCGATTGCTTTCGGTTATAATGCGGAGACCGCAGAAAATAATTACTTTCAGGTTGAACAGAAAGATTCGGATGTTCAGGCTAAAGCATTAGGAGAATTCAATATTTTTGTTGAGAAACTAAGGAATAAAGGAATCAATGTAATCACAATCAAAGATACATTGGATCCTCATACTCCGGATTCTATTTTTCCGAATAACTGGGTAAGCTTCCATAATGATGGTAAAGTAGTTTTATACCCTATGTTTGCTTCAAACAGAAGAGTTGAAAGAAGAGAAGATATCCTGGAAACAATAAAAAGTAAAGGTTTTGAAATAACGGAAGTAGATGATTGGTCACTTCCTGAAATCCAGGGACACTTTTTAGAGGGAACCGGAAGCATGATCTTTGACCATGACAATAAAATCGCTTATGGTTCTGTTTCTTTAAGATTGGATGAAAAATTATTCAGAGATTTTTGCGAAAAATATGGTTTCGAGCCTATTGTTTTTCATTCTTTTCAGACCGTAGGTTCAGAGAGACTTCCTATTTACCATACCAATGTTATGATGTGTGTAGCTGACAAATTTGTTGTCATTTGCCTGGACTGTATAGATAGCGAGCTTGAAAGAAGCAAGGTTATTGAAACCATCAAAAATTCAGGAAAAGAAATTATTGAGATTTCAGAAGAACAGATGCAGCAATTTGCGGGGAATATGCTTCAGGTCCAGAATAAGGAGGGTCAGAAATTTCTAGTAATGAGCCAGACTGCATATGAATCTTTAACATCAGATCAAGTATCAGCCATTGAAAAATATTGTGAAATTATCTATTCAGATCTAAATACAATAGAAGTAAATGGTGGTGGAAGTGCACGTTGTATGCTGGCGGAAGTTTTTTTACCCAAAAAAACAATATAAAATAAACCAAAAAATATTACATATTATCTTCCGGCCTGATTTCTATGCCCGAAGATTTTATTTAAAAATGAGTAGACTTGAAGATATTGATACTTTTAATTTATAAGTAAACCGAAAAAAGTTAAGTAAATTTGGATCTTACATAAAAATTATGAAGATGCAGAAGTACTTTTTTATGATGCTTGTTTTGTTGGGAACAAGTTTGAAAGCCCAGCAAAAAACATTTTGTAATCCCATTAATATTGACTACGGATATACGCCCTTTGAATCTTTTTCTCAACAGGGAAAACACCGGGCGACTGCTGATCCTGTTATCGTAAACTTTAAAAACAAACTTTTTTTGTTTTCCACAAACCAGGAAGGTTATTGGTATAGTGATGATATGCTTGACTGGAAATTTGTACAAAGAAAATTTTTACGGGATAAGAAATATATTCATGATCTAAATGCACCTGCAGTTTGGGCCATGAAAGATACTTTATATGTTTTCGGCTCGACCTGGGAACAGGACTTTCCGATCTGGAAAAGTACAAATCCTACGAAAGATGATTGGGAAATTGCTGTAGATACTTTAAAAGTCGGAGCCTGGGATCCTGCCTTTCATTATGACGAAGACAAAAATAAACTCTACCTGTATTGGGGTTCAAGTAATGAATGGCCCTTGCTTGGAACAGAAGTAAAAGTAAAGACATTACAATCTGAAGGGTTTGTAAAACCTATATTGAGATTAAAGCCGGAGGATCATGGCTGGGAACGTTTTGGAGAATATAATGATAACGTATTTTTACAACCTTTTGTTGAGGGTGCATGGATGACGAAACATAATAACAAATATTATATGCAGTACGGAGCTCCCGCTACTGAATTCAGTGGATATTCTGATGGAGTGTATGTGAGTAAAAACCCTTTAGAAGGTTTCGAATATCAACAGCATAATCCCTTTTCATACAAACCAGGTGGTTTTGCCAGAGGTGCCGGACATGGAGCAACCTTCGAAGACAATTATAAAAACTGGTGGCATGTTTCAACAATTTTTATTTCCACAAAAAATAATTTTGAGAGAAGACTGGGGATCTGGCCTGCAGGTTTCGATAAAGATGATGTAATGTATTGTAATACATCCTATGGAGATTACCCTACTTATCTTCCACAATATGCTCAGGGAAAAGATTTCTCCAAAGATCTTTTTGCAGGTTGGATGCTGTTGAATTATAATAAGCCTGTCCAGGTTTCTTCGACCTTAGGAGGATATCATTCAAACTACGCTGTTGATGAAGATATAAAGACCTATTGGAGTGCTAAAACAGGTAATTCTGGTGAGTGGTTTCAGACGGATCTTGGCGAAGTTTCCACGATCAATGCAATTCAGATCAATTATGCTGATCAGGACGTGGAATTCTTAGGGAAGACTTTAGGGAAAATGCATCAATACAAAATCTATGGATCCAATGATGGGAAAAAATGGACTGTTATTGTGGATAAAAGTAAAAACACAAAGGATGTTCCTCACGATTATGTGGAGCTGGAAAAACCGGCAAAAGCAAGATTCCTTAAAATGGAAAACCTTAAAATGCCTACCGGAAAATTTGCATTAAGTGGTTTCAGGGTATTTGGAAAAGGAGCGGGACAAAAACCTCCAAAAGTTCAGAACTTTGTTCCTTTGCGTGCTGATGCAAAGAAATATGGAGAAAGAAGAAGTATCTGGATGAAATGGCAGCAAAACCAGGATGCCGATGGGTATGTAATATATTGGGGTAAGTCGCCGGATAAATTATACGGAAGCATCATGGTATATGGAAAGAATGAGTATTTCTTTACTGGAGCAGACAGAACGGATGCGTATTATTTTCAGATAGAAGCTTTCAACGCTAATGGAATCTCAGAAAGAACAGAAGTAATGAAATCAGAATAAAAAATAAGCGCTTTGGATTTTTCAAAGCGCTTATTTTTTATCAGCTTGCTTTAAAAATTGATCAATCTTTGTAATAAGAAAAGTACTGTTATATTCTTTATCCCAATCAAGGTGTCCGCCATTAAATTCAAAAGATTCGTGAAAAATATTATTCTTATTTAAAACAGAATCAAGAATTTTTTTTTGAGATACGGGGATAACCTGATCATTCTTTCCGTAATAAGATAAAGTAGGAGCTGAGGTTCTTGTAATCCAGTTAACGGGGCTCGCAAACTGTACTGTTGAGATACCAGAAGGGATCACTTTTGTATCAATCAGATGCTTTTCAACAAATGAGTAATCAAAATACCCTTTAAAACCTGCATCTGCCAGGTGTGTAGGGCCTACAATGTTAATAACTGCTTTTATCCTCTTGTTTTTATTAAATTTATAAGCATATATCATTGATAAATGAGCTCCTGCACTATTTCCAAGAAGAATAAAACGTGGTTTGTATTTAAGTGTTTTTTCCAAATGGGATAAAACACGATCAATATCATTGGTTTGATTCGGAATTCCAAACTGTGAAACTGAAGCTAATCTGTAGTTCATATTAACGAAAATGGAATTCTGGAACTTTTGCATCAGGGATAGAGTAAAGAATGTTAATTGAGATTTATTTCCACTACGCCAGCCTCCACCATGTATAATTAAAAAGACATCAGTTTTTGAATTGTAATGAGGTGGGAAATATAAATCCATTTTTTGGTCCGGACTCTCACCGTAGGAAATATTTTCCTCACTTTTAAAACATATCTTATTACCAAGACTGACTGTCTTCTTTTTGCAACTTATGCTACACAGGATTAATAATAAACTACAAAAGGATATCAGATTTTTCATATGCTCTAAGATAAAAAACTCACTGAGAAATCAGTGAGTTTGGCAAAAATAATTGATATGAAGAATGAATGTTTTTATCGGGTTCTGTTTTTAATATCATCTGAGGCGCTTTCAATATCCCTTACCTTTTTTATTTTTTGATTTCCGAAATTGTAAGTGATGCTTAAAGTCATTCCTCTTCTGTACTGATCGTTTCTGATGTAATTGTAATTTCCGTTTGGCTGATAATCTTCTATTTCTACGATATTGGTTCTTAGAACATCATTCACATTAAGAGCAAAGGTCCAGTCGTTCCAGTTTTTCTTTATACTTAAATCAAGACTCATCAGGTTTTTCAGCATTCCAAGCTCTATTTGTTGTTTGTCAATAAAGAAATAATTAACTCCTAAAAACCAGGTTTTTTTCTTATCTAGACGAATGGTGTTATTACTCGTGATTACAATGCTTGTCGATTTTACAGTATTAGTATAAACCAATGGCTTTCCGTCCTTATCAACAAAAGTGTCTCCTGTAGTTGGATCTTCAGCCAAAGAACCATTGTTGATATTGTGCTGAACACCGGTATTAAAATTCAGGGTCAAGTATTGTTTAAAGAAATTTTTCTGAATTCCTACCATGGCAGACATTTCCTGCTTGTCTCCAAAATTTGTTCTGATGTAACGCAGTACATTTTGAGTGCCTATTTTTCCATCCGCAGATTTTATAAAGCCTTGTAAAGGAACCTGTGTGATCTGATCTTTAAAATAAGAGTGGTTTAAAATCAGGAAATAAGAGTTTTTATACATGTAGGTCAATTCCTGATTGTATGTTGATGAAGCTTTTACAAAGGGATTGTTTTGTGTGTAGTTAAACTCTGTAATGTAATTTCTTATCGGGTTTAATTCCCAGAAGCTTGGTCTTCTCATTCTGCTTGAAAATGAATAGGAAATATTATTCTTATCATTGATAGCATAATTGAAGCTGAGGTACGGCAGGAAATTATTATAATTTCTCTCAATTCTCTGATGTTTTTGGCTTTCAATTATATTGGTAGGACTATCCGCTGTTCCCAGGCTGTTTGTAATTTCATATCGGGCACCCACCTTTCCTGAAAATTTATCTGAAAACTTTTTTTCAAGAGTGAGATACACTCCATAGATATTTTCATCATATATAAAATGGTTGAAATCCGGTGCTGGCTGTGGATTATTGTTATAATTACCATCCTTATCTATAAACTGATATGTAAAGTTCTTTGTATCATTATCAGTTTTGGTTTTATTGAAATTTCCACCTAAAGAGAGGGTAAAGTCATTCTTAAATTTCTGAATATAATCTACTGTACCTGAAAAATTCTTAATGACCTGCGGAGTATTTTGTGTGATTGTTTTTCCTGGTCTTGAATAACCGTTACCATTTTCATCCGGAATCATGGTGTTATTTTTTGAAAACTGAAACCTTTTGTAAATAAGATATGCAGCATTTGCATTAAATTTACTTCCAAGGGAGTCCAGTTTTAGCTCATAGTTTAAATTCACAGAGTTATTGTAGTTTCTGGAATCTTCTCTGTTTTTAGTCCATGTATGCGTTGTTTCTACCACACCCAACGAGTTTGGCTGCGTTAAGGTATTAAATAAATCGATCGTGGAGTTGTAACTTCTGTTAGCCCAGGAATTCCATGATAATGCCAGATTACTTTTTTCGGTCAGTTGATAATCAATATTCAGATAGCCACCAATATTTTTATTTGGATCATCAATATCTCCTACCGATTCATTTTTTAGCTGATCTGTACCATTTCGCAGAATATAAGATTGAGGTTGAATATTTTCTCCCCCGTTGAGATTAGCACTGATTCCTAATTTATCTTTTCTGTAATTAGCAGAAAAACTGGCTGAGCTTGCATTGTATTTATTTTGGCTATTGGACATTCTCATATTCCCATTCAATCCGTCGCTCATTTTTTTCTTTAAAACGATATTGATGATTCCATCAGAAGACTCTACCTGGTATTCACTTCCGGGAACCGTAATGACTTCAATTTTCTGGATATTTTCTGCAGGAGTATTTTTAAGGAACTGCACCAGAGACTCAGAGTCCATATTGGTTTTTCGTCCGTTGATATAGATCAGTACATTATTCTTTCCTGCTATTTTTAATGTTTTATCATCTGTAGTTGATAGCAGTGGTGTTTGCTTCAAAAGATCAAATGTTGTATTTCCTTTAGCAACTGGTGAAGCAGCTACATCATATACAAAGCGGTCGCTCTGCTTTTTAAAAATCTGTTTTGTTAGAGTAACTCCTTCGATATTTTTGGTTTTTACCGAATCTGATTTTTTTTCCTGGGCGAGTGCTAATCCGCTGAAAAATAAGGCTGCGATGAGTAGTGGCGTTTTCATGAAATTTATTTTTTTGTGCAGCTTTGGACTCTTATGTATTTGATCTAAAGCTGTAATAGGTTAGTTAATTAAGTTCTCGATTTTACAGCATCATTTGCTGATTTTATTTCCCTTGCTTTTTGCAGTTTCTGGTTTCCGAAGTTATAAGTGACCCCGATATTCAATATTCTTGGATAACCAAAATTGGTCACATTATTATAGCTGCCATTAGGCTGGACACCATTGATTTTATTGAAGTTTTGGTTAAACACATCATATAATTCTGCTACAAAAGTCCAGTTACCCATGATCTTTTTGACACTCAGGTCAAGACTCTGTCTGATACCCATTTCTCCGATTTCCATTTTACTTTTGCTTGCAAAGAAATAATTGATTCCCAGGAACCAGTCTTTTTTGGCAGATAAGCGGATGGTATTATTAAACTGTGCTGAAAAATTGAAATTTTTCACATCAACGATATACGGGGCAAGAACTTCTGTTTGTCCTGGTATTTGAACAGATGTCGGATCTTCACTTACTGTCCCTGAATACATTACATAAGCTAAATTAACTGAGTAATTGGTTGTCCAGATTTCTTTGATCCATGATTTATTCATTCCCAGAGTAAGACCCAGCTGTTTGTTATTACCATAATTCGTTCTGATATATCTTAGAAATTTAGTCGTAACCATTTTAGGATTTCCATTTTCATCCAGAATGATCTGACCATTTTTGTCCTTTTCCGGTTTGGTGACTGTTCCTTGTAATGGCACCTGATTAGAAGCATCCTCTACATAGTTAAAGCTTAAATTTGCGTAAAATGCATTCTTAAACATATAGTTAATTTCCTGATTGTAATGTTTAGAAGCTAATACAAAAGGATTATTCTGAGTATAATTATCCGGTGTAAAGTAAGTTCTTGATGGATTCAGTTCCCAGAATCTTGGTCTTCTGATCCGGCTTGAGAAAGTGTAGCTTATGTTATTATCTTCATTAATTGCATAGTTGATATTAACATACGGCAACAGGTTGTTATAATTTCTGTCGAAGCTGGTTTTTCCCAGAATCTCTCCGCTGCTTTTAGTCATTTCATAACGGGTTCCTATTTTACCGGACAATTTTTCGTTTAATTTCCTTTCATAAGTGATGTATGCTCCTAAGATGTTTTCCTTATAAATAAAATAATTTGTTTGATCGTAGTCATTTACAAAACCATTAGCAGTATAAATATCCTGTCTTGTATCGTTATCTGTTTTCGTATTGTTATAGCTTACTCCCATCAACCATGAATCTCCAGATTTTGTTTTTTTAAGGTAGTCGATATTAGCAGCATAATTATTGATGATTTGGGGAACCCATTGTTTAAACGCTCCATATTTGTTATCCTTGTCAGTTACAAATGGAAAGGTTTCGTTAATACTGTATTTATCCCTGTTGAACCACAAATATGAAATATTGGAAGTTAGTTTACTACCTAATGTATCCGTTTTTATTTCATAATTTAAATTGAAAGAATGGTTTCTTCTTTGTGCGTCTTCATCATTTACGGTTCTGTTTTTTAAAACTCCGTTCTGAATATTTGTGATATCTAAGGTTGAGTTAAAGCTCTTATTATACCTCATATTATAAGTGAAGCTGAGGTTCTGTTTTTTATCGATTTCATAATCAATATTTACGCTTCCTCCAAAATTTTTGTTTGGATCATCATTAAATCCAAAAGATTCATTTTTAAATGTGGAATCTCCGTTTGACAACCTGTATTTTTCTCTTTCTGTCCAGCTTCCTGTATTGAAATTGGTGTTTACAGCAAATTTATTCTGTCTGAAATTAAAAGAAACTCCGGCTGAAGGATTGTTATAATAACTTTGTTCATTTTGCATTTTCAAAGTTCCATTATAACCATTATTCCTCTTCTTTTTCATCACAATATTGATAACTCCCTCGTTGGATTCAACCTGAAATTCACTGCCAGGGACTGTAATTACCTCAATTTTCTGAATATCCTCTGAAGGCGTATTTTTTAGCATTTCAATTAATGATTCAGAATCCATGTTGGTCTTTTTATTATTGATGTAGATAACAACCTCTGACTTTCCCATAATTTTTAACGATTTTCCGTCAATGCTGGAAATCATAGGAGTTTGTTTTAGCAGATTGAAAGAGTTTGTTCCTTTCGCAATAGGGGATGATGCAACATCATAAATAAAACGGTCGCTTTGTTTTCTGAAGACCTGTTTCTTTAAAGTTATACCCTCTATATTTTTAGTTTTTAAAGTATCAGATTTTTGTTGGGCAAAAATAAATCCGCTGAAAAATAAAGCTGAAATGAGAAGTGGCGTTTTCATGATTTTATTTTTAGTTTGTTAATAGCTTGTATTTGTTATTATTTAACATTACAAAGATATATAATAAATTTAGTATTATGCAATACAAAGTACTTAAAATGTTTTTGACTTATTGTTAACTTATTGATCTTCAGGATGTAAATTTTAAATTAAAAATTTTACAGATTAAGATGTTTCAATTATTTAGACAACTTAAGTTCTAAAGTTGTTACATCATAATCGGCAATTAGGAAAAATTAACATAAAAGAGACTTAAAAAAGTTTCTGTCTCAGTTATATTTCGATGTTGATTATTACTCAATTAAAAGTGATGTGATAGATATGTATAGGAATGCAATGTAGATAAATAAAAAAAGGACTTATCAGTCCTTTTTAATATATTGTATATTCAGTGGAGAACCGATTTATTCTCTGTCGAAACGGGCTAATTTTTTATCTACCCATATTGTGGCAAATGGGAAAAATGCCGAGAGTAGGGCAAAAACAAAATCTTCGTCATCCCATTTGAATATTTTTCTCACCGGAATACAAAGTAAAAGATATACAGTAAAAAAAAGACCATGAATGTTTCCGATGACAATAATAAAAATTGTGGGAAGCAATCCTTCGTCATCATATCTCTTCCAGATCATGGCAACCCCATAAAGTAAAAAACAGGAAACTGCTTCAGCTACACAGATTTGCTTGAACCATTTAATGATTTTTTCCTGGGGATATTTTGAGAAAAATTTTTCGATGAAATTCATTTCGATTACTTATAATAAATTTTAAAAGAATATTTAATACCATTATACAGAATGGCTCGTTTTGAGAGGACAAATTTACTAGATTTTATAAAACTCTTAATCTTTTTTTCAAAGTAAGGAATAAACTGCTTATTGTATCGATTTATTATATGATGATCAAAGCTTTCCACTTTTAAAGTATCGTCATTCTCATCTACATATAACATAACTTTAGTAAAAGATTGATTCTTTTGTGAAGAATCTATGTATCCTTTTGGATACATGAAATTTTTGAAAAAAAAGGTATTGAGTAAAATATCAGCTAATTTAGGATCTCCTTTATAGATCCAATTTAAATTATCATTATATTCAAAAATTATAGAAGGATTTTTATTCACATGATCTACAAGTGATTGTTTTACAATGTCCTCGATAAGATCTTTACCAAATTTTTTTTCTGTAAAGTAATTCATATATCGATGATAACATAAATTACTGGTGTAATGTGCTGGTATGTCGCTTCCCATAAAAGCTCCTCCCCAAATAATATTGTGCTTTTTTAAAGCTTGTTCGATCTCTTTCTTTGCTGGAAAATCATCTCCACCTGGTGCGATAAGGTATGTAAAATATTTATTTTCAATCTTTGAATCTTCAACTGCTTTAATTGAATCATTACTACATTGTTCATTATAATATTTTTGCCTTTCTTGAAATCTTTTTATGTATTCTATCTCTTTTTCCTTTCGTAAAGAATCTGCTATTTTAGTAGATGTATCTTGACCAAATAAAAAGGCTTGAGTGAGAAAAATGAAAAAAAAGATATAAAATTTCATATTTGTTACTTATAAAAACTACTACCATCCAAATATTCAAAAACCTCAGGAGGGAGCATAGGACGCACATTTTTACCTTCCTTGATCATATGGCGAATTTCGGTTGCAGAAATTTCAATGACAGGGGCTTTGATAAAAGAAATATTTTCGTGTTGTACATACTCAGAATCTTTTTTCTCGCCTTCAAAAATTCGTGGATAAACAATAATATGGTGATTCTTTAATAAAGTTTCGGAATTTTTCCATTTATGCAGGCCCTCCAAATTGTCCTCTCCCATAATCAAGCTGAATGAATGATCAGGGTATTTTTCATTGAGATACGTCAGAGTGTCAATAGTATAACTTGGCCTGGGTAAAGAAAACTCCACATTGGAAGCCCTCATGTTCGGGTAATTTTTAATAGCTGCCTGTACCATATCCAGTCGATTATGATCTTTAAGCAATGATTTTTTATCCTTAAAAGGGTTTTGAGGACTTACAACAAACCATAATTCTTCCATATTTGAATTTTCCAGAATATAATTCGCAAGAATAAGATGTCCAATATGTATAGGATTGAAAGATCCGAAGAATAAACCGATTTTTTTCATTTTCATTTGCAGGTGTATATGAGATGCAAAGTATAGCGTTAAAGTTGTATTTTATCCTTAGTCCCTAAACTTCACATCCTTTATATTCAGGTAGTGTGTTACATTTCCTTTCCAGTGATTTTCTTCCAGAGTAAATGCGAGATCGAAATGCTTATTTCTGAAGTCTTCAGAGAATTGCCCTAATTT
This sequence comes from Chryseobacterium sp. PTM-20240506, assembly GCF_048296755.1. NCBI lineage: Bacteria > Pseudomonadati > Bacteroidota > Flavobacteriia > Flavobacteriales > Weeksellaceae > Chryseobacterium > Chryseobacterium sp. PTM-20240506. The sequence goes on from NZ_CP182581.1 coordinate 3,673,497, forward strand.
AAAACCAACGCATTCTATATTTCTACCGGTGGATTCCTGCTTAATATAAAATTTCACGTGGTTATTATCTTTCCCCATTGTTTTTATATAACCGGATAATTTCTGGTTCCTTAAAGTGAGGATGGGTTTCATATTATGTGGACCAAAGGGTGCAAGTTTTCTATGGAAATTTATAAACTCGCGGTTGATATCATCAATTTCTATTTCAGAATCTATAATGATCGATGATTCTTTCTGGTGTTCCTGAATCTTTTCAGCGACCACCTTTTCGAATTTTTCCTTAAATGCCTCGAATTTAGATTTTTCCATTGAAAGTCCCGCTGCAGCATGATGTCCTCCAAATTTCAAAAAGTACTCTGAGCACATATCCAACGCCTCATGAACATCGAAATCAGAAACTGATCTTGCGGAAGCAACCATTTCTCCGTTGTTACCATCTGTAAAAACCAAAGTGGGTTTGTAATAAGTCTCAATGAGTCTGGATGCTACGATTCCGATAACACCTTTATTCCACTCAGGGTGGTAAACAATCGTTGTCAGATTGGTTTCCTGTTGCGATTCAATGATTTGATTAAGTGCCGAAAGCGTCGAGTTCATATCGAGTTCCCGTCTTTCATCATTAAGTCCCATAATGTCACTTACAATCTGATGCGCATGTTTCAGATTATCTGAAACCATAAGTTCTACAGCTGCTTTTCCATGAGAAATTCTACCGGCAGCATTGATCTTTGGAGCAATTTCAAAAACAATGTTTGAAATTTCAAAATGAGAAAGTTTATCTTCGGGAATTAAGAGTCTTAATCCTAAATTTCTTGTTTTTCGAAGGGTTTTTAAACCCATTTTGGCCAGAACCCTGTTTTCTCCGGTCATTGAGACAATATCTGCAGCAATAGAAATTGCAAGCAAATCGGTTAATTCAAACAGCTCCGAATCCGGTATTTTGTAGATTGTATTTAGACCCTGGCATAATTTAAAGCCAACTCCGCACCCTGAAAGCTCTTTGAAAGGATATCTGCAATCACTTCTTTTAGGATCTAATACGGCAACTGCATTAGGAATTTCTTCTCCTGGTAAGTGGTGGTCACAAATAATAAAATCAACGCCTAAATTCTGCGCATAATTAATCATATCAATTGCTTTGATCCCACAATCCAGAGCTATAATCAAAGAAAATCCATTCTCCTTTGCAAAATCTATCCCTTCTGTTGAAATACCGTATCCCTCAGAGTTTCTGTCCGGAATATAATAATCAAGATATTTTTTCTGAACTATTTTGCTGAGGTATAAATACATCAGCGCAACAGCAGTTGTTCCATCTACATCATAATCTCCATAAACCAATATTTTTTCACCATTCTCAATAGCTGTTGCAATACGCTCTACAGCCTTTTGCATATCAGCCATTAAAAACGGACTATGTATATCAGTGAGATTGGGCTTAAAAAATTCTCTTGCCTTTTGATAATTGTCAATTCCTCTAAGAACGAGAAGTTTAGATTCAAAAGTTCCGAAACCAAGTGACGAACTTAATCTGTCTACAACTTCCTCATCGGGTTCAGGTCTGTAAATCCATTTTTGACTCATTTCACAAAAATAGGGAAAATATATTTTAAAAAGGAATGATGAACTGTTAATATAATAATATAAAACAAAGATTTTAAGTGACGTTAAAGACCTTTCAATTCTGATTTGTTATTAATATTTATCGAGTCGCTTTTTAGATGTTCAATAGGTTATTTGGAAAAGTTTTAGAGAAAAGTTAACATTTTTTTTGATTTTGTAAATCCAAAGATAATTGATTGTCGTAAATGATATTAAATAACTAAACACTTTAAAAATTAATATTATGAAAAAGACGATTAATGTTTCTAGCCAGGGAGCCACACTGGATACCGGTAGAAGAAATTTCTTAAAACTCGGCGGCATTGGACTTGCCATGGCAGGTCTTGCATTAGTAGGCTGTGATGATAATGATGATTTTCAAATGACAGACGACCAGGTATTCGACCTTGGTAAAGGCGATGTCGGGGTATTGAATTATGCTTATGCTCTTGAGCAGCTCGAAGCAGATTTCTATACTAAAGTTGTTAACAGTTTTTATTCAGGTATTTCAACCATTGAAAAAGAATTATTTACTGACCTCTATCATCACGAATTAATCCATCGGGATTTCTTTAAAGCTGCAATATCAGGAGTTACTGCTAATGTACTGCCAAAGCTTGAATTTCAATATCCGGGTGTGAATTTTAATAACAGAAGTTCAGTATTAGCTACTGCTAAGGCTTTGGAAGATACAGGTGTTGCTGCGTATAATGCAGCAGGAAAGTATATTACGGATCCTAATTATTTAGTAATTGCAGGGAAAATAGTTTCTGTGGAAGCAAGACATGCTTCTGCGATCAGAAATCTTATCAATCCCGGATCTGCTGATTTTTCAGGGGATGATGTGATTGATGCCAATGGATTGGATGTGGCAAAAGAGCCAAAAGATGTTGTAATGGCTGCAGGAGGATTTATAAAGACACCTTTTACCTGGAAAGAAAGAGGCATTAACTAAATTATTTACTTTTAAAAACGTACTATTATGAACATTCTTAAATTACTAGATAGATTTTCTGATGATAAATTCTTTACAACAGAAGCATCAAGATTAGAGACCATTACAAATCTTTCAGCATTTGGAAAAAAAGCAGCTATTGCTTCTGTTCCTCTGGGCTTAGGAGTCGCAATGTCAACTCCGGCGAAAGCTGAAAACCGAAATACAACACCAGTTACAGGAAGCTTTTTAAAGAGTGCTTTAACCGATGCGTTACAACTTGCCCTGACGCTGGAATACTTAGAAAATGAATATTACAGTATTGGACTATCTACAGCAAGTTTAATTCCTAATGCTGACCGTACCGTTTTTATGCAAATTTCTAAACATGAGTCTGCACATGTTGGTTTCTTGAAAAGTACATTGACCTCTTTGGGAGTTACACCCGCATCGAAACCTACTTTTGACTTTACGGCGGGAGGTAATTTTACTCCGTTTACAGATTATAATCAGTTTCTTGTTCTGGCGCAAGCCTTTGAAGATACGGGCGTTAGAGCCTATAAGGGACAGGCAGGAAATGTAATGTCTAATAAAGTAGTATTACAAGCTGCTTTACAAATTCACTCTGTAGAAGCCAGACATGCTTCGCAAGTAAGAAGAATGAGAGGAAATAAAGGGTGGATTGAACTGGCCAACGGAGGAAACATGCCGTCTGCAACAAACCCTGTGTACGCGGGTGAGGATAATACAAATCAAGCCGGATACAATACTTCAACTGCATTTGGAGCTGCAGCAGGTTCTGCTGCTTACGATGAAATTTTAAGTGGTAGTGATGCAACAGCAATTGCATCTTTATTTATTGTGTAGGTGATTTCTTAATATTAGGTGTGGATCCTTTTCTGAAATTTTTCAGAAAAGGATTTTTTTGTTGAAAAAAATCATATATTCGCCGGCCAAAAGGAAAATAAAATTAATATGAAAAGAATTGTTTTAAGCGTATGCTTACTGGGAGCTGTTCACGCATTTCAGGGACAAAAAATTAGTTTAGGAAAAATTACAGATGTTGCTTCTAAAGGAGCGAAGGCGCTCACTTTTACCAATGAAGATGCTGTAAAGTTATCTAAAGAATCTGTAGAATGGATGGATAAAAATAATCCTGTAGCCGGCCCTAAAGACCCATACACCATCAGACTGAATAAACTTTTCGGTAAACATAAATCACAAGATGGTCTTAATCTTAATTACAAAGTGTATAAAGTAAAAGACATTAATGCTTTTGCCTGTGCAGACGGAAGCGTTCGCGTGTTTTCCTCATTAATGGATATAATGACAGATGATGAACTGCTGGCGGTAATCGGACATGAAATCGGTCATGTTAAAAATCACGATACTAAAGACGCTATTAAATCGGCTTATTTAAAGGCTGCGGCATTAGATGCTGCATCTTCAGCATCCTCTGCGGTAGCTACATTAAATGACAGCCAGATAGGGAAGATGGCTAATGCATTTATGGATGCTTCACACAGTAAAAAACAGGAATCTGAAGCAGATGTATACTCATACGATTTTATGAAAACGAATAAGTATAATGTCGTAGCAGAATATACAGCATTTAAAAAGTTGGCTTTGCTTTCCGAAGGAAGTACACAATCCGGTTTTCAAAAAATGTTTAATTCCCATCCAGATAGTGAAAAGCGCGCTCAGAATATTAAGAAAAGAGCAGAAAAGGATGGTCTATGGAAAGATCCTGGAACTGTCACGTTACCAACAACTAAACTTACTAAATAGTAAATACCTGAAAATAAAAAATCCTCAATTTATTTGAGGACTTTTTATTTATTTTCAATTTGCCTTGATCAATTAAGAATACATTTTTTCTCTTAATTCTTTTACTTTTTTATCCGCAAGATAATCATCATAACTCATCTCTCTATCGATAATTCCGTTAGGAGTTAATTCAATGATTCTGTTACAGACTGTTTGAAGCATTTCGTGGTCATGAGACGCCAGTAAAAGATTTCCTTTGAAATTAGATAAAGAGTTGTTCAATGTTGTAATACTTTCCAGATCTAAGTGGTTGGTAGGTTCATCTAACAATAGAATATTGGCTTTCTGAAGCATCATTCTACTAAACATACATCTCATTTTCTCACCTCCTGAAAGCACTTTACAAGATTTCAAAGCTTCGTCACCGGAGAATAGCATTCTTCCAAGGAATCCTCTTACAAATTCCTCATGGCGTTCCTCATCATTTTTAGTGAACTGTCTTAACCAGTCAACTAAGTTGATGTCTTCCTGGAAAAAGTCAGTATTATCGAGAGGCATATAAGATTGAGAAGTAGTAATTCCCCAATTGAATGTTCCTTTGTCTGGTTGTGATTCCCCAGCCAATACCTGGAAAAACTCAGTTATAGCCAATGAATTTTTTGAAAGAACTGCAACTTTATCTCCTTTTTTAAGGTTTAAGTTAATATCAGAAAAAAGAAGTTCTCCATCTTTAGATTTTTCAAGACTTTTTACTTCAAGAATCTGATCTCCTGCTTCTCTTTCCATTTCAAAAATAATCGCAGGATATCTTCTGGAAGAAGGTTTGATATCATCAATATTCAGTTTGTCAATCATTTTCTTTCTTGCTGTAGCTTGTTTTGCTTTTGCTACGTTTGAACTGAATCTTGCGATGAAATCCTGAAGTTCCTTCTTCTTTTCCTCTGCTTTTTTATTTGCCTGAGCTCTCTGTCTTGTTGCCAACTGAGACGCCTGATACCAGAAAGAATAGTTACCGGTATAAAGATTAAGTTTTGCATAGTCTAAATCTCCGATGTGCGTACATACGGTGTCTAAGAAGTGACGGTCGTGAGAAACAACAATAACGGTGTTTTCATAATCAGCCAGGAAATTTTCAAGCCATGCGATAGTGTCGATGTCAAGGTCATTGGTAGGCTCATCGAGAATTAAAACATCAGGATTTCCAAATAATGCCTGAGCTAAAAGAACTTTTACTTTGTCTTTGTTTTCTAGTTCACTCATCATCTGCCAATGCATATCATCCTTGATTCCTACGTTAGAAAGCATTGTTTGCGCATCAGATTCTGAATTCCATCCTCCCATTTCATCATAGATAACACCAAGCTCTCCAGCTTTGATACCATCTTCATCAGAGAAATCTTCTTTTGCGTATAACGCATCCATTTCCGCTTTTATCTCGAATAACTTTTTGTTACCTCTTAATACTGTTTCAAGGACATTATATTGGTCGTATGCAAAGTGATCCTGCTCTAAAACAGACATTCTTTTTCCAGGCTCTAATGATACACTTCCTGTGGTTGGGTCTTGTTTTCCGGTTAGTATTTTAAGGAATGTTGATTTTCCTGCACCATTAGCTCCGATAATCCCATAACAATTTCCTTTAGTAAACATAATGTTTACCTCGTCAAAAAGAACTCTTTTCCCGAATTGTAAAGATAAGTTAGATACTGTTAACATATAGTTTTGTAAATTTGGCGCAAAAATACGAAAAGAATTTGGGTAATTTATAATAATGTAATAGTCAAGTTTTTAAATGAAAGGTATTTTTGTATATTTCATAAAGAAATTTTAATATAATGAAGATCGAGAAAACAGTTAACATATTAAACAGAAGAGCCCGTTTTGAATACGAAATCATTGAAGAAATTGAAGCTGGAATGGTTTTAACAGGCACAGAAATAAAATCTTTACGTTCTTCAAAAGCATCCATTGCAGAATCCTTCTGTCAGTTTATTGATGGGGAGTTGTACATCATTAACATGATGATTGATGAATACAAATTAGGCACTTTTTACAATCATAAAACAAAAAGGGAACGGAAATTGCTCTTGCACAAAAAAGAATTACAAAAATTCGAGAAAAAGTTAAAAGATGCAGGGAACACAATTATACCTTTGAAGTTATATATTACGGATAAGGGAAAAGCTAAGGTCTTAATAGCCCTTGCAAGAGGGAAAAAGCTTTTTGATAAAAGGGAAGCGATAAAAGATAGAGAAAATAAACGAACCCTGGATAGAATATTAAAGAAAAGTTAAAAATCATTCAAAAAACTTTGTATATAAAGAAAAATTATATTTATTTTGCAATATCAATTATTTAATCATTTAATTCTATGAAAAATCTAAAATTAGGAATTTCAGCATTGGCACTTACTGTTGCTTCTACTGTATTCGCACAGACTACCAACAATCCGTGGATGATCGGAGTTGGTGCTCATGCGGAAAATCATACAGCTCAGAGAAACAACTTCAGTAATACTTTTGCTGCAAGAAATTTAACAAAGACTTTGTTCAATATGAACAACTTCTCTATTACGCCTCCATTATCTAAACTTACTGTAGCAAGAAATATCGGTAAAGGTTTAGTAATCGACTGGCAGACTTCAGTAGGGAACGTTGACAATAAGAGATTCAACAGCGGGAAAGAATTTTTCCTAATGACTGGTCTTGGTTTCCAAGCTAAGGCAGCGGGTCTTTTATGGAACGAGGAGTCTTGGTTTGATCCATACTTAAGAGTAGGTGCGAACTATTTAAGACATGATTATACTGCATTAACTTTCCCAAGAACTGACGCTAACGGTTATGTTATCAGTAACGGGGATAACGGTAATGAAAATGGTAAAGCTAACTTCTTTACAGTTTCTACTGGTGCAGGTATCAACTTCTGGGTAACTAAAAACTTCGGTTTAGGTGTTCAAGGAGATTATGTTTCAACTCCAGGTGATAAATCTACAGTTGCAAACTTCTGGCAAGCTTCTGCATCTTTGAACTTTAGATTTGGTAACAGAGATAGAGATAAAGATGGTATCTTAGATAAAGACGATCTTTGTCCTGATACTCCAGGTTTACCAGAATTCCAAGGATGTCCTGATACTGACGGTGATGGAGTTCCAGATAAAGACGATCAATGTCCAGATGTAGCAGGACCAGTTGAAAACAACGGTTGTCCTTGGCCAGATACAGATGGTGACGGTGTTATCGACAAAGATGATGCTTGTCCTACAGTAGCAGGTCCAGCTGAAAACAACGGTTGTCCTTGGCCAGATACAGATGGTGACGGTATCCTTGATAAAGATGATGCTTGTCCTACAGTTCCTGGATTACCAGAATACAACGGATGTCCTAAGCCTAAAAAACAAACTGCAACTGAAGTAGAAAACGAATTCAGAAATGTTTATTTCGATTTCAACAAGTCTTCAATCAAAGCTGAGTCTAAGCCAGCGTTAGATAGAGCAGCTGATATCATTAAGAAAGATGGAGGTCACTATCTATTAGAAGGAAGAACAGATGCTAAAGGTTCTGAAGTTTACAACTTGAAATTATCTAGAGAAAGAGCTGCTTCTGTAGTTGCTGCTTTAGATGCAAGAGGAGTAGATGCTAACGCACTTAAATCTGTAGGTGTTGGTAAAGCTAAAGCTACAGTTCCTGCAACAGCTTCTGATGCTGAAAGACAAGCTGATAGAAAAGTAGTTGTAACTGCTATCGAAGATGATGCTCAATGGAATTCAATCGCTAAGAAAGATTACGCTGATGCACCTGCTAAGAAAGCAGTAGCTAAGAAAAAATCTACAGCTAAGAAAAAAGCTCCAGCTAAAAAAGCTGCTGCTAAAAAGAAAAAATAATTAATTTTTCTAAATAATTAATACCTCCAAATTTTTTGGAGGTATTTTTTTTTCGTTGACTTTTAAGTAATTTTGTTCAAAATTTAAAAATAAAAATGGGAAGAGCGTTTGAATATAGAAAAGCTTCGAAAATGGCGCGTTGGGATAAAATGGCCAAGACTTTCTCTAAAATTGGTAAAGATATAGCGTTAGCAGTAAAAGCAGGTGGAGCAGACCCGGAATCAAATCCGGCGTTAAGAAGATGCATCCAGAATGCCAAAGGTGCAAATATGCCGAAAGATAACGTAGAAAGAGCAATCAAAAAAGCAAGTGGAGCTGATGCTGAAAACTATGAAGAGGTAACATACGAAGGGTATGGACAAGGAGGAGTTGCTTTCTTTGTAGAATGTACTACAAATAATACGACAAGAACGGTAGCGAATGTAAGAGCTGTCTTTAATAAATTTGATGGTAACCTGGGGAAAAACGGGGAACTTGCCTTTATCTTCGATAGAAAAGGGATCTTTTACATCGATCCAAGCCAGGTAAAAATGGATTGGGATGAATTTGAAATGGAGATGATTGATGGTGGTGCAGAAGATATTGATAAAGATGATGAAGAAATAATGATTACTACTGCATTTGAAGATTTCGGTTCTTTATCTCATAAATTAGATGAACTAAAAATTGAAGTTAAAAGTGCAGAGCTTCAAAGAATTCCAAACAATACAAAAGAAGTTACTGAAGAGCAGTTTAAAGCCAATATGAAAATGCTTGATCGCTTTGAGGAAGATGATGATGTACAAAATGTTTATCATAACATGGAAATTACAGAGGAGCTCATGAACTCTTTGTAAAAAAATAATATAACATTCATATACAGTTAACTTTCAATTAGTTTCTTTGCATAAAACTATGAAAAGAAACGTTGAATTAGTTGTTATTTCGGATGTGCATTTGGGAACTTATGGATGTAAGGCTAAAGAATTGTTAAGATATCTGAATTCTATTCAACCGAAAATTCTGGTTTTGAATGGTGATATCATTGACATCTGGCAATTCAAAAAGTCTTACTTCCCTAAACCTCATTTGAAGGTAATTAAAAAGATTCTCTCATTTGCAACAAAAAATACCAAGGTATATTACATTACCGGAAATCATGACGAGATGTTCCGAAAGTTTACCGATTTCGAATTAGGTAAACTTAAAGTCTGCAACAAAATCTGTCTTGATATTGATAAAAAGAAAACATGGATCTTTCATGGTGATGTATTTGATGCATCTGTTCAACATTCTAAATGGATCGCAAAACTAGGCGGAAAAGGATATGATTTGCTAATCATGATCAATAACGTCGTTAATTGGATCCTGGAAAAAATGGGTAGGGAAAAATACTCATTCTCCAAAAAAATCAAAAATAACGTAAAAAAGGCGGTAAAGTATATTGGTGACTTTGAACTTACGGCTTCTGAACTTGCAATAGATAATCATTACGACTTTGTCATATGTGGTCACATCCATCAGCCTCAAATTCGTAAGGTTAACAATAAAAAAGGCGCTTGCACTTATCTTAATTCCGGAGACTGGATAGAGAACTTATCAGCTTTGGAGTATCATGATAAAGAATGGAAGATCTTTTACTATGATGAGCATAAACACTTGCTGCAGGACGATGAAACAGATGAAATTCAGGATCTTGATACCAACGAACTTCTTAAAATTGTAACTAACTTTTCTGAATGAAAATCTTATATGCGTTTCAAGGCACAGGTAACGGACATGTTGCAAGGGCTCAGGAGATCATTCCTATATTAAAAAAATATGCTTCGGTTGATACTTTAATCAGTGGTCATCAATCGCAATTAAAGGCTGATTTTGACATTAACTTTCAATATAAAGGGATTTCCTTACTCTATAACAAAACAGGTGGTTTATCCTATCGAAAAACATTTACTGAAAATAAATTTATTGAGGCGGCAAAAACAATCAATGATCTGGAACTAAAGCAGTACGATCTCATCATTAATGACTATGAACCGTTAACGGGGTGGGCAAGCAAGCTAAAGAATCTTCCGATGATTGAGCTTAGTCATCAGGCTTCGATGAGTTTTGCTGAAACTCCAAAACCTAAAAAAAGAGATTTCCTGGGTGAACTTATCTTGAAGTATTATGTACCCAGTGAAAGAAGGATTGGTTTTCATTTTGAAAATTATCATCCACAAATAAAGAAGCCGGTCATAAGACATAAAATACGAAATCTTAATCCTGATAAAAAAGGATACTACCTGGTTTATTTACCAAGCTTTTCTGATGAAAATATTATTAAAGTATTAAAACAAATTCCTGTGCGGTGGAAGGTTTTTTCCAAGTACAGCAAAGTGAGACTTAAAATAAAAAATGTTGAAATATTCCCCATCGATGAAAAGGAATACCTGACCTGTTTTGAAAATTGTGATGGTATTTTATGTAATGCAGGTTTTGAAGCTCCGGCTGAAGCTCTCTTTATGGATAAAAAGTTGTTTGTTATTCCAATTCATAATCAATATGAGCAGGAGTGCAATGCCTGTGCTCTGGATACGATGGGAATTCCCAATTCTAAAGTATTAAAGCTTGGGGAAATAATGGAATGGGTAGCTTCAGATCATCACATTAAAGTAGATTACCCTGATGATATTGAACAAATACTGTTGAACGAGGTTTTAATTCTTTAAAAAAATATCATCTACATCATTCATTCTCATCATTACTGATCTGGCATAAGAACAATGAGGATACACTTTCCAATTGTTTTCTCTTGCGAATCTGATGGCCTCTTCTACGAGATATTTTCCCATTCCTCTGCCTTCAAATTCAGGATGCACTAAAACGAAGGATATAATGAATTTGTTTTCTTCCGGGAAGATGGTATAGGTCAGTCTGCCAATTTCTGTAAGTTCATTGTTTAGTGTAAGTACTCCTCCGTTTCCGGATTTATTGTTTTCAAATTTCATAATTAAAAGCTTAGTATTGTATCACGTGCAAAAACTGCACCGACTTGGATTCGAGTGTAATCTATGGACAAAGATAATTCCAAACAGAAATTCTAATTATCTTTTCCTGTATAATAGTTATAATCTTTGATGATAATATTGATAAACTGTCTTTCCGTCATTTTTACGGGATCAACTTCCAGTTTCAAAATATTCTTGATCTTGTCGGAAAGCTTACTGATGATTTGCCGGTCATCTACTCTTAGGGCCTTTGTGTAATTATCTTTAATAATTCTCATATCATTATCACTTAATGCAATAACCTGAGGGAATGAAGGAACATAATCCTCCTGTATGTTTTCCAGGATAGTATGAGAAATATTAATGCTATTTTTTAATGAAATAACAGCTGTGCCTGATGCGATATCCCCGAGGCGCTGATTATTTTTAGAAACAATCATGGAAATTAATCCGATAACACCCGCAAAAGATGTGTCTATTATCCTGAATACCCAACGGATCAGATAATCTCCAAAACCAGCCTGGTATCCGTCGATTTTTACCACACGGATTTTCATTACTTTTTTTCCGGGAGTCTGCCCTTCCATTAAGCTTTCCAAAACCAAAGGATAGATGTAAATGGGAAATGTGATGGCAATATAAATAGCCATCTGAGACCATTGATCCAGGCCATTTAATAAATATCCCAAATCAAGAAAATTGAAAAATACATAGAAAGTAACGACTGCATAAGCGACTTTGATCAGGAGATCTATAATAAATGCAAGCATTCTTTCTCCAACACTGGCAATGTTGAAATTAATATTTACATTTTGTGAGGTATTAATCGCAATTTGAGACATAATTTTTATTATTTTAGCCTTTAGATTATGAGAGAAGTTTATTTCATAAAACAAAATAAAGAAAAATGGTTGGGAATTGAACAGGTTATTCAAGGGAAAATAAAAAAAAATCCGGATGACCTGTCATCGTTGTATATCAACCTCATTAATGATCTTTCTTTTGCTCAGACTTATTATCCTAAAAGTAATACTACGGTTTATTTAAATCATCTTTCTTCACAGATATTCCAAAAAATTTACAAAACAAAAAGGGTAGAGGAAAACAGAGTCCTTTATTTCTTCAAAACAGAGGTTCCTTTGTTAGTGTATCAATACAAAAGATATTTGCTCTACGCGTTTTTGTTTTTTGCATTGTTTACTTCAATAGGAGTCCTTTCAGCAATTTATGATAAGGATTTTGTAAATATAATTCTGGGTGAAAGTTATGTGAATGAAACAATAGAGAATATTAAGAAAGGAAATGCGGTTGGTGTCTATCAAAGTGGTTCTACATGGGGAAGTACCATTGGGATTATCTTTAATAACATTGGGGTAGGTGCTAAATTGTATATTTACGGAGTTTTTGGAGGAGTCGGTACACTGTATGCATTACTTTCAAACAGTGTGATGCTCGGATCCTTCCAGTACTTCTTTTATGACTATGGGGCACTTAAGGAGAGTGCAAGAGGAATATGGTTACACGGTGTTTTTGAAATTTTCGCAATGGTTGTTGAAGCTATGTGCGGATTAATTCTCGGGGCATCAATTTTATTTCCAAGAACCCTGTCGAGATTCAACTCATTTAAAAATGGATTTAAAGATTCCTTCAAAATATTTTTAAGTACAATTCCTTTTACCATTTGTGCGGGAATTATTGAAGGCTATGTTACAAGGCATGCTTTAAAAATGCCATTAGCTTTAAATTTAATTATTATCCTAGGTTCGCTAACGGTTATCGGATATTATTATTTTATTTATCCATCCGTTGTCAATAAAAAAATTAAAAACACAGATGATGCAGCTATATAAAAAAAGAGATTTCGGGACCTTTATCAGTGATAGTTTTAATTTTTTCAAATTATATGGAAAGAATTATTTCAAAAACTATATTTTGCTAAATGGTTTGTTGCTGATTTTAATGACTACCATTTTTGTTTTTGGATACAGGGAACTGTTTTCCCAGATATTCGGGTCAAATATGAATGGTAACAGTTACTATTTTCAGCAATATTTTGAAGATAATGCAGGGATGTTAATTGTTGTTTGCTTGCTTACGTTTCTGCTTTTTTTTATCCTGGTGATTGTCAATTATCTTTATCCTGTTTTTTATCTGAAAAGACTTTCAAAGGGCGAAGAAAAAATAAGGACAGATGATATTCTCAGCGATTTTAAAAATAACGCAGGAAGAATAGGTACACTTTGCCTGGGAATGGTATTTATTGTAACTCCCCTGGCTTTGATTATGATCGGCATCTCATACGCATTGATACTAATTATCATCGGATTATTTATTATGTTACTGGTGTATCCGACATTGTTTAATGTTGTTACATTTTTGATGTATGATTATTTTAATAGTGGCCGCGGTTTTTTTGAGAGTTTAAGTTATTCGATAAGATCACAATTTTCTTATACCAACGGAAGGGAAAAGTCTCCTTACTGGAAGTATTGGGGAGCTACAACGATCATTTTTCTTATCATGTATACCATAACCACCATTTTCACATTTATTCCCATGATATTTTTCTACAGTTCAATTCTTACTTCAGCTCCTGATGGAAATTTTGAACAAAACCCCTTTCAGGGAGCTATGGGAGTGCTGTTTTTTGTGATTTATGGGATTTCCATGCTGCTTTCATTTTTTCTTTCAAATATTATGTATATCAATTCTGGATTGATGTATTACGATAGCAGGACAGACCTGCATCAGAAGGTGGAACTTGCAGAAATAGAAACCATCGGTAATAATGAATAAAATTATTTTTTTCTTACTGATCTTTTTCTCAACAGGATTCGTGTATGCTCAGGATGACATTGAATTGCCACCGGAAGCATATGTTGAAGATTCTTTGAGTACAGGGCATTATAAAAATATGTACCGTGCAGATTCGGTATTGATGGAGCACCCTGTTTCTGAAAACACGATTTATCCTAAAAAATTCAGGGAAAATCTTAAGTCAAGATACAAAGGAAATGAATTTGATTACACAACAATAAAACCCAGGGAATCTTTCTGGCAAAAACTGCAACGGAAAATAGCAAGAATTCTTGAGGGCATTTTCGGTGAGGATACCTTTGGAACCTCTGCAAAGGTTACCACTATTGTGATGCGTTTATTTGCCATTGTACTTATAGGTTTTCTTCTATATTTTATTGTCAGGTATCTCATAAGTAAAGATGGCAATTTCTTCTTTGGGAAAAAGAATAAAAAAGTAAATATCAATGAAGAAGAATTGCATGAAAATATCCATGAAATCAATTTTCCTGAGAGCATTGCAAAATTTGAAGTAACAGGAGATTACCGTTCCGCAGTACGTTATCAGTTTTTGTACGTTCTTAAAAAGTTGAGCGATAAAAAGCTTATCATCTGGAATCCTGAAAAGACAAATAAAGATTATGCGGCAGAGCTTAAAGCAGAATACCTGAAAAAAGAATTTTCAAACCTTTCTTATATATTTGATTATGTATGGTATGGTGAATTTAGCATTACCGAACAGGATTATTTAAAATTTAAAAATCAATATCAGACATTTAAGCCATAATAAAATCTTTAAAAATGAATAAAACTTTCAAAATATATGCTGTAATTTTCATCATTATCATGGTGATTCTGGCATTGCTTGAAGTTAATAAAAAGGAAGTTACAGACTGGCGAAAGAACTTTGATCCAAATGAAAAATCACCTTTTGGGTTATTTGTATTTAACAAAGAGTCTAAAGATCTTTTTAAAAATCAGCTTAAGAAAATAGCTGAAACACCATATGAATATTATAATGAGAATAAAAAGCAGTCTCACAATATTTTAATAATAGAAAAAGAAATTGACAGGGAATCCTGGCGCAGTATCTTGAATGAAGTCTCCAAAGGATCGGATGCTATGTTGATTGCAGGCAGGATACCAAAAGAAATTTCTGATAGTATAGGCTTTTATGCTTCTCAAATCTCTTTTGAAGATCAGAATGTGTTAAAGCTTACAGATAAGAAATATCAGAATGATTTTATTAACTTAGATAAATTTCCGTCTGGAAGAGGATTTTCTTATGTTAAACCCAGTGTTGAAATACTAGGAAAGACTGTTGAAAAGAATAACACGGATCAGGCAAATTTTATAAAAGTAAAGTTGGGAAAGGGAAATATTTTCGTTCATAGTGAGCCACTTTTTCTCACCAACTATTATCTTCTGAAACCTGGAAATATAAAATATGCACAGGATGTTTTTTCGTATCTTAACGATAAAGAAACCGTTTGGTTTGTGGAAGCTGCAGATGCCAAGGCTTCTTCCCGCTTTTTTATGAGATTTATTCTGTCAAAACCAGCGCTGAAATATGCATGGTGGGTATTTTTAGGAGGGATGATCTTATTTATTTTTTTCAATGCAAAAAGGAAACAGAGAATTGTTCCTGTAATAGAACCTCTGAAAAATACTTCTGTGGAATTTGTGAAAAGTATCGGAAATCTTTATCTGCAGGAAGGTGATTTTCATGATATGATGGCTAAAAAAGCCCAATATTTCCTGAATAAAGTTAGAATGGATCTTCTTATCGATACCCAGAATCTCGATAATGAGTTTGCAAAGAAACTGCAATTGAAAACAGGGAAAAATATAGAGGTAATTACCGAAGCTATTGCTCTTATCCGGAAAGCTCAGGATCCTTATGCTAGTGTAATGAAAGAAGATCTCACCAGAATGAATAAGATCCTGGATGAAATAATACGATAATAATATAACGATGTAGTAACTGTGGTTACGGATACATTGACAAATGATAAATTAAAATTGTATGGAAAACCTTGAGAACGAAAATGTAGAAAATAAAAGTTCTATAAATCTTGATAAAGAAGAAAACGATTTTCAATCGAGAATCGATATGATTGAACTCCGTGTGAGTTTAGAAAAAGTAAAAGCCGAAATAAGTAAGGTGATTGTGGGGCAGGAGAGTATGATAGAACATCTTTTGGCAGCGCTCCTTTCAAATGGACATGTTCTCATTGAGGGAGTTCCAGGAGTTGCAAAAACCATTACGGCAAAGTTGCTGGCAAAAACTATTGATGTAAATTTCAGCAGAATACAATTTACCCCTGATCTCATGCCTTCGGATATTTTAGGGACTTCAGTATTCAGCGTGAAAAATTCGGAGTTTGAGTTTAAAAAAGGACCTATTTTCTCCAATTTTATTTTAATTGATGAGATCAACAGGTCTCCGGCAAAAACACAAGCTGCTTTGTTTGAAGTAATGGAAGAAAGGCAGATTACAATGGACGGTATCCGATATACGATGGAGGAGCCGTTTTTAGTCGTTGCTACACAAAATCCGATTGAGCACGAAGGAACATACAGGCTTCCGGAAGCACAGTTAGACCGGTTTTTGTTTAAAATAAATGTTGGGTATCCTAATCTTGAACAGGAAGTTCTGATTATTAAGAATCAACATGAAAGCAGGACCGAAGATAAAACAGAAGCAGTAGGACGTGTTATCACTGCGCAGCAATTAAAAAACTATCAGCAGTTGGTGAAAGAGATCATTGTAGAAGCACAGCTGATGGAGTATATTGCTAAAATCATTGTAAATACAAGAGAAAATCAGTTTTTATATTTAGGAGCCTCACCAAGGGCAAGTTTAGCCTTACTTACGGCATCTAAAGCCTTTGCGGCTTTAAGGGGGCGGGATTTTGTAACTCCAGAAGATATCAAAGAAGCCAGTTATGCAGTGTTGAGACACAGAGTAATTGTTTCGCCGGAAAGAGAAATGGAAGGATTAAGTGCTGACGAAATTATCAGACAGATTCTGGAGGGAATAGAAATTCCAAGATAAATAATAAGTGATATTATAAAATTTCAAAATGTTGAAGAGAGTAATAGATTCCTTGTAGTGGATTTATAAGGCTGCTATAAAATCTGTTATCCACAACCTGAAAAATGAGAAACTTATACATTAATAATCGCTTTTTCTTTACGCTCATTGGAGTGGGGATACTTTATGTTCTGGCTTTTTTCTTTCCAATTTTTATTTATGTAGCTCATATTGTGCTCTTGCTTTGCTTTTTGGCTGCAATGGTAGATTATCTTTTACTTTTTAATCAAAAAGAAGGTGTTTTAGCACAAAGGATCTTACCTGAAAAGTTATCAAATGGTGATGAGAATCCAATAAAAATTGATATTAAAAATAATTATGGTTTTAAGATCAATACTAAAATCATTGATGAAATTCCGTTTCAGTTTCAGAAAAGGGATTTTTTAATTCGAAAAGAAATTGATCCCGGCAGAAATGCATTCTTTCAATATATTCTTGAGCCTAAAGAAAGAGGTGAATATAATTTTGGTAGCTTAAATGTTTATACTTCTTCTCCGATAGGTTTTGTTTCGAAAAGATATAGATTCCAGAAAAATGCAAATTTAGCGGCATATCCTTCTTTTGTTCATTTACGGAAATATGAATTAATGGCTCTTCAAAGTGAATTCTTATTGGGGGGTATCAAAAAAATCAGAAAGCTCGGCCATACCATGGAGTTTGAGCAGATCAAGGATTATGTTCCCGGGGATGATATCAGGACAATCAATTGGAAGGCTACATCAAAGACCAATCGTTTGATGGTTAATCAGTTTCAGGATGAAAAATCTCAAAGGATTTTCATGCTGATTGATACTGGACGAACCATGAAAATGCCATTTAAAGAGTTAAGTCTTCTTGATTATTCTATCAATGCGACAATGGCCCTGTCTCATATTATATTAAAAAAAGGAGATCGGGCAGGGATGATGACATTCTCTAAAAAAACTGAAAACAAGATAGCTGCAGAAAACAAATCCGGTCAGCTAAAGAAAATTTCGGAATCACTTTATAATATAAAAACCAATTTTTTTGAAAGTGATTTTAATCGCCTTTATCAGGATGTAAAATATTCAATCAACCAAAGAAGCCTGATTTTACTTTTTACAAATTTTGAAACGCTGGATGGTTTGAACAGGCAGTTAAAGTACTTGCGTGGCATTGCAAAAAATCATTTGTTGGTCGTTGTATTTTTTAAGAATTCGGAA
The DNA here is from genome assembly GCF_048296755.1 of Chryseobacterium sp. PTM-20240506. Taxonomy (NCBI): domain Bacteria; kingdom Pseudomonadati; phylum Bacteroidota; class Flavobacteriia; order Flavobacteriales; family Weeksellaceae; genus Chryseobacterium; species Chryseobacterium sp. PTM-20240506. The sequence goes on from NZ_CP182581.1 coordinate 3,691,726, forward strand.
CTCCAGACTTTAATTCATAAGAATCCGGAGAGTATGCAGGAGATTTATGATGAAGTTATTGCTGAAAAATTTGAATTTGAAAAGAAACTGATCATTCAGGAACTACGGAAATATGGGATTTATACAGTATATACACTTCCTGAAAATTTAAATATCGATGTTATCAATAAATATCTGGAGATAAAAGCCAGAGGAATTTTATAATTTTGCCTATGAGAATAATAACTGTTATCTGTCTTTTGGCATTTCTGATAAATTGCCAGGAGAAGCGAGAAAAACTTAAGAGAGAAGGTAAACCCGATATCATGTATTTTAAAAATGCTGATGAGGAAATGAATAGTGCTGTAAAAAACGCGAAAGAAACTTTACCCGAATTTCAAAACGCGATACAAAGTAAAAACCCTGATTATTCCAATTTTACATTAAAACAGCAGTTTGACACATCTGATGGAGGTGGAGAACATATCTGGATCGGAGATATTCAGTTTAAGGATGGGAAATACTATGGGATTGTTCAAAATGAGCCGTTTGATAAAAAAATATTGGTCAAGTTAGGAGATTCGGTTGAAGTTCCCATTGAAAGAATTAGTGATTGGAAATATAATGACAAGAATATTGTAAAAGGGGCTTACACAATAAAGGTTGTAAGAAAATATATGAGTCCTGAAGAAAAAAAAGAAATGGATGCAGAAGGATTAATTTACGAATAAAGAAAAATATTAATTAGAATGAAAATTACATTAAACAGAATAAACGACGACTTTTTATTTGAGTGTACTAATTCTCAAGGAAATTCAATCCTTTTGGATAATACATCACAACCCGGAGCTAAAGGAGTTTCTCCCATGGAAAGTGTTTTAATGGCAGTTGCAGGATGTAGTGGAATAGACGTCGTGTCCATATTAAAAAAACAAAGACAGGATATCACTGGTTTTAAAGCAGAAGTAGAAGGAGAGAGAGTACCTGTCGATGATGCTAAGCCTTTTAAATCAATTAAAGTTCAGTTTTTTTTGGAAGGTAACATCGACCCCACTAAGGCTTTGAAAGCAGCGCAGTTATCATTTGATAAATACTGTTCTGTTTCTAAAACTTTGGAGCCTAATGTAGAAATCGGTTATGATGTATTTGTAAATGGGGAAAAAATTTAAGGATGTTATAAACAAAATAAAAAAGCCGGATTGTTAAAATCCGGCTTTATGCTTATTATGTGTTGTTGAGGGTATTTTCTTTCTTTAAGATTTAAACATTGAGTTTCATTTTCTTAAAGGTTAACGATGTAAATATATGAAATATTTATCAATAATCTATTATAATTATTATTTTTGTTATTTATTTTAGCTTATGGCTAAAACTAAGGCATCAATGATGTTCAATACTAAAGGTTAATTAATTGATAAAAAAAATGTACCACTTAAGAAAGTGGTACATTTTTATTCTATCTCGGTTTCATCAATTTAGCGACCGTTGCCGTCCATCCTGTTTGATGTGAGGCGCCAACTCCACGTCCGTTATCTCCGTGAAAATATTCATAAAAGGTGATATAATCTTTGAAATGCTCATTGTAATTAAACTTATTGTTTCCCCCATTAAAAGCTCTTTGTCCATTTTCATCTTTAAGGAATATAGAACATAGCCTGTTACTGATATTTTGTGCTACTTCATCCAGATTCCTTTTATCTCCGCTTCCTGTCGGTAATTCCACTTTCAGGCTGTTTCCATAATAGAAATGAAAACGCTGCAGACTTTCGACAATCAAAAAGTTAATAGGGAACCAGATCGGGCCTCTCCAGTTACTATTTCCTCCAAACATTCTGCTGTCACTTTCCGCAGGGGTATAATAAACCACATTTTCTGTCCCATGAACAGAGAAAATAAAAGGATTTTCTTCATATACTTTAGACATGGCCCTGATACCATAAGAACTTAAAAATTCTTTTTCATCCAGCATTCTTGTCAAGACTTTTGTTAGTCTGTTTTTACGAAGGATACTCATTAAATGTTTTCTGCCGTGACCTTCTTCATCCCAATGGGAAACCAGTTTCGTAAGTTCCGGCTTATTTTTCAGCACCCATTCCATTCTTATTTTAAAGTTGGGCATTTTTTCCAATAATCCGTGATCAATAATCTCCACAGCAAATAAAGGAATAAGCCCGACAATACTTCTTAAACGAAGCGTAACACTTTCGCCGTTCCCAAGTTGTAGTACATCATAGAAAAAACCATCTTCTTCATTCCAAAGGCCTTCTTTTCCATCACCCATGTTTTCCATCGCTTCCGCGATGTAAAGATAATGCTCAAAAAACTTAATGGCCATGTCTTCATATACCTGATAGTATTGGGCAAGTTCCATTGCAATTCTCATCATATTCAATGCATACATTGCCATCCAGCTTGTACCGTCTGCCTGTTCAAGATGCTCACCGTCTTTAAGTTCCATATTACGATCGAAAGCTCCGATATTATCAAGACCTAGAAAACCGCCGCCGAAAATATTTTTACCGTTTTTATCCTTACGGTTTACCCACCAGGTAAAGTTCAAAAGTAATTTTTGAAAAACCTTTTCCAGAAACAGGAGATCCGGTTTTCCATTGGTCTTTTCATCAATCTTAAATACCCTGAAACAAGACCAAGCATGGACAGGTGGATTTACATCACTTAAGTTCCATTCATACGCCGGAAGTTGTCCATTAGGATGCATATACCACTCTTTGGTTAACAAGAGAAGTTGGTTTTTTGCAAACTGGGCATCAATTAATGCATAGGGAACGCAGTGAAAAGCGAGATCCCAAGTAGCATACCATGGGTATTCCCATTTGTCCGGCATTGAAATAATGTCCTTATTGTGCATGTGGTTCCACTCTGTATTTCTTACATAATGATTGAAATCCCTCGGTGCATCAAAATTAGGATCTCCCTTAAGCCATTTCCCAACATTATAATGATAAAATTGTTTGTTCCATAATAGCCCTGCGAACGCCTGACGTTGAACATTTCTTTCATCATCATTCGTTACATCGTGCTGAACTTCTTCATAGAATTCGTTGGCCTCAGCAATCCGGGTGTTGAAAATCTCATCAAAATGATGAAATGGTTCATCGGTGTCGTTTGGCGCCAACCTGAAATCAAAGGTTTTTGATTGTCCCCCACCAATAATTTCTTCAATCACAAAAGCGGCTTTTGAACCTCTTTTTTCCGGATTAACGGTATTGGAGTTATGAATAATGTGATCGTTTATACCATCCTTGAAATAGGTGTTATCTGTTAAAGGAGCTCCGTATAATTTAGGTGTATTGGTTTCATTATCACAAAAGAGACTTTTGGCACCGGTATTTCTTGAATAGAATTTTTTGATGGAAATACTATCATGGTTAATATCAATACAACCGTTGTATGAGGCGTTTAGCTGACCTTTATAAGTATTATATCCCCATTTCCAGTTGTTACGGAACCAGGCTGTTGGAGCAACAACAATAGGTGCGTCGTTTTGGCTCCTGTTACAAACTGTGATACGGACTAAAAAATCTTCAGCATCTGCTTTACAGTATTCGATGAAAATATCAAAATATTCATCATTATCAAAGATTCCGGTATCAAAGATTTCAAATTCAGCTTCCTTTTTGCTTCGTCTGCCGTTTTCAGATAGCAGGTGATCATAAGGAAATTCATGGATCGGATATTTATACACCATCTTCATATAACTATGGGTAGGCGTGTTGTCCAGATAGTAAAAGATCTCTTTGATATCTTCACCATGATTGCCCTGGGGATTACTCAATCCGAAAAAACGTTCTTTGATCATTTTGTCCTTTTTGTTCCAAAATGAAAGAGCGAAACAAAAAAGCTGTTTGGTGTCCGATATTCCGGCAATCCCTTCTTCACCCCAACGGTAGGCATAACTTTCAGCTTTATCATGATTGGTGAAATTCCACGCATTGCCATTGGGACTATAATCCTCACGAACATTACCCCATTGTCTGTTGCTTACATAAGGCCCCCAGTTTTTCCATTTTATATCCTGTAATCTTTGTTTTTCTGCAGTCATAGTTCATCATTTTTCACTACGAAGGTAATTTTTTTGAAAAATAATTCCAATTTTTTCTATCTGAATAATTCTTAATACATCCTTGTAACTATAATGATTACAGGGATTTTCAGAATAAATTATTTTTTTCATGAAAAAATTAAATAAAATGTTATATCTTTGCACCATTCGATCATTCAAATATTGAAAATGTTATCAAGAAAGGTTGAGGGATTAGACCCGATGAAACCTTAGCAACCCTTTGCGCAAGCGAAGAAGGTGCTACGTTCTACCAAATTATTTTTTGGACAGATAACTTACTGAGTTTTTCAGCCATTTCCTGTGGCATTTTCAATTGTATTATAAATAATGTATAATAGAATTGAAAACAGAACTAAAACATATTAATCTTTCGTATCAAACTAATTCCGGAAAGGAATGCAATATCCCGTTGAGCTATCAGACCTTCGGGAAAGAGCTGTTTTCAGCACCTGTTATTTTAATCAACCATGCTTTAACGGGAAATTCCAATGTATCGGGAACAAATGGCTGGTGGAAGCAATTAGTAGGAGATGGCCAGGTGGTTGATACCAATGTCTATACGGTTTTGTGTTTCAATATTCCCGGAAATGGTTACGATGATTTTTTAATTGAAGAATATGAAGAGTTTACTCCTTCGGATATTGCAGGCATATTTTTAAAAGGGCTAGAATTACTTAACATTAAAAGTCTATATGCGATTATCGGAGGTTCTCTTGGTGGAGGAATAGGATGGGAAATGCTGGTTAAACGCCCGGAACTTGCAGAAGTATTTATTCCCATTGCCTGTGATTTCAGAACTCATGATTGGCTGCATGCGCAATGTATGGTTCAGAAATTTTTATTAAATGGAAATGACGCTCCGTTACAAAAGGCAAGAATCCATGCAATGCTATGTTATAGAACCCCACAATCTTTAAACGACAGATTTCAAAATAAATACAATACCGCAAAAAATAAGCTTGAATCGGAAGATTGGCTTGAATATCACGGAAAAGCTCTTAATGAAAGATTTAGTTTAAAATCTTATCAACTGATGAATCATTTGCTGATGAACATTAATGCCGAGGAAGAAAGGCTGGAGAATGTACAGGCACGAATGCACTTGATCTCCGTTGATACAGATTTGTTCTTTCCTGCTTCCGAAATCCGGATGTGTTTTGAAAAACTGAAAGGTAAAAAAAAGGATGTTTCTTATCACGAGATCACCTCAGTTCACGGGCATGATGCCTTCCTAATGGAATACAAACAATTAAATAATATCATTAAAACCATTTTATTACAGAAAGAAACTGAACAATTACAAGAAACCTGTAATAAAGCTAAACAATAAAGAATGAACAGATGAAAAATGTTAACGAAATAAAATTTTTAAAGAACAGATCAATCATCAAATTTGAAGGAGAAGATTTCTTAGGGGAAATCGGTATTGACGGTAGAATTTTTAAAGCACTTACTTTAGCCAGGATTAGTGTAGGAGTGATCTCACAACAGGCTATAGAAAACGGAATATCAATTTTGGTTCACGAAAACGATTCTGAAAATGCGGTTAATTGTCTGATTGAGGAATTTGAAGCGGAAAGGAAATCAGGAGCAGTATCTCAGATTTATAGTATTAATAACGTTTCAGTTCTGGGGTTTGTAGCTGAAGATTTTAATAAAATACTGGCGGAACTGGCAAGAAATAATGTTTTTCCTTTGCTTCTGAATCAGATAGCAAGTGAAAAAAGAGTAAATATTGTAGTTACCTCTTCTCAGGATGAGAAAACTAAGAATATCATTGAATCTGAAATATCCAAAAAACCTAAAACCGTTCATCTTGCAATCATTGGACATGGGAATGTGGGTAAAACTCTGATTGACCAGGTATTGGAATCTTCCGAAGAAATTAAGAGACGGAAAAAAATAGATCTTAAAGTAGTGGCTGTTGCTAATTCAAGAAAAATAGCATTCAATAAAAAAGGTTTTGGTCATAATTGGAATGATGAGGTTTTAGTTGCTGAAAACCCTTCCAATGTTGATGAACTGATCAGTTTCTCCAGAGAGAATCAGCTGGAGAATCTTATTGTGGTTGATAATACGGCGAGTAAGGATTTTGTTAAGAATTATCATGCTTTAGCTGAGAACGGATTTGATCTTGTATCTTCCAACAAGATTTTCAATACCCTTCCAATAGAAGAATATCGTAAACTAAGATATACGTTGAATAAAAATAACAGGCGATACCTTTACGAAACCAATGTGGGAGCAGGTTTGCCTTTGATCGATACCATTAAACTATTGCACCTGTCGGGGGAAAATATTACAAGAATTAAAGGCGTGTTTTCAGGTTCTTTAAGTTATATCTTCAATAATTTTTCAGTTAGAGATGAGAAATTTTCAACCATTATAGGAGAAGCAATGGAGAAAGGATTTACTGAACCGGATCCTCGTGAGGACCTTTCAGGAAATGATGTTGCAAGAAAGCTTTTGATTCTGGCGAGAGAGTTGGATCTGATTAATGAATTCAATGATATTAATATTCAGAATCTAATTCCTGAAAACCTTCTTTCTATTGACAAAAATGAATTCATTTCCAGATTGGGAGAATTGGACGAGGAATACCAGAAAATTAAACAAAATCAGGAGGCAGATCATGTTCTACGATATGTAGGCGATCTACATGGCGATCTTCAAAAAGAAAAAGGAGAACTTGATGTAAAATTAATTTCTGTGCCGGCTACTTCCGCATTAGGGCAATTAAAAGGATCAGATTCCATTTTTGAAATCTATACGGAGAGCTATGGTGAAAACCCTATTGTAATTATGGGAGCCGGTGCGGGAGCACAGGTAACCGCGAGAGGTGTTTTTGGTGATATTTTAAGAGTAAGTGAAACAAAATAAATCAATGTACGAATGTAACGATATAACAGTGTGCCGATAAAAATGGCTCAGATCAGATTCGATCGATTCATTGGTAAACTGTTGCATTGATACATGATATTAAAATTAAAACTATATGGAAAATTTTGAAACGTTTGCAATAAGGACGCAGACTGAACGAACTCAGTTTGATGAACATTCTACTCCGCTCTATCTTACATCCAGCTTTATTTTTCAGGATGCAGAGGATATGAGGGCGAGCTTTGCAGAAGAAAAATCAAAAAATTTATACAGCAGATTCTCCAATCCAAACGTTACTGAATTCACCGATAAAATTGTGAAAATGGAGGGTGCGGAAGCGGGATATGCTTTTGCTACCGGAATGGCAGCAATTTATTCAACATTTGCAACTTTGCTTGATGCCGGAGATCATATTGTAAGCTGCCAGTCTGTTTTTGGATCTACACACACACTTTTTACAAAGTATTTCCCAAAATGGAATATTGAGACTACCTATTTTAAGGCAGAAGATGCAGAAAATGTTGAAAAGCTTATCAAACCTAATACAAAAATTTTATATCTGGAAACCCCGACTAATCCGGCAATTGAGATTCTGGATCTTGAGTTTTTCGGGAAAATTGCAAAAAAACATAATCTTATCTTCATTGTAGATAATTGTTTTGCCACCCCTTATCTTCAACAACCTATCAGGTACGGAGCTGATATTGTGGTTCATTCGGCAACAAAATTAATTGACGGACAAGGAAGGGTTCTTGGTGGAGTTGCGGTAGGAAAAGAAGACCTTATCCGGGAAATCTATCTTTTTGCAAGAAATACAGGTCCGGCCATGTCTCCTTTTAATGCATGGGTTTTGTCTAAAAGTCTTGAAACTTTAGCCATCAGAGTTGAAAAGCATTGTGAAAATGCATTGAAAGTCGCTGAATTTTTAGAAAGCCACCCTAATGTTGAATTAGTAAAATATCCTTTTTTACCTTCACATCCAAGCTATGAAGTAGCAAAAAAACAGATGAAATTAGGAGGGAATATTGTCGCTTTTGAAATCAAAGGAGGAATTGAAGGAGGTCGAAAGTTTTTAGATAAAATAAAGATGTGTTCACTTTCAGCAAATCTTGGTGATACCAGAACAATTGTTACACATCCTGCTTCTACTACACATTCCAAATTAACTGATGAGGAAAGGAACGAAGTGGGAATCACTGCCGGCCTTGTACGTTGTTCTGTAGGTTTGGAAAACGTGGAAGATGTTATTGCTGATTTAAAACAGGCATTGGATTAACTCAATTGAAATGGGCTTTAGCCCATTTATGAAAAAAATATTAACGGCTTTAGCCACAATCTACAAAATGAAAAGTTCAGAACAATTATATAAGGCACTCTCCGAAAGAATTTTAGTTCTTGATGGGGCGATGGGAACGATGCTTCAACGATACAAATTTGAAGAAGAAGACTATCGTGGTGAGCGTTTCAAAGATTATCCGCATCTGGTTAAAGGAAATAACGACCTACTTTCCCTCACACAGCCTCATGCTATTGAAGAAGTTCATAGAAAATATCTGGAAGCGGGAGCTGATATTATCGAAACCAACACATTCTCGGGAACTACAATTGCAATGGCAGATTATCATATGGAAGACCTGGTTTATGAGCTGAATTATGAATCTGCAAAAATAGCCAGAAAAGTATGTGATGAATTCACGGCTAAGAACCCGGATAAGCCTAGGTTTGTAGCAGGATCTATTGGTCCTACGAACAGAACGGCAAGTCTGAGCCCTGATGTAAATGATCCGGGATATCGTGCCATTACATTTGATGAACTGAGAATTGCTTATAAACAGCAGTCCGAAGCTCTTTTGGATGGGGGTTCCGATATCTTGCTGGTAGAAACAATCTTTGACACCTTAAATGCTAAAGCAGCTTTATTTGCCATTGATGAAATTCAGGATGAAAGAGGAATAAAAATTCCGATAATGGTTTCAGGAACTATTACCGATGCTTCGGGAAGAACTTTGAGTGGTCAGACGGCAGAAGCATTTTTAATTTCGGTTTCACATCTGAATCTTTTGAGTGTCGGATTTAATTGCGCGCTGGGAGCTAATCAGCTGACACCTTATCTGGAAACATTGGCTCATAATTCGGATTTTTATGTCTCAGCATATCCCAATGCGGGATTACCGAATGCTTTCGGTAAATATGATGAGACACCCGAGTTTATGGCAGAACAGATACAAGAATATGTGGAAAAAGGTCTGATCAATATTATTGGAGGATGTTGTGGTACAACCCCTGAACATATCAGGGCTATAGCAGACTTAGTGAATAAGTATGAGCCAAGAAAATTGAGGAAATTTGCATGATTTGATAGATTTTTTTCATTGAATCAATTGTAAGATAACGGTTTAGTATTATTATTTTTAAGTTAAACTAAAACTAATCATATGGAAAAGCCGAGTTACTTAAAGAGTGCAGAAGACACAAAAATCTTTAATGAATTAAGAAAAAAGGTGAACCAGAGAGTCGAAAACATAGAGGAAAACAGAGATATCTACATTCAGATTAAAGCTGTTTTATTGCCCCTTATTTATATTGGGCTATATGTTTTTGCGTTGATTAATGTTGAGAAATCTTTGCTTTATATTTTGAGTTTTGTGTTAATGGGAATTATGTTGGTGTTGATCTATCTGAATTTAATTCATGAAGCGGCTCACAATAATATATTCAAAAACAAAAGATTAAATAGCTGGGTACTGCAAATTTTTGATTTTGTGGGAGCCAATTCTTATATCTGGAAGAAAAGGCATATTGCAAGCCATCATGCATATCCGAATGTAGACGGATGGGATACTGATATAGAGCAGAGTGGTTTACTGCTGATTGTTCCATGGATCCGGGCAAAAGGAGTGCAGAAATACCAGCATCTGTTTTTCTTTCTGGTGTATCCTTTATATTTATTCAACTGGATGTTTATCAGGGATTTCAGGGATTTCTTTGATAAGGAAAGGGTTATTTTAAAAACCCAGGGCGCCATTCCAGTTGTTGAGAAAGTAAAGATGGTTGTTTATAAACTCTTTTATTTCTTTTATCAGATTGTTGTTCCTGTTGTATTCTTTAAAGTTTCGATTGGATTGGCGATAGGAGCCTGGTTTTTACAGGTCATTACAGCAAGCATTTTTGCTTTGTTTGTTTTATTGCCATTACATCCGCTTCCCGATAATGCTTTTCCAAAATTAGATGAGAAAAACTCACTTCCATACAGCTGGATTCGGCATCAGTTGGAAGTAACCAATGATTTAACCAATAATAATTGGATGATCAGAAATGTATTGGGGAATTTCAATTTTCATGTGGCTCACCACCTCTTTCCAAATTATAGCTATATGTACTATAACGAGATAACAGAAGAAATAGAAGAGTTTGCTAGAGAACATGGTTTAGTATACAAAAGATTTCCAATTTTTACCGCTTTAGGCAAACATGTGGAGTTGCTGAGGCAAAATGCAAATAATGCATATTACATTTTAGAAGAATAAAAAATTGATGAAATATTTAAGATTATCGGGCCTTGAGCCTCTTATCATAACACCGGAAAGTAATTTCATCAACGTTGGTGAAAGGACTAATGTTGCCGGTTCTAAAAAGTTTTTAAGATTAATCAAGGAAGAAAAATTTCCTGAAGCATTAGATATTGCAAGACATCAGGTGGAAGGGGGAGCGCAGATCCTCGATGTTAATTTTGACGACGGACTGATTGATGGAAAAACATCAATGGTTAAATTCCTGAATCTGATTGCTTCCGAACCTGATATCGCGAGAATTCCCATTATGGTGGATTCTTCCAAATGGGAGATCCTGGAAGCAGGACTACAGGTTGTTCAAGGAAAATGTGTGGTGAATTCTATCAGTTTAAAAGGAGGGGAAGAAGAATTCATCAGACAGGCAAAAGCAATAAAAAGATATGGTGCTGCTGTTATTGTGATGGCTTTTGATGAAGAAGGACAGGCAGATACCTTAGACAGAAGAATAGAAATTTCAAAGCGGTCATATGATATTTTAGTTAATCAGATTGATTTTCCCGCTGAGGATATTATTTTCGATTTAAATATCTTCCCTGTTGCAACAGGAATGGATGAGCATAGAAGAAATGCCTTGGATTTTATCGATGCAACGCGATGGGTAAGACAAAACCTTCCCTATGCCTCTGTAAGTGGTGGAGTTAGTAACGTTTCATTTTCCTTTCGGGGGAATGATACGGTAAGAGAAGCGATGCACTCGGTTTTTCTTTATCATGCGATTCAGGCAGGAATGAATATGGGGATTGTGAACCCTGCGATGCTTGAGGTATATGATGAAATCAATAAAGAATTACTGGAGCTTGTAGAAGATGTTATTCTAGATAAAAGGGAAGATGCTACTGAACGGCTTCTGGATTATTCTGAAAAGCATAAATCTGTAAAAAAAGAGAAAACGGAAGATCTGGAATGGAGAACAAAACCTCTTCAGGACAGAATTACCCATGCTTTGGTAAAGGGAATAGATCGTTTTATAGAAGAAGATGTAGAAGAAGCAAGAAAAGAAGCAGAAAAACCATTGCATGTTATTGAGGTCAACCTGATGACGGGAATGGGTGTTGTAGGAGATTTATTCGGAAGCGGAAAGATGTTTCTTCCGCAGGTAGTAAAATCTGCACGGGTAATGAAAAAGGCAGTTGCCTATCTTCAGCCTTTCATCGAAGCGGAAAAAGATGGTTCAAGACCTGCGAATGGTAAAATACTTATGGCTACCGTAAAAGGAGACGTTCACGATATCGGAAAAAATATTGTTAGTGTTGTTTTGGGTTGTAATAATTATGAAATCGTAGACCTTGGAGTAATGGTTCCGGCTGAGAAAATTATTCAGACGGCAATTGAAGAAAACGTGGATGTTATAGGACTGAGCGGCTTAATTACACCAAGCCTTGATGAAATGGTGTATATTGCTGCTGAGCTGGAAAGACAAAATTTGGATTTTCCATTACTAATAGGAGGAGCTACCACATCAAAAGCGCACACAGCCGTAAAAATAGATCTGAAGTATAAAAACGCTGTTGTACATGTAAACGACGCTTCCCGGGCGGTAAATGTGGTAAGTTCTTTATTGGGAGACCGGAATAAGGAGTATGTGGATGACTTAAAAAGTGAATATTCGGATTTCCGTGAAAAGTTCCTGAACAGACAGATCGATAAAGATTACGTCTCTATTGAAGAAGCCAGAAGAAATCATTTTAAAATAGACTGGGAAAGCGAACAAATCTTTACACCCAACAATATCGGTGTACAAATCTTTCAGGATCAGGATCTGAATGAATTGGTTCCGTTTATTGACTGGTCACCTTTCTTCAGGAGCTGGGATCTTCATGGGAAATACCCGAACATATTAGAGGATGAGGTAGTAGGGGCTCAGGCAAAAGAGCTATTTAAAGATGCTCAGGTGATCCTGAAAAAAATTCTTGATGAGAAGCTTCTTACTGCAAAGGCCATATTTGGAGTTTTTAAAGCCAATGCTAATGAAACGGATGATATTATCATCTTTGATGAAAATGATCAGGAACAGACAAGGTTTTTGACTTTAAGACAGCAGGTTCAAAAGTCCAAAGGCAAAGAGTATCTCGCATTAAGTGATTTTATCGCTCCCCAAAGTTCAGGAAAGACAGATTATATGGGAGCTTTCTGTGTAACAACAGGTTTTGGAACAGATGAGCTTTCTGCAGAATATGAAAAGGCGAATGATGATTACAATTCCATTATGGTAAAGGCCTTGGCAGACAGATTCGCTGAAGCATATGCCGAATTTTTACATAAAAAAATAAGAACAGAATATTGGGGGTATGCAAAACAGGAAGAGCTAAGCAATGAGGAACTTATTGCCGAAAAATATAAAGGAATACGTCCTGCTCCCGGATATCCTGCTTGCCCTGACCATCTGGAAAAGAAAACCATTTGGGATCTTTTAAAAGTAGAAGAAAATATAGGCGTTTATCTTACCGAAAGTTTAGCAATGTTCCCTACAGCGTCAGTTTCCGGATATTATTTTGGCAGCCCTCATGCAAAATATTTCGGGTTGGGGAAAATCACAGAAGATCAATTAAAAGACTACGCCGCACGAAGGGGGTGTAGCATTCAGGAAGCCAAAAAATGGCTGTCACCTAATTTAGCAGATTAAAACAAGCATGAAGATTACTGAACATATAAAAAAAGCAAATGGAAAGACTTTATTCTCTTTAGAAGTGGTTCCGCCACAAAAGGGAATTGGTATTGAGGACCTTTACAGGAATATAGATCCTTTAATGGAATTCAAACCGCCTTTTATTGATGTTACAACTTCCAGGGAAGAATATATTTATCTTGATAAAGGAAATGGTCTGATGGAACGCAGAATTACAAGAATGCGCCCCGGAACCTTGGGGATATGTTCTGCTATTCAGCATAAATATAATGTAGATACCGTTCCCCATTTATTATGTGGAGGCTTTACAAAAGAAGAAACAGAGTACCTTTTGGTAGATTGTATGTATCTCGGGATTGAGAATATTATGGCACTGAGAGGAGATGCGATGAAAGGGCATCAGTATTTTGAAGCAACACCAGGCGGACATGAAAGTGCGATGGATCTTGTATATCAAATTAATGATCTCGGACGTGGAAAATACCTTCATAATGAAGATGAGGTTGGTGACGAACTGAATAAATTCTGCATTGGAGTTGCAGGATATCCCGAAAAGCATATTGAAGCCCCTTCAATGAACTATGACCTTAAATGGCTAAAACAAAAGGTAGATGCGGGTGCAGATTACATCGTCACGCAAATGTTTTTTGATAATAAAAAATACATTGAGTTTGTTCACAAAGCAAGGGAAATGGGAATTACGGTTCCTATTATTCCGGGAATCAAACCTATTGCAACCAAAAAGCATTTAAAATTATTACCACAAGTATTTAAAATCGATTTGCCCGAAGAATTGATCAGTGAAGTTGAAAATGCCAGAAACAATGAAGCTGTAAAGCAAATTGGGGTAGAGTGGGCAATCAATCAGTGCCGGGAACTTCTGGATTTTGGAGTGCCTGTTTTACATTTTTATTCTATGGGTAAAAGTGATAACATAAAGAAAGTCGCAGGGGAATTATTTTAATGAAGGAGTATTAATGAAAGGAATCCCTGTTGTTCTATCAACAGGGATTTTTTTATAAAATAGGATAATCCGAATTATTGCGGGTAATGAATGTTTATAGAATTTATCTTCTTTTCATTTAAATTGAAATAATATATATTATTTGTATTGTCGTTCTGTTGATAAAAAATTACGTCATTTACACTTCTTATAATATTATAATGGTAACCTGTAGATGGCAAAACAGGAAATTCTTTTTTAGCTTTTAAGTCTAACATTACTAATTGATATGATGATGCACATAGTACATTATTATTTGTCAGTAATACAGGGTTAGAATACATTGTAGAATTTTCGTAATGTGTCGTTTGTAATCATAATTTTATTAAGTGTTTTTGGATTCGTTATGTTATGGTCTGGATTAAAGAAAAACAAACCACTTTCATCTGGGGATCCTCGCATAGAAATTACTAAGCTATCTTTTCCTAAATTTAAAATCTCCTGCATATAATATGAGTTTAAATTTGAAATTTTTTTTGATTTTAAATTATTTATGTCTAATTCATAAATGTCATAATTATGATAAGCATTTGGTACAGTTGGAGAATACGATTGAAAAGTTTTCGCTTGCAGATAAAATATTTTATTGGATTGTGAAAATATATAATCGGAAATAAATCCATCACCAACTTTAATTTCTTAGTTATTTTATGACTAAGGAGATCGTAAAAGTGAAATTCGGGACGTAATTTATTTTTAGGATAATATAAAGCAATTATAGTTTTACCATTATCAGAATATTTTGGGTTAATATAATTTCCGGGACCTTTGAAAATATTGTATGTTATTCTATTATTGGTATTAATAAGCTTAGCATATACAGAATATAGTGAATCCTCTTTGTAAGAGAAAATTATAGTCTTAATATCAGGTGAAACATCAAATCCATTCAAATATGATTTCTTTTTATTTTGATTACAAGAATATAACAAAATTAATAAAAATATATAGGGTAGTCTACTCATCTTATGCTTCGAGGTATTTGGTTAATTATAATATAAGGGTATTGTTATCCGAAATTATTCAAATAATTCATTGTCATTCTTGTAGCGGAAGAATAATATCTCAATCCACCACCTATCCAATCTCCATTTACAGAAGACCCTGCATTATTTATAGCATAGCTTAAGCATAAGTGTTTCCCGAGTTACTTATCAGAGCAGCATAAGTGTTGTGGATGATAATGACTGTGTTATAAAAACTAGCTCCTCGCAAAGGCAAGGAGCTAGTTTTTTCATTCCGGATCAAACCATTTCTGCCTTTTTGCTACTTCTATCATGTGAGCGATTGTTATTGAAGGTTTAGAAATGGTATTAGTCTTAATTCCTATTTTTATTAAAAATTTCTCTATCAGAAAATTATTGTAAAAATACTTATTTACATTAAACTCATTACTGTTTTTAATATTGAAATCTTTAAAAAAAGATTCAAATAGACATTCCATATCCATAAAATCTTCATTTTTATCATTAATAATTGTTTTATATTTCAGTTCTTCATTATAATACCCACGTTTTTGAAAATAATCTACTACAATATCAGTTGTATCCATTTAATTATTTGTTTATATTATTATAGATTAATCCTCCTCCTATACTGAATCTTCCTGCACCGAACCAAACAGCATTTCGACCATAAAAACTAGCCCAATTCCTTGTCAGCCCGGCTTTAACTCCAGTGAAATATGGAAGTTTTTTTATTAATCCACCCAATAAATTTATCTTTTTATAACCATAAATTTTAGAGTAGTGAAGAGAAGACTCTAAGACGGTTTTACTAGCCTTACCTAGAACAGGAATACCTAATTTAGCTTTACTGAGATTAGTTACTCCCATTTTGATTAAACCCAATCCAGCTTTCACTTCTCCTGTACCAATAAACATAGATGTTACATCCCAGCCAGCATCATAGGAGGCTCCTCCGGTTCCAATAGTTCTTATTCTGTATCCATAGCCTTCTACGCTTGAACTAACTTCTCCACCCTGGAATGTACCTATTTTTACCGATGTAGAAGATATTACATTTCCATTATCATCATACATGTAATCTGTAGTATTCCCTCCATCATTATTGATTTTTTTACCAGCTTTATCGTAACCATTATAGGGTGCGTCTCTCAAATGCGCCACATGATTTAATCCTGTAACTATACCCCCAATCAAAGCTCCTTGCCAGAAGTTTCCTCTTGTGAGTTCTGATCCAATCCCTCCTGCTAAGGCTCCAAAAGCAATCGTACCCACGGTACTGTTATTATCCACCACACAAAAGATTCGTGCGGTATCGGGTGTAAGGGTTTTATCTTTATCCAGGGTTATTATCTAACCTCTTTTTTCTTCAACCATACAAAAGGATTGACTTCGTTGATTTTCATTTCGTGCGGTAATGAGGAGTTATTTTTTAGTATACAAATTCTACCATATTAGATTTATATATTTTGGATTTTATTTTTAACTGAACTTGCATCTTATATTTTTTTCCTCTTTCTAAAGAATAAAACGCATACCAACAGTCAAACATTCTACAAGGATAATCTTGAAATAATTCCTTTGCATTTCTGTAAACTAAAAATTTATACTTTAATTTTTTAATTTTTCCCTTATGAATAAATATTTTCTCATTTTTTCTTTTTTCAATATTTTCTAACTCTTTTTTATAAAATGAGGGTGGTTCGTCGGGATGTGGTAAAATGTATGCATTTTGCATTGGAACTACGGTAGCCCCATCAAAAACAAATAAATATAAATTATTTTCATACATAGGGTATATCTCCGTTTCATTCATAGCTCCATTAATACTCGTAGATGTTAAATCTGTATTTAAATTTAGCTTTTCATTAGAAATTATGCCAACATTCAAATTATTATTTTGTTTTTGCAAGTTAATACTTACTTGTTGAGCATAGCTACAACAGAAAGCCAAAAGAAAAATAATATATTTCATTACCAATTATTTTTTACTTTATAATAATTATACCATTGTTTAGATAATGCTGAGGGAGCAAATGTTATCTCCCATTGATATGCTCTAAACTCCAGCGCTTCTCTATAATAAATATTTGCAGGCTTTTGATCATTCTTGTAAAACTTCAAATAACTATTAAATATTGATTTTGCGGTTTCATTAATAAAATCTATTGAATGAACTAGCTCATGGCCAACAGTCTGATAAAGTTTGAAATATGAGAATGTTTTTGACTTATTTAAAATGATATTTCCTGTTTTATCATTTGTTTCTCCTAATCTATTAGATTGATTCGTTTTCCCATATCCGATAGGAACATTTCCGGATTTTTTATGCATAGAAGATAATGTGTCTGTACTAAGAACCATATCAAGGCTTTCCTGCGTGTTAGGTGCTGCTGCATTTACGTCCTTTACTCCGACTGCATGTAGTTCCTTTTCAGCAATGGATTTAGTTCCAATCCTATGCATCGCATGATTCAATCCAGCAACAATACCACCTATAACGGCTCCTTGCCAGAAGTTTCCTCCTGTGAGTTCTGATCCAATCCCTCCTGCTAAGGCTCCAAAAGCAATCGTACCCACGGCACTATTGGCAGCATCGCCTACAAGTTTCTGTTATTACCCACTACACGAAAGATTCTTGCGGTAGTGGGGTGTAAGAGTTTTATCTTTATCTAGGGTTATTATCTAACCTCTTTTTTCTTTAACCATACAAAAGAATTGACTTCGTTGATTTTCATTTCGTTCGGTAATGAGGAGTTATTTTTTAATATACAAATTCTACCATATTAGATTTATATATTTTAGATTTTATTTTTAACTGAACTTGCATTTTATACTTTTTTCCTCTTTCTAAAGAATAAAACTCATACCAACAATTTAATAATGTACATGGATAATCTTTGAAAAGAGATTCCATATCAGCATAGACCCGAAATGGAAATTCCAATAAAACGCCTTTAGATTTAGAAATATTTATATTGATTTGACTTAGGTCTAAACGTGCCTTTTCAAGTATTTCTTTTTCTTTCCAATACGCTTCAGATTGTTCAATAGATTCAAATCTAATATTTCCTATTTTATTAGCAATTCCGCTTTCAATGAAATTATTTTTTTCATCATATAAAAACAATGTTAATTTTTTCTCCCTTATCCCTGATTTTTTGACCTGATAAAATGTATTATTGGCATATTCTATATCCTTCCTGATTTCAAGATTATTGCCTGATTTCAGAGTAATATTTATGTATTGC
The DNA here is from genome assembly GCF_048296755.1 of Chryseobacterium sp. PTM-20240506. Taxonomy (NCBI): domain Bacteria; kingdom Pseudomonadati; phylum Bacteroidota; class Flavobacteriia; order Flavobacteriales; family Weeksellaceae; genus Chryseobacterium; species Chryseobacterium sp. PTM-20240506. The sequence goes on from NZ_CP182581.1 coordinate 3,710,086, forward strand.
AAATTATCACTCAATTTTAGATCAATATTTTGAGGAAAAAGAAATTCATAAAATAATGTAGTAATTAAAAAAACTATTCTTTTCATAATCCTAATAATGATTTATATTTGTTGTATTGTTGTGATGACCACCAATCTTTTGCATAGCGCATTTCCCAACCATATGCCCGATATTCTTTCCAATTGTTATACCTTTCCATTGAACGTTCTGGATTGTTCGAAAAACGTTTCATATAAATACCATACTGTCTTACAGCTGCTCCTGAAATAAAATCAATAGCATGAGTAAGTTCATGTCCAACGGTTTGATAAAGTTTGAAGTATGAAAATGTCGAATTTTTATTTAAAACAATACTTACAGCTCTTCTTGAACTTGCATTTGGTGTTGTTTCAGCTTCATTGCCAAGATCCGTAGTCCCATATCCGATAGGAACATTTCCGGATTTTTTATGCATAGAAGATAATGTGTCTGTACTAAGAACCGTATCAAGGCTTTCCTGCGTGTTAGGTGCTGTTGCATTTACGTCCTTTACTCCGACTGCATTTAGTTCCTTTTCAGCAATGGATTTAGTTCCAATCCTATGCATCGCATGATTCAATCCAGCAACAATACCACCTATAACGGCTCCTTGCCAGAAGTTTCCTCCTGTGAGTTCTGATCCAATCCCTCCTGCTAAGGCTCCAAAAGCAATCGTACCCACGGTACTGTTGGCAGCATCGCCTACAAGTTTCTGAAAACCTGCTGCCCCTAAACTTCCCAGAGCTCCTGAAGCAAAAGCCTGAAGAAACCCACTGCCATTATTCTGCACCATTCCCAATACTCCTTGTGAGAGGCCATGAGCCCCGGCTTGTAATACTGCATTACCAAAGGTTTTCGCGGCGGCGGAAAAAATAGTTCCTATCCCAAAGGTAGCAGCACCCCCGACCGCGCCAAAGAACATCGATTTTAAGGCTCCCCCAAAACTCCATTTATCTATATTTCCTGTGAGTCCCAGTGTCAATGTATAAGATACCAGCCCTACAGCAGCTCCTATAAATACAGCTTTCCATATTGCAAACATTGAAATCCCTAATAATGTGACCAATTCTTCTCCACTGGGATCATTAAACATTAAAGGATTATTCAATACATATCCATACTTATTATAATTCTGGGTGTTGGTGGGGTCCTGTATATTCTCGTCCGCATTTAAAAATCTTCTTAATAGAGGATCATACAACCTTCCGTTCATATGAATGATTCCTACTTCTGTAAAATGCTCATGGCTGGTGTAGCCTCTTTCAATTAAGAGTGATGAATTACGAATTACATTTTGATCGGTAATAATAGCTCCATTCCCAATTTTAAGATGGGTAAAGTTACCCCATGCGTCAAAATGCCTTTGTTCCAGTTTATTTCCTGCCTCATCGCTAATCGCCAGAATACTTCCGATATAATCTTTGTGCAAAAATTTATAAGATCCACTGCTCTCTGTATAGTCTTTCAAATATACAATATTAGAATCATAAGGTGTTCCTCCAATATACAGGATGTGCTTTTCCTTTCCAGTGGTATTATCTTTGATCACCTCATAGCTTCCATCTTCACTATAGAATTTTGTAAACTTTCCTTCTCCATCATTGCTAAAGTTACCTCCATAACTCACCCTTTGCCTCATGCTGGTTAAACCATATTGGAAAGCCACATCTCCTTTTTCTCCATCAATGAATACCGGATCATTGTTTTCGTTATAAGAAATACTCTGGATTAAGTCATTGTTATAGTTTTGTGTTCCTGCAGTATTCAATGTCATACCAGTAGGTTGATAGATCTTCTGGCTGTTCTCAAACTTAATTGTTCCCACCTGATCGTTTTGGGTGATTCTTCCCTTTACATCATAGACATTTCTATTGGCAGAAGGTTTAACCCCCGTTACTGGATTGGTCCAGTTAATAAGTCTGTTGTTATCATCATAGTCAAAGGATTCAATAATATTAAAGTCTCCTCCGGTGGTTCTGCTCTTGAGTTCATTTTTAATCGCATCAAAGGAGTAGGAAAGCTGTAAGATACTTGCTTTTACTTTGGAAGAGTGATTGACCTGGCTTAAGAAACCATCAGCTGCATAGGTGTTATTGATGTTGGTTGCACCCAGCATAGCTTTTAGAACCTGACCTTTGGCATTGGTTTCCTGAAGCTGCCACAGGGTTTTACCTGTCTGTTTGTCTTTTACCTGAAGCAGTTCCCCATTCCAATTGCTGTAGAAATTTTCTATCTGTATTTTAGTCAATACCCCGGAAGAATAGAGTTGTTTTTCATAGGAAATCACTCTTGCTTTATCATCGTAGGTAATTCCTTTTTGGATAAAGTATTTTCCATTGCTGCTTTCCGATGAGAATAAAACTCTTCCCTGTGGATCATAAATTATGCTGGCATTGTATGCCTGACCTTTAGAGGTTCCTGATTTTGAAATCACCCTTCCTTTGTCATCATAAGAGAAAGTGATATTTTTGTTAGTGGCTTCCCCACCGTCCATTGTAGAGATTTCTTTCTGGGAAATAAGCTGACCTAGATTATTATAAGTATATTCTTTCGTTCCCTTGGGGCTAATAATCTTTTTAGGTTGTCCGGAACCATTATATTCATATTTATAGATTCCATTCGACGGATCATTAAATTCTGATTTTCTACCCCAAGGGTCATATTTTGTCGTGACGATATTTTCAGCGTATTGGGCTTTGATTTGTTCACCAGCAGCATTATAGCTAAATTGAATGGTTCCTCCTTTATCAGTACTTGAAATTACATTTCCTAAGGCATCTGTTGTTTTGGTGGTTGTTCTTCCATAGCCATTCAATTCTTTGACCGTTGTGGTCAGCCCTGAAACAGAAGTCTCTGCTTTCTTGCCATTGAATGAGGTCGCCGTTATCTTAGCTGGAAATACAGTATCATCATACGAAATACTATTCCACTGATTGGCTGATTGACCTTCAAAATAGGGTTCGCTTTCTTTGATTTTTCTACCCAATATATCATATTGAGTTTCTTTAGAAATATATTGCCCTTGTCCAAAGGCTTTAGTGGAAGTCTTATATTCCTGGCCTTGTTTATTGGTATACTTTTTAGTTATATTCCCATCCGGATCATTTTGAGTCATCGTAATATTAGTATTACTATCTCTCTCATATTGATAAGAAGTGATTCCGTTCAGATTGGTTTTGGAGGTTAAGAGTTTACCCCATCCATCATATTTATTTTCTAAGGTATTGCCTAATGGATCGGTTTGCTTTTCAATCTGCCCCCAGTCATTATACACAATATTGGTTTCAAGACCTAAATTGTCCATTTTTTTTACCACAAAACGGCCTTTAGGATCATACCTGCTTTCCGTATTCTGAATCCGTGAATCTATACTATTACTTATTGCCCTTTTTGTAATATTTCCGAAGGCATCATAGTTATAGGTTTCTGTTATAGATTCGGTATTATTTCTGTTCCAGGTGATCTGTGTTTTTAACAGGTTATTTTCATAGGTATATTCTTCTTTGGTTCTTTTGGTATCCCCATAAGCCTGTACAACATCCTCTTTAATTTTCGGACGACCAATGTAATAATTGGTTCCTGTTCCTGATGGATTATGGAAATAGTCAAAGGTTGAAGTAGTTATAGCAAAGTTATTGTTGATTCTGGTTTCCCTTTTTGCAGGAAGATAATAATCTCCATAGATAATCGTGCTTGCTGTAAGGGTATTGGTTAAAAAATCCTTGATTTTATTAGTCGTAGGTATAATGGCTACCACTACCTTATGCCGGTTTGCCTCCGTAATATTGGTTGTAACCTGTCCGTCTACCAGTTGTTGTCTTTCGTAAATGGTTGATTTAAAGCTTAAAAGCTGGGTATTGTTTTCAGAGATGTTGGCGGGGAAGATCAAATTTTCGTTATTGGTACGGATAGACCATTCTTTTACGGGAACGCCCTCATTCAATGGATCGATCTCTACTCCGGACCAGATTTTGGTAGCTTCAAACCCATCTGCATACCACGAAGAACGGGCGGTCTGGCGGAAGCCAATACTTCCCCGACCCTGCAAATGACTTACAAATCCTCTATAACGGAAATCTTGTTTACGGACTCCGTTATTGGTGGTCTGAAGTAGTTGTGATACTGCATACAATCCAGAAAATTTATTTACCTCAATATAAGGGTATTCTTCTTTTTTTACTGAAGTATAAAGATTGGGATTGGTAGAGGGGTTCAGTTCCTTGTATTCTATATTTGTACTTAGATCTCCTTGCACAATGGAAGAAATTCTTGAGTAAGTGCCGGTATCTCTAAAGCCATTAGCTTCAAGAAAAATAAACCTTTCACAATCGGTTTTGCCACAGTTTTGAGGTTTCCCAAGAATAATGACTTTCTTTCCATCTCTATACATCGTTGTTGTTGCAAAAGGAACGACAACCTGATTAAAATAAAAATTCTTTGTCGGCCCATGTTGAGTGAATACGATAGGTACTCCATTAGAATTTGCTGTAGTAAAAACTTTTGAGGAAACGCTGGTATTTTCCCAGTTAAAATGATTGTTCCAACTATGATCAACAAAAGAAACAGTAGTTGCAATGAATTCTGATCTTCCGTCTCCGTCTAAATCATCAGCAGCAAAAAGTTGCCCCGTAAACGTGGCATACCTACACCCTGATTCGAAAAACGTATTATGCACTCCCTCCTTACTCGTTTCGTAATTCAAGGTAAAATAGGCCAGGTTATTTTTTACTTCTTTTATAAAACCCACTCCATTGGAAATATATAAGTTCCAATGAGATGATTTGTCTGCTTGAGGAATCATTAAATCCGCTTTTCCGTCTCCATTAAAATCTCCTACAATAGCCCTGTCAAAAACGCCTTCCAGGCGAGATATATTTCTTATTGTTGCAGTAAAGCCATTTTGCCCTTTTTTATAACTCTCTATGGACCCATTATAAGAAATAAACTCAAGGACACCATCGCCATCGAAATCTCCGGCTAATGACTCAAATAAAGATTTTGTTCCCCCTCCCGCATGAGAAACTTGCATATCATCATACAGAGAGACAATCATCGTTCTGGAATTATTATTACACTTCCTATCAATGATAGGAAATGTTTGATCCTGATCCGGATTATTAGTTACCTCATCGTTACAATACATATCTGTAATTTTCAAGATCAGTTCAGACTGATTGTCTCCGTCAAGATCAAGTTCTTTACTTGCTTCAAGAGTTGAGTTTAGAGAGCTGTTTAAAGTTATAGTATAGGAGGGGTTATTAGGATAAGGTGCATATTCGTAATCATTGGATGAAGAATAATCATATTTGTCTCCAGATAAAGTTTTCTCAAACTCTGCTATAAGTTGATTATCATCGTTCACAGAATACCCACGTATGATTAAATCTTTTTTTAGAGTTCCATTAATTGTTTTTTGCTCTAGTGTAACCCAACCTTGTCGTGTTAATAACTGGTTTTGTGTATTTTTTATGGTAAAAGAAGTACTTGATGACCAGATTTGGGCATTCATGTAAGCAAGACTTCCAACAGGTACTTTGGTATTATTTCCAAAAACATCTTTATATAAAATAATATTGGTTCCTTCATTTCTTAATACATCGACTTTTCCATCCCCATCAAAATCTCCATTAATTCCTTTATTATCTCCATTCACATCGTAAATTCGGGATTCTTTCCAATCTTTCACCGTGGCATTTTCATAGGTGAAAAGTATAGGATTGGCAGACTCTTGCTTAGCATTCTGCTCAGTAATCGACTTTACCAGCTGATATTTATTATCACTATTAAGCTCATTGAGAATCTTATATTTTTTAAATAAGAGACCATTGGTATGGACGGTAATGTCTTTTAGTAAATTAGACTGGATAAAGCTCTGTGTCTTAAGATAAGAAGTCTCTGTCAATTGTCTTGCTTCATAATTAAATGAAATAGTATTAAAATGAGCGGTATTACTATTTTCATTTCCTCCCCATTGTATATTTGAAATGATGGCTACATTATTGGATTGAGTATATTGATAGCTAATATAATTACCTTGAGCATCTTTCCATTTTACAATATTGTAGTCTACCGGAGTTCTTGCCGGACTATTTCCTGAAGTGGTCGCTCCATACCAGGCTTGAGATCCGTCTTCAAAAGTAATCACCCAATATAATGGTCCTTTCCATGCTTGCCCGGTTATTGTTCCTATTGATTTTACTTTAATATTAGAGTATTTTTCCGTCACATATTCTGAGCCATCTTTTCCGTATTCCCCGGATTTTAAGATCAGTCTTTGTCCATTGTAGCTGTAATAATCCGACTCATCTAACTGAACTCCTTTAATCTCACCATCTTTTTCCATATTCCTTCCAGTTCTTGAAATCGAGGTGATTCCTGATAAACTCCATCCATATCCCGCAATTCCATTTCCGGAACCACTGGAGTAAATAAGATTAGCTTGTGGGGCTACACTTTTTATCCCGGGAGGCAAAGCTATTGGCAGGGTAAATTGTAATTGACCTGACTCGGATACTTCAATATTTCCTTTCGTATCATGGAAGCTTTGTCCTTCCGGGGCAGTTGTGCCGTATGGATTGGTTGCTCCTGCATTAGAATCTGTTGGACCTCCTCCCGGATTTTCTGTAGCAGGTCCAATCTGTGCCACAAATGGATTTGAGGTATCCGCAGCTGCTTTGAATCCCTGTGCCAGTAGTATGGCCTGTGGGTCCTGTACTGTTCGTGAGGCGTTTTCCTGCTGATATAGAATTGTTTGTGAAAAGCCCAATAGTGAGCAGAATGAAATAATAAACGAGTATAAAAATTTCATAGATGATAAAATAATAAGTAATACTTAATTTTTCTTGTCTAAACAACTACCTTTTTGTAACATTCCTGCTGAAGATTCTTCCGTCTTTTAAGGTAAACTGAAGGATATATACTCCCCAATCGTAGCCGGACATATTGATTTTAATCTCTTTATTAAGATCAGGCATGTTTTGCTTCCGGAATTTCCAGTTGATGGTGTTGTGTTGATATAGTGCTACAGATTCAATAAGACCATCTGCTTCGTTGGTCCAGTCTATAGTAAGAATATCGTTCACAGGAACCGGATAAAGCCTGATTTGTTTCCAGAATGTTTTTTCATCCATGGCTGGATTTTGCTGCAACGGAGCTATGGTTCTGGTTTCCTGACTTTCTTTCTTTGTTTCATCTGAAGCCTTTTTACTCGTGTTATTAGTACCACGATATCGCTGGTTTCCAGCCTCATCGTATTTGAAATAAACTTCAGTTTGCGAAAAACCAAAGAATCCCATAAGTAAGGCAGAGAAGGAAAATATTTTTCTTTTCATAAGTTGCATTTACTTGATTTTTCCTGAAAAAAGAGACTTTAATTGTTTTTCTAGTTGCTTTATTTTTTCAGATTGAAATTTTAATTGTTTGTTTTGTTCAATAGAATATAGTGTCAGCTCTTCAATTTTTTCCAGTAGCTTGGCGTCCATCTCACCCACATTGATTCCGTTTTTTACAACTTCTTCAGCGGAAGGAATATTGGGCAAATGCCCTTTTTGTTCAATATGTTTTTCGACTTCTTCCAACGAACGAAGGTGATAATCTTTCCCGAAGACATAATCAGCCCATCCATTGGTAGAAGGAACTTCAATCTTTACTTTTTCTGTTTTTATTCCGTCTTTTACAAATAAGCGATATTCATTACAGTCACTACAGGCGGAGAGTGCAGTATTATTCCATGAAGTTCCGATAAGGACCTTACCATTTGCTCGTACAGTGAACACGTATTTTGCCCAATCCCCTTGTGTATGGGGAGAAGAAAGTGTAAGCAATCCTACATCATTAGATTGATAGTGGTCATATACAAGCCACATCAGGTCCATTCCTGAACTTACATTTTGTACTGTACTTCTTACCTGAACACCATCACTGTTGATATTGGTGTAAAATTGAGCTCTTCCATAGTTTTTAAAAGCAATATTAGGGTCTGTTGGACCTCCGATGGCTACTGCACCTTCACTTGATTCGATAAGAAATTTGCCCCATTTGCTCCATTTGGGATCATTCGGGAGAGCATTTCTATAAAATACACCTCCATCATTAAAATTGATCTGGTGATTTTTATTTCCTGAATTTCCTGACCATGGAGCTATAGTTAGTAATCCTGAAAATTTTCCGGCGCCGGGTGCTTCAATGATAGCTCTGTCCTTAAATTCAACTTTAAATTCACGATTATATTCAGATGGAAGTGGATTTACATTTCTTGTATCCTGAACCTGAAGATTAGCGGCCTGCTGTGCAAAATATAACTGAGTGAATAAAATAATGCCAGTGAGTAAACTTTTTTTCATTATTGGATGTTTTATTACGATAGTTGTAGATTTAAATATACTTTTGGGTATAATGGTTAGATGGTCCTGATTTTTGAATCAGAATCATTAAAAGGATTAAGTCCATAAAAAATTAAAGGGAATAAACCTTTAAAAATGGAAAGTCATTAGAAATACATTTTATCTGTTAAAATGTATAGGGGAAATTATTTTTCATGCAGTGATCAAATTTTATTTGTGTTTTTGCAAACATATAAAATGTTCACTATATGTAGATTTAAAACACGTAACAATTTGATATTCTGGTCTGTATTTGTAATTTATTTAAAAAAATAAAGAAAAAAATAAATCTGGATTTTTAAAATTTTGAAAAATATTCATAGAATGGAATGGGCTTTTAGCAAAAAAATGCTAAGTAGATTGTTGTTTATCTCCAAAAAAAATGTTCAGGAGATTATAGCAGAGTTTAATACATTAAAAAAAGCCATCAGTTTCCATTTCTGGAAACGTTCTGAAATAGAACTAAAGTATAGGATGCCTTTCAAAAGGTTTGTTCCTATCAAAAAGATACCGATAGGTAATTAACTTTCTGGTCACAGTAGTATCGAGAGTTTCTGCAATTTTTATCATTTTCGGATTAAAGTCTCCGATCCATTGAAGCTCGGTTACTTTAAAATCTGTATGTTTTCTCAGATGCTGGGTTCCTTCCCAGATCATATATCCATCGATTCCTTTCCTTTGCCATTCGGGAATAACGCCGAAAACCAATCCGACCATTTTTTCATTTTTTTTGAATGTTTTGTACCAAAGGAACTTCAATTTTTCTATACATCCGAACTTTCCGTTGAGGTATCTGATCCATTGATTCACGTCCGGAATATTCATCCACATGGCAATCGGCTTTTCATTTTCATAAACGAACCATGAAATATGTTCGTTGATAATAGGTTTCATAGTTTTGAACATTTTCAGCACCTTGCCTTCTTCCAGTCTTTTTCCTTCTCCATGCGCTGCCCAGGCACTATTATAAACCTCCGTGAAATCTTTTGCAAATTTTTCCAGATTATTTTTTTTCATAGGCTGTGCAGAGATGGACGGATTTCGGCGGTGCTTTTCATGCATTACCCTAAATACCCGTGAAACGTCCGCGAAAATAGGTCTTGAAAAGCAGAGCTGTTCAAAATATAACCTGAATCCATAATTTTCAAAGAGATCTTTGTAATAAGGAAAATTATAGTTCATGCCAAATAAGGGAGGTGAAAATCCATCTGAAAGGAGACCCCAGAATTTATCTCTTTCTCCAAAATTAATAGGTCCATCCATTGCCTCCATACCTCTTTCGTGCAGCCAGTTTTTACAATAATCAAAAATAAAATTAGCTGTTTCCTGATCATTAATGCAGTCGAAAAAACCTAATCCTCCGGTTGGCTGATCCTGCTTGTAGAAAGTATTGATAAAAACAGCGACCTTTCCAACAGTCTGATTGTTTTTATTTTTAAACAAAAATCTTTGGCACTCACCGGTTTTGAAAAATTTATTCTTACTGGGATCGAAAACTTCTTCGATATCTTTGTCTAAAGGTCTGATGTAATTTTTATCGTGCTGATAAAGTACAGCTGGAAACTGCAGAAATTCTTTTTTTTGTTCTTGATCCTGTACTTCTTCAACAATAATCATAAATTTTATAAAAATAGAGGGTGAAAGATAATGTTTTTGGTTTCAATTGAAATCAATGAATCGATTTTATCCGTATTTTTGTTGCAAATTATAAAAAATGGTTGATTTTACTGATAACGACGATGATATTTTCACTGGAAAAGAACATACGCCTATAAGGGAAGATGCTTTTGATAAATCGCCACAGGAAAAGATAGAAAAGATTACCCAGCTTTTTGGGGAAATTATGGAAACTTTGGGAATGGATATGACGGATGACTCCTTAAAAGATTCTCCCAAACGTGTTGCAAAAATGTACGTGAATGAAATTTTTGGTGGACTACTTCCGGAAAACAAACCGGGAATTTCTACTTTTTCCAATAAATATAAGTACCGCCAGATGTTGGTGGAAAAAGATATTACAGTATATTCGTTCTGTGAGCATCATTTTTTACCAATCATTGGAAAGGCACATGTTGCCTATATTTCAAATGGTGAGGTAATTGGTCTTTCAAAAATTAACAGGATTGTAGACTATTATGCAAAGAGACCTCAGGTTCAGGAAAGACTTACAATGCAAATTGTAAATGCCCTTAAAGAAGCTTTGGGAACAAAAGATGTAGCGTGTATCATTGATGCGAAACATCTTTGTGTGAACTGCAGAGGAATTAAAGATACGGCAAGTTCTACGATTACGGCAGAATTAAGTGGAATATTCAGGACTAATCCTATTACCAGACAGGAATTCCTGCACTATGTAGGAAGCCATACGACTTTGGATTAATCGAAATGGATTATCAGATTTTAAAAGATACCGTTGAGTCGGAGATGAAAAGATTTGGGATGATTTCTGAAGAAGAATGGAGTTACAAATTTTCTGCTGATAAGTGGTCCAAAAAAGAAATTTTAGGTCATCTTTGTGATAGTGCACTAACCAATATCAGGAGATTTGTGGTTACCCAATACAAGGAAAATGAAAATATAGTGTACGATCAGAATTTTTGGGTGAAAGCTCAGAACTATCAAAATATTCCGATAGCTGACGTGATCAATCTTTGGAAATATCTCAATCTTCAGATCGTGAATGTTGTTGAAAATATGCCGGATGAGGTTTTGCATAAAAATTGTGATACTTCAAAGACAGAGCAGAGAGTGTATACGCTGGAGTATCTGATTCAGGATTATATGGATCATTTGCAGCACCATTTAAAAACAATTTAATAATGATAAAATTTAAAAAAGTTTCAGATAAAATTTTTGTAACCACAATTATTTGTTGTTGCCAGAAATGCTTTTGTTAAAAGGTCACAATCTTTTAATACTAAAACTTTAAACTAAATTATAAATCATTAAATCTTTTAATTTTAAAATCAATGCAATTAAAAATATATAATTCGCTAACTGCTGAAAAAGAAATTTTCAAACCTATTTTAGAAGGAAACATTGGGATGTATGTTTGTGGCCCGACGGTTTATAGCAATGTACACTTAGGAAATGTAAGAACGTTCCTTTCCTTCGATTTTATTTACCGTACTTTAATGCATTTAGGGTATAAAGTAAGATATGTTAGAAATATTACAGACGCGGGACACCTTACTGATGATGGGAATGTAGATAATGACCGGTTTGTAAAGCAAACCCGTCTTGAAAAATTAGAGCCTATGGAGATCGTACAGAAATATACTGTGGATTTTCATAAAGTTTTAGATATGTTCAATCTTTTGCCTCCTAATATTGAGCCTACGGCGACCGGGCATATTGTAGAGCAGATTGAGCTGACTCAAAAGTTAATTGAAAGAGGTTTTGCATATGAAAGTAATGGTTCTGTTTATTTCGATGTTCTGGAGTATAATAAAAGAGGATTGAATTACGGGGAACTTTCAAAACGTAATATAGAAGAACTGTTTGCTAATACCCGTGATCTGGACGGGCAAGGGGAAAAGAAAAACCCACAGGATTTTGCACTTTGGAAAAAAGCGTCGCCTGCTCATATCATGAGATGGAATTCTCCTTGGGGAGAAGGCTTTCCGGGATGGCACCTGGAATGTACTGCAATGAGTACTAAATACCTCGGTGAGAAATTTGATATTCACGGTGGTGGAATGGATCTTAAGTTCCCACATCATGAATGTGAGATTGCACAAGGTAAAGCCTGCAATGATGTAGCTCCGGTTAATTACTGGATGCATGCCAATATGTTAACTATGAACAGCCAGCGGATGAGTAAATCAACAGGAAACTATATCCTGCCGATGCAGCTGGTTTCCGGTGAAAATGATTTCTTTGAGAAGCCTTTTCACCCGTCAATCGTACGATTTTGCTTCCTTCAGGCTCATTACAGAAGTGTCCTGGACATTTCTAATGATGCTATGATTGCCAGTGAGAAAGGATTTATCAGGCTGATGGAAGCCGTAAAAGTGCTGAATTCTGTTGTGCCGGATGATATTAAAGAATCAGGTTTCAATCTTAAAGAGTGGAAGGAGAAGGCTTATGACGCGCTGACAGATGATTTTAACTCACCAATACTGATCGCGCATTTGTTTGAAGCGGTGAAATTTATTTTTGCTTTGAATGATGGGAAAGAAACTATTTCTACTGAGGATCTTGCTGATTTAAAATCTACTTTACATGCTTTTATTTTTGATGTTTTGGGCCTACAGCCTATTGAAGAAAATAATAATGAAAAGCTTGATCAGACCTTACAGGTTCTGATTGAATTAAGAAATCAAGCCAGAAAATCTAAAAACTTTGAGCTTTCAGACCAGATCAGGGATAAGTTACTTGCTGAAGGAATAGAGCTAAAAGATGGAAGAGATGGAACTACTTATGTTTTGAATTAAAAGTAGATCTTTTTACATATTACCTCCCACAGGTTTTACGGATTACGCAGCTTTCAAATAGAATGTCTGTTCAAATCAGTAGAATCTGTGGGATTTTTTTATTTGAATAAATATTAGATTTAATGAATATGCTAATTAAAGCTACTGATGTATTATTAAATTTTTAAATAATTGTATTTTTTATTATTTAATCTAGAAAATATGTAACTTAGTGATAATAAATCCTATTAATTATGAAAAAATATTTATTCCCTGTCATCTTACTGTTATTAGGAGTGAAAGCTTCCGGGCAGCAAGATTTCTTTGCACTTACCGGAAAAGATACTTCGAGCATTATTTTTAATGATTTCCGGGCCCTGGATGTTATCAATGGAACTTCCGGTGAAACTATGTTGACAGCAGATTCTATGGCAAAAGTATTTTCACATTCGAGAAACGGATCTGTTACTGAGGATAAAAACTCTTATAACCATGCCCAGTCTGCAACAATGGCTGCTTTAGCTTATGATCCGTCGGGAAATAATCTGATATACATGCCGATGTTTTCTTCTAATGTGTATGTTTTAAACAATAAAACCAAAGAAATTACTTTGGTAGAAAACAACGTAACAAGAGTAACTGCGTGTGATATTAATTCCCATATAACGAGAATGGCGACAGGATACGATGGAAATGTTTATGCTATTAATAATGCAGGAACCCAATTCTTACAAATTACCAGAACAGGTAATCAATATTCGGTTCATGACCTGGGAATTATTAAAGATGATATATCCAACGGAAAGAATTCTTTTACAACTATTGAAACAGGTTTTGGTGGAGATATGATTGCTGATGCAGACGGTAATTTCTATGTTTTTTCGACATCAGGAAATGTCTTTAAGATTCTGAAAAAAGAACTTAAGGCAAGGTTTATAGGGAAGATCACCGGTCTACCTGAAAATTATTCAGTGAATGGTTCTGCTGTTAATTCAAAAGGAAAGGTGGTGATTGCAAGTGCAAAGGGGGCCCCATTGTATGAGGTGGATATGCAGACATTAACCGCGGATAAAATCCCCGGAGATCTGAATCTGCATATTTATGACCTGGCAAGTAAGTATTTTGTAAACGATAAATCCGTAAGCTCAAATGTTTTAACCCGCGTAGATATTTATCCTACAAAGGTTAACGAGCATTTTATTACAATAGATATAAATGATCAAAAGATCAAAGAAAATATTATACTTAATGTGTTTGATATGTCTGGTAAAAATGTGATGAAACAAAATATATCTGCTAAAGGAGGAGCCTTAAACCAAAAAGTATTCCTGAATAATTTAGTGGACGGAGCATATATTGTAAATCTTACAGAAGACTCAGGTAAAATATTATTAAATAAGAAGATTATTGTCACTAAATAATATCCTGAATTTTTATGATTTTAAAACCTTTTCAAAGTGACTGAAAAGGTTTTTTTAATGAATATTTGATCTTGAATAAGTTTTGTTTTTCGAGATTATAGTGTATTTTTATAAAAAAATAGAGATGAAATTATACTTTAATGTAGGATACAGCGCGCAAATTGGAGAAGGATTACAGTTGGTGATCAAAGAAGAAGGAGCTGCATCTAAAGTTCATAAAATGTTCTACACAGAAAACGGTTTATGGAAATGTGAGGTGGATTATTTCTCAAAATCTATTTCTTATAAATATCAACATATCAATGAAAGAGGGAATGTCCTGAGGGAAGAGTTTGTATCCCATCATTTGAATTTTCCTCATAATTATAAAGAATTTTTAATCTTTGATGAGTGGAATAATAAGAACTTTCCTGAAAACTATCTCAACAATAAAATTCTTTATAATAAACTTAATCAGTTTATTCCGGAGAAAATTACGGTTCTCAAAAAGCATACTCATTTATTCAGGATTGAAGCTCCTATTTATAACCCGGACTGGCAAGTCGTTCTTTTTGGGAACACTGAATCTTTAGGTAGCTGGGATTATGAAAGGGTAATTCATTTATCCCAAACTGACTTTGGAGTTTGGGAAGCAACAGTGGAAATTCCTGAAAATGAATTTATACAGTATAAATATTGTATTTACGATAAAAGTTTACAGAAAGTTGTCGACGTAGAAACTGGTGAGAATAGATTTACGGTTCCTAATCTTCAGCCTGATGTTTTACAGGTCCTTGCCAACCATTATTTTAAATTTAAATCTTATCAGATGTACCATGATGCAGGAGTTGCAGTTCCTGTATTCTCTTTAAGGAGTGAAGATGGGTTTGGCGTAGGGGAATTTGCTGATATGAAAAAGTTAGCCGAATGGGCACAAAAGACTGATCTTGGTATTATTCAGATTCTGCCTATTAATGATACTACAGCTAATTATTCCTGGACGGATTCCTATCCTTATGCCGCTGTTTCTGTTTATGCTTTACACCCACAATATATTTCACTGGAAAATCTTGATTATGCTTTACCTGATGATTTAGTTGAAGAATATCAGTCAGAAAAAAAAGAATTGAATGCTTTAGAATTGATTGATTATGAAAAAGTAATTGCCGGCAAATGGAAATTTCTGAAAGCTGTTTTTAGCTTGCAGAAGACCAAGATTTATAAAGACAGAAATTTCAAAAAGTTTATAAAAGATAATGAAGGCTGGCTGATTCCTTATTGTGCGTTTTGTGTATTGAGGGATAAATATAAAACGCCCAACTTTAATAACTGGAAAACACACAAAAAATATATTGCCGGAAAAATTGCCCCATTTTTTTCTGCAAAAAGTAAAGATTATGATGATTCGATGCTTCATGCCTGGGTTCAGTATCAACTTCATAAACAACTGAAGGAAACTATAGATCATATTCATAGTTTGGGTGTTTCGGTAAAAGGAGATCTGCCTATTGGTATTTACAGGTATTCTGTAGAAGCCTGGGCTGAACCAGAACTGTTTGGAATGGATTTCCAGGCTGGGGCACCACCTGACCAGTTTACTGAACTGGGACAAAACTGGGAATTTCCAACCTATAACTGGGAAGCCATGAAGAAAGATGATTATCGATGGTGGAAGAACAGGTTTAAAGCTTTGGAGCAGTATTTCGATGCCATGAGAATAGATCATATTTTAGGCTTTTTCAGAATATGGAGAATGCCCATATCCGCCACTCAAGGTATACTCGGATATTTTTATCCAGCTGTTCCTATAGTAGCTGAGGAATTTAAAGCTCTGAACATTCCTTTTAATTTTGAGCGGTATTGTAAGCCTTTTATTAATGACCATATTTTATGGAAGTATTTTGCAGACGAGAGTAGTAAGGTTCTGGAGTTTGTAAATAAGAATGCCGATGGAACGTACTCATTTAAAAAAGAGTTTGATACACAAAGGAAATTATCGGACTATTTCAAAAAAAATAAGGAGAATTCCTTTTTGGAAGAAAGGCTTCTTTCTCTTTGCGCAAATGTTTTGTTTGTGACAGAAGAGAGAAATGGGAAAACTGTGTATCATCCAAGATTCAATGTATACAATACGGATTCTTATTTTTATTTGTCTGATTGGGAGAAGAATTCGATCTATAATTTGTATCATGACTATTTTTTCAGAAGGCAAGACCACCTTTGGTACGAAAAGGCCATGGAAAAATTACCTATGATACTTAACGCAACAAAAATGTTGATCTGTGGGGAAGATTTAGGAATGGTTCCTGCTTGTGTGCCTGTAGTGATGGATGAGCTCGGTATTATAGCTCTAAAAGTCCAGCGTATGCCTTCGGATGATATTCCATTCTATAATCCCAAAATTGCAAATTATATGAATGTGGTTACGGCATCATCACATGATAGCTCAACTTTACGGCAATGGTGGAAGGAGGATCCGGATTTAACTCAAAAATATTTTAATAATCAGCTGATACAATATGGAAAGGCTCCAAAAGACCTTAACGCTTATTTGGCGGAAATCATTATGAAGCAGCATTTGTACAATGATGCTATGCTGGCGGTTTTTCCTCTTCAGGAATATTTAGCGACTGATGAAGAGCTTGTAAACCCTGAAATGGATAATGAAAGAATTAATGATCCTGCTGTTTTTCCTCATTACTGGCGTTACCGCATGCATTTGAACCTAGAAAGCTTAATGGACAAAACTGCATTTAATGAAAAAATCAGTCACTGGGTAAAAGATAGTGGTCGGAAGTAAGATTTAACAATTGATTATCAATTAATTAATGATATTTTAAAAGAAGTTGAATGAAAAGATTTAACTTCTTTTTTTTATTCGTATCAAAGAAATAGAATAGAGATATTCTACTATATATTAACCAATTAACGCTATTGAGATGAAAAATATACTTTTAGGATTTGCACTGGGTTTGGCGACTTTGTCGTTCGGCCAGCAGTATCCACATAACGGATGGGATGATGATGGGTATGATAATAATAACGGATACTACAGCAACCAGGACGATCAGAATTATTTCCCTGATGATTACTATTACAACTATCCTCAGGACTATTATCCTAATGCTTATTACCAAAGCTACTACAATGATTACAGGAACAGTATCATCAATGTAAACTGGAATGTATTCTTTGCTCAAAACAGATTAAACCGGTGGCAGATTGATCAGATCTTATATCTGAATAATCTTTACTCCAGTTTTGCAAGCTGGAATAACTTCTACAGGTACAATCCGGACAGATGGTATTATGATAGATTTTATGCAATGCAAAGAATTTTAGGACCAAGGGTTTTCGTTGTTTTCCAAAACAATTACTATCACGGCTCAAGTCCTATTGTTTACTTTCAAAACTACAGAAGAAGCTATTATGTTCCAAGATATGCGGTGATGCCACGTTACAGAAATATAAACATCAATGTTTATAGAGTAGATAGGGCAAGATTCCGAAGAATGGATAATCCTACTCTTAAAGTTGTTTCCTCTAGAAACTACTCTGGCTTTAGAGATAATGACAACAGAAATCAGGGAAACAATGGATTCAGAAGTCAGGGAGGTTTCAGGAATCAGGATAACAATGTTAGAAATAATAGCGGATTCAGAAGTGATAATAATATAAACAGAGAAAGATCCGGAAACAGTGGATTCCGTACAAACCGAAATCAGGATGCCGTAAGGGACAATGGACCGAGAAGAGAAAACAATAATGGTTTCAGGAACGGAGGAGGAGAAGGATTCAGACAACAAAGAACTGAAAACTCCGGTTTTAGAAAGCAAAATAATGGAAACGACAACAGAGGTTCCGGATTCAGACAAAAACTGGCAAATAATTAATTTTCATATATTATATTTAAGTGGTGTGAAGGGCAGGTTTTTATAATCTGTCCTTTTTTAATGCTATGTTTTTATTTTATGATTTTTATACTTTAAATTAACATTTTTTATGAATATTTTCATTTAACTTCTGTTTTGTTTGATTATCAAAAAGATGTATAACAATTAATTAAAGATATAAAAAATGAAAAAATTAATTTTAGCAATAGCTTTTATCGGAATGGGAAGCTTTGCAATGGCTCAACAAACAACTCCACAGGATCAGCAGGCAAAAAAGGCTGAAATGCAGCAAAAAATGCAACAAAGAGAACAGGAGCGCCTGGATCAGATGCAGAAAGATCTTAATCTAAACCAGAATCAGGTTGCTCAGATTAAAGACCTTCAGGCTAAGAGAAAAGCGGAAATGATGGCTGATTTCGAAAAGAATAAAGGAGAGAGACAAGCGAAGATGGAGGAAATGAAAGCCAAAAGAGCACAAATGGATGCGGATATGAAAAAGATATTAACTCCAGAGCAGTATGATAAATGGCAGGCTGATAGAAAAGCTAAAATGGAAAAAAGAAAGGCAGAAATGAAAGACAGAAAAATGATGGTTAAGCCGATGCCTGCAGGTACTGCGAATGCAAATTGATAGTTTATAATTGTGTTTTTTTAATGTGTTGAGGACGGAAGTAATTCCGTCCTTTTTACATTAATTTACATTAATTTTTTTGAAATCGGGCTTTAATTCCGTAATTTTGAATATAATCTTTTATTATGGTAAGCGAAAAAATTGCAAAATTAATCAACGAACAAATAGCCCACGAACAATATGCCGCACAATATTACCTTTCAATGTCTGCTTGGTTTTCAAGTAAGGATCTTGACGGGATTGCCAATTATTTCAGGGTTCAGAGTAAGGAAGAATTAATGCATGCAGATAAGATGTTTGATTATTTAAATGATGTAGGAGGAGAAATCATTATCGGAGAAATTCCAAAACCACCTCATGAGTTTGATAATGCAACAGATATTTTTGAAAAAGCACTTGAACACGAAAAAATAGTAACTAAAAGTATTTTCAATATTGTAAAGAATGCAAATGATGAGGGGGATTTTGCAACAACTTCTTTTTTACAGTGGTTTATTAATGAGCAGGTAGAGGAAGAGGCAAGCGCATCTCAATTGGTTACTAAAATCAAAATGGTTTGTGATAATCCTTCGGCATTATATCTTTTTGATCAGGAATTAGCTCAAAGAGTTTTTGTTCCTGCTGCAGATGCATAAGACTTAATAGCTTTAAATATAAAAGAGTGAACCTTATCCAAGTTCACTCTTTTTTATTTTTACAATATGATGTTTCTATTTTGATACTTTTAAAAAGATTTGTTGATGGTCTTGATTAATATCGATGGTTGGAAATTTTTTATCATAATCAATAACGATATCTCCTTTATCTTCAACTCCGTTTCCATCGGAATCCCAATTAATCGTAACGTAATATTTTACCGGATCTCCTTTCTTTACTTCCGGTTTAATTAGACTTTCGGGGTTGTTAGGTACAGGAAGTTCAATGGTAAAAGGAATTTTTTCCTGTGAATATTCTTTCTCTGCGATCAAGGTTGCCGGTACATCAGCCATATTAGCAGGTACCCCATACAAATTAACTTTAAGCTTTGCATTTTTGGGAATTACATTGTCTGTACCTGTAAACTCGATTTTTACATTTTTTCCCTGAGAAGCTTTATCTGTTGCTATTGCTTCTTTTTTGGGAGCATTGCAACTTACCAGCAGTAGGGCGCCCAGACTCATTAAGGTTATAAATTGTTTCATCTTAAATTTGTTTTAGAAACTAAATTTATGAAAAAAAAACACAAGTAGGGATATATTTTATTAACGTTTCATATCCTGCTCTTTTGAAGACAGAATATTCCACTTGGTTTCCTTTAGTTGAAAAATGGTAGTATTTATTTTACAGCAACCTAATGGCGCAATGGTTGTCAAAGTTTTATTGTTACTATCTATAATTTTTGGAAAGGCTCCTTCGTTTAAAGGAAATTCTTTATTCATTTTAAATGTGCTATCATTTTTATCCTGGAAAAAGTAAGAGTATACAGGTCCACCATTGCCTCCGGAGTCATACAGAATGGCAAAATCTTCAAGCTGATCAAAGTTAAAATCAGCAATGATAAAATCATGATAGTTTTCGATTCCTTCTTTTATTTTTTCTCCGGATAAGAAATAATTAATTCTGTTTAAACTCAAAGAATCTTCAACGACAGGCCACGTCCCTGGTGTATACATGATTTCCTGGAAATCCTTATTATTTTTAAAGATGTTAATTTTTAATTGAACAGGTCTGTTTTCGTCATCTTTAGCAGCAACACTAACCTTAAAATCAAAATTTTCATTTTTAGATGTTTTGACTTCTTTTTTTTCTGTTGTAGGGTTTCCTGAGCCTTGTCCTTTTTCAGGGGTAGGCTTACTGCAATTTATAAAGAAAATGGAAGTTAATATAATACTTAATAGGGTTGTTTTCATTCTTACATTAAAAGGTTTAAGTATATTTTTAATTGATCATTACTGCGCCATTCGATCCAAAATATTTGGTTATTTCTGGTTATGTTTTTAACCTGTAACCAAGTGTCCTGGATTTTCAGTACTTCGATTTCATCATCAGATTTCCAGTTTTTTATATCTAGTATTTTGCCATTAATTGCTTCACGCGGAGGATTTTTTTTAGGATCCTTCGTTTCAATACTAGTTATCTGATTCTCCAAAAAATCCTTCCAGCTATAAAATAAATAGTTTTCTGAAGGTTTTATATAGGCATAATTATTTTTGGATGTTACTACCTTGTAAAACTTATCATTTTTTTCTACACAGCTGAAGAAAAGAATACCATAATCTGCCTTATTAAGAAGAGGAATAATATCTTTTCCTGGTTGTGCTTTTTTTATTTTAATATGAGATAAGGATTTATCAGTATACAGAACAATATCCTTATCCGTTTTTACTAATTGTACCAGACCTATCCCAATAGTTTGTATTAAATCATCATTCTGATAATTTAGCGCTCTTTTCTCCTGGCTTTTAAAATTATTAAAAAATAATAAAACAAACGCTATGAGTGTATAAAGGGAAAAATTTGTTTTTATCATATTTGTTATCTTAATCCTAAATGGAAATGATCCTGGTGAACTGAAGTCGCCTTACCGGTAGTATGCTTGATATCTTTTTTATAAGCATAGTTTTTATTAAAGCCCCATTTGGTTCCCACCAGGAGTATATTTTCCAAAACTTCAATAAATTTCTCTTCTGTTTTATAGGCTTCTTTTGCATCACTCCATAAAGTTTGGCCACCGTTTGAACTACCCGGATATCTTATGTCGATGTCATTTCCTGCTTCATTATGTCCGGAGTGTCCTATATTTCGTCCATCATTTGCAGATATATCATTGAAATACAAGGTTTCAGAAAAATTATTTTTAGGTAATGAATAAAAGAATCCTAATAATGCTGCACATACATCTTCCGCAACCCAGTTATCGCCTCCTCTGTCTCTCGTTCCGAATCTACCCCAATTAGGTCCTGTCTCTGGAAAAGGTAATAGGTTATGCTCATTTTTCTCCAGTGTAATTGTTTTCACTAATTGGTTATTGTCATAGATATCATATTGGTATTTTTTAGATGTATCGCATTTCATAACCTTAGGGCAAGTGTATTTATCTACATCAATTTTGTATTTATTAATATCTCCTGCCACTGCTTTAACTTCGTCACAACACTTTTCACCAAATTCTTTGAGAAATCCTTTTTTAAGATGTAAATGATTTGTTGGCCCTTTTAATTCTTCCTGATAGAATTGCTCATATTTTTTCAAAACATGATCAAGTGCTTCTTCTCTTTGACCATATCCTGCTCCCGGTAAACTTGCCCACTCAGTTCTACACTTACTGATGGCTCCTTTGATATCGTCTTTCTTAATTAAATCTAATGCTTTTTTCTTTTCTTTAATCAGGTATACACAATATTTATCCTGGCTTTCAGGTGAAAAATCTGTGATACCATGATTGGTTCTCCATGTTGCAAAACCATTATCCTGCCAATTCTTTTTTGTAATCTGGTAGGCTCCGGCGGCTGAAGAATAGTCATTTATTTGATCTATCCAGACCATTACCTTAGGGTGGTCACTGAAATCTTTTCCATGATCTTTTAATGTACTTCCTCCTACAATTCTTGAATAACCTCCTTCATCCTGTGTACCTTCACCCACCCTTAGCATTCTCATGAATGCTCTTACTTTTGCTTCACATTCACATACTCCGTCTTCATTTTTTCCTGTTGATAAGGATTCTCTTCCAACTTTTACCGCAGCTTTGTTTTCTACCATATTAGGAAGGCTGGCAGTTGCATATAAGATAGCCATATCGGAATGATCAAGATACACTGCCCTTTCCTTGGCTTCTTTTCCTTCTCCTTCTGTTACCTTGATAATGGCGGAAATTTTAAAATAATTTTTAGGCTTTCCTAATTTCGCAGGATCAACTTTTAATATAAGCTCACCTTTTTTATTGATTTTGCCTGTTTGTGTATTGAAAAAAGTCTCTTTAGAAAATTTTTCTTTTACGTCTTTCCAGTCTTTCCATTGTCTAGGACTCCATGCTATTCCGAAATATATGTCTGATTTTGTAATAAAATGCACCTCAACATTTTTGTCTACCATATTGATGGCGTAAATTTTAAAATAGAGCGGAGTGGTGATGGGGGAGTTGTATCTTTTCTCAGTGTCTGATGCATCACAAAAATAAGCATCCACGATTTTGGGAACATCAGAAACTATAAGAGAAGAGGCGAGTGCCTTATCTGCATCCTGAATGATGAGCGAGGGGTTTGTGGATTTCATTTTAAAGAACAATTCTCCTTTTTTAGTTACTCCCTTGCTTTCTATTTTATGTTTTATAGAGTCATCTAACGTGAAAGGCCAGTAAACCGCTGTAGCAGTTTCATTTAAAGTTCCTGTCTTCTCAAAAATAATATTACTTCCCGTGCTGTCATTATCGTATACTTCCAGCTTTACTTCCTCACCTTGTAATCCCTCATATCTTACATAAGCAGATATATCCTGGCCATAGCCGGCCTCTTTTATAATATTCCCGCTGCTTCCGTCATTATCCATCCATTTTGCAGTATCCGCAATTACTTTGGGCTGAATAACATCCAAAGATAAAGGCTTTTCACAATTTCTACCTCCCATACTGCAATTGATAGTATATTTTCCGGGAACTAAAAACTTATATGAAAATTTTTCACCTGTGCCTCCTGCCGTAACCGGACCTGTGATCTTCCAGATAATAGGTCCGTCTTTTGAAGCATTGTAATCTTTAATAAGCATCTTGCTTATTTCAAATAAAATATTGACTCCAACTTTTGGTTTTTTATCATATTTTATTTCGGTGACCACATTATTTTTTACTTCGAAGCGCCAGTCGTCATCTTCGTCTTTTGCTCGTTTTCCCGTAGCGTTGGCAACTTTGCTATAGGCTTCCACAACATATTTTCCAGGCACCATAAGCAGATTGCCAGGTATTGTAATGCTTTTACCTGTGCCCTGTAATATTCCGTTTAAATTCCACTTGATCTCTGAAGACTCATCTGAAGTAAGGTCATAAAGAGGATTGTTTCCGAAGTTATATTTCATTTTCGAAACACTGAATGACATGGCGGTTCCCGGTCTTACTACTTCAGCACCATGGCTTATTCCGATTACAGCATTACCCTCAGTTTCTCCGGACATTTGTTTTTCTATAATGCTTCCTGTATCATTTATATACCGGGCGATAATAGTATATTTTGCCTGGGTATTTTGAGGAGTAAACGTCAATGTATCTCCATCTTGAACAGCATCCGTAACAACATTTCCGCTTCCATCAAGTAAAGATAATGTAAGTCTTGATTTTTCTTCTTCAGTGAGATCAGGAATAAAAAATTTAGCTTTAAAGACAGAAGGAACACCCCGTCTGAATTTTCTGTTTTTAGAAGGATCAATCCTTGTCGAAAAATCTCCTGATGTACACTCTATATCGAGCAGAGTGTTTTCTACCACTTCAATATCGATTGAGCATGAAGGGTCACATTTGTCATATTTTCCTTTTTCAAAATCAGGACTTTTAGGCTTCCCATATCCTTCTACTCTGAATTTGCCTGTTTCCGCAAAGCTCTGTGAAAACTCAGTTCCGATTTGTTCTTTGAGAAGAATCCTGTCTTCTTTTTTACCCTGATGATTCTTGTAAATCATCCAGGAGGTAAGCTGCTTGTTTCCGCTCTTCAGGTTGGCTTTGAAATCAGTTTCTTCATTTTTTCGAAGATAAATGATATCTTTTTTACCTTTTGAATCGATTTCTTTAAAATCTTTTCTGTTTTCTATTTTTGTAAGCGTTATAGAAGTAACTACAGGATATTCCTCTTTTTTCTTAGGCTGTGCTACTGCAGGATTTACCATGGCAAGCTCTAAGGGATTGGTATTATCTGCATGTGCGTTACTTACAGAATCGGTCTGTCCATGTTTGTCTATGGTTATTTTGCCCCCAACCATACATTGCAATTCGGATATTTCTGTAAGAGTATTTTTGCCCATTACCTGTGTGCTTTCATAGGTTTTGCTCCATTTGGGTGCTGGAGCCAAAGCGCAAGGCAGGTTGCCTCCGGCAGAGGGCTTAAGGGTACATTTTCCGAAGGTTGCTACCGGTGGATT
Source organism: Chryseobacterium sp. PTM-20240506 (assembly GCF_048296755.1). Taxonomy (NCBI): domain Bacteria; kingdom Pseudomonadati; phylum Bacteroidota; class Flavobacteriia; order Flavobacteriales; family Weeksellaceae; genus Chryseobacterium; species Chryseobacterium sp. PTM-20240506. Next base: position 3,734,926 of record NZ_CP182581.1, read on the forward strand.
GAAGGTTTTGTCCTCTTCCGTAGCAGCCAGCTTACTGCTATCGTCATTAAGAACAATTATTTTATGAGTGGTTACTTGAAGGTCAGCGGTTTGTTTTGGATTTTCAGCTTTATCACAAACACATTTTGCATTATGTACGACAAAGTATTTTCCATCGTGATCACTTTTAGCAGCGTTCTCTTCTTTTTTCTGCTCTTCTTCCTTCTTTTTTTCCTCTCCTTGTTTTTGTTCGGCATTTTTTTGTTCTTCAGCAGGGTCGGGTGGAGGAGTTTCTCCATTCATCTCATATATTTCCTCATTTGACGGAGTCAGGAGATTAAACCCCGGATAGGGAACATTCGGAACCTTTGGGTCAGCGCCTGCATTTTGATCATGGTATTGTTTGAGCTTAGTCCAGTCTTTGATACCCAATTTTTTGGCTATATCCTGTAACGTCTCACCGCTCTGTACCTTATATGGGATGGAAGCTGCCATATCGTTATTTTGTTTGTATGGTTATAATGTGTTGGTAATAGAATTTATCTTCTACTTCTATACAGACATCGGTTTCGGCTGATTCAATCCTTGCTGTTTTACCCGTGTAGCTGATATTATGTTTAAAATCTGCATAGAGAGGAACGTTTTCTTTCTCAAAATCAACGGCATATTCATGTTGATGAATATATCTGATAACGTCATTCATAATTTCCTGGGCATTATCTATTTTAGGTTCAAAGAATAGGGTGTTTTTTTCCTTTTCATAGAAAGTTTCTCCCCTCCATTGTGATGTCCCGATCGGAAGTACCTTCCAGGAAGTGTCATATTGCCTTTTATTGTTGAATTTTTGCATACTGGCTTCAGCAACTTTCATGAAATGGAGCTCTCGGATAAATTGCATAAGTTTTTCTTCAGTTTCTGTAGCATTGAAAAAATGATTCCGGATATGATCTGTGCCTTCTCCACTATAAACAGATCGTATTTCTGAGTCCGTTTTTTGTATGCGTTTTTTTATCTGATTTATATTGTGGATGCTAAGTTTGTAGTTTTCTATTTTACAGTGAATAGGAAATAATGCTTCCATATAACTGTTTGATATTTCAAGGAACTTCGTATCTATTTTTTTATTATTTACTTTAAGATTCGTCCTGCTGATAGATACATCATAATCTTCATCCTCTTTGGTTTCTACGTATAATGTATAAGACAGTAAGGCTTCATGTTCCTCTCTTCCTATTTTCACGGTACATTTATCCTGTAAAAAATAAGTGGATGTAGGGAATATGTCAGCTTTAGAAGGTATCATTGCGTTCTTATAAATGTGGTTAGAAAAACATTCCTATTGATGTTAGTGATTAAGAGCTTTTATGGCCTGAGCATTGTTAATCGTATATAATGCAAAAACTGAAATAATACTTAAAATATATAATACAAACAGTATCAATAATTTCATTGTTTTTTTGTTGTCCTTTTCCTTTCGTAAACTCAATATCTGAATTAAAAAGAGGATAGGATAAATAAAAGCCATAGCTATAAAAAAGACGAAAAGATAAGTCATTAATAAAGAAAACACGGCGTGGAGGTTTGAAGTGTCAAAGCTTCTGTTGAAATAGGTATGTGCTGGTTTATCCCAGTAATAAATAAATGTAAGGATAGCAAATGCCACAAATATGACTACCTGAATATTGAAAATTTTTTTCCAGTTTTTTATTATAAAATTATTTATCATAATCCGTTCGTTAGTTATATCATTGAGTTATTTTCCTGCTACATACCCGAAGTATCCGTCTTCAAAAGGATCAAAAGACACAGTCCATACCTTACTGATATCCCCCCATGTAAATAGGGTCAATATCACTTTTTCATTTTTTTCATCTAATGTAACTCCTTTAAGTCCTACCCAGTGGTTAGGAATCGTAAATGTACCTTTGCTGTTATTCTGAAAATTACCGGCAGTAATAAGGAGGCCAATACTATAGCCGCTGGTGAGAAGCCCGGACAATTCATTTGCCGAATTTTTTGCACTTGCCCATTTACTTGTCACAAGGTTGGTCTCATTTTTCACATCAGTGTAAGAAAGAATGTTCTTCATCATGCTTGCCACTTCGTGAGGAAGTGTGAGTCCAGTACCTCCTTCTACAAAACCGCCTGCACTTGTACCGTCGGGATCGTAATCAAAAACACTATTCAAATAGTCCTTAATGGTGAATAAAAATATAAAGTCAGCATAAGACATTTTTCCACCATTGCTGTTATTCGGATAGCTGGCATCGGAATCTTTCACTTTGATAAGGTGCTCATCCTTATCCAGTTTAATTTTATATTGAGTAGACGGAACTATAGCTTCACCCGTACGGTGCATGTCTAAAATTATTTTTTCGTAATCAGAGGGTTTCTGGATAGCCAGAAAGTGCCCGATCAGTGCAATAGCACACATTGAGCTTTGTCCCTGATCTATATCTTTTCCGGTATTCATCCTTTGCTGGATTTCCGATTTTAATGTTTTGCGGTCAAAAAACCGGAATCTGTTGTGTTTGAAAAGGGTTAATTTTCCTTCATTATCTACATCGTTGATATATGCTTTGATCTCCAGATTATTTCCACATCCGTTGGCATCATTAAATGTTATACTGATTTCTTCACCAGTATTGGGACCTTCCAAAGCATTTTTGTAGAATTTACCTGTTTCAGTATCTGTATAGCTAACCGCCCACCGAATCATACTAGGATCCTTTGGTGCATCGTTGGTATATGTTTCTACTTTGAATGTATAGGTCTTTCCGTATACAAGCCCTGACTTTTCCTTGATCGTTTTACTTCCGTCGTTTAAAGAACCATCATCCAGGTCAGAAATCAGCTTAATACTTTTGACTTGCGTTGCCTCAATCCCTTTTCTGGGAATGTTGGTCTTTTCATCAAATACTACACCTGCGCCCATGGTTGCTTCTAGTTTTTGTATTATTGTTCAAACTCAAAATCTTCTTCCTTGTTTGAAAGAACATCATAAACCACATTGCCTCTTTCGGTTATATAAAAAATATCCCTGTTTCCTTTATCATATCTGATATAAGCAATGAGATCCTGGTTGTGACCGTCTAATCCTTCTCTTCCAGCCTTATACTGTTGATTCAGAACATCTGTTTTTTTATAGATATAAACAGAATATAACTGATAGTTCTTTATATCTGTCCCTGCTGTTTTGTCATCAATTTTCTTTTTCAATTTTTCATATTCATCAACGTCGTATGAAAAATTTCCTTCAACATAAAAATAGTCGATTCTATTTTTATTTTCTCCTGCTTTAAACTCGTAGTTAACGGGAGATAAAGCAACTAACTGAAAGTCTTCCGACTTGTTTTGGATACATGCCACAAATAATGTTAATAAAATGATTAAGTTTTTCATGATAAATTTAGTCCTTATCGGAATTGCCATTTAAATCTACGCTTTTTTCCATTTCTGTAATGAAAGGTCTTGCCGTTCTGTAATGCTGTAGAATATACCAGGCTTTGAAAAAATCTCCGGTATGGTATTGCGGGATAATGTCACCACCATGTTTTACGATATCATCCCAATCCAGACCATAGTGATCGTAAAACGTATATTTCAGCTTTCCGCTCCATACTTTGGTACATTTGTTATAAGAATAATCCAGGATTTCTGCTTTGGCACTCCATACCTGATGTACTGTAATCCCTAATCCTGACACTTTATCCCAGAATGACGAAAAATTTAAAAGTCCCATCGAAATAACTCCCATTGCAGCTGGATCATAATTACTTTTTTTCAGCTCCTTTTTAAAATCCGTTAGAAACTTATTATGATAAGTGATAAAGGCATCATTGCCTGCAATTTTTTTATTCAGAACATCACTCTTATAAGTTCCACCTGTGCCCTTTTTAAACCGATCCGACATTTCCAGGGCTACAGTTTCCATATCACCAATAGATAAAGACTTCATCAGCTGATCCAGATATGCTCCTAATGTTGCATCATTTAATTTAAAAACCGGATCATTTTGTATGGAGGCGGAAGATGCCGGCTTATCGGCAAAATACATATCTTCGGCCTTTGTTCCGTCAAAATTGAATCCAGGATCCCTTTTGGCCTTGCCAATCAGCTTCTGGCTTATTCGGACTACCCCTTCTTTGCATCCTTCATCACCTTTTCCATCTTTTCCGAAACCTTGTAATATGGCACGTTTCTGACTTGAGAGCTCAAGATTTTGCTTCGTAGCCTCAATAATTACATGTTCCGATTCTTCATTGGAAACTTTGCATAGATTAGTATAGTTATTACTGACCTGTATATTGATATTATTAGCTTTTTTTACAATGGCCATATCACTGTTTTTAATGTGAATTTCCTTGCTCTCCGCTTTGAGATTTTACGGTTTTCTCACTTTGTAAGATCATATTTTCTTTAGTACTCACAACGGTAACCTTTTCAGCATAAGAGTCGCTCTTTTTGGACTGAACATTTCTTTCATTTTCAGCAATCTCTGTTCTCATATCAGAAGACTCATGAATATTTCCTGTAGCAGTTTGTAAAAGGTCTCTTCCGGCTGTATCAACCATGTTTACTCCCGCATTCGATACGATATTGACATTTGCTGTAGCAAATATATTGCTGCCCGCTATGGAAGTAATATCATTTCCTGCGGACATTCTTATATTGTTTCCTGCAGTAAAGGTCATATCTTTTGGGGCATTCACAATAATGCTTCCTTTTCCATCCATAAAGTAGGTATTCCCACTCGGATCTTCTATGTAGATACTTCCTTCTGCGTCATTAAAAATTACCTTATTTCCACTTCGCGTTTGTATCGATTTTATATGATTGTTAACGCCTCCTCCTAAACCAACTGCTCCATGAAACATTCCACCCATGGCGAAAGGGAAGTCGGGATGATGATATTCAAAGCCAACCATTACCTGATCTCCAACTTCCGGAATCGCTACAAACCCTCTGTTTTGAGTGATTACATCTGTCCCTCCGGCATCAGGGCTCATCATTCTTATAAAATGAGTGGTGTCATTTAGCTGCCAGTCAAATTGTACTTGTATCCGTCCCTGATTTAACGGATCTGTATTGGAAACTACTGTGGCAATCTGTGGTTCTGCACTTGGGGTAATAAATTCCGGTTTTGGAATAAATCCGGTCCCCTCGGCTATTGCTTCAAATGATCCTGTATAGATACCTCTGGTATTAACTTCATGAGAGACTTCAGTGATCATAAGCTTGGTGAAATAAGTCGTCTGGTTGCTATCCGGTTTTCTCATTTCTATATCTGCAACACAACCAGGATGTAAAAAAGGAACAGAGGTTGTCCCTGATACGGTAAAGACTTCTACTGCAGCACTTCCTGCAGCACTTTTTTGGGAATCATCAACATTTAACGACATATTGGCATTAATTGGAGATGGGTTCAGTGAACGGGTTTTATAGATGTCATTATTAAGATCATAAGCTTTAGCAGCAAGCTGTCCCAAATGCTTTATGCTTGCAGATGTACTTAATAATTTTGTGTGATTACTGCTGTTATATCCAAAAAACTCCGGTTTAGTATGCACCGCTCTCAGTTCCACGGAAACATCACTTACATTACTTCCGTAAGTAAGGCGTATGGGTTGATCTTTGGGTGGAAGTTTACCGAAATACAGTGTTTCGCCATCATAATAGAATTGCTCTCCGTAGGTTTCGGCAAGCCTCGCAAGGTAATTGTAATGGGTTTCCTTGTACTGGGCGCTGTAATTAATATAGCTTTTGTTCTGGGTATCAACTTTATAGTCAAATTTACCTGAATTAAGGGTCTCCTTTAAAATCCTGTCGGCAATGATAGAAGTATTCACCGGTTTATCACCGCCAAAGCTTTGTGTATGTGGAGCGGAATCCATTAAAATAGTAGGGCTGTATCCTTTCAGAACAATATTGCCTAAACTCATTTTTTCCTGACTAAAAGCCACTTTGGTAATGAGTCCGACGAAAGTTTGTTCAGGACTCTCATTTTCAGCATCCTTATATTTAAAAACGACCGTTAAGCGTTTTCCGAGAAACTGCTGAGCCTGATCAAGCTCATGATTTTGCAAAGACCCTAAAGAATCGTGAGCTAAGGTCAACTCAAAGCTATGATGTCTTCTTGTACTTTGCTGTAAGCGGAAGTGTTTGAAATGGTTAATAATTTTACCTTCAATCACTACGTCCAGCTTCACCACACGCTGTACTCCTGCAATATGATTTTCAGCAATTTTATCTGCGTTGGTAGTCTTATTTTTCATTCTTATGTTTTTGGTGTTCACTTACTAAATTAGAAATGTTTTCCAATTCAAGTTGATTAATTTTGTTAAATTTTAAAAACTGTAGTAGAATTACGACTTTTATAGATGTAAAGGTTTATTTTATAATCGCTATATTGAAAAACAAGTATAAAATATTTTATTTACTAACTGAACAATTTAAGTGACCAAAGAGAATGATTAATTGTATAATATTCTCCCGGAGAGATAAAAAGATCATCCATAGGGATGATCTTTTATGTATAAATGTTTGTAGGCATTGATTATGCACCTGGCCAGATACCTTCATAGATACCGTTACCATAATGAATTTTTTCTGCACTTACGATGAAGCTGATCAGCATACTGTTGTCATCCACAGCATCAAAGTCTACTTCATGTTGAATTACATATCCGTTCTCCCATGTTAAAGTAATTAATGTTCCTTCTTCGTGAGATTTGTTGAAAGTAACTTCACCTGTTGTAGGCTTATATTTCCCGTTAAGTAAACTTTCTAAGATGTCAGATTTTTCTGTAGCCTCGATCGTTAATTTGATGATTGCATTGGAAGGGTCAGAAGCTACACGGCCTGAAACGTCTGTAGATCTTGATACGCTGTAGTTAAGCTTTAATAATTTCTGACCTTCACTTCCGTTGAATTTTAAGATTCCTCTTGAATTTGCTGCCATAATGGTAAATTTTAATCGTTATTAAATATTATATAATTCAGTGATTATGTAGCAAATGTATAGTACTTTAATCGGACTCAAAAATTTTTAAAGACAAGATTTGATTTTTGTAGTGGTTCTACGATTTCATGTCGTAGTTCTACGATATTTTGTCGTAATTCTACGATTTATAAATTTTAAAGATCCCTGTAATCATTCTGTTAAAGGGATTTTGCGTTATAAATAGATGAGCTGGGTCTTGATAACTTTCCTTCCGAGACTTTCCAGTACACTTTTATAAGTTTCAATTTGACGGTCATTTTTTTTAGTGACTTCTCCGGTTTTAAAATCTACAATGATATAATCTTCACCATTTTTCAGAATTCTGTCGGGCCGGTAAATTCTGCTTTCCCCTCTTTCGGAGATCATGATATCTTTCTCGTTGATTACTTCCCATCTTTCGTCAAAGAATTCAGCATGAGTTGTAACGATTTCCTGAAGCGTTTCCTCAATTTCATTCTTTTCAGTTACTGTGATTTGCCCTTCCAGAAGGTAGCTTTCCAATACTTTCTGAATATCTTTTTTAGTATTGATCTTAGATAACAGTTCGTGAACGAAAAGTCCTATCCTCACTTTCTCATTGCGAACCTGATAGTTCTTGGATGGTGTCGCTATTTTTACAGATGTATTTTTTTCGTTGATATTTTTGAGATTCCTGATATCTTTTGTCCTGAAAGATGAGGTTTTGGCTTTAGAGTTTTTTTTGAGCATTTCAGGATGTACCTCATAAAGATCAAATTCATCAGACTGTTCTGTATTTTTACCTTGAATAAATTCCAGGATTTCGAGATTATTTGAAGTTTTATTTTGTTTCTGAATATAGAAAAACAGCTGTTCTACAGGACGAGTAGTGGCGACATACTGAAGACACAACCTGTCTATCAGATTTTTATAGGAATTCTTCTTATTGAATTTTTCAATTTCTTCATCATAGACTTCCAGGCTTTTGCTAAACTGATTGATATTAACAGATTTCAAAGCTTCATTGCTGTTGGTTTCAAACCAGTTGGAAAATTCAGCATCACGGTTTTTATTCATCATAGGAATAAAAACAACCGGAAACTCAAGTCCTTTGGCTTTATGAATCGTCATGATCTGGATAGCATCAATATTTTCTGAGGCCTGAATGGTATATGTGGAGGCTTCTTCATCCCAGTATTTTAAAAATTCTTTAGTGCTTGCTCCTGCATTTTGAGTAAAGTTAAAGAGCATTTCAAGAAAGTTTAACAGGAAGTCGGTTTCTTTATTATCAAAAGAAAACTCATTAATATAGTACTCTACAAAATTGTATAAATTAAATCGGGGGAAGTGATCTTGTTTTAGTCGTAAAGCATATTTGTTTTGGATAAACGGGAGGATGTCATCGTGGGATTCAATATCCAGAATTTCTTTCATACTCAGGGTAAAATCTGGCATGTTTACTTTTCCCAATTTATTCAGATAATACATCATCATGATTAAATTGGTTTTGTTTTTAGGATTGGTTTCCCATTTTAAGAACTCAATGACAGCCTGAATGGTATTTGAGAGTTCTAGCGTCAGTCCTTTATCTGATATGGTTTTAATATTGGTTTCTTCTCCTTTATACCTCACTTTCAGGTTACCTAGCTTCTGTGAATAGCTGAAAATATCAAAATTGCCACGACATAGAATAGTAATATCTGCAAACCTGAATCCGTTGTCAAGACAATCCTGAATGTCTTTCTGCATTCTTTCGGAAGTGTCATTGTAGAAATCCTCATTGGTGAGATTTTCAATAAGATTTACTTTTACCCTTCCATCAATTTCTGATTTAGGATTTTGTTCGGCATCCGTCCCAAATATATTCTTATGTTCCTCTTCAAGATTTAAGGCATGAAATTGATACAGTTCATTATTGAATCGAACAATATTTTTTGCACTTCGCCAATTATCTTTTAATACAAGAAGTTCGGCTTGTTTGGGAGAAATTTCTTTTTTGTTGATAATGTCCAGCATGAGCTTGCTCTCACCGCCCCTGAATCTGTAAATACTTTGTTTGGGATCACCTACCAATGTAAATGTTGTATTCTCTGTCGAGACACTATGGTCTCTTAATGGGACGAAATTTTGCCATTGTAATTCCGAAGTATCCTGAAATTCATCAAAAAAATAGTGCTGAAACTGGGAGCCTACTTTTTCATAAATAAAAGCCGAAGGTTCATTTTTTAGGTTTTCATTGATGAGAATATTAAATTTAGAAAGGAGAACAAGATCATTTTCCTCTTCAATTTTTTTTAATTCATCCTGAATGTCCTTGTTTACTTTTAAAGGAAGTAATGCAGATAATATTTTCTCCTTTTTCTGTGTTTCAATATAAAGAAGAATAAGCTGCATTCTGTTTTCTAATAATTCATCAAGAATTTCTAGAATTTCAGGTTCTTTACTTTTTGATTTTGAGGCGGCTCCTTTTCTGTAATTATTAACCACAGAGTCTTCCTGAGTTGTCGGAAAAGGAAAACCAGGTCTCTTCTGATGGTAAAAATCCAGAACTTTAGTAAAAAATCCTCCAATACCGTTTTTACCTTGTGCAAAGTCCTCAACATCGATATTTCTTGATTTAAAAAGATCAATAGATTTCGTAGCGATTTCAACAGCTCTTTTCTTATTAAATACAATCTCTTTCCGGATAGTATTCTTTATATTTTCATAATTGGAATCGTCAAAATTGGTGTTGCTTTTCAGCTGTTCATAGTGAATATCTTTTACAAACTCTTTTGCAGAGTCATAAAGGTTCTTGTTAAGATTGATTCGCTCGTTATTTTCGAGGCTGTAATCCACATAATCCATGAAAGAATTTGATATTGCATCATTCTCACCGATCTGATCAAGCATTTTGTCTACAGCTTCAATGAGGAAAGGCTCTGCTTCAATCTCGAGATTAAAATTTTTAGCTAACCCTAATTCGTAAGAAAAACTTCTTACCAGGCGGGAATTAAAACGATCGATGGTACCAATATTTAAGGTAGAATAATTATGAAGAATATAATCCAGTAATTTTTTAGACCGGATGTGCAATTCATCAATGGTTATCTTTAAACCTTCTTCTTCAAAAACTTTCTGAATGTTTTTTAAATCATTATTATCAGCGAAGTTGCTTGCAGAAAAGGCTCCCAACCAGGATAAAATTCTTTCCTTCATCTCATTGGCCGCTTTGTTGGTGAACGTTAATGCCAGAATATTTCTGATGGCATGCTGCTGATTAGGATAACGAAGACAGATCATCAGAAGCCTCTGAACCAGCGCATAGGTCTTTCCGGAACCGGCGGAAGCATTGATTACTGTATAAGAATTTTGCATTTTTTTAGATGAATTGAAGATGCAAGTTAGCTAAAATTTAAATGAAATTTTAACAATTGAAAATGGTGCTTTAACAAAATCAGAATGGAAAATCAAAAAAAATGCTAAAACGAGTTAACTGTGGTTAAACTTGTGGAAAACATTAAAAATAAGTTTAGATTTGTTTTATAAAAAAACTTTCCGTGAAATTAAAACTACTTTTTCTTTTATCACTCATTTTCTTCATTCAAAAAATAAAGGCACAGGATTATCTTTTCGGAAAAATAACTTCAGAAGAGCATATAGAAATGCCTGATGTTACTGTAATCAACATAAGAACTGATGAACGTGTAACCACTAATGCTGATGGACATTTTATGATCTCAGGCAGGGAAGGAGATGAACTTCGATTTATAAAAAGCGGTTACGAAAGGATGAACAGGAGAATTACAAAAGACAATATTTCAGCTCCTCTAAATATAACGTTAATCCGGCAGACTACTCTTATTGAAGAGGTCGAAGTAAAGAAGGGACTCACAGGCGACCTGAAAGTAGATTCTAAAAACCTGAACAGACCCAGAAAAGTAGAAAAGTTAACCCAAGATATTGACAAATACATTGCCCAAAAATCTGATCCGAGAATCCTGGCGGCAAAAGCAGGAGAGTTTGTCCAGCCAAAAGGACAAGGGTTTTCAATCGGGAAAGTGAAAGATAAGTGGGACGATGTGGACCTCATGCGTTACTTGCGTGAAAGCCTCGGAGATCAGTATTTTATAGATTTAAAAATAGATAAATCTTTAATCGAGCATTTCATTTATTATGTCTTAAGATCAGGTTTTGAGAGGAGACAGATCCTTAAATACGGTTTTTGCAGTGATGCAGACCTGATGAGATTTCAAAGAGCTGTACTGGCTAGAATTTCCTCATATCGCGCTCCTCAAACCCAGAGATAATCTATGAATGTTTTATGATTAAAAATACTTTGTATATCGTACCGTGCTTTGCTTTTGCCCATTTTTATTCGCAACAAAAGATTTCAGGCAGAGTAGCGGATGAGAATAATAATGCTCTGGCGTCTGTTCTTATCTACAATATTTCCAACAACACAAAAACTCAAAGTGATTCTTCCGGTCAATTTATAATTGAAGCTAAGGAAAACGAAGAGATCCGCTTTTTAAAGCAAGATTATTACCGTGTTGATAAGAAGATCAATAAGGAGAATATAAATTTACCATTAGATATTAAACTCCTCAAGATTGAAACTCTAATTCCGGAAGTTGAAATTCCTTATAAACCCACAGGTAATCTGGAAAAAGATAGCAAACATTATGATCAGGCAAGGAAGACCCTTGTATTGAAATCTGAAATGGATGCCTATATGAGAAGCCCTTTGAAAGAGCCATTACCCGAGAACAAAATTCCTAAAACCTTTAGTGGACATGATTTTAATGTAGGACAGGTCGATATGGTCAAATTGTTTCTCACGGGTATAGGTCTTGTAAAAAAAGCAAGCCAACCCAAAATTACCAAACCTGATTATTATGAAACCCAAAATTTCATTAACAGGCTTAAACTGGAGATCAATTTAGATTTTCTTGTAGAAAAGGGAATGAATGAAGAGCAGATAGATGAATTTCTGGTATATGCTAACGATAAAAGGTATCTTGCAAAAAAATACAGGAAAACTTTTAATAAAAGCGTGATCGTATCGGAATTAAGAATTGCTTTCATAGAATACGACAAGACCCACGTAATTAAAAATTAATAGTGCAATAAAACAATCATAATTAAATGAAAAATATAATTTTATTTATTGTTTTGTTTATATATGGAATTGCCTATTCGCAACAGATCGTTACGGGGAAAATAACAGATGATAATGACATTAATCTTGGATCTGTTACGGTCATCAACCTTTCAACAGATAAGAAAGTCTATAGTAATTCTTCGGGCGAGTTTTCTATTGAAGCTTCAAAAAATGATGAATTAAGGTTTGTAAGACCTGGATATGAAAGGATTTCTAAAAGAGTTTTTGCAGATGGTGTTGATTCTCAACTTTTCATAACAATGATAAAAATTCCTGAAGAAATAGAGGAAGTAGAGGTAAAGAAATTATCCGGGTACCTGGCTAAGGATTCAAGAAGTGTTGCTAAAGTTGACAAAGGGGAAATTGTTCAGCAGGCAGTGGGCCTTCCACAACCTGTTGGAAAAATGAGGGAAAAACCGGCAGAAGTAAAACAGGTACTACTTCCGATACTTTTAGGGCAGCTGAATGTTCAGGGAGCCTTTGATCTCATCAGTGGAAAAGCAAGAAGACAAAAACGTCAATACAGATATGACGATCTGCAGGACAATATTTTATGGGTGAGGAAGAGAGTGGATGATGATTATTTTACTAATGCAGGAATTCCTGCGGAAAGAATCTCGGAATTTATAGAGTTTTCTTTTGTTATCAAACCACAGGCCCGAACTTATGTAAAAGCAAGGAATCTCTCGGGGGTGCTGCTGAGATTAGAAGAAACTATGCCGGCATTTTTAGAACGATTAAAAAAGGATTGAACGATTTGTTAAAGAAATCTTAAAATTACGGAATAGAAATTGATGTATCCGTTCATAAGAAAATTTAAATTTAAATGACCAATCAATCAAATTCACAAAATTTTATGAACAGAAATATCATAGTAATGGCTATTGCAGCCATTGGTTTTGTTCTTGGACTAGGACTACTGGGAAATGCTATTAAAAACAGAAATAAATCTGAAAATACAATCTCTGTAACTGGATTGGGAACAAAGCAATTTACATCAGACCTTATCACATGGTCCGGAAGTTTCTCAAAAAATAATTTTGACTTAAAACTTGCTTACGACGGGCTGCTTGCTGATAAAAAAGTGATCAATGATTATCTGATTTCAAAAGGAATAAAGCAAAATGAAATTATTTATTCCTCAGTAGACATTCAGAAACAATTTCGTAATTATAATGATGCCAATGGAAATAGTGTCCAGGGAGAATTTTCAGGATATAACCTAACGCAGACTGTTTCTATAGAAAGTAAGGAAGTGGCTAAGATCGAAAGCCTTTCAAGAAATATTACAGAGATTATCAATCGGGGAATAGAATTTACATCCTCTTCGCCATCTTATTTTTATACAAAGTTAACTGCTGTAAAGCAGGAAATGATCGCTACCGCTACAAAAGATGCCAGAGAACGCGCGGAAAAAATTGCGGAAAACTCAGGAAGTGGTCTTGGAAGTTTAAAAAAGGCAACCATGGGAGTTATCCAGATCACTGCACCTAATTCAAATGAAGATTATTCTTATGGTGGGGCTTTTAACACAACCTCTAAAGAGAAAGTGGCAAGTATCACGATAAAACTGGAGTATGAAGTGAATTAATAGGAACTGTAATAAACTTATTGACCATTTAAAGTTCTAAAATGTACGATAAAATTAAAGCCGGCAGATTGTGCTGGCTTTTTATATTTTAATGATAAACAACATCATAAATTTCTTCTTTTATCTTTTTAAGATCTGCAGGAGAATAATTAGCCAGCAACCATAAGTCTAAAGGCTGCTTACCTTCCCCGTAACTTGGCTGTACATACATTTCTTCTATTAATGAGAATCCGTTTTTCTGGTAAAAAGAATATCGTCTCTGAGCATCTTCCCCGATATGGGCTGGTTCAATTTCAAGAATAATCCTTGGATAATTTTTGAATAAGTATCCTGTAATATGAGAACCTAGTTTCTGGCTTCTGAACTCTGCAAAAACCTCAAAATGTTCTACGAAAATGTAATCGCTTAATTCCCAGAAAATAAGATATCCAATCACTTTAGATTCGTGCAATACAGAAATAACCTTCACATGAGGATTGCTGAATAACTTTACAAACTGATCCCAGTCTCTTCTTTCATCCTCGGGAAAGGTTGTGGAGTAGGAGTGATAAATATCTTTTATTTTGTAGTCTTCCGGTGAAGTTATAGGTAAAAATTCCATAATTATAAATCAAAAACACTTGGTCTCCTTGTGATGAAAATATCTTTAATCCAAAGCGTAAACGCTAATCCCAGATAGATAAGAAAGAAGAAACCCGCCGTGGCGAAAGTTGAGTAAATGAAGAATACCCGAAGTTTAGAAACAGGAATCCCAAGTTTAGCGCCCATTCTTGTAAGAACACCAAACCATTCTCTTTCCATTTTGTGACGGATATTATCAAGCATCTGAAGAATCTTTTAAAAGTTTAAATCCAATACTGCAATTTAAGCAATTTTTTTCTTCACAGGAATTTTTAAAATGATAAATGAGGCTTTGGGTTTCTAAGGAACTGGTAATTTTCATCTTCAGATTTTTCCAGGATGTGATAATAGCATTCTTTTCCGGGGCTATTTCTGCATAAAATTTTAAAATATCGTCAGTAATTTCTTCATGATGATATTTATGGTAAGTGTATTTTAATGGCAGAATCGTATTTAATATAATCAGCTCAATAAAGTCATTACTTAATGTTTTAACCTGATTAACTGAGGAAATTTTCCCAAAGTTATAATGGGTATTCCAGTAGCCGGACGCCTGTACGTTCTTAAAAATATCAAACAAGTCCTTACTATTTTTTGAATGTATGACTTTAGAAAATAAATTTTGATGCCGGTGATAAAGATCGGCTAGTTGTGAAAGTCTGATGGTAGGAAAATTAGGAGGTCTTAACCTTAAAAACTTAGGTGGAAAACTCATGTCCAGGATTCGGTACTTTACCTTTATGAACTGAAATTCCCGTTTCCAGATTTCCATTTGTTCGTCTTCCGGGTCCTCAAGCCACCCCGAAATCCCAAAGAATAAAGCTTCAAGATGTGTTGGGTTTTGCCTGATTTTATTGATGACACTGTAATCAATACTTTCAGCAATTTGTCTGAATATATAGGCATTTACTTTTAGTCCGAAAGAATAGGCAAGACTATGAAAGAGGATAGCTTCGAAATTGTTTTTTGACTGTTGTAAAGCATATTCCAGTTCCTCTGATTTCTCATTTAGTTTTCTTAAAACATTTTCTTCGTGGAAATGAAGAGGAACATTCCGATGATCAAAAATACTTTCGCAGGGAATAAACTGATTTTCTTTGATGAGTTTCTCATACTTCCACAGAATATTTTCATCAATATAATTCTTCAGTTCAAGAGTAGGAATTTTCTTATCATTAAATTCTTCAATCACAATATCATTTTGAAAAACAACATGAAGAATAATATTTTGATAGTTGGGATCCCCGGAATGATTATGGAAGATCCAGTCTGAAGACTTTACATGAAGCTCTATGTTTCCACTCAGGATGAGGTTATTGATTTTAATGGAAGCCAGAAGAAAATCAGGCCCGGCATTGGTATTCCATTTCCCGAAATGTATGATCTCAACGGAATTTCCTTCAATATCCTTGAAGTCAAAATTTTTGAAAACTTTAAAGTTCCAAAGATATTGAAGTAATTTTTCCGTCATGAGTGTGTCACAAATATAATAGATCTATTATACTTTTGACAACTCGTTTTTAAAATTTTCTATGGTTGTTTTGTACATTTCTTCATATATAGGAAGAACGTTTTTCAAATCGAATTTTATCGCCTGTTCTTTCGCATTTATCTTCATTTTGGCTAAAAGTTCATCATTGCTCAATAACTTGATGGTATAGTTGCTCATAGCTTCTACATTTCCGATTTCAGCTAAGAATCCTGTTTCTCCCTGGACATTTACTTCAGGAATTCCTCCTGCGTTGGAACTGATCACCGGAGTATACGCTGCCATGGCTTCCAATGCAGCCAATCCAAAACTTTCCTGTTCTGATGGTAATAAGAAAACGTCAGAAAGCTGAAGAATTCTATACAGGTCATTTACCTTTCCAAGAAGCCTGATCTTAGAAATCAAATCCGGATTTTCTTCTAAAAACTGGTTCACCTTCTCCATATCCGGACCTTCTCCGATAATGATCAGTTTGGATTTTACCTTCTTATGAACATTCTTGAAAATCTGAAGAACTTCATCCACACGTTTTACAGGGCGAAGATTGGAAACGTGTATTAATATTTTTTCATCCGGATCAGCGAACTGCGTTCTCTGGCATTCATTACATTCATCAAATTCAGAATTGTCGATGAAATTCGTGATCACCTGGATTGGTTTTTTAATATTGAAAAACTGTAGCGTGTCTTTTTTTAAACTTTCAGATACAGAGGTAATTGCATCGGATTTGTTGATTGAAAACTCTACAGCATGTTTGTAGCTGGGATGTTGTCCTACCAAAGTAATATCTGTTCCGTGAAGTGTTGTTACCAAAGGAATGTCGTTATTATCTTCCTGTAGCATCTGTTTAGCCGTAAACGCTGCATAAGCATATGGAATGGCATAGTGTGCATGCAATAAATCCAGTTTATACAGATTAACAACTCTGTAGATCATCGAACTCAGTGCAATATCATAAGGTTGATATTGAAACAGGGGATAAGTTTGAACATTTACCCTATGAAAAAAAATATTAGGATTGGTAATATCGAGTCTCGCAGGAAGGGCTGAACTAATGAAATGGACTTCATAGCCTTTATTAGCAAGAGACATTCCCAGTTCTGTTGCTACGATACCGCTTCCGCCGTATGTTGGATAGCAAAGTATGCCTATTTTCATTGGAATATTATTGTTTTGATGTTGTAAATATAGTTGAATTCACTTTTGTTTCAGAAGCAGTTGCAGGATTCAAATCGAGTCCCATTCCTGCTTTTAGTTGATCATTAACAAGTACCGGAAGTCTTCCCTGGATCTTTGTCTTTCCCAATAGCGCATTAGCTGTTGCAATCATGGAATCGTCATTGTTTTCATAAGAAACAAGAACCGTGGAAATTTTTGAAATATCGATATCTTTTAAAGCATAAGCACTTCCAAATACATTTAAAATAACTTTTTGATTTTTAGTTAAATCAGCAAGAATCTTTTTAGATTCTCCGGAAATTTTATATGGTTTATATGCTGTTGCATTATCCTTATGAAGTCCTGCAATAACTATAGAATTAGCTGGAATTGTACTGATTTCGTCAGCTTTTTTAAGAATGATATTTGAACCTAGCTGATTGGCAAACGTCTGATAAGGAGCTTCTTCTAAAGGAACATAATACACTTGTTTTCCGGCAATGGGAAGTAGCTTTTGCTCATCTTTTAATAGGGTAAGTGCATTAGAATAAAGATTCTGAACCAAAAGTTTGTGTGAATCATTATTCAGGTCGTTATTAATGTTTTCAGAATTTTTGGAATTGTATTTATCCAGCCCTAAATAATATTTGGTCAGTAATATTTTTTTTACACTTTCTTCAACTCTTGATTGTGGAACTTCTCCATTGTCAATAGCCTTCTGAATTAATTTTTTTCCTTCAGACACTCCCTGCGAGAAAAGCATAATATCATTACCTGCTTTAAAGGCTAATGCATCTAATTCCCCGGGCTTATATTTATTGGCTACTGCACCCATATTGAGTGCGTCCGTAATAATGAGGCCTTTATACCCTAACTTCTCTTTTAAAAGTCCGGTGATAATATTTTTGGAAACCGAAGCAGGAATTCCTTTTCCCGATTCTAACGTTGGCACATATAAGTGAGCTACCATTACTCCACCGATACCTTTAGTCATAAGAGCCTTAAAAGGTGCCAATTCAACAGCATTCAGCCTTTCGAGTTGGTGAGGAACTACAGGAAGATCCAGATGTGAATCTGTACTGGTGTCACCATGACCAGGAAAATGCTTAATGGCTGCTAGTATGTTGTTGTCCTGTAATCCATTAGAGTATGCTAATGCAGAGCTGATGACATTATCTACCTCTGAACCAAAGCTTCTGTTTCCAATGATTGGATTATTAGGATTTGTATTCACATCAACTACCGGGGCAAAATCCCAATTGATTCCCATCCTCTTACAGTCTTCGGCAATTTTAGAGGACATCTGGTAAATAAGATTTTTATCCTGTATGGCTCCTAAAGTCATCGCCCACGGAAATTTGTGAGCCGCTGCGATTCTCTGATATAATCCCCATTCAGCATCCATTCCGATCATCAACGGAACTTTAGATTTTTGCTGAAACTCATTTACCAGAGATATTTCTCTTGCTGCATCATCCTGCATCAGAATCAATCCACCGATCTTATCACGGGTGACAATATTTCTTACCTGGTTGATATAATCCTCGCCTTTGTTGGTATAAAGAGCAACAATGAAAAGCTGTCCTAATTTTTCATCCTGGGAAAGCGATTTGTATGTTTG
This sequence comes from Chryseobacterium sp. PTM-20240506, assembly GCF_048296755.1. Classification (NCBI taxonomy): domain Bacteria; kingdom Pseudomonadati; phylum Bacteroidota; class Flavobacteriia; order Flavobacteriales; family Weeksellaceae; genus Chryseobacterium; species Chryseobacterium sp. PTM-20240506. The sequence continues at coordinate 3,753,489 of NZ_CP182581.1, forward strand.
ATTAACCCACTGGTTTGCTTTACTTACATCAGACTGTGAAATGCCCTTTGGTATATACTGGGCAGCGATTTTTGAACTGATAGATAAGAATATGAATAGAGAAGTGCAAACTATTTTGTTCATAACTTTTGAATAAGAACAAAAATACAATTAAAAAAATCATCAGAATGGATGTTTTTAAGTTTTTTGGTATATGTTTTGGATGTGCTTTATAGATAATATTAAAACTTTTATAAAAATGAAAAAATTTCTTCCAATCCTACTATTAGCTTTTGTCAGCTTATTTATATTCAGCTGTGATAATAAAGACGATGATAATAATTTTGTGGATCATGATACAATAGGGACTGCTTTTGACATTACCCCAACTTTTACGAAAACCAATGATAATTTATATCAGTATTCAGATGCATTTACAAATGAGTTAGTACAATCTGATGTTGTGCTTATTTACTTACAAACGGGTCTTACTAATAACAATGCTCCAATCTGGAGATTACTACCTTATACGTTCTTTACTAATAACAACGTTGCTGTTGATTATTCATTTGATTTTAGCAAATTTGATATAGGAATTAATGTTAACTCAAGCTTGAATCTAACGGCTAATCCAACATACTATACGAACAAAAGATTTAGAGTGGTAATCTTACCTGCTAATACAGGTGGGAAAAATTCCAAGACTGCAGCAGCTCCTGTCGATTACAATGATTACTACAGTGTAATTAAATATTATAATATTGACGAGTCTAAAATAAAGACTAAGAATTAAGATATATCTTTTCAGTTTTTTTATAATTAAAAAGGGCTCCAGAATTTATTCCGGAAGCCCTTTGTTTTATTTTTAATTATCATTGTCATCCAGAAGATGACCAAAATAATCTTTCTTTGTTTTTAAATAACCTCTGCTGATATCATTCGCGGGTATTTGCAAAGGAACCCTCGAATTAAGGTGGATGTTACTTTCCGTAACATATTTTACTTTTTCAGGGTTATTGGTCAGAAGATTGATATCTTTAATTTCCAGCACATTTAAAATTTCGATGGCTACATTGAAGTTTCTGTCATCTGCAGGAAGTCCAAGTTTTAAATTAGCTTCTACTGTATCAAATCCTTTTTCCTGTAAAGAATAAGCCTTTAACTTATTTATTATTCCAATGTTTCTTCCTTCCTGACGAAGGTAAACAATAACTCCTCCATTTTCATGGATATATTTCATGGCTGCATCTAATTGCTGCCCACATTCACATTTTTTTGAATGGAAAACTTCACCGGTAATACATTCTGAGTGGAAACGTACATTAACTGGTTTTGAAAAATCTGTATTTTCAGCGATAATAGCCATATGAGGCATCCAGTCATTTTCGTTTTCAGAGAAAGCGATCATTCGGAAAGTTCCGTGTTCCGTTGGAACGTTTGCTTCCGCTTGAATTTTAATCATTAATAATAAGGTCGTTGAACTAGTTTTTAATTTCCTTTAAGAGAATCCTCTATAACAGAAATATTGGTTTTTAACCTTACCAAATATCTGTTTAGGATTTCATCATCATCTTTTGGAAGATCCTGTCTGAGTTTCTGAATTTTTTTATAAGATTTTTCAAAGCTTTTAATGGCTCTGTTCTTTCCTGAAATATTGTTGGCGTCAATTGCATACAAGTAATTCTGTAGGCTGTATTTTAGCGACAGAACCTCTTCATTTATACTAATAGTTTTGAATTTAGGAAAGGTGGAAATTAAATTGGATATTTCAGAAGCATTTACATTTTCTTTGATATTGATGTCTATGCTTTTTTTTAGTCCTCTATCAGAATCTGAACCTTTTGCTTCACTATAAAAATTATTAGACAACGGAGAAAAATTTAATTTTTCCGATGCGCAAGAAGAAGTTAGTATAAACAGTATTCCAAAAAAAAATAATCTTTTCATTTTTGTTGCCCCTTTTGATAAAGGATTGGGTTAAGACTTTCATCATTATACATTTTCATTTGTTTGTATACTTTCATCTTAACATCACCGTTTTCAATATCAGTAAGCAACTGATTAATAGAAGTCGACAGATCCTCTTTCTGTATGAGAAGTACATCTAATTTTGCCTGGCAATTTAATCGATGTTCTTCTGAAGCAGATTCCCTGTTTGCTTCTAATGACATATGATAAACCTTTAACGCAAGTATTGATAATCTGTCTACAGCCCAAGCGGGTGTTTCTGTGTTTATCTTTGCATGAGGTTTAGGAGTTGTATTTTTAAATTTATCAAGAAACCAGCTGTCAATAAATTCCACCAGATCAGTTCTTTTCTGATTAGAGGCGTCTATTGTTCTCTTTAATTGAAGAGCTTCAACCGGATCTATGTTCTCATCTCTTATAATATCTTCCAAATGCCATTGAACGGTATCAATCCAGTTCTTTGCGTACAAAATTCGTTCCAAACTGTCTTTTTCGAAAGGATTATTAATTAGATGGTTAACGTCATCAAATACGTGGTAGTCTTCAATAGATTGATTGAAGACTTTCCATGCAGTCTCAGTGAAATTCATTAATTCTGAAGAATTTTAGTTGCTTGAAGGATTGTTCGTCGAAGAATTTTTATTTTCAGTAGGATTTTTATCTTCTTCCTTTACTGCGTCTTTGAATTCTTTGATCCCTGATCCAACACCTCTCATTAATTCCGGAATTTTTTTACCTCCAAAAAGTAAAACAAGCAGAATTGCTACGATAAGGATATGCTGCCATGATAAGGCAAGTATTGTTAATGTTTCCATTTCTAAATTTTTTACAAAGTTAGTCTTTTTTTAATAAGAAACCCACCCTAATGGATCAACAGGTGTAGTTCCGTTCCATACTTGGAAATCAAGGGTATAAGACCCATCAAAGTCTTGTCCTACAGTACCTACAATGGTGCCTGCGGAAACCTGCTGGCCTTTAGAAACATTGACACTTCCCAGATTTGAATAAATCGTAAAATAATTTCCGTGTTTCAGCATTACCGTTTTGGTTCCGTCACTGTTAGCCAGAACTGAAGATACAGATCCCGGGAATACTGATTTTGCCCGTGTACCCGATGGTACGGAGATTTTAATTCCGTTATTCTCTTCTGTAATATTTTTAAAAACAGGGTGTGGTTGTCTTCCGAAACGATGGGTGATCTGGCCTTTGTCAACAGGGAAGCCTAGCTTTCCTCTGTTTTCAGCAAAATTATTGCCTGCTGCAGTAGAAACTCCAAAATTCGTCATCGCTTTGGTTTCTGCTGCTTTTTTCTCGTCGTCTTTTCTCTTTTCTAATGCGGCCTCAGCTGCTTTTGCGGCTGCCAGTTTGCTGGCTGCTTCTTTTGCCCTTGCATTGGCTTCCGAAGAAGCTTTTGCTGCGGCTATTTTCCGAGCTTCATCCCTTGCATTAGCCTCTGCTCTAGCTGCTTCTTCTGTACGTTTTCTTTCCTCTTCAGCTCTTTTTGCGGCTAGCTCCTCGGCTCTTTTAGCTTCAGCTTCAGCTAATTTTCTTTCTCTTTCAAGTGCTTCTGCTCTTGCTCTATTTTCAGCTTCTATTCTTGCTTTTTCTCTTTCCGCTGCAATTTTAGCTAAACGGATTTTCTCAGCTTCAGCCTTTCTTCTGGCTTCTTCTTCCGCTTTTGCTATTCTGATTTCTTCTGCAATGATGCTTCTGATCTGCCCTTCAAGAGCTTTAGATTGAACTTGTTTTTGTTTTAATTCAGCAGTTAATTTCGATTCATTTTTCTTAAAATCCTCAACAAGCTGCTCTTTCTGAGCTCTTTCCACATTAATAGTAGCCAGATCTTTTTGTTGATCTATCAAAAGTTGTTGCTTATCTGCAACCGATTTTTGTCTTTGGGCAATTGTTTTTTTGATCTGATTTGCAGCGTCTGTAATTTCAGCCGCTTTTTTATCCTGATAGTCCGAATATTCTTTAAGATATTGAACTCTACGAATAGCTTCTCCAAGGTTTTTAGCAGAAAGAATAAAGGTTACTTTGTTTTGTACTCCCTTGTTTTTATAAGCATTCACTAAAACTTCTGCGTAATTTTTTCTAAGTACCGCCAATTCTTTATTTTGACGGTTGATCTCCAGTTGACGAAGATAAATATCATCTTCTATAAATCTTTTTTCCTTTTGAGTGTTGTTGTAAACTTTTTCTCTTAGGGTTAATTTTTTGTTGATATTATTAAGATAAGCTATGGAGAGTTTAGATTCGTTTCTTGTTTTAGCGAGATCTGAATTTATTTGTGTGATTTGTTTTTTAAGTTCAGCATTTTGCTTCTGCAATTGTTCTTTATTTTGTTGCCCATTGTGCAATCCGAACAATAAAATACCTATTAAAAAGCTAAATTTTTTAATCATTTAATTTCAATTTTCTTATAATTGGCTGGGACTGAATAGGCCACTTCCATCTTCGAAAAATCAAATTTCGTATTTTCTAATAAAATCTGGCTTGTTTTTGAACCTTTTATAATTATTTTAACATTTTTTGGTAGACGAATTTCATTATATTCAGCCCAATTGCTATAAGAAATTTCTAACTGGTCCGGAGATAAAACATCCTTTAACTGAACGTTCAGCAGATCATAATTATCATCATATTGTAATGAGATTTTATACTCTCTCGTTTTTTCATCAGTAACAATCTTTTGATTCACAGAAGAAACCAATTGATAACCCTGGGCATTTTTTGTAAGGATGAACTGAGAATCGTTAACTTTTATGAAAGTTCGTCCAAGAAGTATTTTTTCCAGGGATTGATAATCGATGAAATTTACATTTAAGAGATGGTTCAGATATTCAAAGTCAGAATCGATATAGGATTTACTTGTCCTGTCAAACCCCTTTACTCCTTCCGGAGTAGCTATTCCTCTGGCAGCATTAATAAATAGTACAGATAAATTCATCCATACTTTTTTATTTTTCTCAATATAGATCGTTGCATCCAGGGTAGGGACGAAATTTCCCGTTTCTACGTTAACTTTGCTGTTAATTTTAATCTGTTCGAATTGAGGAGGGATTATTACATGCTCGAAAAATGTAAGTTTATCCCTTACCGGTTCTCCTGCATCTTTTGGATTGTTGTTATTTTCCACAACTGTGCTGTCCTTAATTCCACCGTTGCCACTTTTGGAAACGTTCCGTGTTTTACAGGATGACAAGATAAGAAGTAATAAAACTAATGGGATCCAATTTTTCATGTATTTGTCTTTTCGATTAAAAATAATACTTTGCAATATTAACGCCAAACCACACAAAACATTTTGTGTGGTTTGAATATATCTTATTTATTGCTGCTTTTCTTATAACTATTTAGATAGAAAATCTAAAACAGAATAATCACCCAAAGAAATTTCTCTGGCAACTCCAAAATACTGTGCTGAATTACCAATCATAGAATTAGACAGGTTTCCATGGTTGATTCTTGTGTTTTCCTGGATCAACGAATTTTCAATATTAGAATTTACAATAATAGTATTGTTACCCAATGAAACCCCGGGACCTACCTTAGAATTCGAAATTTTTACATTTTCACCGATAAAGCAAGGCTGGATAATCAGCGAGTTTTCGATAACGGCCGAAGATGGATATTGAGACATCTCTTCTCTTTCGTAAGCAAGAATTTTGCTATTGGTTTCTACCGTAGCATTTTTGTTTCCACAATCCATCCAGTCATTTACTTTTCCTAAAGTGAATTTGGCACCTTTTGCTCTTAAGTTTTCCAATGCAGTTGTTAACTGATATTCTCCTCCATTTTTTATATCATTATCCATGATATAATTGATTTCATCCATTAACTTCTCAGCACTGTTAAAGTAATAAATACCTATAATGGCAAGATCAGACACAAAGGTTGTTGGCTTCTCAACAAAATCTGTAATAAAACCATAATTGTCTAATTTCACAACACCAAATGCAGAAGGATCTTCTACACTTTTCACCCAGATAACACCATCTGAATTCTTATCAAGCTGGAAGTCCGCACGGAAAAGAGTATCAGCAAACGCGATAACTACATTGCCCTGCATAGAGTCTTCCGCACATTTAATGGCATGAGCCGTTCCCAAAGGGTCATTTTGATAATATATGCTTCCTTTTGCACCTAGTTTTTCTGCAATATGGATCAGGGATTTTTCAATTTCAGGGCCAAAATCTCCGATAATAAAGGCTACTTCTTCAATTTCTTCACCGGCAACTTTAGCAATGTCTTCTACAAGCCTTTGTACAATTGGTTTTCCGGCAATGGGAATCAAAGGTTTTGGAACGGTTAGTGTATGTGGACGTAATCTGGAACCACGTCCAGCCATTGGAACGATAATTTTCATAAGTTATATTAGGGTATTTTTAGTTGTTTTTAATCTGATGGCTTTTGTTCATAAATAAAGCCATAGTATTGAAACGGTGTATTATATTAAATATTTGTTTAATTTTTCAAATTCATTAGCATCAAAATAGAGACCAAAGTTTAGTTTTTTCTCATTCTTGCTAATAACATATTTTTCTCAGTATATAATAGAATTCCTGTGTAGAACAAAAACAATAGGTTTCCGATCCAGAAGTTATAGTCGGATACATTTGCTATGATATAACTGAAGACTCCCAAAAGTAATATGAAAAACGCGATTTTTTTCATTCGGTAGGGGATAGGATAATATTTTTGGCCCAGGAAATAAGATAGTACCATCATGGTAAAATAAGCAGCTAACGTTACCCATGCCGAAACCATAAAGCCATATTTAGGCAAAAGCACAAGATTCAAAACAATAGTAAGAATAGCGCCTGTCCATGAAATATATGTTCCTACCCGGGTTCTGTCTGTTACTTTATACCAGGTTGAAAGGTTATAATATATTCCGAAAAACAAGTTCGCAATTACAATAATAGGGATAATGTTGATGGCGATCCAATAAGAACTATTGGGAACCAGAAGAAGCTTTATCCATGATACATTCGCAATGATTCCCAATGCAACGATGGAGGCAAAAAAAGAAAAATATTCAGTTACTTTCGCATAGGTTAGTTTTGCATTTTCATTTTGCATTTGTTTGAAGAAAAATGGTTCGATCCCCATTCTGTATGCCGTTACAAACAGCGTCATGAGTACCGCCATCTTGTAGCATCCCCCATAGGCTCCTGCTGAGCTGTCATCAATAATGAATTTTTGAATAAATTTATCAAAATTTTCATTCACCATAAATGCAAGACCAGCAATCATTATCGGCCAGGAATATTTGATCATCTGAAGGAAAAGACCTTTTGAAAATTGGAATTTAAGCTTCAGAATAATGGGAAAAACCAGAAGAAATCCCAAAAAGCTTGCGACTAAATTACTATAAAACGGATAAGTTACTTTTTCCCGTAGTCCAAATTTGGAGCTGATCGTGTCAGGAATGTATAAAAATAAAGCAATTACAAAAATACTTTGAAATACTGCCTGAATTACCCTTACAGCAGCATATTTTATTGGTTTGTTATGGAACCTCAGCCATGCCAGAGGAATGACAAGAAGATTGTCAAAAAAAGCAATCCATGCAAACCATCGTATAAATTCAGGAGTCTTTGAATAGCCAAAAATATCGGCGATAGGCTGGTTGAAAAGCAATACTAAGATAAGGAAGACAAGAGATAAAGTGGCTAAAAACCAAAAAGAGGTATTAAAGACTTTTTGCTCGTCATTCTTGTTGGAGGAAAATCTGAAGTAAGCCGTTTCGAAGCCGAAAGAAAGAACAATATTAACAAAAGAAATTAATGCATACAGATTGGTGAAGATGGCAAAATCATTAACATTAATATGCTTAATGAATAAATAATTCAGCAATACTACAATCACTCTCGGCATAATTGCCCCTATTCCATAGATAATAGTTTCGTTAAGAAGTTTTTTCAAAATGCGAAATTTCTTGCAAATGTAAATATTTAGAAATTGATTTTTTATCAGGGATATTAAAATTCATTCATAAACCTTAATTTTGTAAGGAATATAAAGTCTAAAGAAAAGTAAATGAGGACCCTTATCAAAAATACTACTATCGTAAATGAAGGAAAAATCTTTGAAAGCGATATTTTAATTGAAGACGATTTAATTTCTAAAATACAACCCCATATTTCTGATGAAGCAGATCAGATTATTGACGGCTCCGGAAAATATCTTTTACCCGGGGTGATTGATGATCAGGTGCATTTTCGTGAACCGGGGTTAACTTATAAAGGAGATATTGAAAGTGAATCGAGAGCAGCAATTGCAGGTGGGATTACCAGTTTTATTGATCAGCCGAATACTGTACCTAACGCTGTAACGCAGGAATTGTTGGCGGATAAATATGAAATAGGATCCCAAAAAGCATACGCTAATTACGGATTTATGATGGGAGGGACTAATGATAATCTTGAAGAGGTGCTTAAAACCAATCCGAGAAATGTTCCGGGAATCAAGTTATTCTTAGGTTCTTCTACTGGAAATATGCTGGTTGACAATCCTGAAACCCTTGAAAATATTTTCAGCAATACAAAAATGCTGATTGCTGTTCACTGTGAAGATGAAGCAACGATAAGAGCAAATACCCAGAAATACATGGAACAATATGGAGAAGATATTCCTGTTAAGTTTCATCATCTCATCAGAAGTGAAGAAGCTTGTTATAAATCTTCCTCCAAAGCCATCGAATTAGCAGAAAAAACAGGAGCGAGACTCCATGTTTTCCATCTGTCAACAGCTATAGAGACAGCATTGTTCAGAAATGACATTCCTTTAAAAGATAAAAAGATCACCGCGGAAGTTTGTGTACACCATTTAACATTTACCAACGATGATTATGAAACAAGAGGAGGTCTAATTAAATGGAATCCGGCAGTAAAGACTCAGAAGGACAAAGACGGACTTTGGGAAGCTCTTTTAGATGGTAGAATTGATGTAATTGCTACCGATCATGCTCCTCATACCTGGGAAGAAAAACAAAATGTTTATACAAAATGTCCATCCGGAGCACCGTTGGTTCAGCATTCATTAAATGTAATGCTGGAAAATTTCAGGAATGGGAAAATTTCTCTGGAAAAAATCGTTGAAAAGATGTCCCATAATCCCGCAATTCTTTTCAGAATAGAGAAAAGAGGTTTTATAAGAGAAGGATATAAAGCAGATTTGGTTTTGGTGGATTTAAATGAAAACTGGACAGTAAATAAAGAAAACATTCTTTATAAATGTGGTTGGGGTCCTTTAGAAGGTATGAATTTTCATTCTAAAATTACCCAGACATTTGTCAATGGGAATCTTGTATTCGATAATGGAAAAATTGCTGACGAAAAATTTGGTGAGCGATTACTTTTTGAAGTTGAGGAGTAAGTTGGAAGATTGAAAACCCAGCTGTGTATATAATAAAGAAAAAGACTATTCACTGTAGTCTTTTTTTATTTTTGTTTCGAAAAACGGATCTTGTAAATCTGCAGACTGATTATTTTTTTGCTTTGCCGCTCATATAAAAACTGAGTTTTCCACCTTTTATAATATCGGAATGCTTTAAAGTAAAGTTTTTAATTTCTTTACCATTTAAAAGAATCTTTTGAACATATACATTTTGTGGACTCTGATCAATTGCTTCAATTTCAAACGTTTTTCCATTTTCCAGATTAAGTACTGCGTAATCAACTGCCGGGCTTCCAATCGCGTAATCTTCTGAACCCGGAGCTACCGGATAAAATCCGAGTGAGCTTAAAATGTACCATGCACTCATCTGTCCTGTATCATCATTTCCGCCTAATCCATCAGGAGTAGCTTTATATTGCATTTCAAGAATATGGCGAATTTGTGATTGTGTTTTCCATGGCTGCCCAGCCCAGTTATACAGGTAAGCTACATGATGAGCGGGTTCATTACCATGGACATATCCTCCAATGATTCCTTCTCTCGTAATGTCTTCAGTATCGGCAAAAAATTCATCGGATAAATGCATCGTGAACAATTCATCAAGTTTGGATGCAAATTTTTTCTTTCCTCCCATGATGGTAATAAGTTCATCGGGGTTTTGTGGAACGAAAAAGCTATAATTCCACGAATTACCTTCAATAAATCCCTGTCCGTGAGTACTCAGAATATCGAAATCCTTTTTGAAACTTCCATCTGCTAAACGGGGCCGCATAAAACCAATACTTTTATCAAAATTATTTTTCCAGTTTTCAGAACGTGTAATAAATTGATTGTAAATTTCTGTTTCTCCCAAATGTTTTGCCAGTTGAGCAATTGCCCAGTCATCATAGGCGTATTCCAGAGTATTGGACACAGAAGTCCCGCTTTTTTCAGCAGGAATATATCCTAAATCAATATATTGCCCAATTCCTTCATAATCCCTTTTATTTGCTGTTGCAACACAGGCATAGAGCGCTTCTTTTGCATCACCGGTATAAACACCTTTGATGATAGCATCTGAAACAACACTCACACTGTGATAACCACTCATGCACCAGTTTTCATTGGCGTAATGAGACCAGATCGGGAGCATTTTCAAAGAGAACTGCTTATAATGGGCCATCATGGATCTTACAATGTCATTATTTCGTTTAGGCTGAATAATATTAAATAAGGGATGTAATGCTCGGTAGGTATCCCAGAGGGAAAATGTAGTGTAATTGGTAAAACCATCTGCTTTATGAATATTCTGATCTAAACCTTTGTATTCTCCATTGCTATCCATATATATTGTTGGATTAATAAAGGTATGGTACATGGCGGTATAGAAATTGGTCTTTTCGGTATCGGAACCTTTAATGATGATTTTATTCAGCTCTTTATTCCAGTTTTCCTGTGTTTGGGCTTTTACCTGATCAAAAGATAAATTTCCTGTTTCTTTCTCCAGGTTATCAAGAGCATTGTTTTGGCTCACCGGGGATAAAGCGAGTTTTACTTCAATGGCTTCATTTTCCTTGGTGTCAAAATCAAAATTCATTTTCAGATTTTTTCCGGCTATTTCAGGGAAATTTTTAGTCTGGTCGAATTTTCTCCAGAATCCTCCATACACTTGCTTCCCATCATAATTTTTCTGGCCGTATGATTTGAATGGTTTTGAAAACTGTATCGCAAAGTATACTGTTCTGGTTCTTGCCCAACCATTGGTCTGTCTGTATCCGGTAATGGTATGATCATTTTCTACCCGAACATATGTCCAGACATTCTTTCCTTCGTAATTATAAATTCCGGCCATCAGATCCAGAATAATGTGAGCCTGATCAGACTTTGGAAAAGTATATCGCTGAACTCCCACTCTTGTAGTAGCTGTAAGCTCTGCCAAAATATTAGAGTCATCCAGTTTCACTTTATAGTAACCGGCTTCTGCTTTTTCATTCTGATGAGAGAACCTGCTTCTGTAACCACTTTCCGGATGAGAAGCGGTGCCCGGATTCAACTGAAGTTTTCCAACAGTAGGCATCATTAGAAAATCTCCTAAATCAGAATGCCCGGTTCCACTAAAGTGTGTAGAGCTGAAACCAACGATGGTTTTGTCTTCATAGCGGTAGCCAGCACAGTATTTATAGACTTCTCCATTATATTTTCCATTAAGTTCATATGAAATCGTATCTGTTTCAGGGCTGAGCTGCACGGAACCAAAAGGAACAGTGGCTCCGGGATAGGTGTGTCCCATTTTTTCAGTACCTATAAGAGGATTTACATATTGAGCTAATTTTTCAAATTTTTGAGCGTTATAATTAAGGCTAAAAAACAGGAAGAATAAAAGAAATGGAGTTCCTGATATTTTCATGGATGCATAAATTTTAGAGTGGTAAAATTAAATAAAAAACAAAGAACAATTATTTATAACATTTATTTATAAACTTATTCTGAGCTTTATCCGTTGAATATTTATTATTTTTAGGAAAAATTAAATCGTATGAATCTGTATACACAACCAATGTTGCGTGAAGACGCATTAAAAGATAAAGTAGCTATTGTAACGGGAGGAGGAAGCGGCTTGGGAAAAGCAATGACCAGATATTTTCTTCAATTGGGCGCTAAAGTGGTGATTACTTCAAGGAATATCGAAAAATTACAAGGAACGGCTAAAGAACTGGAAGAGGAAACAGGAGGAAAAGTGCTATGTGTGGCTTGTGATGTGAGAAACTGGGATGAAGTGGAAGCTATGAAGGAAGCCGCATTAAAGGAGTTCGGAAGGATTGATATTTTGCTGAATAATGCTGCCGGGAACTTTATTTCTCCTACAGAAAGATTAACACATTCTGCATTTGATTCTATTTTAGATATTGTTTTAAAGGGAACAAAAAACTGCACACTTTCCGTTGGAAAACATTGGATAAATTCCAAAACTCCCGGAACTGTTTTAAATATTGTAACGACTTATTCGTGGACAGGTTCTGCTTATGTCGTTCCTTCCGCATGTGCTAAAGCAGGTGTTTTGGCAATGACTCGGTCTTTAGCGGTAGAATGGGCAAAATATGGAATACGTTTTAATGCAATCGCTCCGGGACCTTTCCCCACAAAAGGAGCATGGGATCGATTATTGCCGGGAGATCTCCAGGAGAAATTCGATATGAGAAAAAAAGTTCCGTTGAGAAGAGTCGGAGAGCATCAGGAGCTGGCTAATTTAGCAGCTTACCTCGTTTCGGATTATTCTGCTTATATGAACGGAGAGGTTGTTACTATAGATGGTGGTGAATGGTTGCAAGGAGCAGGAGAGTTTAATATGTTGGAAGATATTCCTCAGGAAATGTGGGATGCTTTAGAGGCAATGATCAAGTCTAAAAAATCAAATTAATTCAAAATAAGTTAAAAAATCCCGGATTTGTAACAATTCCGGGATTTTTTTTACCTATCCATTAAGTAAGTTTATAAATTTTTAAAATGAAGTGTAAAGTATCAACCTTTGTTTCTGCGATAGCGGTTTTTCTGTTTTCAGGATCTGCTTTTGCTCAGGAAACACCTAAATATGATTATGTAGAGGCATTTAAGCCGTTTTTCTATCCACAAACAGGCACGGAAACCCGTTCTGCAAGTGGACAGCCGGGACATGCTTATTGGCAAAATTCTGCAGACTATAATCTTAACATAAGCTTAAATGACACTAAAAATGAGTTAACCGGTACTGCTGAAATAAAATATACCAATAACAGTCCGGATCAGCTGAGTTTTCTTTGGCTTCAGCTCGATCAGAATTTGTTTAATCAGGATTCCCGTGGTAATTCGGTAGTTCCTATTTCAGGAAGTAGAAATGGAGCCCATGGAGAAAAATTGGAGGGTGGTTACAAAATTAAATCGGTAAAACTTGATGGTAAAGATGTAAAATATACGATTACCGATACCAGAATGCAGATTGATTTACCAAAAGCTTTGAAGTCAAAAGGAGGAGTGGCGAAAATTAGTATTGATTATTCATTTATTTCTCCTGAATATGGTTCTGATAGGATGGGAGTACAGGAAACTAAAAATGGTAAAGTTTTTACGATTGCACAATGGTATCCGAGGATGTGTGTGTATGATGACGTTCTGGGATGGAATACGTTGCCATATCTGGGAGCTTCGGAGTTTTATCTGGAATATGGAAATATCAATGCCAGTATAACCGTTCCTGCTAATCATTATGTTGTTGCCTCAGGGGAACTTCTTAATGGGAAAGAAGTGTATAGCAAGGAGGAAAATAACCGTTGGGAACAGGCAAGAAATAGTGATAAAACAGTAATGATCCGCCCTGAATCGGAGATAGGTAAAAATCAATCTTCAGGAACGAAAACATGGAAGTTTAAAATAGAACAGGCCAGGGATTTTGCATGGGCATCATCTTCTGCATTTGTTTTAGATGCGGCAAGAATTAATCTGCCGAGTGGCAAGAAGTCTTTGGCAATATCAGCGTATCCGGCTGAAAGTGGAGGTGAAAAAGCCTGGGGAAGATCTACCGAATACACGAAAGCTGCGATAGAACATTATTCTCAGAAATGGTATGAATATACCTATCCTGCAGCTACAAACGTTGCGGGTAATGAAGGTGGAATGGAGTATCCGGGTATTGTGTTTTGTCATATGGATTCCAAGGGAGATGATCTTTGGGGAGTTACGGATCATGAATTCGGACACAACTGGTTTCCGATGATTGTGGGATCTAATGAAAGGTTATTTGCCTGGATGGATGAAGGTTTTAATACATTCATTAATCAGCTTTCTACTGAAGCCTTCAATAAAGGGGAGTATTACAAAAAGCAAAATATTGCACAAACAGGAAGTTATTTGATGAGCGATAATTTTGAACCGATTATGGTAGGACCGGATAATATGAAAGAACACAGTATCGGAGTTCTTGCTTATTTCAAACCGGGTATGGGCTTAGGCATTTTGAGAGAGTCAATCCTTGGACCTGAAAAATTTGATAAAGCATTTAAAACATATATAGATCGTTGGGCTTTCAAACATCCTACTCCCTGGGACTTTTTCCATACCATGGAGAACGTTTCGGGTGAAGAGCTTAATTGGTTTTGGCGAGGATGGTTCTTTAATAAATGGAAAATTGATCAATCCGTTAAAAGTGTAAAATATATAAGTGGTGACTTTAAAAATGGAGCTCAGATTACGGTAGAAAACCTGGGGCAATTACCTATGCCAACTACAGTTCAGGTAAGATTTAAAGACGGGACAACACAAATTGTAAAGCTTCCGGTTGAGGTTTGGAAACGTAATAAAGAATGGACTTTTCAAATTGAATCTGCTAAGGAAATCGAAGAGGTAAAGGTGGATCCTAATTCTCAGATTCCCGATATCAATCCGAAAAACAATTCTGCTTCTGTAACAGATACCAAGAAAATTGATAAAATTGATCCTAAAGATTTTACAGGGACATTTGGAAGCAAAGAGATTCCATTAAAGCTGACATTTAAAGTAAAAAACGGACAACTTTTCGGCCAGGCCGGTGGAGATGCACAATTTCCTCTTGAATACAACGGAGATAATAAGTTTCTTTTCGGGCAGTCTGTTTTTACATTTGCTAAAGACAAGAAAACAATGACGATTACTCAGGGTGAAAAGGAAATTAAATTAACGAAGGAATAATAATTCTGTTTTAAAAAAGAATACAGAAAATTAACAATATAATCATGGTTTTAAGGCTTCTCTCTGGTAGAGAAGCCTTATTTTTGTTTAATTATTATTTAAAATAGATGATTATGAGTTTTAGATTTTCAATTGTGTTTGTCTTGTTTTTTGTTATAGGGTTTTCACAAAACCTTAAAGTTATGAGTTTCAATATCAGATTACAGGTAGAATCTGATAAGGAAAATGCATGGACAGAACGAAAGCAAGATGTACAGGATTTATTAATGTATTATCATCCGGATTATTTTGGGGTTCAGGAAGCATTGCCAGAACAGATGAAAGACCTTAAAAAAGGATTGCAAAATTATAATTATGTCGGTGTGGGCAGGGACGATGGAAAAGAAGAAGGTGAATTTTCAGCTATTTTTTATGATAATGAAAGGTTACAGGTTGTGAAATCCGGTACATTCTGGCTTTCGGAAACACCGGATAAGCCTTCCAGAGGCTGGGATGCGGCATGCAACAGGGTATGTACATATGCAGTTTTTAAAGATAGAAAATCTAAAAAAGAATTCTTAGCAATGAATCTTCATTTTGATCATGTTGGAAATGTTGCAAGAGTGAAATCTGCGGAGTTGATTCTTAAAAAAATAAAAGAATTGAATCCTGGAAATCTGCCTTTAACTTTAAGTGGAGACTTCAATTTAACAGACAACAGTGAGCCTATAAAGATTATTTCCCAAAATCTGAAGGATAGTTTTTATAACTCTGAAACCCAACACTATGGTCCAAAAGGGACATTCACCGGATTTAATGTCAATGAAATTCCTAAAGACCGAATTGATTATATTTTTGTAAAGGGAATGAAAATAAAATCTCACAGGCATATTAATGACAGAAGAGAAAACCTGCTGTATCCTTCGGATCATTTTCCGGTTATTGCAGAGCTTTCATTATAAATCTAATCTTCTTTATTCGGAAAAATAATTTCAAATCCAATTCCTCTCAGGGATTGGATTAGCTTTTGTCTTAATAGGGCTAGAACAACAAAAAAACTGATAAACAAGGGTGGATGTAAAAAACATACGTTAAAATTTGCTAATATCAGTATCTGTGCGGTGATTAATTATATTTCTCTGTTACATTTTACCTAATTTTGAGACTTATTTTTAAAAAATAGATATGAAGAGATTGCTTTTTGGATGTTTAATGGTTGCTTCAGCACACTATTTTTCAGGACAAGAACTATACATACCAAGAAATGTAAAAAAAGCATATGAAAATGGGACGCGTGATATTTCCGGGGCTCCGGGTAAAAATTACTGGCAGAATAAAGGGATATACAATGTAGAAGTAAAAGTAGATGATAATACAAAAATCGTTTCCGGAAAAGAAACGATTACTTATAGTAACAATAGCCCCGGCGATTTACACTCTTTAGCCATAAGGTTTGTCAATAACCTTCATAAGCCACAAGCTCCGAGATCAGGCTTTGTATCCAAAGACTTTCTATCTTCAGGATTGCATATCAAATCTTTTATTGTAAATGGGGAAAAATATAACATAAACAGTGATGATTGGGGAACTGTTGCAAGTGTAAAGCTGCAAACCGCTATTAAATCGAAATCAAAATCAGAAATTAAAATAGAGTGGGAATATCCATTGTCTGTAAAAAGTGAAAGAGAAGGACAGATTGATCCTGAAACATTTTATGTTGCTTATTCTTTCCCAAGAATTTCAGTGTATGATGATTATAATGGCTGGGATATGCTGCCACATTCGGACAGGCAAGAATTCTACAATGATTTTAATGATTATAATTTTGCAATCATTGCACCCAAAAATTATGTGGTTTGGGCAACGGGAGAATTTCTCAATCCCGAAGCTGTTTTACAGCCTAATTATTTAAAAAGATACAAGACATCTCTGAGGAGCGATCAGGTTGTTCATATTGCAAGCCAGGAGGAAATGAAATCAGGAAAGGTAACTAAGCAGAATAAGTGGAATACCTGGAAATTCAAAGCCGCTAATATCACGGATTTTTGTTTCGCCTTGAGTAATCATTATGTATGGGATGGGGCAAGTGTTCAGCTCAAAACAAAACGAGCAAGTGTGCAGTCTGCATACAAAGCAGGTGCTAAAGATTTTGAACATTATGTAGACTGGATGCGTTATAACCTTGATTGGTATTCTAAAAACTGGCCGGGCGTGGAGTATCCATATCCTGTAATGACTGCTGTTCAGGGATATGCTGATATGGAATATCCAATGATGATTAATGATAACAGTATTCCGGATAATTTTGAAGATGCGAGATTAACGGCAGATCATGAAACTGCTCATACCTATTTCCCTTTTTATATGGGGATCAATGAAACACGATATGCTTTTATGGATGAGGGTTGGGCAACAACCCTCGAATATCTGATTGGAATTGATGAGAATGGTGAAGCTAAAGCAAAGGATTTTTATAAAAATTTCAGGGTAAAGAAATGGATCAATGATCCTTCTGCCGAACAGGATCAGCCCATTATTACCATGAGTACACAGGTAAGTGGAGCAGGATATGGGAATAATTCTTATGTAAAGGCATCTCTGTCTTATCTGGCTTTAAAAGATTATCTTGGGGATGATCTGTTTAAAAAAGCATTACACCATTATATGAACAATTGGAATGGAAAACATCCGATTCCATGGGATTATTTTAATTCTATGAATACAGGATCAGGGAAAGATTTGAACTGGTTCTGGAATAATTGGTTCTATACAAACAATTATATCGATCTCAAAATTACAAAAGGAACTCAGGAGAACGGATTGCTTACAATAAATATTGATAATGTCGGAGGTTTTGCAATTCCTTTTGATGCTGTAATAACTTATGACGACGGAGGAATTGAAAGTCTTCATTTTACACCTTCATTATGGGAGAAAAATCAAAAACAGGCAGTTCTTACGATTCCTGTAAAAAATAAAGTAAAATCGATCAAACTTGATGGGGATATTTTTATGGATTATACTCCTGAAAATAATTCTAAAAATTTATAATCAAAAAGCCTTCAGTATTCTGAAGGCTTTTTGATTATTAGAAATAAGCTGTTAATCTTAATCCAATCGTTATATATCTAACTTTTTCTTTAGCAAAAGAAGTGTTGAATACTTCGTTCATTTCTTCGTCGTCTTTCACCAGGTCGCTAAAGTGGTAATTCATCGTGGACTTAATCTGGTTGTATTCGGCGTAGGCGGTAATCCCGAGTTCAGGATTGAATTTATAAGTAATAGCACTTCCTAAATTAAGCCTGAAAGCCTTTGAAGGTTTATAAGTTGCCAGCTCCAATTGATTGTCTGGAGTGCCAATATGCTCACTTTTAACAAAAATTTTTCCGCTTGCAGGTATTGAATAGCCACCTGTAGCTTTTAACATGACTTCCCAGTTTTTTGCAAATTCATGAGAAAAATATGGACCCAAACCAAAATTGAGAAATCCTAATGACTGAGTCGTGATATCAAAGTTTTCATAGTGTTCCTCATCATCCAAAGTAAGTCTTTGAGGTTTGATCGGGAAACTACTAAAGCTAAGATCTCCTCCAATTCCCCATTTTTTTGAAAAAAAATAGGCTCCTTCTAATCCTGCATCAAAACCAACCTGCTTTCTGTTATCGAGCTCAGATTCTTTCAAGAAGTTCGTGGTAGCGAGTGCTGATCCCACTTTTATAGACAGAAAAGAAGGATATCCGTTACTTTCTATCCTGGAAAGCAGGCTTAGATTATCTCCTTTATTCTTGTAAAATTTATCAATGAAAAAATATCCTAATTCAGTAGAAATAATCCCTACTCCTGCACCCGCAAGAATATCAGGCATCCAATGTCTGTTATTCAGGTTTCTTCCAAGTCCTGTCAATGTAGCTGCGCCATATCCTCCAATACTGTAAGCCGGATTTACGAGTCCATACTCCTTGTGTAGAAAGCTGGCGTTGGCAAAAGCCATTGCAGCGTGCCCGGATGGAAAAGAGTTTTTGGCTGATGCATCCGGACGTTCAACTTTAGATGTGTACTTTACAGAATTGACGATGATTCCCATAATAGCTAAACTTGTGGCATAAGATAAAGTAGCTCTTCCAATATTATTACGTCCTTTAATTCCCGCTAACTTCAAACCGTACACCGTAGCAGCAGGAGCATATTGAAGGTAATCGTCAAAACTAGCCTTAAAATCCGGCAGATATCGATTTCTGATGTCACGGATGTTTTTACGCTCACCCCAGGTAGCTGCTGAAGCGGTAAATAATAATGTTGGGGCAATTGATTTTTGGACCCATTCTTTTTTTAAGAAAGGTACCTTCTCTGAAAGTGCGGGAGGTTCTGAAATAGAATGAGAGAGATTGTTTTCTTGCTGAAGAGTATCCTGTGCCTTGTATAGGCATAAGGTAAGCAGCATAAAAAATGCTAATACTAATTTATTCATCATTGTGTGTTTTTTATTTTAAATTTTAAAATTTGCCAAAAATATAAAAAAAAACCTTTCTCAAAACTGAGAAAGGCTTTTTTAACATATTAAGAAAACTTATAATACTCTTAAACCTGCTCTAGGACCAGAAGAACTTACAACTGCCTGCATTCTTGTTTTTTGCCCTGCAGAGAACATAAACATTGCAGCATCATCTACATAGTCCATATAGTTCATGAACATAATAGATCTTGATACCCCACTACAAGTATTGTATACAGGATATGTAGGTTTGTTATAATTAGCTCCTGTTTGTGTAGGTGTATCCGCTACCTGATCGTTTCCGCAATTTGCATCACCCCAGATATGTCTAAGATTTAAATAGTGTCCTACTTCATGAGTAGCCGTTCTTCCCAAATTGAAAGGAGAAGATGCTCCTGTTTTTCCAAAATAAGGAGCTGCAATCACCACCCCATCATTCCATAATCCTGCTGATTCAGGGAAGGTCGCATATCCAAGAACTTGTCCCATGCTGCCTACTACCCAGATGTTGAAATAGTTGGTAGGATTGGTGGCGTCAATACCTCCGGAAGAAGCTTTTTTCATGGCATCATTAGTGCTCCAGCTTGTTTTAGTTGTAGATTTTCTTACGGTATTTGCTAGTCTGAATCTCACTTTTACATCTCCTGATTTTACAGATTGAAATTCTGTTGGTATTTTATTTACATCACTGTTCGTACCTCCGTAGTCAGCATTAAGAACAGCAATTTGCTCTGCTATTCTGGCATCAGAAACATTTTGTGCAGAAGTATTGTACAATACATTTACTACCACAGGAATTTCAACAGTACCATCTGCAAGAACTTTCCCCATTTTAATTGCGTTTGCAAATCTTTCAGTATTCGCTTCAATAGCTGCATACTTTTGTCTGAGTTCAGGATTGTTCTGAAGTGTTTGCTTTCTGATTTCTTCTGAAGGACAAGATCTTCTGTTGGCTAAATCTGAAGCAGTTGCAAATTTGTTTGCAGTCTCTTCACCTTGATTTGAAACATTGTCGCTGTTACAAGCGGACATGAATCCTAATGCCAGGATTCCAAATAATAGTTTTTTCATAGTTTCTATAAATTTATTTGTGGAAAAACGAAATTATATTATTTTGGGTGAGTTTGCAAAATCTCATTTTTATGAATTGCTATTATTTTATGGGTTTTTATAACTTTTAATTCAGTAATTTATTTCCTTTTATGGTGATTTTATACTTTACTGGCGGTGTTTTCGTGTTTTTACTCATTTTTATAATTTCCATATCTGAATCTTTATTTTGTTTATAATTATGTAAGTAAAATTGATATTCATTGCATAATTAATAAAACGTATTATGGGAAGGTATGATTTACTGCTCTTCGAATGTTTTGTCCTTCTTTTGCCAGTATTTACAGTGTAAAAAGTCCCTTTCTGAATTTCAAAAAGGGACTTTTTATAATTTAAATTGGAAAAGGTTTTTAATCGGTAAGCAATCCGAGAAACTAGTCGAATCCATTTTTCATGGCGAAAACAGCGAGTCCCACACGGGTTTTCAAATCTAATTTTTCACAAAGCTGGTCTCTGTAACTTTCCACAGTTCTTGGACTGCAGCACATTTTATCAGCTATTTCTTTATAACTTAGTTCAGTAACTGTATATTTCAGGAATTCTTTTTCACGCTCAGAAATCCGCACTGTATCTTTAGATTCAGTTTCATTGTTCAGATTAGAAAATATAATGCGTGACGCCCATTCCGGATAAAAGAATCCTTCCGTATTTAATTTCACAAGAGCTGTTTCCAGTTCTTTAGGGTGGGTGTTTTTTAATAAATACCCTTTTGCCCCGTTTTTTATCATTTTGATGACGCTTTTGTCATCCCCTTGCATGCTCAAGGCCATTACTTTAATATCAGGGTGGTTTTCTTTGAGCCATAACACGGTTTCGAAACCATCCATAATTGGCATGCTGATGTCGAGTAAGATAATATCAGGAATTTTATTGTTATTTTCGAATTTCTGAATAAGATCTTTTCCGTTTTCACAGACATAAATAACTTCAAAATCTTTAAAGTTGTCAATAATACCTTCCAATGCCTTCGCAATAAGGATGTGGTCGTCAACGATAACAATTGTTTTTTTCATGGCTGTCTTTTTAGTGTAATATTAACGGTTGTTCCTTTGTTCTTTAAACTTTCCAGAGTGAAGTCTGCTCCTATGATTTCCGCTCTGTTTTTCATATTGGTTAATCCAATGCCATTAGATCTTATGTTAGTCCTGTCAAATCCGATACCGTCATCCTGGATATTCAGTTCCCAAAGTGCTTCATTCGAAGTATTGAGGTTAATGAAAATATTTTTGCAGTGGGCATGCTTTATACTGTTCTGAATAAATTCCTGGGTGATTCTCAAAAGTACATTCTTATGTACGAATCCCAGATCCAGTTGTTTAAAATTATGTTTAAAGCTTACATTACATTTTTTAAAAGCATTGGTGTTGTCGACTTCTTCCTGAATTAAGGTTACGATTTCCTTTTGATTGATATTATCATCAGTTAAAGTTTTCGAAAGACTTCTAAGGTCCTGAAGGGATTGGTTGATGATCTGTGATACCTGTTCTATTCTTTCATTGACTTCAGGAACTTTATTTTCGTATAAAAGTTGCTGAGTGTACAAGCTTACTAATGTGAGTTTCTGTCCTATGTTGTCATGAAGTTCACGGCCAATCTGTTGCATAGTAGCCTGTTGGATCTCCAGCTGAGTGGCCAAGAGCTCCTTCTGATGGATTTCATTTTTTATTTCAATTTCATTTAAATACTCTTTTTTTCGCTGTCTGTATTTTCTAATGTATACCATTAGCGCAGCTACGAATAATACAAAGAATACGTTAAATAAAATAATGGTTATTAAAAGTTCCGTTTTCCCCATATGAATGAAGCTGAAAATAATAAATACATGATAATATCTGAAATCTGTGAGTAATTGCAATAAATACTCCAGATTTCCCGGTTGTCATAATATAGAAGTGTATAAAATGTAAAAAATGGAAGTGTTCCAATATAAAATAATGTTACTCCCAGATTTATATAAAACATTTTATTGTTACTGAAATTGATTATATCTTCAGAATTCACCTGTTTATAGTACTCCATGATAACTAAAATCATTAAAAGTAAACACCCAAAAGTATAATTAAATGAATAAATTATTTTACTTTCCTTAAAATACAGTTCACTGGGAATAAATGAAATCAGATAAAATAATGAAAGGATCCCGAATAGTTTTCTATTGTTGAATGATTTTGCAGCATATAACCAATAGAAAAACAAAAATTCCATGGGGATTACAAAATAATTATAATATTTGATTTTTGAAAATAAGGAAAAATTTCCATACCTGCCAAAAGACTCAAATATAAAAATTGCTATCAAATATATTGAAAAGTACTTCCAGTATTGATTTTTTAATGACTTTAGAAAAAAAATCGAAACTAAAGCGGATAAACCTTCTGTACAATATAATGAATAGTCCAGTACACTTCGCAATGAATCCATTTTTTACTTAATAGTTTTGAACAATTGGAGAATCAGGAGGAATTAAGCTTCCGTGGTTTTGTGCTAGTCCGCCTTCTTCTTCAATAGGATCTGTTGTATTTCGAGATTTTAATGCCATAGCGATTACCTGACCATTGGAATTGGATGGATTGAAATCGTAATGTAAAATCTTTCCGTTTTTGTCTTCTTTTTTTAGAGTGGGAACCATTATTAAAGTATGTCGTTCAGCGTACTCTTTTGGAACAGTATGACTTTCCATAATTGTCCAATTGTCAATCTTAGGATAAGCAGCATAATAAAATCTAATACCCAAATCACTTTCACTGGTTGCGGGATTCACTTTCTTAGCTTCTGTTTCAAGATCGTTAATGAATTTTTTCAATTTAGGCAAGTCAAACCAGATAGAATCTGCATCAGTCATTTCAAGAGTAGAATTAATTGCTTTCAGTTGATTATTACGGTAATTATTAATCAGCTCCTGAATAAAGACATTACTCATAGTGTTTGGAAGACTTAGTGTCTCCACATCACCTTCGAGAATAGGTTTTGTTTCCATAATGTTAGTTTTTTAAACACAGTGTTAGTTAGTAATGCAAATCTCGGAAAAATTTTAGGTTAAATGACAGGGATTTCTCCTATTTGTTATCCGTGATTTTACGGGAAGATGGATTTTCTTTATAAAATGGTAATTTTTTGGTGAAAAAATTGATGTTTCGAATCTTAATTAGATTTTATTTTTATGTTAAAATAAATGCTTATTATATTATAATTATTAATAATTGAATATATTTACTTGTAGAAAAAAAAATAATTTTGAAAACAAAACTTTTTAGCATTGCCATATTGGGACTTTTATCGGTTGGAATGTTATTTCAATCATGCAACAGTGATAATGAAAGTGAAGCATCAAGCGATAAAGTAATTTCTCAAAATTACAAGGACCGATTAATTGATAGTAAAACAGCTCAGGCGCTGGCAGATACTTATCTCACTAATAACTACGCTGTATTATTAGGGGGACGAACAGCTAGGGGATTGTCAGCCGAAGATGCAAGACAGGTAATTTATCCAATAGAAATTTTGGAAGCGTTTATTGCAAATGTAGAAGAGAAAGCAGGGCAAGATGCATTAATTGGGGTTAATATCGGACAATACCCTTCTTCCGAAAAAGTGGACGCTCATCAGAGAGAAGATTATAAAGGATATCAGACTATGTATCTAATGTCTTACAAAACTCCTGCAGATACTGTTTCTGCGGCTAATTGTGTAGAGGCAATGAATCATGGTAGTATTATTCCTCCTGATGCGACAGCAGATAAAAATGATATCTTAGATAAGAATATTAATAATTATCTCATTGCTAATGAAACAGCTTCACTTTTAGACAAAACCTATGCATTAAACAATGAAAAGACGTTGGATGCAAAAGGGATTGAAGTTAAAAAGCAATATTTTTATAGTATTGGTTTATTGAAGGGATATCTTCAATATGTAAAAGAACAGGCTGTGATTAATGGTATTACTGACGTGAATATTGCAATTAATATGGGACAGAATAGCTTCAGTTCGGGCGCTGTGAATAAAGGGAAGCAAAAGGCAGGAAGCCAATGTATCTTTTTTACAGCATTTCCTAAGGGAAATGATGCAAATAGTAAAAATTTGAATATTCTAAATAATCTCCCGGCTCTTAAATAACTTTGATGTCCGGATAAAAATAAAAAAGCGGTAGAAATAATAATTTCTACCGTTTTTTTTACACTTGAATCTTTTTTGATATCGTTATGTGTTACTTTCATAGCGTTGTCCAGATGTTATGTCAATGTGAATTAACAAAAATAAGTGCTGTAGATTTTGTCTACAGCACTTACTACAAAAATAATATATATGAAAAAAACTATTTATTTTTCCGCCGGTCTGAAAACCAGACCTGTTTCATCGAAATAATCCAAAGTGATTCGGTCTCCGTCATTTACATTTCCGGCCAGAATCTCGCGGGATAGTTTATTTAAAACTTCCTGCTGGATAACTCTCTTTAAAGGTCTTGCACCAAAAGCAGGATCATATCCTTTATTCATTAAATAATCTACGGCATCCTGAGTTGCTGTCATGATAATATTTCGTTTTGCTAACATATCATTAAAGCCTCGCAACTGATACTGAACAATTTTTCCAATTTCCTTTTTTCTTAAAGGCTGGAATAATACAATCTCATCAATTCTGTTTAAGAACTCCGGACGAAGAGTTTGCTTTAATAAGTCAAAAACTTCTTCTTTTGTTTTCTCTACGATTTCATCCTGATTGGCTTCAGTAATGTTTTCAAAATTTTCCTGAATCAAATGTGAGCCCAGGTTAGAAGTCATAATGATAATTGAGTTTTTAAAGTTGACAACTCTGCCTTTGTTGTCTGTCAAACGACCATCATCCAAAACCTGCAATAAGGTATTGAAAACATCAGGGTGGGCTTTTTCAATCTCATCCAAAAGAACAACTGAATAAGGTCGTCTTCTCACTGCTTCTGTAAGTTGTCCTCCTTCATCATATCCTACATATCCGGGAGGCGCTCCTACTAATCTGGAAACAGAATGACGTTCCTGATATTCACTCATATCTATTCGGGTCATATTGTTCTCATCGTCGAATAAAAATTCAGCCAGCGCTTTTGCTAACTCTGTTTTACCGACACCTGTTGTACCGAGGAAAAGAAAGGATCCTATTGGTTTTTTCTCATCACTCAATCCTGCACGGTTTCTTCTGATCGCATCA
The DNA here is from genome assembly GCF_048296755.1 of Chryseobacterium sp. PTM-20240506. Classification (NCBI taxonomy): domain Bacteria; kingdom Pseudomonadati; phylum Bacteroidota; class Flavobacteriia; order Flavobacteriales; family Weeksellaceae; genus Chryseobacterium; species Chryseobacterium sp. PTM-20240506. Next base: position 3,779,281 of record NZ_CP182581.1, read on the forward strand.
GAAACAGCCTGAATGGCTTCTTCTTGTCCTACAACCCTGTGATGAAGTTCTGTTTCAAGGTGCAGCAATTTCTCCCTTTCCGATTGTAAAAGTTTTGTTACAGGAATTCCTGTCCACTTAGCAATTACTTCGGAGATATTTTCTGCAGTTACCTCTTCTTTTATTAATTCGTTCTGATGATTTTGCATTTCAAGTTCCAGCTTCTGCAAGTCATCTTCTTTTTCTTTGATTTTTCCATATTGGATTTCTGCTACTTTGGCATAATCTCCAGCTCTGGAAGCTCTTTCCGCTTCTAGTTTTAAAGATTCAATATCTTTTTTAATCTGTGTAAGATCTTCACTTTTTTGTTTTTCTTTCAACCATTTTGCATTAATCTCATTTCGTTGTTCGGAAATTTTTGAAATATCTTCTTTTAAATGGTCAATTTTGGTCTGATTGCCTTCTCTTGAAATAGCAGCCAGCTCAATTTCCATCTGCATAAGCTTTCTATCCAAGACATCAAGCTCTTCGGGTTTGGAGTTGATTTCCATTCTCAACTTGGCAGAAGCCTCATCAATAAGGTCAATTGCTTTATCCGGTAAGAATCGGTCTGAGATGTATCTTTGAGACATTTCAACTGCTGCAATAATAGCCTCATCTTTGATTCTTACTTTATGATGCGCTTCGTATTTATCTTTAATTCCACGTAAAATAGAGATCGCAGATTCTGTATCCGGCTCTTCCACCATTACTTTCTGAAAACGTCTTTCAAGGGCTTTGTCCTTTTCAAAATATTTTTGATATTCATTCAAGGTAGTGGCACCTATTGCTCTTAATTCTCCTCTTGCCAAGGCGGGTTTTAAAATATTTGCTGCGTCCATAGCGCCTTCACCACCACCAGCTCCTACTAATGTGTGGATTTCATCAATGAAAAGAATAATTTGTCCGTCAGACTTTATTACCTCATTAACGACAGACTTCAAACGCTCTTCAAATTCTCCCTTATATTTTGCTCCGGCGATTAATGCTCCCATATCTAATGAATATAAAGTTTTATCCATCAGATTTTCAGGAACGTCTCCGTTAATAATTCTATGTGCAATCCCTTCTGCAATTGCAGTTTTACCTACACCTGGTTCTCCAATTAGGATCGGATTGTTTTTTGTTCTTCTGGAAAGAATCTGTAATACACGACGGATTTCTTCATCACGTCCGATTACCGGATCCAGTTTTCCTTCTGCTGCTAATTCATTAAAATTTTTAGCATATTTATTGAGAGATTGGTAAGTTTCTTCTGAACTTGCAGAATTTGCTTTGCTCCCTTTTCTTAATTCCTTAATAGCGCCTTCCAGTAAGCTTTTGGTAACCCCCATATCTTTAAGCATTTTAGAAACTTCAGATGAAGTATCCAAAAGTGACAGCCATAAGTGTTCGATTGTTACATACTCATCACCCATTTTCTTTGCAATGTTCGGCGCATCCAATAGGACTTTATTTGCTGATTGTGAGAGATAAATATTACCTCCCTGAACTTTAGGAAGTCTTTCTAAACTTTCACGGTTTCTCTCTCTTACCAAAGATGCATCGGCTTCCGATTTTTTCAGTAAAAAAGGTGAAATATTTTCATCTACCTGAAAGATTCCTTCCAGTAAATGTTGAGGTTCTATGCTTTGATTACCCAATTCCATAGCAACTTGCTGGGCTGCCTGAATGGCTTCTTGTGATTTTACAGTATATTGATTTAAATTCATATTTTATATTTTTGGGTTGACTTAAAGTGTATAGATTTTAGACATCAGATTTCAGACCATTCAGACTTTGAATTAAATTTAATTTCTTAAATCCGTATCTAAAGTCTGATGTCCTTGATCTAATTTAATCATTTAATTCGGGTCGTATAACACAAAAAGTGTTCAATTATTGAATTTATAAATAAATTGGACAAAATTTCCGAATATTGTATTTTTAACACTGAGGTAACTAGACAAAATTTCCATTTTCATCATATCATCTGTAAATTTTGACATTCTTTTTTATTTTGAAATCAGATTAAAAGAGGTATGTAAAACTTTTATGAGGCAAAAAACAACAGTTTGGATCAAAAAAGTTACTTTTGCAATCTACTGATGGAGCTTAAAGAAAAACAAAAGAAAATATTAGACGAAGCCGTTCAGCTTTTCAAAGAGAAAGGCTATATGGGAAGTTCTGTAAGAGATCTGGCAACTCAATTGAATATAAAAGCTGCCTCTCTCTATGCACATATACGTTCTAAGGAAGAAATCCTTGAATGGATTTGCTTTGGTATTGCTCAGGATTTCTTTGTTGAGCTTCAGGAAGTATTGAACACAGATATCAAACCCAGTGATAAGCTGAATTTATTTATTGATAAACACTTATCTGTTGTTCTCAAAAATCCCGATGTTACTCATATTTATTCCAACGAATGGAAACATCTTGAGGAAAGGCTTCCTGAATTTGTTGAGTTGAGGAAAAAATATCAACAGGAAGTCGAACAATTAATTTCCGGGATCTATAAGGCCGAAAATTGGGAATTAAAATCCCCATCCTTTACTACAAGGTTTATTCTTCATACACTCAATAATTCTTATTTCTGGTTCAAAAGAAACACAGGATCAAATGTAGAGATCACTGATGAAATCAGGAATAAGATACTCTTTGGACTGCTTGGAAATCAAAAGAGATAAAAAAATTACCGTTCTGGTTATTTAGAATCATTCAAAATATGATTAAAATCATAAAAATTTTGTCAGCTTCCAAAATCTTTTTAAATTTACACCTAACAAATGTTAGTTAGTTTTATGGATTTTTCAGTTGAATATTTAGAGCTCGACCAGCTTAGGGAGCTCCAGTCCAAAAGATTGGTAGATCTTGTAGGTTATCTTGAGGAAAGATCAGATTTTTATAAAAGAAAATTTAATGAAGCGGGAATATCACCTCAGGAAATAAGGTCGATTGAAGATATTTCGAAATTACCCATTACTTATAAACAGGATTTGCGGGATCACTATCCATTTGGATTATTTACGGTTCCGAAGAATGAATTACAGAGAATACATTGTTCAAGTGGAACTACAGGAAAACCAACGGTAGTAGGATACACGAAGGAAGATGTTGATCTTTTCAGCGAGGTGGTTGCAAGGTCTTTGAACGCAGCAGGAGCCCAACCTGGGATGCAATTGCATAATGCATACGGTTATGGAATTTTTACCGGCGGATTAGGTCTGCATTATGGAGCTGAAAAGCTTGGAATGAGTGTTCTTCCTATTTCGGGGGGAATGACAACGAGACAAGTGGATTTGATAATGGATTTTAAGCCTGAAGTAATTTGTTGCTCACCTTCGTATGCTTTAACAATAGCTGATGAATTTGCTAAAAGAGGAATTTCTGCTGATGAAATCAGTTTAAAGTATGCTGTGTTGGGTTCTGAACCATGGACAGAAATCATCAGACATCACATTGAAGAGAGGCTGGGGGTTCATGCGACTAATATTTATGGATTAAGTGAGATTATCGGACCCGGAGTATCGATGGAGGATTTCGAAGAAAAAGGTGGTTCCTATATCTGGGAAGATCATTTTTATCCCGAAATTTTGGATCCGAATACAAAACAACCGGTTCCATTTGGAGAAGAAGGCGTACTGGTGATTACCACTTTGACGAAAAAAGCGATGCCACTTCTAAGATATTGGACAAATGACATTACAAGTCTTTACTATGATGAGAGTGGAAAAAGAACGATGGTAAAAATGAGACCTCTTATCGGAAGAGCTGATGATATGCTGATTGTAAGAGGGGTAAATGTTTATCCAAGCCAGATTGAAGAAGCTTTTTCACATGTAGAAGGAGTCGTACCAAATTACTATCTTACACCTATCGAAAAGGAGCAAATGTGCGTTGCTTTAGACATTGACCTGGAAATAGATAATGATTTTATTAAATCTCATCAACTTGAAATAAATACCGATGATTATCTTATTTTTGTCGGAAATTTTGGAAAAAATATTGAAAACGAAATAAAGAAACGGGTAGGAATAACCACAAAAGTGAAAATCCACACTCAGGATAGCTTACCTAAATGCGAAGGTGGAAAAATTAATAGAATACTAAAGAAAAAATGAATTCATTTTATAAACTAAAAACGGTAAAAGTTCAGAAAGATACCGATGAAGCTGTGAATGTAGCAGTGGAAATTCCTGATGAACTAAAAGATAAATTCAGATTCAAGCAGGGGCAATACCTTAACTTCCGGATGATGATCGACGGAAATGAGGAGAGACGTTCTTATTCTATCTGCAATGCTCCAAGTGAAAAAAGCAATACATTGGAAGTATTGGTCAAACTTTTAGAAGGTGGAAAGGTTTCAGGATATTTTAATGAACATCTTCATATGGATGAGGTGCTTGAGGTAATGCCACCTATGGGAGGTTTCAATACCACCTATCACCCATCGAATACCAAAACATATGTTGGTCTGGCTGCAGGAAGTGGAATCAGTCCGGTTCTTTCCAATATCAAGGAAAGTCTTTACCAGGAGCCTAATAGTAAGGCATATTTATTTTACAGCAACAGAAGCATGAATCATGTGATGAAGAAAGCGGAGATCGATAAACTGGTTGAGCACTTCAAAGGAAGGCTGAATGTAGTATATCTGGTAAGTCGTGAAAAGCATGAAGATCCTATTTTTGAAGGAAGAATCTCTCCGGAAAAACTGAATCATTTATTTGAAAGATATACCGATATAGATGTTAAAGAAGCTACCTATTTCATTTGTGGTCCTGCAGAAATGATCAAAGGTATTGCTGATTATCTGAAAAAAGAAAAAAAGGTACCTGCTATTCAGGTTTTATTTGAATATTTCACAGCTCCGGATGAAGAAAATTCTGAGGAAATGAGTGATGAATTCAAAGCTATCGCCAATATAGAAAGTATGGTAACGGTGATCATTGACGACGATGAATATTCCTTCCATCTTAATTCTAAAAAAGAGAGTATCTTAGATAAAGCATTAAAAGATCAGTTGCCTGTTCCTTTTGCTTGTAAAGGAGGGGTTTGCTGTACGTGTAAAGCAGAGGTTTTGGAAGGAGAAGTCTTCATGGAAAAAAACTTTGCACTTACCGAAGAAGAAGTAGCCAGAGGTTACGTTCTGACATGTCAATGTCACCCGACAACCAATGTGGTGATGCTTAATTATGATGTTTAAATTGTATTAACGATTAAATGTAAAAAGTATTCATGAATACATTAATACGTTTTACATTTTACAAAAGACAAAAGAAATGGACTTAGAAAAATTTGTTCAATACGTTCACGAAGAAAATAAAGTAGAGCCCAAGGATATTATGCCTGATGATTACAGGAAATTATTGGTTCGTCAGATTTCACAACATGCCCATTCCGAGATTGTAGGAATGCTACCGGAAGCTAACTGGATTTCCAGAGCTCCTTCTTTGAGAAGAAAAATGGCTCTTTTGGCTAAGGTTCAGGATGAGGCAGGGCACGGGTTATATCTTTATGCTGCAACTGAAACTTTAGGAAACGGAACAATCAGGGCAGACAGAGATGCTACTTATGAAGATATGTTGGAAGGAAAGGCTAAATACTCAAGTATCTTTAATTATCCTACACTGAGCTGGGCAGATATTGGAGCTATTGGCTGGCTGGTTGATGGCGCTGCAATTATGAACCAGGTAATGCTGATGGGTAACTCTTACGGACCTTATTCCAGAGCAATGGTAAGAATCTGCAAGGAAGAATCTTTCCATCAGAGACAAGGGTATGAGATTTTAATGGCACTTTGCCGAGGAACAAAACAACAGAAAGAAATGGCTCAGGCAGCGTTAGATCGTTTTTGGTGGCCGGCTCTGATGATGTTTGGACCTAATGATGACAGCTCACCAAATTCGAAGATCTCTATGAACTATAGAGTAAAACGAGAAAGTAACGATAGCCTTCGTCAAAGGTTTATTGACGTTACTGTTTCCCAGGCTGAGTTTTTAGGATTAACGATTCCGGATAAAGATCTGAAGTGGAACGAGGAGAGGGGGCATTATGATTTTGGAGAACTTCCATGGGATGAATTTATGACCATTCTGAAAGGAAACGGACCATGTAATAAGAAAAGATTACAAACTAAAGTAAAGGCACAGCAGGAAAACCTTTGGGTGAAAGAAGCTGCAGCAGCTTTTGCGGAGAAACAACAAAAAGAAGTGATATAAGGTGATGATTTGAAAATGTACTGATTGAAAATTAATTAACACATTTTCAAATTCTCAAATTTTCAAATTTATAATTGACTATGGCAAATTTAGATATGTGGGAAGTGTTTATTCAGACTAAACCGGGATTATCCCACAAACATGCAGGAACAGTGCAGGCACCAACCGCAGAAATGGCTCTTCAGAATGCAAGAGACGTTTATACCAGGAGAAAAGAAGGAACATGCGTTTGGGTTGTTCCCAGCAAATATATTGTAAGTTCAGAAGGTATGGATCAGGAATCATTTTTTGATCCGGCAGATGATAAATTATACCGCCATCCAACCTTCTATGACATTCCTAATGATGTAAAAAATATGTAATTAATAAAGACTTCAGTATATGAGACTTCAGATATGAAAATTAAATATCTGAAATCTGAAATCTGAATCTGAAATCCATCAAAAAATGAATCCATTATATAATTATTTATTAAAATTCGCGGATGATAGTTTCATCATGGGGCAGGGACTATCCGAGTGGTGCGGTGAAGGTCCTTATCTGGAAGAAGATATTGCATTGACCAACATTGCTCTTGATGAACTTGGACAAGCGAATAACTTTTATCAGTATGCTTCAAGAGTAGCTGATAATGGTAAAAGCGAGGATGATCTGGCATTTTTGAGATATGAACATGAATACATCAATGCTCATTGGGTAGAGCTCCCTAATGAAGATTATGCCCAGACAATTCTTAAAGTGTATGTTTTTTCTATCTATCAGAAATTAATGTATGAAGCTTTATCAAATTCTTCAGATGAAGACTTATCCGCGCTTGCCCAAAAATCTTTAAAAGAGGTTAAATATCACTATACTCATGCTTCATCCTGGATGAAAATTTTTGCACAGGGAACAGAAGAAAGTAAAGTACGTCTGATAAAAGCAATTGAAAATATCTGGGAATACACAAAAGGTCTGTTTGCAAAGGTGGAAGGCGAAGATGATCTGATCACTCTTAATATTGTACCTGATGTTGATGCCCTTTATGAGCAGTTTATTGCTGTTACAGAAAAAGATTTTGCTGATTTTGGACTAGAATATCCAACGGATCATTTTATGCAGCCAAAGTCAAGAACAGGTTACCATACCGAGTATTTCGGATATATTCTTTGTGAATTACAATATATGCAGAGAGCATATCCGGGGTGTACCTGGTAGTAAAATAAGATTTATTTGAAAATATACCCCCATTTAAAAATTAAACAATTTTATAATGGATTTTCAAATAGGCAAATGATTAATAAGTAATGAACCAATTATTAAACATATTATCCCAGGTTCCTGATCCGGAAATTCCGGTAATCAATATTGTGGAATTAGGTATTGTAAGAGAGGCAAAAGCTACCAGCGAGAGTTCTTGCGAGGTAATAATTACGCCTACTTATTCTGCGTGCCCCGCTATGTTTACCATTGAGGAAGATATCATGAAAATCATGAAGGAAAACGGGTGGGATGCAAAGGTTGTTACCAAAATGTTTCCAATTTGGACAACGGATTGGCTAACAGATGAAGCAAGAGAAAAACTCCGTGAATATGGAATTACTCCTCCGGAGAAAGGGGCAGATGAGCACCATATAGGGAAACCTAAAAAATGTCCACGCTGTGGTTCTATGCATTCTAAGCAGATCAGCAGATTTGGATCTACATTATGCAAAGCATCATACCAATGTCTGGACTGTTTAGAACCTTTTGATTATTTTAAATGCCATTGATAAATTAATGTACTTGTTATATTTAAGGCATATGGCTATGTAAAGCATAACGAAGCTACTGCCGGATTACTAAGCTGGTAGATGGTTACATTAATTTATATTGTTAAATTAGAGCATTGTTAAATAATAAATTTAAAAACTATGTATACACAACTTGATATCGAGACTCATTTTGATGGAAAACTCAAAATTGCCTACCTGAATCAACCTGAATCATTAAACGCATTAACAAAACCTTCTTTGGCAGATTTGAAAGATTTTATAAAATCCTGTAATGAAGATGAAACGGTAAGATGTGTGGCGATTTCCGGAAGAGGAAGAGCATTTTGCTCAGGACAGAATTTAGATGATGCTTTTGTACAGGGAAATGAACACCATGATCATGATATCATTAGAAAAATAGTAGTGGATTATTACAATCCATTGGTTACAGAAATCACACATTGCAGAAAACCTGTGGTTGCACTGGTAAATGGCCCGGCAGTTGGAGCAGGTGCCATGCTTGCCTTGATCTGTGATTTCGTATTAGCAGTTGACAAATCTTATTTTGCACAGGCTTTTTCAAATATCGGGTTGATCCCTGATACGGGAGGAACTTATTTCCTTCCAAAACTATTGGGAAGACAATTAGCCAATTACCTTGCATTTACAGGAAAAAGATTGTCAGCAGAAGAGTCAAAAGCTTACGGTTTGGTAGCTGAAGTTTTCAACGAAGAGGAATTTATTCCAAAATCAATGGAAATTCTGGAGAAAATGGCCAATATGCCTACCGCTGCTATAAAACTTACTAAAAAAGCATTTGCTCAGTCGTACAACAATACACTCAAAGAGCAACTGGAGTTAGAAGGCGACCTGCAACAGGAAGCTGCAGAAACAGAAGATTTCATAGAAGGTGTAAACGCCTTTTTACAAAAAAGAAAACCTGATTATAAGGGAAGATAATTAATTTGAGAATGGGCTAATTTGAAAATTTGAAAATGAGAGATGACAAAGAAAATATCATTGTAAATAAGACTTTTGACTTTGCATTGAACATTATTGAATTTTCTGAAGAACTATATAAGGCTAACAGATTTCCATTGGCAAACCAGATTTTTAAATCAGGAACTTCAATTGGGGCTAATGTTAGAGAAGCTCAAAATGCAGAAAGCAAGGCCGATTTTATTCATAAATTAAAAATCGCTGCTAAAGAAGCTGAAGAAACAGAGTATTGGCTCTTGTTATGTTCTCAATCTCAATATTTAAAATCTCCGGATGAAAAAATACGATCAGATTTAAAAGAGATTGTGTTAATCTTATCTAAAATTATTTCAAGTTCAAAAGCTTAAGTAATTTTCAAATTAGCTCATTTTCAAATTTTCAAATTTAAAATATGAATGTAGGAATTATCGGTGCCGGAACTATGGGAATAGGCATCGCACAAGTAGCAGCAACAAATAGCTGTAAAGTTTGGGTATATGATGCCAACTCAAAACAGGTAGAAACGGCAACGCTAGGTTTGGAAAAAACATTAACCAAACTAGTAGATAAACAGAAGATTTCAGCTGAAAAAATGACCGAAATTCTGGCTAATGTCTCTATCGCTACAGAACTGAAAGATTTCAAAGACTGTGAATTAGTCATTGAAGCAATCATTGAAAACAAAGAAATTAAAACTAAAGTTTTCGCAGAACTGGAAAATCATGTTTCCGAAAACTGTATTATAGGTTCCAATACATCGTCCATTTCTATCACATCTCTTGGCGCAGAATTGAAATATCCTGAACGTTTTATTGGAATCCACTTTTTCAACCCTGCACCTCTGATGCCTTTAGTTGAAATTATTCCTTCGTTATTAACAGAGAAGTCTTTAGCAGAGAAAATGTATCACCTCATGAAAGATTGGGGAAAGGTTCCGGTTATTGCTAAAGATATTCCAGGATTTATTGTTAACAGAATTGCACGTCCTTTCTATAGTGAAGGATTGAGAATCGTTGAAGAAAATATTGCTACACCAGAGCAGGTAGACGATGCCATGAGGACCTTAGGAAACTTTAAAATGGGACCTTTTGAATTAATGGATCTCATTGGAGTTGATGTTAATTTTTCAGTTACAACAACTGTTTATAAGGATTATTTTAATGATCCGAAATATAAACCTTCCTTGTTACAGCAACGTATGTCTGAAGCAAAACTTCATGGAAGAAAGACCGGAAAAGGTTTTTTTGATTATAGTGAAGGAGTTCAGAAACCGATTGCTCGAAAAGATGATGCGTTGTATGAGCAGATCTTCTTAAGAATCATCTCCATGCTGATCAATGAAGCTGTAGAAGCTAAAAGATTAGGTGTAGCGAATGATGAAGACATCGAGCTGGCAATGCAAAAAGGAGTCAACTATCCGAAAGGTTTATTAAGCTGGGGGAGAGAAATAGGATATACAAAAATCTCGGAAACCCTGCAGAACCTTTATAACGAATATCAGGAAGAAAGATACCGACAAAGCCCTTTATTAAATAAGCTTGCTTAATTTGAAGGATAAAACTATTATAATGGATTTAGATATTTTCGGAGCAGAATTAAAGCAGAGGCTTTTGATGGAAAAAGAATACCTGGTCCGGGAATGTTCTTTGATCAAAGATGATCAGGAAAGGTTGGAATTGCTGGGGAAATTTAATGATAAATATAAGGAGGCGATCAAGAGGATAGCTGATGAAAATAATTTCGATCTGAATGCTTCGTATCCTTCCGAAGACTTTTCATATGAACATATGATTCTAGGTAAAACTATGGGGATTTATGATGTATTGGTTGAAGAATTATATGAAGAAATAACAAGTATAAACTAAAAATGAATCCAAAACAAATTGCAGATTATATGCTCGGTCAGGATTATTTTTCCCAATGGATGAATATCAGAATGATTGAGGTGAAAGAAAATTATTGTCTAATAGAAATGCCTATTAAAAAAGATATGATTAACGGACTTAAGACGGTCCATGGAGGGGTGACGTTTGCTTTTGCAGATTCTGCACTGGCCTTTTCATCAAATAATTCCGGGGACGCTGCAGTTGCGTTAAATTGTATCATCAATTTTACTAAAGCAGGAAAAGAGGGTGATATCTTTAGGGCAGAAAGTAAGCTGGTTAACGATACCCGGAAAACTGCTGTTTATGATATTCAGATCACCAATCAAAATGAAGAGCTTATTGCAAAATTTGTAGGAACAGTATATAAGATCGGAAAAAAAGTAACAGAATTATAAAATCAGACATAAGACTCAGATATCTGATTAAAAACGAGTGAAATCTTTTTGTCTGGTATCTCAAAATCTAAATAAAAAATGAACAACGTATACATTGTAGATTATATCAGAACTCCTATTTCAAAATTACAGGGAGGATTATCAGAAGTAAGAGCTGATGATTTGGCATCAATTGTTATCAAAGAAATTGTTGCAAGAAATCCCGAAGTTCCGGTAGAAGAAATTGAAGACGTTATTTTCGGGTGTGCTAATCAGGCGGGTGAAGATAATAGAAATGTTGCAAGGATGGGTCTTTTACTGGCTGGTCTTCCTTATAAAATCGGAGGAGAAACTGTCAACAGACTATGCGCTTCCGGAATGTCCGCCGTGGCAAACGCTTTTCGTTCAATAGCTGCTGGAGAAGGAGAAATTTATATTGCAGGAGGAGTAGAGCATATGACCCGTTCACCGTATGTGATGTCAAAACCAAGTGCTGCTTTCGGAAGAGACAGCCAGATGTTTGATACTACTTTCGGATGGCGTTTTATCAACCCTAAAATGAAAGAACTGTATGGTGTTGATGGAATGGGAGAAACTGCCGAAAATTTAGCAGATATACATCAGATCAATAGAGAAGATCAGGATAAATTTGCCCTTTGGTCTCAGCAGAAAGCAACAAGAGCTCAGGAAAGCGGAAGACTGGCAGAAGAAATTGTAAAAGTTGAAATTCCTCAGAGAAAAGGTGATCCAATCATTTTCGAAAAAGACGAATTTATTAAACCTTCTTCATCTATGGAGGGATTGGCAAAACTTCGTCCGGCTTTCAGAAAAGAAGGAACAGTTACAGCAGGAAACGCTTCGGGAATGAATGACGGAGCTGCTGCTTTAATTTTAGCGAGTGAAGAAGCGGTTAAAAAGTATGGTCTTAAGCCAAAAGCAAAGATTTTAGGATCCGCAGTAGCAGGTGTTGAACCAAGAATCATGGGAATAGGACCGGTAGAAGCAACTCAAAAACTACTGAAAAGATTAAACCTTTCTCTTGAAGATATGGATATCATCGAGTTGAATGAAGCATTTGCAGCACAGGCACTGGCCGTAACTAGAAGTTTAGGGTTGAAAGATGATGATGAAAGAGTAAATCCAAATGGAGGTGCCATTGCAATAGGCCATCCACTGGGAGTTTCAGGAGCAAGAATCGTAGGTTCTGCAGCAATGGAGCTTCATAAACAGGATAAGAAATATGCGTTGTGTACCCTTTGTATAGGTGTAGGACAAGGATATGCGATGGTAATTGAAAAAGTATAATTAATTTGGAAGTGAGTTAATTTGAGAATTTGAAAATGCTTAAAGACATTTCTAATTTTCAAATTATCGCATTCTCAGATTTTCAAATTAAAAAAAGATGAATATCTATTCATACCACGGGATTCGTCCCATTATAAAACCTTCTGCTTACATTCATCCGCAGGCAGTCATTATCGGGAATGTAGAAATAGGTGAAGAAGTATATATCGGTCCCAATGCGGTAATCCGTGGGGACTGGGGGAAAATTATCATCAAGGATGGAGCTAATGTGCAGGAGAACTGTACCCTGCATGTTTTTCCCAATATAGAAACGATATTAGAAGAATCTGCACATATCGGACATGGAGCTATTATTCACTCCGGACACATCGGCAAAAACTGTCTGATCGGAATGAACGCTGTGGTAATGGACAAAGCTTATATTGGCGATGAAAGTATTGTCGGAGCATTGGCTTTTGTACCGGCGAATTTCAGATGTGAACCCAGGAAACTGGTTGTAGGAAGTCCTGCAAAAATCATTCGTGATGTTTCCGATGAAATGATTCATTGGAAAACAGAAGGGACAAAGTTATATCAGGAACTGGCAAGAGAGGGAAAAGAAGCTATTCTGCCTTGTGAGCCTTTTACAGAATATGTCCAGCAGATTCCAACGAAAATTGTGGATTACAGTATCTGGGATGATATAAAACAATAACCATACAATTAAATATGATTAAAAAAATTGCACTTGTATGCAGCATGATGTTGACGATGAATAGTGTGTTGTCAGCACAAACTGTTGCTACAAAACCGCTTACAATTGGAGAAGTGAGGACGATTAAGTCTAAAACCTTAAATGAAGACAGGATATTGAATATTTATCTTCCACAAGGATATGACAAAACAAAATCATATCCGGTAATCTATCTGTTGGATGGAAGCATAAATGAAGATTTTATTCACGTGACGGGATTAGTACAATTCTTTAATCAGATGTATTCCATGCCGGAAACCATTGTAGTGGGAGTTGCTAATGTAGATAGAAAAAGAGATTTTACTTTTCATACAGATTTAAAAGACTTGCAGAAAGACTATCCTACCACAGGGCATTCTGATCAGTTTATTACATTTATGGAAAAAGAGCTAAAACCCTATGTTGAAAGCCAGTTTAAAACTACGGAAAAATACCTTTTTGGCCAGTCTCTGGGCGGACTTTTAGCAACGGAAATTCTTTTGAAAAAGCCGGAAATGTTCAATAACTATTTTATTATCAGTCCAAGTTTATGGTGGGATGATGAAAGTCTTTTAAAGCAAGCATCTCAATTACTTTCAAAATCTCCGGATACTAAAAAGTTTGTTTATCTGTCTGTTGGAAAAGGTGAACATCCTGTAATGATAAAAGATGCGGAGACTTTCTACGATGTTTTGAAAAAAGCCGGAAAGAAAAACTGGACATTAGAATATAAAATGATGGAAACAGACAATCATGCTACTATTCTTCACAGAAGTTTATATGAAGGATTGGTGAAAATGTTTCCTTACCAGGAACCGAAGTAAATCAGTTTCACTTGATCGGTGTTCCTAAAAAAATTAGATCGTAATAGTAATTTGGTCATTACTGTGAATACCTTAGGGCTCACTAATTAATTTAAGTAAAAAGTAAAAAACTATATGGAAAAGTTAAAAAACTATATCTACGGACAATGGATAGAAGGGACCGGAAACGGGGTTCCTTTGTACAATGCCGTTACAGGAGAGCAGGTAGCTGTTTCCGATACTGAAGGCCTTAATTTTGAACAGGCTCTTGATTATGGAAGAACTGTAGGATATAAAAATCTTTCTTCAATGACTTTCTATGACCGTGGAGAAATGTTGAAAAAAGTGGCGCTTTACCTGCTGGAAAGAAAGAAAAAATACTACGAGTTATCCTATAAAACTGGAGCTACCCATGTGGATTCCTGGGTGGATATTGAAGGAGGTTTTGGGACTTTCTTTACCTACTCGGGGTTGGCAAAAAGAATGTTGCCTAATACTCCATTCTGGGTAGATGGAGATACACAGAAAATTTCAGCGAACGGAACTCATTTAGGAACTCATATCCTTACTCCAAGTGAAGGAGTATCTATACAAATCAATGCGTATAACTTTCCGGTATGGGGAATGCTGGAAAAGCTTTCTACTTCATTGTTGGCAGGTGTTCCGTCCATTGTAAAGCCGTCACCTTTTGGATCTTATCTTACCAATGCGGTATTCCAGGACATGATTGAAAGTGGTTTTCTTCCGGAAGGTGCTGTACAGTTGGTTTGTGGCGAACCCGGAAATATTCTTGATTATGTTCAGGATGGAGATTCCGTATTGTTTACGGGTTCTGCGAATACAGGAAGAAAACTGAAATCATTGCCTTCCGTGGCAGGTAATGCAGTTCGTTTCAATATGGAAGCAGATTCGTTGAATTGTTCTATCCTGGGACTGGATGCAAAACCAGGAACTCCGGAATTTGATTTATTCATCAAAGAGGTTCGTAATGAAATGACAACAAAAGCTGGCCAGAAATGTACCGCTATAAGAAGAATAATTGTACCGGAACACCTTATCGGTGATGTACAGCATGCATTGGCAACAGCATTGGATCAAACTAAAATAGGAAATCCTCTAAGCCGTGAAACCAGAATGGGATCATTGGTAGGAAAGCAACAGTATGATGAGGTTCTCCGAAAAGTAGATATTCTGAAAACTGAAACAGAACTTGTTTATGATGGTAAACATGAGCTTGTAGATGCAGACTATGAAAAAGGATCATTCATGAGTCCTAAATTATTCCTGAACGATAAGCCTTTCGAGAAAAATATTTCTCATGATGTAGAAGCTTTTGGTCCGGTTTCTACTATGATGCCTTACAAAGATGCGGAAGAAGCCGCAGCACTCGCGAAAAGGGGGAAAGGAAGTTTAGTAGGATCAATTGTTTCCCACGATGATCAATTTGTAGCTGAAACTTCTTGGAAAATGGCATCGCAACATGGAAGAATCTATGTACTGAACAGAGATAATGCTAAAGAGAGTACAGGACATGGTTCCCCACTTCCTACATTGATGCACGGAGGACCGGGAAGAGCAGGTGGAGGAGAAGAAATGGGAGGATTAAACGGGCTGCATTTCTTTTTACAAAAAACAGCTATTCAAGGGTCACCTGATATTTTGACGGCAATCACCAAAATTTACCAACAAGGGGCAGAGAAAAAATATGCAGATAAGCATCCATTTCAAAAATACTTTGAAGATGTTGAAGTTGGAGATTCTCTGGAAACAGCAGGACGAACAGTTACCGATGCAGATATTGTGAATTTCTCCAATGTTTCGTGGGATCACTTCTATGCACATACAGATGCTACAAGCTTAACGGGAACTATTTTTGATAAGACGGTTGCTCACGGATACTTTATCCTTTCTGCTGCTGCCGGACTATTTGTATCAGGTAAAAAAGGACCGGTAATAGCAAACTATGGTCTGGAAAATTGCAGCTTCTTTAAACCGGTATATGCTGGAGATACAATTACTGTTTATTTGACAGCTAAAGAAAAAATAAACAGGGGAGTCAAAGGAAGAAATATTCCATCGGGAGTCGTTAAATGGTTAGTGGAAGTAATTAATCAAAGAGATGAGGTGGTTTGTGTGGCTACTATTTTAACTTTAGTTGCAAAAAAATCTCCTTTTGTTGATCTTAATATTAAAAATATTCAGAAAATTTTAGGAGGCCTGACCCAAAGTACAAAACCAAGCTGGGGTAATATGTCTCCACAACAAATGATTGAGCATCTTGAGCATGGCGTTTTGGTAAGTATGGGAGAACCTGAAGCTGAAAAATGCTTTACTCCTGAAGAACAGCTCGAAAAATGGCAGGATTCCCTTTACAATCACAGGAAAATGCCTAAGGATTTCCCGGCACCTTACTTGGCTGAAGATGAAAAGCTGTTGGAATTAAGACATAAAAATTTTGATGCGGCAAAAGAATCATTCATAGAAAACCTGAAAAGATTTTCAATTTATTACAAAGAAAATCCTCAAGCAGAACATCTGAATTTTGTGTTCGGAAAACTAAATAAAGAAATGTGGGAATTGATGCATAGGAAGCATTTTACTCATCATTTTGAACAATTTGGATTGATCTGATAATATTAAAAGGAAGCTTTATAAAGCTTCCTTTTTTTGGGTACTGATGTCTTGTTTTTTTAGATATCTCAGATACCAGTAAACCAAAATGGGAAGTGCAAAGATTTGAAATAGAAATATAAAAAGTGAGATGAGACCTTCAGGCTTATGCTCATTGGCTTTAATCAAAACCTGTTGTCCCAGAGGTCCGTTTGAGAAAATAACAATATTAAAGATATTCCATCCCAGGTGAAGTCCAAAAGGAAGATAAAGTGATTTTGTTTTTGCAAATGCAAATGCAAGCATCAATCCAAATATTCCGGTCATAAAAAAAATAATCACCATTTGAATAGGGTTTCCAAATGCATTATAAGAAAACAAATGGTAGACACCAAAGCAAATGGCAGAAAGATAACAGGCGATCTTAATTCCCAATTTTTCAATGGCTAAGTAAAGTAATGCTCCCCTAAAAATGAGTTCCTCAAATATGACTGATCTTAAAGTCCACCAGACGCTGGTGAATATTGTCTGTAAGGTCATATGTTTATTTAATATCCAGCTGTTATCGCTGAAAGTCTTATTCATTACATGATAAAGTAAGCACACCAATGCTGCTAACAGGAAGCCTGTTGTCCAGTTCATAATTCTATTTCTGGTGGGTTTAAATCCTAAAACAAAAAGTGTTTTTTTATCGATATACCATAGCAAGAGCCCTGAAATAATAAGTTCAGCAAGAATTCCGATCATGGGTAAATAGTTTTTATATCGTATTTTCAGCACGATAAGTTCGATGACTAAAATAATTAAAATAATTGAAAATCAGTAGGTAATAGTATTTTGTATATATTTTTGTTTTTCAAAGTCCGTCTTCATTTGATCCGGATTAAATAAATAGTAATTTTAATTTTTAAATGAATTGATAAAAAATAATATCATGAATGAAAGCTGGCTACAAAAATGGGATGAAATGAAAGACCTTCTGGTTTGTCCTACAGATTTAGAAGCTTATTTTACTTCAGACGAGATTTTCGGAAAAAAAATGGAAGTAATACATGTTGGAAATGTTTCTATGCCTTCTGGAAAAGTAATAGTAAGAGATCCTTTGGTCTATTTGAATGCAGCAGAAAAACCTTACTTTATTAACTCTCCGAAAGGAAATTTTCCGGTACAAATAGCAGTAGTAAAATCTGAAGATTGGGGGAATCGCTATGCAGCGGTAAAAGTTTCATTTACGGATAAAAGGCCTGTAATTTATCGTGAGGCTTTAATAGGACATGAAGAACTGGAAGGAGTGGGAGAAGGAGAATATTTTGGATTTTCTGTAGACGCTGGTCTTGCTTGTATTACTGATGCGGAGGTATTGCCTTATTTCGATAAGTTCCTTACCCAAAAAAATGTGGGTAACATTTACGATGATTATTTTGCCGATATCTTTGCTCAGAGTTATAAAAACAACCCCAAAAACCAGAGGGAGTTAGGGGATTGGATCAATTGGACAATACCAGGTACATCTTATCAAATTCCGATGTTTGCCAGTGGGTTCGGTGATGGCGCTTATCCTGTATACTTTGCTTACGACGAAGATAATCAGGTATGCGGGTTATATATTCAGTTTATTGACATTGAACTGGCCCTTTCCGAAGAGCAGGAGGATGAAGAAGATTGCTAATGATGGGAGCTAGTTTTGCTGATAAAGTTATTGACTTTAATAGAAACCTTAATTATAACGGTAAGCTGCCACATAATTTTGAGGTGTTGAATCCATATTTTGACAATCCGGAAACGATGGCTGTTATGGAACAGTTTTATAAAAAGTATTATAATGATTCCATACAAAGAAAGTTTATGGTAGGAATTAATCCCAGCAGACATGGAGCTGGTGTAACTGGAGTACCATTTACAGATACAAAACGACTTGAAAGTGTTTGTGGGATAGCAATGCAATCTGCACGTACGCATGAGGTTTCATCTGTTTTCATGTATGATATGATCGAACAGTATGGAGGAGCCACTGAATTTTACAAAGATTTTTATATAAACTCTCCTTTTCCCTTAGCAATCGTAAAACGATCCGGAAATGGCTGGCTTAATGCCAATTACTATGATGATAAGGAGCTATTTTCTGATGTTAAAGATTTTATGATTGAATCCTTAAAAAAGCATATCAGTTTAAATCTTGATACTTCAGAAGTATTTGTTTTAGGAAAGAAGAATGCAGATTTTATCTCAAAACTGAATAAAGAAGCAAATCTCTTTGAAAAAATGACCATTCTTGAACATCCCAGATATATACAGCAATATAAACTAAAAGAAAAGCAAAGCTATATTGATAAATATATACTTGCATTAAAAAACAAATCCCTTGAATAGCTCAAGGGATTTTCCATTTGTGCAGTAGAATCTTTCACGGTACAATGATAGCTTATGATATTATTTTCACGGTTATTAGTTTTTATCGTCGTAAGCTATTTCTTTATGATCTTATTTGATCCCAAAGGAATTTTAATTAGATATGCTCTTGCAGGGAACTTAGAGATATCTTTTTCATTTACTCCTTTTTTAATTTCTGTGCTTTTTAAGAGCTGGCACTGTAGCAGGAAAAAAGCAGCATATTTAGTATCTCAAAGGAACAATAATAATGGGACCCGAAAGTAGAGTAGAAAGTACCAAATTGATGCATCCGTATTTCTACGTAATAGGCTTAAAATAGAATGACATGCTGATCACTATTTTGCAGGTCAATTTGTTGTGGTTAAATTTTCGTTAACAGGCTGTAATTCGTATTTTTGTAAGAATCCAATTTAAATTAAAATGAACGAATTTGTAGTCTCAGAACTTAAAAACAATATCGCAGAAATCACCTTTGGGACCCCTAAAAGTAACTCACTTCCTGGAGCGATTCTGGAAAAATTAGCACAAACGATCTTAGATGAAGGTGCAAAAGATGAAGTAAAAGCTATTCTTGTAAAAAGCAGTGGTGAAAAAGCTTTTTGTGCCGGTGCCAGTTTTGATGAACTTCTTGCTATTGAAGAATTAGATGCATCTACAAGGTTTTTTGGAGGATTTGCTAAGGTACTGAATGCGATGAGAAATTGTGGTAAAATAGTTGTGGTAAGAGTTCAGGGAAAAACGACAGGTGGAGGAGTAGGTATTGCCTGTGGAGCTGATTATTGTTTTGCAACAAAGGATTCTGCCTTGGCTTTGACTGAAATTAATTTAGGTATTGGTCCTTTTGTAATAGGCCCGTATGTTGAAAGGAAAATAGGAAAATCACAATTCTCTGCAATGGCGATTGATGCCGATTTCAGATCTGCTGAATGGGCTGAACAACATAATGTTTATCATTCTGTTTCAGAAAATATCGAAGAAATGGATGCTAAACTGGATAAATTTCTACAGATATTAGCTTCCAGAAGCAGTGATGCTCTTGCACTTATTAAAAAGGTATCATGGGAAGGAACAGAACACTTCAATGAATTAATGCCGGAAAGGATTCATATGAGTGCTAGTCTCATCCTGGAAGAATCTGCAAAGAAAAATATTGAGTCTATTAAAGAAAAATTAAGAGTTAAGTAAAGGCTTACTTCATAAATAAAAAAACCGTTGAAATAATCAGCGGTTTTTTTATTTAAATAATCTTCGAAATATTTTTAAGTTTCAGAAAAATATTTAACTTTGTATTTCAAAGTTCTTTATATGGATTCAAAAAACTACCACGAAGATCTATCCCACATCCGGTCTATGATGGAACGATCTTCCAGATTTATTTCATTGAGTGGATTGTCTGGTGTTTTTGCCGGACTTGCTGCCATTGCAGGTGCAGTGTATGTGTATTTTGTTTTTCAGAGAGAAGGAATCGATTATTTTGATGGTGATCGAAATATCTACAATCCTTCTTTAGTGAGAGAATTAGTGATTATAGGAACTTTGATCTTATTTGTTGCGGTACTGAGCGGATACTTTTTTACAGCGAATAAAAGCAGAAAGCAAGGATTGAAAATATGGGATGCTACGACAAAACGTCTGCTATTAACGTTTTCTGTTCCATTAATAACAGGAGGCGTGGTATGTCTTGGTCTTTTATATCATCACCTTTTTCCATTGATTGCCCCAGCGACATTAATTTTTTACGGTTTAGCACTGGTGAATGCTGAGAGATATACTTTAACTGATGTCAAATATCTGGGCTATTGCCAGATTATACTAGGGTTGGTTTCCCTTTTCTTTCTAGGATGGGGATTAGTAGCATGGACGCTGGGATTTGGTTTTTTACATATAGTGTATGGCCTCATCATGCATAAAAAATATAAATAATGATTTAAATTTGCAGCTCTAAAAAAGTAATACTGTATACTATACCTACCACCAAAGATTATGATTAAAATAAATCAGCTCAACAAAGAATTTGAAAGTCGGGTAAGATTAGGCATTATGTCTGTTCTTATGGTTAACGATTGGATTGATTTCTCGGAAATGAAAGGATTATTGGAGATTACTGATGGTAACTTGGCCAGTCATAGTAACGCTTTGGAAAAGGCTGGATACATAGAAATAAAGAAGGAATTTGTTGGGAAAAAACCTAAAACCTCTTATAGGGTTACACAGAGTGGAAGACAGGCTTTTTCTGATCATTTAGATGCTCTTGAAAAATTAATAGGCAGATAAAACTATATTTTTTTATCAATTAACTTTGTAATTCAAAGTTCTTTGTTTTAATTCAATATGTGAAAATAGTACATGACAAGAAAAACATTTTTAAAAAAGCTCTTTCAGCTCGCTGTAGTAGGATCCTTTCCTGCTCTATACTCATGGCAGGTAGAGCCTTTTTGGGTGGAGTTTGTTGAACGTAAGCTTCCCATTAGAAATTTACCGGTGAACCTTGAAGGTAAAATTTTGATGCAGATTTCCGATTTGCATGTAGGTAACCGATTTGACTGGAATTTTCTTATTGAATCTTTCCATAAGGCTAAAAAATTTAATCCGGATTTTGTAGTGTACACCGGTGATTTTGTAAATCACGGAACACTGGAAGAACAAAACGATTTAAAAATAGTAATGGAAGAAGCCGTATATGGAAACCTTGGAACATTTGGAATTTTGGGAAATCACGATTATGGACCAGGGTGGAAAGACATTGAGCTCTCCAGGAGTATTTGTCGGATTTTAAATAGCTACGGAATTGAAATGCTAAATAATGAGCAAAATAACCGGTATGGAATCAACTTTATTGGATTTGAGGATCTGTGCTCACCCAATTTTGATCCCTTGAAGGTTATGAAAGATTTAGATCAGTCTAAAGCGAATCTGGTTCTTTGCCACAATCCTGATGTTTGTGATAAAGATGTATGGAACGGATATCAGGGATGGATCCTAAGCGGGCATACCCATGGCGGACAATGCCGGATTCCCGGTTTGATCACTCCCATACTCCCTGTTAAAAATAAGAAATATGTTTCCGGAGAAATTGATTTGCAGGATGGCAGAATGCTTTACATCAACCGGGCAATCGGACATTCTTATCAAGTTCGGTTTATGGTTCGTCCGGAAATTACTGTTTTTACCTTAACAAAAGCTTAAAATAATATGGATAATAAAGAAATTGTGAATATAGGAAAATATGTTTTCTGGCTTTCATTTTTGCTTGGGAATATATGCCTGTTCGGATACCTTGTCAGCAGAATTGATGTATTTGCGATAGGAGGCTTCTTATTGCTCATTTTTGGATCTATCTTGAATTTATTGGTCATCGCCGGACTTTTAATTTATGGGTCGATATATCATACCAAGCTTCATGCTTGTTTACAATCAATCGGAATATTATTAATCAATATCCCTATCGCCTGTCTTTATACTGTTATTGGAGTTAATCTTAATTAAATAATCAACTATGAAAAAATTACGTGTTCAGTTTTTACTTTTTGTATATGATAAAACTCAAAAGTTTTACAGAAGATATTTTAAGAAAAAGAAAAGACAATGGCAGTTCAACGAAAAACAACTGCTTAGTTTCAATGAAGATACCTTAGGCCGTAAACTGGGGGAATTTTATAAGCGTCATGGATTTACCATGATTCCTAAAATGGAAAATCACGATGTTCATCATTTGATTACAGGTTGCGGAACTAATTTCGAAGATGAAATTGCCATGCAATATCTGCTGTTGGGAAATGGAAAACTTAATGCCCATCTTCTGGCAGCAATCATATTAGGAACTTTGATTTTACCGGAATATTCAAAAATGTACCTGCAGGCATTTCGGAAAGGTCAAAATATGAGGTCCTTTCATCATTGGGATTTTGAAGCTTTGCTATGGCAAAATTTTGAAAATCTGAAAGATTTTATTCAGCAAAAAAATACAATAACTTATTATTAAATATCATGAAAACACATCACTATATACTCCTTACAACCGTCTTATTTATTATTCTTTTTTATAACGAAAATGTAGGTTTAAATCTTGGACTGTTAGGTATTGCTTATGCGTTACTAACATGGTACAAAACACCAAAGTCAAACAAAACAAAAGTATTTTTCATGCTTTTTTTCACAAGTATTTTTTCTTCAGTAGCTTTTGCCTGGTATGGAGATTTTGCTTCTTTTGTGGCGGTTGTAAGTTCACTTCTGCTTTTATCTTACAGATCAGGAAATAAAAGACTAAAAATTCTCTTCTTGATTCCTGTTTTTATAGTGAACTGCTTTACTTTTTTATGTCGATTTTTTAATTTTGATAGTTGGCTTCCCCAAAAAAATATTTCGGGGTTAGGACAGAAAATATTTGCCTTTATCCTGATTCCATTGGTATTAGTTGCTGTTTTTTTTGGAATTTACTCTGTAGGAAGTGATCATTTCGCCAGCTTGTTTACGGATATCAAAATAGATATTGATATTTGGCAACTGTTCTGCATAACAGTATTGGGGATGTTTATCGCTTTCAATTATTGGAATTATGCTGTAGAAAAAATCATTTATAAACAAAATCATTTTTTAGATGATACTTTTCACACGAAAGATCGAATCGTACAATCAACATATTCTTTTCTTGATATTGATGCAGAAAGGATGAGCGGCATAATCTCGTTTTTAGCATTAAATGTATTATTGATCTTTTTTATCATCACTTATAATTACGAACTATTCTACGAAGATTCAAAAACTCCCGGCCAGCTTTCAGAAGAAACCCACCAAAGAGTAAATGCTGTGATCATGTCTATTATTATGTCTATTCTGGTGATTATGTTTTATTTTAAATCCGGATTTAATTTTGATCCGAAAGCCGGGCTTATGAAAAACCTGGCTAAGATCTGGATTTTTTTAAATGCGGCACTGATTATTTCCACGATGATAAAGAACTCCGAATACATTATCAATTATGGTTTTACATATAAAAGGCTTGGAGTATATGCTTTCCTGACTCTTTCATTGATTGGTTTGACAATGACGTATATTAAAATTCAATACAGAAAAAGAAATGCTTTTCTGTTTAATACAATGACATGGTATTTTTATGGAACAATTTTGGCTTGTAGTTATATCAATTGGGGAGGATTAATTACTTCTCACAATATGAAGCGCAGTGATTTTAATGCAGGTTATCACTTCACAGAAATCAACTTTAGTGAGAAAAGTTTACTGAAGTTTGCTGCCGAAAAAAAAGATATTATACTAAAAAAACAAATTATAAGTAAAGTAAAACAAAAGAAATCATTTTCTTTCTTGTCAGAAGTGCTTTACTATGAAACACTAAAAGAATAACTATTATGAAAAAGTCCTTATTGCTGATCCCATTGATTATTGTTTCTTGTAAAAAAGAACCAAATGTAAACGAAACAGCCAACAAAGATTCGATCATGATTTCAGAACAGCCGGGTCCAGAACATTCAGTAGATTCAGCTGCTATAAGAAAAAAAGATTCTATCATTAATAATTCTCCCGTCACCAAACATGTCTTAAAAAAAGGTGTGATGAGAAGTGAGAAAGATGGGCAAATAATAAGAACTGCCGATGCCTCACAGCTTCCATTTACAGTAGGAGAGCAATTTACAAAAGAAGGACAGGAGCTGATTCTCAAAATCACAAATTATAATAAAAGTGATATCAAGGCATCCATTTCTACAAAAGAAAAAGATTTTAATATTCGTTTCAATCAGATAAAATTGCCAAATGGAGAATACGATGGTCCTTTTGGAAGAGATATTTTTTATCAGATGGCGGGCAAAGGTGAAGTATGGTTAATTATAGGCAAAAGTAACATGGCTTCCGGAAACACAAAAGGAAGTTTTTCAGTAAGCGTCGAATAATAATTCTTTGGTATAGTTTCTGCAAGATAATTTTTGTATTAAGATTTATTATTATGAAAAATATATTTTTAACTGCAGTGGCAGCTTCTGTTGCCCTTGTTAGTTGTGGAACAGTACAGTCATTGGTTCAGAATACGTTTCCTTATACGGCTAATGTATTAGTATCCACAGGAGTGCCTGCTGATAAAGAGGTGTCTTCTACGGCTACTGCTTCTAATGTACAGACTTGGTTTGGTGGGAATAATAATGCTAAAATAAAAGATGTGAGATTGGCAGATGCAAAAATCTCTGTGGTTTCTCCTTCTGGTGGCAACTTAAGTGCTTTTAAAAACATTAAAGTTTATATTTCTTCAAATGGTACGGGTGAAAGACTTGTTGCATCAAGATCCAACATCTCTTCAAATAGTTCCAGCTTAAACCTCGATCTTAATAATAATGGATTTTTGGATGAGGTCGTAAAGAGCAACGGACTTACAGTAAGAACAGTTTATGAACTGAAAAATCAGACAAGTTCAGATATGAACTTAAAAGTAGCATTGAATTTCAGCAGTATACCTGCGAATTAGTTTTTATAAAAGTTTATTAGGAAAAAGGTCTTTCAAATTTTGAAGGACCTTTTTTATTTGGGATTAAATATAATTTAATGTATTGATATAAAGTGTCTTACATTTTTGTTTGGCTATCCATTACAATAGTGACAGGACCATCATTAACTAAAGAAACCTTCATGTCTGCACCAAAAATTCCGGATTCTGTTTTTAGTCCTGATTTTGCAATTTCTTCTTTGAAATAATCAAAAAGGGGAATTGCTTTATCGGGTTTTGCTGCCTTAATAAAGGATGGACGATTTCCCTTTTTATAATCAGCTATCAACGTAAACTGGCTGATACAAAGGATTTCTCCTGAAATATCTTTTAATGAAAGATTGAGCTTATCATCTTCATCAGCAAAAACTCTAAGGTTCAATATTTTTTGTACGAGCCAATCTGCATCTGCTTTCTCATCATTTTCATCAATTCCAATGAGTAGCATAAAGCCCCTATTGATCTCGCCGACGATTTTCTCTTCTACTTTTACATGAGCTTCTGAAACTCTCTGTATTACAACTTTCATAAATTAATAATAAACATTTAATACTCTGGTATTGGGATTATAATTGTAAGGATAAGTTTTCGGAGGTACATTCGTTCCTGACGAAGGTTGGCCGGTAAGTAAAATCCATTTAGCGTTATCCTTTGGACAAATGATACTAATATTGTCTTTTACTTCAAGTGTAGTATCATTATCAGGGCATATATGAGGTGCATTTCTATCAAATACCATAAACTGATTATCTGATCTACGGACAATAATTAAACCCCGTGTTCCTGATTGTTGCTCATCCACATAGATCCATCCACCTACATAGTTCAAATTATTATATGCAGCTAAATTAAGGTTCAAGGTTACGTTAATTGGAGTATTGGGAAAGCAGCTTACCGTGTCTTCTCGACTTCCGCAAGAATTAACAGATATATTGCTGATTATCAGTAAAGTGGAAAAGAATAAGATTGAAAAAGTTTTTTTCATTTCAATTTAAATTTTTATATATTTGTAAAAATTAAACGATTACAACACGAAAACATTGTCCGGCAAATGTCGGATTATTTTTTTATACTAAAACTAAATTTTGAAAATTATGGCAAGCTATGTTACAAAGGAGGGGTTAGATAAAATGAAAGCTGAGCTTGAGCAGTTGGAAACTGTAGAAAGACCTAAAATTACTCAACAGATTGCAGAAGCTAGAGACAAAGGTGATTTGTCTGAAAATGCAGAATATGATGCGGCAAAAGAAGCTCAGGGGATGCTTGAAATGAGAATTTCTAAACTGAAAGATGTTATTTCAGGGTCTAAAATAATAGATGAAAGTCAGCTAGATACTTCAAAAGTTTCCATTTTAACAACTGTGAAACTAAAAAATAATGCAACGCAACAACAACAGATATTTACTTTAGTTCCTGATAATGAGAGCGACCTTAAAAGCGGCAAGATCTCTGTAAATACACCTATTGCAAAAGGTTTGCTAGGTAAAGTTGTGGGAGAGACCGCAGAGATTGTTTTGCCGAACGGAAATAAATTATCTTTTGAAGTACTTGAAATTACCCTGTAAGGATAAATTTATACATGTATAATTCTCTGAAGTAAATTTTTTGATGCATATGAGTACTATATTCACAAAAATCATTAATGGCGAAATTCCTTCCTACAAAATAGCAGAGGATGAAAATTTTGTTGCGTTTTTAGATGCAATGCCTTTAGTTAAAGGACATACATTAATAGTCCCTAAAAAAGAAGTGGATCTGATCTTTGATCTGGAAAGCGAGGAGTATAAAAACCTTTGGGGATTTTCACAAAAGGTTGCCAAGCAGATTAAAAAAGCAATTCCTTGTATTAGAGTAGGGATTGCAGTGGTAGGCCTGGAAGTTCCTCATGCACATATTCATTTAATACCACTCAATACAGTGGAAGATATGAATTTTAAAAATGAGAGACTGAAATTAACGGATGAAGAGTATACCGAAATTCAAAAATCAATTATTAATTCTTAAAAAATCAAGAAATCGTAAAAAAGAAATTTTTTACGATTTTCTTTAACATATATTTATATAAATAGTATGAATTCAAACCAATGTTCTTTTTGTGGCAGAAAAAGAAATGAAGTGCAGATGCTTATTTCTGGTCAGAATGGCTTTATCTGTGAAAACTGTATAGAACAAGCTCATGCGATAGTAAAAGACAGTGCTACTAAAACTGAATTTTCACCTGCGGAAAATATAGATACGCTAAAAAAGCCAAAGGAGATTAAAGAGTTCCTTAACCAATATGTGATCGGACAGGATCAGGCAAAAAAACAGCTTTCGATTGCTGTATACAATCATTATAAAAGATTGCTTCATGCACAGGATGAAAATAGAGAAGTAGAGCTTGAAAAGTCCAATATTATCATGATCGGTGAAACAGGAACCGGAAAAACTTTGCTGGCCAAGACTATAGCAAGAGAACTTAATGTTCCTTTTTGTATAGTAGATGCTACGATTTTAACCGAGGCCGGATATGTAGGAGAAGACGTTGAAAGTATTCTTTCAAGACTTCTTATGGTTGCAGATTATGATGTGGAAAAAGCTGAAAAAGGAATTGTATTTATTGACGAAATAGACAAGATTGCCAGAAAATCTGATAATCCAAGTATTACCAGAGATGTTTCTGGGGAAGGTGTTCAGCAGGGGCTTTTAAAATTGCTTGAGGGAAGTATTGTAAATGTTCCACCACAAGGAGGAAGAAAACATCCGGATCAGAAATATATCCAGGTTAATACCCAAAACATACTATTTATTGCTGGTGGTGCTTTTGATGGTATAAAGGAAATTATCGAGAGAAGAATGAACAAACAGGCAATAGGTTTCAGTGCTGAAAAGATAAATAATGTAGATGAGGATGAATATGTATTAACAAATATTAATGCAATAGATCTTCGTTCTTTCGGATTAATTCCCGAACTTTTGGGAAGATTTCCAATCATTACATACCTCGAAAAATTAACAAAAGAAACGATGGTACGTATCATGAAAGAGCCCAAAAATTCAATCGTCAATCAGTTTATTGAGCTTTTTAAAATGGATGGCACAGAATTGGTATTTACGGATGGTGCTATTGAAAAGATCGTGGAGGAAACCCTTGATAAAGGATTGGGAGCCAGAGGACTTAGAGGAACTACCGAAAAAGTCTTGGAAGACTACATGTTTGCAATAGGTGAGGAAAAGAAAATAGTATTAACTGAAGATAATATTATTGTTAATAAATAAAAATAATTTTTTTATTATGAAAAAAATCATACCTTTGCGGGTGAGATTGTATTATAACACACACAAATAATTTATACAATGAGAAAAAGTTTATTTGCTATAGGTCTTTTAGCAATTAGTTATTCTG
Source organism: Chryseobacterium sp. PTM-20240506 (assembly GCF_048296755.1). Classification (NCBI taxonomy): domain Bacteria; kingdom Pseudomonadati; phylum Bacteroidota; class Flavobacteriia; order Flavobacteriales; family Weeksellaceae; genus Chryseobacterium; species Chryseobacterium sp. PTM-20240506. The sequence goes on from NZ_CP182581.1 coordinate 3,808,163, forward strand.
TTCAGGCGCAGATATTATGTCACGTAGACGCTAATGCTAATATGTATGTAAGTAAAGGTACCCTAGTTTATAGCGGGGGAGGTTTACAAATGAAAGCTAATGGTACTATAGAAAACCATGGAAACTTTATGGTTTCTGGTACAGCAACTGATCTTGTCAAGACGATTGATGCGTCAAATGCTGATAAGACAGAAGCAAACGGCGGAGGTAATTTTATTAACAAACTTAATGAGCCTACGGCTTATGCATCTGTTAATACCAATAGCTCTACTGCTACTCCCGTTTATACTTACGGACAATTATTCATCACAGGTATTCCACAAGCAAACATTACTGGAATTGTAGATCAGGAATTCAGACAAGTTCGTCAGGGTGATTATCAACAAATTGGGATGCCGTTCTATTTTAAAACTCCAGCTACTTTAAATGCTGAATTTGGTAAAACATTCACCACAGTAAGAAAATCAAAGAATGATATCCTGTATTGGAATAACAATACGGTACAGTTTGTTCATTTATCACCGATCAATGGTATTTACAAGTTTGGTGATGCAGCACCTACCTATTCTTATTGGGCATTAGGTGGAGCCGGCTTAGATGTTAGTTCTATTACACGTACCGTAAAAGGGCGACCTGTGAGTGATATTGCAACAGGAGTTATTGGAACTAGTGTTACATTACAAAATGCTGGAGCTGGAATCAACTTTGGGGCAGGTGGAAATAATCTAAATTCATTTAGAGAAAAATACAATACCTATGCATATGACCCATTCGAAATTCCTTCAGGTGGAGCATTGTGGACAGGTAATTATGCTAGAAACATGTATCAATTTGGTAATCCATTCCTAACCAACCTTGACTTATCAAAAATTGCATATAACGAACCGGCTGCTAATGGTGACGGAGTAAACCTTAGTAATATATATGGTGTAGTACTTGATGTTTCCGGGGTTGTAAATAATCAAGGTGGAACAACTACCGGAGGTTATAAATCGGTTACGTTTAATGCTGGTGTTCCAACAGGGGATGTTGATTATTTGATGATCAGACCATTTGGAACTTTTACGATTAAGCTTAATAACAATAATAATACGGATGTTCTAAACTTTGGCAATCTTAGGAGGTTTAATTATTATAGCAGAGCAGCGAATACTGATTATAATGTTAATGCAAGCAGAAGTGCTGCAGGTAGCATGAGTCAAGGCACTGTAAAGCAATTAGGAATTATTGCTCTTGATGCTAATGGTGTAGAAATTGGTAAAACTTATTATGTGGTTTATCCAAATGCAACTACTGGACATTCAGCAGCTGCTAAAACACAGTATGCTGCATCAACAGCAGATGTTGTGGGTACTTTTGAAGAAAATAAGGCTGGAGGTTATGATAATGATTATACTTCAAAGTATTGGTTACGTATCAATGAAGCCAATGAAAATGATTTTAAAGGAAAAAATGTGATGTTAGCAACTTACAGTTCTAATATAAAATCTTTTAAATTTGAAATTAGAGAGAATGCTGAATTGGTAAGTAAGGGGACACACCAATTATCTTCAGGTACAGGTTTCTATTACAAAGCTCCAAACGGAGAAGTAACTGAAGCAAAACAAGGAGATATAATTCCTGCCAAAGGAACTGAGTACAGTTTATATTATGGTGCACCTGAGGCCTCAACAGCAAGAAATCTTGCAATGGATGGAGCAGCAGTGAAGCCTTCATCAAGAACTAAAGTAGTTTATAACCCGGATATTACAAATTATATTGTAAGATTTGATCCGGATTGGAAGAAAGCAGATATTGAAGTTTATGATATGAGTGGTAAACTGGTAATCTCTAAAAAAGCAGTAAATACTTCTGCAGATTTTGTAATTGAATTAAACAATTCTATTAAAAACTCTTATGTAGTAAAAATTGTTTCAGATAAGGGAGAAACTGTTAACACTAAAATCTTAAAATAAAATATATGAAAGCTTTAAATAAACTATTATATAGTCTTTTTATTTTTGTTTTTTGTGTATTGAATGCACAAGGAACGGGCCCTGGAGGACAACCTCCTGAGCCAGGTGGACCTCCTACTGGCCCCGGTGGAGATTCAGTGCCAATTGATATGTATATTTATTTACTATCAATAGTCGCAGTAGCATTTATTGTATTTTTTACAAGAAAATATAAGGGTCAAAAAATATAAAAATTTAATTAAAATATTGAAAACTCTCTGATTAATCAGAGAGTTTTTTTATTTTTACATTATGAAAAAGATATTTGTATTATCAGCAGTTTTATCTGCTTTTTCTTTACAGGCACAATTCACAATTACCGTTCAGGCACCGGCTGATTTTAAAGATCAAGATGCAATTCTATATACATTAAATGGTTCCAAAGATGTTATTTTTACAAAAGAGCAGAGTAAGAATAATGTATGGACTTTTAAATATCCGCAGAACTATGTTGGTATGATGAAAATGTATTTTCCTACTACCAATAATACATTCAATTTCATATCAGAAAATAAGAATGTAAACATTAAATTAGATACTCAGGGTAATAAGATTAAAGATATTATTTACCAGGATGAGTCGAATAGTTTAATGAGTAAACAACAAGAAGGTTCTCAGAAAAAAGAGCTTATATTACCGGCATTAGCACAGATTAAAGAATACTATAAAGATAATACAGATTTTGGAAAAGCTCTGAAAGCAGAAATATCAAGATTATCAGGAGGCCTTGGAGAAGTGAACTCCACGGACCATCCGTTTATTTATTACTATAATACAAACTATAGTAAATTTTTAACTAATGACCCTAATAAAAAGGTATCACAGGAAGAAATAATCAATTTTATTGATAAGTCTAATGATATGCTTGAGACATCATCATTGTTGAGACCTGTATTGGTATCTTATCTTAATTCTGGTGGAAACAGCAATGTTGGAGCTTCTGTAGATAAATTACTTGATCGGTTAAAGGTGGAAACACCACGGGGTCAAACGGTATTATCCGAATTGATTGACATTTTTGATGTGTATGAAATGGCTGATTTAAAGAAAAAATATCTTGATCAGGCTAAAGATCTCAAATGTACGATTACAGACAGGTTAGCATCAACGCTTAAGGCAAATGCCAATGTACAGATTGGTGCAACTTTTCCTAATTATAAATTCCAGGCTCCGGTTAATACAAATGCCAAGTCTATTTATGATGTAAAAGCAGATAAGAAAATCATTGTTTTCTGGTCTTCCACATGCTCTCATTGTGAAACTGAATTGCCAAAACTTTTGGAGAAATATAATGATTTAAAAGCGAAGAATGTTCAGGTAATTGGGCTTTCTTTGGATGTAGATAAAGACTCTTACAATAAAAGAATTACCGCGTTTCCTTGGATTAATGATTCCGAGCTAAGAGGATGGAATAGTAGTTATAGTGAAACTTATAATATTCATGCAACTCCGACTTATTTTATTTTAGATGCTAACAATAAGATAATCAATAAACCAGACCATGTTGCCGATGTTTTGGAGTTTTTTAAGCTAAAATAATTTTGGAGGTTTAGAAATATTTTATATATTTGCACCACCAAAAAGGCGAGGTAGCTCAGTTGGTTAGAGCGCAGGATTCATAACCCTGAGGTCACGGGTTCAATTCCCGTCTTCGCTACTATAGAAAGGAAAAGTAAATTATTACTTTTCCTTTTTTGTTTTAAAAGATGATACCCATTAATATTTATTCTCATTCTTGGTTCCGAATCTCCGTAGTTTTCTTAGAATAAATCTCAATTAAGCCGTATAAAAAGAATTTTGTAAGCGTTTATATATAAAATGTTTTTATGAACTAGTTATGGCTAAATAACACAATTGACGTGCATATGATTATGTGATAAACATTACTATTGATATGTGATTACTATTGTAAGATTATATAAAAACCCACAACTATTAGTTGTGGGTTTTATATATTGTGATTTGGCTCTATTAGCTTTGATATCCCAATAGTTTTCTGATTTGATAGAAAAATCTTTCAATGAGTCTTAGATCCTGAGTAACAATATCAGCATTACCTCTAAGCTCTTTATCAAATGTGAGATTTCTGTTATATGATGTTTTTAAGCCTTTAGGAAGTAGAACATCTACGTAGTAATTTCCCTTTTCATCGGCAGAGAGAGAGATATTCTGTACTTTACCTTCTACAATACCATACTCCTGAAACCTGTAATTATCCAGTTTGATCAAAACCTTTTCTCCGGGAGCAATTTTTCCAGAGTTAGTAGGAGGGACATACATTCTTCCAACTAAATTCTCTTTATTCCGAGGTAATATAGATAAGATCGCATCCCCTGTTTTTACAAATTGGTTTTCTCCAAAGAATTGCTGAAAGCTGGCAATACCATCTGTAGAAGAAATAACAAGGAAGTTCTGCTCCCACTGTTTCATCGATTTTCTTAATTGCTCAAACAATTGCAGGCATTGTGAAGAGTAATTAATTTTATCCTTTTCCGTATTGATAGCAGTCCCGCTTTTAGTTTTGTTAAGGTTGGATATTGCTTCTTCCATTTGAGATAAAGAAATGGTAATATTTTCCAGATTTTGTTGAGCCTGGATGTATTTTATTTTTTCCCCTTCAAGTTCTACGGAAGCGATGACTCCCTGGTTAAAAAGTTCCTGTGATCTTTGATAGCTTTTTTTTGTAAGCTCATATTTAGCTTGTTCAAGTTTCTTTTGTTGTTTTGTCGTGGCAATCCTTACCCTGTATTCAGAAATACTTTGGTTAGCAGCAAGATTTTCAGGAGCGTAGGGCTGAAGTCTTGTAAATAATTCCTGATCCTGAAATGCTTTTGCAAAATTGTTATAATCTCCCTGAAGCTCTCCTAATTTATAATGAGACGTTTCATTTATAGGAAAGGAAGCTAAGTGAGTAGGAGAAAGAGAGTCGATGATTTTTTTCAGAGCAAGAACATCTTTATAATTGGCAGCAGACTGCATAACCATAAGGACATCATTTTTCTTAACCTCCTGATGGTCCTTGATAAAAATTTTTTCAATTTTAGAATTTGTTCTGGCCTCTAATTTTTCAGGTGGGTTTTGGGAAGTAACCACAATAGGAGCTGACACAAACTCAGGATATTTTATTATATAACTCATAATTAAAATGAGGATAAGGATAATAAATATGATGGTGTTTCCCCAGCGTATCATCCAATGGGGCGGTCTTGTAAGAATATCCTGAACACTTTCCGAACGAAGCTCTATATTATCTAAAATTTCTTTTTCCATATTAAAATAAACAATTGAAAATAAAAATCCTCAAATAGAGGATTTTGCTTTAATCTCTATAATGCTAAAAATTATAGGGGTAAATTATAATCACATTTGGGATCATTTCCCATTTCAACACCTGGAATTACTCCTCCCGGGCAATATCTGTTGCATGCATTCCACACTTTATCATTTCCTATAATGCAAAAACAATTGCATGGGTATGCAGGAATTGGGCCTGCACCATTTACTTCTTTTAAAACTTGTCTTTTGATTTTTTTTAAATTGTTCATAATTAATATTTTATGGGATTAGTATAGTGAAGTTAATAAAAAACACAGATTAATTTCCTAATTCAAGCTGATTTTTTACGAGTCTGTAATATTCCCCCTTCAGAGCAACAAGCTCAGTATGGCTTCCTTCTTCCACTACCTTTCCTTTATCTAAAACAATAATCTTATCTGCATGCTTTACGGTGGAGAGTCTATGAGCAATGACAATGGCTGTTTTACCTTTGAAAAACTGTTCAAGATTTTCCATAATTACTTTTTCATTGTTTGCATCCAATGCGGAAGTTGCTTCATCAAAGAAAATGTATTCCGGGGATTTATAAACTGCCCTTGCGATGAAGAGCCTTTGCTTTTGTCCACCACTTACGCCCACACCTTCATTTCCTATTTTGGTATTATAGCTTAGTGGAAGTTCTTCAATAAACTCTTTTATATTCGCTATTTCTACTGCTTTCCGTAGCTTCTTTTTATCAATATGATCTTCACCTATCGCGATATTATTAGCAATGGTATCATTGAAGATATAGCCTTCTTGCATAACAACACCACAATGATCCCTCCAGAATCTGGGTGAAACATTTGTTAGTTTTGTGTTACCAATTTTAATATCTCCCTGATTGGGTTCATAAAATTTCATTAACAGTTTGAGCAAAGTTGTTTTACCGCTTCCACTGGCTCCCACAATTGCTGTTGTTTTTTGATATGGAATACTCAGATTAAGATTTTCAAACACATAAGAATCCGAGCCTATATATCTGAATGAAAGATTTTCTATGTCAATATCCTTTTGAGGAAGGTCTGAAACATATTGTTCATCTTTATTCTCTTCGTCCTCTTTATCATGTATTTCTCCTAGTCTTTCAAGGGAAATTTTAGCATCCTGGGTTTGTTTGATAAAATCAATGAGCTGTAAAAGGGGACTGTTAAGCTGGCCTATGATATACTGTACAGAAAGCATCATCCCTAACGTGAGGTTTCCATCTAAAACCAGTTTAGCGGAAAGAAAGCTTACCAGAATATCCTTCATCTGATTAATAAAGTTACCTCCTACAGATTGCCATTGTTCTAGAGAAAGAGATTTGATCCTAATTTTAAACAGCTTAACCTGAAGGAATTCCCAATCCCAACGTTTCTGTTTCTCTGCATTATGCATTTTTATCTCCTGCATTCCATTGATCAGTTCGATAACTTTACTTTGTTCCTGAGAAACCTGGGAAAATCTTTTATAATCCAGCTCTTTTCTTTTGCCTAAAAAGAATGTGATCCATCCAATATATAAGATAGCTCCCACGAGGTAAACAATAAACAGTCTGTAATCATAAAGAAGTAATACTATACTGAAGATAATTAGGTTAACAAGTGAAAATAACGTGTTAAGTGATGAATTGGTCAGAAGCTGCTCAATTCGATGATGGTCATTAATTCTCTGCATAATATCTCCTGTCATTCTTGTATCAAAGAAACTGATAGGGAGTTTCATAAGTTTGATAAAGAAATCCGAAATAATAGAGATGTTGATTCTTGCAGAAAGGTGAAGTAAAATCCAGCTTCGAATAACTTCAATTCCCATCCTTCCTATAAAAAGCATGATTTGTGCAAGTAAGACCAGGTAAATAAAATGCAGATCCTGATTTTGTATTCCCACATCTACGATACTCTGAGTAAGAAAAGGGAATAAAAGGGATAATAAACTTCCTGCCAGTAATCCTACGGCAAGCTGAATAACCAAAGACTTATATTTAAATAAATATTTAGAAAGAAAGGAAAAACTAGCCTTACTTTCCTGATCATCAAATTCTGTTTGAAAGAAAGCTGGAGTTGTTTCCAGGATAAGAACAATTCCTTCCTCTGTATTTTCAGTGGCATTTTCACCAATCCATAATTTGATAAACTCGTCTTTATTGTAGGTGATGAGTCCATAACTTGGATCAGAAATATATACTTTATTATTTTTATCAACTTTATAGACTACGACAAAGTGATTCTTATTCCAATGTACTATACATGGAAAAGGAACTTCTTCAACAAAAGTATTAAAGTCCACCTGAACTCCTAATGAACGGAATCCTAAATCCTCAGCAGCATCACTCAGCCCTAATAAACTACTTCCTTCACGTGTAGTTTCAGAAAGGCTGCGGATTTGTTGTAACGATATACTTTTACCATAATGTTTGCTGACTATTCTAAGACATGTAGGACCACAGTCTTTAGCGTCAGGTTGCCTGTAAAAAGGAAATTTCTTCAAAATTCAAAATCATTTAAAAATGCCGTCATATTTTGACGACATTTTTTATTAATATTTTTTATACTAATTGTCATTATTTCTAGTAATTGCCGTCCATCAGTAAACATCTTTTGGACATTATTACCCTGCAAATTTCTGAAGGACAATAATCAGAATATAACACAAGTCTTCCGTTGGATAATGGTCTGCTGATTAAAGATTCTATTTGAATGCTTTTAGGATTCTGATGTGAAAAAAGTGGTATGTTTTTCATGCTATTAGTTTTCGATCAGTGTAAGCACTGTGATGACTTGTATAATGATGGTTATTTTTTTCCTAAATTAGTGAAATTTGTTAAATTATTGTAATTATTTTAAATTTCATCATCCTCAATTAATTCATCAATGAAATAATGAATATCCTCACGATCATATTTGTCAGGAAACTGAAATCCGTTAATAATTAAAATAGGAGTAAAGCTTAATCCCGCATTTAGATTTTCTTTTGACATCTCGTTTAATGAATTAAGATCCTCTAATTGGCCATTAGTACCTGCCAGATCTCTGATTTGTTTCTCATCTTTATTTTCAAACCAGGTTTCTACTATTTTTAAAAACTCACTTTCATGCTTGTTCTTATAGATACTCATAAAATCTGATAGGAGGCCTGTTGCTTTTTCGTTGGATTTTTCTGCAAAATAATTGAATCTTATCTGGGCAGAAATTTCATTCGGATATTTTTTTAAAAGGCTTTCTAAAATTTCATGTGCTCCCTTGCAAAAACCACAATAAGGATTTGAAACCACTGAAATATGGATTTTTGCATCTTTATTTCCCAGTGAAAAAGTTTCATTATCACTGAAAGTAATTTTTTCCTTATCTAAAAGCTCTCTTTTAAATAGATCATAATTTCTTTTAAATCTTAAATTTTTTGCATTCGACTTTTGAAGAGATTCCTTATCTGTAAGCAAAGTATTGAAATAAGAAACGGCAAAAAAAGTAATTCCCCATAATAATATGCTTAAAATGGCAATATTTGCATTGAAGTAAGAGTTTTCAAAAAAGAATAATGTTAAAATAAGTTGAGCTACAAGAACTGAAATGATTAATAGGCAAACTCTACAAAAAGTTTTTTCTACAAAAGCCTGAACATATAGTGAATAACCAATGGCAATAAGGGAAACAATGGTAAAGCCCTTTATTACATAACTTGTTGCAGGCAAAAATAATCCCAATACTGTAATTCCAACAAAATAGATTAAGGAGAAATCAGAAAATTTCAATCCCAGAATACTTGTTTTATCTTCATTAATAATTTTATTACAAGAATTCTTAATCTGATTTGCTGATGTATCACCACAAATGCTACCAATTACTGCTGATGTATTCCCAAATTTTTGATTAAAAATTTCCAGTGAAATATAGACTCCCACTAATGATAAGAAATTAAAGAGGATTTCAAACCATGAAAAATTCAGAATGGAATATAAAAGGATTACGGCAAGAATTGCATATATAAAAGGTCTGTAATTTGATATTTTTTGTTCTGCATTTTCTGTTTTCTCAAATAACAAAACAAAATTGGTCGCATTTTTGTGAAGTTCATCTTTATTTAATGTCTTTGATTTATCAGAATAAACGGAATATTGAGTTCCCGTTTTCTTAACCAAAGAGAAAGAATTATCTACAATTGCAATAAATTCTTCAGGAAGTTCATCCCAATATTCTTTATCCAATTCATAAGCATCATTTCTTACACCCAAAAAGTTGAGCGTATCACTAAAAGCAAGTGCTGAAGGGTAATTGGGATGCGAATTAAACTGGAAAATGAATTCCTGCTTATCAAGTTTTAAGTAGTTGATTAGTTTATCTAAGGTCATGTTAATTTTTTTATCTAAAATACAAAGATGTTTTAATAAAACAAATATTTCTTCCTTTATAGGTGACTTAAGACTGATTTTTGAATTTCGTTGCTTGTTATGTGTTAATAGAGATTTAGTAAATTATTGTTAATCATTTATATATGCTAAAATGGAGATTTGCTGAATTTTTGCAAGATGACATATTTAAAGGGTATGTACAGCTGCGGATGTGTTTTTGATAAAAATAATGCCATCAAAGAAGTCACTAATATTAACGTCTTTAGTATAGGAGTCTTCCCTTTCAGGACCATAACCAATAAACTTCATTTTCAGAAGCTTCTTCAGATTAGAGTTTTGATGTAAATCGATGAAGAACATAGTGTCTTTGTTTTGTGAGAAATAATATTCCCATGATTTCTCTACGATAGGGTTAAGGGTATAGGATTTAAAACTATTGTTTTTTGTGTCAATTCTATCAAGTGTTGCACTATAAGTTCCCTTAGCGGTTAAAGTTCCCAATGCATAATATTTATCACCGTAATGTTGCTTTAGGTATCCTCCCATAGCTAGATCTGTAATATTATAAGGAAATTGAAAAGAAATGTGCGCAGAATGTGCCCATATGATGACTTTCTTTTTTTCTTCCTGAATTTTTGAAATCATATTTGCCATTAATTCATCTCTTGATTTTTCCTCTGTCTTCTTCTTTGCTGCATAAAAAGTTGAAAAAGCGTAGGTACAATTGGCAAGGGCTAATTCTAATGAAGACTTAGAGGATTTCATTGTATTTTGCTTTGTAAATGCATCAATTTTTTGTGTAAGTTCATATCCTTCATTCCCATTTTCTATGAGAGTATTCATATCAATCTTAAAATTTTTGTCATTTTGTTTATTCCAGATAGAATCCTGGATATTTCCAATTTCTTTTAGCCTTAAAAGATCCTTATTTATATCTTCATTATTTGATCCAAGTTGTTGCTGCAGAATTTTAATTGCATTAGATACATAATTAAAATCAGCTCCATACAAAGTAATTTTATCTGAATGTTTTTGATTGTAAAGTCTAATCCATGTAAGGAAATTTTTAACTTCGTCTGTTTGCCATATGGATAAAAGATTATTCTGCATCACAGTAGACAAAGGAACTTCAGAATTTAATTCCTGATTAAGGAAATAAGTATCGCCGAATGCATTTTCAAAAATTATTGTTTTATAACCTTTATTGACAAGTTCCTTTATTAATGCTATTCTAACATCATTAAATTCTTTAGTGCCATGTGTTCCTTCCCCTAAACCAATAATACTTTTTGTATCAAAGGCATTTATTACTTGTTTCAGGTTTTTCCCTGTTTCCATATTTATAGAAGTATGTTTGTATTCCTGTGATTTTATAGTGGAATTATTAATCCATATAAATAGGAGGATATAAACCACTTTAAGTCTACTTAGCATAATATTTTTGTTTATTTCCATTTCAAAAGTATTTGTATAAATAAAGATAATTTCATCATTCATTCTTCTAAGCTGTATTACCAGAAGAGACGTAATTCCCTTTAAAAACCTTATTTTGCTAAAATCTCAACCGGCTTTTTTACTTTATTCTGATTGATCTTTTGATTATAATATCTTTTAAGGATATGGTATAATGAAAATTCGTATAGTCTTTGTTTATTAGTAAAAAGCCTATTGACACTCATATGTATAATACTTTCTACTAATTTATCATGAGAAAGCTGATGCAGGATTATTTCTTCCCTTATTAAGCTAAAGTAATGATCTATAATTTGAAACAATATTTCTCCTTCTTCTATATCTTCTACTTTCTTTTCATCTATAAGATTCTTATAATAGATTCTCTTTTGATTATAATCCTTATCTAGCTGGACGATTGTTTCCCTGCTGAACGAAAATTCGTTAGTAAAGTAATCACAAACATTGCTTGTATATTGACAAGCGTCTTCCAAAGAAATATTAAATGCTTCTATATATTTGTGTACAATATAAATTCCCACTTTCCATTTGATCTCTTCAGGATTTTGATAATTATGAGTGATTACTGTTAACAATTCTGTCAACATCATGCTGTCGTGAAAGAATATACTTTCAACAGGCTCGATAGTTTTCGCCCCATACCTTTCTAATTCTCTTTTATAAGTATTTTGAGAAATATCTATGATTCGTTTATCTTCATATAAGGCATTGAATACTTTATTTAAAGCTAAATGAGCTATTGTTGATTGTTTATTGCTGAAAATTCTTAATCTTATATGATAGTCTGGATCATTATATCTAATAAAAAACCACTTGTCAATACTTTTGTTTTCTATTAATACATCAAGTTCTTCCTTTAGATCAGTTAAAACTTTATCAGATTGATTAGATCCCATATAGATATTATAATATGTCCAATCACTTCCAATTATATAATTTCTTTGAGCACTCAATTCTTTTTCAGAACAATAAATATCATTAGAACTTATCTGAGTGGGAATTTGTTTTTTGAAAAAGTAAAGCATTTCATTATGATACTCATTTCCGTCAGTATCTTTGATCGCTTTATATTCTTCCAATATAGACTCTTGGATATTAATTACGGAATGTTTTTTAGCTTCTTCAATAAATATTTTCAAAGATGTAGCATGATGTGAATTAATCATCATTTCATTATCAAACATACTGATACTAAAGAAGGCTGGAATTCCTTTTTCTTTTGTATACTTTTCCCATGTTTCCAACAATTCGTGATCTGAAGAAGTATTTTCCAGGGCCTCAATAACTGATTTTGGTATTTTCCAGGATGCCTTTCTTAAAATGATGTTTTTATAATTTATTCTTGGGATTCTTTCGAAGAAGTCGGGTAAAAAACCTAAATCCAATGCATAGCTTCCAGTCCCCTGAAGTTCCTGAAGTTCGGCTAAAAAGGTGAAAATTGGTAATCCTTTTGCTTTGTAATTTAAAGCACAACTTAAATAAGGTAAGACTTCTTTTTTCTTTTGTTTTGACCTTAGTATAAATTCATCATTAACAAGTTTTATTTCCAAATCTGAAATTGGGATCTGATATTCTTGATCTACACTTGAATTTACTAAATAAGGTATCTCATATTTTCTTGAATTTGCCCTGTGCATAACATTTCCTAACCGATCCTGAGGAAGGTGGTTGAGCTCAGCAACAATTTTATCATGATGAATTTTTTCCTCGGCATCCACAATGTCATGATAAAGATCTTTGATTTGATCATCTATTGTTGAAAATCTTCCAATAAGGAAGTTGGCTGTAGGTCCCCCAGCGTATTTTAAGAATATTTTTTTATTATTTTCTTCATTGCTAACAAGAGATGTTGATACACAAAACGTTGCATTAAGTGATTTTTCGTCTTTAGGGAATTTTTTAAGTTCAGATTCTGTGATCTCAATATCGCTGGAATGACTAGATAAGCCAGCTAGTATTTTGTCTTTCCAAAAATCGTGTAAACTATTGTCCCATGTAATTTTTGTTAGAAGTGATCTATTTCTAGCTGTGTATTGGAAATCATCAACCAAATAATTTTTATGGGTACCACTTTTGTCTCCATATCCAATACCATATTCCATATCAACGGCGTCTGGTACAGGGACCCATTGGTTTTCATATCTCTTAGCAAAACTCTTTTTAAAGGCTTTTAGTTCAGAATTTTCTCTGCCTTTTAAACTGAGTCTGGTTAAAGCGTCCATTGCCTCGTATATAATCTTAATGTTTTCAGAATCAAAAGATGAGTTATTAGGCTCTTTTATTAAATCAGCTTGTAATAATTTACTTTTTGTAAAATATAAATTCCCAATACTTCTTATAGATTGGTATAGCTCTTCCAGTTCTTGGGTGTGATTTTCAAAATTTTGATTATCTAAGGTAGCTACCTTATCCAAAATATCTTCTATTTTTTTCTTTAGCTTCTGAATTTCAGTATTTTTTCCTTGACATTCACTATCAATTCTCATTAACGTGGAAATAATAATATTTTCATGACTTTCCCCAGTCGTAGAAGGTTTTAATTCAGACATGAAGATTTGAGCGTCAATTAATTCTTTTATAAAGGATGATCTTTCTTCATAGGAGTAGTCTTTAATTAAATCAAAATCGATCATCTCATGAATATAGCGTCCGTCTCTGGAAAACTTTAAAAGCTCCTCGATAATTTCAGAATACTCTACAGATGATAAATCATAACTTTTTCCTCCCTGTTCTAAGCTAACCTCTACATATCTGTATTTATTACCAAGTTTGTATAATGAGTTATTGGGCTTATATTTTAAATATGGAAAAACATATTCCTGCTTTTCAACATAGTCAGATAATTGATATAAGAATTCCATATCAAATTTAACTTTGACATGATTATAATCTGAGTTTGCATTGGGAATGCAAAGTTGGGTATTTTGTTGATGAGATTCTTCAACGACAGAAATTCCCGAAAAGGTACCGAAAGGAGTAGATCTGGTAGACATTCTTGATAAATATTTCAATACTGACTTTTCCAGTTTTTCTTTCTTTTTAAAATCTGTAATTTTATTGTTCAGGTAAAGATTTATTTGTTCTGATAATTCTGGCGAAGCATAATGGATTGCTATTCTAATTTGATCATCTTGTCTTATGACTTCCCAGATATCTGTAGTAGGCTCAAAAATTTTTTTAAAAAATGATAAAGGCAATGCCGGAGTCCTTATGATGGCTTTATTAAAATGTGTATAAGTCATATCCTTAGTTTAATAATAAAATATTATCCCAATCTGAATCTAGATTACTGTTTTCTCGCATTAATAGCATAATTGCTATTCCAATTTTTCCATTGAGTAATGATATAGTACTTGTATATTCATCATCTCCAACATAAGTTCTATAACTATGAGACTTTTCGTCTACTGAGTAAAAATCGAGAGTAGTTTCAAACCATTTTTGGGATGATTCCTTTAATTTTTCATTCGAGGTAATTTTATACAATTTTTCGTAGATGTATGAAACACCTGCAGTACCGTGGCAGATCATGGCATCTTTAACAACGAATCGTTCATGGTCTCTCTTCAATGCATTAATTGCAACTTGCTCTGCTATAGAATAGAGATAGGAGTCTTCCAGAAAGACAGCACTTTTTAATAATCCCAATGCAATAATATTGTCTCCGTAACACCATCCTAATGGAGCGTTATATGTACTTTCTCTGTTTGTATAGATAATACTTGGAAATTGACAAGAGTTTTCTTTTTTATAAAATTCCAATATCTTATTTGAAATGGCCTTAATTATGGATCGGACATCATGAGATATCTGGTTTGAATATTTTATAAGGAGACATAAGTTTGAAATGAGTCCATGAGCCATTCCTAAATTATATTTAGCTGTATAATCTCCTGATTCATCAAAGAATTCCAAACTATTATCTTTTTTTATTTGCTCTTCTACAATGAAAATATATTTTGAAAAAAAACTATCAATTTTTTCTTGTAATAAGACATTTTCACTTGCCCTCTCTAACAGACAAAGTGCAATTCCCAATCCGCCATGTAAGAAATCAAACTTTTTATTGTGAAGGCAGGCATCAATTTCTTGCAATAAAATGGTGTCAAAATCTTTTAAAACGACTTCAAATTCTTCTGAAATTATTTTTTTCTTTTTTAAAAGATTCAGGGCATATCCTATTCCTGCCAAACCATTGCAAAATGAATTGCCACCAGAATAATTATCTTCATTGATATCTTGAAAAATTTGGGTAATTACATCTCCAATTTTATCAATGTATTGAGAATCTTGGGTGTTCTCATATAATAAATAATATAAAATCAATACACCGGCTCTACCATTGAATAGAGAGTTATCATTAGTATTACATACATTCTCTGTTATATCTTGTTCCAGCTCGTGTATAATATTGCTGATATTTATATGTTTTGTTTTCATAGTTAATTATGATAAAGTGGTGAGTAATAGTTTTATTAATAAAAGAGCAACAAACAGCATATTTGAACTTAATTAGAGTAATTCGGTGTTGTGACGTATTGAGTTGTTAAAAATCAGTACAACAGATATAATCTATAAGCGATTAATATTATTATATTAAGGAATTAACCCCGTATAAACGGGGCTAGTTCCAAAATATAATCTCTTATACTTTTATTAATCTTAACCTTGAGGCTCTAAACCTTCTTCTTTTGGTCCAAGTGGTTTTGTAGTAGAAGAATCCATTGTAGAAGTACACCATCCACAAGTGAACCCAGCACATGTGCTACCTCCAAAATTTCCTCCTTTTACATTTGACATTCCCTCTGCACTTAGTTGAGCGATTTTTTCCTTGTTTAAGCTTAATTTGCCTAATGATACTTGTTTTTTCATTGTTTTAATTTTGATTTTTAATAATAATTTATTCTGTCATATAATCCCTGACATCCGGGAGTGTTTGCTATTAGCGTAATATTCTTGTCTTTGTGCGCACAATTAAAAAATATTATTTGTTAACCAATTTTTGTTTTTGATTACAGAGCAAACTTACAGAACAAAACATCCCGAAAAAAAGGAATAGGATGTGTATTTATAAATGTATAGGCATTGATTTATAAATATATTTTATTTAAGTATCTGTTAATTAGGTTTTTGTTAAGGATTTTGAAGTTTAATTCTGATTATGGGATTTTTCTACCTCTTTAATATAAATGGAAAGTGTAGTTCCTGTTTTTTTCTTAAAAGCAATGGAAAATGCTTGTTCATTATTATATCCCAATTCCTCTGAAATGACAGAAAGCTTGTAAGATCTAAACTTTTTATCATGAACTAATCTTGTTAACGCATAATTAATACGAAGATCATTAAGGTATGATGCGAAATTTTTTTCCTTATATGTATTAATAACATCCGATAAATAGGCAGAATTTGTTTTTAAAGTTTTTGCCAGACTACTAAGTGTAATTCCCTTTTTCAAAAATTGTTGCTTGGTCTCGAAATTTTCTAATCCCTTTAAAATAAACTGTACAACATCTTCAGGAATTGATTTAGATTTAGATTCAATTTGATTAAATGGTATCTTTTTATCAGAGATCTCAGTAATTACGACATTAGGCTCTGGTTCTGTAAACGCATTATTCTTTTCTTCTATGGAATGAATTAATTTCTGAGCAATTTCTCTATGCCGTTTTTCCGAGTTTTTAGATTTTTTATAGAGATATAAGAGGACTAAAAGACCAATAAATAATATACTTATTGAGATGTAGAGAATTTTTTTTCTGTTTTGTAGGTCATTAATTATATTCTCTTTTTCTTTTAATAATTGAGGAGTATCATATCTTCTAGGTAATTCTCGCGAAATATATTTAAATTGCGAATCTAATAATTTATCAACCTTTAAGAATCGCTCGATATAGTAAAGTTGTTTTTCTTTATTATTTTTTTCTTTATAATAATCAATCAAGTAAGTATATATATCACGAAGTTCAGGAAAAGTATTGTTGCTTTTTTGTTCTATAGAGTCAATTGCAATAAAGTTTTCTGCTGCTTTATCCTTATTTTTCAATCCATCATAGGCTTTTCCCAGATTTAATAATGTATAGCTTATATTTAGATCATTTTCATTTTTGGCAAAAAACTCTTTACATTTTAATAATTTTTCAATGGCAATATCATATTTGTTTAATTTCAAATTATAAAAGCCATCTAAAAATAAATATTGGTGATATTTGTAACTATTCTTATTTTTTAGTGCTGCTTGAACACCTTCTTGTATTAATATTCTAGCAGAGTCCATTTTATTAATCTCAATATAGGTGTCAGCTAAATTATAATGGATTCTACCCTGCTCAGCTTCGTTGAAGTAATTTCCATGATACAGGTAGAATCTTAAAATTTTTGCAGCTTCTGCATGTTTTCCAATATAATTATTTAGGTAAGCAACGCTAATATTTGCAATAGCTATTTGCCTTTCATTATTTTTTTCTTTCGCATATTTTAGACCTAGCATATAATTTTCAAATGCTAGTTTTAAGTTATCATGTCTTAAGTAAAGATTACCACGTAATAAGTAAATTCGTGCAGGATATATTTTTTGATCAAGATCTTTTTTATAAATCGATATGCTATCTATATATTTTAGAGCATTTTGAAGGTCTAAATTAAAATGCATGAGAACATAGCCTTCAGTTATTTCAGTAGTATTTTTCTCGTTTTTTGCTTTTTGCAAATAATATTTTGAAATTACATTAGCATTACTAATTTTATCGTTACCCACATAATCATAGAATTTTTCTTTTAATTGGGAATATGAATATATTTTTAATGTATCATTTATCTTACCTTTTGAAGGTGAAAGGTTAAATACTAATATGAATAATAATAAATATGCTGATCTCATTGTTCCACAAATAACTGGATGCAAAATTATAATTTTTTTAATAAATTATATCGACAAATAATGAGTTATTCTGTTTGTGTTTAAATGTTTGTTTGTCAGTTATTTATTTGTGTTTTTATTAAGTTAGATTTATAAATTTATATGTATTTATAGATGTGCAATTAAAAAAAATTACTTTATTTGCAACTCTTAATTATAGAACTTAAATT
Source organism: Chryseobacterium sp. PTM-20240506 (assembly GCF_048296755.1). Taxonomy (NCBI): domain Bacteria; kingdom Pseudomonadati; phylum Bacteroidota; class Flavobacteriia; order Flavobacteriales; family Weeksellaceae; genus Chryseobacterium; species Chryseobacterium sp. PTM-20240506. Next base: position 3,826,361 of record NZ_CP182581.1, read on the forward strand.
TTAAAAAAAAATGGAAAAAAAGAAAAAATTATCTTTGGAAAAAATTCAGATGGTGAAAATTAACAATTTGAGCAAAATTGTTGGTGGAGGATCTAAGAACACTGTAATAGGATTTGAAAATACGGAAGAAGGAGGATGCCATGATCCGAATAATACAAGCAAGCCAGTTGAGACAATACATGCAACTGCCTAATAATTTAATAAAGAATGAAGTTTAGAATATTTTTGGTTATTTCTATTTTAAATAATTTTTTATATTCACAAACACCATTAGCCCCATCAATCCCTGTTACAGACAGTTATTTTGGGGCTAAAATCGTAGATGAATATAGAAATTTAGAAAATTTAACTGATCCTGACACAAAAAGATGGATTAATATTCAAAATGACTATACAGATCTTATCCTAGATAAAATCCCAAGGAATAACTATTATCTGAATAAAAGACTTGAGCTTGAAAAAAGACAAGGCTATTTTATTTCAGAACTGAAAATTATAGAAAATAATAAATATTTCTACTTAAAAAGAAATGGTGATGAAAAAATAGCTAAACTTTATTGTAGAAATGGGTATGATGGCAAAGAGGAGCTACTATATGATCCAATTAATTTTATATCCTCATCAAAAAGCAGCGGGAAGGATAACGAATTTAAAATCAATCTAATAAGTCCGAGCTGGGATGGTAGCAGAGTAGCAATTTCATTATCAGAAAAGGGTAAGGAGATATCCGAAATAATAATACTGGAAGTAAAAGATAGAACGATCCACCCGGAAATTATTACTCATGCAAATCCATCATCCATTGCAGGTGTTAAATGGCTGGATGATAATTCAGGTTTTTTTTATGTATATTATCCTGTAATTGATCCTAAATCTCAATTATTCGCAAAAAATACTCAGGTAGTCTTACACAAACTAGGAGAAGATCCTAATCACAGAAGAGATGTGTTTTCTAAAAAAAATAATTCTGAATTAAATATAGCAGCAGAAAAGTATCCCGGAATTTTAGCATTTAATCCAGATGATCAATATTATATTGGAATGGTAGTAGATGCGGAAGACTATAGGGATACATTTATTATTAATAAAGACGATTTTTTCAAAAATAAAAAGAACTGGAAAAGCCTGTATAAAAAAGATGATAAAGTTTTTTATGTAAGATTGGCGGGGAATGATATTTATTTTCTTTCAGGTTATAATTCTTCCAATTTTAAACTGTGTAAAACAAGTGCACAAAATCCAAATTTTAGAAATCCTGAAGTTTTAGTTCCGGAATATAAAGATGAAGTATTTAAAAGTTATGTAATTACAAAAGATGGAATTTATTATACCACAACAAAAAATGGAGTAGAAGCTAAATTATACCTTTATAGAAAAGGTCAACAAAAGCTTATAAAGCTTCCCTATGTAAGTGGAAATATAAATCTACAGGCGAAAGGCCAAAAATTTTCAGATATATGGATCAATTGTTCAGGATGGGCAAATGATGAACAACGGTATAAGTATGAGTTGAAAGATGATAAATTTATACTGGAAAATTTAGTTCCAATCATAGATTATCCTGAATTTAAGGATATTGTAGTAGAAGAAATTACAGTAAAATCTTATGATGGTGAAGATATTCCTTTATCTATTATTTATAATAAAGCTTTAAAGAAAGATGGTAAGTCTCCAATGCTTATTTATGGTTATGGAGCCTATGGTGAATCTTATCGCCCTTTTTTTGCAAGAAGTTATTTAATTTGGGCTAATCAAGGAGGTATAATGGCTATAGCACATGTCAGAGGAGGAGGAGAAAAAGGTGAAAAGTGGCATCTTGATGGACGGAAAATTAAAAAAGCGAATTCCTGGAAAGATTTGATATCATGTACAGAATATATGATCAATCAAAAATATACTTCTCCTGATAAAATAGCTGTTTGGGGACAAAGTGGAGGTGGTATTTTAATGGGAAGGGCAATTACAGAAAGACCGGATTTATTTAAAGCTGCTATTATTGAGGTTGGATCTCTGAATACTTTAAGGGGTAAACTGAATGGTATAGGAGGTACTGATGCTGATGAATTTGGAAATATAGATGATCCGGAAGGTTTTAAAAGTCTTTTAGAGATGGATTCATATCATCATATTAAAAAGAATGTTGAGTACCCTGCCACTTTATTAATTACCGGAATGAATGATACAAGGGTTGCGCCTTGGCAATCAGTTAAGTTTGCTGCAAAACTAAGTGCATATAAGAAGCCTAATAATCCTACATTACTGAAGGTTAATATGGATTCTGGACACGGTGTAGAAGATCCAGCTTATAAAATTCATGAAAGAAATTCGCTAATTTATGCTTTCGCTTTTTGGCAGCTAGGTCATCCAGACTATCAACCTGTAGAAGATACAAAAAAATAAATGCCACAATTTCCCTATTCATTTTTTGACCAATATGTGGTCCGCATACCTCACTATTCAAATAAAGAATTTCTAGAAAATTCAAATAAGAAGTTTTTTAATGATGAAGATTTGATGGAAATTTGTAAACGACCTTCTTTTCAGGAATCTATTTATCTAGCATCTCCAAATCTTTACGAAGAAATTATTCAATGGCTGGATTCAGGAAAAAAGCTTGCACCTAAAAAACAAGATAAACTGAAAAGCACTATAATAAAATATTATGGTCGTATGAGTACACGATGTACGCCATTCGGGTTGTTTTCAGGTATAGGATTGGGCGAATTTAAACATACTGTTAAAAAGCATGATGGAGGAAGGAAAATTCGTCAAACTAATTTGGATATGCTTTTTTTGGTTGCATTAGCTGATTATTTAGCTAACGTGCCAGAAATTAAAAGTAAGCTTTTATTCTTTCCTAACAACAGTATTCATATAATTGGAAATAAAATTCGCTTTATTGAATACGAGTTTCATAATGGAAAAAGAGATTATATAATATCATCGGCCCCACTTTCTGACGAACTTAAGAAAGTATTATATTACGTAAAGGAAGGACGAACAATTATTGAAATTGCAGAAATACTAATTGAAGAGGATATAACCATAACAGAGGCTATCGGTTTTGTTGAAGAACTTATTGAAAACCAGGTTTTAATAAGTGAAATAGATCCTAATGTTTCCGGGAATGATTTTTTAGATGAACTAATTTCTGTACTTGATAAAATTGGGGCAAAAGTTGAAATTGGGGTTTTGACATCTATTAAAGATAAGTTGAGTGGCTTAGATGATTGTTTTGGAAATCACATTGGCGTTTATAGTGAGATTGAAAACCTGATCAAAAGTTTTGGAATAGAATACGAAAACAAATATCTTTTTCAGACTGACATGTATTTTTCAGATCAATTTGCATTGCCGGTCTTTTGGAAAAAAGAACTTAAAGAAACAATCAGTTTTCTAAATAAGATCTCTTTGAAAAATAATGATACTAATTTTGATAGGTTTAAAAAAGCATTTTATAATAGATTTGAAAGTGAGGAGATTCCATTATTATATGCTCTGGATACAGAAATTGGTATAGGGTATTTGCAAAATGCCAGTGCCAAAGGAGTGCATCCTTATTTAGATGATCTGGTAATTCCTGAAGAAAAAAGGAAGTCAGAGTTGAATGCCAAGTTCAACCCTGTTCAGGTTATTTTAAACAAAAAAGTTCAGGAAAGCATACTAACAAATAGTTATGCGATTAAGCTTTCCGATCAAGATTTCGAGGGCTTTGATGAAAATTGGGGAGATTTACCAGACACTATCTCCTTCATGGCTGAAATAATAGTTGCTGAAGATCAGGAAAAATTATACATATCCAGTAGCGGAGGTGCAAGTGCAGCTAACTTGCTGGGCAGGTTTTGTTCAGAAAAATCGGATATAAAAAATTTAACGAAAGCAATTGCTAAAAAAGAATCAGAATTAAATAAGAATGTTATTCATGCAGAGATTATTCATTTGCCAGAAGCAAGGATAGGAAATGTGATTAGAAGACCATCTTTACGAGAATATGAAATTCCTTATCTGGCACAATCCACTTTACCTATAGAGAATCAGATTTTTATTGATGATTTATATATTTCTTTTAAGAATAATAGGATTGTCTTGCGTTCTAAAAAATTAAATAAAGAAGTTATGCCTTATCTGAGCAATGCACATAATTATTCTGCTCATTCTTTACCTGTTTATCATTTTTTATCCGATCTTAATGCCCAGGATCGTAGAGTTGGAATATATTTCAATTGGGGGGATTTAAAAAAAATCTATTATTTCCTTCCAAGAGTAGAGTACAAGAATAGCATTCTCTCTAAGGCCCAATGGCGTATTACGGATGAGCATATAATTGACGTGAGCCAGTTAATTAGTGATGAAGAATTGTTTTTACAGAGCTTAAAAGAGTGGAGAGAAATTCGAAAAATTCCTAACTGGATACGGTGGGTTAAGTCAGATAATACTTTGACTTTAAACCTGGATAATTACGAAATGGCCAAGCTTTTTGTACAAACAATAAAAAGCAAAAAATCAATATTCATTGAGGAGTTTTTATATGATGCTGATGATTTTAGTCATCAGTTTATATTTCCTCTTTATAGGAATCAATAGATGGAAACTGAAACTATAAGAAAATTTACTCCTGGTAATGAATGGATATACTTTAAAATCTATACCGGAATAAAAACAGCAGATTATATTTTAGATGAAGCAATCAAGCCTTTAGCTGATTATCTTCTACAAAGCAATATCATTTCAAAATGGTTTTTTATCAGATATCATGATCCTCAATCACATATACGGGTTAGATTAAAATTAAATAGTGCTGGAGGCTATGATGAAATTTTAAAAAAAATAAACAAAAGTCTAGAGGATTATACGGTGAGTGGAGAAATCTCTAATATTCTCATTGATACTTATAGTAGGGAGATTGAAAGGTACGGTGAACATACTATTGAAGACGCAGAAACCTTATTCTCTTTCAATAGTAGTTTAGTTTTGGATTGTTTATATATGGATGATGAAGAGAAAATTTTATTAAGTCTTTTTCATATTGATAAAACATTGGATATGCTTCATCTTTCTATTGAGGAAAAACTTAGTTGGCTTAAAGACTATAATTATGCATTTAAGAAAGAATTTAATTCTGATAAAAGCCTCAATAGTCAACTGGATAAAAAATACAGAGAAATTAAGCCTAGATTAATTGACTACTTTCTTTCAGATAATTATAGAACAATAAGAAATAGGATTGTTTATAGTATTACTAACAGTAGGCAAGTATTTGACAATATTAATCAATCCATAGAGTTTAAGGGGCAAAGTTTTTTTCAAAGTATATTCCATATGAACATTAATAGACTTTTTGCTTCCGATCAAAGAATATTTGAAATGATTATATATGATTATTTACACAGATATTATAAAAGTATTCTTTTTACAAATAGACCAAATTAGTAATCTTTGTTGATTACGGTCGAATGTTAGTTAAAGCGTTTTGAAAGCCAGGTGTTTAGATTGATCTTTTGAAAGATTAATCTTCGGGTTATGAATTATTCTTATTTTTGTGATAAGAGGCTTTACTAATTTATTTCTATCAAAGATCACAAATATTATAAATATTATTAAAATGAAAATAAAACTGGTAATTATCGTATTGTTCTTTATCAATACCATGTCAGCACAAAAAATATACTTTCCAGCAAAGGCTGCAAATGATTCCTTAATTCTCGAAAAAAATATTTCAGATTTTGCTGCCAAGTCAGTTGGGAAATATGAAAAATCTAAAGGATTAGATTCTTTGGAAAAGCAACTGAAATTGGAAATTTTAGCAGGTCGTTTTAAAAACGCCGTTACAACTATTGGGAAATACAGAAATGTTTTTGCAAACAGTAAATATGCCTGTACCAGATTTGTTAACTATGAAATATATGCTTTAGCTAAAGATATTGAAAAAAATGAAAGAACGGTTTTTCCAAAAGCACTGGAAAAAGCTTTTAATATTAAATATGCTGAGCTTCCTGAAAAATATTCATTCCGGGTGGCTGAAATCTTTAGTGAAGATATTCCATTACAGAGAACTAAATTGAAAAAAGGCTTGATGGCACTGAAGAATGATAGTATTGCGAATGCGGCAGCATTGGGGCTTGCTATGAGTTACCTGGATCTAAGGGTTTCTTCTCAAATTCAATCTAAAGTGACAGACCTTTTAATTTTAAAAGACAAAGAAAGATATACGATTGAGTCATTTAATTTAAAAACAAGCGGTGGGGGCAATGTTGAAATAACAATTATGCGTAGGAAAGGGAATGAAAAACCTTTGCCGGTTATTCTTACCAATAATATCTATGCCGGAAAATATGATTATGCTGTTGGAAAAAGAGCTGTAGCATACGATTATGTCGGAGTGGTTGTAAATACGCGTGGGAAGAGAAATAGTCCGGATGAAATAGAGCCTTTCGAGCATGAATCGCATGATCTTTATGATGTAGTCGACTGGATCAGTAAACAGCCGTGGTGTAACGGAAAAGTTGGGATGATTGGTGGTAGTTACTTAGGCTTCAGTCAGTGGGGAGCCGTGAAAAAACTACATCCAGCGCTAAAAACAATTGTACCTCAGGTTTCCGTAGGAATTGGAATTGATTATCCGATGACTAATAATGTATTTATGAGCTATATGCTGCAATGGATAGCATATGTCACTAACAACAAATTAACAGATGAATCTGATTTCCGGAATTTTGCAAAATGGGATTCTATTAATACAGCTTGGTATAAAAGTGGAAAGTCCTTTAGAGCTCTTAATTCTGTAAAAGGTATAAGAGATAAAATTTTTCAAAGATGGCTGGACCATCCAAGCTACGATAAATTTTGGAAAGACATGGTCCCTTACAAAGAAGATTTTTCAAAAATTAATATTCCTGTTCTTACTACAACGGGGTTTTATGATGACGATCAGCTTGGAGCGATGTACTATTTCCGGGAACATCTTAAATATAATAAAAATGCCAATCACTATGTTGTAATGGGGCCTTACGATCATGGAGGAGCTCAAAGTTATGGTGTAAATATATTAAGAGGATATAAAGTAGATCCTGTGGCCAGAATCAATATAAGCGATCTCGCTTTCTCTTGGTTTGATTATATTCTGAAAGACGGGATGAAACCTGAACTTTTAAAAGACAAGATAAATATTCAAATAATGGACACTAATGAGTGGCTCCATGTACCTGCCTTAGAAAAATCGCATAATAGTAAACTAAAGCTTTATTTCACAAAAAAAGAAAATGAACAATTGGTTTTGACTAAAGATAAATCTGGTGTATTGAATTCAACAAAACAAACAGTTGATTTTAAAAATAGAGACGATAAAGATGTATATTTTAAAGTAGGAAAAAGTGATAGTATAAAGATAAATAATTCTCTTGTTTATCAGACAGAGGTATTGGATAAAGATCTTATTATTAGTGGTGCATTTAATGCACAGATAAAAGCGGCTTTGAATAAAAAAGATATGGATATTACAATATCCTTAATCCAGATAAAGCCAGATAATAAAATATTCTTTTTATCCGACTTTCTTGGAAGGGCCAGCTACGCTGAAAACAGAGAAAAAAGACGTCTTCTTGAGCCTGGAAAAATTGAAACCATTCCGGTCGTAAATTCGATGTTTGTTAGTAAAAAAATACCTAAAGGAAGTAAATTGGTTGTAATTTTAGGAGTAAACAAGAATTCAGCATATCAGGTCAATTATGGTACTGGAAAGGATGTAAGTGAAGAAACAATTGATGATGCTACAGAACCATTGAATATTGAATGGTATAATGATAGTTATATAGAAATTCCAACTATCGAAAAGTAGAGTTATTTATATAAAAGTGATAAATTCTAAATTTTGTTTTATTGCCTTATTTGATTATTTTTTTAATTATAATTCAGTAATTGATATTTTTTTTTATTGAAAAGTAAAATTTACTACAGAAAACATATATTTGGTGTAAACTCAAATAAACTTAAAAAATCATAAAGTTTTCATAAAGTTTTACAAATAAATAAAAATGTTTTTGTTTTTATAAATATTGTTGTACTTTTACATCGCCTTGAATGAGGGAACAAGTCAAGGTAATAAATTTTTTTTCATCATTTGTGTTTTTAGAATCGTATCGCCTGATACGATTCTTTTTTATTGTTCATAATTCAACAGTAAATCAATGAAATAGGAATAGGTTACGGAGCCTTCCTGTTGATTGCTTTGTAAAAATAAATTATTCGTAAAACCAAAGAAGTCATCAAGCCATCCCTGATGTTTTAAAATAAAGCTCTTTTCATATAAGCGATCCCTTTTCATCCCAGAAGAATAATTTTTTATTACTGCTTTTGCAAACGCAGGGTCTTCCTCTGCAATAAACCTTAAAAGACTTTTTAATGTAAAATATTCAGTGCTGTATCGCAAATCTGAATTTTTAGAGTTGATACCAACCAGATATCCGATGAAGTTGGCTTCTTGCTCTCTTGCGAAACCTAATTGATGGGAAGTTTCATGGGCTAGAGTAAATGGAATAAACGAAGAGGGAAGCTTGGAATTGTACTGTGCTTCTGCAGTAAATGGATTATAGTACCCCAGGATGCCTGTGAAATTCATTATATCCTTGAATAAACTCGGTTTGATTGAATTTACGGCCGCTACTTTTTTATCTGAAATGTACTGGGGAAGCATTAATTGTTGCGAAAGAATTTCTTTTTGAATGATTTTTAAATTACGGATCACAAAGATTCCGTTTTTATCCTCGGACACAAGTTGTCGGGTAGATTTACATTTTTCAAGATATATCAAAGCTAGCCTTCTGGCTTTTTCTATATTGGGTCTTTCCTGGTTTCTTAATTTTTTAATTATCGGGGTCTGAAAATACAGCATTCCCCATGAAACCTGATAAGAAAAATAAAAGAGATTAATCACTACTAAAAATTTTAGTAAGGAACTATTTCTCTTTTTCCTATTGAAAAGCTGGAAAATAAGGTATACACAGACAATGCCCAGTAGGACGTATAAAACATCTCCAAATGAGAAAGGGATCCATGAGAATATAATCTGATGAAATACCTTTTGTAGTTCAAAAAACTTTTCAAAAACAGAAATGAATAATTGTGATTTTGAAAACGCAAAAAACAAAAAGAATTGGGCAAGTAATATACCTGCCCAAAATCTTTTTTTCTTATATGTATGTATATTTTTAGTGTCCACTACCTTTTGAAATTTTGTCAAGATCAATTCCCTGAGATCTTAAGATTCCACTTACACGGATTGCATAGAATGCCAGATAAGCAAAGCAAATTACACCCACAATATAACTGAAATGAATAGAGGTGAGGTCGGCTACATAACCTTGAATAATACTTACTATTCCCCCTCCCATAATCATCATGATCAGGTATCCGGAACCTTGGTTTGTATGCTTGCCAAGACCATTGATAGCCAAAGCGAAAATACAAGGCCAGAGTGTTGAACAGAATAATCCTACGCTTGTGAAGGCATATACTGAAACCATTCCTGTAGTAAACATTCCTATTAATAAAGCGGTAATTCCTGCGCAGGAAAATATAAGAAGCATCCTGGCTGGATTTCCCTTACTCAGAATGTCACAGATGATCATTGCTATGATGATAAACGCATAAACATAAAAATGATTGAGATCGTGTTTTGCGATTGCATTTACTAGTAAAAATACACCAAAAGCTAAATAAGGAGCTAGAAATCGTAAAATCTTTTTAAATCCGGCACTCAGATCAAAAGCTTCAACAGCACCGGTCCAACGACCAATCATTAGAGAAGCCCAATATAAGGATATGTAAGGAGCAACATCTTTTGTTGCAAAACCTAAATGTTTCTCCATATAAGCAGGTAAGTTACTCGCTGTAGAAACTTCTACACCCACGTAAACAAAAATAGCGATCATTCCAAGTACCAGCTGTGGATATTGAAAAGCTGATTTTCTATGTTCTCCCGGAACAGCGTCATCTGTGTCTTCTAAATTGGTTGGAGTAACTGCTGGAAGAGAGGAGAATTTAAGCATGATTGCAACTAAAACAAAGGCCACTCCTAATATTAAATAAGGCGTTTTTACACTTTCTATGCTCGCTTCTGTATTGGCAGCAGCGGCAGATCCGAAAATAGCAAAAGAAACAATCAGTGGTCCAATTGTAGTTCCCAGGTTATTGATTCCTCCTGCCATTGTTAACCTTTGTGATCCGGTTTCAGTAGGTCCTACCTCAATTGCCAATGGGTTGGCTACGATTTGTTGTAAAGAAAAACCTAATCCAACAATAAACAAACCTGATATCATCAGTGGGAACGATCCCAAATTGGCTGCTGGATAAAATAATAGGGTTCCAGCGGCAGAAATAAGAAGCCCGGCAATTAATCCATTTTTGTATCCGATTCTATTAACCAGGTCTTGCTTAATACCTTTAGAAATAACCATATAAATTAAAGAACCGACAGTATAGGCGACATAAAAACAGATCTGCACCAGCATACTTTCGGTTTGACTTAAGTTAAAAGCTTTTTGGAAGACTGGGATCAAAATATCATTACTTGCTGCAACAAATCCCCAGAAAAAAAATACAGTGACTAATGGGATAAACTGTCCCCAATTAGTTTGTTTAGAATAATTCGACATGTTTGTTAAAGATTTCTTAATAACAAATATAATTATTTCTTTTAAATAGAGCGTTCTAGCAAGGTTTTTTTTATTTCGTTAAAAGCTTGCGTTTTCATATCCTTTTGAGATGCCGAAGGCTCCATAATATCATTGAAATAAACCTTTACTTTACCGGGGTGGCCTTTAGAATTATCGAAGGGAAACATTTCTTTCAAGCCAATAAAAGTAAAGACTGCTATCGGAGACTGATGTTTTGTAGATAAGGTAAAAGGTCCGTCTTTGAATTCGTCCAGAAGAATAGACGTGTCGTCAGGCACACCGCCTTCCGGAAAAATAACAATACTATTTCCCTCTTCCATTTTTTCAGCACATCTTCTATAAACATCTGCACGGCTTCTGGCACTACTTCGGTCTACCATAACGCAGATCCTTTTATAGATGGTGCCGAAAATAGGAATTTTCACTAACTCCTTTTTTCCTACATAACAAAGAGGGTGATGTGGAAATAGAATGCATGGAAGCATAATATCCATTATAGAGGTATGGTTGGAAATAACTACATATTGTTTTTTTCTGTCAATCTTTTTATCCGTAAGATTAATCAGCTCATAGCGAAGCCCCATACCATAAAACATTCCGTAACACCAAAAGCGGATAAACTGATAGGCATATCTGTAGTGTTTTTTGCTAAAGGATAAAATATAAACAGGTATTCCAAAAATGATCGTTAAAAAAAAGGCTAATATCAGAAGCCAGAATCTCCACAAATAATTTAAAATCTTTACCACAAACTAACCATTAAAAATTACTTTCTTCTTGACAGAATAATTAAGAATTGAAACCAATAAAATCGCAGCGATCTTACTCAGAATTTCTGGACTCAAGGTATAAAAAATTAAATTGATATTATCTTTAAATATAAAGCTGTAAAATATTTGAAAGAAACTAAGGCTGAGTAGTGTTGAAATAAAAGAGATAATCATAAAATAGGCAAATTCTTTTCTTTTTGAATGCTTTCCTCTTTCAAAAACAAACCAGATGCTTAAAAAATAATTGCTGATAATTCCGCAACAGGTAGAAAAAATATTACTCAATGGATAATGGATTCCATGAAAATTGGTTTCCGAATGCAAAAATTGAGGAAGATATGTGCTGAAGATCTTAAAACTTCCTATCTCCATAATAGCACTGAGTCCTCCTGCTATTATGAAGAACAATATTTGTTTCTGACGTAGTATTAATTCTCTCATCGAATTTATCTGATGTGCAAATTTATAACTATATGTTAAACAGTAAAAAAAGATGTTAAATATTTTTTTTAAATCAAAAATAGTTCTAAATTTAATTTCAGAAGTAAATAAAAAGTACCTGATAATAAATTCATTTTCAGCCAGTTGTGTTGATGGTTTTTTCTATCTTGTAATGCCCGATTGAAAGCATTCTCCACAAATTTATAACCCAATTTATAACAATATTTGTATGAAAAGTCAAAACAAATACAGAAAATTCCAGCTCCAACAGAAAAATATTGAAGCTCTTGAGAAGGAAAATTCCCGTTTCAGGAGAGTATATTCTGAATATGAAAATATGTCTGATGAGCTTTGGAATCTTGAAAATTCCAAGGGTGAACAGGTGCCAGATGATTTTATCAATGCGATGATGTTACAGGCTTCTTATCTGGAAGATGAAATTCAGGACTGGCTGATACAGTTCAATGAAAAAAAAGATGATATAAAACATTAGTTATACCAGTCACGTTGTGGCTTCTTTGTGAAGCTATTTAGAGATAAAATTCATAATTTAGCATCCTTAAACTAAAATGTAATATATGGTTGCTATTGTTGATGGCGGTTCTACCAAATGTGATTGGGTAATTTTAGATGACTTTAAAAAGGTCTTTATGAAGACGGAGACTATTGGTTTTAATCCCAATAATATTGCCGCAGAACTTATTGTACCCGAAATTGAAAAAAACATCAACCTTAGTGCTGTTAAAAACTCAATAACAAAGGTTTTTTTCTATGGTTCAGGATGTGGTATCCCTGAAAACTGTGCGACTATCGAAAGAGAATTAGGTAAATTTTTTACTAAAGCTGATGTTTTAGCAAAAGAAGATCTGATGGCTGCTGCGTATGCCGCTTATACTGGGAAGCCTGCTATTGTTTGCATTCTGGGAACGGGATCCAATTCTTGTTATTTTGACGGGGAAAATCTAAAAATAAAGTTACCGTCTCTGGGATTTCTTATTGGTGATGAAGGTAGTGGAAGTGCTATTGGTAAACAATTGGTACGTCGCTTTTTCATGCAGAAACTTCCTCAGGACCTACATGTAGAATTTGAGGAAATCTATCAGTTAACAATTGAGGAGGCATTAAAGAATATGTACCATACCTCAAGGCCAAATGCTTATTTGGCTAATTTCAATAAATTCGTTGTAGAACGGAAGGATCACCCATACTTTCAAAAAATGGTTTTCGAGGAGATGAGAAATTTCTTTGAATACCAGGTTCTTCCTTATGAAGAATCCAAGGATGCCGAAATTAACTTTATCGGATCTATTGCTTATTATTATGAAGATATTCTTCGCTCTGCAGCTGCAGAACTTAATTTAAACATTGGTAATATTGTACAAAAACCGATTGAAAGTTTAGTAAATTACCATATTAAATATATACTATAAAAAAATACACTCTATGTCAAATAAAATCCATCGCGACGAAAAGAACTTTAATCAAGCCGCATTAGATTACCACAAAGCTGAACCCAAAGGGAAGATCGAGGTGATCCCTTCCAAACCCCACTCTTCTCAAAGAGATTTGTCTTTGGCATATTCTCCTGGAGTGGCTGTTCCTTGTATGGAGATTCACGAAAAGCCGGAGACTGTTTATGATTATACCGGAAAAGGTAATCTTGTAGCTGTAATTTCTAATGGTACAGCTGTTTTAGGATTAGGTGACATTGGACCGGAAGCATCGAAGCCTGTAATGGAAGGAAAAGGGCTGTTATTTAAAATTTTTGCTGATATCAATGTTTTTGATATTGAGATCAATGAGAAAGATCCTGATAAATTTATTCAGATTGTAAAAGGGATTGCTCCAACTTTTGGAGGAATTAACCTTGAAGATATAAAAGCTCCTGAAGCATTCTATATTGAACAGAGATTAAAGGAGGAATTGGATATTCCGTTGATGCATGATGACCAACATGGGACGGCTATTATCTCTGCTGCTGCACTTATTAATTCTTTACAGATTGCCAATAAGGATATTGAGGACGTAAAAATGGTGGTAAATGGTGCCGGTGCTGCGGCTATTGCTTGCACCAAACTGTATATTTCATTAGGCCTCAGGAAAGAAAATGTTTTAATGTGCGACAGTAAGGGAGTTATCAATCATAAGAGAGAAAACCTGACTCCTGAAAAACTAGATTTTATCGCTCAGACGGATATTGAGAGTTTGGAAGATGCTGTAAAAGGATCTGATGTCTTTGTCGGGTTATCTAAAGGAAATGTAATGACCCCGGAAATGCTCAACAGTATGAATGAAAATCCTATTGTTTTTGCATTGGCAAATCCTGATCCGGAGATTGCTTATGACATTGCTATTGAAACACGTAAGGATGTAATTATGGCAACTGGTAGAAGTGATTTTCCTAATCAGGTTAATAACGTACTTGGTTTTCCTTACATCTTCCGTGGTGCACTTGATGTACAGGCGAAAGGAATTAATGAAGAAATGAAGCTTGCAGCTGTTCATGCAATTGCAGATTTGGCAAAAGAACCAGTTCCTGAAGCTGTTATTTTGGCTTATAATCTTCAAAACCTTCAATTCGGTAGAGAGTATTTTATTCCAAAACCATTTGATAACAGGTTAATTACCAGGGTTTCCAGTGCTGTGGCAAAAGCAGCTATCGAAAGTGGAGTTGCTGGTAGAGTTATTTCTGATTTTGAAGAGTATGAACATCAGCTTCTTGATAGAATGGGAAGAGATGAAAAATTGGTAAGGATGATGCAAAGCCGTGCGAAATCCAATCCAAAAAGGGTGACCTTAGGAAATGCAGAAGAATACAACGTATTGAAGGCGGCTCAGATTCTTTATGAAGAAGGAATTGCTTATCCAAGTTTGTTGGGCGAAAAGAAATACATCAAGGAGCAAATGGAACGTTACGGAATTAATCTGGATGTACCGATTATTGATCCGAATGATGATGATCAGGAAGAAAACAGGAAAAAATATAGAGAAACGCTTTGGAAACTTCGTCAAAGAAAAGGAATGAATGAATACAAGGCTAAAAGGTTTGTGCGTCAAAGGGATTACTTTGGTCCTTTAATGTTGAAGCATGGCGATACAGATGCGCTGATTGTAGGTTTTTCTAAAAATTATGCATCCGTTTTACGTCCTGTTTTAGAGATTATTGAAAAAGAAAAAGGAGTAGATAAAGTGGCAGCAATGATGATGATCCTTTCTGAAAAGAAACCGATTTTCTTTGCTGATACATCTATTAATAATAATCCTACTTCGGAAGATCTTGTAAATATTGCAAGAATGGCGGAGATTACTATTAAATCTTTTGCTATTGAACCAAGAATTGCAATGCTCGGATTCGAGAATTTTGCTGCGATCTCTGAAACTTCTAAAAAAGTTGCAAAAGCAGTAAGTATTTTACATGAAAAGTATCCTAAAATGATTGTAGATGGTGAAATTCAACCTGATTTTGCTATGAATGCGGATCACCTTAGTGATTATCCATTTTCAAAATTAGGAGAAACTCCGGCAAATACATTTATATTCCCTAATCTTGAAAGTGCTAATTTATCTTATAAAATTATCAGAGGGATGAAAGTTGCCCAAGTGATTGGACCTATTCTTATGGGATTAAAACAACCTGTGCATGTTTTACAAATGCGTTCAAGTGTAGATGAAATTGTAAATCTTGCAACAGTGGCGGTTCTTGATGCCCAGAGAAGAGAAGCTAAAAAATAATATCTTTAAAAAAAATCTTCGATTTAAATATTTAAAAACTCCAAATTTTGGAGTTTTTTGTTTTTCAACCAAATGGTTGAGTATCACCTCAAAAATTAAGTTAAAAATCATTCGTGCGTGAAATGAAAACATTAATTAGTTTAAATTACTATATTTGGGAGTTTTAAAAATTAATAATGATATTTTCTTTACAAGGCATTGTTCAAGAACTTACGCCAACTTATGCTGTAATCAACGTTAATGGAGTTGGTTATTATACAGGTATTAGTTTAATGACCTCGCAAACTCTTACTCTTAATAAAGAGACTTTTTTATTCATTCAGCAAATCATTCGTGAAGATGCTCATTTGTTGTTTGGCTTTAACAGTCGTTTAGAAAAAGAGATGTTTAATTTGTTAATAAGTGTTAATGGTGTAGGAGCGGTTTCAGCACTTATTTTACTATCTACTTTAAGCCTTGATGAGATTGCCACAGCTATACTTTCGAGAAACAGTGCCCTCATTCAAAAAGCCAAGGGTATTGGCGCTAAAACAGCAGAAAGAATCATTGTGGATTTGAAAGATAAAGTCCAAAAATTCAATGGTCTTGAGGAAAATATTTCTACACAGGTGAATAATAAAATCAAGGAAGAATCGTTATCTGCATTAGAAGTTTTAGGAATTCCTAAACGGATGAGCGAAAAAATCGCCGACCGCATGATGAAACAAAATCCAAGCATTTCGGTAGAAGAATTGGTAAAACAAATTTTAAAAAACCTTTAACATTTGGTGGCAAATAATAAGTATCTCAATATATTTTTGTTCCTGTCGTTCTTATGTATGTCAGTAACTACCTTTGCACAGGTAAGACGTGACACTGCAATTATAAAGAAGGACTATGAACTGGCTGATCCTACTCAATTTGAAGCCTTTTACGATATAAAAACCGGAATGTATTATGTATATCCGAAAATAGGAAATACAGTAACCGGACCGCCGACTGCAATGTCGCCTCAGGAATATAAGGAATTCATGATGGCAAGCCAGACCAAGGCTTATTACAAAGATAAATCGGATAAATATAATCTACTCTTCAGAAAAGATAAAAGC
Source organism: Chryseobacterium sp. PTM-20240506 (assembly GCF_048296755.1). NCBI lineage: Bacteria > Pseudomonadati > Bacteroidota > Flavobacteriia > Flavobacteriales > Weeksellaceae > Chryseobacterium > Chryseobacterium sp. PTM-20240506. Next base: position 3,843,062 of record NZ_CP182581.1, read on the forward strand.
GATGCACAGAGAAGAGGATTAATTCCGGCATTAACTATCCGAAATAAACTTTTTGAAACAATTTTCGGAAGCAATAAAATAGAAATTATCCCTACAGGATTTGCTTCCTTTGACTTTGCAGGATTGTATCAAAAGATTGATAACCCTTTAATCTTACCGCAAAACAGAACCAGTTTTACCTTTGATATCAATCAGAGAATTCAGCTCGGTTTACTGGGTAAAGTAGGAGAAAATTTGCAGCTCAAGGCCAACTATGATACTCAAAGTGGTTTTGCATTTGAAAACAGGATGAATTTAGTCTGGCAGTCTAAAGGAAGCTGGAAAGACCTGCAGACTAAAGGGCTTGGAGATGTGAATTCACCCGGAGCAGGTTCAGAAGACAGGATCATTAAAAGGGTGGAATTTGGTAATGTAAATATGCCGCTTTCTACCAGTTTAATCAGGGGCTCCCAATCGTTATTCGGGGTGAAGACTGAGTTTCAATTAGGGAAAACTTTTGGAACAGTAGTCTTATCTCAACAGCAGGGAGAAGCAAGAAATATAGTTGTACAGGGTGGGGGTGCTGTAAACACCTTTAAAATAGACGCAATTGATTATGAAGATAATCAGCACTTCTTTTTAAGTCATTATTTCCTGGATAATTATGATAATGCCTTGGCTAATTATCCGCAGATCAACTCCAGAGTTAATATTACAAGGCTTGAAGTATATGTTTTAGATCAGGGCAACAGTAATCTGGCGGCTCAAAAGAGCATTGTTGGTATCAGGGACCTGGGAGATATGGGTGGATCACTACCAGACAACCCTAATAATAATCTTTACCAGACAGTTTCCACCACAATGGGACCTATACCACGTGATGCAGGTGTAAACTATGCAGACCTGATACAGGGACAATCACTGCCTGTTGCAACCGGAGGTACAGAGACTTATAATAATAATGTTCATTATATTTTTAATAAAAAAGCGAGAAGGCTAAATGCCAGTGAATATACATTACAGCCACAGCTAGGATATATCTCGCTAAATCAAAAATTGAATGATAATCAGATTTTAGCGGTATCTTATTCATATACGGATGGAACAAATAAAGTATATAAAGTTGGGGAATTTTCTGAAGAAAGTCCTGTACTGATTACAAAAGTCCTGAGATCAACGAAAATTGATGTTTCGTCTCCGATGTGGCCTCTGATGATGAAGAATATTTATGCTTTAGACGCAGGACAGATAAGCCAGGATGGATTTATATTGAATGTTCTTTATAGAGATGCCCAGACAGGAGGTAAGGTTAATTATCTTCCTAACACAAGTGTTAAAGACACTAATTTATTGAAACTCTTAAACTGGGACCGTTTGAATATGAACGGCGATATACAAAATAATAGTGGTGGAGGAACAGGTGACGGCCTTTTTGATTTTGTCAATGGAATAACCATAAGGCCGGAAACAGGAAAGATCATCTTTACGAAAACACAGCCGTTCGGAAGCTATATGAGCAATGTACTTGGAAGTAGTGATCCTACCTATGTGCAAACAGATATTTATAACCAGCAAAAACAATTTGCAACCTATGTTCCTAAACGATACACCTTAGAGGGACGTTACAAAGGAACTGCAGGACAGGGAATTTCTTTGGGAGCTGTCAATGTGCCACAAGGTTCCGTAAAAGTTTCTGCGAATGGAGTACAGTTAACGGAAGGGATTGATTATACCGTAGATTATATGCTGGGAACGGTTACAATTATAAATGAGAATGTAAAACAATCTGGTCAGGCAATTAACATCTCACTGGAAAACCAGTTAACTTTCAATACGCAGAGAAAAAGATTTTTAGGATTAAATTTAGAAAGAAGATTTAATGAGAATTTTATCTTAGGAGCAACTGTTGTCAATTATTCTGAGTCTCCGCTCACTCAAAAGGTAAATTATGGACAAGAGGCAGTAAATAACACTATGGCCGGCATCAATTTGATGTACAACAATCAGGTTCCATTCCTGACAAGATTGACCAATAAAATTCCGATGGTAAAGACTGAAGCTCCATCTAATTTAAACTTTAAAATGGAAGGTGCTTATTTGCTTCCTGGATTGAATAAGGGGACAAATGATCAGTCTTATATTGATGATTTTGAGCAGACAACATCCAAAATATCATTAAAAGAACCAGCTGCGTGGAGTTTAGCCTCAAAACCCGAAAAATCAGGAGGAGTATTTCAGGGAGCAGGGGCAGGTAATGACATTACTAATGGATATGGAAGAGGACTCTTATCCTGGTATACAATTGATCCGAGATTTTGGGGAATTGGAGGAAGGGCTCCCGCAGGAATTACACCTCAGTCCGTATCTAATCATGCTTCTAGACGAGTACAATACTCAGAGATCTACAATAACAGGGATTTTGTAGCTGGTGAACAGACCTTTTTAAATACTATGGATATCTCTTATTATCCAGCAGAAAAAGGGCCTTATAATGTAAATCCTAATAATGAAACTACTCAGCAAAGATGGTCGGGGATGATGAGACCTATCAGTGTATCCAATTTTGTAAACTCTAATATCGAATATGTAGAATTCTGGATGATGGATCCGTATGCTGACGGAAACACCCTGGGTGTGGATCCAAAGTTACTACTTCATTTAGGTAATGTGTCTGAAGATATTTTAAAGGATGGGTATATGCAATATGAAAATGGATTACCGACACCATCCACACCTTCTGTAACAACAAGCTCAAACTGGGGAATTCAGCCAAAGCAACCACCTATCCTTTATGCCTTTTCAAGTGAAGGACAAGAGAGAACAGCGCAGGATGCCGGATATGATGGTTTGACTTCGGATCAGGAAGCCATGAGGTTCGGAAACACATTCACCAATCCGGTGACAAACCTTGCTGACCCTGCAGTAGATGATTTTGTGTTTTATCTATCAGCAAAATTTACAGGAACGCAGGCTTCATCTTTGGTTCAGAGATACAAATATTTCAGAGGACCAGAAGGAAACTCACAAAGCAATTCACTCGAGGTAGCATCTCAGACTCCTGATGCTGAAGATATTAATAAAGATTATAACCTGGATCAAAGTGAAAACTATAACGAATACCAGATTAAACTGGACCAGCAAAGTTTAGTTTTAGGACAAAATAATATTGTTGATATGAAAACTGTTCAGGCACAGTTTCAAAATGGACAAACTGCACCTGTAAAATGGTATTTATTCAGAATTCCTGTTTCTTCATATGTAATGGATGCTGGGGATCATGATCCGGGAGTTTTAAATAATGTACGATTTGCAAGAATGTTATTGACCGGATTTGATAAGACTTCCACACTGAGATTTGGAACCTTTGATTTAGTAAGATCAGACTGGAGAAAATATCCTAAAAATACTGCAGTGTCAATAGCTGATGGCGATACGAATCCAATAACAGAAGAAGGAACAGTGAATGTCCCTGATCCGCAAAATTTAGAAATTGGAAGTGTAAATATTGAGGAAAATGCTTTAAATCAACCTCCTTATGTTTTGCCTCCAGGAATAGATAGGCAAATTCTTAGTGGTAATGCAGGAGTACAAAGACAAAATGAAAGTTCTTTATATTTAAGGGCAAATCAGCTACCAAAAAGTGAATCAAGGGGAGTATTTAAAAATACAACCTTGGACATGAGAAGATATAAGAAATTAAAACTTTTTGTGCATGCCGAAGATCCTTTAAGAAGAGAAGAGGGCATGGATCCTAAAACTAAATTTTTTATTCGTTTTGGAAGTGATGCAGCAGATAATTATTATGAGTACGAAGCTTCCTTAAAAATAACACCTAAAACAGCAACTACGCCAATGGAAATTTGGCCAATGGAGAATGAAGTTAATTTAGAAATTCAAAACTTTGTAGATGCTAAAATAAGGAGGGACAAGAGTTCTCCAAATAATATCTCAAAAAGAATTAGGGATGCGGTTTTTGGTGAGGCCGACAATTTAAAGAATATTTATATTAAAGGACGACCAAGCTTAGGTAATATTACAACTATAGTTATCGGTATTAGAAATGGGATTGATAGAGATGCGCCTGGAGGACCTATTGATAGAATATTATGGGTAAATGAAATTCGACTTTCAGAAATAGATAATCAGGGAGGATATGCTGGAAATGCAAGTTTAAACTTTAACCTTGGCGATTTTGCAGTTGTTAATACAAGTGCATCTTACACATCTGTTGGATTCGGGAATATCGATTCTAAACCGGCAGAAAGAAATCAGTCTACACAATCAGCATTCAGTATTAATACGGCGGTAAACCTAGATAAATTTCTACCTGAAAAAACCGGGGTTAAAATTCCGGTTAATTATTCCTACTCACAAACCATCGAAGATCCAAAGTATAATCCTTTAGATACAGACGTTGAGTTTAAAAAGGCGGCAAATAGAGAGCAATTGAAAAAAGTGGCGAGAACATATACTCAACAGAGAAGTTTGGGAGTTGTTAATATGCATAAAGAAAGGGTCAATCCTAATAAAAAGCCTAAGTTCTATGATGTAGAAAACCTATCCGTTACGGCTGTTTATAATGATGATTTCTTCAGGGACATTTATACAAAGAAAAACTACAGGCAGTATCTCCGAGGGTATATAGATTATAATTATACTTTTAAACCTTGGGTTATTAAGCCGTTCAATAAAATGATCAGTGATACGGCTAAGTCTACTAAATACCTGAGATGGGTCAAAGAGTTTAATTTAAATCCTATACCTACAAGATTCTCTTTCAGAACGGAAATTGACAGGAATTATAATGAACTTGAATTCAGAAGTGTAGATGCTATAATCAATGGTAACTTCAATGATGAGTCTCAGGCCATAAGAAACAGAAACTTTTATTTTGGATGGCAATATGGTTTAGGGTTTAATTTTACTAAATCCTTAAAACTGGAAATCAACTCTGCAACAAGAACATTGAATGATAATGTAGATGTAAACACAATGGATAATTCTTCCATTTTTGGAAATGTATTCAGATCGGGAAGACCCGTCTTGTATAACCACAGGGTACAATTGAATTACAAACTTCCTTTCCAATATTTACCATATCTTGATTTTATTGATGCAGAGTTGGGCTATGGATTTACTTATAACTGGAATGCCAGATCTACAGCTTTATTGTACAATCCACAAGGAAGTTTAGGATCTATTGGTCAAAATACAAATGTTATTCAGGCTACTGCGACAGCTGATTTTCCAAAATTCTTCGGACAGTTCAAATATTTTAAGAATATAGCGACCAAGCTTTCAAAACGTAAACAGGAAATTGACTCACTAAATAATGTATACACACAACAATGGGAAAAGAAAAGATATAAGTTTAAAAACTATAAATTTAAAAACAAGCTGACTGTTTTACAGAGTGCAGCATTTATGCTTACATCGTTCAAACAGCTAGATGTGAATTATTCAGAAAATAACGGAACGGTGTTGCCAGGTTTACTTTCCGCGCCAAATTGGTATGGATATGGGCAGACATTGGGTGGACCTACTATTGGCTTTTTATTGGGCTCACAGGCTGATATACGAAGAACAGTTTTGGAAAATGGCTGGATTAGTGATTCTGAATATATGACAGACCCTTATGTAAGAATGTCAACAAGAGAACTAAGGGCTAACTTGCAGGTTGTACCAATGAATGACCTGAGAGTAGATGTAAGTGTATTACATAATTATAATAGGAATTTTTCTCAATCAGGGTTCAATAATAGACTGAATCTTGGTAGGGCTAATCATGATTATACTTTTGCAAATGATCTGATTACCTATTCTAATTCAGTAATACTTTTAAAAACTTCTTTCAAAGATGGTGCAGCGGTATATCAATCGATCAGACAGAATGCCAGAGCCATTTCTCAGCAAATAGGGGATATCTCTACTATAGGAAATGATGGATTTACTGCAGGGTATGGTATTGCGAATGCTTATGTTTTAATTCCTGCGTTCAGGGCAGCTGTTGAAGGAAAATCACCTAAAGGAATTGGCGACGCCAAAAAAGCGGGCTTGCCTATACCAAACTGGAAAGTTACTTATTCTGGTTTAAGAAATGTACCAATCATCAATGGGCAATTCTCTAAGTTTGATATTTTACATAGTTATAATGCTACCTATACTGCGACAGGAATACAGTCAAGTATTGATTATTTCAATGCAATTTCAACAGGTGGTAGTCTATTAGATGTCAATAATAACTATATCAATCCATTTACTTTCTCTCAGGTAGGATATGTTGAGTCGTTCTCTCCACTGATCGGGGTTGACGTAACGATGAGAAACAACATGCAGTTCGGTATCCAATATAATAGGAATAGAATGCTATTATTAGGATTGGTAAACCAAACCCTTACGGAAGATGCCAATACAGAATATGTCGTTCGGTTGGGGTATATTATTCGTAATTTCCGATTGGGAGTCAATGATACCAGAAAGAGAGGTAAAGGAAAGGGAAGTGATCTTAATATCAGGGGAGACTTCTCATTAAGAGATAGCAGAACCAGTATTACCAATATCCTATTGGATGATTCTCAGATTACTGGAGGACAGAGATTGATGAACATAAAGCTATCTGCGGATTACAACGTTTCTGAGAACTTAAATCTAAGAGTTTTCTACGAACAGATGACTTCTAAATATAAAATCTCTACAGCGTTTCCGCTATCTACAGTTAGAGCAGGATTGTCTGCGACATTTACATTTGGGGACTCCGGAGGCTTTTAAATAGAATAACAAATAAATTACGTTAAAATCATCCCTTTACTAAAGGGATGATTTTTTATTAAATAGGTGATGCTTTTATTTTGAAAGACCCTTTTGTTTAGTAAATAATGAGTAGATTTTAATTGAGTTTATAGCTTGCTGATACATTATAGTTTTATTATTTTTAATTAGTAAAAAAACATTTCAAATAAACAAACATACTTTTTTTGAACCTTATATAATTTTGAATAAATTTGTAGAATAATAAAAATCAAAAAATGAACACACCATCGGAATTAAAGTACACTAAAGATCACGAGTGGATCAAGATTGAAGGAAACGTAGCTACTATTGGTATTACAGATTTTGCTCAGGGAGAGTTGGGTGACATCGTATATGTTGATATCGATACAGTTGATGATGATCTTGATAATGGAGCTGTTTTTGGAAGTGTTGAAGCTGTAAAAACTGTTTCTGATCTATTCTTGCCTATCGCAGGAAAAGTTACGGAATTCAATTCAGAGCTGGAAGCTCAGCCGGAGTTGTTGAATACGGATCCTTATGGTGACGGATGGATCATTAAATTAGAGATCGCTGATGGTGCTGATCAGTCTGGATTACTTACTGCAGAAGAATATCAGGCTATCATTGGATAGGATTTCAAAAATATTTAGTAAGATATTGCCCATTTATTGGGCATTTCTTACTTATATGCTTCTCAAGCCCGGAGAAGAGAACCATGAATATTGGTTTATGTTCAATGGGATCGATAAAGTTTTACACGTCAGCATTTTTGCAATGCTTGGATTTTGCTTTATTGCTGCGTTTCCTAAAATTAAGTTTTCGTATTTTTTTCAGATCATCCTTATATATGCCTTCCTTACAGAGATCCTTCAGGAGGAAATGGGATTGGGAAGATCCATGGAAACTTTAGATATAGTAGCCGATGTTGTCGGATGCTTACTAGGATACTATATATATAAGATGCTTGTCAAGCGTTTTTTTTGATCATACAACTGAAATGACAGATTAAGCTGTTTTTTTAATTTTTCTTTGGAGCAAATCCCGCTATCCACTCATACTCCTCGTTCCTTGCTTTCTTTCAGATCCCTTCCTTACTGCGGGGTAACCGTTACTATCGGGGCTAGAATGTCAGACCTTTTATAAGATATAGCATATTTGTTCAACTGTTTTTTTGATTATAACAAGGATCATTGTTCATTAATTATAGCAACTGAAATTTATACCTTTCTTTTCATAGTATATTTATTCACTTGTTATTTTCATTGAGTTTTTGATCTTTACAGCCAGAAAATTCCATCCCAGGATTATAGTTGAAATCTTATTTCATATTGTGGATAACTATGTTTTTGTTTTAAATCATTTGATACCAGCTGTTTAAGCATTTGTTTTTCCACAATGCTTAATTTAAGTATAAAATGATTTGGATTATGTGATGAATAAGGTGTACTTTTGCCCCACTGAAAACGAGAGATAGTAGGTAGCGCAGAAGAGAGTAATTATAAACGAAAGATTTAAAAAAAATAAATAATAATTTATTTTGAAAATTGAGAAAAGTTTGTATCTTTGCAGTCCCAATTAAGGGAGCGCGGAGTAAAATTGAGATAAGTGTTAGAGAGGGATTAAAGTTACAGAAAAAACTTTAAAATTTTCTTCAAAAACATTTGGTCAGTTCAGAAACATTAATTACTTTTGCACTCGCAAATCTAAAGCAAAAACGACAGAGAAAAAGCTTTAGAGAAAAGCGGAAGAAAAGAGATCATTGAAATACAATATAACAACCAAGTAAGGAAAAACTAAAGCGTCAAAACTTTGAGTGAGTCAGACAAACATACAATGGAGAGTTTGATCCTGGCTCAGGATGAACGCTAGCGGGAGGCCTAACACATGCAAGCCGAGCGGTATAGATCTTTCGGGATCTAGAGAGCGGCGCACGGGTGCGGAACACGTGTGCAACCTACCTTTATCAGGGGGATAGCCTTTCGAAAGGAAGATTAATACCCCATAATATATTTGATGGCATCATTAGATATTGAAAACTCCGGTGGATAGAGATGGGCACGCGCAAGATTAGATAGTTGGTGAGGTAACGGCTCACCAAGTCAATGATCTTTAGGGGGCCTGAGAGGGTGATCCCCCACACTGGTACTGAGACACGGACCAGACTCCTACGGGAGGCAGCAGTGAGGAATATTGGACAATGGGTGAGAGCCTGATCCAGCCATCCCGCGTGAAGGATGACGGCCCTATGGGTTGTAAACTTCTTTTGTATAGGGATAAACCTACCCTCGTGAGGGTAGCTGAAGGTACTATACGAATAAGCACCGGCTAACTCCGTGCCAGCAGCCGCGGTAATACGGAGGGTGCAAGCGTTATCCGGATTTATTGGGTTTAAAGGGTCCGTAGGCGGACTCGTAAGTCAGTGGTGAAATCTCATAGCTTAACTATGAAACTGCCATTGATACTGCGGGTCTTGAGTAAGGTAGAGGTAGCTGGAATAAGTAGTGTAGCGGTGAAATGCATAGATATTACTTAGAACACCAATTGCGAAGGCAGGTTACCATGTCTTAACTGACGCTGATGGACGAAAGCGTGGGGAGCGAACAGGATTAGATACCCTGGTAGTCCACGCCGTAAACGATGCTAACTCGTTTTTGGGTTTTCGGATTCAGAGACTAAGCGAAAGTGATAAGTTAGCCACCTGGGGAGTACGAACGCAAGTTTGAAACTCAAAGGAATTGACGGGGGCCCGCACAAGCGGTGGATTATGTGGTTTAATTCGATGATACGCGAGGAACCTTACCAAGGCTTAAATGGGAAATGACAGGCTTAGAAATAGGCTTTTCTTCGGACATTTTTCAAGGTGCTGCATGGTTGTCGTCAGCTCGTGCCGTGAGGTGTTAGGTTAAGTCCTGCAACGAGCGCAACCCCTGTCACTAGTTGCCATCATTCAGTTGGGGACTCTAGTGAGACTGCCTACGCAAGTAGAGAGGAAGGTGGGGATGACGTCAAATCATCACGGCCCTTACGCCTTGGGCCACACACGTAATACAATGGCCAGTACAGAGGGCTGCTACCAGGCGACTGGATGCTAATCTCGAAAGCTGGTCTCAGTTCGGATTGGAGTCTGCAACTCGACTCTATGAAGCTGGAATCGCTAGTAATCGCGCATCAGCCATGGCGCGGTGAATACGTTCCCGGGCCTTGTACACACCGCCCGTCAAGCCATGGAAGTCTGGGGTACCTGAAGTCGGTGACCGTAACAGGAGCTGCCTAGGGTAAAACAGGTAACTAGGGCTAAGTCGTAACAAGGTAGCCGTACCGGAAGGTGCGGCTGGAACATCTCATTTTAGAGCGTTGAAGAACGTTAAACAAAATAAAGGTACTTAAGTGTACCATGTACTTACTTAAAGAGAAGCTTTAGTTTTTTATTTGGTTGATATATAAAAAAATACAACACCCACTAGAAATTAGTAAAAGGGAAGAGATTTAGAAAAGAAGTTAGAAATTAGAAGTTAGAGATTAGTCTAACATCTGATATCTAAAATCTAACATCTAAAACAAAGTCTCGTAGCTCAGCTGGTTAGAGCGCTACACTGATAATGTAGAGGTCGGCAGTTCGAGCCTGCCCGAGACTACTAATTATAAGACGGGAAGAGATCAGATATAAGACATGAGACATTAAGTCTGAGATCTAGGATCTGATATCTGAAGTCTACTAGAGGGGGAATTAGCTCAGCTGGCTAGAGCGCCTGCCTTGCACGCAGGAGGTCAAGGGTTCGACTCCCTTATTCTCCACAGTTTGTATATGTAAAAAAGAAGCATGTAAACCTCATGACGAGAGCCGTCATTGATACATGAATACGTTTTACATAATACAGAAGAAATAAAGATCATTGACATTAACGGTAAAGACATCACAAAGAGAAAACCGAGCACTTATAAGTGCTTGAGTAACCTAAAAATAGGAAAGAAATCGTTAAGGGCGTATGGCGGATGCCTAGGCTTTCAGAGGCGACGAAGGACGTGGTAAGCTGCGAAAAGCTGCGGGGATTGGCACACACGAATTGATCCGCAGATGTCCGAATGGGGCAACCCAATACATTGAAGATGTATTACCTCGTAAGAGGAGCAAACCCGGAGAACTGAAACATCTAAGTACCCGGAGGAAAAGAAATCGAAGAGATTCCGTAAGTAGTGGCGAGCGAAAGCGGATTAGCCCAAAAGTCTTTATATATTTAGAAGAACGTACTGGAAAGTGCGGCCATAGACGGTGATAGCCCGGTATTCGAAAGGTATATATAGATGATAAATGAGTAGGGCGGGACACGTGAAATCCTGTCTGAATATGGGGGGACCATCCTCCAAGGCTAAATACTCCTGAAAGACCGATAGTGAACAAGTACTGTGAAGGAAAGGTGAAAAGCACTTCGAATAGAAGGGTGAAATAGAACCTGAAACCGTACGCCTACAAGCGGTCGGAGCCCACAAGTTGGGTGACGGCGTGCCTTTTGCATAATGAGCCTACGAGTTAATTTTACTAGCGAGGTTAAGGACTTCAGGTCCGGAGCCGGAGCGAAAGCGAGTCTGAATAGGGCGGATAGTTAGTAGGATTAGACGCGAAACCTTGTGATCTACCCATGGGCAGGTTGAAGCTCTGGTAACACAGAGTGGAGGACCGAACCGGTTGACGTTGAAAAGTCTTCGGATGACCTGTGGGTAGGGGTGAAAGGCCAATCAAACTGGGAGATAGCTCGTACTCCCCGAAATGCATTTAGGTGCAGCGTTGATTATAAGTTTATTAGAGGTAGAGCTACTGATTGGATGCGGGGGTTTCACCGCCTACCAATTCCTGACAAACTCCGAATGCTAATAAATGTTGATCAGCAGTGAGGGCATGGGTGCTAAGGTCCATGTCCGAGAGGGAAAGAACCCAGACCAACAGCTAAGGTCCCCAAATATATGTTAAGTTGAAGCAACGCGGTTGGACTGCATTGACAGCTAGGATGTTGGCTTGGAAGCAGCCATTCATTTAAAGAGTGCGTAACAGCTCACTAGTCGAGCGGTCCGGCATGGATAATAATCGGGCATAAACATATTACCGAAGCTATGGATTTGTACATTGTACATCTGGTAGGGGAGCATTCTGTTTGCGCCGAAGCAGTATCGTGAGGTATTGTGGAGCGGACAGAAAAGAAAATGTAGGCATAAGTAACGATAAAGGGGGCGAGAAACCCCCTCACCGAAAGACTAAGGTTTCCTCAGCCATGCTAATCAGCTGAGGGTTAGTCGGGACCTAACGCGAACCCGAAAGGGGTAGTGGATGGACAATGGGTTAATATTCCCATACTTGCTCACACTAAAAAGGGGACGGAGTGCCGTACCTGCTGGAGACTGACGGAATAGTCAAGGCCTAGCCTTCGGGCGAAGCTGCTGCAGGGAAAGTGCTTCCAAGAAAAGCCGAAGTGAAGCAACCCGTACCAAAACCGACACAGGTAGTCGAGGAGAGAATCCTAAGGTGCTCGAGTGAGTCGTGGCTAAGGAACTAGGCAAAATAGTCTCGTAACTTCGGAAGAAGAGACGCCATCAGCAATGGTGGCCGCAGTGAAGAGGCCCAGGCGACTGTTTATCAAAAACACAGGACTCTGCTAAATCGAAAGATGCTGTATAGGGTCTGACACCTGCCCGGTGCTGGAAGGTTAAGGAAGGGCGTTAGCGTAAGCGAAGCGTTTGACTGAAGCCCCAGTAAACGGCGGCCGTAACTATAACGGTCCTAAGGTAGCGAAATTCCTTGTCGGGTAAGTTCCGACCTGCACGAATGGTGTAACGATCTGGGCACTGTCTCAGCCACGAGCTCGGTGAAATTGTAGTATCGGTGAAGATGCCGATTACCCGCAATGGGACGAAAAGACCCTGTGAACCTTTACTATAACTTCGTATTGACTTTGAGTAAGTAATGTGTAGGATAGGTGGGAGACTATGAAGCAGGCACGCTAGTGTTTGTGGAGTCAACGTTGAAATACCACCCTTTACTTACTTGGAGCCTAACTTCCTTTAGGAAGGACATTGCGTGGTGGGTAGTTTGACTGGGGTGGTCGCCTCCAAAAGAGTAACGGAGGCTTTCAAAGGTACCCTCAGCACGCTTGGTAACCGTGCGTAGAGTGTAATGGCATAAGGGTGCTTGACTGTGAGACCTACAAGTCGATCAGGTGCGAAAGCAGGACATAGTGATCCGGTGGTTCCGTATGGAAGGGCCATCGCTCATAGGATAAAAGGTACTCCGGGGATAACAGGCTAGTCTCCCCCAAGAGCTCACATCGACGGGGAGGTTCGGCACCTCGATGTCGGCTCGTCACATCCTGGGGCTGGAGAAGGTCCCAAGGGTTGGGCTGTTCGCCCATTAAAGTGGCACGCGAGCTGGGTTCAGAACGTCGTGAGACAGTTCGGTCTCTATCTATTGCGGGCGTTAGATGTTTGAGAGGGCTTGATTCTAGTACGAGAGGACCGAATTGAACAAACCTCTGGTGTATCAGTTGTACCGCCAGGTGCACCGCTGAGTAGCTATGTTTGGAAGAGATAAGCACTGAAAGCATATAAGTGCGAAACTCGCCTCAAGATGAGACATCTTTTAAGGGTCGTGGGAGATGACCACGTTGATAGGCTACAGGTGTAAAGTTGGTAACAGCATAGCCGAGTAGTACTAATTACCCGTAGATTTATAGCCTATAGGTTACACTAGTTCAAGTCTTATAAGTGCAATACTGGTTTTGCCTTTGTGATGAAATTTACCGATAAAACAGATGTCAGATACAAGACATCAGATGACAGACTTTATAATGAGTCTGAAATCTGAAATCTAGCCTCTGATATCTTATATACCTTCTTTAGGGTGGTTTTAGCGGTGGGGCTCACCTGTTCCCATTCCGAACACAGAAGTTAAGCCCACCAGCGCCGATGGTACTGCGACAAGCGGGAGAGTAGGTCGCCGCCAGTTTTTATTAAAAGTCTCATACATGAATTTGTATGAGACTTTTTTGTTTTATAACTATACCTATACATATCTATACCTACCATACCATAGGAATAAAAGATAAATGATCATTGATGAATTATAAATGATAAAAGATCAATCATCAATTATCAATCATTATTGATTAACAGACAAATATCAATTAATAGGGCTCATTATCAATCATCATTTTATCATTTATCATTCATAGTTAGTAGGACTTTGTATTTTATTCCTCTTCCAACAACAACAACAACAACTACTACTACTACTACTACTACTACTACTACTTTAGGCTCTTTATTCTTTTACAAGCTTTCATCAATAGAGGTGGTCTTTAGCCCTTCAGTAATAGCCTCCAAAATCCTAGTGGCTTTAGCCAACTTAAAAACGTTCCATTTTTAATTTTCAACTTTTAGGTTTTAATCGCCAATCACCAATAATATCTTAATCAATTATAAATTATTCCATATTGTTATTGCATGCACAGCTTAATGAATTATATGCCTGGAAGAATGACCTTATCCGGAATAAAGATATCCCAATAGTATATTGCAATTGATGAAAAGCTTTACTTTAGGAACAGGATCTAAATCCTAGGAAATTTGAGCTCAAAGATTTTATCCTGTCATCCGGAGCAATACAAGATATAATATGATCTATACTTTAATAACGGGCATAATGATATGGATTACGAATATCAATATAATCGGAGATCATATAAAGACCCTATCTTGCACCTTTACCAGTAATAAGTATGTTGATTTATTATTCAAGCTACCACAATGTGGTGAAAAAGGAGGAAATTTAAATAAAGAATAAAGAATAAAGAATAAAGAGATACTTATTGATCTTATAAAATGCTACATCATATTTTTTGTTGTGTTCAAACCGAATTTATTGCAGTCTTTTTTTTAGTCAGATATTTTTTTCTTTACTCTTCAGCACTTCATTTTCCATTTTTCTCCTTACTTTTCCCTTTCTACTTCTTGTTTTTCCTGTCTCAACCCTCCATTTTTCCATAGAAAACCCTTCATTTTATAGCTTTTATTTTTTTCCTTTTCCCTTGTTATGGCAGTTTTCTCTTATGTTTTCGCCTTTATCATTCTAAACCCAGGAAAAAGCATTGAAATTTTTTAAGTTGCTTATCAGTGAGTTAAGATCAAATATGAACTAAATATGAATTTAAGTATAAAATGATTTGGATTATGTGATGAATAAGGTGTACTTTTGCCCCACTGAAAACGAGAGATAGTAGGTAGCGCAGAAGAGGGTAATTATAAACGAAGATTTAAAAAAATAAATAATAATTTATTTTGAAAATTGAGAAAAGTTTGTATCTTTGCAGTCCCAATTAAGGGAGCGCGGAGTAAAATTGAGATAAGTGTTAGAGAGGGATTAAGGTTACAGAAAAAACTTTAAAATTTTCTTCAAAAACATTTGGTCAGTTCAGAAACATTAATTACTTTTGCACTCGCAAATCTAAAGCAAAAACGACAGAAAAAAAGCTTTAGAGAAAAGCGGAAGAAGAGAGATCATTGAAATACAATATAACAACCAAGTAAGGAAAAACTAAAGCGTCAAAACTTTGAGTGAGTCAGACAAACATACAATGGAGAGTTTGATCCTGGCTCAGGATGAACGCTAGCGGGAGGCCTAACACATGCAAGCCGAGCGGTATAGATCTTTCGGGATCTAGAGAGCGGCGCACGGGTGCGGAACACGTGTGCAACCTACCTTTATCAGGGGGATAGCCTTTCGAAAGGAAGATTAATACCCCATAATATATTAGATGGCATCATTTGATATTGAAAACTCCGGTGGATAGAGATGGGCACGCGCAAGATTAGATAGTTGGTGAGGTAACGGCTCACCAAGTCAATGATCTTTAGGGGGCCTGAGAGGGTGATCCCCCACACTGGTACTGAGACACGGACCAGACTCCTACGGGAGGCAGCAGTGAGGAATATTGGACAATGGGTGAGAGCCTGATCCAGCCATCCCGCGTGAAGGATGACGGCCCTATGGGTTGTAAACTTCTTTTGTATAGGGATAAACCTACCCTCGTGAGGGTAGCTGAAGGTACTATACGAATAAGCACCGGCTAACTCCGTGCCAGCAGCCGCGGTAATACGGAGGGTGCAAGCGTTATCCGGATTTATTGGGTTTAAAGGGTCCGTAGGCGGACTCGTAAGTCAGTGGTGAAATCTCATAGCTTAACTATGAAACTGCCATTGATACTGCGGGTCTTGAGTAAGGTAGAGGTAGCTGGAATAAGTAGTGTAGCGGTGAAATGCATAGATATTACTTAGAACACCAATTGCGAAGGCAGGTTACCATGTCTTAACTGACGCTGATGGACGAAAGCGTGGGGAGCGAACAGGATTAGATACCCTGGTAGTCCACGCCGTAAACGATGCTAACTCGTTTTTGGGTTTTCGGATTCAGAGACTAAGCGAAAGTGATAAGTTAGCCACCTGGGGAGTACGAACGCAAGTTTGAAACTCAAAGGAATTGACGGGGGCCCGCACAAGCGGTGGATTATGTGGTTTAATTCGATGATACGCGAGGAACCTTACCAAGGCTTAAATGGGAAATGACAGGCTTAGAAATAGGCTTTTCTTCGGACATTTTTCAAGGTGCTGCATGGTTGTCGTCAGCTCGTGCCGTGAGGTGTTAGGTTAAGTCCTGCAACGAGCGCAACCCCTGTCACTAGTTGCCATCATTCAGTTGGGGACTCTAGTGAGACTGCCTACGCAAGTAGAGAGGAAGGTGGGGATGACGTCAAATCATCACGGCCCTTACGCCTTGGGCCACACACGTAATACAATGGCCAGTACAGAGGGCTGCTACCAGGCGACTGGATGCTAATCTCGAAAGCTGGTCTCAGTTCGGATTGGAGTCTGCAACTCGACTCTATGAAGCTGGAATCGCTAGTAATCGCGCATCAGCCATGGCGCGGTGAATACGTTCCCGGGCCTTGTACACACCGCCCGTCAAGCCATGGAAGTCTGGGGTACCTGAAGTCGGTGACCGTAACAGGAGCTGCCTAGGGTAAAACAGGTAACTAGGGCTAAGTCGTAACAAGGTAGCCGTACCGGAAGGTGCGGCTGGAACATCTCATTTTAGAGCGTTGAAGAACGTTAAACAAAATAAAGGTACTTAAGTGTACCATGTACTTACTTAAAGAGAAGCTTTAGTTTTTTATTTGGTTGATATATAAAAAAATACAACACCCACTAGAAATTAGTAAAAGGGAAGAGATTTAGAAAAGAAGTTAGAAATTAGAAGTTAGAGATTAGTCTAACATCTGATATCTAAAATCTAACATCTAAAACAAAGTCTCGTAGCTCAGCTGGTTAGAGCGCTACACTGATAATGTAGAGGTCGGCAGTTCGAGCCTGCCCGAGACTACTAATTATAAGACGGGAAGAGATCAGATATAAGACATGAGACATTAAGTCTGAGATCTAGGATCTGATATCTGAAGTCTACTAGAGGGGGAATTAGCTCAGCTGGCTAGAGCGCCTGCCTTGCACGCAGGAGGTCAAGGGTTCGACTCCCTTATTCTCCACAGTTTGTATATGTAAAAAAGAAGCATGTAAACCTCATGACGAGAGCCGTCATTGATACATGAATACGTTTTACATAATACAGAAGAAATAAAGATCATTGACATTAACGGTAAAGACATCACAAAGAGAAAACCGAGCACTTATAAGTGCTTGAGTAACCTAAAAATAGGAAAGAAATCGTTAAGGGCGTATGGCGGATGCCTAGGCTTTCAGAGGCGACGAAGGACGTGGTAAGCTGCGAAAAGCTGCGGGGATTGGCACACACGAATTGATCCGCAGATGTCCGAATGGGGCAACCCAATACATTGAAGATGTATTACCTCGTAAGAGGAGCAAACCCGGAGAACTGAAACATCTAAGTACCCGGAGGAAAAGAAATCGAAGAGATTCCGTAAGTAGTGGCGAGCGAAAGCGGATTAGCCCAAAAGTCTTTATATATTTAGAAGAACGTACTGGAAAGTGCGGCCATAGACGGTGATAGCCCGGTATTCGAAAGGTATATATAGATGATAAATGAGTAGGGCGGGACACGTGAAATCCTGTCTGAATATGGGGGGACCATCCTCCAAGGCTAAATACTCCTGAAAGACCGATAGTGAACAAGTACTGTGAAGGAAAGGTGAAAAGCACTTCGAATAGAAGGGTGAAATAGAACCTGAAACCGTACGCCTACAAGCGGTCGGAGCCCACAAGTTGGGTGACGGCGTGCCTTTTGCATAATGAGCCTACGAGTTAATTTTACTAGCGAGGTTAAGGACTTCAGGTCCGGAGCCGGAGCGAAAGCGAGTCTGAATAGGGCGGATAGTTAGTAGGATTAGACGCGAAACCTTGTGATCTACCCATGGGCAGGTTGAAGCTCTGGTAACACAGAGTGGAGGACCGAACCGGTTGACGTTGAAAAGTCTTCGGATGACCTGTGGGTAGGGGTGAAAGGCCAATCAAACTGGGAGATAGCTCGTACTCCCCGAAATGCATTTAGGTGCAGCGTTGATTATAAGTTTATTAGAGGTAGAGCTACTGATTGGATGCGGGGGTTTCACCGCCTACCAATTCCTGACAAACTCCGAATGCTAATAAATGTTGATCAGCAGTGAGGGCATGGGTGCTAAGGTCCATGTCCGAGAGGGAAAGAACCCAGACCAACAGCTAAGGTCCCCAAATATATGTTAAGTTGAAGCAACGCGGTTGGACTGCATTGACAGCTAGGATGTTGGCTTGGAAGCAGCCATTCATTTAAAGAGTGCGTAACAGCTCACTAGTCGAGCGGTCCGGCATGGATAATAATCGGGCATAAACATATTACCGAAGCTATGGATTTGTACATTGTACATCTGGTAGGGGAGCATTCTGTTTGCGCCGAAGCAGTATCGTGAGGTATTGTGGAGCGGACAGAAAAGAAAATGTAGGCATAAGTAACGATAAAGGGGGCGAGAAACCCCCTCACCGAAAGACTAAGGTTTCCTCAGCCATGCTAATCAGCTGAGGGTTAGTCGGGACCTAACGCGAACCCGAAAGGGGTAGTGGATGGACAATGGGTTAATATTCCCATACTTGCTCACACTAAAAAGGGGACGGAGTGCCGTACCTGCTGGAGACTGACGGAATAGTCAAGGCCTAGCCTTCGGGCGAAGCTGCTGCAGGGAAAGTGCTTCCAAGAAAAGCCGAAGTGAAGCAACCCGTACCAAAACCGACACAGGTAGTCGAGGAGAGAATCCTAAGGTGCTCGAGTGAGTCGTGGCTAAGGAACTAGGCAAAATAGTCTCGTAACTTCGGAAGAAGAGACGCCATCAGCAATGGTGGCCGCAGTGAAGAGGCCCAGGCGACTGTTTATCAAAAACACAGGACTCTGCTAAATCGAAAGATGCTGTATAGGGTCTGACACCTGCCCGGTGCTGGAAGGTTAAGGAAGGGCGTTAGCGTAAGCGAAGCGTTTGACTGAAGCCCCAGTAAACGGCGGCCGTAACTATAACGGTCCTAAGGTAGCGAAATTCCTTGTCGGGTAAGTTCCGACCTGCACGAATGGTGTAACGATCTGGGCACTGTCTCAGCCACGAGCTCGGTGAAATTGTAGTATCGGTGAAGATGCCGATTACCCGCAATGGGACGAAAAGACCCTGTGAACCTTTACTATAACTTCGTATTGACTTTGAGTAAGTAATGTGTAGGATAGGTGGGAGACTATGAAGCAGGCACGCTAGTGTTTGTGGAGTCAACGTTGAAATACCACCCTTTACTTACTTGGAGCCTAACTTCCTTTAGGAAGGACATTGCGTGGTGGGTAGTTTGACTGGGGTGGTCGCCTCCAAAAGAGTAACGGAGGCTTTCAAAGGTACCCTCAGCACGCTTGGTAACCGTGCGTAGAGTGTAATGGCATAAGGGTGCTTGACTGTGAGACCTACAAGTCGATCAGGTGCGAAAGCAGGACATAGTGATCCGGTGGTTCCGTATGGAAGGGCCATCGCTCATAGGATAAAAGGTACTCCGGGGATAACAGGCTAGTCTCCCCCAAGAGCTCACATCGACGGGGAGGTTCGGCACCTCGATGTCGGCTCGTCACATCCTGGGGCTGGAGAAGGTCCCAAGGGTTGGGCTGTTCGCCCATTAAAGTGGCACGCGAGCTGGGTTCAGAACGTCGTGAGACAGTTCGGTCTCTATCTATTGCGGGCGTTAGATGTTTGAGAGGGCTTGATTCTAGTACGAGAGGACCGAATTGAACAAACCTCTGGTGTATCAGTTGTACCGCCAGGTGCACCGCTGAGTAGCTATGTTTGGAAGAGATAAGCACTGAAAGCATATAAGTGCGAAACTCGCCTCAAGATGAGACATCTTTTAAGGGTCGTGGGAGATGACCACGTTGATAGGCTACAGGTGTAAAGTTGGTAACAGCATAGCCGAGTAGTACTAATTACCCGTAGATTTATAGCCTATAGGTTACACTAATTCAAGTCTTATAAGTGCAATACTGGTTTTGCCTTTGTGATGAAATTTACCGATAAAACAGATGTCAGATACAAGAACATCAGATGACAGACTTTATAATGAGTCTGAAATCTGAAATCTAGCCTCTGATATCTTATATACCTTCTTTAGGGTGGTTTTAGCGGTGGGGCTCACCTGTTCCCATTCCGAACACAGAAGTTAAGCCCACCAGCGCCGATGGTACTGCGACAAGCGGGAGAGTAGGTCGCCGCCAGTTTTTATTAAAAGTCTCATACATGAATTTGTATGAGACTTTTTTGTTTTATACCTATACATATCTATACCTACTACACCATACCATAGGAATAAAAGATCAATGATCACTGATCATTGATGAATTATAAATGATAAAAGATCATTCATCAACTATCAATCATTATTTATCAATTATCAGTTATGAACAATAGCTAGTTAATAAATACAAAAAAGCCCTACTTTTTCAAATAGGGCAATAAATATATATTGAAAATTGTATCATTATCAAACCTGTATTACTCCCAAATTAAATTTCTCCGTTATAGGGGAATGATTAGCAGCTTCAATACCCATAGAGATCCATTTTCTGGTATCTGTAGGATTAATGATGGCATCAGTCCATAATCTGGCCGCAGCATAGGTAGATTCGGTTTGTTTTTGATATCTTTTGGATATGCTATCTAAGATTTCATTATGCTCTTCTTCACTAATTTCTTTTCCTTGTTTTTTTAATGTTGATTCCTGGATTTGAGCTAAAACTTTTGCAGCCTGAGCTCCTCCCATTACGGCAAGATCAGCCCATGGCCATGCAACAATGAGTCGCGGATCATATGCTTTTCCACACATTGCATAATTTCCTGCTCCATATGAGTTTCCGGTAATCACAGTAAATTTAGGAACTACAGAGTTGGCTACTGCGTTTACCATTTTTGCCCCGTCTTTAATAATCCCTCCATGTTCTGATTTGGATCCTACCATAAATCCTGTAACATCCTGTAAAAAGATCAAAGGAATTTTTCTCTGATTACAATTAGCGATAAATCTCGTTGCCTTATCTGCAGAGTCGGAATAAATAACTCCTCCAAACTGCATTTCTCCTTTACCACTCTTTACTAACTTTCTCTGATTGGCCACAATTCCCACGGACCAGCCATCTATTCTTGCCGTAGCACAAATAATAGTTTTTCCGTAATCCGGCTTATATTCTTCAAATTCGGAATTATCTACCATACATTTAATAATATCTAATGTATCATATTGTTCAGCTCTTGAAGCCGGCATTATCCCAAAAATGTTTTCAGGATTCTCTTTCGGTGGAAAACTTTCAATTCTATCAAAACCTGCTTTTTCAGTACTTCCAATAGATTTCATGATATTCTTAATCCTGTCTAAAGCATCTTTATCATCTTTTGCTTTGTAATCTGTAACTCCTGAAATAGAACAGTGCGTAGTTGCTCCGCCCAGAGTTTCATTATCGATACTTTCACCAATGGCAGCCTTTACAAGGTAGCTTCCTGCGAGGAAGATAGAGCCTGTTTTATCAACGATCATTGCCTCATCACTCATAATGGGTAGATAAGCACCTCCGGCCACACAGCTACCCATAACAGCAGAAATCTGTATAATTCCCATAGAACTCATTTTGGCATTGTTTCTGAAAATTCTTCCAAAATGTTCTTTATCAGGAAATATCTCATCTTGCATAGGCAAATAAACACCTGCTGAATCTACAAGGTAAATAATGGGAAGTTTATTCTCCATAGCAATTTCCTGCGCTCTGAGATTTTTCTTTCCGGTAATTGGAAACCATGCACCTGCTTTTACAGAAGCGTCATTCGCTACAACAAGGCATTGTCTACCCGAAACATAACCAATGACAACCACTACACCTCCTCCGGGACAGCCTCCATGTTCCTCATACATCTCATAACCTGCAAATGCTCCCACTTCTATGGAATCTGAATCTTTATCGAGAAGATAATCAATTCTTTCTCTTGCAGTCATTTTTCCTTCTTCACCTAACTTTTGAAGTTTTTTCTCTCCACCTCCTTTTTTTATTTCGGCAAGTAAACGATTTATTTCGGATAATTTTAATCTGTTTTGATCTTCTCGTTTGTTGAATTCGATATCCATAAAATTATAATTTTTTACGCCTAAAGATACTATTTTTAAAGAGAATATAAATTTTATTAAAACACGTGTTTAATAGTTTGGTTTACAGAAAATTGTGAAATATTTAACAAGAAATTATTTTTAATTAATTGATATTTTTTCTAACTTTACGTAAGAGTATTGAGGAGTATTATTGCTCTTTAATTACTCTGTTCCTAGTTTATTTTTTTAATAGTTTATTATTTGAAAGCCCCGAAAGTTGTCCAAATTTTCGGGGTTTTTTGTATCTGTATTTTGCGGTTAGATATATTAAGATTTTTTTGATCTTCTCATCATTAAATATGATTCTTCATGAAGTTTAGTAAATGAAAATGGGAGTTTATTATAATAATATCTGTTTTTCTTATTCAAATCTATTTTTTATGAAAGGAATTGGAAATGCTATTTGTAAATTTGCATTTTAAAAATTTAAAGGTAGGTTATGCATAAATTAGCACTTTTCAGATTGCATTTAATAATTTTTTTATGGGGATTCACTGCAATCTTGGGGAAACTTATTCATGCCAATGCTCAGATTCTGGTTTTCTACAGAATGCTATTTGCCGCGATATTCCTGTATGCTTACATAAGAATTTATAAAAAAGAGAGTATAAAAGTCTCAAAGAAAATATTTTTCCAATTGGCGGCGATTGGTACTGCAATGGCGGCTCATTGGTTTTGTTTTTTTTATTCCATTAAAGTTTCGAATGTTTCTATTGCATTAAGCTGTTTATCATTATCTACTCTTTTTGCGTCAATATTAGAGCCTATTATTTTTAAAAGAAAAATAGATATTTCGGAAGTTATCATGGGAATTGTTATCGTGGCTTGCATCCTGCTGATTTTTAAAACAGAGTTTCAATATAAAGAAGGGATACTTTTTGGTGTCTTGTGTGCTATTTTTGGGACGATATTTTCCGTTTTCAATGGTAAGATGTTTGGGAAAACAAGTTCAGGGAATATTATTTTTTATGAAATATTCTGTGGATGGTCAGTTTTATTGATATTTTATTTATTTTCAGGGCAAATTTTTCAAATGAACGAAATAAACTACAGGGATTTGGCGTTAATATGCTTGTTAGCAAGTGTTTTTACCGCTTTTCCAATGTTGGAATCAGTGAATCTGATGAAGTATATTTCTCCTTTTACACTTATTTTAACAGTTAATTTAGAGCCAGTTTACGGAATTATACTAGCTTTTTTTATCTTTGGCGAATCGGAGCATATGAGCCCTATATTTTATATAGCATCATTGGTGATGATATTAGCAATTATCGCTAATGGGCTGATAAAAGCCAGAAAACAAAAAAAAACTAATTAAGCATCAAATTTATATGATGAAAAAATATCTACTATTCCTATTTTCTTTAGCATTTGGATTTTTTCAATCTCAGATCATTAGAAAATATTCCAATGAATTTTTAAATATAGGGGCAGGAGCAAGAGGCCTAGCGATGGGTGGAGCAGTTATTTCCAATCAGGATGACGTTTATTCTCCCATGTGGAATCCTGCAGGTCTTATGTCTATCGAAAGAGACTGGCAAGGAGCTGCGATGCACGCCGAATACTTTGAATCTATAGCAAAATATGATTATCTTGCCTATGCTAAAGTGATGGAAGAGGGAGTTTTCGGAGTCTCAGTAGTGAGATTAGGGGTAGATAATATCCTGAATACGACTCAAATGATCGATTCTGAGGGAAATATTGACTATGACAAAATCACCAAGTTTTCGCAGTCAGATTATGCTGCTATTCTGTCCTATGCATTTCATCCTGGCGGTAACACAAAATTGGATGTGGGTGTTAATGCCAAGATTGTTTACAGGAATGTAGGGAAATTTGCAAGCGGATATGGATTTGGTTTTGATGTAGGGGCAATTTATAAAGCTGATAATGGATGGAAATTTGGGGGAATGCTTCGGGACGCTACCACCACCGTTAACTTTTGGAGCATCAATCAGAAGGAATTATCAACAGTTGTGAATGGAGAAGAGTTTAACCCTGCTCCAAAAGATAAAATGGAGCTTACTATGCCTAAACTTAATGTAGGAGCAAGTAAAATGTTTGAAATCAACAGCAGCGTTTATGTTTTACCTGAAGCTGGAATCAATGTGGATTTCGCTAAAACAGCAGCTTTAATTTCCACAGATTTTGCCAGTATAACACCATATGTAGGAGCGGAATTGGGATATCAGAAAATGATTTTTGTACGCTTGGGAGTGAATCGTTTTCAGTCTATCACGGATATTGAAGATCTTAAAAGAAAGGTTTCTTTTCAGCCGAGTGCAGGTTTGGGAATCAGATACCGCGGACTTACTCTTGACTATGCTATTACTAATTCAGGAATCGGAGGATCGAATTTTTATTCCAACTTTTTTTCTCTTAAATTAGATATGGGAACATTTAGAAATGATTAAAAAATAAAATATGAAAAAGGGATTATTTGCTATATTGACAGTTTGTTCGATACTTGCTTTCGGACAAAAAGTATCTGATTATAAGTATATTTCTATACCTGAAAAATTCAGCACTTTTAAAGAAAGTTTCGATCTGGATATTGCTTTGGCGAAAGCATTAAAAGGTAAAAAATATGTTGTTCTTCAGGGAAGCCGGGAGCAATGGCCTGCTGAAGCAAAAGAAAATACTTGTAATATTGTAAATGCCGATGTCATTGATGATAGCGGGTTCTTAAGAAATAAAGTGATCGTTCAGTTTAAAGACTGTCATGATAAGGTATTACTGACCGGTAAAGGAGCATCAAATATTAAAGATTATAAAGAGGGATTTCAGGATGCATTAAAACAAACTTTTGTTTCTATTCCTGTTTCTTATCCAACGATAATAGCTGCTCCGGCTGAAACGAAGACCAACGAGCAGGTGCAGGTTGCTTCAATTCAGGATAATACTAATACAGCTTCATCAACAGGAAGTTCTGTAAACAAATATAGTAACGGAGCAGTAACCCTACAGAAAATTCAGATTGATAACAGTCAGTTTATACTTGTGAAATCGGATAGCTCTGTTCCTTATGCGACTTTTAAGGAAACAACAAAAAAAGAGGTGTTCAGAGTGAAGCTTGCAAATGGAGATAATACTATCGGTTATTATGAAAATGGAAACATTGTAATAGAAATTCCTACCGGAAATGGTAGTTATTCTAAAGATGTTTATGCAGGTAAATAAGAAAATGTAAAAACTTCAGAGGTTTTTAGGAAACTAAATACAATAAGTAACCCCTTACCAAAATAACAATAGGTAAGGGGTTATTTATTAAACCATAAAAAAAACTAAGAATTAAGGCATCAGAACCGTATCTATTACATGGATAACGCCATTAGACTGATTAACATCTGCTATGGTAATTTTTGCACTGTTCCCTTTCGCATCTTTTACATAAAGGTCTTTGCCTTTTGTCCAGAAAGTAACATCTTCTCCTTCCACCGTTTTCATCATACTTTTTCCATTTCCTGCTTTTACAGCGGCCCAGATTTCCTTAGCATTAAACTTTCCGGCAAGTACATGATATGTCAGAATTTTAGTAAGCATTTCTTTATTCTCCGGCTTAACCAGGTTTTCAACTGTTCCTTTTGGAAGTTTCGCAAATGCCGCATCTGTAGGCGCCAGTACAGTAAATGGACCAGCTCCTTGTAGGGTTTCCACTAATCCGGCAGCTTTTACTGCTGCTACCAGTGTTTTGTGATCCTTGGAATTAACAGCGTTTTCAATGATATTTTTGGATGGATACATAGCAGCTCCACCTACCATTACTGTTTTTTCTTTCATCGTTTGTGCAGTTACCGTTCCGCTAAATGCGAATGATAATACAACCATTCCGAATACTGCGATTTTTGATCTTGTGTTCATTTCTTTGATTTTTTTAATTAAATAGTATTTGATTTCTTGTTATGATCATTTACGACATTCATCTTGTTTTAGATTTAAAGATTTTTATTTTTTTAGTCGGAAATAAAAATCCAAACAAACAGAACTAGTGAAAAAATATGGATCTGTAGGAATTGATTTTAATATACCTTTCATATTCTTGTAATTTGTTAATTTCATATACGATGTAAAAGAACTTTTAGATTTTTGTTATTATATGTTTTATTTTATTACATTTGAATCGAAAAATATTCGCTATTAAAACAAACTATTCGGAGGAAGAACTTATCGTTTTATTGAAGGATAAAAACGAAGCTGGTTTTCATTATTTGTATGACCATTATTCCGGTGCACTATATGGTGTAGTACTTCGAATCGTACAATCAAAAGAATATACTGAAGAAATTATTCAGGATGTTTTTGTTAAAATCTGGAATTCTATCCAACAGTATGACAACAGTAAAGGAAGATTCTATACGTGGATGATCAATATTGCAAGAAATACAGCGATCGATTATCTAAAATCTAAAAGTTTTCAAAACGAATTAAAAAACCAACCAATTCCGGATTTCGTATATAACAGTGCTGAACTTTCTACCACAAACAATACCTCTGATTTTATTGGCTTTAATAATGTGCTTGAAAGTTTGGAAACTGATAAACAGGAACTTATTGATCTGGCTTATTATCAGGGATACACACAGAATGAAATATCTGATAAATTGAAAATACCCCTGGGTACGGTAAAAACGAAGATGCGGAATGCATTAATAAAATTAAAGGATTTGTTAAAAGATTATCAATAAATTGAACACTAAGGAATACATATCATCCGGAATTATAGAATCTTATATTCTAGGACTTGCTTCTCCCGAGGAGGCAGGCATTTTGGAGTGTGTGATGAAAAATAATGCTGAAGTAAAAGCTGCTTTTGATGAAGCACAAAAAGTACTAGAGGATCTGGCAACTGCTCAGGCTGTTGCCCCACCTAATGAGTTAAAATCTAAGGTTTGGGAAAAGATTCAAAAAGAACAAACTTTTGAAAAAATCATACCTGTAGCGCAGCCAACGCAGCCTGTCAGAGATTTAACAAATGGATCGAAAGAAATTGCAAATACAAAAAATAATATCTGGAAAACTTATGCAATCGCAGCTTCGGTCTTATTTTTAGTAAGCCTTACCGGAAATTTGTTTTGGATGAATAATGAGTCTGAAAACAAAAAAGAGATCGCAAAATTGGAAACTGAAAAACAATCTAAAGATGCGGCTCTGCAAAAGATGAATGAAAAATGGACGATGATATCCAGCCCTGATATGCAAATGGTTATGCTAAAAGGAGTGGAAAAACATGCAGATTCCAAGGCAATGGTTTTTTGGGACAAAAAGACAAAAGAGGTCTATCTGAACGCAGAGGCTTTGCCTAAAGCTCCGGAAGGAATGCAATATCAATTATGGGCTATTGCAGACGGTAAACCCATAAGTGCAGGAATGTATACGGAAGAAAAAGATAGTAAAATTGCTCTTTCTAACATACCGAAAGCGCAGGCATTTGCTATCACCCTTGAAAAAGCGGGTGGAAGTGATGTGCCAACTATGGAAAATATGTACGTAATGGGAGGTGTATAAATACCTTCTGATCAAAAATAAAAGCGCTCTTTTGTTACATTACAAAAGAGCGCTTTTATTTTTAAAATTTGTTAGTCGTTAAAATACTCCCAAATAACCTTGGCTTTACTTTTACCCAATATTTCCTCTAATATTTCCAGGTTGGATTCTTTGATCCTTTTTACTGATTTTAATCTGGATAGTAATAGTTCAATTGTTTTTTCTCCTACACCGGGAATTTCTTCCAATTCAGATTTGATGGTAGAGTTTTTCCTTCTGGTCCTATGATGCTTTACACCAAAACGGTGAGCTTCATCACGAACCCTTTGGAGGATTTTAAGAGTTTCGGATTTTTTATCCAGATATAATGGGATAGGATCTTCGGGAAAGAAGATTTCTTCCAGTCTTTTAGCGATTCCGATAATAGTAATCTTTCCGTAAAGACCTAACAGCTTTAAACTTTTTACAGCTGATGATAGCTGGCCTTTTCCACCGTCAATCAGAATAAGTTGGGGAAGACTCTCTCCTTCGTCTACCATTCTTTTGTAACGACGATAGATCACTTCTTCCATAGTGGCAAAATCATTTGGACCCTCTACGGTCTTCGGATGAAAGATGCGGTAATCTGCCTTACTGGGTTTACCATCTTTAAAAACAACACACGCTGAAACAGGATTGGTACCTTGGATATTCGAATTATCAAAACCCTCTATATGTCTTGGCTCTACAGACATTCGCAGTAGCTTTTGCATCTCAGCCATTATACGGTTGGAATGTCTTTCAGGATCTACAATCTGAACCTGTTTTAGTTTTTCCAAACGGTATTCTTTAGCATTTTTCTCGGAAAGTTCAACGATTCTTTTTTTGTCACCTACTTTAGGAACAATAAGTTTTACATTGGGGATTTCAACGGATAAATGAAAGGGAAGCAAAACTTCTTTAGAATCGGAACCAAACTTCTGACGAATTTCAATAAGAGCTTCTTCCAGAATATCCTCATCTGTTTCTTCAAGGATCTTTTTGATTTCTGTTGTAAAACTCTGGATTATATTTCCATTTCTTATCTTAAAGAAATTGACATAGGCAGCCGTTTCGTCGCTGGTCATTCCGAAAACATCCACATCGTCAATATTGGGATTGACAACGGTATTTTTTGCCTGATAATCTTCTAAAATATCCAGCCTTTCCTTGATGATCTGTGCATCTTCAAACTGCAGATTAGCAGCATGCTTCATCATCTGGTTAATAAGGTAATCTTTAGCTTTCCGGAAATCTCCTTTTATAATACCACGGATGGAGTCAATCTTTTCATCATATTCTTCTTTGCTTTCCAACCCTTCACAAGGGCCTTCACAGTTCTTGATGTGATATTCGAGGCAGACCTTATATTTGCCATCTTCAATTTTACTGGGAGCAAGATTCAGATTACAAGTCCTGAGCTTATAAATATGTTTTATAGTGTCCAGTAGTATTTTTGCAGGGCGAACTTTGGCATAAGGACCGTAATATTCCGAACCATCCTTAATGATGTTCCTCGTGAGGAAAATCCTGGGAAAGGCTTCATTTTTAATGCAAATCCAAGGATATGTTTTATCATCCTTGAGCATTACATTGTAAAAAGGTTTATGCTCCTTGATCAGGTTGTTTTCTAATAGAAGGGCATCATACTCGCTATTCACAATAGTGGTCTCCAATCGCTGGATTTTTCCGACCATTATTTTTATCCTGTATCCCGATAGATTTTTATTGAAATAGGAAAGAACTCTTTTCTTTAGGTTTTTAGCCTTGCCTACATACAATAACTGTTCATTTTTATCGTAATAACGATAAACGCCAGGCTCAGAAGGTAAAGTTTTGAGTTGTAATTCTAAAGAAGGATTCATATAACAAAATTACGGAATCCATCCGGGATTTAAAAGAACAAAAAAGCTGTAGAATTTTCTACAGCTTTTGAAGTATTATGTAAGATATTTTATCCGTTGCTCATTTCAGTATACTCATTGACCAAAAAGCTAAAATAATCCCATTCAGCAGATTTCTTAGGATATTTTTTCATGAATTCTGCATTGTCACCAAAAAGAAAATCATAATTGTCTTCAAAGTCATCCTTATGCAGCCAAAGTACTTTATCTCCCTTTTTAATATAATAGGATTTGATTACACCACCTCCGAGCTGAGGAGAACCTCCAATTGAAAAACCTCCAGTTTCTTTGGCTCTGGGATCATAGTACACGGAGATGATTTCACTAAAATCAGGATTGATCAATTGCATCAGAAATTCTTTATCCTCTTTTTTATTTTTCAGTGATACTGTTTGATTGACAAAGTGAATTCGTTCGCCGGTTGTGTTTTTAGTTAATTTTTTAGTTCCGAAATTCCGGATATTTCCCATGTATTTAGCAACTTTTGCTATTTTTTCGACGTTGCTAGGATAGACATACATTTCGCTGATCTGCTCAGCATTGAAGACTTCGTTCTTTTTTGAAATACTGTCTTTAATAGAAACTTCGTAGATCTGTCCTTTTTTGGTTTCTATTTTACTGCAAAAACCTTTATGAGAGCTTCCATCCTTTAAAATAATAGTAGAGGTTTTTCTGGGTGATGGTGTATTAAAACCTTCGTTGAAAAGGTAAGTTTCCATCTTTTTAATTTCTTCTTTGGAGTATTTCACTTTGTCCTGAGCAAAGGAAGCTGTGCCCATAAGGCATAATGCAAATAGTAGAGTTTTAGATTTCATTGGTTATTTTTTAACGGACGTAAAAATAACAAATTAAATTGCTTTCTGCCGAAAAAATTAACGCTGTGAAATTTAGCTTTTACAATAGTCGCTAAATGTGTAATTTTAAAGAAATTTTTTAGAAATGATATACGGTGTAGATATTTTCACTTTCCATGATGTATTGGAAATCTGTAAAAAACCCAATAAAGCAAAACTTAATAAAGCAGCAAAAGAACAAATTTTAAAATCCCAGAAAAATGTTCAAAAAATTGTTGAATCTGATCGATGTGTTTATGGGATTAATACGGGATTCGGTCCTCTTTGTGATACGAAAATTTCAGCTGATGAAACAGCTCAGTTACAATATAATTTAATCATTTCCCACGCTGTTGGAGTTGGAAAACCTATTGATAAAGAATTTTCAAAGATTATGATGATTGCAAAAGTTCATGCATTATCAAAAGGATTTTCCGGTGTTTCTTTAGAGGTGATTGAAAGATTGATCCTGATGTTGGAAAAAGATATCATTCCTGTTGTCCCTGAACAAGGTTCGGTGGGAGCATCCGGAGATCTTGCTCCTTTAGCTCATCTTGTTTTACCATTGTTGGGTCTTGGACAAGTTTGGGAAGGTGATGCCATCTATGAAACTTCTGAAATTTTAGAAAAACATAATCTGGATCCTTTAGCTTTAGGACCTAAAGAAGGGTTGGGGCTTATTAATGGTACCCAATTTATCCTGGCTCACGCGATCAAAGGATTAGAGAAGTTTGAATACTTATTGGACCTTGCAGATATGACTGCTGCCATGAGTCTTGAAGCTTACAGAGGCTCTGAAAGCCCTTTTAAAAAAGAACTTCACGAGATCAGACCTTTTGAAGGAAGTAAAAAAGTAGCAGCAAGAATGCTGAAATTCCTTAAGAACTCTGAAAATATGAAAGCACATGAGGATTGTGAAAGAGTACAGGATCCTTATTCTATGCGATGTGTTCCTCAGGTACACGGGGCAAGCAGAAATGCTTTTGAACACCTGAAAATGATGGCAGAAACCGAATTGAATTCTGTAACGGATAATCCGATTGTATTGAGCGCTGAGGAATCCATTTCAGGAGGAAACTTCCATGGTCAACTTATGGCTTTACCATTGGATTATGCAACTTTAGCTGCAGCTGAATTAGGAAATATTTCTGACAGAAGAAGTTATTTACTTCTGGAAGGGAAATATGGCCTTCCAAGATTATTGACAGAAAGCTCAGGACTGAATTCAGGATTTATGATTCCTCAATACACTTCTGCTGCTTTGGTTACAGAAAATAAAACACTTTGCTTCCCTGCATCAGCAGATTCTATTCCAACAAGCTTAGGACAGGAAGACCATGTTTCTATGGGAAGTATTTCCGGGAGAAAATTCAATCAGGTTCTTGGTAATCTGGTTAATATCCTATCTGTTGAATTGATGTTTGCGGCTCAGGGGCTAGAATTCAGAAGACCGGCTAAATGCTCAAAAATTATTGAAGAGAATTTCAGTATTCTTCGTTCCAAAGTAGCAAAACTGGAAGATGACAGATTAATCGGTAAAGATATGCTTGCTATTGCAGAATTAATCAATGATAGAAAATTCATTGTGAATTAGTAGTGAGGATGAAGAGAATAATTGCCGTAAGTATTTTGTTTTTAGGAGTAAATACCTTTGCTCAAATAAAAGAGGCGAAAATTAAAGAACTCATTGCTCTTACGGGAGGTGATAAACTGGCTTCCCAAGCAGTAAGTGAAAATATAGGAAAATATCAACAGGCATATCCGGGGGTACCCCGAAAATTTTGGGAAGAGTTTTCAAAGGAAATGAGTCCCGAAAAGTTTGCAGAAATTTATGTGCCGATTTACAATAAGTATTACACCGAAACGGAAATTGATGAGCTGATAAAATTCTATAATACGCCACTAGGAAAAAAAGTATTGGAGGTTATGCCATTGATTCTAAAGGAAAGTATGGAAGCCGGAAGAAAAATGGGAGAAGAAACATCCGCTGAACTCATGAAGAAAATAGATGCTGAATAAGGATATCTAAAATCTATTCTGGCATCTTCAGGATATTAAAAAAGGCTTTCTGAATGGAAGCCTTTTTTATTTTTTCAATTCGTTATCTCTTATATTTGCTGAAAAAACAATGATTATAAAAAGAGTAGATTCCTCTGATATCGATTTCCAGAATCTTGTGAAGTTCCTGGATGAAGATCTTGCTATCCGCGACGGTAAGGATCATGCTTTCTACCATCAATTCAATGGAATTGATCTCCTTAAAAACTGTATTGTAATGTATGCAGACAATATTGCAGTTTCCTGTGGTGCCTTTAAGATCTTTTCTGAAGATACGGTTGAAATCAAAAGAATGTATACGAGCCCGATGCAAAGAGGAAAGGGACTAGCCGGAAAAGCATTAACCGAATTAGAAACCTGGGCTAAAGAGTCCGGTTTTAGCAGATGTGTTTTAGAAACCGGAATTATGCAGCCCGAAGCAATTGCTTTATATGAAAAAATGGGTTATAAAAGAATACCAAATTACGGACAATACATTGGAATTGAAAATAGTGTCTGTTATGAAAAAGAGATATAGAAAACAAGGGTATGTAAATCCTGGTTTTACTTTATTACAGGATGATTTGAGAAAATTAATATTCGGGAAATAGTAAATTAATATTCAGGGAATTACAATTCACGATAAAGTGTTATATTGGTGATACCAATCAAAAGTATAACATATGAGAAAAAATGTATTTTACCTTTTAGTCTTATTTTTCTTTATCGTATCATGTAACAGAGAAAGTATCCAAAATGAAACTTCCGGTCTTGAAGCTTATCAGAAAGATCCTCTGACAGCAAAACAAATTAACGCGGAAATCAATCAATCCATTAAAAGTAAAGGTTCCTTCAATTGGAGCCAGACTTCAGATCACTTCCTCTGGAGCGCCGTCTTTCGTGGAAACAGGATGGTATCCATTGGATTTGGTTCTTCCAAAGATGATTTCGATAGAAGTAAATCTCCTAACAGCAGTGAAATAGAGAAAGAGCTCTTATCTGTCATCAAAAAGTATGAAGGAAAAGATGAAAGAGGATTTCTTCTTCTTTCTGATCAGTATCTTAATCAGATGGATGTTGTAATTGAGAAGCAGGAAACACTTACTGAACTCAGAAAGATGAAAACTATCAGATATCTGGAGCCTGCAGATTATCATTATTTTGAATATGAAGCAGCATATAATACAAATGCAAAATCTTCAGGGAGCGGTTCTTCAGGATGTGGCTTTTCTTCAACAACACTCAATACAGCTGATTATACAAGCACAACCCCAAGTGCAAAAATTCCATGGGCTTTTACAAAACACAGTATTCCGAATGCCTGGAATTACAGTACCGGCGCGGGTATAACTATTGGTTTGATTGATACCGGAGTTTCCCCTGAGCAAACCTTGTTGGGAAATAGTTTTAATAACGGAGCATCTTCAGGAAGGACCATCAGTAAATTCGGAGTTTATAACTCAGATGGTTCAGCAGATCAGTGTGGTCACGGAACAAAAATGGCTTCTGTAATGACTGCGCCAAGAAATAATGCCGGATTACCTGTAGGGGTAGCTTATAATGCCAATCTTATCGCATACAGGGCAGCAGAAAATGTTGTGTTGGAAACCTCAAGTGAACAAACTGCTGTTAAAATTGCTTTTACTGAGCTGGGTAATAACAATAACGTAAAGATTATCTCAATGTCGATGGGACATATATTTTCTGTAGGAAAAATTGAGGATGGTGTAAAATATGCCTACTCTAAGGGAAAACTTATTTTCTGTGCAGGGGGAACGTCAACAAGCTTTACCAATTTTGTGGGGGTGATATTCCCTGCCTGGATGCCGGAGACCCAAGCAATAACAGGAGTAAAGGAAAATACTTCCAATAAAAAATGTGATGTTTGCCACTCCGGAAGTCAAATTGATTTTACATTTCAGATGGAAAGATCTTCAGGAAGTAATGTTCCGGTATTGAGCTATTATAACGGACAGTCTGACTATGTAGGAGGATCTTCTGTTGCAACTGCGGCAACTGCCGGTATTGCAGCTTTAGTCTGGTCAAAAAATCCATCATGGACGAGAGAGCAGGTACTTACAAAAATGAGGCAGTCTGCTACTTACTATCCAAATCCGGATTCCAGTTATGGTTATGGGAATATCAATGTTCTCAACGCGGTTCAATAACTCATACAGGATAATAAAAAAGGAAATATCTTAACCGGATATTTCCTTTTTTTATTTTTGAAAGTATACACTTAAAACCAGACTGTTTTAAAGGTAAAAATACTATAATTTTTATCCCACTCTTACACTTGTCATACTCAGTGACCCACCTATCAGCTCATCATTGAAAAGACGAAGTTCTTCAAAAGAATCTTTTAATCCTAAAGTATAGATCAGAGGTAAATAATGATCTGGTGTTGGGACGGCATATTGTAAAAAAGTACCTTGTTTCTGATAGTCAATTATATTTTGAAAATTACCATTTAGGAGCCAGTTGTTGGTTTTTTCCCTGGCTTCAATCGCCCAGTCCCAGCCCGCGCCCACCGTATTGATGTTCTGCCAGTCGATCAATCTCAGATTGTGAACTATATTTCCGCTTCCGATAATCAGGATGCCTTTTTCCCGTAGTTTATTCAACCGTTTTGCGAGATCAAAATGATATTGCGGAGGTTGAGTGTAGTCGATACTCAATTGAATAACCGGGATGTTTGCATCAGGGTACATATGCTTAATTACAGACCATGCACCGTGATCTAATCCCCAATTGTGATCTTCTAATACCACCGAAGGAGCTAAAAGTTCAATAGTTTCTTTTGCCAATTCAGGACTTCCGGGAGCTGGATATTCCACATCAAACAGTGCTTTCGGAAAACCTCCAAAATCATGAATGGTTCTTGGCATATCCATAGCCGTTACATATGTACCTTGAGTATACCAGTGAGCAGAAATACATAGAATAGCATTGGGAGTTGGAATTTCACTGGCTGATTTTCTGAACCCCTGAACAAACTGATTTTCTTCAATTGCATTCATGGGAGAACCATGACCCAGAAATAATACGGGCATTCTCTTTGTGTTATTGAAATGGTCACTGATGTTTTGTAAATCGTTGAGGTTCATAATGGGGTTTTTAAAAAAGAAAAAGGTTCAAGGTTTTTAGAAATCCCTGAACCTGATTATAAGTATTATGATACAATTATGCTTGCTTTACAAACTGTAGTTCACCAGCTACTTTTACCTCATCGCTCACCATTACACCTCCTGCTTCAAGAGCTGCATTCCAGTTTAAACCGAAGTCTTTTCTGTTGATTTTTCCTTCAAAAGAAAAACCAGCTTTTGTATTACCCCATGGGTCTTTATTGATACCCCCGAAATCTACATCCAAAGTTACAGGCTTTGTGATTCCATTGATCGTAAGATTTCCGGTTATATCTCCATTCAATGCCTGAGACTCAAACGTAATGGTAGGGTTTTGCTCAGCATTGAAAAATTCTTCAGACTTTAAATGGTTATCTCTGTCTACATTGTGTGTTGAAACAGAATTGGTTTGAATCGTTGCACTGGTTTTAGCATTAGAAAACGTATCATCATCAGCTTCGATTTCTGCATTGAAATTAGTGAAGCTTCCTTTAATACTGGAAATCATCATGTGTTTTACTTTGAAAGTAATTTCACTGTGTGCCGGGTCTAAATTCCATTTTGTTGCCATTGTGTTGTATTTTTTATTTGTTATTTATATTGCAAATGTACATGAAGGCTTAAGTAGAAACCATTGATATAGGATAAGAAATGAAGTTTCTTTTGGAGCTGTTTCCCGCTATCCATTTTTACTCCTCGCTCCAAATCTCTTCCATACCCTTGCTGCGGGGTAATCATTACTATCGAGGCTATGGTTATCCCTTTTGATTACCATTTAGTATTAAAAATGCGATCAAGATATTTTTCACAAAAAACAAATCCGATATCGTGCTTGTGAATTGAACTTACAGAACTTTTTTTCTATTCTTATTCATAATCGTATTACTCCTTCATTAATTTCCATATTAAGGTAAGAAATTATTCACTTAACATGATTATATCATTTTATGAATGTTTTTAATTTAACATTTCTTAACGGCTGACTTTTATTTCTTATTTTTGATGGATTCAATTTTATATAATGAAATTACATAAGTTTACTTTACTGATGGTGGTTTTGGGCAGTTCTTTATATGCTCAGACCCAAAAATTTACAATGGCGGAGGCTGTAAATGGGCTAAGAACAAATCTGGCAGTTAAAAATATTTCTCAATTTTCATGGTCTGAAGATGGCAAATCGTATATTCAGGCTGTAAAAGGTGGGTATTTAATTACAGATTTAAAAAACAATAAGCAGGATACCCTTATTTCATTGAATCAGCTAAACAAACAATTCTCTTCAAATAAGCTGAACGCGGTTCCACAGATTAAGTTTATCAATAATACCAATGCATATTTTAATGCCAATGACCAAATGTTCTGGGTGGAAAAATCCGGAAACGACTGGAAGGTAAAAAAGACTTCGGCATTGAATGAAAATGCTGCCAATGTAAAGGTTTTTGGGGATAATCAGACCGCGGCTTACACCGTAAAGAATAATCTTTATATTAACAGAAACGGAAAATCTGTTGCCGTAACCAATGATGCTGATGAAAATATCATTAACGGTCAGGCCGTTCACAGAAATGAATTTGGTATTGATACAGGAATTTTTCCAGCCCCTAATTCAGAATCTGTAGCTTTTTACAGAATGGATCAGACCATGGTTGCAGATTATCCCGTTATCGATTGGTCTGTAACTCCTGCGGTGAATCATAATATAAAATATCCTATGGCTGGGAATACCTCTCATCAGGTAAGTCTTGGTGTTTATAATATCAAAAATCAGTCTACAACTTTTTTAAAAATTGACGGAGAAAAAGATCAGTACTTAACAGCGGTTACCTGGAGCCCGGATTCTAAATATATTTTTGTGGCTGTGCTGAACCGGGGACAGAATCATATGAAAATGAATCAGTATGATGCCGAAAGCGGAAATCTTGTAAAAACATTATTTGAAGAAACAAATGATAAATATGTGGAACCTCAGCATCCGCTTGTGTTTTTTCCTAAATCCAACACTGATTTTATCTGGCAAAGTCAACGAACAGGATACAATCATTTATTTCATTTCAACTTGGAAAAAGGGTTGATCGCCCAGATTACAAAAGGAGATTGGTTGGTTACGGATATATTGGGCTTTAATGAAAAGAAAAAGGAAATCTTTTTTGTTTCAACAAAAGAAACCCCTCTTGAAAGACATTTGTATAAGATCAACTGGACAAATTTTAAAATGCAGAGACTGGATGGTGCGGAAGGAATGCATACAGGAGTCCTGAGCAGTGATGGAAACTATTTATTTGATGTCTATACCAATGCCAATACACCCAGAGTCGGTAATATCATTAATACAGCCACTTTAAAATACAATAATGTTTTCACCTCTGAAAATACATTAAAGAACTATCAGCGCCCTGAAATCAAAAATGTGAATTTGAAAGCGGATGACGGAACTCCTTTATACGGAAAGATTATTCTTCCGACGAACTTTGATCCCAATAAAAAATATCCGGTGATTGTTTATTTATATAATGGTCCACACCTACAGCTGATTACCAATTCTTTCCCGGCTTCAGGAAATCTTTGGTATGAATATATGGCACAAAACGGATATATTATTTTTACTATGGATGGAAGGGGATCTTCAAACCGGGGATTAAAATTTGAGCAGGCCGTGTTCAGAAATCTGGGGACTACTGAAATGAATGATCAGATGAAAGGAGTTAATTATCTGAAGTCCCTGCCTTATGTAGATGCGGAAAGAATGGGGATACATGGATGGAGCTTTGGTGGATTTATGACTACAAGCTTTATGCTTCGTCAGCCTGACGTATTTAAAGTAGGAGTTGCAGGTGGGCCTGTTATCGATTGGAAGATGTATGAAATTATGTATGGTGAAAGATATATGGATACTCCGCAGGAAAATCCGGATGGATATGCAAAAGCAAACCTCTTGGACAAAGTCCAGAATCTGAAAGGTAAACTTCTTATGATCCATGGAGCACAAGATGATGTGGTAGTTTGGCAGCATTCTATTAAATTTATTAAATCTGCGGTAGATAACGGGGTTCAACTTGATTACTTTGTATATCCTGGTCATCCTCATAATGTAATAGGAAAAGACAGAGTACATTTGATGCAAAAGATTACCGATTATTTTGATCAGAACCTGAAAAAGTAATCAAATCAACATACTAAAAACCACTTATTACAGTAGAATGAACTTTGAAAAAGGTAAGAGGATTCATTTTCATACTTTCGATTCACTAAGGTTTCTATCTTTTTTGCTGGTCTTTATACAGCATGCTCCTGTTCCGGAGGGTAGTATTTTACGGTATTTTTCGAGAGGAGAAGTAGGAGTTTCTTTTTTCTTTGTATTAAGTGGTTTTTTGATTACGTACATTTTGATACTTGAAAAATTAAATAATCAGACAATTCCACTTAAAAAATTTTTTAAAAGAAGAATCTTAAGGATATGGCCATTATATTATGCAATGGTCATATTTGCTTTTTGTACACCATATATCATTAATTTTTTTCACCTGCCTTTTTCAAATAAGGGATATGAACCCAATTGGCTCCTTACGATTACATTTCTTGAAAATTACAAAATGATGTCTACGGGGATTCTTGCCAATGTTTCTCCGTTGCCGGTGATCTGGTCTCTTTGTGTAGAAGAGCATTTTTATATCATTTGGGGATGCATTATGTATTTTATTTCTTTAAAAAATATTCCGAAGCTTATTGCAGTTTGCATCTTCATTTCTTTTGTATCAAGGATTATTTATCACATATTAGGTATCAGTTCACTGGATATATTTACCAACATCAGTTATTTTGCTTTTGGTGCTATTCCTGCCTATCTGTTTGTTTTTAAAAAGGATATCATCAGAAAATTGAGCATGATTCCTTCAATATATAAATATCTTTATTTTTTTATAGTTATTCTTGCCATAGCACTGCTTCCCGATATTATTTTCTTTAAACATATTCAGATAGGAATTATCATTTTTGGGATATTATTCTCTGTACTCATTTTATTTACATTGGGAGACAGGAATGTATTTAAAATCTCCGACCGTTCTATTTTTGGAAGGCTTGGAAAGTATACGTATGGTCTTTATCTTATACATACAATTTGCCTGGTCTTATTCGATAGAATCGGGAAAAGATATGATCTAAGTAATTATACAGTAATAATATCGGCACTTCTTTTCACCATATTTCTGGCCTATCTCTCTTATCATCTTTTTGAAAAGCAGTTTCTGAAACTTAAAAAATCAGTTTAATTTATTTTCTCTGCTTTTCGATCTTACCATTGATCAATGTTTTTGATTTTTGATTCCTGTAATTTTGATGTATATAAAAAAATACAATATGGAATTAGGAATTGGAATGTTTGGCGACTTAGCTTTTGACCAGACAACAGGAAAATATAAAGATGCAGGAGTAAAGATCAGAGAAATTCTTGAGCAGGTAAAACTAATGGATGAGGTAGGAATTGATGTTTTCGCCATGGGAGAGCATCACCGCCCGGATTATGCAGTATCATCTCCGGAAATGGTTCTGGCAGCAGCGGCAAGTATTACAAAAAATATTAAATTGGCTAGTGGTGTTACTGTTTTAAGTTCATCAGAACCTGTAAAAGTGTATGAAGATTTTTCAACATTGGATCTGATCTCTGACGGTAGGGCTGAAATATTTGTCGGAAGAGGAAGTTTTATAGAATCTTTTCCTCTTTATGGATATTCTCTTAATGACTATGATCAACTTTTCGATGAGAAATTGGAATTGTTATTAAAAATCAATTCTGAAGAGAATGTTACGTGGTCCGGAGAGCTTCGTGCACCTATGCACAATCAGACTGTATATCCAAGGGCAAAGAATGGAGGAAAGCTTCCTATATGGAGAGCCGTGGGAGGAACTCCGCAATCGGTTCTAAGCGCAGCAAAATTAGGAATGCCATTGATTGTGGCTATTATTGGAGGAATGCCGATACAGTTTAAAAATCTCGTGGAATTTTACAAGCAGGAATATCAAAAAGCAGGACATGATGTTTCCCAGATGCAGATTGCTATTCACTCTCATACTTTTGTGAGCGATGACCAAAAGGTTATTGATGGCTATTTTAATACTTACAAATCGCAGATGGACAGAATAGGGGCATCGAGAGGATGGGCTCCCTATACCAAAGCACAATATGATGGTGGGAGAAGCAAAGAAGGAGCTTTATTTATTGGAAGCTCGGATGAGGTATATGATAAGATTGCTTATATGAAGGAGATTTTTGGTATCACCAGATTTGTGGGACATATGGATGTTGGGGATCCGGAGCATAACGTGATGATGAAATCAATAGAATTGTTTGGTAAGGAAGTACTTCCGAAGGTCAAGCTATTATAAAAAGAAACTCCATTGAATTTTCAATGGAGTTTTTATTTTTTAGTCTAGGAATTCACGGAATTTGTTTTGTAGTCATTCATAATTTCTGCCAGCTTTCCGGCAGACATTCCGTAAGTATCCGGAAAAGCTCCTGTCCTCGATTTTAGTTTGGAAATATCTATGTACTCAGAATCAAAATCAATCATTACCATATTGTTAATGAAAATTCTTTTAGTGGAAAAGCCATTAATAACATGCCAGGGGATGAAAGTCGACCTGAATAATGATCTCATCTCAAAACCCTTTCGGTCAACCCTTAAATAAGAAGAATTAGGAATAAGCATGATGACATTCACAATTACACAAAGCCCGAAAAAGATAATATTAGCAAGCCCAATCCAAAGATTGGTGGTAACAATATAAAAGCCCATAATTACAAACAGTAAACTAATGATCAAAAGTATACTTTGCTTAAGCTTGCTGGGATAAAAAGTCACGGGAAGTTTCTCCATAATATTTCAAAAGTCAAATGTACTGCAAAAGGACTCAATAAACCTATATTTTAAAGCATTTCTATCAAACTTCCACGTTCCTCGTCTTTAACAATACTAAGTGATACCGGAATTTTTTCTTTAAGCTCTTCAACATGCGAGATAATTCCAACAATCCTGTTTTCCTTTTGCAGTCCCATCAGTGTTTCAAAAACAATATTTACAGATTCCAGATCCTGGGTTCCAAAACCTTCATCTATAAAAAAGAAATTTTTATCAGCTTTTGTAGTAGCCTGTACACTTTCCGCCAATGCCAGTGCCAGGCTCAGAGATACCTGAAAAGCCTGTCCCCCGGATAAAGTTTTTACACTTCTCGATTTACCCTCGTTTAAATAATCAATAATTTCAAAATCATTGTTGTCATTAAGCTGCAAGCTTAGTTGATTTCTGGTCATTCTGTGGAACCTTACATTGGCATGATCACAAAGCTGTCTAAGATAGATGGAGGAAACATATTGAACAAATCCGGCTCCTTTAAACAGATTGGTCATTATTTTTAGATTATCGGACCGCTTTTGGAGTTCACTCAGGTTTTTAAGTAATGCCTCCTTTTTCTTATATTCTTTTTCCAGTCTTTCAATTTCGGAAGTTACTTTTACAACAGAATCATTAGCTTCCTTTAATTGCAGTTCAATGTCTTTCAATTGTTTCTCGGCAGCTTCAAACATCTCCTGATCATAAGAAAAATCCTTCAGCTTGATCTCCAGCTCCTGTATACCGTTTTTTAATGTTTCAAACTGAATACGGAATTGTTGGATTTGAGTCCTTGTTTTATGAACATCAATTTCGATCATCAAAATATTTTGGACGTCGGTAAGCAAACCAAAGCCTTGTTGCTGTAAAGCAACTTGTAATGCCTCTTCATTTAAGGATGTTTCTTTTGTTAATTCAGAAATTCGGATGTTTAATTGGCTCGCAATCGCTTTTTCTTCCGCGAGTTTGGGGACGATTTCTTTTTCCCGGTTGATTAAGGCTTGATATTCTTTTTCAACTGTCAGATTGGATTCAATTAATTTTTGATGAAGCTTCATAACTTCTGAATGAGATTTATCCCGATAGTCATCCCAGTCCAGGCTCTTCAGATTGGATTGGTTCGTTCTGATCTGCTCCTCCTTCTTCGCCTCTTCTAGTTTGAATTCATCTAAAGCTTTTTTATATTTTTCAAGGATTTCCTGCTCTTTTTCAAAGGTTGTCCTTTCGTGTAAGATCTTCTGGT
Source organism: Chryseobacterium sp. PTM-20240506 (assembly GCF_048296755.1). Classification (NCBI taxonomy): domain Bacteria; kingdom Pseudomonadati; phylum Bacteroidota; class Flavobacteriia; order Flavobacteriales; family Weeksellaceae; genus Chryseobacterium; species Chryseobacterium sp. PTM-20240506. The sequence goes on from NZ_CP182581.1 coordinate 3,886,031, forward strand.
TAATTTCTTCAATTTGCTTTTCTATGGCAAAGGATTGTTGCCGTTTAAATTCGAAATCAGTTTCACCATCAGCACTAAATTCGTTCCATATGAATCTTTGAACATGGAGTTGACTTTCCTTTTGAAGCAGATCGAAAGATTCCTGTTCCGCCTTCAGCTGATCTTCAAAGATCTTTTTTCTATCCAGAATCTTTTCAATTTCTGCTATTTCTTTTTGGATTTTGGAAATAGCATGATCATTTAATTGAATTTCTTCCTGAACTTCATTAAGCTCAGTATCTACATAATGAAATTCGATAATATGAGGATGTTCCAGAGAGCCGCAAAGAGGGCAGTTCTCCTCATCATGGAGCTTTGTTGCAAAACGGGATAATTCTTTCTGAATCTTCAGGTGATCCAGTTTTTGCTGCAGATTTTTCTTTTTATTTTCTAAATTTTCTGTTTTGAGTTTGAAATCTTCTCTGAAATTTTCAGTATCAATTTTGTAAACTATCAGATCATTAAGGATCTTAGAGATCAAATCCTGTTGATCCATCAGTTTTTGGCTTTGTTTCTGTTGCAGCTCTCTCAGGTTTCTGTTCTGGACAAACCAATTTCCGACGCTGACTAATACATTAGCCTCGATCTTTTGAGGCTTCAGTCTATCAGCTTCTTTAGTAAGGGTATTAATTGCTGACTGTCCAAGCTTTTGTTTCTCCTCAACTTCGAGAACTTTTTCAGCACCCTTTTGTGTTCTTTCCCGAAGTGTCTTAATTTCTTCGGAAAATTGTAGCATCTGTAAGATCAGGCCAAGATCATTTTCCTGGATTTTTGATTGATCTAAAGCATCAAATTGAGGTTGAAGAGCAACAAGCTTTTCTTTGATAAGGTTAAAGCTTTTTTCCGTTTCTTCAACAGACTTTGTCCGGATTTCCAACTCCTTTTGTCTCTCAGAAATTTCACCGGAAAGCTTCTTCTTTTCATTCAATAAAGGGTCGAAAATACGAAAGGTTGTATCATAAAGATCTGTTTTCTTTTCCAGCTCATCAATTTTTGCTTTCTCAGTTGAAATCTTTTCAAACTCTTCTTTTTTTTGACGTAAGTTTTCGAAGTCTGTTTTTAAAATTTTTAGCTGTTGATATTTTTCAGAAACTTGCAGGTGCTCTTTTTTTACGTCACTGAATTTTTGTTGTTCTGTTTTAAGATTTTCTTTTTGTAAACGTATGTGTTCCTCATCAATTTCCTCAAATCCTTTCAATTCACCCTGAAGCTGATCTAGTTCGGACCTGTTTTTGGCATTTAAATTCGAAACATTGTTTTGCAGGTCAAACCTTTGAAGATTGAAAATCTCTTTCATCATATTGGTTCTGTCTGCAGCACCTAATTCAAGGAACTCTTTAAACTGGCCCTGAGGGATAATGATGGTTCTTTTAAAATTGGAATAGCTTAATCCGATAACTTTTTCTGCATCAGAATGATCGAGCGGGATCCATTTTTCATCTTTGTTTTCATAAAAAGTAACTGAAGAGGGTTTTACATCTTCAAATTTTTTTGAATTTCTTTTAAAATCCCTGGTTACACGAAATAACTTATTTTCATGGTTGACGAAATCGAATGCTATATAAGAACTGTTGGATTTGAGATTCATCATATTGTAAGCTCGCTTATCCCGCATATTCAATCGTTCTGTTTCTCCATACAGAGCAAAAGAAATAGCTTCCAGTATCGATGATTTTCCGGAACCCACCGAACCAAAAATTCCAAACAACCCGGCTTCCGTAAGGTTGGCAAAATTAATGGTCTGACGCTCCTGATAGGAATAGAGTCCTTCTATTGTTAGTTGAATTGGAATCATGACTGGGAATTTAAGATTTCGTTAAACAGGTTCATTAGTTCTTCATTAGCTTCCTGGCCAGCATTTTTAGACCTGAAATAATCTTTGAATAAAGTTTGTATATCCTGATTGAGATTAATTTCGTGCGGTTGGCTTTCACTAAAATCCTGATTTTTTACTTTAGGGATTAAGTGGATGATCCCTTGATGAGATTGGTAAATACGTTTTCTGTCCTCCGCCTTTAAAAAAGTATCGCTTTCCAGGGTTAATTCGATCAGCATATCGGGATTTTCAAGCAACCATGAAACCGTCTTTTCGACAGAATCAAAAACCTTTCTTACCAATGGCTTGCCGGTTTTTAAAGCGATTCTTTCATAAGAAACCTCTTTACCCGGTTCTGCTTCGATGATATTTACATATTTTGTTTGCCCTGCTTCATTAAAACTATAGCATAAAGGTGAAGAAGAATAAACAACAGGTTTTTCTTTTGTTCCGATATTTTGAAAATTGTGTAGATGTCCTAAGGCCGTATATTGAATCTGGTCAGGAATAATATCTGAATAGATGAGGTCCGCGGCACCAATTTTAATGGGTTTCTCACCTTCGGGCTCTTCCAGAAGTTCTGCACCTCTTTTATTTATGTATAAATGAGCGGATAAAATATTAACACCATTCTCATCGCAAAATTCTTCTGCGAGCTTTTTCCAGCTTTCCGCTAAAATCTTATTAAGTTCTTCCTCTTTATTTTCACCAAAATATTCTTTTAACCGGATCTCATTGGCATAGGGAGTATGCATGATCCGAACAGGAAAGCTTATGTCCTTTAGGTGTAATTCAATCAATCCTTCGGCTGAATTTGAAATTTTAAAATTTTCTAATTCAAAGGGAGTTACTTTAGCCTTTGGATGACCTATTAAAATAATTCCACATTCTCTTGCAAGTGGATCCGGTGCATCAATTAAATTCGGAGAATCATGATTTCCAGAGATCGCAACGACCGGGCGCTTTCCATTTAATGATAAACGTTTTAAAGTTTTGTAAAACAACTCGACTGCTTCAACACTTGGGTTAAAATTGTCAAAAAGATCTCCGGCAACAATTATGAGATCTACTTTTTGGGCATCGGCTATCTGAACAATCTCATCCATTACCTGAACTTGTTCTTCCAGACGTGAAAACCGATCCAGACGTTTTCCTAAATGCCAGTCGGCAGTATGCAGAATTTTCATATCTCAAATGTAAGAAACAAAAAAGGGAAAGAGAAATTTAGAGAGGAATTCTATAATTTGAACAGGTTGATCTTACTTTTTTTAGTAGAGGGGGCTGATTACAAAATTATTTCTATTGTAAATTATTTCTCCGAATTAATGATCCATATAAAAGGTAGGTCAGGAATCCTCTTTCAAAATCTCACAGTATTATTAGTACTTTTGTAAAAAAAAGATGGAACAATCCAAAGACCCGCTACACGGAAAAAGACTGGATACAATTCTTGAAGAACTTGTGGAATATTATAACGGATTTGAGAAGCTTGGAGAACAAATTAACATCAAATGTTTTACGGATAATCCGAGTATCAGCTCTTCTCTGAAGTTTTTAAGAAAAACGGACTGGGCAAGGGCTAAAGTTGAAAGTCTGTATCTCTTTGTATTGAGGCAGAAAAAAAAGGATCAGACAAGGAATAAAAACTAGAAAAACTCAATATGGATTGAAGATTTTCTCAGTACTTTTTCTGTAAATCAAAAGTAGTATATTTGTGCTGTTAATCGTGAAAGGACTCACGAAAAAAAGATAAAAATATGACAATCGAAAACAATCATGTTGTAGCTGTAAGTTATATACTTCACACTATCGAAGAAGACGGAAGTAAAATTCTTGTAGAAGAAACAACAGCAGAAAACCCACTTACATTTTTACATGGTGTAGGAATGATGATTCCAAAATTTGAACAAAATATCCTTGGTTTGAAAGCTGGTGATAAAGTATCCTTTACTATTCTTCCTGAAGAAGCTTATGGTGAAAGACAACCGGATGCCATTGCACAATTACCGATTGACATGTTTAAAGAATCCGGTGTACCTCCTGTAGGAGCTATTTTACCTTTGTCCGATAATCAAGGGAATAATTTTCAGGCATTGGTAGTAGAAGTTACTCCAGATGTTGTAATTGCAGATCTTAACCACCCTATGGCTGGAAAAGTATTAGATTTTCAAGTGGAAATTTTAAATACACGTCCAGCTACGGAAGAAGAGTTATCACATGGCCATTCTCATGGGATCGACGGAACAGATGTTCACTAAAAAATAAAAATGTCCGATTTTTCGGACATTTTTTTTATAATCAGTTCAGCTAAGTATTTTAATCTAAAAATTCTCCGGAAACATAGTACCATCGATCGTGCATTTTCTGGAAAACAGAAAATTCATGATGAACTTGTGGATTTCCATCCTGATCAATGTAGTGGGCTTTAAATTCCACATGGTTCAAAGCAGGTGTCCGGATAATTTCAAGTTGTACCCATTCATTAATCTCTCCCCATTCCTGCAGATCTTTTTTATTGTGGTATTTACGTTTTCCGGGTAGAGTAGTTTCCATAAGATATTCACCATTTGGGATTGCAAAAGCCGAAAATCTGGAGCGCATTAATGCTTCGGCAGTTGGAGCATGCTTCTCTCCGGTGTGATAGGGTTTGCAACATTCAGCGTATAATTTACCCGAACAACATGGACAATTCATTTTTCAATTTTTTAAAATACAAAAATCATGATTTTTTATCATAATACCACAAATTTCACATTATGTATTTTACAAATAAAAAGCATTCAAATTAATGAATGCTTTTCAATTATTATTTAATAAACCCTCTGTTTCTCAATAAAGGTTTTATATCCGGATCATGTCCTGTAAAATCTCTGAATGCCTGGTTCAGGTCTACAGAGTTTCCTACAGAAAGAATGTATTTCCTGAAACGGTCTCCATTTTCTCTTGTTAAGCCGCCATTATTTTTGATCCATTCCCAGGCATCATTATCTAATGTTTCAGACCATAAATAAGCATAATATCCCGCTGAATATCCACCGCCCCAGATGTGCGCAAAATAAGGTGTATGATATCTCGGTGGAACAGTAGCCAGATTAAATCCATGCTTGGCAAGGGATTGTTTTTCAAACTCCAGAACAGGAATAAGCTGACTTTCATTTGTTACTGTGTGCCAATCCATATCCAGTTCTGCTGCCGAAACCAATTCGGTAGTCATGTACCCCTGATTAAAAGTTCCCGCTTTTTTGATCTTATCAACCAATGCTTGTGGGATAGGTTGCTTAGTTTCATAATGAAGGGCATAGTTTTTCAGAATAACAGGATCCAGAGCCCAATGTTCATTAATCTGTGAAGGGAATTCTACAAAATCTCTAGGGACATTAGTCCCGGAAAGAGAAGGATACTTCTGGCTTGCAAACATTCCGTGTATTGAATGTCCGAATTCATGGAACATGGTAGAAACATCATCATAACTGATCAATGAAGGTTTACCGGGTGCCGGTTTCTGGTAATTGTAGCAATTTACAATCACAGGTTTTGTTCCTAAAAGGTAAGATTGTTCAACAAAGTTACTCATCCATGCACCTCCGTTTTTAGAATCTCTTGTGTAAAAATCAAGATAATAAATAGCAATTGATTTTCCGTCGTGGTCAAAAACCTCATATGTTACCACATCAGGATGATAGGTTGGAAGGTCAGTTCTTTTTTTGAACGTAAGCCCATAGAACTTTTCGGCAGCATAAAAAACTCCTTTTTCTAAAACTGTGGTTACTTCAAAATAAGGTTTGATTTGATTTTCATCCAGATCAAATTTTGCTTTTCTTACCTGTTCTGCATAGAAATTCCAATCCCAAGGCTCTACTTTAAAGCCTCCTTTTTGCTGATCGATAAGGTCCTGGATATCTTTTGCTTCACGTCTTGCAGTTTCTACTGCTGGAGTTGCAATCTGATTCATCAGTTTAGTAGCTGCTTCCGGCGTTTTAGCCATCTGATCCTGGAGTTTCCATTCTGCAAAGCTTTTTTTACCAAGGATCTGGGCTTTTTTAAGTCTTAGTTTAGCTAGTTTTTCAATAGTTTCCCTTGTGTCATTGGCATCTCCTTTTTCAGCTCTCAACCATGAAGCCTTGAATAGTTTTTCACGGGTAGCTCTGTTTTTAAGATTCTGTAATAGCGGTTGTTGTGTTGTATTTTGTAATGCTAATAAATACTTGCCGGGTTGTCCTGCTGTTTTTGCATCCGCTGCTGCTGCTTCAATTTCATCAGCAGAAAGGCCATCAAGTTCCTTTGCGTCCGAGAAGAAAACACCTCCCTGCTTTCTTGCTTCCAGTAATTTATTGGAGTATTGAGTGGAAAGCGAGGCCAGTTCCTGGTTTACCTGTTTTAATTTTTCTTTATCCGCCGCAGAAAGATTAGCACCAGCGATCTCAAAATTCTGCTTATAATATTGTAATAATCTCTTACTTTCAGAATCTAAACCATCCTCTTTAATAGATTGTATTCTTTTGTAAAGATTGTCATTAAGATACATTTTATCAGAGTGTGCTGCAAAAACCGGGGCGTATTCTTCATCCAGTGATTGTAATGTGGGATTCGTATTTGCGCTTGTTAAATTCGAAAATACAATCAGCGCTCTTTTTAATACCTCCCCGCTTTTCTCCAAAGCGACAATTGTATTTTCAAAAGTAGGTGTTGCCGGATTGTTTGCAATTTTAACAATTTCAGCATCATGCTGTTTTAATCCAAAATCAAAAGCAGGTTTAAAATCTTCATTCTTAATTTTATCAAATTCCGGAGCCTCGTACTGAAGCTTACTTTTTTTCATAAATGGATTTGAAGAAAGAGAAGAATCTGGTACAGGAACTTCCTGTTGAGTATCGGTTTTTTTCATTGTAGTACAAGAGTAGTTAAATGCCAAGGCAGAAATTAATAATACCGATGAAATATTTTTCATAAAATTACTTATTATTGAAGCATAAAGATATTAAAAACTAAACTATAATAGCTGCTTTCCGGTAAAGTCTTTCCTGAAAATAACATGGTCGCAGAATTTAAATCAAAAATATAAGATTTTACCTTTGGTCAGTTTTAGGAATGTAATTAACTAAACAGTTGTAATATTTTTTATACTTTAGTTGTTATTAATATAAAAGAATACTAAAACTTAAATTAAAAAATTAATACATATGAAAACGACGACTCTTTTTATTTTTTCAACTTTAATAGCAGTGTCTGCATGTAATGAAAAATATGACAGGAAAAACAAGGAAAAAAGTGATTGGGTTTCAAAGGTAGTGGACAAAGGAAGCGGCCCTATCAGAGAGAAAGAATTTAAAGGCGAGTTCGATGAAATTGAGGTTTCTCAGGCTATTGATGCTGAGATTATAAAATCTGAAACTGAAAGAGTAGTGATCTCTGCACCAGAGAATCTTATTGATGAAATCCTTGTAGATAATAGGGGTGGGAAACTTCATATCCATTATAAACCGGGAATCAGAGTGATGAATCAAAATAATGTTACCGCTAAAATTTATGCCAAGGACTTTACCAAGCTTGACGCAAATTCTGCCGGAAAAATCACAGTTAAAGATAAATTTACCCAGGAGAAAACGGATATAGAAATTTCCAGCGCGGGAAGTGTTACCGGAGATCTGGAAGCGAATAATTTTGAAATTTCAGCGGGTAGCAGCAGTAGTTTTGAAGGAAAAATCTGGGCTGTTGACTTAGAAATTGATGCTTCTTCAGCTGCAAGCATCTCATTAACGGGGAAATCTAAAAATGCAAATATTACATCCTCTTCAGGAAGCAGCGTATCTGCAGAGCAGGTTCTTGCAGAAAATGTAAAAGCAGAAGCTTCCAGCGGAGCAAGCGTAGAGATAAGCGCTACATCCAAAATAGATGCTAATGCATCTTCAGGCGGAAGTATCGATGTTCACAAAAAAGGAAATGTAACTTCTGTAAATAAAGAAGAAAGTAGTGGAGGAAGCGTTAATATACACTAGATATTAATCTTCAGAATCCTCTTCTTCTTCAACGGATGAGGCACCTTCCCAATCTTTATTATCGAAACTAAGATTATCAAATGCCAATAACTCCTCCTCTCTTTGGAGGAGTTCTTTTGTCGTAAACAGAAGCAGTTCATCTTCTTCTTTTATTTTTGCCAGCCTTCTGATAGATGCTTTATCTATGGCCATAAATCTCTGTCCGAGACGTCTGGCAGCATATTTTCTCATGCCTGTTTCATGAAGAACGTCTATAGCCATGTCTACAGCTGTGCCCAATGTTTCTCTGTAAATTTTATCAACACCTTTATTGAGATAGCTGTATGCGTCAATTCTGTTTTTAGCTCTTACAAAAATTTTCACATCGGGATAATGCTCACGGACAAGATCAGCAATAAACATATTATCATTAGGATCATCAAGGCAAAGGACCAGTATCTCGGCATCTTCAATTCCTGCCGCACGTAAAATCGGAATACGGGTGGCATCACCATAATAGACCTTAAAACCATAGCTACGCAACAATTTTACCCGATCAGAATCTCTGTCCAAAACAGTTGCTGAAATCTTATTGGCTTTTAAAAGCCGTCCTACCGTACTTCCAAAGTGGCCGAACCCAACAATAATAATTTTCTTTTGTGCAACATCGCTCCCCAGAATATCAAAATCGTGATCAGTATCCGGTTCTTCTTTGATAAATTTAGGTGTGAAAAATTTGTCATTTACAATCAGAAGAAAAGGAGTAATACACATTGTAATGGCTGTTACTGCCATAAGTTGGTCATTTAATTCAGGACCTAGTAGGTAAAGATCAGATGCATAATTTATAAGGACAAAAGCAAACTCTCCGACTTGAGAAAGGGCAAACGCATAAAACAGACTTTGAGGGGTGTCTATTTTAAAGAATTTTCCGATAGCATAGAGAACTATAAACTTTACGATCAAAACTGCAAAAACAGTACTGAATATAAATAAAGGATCATCCTGGATGATATTGAAATTCATAGTTGATCCTACACTGACAAAGAAAACCGCGAGCAATAAACCTTTAAAAGGGTCGATCTGTGCTTCCAGTTCATGTCTGAATTCACTGTTTGCAAGCATGACACCTGCAAGGAAAGCACCCAATGCCGGAGACAGACCAATGGCAACCATAAGTTCGGCAACTCCGATAACAAGAAATAGGGAAGAGGCTGTTAACAATTCGGTCATTCCGGATTTCGAAACATATCTTAAGAAAGGAACAAATACATACCTTCCCAACAGAATAAGGATTGCTACTCCAAAAAGTACCGTTGCAGCCTGTAGCCACTCAGGAAGTTTCTGAATAATCACCTGTATTTCATTGTTATGGTTTCTTGGTTTATAATGTGCTATTACAGGCAGTATGGCAAGAATGGGAATTACAGCAATATCCTGAAATAATAAAGTGGAGAAAGATGCTTCTCCTGCTGTTGTTTTGAGGTTGTTCTTTTCCTGTAAGGTCTGCAATACAATAGCAGTAGATGACAAAGCGAAACACATTGCTACAGCAGTAGCCTGGTCTGCTCTCCATCCAACACTGATGAAAACCAGAACGAGCAGGGAGATGGTGAGAACCATTTGGGTTAATCCCAATCCTATAATCTTTTTCCGCATTTCCCAGAACTTCCTGGGTTCCAGTTCTAATCCTACTAAAAATAAAAGCATGATTACGCCAAACTCACTCGCATGCATGATGTCATTGACATTCTTGCCTGTGAGCTTAAGTACGTAAGGGCCAATAATAATTCCTCCTGCAATATATCCAATGACGGAGCTTAACCCAAATTTCCTGGCAAGTGGAACCATAATAATGGCTACACCCAGAAAAAGTAACGTGTTAATTGCTAAAGAAGATTCCATATATTATTTCATTGATTCAATAGTTCCATAAACTCTTTTTTATGAAGAATAATTTCCTTTTTCGTAAGCTTATTGGCTTCATAAACGATTTTAATATTTTTGATATTGGCTTTAAAAACATTTAAAGAAACAATTAATCCACTGATCAGCTCGTCAATCGTGTATTGATATGTTCCTGTTTTGGTAAAAGACCGTTCTTTCCCTCCTGTTGTGACCAGAATGTATACCTCTTTGCCTTCAAGGGGATTATATTCCCCTTCTTTAAGCCAGTCGCGATCAAAAACCTCATCAATCCATAATCTCAACAAAGGAGGCATTCCAAACCAGATAATCGGAAACTGAAAAATAAAACGGTCATAATTTTTCAGCCGTTTTCTTTCTCTAAAGGCAGCAATGTGAAAATCCGGATAATCTTCATAAAGATCACGAAGCGTGAAATGCTGATGACGAACATAGAAATTGATAAGCTCTACATTCGAGTTTGAATGTTCCAGATAAGGATGTGCAAAAACCACCAATGTCTTTTTCATAATCCTGTTTTCAGTAAATATATTAAAAAATTAATAGAAAAACGATAGTTTTTAAGAGGTTTTGTTAATTTATTAATACAAAAACTTAAATTTTTTATTAAAATAAAGCAATAAAATGTTCTTATTTTAGTGTTTTAAATAAAAAAAATCAGTCATTATATGGCTGATTTTATATTTTGTTAATGTATATGTTACCACCCTCCGGATGCACCTCCTCCGCCAAAACTTCCACCTCCTCCGAAGCCGCCAAATCCACCTCCTCCGGAACTTCCGCCACCAAAGCCTCCACCGCCGAAGCTGCCCGGGAAAGGGAAGAATCCGCCAGGATAATTTCTGCGTCCTCTTCTGTTCAGGATTACATCGTCATCATCATTATTTCCGCCACCACCACCTCGGTTCCCGAACAGAATAGCCAGAATAATAAATATGACGAAAGCAATGATAAGAACTCTCAATGCCTTTCCATTTCCTTCCCCTGTTGCCGGTTCATTTACAGGCTTAAATTTCCCCTGAACGGCTTCCATAATGGCTGAAGTACCGCGGTTTATACCTTCATACCACAATCCTTGCCTGAAATTAGGAGTTACAATATAATCCAGTATTTGTCCGGAAACTGAGGCTGTAAGGTATTGTTCTACTGCTCTTCCCTGCTGTATAGACATCGTCCTGTCCTGAGTTGCTATAAGAAAAACAATTCCATTATCTACCCCTTTCTTTCCGATTCCCCATTTTTCACCAAACATAGTTGCCAGAAAATTGACATCTTCTCCTTTTGTGCTTGGAATAATAATCACCTCAATTTCTGTAGATGTCGAATCTGCGAATTTGATCAGCTTATTATTAAGATCATCTTTTTCCTGTTGTGAAAGCAGGTTAGCTTCATCATATACAGGATATAAAACAGCTGGTTTTTTAGGAATGGTATATTGTGCTGATACAAAAGTGTAAAAGCAGATCAATAGAAATGAAAATACTGATTTAAGAGAACGTAATTTCATTGGGGAGTTCATTGGGATTTTCTCCTTCTACAGGAAAATATTTTTTTAATTCAATACCAGTCTCCAGAATGGCACTCTTCAAAGCCTTGTAATAATTTCCTTTGGCAAATTCAGAAGTTATATAGTCATGCAGGTGGTCCCAGAAATACTGATGTACTTTTTCATGAATTCCCGTATCACCAATAATGGTAAGATATTTTTGTTCAAAATTAACATGGAAAAGTACTGCATTTCTATGCGTGGTTTTGTGCATACCAAGCTTTTTAAAAACTTCCAGCGCTGTTTGGGCATGCTGGGTTTCCGTATGGGAATCTATATGCACTCTGATCTCACCTGTAGAATTCTCTTCCGCAGACTGAATAGCTTCCACCAGGGAAGCTATTTGTTGATTTGTCAGGAAATTGCTCATTATTCAGAGAAAACTTCTGGTGCTTTATTAGCTCCGGCTTCTGCTTTGAAATAAGGTTTTTCTTTAAAGTTTGTAAAATTCGCCAAAATATTATTTGGGAAAGTTTTTATCGTAGTGTTATAATCTTTCGCAGCATCATTGAAATAAACCGTTTCAGATCTGATACTGTTTTCAATTGCGGTGTATTCTCTTTGGAAATTGATGTACTGCTGATCAGCCTTTAAATTAGGATATGATTCTACCACAGCCATTAATCTGCTTAAAGCTCCTGATAATTCTCCCTGTGCAGCCTGAAACTTCGCAAGGTCAGCTTCTGTCATATTGGTAGGATCAATATTTATAGAGGTTGCTTTCGAACGGGCCTCTATTACTTTGGTTAAAGTTTCCTGTTCAAATTTAGAATATGATTTTACCGTTCTTTCGAGGTTAGGAATCAGGTTGGCTCTTTTCTGATAAACAGTCTCTACATTAGACCATTTGCTGTCAACATTCTGTTCTTTTGTTACGAAATTATTATATCCGCTTTTTCCCCAGAAGAAGATTACGGCAACAATGATAAGGAGAGCAATGCCAATAGTTCCGGCGCTCAAACAGCCTTTATTTTTCATAGTTTATTTTTTTAAATTTTTTGTGCTAATCAAATATACAAATTATGTGCTAATTTTGTGGAAAATTATTTGAATGACAACAATTGTGGTAGCAATGGGGGAGAAAAATGAAATTGGTTTTAATAATCAGTTACTCTGGCATCTTCCGAAAGATTTAAAACATTTTAAAGATATAACTTCCGGACATCCGGTAATCATGGGAAGAAAAACCTATGAAAGCATCGGGAAGCCACTTCCTAACCGTACCAATATTGTTATTTCAAGAAAAAAAGATTGGTTTGAAGAAGGAATCCTGATCGTGGGCAGTATTAAGGAGGCTGTAAAATTTGCCAAGAAAATTGATGAGGAGATCTTTATAATAGGCGGAGGAAACATATATGAACAGACGATGGATGTTGTGGACAAGCTTGAAGTAACTTTAGTAAAAGCAGATCTTGAAGCGGATACCTTTTTTCCAAAAATAGATGGGAAAATCTGGGCAAAAACAAATGAAATTTGCCATGAAAAGGATGAAAAGAACCCGTATGATTTCTGTTTTCAGACGTTTGAGAGGATTAAAAGTAAACAGGATTAGAATTCTGACGGCTAAGTTCTAGCTTCTAACCTCTAAATTTTTTATCTTTGCACTTCTAAAATTGAATAATGAATAAATACATAAAAATTGTAATCGCAGCTCTTCTTATATTGGGTGGACTTGCCATGATGATTTTCACAAGAAATTTAGGTTGGGGAATTGTAATCTTTCTTCTTTCAGCTTTACCGATCTTTCTTTTCTTTAAAAATGAATATATCCTTTTGGCTTTCTGGCAATTGAGAAAACAGAATATGGAAAAAGCTGTAACTTATTTAGACCATATCAGGAACTATCAGACACAGCTTCATAAATCTCAATATGGTTATTTCCATTATCTGCAGGGATTAACTCTGGCTCAGGAACATCCTACCAAAGTTGAGCCTTTAATGAGGAAAGCACTTGAGTACGGTTTAAATATGAAACATGACAGAGCAATGGCTACTTTAAATCTTGCTGCTTCTGCCATTTCTAAAGGAAGAAAACAGGAAGGGCAGAAATTATTGGAAGAAGCTAAAAGATTGGATAGTGCAGGAATGATGACAGATCAGATCAAAATGATGAAAGATCAGTTGAAGATGCCCACAATGCAGAAACATATGCATAACCCTAATATGAGACAAAGAGGAGGGAAAATAAGATAATTGATTCCTTATCATAAAAAATAAAGGCAGAAAGTTTACTTTCTGCCTTTTTATATTGTTTTGTCTGATCTACATTTCCGAATTGTGGTCATATCCGTAGAACTTAGGCATCTGCCAGTGGTATTTTACCGCCAGTGTACGGATCACCACTATCAGAAGGATCGTAAAAATCTGGATAAAAGTGTAGGAAAAGTTAGAATATTTTGTCATCAGTAAAAAAGCAGCTCCGCCAAAAATACAGGCTGTAGCATAAATTTCTTTTCTGAAGATCAGAGGTATCCTGTTGAGTAAAATATCCCGGATAATCCCTCCGAAACAACCTGTAATAGTTCCGAGCCCGATGCATATCAAAGGATGGATATCTGCATTTAAACCTTTCTGGATACCTATAATGGTAAATAAGCCGAGTCCCAGGCTATCAAAAATAAATAAGGTAACCTGAAAGTTTTTTTCAAAAGATTTAAAGACCATCGTAAATATGCTGGTCATAATAATAACGGCGCAGGTCAGCAAATCATGCATCCAGAATACCGGAATATCCAGAAGCAGATCCCTAACAGTTCCTCCTCCCACTGAAGTTACGAAAGCTATAATGAGAACTCCAAAAGGATCAAGTCGTTTTTGCATAGCAGCAAAGCTTCCCGACATCGAGAAGGAAATTGTCCCCAATACTTCTATGGCAAAATTGAACTGTTCGTGCATATATTTTGAATGATAGCTGATAATAGATTGATGATTCTTCCATAAGCAAATCCTTTACCATTTATCACTGATCAACCGTTATTTATTTTTTTGTATTCTCTACTCTTACCGCTTCAGGAACCAGAAGTTCATACTCTCCGTTGTGGTTGATGATTTCCCTTACAATGCTGCTGCTGATAAAAGATTTTCCTGATGAAGTTAATAAAAATACGGTTTCAAGCTTCTTATGGGCCAAAGTTCGGTTGGTATGGGCAATTGCTTTTTCAAATTCAAAGTCTGCAGGATTTCTTAATCCGCGGATTATGTATTGTGCATTTTTTTCAAAACAATAATCAACAGTAAGGCCTTCAAAATAGTCAACCTCTACGTTGGGAAATTCTGCAACAGAATTCTGGATGAATTCCATTCTTTTTTCAAGCGGGAACATGTATTTCTTTTGGGAATTCTGTCCGATGGCAATAATTAATTTATCAAAAAGGGGAGCAGCTCTTTCTATAATGTCATAGTGACCTAGAGTAATAGGATCGAATGATCCCGGAAAAACAGCAATTTTCATAATTAGTTTGGTTTTTTCGCTAATGCTTTTTCAACTTCATTTCCACAAAGATCCATTATGGATATACCGTAATGTTTTGCCTGCTGTGGGAGAATACTTGCCGGAGAAAATCCCGGGTTTGTATTCATTTCGAGCATATAAGGAATGCCGTTCATCAATATATATTCACTGCGTGAAAAACCACTCATTCCTAAAGAGTCATAAGCCTTTTTTGAAATTTCTTCAACTCTTTTTGTTGTTTCTTCGTCAATTCTTGCAGGGGTTATTTCTTCTGAAGCACCTTCGTACTTGGCTTCATAATCGAAGAATTCATTGGTAGGAACAATTTCCGTAATCCCCAAAACAATTGTCTCTCCTTTAAAATCAATTACCCCTACAGATACTTCCATTCCATCCAGGAAGCTTTCTATTAAAATTTCATGATCTTCCTTAAATGCAACTTCTGTCGCCGGAAGTAATTCGGACTTTTCTTTTACTTTAGTAATTCCTAATGATGAACCGGATTGGTTAGGCTTTACAAATAGGGGAAGACCAAGATAGTCTACTATTTCATCAACATTAATATTTTCACCCTTTCTCAGATAAATACTTTTTGCTGATGGGATACCATATTTGGACAGAACTGCTAAAGTGTCCTTTTTATTAAAAGTTAAGGCACTCTGATAAAAATCACAACCCGTATAAGTTTGCCCTATAGCATCCCAGTAGGCCTGAAGTATGCCGTTCTCACCAGGTGTTCCGTGAATGATATTAAAGCATACATCAAACTTCAATTGCTCATTATTTTCCAATGTTACAGAGAAGTCTCCTTTATTGATCGGATATTCCTTTTCGTTCTGATCCAGAAAATACCACTTATCCTTTAAAACAACTACTTTATATACATCATACAGATTCCTGTCCAACGAATCATAAATTAATTGACCGCTTTTCAGGGAAACTACGTATTCATCAGAATATCCGCCCATAACTACGGCAACACTTTTTTTGCTCATAACCAAATAGTATCAATTAAGGCAAATTTAATCATTTTATGTAATGCAACAGGTGAAAATCCGAAATTTTGAAACCAAATATGAAATGTGATAAATAAAAAGTACATTCTAAAATTATTAGCTATATTTGCCATTATAATTAAAGTATTTTTAAGTATGCTTAAATCACTTTTCAACTGGAAAGTTTTACTGAATTTGTTAATAGCCATCGGTGTTTTTATAGGGTTGGTATGGCTTACATTTCGTTGGTTAGAATACCATACGAATCATGGTCAGGAAATTCCGGTTCCCAATGTTGTAAACAAATCCGTTCATGAGGCGGTAAAAATATTAGATGATGCCGGTCTGGGCTATGAAGTAGACAGTGCTGCTTATGATCCAAAATACAAACCTTTCCAGGTTTTAAAGATGTCTCCTACTCCTGGTTCCCATGTAAAGGATGGAAGAGCTATTTATCTGATCGTAAACCCGAGAAGCTGGGCTCCGGTTGCAATTCCTGATGTTATTAACAAATATTCAGGTCTGGCTTTCCAAAGGATAGATCAGGTAGGTCTGAAAGTGGGAGATACTATCTTCGAACCTAGCATCCAGAAAGATGCAGTACTTAGAATTTTATTTAAAGGAAACCCTATGAAACCAGGATCGCTGATTCCTAGGTTCTCAACGATAGATGTAGTAGTTGGTTCTGGACCCATGAGAAATATTTCTATTCCTAATGTAGTTGGCTTAACGGTAAAAGAGGCCAGAGCATTAATTACAAGAAGTATGTTTGAAGTAGGACTAGTAGAACATGAAGATGGAGGTAAAGATGAATCTGATATTATCTATTATCAGGATCCTGCTGCAGGAGATGTAAGAGATCAGGGAATGCAGATGGACCTCTGGGCAAGTAAAAAGACTCCGGCAGAATTGCGCTCTAAAATAGAAGAGCTGAACTCCGTATACCGTATGAAGGTAGATACTTCGTTGCCACCTATACAATATGAAGAAGTTCCTGTTCATCAGCAGCCTGTTTACGAACCAGTTCCTGTACCACCAGTGGTTCATAAAAAAATTGAACCTGCTAAAACGGAAGTTTCTAAAACTCCGGTTTCGAAACCTGCGACTGCTGATACGAAGCCGAAAACAACAACCGAAAGTAAACCGAAGAGTACAACAATCAATACTCCTGCGGGAAATAATAATGCTGGAAATAATAAAACAGCAACAAATGGTACACAACAACCAGCTCAAAAGCCAAAAGCTAAGAAAGTTGTAGTAGAGTAGTTACCATTTATTATTAAAAATACAGGCTTCAACTTATCATGTTGAGGCCTTTTGTGTAAAAAATAAAAAATCATGACAGAAGATAACGAGGATTTTTTTGATGAAGAATTATTGGATTCCAACAATATTGATATTGATGAGGAAAATAAAGGACTGTATGAGCATTTCAATATTACTGTCGATAAAAACCAGGAGCCTTTAAGAATAGATAAGTTTTTACTGATTTTCAGGCAGAATTCTTCAAGAAATAAAATTTCACAAACATGCAGAGCAGGTAACGTTGTCGTAAACGGAACTCCTGTAAAACAGAATTACCGTGTAAAGCCGGGAGATCAGATTTCTGTTCTACTGGCCCATCCTCCGAGAGAAAATGTAATTATCCCTCAGGATATTCCGATCAATATTGTTTATGAGGATGATGATCTTGTTGTTGTAGATAAAGAACCCGGAATGGTTGTGCATCCCGGATTTGGAAACTGGGATGGTACTTTGGTGAATGCTCTTGCATTTCATTTTGCCAAAAATGGTGAGAAATCTGATCTGGATAGAGTAGGCCTTGTTCACAGGATTGATAAGGATACCTCGGGTCTATTGGTTATCGCCAAGAATGAATATGCATTAAGCTTCCTTGCCAAACAATTTTTTGACAGAAGGACGAAAAGATTATATTGGGCTTTTGTGTGGGGGAATGTACAGGATGATGAAGGTACCATTCGGGGGCATATAGGGCGTCACCCTAAGAACAGGATGCAGATGTCGGTTTACGAGGACGGAAGCCACGGGAAGCATGCGGTTACGCATTATAAAGTTTTGGAAAGGTTCAGATATATGACCTGGGTAGAATGTAAACTGGAAACGGGAAGAACCCATCAGATCAGGGCTCATTTTAAACATATTGGCCATACCCTTTTCAATGATGAAAGATATGAAGGTCATACGCCTTTAAGAGGAGTGAATTTACCTAAATATAAACATTTTATTAAAAATGTTTTCGAAATCCTGCCAAGACATGCACTTCATGCACATACCTTAGGTTTTATACATCCTACCACTAAACAGGAATTGTATTTTGAAAGCCCAATGCCTCAAGATATGGCGGATGCTGTAAAAAAATGGAGAAATTATTTGGAAAACTAAAAATATATTGAGATTTTTTTTATATTTGTTGAATTGAAATCAAGATTTGTTATGAGAAAACTATATGCTATAGTGTGTTTGGCTCTTTTGTCAAATGCATACAAAGCACAAGAAACACTACCATATTATCAACAATATCTTTTGGATGGTGAGTTCCTGTTCAACCCGGCACAATACGGTAAAACAGATTATGTTCAGCTCAACCTCAATTATCAACAGCAATTTTCAAAATTTAATGAGTCTCCTAATGTGCAGTCAGTAGGGATCAATGCTAACATTTTTGATAGAGTTGGTGCAGGGATATCTGTTTTTAGAGATAGTAATGGTCCTATTTCAGCAGGAGGTATTACAGCGGGTGCTTCATATTTTATTCCGCTTAGTAGTGAAGGAGAGAGAAAAGATCAGTTCTCATTCGGTACCAGTGTTAGTTTTTACAATATGAATTTTGATTATACTAAAATCAATACTGAAGATGGGTATGATCCTTTATTGCAGGGTACGGAGAGTAATATTTTCATGGCATATGCCAACTTTGGTTTAGCCGCGACTTTTAGAAATATCTTTGCCGGAGTATCGGTTAATGATATTGCTTTGACGAATGACGAATCTATTGTGAATGGTCGTGAGCCTTCTCCTATCAAGTTCTTCTTAAACTTAGGATATGACTGGCATTTCGCAGATAATATGTACGTTACACCATCTGCATTAATCAATTTGAATACGAATTCTACAAGAACAATTGATTATAACTTGATGGCCACATTCTTTAATGATATCAATTCATTCTCTTTTGGGGTAAGTTACAGATCAGTTCAGAACAGATTTGATAACCAGCAATTAAGTATTTCACCACTAGTAAAAGTAAGATTCAATAAGTTTATGATCGGAGCAACTTATAATTTAGGTTTGTCTGATATTCAGACTTATGGAGGAAACAGCTTTATGATCGGATTGGGTTATAACTTCGATAACTTTATTAATCATAGAGGATATAGATATTAATCAATTTAATTTAAATAAATTTGAGCTCTGAATTTTTCAGAGCTTTTTTTATGATTTATATTCACATTCCTTTTTGTAAACAAAAGTGTAGTTATTGTAATTTTCATTTTTCAACATCTTTACTGTCTAAAGATGAGGTGCTTTCTGCTATTAAGAAAGAACTTTTTTTAAGGAAAGATGAATTACATAATAAAACACTACAGTCGTTGTACTTTGGTGGCGGAACACCTTCAATCCTATCAGGAGATGAGATCAATTCAATTGTTGATGAGGTATTGAAGTATTATAGTTTTGAAAAGGATATAGAAATTACTTTGGAAGCCAATCCGGATGATCTGGATAAGACCTTCCTGAGAGATCTCTCAAAATCACCGGTTAACCGATTGTCAATCGGAACGCAAAGCTTTTTTGATGATGACCTTAGGTTGATGAACCGTGCTCATAATGCTTCACAGGCAGAGGATTCTATTAAGAGAGCACAGGATTTCGGTTTTGAAAACCTGAGTATTGATCTGATCTATGGATCTCCCACTTCTAATTTGGAAATCTGGAAAGAAAATCTGAATAAAACAATTGCCCTGGATGTTCCTCATATCTCTTCTTATGCACTGACCGTAGAGCCTAAGACGGCATTGAATGACTGGATTTTGAAAGGGAAAGTGGCTACACCAAAAGAAGAAGAGCAAAATAGAGAGTTTTATTATTTGTCTCACTTTTTAAAAGATAATGGGTTTGATCATTATGAGGTATCTAATTTTGCTAAACCAGGATTTTATTCAAGGCACAACTCGTCTTATTGGAAGTACAAAGAATATTTGGGACTAGGACCCTCAGCCCATTCATATAACGGAGCTGACGTGAGAAGTTGGAATGTCGCTAATAATCAGCTTTATGTAAAGAAGCTGAATTCAAATTCTTTGGCTAAAGAAACTGAAATTCTATCGCAGGAAGACCAGTTTAATGAGATGATCATGATCGGATTACGGACGATATGGGGAGTGGACCTGGATAAACTGAAGAATAAGTTTTCTCCTGAAATAGTTGAGAAATTTCATCAGGAGATTAAACAAAAGATAGCTGACGGCATACTTGTTATTGAAAATAATCATTTGAAAATACCGGAAAAGCACTGGTTTATGGCGGATGGAATTGCTTCAGATCTGTTCCTGATTTGATTGTAAAAGTTTGATGTAATACTGGTGAAATTCATTATTTTTGTATAAAATTTCAACTCTTTTGAAAACTAAGAAACAAGATTATTCGCATCTTTCGGCTAAACAACCTATCGGAATTTTTGATAGTGGTGTAGGAGGTTTAACCGTTGCTAAAGAAATTAAAAGGCTTCTTCCTCATGAAGATCTTATTTACTTTGGTGATACCAAACACCTTCCTTACGGAGAAAAGTCTCGTGAAGCTATAATAGAATACTCTACCAAAATCACAAATTTTTTATTGGAGCAGAATTGTAAAGCAATTGTTATCGCCTGTAATACAGCAACAGCAAATGCTCTTAATGAAGTGATGCAGACAGTTGCCGGAAGAGTTCCTGTTATTGATGTTATTAATCCGGTTGCAGAGAAGGTATCTTATGAGATCCACACCAATGTTGGCGTGATTGCTACAAAAGCAACTGTGAATTCAGGGCTGTATAAAAAAAGTATAAGAAAGCATAATAAATGGATCAAAGTGGATGAGCTGGCAACTCCGTTGCTGGTTCCTGCCATTGAAGAAGGATTTAAAAATCATCCGATTACACATGCTATCATTTACAATTATTTAAGTAACAACAAGCTGAAAAATATTGAAACATTGATATTAGGATGCACTCATTATCCTTTATTAATCGATGAGATCAAGCAATATTACGGAAACCGTGTTCGTGTTATTGACTCTCCGAATATCGTGGCGAGCCATTTGAAAATTATTCTTGATAAATACAATCTTTTAAACGATCTGAATGCCAAGCCAAGTTATCACTTTTATCTTTCGGATCTGACGAAGAATTTCGAAAAGATATCCAAAAAGTTCTTTGGTAAAAGTATAGACCTGGAATTGAAAGTATTATAATATAAAAAGCTGTTACAAGGAATGTAGCAGCTTTTATTTTAATCAACATTTAAAAAGTTATAGTTCTACTATTATTTTTTCTGATTTCAGTCTTTTCTTAGAGGTGATTGTCGGTTGATTAGTGTCCGTTCCGGATCTTTCTCCGATAGTGACAGCAAATAGAGTTTCATAAAGATCATTCTTCAGGATATTATCGTATTTATCCGTTTCAATTCCTTCCATAGGAGTGGAATCTATTCCCATTTCGGCGCATGCAGCAAGCAATACACCAAGAGAGAGATATACCTGATGGGCTAACCAAGCCCGTATTGCAATGTCACCTTTAGGTTTTACCATCGTTTTATAGTAATTAATTGATCCTTCAGGTAAATTTTCCTGAATTTGCTTTTCAAAATCTTCAACGTTTTTCAGCACCTGGAAGACAATGAGTTGACTGCTGTCCAATACTTTCTCCTTATTAAAATAAGAAGCTTCAGCCAATTGTTCTTTTATTTTCTGATTATTTACAAAAATAAAATTCCATGGCTGGCTGTTGATAGAAGAAGGGCTCAGGTTGAGGATTTCCTTTAATTCAAGAATTTGTTCTTCGCTTACTTTACCTTGTGGATTATACTTTTTCACAGTATACCTGGTTTTCATTTTGTTTAAAAAATTCATAATTTTGTACTATATTTTTTATAGTTGCAAAACTAATTTAAGTTTAATAAATTTGCAAGAACGGTCAAAAAGGATAGTAGTAAAATGTATACAATAGATAATAAAACGTACCCGTGTTGTACAAGTATCACCATGAAGTTTATTGGTGGGAAATGGAAAGCAGTGATTTTATACCATCTTATTGAGGGGGCAAAAAGATATAATGAGATCAGGAAAGATATTCCTACCATTACGGAAAGAACATTAAGCCTTCAATTAAAACAATTGGAGGAAGACGGTATTATCAGCAGAAAGGTTTATACGGAAAAACCGCCGTTAGTAGTGGAGTATGCCTTAACTGATTTTGGAAAGACGCTTCTTCCTGTTTTGAATGAAATTACAAGATGGGGAGACGAAGCCATTGCCAATTCCAAAAAAATAACCAGGAATTAGAGTTCCTGGTTTTCTGTATCTGATTGAGTTGGTTCAAAAAAGCTGAAACTTACGTTTCCATATTTTCTGGTATCTATAAGATTCGGGTGTTCAAATTTTAAGCGACTCTGATGCTCTATAATAAGAACTCCGTTTTCTTTTAGGTATTTATTGTTTAATACCAAAGAGATGATTTCATAGTATTTCTTCTCTTCAGTTTCAAAAGGAGCATCGGCAAAAACAATTTCAAAAGATTTTTTATTTCTGAATTTTTTGAGCCAATCCACCACGTCCCCTCTTTGCACATTAACCTGTAATGACATGTCCAGTTCGGATGCTGTAGAATTAATGAAGCTTGTATGTTTGGGGTTCATCTCTACAGAAGTTACATCCTGACAGCCTCTGGAGGCAAATTCTAATGAAATAGAGCCTATTCCTGCAAAAAGATCAAGAACAGAGATCGATTGCATATCATATTTATTTTCCAGAATACTGAACAGAGCTTCCTTTGCAAAGTCAGTAGTTGGCCTTACATCAAAGTTTTTTGGGGCGGCAATTTTTTTGGCTTTCCATCGGCCGGAAATTATTCTGTACATGTTGTTTAGATGTTAGATTGTTAGTAATGGATGCAATGTCAGGTAAGACCTGGCGTCTGCAACCTGCGACCTAATTAAGTATAAAATTCTTATTAGGAACGTTATCATATACAATTTTCAGGTTCTTTACGAATTTTTGTAATTCAGAAATGAATGTTTCATTTTCAGTGGTTTCTCCATAAGCATAGAAGTTGGTTTCATTGATCCCAAATCCTATTTTACTTAATGTGAACATTACAAAATAAAGAAAATCAACCTCAGAATTGACATCCAGATTATTGTATAAGATCAGTTTTTTATTATCCAGGGCAAAAAATTCACATTGGTTATGATAAAGGTTAATGTGGATTTCTTTATTGTTTTTATGGCTGATTGAATTCAGGAATTTTTCTCCTGAAAAATTAAAGTGAACGGGAACGGCCAGCTCCTTTATCTTTTTATAAAAGTTTTTAGGAAAAGTATAATAGAACTGAATCCTGAACTTTTTATTAAGGGACAGCATCAGCTCTTCATTGTCCTTATCCACAGGAGCATTGAATGCAATAAGATCATATCCCGCCTCATGTTCTGAAAATCCTTCAGGCATAAGGGTAAAATGGTTCAAGGCTGAAATGACAGAAATCTCATCGAACCTTTGCTTTATTAAAACTTCATCCAGTTTCTCAGCGATAAAATTTTTAGGAGACTCTTCATTAACGAAATAAGATTTCTCTTCCAAAATGCTTTTATTCCTCGCAATTTGGTAGATTAATCCGTCTTTTGTAAAAAGTAAATTAAGTACGTTCATATTTCTATTGCTGCAAATTTAGTGAAATTCTACCATTACCGCACCTGATTGATGATGAAGTATTTCCTTATTGTAAAAATCCAGATCGGTCTGGCTTTCTAAAACATCTAAAACCATCCTTTGCAGAACACCGTCTCCAATGCCATGAACAATCTCCAATCGTTTAAGATGATTTTTCCGGCAGAAGCTCAATGTATCGATTAATTTTTCCTTTTGGAGGAAAAGTCTCTCGAATCCGTCATAATCATTTGGGTTTTTAACGAGATTATGAAAATGCAGGTCGAGAACCATATGATTTTTCTGATGTTTCTTTGAAGTGATTTTTTGGGGTTCAGCCTTTTTTACCACTTTTATATTATCATATATGGAAGCATTTTTCGGAACCAGCTTTTCCTTGGGATACTGATGTGTAAAACCATATTCATCTTTAAGAACAACAATATTTCCTTTTACGGAAGTTACAACCCCGCTTAAATCTTCATCTACCACAGAAACCTGATCTCCAATCTTCATATGTATTTCTATTTTGGACCTAATTCAATAATTTCCAGATCTTTTACTTCTTCACCATCGACCACAAAACGCATCATTGTTCTCACTTTGTGCCACCCCTGTTTTCCGCATGCCCCGGGATTAAGGTGAAGTAAATTATTTTTTGCATCAAACATCGCTTTCAGAATATGAGAATGTCCTGAAATAAATAGCTTAGGAGCTTTTTCTCCAATTTCTTTTTTAGCTATTGCGGAATATTTTCCGGGATAACCTCCGATATGGATCATAAGAACTTCCAGATTCTCACAGAAAAACCTGTTTGCCTCCGGAAATTCGGACCGGATTTTTGCATTATCAATGTTTCCGTAAACGCCTTTTAGTGGACCGATTTTCTCAAGTTGTTCAATCACTTCAAGACTACCGAAATCACCACAGTGCCAGATTTCATCAGCGTCTTTGGCATATTCCAGGATCCTGTCATCAATATAGGAATGAGAGTCGGAAAGAAGAAGGATTTTAGTCATTATCTTACATTTTCTTTCAGGGATATTCTTCGTGTTTAAAATAAAGTTCAAATTTACTTAATAAATGTCGAATTGATTAACTTTGAGAAAATTTAAAAAATAATGAAACAGAAAATTTCCTTTTTCATTTTTCTTTTGACAGTCGGCTTGATGAATGCACAGGTTGAAGAAAAAAAACTGGATGAGCTCATTCAAAATACCTTAAAAACCTTTGATGTTCCGGGAATGTCCGTTGGAGTGATTAAAGATGGACAATTGATCTATTCGAAAGGATTCGGAGTTCGTTCTTTGGCTTCAAAACAACCCATGGACGAAAATACCCTTGTAGGTATTGCTTCAAATTCTAAGGGATTTACCTGTACGGCACTGGCAATTCTGGCAGACGAAGGAAAACTGAAATGGGATGATAAGGTTTCAAAATACCTTCCTGAATTCCAGATGTATGATCCGTACGTTTCTCAAAATGTAACCATCAAGGATCTGGTAACTCACAGGGCAGGATTGGGATTAGGGCAGGGAGATCTGATGTTTTTTCCGGAAGGAGGAAGTCTTACGGTAAATGATATCGTCCATAATGTAAGATATCTGAAACCTGAAAATCCTTTCAGAACAACGTTAGATTATAATAATATCATGTTCATTGTTGCAGGGGAGGTTATTCACAGGATTTCCTGCTTAAGCTGGGCAGATTTTATTGAGCAAAGAATTATGAAACCTGTCGGTATGAACTCCAGTTTTGGAAGCTATAACAGGGCAAAAGGGGTAACCAATAAAATTGATGCCCATGCTCCGGTAGATGGAAAAGCAATTGCTGTTCCCCACGACTGGAATGAAACAGGAAATGCAGCCGGAGGGATTATGAGTAATATCAAAGATATGACGACCTGGGCCCAGTTCTTATTAAATAATTTCACAACGAAAGAAGGAAAAAAACTGGTTTCTGACAAACAGGTACAACAGTTATGGAGTCTGCAGATACCTAGCGGAGTAGCTCCTAAAAATCCTTATGATACAAGTTTTTACGGATATGGAATGGGATGGTTCCTGAGTGATGTGAAAGGACATAAACAAATTCAGCATACAGGGGGGCTGATCGGCACCGTAACCCAGTTTACATTGATTCCGGATATGAAATTAGGGATTGTCGTTTTAACCAATCAGCAGTCCGGAGCAGCTTTTAATACCGTGACCAATACTTTAAAGGATTCTTATCTGGGAATTGCAGACCGGAATTGGCTCAAAACATACGGAGACAGAATGGCTAAAATGAATGCTGAATACGATAAACAAAAGAAGGAAGCTTTTGAAAAATCTGAAACATTTAAAAAGAATAAAAACCTACACCCAAAAGCAGAACAGTTTGTTGGGAAATATAATGATATCTGGTTTGGGGATGTAGAAATTACCCATCAGGGAAATGCTTACAGAATCACATGTGAAAATTCTCCGAGATTAAAGGGAGAATTGCTTCCTTATTCCAACAATTCTTTCATTATCAAATGGGATGATAGAAGTTATGATGCAGATGCTTATATTATCTTTAATTATGATGAAAGCGGGAAGGCTGAATCAGCAAGGCTAAAAGCTATTTCTGATGTGACGGACTTCAGTTTTGATTTTGATGATCTGGATTTAAAAAGAATTCTGTAATATAAATACAATAATAATCCGGGCTCTAATATTTGTTAGAGCCCGGATTATTAATAAACTATTCTTTAATGAATTTTTTAATCAGATCTCCGGTCTGAATGATATAGGCTCCCTCTATGAGTTGACTTATATCGATATTGTTTCTTTCGAATTTTCCGGACAATATAAGTTTCCCTACCATGTCATATATTTTATATTCTTTTGATGGAGGGTTCATAACTGTTATGAAATCCTTAGCAGGATTGGGATAAATCTGTGTTTTATTTTTGTACTGTTGTTCAGAAACAGACAAAGCACCCAGATCAGCTTTTAATAATGAGCCTCCGAAGAAATCCGTAATAAAAATTGTGTTATTTTTTACGGCTAATCCTGATGGGTAGCTGAATTCACTGGAGACAATACCATCGGAAACTATTGGATTAGCCAGGGTGAAATTTAATTGGGAAATTTTAGAGGCTCCTGCTTCAGAAATATATAATTGATTTCCATGAGAGGTTAAACCGGAGGGATAACTTAATCCCTGAGCTATTGTTATTGGGGAAGTAGAACTATTGAGTTTAAATTTTGAAACTCTTCCTTCAAACCGTTCAGTGTAGAAAATTTCATCTCCGATTATTTCCAATTCAAATGGAGATGCTGCGGATGTAATATCCACTAATTGTGGGATCGGTTGGCTTACATCTATTTTGGCAATCTTATTATCTCCCTCAAGAGCCATATACAGGTCATTTCCAATGAATTCAAGCCCTAGAGGACTGTTTACATTCGTCAGGATAACTTCAGGCGCCGGATTGGAAATACTGAGATTGATCCTTGAAATTTTATTTCCCCCAAATTCAGAGATATATAGATATTTATCTTTTAATGCCAGACCATAAGGTCTGTTTACTCCTGTAACCACATCCACTGGCGCGGCGCCAGGATTATCGAGGTTTATCTTTACCACTTTATCCAAAGCATAAATGCCGATATATATTTCATTGTCTTCAATGATCATGGGGTTGGGTGTATTCAGATTGGTAATAAATGGACTGGCCGAAACCTGTGCGTAAATTGTGTTCCCTGTAAGCAACAGGATCAACAGTAAGAAATAAAATTGTTTTTGCATTATTATTTTTATTTAGAATAAATATTAATAAAACAAAAATATTTTATTCTGAATACAATGACAAAAAGGGCAACATGATATTTGCCCATATATTAGAAACTGTTATGTATAAAAGCGGAACTGGAGATATGATCTTTATAAAAATTTTCTCATGCATTATGCATAAAAAAGGAGATTGTAAAAAAAATAAAACAATAAATTTTTAAAATAATTTTAGATTTTTCCAGGTTCGTAAAAAAATAAAAGCTTTTTCGTTGCTCCATCAAATTCCGACCATGAATCACAGTTTATTTCAAAACCGGCAACTCCGCAGGTAGGAAAATGAAAAATATCCTCTGATATAGAGTTGGCAAAATTGGAAATTCCGTTGTTGTGTGAAAAAAATGCTACCGAATTATGATGGTCATCCAGGTTGTAAATTACAGATTCAAAATTCCTTTCTGAAGGGTTGTATAGCTTTTCATCAGTCATATAATTCAACTGGTATGTCTGATTGAAAATCTTACAGGTATTCAATGCACGAACCGCTGGGCTCGACACTAAATAATCTATAGAAATGCTATTGTTTTTTAAGAATCTGGACATGTTCATTGCGTCCTCCAAACCCTTGTCTGCCAAAGGTCTGTCAAAATCTTCAGTTTCTTCCGGCCAGTCGCTCTTTGCATGTCTCACAAGAATGAGTTTCTTCATAATTTCGTTTTTTGGAAGATTAAAATTATAAAAAAAAATATGGAATGAAACATGATTTATAAAAAAAACTACGTTGTGAATAAAATCATTAAAATTTACTAAATTTGCAAACCTATGGGACAAATCCTTGCAATAGACTATGGAAAGGCCCGTTGTGGCATTGCAACAACGGATGACATGCAGATTATAGCGAGCAGCCTTGATACTGTAGAAACAAAACATATACTGCCTTTTCTGAAAAAATATTTCAGCGAAAATAAGGTAGATGATGTGGTAATAGGACTTCCGATAGATTTAAAAGGAAACGTATCCGAGGTGGAAACAGATATTTTACAATTCATTGATGAATTTAAAAAAGAATTTCCAACTATTTCCGTTTACCGTTTTGATGAAAGGTTTACTTCCAAAATGGCATCATTTTTTATTTCCCAGAGTGGGAAAAGTAAAAAAAAGAGAGAGGAAAAGGGTTTAATAGATAAAATAAGTGCAACCATCATATTGCAGAATTTTTTAGAACAAAGAACAAGATGATTCTACCAATAAGAGCCTTTGGGGATCCTATTTTAAGAAAAGTAGGCAAAGATATAGACAAAAATTATCCCGATTTACAAGAACTGATTGATAATATGTTCGAAACTATGAATAGTGCGAACGGAATTGGCCTTGCAGCTCCGCAGATTGGCCTTGATATTCGTTTATTCGTAATAGATGTAACTCCTTTGGCTGATGATGAGGATTATGAAGATATCAAAGAAGAATTGAAAAGCTTCAAAAAAGTTTTCATCAATGCTAAAATTCTGGAAGAATCCGGGGAAGAGTGGAAGTTTAACGAAGGCTGCCTTTCGATTCCGGATGTGAGAGAAGATGTAAAAAGAAAGAGCACAATCCTGATCGAATATTATGACGAAAATTTTGTGAAGCATACAGAAACTTTTTCCGATATTAGAGCCCGCGTAATTCAACATGAATATGATCATATTGAAGGGACATTATTTACCGATCACCTTAGTGCCTTAAAGAAAAAGCTGGTAAAAGGTAAATTAACAAAAATATCTCAGGGGGATGTAAGCATCAACTACAAAATGAGATTTCCGAAGTAACAGGTGTATTTAATTATAAACAAAAAATAATAGACAGTAAAAGGTTTCTACTGATTACTAAAAATTAAAAAAATAAAATTATGTTGTTAGAAAAAATAATTTCAATCTCTGGAAAGCCAGGACTTTTTAAATTAGTTTCTCAATTAAGAAACGGATTTATTATTGAAGATGTATCTACAAAGAAGAAAGTAAGTATAGGAAACTCAAGCCAGGTGAGCTTGTTGGATAACATTGCTATGTTTACATTTGATAAGGAGGTTCCTTTGTTTGAGGTTTTTGAAAATATTGCTAAAAACCAGGATTACAAAGAAACAATTTCTCATAAATCTTCTGACGCTGAGTTGAAAGAATTTATGGCAGCTTCTCTTCCTAATTATGATACGGAGAGAGTATATGCTTCTGACATCAAAAAACTAGCACAGTGGTATAATATCCTTCACAAGGCAGGATATATTACACCTGAAAGCTTTGTTAAAGCTGAGCCTGAAACTTTAGACCCGGCACAGGATGAAGTTGCTGTTACTGAGAAAGCAGCTCCTAAAAAAGCAGCTCCAAAAGCAGAAAAACCTGCTACTCCAAAAGCAAAAGCTTCAACAGGAGCAAAAGCTGCTACTAAAAGTACACACAGAAAAATGGGATAATCCCTTTGCCCTGATTTAAAATAAAGCCTTGTTGAGAATTTTCTTAACAAGGCTTTTTTAATAAAAAAAGTACCGGATAAAATTTTTAAAGCCAAAAAAAATCTATTCAAAGGCTTCTCCTTAATTTTGCATCTAGCATCTAGCATCTAGCATCTAGCATCTAGCATCTAACATCTAACTTTCCCCACGAAGTTTTGTACCCAAGTTAAAATAACCCTTACATTTGTATAAGATTGAATTCCCAATTGACCTATGAATACCAGACAAGAAAAATTAGACGCTTTCGGAAGATTATTGGATATTATGGACGACCTTCGTGAAAAGTGCCCGTGGGATCAGAAGCAGACCTTACAATCTCTGCGTCATCTTACACTTGAAGAAACCTATGAACTCTCTGATGCTATCTTACAGGAAGATCTGCATGAGATCAAAAAAGAATTGGGAGATGTATTGCTTCACTTGGTTTTCTATGCTAAAATAGGTTCTGAAAAAGAAAGTTTTGATATTGCAGATGTCATCAATTCCCTTAATGAAAAGCTTATTTTCCGTCATCCCCATATTTATGGAGATACAGAGGTGAAAGATGAAGAAGAAGTAAAGCAGAATTGGGAAAAACTAAAACTGAAAGAAGGGAATAAATCCATTTTAGGAGGGGTACCCAAAAGTCTTCCAAGTATGGTAAAAGCTTACCGGGTTCAGGATAAAGTGAAAGGAATTGGATTTGAATTTCATGATGCGGAGGATGCATGGAAGAAAGTAGATGAGGAACTTGAAGAATTTCATGCTGAAACGGATCTTGAGAAAAAAGAGCAGGAACTGGGAGATGTATTTTTCTCCCTGATTAATTATGCACGGATCACCGGAATTAATCCTGATTCTGCCCTGGAGAAAACTAATTTAAAATTTATCTCAAGATTTCAGAAGATGGAAGAGATGGCGTCGGAAAGAAATCTGAATTTAGGAGAAATGTCCCTGGAAGAGATGGATTTGCTTTGGGATGAAGTTAAAATATTAAATAAAAATTAATGAAAATGTATATCTTTTGTATGGTAACCTCTCTTTTATTAATGGGATGTAATCCTAAAAATTCAGAACAAACTAAAGAAGATACTTTAAAAGTAGAGTTTTCATTACCTAAAAAATTAAAAGAAGTTTCCGGTATTACCTTGTCTCCGGATAAAAAGACAATATGGGCTATAGAAGACCAGGGAAATAAAAACCGGGTGTACGGACTGGACAGAAAGGGAGCATTTGTTTCGGATGTGCTGGTGGAGAATGCTGAAAATAATGATTGGGAAGAAATTACCAGCGACCGTGACGGAAATATCTATATTGGTGATTTCGGGAATAATGATAATGACAGACGCAATCTTTCTATTTTGAAAATTGATTTAAAAGATGCCTCTCAGACAACGACAAAAGTTACCCAGAAGACCAGCTTTCATTATGAAGGACAAACAGAGTTTCCGCCTAAAAAGTCAAATCTTTTATATGATTGTGAAGCTTTTGTTGAAATGAACGGGAATTTTTATCTTTTTACTAAAAACAGAAGCAAAGGTTTTGACGGGAGTTTTCTGATTTTCCGTGTACCGAATAAAGCAGGTGATTTTGAAGCAAAGCTAATGGGTAAATTCAAGCTGGATGGAAAGTATGCCGATGCAGCTATCACAGCAGCGTCAATCAATAGTAAAGGGGATCAGATTGTATTGCTGAATCATAAAAATGTGCGTATCGTTACAGGCTTTACTCCTGATGACTTTTCGAAAATTAAAGTTCAAAAAATTTCATTACACCATAATTCGCAGAAAGAAGCGGTTACTTTTGTGGATGATAAAAATCTTTTAATTGCTGATGAAAAGGATAAGAAGGATGGAGGTAATGTTTATCTTTTTACATTAAAACCTTAGAGATAATTTTCAGTTAAGCGGACGTGTGAATCAGCACTTCCTTTTAAATTGATCTTTCAAATATATAATATAAAAAAGTCGCGCAGAAATTTCTGTGCGACTTTTATTATTTTAATAAGGTATTCTAAAGCTCTCTTTTGTTTTGAAAAATGTAAAATTTTTAACAATAAAAATGGATAGTGCCGTTTTAGAAATTCATTCCTACGCCTGCAGAAATTCTTCCCCCGTCAGATCCATAGAAATAGTTTAATCTTGCGGAAAACATTTCGACAAGGCTTAACCATAAACCAACTCCTGCAGCCTGATGCCATTTTCTGGAATTCTCGTTATCATTCCAAACCCGTCCCAGATCATATCCAACCAATATACCCAGATTAGCCGGAATAATATTATTTTTGATCCTTCCAAAGTCCCAACGGATCTCGGAGTTGTTAGTGAAGTACGATTTTCCGGAAAACCGGTCATTTCTGAATGCCCTTAAGCCATTATTACCTCCGATACTTGCCGCCTGATAAAACTCAAAATTATTGTTGTTGATCCACATTACATTATTGGAATTCGAAAAAACAAAATTTGCTTTTTTATCAATTCTGTGGTGAATATTTAATGATCCGTTTACAAATAAAAAGTTTCTGTCGAAGTCCGAGAGATTGGTTTTCCAGTTCACGCTCGCGACAAATTCCAGACCTAAGGTAGGAAAAGCATTATTATCAAGGTTTTTGAAACTAAAGGTATAATTGGCTCCTCCGAATTGCTGACTTTTGAAAACACCAGGATTTACATCAGGAGATTGATCCACAAAGCGGTCACCCTTTCTCTGTACCTTATTGTCTTCAAAGGTAAGCTGAAACTGATGGCTTAAATTAAGCCAGCTCTTCTTTGAAATGGAAGGGGCAAAATTAAATTTTGAGATCCTGGCCCTGTTGTACTTTGCTTTAGTATCCTCACGGTCATATTCACTTTCATTGGATAATCCAAAGAAGTTTTCGGAAAAACGCGGAGTAGTATAGGCTGCATCAAGATTGAAATCCCATCCTGAAATTGCTTTCTTAAAGATACCTTTGTAAGCAAGGCTGAAACCTGCCGTATTGGTGTAAAAATTGGCTTTTAAACTATGTTTCTGTGTAAATGGATCACGAACGAAGTTGTTTACTGTATAATTGGCTAAAACACCGATAATCAATCCGTCATCCGGGTTGTAATCTGCATTGGGATAGCCGGCAAAGAAGTTATACTTCGGATGCTTGTAATTATAGGTGTTGACATCATAATCATCAGAAATATGTTTGGCCGCTGAACCTGCGTTATAGGTATTCTTTTGGGATTTAAAATCATAGATGCTGATCTTTTTTCCGTTGGCAACATTATATACATCATGATTATCTCCTCCCACCAATCTGATATTCATTTTAGGTTTGCCGTTTCCTGACACGTCGTAAACATCATCATCTTCAAGACCGTAGATCCAAAGCTCTTTGGTTTTATTGTCGTAATATGTTTTTTCAAATACCAATTCAGGGTTTTCACCTTTATCGTCAAGTTTATACTGTTTAACATCAACGGAATTTGCATTTTTAACGATTACAAATTTATCCTGGTTTACAGTTCCTGCTAACGGAACTTTTTCCTGTAAAACATCATAATACTGGACAGCATAGTCCTGTAGTTTTTCTTTTCTTAATTTTAATTTTCTCTGAATATCCTCACTGGTTTCATCTCTAACCTCTTTCGGCAAATGATCGAATGCTTCATTGATATCAGCATCAGTAAGGTGCTCCTGAATATATTTTGCCTGTGCAACCCATTCTTCCTGTGTTGAACCTTTTAAGAAAACAAGATCAATAGGATAAGGTTCTGTAGCCAGGAGTTTTACACTTTGAATGTCTTCCTTGAACGTTTTCATATGGCGGATAGCCGGAACGTTCATGATCAGTTTAAATGCAGCACCGTCATACTTGCTGAAAGCCTGGTCACGGTCTCTTGGAATCGGCTTATAGATGATTTTATCACCGTCTTTATATTCTGCCCATTTCCATTGATCGGAGTGTCTGTCCCAATCTCCTAAAAGCATATCAAAAATTCTGGCTCTGATGTACGATTCTTTGTCGACAGAGTATTTATAACTTTTGGATAGGTTTTTCAAGACATCGTCGGTTGAAAGAATATCTCTTGCATTGTCCAGGGATTCAAGCGTTTTAGGATCTGAAGAAAAGCGTTCTTCGATCATGTACATTTCGTCACCGTAATGTTCATTGTAATCTCCAAGGGCCTGTTGTTTTGGAATATAGAATAATCTTGGATTACTGTGCGTAATATTTACTTTTTCCGCCAGATTTCCAACAATAAATGGAGTGAACGGATGACTGGTTGTATAGAAGTCAAGCAGGAATTTGTCCGGAAAAGTGTCATACAGTTCCTCTCCGAAGGTACTTTTTTTAAAGGCCATGTTATTCAGAAAACGTACGGCACTTTTTTTAATGCCTCTCATGACGAATTCCTGACCATCTTTAGCTTTTAGTCTCAGGCTGTTGGACTGGTTTCCACCTCCTTCTCTGAAAGGGATATATCCACCGTCTAATTCTGAAATATTGGCAGTTTTAGCTTCAATAGGAATTCCGTAATATTTTCTGTAATGGTCACCCCACAACCATCTGTAGAACTTCCTTTTTTCTGTTAAGTTTGCCGGATACACCGTTGAGGTGATGGTAGCCGGAAAGGAATTAGGGTAGTTGTTGACAAAGGTTTCAGGTTCGGATATTACGTCGATATGGGCCAATGTTTTAACCTTGCTATTTTTAGTGGAAAAGTACTCAACATCGCAGCTTTGATCTTTGCGGATGTTTAAAACAGCAAAACCACTTCCTCCATAGGAAAAATCGGTCTGTTCAGCGATGGTTGCAGGATCTACTTTGGAGCCTCCGCCGCTGATGATCTGTTTGATATTCCTGTCGGTGTGGTATTGAAGGTTATGGTCATGTCCCGAAACAAAGATTACATTTTCTTTATCCTGGACGATACTCTTTAACCTGTTGGCAAGGTCGGCATAATGCTGGTTGTTGATATCCTCCATGCTGGCACCGGAGGTATTTCTGAGAATATTAATAATTGTTGCAATTCCGGGAGCCGGAATATTTCCTTTAAATGGAAAAAGGTGAGACCTAGCAGAATTATATCCCGCATGAGTTCCACTGCTGATAACAGGGTGGTGTAAAGCGACAATAATCCTTTTCCCCTGATTTTTAGTAATCAGATCCTGGAATTCATAAAAAAGATCGTCCCGGGTTTTGATATTGCAGTTTTTATTCATTCCCGGATATTTGTCCCAGTTGGCTATAACCCACTCACTATCGATAACGATTAACTTGATATCACTGGTCAGGCTTATATCATCAATAGGACAAGCATTTTTAGGTAAAAAAGCCTTTTTATCATTCAGATAATCCTTCACAAAATCTTCCTGTGCTTTTAATCCGTCTAAACCATGATACCAATCGTGATTTCCGGGAATGACGAGGGTTCTTCCCTTGAAATTTTTTGTAATGGAAAGCTGATTTTCCATTTTTTCTTTGGCCAGAGGATACTCTTTATCTTTCTTTTTAGGCATTCCTGAAGGATAGATGTTATCACCCAAAAAGATCAGCATCGAATTTTTGTCGGCTGAGTCCAGTTTACCCTTAAGAATATCCAGCGTTTGCTTCGCCTGTGGCTCATCTGCGTTGCCCGCATCCCCAACCAGGAAAATTTTAAAGTCGTTTTCAGAATTTATAGCAGAATTTTTAATTTCCTGTAAGTTTTTTCCCTTTTTTACGTTATAGGTAGCACAAGAATATAAGAGTCCTGATACCAATAAGAACCTAAATGGGACTGAAATTATTTTTAGATGAGTTTTAAAGGATAAATTCATAAATTTACATTAACAAAAATTCAGTAATGGATATTTTACAAAAAGCTAAAAATTATGTTGAAAACTTATTCAAAGATAAGTTATCTTCTGTATATTTCTATCATAATTTTATTCATACCACATATACGGTTAACAAGGCCGAAGAAATAATGAAAAATACTCCTGTCTCCAAAGAAGACCAGGAGAAAGTGATATTAGCTCTGTGGTTTCATGATGCAGGATATATTGAATGTGCTCAGGATCATGAAGAGAAGGGAGTAGAGATTATGAAAAATTTTCTCATCAATGAAAATTATCCTGAAGATTATATCGAAGACGTTTCTAAATTGATTTTGGCGACAAAGATCAACTATGAACCACAGAATTTACTGGAGAAAATAGCAAAAGATGCCGATTGCAGCCATTTTGCAAGCCATGATTATAATGATATTTCAGATTCTTTAAGGAAAGAGTGGGAGCTTACCAATGTAAGATGCTTTTCTAATGATGAATGGAATGCCGGAAACCTTGAGCTTCTGAAAAACAAGCATAAATATTATACCGATTATGCCAAAGAAAATTGGGAGCCTTTAAAGAAAAAGAATATTAAGAAGATTGAGAAGAAGTTGGAAAAGGAAGAGGAGAAGAAGGAAAATTCCGATGCTAAAGACAATAAAAAAGAACCTAAAGAACCGAAATCCGACAGAAGTGTGGATACTCTGTTCAGGGTTACTTTAAATAACCATACCCGCCTTAGTGATATTGCAGACAGCAAGGCCAACATATTACTTTCTGTAAATGCGATTATTATCTCGGTTTGTCTGTCAGTTCTGGTACCAAAGCTGGATGCACCTAAAAACGCCCACCTGATTGTACCTAGTTTTCTGTTGCTTATTTCAAGTGTGATGACCATTATTTTTGCCATCTTATCCACAAAGCCGAATGTGACAAAAACGAAATTTACGAACACAGATGTTAGCAATAGAAAAGTAAACCTCCTGTTTTTTGGAAACTTTCATCAGATGATCTTTGATGATTACCACAATGCAATGAAGGATCTGATCAAGGACAGGGATTATATCTATGATTCGATGGTAAAAGACCTGTATTACCTGGGAAAGGTCCTGGATAGAAAATATAAACTTTTATCGATTACGTATCAGATTTTCATGGCAGGAATTATAATTTCCGTACTTTCTTTTGCCTATGCATTCCTTACACTTTAATCGTGTTCGGGATGATAGGATAATTCTATAGGGAAATAGGATTATTCCCACTATATTTTACAAGTGAACTAAAGGGAAGCCTGATGTTTTTTTGTGAAGAAAATCTTTAAGCAATCGAAACCCTTAGAGCTAATAATCCTGTTATCCCCTGGAGGTCTTCAACCTTTAAAAACTCAACATCAGACTGAAGGATTTCTTTTTTCTGAAGCTTACTGATGTATTGCAGGTATTCTTTCTGGTTTTCCATTCCAAAGTAAACAATAGTTATTTTTCCCGGACAGGTAATTCTTTCGGTTGAATTTTTTATGTGGGCCTTATCTATTCTTTTTTTGATAATTTCATAATACGAATTGTAAGCACCATCTACATCGAAACGCTTTTCATCCATACGGAAGCGGATATCTATTTTTTCATTATAAACGAAAATAAGTGAAGCGATATCCAACGGAATGGGAAGCTCTTCCTTAAAGGTTTTAATTTCCTGTTCCATTTTACAGATCGTTTTCAGCTGCCAGTATCTTAACTGATGAACCACCTTGGATGTGTAATGAAGATCCGGAGTGATACTTGGTCCGATGAATAAATTATGCTCTACACCATCTGATTTAAACCTTTCGTAGTAATGAGGAAATATGGCTTGTGCTTTGATCTGATTCTCATCAAGTATATCGGCAAGTTTCCTGTTGATCAGAGTAATTGAATCATCAAGGCTTTTTCTGCTGTTGTAAAATAGATCGGTTTGAGTGAAGACCTGGGAAAAATACTCTGAAATCATTGTTTTTACCTCCTTAGTGGACCTTACCTCTAATTTTGCCTGAAGATACGGATGGATTTCATCCCTTAATAACCTTTGGAAGCGCTGTTCCGTATCGGCCTTGATCTCATTATTCAGTTCATTTTCAAAAATTTCCAAAGCCAGTAAATATTTCTCGGAATCTGAATTGACCAGAGTGAAAATATCATGAAGACAATCAATCTGCCTGTTAAGATCTTCCAACATAAGATTGAATCGTTTTTCGGAGGAAGAACGGATATCAGAGAACCCAAATAACGGCGTAAGATTTTTGAAAGAAATCTGCTTTAAGGTATAGATCTTCTTGGCTAACGAAGCATTAAAATACTTTTCTGCCTCATTTCTGAACTTCCAGACCACACTGTTGTGGATGGACGTGTATTCCCGTTGAATGATTGCCTCAATCTGATAATTCTTTTCAAAACTGAATCTGTTCAGCGAAAAAAGAATCATATCACTGAAAAACTCCAGCTTTTTCAATTTTAAGCCATTCAGACTATTGGGAATAGGAGAGGTAAACTCCATAATGGCGAGTAATTCCCCATCTTTCATGATTGGAATTACCATGAAACTGTTGATGTTGTTTTCCTTTAAAATGCTAAAGGAAGGTTGATCTTTTATTTCCTGCTCCATATTATTGACATTGGATATGACAATAGCCCTGGAGTTGTTATTTAAATTTTCAAAGGTGCTTTTCCGGGTCTCTTCATCAAAGGTATTGATCCAGAAATCAAGGATATGATTCGTAAAAAGATTTTCGTAAATCGGAACCTTTTCCAGCCTCTGGTCTTTTTTGTTGAAAAGCATCAGCCCGAAGTTCAATTCCGCGACATCAAAATAAGACTTAAATATCTCGATCAGGTTGTTATCCGGAGTAAGGTTTTCAGGATCAATCTGGATCATACTTGATTTAAGATCGGAAAGTGCAACTTCAGATGTACAGTCGACCAGAGAAACAATGGTAAAACCTTTTAAGACCCATGATTTCGATGGGAAGTGTTTTTTCCACAGCTTGTAATCATCCAGGTTTTCAAGAAGCATGTCGATAACATCATCCGCCGGTATTTTAGCCTTTTCCGTAGGATAAATATCTGTGAAATCTGAATTTACTGTGATTTTATAATGCTTCATGATTCCCTGCTTATTGGGAATATCATAATACAATGGCATTGTACTTTTCACATCTCTCTTGAAATAACTTTGGAGGATAAGACAGCAGCAGAATACATAGAACTCATCATCACTGATATTCCTAAGCTCAATTTCAAAATCCTTACCGGCATCTTTTAAAATATTCTTGAATCGTTCGGTATAATTGAATGTCGTTTTTGAAAGAGGAATACTGGCGGCTTTTATCTCATTATTGGTTAAACCCGTTGGAAACAAGTCAGCCAATAGAAGCCTGATGAGGTCCTCGTGTTTTTCCAATAACGAAACATCCTGGAAACCGTCTTTGAGCTCCTTGATTTTTTTTGTTTTCTCGATAAGGGATTCCGCATAATTCACCCGGTATTCTAATCGGTCATTGTACCGGATATGCTCAAGAACATCCAAATATTTTTTGAATGAAATGGATACTTGAAAAGGGGCGTCTTTTTTGTAAAGATGTAACAATGCTGAAAATTATAAAGTAAAGTTATAAAAAAAGCACAACTTTATGTTGTGCTTTTATATTTTTATGATTTTGATTACAGTCCAAATTGTTTTGCGAACAGGTCAGGGAATACTCCTAAAATGATGATAGAAGCTATAATTACCACCGCTACAATATTGTACGTAATTGTTACTTTTTCTGAAGTTTTGAATGTTGTTTCTTTAAAGAAAAACATGGCTATGATTAATCTCAGGTAATAAGCAATTGAAACTGCAGAACCTAAAACGGCAACCAGCACTAAAAAGGCAGCTCCGTTCATTGCCTGGGAAAATAATGCAAATTTACCCATAAAACCGGCTGTTAAAGGAACCCCAGCCATTGAAAGCATGGAGATTGCAGCTACGGTAGCCAAAAGAGGCTCTGATTTTGCCAATCCTTTAAATGCTCCAAAAGAAGTTTCTCTTTTCAATTTTTCTACCCATATCAGACACATAAATACTCCTACAGTAGATAATGAGTAAGCAAAAAGATAGAAAGCCAGATTATAAGTAGAAAGATTCGTCATTCCAAAGAATACCAATCCGATATATCCTGCATGAGAAACAGAAGAATAAGCCAGCATTCTTTTCGCATTGGTCTGTGCAAGCCCCATAACATTGGCCAGAAGCAAGGTTATGATAATGAATACTCCAAGTATATTAATCCATTCGTGGGTTACTCCTGCAAAACTTATATTCATTAATCTGAAGAATGCGAAAAATCCTGAAATTTTTACAACACTTGCCATGAAAGCTGTGATCAATGATGGAGAACCATAATATACATCAGGACTCCACATATGGAACGGTGCTAATGCTACTTTAAATGCCAATGCACAAAGCATCAGGATCACCCCTAAGATGAACATTACATCTTTTGGGTGAGCAGCTCCGAAATCATGGATTTTATAGATATCAAAAGTTCCTGTACTTCCATAGATGAACGTAATACCGAATAAAAGGAATCCGGTGGCAAACGCTCCCATCAGGAAGTATTTTATAGAGGCTTCGTTTGATCTTAAATCAGTTTTATTAGCTCCGGCCATCACATACAATGGGATGGAAAGGATTTCAATACCTAAGAACAGGGTTACCAGATTCTGATATCCGAAAAGAGTAATACCTCCGCACAAAGCGAATAGCATCAATGCATACAATTCGGACTGATGGCTTCTGTGGTTACTGAATGCGAAACCACCCAGAAAGAACAATAGTAAAGTAGTTACAATTGAGATTTTTGTAAATAAGGCAGTATTAGAGCCATATTCATACATATGTCTGTAATGTTCGAAAAATGAACATTCAGGCAGGAAGCTAACATATAATGCAATGATTAACCCCAAAATCCCAATGTACCTTGCGAATTTTCCTTGTTCAAAAACGCCTGAAAATAACGCAGCAACTGCAGTTAGGAAAACAATAATTAAAACACTCATAATATAGATTTGAGATTCGAGATTCGAGATTCAAGATAAAAACACTGACTTCTCAATTTCATACTCTCTTAATTTTTTAAATTATTAAATTAATCTTTAAATTTTTGAATCTTTCAATCTTTTAATTAATCAAAGATGCATAGATAAACTTCAGCGAACTACTCACCATTTCGATTACCGGTTGAGGGAAAATACCAAGTAAGATCACAAAAACCGCTAAACTGGCCAAAACAGAAAACTCCACTCCTGAAAGATCTTTCGCCGTACTCAATACGGCTTCATCTCCTTTTCCGAACATTGCCTTTCCGTAGAATCTCAATAGATAAACGGCAGAAAGAATCACAGTTAAACCTGCAATAATAGCAGCTAATACATTAAAATCAAAGATTGATTTAATCAAAATGAATTCCCCGATAAAACCATTAGTCAACGGAACGCCCATTGAACCTAAAAGGATCAGTAAAAACAATACGGCAAATTTAGGAGCTACTTTCGCTAAACCACCCATTTGTCTGATGTCTCTTGATTTAAATCTTTTATATAAAATGTCTGCACAATAGAATAAACCTACGACATTAATACCGTGAGCAAAAGTTTGTACCAAAGCACCTTCAGCACCTTCAGTAGTAAATGTTCCTCTTAGTGTAACAACAGCAGATGCAAAAATACCTGCTACCATCAATCCAACGTGAGAGAAAGATGAATAGGCAATGATCCTCTTCATATCATTCTGGATAATTGCGATCAATGCTCCATGAAGGATTCCTACTATCGCAAGGATAATAACGATCTGCCCTGAAATTCCCATAATAGGAATAGGAGTGATCGGTAATAAATAACGGATAACACCATACACAGCCATTTTAAGCATGATCCCTGATAATAACATCGATCCCTGAGTAGGTGAGTAGGTATAGGTATCAGGCTGCCATGTGTGGAACGGGAAGATCGGTAATTTCACAGCAAATGCAAAGAATATAAACCAAAATACAACCGTCTGCTGAGTTTCATTAAGTGATGCATTGTATAGATCTGTTAAGGCAAATGATGCAGAGTGATTATACACATAAATCAATCCGGCAAGCATGAATAAAGATCCTACGAATGTATATACAAAGAACTTCGTGGTGAATTCAAATCTTTTATTTTCCTGGCCCCAAAGTCCGGCAATAAACCAGATTGGAATCAGTGTTACCTCCCAGAAAATGTAGAACAATAATCCATCCAGAGATGTGAAAACTCCTACAAGTCCAAACTGCATCAACAGGATAAGACCATAGAATGAGTTTCTGTAATTGATGTTCTCATTAAATGAAGATAAAATAATGATTGGCGAAAGGATATTGGTCAGCAATAAAAGCAGCATACTCATCCCGTCAATACCGAAATGAAGCGAGCTTTTAATAAATTGTGACCATGGATAATTGATCTCATGCTGCAATACACTATCTACGGTCGGAGTAAAATCGAAATCCGAAAGTATATAAAATGTAAGAAGCATTTGTACCAATGCAATTCCTAGTGCCAAATATTTGCTGGATTTATTTTTCCAGGCAAAAACAAGTCCCGACCCTACTAGAGGTAAAAGCAATAATGTTAATAATAAACAAGACATTATTATTGTAATATAAAGTTAACAATCAGTATAATTCCCACAGCTAAAGACATGATAAGAATGTATGTCTCAACATTTCCGTTTTGAATACGTTTCATAGATCTACCGCTGTCCTCAGCTCCTTCACCTACGAAGTCTACAAAACGATCTAGAACACCCTTATCAAACATTTTACCTCCACGTCCTAATCCTTCAACAGTTTTTACAATTAATGCATTGTAAAGTTCGTCAATATATAATTTTTTAGCAGACAGCTTTTCCCAGCCTGTATAGCTTTCTTCCGGAAGGGCTCTCTTTTGCTTATTCACATAAGTGTTTTTAACGATGAACCATACCGCGAAGAACATTACAACAGTGGCTGCTAATAATATCATTTCAGTATTAAAATCAACTCCTGAAAGCGTAGCTTCCATTTGTTTGAAACTTTCTTCAGTAAGAACCGGCTTCAGCCATTCCATTAATTTTGCATAATGACCGTGGCCGATAAAGTGAGGAAGATTAATAAAACCTCCGATAACAGAAAGAATAGCCAATACGATCAACGGTAACGTCATGTTCATCGGGCTTTCATGCAAGTGGTGTTTCTGTTCCTCAGTTCCTCTGAACTCTCCGTGAAATGTAAGGTAATACAGTCTGAACATATACGTTGCCGTAATAGCTGCCAGAATGAATAACATTACCCAGTAGATTGGATTTTTTGCAAATGCAGCTACCAGAATTTCATCCTTGGAAATCATCCCTGAAAGTAAAGGGAAACCAGAGATTGCCAGTGTTCCGATAAGGAAAGTAGCATGGGTAATCGGAATTACTTTCTTAAGTCCGCCCATAAAACGCATGTCCTGCTCATTACTCATAGCGTGGATCACAGATCCTGCTCCTAAGAATAACAATGCTTTGAAGAATGCGTGTGTCATTACATGGAACATCGCTGTAGTATAAGCTCCTAATCCCAAAGCAATGAACATAAATCCAAGCTGCGATACAGTAGAATAGGCCAATACTTTTTTGATGTCGTTCTGACGAAGTGCATAGAAACCTGCTAAAGCTGCAGTTAAGAATCCGATCAACAGAATTCCGCCCTGAACAGTTGGAGCCAAAGTAAATAAGAAATTAGATCTTACTACCAGGTAAATCCCCGCAGTAACCATTGTTGCTGCGTGAATTAATGCAGAAACAGGAGTTGGTCCGGCCATTGCGTCCGGTAACCATGTATATAAAGGAACCTGCGCCGATTTACCGGTAGCACCGATAAATAAACTCGCCGTAATAAAGATAATTACAGTTCCGTCCAATTCAAATTTTGAAGCGTTTTGAGCTACTGAAAGATAATCAATAGCATTGGTCTGAGAAGCGATCATGAAAATACCGATCAATAAACCAAGGTCCCCAATTCTGTTCATGATAAACGCTTTTCTTGCTGCTTTACCATATTCTTCATTTGTGAACCAGAATCCGATCAATAGATAGGAACACAAACCTACACCTTCCCATCCGATAAACAGGATCAGGTAATTGCTTCCCATTACTAAAAGTAACATAGAGAAGATGAAAAGATTCAGATAAGTAAAGAACTTATAGAAACCTTTATCATGGCTCATATATCCGATAGAGTATAAGTGGATCAATGATCCGATACCTGTAATGATCATGATCATCATTAAAGATAACTGATCGATCTGGAAACCAAAGTTAATCTGAACTCCATTTACTCTGAACCATTCAAAAGCTTTTACGATAACCGGCTGGCTTTCAGAATTGAAATTCATGAAAATACTTACTGCGATACAGAAAGATCCGAAAACCGCTGCAGTTGCCAATCCCCCTACTACTATTTTTGGAAGATTTTTCCCGAATAAACCGTTAATAAGAAAGCCTAAAAGTGGTAAAAGTACTATTGCATACACTAAATTTTCCATTCTTTATCCTCTTAATTTATTAAATATACTAACATCTACAGAACGGGTATTTCTATATAGCATAGCAATAATTGCCAAACCTACTGCTACTTCAGCAGCAGCAACCACCATAATGAAGAAAACTAAAAGTTGTCCATCGCTGTTTCCTTTATACGCTGAAAAAGCAGCCAATAAAAGATTTGCAG
Source organism: Chryseobacterium sp. PTM-20240506 (assembly GCF_048296755.1). NCBI lineage: Bacteria > Pseudomonadati > Bacteroidota > Flavobacteriia > Flavobacteriales > Weeksellaceae > Chryseobacterium > Chryseobacterium sp. PTM-20240506. The sequence goes on from NZ_CP182581.1 coordinate 3,930,500, forward strand.
AATTGAGCATAAGCTCTACACAACCCAAAATTACAATAGCGTTTTTTCTCAATAACACTCCCAATACTCCCAAACAGAACAATACTGATGAAAGAATAATGAAATAATTTAAAGGGACGCTTTGTATAAATGTATTTACTTCTCCCATAATTTTATAAATCTTTTTTACCGATTAATACCGCACCTACAATACCTGCCAAAATAAGGATGGAAGCAAGCTCAAACGGTAAAACATATTCATTAAACAAAAGTTTACCCAGATTTTTAGTAAGACCCACACCCCTGTCTACATTTTCCACTACAATATGGTTGTCCTGAACTCCTCTGAATACTCCTAAAATACCAATCAATAACAGACCGGCTGTAAAGACTCCAATAAATTTTAAAGTATTGTTCTTCTTACTTTCGTCTTCTTTATTAAGATTAAGCATCATCAGGATGTAAAGGAACAATACCATAATCGCTCCTGCATACACGATGATCTGAATAATGGCAAGGAACTGGGCATTCAAAAGAATGTACATCCCTGCAATGGAAAACATTGTAACAATTAATGATAAGATAGCATACAAAGGATTTTTTGCAAATACAAAGTATACTGCACCTGCCACTGCTAAAAAAGCCACCAAGAAAAATAAAAACTGATCCATTATTTTACCGCATTTTTTTGTTTCTCGGATTGTCTTGTCGTGATGTCAATCCTTTCGTTTATCTTTTCAACTAATTTATCTTTTCCATAGATAAAAGAACCTCTGTTGGTTTCCACATCTACCAATCTATCGGTTAAATAAATTGCTGATTTTGGACATGCTTCTTCACACATTCCGCAGAAAATACATCTCAGCATATTGATTTCATATACTGATGCATATTTTTCTTCTCTGTAAAGATGTTTTTCTTCCTTAGTTCTTTCAGCAGCAGTCATGGTAATTGCTTCTGCAGGACATGCCACCGCACAAAGTCCGCAAGCGGTACATCTTTCTCTGCCTTCCTCGTCTCTTTTCAGAACGTGCTGACCTCTCCAGATATCTGCTCTTGGTTTCTGTACTTCTGGATACGAGTATACTGCAGGAGCTCCTTTTACAACGGTTCTTACAGCATGCTTGAATGTAATCCCCATACCTTTGAAAATCGCCGGTAAGTAGATTTTCTCAGCAAGGGTCATTTCTTTATTAGAAACAACTTTTGATCTGTTAGTAAGTTTCATTTAATTATAGATTATAGATGGTAGACTAATTCTGTCTTTTATCTTAATTTTTAATATTTTATGTCTGAATAGAGCTGCTTAAGTAAAGATAAAATTTGATTTCACTTTCAAATCAGCTCATTTCAAATGTTCAATTTTTTAATGTCCGAATGCTAAAATCAAAGCTCCGGTAACAATCAGGTTCAAAACAGCCAATGGAATCAAAGTTTTCCATCCTAAGTGCATCAGCTGGTCATATCTGAATCTCGGTAGCGTCCATCTGATCCACATAAAGATCAGAATTCCGATAATGGTTTTAACTAAAAACGCTCCGATACTTAATATTCCTGCAATATTTTCTCCCCAGTTTTGTGTTACCCACTCAATTCCCGGATAGTTATAACCACCAAAGAAAAGAACAACCATAAATGCGTTGGAGATAAACATATTTACATATTCTCCGAACATGTATAAACCTAATTTCATGGAGGAATATTCCGTAGAATATCCTGTCACAAGTTCGGATTCACACTCCGGTAAATCGAAAGGGTGTCTGTTCGTTTCTGCTAATGCAGCAACAATAAAAATAAGGAAAGCCAACGGTTGATAGAAAATATTCCAGTTCATCCCGTCAATGTGGATAAGTCCCCACAGTTTTCCTGTTGTTTGAGCTTCAGTAATTACTTTTAAATCTAAACTTCCTGTCATCATGATGATAGAAAGCAGCGCCAATCCCATTGCCAATTCATAAGAGATCATCTGAGAAGAAGCACGGATAGCACCCAATAATGAATATTTATTATTAGAAGCCCAACCTCCGATCATGATCCCATAAACCCCAATGGAAGCCATTCCGATAATGAAAAGTACACCGACATCAATGTTAGCCACCTGAAGGTCGTAAGACATTCCTCCGATATTTAAACTTTTCCCCCAAGGAATAACAGCTCCTGTAATTAATGAAATAAACATCACCAAAGCAGGTCCCAATACGAAAAGGAATTTTTCTGCATTGGCAGGAGTAAAGTCTTCTTTAAAGAAAAACTTTCCACCATCAGCAAGAGGCTGCAGCAATCCGAAAGGTCCGGCTCTGTTAGGCCCGATTCTGTCCTGCATGATAGAAGCAACCTTTCTTTCTGCCCAGGTAGAGTAGGCCGCTATCGTTAGCGAAAGCAAGAAAAGCGCTAGTACAAGTATCAATTTAAATGTAATTAAATCCATTTTTATTATAGATGTTAGATATGAGATGTCAGATGCTAGATTTCAGATCTTTAATCTGATGTCTGTAGTCTGATATCTGAAATCTTATTAAAGTTATTTTTCGTCTTTTTCACTGATTTCTTTAGCCATAGGATTGTCTAAAACTCTTAGCTCATCCTTAGGTTTTTCATAATGGTTGAGTGAAATCACAGAATGTCTGTCGATATGTCTTGGACCTTCAATATTCCAGTCTTTCAATTCTTTTCTTTCAAAACGACATGTATCACAGATAAATTCTTCAACTTCTCCCCACTGGTCTTTTCTGGCTGTAACCCTTACCACTTCATCTCCTTTCAACCATACAACTGCTTTTCCAGAACACTTGTCACATTTACATGAAGCATTCATCGGGTTGGTAAACCAAACTCTGCTTGCAAAACGTGCGGTTCTGTCTGTAAGAGCTCCTACCGGACAAACGTCGATAACGTTCCCAATGAAATCATTATCCAAAGCTTTATTTAAATAAGTCGAGATTTCTGCGTGATCTCCTCTGAAAAGAATACCATGCTCTCTGGTTTCAGTAAGTTGATTCGCTGTAAGAACACATCTTGCACAAAGAATACAACGGTTCATATTCAGCTTGATATGTGGTCCCAGGTCATCCGCTTCGTAGGTGTTTCTTTCAAACTCCGTTCTGGTATTTTCCACACCATGTTCATATCCAAGATCCTGAAGATGACATTCTCCAGCCTGATCACAAATAGGGCAGTCCAGCGGGTGGTTAACCAATAAAAATTCAGTAACGGCTTTTCTACCTTCTTGAGCTTTATCAGAAGTAAGATTTTTCACTTCCATTCCGTCCATTACATTGGTTCTGCAGCTTGCCACCAGTTTTGGCATGGGACGAGGGTCCGCTTCAGATCCCTTAGAAACTTCTACTAAACAAGTTCTGCATCTTCCTCCACTGGTTTCCAACTTGCTGTAGTAGCACATTGCCGGAGGTACAGATTTTCCACCGATTTGTCTTGCTGCTTCCAGGATGGAAGTCCCAGGCAACACTTCAGTAGTCTGTCCGTCTATCGTTATTTTGAATTTTTTAACTTCTTCGCTCATATTATACGCTTTAAGCTTTCTGCAATAAGCAATAGGCTTTATTAATTATATTTTTTCGTATTAAATGTATATCCAATTCCGGCAAGGACTTGTCCAAAAACGAAATCTTGTCGTGCTTTATCTGGTTTATTATTCAACGTGGTTTTAATATCCCACATATTGATATATCCAAATTTTCCTTCCAGTCTTGCCATCCAGTGATTCCAGAACACAAGGTTTAAGCTGGTTCTTACATCAGTTCCCATACCGGCAACGTGAAAACGGTCACTCCTTTCATTCCCAAAAAGTCTTACGTTACTTTTGGGAAACATTACCCCAATTCCTGCTCCATAAGACCATACCAGGTCAATATTTTTCTTATTGATAAGGCTCTGGTATCTTTCAAGACCTAAGTTTTCATAGTTAAGTCCGTCCGTATGTTCGAAAGTAAGGAACTTTTCATCTGCCAGGTTTACCTGCCCGTTTTGAACCATACCTGCATATGTAGGATCTGAAATATGTCCCTTAAAATTAACGGTTTGGTTCTGATCCATAACATACTTCATATGATCAATCCCAAGAACAAGCGCTAAATTATCTTTTATGAAATAACCAGCTCTGAAGTTGTACTGAACCACTGTAAACCACGTAGGATCAAAATATACAATTCCAAATTTTGTAGGTCTGTCATGAGCGGATACATTATTCAGCTGAAAATTATAACCATTTCCTGAAAAATTGATATCAGAATTACTGAAAGCAGCTCTGTTCCAGCCAAAGAAAACAAACATCTGACCTTTTTTGGATAGAGGGTCTGGTTTTTGTTTTTTTGGAGTTGCACCTGTAAATGTTTCCAGATTTCTTTCCACACTTAAAGTATCTTTTTCTTTTTGTCCGAAAACAAAACTCGACATCATTACGCCGATCACAAACAACTTCTTCATTTATACATTTTTTTCAACAGCCGGAATAGGATCAGCATAATTAGCCAGACCATAATTTTGAGTTAAACATAACTCTGGATTTTTGATATGCCATTCAAATTCATCTCTGAAATGGCGTATCGCTGCTGCAACCGGCCAGGCTGCGGCATCACCTAAAGGACAAATGGTATTTCCTTCGATTTTTCTCTGGATATCCCAAAGCAAATCGATGTCTTCCATCTTTCCTTGTCCGTTTTCAATCTTTTTCAATATCTTATACATCCATCCTGTCCCTTCACGACAAGGTGTACACTGTCCACAACTTTCGTGATTGTAGAATCTCGCTAAAGTCATGGTATGTTCCACGATGCACTGATCTTCATCTAAAACAATGAAACCTCCTGAACCCATCATGGTTCCGGTAGCAAATCCTCCATCTGCTAAGGATTCATAGTTCATATATCTTGGTTCTCCGTTTACTGTTCTCAACAATAGGTTGGCTGGAACAATAGGAACCGAACTACCACCAGGAATACATGCTTTTAACCTTTTTCCGTTTGGAATACCTCCACAATATTCATCAGAATAAATGAATTCTTCCACAGTGATCGTCATATCAATTTCATAAACTCCCGGTTTATTGATATTTCCACATGCAGAAATTAATTTCGTACCTGTAGATCTTCCCACTCCGATTTTTGCAAATTCAGCACCGGTAATATTAATGATCGGTACCACAGCTGCAATTGATTCCACGTTGTTAACAACCGTAGGTCTTTCCCAAAGTCCTTTTACAGCCGGGAATGGTGGTTTCAATCTCGGGTTACCTCTTTTTCCTTCCAGCGATTCAAGCAATGCTGTTTCTTCACCACAGATATAAGCTCCACCACCTCTCTGAACATAGATTTCAAGATCGAAACCTGTTCCCAAAATGTTTTTACCTAAAAATCCTGCTGCTTTAGCCTCTTCAATAGCTTCTTCCAAAATATCCGGGATCCATGAATACTCTCCACGGATGTAGATATAAGAAACATTTGAGCCTAAACAGAACGAGGAGATAAGCATTCCCTCAATCAATAAATGAGGAATAAATTCCATCAGATATCTGTCTTTAAAAGTTCCCGGTTCAGACTCATCTGCATTCACTACAAGGTGTCTTGGAACTCCTTCAGGCTTTGCCAGAAAACTCCATTTCATCCCCGTAGGGAATCCTGCACCACCACGACCACGAAGTCCTGAAGTTTTTACTTCTTCCAAAATTTCATCGGGTGTCATCTTCAAGGCTTTTTCAGCAGCTTCGTAACCTCCCTGTTTGCGGTATGTTTCGAAATAGCGAATACCTTCTATATGTGCATCTTTAAGTAAAAGTTTTTTACTCATCGTATATTTTAATTAATCCAAAGCGATTTGTCCCTCTCTGCAAAGATCAAGGATTTCATCTACTTTTTCTATCGTTAAATTTTCATGAAAGAATTTCCCCAACTGCATCATCGGTGCATATCCGCATGCACCAAGACATTCAGCAGGTTTTAAAGTGAACATACCATCTTCAGTCGTTTCACCGTCCTTAATGTTCAGTTTAGTCCTGATATGATTCAGGATCTTTTCACTTCCGCGAACCATACAAGGTCCGGTTCTGCAAACTTCCAAAACATATTTACCAACCGGTTTCATATTGAACATGGTATAAAAAGTAGCTACTTCATATACTTCAATTGGCGTAATACTCAATAATTCAGCAACGTAATCCATTACCGGGACATCCAACCATCCTCCAAATTCTTTTTGTGCTAAATGCAGAACAGGAAGAAGGGCAGACTTTTGTCTTCCTTCAGGATATCTTGCGATAATTTTATGTACTTGTTCTAAACTTTCCGGTTTAAAAGCTATTGTTTCGCTCATTTTCTTTAATGTATTATTGTACAATGTACAATGTACTAATGACTTATTTTATTTTGGTCATTGTAAAAAGTCATAAATACATTTTACAATGATACTTTTTACATTTTATGCGTCTAATTCTCCCGCAATAATATTCATACTACACATGGTTACAATGGCATCAGAAATTACAGAGCCTGTAATCATTTCCGGATACGCCTGGTAGTAGATGAAACATGGTCTTCTGAAGTGTAGTCTGTAAGGACTTCTTCCTCCGTCACTCACTAAGTAGAATCCTAATTCTCCGTTTCCTCCTTCTACAGCATGGTATACTTCTCCTTTCGGAATTTCGGTTTCTCCCATTACAATTTTGAAGTGATAGATCAAGGCTTCCATTTTGTTATAAACGTCAGCTTTTTCAGGAAGATAGAAATCAGGAACATCAGCATGGAAATCCCCTTCCGGAAGATTGTTATATGCCTGCTCGATAATTTTAATAGATTCCCAGATCTCCTGTTGACGAACCATGAAACGGTCGTAGGTATCACCAGCTGTTCCTATAGGAATGATAAAATCAAAGTCCTGGTAAGAAGAATAAGGTTGTGCTACCCGAACATCATAATCTACACCTGCAGCACGTAAATTAGGACCTGTAAAACCATAGCTTAAAGCTCTTTCAGCTGAAATTGCTCCCGCACCAATGGTTCTGTCCATGAATATTCTGTTTCTTTCCAAAAGCTGGCAGAATTCAGCAAACTTCTTAGGGAAAGTTTTTAAGAAATCTTTGATCAGTTCATGACATTTCGGTGTAAGATCTCTTTCGAAACCTCCGATTCTTCCCATATTGGTTGTCATTCTCGCACCGCAGATCTGTTCGTAAATATCATAAATACGTTCTCTTTCGATGAACATATAAGTAAGTCCGGTAATTGCTCCAGAGTCCATACCAGTTACTCCGTTACAGATCAGGTGATCCCCGATCCTTGCTAATTCCATAAGAATTACCCGGATATAATCCACACGCTTTGGAACTTCAATTCCTATCAGTTTCTCAACCGTCATATGCCAGCCCAGATTGTTAATCGGAGCAGAACAATAATTCATACGGTCGGTAAGGGTCGTAATCTGGGTATAATTTCTTCTTTCAGAAATTTTTTCAAATGCCCGGTGGATGTAACCTACGGTTTGCTCAGCATGAAGAATTCTTTCCCCATCCATCGTTAAAACGTTCTGGAAGATCCCGTGAGTAGCAGGGTGAGTCGGACCTAAATTGAGGGTGTACAACTGACCGTCAATCTGCTCCTTACTTTCGTATTGGTTAAGTATATTAGATAATGAGTTATCTTTCATAATATATAATTGATAATTGATAAGCGATAATTGATCATTAACCAATCATCAGCAATCATTATTTTTATTTTATCTTCCGAACATGCTATCGTTCTTGTCGGTTCTTGTACCATCCTCAAGACGATATTCCTTCAGCATCGGGTGGTAACCAAGATCTTCCATATTTAAAATAGGTCTCAGATCCGGATGTCCCTTGAATTTGATTCCAAAGAAATCATAGGTTTCCCTTTCCATCCAGTTCGCTCCGGCATATAGATCTGTAAGAGAGTCTACCTCAATGTTCTCTCTGGACATAAATACTTTAAGACGGATTCTGAAATTCGTCATCATATTATGTAAATGGTAGACTACGCCGATTTCTTTCTCCGGAAATTCAGGATAATGAATTCCACAAATATCTGTAAGGAAATTAATTTCTAAAGACGAATCCTTAAGGTAATGAATCACTTTTTTGATGTCATCTTTCTTCACTTCAACGGTAAGCATTCCATAAGGCTCTGAACTGGAAATTACAGTTTCAGGAAACTCCCTGGTGATTGCTTCTAATACAAATTCGTTCGTCATTTCCGTTTAGTTGCTTATGTTGTAAGAGTCTAATAAATTCTGATATTCAGGCATATCTCTTCTTCTGATGCTTTCGCTTTCTGCAAGAGCCTGAACCTGCATTACTCCTTCAATGATCTGCTCCGGTCTTGGCGGGCATCCCGGAACGTATACGTCAACCGGAATAATCTTATCGATTCCCTGTAAAACAGAGTAGGTGTCAAAAATACCACCGCTGGAAGCACATGCTCCTACAGCAACCACCCATTTTGGCTCAGCCATCTGAGTGTACACTTCTTTTAGGACCGGGCCTAATTTCTTGGATATAGTTCCACAAACCATCAACATATCTGCCTGTCTTGGAGAGAAAGAGTTTCTTTCCATTCCAAATCTTGAAGCATCATATGTTGGGTTAAGAGTCGCCATAAACTCGATACCACAACAAGAGGTAGCAAATGGTAACGGCCAAAGAGAAAACTTTCTTGCCATTCCGATTACACTGCTCAGTTTCGTTGCGAAAAATCCTTCTCCTTCAAATCCTTCGGGAGCAGGTGCATCTGTTCTTATTACTGGTTTTTTATCTGACATTTTATTAAATATTTAAAGATTAAAAATTTAGAAGTTTAAAAGCATGATAAAGCTTTAAATCCATCAAATAATTAAATCTTTTTAATGTTAAAATTTATTTATCCCAATCTAGCGCGCCACGTTTCCATACATAGATAAAACCTACGAAGAAAATAGCCACGAAGGTAAGGACTGCAAGGAATCCTTCGAATCCGAATTCTCTGAAGTTAACGGCATATGGATAAAAAAATACGATTTCGATATCGAATAGAACGAACAAGACAGCCGTAAGGAAATATTTGATCGAAAAAGGGGTTCTGGCATTTCCTTCAACAGGAACACCGCACTCCCAACTTTGATTTTTCACAGAATTTCCTTTCTTCTGACGAGGTCCTAAGAAATGCGCTCCAAGCAATGAAACAGCTACAAAACCAATGGCAACGGCAGCTTGGATAAGGATCGGAATATAACTTTCAGGTAAATTCATTTTTGCATTATTATCTCAATTTGCAAATTTAGCGAATAAACAAGAAAGCATGAAATTAATAACCTTAAATGTGGAGTTAAAATGGGAAAAACCGGTAATTTAGAATTAATAAAAATAACGGTTATTTCTGCATTTTTTTGAGTAAAGAGTAAGCCATAAATGAAATATAACCGAAAAGGATACTGGCGTAAATAATATTGATTACCGTGTTTGTTTTATCGTCTCCGTTTTGGAAAAAAAAGTTGTAAATAATAAACCCGGCAATTAAAATAGCGAAGACGATGAGATGTGGTTTCATAGGAGAGGAGTTATGCGTTTGAGTAATTAATTGTGAGTGACGAGATTCGGGATGTGAAATTCGATTTATGGATGTATGTGTCGATGTTCAGGATTTAAAATCATTGGTTTAAATTATCAAATTGAAAATCCGGTAACACGAACCTCGTACCTTATCAGCTATTGATCTTCAGTGAATAGGTTCTCCTTCTTTTATGATTAACCGGATTGTAATCCTGCCAAAGCAGTTGCACACTTTTGTTTTCTTCCAGTTCCGGATTGGTTTCTGCAAATTTGATTCCCATACTGGTAAAACGAACGAAAATTTCCTTAAAAATAATAGCCGTAACCCCTCTTCTCTGGTATTCCGGATGAATACCGATAAGATAGAAATTAGCGCGGTCATTCTTTTTACCGGCCTGTAAAAAATGCCACCACCCGAAGGGGAATAGTTTACCCTTTGATTTCTGTAACGCTTTCGAATAAGAAGGCATCGTGATTGCAAAAGAAATCAGCTGATCATTTTCATCAACAACGCAGATCACGTAGTTTTTATCGATAAACGGGAAATATTTTTCTCTGTATGTTTTGATCTGTTCGTCGGAAATAGGAGTATATGTGGAGAGGTGCTTATAAGTTTCATCCAAAAGCTTAAACATAGGCTCCACATACGGAAGAATTTCCTCTTTAGATTTGAAGTTCAGGACTTTCAGTTTATATTTTTGAGCGATCAATCCACTGAATTTTTCTACTTTTTCAGGAAGGACTTTAGGGAATTCCATTTCAAATTCCACCCATTCCTTTTCCTTGGTAAGGCCAAGACTTTCAAGATGTTTAGGATAGTAATCATGATTGTAAATTCCGATCATGGTCGCCAGTTTGTCAAACCCCATGGTCAGCATTCCTGCTTTATCCAGGTTAGTGAATCCCATAGGACCTTCGATCATGTCTATATGATGCTCTTTTGCGTAGTCAATTGCTTTTTGGATCAATGCTTCAGAAACCTCTTTGTCATCGATGAAATCGATCCACCCAAAACGAACTTTTTTTATGCCCAGTTCCTTTTCCTCCTTGTGATTGATCATCACAGCAATACGTCCCACTACTTTTTTGTCTTTATAGGCAAGGTATTGTTTTGATTCCGAGTAATTCAGTGCTGGATTTTCTTTGGCGTCCCAGATCTTCATTTCATCTTTGATAAATGAGGGTACATAGTAAGGATTGTTTTTATACAAATCCATGGGGAACATCACAAACTGTTTTAATTCGTTCTGGTTTTTTACTTCTAGAATTGAAACTTTAGACATGGTTTTTCTGGGGTAATTAAAAGGCAAATATAAATAAATAAAATGTAATACTTTGGCACAGTTTTTACATCTTACAGGTTAAAAAATATCTATAAAATTTTATTAAAATGATTGGTTATTATGTAATTATTGGGATTACAATGCTGGTGAGTTGGTATGTTTCATCAAAGTTGAAATCCAAATTTGAGTATTATTCCAATGTACACCTTCGAAATGGCCTTTCAGGAAAAGAAGTGGCTGAAAAAATGTTAAGAGATAACGGAATTAATGATGTTCAGGTAATTTCGGTTCCCGGACAATTAACAGATCACTATAATCCAGCAGATAAAACGGTCAACCTTTCGGAAGGGGTGTACATGCAGAGGAATGCAGCGGCAGCCGCAGTGGCTGCTCATGAATGCGGCCATGCAGTACAGCATGCAGTAGGGTATTCCATGCTTCAGATGCGTTCAAAATTAGTTCCTATTGTGAATATCAGTTCTAATTTAATGCAGTTTGTCATTTTTGCAGGTATTGCCATTATGGCTGCCAGCAGAACAATTGAGAATCCCAATGGGAATACAACCGTCCTGGCAATTGGCGTAGCCTTGTTTGCCGTGACTACTTTATTTGCTTTTATCACCCTTCCTGTAGAGTATGATGCCAGTAACAGGGCGATGAAATGGCTTAAAGATACAGGGACTGTAACTCCTGAAGAATATGTAGGAGTACAGGACAGCTTAAAATGGGCTGCCAGAACCTATGTAGTTGCAGCTATCGGATCACTGGTACAACTTCTTTACTGGTTGTCGATCCTGATGGGTGGCCGAAGAAATTAATCTTTAAATGTAAAGGATACATATTGCATCTCGGATAATTTATCTGAGATGTTTTCTTTTTGTGCCGTTTTTAAAGAAGCGGTAAGGATGCAGTTTTCATTCGCATCAAAGTTCAGGACTTTTGCATCGAATTTTGACAACAGGGTGAAAATGGTGTTTTGCTGATTAAAATTAAATCGGATTTCAACTTCTGTTTCCAGTTCCCGTGTAATGATATTAGCTTCTTCAAGGGTTAACTTTGCAGACTCTTTATATGCTTTTACAAGACCTGATACGCCCAGTTTAGTTCCTCCATAATAGCGGACTACAATAACGAGAACATTGGTGATCTCATGGGCTAATAGTTGATTGTAGATTGGTAACCCAGCACTTCCCGAAGGTTCCCCGTCATCATTTGCGCGGTAATTTTCACCATGAAGACCCATCCTGAAAGCGTAGCAATGGTGTGTCGCTTTAGGATGCTCGGTTCTTACTTTTTCAAGCGCGTCCTTAAGTTCATTTTCGTTCGCAACGGGATAAGCAAATCCGATAAATTTGCTTCCCTTTTCCTTGATTAAGGTGTTTTCGATGGGTTTATCAATGGTTTTGTATTCGTGCATCATTATGGCCGGCTTTAAAAGTACAAAAGTATAAAATGCTTTAGTTTGAAACCCCAATAGACTTTTATAATTTAACTACGGGTTCAGTTTAAAACGGTTACACCATACGGGACGTATGAAAAGCTATCGTATTATCTCTTACGGTTTCGGTTTTAAAAGGTTCTGAATGGAATTCAGGGGCTTGTGTTCCCTTTTCAAGGATGAGATTTTCATTTTTGATAACGATAGCTTCGTCCCAAAGGTTGGCATCAATGAATTGCTGAAGGGTAAAACGCCCTCCTTCTATAATAACGGATTGGATCTGCTCCTGATACAGGATGTCCATCAGGTCGGAAATGAAATCATCCTTTCTGATTTTGATCCAGTGGATATTTTCTTCGTTTCCTTCTTTGATAGAATTAAGAACCAACGTTTTGGCTTCTTTGTTGAAAATCTTAAAATTATCAGGGACTTTCAGGTTGAGATCTATTAAAATTCTGACAGGATTTACTCCTTCAACATTTCTTACGGTAAGGCCGGGATTATCGTTAAGAGCGGTTTGTGTACCTACTAAAATGGCATGTTCATCAGCTCGTAGTTGATGGACAAACTGATTGACCAGTGAATTTGAAATTGAAGTCGGTTTAAAATCTTTATCTAAAAATCCATCCTTTGATTCAGCCCATTTTAAAATGATATAAGGTCTTTTCTTTTCATGGTACGTAAAGAATCTTTTGTTCAACTCAACAGACTCTTTTTCAAGTATCCCTGAAACGACTTCTATTCCGGCATCCTGAATGATCTTTTTGCCTTTCCCGTTCACTTTGTCATGAGAGTCCATCGCTCCGATTACCACTTTTTTGAATCCCAGTTCTTTGATCTTTAATGCGCATGGTGGAGTTTTCCCGTAATGAGCACAGGGCTCAAGAGATACGTAAATGGTAGATTCAGGAATAAGATCCTTATTGATTACGGAATTGATTGCATTGATCTCTGCATGAGGTTCTCCGGCTTTGTGATGATAGCCTTCTCCAATAATTTCGCCGCTATGTACAATCACACTTCCTACAAGAGGATTAGGATATGTTCTGCCCAAAGCTTTTTGAGCGAGCTCGATACATCTTCTTATGTATAATTCGTCCTGCATAATATAAAAAAGGCGAAGACAAATTTCTTTGCTTCGCCTTGGGTGTTATTTTTTTATCTGTTATTCTCCGACAATAATGTTGTGAAGATTCTGTTTTAAAGTTTCCAGATGAGCTTTCTTCTCATCAATCGTGTTGAACGTATCTGCTAAAAGAGGATTGTCCCTTGAAGGTTTATTGAAGAATGAAAGGTTGTTCTCTAATTTAACGATTTCTGATTCCAGGTCAGAGATCTGGCTCTTCATTTTTCTTGCCTTATCGGTTAATTGATTTTCAGAAAGACCGTCTTCTTTCAACTCCAGTTCATTGATCTTATTCAGCTTTAATTTTTCTCTTAAAGTTTTGTTGAATTCGGAGTTGATAGAGATCTTATCTCTAGGAACTTTTCCTACATTATTCCATGCTGTTTTTATCGTCTCTATTTTTTCAATACTTCCTTCATCATTAGAGATCGTTTTCAGCTCTTCAAGAAGCTCTTTTTTCTGTTTGTAGTTCTCCTTCCAGTTATCTGTAGATGCATTGCTTTTTTCTCTGTAGTTATTAAAGAAAGTATTGCAGGCATCACGGAACTCATCCCAGATCTTGTTGGTCATGCTTTTTGGAACATGGCCGATTTTTTTCCAGTCTTCCTGAAGCTTTTTAAATAATGGAACGGCAATATCCCATTCTTCATTGTTCATATTGTCCTTGGCAGTCTGGATCAGTTTTAATTTTTCCTCCAGGTTGGTTTGCTGAGAACCCTTCAAAGATTTATAATAATTGTTCTTTGTCGTATTGAAATTCCTTAGAGTGGTTTTGAAATCATTCCAGTTTTGGTTGGAAAGCTTTCTTGGAACACTTCCCGTTTTCAAAAACTCTGAACGCAGGTCCTCAACTCTTCTAATCGCATTTTGCCAGTAATTGTGGTTAGGAGTTTCCGCAGGTTCGGATAATTTCTTTATCTCTTCGATAATCTTGTTCTTCTTTTCAAGATTGTCATTCTGTTCAGTTTCTATGGCTGCGGAAAGCTCAGATTTTCTTTCGTGTATCTTATTCGAAATTTCTTTGAACTCTTCCCATGTTTTTTCACGGAATTCTTCTGCTACAGGTTCTGCCTCTTCTTTCCAAAGCTTATGAAGATATTGCAGCTCATTCAGCGCTTTTTGAATAACGGGCTCATTTTCCAGTTCTTTAGCACGGGCAATAATATGCTGTCTTTTTTCAAGATTATGACCATATTCCTGCTCCAGAAACTCTTTATTTAAATCCAGCATTTGATAGAATTGATTCAGATGGTGGAAATAATTATTGTTAAGGATTTTAAATTCAGATTTTGCTACCTGTCCCGCGTTAGACCAGTCTTCTTTAATCTCACGGATCGATTTGAATAAATTGGTATTGGGTTCGGAATTGGTGTAAAGGTTTTTAAGCCTTTCAATAATTCCCTGACGATGTTCCAGATTCTTTTTTTGCTCTTCCTCCAGTCCTTTCTGGAAATTGTCATGCTTTTCTCTGAAGATATTAACCAAAGCTGAAAGCTTAGATTGAGAAGGGTGCTCATAGCTGAAATTTTCAGGAGCATTCCCGGCTTCTACATATTCGTGCTTTTTGTCCTCCACTTCATCATGGATGTAATGACTTGCTTTTTCTTTTAACTGGTTGAATTTTTTTACATCCTCGCCCGCATTAGGAGCGTTGATGATTTTTTCCATTTCCTTCAATGCATCAGCCAAAGAAATATCAGTATCTGCTTCCTCTTCCAGATGTTCAGCATCATCATGCTGGTTTTCTTCCTGAGGTACAGTGTTTTCTGAAGTTTCTTCATTTGATCCTTCGATAGAATTTTTACTTTCTTCGTTTTCAGAAAGGTTATTTTCTGTTGTCATAGCAAATCTTTTATGTGAATGGCGTTTATTATCTGTCGCACGTAGCTAAAAAGCCAATTAATGCACTAATTTATGTTATTTTTTTTGAAAATTCCAAATTTCCCAAGCTTTTTCTGCTTGCTGTTCAAGCATATAATAGCCATTTACAGTCTTTGCTCCTTTTTCCGAAGCATTAATAATGAACTTCGTGTAATTGGGATTGTATATAAGATCGATGATCAAATGTTCGCGGGAAAGTCCCTTAAATGGGAATTTTAAGCAATCCTCAACATTCGGAAATGTACCCACGGGAGTAGTCTGGATGATCAGCTTGTGGTCGTTTACTGTTTCTGTATCCAGATTATCAAAATTTAATATAGATTTTCTGGAAACGGTCTGTGAAGAAATGCCATTTTTATCCAATACATATTGTACCGCTTTGGCGGCTCCGCCATCACCTAAAATCAATGCCGAAGTATGGTGTGGTTTTTTATGGAGAAGCAGGGTTTTTTCAAATCCGAAAGCATCCGTGTTATAACCAGTTTTCTTTCCATTTTCAATTAAAACACAATTTACAGCGCCTATTTTTTCAGCTTCTTCACTCAAATTGTCCAGATAATTGATGATCTTTTCTTTATACGGGATGGTCACATTAAAGCCCAGGAGCCCAGGTGTTGAAAACAGGTTTTCAACCTCTTCGATTTCCTGAAGATCAAAAATACTATAGGAGATGCCTTTCAGCATTAGTTTTTGGAATTTATCTTCAAAGAATTTTTTGGAAAAAGAATAAGAAATATTTCTTCCTATTAAGCCTAATTTTTTATTGGAATCCATCTATCAAAAATAAAAAAAAGACCGAACAAATCGGTCTTTATAGATTAAAATATTTTTAAGATTATTCCACAATGAATTTTGCAGAAATGTTGTCTGTTTTTAGGATGTAATTTCCTT
This sequence comes from Chryseobacterium sp. PTM-20240506, assembly GCF_048296755.1. Taxonomy (NCBI): domain Bacteria; kingdom Pseudomonadati; phylum Bacteroidota; class Flavobacteriia; order Flavobacteriales; family Weeksellaceae; genus Chryseobacterium; species Chryseobacterium sp. PTM-20240506. Next base: position 3,946,648 of record NZ_CP182581.1, read on the forward strand.
TGGTCAGTCCATTTAAATGAATTCTGTTAGAATTTTTGAATGGATTGTTAATCACCCGGATCAGTTTTCCCGACAGATCATAAATCTCTGCTTTGGAAATTTTATTCAGCTGTTCACCTTTTACATAAAGCTCATTATTTGTAACCGGATTAGGATAAACCACAAATGATGATGGGTTTTTAGTGGCATCAACAGTAGCTAATGTTGAATTACATGTCCAGCTAAGATCATCCATTGAGATTCTGTTTGTTGCAGATGATGTAGCGATGATTTTGATCACGGCATTTCCGGTAACATTAATATTGCTGATCGTTGTTGTTTGTACGGAAGCGCTGTACGGTATGGTACCGACAAGATTTCCATTGATTTCAACATTCAATGTTCCGGCAGCTCCACTATACTTCAACTGGGTGGTTAGTGTTAAGCTTTGTACACCTCCTGAAATGGTAGAGCTTGTTAAGACTCCGTTTTTGATCGTGATGGATTTTCCATTGATCGTTTCATCCGTTCTTGCAGAGGTAGCATTCCATGTAATTCCATTGCTCGTCCATGTTCTATCGATGTAAGAACTAGGATTAGGAGCGGTTGGTATGGCATCAAAAGTTTCGGTTCCACAACTTCCTCCTGCCGGTGCTGCCAAGGTAGTCCCTTGTGCGATATTGCTCTGAGGAGATGAATTTCCGCCTGCATCCTTAGCAATTACATAAAAATCATACGTAGTAGACGGAGATAATCCGGAAACCACAGCCGTAGTTCCTGTTACGTAAGTTTTGAATGTATTGTTTGCATAAATATCATAGCCAATTACGCCTATATTATCGGTTGCTGCCGTCCAGCTCAATGACATGGAGTTAGAAGTAGGGTTGTTGGCTATCAGATTGGTCGCTGCTGTTGGCGCCTGGGTATCGATAACCGGAGTTCCCCAGATCAGTGCCACATATTCAGGGTGGTCGATATAAGGATTTCTGTTATTTTGATAAGCATAAGATGCATTATTTCTAGCAATTTCCTCCGGTGACACCGGATCTGCCGCATGCCATGCCAGCAACTGATTCAGTTCCCAGGATTGAAGCCCCGGGAAAGCAGAACCTCCCAGAATATTCCCTGTGCTGAAAGTAGAAAGCTGGGCTTCATATCTTGTTACGAAATAAAGGACCATTCTTGCTATGTCGCCCTTAAAAGCGTTATTAGGTTCAAATACAATACCTGTATATCCCGCGGAAGCAGAACTTCCAAGCTTGGATCCGTTTTGGGAAACGAATGTTGGTACGTCTACAACTCCAAAAGGGTAATTAGATCTCATGCCGTTCACCTTATAATCCGTAGGGCGTATAAAATGAATGTCAGATTTCATGGGAAGGTTTTCACTGAAAAGACTCTGAGGGACAATATGCTCTCTGTTGTAGCAGGTTCCTTCAGGTCCATTGTTGCTGCCGCATTGATTGACTATAAAGGTATAGTTATAATTATCCGGTCCCGCAGGGTTTTCGGAATAGATGTCCAGGACAGTGCCATCCATCTCGTAAAAATTGTCTTTGTCGGTAGATTGATAGGCATCCCAAAGGTCGTTATAGGTATGTTGAACATATCCGGTAGAAATAATTTCCTTAAGTTGGGTTTTTAATGAAGGACCGGTTAATCCAACAGCCGAATCATAATAGCCTGCAGGTATCTGTGCTAATGTATAAAAACAAGCTAATACCAATAAAAAAGAAGATAAAATTCGTTTCATTATTTAAAAATTGGGTCGCAAAGGTAAAGAAAATACGATCTTACGTATATTAATTTTTAGTAATATATTCCTTACTTATTTTTGAAAATACCCATGAAATAATGAAGCCGAATAGAGATGCCGTAACGGCTACAATGATATAATTTTTACCTACGATCTTTACCGGGAACGGCAATGTCTCGTTGGCTTTAAAAAATTCTGTAAACAATTGGAAATAGCACAATGCTGTCCCCAGAATCAACCCGGAAATAATCCCTGATATTACAATAAGAACCCCGGTGTAGAAATAAATTCTTCTCAGGTGGCTTAACGGGAATCCAAGCGAGATCAGTGATCTGGCCTGTTCTTTTTTATCCAGTTGCAGAATGATAATGGCTCCTGCCAGGTTAAAGGTCGTAATAAAAATAACCAACGCGAAGATTAAGTAGATGAAGAGCTTTTCCGTATTGATCATTTTCCAGAAAGCAGCATTTTCTTCTTCTTTGGTTTTGATATCAATCCCTTTGCCTAAAGTAGAAAGTAATTTACCTTTAACGATATCTGCATTTTCAGGATTTTTTAATTTGATGACGATCTGGTAGGCTGAATTTTTGGGCAGGTTCAATAGTTGCTCCGTCAATTCAATCGGGGAAATGATGTAACTGTCCAGCTGATCTTTTCCCGGAAAAATACCGGTCACCAGAATGTCTTTTTTATTATAAATATCATCCTCTTTATTGATGATCCCAAGTCCCGGTTTCGGCATAAAGATGGTGGCATAATCCTTTGAAGAAGCTACGGGAATCGAAAGCCTGTTATCCAATGAATTTTCCATCAATACCTCATTCGAATAATCGAAACTTGGATAGCTGCCGTAAAATACGTCTTTATTGATGGGATTGACTACGGTATAAGCTGAATCCACTCCTCTCAGATAGGCAATGTCTCCTTTACCGTTATAATTAATGTATACTTTTTCCTCAATGACACGGGAAAAGCTGGTAATATCTTTGTTTTTTTTAAGAAGATCTTCAATTTTCGGCAGGTTCTTTAAGGTCTTGCCTGCAGAGCTTTTGATCGTAAGATCCGCATGAAGATTAGAGATCAGATCTTTATTAAGATCCTCAAGGCCCGAGAAAACTGAAATAATGACAAACATTGCAGTAACGGCAACCATCATCGCTCCCACGGATAACCATGTGATGAAGGTAACGGCAGTGCTTCCTTTTTTTGCTAAAAGGTATCGGGAAGCAATATAGAATGCAATGTTTTTCAAAATTTATAATACAGGATTGTCTCCCTCGCCTCTTAATTCTTTTTCCAGTTTTTCAACATCATCAAGAGAAGTGTCAAGATAGAAACTAAGCTGTGGAATGATACGAACTTGTTTAGCCATTTTCTGGCCAATGAAATTTCTGTACTGAGGTTTGTTCTCCTCAATCTCCTTCATAATATCTGAACGGAATTCCTGAGGAAAAATACTTAAGTAGATCTTTGCTATTCCCAGGTCTGCAGTTACTTTAACATCCGAAACAGAAACCAAAATGTTCTGTTTGCTGTCAGCTGCCTGTTTGCGGAATAATTCTGCAAAATCTTCCTGTATAATCTGTGCTACTTTTCTTTGTCTGTTACTTTCCATAATTTATGCAAATTTAGTACTTTTGTTTGAATTGCTCATTTGAAATGTAATGGGTATTTCAAATTTACGATTTAATTATAGTATTTTACTTATGAAGTTAGAACATATCGGCATTGCCGTAAAATCTTTAGGGGTTTCCGATGAACTTTTTGAAAAGCTTTTAGGAAAACCTTCCTACAAAAAAGAAACCGTAGAAAGGGAAGGAGTAGTGACCTCGTTTTATGAAACAGGTGAAAGCAAAATCGAGCTTCTTGAAGCCAGCAACCCGGAAAGTCCGATCTCAAAATTCATCGATAAAAAGGGAGAAGGCATCCATCACCTGGCTTTTGGCGTTGAAAATATCGTCGAAGAAGTAAAAAGATTAAAAAAAGAAGGTTTTCAATTTATCTCCGAAGAGCCAAAAGAAGGTGCTGATAACAAATTAGTTGTATTCCTTCATCCTAAATCCACCAACGGAGTGCTCGTAGAACTTTGTCAAGAAAAGTCATAAAAAGTTTTGTAGTGAAAGAAATTTTACTATTTTTGCAAGCACAAAATTTAACCAAGTTTTGAGGTCCTATAGCTCAGTTGGTTAGAGCACCTGACTCATAATCAGGTGGTCCCTGGTTCGAGCCCAGGTGGGACCACAATGTAAAACCGTAATGCTTTATATTATATAGTATTACGGTTTTTTTCTTTTTGTTTTTCCCAACATTTTCCCAACCTTGAAAAAAATAAGAATAAAAAGAAGGAATTTAAAGGTTAAATTCCCACAGAATTTTTTATTACTTTTCTTTTACTTCAGATATAAGATAGAATATAAAGGTATACAGGTAATTTTTAGATTGAATATTGTTTTCTTTTGTTCATCGGTGTTTTATTTTTATTTCTAGAAAATACAATTACGCTGCTCCATCATAAATAGTTACAAATAACAACCCGGATAGCCTTTACTATTAACTTTTTTGATCATACTTTACGTTTGATTAACGCGGACTTAGAATAAGCTTTGCAATGTCTATATCCCATTTGGGTTCATTTTGATTAATGATGACAAGTCTCCTATCTTTTAGATCAAACTTTTCTCTATAGCAGTAATAGAGTAAGCGTGTAATCATCGTAAAATATTTTTTTCCGTTATGATTTAATTGTGTGTAAAGGTAATAAGCCTTACCATTAGGCTCGGCATTAGCAAGAAGCGATATGATATGTTCTTTAAAAAAAGCTTTGTTTTTAGCTGACGTCCATGTATTTAAGCGCTTTATCCTTCCCTTATTAGAGATTGTAAATTGTTTCTCAAGACCTGGTATTGGCTTCCACCTTTCACCTGGCAGATCTTCAAGCGACATATTCATGCATGCAGGTGGGTTATTTTTATTAATTGTAGGTCTACCTAATTTTTCCCAAAGTAATTTATTTAGTATTTTCTCTGAGTTATGGGCTGTTTTTGTAATTGGAAAAAAATCTTGTTTTCGTGGTGTATAGCCTTTTAAAAACCATCGGAATCCACCTGCTGTCATACCTTCTTTTTTTATTACAGTGAAGATGTTTCTACAGCCAATACCAAGCGTTTCACTCGCAGCAGTTATACTCTCAAAATCAGCTACAAAATTACCTTCTACAGTATATTGACGCACAGCTTGTGCATAGTCTTTCCTATGGTTTTTTGTTCTGTCTGTTCGATACCTTTTAAAAAGACTATCACTGACAGATAGTTTTTCTAAATTACGGACATGGATATGAAATCTATTACCATCTTTGTAGGAAATAATAATAGAATTATCATTTAAGTCAAATCTTTCCACAAAATGATAATAAACTAAGCGAGCCATATATTTCCCGTATTTTTTTCCTTCGAACGAGAACAGGCATCTGATATTGTAAAAATAAGTATTAAGATACTTATTAAATTGTTTGGCAGCCTGTAAGGTCATAATACGTTCCGGTAATTTTTGCCTTCTCCCATCTGAATATACAACTTCACGTTCTAAACTTTTGACCCTGCCATAATTAGAAATCGCATAGCTTTCAAAACCCTCAACAAGCTTCCATTTTTCTCTTAAAAGGTTTTTTAAAGATCTATTAAATATGACTTCTTTTACATATTGGTCATCTAATTCGAGTGGAATCTTCATATATCAAAAGAATAATTTTAACGACAAATTACTATTTATTAGTGAAAACCTAAAAATATTGAAAGAGAAAATTGTAATTGAAGCATGAGATTGTCATCATATTAAAGCAGGTTACGAGATGTAATTTTCTAGTGACATTAAAAATGTGTAAGTATATCCTGATATGAAGTGTCAGATTTTTCTAATATTTATTATGATACTATTTTTATGAATAAAAAGCGGTTAATTATTTATCCTCCCTGACTTCGATAGTTTTTAAAATTTCCTCAATAGTACTAAGCTGGTGAGGACTCAGGCTTTTAATGCTTTCCTGGCTTAATATCATTCCATTAATTTGAATATAATTGTTTTGATTCTGTATCAGGGTATTGTTATTCGAACTATTTAAAGAAAGAGTGTTTTTCAAAGCCCCGATAGCTTCAAGATATAATTTGGCTGCTCGCATGTCTCCATTAATAGCGTACTGGAAGACAGTTGTCATTACTTTAGAAGACATGATAGAAAACTGTTCTTGAAATTCCGAATAATAAACACTGTTTCTATACTCTTTTAAGTGCTTGTGTACGGTTTGCCTACTAAGGTCCGTTTTAGTTGAGATTTCTGTTTTTGTCGGCATTCTGCTGTTTTCTCTGATAAAAGAAGAAATAGCCCACATAATATTTAGTTGATTATGTTCCCAGATTTCATTTTTGGTACGAGAATCCATTATCTCTTCTACCTGATTGTAAAAATTTTCTCTTTCTTCACCTATTAATGTATTAAGTTTATGAGTAAGAATTCGGGAAAACTCTGCTCTTTCTTCTCCTTCAAGAATTTTAATATCTTCTGGAGTAATCTTTTGTAGAGACAAAAGAGAATTTATATTATTTTCTAATTCTGTCAACTTTTGTAAACCTTTATTGGTTCCTGCGTTGTGTTTTCTTTCTGTTTTCATAATAATGAATTTTAAATTTATAATCCAAGTGAAATAATGGGTTATTTTCGTTTCTTTTAGCTCGTAAAATTTGTTAAAAAGCTTGTTAGTCCAACTGATTAGTTTTATTTTTTTAATTTCAGGTTTTACAAGGAATTACAACTGACATAATTTCCTGGTCTTGTAATGTTTCAATGTTAATTTTTGTTCTGTATAGATTCTTCTAAGATCCTCTTTAAATATATTTCCTAACAGCTTTGTTTATTTAGAGAATACTTTAGCTTCATTTTACAGTTCAAATTTGATTGTCAAAGATTCTGAAGGCTATCCAAAAAAATCCTACCGTAATAAACTTTATTTTTCGTAATCATTTAAATTTGCTGTGAACTTAATCCAATTTTTTAATAAAATCTACTTATGAAATAATTGGTTTCAGGCACTTTTGATACTATTTAATTAATTCGTAATGAACTTTAATTAAAAAATATCACAATCTTATTCTAACCTTTTTTAGTATCTCTTTTTTATTTTTGTTTTTTGTTTATCATGTATATCATGTTCAAAATTGATGCATATTCCAAATTTATCAGGTAAGAATTTTTTTTTAATTTTTGAAAAGTCTAGGTTTCATGGGTGTTTTCTGTATGGAATTTGCACTAGTTAGTAAATAGAAAATTTTGTCTAAAATTCTGACCTTTAATTCATGGTGCAGGTTGTTTTTTCCTTTTGATTTATTATAGTATTTTTTCATTTCTCTCGCAAAAGTATTTCGATAAGGATTTTTCAATTTTGTTGACCAAAAGTCAATTGTATTTACCTCACTGATATATTTTGCCTCTGCAGGATTTAGCCCTTTCAAATTAGGCTCTAAATTGATAATAAGAATGTTGTCCCATTCTTTTAGTAAGCTTTCTGCAAGTTTTCTATAAGTGTTATCTTGGAATAAATCACACAGTGTATAAATTCCTAGTTTTCGAATATTCTTTGTTTGTTTAGTCCTGACCTCAAAGCGAAATGTATTTATATCAATTCCGAATTGAGGCATATTAATAAACTGAATACCTTTACCATAGGCTTTAATCTGTTTAAAGGTAGTTGCGTCAGTGATTTTGTACGTTTTTATCTTATTATTAGAAACAAATGGTGTTTTCTTATGATACAATATTCCTTCGATGAGGTTTTTAACGTCTGATTCTGGAAGAACATTAACACCATATTCCAGATTAATCAATTGCAACTCGTTATATTCTAATTGCTCAATTTTTAGAATAGAGAATATTTCTTGTAAAATGTTTTTGCAATTTTCTGGATTGAAGTCATTACCATTATGTTTACCGGAGTTAAAATAGTAATGTGGGGTAATGAGAATATCTATAAAAATAAACTCATTTTCTGCCACTAATTTTGATTTACGACATTCCAATTTAATATTATGTTTCTTATGCTGATAAACGAGGGTGTGGCTTCCTTTACTTCTAGATCTTTCAAAATCTTTACTATTTACCAGACGGATTATAATATTCTGGTTGAATGTTCTGAACTTTAGGAAATCTAACATGATATTTGTAAATTGTGGACACATAAACAAATCCTCTTTTACAATCTGTTCAAATTAATAAACTCATCAATATCGTTTCTCTTGAAATATATACGGTTTCCTAGCCCATAGGCAATGAGAGTTCCTTCCTTTCTCCAACGGTGAAGGGTGGAAAGGTCAATGTGAAGCAATTTGCATACTTCCTGACGCGTAAGATAGCTAGTAGGTTCTTTGGGTTGAAATTCCTTTTTTAATTGTTCTTTTAACTCTGGAATGATTTCTTTTTTTATCTCTTGGATGAGATCATTTGGAGTAGTTCCGATAAATTGAATTATTGACATAATAATGTGTTTTAAATATTATGCAACAAAGCTGAGTTCGGAAAAAATTCGGAACAAAATTATTTTTCCGAAGACTATTTTATTTACAATTTTTTCATTCCGAAATGAGCAAGTATTAATTCTAATTCTTCTTTATCTTGTTTACTTTTAATGGGGTATTTGTCACTATTTTTATCTTTTGTAAAATGTGTATTAGTAGACTTTTGTTTTAAAGGTACTTTGGAAATAAGTTCAAAAAAACCTGCTAGTTGATTATTAGTAATATTTGGATATTCTGATCTTAGAAAATCAACAATGCCTGACTGAATAAGCAAACCTATCTTTTGGATTTGCTTTGCATTTAAAAATTCCATTGAATCAGTCTCTTTGTCAGAACTAGAAACTCTTGAATATGTTGACAGTGTTATTTTCTCTTTTTCTAATTCTGTTTTTAAATAATTATATATTTGATTGTGCTGAATGAGTATAGAATATATGTATTCATTTTTTTCAACATTGTATGTAATTGGTTGTTTAATTATTTGTTTACTATTAAGATCAGTATCATTAAGAATAATTTCTTTGATGTTTATGTTGAGTTTAAAGGCAGATTGACTTTCATATAGTTGTTTATATATATTTTCTAAATCCTTTAAATATTCAATATATGTTATTCTATCACTAAGTCTTGAATAGTCAATAAAGTAATTTTCTTTAAAGTCCTCAAGTTTTCTGTAAACCTTATATTCGCTAGGTGCAAGGTATTGTGTTTTAATGGATGTTTTTTTCTTCATAATGGTAAAAAATAATTGTTAAAAATAAATAATTAATTTCTTGATCCTCCAATATTGATACGTTAGAATTTTTCTTAATTTGCAATTATGTCCATTCCGAAAATAGTTACAATGAAGTCTAATCCTTTCTTATTTTATTTTTTTTGCAACGAAATATACTGAAGTAAGTTACACTCACTTTGAATAGAAAAGTTGATATAATTTTCTTTAAAATCCTTTAAACTTCCATAATAATTGTTTCCATAACTTTATGCTTTAGAAAAGCTAAAATAAAAAGCAAATGCGACAAATAATGTCGCATTATAATTTGTTTAAATGAATTTTAAACTTAAGATTCAAAAGAACGGGACTTATCTATAATCTATTAAATCCTTCATTTTTAATCCGGCAGTTTTAATAATTAAACTAGTAGCATACCAAAAGTCTTTTTGAAAATTGTCATCTTTAGATTTTTTGCTTAAGCCTGCTGCATAATAATCTTTTTTATTATTTAAATTATCATATAATGTAATATTTGTAGATGAACCATCAATTAAATTCTCTTTCAATGCAACGGTATCATATTCTATTTTCTGACAGGCATTATAGATTTTGATGATTTTTTTTTTAGAAATTTGGAGAAAATATTCATTCTCTCTACCTTTTTTTACTCTTATTTTTATTTTATCCTTCTTACTTTGTTTGATAGCTTCGACTGTTATATCTATTGAGTTGGATACAATTATAGGATTTGAATGATGAAACTCTATCTTAGAAATTTTTTGACAGTAAAATAATGAATTTACAAATAGAATTACTGCAATTAATAGTTTAGATTTCATACTGACTATTGCTTTATTAGTACAACATTTTTTGGTAATGGATCAGGTCTCTGAGACTCAGGAAGACCATGATAAAAGCATGAAGTTTCTACCAAATCTGGATCTTGAAAGTACTTCCATTCCAATTTTGTTTTAGATGCATCAGTGAAATTTATTCTTACACTTCCTGTTATATCACACAAATCTGGATCAATATAAATTAATGAATATTTATTATCAATTTTTCTAAATCCACTACCATAAATTTTGGCATTATAATCAACAAGATTAGTATTGTCAAAAAGAACCGTACCATTATTATCTTTTACTATAAATTTTGCAATTAGGTAATCCTTAAAATATTTCAAAGTAGTATTGTAATTTTTTGTTACTTTTTTGAATGTTATAAGAATAGTTCTGTTGTTCCAAGTCCCTTTCCAAGTTCCTTCATATGCAGGAAGCTCATTATTAGTATCTTTGAGATAATAACAGGCATCTTCGGGAATCTCAGTAAAAGTTCTTAAAGGAACTTCATTAGGAGATGGGCAAGTATCTGTAACAGGACCATGGTCACGTTGTGCTGAAACATTGCTAAAAATCAAGGCTGACAATATGATAAGTAAATTTTTCATTCTATTTCTTTTTATTGGGGACATTCTGTTCTTGTTGTTATTTTATTATTTGAATCATAGTCAATTTTTTCAGATGACGTTTCACTTACTTTATAAACTTGTAATCCATCTATATTTACTTTTTCTTTCAAAAATTGTGCAAATACTTTTTCGACATTTTCTTGAGTGAGGGAATTTGTGTCAATTAGTCTTTCATATGAATCTTTATACCAGCTATCCCATCCTTTTAACTTATCTGCATCAATAGTACCCGGCCAAACTTCACTATTATACCTGAGCATATAACTACCCTGTGATGTTACAATTATGGAATATGCATTTGTATAACTTCCTGTATATATTCTAGCCTGTTTAATAAATGTATTCAAAAGAGTCTTTACATCTTTAGGAGATGGAGCTTTTATTGGTGCATTTCCCTCACAATCAAAATCATTATGTATGTGCATTAATCCCCCAATTCCATCTTGATTAGCAGGTAAATCCATCCCTGATCTACATGGGGCGCCATCTACGACCGGAAACCCGGAAGGTAAATTTGATCCTACAGGAGGAAATCTTTCGTAAAATCCTTTTTCGTGATCCATTGCAAAGACTTCTGGTTTGTTTAGTTCCCTGTATTTTTCTTTGAATTTTTCATTCGTAAAAGCATTTTTAATCTTTGCACAGACTTCTTTTATGTCTTCCTGTTCTTCTTCAGTAGGATAATAGTAACCTCCTCCATCTGAACCTCCTCCACCTCCATCACATTCACCAGTAAAAGGGTCTACTATCCCAAGGCAATCACTCGTATTTTCTGGGCCATCAACAAATTTACATACTGTTTTTCTTTGTTCTATAGGAGTTTGCACACCATTTGCACCTTCTACATACCCTACAGTAAGTATTAAAGTGCGACACTGCAAAACTTTCGTTGAAGTTCTAGCTGTTGTATTATCTATATATTGTACAGGTTCTGCTAATAACCGGCTTCGATCAGTAAAAATAATTTTTTCAAAAAATTCGTTACTTTCCATATCTCTGTTTGAAAAGTGAAAGAAAGCCTTGTTTTTTTCTCTGAATACCTCTAAAATATTCGTCACTTTGTTTCCCTTTATTACAGGAACAATCAGATAGTTCTCACCAAAGGTATTCATTGTCATAGCATGATCCCAGGAAATGATTCCATACGTATTTCTTATATAGTTGTCATCAGCATTTTTAGCATAGACTTCCTTTATTTTAGTAATATATTTTTCATCTTCCTTCCATAAGCTTTTAGAATTATATACCTTAGAGGTTGAATCTGATGCTGAAGAAAGTTCATCATGCATACAGGAACATAAAGAGGTTATAAATACTATTATAATAAATAGCTTCAAAATAAATTTGTTTTTCATTTTAATATTTGTAATTTCAAGTTAGCTAATATAAAAATATTTTTCAATTGACAAAATACGGATTTCCCTACTTTTAGAATTAATTAATTTCTTTTGGTAAAGATACACTTGTGATACGTCAAATCTTGTCGTATATTTTCTCTGAAAATCACTTTTCCTTCACAAAATTGTGAATTCTAAAATGTAAAACCTATTCTAATAAGAATAATAAATGAATAAATTTTTTACCTTTGCTTAAAACCTCAGTAAGATTAATGTAAGACTAAGAAAACTAAGAGAAGAAAAACAGATTTCGCAAGAAAAAATGGCATCATTGCTCAATATTTCCCAACCTCAGTATTTCAGAAAGGAGTCTAATCAAATAGGTTTTACAGAAGAAGAATGGATTAAATTGGCTGATCTTCTGAAATACTGATGTGGAGAATATAAAGACTGAAGAAGCTAAGGTTATCCAAAACAATATTGGAACAGCTACTAATTTTGCTTATATAATTAACGTCTCGGATCAATTGGCGGTAGAACTAAAAGAACATATTAGTACATTGAAAGAAATAATTAAGAGTCAAAAAGAAGAAATTGAAAGATTAAGAAAAGAATTAAATAGTCATAAAGAATAACAAAGGGAGTGAAATACTACCTTTGCTGTTCAAATTTAATAATAATTGTAGATTAATATACGTACAGGTAATAATCTTAAGATATTTTTTCCTGTGCAATTTCTCTAAATGTTTTTGCAGTTTGTAAAGCGTGGTCTGATGAAGTTTTTCCAATATATGATAAAAACATTCTTTCTGTTTTATGACCTGTAATAGACATAATCTGAGGAGTTGTAAAGCGTTTATCGCCATAAAAATTAGTCGCAAAACTACGCCTGCAAACATGTGAGGAAACTAATTTGTATTTTTCAGTTTCTACAATTTCATTTCTTTTTAAATCATCGTTAAAAACCTTTCCTTTGACAATGTTGTTTATTCCTGCAATTTCACAAACTTTTTTAATGTATCGGTTAAATAATACAAAATTACTGTCTGTTGCTTTTCCAAAAGTAGGAGGGAAGTTACCATTGTAGATTTCTAAAATCTTTAAAACCTCATCATGTAAAGGAATTGAAACCTCGTTGCCTGTTTTGATCTGCGTAAGCTCCAAAATAGGGAACTTGTTTCCCTCATTATCTATTTTGGTAAAAACCATGCTTAAATTCATTCTTAAAAGGTCCGAAACTCTTTGTCCTGTATAACATCCAATAATAAGCCAGTGTTTAGCAGTGATTAAATCATTTCCTATAACCTTAGCATTCTTAATTTTTTCTATTTCCTCAAAATTTAGAAATACTTTTATTGATGGTACATTCTCGATAGTAAAATTGTTGATAAGTTGATTTATATTCTTTCCGTTGTTCTGTGCATCCAAGAGAACTGTTTTTAAACATCTTAAAGTTCTGTTTGCTGTCGATTCCATTACCTTACAATCGTTAAGCATAAAAATTCTAAATTGAAGCATAAGTTTTTTATCGAACTCAGTCACTAAGAACTGATTTTTTTGCTTTTTCTCAAATGCTTTTATTTTTGTTTGCATCTGGATGAATTTTTGAATAGTTGCATTTTTAATGTTGCTATCTATTTTTCGTAATTCAATATAGTTGCTGAGATAAATTAAAAATAAATCGTCATTTTCAGGATTTGAATTACGACCAAAAAACAAATCGATTTTCTTTTTAAGCCAATTGGTCGAAAATATTACTCCTTTACTAAAATCAACATTATATTCTTTTTGAATAAAGTTTGCAAGATCATTTAGCTGGATTGCAATAATTTTATTTTCTGCTTTGGTTTGCTTGATCTGCGATTTTTCAATGCTCCAGTCTTTATAGTTTGCTGTTAATCCTGTTTTAGTTTCGAAAACCTGATTTCGAGAAATACTAAAACGTAAAAAAATCTGTGAATTGTCAGTTTTGGCTTTAAGCCTAAATTTTACAGTTGCCATGCCTTATAAATCTTGAATACAACAAAGATAAGCAAAAAAATAAGTGGTTCAGGAAAATTCCCAACCATTTCCCAACCATTTTGAAATTAAAATCAATTTGATAAAATCATATGCAATAAGCTAAGGTAGTTTGAAATAGGCTTTATTGATGTATTATCGGTAGATTTTGTAATGTTTATAACTAAAATGTAAAAATGTGAATTGCATTGTTTTGGTTCAGGTGGGACCACAGAAAATGAACCGCTTACAGAAATGTGAGCGGTTTTTTTTGTGTCACAAAGTATTATAGTATTAGTTTTTGAATTTTTTATAAGAACATTTGGCTTTACAAAGAGTTAAAATCAAAAGCAATCGATCTGGTGGTTTAAATAATAATTATGCCCATCTATTTTCTAAGGTCAGTGAAAAGAAAACGTTTATTAAGATTACAAAGCATTGTGTATTTTCTTAATCTTTTATGCACCTGAAATAAGAGTTTCACGTCAAATAAAAAATAATTCAACAATTAAGGAAAACCCTAAGTTGTGAATTATAAAATATTTTTATATTAGCTACCTAAGAAATACAAACACTAAATGAAAAAGAAATTTATTTTCAAGCTACTGCTACTAGTAGTCCTCTGCATCTCGCTGTATTCATGTGTTCATGATGAAGTCACCGCTTCATTTGATCCAAGTTCTAAAGAATATACTAACAAAAGCCTTTGGAAAGAGGACGAAAAGTATATTAAAAATGTAATGAAAGTCTATCAGGAAAATGAATCTAAAATCAAAAAAGGCAGTGGAACACCTTATTGGGATTATGCCACAACAATGGATAGCTTTGATGAAAGTTTTTTGATGGTTCCTGTGGTAGATAATGGAAAAGTTATTTCTGTGCTTCAAGTTCCCAGACATGGCACTAAAATTTACTTCATATATAGACAATCACAAAATGATATTAGTTTTTTCCAAAATTATATTTCTGCAAGAGTTAAAAAAGCAATAAATACCAATACAAACAATAGTAGTAAGGGCACATTAGTCTGTTCAACCAAAACGATTTCTACGTGGTATCCAAATAATGAATCTAATCCTGATCCAGAGGGAGGAGATGGATATTGGGTATCCAGTAATGTTACAACTTGTAGGGTTATAGATGCCCCAATAGAAATTTCTGATTGCTTAGGTATTGTAGATCCTGTAACAGGATTGTGTGATATGGGTAATGGTGGAGGAGGTACAGGCTATCCATACCCAAATACTCCTGACACTCCTTGTGATAAAACAAGAAGTAATCTAGCTAAACCACAGGTACTTGAAAAGATTAATGAACTCCGAAAACAAGCACCTAAAGGAGGTGAGCTTGGAGTAATGTTTAAAGCAGACGGAACACCTAGCGCCACAATTACAGGAGAAACTCACAGTGTGAATTTTAGAAATAAAACAGGATATGTAGGAGGTTATCACAATCACACACCGACAGGAATACCTATGTTATCTCCTCCAGATATAGACCAGTTATTAGGTTTTGCAAGAGCACAGCCCACTTCTAATCCAGCAAATGCAAACAATGCTTATTTAGGAATGGTGGCTCCTAATGGCATGCATTATGTAATATGGTTTAATGGAGGGTATCAAGATGCCGTAAAAACTTTTACGCAAGATGATTTAGATAACTTTACTGTTGATTTTCAAAGAACAGAGAGCAATTTAACTGATTGGGCAAAAAATGGGACAAAGTACATAGATAGTAAAGGGGATTTAAACAATCTAGGAGCAGAAACATTATTCTTTGAAACATTAAGTAATATGGGATTAGCAGGAAAGGTCAACCTGCAAAGAATAGAAAAAGATGGCACAATAAATAACATCACTTTAAATAGTACTAATCAACCAACTCCAGTACCTTGTTCTTAAAAATCAAAATGTAAAGTTATGAAAATAGTAAATCTTAAAACAGTAATATTATTTATATTCTTTATAGGGGTATTTTCCTGTAAATCGCAAGCATTACCCCTAAATACAGATTTAAAAGATATTCCAGCTAATGCTTATTTGAAGGATACCAATAATGAACTTCCTCCATATATCGGAACATATAAAGCAAACTTCCAAGGAAAAGAAATTACATTATATATTACAAAAGTTGAAAAGAAATTACAGAAGAGCTCAAAGAAATTCTACTCAGATATATTAGATATCAAATACATCGTTAAGAATTCTTCTGGTGTAATTTTGCAAGACACAAAAAGTAACAGTACTTCCAAAATAGAACTGTACAGTATAGGAATAAAGTCATATAATAATTCCATTATTTTTTTCTATAGTGGAACAAATTGCCGTGTTGGTTGGGGCAAAATTATTTTAACCAAAATTAATAGTACTCAGTTATCCTGGGAATATAAGCCTAATGATATCATACTTGATGATAGCAAGTGTGCTCAAGGAACAGACATAAATATCTATCTACCTGAAACAAAAGGCTTGATATTTACTAAACAATAGAGTAAAATTTAATATTAACTTAAAGACCTTTACTACCCTTGGTAAAGGTTTGTTTTTGTAGCGTAATAAATTAGAAGGAACTCTCTATACTAGTAATTCTGATTATCATTGGTTTTTGAGTTAGGTTAGGAACTATCCCATTTATTGGGATAGCTCTTTAGAAATTTTCTTGATACTATGATAGTTCAATAAAGAACATTACCCTAGATAATTATAATCAACCAACTTCAACAACCTGCTCTTAAATAGTAAACATAAAAATAAATGAAAACAATAAATATAAAAACAGCCATATTATTCACTTTTCTAGTGGGTCTATTATCTTGCCAGGCACAGCAAACATATCCGCTTCGTACTGCTGTGAACAATGTGCCTAACCTCTCGCATTTAAAAGATACAAACAATGAATTACCAGCTTTTACAGGAGTTTATTCAGCCTCCTATAATGGAAGACAAATTACCATTTACATTTCTAAAGAAGAAGATAAGCTTTTTGACCTAGTGGATAAAAAAGTATATAGAGATGTTTTATCCATAAGATATATTGTGAAAAATTCAACAGGTACAATACTGCAAGATACTAAAAACATGAATTTTCAGTCGAATCAATATACGCATACAATTTATAGTCAATTTATAGTTGATAATGGAGGTAAAGCAATATTTAATTATAGAGGGACTAATTGTCGCGTTGGATGGGGGAAAATTAATTTAAAAAAGATAAGTCCTACACAATTATCCTGGGAATATCGTCCTAATGACATTATACTTGATAGCAGTAAGTGTCCTCAGGGAACGGACATAAATATCTATTTACCTGAAACAAAAGATTTGATATTTACTAAGCAATAATTTCATCATTTCAATAAATTTAACAATGGAGAAAAGGTTACTTCTATTATTCACACTCTATTTTTGTTCTTATAGTACAGGACAAGAAATAAAAATTCCAGATAATTTTAGTGAGTATTCTATTCCAAAAGTAGGATCTGAAGAATCGTTTGTTCTCAATCAATCTAAAGATTGCTATGCTGTGAAAAAAGAAAATAATCGTTTGATAGTAGAAAAGGCCAGTTATTATAAAGAAGATTCTGAATTAGAAATAGAAGGTGGAAAACTGATTGGAGAAAATAAAGGCGAATGGGGAGGAGCATTATACTTTCAGCCGAAAGGAGAGATAAAGAAATCTATAGAAATAAAATTTGGAAATGTGGTTGATATTTTTCGATTCCAAAATAAAATCTACTTTACCGAAGGCTCGGGTATCTGGGGAAGCTTATATGAATTAAAAAAAGATTTCACATACAGAAAAATCGAATCCTTTGGAGATGCCTTAGAAGCATCAACTGTGTTTAATGACATTATTTATATTGTTTCTTTTCATGGTTTTTACAAAGTAGTAAATGAAGAAGCGATCCTTATTTTTAGAGAACAATTTTGGAGAAATCTATATCCAAATTCTGTAGTCATATTTGATGAAGAAAATATTTTTATAGGTATGCGAAGTGGAATTGCTAAATTAAACATTGTAAAAAAAACAATTAATTTTTATCGAGAAAAAGAATTATAGATAAGTTATATTATCTATGTTAGACATAAGAAAACAAATGCCACCAGTTATATTGGGCACATAAAATAAACCGCTTACAGTAATGTGAGCGGTTTTTTTATACCTATCAATATTTTGTTTTAAATATCACAGAACAAAAACGTAGATCAGGATTTGTAATCAAACATGACTTAAATTTATCTTCAACATTTTCACATAGGAATTTTTCCTGTCACACCATCCTATATTTTAATTGCCTAACTTTGTAGTTTCCAGTAAATTTTGTGAACAACGATCCAAAAATAACCTACGTAAACAAATAATAATGTCAATAACAAACGAATCTGAATTAATAGGAATGCAAAAAGCAAGTGAAGCAGTTGCCTATACCTTAAAGGAAATGACCAACTATGCTCAGCCTGGAATGACGACAAAAGAACTTGATGAGTTTGGAGCAAAAATACTTTCTGACTTTGGCGCTAAATCGGCCCCTTATCTGACCTATGGATTTCCAGGTTGGACATGCATCAGCATAGATAATGAATTCTGCCATGGTATTCCAACGGAAGAAAGAGTTCTGAAAGAAGGAGATTTAATTAATATCGATGTTTCAGCAGAGCTAAATGGATTCTGGGCGGATAATGGAGGTTCGTTTATTATTGGGGAAGATATTCATCAGCATCAGAAATTAGTGGATGCTTCTAAAGATATTCTTGAAAGGGCAATTAATAGTATTAAAGGCGGGGTTAAAATTGCAGATATCGGATGGCTTATGGAGACTGAGGCTAAGAAAAGAGGTTTTAAAGTGATTAAAAATCTTGCCGGGCATGGCATCGGAAGAAGTCTGCACGAACAGCCGGATGATCTGCTGAATTATAAAAACCGTTATGATTCCAGAAGATTCAAAAAGAATTCGGTTGTTGCCATCGAAACATTTATCTCAACCACTTCCAGCCTTGCCGTTGAGCTGAATGACGGATGGACCATGGTAGGAAATAAAGGTGGGTACATGGCACAGCACGAACATACAATCATTGTGACTGATGGGAAGCCGGTAATTTTAACAGAGATGAACGGGATTCTTAATTAAGAATAACAGAGTTCATTTCCGAACGGATAAAGAAAGGACTTTTTGAATTTCAAAAAGTCCTTTTCTATAAGTAACAATTAAAATAGCATTTACTTTTCTCCGCCACCACCGCCGCCTTTTTCGACGTCGGTCTTTGTATTGGTTTTTACTTTCTGGTTTCCGAAACGTTTCACAAAAGACAGGGAAACTCCGTACCAATCGGATTGGGTGGAATTTCTAAAAGTTCCCACAGGACTGAAGGTCGTGGAATCAAAGTTCGGTCTCTGAAAAATATTCATCAGCTGAAGGCTGACTTCCATCTGTGTTTTTGGGAATATTTTTGTCATGGAAATATTGTGGAATACATTCGTTTTATTGGCGTAAGAGTTCCCGTTATTCTGATTGGATATTTCCACCCAAGCACTTAGATTAATATTCTTGTTAAACAGGTTAGTGTACGAAAGGTTGGTTGATCCTCCCCAATAGCTGATGTAGTCTCTTGCTTTCAGGTCATTCCTTTGATTGAAATCACTGTTGTCAATATAATACCAGCCAAAGCCTACATTTACATTTAACTTATTCTTCAGAAAAGTCTGGTTGGTATTGGCAAACAGGTAGTATTTCTGAACCTTTCCGCTAAAATTGCCAGGGTAGGTCACTGTTATTTCTTTTGTAGGGTTGTCGGGATCTCCAGGTGTATTAACTACCTGAGTACTATAAGTGGTCCAGTAATCTTGTTTGGTAAACATGTATCTGGCAGAAAGGAAATATTTTTTCAAGATTCCGAACTTCAGATAAAGCCTGTCGCTTGGGTTGGGTTGTAAGTCGATATTTCCTCTGGAGTAGATCCCATCATTATTAGGTAGAAGGAAAGGGTTGAACTCTGCATACCACGGACGCCAGATATTACGGTTGTAGGTAAGGCTTAGATCGTACTTGTCTGAAAAAGAATATTTTAACAATAGATTCGGAAGGAAAGTACCATAGCCGTCTTTTCTTGAAGTTCCTGCAATATCCTGTCTTACTTTGAAATCAATATATTCATAGCGTATCCCGACTCTGGTTTCCAGCTTCTTGAAAAAGGTTTTACTGAAATTGGCATAAAGGGAACTGATATTGTCTTCATAATGGAATTTATCTGTTTTTTGAAGCAGATCCAGCTTGTTCCCGGTCAAATAATAAGGAGCAACATTATTATTGAAATCTATTTTTCCTCCGGCTTCAAATGTGGCTCCCGACTTTCCAATGGATTGCGTATAATCAATTTTGATATAATAGTTACGCATCTGATTGTTGGAATTAACTCCTATTTGATCCGGAATCGGTTTATTGCTAAATGTTTTCAGGAAATCATTGGAATCTTTTTGAGAGTCGTAGTTCGTTCCTAAATTGACATCCAAGATCCTGTTTTTTTCTTTATCATAATACTTGTAAAACAGATTGGTTCCTAAAGTACGATTCATACCCGCTAAGTTTTGGCTCTGATCATAAGAATACTTGAACTGGTCATTGGCATAATTGCTTGCCTCCGCTTCTGATGAAGACGTTCTTTTACTTTGATAATATTCCACAATAAAACCGATGTTGTTTTTATCGTTCAGCTCATATTCTGAAGTGGAAGAAATGGAGGGGCTTTTACTTTTATCTGTGTTTAAAGTATTGATTGTGGTAATATCATTATTTTCATACAGGGAATTAACAATCGAATTGGTTTGTACCCATGTATTGTCACTATAACTTCCAATAACCGTTTGTGTAAATTTTTTCTTATGGTAATTCAGGTTGAAGTTGGTGTATTGCGAATTTTTTCTGTTTTGTCTGTTATTCAGGGTGATGCTTCCTTTCATTCCTTCATCATCCCGCTTTTTCAGTACGATATTAATGACGGATCCTGTCGTTTCATAACGCGAAGAAGGGCTGGTGATCACCTCGATTTTCATCAGATTATCGGCGGGAATTGTTGCCAGATATTCTTTTAGTTCTTTTCCTGTAAAAACAGATTTTCTGTCATTAATATAAACCGTAACGTTCTCGCCTTCTGCTTTAATAGCATCATTATTATCTATACTTACTAAAGGAGTCATTCTCAGTACATCCCAGGTGGTATTTCCGGCCAGGATGGAGCTGTTGGCTACATTAAAAACCGTCCTGTCAACTTTGGATTCCACTGTCGGTTTTCTTACCACTAAAGTAACTGCTTCTATGTCTTTTAGTTTAACGGTGTCTTTTTTGGCCTGAGCCAAAGCTAAAGAAGCGGTTAATAGGGCGATTGTACATGTTATTATTTTCATTTTCAAGGGGCGTTTCAATTGATAAGACAACCATAGGGTGACATATGTTACATCCATATTGGGAAAAAAATGAAAAAAAATCAAGAAAATAAATATATTCCAAAGTATGTAAAGCAGAGCTGCCCTATTTTGGAAGAGAAATGAGTAAAAAACAAAGCCGGCTCATTGAACCGGCTTTCACTTATTATAAAAAGAGCCTAAGGCTCGGGATGAGTTGTTGGAGTATGGATGATATCATAATATACAGATGGATCATTAGCATCAGGAAATATTCTGTAAGTAAATTCCTGTTCCGTTAAAACTGTAATTTTTACTATTCTTGTAAAAAGTACGTTTCCGTTCGCATCTTTTGCTATGATAGTTCTGGTTGCTCCGTCTGCAGAAACGGACCAGTCTCCATGCATTTTAGGAGAATCATCAAGATTATACATCGTAAATGTACCATCTGCTTTAAAATAAGCAAAGCCTACAAAGTTCGTTACATGAGTGTCCGTTAAAGGAACCGGCTGTCCATTTTGGTTTTTAGCATGGGTTGTTTCCCATGGAGTAGACGAAAGTATCTGTGAAGGGGTGAGAACGGTTTCCCCAACAGTAGTTTCGTCATTATTGTCGGAGCATGAGATTACAGATATCATCATCAATACATACAGTCCGTAAAATAGCTTTTTTAAAATGTTCATCATAAATAGGTTTTAAACAGGACAAACTTATCGTTTATAAAAATCAAAAGATTGTATAAAACATTCCTTTTGTTGTAAAAAGCATCATTGATTGTTGCTATTTTGTGATTCCGGAAATAGTATGGCAGATCTGTTGTGAACTTTTTTGATATTCGTACTTTTGGAACCATTAGAGAAGCATATAATATGTATGATGAAGTGCTCATCTTCGATAAGGAAATAAAGGATTCTTTTCAGGTGGTTAAACTGGATCATTCGGTTCTGGAAAAAACGGATGTAGTCAGTGTTACCTATAACAGAGTGCTCATTGTTCACGAAGGAAACGGAAGCATCATTATTGATGGGAAACAATTTAATATTCAGGGGCCGGAGGTATTTGTCATATCGAAAGGACAAATATTTTCTTTATCCCATCCCAATCAGTTGTCCGGATTTGAAATAAGCTTTGGAGATTGCTTTTGGGAAAAGGCACCATCGAGTGCCTCCAATTGTAAATTGATGCTTTTTAATGATGCTGCCCTTCATCAGAATTTTCCTTTACAGGAAAAGGACTTCACTGAACTGATTGGGGTTTGTGAGATCCTTTTTAGAGAATATGAAGGTGCCGATTATCCCAATAAATTAGATGCTATGGCAGCCTATTTAAAAATTCTGATGATTAAGCTGGCCAATGCAATGCCTTCATTTCAGGATGGAATTGACGATTTCGACAATCAGATCTATCGCAGGTTTCTGGAATTACTCAGTCAGCAATATAACAAGATGCATGATGTATTGTACTATGCAGAACAGCTATCCGTTTCACCCCGTAAATTATCCGATATATCAAAAAAGAAAAGCGGTAAAGGAGCTAAAGAGGTCATTGCGGGACAAGTGATCGCCGAATCAAAAAGATTATTGCAGTTTTCCGCTAAAACAATAAAAGAAATTGCTTATCACCTTGCATTCAGCACGCCTGAACAATTCAGTCATTTTTTCAAAAAACACACAGATATCTCACCATTAGAATACCGTAGGATGTTTGTAAATATTGGCAGGTAATAGGTATATTCTGACATTCCGGAGCAAGAAGGACAGGCCTATTTTTGTATTGATTAAAATATAAAAAATATGTCAGTCCAAAGATTAAAAAGTGTTGCCGGAATTATGATTCCGGACAGTAAAATTGCTGCCGAAGCCACTGAATTGCTATTAGAGTATGGAACGGAATTTATTTATAACCACTCATTACGGGTTTTCCTTTTTTCTTCACTTAACGGAAAACGAAAAAATATGGAGTATGATGCAGAGCTTTTGTATATAAGCTCAGTTTTTCATGATCTGGGTTTAGTGCCCCATTACAGCAGTCCCGATTTGAGATTTGAAGTAGACGGAGCTAATGCAGCAAGGGATTTTCTGAAAAGCCACGGTCTTCCGAAAGATCAATTGCAGCTGGTTTGGGATACGATAGCATTGCATACAACCATTGGGATTGCAGAACATAAGGAGAATGAAGTAGCTTTGATGTACTCCGGAGTAGGATTGGATGTAATGGGAGAAGGGTATGAGTATCTGAGTGATTCAGACCGGAATGAGATTATAGAGGCATTTCCCCGGAATGATTTTAAGAATAAAATTATTCCAACGTTTTTTGATGGATTTAAACATAAAACCGAAACCACTTTCGGAAATATAAAAGCAGATGTCTGTGCATTTATGATTCCAAATTTTGAAAGGAAAAATTTCTGCAACTGTATTCTGCATTCTCCTTGGAGCGAATAATGTTTTATCCTAAATTTACGTATCTAAGGAAAAAATCAATAATAAGATATGGATTTGCAACAGGAAAAAAACAAAGAAATAGTAAAACGCTTTAATATAGAAGTTATTGAAAAGGGGAATGTTGAAACCTTTGAAGAACTCATGGATGAGAACTTCATCAACCACTCTGCCCCACAAGGTGCTGATAATGGAAAACAGGGAATGATCAATACTTTCAATGGGATATTAAGACCTGCCATGCCAGATATCCAGGTGACTATTCTTCAGCAGGTTGCGGAAGGAGATCTCGTTACCACCAGAAAAAATATATCCGGAACTCATACCGGAAATTTTATGGGAATTGCACCTTCAGGAAAAAGAATAAGTATTGATGTCATTGATATTGTCCGTCTTAAAAATGGGAAATATTTTGAGCATTGGGGAATTAACAATTTATCGGTAGTCCTGGCACAGCTTAAAAGCAATGAGTAACCCATCAAAATAATAAATTATAAAATCCCTGTCACTGATGGGGATTTTTTAATGAACAAAGATTATTTAATGTATTTTAAATTTTTCATTTTTACGTCAACAATAATGTAGAGTGTACTTTTATTGCTGAAAAAAATCTGCTATTTTGGTTAAAAATTTTTAAATGAGCGGAATTCAGCCATGTTCTTTGTTTTTTTCGGGCTCCTGGAAAGAAAAATATGGTGCCATTGTTTCGGAAGAACATCTTCGGACTATCGATCAAAACATTCAAAGATTTAAAGATGGAACTTTAGATTGGCATCTTCCTTATTTTAATGAAGAAATTCTGATTGACCGGAAGCAAAGTTTCGGGCACTTTATCCATATTCTGGAAACTAAGGATCAAAATGAAGAAAAAGCAAGACAATTGGAAGAAATCCCCTTTGAATACTGGCTTGATGTTCTGGGGCAGAGACTTACTTCAGCAAGCGTTCGTGATGAACAAGCCATTCCACCTCTAAAAGATGCTTTGATTGGTAGTTGTCAGGTCTATTTTAATAAAGAAATCACCATTGCACAGAGAGCATGGGAAAAACATGTGGGAAGAACGGATGACCAGTTCTGGGGTGAGGTAAAAGGCAGTAATTTTCAAAAACAGGAAAAGGTAATGGCTAAAATCCATTATATCATCGAGAATAAAACCTGGTGGAATGTATTCTTTCATTATAAGCATGGGGTTGTCTACGAAATAAGGGAAAAAGAAGGACACGGCATTCGTTGGGCTAGCGGAGGAACACAGCTTATTGGTTTTCTGGAAACTTTTATCAATGAATAATATATTGCGTAAAAAGATTGCGTAGCAAATGCTTTATTTTGCCAAAAATTCATCCGAATGAAAAATATCTATAACAAAGGGACTTTTCGGGCTTTTGAATACGGGAAAATAGGAACTTACCTGAAAAAGTATGGGAACAAAAAGTGGCGGAGAACTGAGCAATCCGATATAGATGACCAATTATCTGAATCCATACCATTACGGAAGGTAAGAAGACAAAAACAAGAACTTGTCTGGGTGAAAATAACCAAAGAAATTAATGGAACAAAATATTCCAGGTACAAGAAATTCCATAGTGAAAGATCTTTTAGAAGTGCCGTAAACAGTCCCCATGTAATAAGATATTTTCATATCAATAACAAAACAAAAAAAGAAAAATGAATACCTACATTGATATTGGCATTAATCTGACCAATAAACAGTTCTATAATGAACAAGACGAAGTGATTAACCGTGCTCTGGACAATGGCGTAGACTATATGATCCTTACGGGGACAAGTGTGCGTGGAAGTAAAGAATCTGCAGATATAGCGCAGGATTATCCGGATATTTTATTTTCAACGGCGGGCATTCACCCTCATGATGCTAAATCATTTAATGATCAAAGTATCGGCGAACTCAGGAACCTTCTAAAACAGGACCATGTGGTTTCAGTGGGAGAGTGCGGATTGGATTTTGACCGTGATTTTTCACCAAGGCCTCTACAAGAGAAGTGTTATTGTGCACAACTTGAACTGGCAATTCAAATCAATAAACCTTTATTCCTTCATGAGAGATCTGCATTTAAAAGATTTACCGAAATTACAGAGGATTACCTTTCTCAACTTCCGGAATCAGTCGTTCATTGTTTCACCGGGACTTTAGAAGAAGCAAAAAGCTATTTGGATAAAGGGTTTTATTTAGGATTTACAGGAGCAATCAGTGATGAAAAGAGATTTAAACACCTTGAGGAAGTGATCAGGTATGTTCCATTAGAAAGAATGATGATTGAAACGGATGCTCCGTTTATGCTTCCGAAAAATATCTCAGCGCGAAGTCAGAACCGGAGAAATGAACCTGCCTTTCTACCTTATGTGGCGCAAACCATTGCTCAGATCAAGAAAATAAGTTTGAAAGATGTAGCAGAGGAAACAACAGCGGTCGCCAGAAAATTTTTCAGGATATAAAAAAGAGCTCTACTGAATAAGTGAAGCTCTTTTTTTATGGTTGAAAAGCAAATTGCGATTCGCAATATTGCTTTCTATAATTAGGGTGATATAAGGTTTTAAATAACTTTCAATGCTGATTCCAAAGCCAGCTCAATCATCGGTTTCAACGCTGTCTCTCTTTGGTCTGCCGAAATTTTTTCGTGAGTAGGAATGATATCCGTTACCGTAAGAATTGTGGCTGCATTTTTCCCTAAATGTTTAGCATTGGCGAATAATCCAAAGGCTTCCATTTCCACAGCCGGACAGTTGTATCTTGTCGCAATCTCAGGAACGGTTAAATCCTTTCGATAGAAAATATCACTGCTATGAATAGTAACAGCCTTGGTTTTCAAAGAAGATTCTTCTGCCGTTGCATTGATCACATCAAAAATATTTCCCTGATGAGAAATAATATCTCCTTCTATTTCCCATGCATATTTTGCATAGGTACTTTCACTTGCCGCATGTTCAACATTTAGAATATCAAATACTTTCAGATCTGTGGTGTAAGCTCCACAGGTACCGATACGGATGATTGTATCTACATCATATTCGGTGTACAATTCATAGGAGTAAATACCGATGCTTGGAAAACCCATTCCACTTGCTCCTACGCTGATTTCTTTTCCTTTATAAAGTCCGGTATAATACAAAATACCTCTGGTTTTGCTTACCAGTTTTGCATTTTCTAAAAAGTTTTCGGCAATATATTGTGCACGAAGCGGATCCCCCGGCTGCAATATTACTTTCGCTATTTCTCCTTTTTTTGCACTTATGTGAATACTCATAATGTTATTTTGAATGACGGCAAAGATAGCAACTTTTACTTTTATTGCTTTTTAAGTTAATCGCAAAAACGCAAAGGTTATTTTATTATTTTATGTTTTCAGAGCACTGGAAAATCCTAGATTTTCAAATGTTTATGAACAAAAATACTTTATTATCAACTTCGTCGGTTTTAAAAATCTTTATATCCTCTAAAAAATTTGTTTTATGCCTTTGTATTCCCGTGGCTGACCGAAGACAGAGGCATTAATTAATTCTTAATCATAATGATATTAAAGTTTTATTCTCAAAAAAATAATTTTACTTTTGTTATATGACCGAAAATACATCTCCTTTCCTGGATACTTTATTTCTTCTCCGTAAAGAAGAATGTATCACCATTTTTTCAAATATTCAAAAAATTTCAGAGAAAGAAGAACAGGATGCCGCGGATTATTTTGAATCAGAATTTGAAAAAGAAAGACTGGAGTTTTTGACGGATCATTTGGAGTATGATAAAGAGGCTGCAGTCTGGGCTGCTAAGGTCCTTTATTATGCTGCTCAATTGTATTTAATAAGGGAAAACACGGCAAAAGACCTGGATCAGTTCATCCCTGAATTTAGAGGAATGAAAAATTCCGAAGCACTTTTATCAGCAGATCTTTCGCTGAGATTTTTACCACAGATAATTGTTGTTCTTCAGAATTTGGACCCCGACGATCCTTTGATAAAAAAATTGGAAAGTATTTTGCTGCAATTCCATTACTCGGGTGTAGGGTATGATCTTGATCTCGAAAATATGAATTGGCAGGAAGAGTTGAAAGAACCGACATACCGGAAGCTATATCTTGAAAGGATTGTTGAAAAAAGAGCTCAAAGGTTGGCTGAAATACCCTATATTAACAAGTTGTTGGTTGCTGAATTTGGCTTACATAAAGACGGGTTCTGGCGAGAATTAAA
This sequence comes from Chryseobacterium sp. PTM-20240506, assembly GCF_048296755.1. Lineage (NCBI taxonomy): Bacteria > Pseudomonadati > Bacteroidota > Flavobacteriia > Flavobacteriales > Weeksellaceae > Chryseobacterium > Chryseobacterium sp. PTM-20240506. The sequence continues at coordinate 3,974,500 of NZ_CP182581.1, forward strand.
AATTATAAACGAAGAAGAAAATAAATGATTCCGAATATTTCAAAGCTTAATGCAGTACTCAATTACGTAAAAGACACTTTTGTAGGTAAAAACGATGTGGTCGATCTGCTGGGGATCTGCCTTCTGGCCAGAGAAAATGCATTTTTATATGGTCCGCCGGGAACTGCAAAATCAGCTATTGTAAGAACCTTGTCCCAAACGGTTAAAGATGGGAAGAATTTTGAGTATTTGCTGACCCGCTTCACGGAACCGAATGAAATTTTCGGTCCTTTTGATATCAGGAAATTAAAAGAAGGCGAACTTCTTACCAATACAGAAGGGATGATGCCCGAGGCTTCAATGGTTTTTCTGGATGAGATTTTTAATGCCAATTCAGCGATCCTCAATTCGCTTTTGATGGCTTTGAATGAAAAGATCTTTAAGAGGGGAAAGGAAACCAAGCATCTGCCTGCACTCATGTTTGTGGGAGCAAGCAATGTTTTACCTGAAGATGAAGCTTTAAATGCTTTATTCGACCGTTTTCTTATCAGGATCAATGTAGATTATGTGAATCCTGAGCTGCTTCAACAGGTTCTTTTAGCAGGCAGAAGATTAGAAAATGCAGAGGAAAGGGATATTCCTGAAATTAGGGCCGAGGAAATAAGAGAGCTTCAGAACCTTTGTAAAACAGTGGATCTGAAACCTATTTATGAAGTTTACCTCAATACTGTGATCAGTCTCCGGAATACCGGAATTGCAATTTCCGACCGTAGAGCGGTAAAGCTTCAGAACCTTATTGCTGCAAGTGCTTTGATTTGCGGGAGAAGTGAAGCAATACTTTCTGACCTTTGGGTATTGAAACATATTTGGGATACGGAAGAGCAGATTGAAATTCTGGAAGGGATCATTAACAGGACCATCGAAAAGGATGAAAACCCGCAAAGCCATCCTCAGGCATTGCACAATAAAATGCCGAATCCTGAAGAGGTAATGAAGGATGTGAAGATCTTACAGGAAAAATGGGATAGCGGATCTGCAACATTTGAAGAACAAAATGTGATTAAAGATAAACTGAGATATCTACAAACCCGCTGTGACTGGATTAAAAATCCTGAACAGAAACAATATATTCAACAGGAAATAGAAGGCTTATGGCAGAGGATCTTACAGAGCATGTAATTGACTTTTGGGCGGAATTACCTCGTGCTGATGAAGATTTTTTAGGTTCGATCCGGAACTGGAAAAATCTTCAGATTGCTTTGGAGGATGAGACGATCTGGCTTAAAGGATTTACTGAAGAGCAGGCTGCTTCTCCGGAGGTGCAACAATTGCCCAATTTCATTTTATATGAGCTCCGTAATGGTTTATTATTTAAAAAGAAAGCCTTAGTTCCTACCCGGAAAGTAAGAACTGCATTATTATGGTCTCCTATTGACCAGGCATTGCGTCTGGTACTGCCGCCATCCAATCAGAATTTTTTTGGAATTAATGAAAAAATCAGGATAAGGCTAAAACCTGAAACTACAGAACAGCCTGCCATCGCTTTATTAAGTCCTATGTCGGAGATTGGAGCGGTTATTCCGACATTACCTACATTCAAACTTGAAAGAAACGAATGGATTATCATTGGAGACAGGGCGTTATTCCTGGGTACACCTTTACTGGGGCTACCGGGAAAAACCTATTGGGAGAAAGAAGGACATCTTTTACCCACCGGATTTGATTTTGAATTTAAGAATGTAAGTGCTTTACTTCAAAGAAAATATAATGAGAACCTGAGCTATTGGCTTTTATGGAATGAAGACGGAAGTTATCTGTCCATTGCTAAGAAAGATCTGAAAAAGCTTTCCATAAGCTCATACCGGCTCACTCAAAAAGCGAAAGAATGGAGCTAAATGAATACTTCCAGTCCTACGAAGGATATTTTTGGGAATGGAATACAGATGAAGATGTGCGTGATGAGACAGGTTATCACAAAAATAACCTTGTGTCCATTCCGAATGTGGGAGCCATTGCATACCGGCCTTATATAATTGAAGTCCTGAAAGAATTACATCTGCAGGGAATCCCTCCCTTTGGAGCTTTATTGTTAGTACTTTATGCAACCCAGGAAGGCTATCTTAATTTCAATGCCGTTTCGTATTATTTAAAAAAGCTTGAAAGGGAAGCCAAAGTAAATATTGAGGTTAATTGCATTATCAATTTTCTGGGGAACCTGAATAAATTGGGTAAATCTTATAAAAAAGGGCAAAACAGAATTCTTTTGCTGCAAACATTATTTCACAATGCCCATAACAGGATCTCTGCACCATCCGGTTCATTGCTTCTGAAAAAGTTTGCAAAAAATCCTTATGCTCTGGCCAAAAGTGCTGAAAAAATACCCGTAACATCCTCATCTCTGGTAAAGGATACCAGAGTTCTTGTGTGGCTCAATGAAAAATTTCCTTCGGTAGAGTCAATTATTTATGCGATGAAAGGCTTTGGCACTGAGCCGGAGCTGGATGATGAGGTTGCAGAAGAGGAGATAACCGTAGAATCCAATAATGATTTTATCCAGGATTTAATAGAAGAGCCTAAAACATTTCAGGTAGGAAGCCTGATCAAAAGAATCTGGAGTGGCCTCAAAATTCCCATGCGTCACCTTTCTCCCGGTGAACAGCCGATAGGAGGAATTTCTGATATGACCAATAAGGGGGAGCTTCACCGAATGCTTTTGTCGGAATTCGCAAATGAAGATGAGGTTTTTATGAGCAGAATAGCCAACAACGAAACCCTCTATATTCAAAGGGAGATACCTCCGGAAGAAAATGTTTTTGAAAGAATAATTTTAATAGATACCTCTCTGAAAAACTGGGGAATACCGAAAGTATTGGCCTATGCATCTGCAATTGCGGTCATTAAGCATCCGAAAGCTCATTCGGAATGTAAAGTTTTCGTTCTGGGGCAAACAAGTGTTCCTGTTTCTCTTGATAGCGTGGAAAATGTTGTGGATCATCTGAATCAGGTAAGCTCAGCTTTGGATGTTTCCCAGGCTCTAGATAAGTTTTTCCAGAATGAGCACACGGAAAAAGATCTTGAGGTATTTTTTATCACCAACCAGGAAAATCTCATGAATGAAGGGTTGCAAAAGGTAATTCATGAAAACAGGGACAGGCTTAAGTTTATAGTAACGACATCTGTTGATGGCGAGGTTAATTTCTTCAAACATCATAAAGGAACAAGGAAACACATCCAGAAAATTGTACTTCCGCTAAAAGACTTATGGGCTAATCCACCACAACGAAAACAGAAAGCTGATCAGGATTCTGTGAATGGCAAAAAAACGGATGTTCCGAAGAACTATCCTATTCTTTTTCCAACACCCATGAACAAAATAGCTTCCTTTTTGTATGAAGGGGAGTTCTTTATTTTGAGCAATAAAAAGCAGCTGCTTAAAACCTATTTGTCTGATAATTATTATAATAAGGATTATTATGACCGATACAGAATACATCGGGGCTGTGAGGTTTTAATCGAAAATATTTCGGTAAGACCCCGCGGGCAGTTTGCTCTGGCTAAAAATAAGCAACAACAATTTATCCTTTGCCAGTACCAGCCTGATAAGCATATTATTTCAAAACTTAATCTTAATACCAAAGAATATTCTGAGCTCAATCTAACCGGGAAAAATATACCCAATGATTATCGGCTGATTTATTTTAACAAAAGTTTTTATCTGCATCATGCGGAATCCTCCTGGATCTATCATATTAATATCGATGGAAATATTTCATTTGAATCGGTGAAGAATGATAAAGAGATAGCCCGGAATCATTCAAAAGTAGAAACTGAAATGAAAAAGCTGGCGAATAGCGGAATAAAGATTTTAAATAACTTTAATAATATCGGAATCAACACTGAAAACAGCCTCGTCATATCAAATAACAGGCTGGCGAAAGTTTATGACAATTCTCTGACATTATACCGAAATAATCACAGGATAAAAATAATTGCGAATCAGTACAAAAATAAATTTACTTTTTCAGACGGAAGTGAGATTATCACGGATTCCCGTGGGATATTAACTTTCAAAAGCAGTAATAAAAATATTCCGGTATTTTATATCCCTTCTACGGAACATGGCTTTTTGTCTCTGGCAACCCATACCGAATTTGGAGGAGCAGAATATTACCTTCCTGAAACCACCTTGCTTAAGATGAGAACAATGGGGGATATGTGTTCAGATTATCTGGAGCCTTTTATCAATCAAATTCTGGAATATGGAACTTAGAATAAAACCTTTTCCAAAAAATGACTATCCCCGGAAAGGACTTCTGATCAGGAGTTCTTCACCTTCCGTATGGCTAAGTGAAATGGATGCTTTAGGAATTGACCTAGACCAGGTAATGACATTTGCGATTCCTTCCAAAGAACCTAATATTCTCTATGGCTGTTTTATTGTTTTTAATAATGAGGCACCCCGGGAAGTTGGCAGGAATTCTTATTTTCAATGTATAGATGAGGTCTTATTTATCCCTGAATACACTACATTTTATCCTAAGGTCACTCCTGAAGACTGGCTCCATATTGATTCTCAGTTTCTGATCATCCATCCCGAATTCGGAATGGTAAAATTAAGAGAAGAAATAGATTGGGCCACATTGCTTGAAGAACCACAAAAGAATGGATCTTCTGTCAGCAAACCATTAAACGGAGTTTATATTCCTAAAGAAATCAAAAGTTTTGCAGTGGAAATTGATGATGAAAAAATGATGGAATCTCTGCGGACCTCAACAACAGAAGAAGAATGGATGAAAAACCTGCCTTTTGATCTGAAAAAAGTGATGGCGGGAAACAAAAAAGAAATCGAAAAATATCTAAAGTATATAGAAAAATATCCTGATCGGGCTGTAGATTTGGGCGTGCCTCTGGATATTATGGGAACTTCCCGAGGAGATGGTTCCGGGAAGTTCAGATTTAATAACAATTGGCTGAGCCGGTTATGGGGAGGAAACGGGGCAAATGGTAAACAAAGGGATTACCGGTGGGCTCTCCTTGCATTATGGATCATAATTATTGTCGGGAGAATTATGATAGGCTTTACTAAAGAAGAGGGAACAACAGAAAGCCCTGTTTCTTCAGGAAATGTATTCTCAAAGGAGGCTTTGAAAAATCAGAATCCCGGCAAGTTAGCCTTTGAATCCGGTCTCACCGAAATAGATATGAAGATTGATTCCTTGTATCATAATGAAAGAAAGGAATTAATGAAAGACTATGCCGCAGCTTCCAAAGGATCCGACGCGAAGGAAATGAATAAGGTGGAAAAGAAGCTTGAAAATTACAGGGCAAAAGAAAGTAACACGCGGGATTTTCTAAAGAAAATTTACAACAGGAAAATAGCAAAACATATTGCAGACAAATCCAGGGATTACCAGCGTAAAATTTCCGATTCCATCAAAAATAAAAATCATGATAAACCTGTTGATCAGGGAATTGTAAAAAGTATCTGGAGAAAAAAGCAGGTGTTAATGGAAGATTCTCTTGGAAGGCTTTATGGAACTTTAGAAAGTGCGGAACCCCATTTTTCATCCGGTCAAAATGCAGATACAAAAGGAAGTTTGGGTGATGAAAGCACACCATCGAAAGACATTTCATTCTCCGAGATTGTTTGGCTGATCATTCTGATTATCGGAAGTGTAGGACTTTATTCTTATTTCTTCCGGAAGAAAACCTTGAATATCGGAGGCGATAATGTACCCGGTGGTATTAAAATATTCCTGGTTCTTATTTTGATAGGAATGCTGATTTATCTTTTTTATCCGTTGATCGGGATGTACGGGTATAACTGGTTTGTATGGTTCCTGGTTATTTGTGTCATCTTATTGGTATATCGTTTATTCAGCGAGGACAAAACCATTTTAAAATCCGATAAAGATGAATAAGCAGAAGTTTATAGATAAATTTATCAGAGCATTTTTAATACTGGTACTTCTTAAAGTGCTGGGGCTTGTAGCGCAACTTTTTCATCAGAGTTTCTGGAGTGTATTGGGCACCTTGGGTATTTTTGTCGCGGTGGCTATCATAATTTTTGTGGTAATGATCAGCCTGAAGGATAAAGAAAAAAATGATCAACGTTCCGGAAGGCGAGGAAATTCGGGAGGAAACTTTTACCTTGAAAATTCTCTTTTTGACAGAATCCGTAGTAAGTATGAAGAGCTGGCAGAAAAATATATTACAGAAGGAGATTACAAAAAAGCCGCAAAAGTTTATATGAACCTCCTACAGGATAATTACAGGGCAGCAAAAACACTGGAAAATGGGGGATTTTATAATGAGGCAGCCGTTATTTATCTGAAAAGGTTGCATAATAAATCCGATGCTGCGGCTTGCTATGAAAAAGCAAAACAATACAGAAAAGCAATTGATCTTTATAAAGAACTCGATCAGAAAGAAAAAGTAGGTGATCTTTATAAAGAGATGAATGATATCAAAAATGCACATATCTATTATCAGATGTTGGCAGATGATTTCGTGGATAACAGCCAGATGGTAAAAGCCTCGCTGATCTACAGAAAAAAGATGGAAATGCCTGATGAAGCACAGAAAATCCTATTAACAGGATGGAAAGAAAATAAAGATGCCTTCAATTGTCTGAATAATTATTTTGCAAATATTTTTGATTCTACAAAATTAGAAAGGGAAATTCAGCATTTATATGAAGAAACGCCAGCAGATAAAAAGCTGATTTATCTGGAGGCTATGAAGTATGAATTTAAAAAGAACTCTTCCCTTCAGACTGTCACGAGAAATATTGCTTATGAGATCATTTCCGAAAAGGTAGAAACTCATTCCGAAATTGTAAATGAGCTAAAATATTTTAATCCTGATGATTCGCTTATTTTAAAAGATATTTCAAGGTATAAGACTGGAAGGAATAAGATGTTCAGGAATTAATTGATGTTTGAATTAAAAGATTAAAAGACTTAAAAATTCCATAGTAATCTTTATAAATTCCTAACAAACATAATGGCTGAAGCTTTCAAAACCACCATTTTATCAGGAAAAATATTATCTTTGCGGACATAAAATTATGACAATACAAACAGCACATATCAGTTTAAATCTATGCGATAGCCCTGTACTAAAGGATTCGTTTGGATATGAATGCATGATATGGAATGAGGTAAAATGTGCTGACTTTGTAAATTATTTACTGTAAACTCGTAAAGATTTAATCAAAATACTGCAAAAACGCCTCGATTCACGGGGCGTTTTTTGTGTTTTTAGAACAGAAATTATTTAGAATGAAAAAAAATAACCAAAAAAGTGAAAATTTTTAATTAGCGATGAAATTTTAATACAATAAAATAGAGTGATAAACAAACCGGTGAGAGACAGTCATTTAGGTAATTAAAGTATCTGCAATAATTTGCGGACAGGAATTTCTATTTCTTTTTATTTAATGTAACTTATTGATTTTTAAGTTATTATATCTGGGATTTATTTGCGAGTTAAAAAAAAACATATTTACTTTGCAATCGAAAATTGAAAGCAACAGGTTTTCAGAATTTCAAAAAGTGTTTAAAACAAAAAATATAATGAAACAATTGCATTACATATTTAATCCGTATTCAAGACTACAAGCAGAGGAACCGAAAGGTTACCCATGTCTTCAGGATAGTGAATTTGTGGATAAAAGGTGCTTATATATTTGGGTCAGCTATTGATCTGACACGTCAAAATATATACAGCACCTCCCGAAAAGAGGTGCTTTTTTTATGGTTTCTTTAGCTTATTTGGTAAAGCGTCGGTTTGTGGCACCGGAGAATAGGGTTCGATCCCCGGAGAAACCCAAAGTACAATTCCTTAGCTTAATGAACCGACCACCGGTCTTTTAAAACCGGAAAAAGCGGAGGTTTAATTTCTCTGGGATTAAAAGGAGAGTAGATAAATAGGGGTTGGTTGCGGCTTAATGCTCATAAGTTCTACGATAGTCGTGAAGGTTCAATTCCTTTGCTCTCCGCAAAAAGGTCTATTGAGGTAATGGCTAACCTGCCCGACTGTCTCTTGGACACTGCGAGTTCGATTCTCGCATAGACCGCAAGGTTCACGGAATATTTCGGCTCCGACTGTCTCTCGGAAAAGAAATAGGAAGCTGAACCTTATCACTGGAAAGATAACGGTGGTTGTTTACCCGCCTTGGACGCGGGAGGTCGCAAGTTCGAATCTTGCTTTCCAGACTATTTTTAATTGAACGCGAAAAGTTGTAATGCAGGTCAATTATCACTAATGAACGATCAATTATAATGAATAAAACCTGATGGTTCGCCGAAGTGGAAGAGTCGGGGCGGTCTGCAAAACCGTTGCGTAAGCTGAGTGGGTTTTAATCCCATAACCATCTCAAATAACTAAAATGAGATTAGTTCCGGAGAAAAGTTAAAAGGATGTCGGGCGCAGAAGTTCTTATATCAAACAAAAAATTAAGACAGGCCTTTTGCTTACTCCATTATAATGATCAGAAATTATGATGAAATCAAAACCTCTATTCATCTTTATCACTGATCTTTATACAAATCGGGAAGTGCGCCGGAGTTGGAGAGCCGGGGCAGACTGTAAATCTGTTGCTTTATTGCTGAGTAGGTTCGAATCCTACCACTTCCACTACAATCAACTGATAATGTAATGGCAGCATGCAGGAACTGTACTCTTGTCGCTTAGGTTCGATTCCTAATCAGTTGATTATTATTATTAATTAAAGATAAAAGATAAAAGATAAAAGATAAAAGATGATTCATAAATCTTAAGACTAATATCTTATCAATCAATGATCAATCATCATTGATCAATCATATAACGAAAGGGGAAAGAGAAGGGTTTGTCAAGCGCAGAAGATCTTTACAAACACTAACAAGCAAAAGTTTACACCGACAAACTTTCTCTAACCTTAACTAAAAGTGATGATTGATCATAGATCAATGATTGCAGCTATTATAATTTATCTGTTATAATATCTCATCATTTATAATTTGTAAAAAAATACGGGAATGGCGGAACTGGCAGACGCACTTGACTTAGACTCAAGATATTGAGGGTTCGAATCCCTTTTCCTGTACAAAATGTTAATTCATATAAAGATAAATAACCATTTGGTTTTTATAATGAATTTTTATTTATCTATAATCAATGATAATTAACGAAGGTACAGGTTCGATCCTGTCTGTTCTGTAATTGCGGACAAAACTTATATGTAACTCAGTACTGCAGAATGATTCATGGTGTAATCGGCAGCACACAAGACTTTGACTCTTGTTGTTCAGGTTCGAGTCCTGATGAATCAACAAAATCTTTACTCAATCATCGCTTATCAATTATAAAGAACAATATGTAGAATTTTAAAAAAATGTAAAAAAATGGAAACGCAACAAGAAATATGGCAGAATATGAGTGGGAAATTTTTCCACAAGCCTATCACACAGTTGATAGAAGAAGCCATCATCCGCGAAGAAGCTAATGGATACCGACTGAAAGTTTGTGTGGGATCAGATTCTCATGTGTATGGAGATACTATTAGTTATGCTACGGCAGTAGTATTTATTCGTGAAGGAAAAGGTGCGTTTACTTTTATCAGAAAACAAAAAGAAATTCAAACAATCAGCATCAAAGAGCGGATGCTTAATGAGGTGAATAAATCTGTAGAAATTGCTTATACCATCTGTCCTGTTTTAGATAAATATGGGGTGGAAATGGAAGTTCATGCTGATATCAATACAGATCCTGATTTTAAATCCAATGTAGCCTTGAAAGATGCCATGGGGTATATTTTGGGAATGGGATATGTATTCAAAGCTAAACCTTATGCTTTTGCGAGCTCCAATTGTGCAGATATGATGGTTTAATAATAAATCTTGATGATTTTATGAAAATGATACAAAAGCTTTTGTTTCTTGATGATATCAGGTGTCCGGAAGAAGCCTATCACTATACAAAACAGGATTTTTTCTTATTGAAAGACTGGATCATTGTTCGGAATTATAAGCAGTTTATCCATTGGATTTCGGAAAAGGGACTTCCGGAAATGATCTCTTTTGATCACGACCTTGCTGATGGAGAGCACACCGGTAACTAGGATTCCGAAAAGACGGGATATGACTGTGCAAAATGGCTGATAGAATATTGTATGGATCATCATTTGGATGTACCTCAATTTTACAGTCATTCCATGAATCCGGTGGGTAAAAAGAATATTATTAACCTGCTTGAAAATTTTAAAAAACAGAATGAGCTCTTTTAGGTTGATCTGACATAGGAACCAGAGCTCATTTAAAGTTGCCCAATTATTAATAACAAAGTACATTTTTATACATGTACGACAAAAACTATGAAAACAACAGATCATATACTTATTATAGACCTCGAAGCAACATGTTGGGACAGCCGGCCGCCAAGAGGACAAGAAAGTGAGATCATTGAAATCGGGGTTTGCGTTATGGATGCAAAGACCGGCGAGATCTCAAGAAACGAAGGGATTTTGGTAAGACCTCAATATTCAAAGGTGAGCCCATTTTGTACGGAGCTGACTACCATCACCCAAAAGATGCTGGATGAAGAAGGTGTTTTATTTGGTGATGCCTTAGATATACTCCGGGCAGAATATCATTCAGAACATCTTACCTGGGCGAGTTATGGCAATTATGACTTGAACATGCTTCAAAACCAGGCCAGAAGATTTAATCTTGATTATCCCTTAAGTGATAGTCATATTAATGTGAAGACATTATTCGGGTGTGTTCATCCTACGATCAGGAAAAGTGTAGGAATGAGCAGGGCTTTAGGGGAACTTAATCTTAAGCTGGAAGGAATCCATCACCGCGGTGTGGACGATGCTAAAAATATTGCCAAGATTTTACATTGGTGCCTGCAAAATAACTAATTACTGTAAAGCTCCCTTTCTAAGAAGGGAGTTTTATTTTTCCGATAAATTTACAGTTTGTATAATCTTTTTGCAGATTGGGATATAAAGCTCTTCCGGGATGGAATGTCCCATTCCTTCGATCATCATAAGCTCTGAATTCGGAATAGTCCGGTAAAGATCTCTGGCAGATTCAGGATGAAAAATAGGGTCATCTGTTCCGTGAATGATAAGAACAGGTGCTAAAATTTGTTGCAGGTCATTGGGGTTGTATATCCAGGAGCCCATAGCCAACATTTGCCTGAGCATACCATTTTTTGTTTTAGAACGGACTAATTCCTGTTCTATTAAACTTCTTTCCTGCATTTCGTTCAAAGGGAAATTGCCTGATATCCTTTTGGCAAAAATGATTTTTTCTTTAATATAAGCTTCTTTGTTGGTAAAATAATCAACAGGTGGTTGGGTCATCATTGCCATAACCTCCGGATGTACAGAAGGCAGCTGAGGATTGAGTGAGGTAGACATAATAATGGTGATCGATGATACTCTCTCGGGAAAGCAAGAGCCCAGCAATTGTGCAATCACCCCACCCATGGATCTGCCAATAATATGAGCCTTTTTAATGTGTAGATGATCCATAAGCCCTATAACGTCTTTTGCCATATCCTTCAGTGAATAGGGAATGTCTTCTTTTCTGATCTCTGAAAAGGTTTGCTCGATATTTCCTCCGAATTGGATTTCTTTTTCCGCAGTAAAAACAGAAGCCCCGGAATCCCTGTTATCAAAACGGATGACTTTGAAGCCTTGTGAAGAAAGTTGCTCGCAGAAAGAATTATCCCATCGGATCATCTGGCTGCCTAATCCTGAGATTAAAATTATAGAAGTACTATTATTTTCTCCAAAGATCTCGTAGCATAAATCTACATTGTTAATGATTGCTGTTTCCATTGTTGGGTTTTATCGATTGAAGCAGAATCTCTTCCAGGGGTAACAGTCGAGAATCTTCAATAGCTGCGGTGCGATGGCCTGCGATTTTTATGTATTCTTCGTTTTGTTCAAAATTTAAAAAGTCGCCTACACTTTTTTGACGGATGAGCATGCAAATGTCCCAATACTCTTTTTCAGGCCCTATTAAAAAATGATCCCCCTTTCCAATAAAAAGAATTTCACCTCCACTGGCTGTGAGAAAGGGTTCTGTTTCCTGTATGTATCGGCAATATGCATCCCAGCCACTTGTGATCCCGGAAGATTTCAGTTCCGGATGAGATGAATAATCGGCTTCTTTTTTTAATTTAATCAGGTTCAGATTAACGATAGAACCTTTTATATTTTTACTGAATAAATGTTTTCCTGCCTCGAAGGTAGGATATAGATAAGATGTTGTCATTTTTTTATAACTAATAAAGATTTTCCGGGAGCTCAATATCTTCGATACAATTCTTTTCTGCCTTTAAAACTTCCTGACGGTAATTGATATAAGGATTGTTCTGGGGCTCCACTACCGCAATACATTCGAATATAAATGCATTTTCACCGTACTCATTCCAGTCAGACTGCAATTGCCGATGCGTGTACTGGCCAATATTGAGTGAGAATTTTATTTTATTCTCCAATGCTTCCACATTAAGGGAGCCTTGGATAAACTGCTTTCCGTTTATGGTATTTTTAATAGAAAGAACTCCCATTGTTACAGGGTGATTTTTAGCTTTTTCTCTAAGTTGCTGTTTAATTGTATTTTTCATTTGAATCCATTGTCTGTTCATTATTGTATCGATCCTCCCAGCTCAAATAGGAATTCTGAAGTAGCTTTAAGAGATTTGTTCTTCTTAAATGATAATACTTCTGCTGTAATATTTTCTGCTGTTTTTTTTGCTTCTTCAAAGACCTTTTTCCCGGTATCAGTGATTACAACATAGCTGACCCTTGCATCTCTCTCATTGGCTTCTCTGGATACAAGACCTATTTTTTCAAGGGGATTCAAAAGGCGTGTAATCCCTGAAGCTGTTAAACCTGTTTTCTCCGCCAGATCTATCCTGCGGATCTTATGTTCTGAAGACCCTATAAGAATATACAGGATCGTAAAATCACTGAAGCTAAGTCCATGCACACTCAATGCATCAAATTTTCTTGAAATAATGGCCTGCACTTTTGTAACGTTCATAAGCAGTAATAAATCTGTACTTATCATTGAATTATATTTGAGTTATCAAGTATTTTTATTGTGCAAATATAAACATTTTAATTAATTACGTATTATGGTTAGTTAATTTTATTATTTAATTGATTCAAAATGTGAATGACTGGATAGCCCAAATAGGTAATTAAAAAACAAGTCTTTTAGAGTAAGAAAATCGATTTCCTGTATAAATAATTTATTACGCAAAATGATTGCGTATTTCTATTATTACTTTGCATTATCAAAATGAAATAATAATAAGGTTTGGAAAAAGCAAACCTTAATGAAGATATCAGACAGGTCTTGTTGAGTGTTTCGGTATATCACCATTGCAGAAGGATTGTTGAGAAACATGATCTTATTCTGTTCAGCTTGATCTGAAGGTTTGAGGAGTTTTCCAAAAACTTCTACCATGTGCTATGGGTCGAAGGTTCGAATCCTTCTGTTTCCTTATGGAAATATAACTCAGTTGGGTAGAGTAATAGCTTTATGCGTGGGTTCGATTCCCACTCTCATTTCGGATGAGATAGCTCAGTTGGTCAGAGCACTACGCTTTTAACGTAGGTTAAAATAGACTCAAAATCTATTTTGCAGAGTTTAATATTTCTCTTCAAAAAATGTATGTATGGAAAAAGTCTGAGCTTTTTCAGTTGTTCAGTCAATATTTTGGAGAAGCCTGTAAAAAAGTTTTTTGTGAAAAAATAACCTGACGGATCATGATAAAAAGCTGGATGGTGTAAATGAAGTTTTTTTTGTGTAGCAGTGACAGTGAAAACGCTCAAAAGCCCGTGTACCCAGAAAGTAGTATTGTCATGTATGTCTTGAAATAATTCTTTCAGAAATGCTTATTTCCGCTGTTTTCAGAAGAAAAATCCTCAGTTTTTTTCCTTTTATAAAGTATAAAATAACCTTAAAATATAATATGATGTTTAGAAATGTACAAATTAATGCATATCAGGTAGGTCTGGTATTTAAAAACCGGAATCTTATTGAGATTTTACGAGAAGGCCATCACTGGATTTTTGGAAATAAATCTGTGGATATCTATGAAATGAAAACACTTTTGCAGATAAATGACGACCTGCTGCTTTTACTAAAACATCAGGAGTTAAGCGCTATGCTTGAATTGGTTGAGGTAAAAGACGGAGAACTTGTTTTAGTCTATGAAAACGGAATCTTTAAAGAAGTTCTGCATGTAGGGCAATATGCTGCCTGGAAAGATGTCGTAAACAGGACCTTTCAAAAGATTGATATGACGAAAGTTGATATTACTGAAAAAATTTCCAAAACGATTCTGGAAAATCCAAAATTGAAAAACCTGGTGAGAAAATTTGTGGTTACCAGTCAATACAATGGTTTGCTCATTATTGATGGAAAGCTGACAAAAGTGCTGGAAGCAGGGACTTATTATTTCTGGATGAATGAAATTTCTGTTGAAGTAAAAAGTGTAGATACCCGCATGCAACAAATGGAGATTGCAGGTCAGGAACTTTTAACAAAAGATAAAACAATGCTTCGTATCAATTTTTATGTCCGTTACCAGGTTGAAAATGTGGTGAAAGCATTGATGGATAATAAGGAGTATGATAAGCAACTATACATTATCATGCAATTGGCTTTGCGTGAATTTGTTGGGGCTTTAACACTGGATGAATTGCTGGTGAAAAAGGATAATGTAGGACAGGAGATTCTTGCTAATATGGGTGAAAAGGGTGAAGATCTTGGACTGAGAACTACGGATGCGGGGATCCGTGACGTTATTCTTACCGGAGAAATGAAGGAGATCATGAATCAGGTTTTGATTGCGGAGAAAAAGGCTCAGGCCAATAACATCATGCGTCGGGAGGAAACAGCTTCTACAAGGAGCTTGCTGAATACCGCAAAATTGATGGAAGAAAATGAAGTGTTGTGGAAACTGAAAGAAATGGAATATATGGAAAGGATCGCGGATAAAATCGGAGATATTACCGTATCCGGAAACAGCAATATTGTTTCCCAGCTTAAAGAGATTTTCGCAAAATAGAAAACTGCCCCAATTATTATATATGAGCAGGTTTCTGTAAAGAAATCTGCTTTTTTAGTACCATCTGAATAAGTAAAAGGAAATTTTAAAAATTATAGGTAATGAGAAAAAATACCGTTTTTAAGAATGATCAGGGAAGACAAAAGATCTTGACAATGTATGATGCTGCGCTGCTGGGTTGTGGTGTGGGAATTAAGCAAAGAGTATGTAAAACAAGTTTTGGAGATACATATATGGTAGAAGCCGGTGAGGAAAATGAAGACATTCTTGTGCTTTTACATGGCGCGTCATCCAATTCGACGTCATGGATCTCAGATTTCCATGTTTATGCTCAAAAGTATAAAGTAATAGCCGTTGATATTATCGGTGAACCCGGGAAAAGTGCGGAGACGCGGCTTTCCTATGAAACCATGGATTATGCCCTGTGGTTACATGAGGTGTTTGATGCAATGCAGATAAAAAAAGCACATATTGTAGGGTTGTCCCAGGGAGGATGGCTGGCAGTGCGTTTTGCAGGGTGTTTTCCTGAAAGGGTAAACAAAATGGTTTTGCTTTCACCAGCCGGTATTGTAAGAACTGCAGGAAGTTTTATATTTAAGGCGATATTCTACTCGCTGTTTGGGAAAGCGGGCAGGAAAAAAATCAACGAAATTATATTAGGAGAACAGTCCGTTGATCCAAAGGTTATAGAGTTTATGGATCTAATGCAGGATCATGTCAATGCACGGATGGATAAAGAGTATATCTTTCAGGATGAGGAGTTGGAGAACCTTACCATGCCGGTTTTGTTCATTGGAGGAAGAAGAGATGTTATCCGGTCTACAGAACAGATTTCAAAACGTCTTGGAGGTATATTGCCGGACTTGAAAACAATTATTGATGAAAATAAGGGACATGTACTCGTGGATACGTCTGAAGAAATTGTTAATTTTCTTCAGAATTGATGGTACGCCAATTTGAAAATTCTGGTCCGCAAACGGGCCAGAATTTTTAATTCAAAAAGATTTTGAGCGGATGAATTTATTTCCCCTCGTTATTTTTACTGACCCACTCTTCATAAGAAATTACACCCCATTCAGGTCTGCCTTCACCTTCTAAAACAGAGATGAATTCCAGTTGATTTCCGTCGGGATCATTAAAATAAATAGCTAAAGCCGGCATCCATGCAAAAACCATAGGCTTGTCTATCCCGTCTTTTAAGAAATTATAAGGTTTCAGATTTCTGTTTTGTAAATAGTCAACAGAATAGTTCAAGATGTCTTCCTTATCACTTGAAAAAGCAAAATGCCGTGGTTGTAAATTTTCTTTTTGCTCCCATAAACCCAGCATAAAGTCCTTTCCTTTACCAATCCATAAAAATGCAATAGGTCTCGTTTCGTCACGATGAGCCAGTGTGAGGCCTAATACTTCAGTGTAAAATTGAATGGCATTCTCCAGGTTACTCACTTGAATATGGGTTTCATATAATCCTTTGATCATGATTTTTTTGTTTAATGTGATGATACAAAGCTATACATAAAGACAAGAAAATAGGAGAGCCGGATTTCGGCTTAAATGACCAATTTTACGGTTGCTGTCTAAGTTCTGTGGGAGTTTTGCCTTTCTGATGTTGTATGAAGCGGGAAAAATGCGTTGGTGAGTCAAATTGCAGTTCATTACTGATCTCTTTAATACTTTTCTCAGTATATTTCAGAAGTACTTCAGCTTCCCGCAAGATTCTGTTTTGAATAACTTTTAAAGCCGGATATCCTAAATGTTCAGCTACACACTCGCTGAGGTATTTAGGGGTTATGTTCATTTGGTCCGCATAAGATGCCACGGTTTTATTTTCTTTGAATTGCATGTCAACAAGCTGCCGGAAGCGGTGCATAATCTGAAATTTCCGGTTGATCGAAGTATCGGAATTCAGCAGGCAGATTTCGCAAATCCTATTGTATTCAAATAAAATCTGTACAAGATAAAGTCGTATCATTTCCATTCCGAAGGGAGCTTCTGTGTCTATTTCCTGTGAAATTTTATTGAATTTGTACAGGAAATCTTTTTGTTGTTTTCCTTTCAGAGGAAATGTCGGAGGATAGTTGGGATTAATGAACATGAGATCATTCAGCACATGGTTGTAAGCCCAGCCTTTTTTTATAAATGAAGGTTCAAAAAAGATGAATTTTGCATCAAATGTTTTCTGGGGCTTTTCTAATGCTACCCATGATTCTGCCGGAATCACAGAAACACTGTCGGGCTTGATTAAAAATTGATGCGAGCCTGCTTTGATCCTGGTTTTACCCGTCACTCCTATAATAATCATATAAAAATGAATGCGGTTACCCTCAAGAGGTATTATCTCTTTGCCACTGACGGACAGGCATACAATGTCCATTTCCTTTTCGGGAAGGATGTAATTGAAATAACGACCGACAAATGATACAATATTCAGCTCGTGCTCTTCTTTCATGATGAACAAAGTTATCAATCTGTTGATTAAAAAAATCAATATTTTATTTCTTTATAGAAAAGCTATGATAGGCATTATGATTCGAATGTACAGACCTATCCAGCTTAAATAAAAAGCCGGCAAATAATCATTCGCCGGCTTTTTATTATTTTTTTTAACTGATTTCTTCTTCAAAGTTCTTTTTCCATTTTGCAATGGTAGTTCTGCTTATCTTGTACTTTTTAGACATATAACTTGTCGAAAAGCCATGCTTTTTTTGATATTGCAGCAGTTTAAGCATTGTTTTTTTGTCGTAGGTCTTTAGTTTTTGATTGTTTTTTGAGCTTTCTTTTGATTGTTCAAAAATTCTTTCATTGAATTTTAAGACATCGTCAGAAGTGTTAAGTCTTTTCAGTAGTTCTTTAATTTTGGGTTCTTCTAATTTATCCGGATGCTCCAGTCTGAGCATATCATGGTAAATCTTGCTGTAATTTGGTCGCATTATATCTTATTTAATGGGTGTGTTTATTTTTTGCAGCCAACGGTGAAGGGTACTTTTAGGAATAGAATATTCTTTAATGACCTCATTCAGAGTCATCTCTCCTGATTGAATTCTTTTAATGATGAATTCTTTTATTTCCTGTGTGTAAATGTTTTTTCTGAAATAAGGGATTTTGTCTGATTTCTCCGTATTCTTGTTTACTGCTGCCGGTGGAGCATATAAAATAAGGTGAGAACTATATAATCTGAAAAAATCGTACTCCAGTAATTTGCTGCATCGTAGCAGAACTTCTGTATCTATCGATTTGCTGTTGTACATCTTTTCAACAAATTCTTCATCCTTGTTTAAGAAATTACAAATTCTTTCCATTGTAATTCCTTTATCGTCAACCCGCTCTTTCACGAATTGCCCGATATGTATTTCTTTGTATAACATTTTTATTAGATAATATTTTATAATTAGTGTTTGCTTAGATAGATTAGATAAAATAGTATATCAACTGTATTCTGAATATGTGATACGTATAGAAATAATAGAATATGTTACAAAATAGGTAATCAATTGCCCTTGTGAGCAGCGAAGATGGTAAAAAGCAAAACTTCTGGAATAGCATAGCTATTATTTGCTGAATTTTTTAGTATGTAAAGAATGACTTGAGTATCCTTCTAACCTCCATCGATGCTTTTAGCGATTATTTATCTTTTGTCTCGTCTAATAAAATACTATAGATATCAGATTTTATGACTGCAGTAGCAATAATATATTATCTAAAGCCCTTTCATTCAATTTTTTCTTTATATTGTTTACTCGTAGATTAATTTTTTTTATAAAAGTTAAATAAGAAAAATCTTATTTTAATTTAAAGTTATATAATAAAAAATCAACTTCTTGATTTTCAAATATAGAAAAATTTAAAATTGATGCAAAAAATATAAGTAATAAATAATGTTAAAAAATGACATTAACGGAAAAATTAAGGTTTTAAATTTTTATATTTTTAATAATATAAATTTATGTGTGAATTATTTGAAATAATGCTTATTCGTTTATGCTATTTTGAGAATTCGTTTATTGTGTATAATATTTCAAGTATTTACCTTTGTGATTAACTATGGATGCATTCACTAATATCTTCGATTTTCCTAAAAAAATTAATTATAAAAATGAATTACTTGCGGGATTTACTGTCGCAATGACCATGATCCCGGAGTCTCTTTCATTTGCGATTCTTGCGGGACTTTCTCCGCTTACGGGTTTGTATGCTGCTTTTTTAATGGGATTGATCACGGCTGTTTTTGGAGGGAGGCCGGGAATGGTGTCCGGAGGAGCAGGTGCTACAGTCGTGGTATTGATTGCTTTGGCTAAATCGCATGGAGTAGAATATCTGTTCGCAACCGTTGCTTTAGCAGGAGTTTTCCAGATATTGGTTGGTGTTTTTAAACTGGGGAAATTTGTTCGCCTCATTCCTCAGCCTGTTATGTATGGGTTTTTGAATGGTTTAGCGGTCATTATTTTTATGGCTCAGGTAGAACAGTTTAAATTTGTAGATGACAACGGAGCCGTTCATTGGCTTCAGGGAAGTTCTTTATATATTATGGCCGGACTTACGGCTTTTACGATAGCCATTGTTTATTTTTTTCCTAAACTGACCAAAGTGGTTCCTGCCTCATTGGTTGCCATTATTATTGTTTTTGGACTTGTTCTGGGATTAAATATCCATACAAAGACTGTCGCGGATATTGCACACATCAGCGGAAGTTTTCCGGCATTTCATATTCCTGCCGTACCATTTTCGTTGGAAACCCTGAAAATTATATTTCCTTACGCATTAATCATGGCTGGTGTAGGCCTTATAGAATCTCTTTTAACTCTTTCGATGGTTGATGAGATCACCAATTCCAAAGGAAATGCTAACCGTGAATCTGTGGCTCAGGGACTTGCTAATATTACCAATGGTTTTTTTGCCGGAATGGGCGGTTGTGCCATGGTAGCTCAGACGTTAGTTAATCTCAATGCAGGATCCCGAGCCAGGCTTTCAGGAATCATTGCATCAATAACGATTTTGATTATTATTCTGATAGGAGCACCATTTATTGAAAAAATTCCAATGGCTGCTTTGGTAGGGGTAATGATGATGGTAGCCATCAGTACCTTTCAGTGGGTTTCGATAAGGATTGTCAATAAGATGCCAAAGTCTGACATATTTGTTGGGGTGATCGTCGCGATGATAACAATAGTTTTGCATAATCTGGCCTTAGCTGTTCTTGTAGGAGTCATCATTGCGTCGTTGGTATTTGCCTGGGATAATGCAAAAAGGATCAGAGCAAGAAAGTACGTTGATGAAGATGGAGTGAAGTATTATGAAATCTCCGGCCCTTTATTTTTCGGATCTGTAACCGCATTTGCAGAGAAATTTGATCCGGCAGCCGATCCGGATAAGGTTGTCGTGGATTTTAAAGAAAGCAGAATTGTTGATATGAGTGCAATTGATGCTTTGGATAAGCTGTCCAGACGGTATCATGAGCTCAATAAAACCTTACACCTACGCCATTTAAGCGAAGACTGCAGGAAAATTTTAAAAACAGCGGAAGCGGTAATTGATGTTAGCATAGAAGATGATCCCACTTATAAGGTAATGCCCAAGAAATAGACAAATGGTAGGTACGTGCCATGATGAGTTGTCGTTTTTTTCTTAATTATTAATCATAAATCTTAAAAAGTTATAAAAAAAACAGACTTTAATTTTAAAAAATTATCTTTGGGAGGAATTGAATAGATTCAAACTAAAAACTAACGACGAAAAAATGAAATTATATGGAGTAATTTTTAGCAATGCTCTGTGTAAATTGTAATACGTACCATTTTGAAAACAGATATTGACATCCACAACCACTATCATTTCTCTTTTGATTTGTGGCTTACTTTGATAAAATCTCACCCTGAATTTAAAGCAAAAAGAGTTGAGCTGTTCACCTCGTTTTTTACCATTAATCAACCCATAGAAACTGTTACAAAAACAGTAAAATATTATGATGATTTGTGTAATACGATGAATGAAGTAACAGGAGGGAATGTGGATACATTTGAAATTTATCTTCTTATATTAAGCGCTTTACAGGTTGATATAAAAGAAATCAATACGGATGATCTCAATGCATTTTATATAAAAAGCGAAGAATTGTTCCTGGAGTACAAACCGGTTATTATTTTTGACAATATACACCAGCTTTTCGACGAGATCAAAAACCAGGGGAAGACCATCAATATTTTGAGTAATACCGGTTTTATAAAAGGGAAAACGCTTAGAAAGTTTTTAATAGAAGAGAATCTGGACGATTATATCGATTTCCATATCTATTCAGATGAGATCAATTGTTCAAAACCCAATCCGATTGCTTTTCAGGAAGTGAAAAGTAAAATCAAAAACCAGGAGCTGGAACTTCGTCAGATTTTGCATATCGGTGATAATGCGATTGCCGATTTTAATGGAGCGAAAAGCTTTGGTTTCAATGCACATTTACTTAAACATTCAATATAATAACTATGAACACGAGGTACAGTTTACATCATATTCATTCTGCGGAAGAGTTTAGCTTTTCTCCGGCAGAATACAGTTATTTTAAATATGGAGATAAATCTTATGCCGAGAAGTTTGCTAAAGAATTATTCGAAGGATTTATTAGACATTATGAAGGGCTTTTCGATGCCGATAAAGAAATCGTGATTTTACCGAGTCCATATATGGCAATTCCCACTGCTTCAAACTTTTTATGCTTTTATTTTAAAAAGTGCCTTGATTTCTATCTTTTTCAAAAAGGAAAGAAGTCAAGTATTTTATCAAAGATCAACCGTAATCATACCTATACAACAGATTATGGAAATCTTAATTTCGAGGATCGGAAAAATCTGATTGCTAATGATACGTATTATATTGACAAGGATTTTCTAAGAGGAAAACTTTGTATTTTTATAGATGATATCAAAATTACAGGAAGCCATGAGCATACTGTAAACAAAATATTGAATGAATATGACGTACAAGCTGATTTCATATTCTTATATTATGCGGAGTTAATGAATTTTAATATTGACCCGAAAATTGAAAACTACTTCAATTACTATGCAGTAAAAAATGTAGATCACATTGTTGAAGTGATGGCGAGATCTGGTTTTCAGTTTAATACGAGAATTGTGAAATATATTTTAGGGTTGGATTCAAGTAATTTTGAGTATCTTACGTCTAAAGTAAAAAAGGAACAGATCGATAGCTTGCTTGAACTGGCAATCAGCAATAACTATCATTTAATAGAAGAATACGAAAATAACATAAATGCTTTAACACAAACAGAATTATATTATGGCTATTAACTTACAAAAAGGACAAAGAGAAAATATAAACGCACCTAAATTTACCGTAGGTTTAGGATGGGACATCAATAATACATCTACAGGAGGTTCTTTCGATTTAGATGCTTCTTTATTTTTATTGGGAGAAAATAAAAAATTGGTTTCAGATAATCACTTTATTTTTTACAACAACCTGGAATCTCCGGATAAAGCTGTAATCCATACGGGAGATAATTTAACAGGAGATGGAGATGGCGACGATGAGCAAATTAAAATTGATCTTACCAAAATCGATTCTGCTGTAAAGGAAATAACAGTGGTTGTTACCATTCACGAAGCTGAAGCAAGAAAACAAAATTTCGGACAGGTAAGAAACTCTTTTATCAGAATTTTCAATACCGATACCAACGAAGAAATTCTAAAGTATGAGCTGGATGAGGACTTCTCCATCGAAACAGCGGTAGAATTCGGAAGAATCTATAACAGAAACGGAGAGTGGAAGTTTGAAGCGGTAGGAAGCGGACAGAGAGAAGGGCTTGAAAAATTTGTATCACTTTATCAATAATTTATCATGGATAACGAACCCAATCAACCTATCGACCCACTTCAGTCAATTGAACCTCTTAAAACATTTGAGCCGGCACAGCCTGTTCAATCCAACCAGGGAACACCTGGGGTTCTGGTGGACCGCGATGGAAATGTGAATTTAAGCCAAATCAAAAATGATGATCTGCAGAAATATGAAAATGCAGCGAATGCCATCGATGAAACTAATCCCGGTTCTATCGTAAATTTTGGTTCTGAACTGCAGAAGACGCTTGCAAACCAGAGTGACAGCTTTCTGAATAACGTAAGAAGATCCAATTCAGGTGAGGTAGGAGAGCTGATCAATAATTTATTGGTTGAGCTTAATTACGTGGATGTAGATGAAATCAATGGCGGAAATAAAGCGAAAAGCTTTTTAAGCCGTTTGCCATTCATGAAAAAAGTAATTACCCAGGTTGAGAACTTATTTGCGAAGTACGATAAGATTATCAATAATATTGATCAGATCTCTTATAAAGTAAATGCCGGGATCATTACTTCTACAAAGGATAATGCAGTATTGCAAACGATCTTTGACAGCAATGTGAACTCTATTAAACAAATAGAAGATCTTGTAATTGCAGGGAATCTAAGAATGGAGAGAGCGGGAAGAGAACTTGCAGAAATGGAAGCGAATATCCAGAATTATGCTGATTATCAGATTGCAGATAAAAGAGACTTCATTAACAGGCTGGACAGAAGATTGGCTGATCTCAAAGTTGTTCGTCTGATCATGATGCAGTCCCTTCCGCAGATCAGATTGGTACAGAACAATAATGTTTCCATAGCTGAAAAGGCACAGACTATCCTTACCACAACATTGCCGGTATGGAAGAATCAGCTTTCTTTAGCTGTTGCCATGCACAGACAGCAACAGAATATTGAAATTCAGCAAAAGGTATCTTCCACTACGGAAGAAATTTTAAGGAAAAATGCAGAACGTCTGGGGCAAAACTCCAGAAACGTTGCGAAAGCAAACGAGCAGACCATTGTATCCGCTGAAACCTTGAAAGAAACAACAGCCATGTTGATCAATACCCTGAATGAAGTAAAGCAGATCCAAAAGCAAGGAACAGAAAACAGAAGAAAGCTGGATCAGGACCTGCAAACATTAGAAAGCGAACTAAAAGCAAATATCAGAGGTTAATAATACGATACACCGGTGAATGATGAAGCTGTAACCATACTGTCTCAGAGTAAAAGAAGATTAACGAAACTTAAACTTCTTGCCAACTTCTTTGAAAATGTTAATATAATATCCATTTACATTAAAACAGATATTATACATAATCTATTCAATGAAAATAAGACACTGGATTTTCAGAAGCTTGAGCTTTTTCACCTTCAGTATACGGACAGCCTGATAGAATTGTTGACCAAGATAAAGAAGAAAAAGGAAAACGATTTGCTGGCGGTTATTAATGAAATTGATATTAATAATCAATATGTTACAGCTTTTGAAGAAAGGAAAGTTGATAGTTTTGAAATAGACAGGAAAATGTACAGCGGTATATTTTCTACGCATTTGAAAAATTTGTATAAAGATCTTACAGAAGATAAATTCACCCTGAACTGGAATGATGTTTTATATTTTCATAAAAAATATGCAACGGAATTTTACAGAACGGAGGCAGATGAATCAAAACTTAAGCTTCATCCAGTTCCTTCTTACCAGTACAATGATTATTTTATTGAAAGGAAATTATTAGGTAAGCTTAATATACAAAACTTTAAAGTACGCTTTATGTGTGGTTACAGAATCGACAGAAATGAATATGAGTTATTTCGGATCTTTCAATCGGATGAACACTTTATCTTCAACATTGAAGAGAAGAGATTATACCTGATCGATGATGAACTTGCGTACTTAAATACTGCGGAAAATGAATCGAACCAGATTGTTATTATCAACCAGCTAAAGAGGAAAAATCAGGAGCTGGAGGAATCAATCGGTGAAAGAAAACGTACACTACCTGAAGATGTAGAGTCTGTTTTAAAGGACTATCTTCGAAACTTAGAAAACGTTGATATTATGAGCAAAATATTTGATGTCAATGAAGAAACAAATATTCTGCGTGCAATGCTTAATTTGAATTTGAATAATTAGGAAGGAGGGAAAATGCAAATTTGCTGAATTGTAAAAAGGCCAAATTGCATTATTTGTAGAAACTGTAAAATAGTTACTATAAGATAAAAAAAGAAGCAATTTCACAATTATTCAGTTTAACGGATTAACTTAAAAAGAAGCTACCTTCAAAAAAGGTAGGATAAAGTAATTTTGCGATTCAGCGGTTTCGCAGTTCACTAAAAAAATAATTAAACATAAAAAAATGGCTATTAACTTACAGAAAGGTCAAAGAATTAATCTTACCAAAGAAAACGGAACTACTCTTACGCAAGCCTGTGTGGGAATTAACTGGGGGGCGATTGAGAAAAAGAGCTTTTTCGGGGGAAGTAAAAAAGAAGCAGTAGACTTAGATGCGAGCTGTATTTTATATGATTCCAATAAAAATGCAACGGAAGTAATCTACTTCGGAAACCTAAAGTCTAAAAACGGATCTGTGAAGCATAGTGGGGATGATCTTACAGGAGATGTAGACGGAGATGACGGTTTGGATAATGAGGTTATTACGGTGGATTTCAATCAGCTGGATCCCGGTGTTGAGCATGTTGCCCTGGTTTTGAACAGCTACAGAGGTCAGGATTTCGGAACCATTCCGTTTGCGTCCATTCGTATTTATGAGGGAACACCGACTAATGTAAAAGAAGTTTTCGCTAAATACGATATTGCTAATGACAAATCATTCAGTGGGCATGTTGCGATGGTAATGGGAGTTTTTTACAGAAGAAACGGGGAATGGAAATTCAACGCAATCGGAGATCCGACCGCAGACAGAAAACTGGAGCAGACAATCCAGACCGTACAGCAAAAGTATTTATAAGAAAAAATACAGCAAATGGATTGATTTACAGGCATACCGAGCTGGTTATTGTTTGAAACATAAATTTACTAAACAAAACTTTTGTCAGGCTTAGTTATGCTGAAATTGGTTATATTTACGCGCATTAAAATAAATGGCAATAATTGTACTCTGTACAGCTATTGCTTTTATCGTATATAATAAACACATAGTAAAGTGGAAAAACATCAAAGTATTTTAGAACTGCATCCTGGATTGGTGTGGGGATTTGCGGTAACGGTTGTTATCATGTTGCTTCTCGATTTGGGAGTTTTCAACAAAAAAAGTCACGAGGTTTCATCTAAAGAAGCAACGATCTGGTCTGTAGTATGGATTTCATTGTCCATGATCTTTTCAGGAGTGGTATATTGGGTGTTCAATCAGGCTGACGGCCATCATCTTGCGGTGGAAAAGTTTACCCAGTACCAGGCTGCTTACTGGATAGAAAAGGCCCTTTCAGTGGATAACCTGTTTGTATTTATCCTTGTTTTCGGATTTTTTAAAGTTCCGAAATATTTACATCATAAAGTTTTATTCTGGGGAATTATAGGCGCGTTGATTTTCAGGGCGATATTTATTTTTGCAGGAGTCGAGCTGATCAATTTAACTTATTTACCTGAAATGCACATTTTTGGTGAAGCTGTTAAGATTAATATTGTAATGGCACTCTTTGGTATTTTCCTTATTTACGCCGGTATTAAATCCTGGGGTGATGGAGGCGATGATGAGGATGAAGATTTCAGTAATACTGCCGGGGCAAAGCTTATCAAGAGCTTCTGGAAAGTTGCCGATAACTATGATGGAGATAAGTTCTTTACCGTTAAAAACGGGATCAGAATGGCGACTCCACTTTTGGTTGTTGTAGGGGTAATAGAATTTACAGATGTTCTTTTCGCTGTAGATTCAATTCCTGCTATTTTCGCTATTTCTGATGATCCGTTCATTCTTTATACTTCGAATATTTTTGCAATTCTAGGACTTAGATCATTGTATTTCCTATTAGCGAATTTTATTCATATGTTCAGTAAATTACCTTACGGATTAGCTATCATCTTATCTTTCATTGGAGTTAAAATGTTAATTGCACCATGGATTCATATTTCATCACCAATCTCATTAGGGGTCGTGGGTGGAGTACTGGTGATTTCAGTTATTTTATCAATCATGTTCCCTGAAAAAGAGGACGAAGCAAAAGAAAAGCTTGAAGAAAAATAAATCATAAAGCCTTACTTAAAAGTAAGGCTTTTTTATTGAATCTAGTTTTTTTATTTCGTGCCAATTGTTTTCAAGGCTATCCATGCAACAGTTTATTGATCTTGCGCCGGGTTTGTACAGATACCTTATACGCTTCATCCCGGAGTTTCTGGATTTTACCAACGGGCTGGAAAATAGTCTTGCTTTCAAAAGGATTAAAAGACAGGAGTTCATGTTCACACGATCGCTCCAGTATACCATCCTTTTTGATTAATACTTCACCTATTTTAATAAGGGGAGCATTCTTCCATTCACGATTTAAAATATTAATGGGCTGATCCTTTAAATCACAACACAGCTGAACCAATACATCCGCCACATACTCATTGGAAGAAAAGTAATTTTCAATAGCTTCACGGGTACCTGTTTTTTTTCCAAAATTCTTCTCTGGAGATTGAGGTTTTAGCTGTATTTTAATCATATATTCGCCTAACCGGTATGCTCCGATAGAGTGAAAATCAAATGAAAGGAAGAAATTGTTACGCCGGCTGATCAACCTGAACAGATGCTTTAAAAATGAAAAGGTGAATACTGATGGGGTTATTTTTATTATCTGGTAAGCAAGAGGAAATACATGGTTCCATTTTTTTATAAAAAATTGGTTTATTGAGGTAAAAAGCTTCAAAAATGTACTTACTGAGTTAACCGGGAACAAAGGGAAATTAACCAATGGGTAATTGGCCAGAACATCGCCGGTTTCGTCTTTTATTTTTACTGAAAAACCATAGGCTGGTATTTCTTTTTTCGATTTTGTAATTTTCAGATGTGCATTGGAAAACCTGATGATAAGATCATATTTTTCCTTATCAAAAAAGGGTTGCAGATTATCGGGGAGATTTGTATTTACTTTGAACTCTCCCTTTAGAACCGCATATGTTGTGGCATGAGCATTTCGCGTCGCATAATCTACATCGCTGATAATGGATGACTGTTCAACAAAATCTGAAATACTTTTTTTGTTGATTGTAAGAAGTTCTTTTTCCTCCTCTGTCAGTTCATTGAATTTCTTATTATATAATATTGGGCTTGGCATTAATTTTTAAATCCAATTATAACACCAAGTTTCGAATTGCATGTTAAGATAATGTTATTTTAGTGTTTTATCTGCTTAACATTCGGTTTTCAGTGTTTTTCAGAAAGTTTATCTTTGTAAAAAATTAAATAATGGGAGTAGCAGATATGTTATTTAAACGCAAAAAAGAACTGGCAGAAAAAAATCTTAATGATGGAAAAGCCTTCATGGAAGAAAATGCCAAAAAGGATGGTGTTGTAACTTTGCCAAGCGGATTGCAGTATGAGATCATTACAGAAGGTAATGGAGCTCTGCCTAAAGCAAAAGATACGGTAAAATGTCACTACCACGGAACCACAATCAAAGGAGAGGTTTTTGATAGCTCTGTAAAAAGAGGAACTCCGGCGTCATTTCCTTTGAACAGAGTAATATCCGGATGGACAGAAGCTCTTCAGCTAATGCCGGTAGGAAGTAAATGGAGATTATTCCTTCCTCCTAACCTGGCTTATGGTGAGGAACAGATCAGCAAAGAAATTGGCCCGAACAGTACCCTTATTTTTGAAGTTGAACTATTGGGAATTAAATAATTTACTGATTAAATAAAGCTTAAAATTTACCCGATTTCTGGGTAAATTTTTTTATTTACTTTAAATTCGTATTTTAGATTTTAAGTTGTTTAAATAGGTGATAGATTATTTTTTAATAAGGCATGCAATCTCCTTCAACAACTAACTACACAAAAATAGATTGAATGAAAAAGCTGCTTTACCTTTTTGCTATTTTTAGCTTAATAACTTCATGTGTTTCCAAAAAAAATCAGGCCATAAAGCAGAATATTCTTACTTTAAAAGATAGCTACTGCAAAGCCCCGTTCCAATACAATTACAGCAAAGAGCTTCCTTCCTATAATTCTGACTCTATTCTGACTGCGAACAAGGAGCTTAAAGGAATGTTTTCCGATCAGAGTATCCTTATCCTGAATGCTCTGGATAATCTGGACGAAGTGCATCAGATTATGGAACTTAAAAAAGATACCTCACTAAGTGCTCAGGTTAAAGTTTTACAACTTAAAACTAAAATTAACAGTAAAATTACGATAGCACTCACAGAGCTGGATGCTGTAGCGGCTGAATTTGATTGCGAAGGAGAGCGGGTGGCTCAGATTGGAAGTTATGTAGATAATCTCAATGCTTCCAGGAATAATAAACTTATTTTATACTCCATTGTGGCAGGAGCTGCGGCATCCATTGCGGGAGGAATTGTAAAAGATGAGGGATGGAGCAGTGCAATAGATATTGGTGGGGGTGCTTTGGGAGCCGGATTCGGATTGGCTACCCTGAATCCGAAGGGGAAGAAGGTAGAGTTTATCCATCAAAGAAATCTCCTCAGGGATATATGGAACGAAAGACTTGAATCTCCTAATTTTCCACCATTTATCTGGTATATGTATACCGAGAAGAAGTTTTCCAATAAAGAATCAAGTTCCATCATCCAGAGTATGAAACAAAGATGGCTTCATTATCAGTTCGATGATGATAGGAAAGCTGCAGACAGTTCGGTTATTTTTAGTGACGGAGGATTTTATCGTGCTGATGACCTGCAAAACCGTGCAGCAATGCTTAATCAGATGCAATCAGCAACAAGGACGATCAATCAGAACATCAACTATTTGCTTTTGGATTTGGATAAATTGATACTTTAAGAAAAATTTAACTGTAATAAGTTTTGTTACAATTAAAAAATTGTTTTACCTTTGTCCTGTAATTAAAATGAACAATACAAGATTTGCTACGGCAGTACATATTATGACCTTATTGGCAGACAGTCCGGAGGAGTGGCTAACTTCTGAGTGGATGGCTGGCAGTATTAATATTAATCCTGTTGTTGTTCGTAAGGAGTTAGGGGTTTTAAGAAACGCTGGTCTGGTTGCAAGCAGACAAGGTAAAGAAGGAGGAAGCCAGCTTTCAAGGAATGCGAGCGAAATCCGTATTTCTGATATTTACTCAGCAGTAAAAAATACTGAAGTTTTGGGTAAAAAAAATCTAAATCCTAATCCGGCTTGCAATGTCGGAAAAGAGATTAATAATCATTTAAACACATTATTCAGCGAAACAGAAAAGTTAGTGATTCAATTTTTAGGGGATAAAACATTACAGGAGTTTTGTGATCAATTCAATTAAAATTTTTTACCCTTAAATGTAACAAAATTTATTACAATTTAATTTAAAAATAAACATTATGAAAAAAGTAGCAGTAATTGGTGCAACAGGATTTGTAGGTTCACATGTAGTGAAAGAATTGGAAAACAGAGGTTATGAAGTAGAGGCGATCGTAAGAGATGCTTCTAAAGTAGAGCAGAATGACAAAGTAAAGGCTAAAAGTGTTGATGTAAACAATGTAGAACAGCTAGCCGAAAATTTAAAAGGAATTGATGCTGTAATCAGTACTTATAACGCCGGATGGACAAATCCGAATCTATACAATGACTTTCTTACCGGTTCTGAAAACATTGAAAAAGCAGTTGAGAAATCGGGAGTAAAAAGACTTATAGTAGTAGGAGGTGCAGGAAGTCTTTATACACCGGATCATGTACAAATTGTAGACACCCCGGATTTTCCCGAAGCATATAAACCTGGAGCTACCGCTGCCAGAGATTATTTGAATAAGATCAAAGAAAATAATACGCTTGATTGGACCTTCTTTAGCCCTGCAATTGAAATGAACCAGGCTAACGTAGGAACAAGAACAGGAAAATACAGAACTTCTTTAGAAACTCCGGTATTGAATGAAGAGGGAAGAAGTATTCTGTCAGTAGAAGATGTAGCAGTTGTTCTGGTAGATGAATTGGAACAGAACAATCATATCCGCGAACGTTTTACAGCCGCTTACTAATCAAAACAACATTTTATGATGCTGAGAAAAAAATTATTATCATTACTGGCTGTCTTAGTTTTTGTAGGGAGTGCATGGGCTGGAAACCTGAAAATAAAAGTATATAATCCGGGAGCAAAAGCTATTTTTCCGATTACCTCTACTCTTGTATACGGAGATAAAGATGCCATACTGATTGATGCACAATTCCAAAAACAATATGCGGAAGAGTTGGTAAAGGAAATAAAGGCGACAGGCAAAAATCTGAAAACCGTTTTTATTTCGCACAGCGACCCTGACTTTTATTTTGGGCTTGATGTTATTAAAAAAGCATTTCCTAACGTAAGGATCATTTCCACTGCGCAGACAGCTTACCTTATTTCAGCTTCTAAAGATGATAAGCTGGCAGTATGGAATCCTCAGTTGAAAGCGGATGCTCCCTCAGAGGTTTATGTTCCTCAGGCTGTAGACTCAATTCCCGATTTGGAAGGAAATAAAATTGAGATCAGACAGAACCCTGACGATCCTGCCCATAGTTTTCTGTGGATTCCTTCGTTAAAAACAATTGTTGGAGGTATTTCCGTTTCTGTAGATTCTCATATCTGGATGGCAGATACTCAAAGCAATGAAGCTATTGATAAATGGATTGCACAGATTGACGCAATGAAGGCTTTGCAACCACAACAAGTTGTTCCGTCTCATTTTGCGAAACTAAATTTGTCTCTACAATCTCTGGACTTTGTTAAAAAGTATTTAGAAAACTATAAAAAAGCCGTTCATGAGAACAAAAGTTCAGATGCAGTAGTGAAATATATGCTGAATCAATATCCGGATCTTCCTGGAAAAGATGAGTTGGGGATGGGCGTTAAGGTATTTTTAGGAGAGATGAACTGGGATCTGAAATCGCCATATCCGGCAATCGGAAGAAAGGTTGAAGTGGATTTTGGAAAAGGAAAATTTGTATTGGATTATAAAGATAATAAAACGATGTCTTTTAGCGGTACAGAAGCTTTTAAAGGTATTTCAGATACTGTTGAGTATACGGCAACTGAGATTGCAAAAAATATATTCATGGTGTATTGGCATGAACCTAAAACCGGTGAAAATGTTACCCATATTCAGGATTATAATAAAAACATAATTTATACGAATATTGCTGGAAAAGACGGATCGTTCGATCATTTTAAAGTACCGTTTAAAATCTTGAAATAAAATAATAGGTAAAAACTCGGCTGCCTGACGGCAGCCGAGTTTTTTTAATCCAATAATTCATTTAGGTATTTTAATTAGAAGACTTATTGTAGCCGGCAACCTTAGCGGATTCTTGATTGATTAAAATTAAAACGATAGAATCTTTGTGTATAAAACTCTCTCAGATATAACGGATTACACAGTCTCTTTTTCAAGTATAAATTTCGAATAAAATAACAAAAACGGCTGTCAAAAGACAGCCGTTTTTATATTATAAATTCATAAATAATTTCGGATTCACCGGAGTATTGTTTTTGTGCACTTCATAATGAAGATGAGGACCTGTGGAACGTCCTGAATTTCCGGATTTGGCAATCACCTGACCTACTTTTACCTTATCGTTTACTTTTGCGATCAATTCGGATAAGTGGCCGTATAAAGTTGCCAAGCCATTTCCATGGGAAACAATTACGCAATTCCCATAACCTCCCTTCTGTCCTGAGAAAATAATGGTTCCGGCTGCCGCTGCTCTTACATCAGAACCATAAGCAACAGCAATGTCCAGACCTTTATGAAATTGCATCTGATCTGCTTCGGCAGGTGGATTATTTTTTTCTGTTGGTGCTGTTTTAGAAGATGACGGATTGGCGGCTAAGGTTTTTGTAGAGGTTGATGCAGCGGATGGAGTAGCAGCATTGGATGCTTTTGGAGTAACCATTACTTTTACCTCTCTTTTATTTCCGTAACTGTCTGTCAATTCAATGATCTTTTCAACAGGTTCGGCTTTCACTTCCGGTTTTGGAGCTGTGGCAACTGCTGGTTTAGAATCTGCAACCGCACTTGTCCTTACGGAAGCATAGACGGTCTTAAATGGAATAGGATTTTTTCTGACTCCAAAATTGGAGGAAATATATCCGTCAGTTGGCATTCCCAATGGAACCTGCATCAGTTTTTTTTGTAAATCCATTAAATATTGACTGTAACGGTTGGCTTGTTTGGCCAGATAGACAGAGTTTGAAATACTGTCTTTACTCAGAAACATCAGCTTTTCACTCGGGACATCTTTAGACTTCAGGAATGAGTTAAGCTGTGCTACGGTTTGATCTACTAAAGTAAGATCTGTTTTCATTTTTAAGTAATCTACACTGTCTTTTTCAGTGTTTATTTTCACAAGGTTTACTTCGTATGTTTTATCATCCTTTTCGGAAGATAACTTAGCTATAAAGATGCCTTGAGCAAAAACTACCAGTAAAAGTCCTCCCAGGAGTATGTTTACCTTCTTTTTGCTGCTTAGAAATTTATTCATATTTCTTCAGTTAGTATTAAAACAGTATTAGCCTGCAAATTTAATTAAAAAACAGTTTTATGAATTATTTTTAATTAAAATTTACTTATTTCTGTATTTAACGTGGATTTAAAGGTTTAATTGTGTGAAAGTGTTAATGTTTTCAAAAAATTAGGTTTTATCACGCTCCGAAAGAGTTCTTAATTTTTTGTTTTAATATCTTTGCAGTTCACATTTCAATTATGGCGAAAAAGAAAACTATTTCAGAATCTTCAAATCCGAAAAAGAATAAAAGTGAAGTTTCCGTAGGAGTGGTAGGAAGTGGAAGTTTTGCAACTGCGATTGTAAAAATGCTTGTTGAAAACTGTAAAGTAGTACATTGGTGTGTACGAAGTGAATTTGTAAAAGGAGCTATTGAGCTTCGCGGGCACAATCCTACTTATTTAACTGCAGTTAACTTTAATCTTAAAAATTTAAAACTGACAACTGATATCAATGAGCTTGTTACAGCCTGTGATATTATTGTACTGGCAACTCCTTCTATTTATCTTTCAGATACATTGGATAAGATGACCTGCGATTATAAAGATAAAATTTTTGTTTCTGCAATTAAAGGGATTATTCCTAAAGTAAACGATGTGGTTGCTCATTATCTGAGAGATGAATTTCAGATCGGATTCCGAAATCAGGCGGTAATTGCCGGACCTTGTCATGCTGAAGAAGTAGCGATGGAACGTCTTTCTTATCTTACCGTAGCTACTGTAGAGGATGAAGTTTCCGAGAAACTGTTGAATATCTTTAATTCCGATTTTATAAAAGTCCACTCAAGTAAAGATATCTTAGGGAACGAATACAGTGCAATCCTTAAAAATATTTTCGCCATTGGTGCAGGAATAGCAAGTGGCTTGGGTTATGGAGACAACTTCACGGCCGTATTTGTGTCGAATGCGATCAGAGAAATGGAAACATTCCTTGAAGCCATATATGAGGCACCGAGAGATGTTAATGAAAGTGCCTATCTAGGGGACTTATTGGTGACGGCCTATTCATTGTTTTCCAGAAACAGAAGTTTAGGGAATCTGATAGGAAAAGGATACACTGTAAAATCTGCTATCCAGTCCATGAACATGGTAGCAGAAGGATACTACGCTGCTAACTCTATTTATAAAACGGCTAAACAAAAAAATCTGAAACTTCCGATTGTTGATACCATTTATGGAATTCTGTATGAAGGTAAAAATGCAGAAAAACAGTTTAAAAAGCTGACCGCAAAATTGAACTAAAACGATTTGAAAATTACAGGACAGAATATAAACATCAGCAATTTGCTGATGTTTTTTTATTGGAGACTATTTTTACCGGGGCACAGATCTTTGATCCAGTTCAGTGTATATAAAAACGGAATGCAATCTGTCTTGTATCTGAAATGTATTGGTAAATAGTAAGGACTTGTTATATTCCGAACTTACCATATGATAATATTTCAAGAGATTACATTTTGTAAATTAGATATATGAAAAAGATAGGATTTTTATCGTTTGGACATTGGGGAAATCATCCTTCATATGATACCAAAACAGCAGGTGACACTCTGTTGCAATCCATAGATCTGGCTGTAGCTGCAGAAGAAATTGGGATTGACGGAGCGTACTTTCGAGTGCATCATTTCGCTAACCAGTTGGCGTCGCCGTTTCCTTTGTTAGCGGCTATTGGTGCCAGAACCAAAAAAATTGAAATCGGAACGGGTGTCATCGATATGCGGTATGAAAACCCATTGTATATGGTAGAAGATGCCGGTGCAGCAGATTTGATTTCTGGAGGCCGGTTACAATTAGGCATCAGTAGAGGTTCACCAGAACAGGTCATTGATGGTTGGCGATACTTCGGATATGATTTGGAAGATGGACAATCAGATGTCGATATGGGACGTCGTAAAGGTTTGGAGTTTTTTGATTTGTTGAGAGGAGAAGGGTTTGCTCAACCTAATCCTAATCCGATGTTTCCTAATCCTCCAGGATTATTGCGTATAGAACCCCATTCTGAAGGATTACGTGATCGCATTTGGTGGGGCTCTGCTTCGGATGCTACTGCAGTTTGGGCGGGAGAAACCGGTATGAATCTGCAAAGCTCTACTTTGAAGTTTGATGAAAGTGGAAAACCTTTTCACATTCAGCAGGCTGAACAAATTCGTTTGTATAGAGAGGCTTATAAAAAAGCAGGACATACACGGACCCCGAGAGTCTCTGTGAGCCGGTCTATTTTCGCAATCGTCAACGATCAGGATAGATATTATTTCGGGCATGAAGCCGACAGAACAGATAAAATAGGTGTTTTAGAGGGGAACCAACGTGCTATTTTCGGAAGAAGTTATGCTGCTGAACCGGAACAGCTCATTAAGGAGTTGGCTCAGGATGAAGCCATTCAGGAAGCAGATACTTTATTATTGACAATTCCCAATACATTGGGTGTGGATTACAATGTACATGTACTTGAATCCATTTTGAAATATGTGGCTCCTGAATTGGGCTGGCGTTAAAAAATCTGAAATGGCAGGAA
Organism: Chryseobacterium sp. PTM-20240506; assembly: GCF_048296755.1. NCBI lineage: Bacteria > Pseudomonadati > Bacteroidota > Flavobacteriia > Flavobacteriales > Weeksellaceae > Chryseobacterium > Chryseobacterium sp. PTM-20240506. The sequence continues at coordinate 4,010,557 of NZ_CP182581.1, forward strand.
AAATTTGGTATAAAACAAAAATTGCAGTTATTGGAGCCGGGCAAGCCGGACTTTCTACAGCATATCACCTCAAAAAAATGGGACTGGAAATCGGTCGGGATTTTATTATTTTAGATGCTGCACCTTCAGCTGGAGGTGCATGGCAATCCCGTTGGGACTCCCTGACCTTGAGTACAGTAAACCGCATTCATGATCTGCCGGGAATGTCATTTGAAGAAACTATTCAGGGAGATGAAAAGGAAGTTCGTGCTAATATTGCCGTTCCGCATTATTATGATTTGTATGAGAAAGAGTTTGGATTACAGGTCTATCGGCCCGTAAAGGTTGAAAAAGTGAGCCTGAACGGAGAACGGTTTTATATTGATACATCTTCTGTTTCCTTTTCTGCATTAGGCATCATTAATGCTACGGGAACCTGGGAAAATCCATATATCCCGGAATATCCGGGTGCTAAGCTTTTTAAGGGCGAACAGCTGCATACTCGAAATTTTAAAAATGCTGAATACTTCAGAGGAAAACACGTGATCATTGTCGGAGGTGGTATTTCTGCGATTCAATTGCTGGATCAGATTTCAAAAGTAACCACCACTACATGGGTTACACGAAGGCCTCCGGAATTTCGTGAAGGACCGTTTGATGATATGGCCGGGAGTTTAGCAGTTGCGATGGTTGATAAAAGAGTGAGAAGCGGATTATTGCCAACATCTGTTGTTTCGGTAACGGGCTTACCTGTTACTGATGAAATTAAAAATATGGAAAAAAGAGGTGTTCTCAAACGGTTTCCTATGTTCAGCGAGATTACGGAAGAAGGTGTTAAATGGGAAGACGGAAGACAGGAAAAAGCTGATGTCATTCTTTGGAATACGGGTTTCCGCTGGTCTCTGTCTCATTTAGATGCTGTTTTGCCTAAGGAAGAAGGTGGAGGTATCATCATGTCCGGAAGACTTGCCACTGAAGTTTCAAAAGAGCCGAGAATTCATTTGGTGGGTTATGGACCTTCAGCTTCCACTATCGGAGCAAACAGAGCTGGAAGTGCTGCGGCAAGGGAATTGGTTAAGACGCTGGGAATTGAGAAGTAAATTGATGTCTAATTAGAAGCATTTCGTATTCATCAATCCATAATCTGAATGGTGTACAAAATTTAACCTAAAATTTTGTACTTTTTCTAGTGCAGATACAGGTTAGATATTCTTAATAACTTTTGTGTTAAAATCCTTAAACGCAATCTTCTTTTTAAAACTTTTCACGAAATTAGTAGTAAATTTTATGTTATGTCACATTCGCTTATAAGCAGAACGCCAAAACCAAAATATGACGTTGTACTCATTGGGGGTGGTATCATGAGTGCCACTTTAGCCACATTACTCCACGAATTTGATCCCGATCTGGAGATCGCAATTTTTGAAAGGCTTGGCAGGTTTGCCAAAGAAAGTACAGCAGCCTGGAATAATGCCGGAACAGGGCATTCAGCATTTTGCGAATTGAATTATACTCCGGAAAAAGAAGATGGGACCATTGATATTTCAAAGGCAGAAAGTATTGCAGAACAATTTGAAATTTCCAAACAATTTTGGTCCTATTTACTTCAAAAGGGATATATCAAAGATCCAAAAGATTTTATCAATTCATGTCCTCACATGAGTCTGGTATTTGGAGATAAGGACGCAGAATATCTGAGAAAGCGCCATGATAAGATGGTGAAATCCGTTTTATTTAAAGGAATGGAGTATTCTACGGATCATGAAAAACTGCGGGAATGGATTCCCTTAGTGATGAGCAAGAGAAATGCTTCTGAAGTAATGGCAGCAACCAAAATGGATCTGGGAACGGATGTTAATTTTGGTTCCCTTACCCGAAAAATGGGAAGGCATTTATTAGAAGATTCCAATGTGGAGGTTTTTTTATATCATGAAGTAAAAGATATTGATCCCAGAGAAAATGGACAATGGGAAATGAAGGTTAAAGACAGAATTCACAATCACAAACAAGAAGTAGTTGCAGATTTTGTATTCATCGGTGCCGGAGGTTATGCGCTTCCGTTGCTTGATAGTTCAGATATTAAGGAAAGTGAAGGGTATGGAGGTTTTCCTGTTTCGGGTGAATGGCTGGTGACGCATAATCCTGAGCTGGTAGAAAAACATCAGGCTAAGGTATACACACAGGCTACAGTAGATGCTCCGCCAATGTCTGTTCCTCACCTTGACCTTAGAATTATTGACGGTAAAAAAGCACTCCTGTTTGGACCTTTCGCCGGCTTTTCAACAAAGTTTTTAAAAGAGGGTAGTTATCTTGACCTTCCTGAAAGTGTGAATACAAAAAACATACGATCCCTTTTCGGGGCCTGGTGGCATAATATTCCTTTGACAAAATATCTTATTCAGCAGGTAGCCATGACGAAAGCCCAGAGGATGCAGCATTTGAGAGAGTTTGTTAAAGATGCTAATGAAGCAGACTGGGAATTAAAAGTAGCCGGACAAAGAGTTCAGGTTATTAAAAAAGATGAAAAGGAAGGCGGAAAACTGGAATTCGGAACCGAAGTGGTTGTTAATAAGAGTGGAACCATTGCCTCTTTACTGGGAGCTTCACCGGGAGCTTCTACTGCTGTTTATGCTATGCTTAATGTTCTTGAGAAGTGCTTCGGTGAAAAACTTCACGGGGAGTGGAAAGACAAATTAGTGGAAATGATCCCTTCTTACGGACAAAAACTTGCAGATAATCCTGAACTTACAGATAAAGTGAGAGCTTATACGAAAGAGAAGCTGGAGCTGCATTATTAGTATAGATAAAAGATATTAGAAATAAATTTCTTTTATAAGGAAACGCCCTCACTGAAATTGATGAGGGCGTTTTTGGGAGAAAATTAAGCTTGTTTATCATGTGGAGAAAAAGTAGATAGAAACGAAGTAAGAAAATAATATGAATACAGTAAGAATATCTATAAATGAAAGCTCTTTCGAAAAATATAAAGAGAATATTACAGGAGTTGTCCATTTGGACTTTGGTGATTTTTCTTTCCCGGAAAAAAACTGGAATGATTTTGTAATTGTAATTATGAACAACTGGATTAAATCAATTAGCAATATTAAACTTGGGATTTCTGAATATGCAGATCTTTTGTTTTTTGATGGTTCTTTTTATATAAGAATTAAAATGACAGGTAAAGATAATTGTCTAATTGAATGTATTGAAAATCACAGAACAGAAAAAATTATATTTAAAGAACAGATAAAATTTAAGAACTTAGAAAAAGAAATTTTCACTACTGCAAAGTTATGTAAAGTATTTTGTACAAGACAAAATTGGAGAAGTGAAGAACTCGATGAATTAGATTATTTATTACGAAAGTAAAGAATAAATAGTGTGCTTATTTTAAAACAATATCAATAATAGTAATAAAGCCGATTCCAATGAATTGGCTTTTATATTGTAAAGTACTTTTCCAGTAAAAATTCCTTAACACAATCATAATCTATTCAAAATATACATTTCAATTGAAATTTAAATAAATTTGCAGGATATATTATTTGCAATTCATATAAAGCCGTGGAAGAAATTGTTGTAAAGCCTATTATTGCCAGAGAACTTCTTGAATCCCTTAAGACAAAAATGGAAGAGGAGAAGCAGGTTATTGTGCACTGCTGCTTCCCGGCCTCTCCTTTTTTGGGTAACCTGATCCGGATATGGAATACCACGTATCTTTTTGATAACAGTTCGGAGCATCAAAGTAAGCTGATCCACGCTGAAAATATTACAATATTTCCGGACTGGACTCCGGTTCCTTTTATGCGGGATTTTTGGTTTACACTCATATTTTCAGGATTGCCAAAAGATTGTAAAAGTTTTGATCTTAAAGAAGTCATTCCTGAAGAAGGTGGATTTTTTGTACAATCCATTAAGAGAAATGCAATGGATGTATACAGAGTGAAAATATCAGAATCTTATTAAATGAAAACCAGAGAAAAAAAATTACAACAGATCATTGACTGGGCGAAAACGAATCCGGATATTCGTGCTGTTTTGTTAACCAGCTCATTAGTAAATTCTTATGCTCCTGTTGATGATTTTAGTGATCTGGATATTGAACTTGTCTTTGAAAAAATGAAACCATATGAATCTGATAAGTCATGGTTAGAACTTTTTGGGGTGCCCATTTCTATGGTAGAAGAAGATGAAACATTTTTTGACGGAGTCCATGCAATGAAAATGGTTTTGTATGAAGATCTTGTGAAAGTGGACTTCAAACTCTATGAAAAATCTGAATTTATAAAAGAAATAAAAAAAGATGAGCTTCCTGAAGATTGGGACGTAGGCTATAAAGTTCTGATCGACAAAGATGAGTTGACAAAGAATCTGAAGGACCCGACTTATCAGTCTGTGATGATTAAAAAACCCACAACGGAAAGGTTTCAGCAACTGATGAATGATTTCTGGTGGGACACAACTTATGTGGCAAAATGCCTTAAGCGTGAAGATATTTTTTATGCTAAATTTATGAGTGAGGATGTAATCAGAACTGATTATCTTGTTCCTTTGCTGGAATGGTATATTGCCAGTGAAAACGGATGGAACAATATAACGACCAATAAACACGGAAGACTATTCAAAAAGTATTTGTCTCCAGATCTATGGAAAAGGATTGAAGCTACTTTTTCCGGAAGTAGTATTGAAGAAAACTGGAATGCTTTATTGGCATATGCAGATCTTTTTCATGAAATAGGAACTGACCTAGCCAGAAAGCTCGAAACTTCATATCCTGAAGAGCACGAAAGTAAAGTACGAAAGTACCTTACGATGATAAAGACTCAGGATTAGTCGAATTCATTTTGCCTGATTAAGTTTTCAATGCAGTATTCAGTAATTGCAACAATCGTTACAAAAGGATTCACGCCAATGGTTCCCGGAATTAAAGATCCGTCCAGGATGAAAAGATTTTCATGATCTTTTAATTTACCATATTGATTGGTGGCTTCACCTAATACGCAACCTCCTAACGGATGATAACATATATTAGGCCCAAAACCATTTTTAAAAAGAAAATGGCTTCTGGTACCTCCATTAGCCCGGTTCATTTTCCGGATAAAATAATCTGCATTCTCTCTCATCTTTTTTGTATGACTTTCATTCCAGTCAATATGGAGTCTTTGAGTTGTGGTATCAAAAGATACCTTTCCCTTTTTATCAACTCTGTTGATTAGCAGATATAGTGCAGTAGCCACATCCATACCCATTGGCAATGGTGCAATCTCCGTGAAAAAAGGATGTTCTTTATCTTCCCAGTTATCAACTCCACCTACAGGAATAGTGGATTGCTGAACTCCTGTACCTCCGGACAGAGGTCTGACCCAGTTTCTACCGGTCATAAAGTTTCCGTTATTACCCCAATTTTCCCCTACATTATTGTTGAGTGGAAGCTGGTTTTTCGCATGGGATTTTAAAAGAAGCTCTAAAGTTCCCATAGTTCCTGCAGATACAATCAGCTTTTTACAATGAAAAATTTTCTCTTTGATTACTTCTCCAGAGGTATTGATCTGTGTAACATCCAGTGTATAACTTTTGTCATCATTTAATTTGATGGCAGTAACTGAATGGAGATCCAGTATTTCAAGATTTCCTGTATCTGATGCTTTTTTTAAATACGTTTTATCAAGACTGTTTTTACCGTGATTATTTCCATAGATCACTTCTGTATTAAGCGCAGATCTCGGAACTTCATTTTTATATTCTCTCTCCATGTATTTGAAATCATACACATTCGGAACGCGGATGGTTTTAAAGCCTGCTTTATGAGCCTCTTCTTCACCTACTCTTGTAAATTTATAATAAGGACAATCATGCAAAAACTGTTCGTCAATCACATTGACCTTCAGTTCTTTTCTGGCGAGAGGAAAATAGTAATCATAAAACATTTCAGCATCGAGCTGTGGAAAAACTTCTTTAAAATAACTTTCTTTAGGGGTTACAGCCATTCCGCCATTTACGATAGATCCTCCACCAACACCTCTTCCCATCCAGATATTGATATGTTCAAAATCCAGTCGGTCTAATGCACCTGTAAAAGGTTTTAAAGAGAACAGGTTCATAAATGGTGCAATGGTCTTCTTTTTCAGCCATGCAGCACTTTCTCGGGGTTTTAATAAGTTGGAAAAAGGAATCCCGGATTTTTCCCAATTCAGTCCCATTTCAAGCATTAATACTTTTTTTCCCGCCTCACATAAGCGTAAAGCTGCTACGGCGCCTCCATATCCGGAACCGATAATAATGACAGGGGCATCCAAAATTTCTGTTTTTTCAGGAGATTTTGGAGCGGAACCATATAAAAGATGCGTACCTAAAAAGTAAAAGCCAGATATTCCAATGATACCTGTTTTAATGAACTCTTTTCTATTCATGTTCGTTATTTTCCAAAAACTATGCTAGAAAAACACAAAAAATTATAATTTTTAATTAAAATTAATGGGACTTTTTATTGTAATTTTAACCTTTAATAGATGAATAATGAAAAGATACCTGTTACTATTGCTGCTGTTTCCTTGTTTCGTTTTTTCACAGAAATCAATCCTTAAGGAGAAGGTTGAAATCAAAAAATTCCAGAAGAACCTTAATGCAGAGTATTTAAATCCTAAAGAAACTCCTTTAAGAGGAGATAATTTTAAAAATTTTAAAGCACATCCTTTTTTTCCTGTGGATCTAAAATACAGAGTAGAAGCTAAGCTGGTACGAACAGCTAATGCTGAACCGTTTGAAATTCCTACTTCATCAGGAAAGACTAAACAATATAAAGAATATGGTAAGGCTAGCTTTACGTTGGAAGGGCAGGAGTATACGCTTACTTTATATCAAAGTCTGGATCTTTTAAAACAAGAAAAATATAAAGACTATCTTTTCCTTCCTTTCCGTGACCTCACCAATGGAAAAGAAACTTATGGTGGCGGAAAATATATGGACCTTAAAATTCCGAAAGGAAACACTCTTATTCTGGATTTTAACCAGTCTTATCAACCGTATTGTGCATATAACGCTTATGATTATAACTGTCCGGTTGTTCCCGAAGAAAATAAACTACCTGTGGAGATCCGCGCCGGAGTAATGTATAACGATATTTACCACCATTAATATGATTCATTTAGAATTTTACAAGCACGAAGATTTTTCCGGAGTTAACTATACATTGGATGACGTTCAATCGCAGTATACATCAACTGCCGAATTTGCTATAGAGAGAATCAGAGAAAGAAATGATGGTAAGGGATTTTCTGTGACGATTTTTGAAAATGATAATCCTGCAGGCTATTTTGCCTTGGATTTCGGTGATGATAAACTGGATCTTACCCATAATACGAAATCTGTTTTATTAAGATCATTGTCTATTAATCCCGATTTTCAGGGGAGAGGCATTGGAAAAGCTGCTATGAGCCTTGTAGATGATTTTGTAAAGAATCATTTTAAAGATTGTGATGAAATCGTTCTTGCTGTCAATGAAAACAATATTTCTGCATATGAGCTGTACATAAAAGTAGGCTACATATTCGAGGGAAAAACCAGAATGGGACGGAGTGGTCCGCAACGGCTGATGTATAAAAAACTTTAAGAAAATTTTAAAGTAAAAAAATTCTGCTTGGCGCGATCTTTCCACTAACTTTGAGTAACATCAAATAAAAAATATGGAAATATCCCTTCATAATCAGGTGGCTGTCGTTACGGGAGCATCAAGTGGAATAGGTACAGGAATCGCTAAATCCTTAGCTTCAGCAGGTGCCACGGTCATTGTTAATCATTCTTCAGAAAGATCCGTTGAGGAAGCCAAAGCTGTCTTAAAAGAAATAACGGATGCTGGAGGAAAAGGAATCACCTATCAGTGTGATGTTTCGAAAGAAGATCAGGTGATCGCTATGTTTCAGGAAGTGATTTCCCGATTCGGGACTGTGGATATTCTTGTTAATAACGCCGGGATTCAGAAAGATGCTAAATTCACTGAAATGACCATGGATCAGTGGAATGCTGTAATTGGGGTTAATCTTACCGGACAATTTCTTTGTGCCAGAGAAGCAATTAAGGAGTTTCTTCGCAGGGGAATAGACCTTTCTCGTTCTAAGGCTTGTGGGAAAATCATTCATATCAGTTCTGTCCATGAAATTATTCCATGGGGAGGCCATGCCAATTATGCATCAAGTAAAGGGGCTATCCGTATGCTGATGCAAACCCTGGCACAAGAGTATGGAGCACAAAAAATTAGAGTTAATTCTATTTGTCCTGGGGCTATCCAGACACCAATAAATAAAAATGCCTGGGATACTCCCGAGGCACTCAACAGTCTTCTTAACCTAATTCCATACAATAGAATCGGACAACCGGAAGATATCGGAAACCTGACCGCTTTTCTGGCGAGTGATCTTGCAGATTATATAACAGGAACCAGCATTTTTGTAGATGGAGGAATGACGACTTTTGAAAGCTTTTCCACAGGCGGATAAATAATGATCTGCCTTTAATTTACTATTTCATTCTTAAAACTATATATATGACAGAAAAGCAGAGACTTTCTGATATACAATGGAAAAAATGGGGTCCTTATGTAAGCAATAGGGAATGGGGATTGGTACGTGAAGATTATAGTGCGAATGGAGATGCCTGGAATTATACCAATCATGATATTGCTGAAGCGAAGGCATATCGTTGGGGGGAAGAAGGGATTTGCGGGATTTGTGATGACTGGCAGAAATTGGTGTTTTCCATAGGGCTCTGGAATAAAAAAGATAAGATGATAAAGGAGCGTTTCTTTGGTCTTTCAAACGGCCAGGGAAATCACGGTGAAGATGTTAAAGAATATTTCTATTACCTCGATTCCACACCTACCCATTCCTACATGAAAATGCTTTATAAATATCCTCAGAATGCTTTTCCATATGAAGATCTGCTAAACATCAATGCAGGAAGAAGTAAAAATGAAGATGAATATGAATTGATAGATACCGGTATTTTTGAAAGAAACGAATATTTCGATATCTTCATTGAATATGCTAAAGAAGGGGCAAATGATATTTTAATACAATTAACGGTTACCAATAAATCTGAAAATGAAGCCCCGCTTATCATATTACCAACACTTTGGTTCAGGAATACCTGGAGTTGGGGATATGATGATTATAAGCCTCTGCTAAGCTCAAAAGAATTTTCAAAGATTAAAATTGAGCATAAGGATCTTGAGGTCAGAAATATCTATTCCAAACAATCCCGGAAAACATTGTTTTGTGATAATGAGACCAATAATGAACGGATATATCGTTCGGCTAATAAATCAAGATACTGTAAGGACGGAATTAATGACTTTATCATTAATCAGAATTTATCGGCCATAAATCCGGAGAATAAGGGAACAAAAGCCTCTTTTTATATTGAAGATGATTTTAATGCAGGAGAAACAAAGACCTTTGAGTTTAGGCTCTCCGATAAAGAATTATCAGAACCATTTCAGGATTTTGAGACAATTTTCAATTCAAGAAAAAAAGAATCTGATGATTTTTATAATGACATCCAGAAAGGAATCCGGTCTGATGATGAAAAGCTGATTCAGAGGCAGGCATTTGCAGGCTTGTTGTGGAATAAAATGTATTATCATTATAATGTTGAAAAGTGGCTGAAAGGTGATCCTGCAGAAATGCCTCCACCTAAATCCCGTGGGAGAATAAGAAATTACGATTGGAAACACCTGAATAATGAACATATCATTTCGATGCCTGATAAATGGGAATATCCATGGTATGCAACCTGGGATCTGGCATTTCATGCCATAAGTTTTTCATTGATTGATCCCGATTTTGCTAAATATCAGTTAAAGTTGTTCCTGTTCGAATGGTATATGCATCCTAACGGGCAGTTACCTGCCTATGAGTGGGATTTCGGTGATGTAAACCCACCCGTTCATGCCTGGGCGGTTTTTAAAGTTTTTAAAATCGATGAATATCTGAAGGATAAGCCTGATCTTGAATTTCTGGAAAGTGCTTTCCAGAAGCTATTGATGAACTTTACATGGTGGGTGAATAAAAAGGATAACAACGGGAATAATATTTTTGAAGGCGGATTTTTAGGACTTGATAATATAGGCGTTTTCGACAGAAACAGTACACTCCCGAATGGAGAACAGCTGGAACAGGCGGATGGAACCAGTTGGATGGCGATGTTCGCACTCAATATGATGAGAATTGCCTTAGAACTGGCTCTCTATAACAGGGTTTATGAAGAGATGGCAATGAAATTCTTTGAACATTTCCTTTCTATCGCCCATTCTCTTGATAATATGGGTGATGAAAACTTTGGCCTCTGGGACGAAGAAGATGAGTTCTTTTATGATGCTATTTCTTCCAGTGATGGAAATCATATGTATCTTAAATTAAGGACAATAGTGGGACTCATTCCTATGTTTGCGGTTGAGGTAATTGACGATGAGGTGATTGAAAAACTTCCTAATTTTAAAAAGAGGATGCATTGGGTATTGGAAAACAAACCCGAACTGGCAGCCCTTGTTTCGCACTGGGAAGTGAAGGGACAGGATTCAAAGCATTTGCTTTCCCTGCTGAGAGGACATCGCTTAAAGAGGCTCCTCAACAGGATGCTGGATCCAAACGAGTTTTTAAGTGATTATGGTGTGCGCGCCCTATCCAAAGTATATGAAAAAAATCCTTATACAATTAATCTCAATGGGGTTGATTATTCTGTAAAATATACACCTGCAGAAAGTGATAGTGGGCTTTTTGGTGGAAATAGTAACTGGAGAGGCCCTATCTGGTTTCCTATTAATTTTCTGATTATTGAGAGTCTTCAAAGTTTTTTCTTTTATTATAGTCCTGATTTTATGGTAGAATATCCTACTGGCAGTGGAAATTATTCTAATCTTGAGGAGATTGCAGATGCTCTAAGTAAAAGACTCGCAAAAATATTCCTTAAAGATGAAAATGGAAATCGGCCGGTCAATTCACAGTATCCAAGGTTTCAGACAGATCCTGATTTTAAGGATTACATTCTTTTTTATGAATATTTCCACGGTGATACAGGGCGTGGAGTAGGAGCTTCTCATCAGACAGGATGGACCGGACTGATATCTAAAATTCTTCAACCAAAATTCCCCAAAAAGGAAATAGCGGAATCTCAAACGGAAATGCCGGAAGAAACGAAATAGTTGAGCTGGGAGCAATTGGCTAAAAAGCAAGCGAGCAGAATAATAATGTATTAAATACAATTTCACAATTCAGCTACCTTACAACATACAACGATGACAACCATAAGAAAAATGAACTCATGATTGTGTAATTTACTTACTCAAATATCTGCTGGATCACTTCCAGGGAAGTTGGAATCTTAAAGTCTGTAATATGGTAATGGTAATAAACCAATATACTATCCAGGAGATCCTTTCTTAATGCTGAATGAATTTTTAATTCATAAGGATTCTGTGAAGAAATAATAGATTTCCAAGCGGCTGAGATCTCATGACTGAATAATTGATGAGCCGGTTGAGATGAAAAAGTTCCTGTTTCCGGATCCAGATACTGGTGATTGTCGAGTAGGGGTGCTACACCCTGGATTTTTAAAATTTTAATTAAAAAAATCAAATGGGATTGATAATTCTTTAGAGAGAGTTCATCAATAAACTCGTCAATGGAAAAATAAAGATTGGAATTTTTATGTTCATTTCTCAGGATCTGATTAAGAAAATCTGAAATAAAGAAAACTACAGTATTGATCTTTATATCGGTATACATATCGTTGTTTTTTACCAACTCGAATCTGATAACGGACGGTATTCCGCTACTTTTTCCCACAGGAATGGAAAAACTGAGTTGGTTTAACGGAAGCAATAATGCTTTTTTCTTATTTCTTTTGGAGTAAATCCCCTTCAGGAAAAAAGTCTGAAAGCCTTCCTCTTCTGTAAAGCAATGAAGAACCGCATCATTTTCCCCGTATTTGATAAATGAAAGTAAAAATCCTTTTTGTGAATTCATTAATTAACCACAGCTATTTTGGCGGTCGCTTTATCAGAACCATCTTCATTGGTCATTAAGACAAAATAGATACCTGATGCTACTCTGGTTCCTCGCTGATTATTAAGGTCCCATTCATAATAACCACCTCTTGCTACTGCCGAGTGAATGACGTTTCCTGCAACATCAGTTATTCTTATGTTTGTTTTTTCCGCCAGACCTTTGATTGTAACTTTTCCTTTGAAATTGGAGTATACCACAGGATTCGGGTACACCACTACATTTCCGAAGCCCGAAGTTACATCCGCTACATCTCCCTGATAGGTTACAATTCCGTTGTAAGAAGCAAAATATACCTTTCCTGTTTTTCTGTCTACTTTAATATCAGTGATGCTGTTCGTAGGCAATGGTGAATTTTCCTTTGTAAAATGCTTTATGGTTCTTTGTCCATCTGAAGACAGATAATATACTCCTCCACCATCTACTGAAATCCATTTATAATCTCCTGCATCTACTTCTATTTGTAGAATTTGAGAATCACGGAAAAGCTCCTCACCTAGATTATTCTGCTCAATGATAATAGGGTTTACAGTAGGATTGGGTTCTTTAATGGCTGTTACCGCATTGGATAAAATACGTAGTCCTGTGTCAGAACCTATCCACGCATCTCCGGCTTTATCAATGGCGACAGAAACCGTTCCTCCTGAATTGGTTGGAAATCCGCTGGCTTGAGTCAGGATATAAGCGGTGTCATCAGATACGTTTGTTGGAGTCTTTTTATAATCATATACTAAAAAGTTGTTCGTCCTTGGGATCGGTACCCATAAAAGATTTTCATAATATAGAGCTTTCTGCACACCGTGGCTCAGACCTGCTATTTCCTTTACGATAAAATTGTCAGCAGTTTTGTCATATGGAACCACAGACATAGAGCCATTGTCCATGAAACCTACAGTAGCAAATAAGTTATTTTGATCATCATAAGTTAAGCCTACAGGTCTATAGGCAAAGTTATTAGGTGGCGATAAGCTGTAATATTTTGTAAAATCAAAATCTTTATTTGTGCTGTTGTATTTCATTTTGTAAATACCCTGTCCTCCATATACATAGTTGGTGAAATAGACTTCATCCAAATTGCTCGGATCGGCTACAGCATCTAAAATATTAAATGACTGTGTTTGTCCTATAAAATAAGATGAATATATCCACTGCATTCCGTTAAAGTAGTAAAAACCCGGATTTTTAGCATTAATAAGTGGAGTGTTGAATCTTGCTTCTCTACCTCCGGTTGAAACTAAAATTCGATTTTCACCATATAAATTAAGTTTATAAGCATAGTTGAAATAGGGACCATCCGGTTTAAATGCATTATTGGTTTCATCTTTAATTCCCGAAAGAATAGTTCCTCCATATATCTTCGAACCTGTCCTTATAGCGGTATTACATTCTTCTCCTACACTCGCAGTCCCAACATAGTTTCCGTTGGTATTGAAAGTGTAAATCCTACTCTGATCGGTAACAATAATGCCATTTGAACTCACTACGATATCCTGTACTTTTCCAAAAGTCTGTGAAAGTGGAGTAGAGACACCATTATTAAAGATGTATGCTGTAGTTGCAGAAGAAAAGCTAATAACAGGATCAGAATCGATTTGGGTAAATGTTCCCGGGACATCAGTTGTCCAGGTAGAAAATACCGGAAAAGTCGTATTCATTTCATGGCTCTTTAAACCAGTATTTGTTACAGAATATACCTTATTATCTACGATAGTTGCTTCATTACTCGCTTCGTATACACCTCCTGCAAGAAAAAAAGCAGAATCGTTAAACTCTTTTTTTCTAAGATCAAAAATAGAGACTCCATAGCCAACTGAAAGAACAGCCTTATCTCCTGTAATTGATATATGATTGATTTTTTTGCTTCCGTTGTATCCTGTAGCAATGGGGATATCTACAACATAAGTAACACCGTCCGGAGTAACAATATCCAAGGAGCCGTTTTGATAACCAATAAGCCCGATCTTGGTTTGAGCATTGTAATCAAAAGCGGAAATACCTACTTCATGAAGGCCGTTTGCTTTGGATAACTTCGTAATTTCACCTGTCGAGATGGTATAATAGAATAGCCCGTTTTCTGCAGCTGCAATTATTTTCCCATTATCTTCTTTCATGGAGATAACATTGTTGTAGGAGAATATATCCGCCCATTTTTTTGAAGAGATAACCTGAGCATTAGCCATTTGAAAGCATGCTAAAATACCAAGGGAAATTATGGAGAGTTTTTTCATATTATGCTATTATACTGCTATCTATTACCTGATTATTCCAGGAGATATGTTGTACGTTTTTGTTATTGTCAAAGTGGAAATCTATTCTGCCTAAAAGAAGTCCTGCCCATCCCACCTGATTTACCAGGACATTTTTTCCTTGACGGTTTTTAAAGGTTTGGGGTTCCGGTAAAAATGTATGGGTATGTCCTCCTAAAATCAGATCGATATTTTCTGTACTTGCAGCCAGTATCTTATCACTTACCTTATCGGGCTCTCCTTTGTAATCGTAGCCAATATGTGATAAGCAAATTACAAGATCACATTTTTGTTCATTTTTCAAAAAGTTTGAATAATGTTGTGCAACTTCAATCGGATTCGAATATACGGTTTCCTGATATTGTTTTTTACCCACTAGCCCCTCCAATTGAATGCCTACTCCGAAAATCCCTACTTTGATTCCGTTTTTATTGAAGATTTTATAGGGAGATGTTTTACCATCTAAAACTGTATTTTTAAAATCATAATTCGAGCAGATGAATGGAAACTGTGCATTAGGCAAAACATTCAGAAACCCCTGTAATCCATTATCAAAATCATGATTCCCCATGGTAGAAGCATCATATTTCATCATGGACATTAATTTGAATTCAAGTTCGCCGCCAAAGAAATTAAAGTACGGCGTTCCCTGGAATATATCTCCCGAGTCAAGAAGCAATACATTGTTTTCTTTACTTCTGATTTGCTGTATTAAACTTGCTCTTCTTGCAAAACCTCCCTGATTAGGATTTTTTGTATAACTTTCATCAAAAGGTTCTATTCTGCTGTGCTGATCATTGGTATGAAGAATAGTAAGTTTATTTGTTGAAGATAAGGTACTCAGTCCGAAATCTTCAGCCATCATCATATTGGGAGCTAAAGCCATTGCCATAGTCCCGCCACCAATTGTTTTTATAAATCTTTTTCTATCCATTATTTCTTACCGATAAAATTTAAACGAACATCAGTATTGGGAACAATCTGGGGGTTTTTCTTAAAACAATCAATAAATAGATCTCTCATTTTAATTCCCGTAGAAATTGATTCCCCTTTTGCAAAGAAATTCATGTTATCACCTCCTAATGCTAAATAATCAGAAGTTGCAATATAATAATCCTGACTTGAATTAATGGTTTTTCCGTCAATTAAAGTTTTGGATGGTTTGCCGTTTTGAGTTTCTATATACAAGTGAGAAACCGGATTATTGACCTCATTTTTTGCATAGTATTCAAATAAACCCTGCAAGTCGGATCCCTTCATTTTAACAATGACCACTTCATTTTCGAATGGCATCACTTCGTATACATTTTTGAGTAAAATATCACCCTTGCCAATGGAAGTGCGAATACCTCCTATATTGATGAGAGCAGCGTCAACATTCTTTTGCAGGTGTGACTTTGCCCATTCATTGGCTCCTTCAAAAGTATAATCAGCTAAAAGATTTCCCAGATTGCTGTTATCACCTTGTTTGGTAAGATCTGTGTTCGTATGGGAAATTTTTTGATTCATTTCCCGATCCAGTTTTTGTTTATAAGGTTCAATAACTTTTACAAAAGCCTCATCATTCTTCAGATCTTTATTAATGGAAATATTCTTTTGTGTTTCCACATTTGCTACCTGTAAAGGAATTGTTTTACAAGAAGTAAGCGAAACCAAGGCAATTCCCAGCAATAAGAATTTATTTTTCATTATTTCTTTTAGTATATGCAAATATAATTATATGTAGAATAAAACATTATTATTTATTATAAATTCTTAGTCGAAATTATTAAATTTGACAAAAATAATTCTAACAGATGAGCATTTTAAAAGGAGTAGGTGTGGCTTTGGTAACACCCTTTAATGAAGATTTATCCGTTGATTTTGATAGTTTAACAAAACTTGTTGAATATAACATTGAAAACGGAACCAGTTATTTAGTTGTTTTAGGAACTACAGCGGAAGCTGCAACACTTTCTGCAGAGGAGAAGAAACAGGTTACAGATCATATCATTAAGGTAAATAGTAAACGCCTTCCTTTGGTTCTGGGAATTGGAGGGAACAATACTCTTGAAGTAAAAAAACAAATTGAAGAAACGGATCTTTCATCGTTTGAAGCAGTTTTATCAGTTTCTCCTTATTATAATAAACCTAATCAGGAGGGGCTTTATCAGCATTATAAAGCTCTGGCTTCTACAGGAAAAAAGATCATTATCTATAACGTGCCTTCCCGAACAGGACAAAATATAGAGGCAGATACTTCGATTCGATTGGCTAAAGAATTTCCTAATTTATTCTTAATTAAGGAAGCCGCTCCAAACATTCTTCAATATTTCGATATTTTAAGAAAGAAGCCTGAAGGTTTTGCATTAGTATCGGGAGATGATGAATATGCATTGCCTGTAACTTTGGCAGGTGGTGAAGGAGTTATTTCCGTTATAGGACAAGCATATCCAAAAGAGTTTTCTACTATGATTCAGTTAGCTTTGGATGGAAAAGTAAAAGAAGCTTATGAAATTCATAACAAACTTGTTGAAATCACAAGAATGATTTTTGCCGAAGGAAATCCATGTGGAATTAAAGTGATTTTGACAGAAAAAGGAATTATTAAAAATTATTTAAGACTTCCTCTCGTAGCAGCATCAGAAGGACTTTACGCGAAAATAAAAGCTGAAATGGCGAATATTTAAGATACGTAAGACGTTAAAAATAAATATGCGGTTACGTTATCTGTCAATAAATTAAATAACATAAAGTGAAAGGTTCGTGCCTTTCACTTTTTTTAATGATAAAATTATGGAATTAGTAAAAGCAACAGAAAATGACATTCCTTTAATTCAGGATTTAGCCAGAAGATCATGGGAAAATGCCTATGCAGAAATACTTTCGGCTGAACAGATGGAGTATATGTTGGGTACAATGTATTCTACAGAAGAGATTGCAGGGCATTTGCAGCACCCTCATTATCATTATTATCTTATTAAAGATGGAGAAAGTAACTCTTTTGAAGGATTTATAGGCTACGAAAATGCCTACGAAGATCAAACAACAAAACTCCACAGGATTTATTTGGTTCCCGAGAGTAAAGGAAAAGGATTTGGGAAAAAAGCACTCGCTTTTTTGGCAGACAAAACACTTGAAGCTGGAGATGGCAGAATAATCTTAAATGTAAATAAATTTAATGCCGCAAGACAATTTTACGAATCTCAAGGATACCGGATCTACGATGAAGGAGTATTTGATATTGGGAATGGTTTCGTGATGGACGATTATCTCATGGAATTTATAATTCACGAACAATAGACTTATAATTGTGTAACAATATCTGATAATTCTATAACGGGTGACTTGGTTATAATTGTGATATTTGCAAAGAACCAAATCACTTCAAAAATAATACGTTCATATACTTGGTTTTAAGCTGTATTGGCTTTTATCAGTATATTTTTTTCATCCTTAGTGTTTAAATTCCTGTATTCTTTAATGCAGGAGTTTTTTGCGTTTATGAAAATTATTTTAACTTTATTAACCTATTTCACATTTATATGAAATAAAAGTTTATATTTACAAAATAATTAACACACTTGTACTAGGATGAAAATGTATGTGAAATTTGATTTCAATGCTCTTTGTAAAAAAGTGTTGGATGAAAAGCTTAAAGAACAGGGTTTGAAATACCGTTTGCTGAATTTTGGGGAAGTTGAATTTTATGAAGCATTTACTCAGGAACAGCACAATAATTTCAAAAAGAATCTTGAAGATTATGGCATCGAAATTATCGAGAGCCAGAAGATTGCATTAGTCCAGAAAATAAAAGATGCAATCGTAGAATTGGTTTTCTCAAAAGATATTGTTGCTGTTAAAGCGTCTATTTACATTGCTGAAAAATTGAATCATAGCTACGGATATCTTTCCAATCTTTTTTCAGAAGTCGCGTACACATCTATAGAAAACTTTATTATTCTACAGAAGATAGAATATGCCAAGGAGCTGATTATTACAAATAAACTTAACCTTACGGAGATTGCACATAAGCTGAACTACTCCAGTGTTGCTCATCTCAGTACACAATTTAAAAATACAACGGGTATCACTCCTTCCCAGTTTCAGAAAATTATTATCAAAAGGAGAAAAGAGCAGACTGTGGCTGTTACTAATAAAATGCTTTATGAATAAAGAATATTTAAATACCATACTTGTTGATAATGACGAAGGCAATATTATTCTATTTAAAAGTATATTTAAAGATCTTAAAATAACAGTAAAGGTGCAGTCGTTTTCCAATGGTGAGGATTTGATGAAATATTTAAATAATGCGGAGGCTCTTATTCCGGAAGTGCTGCTGATGAACTACACCATTCCAAAAAAAGGGATGCTGGAATGTCTGGAAGAGATTAAAAAAGATGTGAGGTTGAACAGTATGGTCACAGGGGTATATTGTGATACGTTGTCAGAAGAAGAAGTCGAAAGGATTTTTGTAAAAGGTGCAAATATTTATATAAAAAAACCAGATAATTATAAAGACCTGAAAAGGGTAATTTCCGAGGTAGTGACTCTAAATTGGCAATACCACACATCAGGACTCAATAAGGATAATCTTATCCTGAAAGTATGATAAACATTGATGTTTCTGGATTTTAATTCAGAAATAAAATAAGACATATTATACAATACTCACCAATAGGTGAAAATTTTATAACTATTAAATATAATAATATAAATAGTTATTAATAACAATTGATGAAATTTGTACAAGAAACGTGCTAACACAAATTAATCATAAAAGTAATTAATATAAATAATTATTTTTCAAATCTTGAAAGTAAAAAATGTTAATCACGATGTTAGTAAAACAAAATGGATTATTCAGTTCCAATGTTAAGCGTAGAAGATCTTTAAACAAAACGGTACAATCATGAAAACTCAAGCGTCGGGGGATATTATAGTCGTTTCTTTTAAAATCCTTTCGACAAACACAGTTAGTTTTTATAATAAGTAAGTTGGAAACATAATTCATTTTGTTTTTTCAAAATTTATTTAGTAGTGGCTTAAAATAAAAATGCAAATGCTATAAATATTTTCACTCCACATCAAATTACAGAATAATAAGCATTCTACTAAATAAATTTTTTACCACGAGAATAATTTCTTCTAAATAACAGTTTTATAAGGGGGCCGCGGAAAGATCTTTTTCTTTTTGCGGTTTTTTTTATGATATTTTGCTCCATTTATTTTTCCCTTTATAGTATTTCAGATAGTAGTTTTTAATAATCTGATGTTCCGCAAGACCAAGCAGGGGATCTTTTTCAAGAATCTTTTCAACTGTTTTCTTTGTTGCTTTTATAATCCCGGAATCTTTTACCAGGTCAAGTCTTTTAAAATCTACAACACCACTTTGCTGAGTACCTAAAATATCACCGGGTCCGCGTAATTGCATATCTACTTCTGAGATTTTAAATCCATCATTGGTTTCTGTCATTGTCTTGATGCGGGTTCTGCTTTCAGTTGATAGTTTATCTGAAGTCATGAGAATGCAATAGCTTTGTTCCGCTCCGCGGCCCACACGTCCTCTTAACTGATGGAGCTGTGACAAACCAAACCTCTCAGCGCTCTCTATAACCATTACTGAGGCATTGGGAACGTTTACACCCACTTCAATTACTGTCGTTGCAACCATAATTTCTGCTTTCCCGGATGCAAAATAATTCATGGCTGCGTCTTTTTCATCCGGCTTCATCCTTCCATGAAGCATACTCACATTATAATCAGGAAAAGAGTTCATAACATGATCCAAACCTTCCATTAAATTTTTATAATCTAAGGTTTCAGACTCTTCTATCAGCGGATATACAAAATAGACCTGCCTGCCTTTTTTTATTTCATCTCTACAGAAATTATAAACATAGGTTCTGTCTTTTTCTCTTCTATGAGCTGTTATAATCGGTTTTCTACCTACGGGCATTTCATCTATCACAGAAACATCCAAGTCCGAGTAAAAGCTCATAGCCAGAGTTCTCGGAATAGGAGTGGCTGTCATAACAAGAATGTGTGGCGGAATTTTGTTTTTTGCCCAAAGTTTTGCCCGTTGTGCAACACCAAACCGATGTTGCTCATCTATAATGGCAAGCCCGAGATTTTTAAACTTAACCTTATCCTCAAGTACGGCATGAGTGCCTACTAAAATAGACAGCTCTCCGTTTTCAAGCTCCTGATGAATGATTTTCCTTTCAGAAGCCTTTGTGGAACCGGTTAAAAGCCGGACATTAATATCTGTTTTTTCCAGCAATTCTTTTATTCCGTTATAATGCTGTTGGGCAAGGATTTCAGTAGGTGCCATCATACAACTTTGAAAGCCGTTATCCATTGCAATAAGCATAGTAAGCAAAGCAACCATCGTTTTTCCTGAGCCTACATCTCCCTGAAGAAGCCTGTTCATCTGTATCGGTTTCTTCATATCTAAGCGTATTTCTTTTAAAACACGTTTTTGGGCATTGGTAAGCTCAAAAGGAAGATGGTTTTCATAAAAACCGGTAAAGTAGTCTCCCACAATAGGAAATGGATTGCCGAACGCCTGGCTTTTATGATGAATTTTCTTTAAAACATAGCCTAGCTGAAAGAAAAATGATTCTTCAAATTTCAACCGCTGATCGGCCTTTTCAAAATATTCCATACTCTGTGGAAAATGGATATTTAAAAAAGTATGTTGCCTTGATAAGAATTTAAAGGATTTTATCAGGTAATCCGGTAGGTTTTCCTCAATAAGATTGGGGATCTCTTTGCAGATATTTCTGAGAATTGTTTGAAAATATTTTTGGTTTAAACCACGTTTTGTCAGCTTTTCAGAGCTTGGATAAATTGGTCTCAGGCGATTATCATTTTCTCTTTTTTCTTCAATTTCAATTTCCGGATGTGGCATTGAAAACTGACTGTTAAAAAGATTGATCTTTCCGAAAATATAAACTTCCCTGTTGATGGGAAGCTGCTCTTTCAGCCATTTTGAATATTGGAACCATACAAGATCCATTGTTCCGGTTTCATCATTGAATTTGGCGGAGAGCCTTTTGGTTTTTCCGGTTTGAATTTCCTGAACATGGGTAATTTTTCCTTTTAGCTGAATCTCCAGATTGTTTTCCTGAAGATGAGAAATTTTATACACTTTATTTTTATCCAGATACCGGATAGGATAGAAGTTAAGCAAATCTTCCACAGTAGAAATTCCCAACACACTTTTAATGAGTTTAGCTTTTTCAGGACCGATTCCTTTAACGTATTCTATAGAGGTTTCTAGATTCAATTTTAGCTTGGATACAGGTTTCTGATCCGCGATAGTAAATGAAAAAATAAAAGTCCGAATTTCGGTAAAATAAAAAAAACTTCCAAAAAATTGGAAGCCTTAATTATTAATTTGGAAATCCCAAACTAGTTTTTTATTTTGGATTTAAACTTTTTCTGGTAATCTTCCCACTGTTCCCGAGTTTTGATTTTTTTATACATATCCTTTGAAATAAATTCCAGGTAAGGCTCAAGCTCTATAGCTGAAAGTTCACCCTGAAGAATAGTGATGGGTCCTCCTTTCTCATCCAGAAAAACAGTGCTGGGAACTGCCGCAACGTTCATATATTGTGTGAATTCATGGAGTGAATTTTTTCCTTTTTTGTGTTCAACGGTGTGATTGGAAAATGTTCTCCCGAAAATTTCAATATCTTTTTTCTCTTCTGCATTGAACTTCACCGGATAATAGTTTTCATTCAGGATCTGCTCAATTACTGGATGACCAAATGTCTTTTTGTCCATAATTTTGCATGGACCACACCAGTCGGCATAAAAATCAATAAGAATTTTTTTAGGATTTTGTTTCTGAGCCTTCAGGGCTTCTTCAATAGTCATCCATTTAACTTGTGCGAAGCTCAGGGTAAACAAAAACAAACTTATTATGCTTAGAATTTTTTTCATATAATTTTAAATTATTAATAAAATTAAGCATAATAAGCTTATATTTTATTTTACGTCTTGCATTAATTTTCTCACAAGCTTGGACATCAAAATTAATACCACACCAGCTATCAATGCATAGATTCCCAGAGTTTTATATCCGTCGGTATAAGCAATAAGTTTACTCATGTTGGTATTGCCGGTATTGGCCTCCGAAAAACTTGCTCCGATTTTACCGGCTGCAAACTGTCCGAATGCACTTGCCAGAAACCACAATCCCATCATCATTCCGAACATTTTCTTTGGTGATAGTTTTGTGATAATAGACATTCCGATCGGCCCCAAACATAATTCTCCGAAAGTAATGACCAGCCAGGTAAAGGTAAACAGATTAAGTGAAGATTTTCCATCAGCACCTGCAAAATATCTTAAACTATAAAATAAAAAGAATCCGGCTGCAAGGAATAAAAATCCAATCCCGAATTTGTTGATGGTATTCGGTTCTAATTTTCTTTTATTTAAACCAATCCATGCCAGCCCGATCAATGGACTGAAAATGATAATGAAAAATGAATTGGCACTATTATTAATAACATTAGGATCCATACCAAAGCCTAAAAGCTTATGTACAAGATTATCTTTTGCAAATAAAGATAATGAACCTCCGCTTTGCTCATAAATAGAGTTGAACACAAAGTACATGAAGATGAATATGAATGCGGCAACAAGCTTTTTCTGATAAGGTGTGGTTTGTTTTAATGTTTCTATGATAAAATATCCGACCGCAACAATTCCTATCAGGTACATAAAATAATCGGTATAATCCGTATTCTTTACCATGATAAAAGTTAGCGGCATACTTAGCAACGCTCCGATATAAACCAACACTTCACGAGTCGTTCTTTTGGATTGTGGAAGAGCCTGTAATGGAGAATCTCCGATAGGGCCTAAGGTTTTCTTTGTCGCAAAAAATGTAATCAAGCCTAAAATCATTACAACGGCAGCTGCAAGGAAACACCATGACCATGAATAATATTTCCCCAGATAAACACATAAGCCACCCCCAAGTAACCCACCAATATTAATACCTGCATAAAATAATCCATATCCTGCATCCCTTCTTGGGTCATCCTCCTTGTAAAGTTCTCCTACCATCGAAGAAATATTAGGTTTGAAAAAACCGGTACCAATGATTGAACAGGTAATTCCGAAATAAAAGAAATCATGGGGCGAAAAGGCAATAATAAGATTACCAATGGACATGATAAGTCCGCCAAAAACCAATGATCTTTTAAATCCCAGGATCTTGTCTGCAAAAATTCCCCCGATAAAGGTGAATGCATAAATGAAGGCCTGTATTGCTCCATATTGTAAATTGGCTTTATCTTCCAATAAGCCCAATTGGTCCACCATAAAAATGGTAAGAACTCCGCGCATCCCGTAAAAACAAAAACGCTCCCACATTTCTACTGTGAATAGCGTCCAAAGCTGTTTAGGATACTTGCCTTTAAAATCTTGTATTTCTTCTAATGTATACATAGTAAATGAAAATAAACGAAAAGCGGTTTCATTTTGAAACGGCGTGCTAATTTATAAAAAAACCTCTGACAAAGCAGAGGTTTTATAGTATTTTATTAATGCAACTACTTTACACCGTGCATCATTTTCTTTAAAATAGGTGAAATTAAACCTAAAATTACCGCAGCAATACCGCAAAGTACTACGAATACCATGAAGAATTGAAACAGGTTGTGAATTTCAAATCCGGCAAATGTAGGATTGTGTAATGGGAGCTGGGCTTTATCAAAAGCAGCTATTTGATCAGCTGTTAAAGTTACTTTTTTATCTAAAACATCCTGAAGGTTTACTCCGATTTCCTCCGCTTTTTTAAATTTATCACCTGTTGCAGGAATAAGAGCTCCTAACGAACCTGCTAAAGCATAACCTGCTGCATTGGAGATAAAGAAAACCCCGTATAGTAATGAAGCGAATCTTTTTGGAGCTAACTTACCTACTAGTGATAAACCAATAGGAGAAAGGCAAAGCTCACCGCATGTCTGGATGAAATACAATAGCATCAGCCATTTGATTGCTAACAAACCTGAGCTTCCAAGATCTTTTACATTGTGGGCAATGATGAAATAAGAAAGCGCAATTAATGCCAATCCCATAGCTTGCTTGAACGGAGATACAGGTTCTTTTCCTTTGGCTCTTAATTTGTCCCAGATCAAACTGAACGGAACGGCAAGTATAACAACAAAGATCCCGTTGAAGATCTGAACCATGGAAGGAGGCATATTCCAGCCTAAAATATTCCTGTCTGTCTGGTTATCCGCAATGAACGTCAGGGAAGAACCTGCCTGCTCAAAAGCGGCCCAGAAGAAAATAATAAAAAATGATACGATATAAATTACCCAGATTCTCTGTCTTTCCACTTTATTTTCAGCAGAAGTCATAATAAGGAATGCTAAAGCGATACCTGCCGCATAGATGAAAGGATAGATAATTCCTTTGATAAGCTGCCCCATCTCTACTGAATTGAATCCAAATTCTCCTACAAGAAGATATCTGAAAGCAAAAAATAAAACGACAAATATAAGCCCCGTTATTCCTAATGACGGACCTGAGAATTTAGCCGTTTGGGTTTCCCCTTCTTCAAAATCTGCACTTGTATTATGTTTTGGTAATCCTCCGATAGGTCTTCCTTCCGGAGTTACCACATATTTGTTTTTAAGGATGAAGAATGTTACCGTTCCGATAATCATGGCAATAGAAGCTGCAAGGAATCCCCATTTGAAGGCAAAAATATCTCTTACACCTGTTGCTGCATCTTTAACATCCCCAACGTATGGACAGATAAATTGCCCAAGGAATGCGCCGATATTGATTCCCATGTAGAAAATAGTAAAGGCAGAGTCCAGCTTTGATTTTTCCTGCTTGGGATAAAGGCTTCCAACCATTGAGGAGATATTCGGTTTAAAGAAACCGTTACCAAAAATGATAATGAACAAGGCAAGCCACATGATAAGCTTGGCACTTCCGATATCAGCAGAAAAAGTGGAGGCACTTATGAACAGTAAAAACTGACCAATGGCCATTAAGGATCCACCAATAATAATGGCATATCTGTTACCAATATATTTATCAGCAATAAATCCTCCTAAAAGAGGTGTTAAATAACACAAAGCTAAAAATCCTCCGTAAATGATCGCTGCATCAGCTTCTTTTATCAATAGGGAGTTTACCATAAAGAGCGTTAAAAGTGCTCTCATCCCATAAAAGTTGAAACGCTCCCACATTTCTGTTCCGAAAAGAACCCATAATCCTTTGGGATGTCTGGAGCTCTTATTCTCTACAAGTTCATCCGGTTTCGGACTTAATGCTTCAATATTATCCATTCTTATTGTTAATTTTTGTTAAGACTAGCAAATATAGTTTTTTTTGAGTTTTTGGCAAGATTTTAATTTTATATTTAAATAAAAAAGCTGTAGATCAATTCTACAGCTTTTATTATCTATTAAAAAGGGTTAATTAATGCCCTTTTTCTTTCATGATCCTGTTTAATCTTTTAAGCATTGAAAGCCCTAAAAGCGTAGCAAAAATCAATAAAGCAAAGTTAACCAGGAAATAATTCATCTTGTTATCATAGCTGTACCACGTACTTGCTAATATTCCTGATAACTTATTTCCGACTGAGTTGGCAAGGAAAAAACCACCCATCATCAATGCTGTAATTCTTGCAGGAGAAAGCTTAGAAACAAAAGAAAGTCCCATTGGGGAAAGGCAGAGTTCTCCTACTGTAATCACTCCATAACCAGCAACAAGCCACCATGGAGAAACTTTTACAGCTCCGTTATCTCCGGCCATTACTGCCAATACCATTACCAGGCAGGATAATGCGGAGATGAATAAGCCTAAAACAATTTTTGTAGGAGTAAGCGGCTCTTTTCCTTTTCTTCGTAATATTGCCCAAAATCCTACGATCAGAGGGGTTAAAGCAATAACCCAGAAAGGGTTTATGGATTGAAATAATTCAGTGTTGTATAAATAAACCTTATTTTTTGGATTTTTCTCTAATTCAGCACGTTGTTCAGAAGATATATTTTTAAAATAAACATCTTTCCCCTGCACCTTAATTGTATTTCCGTCTTTATCTTTCTGTGACTGGAATTGATTGTCATAAACAGGAACTTCTTTGTCCTCATAACTTTTACCATCTACCA
This sequence comes from Chryseobacterium sp. PTM-20240506, assembly GCF_048296755.1. Classification (NCBI taxonomy): domain Bacteria; kingdom Pseudomonadati; phylum Bacteroidota; class Flavobacteriia; order Flavobacteriales; family Weeksellaceae; genus Chryseobacterium; species Chryseobacterium sp. PTM-20240506. The sequence continues at coordinate 4,036,972 of NZ_CP182581.1, forward strand.
TATAGATATTCTCTAAAGGTTTTTCTATGGCTGCGGGAACACTTCGATCGGTATAATAATTCGCCCATCTTGTTAAAGCGGTTCCGTTTTGTTTAAAAACTGCCCAGAAAAACATACTGATCATAAAAACAGATAATAATGCTCCGATAGCCGTTTTTTCTTCCGGTTTTGCTTTAAAATAAAGAGAACCATAAAAATAGATGACAGGAATACATGCAAAAATAAATGCATCGGTGCTATCGCTTCCAAATATATTACCCGGAATAAACCATCCGATGGCTCCGGCAATAATAGCCGGTAAAAAAACCTTTATTAAGATTTCCGAAAGCTTAGTATCTCCTTCCTGAACAGGTTTCATCTGAGCTGCGTGGATATAGTGCTTCCTCCCAATAGTAAAAATGACCATTCCGATAAGCATTCCTACTCCGGCGGTAATGAAAGCTTCACCCCATCCAAATTTGTTACGCATGAAAGCAGCAATAATATTGCAGATAAATGCTCCTATGTTGATGCCCATATAGAAAATATTGTAACCAGAGTCCTTATTGGCTTTATAAGGTTCTTCAGAATATAGATTTCCGAGAAGGGTAGAAATGGTTGGCTTAAAAAAACCGTTTCCGATGATAATAAGTGCCAGAGAAGTGTAGAATAAAGGGAGATCCTTGAAAACGCCCATTCCTATATATCCAGCAGCCATCAGAATTCCTCCCAGATAAATAGATTTGATATATCCCAAAACCCTGTCTGCCAAGAAACCTCCAATAAACGGGGTTAGATAGGTAAGTGCAATATAGGTCCCGAAAATATCGTCAGCGGTTTTGTCCGGTAATCCCAGACCTCCTTTTAAACCGGTAGGTTCAATAACATACAAAACAAAAATTCCGAGAATCAAGTAGTACCCGAACCTTTCCCACATTTCGGTAAAAAATAGAAAAGGCAGGCCTTTAGGATGTTTAGTCTTCATCTATACAAATTTCAAATTTCCCAAAAATAAGTTTTTAATTTTAATTGATAAAATAAATTACTCTTTAGAAAAACGATAAATGAAATGAATATTAAAAAACCTTCTAACGTAAATCAGAAGGTTTAATAAATATTTTTAACGATGGATTATAAATTATTAAGGATAAAATCCGTCATTTTTTGATAGAGCTGAGGTCTTGTTTGTCCGCCACTAATTCCGTGGTTTTTATCAGGATATGCCATGAAATCAAATTGCTTTTTGTTTTGGATCAAGGCCTCCGAGAATTCCATAGAATTCTGAAAATGTACATTATCATCGGCAGTACCATGGATTAGTAGAAATTTACCTTTGAGCAGTTTAGAGTATTCTGTTGGAGAATTTTTATCATAACCGTCAGCATTTTCCTGTGGAGTTCTCATGAATCTTTCCGTATAAACAGAATCATAATACCTCCAGTTGGTAACCGGAGCAACAGCAATTCCTGCTTTGAAGACGTCGGCTCCTTTTGTCATAGCCAAACTTGTCATATATCCACCAAAGCTCCATCCGAACATTCCGATTCTGCTTTTATCAATATAAGATTGATTTCCAAACCATTTCGCAGCGGTAATCTGGTCTTCAATTTCATATTTTCCGAGGTTCATATATGTTACCTTTTTATATTGAGCTCCCTTGTAACCAGTACCACGTCCGTCTACACACGCTACAATATATCCTTTCTGAACCAAATGATTGAACCACAGTGTATTTCCTTGATCCCAAGAATTAGAAACCTGCTGAGAACCGGGCCCGGAGTATTGGAACATAAATAAAGGATATTTTTTATTCGGATCAAAGTTTTTAGGTTTTATGATCCATGCATTCATCTGATCACCTGCATTATTTGGAATGGTAATGAATTCCTTCACGGCAAAATTATCTGCTTGTAATTTTTGAAGCTGGTCGTTATTGTTCTGAAGTTCTTTTACTGTTTTACCATTACCGTCCTTAAGTACAAAAGTATAAGGCTTTGAAACAGAGGAGGAGGTTTCAATGAAATAATTATAGTTTTTGCTGAAATTAGCAGAGTTATTTCCTTCTGTATTGGAGATCAGCTGTGATTTCCCATTCTCAATATTGATTTTGGATACTACCTTGTTAATACTTCCTTTTTCAGTGGTCTGAACATAGATTTCTTTAGATTTTGGATTGTAGCCATAATAATCAGTTACCTCCCAGTTTCCTTTTGTAACCTGCTTCTTCAGTTTACCATCTTTGTCATACCAATATAGATGACGGTGCCCGTCTCTTTCTGATCCCCAAAGGAAAGAATCATCCTCCAGGAATTCCAATGTTGGACTGTCCGTATCAATCCACTTATCATCTGTTTCTGTAAATAATTTTTGAACAGCACCGGTTTTTGTATTAACTTTTAAAACATCAGAAGCGTTTTGTATTCTTTCTGAAGTAATCAAAACCATTTCGTCAGGTTTTGCTGTCTGAAATACATTGGGAATATAATAATTCTTGAAGGATCCAAGATTTAATGGCATTGTTTTTCCTGAATCAAGACGGTATAATTGAGCTGATACAACAGAATTCTTTTCTCCGGCCTTTGGATATTTATAACGCATTTCTGTCGGATAAAGAGTTTTACCATAAATAGGAATATAAATTTCCGGAACCTGGCTTTCATCTGATTTTATGAAAACAATGGCATCCGAATTTTTGGTCCATTCATACTGTCTTGCATGTCCGAATTCTTCTTCATATACCCAGTCAGCAAGTCCATTGATAATTGAGTTTTTCTTTCCGTCCGTCGTTATCTGAGTGATCTTTCCGGAATTCAGATCCTGAAAAAACAGGTTATTGTCTGCAATAAATGCCAGTTTAGATGCATCCGGTGAAAACCTGGGCTCCTGAACGGGTTTCCCTTCATTAACAGAAATGATTTTCCCTGATTTAAGGTCTTTAACTTCAAATTTCCCTAAAAACGAATGTCTATAAATAGGCTGTCTTTCTTTAAGCAAAAGAATTTTGGATTCATCATCGGAAAACTCATAGCTTTCAAACTGCCCGTCTACTATATTACCTTCTTTTTGAGAATTTTTATAAGAATATTTTGCGATACCGCCTTGCTCAATAACCAGGTAGTTTTCTCCGTTTTTCATGGAAGTAATTCCGGCAATGCCTTTCCCACGGTAATATCCTGAATATATTTTATCTAATGTGATTTCTTGTGCAGATAGATTTTGAAGAGCTATGGCAACACCAAGACTTAATAGGATTTTTTTCATTTCTAATTTTAAACAGATTCAAAGATAATAATTTTATCAAACGCACAAAAAAGCTTTTTAATATAAGGCTTTGGCAAAAAAATTGAATGTATTATTACAAATCAAGCTAAAATAATAATTATGGAAACGAATGCATTCAATCAGAAATTAAATCGTTACGTTTTGAATGATCAAATAGTGTATACGGGTTTTTCGAGCTTTAAAGATGCTGAAGCATGTGCACAGAAAAAGGGCGGAACTTTAGTGGAAGTAAGCTTTAAAGATGGAAATGATAATCCGCAGATTTCAGATGAAGCAGGGCTTATTGAAAAAAAATTACATTATTATGTATATGCAGGTGATGAATATAAATTTATCCATTCCTCAGATCCGGGATTCAGAAAATACGCAGACGATCTGCAGAAAATAAAAGCTAAGATGCGTCAGGATGCTCCTGACGAAAGATATTTAGCCAATTTTGAAATTGAAAATGCAGAAGATCCGATTATTGTGATCAAAAATGATCGTTTGGAATCGGTTACTTCAAGAGAGCGTTCAAAATATTTGAAACACGCTGAAGTTTATGAAATAGGGGTATCCCTGCCAAAATCTTAAAAAAATAGGATCATGAGCAAGACAAAATATTCAGATAAAGCTCAGGAAAAAGTAGGAAAAGTAATGCACGAATTCAAAGAGGGTAAATTAAAATCTTCTTCTGGAAAAAAAGTGACAAGTAAGAAACAAGCTGTTGCAATCGGAATTTCTGAGGCAAGAGAGAAAGGCTTGAAAGTCCCTAAAAAGAAAAAAGACTAACTTAAAATAAAAGCTGCCGGAGAATTCTCCGGCAGCTTTTATTTATAATATTGACCTAAAAATTATAAGGGTCTCAATTTTTTAAATTTCTCAATTCAGCAATTTCACCCTAATAATTATACAGCATGCTATAGTATTCATCAGCCATTCTATCGCTGTTAAACTGATGCTTAACATCGTCCATGGCATTGTACTGTATTTTCCTCCAGCTGTCTGCATTATCGTAGTAGGTTGGGAGGATCTGGTTTTCCAGGATTTCATATAACTGGTTTAAATCATAGTTGTCCTGTTCGTAGATGCTCATATTCAGGTAATCTGCTTTTTGAACGACAAAAGAGTTTTGCCCGTGTCTTGCAAACTCAGGAATCCAGCCGTCATCTGTCGAAAGATTTACAGAACCATTCATAGCTGCAGTCATTCCTGAAGTTCCTGAAGCTTCTCTTGGAACCCTGGGATTATTCAACCATAGGTCTGAACCCTGTTTTAGTGATTTGCTTAAAGAAAGCTCATAACCTGTAAGGACAGCCATGTTTTTATGATTTTTACTTTCTTCTACCAGTGTATTGAACGTAGAAATGGCAGAATAATCCATTGGATAGGGTTTCCCTGCCCAAATTATCTGAACAGGATGTTCAGGATTATTCAATAACTTGTAAAATCTGTCCTTATCGTGCAAAAGCAGATCAGCACGTTTATAACCTGCAAATCTCCTTGCCCAGACTATAGTAAAAATGTTTGGATTGAAAAGATTTCCTGTTTGATCGGCAACGATTTTAAAGAGTCTCTTTTTTAAATATTTTTTACGGTAATCAAATGCCTGATCGTCTCTTTCATCTTTGGAGTTGTAGAGGCGCTTATCTGCCCAGTATTTAAATTCCTGGGCGTTGGTGATTGATTTGATTTCGCAAATTCCGGGATATTTACTCCACATTGCTCTGGAAACCACACCGTGAAGTTGTGAAACACCATTGGCAACTTTAGCCATTTTTAATGCACAAAGAGAATGATTGAAACGTTCATCATCTACTCCTTCTATGCTTTTGGCTTCTTCCATACTAAAGCCTGAAAAATAAGACATGTCATAACATAATTTCAGATTATGTTTTTCATTTCCCGCTTCTTCAGGAGTGTGCGTTGTGAAAACAAGTTTCTCTTTTACTTTGCTTAAATCTCCATTGTATTTTCTTAATAAATAAAATGCAGCGGGTAGGGCATGTGCTTCATTCAGATGATAAATATCTCTTTCCAGATTCATTTCGTCCAGTAATTGGGCACCTCCTTTTCCCAGTAATATATATTGAGCCAGCTTTGTCGATTCATTGGCATCATATAGTTTATGACAGATTGTTTTTGAAACGTGGTCATTTTCCGGTACATCTGTTGATAGAAAAAACATAGGGGCGGTATGGAAAATTTCAGGATCAAGATACCATACTTTCACCCAAACAGGAGCGCTGTGGATTTCAATTTGGAATTTTATTCCGGTATCTTCCAAAAAACTATACATTTTTTTTGTCCATACCGGCTGTAGTGTCTGATCGTGGTTTCTTGCCTGATCATAGTATCCGAATTTCCAGAGTATTCCTATTCCTATAAAATCCTGCTTTAAATTATAGGCGCTTCTCATGTGTGAACCGGCTAAAAAGCCCAGTCCTCCGGAATATATTTTTAAAACCTGTTCAATGGCAAATTCCATTGAAAAATAGGCAACTTTTTTTGAATATTGGGGATTGGTATTAAAAGGTATTTTAAAGTTTTTAAAATCCATGTATCACAATTTTGTATTTAAAAGCCAAAGGTATTGAATATGAAAGTAAACTATACATTAATTATTTGACAATTTATTTTTAAAAATATCTGTTGAATAGTTTTTTTGCTTACCTTTAAGTGTAATTTTTTGATAATCAAAAACTTCTCAGATGAAACTTTAGGTTCCATGTTTTATTAACCATTAATAAAAAGGCAGTCATGAAAAAGGTGTTTTCCGATGAAGATTTAATCAAGAATCTAAGCTTATATTACCTGAATCGACATTTGAAAAAAAAGCCGATAGAAAAGTATCATCGTAAAATAGACGAATCTCAGCTTCATGACCGCGAAAAGTATAAGAAAAAATCAGAAATTTTACTGTTAAATTCTTTTATGCATCATTTTCCTGATGTTAAATTTGAAAACCTTACCTGTGAAAGTCCCGACTTTATCGCTAATTTAAATGATAAAAAAATTGGGATAGAACTCACTGAGGTGATCAATCATTTGGAAATGAAGAAGATAGAAAGTAATCTTAACAAGATTTTCCGTCAGGCTGAAATATTATTAGAACAAGAAGACACTACGAAATATCGTGGTGTTTATTTTTTAGAATTTCATTCGGATTTCAGGTTTGATAATCCCGAGGAACAGCAGGAAAGTATTCTTGCCATCTGTAAGAGCATAAAGAAAAACAAACCGGTAGGCTGCGTTAAAAAAATCAGGAAGTCTTTTCATCGTAGAAATGTATTTATTACACATGAATACAGTATGAATTTATTTGATGAATTATGCTCGGATAAAATACTTGAACTGATTGAGAAAAAGAATGAAAAATTTCCTTATTACGACACTTCAGTAGACGAATGCTGGCTTGTGATCGTTTCAGATATGAATTCTATTGCATCGCGATATACCTTTATTCAGGATAAAGAACATCTGAATGAAGTCAAAAGTCCTTTTCACAAAATTTTCCATCTTGAGAATTTATGTGGGAATTTGACAAGTATAAAATAATTCTTTAATAGATGTGTTTTTGTTTAATAATTACATATTTTTAATATGTATTGTTAATGATTTTTGCTATTTTATAAATTTTAATGAAATAATAAGTATATTTGATATATGTGTTGTGTATTGATTTAATTATTGATTAATTTCTAACAAAAGCATGTATTCATGAGGAAAAATTTACTTATTATTTTTTTATTGATCTCACAAATCCTCTTTTCCCAGGCAGATTGTTCATCTGCATTATCGGTTTGTGGAAATTCAAGCATTACATATTCTCCCACAGGAATTGGAGCTGTAAATGAAAATTTAGGAGGGTGCTTAATAACAGGCGAGCACAATTCAATTTGGTATAAACTTACTATTGCCACTGGCGGAACGCTTACTTTTGATTTGGTGCCCAATGATCCGGATGCGGATTATGATTGGGCTATTTATGGTCCTAATGTAGCTTGCGGAAGTTTAGGATCTCCTATACGCTGTAATGCTGCAACTGTGATTGGTGTAGGTCCGTCTACAGGATTAAATATGACAAGTACGATTGTAGACGCTCCCGGAGGATCACTGACTCCTTATTGTAAATATTTAGATGTTTTGCCAGGTCAGACTTATTATTTATATATAGATAACTGGGTGGGTGCTGCCAGTACTACAATGGCTCCGTTTTCTTTGACCTGGGGAGGTACTGCTGCTTTGGCATCTCCTTTCACGGACCCTGCAATACAGCCATATCCATTTGTCCCTCCGGGGGTTCCTGCGGCTAATCCGGCTGACCCACGTGAAGTTATTATATGTAATAGTCCGGCTGTTTTTGATTTCAGTACTTTGACGGCAGGCATTCTTAATGCGAACCCTAATTTCCAGATAACATACCATACTTCACAAAATGATGCCCTTTCCGGTGCAAGCCCGATTTTAACTCCCATTACTGTTAATACAACAACAACTTATTATTTCAGTATACATTATCAGGATCCTGCGAATCCCAACAATCCAATCAATTCATGCAGGCAGGTGGGTGCCTTTAAATTTAAGCTGGGAAATATAACAGGGAATAACGTTTCTTTATTTGCCTGCAACAATAATAATGCGGGTACGGCAACATTTGATCTTACAACTGCTGCTGTTTTTGGTGATCCTACAGCAGTTAAAAAATATTATCCGTCTTTAAACGATCTTAATGCAGGTACTAATGAAATTCTGAATCCTTCTGCATATGTATCTGCTGAAGCAACAGTATATGTAAAAATAATTTCCCAGCTGGGATGTATTGGAACAGGGATGATTTATCTTAAGTTTTATCCTGTGGTGGTTGTAAATGATGCTATTTTGAGATCATGTTTTATTGAAGGCGCCTCCTCTACAGCGTCTTTTAATCTTACCGCCGCATCGGTTACTACACAGGCACCCGTAACCAAGAAATATTATCCTTCACTTACTGACGCGGTGAATGGAACAAATGAAATCGCAACACCGTCTGCGTACATCGCTTCTAATGGTGTGGTATACATAAAAGTATTCAATTCAAATAATTGTTTTGCCGTCGCAAAAGTTACTCTAGCTGTGCTCCCACCGGTAAAATCGACAGTCCTTACTGATAAAACCATCTGTATGGAGGATACTACCACATTGGATGCCGGTCCCGGCTTCGATTCATACCTCTGGAGTACAGGTGCTACAACCCAGGCGATCACAAATGTAAGCGTAGGGACTTATTGGGTGAAACTAAAAACAGGAGAATGTATCACAACTCAGGAGGTAAAAGTGTATGCAAGTGAGCAGCCGGTAATATCCAATATTGATATTTCGACCAACACTATTACAGTTACGGTTAACGGAGGAACACCTCCTTATCAATATTCATTAGATAATATCAACTGGCAGACTTCTAATGTATTTAGCAATGTACCGAGAGGAGATAGCCAGGTCTATGTAAAGGATTCTTATGACTGTGATCCAATTGATATTACAGTGGTGGTACCGAACCTGATCAATGTAATTACTCCGAATAATGATGGAATTAATGATGTAATTGATTATTCAGCGCTGGCCCACAAACAAAATTTAATATTGAGTATCTTCGACAGATATGGTAATAAGGTTCACCAGGCCGACAAAACAAATGGATATAAATGGGATGGTACTACTAATGGTAGTAAAAAGGTTCCTACTGGGACATATTGGTACTCGGTAACCTGGAACGAAAATGATAAGAAAAATACACCGGTTAAATTCTCAAGCTGGATACTGGTGAAAAACAGGGATTAATATTTGATAATCATAAAAAAAACCATCCTAAAAAGATGGTTTTTTCTTTCAATATTTTTAAATTTAATGAATGAAAGAATTATTTATCAAACGATTCAGTTATTATAAATCTCTCGGAGACAGGGCTTTTGAACAACTGTCAGAAGAGCAGCTATTCTGGCAGTTTAATAACGAGAGCAATTCCATTGCAGTAATTGTAAAGCATGTTGCAGGAAATATGATTTCCCGATGGACGAATTTTTTAACAGAAGATGGAGAAAAAGAATATAGAAACCGCGATGAAGAATTTGTCAATGCATTTAAAACAAAGGAGGAGGTTATCAATTTCTGGGAAAAAGGCTGGAGTTGTTTATTGAATGCATTAGATCAGATCACTGATGAAAACCTGTATGCTACGATTTATATTAGAGGAGAAGGGCATACGGTTTTAGATGCTGTTTTTCGTCAGCTGGCCCATTATCCCTATCATATCGGGCAGATCGTTTATATTGCTAAAATGATAAAAAATGATGATTGGAAAACGCTTTCGATTCCAAGAAATGAATCTCAGGAGTTCAACATGGAAATGAAAAATAAATGGAATAATACTGAATTTAAAGGTAATTCCTCACCTGTTTGTTTTGAAAATAACCCGGAAGTCAGAGACGATTACAAACAATAGACCGAATCAATTTAGAGTCTTTATTTAAATTACTATCTTTGCACTCATAAAATTCAGGACTGATAAAAATGTCAAATTTTCATAAAACCGCCGCATTTCATACCCTTGGCTGCAAATTAAATTTTGCGGAAACATCTACTATTGCTCGTCAATTAACAGATGCCGGATATGATAAGGTAGGTTTTGATGATAAGGCTGATGTTTATGTGATCAATACCTGTTCCGTTACTGAAAATGCAGATCGTGAGTGTAAACTTCATGTAAAAAGAGCAATGAAAGCGAATCCAGAAGGACTGGTTGTTATTGTTGGTTGCTATGCTCAGCTCAAGCCTGAAGAAATTTCACAGATTAATGGAGTTGATTTGGTATTAGGTGCCAAAGAAAAGTTCAATATCCTGAGTTATCTTGACGATTTAGAAAAATCTGAAAGTGAGGGAATTGTTCATTCCTGTGAGATTGAAGAAACCGACTTTTTTATAGGAAGCTATTCAATCGGTGACAGAACAAGAGCCTTTTTGAAAGTTCAGGACGGTTGCGATTATAAATGTACCTATTGTACCATTCCTTTAGCAAGAGGGATTTCAAGATCAGATACGATCGATAGTGTTCTTAATAATGCTAAAGAAATTGCAGCAAAAGATATCAAAGAAATTGTCCTTACCGGAGTGAATATTGGGGATTATGGAAAAGGTGAATTCGGGAATAAAAGACATGAGCATACTTTTCTGGACCTGATTTCTGAGCTTGATCAGGTAGATGGGATCGAGAGAATACGTATTTCGTCTATTGAACCTAATCTTCTGAAAGATGAGAGCATTGAACTGGTTTCCAGAAGCAGAAGCTTTGTTCCTCATTTTCATATTCCTTTACAATCCGGATGCGATGATTTGTTGAAAAAAATGAAGCGACGTTATTTAACAAAGCTTTACCGGGATAGGGTGCATAAAATTCGTGAAGTCATGCCTCATGCGGCTATTGGTGTTGATGTGATTGTCGGATTCCCTGGAGAAACTGAAGAAAAGTTCATGGAAACCTATAACTTCCTTAATGATCTTCCCATCAGTTATCTTCATGTTTTCACTTATTCTGAAAGAGAAAATACCGAAGCAGCAGATATGGAAGGGGTTGTTCCCATCCCTGAAAGAAAAAAACGCAACAAAATGTTGAGGATCCTTTCGGAAAAGAAAAAAATGTCATTTTATCAAACTCAGCTAGGAAAAACACTTCCGGTCCTTTGGGAGCATGAAAATAAAGATGGCAAGATGTATGGTTTCACTGAAAACTACGTAAGAGTCCAAAAAGATTTTGACCAGGCATCGATTAACCAGATTGAATTTTTAAAACTTGAAAAAATAGAAGCTGACGGTACGGTTTCAGTACTTAATTCTTTTGAGAGCTTTTTAGAAAAGGTATAGCCTTTTTATCTCCTTTCTTATTCATATTATTACAGACTTCTCATCATTATTGATGAGGATAGAAAGCAAATTGTCATTACCAAAATTCAAAGAGGATTTCGTATCTTATAGATTTCGAAAGTGCATTGGACGGCACGATTTTGCTGATTTGTCTTAAGATATAAATTTCATGCTCCTATTGAAAACTGAAAAAAACAAAAAATACAATAATTTGAACCGTTTTTAATGGAGCTGAATGCGGGAAAGTATTCTGTATTTTTTTAACTTTGATAAAATTCAAAAACGATATGAGAGATAAATTTTTGCTTTGGGGTGCTATAATTTTAGTTGTAGCCTGGGCTATCGCTTTCTTGATAAAAGCGGATTGGTGGATTCCTATTTTACTTACTATTATTTATGCTGTTGGAGTTTATAATGTTACACAATCAAAGCATGCAATTTTAAGAAACTTTCCTGTTTTAGGATATTTCAGATACTTTTTTGAAAGCATTTCTCCTGAAATGCAACAATATTTTATTGAGAGGGAAACAGATGGGAAGCCTTTTCCCAGAAATCAACGTTCAGCTGTTTACCGGCGTGCAAAAAACCTTAGCGACACCGTGGCATTCGGAACACAACTGGAGGTTAATCACAGAAAATATGAAGGGATTAAGCATTCTATATATGCTAAATCGCCATCCGAAGAATTACCAAGAGTATGGGTAGGAGGGGAACAGTGTACGCAACCTTACCATGCGTCGTTATTTAATATTTCAGCGATGAGTTTTGGAGCATTAAGTGACAGGGCACAGATTTCACTGAACAGGGGTGCGAAAAAAGGTAATTTTTATCATAATACAGGGGAAGGAGGTATTTCCCCACATCACCTGGAAGGAGGTGATTTATGCTGGCAAATAGGGACAGGATATTTTGGATGCAGGGATGAAGAAGGAAAGTTTAATCCGGATCTCTTTATAAAGTATTCTACATTGCCTAATGTGAAAATGATTGAGATTAAATTATCTCAGGGGGCAAAGCCGGGACATGGGGGAGTTTTGCCGGGAGTAAAAAATACACCCGAAATTGCAAAGATTCGTCACGTAACACCTGGAGTAACCGTGATTTCGCCACCATCGCACTCTGCTTTTTCCAATGCAGCAGGTTTATTGAGATTTGTACAGCAACTAAGAGAACTTTCCGGAGGAAAGCCTGTAGGGTTTAAGCTTTGTATAGGAGATACAAAAGAATTTGAAGACATCTGTGTTCAGATGAATGTGTTAAAAATATATCCGGACTTTATTACCATAGATGGAGCCGAAGGAGGTACGGGTGCTGCACCACCGGAATTTTCAGATGGCGTAGGAATGCCTTTGGAACCGGCGTTGATTTTTGTAAATAAAACACTTAACAATTATAATGTTAGAAAAAAGCTAAGGGTCATTGCCAGTGGTAAAGTATTGACAAGTCTTGATATTTTAAGAGCGGTGGCGATGGGAGCTGACATGTGTAATAATGCCAGAGGATTTATGTTCTCACTGGGATGTATACAGGCGCTCAGATGTAATACCAATAATTGTCCTACAGGTGTTGCTACGCAGGATAAGATGCTGATCAAGGGACTGGATGTTACAGATAAAAGTGAAAGAGTATATCATTTTCATAAAAATACCCTTCATACGTGTAATGAGTTGATTGCCGCAGCAGGACGTAGTTCTTATGAAGAAGTAGATGCATCCATGTTTATGAGGGGAGATGAATTCGATCATCTTGCGGATCTTTATTTTCCGGATATTTTAGGAAATGTAAGACAGAAAACAAGAATGTAGATAAATAAAAAGCGCTTCAGTTATTCTGAAGCGCTTTTTTTATTGATGTTTTACTTTTACTTATTCATTTGCAGGTCTATCTGATGTTCCATACACCTGGAAATTAAATACAAATGTCCTGTTTTGAAGAGAATATCCCGTATAGTTATAATGGGCCTCTCTTCCAAAAGCAGCTCTGGAAGGAACAATAATTACTCCCTGCAGGTTATAAGGAGCCCCATCTGTTAAAGCAGGTGATGCTGCTTTGAAAAACTTCAACCCTTCCTGGAATCCTTCTATTTCATAGTATTTTCTCTCTCTTGCTACTGCAGGAAGGTTTTTATCATTTATAACTGCTTGCTTTACATAATACCACATAGGATCCGAAAGGGGAGATCCAGTTCCGTTTACTGTATTGACAAGGCTTGGGGAAACTGAAGATGCTACAAGTGCTACTGTTCCGTCTGTATTGGTCGCCAGATAATAATTTGCTCTTACCATCATCCTAAGAACATCGGTAGCGCCTATTGTTTTTGCCGGAGAAGGCTGTGCACCTGCTCTTACGATGTACACAACTCCTGAAGGAAGTTTTACAGGATTTAATTCTGCTAGCTTCTTCTCATGGTCATCAATGGTATCAGTAGCACTGAAAGCTTTTATATTTCCTTGGGTATCAAGATAGTTGTCGTTCAGGAACTTTTGGATAGCCTGATCATCATAGGTATTTCTTACTGCTACATCATCGGGCTCAACAAATGTTTGTGCCTCATCATCTTTTTTACAAGCAGAAAAACAAAGAGATCCTGCAAGGATATATAAAAATATTTTTTTCATTTCAAAAACTTTAATTACTTTACAAATAATATAACGGCAAAAGTATAAAAAATTATGAGAATAGATAAATTTTTATGGAGCATTCGTTTTTATAAAACGAGAACTGTTGCAACTGAGGAGATTAAGAAGAACAGAGTTTCCATTGGAGATACTGTTGTAAAGTCTTCAAAAGAGGTAAAAGAAGGTGATGTAATAAAAATCCGTAAAAATCAGATTGATTATAAGATTAAAGTAATCCAGATCCCTAAAAGTAGGATAGGAGCTAAACTGGTATCTCTTCATATCAAAGATGTAACAGACAAAGAGCAATACGAATTGCTTAAAATGCGTAAAATGACCCAGGACTATTACAGAAGCAGAGGAGAAGGCAGGCCTACTAAAAAGGACAGACGAGACATGGATGGATATGTGGAAAATGATATTGCATCAGATTTTACAGATTGGGACGACTTTTTTGGTGAAAGTGAAGACGATGGAATGGAAAATGAGGTTGAAGAGAAATCATAAATAGAGTTTCTCGATAATTTCATCAACGATGGCTTCAGGTTCTCTGGAGTCTGTAGTCACACTAATCATAGCCTTGCTATAGAATTGATTTCTTTCAAATAAATGCTTAGCAATAAACTCAGGAAGGTTTTCATCAGAAATATTAGCGATTAATGGTCTTTTTTCTTTCTGTTTTGAAAGCCTTTCTGCTAAAGTACTAACGGAAGCTCTCAAAAAAATGCTCTTAGAGTTGTTATTAATGATCTCCATATTATTGTAATAAACAGGAGTTCCACCGCCGAGGCTTAAAATAAGATTTTCTTCGGTAGCGAGTATTTCTTCCAAAGTTTCTCTTTCCAGCTTTCTAAAGTAGATTTCACCCTTTTTTTCGAAGATTTCCGGAATAGTTAATTTATTTCGTCTGGAAATCTCTTTATCGAGGTCAATTAATTTAAAATTTATTTTTTCGCTTAAAATTTTGGAAATGTGTGATTTGCCACAACCCATGTATCCGACTAGTGAAATTATCATGAAATATTTTTAAACAAATTTGCGAAAAAGTTTTGAGAAATTAAAAAAAGTTATATCTTTGCACCACTTAAAACAAGGGACATTACTTAAATGAAAGTTGTTTAAAATAAGTGGCCGACTCGGTAGCTCAGCTGGTAGAGCAATACACTTTTAATGTATGGGTCCTGGGTTCGAATCCCAGCCGGGTCACTAGCAAAAATATTACTAAATTTTGTAATTTTTTTGCCTGCGTGGTGAAATTGGTAGACACGCCATCTTGAGGGGGTGGTTTCCTAAGGATGTGCTGGTTCGAGTCCAGTCG
This sequence comes from Chryseobacterium sp. PTM-20240506, assembly GCF_048296755.1. NCBI lineage: Bacteria > Pseudomonadati > Bacteroidota > Flavobacteriia > Flavobacteriales > Weeksellaceae > Chryseobacterium > Chryseobacterium sp. PTM-20240506. The sequence goes on from NZ_CP182581.1 coordinate 4,052,044, forward strand.
CAGGCACTGCAAAGAAAAGTAAATTTTAAGTTGCATATTGATTTAAAATTTGTAAATTAGAATTACGACCGACTCGGTAGCTCAGCTGGTAGAGCAATACACTTTTAATGTATGGGTCCTGGGTTCGAATCCCAGCCGGGTCACAAGTTTACTGAAAAGTAAATTTTTTTCATATTAATATTTTGTGATTTGGTGTTCAAAGGCTTCCTTCAGGAGGCCTTTGATTTTTTGTATATGAGCAGGTGAACAAAAAAAACTTCGATTAAGGAATCAAAGTTTACATTTTTGTATTGCGAAATTATCAGGAGATTGTGTTAATCCAGATGCATATTGTCAATTAGTCTTACACCGTCTACAACAACAACTATAAAAGCTCTGTAGGATTTATCTTTATAAAAGAAGTCTGTTTCTTTTAATGAGTTTTCATCTGCGATCATAAAGTACTCAAGCTTCATACCGTGCTGATGATCGAAAATATCAACAACTCTTTCTTTAATTTCAGGAACGGTGATTACTCTGAACCAATCATTGACCTTTTTTAATGTTTCATAAATAATTTTTGAAACTTCCCTACGATCTTCATGCAGTCTTTGGTTTCTTGAACTTAAAGCGAGACCGTTATCTGCCCTGTAAATAGGAACTCCTGTAATTTTTATAGGAAGATGCTTTTTCTCAACCAATTTTTTAATAATAGCAAGTTGCTGGAAATCTTTTTCTCCAAAATAAGCATTGTCAGGTTGTATTTGCCTGAAAAGCTCTTCTACTACCGTTCCTACACCGTCAAAATGGCCAGGTCTGGATTTTCCTTCCATTTCATTTTCCAGGCCGTCAAAATCATAATGATGACTTTCAGCTTTTTCAGGGTAGATATCTGTAATTTCAGGAATATAAACGGCGTCAACTAATCCGGAATTTTCTAAAATAAGTATATCCCGGTTCACATCCCGTGGATATTTTGCAAGATCATCAGGGTTATTGAATTGAGTAGGATTAACAAAAATTGAAGAAATTACAAGATCATTTTCATTCCTTGCTACTTCATAAAGAGAAAGATGCCCATTGTGAAGAGCTCCCATTGTAGGTGCAAATCCTATTCTTTTTCCCATTTCTTTCTGTCTTTCAATGAAATCCTGAAGTGTTTTTTTATTTTTTAAGACTTCCATAATTAATTTTAATAGCAATTCAAAAATACTAAAATATCAGATAATAAACTGCGTTTTTGATAATTTGAAAAAGGTAATTTTCGTAAAAAAATGTTAATTAAAATAATGTTGGATGTTTTTTTGTAATTTTGCACATTAAAGCATTTTTACAAAAAATTAGATAGAAATTTATGCCGAATCAAAAAATACTGTACATTACTACAGAAATGTATCCATATCAGGAAGATACAAACATGGCTACTGTGGTAAACAAAATGGCGCTTAAAATGCACAATGAAGGCAATGATGTTAGAGTTTTTATGCCAAGATTTGGACAAATAAGTGAAAGGAAATTCCAACTCCATGAAGTTATCCGTCTCTCAGGAATGAACATTATCATTAATGACCTGGACCAACCTCTAATCATTAAAGTGGCATCTCTTCCGGGGGAAAGACTTCAGGTCTATTTTATAGATAATGAAGAATACTTCAAAAGAAAACAATATTACTATGAAGATGATGGTAGCCCTTTTGAAGATAATGACGAAAGAGCAATATTTTTTGCAAGAGGAGTAATTGAGACTATTAAAAAGCTGAACTGGGTTCCCGATATCATTCATTTGAATGGTTGGATGGCTTCTTTTGTTCCTATTTATCTTAAAACTTACTACAAATCCGATACGTATTTTAAAGACGCTAAGATTGTTCTTTCATTATATAATGAAAAAGACGCCCCTCTTAACGATAAAATCGGAGAAAAACTAGAATTCGATAATATTTCGGGACTAAAAGCGTTAGATAAGCCAAGCTTTCAAAGTTTTGTCATTGAAAGCATGAATTATGTAGACGGGGTTGTAAAAGGAGATGAATTCCTGGATGGAGACCTGGATAAGGCATTCAATGAAACATCTACAACCAAATCGGAGTATCTTGATGTAGATTCCATAAACAAACTTTATTAAAAAGACATTTAATGACTCGTACTATTAAAAGAACTTTTGCCATACTTTCTCTGGCAATTTTCGGCAGTGTGTTACTTTATAATTGTGAGCCGGATCCGGATTCTTTGGGAGAACAATTATTTTTAGATGGAGCAGCTCAGGGAAAGGAGACTTCCTACAATGTTATTGCTTTTAACATCCTTAATAATGATTCCATTAAAAGTGACGCTACCCAATTAGGATCAGCAGTTTTAGGTGCTTTTAAAGAAGACCAGTTTGGAATGCAAAAGGCGTCTTACATTACACAGCTTAGATTATCTACTTATAATCCTGATTTTGGGGCCAATGCAAAAGTAGATTCAGTGGTTCTTGTAATCAAACCGACCTATGCATCAGATTCACTTACAACAACAACGGATGAAAATTATGTGTATCCGGATGGAAATGTGGCTGCAAAAAAAGAGGTGAAAACATATCCTATTAACAAATACGGAAAAGCGAAAAAGACGTTCCACATTGATGTCAATGAAGTTACGGATTTCCTGGGAGCTGCGACCGATAGTGTAAAATCAAATGCTAATTTTGCTTATAATTCAACTGTACTTGGAACAAAAGAGTTTAAAGGGACGATTAACACCGTGACTATTACTAAAGATTCTGATAACAGTTCTTTGTTTTCAACAACTACACCTGCGATCAGGATTCCATTGGATAACGGTAAAACCTTATTCCAGGAAAAAATTATTGATAAGAAAGGTAAGCCGGAACTCGCTGATGCTTCCAACTTTATCAGACATTTTAAAGGACTTAGGATTTCCGTTCAGGAAAATGACGGATATTTATTCCAGTTTTCTCCTAATGACATAGAGTTGATCATGTATTATAAATATGATAAAACGGATAATGGAACAGTAACCAGACCTCAGGCAACTTATTCATTTGCTTTAGGAGCAGGGAATACACATGTTGGACAATATCAATATGACAGATCGAATTCTGCATTGGCGACTGCCATTAATTTGAATATGGTAGGAAATCGTGTGAATGGTGATAAAAAGCTGTATGCGCAAGGAATGGGAGGACCTTCTATCGGGGTGAAAATTCCGGATTCAGAAATCCAGAAATTAAAAACTCTATATCAGAATAATAAGGCTGCCATTATTAGTGCTAAAATCAGAATATATACAGATGCTTCTACATGGAATAATAGTTATGTAAAACCAAGTCTGTTTACTTTCTTGCAAAAGGATAGAAAAGAAAGCTCTATAACACCACCTTATATAACTACTACTGCATTTACTAGTGATGTATTGACTCTTGCGGGATCTCCAAATTACTCAATATATAAGGTCTTTGATTTAGATAAAAATCCCACTCCTGCTCATTACGACTTTATTGTTACAAAATCAGTAAAAGATTTAGTAGAAGGAAAACCAGGCGATTATGCATCAAACAATACTAATAAGTATTATAGAATCGATATTGGAGGTTTCTTGTCTAATTCTGATAACACGGGTCTTGCTGGGGCTAAATATACTTCAAGATCATACACAAGAGATAGAGCTGTTTTTGTCGGTTCTGCTGATTCTACTAATGATAAAAGAGTTCAGTTAATCGTTACTTACGGAACAAAATAAATTTAAACATACACCAAATAAAATAAATTATGTGCGGAATAGTTGGATATACAGGCTTTCAGGATGCCTATGATGTAGTTATTAATGGTCTTAGAAGACTAGAATACAGGGGATACGACAGTGCGGGAATTGTTTTGGAAAATGCAAACAATTCATTTGAAGTTGAAAAAACAAAAGGAAAGGTAGATGATCTTGTTAATATTTCAGCTCAATTAAAAGGTACTGCGAAAATTGGGATGGGACACACACGTTGGGCAACTCATGGGGTTCCAAGTGATAGAAACTCTCACCCGCATTTATCTAATAATAATAAAATTGCAATCATTCATAATGGAATCATTGAAAACTATGATACCATTAAAAAAATGCTTGCTGATAAAGGATTTACTTTCAAGTCTGAAACAGATACTGAAGTTTTAGTGAATCTTATCCAGTATTTTATGGATATAAATGTAGCAACAGATTTTCCAACTGCGGTAAGATATGCACTTAATGAGGTATACGGAGCTTATGCTATTACTGTAATGCACGAGGATTATCCTGGCGTTTTGGTAGTTGGAAGATTAGGTTCTCCTTTAGCAATTGGTATTGGAGATAAAGAATATTTTATTGCATCTGATGCCTCACCTTTTGTAGAGTTTACAAAAGAAGCAATCTATCTTGAAGAAGGACATATGGCTACAATCTCTTTGGAAGGAGGAGTGGATATCAGAACAATCAATGAAAACTCAAGAATAGAGCCGGAAATCCAGCAATTAAAATTAAGCCTTGAGCAGATCGAAAAAGGTGGATATGAACACTTCATGCTTAAAGAGATTTTTGAGCAACCGAAATCGATCCACGATACAATGAGAGGTAGATTACTTGTGGATGAAGGAATCATCAAGATGGCAGGAATCTGGGATCATGTTGAGAAATTCAAAAATGCCAACAGAATTATCATCATAGCTTGTGGTACTTCATGGCATGCAGGTTTAATTGGTGAATATCTTATAGAAGAATATGCAAGAATCCCTGTTGAAGTAGAATATGCATCAGAATTCAGATACAGAAACCCGATTATTACAGATAAAGATGTTGTAATTGCGATTTCCCAATCGGGAGAAACTGCCGATACAATGGCGGCTTTAAAACTGGCAAAAGAAAAAGGAGCGTTTATATATGGTATATGTAATGTAGTGGATTCATCTATTGCAAGAATTACGGATGCAGGTTCTTATACGCATGCAGGACCAGAGATCGGAGTAGCTTCTACAAAAGCATTTACTGCCCAGCTTACGATCCTTACACTTATTGCATTCAAGCTAGGAAAGCATAATGGCAACCTTGGAAATGCTGAATTCATGAGTCTCATTTCAGAGCTTGATGCAATTCCTAAGAAAATTGAAGAAGTTTTGAGTTCAACACATGAATTGACTCAGAGTATTGCTAAAGATTTCGTAGGGGTTCATAACTTCTTGTATTTAGGTAGAGGCTATAATTATCCAGCGGCTTTAGAGGGAGCTCTTAAATTGAAAGAAATCTCTTATATCCATGCAGAAGGGTATCCTGCAGCGGAGATGAAGCACGGACCTATTGCTTTGATCGATGAGAATATGCCAATCGTTATTATTGCGCCTAAAAAAGGACACTATGATAAGATCGTAAGTAATGTTCAGGAAATTAAAGCAAGAAAAGGAAAGGTGATTGCTGTTGTTAATAAAGGGGATCAGCAGGTAAGCGAAATGGCAGACTACGTTATCGAAATTCCTGAAACTTCAGAATGCTTCTCTCCAATAGTTGCATCTGTGCCTTTACAGCTGCTTGCTTACTATATTGCAGTATATAGAGGAGCCAATGTAGATCAGCCCAGAAACCTTGCTAAGTCGGTAACTGTAGAATAAAAATACTAGGAAATAAAATAAATTTAGATTTCTCGCGTTATTTCAAAAAAAATCTTAAAAGTTTCTTAAAAAAATTATATATTTACGGCTTAATTATAAAAATTAACATGAAAAGGATATTTCTTTTATTATTGTCTGCGTCGGTAGCGTCGGTATCTTGTTCAGGTGGTGGTAGCTCTTCTGTAGGGAAGCCAGGAACAAAAGGAGAGTTGATACCAAGAGAAAAAACTAAATCATTTGTTGCTGAAAGACCATACGGTATGGTTGCAATTCCTGCAGGATCTTTTATCGCAGGTTTAGCTGATCAGGATATCACTCATACTCCTGAGAAATCAGCACTGAAAACAGTAACTGTGTCCTCATTCTTTATGGATGAAGCAGAAACTACTAATGCAGAATACAGAGTATTCATTAATTACGTAAGAGACTCTATTGCCAGAACTCTACTTGCTGAAGCTGCCGGAGAAGGTGGTGAAGGTGGAGGAAGAGGTGCCAGCATCGGAGATTATGCATACCTTGCTAAGAAAGAAGAAAACCTAACTCCGTATCAGGAATATTTAGAAGGACAAGGAGGAAGAGAAGATGGAGGATATGATGCAAGTAAAAGACTGGATTGGAAAATTCCATTGCATTGGAATACTTCAAAATATCCTGATGTAGAATATGCGGAAGTTCTTGAGTCTTTATATTTACCAGCTTCTGCCAGAATTGGTAATGAAAGAATCCTTGATGTTAGTAAATTAAAATATAATTACCAGTGGGGAGATATGGATGCTGCTCTTGCTGACAATGAAAGAGGGGTAAACTACCTTAAAAGCAAAAGTATAGCAATCTATCCGGACACAACTGTTTGGGTAAAAGATTTCCACTTCGCCTATAACGAGCCATTATTTGAACAATATTTTTGGCATAAAGCTTATAAAGATTATCCTGTTGTTGGGGTAACCTGGGATCAGGCAAGAGCATATTGTAATTTCAGATCTAAATTGAAAACGGATTACAATGAAAGCTTAAAAAGAAAAAAACAGAGACCATTACAATTCCGTTTACCTACAGAGATCGAATGGGAATATGCTGCAAGAGGAGGTATGCAGAATGCTACTTATCCTTGGGGAGGTCCATATTTGATGGATGACAGAGGATGCTACCTGGCTAACTTTAAGCCTAAGCGTGGTAATTACATGGAAGACGATAAAAAAGGTACTTATACATATACAGCTCCAGTAAAGAAATTTAAGAAAAATGGATTTGGGTTATTTGATATGGCTGGAAACGTTTCTGAATGGACAGAATCTTCTTACAACAATTCTTCATACGGATTTTCTTCAACTCTAAACCCTTCTACTAAAGATAAATCAGATTCTAAGAAATCTGTAAGAGGAGGTTCTTGGAAAGATATAGGCGCAATGCTTATGACTGGTGCAAGAGATTGGGAAAGAAAAGATTCTGCAAGAAGTTATATTGGATTCAGAACTGTACAGGATATTCCTGAAGCTGCTGTTAAGCCAAGAAGGGTTAACAGATAATCAGATACATAATTATTTTTCAATACAATTTATTTTTAATCATTAAAAAAAACTAACTTATATGTTTAAGACTAAAGATGCTTGGATGAATTTCTTTTATTCATTCGGTGCTGCAATTGTAATCCTTGGAGCTTGGCTTAAGATTACTCACATTAACTTGGGACCAATCAGTGGTAACGTTGCTCTTACAGTAGGACTTATTACTGAAGCAATCATCTTCATTATTTTCGCTTTCGACCCTCCAAAATCAGAAGAGTCTTATGCCTGGGAAAATGTTTATCCTGAATTGTTAGATAAACATGCTAACCCGAACCCTTTACATTCTAATGTTTCTTCAAGAAATAATGCAGCTGCTCAATTTGCAGAATTAGAGAACTCTCTTTCTACAAAATTGGATAAAATGTTACAGGATGCTAAATTAGATGTTCAATTGTTTGAAAGATTAAGAACAGGAATTGATAAATTTTCAAATTCAGTGGATCAGATCAATCAGACGGTAGATGTTTCTGCTTCTACTCACAAATATAATGATCAGTTAAACATTGCCGCTCAGCACATGGAAAGCATGAACGCTTTATATGCGATGCAATTGGAGAATGGTAAAAGACAATCTGAATTTGCCAATAAATATGTGGCAGATATGCAGAAGTCTGCTGAGCATTCAGAAAAATTCAACCAGGAGTTACAAGGTTTAACATCAAACTTAAATAATTTAAACAGAGTTTATGGTGGTATGTTAACTGCTATGAAGTCTTAATTTCCAAACCATTTCTAAATTTAATTTTTAATCCAAACAAAGAAAAAGAATGGCACAAGGAAAACAGACTCCACGTCAGAAGATGATCAACCTAATGTATTTGGTGTTCATCGCTATGATGGCCCTAAATATTGATGCGGAAATCATCAGATCTTATTATGATTCGACTAAAGCTCTTAATGAAACAAGAACTTTAACAGAAAGAAAGAATGAGAAAATTTTTGAAAAAACTCTAGAATTAAAGGCACAGCAAGTGCCGGATACTTATGCTACTCCATGGGAACAGTATAAGGTTTTAAAAGCTAAAATTAATGCCTTAGTAGAAAGTGCTGAAACAATTAAAACTAAATTAAAAACTGAATCAGAATTCTCTGACAAAGTGGATGTAAGTGAGAATTTTGCAGCTCTTAATAATAACGAAGCAACTACGCATTATTTTTTTGCTGACGGAGATGAAAATAGCCCTTCTAAAGGAGCATTGGAATTGAAGTCCAAAATTGATGAAGTAAGAGAATATATTGTAGCAACTTTCGGAAAAAACAATCAGTTAAATGATTTGATTGAAAGAGCCAACAAGTCTCTAATTGCTGAATACCCTAAAGGAAAATCTCCAAACGAGAAAACATGGTTTCAGAATAAGTTTTATCATCAGCCTTTAATTGCAGCAATTTCTAACCTTGAAATTATACAGAATGATGCGAGAAACGTACAGTCTGATGCATTGGCTTTATTACTTCAAGAAAAAGTAGATGCTAGTATTAAATTCAGCAGCTATGAACCAATTGTTGCAGGACCTGTTGATATTCAGGCTGGAAAACAGGCTGAAGTAAAAGTAATGTTAGGTACTTATTCTAATAGCAATAAGATTAGCATTACGGGAGTAAATAAAGTTGAAAATGGAAAAGGAACAATTTCTATTTCAGGAAATGGTATTGGAGAGCATAAACTAAACGGTACTATTACCTTAACAGATGCTTCCGGTAAACCTCAAAGTTTCCCTTGGACGCATACATATAATGTAATTGCAGGACCAAGAGAAGTAAAACTTGAAAAAGGATTATTACTTTCTCCGGATAAGATGAATGTATTGTACAGAGGATTAGAAAACCCGGTATCCGGTTCTATTCTGGGTGCTGACAATTCTAAATTATCATTATCTGCTCCAGGTGCTGTAGTAAAAGGTAATGGTCCTGGAAAATGGAATATTATTCCTTCTACGGGCAATACTGTGAAATTAACATTATCTGGAACTGATCCTTATGGTAAAACGGTATCTCAGGTATTTGAATACAGAATTAAGAATGTTCCGGCTCCTCAAGGTCAGATGAGAGGTCAGACAGTATTGAATATTCCTGCTACTTCGATTCCAAATCAGATGGTACAGGCAGCAATACCAGATTTCGATTTCCCTGTTTCATTCACTGTTAATCAGTTTATGGTGAAGGTACCTGGTAGAGCAGCATTGCTGATCAAAGGTAATAGTCTTGAAGAAGCTGCCGGACTGGTTAAAAATGTAAGAGCTGGTGATGTAGTGTATGTTTTTGATATTAAAGCGACTGCTACAGGATTAGGAAATCAAACATTGAAGAATATTTCTCCTGTTGTAATCAATGTTCAGTAATTTTAATAAGTTAAAATAATATTATGAAAAAATATATAAGCGCTTTTTTAGTAGTAGTTTCGGGAGTTGCTTTTTCCCAGACTATTCTGAATGCTTCTTCTCCTGAAGAGTTCAGACAAATGAGAGCTGAAAACAAGCAGAAAGTTGGAGATACTATTGTTGATAAAACGGTAAAACCTTTGGAATACGGTTTTGTTGAGGACAAAGATATCTTAAAAAGTATGTTTGTTTGGGAGATTATTGACATGAATGATAAGATTAATCAGCCATTATACTATGATAATCCTGATGGTCTTCTTGCTACTCAAACAAGATCTTTATATCAATTATTGCTGGATGCTGCAATAACAGGTAAAATCCAGGAAGTTTATGATGATGAGAATTTTGTAACTAAATTATCTCCTGAAGGAATTCAGAAAAGATTGGAAAGTGTAAGAGTTTCTGACGCTGCTATTGATATCCTAAACTCTGGAAGACAGCTTACAGAACAGGAGAAAAAAGAGTATACCGATATTTTTAAAACGACGACTGATAAAGTTAAAGTATTAAAAATTATGGGTATGTGGTTTATCGATAGAAGAGATGGTCAGATGAAATACAGACCACTGGGTATTGCAGCAATGGGACCAGATCCTGCTGTACAAGGTAGAACAGGACCAGACGGACAGCCTTTGGCCGGAGCTAATGAGCTTATTGACCTGTTTTGGATTTATTACCCAAGTGCAAGAGAGATATTAGCGAATAACTTCGTGTATAATAGAAAAAACTCTTCTGCTGATCTTTCTTTCGATGATATCATCAATGCTAGAAGATTCTCTTCAATTATCTATAAATCTTCAAGTGGTTTAGGAGATGGTGTAATCAAAGATTATATTCCTAGAAATGCTGATGAGCAGATAGAAGAAAGCGACAGAATTAAAGCACAGATTCTTGACATGGAAAATGATATGTGGAATTATTAATATTTCACTTGATATTTATACAAAACCTGAGTATTTTTACTCAGGTTTTTTTATTATGAAAAATGTAGACTATATTATTGTAGGGGATGGATATGCCGGACTTTTTTTTGCCCATCAGTTAATACAGAATAATAAATCATTTATTATTTTTTCCGAGAAAAAGAAAAGTGCTTCACAGGTCTCTGCAGGAATCATTAATCCTGTGGTATTAAAGAAATTTACAACGTTCTGGTTAGCTCAGGAACAAATAAATACTCTGAAAAGAACCCTTTTAGAAATTGAATCATATACAGGGAGAAACTATTTGATTGATAAGCCTATTCATCGGGTTTTTCATGATGAGAATGAACAAAAGCTTTGGGTTAAGAAGTCTGATCATTTAGAATTACAAAACTTTTTGAATAAGGAGTTTCAAAGTTTAGAAGGAATTAATAATCCTTTTAGTACGGGAATCGTTAATCAATCTGCGAGATTGGATGTCAGTAACTTTTTTAACGATTTTTTCAATTATTTTGAGGACAAAGGAAATCTTATCAATGAGAAGTTTGATTATGATAGTTTAGATGTGTCTGGATCCGAATATAAAGGAATTCGTTTTAAGAATATTGTTTTTTGTGAAGGAATGGGGGTAATGAAAAACCCGTACTTTTCAGACATTGCTGTAATTCCAAACAAAGGGCATCATATTAGGGTCAAATTATCAGAAAAAATTTCAACTGTCGATATCATAAAGAAGAAACATTTTTTATTTCCCATTGATAATGGACTTTATTTTTATGGTGGCACATACGATCGTGAGCAATTGCAACACGAAATTGATGATTCTGCGGTAGACCAGCTGTTAAGAGGGTTATCTGAAGTATATCCTTACGATTTTAAGATACAGGAAGTTAATTTTGGTTTCAGGCCAACTGTGAAGGATAGGAGACCTATTATTGGGAGTCATAGTGAATATTCCAATATGTATGTTTTCAACGGATTGGGGGCGAGGGGAATATTAAACGGATGTTATTTTTCCGGAAGTTTGTATCAGCTTATAGAGAAAGGAATTCCTTTACCTGATGAAGTTGCCCTTAAAAGGTTTACATAATACGTGTATGTTTTTCGTTACCTAATTAAAAAATTAGTATATTCAGGATATGTGAATTCTATAAAAATGAATGAAAATATTCTTGGTATTGTGGCAGGTGTGCTCACTTCTGTATCGATGGTTCCTCAGCTGATAAAAGTTCTTAAAGAAAAGAATGTTGAAGATATTTCATGGATCATGCTTCTGGTTCTTATTTCCGGTTTGTCTTTATGGGTGTGGTATGGATTGCTGAAGGATGAACTTCCCATTATTTTATCCAATGCATTTGCTGTCGTGCTGAATGTGGTACTTTTAATCTGTTATATGATTTATAAAAAAAAATAAAAGGCACTTTCTCATGAAAGTGCCTTCTTATCTGTATACATTTCTATTTACTCTTGTAAGACAAATTTTGCCAAGGGTGCCATTTTAGCTTTATTAAGACTCAGGATTTTGCCACTTACAGAATAATTATCTGCTGCCAATAAAGCTTTGGTAAAACGTTGCTCTATTTCCAGATCATCACAAGCCATCATGGTAGAAATCCCCTGATTGAACTTGATACGCATAATGTCCTGTTTGATTTCAAAAGTACCTCCCAGGCCATTACATCCAGCGTTTCCTTCGTACCGCATGTCAGTCATATTCAATTTGAAATAAGGATTATTTTTCGGGTTTTTTAGCTGTATAGGCTGACCGTTAATTTCAATCAGTTTCCAAGTTTTTCCGGTAATATCATTACTGTTCTTATCGGCTGTTTTTGCAGTACAGCATATCGCCAGGATAAGTACAGAAAGTATTAAGACATAGTTGTGTAGTTTTTTCATGGGTATTGTTTTTAATTAAAGCATCTAATTTTTAGTTTGACAAAACTAATATGATGCCATTTTGCTGGCAGTGGCCCCTTTCTTTTCCTGTTTGTGGTGGAACAAGACCATGTCAACATTTCTTTTTAGAAAAGTTATATTTCCTCTGATATTAGAATACTGATACTCTGGATTGGATGCAGTATAATCTGGCAGATCTTTGTTCTTTTTAAGTTCGTAAGATTTACCATCAAGGTGAATAACAGCCGTATTATCTGTATTATTGATTGCGACTTCTATTTTATCTCCATAATTGTCTGTAAAAACTTCTTTGGTAATATCATCTGTTTCTACAGGTTGAGAGGCGATAACTTCGGGTTCTTCTTTGGCTGAGCTTTTACATGCTGCTACGGAAACTACAGCGAGAACAAGGATAATAATGTGAACTATTTTTTTCATAAGTATTTGTGATTAGGTGTTTCATTGGTTACTTGTTTGTGAACTGTAAAATTACAAAATATTTACGGTGTATTTGTTAATTTTTAATAAATTAATTAAATATTCATATCAATAGTATGGAATGCATCTTTGTTTCGGAAATGGTTATTTTTATTTTTTTTAACGATTGTTTCTGTTTTACGGAATTATTTGTATTGGCAATCTACACTGTATTTCCCATTAGAAATGATGAAAAAACCTGTTGTAATCCCAGGTATCTGGATGCCGGGAATCGAAAGAAAATAAATCAATTCTGATGATTGATATTTGTGAGTGAGTTAAATTTTGTTAATCTGTATAAAAATATTCAAATCTAAGCTTACCTTTGCCACTTCAAAATGAGAAACTATATTGTGTATTTTTTGACGAGTCTATTTCTGCTTTTCATAGTGGAAAGTAAAATCAATGTCAAAACATTACATAACCATCTACCTGTTTCTCATCATTTACCTAAAAAAGTCAATCGTTTAAATCAGACCTACGATAAATTATCGATCCAGCAAATGCCGGATGGTGTTGATAATTCCTCTTTAGAGCTTACAGAAGAAGATTTTCAATGGTCGGATAGTGTTCAGGATGCTATTCTTTTTGTGGGCGTTTTCGGTTTGGTGTATTTCTTCGGACTATTTAATTATAAAAAATTAAAAGCCCGTATTCAAGGATTTGTTTCCAATTATTCCTCTGTAAAAAAGTTTATTCTGATCCGATCTATCAGAATTTAAAATTCATTTTTCAATGTATGGTTCTGCTCTGATTACAGAGTGGAGCAGTATGCGTTGTGCTTGTTGGTAGTGGGCATAGCGTTCTCTCTCAATTACCATTTCTATTCTATTAAAACATTAACGATTTATATAATTTCAAAATTATGAAAAGAGCTGCCTCGGGCATTGCGCTAAGCACCCTCTTGTTATTTGTTGGCTGTCACAACAAAAAAGAAGAAAAAGAAGAAGTAACAACCTTTCCGGTTACGTCTCCGGTAAAAATGGATACTGTAATCAACAAAGAGTATGTTACGCAGATCCAATCTGTAAAAAATATCGAAGTCCGTGCACAGGAGAAAGGATTTCTTGAAAAGATCTACGTGGACGAAGGTCAGTTTGTTCACGCGGGACAGACTTTATTCCGTATTATGCCTCAATTGTATCAGGCTGAATTAATGAAATCCAAAGCTGAAGTGGAACAGGCCAATATTGAATTAAAAAATGCAAGTACATTAGCCAGTAATAATATTGTTTCAAAGAACGAACGAGCAATGGCAAAAGCTAAGCTTGATGCTGCTAATGCAGAAATGAGACTTGCCCAGATTCATTTATCATTCACCGATATAAAAGCTCCGTTCTCAGGTATTATTAACAGGATTCCATTGAAACTCGGAAGTCTTGTCGATGAAGGAGATCTGTTGACCAGTTTGTCTGATAATACCAATGTTTACACTTATTTTAATGTATCAGAACCCGAATATCTGAATTATCAGACTCATGCCGCAGATAGAGGAAGTAAAGAAGTAACTCTTATTATGGCTAATGGAGATGCACTTCCTCAAAAAGGAGAGATCCAGACTATAGAAGGGGAATTTGATAATGAAACGGGGAATATAGCCTTCCGGGCAAAGTTTCCCAATCCTGATAAACTTTTGAGAAATGGAGAAACAGGAAAGGTAAGAATGACCCTACCGCTCAGAAATGCTTTAATTATTCCACAAAAGGCTACTTATGAAATTCAGGATCAGAAATATGTGTTTGTCGTTGGAAAAAATGGCGTATTAAAATCCCGGAATATAAAAGTGGCTTATGAATTACCTGATCTATATGTTGTGGCTTCAGGCCTGGCAGCAGGAGAGCAATTTCTTTTAGAAGGTGTTCAGAAAGTGAAGGACGACCAAAAAGTAAAAGTGAAATTCCAGGATCCGCGGAAAGTAATTCAATCATTGAAATTAAAAGCAGAGTAGTGTACTCGTAAAATGAAGCTGTATGTTTAAGAAATTCATTCGCAGACCTGTTCTGTCCATCGTAATCTCATTGATTATTGTGTTTATGGGAGTTTTATCACTTGTTAAGCTGCCCATAACACAGTTCCCGTCCATTTCTCCGCCTAAAGTAAATATTACTGCGGAATATCCGGGAGCAAACAATGAACTGTTAATTAAATCTGTAGTTATTCCACTGGAAAGAGGACTCAATGGTGTTCCGGGGATGAAGTATATGACTTCTGACGCCGGAAACGACGGAGAAGCCTCCATCCAGGTTGTATTTGATTTGGGAACTGATCCGAACGTTGCAGCAGTAAACGTTCAGAACCGGGTATCTTCAGTGGTTAACAAACTTCCTCCATTGGTTGTCCGAGAGGGTGTGAAGATCACACGTGAAGAGCCTAACATGTTGATGTATATCAACCTGTATAGTGATGATCCCAAAGCTGACCAGAAGTTTCTGTTTAACTATGCGGACATCAATGTAATGTCTGAATTGAGAAGGGTAAGTGGCGTTGGTTTCGCTGATATCCTGGGAACCCGGGAATATGCGATGCGTGTCTGGCTAAAACCGGACAGATTAACGGCCTACAATATTTCAGCAGACGAAGTAATGGAAGCTTTGAATGAGCAGAGTTTAGAGGCTTCACCGGGGAAAACCGGAGAAAGTTCGGGAAAACGTTCTCAATCATTTGAATATATTCTAAAATATCCCGGTCGTTTTAATAGTGAAAAAGACTATGGAAATATTATCCTTAAGGCAAAGTCAGCCGGGGAGTTTGTAAGACTGAAAGATGTAGCCGATATTGAATTCGGAAGTTCAATGTATGATATTTATTCAACATTGAATGGTAAACCTTCTGCGGCAATAACAGTGAAGCAGTCTTACGGATCCAACGCAAGTGATGTTATTAAGAATGTAAAAAACCTGATGGCTGATCTTCAGAAAACTTCTTTCCCTAAAGGAATGCATTATGACATCAGTTATGACGTATCCAGGTTCCTGGATGCTTCGATTGAAAAAGTGGTTCATACCTTATTTGAAGCTTTTATCCTTGTGGCGATTGTGGTGTTTCTTTTCCTTGGTGATTGGCGTTCAACATTGATTCCGGCCCTAGCGGTTCCGGTGTCATTGGTAGGAACATTTGCCGTAATGTCTGCATTTGGGATCACATTGAATATGATTTCACTTTTTGCACTTGTAATGGCGATCGGTGTAGTTGTGGATGATGCCATTGTGGTTATTGAAGCCGTCCACGCCAAAATGGAAGAAAAAAATCTTTCACCATTAAAAGCAACGGAAGAGGCGATGCATGAGATCAGTGGAGCGATTATAGCAATCACTTTGGTAATGGCGTCTGTATTTATTCCTATTGCATTTATGTCAGGACCTGTAGGTGTTTTCTATCGTCAGTTCTCTATTACGATGGCTTCTGCAATTATACTTTCAGGGGTTGTGGCATTGACACTGACTCCGGCTTTATGTGCTTTAATTTTAAAGAATAATCACGGAAAGGCAAAAAGAAGAACTCCGATTACAATATTCCTGGATAAATTTAATGGGTTATTTACTAAAGGAGCCGGGAAATATGAAAAGTTACTGAATAAGACCGTAACGAAAAAGATGTTTACGCTTCCTTTGTTGTTAGCTTTTTGTTTATGTACATTCTTTTTAAGCAATTCACTTCCATCAGGGTTTATTCCTAGTGAAGACCAGGGGATGATCTATGCTATTATTCAGACTCCTCCGGGATCTACTTTGGAAAGAACAAATCAGATAGCAAAAGAACTTTTAAGAGAATCGGAAGATATTGATGGAGTACAGTCTGTTTCTTCCCTTGCTGGTTATGAAATTCTAACAGAAGGAACAGGATCTAACTCCGGAACCTGTCTTATCAACCTCAAAAGCTGGGAAGATCGTAAAGAATCTGCCGCAGAAATCATTGAGAAACTAGAAGAAAAAGCCAAAAATATTCCGGGTGCCAATATTGAGTTTTTTCAACCGCCTTCTATTCCGGGATATGGTGCTGCCGGAGGTTTTGAGCTTCGTCTCTTAGATAAAGCGGGTAGCGGGGATTACCATAAAATGGAGCAAGTAAGTAATGACTTCGTTAAAGAGCTAAAAAAACGTCCTGAACTTGGATCAGCGTTTACCTTTTATTCAGCAAGTTTTCCGCAATATATGTTGAGAGTTGATAATGACCTGGCGGAGCAAAAAGGAGTAACTATTGCCAATGCAATGGATAATTTATCAACATTGATCGGTTCGAACTATGAAACCAGTTTTATTCGTTTTGACAGACCTTATAAGGTAATCGTTCAGGCAGGCCCGCAATATCGTGCATTACCAACTGATTTATTGAAGCTATATGTTAAAAACGATAAGGAGCAAATGGTTCCATATTCAGATTTCATGAGGCTTGAAAAAGTATATGGATTATCTGAGATTACAAGACATAATATGTATAATTCCTCAGAGGTAAGTGGAACCCCAGCACCGGGATACAGTAGTGGACAGGCGATCAAAGCCATTCAGGAGGTTGCAGATAAAACTCTACCGAGAGGATTTGGAATCGACTGGGCTGGTATTTCCAAAGATGAAGTAAGCCGTGGAAATGAAGCCATATTTATTTTCCTTGTATGTCTTGGATTTGTATATCTTATTCTTTCTGCACAATATGAAAGTTTCATTCTTCCTTTGCCAGTAATTCTTTCTCTTCCTACAGGGATATTTGGAGCATTTTTATGCCTGAAACTTTTAGGGTTGGAAAATAACATCTATGCTCAGGTGGCGATGGTAATGCTTATTGGTCTCTTAGGAAAAAATGCCGTATTGATTGTTGAATTTGCCGTACAGAAAAAGGCAGAAGAAGGAATTTCTGTAGTGAAAGCTACTATCGAGGGAGCAACAATCCGTTTCCGTCCTATTCTGATGACCTCATTTGCGTTTATTGCCGGATTGATTCCGTTGGTAATGGCAACGGGACCGGGAGCAGTCGGAAACAGAACAATCGGAACTGCAGCAGCAGGAGGAATGCTGATAGGGACCATTTTTGGATTAATGATCATTCCTGGATTATACTATATTTTCGGAACGATTGCTGAAAAGTCCAGGCTGGCAAGATATGAGGAAGAAAATCCTTTAACAGAACAAACTGAACCTTATGAACATGATGGAAAATTTGAAGACTAAATCAATACTTACAGCCATAGCATTATCCCTTGTTTTATCAAGTTGTAAAGCACCTATGGCAACTGTTATAAAAGACGAGGTAAAAGAAAATGTACCTCAGAACTTTGGAGAAAATGATCAGCAGGATGCTAATACCAACAGTGGAACAACTCCATGGAGGCAGTTTTTTACTGACCCAAATCTTGTAGTGCTGATTGAAACCGCCCTGAAAAATAATCAGGAGCTGATGATTACCTTACAGGAAATTGAAATCGCAAAAAGCGGAGTTCTTTACAAGAAGGGTAAATTGAGTCCTACAGTAGAGGCAAAACTGGGAGCGGGGTTGAAAAAATCCGGACGTTATACCAGTGAAGGAGCAGGAGATGCAACTACGGAGATTGAACCCGGAAGAGAAATGCCTGATCCACTGGGTAATTTTGAAGGAGGGTTAATGGCAAACTGGGAGATTGATATCTGGAAAAAACTTAGAACAGAAAAAGAATCTGCTGTAGCCCATTATCTGTCTACAGTAGAAGGAAAGAATTTTGTTCTTTCCAGCCTTATTGAAGAAGTGGCGGACAATTATTATGAATTGCTTTCACTAGACAACCAGTTGGATATTATTCAGCAGTACATCAAGCTACAGGATAAGGCGTTGGAGATTTCTAAAATCCAGAAGGAGGCTGCTGCGGCAACAGAACTGGCCGTAAAGAAATTTGAGGCAGAATTAGCGAAGTCTAAGGCAACGGAATATACAATCCGTCAGCAGATCACTGAAAAGGAAAATGAGATTAATGCTCTTTTAGGAAGATTTCCACAGCCGATTGTAAGAACTAAGGAAAGCTTTATGTCTACAATTCCTCAGACCGTTTACACCGGTATTCCATCGCAATTATTAGCCAATCGCCCAGATATCAAACAGGCTGAATTGGAATTAAAATCTGCAAAACTGGATGTGGAAGCTGCGCGAAAAGAATTTTATCCTTCCCTTGAGATCTCTGCAGCGCTTGGACTGGAAGCTTTCAAACCTTCTTATCTGGTAAAAATGCCCGAGTCTATCGCTTATAATCTGGTAGGAGAAGTAGCAGGACCTCTGATTAATAAAACGGCGATTAAGGCTAATTTCCAGACTGCTGATGCAAAACAGATACAAGCATTGTATGAATATGATAAAACAATTCTCAATGCATATCTGGATGTTGCTAATCTGATGTCGAAAGTTAAGAATATTGATCAGTATTATAAGCTGAAGTCTGAGGAAACCCACGCATTAGATCAATCTATTGATATTGCCAATCAATTGTTCAGAAATTCAAGAGCAGACTATCTTGAAGTATTATTAAATCAAAGAGATGCTTTAGATGCCAAAATGGAATTGGTAGAAGCAAAAGAAAAACAGCTGAGTACAGTTGTTGATATTTATAAGAGCTTAGGCGGAGGCTGGAAGTGATTATAAATCTTTAATGTTTTTTTAATAGAAGGGGGCTGTCGTTAGACAGCCTCTTTTTTGTTTAAAATATCAATTAAATTTCCATTAAAAAAGGGCCCTGTAATATGCCGGGCCCTTTGGAATTTACCTGCAATTTTGCAACTAAATTATATATAAACATGGTTGTTAGTTCATTATAATCAACATTCAGGAATGCTTTTTTCCTGTTATGGTTGTGTTTTCCAGTGTGTTCCGTTTTTTACAGGAGGATCTGTTTTTGCAACCAGTTTTCCTTCTACCGTCTTTGATTGCTTATCATTAGCAATTTTAAGCCCAGTGGTACTATTCTTTGCCATTTGAAAGTCGTTTTCATCATCCTGTCTGCAAGCTCCTAAGGTCATACAAACTGCCATAGCAATTATTAATGGAAAGGTTTTTAATGAGATAATCTTTTTCATAAAATTTCAGAGTTAAAAGGTTATCCCGGCCAGGTTTATCATTCAGAATTCTGAGTCCGAAATTATAGGCATAAAATGATAAAAAAAAGTACTTGTTGTCTCTATTCGGCAATTAAGACGTCCTAATTCATAAATAAGGACAATGTTAATTATTTGATTTTCAATTGTTTATTTAAAGTTTTAATGTGTCGAAAACCAAGGGGATTAAATCATAATTGTTTAATAGGAATTAAATGATTTTATGTATTTTTGGTTTATAAATATGGTTTGTTAAATATTCGAAGTGATAAAAAAACTGCTTTTTATACTCGTCTTAGTAATTTTTAAATTATCCTTTTCTCAGGAAGGATACAGTGACTATTATAAACTCCGTTTGAAATACGAAAACTTCGAAGAAAATAACACTCAGGCATTTCCATATATTCAACCTTATATTAATAAAGCTAAAAAGGAAAAGAATTTTGAAAAGCTTGTTCAGGGATATAAGGATGGAGTATTCTATTCCTCTTCCAACGAACAGAAGCTTATTTATGCAGACAGTGCCGTATGGGCTGCTCAGCAATCCGGAGATAAAGATCTCATAAGTACTGCTTATCTAGAAAAAGGGGTTGTTTATTACTATCATTACAAAAGGTTCCAGGCAGCATTGAATGAATATCTGCTCGCTTACGAATATTCGAAGGATACGAAAAATGATTTCCTGAAATATCAGAATCTGTATCATATAGGTGTTGTAAAAAGTTATTTAGGATATTATGAGGAGGCCTCAAAATTATTTGAACAATGTATCGCCTATTACGGACCGAAATCAAAATCCGGATTGCATCCTAATGAAGTGTATAACAATAAAAAAGGTTATCTCAACAGCTTACATCAATTGATTATCTGCTACCGTAATTTACATAAGACGGATCTGGCAGATAAGGCTATCCACACTGGATTAGAGCAGGTAGGTGCCAATGGTGAATACTCGCAGGAGAAAGGCTATTTTCAGCTTGCAAAAGGAATATCGGAATTTGACAGAAAAGATTATATAACGGCTGTCGATGATTTGAAACAGTCGGTTTTTCCTATGAAGAAAAGCGGTGATTTTGCACGACTATCCGTAGGATATTTTTATATAGGGAAAAGTTTTGCCGGATTAAAAAAGGATACGGAATCTATTGTGTATTTTAGGAAAGTTGATTCTATATTTCAAAAACATCAATTTATTCTTCCTGATCTTAGAGAAAATTATGAAATCCTGATCAAGCATTATAAGGAAGAAGGGAATCAAGGCGAGCAATTATATTTTACCGGTCAGCTTTTAAAAGCAGACAGTATTATTTCGAAGGATTTTATTTATTTGTCGAGTAAAATTCATAAAGAATTTGATACCAAGACTTTGCTTGAAGAAAAAAGTAAACTGGAGAAAGCCAATTCCTGGGGCAATATTATTATAGTAAGTTTAATTGTTCTGGCGATTATACTTACCATCCTTCTTGTCATAAGATATAGAAGAGAAAAGGATATTCAGCAGAAATATATCCTTTTGGAGGAAAAATTCAGTTTACATCAAAATTCAGTACCTGAAAAATCATTGTTGAATATAGATGCTGAGGAAAAGAAAACCGGATTAGATGAAAATAAGGTAGAAGAGCTTCTCACTAAGCTGAAAATATTTGAAGCAAAAAAAGAATATACTCAAAAAGGTCTTACCATTCACAAACTGGCCGGGCAGTTGGGAACCAATTCAAATTATCTTTCTCAGGTGATCAATGATTGTAAAGGAGTTAATTTCAATAAATATCTAAGTGAGCTCCGGATCAATTACATAACAGCACTTCTATTTGAGAATAAAGAATATCTTAAGTACCGCATAGAAACTTTAGCAAAGGAGTGTGGTATCGCATCCAGACAGAATTTTTCAGATTTATTTTATGAAATTAACGGGATCCGACCAACGGATTTTATCCGCAAAAGAAAACAGGAACTAGATAGTAAAAATAGTTTCTCGGCATTTAATCCTGCGTAAAAAAACATTTACTTCATATCCATATTCTGTTTTGAGTTTTTTTAATAGGAATATCTTTGTTATATTTAATGAAAAAGCTATCACAAAACAAAAGATCATGAAAAAATTCCTTTTAGCAATTGCAGTCATTGTTGTGGTGATCGTTGCGATATTGCTGATCAAGACATTTACGTATCCGTTTAAAAAAAATAATCTAAGTTCTGTTCCGGAAACAAAATGGGTTAAAAATGATTCTGCCATCCAAAGGTTCTCAGGTGGAATTAAAATACCTACAGTGTCAGCGGGTGATCTGGATGTTTTTGATTATGCTCCATTTGGACAATTCAAAGAATATTTGAAAAAATCATATCCTTTAGTTTATCAAAACACAGAAAACTATGAAGTTAATACCTATGGATTAGTTTTTAAATTAAAAGGAAGCAAACCTAATCTGAAACCTATCCTTTTTTTATCACACATGGATGTAGTGCCTCCGGGCGATGCTGATATCAAAAATAATGAACAAAATGTTTTCAGACCCGATGATAAAGCTTTACCCGCTGTAACCAAAGTAGCAGAAGATTGGGATTTTTCTCCTTTTTCCGGGGCGGTTGCGAATGGAAGAATTTATGGAAGAGGAGCGATCGATATGAAAGGAATGCTGTTTTCCCTGATGGAATCTCTTACCAATATGATTAAAAGCGGAACAGTTCCTCAACGCGACATTTATCTAGCTTTTGGGTTTGATGAAGAAGTAGGAGGACGAAAAGGAGCAAAACAGATCGCCGAGGATTTTAAGAAAAAAGGATTGACGTTTGATGCGGTTTATGATGAAGGTGGATTGATCCTGGAAAAAGGAGGGATTAAAGGAATAGATTCTGATGTTGCCGTAATCGGTTGTGCTGAAAAAGGATTTTTTTCTGCAAAAATAAAAGTGAAAGGATTGGGAGGGCATTCCTCAATGCCACCTATGGAAAGTGCCATCGGTAAAGCTGCTGTTATCATGCAAAGATTGGAAAAAGATCAGATGAAGCCAACCATCACTCCTCTTATTAAAGAGTTTTTTGATAATATTGGCGGAACAATGCCATTTGCAAATAGATTGGCTATTTCTAATCAATGGCTTTTAAAATCCGTGTTGCTTTCACAGTTGGCTAAAAACAATTCCACCAATGCTTTGATACGCTCTACAACAGCTCTTACCATGATGAAAGGGAGTGACGGAACTAATGTACTTTCCCCCGAAGTTGAGTTTGTGGTTAATTTCAGATTACTTTCAGGCAATTCTGTAAAAGATATAAGAGATCATATTGCTCAGGCGACCAAAGGTTTTGATGTAGAAGTGGAAGAGATTGACAATACCAGAGAGGCTTCTGCGATATCACCGACGAATGTTAGGGCATATAAAGTGATTGAACAGGGGATTAAGGAGGTTTATCCTAATTCTTTAGTCACTCCTTATCTTACCATTGCCGGAACAGATGCTTATAAATATCAGATTGTAAGTAAAAATATTTACAGGTTTATGCCTATTAAGATTACTGATGCTGAAAAACAAAGCATTCATAGTACTAATGAGTATATCAGTATTGAAAATTACATGAAAATGATTCATTATTTTGAGTATATCATGAAGAATTATGATAAGTGATTCATACGTATTATAGCCTGTAATTGATCCTGCTTCAAATTTAAATTTTTACTAAAAAAATATTAAACGTCAAGTTTTGACGCTTTACTGAAATAGCTTTGTCTTATCAAAATATAAAGCTATGGAATTGCCTTTTTATTTAAGCTATAAAGAGTTTGAAAATAATTATTACAATAATCTTGAAAAGTGGTTTGAAGAGCATCTGAATACCAGTGAAACTGATTTTTTGAAAAGTCTTGTGGATATGTATTGTCCATATCTGTATTACAACTTCACTCATGACAGGATTCAGGCTGATGCATCTATTCAAATCAAAGATTGCTTTTTCCCATACCATGAAAAAATTGGCTTATCTTTTTGTACCAACTGTGAAAATGATACAGAGAAGAAGCATAAAAAGCAAATGAACCATGTATTTGAATGGAGAACAATAACAATGATGGAATATGCGCAACATATTCTTGATAAAATAAACCGGTATTTTGCTAAAAACGAGATCTCTCCTAAAGATAAAAATGTTCTAGATTATATTAACAGTCGTGAAATCATTACTTTTAAAGATGGAGCGGGATATTGTGTGAATTACAATCAACATCAGAAAACTATTTCTTTTTTAAAGGCTTACCTTCCTTGCCATGGGCAAACTGTAAATATTGGAGTTTATCGTGATTTTATTTTTTCTGTTGTTCAGATCGCTCAATTTATCGATCGGAAATTAAGAGCTGTACAGGCTACAGAAATGACTATTTATAATAAGCTGAAATCAGATGCAAGATTCAAGGTACAAATGAGCCATCAGTTTCTTACCATGTGTAACTAATTATACAACCGACACCAAAACATTCATTATAACTCAATTATGGTTTGATTGGTATTTGATACTGATCAAACAAACAAATCCTGATTACATGATCAGGATTTTGTTTTTATTATTGGGTTATCTGTATAGGATGTTTTAATCTGAGAGAAAATTCCTGAAGGTAATGTAGCCAGTTTTTACCGGAAGTAATTTCACCTGCTTTATCCCAGACAGCACCCGTATAAAAGGTAACGGCCTGATTGCTTTTTACATTAGTTTCCGAGCCCAGATGTTTATTCTTATCAATAATAAGGTTATTGCTGTGAGGGTATAGAATGGCGCTACCTACAGTTCCGTTTTTTGAATTCTCAGGCCAGTAAGCAGCCAGCTGATTATCCTGGTCGATGATTTTTTGACCCTTACCATCCCAATGAACAATACCGGTAAAAACAGGGAGGGTCTTTTTTCCTTTAAACTCATACCTAATGACAGATTTGTTAAGTTGTGAGCCTGCATCCAGACTGATCCTTTTGAGTGCGGAAATTTCATAGCCGTCAATTTTTACTTGGGGATAAGTGAGTTCAAATGTAAATCGAAGAGGACCTTCTTCAATGATTTTGTAGGAAGTATAATTTCCAAGATAGGCAAAATTATTATTTATAAAAGGAAGAACATCACCCGCTCCCAAAGTATGGCCCACCTGAAAAAAGTCCAACCCATCTCCATTATCCTGATGGTAATTATTGAGTTGATACCATTGGTTGATAATCATTTTGTTGGTTCTTTTTGTCCAGGCGTCCATTCCCCAACCGTTTTGTTCAGGAACTTTTTCCAGTTCTTTTCCATACATACGGAAAGCGATCTTCTCGTTTTCCCATGCAAAATCTCCAAGACGTTCGGGTACAAATCTTCCGTACACTTTAGGCTCAAAATGCTGTGGTGAAGATTTATAAAACTCTATTTTTTTTATTTCGCCAGCCCTAAAGTCGCTTTGAATAAGAAGGTCGCCGTTGGCCAACCACTGATAGGGGAGCTCCTTTTTGGAAGATGCATCATTAATGGTAAAACTTTGACCGGTAAGAACCCTGACTTTTTTTAAAGGAATTTCTACGGACTCCATATTTCGGGGAATCGTAAGACTGTTTTTTAGCTCTAATTTTAATAATATGGATTGTTGGGCATGCATGAAAGATACACAATGTATCATTACTAAGCCCCATAATGTTGATTTCATGAATTTCCGGTTTATTGTAAATACCAATCTTTATATCGTTTCAATGCTTCCAGAAAATAATAATCAGCATATATTAACGGGACATCGATTTCTGAATGGAGTGGTAGTCCACCTGTACTATGCATGAGGAGAAAGCCACCATTCGTTCCGGCTTTTGCCTGATAATGATCTCCTGATAAGCTTACTATCATTTGCCGTGCATTGTCGACATAGTTTTTTCTTTCATCCGCTTTTACATACTGTCCTAATTCCAGTAAGGCAGATGCGATAATTGCAGCAGCGGACGCATCACGGGGAACTTCAGGAATTTTTGGATCATTGAAATCCCAAAAAGGAATCTTGTCCTCCGGTAAATTTGGATTATTCAGAATAAATTTTGCGATATGCCTGGCCTGGTCAAGATATGCTTTATTTTTAGTAAAGCGGTACATCATGGTATAGCCATATAAGGCCCACCCTTGACCTCTTGCCCAGGCAGAAGCATCTGAATAGCCCTGAAAGGTTTTTTTACCGAAAACTTCACCTGTATTGACATTATAATCAATTACATGATATGAGCTGTAATCGGAACGAAAGTGATTTTTCATGGTAGTATTAGCATGGGCGATTGCAATCTCTTCTAACTTTTTATTTCCTCCATTTTGGGCTGCCCAATTGAGCATTTCCAGGTTCATCATATTGTCAATAATAACAGGACCTTTAAAGTCTGCCATTTTATCCCATGACAAAATAGCCTGCATTCCCGGCCGGAATCTTGTGGATAATGATTCCGCTGAAGTAAGAATGATATCTTTATATATAGGATTTTTAGTGATTCTGTATGCATTGCCGAAGCTGGTGAACATCATAAAGCCTAGATCATGATCTCGTGTAAATGTTTTATTAGGTTCGATCAGCTGCAATCTCTTTTCTGCTTCTTTTCTGATCTCAGGATCTCCTGTCTGTTCATAAATCATCCATAATGATCCGGGATAGAAACCTGAACACCACCATGTAATATCTTTTGTGGTTACTTTATCAATAGACGCATTATAAGATTGAGGCATTTTATCCTGTGGTATGCTTTTCATTAGCTTCTTGTATTGCTTATCTGCGAGCTGAAATTCATTCTGAATTAGCTCAGACATTTGCTTACTATTCTGTGCAAATGCTAAGCTTGTGATGGTCAGAAATAAGCCTGTTGTTATGTTTTGTAAAATCATAGATTATGCATATTCGAAGTACAATTTAATTAAAATTTATAGAAAATATTCAAAATCCGCATTATGGATGATGTTTGAAAAATGTTTTATAAGATTAATTACGATGAAAATGATGGGTTATTTTATTTGAAATAATTTATAACTTATTTATTTTGAAAACATTTGATTTATTTTTTTAACTTTGAGTTAGCGATAGTGGAATATTCTTATAAGAGTACATTAGGCAGACAGATTAAGATTGTATCATGTTTTTTATCAGGTTCTTAAAATTGAATTATTTATATCTAATCTTTTAAAACCAATCAAGTTATGAGAAAAACTATTTTATTTTACTGTTTATGCCTACCAATGCTTTATTTTTCACAGGTTGGTATCGGTACAACTAACCCTCAGGCAGTTTTACATGTTGACGGAGCAAAAGACAATGCGGTCACAGGCGCCCCGACTGCAGCTCAGGAAGCTAATGACTTTGTTGTTACCGCAGCGGGAAATGTGGGAATAGGAAATGCCAGCCCACAAAGATCATTGGATGTAGATGCCAAAAATCAAAGCCTTAGAATCCGGAATTTAATCAGACAAGTACCTTCAAGTTTCGATATACTTACAAGGGATTTGGCTACAAGCGATGTTGTAGCTACGTCTTATAGTTATACCGAAGCTGTAACTGTGGCGGCTGGAGCCAGTGCAACAGTTACAGTACCCTCTACGGTGAATATTGCTACCGGTCTTTTCATTGTAAAATCTACAAATGGATGTGCAAGAGCTATGATTACAACCTTTGTATATAATGGCTTGTCTCTCGGATATGTATCAGGAGTCGCAAGAGATAAAATTGGCAATCCCACTATTGCTCCGATTGCTCCTTCTGCCAATACTTCGGGAACATGGAGTGTAGTATTTCCCAATGTAACCAATTGTGCTGATGGAGGTACGGGAACGCAATTCGACTTTACTGTTATGAAAGCTACAACTGACTCTTACACGATTACTAATAATGGTAATGTATCCAGAACATACCAATTAACGGTTAGTCGCTTATAAGATAAGTATGCATAAATCCCAAAACAAAAAAACATTGAATTTCAATGTTTTTTTGCTTTTTTTGGATGTTTCCCGGTATTGCCAGGTTTATGGTCATGTATTCAAAGAGCTTGTATCAGCTGTTTTTTAGGCGTGGCTACAGTGGTTTATCAATCTTTGTAAAAGTATAGCTGATACTATTTTATTACAGAAAATACACTAATCTTGTTGGTGAATTATTATTAACTATAATGATAACTATGCTGTAAGTTTTTCCTTAATTTTAGCTATATTATTGATATTATCCTCATTTAGAAAAAGGAGAAGTTGAATCAGGTTTTTTATGGATTTAAAAATATATATTTGTCCTTACATACAAACATATTTTAATTCTAAAAACACAATCAAATTATGAAAAAATCAATTATTCCCTTCTGTTTATGTTTTTCAATAGCTTATTATGCACAGGTTGGTATTGGTACTAAAAATCCTCAGGCTATTTTACATGTAGATGGGGCAAAAGACAACGCTGCTACCGGAGTTCCAACCACAGCCCAGCAAGCCAATGACTTCGTTGTGACTGCTACAGGAAATGTAGGTATCGGCAATGCAAACCCACAAAGATCACTGGACGTGGATGCCAAAAATCAAAGTCTTCGAGTGCGAAACCTGATCAGACAGGTACCCTCGAGTTATGATATTCTGACAAGAGATCTAACTACTGATGATGTTGTTGCGACGTCCTATAGTTATACTGATGAAGTAACTGTAGCTTCAGGCGCAAGTGCAACTGTGACAGTGCCTTCAACAGTTAGTATAGCTAGCGGGCTTTTTATTGTAAAAGCTACAAATGGGTGCTCAAGAGCTATGATTACAAGTTTTGTATATAATGGTTTATCTCTTGGATATATATCAGGTGTAGCAAGAGATGTTGTAGGAAATGCTACCATTGCTCCTATTGCTAGTGGTGCTTCTGGTTCAGGAACGTGGAGTGTCAAATTTTCCAATGTTTTCGCTTGTAGCGATGGAGGTAATGGGACACAATTTGACTTCACTGTTGTGAAAACAACAGCTAACTCTTATACGATTACTAATAATGGTAATGTATCCAGAACATACCAATTAACGGTTAGCCGCTTATAAGATAAGTATGCATAGAATACCCCAAAAAAACATTGAATTTCAGTGTTTTTTTTGTTTTGTGTTTTTGAAAAATAAAACGTTTCCAAAGATAATCAAGTTTTTGGTTGGGCATTCACAAGAGGTTTTTAACTTTTTGCTCTTTATTTTGATTAAATTATTTTTACTAATCTTTTTAGGCTTAATAAATTTGGCTTGTTTTATGTAATATATATCACAGTTTAAAAAATAAAAAAATGAAAAAGAAATTATTTGGCTTATTAGCTTTTGTGTTGTTCGCTACAGCTATTAATGCCCAAGAGACTGTAAAAAAAGAAGTTAAAAATGTAGGTAAAGCCATTGAGAAAGGAGCAAAAGCAACTGGGGAGGGTGTGAAAGATGGTGCTAATTGGGTAGGTAAAACAGCGACCAAAGGTGCAAAAGCTACTAAAAAAGGAGTTAAAAAAGGTACAAAATGGGTTGGTAAAACAGCCACGAAGGGAGCCGATGCGGTTTCAGATGGTTATAAAGATGTGAAAGCAGATTTAAAGAAATAATTTTTTCAGAAAAAATAAGAAAAAGCGACTTCAGTAATGATAGTCGTTTTTTTTATGGTCTATATCTTTTGAATTAATTCTCTTTATTAAGGGCGTGTAGTTGTTGGTTCACCCCCGATTAATATTTTATTTAGGCTAGAAATTATTACAAAAAAGGAGCCTTTCAATTGAAAGACTCCAATCCAGTATTTAAAAAAATTTTAAAAAGTGTTTTTGCGTAAAAGCTTCCCGGGGCAGGGAAGCTAATTTAACTTGATGAAATTTATCAGTTGGAAAACTAATATTCGAATATACTAAGTGTGAACAAGCTTTTTTATGATCGTGATCATAATATTAGTTGTATTTTGATAGTAATATCTGTTGTGTAAAAATTATGTAAAAACGAAGTATTAAGTGCTGTTTTGTATATATAAAGCTCTGAAAACAAAACTATAGAAAAATAATGATGTTGTATGAAAAAAAATAACGTACTGATTTTCAGTACGTTATTTTGCAGAAAGGAAGGGATTCGAACCCTCGATACAGTTACCCGTATACTACCTTTCCAGGGTAGCTCCTTCAACCACTCGGACACCTTTCTGTTTGAGATTGCAAAAGTAATGTATTTTCTTGAATTTACAAATAATTAAAGCAATTAGTCTGTAATTTCTCCACATAAACTCTTTGAAAAGTTTTCTGCAAAGCTTCCCTGATATTTAGGATTGCCGACTAAATGCATCGCTTTTGTTATTGCAGTTTCTGCGGTCATATCTTTTCCGCTTATGGCACCAATCCTCGAGAAAATATTGCTGTTTTCATATTTTCCAAACGAGATTCCTCCTGAAATACACTGACTTACCACTACGATTTCAGTTCCGTTATTTCGGATTTCCTCAAGTGTCTGTTGTGTTTTTTCGCTGCTGAAAATAGTTCCGGAACCAAAAACCTGAAGAATAAGGACTTTCATTTTGGGAATTTCCTTGAAATGGCTTAAGTGCATTCCCGGAAAAATTCTCCAGAATAAAATATCCTCGGAAATATGATCATCAACGTGAAACTCCACATTCTGATCACAGCGGTGAAGGTTATCTTTGATGATATTAAGGTGAACCCCGGATTGACCCAGAATAGGGTAGTTCGGACTTGCGTATGCATCAAAATATTCTGCGGAGTATTTTAATGTCCTGTTTCCTCTCAATAGTTTATACTCAAAATAGATGGCAACTTCCTGAATAACAGGTTCGTTGTTTTCATATAAACTGGCATAATATAAACTTGTAAGCAGATTTTCTTTAGCATCGGTCCTGAGATCTCCAATAGGAAGTTGTGAACCGGTAAAAATAACCGGTTTTCTCAGTCCTTTCAACATAAAACTTAGTGCAGAAGCCGTATAAGACATGGTATCGGTTCCGTGAAGAACCAGAAAGCCATCATAATGATCATAATTTTTATGAATATAATGGGCAATGATTTTCCATTCTTCCGGTCCCATATCTGAAGAGTCCAGAGGTTTTGCAAAAGGATGGACGAAAACTTCACATTCCATAAGTTTCATTTCCGGCATTTTTTCAAAGATATTTCCGAAATCAAATGCTCTAAGGCTTCCGGTTTCATAATCTTTTTCCATTCCAATAGTTCCACCAGTGTATATCAACAGGACTTTTCGTTTCATGTATTACTTTTTATTAAGAAGTTGAACCTTGTGCAGGTTTATAAACTCAAAATTACGTTAATTTGCAAAGATTTGAAAATGAATGAAACGCTTCATGATAAATTTTATAGAATCATTTTATAATGAGTTGCGTTCCATCTTGTTATTAAAAAGAAATTGAATGCAGATGAAAGATTTAGCACAAACTTTTGAATATTTAAAACAATTTTTAACGGATGAGAGATTAAGGAAGATCGAACATTTTTCTCAAGAGAGTTCTGACTTTGTACTTCCCGTAATGGAAGATATTTATCAGTTCAGAAATGCAGCAGCCATTGTTAGATCTGTGGAAGCCTGTGGGTTTCATAAAGTGGTAGCTATGGAAGAAGAAAATGTTTTTAATCCCAATCTTACCGTTACAAAAGGTGCTGAAACATGGGTTGAAGTAAAGAAAATGGCTAAAGATATTTCGTCACTTCAGGAAATTAAAAATGAAGGTTACAAAATTTTAGCCGTTTCACCGGAAAAAAATGCTGTGATGCTTCCTGATTACCACATTACGAAGCCTATTGCCCTGGTATTCGGAACTGAGCTGGAAGGTGTGTCAGAAGAGGTTCTTGACTTTGCAGATGAAACACTGGCTATTCCCATGTATGGCTTCACAAAGAGTTTTAATGTTTCCGTTGCTGCAGGAATCTGTATATATGAATTAAAACAAAAACTTCTCAGATCAGGAATAGAATACAAACTTAATGAAGAGAAACTCCTGAAAATGAAAATACGATGGGCTGTGAATTCTATAAGAAGCGGCCATGAAATCCTTGAACATTATTTAAAAACATAATTCCCATTGTTAATCTGATGAAAAAATATACCCTACATTTATTTATCTTTTCTTTTGTAATGTCCCTTATCAGTTTAGTTATCATGGAAAAAGGGTATAAAGAATTATATCCGTTTTTCAGTTGGAAGCTTTTTACAGTGCCTAGCGGAGGAGAGGTTACGGAAGACCAATATAAACTCTATGGAATTACCAATAGTGATACCATTAGAATTGTAAATAAATCCGTCCGAAGCTATGATGCCAATGACAAAGCTGTAATCGTGGGAACATATGGTAAAAGAATAGAAGATAATGTGAACAAGGAAGAAAATAAGAGGAAGCTACTGATTTTCGCAAAAGATACTGAACCTCAATATAAAGGTTATCTTCTTTATAAAGAGACTTATCGTCCGAAGGAAATAGGAGAAGCAAAGATGAATATCAACAAAAAACTGATTGTAAAACTGTGATGAACTATCCTCAGCTTACTGTATTCAATTATAAGGTTGCCTACTACATGGTAAGGTTTTTCGGATTGTACTGGCTGGTAGCGCAGTATCTGGAATTTATCAGATTGAAAGAAAGACCTGCGGCAATCTATGAACCTGTTTTTCAGCTTGAAAAGCTGATCTTTCCTGAATTTCCGGGGACATTTGTTTTTGCCGGACTTTTGATCATATGTGCTGCTCTTTTGATTATTACGGTTTTCAAACCATCTTATCTTCTTAATTTTTTTATTTTTCTGTTAGTCGCTATTATTAATCTCCCTATTGCGGCCAACTTTGGAGTCCATCACGATGGGCACATCATCGTTCTGGGATTTTTTCTTAGTATTTTTTTACTCCCAAAGGAATTAGAAGACAAGGATTATAAACTTGTACAATACTTTTATTTGGGAATACTAATGACCTATACCCTTGCGGGAATGAGTAAAATCCTGGGTACGGTAAAGAATTTGATTAAAAATACGGATAAGCTCACCTGGGTTAGCAAAGATGCTGCAATGCTTAATACCTATGATAATTATTGGATGGCAGATATGCAAATACCTCCTGTATTTAAAAGTATTTATGCCTATGATCATATTTGGATTGTAATAACTGTATTAGGAATTTTGACGCAATTCCTTTGTTTTCTTGGGGCTTTTAATCGGAAACTGCTTACCTTCTTTTTAATATTCCTTTACATTTTTCATGTTTACACAGCTATATTTGTTTTAGCTGAATTTGAAAATACAAATTATTTCCTGATTGTCATCTTTTTCCCTTATCATCTTTTGAGACCTCTGTTTAGAAAAAAATATTCGGTTGCTTAAAAAGGATAAGCTTGTAATGTTATGCAGCTATTTTAGATGAAGGTAATTCCATGATGCGACAAATATGCCTGCTGTTTCGGTTCTGAGTCTCTGATTTCCAAGGGACACGGCTCTTACTTTTTGATCTGCAAGAGTTTGAATTTCCTTTTCAGAAAAATCACCCTCAGGACCAATAAGAAAAGTGAAATGGTCCAGTTTGGGAATTTGATTAAGCTCAATTCTCTCCAGGTTTTCATGGCAATGAGCAACAAAAGTACTTTCAGGGGATATACCTTTTATAAAATCTGAAAACTTTACGGGATCATGAATGACAGGAAAGTGAAATCTCAGACTTTGTTTTGAAGCTGCAATAGCTTGTTTTCTTATCTTATCAATGTTGATATTTTTACGTTCTGTCTTTTCAGTTATTAAAAAACTGATTTCGGAAATACCCATTTCTACAGCTTTTTCTACAAAAAACTCTATCCGGTCAATATTTTTAGTAGGAGCAATCGCGATATGGAGTTTAGGATTGAAATCCGGAAGTCCGGTTTTGATGTCGGATACCTCCAAAAGAGCTTTTTTACCTTCCAAAATCAATTTTCCAAAGGCAAGATTTCCATTTCCATCTGTTACATGGACTTCCTCTCCGTTTTTCATGCGAAGAACTTTTACAATATGTTGTTGTTCCTCATCATGTATTGTTACGGTATTGTTTTCTATGTGTCCGTGAAATAATTTCATAAGTTGATAGCTTTTGATCACTGAATTGTTAATTAGGGCTAAGATTCATTATGGATGGACTTCTTTAATGAATTAATTTGATTAGAAATGAATTCCGACTGACCTCTTAAATGAAGGTAATCTTCATAATTTAAAAGTTGCAGATCGTGCGAAAGAATTAAAAAATTAACTACTTCTATTGTTGAGCCAAAAGCGGTATCCAAAAAACGGGATTTATCTTTCTTTGATTTTCTTAACACCCCTTTTGCTATATGAGCCGGAATGTTTACACTTGCTTTTCGGATTTGATCGGTGATTCCAAACCTCTCACTTTCTGGAAAAGATTGAGTTACAATATAAATTTCCTTAACCAATTGCCGGGCATTTTGCCAGACTTCTAATTTTTCAAAGTAAAACTGATCCATCTTTTACGATTTTCAAATTTGCAACTTTACAATTTAGCAAAAAATTACAAATCATATTTCGATGTTGCACTCGTTCTCAAATCTGTAAATTCTCCTCTTTCGAACTTGAGTTGTGCTACCATAGCGATCATGGCTGCATTGTCCGTTGTGTATTCAAATTTTGGAATGTAGATGTTCCACCCAAGTTTTTGATGGTTGTCCTGCATTACTTTTCTTAATTCTGAGTTGGCTGATACACCGCCGGCAATGGCTACTTCAGTGATGTTAAGTTCTTTTGCGGCTTTTTCAAGCTTGTTCATTAATATCTCAATAATAGCTTTCTGTACGGAAGCACATAGATCGTTGAGGTTTTCCTTTATGAAGTCAGGATTCTTTTTTACCTCTTTCTGGATAAAGTAGAGTACTGAAGTTTTTATCCCACTGAAGGAGTAATCGTAATTTTCCAGTTTGGGTTTGTTGAATTTGAATGCGTCGGGATTTCCTTCTCTCGCTAATTTGTCGATAATAGGACCTGCAGGATAATCAAGATCAAATATTTTTCCGATTTTATCAAATGCTTCTCCCGCTGCATCGTCTGTGGTTTTACCAATAATCTCCATATCGAAATAGTCTTTTACCAAAACGATCATGGTGTGTCCTCCACTCACCGTAAGGCATAAAAATGGGAATTTTGGCGGCATAGGATTTGCATCGTCAATAAAATGCGCTAAAATGTGAGCCTGGAGATGGTTTACCTCGATCAATGGGACATCTAAACTCATAGCCAGGGATTTAGCAAAAGACGTCCCCACAAGAAGAGAACCTAAAAGTCCTGGTCCGCGTGTAAATCCTATAGCAGAGATCGCATTTTGTTGTATATTTGCTTTGGTGAGAGATTTTTCAACAACGGGAATGATGTTTTGCTGATGGGCCCTTGAGGCCAGCTCAGGAACAACGCCTCCATATTCTTTGTGAATAGCCTGATTGGCAGCAATATTAGAAAGAATAGTGTTCCCTTTGATGATAGCTGCTGATGTGTCGTCACAAGACGACTCGATACCTAAAATTATAGACTCGCTCATAATAATGGCAAAGTTAGAGAATAATAACGAAAATGAGAATAAAAAATCTGTAACTGAAAACTTAAGTGATCAGGTACAAAAGACTGTAGAAAATGTTGAGGAAAAAGTAAAAGAAACGGTAAAAGAAGCCTCTGAACTTGCTTCCGATGCTGTTCATCATCCGGTGGAAACTGTTCAGGAATTTGGGAAACAGGCCGCTAAAGATGTTACCAGCTATTCATGGTGGGCGAGACTTTTACTTATTTTATTCTGGTTGGTCGTTTCTGTTGTTGTTGCTATTGTCATTATTATTAATCTTCCTGTTACCAAACAATGGGCTGCAGATCAGGCGTTGCAGATTGTCAATAAGGATTTTAAAGCAGATATGTCCACTGAAAGTGTGGAAGTAAATTATTTTGGAAATGTTACCATCAGAGGATTAAAAGTTAAAGATTATAAAGGACTAGAGTTTATTAAGGCACGTGAGTTCCGGGCAAATTCGGACTGGTTATCGCTGGCAGCGGGGGCTATTTCCGGGAAAAGCAATTCTTTGAGCTTTAATTCCCTTACGATGATTAATGCCGATGTTAAAGTAATTACATATAAAGGAGATAGCATTTCAAATTTTATTAGATTTACCCAATTATTTGATAACGGTAAGAAAAGGGATCCGAAAAAGCCGGCTTTTGAATTGAATTCTCGCATACAAATCATTGACTCTAAAGTTTCTATCGTTAACCAAAACTCACCGGGAGAGGCAGGGAAGTGGCTTACTGCGACAAAGTTCAACCTGAAGGCTCCCAATCTTAAAGTGAGTGGACCTGATGTTTCTGCGTTGATCAATAATATGTCCTTCGTTACAACACGATGGGGAAAATCTCATTTTGTGGACACCTTCTCGACGGAATTATCTTTAACCCATAAACATCTTTCTCTTAAAGATTTAACGATAAATACAGATCATACCCTTTTGCAGGGAGATATTAAATTTAACCTCAATAACGGATCCTGGGCGGATTTTGCAGACCGGGTACGGTGGGATATGAATCTTAAACAGGGAAGCCAGTTAAGCGGATACGATATCAGTTATTTTGTCACCAACTGGGATAATTTTAAACCTTTCAATGTCTCCGGGAAAATGAATGGCCCGCTGAATAAATTTTATCTTGAAAATTTCCTTATCAGAAACCCTGACGTCAATATAGCAACGCAGACGATGAAGGTCAATAACCTTCTGAAAGGAAACTTCCAGATCGAAACCAACAATCTTTCTACTGATTTTACCTACGTGGATCTAAAGGCCATGATGCCTTCATTCATTTCAAAAAAGATGAAGAATTTTGCAGATGATTTCGGAAGGCTGAAGTATAACGGAGCGGCAAGAGTAAACCCTGATCAGATCTTTATTCCGAACGGAAATCTTATGACCGGAATCGGACAGGCCAGGATTACAAAACTTACTTTGTCCGGCTATAGTACAGCTATGCCAAAATATGCAGGATATGTAGAAGCAACAGATCTGAATGTTTCCGTAATTACAAAAAATAAGGCTGTAGGTTTAATTTCCGGGAAATTTGATATTACCGGACAAAGCTTTGATGTTAATACCATGAGGTTGACCACAAAATCTCAGATTTCGAAGGTTGAAATCATGAATAAGGAAATTAATAACCTCTATCTGGATGGCTTACTGGATCACAAGAAGTATAACGGAACCATTACTGTCAATGATGAGCAGGCTAAGGCTACTGTAAAAGGGCTTATTGACTTCAGCACTTCGCGAATCGCTATGGATGTAAATGCTGATGTGAATTACCTGAACATGAATTATTTTACAGATAAGCCCGGAAGTCAGGTGGTAAGCGGACAGGTAATCGGAAAAATGTCCATGGCCACCATTAATGACCTGGCGATAGATGTAGAGGCTAATAACATTAATTTTGCTACAGCAACGCAAAAATATATCATTCCCAATGCTAAACTCAAAACATTTATAGAATCGGGTAGCAGGATTATTTCCGTTGATGCTCCGGGAGCTGTAAATGGAAAAATATCAGGGAAGTATAACCTGGCTGATCTTACCGGAATGGTAGAAAACGGATTGGGGAAAATCCTGGTAGGGCCGCCACCCAGAAAGTTGTATCGTGGACAAAATTTTGCCATGAATTTTGATGTTCAGCAAGGATTGGTAAGCTATTTCCTGCCGGATCTTAAGCTGCCTCAAGGTGCTGTAGTAGAAGGGGAATATGATGGAAATGCCAACAATCTTAGGTTGAATGTAGATGCTGCTTCCCTAAAGTATATAATGACCAAAGAAGCGGAGATTACAGAAGCCGATAAGGCATTGGCAGAAGCTAATCCTGCTTATAAAATAAACGAGAGGGGAAATATTACCAGAGACAGTGCTTTAGTGGATAGTGTAATGGTTAGAATAAATACGGCTAACCTGGATGAACAATTGTACGCTAAAATAAATAAGGTACAATACAATAATAATATCCTTAAAGACATCACGCTTAGTGGTAAAAATGAAAACAATTCCATATTACATTTAGCAACCAAATTTAAACATGGCAGTCCGGCAGATGAACTGGATGATAATCTTAAAGAATATGCGATTAACGTTAATCAATCTACCAATGCCGGAGGTGATTTTGTTTTTAAATTTGATCCTACCGAAGTAAAATTCAATGATGTAACCTGGGCCATAGATACAAGTCCTGAATTGAATCACTCAATTACTTACAGGAAGAAGACCAGTGACTTTGAAATCAGTAATTTGAAAATATATTCGGATAAAAGTGTTCTGTTTATTAAAGAATCTACCTTCAAATCTGCTAAAGACTTTTATGTAGATGCAGATATCAATGATTTTGCTATTGAAAAGCTCCTGGAAATGCAGTCTGGTGGGAATTCCATGGACATCAAAGGGCTGGCAAACGGAAGTGTGAAAATAAGGATGGATAAGAGCACCTTACAACCTTTGGTGGATTTAACGGTTGATGATATCAAGATGAACGGAACGGATATGGGAGATCTTACCATCTCTGCAACCAATGGCTTCTCGCTTAATGTTTACGATATTGATGTAAAAGTAACATCAGCAGGGGTGCTGGGAAATAATAATTTGAATCTTACCGGAACTGTAAATAACAACACTGCTTCTCCAACGATTGATCTGGTAGCGGAAATGAGGGATTTTAATATTTCATTTGCTCAGCAGTTTGTGCAGTCTATCTTCGGAAACCTGAGAGGTAAGGCAACAGGGGACCTTAAAATAAACGGTACCTTAAAGAATCTTGACTACAGTGGTGATATAGCTTTAAAAGATTTTGGATTAAAACTTTTGTTTACAGGAGTAGACTATTCGTTTGACGATACAGTCATTCCACTATCAAAAGGATTGGCAATTTTAAATAATATTGAAGTTCATGACGGGCGATCCAATTCTAAAGGTAATATTTCGGGGGCAATTCAGTTTGAAACCCTTTCTTCAATGGGAGTCAACCTTGTAATGAGGGCTGATAATCTCTTAGTATTGAACAGCACTCAAAAAGATCTTGATCTTTTCTGGGGTAGAGTATATGGACAAGGGGATCTCTATATTGACGGTCCTGTGTCTGGTCTCAGTATATCCACGCCAAATATGAAGGCTCTTAGCGGAAGTACATTTACCTTTAACTCAGGTTCAACTTCCAATGTTGAGGAGTTCAAAATGCTGAGGTTCCTAAAAGAAGGAAAAGACGGATTGGTAACTCTTGAAGAAAAGAAAAAGACGGGAGCCAATATGAATATAGACTTTTCTCTTGATGTAGATAAGGGAACGACTGTAAATGTACTGGTAGGAGATGATGTAGGTAATATTACGGTAAAAGGAGAGGCTCAAAACTTAAAATTCCTCATGAACAGACAAGGGGCTATTGCAATGGGAGGAACTTATAAGGTAGAAAATGGTACTTTCGTTTCAAAAGCTATTCTTAATAAAACATTCCAGATAGAAAAAGGAAGCAGTATCCGTTGGGATGGTGATGCAATGAGGCCTGCACTTAATATTACGGCGAATTATGTAAGGATGGTTTCAAATGCAGGGCAATATTTGAATATGGGTAGCCTTCAGCCAATCAGTATTTTATTACAGGCAAATATTACACAGTCATTGACGGATCCTAAAATTGACCTCGATGTTTCTGCTTTGGACGTTTCCAGCCAGGTAAAAGAAACCTTGGCAGCAAAAATGAGCCAGGAGGGAGAAAAAGTATTGCAGTTCGGATCTATATTACTATTGAATAGTTTTAATATTTCAAATACCGGAGGTGTGGGTGTAGATGTTGCCGGTGTAGCGGAATCATCCGGGTATAATATGCTTTTAAAGCAATTGGGATCTGTTCTTAATACAATGAGTAACGAATTTCAGATTGACCTGAATTATGTAAAAGGAGACCAGAACTCCAATACAGGAGACCGGGCGAACGCCGGTGTAAGCTTTGCACTTTCTCCAAGGATTAAAGTGAAGACAGGTTTAGGTATTCCTTTAACAAAAACAGAGAGTACGGAAGCTAATTATCTCTCCGGAGAGGGATCTATTGAATACGATATTTCTAAGAAAAATGACGGAAGTTTAGTTTTAAGAGGTTACTCTAAACCTACGAATATCGGAATGGGTGTGGTAGGTGCAGGTACTAACGGATCTGCAAATCAAGCCTATGGAGGCGGTGTTGTGTGGAGTAAAAGCTTTAATTCTTTGTTTAAAAGAAAGAAAAAAGACAAAAAACCTGTAGAGACTGGAAAAGAAATAAAAACAGATTCCCTAAAAGCAATGGGTAAATAATTTGAATATTTTAATGATTTTTATCATCCGTGTTAATTATTGTTAATTATTGTTATAATTTTTTTAGTTAAATTATTTTTTATAGATTTGCAAAAAATACATAGATTTTTTAAAAAAATTGTAATTTAACTAATATGAACTATCAACTGGACGAAATAGACAAAAAGATTCTTGATTTCTTAGTAGAAAACACAAGAATGCCTTTTACTGAAATTGCTAAACAGATGGATGTGTCTGCGGGTACAATTCACGTAAGAGTGAAAAAAATGGAAGATGCAGGTATTATTTTGGGATCATCCCTTAATATCGATTATGGTAAGTTGGATTATCACTTTACTGCTTTTATCGGAATTCTTTTAACTAAATCAAACCGTACTCAGGAAGTTTTAAAAGAGTTATCAACTCTTCCAAACGTAATCGAGGCGAGTGTGATCTCTGGAAAGTATAATATTTTCTGTAAAGTAAGAGCGAAGAATACGGAAGACGCTAAAAGAATTATCTATCAGATAGACGATATTCAGGATGTTATGAGAACAGAAAGTATGATTTCCATGGAAGAATACTTAAGTGATAAAAATAGACTAATCAACGCTATTTCTATTTAATCAAATTCTAAACGAATAATTATAGAAGAACTTATGATATCATTCATAAGTTCTTTATTTTTGTACCTATGGAAGAATACAGTTACTTTGATGAGGACCCAAAGAAGGGATGGGGTTTTATTTTAGCATTTGCATCTTTAATGTTATTTACAATCATGGGATTGGGGATAGATGTAGATGAATACCTGCAGCACGAATACCTTAATATTCCCAGATGGTATTTTTATGTCATCTTTTCTATAGACATTCTTATGATGATAAGTCTCATACTGATGTTTTTTTACAAGAAGATAGGCATATTTACTTTTCCTGCTTTGCTGGTTCTGCATTTCTTTATGCACAACTATTATCTTTCAACATTCCTGTACACGGATGTTACCAATCTTTTCCTCTTCACAGGATTTGGGATGCTTGCAATAATTCCTAAATGGAAATTTTTCA
Organism: Chryseobacterium sp. PTM-20240506; assembly: GCF_048296755.1. Taxonomy (NCBI): domain Bacteria; kingdom Pseudomonadati; phylum Bacteroidota; class Flavobacteriia; order Flavobacteriales; family Weeksellaceae; genus Chryseobacterium; species Chryseobacterium sp. PTM-20240506. The sequence goes on from NZ_CP182581.1 coordinate 4,093,298, forward strand.
AATAAAAATAAGAAGCCTTCGTAATGAAGGTTTTTTTTATTTGAAAATTAACAGACAGACCTGTCTGTATGTTACTATTTTTTTCTACCTTTGTTTCAATAATATATTGGTTTATGATATCTCCAAAAGAAAGGATTGTAGCAACGACAATGAAATTATTTTCCACCCAGGGATACAACTCTACAGGGATCAATCAGATTATTTCAGAAGCGAGTGTAGCCAAAGCGAGTTTTTATCAGTATTTTAAGTCCAAAGAAGATTTGTGTGTTGAGTTTTTGAATACCAGGCATACTTACTGGTTCAATGAACTTGAAACCTTTACGGCGGGGAAAAGAGGGGCTAAATCGAAAGTAATGGCTGCTTTTGACTTCCTGATTGACATGAATCGAAAAGAGAATTTCAGGGGCTGCAGCTTTCTCAATATTTTATCTGAAATTCCAACTGATAATACCAAGATACTGAATGTAATTCAACATCATAAAACAGATCTCCGTAATTACTTTATGAAAATAGTGGATGATGCTGAGATCAGTGATCATATTTACATGCTTTTTGAGAGCAGTATTATAGAAAGCCAGTTGTTTAGATCCAATGAACTTATAGAAAAATCAAAAAAGATAATCACCAATTTAATATCATAAAAATGGAACAGAAACACCCACTTCCACCTTTTACCCTTGAAACGGCAAAAGAAAAAATCCAGTTAGCAGAAGATGCCTGGAACAGTCAGGATCCTGAAAGGGTTTCTAAAGCGTATACTCAAGACAGTGAATGGAGAAACAGAGACCAGTTTGTGAACGGGAGAGAAGAGATCATTGAATTTCTCCGTCATAAATGGGAAAAGGAGCTCAATTATAGGCTTAAGAAAGAATACTGGGCACATACCGATAATCGTATAGCCGTACGTTTTGAATATGAATATCAGACAAAAAATGGAGAGTGGTTCAGAGCCTATGGAAATGAGAACTGGGAGTTTGATGAAAACGGACTTATGAAAAAGAGATATGCCAGCATCAATGATTTAGCGATTAAGGAAGAAGAACGCAAATTTAAATAACAGCAGAACGCGATTCTGTAAAAAATAAAAGCATCCCATCTGGGATGCTTTTATGTATATAAAAATTGTCAGAGAAATTATTTCCCTAAAATTCTTTTTACGGCTTCTTTTACAGCAGCAGCATCAATCTTGTATTTCTTCATCAATTCAGCAGGAGTAGCAGACTCTCCGAAAGTGTCGTTTACTGCCACAAATTCTTGTCTTGTTGGTCTTTTTCTCGCCAACATTCCCGCAACTGACTCTCCTAAACCTCCTAAATAATTGTGCTCTTCAGCAGTTACTATTTTGCCGGTTTTTTCAACTGATTTTAAGATAATTTCCTCATCAAGCGGCTTAATAGTGTGGATATTGATCACCTCACAAGAGATACCTTCTTTTTCAAGCTCATCTGCAGCTACAAGAGACTCCCAAACAAGATGTCCGGTTGCCACGATTGTAACATCTGTTCCTTCCTGCAACATAATTCCTTTTCCGATTTCGAAAGGCATATCTTCAGGAATGAATACAGGAACGGTAGGTCTTCCGAATCTTAAGTATACAGGACCTTCAAAATCAGCGATAGCAATAGTAGCTGCTTTTGTCTGGTTGTAATCACACGGATTGATTACCGTCATTCCAGGAAGCATTTTCATCATACCAATGTCTTCAAGGACCTGGTGAGTAGCCCCGTCTTCTCCTAATGTAAGCCCGGCATGTGAAGCACAGATTTTTACATTTTTTCCTGAATAGGCAACAGATTGACGGATCTGGTCATATACTCTGGAAGTAGAGAAATTGGCAAACGTTCCGGTAAAAGGAATTTTTCCTGTAATACTAAGACCTGCAGCGATACCGATCATATTGGCTTCAGCAATTCCTACCTGGAAAAATCTTTCCGGTGCCTTTTCAATGAATTTCTCCATTTTTAAAGATCCGATAAGGTCTGCACAAAGTGCTACTACATTTGGATTTTTATCTGCAAGCTCAGCTAATCCGGCTCCGAATCCTGAACGTGTGTCCTTTTTTTCTGTATATGTATATTTCATTTTTATTTTTTTAATCTAGAGTTTTTAAATAATTATTTAATTTCTTTTTATCAGATTGATCAAGTTTTTCCTGAATCGTATTAAGGTAAAGAACTTCTCTTCTTATTTCATCCAAAGTAAGTTTGATACCTACATTGTGTCCTGCCGATTGTGTAAGATACATATCACACATCTGACCCACATAATTTCTTAAATGTCCTTTTACTTCTTTAAGCTTAAAGGTTGGAAGATCTTTTTCGAAATTTTTACAATGCTTAGGCAGTCCTTTCCAAAGAGTTTCAGCCGGAATGTTTGTAATAGCCAAACTTCCGTCTTCATCCTGGTTCTCCTTATATGAAGAAACATAGTCGGGAATATAATAATAAGTCTCATCAGCATATGGAACTGCGGCTGTAGCAGCAGAATCAGCTACGATAGCGGTAGAATCAGTTGTTGCATATACGGAATCAGCCTTTGCATATTCTTCTTCCTGCTTTTTGTAGGCAATCATCAGAGAGTCCTGTTTTCTTTGTCTGTCCATCATTGCTTTTCTATGATCAAAAAATACCTGATCTTGAGAATCTTTTACTGATTCCAGTACAAAGTACTCTTTATCATACGTTTTTTCAGGACCCACTTTTAAAATAAGGCCTTTCAGGCCGGAGCTCTTCATTTTTACGCCCGGAAGATACTGATTCAAAAGTCCGTTAAATACAGACATGTTATTGATAGACGATTGATCATCAATACACAATTTTAAATCTTCATTTTCCTTTTTCGTTCCATCTTTTGAACGGTAGTTGACCAGATAATGTGAGCAGGGCATTCCCAGAATAGTTTCTTTTGTATCCAGTTTTCTGGCTTCCAAAGTATACTCTTCCTTTTCTCCATAATCATAGCCACTGTACCCTAAATACATCAAAGCACTCAAACCTGAACCGGTAAGACGGCTGTTCATTTCTAATGAAACCGTGCTTGTTCCCAATGCGTCGGTATAATAATACATGGGAATCTCTTTAATGTTCAGACGGGTGAGAAATTCATTATTCTTACTTGCATACATTTTTAGGGTAGGTAAAGAAGCTTTCTTATCAATCATTTGATAATTAAACACTTTAGAGAAAGAAATTTTTTTCTCTTGAGCGACTCCTAAAATAAAGCTTGTAAGCAAGCAGATTATGATGAATTTTTTCATGGAATACTTGATAATTGTGACAATCAAAGATATTAGTAATCTGCAGGAGCTTCCAGGTAAAGTTGCTTAAATGCTGTGTCTAATTGCTCGTCATTAGGCGCTTTACCATGCCAAGCATGACTTCCCATCATATAATCCACTCCATAACCCATTTCAGTATGAAGAAGGATCGCTACCGGTTTTTGTTTACCTGTTTCTGTTTTTGCTTTTTCAAGAATAGCAATCACCGCTTCAAGGTCGTTCCCGTTTTTCTCTTCTAATACAGTCCATCCAAATGCTTCCAGTTTAGCATGCAGATCACCTAAACTCAATACATCATCAGTATCACCATCGATCTGACGACCATTGTAATCGATCGTAGAAATAATATTATCCACTTTCTTTGCCGCAGCAAACATTAAAGCTTCCCAGATTTGTCCTTCCTGTAATTCACCATCACCATGAAGTGAGTAAACCAATGATTTATCTCCGTCTAATTTTTTACCTAAGGCAGCCCCTAAAGCTACAGAAAGTCCTTGTCCCAAAGAACCTGAAGCAATACGGATTCCAGGTAATCCCTCATGAGTAGTCGGATGTCCCTGTAATCTTGAATCAAGCTTTCTGAAAGTCTTTAATTCCTCAACCGGAAAAAAGCCAAATCTAGCCAAAGTAGAATAAAAAACAGGTGAAATGTGGCCATTGGAAAGATAGAAATGATCCTCATTTTTACCTTCCATAGTGAAAGGAAGATGATAGTTCAATACTTTTCCATAAAGCGCTGTAAAGAATTCCGTACATCCTAAGCTTCCACCAGGGTGTCCTGAATTAACAGCGTGAACCATTCTTAAAATGTCTCTTCTGATTTGTGTAGTAAGAGATTTCAACTCTTCGATACTTTTACTCATTATATCTGATTTATTTGCACGCGAATTTACGATTTTTTACTGGCTTATGGAAATTCAAAATCCGGACGGAATGCCCGGATTTTGAATTATTTAAAGATTTGAAGCTTTTAGCAGCCTTCATTAAGCGATACTGAAATCTCGGTAACAATATTATCAACCAATTTAAAAGACAATATGGTTGAGGCATCACTGTCGTTCAGAATGAAATAACTTTGATTTTTAATGGGCTTGCCCTTATCATCCCATCCCGGATATGCACTATAGCTTGGATAATTTTTGTAAGCATTAATAATCTCATCTTTTGTACTGCCTACACCAATACCACTTTTGGTTCTGAATTTTTTACTGGTTGTGGAAATGCCATATATACTATATCCATTAGTTTCTTTTCCATCATTATCATATTCCTGGCTGGTGCTGATCATAAGGATTTCACCATTGTATTTTACAGAGTTTTTATATTCTCCGTCGGTTATTTTCAGTTTTGTTCCTGAAATTTTTTCTATCTCCGCACTTTTCATAAATACTTTATAAGGGCCTATTCTAAGGGTTGAAACTTCAAAGTTTTCCTGTGCTGACACAAAGCTGAAAGCCAAAAGACCCAATAAAAGCTGAAAGATTTTTTTCATGGTATGTATTAATTATTTTGAGTTTGGTTATTGATTTTATTTTTTTCTGATGATTAAAAGCCCCAGGAATGTTAATAGTCCGTTGATGATCAGTAATTCCAGTCCTATTTTAAAGTCTCCGAAAATAGACGTCTGATACTTATCAATAAAATAGGATATAATAGGTGCTGCAATACAAACATAAGGAACAAGTTTGTCTTTAACCTTGTATGTAGTAAAAATACCAAAAGCGAAAAGTCCTAAAAGAGGGCCGTATGTAAATCCTGCTAATTTCAGGATCAATCCGATCATGGAATTATCATTGATGATCTTGAAAATAATTACCATAACCAGGAAAGAAAGCGCTACCAGAAGGTGAACGTTTTTACGGAATTTCTCCTTTTTATGATCTGTCCATTCTTTCTTTTCCTTCATTCCAAAGATATCAATACACAAAGAGGAGGTAAGCGCTGTCATGGCTCCGTCTGCACTTGGAAATAAAGCTGAAATTAAAGCAATGATGAAGATAATTGAAATAAACCCGGGCATATGGTTTAATGCCACTTCAGGGAAAATCTTATCTCCAAAAATATCTTTCCCGTTCAGTATAAACTCCTTTTTGGGGATACTATCTACAATGACCTCTGTAAGGTGACCTCCCTGGCTTTCTCCAAAAAGATAAAGAAGGCCTCCCATATACAGGAACAATGATATTACTCCTAACAAAATAAATCCTAAGGTTACCATATTTTTCTGAGAATCCTTCAGCTTCGTTACGGAAAGGCTTTTCTGCATCATTTCCTGATCGATTCCGGTCATGGTGATGGTAATAAATGCTCCCGCAAGAATCTGTTTGATAAAGAACCCCGGAGAATTAAAATCCATTTCAAATATTTTCGTATAACCTTTACTGCTCATGGCACTCAAACTTTGTCCAACGCTAAGATCCAGGTGGTTCAGCATGTAGATGGTGCAGATAATCAGTCCCAGAAGCATACAGGAAGTCTGCAGGGTATCGGTCCACACAATGGTCTTTACTCCTCCTTCATAGGTATATAAAATAATCATAGCCAGAATGATGAGAGTGGTCACAATGAACGGAACTCCTAAGCTGTCCAATATGGTTACCTGTAGGATATTGACAACCAGGTACAATCTTGCTGTAGCTCCTACCAACCTTGAAACAATAAATATCCAGGCTCCAGATTTGTAAGAAAGCTGTCCCATTCTCTGCTGAAGATAGCCGTAGATGGAAGTGAGTTTAAGGCGGTAATACAAAGGAAGTAATACATATGCAACGGTAATATACCCGATAAGATAGCCCAGGGTTATCTGCAAATAAGAGAAACTGTCTTTGCCCACAGCTCCGGGAACACTCACAAAAGTTACTCCGGAAAGTGAAGTGCCTATCATTCCAAAGGCAACAAGCATCCAATTACTTTTACGGTTTCCAATGAAGAAACTCTCGTTGTCACTTCCTTTACCGGTTTTATAAGCTACCCAGAGAAGCAGCGCAAAGTATACAACGATAATGGACAGTAATATAATTGGAGACATATTTTTGTAATTAAAATTTTACAAATATAGTTTTTTTATGTTCTGATAAAAAAGAAAAACCTTTCAGGGATCTGTCCTGAAAGGTTTTTCATCTGCCTTTTCCTGTTAACTAGACTACGACGTCCTGAAGATCTTCGTTTTTCTGGAAAGTAGCTTTCGCAAAAGGACAAAGTGCAATTATTTTTTTGCCTTGTTTTCTTGCGAAATCTACCGCCGCTAAAACCATTTCTTTGCCAACGCCTTTTCCGTTGTAAGCTTCCTCTACTTCCGTATGATCAATAATGAATCTTTCGTCTCCTGCCCAGGTGTATGTCATTAGCCCGGCGCGGTTTCCGTCTATGAAAGCCTCAAAACTTCCGTGTTTTTCGTCGTTGTTTTGTTTTACCTCTATCATATTATGAAAATTTGGTTAATATTTCTATATCGTTTGTTAGTATCTTATGTATCGGACACGCATCAGCAATCGTATGCAGCCTTTTCAATTGTTCGTCATCGAGGTTGGTTCCTTCAAAGCTGATATCTCTTTTAAAAACAGCTCTTTTGGTAAGGGGGAAATTTTCCAGATCAACCTCTACGTTGATTTTTTCCACATCCCATTCCTTCCTTTCAATATACATTCTTAAGGTTGCAGCAGTACAGCTTGCCAAAGAAGTGGCAAGAATTTCAAAGGGGTTGAATCCTTTGTTTTGCCCTCCTTTATCTAAAGGTTCATCCGTGATGATTTTATTTTCACCGGCTACTACTTCTGTATAGTATTTTGTTTTTCCTAAACTTGCTTTTACTGTTACGCCCATTATTTTTCAGTATTGATTTTGTAACTCAATGCCCCGGAAGGACATTGTTCTATTTGATTGATGAGTTCCTGAGTTGTTGCGTTTTCTACCTTGATCCATGGTCTGTCCTTTGGATTATAAACCTGGGGTAACATTTTTACACAAACTGCAGAGTGGATACATTTCTTAGGCATCCAGACTACGGTAAGATCTCCGTTGGTATATTCGTGTGTTTCCATTATTCTTCTTTTAGTAATTTTTCGATTCTTCTGTCCGGAATCAGCCATATAAGAGCAACAATGTAATAAAAACATAGAGCAATATAAGGATAAAAAAATGAAGTCGCGATTCCGGATATATAAAATACAATTGAAATATATTCCTTAAACCTGGAATGGATGGCTTCTTTTAGCTTTGAATTCTCTCCCTCACAGCGGACAATTAAGTTTTCCATAATTGTATAGGCTATGGCGCACATGAACAATCCTATTCCATAGGCAGCAACCGGGTTTTTAGCGAAATGTGTAGTACCTATCCATTCCGTAGCAATCGGCATTAAAGAGAGCCAGAACAGTAAATGCAAATTTGCCCAAAGAATAGTTCCGTTGATCTTTTTGGCTGCCTGGAACAAGTGATGATGATTGTTCCAATAAATTCCAACATAGATAAAACTAAAGACATAAGCCAGAACTTTTGGGATAATCGGTTTGAGACTTGCCCAGCTGTCACCTTCCGGTACTTTAAGTTCCAGTACCATAATGGTAATGATAATGGCTAAAACACCATCACTGAACGCTTCCAGTCTTCCTTTGGTCATCAGTTTGTAATCTCTGTTTTAAAATTTTTGATTTTTTCATTCAGCTCTTTGAGCATATCCGGATTTATGACACCACTTTCCAGATCAAAGTTTTCATAGAATTTCGGTAAGGAGAATGTTTCCTTAATATCCGCTGCGAACTGGGGGAAGAACGTTTTGGCTGTATTCATTACATTTCCACCACCATAACCACCCGGTGAGGTGCTCATGAGAAGCATGGGCTTGTTCTGAAAAACCTTCACATTAATCCTTGAAGCCCAGTCAAATATATTTTTAAAAGCAGCGCTGTATGATCTGTTATGTTCGGCCAGGGAACAAATAATAACATCACAGTCTTCGATTCTTTTTAAGAATTCATGTGCAGCATCCGGGAATCCTTTTTTTTCAAGATCTACAGAAAAAACAGGCATTGTATAATCATTAAGGTCAATTAAATTAATATCTTCATTTTGAAAATCCTTCAAAACAAATTTAACCAGTTCTCTGTTGATAGAGGTGGAAGAGCTACTTCCCGCAAATGCTAATATTTTCATGGTGTCTTGTCGTTATAAAATTTCTGTCCGGAATTATTTTCTGTTCAGAATTGCTTTAGGAAGCGGAACAAATTCGTCCTCATCTCCTGGAACTAAAGGAAAGGCATCGTGGTTCTGGTCATTCCAGTTTACTTTAGCCTGATCAATTACTTCTCTATCCGAATTTACAAAATTCCAGAATATAAAGCGCTCTTCTTCAAAGGGTTCGCCTCCAAAAAGATAGACGGTTGCATTTTCGCTCATTTCAAACTCACATAGCTTGGTGTCCTTTGCAATAAGCAATTGTTTCGAGCCATAGGTGTTTCCTTCGATATTTACAGTGCCATCCAGAACATACATGGCCGCTTCACCGTACAAGTCCTGTCCGATGCTGATTTTTTGTGCCGATTTTGTTTTTATCTCAATGAAAAAAAGCTTACTATGAACGGGAACGGGAGATTTTTTTCCAAAGGCTTCTCCGGCAATTAGTTTGTAGTGGATGTCTCCATTTTCCCAAACCGGAAGTTCATCTGCCTCCGTATGATGGAACGTCGGTTCACTTTGCTCCAGATGTTTTGGAAGGCCTACCCAGATTTGAAAACCATGTAATTTTTTATCAGTTTCTCTTAAATATTCCGGAGTTCTTTCGGAATGTACCACTCCCTTTCCTGCTGTCATCCAGTTGACGGCTCCCGGTTTTATTTCCATGGCACTTCCGATACTGTCACGGTGAAAAATAGATCCCTCCAGAAGATAAGTTAAAGTGGATAATCCGATATGGGGATGAGGTGGTACATCAAGATTTTGATAATCTTTTAATTCTGACGGTCCCATGTGATCTATAAAAACAAATGGGCCTACCGCTCTTTTTTCACGGAAAGGTAAAAGTCTTCCGACTAAAAAGTTTCCTATATCTGCGGCTTTTTCTTCTATGATAAGTCCAATATTTGACATAATTATGATTCTTTACGATTGCTGGTGGTTATTTAATTAAATTATTTAGCTTTTTTTAGATATTAAAGCTGGTCATATCTTTCAAACGTTACGTCCACAATGCGTTTCCATTCCGGATGTTTTTTAATGTAAGCAAAAACATAAGGACAAAACGGGAGTAATTTTTTAAGACTTTCTTCAATGTAAACCAATGTTTTCTCTACAACTGCTACGGCGGCTCCGGTACCTGCCAATTCTGGGTCAGCCTCCGTATGAATTAAAATGATCTGACTGTCGGTTTCACGGTAATCAATGAAAGCAAAATGGCCATTTACTTCAATTTCGAATCTCTTTTTTGATTCATTTTTTACAAGTGGAATATTTTCAAATTCTGGTTTCATTGTTTAAATTTTTGGCTGTATACTTAAAAAGTAAAAGTATTATGTTAAAGGTAATAAAAAAGCAATAATTAAATAACCGACTTAAGATTAAGATTATTTAATTATTGCCAAATTCTGTATGGTTAATCTTCTAAATATCCGAATTTTCCGGTATTGAAATCTTCAAAAGCCTGCATGATTTCCTCTCTTGTATTCATTACAAAAGGGCCATGCGGGACAATGGGTTCATTGATTGGCTCTCCACTAATGATCAGTACCACTGCGTCTTCACTGGCTTCAATGCTAAATTCCTCTCCTTTGTTTTCAAATAATACCAATTGATCGGTTTTTGCTTTTTCATTTCCATTCACAATAATACTCCCTTCAATGATAAGGGCAGCAGTATTAAAGTGAGCAGGAAAATTAAAATCAGCTTTTCCGCCGGATTTTAATTTTGCGTTCATCATGTGTACTGGAGTGAAGGTATTTGCAGGTCCTTTATTTCCTGCATATTCTCCGGCGATCACCTCAATAAACCCGTTTTCTTTCAGATCAACGATCTTCATATCGGAGTTTTTGATGGCCTGATATTTAGGTTTGCTCATTTTATCCTGCGCTGGAAGATTCACCCAAAGCTGAACCATCTGAAAGATTCCACCGGTTTTAGACCATTCTCTTTCGTGGTATTCTTTATGTAAGACACCTCTTGCAGCGGTCATCCACTGAACGTCTCCCTGACCAATTATACCACCACCTCCCGAACTATCGTGATGTTCTACTTTTCCCTGATACGCTATGGTTACGGTTTCAAAACCTCGGTGCGGATGTACTCCAACTCCTCTTGGTTTCTCAGATCCGTTAAAATGGAATTTTGAATTATAATCGAGCATAATAAAAGGATCCATTCTTTTCATATCTAATCCTGATGCACCGGGTATAAAATTATGAACTCTGAACCCATCACCTACAAAATGGGCAGGCTTTGGAGATACTACGATTTCTACTTTTTTAGTTGTCATCATAATGTTGATTTTTTATAATAACAAAAATAGAGTAGATAAGAATCAATTGCATTGATCTGTGTTAAGTTCGGATCAGATTGGTTTTCATGACTTATTATAGTCGAAATAATAGGGTTACTCCTTTGATTTCATATTCTTGCCATCTGAAATATGAAGTCTTCGGAATACCAATCCGGATAATATTGTGAGAAAACCAACTGTAAGAAAAGTATAGCGGAAAGCATTATGGATTTCTCCTTTAATAAGATCGGTACTTTCAAATATTTTTAGAACAATAAGACCAAAAGCAATTCCAAAACCAATGGCGAGCTGTTGATTTACAGATATTAATGAATTACCGCTGCTGGTCTGGAAATTTCTTAAATCAGCAATCGAAATGGTATTCATGGAGGTGAATTGGATAGAATTGAAAAAGCCTAAAACCGCTATGATCGGGATGAACCATAGAAGATTCGTATGAATATCAGGAATGGCCAGCATGCATATTAATGTTCCAATGACGAATGTATTAACCATTAACGTCTGACGGTAACCAAATCTATCCAGGATTTTAATGACTGATGATTTTCCGAGTATAGCTGTCAGAGCCATGGGAGCAACGATCCAGCCAGACGTAACTGCTGTTTGTTTATAGGCGATTTGTATCATCAGGGGAAGTAGCAAAGGAACAGCACTGATTCCTAGACGGGTAGCCAGATTTCCTACAATTCCCACACGGAAAGTTCGCACCTGGAAAAGATTTAAAGGAAATATAGGATTTCCTTCCTTTTTTGCATGTTTATAGTAATAATATAGAAAGAGAAATCCTAAGATAAAGATCAAAAGAACCGGTGTTATATTCTGAAGATCCCCAAAAAGTTCAAGAGAAATGGATAGCAGGAGGGAGGCTGCGGCAAAAATCATAAAACCTTTGAGATCGAAATCAACGTCCTTCGATTTGTAATTAGGCATGTACTTAATTCCCAGAATAATCCCTAAAAAGCCAATTGGGATATTAATAAGGAATATCCAGTGCCAGGATAAATAATCCACCATATAACCACCAACCAACGGCCCCAATACAGGACCGATAAGAGCGGGAATGATAGCGAAATTCATAGCTTTTAATAATTCACTTTTATCAAAGGTTTTAATGAGGGCTAATTTTCCAACGGGTGTCATTAAACTGCCGCCCACTCCCTGGATAACTCTTGAAATAACAAGGTGAGTGAGGTTTTGCGATAATGCACAGAATAAGGAACCCAGGCTGAAGAGAACCAGGGAGAAGATGAAAACTCTTTTTGTTCCGAATCTGTCTGCCAAAAAGCCGCTCGCAGGCATGAAAACTGCCAGAGTCAGAACGTAGCTGATTATGGCGTTTTGCATATTGAGCGGAGACTCTTTTAGATCTTTGGCAATAGAAGGTAAAGAAGTGTTCAGAATTGTAGAATCAAGCATCTGCATGAAAATAGCGGTAGCAAGAATCAGTGGAAGGATTTTTTTAATCGACGTTAGAGATGAATTTGTTTCAGACATGTTATATCAGCTAGGATCTTTATATAATGTAGTCTTTCGATAAGTTTGTTATTCTGATCAGGCAATTGAAGGGATCATTCTGGAATAAAAATAAATGGATTGAACAGGTTTTTCCCTCTCTTCCGGCCATTATCTAATGTAATGTATTTTGAAACTTAAAAGACTTGTTTCTTAGATAAAGAAATATGTATAAAATTAAAAAAGTCCTGTGAGATTTCACAGGACTTTTTGATTTATTTTTTAGTTTTTTCTACTCCTTTCCATTCATCGCCGGCTTTTCTGTACTGGCTTAAAATGAAAGTTTTAAAATCTGTTGTTTTATACTCGATGTTATCTGTATTTTGCTCAAACGGCATGATGTAATAGTAATCCACATCTGTTTTATCTGTTTTGTTCCCTTTTTTTACAGAAGGAACATATTTTGAAAACTTATAGTTGGGAAGATATTGTTTTAGTGAAGCATAAAACTTTTTATCTTCTTCACTCGGAATAATATCTACAATTTTAAAATCATCTTTTTTCTTGTCTATCCAAAGGTAATAAGTCTTTTCCTCCTGAGTTTTTCTATTCAGGGAATTGAAGGCAAAAAGCTCTTTAGGTACCAGTTCCTTGATTTTTTCAGGATCTACCTTTGTGAAGTATTCACCCTGAGAAGGATCAACATACGTTTCAAGATTATACATTAAAACGGCATTGTTTTCAAAATTCTTATTCTTAAAGTATTGATTTAAAGATAATTCAGCTGTTTCGCGTAGTTCTTTTCCTCTGGCATCCAGCTTTTTGGTTGGATTCTGTGGGTTTACTTTTTTCACAAATTCATAGAGAACAACTGGCTTTACATCCTTAAGGTGCGGATAGGTTTTTAATTGTTCAGCTTTCGCAAGCCAGTAATATTGTTGATAATAATTTTCTTTTTCGTTGTCCTTTACAGTCTTATAAGTAAGTGCAAGTTTCTTTGAGTTAAGATATTTACCAAATTTACCCTGGCCAAAAGCAAAATTTATAGATAATAAAGCAAAAAAGATAGTAACGGTTCTTCTCATTTTATAATATTGATTTTTTCGTTTTCCAAATATAATTATTTATTAGATACTATTTTTGATTGTTAGTTAAAATCTGTTAATATTATTGATGTTTATTCAAAAGAAAATCCTGTATTGCTACAGGATTAATAAATTTTAGTTCCCAAGGGTTTGAAAGGTGAGTTGGAAAATTCTTTACCAGGGTATACAAAAACTCCTTTGATTATTCCCCAAATATTATCCCTCATAGGAAGTTTCGTGTACTTTTACAGCCCTTCCGCTTGGATCGTTCATTTTCTTAAAAGCTTCATCCCATTCCAATGCAATAGGAGTGGAACATGCCACAGATGGTACAGACGGAACTGTTGCTGCCGCCGTTTCACTTGGGAAATGTTCTTCAAAGATCGTTCTGTATCTGTATTCTTCTTTATTCTGAGGAGTGTTCAATGGAAATCTGAATTTTGCATTCGCCATCATTTCGTCCGTAACTTCTTTCTCTGCCACTTCACGCAAGGTATCAATCCATGAATAGCCTACGCCATCGGAGAATTGCTCCTTTTGTCTCCAGACAATAGATTCCGGTAGGATATCTTCAAAAGCTTTTCTTAAAATCCATTTTTCTATTTTGCCATCAGCGGTATCGATCATTTTATCTTTAGGGTTAATATTCATAGCAATGTCCATGAATTCTTTGTCAAGAAAGGGAACACGTCCTTCAATTCCCCAGCTCATCAATGCTTTGTTGGCTCTTAAACAATCATAAAGGTGAAGTTTTCCTAATTTTCTTACTGTTTCATCGTGAAACTCTTTGGCATTCGGAGCTTTATGGAAATATAGATATCCACCGAAAAGTTCATCAGAACCTTCACCTGATAGTACCATTTTAATCCCCATGGATTTGATTACTCTTGCTAAAAGATACATGGGAGTAGAAGCTCTTACGGTTGTTACGTCATAGGTTTCCAGATGATAAATTACATCGCGTATAGCATCTAGTCCTTCCTGAACGGTAAAATTAACTTCATGATGGACAGAGCCGATATGTTCTGCTGCTTTTTGTGCGGCTGCAAGATCAGGAGATCCTACTAATCCTACTGCGAAGCTATGCAGTCTCGGATACCATGCTTCCTGGGTATCTCCGCTTTCAATTCTTTGACGGGCAAATTTTGCAGTGATCGCTGAAATTACAGAAGAATCCAATCCTCCCGATAATAGTACTCCATAAGGAACGTCGCTCATAAGCTGTCTGTGAACTGCATCTTCTAATCCTTGTCTCAGTTTTTTTATATCGCTCTCATTATCCTTTACATGATCAAAATCGGTCCAGTCTCTTGTGTACCATTGTTGAAGCTCCATACCGTCTTTACTGTAAATAAGGTGTCCCGGTAAAAAGGTTTCAATGGTTTTACAAATTCCTTCCAGTGCTTTTAATTCTGAAGCTATATAGAAGTTGCCGTTTCTGTCCCATCCTTGATAAAGCGGGCAGATCCCCATATGATCCCGCGCGATGAGATAAATATCATTTTTGATATCATACAACGAAAATGCAAAAATACCATTAAGCTTTTCCAGAAAGTCTTTACCATACTTTTCGTAAAGTGCTAAAATAACTTCGCAATCGGATTGGGTTTGAAATTCATAGTTGGGAAATTCTTCCTTCAGTTCCCTGTGGTTATATATTTCTCCATTTACGGCTAAGACAATATTCCCATCTTTAGAAAATAAAGGCTGCTTTCCGGATGTAGGATCTACAATGGCTAATCTTTCGTGAGAAAACACCACTTTTTCATTTTGAAAAACTCCACTCCAATCCGGACCTCTATGACGGATTTTTTTTGACATTTCCAAGACCTGAGGTCTTAATATTTCTGTTTTTTGTTTCGCGTCAAACAAACATACGATTCCACACATTTTTTATCATTTATTTAGGAGCAAAAATAGACTTGTAATTTAAAAAAGAAAACATTAATTAAATATAAGTTAATATTTTCAATTAAATAATCTGTTTTAAAGAATTTAATTAATTAAATTGAATGATAAATATGATTTTGGTTAATATTTTTCTTACAGAAGAATACTATGCGTAGCTATACGAAATTAAAATGGGATATTTATTAATATATGGTAATTAATTATATGAATTTTTACTTTTACTTTGTGGCTCGAAATAATTTTTTTTCATCATTTGTGTTTTTACCTTCTTGTGATTAATATCACGAGAAGGTTTTGTTTTTTATTGAATTCCTAATAAAACCCCGGAAACATTCCATGAACTGAAACTTGTGCCCTCTGTAGGGCCTTGAGGAATTTTGATCTGGATATTGTGTTTTCCTGCCTTTAAATCTCCCAATGAAATAAATTCTGGATTCGTAATAGTCCCGGGACACCAGTTTGACCTGCTTAAATCTGATGAAGAGAGTCCATCCGGAAAATTTCCTGATGCAGGGTTATATAAACGGTATGAACCACAGTCTGTTCTCCATGGTGTAAAAGAGAAAATCATCTTTCCATCCACAAATATGGAATTGACTTTCGGAACGAACTCATCTCCGTTTTCCCATCCGCCATGGCCTGTCGTTATATAACGTAACTGCGCATTTTTCAGATCTTTTTTTAGAGTGAATTCTGCGAAGAGTCCTTTCGCGGCATTAAACATCGTGGAATAATCCTGTCCCGCCATTTCCATGATGTTGACGGTATTGAACAACGGAATTACAGTATTGTTTTTATAAACAGTCTGATCACTTTTATGAATCGTGATCTCCAGATTTACTGTATGTCCACCTTTATCATAGTTTCCTATAAAGGTTCCAATCCATAATTCTTTATCAGATAAAGAAGGCTTTAGTTCCGTAATATCCTGACGGTATGGACTGATTGTTTGCCAGTCTTTTCCTTTTAGCTGGATGTGGTTGAATTTTTGAATCCCAAACGCGGTAAAGAAGCGCATCATTTCAATGCTCGGATCATAGTTATCTGTAGGGATAATGCCATAATACTGCTTTCCATTTCCGTTTTCGTATACCGGAAGTGTTTTAGCACCTTTTTCCAGGCCATCAAAAAAGGATTGCGATTTATTCTGAGGAATAAAGAAAACGGTTCCTGTTCTGTCATAAGCATCACCATTGGATTGCTGTTTTAATTCAATGAAAACATTTTCTCCTTCAGATATCTTTGGAAACTTTACCTTTTTTAAGATAATTGTTCCATTTGCAAATCTTTTTATCTTTTCGTCGGATTTGGATTCGTCCGAGAAGTTGATCGTTTCGTTTTCAAAAACTTTCAAAGTAGTAAAGCGGCTTTTCCAAAGCTGGTCTTTGTAACCTAAAAGATCTGTAGAGGTAATGGGTCCTTTAATGATATCCGCAATATTGGTTTTTTTTACTTTTTTAATAGAAGTGGCAGTAATTAGAGAATTTTTATTTCTTTCAATTTCCAGAACCAATCCCAGGTTTTGTCCTAGCACTGAAGGTCCGCCACTTATCTTTAAATCTCCTGTGTACCAGATTTCTATGGTGTTGGAGTTGATTTTAGTGACAGCCTTCCGGCAGGTGTAGCCGAGAATTTTTTTTGTTTCATTGGTTAATTCAAAGGTCTGTCTGGCTACTGATTCTTTATCGGCAGTAGAAATAATCTCATCAGGCTTTAAAAACCCGTATGATACAATTGTATTTGAAGGTTTTTCAATTTTTGTAATTTCAAACGGATATTCGCTCTTTTGTTCCCTGATAGAGTTATTAAGGATGAAGTTTTCACTGCTGTTAACCCATATAAAAGTCGGTGACTGTTCTGTCTGTATTTTTCCGTTGTAAGAATTGGTATACTGTATTTCATAGGTTTGGCCAAATGAAACATAATACAGAAAAGCAAAGAAAGCAAATAAAAGTCGTTTACACATGTGCGGGTGGTTTATCACAAATATACAATGTCTTACAAATGTCTACCTGTAAATTCAATGGCATTTCATGAATAGGTATTCCAAGGATACCGAAATGTTACGAATATTGAGAAATTTTTTTTGATTAATGATGTATTGTAAAAAAAAACTACTCCAGAAAATGGAGTAGTTAGTATATTGATAATGTAAGGCTGGTTAGGCTAACCTTTCTATAAGAGCCATATAGAATCCGTCATATCCTTCGCTAGGCATTACTTTTTCGTCTTTAATAAGTTTGAAGTCCGGGTTGTTTTTAAGAAATTCCTTAACCTGTCCGGTGTTTTCAGAAGGTAAAATAGAGCACGTGGCATACACCATTTTTCCACCTTTTTTAAGGATTTTAGAATAATCCTGAAGGATCTGTTGTTGTTCCAGTTTGATTCTATCAATGAAATCCTGGTCGATTTTCCATTTACTGTCAGGATTTCTTTTTAAAACTCCTAAGCCTGAGCAGGGAGCATCAATAAGAAGCCTGTCTGCTTTTTCGTGAAGACGTTTGATCACTTTATTGTCCGCGATCATACGGGTTTCAATATTATGAGCGCCTGCTCTTTTGGCACGGCGTTTTAGTTCTGCTAGTTTCCATTCAAAGATATCCAAAGCGATGATCTGTCCTTTATTTTGCATTAGTGCTGCGAGGTGAAGTGTTTTTCCTCCTGCTCCTGCACATGCATCAACTACTCTTTGTCCTTCTTTTACATCAAGGAAATATCCTATTTTTTGTGAAGAAGCATCCTGAACTTCAAATAATCCTTCTTTAAAAGCTGTTGTTAAAAAAACATTCTTTTTTTCTTCCAGCTGTACAGCGTCCTGATAATTTCTCACGGTAAAAGAGGCGATACCTTCATCAGATAGATCAGAGATCAGTTCTCTGGGCGTTGTTTTAAGAGAATTTGCTCTCAAAACAGTAGGAGCCTGCTCATTTAAAGCTCTCATTTCCTTTTCCCAGCCAGCGCCTAATTCTTTTTCAAGGGTTTCAGCCAGCCATTCAGGAATAGAGTGTTCAATAGCTCTTGTAGGAACAGTATCTTTTTTTAGCTTTGTAATGATATCAGCGATTTTTATCCCGTCGAACTCTTCAAACTTTTTATAGTTTGTTTTGCTCCAAAGTAAATAAGCAAGAATGAGTTTGTATATGTTATTCGGTTTTACACCTTCTCCCATATAATACTCCAAACGCTTTTTCCAGCGGATGATATTGTAAAAAATCTCAGAAACAACGGCTCTGTCCTGACTTCCCCATTTTCTGTGAGCCTTTAAAAGTCTTTCAATAACTTTATCAGCGTATTTGTTTTTTTCAAAAAATGTCTCCTGTAGGGCATCGTGAATTCCGATTGCCAGGTTTCTGTGAATAAGTTCCATAATTGCTTCTGCTGTTTTCAATCTGCAAAAGTACAAATTATAGTTGAGATTTGAGATTGATGAAGGAGATGGGAAACAGGAGGTACGATAGATGTTGATAGTTAATACATAAATAGATAAATAGGGTGGGTGATTTTTCTCCAGATACCTGATTTTATCTCTACACCTTTCTGTTGACTTGATCCTTTAAAAAACTCTACCTTTGCAAAAAATTAAAATATGAGTGATATTGTTCTTTGTCCGAAGTGTGGTTCCGAATTTACTTATCCTAGTGACAACATGACGGTTTGTTCCCAGTGTTTTTATGAATGGAATGCTGATGAGGCAGCTGCGGAAACAGCCAATGAAGGTAAAATACTTGATTCCAATGGAAATGAGTTACATGATGGTGATTCTGTAGTGGTTATCAAGGACCTGCCGGTAAAAGGAGCTCCAAAACCTGTAAAAGCGGGAACAAAGGTGAAAAATATCCGCCTGAGACCTGATAGTGACCATAATATCGATTGTAAAATTGACGGCTTTGGTTCGATGGCTTTGAAATCAGAGTTCGTGAAGAAAGCATAAAACCTGATAATATATTCATTGATGCGTCTTTAGGGACGCATTTTTGATATATAAGAAGTTATAAGAAACAAAAAAAGGAAAAGATTGGACAGTGTAATCTTTCAAAGACTAGATTGCAGGATTCTGCTAATGTTCGTCCAGGAGGCAGAAAGAGAATTAACCAAAAGTTTCCTTATGCTATAGAATTACAAATGTAATAAAAAGTTTTAAAAATGAATTTCCGGAATCCGGACTTTTATCCACAAACTAACAATGAGCATATTAAGGATATGTTAATTTTTTTGGAAAAATCACCGAATCCCAAATTTACCTTTTATACTTTATACATATAATAATTTTGTTTTTTCCGCCATTTAGCAGTTCGGCTTTATGCAAAGACAATTTTTACGGGGCCTTCAATTTTGCTGTTGGTATATAACACGAGATCCTTTTCCTTTGCTCTTACTTTATTCCAATAATGGTTACCGGCAAACCTGCTTTCCAAAACTTCTGCATCCATGCCGTTTTCCGAAACTTTAATTTCATGCGGGTAATAGGAAAATTTAGAGATCCCAAAATTCTTCATTTCATGATCGGTGAAAATATTTACTTCCCCAAAAAGTTTAGCAACATAAGGATTGTAAGGTTCTTTATAAGTTTCTTCCGGATGGGTGTTTTGGATCAGTCTTCCACTTTGAAGAACAACGATCTGGTCTACCCAAGGTATAATATCCTGAAGTTCATGAGTTGAGATGATTAAGGAAATGTTATGTTGCTTTACATACCTGAAAAGCCTTTCCCGAAGTTCTATTTTTCTTGGAAAATCAATATTACTAAACGGTTCGTCCAGGATCAGGAGCTTAGGCAATATAGACAAAGCACGCGCAATAGCCACTCTTTGCTGCTGTCCGCCACTTAAATTTTTTGGGAAAACATCAGCATATTCCTGCAGGCCTACTACTTCAAGAAGTTCATGAACGGTTTCTCTTTTTTTTGATAGATTGATATTTGAAATAAACTTACCCACATTGTCTGCAACGGTGGAATAAGGCATCAGGTCAAAATTCTGTGCAACAAATTTCATTTGAGGTTCTCCGGGAACAAGATTGCCTTTCGGGCCCATAAGTGGAGTGCCGTCAAAAATAATTTCACCGCCTTCCCAGTCTAAAAGTCCATAAATTAAATTTAATAATGTAGATTTTCCACAGCCGCTTTCACCGGCCAGGGCAATGATTTTCCCTTCCTCAAATCGTATATTGAGGTTTTGAAAAAGAGGCTGGTCTTTACGATGTGAAAAATAAAGATTGTTTATCTCTAATAGCATATTACAAATGTAGTATTTTTAAAAAAGAATTATTTTTTTTATTATCTTAGCGAACGTAATAAAAAAATATCAAAAATGAGAAAAAAACTGTTTTATTTCGTTATCCCTGCCGTTTTTGCTACAGCTGTTGTTGTTTCTTGTAAAAAAGACAAACCGCTTACAAGTGAAAGTAATGATGTTACGACAACAAAAGAAGGTGCTCAATATGCATTGGATACTTTAAATAGTAAAATAGAGTGGAAGGGGTATAAAGTCTTCAAATCTGAAAGTACAAGCCATTTCGGAACAATTAAGTTTGAAAGTGGTGATCTTACAGTGAAAGACGGAAAATTAGAAAGTGGAAAATTCGTTGCTGATATGAATTCATTAACATCTGTGGATTTAAAAGATGACGCAGAGCAATTAGGAAAACTGAACGGGCATTTGAAAAGCGGGGATTTCTTTGAAGTTGAAAAATTTCCAACTGCTTCTTATGAAATTACTAAAGTTACACCGGCAGCTGAAGGTGATTATAATACTTTATTGGATGGTAATTTAACCATTAAAGGAATTACCAAGCCGCTTCAGCTTAAAGCTAATGTGTCTGTAAAAGAAGGTGAAGTAACCGTAGCTACTGAACCTAAAGATATTAAAAGAGAAGAGTTTGGTGTGAAATTCCAGGCTCCTGCTGAAAACGGAGTGATTAAAGATGAGGTAACTCTTCAGATCAACGTTAAAGCTTTAGAAAAGAAATAATTTTTTTATTTAAGTGAAATAAGTGATTGAAGTCTGCCTCTGAATAAGGGGCAGATTTTTTATGATAAAATAAGAAAGTTTTTAAACTGAAAAATCGTATTTTTGCAAAACATTTTGAAAGGGTAAAATAATGATAGAAAAGATAGAAGAACTACTCGTTGAGGTAAATAACTTCAATACTACATCTAAAGAGGAGATCGAAAATTTCCGAATCAAGTATAATGGTAAGAAAGGAGTTCTAAACGATTTTTACGAAACATTAAAGGAAGTTCCAAACGATCAGAAGAAAGAATTCGGACAGAAAGTGAATTCTTTAAAACAGGCTATTGCCATAAAATTAGAAGATCTGAAAAGCGCTTCTGAATCTTCAGTCGTAGTAGAGAAAGATGATCTTACAAAACCTGCTTTTCCCTTGGAGCTGGGATCGAGACATCCTATCAACCTGGTGAAGAACAGGATTATTGAGATCTTTAAATCTATTGGTTTTGCGGTAGCTGATGGGCCTGAAATTGAAGACGACTGGCATAACTTTACGGCACTTAACCTTCCTGAATATCATCCGGCAAGAGATATGCAGGATACTTTCTTTATTGAACAAAATCCTGATATTCTTTTGAGGACGCATACTTCTTCAGTGCAGATTCGTTATATGGAGGAAAACCAACCCCCAATAAGAATTTTATCTCCGGGAAGGGTTTTCAGAAATGAAGCGGTATCTTCACGTTCTCATTGTATTTTCCATCAGATTGAAGGGTTATACATCGATGAAAATGTAAGCTTTGCGGATTTGAAGCAAACCATCCAGTTTTTTACTACTGAACTTTTTGGAAAGTCCAAAATCAGAATGAGACCTTCTTATTTCCCTTTCACTGAACCTAGTGCTGAAATCGATGTGTACTGGGGATTAAACTCTGAAACGGATTATAGAATTACTAAAGGAACAGGCTGGCTGGAAATTATGGGTTGCGGTATGGTGGATCCGGCTGTTTTAAAAAATGTAAATATTGACCCGGAAAAATATTCAGGGTATGCTTTCGGAATGGGTATTGAGAGGATTGTAATGCTTCTTTATCAAATGAGCGATATCAGAATGTTCTTTGAAAACGATATCAGAACTTTAGAACAATTTAAAACACTATAGAAAAAGCCTCCGTTAGGAGGCTTTTTTATGTTTTTTAGTGGCTTTTTATTTAGAAAACCTTAAAGGGTACTTTACATTTTTAAAATCGTCGATACTTGCTTTTAAAGAACCGACAGCTAATTCAGCTTTAAGTAACATAGGAACGTGATTAGCATCATTAGAAACCCACATGGTTACTCCCTCTTTATCTTTAAATACTCTTCCACTCATTACTGACGGAACGATTTTTAAGCAATTGATGACTCCGAACTTTGTCTTTAAATTTTCGGTACCTACAACTCTTAAACGAAAAGGAAACATTTCATCATCAATCCAGACATTCATATTAATTACCGTACCCACTTTAAGCTCCGTCTGGCTTTGGCTTCTGAGGTAATAAAAACAAGAAAGCATATCCTGTATTCCTTTTACAGACTTGATTACTTTGGAGCCGTTAGCCGGTGTTTTTTTATCCGTCAGGATCAGTGTATTGTTGTCATGGTTGAACACAGTTTCAAAATGTTGGCGATAGCTTCCTTCTTTTACATTTCGAACGTAGAAACTGGGAAGTCCTGTCTGTATATCAATGAAACTCTCATAAAGATCATCCACTTTAAAAAAAGCTTTTACAGCACCGGAGGTTTGTCCCGTTCCTTTTACATAGAGGTGGGGAGCTCCTTTGTAAGTTGTTTTTTGAGTTGTAAGCGTTGCATTTCCGGCAGTTAGTATTCCGTAATGAATCCTGAAAGTAATAGATTCGCCATCTGCTATATTATCAATCTGGCCAAAACCGAGAAAGAATACGAATAATGCAATGATATTGAGAATTTTCTTCATAATATGGTTTTTACAAAAACGCTGCCAAAATTAAAATTTTTCTATTTTACCCGTTATTTGATAAATCTCAGGTTTTTATTTAGACTCAATTAAATCAGCTTCGCGTTAAAATTAGTAAATTTGCAGTTATATGTAAAATTAAATTTTATTATGATTACTACCGACATATTGATTATAGGAGCCGGACCAACTGGACTTTTCGCAGTGTTTGAAGCAGGTTTGCTTAAAATGAAATGCCATATTATAGATGCACTTCCACAGCCGGGAGGTCAGCTTGCCGAGCTTTATCCTAAAAAGCCTATTTTCGATATTCCGGGTTATCCTTCGGTAAATGCCGGTGATCTGGTAGATAATTTAATGGAGCAGATCAAGCAGTTTCAACCTGGGTTTACTTTAGGCGAAACGGCGGTTACGCTTACAAAAGTAGATGAGGAATGGTTTGAGGTTGTTACGAATAAAGGAACGGTTCACAGAGCGAAAGCGGTTGCTATTGCCGGTGGATTAGGAACTTTTGAGCCAAGGAAGCCTACCATCGAAAATATTGCAGATTACGAAGAAAAAGGTGTTGAATATTTTGTTAAAGAGCCTGAACACTTCAGAAATAAAAAAGTGGTTATTGCAGGAGGTGGAGATTCAGCATTGGATTGGAGTATTTTCTTATCTAATGTTGCCAGTGAAGTGACTTTGATCCATAGAAGAAATGAATTCAGGGGAGCGTTGGATTCCGTAGAAAAAGTTCAGGATTTAAAGAACCAGGGAAAAATAAAATTAATTACCCCTGCCGAGGTTACTGCAATAAAAGGAGAAGGAAAAGTTTCAGCGATCACCGTTCAGGTAGATGGTGAAGAAGCTCATGATATTGAAACGGATTATTTTATTCCTTTATTCGGTTTAACTCCAAAGTTAGGAGATATTGCCAACTGGGGGCTGAATATTGAAAAGAATGCCATCGTTGTAAACAATGCGCTGGATTATCAGACAAATATTGACGGAGTTTACGCTATTGGTGATATTAATACATATCCGGGTAAATTAAAATTGATCTTATGTGGTTTCCATGAAGCAACATTAATGTGTCAAAGTGTTTATAACAGATTGAACCCTGGGAAAAAATATGTTCTTAAATATACTACTGTGAGTGGAGTAGACGGGTTCGACGGAAGCCGTAAAGAAGCAGAAAAAGCAGTTGTGAAAAAAATTGACTAATTTTGCAAAATTATGTCAGATATCAATATAAAAATTACCGATAGGGAAGGTGTAACGCACGATGTTATTGCACCAACGGATATGTCTATGAATTTAATGGAAGTTATCCGTTCTTATGAATTAGCAGAAGAAGGAACAATCGGTGTTTGTGGAGGAATGGCTATGTGTGCTTCCTGCCAGGTGTATGTGATCAATGATCCGGGCTTAACTGAAATGGGAGATGAAGAAGATGCTATGTTAGCTGAAGCTTTCCATGTGAAGGAAAACAGCAGATTAGGATGTCAGCTGCACATCGTGGAAGATATGGAAGGGCTTGAAGTAGAGATTGCTCCTTATCCTTAGAAAATTTTTAACTTAAAAATATAAAAGTCCTGAAATTTTTTTTCAGGACTTTTTTATGTATTGGAAAATTTGGAATTCCCGGATAGCATACGTATACTGTATCTTTGAATTGTATTTTCCTGCTGATGTAATCATGTGGAACCTATGGACTCCACATGACTGATTATTACTTTGAATAATTATTTCTGAGGAATATTCGCTAAAATTTCTTTCAGGAAACTCCAGAATTTTTGTGTTGAAGGGATATTGGCCTTCTCATCAGGAGAGTGGGCTCCTCTGATGGTAGGTCCAAAGCTTACCATTTCCATTTCCGGATAGTTAGCACCGATGATCCCACATTCCAGACCTGCATGGCAAGCTACTACATGAGGCTTTTCAGTGAATTTTTCGGTATAGATCTTTTCCATGAGCTGAACGATTTCAGATCCGGGTTTTGGTTTCCATCCGGGATAAGAGCCACTGAATTCTACCTGCATTCCTGCCAGTTCAGAAACTGATTTTAACTGTTCTGCTACAGCATATTTAGTTGAGTCAACTGAAGATCTTGACAGGTTTAATATTTTTAAATTTCCACCTTTAAGTTCTACTCTTGCCACATTGTTGGACGTTTCTACAAGATCTTTTACATCCGGACTCATTCTGTAAACACCATTGTGAAGAGATTTTAGGACTAAAATAACCTTTTTAGAATCTTCTTCAGACAGGGCTTTATCAGAGCTTGTTGAATTTTCTATATTGATCTGAAGACCTGGCTCAACAGTTGCAAATTCTTCTAAAATTTCTTTTTTAAGACCATTGGTTAGCTCCTCAATAAATTCATTGGCGTTTCTTACAGAGATAATAGCTACTGCTTCTCTTGGGATCGCGTTCCTTAAACCACCACCATCAATTGAAATTAATTGTACATTTTCTTTTGGTAAACCGCTGTAAAGCAATCTTCCCAAAATAATATTGGAATTCCCGAAACCTTTATGGATATCCATTCCCGAGTGACCTCCCTGTAGTCCTTTGATTTCAATTCTTACAATTTGTCCTTTCGCTGCTTCAAGCTCATAGTTTTGAGTGATAGTAACATCTATTCCTCCTGCACAGCCGATATCAATCTCATCATCTTCCTCGGTGTCAAGATTCAATAGGATCTGTCCGGTAAGCTGTCCTGGCTTTAACCCAAGAGCTCCGGTCATTCCTGTTTCTTCATCAATGGTAAAAAGTGCTTCTAAATCCGGATGCGGAATGTCTGAACTTTCTAAAATAGACATGATCGTAGCTACACCTAAACCATTATCTGCTCCTAATGTAGTTCCTTTTGCTCTTACCCAGTCTCCGTCAACTTCCATTTTGATGCCTTCTGTATCAAAATCAAAATTAACATCACTGTTTTTCTGACAAACCATATCCAAATGTGATTGTAATACAATCGATTTACGGTTTTCCATTCCTGCTGTTGCAGGTTTTTTAATAATAACATTTCCTACTTCATCTACTGTTGTGGGTAATCCCAGACTTTCACCAAATCCTTTAATAAATGCGATTACTTTTTCTTCTTTTTTTGAAGGTCTTGGAACAGCATTTAATTTGGAGAAATTCTTCCAGATAATCTGCGGTTCTATATTGGATAATTCCATAAAATTTATTTTTATCAAAATTACGAATAAAAAATGCTCCCGTAAATTCGGGAGCAGTCTTTTTTATTTTGGAGAGGAAAATTTTTGAAAAGCGGAATTGCAGGATGATTAGCATCCACATTCTCCATAAATAGGCAATGTGATGACAGTTCCGTCAGGTTTTTCAATGGTTATGGTCCCTTCAAATAATAGAGCTTCTTCCCCTTTGATTTTTTTACCTTTTACGGATATTTTATAATCGTCATTTTCTATTTCTTTGGTTAGAAGTTCATCAGCTTCCATATCGCTGGATGAGATCAGGTTCATGGCTAATCTTTTTCCGTCCAGTTTCATGTAAGCTGTTTTTCCTGCATCATCAGCATAGATGTACTTTTCCGCTTCGAAATCAGCTTTGCTTTTTGCAAAGTAACATGAGCATTCTTTAATCTCCTTGGGGAAGGCTATCGTTTCAACCAGGATTTTTCCCGAGCTCTCCACTTTTGCAGAATCCTGAACAATATTCAGTGAATCTTTGGGAGTGGTTGTTAAAACGTTTGGTTGTTCTTTTTTACAAGCTACTACCAAGAGTACTGAAAAGATAATAATAAGGTATTTCATTGTTTGTGGTATTAATGCATTTATCCTCTGGCTCTTTCAAGCAGAACCATCATTAATAAAGAAAGTATAACCAGACTTTCGTCCTCATCATCGATATCGATCATTCTGTCTAGCTGGAATCTTCTGCCAAAAAATGAAGGCATCTTTTTTAATTTAAAATATTCTTTTCCATCCACACCTCTTACCGTGTAAGCAGGATTTAAGAAATATCCGGTAAACATACCGATGATCGGAATTTCACTTACCATCCCGTCGAAGAATTTTGTCCATGCATTATCTTCCGTTACTGTAAATTTAGGCTGATCATTTGCGTCCAGGATATTATAAGTTGACTTCCAGAGTGAACGCATTCCTTTTCTTGCCAGCCTTCCGAAGTTTTTTTTATCAACAAGATCATTTAAAGAGTAGGATGCATTAAAATCGATCCACTTATTGGCCTGTATCCTGAAAAGCTCCTTAGATTTGCTTTCATCATTAAAGACAATAACATCTTCCTTTAGCTTAAACATTTTTTGGCGAACATATGCCACATAGTTCCCGTTTCTGTCTGTAATGTTAAAATCACTGGCTAATGTTGTGATTTTGAATTTGAAATCCAGAGGATAATTAAGGTTGTTAAGAATCATTTAGTTTATTTTTTTCATATATTTTCCAAAGATATATCTTTTATTGGAGAAGGAGATGATTTATGCTTGAGAAAGCCCTATAGACTCATCTTTTTATATTATTTTTGTAAGTAATTATGGATTATCCAAGTAAAGTTTTGGCAAAAGCTGTGGATGAGATTTCAGGACTTCCCGGAATTGGCAGGAAAACAGCTTTGCGTCTGGCGCTTCATTTATTAAAACAGCCCAATTCCAGGGCCGTTGGTCTCGGCAATTCTCTCATCAGTCTGGTTAATGATATAAAGTACTGCAAGGAATGTCATAATTTTTCGGATTTTGATGTTTGCGAAATCTGCAGCAGTTCCAAAAGAAGTGATGAGGTGATTTGTATAGTAGAGGATGTACGGGATGTTATTGCTATTGAAAATACAGGAAAATATACAGGAAAATATCTGATCCTGGGAGGTAAGATTTCTCCTATGGAAGGGATCGGTCCGAATCAGCTTAATATTCCAAGCATTGAAAGGAAATTGAATACAGGGCTGGTCAAAGAATTTATTTTTGCTTTGAGTGCAACCATGGAAGGTGACACCACAGCATATTATATTTATAAGAAATTTAAAAATTTCAATGTAAGTTTTTCAAGCATTGCCAGAGGGATTTCAGTAGGGGATGAACTTGAATATGCGGATGAGATTTCTTTGGGCAGGTCCATTATCAACAGACTTCCTTATAACGAAAAGGATTAAAAATGAATACCAGGCTCTCAATAATAATTGTTAATTATAACGTTACCCAGTTACTTCGGAATTGCCTTTTATCCATTAAAAAATATGTAAAAGAAGTTCCCTATGAAGTCATCATTATTGACAATGCTTCTACAGACACCTCATGGCGAAATCTGATAGAAGAATTTCCGGGTTTTCATTTTATTGCTTCCGAAAGTAATGATGGTTTTTCAAAAGCCAATAATACAGCTATAAAAAGGGCAGTGGGAAAATATGTCCTGATCCTCAATCCCGATACAGAACTTGAAGGCTGTTATATGGATGAGATTTTAGATTTTGCAGATGCTCAACCTGACTTTGGGTGTCTGGGAGTGAGAATGCATGATGCGAAAGGTACATTTTTACCGGAAAGCAAACGTTCAGTTCCGGATATGTTCAACTCCTTCGAAAAGTTATTTGTGAATTTTAAGAATAACAATTCAAAATCCTATTATCGGAATGACATTGATGAAAATGCAATTGATAAGGTGGAAGTGATCACCGGTGCATTTTTTCTTGTTAAGAGAGAGGTTTATGAAAGAGTAGGCGGCCTGGATGAAGCTTATTTCATGTATGGTGAAGATATCGATTTATGTTATACCTTACTTAGGAATGGCTTTACGAATTACTATTATGGTAAAGCTTCAATATTGCACTATAAAGGAGAAAGTACGGTAAAAGATGAGCTTTATCTCGAGCGCTTTTATGGGGCTATGCAGATTTTTATCAGTAAATATTACAAGGAATCGAAGCCTTTGCAGTATTCATTTTTAAAAGCAGGCTTAAGGCTCCGGCACAAAATAGAAAAGATCAAATTAAAATAAAAAGCAACTCAATTGAGTTGCTTTTTTAATATGTAAAATAGTATTTGCTTATTTAGCAGGAGTAACAGGAGCCTGAGCTGGTGCTGTTGTTTGAGAAGCCGGAGCAGATTGTTTTGCAGGAGCTTCTTTTTTAACAGGTTGCTGAACCGGAGCCGTTTGTGATGGCTTTCCTGTGATCACAACACTGATAAGGATAAGAACAATGATTGTCGCTCCTAAGGTCCATGTTGCTTTTTCCATAAAGTCGTTGGTTCTTTGTACTCCGAATTGCGCAGATGATGCACCTCCGAAGGTACTGGAAAGGCCTCCTCCTTTAGGATTTTGAGCCATAACGATAATTACCAGTAAAACACTAGCAATCATAACAAGAACCATCAATAGTATAAATATAGAATCCATTAATTTGATATCTTTTTGAATGGGCAAATTTAATCTTTTTTTACCGAACAGCAAAATAAGATTTTAGTAAAAAGAAAAAACAGCAACAATTGTTGCTGTTTTTTCTTTAAAAGAGATTATTCTTATTTAAAATCAGAATCTTTAGCCTGATTGATCTGATAAGATTTTACAGCCAGGTTTATATCCATTCCGCCCATATTCTGAATAATGGTATGTGGTAATTTTACGCCGGATACATCTTTATAATCAGCATAGCTTGTAGGGGTAGAACCCTGCTCTCCACTTTTTACCTCTCCTGTTTTCAGGCCGGTTTTTACGCTATAATAATATGTGTCTTTTGCGCCTTTCACTACGTAGGAATCTTCGTTGTTATATTTTTCAATTCCTGCTAATTTATATTCAGTAGATTTTGCGAAATTAATTTCCGGGAATAGTTCTTTCTCATCAGACATTTCGGCTTTCTGCTTGTCGCTTAGAGGAACCTTTTTCCCTTGAACTTCCATGTAGCCATCTTTTCCGTCGAATACAATTTTTTGTACGGTATTTCCCATCATGCTGATGTTCATAGCCATTTTACCTTCTTTAGCCTGAATCATTTTCATGTTCATTTCCATGCCCTGTACTTTTGTAGTAGCGTCACTGGAAATAGAATTGATCTTCTGAACAGCAGCAAGACCTCCGATTGCATTGATGTATTTATCCGCTACAGATCCGATCGTAACACCTGCATCTACTTTTTGTGCAGCCGGTTTTGCTACAGGATTAGCTTCCTTATCAAAATATTTTACCGGGTAGCCTAATTTTTCCAGACCTTCAGAAATATCAGAAGCTTTACCTGCGATGAAAATTCTGCTTTGATTAGGAAGTATTGTCGCTTTAACCGCACTTGTAACGTCTGCAGCGGTTACTTTATCAATGGACTTCAGATAATTGGTATAGAAATCTGAAGGAAGATCCTGTACTTTTTGATTTAATGCAAATCTTGCAATGGTTTCAGGTTTCTCCAAAGACATAATGAAGTTTCCTTTCAGCTTTGCTTTAGCATTTTCAAGCTCTTCCGGTTTTACGGTAGAAATAGCATTCAGTTCATTCATGAATTCTTTAACGGCTTTGTCTGTAACTTCGTTTCTTACACTTGCCTGTGCTGAAAAATTAGGAGAGTATTTGCTGGCAGACATGCTTGAATAAGCTCCGTAAGTAAATCCGTTTTTTTCACGAAGATTCATGAAAAGTCTAGCTTCACCACCACCTCCAAGGATGTAGTTGGCAATTGTTGCAGGGAAGTAGTTGGGATCTTTCATTTTCAGTGTATTCAGGTTGCCTACGGAAACAACCGATTGTACAGCTGAAGGAACATCAACAACATTGATCTCTGTTTTTGCAACATTTGAAGCAGGTTCTAATGCGGTAAAAGCAGTATTGGATTTTTTCCATCCGCTGAATGCTTTTTCGATCAAAGGTTTTACCTGATCATATTTAACATCTCCAACGATAACTAAATACGCATTGTCCGGAGCGTAATATTTTTTGTAGATATTCTGAACATCGGCCAGCTGGATTTTATTGATGGACTCAACGGTCTCAAACTCTCCTCTGGATGTGTTTTTTCCATACTGTAAAGCATTGGAAACCCTTGCTGCTATAGAAGAAGCGTTTTTATCATCAGATTTTAAACTTTCAATAGCTCTTTCCTTAGAATTCTGGATTTCTTCAGCAGAAAATTTTGGATTAATAATAGCATCAGCCATTAATCCTAATACCTCAGGGAAATATTTTGAAAGAGAACTTGCGAAAGCTCCGGAAGATGAAAAGTTAAGGTTAGCTCCCAGAAAATCTACCTTTTTATTAAATTCATCTTTGCCGATATTGGTTGTTCCGTTTTCGAACTGTTCTGCCATGATTTCGCTTACACCGGTCACATTTCCTTCATGGTAAGGAGGTCTGTCCATAGATAGATTGGCGCTTACTCGTGGTAATTTGTTGTTTTCTACAACCATCACCGTAAGGCCATTGCTTAGCTGGAAAGTTTTTGGCTTGGCAATGTTTATCGCTGGAGTAGGACCTGGCTTTGGCATTGCATTAAGATCTATTTTTTGTGCTGAAAGCATTCCGGTAAATAAAAATGCTACGGCTATATATGTTAATTGCTTTTTCATTTGTAAATAATTGTTTGTTATAATCACTTTTTAACCCAACTGATCTGGATTATTTTTTTTCAGGTACGTAATTAATGATTATTCTTTGATTAGGATTCAGGTACTTTTTAGCAGCATTTTGAAGATCTTCTCTTGTGATGGATCTGTAAATGTCAATTTCTTTGTTGATTAAATTGGTGTTCCCCATCAATACGTGGTTTGTTGCTAATGAAGCAGCAATTCCCTGAATACTTGAATTCTGATTTACAAACTGGTTTTCAAACTGATTCTGAATTTTCTGATAATCTTCCTGAGAGATTAGAGTTGTTTGTAATTTTTTGATCTCAGCATCAATGTCAGACTGTAAAGTTTGCTTTGTAGTCTGTCCCATTGGGATTGCGAAAAATGCAAATATACTGTAGTCTTCAAGTCCCTGGTTGAAAGCCGCTACCTGAAGTGCTTTTTTGTCCTGATCTACTAATTTTTTATACAAAACAGATGATTTTCCGTTGCTTAAATAGGTTGAAAGCATATCCAGAACATAGGCATCTTTCTCTTTATTGGCAGGTGTTCTGTAGGCAAAAACATAGGCCGGAAGCTGGATGTTAGGATCTGTAGCAGTAACTTCCTTCTCCTGAGTGATAGGAGCATCTTTCGGGAAATCTTTAGGATAGATTGTTCCTTTTGGAATTCCTCCGTAATATTCTTCAATCCATTTTTTAGTCTGTTCAGGCTTAATATCTCCTGCTACGACCAAAGTGGCATTGTTAGGTACATAATATTTTTTATAAAATGCCTGGAATTCTTCAAGTTTAGCAGAATTCAGGTCCTCCATTGATCCGATGGTTGGCCAGTTGTACGGGTGATTGGTGAAAAGATTTTTTTGGATGGTGGTAAAAAGATTCCCGTAAGGCTGGTTGTCCATTCTCAATCTTTTTTCCTCCTTTACAACCTCTCTCTGAGTATCTACTCCAACCTGGTTGATAACTGCGTGACGCATTCTTTCAGCTTCCATCCAAAGTCCCAGTTGTTCGTTGTTGGAAGGGAAAGTTTCATAGTAATATGTTCTGTCATTGGTTGTATTGGCATTGTTTTGCCCTCCGTTGGAAGAAACTATTTTAAACCAGTCACCTCTTTTGATATTAGGTGTTCCTTCAAATAAAAGATGTTCAAAGAAGTGAGCGAAACCGGTTCTTCCTTTTACTTCATCCTTGGCACCTACGTGGTACATTACTCCTGTTGTAACTACCGGTGCTGTATTG
The DNA here is from genome assembly GCF_048296755.1 of Chryseobacterium sp. PTM-20240506. NCBI lineage: Bacteria > Pseudomonadati > Bacteroidota > Flavobacteriia > Flavobacteriales > Weeksellaceae > Chryseobacterium > Chryseobacterium sp. PTM-20240506. The sequence goes on from NZ_CP182581.1 coordinate 4,126,197, forward strand.
TCCTGATGAAGAATCACGTGTAAACCGTTTGGTAAATCATACTCTTCGAATTTGATTTGTTGTGCATTCAGCATCACTCCAAAGAAAGCTACAGCAGCAACAGAAAGAAGTCGTTTTTTCATAAAGTAGAAATTGTTTGTCAATAAGTCCTAAAAATACTTTAATTGTTACAATTATTATGTGAAATTTTTAACTGAATTATTGGTTTTGTTAAATATATCATACCTGCATTTCAAAAATTTGAATTCTCCTTTTAATACATTATTTTTGTATTCCCAAAATTTTTTGCAGCATGGACTATTTGAAAGGACTCAATGAATCACAATACGAAGCCGTTACTACTTTACAGGGACCTTTAATGGTACTTGCAGGAGCAGGTTCGGGGAAAACGCGTGTACTTACTATGCGTATCGCCCATCTGATTACAAACGGTGTCGATCCTTTCAATATTTTAGCCCTTACCTTTACCAATAAAGCAGCACGTGAAATGAAGGAGCGTATTGCAAAGGTAGTAGGCCCCGGTAATGCAAGAAGTTTGTGGATGGGAACTTTTCACTCGGTATTTGCAAGAATTTTGAGAAGTGAAGCTCATTATCTGGGATTTCCATCGAATTTTACAATTTATGATCAGCAGGATGCGTTGAATGTAATCCGGAAAGTGCTGAAAGACATGAATATAGATGCGGATCTGTATAAACCTAAAAAAGTCCAGGCAAGAATTTCAAACTATAAGAATAACCTGATCACGGTAAAAGCCTATTTCAACAACCCTGAATTGATGGAGGCTGATGAAAAAGCGAATATGAAGTTTATCGGTCAGATTTATCAGAAATATGTAGAAGCCTGTTTTAAAAACGGGGCGATGGACTTTGATGATTTATTGTTAAAAACCAATGAACTGCTTACCCGGTTTCCTGAGGTTTTAGCCAAATATCAGGACAGATTCCGTTATATTCTGGTAGATGAGTACCAGGATACGAATCACTCTCAGTACCTGATTGTAAAGGCACTGGCTTCAAAGTTTGAAAATATATGTGTAGTGGGAGATGATGCTCAATCGATCTATTCATTCCGGGGAGCCAATATTTATAACATTTTAAATTTTAAGAAAGATTATCCTGATGCGGTGACGGTTTCTTTGGAACAAAACTACCGTTCAACACAAAATATCGTGAATGCCGCTAATGTGGTGATTGCAAAAAACCTTCAGCAGTTCAAAAAGAATGTATTCAGTGAGAATGAAGAAGGAGATAAAATAAAAATCTACCGTTCGCTTTCGGATGCGGATGAAGCCAACTTTGTGGCTGGAAATATATGGGAGCTTCATAACAGGGACCAGCGAAAATTTAGTGATTTTGCCATTTTATACAGGACGAACTCTCAGACCAGGGCTTTTGAAGATGCTCTGAGACGTAAGAATATCCCTTATAAAGTATATGGAGGTTTATCTTTCTATCAAAGGAAAGAGGTAAAGGACCTTATTGCTTACCTGCGTCTTCTTATCAATGAAAATGATTCGGAAGCATTGACAAGGATCATCAATTATCCTACGAGAGGGATCGGAGAAACAACGCAGAATAAACTGGTCGTTTTTGCAGATGCCCATAACGTGTCTGTAGCAAAGGTCCTGGATAATCTTCCGATGTATTCTCAACAGTTAGGATTCAATAATGGTGTTCTCAACAAACTGAATGATTTCTGGTCAATGATCAAGGCTTTTCAGGTATTGCTGAAAACAGAAACAGCTTACAGTGTTGCCATGGAAGTTGCAAAACGAAGTGGTCTGATCAAATTTCTGAAAGATGACGGAACTCCCGAAGGGATTTCAAGGGTAGAAAACGTACAGGAACTCATGAACTCTATGCAGGGTTTTATAGAAGAGCAGATGCAGCTGGAGGACGGAGATCCTAGTTTATCCAATTTCCTTGAAAATATTGCCCTTTCAGCAGATACGCAAGCAAAAGATGAAGAAGATGATATGGTTTCCCTGATGACCATTCACCTTTCCAAAGGACTTGAGTTTCCTGTTGTGCATCTTGTAGGAATGGAAGAAAATCTTTTCCCTAGTTTTATGAGTTCAGCAACAAGGGAAGATCTGGAAGAAGAAAGACGTTTGTTTTACGTAGCCTTGACAAGAGCCGAGAAGCAGGCATTTTTCTCTTATGCCATTTCCAGATTCCAATGGGGAAAAATTACGGATGCAGAACCATCAAGATTCTTAAGTGAAATTGATGAGGAGTATCTGGAATTCATCAATCCTGCAATGGAAAAACGTTTTATTAATCAAAGCGGGCTTAAATCCAATATTTTTGATGAACATCCTTCAGAAATACGTAGTTTTAAAAAGGTAGAGAAGAAAACCATTGAAAAGAATGAGAATTCAAAACCAATTGCTGAACCTCGTAAACTGAAACCCGTAAGTACGGCCAAAATCATTAACCCAAGCGGAGCCTCTTCTCAGGATATTGAAGTGGGGGATAAGGTGAGACATGATCGTTTTGGTGTCGGGGAAGTTACTTTTCTGGATGGAACAGACCCTCAGAATATCAAGGCTAAAGTGGTCTTCATGCATGAAGGCGAGAAAAATCTTATTCTGAAATACGCTAAACTAACTAAAATTTAAAAACATAGACGTAAGCTATCAGAACTTTTTATAAATTATAAGTCTACTTATTTTGTAGACTTATAAATATGACATACATTTGCTCCTCAAAAAAAGTTAAAAAAAACTTAACATAAAATGTATGAAAAATAGAAAGACAATTTTTTCAGCTTCTGTTTTATTTTTTCTGGGGGCAACTTATGTTTATGGACAGGAGAAGGATACAGTGAAAACCGCTAATGTGGAAGAGGTCGTTATTCTGGGATCCCGAAGCGGAGCAAGATCTAAAGTTGACAGCCCGGTTCCTGTGGATGTATTTAATATAAAAGAATCTTCGCTGGTTCTTCCTCAGACCAATATTTCTCAGATCCTAAACGCTATAGCACCCTCATTTACCTCTACGATTCAGACCAACGCTGATGGTACGGATCATTTGGATCCTGCACAGCTCAGAGGCCTTGGTCCCGATCAGGTCCTGGTTTTGGTCAATGGTAAAAGAAGACATACTTCGGCATTGGTTAATGTGAACGGAACTCCGGGAAGAGGAACTGTAGGTACGGACTTGAATGCTATTCCTTCTTTCGCGATCAACCGGATTGAAGTGTTGCGGGATGGTGCTGCGGCACAATACGGATCAGATGCCATTGCGGGAGTGATCAATTTAGGGCTTAAAAGAGATACCGGAAGACTGACAGGTCAGTTTACTTACGGAGGAAATCTTACACCGGCTGCCAATGATCATACAGGAAATTTTGACGGGCAAAACTTTCAGGTAGATCTGAATTATGGTGATAAAATAGGAAAAAAGGGAGGTTTTTTCAATATTACCTGGACTTCACAGTTTAGGAATCCAACCTATAGGGCAGGAACGGAAAGCGGGGCAATTTACAATGCTTACAATGCTATTGAGAAAAGAGCATTAAATGATGGCGTGAATCTTTCTTCATTATTTACAAATATCGGTACTACTCCCAATGCTCAGCAGATCGTAAATTATATTCATCAATATGCACAGAATGTTAATTATTTCTCCCAGGATTTTCAAAACCAAATTCAGGGCGCCAATATAATTGGTGCGCTACAGGGATTGTTAGGAGCTGATGTAACCAATCAGGAGTTAGGCTACAGAGGCCTTGAAAGAAAGGATTTCAATATGCAGGTAGGCCAGTCAAAACTGAATAACCACCAGCTTTTTGCAAATATAGAGGTTCCGATTGATGATAACTGGAAAGTCTATACTTTTGGAGGTTATAGCTTCAGGCATGGTACTTCGGGAGGATTTTTCAGAAGACCTAATCAAAGCAGAACCTTTACAGGAATATACCAGGATGGTTATCTGCCGCAGATCGGAACAGATATTCAGGACTTGTCTCTTTCAGCAGGTATAAAAGGAAACTGGGATGGCTGGAATATTGACTTCAGTAATACTTACGGACAAAACTCCTTTGATTATACTATCCAGAATACAGGTAATACTTCTTTAAGATTTGCTTCCCCCAATGAATTTAGTGCCGGAGGACTAAGGTTTTCTCAAAATACGATCAATCTTGATTTTTCAAAGAAATATGATGTGTGGCAGGGAATCAACATAGCATTTGGGGCAGAGCACCGATATGAAAATTTTAAAATAACAGCAGGAGAAGAAGCTTCTTATGCAACTTATGATATCAATGGAAATGTATGGAACGGGACCACTTCCAGGCCAACCGATTTCTTTGGAAATTCACTTCCAGGAGGATCACAGGTATTTAGTGGTTTCAGACCTGAAAATGCTGTAAATAAAAACAGACAATCTGTTGCGGGATATGCAGATTTTGAATTCAATTTTACAGATTGGTTGCTGATAGATGCTGCTGCGAGATATGAAAACTATTCGGATTTCGGATCTACTTTTAATTATAAGATCGCTTCAAGAATTAAACTTGATAAGAATTTCAATGTAAGATTTGCGGGATCCACTGGCTTCAGAGCACCTTCTATTCACCAGATCTATTACAACGTTACGTCTACATTGTTTACCAACGGTCAGCTTTTAGATGTGGGGACATTCAGTAATGATTCTGAAATTGCAGGATTATTAGGAATTCCAAAACTGAAACAGGAAACTTCGCAGTCTGCAAGTGTAGGTTTCACATACAGGATTCCATCAATAAATGTGACTTTTACAGCTGATGGCTATTTCACCAAAATTAAAAACAGGATTATACTCACAGATCAATTCCTTAAAAAAGATGTTCCGGTACAAGCACAAAATGTGTATACTCAATTAGGGGTTAATGCAGCTCAGTTTTTTACGAATGCAATCGATACTGAAACGAAAGGATTGGATGTTGTAATTACTCATAATGCGCGATTCTCGGAAGTGAAGCTGGATAATAATTTTGCGGTTAACCTGAATCAGACCAAAAAAGTAGGAAACGTTCATTCATCGGGTTTGTTGGAATCTGCTAATCTTGAAAATACATATTTCTCTGAAAAATCAAGAGTCTATCTTGAAGAAGCGGTTCCAAGAGTAAAGGCAAGTTTATCCCACAGTATTTCGTGGAAAAATGCCAGTTTCTATTTAAGAAATACTTATTTCGGGAAAGTGACAGGTGCTGATGTTTTAGATGCCAACGGCGATGGGATTATTGCATTTGATGAACATCAGAAAATAGCAGATAAGGTAATTACTGATGTTTCCGTAGCGTATCAGTTTACTAAAAATGTAGGCTTAACGCTGGGAGTGAATAACGTTTTTGATATTTATCCAACCAAAAACCTTCCGGCATCAACCAATAACGACCAGTTTATCTACTCCCGTTCTACGTCTCAATTCGGACAGAACGGAAGGTATGTTTTTACGAGGCTTAATTTTACTTTTTAAGTAAAAAATAAAAACTAGCTGAACAATGCAGGCAAAGGATCTTCAAAACTGATTATTCTATGATCTGCGAGATCAAAATAAATTTCTGAATTTTGATTGGTAAAAGCAATGACAGTCATTCCTGCATTTTTGGCAGCAAGAATACCGGACTGACTGTCCTCTATTACAAAACAATGTTGAGGGTCAACTTTTAGGTTTTTTGCTGAAGTAAAATATACGGCAGGATGAGGCTTACCATGTTCTTCAAACTCAGCTGAGGTAATATGATCGAATAAATGGGCAATCTCCGCTTTATCAAGAACGGTTTGAATGACCCTGTAAGGAGAATTGGTGGCTAGGCCTATTTTGTATTGCTTTGATTTAAGATCTTCTATAAACTTTTTTATACCCGCAATAGTACAATCTTCTGTTGCGATCAGTTCAATGACCCTTGAGATGACTTGTTGTTCCACAATGTCCAATGCAATGTTATCCCAAGGGTATTTTTTATACCAGAATTCGGTAACCTCAGCAGTAGTCATCGTCTGAGTGAGCTGTGTGAATTCATCAGTAATCTTTACACCCAATGAGCTGAATACTTCGGACTCCGCTTGTTTCCAGAATTTTTCACTATCGATAAGAACACCGTCCATATCAAAAATAACAGCTTTTGCAGGTTTTATTTCCATATTTTTAATTCATAGGCCGCTTCCCAAAAATGGTACTCCATTTGGGTTGACATGATAAAAGCTTCTGTCATTTTATGTCTTGTATCATCTGTAGCTTTTTCTGCGATCTTATCACAAATAGCAATGGCATGATCTACAGCAGCAGAAAATTCCTCTCCGCCATAAGTATCGATCCACTTTTGATAAGGATTATTAATATTGTTCTGATATTTAAAGATAAAGTTTCCTACTTCCCTATAGATCCAGAAGCACGGCAACACTGCAGCAACTGCAACTTCAACACATTCCAGAGCAGCAGTACTCCTCAGAAAATGGATATAGTGATGACATGCAGGCTGTAAAACACCTTTATCGGTAACACCAAAATCCTTAAAATAAAATTCATGTAAAGCATTTTCGACCACGATCGCATTTTCGGCAAACCTGATAAAAGAAAGAACATCCTGGAGATCTGGGATCTTAGCAGCAATTAGCGAAAGCGTTCGTCCAAAATGTTCAAGATATAGAGAGTCCTGAGCCATGTAAAATTTAAAATTTTCAAGCGGCAAATTGCCAGCTGAAAGCTCTTTGATAAAATCCATTTGCAAAATAGACATGTATTTGTCTTCAATGGCTTGCCAGGTTTGTTCAGACCATTTCATTTTTGATCAGTTTTTGAGGGTTAAAAAAGTGATTAAGCGGGCCGTTTCCTAAACCGGTTTCTACATCTTTTCCATTTTCTATGGCTTTATAAACATATTGTTGTCCAAGAGAAACAGAATCAAATAAGGTTTTTCCCTGAGCCAGATATGCTGCTATAGCCGAAGAAAGGGTGCAGCCTGAACCATGGGTGTTGTGGGTCGCCAATTTGATGGTTTCAAAGGTATGGTATTGATTATTTTCATCGTAGAATAATGAGGTAATCGTTGAGGTGTCCTGATGTCCGCCTTTTAAAAGAATGCTTTTGCAGCCCAGACCTTTGATCAGTTTTCCTGCTGCATAAAGGTCTTCAAGCGTTTTCACCTCCATGCTGGCTAAAATTGCTGCTTCATCCATATTAGGGGTAATCACATCTGCAATAGGGAAAAGTTTTTCTGTAATAGCGATAATAGTCTCTTCTTCTATTAAGCGATGTCCACTTGTCGCGACCATTACCGGATCGAATACAATAGGAATCTTTTTATATTTACCGAGTGTTGAAACGATGGTTTCCACAAGCTGGGAAGTATGGACCATTCCGATTTTGATTGCATCAGGAAAAATGTCATCTAAAATAGCTTCGATCTGATCAGCTACTGCTTCTACAGGAATTGGATATATCTTTCTTACTCCCTGGGTATTCTGGACCGGTAAAGCAGTTAACACCGATGTTGAAAAGCATCCCAGGGAAGAGGCGGTTTTAATATCAGCCTGGATGCCAGCCCCTCCGCTTCCGTCGAATCCTGCTATCGTTAATACGGATGGATATTTAAATTTTTTCATTTTACAATTTCATTTTTGAGTTCATAAGCTGCTTTTTGAGGATCATCAGCACCGCATATTGCAGAAACTACGGCAATACAGTCCGCTCCCGCGTCCATAATAGCCTTGGTGTTGGTTAAGTTGACACTGCCAATAGCAACAAGGGGCTTTGAGGTCAGTTGCCTTATTTTTACTATTCCTTCCAATCCCCATTCAGTAACTGTATCTGATTTGGTAGTCGTGCGGAAGACCGGGCTGATGCCCAGATAGTCTGATGCTGCAGTCTGATCATTTTCAAGCTGATCGAGATATTCAATGGAGTAACCAATCATTTTATTGTGAATGAGTGGCTGCTCCCTCAAATAGACGGGGCTTGCATCGGTATTACCCACATGGATGCCTGCCGCATTTACTTTTGTGGCCACTTCTACGTTGTCATTAATAATCAGTGGAATATGATGTTTTTCTGTAATTGCTATCAGTTGTCTGGCTTTTTGGAGGAATTCATCGGGAGAGCTGTTTTTCTCTCTTAGTTGTATGATATCAACGCCGCCTAGAATAGCTTGCTCTGCAACCTTTAAAAAGTCTCTTCCGGGACAATCTGCCTCAGAAATAACAAGGTAAAGCTGGTAAGGAAAAGGATGTCTATTCATTATCTTTCATACTTGAGATGACTGAGAAACTCCTCTTCGGTAATAGTATATAATTTATCAAGAAGGTTAACCTGAAGGCTTCCAGGACCTTTACTTTCCAAAACAGCCAGTTCACCTGCGATACCCATTAATGCCATTGCGGCCGCAGTTGCTTCAAAGTACTTTTCGGTAACTCCTGAAAAAGCACCAATAAGGGCAGTTGCCGAGCAGCCTAATCCGGTAACTTTGGTCATTAAATGATGCCCGTTACGGATAAAGGAGGTCTGCTGTCGGTCAGTAATAATATCTGTAGCTCCGGAGATACAGACAATCGTATCGTGTTGATTGACGAGATATTGGGCGGCATTGATCGCTTCGTCACTTTTTGCTGTGCTGTCAACTCCTTTTGTAACGATTGTGTTTGCTTTAGCCAAAGCAATGATTTCTGATGCGTTACCTCTGATTACAGTCGGCCGGTACGGTAAAAGCTGGTGTAAAATCTCATCACGGAAACCCGTTGCGCCGGCACCTACTGGGTCTAAAATCCACGGTTTTTTTAATGAATGGGCAGCTTTTGCGGCTATTATCATTGACTCTGCCCAATATTCATCCAGCGTACCTATGTTAATAACGACTGAATGTGCAATACTGACCATTTCATGAATTTCAGATTTTGCATGCGCCATGATAGGAGAAGCTCCCACAGCCAAAAGGGCATTGGCTGTATTATTCATCACCACGTAATTGGTGATATTGTGTACAAGGGGGGATTGCTGTTTTACGAGCTGTACTTGTTTCCAAAGATTTTTATCCATTATTATTGATTAAATAAATAGCTTCAGGAAAAAATCCAAAACAAAAGTACATTGTAAAGAATGTCTTTTTGCTTTTCCCTACGTCGGTGTAAGCCGTATCAGGTTCAAAGGGACTCTCTCAATTCTTCTCAGAATACCCCTAAAGCATAACAAATGTAAGAAAAATATCAGATATGGCCTTATCATTAATTAGTAACCCAAACCTTTTATCTCTCTACCAGCTCCTTTACGCTTTCTCCGTAATAATCAATTTCCGATTTATTAATTTTGATAAGCTCATACCACTTTCTGAAGGCTCCTACAAATACAATAAGCATCAAGACCATCGCAACCACAGCAAGTGTTGCCAGTAAGTATTGCCCTTTGGGAATATAAATGGAGGTAACCTGGATATAACCAGCCCAGAATGTGATCCCTGCCATGAACACACCCGGTATAGCTGCACACAAGGCATATTTGCCTCTGTTTAACCGTATGAGCATTGTTGTACAGACGATCAGTCCACAGGCAGCAAGCAGCTGGTTGCTGATCCCGAATAATGGCCAGATACTACTGACGTTTCCTGTAAATACGAGATATCCCCATGCAAAAGTGAAGATCAGACTGCTGATAATAATCCCCGGGGTCCAGTTTTTGTCATTGAATTTCGGAATTACAGAACCCAGCATTTCCTGTAAAAAGAAACGTCCTACTCTTGTTCCTGCGTCAATAGCCGTAAGAATAAAAACAGCTTCAAACATGATTGCAAAATTATACCAATAAGCCATTAACTGATCCATATAGGGGATCTTATTGAATATATGAGCCATTCCCACAGCCAGAGATACAGCACCTCCGGTTCTGCCATGAAGATCGATCCCGATTTTCTGTGAAAAATAATCAATATCAACTCCGTGTAAAGAAGGATGAGCAGCCAGAAATGCATCATAAGAGTCTTTCGGAGTGTTTATGGCAAAATAATCTCCGGGCATTAATGTACATGCTGCGATCAATGCCATTAGGGCAACAAATCCCTCAACAAGCATTGCTCCATATCCTACAAAAAGAATTTCCCTTTCTTTATTTAGCATTTTAGGCGTTGTTCCGGTTGCTATAACAGCGTGAAAACCCGAAATAGCACCACATGCGATAACAATGAAAATGAATGGAAGGACAGGTCCTCCGATCACGGGTCCGCCACCGTTTACAAACTGTGTAAGGGCAGGCATCTGTATCGTGGGGTGGATCACAATTACTCCGATAGCAAGCATGATGATAGTTCCGATTTTCAGGTATGTCGACAGATAATCCCTTGGGACCAGCAGCAGCCATACCGGTAGAACGGATGCCAAAAAACCATACAAAGGAATAGCTATAGAAATGGTGGTGATATCCCAGGAGAACAAATTATGCATGGTTTCATTCTGCATCAGGTTATGCCCTCCGATAATACCCGCAATAAGAAGGACTCCTCCTAGGATACTGGCAAAAGTGACACTATTTTTGCGATAGCGCATAATCAGACCCATAATGATGGCAATAGGCATTGTAATCACTACGGTAAATAATGACCATGAGGCTTCGTGCATAGCATTGATACACGCCAACGATAGTCCTGCCAGCGTAAGAATGAGAATGAATAAAATGGCAAACCCAGCTACTGTTCCGGTTGTTTTTCCAATTTCTTTAGAAGCAATGGTTGCCAGACTCTGGCCTTTATGCCTTACGGATGCGAACAAAACGACCATATCATGAACACCACCTCCTAATACACAGCCTATCAGAATCCACAATGCTCCGGGAAGGTATCCGAATTGTGCGGCAAGAACAGGCCCAACCAATGGTCCTGCAGCTGCAATTGCAGCAAAGTGATGTCCGAAAAGAACGTTCTTATTAGTTGCAACATAGTCTTTACCATCCGCAAACTCCAATGCAGGAGTCGTATTTTTGTTATTAAGACGTAATACCTTATTGGCGAGAAAAATTCCATAGATACGATATGCTATGGCGAAAATAAGGAGCGATGTGAAAACTAAAGTTAAGGCGTTGATGTTATTTAGGAAATCCATATCGTCTTGATTTTTTATGAATAAATAATTAAATTTTTTGTTTAATTTATTTTGAATAATTTAAACAATGGCCAAGTTAATTATTTTGTAAATAAAAAATAAGAATATGTATACTAATCTAGCAAATTAACAAAACTTGAAAATAATTACTTATTTAATAGTCTGATAATTAATATTTTATATTGTTATCCGTTTGAGTTAACTATAATTTATTGTTAGTTTAGAAATATATTTCATTTCAACATTAATGATTGCTGGGCTTAGTCTTTCTCTGAGAAACAATAAAATCTACCATTTCATCAACAAGCTGATTAAGGTAGTTTTTATCGGTGGTTCCGAAGCCGTGTATACCATCTTCTACGATAGTCAGTTTATTTTGTACTTCATTTTCTTCAAGTTTTCGTTCCAGTAGTATCGATTGTTTGAGAGGTACAATTTTATCCTTATTTCCTTGCAGAGTTAGGGTTGGGGTTGCAAGATCAGCATAGGTTACCGGTGAAAGCGTTTCAAAGTATTTGATGACTTTCTTCTTGTCTTTTTTGATGTCGTATCCTGAAATTCCTAAGATCAGTTTTCCCCTTAGATCAACAATTTTCTTTGAAAAAAGGCTAATAAAAAAGGCACCTACATTTCCCACACGGGTATGTAAAAGTTTATTAAGATCAGTAGGCCCGAAATTATTGACTACATAATTTACTTTTGCAGAATAAGATGAGAGCTCAGGTGCTCCGACGAATTCATTATCTTGCGTATAGGCAGCCAGCAATGAAAGATGCGCCCCGGCAGACGCCCCGAAAAGTCCTATATTGTTGGTATCAAAGTGATATTTATCTGCGTTCTTTCTGACCCATCGTATAGCATCCTTAGTATCCTGGATAGGATTTGGAAAATGGATATCTTTATTCACTAAAGTATAGTTGATGCTGATTACAGTATATTCCTTTTCTACCAGCTTGAGAATAAGGTTTTCTATATAGGAATCTGCGTGAATGATCTTATCACCGCCGACCCATCCCCCTCCATGGACATAAATAAGCACAGGATGTTTTTCCGCAGAGGTTGTTTTTGGGCTGTACATATCCAAAGCTATTGAACCTTCCTTATTGGTTTTATAGAAAATATCTTCTGATGAAATGGTCCTTTCTTTTAAAAGACTGCTTTTTGGGGCTTTAGGCTGAAGCTGATTCTGGGAAAAAGCGACAGGGGAAATGCTCAGAAGTAAAATAAAAAACAGGTTTACATAAAACCTGTATATTGTAATATTGCTTTTGAATGATGCCATATAATTTTTGAGAAATTGGTTATTTTACTAACTCCTCAAAAAGTTTACCAAAAGTTTTTTCAAGATCTTTGGATTTTCCAGGATGAGGCCTTGATGTTTGTATAACGGAACTTCTTACCGCTGTTAACCAGCGAAAACGCTCGGGAATATCAAGCAGGGCTATTGGTCCACCATCCTTATCTCCATTGGCAATCTTTTGAAAACTTTGCAGGTTCTGAATAATGTCTTCATAGTCAAGTTTGCTGTGCATAAGTCTGAATTTATCTGGGCATAGATAAAAATCTACACGAATGAATTTTTCTTTTTTTGAAAACATCACGAGGCCTATATTGAAAAATTCTTCTCTTTCAACCTTAGGTACCAGACGTATTACGGCATATTCGTATATTTTATCCTCTTGCATTTTTAGCTTCGTTTACAAAGATTTGTGAATTTTCTAGCCTTGTTTTCATAAATTGGAAGTACACCTCACGAATTTCTTCAGGACTTTCATCCGCATCGTTCCAGTGTAGCCAATCTTCGGGAATCAGATTTACAATTTCCCGGAATACTTTTTCATTTAAAACCTCATGTGCCCATTGATCGGCTTCATCCAGCATTTTAGCTTTGGGAAGAAGAACATGGTCTTTTACATATTTGAAAGGAGTCTTTGCCGCTGCATCAAAGTTTTGCCATGAGTGATGAAAATAAAAAGAAGCTCCGTTATCAATTACCCAGAGTTCCTTATGCCACATCAGCAGATTGGTGTTTTTATAAGTACGGTCGATGTTGGTGATGAATGCATCCAGCCATACTATTTTTGAGGCCAGTAGAGGATCGATGACTACACCCGGATCATATGTGATCGATCCGGAAAGATAGTGAAGTCCCAGATTCAGCCCTTCCGAAAATTTTAGCAAATCCTGAATTTCTTCATCAGCTTCCGTTCGTCCAAAATCTACATCCAGGTTTACAAAAACAAGCTCAGGAATTTTTAATCCCAAAACTTCTGTTATTTTTCCTCCTAAAAGTTCAGATATCAGCATTTTTACTCCGTGGCCGGCACCCCGGAACTTCAGGACATATTTAAAGTCATCATCAGCTTCTGCCAAAGCCGGAAGCGAACCTCCCTCTCTTAATGGAAGGATGTAGCGCATTACCGTTACTGTTCTTAAATCCAACATACCGCAAAAATAAGATTTTACTTTGTGTTTGTTCCTATTTTTAATATTTTTAGTTGAAATTATGTCAGCTATCAAAGTGGAAGAAATATTCTTGTGATAAGATGTTCTTTTCTGGCTGATTCTTTAAGAAGTGAGTATGGAAGTTATAAAAAAAGAGAATATTGTTATTTCAAATCCTGAAACAAAGGATTTTCTTGCAGATGCTTATTATCCGGAAAGTAAACGAAAATTACCACTGGTAATTTTTGTACATGGATATAAAGGGTATAAAGATTGGGGAGCATGGGGGCTTATGGCTGAAAAAATAGCAAAAGCCGGTTTTTTCTTTGTTAAGTTTAATTCCTCCCATAACGGGACAACAACAAATGATCCTCATAACTTCGGGGATCTGGAAGCTTTCGGGCAAAATAATTATTCTAAGGAACTTTCCGATCTCGGTGCTGTTATTGATTTTTTTATTACAGATGATAGGGTAGATGATCAAAAGGTTATTTTAATAGGGCATAGCAGAGGAGGAGGTATTTCGATTATAAAAACCTCCGAAGATGAAAGAATAAACGGCTTAATTACCCTTGCAAGTGTAGATACCCTTGAGCGTTTTCCAACAGGAAATGCTTTTGAAAACTGGAAAAAAGAAGGTGTGTATTATGTTATGAATGGCAGAACAAAGCAGGAAATGCCTCATTATTTTCAGTTTTATAAAGATTTTGAAGAGAATGTGCATCGTTTCGATGTAGAAAGAGCAATGGAAATGGCAAAAGCTCATATTTTAATTATCCATGGCACCAACGATGAAAGTGTTGCTCCAAAAGAAGCGGAACATCTTCATATTTTGAACCCGAATTCTGAACTGTTTTTAATTGAAGATGCGAATCATACATTCGGAGCTAAAGAGCCCTGGGAAAGCCTGGATTTACCGGAAGACCTGAATAAAGCTATTGAAAAATGTATTGACTTTATTAACGATAAGATTGTACACGAATAAAAATAAAAAAGGAGTGGCAACGTCACTCCTTTTTTATTTTAGATCTTATAGATTTCAAGTTTAGTCATTCTGTGTCTGCTTGGTTAAAATACTCCAGGCCTCGTTAATTTTACTTTCAAGCAGAAGTTTCTGCGCTTCCTGATGAATGTTTTCTTCAGAATGAAAACTACCGTCCGGTAAAACTTCAATGTTGGCAAGCATACCCAGGTCATTTCCTGTAAAAATTTTACTGTATCTTATTTCAATAGGAAGAAGATCAAATCCAATTCCCTTTGTTACCAATGGTTTAGGAACTTCAAAAAGACTGTTTTCATTACTTCTTGAGTACCAGTTTACTCCCAGACGGGCTACCATATCCAGTTTTTTCTGATCCAGATTGCCTTCCTCGTTAAGATATTCTTCCCTTATGTGAATCTTCTGTACTTCGCAGATGATCAGATTTCCTGCTCCGCCCTGATCTCCCAGGGATTTTATTTCGAGTACTTTACATTCAAAATTAACCGGGCATTCTTCAATCAGTTTGGGCTGTACAAGATCAGCGTCCTTCATTGTAAGGCCGGATTTGATGAACTCATTAACCCCGTCTCCGTATTCTGTTGAAGCTAAAGATATTTGTTGTACAATAGGAAAATTGACTGTTCCGATTACCACCTCTGGAACTTCTGAAACATTTTTCAACGTGTGTTTAGTGGTGTTATCACGGACTCTCCTTGAAGGTGAAAAAATCAGGATAGGTGGAACGGTACTGAACATATTGAAAAAGCTGAAAGGCGATAAATTAATAGTACCATTCTTATCAACTGTCGAAGCCAAGGCAATAGGCCTCGGTGAAACAGCGGTCTGCATTATCGTTTGTAATTGAACCGGTGTTATTTCAGATGGGATAACTGTTTTCATATTTTATAATAAGTCACTTCAGTTTTATCAATATTAATTGAAAAACTAAAGTGAACTTAATTTTACCATAATATTTTAACTTAAGTAGCTCAAACGTTTTTAACTCTTTTTATAAACTTGGAATTATTTTACCAGATACTTCCCCGAAACCTACTCTTACGCCATCTTTTTCAGCCCATGCTTTCATGGTAATGGTATCATTATCTTCAATGAATTTTCTTTCCTGGCCGTTACTTAGCTGAATAGGATTTTGGCCTCTCCATGTCAGTTCAAGCATAGATCCGAATGATTTTGGATCGCTTCCTGAAATAGTACCACTGGCATAAAGGTCACCAACTTCAAGATTACAACCGTTTACCGTGTGGTGTGCCAGTTGCTGGGTCATATTCCAGTACATGAATTTATAATTGCTTTCAGAAATTAGGTTTTCTTCTCCGTTTTCAGGCTGTAAGTATACTTCAAGGTTGATATCATAATTTTTATCACCTTCAAACTTCAGGTAATCCAAAACTTCCGGATCCTGTACCGGTGAAGCGGTTCTGAAAGGAGCTAATGCTTCTAAAGTAACAACCCATGGAGAAATAGAAGAACCGAAGTTTTTAGCTAAAAACGGTCCAAGCGGAACATACTCCCATGCCTGGATATCTCTTGCAGACCAGTCATTAAAAATAACCATCCCAAAAATTGCATCTTCAGCATCTTTTGTGGAAATGCTCTCGCCCATATCCGTATTTTTGTTGATAACAAAAGCCATCTCTAGTTCAAAGTCCAGCTGTTTAGAAGGGCCGAATACCGGCTTTTCTGCATCAGCAGGTTTAGTCTGGCCTTTGGGACGGTTGATATCAGTTCCTGAAATCACAATGGACGATGCTCTGCCGTGATATCCTACAGGCAAATGCTTCCAGTTGGGTAATAACGCATTGGCAGGATCACGGAACATTTTTCCTACATTGGTGGCATGTTCGATGCTGCTGTAAAAATCGGTGTAATTTGGAATATGCAGAGGCATTATCATTTTTACCTGATCCAGTTCGTAGAAAGCATCTTCTATGGTTTTCTGGTCTTTTGATAAAGTGGAGCCTTCCTGTAATAATTCCTGGATTTTAGTACGCACGGCATTGGTAATGGGTTTCCCCAATTCAATGAATTCGTTAAGGGTATAAGCTTCGAAGACGTTATCTTCAAGTCCTTCAATATCTTCAAAATAGCCCAGATCATACAGGCTGGCAAGGTCAATGACCTGATCACCGATTCTGGTGCAGCATCCGATATATTCTTTATTGAAAACAGCTACTCCAAAAGGAATATTATGTATAGAAAAGTCTGAATTTGAGGAATACTCTACAAATGATTTCATAAGATTGTAATTTAATTAAGATTAATAAATCTGTTAAAATTTGGGTTCCAATATCTCAAGCGGCCGTAGCAGAAAAGCGATGTTTTCCAACTAAATATTCTTAAAACTCCTTGACTGGTTATCCAATGATCACCTGTCGGTTCAATATTGAGATATGAAATAAATTACCTTCTCACTACGCTCTTCGCAAATACGAGCGCCCTCAAGATATTTTGTATTATTTTTTTGAATAAGAGGCTTCGTCAATCCACCTGTCTTTAGTATTAACGTCAATCAGATATAAGATATTATCCTGTCTTGTTAATAATAAGGTTTTGGTTACCGGCATAGGAACTTTTTTTCCCTCCAGGATATTGGCTCTTAAAGAAACAATATTTTTTTTCCTGATGATATCGCCGGTAAAAACATTAGAACTGCTTTCTCCTGTGGCTTTATCATCGAAAACTTCAACATAGGTTGCATTATTTCCTTTTATGATAATGAAATCCCTTTCCGTATGGTCGTCAAAATCTTTGATAAAGACAAATTTTTTATCATCAATATTTACATTTTCAAGATGTTGATTGATGCCTTTTCTTTCTTCAAGTCTGGTAAGAATTTCATTCAGTGTTCCATATTGAGCTTTTAGCCCTAATGCACTGAAAAATAAAATTCCGAATACAATTTTTTTCATATTAAGTGTTTAAAAAAAAGTTTTGTCAGGACTTTTCATCCTGACAAAACTTAGTATTGTTATTTGGGATTAAAGATTTCCTCTTTTTTCCTGTTCTCTTTCCAAAGCTTCGAATAATGCTTTAAAATTACCTGCCCCGAAACTTTGTGCGCCATGTCTTTCAATGATTTCAAAGAATAGGGTAGGACGGTCTTCTACCGGCTTGGTAAAGATCTGTAATAGATAACCTTCCTCATCATGATCGATCAAAATTCCTAAATCCTGTAGTTTTTTAAGATCCTCATCGATGTGACCGACTCTCTCAGGAACCATGTCATAATATGCTTCTGGTGGTGCGGAAAGGAATTCTACTCCTCTTTTCTTAAGTTCTGTTACCGTATGAATAATATCTTTGGTAGCAACAGCAATATGCTGAACACCTTCACCTTCATAGAAATCAAGATATTCTTCTACCTGAGATTTTTTCTTTCCTTCTGCAGGTTCATTGATCGGGAACTTGGCATATCCGTTTCCATTGGACATTACTTTAGACATCAGGGCAGAATACTCTGTATTGATCTGCTTGTCATCAAAAGAAAGAATGTTCACAAATCCCATTACTTTCTCATACCATTCTACAGTAGGAATCATTCTGTTCCAGTCTACATTTCCCACACAGTGGTCTACATATAATAAACCTGTTTCTTCCGGCTGATAGTCACTTTCCCACTTCTCGTAGCCAGGCATGAAAGGTCCTGTATAATTTTTTCTTTCAATAAACATGTGAACGGTCTCTCCGTATGTATAGATTCCGGACATTTTTACTTCTCCATGCTCATCTGTTAAAGTTACAGGCTCCAAATAAGGCTTACCACCTCTTTTGGTCGTTTCCTCAAAAGCCTTGTAAGCGTCATCCACCCAAAGTGCTAAAACTTTTACTCCATCTCCGTGTTTTTTTACATGTTCGTTGATTGGTGATTCAGAGGTAAGTCCTGTCGTTAAGATTAATCTTATCTTTCCCTGTTGAAGAACATAAGAAGCACGATCCCTTACTCCTGTTTCAGGACCAGCATATGCTACAGACTGAAAACCAAAAGCGGTTTTATAAAAATGAGCAGCCTGTTTAGCATTTCCTACATAAAACTCAATGTAATCTGTACCATTAATTGGCAAAAAATTCTCTGCTTGAGCAATTTTTTCGGCAAATGTAAGTGTTGACATATTTTCTTTTTACTTTTATTTTTATTGGTATGCAAATTACAAAAATCTTAGATATGGCAAAAGTATTAATGGGAAATCCTCAAATTGAGTTAACATAATCTTAAAGAAAAGTTCATTTAAGTAATTTTAAGTTTAATTTATTACAATTCGGTTAATTACATTTGTAATACAAAGACAAGTGAAAGAAAGATATTTTCGAAAATTTGAAAGCCGTAGATTCCTACGGCTTTCATTTTTTATTGTTGAGTCTACCAGCGTCGGGATTATAATTATCCCATATTTTCCAGACGTTATCTATCTTTCTGATAAAGTAGATCTGGGTGTTCAATTGGTTAACAAAATTCTCTTCACCGGTTTCCCCTATTTTAAACAATAGGTTCCAGAATTCCTGAGTCTCCAGTATTTTTTTATCCGGTTCGTCTGTGACCATGTGAATATCAAAAACCTCAAAGTTGGAACGGTTGTTCTTGGTTATAAGCTGAAACTTTCTTTCACATAATTCTTTGCTGAACTGGGTTGCTCTTTCGAGAAAAGGCGAGTCATCGAAAACAAGATCCTTAAAAAGTGCGGTGTCGTGTTCAGGAAACTTTTTATAAAAGTTAAAAGCTGTAGAGCAGTATTCATAGACCATATTGCTGAAAAATGCTTCATCATCCGTACCATTGTCCTGTTTTTTTTCTCTTGCAAACTGAATATAATCGTTCAGATCTTTGAATCCTAAAAAGATACAGATCTTATCGAGTGTCTTTAAAAAACGAAGATCATTGTGGGTTTTATCCTGATAATCATTTTCAAAAAAGCGTTGTAAAGTGACGTGCGAAATGGTATTCCCTATTTCAAATTTTCTTCCTCCTTTCAGTTCTTCAGATTCTGAAAGTTCCTCTTTAATGATTTCAGAGAGAATAATGTAATGGCTTCTTTTCCAATCTTTAACATTTCCTAAAACTGAATTTTTTATTTTGGAATGTTTTACTATTTCCTCCCGGATTGAGTTATATATGGTTTTCAATTTCCTGACTTTAGAAGGTTTTTATCAAAAATACTGCCAAAGAATTATAGGATATTTTTATCAATCCCTTTTTGTTCGGTTAAAAATCCGTTTGAAATATATCAATTCTCTTAATGTTTGAATCTTTCAAAGGCTGCTCTTTCCAGCATCTCTCTGTCGTCAGGGTGTGCGATACTGATTAATTCCTGGGCACGCTGACGAAGATTTTTTCCATACAAATAAGCTGTTCCATATTCTGTGACAACATAATGGATATGTCCTCTCGTAGTTACAACTCCTGCTCCCTGTTTCAGGTAAGGGACAATTCTTGACACTCCTTTTTTGGTTCTGGAAGTGATAGCAATAATAGGTTTTCCTCCTTCGCTTAACGCAGCTCCTCTCATAAAATCCATTTGTCCTCCGATACCACTGTATTGCAAAGTGCCTATCGAATCAGCACAAACCTGCCCTGTAAGATCAATTTCAATAGCCGAATTAATTGCAACCATTTTTTTGTTACGCATAATGTTGATTGGAAAATTCACATCACTTACGTCTTTAAAAGCAAAGACGGTGTTATCATCTACATAGTCGTAAAGCTTTCTTGTTCCGAAACAAAAGCTAGTAATGGTTTTATTATCGTTGTATCCTTTGTACTTATTGTTGATGACATCATTTTGGATAAGGTCTATCACTCCGTCACTCAGCATTTCGGTGTGGATCCCCAGATCTTTATGATTACCCAGGCATTTAAGAACAGCATCCGGAATTGTACCGATACCCATTTGTAAGGTTGATCTGTCATCGATCAGTTCTGCCACATTTTTGCCGACCAGCATTTCTTCGGGCCCCACCTTGGATCCGTAATCTACAGTAGGCAATTCTTCTTCGTGCCACACAAGCTTATGAATGCGGCTGATATGGATCATTCCATCCCCGTGTGTTCTGGGCATCAGGGGATTAACAATAGCGACAATTATTTTTGCTGTATCTACAGCAGCTCTCGCAACATCTACAGATGTGCCCAGCGTACAAAAACCATGTTTATCAGGAGGAGAAACGGTAATTAATGCAACGTCAAGGGGCAGGATATTGTTTCTGAATAAAATCGGAATTTCACTTAAAAATACAGGAACAAAATCTCCCCGCTCTGAATTAACAGCTTCCCTCACCGGAGTTGAAACAAACAGGGAATTAATAAAAAAGTTATCCTTGTACTGAGGTTTTGCAATTTCCACATTTCCCTGTTGGGTAATGGAGACCATTTCCACGTTTTCGAGCCTGTGGGATTGTCTCGCAAGCTCGTCAATGAGATAATTTGGTGTACAGGCACTCCCGTGAAAAAATACGCGATTACCACTTTTTACTGTATATACGGCTTCCTCTGCACTAATATAATTGTACATATTGAATTTTTTTGAAATAATATTTATACCGCGTGCTGTCTGCGGTTATTTGTGTTTATCCGGATTTATTCCAGCCACGAAGTTTTGTATGTAGGATCTTCCACCTTCATTGCTTCTTCCGTGATTTTTAAAGGACGGAAAGGATCTACCATCACAGCGTATTCTTCTGTGAATTTCTTTCCGATGCTTCTTTCCATAGCTCCCGGATGTGGTCCATGAACAATTCCTCCCGGATGAAGACTGAAGTCCATCAGATCAACATGGTTACGGCTCATAAAGTCTCCTTCAGTATAGAATAAGACCTCATCGGAATCGATATTGGAATGGTTATACGGTGCAGGAATGGCTAATGGATGATAGTCGTACATTCTGGCACAGAATGAGCAGACTACGAAATTATGCCCTTCAAAGTTCTGATGGATTGGTGGTGGTTGATGTATTCTTCCTGTAATAGGTTCAAAATTCTTGATATTAAATTTATAAGGGTAGAAGTAACCGTCCCAGCCCACCACGTCAAATGGATGAGTTGCATAAATGAAATCGGTAATCTGATTTTCTTTTTTTACTTTGATGAGAAATTCTCCTTTTTCGTCTATAGGTTCAACGAAGGTAGGGGCAATGATATCTCTTTCGCAGAAAGGAGAGTGTTCCAGTAGTTGCCCGAATTCATTTCGGTAACGTTTCGGAGTATAGATCGGAGAATGACTTTCAAGAACAAAAAATACAGTGTTCTCTGACTGGATTTCCACCTGATAGATGGTTCCTCTTGGTATAATGAGGTAATCACCGGTTGAGAACTCGAGATTTCCAACAAAGGTTTTTAAAACACCTTTTCCTTCATGAACGAACAAAAGCTCATCACACTCTGCATTTTTATAGAAATAATCCGTAGATTTTCTTGGCTTTGATAATCCCATTTTCAAGTCGTTATTGACCAAAAGGAATTTTCTGCTGTCCAGAAAATCGTCTTCAGGAGTCACCTGCATCCCCTTAAACATTCTCGGGGTCACATTTTTTTCTACCGCAATTTTCGGAGTTACATCTTTTGGTGTACCTATAGATTTGATCTGTGTAGGACGGTGGATATGATAAAGCAAAGAGGAAATACCATGAAACCCTTCCGTTCCGAAAAGTTGTTCATAGTAGAATTTATCTTCAGGAGATTTAAAAATCGTATGTCTTTTCTGTGGGATTTTCCCGGACTGGTTATATCTCATTTTTACCTTTATATTTTCTCAAATTTAATAATTTTTGACGAATTATTTTAGAGGATATTTATCATAGAGTTTTTTGTTTCGAAAATAATTGTTAGATTTGCCTAACAATTATTATTTCATGAAGCGAATATTATTTTCTGGTGTACTTTTATCCTCTTATTGTTTTTCTCAGGAAACAGATAGTTTAACTTTAAATCAAAATCAAAGGCCTGATTCTATTTCTGTTGCTAAAAAAGGGATCAAAACAAAGCTGATCGATGATGTGGTGGTGACAGGAACCATAAAACCTATCAGCAGATCCAAAAGCCCTGTAGCTGTAGAAATCTATAGCCAGAAGTTTTTCCAGAAAAATCCTACTCCGAATGTTTTTGAAGCAATTTCTATGGTTAACGGAGTCCGTCCTCAGCTCAATTGCTCAGTTTGTAATACCGGAGATATACATATCAACGGCCTTGAAGGTCCTTATACAATGATCCTTATCGACGGGATGCCTATTGTGAGCTCGTTATCTACTGTTTACGGGCTTAGTGGGATACCCAACAGCCTGGTCGACAGGATAGAAGTGGTAAAAGGTCCGGCTTCATCAATTTATGGATCTGAGGCTATGGGTGGAGTGATTAATATCATCACAAAGAATGCTTTAACAGCTCCTAAATTAAGTCTGGATGTAATGACAAGTACCTGGAGTGAAGATAATATAGATTTATCTACCAAATTTAACGTAGGTAAGAAAGCCGCCTCTTTATTGAGTTTGAACTATTTTAACTTTACCAAAAGAATAGACCAGAACAAAGATAATTTTACGGATGCCACACTACAGAACAGAATTTCTGTTTTCAACAAATGGAACTTCCAGAGAAAAGAGAACAGACTGGCAAGTTTAGCACTGAGGTATCTCTATGAAGACCGGTTCGGCGGTGAGATGCAGTGGACAAAGGCCGATAGGGGTGGTGACAAAATATATGGTGAAAGTATTTATACAAATAGGGTAGAAGCCTTAGGGGTATACCAATGGCCATTGAAAGAGCAGATCATTACCCAGTTTTCATACAATTATCATAACCAGGATTCGTTTTATGGTACCAATCCTTACGATGCACAACAGAAAGTTGCTTTTGTACAGACTTACTGGGACAGAAAATTCGGAAATCATGATCTGATCTTAGGAGTTACCTACAAGAGGACATTTTATGATGACAATACTCCGGGAACTTCGTCTGCAGACGGACTCATCAATCAACCTATGAAATCTCCTATTTTGGGTGCCTTCATCCAGGATCAGTGGGATTTGGATTCTAAAAACACAATATTGCTGGGCTACAGGTATGATTACGATAAAATACATCATTCTGTTCATTCTCCCAGATTTGCATGGAAATTTTCTCCTAATCCTTACCACACGTTACGGTTTAATTTTGGAACCGGCTTTAGGGTAGTGAATTTATTTACCGAGGATCATGCTGCATTAACAGGTTCCCGTGAGGTTGTTATTAAATCCGATTTAAAGCCTGAAAAATCGATCAATGGAAATTTAAATTACATCTGGAAGATTCCTGTGGGTAACCGCCTGATTAACCTTGACGCTTCAGCTTTTTATACCTACTTCAGTAATAAGATCGTGGGTGATTTCGACACGGATCCCGATAAAATTATTTATGACAACCTGCATGGATATGGGATTTCTAAGGGAGCTTCTATGAATGTGGATTTCAGTTTCAGTTTTCCCTTAAGTGTCAATCTTGGAGTGACCTATCTTGAAGTATTTCAGAAACTGGATGATGGCAATTCTAAAGTTCAGCAGCTTCATGCACCGAAATGGAGTGGAACGTATAGTCTGACGTATAAATTTCCGAATGCTTTGACATTAGATTTTACGGGACAGTTCTACGGACCTATGCGTCTTCCGGTTCTTCCGGATGATTTCCGTCCGGAATATTCACCTTTTTATTCGTTAGCTAATATCCAGGTTTCAAAAGCATTTAAGTCAGGATTTGAAGTGTACTGCGGAATCAAGAATCTGTTCAACTTTACTCCAAAAGATCCTTTGATGAGACCGTTTGATCCGTTTGACCAGCATGTCAATGATCCTATTAATAATCCCAATAACTACAAGTTTGATACGGCATATGGTTACGCACCAATGCAGAGGATACGTGGATTTTTGGGAATAAGATATACTTTGAAATGAAAATATTGATTTTATTTTTAATGTTAGTGCCCTTCTTTGGTCTTTCTCAAAAGATGAGAGAGGGCACTTTTTCTGAACTTGAAACATTGCGGAATAATCAGAAAAAGCCTGTTATCATTCATTTGTATACCGGGTGGTGTGCTATTTGTAAAATCGAATCTTTCAATCTGAATAAAGATAAGGAGCTTGTCACTATAATTAATGATCATTTCTATTTTATCAATTTTGAAGCGGAAAAGACGAAAGAAAAAATCAACTTTGAAGGAAAAGAGTTTCATTATCTTCCTAATGGGAATTCCGGGATTCATGAACTGGCTTTAGCACTGTCTAAAAATAAAAGCCAGCCGGTTTATCCGCTATGGATCATATTGGATGCGAACCAGAATTTGGTGTATTACCATGAAGGCGAATTTAAACCGGAAAAGATGAAGAAGAAACTTGAAGAAATTTCGGCTTTGTACAATTAAATTTCCCCGCCGAATTTATCTCAATCTGCGAGGAATTTTTATGGATTAAATAAGTTTTTAATGATGAAAAGGAGGTTGGTCCTTTAACGATTAAATTCTTACGTCTTTCAATCACTGTTCTCCATCAATTAAAACTGCCAACTGAATACAAGGTTTATCGGAACGATTGCTCCATGCGTGATTTGTCCCCCTTTGGATAACAATATCTCCTGCTTTAAGAAGCGTTTCACCCTCCTCCATGATCAGATAAAGCTCACCTGAAAGAATAATGATGTAATCTAGTGTCTGCGTTCGGTGCATCATCGGATGAGGTTCTCCTGGTTTAAATTCAACACCCAGATTTTTATCAGGAGGTATAACCACATAGCGAAAGTAGGTGCCGTTTTTTTGTGTCTGAGGGAATCCTGTGTTTGGGATCGGGGCTTCAAAATCCATGCTTGCAGGAGTCTTTTGTGTATTCCAGAGATCTGAAATAATCAATCCGGGTAAATGCTCTACCGTATTTTCTACTTCATGGTCTTCAATAATAGTGGACTTCCCATTTTGAATTCCCGTTACAATGCGTCTTGGTATTCTATTCATAACTTAATGGGTCATAATTAATTTATTCCCTCGGGTGAGGTTGTTTTTAAGCATCTGATGGGCTTTAAGAACGGTTTCCAGAGATAAATTTCCAACGATCTTATATTTGGGAGGGACAATCAAGTGATCTCCAATGAGATTTGAGATTTTTGTTAAACTGTCTTTATAGTAATCGTAGTTCTTTGTCATACTGTGGGTGTAGTTAGAAATGTTCATAATAATATTTCCTTTATTAAAAAGAATTTCCTTGGCTTCTTTGCTAATTAGCGCAGTAACATCCACATACATTCCATGAACTTTCAGTACTTTGGCCGTCACTTCAGACATACCCTCACCCACAAGATCTACTCCAATATCGAAAGGCTGATTTCCATTCGCTTTGAGTAATTTTTCAGGAAGATGAGTTTCTTTATAGTTTACAATCTGATCATGGTGAAGACCCATCTCCAGTAATAGCATTCTGTTTTCTTCCGATCCTACCGTTGCAACCACATTTTTAAAGTGGTTAGCAATTAAGAGTTTGATAAAAAAAGATCCTACACCTCCAGTAGCACCTGTAACCAATACTGTGTCAGCAGGCTTCAACTGCAAGCGGTTAAAAGTCTGCAAAGCCGTCATCCCCACAGATGGAATAGCAGCAGCCTGTTCAAATGAAATGTTTTTAGGCTTTAAAACTACGATTGCTGCAGGGACGCTGATGTATTCGGCATAAGAACCATTGCTTCCCATGGAACCACTGCCACAGAATATTTCGTCTCCAATTTCAAATTCGGAAACATCGGATCCTTTTTCGACAATGATTCCGGAAAGCTCACGTCCTAAAACGGGGGAGCTTATCAATCTTTTCTCGAGTTCGTTTTCGAGCATCTGATAGT
Source organism: Chryseobacterium sp. PTM-20240506 (assembly GCF_048296755.1). NCBI lineage: Bacteria > Pseudomonadati > Bacteroidota > Flavobacteriia > Flavobacteriales > Weeksellaceae > Chryseobacterium > Chryseobacterium sp. PTM-20240506. Next base: position 4,152,548 of record NZ_CP182581.1, read on the forward strand.
CGATTGGATTAAATCCGCTTGCTTTGATCTGAATCAGAACTTCATTATTTTTGGGTTGGGGCTTTTCAACCGTCCCATCTTCTAATCTGAAATCTTTATTAAGTATTACTGCTTTCATCATAATCAATTTATAAGACAAATGTAAAACAGGAATAGTTTATATTTGCTACTAGTTAACTATTGGTAACTAGTAACTTTAAGGATACTATTATGTCAAAAATTATAGAAAAGGGAGTTGAGCGGGAAGCAACCTGTACTGAAGAATTATTCGCAATGCGGGATAGTCTGGATGTTTTAGGTGGAAAATGGAAATTGATGATCCTGCGTTATTTAACGAACCGTACGGCTCAGTTGATCCATTTTAAAAAGCTTCAGAGAGGAATCGATGGTATTTCTGCAAAAATGCTGAGCAAGGAATTGAAAGAACTGGAAATGAACTTACTCATTACGCGTACAATCCAGGATACCAAACCTATTACTGTAACCTATGCGGTTACTGATTACGGAAAATCGGTACTTCCTGTTACCGAAACTTTAGTAAATTGGGGAATTATCCACCGCGAGAAGATCAGACAGTCGATGGGGGATCAGAAATGATTAATTAAAGAATTGAAAAATTAAAAGATTGGACAATATCAGACTTTTTGTGAAAAGTTATTTCAGAAGCACAGCAATAATTCCTAAAATAGCAGGTAATGCCTGAACAAAAAATATTTTTTTGGTAGCCGAAATAGCACCATAAATTCCTGCAATGGCAACACAGCCCAGGAAAAACAGAGCGATATTGGTTTGCCATTCAGCATCTTTAATAAAAAAAGTCCAGATGAGTCCCGCTGCAAGAAAACCGTTGTATAATCCTTGATTGGCAGCCAATCCTTTGGTAGGCTTGAACATTTCTGCAGGAAGTGCGGCTTTGAAAACTTCTTTTCCTTTTGTTTCCCATGCAAACATTTCCATCCAGAGAATATAAATATGTTCCAGTGCTACTACAGCAATCAAAATTTTTGCAACAATTTCCATGATTAATTATTTTGTAATTGTAAAACTAAAAAAATAAAGTTAAGTTTGACTACTAAATTGTAAAATGGATACTTTTAAAACACATCTTGACAAATTCATTACGATTAATGATGAAGATTATAGTTCTGTATTATCTTTTTTCCAGATCATGGAAGTTAAGAAGAAACAGAATCTGCTTGTTGAAGGTGAAGTTTGTAAATCCATGTATTTTGTTTTAAATGGCTGTCTCAGAAAATTTTTTGTGAATGAAAAGGGAGTCGAGCAAACAACTGAATTTGCGATTGAGAATTGGTGGATCACAGATACTTTTGCTTTTGAGAGACAGATTAAATCGGATTTTAGTATTCAATCTGTAGAACGATCAACAATTCTGGTAATTGACCTTGAAACCCAGGAACTTTTGTTGAAAAAGCATCCCGTCATGGAACGTTATTTCAGAATGATCTATCAACGGGCTTATGCGTCCTCTGAGAGAAGAATCCGTTATTTATATGAAATGTCAAGGGAAGAGCTTTATATTCATTTCAGCACACAATATCCTTGGTTTATCCAGCGTATTCCACAATATTTGATTGCTTCGTTTTTAGGTTTTACCCCAGAATATCTTAGTGAAATTAGAGCTAAGTTGCGTTCTTAAACCAGTTTAAGTTTTTTAAGATTTTAAAATCGGAATTTTGTCATGTTATTAAAAGCTAATACAATGACAAATATAAAAGAGCAATTCCCGCAATTATTTTTAAGAGTAGCGATTGCCGTGACAATGCTTTCAGCAGTGGCGGACCGTTTTGGTTTTTGGGGAAAAAATTCAGCCTGGGGGGACTGGGAGAATTTTGAGAAATACACCCGGAAATTAACTTTTTTTCTTCCTGAAGGGCTGAGTCAGTTTTCGGCTTATACCGCTACATTCTTTGAAATTGCTATTCCGTTGTTATTACTTGTGGGGTATAAAACCAGAATAGCAGCTTACGGAGCCGGATTTTTATTGCTCATTTTTGCTTTATCCATGACGATTGCTTTGGGGGCTAAAGCTCCTCTCGATTATTCAGTCTGGGTAGGAAGTGCAGGGGCATTTTTATTGGCAAGTCAACGACAATTTTCATTAAGTGCAGATCAATTAACCAAAAAAATATAAATATTATGAGTGCAAGAGTAAATATTGCAAAAACGGATGCAGCAGCTTATAAAGCTATGATGGGATTGGAAGGATATCTTCAGACCATTTCTTTAAATCCTATTCAAAAGGAGCTCATTAAAATCAGAGCTTCACAAATCAACGGTTGTGCTTTTTGTCTGGATATGCATACGAAAGATGCTGTGAAATATGGAGAAACTCCACAAAGGATATATCTTTTAAATGCCTGGAGAGAGGCTTTAGAACTGTTCACAGAAGAAGAACATATCTTATTGGCAATGACAGAAGAAATTACCTTAATCAGCCATAAAGGATTGACGGAAGAAACATATCAAAAAGCAAAAACATTCTTTGATGATAATCAGATTGCCCAGATCATTATGGCGATTGTAACGATTAATGCATGGAATAGAATTGCCATAAGTACACATTTACCGATTATGAAATAATTTTTTGAAATTGTTTTATTTAACACCAAGAGCTTCTCAATCATGAGAAGCTCTTTTTAAAATCAGTAAACTGATTTTAATAATTTCAAACTACAAATTCCGCTGAAGTATTAATAAATAGCGACAGGGTTGATATTTACTTGTGTTGATCCTTTATAAAGTGGTTGGCCAAGAACGAACATGAATTCCCATATTTTTTCTTTTACCAAAGGACGGCTGTCAATCAGTTCCAGGTTGTAGATTCCTTTTTTTGCCAGCATAAACTGATTAATAGGAAATTCTTCTTTACTCTTGGGATTGGGGTAGACTTCGGAAGCCCACGTATCGCCGCCAAAAGCAACAATTCCCTGCTCGGCAAGCCATTGTGCTGCTTCCATACCAATACCGGGTTCAACTTCTAAAAACTGTTTGTTGTCTTTACCAATGAGCTCAAGCCATCCTGTGTTGAAAAGAACAACATCTCCTTTTCTGAGTGTGATTCCCTGTTTTTTCAATACTGCTTTGATATCGGATACTGTAAATTCCGTTCCTCCGGGAACTATGGATTTTCCGTAATGTTCGGTCATATCTAATACCACTCCGCGGGTTACAAATGGCGGAACTTTTTCAATACCCAGCTTTTTCACACCTTCTACAGTTACAAAATCAGCGGCTTTATTGCCATTGTAGTAGATATTATTGATACCAATGTGCCCGATTCCGTTAAGTTGTGTTCCAACGCCGGTCCAGCCATTAACCAGTTCGTCATTGAATGTGAATTTATTAGGACCCAAACTTTGGCCGGCCTGTTCCCCGGGTTGAATGTTATATAAATTAAAGCTTCTGTGACGGAAAGCAGGAAGGTTTTTATCAATAGCGACAGCCAGAGGTAATGTTTTACCTTGTTTTACAAGCGAAATGGCTGCTTTTACAACTTGCGCTGTCAGGAGATTAGCGGCTCCTATTTCATCATTTACCCCGTATGTTGAGGGGTACCAGGATTGATCGTCAGGATTGATATACTGTTTTTGAGCTTTTACTATTGTGGTGTTAAAAGACAATAAAGCAGCCAACCCGAACAAAGTGATCAGATTATTTTTCATTTTCTATGATTTAGGATTAGAAAGAAGGGAAGTTAGAAGAGGGAAGTTTATTGAACCCTGTATGAATAAGTGATATTCAATTAGATGTAATGAGTATGCAGCTTCTCTCTTCCAACTTGTTTTATGTTAGATTCCGGTTAAGGCAGAATTAATCGTATCTAATTCTTCCCGAGAAAGTTCAAACGACATTGCCTGTGCGTTTTCAATGGCCTGCTGGGCATTTCGTGCTCCTGCCAATACAACACTGATAGCGGGTTGTAAACTGGTCCAGCGTAGGACTAACTGTGAAACAGTAGCATTTTTTTCTTGGGCAATTGTTTCCAAAGTTTCCAGAAAAGCTTTTACTTTTTCTAGATCAAACTGTGCAAAATATCCGTTACGGTGATCATCAGCCTTTAATTGAGCTTGTTTAAAATATTTACCCGTTAATAATCCTCTCTCCATTGGACTATACACTATAATTCCGGTATTGTTCTCTAAAGAGTAAGGTACTAAATCTTTTTCTATAGCTCTGTTCAGCATGCTGTATGATACCTGATTACTTGCCAGCTGAATCGTTTTAGAAGCTTCTTCCATTTGTTCCACAAGGTAATTGCTTACACCGGCAGTTCTTATTTTTCCCTGCTGTATCAACATTTCTAAAGCTTCCATGGTTTCACTGATAGGGGTCGAGTTATCCGGCCAGTGTAATTGTAAAAGATCAATATAATCGGTTCCTAAACGTTGTAAGCTTTCTTCTACTTCTTTAATGATGTTTTCCTTAGATGCAAATTTATATACAGGAAGTGTTTTACCATCTTTTTCTGCATTAAAAAAGAACTCACCTTTTCCCTGATTGCTGCCGTCCCATACTAAGCCAAACTTAGTTAATAGCTGGATCTTTGAACGGTCTTTTCCTTTGATTGCTTCCCCGATCATTTCCTCACTTAATCCGAAACCGTAAAAAGGTGCCGTATCAATAGAGGTTACTCCGTTATCTAAAGAAGCATGAATAGAGTTTATAGAATCTTGTTTTTCATTTCCACCCCACATATTTCCACCGATGGCAAAAGCCCCGTGAGTAATTACTGATAATTCAAGGTCAGTATTACCTAGTTTTCTATATTCCATTTTGATTTAAAAATTGTTTGAAATTATTTGTTTAATTCTTTTAAAATAGCCTCACCAACAGCCTTTGCTGATTGAGGATTTTGTCCTGTAATCACTCTTTGATCTGTAACAACATGCGTCTGCCAAAGTCCGGATTTTTCAAATTTCGCTCCTCTTGCTTTGAGCTGGTCTTCCAGAAGGAAAGGAACAACATTCGTTAGTTTTACCTCAGATTCTTCCTCATTGGTAAAAGCATTGATCTTTTTACCATCAACTAGATATTTACCGTCTTTCAGTTTAATGTTGACCAAACCTGCGGGTCCATGACAAACTCCGGCAACAATTCCTCCATTTTCATAAATTTTTGAGGCAATGGAAGCTAATTCTGTATTATCTGCAAGATCCCACATCGCTCCATGACCTCCGGCATAAAAGATAGCTGAATAATCAGAAGACTTTACTTCAGAAGGTTTTAGAGAATGATCTATTTTATTTTTGTATTCTTTGTTTTCCCAAAACTCTTTGTTCACCGGGTCTTTAAGATCAAAGCCATCTACTGGCGGTGTTCCTCCTTTAGGGCTTACAAAATCTATATCATAGCCTGCGCGATGAAGTACCTCCCATGGATGAGAAACCTCTCCTAAATAATATCCGGTACTCTCGCCGGTATCTCCTTTTTTGTCATGACTTGTTACGACAAATAAAATTTTCTTTTTCATATGAATTGATTTTTTGGTTTGTGACTGAACAAATCCTATCATGAATATGCTGAATATTACAATTGCAAGTTTTTTCATGGCTATAAAATGTTGGTTTTATAAATCTGTGGAACTTCCTGAAGTTTTTCATCAACCAGAGCTCCGAAAGCTTTAATATATGGCTGTTGATTGTGCTGTTCAAGCCCCGCTGCATTTTTCCATATTTCATAGAAAACAAATTCGTTTTGGTTCTCTATACCCTGATGCAGGCTGTAAAGTTCGCATGCTTCCTCTTTTCTCGTTTCTTTTACCATGTTCTGAAGAACTTCAAGTACTTCTGCACAGTGTTCTTCTTTTGCTTTTATAATCGCTGTTAAATATATTTTCATAATAATTGTATTTAAATAAAGTCTTCGATTGAATGATACTGTGGAGTCCAGCCCAGTTCTTTTTTTGCTTTGTCCGCATTACATAGGCTATTAGAGGCAAATCCAAAATAACCACCCGCAGGGCTAAACCGATCTACTGCCTCCTGTACGCTTAAAGATTGTGCAGGTTGCAACCCATATTTTGTACTGATGGTTTCAGCTATATTCCTGATATTGGATGAGCCGTTTTCTGCGTAATACAGGGAGCCTGCTTTTGCATTTTCCAGAGCAAGTACATAGAGGTCTGCCAGATCTTCAATGTGGATATTTGACCAGATATTTTCTCCTTTCCCGAAATAAACGCCAAATCCCTTTTCTTTTGAGAATTGAGTCAGGGCAGGAATCTGAATGCTGTCTTTTTTGATCCCAAGACCTGTACCGTATACCATTGTAGGGACAATAACAATACTTCTGATATTCTTTTGGGCAGATCTTAAAACGCAGTCATTGATCAGAACCCTGGAAGCCATTTCCAGTCTTGGGGTTAAAGGAATATCTTCAGTGAAAATAAAGTCACTTTTTTCTCCGTTTTCCTTTCCTCCCAAAATAGCTGAACCTGAAGTAAAAATAAATGTTTTTCCGGTTCCTTCCAGTGCATTGATAATGCTGTCCACAGCATAAGCATCATCTGCCGAATCGGCATTGTGAATGATTGCATCTGATTTTTCAATGGCAGCGCGGAGAAGGGCTTCATTTTGGATGCTTCCAACGATGGTTTCAATTCCCGCAGACGCCAGTTCTTTAGCTTGGGTCTCGTTACGGACCAGACCTATTACTGTATAGTTTTTATCCTGTAATTTTTTAGCAATACTTCCTCCGATATAGCCTGTAATTCCAGTTATTAGTATTTTTTTCATGAGGCTAATTGTACTTTTAATTCTTTTTCGAAAACATTTTTAATATGATCCAGGTACCGTTTCATATCACGTTCTATATTGGCATTCTTTTCCACATCATGGAAGTGAAAGCTATCCATTTTCTGTAAAGAAACGAAAGCATTCATCCTGTGGAATCCAAATAATGGTCCGTTATCTACACTCGTTTCATTAAAAAACTCTCCGGGAAGAGTAAACGCAGTTTCTGGAGCATTCCAGCTGGTTGTTACCATATATTTTCTGCCACCGAGCATCCCTCCGGTTCCATAATTGATCTCTGGGTTTTCGGCTGTTCTCCCGTCGCTCAGATAAATGCCTTTAGCATGTCCGGCAGTGAAAACTTCATCAATGTATTTCTTAAATCCGTTCGGAAGCTGAAACCACCAGATCGGAGTGTGGTAAATTATATAATCGGCCCACACAAATTTCTGAACTTCTTCATTTTTATCATATCCGTCTGCTATGTTGGTTACTTTAACTTCTACATTTTCAAAATTTTTTAATACTTCCAATGTATTATCAGCAACTGTTTTATTATATTTTCCTCCGGAATGTCCAAAGTTTTGTCCACCATTAATTATTAATACTTTTTTCATTGTTTTATGATTGTTTAAAATTTATGATGCAAAGTTAGGTTGTGTTTTACTATGATAAAAATAATATAAATTATAGTTTAATATCAGAATAATGATACATTAAATTTAAGGCATTATGGTTGAATATCATATTCCTTTTGCACGCTACTTATTATTTTCTCATGTAATTTTGTTAGGTAAATTTGAGTGGTATATGATACAGATAGCCGTTTTTAGTGATGTACATGGTAATCTTCCGGCTTTAGAAGTGGTTTTACAGGATATAAATCAAAGAGGAATTACTCAAAAATTCTGTCTGGGTGACCTGGTGGACTTTGCACCGTGGGGAAATGAAGTAATTGACAAGATCAGGAAGAACCATATTCCTTGTATACTCGGGAATCATGATGAAAGAATTGCTTTCGACCTGCCCGTAATTCCACTAAGCAAACATTCCGAAGAAGAAACAATAGCTCGGTTTGAAGCTATAGACCACTCCCGGAAATCTATTAGGGATGAGAATAAATCCTTTTTGGCCGAGCTTCCTTTCCACATCAAATTAAACTATAAGACAGGAGGCAGACATTGGAATATCCAGCTGGTACATTCATCTCTGAAAAGTAATGATACTTATCTCTACGAATATGAAGCTGATGAGGTGTTTCACGAAATGTTGAAGGATTCTGATTCGGATGTAATTCTGATGGGACATACTCATATTTCTTTTAAGAAGAAGATCGGAGAAAAATGGGCAATTAATACTGGTTCTGTGGGTCGATCAAAGGAAGAAAACAGATTAGCATCTTATGTAATTCTGACGTTGAATGAAAAAGAGGTAGTCCCTGAGATCATTCAACTGGAGTATCCGCTCGAAACGGTGGCTAAAAGTATTGAAGCCAGTGGAATTCCCAATTATTATGCATGTTTTCTGAGAAACGAAGTCGGTTAATTTTTAATCTAAATAATTCAAAGCTGTTTCAATTTTTTGAAACAGCTTTGAATGTGAGGATGTTTATTACTATTATTTTACTTCTTTTGATGCTCTGATGATCACATCCGCCACTTCCTGTGGATGAGAAATAAATACAACATGGCTTCCTTTTATTTCTGTGATTTTTGCATGTCCTTTTTGGTACATTTTACGTTGAATAGAAGGAAGTATCGCCTCATCCTGAGTGGCAACGATACCATAAGATGGTTTTGTTTTCCATGGTGCTTTTGTTACTTTAGCGCCCAGAGCTGCTGCAGAAAAACGTCCTTGCGAAGCATACATGAAATCAGCTTGTTCTTTAGGCAGATCTGCACAAAATCCTGCGTGAAATTTCGCTTTGTCATAGTAAAGAAATCCTTTTTCATCCGGAGGCAAAATTCCGCTCTTAGGAGATGCAGGTTCTGTTTTTGCCCAGTCTACAGCTGATTCACCCTCATCAAGCTGAAATGCCGCTACATAAACCAATGCTGCTACATTGGGATGATCTCCGGATTCAGTAATCACTGTTCCGCCATAGGAATGTCCCACAAGAATAGTTGGACCGTCCTGCTTGTCAAGTGCATCCTTTGTTGCCTGAACATCATCTGCCAACGAAGTTAGCGGGTTTTGTACCACGGTAACATTATATCCCTTTTTTGTAAGGATATCGTACACACCCCTGTAACCGGAACCATCTACGAATGCCCCATGCACCAGCACAATGTTTTTCACTACTTTAGATGATTGAGCTGATAAAGCAGATATTCCACCGAATAACATAAATAAAACAGCTAAGAAAGGTAAGAACCTTGATTGTTTTGAAATTGAAGTCTTTTTCATAAGTATATATTTTAAGGTTAAATTTTTTTGGTACGGACCAGAGCAATTGTCTGATTCCCTGCTAAGCTATCTGACTTTAGAATAACTTAACAGGGCAAAGATAGAGACGGTACGGGTTCGAAAAAATGGCTAAAAGTATATATTTATTGTACTTTTTTCCATCGGGGGGATTTTTTTAATGAATGAAGATAACTTTTATGATGAAAAAGCAACTATGATTGTACTTGAATGAAGATACTTCTTGGTATCCAATGACCTTAAGTCAAAAATTTAAAGTTAATATTTTTTCTGATCCGGCTAAGAGATTGTTGCGTTATTCCCAAGTAGGAAGCCACATCACTTAAAGGAACTTTAAGCATTAGGTCTGGGTGGTCGGAAATAAACTTGTGATAACGTATTGTGGCTTCTTCTCCCATTAAATGGTTTCTGGCTTTAATTTTTTCCATGAGGGTTTTTTGGATAATATTTTCTATCAGATTCTTAAAGTGGGGTAGTTTCTCAAATAATTCATTCAGATTTTTCTTGGAAAATACCAAAACCCGCGCAGAAGTTGCAGCAATGATTTCTTCCCTTGAAATAACTTCATCTGTAAAACTGTACAGGATTGTACAAAATTTATTTTCTTTAATAAAAAAATGAATGACTTCGTTCCCTTTTTCATTAGTGGAGACGATCTTTAAAATACCATCCAGTACAAAGAACAGATCTTTTGCGATTTTTCCTTCCTGCAGGAGAATAGTTCCCACTCCCATTTCCTTTATTTCCATATATTGACATATCAGGTCAAAATCTTGTGTTGAAATTTCCCCGATAGAATTTAGAAATTGATGAAATGTCTGAATGTCCTTTTTCATGCCTGAATCAAGCCTTTACACAAAGGTATTACAATTATTGATGCAAAGCATAGTCAATTTCTATCTATTAGTATTCTGATTATTTTGTAGTTTTGTATTATAATTTAAATGCTTTGATATGGTTAATTTAGAGTGGTACCGTACGTTTAAAGAGATCTACAAGACGGGAACGTTAACCGGAGCTGCGGAAAGTTTGTTCATTTCACAGCCTGGTGTAAGTCTTCATCTAAGCTCACTTGAGGCTTATGTAGGATATAAACTCTTTGACCGGACCGGAAGAAAAATGATTCCCACAGAAAGAGGGAAGGTGCTTTATAATGCTGTTTTTGAACCGCTTTTAAAGCTTGAGAATGTAGAGAAAAACTTTCAAAAATCAACAGAAAAGCATACACCGACAATCAGTGTAGGGATGTGTTTTGAGACTTTTCAAACTACTTTGGAGCAATATGTTTCCACTTTACCTTTTAATTTGATCATCAGCTTTGGGGAGTATCCGGAGATGCTGGATCAGCTTGATAAAGGAATTCTCGATCTAATCATAACACCCAAAAAGGGATCATCACTGAATATTGAGCATGAAGCATTTTCATCCGAACAGATTATTCTGGTGGGGGGGAAAGATGTAGATACCGATGCTTTTAAAAAGGTTCTTAAAACCAAAGATCCTGATAAGATAGAAGAATGGCTTAAACAGGAGAAATGGTATGGAACAACAGGTGATATGGAACATTTATTCCAATTCTGGATCCTGAATTTTGGACATAAACCTAATTTCCGTCCCAATTATATCGTTCCTAATCTTAATTCTATTATCCGTTGTCTGAAAGGAGGGACAGGATTGGCTGTAGTTCCTGATTTTTTATGTAAAAACGAAATTGAAAGCGGAGATGTAAAATTGATCTGGGAAGGAGATAAAAAGCTGGAAAATACTTTATATTTCGGATGCCGGAAAAAAACAAGTTATCAGGCAGAGATCGGGCATATCAAGAAATTATTCAGAGAAGTGATGAGTTAAAAACTCTAAAACGACCATGTCCCGCATCTGAATTCCATTTTCAAAAATAGGATCCGGATAGTTTTGAATAAAAAAGTCTTTGCGTATTCCTTTTTTCACAAAACCGTTTTTCTCATAAAAGCGGATTTGACGGAAGCCTGTATCTGAAGTTCCTACTAATAGGGAATGAAAGTGATTTTTATTTGCTATTTCTTTCGCTTTATCGATTAAAAGACCTCCTATACCTTTTCCCTGATACGGGCTGTCAACTGCTATGTTTTTAATTTCCAATTCGGTATTACTAATCCGGTAAAGGGCCATTACGGCTATCGATCGGGACTTTTCTTTAAGAACATACATATCACAATCAAATATGTATTTATGGATTGCTTCCACAGTTTCATCAGCCAGCAGAAGCAATTCATAGGGCATCTCTGAAGAGACCCCAATCTTAATCAGTGTGAACGGATCCATTATATTGCCATATGGATAATAGGATAATCTTTTCCGGAGCCATCTTTTTCTGATCTTCCTACTCTTTTAAACCCCATTTTTTCATAAAAGCCAATCGCCTGGGGATTTTGCTCATTGACATCCAGCTTCGTAAAACCGATCTGATCTTTCATAAACTGATATAATTTTTTCCCATATCCTTTTCCTCGGAAATCATCATGGATAAACAACATTTCAAGAGTATCCCCGGCAACTGATGCAAATCCCTTTGCTTTATTATCTTCCGTTATCAGGTAAACATCTAAATGAGGCAGATAATCTCTAGGAATCACTTCCTGAAAATAATTAAAATCCTCTTCTGCAAGAAAATGATGGGTTGCTTTCACTGATGAAGCCCAGATTTCCATGATCCTGGGATAGTCTTGTGATTCTGCCTTTATAATCTGATAGTTCATTATCTTAATTTTTGTGCAAAAATAAATAATTTTTAAATTTCATAAAGCAGGGATTTAAGGTGTAAAATTTCAATTTTTTGTTGCAAATTTGTTAGACTTTATGTTAAAAATTAAAATAAAGAATTATGCAGAAAAAAATGTACACAGGGCAGCCGGTTGTTACTTTAAATAACGGAATTGATATTCCGGCACTAGGATTCGGAGTATGGCAGATTGATGATCTGAAAGTTTGTGAAGATGCTGTGATCAAAGCTATTCAAACAGGCTACAGAATGATCGATACTGCATCTATATATCTTAATGAAAAGGCTGTGGGAAGCGCAGTGAGAAATAGTGGTGTGAATAGGGATGAGCTGTTCATTACCTCAAAACTTTGGGTGCAGGATCATGGGTATGAAAAAGCTAAAGCGGCATTTCAAAGAACACTGGACAGATTGCAACTGGATTACCTTGATATGTATCTTATTCACTGGCCTTTCGGGGATTTCTTAGGTGCGTGGAAAGCATTGGAAGAATTATATCATGAAGGAAAGATCAAAGCGATTGGAGTATGTAATTTTACAGTGGAAAAACTAGAAGAGTTAAAAGCGAATTCGACTGTTCTTCCAGTGATCAATCAGATTGAATTGCATCCTATTTTCCAGCAAAAAGAAATGGTAGCTTATGACCGTGAAAATAATATTGTAACGGAGCCATGGAGTCCGCTTGGAAACGGAAATGCTGAGCTTCTACAAAACCCTGAGCTAAAATCAATTGCAGAAAAATATTCCAAAACAGTAGCGCAGGTTATTTTGAGATGGCATCTACAGGAAGGTTTTGTTATTATTCCGAAATCCATTACTCCATCCAGAATTGAGGAGAATTTTAATGTGTTTGATTTCAGCTTAACAGAAGATGAAATGAATATCGTTCGCTCGCTGGATACGGGTAAAAGACTGTTCTTTGATCCGAAAGATCCTGAATGGGAGAAGAAAATGCTGAATTCTATAGCAGATATCTAATATAAGATCTATCAGTTCCCACAGCTCCTGAGGTTTTTACAGAAATAGTCTGTATGCTTGTGAGATCTGTGGGAATTGTTTTTTTTAAGTAGATATATCTACTGAGATGGAGCAGTATCTATTTTTTGTACTTTAAAATAAAATAATTTGTATGTTCTGGTCAAATACACTCGTTGAAAAATTAAACATAAGATATCCCGTTATTCAGGCTCCTATGTTCGGAGTAAGTACTCCTGAGATGACGGCGTCAGCTTCAAAGGTTGGTTGCTTGGGAACTCTGGCATTAGCTGATTTATCTGCGGAACAATCCGTTGAATTGATTAAGGTTACAAAAAAACTTGCTGACCAGCCATTTGCCGTTAACATTTTTACCCATGATATCCCTCCGATCACAGACTCCATACGACAGAAATACATAAAGACCAAAAACTTTACTGAAGAGCTTGCAGCAGAAAATAATCTGGAGGTCAGCCTTCCTGATCTCGAAGATCTTAAAGTGAACACTTATCACGAGCAAATTGACGCCATCATTGAAGAAGGATGTAAGATCCTGAGCTTTACATTTGGAAATCTTGACGATAATAGCATTCAGAAATTAAAAGAAAATGGAATAACCCTTATTGGAACGTGTACTTCAGTGGAAGAAGCTTTGATCCTGGAGAAATCTGGGATTGACATAATCTGTGTTCAGGGAATTGAGGCTGGAGGGCATAGGGGAACATTTGACGGAGATCGGATCCCGCAGATCGGAGGTCTATCTCTTTTATCACAGGTATTCGATCATGTGAAGGTTCCTTTGATTTATGCAGGTGGGATTTATAATGCAAGAACCATATTGGCGGCAAATGAACTTGGAGCAAAAGGGTTTCAGGTGGGCAGTATATTATTGGCTTCTCAGGAAAGCGCATTGCAGTCATTTGAGAAAGAAAGATTAAAGAAAGTAAGAGAAGACGAAATTCTTTTGACCAAAAGCTTCTCGGGACGTTATGCAAGAGGAATCAGAAATAGATTTATTGAAGCCCTTGAGAATTCTGACTATATTCTGCCTTACCCTTATCAAAACAAGCTGACAGGGATTTTAAGAAAAACGGCAAAACTTAAGGGTAATGTGGAGTTTGTGAATATATGGCTAGGGCAATCGGTTCATCCGTACAGTGAAGCATCCACCATGGATATTTTAAAAAGGCTGATTCTTGATGTTGAAAAAATATCCTGAAAAATTGTCTATTTTTGCAGGCTTTAAGCCCAGCATATATGAAAAGAATATTTTTACCTTTAGCTTTATTGTCAATGCTTGCATGTGGTAGTGATAGTGAAACATTGGATACTATTGATCCCAATGTAGGGACAATAATCGGGAAGTGGTATATTGAAAAATCTGAATTGTACACTTCAAAAGATCATCAGACAAAAACCAATTTTTCTACAGATTGTCAGAAAAAAAGCACGCATGAGTTCAGGCAAACCAATATGACTTCAACAACTTATGCCCAGCAAAGTACTACGTGTATTCAGACTGATGTTGTTACCAGAAACTATACTTTTGATAAACCAACCGGTCAATTTTGGTATGAGGGGGAACAGGATTATCCATATTTCGTTACAAAACTTACCCAATCCGAAATGATCATGGAAGACCGTACCCAAGATATGGATGGCGATGGAATAAATGATGTGATCAGAAGGTTTTTTACCAGAATAAATTAAAAAAAGCTCCTTTCGTCCGAAAGGAGCTTTTTTTGAAAATAAAGGTCGTTATTTGTTTATTCGTTGAACTCAATAATAAGCTGATCCATCGGGCTGCTGTTTGAATTGGTTACAGTTCCAGCCATATCATTCCATTTTCTTTCCCCACCAACCAGAATGTGTGTAGCTCCTTCTGTACCTCCGGCGTTATTAGGCTCTCCGGATGCGAACCAGTTTTCAGTTGTTGCCGGATTCGTGGACCAATTGATTCTGAACTCTTCCCCGGTGATCCATTGTAGCTGGTCGGGGTTCCCCGGTCTTCTGATCTTATTGAATCCTATCCAAATATTGTTGGCCAGATTATATCCAGTTCCGGATGCTACAATATTTGTATTTACCCATGCTCTTTCTGTATCACTGGGCATTGTTACGAGATAGCCTCCCATTTGCTTTCCAAAGTTAAACGCATTGAACCAGGTAATAGGTTGAGAAATCTGGTACGCACAATAGGTATGGTTATTAACAGTCCATTTTTTACATCCGAGTTCTGTAGCTGTTCCCCCTCCCGGAACTGGTCCTGGCGGAATTTGTCTTTTGGAGACAGGCTGGGGATCATATCCCAGAATCGTGGAATTGAAACCTGATGATCCACCACCGTTCAATTCATTTCTCGAAATTTTTCTTACATTCCCGGCTGCATCTGCCGAGAGAATAACATCATTTTCAGTTCCCTGATTTAAAGTTCGAACCCTTAGCTCTCCATTTACATCAAGAGTTTTTGTGGGTTGGGTTGTATTAATCCCTACTTGTGCTGATATGGCCATAGGCAATACCATAAAAAACAGTAATTTCTTTTTCATTGCTGTGTATTATTTGATATAAAAGTAATTAAAAATATTCAAGTTATCAAGAGGAATATTGTTTTAATTTACTGTAAATCATTGATATATGATTTTTGTTTTGTGTTTTTTTTATTACTGATTATATAATTTGTTTGAAATTATTTTTTATAATTTCATTGCATCTTAATTATTGTAATTGAAAATATTGCCACTTAGAATAATTTTTAATCTAACCTTAGAAATTTTTCAATATCTAAACTGATGAAAATTTCTCGTTGGAGTTTACTATTTTATTTCCAAGAATAAAAAAGCTTCCCTCTTTTAAAGAGGGAAGCTTTTTTATAGGTACATGAATAATGTAATTTTCTATTTTGTGAGATCTAATCCACCAAAGTTACCCGAACTCATCATTAGGAAAACACCTTGCTTTTTATCCAGAATATCCCAATACGCATGAAGCTCCTCCGCATTGGTAAATACTTTTAAATGGTCGTTTTTAAATTTTTCTTTAATGAGATCAGGAGATATCGGGTCCATTCTTTTAATCTTTAAGGCATCTTCAGAATAGAATACAATAGCCTCATCCAAGCCATCCATGGCATGATCATATTGCTCTAAAAAAGCAGGATTTAAACTTGAATAGGTGTGCAGTTCAAGGAATCCGTATTTTTTTTCTCCTTTAAACTGTTCATTAAAAGCTTTTACCGCAGCTTTTACTTTACTTGGAGCGTGGGCAAAATCCTTGTAAAGAATGGCTTTATCTTCTCTTTCTACTTTTTCAAGACGTTTTGAGGCTCCTTTAAAGCTCATAATTGCTTCGTAGAAGTCTTCATCCATAATACCTAGCTGACGGCAGATGTGTCTGGCCCCTTCCAGGTTCAGAAGGTTATGGGCTCCGAAAACAGAAAGTGGGATATCTCCCATTTCAGTTTTTAACAGGACCTGCCCATTACTGATCTCATACTCCGGAGTTTTATAGGGTATTTTTCTGAAATAATTTTCCGCATTGTCCACTACTTTTACCACCTCCGGATCTTCTTCATTGTATACTAATACACCACCAGGAGTGATGCTGGCTACAAATTTTCTGAATTGCTCTATATAATCATCGAATGTTTTGAACACATTGATGTGATCCCAGGCAATTCCGCTTAAAAGAGCGATGTTGGGCTGATATAATAAAAATTTAGAACGCAGGTCGATAGGGGACGAAAGATATTCGTCGCCTTCCAATACCATAAAATCGTTATCAGGAGTTAATTTCACCATACAGTCGAAGCCTTCCAATTGTGCTCCTACCATAAAGTCCACCTCATTCTGATGAAAATTAAGGACATGCAGAATCATGGAAGTAATGGTGGTCTTCCCGTGTGATCCTGCAATAACTACTCTTGTTTTATCTTTAGACTGTTCGTAAAGAAATTCAGGATAAGAGTATATTTTCAGGCCTAATTCTTTTGCTTTTGCCAATTCAGGGTTATCCTGATGAGCATGCATCCCCAAAATGACTGCATCAAGATCTGAAGTGATCTTTTCGGGGAACCAACCCATTTCCTGAGGAAGTATTCCTTTGTTTTCAAGTCTTGATTTTGACGGTTCAAAAATGGCATCATCAGAGCCTGTCACCTGATATCCTTTATCTTTTAGTGCTATGGCAAGATTATGCATGGCACTTCCTCCGATAGCAATGAAATGGGTCTTCAATTGTATTTATTATTTTTTAACATTATTATTAATGATCTCCTGAAATGCATTGGTGATATTCGTCCAATTGGTCCTGAAATTCGGCATAATCAGGCTGGCATCCGTTTTACTTCCTTCATTAGGACCTTTCTTTACATTAATAGAAGTCGTTACGTTATCATACAGTTTTTTGTGATCTTCCTGTATCCTTCTGAAGTTATTCTGAGACAAAATGTTATTGAGTTTCTTCAGGTCTTCATCCGAAACCTTAAAATCCTGTTTAATCTTTTTTCCTTCGCCCTCAAAAGAATAGTGTGCAGTATTATCTTTTATAAGCAGGTTTTCATAAGCAGGAGCGTAGCCTCCGCTTTTGGAATAGCTAATGTCGAAATTTGAATATACTTTTTGACTGTTGCATGAAACTAATACTATGATTGCGAATAAGATCTCTATTATTCTTTTCATATGTAATTTACCTTTTTTAATTATCTGAATCTTTCTTCTCTAGTTTTTTAGCTTTTAATTCTTCATCATACTGGTGCAGCAGATTGAAGTCCTCCGTTTGCTCTATGGCAGTCATGATTTTTAATAAAATTTCATGTGCATTTTCTTTATCATAATCAATATCCAGAGGTGCCTTAAACTCCATGGTAGGTTTTACACCGGTAACCTTTACCCGTAATCCTTTTTTATCAAAGGCTCTTCTGAAACCATTGATCTTGATAGGAATTACAATCGGGCGCTGGTTTTTCACCAGTTTTGCTGTTCCTCTACGGCCCTGTGCAAAAGCGGAAGTAGTACCCTGAGGGAAGGTGGCTACCCAGCCGTTATCAAGAGCCTTCATTATATTATCAACCTCTGTGAGGTCTACCATTCTGTTTACATTTTTTCCTTCCGCACGCCATGTTCTCTTTACCGTAACAGCACCTGCAATTTTAAAAATTTTAGGAAGAATTCCTTTGTTCATGGTTTCTTCTGCTGCCACATAGTAGAAATCAATCTTTGGATTGAGGAGATAGATCGGATTTTTAATGGTATTTAAATAGCCATTATTTACAGCACAGAACGCGTGGTACATGGCTGCAACATCTGCAAAATAAGTCTGATGGTTGGATACAAATAACACATTGGAATCGGGCAGATCAACAAGGTGTTCAGTACCGGTTATTTTTAGCTTATTAAAACCATTGAATCTTCTGTAAGAAACAAATCCTAAAATAAAAATAACTAACCTTTTCAAAAAGTAAGGTGTCCCGAATGCATCGGTGAAAATATTTTTCTTCGCCATCTCTCAATTAAACACGGTTGTGCAAAGTTACATTTTTTTCAGCAACTGACTGAATTCACTTAATATCATTGCTGTAGCTCCCCATATGATATATCCATTGAAATTAATGACCGGAACTTCATGTCCTCCGGCACTTGGCAGAGCCATAATTTCAGGCTGGTCGGGAAGATTTAAAAACGAAGTAATAGGAAACTCGATGGTTTCTACTGCTTCACTTTGTTGTAAAACGAAAGTGGGGTTCTTTTTGGTATATGAAATATAGGTATATACGTAAAAATTACTTGGAGGAATATAAATAGGGGACATCTCTCTTATGATCCTTACGTAATGTTTATCTATTCCTATTTCTTCTGAAGTTTCACGAATAGCAGTGTCTGCAAAATCCCTGTCCATTTCTTCGCGCTTTCCGCCAGGAAGTGATATTTGACCGCTGTGTCTGTCGTGCTCATTAATGGTCCTTTGAATCAGAGGGAAATACCATTCATCATCTTTTAAATATAAAACAATATTTACTGCCGCGAATTTTGGATTTTTCTTTAAGATTTCATCGTGGTTGAAAACAGGACGATAAGGTGGAGAAAATACGCCGTGAGCATTCTCTCCTGGTAATTCCACACTTTTAATTTTTCTTAATAAATCTTTTCCAAAACTTTCCATAGCTCAAATTTAGCAATATATCCTGAAGAATGGAATAGCCATTAACATTAATTAACCATATGGTTTTGAAAAATTAAAGATGAAAAAATTAAAGATACCAGAAGCAAATAGGCTACTGATGGTGCTGAATTCATCCTTGTTTAACCTGTACTGTCGGGCTGTGCTTTACTTTGAAATTAACCGAGTTGGCAATGAAACAAAATTCATTAGCTTTTTGATGAAGTTCCACCGCTTTTTCAATCATGGATTCATCCGTCACGATTATTTCAGGGTGTAGGGTTACTTCTGTAAAGTGGCCACTTCCATTGGCGGTTTCTGCCATGATTCCGGTTGCTTTATCTGTGTATTCAGTTAGGATAACTCCCGCTTCTGAACAAAAATGGAGATACCATAACATATGGCATGAAGATAAGGATGCTAAAAAAAGCTCTTCAGGATTATGTTTGGTCTTATCGCCCCTAAATGCAGGATCAGAAGACCCATCAATAGTAACTTTATTTTCTATTGAGATGGTATAGCTTCTGTCGTAATTCCGGTAGCCGCTGGTACCTGTTCCTTTATTTCCGGTCCATTCAATGGAAGTGGAGTAGTAGTGTT
Organism: Chryseobacterium sp. PTM-20240506; assembly: GCF_048296755.1. Lineage (NCBI taxonomy): Bacteria > Pseudomonadati > Bacteroidota > Flavobacteriia > Flavobacteriales > Weeksellaceae > Chryseobacterium > Chryseobacterium sp. PTM-20240506. The sequence continues at coordinate 4,172,216 of NZ_CP182581.1, forward strand.
CCTTGTTCATGTTTTTTGTGTTTATTAAAACAGGTACTAATTTAAATAAAAAAACCTCCAGAAAACTGGAGGTTGTAATTTTGTATTAATTGGAATATCCTGATACTTCTTCTTTCTTAGAGTTATAGATCTTGTATTCCAAATATTTAAAAGAATCCCTTGGGATGATGGTTACCCATTTTTTATATTTTACAAACCATTTCATCTGGATGCTCTTAATTCCTTTTGTAAGATAAGCTTCCACGAATGGGTGTACATGCAGGTAAAGTTTTCCTTTTTCCTTTTGCATGATGTTTCTAATGGTTTCTTCCATTCTTTCCACAATAACAATCGGAGCTACGATTTCTCCGTCCTTGTTAGGGTTTTCTTCTTTGGTTTCGATTTGTTTTTCCGGACGGTTTCTCTGTCTGGTAATCTGTATCAATCCAAATTTACTTGGAGGTAAAATTTTGTGGCGAGCTTTGTCGCGCTTCATTTCTTCTTTCAGATGTTCGTACAAATCTCTTCTGTGATCGGCGTTCGGCATATCGATAAAATCGATTACAATAATACCACCCATATCACGAAGGCGCAATTGTCTTGCAATTTCTGTTGCGGCCATTTTATTCACGTTGAGAGCGTGTTCTTTATTGGCTGCATTTCCGGTTGTAATGTTATTCCCGGAGTTCACGTCGACTACGTGTAAAGCTTCCGTATGTTCAATAACAAGGTAAGCTCCTTTAGAACTTGGAATGTTGACGTGTTTTCCAAAGCTTTGTTTAAGCTGTTTTTCAACATTATAATATTCCAGAAGAGGAATGTGAGAATCATAAAACTGAACAATATTTTTTCTTTCAGGAGCAATTACTTCTACATAATTTTTCATTTCTTCCACCATTTGTTCATCATCACAAATGATACTCACGAAATCCTGATTAAAATTGTCCCTTAAAATAGCTGAAGCCTTATCTTCTTCGCTTAAGACCTTAGATGGAACTTTATTTTTCTGGATATTTTTAAAAGTACTTTCCCATTTCTGAATCAGCTGATTCATATCGTTATGCAGGTCAGCCACTTTTTTTCCTTCGGCAACGGTTCTTATGATCACACCAAAACCTTCAGGTTTGATACTCTCGATAAGAGTTCTTAGTCTTTCTTTTTCCTCAAAGCTTTTAATCTTTTTGGAGATAGAAACTTTGTTGTCGAAAGGAATTAAAACCAAAAAACGTCCTGTTAAAGATACCTGGGTAGAGATCCTTGGTCCTTTTGTGGAGATAGGCTCTTTGGTAATCTGCAGCAGGACAATGTCATCCTTTGCAATGACCTTATCCACAGTTCCGTTTTTGTCTATTTCGGGTTGTATCTCGAAATTTTTTAAGCTTGAAGAACTTTGCTTTTTAGAAATGGTGTCCTTTAAAAATTTTCTATAAGTAAGATATTGTGGCCCCAGGTCCTGATAATGCAGAAACGCATCTTTGTCGTAACCTATATTTACGAATGCGGCATTAAGGTTAGGTGCCAGCTTTTTTACCTTTCCTATAAATAAGTCTCCAACTATAAAATCACTTTTGTCCTCTTCCTCATGAAGTTCACATAGTCTTCCGTCTTCCAGTAATGCAATCTTTGTAAGTTCATCCTCATGCGAAACTATTAGTTCTTTCTTCATTTTGTTATAAGATAAAATTGTTAAGATTATAGGAAACAGGCATGGTTTTCTTTAATAAATGCATGTATAAATTTACGAATTCATAATGAAAGTTGTGTTATTTATTTCAATGAAATAAAACCTGTCCCGATCTTTTGGGAATCCTATAGTTATAAATAAAAATATAGTCGGTGTAGATTAAAAAATTAAAAACACCAACTATATTAATATATTTTTAAATCTCGAAAAAGGAGATTATTTTTTCTTATGTCTGTTCGCTCTTCTTCTTTTCTTTCTTTTGTGAGTTGCAACCTTGTGTCTTTTTCTTTTCTTTCCGCTTGGCATAATTTTAAATTTTTTAGTAACTAGTTAATATTCAGTTAATTTTTATTTTACTGCAACTTTAGTTTTTACTTTCTCAACAAAAGATTTTGATGGTTTGAAAGCAGGAATATTGTGAGCAGGGATCTCAATTGCAGTGTTTTTAGAAATGTTTCTTCCTGTTTTAGCAGCCCTTGTTTTAATTATAAAAGAACCAAAACCTCTTAGATAAACGTTATCTCCATTATACATAGAAGTTCTGATCTCCTGCATAAAAGCTTCTACAACTTTCTGTGTTTCATTCTTTTCTGTTCCCAACTTATTTGAGATGGTGTTTACCAATTCTGCCTTTGTCATTTCCTTTTTTAATTTTAAATTTTAGGTGTGCAAATTTAGTTAAAAAAATTGAATACTAGCAAATTAGTGGTAAAAAAAATTTCGGTAAACGGTTGATGGTTTTATATTTACTCTCTATATATATTACGTAATGATGTTTTTTACATGCTGGAATTGTAATATCCGTTTTCTACGCAAAAGCGGATCAGGTGAAGTTTTGTCTTTAGTCCCAGTTTTTCCGTTAACCTGTTGATGTAGGTATCAATCGTTCTCGTACTAAGATTAAGTTTCTCTCCGATTTCCTTATTACTAAAGCCTTCATAGCAAAATTTCATCAGCTGGATCTCTGTGGAAGAAAGCTCTTCCTGGCTCTTTTTTTGCCGTTCCATATACTCCATAACAGCAAGGGGTTGCTGTTCCCATTCTTTGGAATATGCTTCATAGTTGAAGGTGTCTGACGCTACCTGTCCTTTTATGATATCTCGAATGATATTACTTTTCTTTTCGCAATAATAGATATTGGGAATTTTGGAAAGTATTTCAGCCATATCTTCCTGATAGGTTCCTGAATAGGTAATAATGGGAGTTTCGGAATTGCTTTTACGGATGTATTTTATCGCTTCAATTCCGCTTAATACAGGCATAAATAGTTCAATGATAAAGACGTCTTCCTGTCTTCTGTAAATTCTGTTCACGAGTTCATGCCCGTTATTACAATCATTGAGAAGCATGTAAAACGGGTTTTCCAAAAGCGTTTTGACAAGTATTTTTTTAAAATAAAAATCGCTGTCTGCTATTGAGAATCGCACAGTATTAGTTAATATTTTACTCACGTTAATATTTAATATCGATTTGGCTTATGATAATTAAATTTAGGGGTCTAAATTAATAAAAACTTATTAAAGTTAAAATTAATCTTAATTTAAATGAAAAATGATCCGTTATATCACGGAAAAGATAGATATTGTGCAGGAAATTTTTTTTTTATACTTTCACAGACCCAAACAAACCACAAAATATGTCTTCAAATAGAGAGAAAAAATTAAATAAATCAGACGTCAGAATAGGCATTTGGAAGTTTGTTCTGTCTTTTGTTGTCCTGGCTGCTGTTTCTTTCACCAGCGTATTTTTCTTTTTTAAAAGCTATGATGCCCAAACGGAAGGGGTAAGCCGTGATGCGGAAGCCTACAGAGAATTACTGGGCCGCAGCGATATTCTTAGAGTTCAGGTGGATACTATTTTCAGCAGAATGAGCAGGCTCAACAGAGTGGAAAATGATATTTTCCTAAGAAATGATATTATAGACAATGTGAATAATGCTAAAAACATTATGGGAAAAGACAGTGCGGATAATTTTAAGCATTATGCGGTCTTAATGAAACAAATAAGTCCGATGCTGACTTTGAAAAATCGTATTGTAGAGGTTTCCAACCAGAAAAAAATCGCAATAAGAGATGTCAACGGATGCATGGGGAAAGTAGGAAGTATGGAAAAGGTACTGAAGATAGATCCTACCAGAAAGTTTACAGGAAGTCGAAGAAAAAGATAAGTTATGCAGGGACACATCACATTATCCAAAAAAGAAAAGCAATATCAATTTTTTTATTTGATTTTAATGCTTTTGGCAGCACTCATATTTTTAGGAATTATTTTCCTGAAAAGATTCAAATCGCCATTTTCTGAAGATGATATTATTGCCATTCAGAAACTTGAACAAAAAGCCAAATTTGATCAGCAACAAAAATTAACCCAGCGTTTGCAGGATAGTACTTTCATCCAGGTGAGCAGACTTACGGATGAAACCACAGAACCTTTTGTGGAAAATTCTATTCAGACAGGGATTAATGATATTAATAACAGCTTTGGTCCGGAATATATAGACATCAGAAAAGATGCTTATCCCCAGATTGCACAATTCTATAAAATGTATTTTGAGGACAAAAAGATCATCTCAAGAACTACAGAAGATATCAAACTCTTTCAAAAACAGTATCAGGATTGCCTGATCGGACTTAAAGAAACCAAAGACCGTGTCTTTCAGCGACAGAATGCATTAAAAGAAAGAACCCAGTAAACGGTAAAAACTAATACTCAATCAATCACACATCACATTATAACTATGAATTATTTTCAAAAGAACAAAAAGAACATTATTATCGGTGTTATAGCGACATTGCTGATTGCGGCTCTTGTTGCACTCTGGTTGCAGAAAAAGGTCATTCATTCTGCAGATGATATTGTAGGGGTTGTATATCCATCTACATTAAGTGTAGGGGATACATTGGTATTTGAAGATAAAACACAATTTGCCAAAAGCAAAAAATGGAACTTCGGAGACGGGACAACTTCTGAGAAAAGCAGTGGTATCCACTTTTATAACAAACCGGGATATTATCCGGTAACGCTTATTATCGATAATAAATACTCTAAATCCTTCCCTGTACTGGTTTCTGCCAGAGCAATTCAGAAAGCAAAAGATACAGCGATGGTAAAAACAACCATAGATGCACCATTACGGGCTATGCAATTCGAGAATGTACAGTTTCGTGCGATCTCCGATGCTAAACAGTTCAGCTGGAAATTCGGGGAAAGCGGAACTACAGATTCTAAAGATAAGCTAGCAATCTACTCCTATAAAGAACCGGGAGATTATATTGTTACTTTATACACGGATGAAAGCATTGAACCGATTATACACCACATTAGAATTGATCCTTCTTATGATGCATTAAATGATCAGGATGTAAGCGTAGAAGACGCTTATGCAAAAATCGATAATGATTTTAAATATCATTTGCAGCAGATTGCCAACGGGAGTAATTTCAATTCACACTATAATTACCTTCTTCAGAAATACCTTTGTAATAATGAGAATACGGTTGTGAAGGTGAATGACAGTAAAGTAAATAACTTTTACATGTATTGCGCGGGACTTCAGTTTGATAAAAATAATGTTATTCAGACCGTTAAGGTAAATTTTGATGATACACAGAATTGTGTAACCAAAGTGGATATTAACCAAAGTAAATAATTACAACCCTGTATCGGGCACACCAAATTATAAAAGAAAATAGGATGAAAAATAAATTTCCTCTAGCAGCATATTATATCGGAGTTTCATTTTTACTGACCAGCTGTCAGGTAAAATTACCATCGAAAAGAACTCCGGAGCCGACGCAATACGGGCAAATTGATAATGCCTCAGTGATGAATGGTTATCCAAAGAAGTCCGTTCCATGGATTGCCATTTCGGATCGTTCCAGAAATACGGCTTATCTAGATAAAAATGACGAAAAATCATATAAAGAAGTAAAATTCTTAGAACCTTTAATGGTTTTAAAGCATAGAGACGGCATGGTAAAAGTAGCCGAGTATATTCCGGATGCTTTAATGAAAAAAGTTTCTTCGAAGGCTATTAAGACCTATGGATGGATTCCTGAGTCCGAGCTATTGCTTTGGAACAGCTCTTTAAAAGATGAAAAGACCGGTTATCCGGTAAGAGTTGCTGTGGTACCAAGCAATAGTGATGTTATCAGAAGTGCTGAAAGATATTATAAAAATGATTCGATCATGGTGTTCAACTCTCCAAGTCTGATCGAAAATGCGAATGTAAAGATACCTAACGGTCAAATTGTATATGTTTACAAACAAGCTGAGAATAACAAAAGATTTTTAGTGGGTAAAAAACCGAATATTGACATCGATAGTATCAGTACAGGATTGTATGGCTGGGTAAGTTCTAATGTGATTTCAGCATGGGGGGAACGTTCTGCAGTAAAAATGAAGAATACAACCGGTGTTACAGAAACGGCTTTAGGGTTACATGAAGGAGCGCCGGGAGGTAGTGATGCCGCAAGCAGGACTGCAATTCTTCTTACGGATGTTAATAAGAGAACGCCACTTGAAAATATTTACCCTGTTAAGCTTGCATTAAAAGAAGCACCAACTCCGGATTCTAAAACCAAATATTTTACCAATATCCTGGACTATAGTAAGAACTATGTCTTAAATGTATTGGGAGAACCTATTTATTTTGACCGTTATCGTGAGATCACGGAAAGAAATAAAAACATCAATATTGTTTTTGCTTTAGATATCAGTGCACCTAATGCACTCTATGCTCCGATTGTAAAGTCCCTGTTACAGGACCTGCAGTTAAGATTTGAAAAGCCTTCTTATTTCAATTCTGTAAAATATGGAGTGGTTCTCTATAAAAACAATTCTTGCGGAGATAATGTAGCTGTTTCCAGCTTAAATGCTGATTACAGTAAAATAATCTCTTTCATAGAAGATAAGATTAATGAGATGAATTGTCCTACCAACAGTGGTTATCAACCCGTAAGTGAAGGTTTAACGGCTGCAGGAAATCTTCTTTCAGCGGTTCCTGATGAAACGAACCTTGTAATTACAGTTGGGACATCTGCCAACCAGAGCGGGAATATGTATGGCGTAATCAATTCTCTTACGCAAGCACAGGCAAGGCTGATCATGTTCCAGACGAGCTCTAGATCATCTGATACGTATAATGACTTCGTTTTGCTGGGGCAGAATGTTGTTTCCAATACGGCAAAAAATATTGCGGAGCTGAAAAAGCAAAAAATCATTAATCAGAATGATGTTTTAACTAAGAATAACTTTAACCTTGTGGAAGGAGATGAAGGTTTCTTCTCTTTAGACTATCCAAAGCAAAGTATGTCTCAGGGATTTGTAATATTCCCTAAAAAAGGAGATGTAACGACACCGGGCTATCTGAAAAAATCAGTTGATAGTTTAATTTCACAGGTAACCATGGATAATATGTCGATCGATAATTCCCTGAATGCTTATTTCCATTCCTCAGTAGGAGCGGGAAGAACAGATGTGGATCTGAAATATAAATATCTGTATCCGGGACTTACCAATCGCGTTCCGGCGGGAATTGCCGCTCAGCTGATCAATTACGGAAGTCCGTTCCTGGTAAAAGGGTATATTCCAAAAGATCTTAAAGATTATAAACCAGGTCTTGAAAAAGGAATTCTGATCTCTGAAACAGAATATGACAACCTAAAAGCTTTCTATAGGGAAGTATATGAGAAAACTGGTCCGGCAAGAGCAGACTTCAACCAGTCAAAAGCAATTAAAGAATATGTTCGTCTTGTTAAAAAATATAATCCGACAGCAAAATTCTTAGATAAAGGTGATCTTTATGAGCAGCCTATGTCTTATGCGGTGGGATTGACGACAGGTTTCGATTTGTCTGAAGAAGAACTAATGTCAAAATATAAGCTTAAGGGCTGGAGAAAATCTAAGATCGTTCTAAATGAAACAGTAAGAAAATATTTCCTTAACTACAAAGAATTGGGAGAAAGATTGCTTACTCACAGAAATAATCCGGCGGTGAAAATCCAGCAAAACGGACAGACTTTCTATTGGCTAAATGAATATTTTATGCCGACCATGCTTCCGGTAGAGGAACCAGAGTATACAAAACATTAAAATCAATTATAGGGCGGAATTATTTCCGCCTTTTTTGTATTTACACATATTGAAATCCTGAAGAAATATCTCCGGATTATCAATTCCGGATTATTGCAAAAGAATCATTGCCAGGGAGTTCTAAAATGTTGCTACATCGATGATCGTAGAACTACTACAAATTTGTAAAAATCCATTTGAAAACTTTTATAAAAGCAGCAGGGGTACTATATTTGTTGTACATTCATTGAGTTACAATATACAATTAACGATTAAAAATTTACAATCATGGCAGCAAATTCTAGAGGGATTTTAAAATTCAACGGAGGCGAGGGTCAAAAACTATTAAAACTTAACTATAGCGTTTCCAGATCTACAGATGTATCGGGAAGGGTAGCATCAGATCCTTCAAATGCACTTATAAAACTTACAGTAGAGGCAACGGAAAAATCTGATATTCTGGAAAGCTTACTTAATGGAAAATATAAGCCGACCACCGGAGAAGTTACATTTAACAAATCTCATGAAGAAGGTACTTTAATTACTTTAAAGTGGGAAAACGGATATGTTATTCAGCATGAAGTAGATTTCGATGCAGTAGATGAAAACAGTATGCTGATCAGCTTTATCGTAAGCGCTGAGACCATTCATTATGGTCAGGGTATTTATGAAGGTCTATGGCCATCAAGCTAATTAAAAAAGGCACATTTAATCCACATTCATAGAAAAAGACTGTCCATAAAAAGACAGTCTTTTTTGCCTGAGATAATTTAGATACCCACAGAAAAGACAATCTGAAATCTTTATCAGGGAATACTTTGCCTAAAAGAAATCCTGATTGGATATTTTTTTTTACCTTTAAGCCTCACCACAATCGCAAAATTATGCTACCGATACCTGAACATACCTACGGAATTTCTTTCCGTTTATCGCAGAAACCCGGCAGATTCATTAGGGATCTGCAGATGTGTACCTTACCATTAAGACCCTTTTCTGATCGTATTACTGCTGATGAGGCTCATGATATTTAATGTAAGAACATCCCTGCTGATGAACTGTACAGGCAGACGTGAAACTATTTGCATACAACAACACAAAACATATTAATAAGAACATTATCAATGGGAGTACTAGTAACCAACGAAACCGTAAAACAGCTTTTTCATATTGCACAATCCATTGCAAGAGAAAATTATAATGCCACATATGGAGCTCCACATCTTTTACAGGCTTTGATGCACAAAGATATAGGACTTAATGAATTTCTGAAAAATATTGATAAAGACCCTGGATACTTTTATGAATGGGCTGATGTTCGCATAGAAGATTACCCTAAAACAACCCATCTTCCTGATGATGTGGGACAAGATGAATATGTAGATAAAATTACCGAAGAGGCAGATGACATCAGGCTGAAACTTGGACTTGATGAGATCACTCCTATTTGTATACTTACTGCTATTGTAAAGCCTCAGGTTGCATTTACATTACAGCAGTTGAAATCCCTTCCCTTAAGAGAGCATGAAATATTCGCCCTATACAGGAAGGATATGCCTTACGGCACAGCGGAAGATGGTGAATTTTCGTCTCTTTTTTCCAATACTTCGGATTTTACGGAAGCCTCATTTCCTTCCATCAAAAACTATTGTGTAGACAGAACAGCACAGGCGAGACAAGGGACATTGGAAAATATTATCGGACGGGACAAAGAATTGAGGATGCTCGTAGAGATCCTTTGCCGAAGAAGTAAACCTAATGTGATTATCATTGGTGAGCCCGGAGTTGGTAAAACAGCTTTAGTAGAAGGATTTGCTATTGAAATCATCAGGGGAAATGTTCCGGAAATGCTAAAAAATGCTACCTTATTGGAGTTGGACACAGGAGCACTGCTGGCAGGAACATCCTATAAAGGCGAAATTGAAGATCGCCTTAAGAAAGTAATTAATGAATGTAAAAAGATTGAAAAAGCTATTTTATTCATCGATGAAATTCATACACTTTTAGATCCAAAGGGGAGCATCGGAAATGTTGCCAATTTACTGAAGCCTGAATTAGCAAGAGGCGAGATCACGGTTATCGGAGCTACCACTCAGGAGGAATACCGGAAGATCATCGAACCTGAACAGGCGTTTAACAGACGCTTTGAGGTATTGACGGTAAATGAACCGGATGAGAAAACCTGTGTGAAAATGATCGATGTTCTTCTTGAAGGTTACAAAAAACACCATAACATTGAGGTTGAAAAAACAGCCCTTCCGGAATGTGTACGTTTAGCGAAGCGCTATGCAAAAGGTAAAAAACTTCCTGATGCGGCGATTGATTTGCTGGACAGGACTATGGCTGCCATCAAAATGCTTGATGAACTTTCCGAAAAAGAGCTGGAGAGCTGGAAAGAAAGTTATGAAGAAATTCTAAAAGAAGAATATCCTGATCCTAAGGATCAGGCAGATGAGCTGATATGGACTTATAATTTGTTAAGGGATAAGATCAGCCCTATTTTGTGGGGATCGTTGAGTGAGCAACCTACGATCGATAACTCAATGCCTGTAGACCAGATCAAAAAGATCATCGATGATACCTATACTGAGCTTCTTCAGCATGCTTCCATAAAAAGAGAAAAAGTTGACCGTCTGGAACTGGCGGCAGTGATGGCTGCAAAAACAAATATTCCGATAGGTAAGATTCAGGCACAGGAAAAAGAGAAGCTCCTTAATATGGAATCTCTTCTTATGAACCGTGTAGTCGGACAGGATCATGCCTTAAAGATCCTTTCTGATGCTATCGTTGAAAACAGAAGCGGACTGAATAAGCCGGGGCAGCCAATAGGATCATTCTTCTTACTGGGACCTACAGGAACAGGAAAAACAGAGCTGGCCAAATCAATGGCAGAACTTCTTTTTAATGATGAGAAAGCGATGGTGCGTTTCGATATGTCTGAATTTAAAGAAGAACATTCCGCAGCCCTGCTTTATGGAGCTCCCCCGGGATATGTAGGATATGAAGAAGGAGGAATGCTGGTTAATAAAATAAGACAGCAACCGTACACAGTCGTTTTATTTGATGAAATTGAAAAAGCCCACCATTCAGTTTTTGATGTATTCCTTCAGATTATGGATGAGGGTAAAGTACATGATAAACTCGGAAAAGAAGGAGATTTCAGTAACGCCCTTATATTATTTACTTCCAACATCGGAAGTGAAGAAATTGTAAAGCAATTTGAAGAAGGTAAGGTTCCTGAATCCTCTTCATTAATGCAGATCATGTCGAACTCCGGAAGATTCAGACCGGAATTTTTGGCAAGGATTACGGAGATCATTCCTTTTGCACCAATTACCGAATCTATTGCAGAAAGGATCTTTAATATTCAGCTGAAATCACTCCATACTTCACTAACTAGACTGGGTATGACGCTTACAATAAGTGACGAGGCTGTAAAAAATCTTGCTCTTGGAGGCTTTAGCAGTAAATATGGAGCAAGGCAGATCTCAGGTGTTATCCGTGCACAGCTGGCCAGACCTATTTCCAAAATGATCGTTCGTGAAGAAGTAAAATCCGGGCAGACAATCCATGTAGGCTGGAATGCTGAAGAGGATAAACTGACATGGAGTGTGGCGTAGTGTTAAGATAAATCCATTTTAAAATGTTTTTATTTTTAATTTAAAATAGTTATTAGTACAATGAAATTTAATTTCAAACATATTGTAACCGGAATGTTGTTGCTGATTTCTTCTCATTTTGTAAATGGGCAGTTTCTTTCAGCTTCTGATACTTCCGAAAACAGTGTGAGAAGATATAAAAGTATCATCAGTTCGAACAAAGAGATCGTAGAATTTATAGAATATTCACTTTCTCAAAAAGGGTTACCCAGGCATCTTAGAAATTTAGCCCTGATTGAATCCGGTTTTGACCGGAAACAAATTTCCGGTGCCGGTGCGGTAGGTGTATGGCAGTTTATGACGGCACATGCCAATCAATACGGTCTTTCTGAACAAAGCCGTTCGGATTTATACAGAAGTACCAAAACAGCGGTGATTTCCCTGGGGAAGCTATACAAAAAATACAACAACTGGGTAACTGTAGTTGCAGCTTATAACTGTGGCGAGGGTAATATTTCAAGAGCAATGGATGCTGCGGGATCTTCGCAATATCATATTTTTAGTAAATATCTTCCCGGAGAAACAATAAACCATGTTAAAAAATATTTAAATGCCTGCTATGCCACAGGTGAATTACAAAGCGTACTGAATGATTATAACAATTCACGCATGAATATGATATTTGAAAACAGAACAGGCCAATATACCGCACCTAATTTAGCTGAAACAGATATCAATGCCGGGTTTGACTTAAGTATTATAGCCGAAGAACTGGATGTAGATGTAGATAAAATACTTACCTGGAATCCGGGAATCATGGATGAGCTCAAGCAAAGCGGCGAAAGCATATTCTATCTGCCGGTAGATCTCATGCCTGATTTTCTTTTAAAAAAGAATAAAATACTGAGCCGCTCTGTCAGGAAGAAATAAAGTAATGATTAAGGTTTAATAATAATGTTTAACGATCCAAATGCAGTTTATATGAAAACAAAATCACCCAACATATCCCAAAATCCTTCTTTTCGTCCTTCACAAAATGCTGATCGCGTTTCGGAGAGCCATCATACGGGGATCAACCGTCTCGTAAAATTGTCTCTTGTGATCGAAGGAAATGTGATCAGATACTATAAGCATTTCACTTTGAAGCAAAGTGCACAACGTCACCACGAGTTTACGCTTACTTTAGCGCACGATGCACTTGGAGGAAGACAAACACATACTTTGGAAGAAGCCAATAAATTTTTGGGTAAGCGTCTTACAGCTGTGATTTCTTACAAAGACATAGAAAACAGTCCCGAAAGAACGTTTGTGGGAGTAATTACAGGAGTGGGATTCAGCCAGGAGCAAATGAGCCTTGGGAACATTGTTTTAACAGGATATAGCCCTACCATCCTTTTGGACGGTGCTCCGCATATTCAGAGTTTTGGAGGTGACCAGGCCGTTAATATGGGGATTATTGCAGAGGAAGTGATTAAGCAGGGCATCGATAAAAGCCGGTTTGATATCAGGATAGATACTAATGATTATTCCCAGATTGTTTATAGCAGCCAGTATGATGAAACCCATTATAACTATCTGGCGAGAATGGCGGAAGCTTACGGTGAACAATTTTTCTATGATGGAGAAGTCTTGCACTTTGGAAAGCTTCCTGCACAAAATAAACCGATCAAACTTACCTACGGGAGTAATGCCAATGATGTAAAAGTAGAACTGAAAGCAGTTCATACAAAGCCTCAGTTTTATGGATACAACAGCAGTAGAAATGAAAAGCTTACTTCCGGTGAAACACCGATTCAGCATGTAAGTGATCTTGCCAAAACAGCGTATGCCCATAATGATAAAATCTTCAAAACACCGGCTCTGCAGGTAGCACCTGTAAAAGCGTCAACACACCTTGATGTGGAATATTCCCAGAAAAGTGCTGCGGGGAGTGAAGCGGTAAGTGTTTTTTCCATTTCCGGAAAAACTACGGTTCCTTTTTTACATCCGGGATGTATTGTTGATGTGCAGATGCGTAAGCCTGATACCAATGAAAGTGATTATTTCACCAGGATTATGATCACCGAAACCACCCACGAGATCGATACAATCGGTCATTATCAGGGAAGCTTTGAAGGCATTGCATCGGACACCGGATTTTTACCAAAACCGGATTTTAAAATTCCGAAAGCAGAACCACAGATTGCCACCGTAATTTCCAATGCCGATCCTGAAAACCAGGGACGGGTACAAGTAAGATTTGACTGGCAGACTAATGATATTACCCATTTTATCCGCGTAATGACTCCTGATGCAGGGGGAACGGATCAGATTACTCAAAACAGAGGCTACGTAGCCATACCGGAAGTAGGAGACCAGGTGATGGTCAATTTTGTTCACAGCCATCCTGACCGCCCGTTTGTAATGGGGGGAATGTTTCATGGTGGTGTAGGTTTAGGAGGAGGAGTAGATAACCGTGTAAAATCCATTCAGACAAGAAGTGGGCACCGTATTATTTTTACGGAAGATGAAAGCATCATTATTACGGATAAGTCGGGAAATAAGATCCATTTGGACACCACCGGAAGTAACATCACAATCACAGCTCCTGAAACCATGACATTGAACTGCCGGAATATGAATATTAATGTTGGAGAAAATATGAATACCTATGTCGGGATGAACAAAATGGATAAAATAATGCTCAATAATACGGAAAGCGTAGGGTCTATGAAATATGTGACTACCGGGGCGGATTTTACAACCAATGTCATTGGAAAAATGAGCCATTATGTGAAAGGGGACATGGAGGTATACGGAGAAAAAGAACACAAGCTGACCAGCTTAAAAGGAGTTGAGGTCAATAGTGAAGGAAAAGTAGAACATCACGCTGAAAAAGAAGTTCAAAACAATAGTGGTGAGAAATCTAAAAATCACTAGTCATGAGCATCGAGTATTTTGTAGAAGGTAAGACGACTACGAGAACCGGAGGGAATTATTTAACCTACGCCAAGGGAGGCATAGAACATAACAGTTCGGTTTCGGTAGAGCAGAAAGGCAAGGATTCCGGGGTAAGCTATGGACAGGCACAAAAAGTAAACCCCAATGATAAGCCCGTAAATTCGATTGATATCAGCTTGAATCTTTTTTTTGACGGAACCCAGAATAATAAAACCAATACCATGCTGGGTGGAGGTTTTAAGGAAGCCAGCAGCGATAAGGATGATAGCTACAACAATGAATTTACGAACGTAGCGAAAGGATATGACGCTATAGATCCCAATGCGGGTAACCAGGTGTCGTGGTACATTGAGGGGATCGGAACAGAAGATAAAGAAAGCGATAGTATCCTGAAAGGAGTTGCACAAGGTACCGGAAGCACAGGAGTAGTCGCCAAGGTGGCTAAAGGATGTTTAAAGGGAGCACAGGCGATTGTAGATAAATTAAAAAATAACATTAGGCCGATCAATATTCTAACTGTAAATGTGTTCGGGTTTAGCCGCGGAGCAGCGGCGGCAAGACATTTTGTACATGTAGCCAACTCAAAAGCTTATGTCTCTTATTCTAACTTTGGAAAAGTCCTGCAGGTTTTTCCACCTGAAGACATCAAAGACGGATATCTGACCATCAGTGATAAAGATGGATCCAAAGATGCATTTATAAATCAACATGGTTATTTTGGAGCTTGTCTCCTGGCGCAGGGACTGGAGGTTAAAGAGATCAGATTCAGATTTGCCGGGCTATATGATACGGTAGCGTCCTATGGACTTAATCACAGAGGGGGCTTTGGTATTGATAATGATACCAAACAGCTGGGGCTGGATACCATTGGAAGAGGGAAAGTACAGTTTGCCCTGCAGTTGGCTTCTGATGATGAATACAGGGATAATTTTGACCTTACGAACATCAATAGTACAGGATTGTATGGTCTGGAATTTACCCTTCCGGGAGTTCACTCCGATATTGGAGGGTCCTACGGCATTGGAGAGGAAATTTCCGTGTTGTATTGTGATCCTTATGATCCTTATCAGAATGTAGAAACGCATAAAGAGTGTGAAGCATTTAAAAAAATTGTTGTAGAAGAAGGCTGGTATCATGAAGACCAATTGAAAATTAAATATTTTTACCAAAAAGACGTCAATTATGACCGGTGGTGGAATAAAGGAGCACAATATTATGGTTTGGTAGGAACAAGGAAGCTTTCCAATATGTATGATAAAATTCCCTTAAACCAAATGTTTCATTATTCCAGAAATAATGATATTAAGTATCTGGAAGATGTCATCGAAAAAAATCATAAAATAAATGACAGCTTTATGAAGAAGATCTATTCGCAGTTATCCACATATATGAATGCATGCAATGATCTCCGGAATAAATATATAGAAGCATATAATTCAGGGGATACCTCTTCCTCTTCCCGTTATATAAAGGATATTAAAGCTATTTCCTATTTAGGGCATATCGATAAAGAAGATCTGAAAATACTTAGAAATCAGTACCTTCATTGGTCTGCTAAGACCAATCAGATTGGGTTAGATACAAGACCTAATGATAATGCTCCTAAGGAAAGAGGCGCATTGGAAGCGAAATACAGAAAAAGGAATATACAGGATGGATAAGCTGAAAAGATTGATCTATTTATTTTTAGTACTCATTTTTAATTATAATTATGGTCAGAAAACGCCAGACATAACCGGACAATATTATTTTGGAGAAAAGCAGATTTATCTGTATATTTTTCCTGATAACCGGTTTGTTGCGATAGGAGCGTCCACGGTTGCTATTGGAAGAGCGTCAATACAAAATAATGCTTTGATTTTTAATCCTATCCATCAAAAATCAGAATACCTCTTATATAGTAGGAAAACTCCTGGTGAAAACCGATTGATTATTACCGATCAGCAGATCATCCGGAACAAGATATACTTGAGTACAGAATCAGATATTCTGCGTCCTGTCCGCATTAACGTAGATTGCGGACAAACTGGTTACTTCATTCCATTTCAAAATAAAGTACAGGATCTGATCGTAAAAAATAACGCTGATGTTGTAAATGTATTTCCGCTGGACAATATGAGCAACGATCTGTTGTTATTCTTTCTGGAAAAAGAACAGGATATTTCTGAACTTAATGGCATCATTACGATTAAGGAGGGACACATTAAAGATAGTAACCTCGTGCGCCGCTCACCGCTTAAGTTGGGAAATACCACTGATATTGAAGAAGAAAAACCGGAAAATATACTGGCGAAATTCGACAAAATATATTCAATTTTCGATCAGGATAAGATATATTTGAATGAAGATTATCATGTTGTTCAGGATAAAATAGACCTCGGAACTTATTCTTTTAACAAAAATAAAAATCAATACGAAAAAAAGAATAGTACAAACGATCAGCATCTCAGGATCATTTATCCATATGTTAAAATAAAACAGAAACCGGCTAAAGAACTGAAATACAGATATGATCCCCAAAACTTCCTGGTCGCAAAATGTTTGAAGGATCCGGGACTGATAAGGGAAGAAAGCAATGATTCTGATCCCCCGCTTCCTGTACAACCCGCTTCTCAAAAATAATGAAATTGATATGAGATTGATTAAGATATTGTTTTTATTGGCAATTTTTGCCCAAAATATAAGCTGTCAGAAAATGAAAGAAAAAGAAATACCCCAGTTTCAGGTAGAAATATGTGCTCCAGCCAATCCATATAGAATAGAGTTCGTTGATGATAAGATCATAACCCTCGAAGGCATTCCTGCCAGCTTGCCTTATGGCGGAACATCAGGTGAATGGGGGACATCCGGAAAAGGATGGACCGAGCAGCATGGAACTCCGATTGGAGCTGATATTACTTACTATGCAGGGTATGAAGATACTTTTTACCATCTGAAAGCGGACTTTCCGGAAGATAAAATTAAAGACTATATGGAACGGGCTTATGCCCAAAGTGAAGTTCCTCTTTACACCGAAGAACTTCAGGAATATAAAAACCTGGGACGAAATGAAACTTTTGGAAGTGCACAAAATCCTTACAATAGCTTTTCAACTTTGGTTTTTGGTTTTGCTCCCAAGGGAATGGTAGTTGTATGGCTTCGTTTTCGTGCTGTTCAAATAGAATTAGGCAGGTTTCAGGCCGATGCAGTAAAAAATGATAAAGAGCTTGAGAAAAAGCTGTTTGCTAAATGGAGTATGACCAGAGAAGAGGTTAAAAAAAGGGATTTTAATCCTGATGCATCACCCGTTACATGGGATAATTATAGAACAAAGTATTCCTGGAAACCTTTGATTGCTTCCCAGAATAAAGGACTTCGCCTATTTGATATGAACCTGGATTTTTACAATGGTGAAACGGAAGTGATGCTTCGTCCATGGATTAATAACATTCAGATCAAAGAAAGGGCAATACCTAAAGAATTGAACTTTACCTGGGAAACTGGAAAAGGACAACAATACCTGGGGCGTGCTTTTTTTAGTTGGGAAAAAGCAAATGAAGCCTTCAGGAAAACAGGAAGCAAGGGAAATCTTGAACTAACAATAGCTCCTGATAACAGCGGATTTCAGATCTCTCTGAATGGGGAGCCTTTTCCGGCTGATAGCATAAGGATTTTCAAGACCGAAAAAGAGTTTCACGATTCTTATAAATAATCAATAGAGAAATAAAAGAAGGTTTTTCTTTTTGAAACAGGGACATGATTTTAATCAATGTCACCTATTCTTATTTTTACTTAGTATAAATAAAACTTACATTTGCGGCTGAAAAATTGACTAAATGAAACGTGCCGTTATTGTTGCCTTTTTTTTCGGGGGCTTGGGTTGGGCTTTTGCCCAAAATTCAGGATCTATCTCCGGGACTCTCAAACAGTATAATGGAGATAATCTCTCCGAAGCGACCATAGAGCTGATAGAGACTCATAAGCATACCCTAACTGATCAGAATGGTAACTTCAGTTTTAATGAATTGCCGGAAGGAGATTACCACCTTAAAATACAGGTTATTGGCTCCAATGAGAAAATTGTAGGAGTACATGTAAAGCAGAATGAACCAGCAGTGGTCAATTACCAGCTGGAGAAAGAAAATATTTCCGTTATTCAGGAAATTACTTTATCTACGGTCACCAATAAGTTTTCTAAAAAGGAAAGTCCTTATGTTTCCAAGCTTCCCTTGAAAAATATCGAAACCCCGCAGGTTTACCTCAGTGTTCCAAAAGAGTTGATTCAGGAACAGATTGCAGTTAATCTGGGAAGTATCTCAAAAAATATTCCGGGTTCCGGAATTCCCATGCTTGCCAATCAGGGACGTGTTACATTCCTTTCCCGTGGATTTACCACGGAGCCTATGGTAAGAAACGGGATCTCAGGTTTTGCCTACACTACCATTGATCCGGCAAACCTTGAAAAAATTGAAGCTATTAAAGGACCTTCGGCAACCTTATTTGGCTCAAATCTGTCGACATATGGAGGTTTATTTAACAGGGTAACCAAAAAGCCGTATAATGGTTTCGGAGGAGAAGTGTCCTATACGGCAGGAAGCTGGAACTACAACAGGTTTACTGCAGATATTAATACACCAGTGAATAAGGATAAGACCATTCTTTTCCGGTTAAATGGTGCGGCCACGTACCAGAAAAGCTTTCAGGATCTTGGATTTAGTAATGCGATCTCAATGGCACCCTCTATTTCCTATCAGATCAATGACAGGCTTTCTCTTTTATTTGACATCGAATATGGCCACGAGAAGGCTACCTCTGTTGTGAGGTTTAATCCTTACCTGAAAAGCAATAAAGTACAATCTATTGCTGATATGGGATTTCCTTATAACCGGTTGTTTGGAAGCAATGATATTGCTTATGAAACAGAAATGATGAATATTTTTGCACAAATGAACTATAAGATTTCTGATTACTGGACATCTCAAACCGTTTTCTCACGTGCAAGATCGACCATAGACGGATACATTACTGCCATCAATGGGACTTCTGATACAAAAGCAAGCTTACAGGTGATGAAGGGAAATACCAATTTCATTGCGACCAATATTCAACAAAATTTTATTGGGGACTTTCAGATTTCAGGACATAGAAACAGATTGATCATTGGGCTGGATTATTACAACAATGCGAATAGTTTCGACAGGGTAACGGTGACAGGTGCTCCATTTGATTTTACCAGCAATACGCCCTATTCAGCCAATCAATCTACGATAGATAATCTTGCTAGTTCAGGAACCCCAAGGATCGAAAAAAATGGAGACAACAGCTATGCTATTTATGCATCCGATGTCTTCAATATTACCGACAGATTTCTGGCTATGGTAAGTCTGAGGGCAGACCGATATCAAAATCTTGGAGTTACCGATATTGCTAAAAATGTAAACTCAGGTGATTACTGGCAGACTAATTTTTCCCCAAAATTCGGTTTGGTTTACCAGGTGGTAAAAGACAAAGTATCCATTTTCGGAAACTATATGAATGGATTTACCAATAAAGGAGGATCAGATATCAACGGAAACACTTTCAAACCGGAACAGGCAAACCAGAAAGAAATAGGAATAAAGGGAGACCTTTTTGGACATAAGCTGGTAGGAACAGTGAGCTATTATGATATTGATGTAAAAAATATGGTGCGACCTGATCCTGTTAATAATCTGTATTCTTTACAAGACGGAGGGCAGAGAAGTAAAGGAGTAGAGGTAGAATTTACTGCAAACCCTTTTCGTGGATTCAATATTATTGCTGGATATGCCTATAATGACAGTAAAATGACCAAAGCAGAAGAAAAAATCAATGGGTTGCGTCCTGCTTTATCCGGACCATCCAATCTTTACAATTTATGGATGAGCTATCAAATCATGGCGGGAGAATTAAAAGGACTCGGAGTGGGTTTTGGAGGAAATAAGGGAAATCATTCTTTCCAGACCAATACGACAACAGCTAAAGTTATTATCCCGGCATATACTACTTTAGATGCTACAGTCTTTTATGATCATAAAAATTTCAGAGCAGGAATAAAAGTGAATAACCTGACCAATGAAAAAACATGGTCGGTAAGATTAACTCCACAAAATCCGACCCAGGTCCTCGGGAGTATTGCATATAAATTTTAAATTTAAGCTGTGATTTTCACAGCTTTTTTTGAATCTAATCTTATGTTAACACCTTCTAAATTTTATTAATTTTTTGTTAATATCTCTCGGATGGGTGTTAAAAATAATTAGATATATTGACTGAATTTTAATTATAATTATTTGATTATAAGTGTTTTAATGTGTTATTTATTTCTATTATCGTAGAATTACTACACCAAATCGTAGAATTACTACAAAAACTCAGATAGGTGATCAAAAAGTTTCAGATTAAGAATAAGCAATCTATATTTGCTATACAATTGAACACCACATCACAAAATATTAACGATTAAAATTTACAAATCATGGCAGCAAATTCAAGAGGAATCTTAAAATTCAACGGAGGCGAAGGTCAGAAATTATTAAAGCTTAATTACAGCGTATCAAGATCTACAGACGTTTCAGGACGTGTAGCTTCTGACCCTTCCAACGCAATCATCAAATTAACGATCGAAGCTACAGAAAAATCTGACATCTTAGAAAGCTTACTTAACGGGAAATACAAGCCTACAACAGGTGAAGTTACTTTCAATAAATCTCACGAAGAAGGAACATTAATTACTTTAACATGGGAGAACGGATATGTTATTCAGCACGAAGTAGACTTTGATGCTGTGGATGACAACAGTATGCTGATCAGCTTCATCGTAAGTGCAGAAAAAATCCATTATGGTAACGGTATCTATGAAGGTATCTGGCCAGGTGGAAGCAGCAATTAATTAAACCATCCTAGTAAAAATAAAATTGGTACAGAATAGTTTACTCACCAGAGTTGACTATTCTGTTTTTTCGTTTTGAGATCCATAACTCTATAAAAATATCATATATATCTATTAATTAGGTGTTTATGATTTTTGGTTTAGAGGGAATATAGAAAATTATCTGATCATAAGATGATTTTATTTCACAACATCAGCTAATCAATTCAAATAGTAAGATTATGTTTAAGGATGGTCAATCGCCGAAAATGTCGGCGCCCAAAAATATAAAAGGTCCTGCAGAACAACTGGGAGATACAGTGAAAACACAGGCAATACAAAAGGGTAGTGAAAAAATACAGGAAAAAGCAAATCCGAAAGTTCAGAAAATAACCCAAAAGCTATCCCAGGCTCAGGCTTATTCAGGCATGGCACAAAATGCCTCCGGTCTTTTTATGAACCAGGTTGTGCAGCCTACAGCTCCTTCTGTTATAGAAGATAAAGTATGGTCCAAGCAACCTACTTCCAAAATACATAATGCGAATGCGCTCCCTCAAAGCCAGATCATGGGTATCAATAGGGTGGTAAAACTTGATATTATTATTGAAGGAAAAATTGTAAAACACTTTAAACACTTTAAGCTTAAACAAAGTGCTACAAAACATCATGAATTCGATTTAATGCTTGCTCATGATACACTGGGAAATCCGGAAAACCATAACCTTGAAGAAGCCCAAAATTTCCTTGGAAAAAGAATCACTGTCGTATTTAAATACAAAGACGTTGAAGATGGACCTGAAAGAAGTTTTGTAGGGGTTATTACCGAAGTAGGTTTTAGCCAGGAGAAGGGCAGCCTTGGAAATGTAGTACTTACGGGATCAAGTCCTACCGTTTTGCTTGATGCGGCTCCTCATATCCAGAGCTTTGGAGGAGGTAAAGAAATAAGCTTAAATAGCATCGCAGATCAGGTTATAAAAGAAGGATTGGGACAAAATAAGTTTGACTTCCGGGTTGATTCACAACATGGAAATGTCTCTTACAGCTCCCAATATGAGGAAACCCATTATAATTATCTTGCAAGAATTGCCGAAGCCTATGGTGAGCAATTCTATTATGACGGTGAAGTTCTTCATTTCGGAAAATTGCCGCCTCAGGAAAAACCAATCAAGCTTACTTATGGCAGCAGCGTTCAGGATATAAAAATAAGAATGAAGGCTCAGCATGTTAATCCTACTTTTTATGGGTATAACAGCAGTAAGAATGAAAAACTAACCACCGGTAATTCAAAAATTACCCATACTTCAGATATTGCCAAGCGTGCATACGAAATTTCAGAAAAAACATTTACAACGCCATCTCTGAGAGTAGCTCCGATTAAGGCTTCATCATTTATGGACATTGACGCATCCCAAAAAGGTACTGCGGGAAGTAAAGCATCCAGTGTTTTCATTACTTCAGGAACCACTACTGTTCCTTTCCTGTATCCAGGATGTACTGCCGATATTGAGATGCGGAAAACAGACAGTAATGAAACCTCTTATTTCACAAAACTCATGATCATAGATATGACTCACGAGGTAGATGCAAGAGGATATTATACAGGAACATTTGATGCGATTGCATCTGATACAGGATTTATTCCACGGCCGGAGTTTGAAACCCCTAAAGCAGAACCTCAGTTTGCCAAAGTGATCTCCAATACCGATCCCTTAAACCAGGGTCGTGTACAGGTACAGTTTGACTGGCAAAACGGATCTGCAACCACGGAATTTATCAGAGTGATGACTCCCGATGGTGGAGGAAGTGAAAAAGTAAGCAAAAATCGTGGATTTATGGCCATCCCTGAAGTCGGCGATCAGGTTGTGGTTAATTTCGTTCATCAACATCCGGACCGTCCTTTTGTTATGGGAGGTATGTTTCACGGAGGTGTTGGCGGTGGCGGTGGCGCAGGAAATAATATTAAAAGCTTAAGCAGCAGAAGTGGTAATAAACTGGAACTGGATGACGGAGCAGGTTCTGTTTTTTTAACAGATCAGGGAGGTGCGAATATGAAGTTTGATGGTGCCGGTAATGCAACGACCAATGCCAATAACAATAAGACAGTAAAAGTAGGTAATAACAATACAGTAAATACAGGTAGCAAAAATGTCATCAATGTCGGAAGTAAAGATGGCGGTGGTGCCAATTCTGTGTTTTCAATGGATAATGCCGGAAATATATCTTTAGAATGCGACACGAATGTAACCATCAAGACAGGTGCCAGTTCAATTACATTAAAAGCTGACGGAACAATTATCCTCAGCGGAAAGATCATTGGAATCAGTGGAGAGGGAATCGGAGTTGTAGGTACCAAAGGAATTGATCTTTCATCTCCTGCCAATCATCTCGGTGGCGGACAGACCAAGATCGATGGTGGGGACGCATTTATTAATTAAACAGATCTATGAGTGAATCATTCAACATAAAAGATAAATTTTCTGAACAATATACTCTTATAATAGATTCAGATATTAAAGCGGTAAATGTACACATGATTTCCCGTTCACAGTTAAGATGGGATTTCACCGTTCTACAGGTAGCAGAGGATCATATTAAAGTAAAAATAATTGTTCTGGACCACATTCTTCTTGAAGCCAATAATCCTCTAATTAAAGAGGTGGCAGCACTTACGAATGCGTTTTCCAGGTTGTATAATGAATTATATCTGACCATAAATAGTGAAGGCAAAGTCGTGGAAGTTTCCAATATGAATGTCATTCGTTCAAAGTGGCAGCAGACCAAGGCTGAAATGGAAAAGATAGCAGAAAATAATCCTGAAATTAAAAATGCGATTATCTTAAATGATAACATCTTCCAGGATGAAAAGAAGCTGATAGAAGGCATTCAGAATAATGAATTTTTCCTGATGTATTTTAATAAAATCTATGGACGAAAAATCCCGGGAAATTACAAGGAAAATGCATTAAACCTTTTTAATTCAGCCAATGTACACTGGAGTTTTGACCTGAAGAATAGCAGTAACCCATTACTGTCTTCCGATGAAATGATTGTAGAACTTTCCGGAGAACCATCCATTTTATTGAACATAGGATTTTATAACCGGGCGTATATTCAGTTTTCCAATCAGATCGATGTTTCCAAACTGGAAACCTCACTCAACGAAAAAGGGATTTACAGAACGGAAAAATCTACAGGAAGAATCATAGAAGCTTCCCTTACGAGAGAAGAAATTGCCGATCCTGAAAATCTTTATGCAAAATTGAAATATACATTTTATAGCGACGAAATTCTTAAATATAAAATGTCAGATGAATACAATACAGCGACTTCCTGATGTAAAGTCTTATATAAAGAGCATTTCTATAAGAAATTACCGCCTCGGATTTAATTTAAAATTCGACAGGAAAAACTGTATTAAAAGCTTTTTCATCTTTATGGCTAAAGAATATGAAAAAGATCAGGAGAAATTTATCAGAAAAACCGTTTACGGAATTGAGCATCAGCGGATCGATGATAGAAACAGGATAAAAGCCCATACTCGAAAACAAACCCTAAAAAGACTGTAATATGGGACATAAGATTATTACAGAAAAAGATTTTTGGATGTGCTCCAGTGGTGCGATGCCTGCACAACTACAGGGAACCAGAAAAAGCAATAAAAAAAGCTCAGGAGAAGTCTACATCACTGTTGCGGATACCGCTACAAGCAGCTGGATAGATTTTGGCTGTACAAAGAATATGCTTTGGGCCGCACTTTTAACTGCTGTGGCTGTAGTGGTAGTGGTCGCCTTAATTGTAGGTACCGGAGGTGTTGCTGCCATAGGTCTTATCGGAATGATGGCCATCGGCGCAGCGGCAGGAGTTGCAGGAGGAGTTATTGCAGCCGTAGACGGAGCATTGAAGTGTGGGCAAAAAAATGCCACGGCAAGAACATGGGATGCTAGTAAAAATAATCTTCTTCTTACAGGCACTCCAGGTATTACAGGAGACCGTACCATGACCTGTTCTATAGGTGGAGTGGTAAAATTTGCCCCTGAAATCAAAAGCTGGACCCATGCTTTAGCTTTGGGTAGCTTTAATTATGTCACTCAGCTTGCAGGCTGTGCCCTTGGTGGTGCGGCGGTAGGGGCTGGAGGATTTCTGGTCTCGGGACTGGCAGGCGGATCACTAGCCGTAGCAGCACCAACCTTTTCCAGTGTTCTCTCAAACGTTGCCGGAAGTTTTACCGGAATTTGGGGAGGCAGCCGTGCATTGTTCGGATTAAATGCGCTGGCTAATGAGCATGCTTATGGAAATGTTCAGAATGCCGGTGATGCCGGAGCTGCTTTAGTCAATGGAGGAATTCCTGAAATTGGTATGGGACAGCGTATTTTTACCGGACAGGCTCATCCTTCTGACTATCTTCTGTTTTTATATTTATTAAATATAAAAGTGAAGGAACCTGCACCACCCATTAAAGAGCAGAATAGTGGAGGCGATAAAGATGGAAATAATACTTCTAAAGAAGAAGGAAACAAAACGCCTGAAGAAGAAGGAGCTAATGGAAGCAAAGGACAAGGAGAAACAACAACAAAACCCAATGAAGGCGGGGAAGCAAATTCTTATGAAAGTAGTCAGCCTGGTGATCCGCCTGGTACCTATAGAGATAGCAATGGAAGATTAAAAGATTCTCAAACTCATAAATTCGTTAAGGATCCTAATGCCCAGGTTGCAGAACCAACCGAACCTAATCCTAATAACCCAAATGATACAAATCGACCAAGCTGGAGAAAAAGTGAAATTGATGCGGAACAAATGTATCCTGGTTATGATACTCAAAAAAGTTTCATTGATGGCAAAGAAGTGCCGTATGGAACGGAAGGAAGTACAAGGCCTGATTTATATAATACAGGACATAGTGTTGAGGTGAAAAATTATGATGTCACATCTAATACGGGTCGAAGAAATTTAACGAATGAGCTTAACAGACAATATACAGACAGATTACAAAATCTTCCACCAGGAACAAGACAGACAGCAGTAATTGATGTTAGAGGTCAAAATATGTCTCCTGAGGCATTAGTTCAGTTAGAATCTAGTATTCAAAAGAGTTGTCCGAATCTGGAGGTAATTTTTATTCAATAATTAATATATTTATAAAAAATAAATAATGACAGGATTAAAGGTAGGACCTATATTTTATAAGATAGGCACGGGTGATTTTTTACATTCTTTTTTTTCTACAATTGCTTATAATCTGGAAAATAATAAATGGGGCAGTAGATTTCCATTGCTAATGAATGAATTGTATTATAAAACTTTACCCGCAGATAAGGTAGATGGAGCAATTAATGAATTAAAAACGATCCAAAAAGAATTGGAAGAATATTCACCATCTATGGTAGTGTGGGATATTGAGGATCTGTCGAAACAACCACCTTGGGGAGATAATATTGCCGAAAGAATAACCGATCTGTCCAATTATTTTTATACCAATGATGGTGAAGATCTTTTTAATGTCTTCTATAAAGCCTTTGATGCTGCAAAAAGTGTTAATAAAGATATTAATATCCATAGTATGTAATCTTTACTAGAAGTATATTAAAAAACAAAGCTTACCAAAAGAAATGAAGATTTATGGAATATGAAGATTTAGAAAAAGAGTTACAAGCTGAAATAGAAAAAGGAGAAGAGATTGCGATTGAAAATATTCAGAATGGCGTGCGATTTTCTCCATTTATTTATTTTGGCGAAAAAAATATTAAAAAGATGATTGCGGACTCTTTGGATGAAGCCATTGAAATGGCAGAATAAGAAATAGAAAGCATTGACGAAGAGACGGTGGTTTTAATCTACAGTAATAAGATTACTCTTAAAGACGGTAGTTTTGATGCTATTGTTTCTCAGGTATATAATGTTGATGAAGGTTCAGGGTATTCTTTTGGAATGGTTTATAAAATAGAAGATAATAAAATGAAATTTCTTAATAAAAGAGTGTTTCTGGGAAATGTAAGAAACTGCCTTATTTTTTAATTTAAAATATACAAGCCCCATATAAAATATAAATCCTAAAAACCAGATATGGGAAATAAGATTATTACAGAAAAAGACTTCTGGATGTGCTCCAGCGGCGCAATGCCTGCACAACTACAGGGAACCAGAAAAAGCAATAAAAAAAGCTCAGGAGAAGTCTATATCACTGTAGCGGATACCGCTACAAGCAGCTGGATCGATTTCGGCTGTACAAAAAATATGCTTTGGGCCGCACTTTTAACTGCTGTGGCTGTAGTGGTAGTGGTCGCCTTAATTGTAGGTACCGGAGGTGTTGCTGCTATAGGTCTTATCGGAATGATGGCTATAGGCGCAGCTGCTGGGGTTGCAGGTGGAGTTATTGCAGCCGTAGACGGAGCGTTGAAGTGTGGGCAAAAAAATGCAACAGCAAGAACATGGGATGGAAGTAAGAGCAATCTAATACTTACAGGCACTCCAGGTATTACAGGAGACCGTACCATGACCTGTTCTATAGGTGGAGTGGTGAAATTTGCTCCTGAAATCAAAAGCTGGACCCATGCTTTAGCTTTGGGTAGCTTTAATTATGTCACTCAGCTTGCAGGCTGTGCCCTTGGTGGTGCGGCGGTAGGGGCTGGAGGATTTCTGGTCTCGGGACTTGCAGGCGGATCACTAGCCGTAGCAGCGCCAACCTTTTCCAGTGTTCTCTCAAACGTTGCCGGAAGTTTTACCGGAATTTGGGGAGGAAGTCGGGCATTGTTCGGATTAAATGCGCTGGCTAATGAGCATGCTTATGGAAATGTTCAGGATGCCGGTGATGCCGGAGCTGCTTTAGTCAATGGAGGAATTCCTGAAATAGGTATGGGAAAACGTATTTTTACCGGACAGGCCCATCCGTCCGATTATCTTCTTTTCCTATATTTGCTTAATATTAAAGTGAAAGAGCCTGCTCCGCCTATAAAAGAATCAAACAGCGGTGGTGATAAGGATGGAAATACTCCTTCTGATAATGACGGAAATACCGCTAATAAAGAAGAAGGAAAACCAAAAGATGAAGGTCAGCCAAAGGACGAAGAACCACCAAAAGACGAGAAACAGCAAGCGGCAGAGGAAGATGGACCTAACGGAAATAAAGGACAAGGTGATGAAGGGCAAAACAATTCCGGAGAAAATAAAAAAGGTGATGCTTATGAAAGTACACCCCAAAAACCTAGTGATAAATTAATTGCTGATACAGAGGCGAAGGCTAAAGAAATTGTAGAAACTCAAAGTGCTAAAGAAAGGGGACCATGTTTATCAGGCGTATATGATCCTGCAACAGGTAAAACCTTTTTTGGACAAAACTTTAAAAATAACGTAACAGGCAAGAATGCTTATGAAAAATGGTTGAGTGATCCTCCTGAATTGGGTGGTGCAGATCCTCTTATCAAACAAAAAGTGGCAGAGTACGAAGCCAAAATTAAAAGTGGTGAAATAAAACTTCCTGAAACTGCAGACAACCGATTAGCAGCTCACTCTGAAATAAGAGCTTACGATCAGGCTTTAAAAGCAAGAAGGGAAGCCGGTCTTCCGGTAGATGAAAATTCAATCCGGGAAATGGATCTTCACAACAGGGATTTACAGAATAATGCAATTAAAAATAATAATGGAACACCTCCTCCTAAGGTAAGATGCCCTCATTGTGGTTTCCTGACAGATGGAATAAACACTCATGGACATAAATAATAAACTTATATGATTGACAAAAATGCAGAGTTGAGATTAGAAGATACTGATGATCGTTTGTATACTAAAAATGATAGTAACGGATTTGCTGTATATTTTTTAGATAAAGAATGTAAAGAACCCTTTACGGGAGAAATATATGTAAAATTCAAAGATGCTATAGAATCTGAAGCCCAATATAAGAATGGCTACAAAAATGGGATCGAATATATCTATGATTCTGATGGAAATCTGGAGCAGGCTAATGAAAACAAAGGCAATGTAATGTATGGTGTTTCAAAAGAATATGATGAAGATGGGAATATTGTAAATGCAAGCATCGTTTTTAATAATGAGTATCTGAAATCTATTGAACTTATTGATGGGACATTTCAGGAAACAACTTCTTACCAGGATAAATTCGGAGAATTTTTGCCGGATTATATACGGGAATTGTTAAGCCTTTCCAAAGAAGAATTGTTTAATTATGAATTTAAACCTGATAATCCGCATCTTAATTATAGTAAAAAATAAAGAAGACCTGAAAAGGTCTTTTTTTATTTGATGGAACTTTAAAATTAAAAATCTCATCTTTAATTGTAGAACATAAATATTCCTATTTTCTTATATTTGTTCATTATAGAAAATATGGACGCAACTCAAGATAAAAGGTTATTTCTCATCGATGCTTATGCGATGATTTTCAGAGGATATTACGCATTGATCAGAAATCCAAGGTTAACGAGTACGGGAATTGATACTTCGGCTATTTTTGGTTTTACAAACTCTCTGATCGAATTGATCAGAAGAGAAAGACCTACGCATTTGGCAGTGGTGTTTGATGTAGGACAAGCCAGTGTAAGAACAGATGATTTTGCAGATTATAAGGCGAACAGAAGTGAAACCCCTGAGACGATCAAGATTGCCGTTCCGTACATTCACAGGATTTTGGAGGCAATGCATATTCCTTACTTAGGGGTTGAAGGATATGAAGCGGATGACGTAATCGGTACCATTGCCTGCAAAGCAGAAAAAGAAGGATATACTACTTTTATGGTAACACCGGACAAAGACTTTGCCCAATTGGTTACCGATAAAATCAAGATCTATAAACCAGGTTTAAAGGGAGGAGATATAGAAATTCTTGGTGTAGAAGAAGTAAAAGCTAAATATGAAATCGATGATCCGAAACAGGTCATTGACTTCTTGGCGATGATGGGGGATGCCGTAGATAATATTCCGGGATTAGAAGGAGTAGGAGAAAAAACTGCGATGAAATTCCTGAAAGAATACGGAAGTATCGAAAATCTTTTAGCCAATACCCATCAGTTAAAAGGAAAGTTGAAAGAAAAAGTAGAAGCATCGGCAGAAAGAGGAATTTTATCTAAAAAACTAGCCACCATTATTTGTGATGCTCCTATCGAATTTCATCAGGAACAATACGATCTTGAAACTCCCGATTTTGAAAAAGTAAAACAGGTTTTTGATGAGATAGAATTCAGAAGATTATATGAAAATCTTTACCGTGCTTTTGCTCCTACAGAAACTGTTGTGGTAAGTGAGGTTGAGGTTACACAGACTCCTGCCGGAACTCAGGTAAAGGGTCAGGTTACACAGCTTGATCTGTTTGCTACTTATGAGGAATTGGATCAGGCGACTTCTACAAAATCAACAATAGAACACAACGAACATTTATACCAGTTTATAGATAATCCTAAAGCACAGAAAATCCTTGTTAACAATTTATTACAGCAAAGGGTAGTATGTTTTGATACCGAAACAACTTCTTTAAATGAGCTGGAAGCTGAATTGGTAGGAATGAGTTTCTCGTATAAGAAAGGATTGGCTTATTACATACCTTTGTCAGAAGATCAAGGAGAAGTGCTGCAAACATTAGAAATTTTCAGACCTTTTTTTGAAAAGGAAGATCTTCTTAAGGTAGCCCATAATCTGAAATTCGATTACAAGATATTAAAGCAATACGGCATTACTGTAAAAGGTGCAATGTTCGATACTATGATTGCTCATTATCTTCTGAATCCGGACGGAAGACACGGAATGGATTACCTTTCAGAAGTATATTTAAATTATAAACCTGTTTCCATAGAAACCATTATTGGTAAAAAAGGTAAGAAGCAGGGAACTTTCAGAGACGCGGATTTAAGGACACAAACGGACTATGCTGCGGAAGACGCAGATGTAACGTTCCAATTATATGAGCTTTTTGCTCCGCAATTGAAAAAAGAAAACCTTGAAGACCTGTTTTTTAAAATAGAAATGCCATTAATGGTCGTTCTTGCAAAAATGGAACTGGCGGGGATTTCTCTTGATGAAAAATGGCTGGCTCAGGAAAGTATTGACCTTGAAAACGATCTGAAACAGCTTGAATCTAAGATTTTCGAGTTTTCAGGGGAGGAATTCAATATGAACTCTCCTAAGCAATTAGGAGAAATATTATTTGAAAAGATGCAGCTTGATCCGAAAGCTAAAAAAACTAAAACAGGGCAATATGCTACTTCGGAAGATGTTCTTCAAAAACTTTCTTCAAAGCATGAGATCATTCAGCATATCCTGGAATACAGAACCTATCAGAAACTGAAATCAACATATGTAGATGCCTTACCATCCCAGATTGATAAAGATGAGCGTGTACATACCAATTTCTCGCAGACAACTGCTGCAACCGGACGTCTGGCAAGTGTAAATCCGAATTTGCAGAATATTCCGATCAGGACATTGAGAGGACAACAGATTCGTGGTGCATTTGTTTCCGGAGAAGGAAAGAAAATCATCTCAGCCGATTATTCTCAGATCGAATTACGTCTGATTGCTGAGATTTCAGGTGAAAATAATATGATCAAAGCGTTCCAGGACGGTGAAGATATCCACGCTTCTACAGCTGCGAAACTCTTTAAAATTCCTTTGGAAGAAGTATCCAAAACACAAAGAGGGCAGGCTAAAACAGTTAACTTCGGAATCATTTACGGTCAGGGCGCTTTCGCACTAGCAGAACAAACAGGGCTATCCAGATCAGAAGCCAAACAGATGATCGAAGCTTATTTTGAGACCTATCCGAAGCTGAAAGAGTATATGGCTGAGCAGGTTAAAAAAGCCCGCGAGCTAGGATATGTAGAAACTATTTTAGGAAGAAAGCGTCATTTAAAAGATATCAACTCCAATAACTTTGTTGTGCGTGGCCATGCAGAGCGGAATGCCGTCAATGCTCCTGTTCAGGGAAGCGCGGCAGATGTTGTAAAAATGGCAATGATCAAAATTGACAAGCAATTGGATGAACAAAATCTTCAAACCAAAATGCTGCTGCAGGTACATGACGAATTGGTATTTGAATCGCCGATCGAAGAAATTGAAGTAGCTACAAAACTTATCAAAACCGAAATGGAAAGTGCCATCGAAACGCAGGTTCCTTTATTGGTTGAGGTTGGAGTAGGGAACAACTGGCTGGAAGCCCATTAAAATACAATTGTTTCATGTAACAATAAAAAAATGCTGAATTGAATTCAGCATTTTTTCGTTGATAATTATTGATCTTAAAGGATTGGTTCCAAATAGGTGAACTGTATCGATTTACTATTCCAGAATACAGATGATTTTTTTTGGACACCATTGATTTTAAACTCAATGGGTTTGAACGGAATTCTAAAGCTATCGATGCTGTATTTTCCATTTGTCCGTCCCAAAAGTAATAATTTTTGTTCGGGAGCTAATTTAACCATGTTAAGAAACTCTCCGGCAGCAATTCCTATTTGCCCTAAGGTTAATAAAACACTGATAGGACATTGTACCTGAAATTTAGGGTCCAGCAGAAGACTATGAAGAGGACTTGGTTGTATAGATGCATTGTATAATATATCATCGGGCTTGATATGTAAAAGAAGGTTTTCTCCTTCACGTGCTGAGGTGATAGATATTTTTGATACGGACTCTGGTATACTAATGTCAATATCACTTGATACTCTTTTATCATAATCGGAAAAGCAAAAGAAAATATGTCCAAGGTCCACAGGCTTTAACTCAAGATTGGACTGCAGAGTAGCATCGACATTACCATAGTATTGCATGCTCATTTCTGAAAGATCCGGATTGAAACGGAGAGATTGAAAATGAACAAACGCTTTTCCGTTACCGGATATTTCTCCTTTAAATCTTCCCAAAGCTAAGAAATCCAGGGTTTCCCGCCAGACGTTACAGGCTGCTACTTTGGCTTCATTTTCAACCTGATGAGCAATACGAGCTGTTTCACGGGCAGTCTGCCAAATGACTCTTTGCGCCTCTCTTCGTACTCTGCATGCAGCCCTTGTACTGTGACATATCGGGTCCCATCTGGAGCAGCTCCAGTTACAACTTGGGCCGTTAAAATCAGGATATTTAAAATCAGTTCTTACTTTCTGGCAGTTGATATCACCTCTTTTTACTTCCAGCTTCTCATTGAATGAAGTCTGAGGAATAATGAAATTCTGTTTTAAGCTAATAGGATTGGAAAATGCCTCGTTGAAAATCGATGAAATCTCTGCCTTACTTACATTGGCCGTTACTGACGATTTTGCATCAATAGGCTCAAAAACACTTAACCACAAATTGTCATACTTCTCACTGAATAATTTGAATAGTTTTGATAACTCAGCTTCACTTCTTGGTTTGTTTTGAGAAATACTTTTTAAGTCATTAATTAAAGGCTTTTCTTTTGTTAATTCAGCCATTATTGAAACATCTGTGGATTGTATTCTTACTGATGATTTTTTTACAAACCGTGATATTCTTATGGAGTCAGCGATAATTTCAGTATCCGGATTTTTAAACATTTCCTTTAGGCTAAGCTGATAAGATTGTCCCCAGCCAATATTAATAATTGTTGGCTTTTTAAAAATTTGTCCGTTTACATTGTCGATATAATTTTTAAGAATGGGGGAAAGCATTTTTGCCAATACCTTTTGTGATATTTTGGGATGTTTCAAAAATTGAATGCTTTCAATTTTTAAAGAAGTTAAAGCACTTCTCAGGTATAAAGAATCTGATTTGGTAGAAACAGCAGTAACCCCTTTGAAATTCCCGGTGGCTTCTATACTATATTTAGGAAACCTGACTGAAAAATCAGCTTCTACAAATATTCCCTGTTTATCAAAGGATAGTTTTGGAGTTACATTTTGTACCAGGATGTTCTCATCATTTATCGCTTCCGCTGCTTTTTTGATCTCAGGAGGTAAATATTGCAGAATGATATCCCTATCTATATTTACTCCTATATGGGGGCTGAAATCAGTAAGCTCAGAAAGGTTTTTTTCAACCGAGGTATATTGCTGGTCGATGGTAGAAACAGGCGGAAATTTTTTATTCAATGCGGTTTTTAGCGGAGTACAGCTGCCTAGAAAAAGTAAGACGCTGAATAGGCTTAAAGTTTTTGATAAATAATTTTTCATGGCTCTTTGTTTTGGTTAGTTTTATCTCTAAACAAAGTTGGAATAATCACCATTCAGTTTCAATTACCCTTTTTCGCTATTTTTTTTAAATAAGAAAAAGCCTTAAACTATTGTTAAGGCTGCCATTATTACGGTTAATTTTTTTATTAGAATTCTGAATCTATTTAGCTTTTGAAAGTGCCATTTTCACGGCGAGAAAAACCAGTACACTGGCCATAAACCATTTTTGTATTCGCACCCAGAGAGGATTTTTAGCAAAAAAGGAAGCTACTTTTGCTGCGGTCAGAACAATGATGAAATTGATGGTGAAACTTGTGAAGGCCTGTATCATCCCAAGTTCAATGCTTTGTGTAAAAATAGAGCCATATTGAGGCTTTATAAACTGTGGGAAAAAGGAAAGGTAAAAAACAGCGACCTTTGGATTAAGAACATTCGTTAAAAAACCAACGGTAAAGAGTTTTCGGGGACTGTCTATGGTCATGTCTTTATCCACTTCAAAAATGTTCTTACTGTTGGGTTTGATAGCCTGATAAGCAAGGTATAAAAGATATACTGTTCCCAATGTTTTTAAAATAATATAAGCGTATGGAACAGCAAATAATACAGCGGTAAGTCCAAAAGAAACCATGACAATATGAAATAAAAAGCCACAGACCACACCGGCAAGAGAAATCAGTCCCGCTTTTTTTCCCTGTGTAATGGATCTTGAAATCAAATAGATCATGTTAGGCCCGGGACTTATGACCAGAATAAGCGCTGCCAGAGCGAAAAATAAAAGATCATGGATAGGAATCATAATTTTTCACAAAGGTATAAAAATGCCTTAAAAGGAAAGTCTAAATACTATTCCGATCTTGCTTTTTCACTTCATAAAACTTTTTTAGAGGTTTTTTTAATCAAAAAGAGTAAAAAATAGATAAAAAGATTTTTCATTTCGACAAAATTTGTAAATTTGTCAAATATTTCTATACAGAAAATTAACCAGATGAGTCAACCACTTTCCCAGGAAGAAATTTTAAAAAGCCAGATTTTACAGACCGCACAGGATCTGTATCAAAGGTATGGCATTAAAAAGGTGACGATGGATGATGTAGCTAAAGCTGTGGGAAAGACCAGAAGTGCTCTTTATTATTATTTCAAAAACAGGGATGAGCTTTTTGAGGCAGTTATGATTTCCTTAGTAGATGAAGTGAAGGATGAGCTGGAAAAGATGATTTATAAAGAAGAAACTTTAGAATCGCGCATCCGGGCTTTTTGTTTTGCTAAAGTAAAGGGTTTTAAAAAGACCAGAAACTTTATAACAGCTATTGAAGCACGTATGGATAGCGAGGAACGCTCTAAATATTCTGACATTATATGGGAAATTCATCAGAGGATGATGCGTTCTGAGACTGCTTTGTTAAAAAAAGTAATTCGCGATGCTGTAACAGCAGGTGAAATTAATGAACCTGATTCCACAGCTCTAGATGTTCTCTTGTTTGTTTTACTGAGCAGCATTCGTGGGATCCGACGTGAATCAGTTAGTGAGAATTATAAGGATCAATGGGAAGATGGTGCAGAAATGTTTGCCCAAATGATTGTTGAGAAGATAAAAGGATGATTTTTTTTATTCAAAATTTGACGTTTTGATGATTTTTGTCAAATAGTTAGATTGGAGTTGTATTAGTAATTAAAACAAGATATTATACATAATGAATATCAGCAGTGTAAGCACATTCAGGGCTTTTAAAAGTGGCAATTTCAAATATTATTTTGCAGGACGTTCCATATCCCAGTTTGGAACATGGATGCAGCGAACAGCTATTGTATGGCTCATCTATTCGCTTACCCATTCTTCGTTTATGTTGGGGGTTACAGTGTTTGCTGAGCAATTTCCTTCATTCCTTTTTTCTTTTGCCGGAGGGGTTGCGGCAGACCGGTTCAACAGGAGTACGATCATACGATGGACACAGATTGCGGCAGTATTGCAAACCTCATTACTGGCGGTCTTATTTTTAACCCATCATATTGTTGTCTGGCAAATTCTGGCTTTAAGTGTGGTGTTGGGAATAATCAATGCTTTTGATGTTCCGGCAAGGCAAACAATGATCAGCCAGGTAGTGATGGAGGAAAGTGATGTTCCAAGTGCACTTTCTCTCAGCTCTGCAACATCAAGTATCAGTAAGGTATTAGGTCCTGCAGTTGCGGGTTTTGTATTAGAGCATTGGAATGTCGGTTTTTGTTTTGTACTTAATGCAATTGGTTTTATGATTGTAATTGTCTGTTTTTCGATGATGAAGTTGCCGACATATGAAAAGAAAACAACGCATAAAAAAGTACTCTTAGAATTCAAAGAGGGGTGGGTTTATCTTAAAAATGAGTCCAGAATCGGCTTGGTAATTCTTATGCTTTCCCTGATGGGTTTACTGGTTTTACCTTACGATACTTTAATTCCTGAGGTTGCTAAAATTACTTTTAAAGGAAGTGCATCCACTTTTGGATATATTTCAGGATTTATAGGTTTAGGAGCTGTTTCAGGAACCATTTTACTGGCCTCACTCAAAAGAAATGATAAGCTCAGGTTCTATCTTGTTCTGAGTACAGCAGCCCTTGGTTTGGGGCTCATTCTGTTTTCGCAGTCAACAAATTTTTACTGGGCAATGCTGTTTGTGGTCTTTACAGGATTTGGAAGTGTGATGCAACTGACCAGCTGTAATATTATCGTGCAGTCCGAAGCGGCACCTCATATGAAAGGGAGGGCGATCAGTATTTTATTAACGGCTATTTTTGGAATGCTTCCGTTGGGAAGTTTAGTCACAGGATATGCTTCAGAGCATATAGGAAGTAGTAATACACTCCTGATTCAAGGAATACTCGCAATCCTGATAGCAATATGTTTCTACAGGTTATTTACAATTCCTGAAAAAAATAAAGTATCCTCTCCGGAAAAAGAGGAATTCACTCGTGAAACAATTTAATATTAAAAAAAATGCAAGAAACAAACAAAAGCGCTTTGCTGGTAATGGATATGCAAAATTCTATTTTACAGAATATTGACGATCCGAAGCCATTAGTCAGCAATATTTCCAAAGCCATTTCTCATGCGAGGTCAAACGGGATCCCGGTTATTTACGTCGTGGTTGCTTTCAGACCCGGAGCTCCTGAGATCAGTGAACATAACAAAACTTTTTCCAGATTTGGAAACAAAGAAATGTGGACTCCGGAATTTGCAGCACAA
This sequence comes from Chryseobacterium sp. PTM-20240506, assembly GCF_048296755.1. Taxonomy (NCBI): domain Bacteria; kingdom Pseudomonadati; phylum Bacteroidota; class Flavobacteriia; order Flavobacteriales; family Weeksellaceae; genus Chryseobacterium; species Chryseobacterium sp. PTM-20240506. The sequence goes on from NZ_CP182581.1 coordinate 4,209,699, forward strand.
TGGCAGGAGATTCACCAGAAAGTCCAACCTGAAAAAGATGAAGTGATCGTAACAAAAAAACGGTTCAGTGCATTTACAGGAAGTGATCTGGAGGTTGTATTAAGAGGAAAGGAGATCCGACATCTTATACTGACTGGCATCAGTACTTCGGGAGTAGTATTATCTACTTTACGGGAAGCTGCAGATAAGGATTATGAATTGACGGTGATTGAAGATTGTTGTGCAGACAGGGATTCTGAAGTTCATCAGGTACTTACTGCTAAAGTATTTCCTATTCAGGCCGAGGTGGTCAGTTTGGGTAATTGGATAGGATAAAAAATCAAAACTCCGGATAATAATCCGGAGTTTTGATTTTTTCTTAGTTCTCATTTATTTTAATGGAGTTTTCTTTATATTTTCCACTTCTTTCTCCATTCTGTTTTCCCAGCCTTTTCCATTTCTTTTATCCAAGTAGGGTTGCACTGTTTCTTTATATTTTTTTTCGCCTTTTACTGATATAAAGATCAGTTTATTTCTCATTGTTAAATATTTGATCAGCGGTCTTTAAATAAAATTTGATAAACTTTTAAAATAATAAATCCAATCACAAAAAGTGCTATAGCAAGAACAATAGCCCTAAAATAAAGCTTTTGATATGCCGGATAATCAGAAGGAACTTTAAAATCATCAGCTGACTGAATCTTATTTTCCTTCAATATTTTTTCAATTCTGGCAGCATCTTTTTTATTGAAGTAAAATCTGATATCACCGGAAGCAGTTTGCATTTCAGAATCAGTCCAGTATTCAATATTAGCTTCGCAGAGCTTGCTTTCGAAGTCTATGGATTTTCGGAAAGGAATGTAGATCCGGTATTGTTCGTTATCAAAAATGGTTGGTTTCATAGGTTCTCAGATACTGTATATTAGTTCACGGTTCCTATAGCCAGAAAAACGATCAGCATAAAACCTGTAATACCTAAAATAAAAATGGAAAATTTCTTAATATCTTCAAAACTCCTTCCTTTTTTTAAGATCAATCTTCTGAAGCCGTTTGATATTAATGAGAGTAATGCTGTGATAAAGACCAGTCCCAGAGCAGAGCATACTCCCGGCCCGGGAAATGTTTGTAAGGTATTTTTATTTCCGGAATGAGGAAGAAAATCATACAGGAAAAGTGCATTCCACGCAATAATCAGCAATATAGGGACTAAAGGTTTTAAAGGAAATCCACCCTGCATTTGCTGTTCAATAATTGTATAATTCTTTGGAGGTGCAGTATTTTCTTTAGCTGCTAAAAATCCGGTTTTTTCTATTTCATTGATTATTCCTGCAGGATCTCTAAAGGTCCAGAAAATAACATTTGAATTGTACTTCTCAACGCGATGATCGATTTTGATTCCCTGTCCGATCAGAGGAATTGAAGTGTACGGCTTTATAGAGATAATATCCTGAGGTTGGAAAACAAGATTGCCTACCAGGGAAGCATTAATCTTTAGTATATCTGCATCAACATACAGGTCAGCAAATGGATAAGTGGCATTGGCAAGACCAATCCTTGCACCACCTGTTAATGTGAAGTTTTTTTCCATAATTATAAAACTCGTTTTTGTTGTTCACTTTCACGGATTGTTTTCTCCAATCTGGATATCATGGTTTTCTCCTGTTTGGCAGACATGATCCAGTGCAGCATGACTTTCTTATATGATGGTGCTTGATTACTAAAAAAATCCCAGGCTTTTTTATTCGATTTGAATTGTTTTTCAAAGGCAGGACTTAATTCGGCCAGAGCATTTTCATGGGAATATATTGCTGTTTTTTCCTGTTTTCTCAATGCAAATGCTTTGAGACCCGCTGTTTTCATTAATCCTGCTTGAGTCAGATCTTCAACCTTTTTTATATTGATCGCACTCCAGATGCTTGTCGGTTTTCTGGGAGTAAAGCGTATGGTATATTTTTCGTCGTCTACACTTTTTCTTACTCCATCAATCCAGCCATAGCATAAAGCCTGGTCTACAGATTCCGACCAGGTCATAGAGGGTTTCTTTGTCCCTATTTTATAAAATCCTACCAACAGTTCTGTTTTTGTTTCGTGGTTCTTTTCCAGCCATTCCCGAAAATCCTGTGGTGTTGAAAAAAATTGTATTTCCATCCGTTACTTTTACTTTTTTAAAGATGTTTTCAATTCTCTGAATACTATTTTCCGGTAATATTTTCTAGCTTTCCTCATAAGTTCAGGGGTAGAAATATTTTCGTTGACCTGCATCCCGTTAAAATAAAATTTGGTTCTATGACTGTTAATACTTCGCATGGCAAAATCAAGATCTCGTAATGTATCCCGGTCAATCACTAACTTGTTGATTTTATAGAAGTGAATGTTATTGTTGCGGAAACCGGGATATCTTTCCAACATTCTTTCACTCATTGGGAAGATGGTGTCGAAAATGATATTGTTATTTTTAAGTTTGTCTACAATTTCTTCCTGTGAATAATTAACTGTAATATGGCATTTTGAACATTGCAGATTACCACGGCTTACGGTATAGCTGAAGCTTGGCGGGGGAGAAGTAGCCATCAAAACAAACAATGAAGGAATTAAAATAAAGGTTGGATGAAGATATGATATTTTGATCCTGTGTAAGTTGTCTGCTCTTTGAATGATGAAATATGGGATGGGCAAGAACAGCAAAGCCAGCAGATCAGAATAATCAACAACTCTTGTTACAGGAATCAATGCATATTGATTATACCAATTGATCGCCTCTTCGGAATAAACGGATTTCCAGAACAAAAAGAGTAAAGCACCAATCCATACGGAATGAATTGTAAGTCTCGGAAAAATATAAGACAGGAGCAAAGGCAGGATGATAATTCCAACAACGTCCGAAAGCTTACCTGTAAGGAAATTTGAGAATTCATATTTAAAAAAATGATCATTCAGGAATAAAATGAGCAAGCAGGTTACAAATATGTAATTGAGAAGAAGATATTTATTTCTTTGGATTTTCATCAGACATCAGTTAATATTCAAATCCGAATTTACACAAATTACAGAGAAAAATAAAAGCAGATGAAATTTCATCTGCTTTTATTCCTACCGGATAATGCCGGTGTGTCTCAATTCTTTTTCTTTACAGGATCTTTCCGGGTGTTGAATACAATAATATTACTGGTCTTAAGCCGGTTAACTAACCATGTTTTTAATTTTTCTTCATCTATCTTGGTTTCCGACTGATAGATAAAAGCAGTTTCCAGACTTGTTGAATCCGTAGTAAAATAATTTTGGAGTTTTCCGATAGCCATCTCCTGAACCTCCGGGAAGAGGATCTTTACTTCTTTTACCAATTCAGGATTATCCATTTTATAGAGGTTCAGTTCATTCTTTAATTCATTAACCTGAAGATCCTTTTCTGTAATATTGGTTTTTTGAAGATTGATTTCGCTTAAGATCTCTTTTTTAAGATCGCTGGTGTTTTGTTTAATAACGAGATTGGTGTTTTTTATCCCAAAATCCTGTAATGAAGTATTAAATTTCTTTATTTCCGTACTGTCGAATTTTGTAGATAAAAAAGCAAGCTCAATAGATTTGGGATTGGCATTATAATCCACTTTTTTATAGATTACAGTGTATCCTTTTTTTGAAAATTCTTCATTGATGAAGTTCTCTACATTCTGGTTGTATTTTTTTTGGTTTAAAAGGTTATAAGCCAAATAACAACTCGGAACAATCATAATAATGATCAGGATCGAAATGCCATAACGTATTCTTTTTTCAAAGGCTTTATTGGTGGTTTCAACAGCTTGATATTTGAGAGATTTTATAATCAGGAAGGTAGAAATACAAATAAAGAAACAGTTGATGGTATACAGGTAAAATGCCCCTGCCACAAAAGACCAGTTTGCAGTTGCAATACCGAATCCTGCAGTACACAATGGAGGCATTAACGCTGTTGCGATGGCCACTCCCGGAATGGGGTTTCCTTTTTCAATTCTTGTGATGGATATCGCTCCCACAATTCCACCGAAAAAAGCAATCAGGACATCATAAATATTAGGCGAAGTCCTAGCCAGCAGTTCAGACTGAATATCTTTGAACGGACTTAAATAAAAATATAAGCTTGAAACTGTTAAGCTGACCACAGTGGCGATCAGCAGATTTTTCATGGATTTCTTTAAAAGACTGAAATTGAACGTAGCCAAAGCAAAACCTGCTCCTACAATAGGTCCCATAAGTGGGGAAATCAACATGGCTCCTATAATTACAGCCGTTGAGTTTACATTTAATCCTACCGACGCAATAAGTATAGCACAAGCCAGAATCCATAAATTGGCCCCCCTGAAGGATACATTACTTGTCACATTTTCAAGAACAATAGCAGGATTTTCTTCTCCGTTATGGAGATTTAAAAAATTGGAAATCGTTTTTCTCATTTTTGTTGTGTGTTATAAGGGTGAAGAACAAAATCTCATTACTTCACTTTTTCGCAAATATAAATGTTTAGGATATAATTCCAAAAAATAAATATGAGTATAAAAACACAATCTATGATTTCTCTGTTATGGCCTTCACAGAGCTGTTTTAATCACCATTAAACATCTTCATTAGTTTTTCTATAGCTTTAGGTGCATGCATCAGGATAGTATTATCCAAAGTAACCCGGGTAATTTCTGAAGCCCTTTTTAGCATTTGCTTTTCATAATGAGATAAAGCATCCTGAACGGTGTCATACTTGTTGCTAGTGAGGCATTCTGCAAGCTCATATGCATCCTGCATCGCCATATTTACTCCCTCTCCGGCATAAGGTGGCATTCTGTGGGCAGCATCCCCCAACATGGTCAGGTTAGGAAGTGTTTCCCATTTTTGATCAAGCGGGTAGTGGTACTGAGGGCGTACAACAAATGATGAATCCTCACTCATAAACAATTTCTGCCAGGTCTCATTCCATGTTCCAAATTCTTTTCTGAACCATTCGAAGATCTGCTCTCGGTTACTAAAATCGATTCCGGATTCTCTGACCCAATTTTCATCGACTTTACATCCTGTATAAAAAGTGAGCGTACCATCTCCTTTGGTGCTGAACAATAATGTTTTTTCTTCATCCAATGCAAAAATTTTACCCCCTTCTACAAGTTTCCAGAGTTTTGGAGCATTAATAGCTGCGTGGTAAATATTTCCCTCAACCATAGTTATTCCTGAATAAACAGGCTGAATATCTGTAATATAAGGTCGTATTCTGGAGTTGGCTCCGTCAGCGGCAATAACGATGTCTGCATCATACGATTTCCCGTTTTTAAAATAAAGCCTCCAGCCATCACCTTGTTTTTTCATAGATAAAAACTGACTATCCCAAACCACGGTTCCCGGAGTAAGTGCTTCCAACAGAATTTTTCTTAATGGAGCCCTATCGATTTCAGGACGGTCTTCAATATGTGAATTCACTGAGTCATGTTCATTGAGATAAACTGTAAGGTCTTTGTCTAAAATTTTTAATTTTCCCGCATCTGGACGGTAGTGAGCGATAAAAGCATCCATTAACCCGGCTCTTTTTAAAGCTTCCAGTCCTGATTCTTCATGCAGATCCAAAGTTGCTCCTTGTACACGGACATCTTTATGCTCATCACGCTCATAAACTTGAACTTCAGCTTTGTTGATCTGCAGGAGATTTGCCAAAGTAAGCCCGCCGGGACCTCCACCAATAATGGCTACTTTTTTATTTTGTACTATCATAATCTATTAAATTATGACGCAAAATTACTTCCCGGGAAGAACAGAAAATTGTATAAATCGGTCGTTTTTATTTTGGCTGAGTTCTTTTGGGAGAAACCCGGAAAGCCTTTTAATCTCTTTTATAAAATGAGACTGGTCACTAAAGTTTTGTTCGGGAAAAAGTTTTCCTTCTTTAATATGTGTAAAAGAGGCTCTGAATCTGAGAATTCCACAATAAGACTTTAAGGAAATACCGTATTGCTGATTAAAATAACGGTTGATCTGCCGTTCACTCCATATCACCTTTTCAGAAAGTTCTTTCACAGAAATATCTCCGTTGGCAGAGTAGATAAGGTCAAACAGCTTCCGTTTCCGTTCATCAATTTTCCGCAGAGAAAGTTCAGATGCTATTTTCTCTGTTGCTTTTTTACAGAACTGATTAAAATCGTTCATATCATCCACAGTGAAACCCCAGAAATTCTCAGGCAGGTTTTTAGCATAATCTAAAATATCAGAAACAGTTTCGTGAAGTATATATTCGGTCGCCAGTAAATTAAAACTAATTGCAAAGGTTTTGGATTTTTCAGCAATTACAATTTCCTCAGGATGTGTTCCAATGCCTAAAAGAACAATATGAAAAGGCATTGTGGAGGACTGTGACAATATAATGTCTATCCTTCCATCAGGCAAAAGAATAGTTTCTTTTGTTTCTGACGGATTATCCAGCATCCAGAAGCTTTCTACAAAGTCTTTAAGAGAAGGCTCAGGCAGTTGAGAAGCATAGATAAGATTATTAGTCAGTTCCATAAATTAATACTTTCTCAATTTCAGGAATATTTAAATTTTCTGATTTATTTTTTAATAAGCCTATACATAAAAAATGAATTCATCTAGGTTTTCTGGAATTGCATTCATTGGACTATAATAATCTAAAAGTAGAAATTACTTTCCGAACTGTGATGCTTTCCATGCATTAATCATTTGCTCTCCCTTTTTTGGATCCAAAAACATTAAATTAACTGAAAATTCCTTTTTATCAAACAATCTGCTGTACATTTGAAACTCCAGTATCATATTGTTGGGAAGGGTCATTTTAATTGTATACTTGTTGAAAACTAAATTATTAATTTTTTCCTTTGTACTGATGGTATCAAATTTTGCTTTTGGCATATTCTCTTTGAATGCTTTGTACAAAACTTCATTAACTGCTTTGTTTGATTCATCATAATTACCATCAACTTTTGGATCAAAAGGCTGATAATTAGCTTCCAGATAATTAAAATTATCAGATTTAAAAACAAAAATAGTTTTAGATTGATTGATAACTGGCTGACCCGTTGTTTTTTCAAGCACTTCCTGTCCTCTTCCTTGCAACTTTGCCCATTCATCATTATTTACTTTTTCAAAGTTTTTTGGAATTTGAATCTTCCATTTGAAATCACTGTTGTAGAAATCTGTATCAGTATTTTGAGCATAAGATATCTGAGACAATAATAGGGATACAATTAAGATATAGAGGTTTCTCATTTGAAAATTTTTCAGGTTCAAAATTATGAAATCTTATCTTAAGCCACCGGCAATCCAAAATAGAATGTACTTCCTTGGTTGGGTGCACTTTTTACTCCAATTTCACCATGTTGTTTTTCGATAAAGTTTTTCGAAATGGCCAGTCCTAGGCCGGTTCCGTTCTGATGTTCTCCCGGTACCTGAAAGTAGCGGTCGAAAATCTGGCGGTGGTATTTTTCATCAATTCCGCTTCCTGTGTCTGTGATGCTAAACAAAATCATTGCTTCAGACTTCTCTACCAGTATCCGTATGTTTTCATCCTGAAAAGAATGTTTAATGGCGTTACTCAGGAAGTTATTCATCACCCAAACGGTTTTATCAAAATCTGCGGAAACAAGATCTTCTTCACTTGTGAGAAAGTCGGTGCTGATAGAAATATTCTTTTGTTCCGCTAGTTTTTCAACATTTTTAATAGCGGTAGTAACAATTTCTTTCGGTGAGCAGCTTTTGATATTCAGACGAATATTTCCGGTTTCCACCTGCGACAAATTTAAAAGCTCACCTGTAATATCCAGGAGTCTTTGCCCGTCATCGTTTATGCTTTTCAATAATTCCTGTTGTTGGTCATTAAGTTCTCCGAATTTCTGATTCCCTAAAAGCTGAACCCCCATTTTTATAGCCGCAATCGGGGTTTTTAATTCATGGGAAATCGTTGCTATAAAATTGGTTTTTGCAAAATCCAGCTCTTTGAAAGGGGTGATATTCCGGAGAAGGATTACCTTTCCGATATATCTTTTTTCCTTTTCGCCTGTTTTGGCAATATTAATGGGAACAATTTCCTGTTCGAAATAGTTCTCCTTATTATCAGAGACAATTTTGATCGGATCTTTTACAGGATGGTCCATATTTTTAAGCAGCTCCCTGATCAGATCATTGTTTACAGCAACTTCATGAGCTGTTTTGCCAATAATTTCTTCCTTACGAAGGTTGGTGATTTTTAAAGCTTCATCATTGATCATGTAGATGTAATGATTTTCATCAAGGCCGATGACAGCATCATGCATATTGTTAACCAATGTTTCGATCCGCTTTTTATCCATCAGCTGTGTGGAAAGGGTGCTGCTTTCGTATTCCTGTAATTTCTCTGCCATGATATTGAAAGAGTTGGCCAGATCATTGAATTCTTCGCTTCCTTTAAAATGAACCCTTTCATTATAATTTTTATTGGCGATCTGCTTGATGCTGAAGGTCAGTTGGTTGATAGGCTCAGCAATAGTCTGTGGCAAATTAAATAAGAGGATAAAAGCGATAAGAAAACATACGGTTCCTAAACTTACGATCCAGAATGTGGCGCGTTCAGCAGTAACAATTGCAATGTCACTTTTACGCTCAATTCCTTTCATGTTCAGAGACATGATCTTTACTAAATCTTCACGGATAAGCTTTTCTTTTTTATAATCAGGTTGCTTCAGATAACTGCTGAAGTGGATCTTCAGATTCTGAGTGATTTCTTTTTCGCCGATTTCTGAAAGGTTATGTTCCTGTAGTGCATTATTTTTTTCAAAATCTCTGACGGAAACAACGCTGTCTGTGCTCATTCTGTCCAGGGCAATCAGCATATTTTTAGAATACTCAAGGCTGTTGTAATTGGCTGTAAGGATTTTCTCGGTGTCTGATTTTAGTTTATTGATGTACACAGAACCGATCACTGACAGTAAAACGATCAGTAAAAATAAAAGACCAACGCCTAATGTGAGTTTAGTTTTAAGTTTCATTACTCTTAAGATAAAATGATAATGTCTATCTGTCGTTCGTTCAATCGGTTCATTAAGGTATAAATCCAGCTATATCCCGAAATTCTTTGCCAGAAATGAGAATGTGGTTTTCCAATGCAAACCGTTGTAATATTATGCTGGATCACATAATCCAGAATCCCTTTATGAACGCTGTTTTCCTTTATCCTGATTACTTTAGCCCCCATTTCCTGTGCTAAATTAAAATTATTAATTAAATATCGTTGCTTATTTAGGGCTATTTTTTCCGGATTTTCCGAAGGTTTCTGTACATATAACACTGTCCACGGACTGTTGTAATAACTTGCCAGACGTGCTGTTTTCCGGATAATATTTTTGGCAATTTTCTCATTACTGCTTATGCAGGCGAGGAATTTTATAGGCTTAAAGTTTTCAGTTTTAATTTCCGTTTCTACCTTTCGTTCAACGTGGGTAGCAACTTCTTTTAAGGAAAGTTCCCGGAGCTGAAGAATATGTCCGCTTTGAAAGAAATTGTTCAGTGCTGTCTGAATTTTATCTTTTTTATAGATCTTTCCTTCTTTCAACCGCGTGAGAAGCTCATCAGCCGTTAGGTCTATATTCACAACTTCATCAGCAAGGGCTAGAACTTTATCCGGAACACGCTCAGTAACCTCCACACCGGTAATCTTTTTTACCTCTTCGTTCAGGCTCTCAATATGCTGGATGTTCATTGCGCTGATGACATTGATCCCATTATCAAGAATTTCAAGGACGTCTTGCCATCTTTTCTTATTTTTTGAACCTTCAACATTTGTATGAGCCAGCTCATCGACAAGAACCACTTCCGGATGCTCATTAATAATAGCCTGAAGATCCATTTCTTCAAGATTTTTACCCTTGTAGAAGACAGATCTTCTTGCTATTTCAGGAATGCCATCAACCAATGCCACGGTTTCTTCTCGACCGTGGGTCTCAATATAACCAATCTTTACATCAATACCATTTCGTAACAGGGCATGAGCTTCCTGAAGCATTCGGAAGGTTTTTCCCACGCCTGCACTCATTCCAATATAGATCTTGAATTTTCCCTTTTTGGATTTTTGAATCAGTTCTAAAAATTGTTTTGCTGAAGACATTGATTTTATTCTTTTTAATTTGATTTTAAACACTTTTTATGTGATTAAATGATATTATTAAAACCAGGCTGCAAGGCTTGCTGTAATGAAAAAATTACCTTGTTGCATCTCACTATTCTTTACAAAGATCGCATCCCTAGAGGTAAAGCCTCTGGCTTCTGTACGGAAGACGACGTTTTTTAAAATGGCATAATCAACATTCACAGAATACCCAAAGGTTTGAAATCCGTTTGGTGTTTTTGTATTGATAATGACCCCGTTTTTATCATTATAATATTCTAATCTTCCACCTAAGGTCCATTTATAGTCAAGCTGATATTTCACGAGGACATTAGGAGTATACCAGATATTATATTGATCACTTCCTTTTGATTTCTGTTCCGCACCGATATCAAAACCTATTACGGTAGAAAACTGTTCTGTCACCTGGAAAATCCCATGTAGGTCATGGAAGTAACGCATTCTTTTATCGTCTTTTGGCTTATCATTTCCTATAAATGAACTGCTGTTTAGTGTTATTTTATCATTAGGTTTGAAGGTTAGCTGATGTCCGAAAGAAATGGTTTGATTTCCCTCCGGCTTCGCTATCCTCTGCCATCCGTTCAATATCAATCCGCTTAAAAACCATTTTCCACTATCTGAAGTGTAAGAAATTTTGGCACCGGTTTCAAAATAAGGGGAGTTTTCAGCGGCCAGACTTCTGGTCAGATTGATGTTGTCTTTTCCTATTGCGCTTTCCCATCCGATATGAGAAGGCATTATCCCCGCATCGATCCATAAATTTTTATTTTTTGAAATTTTAATTCCAATATTTGCTTCATTTACATAACGTAAGGCGTTCTGTTCTGCTGCCATATTATCTTGTGCATAAGTTCCCGCCATCAAGGCAAAATTGGCACGGAGATGATCACTTTCGTAAGAAGCTTTTACCAAACCTAAGTTAAGATTTACTTCGTTATGTCTGTTGTAGGAATACAAGAAATTTTGGCGAAGATGATTACTGGGTTCATTGAAATCATAAGTGTAAAACAGTTCTGCATAAGCAGAAAATTTTACTTTAGGACTCAGTTTCATTGAATCTGAAGATTGTGCTTTCGGAAAAAAAAATCCTAATAGTATTCCAACAACAATATATTTTTTCATGTGGTTTTAATAGTTAAATGATATTATTACAATCTGAACATTACAGCGAGTGTAAATCTGCTGTCAGACTTTCTCAGATCCGGTCTCCATGATTCTATAGGAGTATCTATCCATCCATCCGGACTGGTTGTTCCTTCTCTTCCGGCAAAATAGGGGATATTGCTTTTTCTGAAGCCATATTCTAATCTGAAGGTCACAAACTGATTAGGCATGATATCTACTGTTGCTGTTCCCTGAAACATTTTAAGTTTTTCTCCTGATGCAATTGCATCGTTGAAATCATTCTGAGCAACAGGAGAAGGTGAAAATGCTAAATAAGCTCCCGGATTCGAAACCGCATCCGCTCTTAAAGTTAAAGCAATTTTATTATGGTGAAACCAGAGTCTGTTAGCAACAGAAGTACCAATCATATAATTGTCCCTGGCCTTTATACCGCCTCCACTTTGAAACCCGTAATGGTTATTGATACTGAATGCTGCCTGTGATAAGCCTTTGCTTTCTTTATTTTTATAGTATCTGGCTACAATACTGTGGTCGTGGTGAAAACGGCGAACTCCAGGGTTGTTTCTTGTATCTTTTCCGTTAAGATAAAAATTAGCTACCAGCTGTAGATTCTCTGTAGGACGATAATAATTGGAAACCCCTAAACCAAGCCCCGTATTCCAGGAATTGTAAGTTTGCCATCCATTGAGAACCCAGATCTCAGTTTTGAATTTTTTTGAAGGATAAGCCTGAATTCTTGCTCCCTGAAAGTAGAAAGGGGTAAAATCGCACACCAAACTTCTCTGGTAGTTCCAGTTTTCTCCCAGCACATAACTTTCCAAGCCGATATAGCTCATGAAAATTCCGGCTTCCACATTCAAGCCGTGCATTACATTAAAGTGATAACCTGCTGCTGCTTCACGGATATATTTTAAATTACCTACGCTCGTATTTTTACCGTGATTTACAGTTCCATCAAGATCCTGAATGATGGAGCCCATTTGTCCGTACTGTAACCATAAACGGCCGATTACATTCTTATAATTGGTCTCTAAACCAATACTAGCCATATTAATGGTCACTTCATTAGAGCGTCCTATAGCTGAGGAAATAGTGTGTGTGTTATCTTTTGGGCGGTTAAAATCATAATTGTAATAAGCGTCCACATAGGTTACACCTGTAAGTATAGTTTCTCCATCTTTGTCTTTTAGGGTTAAAGGAAAATCGGTTTGACGATTCTGACCATTAATCCACGTCAGGTCATATCCATCAAAAGGAATTCTGGATTCCGTTTTTGTGATTAATGAATCTTTGGGTTTGCCAAGAAGGGAATCTTTTTTTATTTCCTGGCCGTTGATTTGGCTCAAAGCAGTAAGTCCTAAGAAACATGCTGCATGAAAAGTTTTTGATTTCATTATAAATATTGATAATAATGTGTTGCAGTAATGGTGGAAAAGGCTTTCCACTATAAAAGGGGGTTAAAAAAATGAATTCTGTAAACGGTAGGAATATTTTTATGATATAGAAACGAAATCTTTTCGTAATGGGAAACTTTGATATCCGTTTAGTTAGAATTTTAGATTACAGAATTCATTATAAGCTGAGGTTCTTTTTTGATTACTAATTTTAATGTAAAGGAGATCTGCTTCTATTGTAATTTATCTAAAGCAATGTTGAGCTTCAGTACGTTGACTTTTGAAGGTCCAAAAAGTCCCAATAGGGGTTTTTCAGTATTTGTTTTAACAAGACTTTCAATTCTGGCCTCAGAAAGATTTCTTTCTTTTGCCACTCTTTTTACCTGGTAAAGAGCTCCTGCTTCTGAAATATCAGGATCCAACCCGCTTCCACTGGCGGTAACAAGCTCTACAGGTACTTCTGTATCTTTCATTTCAGGATTCTGCATTTTTATAGTATCGATTCTCTTTTGAACTGTTTCCAGATACTCCTTATTACTTGGGCCTTTATTGCTTCCGGCACTCCCCGCGGCATTATAATTAGCTGCGGATGGACGGCTGTGAAAATATTTTGGCGACTTGAACTCCTGTCCGATATTAGCGTAGAACTTCTGGTCCCGATAAGTAATGGTTTCTGCATTTCCCTGTGTAGGAAGTAATTTTGAACCTATCAATACAAAAAGTAAATAAAAGCCCGTACAAACCAGCATGACGAATGTTAATTTTAATGCTGAAATAAAATAAATTTTCATTGTTTTAAATTTTAAAAGAATAAACTGATAAACAGATCAATAAGTTTTATTCCGATGAATGGAACGATTACACCTCCTAAACCATAGATCAAAAGATTTCTTCTGAGCAAAGCACTTGCGCCAATAGGTTTATAAGCCACACCTTTCAGTGCCAGTGGAATTAGTGCAGGAATGATAACCGCATTGAAAATGATCGCAGATAATATCGCAGATTCAGGGCTATGAAGATTCATGATATTCAACTTCTGAAGAGCTGGAATAAAAGTGATAAACAAAGCCGGGATAATAGCAAAATACTTAGCCACATCGTTCGCAATGCTGAAAGTGGTAAGGGTTCCACGGGTCATCAATAATTGTTTTCCGATCTCTACAATTTCAATCAGCTTCGTAGGGTCATTATCAAGATCTACCATGTTTCCGGCTTCTTTTGCTGCTTGTGTCCCACTGTTCATGGCAACACCTACATCTGCCTGAGCTAAAGCCGGTGCATCATTCGTTCCATCTCCCATCATCGCAACCAGTTTTCCGGACTGCTGTTCTTTTTTGATGTAGTTCATTTTATCCTCAGGTTTAGCTTCAGCGATAAAATCATCAACACCTGCCTTTTCTGCAATAAACTTGGCCGTTAAAGGATTATCTCCGGTTACCATTACGGTTTTTACACCCATTTTTCTTAAACGCTGAAAACGTTCCTGGATTCCTGTTTTAATGATATCCTGTAGTTCAATTACTCCCCATACTTTCTCGTTAACCGACACCACCAACGGAGTTCCTCCGTTTTCAGAAATTTTAGTGGTTGCATCCTGAGTTTCCTGAGGAAAGATATTTCCTGCTTTTTCAGTTAATTTTTTAATCGTATCGTAAGCTCCTTTTCGGATACGTGTATCTTCGAAATCAATCCCTGACGTCCTTGTCTCTGCCGTAAAATCGATATAAGTAGGGCTGGAGACAATCAGGTCCTGAGGCTGTAGTTCACTCAGCTCAATAATTGATTTCCCTTCCGGTGTTTCATCCGCTACAGAACTTAAAGCTGCCGCTTTAATAAAATCATCAAGTTGTATGTTATTGGCAGGGTGAAATTGGGTTGCTTTACGGTTCCCAATGGTGATGGTACCTGTTTTATCCAGAAGTAGAACATCAATATCTCCGGCTGTTTCTACAGCTTTACCACTTTTGGTAATCACATTCGCTCTTAAAGCTCGGTCCATCCCGGCAATACCGATTGCAGAAAGCAAACCTCCAATTGTTGTCGGGATCAAACAAACGAAAAGGGATATAAATGCCGCAATAGTAATTGGGGTTTGCGCATAGTCTGCAAAGGGTTTTAAAGTAAGGGTAACGATTATAAAAGTAAGGGTGAACCCTGCTAAAAGTATGGTTAATGCGATTTCATTAGGTGTTTTTTGTCTGGATGCACCCTCAACAAGGGCAATCATTTTATCAAGAAAAGATTCACCGGGTTTTGTGGTTACTTTCACTTTGATACGGTCTGAAAGTACTTTGGTACCTCCGGTTACAGAGCTTTTATCACCACCTGCTTCACGAATGACCGGGGCACTTTCCCCAGTAATGGCTGACTCATCAATTGTTGCAAGCCCTTCGATGATTTCACCATCCATAGGAATCTGATCACCCGCTTCACAAAGGAAGATATCTCCTAATTTCATTTCAGCAGACATTTTTAATGTAGTCTCTACCTGAAATCCGGGCTTGTTGTCAACAATTAGTTTAGCAGGAGTTTCTTCACGTGTTTTTCGAAGGGTATCAGCCTGGGCTTTTCCTCTTGCCTCAGCAATGGCTTCAGCAAAGTTGGCAAACAATACGGTGAAGAATAAAATGATAAATACTAAAAAATTATATAAGAAGCTTCCCTGTGTTTTATCACCCGTTAAGCTGAATAAGCTTACGATGAGCATAACGACGGTTCCGACTTCTACCAGAAACATCACTGGATTTTTAAACATAATTTTTGGATTCAGTTTTACGAAAGACTGTTTGATAGCCTCATTGACCAAATCTTTTTGAAATAATGTTTGTGATTGATTTTTCATTGTTGAAAAGAATTATATAATTGTTAATCAAGAGGAACCATTAAGGTTGGTTAAAATATAAGATGAGGTATGGATAATATTATTCAAGTGAATGTTTATGATATCAGACTAGTTTGAATTTCCTTGATTTCAGATCCTTAATGGTCCTGTTGATTTTTACTTGGTAGTGTTCACGTTTATTTAGAAAAATACTGGATTTGCTCTGCAATAGGTCCCAGTGTCAATGCAGGGAAGAAAGATAATGCTGCTATCAGAAGTATCACCGCTAGAGTCATAAATCCGAAAGTTGCAGTATCTGTTTTTAAAGTACCGGCACTTTCAGGGATATATTTCTTCTGAGCCAGGTATCCTGCAATCGCGATAGGACCGATAATAGGTATAAACCTTGAAAGCAACAGTACGATTCCTGTAGAGATATTCCACCATGGAGTATTATCGCCTAATCCTTCAAACCCTGATCCGTTGTTGGCAGATGAAGAAGTGAATTCATATAGCATTTCACTGAAGCCATGGAATCCCGGGTTATTCAGCGTTTTGGCTCCGAACTCAGGGAAATAAGCCGTTAATGCTGTCCCCACAAGAATTAAAAACGGGTGAAATAAAGCCACAATCATCGCAATTTTCATTTCTTTGGCTTCGATTTTTTTACCCAAAAACTCGGGTGTTCTTCCCACCATTAATCCACTAATGAATACAGCCAGAATAATAAAAATGAAATAGTTTAAAATTCCGACACCACAACCTCCGTAAAAACAGTTGATCATCATGGCAAGAAGCTGATTCATTCCTGAAAGAGGCATCATACTGTCATGCATTGCATTGACTGAGCCTGTAGAAATAACAGTTGTAGCAATACTCCAATATCCCGAAGCAGCACTTCCAAAACGTATTTCTTTGCCCTCCATTGCACCTAACTGATGATCAGCACCCATCTGTGTGATCTGTGGATTTCCATGGATTTCATTTAAAATGGTAGGAGTGGCCAATGCCAGAAAGCCTATGGTCATTACTGAAAATATCGTCCATGAAAGTCTTTTCTTTTTTAAATAAAATCCCAATGCGAATACCAAAGCGAATGGAATGATCATCTGAGTAACCATTTCTGTCATATTAGTTAAGTAATTAGGATTTTCAAGAGGATGTGCCGAATTGGTTCCAAAGAAGCCTCCACCATTCGTTCCCAAATGCTTGATGGCAATAAAAGCCGCAGCGGGACCCCTGGAGATATCAACTTTTTGTCCTTCCAGAGTAGTGATGTGATCCTTTCCTTCAAAAGTCATCGGACTTCCGTTGGCAGAAAGAATCAGAGCAACAACAATACTTATTGGGATCAGGATTCTGATCATGGATTTAGTAAAAAAATCAAAGAAGTTTCCCAATTCTGTTGTTGTCTTTTCTTTAAATGCTTTGAAAAGTACGGCCATAGCAGCCATTCCGGTTGCAGCAGTTACAAATTGAAGAAACATTAAATACAGCTGGCTTAAATAACTGACTCCCGTTTCCCCTGAATAATGCTGAAGGTTACAGTTGACTAAAAATGATATTGCCGTATTAAAAGCAAGATCGGGAGACATATTAGGGTTTCCGTCGGGATTTAAAGGAAGCCAGGATTGATTGAGTAAAATGAAAAATCCAATAATCAACCAAACCAGATTGATACTCAACATGGCAAACATATTTTGCTTCCATGTCATTTGACGGTTAGGGTTAATTCCGGATATTTTATAAATTAATTTTTCAATGGGCTGAAAAACAAGATCCAAAAAAGTTTTTTTATGGCCATAAACATTAGCAATATATTTTCCTAAAAATATTCCTATTACCAATGTGATAACAAACATTGCTATGATGCCTAAAAATTCTGTGTTCATGATAGATTAAAATTTTTCTGGTTTTATAAGAACATAGCAGATATACACGAAGGCCAGTATTGAAAGAAAAAGCAAACTCCACATAGCTTTATATTTTATCAAAAAATTCAACGGACTTATACAATAGCCAAAATAAAATGGCGCTCAGGATTAATAAAATTATCAACATCATCTTATCATAATTAAGGTTAAAAGGGTAAACAGTACATAAGACACGATCAGGAAGCTGAACTTCGAATGACGCCGTGTTTTGAATGTTTTTTTTGAAATAGTCATTTTAAAATATTTATTATGTTATCCCTAATGCCAAAAAAGAATCCATTCTTTTGTTTTTTATTTTAATGTTTTGTATTACAGTGTTTTATTGGTATTTTGAAAAGGTGTTGAAAACAAAAAAGCCTATCAAAATGATAGGCTCTTTATTAAAATGATAGGCTCTTTATTAAAATGATAGGCTCAGTTTTATCGTAATCCGTATTCTTCCAGCTTGCGGTATAATGTGGCAATACCGATTTCCAGAAGTCTTGCAGCCTCGGCTTTGTTTCCTTTAGTATAATGTAAAACTTTTTGTATATGTTCTTTTTCTAGTGAACGGATGCTTAAAGAATCCTTATCACCGGTCACTTTTTCTGAGTAGTGCGGAAGGCTCTCAGCATTCAGAATATTCTCGTTCATTAATATCAAACTTCTTTCTACCGTATTTCGCAATTCGCGGATGTTCCCTTTCCAGTCATTTTTTTCCAGTGTTTTATAATACTCGGGAGACACCTGTACAGCGCTGAGGTGCAATTTATGAGAGAACATATCAATAAAATTCTTTGCGAGAATTTTTAAGTCTTCTTTCCTTTCACGAAGAGGAGGTAGGCTAATCTCAAAGACATTCAATCTGAAATACAGGTCTTCTCTAAAGTTTCCTTGTTTTATTTCTTCTTCCAGGTTTCTGTTTGTAGCAGCGATCAACCTGAAATCTGACTTCGAAACCTTGGTTTCACCCATTTTAATGAATTCATGGGTTTCAAGAACACGGAGTAATTTAGCTTGAAGCTCTATAGGCATTTCTCCGATTTCATCTAAAAATAAAGTCCCACCATTAGCTTCTTCTACCAAACCCTTTTTGTCTTTTATCGCTCCCGTAAATGAACCTTGTTTATGGCCAAAAAGTTCGCTTTCAAGAATTTCTTTGCTGAATGCAGAACAGTTGATGGCAACAAAATTATTTTTCTTCCTCTCACTTCCGTCATGGATAGCGTTGGCAAAGACTTCCTTTCCTGTTCCGGTTTCTCCTGTTAAAAGTACTGTAGCATCCGTTAGAGCAACCCTTTCCGCCAATTTTTTAGCCTCCAGGATGGCAGGTGAATGACCGATGATCTGATTAAATCCTTTTTGTGAATCCTTCTTCTGGACAATTTTAGATTTATTATCCTTTACTTTATCCAGTGCTTTATACACCAAAGGAATAATTTTATCATTATCATCCCCTTTTACCAGGTAATCGTAGGCGCCGTTTTTCATTGCCTGAACCGCATCCGTAATATTTCCGAAGGCAGTCATAAGAATAACTTCCTGATGCGGATATTTTGTTTTAATGGATTTTACAAGCTCAACTCCAAATGCATCCGGAAGCCGGACATCGCTTAAAACAACATCAAATTCGTATTGCTCAAGCATCGTCATGGCAGAACGGGCAGTAGAAGCTTCTTTAACATTAAAATCTTCCTGAGTAAGAATCATTCCCAAAAGTTTGAGAAGTTTAAGCTCATCATCGATGATCAGAATATTTCCGGACATGGTATAAATTTTAGGTAAAACCTTATGCAAACTTAATCAAACTTACAGATACAAACCGAATGTGAAAGATTTTATTTATTGTAAAATGTATTATTGGATAAAGTACCATATGATCCTGGTCGGTAATAAATCGCCTTTTCAATTCGGCAAATTGGCAATTCAGCAATTCCACTTTTTGAATTGCCATCATAGATGTAATAATTATAAAAGTAATATGCTTTCTTTTAGTATTCCTTACATTTGTAAAGCATTCTGTTTTAATGAATGAAAATGAATTTACATATGACGGACAAAAGATACAAGGAAACAATTCATACTGATAAAAACAACTACGAATATATAACCATTACTCACGATGAAAACGGAGTCAGAATCTATACCCTTAAAAACGGATTAAAAGTATTTCTTGCCCAGAATTTTGATTCACCAAGGATTCAGACCTATATTCCCGTAAGAACCGGAAGCAACAATGACCCTTCTGATAATACAGGGCTTGCCCATTATCTGGAGCATATGATGTTTAAAGGAACCTCAGGAATCGGAACCCAAAACTGGGAAAAAGAAAAGGTTTTGTTAGATCAGATTTCAGAATTGTACGAACATCATAAGGCAGAGGCAGATCCTGAAAAGAAGAAAGAAATCTATAAAAAAATAGATGAGGTATCCCAGGACGCCAGTCAATATGCTATAGCGAATGAATATGATAAAGTGATCTCATCATTGGGAGCAAGCGGAACTAATGCTCATACGTGGTTTGATGAGACGGTTTATAAAAACAACATTCCCAGTAACGAGCTTGAGAAATGGCTGAAAGTTGAAAAAGAGCGATTTTCAGAAATTGTGTTACGTCTTTTTCATACCGAGCTGGAATCAGTATACGAAGAATTTAACCGGGCGCAGGATAATGACTCGAGGTTAGTAAATTATGAACTGATGGATGCTCTTTTTCCTACCCATGCCAATGGCCAGCAAACAACCCTGGGAAAAGCCGAACATTTGAAAAATCCTTCCATGAAGGCGATTCACAAATATTTCGATGAATATTATGTTCCTAATAACTATGCCATGGTCATGGTTGGTGATCTTGACTATGAACGTACGATTCAGCTTATCGATCAATATTTCGGAACAATTCCTTATAAAGAATTACCAAAGAAAACTCCGGTGGTAGAACAGCCTCTCCGGGGAATTGTAGAAAGAACTGTAAAAAGTCCGACCACACCGAGGGTTCAGATGGCCTGGAGAACGGATAGCTATGGAACCCGGGAAGCTATGTTGGCAGATATTACTGCAAATATTATGAGTAACAGGGGGGAAGCCGGATTACTGGACCTTAATATTAATCAGACCCAACGGATGTTATGGGCTCAGGCATTTTCAGTAGGACTAAAGCAATATGGATATTTTTCAATTGTGGCTGTTCCTAAAGAAACCCAATCTTTGAAAGATGCAAAGGATATGGTTTTGGAGCAGATAGAACTGATCAAAAGAGGAGAATTTCCGGATTGGATGCTTCCTGCCATCATCAATGATTTCAAACTTCAGAGAATGAAGGCTCTTGAAACCGCTGATGGTTTGGCTACCAATCTCTATGATACCTATATAAAAGGAAGAACCTGGGAAGAGGAGCTTAATGAAATGGATGTATATGCTTCATTCACAAAACAGGATGTTATTCATTTTGCCAATGATTTTTTTAAGGACAATTATGTTCTGATAAATAAGGAAAAAGGAGTTAATGACAAGCTGATCAGGGTTGAAAACCCCGGAATTACACCGATTAAAATTAACAGAGATGCTCAATCGGAATTTTTAAAACAGATTTTAGCGGAAAAAACGGAAGATATTCAACCTGAATTTATTGATTATGATAAAGAGATCATAACCGGACAGGTTAAGGATAAGAAACTTAGCTTTGTCAAAAACAAATATAACGATATAGCACAGGTCTATTTCATTTTCCCGCTTGGAAGCGATCATGATCGTGATCTGGCAATATCAACGCAGCTGCTCCAATATTTGGGAACTGAAGATTATGCTCCTGAAGATCTGAAGAAAGAGTTCTTTAAAATTGGTGTGAGTAATGATTTTAAAACAACCAATGATCAGTTAACGATTTCATTGAGCGGTTTGGAGGAAAACATTGAAAAAGGAATTAGCCTTCTTCAGCATTGGATGTATAAAGTAAAGCCGGATCAGGAAATCTACAAACAGTTTGTCGAAACAGTTCTTGAAAACCGTGAAGCGATGAAAAAAGATAAAAACCGGATCATGACAGCTCTAACGAATTACACCAAGTTGGGCGAATTTTCCAGGTTTACAGATGTGATTTCTAAAGAGGAGCTTCAAAACAGTGAAGTTGAAATATTTACGGACAGAATGAAAAGAATGTTCGCGTTTCCATACCAGATATTCTTCTACGGAAAAAATCTGGAGAATTTCAAAACGTATATTGACAATTATGTTGAGGTTTCAAGCCTGGAAATTCCGGAGCCTAAGAAATATCCCGAGCCTGAAACCGATGGGAAAGTGAATTTCATCAATTATGATATGGTACAGGTTGAAATGAGCAAAATCGGTAGAGGGCACAATATCAATACTGCTAACTTGGGTAAGATTAACGTTTTCAACGAATATTTTGGACGGGGATTGTCTTCCATTGTATTTCAGGAGATCCGGGAGAGCAAGAGCTTAGCTTATTCAGCATACGTTTCTTATGCTGCAAATTCAGAATCCGGACACCCGGATTATGTAACGACATATATTGGGACACAGCCTGATAAGCTACAGATTGCCGTAGATACGATGTCTGAACTGATGAATGAACTCCCTGAAGTGCCCATCCAATTTGAAAATGCAAAAAGTACAGCTCTGAAACAGATCGCTTCTACGAGAATTACCAGAACGAACATTTTCTTTAATACATTAAGATTAAAGAAAATCGGAATTAGTCATGATTTCAGAAAAGATATGTATGAGGAAATTCAAAAGTTGGATTTTAGCGGGATAAAAGAATTTTACCGGACAGAAATAAAACCCTTGCGTTTTAATACAGCTATTCTTGGCAAAAAAGAAAATCTTGATATGGACGCTGTCAATAAAATGGGGAGTTTTAAAGAAGTCAGTTTAAAAGATATTTTTGGACATTAGATATTAATATATAATATACTAATCATATTAAACCCCGAAGAAATTCGGGGTTTAATATTTCATAACCTTTGATTAAAAATATAAGCTATGCTTTTTTCTGCATTATTGAACACTGCAGTAAAAAATTAATGGGAGCTTAACAATTTTATAATATGTAAGAAATTCTTATTTGTAAATATTGAGTCAAATTTGTCCACCGAAATATTATTAGTATTCTGTATATGGAACTTTTGCTGTATTGTCTTTGAAGGTAAAATTATATAGAATGCTGGTATCAGAGAAACATTGACTATGAAAAGAAGAAAATTTTTGACAAATATTCCGCTTGCCATTTCAGGGGTACTTCTGGGAGGACCTGCAGCCAGCTTGCTGGCCGAAGCTCCGAAGGATGATATAAGCAAAAAAAAGAAACTGCTGTTTACTGTAGCTCACATTACAGACGTACACTTACCGGCAGATCCTAAAATAATGGAAAGGTTTGTAAAATGTCTTAAAGAAATCAAAAACAGGAAAGTAGATTTCTTCCTTAACACAGGAGATTCCATTATGGCTGTGGACCGGGAAAACTCTACCCGTCAGGAAGTATATGACCAATGGAATGCCTGGGATAACTGTATGAAGGAAATTGCAGACTATGATATGTATAGTTGCGTCGGAAATCATGACATCTGGTGGGCAAGTGAAAAATCAGATGAAATGCATGGAGTTCCCTATGCGGCCAAAAGACTTAAAATGCCTAAGCGTTATTACAGTACTAAAAAAGAGAAATGGCATTTTATAATGTTGGATGGCAATAACTCTGGTATTACCCTGGATCCTGAACAAATGAACTGGCTGAAACAACAATTAGAAAATATTCCGCAGGGAGAATATGCATTAATTATGTCGCATTATCCTATACTTACGGTTACAGGATCCTGGGAAAGAGGGCAGCATAAAGACCATAATGCATTGAAAGACTTGTTTTATAAGCATAAAGATAAAGTGAAAGGCTGTCTTAGTGGTCATCAGCATCTCCTCGACAGAGCATGGTATAATGATGTATATTATTTCTGTAACGGAGCTATGTCAGGATTCTGGTGGGGAGAAGGAGACAAGCGTTCCGCGAAACCTTTCTATTATCAGGAAACACCACCGGGATATGCTATATTAAAATTTTATGATGACGGCTCATTTGAGAATGAATACATAATTCATCATTATTAATACCTATATATTATGTAAACAGAGACTGGCTTTTTAAGTCTGTCTTTGTTTTTATAGTACTTTATAAACATTCAGAAATCTGGATTGTCTTATTATTTTTAATTTTTGCAATACCAATTAAAAGTTTTGTCTCCGGTAGTCAATAAGTTATGGATATTATGTTAAAAAAGTTTATCAAAAGCTTGGCCGGTATCATTAAAGTTTATACTTTTGCCCCACTGAAAACGAGAGATAGTAGGTAGCGCAGAAGAGAGTAATTATAAACGAAGATTTAAAAAAATAAATAATAATTTATTTTGAAAATTGAGAAAAGTTTGTATCTTTGCAGTCCCAATTAAGGGAGCGCGGAGTAAAATTGAGATAAGTGTTAGAGAGGGATTAAGGTTACAGAAAAAACTTTAAAATTTTCTTCAAAAACATTTGGTCAGTTCAGAAACATTAATTACTTTTGCACTCGCAAATCTAAAGCAAAAACGACAGAAAAAAAGCTTTAGAGAAAAGCGGAAGAAGAGAGATCATTGAAATACAATATAACAACCAAGTAAGGAAAAACTAAAGCGTCAAAACTTTGAGTGAGTCAGACAAACATACAATGGAGAGTTTGATCCTGGCTCAGGATGAACGCTAGCGGGAGGCCTAACACATGCAAGCCGAGCGGTATAGATCTTTCGGGATCTAGAGAGCGGCGCACGGGTGCGGAACACGTGTGCAACCTACCTTTATCAGGGGGATAGCCTTTCGAAAGGAAGATTAATACCCCATAATATATTAGATGGCATCATTTGATATTGAAAACTCCGGTGGATAGAGATGGGCACGCGCAAGATTAGATAGTTGGTGAGGTAACGGCTCACCAAGTCAATGATCTTTAGGGGGCCTGAGAGGGTGATCCCCCACACTGGTACTGAGACACGGACCAGACTCCTACGGGAGGCAGCAGTGAGGAATATTGGACAATGGGTGAGAGCCTGATCCAGCCATCCCGCGTGAAGGATGACGGCCCTATGGGTTGTAAACTTCTTTTGTATAGGGATAAACCTACCCTCGTGAGGGTAGCTGAAGGTACTATACGAATAAGCACCGGCTAACTCCGTGCCAGCAGCCGCGGTAATACGGAGGGTGCAAGCGTTATCCGGATTTATTGGGTTTAAAGGGTCCGTAGGCGGACTCGTAAGTCAGTGGTGAAATCTCATAGCTTAACTATGAAACTGCCATTGATACTGCGGGTCTTGAGTAAGGTAGAGGTAGCTGGAATAAGTAGTGTAGCGGTGAAATGCATAGATATTACTTAGAACACCAATTGCGAAGGCAGGTTACCATGTCTTAACTGACGCTGATGGACGAAAGCGTGGGGAGCGAACAGGATTAGATACCCTGGTAGTCCACGCCGTAAACGATGCTAACTCGTTTTTGGGTTTTCGGATTCAGAGACTAAGCGAAAGTGATAAGTTAGCCACCTGGGGAGTACGAACGCAAGTTTGAAACTCAAAGGAATTGACGGGGGCCCGCACAAGCGGTGGATTATGTGGTTTAATTCGATGATACGCGAGGAACCTTACCAAGGCTTAAATGGGAAATGACAGGCTTAGAAATAGGCTTTTCTTCGGACATTTTTCAAGGTGCTGCATGGTTGTCGTCAGCTCGTGCCGTGAGGTGTTAGGTTAAGTCCTGCAACGAGCGCAACCCCTGTCACTAGTTGCCATCATTCAGTTGGGGACTCTAGTGAGACTGCCTACGCAAGTAGAGAGGAAGGTGGGGATGACGTCAAATCATCACGGCCCTTACGCCTTGGGCCACACACGTAATACAATGGCCAGTACAGAGGGCTGCTACCAGGCGACTGGATGCTAATCTCGAAAGCTGGTCTCAGTTCGGATTGGAGTCTGCAACTCGACTCTATGAAGCTGGAATCGCTAGTAATCGCGCATCAGCCATGGCGCGGTGAATACGTTCCCGGGCCTTGTACACACCGCCCGTCAAGCCATGGAAGTCTGGGGTACCTGAAGTCGGTGACCGTAACAGGAGCTGCCTAGGGTAAAACAGGTAACTAGGGCTAAGTCGTAACAAGGTAGCCGTACCGGAAGGTGCGGCTGGAACATCTCATTTTAGAGCGTTGAAGAACGTTAAACAAAATAAAGGTACTTAAGTGTACCATGTACTTACTTAAAGAGAAGCTTTAGTTTTTTATTTGGTTGATATATAAAAAAATACAACACCCACTAGAAATTAGTAAAAGGGAAGAGATTTAGAAAAGAAGTTAGAAATTAGAAGTTAGAGATTAGTCTAACATCTGATATCTAAAATCTAACATCTAAAACAAAGTCTCGTAGCTCAGCTGGTTAGAGCGCTACACTGATAATGTAGAGGTCGGCAGTTCGAGCCTGCCCGAGACTACTAATTATAAGACGGGAAGAGATCAGATATAAGACATGAGACATTAAGTCTGAGATCTAGGATCTGATATCTGAAGTCTACTAGAGGGGGAATTAGCTCAGCTGGCTAGAGCGCCTGCCTTGCACGCAGGAGGTCAAGGGTTCGACTCCCTTATTCTCCACAGTTTGTATATGTAAAAAAGAAGCATGTAAACCTCATGACGAGAGCCGTCATTGATACATGAATACGTTTTACATTAATACAGAAGAAATAAAGATCATTGACATTAACGGTAAAGACATCACAAAGAGAAAACCGAGCACTTATAAGTGCTTGAGTAACCTAAAAATAGGAAAGAAATCGTTAAGGGCGTATGGCGGATGCCTAGGCTTTCAGAGGCGACGAAGGACGTGGTAAGCTGCGAAAAGCTGCGGGGATTGGCACACACGAATTGATCCGCAGATGTCCGAATGGGGCAACCCAATACATTGAAGATGTATTACCTCGTAAGAGGAGCAAACCCGGAGAACTGAAACATCTAAGTACCCGGAGGAAAAGAAATCGAAGAGATTCCGTAAGTAGTGGCGAGCGAAAGCGGATTAGCCCAAAAGTCTTTATATATTTAGAAGAACGTACTGGAAAGTGCGGCCATAGACGGTGATAGCCCGGTATTCGAAAGGTATATATAGATGATAAATGAGTAGGGCGGGACACGTGAAATCCTGTCTGAATATGGGGGGACCATCCTCCAAGGCTAAATACTCCTGAAAGACCGATAGTGAACAAGTACTGTGAAGGAAAGGTGAAAAGCACTTCGAATAGAAGGGTGAAATAGAACCTGAAACCGTACGCCTACAAGCGGTCGGAGCCCACAAGTTGGGTGACGGCGTGCCTTTTGCATAATGAGCCTACGAGTTAATTTTACTAGCGAGGTTAAGGACTTCAGGTCCGGAGCCGGAGCGAAAGCGAGTCTGAATAGGGCGGATAGTTAGTAGGATTAGACGCGAAACCTTGTGATCTACCCATGGGCAGGTTGAAGCTCTGGTAACACAGAGTGGAGGACCGAACCGGTTGACGTTGAAAAGTCTTCGGATGACCTGTGGGTAGGGGTGAAAGGCCAATCAAACTGGGAGATAGCTCGTACTCCCCGAAATGCATTTAGGTGCAGCGTTGATTATAAGTTTATTAGAGGTAGAGCTACTGATTGGATGCGGGGGTTTCACCGCCTACCAATTCCTGACAAACTCCGAATGCTAATAAATGTTGATCAGCAGTGAGGGCATGGGTGCTAAGGTCCATGTCCGAGAGGGAAAGAACCCAGACCAACAGCTAAGGTCCCCAAATATATGTTAAGTTGAAGCAACGCGGTTGGACTGCATTGACAGCTAGGATGTTGGCTTGGAAGCAGCCATTCATTTAAAGAGTGCGTAACAGCTCACTAGTCGAGCGGTCCGGCATGGATAATAATCGGGCATAAACATATTACCGAAGCTATGGATTTGTACATTGTACATCTGGTAGGGGAGCATTCTGTTTGCGCCGAAGCAGTATCGTGAGGTATTGTGGAGCGGACAGAAAAGAAAATGTAGGCATAAGTAACGATAAAGGGGGCGAGAAACCCCCTCACCGAAAGACTAAGGTTTCCTCAGCCATGCTAATCAGCTGAGGGTTAGTCGGGACCTAACGCGAACCCGAAAGGGGTAGTGGATGGACAATGGGTTAATATTCCCATACTTGCTCACACTAAAAAGGGGACGGAGTGCCGTACCTGCTGGAGACTGACGGAATAGTCAAGGCCTAGCCTTCGGGCGAAGCTGCTGCAGGGAAAGTGCTTCCAAGAAAAGCCGAAGTGAAGCAACCCGTACCAAAACCGACACAGGTAGTCGAGGAGAGAATCCTAAGGTGCTCGAGTGAGTCGTGGCTAAGGAACTAGGCAAAATAGTCTCGTAACTTCGGAAGAAGAGACGCCATCAGCAATGGTGGCCGCAGTGAAGAGGCCCAGGCGACTGTTTATCAAAAACACAGGACTCTGCTAAATCGAAAGATGCTGTATAGGGTCTGACACCTGCCCGGTGCTGGAAGGTTAAGGAAGGGCGTTAGCGTAAGCGAAGCGTTTGACTGAAGCCCCAGTAAACGGCGGCCGTAACTATAACGGTCCTAAGGTAGCGAAATTCCTTGTCGGGTAAGTTCCGACCTGCACGAATGGTGTAACGATCTGGGCACTGTCTCAGCCACGAGCTCGGTGAAATTGTAGTATCGGTGAAGATGCCGATTACCCGCAATGGGACGAAAAGACCCTGTGAACCTTTACTATAACTTCGTATTGACTTTGAGTAAGTAATGTGTAGGATAGGTGGGAGACTATGAAGCAGGCACGCTAGTGTTTGTGGAGTCAACGTTGAAATACCACCCTTTACTTACTTGGAGCCTAACTTCCTTTAGGAAGGACATTGCGTGGTGGGTAGTTTGACTGGGGTGGTCGCCTCCAAAAGAGTAACGGAGGCTTTCAAAGGTACCCTCAGCACGCTTGGTAACCGTGCGTAGAGTGTAATGGCATAAGGGTGCTTGACTGTGAGACCTACAAGTCGATCAGGTGCGAAAGCAGGACATAGTGATCCGGTGGTTCCGTATGGAAGGGCCATCGCTCATAGGATAAAAGGTACTCCGGGGATAACAGGCTAGTCTCCCCCAAGAGCTCACATCGACGGGGAGGTTCGGCACCTCGATGTCGGCTCGTCACATCCTGGGGCTGGAGAAGGTCCCAAGGGTTGGGCTGTTCGCCCATTAAAGTGGCACGCGAGCTGGGTTCAGAACGTCGTGAGACAGTTCGGTCTCTATCTATTGCGGGCGTTAGATGTTTGAGAGGGCTTGATTCTAGTACGAGAGGACCGAATTGAACAAACCTCTGGTGTATCAGTTGTACCGCCAGGTGCACCGCTGAGTAGCTATGTTTGGAAGAGATAAGCACTGAAAGCATATAAGTGCGAAACTCGCCTCAAGATGAGACATCTTTTAAGGGTCGTGGGAGATGACCACGTTGATAGGCTACAGGTGTAAAGTTGGTAACAGCATAGCCGAGTAGTACTAATTACCCGTAGATTTATAGCCTATAGGTTACACTAGTTCAAGTCTTATAAGTGCAATACTGGTTTTGCCTTTGTGATGAAATTTACCGATAAAACAGATGTCAGATACAAGACATCAGATAAGAGACTTTATAATAGGTCTGAAATCTGAAATCTATCCTCTGATATCTTATATACCTTCTTTAGGGTGGTTTTAGCGGTGGGGCTCACCTGTTCCCATTCCGAACACAGAAGTTAAGCCCACCAGCGCCGATGGTACTGCGACAAGCGGGAGAGTAGGTCGCCGCCAGTTTTTATTAAAAGTCTCATACATGAATTTGTATGAGACTTTTTTGTTTTATAACTATACATATCTATACCTACCATACCATAGCAATAAAAGATAAATGATCATTGATGAATGATAAGTGGCTATTAATAAGTAATAACTGATCAATGATGAATTATAAATGATAAAAGATCATCCATCAAATATCAATCATCATTTATTATTTATCATTCATAATTCTTCACTCCTCACTCCTCACTCCTCACTGGTATCTGCTAAATGACTTCTCTACAATTTCTCTGGCATTCTTTTCTACATTCTGATAAGAATAAAAGCCGTAGATGGTATCGTAGTTTATTTCTTCAAAACATTTTTCAATTCTTTTAATTTCGTTCAAAGGAAGAGGAATTCTGTTGGGATAGCTTCTCATTGTGGCAAAATGATTCATAGATGGGGAAAGATACATGGTATCCCCAATTAAAAGCGTTCCGTTTTCGCTCATCCATGGTATTTCTATGACAGAACTTCCCTCAAAATGGCCACCAATATTGTGAAGCTTTAATTGATTCCATAGATTAAGCTGATGACCGGTCCAGTATTCTACAAAATCACCTCCATTTACAACCCATTCTTTATCGTTTTCATGAATATAAATTTTAGAATTAAAGGTATCTGCCCACATTTTCATATTGGAATAATAGTGCGGATGAGAGAAAGCAATAGCTTTTAAGCCCCCTTTAGAATTAATAAATGCAATAGCCGCTTCATCAAGAAGGGGAATGCAATCCCATAATATATTTCCGTTTTTAGAAAGTACCAGCAAGGCCCGCTGTCCAATAGAAAACCTCGGATTAACAACCAGTTCGTAAAGGTTATTATTTAGTTTTTTAATTTTTATGCTATGCTTTTCCAGAAGCTTTTCATGGGTAATCCACGATTGTCCGCTTTGAGGGACTGATTGTCTTTCGTCATTACAAATTAGGCAAAGATTGCCCTGATAGCTTTCCGGATATTGTATACCACATTCCGTACACATTTTAAGATGGTTATCATTCATAAAAAAGTTTTTATTAAAAATACATACTGTTCAGTGATCGGTATGTTATTTTATATAGATTTTACCTATCCTTAAATTGCGCTTAACTGCTCCTGGATAAGGAAAGATTATCTTTTCAATTAAAAACCCTATCTAACTTTAGATAGGGTTTAAAACATCTTATTATGGATAAGAATTATTTGATAACTTTCATTTCATCAATCAGCCACTTGGAATCGGCAAATTTTTCAATGATGAATAGAATGTACTTGGTGTCAACCATAATGTTTCTGCTAAAACGGGGGTCATAATTAATATCACTCATAGTTCCTTCCCATTGTCTGTCGAAATTTAATCCTACTAGATTTCCGTAAGCATCAAGAGCCGGACTTCCTGAGTTTCCCCCTGTGGTATGATTGGTGGCCGTAAATCCTACAGGAACATCACCTCCCTTATCTTTATAATTTCCAAAATCTTTTTTATTGTAAAGATCGATTAACTTTTTAGGAACATCAAATTCATAATCCCCCGGAATGTATTTTTCTATAACTCCTGCCAAATGAGTTTGATAACCATAAGAAACAGCATCTCTCGGATTTGAACCTTTTACTTTACCGTAAGTCACACGAAGTGTGGAGTTGGCATCAGGGAAGAATTTTCTGTCTTTATCGGACGACATTTGCTGTTGCATGAATTTTTTCTGCAGCGCATCAATTTTTGTCTGGATTGAGGTATACTGAGGATCAGCTGTTTTTGAATAAGTGTCTTTGATATTTGAAAATAATTGATAAACAGGGTCTTTTTTTAATGTTCTTACCAGTTTATCCTGATTAGAAAATGCCTTGTCAATATCTGCACTTAAAGAAGCTCCATTTACAGCTGTTCTGCCGGTAATGATAGAGTTTTTAGAAATCTCTTCGATATTCTGAATGTTCTGTGCTTCGTTTTTAAATTTATCAAATCCCGCTGGTAAAAACTGAGCGGTTGTTTTGTTGGCATACAGAGCAAGGAGCTTTGCAGTTACTTTTGCATCAAGCTCCGGACTGTAATCTTTATAGAAAGAAGTCAGCTTATTTTTAAATGCTGTAATTTCCTTCTCATCCATTCTTCCTGCTTCTACGGATAAGATATAGTTGGAATACATATTAGCTAATGCTAATGTCTCAGCATTTTTAATTAACTCAGAATAATAGGCATTATTTAAAGCATAAGGAGCCTGCTCAGTGTATAGCTTATTCAGCTGGTCTAATGTTGTTTTGATTTCCGGATTTTTAGCTACCAGAGATCCTTCGTACATTACTTTCTTTTCTACAGCATTAGACTTTTTCAGGCCTTCTACTTCTCCAATCCATTTTTTCCAGTAATTTGCCACTGAAGCATATTTAGAAGCATATTTAATACGTGTTGCATTGTCCACACGCATTTTTTCATCCAAAGTCTTTAAAGCGACATCGCGGACTGCAATTTTTGCAGGATCAATCTCATTCATGATTTTTTCAACTGCAATTGATGGAAGATACTCAGTGGTTTTTCCCGGAAAGCCAAATACAAATGTGAAATCATTTTCATTCTTATCCTTGATGGAAACAGGTAGAAAATGTTTAGGTACATAAGGAACATTATCTTTGGAATATTCTGCAGGCTTATTGTTTTTATCTGCATAAATTCTGAACATAGAGAAATCTCCCGTATGCCTTGGCCATACCCAGTTATCCGTATCACTTCCGAATTTTCCTATACTTTGTGGCGGTGCTCCTACCAAACGGATGTCTTTATAAGTTTCTATTGTATAAGCATAGTATTTATTTCCATAATACATAGGCTTTACAGTGATAGACTGATAATTTTCTATTTTTTGAGAATTTTTGTATATCTCAATATTGTTGTTGATTTTTTTTGAAAGATCAGGTTCGGAAAGATGATCCGTACCCTCCAGAATTTGATTGGTTACTTCTTTGATATCTACAATAAAATCTACTTTTAATCCGGGATTAGGAAGCTCGGTGCTCATATTCGTTGCCCAGAATCCATTGGAAAGAAGATCATTTTGTACTGTAGAATGTGCCTGAATTTGTCCGAAGCCACAGTGATGATTGGTTAATAAAAGTCCTTTTGGAGAAATAATTTCTGCTGTACAGCCACCGTTAAATTGAACAACGGCATCCTTAATACTGGCCTTTTGAGGATTGAAGATGTCTTTTGCAGAGATTTTCATTCCCAGGTCTTTCATTTCCTTTTCATTCAGCTCCGTTGGAATCCACATTCCCCCATATTGTTGGGCAAAAGCCATTGCGGCAGGCAAAAGAAATGCAGATAAAAGTATCTTTTTTATCATAATCAAAAATTTTGTCCAATTTACGAAGAAAATTAGGATTATAAGTTACAAGTCATCCTGAAAACGAGGTAGATTCATAGATAATGGCATTTAATATTTTGTATTAAAAAATATAATGGGATGGATCCCGTTATTTAATGACCAGAAACAAATAATATTTATGGAAAACAAAACTTTTTTATCCGGAACTGTACTGGCCATATTACTGGCTTCATGTTCACCCAAAGAAAAACAAAGAGAAATATTTTCTGCCCCGGAAACAGATTCAGCTTCGATCCAAAAACCATTGGATTCAGTGGCTGGCAACGCTTTGATTGATGGGCATAACTCTCAGAATTCATTGGATTGGAACGGAACTTATGAGGCTGTGGTTCCATGTGCAGATTGCCCGGGGATCAAAACTTCTCTCACATTGAATAAGGATAATACGTTCCATATTACAGAAGAATATATCGACAGAAAATCAAAGAATGAAGATAAAGGAACCTTGGAGTGGGATAAAACGGGCAGTATTGTGACTTTAAAAGGAAAATCCGCTAATTACAAATACAAGGTCGGTGAAAACCATCTTACTCAGCTTGATTTGAATGGAAAGGAAATTACCGGTCCCAATAAAGATCTGTATGTTTTCAAGAAAAAATAAAGGCTGCTGCCTTTATTTTTTATTTTAAAATTGATAGGACATAATTTTAGGGTCATTCATCATTTGCTTAATCAAAAGCTCGTGTTGCCGGGTATTCCCCGTAAGTCTCCAGGTCGTAATTAAACTGTCTTTGGAATATTGCTGTCTCATGATAAGAAACTTTAAATGATTATTCCTGAATAATTCCTCACAATGACTGATGTGATCAGAAGCGGAGATAGATATTTTATATTCCCTGATTTTATGATTATTGTCGATAAAATTCTGCAAATAACTTAACGAGCTCAAGACAAGAAGAACCAATGTAGTGCCCAGCAACGAAAAGTATACATATCCTGAACCGACAGCCATTCCTATTGAAGCAGTTGCCCAGATGGTTGTTGCCGTTGTAATTCCATCGATTTTATTATCTCCTTTGAAAATAACTCCTGCTCCCAAGAAACCTATACCGGTAATAATATTGGCTGCCAGACGATCTGGATTCTGAACTCCTATTTTGATTGATAATATGGTGAAAAGACAAGATCCAAAACATACCAGAATAAACGTGCGAAGTCCTGCAGACTTATTTCTATATTCACGTTCAGCACCGATAAAAAGCCCGAGCATAACTGAAATAAATATCAGTATCAGTTCATTTTGAATGGAATAGTGATCTTGTAGAAAATCCATGGATGTATAATTAAAACCTTGAATAAAAATACAATAAATTCTTACGTGATCGTTCAAGCATATAAAAAAAGACTGCTTCTTAAGGCAGTCTTTCGTTTATTGATGTAAAGTGATTTAATTTTTTATGAATTTCTGTACCATAACCTGATCTTTTGTAAACAATCTGATCATATAGCTTCCTTTAGCAAGTTCAGAGATATTGACAGAATTATTGCTTACGCTTATTGAATTTAAAATCCTTCCAGCTATATCATAGACTTCTGCCTTTACAACTTTCTCTTTTGACTTAATGAATAAAACATCTTTTACCGGATTCGGATAGATACTGAACTGGTCTTTATCATTAGTAATTTCGGATGTTCCTAAGGTATTCTGAACAGAAGTTGTAGCAGTATTCGTAATGATAGGCGCATTATAATCAAAATAGATCTTGGCTGTATTACTGAAACTATCTCCGATAACCAAATTAGATTTTGTTTTAATTTTAAATGAAACATATCCGTCATTATTCGCATTATCAAAAGGAAGCTGAATGTTTTCAAAAATAAATTCGACTACATTTCCATTGATTCTCGTTACAAAATTATGGCTTCCATTCAGTGCAACTAAGCTGGATATATCATATTTTGAAGTATCGATCTCATCCTTTACTACGATATTTTGAGCATTGGCCGTTCCTGTATTCTCAAATCTCATCAAATAATGAACATAATCTCCGACTTGTGCCTGAGTGATAGAAGAGCCTTCCAGACAGGTTTTATCATTAGGATCAAAAGAGTTGACAACGATTTGGTTTAATGTAAATATATTATCTGAAGGAGTATCATCTGTAGCTCCGTTGATTTGTGCTGTGTAATGCAGTACATCACCACCGTTTAAAGGAGGAGTCTGTGTAGGAGTATTCAATTTAAAGGTTACTGTAATTTCTTTAGTCTCAAAAGGTAAGATATTGTTGAAATTCCAGGATAAGATTCCAGTTGACTGTGAATTAGGAGCAATCGTGGAGCTTAGATAATTCATTAGATTGTCATTGAAATTATAAGCTAAGGTTCCTGATTGTGCCGAAGTTCCTTTATTTCTGTAAACAACTTTATATTTTGTATCAAATCCAGGTCTTGCTGATTCAATTGGAATAATCATAATTTCCAAATCATTATGTATTCCATTAGCCGTTAAACAAAAGTTTTGTGTAAATGGGCTTGCTTGAGTAGGAAAGGTGGTTATTAAATTTGCTGGCGAGACATTAAAGTAAGTAGGATTTTCGAGTATAGGACTAATAGTGTGAGTTCCAGCTTGTAACGGTATGAAATGGACCCCTGCCGAATTTGCAATAAAATTAGCAGTGGAGGACCCACTTGTAACCAAGAAATTTTGAAATGCTTTTCCTGGATCCGAAATATCACAGCCATTATTGTTGGAATCGTATTTTGTGTCTCCATTTATGGTGTAAAAAGTTCCACCAGGAGTAAAAGAACAATAAGAATTAACATTAACATTAGTATAACCATACATATTCAAGTAGGATAAAACAGCATTGGTATGCTGTAAATCACAACATACATATTGTAATTCTGAATTATCATCAATATTGAAATTATATGGAACACCTTGTCCTCCATTTTTAAAATTTAAAATCTTTATATTGTTATCCGAACAATCTAAGTAAGAAAGTAAAGGATTAGAACTCAAATCTAATAATGTGAGTTGGTTCTCTGAACACTTTACAGTTGTAAGAATAGGAAAACCTGTTAAATCAATACTGTTAAGAGCATTTTCATCAACATCAAAAATTTCGAGCAATGGGGATCCGGTTACTGTCAGGTTTGTAATTTCATTATCAACCAGTGAAATACTTTTTAGTAGTGGGTTGTTAGATATCGTTACATTAGGAACTGTAGTGCTATAATTGGAGGTAATTTCTGTGAGCAATGGGTTATTGGAAACAGATAAAGATTGTATGTCCGGGCCAAAAAGGGAGATTTTTTTTAAATCATTACAGCCACTAATATTTATAGTATTATTTAACCATGAATAACCGTAACTTGAAATCGTAACTTCTTCTAAATTATTTATACCGCTTAGATTAATATTACTTAGCAATACTCGTTCTAAATTTAGGACTTTGATATTTGGGCAACCTTGAAAATTTAAATAATTTAAATACTCTGAAATAGACAAATGTGTTAAAGAGGGAATATTTAAAGTAAGTGTTTGGAAATTTCCACCTTGAATATTCAATTTCTTAAGACCGGTACAATTATCTACATTAAGCGCTGAAAGATAATAACCAGCAGCAAATAATTCTGTAAGGGAAGTCATCCCGCTAACATCAAAAGAGGTGAAGTTATTGTTCGGTATAAATTGTACAGAGAGTTTCGTAAGATTTGTGAAACTTTTAATACCTGTAATATCGCCGATTTGCGATCCCACTGTACTCGTTGTTCCATTAATATCAAGAGTTTTTATTAAACTTGCTTCGCTAGCCTGAATTTCGTTGTCGCCGTTAAGATCTATAGCAACAGGATTGTGGTTAACGTCGAGAGCGATATAATTTGTATTATTTGCAGATAATAAATAAGATTTAAAGTTCGGATCTGGAATATTTAAGATTTGTGCTTTAAATATAGGCAGAATACTTACGAAAAGAATGAGGTAAAGTTTTTTCATAAATTTTATTGGTTTATCATTTTTTATGTGAGTTATTTTAGCATTACTTAATTGCTATTTAATGGTATCTAAAAAATATACTTAATTGAAATTAATTTTTTATGAATTTCTGTACCATAACCTGATCTTTTGTAAACAATCTGATCATATAGCTTCCTTTAGCAAGTTCAGAGGTGTTGACAGAATTATTGCTTACGCTTATTGAATTTAAAATCCTTCCTGCTGTATCATAGATTTCTGCCTTTACAATCTTCTCTTTTGACTTTATGAATACAATATCTTTTACCGGATTCGGATAGATACTGAACTGGTCTTTATCATTAGTAATTTCGGATGTTCCTAAGGTATTCTGAACAGAAGTTGTAGCAGTATTCGTAATGATAGGCGCATTATAATCAAAATAGATCTTGGCTGTATTACTGAAACTATCTCCGATAACCAAATTAGATTTTGTTTTGATTTTAAATGAAACATATCCGTCATTATTCGCATTATCAAAAGGAAGCTGAATGTTTTCAAAAATAAATTCGACTACATTTCCATTGATTCTCGTTACAAAATTATGGCTTCCATTAAGAGGAATCAAACTGGATAAATCGAATTTCGTAAGATCAATTTCGTCTTTTACCACAATATTTTTCGCATTGGCTGTCCCTGTATTTTCAAATCTGATTAGGTAATGAACGTAATCTCCAACTTTTGCTTGTGCAATTGAGGTTCCTTCAAGGCATGTTTTGTCATTGGGATCAAAAGAATTAACTACAGGTTGATTTAAAGTAAATATATTATCTGTTGGTGTATCATCTGTACCTCCATTAATCTGTGCTGTGTAGTGCAATAGATCTCCGCCATTTAAGGGTGGTGTTTGTGTTGGTGTGTTTAATGTAAAGGTTAATGTAACTTCTTTAGTCTCGAAGGGTAAAATATTGGTAAAATTCCAGGATAATATTCCAGTTGACTGAGTGTTTGGAGCAATCGTGGAGTTTAGATAATTCATTAGATTGTCATCAAAATTATAAACCAAAGTTCCCGATTGTGATGTGTTACCTTTATTTTTGAAAAAAACTTTATATTTTGTATCAAAACCTGGTACAGCAGCAGTCACAGGAATAATGATAATTTCTAGATCGTTATGTGTTCCATTGGCGGACATGCAAAAATTTTGAGTAAGGGGACTTGTTTGTGTAGGGAAATTTGCAGTTACATTTGTTGGTGAAATATTAAAATAAGTAGGGTTTTCTAATACAGGTGTAATGGTATAATTGCCGGCTTGAACTGGAATTGAATAATTTCCTGAAGCATTTGCTATCATATTACCGGCATTATAAGGATTTGTTATTGAGAATTTTTGAAACGCTTTTATAGGATCATTGATGTCACAACCATTATTATTGGAATCATATTTCGTGCTTCCCTGTATGGTATAAGAATTTCCTCCGGGAGCAAAAGAACAATATGAGTTTAATACAACATTAGGCTGATTGTAATAATTGACCAGTGCATTTATCGCTCCCAACTCGATATCATCAACGCATATATAACTTAAACTTGGTGTGTTTGAAAAATATGGAGTTGCTCCTTGAGTATAGTTATTTTTTCCGTTCTTAATATTAAAGCTTACGAGATTGGGATTATTAGAAAAATTAAAATTACCAAGCTGTGTAAGTTGTCCCACATCAATAGTAGTAAAAAGATTATAATCAATATATAAATTTGCCACATTAGGAGCCTCCCCAAACGGAATGGTTACAAGCTTATTATGTGAAGCAACAATGTTTGTCAAATTATTATTGTTATTTAAAATTAATGTTGTAATTAAATTATTATTACATTCTAAAGTGACCAGATTTGGGAAATTGGAAATATCTACCGATACTAATTGATTTCCACTACATGAGAGACTTTGTAGATTGGGGGAGTTAGTAATTGAGAAACCAGAAAGTTGATTGTTAGCGATAGATAAAGTCTGCAGACTGTTCAAATTATCAAAAGAAACGTTAGTAAGATTGTTGTTGGCTACATGTATAAGTGTAAGGTTGGATAATCCTGTTATTTGAAGATTAGTCAAAGCATTATTAAAAGCACTTAAAGCCGTAAGATTGGTAAACTGATTGATACCTGTAAGATCAGCAATCATATTACCTGTTTGACCGGGAATAAAAAGTTCTGATACATTCAATGCTTCTGAAACCTGAATTTCACTATCTCCGTTTGTATCAATTACAATTTTTTGGTGGTTATTGTTGTATGCGATCCCGTTTGTTGTGTTTGCTGACAGAAGTTTGGCTTTAAAATTAGCATCTGGAATATTCACAATCTGTGCCTGAAACATAGCAAATATAATCAGAGAAATGATTAAGTAGATTTTTTTCATGTATTACTAGTTAGTAGTTATTTTTTTATTTTAAAAAGCAAAAATAAGCCATCAATAGTATATATCAATGGCTTATTATTTAATTATTGTTAAAATGTCTGTTTTTTTTATTGATTTTCTATCAAATCTAAAAATTGCTGTTCATCAAGGATCTCAATAGTCCCGATATCCTGAGCTTTTTTCAATTTACTGCCGGCTTTTTCGCCCACAACAAGATAATTAAGGTTTTTAGAAACCGCGGAAATATTTTTTCCACCATGTTTTTCCACCATATCCTCTGCAGATTCTCTTGTGAACAGAGACAGTTTTCCGGTGAACAGGAATGTTTTTCCATCAAGAACATGGGATAAAACTTCATTGGTATTTTCTCCTTTTTCAAGCTGAACACCATAGGTTTTTAAGCGTTCAATCATTAAAATATTTTCCGGATTATTGAAGAACGCTTCAATACTATATGCAATTTTACCTCCTATATCTTCCACCTGACACAATTCTTCGGCAGTTGCATTTTTCAGGTCATCAATAGTAGGGAAGTTTTTAACCAGTTTCTTGGCAACTGTTTCTCCTACATGTTTGATACCGATTCCATATAATACTTTCTCAAAAGGAATTTCCTTAGATTTTTCAATTCCTGAGATAATATTTTGTGCCGACTTTTCAGCCATTCTTTCCAGCGGAAGTAATTGCTCTTTGGTTAAAGTGTAAAAGTCTGCCGGATTTTCAATTAATTTTTCCCGGTACAGTTGTTCAATGGTTTCGCTCCCTAAATTTTCTATGTTTAAAGCCTTTCTTGAAACATAATGAATCATTCTTCCTACTACCTGCGGAGGGCAGTGAAGTTCATTCGGACAGAAATGAATCGCCTGATCTTCCACTTTTATAAGTTCGGTTCCGCATTCAGGGCAATGTTTAATGTATTCGATCTCCCTGCTTTTTTCTGTTCTTTTGTCTTTGTTGACGCCCACAATTTTAGGTATAATTTCACCTCCTTTTTCTACATAAACAAAATCGTGTTCATGCAGATCCAGTTTTTTAATGATATCTTCATTATGAAGAGATGCCCTCTTAACAGTGGTTCCTGCCAATAGAACAGGTTTCAGATTAGCTACCGGAGTAATGGCTCCTGTTCTTCCGACCTGATAGGATACACTTTGTAATTCCGTTTCTACTTTTTCAGCTTTAAATTTATAGGCCATTGCCCAGCGAGGTGATTTTGCAGTATATCCAAGCTGTCTCTGCTGTTGTAAAGAATTTACTTTTAATACAATACCATCAATTTCAAAAGGAAGATTATGTCGTTCTGTATCCCAGAAAGTAATGAAATCTTTTACTTCATCTAAAGTTTTACAAAGTTTTGCCTGCTGGGAAGTTTTGAAACCCCAGGTCTGAGCTTTTTGAAGCAATTCCCAATGCGTTTCTGCCGGAATTTCCTCGGAAATAAACTGATATAATACAGAAGAAAGCCCGCGTTTTCTTACCTCACCACTATCCTGCATCTTCAAACTTCCGCTTGCCGTATTTCGTGGATTCATAAAAGGATCTAATCCTTCTTCCTCTCTTAGTTTATTGATTTTATCGAAATTTTTTCTCGTGAGATATATTTCCCCACGCATGAAAAAACGATACGGGAAATCTCCTTTCAGTGTCAAAGGAATGTCTGAAATAGTACGTACGTTAGCAGTGATCTCATCTCCCTGGAAACCGTCTCCACGAGTAACTCCCTGTATCAGTTTACCATTTTCATACAAAATAGAAATAGAAGCACCATCATATTTTAATTCTGCAACAAATTCCACGGGGCCGGTAATTGTTTTAATAATTCGCTTTTCCCAGTCTTCAAGATCATCAAAATCATAGGAATTATCCAGGGAATACATTCTGAACTGATGCTGAATAGTAGGAAAGACTTTAGTGATCCCACCTCCAACACGTACACTGGGAGAGTTGGCATCATAAAATTCCGGGTGCTTTGCTTCGAGATCCTGAAGTTCCTTTAATAATTGGTCAAATTCAAAATCTGAAATGGTAGGTTCATCCAGTAAATAATAATTTTCATTATGCTGATGAAGTTCTTTACGAAGCTGTTCTATCTTTTGTTGAATGTTTTCGGACATTGCTATTTTTTCTTTTAAGCAAAAATAGCTAAAACTAATATCATTAAGAAAATAACATAATTAAATAATATGGATACATTAAAAATTTGTAATACATGATAAGTTGTTGATTGCCATTTCTTTATTTTATTTGTTAGTAATAGCTTAACATATCGTTCTAATTTAATTAAAGAAATGTTAAAATTTCCTTAAATAGCAAGCTTGTACAGACCCAATACCTTTGCCCCAGCTAATTTGAAAAGATGAGAAAAGTAAAGATTGTATTGGGATTATTGTTTTTGAGCTTTGGTACAATGGCTTATGCACAGACCACACAGGCATCCATTACCGGAAAAATCACCGGAACTAAAGCCCAGGAAAAAGTAAAGGTAACCATCGTTAATGAGTCTACAGGTTTTAGAACAGAAACTGAAACCAATTCAAAAGGAGAGTATATTTTTAAAGAAATTCCTCTTGGTGGTCCTTATACGGTTATTGTAAACGATGAAAAAAGAGAGGGCTACAATGTCAATTTTGGAGATCAGGTTACCGTAGATGTTAATCTTGGGGATCATGAAAAGGTAATTGAAACTGTAGTTGTAACGGGAAATCTTAAAAACAAGATCGGAAATCTTGGTGCGGCAACAGCTATTTCTGCTAAAAACATGGGGATATTGCCTGTTAATGGAAGAAATTTCACCAATCTTACAGAATTGTCTCCGTTAAGTGGAAAGGGAGGGAATTTATCAGGACAATTAGGATCTTCCACCAACTTTACCATCGATGGAATGACTGCCAAGAATCCAACTTCTGCAGGATCTACAACCAGCCGAAGTGGCGCACCTTATTCCATTTCAATTGAAGCAGTACGTGAATTTAAAATTACGACCAACCAGTATGATGTTACATTGGGAAGAAGTGGAGGAGGTACGGTAAGTGCTGTAACGAAATCAGGAACCAATACCTTTACGGGAAGTGCCTGGGAATATCTGAGAACAGGATGGTTATCCAGCAAATATGATATCAGGGGAAATGAAAGGGTAAACGACTTTTCAACCTCACAGTTCGGGGTATCTTTAGGAGGTCCGATTATTAAAAATAAGTTGCATTTCTTTGCCGCATGGGATCATCAATTGGATTCCAGGCCTTTGATCATTGCAGATGTAAGAACGAAAGATGATGCTTTAAGGTTTAATGTAACCAATGAAACACTTAATCAGGTTTTAAATATTGGGAGAGCTAAATATGGTGTCGGAAATACTCCGCAATTCGGAAGCTTTGATAAAGTTAGGAATTCTGATGCCGGATTCCTACGTTTAGACTGGCAGATCAACCCTAAAAACTTATTAACCTTAAGAAATAATTTTACTTATGATTTTAATAAAAACGGACTAGCAGATAACACGGCCATCAATTTTTTTGAATCTTATGGAAATGACAAAAACCTTGATAATAGCTTATTATTAACATTAAGATCAAATCTGAAATCAAATCTCACCAACGAATTAAAAGCACAATATTTATATACTTACCAGAACAGCTATCAGAACAATCAGCTGGGGCATGCTGTTCCAAGGGCAATTGTAGAACGTGTACCTTCTACCATTGATGGAAAGGACCTTACAACCAATATCCAGATCGGAGGACACCGTTTCGGACAGGAAAGCTTTAGAAATAATGTATTCCAGATCGTAGACAATTTATACTATAATACAGATAAGATTAAATATACAGCAGGTATCGACCTGATGTACACAAAATCAAAATCTATTTATGGTAGCGAGGTGAACGGAAGGTTTCAATTCTTAGGAATTGATAATTTTAATAACCTTACGCCTTACAGGTTTTACAGAGAGGTTCCTTTAATGGATGATTCTTCTGTAAAATCGAACATTTGGAATGTTGGCGTATATGGTCAGATTCAAACAAAAATTGCTAAAGGACTTGACTTAATGGCTGGTTTAAGGCTGGATTATGGTGGATATCCGAAAGCCGAGCTTAATCAAAAGCTATATGATCAAATGGGAATCAGAACCGATAACCGTATTAAATCATTCGTTATTCAACCCAGATTTCAATTTGACTGGAATATCAATGAAGAAAGTAAAGACTTCTTGAAATTTGGTGCAGGAATCTTCTCTTCGGATATCAACAATTATATGGTGATCAACAACCTTGTATTTGACGGAAGACACTTGGCAACGGTAGATGTGACTGGTAAAGATGTTCCTGTCCCGAACTTCACCAGCTATAGGAATGATTACGGAACTGTTCCTACTTTATCACAATATCAGATTCCTACCATTAATTACACAGGTAAAGATGCTAAAATTCCAATCGTTTATAAGGCGAATATCTCCTATACTCACTTCTTTAATGAAAGATTCAGAGCGGGTGTTGCTGCTTATGCTGCCTTAGGAAGAAACAATTATTTCTATTATGACAGAAACATGGTAGCCAATCCTTATTTTACATTAAATAATGAAGGGGGAAGAGGTGTTT
Source organism: Chryseobacterium sp. PTM-20240506 (assembly GCF_048296755.1). Classification (NCBI taxonomy): domain Bacteria; kingdom Pseudomonadati; phylum Bacteroidota; class Flavobacteriia; order Flavobacteriales; family Weeksellaceae; genus Chryseobacterium; species Chryseobacterium sp. PTM-20240506. The sequence continues at coordinate 4,253,223 of NZ_CP182581.1, forward strand.
TTGTTCCTTTGAATACATTAAATGCCAATGGAACTGTTGATTGGAAAGCAGGCAGAATTAATAATAATTTCGGAAGGGTACTTGAACTTGTAAGCGACGGGAAAGTAAATCAGTTTTCGTTTGTATTTGATACAAGTTACCGTTATTACAAAGATGGAGAAATTACAGCAAGCTACACATGGTCTGATATCAAGGATAATACCTCATATAATGGGAATGTTGCCAATTCTGCAACTTTATCCACAATGGTTGAAAGTGACCCGAGAAATCTGAGAATGACATATTCCGATAATCAGTTCCGTAATAAAGTGGTATTGTATGGGAATTCACCTACCTTTTTTGGATTTACCGTAGGTATACGATATTCAGGGATAGGAGGAACTAGATTCTCAGTGACTTCCGGAGGAAATACGAACGGAGATTTTGTTGATACGAACGATCTGGCATACATATTCCCGAATCTTACACAGACTTTAATTGATAACCCTGAAGTAGGTAAAGCATTGAAAAACTATATCAGCGATTACAATAACAAAATTGCTGAACGTAATGGAGGTAAGAACGGTTTCTATGGAGTATGGGATATCCGTATTGCTAAGAAGATCAAGTTTGAAAAAATTGGTGGATTTGAACTTTCAGTTGATATTTTTAATGTTGCCAATCTTCTTAATAAAGAGTGGGGAGTCAATAAATCCTATGGAAATACAGCATTGTATAGAATTACAGGATTTGATGCAGCAACACAACAATATCAATATAAACTGAATACCAGTGGATTAGAACCTTTATCAGGTAATCCTTACCAGATTCAGTTAGGAGCGAAATATACTTTCTAAAATTTTAATACTACCTTTATGTCAAAGTCCCGGACTTTGACATTTTTAATTATCTGATTATATTATGAAAAATTTTATCTTAGGGTTAGCAGTTTTAAGTACAGTTGCAATGAAGGCACAAACCCAGATTATCGCACACAGAGGTTATTGGCAAACACAACCTCCAACCACCGAAAATTCATTAAAATCGTTGGAGAATGCCCAAAAACTTAAGATTTATGGAGCTGAATTCGATGTGAGAATGACAAAGGATGGAGTCCTGGTCGTTAACCATGATGAACACCACGGGAAAATGGAAATCTCCGAAACAGACTTCAAAGAGTTGGAAAAAGTGAAGCTCTCAAACGGTGAAAACTTCCCGACCCTTAAAGATTATCTGAAACAGGGAAAGAAAGATAAGTCTCTTAAGCTGATCGTTGAAATTAAGCCCGATAAGACAAAAGAAAAGGAAGATGAGCTGGTTCAAAAAACAATCAAAACAATAAAGGACCTGAAACTGGAATCTCAGAGTGAATTTATTTCTTTCAGCCTGAATATTTGTAAAGAAATTAAAAAGGCAGAACCGAAATTTAAAGTTCAATACCTTAATGGAGAATTGTCTCCGGAACAGATTAAAAATGAAGGTTTGGACGGGATGGACTATCATTACAGTGTTTTCGACAAAAATCCGACATGGATTTCCGAAGCTAAAGCATTGGGTTTAATTACCAATTCATGGACTGTGAATGATATTGCGGTTTACGAGAAATTAAAAAGCCAGGGAATCGGTTTTATTACAACAAATATTCCTGATCAGTTAAAAGGTAAATAGGCCTTAAAAGTTTATTTAAACGTAGATATTTTTTAGCAGCTTGCCCATGGCAAGCTGCTTTTTTTATAATATACATTCAGATGAGAACGATTCTGTTGATCAAGTATTTGATTACTAGATTTTTATTGTGATGTAAAAGTAGTGTATCATAAAAAGACAATAAAGATAATGAAATAAGTTATGCATGTCGCATTAAATAATATTCATCATTTTAATGTACTGTTAACCAGAAAAGTACAAACCCTTGTTGATAATGAGTTCATATTGTGTTTAATATTTTTTTAATAAATGTTAAAATAGTATTAAAACCATCTTCACCAGTAGCTTTTACTTTTGCGCAAACAAAAAGATATGCGTAAACAGAAACAGAAACTATTGTTTTTATCATTTTTGGGATTAGTTAGTTCCAGCCTGACAGCCCAACAGAAAGCCAGGAAAGATACCATTAAAAATATTGATGAAGTGGTCGTTACTGCTTTAGGTATTAAAAGACACGATAAATCTTTAGGATATGTTGCTGAAACCATCAAATCTGAAGAGCTGTTAAGAACCCAGAATAATAACTGGGCTCAGGCTCTTGAAGGTAAAGTTGCCGGTTTGAAGATCCAAACAGCGGGAGCGGGGCCTTTAGGAAGCTCACTCATCAAACTTAGAGGTGATATCTCGATGAATATGGATCAGAATAATGCACTTATCGTAGTGGATGGTGTTCCATTGAGCAATTCAACCACAGGTACCGGATTTTCAGCCTATGGAGCAGGAGCAAAAGCTGATTTACCTATTGATTACGGGAATGGAATCAACAGCATCAACCCTGATGACATTGAAACAATAACAGTTTTAAAAGGATCTACCGCAGCAGCTTTATACGGATCACGAGGTGCGGGAGGTGCAGTAATGATCACAACTAAATCCGGAAAAACCAAAAAGGGAAAAATACAGGTTACCTTAAATTCCTATTCAAGCTATGATACAGTGCTAAAATGGCCGGACTATCAGTATGAGTATGGTCAGGGGACTATGCAAAAGGATTCGAAAGGGAATTATTTCTATTCGTATGGAGCTTCACCGGATGGAGTAAATACGGGTGGTACAAGTAGTGCATTCGGGCCGAAATTTGCAGGCCAATATTATTTTCAATATGATCCCACATTGGAAGGTCAGAGTGCGGAACGACAACTATGGAGACCATACAAAGACAATATCAAAGGCTTCTGGCAAACAGGTAGCACATTTTCAAACAATATTGCTGTAGAGGCATCCAATGAAAATACCTCTTTCAGGTCCTCATTAACGTATCTTAAAAATGAGTGGATGATGCCTAATACGGGTTTCGACAGATTTAATGCAGCGATTTCTTTTGACCATAAGATCAATGAAAAATTAAAAATAGGAGTTAAGTTCAACTATAATAAAATGACAAGTGATAACCTGCCTGCGACAGGTTACAGCAATCAATCGATTTCCTATTTCATGATTTTCCAGAACCCGAATGTAGATCTTGCCTGGTATCGGCCAATATGGAAAAAAGATAAATACCAGGTGGATCAGATCCATCCCTTCAGTTCCTATATTGATAATCCATACATGATCGCCTACGAAATGTTAAACGGGGTGGATAAGAATTTTATCACAGGAAACATAAACCTTAACTATAAATTGGCCAAAAACTTTGAGGTCATGTTCAGATCCGGTATGGAGCTCACCAATGAAGAACGTACTCAGCAAAGGCCATGGAGTTCTGCCAACTATCTTCAGGGAATGTACAGGGAGCAGCATATTAAACAGATGGACCTTAATAACGATTTATTATTTACTTATAAAAATACATTTAAAGATTTTGATTTCAGCGCATCAGTAGGAGGAAATATCCGTTATTCCGAATACACGATGTATGATTATCTCGCCGACGGTCTTTTGAAGCCGGGAGTTTATACACTGCCCAATGGCATTGCCAACATTACAAAATTTGCAACTCCAAACGATAAGCAGGTCAATAGTGCCTATGGTTTGGTGACTTTGGGGTATCAGAATAAGATCTTCCTTGACCTTACGGCAAGAAATGATTGGAGCAGCACACTTCCTAAAAACAACAGATCCTATTTTTACCCTTCCGCAGGTCTTTCTTTTATTCTTTCAGACATATTCAAACTTAGCTCAAACCAGTTCAATTACTGGAAATTAAGGGCTTCCTGGTCAAAGGTTGGAAATGACACAAGCCCTTATAAACTTATAAAATATTATAACAACAGTGTGTTCTCCGGATCAGTAGAGGCTCCCTCTTTATTTCCTAATCCTAACCTGAGACCTGAGATGCTTACCAATATTGAAGCCGGAATGGATTTCAGTATAATTAAAAACAGGATCAGCTATTCCATTACCGCATACCAGAACAATTCTAAGGACCAGATCGTTGATATCCCGGCTCTGTATGAAACAGGATATAGTAAAAGAACCATCAACGCAGGGGAGGTACGAAACAGAGGATTGGAAATGACTTTAAATACCTTTCCCGTTAAAAATAAAAATTTCTCGTGGAGTGTAAATGCGAACTGGTCAATGAACAGAAATAAGATCCTTTCACTTCCGGATGAATTTCAGGGACAGCCTTATACTTTAGGCAGTGTAGGTGGAGTGGTGTATTATAATGCAGTAGTTGGTGGATCATTGGGAGATATGTATGGCTATGGACTGATGTATTCACCTGACGGACAGGTTGTATATGGAAGTGACGGCTTAACAGCGAAGCCAACTGAGATGAAAAAGATAGGAAATGCATATCCGAAATGGAGGGCCGGTCTTCAAAACGAGTTCAGATACAAGAATTTTACCATCAGCTTTTCTTTTGACGGACAATACAAAGGAATGGCCTATTCCCAGTCGCATCACAAAATGACTGAACAGGGTAAATTAACGCATACCCTGATCGGAAGAGATAATCCGAATGGTCTGATCGTAGGAGAAGGAGTGATACAAAATCCTGACGGATCTTACTCACCAAACACCAAAGGTGTCGCCGTTTCGGCTTATTACGCTGATTATTACAGAAGAGCCAATGTAGAAACCAACTCATTTGATACCTCTTTTGTCAAATTAAGGGATGCAAGAATATCTTATACTTTTCCTAAAAGTGTAACGGAGCAGCTTAAACTGACCGATCTTACAATAGCATTATTTGGAAGAAATCTTTGGATGTGGACAAAGTTCCCGTTATTCGATCCTGAAGCTGCAACTCTTAATGACAGTCAGATTACACCGGGAGTGGAAATGGGACAGCTACCTACGGCCAGAACAGTGGGAATTCAGCTTAACGTTAAATTTTAAAATTGAAAATCATGAAAAAATTATTACTCAACATATTATTAATTTCGGGAATAGGTCTTTTCCCTGTTTCCTGCAGCAGAAGTCTTGATGAAGTAAATATTGACGAAAGCAGGATAAGTGATCCGGTAGCGGCTAAATTACTTGTTCCTATTCAATATAACATGGCTTCCGTTAATTACATGCGGGCCAATGATTTTACGTTTGACATTATGCAGGTGTCACTTGATTTTCCGAATGAAGGAAATTCGTTGAGCCGGTATTATCTTACCGAAAATACAGGAGCCGGATTCTGGAATAACTCATATAAATGGCTGAAACAGGTAAAAGACCTGAAAGAGGCAGCAATAGTAGAAAAAGATCAGAATTATCAGGCTATTGCTATGGTATTAAATGCCTGGATTTATTCCAATCTTACAGATACCTATGGTGATATTCCCTTTACTGAAGCTTCAAGATTAGACGATGGGATATCACAGCCTAAATTTGATAAACAAAAAGACATTTATATTCGATTGCTGGATGATCTGAAAGCAGCCAATGCACTTTTTATTACCAATAAGCCACTTACAGGGAATGATCTTTTCTATAAGGCAGAATCGGATGCAAATGGGATTATAAACTGGAAGAAGTTTTGTAATTCTTTGTCGTTGAGGTTGCTGACAAGAATCCTGAAGAAAAACGGAGAAGTAAATGTTCATCAGCGAATTCAGGAGATTGTAAATGATCCTGCCACATATCCTCTCTTTCAAAATAACAATGAGACAGCAAAGCTCAATATTACAGGAGTATCACCACTTCTTCCTCCTATTGCAAGGCCTCAGGATTTTACTACAGGAAGAGCGGCTTCGGAATTTTTTGTAGAAGCTCTGAAAGCGAATAACGATCCACGTCTGGCTATGTTTTTCGGCCAGGCTAAAGATATTACCAGCCAGCAGAATATAGGGTATAAAGGTGCTCCATCAGGTTATGCTTATGGAACGATATTCAGTTATCAACCGTCCAATATGAATCAGAATCTAGCAAAAGCTCCGCTGAATATTCTCATTTATCCTTATGCAGAACTGCAGTTCATCCTTTCGGAATTAGCAAACAAAGGAATCATTCAGGGAAATGCCCAGACCTTTTATGAAAATGGGGTAAAGGCTGCAATAGAACAATGGGGAGCTGTTGTACCTGCAAATTATTTTGCGAATCCGAATGTCGCTTATAATGGAAATATCGACAGGATTATGCTTCAGAAATATATTGCATTGTTCTTTGTAGATCAGCAACAATGGTTTGAAAAGAGAAGAACCGGTTTTCCTGTACTTCCCAATAATGGAGGTCTCCTTAACAATGGGAATCTGCCCCAAAGGTTGATGTATCCACCTAATCCAAAAGTTTTAAATACAGCAAACTATCAGGCTGCTGTTCAGCAGATGGGAGGAGATAATATCAATATTAAAACCTGGTGGAATAACTAATAAAAACCTGAAGTAATACATCTTAATAAAAATAAATCATCCTATGAATATTAAATTATTAATGCCATGCCTTCTGATTTCAGCAATGGCATGGTCACAAACTTCCGTATCCGGCTATGTGTACGAAGACATGAATAAAAATCAAAAAAAAGAAAGCCGTGAGAAAGGAATCGAAGGAGTAGCGGTATCTAACGGTGCCCAGGTTGTTTTAACAGATAAAAATGGAAGATATAGCTTACCGGTTAGTGAAAATCAAACCATTTTTGTGATCAAACCATCGGGTTACATGACACCTGTTAATAGTAATAATTTACCTCAATATTACTATCATTACAAACCAAAAGGATCTCCTTCGGATTTTAAATACAAAGGAACGCTGCCGACAGGGGAGTTACCAAAAGAGCTCAACTTTGCATTGTACAGACAAAAGGAGGATAAAAACTTTGATATCCTGGTTTTCGGAGATCCTCAGCCTTACACAGAGAAAGAACTGGATTATTTCAAAAGAGGAATTGTAAATGAAGTAAAGAACACAAAAAAGAATGCGGTTCTGGGAATCAGTCTTGGAGATCTTGTAGGAGATAATCTGAGCCTTCAGAAACCGTATGCTGATGTCATGAAAGAGATTGGTTTACCATGGTACAATGTAATGGGAAATCATGACATGAATTATGATGCAAAGGAAGATCAGTTTTCAGACGAAACTTTTGAAGCTAATTTTGGACCTGCCAATTATTCTTTTAATTACGGGAATGTACATTTTATTATTTTAGACGATATTCTTTATCCGGATCCGAGAGACGGAAAAGGATATTGGGGAGGATTCCGAAATGATCAGCTGCAATTCATTGAAAATGACCTGAAGCTGGTGGATAAAAACAAACTGATTGCGATCTCTTTCCACATTCCGTTGGAACATAGTAATGAAGATAATTTCAGAAATGCGGACCGTCAGAAATTGTTTGATTTTTTAAGCCCTTTTCCTAACGCGCTTCTTTTATCAGCACATACTCATATCCAACAGCAGATCTTTTATGGCAAAAAAGCAGGTTGGAATGGAGCCAAAGACCTTCATGAATATAATGTAGGAACAACTTGTGGTGACTGGTATTCCGGAACTCCTGATGAAATGGGATTGCCTACTTCTACGATGAGAGACGGAACAGCCAAAGGATATTCATTCATAAGTTTTGCGGATAACCAGTATAAAGTTAAATACAAAACAGCCGGTAAACCTGATGACTATCAGATCAAGTTGTATGTTCCGAAGGTCATTCCTTATCCATCAAAAACATCAGCTAAAATTCTTGCCAACTTCTTTATGGGGAGTAAAAAAGATAAAGTGGAGTACAGGATAGATAATGCGGAATGGAAAGATATGGAGTATGACGAAACGATCGATCCTAATTTTGCTTTGTCCGTATTCAAATGGGATACCACACAGAATCTTTTCCCGGGAAGAAGACCCTCAAATCCTGAAATGGCAAAACACATATGGATCGGTGGATTTACTAATAAATTAGCACTAGGGAAGCACAAGGTGGAAGTGAGAGCTATGGATATGTATGGAAACCAGTTTTCAGCTTCTGAAGAATTTGAAGTGAAAGAGCCCGTGCTTATTCCTTAATTTATTCTTTTTTTACTATACTTTCTGAGAACCGGCTTCTGTAAGCCGGTTTTATTTTAAAGAATATCGTCGAAAAACATTCACATGATTCATCTTTAAACAAAATATGCTTTCGTAAATTTGTATGACGAAAAAGTATTATTATGAACATAAAAGGAAAAAATGCCATTGTAACAGGTGGTGGAAGAGGCTTAGGAAAAGCAGTTGCTTTGGCTTTGGCAAATGAAGGAGTGAATGTTGCCATTACAGGCAGAAATGAAGCCAACTTAAAAGCGACTGTTGAAGAAATTAAAAATATTGGGGTCAATGCGGCGTATGCTATTTTCAGTGTTGATGACGAATCAGCAGTAAAAGCAGGTATCGAATCTTTAGTAAAAGAACTTGGAGGTGTAGATATTTTAATCAATAATGCCGGAATCGGAGATTTTGGAACGATCGAAGAAATGCCTTCTGAAACCTGGGAACAGGTTATTAAAACCAATCTTTTTGGGGTGTATTATGCGGCAAAAGCAGTATATCCGTTTCTGAAAGAAAAGGGAGAAGGAGATATCGTAAACGTTGCTTCCACGGCCGGTTTAAAAGGAGGAGGAAATATGTCAGCTTACGCAGCTTCAAAAGCAGCCGTTATTTCTCTTTCACAATCCATGATGGCAGAATGGAGAAAGCAGAATATCCGTGTCGTAACCTTAACGCCAAGTACTATTGCTTCCGATATGAGCATTCAGGGAGGATTAACAGATGGAAACCCTGAAACAGTTCTTCAGCCGGAAGATTTCGCAGAATGGGTAAGAGATATCCTGAAAATGAACAGAAGAGCATTAATTGCAAACGGTTCTATTTTCTCTACAAATCCATAAGAAAAGATCTTTAGCAATACAGATAGATGAGCTATTTGCTGAATGATTTATTTTATATGAATACAGGCGGGTTTTAACCCGCTTTTCTTTATTTTTGTACCAAATTGATCACATGCAAAATTATTTAGAATTCAACTTCAGAATTTCTCCGCTTCAACCATGGAATGAAATATTAATGGCAGAGCTTATCGAAATAGGCTTCGACAGTTTTACGGAAGAATTGGAAGGGATTCTGGGTTATATCCAGAAAGATTTATTTAATGAAAATGAATTGAAGGCACTGCCTCTTTTTGAAAATGAAAATGTAACAATTGAATATACTTTCCAGGAAATGCCAAACATCAACTGGAATGAGGAATGGGAGAAAAATTTCTCACCCATTAATATTGATGATAAAGTCTTGATCAGAGCTGAATTTCATGATTCCGTACCCGGAATGCATGAAATCATTATCCAGCCTAAAATGTCTTTCGGAACCGGACATCATCCTACAACCCATCTCATGATCCAGCAAATGATGGATATTGACTTTCATGGTAAAAAGGTTTTGGATATGGGCTGCGGAACTTCAGTATTGGCTATTTATGCAAAGCAACAGGGAGCTGATGATGTGAAAGCTATTGATATTGATGAATGGTCTGTTGAAAATTCTAAAGAAAATGCTGAAAGAAATAATGTTGTCCTTGATATTGAGCAGGGAACCGCAGAGAATCTAGGAAAAGAGCATTATGATGTTATCTTGGCGAATATCAACCGTAACATTTTGATTTCAGATATTCCTACTTATGTTTCTGTTTTAAATAACGGGGGTAAATTATTGCTGTCAGGATTGTGCTTCTTCGATGTAGATGATATTCTTGAAGTATGTAAGGCAAATAACCTTGAGTTAAAAAAACAGCTGCAGAGAGAAGAGTGGGTAAGCTTATTGCTTGAAAAATAAGAATATAAAATTATTGTATGAAATCTCTTTTCACTGTTTTATTTTTGGGTCTTCTGCAGTTCTTTTCAGCACAGGAGGAGGAATACCCTTACGGGGTTTTTAATTTTCAGGAAAATAAAACACAAAAAATATTTACCGATTGGACGAGGGTAAGGCAAGAGCCTAAAGTAGATGCACAAATTCTCGACTCTTTGCAAACCAATCAGCAGATTCTTATTCTTAAGAAAGAAGAAATTGTTTTAAAATTAGGAGAAAGGTCTTCCAACTGGTATAAAATATCCTATCAGAAGGGAGAACATGTTGCTGAAGGGTACATCTGGGGCGGAAATCTTTGTGTAGGATACAGAAATAAAAACGGATATGATTTTCTTTTTGGTCTTTCAAAAACTGAAAACAGAAAGGATAAAAGATCAGGGGAAAATTTTAAACAAAATATAGCCAGTATTAAAGTGCTTGAAGGTAATACCCTTGTAGATGAGGTTTTCTTTAATACAGGACGTGGGGAAGAATTGAGCTATGGAAATTTTACCTTAGAAAGCAACCATAAACTGCAAAATGTAGAGCTTACCCTAAAAGCTGCGGTTTCCGGGGAAGCGTGTGGTATTGCCAGCTACGATCAATATGTATTGTTTAAAGATAAAAAGTTAATTGCATTGCCGCAGCTGATGAATGTTGGAGATGCCGATGTTTATTATCACAGTGAAAATTTTATATTTCCCAATGATAAAGGAGGAGCCCCTAATAGTATTATCTTCAAAATGGAGGAAATGGAAAAGGATGAAAAAGACAGGGAAAAGAAAAAATATTCCTCAAAAACTTATCTCTGGAATGGAACTTCTTACCAACTAAAATAAAAATCCCGCTGGTTTACAGCGGGATTTTTTGTTGTTTATCGGTATAGATAAAACTGTAAAAAAGATTTTCTTATTTTAAGGAGTAGTTTTTACTGCATTATACATCATTGAGGCTTTCTGCTGGTCAGTATAATCATATTTGTAGTTATAAAATGAAGATTCCCAATCACCATAACCAACATTAGGAATGATAATGAATTTTTTTCCGAAATCCTTTGCTGAATTCTTTACTGCAGCAGACCTTTCTGTTTCTGATTTTTTGTCGAATATGCCGGAGAAGTCAGAAAGATTATCTCCCAACAATAAAACAATATTATAATCTTTAGCAATATCAGCTCTTCGGTTTTCTTTACTGCTCTCCTTTGCACGGAGGATAAGGTTAGTATCATTTTGAAGCGGGAAATTGTATTTTTTCAGGTTTTTTACTGTTCCTGCACGTTCCTGCTCCAAACGATTGGTTACATAAAATACCTGAACACCCTTGTCAGCGGCATATTGGTAAAATTCCTGAGAGCCCGTAAGCGGTTTTGCAATTCCCTTAGCGGTCCATTCCTCCCAGGTAGCCTGGTCATAACCCTTTCCCATCTTAGAACGTTCAACGGCATAATAAGAATTATCTAAAAAAGTCTCATCAATATCTGAAACAATAGCTAAAGGTTTTTCCGATTTTTGTAGTAAAGCTTCATCCAAACGGAGCCTGGCTATATTATATGCCTGGAGACAAAGTGCTTCGTATTCTGCTGCCCGTTGCTGATAAAACGCAGCGTATATTTTTCCGTCACGCCCAAGATTTTGATAAGGACCGTCCTGGACAGAAACGTTTGAAACCGGAGCTGCTGTTTTGCAAGATAATACCAACACAAACAAACAGTTTGCGATAATGAATTTAAAATTTTTCATTGAATTAATATAGAGAAAACAAATTTAGGGTTTATTGGTTTTTGCTGCAATTAAATGGATGGATTGCCCGATAAAATATTTGTCTCTTTGAAAATTTTAGAAGGTTAAGTAGTATGTAATCAGTGTTTTTATGACATAAAAATATGGTGAATATAGAGCACAAAAAAACTCAGGATTCGAACCTTTGACCGTCCCGATTGAAATCGGGATGCTCTATCCTTTGTTGTGTATTAATTGAAATTATAGGACACAAAAAAACTCACAATTTTCATTGTGAGTCTTAAAGTGAGCGCGAAAGGATTCGAACCTTTGACCGTCTGCTTAGAAGGCAGATGCTCTATCCAGCTGAGCTACGCACCCTTGAAAAAGTCGGGGCGGCAGGATTCGAACCTGCGACCTCCTGGTCCCAAACCAGGCGCGATGACCGGACTACGCTACGCCCCGATTAAAGGTCATCTGAAACGAATTTTACCTCGTTTTTTGTGGGTGCAAATATATAGAGTTTTTTTGAATTATAAAAATAAAAATCAATAAAATATTTTTTAATTAAACGAAAGACTTGCTATAAGGCTTTTAATCATTATGTTAAATGTATAAGGGATTTTTTGTTTTGCAATGCAGGTCAATCAAATTACTTTTATATGGTAAGTATGGTTAATATTTATTAAATGTAAAAAATGGACAAAATCATCTGCTCACAAAACAATCAATACATTAAATAAACAATTTACAACATTCTTCTCACAAATTGTAGCAGAAACTTTATGTAACAACCGTGGATGGCGCCTTAAAAATGAGTATTATTGTAAGAAAATTAATTTCTGCAAAATATATGGGGCATTGGGAGATCTTTTTGTTTTTTTTAATCATCGCTTTCATTTATTCTTCCGTGGGTTTTGGCGGAGGATCCAGTTATCTTGCAGTTCTTGCCATGTATAACCTTCCTTACCAGGAAATACGCTTAACGGCACTTATTTGTAATGTTATTGTGGTCATTGGAGGGGTATTCATTTACATCAGAAATAACCAGACGGACTGGAGGAAAATAATACCGCTTACCATTGTAAGTGTTCCTATGGCATTCCTGGGAGCGGTTTTAAAAATAAGCCAGGAAACCTTTTTTCTGATATTAGGGATTACATTAATCATTGCGGCATTGTTGCTTTGGATAAGAACAGATTTAAAAAATGGAGAAGATCACCCGGAACGTACGGGCACTTCTCTATTCAAAAACGGACTTCTGGGAGGTGGAATAGGATTTTTATCTGGATTGGTAGGCATTGGTGGGGGAATTTTTCTTTCCCCTCTCTTAAACCTTATGAAATGGGATACTCCACGAAAAATTGCAGCAACATCAAGTGTTTTCATCCTGGTTAATTCAGTGTCAGGGATTTTCGGACAGTTATCCAAACTCTCTGCCGATATGGATTATTTCAGAATTCTGAGTTTATGTTTTGCCGTATTTATCGGTGGACAGGTAGGTTCCAGAATGTCCCTTAAATGGAATCCTTTGGTCATCAAAAGAATGACCGCTATTTTGATACTGGTGGCCGGGATAAATGTTTTAATAAAATATTGGTAAAAAGCTAAATGTAAAAATGATAATTAAAATATTAGCATTCGGAATAACGAAAGATATTTTCGGAGGTTCAGAAAAAAAAATAGAAATAAATGAAGGAGCAAGCGTCAAAGTACTCAAGGAATTTCTGGAGAAAGCTTTTCCGGAGCTTAAAAAATTAAAATCCTATTTTATTGCCATTGACGATGAATATGCGGAGGACAATCAGATCATTGAAGTCTCTAACGAAATAGCAATAATCCCTCCGGTAAGCGGAGGGTAACACTTATGGTTGATATTAAAATAACAGAAAATATACTGGATCTTACAAATTGCTTTACCCTTGCTTCCGATCCTGCATGCGGAGGGATTGCGTCATTTGTAGGAACGGTAAGAAATCATACGAAAGGCCAGGCTGTCATCCGTTTGGAATATGAATGTTACGAATCTATGGCGGTTAAAGAGATGCGGAAAATAGCAGATGAAGCTATTTCCTTATTTTCGGTAAAAAATATTGTAATTCATCACCGTACAGGAATTTTATTTCCTGGTGATGCAGCAGTGATAATCGTGGTGAGCGATGGTCACCGGAATACTGTTTTTGATGCGTGCAGCTATATTATTGAAAATATAAAAAAAACGGTTCCCATCTGGAAAAAAGAAATTTTTGATAATGGAGAAGAGTGGGTTTCAGCGCACCCGTAATTTGAGGAATAAAATTTTGTATCTTTAAGTATCAATTATTAAATTATGAAAGCCCATCTGTTATCAAATAAATCGGTAAAGCAGATAGAAATCGTCAAAGTTAAGGACAACAGCAGTTTCCAATATACGGATGATGTTTCTGTTGAGGAACCTTTAGAAATAAGGGTGGTCTATCATTTAGCAGATAAAAAAGAATCGAGGAATATATCTGTAACAATGAGAACACCTGGTAATGATGCAGAGCTGGCTGCTGGCTTTTTATTTACGGAAGGGATTATCTTTGACCGTAAACAAATTGAAAGCATATACGCTCCTCAGGCAGAATGTGCCAGGAACAGCGAAAATATTATCATTGTTGAACTTGCAGAAGGTTTTATTCCTGACCTTATGCATGCTGACAGGAACTTTTATACTACTTCCAGCTGTGGGGTTTGTGGAAAAGGATCCATAGAATCTATAAGAACAGTGAGTTCTTTTCATAACCAGACAAAAGAAAATATAGAGGTTTCTCTGGAAACCTTGTATCAATTATCTGAAAAGCTACAGTCTTTCCAGAATAATTTTAGTACTACAGGCGGTATACATGCCTCCGGTATCTTTGACCGGGAAGGTAACCTTCTGGCGTTGCGTGAAGATGTGGGAAGACATAATGCTTTGGATAAACTCATCGGTCATGCATTATCAGCAGGGCTTCTGCCGCTTCATGATAAAATTTTGGTGTTGAGTGGAAGAGCCAGTTTTGAGCTTATTCAGAAAGCGGCAATGGCCGGTATTTCCATTGTTGCAGCAATAGGAGCTCCTTCCAGCCTTGCGGTAGATCTGGCAAAAGAATTTGATATCACTTTATTAGGCTTTCTCCGGGACAACCGGTTTAATATTTACCATTCCGGCAGCCATTTTAAAATTGAAAATGTATTATGAAAATAAGAATTAAAGATAACTCGTTGAGATTTCGTCTTACCCAATCCGAAGTGGCAAAATTGGGAGAAGACGGAATGATCTCCAGCTTTACGGAATTTGTGGACCGTCCGTTTATTTACTCTATCGAAAGAACAGAAGATGTGGATCTCTCGGCGGCTTTCATTGAAAACAGGATTGTTCTGAAAATGCCGGCAACAATGATTACGGAATGGATTTCCACGGATAGAGTCGGTTTTGAAGGGCAGACCGGAAAAATCAAACTCTTGATAGAAAAAGATTTTGTATGTATTGATAATACAGTGGAAGACCAAAGTGACAATTATCCCAACCCGAACATAAAATGCTAATTTTTCATCTTTTTAAATGTAGAAATCATGGAAAACAAAGATATATTCAATAAAAAAGAGGACAGCAGATTGCCATCTGCAGAACCACCTTATAAACTGCTGGATCTGAAGCTGAAACCGCCAAAAGCATGGGCAGCAGGAGTTCCTGCAGTTGTTCATTCATTGGATCAGTTGGTGCTGAATGCCTCTGTTCTTCGTGGAGGGAGAGCTCTTTTCAGTATGAATCAGTTTGATGGTTTCGATTGTCCAAGCTGTGCGTGGCCAGACCCGGATGACGAACGTTCCAGATTGGGTGAATATTGTGAAAACGGGGCAAAAGCCTTAGCAGAAGAAGCGACTTCAAAAAAGATCGGGGCTGACTTTTTCAAAGAAAACTCGGTATATGATTTGGCAAAGATGACAGATTTTGAAATCAGCCAGTTGGGAAGAATAGCGGAGCCTATGTATCTGCCTAAAGGAGGAACGCATTATCAGCCAATCAGCTGGGATAATGCTTTTAAGAAAATCTCTGAAAAACTAAACGCTCTGGACTCACCCGACGAAGCCATATTTTACACATCCGGAAGAACAAGTAATGAAGCAACATGGGTTTACCAGTTGTTTGCCAGAGAATTCGGAACCAATAATTTTCCGGACTGTTCTAATATGTGCCATGAAACTTCCGGTTATGCTCTATCAAGAAGTATAGGTATTGGAAAAGGAACCGTAAAGTTGGAAGACTTCTACGACACGGATCTTATCATAATCATAGGGCAGAATCCCGGGACCAATTCACCAAGAATGCTCTCCGCCCTAACTAAAGGAAAGAAAAACGGAGCAAAAATTATGGCTGTCAATCCGCTTCCCGAAGCCGGATTAAAAGGATTCAAAAATCCTCAGGATGTTCGGGCTCTGCTCAATAAACCATATGAATTGTCAGATCTGTATCTTCCTGTTAGGATTAATGGAGATATGGCGCTTTTAAAAGCACTGCAAATTCTTGTGCTGGAAGAAGAAGCTAAAAATCCGGGAAAAGTTCTTGACCAGGATTTTATAGCGAACAAAACCGCCGGATTTAATGAATTGGTTGAGGAATTAAAAAAATATGATCTCAACTTTTTATCGGAAGAATGTGGTATTCCGGTTGAGAGCTTGAGAGAAGCTGCACAAATGATTGCCTCAAAAAAAAGGATTATCATTTGTTGGGGAATGGGAATTACACAGCAGCATAATGGTGTGGAAATGATTTACAATATTGTGAATCTCCTATTGATGAAAGGAAGTATAGGAATTCAGGGTGGAGGTGCGTGTCCGGTTAGAGGGCATAGCAATGTTCAGGGTAACAGGACGTTACTTATTAACCATCATCCAACAAAGGAACAATTGGATAGGCTGCAGGAATATTACGGCTTTGAAGTACCAAGAAAAGGTGGATATGATGTTGTAAATGCACTCAAAGCGATGCATGAAGGTAAAGTGAAATTTATGTTCTGCATGGGAGGTAATTTTCTTTCTGCTGCACCAGATACCACTTTTACAGCAGAAGCGATGCGCAGTCTTGAAATGTCTGTGATTGTTTCAGTAAAATTAAATAGAAACCACCTTATCCATGGGAAGGAAGCCTTGATCTTACCGGTCATCTCCAGAAGTGAAAAAGATATGATCAATGGGGAACTTCAGCATGTAAGCACAGAAAATTCAATGGGTGTCGTGGAATGGTCAAGAGGGGTTCTCGATCCTATTTCAAAAAACCTGATCAATGAAACCCATGTTGCCTGCAGAATGGCGAAAGCGGTGTTAGGGGAACGCTCAGTTGTGGATTGGGATAAGTTTATTAACAGCTATGATGCCGTTCGTCACGATATTGAGCAATGTATTCCCGGATTTGAAAATTATAACAAAAGGGTAGTACAAAAAGGAGGCTTCTATCTTCCGAACGGACCAAGAGATGGTGTTTTCAACAGTGAATTTTACCCAGGGAAAGCGGCTTTCAATATTACCGCTGTACCGGATAATTCGCTTGCAGATGACGAATATCTGATGGGAACAACCAGAACACATGATCAGTTCAATACGGTTGTTTATGGTTTAAATGACCGTTACCGCGGGATCTTCAATGAAAGGAGGGTTGTGATGATGAATGAAAAAGATATTGAAAAGGCAGGCCTCAAAGAAGGTGATCATGTAGATCTTTTCAACTATGATGATGGTATCGAAAGGATCGCACCGCTTTTTATTGTCGTAAAATATCCTATTCCACAAAAAAGCACCATGACCTATTTCCCGGAAACCAATGTTTTGGTGTCCATCAATAATGTAGTTAACGGAGCCAATATGCCGGCTTCCAAATATGTCCGCATTAAAATCCGGAAACATGATCCCGATATTTTTAAAAAGATTGATGACCATGTGATTGCTGCAGCCGGAACAAGTGTGGAGTAATGTTTAAAATACTTTATTGTTTAAACAGATTATAATCATGAGAAGACTGTTTTTTGTTTTCATATTTTCTTTTTGTGGATTGCTATCGGCTCAGACGGCATTTCAATTAAAAGTTTCAGGTGAAGTTGCCCATCCTTTGGATTTAAGCTTATCCGATCTTTCAAAAATGCCCCGAAAAGATGCTGTACTGAGGGATAAAGACGGAAGCTCCCATACCTTTACAGGAGTCCCTGTCATGGAAGTTTTGGAAGGGGCAGGGATTCCGTCCGGAAAAGCACTTCATGGAGCCGAAAACCTTTCAAAATATGTACTGATAAAATGTTCGGATGGTTATCAGGTTTTATTTTCACTGGCAGAGCTGGACGCTTCCATTCAGGATAAAAATGTCATTATTGCAGATACTGTAGATGGGAAACCTTTGTCAAAGGAAAAAGGTCCCCTCAGGATTATTGCGGAAGGGGAAAAGAAGCCGGCAAGAAGTTCTTATCAGGTTAGAGAAATTTTTATTAGTTCAATAAAAAATTAATTGTAAATGGACTCATCGAAACTTAAAAATCGTTGGCTGATTGCTGCTTCTGCAGTCGGTATTCATATTTCTATAGGCTCTGTGTATGCCTATTCTGTAATGACAAATCCTGTGGGGGAGATTTTTAAGATAGATGAAGGAACCATAAAGTGGGCATTTAAAATTGCCATTCTATTACTTGGTTTATCCGCAGCGTTTATGGGCACCTGGGTAGAAAAAGTAGGGCCTAAAAAAAGTGGAACTGTTGCGGGAATTTTTTACGGAGTGGGAATCTTAGGTTCCGGGCTGGCCGTACAACTTGTATCCCTGCCCTTATTTTTGATCAGCTATGGATTCATAGGGGGTATAGGATTAGGAATTGGATACATAACACCGGTAAGCACCCTGGTAAAATGGTTTCCGGACAGACGTGGCCTGGCAACAGGAATGGCGATAATGGGATTTGGTTTTTCAGCTTTGATATTTGGTCCCCTGATGCAAATTTTATTTGAAAAAGTAGGTGTTTCTAATGCTTTTTATATTTTGGGAAGTATTTATCTGGTTGTGATTCTTTTGTCTTCAAGTTACATAGAAAAACCGCCGGAAGGTTATTTGCCAAAAGGGTTTAATCCTTCCGAAAGTAAGACCGCAACAAATGATATAGCCTATATAGATGCAAAAACTGCATTGAAGACAAAACGATTCTATTATATCTGGATCATTATGTTTATTAACATTACCTGTGGTATTGCAATTATTGCGGCAGCGAGTCCGATGACTCAGGAGAAACTTCATTATACCGCTTTGCAGGCAGCTGCAGTTGTGGGTTTAATTGGCGTATTCAACGGGATTGGAAGATTGCTTTGGTCTGGTTTATCAGATTACCTGGGAAGGGCTAATACCTATATTTTATTTTTTGTATTTCAGATTTTAGCTTATTATTTCTTACCTCAAATTTCCATAGAAATTTTATTTCTTGCTATTCTCTTTACCGTTATCACAATGTACGGTGGAGGTTTCGCTACACTTCCTGCATTTCTGGGAGACTTATTTGGTACAAAACAATTAGGTGCAATACATGGATTTGTGCTTACAGCCTGGGCATTAGCAGGGGTAGCCGGTCCCTCGATATATGATTATGTTAAAAAACAGACAGGATCCCTAACGACTACCTTAGAGGTTTTTTCAGGAATGTTCGTGATCGCACTTATTGTTTCGGTTCTGATGAAAATGAATATTAATCAATTGAAAAAAGAAAGACAAAAATAATGATCATAAGAAAAAAAGAACATTGGTTCAGAATGCTTTTTGTGTGGCACGGCTCTGTTTTGCCTGCATTGCTTCCCCGGTTGGGATTGCTTTTAATTCTTTCTTTATTGGTCACTTATTTTCATGGAATCATTTTCTCTTTTAAAGTTCCGTTAAATCCTGCACCACTTACCTTGTTCGGTTTCGTACTGGCTTTATTCCTGGGATTCAGGAACAATGCCAGCTATGATAGGTTCTGGGAAGGAAGAAAGCTGTGGGGCGCTCTGCTGAATACTTCCAGGGCACTGACCCGCCAGGCCATCACGCTGAAAAATATAAAGGAAGATCAGGATTCAGTTCACAATTTTGTGCAGTTGCTGGGTGCATTTGTTTTTGCACTGAAACATCAGCTGAGAGGAACGGACGCTTATGAAGATTTAAAATCCAGGCTTAACGAAGATCAGCTGAAACTTGTTGCCGCATCAAAATATAAACCGGCTGTTATTATGCGCCTTCTTGCAGAATGGGTTCAGAAGCTAAAAGACGAAGGGGGAATGGATTCTATCCAGCAGGCGCGTTTTGATGAAAACTTTGATAAGCTTTCTGATATCTTAGGAGGTTGTGAAAGAATAATTTCTACCCCTATTCCATACAGCTACAGGGTTTTACTGCACCGGACTGTATATATATACTGTTTTCTGTTGCCTTTCGGACTTGTAGATTCTCTCGGATGGTTTACCCCTCTTATTGTTGTATTTGTTGCGTATACATTTGTTGCATTTGAAGCGATAGCGGATGAAATCGAGGAGCCGTTCGGAACAGATGCGAATGATTTAGCTCTTAACAGCATGTGTATCATGATTGACGAGACCATTCATGAGATGGTGGGAGAACATATTGCTGTTTCCAGAAAGAATACCCAGAATATTATTGATTGATCCCTTTTCAAAAGACAGGTATGGAAGCTTCAGAAAAGAAATTGATTTATACAGTTGGACATTCTGTTCATTCATTAGAATACTTTATTGAAATACTTAATTCGTTTAAGATTGAGATGCTGGTTGATATCCGGCGGTTTCCGGGATCAAAAAGATATCCATGGTTTAATAGAGAAAATTTGGAAATACACCTACGCGAAAATAGTATAGGATATGCTCATCTTGAAGAATTGGGAGGAAGGAGAAAGGTACAGCCGGATTCAATAAACAGTCGGTGGCGGAATGAATCTTTCCGTGGGTACGCCGATTATATGCAAACCGGAAAATTTGTAGCGGCTATAGAAAAACTTGAAGATATTGCTAGGGAAAAAATTACGGCTTTTATGTGTTCGGAAGCGGTATGGTGGAGCTGCCACAGGGCTATGGTGTCAGATTATCTTAAAGCAAAGGGCTGGAAAGTCGAGCATATAGTGAATGTCGGCAAAACAGAAGAACATCCTTACACTTCACCGGCAAGAATAAGTGATGGCAAAGTTTTTTATTCCGACGAAAGTTTATTTGATTAGTTTTTGTTTTATCGGTGTATTTTGTGAATACCGTCTTTTAAAGAAAACACTTCCTTCTCAGGAAAAAGATTTTTAATTTTCCTCACTGCTTCTGCGCTGCGTTTTCCGGATAGGCAATAAGCTAAAATAGGCCGGGTAAGCCCGGAAATATATTCTGAATGATGTTGTAGCTCATGTACAGCTATATTGACTCCTCCAATATTAAACTCTTTATGCTCTTCTAGGGTACGGACATCTATGATTTCAAAGTGATCTTTATCCTGCATCAACTGTTCAAATGTGATGATCTCAACTGTCTGAGATAAGCTTGTAATGGGTACGGCAAGTTTTCTTAATTTAATAATTTGGGTTTTGCCGTTCAGCACATTCATCATCCAGAGTTTTCCTGCCAATAAATCTTCAGGATTTGTAAAATATTTTATAGCTTCATTTGCCTGCATGCATCCCACAATTCCTGCCAGTGTAGGAAGTACACCTCCTTCTCTGCAGTTGGGAACCTGTGATTCTTCTGCATTAGGAAAAACATCGCGGTAATTGGGTGAGTATGTACCGTCTTTCTGCATAACATTCCATATGCTTACCTGGCCTTCATATTGGTAAATAGCACCATAAACCAAAGGTTTTCCGGTTAATACACAAGCGTCGTTCAGCAAGCATTTTGTTTCAAAATTATCTGTTCCTTCAATAATCAGATCAAAATCAGAAATTAAATCCATGACATTTTCGGAAGTTACCCGAAAATTAAAAGGAGTGATTTTCACTGATGGATTTTGTTGCTGTAATTTTTTGGTGGCAATGTCAACTTTTGATTTCCCGATATCATCCGGAGTATACAAAATCTGGCGGTGCAGGTTGCTTTCAGAAACAATATCGTCATCTGCAAGACCAATCGTTCCTATACCAGAAGCAGCAAGATACTGTGCTGAAGGACATCCAAGTCCTCCCATGCCCACGATGAGAACTTTAGCATTTTTAAGGAGTTCCTGAGAAGCTGTCCCAAATCCGGGTAAAGCCATCTGGCAATGATAACGTTCAAGAGAGGTATTCATATCAGCCTTTAGTTAAATTTATTTTCTTAAAATCTCCTGTGCTTTTGCCTTGTCTTCAGGAGTATTTACATTCATTAAAGAATCCGGGTTATCTGGTTTCAGGATTAACGTATCACTGTTAATAAGAACTTTTCTTGGACAGGTATTTCCTGATCCTAAAAAATTCAGAAGCAGAGGATAGCTTTTAGGTTCCCAGATCGTAATTAATGGTTCGGGTAGTCCGTCAAAAGGGCTTTCGTAGGTTGTTGCCGCTTTTTCAGGGTTTCTGGATTGTATCAGAAATTCTAATGCATTTTTATCCAGCAAAGGAAGATCGCAGGCTACTACCAGCCATGCTTTTTCTCTCTGGGAGCGCAATGCCGAAAGTATTCCTCCAAAAGGGCCCATGTCCAGAAAAGTATCGGTAAGGGCGTTGTAATCACTATTAAAATTTTCCAGCTGGTCCTGTCTGCAGGAAATAAAGACTTCCTCACAAAATGGAGCTAAAAGATCAGCCGCATAATACCTCTGCTCTTTGCCATGCCAGTTGATTTTATCTTTAGGATTTCCCATTCGCCGGCTTTTTCCTCCTGCCAGTACCAGCCCGTTGAGTCTGGGGAAATCAGTCTCTTTTGAAATCATTTTTTCCTCCTGTTTTTTCGATGAGTTGTATTTCTTTGATCGTAATATCATGGCTCATTGCTTTGCACATGTCATAGATGGTAAGTGCTGCCACAGATGCCCCTGTCAGGGCTTCCATTTCGATGCCGGTCTTAGCTTCAATCTCAGCAGTACAGTAGATTTCAATTTCATTCTGAGAATTGATTTCAATATCTATTTCACAATTATCCATACCAATAGGATGGCACAGCGGGATAAGGTCACCTGTTTTTTTTGCGGCCATTATCCCTGCAATGATGGCAGTTTGAAACACAGAACCTTTTTTAGTTTTAAAGTCATCCTTTTGAAGCGCTTCCAGAATATTTTCAGGAATTACCACAATAGCTTTGGCGGTTGCTTTCCTGTGGGTAACTTTTTTATCACCCACATTCACCATACCTGGTTGTTCCTTTTCGTTAAGATGTGAAAAATTTGTCATGAGTACAATTAAAAATTATATTTCCAGATGGTATAGACTTCGCCTTTCTTAAATTCATTTTTTTCCAGAGGAAGTTCTATAAATGCATGGGTCTCTGCAAGATGGGAGAAATCTCCGGAACCATTGGTATTCACTGATTCTGCAATTACTTGTCCCGATCGATTCACACTGAGTTTTATCTGGGCAAAATATTGCAATGGAAAAGGAAAGTCTATATCATTTTGTAAAACGGCATACCGTACTGTTTCCGGGATTTCTAAAGATTTTTCCAGCCAGGGAATAAAATACCGATGTAGGCACATAAATACGGAAACCGGATTTCCCGGGAATGCAAAAATTAATTTTTCGTTCCGGCTTTTTCCAAACCAGAATGGTTTTCCTGGTCTTTGCTTTATTTTGTGAAAAAGTTTTTCGATTCCCAGTTCTTCACAAGCCTTGGGCAGATAATCGAATTTTCCCATAGAAACTCCGCCACTCATTAGTAAAATATCGTAACGGTCAATACATTGGGAAAGTTCCTTTTTTATGAGTTCAAGATCATCATTCCAATGCAGCCAGTCAGCACTGATCCTATATTTTTCCAAAACAGATTGTATGGTAATTCCATTGGAACGTCTTAGCTGAAATGGAGTAGGGGTTATGTCAGGTGACACCATTTCGTCTCCTGTGGAAATAATAGCCACCCTCGGAAGCTTTTTCACTTTCAGAAATGTCTTTCCGACGGACGCGGCAATCCCGAGAATAGACGGTGTTATAACCTGATTGGCTTTTACCAGTATCTCTCCCACTTTTTTATCCCTTCCTTTCAGGTGGATATTCTGCCCTTTTTTTACATCAATATTGATGTTTGCCACATTGTTTTTGATCAGGATATCTTCATAACGAATCACGGTGTCCATTGAAGAATGCAATGCAGCACCGGTCATAATTTCGACGCAGTTATTTTCTTCATCAATAAAAACCGGAGCTTCACCCGCTGCCTGTACAGCTTTGATGGTAAAGTTGCGCACTCCTTTTTCATAGGATTTGAAACTGATTGCAATTCCATCCACCGTAGGTCTGTCAAAAGGTGGTAAATCACGATCTGCCAAAATATCCTCTGCTAAAATTCTTCCCAAGGCATTTTCATAGGAAATATCTTCTGTTCCGAAATCTCTTATCTGCGAAGAGATAATGTTTTCTGCCTGCTGTACACTGATCATTTCCATAATTATCCTCCTATAGTTGCCATTGACTGATGTATTTGTGATGCGGTCAGACTCAGTTTTTGAGCTTCCCAACCGTCCTTTGGTTTTTGGTGTATGCTGCTGATAATTATATTTTTCAGCTCTTCATCTGTTTTTCCCATACGGATTTCATCCTTCAGATTAATACCGCCCCCTTCATACAAACAGGTTCTCAGAATACCGGAAGGGGTGATTCTTATCCTGTTGCAGTCTCCGCAAAATGAACGGGTATAAGCTGCAATAATCCCTATACCTCCGTCAAAACCAGGAATCTTATAATTATATGATGTTGAACTTTTAGGATCAACTGTCTTTTGGATGTCAGGAAAATGATCTTTTATATAGCTATGAATTTTTGTAAAGTTCCAATTCAGGGAAACATCTGTTTCGCTGCCATTAAAAGGCATCTCTTCAATAAAGCGCACCTCTACCGGAAGACCTTTTGTAAGCAGAACCAACGGAATAATATCTTCGGTATTTTGTCCTTCCATTACCACGGTATTGATTTTTACTTTTATATCATGCTGTAGTAAACTATCTAAAGTTTTCATTACCTTATCAAAACTATTTCTCCGGGTAATTTTAAAAAAACGGTCCCTATCCATTGTATCAAGACTTAGATTGACAGATTTTATTCCGTATTGTTTAAGCTGCGGAATATATGGCTCGGTGAGAAGGCCATTAGTGGTTATGCTGAGATCAGTAAGTCCGTTTAATTGTGATATATTTTTGATGAGGTCAATAGAGTTTTTTCTGACAAATGGTTCTCCTCCCGTTATTCTGATTTTATCTACTCCCATGGCTGTAAATACCGAACAGATCCTCAGCATTTCTTCATCGGTCATTAATTCATTCTGCTTAATCCAGGTAAGACCTTTTTCCGGCATGCAATACGTGCACCGGAGATTACACCGGTCTACAATAGCAAGCCTTAGATAGTTGATATTCCTTCCAAATTTATCTGTCAACATTTTAAATAAAATAAGTCTTATTACAAATATACTGAATGTTTCCCTTCGGAAAGGGAAATTCTATAATTGCAGATAATAGGCCATATTTATTTCACAATTCCGGATATAGATTCTTATTCATATCTATTTTAAGTAACTTTATCCGTCATTAAAATAGAAAATGTCACACGATAATTTTAAAACATTAAAAGATCAGATTAAAGATGTGTATGTTGTGTATCAGGATACAATAAGTTCTTCCGAACTTAATCGTTTTCCCGATCATTCTTTTACAATTATACTTTTAGATGACTGTGAAAAAGGGAATTGTGTTACCGACATAGATACCTATATTTTAAATTCCCGGCAATTATTTGTTCACCTTCCCAATAGAAAATACATATGGGATCTGCCTTCAAATGCAAGTGGCAGAAGATTGATCATTAATGACTCTATTCTTGAAACATTTTCTCCGACATTAAAACATACTTTTTCCCCTCACAGTACCTATGAAATGATCCAGTCAAACGAGGAAGCTTATGAAAAGTTCAGTATGGAATTTGATGCCATCCGTAAAGAGATACATTCGGAAATGGTATTTCCTGAACTTATTAATGCAAGGGTGAGGCTTTTGGCTCTGATGATCAATCTTTGGATAGAGCAGATGTATGGAAAATCTGCATTGAGTGACCATAATAACCCTGCTTTCCGGTTCCATGAACTGGTCGAAACCTATTACAAAACACAAAAAAGTGTAGCTTTTTATGCTGAAAAGCTATGTATTACGCCCAATTATCTAGGTGTTCTATGCAGGAAACAGTATAAAATATCTCCATTGGAATTTATAAAGCAAAGAATAGTATTGGAAGCAAAGAAATTATTACACAGTTCAAATAAATCAATCAAAGAAATAGCTTTTGAGCTTGGGTTTAATAATTTCTCTCATTTTTCATATTTTTTCAGAACACAGACAGGCTGGACTCCGAAGAATTATAGAATAACAATGGATAAGAGTTAAGTTTAATAATCTATTTAATTAAATAAAACGGCATCTTTAAAGGATGCCGTTTGCTATTTTATTATCTGCGAATGGTTACTCCTCCGTCTACGGACAGGTACGAACCCGAAATATAAGACGCTTCTTTTGAGGCCAGGAAAACAATAGCATTGGCTATTTCTTCAGCTTCCCCGATTCGTTTCAGCGGAACCGCTGCTGCGATAGCATTTTTAATATCCTCAGGTGTTTGATGATTCATCGGGGTATCAGTTAATCCCGGAGCTACGGTATTGACTCGGATTTTTCTGTCTGCCAATTCTGTTGCTGCTGTACGGGCAATAGCATCAACGGCACTTTTTGTTGCAGCATAAGCTCCCATTTGTGCATATCCACTGACTGAAACTCCGGAAGAGATCAGGATTATGGAAGCTCCTTCTGCTAAATGCGGAATTAGTTTTTGCAAAGTAAAGAATAAGCCTTTTACATTGATGTTGAACAAATCATCAAAAACTTCTTCAGTCGTTTCTTCAATGGAGTGTTGTTTCGCTATACCTGCGTTCAGCACAAGTACATCAATTTTATTTCCGCTTTCCGCAACTTCTTTTGCCAACGTTTCAATGTCTGGTATTTTCGAAATATCCGACGCGAGGGTTTTTAAATTTTGGCTATTAATTTTTAGTGATGCTGCATTCAGGCTATCACTATTTCTTCCTGTTATTAAAACGTTTGCTCCTTTTGTGATAAATGTTTGGGCAGTTGCCAATCCAATTCCTGCGCTTCCGCCGGTGATTATTATATTTTTATTTTTAAAATCCATTTTTTAAATTTTGAATGATTGGAAAATTAATTTTAAGTCTAAGACTTTTTTGTGTTTGAAATCGATTTCTTTAACGATGCAAAGTTATAATGAATAAATTTATTTTAGTAACTTTGTAACTAAAAGTAACAGTAACTTTTGAGTAACAAAGTAACTTATGGCGGAAATTGAATGCTCTGATAACGAGACAAACAGAAAACAAATCATGGCTGTTCACGATGCAATGGACGTATTGAACGGCAAGTGGAAAATTTCAATAATATCATCGGTTTGTTATTACAACAAACGGCGTTTTTCTGATATTTTGAATGACGTGAAGGGTATTTCCAATAAAATGCTCAGTAAAGAGCTGAAAGAACTGGAAATGAACCAGCTTGTAAAAAGAATAGTTAAGGATACTCAACCCGTGACGGTGCAATATCAGCTGACAGAATATGGTTTAACGCTGAAAAAAATTATTGATACTTTGGCTGATTGGGGAATCGAACATCGAAAAGTAATTGTTGGGAAGAAATGATAATAAAGAACTGGTAGTAAGAGCTTTTCTTTTATTTCCTGCGGAATTTCGGCGGCGGAAGCGTTATGATAATTCCTTCAGGTTGAACTTTCCCAACGGAACAAGCAACGAATTAAGTAAACGCGAAAGGATTCGAACCTTTGATCGTCCCGATTAAAAACCGGGATGCTCTATCCTGTCTGATGTATTAATTGAAGTTATAGAACACAAAAAAACTCACAATACAAATTGTGAGTTTTAAAGTGAGCGCGAAAGGATTCGAACCTTTGACCGTCTGCTTAGAAGGCAGATGCTCTATCCAGCTGAGCTACGCACCCATAAAAAGTTGATTCCCGCTTAGTTTTACAAGCGCATTAAAAAAAGTCGGGGCGGCAGGATTCGAACCTGCGACCTCCTGGTCCCAAACCAGGCGCGATGACCGGACTACGCTACGCCCCGAGTATATTGTAAGAAAAAGAAAAGCGGAGGGTAAGGGATTCGAACCCTTGCGACACTTTCGCGTCGACAGTTTAGCAAACTGCTCCGTTAACCACTCCGGCAACCCTCCTTTTATCTTTATTTTTTAATGATCGTTATTCCGTTATTGCGAGTGCAAATATAGAATAGATTTCTTTATTTACCAAATAAATTTCAAGAAAATTTTGCGTATTTTTGAGCTAATAAATGATTAAAAAATTAGACTAATGCGTAAAACATTATATATCATCGGATTAACCGCTTTTGTTTTTTCTTGTGCCCCTCAGAAGAAAGTTGTGAAAACAACATATAAGCCGAAAAATCCAGTGACACAGCCAAAAACCGTAGTTAAAACTCCTGTTGCAGATAAGCCGAAACCACAAATTACAAGTGATCATGGAGTAGAGTTTTTTACAACCAATATTGCAGATCCTACCAAAAATGATAATACAGCAAGTTACGGCTCCATTGTCTCCGCAAAACCGGCCGGATATAAAGTAGTAAAAACCTATTTTCCTGCGATAGCGCAAAATTTCAGACAGAGATATTTAATATTACACTATACTGCTTTACCGGATGATAAATCCATAACTGTGCTTACCCAGCAAGCGGTGAGTGCACATTATCTTGTTAATAATATAGGGGATAATCAGATTTATCAACTGGTAGATGAAAATAAACGGGCGTATCATGCAGGGATAAGCTCTTGGAGAAATGATAAAAACCTTAATGATAATTCGATTGGAATTGAAATTGTAAATACCGGATATACTACTGATGGGACCGGAAAAAGGATTTTCGCCCCGTTTAGTGATGAACAAGTCAGAAAGGTAGCTGCATTAGCAAAAGATATTGCCACCAGATACCAGATTCCGGCGACCAATGTTTTGGCCCATTCCGATATTGCACCAACCAGAAAACAGGATCCGGGACCAATGTTTCCATGGAAAAAATTATATGACGAATATCAGATAGGAATGTGGTACGATGAAGCAGCAAAACAAAGTATCTTTGAACTGGCACAAACCGATTTTACAACCCGATATAATGAGCCGTCGTTTATCTTTTTAATTCAGACAGCACTTCAGAAGTTCGGGTACGGGATTGAGCCGAGCGGAAAATGGGATGATGCAACAAAGAAAACCATTGAGGCTTTTCAATATCATTTCCGCCCTCAGAATTATGATGGAATAATGGATGCTGAGACCTGGGCCATATTGCAGGCTCTCAATCAGAAGTATCCGGTAAAATAAAATGAAAAAAAGCGCATCTGTTAACGATGCGTTTTTGCTATATTTAAACGATAAAAAAATAGAAAATCTGTAATGGAAAATTTCAGAAAAGAAAGCGATTTGCTGGGAGAACTTAACGTGCCGGTGGACGCTTATTATGGAGTGCAAACCCAGAGAGCGATCGATAACTTCAAAATTTCGGGACAGCTTCTGTCTTCATATCCTGATTTTATTAAAGGATTGGCTTTTGTAAAAAAAGCTGCGGCTAAGACTAATTATGAATTAGGGCTTTTGGAAGAAGATCTTTATTTCAAGATTGCAGAAACATGTGATGAGATCATTGATGGACAACTTCATGAACAGTTCCCTGTGGACATGATTCAGGGAGGAGCCGGTACTTCGATCAACATGAATGCGAATGAGGTAATCGCCAACAGGGTTTTAGAAAAATTAGGAAAGAACAAAGGAGAATATCAGTATTGTTCGCCAAACGATCATATCAATCTTTCCCAATCTACCAATGATGCTTATCCTACAGCTATTAAAGTTGGGCTTTTACGTATGAATGTACGATTGGTTGAAAAACTGGAAAAAATAGTAGCCGCTTTTCGTGCTAAAGGAGAGGAGTTTCACGATGTTATTAAAATGGGCAGAACTCAGCTTCAGGATGCGGTTCCTATGACTTTAGGACAGGAATTTGAAGCATTTGCTGCTAATCTGGAAGAAGATATTTCTAAACTGAATAATAATGCCGATCTCTTTGTTGAGGTCAATATGGGAGCGACTGCTATTGGAACAGGGATTAATGCTCCGATCGGCTATGCTTCTCTTTGTGCTAAAAATCTGGCTCAGCTGACCGGTTTTCCGATTGTTTCCGCACCAAACCTTGTAGAAGCAACTCCAGATACAGGATCTTATGTGATTTATTCTTCTGCTATGAAACGTCTTGCAGTAAAACTATCCAAGATATGTAATGATTTAAGGTTGCTGACTTCAGGTCCTAGAGCGGGTCTTTTTGAAATTAATCTACCTCCAATGCAGCCGGGATCATCGATCATGCCGGGGAAAGTAAACCCTGTGATCCCTGAAGTGGTAAACCAGGTATGCTTTAAGGTAATAGGAAATGACCTTACGGTAACTTTTGCTGCCGAAGCAGGACAGTTGCAGCTTAATGTAATGGAGCCGGTACTTTCGCATGCGATTATGGAAAACATTAATTTCCTTTCCAACGCTTTGGATACACTTCGTACAAAATGTATAGTTGGCATTACCGCTAATAAGGAAGTTTGTTTGAATATGGTAAAACACAGCATTGGTATTGTGACTGCACTTAATCCTTATATTGGATACAAACAATCGACACAAATCGCTAAAGAAGCATTGGAGACAGGAAAAAGTGTATACAACCTTGTACTTGAAAAAGGAGTGCTTACTCAGGAGAAGCTTGATGAAATTCTTGATCCTAAGAACATGCTGATGCCGCATAACAAATAAAATTGGTTATTACCTAAGAATAAAATAATATAAGATCTTCATCTGAAAATATTCAGGTGGGGATCTTTTTAATACAACCGGACATTGAGGTTTTTAATTATCATTCCTGCACACAACGAAGAGGATCATCTTCCATTTACCCTGGATTCTTTACAGCAACAACGTTATAAGGATTTCAAAGTTGTGGTTACCAATGATGGTTCCACAGACCATACCCCTGAAATTATTAAACGATATACAGATACAGATTCCCGTTTTGAAACAGTTAACCTGCAGAAGTCGGCTCATCAGCCAGGTTCCAAAGTAGTTAATGCTTTTAAAAAAGGATTGGAGACTCAGGATTTGGATCATTTTGATATAATCTGCAAGTTTGATGCGGATATTATTTTGGACGAAAATTATCTTGAAACAATAGAAAAATCTTTCAGCAATAACCCCAAATACGGTTTGGTAGGTGGTCTGCTGTATGTAGAAAAAGAAGGAGATTGGGTTTATGAGGGAAATTCAAATAAAAATCATGTAAGGGGCCCGTTGAAGGCGTACCACAAAGAATGCTTTCTTGAGATCGGTGGATTAAGGGAAACATTGGGTTGGGATAATATAGACTCTATACTATTGGAGCATTTAGGATGGAAAGAAGTCGTTTTACCGGAATTAAAAGTAAAGTTGATTAAAGTAAAAGGAGCTGATTATACAGTCAGGGAATCGGATTATTACGGACGTTATTTTTACTTTCTTGGGCTAAACAGATTTCTGGCATATGTTGCATCCTTAAAGGAAGCGATGAAAATCAGATCTGTTTCATTTTTTTTCTCTATCATTAAAGCCTATGAAAGCTGCAGGTCTAAAAAACTGGAACTGAAAATCAGCAAAGAAGAACAAAAGGTTATTAATAATAAACGATGGGAGACTTTAAAAAAGAAATGGCTTTGAGAATAAAATAAATAAAAATATTTTGAAAAACATAGCTTACATAGAAATAGATACACATGCTGAAATTGCCCGTGCTTTCATGGATATTATGAAAGGTTCGGAAGAGTTTACGGTAGACTATTATTTTTCAAAAAAAATCAAAGATCAAATTAGGGAAGATGGCGAAACGATTTTTTTGTCTGACAGTTCCATGATCAGTGATCAGCTGAAAGCAAAAAAGTATGATATCATTATCATCGGGACGGCACATCGTTATTTCAGTACTTTCCTCGCGATTGTTCAGAAATATAAAGCTGCTGTTATTACCCATAACCTGAATTTTCCTCAATCCTCAAAATTAAGCTTAATCAAAAGTATTTTCAAAGAAGACTTTATTTACAGGCTTAAATTATGGTGGAAAGAAGGTCTTTTCTATTCTTCAAAAGTTTACCAGCATGCAGGTCATCTTCTTGTGTTGGATAATGCGCTCTGTACGGGTAAATATCAGTTTCTTCCCCTGTTTTATACTTCCAATTTTAATAGGGTTCAACAGGATGATGTCAATATTGTAATTCCAGGAGGAGTCTCTCAGAAAAGAAGGGATTATGATCATATTTTTAAAACAATCCGGACTTTAAAAACAGATCAAAGATTCACTTTTATATTTCTTGGGAAAGCTCAGGGTGAAGAGTTGAAAGTGCTTGAAAAATTATCCGGGAATTTACCTGCCAATATTACCATACATTATTTTAAAGAAAGGGTTTCGGCAGAAGATTATGACCTATGGATGGCAAAAGCAGATGTATTATGGTGTCCTGTTCAGCAGCAAACTGAATTTTTCAATCAGATAGAGATTTACGGAAAAACCAAAATGACCGGAAATGTAGGAGATGCGATCAAATATGGAAAATTGGCTGTTTTCCCTAAAAACTATTCCTCGCAATTGGATTTTATCATTCCGGAAAATGAGAACATTGCCGAGCAGTTTCAACAGCTTAAAAGACAGAGTTTTGACTTTCAGAAGAACTATAGCAAAGAAAGTATCCGGAAAAAGCTCGGGGATGTTTTAAATGGTCTTATTTAAACTTAAATATCCCTTTGATGAAAGCTGCATTCAGATAATCCTCAACAGGGAATATTTTTGTGAAATAATTTCCGATATAAATAAGCACCAAAACCACGCTTGGTTTGTAGATCAGGTTAATGAAATTATTATTGAAAGTAGGCAATACAATAGCCACGGTAATTGCTAACGTACAGATAATAGACACAAAGATCATCTCAATTGATAAGGGTGAAACCTTAAACACGAAATAATTAAAGGCTATTTTAATGACATTATAAGTAGTTAATGAAATGGCCGTCGACAAGGCAATTCCAATTAATTTCAAATCGGTATGCTTAATGAAATAATAGTTAAGTCCTATTGTTAAGCCTGCGAGAAGAAGCATAACTATGATGTTGAAACGATAGTATTTTGAAAGAGAAATAATATTTCCGTTGAATCCTGTTGCGAGATCTATTAAAACCGCTGAACCCCAAATCCAGACTACGGGTTCATATTCCCTGAGCATTGTTCCGTTCTTGGGCATGAACTGAGTAAGAAAGGGAAACCCTACCATAATGCAGGAAAATAATATGGCCCCTAGAAAATATAATGATAATGAGGTTTTTTTATGAAATCTGTCCAGTTCTTCCATATTCCCTTCCGCTAATGTTTTGCTGATGATCGGAGCAGAAATATTAAATAATCCCAGTTGTGGAATAGAGATGAGCGAAATCAGCGCGTACAGGACAGCATAGATCCCATTCTCTTCCATTCCCATGAATTCACCGATCATGAAACTGTTAATCGCCAGATAATTTCCAAAGGTTCCTAAAAAACCGAAGAAACTGTAGTTCGTAAATTCTTTCCAGAAATTATTTTTTTTGAAATAGTCGGTACTGAAGTCGAGTTTGATCTTTTCTAACCTGTTCGTATAATAAATATACCCTAAGAGCATCAATGCGAACATACCAAAGAAAAACGCAAAAGCGATCTGCTGAGACAGAAGTAAATATGAAAAAAGGCAGAAGGCTCCTAGGTTTGCTATTTTAGGGAAAATATTGTCGAAGATATTGGAGACAACAATTCTCTTATAATTTGAAGTGTATTTATTGAATAGGGCGCAGAGTGATAAAATCAAAACCATAGGTAAAATAATTTCCTTACTTTTCCAGGCTTCAAGCTTTGTAAACTTGGGATAAATCAACGGAATGATGAAGAAAACAATAGCAAATACTGCAAAATTAATCAGAATGGTGAGCAGTGAGATGGAAAGCATATTTTGCTTTTTGCCATCCTTTTCTACCCTGTGGAAAAATTTAACGTTAGAATAAGAAATTCCCAATACAACAAAGGGAACAAGCATTTCTGCAGTAGGCAAAATGTAGCGAAGCTTTCCGTAAAATTCAAAATTGCTCGGAAAGATGAATATGGCTGATACGGTACCTAACAAGAAACCTATATAACCGATAATGGAATATTTGAATCCTTGTCTTGCTACTACACTCATAAAGATATTTTAAAAGGTTTTGGGTATAAAAATAATGTTGTTGATATATTCCGTTTTGTCTTTTTCGTCACTTGTATTTCGGACCAAAATTTCTTCTGTAAGCTTTTCAAGCCTGAAAAGGGATCGGTCTAAATAATGCGCTTCATAACCCCAGCTTTCTACTTCGGAAATCTCTCCCCAAATAGGTTTGTCATGATGTCTTTGTTCCATTTCCACCATAAGGGTTGGTAGGAACTTTAGGATGGTTTTCTTTCCGCCGAACAGGGTTTTCATCTCATTTCCTTCAACATCTATCTTGATGAAATCCAGTTTTTTAAGACCTTCTTTTTCTGCCCAGTCGTCCAATTTTGTGACCGTTACTTTTTCTGTGTAACTCTTTTCCTCACCTTTTTCCTTATACGAAGTATTCAGTGTCCCCCTTGAAGCTACCATTTTTCCATTGATGATGGGAACTTTAAACTCAGCAACTGTATTTTCATCCGAAAGTGCTAAAGAAAGAAGATTCATAGAAGGAAACAATCTTTTTAAGCGGGTATACAATTTATGGTTAGGCTCAAAAGCATAAATATGCTGAGGTTTGAGTTTATGTTCCAGCTGGTATAAAAATGTACCTACATTGGCACCAATATCAAGAATCACATCGTCTTCCGACAGATATTCTTTGATCCACACCAGCTCCGGTTCTACATTTCGTGCTGAAAAGTTATCCTTTGAAAGATGATGTAAACTTTTAAAATATCTGCTTTTATAAAAACTTGGACTGATGTACTGTAAGTTTTCTGCAATTCTTTGGTATAAAGACATCCTTGATTATTTGACAGAAAGCAAAGATAATCAAAAATGTTAAACTCATGTTAATTTTGTTTAAATCTAACGCGTTGATTTTCAATTAAAATATACATGCTTGTTTTATTTTAAAAGAATGTGTAACTGGTTGTAATTCTTTTATTTCAGGCATGTTTAAAATAGATTCTTGTAGTTACAGAAAAGGGGTATTCAGAAAATCATTGAATGGCTTCATAAGTTTGAAAACTTTGGTTAGCTCCTTAACGGCATTTTTATCCAAAACTGTTTCATCCTTGATGTTGTACACAACAATAAAATTTTTCAGTTTTAAATATTCTGCCATCGGATCTTCTTTCTCGAATCCCTGGGGTATCTTTTTTAATTGGTCACTTTGATCCAGTTCAGGAAAATGCTTTTTAAAATCTTTGTTATTAACAATTTTAATAAAGTCATCAGCATATAAGGAGATCTCTTTTCGTACTTCTTTTAAAACTGATGATTCAGGCATGTAAATACCTCCTGCCAAAAAAGACTTTCCTGGTTCCAGGTGAAGATAGTATCCTCCTTTCTGGCTTCCTTTTCCCATTCCTAATGACGCTCCAAAGTTTGTTTTATAAGGTATTTTATCTTTTGAAAAACGGGTGTCCCTGTAAATCCGGAATAGAGCTTTTTTAGCATCTATTTTAGCAAGCTCTCCATCGAACGCCGACATTTCTTTAATAAGGTCTTCCAGAAATGCAACCACATTTTCCTGTGATTCGGTGTAAAGATGTTTATTTTCATTAAACCACTCGCGGTTGTTATTTTTGGATAATTTTTTGAGAAAATCAAAGGTTTTTGTAGAAATGGTGGCGGACATGTTTTTTAATTTTAACCAAATTTAAGTAAATCTATTCATATGTCAATGCCTCAATCCGATCAGGATTTGAAGCATTAAAACAGGATGATGTCCAGAAACTATATTTTTTATGGCAAGACAGCAAATATGATAAAGAATCCTGTAGTGAAATGGCAAATGGTGTTTGCATAACAGAAAGTCTCACAACAATAATTGAAGATCTTTCTTTTACATATTTCATGCAATTTTCGGGAATATTAAAATAAAAAAATTATAATTCCTGATTTTATTTTTGAAAATTCATTAATCTCCACGAAAAAATCAATCCAATTTAACAAAAAAAAATATTGTTTAATATTTTTTTAACATAACGGTTTATTTTTTGCGTTTAATTTTTTAAAAATTAAAAATATATTAAAGTATTCTGAAATTAAGATTCGTTATTTAACACTTTATTCAAAATAAAGTCAAATATTAATTGTATCTTTGCAAAAATTTTAAAATATTTAATGAATTTATTTACGGAGTCCAATTTAAGTCCTGACATCCTTAAGGCTATTGGCGAAATGGGTTATGAAAGCCCGACAGAAATCCAAAAACAGACTATCCCTTTTATTCTTTCAGATATACGCGACTTGATCGCACTTGCGCAAACTGGGACAGGCAAAACAGCAGCTTTTTCGCTTCCGATTTTGGATATGATTGACGATACGAGTCGCAAAATCCAACTATTGGTGCTTTGTCCGACACGGGAATTATGTCTTCAGATTTCTAAAGACATAAAGAATTACTCTAAGTACATGCAGAATATCAAATCTACAGCAGTGTACGGAGGTAGCAGTATTATGGACCAAATACGTTCTTTGAAGGAAAAACCACAAATTATTGTAGGTACTCCCGGAAGAGTAATTGATTTGATTAACAGAAAAGCACTTGATTTTTCTGCGATCCATTGGTTGGTTTTAGATGAAGCTGACGAAATGCTTTCAATGGGTTTCAAAGATGAATTGGAAACAATTTTAAGTGAAACTCCTGAAACAAAACAAACTTTCTTATTCTCTGCAACGATGAATAAAGAAGTGGAAAGAATTTCTAAAAATTATCTTACAAAACCTCACCGTATTTCAGTGGGTTCTATTAACGAAGTTAAAAAGAACATTAAGCACGAATACTATGTGGTAGGATATCGTAATAAAAAAGAAGCTCTAAAAAGATTAATTGACGCAAACCCTAATCAGTATTCCATTATTTTCTGTAGAACAAGAATGGAAACTCAGGAAGTGGCAGATTTCTTAATGCAGAACGGTTATGCAGCTGATGCACTTCATGGTGATCTTTCTCAGGCGCAGAGAGATACGGTAATGAAGAAATTCAGATTGAAAAATATCGACATTTTGGTGGCTACCGATGTAGCAGCAAGAGGTTTGGATGTGAACTCACTAACTCACGTTATCCATTACTCTCTACCTGATGATCCTGAAGTATTCGTTCACAGAAGTGGTAGAACGGGTAGAGCTGGAAAAGACGGTATTTCTATGGCTTTGATTAAGCCTGAAGAAAGCAGAAAGCTAAAACAGATTAAATCAACAACAAAGATTGATATTGTTGAAAAAACAATCCCTACAGGTGATGATATCATCAAAGCGCAGGTAGGAGGCGTTTTCGAAAAGCTATTTACGGAGCATGAAGACTTATTTGAGTTTGACGACAGCTTGATTCCGGATCTTAGCAAATTCACGAAAGAAGAATTGGTACATCAGTTACTGCAGTTCCAGTTGAAAGATCTTGCATTGTACTATAAAGATAAGCATGATCTTGCTGAACAGAAATTCAGTACCAGAGATGATGATTACTCAAGAAGAGACAGAGGAAGAGATCGTGACCGAGACAGAGGAAGAGACCGTGATAGCAGAGGTGGAGACAGAAGAGATCGTGGAGGAAAACCTAGAAGAAAGAATGAAGATATGGTAAGATTCTTCTTCAACCTTGGAAAGAAAGATCAATTGAAGAAACTGGATGTTTTGGATATTATCAATAAAGCAACTGCCGGAAATGGTAAAAAGAGAGCTGAAATTGGTGATATTGAAATTTTAGAGAAATTCTCATTCTTTGAAATTGAGAAATCATTTAAGGGAGAGCTTTTGAATAATATTTCTTCAATGAAATTCAGAGGAAAAGATATGAGAGCTGAAGAAGCTAATTAAAACTCATTTTTATATAATATAAACCGGCTTATAGTCGGTTTTTTTGTTTGATAATCAGCACTTAAACCAATGTTAACAAAACTTAATGTTATATACTTTTTGGTAAGGTGCTTTTTTAGGAAATTTGCAGACGAATTATAAATACTTAAAAATGGGAATTGGTAATATTTTCCACGCTTTTCAGCCTAAAGATAAAATCTTCTTCGTGCTTTTCGAAAAAGTAACTGAAAATCTAGTAGCAATGTCTGAAGAGTTCAACAACGGGGTGAAAGATTTTGACCTTAATGACGACTCTATGTTGAAGAAAATGAGCGACTACGAACACAAAAATGATGAGCTTACGCACGAAATCTTTATTGAGCTTGGAAAAAACTTTATAACTCCTTTTGACCGTGAAGATATTCACACTTTGGCCACAGGTTTAGATGATATCGCAGATTATATCTACGCTTCAACAAAATATATTTTCTTATATAAATCGCCTTTAATGAAGGCATATGCAGACTTCTCATTGTTGATTCATAAGGCATGTCTTGAAATTCAGAATGCAATGAAAAACCTGAAAGGATTCAAAAATATGGATCAGGTGAAAGAAGCTTGTATCAAAGTAAACTCTATTGAGAATATTGCTGACGACTTACTTTCCAACTCAATGGTAGAATTGTTTGAAACAAACGACGCTATCAATATCATCAAAGTTTCATCTGTACTTAATTATCTTGAAATAGTAACCGACAAGGCTGAAGATGTAGCTAATACTATTGAAAACATTATGATCAAATACGCATAAACAATATAACAAAAAATGGAATTTCCGATTTTACTTACGGTTATTATTGCTTTAGCTTTAATTTTCGATTATATTAATGGTTTTCATGATGCGGCCAATTCAATTGCTACTATTGTTTCTACAAAAGTTTTAACTCCTTTTCAGGCTGTGCTTTGGGCGGCACTATGGAATTTTGCAGCCTTTTTTATCGCAGCATACATC
Source organism: Chryseobacterium sp. PTM-20240506 (assembly GCF_048296755.1). Classification (NCBI taxonomy): domain Bacteria; kingdom Pseudomonadati; phylum Bacteroidota; class Flavobacteriia; order Flavobacteriales; family Weeksellaceae; genus Chryseobacterium; species Chryseobacterium sp. PTM-20240506. The sequence continues at coordinate 4,292,146 of NZ_CP182581.1, forward strand.
ATTGGAGAATTTAAAATTGGTAATACGATTGCCAAAACCGTTAATGAAAACTTTATTACCCTGGAGGTAATATTTTCAGGTCTTGTGGCAGCTATTGCCTGGAACCTTTTAACATGGTGGTTTGGTATACCATCTTCTTCATCACATACCCTAATTGGTGGTTTCTTAGGTGCGGCTTTAATGCATGCTTTCATCCTGGATTATCATGATGTAGCAGCTGCTCAGCCCAATCTGGGTTTTATAGATACTTTCAAACAGGCATTTTATCAGGTTACAACACAAAGTGTGGTTAAATTTGATAAAGTAATTCCTATCTTCCTGTTTATTTTTATGGCACCCGTTATCGGGATGGTCATTTCAATCATTATCACATTGATTATCGTTCATCTTTATAAGAGATCAAACCCTCATAAAGCAGATAAGTCTTTTAAAAGATTACAGCTTGTTTCTTCAGCCCTCTTTAGTCTAGGACATGGTCTGAATGATGCACAAAAAGTAATGGGAATTATCGGTGCGGCTTTAATTTATTACCATGTACAGATTTTACAGGATCCTGTATACTTAAATATACCTTCTGCCGGACGATTTGATTATTTTGCAGAACATTATCTTTGGGTACCTTTGGTTTCTTTCCTGGCGATAGGTTTGGGAACAATGAGTGGTGGATGGAAGATCATCAAGACAATGGGAACCAAGATTACAAAGGTAACCCCGCTGGAAGGTGTAAGTGCTGAAACTGCAGGAGCTATTACCTTATTTATTACCGATCATTTTGGTATTCCGGTATCTACCACACATACGATTACCGGGTCTATTATTGGAGTTGGATTAACGAAGAGGATTTCAGCGGTAAGATGGGGGATTACAGTAAGCTTGCTTTGGGCTTGGGTATTGACGATTCCTATCTCTGCTATTGTAGCGGCAGTTACTTATCTTTTGGTCGCTTTTCTTTCCTAGATATTAATTTAAAATTACAATACTGAACTTTGTCCAAATGGGCAAAGTTTTTTGTTTTATAAAGATTTGAAAAATCGTATTTTTGTTGGAAATTATTGGATTTTATGGAATTTTTAGACAAGTACCAACAGCTGGTTGCTGACGCTATTACCAAGTACACTTTTAAAGACAAACCTGCGGAATTATATGAACCGATGAATTACATCATTTCCCATGGTGGAAAACGTCTGCGACCTATTATGGTTCTGATGGCTTGTGACTTATTTGGTGGTGATCTTAAACAGGCTATTAAGCCGGCTTTGGCGATTGAATTTTTCCATAACTTCACATTGATTCATGATGATATTATGGATGAAGCTCCTCTGAGAAGAAATAAGCCTACTATTCATACTTTACATGGAATTAATGTAGGGATCTTATCCGGAGACGGGCTGATGCTGAAGGCGTATAAATTTTTTGAAGACCTTGAACCGGAAATATTTAAAGCCTGTATCCGAATATTTACCCATACCGGGCTCCTATTATGTGAAGGACAGCAGTACGACATTAATTTCGAAACACAGGAAGATGTGACTTTCGATGATTACATCAGAATGATTACTTATAAGACCGGAGTATTAAGTGCTTCATCTTTTGAGATCGGAGCTTTAATTGCTAAAGCTAATTTTAAAGATGCCAAATCCATTTTTAATTTTGGAAAACATATAGGAATTGCTTTCCAGATCATGGATGATTACCTGGACGTTTTTGGAGATCAGGCTCAGTTTGGAAAAAAACATGCAGGTGACATTTATGAAAATAAGAAGACTGTACTTTATCTTCTGGCAAGAGAACACGCCACGGAGGAAGAAAGAAAAGAATTGGATCACTGGTACTCTAAAAAAACCGATAATATCGATAAGGTGTACGGAGTAGAAAAGATCTTCAGAAGAACAAAAGTAGATGAAAAAGCATTGCGTTTAATTGAAAAGCACAATGAAATAGGGCAGAGTTATCTTAAAAAAATTAATATTCCTGAAGAAAAGAAAAAGCCATTCATAGAACTCGCTAATTATCTTTTAAGAAGGGAAAGCTAATGAGTCGCTGATTATTAAAGGTTTTGGTAAGGAGTTGTTTAGGCTTCTTCTTCCACCTTTAGCTTTAGCCTCTTATATTTACAATGAAATTCAGAACCGAAGTTGACATCAAAGAATCTGCAAAAAAGATTGAAATTGAAGATAAAATATTTTCAATAGGTTCCTGTTTTGCCTCAGAGATGTCGGATCTGCTTCACCAGGGACAGCTTCAGACGGTCAATAATCCGTTTGGAACCCTGTTTAATCCGTTTTCGATCAATAACGCAATACAAAGGCTTCATGATTCACACTTTTATGAAGAAGAAGATTTAATCACGTTTAATGACGAATTTATTTCCCTTGACCATCATACGAAATTCGATACAAGGTATATTCATCAGACACTGGATAAGATCAATGGCCATTTAGAAGAAGGGAATCTCTTTTTGCAGGATACTAATTGGGTTATTATAACCTATGGAACCTCCTTTATTTATGAATTTCAGCCTAAAAACAAGCTGGTAGCCAATTGTCACAAAATTCCACAAAAATTCTTTAACAAAAGGTTGCTAACCCATCAGGAAATCACAGATTCTATTTATCAGACCATTTTTAGCCTGAAAGATATCTGTAAAGAAGATGTTCAGATTTTGTTTACGGTTTCTCCCGTAAGACATACCAAAGACGGTATGATGGAAAATCAGTTAAGCAAATCAAAATTGATATCTGCAGTACATGAAGCTATTTCAGGGATTGAGAACTGTCATTATTTACCCGTTTATGAAATATTGATGGATGATTTAAGGGATTATCGTTTTTATAAAGAAGATATGATTCATCCCAATTCTCAGGCTGTTCAGTATATCTTTGATAAATTTGGAGCTGCTTATTTTGCGGAAGACACAAAGGAGTTTATCAAAGAAAATTTTAAAATCCATAAAGCCCTGCAACACAGGACAGCAGATGAAAAAGATCCTAAATATGTTGATTTTAGAGAAAAATTAAAGCAAAGAATTGAAGCTCAACAGAAAAAGGTAAAACATAAGATATTCCAGTAATGATAACAGACTTTACAAAGATTGATTATTTGGAAAGCGGTAACCAGAGGCAGCAAAGGGCTCACTTGGTGCTTACAAAATATCAGATCCTGGAAAAACTAAAAGATTTCTCACCCTTGCTTGCAGGAACTATTCCTATTGAAATTGATATTGACGGAAGCGATCTGGATATCATTTGTGAAGTTAAAGATGAAGATTTCTTTTTGGAAACGATCCGCCTTTCTCAACTTATTCCACCAGGAATTCATTTCACAGTAGAAAAGATTGAGATAAAAGGGGAAAAATCTATTGTGATCAATTTTAATCTCGAAGAGTTTCCCATAGAGATTTTTGGTCAAGATAAACCGACGACGCAACAAAATGCTTATCGCCATATGGTAGCAGAGTACACAATATTACAGGAGAAAGGAGAGGAATTTAAACAACAGATTATAGAACTTAAGAAGGAAGGGATAAAAACGGAACCGGCTTTCGGTGTATTAATGAATTTAGAAAACCCTTATGAAGATCTATTAAAATTTTAAAATTATGATTGACACCCATACACATTTATACGCTGAAGAATTTGATGAAGATAGAAAGGAGGTTATTCAAAGGGCTTTAGACAAAGGAATTACGGAATTTTATCTTCCTGCTATTGACTCTGAGTCTCATGAAAAAATGCTTCAATTGGAAGCTGAATATCCTGGACAGGTTTTTTCAATGATGGGATTGCACCCTTGCTACGTAAAACCCGAATCCTGGGAAAAAGAACTGGCAATTGTTAAAGAATATCTTGATAAAAGAGCATTTCCTGCCATCGGGGAAATAGGAATTGATCTCTATTGGGATCAATCAACTCTAGATATCCAGGTAAAGGCTTTTGAACAACAAATCGACTGGGCTATTGAGATGGATCTGCCTATTGTAATCCATACAAGGGAAAGTTTTGATGAAACTTTTGAAGTCTTGGAAAGAAAAAAGCATCCGAAATTGAGAGGAATATTTCATTGTTTTTCCGGTAACCTTGAACAAGCAAAACATGCTATCGATCTTAATTTTTTATTAGGAATTGGTGGAGTAGTGACCTTTAAAAACGGGAAAATAGATCAGTTCCTGCAAGAAATTCCTTTAGAAAAAATTGTTCTGGAAACAGACTCTCCTTACCTGGCTCCGGTTCCTCATAGGGGTAAAAGAAATGAAAGTTCTTATCTTGATCTGGTGGTAGGAAAGCTGGTGAATATCTACAATAAAGATTTTTCTGAAATTGACAGAATCACAAGCCAGAATGCAAAACACATTTACAATTACTAGGCCTATATGAAGCTTTTAAAAGAAAATATCCATTATCTTCTTTTCCTTTCTGCTGTGTTTTTTCTATGGAATCCGGCGAAGTTTCCGGTTGATGATGGTTATTTTTATCCACAGATTGCCTATAATATGGTCAGAAATGGCTTTATGGGGTTTAATGATTTATACCTTACCAATGGCTTCCATCCTTTATGGATGGTATTCTGTGTTATTGCGGAAGCGATCAATTTTTTGGGTAAAAGTTTCTCAGTATACATTCTATGGTTTTTTCAGGTTATCTTTATCATTGCGGGATACAGATTTTTTGAAAAAACCTTATTCAAAGATTCAGTAAGTGGAAAAGTATTGAGCTTAGCATTGTATTGCTTAATTTTTTTCAGCCTTGGATCATTATATTTAACGGAAGCGCATCTCACCTTTTTCACCATTGCCTGGCTGCTTTATTTTCTTTGTAAAAGATACACCAACGATTTTCTGTTCGGATTCATTTGTAGCCTCGTTTTTCTGGCAAGGCTGGATCATATTTTTATCATTATTCCTTTAGGCTTTCTTTATTGGAAACACCGGGACTGGAATTTTCAAAGCATTTCTAAAGTAATTTTAGGATTTTTAATTTTGGCGGGACCTTATTTATTTTCCAATCAGTATTTGTTCGGAGATATGGTTCCTGTCAGTGGCAGAATAAAAAGTTCCTTTCCTAAAGCTAATCTGGATGATCCTTTTGGTTTACTCCCTGATTTATTCTTATTTGTGGGTTCCGCATATTTGATATTTTTGATTTTTACTAAAAATATACACTACCGCTCTGTCAAAATTTTATTTATTAGCGGAAGCTTTATTCATTTATTGTATAATGTATTTTTCCAGTCATATACAGGACAGTGGTATTTTGTATCACAATTTATTTTTTGTGGCTTTTTTATCAATGATATTGTTGAAAAATTTCAATTGAGAATAGTACCTGCGAGATCCAAGTTTATAATTTATTCTTTGGGTTCAACATTTTTCTTATGTACAATCGGGATTTTGAAGCTCAAGACCAACCTAAGCATATTTCATAACGTTTTTGATAACAAGTCAAAATTTGAAAAGAAAACAAAGGATATGGTAAAGAATTTGGCAGAAGATCTGGTTAACGTAGTTCCTCGAAAGTCTCGAATATATGTTTATGATTTTCCGGGTAAATTTGCTTTTTACTCCGATTTTAATTTTATACCGGCAGATGCTTTGGTAGCCAACTCTACTTTTTTTAATGAAATAAATACGCTCCGTTTTAAAGATTATCTCAAAAAAAATAAAATTAACTATATGCTCTTTCCCAGTCAACTGGAAAAAGGAAGGAACTCAATCACTTTTATGGGCATGGATGTTAAAAAGAAAAATAATCGTAATATGTTTTACTTTAGGAATACTTTAAGTAAAAAGATCATAGACAGTCTTGATGAAAATGAGTTAATTAAAGTGAAAACCTATTTAAATCCTGCAAAGACCTGGCAGGCGCAGTATGACTCGGTGACAATTTACAAGCTAAAAGAAAAATAACGAGAATAAAAAAGCTTTCAGGAATAACCCTGAAAGCTTTTTTTTATTTTTTCCTAAAGAAACTTTTATTTTTTGGCTTTTTGAAACCAATGTCTTTCTTCTGAGTAGGTTTAGGTTTTCCCTGTCCCGGATTCATAGGTTTATTATTTGAATCCCTTTTTTGTGCAACCAGGTTTTCGGTGTGGAACGGGTGGTCTTTAACCACTGGAATTTTAAGTCCGATAAGTTTTTCCGTATTTCTAAGGTTCAGCAAATCCAGACCATCTACAAAAGATAAAGAAGTCCCTTCCGAACCCGCTCTTCCTGTTCTTCCGATTCTGTGAACATAGGTTTCGGAAACATCAGAAAGCTCGTAATTAATTACATATTTCAGCTCATCAATATCAATTCCTCTTGCTGCAATATCTGTAGCAACCAATACTCTGGTTTTTCCGGATTTGAAGTTGTTTAGCGCATTTTGACGTGCATTTTGAGATTTATTCCCATGAATCGCTTCCGTTGAAATGCCATTTTTTTGTAATGTTCTTGCAATCTTATCAGCTCCGTGCTTGGTTCTTGAAAAAACCAAAACAGATTCAGAGATATGATTTTTAAGAATATGTGTAAGTAATCCCAATTTATCTTCTTTCTGAACAAAATAGACAGATTGTTTAATGGTTTCAGCTGTCGAAGAAACAGGCGTTACTTCTACCTGTACCGGATTGCTGAGGATGGAATTGGCAAGCTTTTGTATTTCAGGAGGCATAGTTGCAGAGAAAAATAAAGTTTGCCTTCTCTGTGGTAAAAGCTTAATAATTCTTTTAACGTCATGTACAAATCCCATATCCAGCATTCTGTCAGCTTCATCCAGAACAAATATCTCCAGGTTTTTAAGACTGATAATTCCTTGTGCAATGAAGTCAAGGAGTCTCCCCGGTGTTGCTACAAGAATGTCTACTCCTTTTCTTAAAGCTGCTTCTTGTGAGCCCTGTTTTACACCTCCGAAAATAACTAATTTTCTTAATGGAAGATTTCTTCCGTAAGCATTAAAGCTTTCTTCAATCTGAATAGCCAGTTCCCTTGTAGGCGTTAAAACCAAAGCTTTGATCTGATTAGTCTTTGGACGTTCTGAAAGGTTCTGGAGAATGGGAATAGCAAAAGCTGCAGTTTTACCGGTTCCGGTTTGCGCCGTTCCCAGTAGATCTTTTTTCTCTAAAATAGAGGGAATAGCCTTTTGCTGTATAGGAGTTGGTTTTTCATAACCTTCCTGTTGAAGCGCATCTAAAATGGGCTTGATGATTTTTAAATCTGTAAATAACAAAATATATTGCGTATTAAAAATAATGCGGTCGAAGTAGTATACTTCATCATTTTTAGCGAATCTGCTAAAATTGATTAACAGAATTTTTAAGTAAAATTAATTACCGAAAGGGCTGAGAATGCCGCGAAATATGCTACAAAGGTAGTTAAAATATTTGAAGTTTATTATTTTACTTCCATACCTGCGCAATTAAGGTCTGTTATCGATATTTTTAATCTTTGAAATGTACAGAAATAGGATCAACGAGTATCAGATGATCGGGGGACTTAATGTTTTATCTTCTTCCATTCCTGATTGAATCTTAGGTCGAACAGGGTTTTATAAAGAGTTGTTAATCCATAACTTCCAACTAAACCATAATCTTTAATCTTTTTGATCTTCCCGTTGTCATAGGTAATTGTTAAAGTTGACAACTGATCATCGGTCCAACTTACGGAATAATCATCTTGAAGCTCCGGAAAATTAATATAGCCAAGAATTGTTTCAATTTTTTGAAAATCCGATGCTTTTATTTGGGTTGTAAATTTTCCTTCACCTTTTTCAAAAGTTTTACGGGATTTCCTTTCTATTTTTTCAAAGGAATCATTACGGTTGATAAAATTGTAAGTCTTGGCAATAAATTGAGAGGTGCCGTTTTTACTCAATTCAAGCGTAAACACCGGACAGGTTCCAAAACAGGGCTCTGTTTCAAAAAATATTTTTTCAATAGTATACTTTTGAGGTTCCGGATTATACTCTACGAAATTATCAAATTTATAAGTCAGAATCTTATTGACGATTTTGTGGTAAAAATTGTATTTCTCAGAATTAAAATCTTCGGTAACTTCATCGTAGAAAACAGAGATATAATCTTTGCCATTTATGGTAGACAATTTCGGGATTACAAAATCAAAATGATTCAGAAGTAAACTCTTGGTCATATACTTATTGTCTATATCAAAAATAACCTTTACAACTGCACTACAACTGCCTCTGGATGATTGACAGCTGTTGTCATCCCCGATAAATAATAAATCCGTTTTCCCATTATGATCAAAGTCTCCTTTATAAAAACTTTTGTCAACACCCAGACTATCAGCAGTCCTTTTTATAAGGGGTGACAAATTATCATCTTCAAAGCTCCTGATCGTTTTTAACGTAAACTCAGATAAAAAATCATCTTTTGATTGTGAACATGACCGTATAAAATTGACAGCCTCAATGTCTGTTTTGAGGCTGTCAATTTTTGATAAAGTCTTACTGCTTTGTGAAAAACAAAATTGGTAAAATAAAACTAATATGAAGAACAGTGTTCTATCCATGTAGTTTTTTCCAGATAACATCCTTAAGTTCCGTAAGTCCTTCACCGGTTACACCCGAGAAGAACAGCGGCTGCCTGTTTTCAGGAAATTCTGCTGAAATTTCTTTTTTCAGTTCATCGTCCAGAAGGTCTGCTTTTGAAATGGAAATAATAAAGTCTTTATCCAATAATTCCGGATTGTATTCTTTAAGCTCATTTTCAAGAATTTTAAACTCCTGGAAATGATCTTCAGAATCTGCCGGAATAAGGAATAACAAAATTGAATTTCTCTCAATATGTCTTAGGAATCTATGGCCAAGGCCTTTTCCTTCAGCGGCTCCTTCTATAATCCCCGGAATATCAGCCATTACAAATGATTTGTAATTTCTGTAGTCTACGATTCCCAGGTTAGGCGTCAAAGTTGTAAATGCGTAATTGGCAATTTTAGGTTTTGCCGCGGATACGGAAGCCAACAATGTTGATTTTCCGGCATTCGGGAAACCTACAAGCCCTACGTCAGCTAAAATTTTAAGCTCAAAAACCACATAACCTTCCTGTCCCTCCATTCCCGGCTGTGCGTAACGTGGGGTCTGGTTTGTTGAAGATTTAAAGTGCTCGTTACCAAGTCCTCCTTTTCCTCCTTCCATCAGGATGATTTCCTGACCATCTTCTAAAATTTCACCGATGATTTCACCCTCTTCATTTTTGGCAATGGTTCCGATAGGCACCTCTATATAAACATCGGCACCATAAGCTCCTGTTAACTGATTTTTTCCTCCGTTTTCTCCACGCTCCGCTTTCACGTGACGGGTATAACGGAGTGGTAGTAAAGTCCATTCCTGAGCATTCCCCTTCATAATAACGTGGCCTCCACGACCTCCGTCTCCACCATCAGGGCCACCTTTAGGAATGTATTTTTCACGGCGAAGATGCGCAGAACCTGCACCTCCATGACCGCTTTTACAATGAATCTTTACGTAATCTACAAAATTTGACATAATTTTAATTCAAGGTTTAATGTGTAAGGTCCAAAGTTTAAACCTTGAATATTTAACTTTGAACCTTGAATCAAAAATTTATTTTTGAATTTTTTCTACTTCAGCAAACAATTTCTCAGAAATCTCATTGATCTCACCAACTCCGTTTACCTCTACATATTTTCCTTGTTGCTTATATAATTCAGCTACTTCAGCTGTTTTCGCATAATATTCTTTAATCCTGTTCTGGATGATTTCTTCGTTGCTGTCATCAGATCTTCCACTGGTTTCTCCTCTTTTCAGCAATCTTTCAACCAAAATTTTATCTTCAACGATTAATGAAAGACAAACATCAATCTCGTCATTCAGTTCCTCTTTAACGATTTTTTCCAAAGCCGCTGTCTGTACTGCTGTTCTTGGATATCCATCGAAAATAAACCCTGCCGCATCGGTTGGTTTTCTCAATTCGTCCACCAACATGTCGATTGTCACCTGGTCCGGAACCAATTCTCCCTTATCGATGTAAGATTTAGCTAATTTCCCAAGTTCCGTGTCATTCTTCATATTGAATCTGAATAGATCACCTGTAGAGATTTGCTTTAAGTTAAATTTTTCGATGAGATTCTGAGCTTGTGTTCCTTTTCCACTTCCTGGAGGCCCGAACAGAACAATGTTTATCATTTTTATTTAATTAGATATTTTAAGTTTAAATTTCAGGTTTTGAAATTAATGGTTGATTTTACCTTCTTCTAACTGATATAAATCCGAAAGATTTCTTCCCAGTTCATCGTAATCTAATCCGTAACCCAGAACAAATTTATTTGGAATTTCCTTTCCAATATAATCCAGTTTAAAATCCTTCTTGTAAACCTCAGGTTTTAGTAAGAAAGAAGCCAGTTTTACAGATTTTGGTCGTTGTGTTTCTTTGAAATATTTGAAAAGGCTTTCAACAGTATTTCCTGTATCTACGATATCTTCAACCAGAATAATATGACGGTCCTTAACATCTTTCGTCAGCTCCATCTTCTGGTAAACAATTCCCGTAGATTCCGTTCCTACATAAGAACTCATCTGGATAAAAGCAATCTCACAGTTTCCCGGATAATGCTTTAAAAGATCTGAGAAGAACATGATAACTCCGTTCAAAACTCCTATGAAGACAGGAACTTCATCTTTGTAATCCTCATAAATTTTCAGCGCTGTCGCTTTTACTATTTCCTGAATTTCCGCGTCCTTTAGATAAGGAACAAAAGTTTTGTCGTGAACTTTAATGCTTTCCATAAAAAAATTTAGTAGTTGGCAAAGTTACGGATTTTTGATTTTTGATTAAAATGTTTTTATGTTTAATCTATTATTTGCATTATATTTGCATACACAAAACCTAAAAATACGCTCATGTAGGATATAATTTCTTTCAGATTTGATCAGATGATAATCCCCTTGGATTATTGATGTTTAACTTTAATTAGAAAGAAATCATGATTTTTCTACAAAATATATCCTATAGGTTTCCCAACAGAGACCTGCTTTTTAATCATATCAATGTAACGATCCCAACATCTTCAAAAACGGCTTTGGTCGGAAGTAATGGCATGGGAAAATCTACCCTGCTTAAAATTATAGCAAATGAAATCCAACCTTTGGAAGGGAACTTACATATTGAAGGAAATTTATATTACGTTCCGCAAATGTTTGGAAACTTTAATCATCTTACCATTGCAGAAAGCCTGAAAATTGACCAAAAACTAAATGCTTTACAGAAGATTAGCAGTGGCGAAGTAGACGACATTTATTTTGATATTCTCAACGATGATTGGGATATTGAAGATCGTTGCCAAATGGCTTTACAATACTGGCAGCTTGAGAACCTGGATTTAAATCAAAAACTAGAGGGCCTGAGCGGAGGACAGAAGACAAAAGTCTTTCTTGCAGGTTTACAGATTCATCAGCCGGATATCATTTTGCTGGATGAACCCACTAACCACCTCGATCTTGAAGGACGGAGTCTTTTATATGACTATATTGCGAAAACAAGTGCTACAATAGTTATTGTGAGTCACGACAGAACTTTATTAAATCTGGTTGATACGATTTACGAATTGAGCAATCAAGGCATTTCAACGTATGGTGGGAATTTTGATTTTTATGTTGAACAAAAGGAAATAGAGGAGGAGGCATTGCATCATGACATTCATGCCAAGGAGCGGGCTTTGAAAAAGGCAAAGGAAAAAGAAAGGGAGACCTTGGAAAGGAAACAAAAATTAGATGCCCGGGGAAAGAAAAAGCAGGAAAAATCAGGAGTTGCAAGAATTATGATGAATACCCTCCGGAATAATGCCGAAAAGAATACCTCCAAACTCAAGAATATTCACGCTGAAAAGATTAGTGATCTTTCCGCAGGACTTAGGGGATTGCGTTCATCTGTGAAAAATACAGAACAAATGAAAGTAAATTTCAACGATTCTGATCTTCACACAGGGAAAATTCTTATGACAGCGGATGATATTAATTTCAGATATCATGAAAAACTCTTATGGGCTAAAAATCTGGATCTCGAAATCAGAAGCGGAGATCGTATTTGTGTGAAAGGACCGAACGGCTCCGGAAAAACGACTTTAATTAAACTTTTAATTGGTGATTTGGATGCTTCCATTGGAACTATTTCAAGAACTGATTTTAATAGTATTTATATTGATCAGGAATATTCGTTAATTGCTCAGGAAGCAACCATTTATGAATTTGCCCAAAGGTTTAATGATAATGCGTTACAGGAGTCCGAAGTAAAAACCATATTGTCCAGATTTTTATTTGGAAAAGAAACATGGGATAAAAAAGGAGAAATGTTAAGTGGAGGAGAGCGCCTTAGACTTTTATTGTGTGGGCTTTCAATCAGTAATAGGGCTCCCGATATCATTGTTCTCGATGAGCCCACAAATAATCTGGATTTGCAAAATGTAGAGATTCTTACCAACTCCATTAAAGATTATAAGGGGACGTTATTAGTGATTTCTCATGATGAAATCTTCCTGGATGAGATTGGTATAGAAAGTGAAATTGTGCTGGATTAATACAGCGATAAGTATTTTAAAAATGATACTTTTTAAGTTGCGGGGATTTTAGGGTCGATAATATTTTGGAATAATCATTCCGAAGGAGTCTAACTGTTAAATGTGAATAATGGCTTTGGAATCCTTCGGAATGATAATTTAGCACCTATTTTATTTCAATTTTCGGTAATTGATAATTTCCAACTACTTCTATTAATTTGGAAGAGTTATTTTTCAAATTATTGAAGAAACTTTCTATGTTTTCTTTATATCCCCTTTCACTAACGCCGAAAAGTAGGACTCCTTTACTTTTATTGTTTGAAATAAGTTTATAACGGTAAACATTTCTTTCTGCGATGAGTATTTCTTTCCCATCTTTCGAATTCTCAGTAATGAGAAAATCTAAGATATATTCTTCGCCGTTTTCATAGATTTTGTAATTGACGACCGGATTGGATTTTTTCAGGTTCTCAAGTTCTGTTACTTTTCGATTAATTACATCTTCAATTTTAAGAGTTCCCTGAATATAATCGATCATAACTAATGTGCCGTATTTTTCGATTTTCTCGGTTGGGCTTAGGTATTCTTGTTTGTAATAATTCTCATTAGGATGAGAGCTCCAGATTAGATTATAGAATGTATTATCAATTTTAATAGGTCCGGGAATACTCAGATACTCATTAATTTTATTTTGTGCGTCTAAAGAAAGAGAAGAGTATAGAAACAGGATAATAAGAAGGAGTGATTTTTTAGGCATGTTTGCTTTTAATTTTGTGTTGGTATTGATGATCAAATATACAATAATCAAAATACCTAAAATGAAAGAGTTATAAGAATATTTGTTACAAAAGTTTCTCAATCCACTTGTAAATATCATCCAGAACCTCTTTCCGGATTTCCTCATTCATAATTTCATGCCTCATTTCAGGATAGATACTGTAATCCACCTTAATGAATCCATTCTGTTTTAAATTATTTACTGTTTGCATAACTCCTTTTCCAAAATTCCCGATAGGATCGTTTTTTCCACTAACAAATAAAAAAGGGAAGGATTTGGAAATGGGATTTGCCCAGTTTCTTTTGGTTGCTTTTTTATACAGTTTGAATAATGCATAAAATGCATTGTTGGTAAAAGGAATTCCAGAAAGTTCATCCTGAGTAAAAGCATCTCTATTGGCTTCATTGAGGCTTAGCCAGCTTGTGTCGCCAAAATTTTTATCTTTTCTGAAATGGTTGTTGTTTACGAAATTAAAAAGTGAATTGAAAAATGTTTTTTGTTTGGGTGCTATTTTATTGGCGATTGAAAAATAGGTATTCAAAAGACTGATACCCGCTAAAGTACCTCCGGTGCCAACGATGATAGCTCCTGTAAGCCGGGTGCTAATTCTTTGAAGAAGACACCGTGTAACAAAAGAACCCATCGAATGACCGAGGACAAAATGTGGTACATCAGGATATTGATAGCTTAGGTGATCACTCATCATTTCCGCATCATCGATCAATTTTTTATCCGGTCGGTTCAATTGAAAAAATCCGATATCTTTTTTTTCTTTCACTGATTTTCCATGTCCCAGATGATCGTAAGTGATTACAGCTAATCCGTGACCGGCAAAATATTCTGCTATTTCATTATATCTTCCGCTATGTTCCTGCATTCCATGGATAATTAAAAGACTTGCCTTTATCTCATTCTTCTCAGGGGTAAATACATTGTAAAAAAGTTGAGGCTGATCGCTGGTATTTTTAGACAAGTATCCTGTTTGATGTAATGTTCTCATATCATAAACTATCTTTATTATTCTCAAACGCTACTCAAATATACACATAAATAAAAGATTTTTGGTTTGATGATAGATCAATGATGTCGTAAAAAATGCTTGTAATTCTATGATTTTAAACTAGAATGAAAATAAATTTTCCACATAATTTGCCCACCCTATTTTTTCAGAGTAATTTTGCATGAATCTAAAAACAATAGTAAAATATGTCAACTTACGTAGTTGTAGGTCTTCAGTACGGAGATGAAGGTAAAGGGAAAATCACGGATGTTTTATCCGCTAAATCGGATTATGTAGTACGTTTCCAGGGTGGAGACAATGCAGGTCATACGGTTTATGTGGGTGATGAAAAATTTGTTTTACACCTTCTTCCTTCAGGAGTTTTGCAGTGCAAAGGAAAATGCATCATTGCCAATGGAGTAGTGGTGAATCCTAAATCTTTCATCAAAGAAGTTAGCCAGATTGAGAGCAAAGGTTTAAGAACCGACCATATCTTTATCAGCAGAAGAGCGCATGTGATCATGCCTTACCACATTCTTTTGGATACTTACCGTGAAGAAGAGCATGGAGGAACTCAGATCGGGACCACTAAAAAAGGAATCGGACCTTGTTACGAAGATAAAATTGCAAGAGTTGGAATCAGAATGATAGATCTTCTGAATCCTGAGATTTTAAGAGAGAAAATAGAGAAAAACCTTAAAATTAAAAATTCTCTTTTTGAAAAATACTACGGAAAACCGACTTTAGACGTAGAAGAAATTTACAACGAATTTTTAGAGATAGGAAAACAGCTTCAGGACAGAATTGTAGATACAGAAGTTGAATTGAATGAAGCGATCAGAGATGGTAAAAACGTTCTTTTTGAAGGGGCTCAGGCATTGATGTTGGATATTGATTTCGGAACGTATCCATACGTTACTTCATCTTCTCCATCTACAGGAGGAGTTTGTACGGGAGCCGGTGTTCCGCCAACTTCACTTCAGAATCTTATTGGAGTTGCCAAAGCATACTGCACAAGGGTTGGAAACGGACCTTTCCCATCTGAATTGGATAACGAATTAGGAGAAAAAATCAGACAGATCGGTGGTGAATTCGGAGCGACTACCGGAAGACCAAGAAGAACCGGATGGTTGGATCTTGTTTCGTTGAAACATGCTTGTATGATCAATGGTATCAATAACCTTGTAATTACTAAACTTGACGTTCTTACAGGAATTGAAAACCTAAAAATTGTAACTCAGTATAAAACAGAAGATGGTAAAGTAATCGATTACTTCACTTCTTCTACAGAAAAATTATACAATTATGAGCCTATCTACCAGGATTTACCGGGATGGAGTGAAGATCTTACGAAGGTAAGAAGCTATGATGAACTTCCTGATAACGCTCAGAAATATATCGAATTTATCGAGCAGTATTTAGGAATCAATGTGTACTTGGTTTCTGTTGGACCGGAAAGAAGTCAGAACATTATCAGAAAAGAATTATTCTAATACTATAGAATATCATTTATAAAAAAAAGAGACTGTCACATGTGATGGTCTCTTTTTTTTGTGATCCATAAGGTTTATTCTTGTCTCTGTGAGGATTATTTGTGGTAAAATAATTTGTCACTCCATGTATTGTTGTTACATTTTGAATGTTAACTTAAATTATATATTGAAAAAAACTCCCACAGATTTCATCAATTAATCCGAATTTTTTTCTGTGAGAGTTTCAATTGCAGAACAAAGGGAACTTTTGAAATCAGTGTACTGCTTTTAACCATCTAATTCAAATATTTTGCATAAGCCTTAGCAAGCTTTTCATCGTATTTATTCTGCTTATAACCCGTACCATTATAGCCTTTTGCAAAATTGCCCCAGTTTTTATTTCTCAAATGAACCAAAAGTCCATTCTTTTCTAAAAACTTTCCAAAAGCTTTCAGGTGTTCCCCTTCATTGATCTCCATTTTAGATACAAAATCATTAACATCGGTATAACCCAGGTTTTTAGCATGAAATCCCATGATCTGAAAGCTTCCCCAGGATGCTGATGACAATGCAGCATCTTTAAATTTGACATCAGATCCTAAGCCTATAGCCTCATTTAATCGGTCATATTCTCTCACCCCACCCAGATAATAGGTTCTGGTCCATTTAGGATAAAGAATGTCTTTACTTGACTCGTTGTAATAAGAGTTTGGATTAATTCCTCGCTTTTCGAGTTCATTCCAGAAAATATGCCCTTCAAAAAGAATCTTAGGTTTATTGTTGATTAAAAAACCTTTTCCACTGCTTTCAATTTCATTAACGGCTTTTACAGCTGCTAATTCAAGGTCGTACTGATCAGCAAACGAGATAAGGTCACTTTCTTTAAGGAATTTATCCGTTGAGATAATCGGATTGGAATTTTTCTGCAATAATACTGCCCATGTTTTTATTCCGACAATTCCGTCTATTACTAAAGCATTTTTGCTTTGGAAATCTTTAACTGCCGCATCTACTTCCAGGCTGAAAGAATCTGAAATTTTAATAGGATATCCCAGCTTATAAAGTAGTTCACATAATGTGAGAACTTCAGGCGCTTTCGTATTGTATTTTAAGAGTTTCATGGTGTTTTTTTTGTTTATTAAAAGATTAAACTATTTTTGAGTAGGGTTCGTCCATATATTCACAAAAGTTAGCTAACGGGAATCTTTGGCATCTTCTCACAAATCATTCCGATCAAGAAAAATGACTTGAATTTAACTTCCTCTCTCTGAAGTTTGTATTCTAAATTAATAGGAGTTGTACTTGTTACACTGAAGTTTTGGTTCAAAACTGAGTAATCATCTATTCTCAGCTCAATACTGTATTCGCCTAATGCGATAACCTGATTGACAATTCCTGCTTCGTTTGTTTCTATTTCATAAATCCTGCTGTTGTTGGTTCCTTTAATGGAGATTGAACATTTATAAACAGGATCGTTATTGATTTTATCCAGGACCCTGAATTGTATATTCGCTCCTGATGATGGAACCTGGATAGGGTATTTTATGGGGACAAAGATTCCTGTATTTCTAATGGGGATTACAGGTTTTACTGGTGGAGCCGGAGTTATGGGTTGTGGTGTTGAAACGGGAGTAACCGGTCTTACATTCCTTACACTATTGAGAACATTCATATTAATTCTGTTGAATGCAGGGATCGGATGTACTTTGGCTGTTTCCGCAACAGGTTCAGATTCAGGTTTTGTTATGAATTCTGTGGCAGTAATCTTTGAGTTTTCATAAAGGGCTGTTTTTCTGGTTAAGTTGCTGAGCTGGTCGGATTTAATGGTTTTTACATTTGTAATGGCCTTTAAGAACTTTTGATTATTGTTTTTATTGACAAAGAGCTGCTGCTTCATGATCAGAGGACCAAAATAAATAAGTTGATCGGGGTTGTTGATTGCATCATTTGTAATTGAAGGATCTAAAATTATTTTCAGATTCTTTATTAAAATCATGGTCTTGGGAAAAGCAGGTAGTTTAAAATCACTCGAAATTGTTTGTCCGTCCGATATTTTTTTTGGCTCATTCCATTCAAATAGTTGCGAAAGCATAAAGTTTTTGCTGAACCAATTTCTTTTTAAATGCACAAAAGAATAATCCAGTTCAACCGCCTGAATAACGCCCTCGTCATAGTCAATCGAAAGAATTTCTGAGGGGAGGTTTTCGTGGGAGTTTTTTGCTTCCGTATATAAGGTTTCGAGTTCCTGTTTTTCAATTCTTATATTGTTCCATCCTGATTCATTTTCCATGAAATCATAAGGAATAAAATTAATATCATGAATAGAAGCATTAGTGATTACGTCGGTTTTTTCAGCTGCTTCAAAGGTGTTTTTAGCATTTTGGGCCATTGCGAGATAAACATCTGCATCAGAAGCTTTGTTGATTCTTGTCAATTCCTTATCGATGTTATCTTTATTTCCTTTTATTTTCCAATCTGAAAAGGCGATCTCTTTTGTTCCGTTTAAATGAGTAAGCTGATCATTCCAATTGTTTCTTTCCTCATCGCTGTCCAGATCGTCAAAAAGCTCGAGATGAGCTGTGATCTTATCAATTACCTGCTCATGAGCCAGCCTGTATTTTTTGTAAGCCTTAAATTCTTTAGTGTCATTCTTTTTAGCATCGAAAAGGATGGAACTTTCAATTGCCAGTGTCTTATCAAGGCTTTCTTCAAGATTTTTTAAATTGTTTTTATCTAGAATATCACGATAAATGTCAAACAGGGAATTGTTAGGATTCAGGTCCCAGAACTGAGAAGATATAGGAACTGAATTAAGTTCGTAGGCCATATTCTGCTTTTTAATTATAGAAAGGGCTTTTTTCTGATCATCGTTGAGCTGGTTTTGTGGCTTTAAAAGCTCAAGTTCTTCATTTTCATATACCCTGAGGGAAGGACATATCATGGGAAGGTCATTTTCCATCGAGCTTTGGGATAGATAAGTGTTTTTAAGTTTCTGGTAGACGGCAATAAAATATTTCATGGCATTAGTTTTTGTTTTTTAAATAACCGACAGAAAAAATCTGCCGGCTATTCTTGATGAGAAGGATATTATGATTTTCCGTCAGTCCATTTTTTGATCTCCGGATTAGGATCCGGTGATTTCGGAATGACATGGCATTTATAACCGATAATGTAGATTCCGTCAGAATTCAGTTTCTTTCCATTCCATTTGGCATTGGATTGTACATCCTGGTTATCGTAACTGTAGCTTCCGCCGAAAACGAACGGTCCTATTCCAACAGCAGCCCCCGCACTGACAGAGTTTTTAACATCCGTAAAAGCAGTACTGTTGTTTGTAAAATCAAGGCAAACGTCTTTAGCAATGATAAGCTCGGTAATGATAGAAGGCATTAACCCTTTTCCTTTTCCATCGCTGATGACATCGCCACTTAAAGTTTGAGGAGATTGTTCATGTAGTTTCCAGTATTTGGATTCAATAAAGTTTTGATTAAGCCATCCTCTTTCCACTCTTACTTTTCCAAGCTTGAAAGAGACCTTCATATTCGTATAATCTGTATTGATCTTTGTTTTTTCGTGCTTTCCGCCACCTTTTGCACCAATAGAGAAAATGCCCATGCTAAATCCTGCGGCTGCACCCCAGTTGTGAACTGATTTTGAATAATCATAATTAGATTCACCTTCTACGATGGTAACTGTGGGCCATCCTTTAGACTCTTTTAATGCATTAGCGGCAACCGGAACGGATGGTGAATAATTTGTATAGTCCAGAACCCTTGTTCTCTGACTGTTTCTGAACTCAGACTCCATCCTTTTTTTGATGACGAGCATGTTTTTCTGCTCTACCTCACTTAAATAATTTTGTATTTTCTCGACGGCTTCTTTGTATCCAAGAGATTGCCACGCTTTAAGGGATGCATCTTCTCTTTTTTTCATGTTCTTGCCATCGATCGATAATTTGGCCATTGCTTCCGCATCTCCGTTATCGGCAGCAGTTCTGATTTCATTATTGGCGTCTACGATATCGTAATATTTCATCTGATATTCTACATATTTAGAATACATCGGAGAAACGAAAGTGTGGAAGATCTCAGGTTTGTTTGTGTCGTCTATAGGTGAATTAGGATCAAAGTCTGTGTTTTTTACCTTCTTAATTTTGAAAAGCTTATCCCTTAACGTATTCAGCTTTTTTTCTACTTTTTCATCAAATTGAGTATCAACGACTACGGACCATTGCAAAAGATCTTCATATACTTTAGATACTCTTTTCTGGGAATCGTTCATAATGCTCATGATCGACATTACCCTTCCGTTGCCTGAACTGGTAAGCGGAGGAAGCTGAGAAGGAATGACATCCACCATTGCAGCAAATTGCTCCATTTGAAGATATTTTCTGAATTTACTGTTTGACAGGGCGTTCTGGTAAGCCTCCATGTCAATTTTCGGATTTCCGTTAGCATCCAGGATAGGTTCTCCTTTAGCGTCCAGCATTGGTTTTGGTGACGGGGCGTCCCCAAATAGTCCGTTGAGTGCGTAATCAAAGGTGTCTTCCGATAGAGTAATCCCTACCGGGTCAAATGAAATGAAATCATTAGGTCCCAGAGAGTCGGGGTCTCCACCATTGGTTACGGTGTCATACACTTGTTTTAAAAGCATGCTCATTAATGAGTTTGATTTTGCTTCTTGAGTTAAAGTTGGCATAATTATTAAGTTTTTGTTTTTTTGCTTACTCTTTTCGGTTTTCAGCATCCCCGGTTTGGTATGGTACAAATGTATTTTGACTCTGGGTTCAATATCTCAGTATTTTTCCTGTTTTAAGATGTGGTTTTTACTATTTTTAAAATATTAATGAATTTAATTAGTTAAAAATATAATATTGTTGAATAATTTTAATATCTATAATGGTGTTTTTAATACTTTATTATTGCTTGCATAGTTAATTTTATCGATTGTCATAAATTTTTTTAAAATATTAGTGTTTTGTTAATAAAATGGCAAATGTTTTGATGGTGTAACATTACTTATCGATAAGTGCTATAAAAACTAATAATCAGATTTTTTATTAACCGTTTAAATCTTTTAAGTGATGAAACACCTACACACTAATCAGGAATTTCGCTTCAATGAAGTTCTTTTCGAGCATCGTAACAAGGAATATGGCGCTTATGTTTTGAGAAATGAGTCCGATAAAATACTAACAAAGGCACTGTTTGTAGGTGTAAGTTTGTTGGCTGCGGTTTCCATTACTCCACTGATCATTTCAGCATTTAGTAACAGCACTCCGGTACATGTGCCTGTTGATGGGCCACCAGTAGTTATTAAACTCAAAGACCCCGCTACTCCTGAACAAACTCCACCAGTGCAGATCGTTAAACCTGTAACCCCTCCAAACACTAAACAGTATGATAGCCAGATACCAACACCAGCAGCGCATGCAATAGAGCCTGTAAAAGTTGAAAAGCCTGCCGATGCAGCTCCGGGTTTGGTTAATAATCTTGATGGGGAGTCGATCAAAAATACTTATATACCGCCGGCACCCCATATCGGAACAGGTCCTGCTGCTCCGCCGGCAAACCCACAGCCTGTACAACCTGCAAATCCCGGGAATTCCATAGTGGGTGCAGAAGCGCTTAGCGTTGAAGCTAATTTCGTAGGTGGAATCGATTCCTTCAGAAATAAAGTAATGAATAACTTTGATGGTTCCGGATTTGAGAGCGACGGAGTCGTTAAAACAACGGTCACTTTTATTGTTGAAATTGATGGAACTATTTCCGGTATCAAAGCCAATGGAGGAAATGCAGATTTCAATAGTGAAGCAATCAGAACAGTAAAATCGATCAGAGGAAAATGGATTCCTGGAAAAAATAAAAAAGGTGAAGCCGTAAGAAGTTATTTCAAATTTCCGATTTCTATGAAGTTTGAATAATCTATATCAAACAAATCTTGACAGTTATCCACAAAATACTATTTTTTGTGGATAATTTTTTTTAGGGTTAATTTCCTTATTAACAATATTTTAACTCATTTTACTTTTCATCATTCATTCAGAGCAAAGAAAAATGTGTATTTTTGAGGCTTAAAGTTCTAATAATGGGAAAAATCATAGGTATCGCTAATCAGAAAGGGGGAGTTGGAAAAACGACAACAGCTGTAAATCTTGCTGCGGCATTAGGGGTATTGGAAAAGAAAATATTAATCATCGATGCCGATCCTCAGGCTAATGCTACTTCAGGATTGGGTGTGGAAGATGTCCAGTATTCTACGTACAATCTTTTAGAACACAGTGTGGATACTGCCACTTGTATTAAAAAGACAGCAACACCAAATCTAGATATCGTACCATCTCATATAGACCTTGTAGCAGCTGAAATTGAATTGGTAGACAAGGAAGATCGTGAGTATATGCTGAAAAAAGCATTGGAAAGCGTAAAAAATGAGTATGATTTTATCATTATTGACTGTGCTCCGAGTTTGGGATTGATTACTGTAAATGCGCTTACAGCTGCTGATTCTGTAATCATTCCGATCCAATGTGAATATTTTGCATTGGAAGGTTTAGGAAAACTTTTGAATACCATCAAAAATGTTCAAAAGATTCATAACAAAGATCTGGACATTGAAGGTTTACTTCTAACGATGTATGATAGCAGGTTAAGATTATCCAATCAGGTGGTGGAAGAAGTAAATGCACACTTCCCGGAAATGGTTTTTGAAACCATCATCAGCAGAAATGTGAGATTAAGTGAAGCACCAAGTTTCGGGGAAAGCATCCTGAATTATGATGCCGAAAGTAAAGGAGCAATTCAGTATATTCAGTTAGCAGAAGAAGTTCTGTTGAAAAATGAAAATTTAGTAAAGAATTAATTAAGAGTAAATAATCGATAATTGCAATGTGGATCAGCTGATCTTGGTTGTAATTGTCATCATTTATCAAAAATATCTATGAAGGACAAAAAAAGAGCTATGGGACGTGGTTTGGGTGCTATTTTAAGTGCTGAATCCAAAGCTACAGTGAACTCTGCTACTGATGAGGGAGCGGATAAGTTTGTTGGAAATATCGTAGAAGTAGCGATTGAAGATATTTATCCCAACCCAACCCAGCCAAGAACTTATTTTGACGAAAAAGCACTCAATGAACTCGCTCAGTCTATAGAAAATTTAGGGGTGATCCAACCGATCACTCTTAGAAAAGAAGGCGAGAGATTTGAAATTATATCAGGGGAAAGACGTTTCAGAGCGAGTAAAATTGCCGGACTAACTTCTGTTCCTGCTTATATCCGTTTGGTAAACGATCAGGAGCTTTTAGAAATGGCTCTTGTTGAAAATATCCAGAGGGAAGATCTTGATTCTATTGAGATTGCATTGACGTATCAAAGACTTTTGGACGAAATCGGAATGACTCAGGAAAACCTTAGCCAGAGAGTAGGAAAAGACAGAAGTACGATTACCAATTCTATCAGGTTATTGAGACTAAGCCCGGATATTCAGAATGCTATCAGAAGTGGTGAGATTTCTGCAGGACATGGCCGTGCTATTATCAGTATGGAAAATGAGGAGCTACAACAAATTTTGTTTGACCTTATCATTAAAGAACAGTTGAATGTACGTCAGGCTGAACAGGCTGCTACAGCTTTAAAAAATCCAAAATCACCTGCTGCCAAAAAGGTAAAGGCTGAACTTTCCAATAACTATAAGAGAGCTCAGAAAACAATTGCTGACATTTTAGATGTAAAAGTGGAGATCAAAACCACCGGAAATGGTAAAAAAGGTAAAATTGTTCTTGACTTTAAGAATGAGGATGAATTGGAATATATTCTATCCCACATTAAATAAATGAAGAAATTATTGTTCACTTTTTTCTTGTGCCTGTATGCTGCTGCTTACTCACAAGTAAATCCTAATGATACCATTCGGGTAGAGCACTACCCGAAGGATAGTATCCCTGCCGCAAAGCCTCAAAAGTCTGAAGCTAAAGTGGTGGCTGATCTGGAAAAGGCCAACGGTCCCACAGCAAAAACATTAAAATTAAATCCAACAAAAGCGGGTTTATACTCGGCTGTTTTCCCTGGACTAGGGCAATTTTACAACAAAAAATACTGGAAAATTCCTATCGTTTGGGGTGCTGTAGGTACCGGAGTAGGAATAGCCATGTGGAATGATAAACAATACAAGAAGTACAGAGAGTACTATATTGCTAAATTGAACGGAACTCCTAATGAATTTATCGATAGTCGTCCATGGCTTGATAAAGTTGCACTGGCGAACGTTCAGGACAGAGCGAAAAGACAAAGGGACTATGCAATCGCAATTACCGGGCTGATCTATATCCTGAGTATAGTAGATGCTGTTGTAGATGCACACCTTTATGAAAGCCGCCATGACCCTGATTTAACTTTTAAACCTACAGTTATTCAGGACCAGTTTAGTATCGAACCTCCAAAGACCGGATTAAGTCTGAGTTACAGGTTCTAGATCGTAAGTAGGTATATCTAAAATAAATTACATGAAAATAGCATTAGTTGGATATGGAAAAATGGGCAAGATCATTGATGAGATTGCAACAAATAGAGGACATGAAGTAGTTGCCCGCCTTAAAGAAACTCCAACTGCTGAAAACCTTAATAATCCAGATGTTGTTATCGAGTTTTCGTTACCTGAAGTAGCTTTTAATAATATAAAAGCATGTCTGGAAAATAAAATTCCAGTGATTTGCGGTACAACAGGATGGTTAGAGAAAAAGGCTGAAGTAGAAAGAATTGCGGTGGAAAATCAGACGGCATTTTTATATGGTTCCAATTTTAGTTTAGGCGTTAATTTATTCTTTGCTTTAAATGAAAAGCTGGCTGATCTGATGAAAAATGTTAACGAATATTCTTGTCAGTTGGAAGAAATTCACCACATTCATAAACTGGATGCTCCAAGCGGAACGGCAATTTCTCTGGCCGAAGGAATATTTAGAAATAATCCCAAATTTGATGCCTGGAAGCTTGAAGAAACTCAGGGGAATCAGCTGGGTATTTTCGCTATTCGTGAAGATGAAGTTCCGGGAACGCACAGTGTCTTTTACAGGAGTGAAGTGGATGAAATTGAAATAAAGCATACCGCATTTAACAGAAACGGTTTTGCATTAGGGGCCGTAGTAGCTGCGGAATGGATTAAAGACAAGAAAGGAAACTTTACAATGAAAGATGTTTTAGGGCTTTAACTTGTAACAAATGCTCCAAATAGTAAACTAATAAAAACAGTTGCTCAACACAAATCAATAGAATAAGGCACGAAATTTATGAATTATTTTTTAACTTATACAGTATACGTTCTCATTTTATCCGTATTAATGGGGATTTCAACATGGAAGCTGTTCAAAAAATTAGGGTATAGCCCTTTATTTGCTTTTATACCTTTTTACAATTATTTTATTGTTTTAAAAGAGACCAAACACCCTAGATGGTGGGCTATTTTATCCTATTTGCCGATCGTAGGTCCGATTATGATGTCGGTTTTTCATATTTATCTTATGAAAAAGTTTGGAAAAAATCTTTTCCAGCACCAGCTTCTAACTGTTATTTTGCCGTTCATTTACATGGCTACGGTCAATTATTCTAAAGATACAGAAGTAGAAGACGAAAATGAGCTATTCCTGACGGATGAAGAGAAAAATGCCAAAAAGAAAGATTCCTTCATCGGTTCAGTGACTTTTGCTGTTGTATTTGCAACGATTATTCACGTTTTTGTAACACAACCTTTCGGTATTCCTACAGGATCAATGGAAAGAACCCTTTTAGTAGGAGATTTCCTTTTTGTAAATAAATGGAGCTATGGGTACAGGTTGCCGATGCGTCCGCTTGCAATTCCTTTCTTACAGGGAACAATCTTTGATTCCGGAGAAAAAGGAAACCCGAAGGATGATCCCAAATCTTATGTTGATGGAGTGACGCTACCTTACGCCAGAATAATGCAATTCAGCAAACCTCAGAAAAATGATGTCCTTGTTTTCAACTATCCTCAGGATTCAGTGCATACAGCTATTGACAGGAAAGACCCTTATGTAAAAAGATGTGTGGCAACTGCCGGCGATACTTTTGAAATGAGAGCTGGAAGACTTTTTGTAAACGGAAAACCAGAAACGGTGTTAGGGGATCAGGAAGTTCAGCACGCATATACAGTTAACACAGGTACTCAATTGGATATTCCAGGATTATACAATACGTATGGATTCTTACCGGTACGGGAAATGCAGACGGATAAAGGATTTGTATACATGTTCCAGGGATTAACCGATAAAACGGCTAAAGAGATCAAAGCATTGCCGAACGTAATTGATATGGAAGAAAGTATTTTTCCTAAAGACTCAGCTACGGTTCAGCACAAGCTTAACGCCGACAGAACGGCTTACACAAAAAGTATCGATACCACTCAATCTATATTTCCTATCAATAAGCCTTGGAATCAGGACTGGTACGGACCTCTTAGAATACCTAAGAAAGGTGATGTGGTCGCAATTAATAAAGAAACGCTTCCGATGTATCAGTGGATTATTTCGGAGTATGAACACAATAGCCTGGAAAATAAAGACGGAAAAATTTTAATCAATGGTAAGGAAGCCAATCAGTATACAATACAACAGGATTATTATATGATGGTTGGAGATAACAGAGATGCTTCACTTGATGCAAGATTCTTTGGTTTTGTTCCTGAAGAAAATATTGTAGGAAAGCCAATGTTTACATGGATGAGTCTGCAAGGTGTTTTCAAAGATGCCAGCTCTACATATCAGGCGCCTTTCAAGATCCGTTGGGAGAGAATGTTTAAAGCTACAAATACAGGAGAAGCCAATAAAACTTCATACTGGTGGATTGCAGCGATGATTCTTATTCTATTCTTCGGATGGGACTATTTTGTTAAACTATTCAGAAAGAAAAAAACTGAGGAGGATTTATAAAGTAAAATAAATTTTAAAATAGAATGAAGTATTTGAAAAAATACTTCATTTTTGTATTATGAATATGAAGAATGTATTATTACCGGTGTTTTATTTACCACCGATTTCCTGGTTTTCAGTGTTTTTAGATCCTGAAAATGAGGTTACTTTTGAACAATTCGAAAATTTTCCCAAACAGACGTACCGAAACCGGGCGAATATTTATGGGGCAAACGGAAAACTTTCTTTGATCATCCCGATCAGTCATACGGGTAAAAGACAATTCAAAGAAATAGAGATCTCCAACAGGGAAGATTGGAGAAAGCTCCACTGGAAATCTATCAAGACAGCTTATCAAAGTTCTCCTTATTTCGAATTTTATGAAGATAAACTGATCAGATTATTTGAATTAAAAGAAAACTATCTTTTGGATTTCAATCTTAAAGGTTTAGAGATCATACAACAAATCCTAAAAACGGAAAAGGCATACTCTTTGAATGAAGAGTATATCAAAAATCCTGAAGAAGTAAATTTCAGAGAAAAATTTTCTGCAAAATTTGCTTCCGAATATAAAATGGATGATTACTATCAGACATTTTCTGATAAAATGGGATTTTTAAGTGATCTGTCAATTTTGGACCTTATTTGTAACAAAGGGCCTGAATCTTTGACTTATATAAAAAATATTAAACAATCATACTAGCATGAAAAAGGTATTATTAGCTGCTGTCTTTTTAGCAGGCTTTAATTCTGCTTTTGCACAGGAAGCACAGGCGAAGAGCGTTGACCCGAAAGAAAATAAAGATTTAATGACCTGGTACCATAAAGATTTTGGAACAACCAAAGTATATGGTGTCAATACAGAAAATGCATATAAATATTTAGAATCTAAAGGTCTGAAGCCTAAGACTGTTGTTGTAGGTGTTCTGGACAGTGGAGTGCAGGTGGATCATCCGGGACTGATCAAAAATATCTGGTCAAACCCGAATGAAGTTCCGGGTAACGGAAAAGATGATGACGGTAATGGCTATATCGATGATGTTCACGGATGGAATTTTATCGGAGGAAAGAATGGTGATGTAGACGTGGATAATATGGAGGTGACAAGGGTCGTAGCTAAATATAAGCCTGTATTCGAAGGAGATGATTCTACTAAGAATAAAGCCAATCAAGCTAAAATGCCTGAAGAGTTTGCCATGTATATGAAGGCTAAAGAACTTTTCACAAAGAAAAGTGTTGAAGCTAAGCAAAGTCTCCAGCAATACACAATGATCAATGATCTGATTCCGAACATGATTAAATTGTTAGGAGGGAAATCAGTGACTTCTGAAAATATTGCTGCTATAAAGGCTCCAACAGAACAAAAAGATGCAATTGCACTTAATATTCTGACTCAGGTTGCCCATAGTCCTGAATTTGCAGGGAAATCTTCTGCAGATTTCGAAACTTCAATGAAGAAAGAAATGAAAGGCGCTATCGATCATTTTGCTCCTGCAGCAAAACAATATGATCTAAGCTATGATACAAGAGCCGAAATTGTTGGAGATAACTATGATGATTATTCTCAAAAAAATTACGGTAATAATCATTATCAGGGGCCTGATGCAGAACACGGGACTCACGTTGCGGGTATTATTGCTGGATTACCTCAGGGGAAAGAAGTTCAGTACGGGGTAGCTTCAAGAGTAGCAAAAATTATGTCCGTGAGAACTGTTCCTAATGGAGATGAGAGAGATAAGGATGTTGCTAACGCCATCAGATATGCTGTAGATAATGGAGCTAAAGTATTAAATATGAGCTTTGGAAAACCAGTGTCTCCCGGTAAAAATGTTGTTTGGGATGCATTCAAATATGCCGAAGATAAAGGAGTTCTCCTTGTAAAGGCAGCCGGAAATGAAAATGAAGATGTTGCTGAGCATCTTGCATATCCTACCAACTTTAAAAATATTACAGACGAAAAACCTTTCGTAAATAACGTGATTGTTGTTGGAGCAAGTACTAATAGAAACAATGAGTTGAGAGCGAGCTTCTCTAACTTTAACAAGAAAATGGTAAATGTTTTTGCTCCGGGTGAAGAGATTTATTCTACGGTTCCAACGAGTGAATATGAATATCTTCAGGGAACTTCAATGGCATCACCTGTTGTTGCCGGTGCTGCTGCGGTTTTATTAGCGTATATGCCTAATTTAAGACCTGACCAGATTATTGAAGCTCTTGTAAAGTCAAGTAATCCAAGTACGGAAAATGGATTTGCCGACCTTTCTCAAGCCGGAGGTGTTATCGATCTAAAGAAGGCTGCTGAATATGCTTATACTAACTTCTATAACGGTAAGGCATCAGCTGTAAAAAAGGCTACGAAATCCGTAAAAAAGGCCGTTAAAAAATAATATATTTCACTGTATTACAGTGTATGTGATAAAAAGTCCGAATTTTTCGGACTTTTTTGTTTTTATTTTTCAATTTTGGCACGGTTTTTTGTAACTTTAATGTAACAAAAAATAAACGACAAAATGAAAAAGTTACTACTTGCAGGAATGTTGGGAACATCACTTTTTGCAGTGTCTTGTTCCTCAGTGAAAAATGCACAAACATCACAAAACCAAAAATCTGATTTTTTAAAGATTAAAGGAGATTGGGAGATTGTTAGTATCGATTATGATAAAGGATTTAAAATTAAACCGTTTGATGAAGGAGCAGATGCACAATGTTTCGTAGGAAGTCATTGGAGATTGATTCCCAATAACTACACAGGATCTTATACCTTAAATGGAGGTGGAAGTTGCCCTAGCATTACACAGCCAATTAAATTTGAAGTTAAAGGTGGAAATACTTTTATGTTTAAGAAAATTGCTGAAGGAACAAAAGCTAAACAAAATACGGTTGGTTATTCTTTAAATTTGATCAACCAATCTACAGATCAGTTTTCACTTGAACAAAACGTTCCATTTGATGGAAGCACAGTGAGAGTGGTATACAATTTCCAAAGAACTGGAATGAAATAATTTATAACAAGAAAAAATTAAAAAGATGAAATTTAATAAAACATATATCGCAGGTATTTTCCTATCATCAACTTTATTATTGACAAGTTGTGAAGCAGTTCAGAATTCTAACCACCAGCAAAGAGGTACAGCAGTAGGTGTTGCATCGGGAGCTGTACTTGGAGGTATCTTAGGTAATAACGTAGGTAAAGGAGGAAACGGAGCATTAGGAGCAGTATTGGGAGGTATTATTGGAGGTGTTGCAGGTAATGTTATCGGTAACAAAATGGATAAGCAGGCTAAAGAAATTAAAGAAACTTTACCTGGTGCTGAAGTAGAAAGAGTAGGAGATGGTATTAAAGTGACGATGAACGAAAGTATAGTAAACTTTGCATTCGATTCATCTAACCTTACCTCTGTAGCTCAGACCAACCTTGATAAATTAGCTCAGGTATTGGCCAATAACCCTGACACGAACATCAATATCTATGGACACACAGATAGCGTTGGTAAAGATGCTTATAATATGGCCCTTTCTCAGAGAAGAGCAGATGCGGTTAAAGCATATTTAGCAGGTAAAGGAATCGCTTCAGGAAGAATGTTTACGAAAGGAGAAGGTAAAAATATGCCTGTAGCTAGCAATGATACGGAAGAAGGAAGAGCAAAAAACAGAAGGGTAGAGTTTGCCATTACAGCCAATGAAAAAATGATTAATGAAGCCAAACAAGGCAAGTAATTAATTTAATATATAAATATTTTCTTAAAAGACCGCCACGGCGGTTTTTTTTGTACTTTTATGCTACTCATCTTGAAATTACTATTTTTGCAATTGAAATAACATAAATGAAGAAATATCTTAAACTGCTGCGTGTAGAACAATGGGTAAAAAATTTATTTGTTTTTGTGCCATTATTTTTTTCCGGCAATATCAAAAACCTTGATCTGCTTACCAAGAGTATTTTTGCTTTTGTTATCTTTTCGCTTGCTGCCAGCATGGTTTATATTCTGAATGATTACAATGATATAGAGGCAGATCGCAGGCATCCTGAAAAAAGAAGAAGACCGCTGGCGAGTGGTGCTATCTCTAAATCAAAAGCTATAGGAATTTTAATAGGACTCGCAATTACAGATATTTTCCTTGTTCTTTTTGCTCAGTTCTATTTCGAGCAACTTCTCTGGAAATTTGCAACCATTATTGCATTTTACTTTGTGATGAATCTTGCTTATACATTCAGGTTGAAGCATGTTCCTATTATTGATATTTTTATCATAGCCACAGGGTTTGTATTAAGGGTTCTTGCAGGAGGTTACATTACCGGAATAAGTATTTCACAATGGGCTATACTGCTTACATTTGTTCTGGCATTGGTATTGGCAATAGGAAAAAGAAGAGGTGAATTAATCAATGCGCAGGTTTCGGGTAAGACAAGACGTGCTCTGGATGGTTATAACGTACAGTTTGCCGATATAGCACTGTCTATTTCTGTTACATTAGCCATTATGTGTTATTTAATGTTTACCCTGTCACCAGAGGTGCAGGCAAAATTTCATGAAAGGGTTTTTTATACCGTTATTTTTGTAGTATTTGCCTTTCTCAGATACCTGCAGCAGACTCTAGTGTATAACAGAACGGAATCCCCTACAAAAATAGTGTACAGGGACAGGTATATACAGGTTACCTTACTATTATGGGTTGCAACATTTTTAATTCAAATTTATTTTAAAAAATGAAGCCGAATTTCATACAAAAAGTTACCAATTGGGGCAATTTTCCTGTAGTGGAAAAAGAAATGAAGTCTGAAGACAGCTTCAGAAATATAAGGGAATTTGTATTGAACCATAATGAAGTGATCGCAAGAGGGAATGGGAGATGTTATGGAGATGCTTCATTAGGGGAACATATATTTTCGACAAAAAAACTCAATAAATTTATCAGCTTTGACCGGTTGAATGGTATTATAGAATGTGAATCCGGAGTGCTGCTTTCAGATGTTTTGGAAATAGCTGTTCCGCAAGGATACTTTCTTTATGTAACTCCGGGAACCAAGTTTGTTACTGTTGGAGGCGCCATCGCATCAGATGTACATGGTAAAAACCATCATTCAGAAGGTTGTTTTTCAGAATATGTCATTGAGTTTAAACTCATGAATGAAAATGGGGAGATCATAACATGTTCAAGAGAGACGAATTCAGATAAATTCTGGGCAACTATCGGCGGAATGGGACTTACGGGCATCATTCTGACGGCAAAGTTTAAGCTTAAAAATATAGAATCAGCTTATATTCGCCAGGAAAGTATTAAAGCTGAAAACCTTGATGAAATATTCAGGCTTTTTGAAGAAAGTGAAAACTGGACATATACTGTTGCCTGGATCGATTGCTTACAAAAGGGTAAAAATATTGGAAGGAGCATTTTGATGAGGGGAGAACATGCTTTTCAGCATGAACTTCCTCAGAATATGGCAAAAAGTCCTCTACGGCTAAAGAAAAAGTTTCAACCAACTGTCCCTTTTTATTTTCCGGGCTTTGTCCTGAATGCTTTAACGGTAAAAATATTTAATCTGCTGTATTATAAAAAGCAGTCTAAAAAAGAAGTTAAAAGCTTTATAGATTATGAAACATACTTTTACCCTCTGGATTTTGTTACCGATTGGAATAAAATTTATGGTAAATCAGGTTTTATCCAATATCAGATGGTAATTCCTAAAGACTCCGGAAAGGAGGGGATGAAGAAGATCCTGGAAACCATTGCCAATAGCGGAAATGGATCCTTTCTGGCTGTTTTAAAACTCTTTGGAAAGAATAACGAGGAAGCTTACAACTCATTTCCTATAGAAGGGTACACTTTGGCACTTGATTTTAAAGTAAATTCGAAACTTAAAAAGCTGGTAAAACAGCTTGATGATATTGTTCAGGAATTCGGAGGTAGAATTTATTTGACCAAAGACAGCATGAGTAAATCTTCTTTGACGAATTACCTTAAAAATATTCAAAATCCTAAATTTGTGTCGTTACAGCACAAAAGAATCATAAATAATAATTCATAAATGATAGTTCTGGGAAGTACCTCTGAAGTAGCACAAGCCTTTGTTGAAAAGGCTCTGCAGGAAGGTGAAAAATATGAGAAAATCTATCTTCTGACCTCAAATAAGGAAACCACGGAAAGGTTCGCAAGACATATTGATGTTAAATTTCTGCAACAGGCTGAGGTGATTGAGTTGGATTTAATGAAAGAAATAGATTACACCCGATTTGATCATGTCAATTCAAATGTATTATTTTGTGCAACGGGATATTTAGGAGATGGAACAGAAGAAGGTTTGTATGATAATAAAAATACGGAAAGAATAATTAATATCAATTATTCAAAACTGGTTCCTGTGATGAATTATTTTGCCCAGAAATTTGAAAGCAGAAGATCAGGTACAATCATAGGATTGTCATCTGTGGCAGGAGATCGAGGGAGGCAGAGTAACTTCATTTATGGAAGTGCAAAAGCAGCTTTTACAGCCTATTTAAGCGGGCTACGGAATTATCTGTTTGATAAGAAAGTGCATGTGCTGACGATTAAACCAGGGTTTATGGAAACTAAAATGACAGAAGGGCTTCCGTTAAATCCAAGGTTAACGGCCAAGCCAAAACAGGCTGCAGCTTCCATTTACAATGCGTATAAAAAACAAAAAAATGTAGCTTATGTATTGCCTGTCTGGGGAATTATTATGATGATGATCAGGAATATTCCTGAATTTGTATTTAAAAAATTAAAGCTCTGATAAAATGAAAAAATTGTATTGTTTTGATTTTGATGGAACGATTACCTATAAGGATACAATGTTTATGTATCTGAAATTTTATGATTCTACGAAATACCATATACAATTTTTGAGACATGTTCCTCTGTTTATTTTATTGAAATTAAAACTGGCGGAAACGGAAAAGGTCAAAAAAAGCTTCATCGGTTCAATACTGAAAGGACAATCACAAGAAAAAATAGAACGAAAATCGAGACAGTTTTTTGAGCAGCACTATCCTAAGATTGTGCGTGAAAATGCACTCGACTTTATTAAAAATATAGATCGTAATAATACTCAGAGTCTATTAGTTACGGCTTCTCTGGATATCTGGGTAAAACCATTTGCAGAGGAATTGAAAATGCAGCTGGTTTCCACGCGTGCAGAGTTTAAAAACGGTATTTTTACAGGGAATTTTATAGGGAAAAACTGTAACGGAAAAGAAAAACTCATAAGAATCCAGGAGCAGATCAACAATTCAAAATACGATAAAATAATCGCTTTTGGCGATACTTCAGGAGATAAGCAAATGCTGAAATGGGCAAATGAAGGACATTACCAATTTTTTCACTAATTTTGGGAGGTAAAAATGTAACAATGAATAAACTGTTTATTTGGTTCCTTGCTTTTTTCATGAGCTGTACAAGTGCACCGTCTTCAGTATCTAATGATACACAAAAAGGAGGTGAAATCCTTGTTTCTGAATCTCAGGGTGGCACTGAAACCGCTGGCTTCAAAATTCTTAAAAGTGAAGAAGAGCTTCAGAAAATTATAAAAGGTAATTCCAGCCTTGCTGAACTAGGACAGGATGCAGCAATTAAATACCCTGCCTTTCCAAAAAATCAAAAAGCTGTTTTATACAACCTTGGAACTTTTAGGTCAGGAGACCATAAGATCAGTGAGATAAAAAGTCTTTCTGTGAAGGATAATATTTTGTATGTAGAAGTTCCACAGCGTGAGTCCGGAGGAATGGAGATCCAGGTGATATCCAATCCTTGGGTGGTTTTTACAGTTCCTTCCAATTATCAATTCAATTCCGTCGTATTAAAATATTCAAAATAAAATGAATAAAGTATATTTAGATAACGCAGCAACAACACCCCTTTCAGAAGAAGTTATTGATGCAATGGTAGGTACCATGAAGGTAAACTTTGGAAATCCTTCTTCTACACATAGCTTTGGGCAGGAAGCTAAAATCCTGATCGAAAATGTGAGAAGGCAGGTGGCTGATTATCTACATGTAACGCCCGCTGAGATTATTTTTACATCATGTGGGACAGAGTCCAACAATATGATCATTAAATCCAGTGTGGAACACCTTGGAGTACAAAGAATCATCAGCTCTCCACTGGAACACAAATGTGTTTCAGAGAGTATAATCGATATGAAGGCAAGAAAAGGGGTAGAGGTCGTTTATATCCGTCCGAATGAAAAAGGAGATATCGATCTTAATAAATTGGAAGAACTTTTAAAGGCATCAGATAAAAAGACCCTTGTAAGCTTAATGCATGCCAATAATGAGATCGGAAATATTACCAACCTTAAAAAGATGGCTGAGATATGCAAAGCAAATAATGCACTTCTGCATTCTGATACTGTTCAGACCATGGCGCATATCGATCTTGATTTCTCTGACATTCCGGTAGATTTTGCTTCATGCAGTGCACATAAGTTCCATGGACCAAAAGGAGTAGGTTTTGCCTTTATCAGGAAAGCGACAGGCCTTAAGGGGATTATCACAGGAGGACCTCAGGAAAGAAGTCTGAGAGCCGGTACTGAGAATGTTGCAGGTATTGTGGGGCTTGGAAAAGCTTTAGAGCTTTCTCTTAATCATATGGAAGCATACACCCATCATATTAAGGAAATAAAAAATTATACCATTGAAAGATTATCTGCTGAAATAGCAGGGATTAAGTTCAATGGAAGAAGTGCTGAAACTGAAAATAGTTTATACACTGTTTTAAGTGCCCTTTTACCATATAAAAATCCGCTAATAGGTTTGCAGTTGGATATGAAAGGGATCGCCATTTCTCAGGGTAGTGCTTGCTCGTCAGGAGCATCAAAACCTTCAATGGTTATGATGATGGTTCTATCAGAAGATGAAATGGATAATTGTACACCTTTACGTATTTCATTTAGCCATATGACCACAAAAGCGGATATTGATGTTTTCGTAAATGCCCTGAAAGAAATTTCAGATGATTTGGTTATAGAAAAAACAAATGTTCAGCATAGATAACCTTATTGCTGAAAAGTAGTAATTTTGATGATCCAATTAAGGATTAAAAAAACAATAGAATATTAATTTAAATAAAATAAAAAAAATGGCTTTAGAAATTACGGATAGCTCATTTCAGGAAACGGTTTTGAAATCTGATAAACCAGTATTGGTAGACTTTTGGGCGGTATGGTGTGGACCTTGTAGAACACTGGGACCAATCATTGAAGAAGTAGCAACAGATTTTGAAGGAAAAGCTGTAGTAGGAAAAGTAGATGTAGACAACAACCAGGAAATCTCTATGCAGTATGGCATCAGAAATATCCCTACAGTTCTTATTTTTAAGAATGGTGAAGTTGTTGATAAATTAGTTGGAGTAACACCAAAAGAAGTGATCGCAGAAAAATTAAGCGCACACTTATAAAAAAAATAACTTTGATAATGAATGTCTTCCGCTTTTGGGAGGCATTTTTTTAACAAATAATTTGCAGGTAATTAAAAAAGGTGTAATTTTGCAATCACAAAAAAGAAACAAGTTCTTTAACAAAATTTGATCCGGTAGTTCAGTTGGTTAGAATGCCGCCCTGTCACGGCGGAGGTCGCGGGTTCGAGTCCCGTCCGGATCGCAATCAAATTTATTTGAAATTATAGAACTACTGATCCGGTAGTTCAGCTGGTTAGAATGCCGCCCTGTCACGGCGGAGGTCGCGGGTTCGAGTCCCGTCCGGATCGCATATCAAATTTGATTAATAAACTCAGGACTACTGATCCGGTAGTTCAGCTGGTTAGAATGCCGCCCTGTCACGGCGGAGGTCGCGGGTTCGAGTCCCGTCCGGATCGCAATATAAAATGCTGTAATATTATTTACAGCATTTTTTGTTTTTAAAGTAAATATAATCGGAAAGATTTCCTTTTTACTTTTGATTTACTATATAGATATTTGTGGTTGGCATAAAGAAAGAATGTGAGCTTATAATGGAGTTCTACAACACAAAAACTACTTCCCTGTCAATAATCAGAAATTTCATCTTTTGTGATAGATTGATCATGCTATCTAAGTATAATTACTTTTT
This sequence comes from Chryseobacterium sp. PTM-20240506, assembly GCF_048296755.1. Taxonomy (NCBI): domain Bacteria; kingdom Pseudomonadati; phylum Bacteroidota; class Flavobacteriia; order Flavobacteriales; family Weeksellaceae; genus Chryseobacterium; species Chryseobacterium sp. PTM-20240506. The sequence goes on from NZ_CP182581.1 coordinate 4,328,879, forward strand.
AATTTATCCTTACTCGAAGTAATATCAAATATACATGAGCATTTTTTACTTTTCTTTTTAAAGGATAGTATTAGCATAAATTTCAGCCTTACTTTATGTATGTAAAGTTTTTTTATCATTCAATTCCGTTTATAAAGAATCATGTAAATGAAATCTATTTTATACGATGTGAAAACATAAAATATTGAAATAAATCAGAGATAAGTAACAGTTTCTTTTGAACTTTATGCTTTAAAAAGCAAAATACATATTTTAAACTCCTTCCTAATTATATTATTAGTTTGTGTTTGTAAATTATTGATAATTATATGATTAAATCTCGATTGCATTATCCGTACGTATAAATTTCTTATAATAACTTACCCCAGATTTATAAATCTAGATATGCTTTAGTTGTTAACTGTGTAAAGCTAATGCATCTTTGCTCTACAGATAGAAGAAGTGTGAACATATCTACTAACGTTTTATTTCATGGTAAGGAAAAGTAGAAGTATTGCAAATGTCTTTTTCTGTTATTTCATGTCCCTTATAGTTTTCAAGAAAAATTTAAGTTAACAGGTGTGACTTGAAAGGAGAAGATGTAAAATGATTATAATTATATAGAAATGAATTTCATGAAAGGATGGTATGTTATTTATACCAAATCACGTTACGAAAAAAAAACTGCTCAAATCCTAACTGAGCAAAATTTCAAAGTGTATTTACCTCTCAATAAAACAATCTCTCAATGGAGTGATCGTAAAAAGAAGGTTGAAAAACCGCTTTTTAGTTCTTACGTTTTTATTTATTTAGAAACAATAAAAGATTACTTACGAGCTCTTGCGATTGAAGGTGTGGTCATATTTATCAAGTTTGGAAATCGACTGGTTCGTGTTCTTGATGAAGAAATAGATAGAATAAGAGTATTTCTTAATGAATTCTCAGATGTTGAACTTAGAAATTCATTAGATATTAAAGTTGGTGAGAAGAGGAGAATCGCTTCAGGGCCTTTTGAAAATTATGACTGTGAAATAATAAAAATAGATAACAAGAAAAAAATCTGTGTAAGAATTGAATCATTAAAGTATAGTATTTTAGCTGAAATGCATTCTTATCATTTAATTTAAGATCTTAATGGAGTTATAAGGATATTAGCTTAATTATTAGAGAAATAAAATATATTGTATGGTATATTCTTATACTATACAATGTATTTATATAATGTTATCCTTTTGTTAGTTACTTTCCACCATTTGCCTTAAGGTCAGCTTTACAATTATTATCCAATTGAGGAACATTTCCATTTATAATAAAGCCTAAAATATCTGTGGTTTCAGAAGCGTAGTACATCAGACAATTTTGATTATTACAATGGTTTCCATTGGAAGAATCTTTGTGATCTGTCTGCATCGGTGATCCTAGATTTACTAATCCCATCAAATGTCCCAGTTCATGCTCAAGCACTGTAGCTTCAAGTTTTGTTCTGCTGGTCTGCCCAAATCCTCCGGAATTTTCCTGAATTGTTTTTCCGAATAAAGCAATTGAAGTATTGCGGTATGCAATTCCTAACGTATTAGAATTGCCGCTATATTTCCCGTTGGTATATAGAATGTTTACTGCAAGAGTTGATCCGTTGGTAAATACAGTTCGGTTTGTATTCTCAATTTGTCTTATATCATCCGCAGATAAAGTGGAGGAGGACGTTCCCGGAATTTCTCTTTGAATAACGGTTATACCACCATCTTTGCGGAGAAAAGTGGATAGGAAGTTTTTCACATGATCAACAGCTTGCGAATTCGGGGCATATCCCGGCATATACTGAATTTCGATCAATAATGAATTATACCGGTTATTGCTTAATAGGTCGTTGGCTGACGCGCCAACAGGACGCGTGTGGTTGTAATCTGATGATCCATTGCTGAATTCATTATCTCTGCTACAGGATATTGTACATAGCAAGGCTAGAAACGGAATAATTAGTTTTTTAATCATAGGTTTTGTGTCTTTTGTTAAATATTTAATAATGCAATATTAGTAAAAATAAGTTTTGTGGTAGCAATATCACAGTAATGTATTTGTTTTATATCTGTTTTTATGTTGAATTCATTTCTCAAACCCGGCGGGTTTGTTTTTATTAATGAAAACAAATTGATTTTTCATAGATAATGATAGTGTCAGTCAGCTTTTATACTGATACTTTAATCGTTCTTAACCGTATTTTTACGATATTTTTAACCATCATTATGATTATTCCGTTTTAGGTCTGATATTTGTACTGAGTAGCAAAACTAATCGACCTTTTAAATTTATGAACGTAATTGTGAAAAAATCTTTTTTATACAGTCTTATACTGGTTTTATTTTTAGTATCATGTAAAAAGGAAATTGAAAAAATAAATGATACTTTAGGAACCGATACAACTACCACAGAAAGTCCAACGGAAAAAACTGATTCAATAAAAAAAGATTCAGTGGTTAAAAAGGAATCTGTACCTCCGGCAATGCAGGAAACCGGCTTTTATAATGCTTTTGTACTTCCAAAAGATAAAAAGCTTAGAGATTCTGTATATGCTGCATTCAGCAAAAAATATAATGAAAGAGAACGGTATGCTATTTTAGCACTGAACAGATTGGATTCTAAAAATAAATGGAATTCTGATACATTGGTAGTTCCGACCAAAATAGATACCACACTGATGGCTTATTCACCTTTTCCAATGCAATTGGATGTATTGAGTAATGTAAAGAAATTTGTTATTTTTTCTTATCCGATTCAGGCGTATGGAGTGTATTCCAACGGGAGTCTTGTAAAGTGGGGACCAACCAGTATGGGAAAAAAAACCGCACAGACCACAAGAGGATTAACTTTTGCCAACTGGAAAAAGAAGCTTTCCATTTCGACGGTTAGTAGTGAATGGAAATTACCTTATAATTTCAATATTTTTAACACAGGAGGAATCGGATGGCATCAATATGACCTACCCGGCTATCCGGCATCGCATTCGTGTCTACGGCTATTGAAAAATGATGCCCAATGGTTATATTCTTATGCAGATACCTGGATCCTGAATCCGGGAGGAGCCACCACTAAAGCAAAAGGAACTGCAGTAATGGTTTTTGGTGATTACAAATGGGGGCACAGGAAACCGTGGAGAAATCTGTTGGATGATCCTAATGCAAATAATATTTCTGTAGAAGAAATGAATAAGCTCATAGAGCCCCATATTGAAAAAATAATAAAAGAGCAGGAGAACAGGGAAAAAGTAGCAGATTCTATCAAGGCAGCGAAGGCTGTTGAGATTCAGGAACCTGCAGTGAAGCCCCAAGTGCTTGCACCTTAAGACTTCTTTTCAAATTGTAAAGTAGATTCTTCTGCAAATTTTCTGAGCTTCTGCATTTCATCTTTAGCTTTACTTTGTCCGAATCTGGCCGCAGCATATGTTGCGGCAATACAAAGCAACATGATAAACGAGGCATTGAGTGCCCAAGGAAATTCATTGCTTTTGATTTGTTTTTCTACATAGTACATGGTGAAAAAGGTCATCCATAAAATCGAAAAAGAGAAATAGAGAAACATAAAGAAGGTCCACACAGCCGAGCTTGGCCCGAATACTCCACGGATCACAATATCATCATCTTCTGCCTCCACGCGAAGAGAAAGTCTGGGTTTCCAGTAATTATCATAAGGTGTTTCTACACAGATGGTAGCTACCTCCTTATTGACATTGCCGGAAAATTCTCCTTTGTGTTCCTTGAGGTATTTGTTAAGGTTTTCAGCATATTCTTCCTTACTGAGATGGGTAAACATTTTAAACCTCGGTCGTGTGCGTATCTTATCTAATGTGGTTTCTTCTGTTTTCATATTATTCCTGATAGGGGATTGGGTCTTCCAGAGTAAAGCTCAGTGTAAGTTCCTGGTCTTTCCTTTTTATAAGCATGGTAATGGTTTTTCCTTCTTCAGATTTCATCAGTTCCATAATGTATTCCAAAGTCATGTCAAGGGTTTTTCTACCATTGATTGTAATAATCCGATCGTCTTTTTTTAGTCCTGCTCTATCTGCGGGAGAATCTTTACGTACACCTGCAATAGAAAATAAAGGCTTTAGTACAAATTTGTACTGTAAGTTATTATTAATCACCTCGATTTCATTACTTGCCTTTTTTGCACCGGTTTCAAGGGCTACAAAATCTTTTTCCCAGGATAATCCATCCTGTTGAAAATCAAGACCACTCATATTAAAATGGAAGGGGTCGTCATAATTTTTATTTTTCTTTAAGTAGATTTTCTGGTTAGGATAATCAAAAATGATAGTAAATCGGCGGAGAATTTCTCCTCCCACTGAACCCCTTCTGTTTTCAACAAGATTTACATGCTGAATAGAAAACTCATCCGGCATCGCGGTAAGAGGTTTTTCAAATTTAAAATCCCCCAGATAAAAGTTATGAATACGGCTTCTTTTTCCGTATACATCTCCGTTAAATCCTCTGCCTAAAAAATCATCAATATTAGGACGGTTGTACACAAAATTCTTTATAAGAGTAGGAAAGAGCCATATAGGATCGCTGTTTCCTAAGTCTATAAGAAGTTTGGATGTCTTCTTTTCATTGGTCATTTCAACCTCTGCTTCAATATACGGTTTATTTTTTTCAATAGAAATGGGAAACTCCTCAAATCTTTTGGTTTTTTTCCTAAGCAGTTCAATATCGTTGTAGATGGTAATCTTTTTGGAAACGTAATCTATAGAAACAGCATGATCTTTAAAAAAATGATATCCTATGATCCCGTTAACAGGGATTCCTACATGAGAAGAAATATTAAATTCCTGATTAACGATAATAAAAAGGCTCAGAGATTTATTGATGAAATTTTTTCCTATTGTACCTGTATTATTATCGGAACGAAATCCATCTATACTTGCGTTCCCACCCAAACCTGAAAATTTGATCTTTTCAAGTGTTGTTAGTTTTACTTCTTTGTTTTCGAGGCTGAAAATTGATGTTTCAGCAACTCCTGTATCTAACAAAAAGGTTAGATCTGCTCCATTAATATTGACCGGAATGAAAATCAGATTATTAATCAGCTTAAATGGAACTACCGTCTTTTTAGCATCTTTAATCTCAAAAGAGTTCTGAGCATTGATAAAAATGCTAATCAATAAAAGCCAGATAAAACATCGATATTTCATTTACTGAATATAAGCAATTTATCGCTATGTAAAATAAAAAACATTCTCTATTTTGAGAATGTTTATGTAATTTTTAATGTTTTGTCTGATATGTTTTATTATCCGTAAATTATTTCGAAAAGAAATCCATAAGGTCAATATAATTTTTTTGATTTACTCCATGTCCACTCATGTATTCTCTGAAAGTAAAATAACAACTCAATTCATACAGCAGATCTGCAGCCTTTCTTCCCCATTCTAATGGAATTACAGCATCATCGGTTCCATGGGATACAAAAAATCTAAGCTTTTCCAATTTCTTTTTATCTCTAACGATATCACCTAAGATTTTCTCTTCAGGATAGCTGCTCAAACACGCCACATAATTAAATAAATCAGGATATTGTAATGCCAGGGCATAGCATAAAATTCCACCCTGACTGAAGCCGCATAAATGGGCTCTGCTTTCAGTAATTCCGTATTGATTAATTATTTTTAGAATATTCTCCAGAACACTGTTCAGAGATTCTTTTGCCTGATGGACATCTATAAAGTTTTCTGGATTATTAAAATCAATGTCATACCATGAATATCCCTCGAATTGAGTATTCTTTGGAGCCCTGAAACTAACGATGATCCAGTCGGCGGGGAGGGTTTCCCTGAAACTAAAAAGATCCTGTTCATTGCTTCCATAACCATGAAGCATAAAAAGTATTGGAGTAGAAGAAGTAATATTTTCTGGTTCTCTTACAATATAATCTAAATTCATACTACAAAGATAAGTAATAAATCAAATTGCTAAATTTTTATGTTTTGAATAATCACGGCTTTAATTTTAACTATAAAATATGAATAATGCTTAAAATCAGACATAAATATTATTTTTATTGATTTGATATTGTTTGGAAATCTTTATTGGAAATTTTTCATAAAAGTTATTTTTATATTGATAAAAAACCTATATTTGAAACATTAAAAAATCTATTTGGAGAAATGAAGCAATTTTACAAATCAAAAAGTTTATTAAGACTTTCTTTTTTATTCATCGTATTATTTTCGGTAATTTCTATATTAAATTCTTGTAAAAAAGATGATGACGATGAAGACTTTAAAGATCATATCGTACAATTTGAAGTAAAGGGGAGTACAGGTGTTATTTCAAAAACCATCGTTACTCAGGTTGGAACTACGGTAAATAATATGTATAATACTACATTGACTCCAATTACCCTTCCTTGGTCAAGCGGCGAATTTTTTGTTAACTCCAGCCAGGCCCAGTTAAATCTTTCAGCTAATGCCACGATGCCTGACGATGATTCTAAACTCATTGTGAACATTTGGATTGATGGAGAAGTGGCAAAGAGTGATACCGTTGTTGGTAAAGGTGTTTTAAGTGCTGCTGTTTTTCACAGCTTCTTGGAATTATAAAAATCAAATTTACAAATAAAGAACAAACCGCTTATTTTTAGGCGGTTTTCTTATTTTCAGATAATATTTTTTGTAGCTCTGTTAAACACTACGTGCATGTTGGGAATTAGTATTTTTTATTACAGAATATTTGATTTGGATAAAAAAATATTATAAGTAAACTACAACATTGAGCTCTTTATTGTTGAAGAAAAATGGGTATCAAACTTTTTATTGCGGTGAAAGAATATAAAATTAAAGAGCAAAACCATATTTAAATTTAACCTTTTATAGAATAAAAATTTCTTTCTAAGTATTACGATTACTGAGCATAATCATATTCTAATTTTGGCAGAAAAAAAAAGAATTTGTTATATTGGTCAGATAATCAATAAAATATAATCCCATTAAAAACGTATAAAATTAATTCAAAAATAAAACAAGATGAAAAAAAAACTATTTTTAGTAGGAAGCTTTTGTATATTTAATATCACAATTGCTCAAGTAGGGATTAATACTTCCAATCCTCAAGCAATTCTCCATGTTGATGGTGGGAAAGATAACGAAAAGACTGGTGTTCCTACTGTTACTCAGCAAGCTAATGATTTTGTAATAACTTCCGGAGGAAATGTAGGTGTGGCTACTATTACACCAGATCCGTCTGCTGATCTTACATTAGCGAGTGATAATAAAGGTTTTTTAGTAAATAGGGTAGCTCTTAAATCAACAACAGACGCTACTACCATTTTAAATCCTGCAACAGGTCTATTGGTGTACAATACAGGTGCAGGGGACCTAAAAAGAGCTGGGTTTTATTATAATTCAAATACACCTGGAGCTCCGGTTTGGTCTTACTTTCAACCCCAAACCAATACAAGCGGCAGTGAAGTGAAAAAAATAATTTTTACGAAAACGGCACCTTGTACAGCTGCTTTAACAGATGGGGCAGTAGAAATTGATCAATTTAAATTTTATTTTAGAAGTAGAAATGGAGACAATGTAGGAGGTTGTAAACCTTATTTGGCGCTAACAGATAACCCAGGCAATGACAAGATATTATTTTTAGGAATCAATCAACAATATGCAGGTGGTGGTTTTGAATATGATAATAAATCAATTACTTACACTAATACAAATTTTTCAACAGGCCAATTCTTAGACAAATCTAATACGGATTCGATTGCCAATAGCGAATTAAATATCATCCACATTGTAGATGCTTCTGTGAATAAGTATTATCGCGTTACATTTTATATCTCGGGCGGAGGCAATACTTATACTTATATGATTATTGCAGAGGGTTTTTAATAAAACACGCATATACATAATGTAAAGTTAAAAAAGACTATCTTGAGAAAGATAGTCTTTTTATATATTTATATATGATTTTGAATTATACTACTTTTACAATAAAATAACTCTTTTTACCTTTTTGCAGTAATAAAAATTTACCATCGATCAGGTCACTTTCGTTTGCTGTAAAAGTATCATTTATTTTTTGCTTGTTTACGGAAATTGAATTTCCTTTGATCTCTCTTTGGGCCTCACTTTTTGATTTTAAAAATCCTGATTTTTCTGAAAGAAGATCAATAATGTTGATTCCCAATACATCTGCTTTTGCTACTTCTTTTTGTGGAACTCCGTCAAAAACTTCAAGGAAAATTTCCTCATCCAGACTTACTAAATCTTCAGCAGTGGAGCGGCCGAAAAGAATTTCTGAAGCCTTTAAAGCCTTTTCATATTCTTCTCTTCCATGAACCCATACGGTTACTTCTTCAGCTAATTTCTTTTGAAGCTTTCTTTCATGTGGAGCTGTTTTGTGCTCTTCTATTAATGCTTCAATTTCTTCTTTACCCAGGAATGTATAAAATTTAATAAATCTTTCGGCATCAGCATCGGTTGCATTCAGCCAGAATTGGTAGAATTTATACGGTGATGTTTTCTTCTTATCTAACCAGTAATTTTCACCACTCTCGGATTTTCCGAATTTGGAGCCATCTGCTTTCGTGATCAAAGGAACCGTTAATGCAAAAGCTTCTCCTTGTGCCTTTCTGCGGATCAGTTCTGTCCCTGTAGTGATATTTCCCCACTGATCAGAACCTCCCATTTGTAACTTTACATTATTATTCTGGTACAAGTGCAGGAAATCATACCCCTGAATCAGCTGATAAGTAAATTCAGTAAAACTCATCCCTTCAGCTCCGGCTTCCCCTGAGAATCTCTTCTTTACGGAATCTTTAGCCATCATATAGTTTACAGTGATGTTTTTTCCCACATTTTTGGCAAAGTCTAAAAACGAGATGTTTTTCATCCAGTCGTAATTGTTTACCAACTCAGCCTTATTGGCTCCATCTCCATCAAAATTCAGAAACTGAGAAAGCTGATTTTTCAAACAGTCGACATAATGTAAAAGTGTTTCCTCATCCAGAAGATTTCTCTCCGCAGACTTTCCTGAAGGATCGCCGATCATCCCGGTAGCACCTCCTACTAATGCAATAGGCTTGTGGCCATGCTGTTGAAAATGAGCTAAAATTTTAATTTGAATAAGACTTCCAATATGCAAAGAATCAGCAGTTGGATCAAAACCGATATACGCAGTAGTTACCTCTTTATTCAGTTGTTCATCGGTTCCTGGCATCATATCAGCAAAAAGACCACGCCATTTTAATTCTTCAATAAAGGAATTCATATTATAATTTTTCTTTAAAATTTAACTGTGCAAAGATAGTAAATTCAGAAGTACGGATGGTAAAGTGTGAGGGCTAAAAAGCGAAAAGCCAAAAAACTGAAAGACAAGAATCCCATACTATATGGGTCAATTTACCTTTCATGATTTCATGATCACGGCATAATCATTTTATCATGTAAAAGCTGTCCAGGTAACTGTTTTACGAATCCTGGATTTTGCGATTTTGCCATTCAGCCATATTGTCATTTCCCCGAAAATAAATTATATTTGTTACTAATGAACGACGAACAGTTATTTTCACTTATTCAGAAAGCTAAAGAAAAAGACCAGAAGGCCCAGACAAAACTCATTAATGTTTTTTGGGTGGATGTCTTTTCTTTTGTGATGAAAAAAGTCCGTGACGAAAATGATACAGATGAAATTACGGTCAATGTTTTTTCAAAGGTGTTATCTAAACTGGATATGTACGATCCTCATTTTCAGTTTAAAACATGGATACTGACAATTGCTCAGAATACGGTTATTGATTTTTGGAGGAAGAGAAGCCGTGAAAATCAGGATCCGACAGAAAACCTGGATGAAGTGAAGAACCAGTTTGCCAAATCTCCGGAAGAACTGATGATTTCTGACGAAGAGCAAAAGAAAATCATTAAAACAATTGAATCCTTAGATGCCAATTATCAGGATATCATAAAACTTAGATTTTTTGAAGAGAAAAGCATAAAAGAAATAGCTGAAGAGTTGGGAATTTCTGTTGCAAATACCAAAGTAAGGGTAATGCGTGCTAAAAAAGTCCTGGCTGAGCTTCTCAAAAACAATGAGTTTGATGAGGATTGATAAGCCTTAAGCATTAAAATATCTCAGAAGTTTCAAAAGATATGACTACAAATGAAACTCAGCTTTTGTTTTTGGAAACTTAAAGGTTCTTTCTTCTGAATTTCTGTTTTGTAAATTAATCTTCCAGTCTTTTTTTATGACGGTTTCTTTTTCAGATTTTCCGTTGTCTGGGTTATCTTTACCTTCTACTTCTTTAGAATATACCAACTGTCCGGTGGAAAGGTTATAATCAATATCCGCCCAATAGTCTCCCGGTCTTCCGTAGCTAAGGGAATAACCAATCAGTTCGAAATGTCCGTTCTGAAAACGGTATTTATCCGTGTATCCCCATTTCCAGCTGCTTCCACCAGCCTGAGTAATTTCTAAAATTCCTTTTTTAATGGCCATACTCTGATAAGGATCTCCCATCATTCCTCCATGATTGCTTTCGAGGATGGCTTTTCTTGATTTTTCTAAAATGCCCCACTTACCATTTGTTTTTTTTAGAATCTGGATTTCACGGATATTTCCCATATCCGTAGTATCTTTCGTATTGTAGATAATTACTTTTTCTGGGATTTTATCGCCGTCAAGATCGCCATCTACGGTTTCTATAATCTCAGATCCCACAGGTTGAAATTCTTTTTGGGCAGAGCAAATGATACTGAAGAATAGAGATAAAAGGAAGAAGGTTGTTTTCATGGAAAAAATTTGGTGATCTAAATTACAATTATATATTTAATTATGTGTTCCATCAATTTCTGCATTAGATGGTTTCCATTAAAAATTCCTTAACTTTGAAGTTCAATTTTAGAAATGGAAAATTTAGTTCAAGACACTACCGTTCAAAAACCAAAGTGGATTCGTGTAAAACTGCCTACCGGAAAGAATTACAGAGAACTGAGAACCTTGGTTGATAAATATAAATTAAATACAATTTGCCAGAGCGGGAGCTGCCCGAATATGGGGGAATGTTGGGGTGAGGGAACTGCAACTTTCATGATTCTGGGGAATATCTGTACGCGGAGCTGTGGATTTTGTGGTGTAAAAACCGGAAAACCTATGGATGTAAACTGGGATGAACCCGAGAAGGTAGCACGTTCGATCAAATTAATGAAAATTAAGCACGCAGTACTTACTTCAGTGGACCGCGATGATCTGAAGGATATGGGATCCATTCTGTGGGGGGAAACTGTAAATGCGGTACGAAGAATTTCTCCGGGAACTACAATGGAAACATTGATTCCTGATTTCCAGGGAATAACAAAGCACCTTGATCGATTGGTGGATGTTGCTCCGGAAGTGATTTCTCATAACATGGAAACAGTAAAACGTTTAACAAGGGAAGTGAGAATTCAGGCGAAATATGAAAGAAGCCTTGAAGTATTAAGATACCTGAAAGAAGCAGGACAGAGAAGAACCAAAACGGGTGTTATGCTTGGTTTGGGAGAAACAAGAGATGAAGTTTTCCAGACGATTGAGGACATCAGAAATGCCAACGTGGATGTGATTACCTTGGGGCAGTATCTTCAGCCTACTAAAAAACATCTTCCTGTAAAAAAATTCATTACACCGGAAGAATTTGATGAATTCGGTGATTTTGCAAGAAGTTTAGGTTTCAGACATGTTGAAAGTTCACCACTTGTAAGAAGTTCTTATCACGCAGAAAAACATATTCACTAAAAATACAAATCGCTCCAACACGGAGCGATTTTTTTTATTAGAAAAGGGCAGTTGATATGTAAATCAGCAAAACTCAATTTAGCTATTTAGCCTTCATCATCCCTCAATTTTAGCCAAATGCTTTTTCCTGAACTCTGATGGTGTTTCACCTACATGCTGTTTGAATAGCTTATTAAAATACGACAGACTTTCAAAACCTACCTGGAAACAAACTTCCGTTACGGACGAATCCTTTAACAAAAATATCTTTGCCTGATTGATCCTGTAGTTGTTTACAAAATCAGTAAATGTCATATTGGTTTGCTTTTTAAAATACCGGCAGAAAGCCGCAGTACTCAGGTTTACTGTTGCTGCAATGTGATTGACATTCGTTTTTTTATCATAGTTTTCATGAATGTAATCGTAAATTGTTCCCATTCTTATTTTATCGTTAAGAAACCATTTGATCCGGGTATCTTCGTTATTCAGTTCTTTTACTTCATTTGAGTTGGCAAGGATCTGTAGGATTTCAATTAATCCGATGAGGGAATCAAAATTTCCTGTAGTCATGAGGCTATGCATTTTTTCAACGACGATCCGCTTTGTGTCTCCGGAGAAAGATAGTCCAAGATAGGAACGTTCCAGAAGATGTCTGATATCGTCAAATTCGGGAACCGGATCAATAATATCCTGTAAAAAATTTTCTCTCATCTGGAGAACCATCTGTCTGCACTCTGTTTGGATTTTGTAATCGAAGTTGAGATGTGGAACATTAGAGCCAATCAGTAAAAGGTCACTATTAGTAAAACCGGAAATATCTTTTCCTATATGGCGGATTCCATTTATGGCTTCAACATAAACCAATTCTATTTCAGGATGATAATGCCAGAAAAAGCAGTCTTTCAAGGAAGGAGAAAAAAGCTTGAATGATTTTCCTTTTTCGAAGTCAATAATTTCTTTCTGGATTTTCATTTGGTTCTATCTTGATTACTTTGAGATTTAAAATTAAATAAAAAGGTCAATACGGAGCAAATTTTTATCATTTGAGTGGAAGCAGAATTGAAAATTTCTATCGATTTTTGCACTTTCAAATAATAGGATTGCTTTTACTATCTCTAAAACAAAGAAGCAATTGAAAGAAACAAAATGATATGGGAATGATAGATAAGAGGATTATACCACTGGCCATTGGTGGTTTGGGGATTGGAACAACAGAATTCACCATTATGGGCTTACTGCCCGATATTGCTAAAACTTTACAGGTAAGTATTCCCGAAGCCGGGCATCTTATTTCTGCATATGCACTAGGAGTCGTTATTGGGGCTCCGATATTAATCGGTTACTCTGTGAAGTTTCCACCTAAAAAAGTATTGATTGTTTTAATGATGATTTTTACTTTGTTTAACGGTTTATCAGCGATAGCACCAGATTACACATCAATGCTCATTATCCGGTTTTTGTCTGGCCTGCCACATGGAGCATTTTTCGGAGTAGGGACCGTAGTGGCATCTCGGCTGGCAGGAAAAGGCAAGGAGGCATTCTATATTTCTTTAATGTTCACCGGGCTTACTATAGCGAACCTGGCAATGGTGCCCCTGGTCACTTATATAGGACATACCTTCCACTGGAGATGGTATTTCGTGATTGTCGCGGTAATTGGATTATTTGCCTTATTGTTTTTAAAGTTCTGGCTTCCTACCATGGAAACAAAGCAGGATACACACTTTCTGGAGGAATTAAAATTTCTAAAAAATAAACAATCCTGGCTGGTATTATTAATTACCGCAATAGGATTTGGCGGACTATTTACCTGGTTTAGTTATATTACACCACTAATGACCATCATTGCGGGCATTAAGGCAAGTCAGATGGCATATGTTATGATTTTGGCGGGAGCAGGAATGGTAGTGGGAAATCTGGCTGGAGGTTTTTTATCAGATAAATTAGGGCCCGAAAAAACATGTTCTCTTTTATTACTTCTGATGATGTCGTCATTGGCAGGTGTATTTTTCTTTTCAGAAAACAGTATTATTGCTCTGGTACTTACTTTTGTATGTGGTGCGTTATCAATGTCTGTGGCTGCCCCGATTAATATTATGATGATGAAAGCCGCTCCAAGAAGCGAAATGATGGCTGCGGCCTTTATGCAGGCTGCTTTTAATATTGCCAATGCAATGGGAGCATTTTTAGGTGGAATTCCTTTAGAACATGGATTTTCGTTTAAATATCCTTCTTTGGTGGGTGTCGGAATGACGTTTATAGGACTGATGATCAGTATACGGTATATGTATTTATACAGATCTTCAAAACTTATAACAGAAGAAATAACAGTGGAATGTATTCCGGGAGATCAATAAAAAAAAGAGGCATTTGCCTCTTTTTTTAATCCTTTATGCTTCAACTTCATTACCGTTCTTACACCAGTAAAGGGCATTGTATACATTTTCTTTAGGAAAAGACTTGAATTCACCGGGCATCAGGACACTGAATATATCGGTGAAATTCTGAACACCTGTGCTATCCGTCACAATAGCTGTACGATTCCATTTAGCAAGGTTTTTTAGTCCCAAAAGTGCGTCTTGTAACCATGCTCCCATGGTAAAATTCTCCAGATCCGTATCTAAATACAACAAATAATTAAGTTCATCAAACTGATCGACCTTTTGTTTTACATGGGGAATAACAAGGTTTTCAAAGTCCTCTCGGGTCACTTCTCCCGTTGCGCTGAACGCCGCAACATTCTCCGGGGCATCTGGAATAATAGTAATCATAGTATATTTTTTATGGTTTGGTGGTATTTCACCAACAATAATTACACCAATAATCGTCCGAAAATCGTTAAAATACTCACAAATATTAGTATTTTAGTTTAAAATATTAATATGGATTTAAAATCGAATGAACCATTTTGGTTATTAAAGAATGGATTGACAGCCTCTTATCCTTCTTTAAAATCAGATGAAGAATGTGATGTATTGATTATCGGGGGTGGAATAACGGGAAGTCTGATTGCCCACCAGATGGTAAAAGATGGATACAGGACGATCCTTATTGATAAACGGGAGATTTGTAACGGAAGCACCTCAGCCACTACTTCTATGCTGCAATATGAAATTGATATTCCACTTTTTAAACTGATTGATCAGATCGGGGAAAAAGGAGCTGTTGAAAGCTACAAAGCCTGTTCAGATGCTATTGATATAATAGAACAGCTTACAAAAGAATTAAAATCAAAGGCCGGTTTTAAAAGAAAAAGATCTCTGTATTATGCGTCAAGAAAAAAAGATATACAGTGGTTGCAGCAGGAATTTGAAGCCAGAAAAAAATACGGATTCGAAGTGGAATGGCTTGATGCTGAAGAAATTCAAAAAGAATTCGGATTTCAAAATACATTTGGAGGAATTGTTTCTAAGCAGGGAGCAAGCGTAGATGCATTCAAATTGGCCCATGAATTATTGGAATTTAATCATAAGAAAGGACTTCTTGTATTTGATAAGACAGAGATGAAAGCGGCAAAGAGTTACAGAGGATATAATCTTGTAAGCACAATAAACGGACCTCAGATCAAAGCTAAAAAGATCATTTATTGTATAGGCTATGAGAGTAAAAGTCTGATCAAAGAAAATTTTGTGGATCTCAAAAGCACATATGCTCTAGTTTCCGAGATTGATGATGATAAATTTAAAAATATCTCCAGTACACTGGTCTGGAATACAGATGAACCTTATATGTATATGAGGACTACTGATGACGGAAGGTTACTGATCGGAGGAGGGGATGAGGATTTTTATGACGCGAAAAAGCGGGATGCATTGCTGGATAAAAAAGAAAAACAGATTCTGAAAACATTAAAAAAGATCAGGCCCGATTACCATTTTTATACAGATTTTGTATGGGCTGGAACCTTCGGGGAAACTAAAGACGGGTTACCTTATATAGGTGAACATGAGAAATTCAATAATTCCTATTTTGTGCTTGGTTTTGGTGGAAACGGGATTACTTTTTCAGTTACAGGAATGGAAATGACATCCCTTTTTATGAAAAATAAAAAACATCCCTTATCGAGATATTTTAAGTTTGAAAGATAAAACCAGATGGTTATGAAACATCATCCACCTGGTTTTATCATTACTATATTGGTGGCTTCCAAGCTGCCAATATTATATAGTATATCCGCTTTTTCTGGCCAATTCCAAGATTGAAGTTTCGATAGCTTTGCCCAGATCATCAGAGTCTGCATTTCCTCTTTTTTTCATTTCGTTATCGATATAGTCCTGTCTTTTTTTGGATAGCCCCTCAATTTCTTTTTGAATCTTTTCCCGTTCGGCAGATTTCTCCGTTACCAGCCTTTTTACTTCATCTTTAGTTTTGCCTTTTAATTCAGCGGGGAGTTCACTTTCTTTAACAGTTGTTATAAAGTTGACATCCTTTTCCGCTTTGTCTACAAGGTCCCAATGATCATTCTTATATGCATTCTTTTTACTTTTGGCTACCGTTCTTTCCACCGCATTGGAAACAGACTGAACTGCTGCATTTTTATCCTGCATGATCTGTTTGCTCTTGTATTCGGAACCATGGCTTCCGTAATATACATAAGTGTCATTGAGTTTCGTGTTATACTCTGAAATTTTAGCATCATATGGTGTTTCCACATAGATTACCTTTCTGTCACTATCGATATTAAAGTACTTTCCATCACCTGTAACAGCTCCATTTTGCCAGAATGACTGGATACCTTCATTTCTGTCACCACAAAATATAGTATTGGTATAGATTTTTTTTGCCTTAGCAGATGAAATAACTTCCTTGTAGTTAATTCTTCCCTGATCAAACGGCTCATTACCGGCAATGTAGATAAGTTTCATACTCTTATCATTTTTATCCCAGTTCAGATTCATAGCCGCATCCCGGATCACGGCACCGCAGTATTCACTTCCACCATTGGTTCTTAATCCAAATAATTTTTCTGAAACCAGATCCAGATCCTGTGTTAGGGGAGTTACCTGGCGGATGAAATTTTCATCGCGAATTCCGTCATTGCCATATTCGTATAATGCAATTTCTATTTGTGGTGCTTTTCCTTCATACTTTAATGTAGTCAGCGTATTTACAATATTCCAGAGTCTGGATTTAGCCTGATCGATTAATCCATCCATGCTGTTCGAAGTATCCAGTAAAAGGGCAACCTGAATTTTGTTATCCCCTGATGATGGTTGTGCAGTATACAAAGAAGGTCTTTGTGTTGTAATGTGCTCAATTACCGAAGGATTGCTTTTTCCCATACAACGTGTCTCTGTAAGGCTATTAGAACTTAAAAAAGCAGCACCTATACTCAATGTTAAAATTTTTAAAGTTGTCATTATTTATATTTTTAATTGTTTATTTTCTATACTAATGAATTTGCAATGTTTTGGATTTTACCTTAAAGGAAAAATTGATGACCCTTTAGTTTGAACAAAGGCAACTGCGGATAGCTGCCTTTAGCATTTTTAAAGTATCTCGTATCTGGTTTTAATGCTGTATTTCAATTTGATATTTTCAATATTTTCAAATGAATAATCAACTCCTGCATCAGCTTCCATTTGTACATTACTGGATTTTCTCATGTAGGCAGACATTGGCATAATAGTGTCACTTGTATAATCCTCGATCTCTATAATTTCTAAAGGAGCTCCGGTTTTTTTACCCATGCTTTCCAGTAAATAATCCGCTTTTTCTTTAGCTGCCTTTAATGCATTTATTTTTACGGTTTTTCTGAAATCTGCAATTTTGGTATTTTTTACCTCTGCAATATTCAGGTTGCTTACCCACTTTTGATTTAACCCTTCGAATACCTTACTGAGGTTGGTCTTAGCATTTACCTTAAACTGAAAACTTTTGGTGAACTTGGTTGTTTTTGAGTAAAGATTCTGATACATTGATTTGAAGGTGATATCCTCATTCTTTACCCCATTACTTTTTAAAGTTTCGAATAATTTCTTTTCATTGTCTGCCAGCTCATTTTTGTTGTCGGCCTTTATTCCGATGTTGAAGATGATTTCGTCCGGCTCTACTTCCATTTCAGCAACTCCCGTTACCTCAATTGCATTTTTCTTTACTTCCTGTGCGTTTATTAAACTTCCTGCTGTAAGGAATCCGATTAATAAAAAATGTCTCAATTTCATAATTTCTTGTTTTAAATTCTGAAGTAAAATTAGCCCGATTGTAAACCTGAAATGGAGAGACTTGGTGAAATGAAGTTTTCACTTGGTGAAATGACAAAAAAAAGACAGTTCACTCGAACTGTCTTTTTATTATAGGTATTTAAATTCTTTTTAAGGCAAGAAAAAGACCTTTGAAATCTTATTGTCTTTTATTTCATAGATGGCAGTTGCTTCTACTTTTCCGTTTTTCCTGATTCCTGAAACACTTTCTTTATCCATGACAAAATTCCCTTTGATCAGCCTATTGGTAATTTCACAATGAAGATCCGGCAATTTGTCAAACATAGCGCTGTAGGTTTTTCTCATGGCATCTTTTCCCTTGCTTATTAATTTATCAGGGAAAGTATAGAGTTCGACATCGTCGGCATAAGGTTCTAGAAATGCATCTATATTTCTGGCATTGTATCCGTTTACCTGTTGCTGGACAAGGATTTCCGGGGTAATTTTTAAAATTTTATCAGGCTGTATTGGCTGTCCGTTTTTGAAAATCATTTCTATCTGGGTAAGATGATCCAGATTTTCAGTGGGATCTGCGCGTAAAAGAACCATATCTGCTACTTTACCGGTGTTTATACTTCCCGAAATATTTTCTTTATTAAAGATCTTGGCTGGATTAATTGTTGCAGACTGAATGATCTGCCAGTTGTTCATTCCACTTTCTTTCATTGCTTTTAGCTCGGCAAGAAAGGAAGTAGCATGTTGGGTGGCAATGTTTCCCGCATCTGTACCCGCTGCAATGGTTACTCCTCCGTCCGAAAGTCTTTTTAGATTAATGATTCTTACAGAATCTTTCTTTCTGGCGTAAGCGTTCAGCTGAGGTAGGTTGAAACGCTTTTTCATCTTATTAATCGTTGTGGAGTCTGCAGAATCTGCTAAATGTTGAAGATCATAGATAGATCCTACTGTTTGTGGATTCGAATTCTCCAGTTCATAGGTATTGTATTTCTTTTTCTGGGCATAGGTTTTAAAGTAATTATCCATCACCGTGAGTGTCGGGCTGAGTACTACTTTTTTTGATTTAAGAAGTTTGATAAAGTCATCTGGTACAACTTCATCTTCCACATCATGCACTAAAAAGTCGGCTCCATTTTGTACGGCAATCTGTGCGGTAATTCTTTCCGTAGCATGTACTGCAACTTTAAGGTTGTTTTTGTGAGCTTCTTCAATAATAGTTTTAATAATAGGCTCATATTTTCTTGCCATGGCTTCTATTTCTTTCGGGTCTGCCATAACGATATACCATATTTTGATAAAGTCGGGTTTATAGGGAAGTTGCTCCTGAACCATTTTGCGTCCCTCTTCACTGGTTTTCACTAGTTTGAAAGGCTCATTTTTATCCAGGTTTTTAAAAGCTTCGGGCTCGTAGGTTGTAATAAGTGGCCCTGTCATATAAACAGAAGGCAGAGTAGGATTTTTTGCAAATGAATCTCTTAATTTCAGAAAGTTGAAAGTAGCCCCGGCATCGATGACGGAAGTAATTCCATTTTTAAGATAACGCAGTAAAAAATCTTCCATATTCTGATGTACCCAATCTATTTCTTTTTCATAAGGGATCTGCTTTCTGAGATCAAATGCATCCGGTCTCGTATATAAGCCTCCGCTCTGGAAGAAATGAACGTGGGCATCCGTCATTCCCGGCATCAGAAATTTACCTTTTCCATCTATAACCGTCGCATTTTTAGGGATTGTTACTTTATGCCCCGGTTTGATTTCAGAGATCATGTCTTTTGTAACCACTACGGTTTGATTGGGAATCATTTTTTTATTCATCACATCCACAACCGTTACATTCTGAATGTAGGTTTGTGCATGAATTGTCTGGGTAAGAAAACACAGAAGGGACAGTAAATACAAATAGGTTTTCATGAGTTTCTTTTAAGAGATTTGTAATTCACAAATATATGAAAACAGGTGTATTGATTATTATTTCTTTTAAACTTGGTGAAATATACGTTTCACTTGGTGAATGGTAAGAGACGATACCTAAAGTTTTACTTACTTTGCATAATAGATTTGGATACAAGTGAAATTACTTTTTAAAATTATATTACTCATTACCTTGGCAATTGGAAGTTCTTTTTTTGCCCAGGATTCCATGAAGGTTTCTAAAGTACTTAAGTCTGCCTCCAAAATTAGAAAAGCGGTTGATAATAATGATAATAAAACGGTCGCGGATACCTATGTCGGTATGGCAAATGATTATTACGGGCAGGGAAATTATGCAAAAAGTGAAGAATACCTGATAAAAGCAAGGAATCTATACCAAAACCTAAACGATAAAAAGAACCTCGAATTTGTAACCCGAAAGCTCGCGCAGTCCCAGGAAAAACAAAATAAAATAAGTCCGGCCATCCTTAACTACAGCAGAGCAGCTGATATCAGCTACTCAAAGGAAAACAAAAGCATCAATACCAACGATGTTACCAGGCTCTCGTCACCTTCTAAGGAAGAGAGGGCGGAAGCGATCCAGAGCAATATTGATATCAGCAGGAAAGACAATGAAAAAGCAGATCTGGCAGCCAGTTACAGTCAGTTAGCTGATGTAAACATCCAGCAAAACGATATACCTAAAGCTGAAGCGAATCTTAAAAGTGCTTACACAATTTCCAAAAAGCAGATGGAACCTCAGCAGGCTCTGGAAATTAATCAGAAGCTGACCAATTTTTATGTTGAGAATAAAGATTTTGATAAAGCCATTGAAGCCAAGAAGAAAGTTTTGAAAGAGGACTTTGTAAAAGATAATTCTCAGAAAAAAGTAGAGCAGATCCAGGAGCTCGCTGATATTTATATAAAAAAAAATGACACAAAAAGTGCTATTGAAACATTGAAAAGTGCCTACAATATTGCACTGGAAAAAGGACATACGCTGGAGGCCCAGAAAAGTGTAAAAAGATTGGACAGTTTGTACAGTGTTTCCGAAAATACAGATGAATCGGTAAAGCTATACAGGGATTTTCTCGGACGATTACCGGATCTTGTTTCAAAGGACAGAAGTCTTGTTGATAATAAAATTCTTGAAGACACCGAACAAAGAATAGCACAATTAGAAAAAGAAAGGGAATTAAAAGATGAGCTGATCCGCAAAAAGAATGCATTTAATTATAGCCTTATAGGAGCCTTGGTTGTATTGGCAGGATTGGCAGGCTTCATTTTATGGACCTTAAAGAAAGTTCAGATCAAAAATAAAAAAATAGCTTTACAATCCCTTCGCCGGGAAATGAATCCACATTTCATTTTCAACAGTTTAAATAGTGTGAATCAATTCATCGCCACGAATAATGAGTTGGAGGCGAATCAATACCTGACAAAATTTTCGAAACTGATGCGCGGTGTTATGGAAAACTCAGCAGAGGATTTTATTCCTTTCCAACAGGAACTCGATCTGTTACAGAACTATCTGGCTCTGGAAAAAACACGGTTTGCAGATAAATTTGACTATGAAATCAAGGTGGATGAAAGTCTGAATTTACAGAGTCTACTGATACCCGGCATGCTGATCCAGCCTTTTTTGGAAAATGCGATATGGCATGGGCTACGGTATCGTCAGAACAAAGGATTTTTACAACTGAATTTTGAGAAGCAGGGTCAATATATGATAATAACCGTTGATGATAACGGAATAGGTATTGAAGAAAGTAAAAAATTGAAAACAGAACATCAAAAATCAAGGCAAGGAAGGGGGATGAAAAATACGATGGAAAGAATTACATTGTTAAATGACCTTTATAAACAGGACATCCACTGTACCATAACGGATAAAAAGAATGAACAAGGTGTAACTGTACAGATCCGCTATAAATTATAACTTTTTCAGGATTATCTTATCTAATAGACGTTTGTATTTCAACTAAATATTATATTTTTACATGTAAACCGGACATTATCCGGATCTGTATCAATGAAAATAAAAGCTGTTATCATAGATGATGAGGTTATTGCAAGAGAGGTTCTAAGGAATTATCTTACAAAATATTGTCCTCAGGTAGAAATCCTCGGTGAAGCCGAAAATATAAAAGATGCCGTTCCTCTGATCGCTGAGAAGCTTCCGCAGCTTGTTTTTCTGGATGTGGAAATGCCATTCGGGAATGCTTTTGATGTCTTGGAAGCTACTAAGGATTACACCTATGAAACGATCTTTATAACTGCTTTTTCTCAATATTCCTTACAGGCTCTTAATAAGTCGGCCAGCTATTATATTTTAAAACCTATAGATATCCAGGAGCTGATTCTTGCCGTCAATAAAGTAGCAGAAAGCCTTGAAAAAAAGGAAGAGCTGAACCGGAATAAAATACTGTTGGAAAATCTCAAAGTAAAACCTGATAAGCAGCAACTTATCCTGCCGACATTACAGGGATTTGATGTTGTGAAAACTGAAGAAATAGTAAGACTGCAGGCAGATGGAAATTTTACCCTCGTTTATCTTACAGACGGAACCAAAAAGATGGTATGCAGATTTTTAAAACATTTTGATGATCTTCTTGAAGCTCCCTTTGTCAGAGTTCATCGTTCACATATCATCAATACAGGTTTTGTTAAATCATATCACAAAAGCGGGACTGTTACTTTATTGGATGATGCTGAAATTGAGGTTTCAGGGACATTCAAAGAAGCTTTTCTTAAAACCTTTTCTTAGCTTTATGTTAAGGGGAACCTAAAGGCATCATTTTTGGACTTTTTTCATAACCACAAACTTATATTATTATGAAAAATTTTCAGAAAATAGTTATTCCTGTCTCGATAGGAGTTTTAGGATTTCTCATTTTTAATCAATGTTCTGTAAGGGTACCAAAAGGTGCTATGCCTGTCACCCGTTTTGATTCCGGAAGATACCTGGGAAAATGGTATGAAATTGCTCGCTTCGATTATAAGTTTGAGAAAGACATGGACAATGTTACGGCAACCTATTCCCAAAATCCCGATGGAAGCATCCGGGTAGATAATAAAGGGTATAATTATGTGAAAAAAGAATGGAAAGAGTCCATAGGAGAGGCAAGGTTTGTAAAAGATAAAACGGAAGCCCGCTTAAAAGTTTCTTTTTTTAAACCTATTTGGGCAGGCTATAATGTGATTGATATCGATGAAAACTATCAGTATGCCTTAGTAGCTGGAAACAGCTTAAAATACCTGTGGATATTATCCAGAACGACTGAAATCCCGGAAAGCATAAGATTACGGTTTTTAGAAAAAGCAAAGAGAATAGGATACAATACGGATGAATTGATCTGGGTGAAGCATAATTAGCAAAAATGCTGATTTGCCTAAAAAGATTTCTATAATAAACATTGCCGAGGCCACAGATTTTTCCGTCATTTGTATTAGATTTTTTTTCAAGAATGTACAATATGGAAAATGCTGTTCTCATTACTATCGGAGACGAGATCCTTTCAGGAAATACAATAGATACCAATTCTAATTTTATTGCTACTGAACTTAAGAATATAGGGATAAAAGTTTCACAGATTTTCACGATTTCTGATGAAATTGAAACTATTAAGGATACTTTACATGCTGCTTTTGAGATAGGAGACCTTGTTATTACAACAGGTGGGCTGGGTCCTACAAGGGATGACAAAACTAAAAAAGCGCTTGCCGATTTTTTTAATGATGAAATAGCTCTGGATGAACCGACTTTCGAACATTTAAAAAAATATATGGAAAAAAGAGGCCGTCTGGAAATTCTGGAAAGAAACAGAGAACAGGCTTTTGTTCCTACTAAATCTACAGTTTTCCAGAATCAGTATGGGACTGCTCCATGTATGATGATGAAGTATGGTGATAAACTGAGCTTTAGTCTTCCCGGAGTGCCTTATGAAGTAAAGCCCCTGATCAAAGAACAGATTATTCCTTACCTAAAAAATACTTTTAGCTTACAGTATATCACCACAAGAATTGTTTCCGTAGTAGGAGTTCCTGAAAGTATTTTAGCGGATATCATTGAGGATTGGGAGCTTTCGTTACCTGAGAATCTGGCTTTATCCTATCTTCCGGTGGGAACCCGCGTGAAGCTTCGCCTTACAGCATCTGGACATGATGAAAATATTCTGAACAGACAACTTGAGGAAGAGATTCAAAAACTCTTTCCATTGGTAGGTGAAAATATTATCGCTACTACTGAGGACAAAATTGAGAAAATATTAGGGGAACTTTTGGGTGAAAAAAAACTTACGCTTTCCACGGCCGAAAGCTGTACGGGGGGAGAATTGGCAAAAATGATCACTTCGAATTCAGGAAGTTCCAAATATTTTATAGGTGGAATTGTTCCCTATGCAACAGAAAAAAAAGTTGAAATTTTAAAAGTTTCTCAAAGCACGGTGGACGAATTTACGGTTGTAAGTGAACAGGTAGCTGAAGAAATGGCAAAGGGATGTCAGCGCTTATTTGATACGGATATTTCCATTTCTACAACTGGAGTTGCCGGACCGGGAAAAGGAGAGGATGGAAAGGATGTAGGAACCGTTTTCTATACAATCAGGATTCATGATCAGGCTCAAAACTTCAAACTTTATATGCCCCATCTGGAAAGACTTGACTTTATGAATTTCGTTTCACAGAAAATTATTCAGGATTTGGTGAGCTTGCTTGTAAATAATTAGTTAAACTTTTCTTTTTTTTAATTTTTTTTTAATTTTAAATACAACAGTTTTTCACACTTTTTGAATCTTCAGCCGAAAATATCAAAACGTGGAAAATTCAAAACAGGTTTTTCAAACAACTAATAAAAAACGCTGGAGAAATGTGCAGTGGGGATCCCGCATTTTTATCTTTGTCGGGATATTGCTTTTTCTGGCGTTGGCACTCATGATGAAACTGGATAAAAGTCCCAAAATCCCTTTTCATGAAGATTACAAAACCGTTATCACAGCAGGAAAGCCTTACCTTCAGGAGAATAGAATCTCAAAAGAATATAAGGGATTCAGAAGCTTTATTTCTGAAAAGACCATTCGTACCAATGTTTCCAAAATTGAGGAAGCAAAAGCAGAAAGATTAAAAAACCAAAACAGGAACTGGGCTCAATTTCCAGGAGGGATCCGTTCTGCTTTCTATGTAGCCTGGGATCCTCAATCCCTCATGTCTCTGAAAAGGAATGTTAAGCACATCAATTTAGTCTTTCCGGAATGGTTTTTCCTTGATCCTAAAACAGGAGATCTTAAAACCAACATCGATCCCGAAGGATATAAGGTTATAAAAAGAACGGGAGTTGCAGCGATGCCGATTCTCAGTAATAACTCAGACAGAGAATTCCGTGCTGAGGGCTTGGCAAAAGTACTTAACGATCCGTTAAGAAGAACCAAACTGATCCGGAAGCTTGCGGAGGAATGCGTGAAGTTTCATTTCAAAGGAATCAATATTGACTTTGAGGACATGAATCTGGATTCTGATGAAAATCTTATCGCTTTTATGAAAGAGCTTTCAGATAATTTTAAACAGAATAAGCTGCTGGTGACCATGGATATTATGACGGATAATGACGATTATAATATTCAAAAATTAAATCCTTACGTAGACTATTTTGTGTTGATGGCATACGATGAATATTCAGCTTCGGGGGATGCAGGACCTATCTCTTCTCAAAAATGGATTGAAGCTCAAACCGGGAAAATTTTAAAGAAAACAACGGCAAACAAGATTATTCTAGGTCTTGGGGCTTATGGATATGACTGGAGCTCAAATCCGGATGATAATATTTCGGTTTCCTATATGCAGGCTATTACTAAGGCCAGTGCAAGTAAATCGGTTATCAATTTTGATGACAATACTTTTAATCTCAACTATTCATACACAGATTTTAAGAATAATACCCATACGGTATTTTTTAATGATGCGGCATCGATTTTTAATACTATGCGCTTTTCTTCAGAATATCCTTTGGCGGGAACTGCACTTTGGAGATTGGGAAGCGAGGACAGCAGAATCTGGAATTTTTATGATAAAGATCTCACTTTTGCCGGCCTGCCTAAGCTAGATCTTAAAAAACTGGAGAATGTAAAAGGCCAGACCATGGTAGATTATATCGGAGATGGTGAAGTATTGGATGTCCTGAATACACCCCATGACGGGAAAATAGCTCTGGAAACAGATCCTAAAGAAAAAATTATTACGGATGAGAACTATATCACGTATCCAAGTTCTTATGAAGTGAAAAAATATGGTTGGGCACCACAGAAAGAACTGGTACTGACATTTGATGATGGTCCGGATGAAACGTATACTCCTCAGGTCCTTGATATCTTATCAAAATATCACGTTCCGGCTGCATTCTTTTTAATCGGCCTGAATGCTGAGAAAAATCTTCCTCTGGTAAAAAGAATCTACAGAGAGGGACATGAAATAGGAAACCATACTTTCACTCATGAAAATGTGGCCAAAGTAAGTCCGGAGAGGGCTTTATTAGAGATGAAACTGACGAGGCTCTTATTTGAATGCATAACCGGTCATAGCACGATCCTGTTCAGAGCACCTTATAATGCAGATTCCGAGCCTACAACCTCTGAAGAGATTATTCCCGTTGCCTTGGCCAGACAGCAGAATTATCTCGATATCGGTGAAAGTATAGATCCCGAAGACTGGCAACCTGGTATTAAAGCAGATGAGATCGTAAAACGTGTAATGCAGGGTATCAAGCAGGAGAGAGGAAATATTATTCTACTGCATGATGCTGGAGGAGACACAAGAGAAGAGACGATCAAAGCTCTGAAAATTTTAATTCCTACTTTGCAGAAGCAAGGTTATCATTTTACGAATCTGGCAAGCATTTTACATAAAAGTAAAAATGAGCTGATGCCTGCGGTTCCAAAAACCAAATCGTACTATATTATGCAGCTGAATCTTGTATTAGCGACTGTGATTTATGGGATTAGTCATTTTTTGGTGGCCTTATTTACCATCTTCATTATTTTAGGAATTATCCGTTTGTTATTTATGGTGTACTGGGCAGTTAAAGAAAAAAGCAAAGAGAAAAAGCTTTCAAATTTTCCCGTATTGGATACCTATCCTAAAGTATCTATTATTGTTCCTGCCTATAATGAGGAAGTTAATATTGTATCTTCTTTGCATAATTTATTAAAACAGTCCTATCCTAATTTTGATGTTATTCTTGTAGATGACGGAAGTAAAGATCTCACTTATACAAAGGCCAGGGAAGAATTTGCTGAACATCCTAAACTCAAGATTTTCACGAAAGCTAACGGAGGAAAAGCAACCGCTTTAAATTTTGGGATTTCACAAACCGATGCTGAATATGTTGTTTGTATCGATGCCGATACCAAACTGCAGCAAGATGCCGTGAAGTTTTTGATTGCAAGGTTTTTGAATGCCTCTGCTGAAGAGAAGATTGCAGCAGTTGCGGGAAATGTAAAAGTTGGAAATCAGGTCAACTGGCTTACAAAGTGGCAGGCGATAGAATATACAACAAGCCAGAATTTTGACAGGTTAGCTTATGCGAATATTAATGCAATTACAGTAATCCCGGGAGCAATCGGAGCGTTTAGGAGATCCGTAATTGATGAGGTAGGTGGATATTCTTCGGATACACTGGCTGAAGATTGTGATATTACGGTAAAAATTCTTAGAGAAGGATATACTGTGGCTAATGAAAACAATGCTGTTGCCGTAACAGAAGCTCCGGAGACGGTAAAACAGTTTTTAAAACAACGTTTCCGATGGACCTATGGAATTATGCAGATGTTCTGGAAGCAAAAACAAACCTTCTTAAACCCTAAATATAAAGGACTGGGACTTTGGGCAATGCCAAATATTTTATTGTTTCAATATATTATTCCGTTCTTTTCACCTTTTGCAGATGTCATTATGTTTTTTGGGATCTTATTTGGAAACGGAGAAAAAATATTTATATACTATTTACTTTTTCTTTTGGTTGATGCTTCCCTTGCAATCATTGCGTTTTTGATGCAAAAAGAAAAGCTGATCAATCTCGTGTATGTGATTCCGCAAAGATTCGGATACAGATGGCTGATGTATATTGTATTGTTCAGAAGCCTGAGAAGGGCCCTGAAAGGAGAAATGCAGTCCTGGGGATTTCTGAAAAGGACAGGGAATGTAAAGGAGATAACAACTTCTTAATATTTGTTTAAATTTGTTTTTGTAAACGTAACATATGTTACAATATAAAGACATATTATATAAATTGTTATTATAATGAAAAAACTAACGCTTTCTTTGTTTTTACTAGCGGGAATTTGCTCACAGAATACAGTGAATGCTCAGGCTAAAACAACTAAAACAGTAATGAGTACAACGGATAAAGGTTTAGACCTTAGTTTAATGGACAAATCTGTACGTCCACAGGATGATTTTTACAACTACGTGAGTGGAACGTGGATGAAAACGGCCAAAATTCCAGCTGATAAACCAACATGGGGAAGCTTCAATAAACTGGCAGATGATACTGACAATAATTCAATGACGATTTTGAATTCTCTTTTGAAGGATAAATTTGCAGAGGGAAGTGAAGGTAAAAAAATCCAGGATCTGTATGCTACTTATATGAACATGCGGAAGAGAAATGCTGATGGTATCAAACCTATCCAGGCTAACCTTAGTAAAATCGATGCTATTAAAAACCTTGCCGATCTGCAGAATTACCTGATCTCTGTAACTAAAGAAGGAGAGAATGTGTTATACGGATGGGGCGTAGATGCTGACCTTAAGGATTCTAAAATGAATGCGATCTATCTTGGCGATGCATCTCTTGGTTTAGGAAGAGATTATTATCAGAAAGTAAATGAAAAAAATACGGAAGCGATTGCTGAATACCAAAAGTATGTGGCTTCTATGTTAAAAGAATTAGGGTACAAAAATGCTGATGAAGCTGCAAAAGGAATTGTTGATTACGAAAAAAGCATTGCTAAAACTTATCTGACAAACGAGCAGATCCGTGATTCCAATCTTCAATATAATCCGAAGACGATGTCTGAACTTTCTGCTTTAGTAAAAAATGTTGATCTACCGGCTTACCTTAAAAAAGTTGGAGTAAATTCAGATAAAGTAATCATTGGAGAACTGGGTTATTATAAAAACTTCGACCAATTGGTAAATGCTAATAATCTTCCGGTTATCAAGGATTATCTGAAATTCCACCTGATCAACGGAAGCGCATCTTATCTGAGTGAAAACCTTGGGAACATGAGATTTGCTTTCTATGGAAAATACCTTAGAGGTCAGCAGGAACAGAGAGCTTTAAACAAAAGAGGATATGAGCTGATCAACAGTTCTCTGGGCGAAGCTTTCGGTAAATTATATGTTGAGAAATATTTCCCGGCTGAAGCTAAAGCTCAGATGGTTGAATTGATCGATTATTTAAAGAAAAGCTTTGTGGTTCACATCAACAATTTAACATGGATGTCTTCTACAACAAAAGAAAAAGCATTAAACAAGCTTAATAAATTCACTGTAAAAGTTGCTTATCCGGATAAATGGAAAGATTATTCCAAATTGGTTATCACTCCAGAATCAAAAGGAGGTACTTTATACCAAAACCTTCAGAATGTTTCAGAATGGCAGTATAATAAAGATTTAGCTAAAATTGGAAAACCGGTTGATAAAACTGAATGGGGAATGACTCCACAAACGGTAAATGCATATTATAATCCGGTAAATAACGAGATTGTATTCCCTGCAGCTATTCTTCAGCCGCCGTTCTTTAATCCTCAGGCTGATGCTGCTGTGAACTTCGGTGGAATCGGAGCTGTTATCGGTCATGAAATGAGCCACGGATTTGATGATTCAGGAGCTCAGTTTGATGCAGACGGAAACCTGGTAGACTGGTGGACACCTGAAGATAAAACGAACTTTGAAAAAGCAACAAAAGCCCTTGCTGCCCAATATGATAAATATGAGCCGGTAAAAGGAACTTTCGTAAACGGAACCTTTACAAATGGTGAAAATATCGCAGATTTAGGAGGTGTAAATATCGCTTATGATGCATTACAAATGTATTTGAAAGATAAAGGAAATCCTGGAGTGATCAGCGGATACACACAGGATCAAAGATTCTTCTTAAGCTGGGCAACAGTATGGAGAACATTATCAAGTGAAAAGTACATGATCAATCAGGTGAAAACAGACCCGCATTCTCCTGGATATTTCAGAAGCTTCGGTCCGTTAACGAACGTTGACGCATTCTATAAAGCATTTGATGTAAAACAGGGAGACAAACTGTATAAAGCTCCTCAGGACAGAATCAAAATCTGGTAATAATAAATGAAGCCGCTCAGAAATGAGCGGCTTTTATTTACTTGCTGAGCAAATCATGTACAGTAGTTGGTAAATCTCAATCGGAAGAAATGGGTCTATACTTTTATTTCAATAATCGGTATTTTTTCTCTAATTTCAAATCCTGGAGCTTATACTCTCTTAACCTGATTGCCATATTCCTCAACTTTTAACAATTTCTCAATTCTACCATCTTACATAATGAAAATTCGTATATTTGGTAAGTTTGTGTAAAATCAAAAAACGATCTTTAATGAAAAAGCTAAATATTGGGATACTTGCCTTTTCGGGTATGGTATTTTTAAATTCTTGCGGAACAGCAAAAACTGCAGAAAAAACTACTAAAACAGAAACTCCGGTGGCAACTACACAACCCGTAAAAGAAGAGGTGAAAGAAGAAGGGATTACCCTTTCTTACATGGATAAAAGTGTTCGTCCTCAGGATGATTTCTTTAATTACGTGAACGGAAATTGGGTGAAAAATACACAGATTCCGTCTGATAAAGCAAGCTGGGGTTCCTTCAATGCATTGAGGGAAAATGTGGATGATGCTTCCCTTGATATTTTGAATAAAATCTTATCTGAAAAATATTCTGATGGTTCGGAAGGGCAAAAAATACAGAATTTGTATGCATCTTTTATGGATGTAAACAAAAGAAATGCTGATGGATTAGCTCCTATTAAAGGTGATCTGGCTAAAATTGATGCCATTAAAAACCTTAATGATCTACAAAAATATCTTTTGGATGCGACAAGATTAGGTGACAATTCGTTCTATGGATGGAGAGTAGGTGCAGATATGAAGAATTCTAAAATGAATGCTGTTTATCTTGGTGGACCGGATCTCGGATTAGGAAGAGATTATTATCAAAAAGTAAATGAAGCCAATACCAAAACTTTGGGTGAGTATACTACTTATGTAGGAAAGCTATTCGGAGTATTAGGATATAAAAACTCTACCCAGGCTGCAGAAAATGTGGTTGCCTTTGAAAAACAATTGGCAAACTACCTTTTAACCCTGGAGCAGAACAGGGATGCCAATTTAAGATATAATCCTAAAAATGTTTCTGAGCTATCAGGATTGGTTAAAAATGTAAACCTGGCTAAATATCTTGCAGATGCCGGAGTAAAAACAGATAAAGTTATTGTAGGTGAATTGAAATATTATCAGAATATGGATCAGTTCATCACACAGAAGAATCTTCCATTATTGAAAGACTATTTAAAATATCATGTCATTAATGGTAATGCAAGCAACCTCGATGATGGTCTGGAGCAAATCCGTTTTGATTTCTACTCCAAATATCTTCAGGGTCAAAAAGAACAACGTCCGATGAATAAAAGAGGGCTAAGCCTGGTGAATGGCGTTCTTGGTGAAGCTTTTGGAAAATTATATGTTGAGAAATACTTTACTCCTGAAGCAAAAGAGCAGATGGAAACTTATATTGATTACATTCTGAAATCGTTCAAGACGCATATCAATGAAATGGATTGGATGTCTCCGGAAACAAAAGTTAAAGCGCAGGAAAAACTTTCTAAGTTCACCGTAAAAATTGCTTATCCGGATAAGTGGAAAGATTATTCTGCATTGAAAGTAGAAGCACCATCTAAGGGAGCAACGTTATATTCTAACTTACAGAATGTTGCCGCTTGGCAATACCAGAGAAGTCTGGAAAAAGTAGGCAAGCCTGTTGATAAAACTGAGTGGGGAATGACTCCACAAACGGTAAATGCGTATTATAGCGGTTCAAATAATGAGATTGTATTCCCTGCCGCTATTCTTCAGCCTCCTTTCTATAACCCTAAAGCGGATGCTGCCGTTAACTTTGGTGGAATAGGAGCTGTTATCGGCCACGAAATTTCTCATGGTTTTGATGATAGTGGTTCCCGATTCGATGGAGATGGAAATCTGAATAACTGGTGGACAGATGCCGACCGTAAAAACTTTGATGCAAAAGTAGGACAGCTTGCAGCTCAGTATAACGGATATGAGCCTGTAAAGGGAAGTTTTGTAAACGGTAAGTTTACAAGCGGTGAAAACATTGGCGATCTTGGTGGAGTGGCGGTAGCATATGATGCATTGCAGATGTACCTTAAAGATCATGGAAATCCGGGATTAATCAGTGGATTTACCCAAGATCAGAGATTCTTCATGAGCTGGGCAACAGTTTGGAGAACTAAGTCTACGGATCAGTATATGGTAAATCAGGTGAAGACCGATCCGCATTCTCCTGGATATTTCAGAGCCTTTGGCCCATTGGTGAATCAGGATGCATTTATCAAAGCATTTGATATAAAACCTGGAGATAAGCTGTACAAAGCACCTCAGGATCGTATAAAAATTTGGTAATTCAACCGAAAATTGTTAGAAAAGAAAAAATCCGTCTCTCACATTAGTGGGGACGGATTTTCTTTAATATGCATTTTTATAATTCCGGATCACAAACTTTATTCCGGTTTCTATAATGTCTCCCATGGTTTTACAATATTTGAAATTTACATCGTAAGTGAGTTTTTGCAAAGCCGTCTTTAGTTCTGTAACATTGGCTTCCGGTGCGAGATCTTCTTTTTTCATAATAGAAATGAGTTCATCAAATCTGTTTTTACTGCTGGTTACCCTTTTTACAATTTGTGAACGTACTTCTTTACGGTACTGTTCTATGGAACTGGGTTTCAGTTTTTCCAGTACCATATTGACCATTTGACTGTTTTCTTTAAAATATTGGGGGAGGTATACCTTCAGATTTCCTTCATAAGTTTGTTGGTCAAAGTCAATGGGGCGGATTCTGTAAATAACCTGGTCAAAATCATGTATTGGAATAATGACATAGTTATAAGAGCGCATGTCACCAAGGAGCCCAATAAGACAGCGTTCATTGAATTTTACAAACTCCTTGGAGATCTGAGCTTTTTCGGGCTCCGTACAATTGGGTAAGTGCTTCTTAATAAAAACATCACCGGGAATTCCTAAAATATGCTCTTCTATTAAAGTGTTTTTGTAAATCAGAAAGTTAATTCGATTAGGAGAAAGCAGATCCTCAAGCTCCAGTCCATAAATACGGGAAGCATCTGCCTGCTTAATATAAAAGTTAGTGTAATTGTCATTCAGAATATTTCTCACCCGGATTCGAAAAGGTTTAGAATTTCCGAAGGTGCAAAAGTCGATTGTATCCACTTTCAGGTAGGGTAAAGTAGCCTCATCTCCGTCAGAATGAAGAAGAGTATAGATCTTGTTTAGATTAGCTTCTATTTCTTTAAACTCATGTTCAGAATACAATACCCCAAGCCACAAAGTATCTTTACCATCATTATCCAGGATACTTACGCTGTCACTAAATCTCAGGAGGTCTTCATACAGAAAATGAATCTTGGTTATTCTGTTGTGTTTTTTCAGATATTGCTGTAATGCTTCTGAAACAGGAAATATTGGTTTTCTAAACGCTATCTTTACATCTTTCATAATTCTGTTTCTTTGTTTAAATATAAAGAATATTTTTTTCAGTATTTTTTTCAGATATAAGAAGAATTTTTATTTTGTCCCGGATTTAACATCTTTGCATAAGAGCAAAGTACACCAGGATTTTATTTTACCTCTTTATAGCTTATTTTTATTTATTTTTCATAGTTTAGTGAGGTGAAAATGACATATTTAAGTGTCACAGACCAAATAGGATTAAATAATGTAAGAAAAATCTTAACAAAATTTTGTATGTTGGAGTTTTTTTTTAAATTTAAACATTGGATTGGCGACTTATTCGATTCGTCGGGTAAAGCCGGTTCTAACCAAAATCAAAAATCTCAAAATAATAATAATATGGCAATGTTTAATTATGGTGTTGGCGGAAACGAGATAAAAGTAGACGCTAATGAGGCTATTC
The DNA here is from genome assembly GCF_048296755.1 of Chryseobacterium sp. PTM-20240506. Taxonomy (NCBI): domain Bacteria; kingdom Pseudomonadati; phylum Bacteroidota; class Flavobacteriia; order Flavobacteriales; family Weeksellaceae; genus Chryseobacterium; species Chryseobacterium sp. PTM-20240506. Next base: position 4,362,908 of record NZ_CP182581.1, read on the forward strand.
AGGAAATCCAAGAGAATAAGTCATTAATTGTAAGCCAGCTTACTACCGATGAATCTTATACCCCTGAAATTGTAACAGGATTAAAGACTGTGGATGACGTCTTCAAACATTTTCAACCTTCGATAAGTGTACAACATGAAACGGAAGATGGTAGTGTAATCAATGAAGAATTCCGTTTTCAAAATCTGGGAGACTTCACTCCTAAAAGCCTTACGCAAAAATCAGATTATTTACAGCAACTTAGTATGGAACAGGAACAATATAATAAAATTGTCCGCCAGCTAAAAACCAATAAGGTTCTACGCAGTATGCTGGAAAATGAGCAGACAAGAGCTGCATTTGTGGAAGTGTTGAAAGAAGTGGCACAAGAACTTGAAAAATAACCTAAAGACTTTACATTAAATCATGGATAGTAAATTACAGGCAGCTGAAAGCCAACAACAAGGCCAGCAGCAACATTCGGGACAACCGAAAGGTAATCCCCTTGCCGAACTCAATAAAATTGGTGGTTTCGGTTTTGTAGAATCTGTTGTTGACGGCATCGCCAACATGAATCCTACCAGAAAAGCAAGAAAAGAAATATTTCTCACCGATAATAATAAAGGAGATGAAAGAAAAGAATTGCTACAGAAGATTAATCTTTGGGTAAGCCTTCTGGAAGGGAACGAATCTGCAGATAAAATGGCAGAAGTGTGCAAAAATAAAGCACAACAGGCAGAAAATAGTTTAAAAACAAATTTAAAGAACACTCTGGATACGGTTCGTCAGTTAGAAACATCTTATCGTACAGTAGCACAGTTCTATAAAAATACCGAACTTGATAAGGTTGATAATGTAAGTATTGTGAATGCAAGCTTAGATCAACTATCGGATCTTGATAATCCGCTTTTCATCGATGCTATTGCTGAAGAATTCAAGAGTTATTATGATCGTCTGGATCTTAGAGACAATTATTCCCTTTTAGCCATTCCTGGTTATTTAGGATCAAATAAAGTAGTCGAAAAATGGGCAAAGATCTGTAATGAGAACAAAGTAATGTTGGTTACCGATTTTGCTAATCTTGACAAACCGGATGACGTAGTGGATTTATTTCATTCTGCGAACCTTACCGGTGGAGAACTTCACAGAAGTAATGTAATCATGACCTGCAACTGGCTTGTAGGACGTGGAAGAGCTGAAGAAGTGGGTGAAGAAGAAAATGTGGAACTTCCACCTTCTACTTCATTGGCCGGTAAAATCCATAAAACATTAATGTCTCAGGTAGCGGCCGGTAAGAAACATGGTAACATCAACGAAGTAGATGCCGTAAAATTCGAATTGAAGAAGAGTGAAATTTCTCAGTTGGAAAAAATGGGATTGGTCCCAATGGTTAATGAATATGGCAAGATCATGGCCTTCTCTGCAAAAACGTTGTTTACAGGAGATAATATCGGTCTTCAAACCTATTCCGTAGTTCGTGTATTCGATTATGTAACCAAAGTTTTGCTGGATTTCCTTAACAGAAGAGCATTTGAAAACTGGACCGCTAAAAATGAAGATGATCTGAGAAGACAGATTGTAACCTTCCTTGATGGTATCAAAGGTCCGGATAAACTGATTGAAAAATTCAAGATCGTTCGTTTCGAACAGGATAAAGTAAATAAAGACAGGGTATGGCTTGATATCCGTTTAACGCCTTATTTCCCAACAAAGAGTTTCGTTATTAAATTGGACGGACATAAAGGGGATGATGGTAACGAATGGGAGTCTCAATATACTCAGGACTAATATATCCTTACCAAATAATAAAAACCGATGCAATTTTACATCGGTTTTTTTCTACCAAATTTATATGAAAATTAATATGTTTACATCCAGGTTTGCCTATTGCATACCCGTTTTCCTGATGCTTTTTATAGGCTGCGAGAAGAAATATCAAAGCCCGAATTACTATAAAAAAGATCTTTTTGAAGATGAGAGACAGGAAGGGAAAGCTTATATTATGAATAAAGAAGAATGTATCGACGGTAGTGATATGGTTCTTGTCAGTTCAGATATAAAGCTCGTAGACAGCTCATCCGGTCGCGGGAGACCTATTTTTATTTACAGACTTACTTCCGGTGAGATAGAAAAAACGACAAGAGACTCTGTGGTCACCTATCCGTTCCAGTTTCTATCCAACCAGAGGCTAAAGCTTAAAAAAGATTCCATGTATGTTTTTCTGAAAAAACTTAACGGATACCGTTTTATTGCAGAAGAGAAAAAGCTTAAGTATCAATGGCTGAAATCCGCTCCAGTATATACCGTAGGTACAGAAAGTAAATAGTTCTATCTTTGCAAATGCTTTTATTTATTTCATATCCTATTTGTGAAATGATGTAAAAGGCAGGTTGAATTATTTAAACAGAGTCACTTTTTGGAAAAGAATTTTAAGGATTCGGACTTTCTTCATGTCGGAAACAAGCTGTTAGGATGGTACAAGGAAAATGCCAGAGATTTACCATTCAGAAAAACAAAAGATCCATATAAAATATGGATCTGCGAAATTGTTTTTCAGCAAACCAGAATTGCTCAGGGGCTTAACCATTATAATAATTTTATCAGACGATTTCCGGATGTGAAATCCCTGGCGTCAGCAGAAGAAGATGAAGTCTTGCTTCACTGGAAAGGCTTGGGGTATTATTCCAGAGCAATCAATATCCATAAGGCAGCCCAACAGATCATGACAGATTTTGATGGTATTTTTCCTGCCCGGTATGAGGATATATTACGGCTAAAAGGAGTGGGGAAGTATACTGCAGCTGCAGTTTCGAGCATTTGTTTTAACGGACGCATGCCTGCCGTTGATGGGAATTTCTACAGGGTATTAAGTCGTGTTTTCGCAGATGATTTTGATATTTCAGGTTCAAAGGCCTTTGCTTATTTTTCTGAATTGGCGTCATTAGTTATGCCGGAGAATGTAGGAGATTTTAATCAGGCCATGATGGATCTGGGATCTGAAATCTGTAAGCCCAAAAATCCTCTGTGTGAAAAATGTCCTTTAGAAGATGATTGCCTGGCCTTTGCTTTGAACAAGGTTTCAGAGTTTCCGGTTAAAACAAAAAAAGTAAAAACAGAAGACCTTCATCTGCAGTATTATTTTATTCATTACAAAGGCCAATTTGTGATCCAACAAAGAAAAGATGATTTTATCTGGAAGAAACTTTTTGAATTTCCGTCCTCTCTTCCTAAGGATTTCAAGATATTTATAAAAAACCTTAAAACAGTTCAACATAAGCTCACCCATAAGAATCTTACCATAGATATTTATAATGTTGAAATCCCTTCAAAAGCTATCTGGGAGGATTTTACAGTAAATAATCTATATATTGTAACGGACTACCGGGGATCACAGGATAAATCTTTTCCCAAGCCTCTGGAAAGCTATATCCAAAACTCGTTGAAAGACTGAAATTTGTCTTCCTAAATCTGAAATCTAATTTGTACTTTTGCAAAATGATTAAAAAAGTCATTTTTATATTTGCTTCATTGCTTTTAATTTCATGTGGAAAAGATCCAATCCCAAAACCATACGGAGAACTGCGTTTGGAATATCCCACACCAAAATATCAAAAATTTGATCCTGACTGTGCTTATAGTTTTGAATACTCGGATTTTGCAATGATCACAAATGCTAAAAGGCCTTGCTGGTACTATCTGAATTATCCTAAAATGAAGGCTAAGGTTTTTGTTACCTATTATCCGATTCAGAATGATTTTGCCGATCATATCAAAGAAGCTGAAAAGATGGTGTATGAGCACACCATTAAGGCCAGTGCCATTGACACTAAGTCTTTTGAATATCCCGAAAAGAAAGTCTACGGGAATTTTTACGAATTAAAGGGGCAGAGTGCTTCCAATCTTCAATTTTACATTACAGACAGTACAAAACACTTTGTAACTGCTTATCTATACTTTAATACAAGACCGAAACCGGATTCATTGGCTCCTGCAGTAAATTATATCAAGAATGATATGAAGCATCTGCTGGATACTTTCGAATGGAAAAAATAAATCAGTTTAAAATACATTGAAAAATATATGAAACTTTTAGTTGTTGGAAGTGTTGCATTTGATGCAATTGAAACACCGTTTGGTAAGACAGATAAAATTTTGGGAGGTGCCGCTACTTATATCGGGATCACTTCATCTATCTTAGGCGTAAAATCAGGGATTGTTTCTGTTGTTGGAGGGGATTTTCCACAAGAGCATCTTGATATGTTTACCGACAGGGATGTAAATATCGAAGGAATTGAGATCGTGAAAGAAGGAAAAACATTTTTCTGGTCAGGAAAGTATCATAATGATTTAAATACAAGAGATACCTTAGCTACAGAAGTAAATGTTCTGGAAAATTTTGATCCGAAAATCCCGGATTCTATGCAGGATGCAGAGATTTTGTTGTTAGGAAACCTTCATCCGGGGGTACAGCTGTCCGTTCTGGAAAAAATGAATGAACGTCCAAAGCTTGTTGTCCTGGATACCATGAATTTCTGGATGGATACTGCGATGGATATTTTAATGGATATGATCGCCAAAACAGATGTGATTACCATCAATGACGAAGAAGCCAGACAGCTTTCAGGAGAATACTCTTTAGTAAAAGCGGCAAAAAAGATCCTTAAAATGGGACCTAAATATGTGATCATTAAAAAAGGGGAACACGGAGCATTACTGTTCAATGAAACTCAGGTGTTCGCTATTCCGGCCCTTCCGTTAGAAGATGTTTTTGATCCGACCGGAGCAGGAGATACTTTTGCAGGTGGTTTTGCTGCCTATTTAGCCAAGAAACAGAAAATCGATTTTGAAACGATGAAATCAGCATTGATCGTTGGTTCAGCAATGGCCTCATTTACTGTAGAGAAGTTCGGGACCGAAAGAATTGAAGAAGTAAGTGAATCGGATATGTTCAGCAGACTGAGACAATTCAAAGAATTAACAACATTTGACGTTGAACTACAATAAATAGATGTTTTTAAGAAATATTTATAATAAAAAATTTAGTGTAATTCGTTAAGAATTCTAAATTTGCAACTTGTTTAAAATACTAAAATGATAAATAAACTAAAGATCACTTTTCTTTTTGGAGTTTTTGTGATGCTGTTTGCTACTAACATGAAGGCCCAGTTAAAACAAGGGGACCTGGTGGATGGTATTGCTGCTGTAATCGGAGATGAAATTGTGTTAGAGTCTGACGTTAATGAACAGATGAATTATGCAAAACAGCAGGGCGCTTCCAACACAGATAAGTGTGAGTTTTTGGAGAATCTGATCAACAATAAACTTCTTGTATTCGAAGCAAAAAAGGATACCTTGATTGAAAACAGATCGGCTGCTATTAAAACTCAGGCTAATGCAAAGTACAGCCAGTTACTTTCCCAATTTCCTGACGAAAAATCAATGTTAGCCGCCTACAAGTTCAGAACTGCTTACGAAATGAAGAATGCTATCGAAAAGATAGACACGGATACCTATTACGGGCAGGCAAAATATCAGAGAGTTACTGATAAGGCCGATGTTACGCCAAATGAAGTAACCGATTTTTATAATATGTATAAAGCTCAGTTACCTGAAATTAAGGATGAAGTAACTTTAGCGCAGATCATGATGTATCCTAAACTTACGGAAGCCCATAAAGATGAGCTGATCAATAAGTTAAAAAAGATTAAACAGGATATTGCAGGTGGAGAATCATTTGAAAGCCAGGCGAGAATCTATTCTGAGGATCCGGGTTCTGCATCTACTGGAGGTTTAATGAAAAATATCTCTAAAGGACAGATGGTAAAACCATTCGAAGCGGCTGCACTAAACCTTCAGGAAGGGGAAATTTCAGACCCTGTAGAATCAGAATTTGGGTACCATATCATTCAATTGGTGAAAAAATCAGGAAAGATATATGATGCAAGACATATCCTTTTGATGGCTACTCCTACTGAAGACGAAATTAAAACAGCTAAAAAGAAATTAGACAGTATTAAAACCCTGATTACAGAAGGGAAAATTACATTTAAAGATGCTGCCTTTAAATATTCAGATGATAAAAGAACAAAATTCAATGGTGGGGTAATTTCCGGATCTGATGGTTCTAATAAGATCGAAAGAGAAACTATTCCGGGAACTATCAGCTATGAATTGGCAGGTCTTAATAAGGATGATATTACCAGTGCTTTTGATGATGAAGACGAGAGAAAAAGAAAAGTAGTGAAAATTGTAAAGATCGAAGATGTGATTCCTTCTCACCAGATCACTCTGGAAACCGATTATGACAGAATAAAGCAAATGGCACTTAATAAGAAGCGAAATGAAATGGTTGAAAAATTTGTGAACTCCAAATTACCAACAACATTTATATCGATAGACAGCCGTTACGATTCCTGCAAGTTTAAAGGAAACTGGAAAAAAGAGGCTTTAAAGAAATAATAGAAAAACCTTCAGATCATCTGAAGGTTTTTTTTATAGATGGCATCCGGGATAATTAAAATTAAAAAGAAAATTTATCTGAATATTCTTCAAATAGAAAGGGATGAAATTTTTGTTTTTTAGTATTTTTACAGCATGAGTAATTTTATAGATTTTAGTGCGGCTAAAAAAATTTATGGGATGGAATCAGAACAAAACAGGATTACCAGACTTTTTGATATAAAATATCCGATCATTCAGGCAGGAATGATATGGCATTCCGGATGGAGACTTGCTTCAGCAGTTTCCAATTGCGGAGGGCTGGGATTAATCGGTGCAGGAAGTATGTACCCCGATATTTTAAGAGAGAATATTCAGAAATGCAAAGCAGCTACAGACAAGCCTTTTGGCGTAAATGTACCTATGCTTTATCCTAATATCGAGGAAATTATTCAAATCATTTTGGAAGAAGGAGTGAAGATTGTTTTTACCTCAGCAGGAAATCCTAAAACCTATACAGAAACTTTACAGAAAGAAGGTATTAAGGTGGCTCATGTTGTTTCGTCTACAAAATTTGCCATTAAATGTGAAGATGCGGGAGTAGATGCTGTGGTAGCGGAAGGCTTTGAAGCAGGAGGACATAACGGAAGAGATGAAACTACGACCTTCTGCCTTATCCCTAATGTAAAGCAACACATTTCTAAGCCCTTAATTGCAGCTGGAGGGATTGCTTTAGGTTCTCAGATAAAAGCGGCTATGATTTTGGGAGCAGATGGTGTACAAATAGGGTCCCGGTTTGCGGCAACCCATGAAGCCAGCGCCCACGAAAACTGGAAAAAGAAAATTACAGAGCTGAATGAAGGAGATACTCATCTTACCTTAAAAGAACTGGCTCCGGTAAGGATGGTTAAAAATAAATTCTTCAATGAGCTAGAAAATATTTATCAGTCCGGGAGAGATGCGGAAGCTTTAGCGGCGTCTTTGGGTAGGGCAAGAGCAAAAAAGGGGATGTTCGAAGGAGATCTGGAAGATGGAGAACTGGAAATAGGACAAGTGTCTGCATTGATCAATGACATCCTACCTGTTGAAACTGTTTTTGCTAACCTTCTGAATGAATTTGAAGAGGTAAAAATGCCTAAATTTTAATGAAGCAATAACTTGAATGTCGGTTAATTTAGCAAAACCCCAAATAAAAAATCTTTATATAGAATACGATAATTCACTGGGCAACAGGCCTACATTGGTTTTTCTTCACGACTCCCTTGGATGCACCCAATTATGGAGGGATTTTCCCCAAAAACTTTCCGAAGCTTCCCAATGTAATGTTCTGGTTTATGATCGTTTAGGATATGGTAAATCAGGTCCGATGCTTACATACGAAAGACCCGATAATTATATGGAGTTGGAAGCAGATCTTCTGAATGAGTTGTTGCAGGAGCTTAACATCAAAGATGCTATTTTATTCGGGCACAGTGACGGAGGAACCATAGCTCTTATCACTGCCGGTAAATATCCCGAAAGAATAAAAGCCGTTATTTGTGAAGCAGGACATATTTTCGTTGAAGATGTTACGCTGAAAGGAGTGTACGATGCATGGGAAGCTTATAAAACTACGAATCTTCCTGAGCGCCTGCAAAAATACCACGGAGATAAAGTAGAAATGCTTTTCAAGGCCTGGACAGAAACCTGGACTCGGGAGGGATACAGAAATTGGAACATCGAGTATATATTGAAAGATATTATATGTCCATTACTATTTATTCAGGGAGATGCTGATGAATATGGAACTTTAGATCAGGTAGAAAAAACAGTAGGACAGATGAGCGGATTCTCAGAGAAATATATTATACCAGGGGTAGGACATACACCACACAAAGAAGTACCTGAAATTATATTGGAGAAGGCGAAAGAGTTCATAGAGAAACACATTTAATAAGGTTGGTCTATAAATTTGTTAATTCATACTCTATATTTTTTCTGGCCTGATGTTCATATTTATTCTTAAAATAGTCAGTTTTAAAAATATAATCCGACTCCAGAAAATGCAGAAGTACTTTTCTTCTGCCAGGTTTATATAGAAAGTCAGGATAGATAGAGTATTCTCTTCTGATCATTTTAGTATATTCCAGATAGGTTTGAGGGTCTTGTCCTAAAATCGATAAGTCAGCGTCTAAAAGATAGTTGGTGTCATTATCTGGGGATTTTTGATGCAGTTGAGTTGCCAGAATCTGTTGAAATATATTATCTACGGACTTTTTATCTACCTTAATTTCACTAAGCCTTATTTTCGCCAATTCAGCACTTTTTTTCTCATTAGCTTTTGAGGAAGCATCATAAATAATATCGTGATAAAATACTGCAAAACTTATCACCTGAAAATCTGAAATATCACTTTTTACCTTTTCCAGCTCCGAAAATAAAGCAGTCAGATGTTCCAGATTGTGATAAAATCTTCCTTTTTGGGAGTATTGGATCTCTATTTCCTGCCACAATTTATTAATGAGATACTGGTCCTGTGTGTAAGGAAGGAGATTCTGAGCTAATCTTTCTTTCAGATTCATATTATTAAAAGGGATAAAAAAAGGAACTTAAAAAGTTCCTTGATTTGCTTCGATTGTTGCTTTCAGGTCTGCCCAGCCACCGCCGTTATAACCGTCCTTTAACCCCTGGGAATTTAAATATTCCAACGCTTTTCCGCTTCTGTTTCCACTTCTGCAGAAAATTACAACTGGTTTTTCTATCGATAGAATTTCTTCTTTTCTATCTTCAACTTCACCTAATGGAATATTTTGAGCTCCTTCTATATTACCATCCATTTCCAGTTCCATTGGTTCGCGAACATCTATTAATTGATAATTTCCGGATTTTAATACATCTGCTAATGACATAATTGTAAATATTTAGTGTTAAAAGTATAAAATGGCTGTCTGAAATATTTCACACACCCAAACTCCAACAAATTTATAAAATAATCTTAGTTTTGCAATGGGAAATCATGAATTCAACTGCTGAAAAATATTCTGAACTGATAAAGTCCAAGGCACAACGTTTTGGATTTCAGAATTGTGGTATCTCCAAAGCTGATTTCCTCGAAGAAGATGCCCGTCATCTGGAGAAATGGTTAAAGAATAACTTCCATGGGGAAATGAAATACATGGAAAACCATTTTGATAAAAGATTAGATCCCCGATTACTGGTAGAAGGCTCGAAGTCAGTGATTTCATTATCCTATAACTATTTCCCTGAAGAGAAGCTTTCCACGCTGGAAAACTACAAGATCTCAAAGTATGCATACGCCGAAGATTATCACGAGGTAATTAAGGAAATTCTTCGTGAAATGGTGACTGAGCTGCAGGAGGAGATCGGGGAATTCGGATTCAGGGTTTTTGTAGATTCTGCTCCCGTACTTGAAAGAAGCTGGGCCAGGAAATCCGGAATTGGATGGGTAGGGAAAAACGCCAATCTGATCACGAAACAAAACGGCTCCTTTTATTTTTTAGCGGAGATTATTTGCGATCTTGAGCTGATTGCAGATCACGAAACCACCAACCATTGCGGTACCTGCAGAAAATGTATCGATGCTTGTCCTACAGATGCTATCATCTCGGATAAAATCGTTGATGGAAGCAAATGTATTTCATATGCTACCATTGAATTGAAAAGTGAAATTCCCGATTATTTCAGGGATAAAATGCAGGATTGGATGTTTGGCTGTGATATCTGTCAGGATGTTTGCCCTTGGAACCGGTTTTCAGCTCCGAATATGCAGAGCAAGTTCAAGCCTAACGATAGCCTTAAAAATTTTAAAAAAGGCGAATGGAAAGAGCTTACGCAGGAATTATTCTCTGAAATCTTCAGGAAATCGCCTGTAAAAAGAACAAAATATGCAGGCCTGAAAAGAAATATTGAGTTTTTGGAAAACGGTAGTGATCCTGAATCTTAAAAAAGAAGCCTACCTTTCGGTAAGCTTCCCTAAGAAAAAATTAAATTGGTATATATTATTTTTTTATAATATCGGGGGGGGCAACAGGATTCTGATCCCATCCGCCACCAAGTGCCCTGTAAATGGCAACACTTGCTTTTAACTGATTCACTTTCTTTTCAACGAGTTCAAACTTGGATTCAAGAGCATCCCGTTGGGTCAGGAGGACTTCCATATAATCTGCACGGGCATATTTAAAAAGATCATTGGAAATATCAATGGACTTTGTTAAGGCATTTACTTCCTGATTTTTAATGTCAAAACTATTTTCCAGATTATGAATCTTTGATAATTGGTTGGCTACCTCAATATAAGCACCCAGTATAGTTTGCTCATAATGGTAAACAGCCTGCACCTGTTTTGCATTGGCATTATAATAAGCTGCCTTTATTGCATTTCTATTGATCAGTGGGGCAGTAAGCTCTCCTGCAAGAGAATACAGAAAGGACTGAGGCTTGACAATGTACAGAGGGTTAAAAGCCTGAAATCCTACTCCCGCAGCAATATCAAGAGAAGGATAAAACCTTGCTTTTGCTGATTTTATATCCAGCTTTGATGCAGCAAGCTCATATTCAGCCTGTTTAATGTCAGGTCTGTTTTCCAGTAGCTCTGAAGGAATTCCTGTATATACCGGTTGTGGAACGAGGGTATCAAAAGTATTGCGGGTTCTTTCCACAGGCTGTGGAAATCTTCCAACAAGGTAGTTGATCCTGTTCTCTGTTTCCACAATTTTCTGCCTGATATCGTACTGCATTCCCTGGGTTTTTAATACCTGAGCCTGAAAACGTTGAACGGCAAGTTCATTGGAACGGGCAAATTTTTTGAGATCTCTTACAACCTCTAAAGCATCATTCTGAATCTTTATATTCTGCTGTAGGATATCCAGTTCATTATCCAGAGCCAGCAGTTCATAGTAAGAATCAGCAATTTCAGCAATAAGATTCGTGGTCATAAAATTCTTTCCCTCTACACCGGCAAGGTACCTCTGTACCTGAGCTCTTGTGGCATTGTGCAGTTTCCCCCAGATATCGGTTTCCCATTTGGCCTGGGCTCCTACGGCAAAATCAAATAAAGGATCCGGCATTTCTCTGCCCGGTTCAATTTCAGTATTCGCTTCCATTGCGCCGATATTAGTGTATCTGCTTACTTTATCCATACCGGCTCCGGCTTTCAAACCTACTGATGGCAAATACTCTCCCTTACGGGCCTTGATCTCATTTTTGGAAATTTCTATTTCCTGGAGAACAATATTCAGCTCCTGGTTATTCTTAAGAGCTTCATTGATCAGTGCCTGGAGATTTGGATCACTGAAATATTCATTCCATTTGATCTTTCCTGTATTGGAAGAACTATTATCATCAGTCCCGTATTGTTCAGGAACTGTTTTATTTTCGGCACGCTGTTCTATTTCTATAGGTTTGCAGGCAGCAAGGCTTAATAGGACCAACGCGATCCCTGCATATTGATATATTTTATTCTTATTCATAGTGTATCATATCTTCGCTTAGCGGTGATTCATCTTCGTCTTTGATCATTTTTTTGCCATCAGACCATTTGGCAAAAATGTAATAGAGGCCAGGAATAATGATGACTCCTAAAATAGTTCCCACGAGCATTCCTCCTAATGCAGAAGCTCCAATGGTGTGGTTTCCGATCGCTCCGGCACCTCCTGCAAAAATTAAAGGAACAAGACCTGCAATAAATGCAAAAGAAGTCATCAAGATCGGACGGAACCTGATCCTTGCACCTTCCACGGCTGCTTCAAATATGGAATCCCCTGACTGTCTCCGCTGTACGGCAAACTCAACGATTAATACTGCATTTTTACCCAGAAGACCTATTACCATGATCAGTCCTACCTGAGCATAGATGTCATTTTCCAGACCCATTGCCTTAAGGAGAAGGAAAGATCCGAATACCCCCACAGGAAGCGAAAATAAGACAGCGAATGGAATGACAAAGCTTTCATACTGCGCCGCAAGTACGAGGTATACGAATACAAGAACAACCAGGAATACATAGATGGCTTCATTTCCGCGCTGTGCTTCGTCATAAGACAATCCTTCCCAGGCAACTTTGTATCCGTGAGGTAAAGTTTTAATTGCTGTTTCATTAATCGCATTAATTGCATCTGCAGTTGTGTACCCGGCAGCCGGTAACCCCCGGATCGCAGCAGAATTATACATGTTGTAGCGGGTAATTTCATTAGGCCCCTGTGTTTTTTTCAGCGTCATGAATGCTGAATAAGGAACCATTTCATCACGGTCATTCTTTACATAGAGCTTCATGATATCCGAAGGAAGTCTTCTGAATTCAGGAGAAGATTGTACATATACTTTAAAGAACTGCCCGAATCTGATAAATCCTTGCTCATAGGTACTTCCGATCAGGATATTCAGGTTGTCCATCGCCTTACCGATAGAAACTCCTTTCTGCATGGCGGCATTATTATCAAAAACAAGCTCATATTGCGGATAATTGGCTGCAAAAAAGGTGAATACCCCTGTTAATTCCTTGCGCTTTTTAAGGTTGGCAATAAATTCCTTGTTTACCTTATCGAAATCCTGATAATCTGTGGTTCTGTTCAGATCCAGCAGTCTCATGGAAAATCCTCCTGAAGATCCAAATCCGGGAACAGCCGGTGGTTCAAAAAACTCAATGGTTGCTCCGAGATCTTTTGATTTTTCTTCAAGTTCTTTCATGATTTCTTTTACAGAATGGTCACGGGCACTCCAGGTTTTAAGGTTAATCAGACAAGTTCCGGCATTAGAACCACGCCCTTCCGTCATAATTTCGTAACCCGCCAGTGAGGATACGGATTCTACACCGTCCACACCCTGACAGATCTTCTGTAATGCTCTGGAAACCTTATTGGTCTGTTCCAATGTAGAACCCGGAGGTGTCTGAATAATGGCATAAATCGTTCCCTGGTCTTCATTGGGGATGAAGCCTCCCGGAAGTGTTTTGTTGATGATAAAAATTCCGGCTGAAAATAAAATCAGGATTCCCCAGGTTACCACTTTTCTGTTAACGATTTTTCTCAGAAGCAATGCATACTTACCGGTTACTTTATCAAAACCTTTATTAAATGCATCCAGTGATTTTGTAAAGAGATTGGCTTTTTTAGGTTTTCCATGATTGTTTTTCAGCAGCATTGCCGCTAAAACAGGCGTTAATGTAAGGGCAACTACAGCAGAAATCACGATGGAACTCGCCATTGTAATTGAAAACTGACGATAAAAGGTTCCTACCGGCCCTGTCATAAATGAAATAGGGACAAATACTGCCACCATTACAGCAGTAATTGCGATAATAGCGCCTGCAATTTCAGCCATTACTTCTTTCACAGCTTTATAAGGTGAAATGTTGCTTTCTTCCATCTTGGCGTGTACAGCCTCAATAACCACAATCGCATTATCCACAACGATACCGATAGCTAGAACAAGGGCAAATAAGGTTACCAGATTTATGGATAGGCCAAAAAGCTGGATAACAAAGAATGTTCCTACTAAAGAGACGGGAACGGCAATGATTGGGATCAATGTTGACCTCCAGTCTCCAAGGAAGATGAAAACTACAATGGCTACAAGAATAAAGGCATCCCTCAATGTGTGGACCACCTGTTCGATGGAAGCATCCAGAAACTGGGATACGTCATAGCTGATCTTGTAATCTACTCCTGGTGGGAAGCTACCTTTCATTTCCTCAAGCTTTGCTTTCACATCTTTTATTACGTCATTCGCGTTACTTCCATAATTCTGCTTCAGGACTATAGAAGCAGAAGGATGTCCGTCGAGATTGGAATAAATATCAAAGAATTCGCTTCCCAGTTCTACCTTAGCTACGTCTTTAAGCTTAATATTTTCCCCCTCAGCATTGGAACGTACAATGATGTTCTCATACTCTTCAGGTTTGTTATATTGTCCTTTATAGGTAAGAACATATTCAAGGGACTGCGCTGCAATTCCTGAGCTCTGACCGATTCTTCCGGGACGCCCGATGATGCTTTGCTCACCAATAGCCTTCATTACCTCATCCACAGAAATAGAATAAGCACGCATACGATCGGGATTCAACCAGATTCGCATTGCATATCTTCGGCTTCCCAGGATCTGGGATTTTGCGATACCGTGAATACGGTTGATTTCAGGAATGATGTTTACGGTTGCATAGTTGTAAAGGAATTTTTCGTCCATGCTCTTGTTGGTGCTGTATAAATTGACATACATCAACATACTGGGCTGAATGGGATTTACTACAACCCCCTCTTTCTGTACGAGTTCAGGTAAAAGGGGCATCACCTGGTCTACTCTCGTTTTTACAAGAACAACGGCAGCATTGGGATCTGTTCCGGGATCAAAAACAACGTTTACCGTAGCTTCTCCGGCACTGGTCGCATCGGTGGTGATGTAACGCATTCCCTGTACTCCATTGATGGCATTTTCAATGGTAATCAATGAGGATTTCACCAGTACATCGGCACTCGCACCCGGATAAGCAATGGATACGGCAACCGTAGTAGGTGCGATTTTTGGAAATTGTTCGGTAGGAAGCTGTTTAATGGCCAATCCACCGACAAAGAGGATGATGACCGATATTACGATTGCGAATACCGGCCGGTGTATTACTTTTTTAAACATAATTCTGCTTTTTAATTACTCAGCATAGAGATCCAGGTTCGACATCACTTTTTCAGGCTTCTGATAGCGGGTGGAAATTTTTTGATTTTCCTGTACCATTCGAAGCCCGTCCAAAAGAATTCTTTCATCTTTTCCAAGTCCTGACGCCACTACATAAATATGTGGTAATTCAGCAGCAATTTTTATTTCCCGTGCTTTTACTTTGTTGTCTTTGTTGATTACATATACATATTTCTTTTCCAGCTCTTCAAAAGTTGCTTTCTGAGGAATCAGCATAGCGTTGGCATAGGGAGCTGTAATCTGTATATTTCCGGTTTCCCCATATCTGAGAAGACCCTTAGGGTTAGAAAAAGTTGCTCTATATGCAATATTTCCTGTTTCATTATCAAAATCAGACTCGATGGTTTCCACAATACCATCCTGGCTGAATGTTTTTCCATTGGCCATTTTTAAACGGACATGCATAGGATCATTGTCCTTTCTGTCACTCATCTGATTCAGGTATTCAGCCTCCGGAACATTGAAGTATACCCACATCTTGCTGTTATCCGAAAGTTCTGTGATCAGCTCGCCTTCGTCTACCAGACTTCCTTTCCGTACATGCAGACGGCCTACAATTCCGTTAAAAGGAGCCCTGATCTCAGTAAATTTCAGGTGTGTATTCATTGACGAAAGCTCAGCCTGGGCTTTTTCATATTTCGCCTTAGCCATTGCCATTTCCTGTGGAGCTACAATATCTTTATCTGAAAGATTTTTAGTGTTCTGGTATTCTATCTGAGCATATTTTGCTTCTGCCTTTGCCCTGTTAACATCAGATTCATAAAGGTTGGGCATAATTTTAAATAGCAGTTGTCCCTTTTTTACATATTGACCTTCATCTACATATAAGGTCTGGATATAACCTTTTTCCTGAGCACGGAGTTCTATATGGTTAATGGATCGGATTTGTGCTACATAATCTTTGTCGATTAAAGTATCTTTCACTAGCGGGCTTGTTACATTGAAAACCGCAGCTTCTGCTTTTTCTTTTTTCTCTGATTGACAGCTTATGCATAGCAAAATAATGCACAGGTTTATATACATGAGACTTTTCTTGACCATGATAATCATTTTATAGTAAATTTTTTTAATTGAAAAAATAAGGTTGCAGGCTCTCAGTATGAGAACCTATAAATTTTCCGTAAAAATATACTAAGATCACAGCCGGATGACCCTGTACTGGATGTACAGGTCATCATTGAAATATTTTAGATGTTCTGAATTAGCAAGTGAAACAGCACTCTGTCTGTTATGGAATTTCGTAACGAAATCAGGTTTCAGATGTCCGATGTCAGTCCCTAAACAGATTGGAGGTCCCGTAAAACCGGATGTCTCTACATTATCATCGTTTTCATTATCGCTTTCGGAAAGGTTTGCTCTAAGCTTATGGTAGGGCAGGTGTGAAACAACATATTGATCATGAAGTTCATGGTCCCTTAGAAAAGCATAAGAATGTTTTATATTGTTTTCCGAAGAATCATCACTTACGGATTTTGAATTGAAGTTGACATCAAAATCGGGATACTCCGGTATCTGACCAGAGTACAAACCTAAAACAGTGAGTAGTGCAAATAAAAAGGTAAACAAATATTGATGAAATCTTCCCCGCATCCAATGACAAAGGTAACTAAACTTGAAAATTGAAACAAAACGTGGGGATTAAAAATGTGTTAAAAAAATGATAAAAATGTAAAATATAATTACAATAAATGCCTGATTGCAAGTTCTTGATGAGAATGTATCCAAAAAAAAGGGGAGATTGAAGGGGATATGGTGGTGAGAAACTGAAAAATTGAGTTTCGTATGAGGAGTTAAGCGTTAAATTTTTGGTGATAAACCCTCGTTTGGAATTTCTGCTGTTCCAAATTAAAGAGGGTAGTCGACCATTCCTTAAATTTAGCGGTTTAAGGAGGCAAAGATTTTGTGAATAAAAATTCTCTGAAAAGCCTTTCCTAAAAAGAAAAATTGACTTTCAAAAAGATAAAATCTTTTAGAAAATCAACGTTTTTTTTGTATTCTTTTCGGAGCTGTTTTTACTCTTATTTTAAATCTTTTTTGGGATTTAGTGTTTTTACGCATATTTGTGACTATTTCATACTTAAATGTACTGATTTTTCCGATTAAAACAAATATTTTTGTTATAAATTAAAAATTAATTTTACGTAACCTTATAAGACATATCTGTGAAAAAAATACTTATTATCGTTTTAAAAGCTTTAGGAATCATCCTCGGGATCGTTGCTCTTTATGTTGTTCTTGCCCTGTTAGTCCCGTTTATCGGGGTTTCAGCGAAGGATGACGGTGAAAAGAAAGAGATTCCAATTTATATTTATACCAATGGAGTACACACGGATATTGTAATGCAGGTAAAAAACGATCTGCAGGACTGGAGTACAAAAGTTCCTTTCTCCAATACCACTTCAAAGAGAACTGATTATCAATATATAGGAATCGGATGGGGAGATAAAGGTTTCTACCTGGACACTCCGACATGGGCTGATTTAAAATTTTCAACAGCTTTCAAAGCTGCTTTCTGGTTAAGTGAATCTGCAATGCACTGTACTTATTATAGTACGATGAAAGAAGGAGAAGACTGTAAAATGATTATGATCAGCAGGTCCCAGTATAAAAAATTAGTTGAATTCGTAGAAGCCAAATTCGATAGAGATAAGAATGGTAATTTTATTCTCATCCCGACAAATGCTGTGTATGCTGATAATGATGCCTTTTATGATGCTAAGGGAAGCTACAATTTCACGTATACCTGTAACACCTGGACAAATGATGCCCTAAAAGCTGCGGGACAAAAAGCAGCCCTGTGGACGGCTACAGATTTTGGAATATTCAGGCATTATAAATAATTTTTAGTCAGAAAAAATATAATCCCTTAACTGATGATAACTGAAATTGAACAACAGACCCTGGACATTGATTGGTTTCTCACGGATGGCAAATACATTGGATTTATGGCTTCTGCAGGAGGAAAGTTACCTGATTCTGTAGCTAAATCAGCAGAAAATCATAAGAAATTAGTACATTATTTCAGGAATTTGCCTGTAGTATCAGATTTTACAATTAATCCCGAATTAAACTCGGTCTTAATTGAAATATATCGTAGTAAAGCAGATGAAAGATATCTTGAAGATTACATTTCAATGGCAAAAAAAGGTTTGTATTCATTTGATAAAAGTAACTTTAATCATTTTCTTGATGGTAACTACCACCTGGTAGCGAGCCCTGTGAATCCTCTAACATTAGAAGATTTACCTGTGGATATATCGGAGATCCTTATAGAGACCCAATTTCAGGATAAAATAAACCAAATGCTGAAAATGGACATCTCAAGTTTATAAAATTGGAATTTTCCAAAATTAACTTTTCAGATGCCTCATTGAACATTTTTCCACCATTCGTTAAACTTCTGATTTGTTTGGTCTAAATGAACTAATTCGCCGATCATAGGAGTTGCTAATCGATAAGTTTGGTTCTTAGAAAGAGCAGTGATTTTTTCCAAAGGTTCTTTCCAGGGATGGTTGGCCAGGGTGAATTTAGAATTATGCACGGGTAATAAATTTTGGGCACCCAGCTCTTTTGTTCCCAAAGCAACTTCTTCCGGAAGCTCATGTACCGATTGCCATGCTTTATTATATTGCCCACATTCCATAATGGCCCAATCAATTTTTCCGTATTTTGAACCTATAGATTTAAATCTATCATCACGACCTCCGTCTCCGCTGTAGTACACTTTCATAGAAGGTGTCTGAATCAGGAAAGAAAGCCATAATGCCTGTCCGCTTCTGAATCCTCTTCCGGAATCATGATGTGTAGATTCCGTAAATATGATAAATTCTGGCTTTACGTTTACGGATTCGTACCAGTCTTTTTCTATAATCTGATCGGGTGTATATCCCCAGCGTTCAAAATGAGCTCCGTTCCCTAAACCACAGACTACATGTTTTGTCTTTTTTTGCAGTTCTTTTACGGTTTCGTAATCCAGATGATCATAATGATCATGCGATAAAAGTAGGTAGTCGATTTCAGGCAGGTCTGCTACCGTATAAATATCACTTCCTTTATAAGCCGTAACACTTCCAGGGATAGGGGAGGCTTTTCCACTGAATACAGGATCAACAAGGATCTTTACGCCATCGAGTTGAAGAAAAAATGAAGAATGCCCAAACCATACATACGCGTTATCATGAATATTCAGTGCTTTTAAATTGGTCTTTATGGATGGTAGCGAATCTACGGGGCTTCGGTGTGGAAATTTTGTAAACAGGGTTTCGTACAATACACCCGGCATCGAGTAGCCTTTAGTAAGCGTTGGCCTCTCCACAATATTCCTGAATCTGCCATCTTTATAATGGGAAGAAGCTTTTATCAGTTCAAGACGTTTACCCTCCGGCAGGGCTCCGAATTCCTCCCGCCTCATATAGAAAAAGGTAATGATACCAAGAACAGTGATAATGAGGACCAGCAGGATCAATATTTTCCGGAATACTTTTACAATTCTTTTCAAGGTGATTGATTTTTTACTTCAAAATGTTTTTAGATGTCCAGATCACCCGGAACATCAGTGATGTGTTTTTATTACATAAAGATAATACTTCCCAATAAAGTAATGATGGGTTTATTATTTATAGGACGATCGACTTTGGATTATACTTTATCTGGATTTATTTGAAATAAAAAAAAGACCCCAAATGGGGCCTTCTGTGTGATTTGATATTATCTTATCGGAAAATATCTGGAAAACTATGCAAGTTTTACGTTTACTGCGTTTAATCCTTTTTCACTTTTTTGTACTTCAAAAGTTACTTTATCGTTTTCACGAATAATTCTTGTGCTTAACCCTGAAGCGTGTACAAAGATATCCTGTCCTCCGTCTGCTGGAGAAATAAATCCGAAACCTTTTGTTTCGTTAAAAAATTTTACTGTGCCTTCTTGCATTGTAATTGTTATTAAAAATTGTTGTTATTTATTATTTGATCAGTTGAATATCAATAGCAGAAAATCCTTTCGGAGATCTCTCTTTTTCAAATGATACTTTATTTCCTTTCTTTACGGGTTCCGCACAGTTGTTGGAATGGAAAAATACATTTTCCTTTGTTTTATCTTCTGTAATAAAACCATAACCTTTTTCACTGAAAAAAGTAATAATTCCTGATTTACGGATTTCCTCTTCAGGAATAGGAGCAGCTCCCAGCTGAATATCATCAAGGTTAATTTCTTGCGTCTCTTCAGGTGGAGTAGAAGTAAGTCTTCCGTATGAATCCACATACGTTAGCATTTCATCAAGTCCCTTTCCTTTATTGTTATTAGTTTTTCGTTCTTCACGGCGTAAAGCCTTTTCTTTTTGTTTTTGAATTTTTTTCTTGAAATTTTCTTTTTTAGAGAAAGAATCTGCCATAAATTAATTTTATTATTTAGTTATTATATTAAAGTACTGGAGCGGATCGGCGTTATAAAGCCTGTCCGTTTTTTCTTTTTTTCCTACGGGTATCACTGTATGATCTGCATTTTTTTCTATAGGTGTAGGTTTAATCTCCACCGGGTTGCTTAGCAATGGATCAGCAAATCTTTTAACCTTGTCTGATATGACCGAAGAAAAAAGTAAGGTTTGTCTTTTATGAGGAAGAAGTTTAATAACTTTCTTCACATCATTCACAAAATTCGTATCGAGCATTTTATCTGCTTCATCTAAAACCAGGATTTCAATCCTGGAAAGACTGATAGGTCTCTGATTGATTAATTCAAGTAAAGCAGCAGGAGTTGTTATAAGAACGTCCACTCTTACTCTTAAAGCGGCAAGCTGATTTCCTTGTGATGTTCCATCATGAATGGTCAACTGGGATAAAGGAAGATATTTACTGTAAATTCTGAAATCTTCTTCAATCTCCACTGCTATTTCTTGTGTCGGCGTTAATACCAGTGTCCGTATTTCTTTATGTTCCGGTGCGCTTTTCTTCAACAGCTGAATAACAGGCATGGTAAATGCTGCTGTTTTTCCAGGTTCCTTAGGTCCAAACCCCAAAATATCTCTACCCATCAAAATCTGCGGAATAACATCCGCCTGTATTTCTGTCGGTTTAGAATATCCTGTCTCTGTAGCGGCGCGGATAATGGGATTAATTAAATTTAAATTTTTGAAATTCATTGATAAGGTTTGCCGAATCTTCGACCTTTGACCAATTCTTTATCAGGAATTGAATATTTATTTTATTGTTGGTGTATCGGAAAAAAATAATTTTTCCCGTTGTTTCATTTGCTTTGTTCACCAATAATCTGAATAAATAAAGATCGTTGCTGAGTTTGCAATAGCGTGGCATGCCTCACATTAAATGAGCACCTCTATACGCCCGTAAACCCTGGAGCCTGCGTAATGGTCTTCTTTTGTAATTTCTACTGAGAGTAAATCTCCTAAAGGAGTAAAAGGATCTTCAAATTGTTTTTCTATTCTTTGTTTTTTAAAGTTGCCTGTATATATATTCATTCAAGAAATAAATAAGGGTTAATTTTTGGCAGCTGAAAAAGCAAAAACTGAAAGAAAAAAATAAGTATTCTAAACTGTAACAGATAGCAAAGGCAGAGGCCTGGTTATTTATTAAGTGCAAAGATACGAAAAAATAAGGGATAATCGATGTTTTAATTAATTGATTTTCAAAAAATTGTTTAAAAACAGCTTTTAGCCATAAAGAATCGGGCTTCTGTTTGTAAATATAAGGTCAAAATCTTTTGTAATGGGTTGTTTTTTTAATTAATGTATTACATGATCCTGTCAGCAACATTATATCTGCTAACAGGATCTGTTTGTTGAGGTTGCTTTTCCTCCTCTAAGCTAAGAAAATTAAAATATTGTCCACATCTGTTCCAAAAAATAACAATGTAAATATGTGAAAGGAATAGTCTTATTTACTTCAGCTTCAGTTCGTATATTTTTGCAGGGAGTGAAAATGCTTTCAGTGTGGTCGTTTTTATAAATTCAAATCCAACCGAATTGAAGAATGAGAGCATGGGATCATCTTCAGTTATGCTGATCCAGATACGATCTGTAAAAGTAATAGCTGATCTGCTTTTGTTCCATAATGATTGTCTTATTTCAGGCTGATCATATTCAGGAAGGATAGAAAAATCAATTATTTCCGTCATTCTCTCCCCTTCATTTGCTTCCGGATATAATGATCCGCTTTTAAAAAGGCAATAACCGACGGGTTCATGATCTGCAAACACCATAATGAGCTGGGTGGATAAGTCATTCAGGATATTGATCATTTTCCTGTATTCTACATTTTCGGCAAGGTATTCTTCAATTTTTTCCGATGAAACTTTTCCAGAATAGGTATTTCTGATATATGGTCTCATGACAGCAAAAAGGTGATCGATTCCCTGGTCTGATCCTACGGTAAATTTGGATATAATTTCCATTATGATTCTTTTTTACCCAAAGCTAATGGATTATTAAACTGTTGTATGAGTACAGTTGAGTACAATTGAATCAGTACAGTTGGTTTTTAATCATTTGTGCGAACACATTTGTACATTTGTTATGAAAAAGATGAAACGCCATGAAGACGTACAGATATGAGATTTTTACCACTGCTATTGAAGATAAAATAAAGACTGGAATGTTAAAGCCCGGCACCCGTCTACCATCTGTGAGAGAGATTAAAGAAAATTATCATCTGAGTACAAGTTCGGTTCAAAGTGGTTATGATCATCTGGTGATGAAAGGATGGGTGAAAAATATTCCCCGCTCCGGTTATTTTGTAGCAGATGATGTTCCACAAATAAGCAGTGAAAACTTACCACTTTACCCGGTCTCAAAAAATGAAGTTTTCAATAAAAATGTTGCTCTGATTTCATCAAGAAATAAGCCCTCCGAATATGCCTCATTTAATTCGGCGGCACCTACGGATCTATTGATTCCGCAAAAGCTCATTTTAAAAAAAATGCAGAAAGTGATCCGCGAAAAAGGGACTTCACTTCTTCGCTACTATCCTGCTAACGGGTCTTTAGAACTAAGAGATCTTATCGCTAAACGTACTTCTCAATATGGATACACATTGCATCCTGAAAAATTAATCATTACTGATGGAGCATTGCAGGCACTTTACATTGCCCTGGCATCTGTGACGAATGCCGGTGACCTCATTGCTGTTGAAAGTCCGTGCGTTTTTTCTGTTTTGGAAGTAATTGCCAATCTGAAACTTAAAGTCATAGAAATTCCTGTCCGGGATAGAAATGGTTTTGATACGGCATATTTAAAAAAGATATGCGCGGATCATGATATCAGATCTCTTGTAGTTACACCTAATTTTCACAATCCTACAGGAATTCTGATGTCGGAAACTGTAAAAAAAGAACTGCTTTCCATTGCGGAAGAATATGAGTTTCCGATTATCGAAAATGATATTTACGGAGACCTTTATTTTGGCAATGAGAGACCTTCGGGGATCGGGAGTTTTGATACCGGTGGTTGGGTAATAACTTTTTCTTCTTTTTCCAAAACATTGGCTCCCGGTATTCGCCTGGGATGGATGCATTCGGGAAAATTCCATGCGGAAGCAGAGAGAACCAGGTTTGCCTTAGGAAGATCTGTTGCTCCGGTATATCAGGAACTGGTCATTAAACTGCTTGAAGACCATAGCTATGATAAACATTTGCGTTCATTTCGTAAACAGCTATATAAGCAGGCCAAAGATGTGTTAGAGATATTAAAAAGCCATTTTCCGGATGGGGCTTATTTTGAAGATCCTCAGGGTGGATACAGCATTTGGGGAAGTTTGCCTGAAGGAGTGGATATGGAGAAATTTTACGCTTATTGCGAACAGCAAAGAATATTATTTACTCCCGGAGAAATTTTTAGCCTTACCGATCAGTTCAGGTACCATTTCAGGATTATTTTTGCAGAACGTATCACATCCCATAGCCTGTTGGCTTTGCAAAATATAGGTGAGAATTTGAAACAGATATTGTGAGTGTTTTTCAGGCTTTTATCTGTTAATTCAGAATCATATTTTCATATTGAGAGCATATGCTTTTCTCAATAATCGTGTTTGTCGGATTTTTTTGCAAGTGATTTTTACATAATCAAGATCATTTTAATTATGATTTTGAAAATTGAAAATATATTTATAATGCCTATTTTCAAAGAATTACGAATTCCTAACTGTTGTTCGTAAATAATTATTTTCGTGTTTCAATAAAATACCTATATTTACCACCAAGGAGTTCATTTATACTTCTTTATCAACCGGAATTGGTTACACTTAGCTGTGAATTAAAAGGGAATCGTGTGTGAATCACGAACTGTCGCGCAACTGTAAGTAACACTCAAAAGGTTTTTATCAATCAGGGTTCACTGTTCTTTTTTTGAATGGGAAGGACGATAAAAATTGTTACAAGTCAGGAGACCTGCCTATTTCGAATTGACGATGCTTTCGCGATCTGAAGCTTATAGTCAGGTATGATACGATGTGATAACAGTGCCCGATATCTTTTTGTGTACATTATCATTTTTAAGAAATGGTTTACAGGTTTTGCTTTTCAGGGCTGTATCATTTCTACAGCTTGCTCGTATTAGTCCCTTTCCATAATTTTCTCTTTTACAAAGTATTGTGAAGTTTTATCAGCACCTTTTATATTGATTTATAAGCATTACAGGCTGATGGCAGCAATCTTTGACCGGATTGTTATTACATGAAAATGTAATGAGGCTGTTCAACCATTCATTAAGGTTTATAGGTCGTTTAATTATTTTAATCATTTAAAGAATAATCTTTCTTTAAATTGTTGGAAGAATGTGAGTTAAAATACATCAAAACGAACAATAATATTAAAGATGAGTAAAAATGTAAGTCTAGAGTCTGCCGGATTACGTTTCCGGGAGACGATGCAAAAAGAAAACCCTCTTCAGATTGTCGGGGCTATCAATGCCAATCATGCATTGCTGGCGCAGCAAGCAGGATTCAATGCTATTTATCTTTCCGGAGGAGGAGTTGCTGCAGGATCGTTGGGAATTCCGGATCTGGGAATTACGACCCTTGAGGATGTTCTGATCGATATTCAACGAATAACCAATGTATGTGATTTACCTCTATTGGTGGATGTAGATACGGGGTTTGGTCCTTCGGCATTCAACGTAGCAAGAACTGTAAAATCATTAATTAAAGCCGGAGCAGGTGCTTTGCATATTGAAGACCAGGTGGGAGCGAAACGTTGTGGGCACCGTCCAGGTAAAGAAGTGGTAAGCAAAGAGGAAATGGTAGACCGTTTGAAGGCTGCTGTTGATGCTCGGACGGATGAAAATTTTGTGATCGGGGCACGTACTGATGCTTTTGCCAATGAAGGGCTTGAAAAAACATTGGAAAGGGCTGTTGCCTATAAAGAAGCCGGAGCAGATTTCATCTTTGCGGAGGCTGTTCCTGATTTAAGCTATTATCAAAAGTTTGTAGACGCTACAGGTATTCCTGTACTGGCCAATATTACAGAATTCGGAATGATTAAAATGTATACTGCTGATGAACTGAAAGATGCGGGAGTCGGTTTGATTTTATATCCCCTTTCTGCTTTCCGGGCGGCAAATAAGGCAGCACTGAATGTTTACGAGCATATCCGGAAAGATGGAACCCAGGCTCATGTAATTGATACCATGCAGACCCGGGAAGAGCTTTACAAAAGTATTGGATACCATGATTACGAACAAAAATTAGATAACCTATTTAAACAGAACAAGAATGTCAATGAATAACGAACCAACATTTAAGCCTAAGAAAAGTGTAGCGCTTTCCGGGGTTGCCGCAGGTAATACTGCACTTTGCAGTGTAGGAAAAAGTGGAAATGATCTCCATTACAGAGGTTATGACATTTTGGACCTCGCAGAAAAAGCAGAATTTGAGGAGGTAGCCTATCTTCTTATTTACGGACAGCTACCAACAGGAGCCCAGTTAAAAAACTATAAAGCCAAATTGAAATCACTGAGAGGATTACCACATTCTGTAAGAAATATCCTGAAAAGTATTCCTGCAGCTGCCCATCCGATGGATGTAATGCGCTCCATGGTTTCAGCAATTGGAAGTATTCAGCCTGAAAAAGACGATCATAATGTGGCGGGAGCAAGGGATATTGCAGACAAATTACTGGCATCATTCAGTTCCGGACTTTTGTATTGGTATCATTATACGCATAACGGAAAAGAGATTGATGTAGAAACTGATGATGATACTATTGGGGGCCATTTTCTTCACCTGTTGCATGGTAAAAAAGCACCCGATTCCTGGGTGAAGGCAATGGAAATCTCTCTTAATCTGTATGCAGAGCATGAATTTAACGCTTCCACTTTTACTGCGCGTGTTATTGCGGGAACCTCTTCAGATTTTTATTCCTGTATAACGGGAGCTATCGGCGCTTTAAGAGGTCCTAAACATGGTGGGGCGAATGAAGTGGCTTTCGAAATTCAGAGTCGTTATAATTCCCCGGATGAAGCGGAAGAGGATATCAGAAGGCGTATTGGTAACAAAGAAGTAATTATTGGATTTGGACATCCGGTGTACACTATATCGGATCCGCGAAACGTAGTGATAAAAAAAGTAGCGAAAGAACTTTCCGAAGAGGCAGGAGATATGTTGCTTTATCATATTGCTGAAAGGCTGGAAACCATAATGTGGGAAGAAAAGAAAATGTTCCCTAACCTGGATTGGTTCTCAGCGGTTTCGTATCATCTGATGGGAGTACCAACCCTTATGTTCACTCCGTTATTTGTTATTTCAAGAGTCACCGGATGGAGTGCCCACATCATTGAACAAAGGCAGGATGGCAAAATTATCCGTCCAAGTGCCAATTACACCGGGCCTGAAAATAAAGAATTTGTTCCTATCACAAGCAGATAATACAATCAATTTAAAATATAAACTAATTAAACTTAAAACAAAAAGATGTCATCACACATTTCAAATGAAAGACCACAACCGGATCAGGTATTAACAGATATTGCAGATTACGTATTGAACTTCGAAATTAAAAACGACCTGGCCTGGAAAACGGCCCACTACTGCCTTTTAGATACTATTGGATGTGGATTGGAAGCTTTAACTTATCCTGCATGTACGAAATTATTGGGACCTATTGTAAAAGGAACTGTTGTTCCGAATGGTGCAAAAGTGCCGGGAACTCAGTTTCAACTGGATCCGGTTCAGGCGGCTTTCAATATTGGAGCTATTATTCGTTGGCTGGATTTTAATGATACATGGCTAGCTGCAGAATGGGGACATCCTTCTGATAACTTAGGAGGAATTTTAGCAACCGCTGACTGGTTGTCCAGAACCCATATTGCAGAAGGAAAAGCTCCTTTGAAAATGAAGCAGGTGCTGGAAGCCATGATCATGGCGCATGAAATTCAGGGAGTAATTGCTCTTGAAAATTCATTCAACAGAGTAGGTTTAGATCACGTTTTATTAGTGAAGTTGGCTTCTACGGCCGTTGTAGGGAAATTAATTGGATTAACCCGTGATGAGCTGATCAATGCGATCTCATTGGCCTTTGTGGACGGACAATCTTTAAGAACATACCGTCACGCTCCTAATACAGGAAGTCGTAAGTCATGGGCAGCCGGAGATGCCACTTCCAGAGCTGTGCGTTTAGCATTAATTGCCAAAACCGGCGAAATGGGTTATCCTTCGGTACTTACGGCTAAAATATGGGGATTCTATGATGTTTCATTTAAAGGAAATGAATTCAAATTTCAGCGTGAATACGGTTCTTATGTAATGGAGAATGTATTGTTTAAGATCTCTTTCCCTGCTGAATTCCATTCACAAACAGCCGTGGAAGCAGCTATGACATTGCACCATCAATTAAAAGGGATGGGTAAAACAACTGAAGATATTAAAAAAATTACTATTCGTACGCATGAAGCGGCTATCAGGATTATCGATAAAAAAGGTCCCCTGAATAATCCTGCAGACAGAGATCATGCGATTCAATATATGGTAGCGGTACCTCTTATCTTCGGAAGGCTGACTGCTGCCGACTATGAAGATAATATTGCTTCAGATCCAAGGATTGATATTCTTCGTGATAAAATTGAATGTATCGAGGAGGTTCAGTTTACCACTGATTACCATGATCCTGAAAAACGTTCCATTGCCAATGCATTAACAGTAGAGTTAAATGACGGAACTGTTTTGGAAGAAGTAAAAGTAGAGTATCCTATAGGACATAAACGAAGAAGGGATGAAGGAATTCCTGAACTGATTAAAAAGTATAAATTGAATCTCGCCCGTATATTCCCGGAAAAGCAGCAAAGACTTGTATTGGAAAATTCTCTGGAGTATGATAAGCTGGTTAACCTCAATGTTAATGAGTTTGTGGATCTTTTGATTGTTTAATTATCTGAAATTCAATAAATAATTTCAGAAAAATAAAATAAATACTGACTTACCAAACACCTTAAAACAGATATTTGATTTTTTTTCAAAGCCTGAACAATCGTGAAGTTCAGGCTTTGATATGTAATAACTTTTTATTGAAAATAAAATTGAAATTGTATCGAAGAATACCTACGTTTTGATGACTCCTATCAAGCCTGCAAGGATAGCCATTCCGAATAAAAGATAGAACACTTTCGTTGGAACATTTTTCCCACTGTATATTCCGCAAAAAGTTGAAACTCCTAAAAACAAAAATGATTTTGGTATGATCTTATACAAATTGATGTGAGGGTATTTCAGGACGACAAGGAGAATTCCTGTTAATAAAATGGTAACTCCAATAAGAATGTTTTTTTTATGAAGGACCTTATTCTGTTGAGGAAATAATATGGCAAGCTGAATAATAAATACTAAGAATGCGATGAAATGTAAAACCAGAACGATATTAAATAAAATCATGATAGTATTAGTTTATGGTTTTGTAAATAATAAAATCCACACGACAGACAAATGATAACGGCGATCAGGTGGGAAAGTAAATGACCGGCTGTGGAGCCAGGATGTGATAGTACGACGAAGAAGTCTGTAGCTGGAATGATAGTTCCTAAAACCAGGATAACACCTAATGCGAAGAACTGTTTTTTCCCTAAAAGAAGGATAATGATCAATCCAAAGAAAAAATCACGGATTCCTTTGATATACTGAAAAGAAAAATCCCCATTGGTAACAGTACGGATACCATAATCTATTTCAGCACCAACAGGATTAATAAAAAAGCGGATTCCAATGTAAAGTAAACCAATACCTGAAATGAGGCTAAGCCAGAATGATGTTTTTTGTTGTAAACGTTTCATAAGAACTTTATTTTGTTGATACAAAATTCTTCAACGTTTAATAGAAATTGATGCACCCAGGTTAATAAATCATAAAAGTGATATTCTTTTTCTGATTCTGCTCAATGATTGTGGCTTTACTCCCACATAGGAAGCAATATAATATTGAGATATCCTTTGTTGCAGATCAAAATGCTCCTTAATAAATTTTTCGTAGCGGGATTTTGGAGAATCCGTATAAAATGAATTCCTGTCTTTTAATGTTTTGATAAGAACATACTCAATAGATAGCCGTCCAAATCGCTCTCCATTTTTTACCTGTTCATACAGCTTCTGAAGATTTTCATAGCTGATGGTCCAGATCCGGGTATTTTCTAAAGCCTGAATGAGTTGCTTAGATGGTGTCTGCGGGCCAAAGCTTTCAAAATTACAGGTAAATTCATTTTCTTTTGAGAAGCCATAAGTTCTTTCTTCCCCATCATCATTGATGTAATAACGGACAAGACCATTTTCAATAAAGCCGACATATTTGCAGATTTCACCTTCCTTAAGGAAAAAATCTCCTTTTTTATATTCTTTCAATCTGAATAAGTTCTGAATTATTTTTTCTTCATCATAACTTATTTCTACTATCTTTTTTATAGCCACAAGTAAAGCATTATCCATTCTAAAACAATTTAGTTAGCGGTAAAACTTATATCAACAGTATAATTTTGATAATATGGAAAGTTACGGCTTTCAATTAAAGAATAATAAACTTTGCGCTCAGTATTTTATTGAGCAGATTACTGATATTGGTATTCGATATTACTCCACAAAACAACATCACCGGATTCGGTCATTTCTGCTGGTTTATTAAAAGCACTTTTACCGAAAATAGTTTCATATTGTGTAACACCAAAAGTGTTCGTTTGTGAAATCAGCATGGGTCCGAAATCAGTTCTTGGAACTTTTTTTACATACCGTAGTGATCTCTTTAATGTAAATGAAGATTTTTCTCTGTTAAAATTACCGATATAGGTCAATTCGTTATGATCATTGATAAATACAGAATCCTTGTCCATTGTAATGGTATATTTTATGCCGGCTGATGTTTCGGAAATCAGCTGTAAAGAGCTGTTTTTTATGTCAAGACTTATTTTCCTCCATATTGGTTCCTGATAAGTTCCCCAATAAGCAGTCAGATAAGATTCGCCGGGATCAGATTCCTGGGCAATCGGTCCTTTATAAAGAGTAACATTTTTTACAAGATAATTTTTATATTCCAGGTTATATAATGTTTTTTCCGTTGGTTTTGGTTTTTCAGAAATATCATCATTTCCCGCACATGAAATGAGTAATGTCGAAACTAAAAGAATATTGAGAATAGGTTTCATTGCAATTTAAAATTGTATCGTCAGGATAGTTTTTACGTATGTTTAATTCACGGTAAAGATACTTATTATTGTATTAAATCTCCTCAAATACTTTATATATGGGCTTTTTAATAATTGTTAAATTTGCAATGAGCTAGTTTTTAGTAATTTAATTTTTGACAGTATTCATTAAATTGCGTCAAAAATGTGATGGAAAAAATACTTTCTTCAATTCTAATAAGGTTGACTGTTTAATTTAATAAGCCCTTTCAATATTGATTTCTTCATAAGTGTCCCACATATCAGTAGTGATTTTCGTTACCGTTAGTTCATTGCCATTTATTGAAGCTTTGTAATTGACAAAATTAAGGGTCATATTTGAAGAGGAACTGTTATAATATCCCTTTTGTATTTCATATTTTTCGCAGTTTATGTACGATACAAAAGTTGCAGGAGTAGTATCGATAAGCTGATCGATCTGGTAGTATGATTTTGCAGCACAGGTACCATCATGCGATACGGTAAAGGTTACCACCCCATTTTTTTTCTTAAACGACTGGTACAAATAGTATCTGGTAGATTTTTTAGATGGGGCAGGAGAAGTATAATCCGAATCACTTATGCAGGAAGTAAGAAAAAGAATTGATAAGACCAGCAGGAACACTTTCATAATTTGATGTTTTTGCAAAGATATACTTTGATATTATATAATGCTATTACTTTCATTAATGGATATCTTAACATAGCTTTTGATATATACATTATAGAAAAAAGTGAAAATTTAAATATACAAGTCTGTCTATTTAATTTATATCTTTGTACCATGAAACAAAGAGGACAAGTTGTAACCGACAGGATATTGGATACCGCCGAACGTTTATTTTATAGACAGGGTTATAGTAATACCGGTATCAATCAGATCATTCAAGAGGCTGATATTGCCAAGGCATCTTTGTATAAACATTTTGAAACAAAGACGGACCTGTTGATCGCTTATATCCGCCGTACGCATGAGCTATGGTTCAGCAGGCTGGAAAGCAGTGTCAACAAAGTTAAAGATCCTAAACAGAAACTACTGGCACTTTTTGATCATCACACCGAACGTCAGAAATTCAGGCAGTTCGGAGGCTGTCCGTTCATTAAAGCAAATGATGAAGCAGGGACAAGTGATCCGGAAGTTTTAGCCGAAATACAATCAGCTAAAGTGCACAGTAAAGAATTTATAAAAACCCTTGTTGAAAATTCCGGACATAAGAAAATATTGTCTGATGAAGAGCTGGCAGAAACAATCTACGTTATGCTGGAAGGCGCTATTGTTACCGCCTCCGTCTTTAAAAAACCTGACGAAATTCATTCTGCCAAAAAAATCATTGAAAAACTGATCTAGAATGAAAGATATAAAAAATAAGTGGCTGGAGCTGATCATTGTATTGGCTGCACCTTTACTTTCTGTAATTGATGTATTCATCATCAACGTGGCGATACCTACCATTAAAAAAGGAGTTCATGCGACTGATGGCGAAATGCAGTTCGTTATTGCGGGATACTTGCTTGGTTATGCTGCTTTTCTTATTACCGGAGGTAGAGCGGGAGACCATTTTGGAAGAAAGAAAGTTTTCTTTTGGGGAATGTTTGCCTTTACAGTTGCTTCATGCTTATGTGGTCTTTCGCAATCCTCTTTTCAGCTGAATGCAACCAGGATACTCCAGGGGCTCAGTGCATCATGTATGGTTCCGCAAACCATAGCGTTTATACAAGTTCTTTTTACTGATACTAAAGAGCGGGCAAAAGCATTTGGCCTGTATGGTATAACACTTGGAACTGCTGCAGCCATCGGTCAAATGCTGGGAGGATACCTATCGGATACCCATTGGTTCATAGAAGGCTGGAGACTCGTGTTTTTTATCAATCTTCCTATCGGGATCGTTACACTTTGGGCAACTCATAAATACCTCACGGAAACCCCGAAACATGAGTCTACAAAATTCGACTATACAGGAATATTGATTTTAACACTGGCATTATTTTCCCTTATTTATCCCCTGATCCAGGGTCGTGAATCAGGGTGGCCGGTGTGGAGTTTTGCATTGCTTATTTTATCAGCCATTTTGTTTACATTTTTTATTTATAATCAGAAAATTAAACTTTCCAGAAATGGAAACCCTTTGATTGATGTAAGATTATTTAGAATAAAAGATTTCAATATCGGTCTGGTTGCGGTATTATTTCATTTTATGCTGCATACGGCATATCTTTTACTCAGTGCCGTTTATTTACAAAATGGATTGGGTATCTCAGCAATGGATAGCGGATTGTACTTTGTTGTTCCCGGGATTTTATTTATCATATCATCTCTTATGGCGTCGAGGCTGATTGTTATATTTGGAAAAAGAGTATTACAAGTGGGAGTGGTTATTCTGTTTATGGCATTTTATCTCCAGATGACACTTTGGAAACCCGGGATCAGTACCTCGCTGATTATCGGTCTAATGGGAATGTGGGGACTCGGAAACGGATTGGTCCTTCCTTCATTATTAAATGTTGCTCTGAAAAATGTACCTTCACAGTATGCAGGTGCAGCTGCTGGAATCTATTCAACTTTTCAGCAAACAGCATCGGCACTGGGAGTAAGTATCATTGGAGGTGTGTTCTTTTATTTTTCAAAAGACGGCTGGCAGGAGGCTTACCATTTCGGGGTTATCTGTCTGTTGATTTGCGTTGTAATCGTAGGGCTGATGTTACAGTTACTTCCCGGAGCAAAATCGGTAAACGAAACTAATGGAAAAGTACTTAAAACATGAACCATGGATGATAAAAGGCTAGTATACAAAGATGTTTCTTCTCCTGTCGGATTAATCAGGGTAATCGCTTCAGATGTGGGGCTTGTGGCTATAATCTGGGAAGGCGAAGATTATAAAAGAACCCAACTTTCTATTCCGGAAAGGGAAGATCTGCACCCTATACTTTTACAGACGGAAAAAGAGTTAAAAGAATATTTTGAAAACAGCAGAAAAGTCTTTGATGTTCCATTGGATCTGGAAGGAACGGAATTTCAGATTAAAGTCTGGAAAGCTTTATTGAAAATTCCTTATGGTATGACAAAAACCTACGGGGACCTGGCTAAGATTCTGGGAGATACAAAAGCAGTACGTGCAGTAGGCGGTGCTCTAAATAAGAACCCCATCTCAATTATTGTCCCTTGTCATAGAGTAGTAGGAGCGTCAGGGAAATTGGTGGGCTTTGCCGGAGGGTTGGAAAACAAATTAATTTTACTTGATCTCGAGAAAAGCTTCAGAATGCCGTCTTTATTTTAAATTTAATATAAAAAAAACAGATTGTATGGAATCAACATCGGAGACCAGAGTTTTTAACCTTGAAAATTTCCATCAGCTATGTGAGCATTTAGCAGCTCATGATCAGGATTTAAGGGAAGTTTTAGAAAACCACGGTTACCCGCCGATGTGGACCCGTGAGAACACTTTTGAAACACTAGTCCATATTATTCTGGAGCAACAGGTTTCATTGGCTTCTGCTTTAGCTGCCCTCAATAAACTAAAAGAAAAAATGCAGGAGATTACTCCTGAACATATTCTCAAACTTACGGATGAAGAGTTGAGAAAATGCTATGTAAGTCGGCAGAAGATTGTATATATCAGAGGTCTTGCAGAAGCCATTATAAAAGGTGAAATAGATCTTGAAAAGCTATCGGAAATGTCGGATGACGAAGCACGTAAAACATTAGTAAGCCTAAAAGGAATAGGTAACTGGACAGTTGATGTTTATCTGATGTTTACCCTTCAGCGGGCAGATATATTCCCGATTGGGGACCTGGCTGCGGTCAATGCTTTAAAACGTTTGAAACAACTTCCGTCCAAAGTTGCCAGAGAAGAAATACTTGAAATCAGTGAACAGTGGAAACCCTTCAGGTCTGTCGCTTCTATGATGCTCTGGCACTATTATTTGTCTAATGCGAAAAAGAGGACCGGATGAAAACCATTATTGAATCGTAGTTTTACGTAAAGATAATCTCAAAAATTATTCTTCTTTCAACTCTTCAAAATAAAGCATTACTTTTTTTTCAGTTTCATCTTGTAAGATTATGTTGTTGCCGAAGAGGACGTTCCTTAATTTCCGGTATAATAAAACTGAATGGTGGAGGCATTCCAATAATGAGTGCCGATTGTATTGTGGCAGGGTAAGTTTTAAATCTTCAAGATCTTTAATATCCAGATCTGTTTCTACTTTTCTTACACCTCTCGGTAAATTATTGTTTTTGATATGGAGGAGTGGTCTAAAGACACTCATCCTCAAAAAACCTAAGAAGTCAAAGGCTTCAAAATACTCACCTCGACCCACCTTCAGTAAAGCGTAATGTATCCATATCCAAAACCGGTCTTCAATCCACTGATAGTCCGGATACGGAAAACTGGAGACGGAATGGTCGATAACTTTCTGAAGTCTGCCATTTTTGTCAAGAAGAATGGTGGGTGTTTCAACTCTTTCATGAAATTCCTCCAAAGTGACAAATTTTAGATCTACATGCAAGAGAGGGTTGTCATATAAACAAATTAAAAGCCTTGGTTCCCCAACATGCTCACCTGTAAATGCTGAAAGGAAATTACCCAAACGTTTTGCATAATCAATCATCACATTTTTGTCTCCGGTAACTTTTTGTTCGGTTACAATAATCAAATCCAGATCAGAAAATTCATCCATCTGATCTGATATCCATGAGCCTCCGACAGCCAAACCAATGATGGTCTCATCAGTTTGCAGAATCTCTTTAGCCTTGTTTGCAAATTCAACCTGTATCATTTCGACGTTTTAATAGCGGTATTGTTTTTATATGTCAAGAAGCCTAAATTATAAAAAATAACAAATAGGTGAGCTAATATATTTTAAAGCCATTACCTCGTCGAACCATTTGAGATATTAGAAGTAGGAGCTAAAGATTTCTTTGACTGTTTAAAACGGGTTAAAGAATTTGAATATTAAAAATTTTTGATTTTGTTAGTAAATTATACCAAAAATAAAAACCTCCGAAAATACTTTCAGAGGTTTTTTGTACCCGTAACCGAAGAAATATCGAAACATTTGGTGCAAGATTTGGAAAGAATTTTAGAAATTAATAATCCAGTTATGTGAGCTTGATGGGATTATCTTCAAAACAATTTCTTGCTAATATTGATCGAATTTTAAAAAGTATTAATGATCTGGAAACCAATAGTACCGCCCAAGTCTTAGTAAAGTAAAGGATAATATTAAATTGACACGTAAAATATCTACGGGAGATAGTCCTTTGTGGAGTTTTCAGTGGAAAATAATTAGATGTAATTTTAGGATATATATGAATAAAAAGGATATCTAGGACGGGCTTTTTCTAACTGTAGAAAAGCATTTATAATCAGCCACTTCTTTAGATAAAGGATAGTAAATATTACAGAGTTACCTACGGAAACAGTTACCATATCAATTGTAAGAGGCAAATCTACGTTATACTTCTACTAATTAGAATAAAAAATAAATAAGTCCAACGGCCGCAGCTGTCATAAGTATAAATGTTAGCACACCTAAAATATTTGATAACCTTGTATTGGTATGTTTACCCATAATCTTTTCATTATTTGCAATATGCATAATGACAGCAATCATTACGGGCGCCGTTAGTCCGTAAACAATTGCTGTATACAGAAGTGCTTTAATGGGACTTACACCAAAAAAATCGAGTGATAGGCCAATAAGTAACGATATAATTATGGATCCGTAGAAGGGTTTCGCCTGTGAAAACTTCTTATCAAGACCTGCTTTCCATCCGAATGTCTCTGCAAGCATATAAGATTGGGAGCCTGCGAGCACCGGAATAGCCAGCATTCCTGTACCCAAAACTCCAGAGGCGAAAATAAAATAGGTAAGTTTTCCTGCCAACGGTTCAAGAGCCTTTGCTGCTTGATCCACAGTATCAATCTTGTGAATTCCGCCATTGAACAGCACAGTGCCTGTTGTAAGAATCATAAAAAACATCACCATGTTGGAAAGTAACATTCCTAAGTTTACGTCAGTTTTCATTTCACTCAATATACTTTTATCTACGAAAACAACGCCCTTATGCTTTTGATCTTCTGCTTCCATAGTGGTTTGCCAGAAAAAAAGGTACGGTGAGATTGTTGTACCAAGAATTGCTACTATAATTGAAAGAAATTCTTTATCAAATTTAATTGTTGGTATGAAGGTTTTTTTTGCAACCATTGCCCAATCTTGCTCCACTAAAAAGGGAACAATAATGTAAAGGAGTAAGCTAAGGCATAGCCATTTTAATATCATTGCTATTTTCTGGTACGGATATCTGATGATTATAAAAAGTAGAAGAGTTGTTAGAATCACACAAAAAACCGACACGGGAATTGCTGGACAGATCATATGAGCGACAGCTCCCATTCCCTGTATATCTGCACCAATATTCAAGGTTATTGCAGGAAAGCTAAATATGAGCATACCATACAGTATTGGTTTAGAATAGTTTTTTTTCAGTGTAACTGTAAGACCTTGCGCTGTAACAAGACCAATTCTTGCACACATGCCTTGTATAGCTGCCATGAGAGGGAAAGTTAGTAAGGCGGTCCACAATGTTGAAAGACCAAATTGTGCACCTGCTTGGGAATATGTTGCAATGCCTGAAGGATCATCATCGCTGGCACCAGTTATTAAGCCAGGCCCCAATTTCTTGAAAAAAGCAAGAAGTTTTGAATCATTTTTGTTATCTGCCATAGGAGTATTTTTTTAATTTGATCCATAACCAGCCCTCTCACGAAATAACAAAATCCAAGCCATTACATACTTTTAGCCATTAAATCAACTATTTTCTGTTACTAATAAATAAGTGAATTTTATATGCTATAGCTTTTATAGTAGTTGTGATTTGGTTCTTTGCAAAAGAAGCTTATGAGCATTCATAAATCTATTATTAAAATTTATCGTTCCGTACAACGTTCTCACTTAAAATCATAAGCCTTCAATTTCAAACTTTCTTTTTTAATTATTGTAAAAATAAATAATACGTAACGGCGTAATATTTGTATTTTTTTTAATCACCAAATGTAAATCACTTAAAATATTAAACCATGACAGACGATAAATCTAAAAAAGGGAAAAAAGACCGCAAACAGGTAAGTGGTTCAGAAAATTATGAAATCCAGTATTTCAAGGAAAAAATGAGAGTAACCTCACAAGCCGTTGTTGGTGCTATAAAAGCAACCGGTTCTAATGACCGAAAAACATTAGAAGATTACTTAAGGAAGCGTCACCAAAAATAGCAATACTTGCATCATTAGAGTGTCAGCTGTGCATTTGTTAAGTGCGGCCAAATTTTTAGATTCTAAAATCCATTAACTTAAAAAACAATTGGTATGGCTTTAGAAAAATATCGTGAAAAGCGTTCAGAAGAAAAGACTCCCGAACCCTTTGGGGGTGAGCCATCTGGCAAAGAACTGAGGTTTGTTGTTCAGAAACATGATGCTTCCCATCTTCATTACGATTTTCGTCTTGAAATGGACGGAGTGTTAAAAAGTTGGGCGGTTCCTAAAGGACCCTCCCTGGATCCGAATATTAAAAGACTTGCTATGATGGTTGAAGATCATCCATATGATTACCGGGATTTTGAAGGTATTATCCCAAAGGGACAGTATGGCGGGGGTACGGTGATTGTTTGGGACGAAGGTACTTATGAACCTTCGGAGCCAGTGGAAGGAGATTTGAAAAAGCAGGAGAAAAATCTATTGCACCAACTTCATGCCGGTAAGTTGAAAATAAAGCTAAATGGTAAAAAACTAAAAGGAGAATTCGCCTTGGTAAAAGCTTATGGTAGGGGCGAGAATAGCTGGCTTCTGATGAAGCTTGATGATAAATACGCAACGACCAGGGATATTACATTAAAAGATAAATCCGTGATTTCCAAAAAGACAATAGTCCAGATGGAAAAATCTCCAGATAAAGTTTATGGAAAACCTAATGTAAAAAAGGAGAGTAGGCTCAAAGATAAGACTACTGAAAAAAAAACGACTCCAGAACTCATTGAGGAACAATTAAGCTCAAACAGATCAGAGAAGGAGGATATTGATGTGGATAAGATTTTAAAAGGCGCGCCAAAAAAGACTTTTTACAATCATGTAGAACCAATGCTTGCTACACTTGTGGATAAGCCCTTTGAAGATAAAAATTGGCTCTATGAAGTGAAATGGGATGGGTACAGGGCAGTGTCCTTTTTAAAAGGGGGTAAGGTTGAGATCAAATCTCGTAATGACAAAAGCTTTAACGAGAAATTTTATCCGGTATATGATTCGCTCAAGGCGCTTAATCTTAATGTTATCTTGGATGGAGAAATAGTCGTTGTAGGGGAGGATGGCAAGGCTGACTTCGGATCATTACAAAACTGGCGCAGTGAGGCAGACGGAACTTTACTGTACTATGTCTTTGACATTATATGGCATGATGGAAAGGACCTTACAGACCTTACCTTATGTCAGCGGAAGGAAATTCTAAAAGAAATATTAGAGGAGAATGATATAATAAAAATCAGTACACCATTTTATACTTCCGGGATAGAATTTTTGGAAGCTGCAAAGAACATGGGACTTGAAGGCATAATGGCCAAAAAGAAGGATAGTTTGTACCATGTACATGTAAGGACAAAGGACTGGCTTAAGATCAAAGCCAATAAAAGACAGGAAGTGGTTATTGGAGGTTTTACGTTGAATGATGACTCCAGAAAATCTTTTAGCAGCATCCTTGTAGGAGTTTATGAAGGTAAAGATCTTGTGTATAAAGGAAAAGTGGGCACAGGATTTAATGACAAGTTGCAGAAGGAGATGATGGAACAATTTAAACCACTGTTCACTAATAAGCCTCCTTTTTCTGAGGAGCCTGATGTCAACAAACCTTCCCGATTTCGGCCTAATCCCCCTCATGCTTCCGTTACATGGCTAAAGCCTAAACTTATCTGTGAAGTAAGTTTTACAGAAATGACCAGTGATGGAGTCATGCGTCACCCTTCCTTTGAGGGGATGCGGGAAGATAAAGACCCAATGGAAATTATTCTTGAAAAAGAAATTGATACAGCTCAGATTACTGATGAACATCATGAAAAAATAATAAAACCTGCTGGCAAAATGAAAAGGAAAACCTTATTGAATCCTACTGAAAAGACACAGGTGAAAACCGTCAATAAGCACGAACTTAAATTTACAAACCTGGATAAGGTTTTTTGGCCAAAAGCAAAAATTACTAAACGCGATTTGATCAATTACTATTACCAGGTAGCACCATTTATTCTTCCTTATTTAAAGGACCGCCCTCAGAGTATGAACCGATTTCCCAATGGTATTGAAGGTAAAAGCTTTTATTTTAAAAATGTGACAGATACAGCACCGGACTGGGCTGATACTTTTTTGTATAGGAGTGAAACAGATAATGAGGACAAGCACTACCTTGTTGGGAAAGATGAAGCAACATTGTTATATATGGCAAATCTTGGCTGTATAGAGATGAATCCCTGGAATAGTACAATAAAAAAGCCTGAACATCCGACATACTGTATCATAGACC
This sequence comes from Chryseobacterium sp. PTM-20240506, assembly GCF_048296755.1. Classification (NCBI taxonomy): domain Bacteria; kingdom Pseudomonadati; phylum Bacteroidota; class Flavobacteriia; order Flavobacteriales; family Weeksellaceae; genus Chryseobacterium; species Chryseobacterium sp. PTM-20240506. The sequence goes on from NZ_CP182581.1 coordinate 4,403,198, forward strand.
TCGATCCTGATAAAAACTCTTTTGATCAGGTAATCGAAACCGCACAGGTTACAAAACAGATTTTAGATGATATGGGTATAGATTCTTACTGCAAAACAAGTGGATCGACCGGTCTTCATATCTATATTCCGTTGGGAAATAAATATACATATGAACAGTCCAAAGAATTTGCTCGCGTAATAGTCACCTTGGTACATCAAGAACTTCCTGATTATACAAGTTTGGAACGGGTCATTAAAGACCGTAAGGGAAAAATGTATCTTGATTTTTTACAAAACAGGCCTCATGCAACTATTGCATCGGTGTATTCTGTGCGACCAAAACCTGGGGCGACTGTTTCTATGCCTCTGCATTGGGATGAAGTTAAAAAGGGACTTAAAATGAGTGATTTTCATATTTTCAATACGTTGGAGCGATTGCAAAGTGAAGGCGATATATTTAAGCCAGTGCTAGGAAAGGGAATTGACCTTAAAAAGATAATTGATAAATATGCTGGGAAATGAAAAATGCCAGCAAGTCAAAAATAGAGGATACTAACCTAATAAAAAATAATATCATGAACGTCAAAAGAATTTTTGGGACAATATTAACCCTACTTGGGATAGGTGGCCTTATTTATGTAGGAAATGGCTTAATCACCAAAGGTGTAGCCAATATGCCGATTATCGTGGTGGGAATTATCGGTTTACTTTTCTTTTTTGCTGGAATCAGCTTAGTCAAGAATACAAAGGATGAGAGCTAAGACGTAGAAAGTGCTGAAGAAATTATATAGTTCAGATTCTCCGGATTATTACATCAGTGAAAAGATTTAATATTCTGTAGTGTCAGAGATGGACTACAGAATATAAATGTTATTGACAATGTTATCCTTTTTTAATTAGTAAGGCTATTAATGACCGACAATAAAAAATCAATATACAGTGCTCTTGCAGCAAACCTTCTAATCGCACTAACAAAATTTATTGCAGGGGCATTTACAAACAGCTCTTCCATGATCTCCGAAGGAATCCATTCAACAGTTGATACCGCTAACCAGCTGTTGCTTCTTTATGGACTTAAGAGGAGTAAAAAAGCACCTGACGTGTCTCATCCATTTGGATATGGCAAAGAACTGTATTTCTGGTCTTTTGTCGTATCTATCTTAATATTTGGACTGGGTGGTACCTTGTCTATATACCAGGGAGTTTCACATATCATCGAACCTGAACTGATGAAGGATCCATTTTGGAATTATATTGTATTATTTCTATCGTTGATCTTCGAAGGAACATCTTTAATTATCGCTGTAAAAGAATTTAATAAGGTCCGTAAAGGACTTGGTTGGTGGGAGGCTATTATTAAAAGTAAAGATCCCTCAAGTTTTCTTGTAGTTTTTGAAGATGGAGCAGCAGTTGCAGGTTTAATTATTGTGATAATTTTAATGAGCCTAAGCCACTCACTGCAAATTCCAGCATTGGACGGTCTGGCGTCGGTACTTGTAGGGCTGATATTGGTTTTTGTTTCTTTTATTTTAGCCAGAGAAAGCCGAAGCTTATTGATGGGAGAAGGGATTGCTCCCGAAACAAGAAGAAAAATTTCCCAGCTCGCAGAAATGGATGTTTCGGTAGTGAAAACAAAAAATATCCTTTCGACCTACCAATCTCCAGAGGAGGTAGTCCTTATGCTCATTATAGATTTTAAAGATCACCTCGACACAGAAGAAATCACTGAGGCAATACGACGTTTACGCACCAATATAAAAAATGAGTTTAAATTTGTACACTTTGTAATTATTCAGCCAGAATAGATCGCCGAAAAGATATAAAATTTTAGAGAGTATAGATTGAAGTAGAATTTGGTGTTAACTATATTTTATACATGGCAGAATATCTTTTGGATAGGTGACCTTTTGTAAAATCCATCGGTAAAAGATCAATGGGCGACTTTATACGGCTATTGGTGAAATTTCTAAGTTTTTAACGGTAATTATTTAGTTATAAAAAAGCTCTTCAATTAAAGACTCCAATATTAATGTATTTGAAATAAAAAGCTTCCCGGTAAAAGAGTACCACAATAAAATGTTGAAAGTTATTTTAAAATATTTTCACACAAATTTATTGATTTAAGTTTTAGTAGGTCTATGACCTTAATCACAAAGGTAAGTACAGTATTTTTCCTTTCTCAGAATCAAGAATTATCAGATTTTATCTTTTTATAGTTGATGTAATAGACTTTCATTAAGTCAAAAATTCTATTCTGCCAAAACATAAGATGTTGCAACCAGTCTTAATAATCGCACCCATTAGATAGGTCTATCCTGTAATAATAATGATTCTCTCACACGTTAAAATTATCATGTGTTTCCCTCGTGGAAGCCACAATTTGATGATTATTATTCTTTTATATTGATTATAAGTTAATTTTCATCCTAATTATAATGTATTTGAAAAAAACGTAACTTTATAGTCAATGTATTTGTTTCTAACAATAACATTGCTGTTTCTCTAGCCTGTCTTCGGACAGGTTTTTTCTATATATAGCAAAAATCTTTAACGAATTTTATAAATGCTATTTTACTATGTAAACAAGGTTAATTATTATTTATTAAATCAAGTCTTTTGTTTTTAAGTAAATATACCTGTTATCATTCCATGGAGGTCAAATATTCCTGAACAGCTCTCTCGTAGTATATAACGTGCAAAACATTGCAAAAGGAGTTAATGCAGTTAACATAAGTTAGTTTAATTAATAATTAGCAGGCAACTAAAAATGTTTTCTAAAATTTTTTTATTCAATAAAACAAAAGCAAATTATATTTTTATAAGTATATTAATTATTTAAGTGTCATAAAATCAATACTAAAATTTATATACCAAGGCATTTATATTCATACCAGCTCCAACAGAAGCAAATAATACGATATCATTCTTCTTTATATAATGATCTTGAAGTTCGTTATTTAAAATCATTGAAAGTAGTGTTGGTACTGTTGCCACACTACTGTTTCCAAGTTTACTTATGATCATAGGCATAATATCTTTAGGAACTGGGGTATTATATAATTTGTAAAAACGATTTACAATTTCTTCATCCATTTTCTCATTAGCCTGATGAATAATAATTTTGTTTAATTCCCCAATCTTATATCCACTCTCGTCAAGACACTTTTTCATGGCTTCCGGTACATGCAAAAGAGCAAATTCATATATTTTTCTACCGTTCATTTTAATGAATTTAGTATCTGACGAATTTGCACAATTATAAGATCTTCCAAAATAAAGATAATCCTTCTCTTTTAAAGTGTAAGAAGCAGAAACATGTGACTTAATACCAGAATCGGTCTCTGTCGCTTGAAGAATTACTGCCCCTGCACCATCAGCATAAATCATGCTATCCCGATCATGAATATCAGATACTCGAGATAAAGTTTCAGCCCCTACAACCAAACAAGTCTTAGCAATACTGGCTTTAATAAATGCATTAGCCTGGATTACTCCCTCAATCCACCCAGGACATCCAAATATCAAATCATAGGCAACACAATAATTATTTTTAATTCCCAATTGATGTTTAATTCTTGACGCTAAACTAGGAACAGCGTCAGATTGGATCTCCCCATAAGGAACATCTCCAAAATTATGGGCAAATATTATATAATCTAATGTCTCAGGGTCAATCGTAGAATTTGTTATCGCTGTTTTTGCTGCAATAAGACCTAGATCTGAAGTAACCAATTCCTTAGATGCATACCGTCTTTCTTGTATACCCGTAATCTCTTTTAGTTTTTCAGCAATTGTAGCATTATTATGTTCCAATCTCTTACCTTTTTCATCAAAAAAAAGATTTCCATAAAAAAATAAATTATCAATAACCTCTAAGGGTATATAATGTCCAGTACCAATTATTTTACTTGTCATGTAATTTAATTTTATACGAATTTATTTATTTCTCATTCAAAAAAGATGCTAATATATTATAATTAATTTAATTGGAATAATTGTTTTTAGTAGAATATTAATGTATTATTCTTAAGTGATTTGAATAGAAAATTTCCTCGATTGATGGATTTACCACAAAATATTTAAAGTTAATCTTAGAATATTAAATTCCAAATTTAGTGCCTTGTGTTTATCCTTTTATGATCCCAAGTACAAATATGATAAGTAGTCGAAAAGGAACAAATATCGCACCGATTCGTTGATGATCTGCAAATTTTATCCACTTTACAGCTATAAGAATTTAGTTTGAATAGTGGAATAGATAATTATCAAATATTTAATAAAAATTCGGTGGTTTTATGAGATTTTTAAATTGATTGTTTTAAATCATTTTATCTTTTCAATTAATTTCTCAAAATCTCGTATCATTAAACAAAGTTTCATAAATTTATGAGAGATGAGTTTAATGTAACAAATTATGAAAATAGGATATGCAAGAGTTTCTACCAAAGATCAAAATTTGGATTTACAAATTGAAGCTTTAGAAAAAGCAGGTTGTGAAAAAATATATCAAGAGAAAATTTCAGGTTCAACTAAGAATCGTCCTGAACTGGATAAAATGATTGAGCATTTCAGAGAAGGTGATGAATTGTATGTTTGGAGACTAGATCGATTAGGAAGAAGTTTAAAACATATTATTGATCTGGTTCTTGGTTTAAGTGACAAGGGAATTATAATAAAAGGTCTTATAGATGGTGTAGATACATCGACAATTAATGGTCGTCTATTTTTAAATCTAATGGCATCTTTGGCGGAATATGAAAGAGAATTAATAAGAGAGAGAACAAATGCAGGTCTACAATCGGCAAGAGCAAGAGGAAGGACTGGCGGAAGACCAAAAGGATTTACAAGAGAAAAAATTTCTAAACTTTTAATAATGCGCTCTTTTTATAAGATCCAACTAAGTCTCCAGAGGAGATTTACAAGCCACTTGGTTTGACTAGAGCAACTTTTTATCGGTATGCTAAAATTCTTGATAATAATACGAATGAAGAAATAAAGAAAATGGCAATTAAAAATAAATAAATCTTATTCAACGGTTTATTTATATGAATATTTTCAATTTCACGGCACATTTTGGTACAGAAGAGGATTGTAGGAAGCATTTTAAAGAGCAACGAGATAAAGAGGGTGTTTGTTGCAAGCGATGTAAAGGAAAAGAACATTATTGGCTCCCATCAAAATGGAGTTATCAATGCAAATCATGCTCTTTTCGAACTTCACTACGTAGTGGAACTGTTATGGAGAATTCAAACCTTCCATTCTTAGTTTGGTATAAAACGATAAATTTTACACTTTAAGCCTAATAGTTGATTTTATATGTTTCGAAGGAATAGAATAATCCAGAAAAGAAACTCCCTTTCATTTTCTGAAGAGGAGTTATAATTTATGAAATGCCTCTTGCGGCTGAGAGGTCTTATTTTCTTACTCCATATTTTTTCTTTTATTAGAATTATAAATGCTAAAAATTTTTTAAATGTGAAGACGTAAATAACTTTTATTTTAATCGTTTCAACGACATTTGTGTAATAGGACCCGAACCAGTACTTCCTGAACTTAAATGCTTTATGGTTATGCTGGCTGTATTTACAATTCTGAATGAATATGTATTAGATGTCAGCATAGGAATAGATGTAAGTAGAGTATATGTCTGTAAACTGCCAGTTGTCGCTGTATAAAGATCATTAACTCGAGCCACCCAATTATTGTTTGTATCATCCCAAATTCCTATAACAGGCGACGTTCCATTAGTTGTTGATAACTGTCCATTCATTGTTATCTGATAAACGCCATCTGCCGATACTTTAAAAGTATTAGTTGTAGCTGAACCTGTATAAAGGTTCTCATTATCAACAATTTCATTGTTTAAATTCCCTATAGTTACCGCAGTACCTGTGCCGGAATTTGTAAAGTCTGCAGTCATTTGAACTATAATTTCCTGAGCAACCAAAAATTGTCCATTAACTGCAATTACCGTCCCGGTAGATGTTGGAGCTCCGGCAAGGTTTTGCCAAGAAGGGGGGGCACCTGGCCCATTAGATTTAAGTACTTGACCTACATTTCCAGATGATCCGGGAGTAGAAGAAGTCCCACCTACATTCAATTCATTTACAACTTGTAAGGATCCGTTAACATGCAAAGTTTTCTGAGGAGTAGATGTATGGACGCCTACTTGTGTATAATATAATACAGGAAGGAACAAGGCTAATGATAATAAATTTTTTTTCATTTTTAAATTTTTTTTTCATCCAAATGTACATTTTTTTAGCTTATTTAATCTTAATATAAATTATAAAATATATTGGCGATGGTAAGTCCTGGAAGTTTTTGTGAAACAAAAATTAATACTGCAAATTATTGGAAATTTGAATTTTGCAGAAAAAGATATTTTGAAAGAGTAAATATATATAACTAAAATATCACAAAGTGATGATATAAATATTTGTGTTTTGTTCAAAATTATTTTTTTAAAATAGGTATTTATTTTGAATAGATATTAAAACCACAAATATTTGTAGTTTTTTTTCATAAAGTCTATCTCTAAAAAGATATAGTTTATTTTTGCTTTAAATTAATGTATGGAAAAGCTGATAGACCTTTGCTATGACTATGAATTTAAAGATGAAGCAGAAGGAATTAAATACGAGTTTGTAAGTGTAGGAACTATGGAAATTCCTAAAAGAGTAACTTTTTCCCCAGTAGATGGATTATCTAATTATTACAATTTAGGTCTGACTAATATTTCAATAGATGAAGAAGGAAATGAAACAGCATCTGATATGTCGAGAGAGAACAGTATAAATGACCATTTGCCGCCTATGTATGGTGTGACGTCCCTCATAAAGTCTCTTTTATAGATAAGCGAGGAAATCTTGTGGGTTAATTCTGTAAAGTGATTCTGGATTCTTTGCAATGTGTCGGGTCTATAAAACTTCTGATCATAATAAAAGATGTAATTTCTTCCCGCATTGACCGTCAGAAATTGCCTGATGATGTGCTGGGATCTCAATGGAAGATCTTCGCCACTAAGGTTGATCAGATAGTCCCACTGCTTGCTGGCATTGAGTAAGAATTCCATGGCGTTAAGCTCCGCCTGAATCATGCTGAATCCCCCTGATATGATATTCATACTTTCCAGAATGTAGACATTCGGATATTGAATTACATAATCCTGGATCGCTTCCGTTGTTTCGGAACTGGCTTTCCGGTCAATGTGTATCAGGTAGAATTGATCACGGGTATATATTTTCTCAAGCAAAGTCATAAGGGCCTCCGGTCGCTGGTGTACCATAATGAAATAAGCAATACGAACCTGTGGTATGGAATGCTCTTCAACGGTATGAGATAGGGTCTGTGGTGTAGCTGAATGGGTCTGCATATTTACGGAAACTTTGATCATCCGCACTGTGCAAATAATTCTTCTGTGTGCGCAATGTATGAATAAAATAATGATAATCAATTATTTATATTTTTTAATTTCGAGGAATATTGATTTACCTTTGCAAAGTATTCATAAAGAAAGGTTCCTGCCTTCGCTTCACTGGTCTATGACAACTATCAGTCTTGCTTTTACAGTTTCCCGTTTATAGATCCAATTTTTTTAATAATATTGAGAATCATGATTCCATTGATCTTAAAAAATGACCCGACAGTACAGGCCATGATATTTAAGTGTCTTATGGATAGCATCAATGAGCCGCGCAAAGAATGATAGGTAATAACGACAAATGCTTCAGTTTGTCCTACAGATCATCATTAACTTCAAAAATTAAATCTGTAAAGTGTACAGATCCATTATATTAATTTTTTAATTTTATTACAATGCAAAAAGGCACCGTAAAATTTTTCAACGAAGCAAAAGGCTTCGGTTTCATTGCACCATCAGAAGGTGGAGCAGACATCTTTGTACATACCTCAGGACTTGAGTCAAGAGGCATCCGTGAGAACGACGAGGTTGTTTTCAACGTACAGAAAGGAGATAGGGGTTTAAGCGCAATCAACGTTAAACTGGCATAATCTGATCAATATAGTAATTTAATATATTAGTTATATTACCGGCCTCCCGCATGTTGCGAGAGGCTTTTATCTTTTTACGGAAATCATACCGCTGCCATTGAACTATTAAATCAGAAAATACATGCAGATCATCAACAATTACGAAGAATATAAGTCACTGGAGGTAGTCATGGTCGGAAGTTCTCCATGGCATACAATTGACCAGAACCAGATCGACCGATTTGCAGATGCCACTATGGATCACCAGTGGATTCATGTGGACAGCGACAGGGCATCTATTAAAAGCCCTTACGGATCAACTATAGCACACGACTATCTCACGCTTGCACTGATTCCCTATCTATGGAAGCACATCGCAACGGTGCAGAATGTAAGCCTCGAGATCAATTACGGAATTGAAGACCTGAGATTCGGCATACCCGTGAAAGTAAATTCTGAAGTATCATTGCAGGCGACGATCAGATCGGTGAATGACCTTCGGGGGATGGTCAAGGTCGTTGTCGGTGCAAGACTCGTAGTAAGGGATGAGTCGAAACATGCCTATACTGGCAATGTGGTATTTCTTTATCAATTCAAATGAGCTACTATGTCCTTTTGTTCAAGTTCACAAGGTTAAAGGCCTTCTGCGCATTGAACACATTTTGCTGTCAAAAGATGGTACGCTCTACACCATCAAAAATTAAATTGTATTCTTCTTTATGAATCAACATAAGTATTTACGGTATTGGACGATAGTCGTGCCGCTTTTATCTTGGCTCTTCTATTTTGGGAGCTTCATCTTTTCATTAGGCTATTATTCGATCCTGTTAACTATCCTGTTACTGGGAAGCGTGCTCACAGCAGTCTATCACTCCGAAGTGCTTGCACACCACCTGGGTGAGCCTTTTGGCACCCTTCTTTTGGCCTTTGCCATGACAGTCATCGAGGTCGGCCTTATCATTTCCATTATGCTTGGAGCTGAAGGTTTGGAGACCATCACCCTGGCAAGGGATACGGTCTTTGCAGCAGTTATGCTCATCCTTAATGGAATTATTGGCATCTGTATTGTCATTGGATCAATAAGATACCGGGAGCAAGCCTTTACTTTGAAAGGCGTGAGCACGGCTCTGATCACTTTAACAGCAGTGGTTGTTTTTGTTCTGATATTACCTAACTATACAGTAAGCCACAAAGGAGGTGAGTATACTTCGTTTCAGCTTTTGTTTATTGCGTTGTTATGCCTGACACTTTATCTTGGGTTTACGATGGTGCAAACGATCAGGCATCGGAGCTTTTTTATATCGCCCAGTGACAAAGCGAAGGAAAAAACTGTGGAATACGAAGGTAAAGTCAAAGTTTCGAGAAAGCAAATGTATATCAGCAGTTTTATGCTGATCGTAAGTTTAAGTGTGGTTGTTCTGATGGCCAAACTTCTTTCAAGAGATGTAGAATATCTAGTGGTAGCCGTGGGAGCACCAAGATCCGCAGTAGGTGTTGTCATTGCAGGAATTGTGCTCTTACCGGAAGCTCTTGCGGCAATCAGGGCGGCCAGAAATGACAGGATACAGACTTCACTGAACCTGGCGTTTGGTTCTGCGCTGGCTAGCATCGGACTGAGCATTCCTGCCATTGCGATCATATCAGTAATGAGCGGGATTAGGATGACATTGGGAATCGACATCAAATCGACCGTTCTCTTGGGACTATCGCTATTTATCATCACGATTTCCCTGGCCACAGGAAAAACAAACATTATGCAGGGATTTGTGCTGATCGGCATATTTATGATCTACCTTTTTATTACGATTGTTCCCTAATTCTATCAATACGATTGACAAATGATATCATTATGCTGCAAATCATAAAGTCTAGTAGACATTAAAAGCTATATTCATCACTAATTTAACAATATAATGATTGAGGAGGAATGCCTGAGATTGCATGGCGCTGAACTCAGAACATTTGCCGGAGGCTCTCTGCTTTTCAGTAGGGAAGAGGTGGTGGGGTATTACTTTCAGATTGTAAAAGATTTACAAGAACGTTTGGAAGAAAGTATTAGACAAGCTGAAACAAGTACATTTGACGGAATAATCACTTTAATTACAGGAGAAAAAATTGAAAGTGAATTTTTTCATAGGCTTTCAGATGACGTGTTTGTTGACCGAAAAAATAAAACTGAATTTATTCGAGATAAAATTGTGAGTGTAAAATATATTGAAGATAGAAGGACAATCTCAAAAAATAAATTACTTTAATCATATTAGTAGTACAACAATCTATTCCCAAATTTCATAATATAGCCAAATGAAGTTATCGTGTGAAAGACTGGTAGATGTAATAGGTTGGATGCCATGATATAAAAAAACACCTGCTATCACAGCAGGTGTTTTCTCAATTATATTTAGATTGATTTCCGAACTGCAGTTGTTTTCAACACCAAATCTAAGGACTAATGATTTCACTAGAACTACCGACAACTGGTTGTTTTATTTATAAATTAACTAGTTTTCTCGTCCTTAGCTTTGCAAAATCTTTCTCTGAACTTTGATGTATTTGTCAAAATTGTAGATTAGAATCTATTTTGGTTTTGTAGCCGGAATTGACTTTACCCGCTTTTCACAAATCATAATCCTTGCTTCCATTTCTTATTTAAGTCTGTTAACTGAAAAAAAAGTAGAAGGATTTCCACTTAATTCTCCCCGGATGAATATTTTTGTTGCAATTCTTTTCATAATTCTAAAAGAATAAGTTTTACCTGTAACAAGGTCCATAGCTACATTAAAACTTAAGTTGCTTACTTCTCCATCTGCTAAAGTTATTGTTTGTAATAGCTGAGATTCCCATTTATTATCTGTATTATTATAAAGTCCATAGTAAAAATCTCCACTATAAGCGTTTCCTTGAGGTTGTACGGAAAAATTCATTGTTACTAAATAAGTACCATTAGCGTTAATCGTGAAAGAATTGTTGGTGCTTGTTCCTGTAAATGTATTATAATTGTCAATAATTTTAGTTGTAATGTTATTGATTGCTAGTGGTGTAGTTGCTATAGTACCTGTCTCCCAATTTGTAGACATTCTAGCAGAAATTTCCTGAGCTATTTGCTGCTCCCCATCAATCATAATAACAGTTCCTGTACCATTAGGTAGATTTAAAGGGGGAGTTGAAATAGCTTGCCATATCGTACCATTAAAAGAAAAATACCCCGTTCTTGTTACATTGATCGTTTGACCTGATGGAGGAGCTGGATCTGCAAGTGTAATATATACCATAGCTCCTGTTTGATCAGCTCCATAATTTTTTGCTCGTAACTCAGCTCCTGTAATTTTGGGCGGAATAATACCATCCATTTTTGAAATATTAGTTGGTTCACCAGAAACTTCTAGGGTAGCTTTAGGATTGGTTGTATTTTAATAAAGTTGAAATTTTAACAAAGATGTGATCATGATAATATGTTGGGAGATTCTTTAAATAAAAAAACCTGTCCGAAGACAGGTCAAAAAAACATCAATGTTTTGTAGAAAACAAAACTATTGAATAGTAAATTTACTATATTTATCTAAGAATTAAATAAATTTATAGCTATAAAGTTTATTATAATATATAATTTTAAAAAAAAATATGGAATATCGAGTTGTTAGTAATGAGTCCCTTGATGGTCTTTATGAAGTTGTTGAAGCAAATTTATTAATCGGATGGAGGCTATAGGGAGGTATCGCCGTTGGAATAAATGGGGTATTTTACCAAGCCTTAGTTAGGTTAAAATAATGATAGAATAAATCTTAAAGCTAATTAATAAATATAATCAATGGTTGTTTAAAATGAAGACCTAATTTTTATTTTACCCAAAATCTTATTAGGGACCACACATAAACAAAAAAGCTTATAATTTGATAGTAAACCTTAATTAATCTTTATTAAAACATTTTTTAACCCCACAAGATTGCGATTATGATAATAAGTGAAGATTTATTAATTAAGCATGGTGCGGATTACAAATTTTTTGCTTCTGGCGAAATAATTTTCCGCGAAGACTCTACTCCTAACCTGTATTTTCAGATTGTTACAGGGATGGTGGAATTATTTAATTTCCATCAAAATGGGAGGGAATTTAACAGTTGATAGATTTTATCTGTATCAGCAGCATTTAATGGAACAGTATCGAGTATTGCATTTAATTTATCATCTACAGATATCAAATTTTTATTCACCGCCATTTCTACTTTCTCCTGGAAATAATCCTCTGCAATTGCGTAAATTTCACCAGCCAGATCAGGCCTTACCTTAACCGCAGTAATAAGAACCTCGTTATAAGTAACCTGATCATATCCGTCTGTTAAGTACTTTTCACATGTAAGATTATGTAAAATACCATAATTATTACTGTTGCTTGGAAGAATAGGTTCTTCAGTAACAATAGCTTTCCAACCTTCATTAGCTACTTTATCTTTGTAGTATGCCATTGAAGCTGCAGCAGCTATGAAAAGGCTTACAAACCCTGTCTCTGCTGTCATTAATCCTGCTACTACATCAGCCCAAGCAATTGCTTCTTTTTGTTGTCTTGTTAATTCTGCCATGATTTTTTCTTTTTAAAATGTTAATTGTAATTTTTGCTGTATAATCCCCGGCATTGGGTTTGAGTAATCAAAATTTTTTGTATATTTTTATTGGGCATATAAAAATAAACACCTAAAATTCTTATCATTTAATTACTAATACAAAAGTAGGTGTGAGTAGCGACAAAAGTCGGCGTATTATATTTTTTTCTAAAAAATTCAAAGTATTGCTTTGGAGACAGAAACATCAGAGTTTATGCTGTTGAGGCTGAGTATAAATCTAATAACGCTGTAAGAAAAAATAATTGAAGAAGAAATCTGGGAAAAGAAAAAATGTTTTAATAAGTATTAATTATACTTTAATCATAGAACTATAAATCATGAACCGTTAAAAAAAAGTATATAGAAAAGAACTGAAACGAATTAGTGGCGGGGGGGAAGAACCATGCGGTCCGGCAGGACTTCCATGTTTTAAAGGTGCATGCTGTATCAATGATAGGTGTACAGGGCCAAGCCCTCCTTATAGCTGTGCTTAACATAACATGATGAGTATTAAAAACTGACACTTAATTAGGTTGATATTCTTTAAAAAGAATATCATATTTTCTGTTCATCACCAAAAGGTATTTTGGAGATCCTCATAAGATAATCAACTAAAAGCTTTTCTAATATTCCCGCTAAAGTGGGGATTATTCATTAAAAAAAAGAGCCCTTCAAATGAAAGACTCTTATCCAGTATTAAAATAATTTTAAAAGTTTCACGAAAAAGCTTCCCTGTTAAGAGAAGCTATCAAACTAATGGATTTAGTTAAAAAACTAATATTCTAATTTAGTAAATATGAATAAGTGTTTTTATGATTGTGATCATAAACTGTTTTATTACTTAGCTATTGTAAATTTTTAAGAATGTGAATATTTGGTCAAGTTTGTACCTTACATCTTCAGCTTCGGTTGGAGATTTTATTGAAAAGAAGCCCTTCATTTGAAGAACTCCAGAGTATATATTTTCTTAATGCGTTCTGAGTATTATATAGACTAGTAAAGTATCTTTCCTTTTTCAATTGTTAAAATATTATCAGCCTCCATTTTTTTGATTGTACGTATTACAGTTTCTACAGCCATACCTGTTAGGTTTGCTATCTGCTGCCGTGTAAATGGCACTTCAAAAGCATCAGAAATATTCCTTAAATTGTAATCTTTAATATAATCTAAAATGGTTTTGATCTTTACTGATGGCTCAATACTTGACATATTGAAGAGCATTACGTATTTATGATAAAGCCTTTCGGACATGCATTGCAAGAGATTTTGCATTACATCAAAGTTTTGAGCAGCTAAACTTGTAAATTCATTTCGCCCAAGGCACAATATATTACAATCTGTTTTAGCAATTGCGCTCATTGGATAAGGCTTTTCTGTGAATAATAAAGATTCCCCAATGCTTTGTCCGTCATATAAAATGTTATGAGTAAATTCTCTTCCATTTTGATGGAAATTAAATAGCTCCACCATCCCTGTAACAATCTGAAAATATTGGTTGGGAGTAGAGTCTTCGCGGAAAATTATTTCGCCAGGGGCAAAATATTTATTAACCGCTCCATGCTTAATTAATAATTCTTCACCTATTATCATAATAGTAATGTTTTGGTTAATAATGTTTTTAGAAAATGATCAATTAATTTCCCATCAAATTATAAGCCGCTTTTGTATGTCGTGTGGTACCTATAATTTTTTTTGAATTTTTAAAATCTGAATTTTTATTATCTTTAAAAGCCTTGTGATTTTTTAGTCACTATTTGTGTTTTTTTATCCTCAACTTCGGTTGGGGATTTTGCATTAAAAACTTCCCCAGCCCGAGGAAGTTACCACAAAATAATGAAAGTTATTAGATTTTATCCTTTTCAAACTTAGGCATTAATGATAAGATAGTTTATGATCATAATCACATTATTATTTTTGAATAGATCTTGTAAATTTATAATTCAATGTATTTGTAACTTACAAAGCATAATGCTTTTTAGCTTGTATTCGGATACGCTTTTTTATGCCCATGAAATCAGCAAAAAACGCAAATTGTTACAAATTGTATCAATAAATATTTTGGAAATGTTACAATAATTTAATTTGTTAAATGTTAAGTAATTAAATTGCTTATTAATTATGGATTTCCATAATTGAGAATGAAAATTATTTGTAATGTTATCTTTTCATTACAAAAAAATATACTTATAACCCAAATTCAAATTAAAATGGAAAAATCAGTCATTTAGCAGCTTTGGGAGTTGCTGGACTTGTTAATGCGAAAAGCACTTTTGAAAATACAGTGAAAATTAAACTTGAAAAACTTACAGATAGTGAAACTATGTTTCAATTATGTGGAGTGACTGTGACTTTCTACAATAGCATGGGGGAGATTACAGGGCAACAATTATATACCTCGGATCAGCCTACCTTAGAATCATGCCTGGCTTATCAGGCAGGAGTAATTGCAGATCTTAGAGCACAAGGGTATATAGTTGAAATCATTGGCGACGTAAATTAGTACTTATGAAACGATTTCTTTTTATTATTCTTATCCCTAATTTTTTTTTGGAGTATTATATTCTCAGAAGATAGTTCATATACAATATCTGAATGTCCGTTCTCCTATAGCTAACATAAACGAGGATCTTTATAATTATGGGTTACATGTTGTACGTCATCACTCGTAGCCTCACGAGCGACATCTCCATTGAGACGCTTTTTTCCTGCTTCCATAAACTCCTTGTTCCAGGCATAAAACTGCGATTGTGCAATGTTATGGTTCCTACAAAGTTTGGCTACGGAGGTCTCAGCCCGAAGACCTTCCATCACGATTAGAACCTTTTGCTCTGCGGTAAATATTCTGCGGGTGTTTTGCCGAATATCTTTTACAAATTTTTCGGTCGGTTTCTTTTTCGGTGTTGCCATAATTAAAATTACTCTTTTTATGAAAATACTCCTTAACTTTTTAATATCAAATGTCCACTTTTTGCTGACGATTTACAAATATTGGTTTCCTGCAGCATTTACTTACACAATGCTAAATAACAAGGAAAGACTAGCTTTCAAATATTATCCGGAATTATTTAAAACAGATTCTGTATTTCCGGATTTTAAGTATTTTTCAATGCATGAGGATTTTCATATTTACGTGCAGAAAAATTGGTCTTACGACCAGAATGGTAAGGATTATATCGATAATTATCCAGTTTGTAAAGAGCATTTTGATCTTCTGAAAAAAGAATATATACTATTGGATAGGGGAATAAAAACAAACGATCTAGAACAATTGGATTTGATTATGAGGAAATGGGTGGAAATTCGAAATAAGCGTTACAAAAAATGGCCTCAACTTATAGGAGAAACTAATAGTTGAAGCTATAGAAGGAACTGCACGTTATTTAGAATATAGGTATTCGGTCCTTAGTAATGAAGATAGACCTTTGATAACAAATACACACGGAAAAGCAGTGGATTTTGAACAGACTATAGAATATATTACAAAAAATAGCTTATTATATCCATTTTTATCTAGAACAGCTTCATATGCTAAAGGAGCTGCATTGGGATGTATTTTAGATAAATTAGATCCAGAATTGAAACATAAAATTGAAGATTCTAAAAACAATAAAGGGTCGACACAATTTGAAATTTTGAAGACACAATATTCTGATTAGTGTTACCATTATAATCAATTAAGTCCCCGCATGAAATCAATATTTTAAGTATATCAACTGTCTTATAAAAGATTTTCGTAATGTAATTTTGGGTTCTATCGTTTTGTATCTGAATAATAAAACTTAGTAACGTGGATTCAGAAGAAGCTGCTAAATGATAGGATTTATTTTTAACCAGTGTAGGGAAGGGTTAAAATAGAGTGTTATCTTTTAATAACCAGAGATTATACTTTATAAAAACCATTTTTCTTATTAATGCACAGCTTACTTAAAATATTTTAACAGATGTTTGATTTTTTTAGTGCTTTAAATATATTAATATTGACGCTTAAGATATCTTTAAATTATTTACATAAGTTTATAAAATAAAAACAACAACGATAGAGGATTAGAATATTTATAATTGTTGTAATATGATCCAGACAGACGGAGGGATTAATCAATATTCATAAGAAAAGAAAATGTGAGTTTCTTATGAGGTTGTACAAAGTTTGATCTGACCAACTGAAACCACTTCAGTCTTAATGCTTTTGTTTAGAATACGAATGCTTTTAACTGGAATTAGCGATACTGAGATGAATATGCCATAAATCAAGGGATTCCTATCTTAATTCTACAAAAGTTATTGGTGGACTACAATATAAATTGCGAATTCTTAAATTAACGAAGCCATATTTGATTTAATTATATCACTAACTAAATTTTATAAAATGACTGCATACTACCTCATAAAAATTGGAAAAATAACAGGATTAGTATCATTTTTACTTGGAACATTTTTTTTTGGACTATGTTTTTGGAAACCCGAAACAATAATGGCCCTATTTGTTATTGGCATAGCCATCATAATTAATATGATCGCTTTGGGGTTAATTCTAGCAAAAGAAATAAAAGAAGCGAATAAAAAATTGCTAAAAACTGCTGGCTTTGTTTCGATGAATATTATTGTTCTGCTTTTGTATTGTTGGATTATAATTATTTTGATAAATATGATTCGAGTAACATTAACAAACTCTGGTACATCAATATTGACGGACTTAAATATTTCAGGTTGCGAAGTCGAAAATATAGATAAACTTGAAGTTGGAGAAAGTAAAACTGTCTGGATTGATATACCTCATGATTGTTCTGTTACCATAACTTATTTATGTAATAAAAACATAAGAACAGACACTATTGTAGGATATGGTACAAATAATGGAGGAGGAGAAATATTGAAGTATAAAATTGGCTGCGATCAGTAGAAGTAACAGTAACTGGTTCGTGCATCATATAATAATTATTAACAATCTAGAATTATGACAAATTTATTAATCAAAGGAGGGCTCCAAAGCTCTCTTAAGCCCTGAAAATTGTGTATTGATCTTAATAGATCATCAGCCATTTCAATTTGCCACTCTCAGAAGCCATGATTCTCAAACGATAATAAATAATGTAGTAGGTCTTGCAAAAAACGGCTAAAGCATTTGAAGTTCCCACCCTTTTTACCACTGTTGTAGAAAATCTTGGCGGCAGCTTGGTACAGCAGCTTCTGGAAGTTTTCCCTGAACAGAAACCATTTAACAGAACAATGATTAATTCCAGGGAAGATCCTAATGCAGTGGATTGGGTTACAGAGACAAGGAGAAAAAAGTAATTGCTGCTCTGTGGACTGAGGTCTGTCTTGCGATGCTAGCTATCCAAGCAGCAGGAGAAGGATGTGATTTATTTGTAGTTACAGATGCCTCAAGAGGAACAACATTGGAGGCATATGAAAATGGCAATCCAAAGGATGATCCAATTAAGTGGAGTGTTTTTGGAGGAGAATTTCAAAGGGATTGGGCACGTCAAAATACTGTTCCGCAATGAATGAAATTATGGTTGAGCATCAAGCAAATTTCGGAATCAGTTAGCTTTGGGAACATCAATTATTAAATAGCTCATCTAAAAATAACGATTAGAAATAAGTAGAAATTACAGATTTGGAGAGTTAAAAGTATATCACTAGTGATTTTAATTATTGGATTTGAATTTGGAGGTTGGAAGGAGAGATATATTAATAGGTTAATAGTGTTGAAAAGGGATGTTGTTGTTGAGCATCCTTTCTCTTTACCCTTATATTACCAAACTTTAATAGCAAAGTAATAGAAATGAAATGTCCGGTGTTTTCAAAGTAAATTTTATTTAAATGTGTAAAATATTTTATAATGCTAATTGGTTTATAGCATGATTATTATATACTTTAATTGCATTGCAAATATATTGCATTAGATACAAAATTAAAATTATTAATAAGAAATACTATTGAATATAATAAATTTCAAGCTAAAGAGTATTTGACTACAAGCGAAATATGTAATTATCAAATATCACATGTTGTATGGTTTTGTAGAATGATGGGCAGTAATCAGTAAATTAGAAAAATCTGCTATGACATGCTTTTCGTTGCTCAAATATATAGTGATTTTACTTACAAGAAAGTATTGCTGAAATACAAAATTACGGAGTATTAACTCCTTGTTTATGTTTGTTCTGTCTTATTTTTTCTCAGAGATTCCCCTTTAAGTTCTATTCTTAGAGAGTTGTGTACCTATCTGTCGAGAATTTCATCTGCAATCGTCTGCTCTCCTATAACTTTATGCTATGTACTTACAGGTAACTGCCAGGCAATAATTGTAGAACGTTTTCATGTCTGTATTCAATTATTCCCATAAAATTCTGATGTTTAAGATTATCCAGCGCATGTAATCCGAAGTTGTCCGGAATAATCAAGTCCTGCTTTTCTGCGGTCTATTCTTTCAGATAGGTTCCGTCTCCTATGGTCATGAAATGCTAATATTTATAGCGTGTATTTACCCAATGAAATAATCATTAATAAAAATGAGTATCCAAATCATGTAGAGATAACGGTTTTATCAATAAGATCTTTTATTGACGCATACATGATTTGGTGCGGTTCATGCAAATTGGCGGAAAAAACATTTTTTTTGTTCCTTTTACTAATTGGAAATTTAAAAAAGAAGGTGTTGTTTTATTGATGGAAAGCAAACCGTTAGCTGTGCATATCTAATCTATATGATAATGTAGATTGACAGATTTTATATTCGTCAAATTTAATTTATTTTTTATCTCTTCTTTTTAAATATTAGCGATCTAACTTATAAAACTTCAAAATCTACATCAAAAAGCATAGTATAATAATAAAATTAATTTTTCTTCTTAATATTTATTAAGACAATTTGCAAATTACTGATCTAATTTTGAAAATAATAAATAAGAATTGAAATGAAAAAAAATCAATTATCCTATCATACTATTATCATTGGCGGTGGAACAGAGGTGCTGTGATGGCTAGTCGATTAAGTGAAATAGAAGATATTTCTGTATTATTGATCGAAGCTGGAGAGGTGTATAAGCCTAATGGGTATCCTGAGCAAATTGCTTTAGCGAAATATGTTGGAGGAGATAAGGATTCTGTTTGGGATGTTTCTAAGGAAATCAATTCTGAAATTCCTACAAAAGGTCTATTTAGAGCTAAAGTACTTGGAGGGGGGCAGCGATAAATGCTGCCGCATTTTTGCGTGCACCAAAATCTGATTTTGATCGTTGGACAAAAAACGGGTTAAAAGGATGGGAATTCTCTCAGGTATTACCTTATTATAAAAAAATTGAAACAGCGGATTTTGGTGATGATAAATGGCATGGACGAAACGGACCAATATCTGTCCATCTACTTAAAATAGATGAAATTACAAACACTGCTAAAGATTTTGTAGAGGCAGCTATTAATACCGGGATATCATTTCAAGAAGATTTAAACATTCCTTTCCCAAAAGGAGTGGGAATATATTCCATTAATATCAATCGTGGTATTCGATTAAATACAGGAATTTCATATTTAGCTGAGAAGGTACGTGAGAGACCAAATTTAAATATTGTAGGAAATACCACAGTTAGTAAAATTATCTTTGATAATGGAAGTGTGAAAGGTGTCGTGTTGAACGATGGCAATACAATATTTGCCAAGAACATAATATTGTCTTGTGGCACTATTGGTACCGGTGGAATTTTGCTTCG
The DNA here is from genome assembly GCF_048296755.1 of Chryseobacterium sp. PTM-20240506. Classification (NCBI taxonomy): domain Bacteria; kingdom Pseudomonadati; phylum Bacteroidota; class Flavobacteriia; order Flavobacteriales; family Weeksellaceae; genus Chryseobacterium; species Chryseobacterium sp. PTM-20240506. The sequence continues at coordinate 4,423,481 of NZ_CP182581.1, forward strand.
TTCTGGCCTCGGTCCAAGGAAGCAACTTGAATCTTTGAAAATTCCAGTAATTGCTGATCTACCCGTTGGACAATTTGTAATGGATCAACCTCAAATTTACCTAAAGGTTAATATTAATGGAGATGAAGATTCCTTTCCTCCTATTGGAGGAAAGGTTTGGGAGCAATCTAGTTATGCAGAAGGTGATGAACTTGATTACTATTTGGGCTTTAACCATTTTGCAGACCTGTCGAAATCACCAACAGGAAAAGCGTTTGGCATTATAGTCTGTGGTTGCCGTCCTGTGTCCAGAGGGAAACTACAACTTGATCCTAATGATATTTTAGCGTCCCCTAGAGTTAGTCTAAATCTTCTTTCTAAGGACAATGAATATAAATTATGGTAGAGGCTATTAGAAAAGTTATAAATATATTAGAACAAAAACCTCTCAAAGGCCAAATTACCTCTGTAATGTTTTGCGATGGTAATTTACTTCCTTCTTCATCAGAGGAACTAGAGGTATTAATTCGTAAAAATGTAGAATCTTGTTTGCACATTACTTCATCCGCACCAATGGGAGGTAAAAATGATCCAAAGGCTGTTGTTGATAATAAAGGGAAAGTATATGGACTCAATGGATTGTATATAGCTGATGCTTCAATACTACCGGATGTACCTTCTGTAGCCACTAACCCAACAGTAATTATGGCTGCTGAATATATTGCAGATCAAATTAAAAAAAATTATTAATTTAAAATTTAAATAAAAATGGATTATTCAATTTTGAAAGAAGCAAAGTTTGTATTGACACCTGAAGTAGAACAAGTAATACAAGTCGTTGCTGGATACAATCGTACACTCAAAGAAGGCTCGCTTTCCAACATTATGAGAATTTTTAATGAAGATTCTGTTCTAATTCCAGAAAATCAAAGACCAATTAGTGGACTTAAGGATATAGAGAAAGTATACACTGAGCTTGTAAATGTTATTAAGTTTAATGAAGGTAATATCATTAATATCATGGATGCGTATGTTGCGGGTGATTTAGCGTACGTAAGATCGGTAGATACAACGGGTTCTGTTACTGAAATCAAATCAGGGGAGGTCAAGTCTCCAATATTCAGAGAACTTTGGGTATTAAAAAAAGATGATAAAGAAAAATGGACGTTCGCGATATATGCATATGGAGTAGCATCACAGGAAAAGAGTAACCTGGCCGATGCCGTAGTTTGGTAAAAGATGTGGTTACAATATACAAAAGATGATGGGAGATTATAATTACAGTACTAATTCTTTTAAGCATTTTGCTTATTGTAAAAAAACTTCCAAGAGACCTATATTTACTCTTAGTATATTGTTCCAAGGAACATTGGGTTTTATAGCCTCTAAATTAAATTGGTCTCAATAAAATAATATTATGATGTGCTAAAATAATTTAACAACAGTATCAACCTTGATGCTGTTGTTATTTTTTACAGCGAAATATGTTATTTCTCAATTCTGTACAATGAACAAGTTAAAAATTAGAAATGATACTAGACGCATTGGATTATTAGTAAACTATAAAACTAATATGTAATATCACTACTTTATGCATTACCAAATTTCACTAAAGTTCAAAAAACGAGAGTCTAATTTTTTTATTTTTGCCTGTGTGAAAAGAATGGATACTTTAATCCTCTTCGGAGATTTTTTTCAAATTAGCCCATTCTGGTTCAATACCTTTGCCGATGAATGAAAAGTAGTAGGTAGAGTAAAATTAGCTCCAAATATTCCTTTTCCATCCAGAACGTAATAAAGCCATTATATATAGAAAGTAAGTGCTGAGTCGTAGTAATCCCCTTTTTATAGATACTTCTACCGTAGTTATAGGAACATAGTTCTTTGTCTGTAAAATAATGTCTCCTGAATTTCCGGAAAATATTTTGTAAATAATCCTTTCTTGTTAACTTACAGGAGCGTTTTCTGACAGTATATCCTGATCATAAAGTCTTTGAATTGTTAGCTAATCTTAAATTGTTCAAAAATTATATCTTGTGACTTTATTGTTTGCATAAGATTAGAAGTGAAAAAAAATCAGAGCCCTTACGAACTCCGATTTTTTGTGTTTACACTGTCATGGGATGGTTTTGTATATAATCTGTTTTAATGATCATATTACTCCTTGAGTACTTTCTTAGTAATTTTCCCTTTTCAGTATATATCTTAAAGATATGTATTCATTTAAGCAAATCATATCTTTTTAATAAACGAAACTCGCCATTTGGTTGTCCATTTAGTAATACAATCAATGAATTTTTGTCAAAATATAATCATTAGATAACAATAAGACAATCAGAATAGGTTAAATATCAAACTCACTATTTGCATTTGAAATTTTCCACTTTCCACCTGTTTTGAATGTAGTATAAGTTTCAATAGTATCTTCTAAAAAATGAAAAAGAATTATTTTTTTCATTTTGAATTTGAATTCGAATTGAAAATGGAGATTGTCCTTTTTGATTTGTTTTTTTTGATTCTATTTCTATACTTCCGAATACAGCAATATATTCTCCCCTGTCCAAATATGTGTTCAATATCAAATTTGTGAAAAATATTTTCAGCAATAATATTTAGAAAATAATGTTGTACCTCCATAATCACGAAGAAAATTTCTAACTATTTCTGCATTTAAATTTTTCATTAGTAGGAGTTTATTTTAATCTTGATAATTACTCAATATAATCATTAAGTAATTAAACAGCGAATTAATATTTTATATATAATTAGCAGAGAAAGTATGAGCTACTTTTTTACCGTTTCGCACGATAATTACATCTGCAGCGTATTTAGCAATACCTCCTTTCCATTCAGTAAAGGCAATCTCTCCCTGAATTTGGCTTTTACTTAAATCTACCATGGCTCGAATATCATCGGGAAAATATTCAGTGAAAACCTTTTTATAAAGTTCACGAATTGCTGGTTTACCTATAAAAATACCAGAACTATTTATTAGTATACCGTTATCACTCCAATCGGCCATAACCTTATCAATATTTCCTTCCCGCCACGCATTTAGATGACGATTTAATACCTTAGATGTTTCTTGTGCGGAAGTTGTTGGTGCTGTATCTTGATTTTCTTGTTCATCCGCTGAGGAAGAACAACTTGTTAGTAATGAAGGTAGGACCAACCCACCTATAGCTAAAATTCCTGCTGCTTTTAAAAATTCTTTTCTATTTAACTGATCTTTCATATTATTTTATTTCTAAATCATTTTGTATTTAATAAATCGCAAACGAATATTATATTACATAAAAGTAGGTTATACATTAATTTATGCCGTGTAATCTGCTGCAAAAACATGGGCCACTTTTTTACCATCTCTTACAATAATTGTATCTGAAGCATATTTGGCAATACCTCCTTCCCATTCAGTAAAGGCAATCTCTCCATGAATTTTTTGTTTACTAAAATCTACCGTTGCTCGAACATCATCAGGAAAATATTCCGTAAAAACCTTTTTATAAACTTCACGAATTGCTAGTTTACCTATGACAATACCGGAGCTGTTTATTAATACACCATCATCGCTCCAATCTGCCATCACCTTATCAATATTTCCCTCACGCCAAGCATCAAGATGGCGATTTAATACTTCTGTAGTTATTGTTGTAGAAGTAATCTCCTGTACTACATCTATTTTCTTTTCTTTCATAATAATTTTGTATGTTATTTTTTTAGAATATCTGATATTAAGTAATTTAGTACTAATTAAAATGCTGTATTTCCACCATCAATGATTAACTCTGTACCTGTAACAAAAGATGATTCGTCAGATGCTAAAAAAATAACTCCATAAGCAATTTCTTCTTCTTTTCCTCCTCTCCTTAGTGGTGTTCCCTCTACTGCCATTTTTTTGAATGCTTCGTAATTTGGCATGTTTTTACTCATAGAAGTGTCTACAAATCCTGGGTGTACTGAGTTAACACGGATATTAAATGGAGCTAGTTCAACAGCAGCTCCCTTTGATAACAATCTGGAGCCTCCTTTCGATGCTGTATAACCAGTACCTCCAGCAGATCCTACAATCCCACCTATGGAAGAAATATTAATAATAGATCCGCCTTTTACCTTTTTCATAAAAGGAATCACGGATTTCATTCCTATAAATTGACTTGTAAGATTTATATTGAGTACTTTATTAAATTCCTTAACACTACGTTCTTCAAGCGGACTTTCAATATCTCCTATAATTGCTGCATTATTAACCAGAATATTGATTTTGCCATATAACCTGATTACCTCATTTATCACTGAGCCCCATTGTTTTTCATCACTTACATCATGTACCATGTAAGCTGCACTTCCCCCTAGAGTTATGATTTCTTGGCTAACCGCTTTAAGCTTTTCCTCATTTATGTCAGTGAGAAAAACCTGAGCTCCTTCTTGTGCAATTAATTTTGCTTCAACAGCACCCATTCCACTGGCTGCTCCGGTAATAATTGCAACTTTTCCTAGTAATCTGTTCATTGTATTTAATTTTAGATTAAAAAATTGTTTCTGATAAGTCGAAATTAAAGAGATGAAAAATGAATACAAATAAGAAATCTTAAGTATTTATTTCTTTATAAATCTTTTTATTACACTTAATGATTCAGGTGTAATACCAAGATATGAAGCAATATGTTTTTGTTTTATTCTGATCTCGATATCGGGAAATCGTTTAATTAGATCTTCATAACGTTCCTGTGCAGGTAAATCTTGAAATGCCTACAATCTTTTTATATGAGCTAAATAACTATTGATTCCAACGATTCGCCAATAGTGTTCAAGTTTAGGAATGTCGGTAAAACTCTGTTCAAAATCTTTTCTGGAAATTATAAATAGTTCAGCATATTCTATTATTTCGATATTTTTTTTTGATGGAGTCTGAAGATGAAAGCTCTCCAAATCATTTGCCCACCATCCCTCAAAAGCAAAAAAAGAAGTAATTTCTTTACCTTTTTCATTGAGATAATATATACGGGCTATTCTCCGGATTTCGCAGTTAATAATTATACCTATGGGAGAACAAACGTGATGAAGAAAAATTTATCAGACTATACTGTTTCGGATGCTCACAGTATTGGTTTTGTTTTGGGCATCAATACTTTGGGACCTTCATTGGAAGTATGTTGAATAATATGGCTACAAAAATAATGTATTGGAAGATCCGAACAGTGGAAGCGTCAGAGTATTACAGCTTGTAATGGATGGGCTTAAACTTCAATCATGTAATCCAATCTTCATATAGGATAAAGATACCAATTCTAGCGGCAGACCAAGCTAAAACGGGAGTGTACGATCTGGAGAACTTTGCTAGGAGAGGGCTAGGAGTAAATGCTGCTCCTGGAGGACTTAACGTAATATGTATTGGGAACAATCATGCTGCTCTGGATTTAAATGATCAGGTGGAGGATTTTACTATCCCAGCAGAATGTGGCGTATTAGCAGTAAATGAAGCTATTTCAAGCTCTAAAGGATATCCATCTATCCAAATCCGGTGAAAACAGAATTTACCATCAACACCTTTCAGGAATAGATTTTTCAGGAATTACTACGGTTTCTATTTATGATTTTACAGGAAAACTGGTTTCTTCAGAGAAGATTAATCTTAATAAGCAGAATACAGTGAGTGTTAATACACTGTTGAATGGTGTTTACATGGTGAAAATCAGCAGTAATTCAATTGATTATAATCAGAAAATAATTGTTTCGAGATAAACTATAATACTACTAAATTGTTAATATCCCGGGGGGTAATTCTTCAGGGCTTTTTTATATTCCATAGTGGGATGGCCTCATGAAAAGGAAAGTCTTATCATAGCCTCAATTAATTCATCGTCATTTTTCATACTTTTATAACGATAGCTCCGCTTGATTATACCAATTGCCAAACAACTTTTCCCTTCACTACGTTATATTTTTCACGGATAAAGTTAACAATTTTACACTGTCCAGAAGGCTTTACGCTTTTTGACAGAACATTTTTTAAAGCTTCAATATTTAAACAACCTTCTGTATAAAGTTTCTTAAGCTTAGAATTTTCGGACTCCAGATTTCAAAGTCTTTGAATATCAGAACCTTCCAAACCTGAATATTTACTCTTCAAACGATAAAAAGTACCTTGAGTAAGCCATGTTCACGGCATATTTCTATGACACTTGTTCTTTGAGAACCCAAAAACCTGATTCTCTGAATACATACTCTTTTTCATATTTAAAGATAGAGTTTTTGATTAAAAAAACTCTATCTTTAAATGGATACATTTTTAGGTAAGTTTACAATACCTTATTCAATTATTGATGTTAATTAGGTGCAATTTGCAAAATTTTTGTGGGATGAGTATTATTGAATATCTTATCATCATCTTTAAACTTTAATCGACTGACCACTAAAATTCATATGACTTTAAGTCACATTTCCATTTAATAATTTTCAAAGATGAGCAATACTATTTTACCTCGCTTAAATTTTAATTACATATTAGGTATACCTGGTACGATTCCTAATTTTTGCATATTTTGTCTGATTCCTGTTCTTATTTTCATCATTTCGGGATCTTTATAAAAAAGAAGTATTTTTTTATTTTTCCCATCTGTAGCCTCAGGTTTATCATTTAATAGCACAAAATGAGTAAATGTTTCTGCTCCATCCTCATCCATTGAAGAACATGCATAAGCACTAACAAAATCTCCTGGTAGAGAATTAAAAATTTTGCTTGGATTCATCAATATGTCTGTTGGTAACTCTGAAACTTTTTCCCATGAAATATTAACGATTTGCTTTATAAATGAACCTTCTTTATAAGTACTTCCATAGCTGTCACTTTCTGGAAAATAATACAAGTACTCTTGTGTCTTGTTTTTTGTGATGTAATGTCCAAATTCATGAATCATAGCATAAGTGGTCATGTCATACCCCAAAGTATTGTGCTTATAATCCGGTGCTGAAAAAGAAGGAATTTGCGTTTTACCCCTCTCTACATCGTAGGCAAGTCCCAAAGAGAACTGGTTTAAAGAGTTTTTTTTCCGAGCGCCAATATAAGCATATACATTAGATCCTTCTTCAGGGTAAAAAAAGGTGAGTTGTGTAATTTCTTTTCGAAATTCTTCGGGAATAATGTCTGTAAATAATTTAAATTTTTTCTTATGTTCATCAATTGCTTTTTGTTCTTTCTCCCAGATTTCTTTTTTTATATACATCGGCGCATTATCTGGTATCGAGAAAGATTTGTTAAAATAAATATTATTGTTGTAAATATTATAGGCTACTATAGCCAAGTTAATTTCTTTATCATCCTGGTCATCTGGGAAAATTATGTCTTCTTGTTTATATGTATTTTCTGTGGTACATGAGTTCAGACATGGCATGGTAGTTATTGTTAAAAATAATAACAATTTCAGGAAATTGTCTTGATTGTTCATAATAAATAAATTTGAAGTTTTAAGCAAAGGTCATGTATTAAAATTACTCTTTTTATGAAAACACTCCTTAACTTTTTAATATCAAATGTCCACTTTTTGCTGACGATCTACAGTTAGTATCATCAATCTGTGCCCCATCCCAAGAAATTTCTCTTCTGTATCTTTGTAATCAGATTTTTTACGCCTTTTGACTACGGTTAACTTTGTATTTAAAGAATACCCGCCAAACAGTCATTGCGGAAAGCATAATTACTTTTCGAAGCAGATGGGTTGAAATTTTTGCAGTTCCCCATCTTTTTTTCTCTCTTAAATCAAGGATGATTGATCCAGTTTCTTTTGTAACTTTGGTATTGGTAAGGGCTTTAGGACGTCTTGACTTATCTCACAGTCCTTATTTTCCTTCTTCTTTATATCTTTTTATCCAACGATGAAGTGTTGATCTTGCAATTCCAAAAACGTAAAGCCTCCTTTATCAAACACCCCGATTCTAAGTAGATTTTAAGTCAAACTTTGCGAGTCTTGACGTGGTGTTGCTGTTTATTCATGGATGAAATTTTAAAAATTTATACCATAAGTTAAGTCATTTTTGTAAAGGAGCTATTGATACTTTACTCTACTAGCAGAACCTACTTTTTCATTTTTTTTGATTATATATATCCATGTTTATGTGGATAAGTACTCGGCATAAAATTCACTTTATACCTCTATTTTAGTTAAAATATAAGAATTTAAAAATATTTTTATTGAAAATATGGAACATGCTTATATCAATAATTCGGAGAATTAGCCTTTTTTTATGTAGATCAATTGGACTTCTTTCATAAAATAAAAAAAGTAAAGGAGTATATTTATTTAGAAAAAATGATTTTCTAACCCAGCCTTTGCAAATAGATAATCTCTAGATTCAGTAATTTTTGAGTGCAATACCTGCGTATCAATGCCTAGCATTTTCCCTTGGTATTTACGGATTTTTCCAGCAATGATAACCGTATCTACATTTGTTCTCTCCATCAGGGTAACGACTGTGCCACTTACACTATTAATTGGCATCACATTTAGATCCCTTGTTCGTAGCATTATAATATCAGCTTCCTTACCGGGTGTAAGACTTCCAATTTTATGTTCAAGATGTGTTGCCTTTGCCCCTTCTAATGTTGCATACCTGACAACATCATTACATGTAATAAGGTCTTGTTGACAATCTATACCTGAAAGTACTTGTGCATTAACTAAACCCCGTTGTAATGTATAGACAGATCTCATTTGAGTGAAAAAGTCGGAAGTCATTGTAACTTCTACATCACTGCTTAGAGAGGGTTGGACGCCATGTTTTAGTGCCTGCATAATAGGGGGAGTCCCATGTCTCATACTTAGCTCAATAGGAACAGCAAGAGAAATAGCGGCTCCTGATTTTGCAATACTTTCCCACATTTTATCATTCAATCCAGTACAATGAATTAATATATTATCTTTTCCCAAAAGATTTTCCTTTACTATATTTTCAAAGGCAGGAGCAGATCCTAAATTTCCAACAATATGTGATACAATTGGCACACCAATATCTCTTGCCATACCCCAATGATTCTTAAAATCTCCAGGAAAAAGTTCAGCTCCCATAGCCATAGTAAGAAGCTGGTCTGTCGAAGAAAAGTACATCTTTTGTATATCGTTGAGCTTTCGGGGGAAAGGAGTAGACTCACCAGAACCTGTTGAAAAGGCTACAAGTGCTCGCCTCCCACCATCTTTCAAGCCATGCATCAAGGCTTCAAAATGTTCCATCGAGTGAACTACTTGAGAAGTATCTAAAACAGTTGTAACTCCACAATCGATCTGATTTAATGATGATAGCAGTACAGCAGTATAAATATCCTCAGGACGAAATACAGGTGTCAATTTTTTAATTAAAACATCTAGATATGTAAATGGGTTATCTGGCTTTTTATCATTGACAAGAAGAGCCTCGGCTAAGTATCCTCTAATAGCGGTTTCATACTGATGATGGTGAGTATCAACAAAACCCGGCATTATTATATACTCACTTGCATCAATTACATATGTGTCCTCACCTTGCTCTATATCAGGTTTGATTTCTTTGATAATTTTACCTTCTATTAAAATATCAGCTTTTCTAAAATTTCCAACTTTAACATCCTGGCTATACACTATTCCATTCTTTAGAATGTATTTGGTATTTGCATTTCCAGAGATCTTTATTATCTTTCTTTCTTTTTCTTTTGAATCAGATAAACATCCGGTTAATAATGCAGGAGCTATTAAGGCTCCGAGAGATAATTTTCCTCCTAAATGTAAAAAGTCTTTTCTATCTATTTTTCTTGAATTCATTTCGAAACTATTTTTAAAATTAATGTTGCAAGTATTTTCACCAGAGGGCTGATTTTTCCTGTTAGTTCAAAACTATTAAGTCTTAAAAAAATGCTTTAATTTCATTGAATAAAATTGCCAATATAAAATATTTGCCTCTTTTATGATATGTATTGTGATTTAAGTTTTCGAAGTATTATGTTATTATTTACAAAATTGCAGATTTAGTGTATATTTGCTATCACATTGAAATAAATAAAAATTGTTTTTAAAGCCTTTATTTAATCAAAGTTTTAAATGTGAAATTGTTATCTTATTATTTTTGTTTGTTTAAATTTTTAGACAGTTCTATTGAGGCCATATATTGCTAATAGTATAGTTTGGCAGCAAAGATATCATTTTAAGGAGAGTTAGTAATTTTTTTTAATTAATACTTTTACCTACCACTATACCTGAACTGTTGATCAACACTCCATCATCACTCCAGTCTTCCATAACCTTATCGATATCTCCTGAACGCCATGCGTCGAGGTGACGGTTTAAAGCATTAGTTGTTTCTTCTGTTGAGTTTAATTGTTTTTCTATCATCCTTTTTTTGATTTTTAATTTGATATCCCTCCCATATAAAATACTGTATGTCAACCCGAAAATAGGCTATTACTACTTATAAATATATAAGGGCATAAGGAGTTTTGTTTTGATTTTTCCAGAATAAGTATAACAAAAATGTATTAGGAAATGCATTTTTGTTATACGACCATTTTGTAGCCTCCTATTTTGAAGCAATTTTATATGAACCAATAATAAATTTAGGATTGTAATTTACTTGTTTGACAAATGATATCGGGACAAGAATTATTATACAGCAGTATTTCCGCCATCAATAATCAATTCAGTCCCTGTCATAAAGGAAGATTCATCAGAAGCCAGGAAAATAACACCGTAAGCAATTTCCTCTTCTTTTCCTCCTCTGTTTAATGGTGTTCCATCAATAGCCATACGTTTGAAATCTTCGTAGTTGGGCATATTTTTATTCATCTCGGTATCCACAAACCCAGGATGCAGAGAATTGACACGAATATTAAAAGGCGCCAATTCAATAGCGGCTCCTTTTGATAACAGTCTGACCCCTCCTTTGGAAGCGGTATAAGCCGTACCGCCAGCAGATCCTACAATTCCACCGATCGAAGAAATATTAACAATAGATCCTCCCTTGGCTTTTTTCATCAATGGAACCACTGATTTCATTCCGATGAAATGGCTTGTGAGATTTATATGGAGAACCTTATTAAATTCTTCAACGGTTCTCTCTTCCATAGGAGAACTCAGGTCACCCAAGATAGCAGCATTATTGACTAGAATATCAATTTTTCCAGCGACTCGGATGACTTCTTCTACTACGGAATTCCATTGTTCTTCATTACTTACATCATGTACCTTATAGTAGGCATGACCTCCTGAAGCATTAATTTCATTGGTAACTGTCTTCAGGTTTTCTTCATGGATATCAGTTAGAAAAACCGTAGCCCCTTCCTTTGCAAGCATCTTTGCCTCTACAGCACCCATTCCACTGGCTGCTCCAGTGATAATGGCGACTTTGTCTAATAATCTATTCATCGTATTTAATTTATAAGGATTAAGCAAATCCCCGTTAACAATGATTCAAAATTAGATCAACTGAAAAACAGTACCAATAAGAAATCTTAAGAAATCAATTTTTTAGAAGTTTTTTGATAGCGCTTAATGATTCCGGTGCAATCCCTAAATAGGAAGCAATGTGTTTTTGCTTTATTCGGTTTTCTATATCAGGGAATTGTTTGATTAGTTTTTCATATCGACTGTTTGCAGGAAGCTCCTGAAATTCCTCTATCCTTTTGATATGAGCCAGATAGCTGTTGACGCCAACAATCCGCCAATAACGTTCAAATTTTGGAATATCTATAAACATCTGTTCAAAGTCATCTTGGAGATTGCAAACAATTCTGCATCCTCTATTATCTCAATAAATTTGCGGGATGGTGTTTGTAAATTAAAACTCTCTAAATCATTTGCCCACCATCCTTTAAAGGCAAAAAAAGAAATTACTTCCCTGCCTTCACTATTGATAAGCAGATTGAAAATTGGCTTCGTAATATTCATTATAACCATCCCCTGCAACCAGAATATTGCTATTGCCTTTTTTTGAGCAATAAGTTCTGTTTATGCCATTAAGTAACGGATATAGTCTACTTAGTGAATTTTTGCTGTTGTTTTCTTTTTTTCATACAAATCATTCAGCGCTTTTAATACGGGCCATGTAAAATCCTTACTATGTAGTTTCTTCAAAGATTTCATTGATGTGTTCTGTTAATTGTCCTCTGTGAAAGATACCTAATGGTGGTACATAGGTCAAGCCATTAGCATCTTTATTGTCGTGCATGATATAGATATATTGTCCTTCGTCATTAATATCACCTGCAGTTTCGATTGACATAGTAACGATTTGGTACTGTTCTTTTTTGCTAGTTTATGTAATATTTCGTAATTGCTTCCCAAGCCTTCTGCTTCATCAATCGGCATAATTCGTATTCCGGTGTGATCTTCGCCTTCAATGAGCGATAGTCTGGCGAGGCAAAGCAGTGCATTGGCTGTATAGGTTTGCCCATTGCTTCCCGAATTTTTTTGCCCATCTTGCCTGATTTCAAAAAGGAGATCAAAATAAGAGCGTGGGTTGAGCAGATCGTTTATGGTGGCTTCTCTTGTTCCGTTTGCTTCGCGGAATACACTAATCATGATGTCGTCAATGTCTTGTTTGTTATTTGTTGCAAACAGGCCTGTCTCCTGCATTTCGTTGGTGAGCCGTTTTCTGAAAACTTTCATCCAATCGTCTGGATATCCAGCAGCTGGTGTATGTTGTAATGTTGCATAATTAGCTCCTGTAATCTTATTTTTTGACAGGTAGTCGCTTATTTTCTGGACCTTGGTCAGAAATCCGTTATAAATTGTAGTTAATTCTTTAAAAGTGTTGTGTAGAATTTCTATTTTTCTGGAACCAATGCGCTGCAAATCGCTCGTGAGTTCGATAAGTCTCTTTTCAATCTGTTCGCCAATAAGTTCTTCTTGTATCTGTTGCGTAGGGAAAACGGTAGGTAACAGTTTGTTGGCCAGTACACCTACTGAATAGTCTTTTAAAATAGTCTTGTCTTCTATTTCTTCTGACGCGGCGGCGTAAGTGGCTTTGAACTTGCTGTAGGCATCCGTGCTCGGTGTTTCTGCTGGCTGCTGTTCTATTTTGATCAAATCCTGCTCGGCAATAAAATCACGTCGGTGCTCTCTTGCAAATTTTATTTTTGCTTCATTGAGTTTTAAAATACTCACATTGTGGTTGTTTTGGTATTGTTCAAATCGTGTTTTAGCTCCTGTGTGTTCCGTATCAATAGCGTTATGCATTTCGTAAAGCGTATTGATGGGCGGATTGGATTTAAACAAGTCATCTTCTATTCTATGAATTTTTAGAAGTGCTATTCTTTCGGCAGTTCGAATATTTTCTAAATCTGTCTCAAAATGGAGAAGCTGGCTTTCTCCTGTCTTTGTCAAATGGTCAAAGTCGATTGAACCATATTGTTTGGTCATATAGCTTTCAATCTGGTCAATTTTTTCCCGATTGTCCTTGTTCAGCTGATGGCTGTGGTTATACTTGGCAAAAGCCTTATCATGGGCGTCATTAAGGTTTTTATATTTTGTTAGATGTTGTTCGGCATCTTGGCTCTCTACCGAGTGTGATCTGGTCAGGAGGTACGCTGAGATGTTGTTTGGGTACATTGGTTATAAATTCGTGGATGCCGTTTAATTCCAGCCAAAATCCATTGTCGTTTGCTTTGAAAGTAAGCGGTTCTTTGAATAGTTTTTCGGGAAAGGGGAGGTAGCGTTCTTTTGGCGAATTGGGTGTTGTTCGCGATAGGTATTGTAAATGGATGAGTAGGCTTTCTTGCTCAGTCGTAAGGGGCAAATCGAGGTGTTCTATTGCCTAATGGGCCAGTGATGCTGGATTGTCCAAATCCGAAAAAACAAGTTGTGTTTCCAGCTTGCTGATGGTTTCTTCAAAATCCTTCAATTTTTGCGATGTCATTTTTCCTGCGGTTGCATAGTCATTGTACCGATCTGATTGTTCAAATTGCTGCTTCAGTTTGTTTTCTATAAGAAATTGTTCAAATGCTTTTAGGTTATCTGTATCTGTTACCTTAGAGCGTTTATCCTTATGCCATTGTCTGATGGCATCTGCATCTTGTCGATCTTCGGTAAACCAGCTGTTTACTTTGTCTATATTGTCTTTGTATTTGGCGCTTTCATCGAGCAGGTTTTTGGCTTTTTGCCATTCTATTTCAAATTTTTCTTTTTCCCGCTCTGAATTTTTGTTATTGTTTTTTAATTTGGAATGGGTTTTATGTTGGTCTTTGATATCAGTTATTTTGACATTGGACAATTTCTTTTTGATCAAAAGCCTTTTAATCTGGTTTGTTTGGTAGTCTTGTGTGGATTGTACAAGTTTTTCAGCAATAAGTTCATTTTCTTGATACCAGAAGCAGATGTTTTCCAGACTGAATTGTTTTTTCAGTTGACTGCAGGTATTGAAATCACGTAATACGTGTTCTATTTTCTGTTCTTTGCTTCTTATGGTGGCTATTTCTTCCAGTAGGTGGTGGTGTTGCTGCTGGTCTACATTAATGTTTTGTACTTCTTCTCGGTATTTGTCAACAAGCTGTTTGTGGTCGCTGTCTCCAAATAGGAATGTTTTGAGAGCGTCTGAATCAGTAAAGAAGCCTTTTTCTCTGGAGAAGGCTCGTATAATTGCCGCATAGCTTTTCAGACTTTGGTGGTTTTGGCTTAGGTCTACGGCAAGTATACCGTTGTTAAAAAGTAGATGGTGGTATTTTTTATTGTTTACTCATTTCAGGTAGCCTTTTCCCAAAAATCTTTTTTCCAGATTTTCCAGCGTTTCGATTTGTCCATCGAGTAGCAGGTCTTTGTAAAATATTGGCTCATTCATGGGCAGGAGTGTTTCTTCAAAATCGTAGCCAGCCTGTATGATAAAAAATTGCATCTGAGTACTGGTGATGTCCAGATAGCCACCCAAGGTGATGTACTTACGGTATTGTATTTCGATGTTGATGAAAATATAGCCACGCCCGTATTTGCCACCTCCATTTTTTAGGACAAGACCACTTGTATCTCTATTGCTTACGCCGTCTGTTCCCGATTTAAATACACGGGAGCCCACTAAAAGCAGTTGGATAAAGTCGGCAATAAGACTCTTACCACTACCGCTTTCTCCACTAAAATCGGTACGGAAGTCATTGAAACGGTAGTCGCTGTTAAAATGCTGCCTGATGTTGAGGGTTGATAAACTGTAGATCTTGGGTTGAAATTTTGCCATGTTCTTTTCGTTTTATGATTTCATCGATTGTTTCTATCTGCGGGTAATATATTCTCCTTAGTCTTTCGAACGAGGGTTGGTAGGTAAAGTAGTCGCTGTCATTTGTATCTCTGGCAATCCAGCCCAGCTGTTCAAATTCGGCAAAGGCTTTATATACCATATTTTTTAGTTTCTCTTCGTTCAGGTCTGATCCTGCATTAATTTCAATGGTTGATACGACACGCTGCATCTTGTTGAGGAGTTCATCGTATTCCTGATAGAGCAGGTTGATGAAATCAGATATTTTAGCCAACTCGATATTGCCGTCCAGCTTATAGATTTTGAAAAAGATAAGGCCAATAAGGATGTATTCCGATTTGAGGTACGATCGGTATTGGTTGTCGGTGGGGATTTTACCTCTTGAGCCTTCATGAAAGTCTATATAGAAGTAGGTGGACCATCCTTCACCTTCTTTCTTGAGAAGCATTTCAAAAAAATCGTCATAGTAGGCCTTTAGGCTTCGGTAATGCTTATCCAAAAGCATACATCGAAGCAGGTTTTTGAAAGTCCCGTTGTATGTGCATTCCCGATTTTAGAAGATAATCTAACTTAGCGAATGTGTTTTTAGCTGATTTGTCTAACATAAACGCATAACGTTCGTTTGGGTCTTTTTCAGTATCGTCATATTCCATAGTGAAAGATTTTGATAGTTTGGATTGTAATATTCGTTTTGGTCTACCGTAATTTCATATTGCCAGCTATTGCATTGTTTTACCAGCCTTTGAGCTGTTCTTACAGCTATGTTCAAGTTGTGCTGTTCGTGGTTGAGGATGTTGAAAAAGAAGGGCGAAAAATCGAGTTTCCTTCTCTGTCTATATGGTTTAGAGCCTCTGTTGCCCAATATCGTATCCTTTTTTATTTCAAGCTTTTCTATGTTTTTGGCCATCATTTCCTTAGTCTGTTCTACATCTCTTGATCTTACAGCAGGGGGTAGAGGCGCTTTTCTGGCAAAGTCTCTTTCAGTCAAGATATAGAAACGTGGCACGGATTCTGGAATCCTGATGCTAAAGGATTCAATTTCTTCGGGAAAAATTAATCTTTTGGGCTGGTTGTTCTCTCGGACATAGGTGGCACTGTCTAGCAGATAATGGAGAAAATCGTCTGTTTTTCTATCGAGTTCCCGTTGGTTAAATTCGAAGATAAATTCCCGTATGCGGGGCTTTATTTTGTCAATACGTGTGCTTACCTGGTCTAAATGATTGCGTACGTTTTCGTTGTATTTTAGTACAAGGTTAATGCTGTCGAGAAGCTCAAAGTTTGCGGCGTCCTTGAGCATGTCCTGTACGATGTCATCTATGTCGTAAGTGATCTGAAATCCAGTGGTCAGTTCGTGTACGTGCTTTTTGATGTGGTCTAAACCTATGCTGATGGTTTCGATTACTTGCAAGATGTTGGCCTGTGGTTGTTTGATCTGAAAACGGAAATCGTCTACTGATTCGCTTACCTGCTGGTCTAGGATTTCAATTTGCTGGGCCAATTCGGTACTTCGGCTGTTGAAATAGTCGCTCATCCAGAACAGCATTTCGGGAGGATTTTTTTTAAGACTTATTTTTAGGGTGTCTAGCAGGTTTTTGAATAGGCGTTCTATTTTGGCAGGATGATAGCTTTCAGACAGTCGTGTAAAGACTTTCCGGCAAAATTCTTCTCCATAGTTTTTAAAGCCATATACTTTTCTTTTCCTATCACGCCACAGAAGAAATTCTTGCAAGCGTAGGATGATGTTGTTGTTTCGATTGCCTTCGTCTCTTATGTTGGTTCCTCGCAGGTCGCTAAGTACTTTATTGATGATTTGTATGATTTGGTCTTCCATAAATTCCTGCTTTTGGTATTTTTGATATAATGCAAGAAGTATCAGCCCATCCTCCCGATTTGGTATGAGCTGATAATAGCGCGGTTTTACTTCGGAATAGAGATCGATTTCTTTCATGGTGAAGATATATTAAGATCTTTTATTGTAGCAATTATCCTGTTGCTAGTTCCTTTAAATTAATACGTTGTTCTGATAGATTGTAATTTTTGAATTTATACCTCATAAATGCTGACATCATGTCTTCGTGAGTAGACATAATAACTTGATTATCATAGAATTCATTTCTTAGTAAATCAATAAACCCATAAAGATTTAATTCATCCATGGTTTGAACAGGATCGTCTATCAAAATTAATTTATTTTGAGAATACTTTTTGTGAAGTGCTAGAGTGAAAGAAATAATTAATGCTGACAATTGTCCAGAGCTCATAGTAAAGACAGCATCATAGGTTTTTTTTGATCCAGTTTGGAAACGTATCCCTTCTTTTTCGGAAAAGATAAATAGACCTATTCCACCTTGAAAAGATTGCATAATCCTGCCTGAATAGATATGGAATACTGTTTCTATGTCTTTTATTATTTTTTTCTGATAAGATTTTAAGGATGAGTTATATGTTCCTTTTAATTTATTCAATTTTTGAGAAACTTCTCTTGCTGTGTCTCTCTTTTTTGTCACTTCTAATAATTGTGCCGACTTACTCTGTAAAATTTGATTTTGACTTAATGATAATTTGTGAGATAAGTATTTTTTCTTCGCTTCAATTTGTTCAACAGTCACAGAATCAAATTGACTATCTTCATTGTTGAAATATTCTCGAAAATATTCTAAAAAATACGTTTCTACTAATTCTGCATTACTTGTGTCTTTTAGAATGGAGATTTCGCTTTTGAATAGTTCTAATTTGTCAGATACATCTAGTATCTGTTCGCTACTTAGATATTTTGAATAATCAATTTCAAGAATAGTAAGAACTTTTATCAAATCCTTAAAATGATTGTCTTCCAAATTAAGTAACTGTGTAGCAAATTTTTCATTATAATTAATAGAAATAATATGAGTATTTATCAGTTCTATTATTTGTTTAATTGTTTCATATTTAAATTTTGTGAATGTTTCCTGAAGACGATTGCTTTTATCAGAGTTGATCTCCTTTATTTGTTCAGATTTATTTTCGATTTGAAGAAGGAATGCTTCAATGTTTTTCCAGTCATATCCACATAAAATACATTCGCCACTAGAAACTCCAGCTTCTCTTAGTTCTGTAAGTTCCTCAATTAAGTCATTTCTAGATTTAAAAATGTCTGAATAAATTTTATCTAGTCCAGAGAGTTCTTTATGACTAGATATTAGTGCCTGCTGAGTTGAAGAAAAAGTAGTTTTTAAATCACTTGGAATGAAATCATACAAATTCAAGTCTATTGATTCTTCCACTGCATTATGATTAAGAGATTCCAGTTTCTGAATGGTGTTTTGCATACCTGTCATTTTAGCTTTTATCTCTCTAATCTCATCTTTTTCAGATAAAAAATTATGAAATTTGAAAAAGCTATTTACAAGATTTTCATTTACCAAAAGATAGTCAACAGCTCTATTTTTTCGATACTGATTGAATAGGATTTTTCGTTCGATAAATACCTTTAAACGGTCAAGAACTCCGTCAGTGCCTATAATCTCTGAATAGTCGAATGTTGATGAATCGATTTCCTCCTGATCCCAAAATAAATCTTTTTTGTCTAATAATTTAACAAAAGAAATAGGAGTTTCATCTGCAATGATATTGACTTTTATTTGATTCACTTCCTGCTCAAGGATTCCAAATCTTTCATTTTCATGTGCGAAAATTGCGTCAAATCTCCTTTTTAGGTTATCAATTCGTTTGATTTTTTGTTCAAATTCATTTAAATCAAATAAGTGACCAATATGGCTCTTTCTTTTTTTATCATCATGTTTAAGCAAGAATAAAGATTCTTCTTGTTCTACATAGTTTAAAAACTGGAAATTAGATTTGTAATTTTTGCCTAATAGATTTGTTAAAAATAAGTTTTCATCATCTACAGAAGTCCTATTCTCAGATAAAAAATCATCTTTTGTAAACAACTTATAAACAGAAAAATCTATGTAGGGCTCTATATTTGCTACATCTGCAAACCGCTCCAATATGTAGGTTTGGTCATTTTTAATTAGCTCAATTGTGATCAAAATGTCTTTGCCTATCCCATTTGAATGTTGAAATGGATTTTCAGAAAAAACTTGTCTTCCGTCAATCAGTTTGGACTTAAGGTCTTCATATCTTCTTATTCTTCCAGTAAAAACTACTTCTATTGCATCATAAATAGTTGTTTTTCCGAAACCGTTTGGTCCATCAAACACAATAATATCAGAAGAATTAAAATTTATTGTTGTATTTTCGAATACCTTAAAATTCTGGATGCTAATTTTGCTGATCTTCATTTGGTAATATTGCTTTTAATTTTTCAAGAATAATTTCATTGGTCATTGCACTAAAATCTTCATCATTGAGCATAAAAAAATCTTGCTCTAAAATTTCATTAAGTGGATTGTTTCCAATAGATCTTTTATTTATTTCTTCAAGGGATTTAAGATTATTTGTTTGAGTGATTCCTATTTTAATAAAAGGTATTTTAATAGCTATTCGATAAATCAATGACTCAAACGAGTTAGCATCAAAATTCTTTTTGTGCTGTTCAAATATTTCGTCTTTCAAAATAAGTGCTTCAATGGCAGTAAGTGCATTTGAATCACCGATGGCAAAATTTAGATTTTTTAACTCTTCATCAGTGTAGTACAAGATATTTTTCTTGAAGTGGTATGGATTCTCTTCAATTTGTAGCAGGTTGTCAAATTTAACATCTTCTAATTTTGGAACCCTATTCAATATTAACAGGTTAGCATTTTTGTCAAAAGCCGATTCTTGTACGAGTTCTTTCGTTTTTACAAATAGCTCTATTTGGTCGTTTAATACATTATTGATGTTATCGCCATCGTACTGGACAATAACCCAATAGTTTTTTCGCTCTTTCAAAACATAGGTTTTGAAATTTGTATTAGGTTTTTCTTCGAGCTCTGCAGCTTGGAATATGCTATTTATTAGATCAATCATTTAATTTGTTTTTTGCTGTTTCTAAATCAATTAAGCTGACTTTTTTCCATTGAGTGATTTTTATTTCACTTTCAGCTTCGCCAGTATCAACATGGTTGACATGACTGATGTTGTTTGCATAAGCTTCTATGTTGTCAACGTTGCATTCTGAAGTGATTAAGTAATCAGAATTAAAAGGAACGTCTACCATTTTGTTTAGAGCAGTTTTAATTATCCGCTCACTTACTTTTTTCTTACTTGATTCGGAATTGGAATAGTTTATTGAAGTTGGGAAATATTGTTTGCTTTCAGAACAAAACCAACCAATTCCATCAACTCCATTTGACTCTTTAATGGTCAATAGTATTTGATAGAAAGAATCTTTCATTTCATCTTCATTGAGGCTTAAGTCCGTATATTGCTGTAAGTTCTCATAGGAAACACTCTTATGAGGTCTTATATTTTGTAGAAATTCTTTGAAGGCGATAGTGTCGTAAGAATTGAAAAGTATCGAATATTTATCCATCTTGGTTTTTAATTCGGGACTTAATTGATCATCTTCACAATCTAAGCAGAATTCCTGATAATACCGATTAAGATTATTTCTAATCTTGCCTTCAAAATAAACTTCATCTTGAACAAGTGAAGCTATATCGGTTCTTATAGCATCTAAAAAATTTTGTAGAGGAATAGGATTGTCATACGCAGCATTTCTTATGGCGGTTCCACCATGATTTAGTGCGTGAATGTATATTACCTTATCAGATATTGTTTTTTCTAATATTTCGCTTAATAATTGAACTGTATCTGGATTATTATGGCCCACAATATTATACTTTTGAAGTGCTAAGACTATTTGCTCTTTAATTTTTATATCAATATCATTTAAAGAACATGATTCGGCATTATTTTCATATTCATAAATTTTCATGTTAGGATGCAAAACTTCGATTTGTACTTTAGTTTTTTCATTTTGAGTTGCAAGATGAAAAAAAGCTTCAACAGTTTGTAATCCGATAGCTGTCCATTTATTTTCTAATTGTGTAAAATCATCCCTATAAGTTGTATACGCGTTGCTTTTAACAGCCTTAACTTGATGCATAGAAATAGGGGCATGTCCTCCATTAGCAATCAACTTTAGTATGGTAAAATCTTCTATGGAATCTATTTGGAGTACCAACTCATTTATTTCATTTTCTGTTTTGATATTAAGTTGCTTTAATACATGATAGAGTGCGACTCTACCTTGATAAATGAATCCGCTCCATGTTGGTATTGCGGTATGTGGTAAAGGTTGATTAGGCATTATTAGTTTTTGGTTTCTATAGTTGTTAGATTTTAGGATGATCTAAGAAAATTTAAACTCTTGGCAGTGAAAGTAAATTTCATGTTTTTTAGAATATACTTCTTAGTCAACAAATAAAGTTTGTTGATAATGATAGAAATTATTTAATCTCAGAGTTGAATGTTTTATACAATTGAAATTTCATTTTATTAGTTTTAAACAAGTTAATAAATAAGTCAACAGCGTAAAAATTTTTTCTAGCAATAATATTTATTTTTTTTTCAAGTTAAACTACGGGAAACCGTAATGGATTTATATTTATTTTTTGTTAGGATACTTATGTTGTGATATGGCATTTTCCTTCGAACACTCAAAAGAAGAGGGATATTCGGATAGGCTTAGAGAAATTTCTTTTCATTGTTACCTTTAATGTTTTTGTTTCTAACTTTAATCTGATCAATAATGAATTAAAATGAAAAAAGCTTATTTATACGTCCGTGTAAGTACATACGAAAAAAAAAGGAAAGGTTACTTCTTACCAGAGCAAGAGGATAGATTTCTAAAGTATTGTAAATACAACAATACCGAAGTCAAAGGAATTTACAAGGAAGATTATTCTGGCTAAAAATGGGGTTCAGGTAAATGATATGGAAGCTAAAATTATATTGGAATTGCTATATTTAGTATCAAAAAATTACAATTGGTACTTTTTATCGCATGACAGGCGTATCTTCGATCGTTTTGAATTAAAAGCGCATACACTATTGAGATTCTTTAAATGTAGATAATCTTAAGATTTCTTAATTTTTTTTTAGCTACAACGATTTAATTTTGTTTACAAATTTGATAAAATAGTGAAATTGAAAAGATCATTAAATAAAGCTACCATTATTACTTTGCAGCTAGCGAGCAGGAACTACTTACAGATATCAATTAGAAAAGCTGCCGGCTATAACAAATGAAATTTAATTCTCTGGAAGTAATTCATATATATGATACATAATGTGAGTGATAAAAACAATGGAACTTGGTTTATTTAAAGATATGATTTAAATAATTTTAAAAATATATGTTTGCATTTTTTTCTTTTACCTCAACCATATGTCAATAAATAAATGTTAAACCTTTAAATGAAATAATTCTTTAAAATGTTATATATGACTAAAAAAGTAATATTTTTTACAATAACACTTATTGTATATTCTTGTTCTCAAAGTGAGGATCAAAATAAATGTAGTAATAGAAATCCTGAATTTGAATCAGTAATCAAAGAATTAAGAAAAACTTTTAATGATGCATCCGATTTAAAAAAATGGCCTAAAAATTATTGTGATGCAATTTATAAAGAAATTTACAATAAGGCCAATAAAGCACTTTCTTTATTAAAAAAAGATGAATGTAATGCTGACTATATTGAAAATTTAACCCAGCTTAGTAATCAAGCGAAAGCAATGTTGGTTCAGTGCCCAAATTTTGAAAATAATAGTTTTCCACAATTATCAAATAAATATCTTAGAGCAGATATGTCTTTGTGGGGTGCTCAATTAGATATGCTTCAGTCATCTTCTTATGGTTCAAATAAGATTATCCAGCTACTGCCCGTAAAGGATACAAAAGTATTTCAGCCTTTTGATGTAATTAAAGATTGTAGCAGGTTTTATTGTACAGAGATGGTAGTATTGCCGACAGGAAGTTTTTTAATTGGAGGTAGCCAGGAAGAACATCAGGCACTTAATGTAGATCCTTATCGTGTTGCTTGGGAAAGTCCTAGACATCAAGTGAAAATTGGCAAGTCTTTCGCAATATCAAAAACTGAAGTGACTGTAGATCAATATGCTGAATTTGTACGAGATACTAATCGTAAAGAAGCTAAAGGAGCGCTAGGATTTACTGGCCAACCTCAGATTAATGATCCTGAATTTCCTATGTACAGAGAAAATTTATCTTGGCGAAATCCTGGTTTTCCGCAAAAGGGAGATTTTCCCGTTACTTGCGTAACACGTAAGGATGCTGAAGATTATGCAGCTTGGCTTTCATCAAAAACAGGAGCCAGATACAGATTACCAACTGAAGCAGAATGGGAGTATGCAGCAAAAGCAGGAACCAATAGTGCTTTCTTTTGGGGGGATAATTTAACTGATGCCTGTAGTTATGCAGCAGTTTATGATGAATCAACCGATGCAGTAACAGGTTATCAATTTATTAAAGTAAATTGTAATGATGGGGCTCCTTATACTACAAGCGTAGGTAGTTATAAACCCAATAATTGGGGATTATATGATGTTACAGGGAACGCAAGAGAATTTGTTGCTGATGCTTGGGAAGATTCCTATAATACAGGTCCATATAATGAACTGCCTCGTACATCGGGAATCTCTCAATTCCCCGTATTGCGGGGTGGAGCATGGGCATATATGCCTCAAAATATTCGTACATCTTACAGATCAGCGTATTATTCATGGCTTATCCGGTCCAATATGTGGGGATTTAGGTTAGTTAGAGAAATTAACAAATGACGATTTATATTATAAATTATATTGAAATAACAGACAATTCTTAGCATAGACTGAAGCCAAATATTGATAAGGATTTATTATATAATTAGTTGTTTAATAGTTTTTTAAAGAACATTAAAAAGCATACATCAGTACTAGTAACTTTTAATCGTTCTGAATCATGGTTTATAATACTGCTCGGTTGAGTATTAACAGATCATAAGACAATATCAAGAGATGTAACACATTTTCTAACAAAACTACAGCAAATCTGAATTGATATAAGCAAAATTGGATACTATTTTATTTCGTCTCGGATTTCGTGCACGCTGATATTATACATGAAAGATATTGTGCTAAATATGCATAATACTTAATTTGCTTATCAAATATACGAATCAAAAAATGAATCAATATTTTCTTAGCTTTCTACTTTATTTGGCTCCAAAAGGTTTTCTTAGAAGTTTTTAGGTAGAAAGTAAAAATATTAGTGCAGCTGTAACGTAGCTATATGATGTAACTATAATAAATACTGTTTTTGAATACAAAACTATATTTAAGTCACATGAGATATTTATGTGATATTTGTGAATATATGAATGCTAATGAATTTAAGTAAATTTGAAATGACTTTACAGGTTAAAGTAAAGAGTATTCTTTGAAAGGTTAATAGCTATTAGAATGCATAAGGAAATAGTGATAAATATTTATCTTGTTATTAAAACTTTGGTAAATAAGATAATTATTGCTTTAACACCAAAGAAGATAGTTGGTATTTGACCCAAAAATGATCAGTGTGTTATAATCGCTGTTATATTTACTTCGCCTTATTATAGAATCAAGAATAATAATTTGTATAATAATAAATTGTTATGAGTAAGATGGTGATATCATCTAAAAAATTAAACAGTTTTTTTGAGTTTTCATTAAATTGAGTTTTTTTCATTCTAGTGTTTAAGTACCTCTTTATGGGGTACTTTTTTATTGTAATCTCTTTTAAGATATAATTAAATATTGGGTTTCTTTAGTTGTGTTTTGAGGCAAAGAAAAATATTTTACTATGCTTGTAATGAACGATATGTAGCTCATATAATTGGATTTATTTTGCTTGATATGATATTTATGTGTGATACAAAAGTTGTTTTTCATTCTAGTTTTATATTCAATAATAGTTGATTTTTTAGAGTAGTGTTATGTTTTGAGTTTAAGTGGGCAATAATGAAATTATTGTAATCTATAATGTAAGATTTATTTTAATTAATAATAGCTGATTGTTTAAAAAAATTATGAATATGTATTTAGTTGTTTCTGTTACATCTTTTAGTGATTTTTTAATCTTACTACTATTGACTAATACTTTAAATGTAGTTTCAATTTTTTAAAGAGTTATAATGAAAACTAAAATTTAAAAAATTGTTTTTAAAGGGTTTCCTTTTATTAATTAATTTTTTAGCAATTTGTGTGTGTATTTGTATTATATTTTTAGGGGATTGTTATGAAAATTAGATAACTAGACTGCTTAATCTCTTAGTTTATTACTAAGTTATCAACTGATACTTAAAAAGAACCAATAACCGTATTCAATAATACCAAAAGCTCATTTGTAAAAGACCTAACAGATATATTTTATAATTATTGTGGTATTGGTGAACAAAACGTTTTCTTCAAAATTACTAGCTCACAGTTTATTATTACTGAATCTTAAAATTATCATATAACTTAATGGTCAAGCCACACTTGTATTTTTCTTAGATTCCTTTGAATAAGGTGTGAAATCTATCCTGCATCCAAAGTAATTTGATCTCCTGGACAAATTATCGCTACTGAAAGGGAAGAAGTAATAGCATATCCTGCAATGGTAATAGTTGCTGGGCCCAGACATTGATTTCCCAGTATGGAAACTTGAACATCATAAACTCCCGGCTAAATTGCTACATACTGATCACTAGTAGCCTTGGGTATAATGATTCCACCTTTATACCATTGGAAAGTCATACCAGGAGCTGTCATCTGCGCTTTTAAAATCTGTTTGTTGTGGATTGTTACATATATCAATTATTTTAGGTAAAATAGTTAGCAATATAGACCCCGATGTTAAAGGATCCGCCCTGCAGAAAAACTGCTGAATCAGCCTACCATCTTTGTAATCTGACAAAACCAATTTAAATGATATGCAACACCTGGTGTTACATTGGCTATTGCCATTAAGGGAATGGTTCTTCCGTTGTAATTTGTTACAGTCGGAGAACTAGTATTATATCCTTCAAAATATCTTGGATTGATCACTCCGCAAAGTAATGGGGGTATCATCATTCCGGGTTGCTGGTCTTAATTTACTTACACTTACCGGGCCTACACCCAGGAAGAATTGCAACATTAACATAGGGTCCTCCGGCAACCGGTTTTATCAACAAAGCAAATGTATCTGTAAAATCACATGGATAGCTAAGTGCGTATTTCTTCAGAAGCCAATAAATAATTGAACTTAACCTACTTAGAGAGTCGTAAAAAGTCAAATTGTCAATCACAAAAGAAGATGCGAAACTACAGTACTAGATGCAAAAAATACAAAAGTATTTGCTAAATTTTAGTTATATAAATTAAAACTCTAACTGGCTTACCGTTTTCGAATATTAATATTTAGAATAAAATAATTTGAAGGAATCTACAGATTAGTATTGTTACCAACTGATACAGAACCGGAATTAGACGAACTTATAAACCCTATTTATTGTAAATCAACATAATATTTTACATGCCTCAAATTGATTCTGATGCCTGGCACACGTATTTTTCTATAGAAAGTAATTAGAGATTAGATTATTCGTTATCGGGATTTACTTTATTCAAAAAAATAACTCCTATCCCTGAAATCACAGATAATGTGCTTGCCAGGATCAAACTTCTATAATGTAGTGGAGAAGGTTAAAAAAGAAAAGCCTTAGAATATAGATCCTAAGACTCCTCCGATCGAATTATTACATTGTATTATTTTGATACAATAATTTTCTGACTGAAATTAATTGCTTTATTTGTAATCTTAACCATATAGGACCCATTGATTAATTTGGAAACATTAACCTTCTGTTGCTGGTTAAGGTTAATATATTCTGTATTAACTAATTTTCCGGTAAGATCATAAATCGCTACCGTCGTAATTCCAGATAGGTCTGTGTTTGAAGGTACTTTTATGCTAAATTCATCTTTGACAGGATTTGGATAGATCGAGATTCCACTGTTGTTAGCAGTAATCGTTTCTTTTGTATCTAGCGTGTTACATTCAGTTGGAATGGTAAAATCTTCAACCTGATCATTAAGCTCAGCTGCAGGATTATTGAAACCCATATAGAGGCCATTCAATCCACCAGGACTTGCATTGACTCCCAATCCTCTTTTTGCAAACGTTTTCCAGATCATACATTTATCAACTCCTCCTGTTGTTGCCTGGTCAGCAGCCAATATAGCATCTCTTCCCTGTATAAAACTTGGGTTACATGGCTGTAGTTTAAGAGCGTCCATAACCAATTGTAATACTTTTGCACTTCCACTATTAGGATCAGCCAATACATTACTGTTATAACCATATTTCTCCACATACTTCCAATTTAGATCCCATAACATTGTAGCCCAAATGAAACCGATACTGTGAACATCTGGTCTTGTAACCGGATAGACACCGCCCAGTACATCATTAACCTTCATCCCGTTAGTCTTGGCATAAGTAAAATTATTAATGCTAAAATCAGGTGAATATTTTGCAGGTCGTATACCAGCTCCATTGATTTGCTCTCCTTTCGTAAAAGTACCCATTCCTCTTGGTATAGAGGCATTATCTCCAGGCCTGTTGGTTACCATTAAAGCAAAAAAATCAGACCACCCTTCTCCCATCTGCTCATTATCATCGATCCATGATAAACAGCTGCTTCCAGTACCAGTCAATCGATTAGAGATACCATGTCCATATTCATGAGCAACTACACCATTATCAAGACTTCCGTCTTTATAAATATAATTCTGCTTATCATATTTCAGCGTTGCATTTACTGTAGTCCCAGCTGTTAATTGATTAACCAAAAATTCGCCTTCTGATTTTCCAATCATAATAGTAGGTATTGTAATTGAAGCATCAGATCCTCCTAAACCGACTGGTGTATCACTGTTTGGATGGTATTGAATAACACCAATAGCTCCGGCTGTCTGAAGATTTTTTGTTTTAAGTGCAAACGCACAACCTCCTGCAGTAGTTACGGCAATTTTCCCAGCCAGGGTTCCTGCCGAAATAGCATTACACGCATTTGCTGGAATTGGCAAAGCCAGATCACCCGTTACCGGAGGATTCCCCTCAAGTGCTGGTCCAAAAGCAGCGGTAGTACTTTTCGGTATTCTTGTTGTGTAGTTTCCCGGTGCATTATAAAAAAGATTCTGCATGTCTTTTGGTTCAAAAAGATACATCTGCATTCTACCACTTGTTCCTTCTACTGCCGGGTTAAAATTTGCATTATTATAAGCTCCTCCATCTCTAGCTTCAGCAAAAACCGGATCATTTCCAGTACCTCCATTAGTAAAATTATTCATCTGAAAATTTCGGGCAGATTCTGTAAAGCCAAACTTATAAAACACATCATGCATTTTATTGGTTGTATAAAACAGATTGGTTACTGCTGCAGAGGTATAATTTTGTGGAGGCAAAGTAATATCCATCGGGAAATCAAATACTCTTGATGCACCTCCATCCGGAGAAAACTGAGGAGTGTTTGTATTATTCTCGTCCGTATATGTATAGGTGTTATTTCCTCTTGTTATGGTGTAATGATTCGTTCCATCAGAATGCCATCCCTCTGGAGAGGCTGTTAGATCCCAGGGATTAGACACCAGAGTTCTGTTTCCAAATGTAGGTCCTTCAACAGGAAATGCAAGCACCTTATAAGAGGCATCATCTGGCACAAAAATAAAATTAGCAGCTGTCTTTTTCAGATTTGCCGGAAGCGAATAAGATTGCGCTGTTTCATTTGTTTGAGATATCTCTAAAGGTAAATGCTCATAAGCATCAGAATGAAAATCACACGAAACAGTTGTATTTTCCTTATACAAAATAGAACCATCTTCAGTACTTATAATCACATTCCACACATTACTTGTTCCTTTTTCTTCAATAAAGAACTGGTATCCTAATTGTAAAATACCTGCTTTTAAGTAGTAAACGGTTGTTGCTTTAATAGGATTTTGTAATGCCTTACTATCCTTAGAAGCGTTCTTATTAACTTTTTTTACTACCTCATCGATCATGAGATCTTTATTGGCATTTTCTTTACCCTTAATACTGGTAGGATAATCTTTGATGAAGGTGTCTGCAAAGCTTAAAACTTCATTTCCACGAACTAAAACATTTGCTGAACTACCGAAAACAGGAATTCCATTAAGAGTCTGTTGTATCCCTACCACATCACCTTTCAAACTTTTAGATGGATCAACATTGATAATCTGAAAAGCTTTCAGTTCCGAGCTCACTTTCTGTAAAGGTCCTTTTGCAGAATTCATATACCCTCCTATAATCCGCTCATATTCTTGGGCAGAAAGAGAACCAAAACAGGCGAGAGAGGATAAAAATAAAAATTTAATAGTAAATTTAATTCTAATCATAATACATCTTTTTTAGTATGCTTGCAATTTATGTATTTTTTTACGAATTAAACATTGAAATGATTAAAAAAATAAATAATTGATAATTTGAATGTTAGTCAAAAAACACTATGAAATTTTAATTTAAAATTATGATTTTATAGTATTTTATTATATAAAGTTTATTATCTGTAAAATAAATCAGATTGCACTTTTTTAAAAAAAGACACCAAAGTCTCCATTTAAGGAATTATACATCATCCTAAAGCCTTCAATTGGACTCCATTGTTCATCCAAAAAGTTATTATCTAAGGAATAGTTCTTGAGAACTTCTTTTTAAGTATTTATTCTCTAGTATATTTAGAGATTTCACAAAGCTAAAAATTATAATGTATAATACAATCTAATATTTCATAATACATGATAATATTATTTTCCGGAATTAATCTCCAAATAATTCATGTAATTTTTGAAGTATTTTTTTATCTGGAAGTTGAGTTTTATATTCTGAAACCATCGTTGGTGAAAGGCTTCTACTTAAAGCATATTCAACAACCTCATTATTTTTTATCTTTACACAACAAAATTCCTATATTTGGATTCTCATGTCCTTTTTTCTTATCTCGATCAAATGCTTAACATAAAAATTAAGCTGCCCTAAATGTTCCGGTTTAAATTTATCTGCTTTAAGTTCAAAAGCTACTAAGCACTGTAGTCCTCGATGATGCAAAAGCAGATCGATATAAAAGTCCGAAGAACTGACTTGTACCTTATACTCTTCTCCCACAAAAAGAAAATCCTTGCCTATTTAAAGAATAAAATCTTTCATTTGATTTATCAGACCTTTTTTCAAAACATTCTCAGGGTGGTATTAGATTGATTATATATGAAAAAGTGAAAACAGTTTAAAAGTATAGGAGATCTCCTAAGTATATTATGGGGATAATTTTGTACATATCTTACATTTTCCAATTTTAGAATAGACCGAGTTGCTATTGGATAATATTTCTTTAATGTATTGCAAAATTTACTTTCCCAAATAAGAATTTAAGAAAATAAATATTCAAAATTTTCCCATAAATCTTAATGAGATATCGAACTTTTAATAAATAATGGTTTAAAGCCTAGTAGCGCTTTTGAGACAATTTAATCGTAATTAGCTCAAAATTCTTGTTGAAAATCGAGCTAAAAATAATCAATATTTAACTATTTGATAATAGATTTTTATATGCATAAAAAAAGAGACAACCACTTGATAGTTGTCTTATTACTTACTATAACCGAAGAGATGTCGAAACATTTGGTGCAAGATTTGGAAAGAATTTTAGAAATTAATAATCCTGCCATGTGACCATGAAGAGGGTATTTTCAAACATTTTTATCGATGATTTAATTCGCTTGATCCACATTAAGCAAGAGTTATTTTTCTTGTAGATTAAATTGTTTTCAATCTATTTTTATATATTTAAAATTGGAATGATTTGTCTATCGTTTACTTTGACTTTGACTAGCTTTTATTATTGGAAGCAGATATTTACTAAGATGTGATAAGAAAAATTCCACCTTCTGAATTTATTATGCAATTAAGAAATCATGATCAATCACACCAATCGTAAAATATTTATTAACAACCTTTTATTTGATATTAAAAATGCATTACAATGATCAGTATAGCTGTTAGTATTCGCGAATAATGACAGTCCTTTCCTTTCTAAAACATAAAATTTGGATTAAATTTGTGTCAATAAGTTTAAAAATGTAATCCATATTTTGTGATTCAGATTATGATTAACATTTGGTACTTTTTCCATAGTTATTTTTTTTGTAAATCATTTTTAAGTTTACATTAGACAGCCATTATATAATGCTAATGGCTGTCTTAAAAAACTTTTGCCAGTAATTAAATAATATGGCTTTCATATTAATTGAAATGTTGAAAAGTTTAAATATATTTTGTGGTTTTTTATATCAATATTTGGTGATGTAATGTGTAGGAGATATCCTAATCTGAGACCTCTTAAAAAGAGGTCTCATTCTTTATGAAATTTGTAATAAGATAAAGTGTAAACTCAATAAGTATTGTAAATGAAATTTTCATTAGAAGTATATTTTCTCCCAATAAGCTGTAACAATTAAAATGAACATAAATTATTAAATATATAACTAATGCGAATAGATTTAAAAAATATCAAAGTGGGTTACTTAATTTCTGAAAGAATAAAAGAGTGCGATATTGATATTACACGTATTTGTGATTTTTTTAGTTGTGAGGAACCTGAAATCGAAAAAATGTGCCAAATGGATAGCTTAGAAAGCGATACCCTTCTTAAATGGTGTAAATTACTAAAATATGACTTTTTTAGACTGTATACACAACATCTCATTCTGTATTCTCCACCTGCCTCCAGAGATAAACACATTAATGCTAAATCCGACATATTACCGACATTTAGAAAAAACGTCTATACCAAGGAGCTAATATCATTTGTTATGGAACAATTAAACAATGGAGTGATGGATACAGAGCAAATTATTGAAGAATATAGGATTCCTAAAACTACCTTGTTTAAGTGGTTAAGTAAATATAAAAATTTTTGAGTAAGCTTCATCCAATCATTATATTATTAAGAAAACATTGAATATGGAAAAACAACAATCGCCAAATTATATCAGAATTTATAAGGATATTATACAAACTAAATATCCTGAGAAAGAGGAGAAGTGCTCTTTTTTCTTGAAAAAAGCTAAAT
Source organism: Chryseobacterium sp. PTM-20240506 (assembly GCF_048296755.1). Classification (NCBI taxonomy): domain Bacteria; kingdom Pseudomonadati; phylum Bacteroidota; class Flavobacteriia; order Flavobacteriales; family Weeksellaceae; genus Chryseobacterium; species Chryseobacterium sp. PTM-20240506. The sequence continues at coordinate 4,455,742 of NZ_CP182581.1, forward strand.
TAACAACAAGGGAAGTTCTTCAGCTAAATAAAATTATATTTGAAAAGGAAAGCTTCTCAGAAATTAAATTAAGTAATAGTAGATTTAGGTCTTATGATCAAGAAACAATTTGGTATATTTTGGATCATCAAAAAAAATATAGACTTAACAACTATCAGTTAGCTGAACATTTTAAAGTAAGTAGAAACACCATCACCAGTTGGAAGAAAAAATTTTTTGTTAAATAGTATTCATTGATACTATTATAATTTATTATTTACCTTCTTCAAAGATTAATTTTTCTAAACTTTTATACTTAATTGATTTTATTATCATATTCTCAACCAGAAGTTGTTTGGTTGTACATGTTTATCAACTATGGAAGCGTTTAAATTATAGTTCAATAGAATTGATGCTTAAAAAATGATCCGGAGCTGATGTCCATCAGTCCGGATTCATTTTAAACAAGTACTTTATCAATTTAAAACGTAATTTTTCAACTATACTACTCTTCAAAATTAGGTTTTAAGTCGTCGCTGATTCGATTTATTATGTACTAAATCCCGCATGTAAAAAAGTGGTGTGATGATTTATATTGCGTTAATAAGAACTGATCCAGCGGATTATAGAGCTATTATGACATCCCAATTATTCATTCCCAAACTATGTTCATAGATATATTTAATTCCTTAGCTATTCCAATTGCGTATTCAGGATCAGCTTTATGACAATTTCTGATATGACGTATTTGAATAAACTGTTGTGCGTCTTTGATCGCTTCAGCGGTATTTTTAAATAAAAGTGATTTTTGCTCTAAAGACATTAATCTGAAGAGATTACCTGGTTGGGTGAAATAATCATCATCTTCACGATGGTCCCAATGTGTTGCATCGCCAATAATTTTTAAAGGAGGTTCACTATGATCTGGTTGTTGCTGCCATTGCTTATAACTGTTTGGTTCATAGGAGGTGGTTGCACCATAATTCCCATCTATGCGCATTGCTCCGTCTCTGTGAAAAGAATGGTATGGGCATTTGGGAGCATTAACAGGTATTTGATGATGATTTACCCCTAAACGGTATCGTTGGGTATCACCATAAGAGAATAGTCGTCCTTGTAGCATTTTATCGGGTGAAAAGCCGATACCAGGAACAACAGAAGCTGGATTAAAAGCTGCCTGCTCGACATCACTAAAATAGTTCTCAGGGTTTTTATTAAGAATAAGTTCACCAACTTGAATTAACGGATAGTCTTTATGAGGCCAAACCTTGGTCAAATCAAATGGATTAATATGGTAATTATAAGCAGCTTCTTCTTCCATAATTTGTACAAACATAGTCCATTTAGGGTAATTCTTAGCCTCAATATTTTCAAATAGGTCGCGATGATGGCTTTCTCTATCTGAGGCAATAATTTGATTGGCTTCTTCATTTGTGAGGTTTTGAATACCTTGTTGTGTTTTCAAATGGAACTTCACCCAATACCTCTTTTGGTCATCACTTATAAAACTAAATGTATGGCTACCAAATCCATCCATGTGACGATATGATTTAGGAATACCACGATCACTCATTGTAATGGTAACCTGATGTAATGCTTCAGGGAGCAATGTCCAAAAATCCCAATTGTTGTCCGGGCTTCTCATATTGGTGCGAGGATCTCTTTTTACCGCATGATTTAAGTCAGGAAATTTTAATGGATCGCGTAAGAAGAAGACTGGTGTATTATTACCTACCAAATCCCATATTCCTTCTTCAGTATAAAACTTAATAGCAAAACCCCTAATATCCCGCTCCGCGTCAGCAGCTCCGCGTTCTCCAGTTACAGTGGAGAAACGGACAAACAATGGAGTTTCCTTTCCGACTTGGGAGAATAAGTTTGCTTTTGTGTACTGTGTAATATCGTGTGTAACTTTAAATACACCAAACGCTCCAGAACCTTTGGCGTGCATTCTTCGTTCTGGAATTACCTCTCTATCAAAATGCGCCATTTTCTCTAAAAACCAAACATCTTGTAGTAATGCCGGACCCTGTTTTCCTGCGGTCAATATATTTTGATTATCCGATATGGGTGCGCCTGTTCTGTTTGTTAATTTTAAATCTTTCATTTTTTATTTAAAATGTTTGATACAAAAGTATTTTATTTTTGGATTGGTTTACTATGGCAGTTTTTGTAAATTCTGATAGTCCAGATTGTAAACTATGATGATAACACACAATAATTTTTTATAACCAAAGTAACTTTCAAAGGATGTAAAACTCCAAAGAGAAAAGCGGATTATATATCGTGTAATAAAGGTGGTTATATTTCTTCTTCTTATTGGTATGGTGAAGATAAAATTGGAAAGTATGTTATCCGTGAATTGCATCGTTGAATCTCTTTAAAGTCTATTGAGTCAAAATATTTTCATCAAAAATTTGGTTTGATAATGTTACAGGTAAGGAAATAAAAAAATTGGGAGGTTACTTATATAACAAAGTATTTCCCGAGCTAAGGAAATAATTATGTTATATAACGGATAGACCTACATCCTAAAGTTCGTTATCACCTTTCTATAACGGCTTTACGGACCATAAAAGCTATGTAATAAACATATGAGTATTAAAAAGCATTTGTTTTATAGTCGGTTAAAGCCTATAAGAGGAGATCGCCTTTGGCTCACTATTCACATTTTGTCTTTCAGACACATATTCTTTATAGTCGGAAAAAACATTCGTTTTTTATAGCCCTGTCTATCAAAGGAAAAGTTGCGCAAAAAAGAAAGTTAATAGAGAATCAGTCGAAGACAAGTAAAATATTATGGATTAAGGATAAAATCTATTAACATTTAGTTTCAGCTTACAATCACAAAGATAATTGCCTATCAAGTGCATGTTAGTACTAAAGGGAGGCTTAAGGGGAATCCTTAAAACTGATTTATTTAGAATGGATCTAAATATAAATAATATATCACGTTATTGTGAAAAATTTATTACATTTATAAAAATATTTCAAATGGGTTGCTAATTTTTATCAAAAAAAATTACCCCTAAAATTGTTCACGCATTAGTTACTGTAACGGTGATAGTATAAAATGTAAAAGGAATTTGTATAAAGTTACTCTATCAATACAATACCAATAAATAATCTAATGTATTAAAACTTCGATTAGAGTTATTAATCTAAAATTTAATCAAAATGAAAAAATTTTTTTTAACAAAAACAGACAAAACTAAATTAAAAAAATCTGTTACTAAGTTTGACAATCAAGTTTTATCTACTGCTGCGCTAGATATTACAAATTCCAAAGAAAATGTTATAGGAGGAGAATGGATTAACGCGTTTGGACAATGGTCTAGGAGATTTTAATTAAAGGTACTAACTGAATTTTAGAGGGTGGTATTTTGTCATCCTCTAAATTCGAATTTTAACAAAATTATGAAAGTTGATAAAGTCGTCGTAAAAATAGTAAGCAGATGCAATATTAATTGTAGTTACTGTTATATGTATAATATGGGAGATACTTCCTATGTAGAACAACCAAAATTTATTGATATTTCAACCAGTAAAAATTTTTCTAGGAAAATGCTAAAACATTGCCTAAAAAATAGTATTAAGGATTTTTTCATCATTCTTCATGGTGGTGAACCATTACTTATGGGTAAGTCTAGGCTTGAGGAATTTATTGAGTGTTTTTCTATTTTTAAGGATAACTATATCAATGTGTTTTTTTCAATACAGACGAATGGAATATTAATAAATGATGAATGGTGTAATATTTTTAAAAAGCATGAAATTCAGGTTGGAATCAGTTTGGATGGGCCAAAAGAAATCAATGATTTATTTAGAGTTGATAAAAAAGGTAAAGGAACACATGATAAAGTAATGAAAGGCATTCGAGTACTTGAAAGAAATAAAACTTCTTTTGGAATACTATCTGTAATGAATTCTAATGCCTCTGCAACTACAATATATAATAATTTTATACAATCCAATATAAAGAGTTTTGATATTCTTTTTATGGATACCAACCATGATCATATTAAAGTAAATAATCAATTTTCTAGGTCAATGTTTGATTGGTATAAGGAACTGTTTGATCTTTGGTTCATAAACAAAGAAGATGTTGTAATTAGGATCTTTGACATTATAGTAAAAAAGATTTTAGGACAAGAGATTGAAATAGATATCTTGGGAACATCAGAAAATAATGTTTTAGTACTAGAAACTAATGGAGAGTTAGAAGCGGTTGATATTTTGAAAATATGCGGTGAGGGATTCACTAAAACAAACCTGAATGTCAATAATAATATTGAGATTGATGATGTTGCGAAAAATAATTTAATTAATGTATATTATAATAGTGGTAAAATGTTGGCCAGGAAATGTTTGGCTTGTCCAATTATGGAAGTATGTGGGGGCGGTTATATTGCTCACAGATATAAATCTTCAAATGGGTTTAATAATCCCTCTGCTTATTGCGATGATTTAATTAGGTTAATTACTTATATTCAAAATACCGTAATTGATGCAATGCCTTATGAACTTAAACAGGAGACTCAAATTGAAAAATTAACATATAAAGATGCTATCCGAAGCATCAATGAAGCATTGCCAACAATCCCGGAACCTACCTATACTAATCTATTGGAGAGTTTTCGTAAACCTGATTATGAAGTTATTTAAAAAGACTTTTCCTTTTCTTAGACAATTGGATAGTCAAGATTGTGGAGTAACCTGTATTAGGATGATTGCTAAATATTATGGAATTAATATTTCAAATACTAATCCTGTACTTGTAGAGAGTAATTTATTAAAACAAGGAATTACTATATCAGATTTAAATGATACTGCAAAAAAATTAGGATTTAATACCTTAGTAGTAAAGTTAGATTTTGAAAAGATGATAAATAATGTTCCACTGCCCGCTATCTTTTTTTGGAATCAAAATCATTTTATAATAGTATATAAGGTTGTAAATAAACAACTATATGTGGCCGATCCAGGTTTTGGGAAAATAGTATATTCCCAAAAAGAGTTTTTAAAGGGATGGGCGCAAGAAAGTGATGAAGGTATTGTTTTATTGTTAGATCCAACAGAAAAATTATTTGATATACGAGAGAAAAAAAAAAAGAAAAATGATTTGCAATATGTAACTCAATACCTCGTAAAACATAAAATACAACTTTTTTTAATAGCTCTAACCTTATTAATATCCTCCTTTATAGAACTAATTTTCCCTTTCTTTACCCAGAAAATTTTAGATAAAGGGGTAGTATTAAAAAATATTTCTATCATCTATCTAATTTTAATTGCACAAATTTTAGTGTTTGTAAGTCGTATAGGATTAGAGTTTTATCGTTCATGGTTATTTATTCATATTAGTAGCAGAATTAGTTTATCAATTATTTCTGATTTTCTAGTAAAATTGATGCAGTTGCCATTAAGATTTTTCAACAGTAAAAATATTGGAGATCTGATTCAAAGAATACAAGATCATAATAGAATTGAATCATTTTTATCGAAAGATTTAATTCAAACTGTTTTCTCATTTTTTAGTATTGTAATTTATATCTGTATTTTATTTTACTTTAATATTAATGTTTTTTTAATTGTTTCTATAGGAACTATTTTAGAACTTTTGTGGATTTTTAAATTTTTGCATAAAATAAAATTACTAGATCAAAAGACATTTACCCTAGAAATAAAAGATAAAAATAAGATTTATGAATTAATTAGTTCCATGCAAGAAATAAAACTTAATAATTTAGAAGAAAATAAACGTAACGAATGGCAAAAGATCCAAACTAATATCTATTTAAATAATATTAATAAGCTTAAAACTACTCAAAAATATGAAAGTTATAGATTCATTGGATTCTTTCAGACTATATTAGTTATTTTTGTGTCATCAATTGCAGTAATGAATCAAACATTAACCATTGGCAGTATGTTGGCTATTATGTTTATATTGGGAGGTATTAATGCCCCCATCGGACAATTGATAAACTTTGTATTACAATATCAATTAGTAAAAGTAAGTTTTGAAAGATTAAATGAAATTCATAATAAACCTAATGAAGAGAATCTAAATAAAATTTCATATTTGGAGGACATCAAAGATATAAATATCGACAACATTTCTTTTTCTTATGATAATTCAAATTACATATTAAAAAACATCTCTTTAAAAATTCCAAAAGGTAAGACAACTGCTATTGTAGGAGTTAGTGGAAGTGGTAAAACCACACTTTTGAAATTAATTCTTAAATTCTATCAGCAACAGCAGGGAACAATTTTAATAAATGATAATACCTTAGAGGAAGTAGAAAATACTTTTTGGAGAAGTAAATGTGGAGTAATATTGCAAGATAGCTTTATTTTCTCTGATACGATTTCATACAATATTTCTTTAGAAGAAAACGCTAATCAAGAAAAAATATTGAATGCTATTCGATTAGCAAATGTTAATGACTTTGTTGATAAATTGCCCCTTGGATTAAGCACAATCATTGGTTCAGAGGGTATTGGAATAAGCCATGGACAAAAGCAAAGAATTTTAATAGCAAGAGCTATTTATAAAAATCCTGATTATCTTTTTTTTGATGAAGCCACGAATTCTTTAGATTCAAATAATGAGGTAATTATAATTAATAATATTAATCGTTATTTTAATGGGAAAACAATGATTGTTGTTGCACATAGGCTATCAACTGTAAAAAAGGCAGACCAAATTATAGTTTTAGACAATGGAAGGATAATTGAAAAAGGAAATCATAATGAATTGGTAAAATTCAAAGGAAAATACTTTGAACTTATACAGAATCAACTTGAATTGGGCATATAAAATGGATGGTAAATCAAATAAAAGTTTAATAGGGAAAATTCCACATTATCTTACTGTTTTAGGTGTTATTTTGTCAATAGTAAGCATTCTATCTTTAATTTTTGCTTTTTATATTCTCTTTCAGTAACTATTTTCATCAAAGTTTGCTTGATATTGTTACAGAGCAAATAAATAACTTCAGAGGTTATTTATATGACAAAGTATTTCCGGATTTAATAAGTAATTATGGTAAATTGCGAACGACTTACATAATTACAAACATAATGCATTAAAGTTATGGCAAAAGTTAGTAAATCCGCCATGTAAAAAACTGGTTCTTTATTAATATAGATTAAGGAGAAATTTATATAAAAAATTAATTTTCGACCTTTAAATTAAATACAATTTTTTATGGAGAAAAAAGCACTACGCAGCTTTTAATATGGATAGTATTACTTGTAATAAATGGTAAAATACAGTCACAGGTCAAATTTGATCTTGAGGAGCAGAGTACGTGAACAAAAAACACTATAAAATCGAGAAGTCTTACCAGATATTTCGAGTGATTCTACACCGCTTTTAGAAAAGAGTCTGGTAAAAATAAATGACAATCTATACAGACGCACTAGTGGTACATTACCAGCACTGCATAGTGGGTTAGTACTTATTACTAAAAAGTTGCAGTTGTGATTGATCCTACCGGAACACAAGCTGCTATTTGGCTACAATCTGAGATCAAGAAAAGATTTAAGGTAAATGTAAAGTATGTTATTCTAACGCATGCTCATTATGACCATGCAGCTGGATCCCAAGTATTTCAGCGGTCTGGGGCATATGTTATTATACAAGAAACGGATTAGAGCCTATTATCGGAGAAAAATTACCAGTTGCTATCCCGGATGTTGTATATGATAGGGAAATGCAAATCAAATTGGCGGGTGAATTAATATTACTTAAGCACATTGCGCCAAGTCATTCTAATAGTATTTCTGTAGTTTTGTTTCCAAATCATAAGGCTTTACAACTGACTGATGTAGGAGAATCTAAAACAATGCCATACAATGATTTTCTGGATTTTTATTATGACGGTTGGTAGCTACTTTAGACTGGCTTTACAGCAAGATGTTGATTATATTGATGTTGGCATTATACACTTACGACAAAAGATGATATAAGAAATGAAAAAGTCTATATGGTAGATCTTCATCAACAAGTATTAGATTTAGTAAGAAAAGGAGAAAGTTGGGATCAACTTTATCGTAATATCAAATTTTCGGATGACGTGAAAAATTGGGGTGGATTTGAAACAATGAATAAATTAAATATTCTTGGAATGTATCGTTGGGTGATTAACCATAGAAGAGGACTTTGGTAAATTTGAAACTATGCTATGCCTACTGATTTTAATTCGGAGCAACAAGTTAAATAATGAAATTTTAATTTTTTTTCGCTAATTTTTATCTATTTGTAACAAACTTCAAATTTTCATTTTATTTCAGTTTATTGATATATAAATATCAGTTTTAATTCTTATCATTTTTTGTTAGAATTTCAGTTGATAGGGGCATTGAAACTCTTATCTTGTTTGGTTAAAAAATAAATGCAACAAATAGATATTTCATATTATTTCGTAGCATTTATTTTTACGGGATTTCTAATACCTATATTTTCCATGTCTGATTTAGCTCAGTAATTCTAAATTATAAGAAATTGTCTAGTAGTAATTACATTTTTTTACGGAGGTAGCTTAGATGTTCGGGAGTCATATTAAGATAAGTAGCAATATCCTTAAAAGAAATATACTCGGATAAGTTAGGGAATTGTTGTAAAAAATTGTCATAACGTTCTTGTGCAGATAGTGATAACATTTCAACAACTTTTTTATGTTGAGCAATTAAAGCCCCTTGATATATTTTTCTGAAGAAAGTCTCCATTATTGGATGTTGAGATAAAAGTTTGTCATATGAATTTTTTGATATTCGAAGCACTTCAGTATCTACTATTGCCATTATTGAATAATCTGAAACGGTTCCGTTAAAAAAGGAATTTAAATCTGAAGCCCACCATTGTGGGGGAAGAAATATTATTGTGTGATCTTTTCCATGTTTATCAGTATGATAAGTTTTAACACAGCCAGAAATAATAAAATATTGATAATTACAGACTTCACAAGGAATTTGTAAATAGTTTTTTTTTTCGATTTTCTGATATTCAAATGATTGGATAAGTGCTAATTTAAGTTCTTCATCTGTTTCTATATAGTTTCCTACATAGTTTAGAAAAAAATCGTTAGGCATAATGATTATTTTTATATTATACGTTCGTACAATTACAAATTTTATACCATCAGGCAGGCCTACTTATTGTAAAAAGCCGTCATTTGATCTCTTAAGAATTATTAAGAAGTAATTAGTAATTGATAAATAATTTTGTTTCAAGTTTTAAAAAGATACATATGGAACGAAGAGAAGCTATTAAAATTGGTGCATTAACGATGGCTACAGGTTTAATAGGAATTACAACTAATGCTATGAAAAATACTCTAGATAATTTTGGGGTAGATTTGGATTATGATAATAATCAGGAAGGTGATTTTGATGAGGATAAGCCTTACGATTTTATTATTGCAGGAGCTGGGTCAGCGGGTGCTGTATTAGCAAATCGTTTATCAGAGGAAAAGAAGTGGAAGATTTTGTTAATAGAGGCAGGATTGGATTTTAATCCCGAAAGTAATCCGGAACTTATTTATAGTAGCAATATAATTGCTGCAAATTTGGATAAGAGATATGATTGGGGTTATAAAAGTACTGAACAAGAATATGGTAATGTTATTATTGCACCAAGAGGAAAAGGAGTTGGAGGCAGTTCTAATATCAATGGTGCAGTAGCAGTTCGAGCTTTAAAATTTGATTTTGATCGTTGGACAAAAATGGGACTTGAAGGTTGGAAATTTGATGATGTACTACCATATTATAAAAAAATGGAAAGTACAGAACATGGATCAGATAAGTGGCATGGGAGAAAAGGACCTTTTCCTATTCATCAAATGGAAAAGCATTATATAACGCCAGTGCAAAGTGCGGTTGTTGATACTGCAGTTGCTATGGGATATAATGAAGTTATGGACTTTAATGATCCGAATGAAAATAATGGAGCGGGTCCTATTCCTATGAATGTTATTAATGGTGTACGTGTAAATGTAGGGATTGCTTATCTTAATAATCAAGTAAGAAAACGTAATAATCTCCATATTTTAAGCGAAAGCTTAATAGATAAAGTAATAATAGAAAAAGGAAAAGCAAAGGGTATTTTATTAGCAAATGGGAAGCGAATTTTTGGGAGAGAAGTAATACTATCTTCAGGAGCTTATGGTAGTGCTGCAATTTTAATGCGATCTGGTATTGGACCAGCGAAGGACCTAAAGGAGTTGGATATTGATGTCGTTTTAGATGCCCCAGTTGGAAAGCGTTTACTTGACCATCCTTTTTACTGGATGAACTTTGCGGCAGTACCGGAGAAAAATACAAGAATACATCCTGTAGTAGGATCGCAGCTCTGGACTAATTCTACTAGAGCTTCCTCAAAGAATGAGCTTGATATAGCTATCTCACCATCACATTTGGTAGACCCTTCTACTAGCCCTACAAAATCAATATTTACTCTTGGATTGGAACTCATGAACTGTGAGTCAGAGGGATCAGTTAAATTGGCGAGCAAAAATCCAGCTGATATGCCGATTATCGATTTTAGGCACCTAACATCAGAGGAAGATATGTTACGGATGATAGAATGTTTTAAAATTGCCCGTAAAATGGTTACAGTTAGTCCATTAAAGGAGTTTTATCATAGCGAAATTTACCCAGGCTCTGATGTTCAAAGTGATGAACAGATTAGAAAAGCCCTATTAAGTGGAGTATCCACACTCCAGCATCCTTGTTCAACAGTTCCAATGGGTAAAGAAGGAGGTGAGAATTCAGTAGTAGATGCTGAAGGACGTCTATATGGTATACAAAATCTAAGAGTTGTTGATGCTTCTATATTTCCTGAAATTCCTCTTATCAACTTAAATCCTCAAGTTATAATGGTAGCAGAAAAGATAGCGGATAAAATTAAAGGTAAAATTTAATTAAACAAAGTTACAAGAGCAAGATTAGAGGTTACTGATTAATAAGGTGGATGCTTTTATTAAATCCTTATAAATGAATTTTCTTGACACTAATTTATCACACTCTCGAAACTCAGAACTTTCAGGGAGGGTTGGAAAGAAATAGTTAATGGAACTTTTGTATAGGATTATGATGAAGTAAAATTACATTAATAAATTCAAGTATAGCGAACCTATGGATAAAATAAACCGGCCTATTGAAAATGATTCAAATATTTTGAAGGATATTCGGTCTTTTCTTATAAAGATGAATAGTGAAAATCACAAAACAAATGATGAAATGAGTATAGAAGATACTAGAGATATGCTTATTAAAAGTAGTACATCTATGAACTTTGATTACTCAGATATTGACGTTTTCAATATGGATATTCAGCAAGACGGGATATCTATAAATATTAATATTGTAAAGCCAAAAAAGGCAGAAGAGCAACTTCCCGTATTTATGTTTTTTCATGGTGGCGGTTGGGCTTTTGAGGATTTTTTAACTCATAAAAAATTGGTAAGGGATCTGGTTGTTGAAAGTGGAGCTGTAGCAGTATTTCCAAATTATACCTTGTCTCCTGAAGTAACATATCCTATTGCTCTTAATCAAGTATATGCTGCTACAAAGTGGATTTCTTTTCATGGAGACAAAATTGGGGTTGATGGGAAGAAATTGGCTGTCGTTGGAAATAGTGCAGGAGGAAATTTAGCAGCAGCAGTAGCTTTAATGGCGAAAGATAAAAAAGGGCCTAATATTCTGTATCAGATTTTATTATGGACTGTCACCGATTCTGATTTTTCTCGAGAGTCATATAAAAAATACGGACAAGATAGGTTTTTAACGACTGAAACAATGAAGTGGATGTGGGATAATTATGTTCCTGACCTGATTAAAAGAAAGGAAAAGTATGCTTCTCCAAATCAAGCATCTATTGAGGAGTTGCAAGGGCTGCCTCCAGCGCTTATTCAGATTGCTGAGAATGATATACTTTATGACGAAGGAATAGAATATGGTCGAAAGCTTGACGAGGCAGGAGTTGCAACTACAATTACTGTTTATAAGGGATTAATCCACGATTATGGTAAGTTAGAACATCTTTCACATATTCAGTCTGTTAGGGATTCTGTTACACAGGTAGCAATAGCTCTTAAAAATATACTTTTTAAGTAAAAAAAATGAGTTGGGCTATTTGTATTTATTCCTATCTGGTAGATTTTATTAAAATATGAGTACAATTAATATTAAGGAAAACAGCAATAAAAATTATGGGAAAAGTTATAGGAATTCTTGCAGGAAGTTTGCATAGAGATTCATTTTCAAAAAAAATAGCAAAAACAATTAAATCCTTTGTCCCGCAGGAGGGATATGAATTTAAAATTATTGATTTGGAAGGATTACCCGTGTACAATCAAGATTTTGATACCGATAAAAATATCCCTTGGGCTATTGAAAGATTTAGGGCAGATATGCAAAGTGTAGATGGTGTTATATTTGTAACTCCGGAATACAATAGATCTGTTCCCAGTGTTTTAAAAAATGCAATTGATATAGGCTCAGCACCATTCGGAAAGAGTATTTGGAACGAGAAACCGGCAGCAATTTTCAGTCATTCTCCTGGGAATATTTCGGGTTTTGGAGCTAATCATCATTTAAGACAAAGTCTTGTATTTCTTAATATGCCAACCATGCAACAGCCAGAGGTTTATATTACAAATAGTGATGCGCTGTTTTCTGTAAATGGAGTTATGATTGAAGGCAGCACAAAAGATTTTGTAAGGAGTGCAGTGAACTCTTACATTAAATGGTTTGAAAAAAGCTACAGTACTATTTAGATTACTATCGGAAGTGTCAAAAAGAAGAGATAGAGAGATGCTACTTTTCACAAAGTTATTTAAGACCCCTGCTATTCTGGGAATTCTTGTTCTTAAAATAACTTATCACTTTAAAATTGAAAATAACCAATAATACAAAAACGGTTAATAGCCTTTTGTATTATTGGTTTATTTTTTCAATAATTATTATTAAAAAGTAATATTATATTAGATCAAGTGCTAGCAAAGCTGTTTTTTTCGTCGTTAAGCATCTTTTTACGTAGAAAACTTAAGTGCTCCGGTGTCATATTTAGGTATGAGGCAATATCTTTATACGAAACATGTTGAATAACTGAGGGGTATAATTTAAGAAAATTTTCATATCGTTCTTGGGATGTTAAAGAAAGGATGTTTACCAGTTTGGTCTGTTGCGTTGTGAGTGCTCCTTGCAATATATTTCTGAAGAAAGTTTCCATTATTATATGATTAGCCAATAGTTTCTCAAATGAGGGTCTTGATATTTGTAAGACTTCTGTTTTCATAATTGACATTATTGAGTAATCTGAATGTAATCCATTGATAAATGAATTCAGATCTGAGGCCCATAGTCCTGGGGATAAAAATGAGAGAATATGATCTTTCCCATTTTTATCCGTATAGTATGATTTAAGACATCCTGAAATAATAAAATATATAAAATTACAAGGTTCTCCAGCTAATTGTAAATGAGTTTTACTTTTTATTTTCCTATATTCAAAAAGCTTAGTAAGAGATACTTTTAATTCATCATCTACTTTGATATATTCTTCGACATGCTTTAAAAATAATTTGTATACCATTTGTTATTGTTTATTATATATACTGTACTTAGGTTATTATGACTAATAATTTATCATATCTCTTTTCAATGATTGATCAACAAGATTCTATTTAATGGAGTACTGTTATTTTAATTTCTAATATAATCCCTATATAGTCAGATAAGTTGTATAAGAAATAAATTATATCAGGCTTAAAGTATTTAATATGCTATATGATACATATTTGCCTATGATATTTAAATTTAGACAAAAAGATGATGTACTATCCTTAAGATATCTTAAGAAAATTTAAGCTCTATGGGTAAAACAATATAAAATTTTTGCGTAGCAATATCTATTCAGAATATTTGTTTCTAATTAGGGAAATTATAAATTGTTATTAATTAGCTTGTTAGTGCAAATGATCGGAAGCAGATGAATGCAAAATAGATAATCATTTAATATAATGAAAATTATATTTTAAGGATGGAATTATTAATTATTCATTCTGAGACTGGGCTTATTTTTAAAATAATCTTATCTATCTAATGAGTTTGAGCAAATTCATAAGTATTAAGTTGTGGTTTCTTTGCATAGTATATTCTAACTAAAAGGATAATTTTGACAAAAGTAAAAATCACTTGTATTAGTTAAAAGCAAACTAGTATCACATTAATATCACTTATTGGATTTCATAAGATTTCTATGATGGGAATGAATGTATAAATGACGACCTTTAGCTAGTTTACTTTGTTCGTAGAACTTTGAAGCTTTTTATCATATATTTTCAGGGCATATTACCATTATCAAAGAACTTATTTTGGAATAATTGTAATAATGAATAAAATTTATTTCCTGAATTTGTGATTTGACATGAATTTTATTTAACTTTACATTATTCTGTTATGAAAAAATAATGGGTTTTCTTAATTGTACTATAATTGTTAATGATTTCTGTTCTTAAGAAATCTTAAGAGTATTTGAGCTGTATCGTAGTAATTTTGCAAAAGATATTACATAGTAGTGACTAAGGATATTTTTTTTGATCAATATGGGAAGGGTAATTTTTTCAAGTTCATTTTGATCTTAGATAGTTCTAATGCGATTATTCATTAAAATAATAATAATCATAGTCACAAAAGCTTAAAATTACATCTATAGAAAAATCTTAATTCTAAAAAAGTTAGGTCTTTTCTATACACTTATTATTATATAATAGCAACTTATAATTTAATAAATTATCACAGATGAGAAAAACACTATTACTAATTTTCGGATGCTTTTGTTGTATTGCTTTGAGCGGTCAGGTAGGCATCAATAATACGAATCCCAAGGCTACATTAGATGTAATGGCCAAAAACAGTGATGGGAGTAGCGCGGAGGGTCTTCTTGCCCCTCGTTTAACAGGCGATCAGATTCAATCAGGCAATTCCCGTTATGGTTTGGATCAGGCGGGAACTCTTATTTATGCCACTTCTGGAGTAAGTAGCCCAGATGCTGTAACTCAAAATATTACCACTGCTGGTTATTATTACTTTGATGGTACTGCCTGGCAGGTTTTGGGAGGTAGTGCAGGAGTCTCTGATTATAATATTTATGATTCAGATGGATCTCTTTCGGGTAATCGTCAGGTTGATTTGTCAGGAAAGAATCTTGGTTTTACAGGCGGTAATGTTGGTGTTGGAATTGCAGTAGCGGATGCTTCAGCAATATTAGATGTAAGCAGTACGACGCAGGGTTTTGCTCCTCCTCGTGTTACCAAAGTACAAAGAGATAATATTGTATCCCCAGTTTCCGGTTTGATTGTTTATTGTACAGATTGTGGAGTGGGTTCTACGGGTTGTTTATCCCTGAATTTGGGAACTCCTGCAGCACCTAACTGGAGCTGTGTAGGCTCTACAACATCTTCTACCGTGGTAACTTCCGAATGTACCGGTTTTTCAGGTACCTACACTTCGGGTTCGGCTTTATCAGGAGCCAGTTATAAAGTAACGGTAACGAATAATTCTTTTTCTTCTGCGACGATCAATTTTTCTTCGGGAGATTTGGTTTTAAGTGGTATTACAGGTCTAACGGTTGGTACTCCCACTTTTTCAGGAGGATCAGTAAGTGGGAGTAATGTTACTTTGACTTCTGGGCAAACAGTTGTTATAAGCTATCCTATTACGGGTACTCCGGGAGCCAATGGTACCCTTACGGGTGTCTGGACAAAGCTTTCCCTTTCTTGTACGAGTAGTCAAATAGTAGGTAAGGGTACTGCCCGTTTTACTCTTCCTCAAAACCTGTATGTTGCTTCTGTGGATTTGGGAGGAACAGGAGATGTCCAGGGAGTTGTAGATAACGGATCTAATAAGCTTACGATTCAAGTCCCTTATACTGGAGGGAAAGGTAGTTATGACGCTTATACGAGTGCATGGATTTCCAATAATTCAGGAAGTGGCCAGGGAGGAGACACTAATAAGTTTAGGGTTTCTTATCCTGGGGGAACGTTTAGTAGTTCGGGAAGTATTGCGGTGAGTATTGAGGTAGATGGGGATGGTAGTTTTAATGCCTTAAAGCTTCCCCCTGGAAATACTATGGTTTTGGGAACGCTTCCTTTTGCACATAATGGCATTTATGATGGCGATATCATCATCCATATTGTAACGTGTGGAGCGTTTATAGCACCGGGAGTCTTTAAGGCGTTTATGTGTCATAATTTAGGGGCTGATATGAATGCAGATCCTTTCCAGCCTTCGGCCTCTATTCACGGAGCTAAATACCAATGGGGAGCTAAGACAGGTCAGGCAGGGCGTTATATAAGCCAGGCGGATGATCAGGCTAATAGTGGTGCTATTGGAGGATGGATTAATTCTCCGCTTCCTAATAACAGCTGGTCTGATACAACGAAGACTGCGCAGGACCCATGTCCTTCAGGGTATAGGGTTCCTACAAAAGACCAATGGGAGAAGGTGATCGCTAATAATAGCTTCACTACTACAGGGACCTGGACAAATAGCCCAACGAATTACAGCAGTGGAGGCAAGTTTGGAAATACATTATTTCTGCCAGCCGCCGGCTACCGTTTCTACATGAATGGAGCCCTGAACTACCGTGGCCTCTACGGGACGTATTGGAGCAGTACGCAGGGCTCAAGTGCCTACGCCGCCTACAGCTTGGACTTTGGTAGCACCGGGGGGGTGTATTTCAGTAACACATACCGTACGTTCGGGTTCAGTGTTCGTTGTATTCAGGAATAGGTTTTTATTTTTCATATTAAGCAAATCCTTGGTGGCTTTTGCCACTAAGGTTTTTTTTACTATTTAATGTCCCGGTTTGGGGATAAACTGGATTTTTTCTGAGTGTTACCATACTTAACTTATAGTTGAGCTTTGTTTATCGTGTATTTTTAAGAATAGTCCGTGTTTATAGGATGTAGTTATCAAAATTTGCAAATCATAATTTTTATCTATGAAAAAAATAATAGTATTAATTTTAGGGATTTTCTTTTTAGAATCCAAAGGGCAGGATATTGCAATGGATTTTCCTTATTTTAAAGGCAAGAGCTACGATTTTGTGATCTTTCAGGGGAGTGAGGCCAAAACAGTGTTCCAAGGGACAATTCCTGAAAACGGGAAGTTTATTTTACATATTCCCAAGCAATATGCTCCCTATCGGGGTATGAGTCGTTGGCTTATCACCGGGAGTAAAGAAGGAGGCGGCTTGGATATGGTGATCCCGGGTCATGATTTCTCAGTAGGTAGTAAAGAATCTCAACCTAGAGAAGAGAATATTATTTATATGGGAAATGAGGAAGTAAAAGAGCTTAATAGTCTTTATAAAAAAGAGCAGGCGATCTTCGCCAGATATGGAGCCATGCTCCAGGCCACGAAATCTTTTTCAAAGACGGATAAAAACTATTTGATTTTTGAAAAAGAGGCTCAAACTCAAGTTCAGGCTTATGGGGATTATCAGGGAGAGCTAAAGAAAAACAAGAGTTATGCATCAGGCCTTATCAATATCATTAATATTACCCAGGGTATAGGAACTGGTCTTTTTGAAGCGGAGGAAGAAAAGGCAAAAAACATCAGTGATTATATTACCAGGGATCTCGATTGGGACGCCCTGTATACTTCCGGGCACTGGACGGAGGTGATCGCTTCCTGGGCAGATATTCATGCCTTAGTATTGGAGGATCCTAAGTCCTTTGCCAAAGATGTAGAAACCGTAAGCTCCCGAATCAAAAATCCTGCGGAGTATAGGGATTTTGCAGAAAGACTGGCCGTGGCGTTCACCCGTAACGGGAGAGATGATTTTATCAGTGCTATTACGCCCATCATCAGGGCTTGCGGCAAGATAAGTTCTTTCGAAGGCCCCTTATCTGTTTTTGTATCTGCAGCAGTAGGAATGCAGGCCCCAGATCTTGATCTTCGTGCTTCGGGATATAAAGTTCTTAAAAGTAGTTCCTTTTTAGGAAAGGGTTATGATAAAACGCTATTACTTTTTTACCGATCAGATTGTGGTCCCTGTGAAGATCTTTTAAAAGATCTTAGTGGGAAATATGATATGCTAAAATCAAGAGGGGTTCATATAATCTCAGTCTCCGGTGATCAGGCAGAATCGTTATTTAAAGAAAAGGGCAAGGAATTACCCTGGGAGGATAAATATTGTGATTATAAAGGTTTTGAAGGGGTTAATTTTAGAAATTACGGTATATCGGGTACCCCTACTGTTTTTCTTATTGATGGTGAGGGTAAAATAATAGAAAGAAGGGCTTCCCTAACGGATATTATGGGAAGGTTATGATAAGATCGTAAAATAGAAAGTTTTGCTTTCATAGGAAAAAATAAAAAAATAGAAGTATTGATAACAAAAGATAAAATATTTTCAATGAGTATTGATGAAGCTTTCATAGAAGAACATTTATTAGGAAAAAGCCCTAAAGAAATAGTTTGTTTTATGTCCAAAGTTCCAGATGCAGAAAAGGGTAATGAGTGGATGTATGTTACTAAAAAATACTTGTGGGGGATGTATAAAAGGAGGCTTTATTTGTATTTTCATAATGGAGTGGTGAGCGAATATTATTGTGAGTAACAAAAAGTGGAAGATCTGGATAATCCCCTTGGAATTAATAATTAATAGAGAGGGATCGATGAACACAAGATAACCTATAATAAATAAACTAAAATCCATAAAAATGAAAAGAGTACTATTAATCAGTATGTTGTTTATTGGAAGTTTGTATAATGGACAAATAGCAATAGGAAAGTCTGAGCTTACTAATGGGTCTGTTTCTCTGGAGTTCTCTGGTGCAGAAAACCGGGGTCTTATCCTGCCTTATGTAGAAGATAAGACAGGTATCACCGAAAATGGGACTTTTATATTTGATACAACAGACAAAAAGGTAAAATTATTAAGTAGTGGTGTATGGCATGATTTGAGTGTTGATCCGGGAGGAGTTGTAGATTTAAGCGATCAAAAGGATAGGGAAGAAAATGCAGACGGTAAGGTGGGTATTGGTAAGCAAAGCGCTGTTATGGGTATTCTGGTCCTTGAGGATAGTGATAAGGCCATGATTCTCCCTAAGGTGGCTAGTCCCCATTTAAATATCATCAATCCTTCTGCCGGAATGATGGTGTATGATACAGTAGCTCGTCAGTTAGCCGTTTATAATGGGAGTGTATGGTCTTTTTGGAAGCCATAAAACCATAAAAAACCATAAAAGATATGGCGTTATAGCTACAGTTATAGCTATTAATCATAGGAGGTAAGTTGTCATGATCATTCTTTATTCTTTACCTATTCTTTCAAAACAGAAGTCTATCTTTTTTAAAAAGATGGACTTCTTTATTTTATTTAAGCTTATAAAGTTTTTAGATTTATCATTCTCTTAATATTTCTTAAGTTAATTATTGATGCTATAAGCTAATTTTGTAATACAAGCTATTCTATTTCAGTGCTTTGGATAAATGAGTGATTGATTCCCGTAAGTATTTATTTTTAACCGTGTCATCTAATTTACAGCTTGATAATTCGGAGTGATAGAATTTGGATTTTTATGATAGAGAGCTGTTCTTGAATTTTTTAAGAAAAAAATATAGACTTATACCCAACAATTATCTCAACATTTTAAAGTGAGCAGAAATGCTATTATAGTTGAAAGACAAGATTTTTAGTTTAACTAAACCTTGGATGTTAAATTACTTAATAAGAGATACTAACATATTTATAAAATATAATTAATTATATGGAAAAACAAGAAAATACTATAGGTCAGAAATATGATCATATTGTAATAGGTGCAGGGTCAGCCGGATGTATTTTAACAAGGAGATTACTTGACGCGGGTAAAAAAGTTTTGCTTATTGAGGCTGGGCCTATTGATAATAAACCCGAAATACATGATCCAATGGGATCTATAGCATTATGGAATTCGGATGTTGATTGGGCCTTTGAGACAGAGCCTCAAAAATTTGCTAATAATCGTAGGTTACCCTTTCCCAGGGGAAAAACTTTGGGAGGGAGCAGTTCATTTAATGGAATGATCTATGTAAGAGGTGCAAAACAAGATTTTGATACCTGGGCCTATTTGGGAAACCATGGTTGGGATTATGAATCAGTAAAAAATAATTTTAAAAGATTCGAGCAATTTATTCCTGAAGAGGATGCTATTAATAAGGATGAATTGGGAACTAAGGGTGATTTGCCTATAACTTTAAACCCCCAACCGACTGATATTACAAAGGCGTTCATTGCCGATGCTATTGATTTGGGAATTCCTTATAACCCAAATTATAATGATGGTAATGAGATGTTTGGGGCCTATCATACATGGTTAACCCTTAAAGATAACAAAAGGATGAGTAGTTGGGTTGCTTTCCTGGAGCCTTTAAAAAATCATCCTAATCTTACTGTTTTGGTTAATGCCAATGTTACTCGGGTAGTATTTTCTGGCGAAACAGCAGTTGGTGTAGCATATACCATTGATTCTTCCGAATATGAAGAACAAGCTTATGCGAAAGATGATATTATATTAAGTGCAGGTTCAATTAATACTCCAAAGATATTAATGCTGTCAGGAATAGGAGATCAGGAGCATCTTAAAGAAGTAGGTATTAGTTCAAAAGTACATTTACCAGGTGTGGGACAGAATTTACAAGACCATATTAATGTTCCGCATGTATGGGAGACACATGAAAATATTCCTCTGTCTAAAGCCCAAGGTTTGGAAGGAACATTTTTTTGGAAAACAAAACCAGATATGAAGGTACCGGACATGCAACCAATTCTTATAACATTTCCATATCCCATGGAAAAATCACCTGAAAATGGTTTTACAATTGTTTCAACATTATTACACCCACAAAGTAGAGGGATAATTAAACTAAAATCAAACAACCCCAATGATAAACCTATTATTGATCCGAGATTTTTAGAAGATCCGGATGATTTGAATGCACTTGTACTGCAAACGCTTTTTCTTCGTAAATTAGTTACTGGAAAGCAAATGGGGTCGCTTATTAAAAAGGAATTTTCTCCAGGAGCTGAAGTTGATAGTATTGAAGATCTTGAAAACTTTATTAAGGCCCATGCTGTCAGTGATCACCACCAAGTGGGTACAGCTAAAATGGGTGTAGACAAAATGGCAGTTGTCGACCCACGGTTAAAGGTATATGGTGTTAAGAATCTTAGAGTAGCTGATGGCTCTATCATGCCAATGATAAACACAGGTAATACAAACGCAGCTTGCATTATGATCGGAGACCGTGCTGCTGACTTTATACTAAATTCGGAAATATAGTGTTATTTTAATATTGAATATTTGATTAGTTTTTAAAGGCCTGGATTAAAATAATCCAGGCCTTTTATATAAGATATCATAAAAGTAAATAATTCACATATGATAAAATTCTTAAAATATAATATATATGATAAATACTTTCGTATATGTATAGATTTTATATTAGAAAGTATATAGAACAAAGATAAATGGTGAAAAATCTTCCTTTTACTTGGAGCTTTTTTATACAAAAAAACATTAAATTCAATAGAAAGTGAATAATATTTCTTAAGATTATTATCAGTTGGATGATTTACCTTTGTTTTACAAAAGAAGATTTATTAATATAAGTGTATTTACTTAAATCCGGAGTTACTCTTCACTAAGTATGATGTTGCTTTAATTTTTATTATTAGATGTACTTAAGTATGTAAGTGCATCAATAGCAATTAAGGGTAATATCTGTTTCTAATACATAAAATTTAAAGGAAATTAACAATGCGGAAAGATAGATTTCTAGGGCTCATTTTATTCATTTTTTTAGTGACCTTGAAGGGATTGCATGCACAAACGATTAATTGCCCGGGCCCGACTTTAAATATACCAGTAAACGGTGAAGTTATAGTTAATGAGATTAAGGTTACAACTGTTTCAACAGGAAATGTGGTCAGCTTTAACGACAGCTATCCAACATGTGGGGGGAGATTGAGTGAAAAATCTCTTTGGGTTGGTCGTACTGCTCCTTTGGGACCAAGTGAAGGAACTGAATGGGCGGTTACATTTTTGTTTGATGAACCCGTTAATAATTTGATTTTTATTTTGGGAGCTACGGGAGAAGTTAATAATCAAGATTTTGTTTTTAATTCTAATGGGGGGGCTGTATCAATTTTTTCTGATAACAGTTGTTATTCGACCATTATAGATAACGCGATATTTTCGGGGAGTGGAGCACAACATGGCGGAGGCGGTGGCCTATTCGAAATACATGCTCCTACAGCTTATACTCAATTAACAGTTAGCGGATTGGGAGGAGATGGAGGTTCGTTATTATCAATTTGTACTGCCAGTATTGTATCTGCTTTAAAAATTTCGTCTATTCATCCCAGTACTCAAACAGTATGTAAAAATACTGTTCCGACACCTATTACGGTTTCCGTATTATCTTCGGATTCTGAAGTTTTATCTTACCAGTGGTTTAAGAATTCTGTAGACAGTAATATGGGAGGGACTATTATTAATGGAGCGAATACAAATACTTTTATTCCTCCTGCTTCCTCTTCTTCTAAAACAGATTATTATTATGCAACTGTTACTAGCAGTGAGGGTAGCAAAAACTCTCCTACTGCTAAGGTGATAACAACAGACTGTCTTTGTTATAAACCTGGAATTACAGAAGTTTCTAAAAAATCTTTGGATAGTAAAATGGGGATATCCTCTCTGAATAAAGGAAAAGATGTTGTTGGTTCTGACCATTGGCCTTTGACAAGAAAAGGGGCTTGGCTGGTATTGGAATCTAAATTTAAAGGATTGGTAGTAAATAGGGTGCAATTTAATAGCTTGGGAAATCCGGTCGGAATTCCTCCTTCAGATTTTGTAGAGGGAATGATAGTATATGATATGACAGACAATTGTTTGAAAATTTATACTTCAATTGATGAAGGAGCAACATTCGCTTGGCGGTGTATAAATACACAAGCATGTCCAGATAGAATAGGGGGATAGATAGCCCTACGTTATAGGTTTTTTTTATTACTTGTGATCATTATTAAATGTTCTATGAGTTCTTTTTTTCATAGTTTTGTGTTTGATACTGGGAATCTATTTCCCAGTATTTTTATTTTCTATTAATGAATATGAATATTGGGAAAAGTAAAACCAGAAATGTTACATTTCTGGTTTTATATCATTTTAGATGTTTCCTATCCCAACTTGGCTAAATTATTCATTGGATAATAAGTAAAACTTTTAGTGATTATGATTAGCTTTAAGAATATTAGGAAAATTGAAAAATATAAGATTATCTCTGTATCTCGAAATTATTAAGTGCAGAAAATGAGTTTTGTATATTTTATTTATTATAAAATGAGAAAAATTTTCCCTTGTTACTTTTTATTTTTATGGGTAGCCCAGAAGTTAAGAGAGGGGATATTATTTTCCATAAAGTGTTCAAAGCAGCTTATAGAAAAAATATTGCTTATAGGTCTTGGGAAATATACTAATTCAGTATTAATAATATTTTTTCTTCCATTTTGTAATAGTATTTCTACTGATACTGAAATGTTTAGCGGTTTGTGTATTATTCAAAAGGTTATTTTTTTGATAATCTAACATTTCTATTATTGAAGCACGATCATATGAACGAAATTTTTGACTTTGTGTATTCGATTCCTGATTAGTTAACCCGTATATTTTTTGATTTATTTTAATGATGTCTAATGCAGTAAGAGTTGTCTTTTGTAATGCCTCTTCAAATTCTGTAGCTTTTTCGGGAAATTTTTTAGAAATAATATCCAAATAAATTTTACCATAATTAATTGATGTTTTTTTATCTTCCATACTTTTAACTTTATTTTGAAAATTGTTCGTTGATTTTGGGACTGTATTTTACCAGCCACCTATATAGAGTTGTTTTTGGAATTCCATACTCTTGAACTACTTCTTTTCTGGACATCTCTCCCTTTATCACAATTTCGATAATGTAATCTATGAGTTCTTTGGTATAAATATTTTTTCTAAATTGAGGAACGGTAGATTTTTTTTTAACATTTTCTCGTTCTCTTTTCGACGGTGGGGAATATAAAATCAAATGTTGTGAGAAGATTCTGAAGAGATCATATTCCAAAAGCTTTGACCATCTTAATAATATTGCTGAATCAAGGCTTTCAGAATTGTACATATCATTAATTTCCGCTTCCGTAGCATTTAAGAAAGTGCATATACGGGATATTTTAATTTTATCCTCCAATACTATTTGTTTAATGAGAGTTCCAATGTGGATATCTTTTACGTTATTCATAACAGTTTAGATATACGGTTATTTATACAGCAAACATAGGGTAGGGAATCAAATTTTACAAATTAATAGATATCACATACCTTTCTCTGTTTTAAATTAATGATTTGTAAACCAATATATTATTTATAATGTTGTTTAATTATGATCCATTGCCTTGTTTTTCATCCATAAATAAATATCCTGATCAGAAGGAATATTAAGCTTCTTACGGAGTCTGTTTTTCCTAAGCTGAACAGCTCTAGGAGTGACAAAAGTGTACTGCGCAATTTCTTTAGTTGAAAAATTTAAGTATAGGTATCCACAAAATGTAAGCTCCCGGGTCTGAAGTTTGGGATCTATTTTTAGTAGAGTAGGAATAACTGTTGGGTATACTTCATCAAATCGTTTGATAAACTCCGTGCTATTTTCTTTGGCTAGCCTTATTACTTCATCAAATGCTTCATTTATTTTCTGCTCTAGTGATAAATTTTTTTCTTCTTTCTCTGCTATTATACTATTTTGAATGTTAATTTTGTTTTTTATTAAACGTTGTCGTCCTGTAAAATAATAAAAAATTAAGATCGAAATAATGAGAGTTAATAATACAAACCAGATGAGATATTGAGTTATATGGGTTTTTGATTTCGTTTTTTCATCGGTAATTAAATTTTCAACAGCCTCTTCCTGATTATTTGAAATCTGTTTTATAGATTTATCCTGAAAATCTATAATTTTAGCATTAAATTCATTGGATTTTTCCATATTTCCTTTTGATTGATAAACATCAGCAATGCGATGATAAATAAAGGGATATGCCTTTGTGAGCCGTAGCTCTTGAGTATTTTTTAATGCTGTTGTATAGTAGTATAACGCTGAATCAGGTTGATTCATTTCCTTTTTCATATCTCCCCAAATTAAATAAGTGAAGTTTGTACTTTTGAATTTTCTGGCTTTTGCAATTTTCAGAGACTTCTTTAAGCAGTATTCTACTGAGTCATAGTGTTTATTTGAAAGTTGGGATATTCCAATTAAATTATAATTTGTAGTAATTTCTTCTGTTGGCACCCTGGACTCACCTATGATATTAATATTATGTTTAGTTTTTGCTAAGTAAAACCGAATAGAATCCTGATTATTTTCAGCAAGATATAAATAAACCAAATTATTATATGCTTTAATTTCTTGTAGAACTATGCTTTTTTTATCTTTAATTTTGTTTATAAATTTAAAACCTTGTTTTTGTATCTCAACTGCCTTTCCAGGCATCATTAGAGAGCTATATATATTACTCCTTTTTATATAAATATCAGACATTAATATTGGGCTCTCCTGGGAATACTCTTCTTTTTCTGCCGCTAATAAATATTGTAGAGCAATATTTGGTTTCCCGATGTCAAAAAGGGATTGGGCAATATAAAAATTGCTGTATGCGATGCCATAAGAGTAATGGATTTTTTGGCTTTTTAGTAAGGCTTTATTGGCACTTTTTTGGCTGGCTTTAAAATCCATTTCCTCGTATTGCTTTTTAGATAGAGCTAAAAAACGCTTAATTTCTTTTGTTTCATTAGTAGAAGCTCGCTGAGTTACTAAATGGGGATCAATTTCTTGGCTATGAAGATTTACAAAAATGCATAATAGCAAAAAACAATATGGAATTTTTTTCATGTGTACAAATTATAGTGATAATTAGTTCTATATATCATACCTTCTAATAAGTTATACGAACAGTATGAATTTAGGCCAGCAAAAATAGAAATATCAAAAAATACTTTATGACGTTTGGTTAAAAGTGATATATATGTGATATCTCGTATTTACAAATAACAGTACAATGATGATAAAATTAATAATATTCTTGTTTATGTACAATAATAATTATGAGAGTAATAGGATATTTTAAAATGTTCTTGAAAACAGTTTGAGAAAGTTTAAAATACTTTAATGAAAAGAGATATTCATGTGATAATTTACATGTTTTTATAAATGTGGATTTTTGTAAAAAAAATTAAGATATGTGTTTTCGTTTAGCTGTTACATGGGTAACATTACATTTATTATTTCAATATTCTTATGGTCAAATTCTTAACAAACCGGAAAGTGTTGATTTTGATCCTAATACAGAAACTTATTATATATCCAATATTGGAGGAAGCTCTGGAGGTTTTATTGTTGTTGATTCTAAAAAGAAAACAACTGAGGTGAAAAAGGAAGGAAAAGGACAATATTTGGGAATTAAACGCTATGGAAAATATATTATATGTGCTATTGACCAAGATAATACAAAAGAAAATGGATTGTCTGATGAAGTAGCATTATATGATGCAAAAAGTTATAAACTGATTAAAACAATATCAATACCAGGTGCCATACAGTTGAATGATATTGAAGTTGATGAACGAGGGGTGGTTTATGTGACTGATAGAGGAGCTAATCAAGTATATGAAGTTAATATTGTTTCCGGTTCTTTTAATCCGTTATTAAAAGAAAATAATATTTTAACTCCTAATGGTCTTTTTTATGATTTGAAAACAAAACTTCTTTATATATGTACAACTAATGAAACTAATAATGCAATATATATTTTAGATCCCAAGAGTAGAAAAATAGAAGATAAGATAGCAATACCTTTCTCAAATTTAGATGGAATAATAATTGACAAGAATGATAATATCTATGTCTCTTCATGGTCGAATGATTGGAAATCTTCCCGGATATTGAAATTGGGCTCCGATAAAAAATCTATAAGCGTTTTGATGGAAAATGAAAATGGAATGGCTGATATTGCCTATGATAAAGTAAACAATCGTATTCTTATTGCTTGTATGTATAAAAATACTATACAAGTACTTCATTTATAGATATTTAAAATATTGGTATTGATTCATTAATGGATATCTGTAGTTCTAATGTATTGGTTAAATTCAGTTGTACTGCTACATGTAATAAGGTTTGATTATTATATGTATGATGAAAAATTTTAATAAAATTGTATTAGTGATATTAATGTGATACTTATATTTTTTAGATTTAAATTAATAGTTTTTACTTTTGGCAAGGATTATAAGCAAACATTGAATGTTGAGTTACAATATTCTAAATAATTATATTGATGAA
Source organism: Chryseobacterium sp. PTM-20240506 (assembly GCF_048296755.1). Classification (NCBI taxonomy): domain Bacteria; kingdom Pseudomonadati; phylum Bacteroidota; class Flavobacteriia; order Flavobacteriales; family Weeksellaceae; genus Chryseobacterium; species Chryseobacterium sp. PTM-20240506. The sequence continues at coordinate 4,483,156 of NZ_CP182581.1, forward strand.
TGCTTAATTAGGGAACGGGCGAATCCAAGAAAATGATTCTAAAAACACAAAATTATACTCCTCCTTCGCCTGTTTTCCTAATAAAATATGCTTTTTAATATTACCTAGTAGCTTAACAAATCCAAATTACATTATTTGAGAAAATATTAACTTAAAACTATTCAAATGAAAAACAAGACCTTTTTATTTGGAATCCTTGGAGGGATTTCATTTTTAAATGCACAAGTTGGTGTTAATACAACATCACCAGGGGCTACCTTAGATGTCGTTGCTAAAAATACATCTACAACAAGTGTTGATGGAATTATTGCTCCTAGGGTTGACCGATTAAAAGCTTCGACTATGGTGGGAGTTCAAAATGGAACGTTTATTTATGTAAATGATGCTTCTACAGGAACGGCAACAGGGCAAGCGGTTAATATCAATACAACAGGTTATTATTATTTTGAAGGCAGTACATGGCAAAAGTTTGCCGGCGGTGGCGGATCATCGGGTGCTAATATTTATACAACCGACGGAAGCCTTACAGGTAATAGAAATGTAGATTTAGGAGGCAATACTTTAAGATTTAGTGGTCCCGGAAACGTGGGAATTGGAACCACAGCTCCCAACAATGATGCTATCCTTGACACATCTGCACCAAATAAAGGGTTTTTAATGCCTCGAATTGCTCTTACAGGTACGAATGCCAGTGCTCCTTTATCTTCACATACTGCAGGAATGTTAGTATACAATACAGCTTCTGCCGGAGTATCTCCTAATGATGTAACTCCTGGAATATACTATAACGATGGTACAAAATGGTATAAAACCAATCAAACAACTGGCACTCAAAGTGGATCAAGTGTAAATTATCAGGGCTTTATTAATGCAAGTACAGCTACAAATTCTGTTATACAATTAGGAAATCTTCAAGTTAGATATAATGGAACAAATACTGCTGGAACGATTTCCTTCAGGAATATAGGTAGCCATCCAATTTATGCTTATTATTTTGCCGTTTGGGGACATACTAGTAATTCTAGTACAACTTATGATGGTCCATATACATTACAACCCAATGTTTGGGTAGAAACCTATAGTTATGGGTCTCAAAACTCTGAGGGAACAATCATGCAGTTAGACACCTATGATCCATCCCCTGCTGATGGTACAACTGTTAAATCCTATAATCTTTCTACCCGAATGTTTTATGCTTCTGAAGTGGGAGCAGTAGGAGACTACATGTTTATGAGGTTTTTTAGAAATTAATTAAATCGTCAGAAAAATTTTAAATAGTTGAATCACTATTGATTATGTGTTTTAATATGCTGGTCTGACACAGGATGGGTGGGTATAGATATTACTAATTAGAGAAAAGGAAACTTTTATTATAATCTTAACGGATATAGTAAATGGTCATGTTTCTCAAAGCGAAAGATAGAAAATGCATCGTAAAAATTAATAGCGCGTTCAATGATAAAGCTTGCTTGAAAGCTTACTAAAGTAAGGATAATTCTATTTATTTTTTACTACTATGGATTAAGCATGGTAAATTTAAAGTTTTAAATAGCATTCCAGATATTACAATCAATGTAATTGATTACATATAATGGTGTAACTTATCAAATGGTAATAAGGGACTATAACTATGCTCAACACCGTGGAACAATCACAAAAGTGTAACCGGTAAGTGGTATGTTGATAATACTTTCTCTGTTGTACCATATCTAAGCCAATAATCCTTAGTTAATAAGTTTTATGCATTATTTTGTACTGGCTATATTGATGACTTAATATTATCAAGGATCTAACTAATTTGCGTCAATATCTAAATAAATAAAAAGTGAAGATGGGTAGTATTAAGTTCAATTTGAGAATTATACAAAAGCGGAAAAAAATACTAAAAGCAATGTTCTTCTTTTCATTTTTATATTTTTTAAATTAAAGATGAAATATGCAAGGTATAATGTGCAATATTAATATTTTTGGTCACTCTTAACTGTATATATGATAATTAAGATTTGATGGCTATTAAACAAATTTAAATATTTTTATAATACAAAGATTCTTTTTAAAGATATATCTATATATCAGCTAAGGTTGATAATACTATTATTTACGGAGAAGAGAGGAATACAGGAAGCCTTTTTATCTACATGCCAAGAGTATATAAGTGTATTCATTATAAATACTACCTTAACTTTTTAATATCAAATGTCCACTTTTTGCTGACGATTTACAACTTCCTGCATTTGAAGGCTCGTGGAAAGGAACTTGGAAAAATAAAACCTTTCTAATTAATTTAAAAAAAAATAAAATATTATTTTACTCATCTACAAAACAATCCATATTATCAAGATATATTAATTGGAAAGTTTCAAGTTAAAGATTCTAATGGAAACATTTTATTTGATAATTTAAATGTTTCGGATACTCAATCTAAAATTAAGGGAGTTAAAATATCACCCAGTGGAAAGTATGTTTTATAGTATATTGATCCTGATTTATGCTTAAAGAGCGGAGGTTTAATTATTGAATTTACAAATACCACAAAAACGCAATTAAAATTAAAATTTGCAGAGACTAGTGATTTAATAGAGCCTGATTGCTTCTATTATGGTAAACCGGGAGATCAAAGGCCAGAACCAATACCAAAGGAAATTATTTTAACAAAACAATAGCATAATACCACCTTAAAGAGGTGGTGTTTTTATATTATTGGAACCCATAAAAAATGTATTTTTATGTATTATACCTTTACATAAGAATAATAACATAGACCGAAGCCAATGATGTATAAAAGGATAGGATCTGTTTTTATGGGAGCAAAGGAAAATCCTTTTGATACAGCATCTTCTAAATGGTTAATAACACCAATGTATGAAAAAGGTTTTGTCATTATTTTTGTTGTGCAGTCTTTTTAGTGTAAAGCTCACTCCGGGACAGTTACTTTGGATGAACAAATTAATACAATCTGTAATTAATAATTCTGCTCCATCTTTTGATTACTTGTATCAGTAAAACCTCTACGTCTATCCCATGCTCCTTGCACAAGTAAGTATAATATCCTGCTTGGTCTTGATGTTGAAATCGTCTCCACCGTGAAACATCATAACTAAAACATAGTCAAAATATGGTGAATTGAGTTCTTTATCCAGTTAGTAAATAGCCGTTCAAAACCTGGTCTATTAGCTAGAAGCCCAATTGCTCCTCGTCAAATCTTTAAGTTTCAATTAAGTTCTGCTATTTTAATTTCAACACAGTCTGAAATCTTTCAGCACCATTTCCAAAAAGCTGTTCGGCTATGTCCACAGTCTTTATTATTTTACTATAAATATCGATTTTTTTTGATAAAAGATTTACTGATAGTAAAATAAATCTTTTCATTACTACGAAAAAGTAGTGATTTTATATGATTTCTGTTGTCCAATTTTACATCACCAGCAATCATAAAAATCACAGTTATGAATATCGAAAGAACAGAATTTATAGCCTGGATGGAGAGAATCATGGAAAGATTTGACCTACTGAAAGAACAGATGCTCAAGAACCAGTCGAAATTTATTGAAATAGACGGCGAACAGCTTCTGGATAACCAGGATGTTTTACAGCTTTTAAAAATAAGTTCCCGATCATTACAGCGTTACCGTACTGATAAAAAGCTGCCTTACTATACCATTAGCGGAAAGCTGTACTATAAGCTTTCTGATGTCCATCAATTGATCAGAGAGTGTTTAAACTCTTGATAGTAACAAGACATCTAGAGCCAAATCATTCATCACTATTCCAATCTTCAGGATTTTCTTAATTGAGCCAATATCTTGGTTCCATTAAATGAAATACAATGGAAAATGAATTGATAAACTCTCAGGAACCTGATGAACTTAAACCATCAACAGACACACTCCTTGTCCTGAACATTCATACCAACCAGGTTGAGATGGTCAAGGGAGTTGATCAGGATGGGAATCTTCAAAAGGTTCCTCCACAAGAAAAAAAGGATAATGAACAGCTGATCAGGGTAGATAAACATGGCGATCTATTCTCCAACTTCTTTTCTAACTTTTACCGACAGCTTAAAAATCCTACGCATTTCAACTTTTTCAAAGTTTCAGAATACGATGCTGTTAATACTGCTAACGATCTTCAAAAATATATCGATCAGGCATCCCCCGAAGAAAAAGAAAAGCTGAAAGACTACGAAGTTTTACCTCAATATAACAATAATCCAAAAAATCAAAATACAATGGACAACAACACAGACAATCAGGAATATCGTTTTAAGCCGGAACAGATCGACTGGAAAACGATGGGAAAATTCGGACTTAATCAGGAGAAGCTTGAAAAAATGAATGCGATGGATGCATTACTCAGAGGTTTTAAAACCAATACATTAATCCCGATATCCATTAATATGGGAACGGCAGTGAGCAAAATGGATGTCCGGTTATCCCTTCAAACAGGAGATACCGGACAGGTTACCGTTCATCTGCATGGAATCCGCAAAGAGCCTAACCTTAACAATAAATTCTTAGGTCATCAGTTTAGTGATGAAGACAAAAAGAATCTGAAAGAAACCGGGAATATGGGCAGGGTAGTAGATCTTGTCAATCCTAAAACAGATGAAATCATTCCATCAGTAATCAGCCGTGACCGTTTAACCAATGAATTGGTTGCCTATAGAGCGGAGTACATGAAAATTCCTGATGAAATTAAAGGAATTAGGCTTGATGAACATCAGAAACAAACCTTACTGGAAGGAGCACCATTGTACCTTGAAGGTATGACCTCTAAAAAAGGTGAACTTTTTGATGCCACCGTACAGTTCAATGCGGATAAGCGGTATGTGGAATTTTTATTCAACAATAACCAGGCACCGAAGCAAAGTCAACAACAGCATCATAACCAACAACAAACTCAACCTACGGATAAAGAAGCATCCAAAATATTCAGAGGAAAAGAACTGGACGATTCACAATATGAAAAGTTTAAAGCGGGACAGACCGTTTATGTTGACGGTCTTACCGATGCTACAGGTAAAGCCTATCAAGGCTATATTACCTTCAACAAAGAAACTTCCAAAACCGACTTTTCATTCACTCATCCTAATAAACTTAAAGAAGAGGCAAAACCTACAGAAGATCATAAAATCCAAACAGCGGTTAACACCCATGGTAAAACCAATGAAGCTACTAAAAATGTGAAGGAGCCTTTAGCATCAAAACAGCAGCAGCCTACCAATAAACAGCAGGAGGATCAGCAAAAAAAGGTTAGAAAACCAAGAAGGCAAAAACTATAATAATCATTTAAATCTTTCATATGATAGCAATCATCGCAGAAAAACCGAGTGTTGCAAGAGAAATCGCACAATTATTAGGAGCCCATGAAAAGATGGATGGTTATTTATTCGGTAACGGATATTGTGTCACCTGGGCATTAGGACATCTGATCGCATTAGGAATGCCGGAAGATTATGGTATAAGAGGCTTTAACAAAGCCTCTTTGCCTATCTTTCCGAATCCTTTTATTCTAACTCCTAAAAAACTAAAGAAAGCAAAAGGCGATGGGCCTGATCCTTCGGCTTTAAAACAACTCAACATCATAAAACAAGTCATCAATCAATGCAGCAGTATCATTGTCGCAACAGATGCAGGAAGGGAAGGAGAACTGATTTTCCGCTATATCTATCACCACATAGAATGCAACAAACCCTTTGAAAGATTATGGATAAGCTCCCTTACCGAAAAGGCAATACAGGACGGTTTTAAAAACCTTCAGCCAGGCGATTCCTTTGATGGTTTATATCAAGCTGCTAAAGCCAGAAGCGAAGCGGACTGGCTGGTAGGAATCAATGCTACCCAGGCATTAACCATCGCAGGAAACCAAGATGTTTATTCTTTAGGCAGAGTGCAGACCCCAACGCTTGCATTAATCTGCCAAAGATTCCTGCAGAATCAAAACTTCACCAAGCAAAAGTATTTTCAAATCCAGTTGAGCCATAGAAAAGAATATACAGACTTTACCAGCCTTTCACTATTACAATGGGAAGAAAAAAAGCAGGCAGAACAAATCCAAAAATCCATAGAGCGGAAGGGAAGAGCTGTTGTAGAAGATGTATCCATTACAACAGTGAAGGAACAGGCTCCCTTACTTTTCGATCTCACAGAATTACAAAAAGAAGCCAACAGAAAGCTTGGTCTTTCTGCTGATGAGGTTTTACAGATTGCCCAAAGCTTGTATGAAAAGAAATTCATTACCTATCCCAGAACCGGGAGCAAGTATATTCCAGAAGACTTATGGCCTGAAATTCCTGAACTGGTCAGAATTCTCAATGCAACCGATCATTTCAAGCCTCCCATATCTACTTTAAAGTTTGGAAACTTTAACAAGCGGATTGTGAATAATCTAAAAGTTACCGACCATCACGGATTACTTATAACAACCAAAACACCTTCCGCACTTACTGCTACTGAAAAAGCCATTTATGATATGATGGCTTACCGCTTATTGGAATCCTTATCCCATACCTGCATCAAACAAGTCAGCCACATCACCATCAAAGTACATCATTATGAATTCCAGATCAAGGGATCAAAAATACTAAATCAAGGTTGGCGGGGCATCAAAGGAATTCTCATTGATAATGAAAATTCAACTGATTCTAACGAAGCTCTTATAGAACTTCCGGAATTCAAAATAGGAGATGAGCTGAAAATATCAAAAACTGACTTACTGGAAAAAACTACCCAGCCCCGCAAACTTTTTACTGAAGCCGATCTCTTATCAGCGATGGAAAATGCAGGCCGATCTGTTGAAAATAAAGAAGAACAAAAAGCACTATCCAATATCGGCATCGGAACACCAGCCACAAGAGCTTCCATTATCGAAACGCTGCTCAGTAGAAACTATATCATCAGAAAAAGCAAAACATTAATTCCTACAGATAAAGGCATACAGGTTTACAACCTTGTCAAAGACAAGAAAATTGCTAATGTCCAGATGACCGCAGAATGGGAAATAGCACTAGACAGAATTGAAAAAGGCGAACTCAATAAAACTCAATTCATGAACGACATCCAACACTACACAACTGAAATCACCAGCGAACTTCTATCACTCCATATTCCCCAAGAAAATATTCCACAACTAAAATGCCCCAAATGCCAACAACATAATGTTATTATCAAGGATAAAATTGTCAAATGCCCAGATGAACAATGCGGTTGGATTCTCTTTAGAACCATATGCGGAATACAACTCAGTATTAAAGATCTTACTTTACTATTAACTCAAAACAAAACATCATTAATCAAAAACATGAAAAGCAAGAACGGTAAAAAGTTTGATGCTTTCATCATTCTTAAAAATGATTTCAGTACATCATTTGAATTTGGAAATAAGAATTAATTTCAAAAAATTAATAGAATAAAGAAGCAGCCGATAGGCTGCTTCTTTATTCTACATCTTATCCAATTCTTTTAATTTCTTAAAATAAAGTCTAAAATATTTACTACTTTTTTTTGAATTTTGTTAGCCATTATGATAGTGATATAGTAGGAAATTAGATTATAATAATGTAATACAATTATTTAAAAAGTATAGTTAAGTATTATGGCGTAATGATTAAAAAAAACTTAATAATATTTTTTTTATAGTATTGTAAAGTAAGATTTATTATTTAAATTTAAGAATATTTCAAAACCATGAAGACATTTATACAAATCAAAATTAACTTTTTGAAACTTTGCTTTGTTATTGTATTTTCAACTATTTCATGTATCAAAACATACGCCCAAAAATTTGAAGATATATTTTTAGCTAACGATTTTGTACTTTATAAAAATACAAAGGTAAAATTAAAACAAGATCTCATTGGAGTCAACTTTAGTCACAATTTTTATGGTGATCTAAAAGATCTTCAAAAAGATTATGATAATAAGGTATTATATCCCTCAGTAGCATATAATTTTCAAACGGAAAAAGATTCTTTAAAAAATAGAGTTTTCATTATTGAAAATATTATTGGCAAAGACGGAAAAACATTTAATACAGAAAACTCAGGTTATTTTGATTCTCCTATTTTTATCTTGAAAGATGAAGTAAAAGCCCAAACCATTTACTATAAATACGATAAAAAGTTTGAACATAACTTCCCTTTTTTAGTTGCTGATATAAATTACCCTGTAGATTTTTTTTGCTCACAACTCTCAGAAAATGATGATGATTTCACCAATGAAAAAACTATTAGAACCCCAATGACGGAAGGCAACAATTTAGCTCCCGCATCTTTAACAAAGGTTTCAAAAAAAGGAAGACCATCTGCTTATTACCTAAGTTTAAGAGCTTATGGCAATACGGTTAATGTAAATGAACGAGGGGTAATTCTAATATTTGAAGACAATACTAAATGGATTAAAAACGCAGAGATAGATGTGGAAGCAGATAAAGATAGTTATGAATACTCAGTATTTATAACTTTATCTCAAAATGATCTTAAGCTGTTTTCGACTAAGCGAATAAAAAAAATTAGACTGTACATATATGATGCTACCCTTAATGCAGGTTTTGCCAGTAAATTTTTGAATTATACAAAGTGCTTGTTAAAAAGATAATAATATGACAAATGCAGAAAAATTTTTAGATATTTATAATCAACTTGATAAATTTCTAAAAAATGGTAACAATCAGAATCATGAAACTTTTGCCTCAAAAATAAAAAGTAGCAAAAATTCAATTATAAAATCGTACCGAGATAAATTGATAGATTATGGAGAACTTAGAAACGCTATAACACACACACCTAAATTAGGTGGCAATTATATTGCAGAACCTCTGGGAGAAGTTGTTAATGAGTTTGCCATGATTTTACAAAAATTATTAAATCCACAAAAGGTTATTCCTTTATTTTCTTTTGAAGTGATTGGAGCTAACGAAAACGAGAGATTAGATAAAATTTTGAACGTAATGAGGGAAAAATCTTTTTCGCAATTTCCTGTATTTGACGAAGGTGGAATGGTTGCGGAGCTAATTAATACAAATACAATTTCAAGATGGTTAGGAAAAAATATTAATCAGAATGAAATCATGGTGGAAAATCCTATTATCAAAGAATTGATAGTCGATATTGAGTTTAAGAAAAATTTTAAATTTATATCGAGAGACTGTGATATTTATACTGCCTATGATTTGTTTATTGATCAAATAAATATCCATAAAAGAAATCTCGATGTATTATTTATTACAAACAGCGGTAGTGAAAATGAAAAATTATTAGGATTAATTACTATAGAAGATATTGCTAATAAAGTTAAGAACGTTCACTCATAATAGAGTCCTGAACACGATTGCAGCATAGTGAAGAAATTGTTTAATATTAAAGCGTAAGATTTTGAATTACTGTATTCAACTATTCGTTATGGTTTTTAAAAAGTTTGTTCATAAAGAACTTCCTGCAAATCCTGTAAAGGAGTCCAGATTCCAGATTTAACTTCCAGGTAAGTATTGCATAGTGAGACGATTTTTTGTTGATCTCCAAATCTAATTTTTTTTCTTTCTAACTCTGTTAAACCTTCGAAAGCATTTGAAGTAAAGCCGTATGTTGATAAAAACAAACCTCTCTCTTTTTTCATTGCAAATTACTTTTAAAAATTCTTTTACAGATTTTTGTCCTACCAGTTGTTTGGATTTCCAGTGCTTAATCTCGACAATATATTTCATGGATATTCCTTTTTTGACAAGCTCCAAAATAATATCCTTACCTCCATCTTTGCTTGGTGATGTAAGGGTCACATCAAATGCCAAGACTTCAAATAACTCGGCTATTGTTTTCTCGAATTCTCTCCATTCTATTTTCAACAAAAAGTTGGGATCTTCCGCTATCTTTTCTATAAATGTTTTGCTTACAATTTTGATGATATCTTCATATTCATGGGTATTTAGGTTAGACTCTATTTCTATTTTAGATGTCCAAGATTTCAAGTCATCTAAGGCTAATAGTTCCACTTTTAATGGATCAGTACTATTTATAAAACGATAGCATGCTGAAGTGAAACCATGAGGCGCAAACAAAATAAGACGGTTATAAGGATAGTTGAAAGCAAATGATACCCTCTCGTGTACTCGCTCTTCATGAACACTTTTACCTGACTTTTGAAGAGAAATACACATTCTGTCTCGAGAATCTTGCTTTGTGCACATGAAATCAAATTTACTTGTATCAGGACTTGGATTAAGTATAGTTTTAAAACCATCATTTGATAACAATTTTGAAATGACTTGATGAAATGTAAAGCAAATTTCCCGATCGTCTCTTGGACTTGTTATAGAATGTTCTAAAACAAGAATATCACGTACAAGTTGATCTTTTATTGAGGAAGTCATAATTTTAATGGTTAACGAAAGTTATAATCCTAGAAATTTCAGTCCAGCATATCTATTTTATGAAAAAAGAAAGAATCCATATATTTCCAAATACCTCCGATCTGACCATACACCATATTTTCCCCTTGCTCATTCTGATAAAGCATGCGCAAAACTATTTCTTTTACATATTCTGTTTCATTAAATAAGACAATCACTTTTACTTTTACTTCTGCAATTGCTGGTGCCTGATGTTCGACGGATAATATTTCAAAAGATTTTAAGTTCTTTTTTTCAAAGACTTTTCGAATTCTTCCCGCTTCCTTACCTATATTAAATTCATTTGAAAATAAACAAATCTGTTTAGCCATCTGCCCATAGTTGTTTTTCTGCCAATTTATTAAAAAACGGACAGCATCTCTTTCCGGAGTATATTCTTCATAATCTGCTTCGTTTCCTTGAGCTGGAAAATCTTGGTTTACTATAGGTTTTCTATCTTTCCAGTAATCCATATGTTTATCCATATCTTTCATCTTCAATTTGTGTTGTTGATAGTTGGAAATGGTATCTTTTAGATCTGAAAAAGTTTCTTTTAAAGTAGGAGTGTTTTTTTCTTTAAGGGGACGTTCTTTATTTTTCTTTAGAGCTTTTGCCCAATCATTAATGGCAAATAATGTTAACCAAACTTTCCCTGCAACATATTTATTAGCATATGAAAGATCCCTTCCATGCAAAATACCATTACGGTAAGGAAAGAATATTTCTTCAGTGGTCGTGGCCTTTCTTGTTACATTTAATATATCTCTAAGTTTAGAGAGGCCTGAACTATGAGCAGCAATAGAATCCCAAGCGGTTAGATCAGTATTTTCCACGAAAAAACCTTTGCTTTTGCTAATGTCATTGACAGTACCATCAATAATCATTAATAGTAAGGGGACAGCAGAATAATATTTTTGAGCTTTTGTATCTTCAAATGCAGCTTTAATCATGACATTACGCAATCTAAATTCTGGAATACCGTAGGTTGAACTTATCATCCATTGCATCGCTTCAGATGTGTAATAATCGGCAAGCTTTTCCTCTGCTTCATTTATATTGCCTGCTTCTGCCAGAGCAATGCACTCCAAGATCAAATCATGATTTCCGGACTCATGTGCAATCCAACCGCGTTCGCTAAAATAATGGTTAAACTGATCAGGACTTTTTGAAATTTCTTCAAACTGCTTTTCAATCTCATCAAAGTTTTCAAAAGCATCCAAAATTCCTTTAGCTCTTGAACTAAAGGGAGCAAAGAATGATGCAATCTTTTTTACTGATTTTCCTCCCTTGAGATTATTTCTAAATTCTTCAAACGAAGAATTGTCTTCAATTCTGTCACTCATAAGATGTTATAAGGAATTATATTTAGTTTAAAAAAAAATTAACTTAAAAAATCTGAAAGACTATTTTTTAATTGTGAAGAGTAATTCTATTAGTTTATATAGGCAAATTAAATTTTATATGGAATAGTGAAATTTTTTGCTACCTGTTTAAATCCAATTTTCAATTAATCTAATTGTTTTATTATCTGGTTCGTTTGCTTTATCTATGGAAGAAATATCAACCATAATGGGTATTTGTAGGCATTGTCCAGCAATTATACAAGTGCCAGTCGGCAAAATAGGTAATGATTCAAAAGAAACTTTATCCAAATATGATACAGTCCTCTCAACGGCAATAATATCGTTATTATTAATTAATCGGTGTAAAATGAAATTATGCAGTTGTGAAATAATAGTTGCAGAAATATCCGAAGGCCTTTGACTGGCTATTGTCATGAAAACACCAAATTTTCGTCCTTCTTTTATTATTTCCTCAAACGTTTCTAATCTATAGTCTTTCCATGTTTCACTTTCTCTTTCGGAAATAAATGAAAGGATATTGTGAGCTTCATCAACTATTATATTTAATGATTTTTCTTTTTTTCCATTGTATTTCTTATGTTCGGAGTAAAGTTTTTGTGATACAAGTAAGGGAATCATTTTCTTTATATGTGTGTTAGTTTTATGTAAATTAATAACACAAAAAAAATTGTCATCCCAAAAGTCCTCTTCATCTAAATCATCTACAACTTTAATTACAGCATCAATATCTTTATGGAAACTTTTTAGTTTATTAATAACTGGAGAAATATGTTCATTTGCAGCTCTATTACTAAATATATCATGTATTAACTGTAAATAAAGGAAATGTATAATTCTCGAAATAAAGTCTTTGCTAAATTCATATTGATTTACTTGCTGGTAAAGTAAAGTTTCTTCTATTCTTTCTGGATGACTTCGCAAATATGTTCCATCAAACATAAACTCACTTAGTTTATTATTAAAATCAACATCGTTAACTAAATCAATTTCGATATTATCATCGTCATATAGTGGAGGTAAAATTTCTCTAAAATAATCAAGAAGTAGCTCGGCTTTAACTTTATCAGCCATTTTATATACATCTTTAACCCTTTTTCTGAGGATATTTTGAAAATATTCTAAAGCATCTTCTGAATGGAAAATTTTTTTATAAAACTCTAGTGTTCTTGCTACAAATGGTTTTTGCGTCTTTTCCGTCGCATTTGCAATTATACTGAACAGATCTTTATCAAGTAAATCGCTTTCATAAAAAATAAGTTTATCCTTCTTTCTTATAGTACGAGTACTTAGATTGTAAACTTTTTTTTCTTCAATTATACTATACTTTGATTCATATTCTCCGTTAAAATCAAATAAAAGAAATTTTGCATTTTTTTTAAACTTTTCCTCATGCTTAAATTTCATGAAAAGTTCATAGTATACTTTTGCCAAGGTATAGGATTTACCACTTCCAGTGTTTCCAAAAATACCAATATGGCTAGCAAAAAGTTCATTAATACCAATTTCCACATTTTGATTGGGCTCATGAGTTAGAGTTCCAATATTTAGTGGTAAATCAGTTTTTCCTACAAACTGGTGAACATCTTGAAATTCTTTTTTATCTAGCAGAAAACATTCGTTATTAATTAGAGGAAGCTCCTTAATACCCCTTTCAAAACCACGTTTTGTAAAGAAGCCTAAGAGTTTTACTATTAAAATACGCTTAATTTTCTGTTTTTCATTTGTATAATTTTTATCAGTAAAATTAGAATCCTCATATATATATTCACCATCAACTTTGCCGATGATACGATTAAATCCTTTTGTAATTTTAATATAGCTATTTACCGAAATATTTCTAATTATTTCACCATTGTACAATAAATGTGAACTATTCTTACTTTTGTCGACTTCAATTTTTATTGTTCTACCTTCAACTGAAACTACTTTGCCAACTCTGAAAATAGAATCTTTTTGTAAATCTTTTTCCATTTCTACAAACAATTAATATTATCCAGCATTGTTTTAAAGATGGTTTCATTGATGAGATTAAGATTAAAATTGTCAATCTCATTTAATAATTCCACATTATGAAAGTCTTTTAAATCAATATTATCCAATTTAAGATTATTAACTATATCAGTTGCAGCTTTGGTGTAAGAAGAAATAAAAACTTTTAGAGTAGGATTGGATCTTATGGCTCGGAAAGTAATATCTCGAATATGCTCGTCTGCCATTGAAAATCCGAAAATAAATAATACACTATTTTCTTTTTCTAATTCATTTGCATAAAGTCTCAACATTTCATAATATGATTTGTTGAATGTAGTATCCTTGAATTTTGCTTTTGTTGGATTTACAATTTGTAGCTTTTCATATGCCGTAACAAAATTCTTAGTATTTACAATTGTTTTTTTCTGTGCTTCTTTAACAATTTCTTTAAAGGGAATATTTTTTTTGTGTTTATTCCAGTAATCATTGTCTAGCTTAATTATATCTAAAAAATCGGTTTTATTGTACTCTTCTTCAATTGAATAAATTGTATCAATATTACTAAACATTAATTGATTTCCCTCAAGTTTCCATGTGATTGAACCATGTATTTTTAATAAATTATAGACTGGAATTTCTGCGATATTATCATACTGAAGACTTTTTTGATAGAATGATTTCTTAAAATTGCTTAGGCTAAATGTTCTTTTAAAAACTCCACTGAATCCGTCATTAAAATGTAGATTTAAATCTTCAATTACTTTTTCTAAAAAGATATCAATATTTGTTGTGAATAAGTTGGTTTGCTTATTTACTGTATTACTTCTTCTTTGATATATTATTTGATTAATTACTCTTAAAAAATCTTTGTAACCTTTATAAGTGTTCTGTAGTTTTTCAATGTCATTCTTTGGTGCTGAAACTAATTCATCTTTTATTGATGTGATATTATGTAAGACAATATTTTTCTGCATAGCTACTACAAAGTAACTTGCATATAAACTCGCTTTAATATAATTTCTTAAATCTGCTTTTAATGAAGTGTCATTTTCTAATTCAGTGAGCCAAATTTCAATATTTCCTAGCGTTCCAAAAAAAGGATTTGAAAGGCCAGAACCTATTAAAAAATTTACATTACAATCTTGGATTATATTTTGCCAAGTCTTTAGCTTTTCATTAAATGGATTTGGGGTAGCGCTCATTTTTTATGGTTATTAGTGTCAATCTGTATGTTTAAAGAACAGATTTTATCAAAATTAAAAAAAAAATCTTTCGTTATATTACGGTTTACCATACTTAATTAAAAGTCACACTGATTTTAATTAAGTCTTCTTGCTGATTTAGTGTTTATATTGATTTTAGACAATTTAAAAAACTCACATGAAAAACTCCAGAGCAAAATGCTTTGGAGCTTATAAAATTGTTATTAAGTAACTACTTCTTAAGAAAGTATACCTTTCTTATCTAATGGAAAGATATTTTACTCTACAGTTGATGAATTTAAATTGAAGAGCTGAAATTCAGACTCTTAATGTAGTTTTCCATAAATAACCAATCTGGATTACCATCTTTATTAATTGGTAATTTTATTATTGAATTAGGCATTCTAATTGGTCTCCATTTTCTACCATATCCCCATCTATATTTTTCTCTCCTAATTAATGTACACAAAAACATTGCAATATATTTATTAAGAGTAATAGATTTATCTTTTAAGTAGATTGGATTTACATCGTGTGAACAAGTAAATCTTTTTTCTTGAAAGAATGCCTCACCGACTGAACCATTATTACTAATGGTTATGCAATTTCCCTCAAATATTTTGCCGCTAAAATCTACATCAGTAATTTTCCCTATCTTGTTATATATTGCAACATCTGAAATTTTGATGTAGGAGGTTATTCCATTTGATTTTTCTGTAGCTCCAATAAACGGAATAGTATCTGGTGATTTTTCGGAAACAGGAGGTTTTTTGTTATAAAAACCTTTACATATTTCAAAAATATCATCGTAACGAAAAGATTTCCAATTTTCAGGTTTTAATTGTAAATCAACATTTTTTATTATTGGTTCCCTATTGGTATCAAACGATTCATTATGGTAGTTTGTTACCCAAGTCGGAACCTCGGTTAAATCAGGAACTAATAAACTTTTTAAAGTTCGATTTGCTTGTCGCCCCCAGCTATATTTATATCTGTTTTTAGTTATACATAAGCAATAATAAAGTAAAACTGATTGATCCATATTATACTTCGGTTTTAATCTAGCAATATGATAACCAGTATAGAATTCGCGATTTTGTATAAATGTAGACAATACTCCATTTCCACTTAAAGCACAAGTTAGTTCTCCAGCAGGTGCCGGTTGAATTTCTGGAATTTGTTTCACATAGGCTGCTATACCATTTTCACCAGATTTTCGTGAAACAAATGCAATACCTTCAGAAGGATTGCATTCTTCTAATTTATTTAATTCAAGTGAGTGCCCATACTGTATATCAAAAATTTTATTTAATGGTACCATTATTAAAGTTTATTTAACATTTTAAAGACTGAGTAGTCTTTTACTACTTTGGCAAATTCATCTTCAGTAATTTTTGAGTAATCAGTTTGAAGGTAAGCCTCTGCAACCCACTCATCATTTGATGTAACATATTCCATAACTGATTCGCCCGCTTTAACTTCTTTGTTCCTATACTGTTCAATCCAGTAGTCTCTAATGCCAGCCCACCTATTATTTAAATCAACTCTGCCTAAATGTTTAGTTTTTTCAAAACCGTCCTCTCTCCAGTATCCAAACCAAGTTTTTTTATTTGATGTTTTGTGTGGTATATGTGCTTCGAATACAACTATACAAGTAGGCGCACCAACAGGATAAAATAGTTCAATAGGCATAGTCATTACAGCCAGTAATGTATGTTTTTTTAAAAGTTCTTCTTTTGCAGAATGTGGTGATATTACTGTATTCATTGGAATTATAGCAACTCCAGTTGCACCTTTTTGCAAGAGATCCAACATGTGTTTTACAAAATATAACTCATGAAGTTCCACATCACTTTTAGCTTGTGAATAAGGAGGGTTTAATAAGCCTATTGTTGGTTTAGTCTTTTTTATTGCACTTGTTATTGCATTATCAAAGCAACTTCCTTGGTGTAGATTAGCTTTGCCATCACCGCGAAGAATCATATTACTTGCAGCAAGTGAAAACATTTTAGGTGAATTTTCAACTCCAATTAAACGATTTCTCTTAATGTCAATTCGTTCGTCATCAGTAACAGCTTGTTTCAACATTTGTTGCATGGCTGAAATTAAAAATCCACCTGTTCCGGCACATATATCTAGGACGACATCTGTTTTTTGAACATTTGCTATTAGAGAAAATAATTCAGCTATATGTTTTGGAGTTAAAACTATTCCTAGAGCTTTCTTATCTCCTGCTGTATATTTCAAAAATTCTCCATAAAATTGGCCTACTACGTCAAAATCGTGGTATATACTTATAAAAGGCCATACATTATCATTTATTCTATCAATTACCTCTTTAAAAACACCATCAGGATATTCTTTTTCAGTACGACTATCCGGTTTACCTAAATTTGGATGAACTGCAATAGTGGTATAGGGCTGAATCATTGTGTCCTTCTTCCCTTGTGGAATTTCAGCTTTATTTAACTCCTTTTTTATGGCATTGATCCAGGCTTCTTGAACGTCTTCAGCATTTAAATATTTATATGACTTTTGGAACGCATCATTCATTAAGGCAATTAAAGTACCACTAACTAAAAGAGGTTTATCTTCTTCAGATACTTTTGCTTTTGCCCAAATAAATTCATGCAATTCTCTTGAAAAAGAGATTAGATCCGAGTACCTTTTTTTTGAAACCTCTGGGTCAAAAGATGCTAATCTATAATAATCTTCAAATTTAAGTAGCATTTCAATTTCCAAGCCATGTTCATTAACTAAATTTCTATAGGAATCTTGCTCACTAGGAAATAGAAAAGTTGAAATCTTTAAATTATCCTTGCTATATCCGCTTATTGCTATTGCTAAAACTGTATATTTTTTTGATAAATGCTTTGCATAATGAATCACTCCATCAACTGCAAAACCAACTGGTTTATCGTAATTTTGACTTTCATGTTTCTTAATATCAGACTTACATTCAATAATAATAATGAAATTTGGATCCAATTTATTTGATATAATAAATTCAGGGTAACCAATATTTCCTTTAGAATTTTTACTAGCTTTTGACAATAAATTCTTAACTTTTATTATTTCTGACTTTTGCTCTTCTATTGTTATTCCATTATCAGGGTTGTAGTAATCTAAATCTCTAAGATTATCGCGGACGATATTTTCTGTTATTCTTTCATTCTTGGACATCTAATTCCTTTTAAATCTTCTGCAATTTACAATTTTCATTTTTAGGCAAAAAACACCTTTAAATACTACATATTACATTTTATGTATTAGGTATCATTTTAAGTAAATGATTTAGAAGTGTCTAGCAGAGTAATAAGTTTGATATAAATTTTTAAGATAGAAGTCTTAATATAGAAGTAATTAAGTTTTTTGTAAATTATGAAATTACAATTCTAGTTAGTATTTTATTTGAAATGCTTTTCTTGAAATTCTGTAATTTGTTCATTTGATATATTGCAGTATTGCTGACCAAAATCTGACATTGTAAATCCCATTGATTCGACAATAAGAGTTATTGTTACCATTGATGATCTTTTTTTACCACTAAAAGCATTTGTTACAGTTGCTTTTCTAATATCAGCATTAGAATTTATAGCAATTTTTTCATAACTATCAATGATGTCAAAATCATAGCTTTGAGAATGACTTTTATTGCGGCTAAGTAATAGCCGTAATGCAATAGCAGTCTTTATCATTATGATTTTTTCAACATCATTAAACATGAATGCAATTAAAAACTATTCAAATTTTTATTCGGTACGCTTTTGTTTACCAATTATATTTTTATTATATTTGTAAAATAAGTTACAATAAATGTAACTTTGCGATACTTCAAAGAATAATAGAAGCTATTGCTTAGAATCTTGTAATAGAAAACTGGTAATTTTAAGGAAACAAGAGGATAAGTATTAAGCTCACGACCTAGGCGTGGGCTCTCTTATCTGTTTCCAAGGTATACCAGTACCCCTATTACGGATAATGTAGAGTTCCCACGCCGTCTTTTTTCAATGCTGTTCGCTTTATTTCTACATAACAAATCTAAGCCCGCTTCCTAAACATAGTATCAGACTACACGATACAATAGGAATGTACAACCTATTGCGGCTTTAAAAAGCTTACACGGGAACACAGATTTCATTCATATTAAATTCTTTCCGGTGCCTTGCGGTTACTGATTACAGAACCTCACCAGTCCTTTTTCATACTAAAGGGCATCAGGAAAGTCTTTATCTAAAAAATGAATCAAAAAACTACTCAACTTAAAATCAGAAGAAAGAAAAAAGCCCCTTCCCATAGAGTTTGCAGACCAATGGGAAAGAGCGTAGTTCAGTAATTAATCTTTAGAAAATTAAAAACCTTTACAAATCTATGAAAAATTCCTATTACAATATAGGAGGCATTTTCTTTGGGCTCATGTTTACCGCTGTAAGCATTACTGTAAAAGCCCAGACACGCACTATTTCCGGTACCGTAACCTCATCAGGCAAACCTTTACAGGGAGTTGTAATCTCCACAGAAGGTAGTGATCAGGTAACGATGACCGGCAACAACGGAACCTATACATTACAGGTTTTAGCAGAAAATTCCATCCTATTGTTCAGACACCCTGATTATTCAGAGGAAAAATTCACACTCACTAATCAGAAAGTCGTTAATATCAGCTTAGAACAAAAAGTAAAGGGAATCGAAGAAGTCATTCTCAACGCTGGCTACTACAAGGTTAAAGACAAAGAAAGAACCGGTAGTATTGCTAAAGTTTCAGCAAAAGATATAGAAAACCAGCCTGTCACCAATGTGTTATCAACCGTACAGGGAAGAATGGCAGGAGTCAATATCACCCAGAATTCAGGAGTTCCGGGAGGCGGCTACAGTATCCAGATCCGGGGACGTAATAGCCTGAGAACCTACGCCAACAGTGAAATTGATGGCAGCCAACCCTTATATATAGTGGATGGGGTACCTGTAGGCAGTGGAATGACTGCTACTTACGGAGCCAATATTTTGTCAGATGCCAACCTGAATCCATTGAGTAATATCAGCCCCAATGATATTGAAAGCATTGAAGTTTTAAAAGATGCAGATGCTACTGCTATCTATGGTTCCAGAGGAGCCAATGGAGTGGTACTCGTGACCACTAAACGGGCCAAGAAAGGCTCTTTAGGGCTTTCCTTCAATACATCCTATGCTTTAAGCAGCAGCCTTTCCAATCTTACCATGATGAATACGAAGCAATATCTGGGAATGCGCAGACAGGCCTATGCGAATGATGGAATTTCAGTATATCCGGCTACTGCGTATGATATTAACGGTACATGGGATCAGAACCGTTATACCGATTGGTTCAGGACACTTCTCGGCAATACATCGGTAACTTCCAATGTCCAGCTGTCTTTATCGGGAGGCGGGGAGAGAACCTCTTTTCTGGTAAGTTACGGGCACAATGAGCAGACCACGGTCTTTGCCAAAGATTTCCGGTATAAAACCAATACCTTACTAGGCAACCTGTCACACCGCTCAGCAGACAACCGTCTTAACTTTACGATGTCAACACTCTTTTCAAAGCTGGAACATAATGTAATCAGTCTGGACAATACCGGCAGTGCTTTGTTTCTGGCTCCTAATGCTCCGGCTCTGTACGATTCACAGGGGAATATCAACTGGCAGAACAATACTTTTGATAATCCTTTGGCTGCCTATAACAGTACCTATTCCAACAACAATGTGCAGTTTATGAATAACTTCACGGCGGGTTACGAATTGTTGAAAAATGTACAGATCAGACTCAATGGAGGGATCAGTTATCAGACCTTTGATGAACTTTCCTTACAGCCCAGTACGATCTATAATCCGTCATTGGGTATAGGTCCTGCCAATTCCAGAGCGCTGCAGAGTAATAAAAGCAGGCTATCCTACACGTTGGAACCGCAATTGAACTGGACCTTCAAAAAAGGACGCCATCAGGGAGATGTCCTGGCAGGGGGCACCTATCAGGCTGATCTGAATACTCAGGGTGCCATACAGGGGTATGGTTTTACCAGCAATGCATTTATTGAAAATATTGCGGCGGCTACTACCAAACTGATCTCGGACCAGGTCAAAACGGAATATAAATATACAGCTGTCTTCGGAAGACTTAATTACCAGTTTGACCGCCGGTATATCATTAATATTACAGGGAGAAGAGACGGAAGCAGCCGTTTTGGAACCAACCGTAAGTTTGCGAATTTCGGTGCGGTGGGAGCGGCCTGGCTATTTTCCAATGAAAGCTTTATGAAAGAACTATCCTGGCTTTCCTTTGGAAAGCTGAGGGTAAGTTATGGTTCTTCAGGAACCGACAATATTGGGAACTACCAGTACAACGATACATTTATCACTTCTACTTTAGGGTATAATAATGTAACGGGACTGGTTCCTTCCAAACTGTTCAATCCTAATTTCAGTTGGGAAAAAACCATCAAATTGGAAGCTGCACTGGAAATGGGATTCTTCAGGGATAGACTTAATATTACAGCATCCCATTACCGCAACCGTTCTTCCAATCAGCTGGTAGGTTATCAGCTTCCTTCGGTAACTGGGTTTACTTCAGTGCTGGCCAATCTGGATGCTACCATTCAAAATACGGGTTGGGAATTTGAGATCGTGGGCCGTCCGCTTACCGGTGCTTTTAAATGGGGAACATCTGCCAATCTAAGCATTCCGAAGAATAAACTTCTGTCGTTTCCGGGACTGGAAGGCTCTACCTATGCCAACTCTTATGCAATTGGGCAGTCTGTGAATATTGTCAAATTGTACCATCTGGAAGGCGTCAACCCTCAGAGCGGTCAGTATATCTTTACGGATTACAATGGTGATGGTAAGATCAGTTCCCCTGATGACAGGCAGGTAATTAAAAATATAGGCGTTGAGTTTTTCGGAGGCTGGAGCAATAATTTCAGCTATAAAAATTGGTCGCTGTCACTGCTTGTCCAGTTTGTCAAACAGCAGAGCCGCAATTTTAATTATCAGATGTCATCCCCCGGACTGATGAGGAATCTTCCGGTAGAAGTCCTGAATGTCTGGTCACCCGACAATCCGAATGGATTGTATATGCCGTATCATGCTGCCGCATCACCATTGCACAGTTTATTTCAGATGAGTGATGCAACCGTGTCCGATGGGTCGTTTATCCGCCTGAAAAATATTCAGCTCAGTTACCGGATTCCTTTGCAGGGCAAACTCATCAAAGAAGCCAGGATTTATTTTCAGGGGCAGAACCTGTATACCTGGACCCGCTATTTCGGGCTGGACCCCGAGTTTTCATCTTTAGGATTCCTGCCACCTCTTAAAACCTATTCCTTTGGCATGCAGATTAACTTTTAAAACTATGACAATGAAACTTTATCAACAATTCTATATCATAACAGGATTTGTAGTATTATCTAGTATGAGTTCCTGTGAAAAACTAATCGAGGTAGAACTGCCTTCCAATCAGATTGCTTCCGATCAGGTATTTGTGGATGTGCAGACGGCGGATGCTGTTTTGGCAGGACTATATTCAGGACTACGTGATAGCTCTCCGTTTGCGGGGGATCAGTCCGGGAGATTATTAGGGCTTTATACTGATGATCTGGACTTTTATTCCACTACAGCCACCAATGGACTTCCTGAGATTGCCCACAACCTTCAGAACGATTCCAACGCAAGTATTTATACGGATTGGTCAACTTCTTATAAGCAGGTGTATGTCGCCAATGCCATACTGGAAGGTATTGAAAAGTCAAAGTCCATTTCCAAGGCAGACCGCAGCCGAATTAAAGGAGAGGCATTAATGGTCAGATCCATGCTGCTGTTATACCTTCAGCAGGTATATGGAGATATTCCTTATCCTACAACTACCGATTATCAGGTTAATCAGTCGATTTCAAAAATTGATAAGGCACAGGTGCTTATACAGCTCAGTGAAGATCTTAAAGAATCCATCAGCCTGCTTCAGGACAACTACAGAAATACGGAGAGGATTTATCCTAACCGTAAAATGGCGGAACTGCTATTGGCTAAAGTCTGTCTGCTAGAGGGAAAATGGTCAGAGGCAGAGCTTTTATGCAAAGGTATCATTCAAAGTCCGCTGTACCAGTTTCAGAATGACATTACCAAGGTCTTCATTAAATCGGGAAGCCATATCCTCTGGCAGCTAAAGCCTAAAAATTCGGGGGACGGGACCAAAGAGTCCGGAATTTATTATTTTACCAATTCAGCACCTTCGATGACCGCGCTCAGTTCAGGGTTTGTCAATACCTTTTCTTCTGCAGATCTAAGAAAGCAGTATTGGATGGCTCCGGTAGCTTTTAACGGAACAACCTGGTACAGGGCTGAGAAATACAAAAACAGGACAGCCAATACAACGGAATATTCAATCATTGCACGCCTGGAGGAGGTGTATCTTCTTTTAGCCGAGGCTTTGGTACAGCAAAATAAAATAGATGAAGCCCTTTCGTACCTCAATAAAACCAGACAGAGGGCAGGAATATTGCCGTTAGCCATGCCTTTATCAAAGGAAGTTGCACTCAACGAGATTGTCATGGAAAACCGCAGGGAGTTTTTTACAGAAATGGGACATCGTTTTTTCGATCTTAAAAGAACAGGGAAGCTCGATACAGCTTTACAGGCGAAGCCCAATTGGAAGCCTTATCATAAAGTATGGCCGATACCCCAGCAGGACATTTTATTGAACTCTAATTTAAAACCTCAGAATGAAGGCTATTAAGATTAAACCGTTTCTATGCGCCGTAATCACATTTATCTGGAGTAGCGGTTTGTTGGGGCAGTATAATATGGATTCCATCAAGGGGAGGTATGATAAATTCTACACCATTGCCAACCTTAAGTTTGATAATGAAAGCCAGTGGATTTCCTTTACTAAGATTTATAAAAAGAATACGGATACCACGGTCGTTGTAAAAGTCGGTCAACAGCAGGATCTTACGGATGCTTTTGTAGGTGTTTCTGAAAGCTGGTTTTTAAAAGGTAACCGTTTCTTATGGTTAGGAAATGATAAAGCGGAGCTTGTTGACCTTCGGTCCGGGAATAAGAAAGATTTTAAGGAAGCCGGTACCATAGAGGTTCTTCCTTCCCTTGGTTACTATGCTGTTTTGTATAAAAACCGTCTTCTGGAAGTATTTGACAGCAAAGACAAACTCGTTGCTTCCGTTAACGATGTGGCACAGCTGGTAGGCAATAAAAAGAACCAGCTGTACATTTTTGTGAAGAAGAACAATGTCTTATCTGTTTGGTCACTGCAGTCCAAAACATTTAAAAAGGTGTATACTTCTGAGCAGGGTATTAAAAAAGTCATGCTGACTCCCTCACAAAGATATTTGGCGGTTACAGAGCAGGAGAAGTCTTCTGGTGGATTGCAGTTTGTATTACTCGACACCAAATCACTGAAAATTTCAAGAGTTGGCAACGGCTCTATGAAAGCAGATTATATCGAAGTTCGTGAGATTAATAATGGAGCTGGTTTTTTTCTGGATTGTAATACCCGTCCAAAACCCTCTCCAGCTAACCAGCCGGAAATAAAATACGGTACCGATCAGGATCTTTGGCTCTATAGAATGGGAGAGCAGTACCACGAATACTGTGTGTATAATGTACAGTCAGAACAGTTGGAAAAGATCGATCGCAACGGGATGTTTATGGCCGCTATGGACCATGACAGGTATTTTCTAAGCTTTGACCGGAAAGAGAGGAATGCTTATGTCAGTTCGGTTTCCTGGTTTGACATTTATTTGTATGACCGTGTTGGTAAAACATCAAAAAAGATACTCACACAAACTTCAAATCTGGTAGTGAGCCGGGGAGGAGAGTTTATTATAGGCTTCAATGAAGAAAAAAAACGATGGATCCTGTATCATACGATGTCATCGAAAGAAAAAACTATTGGAAATGAAGAAATCCAAAGGCCTGTATTCAGCCAAGATAACCGATATGTTTTTTTTGAAAGCCGAAGCGGTCTTTACCGGTTTGATCTGCGTGCGGAAAACCTGGCACCCATAGCTGTCACAGAAAATAAAAAAGTAACCATTGTCAATGTCAAAGAAGAGGCTATCTATGGAACATTAGGTGCGGATTTTCGAATCCGTAGTGTTGACACAAATAATCCCATCATCTTTGAGCAGTATGATCCAAACAGCAATGAAACATCATACGCTCAGTGGTTCCAACGTACAATAAAGGTGCTGCTTCCGGCTACTAAAAACAGGGTTAGTGATTTCAAAATCAATACCCGGAGTCATACGGTTTTAAGTCTGGAAGAGAATTTCAACAGTCCTCAGGCAATTTATCAATATCACGGCGGTAAAAAGAAAAAAGTGTATCAAAGCAACAGGCATGATCAGGAGATCATTATGGCCAGGCAGGAAGTACTTTCATACAAGAATAGTTTAGGTGTTCCCATCAAAGGTGTATTGTACTATCCGCTTAACTTTGATGTCCGAAAGAAGTATCCACTGGTTCTGTCGATCTATGAAGTCCAGAATAAAAGTGCGTCGGTGTATCCTTACCCTTTTTTTTCAGGAATAGGGATTAACATCCGGTCATTAATTGATAATGGCTATTTTGTTTTTCTTCCCGATGTGGTTTTGGACAGTCGCGGACCTGGATTTTCCGCGTTGGATTGTGTGCATTCAGGACTGGATGCCCTGAAAGGAAATAACAATATTGACAGCAATAGGGTAGGACTCATGGGGCATTCATTTGGCGGGTTCAGCACCAGTTTCATAGCGACCCGTTCCCATCGTTTTGCGGCCTATATATCAGGAGCAGCAGTTACGGATCTGGTGAAATTTTATTTTTCCTTCAGTCAGGAAAGAAAGCTTCCCAATTATCCCCGCTTTGAAAACGGACAGTTTGATATGAAGGTGCCGTTTTCTCAGAACAAAATGCTTTACTATGATAACAGTCCTATTGCTAATATAGAGAAAATTAATAAGCCGATCATGCTCTGGACAGGGCTGAAAGATGGAAATGTCCCTTATACTCATACAGAAGAATTGTATACCGGTTTACTGCGAAATCAAAAAAAGGCGGTAGTACTGTATTACAAAGATCAGGATCATGATCTGGCAAAAAACAGTGCTGAGAGCATGGACCTGCATTTAAGAATCCTGGAGTGGTGGGATTACTTTCTGAAAGATAAAAAAGATATTCCCTGGATTGATAAAGAAATGAAAAAGGATGCCCTGTAAGGCATCCTCTTCTTTTACTGTGGAATTTCTCTGAGAACATTGTCGCAGAAGGTTTCTGAGACCTGTTCTTTCAGCTGAGTGCCGTCTGACAGCTGACAGATAGGCCCTGTAGGAATGTCACTACAGTTTTTACCTGCTTGTTCACACGTGAAATTTCCATTACCATCCGGAACCATAACATATCCCGGTACAATAGCTTTGTTGGTCTGATTTGCCATCTTTGTGGCAAATGCTGTTCCTGTTCCTAGTACAACTAGTAAAGCAGGGAAAAGGATCTTTTTCATAACATGAAATATTTAGTGTTGCCTACTCTGTTGATCGGTTTTCGGCTTCCCCGATTTGATATATTGCGATAATGCTTTTGTTATTTTGTATTGGGTGAGCTGATTATTATGGAGAGTGTACAGGTATTTGTCCGTGACAATGATGTCATTGAGTGTATGATCGTCTTTTTTAAAAATATAGATGCTTCCTACATAACTTTTGGAATCCATGTCATATACATCCAGTACATCTGATTTTTTCCACGCTTTTCTCGATTCATGCCTGCCCATCAGACTGGATTGAACAAAAAGCAGATTTCTGTACACAACAGATCTGATATTGACCTTCAGGGCAGGTGCTGTCATCTTGTAAGTGCCGTCAGAGAGCTTCGATGTTTTGATTTGGGCAGTTTTTACAGTATCTATCGTCTTAAGTAATTGCTGCACCTGCATACTGCTGTTCATGACAATCACCTGATTTCTGTATGTATAGGTATACAGCAGTTTTTTCGTATATTGTTCATAAGCCATGCTTCCATCAACATCAAAAAGGCCGTCGGTCTGTTTCTGTAAAACGGTTGTTTTTAATTGTAATTTCTCAGGACTGTCAATATTAAGAAGCCCTAGAACCAGATGGTTGCTCGGACGTATCTGTGTCCTGATGGCAAAATGAGAAGAGTCGATAACCCTGAGATCATTAAAATAAGCGTCTTTATAACTTATTCTTGTGGTAGATTCACTCCCAAGCCTGCCTTTAAAAATGATAGGTACCGATCCGTCATAGATATAGAAATGTCCATCTGATACTATTTGCCTGATGTTTTTGTAAGGATGATCTATTTCTATTCGGGCAGAGGTAGAGGCTGTCCGATGCATCGAAGAGTCAACTGTGAGAAGCTGTTGCGGATACTTCTGGTTAGACAGATAAATGTTATGATCATCAAACCCTGCAAAATAATAAAAATCATTGTCCAGCTGTAGTGATTGATGCTCGATGACAGGGTGCTTGATAAACCGCCTTGTAAAATTATTTTCCTTTTTAATAACATGCTCAGAGGAAAGAAACAGACCTATCATTACTATAATGCTTACTACGATTGATGTTACTACCGTTAAAGCGGTTTTTGATGTCCGAACATGAATTTTCTTTTCTATTAAGAATAAGCCAATAATTGCAAGTAATACACACACTGCATTAAAAATTAAATGTTCAGTCCAGCCTAGTTTTTCCAGAATTCCTCCACAGGAACAAGGAACAAAGTCACTATAGTTGAGAATGATGAAAATATAGGTTGTAAATGCTGACATCAAAATCAGTGAGAGGTATAAGCCTAAGCGTCTGCAAAAGGGTACCAACAGTAAAATAGAAGCAACCCATTCTATAATAATGACGCTGTATGAGACAAAACCGGCATAAGCACTTAAAAGTGGCGACTGTGCCAGTTGAATCTGAAATCTTTCAAACTCTAGTAGTTTACTGACACTTGCATATACAAATAATAAGATAAAGAAATAGCTTACAAAAGGAGGGACTATATTGAGAAAATTTTTCATAGCATGTTATTATGAGGTTAACAGACTTGAACCAATCTCCATTTAATTTTACAACCACAATATTCGGGCATCGGTTCACCTTTGAAAAGGGGTACTGTAGTCTTGAAATTCCCCATACTTTCCCAGATGCCACTCTTTGGACATGGTAACCCTGTAACAACTGATATGGAGGTATGAGGAATCATCAATTTTATTTGTAGTTTTTAATCTTGGGTAAGCCGCCAATTATCACCGTCCCTCACAGGAGGATCTTTTGTTTCAGGATCTTTAATAGCCTCTATGGATTTTGCAGAATCCTGTTTCATTGCCATATCGTTTATTGTAGGTTCTGGTTTTTCAATCTTTCCATTATTTGATATTATATCATCATCTCGATGGGTGCAGTTTTGCAGAGAAACTACTCCGATCACTATAGTAAAAAATGGGATAAACTTTTTCATTGTAATAATTTTAATTTGGTTATCCCGGCCGGTTTATATTAGAATTCTGATATCAAAATTATCCGGCTTAAGAGGTAAAAAAAACTGATCTGCGGCTCTATTTTAAAATTGATACGTATCAATTTTAAAATTAACACATCTTTAATTTTAATATAAGTTACTGGTTATTAGTAATTTGTGATTGATTTGTTCTTGTGGGTGTCCAATTCCTCTAATTTTGATTTATTTAAAACATAAATGATTATTTTTGAGATGGTGAGGTTCTAAATATCAGTCTATGAAAAAGTTTTATTACTTTCTCGTCTTATTTTCTGCATTTTCACATTTTTTATTCTCACAAAAGAAAGAGGAAAGAACGTACAGTGAAATCAGAAAACCTTATGAAAAAATGACCATAGATGACATTAATGCAATGCCCTATGTAAAACTCTATATTCAAAAAGCAAAAAATGAAAATAACTTTTCAAAGCTGATTCAAGGGTATAGAGACGGAAGACAATTCGACTACAAAAACAAAATGAAGTATGCTGACAGTGCGTTAGCCGTTAGCTTGCAGCATGGAACTCAAGATGATATAAGTAAAGAGTATCTAAGCAAGGGGATTATCTACTATTTTTATCAGAAAAAGTATAAGCTGGCCTTAAATGAATATCTGAAAGCCTATTCATATTTGAAGGGTTCGAAAGATCAATACCACTGCTACAAAGTTCTTTATCATTTAGGAATTGTAAAAGGCCATTTAGGCTATTACGATGAAGCCATGAATCATTTTCTTGAATGTACTTCATTTTACAGGTCAAAGTTGGATGAAAGCCATCATGAAAATGAAAAGTTTAATTATGAAAAAGCATACCTCAACTGCTTACATCAATTAACCGTACTCAACAGATATCTGAATAACTTTGATAAAAGCGACAGTTTAAGTATGTTGGGTTATCGGTTAACCGTCGATAACAGCGATTTTGCATTGGAAAAAAGCTATTTTCTCAAATGCATCGGAATTTCCAGGTATCACAAAAAAGACTACAATGGCGCAAGGAACCAATTACAAGAATCCTTACCTACTATTCTGAAAAGAAACGATTTTGCCTGGGCTTCCGTCGTATACTATTATTTGGGAAAAACCTATGAAGTTCAAAATGATATTGATCGTGCGGTCGGATGCTATGAAAAAATAGACTCTATTTTTACTAAACATGATTTTATACTTCCTGAGGTCTATAAAAGTTATCATTACCTGATAGATAACTACAAAAATAAGGATGTCAACAAACAGCTTTATTATACCAATCAGCTATTAAAAGCAGACAGTTTAATCAGCAAAGATTTTCCTTATCTATCTTCAAAACTTCATAGGGACTTTGACCGAAAGACATTAATTGACGCAAAAGAGGAAATAGAGAAGTCGAGCAATAAAAAAATTGTAATTGCTCAGATCTTAATTGTATCAGGCAGCGTACTCCTTGGTTTTATGGTGGTCCGACACAGAAAAGATCAAAAGATTAAAAAACAGTATAATCTTCTTCAGAATAGGATGGCAGAAGGAACGTATAACATCAATGATATTTTACAGGAAGAGCAGACAGAGTTTCCGCTAAGAAAGACTTCTCTAACCCCGGAAATGACCAATGAGATTAAAGAAAAGCTTAAAAGGTTTGAGCATGAGGAACAATTCAGAAAGAAGGGGATTACACAGAAAAGTATCGCCTTAAAGTTAGGAACCAATTCCCATTATCTATCTGTTTACATTAATGAGCAAAAAGGGATGAATTTTAATAGATACATGGCTGAACTGCGGATCAATTATATTACCAATTTACTCAGCACGAACAGCAAATATTTAAACTATACCATTGAGGCTTTAGCAGAGGAATGCGGTATCGCTGCACGGCAGAACTTTTCAAATTTATTTTTCGATATCAATGGTATCCGGCCGACAGATTATATAAAGAATCGGAAAAAGGAGCTGGGTATTAGCTGATTAAGCCATGCATTATGGATTTTTTGTAAATTCCTGAAAAAAGGACATGGTAACAAAAACAATTTTTAAAAGAACTTCCCAATTATTGGAAGATCTCGATGTAAAGATTAACGAAGTCTGCGATGACGGAAATGATGTGATTAAAATTTCAGAAAAGGCCTTACTTATTATTGATGATTCCATAAGGAAGTTGAAACTTCTGGTTTCCAACCATCATTTTGATCATATTGCCGAAGAAGTACTTTTTTTTAAGAAACTTAAGCCACAGTTTATCTCAAAATTTATTTATTACTCTGCTGTACTGGATATTGAGTCTCATAAGCCAGCCGCAGGAAATAAAACACTAAAAAAATATTACGAAGCAGAACAGGAGAAGCTAAGAAATTTTTATGTGGAACATTCTGAATTTTACAGCTATTATAAACGCGAAGCAACTTATCTTGACCATAAAATATTTGTACGTAACTCTTATGATCTGAAAATGAAACTATCATCAGGTTTTTATAACTATGATCCAAGTTTTACCACATCACATGACCATTTGATTGCCCGATTTATTTCCAATGGGCAATTTGACCAATATTTAAAAAAACAGATCGAGGGTTTTAGCGAAAACACAACAGGAAAAGTCCTTTCTCCCCTTAACTGGACGGGGTCAAAAGTTGGCCTTATAGAACTGACTTATGCACTTTATCAAATGCGTTGTTTTAACGGAGGCAATATAGAGTTAAGCGAAGTCATAAAGTTTGTAGAAAAGTCATTGGATTGCGACCTTGGCAATTTTCATAAAACTGTATTTGAAATCCGTAACCGAAAACAGGGACCCACCAAATTCCTTCAGCTGGTGAGTGACAATCTCAATCAGTATTTTATGAACAGTGATGCAGAGTAATTATTACATCAAAACCTCAAATATCATAAGATTTGAGGTTTCACTATTCATCATTTTTAATTAAATGCTGTAAGTCGGGATCATTTTTTATTCTGCCCATCTCACTTCTGACAATGGCAAGAATATCTGCCTTAATTCCTTTGTAATTTTCTTCAATTTGTTTACTCATCGAATCATTTCCGTCTTTATCCATAAAAGATCGGATCATCGGTATCTCCTGATAGTTTTTCATTTCCCGAGAGAGTTTAACAGTATCCACAACGATTTCCGAATGAAAAATTTTCTGTTCGATTCTTTCATCAAAGTTATCAGATACTGCACCGACAAAACATCCCTGTGTTAAGGTTGAGATTTTTGATGCGGGAATCAAACTGTCCAATTGGGTAGAAATGGAGGTAGAAGTATCATTCCTATTAATAGAAATACTTTGTCTTTTTTGCAACACCTTTCCAAAACGTTCTGATAAACTTTTTGCGGTTTCTCCAACTACCTGACCACTGAAAATATTACCAACTGTATTCTGGATGACCTTACTTTCTTTATCTCCATAGTCCCTGGTCAACTGGGAAAAATCCTGAAAACCCAGACATACCGAAACCTTATTACTTCTTGCGGTGGCAATTAAATTGTCCAGCCCTCTAAAATAAATGGTTGGCAGCTCGTCAATGATTACTGAACTTTTTAGCTGTCCTTTTTTATTGATGAGCTTAGCAATCCTTGAATTGTACAAACCCAAAGCTGCGGAATAAATATTCTGACGATCCGGATTATTTCCTACACACAATATTTTAGGTTCTTTAGGATTGTTGATATCTAGGGAAAAATCATCACCCGTCATGACCCAATACAATTGGGGAGAGATCATTCTTGACAATGGAATCTTTGCCGAAGCGATCTGTCCTTGTAACTGATCCTGTGCACCTCCCTGCCAGGCATCCATAAAAGGGGAGAGATAGTTCTCCAGTTCAGGGTATGAGGTTAAAATCGTAAAAACATCCTCATATTTTTTATTCAGCAATTCTATGGCATGGGGGAAAGTACAATACTTACCATTCTCATAAATCTTTAAAAACCAGATGATCGCAGCTAGCAAAATAATGGGACTTTCAACAAAAAAATCCCCCTGCTTCTGTATCCAGGTTCTATTGAGATTCAACATAATGGTGTATGCTGCTTCATAGGCATCCGATATATCGGTCATAAAAATTGGGTTTAGCGGATTACACCGGTGGCTTTTCCCAGGATCGTCAAAATTGATGATATAGAATTTCGGTTTTATTTTATAAACTTCGGAATGCAATAAAAGATGATTGTAAGCAATGGTGGAAAGGTCATCGAATTTAAAATCGTAAATATACATAGCGAAGCCTTTTTCAATATGCTGCTTGATATAATTGTTGACAACGGCAAATGACTTTCCTGAACCTGGCGTGCCCAATACAATCGTTGCACGAAACGGGTTAACAACATTGATCCAGCCACTGTTCCACTTTCCTCTATAATAAAATCTGGTAGGCAGGTTGATTGAGTATTCATTTTGAAGAAGTTTTGTTTCTTGCTGGAAACTTTCATTTTCATTATTGAATACATCATGCATCAAATTGTTTTTTAAAAGACGGCTCATCCAGACACCGGCCATCATCAAAAGAATATATCCGCAGGCTGTTAGGAAAATATATAGAGGTACAGCAATGGATAATGATAGCCTTAACAACAATACTGAAAAGAAATATAAAAGAATTCCAATGGTTAGTACTATAGATATTTTAAACCATGTTATTTTCTCATTTTTAACCCCTTTGGTCCCAAGACAGCTCAGAGCAAGCAGTACAAAAGAAAAAAGCTTTGAATTTAACGGATGTGAAAAAAAACCAGCTGTTCGATTGAAATTGTACAGTATTTTATTAATAATTATCAATGTCCAACCCCGTTCATCAAAAAAGCTGTAACAAAACCAATACATATTCATCAGTGTGATAATGATACTTGTCGCTCTCATAAACGCCATAATTTTGGCAAGCCCCCTTAAATCGTCCTCTCCCTGCATTTTTATATTTTTTAGTGCAGTGGAAAAGTAAACGGGATGAGATTGTAGCGGGGAAAATTGGCTTTTAAAATAATCGGATGGCCGAATAAGTGCTTACTTGTTTCTTTTTTGTTTCCTCTTTTTTCTCAATTGAGGTTCGATTTCAATTTCATGGTATTCCACATTTTGTACCTCAGGTAAAAGTCCTCCGAATACTTCTATTATTTCAGAAGCATTGCTGTCAGAGAAATCAAACATCGGGTGTACATCAAAAGTTTGATTGTTGTATTCTTGGAGGGGATCATTAGCCGGAATTTGTTTATTATTAACAGCTGTTTCGGGTGGCAGTTTGTTCCAGTAATCGTTAAAAGCATTGGCTGAGTATTCTTTTCCTAATCGTGATCCATTGCAGACTGTGCTGGAAATATGATCTATAAAAGTAATTCCATAGATTCTTCTTTGGTCATTTCTACGAATCACGGTGTCAATTCCTTTTTCTGC
Source organism: Chryseobacterium sp. PTM-20240506 (assembly GCF_048296755.1). Lineage (NCBI taxonomy): Bacteria > Pseudomonadati > Bacteroidota > Flavobacteriia > Flavobacteriales > Weeksellaceae > Chryseobacterium > Chryseobacterium sp. PTM-20240506. The sequence continues at coordinate 4,516,955 of NZ_CP182581.1, forward strand.
AAGACCATTTTTAAAACTTTCAATATTTTTTGATGCTTGCAAAACCGCTGTAATTTTAGATTTCAATGTAGTTTTAATATCAGTCTTCATTTCTGTTTTGCATATGTCAAACCGTCTTTCCAAAGCTGGCAGTCCTGTATTTTTTCCAAATAAAGAAGATTTAAAGGGGTTTCCAGCTTTTTTACCATCCTTGTCTAAAGGAAAATAAAGCAGCCCTTGTTTGAACTTACCATGTAATTCTCCTTCGACCTTTTCCGCTGTGATGTTAAAAAGAGATAGAAGAGCGTTATACTCTCCTAAGGATTGGAATTGGTAATGTACCGGTAGTTGTCGTACCACTGATGCGATCTGACTTTTTATATTTCCTGCCCCATAATTAACAGGCTTATAAATCATTTCATTTTTTATACTTTCCTTTTTTGATGCATCTGCCAAACCAAATTTTTTCTCCAGTTCCCTGCAAGCTTTCATAGATCGAATTTTCTCAAACTTGTCAGAAATCTTTTTTCCATTTTTATCTACACAAACTGAAACGATATGAATATGGGTGCGGTCTATATCCGTATGCTTAAAAACGACGAAAGGCTGATTTCCATAACCCATTTCAGCCATGTATATTTGTGCGATCTGCCTAAACTGTTCATCTGAAACTTGGTCCTTCGGGTCAGGATTAAGAGAGATATGTAGCGTATGTTTTTCAGTATTTTGATTGACTAATAAATTAGGCTCAAAAGACTTTGTCAATTGACTGACAGAATATTTTCCGTCGGGCGTTTCTATCATGTTATGAGTCATCAGGATTTCACCTTTTTCCTGTTGTATTTTTAAATTGTTATAGGATAATACGCCAAAAAGATTGTTGCTACGTCCGATTTTAGCGATCATATTAGTCTGTATTTTTTACATAATTCCGATTAAATTCCTCGGTGATCTCTATTACTTTTTTGAATATGTTCACCATTTCAAGCGTGTTTTTTTCAAGTTTATATAAAAGTCCGGCTGCTTTTTTTTCAGAAAAAGTACTGTACAACATCTTGACAATCTGATTATAATTGACTCCTACCGCTCGAAATTGACTGTGAAAAGACGTTAGACGCATATAAAAGTCTATGGTTCCTTTGTCAATTTTTATTGTTTTAATCTTATTTTCAAAAATGCATGAAGTGATAAAGTGGGCTTTAATTTTCATGCCGGATTGCTCAAAGAGACTTAAAAAACGGGCATGTTCTACTTCATTGAAGGAGATTGAATACCGGATCTTTGCCGGGTCGGTTTTAGGATGTCGTCCCGTTTTTTTCTGTTTTTTGTTACTGTCTTCCATAATATTCCATTTAATTTTTAAAACACCGACTTCGGAGGATGTTTCTGCCCCCTGCAAGGGCAAGTTGTTTTAAGCATCTGAAATTATTTCAAGATGCTTAAAACACAACTTGCCCCTTTCGGGTGAAAGGAAATTTCAGTTAGCAATAAGTTAGCAAATAGAATAGATTTTGCGTCCTATTAAAAAAGTTCAATTTCCACAGACTCCTTAGTCTCATTTCAGCAAAGTAAACCACAATGACTTGTGCAGACAGTATAATAGAGAAAGCCAATATAGGACACTAAGAGCCAAAAATTACCACGAGAAAATCTCCAACATAGAAATAGCATTCATTTGCATCATATCGAGAGCATGGGCTCCTAGCTGCAGGCTTGACAGAGTTCTCGAGTTCTGGAAATCCAGCCTTCCCGCCTTCCTGAATTACAGCCGTCAGGATATCCTGTTTGAGAAATAGGAGTCAGGAATTCAAATTTTCAGGGCTTCAGGATGGAGAGTATTCAGTACGTATAGATAGAAGTCAGTACTGATAACAGGAACCTCCTCCAGCATTACTGAAAGCGGTGAGGGGAGCATGAAGTATCTACGGCTTAGAGGACTCCAATCGGTCATTCTTCCCAATTATGTTTAACTAAAATTCAAGCAAAATGAAAACAAAAAAAGAACCTACAATTATTGCATTTTCAACTCAAAAAGGAGGAGTAGGAAAAAGCACATTTACAGTACTTATCGCAAGTATTCTCCATTACCGTATGGGCTATCAGGTTGCGGTCTTTGACTGTGATTTTCCCCAATACAGTCTGCTTCAGATGAGAGATAGGGATTTGAAAATAGTAATGCAGAATGAAACTTTAAAAACGTTGGCTCACAAACAGTTTATGAGAATCAATAAAAAAGCTTATCCTATTTTTCAGAGTAGAACTGATCAGGTTTTAGAAGAAATGGAAGCTTATTTAAATAGATCCGAGATAGCACCAGATATCATCTTTTTAGATTTACCTGGAACAGTTAATACGGCAGGGATTTTAAAAACATTGACGAATGTCCATTACATTTTTTCTCCCATAACAGCAGATCGGGTTGTACTGGAGAGTACATTAAGTTTTACGGATGTTCTGACTAATGTTTTGATGAAGGAAAATCAAACAGGGATAAGAAGTATCAATCTGTTTTGGAATCAGGTGGATGGAAGAGAAAGGACATTGTTGTACAAAAACTACAGTAAAGTTATTTCTGATCTGGGACTACAACTTATGGAAACGACAATTACAGACAGCAAACGATTTAGAAAAGAAGGAGAATTCATTACAAAAACTGTATTCCGATCGACGCTAATGCCGGCGGATACTAAGTTGATAGCTCAGTGCAGGCTGGATAGGTTTATTGAAGAATTTTTGAGAATCGTCAAATTATAGCAGTATGGAAAAAGAAAGAAATAGTAACCAGGACAACAGTATTGATGAACAGTACCTGATGTCTATTATGGCAGGAGATGTACAGAAGGAATTCCCTCAACAGAATTTTGACCCCTCAAAAGAAAAAGGGATGACAAAAAATAAGCCGAAGCATCATAGATCTTCAGATGTAACTTATGTGACAAAGTTTCTAACGCACCATACAATGACAAAACGTGGAGACAAAAGTATTTATATTCGTCCCGAGTACCATGAACGTCTCTCTCGTATTATTCAAATCATCGCTGACGACCAGATTCCATTATATGCTTATCTGGACAATATCCTGGCGCATCATTTTGAAATGTTTGAAAAGGAAATCACTGATGATTTTAATAACAAATATCGTCCAATCTTTTAATTCTTAATTATATGGAACCACTCATTATAGTTTTCTTATTAATCATAATCCTGCTTCTTCTTCTTTTAGATCGAAAGTTTTCAATCAATTTCAGAGAAAAAGATATCGATGATAGGAAGAGCAATCTGTCATCTATTTTGGGAGAAACGAAGCAAGTGGCGAGACAGACACTGCCAACCACTGTCATAAAAGGTCAATATGAATCGAATGTACTGACAAAAGATAATTTTGAATCAGAAACCATAGACAAGGAAGTAGAGAGAGTCGGTGAGTCTAAAAATCTTGAAGATATTTTAGTCAAAAATGAGGACTGGGAGGAGCAGGAAGAAGATTGGAAGTTTCAGGCCTCTAGTATTGAAAGCGGGTTTGCTACAGGGGTTACCTTTCAGGAATTGAGTACTGTGGATCAGCTGCTTCAGCAGGACATACTGGAGGCTGATTTAGAACAACAAGCAGTAGATATAATTCAAAGAATTCAGGGAACCGAGCTTTTTGAACTTTTAGAGAATTCATTAGGAGATGCTTCAAAAAGAATTGCCATTTTGTTGAGAGAGAGCATTTCGAATGATGACCAGACCATTTCTTCTAAGCGCCATAATTCTGTAGATGGTTTCGATATTGGGGAGTTTATATAAACTCTCCAATGTTTTTCCAAGAGGGAATAAAAGAAATGAACAGTCAAAACTTATAACAGTATGGATTCATCTGAGAAAAATATCAATGAGGACGCTTATGATTTACGTGTCAACAAAGGACAGCTTCCAACCATAGTGATTGCAGGACATATATTTTTTGTAGATATCCGCATGGATATGCTCAGACCCAAAGATGATTTTCTATCTCGGGGAATAGTGTTTTCTGAGATACAAAACTACCATGATCGAGATCAAAACAGCTATACTATACCTTACAATCCTAAGACACATGAATTTCACGATATCGACTTTAGTATAGTCAAAGAATTCCCCAAAGATTTAATCGCTGTACAATTTCCCATAGAAAGTGAGCTTGACCGGATTGGATGGAACAGACATCACGGATTTGAATTGAGGCAAGGGCTATCAAAAAGGGGGGTTAGAATGCAGTTTGAAGGAAGAGAAATACCATGGGAAAAAACTTTTTTTGCCGATATGATTAAAAATAATTTAAGGTCTGAAAAAATTACTGGAGATTACAAAGAAAAGCTGCCTAAAAATAAATCTACAAGAAGAAAAATATAAAAGTCATTTTCAGATAAATGAACGTCAAGCTAGAAGGTTTGACGTTTTTTATGCAAAAACGCTAAATGAGTTACACATAGAAGCCAAGCAGTTCCTCTCACAGACACTTTTCCCCAAACCTGTTTTTCCAAAGCACATTTGCTTCTGAGTACTGCAGGGAGCAGTTCTCATTAAGAAAAAAATATTTACAAAATGGAAAAACAGAGAAAAAAACTGATGTATGCATTACTGGCAATCTTGATTGCTCCGCATGCTTTTTCACAAGGTAATGGAAGTGCCGGAATCAATGAGGCAACACAAATGGTCACTTCCTATTTTGAACCCGCTACCCAATTAATTTACGCCATAGGTGCAGTAGTAGGATTGATTGGAGGAGTTAAAGTTTACAACAAGTTCAGCAGTGGTGATCCAGACACCAGTAAGACCGCTGCAAGCTGGTTTGGAGCATGTATCTTCTTAATTGTTGCAGCGACAATTCTTCGCTCATTCTTCCTTTAAAATGATGATTATGAATACTTATCATATCAATAAAGGAATAGGGAGGACGGTAGAATTTAAAGGTCTTAAAGCACAGTACCTTTTTATTTTCGCAGGTGGTTTGCTGGGAGTATTGATCTCTGTCATGATTATGTATATGATTGGTGTCAATACTTATCTCTGTCTCATTCTGGGGGGATTCATTAGTGGACTTCTCATCTGGCAGACTTTTGCGCTGAACGGAAAATACGGAGAACATGGCTTAATGAAATTAGGTGCTCGCAGAAGGCATCCTAAGTACATCATTAGCCGTAAGAGTATTTACCGGTATCTGAAAGCTAACTCTAAAAAAGAAGGTGTATGAGAAATTCTTCCAAAGCAGCAACTTTGGAAAGTAAATTTCCATTGCTGGCGATTGAAAATGGCTGTATCATATCAAAGGACGCTGATGTTACGGTTTGCTTTAAAGTAAAACTTCCGGAACTGTTTACCGTTGCTTCCGCTGAGTATGAAGCGATGCAGTCCGCATGGTTCAAAGCTATTAAAACGCTTCCTGACTATACGGTAATACATAAACAGGATTGGTTTATCAAAGAGAACTACAATCCTGACTTATCGAAAGAAGACCAGAGTTTTCTGTCAAAATCATTTGAAAGGCATTTTAATGAGAGACCGTTTTTAAATCATTACTGCTACCTGTTCATCACGAAAACCAGTAAGGAGAGAATGCGTATGCAGAGTAACTTTTCATCTCTGTGCAAAGGTAAGCTGATTCCAAAAGAGATTAAGGACAAAGAAGTCATCCATCGATTTCTAGAAGCTGTGGACCAGCTGGAGCGGATAATGAATGACAGTGGCTACATTCATCTCGAAAGGATGAATGAAGATGAGATATCAGGAACTTCAAAAAGCTCAGGTTTATTGGAACAGTATCTCACATTATCCCGTGAGGCCAATCCGTCATTGCAGGACATTAAGTTGGGATCTGAAGAAATGCGGATTGGTAACAACCGTATCAGTATGCATACGTTGTCTGACACCGAGGATTTGCCTGGAACAGTATCCTCGCACAGTCGTTATGAAAAGTTAAGCACAGACCGCAGTGATTGCCAGCTGTCATTTGCTTCCCCCGTGGGACTTTTGCTTAGCTGCAATCACATTTACAACCAGTATTTGTTTATTGACAACAGTGATGAAAATCTTCGGCAGTTTGAAAAATCAGCGAGGAATATGCATTCACTCGCAAGATACAGCAGAGCTAATCAGATCAATAAAGAGTGGATTGAAAAGTATCTGAATGAAGCTCATTCTTATGGTCTGCAGTCTGTCCGTGCCCATTTCAATGTGATGTCATGGTCTGATAATCTTCACGAATTAAAGCAGTTAAAGAATGATACAGGAAGTGCATTAGCACTTATGGAATGCAAACCCCGCCACAACACAACCGATACAGCGACCTTATATTGGGCAGGAATTCCTGGCAATGCTGGTGATTTTCCAAGTGAAGAAAGCTTCTATACTTTCATAGAGCCGGCATTATGTTTTTTCACCGAAGAAACAAACTATCAGGATTCTCCATCCCCTTTTGGAATTAAGATGGCTGATCGTCTGACTGGGAAACCTATTCACTTGGATATTTCAGATCTGCCGATGAAGCAGGGGATTATTACCAATAGAAACAAGTTTATCCTCGGACCTTCAGGAAGTGGTAAGTCTTTCTTCACCAATCACATGGTAAGGCAGTATTACGAGCAGGGCGCCCATGTCCTTCTAGTTGATACGGGAAATTCCTACCAGGGATTATGTGAATTGATTAAAGGAAAAACCAAAGGTGAGGATGGGGTTTATTTTACCTATACAGAGGATAATCCCATTGCTTTCAATCCATTCTATACCGATGACGGCGTCTTTGATATAGAAAAAAGAGAAAGTATCAAAACCTTGATTTTAACGCTTTGGAAAAGAGATGATGAACCACCGACCCGCTCAGAAGAAGTAGCATTGTCCAATGCAGTCAGCGGATATATTGAAAAGATAAAATCAAATGACGAGCATCCGTCTTTCAATGGATTTTATGACTTTGTCAAAGAGGATTATCAGCAAGTATTGGAGCGAAAGAAAGTCAGAGAAAAGGATTTTGACATAGCCAACTTTCTCAATGTGTTGGAGCCTTACTACAGAGGAGGGGAGTATGACTATTTGCTCAATTCGGAAAAGCAGCTGGACTTGTTATCCAAACGTTTCATTGTCTTTGAAATCGATGCTATTAAAGATCATAAAATTCTATTTCCTATTGTAACCATTATCATTATGGAAGTTTTCATCAATAAGATGCGAAGACTTAAAGGAATCAGAAAACTGATCCTCATCGAAGAAGCCTGGAAAGCCATTGCGAAAGAGGGGATGGCTGAGTATATCAAATATCTTTTTAAGACGGTAAGAAAATTCTTTGGGGAAGCCATTGTAGTAACTCAGGAGGTTGATGATATTGTACAATCACCGATTGTAAAGGAAAGTATAATCAACAATTCGGACTGTAAAATCCTTCTCGATCAGCGTAAGTATATGAACAAGTTCGATGACATTCAGGCTATGCTGGGATTGACTGATAAAGAAAAAGCTCAGGTACTTTCTATCAATATGAACAATGATCCACGAAGATTGTATAAGGAAGTATGGATTGGGTTAGGTGGAACGCACTCCGCAGTCTATGCCACCGAAGTATCCACTGAGGAATACCTGGCCTATACCACGGAAGAAACAGAAAAGTTGGAAGTGATGAATCTTGCATCGGAACTTGACGGTAATGTAGAACGTGCCATCAAGAGGATTTCTCTCAAGAGAATCAAATCGAATACGAAGGACAACTAAATCAATTAAAATTTTACAACAATGAAACATTTAATCATTAAAACCTTGATGGTGGCACTCTTTGCTGCCGTAACATTTGCGAAAGCACAATTTGTAGTAACTGACCCTGCTAATCTGGCATCAGGTATTTTGAACTCTGCCAACGAAATTGTACAGACTTCATCGACGGTATCCAATGTTGTTAAGAACTTCAATGAGGTTAAAAAGGTGTACGAGCAGGGTAAAGAGTATTACGATAAACTCAAAGCCGTCAACAATCTGGTAAAAGATGCCAGAAAGGTCCAGCAGACGATTCTTTTAGTGGGTGACGTTTCTGAAATGTATGTCAATAATTTCAGTAAAATGCTGAATGACCCCAATTTTAATGCGCAGGAATTAGCATCTATTGCCAATGGTTATTCTGCTCTTCTTACGGAAAGTACGGAACTACTAAAAGAACTGAAAGAAATTATTACTTCAAATGGCCTATCGCTTAACGATAAGGAAAGAATGGATGTTATCGACCGGGTTTACAAAGAGGTGAAAGCTTATCATAATCTGGTACGCTACTACACTAATAAGAATATTTCGGTAAGCTATCTGAGAGCAAAAAAACAGAATAATACCCAAAGGGTGTTAGATCTCTACGGAACCTCCAATCAAAAATACTGGTAAAATGGAACCGAGCAACTTACACGAAGTATTGCGTTCCGTTTACGAAGAAATGATGCCTATGTGCGCGGATATGGCTGCTGTGGCAAAAGGAGTCGCAGGATTGGGTGCTTTATTCTATGTGGCATTGAAAGTTTGGCAGTCGTTGAGCCGTGCGGAACCCATTGATTTGTTTCCTATGCTGAGACCTTTTGCCATTGGCATCTGCATTATGTTTTTCTCAACATTGGTTTTAGGAGGATTAAATGGCGTTATGAGTCCAATTGTTCAGGGAAGTCATTCCATGCTGGAAAACCAGGTATTGGATATGAATGAACTACAGCAGAAAAAAGATCTTTTAGAGCGGGAAGCCATGCTCAGAAATCCAGAGATGGCTTATCTGATTTCTAATGAAGAGTTTGACAAAAAGCTGGAAGAACTTGGCTGGTCGCCATCTGATTTGGTCACGATGTCGGGAATGTATATTGAGAGGGAGATGTTTGCGATCAAGAAAGATATCAGAGATGGTTTCCGTGAATTTCTTGAAATCCTTTTTCAGTCAGCAGCATTGGTCATTGATACCATCAGGACCTTCTTTCTGATCGTTCTTTCAATCCTCGGACCAATCGCATTTGCGATTTCCGTCTGGGATGGTTTTCAGACCACATTAACCCAGTGGCTGACAAGGTATGTCAGTGTTTATTTATGGCTACCGGTTGCTGACATATTCAGTGCTATTCTGGCCAAGATACAGGCTTTAATTTTAGAACGTGATATTGAGATGCTCGCAGACCCCACTTTTATTCCTGATACTTCCAATACCGTGTACATTATCTATATGGTAATCGGTATAATAGGTTATTTTACAGTACCAACTGTTACGGGCTGGATCATTCAAGCAGGAGGAGCAGGCAATTTCATGCGTAATGTGAACCAGACCGCTACAAAGTCGGGTAATGTTGCGGGCGCTGCAGTAGGTTCTGCAACAGGTAATATTTCGGGAAGATTATTAAAATAAAAAATACAGTTCTATGGAATTTAAAACTTTAAGAAATATTGAGAGCAGTTTCAAGCAGATCCGATTATTTACGTTTGTTTTTGTGGTGTTATGTTTTGGTGTTGTGGGCGTAGTGGTATTTAAATCTTACCAGTTTGCCGAAGAGCAGCGTCAGAAGATTTATGTGCTGGATAATGGTAAATCCCTGATGGTAGCGCTTTCACAGGATATGTCGCTCAATAGGCCGGTTGAAGCTAGGGAGCATGTGAGAAGATTTCACGAATTGTTTTTCACGATAGCGCCTGACAAGAATGCCATTGAAAGTAATGTCAAGAGGGCCTTCAATCTGGCTGACCAATCCGCATTTAACTACTATAAGGACCTCCAGGAAAAAGGATATTACAACAGAATCATTTCCGGTAATATCCAGCAAAGAATTGAAGTGGACAGTGTTGTTGCGAACTTCGACAGCTATCCTTATGATGTAAAAACTTATGGTAGGCAGTTCATTATCCGATCCAGTAATCTTACCATTCGAAATCTAATTACGAACTGTTCATTGGTTAATTCTGTCAGGTCTGACAGTAATCCCCAGGGATTTACTATTGAAAAATTCAATGTAATTGAAAACAAAGATGTAGAAACTGTTGAACGCTAATATGCCCGCAATGAAAAAATTAAAAGATACAATCGAACATTATGTTTTAGAGGTGGAGAATCATTGGAAGGTTCTCCCCATAGCGAAGCAAAGATTGCTAACCAAAATTTTCTTTGGTGGGTATGCTCTGCTAACAGTCCTTGTTATTATCAGCGTCTTTATTTCTACAAGCCAAAGAAGTGATACCATGTCGATCCATCACATTGACGGAATTTCTAAGAAGACTATAGAAAGAAGTTCAGGACATAATGATACAGTAAACTCACCAGCAAAAGAATAGAGCATGAAAGATCCAGAGAAAATTAAAATCACAGAAAATGATCTTCCTCAAAATTCCAATGACTTGGGTAATCATCCGAAAGCCCAATGGGAGAGAGTGAAGAAGCCGGTTATTTATTTCCTGATGGCTGCCGTTTGTGCAACTTGCTTTTACCTTATTTTTAAACCAAAATCCTATAATACTTTAGTAGAAGAAGCAGGTTTTAATGCTGCTATTCCACAGGCAAAGGATGGACAGTTGCAGTCGGATAAGCAAAAGGCTTATGAGCAACAGCTGTTGGAGCAAAAAAATGAGGCGAAAAGAAATACGATAACCACTTTATCGGACTGTTGGAATGACCAGGGTACTTTAAATTCGAATAGTAATACTTCTGCTTTAACATCTAATACGAGTACTCTTCAGCAATCCGATCAGAATGCTATAAACAGTTATCGTAATGCACAGCAGACTTTGAGTTCGTTCTATGGCCGGGATGATCGGGAAGTCAATAATCTGAGGAAAGAAATTTCAAGGTTAAAGAATGAAGCGATGCAGAACAATGCTGTTCCAGCAGGTCTTGGAATGAACGATCAGTTAGAACTGATGGAAAAATCGTATCAGATGGCAGCCAAATACCTTCCGACAACTCCAAGACAGGAAGAGTCTGCACCAAAAGAAGAGCTTAACAAATCTACTGAAAAGAAAGTTAAACTGACTTCAATAAGACCTGCACATTCAAATATTGTTTCCTCATTATACAGAGAGACGTCAGACAGTGCTTTTGTCGCAGGTTTGAATCAAAATAGGTTTTATAATGTTCAAAATGAAACGGTAATTTCAGGTCAGTCTAAAAATGCGATAAAAGGTATTATCTATGAGACTAAGACTATAGTCAATGAAAGTACACTATTCATAAGACTGATCGAGGCGTTGCAGCTAGGGCGTACAGAACTTCCTCCGGGCAGTTTGCTTATTGCTTCAGGTAAATTTCAGGGTGGGCGACTTCAGTTAACAATATCCTCCATTCAATATAAGGGCAGCGTCTATCCTGTAGAAATCAATATCTATGATAATGATGGGCAATTGGGGTTATATGTTCCGTATTCACCGGAGCAAAATGCGGTCAGCGATGTTGTTGCCAATATGAGCCAGACTTCCGGTGCCAACATTATGATGACCCAATCAGCTGGCCAGCAGGTTGCTGCCGATTTAAGCAGGGGTGTTGTACAAGGGTTGTCCGGTTATTTTCAAAAAAGGGTGCGGCAGCTAAAAGTAACTGTAAAAGCAGGCCATCAGGTCTTGCTGGTACCGAAAAATAATTAATCAAAAAATTAAAAAATGAATACACAAAAGAGCCATTATATTCTCATTATTCTGTTTCTGCTGTTTATAAGCAGAGCATTTGGTCAGGATTCCGTGATGACCTATGTTTCATTGGAAGGGGCAAAGCTGGAAGCTTTCAGGATGCAGGTGACTTACAGTAAAACCACGCATGTGATTTTTCCTTCCTCAATAAGATACGTCGATCTGGGAAGCGATCTTTTGGTTGCTAATAAAGCTGAACCCATCGGAAATGTTCTTCGGGTTAAGTCGGCTGTCAGGGATTTTGAAGAGGAAACCAATTTTTCTGTCATTACAGAAGATGGAAAATTTTACAGTTTCGATGTCTTTTATAGCGCATATCCTGATGTCCTCAGTTACGATCTTGTAAAAATGCGAAGAAGCATTGAAAGGGAATATTCAACCGATGTACTTTTTGAAGATCTCAAAGGAAGCTCGTCATCACTTACAGAACTGATTATGGAAAACCTGTATCGAAAGAGCCGGAAGACCATTAAACATATTGCGTCAAAGAGCTTCGGTATTCAGTTTTCTGTCCGTGCATTACACGTGAATGACAATAAATTCTACTTTACCTTACAGATTGATAACAGCAGCAACGTCGCTTACGAAATTGAAATCGTCAACTTTAAGATCGTTGATAAGAAGAACTTAAAGAGAACTGTTATTCAAGATAAGTTATTGGAGCCAATCAGAGTTTACTCTCCTTCTTTGACTGCAATTCGCCATTCCAATGTTATAGGAGTTTATTTACTGGAGCAATTTACTTTGCTAGAGGATCAGGTTTTGGAGATTGAAGTTCTTGAAAGAAACGGAGGACGACATCAAAAAATTCAGCTTGAGAATAGGGAACTGATCAACGCGAAACTGATCAATAGTTTAAATTTTAAAACCAACCAACTAAGATGAACAGGTTATTGATAGCAGTGGTTTTCATTTTAACAATGAGTTCAAGGTCATTTGCACAGCAGATGATTCCGAAGCAAAAAGGATTTGAAATATCCTATTCTGTATTTCCTAGTTCTCCCGAAAAACAAAATTATGTTTTAACAGCAGGGCTTATTTCTTATGGAAAGAACGGGAATTATTTGTTTGGGCTGGCAGAATATAGCAGAAAATATTATGAGTATACCAACTACAATATCCCGATAGAAATGTTTCTGTTTAACGGAGGCTACAGTTTTTACGTATGGGGCGACTTCATGCGAAATGTTAATCTTAATATGGGAATTGGTGTTCTGGCAGGATATGAACAGGTTAATAAAGGCAATGAATTGCTATATGACGGTTCAATGCTTACCGAAACAGATCACTTTATTTATGGGGTAAATGGTAAGTTGTCCATCGAAAGCTATCTGACACCAAATTTGGTTTTCCTGGTCAACGGGCAACTTCGCTATTTGAAAAATAGTCAGACGGCGCAGTTACAAGCCCTATTTGGTGTTGGAATAAGATGTAATTTTTAAAAATAATATAAAATGCAAAATATACTTAATCATAAATTTAAATTATTGCTAGGGTGTTTCATCATTCCAGTGATGATCTTATTACTTATACAATCATGTGAGAAGGATACTTTGGAAATTCAGCAGAATTTTCCTTTTGAGGTAGAGGTGATGCCTGTTCAGAAATACATTTCTAAAGGTGAAACTGTAGAGATCAGATGTCGTATTATACCGAGTGGAAATTATGCGGGTACTACTTACTCGCTACGGTATTTTCAATCTGAAGGAGTCGGAAGTTTGCGGTTATTTGACAATCCATCCTTTGTTCCTAATGATTTCTATCCGGTAAGTAAAAAGGAATTCAGATTATACTATACTTCCGAATCTTCAGTCTCTCAAAGTTTTGATATTTGGATTTCGGATAATATGAGTAATAAGCAGGCCGTAAATTTCCAGTTTAATCCTCAAAGTGTAGGAACTTTATAAGAAAGCATCATTTAAAATTTCAGGCTATTTCTGATGAAATAGCCTTTTGTTTTAGATCTATGGTTATCTGATATAACTTTACTATGTCTGTGTAACCTTTTTTGAGAAAATTGATGTAAGCTAATTTTTTCAATAGGGTTACTCCTTATAATATGCGAAAAGACTTTTCCGACCAAAGGAAGGGATTGTCTTTTCGCCGAATTTTAAATAAGCGACAATGAAGGATTGTCGCTTACTCTAGTAATTGTAAAACTTATTCAAAGATGTCCTTCATCGGCAAACGACATATAATCTGTTGAAGTTAGAATACAATGATCTAATAATTTAATATTTAAAAATTCTGATGCATTTTTTATGCTCAGAGTGATTTTTAAGTCTTCCGGTGAGGGTTTTAAATTTCCTGATGGGTGATTATGTGCTACTATAATGGCAGTCGCATTGCACAATAGGGCTGCTTGCATAATAATTCTTAGATCAACTATCGTTGAGGTAATTCCTGATTCGGATATTTTCTTTATCCCTAAAACTTTGTTTGCCTGATTTAGATATAATGCAAAGAACGATTCTCTATAATCTATTTCATCAGGGTCAAAGTAGTGACGAAATACATCAACGGCATCACGTGAACAGCTTATTAATTTCTCAGAGTTTCCTTTTCGTGAGTAGATTAATTTTATTTCATTGACAATATTAAAATCCATGTGATTGCTCTTGTACGGCAGAGACTTGAGTTTCCCGTACCTATTATATTTTAGATTTGTTTTCCATCTCTTCTCCAGCTTATTCCTAAAGTCTTTCAGGCGTCACAGAATATTTTTCAAAAGAAAAACCGGAAAAAAGAAAGCAGATATGAAGTGTTGACAAAGAATAAAAACCAAAAGGAAACGGAATAATTGGAGGGTACCTTTAGGGAGGAAACCGTTTATGCCGTAGTCTTTTGGCTGGAAAAGCGTTGGCTGGCAACAATACCTTAGCTGCCTTTTTACCGGTTTATTATGGAAAATAGTTTACAGATTTAATAGATATAAATTTAATTTTAGATAGTGAAAATCTTAATTATTAATGAAGTTGTACGTAGTTTTTTACTTTGTGTTTTTTATCTTACAAAGACAAGTACTGCCGCATACAGCCAAATGCAGCAATTTTTTTTTTAATATCCTTAAAATGGCATATTTACCACCATATAATAGCGATATTTAATAAAGAAATAATTTTAAATTTGTAAGTATGAGTCAATTGTCATCACATCTTTTCATTTCAATAAAGCAGTTAATCGAAAATGCTAAAAGCAGTATTGTTCGAAATATCAATACAGCCATGTTATTGACTTATTTTGAAATAGGTAAGGTAATCATTGAGAATGAGCAGGACGGAAAGGACAGAGCAGAGTATGCAAAAGAAACCTTGAAAAATCTAAGTAAACAGTTGACAAAAGAATTCGGCAGAGGCTATTCAGTAGATAATTTGCAGTGGATGAGAAAGTTTTATTTAATGTATCAAAATAGGATTTCTGAAAAATACGAAACAGTGTCTCGTAATTCTGCTGAGGCTGTAATTTATGAATCAGTGTCTCGTAATTCTTTTTTCTCATTATCGTGGTCTCACTACATTCAATTAATGAAGATCGAAAACTCAGATGAGAGAAATTTCTATGAAATAGAGGCGAGCCAGAATAACTGGAGTGTTAGAGAGCTTACAAGACAATTTAATTCAGCTATATATGAAAGGTTGGCATTAAGCAGGAACGAGAAAGAAGTGAAGAAGTTAGCCCAGAAAGGACAGATCATAGAAAAACCGACCGATGTTTTAAAAAGTCACTATGTTTTGGAATTCTTAGATCTAAAAGAAGATAATCGCTATTCCGAAAGTGATTTGGAAACTGGGATCATCAATAAATTAGAGCATTTTATGCTGGAATTAGGAAAGGGCTTTCTCTTTGAAGGGCGGCAACGCAGATTTACATTCGAGGGCGACAGTTTCTTTGTAGATTTAGTGTTTTACAATCGTTTATTGAAGTGCTTCGTACTTTTTGATTTAAAAATTGGAAAGCTGACCCATCAGGATATTGGGCAAATGCAGATGTATGTCAATTATTATGACAGAAAAGTGAAGTTGGAAGAAGAGAACCCTACCATTGGAATTATTCTTTGCAAAGAAGAGAACAAAACAGTGATCGAGTTTACACTTCAAGAAAACAACAATACTATTTTTGCAAAAGAGTATAAGGCGATCCTTCCAAGTAAGGAGGAACTTAAAAAGCAAATTGGATAATTGAGTTCATAAGCCCTTGAATTCAAATTAAGGCTAAAAAGGTTTTTATACGACTGTACAGAAAGACGATAATACTGTTTTTTGGTCTGTACTTGCAAATTTTACAAGGTATAATTAGATTTATACTGTACAATTTTAACATTCAACTGATTATTTGTATTTTAGTTGAATCTAAGAATGATGAATTTCTTCGCAACAAATCTTGTTGCCACTTTAAAATAATAAACAAAATTATGGATTCTGTTGCTAATGCAGACTTACGGTTGGGAGGGAGCCTGTGCTAATGCGTTTGTATGGAATACTGCTTTCGGCAGTATCTTTTGAGTAAACGTTAAAAGTACGATAAAACTATAGTTTTTATGTTAAGATTAATTTGCACTTCTCAGCCAAGTGTTGCAAGTAAGTGCCTCAATTAATTGTGATTAATTACGCCGGATATTTTTATTTAAAAGATATCGGTCATGGCAAGGAAACTTGAAATTAAAAATATTAGCATTGATGAGATTATTAAAATTTTTAAAGAAGAGGAAAAAATTGAGCTAACTATAGCGGAAGCGGAACTGATTGTAGAATTTCTAAAAATGCTATCAACAATTACTATAAAGCGTTTTTTAGAACAATAATATTTTCTAAGATTTATATATGAAAAAAGCCGATTTATATATCCGTGTGTCAACTGATGAGCAAGCAGATAAGGGATACTCACAAAGAGATCAGGAGGAGCGATTGAAACGGTACTGTGAAAATAATAGCATTCAGGTGGGTCAAATCATTTATGAAGATTACTCAGCCAAGACTTTTAACAGGCCAGAGTGGATTAAATTACTGGATACGCTAAAGAAAAAAAGCTCGAAAACGAATCTACTGCTTTTTACAAAATGGGATCGCTTCAGCAGGAACGCCGGAGATGCCTATCAAATGATTAATATACTTAGGAAAATTAACGTAGAACCGCAGGCCATTGAGCAGCCTTTAGATCTTTCAATTCCAGAAAATAAAATGATGTTGGCTATATATCTTGCTGCGCCAGAAGTCGAAAACGACAGGCGCGCTTTGAATACTTATTATGGAATGCGCCGCGCTAAAAAAGAAGGAAGATTAATGGGAAGGGCGCCTTACGGTTATGCTAACAAAATAACGGAGAACGGAAAAAAGTATGTAACTCTGAAGGAACCAGAAGCTTCTAACATGAGATGGGCATTTTATGAAATGTCAAAAGGCGTATATTCAGCGAGCCAGATAATGGATATGATGAACAGAAAGGAAGGGAAATCAGTTAAGATAAGTGCCTTTCTTGCAAGTTTACGCAATACCGCATATTGTGGGAAAATTTACGTGGAGCAATTCAATGAAGAGGAGGCTCATTTTGTTAAAAGTATTCATGAACCTCTTATTAGTGAAGAACTATTCGAAAAAGTTCAATGTATAATGGATGCAAATGTGAATCCAGCCAGACCAAATGTAAAAGTATTGTCTGACGATAATTTACCATTAAGAGGTTTTCTAGTTTGTCCGGATTGTGGTCATTTGATCACCGGTAGTGCATCTACGGGACGTTCTGGAAATAAATATTATTACTACCATTGCCAGTCTCCGTGTTCATACCGGTACAAATCTGAGATTATTAATTCAAAATTTTTAGAGCTATTGCAGTCATTGGAAATGCGCGCATCTATAAAAAACTATTTAAAAAAGGTATTGAAACAAAATTTTGAAAAATTAATTAATAATCCCCAAAAGGAAAGAAAAGCAATTCTATTAGAGATAGATCATTTAAACGGCAGGTTGAAACAGGCAAGAAATAAACTGATGGAAGGGGTAATTGATGATGAAGATTTTTTTGAAATTAAAACCGAATGTAAAGGGCAAATTGAAAAGCTTGAAGCTAAATTAACTAAAGGAAAAGATAATAAAAAAATAGATTTTTTAAAACTACTAGACCAAGCATTATCGAACCTGGTAGATCTTGCGAAAGTCTATACTGACGGGGATATTGACGTGAAACGCAAGATAATTGGTTCGATATTTCCCCAAAAATTGCAATTTTCAAAAAATCATTATCGAACCACCCGACCTAATGTTTTACTCTCTTATATATACCAGATAAACAATGAGTTAGGGACTGAAAAAAACCGGAAGAAAAGTGAATTATCACCTCTTTCCGGTCTTGTACCCAGGACCGGGATCGAACCGGTACTCCTAAGAACTGGTGTTTGAGACCAGCGCGTCTACCAATTCCGCCACCTGGGCTTGCTTTAAATTGGTGTGCAAATATAGAAACTTTTCTTACAATCTGAAAACTTTTTATCAATTTTTCTTTAAAAATTTAATTCGAGGCCATCGTAAGCCAGGTGCATTCCGGGCGGAAGTAATTTATCTTCAACATCATGCAATCCTAAATGATGACTGATATGGGTAAGGAATAATTGTTTGGGTTGAAGCTCTTCAAACAGCTTTATCGTGTCCGGAACTATAAAATGGGCAGGATGGGGATCAAATTTTCTGATCGCATTTAAGATTAAAACATCAAGATCTTTCAGCTTTTCCTTTTCTACATCGGAAATAAAGCTTGCATCTGTGATATAGGCAAGCTTCTTGAATTTATATCCAAAAATAGCGATCTGATGATGCATGACTTCAATAGGAGTAATCAACGTATCAAGAATGGTAAAAGGCTGGTTTTTTATTTCGTGCAGATCAAAGGCCGGAGCTCCCGGATATCTTACATCCGCAAAGGCATAAGGAAAACGGTTTTTAATTTCGTTTCCTACTCTTTCATTGCAGTATATGGGCATATTCTGGCCGCTTTTGAAGATAAGGGGCCGCATATCATCAAGGCCGATGATGTGGTCATTATGTTCGTGCGTAATTAAAGCGATATCTACCGTCGTTTCGTGGTTCACCAACATCTGCTGCCTGAAATCCGGGCCGCAGTCGATGAGTATTTTTCGGTTTTCTTCTGTAGTGATCATTACGGAAGATCGTAAGCGGCTGTCTTTGGGATTATCCGAAGTGCAGACCTCACATGTGCAGCCAATAACGGGTACACCCTGGGAAGTACCTGTTCCTAAAAATTTCAACTTCATTTTGTTTTGAGGTTGGTATTAATTTTGGTAAATTTACAAAAAATTTAATGTCCTAATGTATCAGAAACTAACTCCTAAACAAAAAGCATTAACAATTAATCTAGATCCTACTATTTATGGTACTTTCGCGGAAATTGGAGCAGGGCAGGAGACTGTTCGGCATTTTTTTAGAGCAGGAGGCGCTTCGGGTACAATCGCTAAGGCGATGTCTGCTTATGACAAAGATTTTAGTGATGCGATCTATGGAAAAGAAGCTAAAAACAGGTATGTAACTCAGAACAGACTTCGTAAAATGCTTCGCTATGAAGTTGCCTTGATCGAAGAAAGGATTTCCAGGGAAAACAGCCCGAACAGAAAATTTTTTTCCTATGCCAATACGGTAACAACCATCAATTTTGATAAAACGCTTAAAGGTCACGGTTGGGTAGGAATCCGTTTTCAGGTAAAAGAAAACGAAGGTTATAACGAAATCGTTATCCACGTAAAGTTTAAAGAGAATGATGCTACATTACAGCAGGAGACTCTTGGAAATTTAGGAGTAAATCTGATCTTTGGAGCTTTTACATATTATGATAATCCACGAACCTTAATCGAGTCATTATATGATGACATAGCGACCGACAATCTGGAAATTGATATGATAGATTTCAGCGGGCCGGCGTTTGATTATGTGGATAACAGGCTGATGTCTTTACAGTTGGTGAAAAACAATATGACGGATGCCGTTATTTTTAATAGCCAGGGTAATAACATGCTTCCTGCAGATATTTTATACAAGAAGAATATCTTTGCGGTAAGAGGAAGTTTCAGGCCGGTGACCAAAGTGAATATTGATATGCTGCAAAACGGTATTGATCTATTTATGAAGGATGCTGCCTGTACGGAAGAACAAACGGAAATCCTGATTGAAATTACCATTTCCAACCTTCGTGCTGATGGTGATATCGATGAAAGAGACTTTATGGACAGGGTGGATATCCTCGGTAAATTAGGATATACCGTAATTGTATCGAACTTCTCCGAATATTACCGATTGATCGATTATTTTGCCTCATATACAAGCGGAAATATAGGAGTTGCGATGGGGGTAAATAACCTGTTGATGGTGTTTGACGAGAAATACTATAAGAATCTTTCAGGAGGAATCCTGGAAGCTTTTGGTAAATTTTTCCGTAACGGAATGAGGGTTTACTTATATCCGTATAAGGATCCTGAAACTCATGAGTTGTTAGATTCATCAACGCTAAAAGTAGAGGAAAACTTAAAAGAGCTCTATAAATATTTCAAACTCAATAACCGTATCGTAGATATTGAAAACTATAATCCGGAATTCCTGGAAATATACTCCAGAGAAATATTGAGAAAAATCGCCTGCAATATCAAAGGCTGGGAAACTCAGGTTCCGGAAGGAGTTGCAGAAATGATCAAAGAGCGTGGAATGTTCGGTTATAAAGAAGAGCTTTCCTTCAAACAATTTTCTTAAAACAATAATATAATGTCAGAATTAAAGAAAAGACTTTCTTCTATTCTTGAAAGTCCAAAACATAATACAGAAGAAAAACTCCAGAAAGTTTGCCATCTGTTGGATCAGGAGATCTCCTATTTCAACTGGACAGGTTTCTATTTTAAAAATGGAGACAAAGAAGAATTGATATTGGGTCCTTATGTAGGAGCAGAGACAGATCACACCATCATCCCTTATGGGAAAGGAATTTGCGGACAGGTTGCTGTTTCCAATGAAACGTTTGTGGTTCCTGACGTTCATCAGGAATCTAATTATTTAAGCTGTTCGATAGATACAAAGGCAGAAATTGTGGTTCCTATCTTTAAAAATGGTGAAAATGTAGGGCAGATAGATATCGATTCCCACACAATAGATCCGTTTACCAGTGAAGACCGCGAATTATTGGAATGGCTTTGTAATGAAGTTTCAAAGATCCTTTAATTGATCAACATCTATAAAAATATAACTCCGGAAGTCAAGCCGGAGTTTTTTATTTTATGTCTGAAATCATGGTTTAGGATAACTGTACTCTATGGCATTTTATAAATCAATTTCAGCCACCAGTTCCTTAAAGTAGTTTCCACATTTTGCAATATGGGTCCCATACCAGGAGAAAGCTTCTCCATCTACGATGATTATTTTTTTATCAGGGTAATATTCCTTTAATTCTGCAATATGTTTTTCTTTAAAAGGGAAAGGTTCTGAAGAAAGCATGATCAGGTCTGTATCTGCCAGGTCCTGAATGGTTACCTCCGGATAGCGGGTTTTATCTTTAAAGCTGTTTTCAAAACCTATTTCCGTCAAGATCCTGTGAATAAAAGTATCCGCACCTACTGTCATATAAGGGTTTTTCCAGATGAGATAGGCAGCCTTGATCTTAGAGCTGATTTTAGTCTGATTTAAAACCTCGTAGATCTTTAGATTATAGGCTTTAGCCCTTTCTTCTTTTTGAAAGATATTGCCCAGAGTTTTCAGTAGATAATAATTGTCTTCAATAGTTTCAACGTTGGTTACAACCACTTTGAAATCTTCCATCAAAGCTTCTACCTGTTCTTTGATGTTTTCTTCTTTATTGGCAAGGATAAGGTCTGGTTGCAGGCCTTTAATCTTTTCGATATTCAGATTTTTTGTTCCACCGATAACGGGAACGTTTTTGATTTTGTCTTTGGGATGAATACAGAATTTTGTTCTTCCGATAATCTCATCTTCAGTTAAACCCAAATCAAATAGAGCCTCCGTAATAGAGGGTACCAGAGAAATAACTTTCATTTTTAGACTTTGCCTAAAATTACAAAAGTTTTCCTGATGATAAAAATATTAATAATTCATTATTTATTGTTTTATTTTTAGATAAAATCTCTGTTTTATCTATTGATAAAGGATTTTTTACTATTTAATTCATTTTGTAGTGTAATATTTTTTATAAATCTCTATATTTGGTCTCTTAACTAATTTAATTTATGAGAAAAACATTAATTCTTTTGACTACTATGCTTCTAATTACTTCATGTTCCAGTGATGACGAAGTATTAGTAAATAATACAGACATTAAAAAAAATAGTAAAATTCAATCATCAAAGATAGAGTTAGAATCAAAGAGTGCTCCTCCCTCTCCATTTATTGCTTATAATGGTGATTTTGCAAGGGTAAACGATAATGGGCATACTTTGTATTACATTAAATTTATGGGAAAATGGAGACATATTGATAATCAAGCTACATGGGATGGGCTCTTTATTAATAAAAGTTTTAAATTTGATCTTCCATCTATCAGCAGTTTAATTTCTACTACTCAAACTGAAGTAAGAACTCCGATTTTTCTAGATAACGGGCTGATGCAAAATCCAAATAATGGAAAGATATATTTTAGGGAAGGAAGTACATTAAGATGGATACCAACAATGGATATTTTTAATCAATATCACTTTAATCCAGCTGTTGTCGTTCAGTCGACAGAGACTGAAAACCCTTCAAAGTACACACAGTTACCAGATTTTAAAGATGGTATTTATGACTAAAGATAAGAAAGCTTCATATTATGAAGCTTTTTTTATTTTAGGTACGTTTTCGCTATAAAAGTTTACCGGTTAAGAAAAGTCCGGCTACGGAAAAGTAAATTATTAATCCTGTAACATCCACTAGGGTAGCTACAAAAGGAGCAGATGACGTTGCAGGGTCGAGTTTTAATTTTTTTAGAATGAATGGAACCATCGAACCGGAAAGGGTTCCCCAAAGCACAATCAATACCAGGGAAACGGCTACGCTTAAACCTACATATACCCAATGGGCACCATAGCTGAAGAACCCGGCTTCATGCCAGATCATGATCCTTAAAAATCCGATAAGGCCAAGTATTCCTCCGAGGAACAACCCGGTAAAGATTTCTTTCCTCATTACATACCACCAGTCTTTTAATCCGATTTCCTGAAGTGCCATCGCCCGGATGATAAGCGTTGCAGCCTGTGAGCCGGAGTTTCCACCACTGGAGATAATTAATGGGACAAATAATGCCAGTACAACGGCTTTTTGAATTTCATCCTCGAAATATCCCATTGCCGAGGCAGTAAGCATTTCGGAAAAGAATAATATGATCAGCCACATTCCTCTTTTTTTGACCATTTCGATGAGGGAAGTCTGGGTGTATGGTAAATCAAGGGCTTCAAGACCCCCGAATTTCTGGATATCTTCGGTGTTCTGCTGTTCGATCTGGTCAAGGATGTCATCGATGGTTACAATCCCTACAAGGACTCCTGATTCCGTGATAATGGGAAGTGCGGTGCGGTCATATTTTTCGAAATAGGTAACTGCATCCTCTTTTGAGGTCATTGTGGTAATGGCAACAAAGTGGTTATCCGTTAATTCCGAAACAAGAGTATCTTCTTCTGCCAGTAATAGACTACCAAGCGCTAAATCGTCAATGAGGCGGTTTCTTTCATCTACTACATACAGATGGTTCATTGTTTCCACCCTTTTTCCTACTTTCTTGATCTGCTGTAAACATTTCTTCACAGTCCATTCCTTACGGATCTGGATGTAATACGGAGTCATCAGACGGGCAATGGAGTCGGAATGGTATCCTAAAAGCTTTAATGCAATCCTCCTTTCCTGTGGGTTAAGATGATTGATTGAATACTTAATAAGCTCATCAGGAAAATCTTCAAACAGGGCAGTCCTGTCATCCGGAGTCATCGCATTCAGGATCTCTGAAACTTCATCACTACCGATACTTCTGATCGTTTCCTCCTGGAAATCAGGATCAAGATGGGAGAAAACCTCTGCTTTGTATTCTTTAGGAACCTTTAAAAACGCCAGGAGCCTTTCATCAGCAGGAAGGTTGCTAAGAGTTTCGGCAATATCGGCAGGATTTAAGATAAGTTCGTCAGTATAATTCAAAGCGTGAGATTTTAGGATATGCAAAAATAATTCAATTTTTTAAAATTGACCAATGATGTGACAAAATTAAGGATTTATTAAAGTTTTACACCTGTATTGAATGGCTATGACATTTTATCAATAAAAAAACATCCGCTTATTGCGGATGTCCGGTGAAATTTTAAATTTCATACTCTGTATTTTATTCTATAGGTTCACAGTTCGGTATATCGGAAGCAATACACATTCCGCCGGAGCAGCACTCCCCGAAGCCACACTGTGACGAGTTCTTACATTTGGTTATCGGACCAGCACCTTTTATTTCCTTTTGTTGATTCCGGTTTAGTTTTTTAAGATTTTTCATAGCAGTTTTAATTTTAGTTTGTTTCAGTTAAGCCTCAATGCATGCAGTTGGTACGCATATGTTATTGCAGCACCATGCTCCAAAACATTGGGAATGGTCTGTACATCTTTTAAGAGCTCCTCCGTTAATTGCTTTTTGTTCCTGTCTGTTGAGTTTTTTAAGATTTTTCATAGTAAATAGTGTTTAAATTATACATTCGATGATTAATGATATTAAAATTCTAAGCATGCATCGATAACACATGTGCCATTGCAACACCATCCTCCAAAGCATTGCGAATGATCGTTGCATCTTATAAGGCCTCCACCTTTAATTGCCTTTTGTTCCTGTCGGTCTAATTTTTTTAAATTTTTCATAGTATGTAGGTTTTAATGAATGACTAATTTAATAAAAAATCATTTATTATTCACATTATTGTAGAGTTATTTGTCTGTTGAATATTTTTTTTATCTATTGAGGCAGAGTTTGTTAAGGATAAAAAAAACACCTGCGAATATCGCAGGTGTAATAATGAATTTAAAAAATGAAGAGATTTATTTTCTATAATTAAAATTTTATAAGATTAACAAGATGAAATGCTCGATAGATGAATAAGGCAATGTATTAAAACATATTTGCCCTCTTTATGTAGATTTATTGAAGTATTTCATGGTGTGTTAATTTTTAGTTTATGACTAAATTAACAAAAATATTTGAATTATTCACAAATAATTTTAAAAATTTTTATCAAAATTTATTAAAATTGTGATATGTAATGAATTATGAAAAAAAATAGAATTGTTAGAATCCTGCTTCTGAGGAAGGTTTTATTTTTCTTAGTTTCCTAAGAATCGCTTTTATAGCTCCGTTTGTTCCGATTTTTATAGAATTCTCTGCAGAACCCAGAAGACGCATATTTTTCCTATAGGTATCATAGTCGGATTCCGTAATAAGGTTGCCGGTTGCATCAAAAAGTTTCATACTCACAACAACCTGGTTGGAGAACACATACTTTCCAATTCCCACTTTAAAGTATTTAACTTTCGGAACAACGGCAAAATCAGCATCATTGTTGATGCAGTAATCAGCAATCGTCTGTGCATCCACGCTGTCAAAGGGAATCTGGATTTCGGTACGCAGCATTTTATTCTTTTTATAGCCGCTTAAATTATCTGAAACAGCACTGAAAAATGCATGATTGGTAGGTTCTTTTATTTCATCAATATCAGGCTCTACCTCGGGATTGAAGTATAAAACCTTTTTTATCCTGTCCTCAGAAGAAGCACCCTTTTGTGCTTTCACTGAAATACTGATCAATAAAAAAATGGAAACCGTAGTAAAAAGTAAAGTTTTTCTCATTTGTCTTCGTTTGCAAAATTACTCTCTTTTAATGGGATGGCATACATTTTATTAAGAAATTTTTAACATTTTTTTCTATCAATTTTGATATATGAAATCAATAATGTTTTGCCGGATTAAAAATTAGTCGTACTTTTGCACCCGTTACATAATAATCATTAAACAATATTGGAATGTACTTAACAACAGAAAAAAAGCAGGAAATTTTCTCAAAACACGGGAAATCTGCACAGGACACAGGAAGTGCTGAAGGGCAAGTAGCTCTTTTCACTTACAGAATCAATCACTTATCTCAACACTTAAAGGTGAACCGTCACGATTTTGCAACGGAAAGATCTTTGGTGAAATTAGTAGGTAAAAGAAAAAGTTTACTAGATTACCTTAAAAATAAAGATATCGAAAGATACAGAGCAATTATTGCTGAACTAGGTTTAAGAAAATAGTCTACAAGATTTTCAAAAAATAAAAAGCAACTTCTTACGAGGTTGCTTTTTTATTTTAACAATAAATTTAAATTTAGTTAATAATATTATTAATTTATACCAAATGAATACTTAGATTTGCCAATCTTAAAGTAAACTGATGTTTTTAAGGCATTTCTACCTGATTGTATCCGGCCTTATTTCTGCTTGCTGCTATTCGCAGGAAAATGAAATACCAAGACCATCTTCATTCGTTCTGTCTGGCGGATTCGAATATGGTAATATTCTACGGACTAACGAACCGTTAAAAGGATACAAGAATACTAATTATACCGGTTATTCTGTTCAGATTCTCAAACAAACCGCAGGTAATAAACATTGGGAAAAACAGTATAATTATCCCCAATATGGTATTGGATTCTTTGCTTTCGATTTTCTTGATAATAAAGAGATGGGATCACCATTTGGAATATATGGTGTCTACAACGCGAAACTCGGACAATGGGGAAAACTGAAGTGGTATCACCATGTAGATTTTGGAATTGCTTTTAATTCAAATCCATTCGATGAAGATCATGGATATTACAACACGTCTTTAGGATCCAGAACGAATATGTTCATCAGTTTGGGTACGGGAATTTATTATGAACTCGGTCGTCATTTTGACATCGGACTGAATCTGAAATTCAATCATCTTTCGAACGGGTCATTAAAGTTTCCGAACAAAGGATTGAATACTTTTGCTCCACAGATCAGCCTTGTCTATTATCCCGAAAGAGCAGTTCCACGAACCAATGATTCAATTTCATTTAACACAAAGAAATATAACACCCTTGAAGTTTCGGCTTTCGGAGGGAGGAAAAATATTTTTTACAGGGGCGGGCAACGTGAGGAATTGAAAAAACTTTATGAAGGTTTTAATTATTCCGTTTATGGGGTAGAAGCTTTTTATATGCATCAATATTCTTCTAAGTCGGCGTATGGACTTGGAGTGGGCATTACTCATGACGAACAGTACAACCACACCATGTATGTGGCTGATAGTACACTTTACCAGCAAAAACGTTTTTCACATGATCAGTTATTGTTTAGTGTAATTCCTTCTTACAGGTTGATCATCGGTAAATTGAATGTGAATGTAGGAGCGGGTTATTATCTGTTTAAGAAAGAACGTAAATACGACAGCCCTGCTTTTTTTCAAAAAATAGGATTACAGTACCAGATCACAGATCGCCTCTTTGCTTCTTTTGGGATCAATGCGTATGACCTGCACATTGCAGACTATCTTGAATGGAGGATCGGATATACTTTTTCCAGAAGGGAAAGAAGATAGGGATCTGTATATATGCTCACAAAAAAAGCTTCATTTAAAATATTCCTTTACTGTGAAATGGATCATTTTAAATGAAGCCGTATTATTTTATTCTGTATTTTAATTAATGCCCTGACTTTGCTTCCGTGCTTTTCACATGTCCCAGATACCGGGTGCAGTAAGCTCCGAAAATAAGGATAACCAGATAACAGAATACAGGAATAATAAAGGAATGTTGTACTCCGAACTGATCAGCAAGGTATCCCTGGAAAATAGGAACAATGGCACCTCCCAGAATTGCCATAACTACTAAAGATGATCCCTGGCTTGTGTATTTTCCCAGCCCGGAAATAGCAAGCGTGTAAATATTGGAGAACATGATTGAATTGAAAATTCCTATACCTAAAATACTGTACATCGCCAGTTCACCATGATTGACCATTGCTGAGATGAGCAATGCGACATTTACAGCGGCAAAAATAGATAGCGTCCTTGCAGGAGCAGCTTTACCTACAAAGAATGCAACGAAATTAAGTACGATAAATACAAGGAAAAAGCTGATCTGCGAAAATGTAAGATTAACGATACTGAAGATCACCAGGAAAACCAAGCTTGCGGCACCTGCCATATAAATGGCTTTTCTTCCCTGACTGATAGACTGGTTCAATGAAATAGCACCAAGAAAACGGCCAATCATAGCACCTCCCCAATACAGGGAAAGGTAATTCTTACTGATGATTTCATTAAAGCCCATTACCTGGGGCTGTTCCAGGAAACTGATGATAAAGCTGCCCACAGCAACTTCTCCTCCTACATAGCAGAACATTGCAAAAACGCCAAATTTAAGATGGCTGAATTCCAATGCTCCCCAACCTTTTACGATTTCTTCTTCTGCCGTCTGGAAAGAAGGTAGTTTTACTCTTGAAATCAGTAAGGCAACCAGTAACAGGATAGCTGCAAAAATAAGATAAGGAATCCTGGTGGCTACGGCACTGAATGATCCGTCCGGAGCCGAGAAGAATTCGAAAATAAGATGTCCGCCCAGCACCGGGGCTATGGTGGTTCCGAATGCGTTGAATGCCTGGGTCATGTTCAGACGGCTTGAGGCAGATTCTTCGCTTCCCAATAGAGAAACATATGCATTGGCTGTGATCTGTAATACGGTAAATCCTAATCCTAAAATAAACAAAGCTCCAAGAAATAAAGGATAATAAGAAAAAGTAGCCGCAGGATAAAATAAAATACATCCGAAAGCTGCCAGGAAAATACCGAAGATGATTCCTTTTTTATAGCCTACTTTATTAATGGGGTCTCCTTTGGAGATAGAAATAAAGAAATAGATTAATGAGCCGATGAAATAGGCGCCGAAGAAGCAAAACTGAACGAGCATAGACTCAAAGAAAGTGAGGCTGAAAAGCTGTTTCAGATAAGGAATCAGGATATCATTCATACAGGTAATAAACCCCCACATAAAAAATAACAAGGTAATGGTGATCAAAGGAACCGTATAATTCCTGTTTTGCGACTTTACTTCTTTATTAATCATAAACATTTATTTAAAAGAAAGAGATGATAATACGCTCCTTCAATGGGTTATAAAAAGATGAATTTTTTAATGTGTTTTTCCCGGAAGAAAATAGATTTAAAAAACAGGGCAAATATAGGGGAACAACTTTTTTTTCTGCAACTTTTAAGAGGCTTTTTATGTTAATTTTATCTGTAAATACAATTATTATCTCTAATTGAGACAAAAACAAAGCTGAAATAAACTGATGTTGAAAAATAAAAGGCTGAAAAGTAGAGTTATAGGAGTAATAGATTCGTTGAGGAACATCCTTAAATTCTTTGTCGTTTTTTCTGATCAGGCAATTTTTTAGACGCTCAAATAAGTGATTGAAGGATAGTTGATTACTTCCCATGCCTCTTTTCTTTTTTATAGTGCCAGTTACCGGGAAAATAGTTTATCTTTGCAAACAAAATTTAGACGAATTTATATCAATCACACTCAATACGGAGTGTTTAAACAAAATTATTTATGAGTATACCTCAAGCGTTTACAGAAACGATTACTCTTGCAGACGGCAGAGAAATCACTATTGAAACAGGTAAATTAGCAAAACAGGCTGATGGTTCTGTAGTAGTAAAAATGGGTGGAACAATGCTTTTAGCAACTGTTGTAGCCAATAAAGAAGCTAATCCTGGTGTAGATTTCTTACCATTAACAGTAGATTACAGAGAAAAATTCTATGCAGGAGGAAAAATTCCTGGAAATTTTTTCCGTAGAGAAGCAAGACCTTCAGATCAGGAAATTTTAACCATGCGTTTGGTGGACAGAGTTCTTCGTCCGCTTTTCCCTGAAGATTTCCATGCGGAAGTTCAGGTAATGATTTCCCTGATTTCTTACGACGGACAATCTATTCCTGATGATTTGGCAGGTTTGGCGGCTTCTGCTGCAATTGCTATTACCGATATCCCTTTCAACGGACCGATGTCTGAAGTGAGAGTGGTAAGATTTGACGGAAAATTAGCGATTAATCCAAGATATGAAGATCTTAAAGATTCTGAGCTGGATATTATGGTTGGAGCTACCAAAGACTCGATCGTAATGGTAGAAGGAGAGATGAAAGAAATTTCTGAGCAGGAAATGCTGGAAGCGATCATCTTTGCACATGCTGAAATTAAAAAACAAATTGAAGCTCAGGAAAGACTTGCTGAAAAAGTAGGTAAAGCTTTCCCGAAAAGAGAATACAACCACGAAATTCATGACGAAGATATTCGTGAGAAAGTGTGGAAAGAAACATATGATAAAGTATACGAAGTTGCCAAGCAACCTTCAGGTAAAGAAGAGAGAGGAGAGAAATTCAAAGCTGTTCTTGAGGAGTTTTTAGCACAATATGTTGATAATCCTGAAGAACTGGAAAGAGTATCACCTTTCGCAAAAGTATATTATCATGATGTAGAAAAAGAGGCTATGCGTCAGATGATCCTTGAAGACAACATCCGTCTTGATGGTCGTGATCCTAAAACGATCCGTCCGATCTGGTCGGAAATTGATTATCTTCCTGGAGCGCACGGTTCTGCAATTTTCACAAGAGGAGAAACACAATCATTAACAGCTGTAACTTTAGGATCTGTAAAAGATGCGAATATGGTAGACAGCGTGATGGCGAATTATGACGAGAAATTCTTCCTTCATTATAACTTCCCTCCGTTCTCAACAGGTGAAGCCAGACCTTTAAGAGGAACTTCAAGAAGAGAAGTAGGACACGGAAATCTTGCTCAAAGAGCTTTACAGGCTGTAATTCCTGAAGAAAATCCATACACGATCAGAATTGTTTCCGATATCCTGGAATCTAACGGTTCTTCTTCTATGGCAACTGTTTGCGCAGGAACATTAGCATTAATGGATGCCGGAGTACAGATTACAAAACCGGTTTCCGGAATTGCGATGGGACTTATTACCGATACTAAATCCGGGAAATTCACGGTACTTTCCGATATCCTTGGGGATGAAGATCACCTGGGAGATATGGACTTTAAAGTAACGGGTACGGCAGAAGGAATCACGGCTTGTCAGATGGATATTAAAATCCAGGGGCTTTCTATGGATATCATGGAGCAGGCTTTAATGCAGGCTAAAGACGGAAGATTACATATCCTTAATAAAATTACGGAAACAATTGCTGAGCCTAGAGCTGATGTTAAGCCTCATGCACCGAAAATGGTGGTTATGGAGATTGCAAAAGACTTTATTGGTGCAGTGATCGGACCTGGTGGAAAAATCATTCAACAATTACAAAAAGATACGGATACTGTTATTGCTATTGAAGAAATAGGCGAGATCGGACGTATTGAAATTGCAGGAACAGACAGAGAGAAAATCAATGCAGCTGTTGCGAAGATCAATGAAATTACTTTCGTACCGGTAGTAGGGGAAGTATACAAAGGGAAAGTAGTGAAAGTAATGGATTTCGGAGCTTTTGTAGCGATTGCAAAAGGTACGGAAGGTCTTCTTCACATTTCTGAGATCGAATGGTCACGTCTTGATAAAGTTCCTTACGCTGAAGGAGATGAAGTAGAAGTGAAGTTTATGGGTTACGATGACCGTAAGAAAATGAAATTATCCCGTAAAGTTTTATTACCAAGACCACCAAAGCCGGAGCAAAAACCGAGACAGGAAAGACCTGAAGGTGGTAAACCCGCAGCGCAAACGCCAAAGGAAAATGAAAAGCCTTCAACTGAAGCATAAGATATAGCTTTTAGTAGCATAAAAAATCCCTCCACAAGAGGGATTTTTCTTTTGGGACAATCCTGATTCATTATATAGTTTTAAATAACCGGTCAACTTCTTTTTGAGAAGATGCATCGGGGCATACTTTGTAAAACTCTTTAAGAAGATCCGTACTTGCAGGCTTTTTAGGGTATTGATTATGTAAAAGAAAATTCTTGAGTGCCTGATTTACCCTTTCTTCACCAAGCAGCTCACTTAGTTTCACCATCGCTACTGCACCTTTGGAATAGGCGATATGAGGTTCCTCTCCGGTTGCTTTGTAAATGGGCTTGTTTTCTGATAATCCTTTTTCGTTATCATAGATCTGCTGATGCATTTCTATTCTGTCGAGCATTTTTTGTTTTCCATGCATCTTCTTATACAGCATCATTTCAGTATACATGGCTAAGGTTTCCGTAAGCATTACAGAACCTTCCCTGTCATCGGGATCAATCTGGCTGTTGCCCCACCATAAATGGGAAAGCTCATGTCCTGCGAGTTCATTAATCACATCCTGTTTTTTATCTGCATGAATATTCGCATGAAAGATCATGTCTTCAGGCATAAAGATCGCTGACGGATAGGCTGTGGCTGCAAAACCTTTTGTATAAGAAGAAATTTCAGCGAAGTTGACTGATTGGAACGGATATTTTCCAAAATTGCGCATACAATAATCTAAAGTCAGTTTCGCATTATTAATTAAATGA
Source organism: Chryseobacterium sp. PTM-20240506 (assembly GCF_048296755.1). Classification (NCBI taxonomy): domain Bacteria; kingdom Pseudomonadati; phylum Bacteroidota; class Flavobacteriia; order Flavobacteriales; family Weeksellaceae; genus Chryseobacterium; species Chryseobacterium sp. PTM-20240506. The sequence continues at coordinate 4,549,118 of NZ_CP182581.1, forward strand.
AAGACATTTTCACTATGATTTGCATGATAAAAGACATTGATCAAAATACCTCTATACCTGACACTTTTACGATTATAGTCAGCAGAGGAAACGGCAAAACGAAATGGAATACCTCTGGCTCCGTATTGAAAATATTTTCTTTTACCCTGTGTCCATTCTTTAATTAAATCTCCGGTTCCGACTGCTGTCTGATCCTTTTCAGTTGAGACGGTCATTGTAAGATTAATAAAATCATTCAGGAATATTTCTGGAGCTTCCGGTTTCTTAAGGCCAGATGTTTTGCCCAATTTATAATCCATTCTTTGTTTCTCATCCTGAAGTTCATAACTTTTTTGATAGCCAATACTTGGATAATATCTGCTTATCCGCATAAACGAACCGTTTTTAATAACAGCATTGAATGAATCGTGTCCGTTTACTGCATACCATTGATAGGAGAGTGTGAAATTTAAGGTTGCAGTCTCATTGGGCTGTAATGGCCGGTTTAAATATATTGCTGCAGTTTCTGTACGGATCTTTACAGACTCGGAAGAAGTAGTGAGAACAGCAGATTGGATTTTCAGACTCGGATGGAAGTTAAATAAAATTTTATCAATAGCTTTGGTTGTGATATTGGTAATAGTATATTTTCCTTCTATTATATAAGAAGATTTGGACGGGAAAAGCTTGATTTCTGTGCTGACATCTTTTATTACAGGCTGAGGGAGTTGTTCAAAGATCTTGAATTTTTTTTCGTACAGAACAGCCTTAGCAATTGATTCTTCTTTATTCTGAGGAATGTATCCTTTCATAAAATGATATCCGCTAAAAATACCGGCTGCTAAAAGAATAGCGATACCCAACCATTGATTTTTATTCCATTTTTTTGTAGCAACAGATCTGTTAAGGATCCATAGAAACGCAACCAAACCTATTCCAAAGAAGAGTCTTTCAGCAAATGCTGTTGTATAGATTCCATAACCGTTAAAGTCGCTGTAAACCCCTTTAAAATCTGAAAATATCCTCAGTAAAGGGTATGGAATAATCTTTTTCGAGGCGGGGCCTGCAAAAATAAAAACGGCAAGAACGGAAATTCCTAATGCTATAAACCTGTTTTTACTAAAGTCATTAATCAGCAGTATAAAACCGGAAAATAATAGCAATGGTAACGTATTGAAAAGGATTGTGCCTGAATAGGCACTCCAGTCAATATGGAAATAATGGTAGCCAAGCTGGAAGGTCAGGCCTTCTATGATAAGGATACCTGTAAAAAAGAAAATGAGAATACCAGCGGAGAGAAGATGTCCGGATAATTTATTTTTTGAAAAATGGGTGCTTTTTTCGATCAGGATAAATCCTGATGACTGACTTCTCCAATACAGGTCGTTAATGAAGTACGTCATGATCAACAATCCGAGTAGATGGAAATTTTCTGAAATGGTTGTTGCCATGAGACCTGAGCTTGCATACTTTTGTGGTAAACGGATTCCTTTTTCAATTTCAGCATACATTTCCATACCGACTGCAAACAATAGCAATATAGAAACCGCAATAATGCTAACACTTTTAAAAAGGTAAATCAGATCGATTTTGGCAAAGGAAATAACAGATCTGAAAGAGGCCCTGAATCCAAAATCTGATTCGGCAGTAATATAATCCGACAACACAATATGAGGAGCGGAAAAAAGATCATTTTTCTTTCCTGATCCTTTATCTGAAGAGGTCGTAAAAGAAAATAAACGATAAGATAAAAATAAGAACAGTCCTGAAAATACAATAAAAATCAGCCTGTTCGTCAATAGATATCCTGAAAGAGGAGTGATAGAATAGTTCTTTTGGGCCACCGAAAATACCTTTGCCTCCAGGAAATAGGCAGATAATCCAAAGGGATCAGATAGTGCAGAGAGCTGCTGAGTCTCTATTGATTGAGGTAAGCTTCCCGCCATGAAAGGTGAATTGGAAAATAATAATACAACCATATACAGAACGTATAACAGCAGGCCGCCGGTTACTACCAGGAGCTTTCTTTTGGTACTGTAGGCAATGAAAAATAAAAAACTACAGACTAAGAGACAGTTGATGAATCCTAAAATCACTACCGGATATAGATAATACCAGAGATTGAAATAGGGCTGCATCTCACTTCCTGTCCTTGTATTTTGCCCGAGAATAAAGCCAATAATCAAAAACAGGAAGCTCAGGAAGGTTTGCAGGAAATAGTTCAGAAACTTTCCTTGCAGATATGTTCTTTTTGAAAGAGGTAAAGAAAACAGGATCATATCAAATTTCGAATCCCAATCCTTAAATAGCTGCTGACTTGCGTAGATAATCGCAAAAAATATAATAGAAAGACTCAACATACCCACCATAAACCCGATGGAATAAGGTGAATTGAGATAAATACGTTCTCCGACAGTCAGGTTGAACTGGCTTCCGCAAAATATACCCAAAACGACTAAAGTGAAGGCAATAAGATAACTGAGCCAGTGCTTTATGTTGCGTCTGGCTTCAAATAAAAGTAATGAGTTCATGATTATGATTTTTGAGTGAGGCTATGAAAGTATACATGTTCCAAAAGAGGAGGAACAGCATTGAAATCTTTTGGTTGATGGGCTGCGAAAGTCGTGATATACAGTTCTCTTTCGATCAGCTGTTGGCTGATGATCTCATGAGTTGCCTGATAATCCTCCCATTCATTTCTGTTGATCCGTTTTGACCAGATTTTATGTTCTAATTCTGAAATCAGGTCACCGGGTTTCCCTTTTCGGATAAGCTTTCCTTTATTGATAATAGCCATCTCAGAACATAAATTCCGGACATCTTCTACAAGATGAGTAGAAAGGATCACAATAACATCCTTGCTGATATCATTGAGTAAAGAATTAAAACGGTTGCGTTCTTCGGGATCCAGTCCTGCCGTAGGTTCGTCCACAATAATGATTTTAGGGTTTCCTAATAAAGCCTGGGCAACTCCAAAACGCTGTTTCATTCCGCCTGAAAAAGTATGGACTTCTTTGTTTCGGAAATCTGACAGGTTTACTTTTTCCAACAATCCGGAAATCTGTCTTTTTCGAAAGGTATTGTCTTTTATTCCCTTTAAGATAGCAATGTGATGCAATAAGTCGTAAGCTGAAACTTTAGGATAAACTCCAAAATCCTGTGGTAAGAACCCGAGGTTTTGTCTTATAAAATCAGGCTCCCTGGAAATATCAATACCATTGAAAATAATATTTCCCGAACTCGGTTTCTGGAGGCCAACGATGGTTTTCATTAAAGAGGACTTTCCGGCTCCGTTCGGACCCAGTAAACCGAACATGCCATTTCCTATTTCCAATGAAATGTCTTTAATTGCCTGGAAGCCATTTTTATAGGTAAGGCTCAGGTGGTTAATGGATAATGTATTCATGATTTTAAATTTGGATAATACAATAGCTGGCAATGTTTCCGTTGCTTTTTTTATGATGTTGAAAAATAAGTTGTTGTATCTACTTGCTAATGAAAATGAGCTGACAGTTAAAGGGTATGAGTTGATAGATGAAAACTAAAGGCTAAGGTCATGGGCATTTTCGCTTTCTTACCGATATCATGCATCTTTTATCTCGTTTCCACCACTATTCTCTATACTCTAAAATATCTCCCGGCTGGCATTCCAGAATTTTGCAGATAGCTTCGAGGGTATCAAAACGAACCCCTTTTGCCTTTCCCGTTTTCAGAATGGATAAATTGACAGGCGTGATTCCTAATTTTTCTGCCAATTCCTTACTCTGCATTTTTCGCTTGGCAAGCATGACATCTAAGTTGACTATAATTGGCATTTTATATAAATAGATCTTGTTCGTTTTGCAAATGTAGCCCTTGCCTGAAGATATTAGCAAGAAACAGGCAGAAAATTCCTAGCATGAAATGGATAAAAACCAATCCCCATATAATACTTTCGACCTCTGTAAAGAAACTTGCGATGATCACAAGCGGTAGTGGAAGGAAAATATTGTATAAGTAAAATCTCTTCAATTGTAAAATGTTGACCTCGGTAAATAATTGAGGTTGAAAGAACACTTTAAAAACTTTTGCTGAAAACCAGAAAAAAATACCATATGTCACTAAAACGGCCATGAAAGAGAATATAATGTAAGGATAATTGTTTTCAATGTTGAGAAATGGCTGTTCAGTAAAAGGATAATTGATATGTAAATATTGATCCTCTTTATAAGGAGTTACCGCAAAACCTGTAGTCATACAGAAAAAGGAATAAAGTGCTGTAATAAGATATCCTCCTGATAATACCAGGCAGATATAGTATAAAATTTTTGCAATAGTTTTAGTTTGATTCATAGCATGATAATTAATTGATAATGCAAATGTATAATTAATTATCGTAAAACAATAATTAATTAAAAAAATATTTAAAAATAAAAAAGTCCTGATATATCAGGACTTGGAGTAATGTAATGTTAATGGGCCATTTTTACGAATGATCTCGATTAACATGTATTGAACCCAAAGTAAATAAAAACAGCATATGTGCTAAACAACTATTTTCTGAGCAGTTACTTTGGGTATAATAATTAAATAATCGTAACCCGCCAATAGTTTTTTTAGGGTGCCGGACTTTACGGAAGTCTTTTGTTTTTTTATTTCAGCATTGATCTTGGTAAGGTCAAAGAGGAGCCATTCATTTTCCTTATGAACCAGGCGATAGAAGGGTCTCAGAAAAAGAATGTATTCTGCATCATTATTTTCAGCAAAGAAAGATCCTGTTTTTCCATTTTTTTGAATAATGGCAATATGTAAGGACTTTTCGTGGTCTTTTTCGGCAAGATTAAATGCAACATTTCCTATATCAGGGCTATTTTGCAGTAGGCTCTGATCTTTACCGGCATGACTGGCTCCAAACTTGAAAAGATTTCTTTTTCCTTTTATTTTGTTCTGGTTTTCAAGAAGATTTTCCTTCATTGAAGCTATTTTCAGGAACTGAGATTCGTCTCCCTTTTGATTATTTTCCAGAGCATATATTGTATTGCTTTGTAGCAGCTTGTTTAAAGCTTTATGCTCATATTCAGACAAATCTAATTTTTGAATATCTGCAATACGGGTCCTGAAATCGTTGCAAAACAAATAGGGCTGGTTTTTGCTGTCATCAATAGTCCGATAGCCCAGTCCTGACCTGAACGTGTTCCATCTCTCATTCGATTCTTTCAGTAAAGATTGATATTTTGCTTTTGCTATTTTATTGGATGTCCTTGCAATAAGCTCTCTGAAGATCACTGCATCAGAATTGTAATAAATCTGATCAAGGCCTATGACGGTTTTTTTATTTTGGAAAAAATAATCCAGAAGGTCATGGTCTTTGTTAAATGAGAAAAACGAAAATCTACCGTTAGAGCTGGAAACAATTGATTGGTATTCTTTATTTTTCTCGAAGTCTTTTTTAAGAATATCAATGGTAAGCTGATCTGCTTCCGTAATATAGTTGTCGAAGTTGATATTGTGAGTAAGATAAGAAGTAAAATCCAGGACCTCATTATTAAGATGGTCTTCACCGATCAGAACATATTTGTGTTTAGCAATCGTTTCAGTCAGGTTACGAATTCCTTCACCGGAAAAATGATTATTCTCGAAATTTATGATTTGATAATGTTGTGAAGCAATTTTAGTAACTAATGAATCTTGAGCCTGAATGGTACAGCCTAACAAGAAAACCGTTAAAAAATAGATTACTTTCATTATTTTTTTTACAAATTTAAATTTCTGTTTTACTCAAAAATTGTAAAAATGTAAAGGACCCGAAATGAATAGATAATCTCTTTAAATAAAGTTGCCTTAGAAAAAGGCAACCTTATTTTCTTTTTGGTGGTTTATGAGTCTATACAACTCCCGGATCTTTATTTTGAATGATATAGCTTTTTCCTGATTTCGATGAGGTTCTGAGTTGTCCTTTCCAGATCCGGTGTGTCTGGTAGGTTAGAACTGGAATAATAATGCTCTATAGAAAGGACCAGGTTTTCAGCTTTTTCCATTACGTGATCATAAGATCTTTTTCCTGCTTTTATATCAAGTAACTCATCACGGTTCTCTACGCGGATCTGCATCGAACCTGTTTTTAGAATATGCTCGCAGGATTGCAGTAATCGGATGGTATGCATCATGTTTTTGCTGTCGTAGTTCTGCCCATGAATCTGGTTGACATTGTAACGGTCCTCATTGCGCTCAGCTACCCATTTCCAATATTCCCTATAGTCTTTACAGTAAACAGAGTAGGCATCCAGATTGCAGAACAGATAAGCAGTTGGTTTTTCATCCTTAAGAACAGATGATACAGAAACCTGATTTGCCTCTTCATTCTGAATAATCCCCTTATATCCCAATGTTCCCGATTCATCGTAAAATAAAGCAAACATACCCTTAGTATGATCAATGCTTACCAATCCGAATTGTTCCTGTGAGAGACTATTCTGTCCTTCCGATACAGAAAATTCATGCAACCATTTTTTCAATGCAACGGAACCCTGTCCTGCAAGGATAAAACAGAAATCCAGGATGGATTTTCTTTCTTTATCAATCGGGTTTACAATCTTTTTATTAAGACCTTTTGCCTTTTTAATCTGTGAAACCGCATAACCTGCAAAGGTATCTTTACTGAGTTTTGACAGGAAATCCTCCGTTTTCAGCAGATCCATCAACGGATGTTTGTACAGGATGCAGTCTTCCGGACTTGCCAGAATTTCCAGGATATTGGGATTGTTCTTTTGCAGCAATTCTACAAATCTCCCGATTTCATAATAGGTAATATCATTGGTCTCATTGGAAATCTGGGGGATGTAGTTCAATCCAAAGAAATCCTCCTTGGGAAGGTAATAAACTCCCTTTATATCCGTGTCGGAACTCTCCGTTGCCAGCCCGAAAGCCCGGCTTCCGGAAATAGCTTCAAAAAGAAGAAGGTTTTTATTTTTAAGATCCTGAATCGTCATGATGGTATATTATAATTGTCCGATTTTTTTAACATTGAAAAAATGGTGTAATATTAAGTGCTTTCGATCCGTTAAGCTAGTATTTTTCTAAACACCAATTCCATTTCTTTTTTATTTCCTTTTCCTCCTGCCAATGTTTTCGTTTTTTCTTCAGTCTCAGCAACTACACTTTCCAGAAATCCTAAAAGCTCCCAGTCATTGGAGTGATTATAGGATTCTCCTTTAGTAGCCTTTAAAGCAACCAGACTCTCTATTTTAGTTTTTGTAAAATCATCAACCAATACCAGAAGATCACTGAACAGAACAGGAGGAACGGTTCCTTTGTCTAATATCCACTTTCCTGTAAGTGCTGTTCTTAAACAGTAGAAATAACTTTTTAATTTCACTTCATCATGTCTGCAGGCTTCCAGGTACTTTTTACTCATACTTAAATAATGGTAAGACACCGCTATCGGAGAGAAGCAAGTATCAGCCAAAGGCTTGAACAAGTCTGCAAATTCTTCATTTTTCTTATAAACGACAGGAGAGTAGAACCAGCTTAGCAATGCAGCATTGGACTTTAGCAAAAGGTGAAAAGTCTTTTTAAGGTCCCAACCGCTACCATCCAGGTCATCCTCTGTCATGAATTCTATGGTTTCATCCTTGTCCCATGGAGAAAGATACCATTCCTTTTCATGACGGTATATAAACCGTATATCATAATCGCTGTCCGGCGATGCAAATCCCCAGGCTCTGCTGCCGGATTCAACTGCAAGAAGTATTTCTATGCTGTGTTTGTCTTCTACCTCTTTTAGTTTTTCTAATATCCTGTTTTTCATTTTTATTTCTTTTGATGGTACAAAATAATAAAGCGATTACGCAGTCTTTTTGCGTAATAATTTAGAATAACGAAATCATTATAAATGTAATGAAATACCTTATGGGAAAATGGAAAATAGTGAATGGTTAAATTTTTCAATATAAGTCTTCTGGGCTATTACATTTTTTGTAATATTGTAATTTAGACAAGAAAATATGGCATTAATAGGTGACCTAGGGAAAATTATTGTTTTTTTGTTTTTATTGTTAAGCATCTTTTTGATCACGGCAAAAAGCAAAAGAAGATTACCCAATTATCTGTTTGCTGCATTTCTTCTTACTTCTGTTATAGATTTATCCGGATTCTTTGTATATCCTTCCGGGAATTTTATGCAAAGTTTTAAGTCTTCCAGTATTCTTCTTCAGATGCCACTTTATTATCTGTATGTAAAGTCTGCATGCTACTATAACTTTAGCCTGTCCAAAAAGCATCTAGTACATGGCCTACCTTTTCTCTTCTTCCTTGTTCTGTTTCTTGTTACACAGATGTCTGCACAAGCTGACCAGGTTTTTGATATTTTTACCATTATCCAGTATTACTATTATATTATTGCTGTTTTTCTTGAGCTGAGGATTTTTAAAAAACTATACCGGGATAATTATTCTGGAAATCATAGTCATATTTATAGGTGGTTAATACAGATTACAGTTTTGTTTTTAATCGGAAATTTTTTTGTGCTACTCAGAGATTTTGTAAAGAACAACGGGAGCCTTTTTACCTATCTGTATACTTTTAGCTGCTTATTTGTATTATTTATGATCAGCTGGTTTGTGCTCAACTCCCTGTACAGACCCAATTTGTTTGCCGGAATTGATAAAGATTTGGTTCCTTTAAAAATTGAATCCGGGGATCATCATGAAAAACCACAGCAGCTAAAAGATCTTATGGAATTAATGGAAACTGAGAAACCTTATCTGGATGACAGCCTTACCCTGCAAAAGCTGGCTGAAAAATTTAATATGCCGGAGAAGCAGCTTTCTTTATTGATCAATCAGTCTGCGGGAAAGCATTTTTTTGATTTTATTAATGAATTCAGGATTAAGGATGCCCAATTACTTTTAAAAGATCAGCCTCAGCTTACTGTATTGGAAGTTCTGTATCAGGTAGGTTTCAATTCCAAATCCTCTTTTTATACCGCATTTAAAAAAGAAACGGGTATTACTCCTACAGATTACAGGAAATCAGTTATTTAAAAAGTGTTCGATTTAAAGTCGGACTGATTTTACGCCATAAAAATGGTTCGGTTTCCGGTATTCGGATCTTTATTTCCATGCAAAGTTTCAGATTTGTTTCATCATAAAATTTACATCAGATGAAGCAACAGATCAAAGTAGCATTATTTCTTTTTTTTATAATGAATTGTGGGAAATACTCCGGACAGTTCAATCAAAAAAACACAATCAGAAAAGCAGACTCATTGCTGAATAGTTATGTCAAGAAAAATGCTCCGGGGATGGCCGTAGGCATAATTAAAGAAGGAAAGGTAATTTATAAGAAGATTTATGGCCAGGCCAACCTGGAAAATCAGACACCCATTACAGATTCCACAGCTTTTAATATTGCATCGGTTTCCAAACAGTTTACGGCATTCATTGCTTTGCAGGCTGTGAAAGAAGGAAAGCTGTCATTAGATGATGATATCAGGATCTATCTTCCGGAGCTCAAACATTTATCTTATCCGGTAACAATCCGTCAGCTGGCAAATCATACGCATGGGCTGCCTGATTTTACCGGAATTAAAAGATTACAGGGATTCGGGGATGAATTCAGGGTAACCAATAGTCAGGCAGTACAAACAATTCTGGGTATTAAAAGCTTTAACTTTCGGCCGGGCGAGCAGTATCAGTATAATAATACCGGTTTTATGTTGTTAGCCGAAATCCTTCACAGGGTCTATAAAAAAGATTTTGGTGAACTTCTAAGGAAATATATCTTCACTCCGTTAGGAATGCACCATACTATGGCGATAGATGATCCGGAAAAGATCATCCCGAATAAGGCAGACTCTTACCTGCAGCAGGGGGATACTGTTTTAAAATATCCGATCGGGCAAATGGAGTACGGATCTTCCAATATTTATATGACACTTAATGATTTCTGTATATGGGCAGCTGATTTTCAGAAATCAGCTACGGATAATCATGACTTTTATACTGTGATGCAGGAAAATACGATCCTAAATAATGGTAGAAGCATTGAATATGGGTTGGGGCTGCAGACGGGTACTTATAAAGGTTTGCATCTTGTCTTTCACGGTGGAGGGACAGCGGGTTACGGTTCTTATATTTTACATATTCCCAATCAGCAGTTTTCCGTTGTCCTGCTGGCGAATAAGAGGGGAACTGAAGGTTATCAGATGGTCTATAAATTGGTGGATTTATTTCTTGGAGATAAAGAAACGGTTGTAAAACCTAAAAAAACTGCTTATACAGCATCCGAATTAAAAGGATTTGAAGGGATTTATGAGCGTATCCCAGGTAGCTACTTTGATGTTTCTGTAAAAGAAAACAACCTTTACCTAAAAACTTATAAACAGGAAGAAGGAGAACTTTTAGAACCAGTTGGAGATAACCGGTTCAGCATTCCTTCCGTTGCTACGGCAAGCCTTGTTTTTAATAAAGATTCAGCTTTTTTCAAAATTGCGGATTTTACATTTCCGATGAAAAAAATCAGAATGAATCCGCCTAAAGTGGATTTGAAAGATTTGAAAAAACTGGAAGGATTTTACCGAAATGAAGAATTCAATACGATGTACCAGCTGGTCACTGAAAATCATCACCTGGTAGCAAAACATTCGGTAAATCCAGATATTCTATTATTTCCACTCAGTTCAACAAGCTTTTATTCATCAAAATCCTACTTCGGACAGCTTGATTTCCAATGGACTTCATCAGGTACTGTAAGTGGATTTACCGTGTCCGGCTTTAATATGGCCAATATCGAGTTTAAAAAAATAAAATAACTCTGCATTATTTGACCATATGAAAATTACATCACTTTAAAAGATAAACTTATGATCAGGCTATTTTCTTGCATTTTTATCGGAATACTGATATTTTTCAGTACACTTTTACCAGCACAGGATATACAGCGTTTCTCGCTGTCGGGTACTATAAAATCGGATGGTACACAGTCTTTAGTCATCAGCCTTTTTGATGCTGAAAATACATTGATAAAAACCGAAACTGCTGACCGGCAAGGACAGTTCAGGTTTTCTGCCCTGAAAGTCGGTCGTTACCAACTGAAAGTTTACAGGAATGGTTTTGAGGTTTATCATTCAGAAAATATTCCTGTAACAGAAAATAAGATGCTTCCTGTTATTGATCTTACAGTAAAATCCATTGAAGAAGTTACCATTACCAAAACCCGTCCTTTTATAGAAAGACAGGAGGGGAAGATGATCCTTAATGTAGAAAACAGCATTTCCGCTACCGGAAGCTCGGCTTTTGAAATCCTGGAGAAAGCACCAGGAGTGAGCGTGGATAATAATGACAATTTAAGTCTTCACGGAAAAGGAAATCTGCTGGTTCAGATTGACGGTAAAAATACACCGATGACGGGAAGTGACCTTGCGGGTTATCTCAGGGGGATTCCCTCAGCCTCCATTGATAAAATAGAATTTGTTACCAATCCTTCTTCGAAATATGATGCAGAAGGATCTTCGATTATCAATATCAGATTAAAAAAAGAGCAAAAGAAGGGGACTAACGGGACTGTTTCTATCTCTGCGGGAGCCGGTAAATATATAAAAACTAACAATACGGTCAGCATCAATCACAGGAGCGGGAAGGTGAATGCTTTTGCAAACTATGGCTTTGTTGATAGAATTTTTTACAATCATCTGCTTTTAAACAGGAATTTTTATGAAAACAACCAATTTAAAAAAGCTTTTATTCAGGATAATTTCCTGAAGTTTGGAATAACGGGCCATATGACCAGGATGGGGATAGATTACGATCTGAATAACAAGAATATTCTTGGGCTTTCTGTGGGACTAGTAGCTAATAATGTTAAAATTGACGGAAATACCTCAAGCCTCACACTGGGAAGTAATCAGCTTCCGGAAAGTACCTTCGGAACCATAAGTAAAACCCGGAATCATTTCGCTAATCCTTCCCTTAATCTCAACCATAAATACAGCCTTGATTCTCTGGGATCAGAACTAACAACGGATTTTGACTATATCAACTATTCAAACGGTTCTCTACAGAATTTTGAAACCAGGAACTACAATTTATCGGGTAGTTTGGACAGGCTTGATATTCTGAAAGGGGATATGAAAGGAAAACTGAATATTTTTTCATTGAAAAGCGACCTTACTAAAAACTTTAAGTATGGATGGAAACTGGAAAGCGGGATTAAAACAAGCTTTGTAAAATCTGATAATGATTTGAAATTTTTTGACGGAAGTTCAGGGGTCTTTGTGTCTGATCCTACCAAAACCAATCATTTTATTTATGAGGAAAACATTAATGCTGTTTATGGGAATGCTTCCAAAAAATGGGAAAGGCTTAAAATGATAGCCGGACTGCGAATGGAAAATACAAATATAAAGGGCATGCAGCTTGCTAATAACCAGATTAATAAAAGAAACTATACGCAAGTATTCCCGAGTGCAGTACTGGCATATAATATAACGGATAAAAGTTCCATGGAGATCAGCTTAAGCAGAAGGATCACCCGCCCCAGTTATAATCAGCTCAATCCTTTCAGATTTTACTTTGACCCTACTACTTCAAAGGCCGGAAATCCAGATCTGATTCCCGAGACGATGATGAATTATGAGCTTACTTACAGCCTTAACAATAAATATTTTGCCACACTGAATTATAGCAGAACTTCTGATCACATAATTAATGTAGTAAAGCCTGTGGTGGAAAACGGACAGAATATTGCGATCCAAACATTTGAAAATATCAGTTCGGCTTCCCATTACGGGCTCAGTCTGATCGTTCCTGTAAAAGTGATGCGTTGGTGGGATATAAGCAATACTGCCAGTTTTTACTATGCTTCTTTCACAGGGAATGTTTCGGGAAGTCAGATTACCAACCAGGGAAATTTTACCTTCAGCATCAACAGCATCCATAACTTCAAATTAGGAAACGGCTTTACTGCTGAAGTTACGGGAAATTACCACGCCAGAGAAATACAGGCTTATGTATATGCACGGCCCTATGGCTTTCTGAGTATTGGTGCCCAGAAAAAATTTAACAATAAAAGTGTCCTTAAATTTTCTTTTGCTGATGTGTTTTTTACCAGTAATCCAAGGGGGCAGTTTGCTTATAATGATTACCTGGAGAATTTTACGGTAAAAAGAGATTCCAGGGTCGTGATGCTGTCCTATACTTATAACTTCGGATCCTCTAAAAACCTTCAATTGAGAAAGACCGGAGGTGCAGATGACCTGAAAGAGAGAATCGGAAGCTGATGATATAAATTAAATCTCTCGCCAACAATTACGATAAACAAATGACTAAAATCAAAATCTGTCTGTCATAATTATAGGCGAGAGTATATCAGGGAAAGTAATTTCTTACTATTATCCGTTCTGTGCTTTTCTAAATTTTCTTTTCTTTTTCCATGGTGCATTTTTCCCGACATCACCAGCCATGATACACCCGTAAGGCATCACTTCATCCAATACTTCACATAATCCGTATTCTTCAATCTGTGCTCTTACGTTTTTAGCACTTTTATATGCGGTCGGTAGTTCGGAAATATCAATTTCATTGGAAAAGAAACGGATATCCAATCCTTCGGTTTCTTCAGCAAAAACTTCTTCAATGGTTTTGTGGGCCAATGATCTCTTATGCTGACTTCTGCTGAAATTTCTTCCTGCTCCGTGAGGGGCAAAACCCAGGTTTCTTTCATTGGTGTTTCCCTGAACTATTAAAACCGGTTCTGCCATATTTAATGGAATCAGTCTTGGTCCTGTAATATCAGGCATGAATTTATCATCCAGTGGGGTTGCTCCTTTTGCATGGTAAAAAAGATCTCCGTCTTTGAAGACAAAGTTGTGCTCATTCCAGTACCTGTTCTCTTTTTCAATTTCCATTTTATATAAAACGGCATCATGGATGGAAGTATGGTTTTCTTTCGTCCATGTTCTGATCAGCTGCAGAGCTTCCCAGTAAGATTTTCCCTCTTCTGTATCATATGGGATCCAGGCATTCTCTTTCAGCGTTTCCGGTGAAATATCCTGTCTGAAACGATTGGCAACTTTCATCCCTTTATCGTAAAGAGCAGCTCCCGGAGCTCTTGAACCATGATGAGTAACCAACATGGTATTTCCTGTATTTTTAGAAATACCAACGAATAAGAAATGATTTCCATCGCCCTGTGTTCCCATATGAGAGCGGGCAATGCTGATCAGCTTTTCATCATTAAGGAAATAATTTTCCCTGAACGCATCCATCAGTTCCTGCGACATTGGCATTTGTTCTCCTCGTGCTCTTCCTCCATATCCGAAATGAGTTACCGAATGAGCAGTATCCAAAACGGCTTTAGGATCAGCTTTTCCAAAATCAGTCAACATCACGGAACAGCAGATATCTGCACTATGAAACCCGGGATGGATTGCATTTTTAGCAATAACCACACCACCCACCGGTATATGACCTTCTGGTCCTGTCGGACAGGCATCAGGCATTAAAGCTCCTCCAACCAATGTTGGGGTTTTCATTAAAACCTGCATGGTTTTGATTACCTTTTCCACGTTATCATTTTCACTTTCGTGCTCAGCTCTGATGTTGATGATGAAATCTTTTGGGGTTTCATGCAAAGGAATCTGGTCCGGTTGTTTATATTGCTCCAGATACGTTTTGATCTGAGTTTCATCCAGATTATTTTCGTTGATATATTCTATGGCTTCTTTAAACCATTTTGCGGGTCTGAACCCTAATTCAATTAGGTGATTTCCATTAAATTCCATGTGTTCTTTCAATTTGATGATGCAAAGTAAATATACAAGTATGCAATCTTTTTGCGTAGATGAATTTTTTTTGATTATTTTTACAAAAGCGAAAAGCTGAAAAGCAAAATAACGGAATTGCCACAAAGTCAATTGAAGTTATATTTTAATGATTTAACCATTTTGCCAATTCGCTCTTTCGCCTAAAAAAAATAAATATGCTATTAGAACAAGTAAAAAATTCTCCGGAAACCATTCAGTTTAAAGATGTCATTGCCTACATTGATGAAAATTATCATTTTACACCTACCAGATTCGCGAATGGGAATACAGTGAACGAAGCGGATCAGAATAACGGATCATGTAAGGTATTCAGTTTTGGAAAGCAGAATAATTTGTCAAAGGATGAGGTATTAAGTCTTTTCGGAGATTTTTACAGAGAAGATGTACTGAAAAATCCCGATGGAACAGATCATCAGAATATCAGGAATTTTATGGAGTTCGGATGGGATGGGGTTTCTTTTGATGGAGAGGCTTTGGCGAAGAAATGATTTTGATTATGATGTATTAATGTATTAATGTATTAATGTATTAATTTTTCAAATAAGTTATTAAGTCGTTGATTAGAGTTGAACGGAAAGACTATCTGTGGTTTTTGATTTATTTACATTCAATTAGAAAGGAAATAAGGAAAAGAAAAAATTCCGGCTGAAAAATCATGTTGCGGAATAAAAGACATTTCAATAAAATACAATTATGTCATCGAACAAAAATGCCCTGATCCGATATAAAACATTGGATAAATGCCTGAAAAACAAGTATAGAAAATATACGCTGGAGGATCTTATCGATGAATGTTCGGAAGCCCTGTTTGAGTTTGAAGGCAAAGAATCATTTGTCAGCAAACGTACGGTCCAGCTTGACCTGCAGAATATGCGGAGTGAAAAATTTGGCTATGAGGCACCTATTGAAGTCTACGACAGAAAATACTACCGATATAGTGATCCGGATTATAGTATTCATAATATATCAGTAAATGAAAGTGACCTGAAGGCAATGAATAATGCCGTTCAGATCCTGAAGCAGTTCAAGGACTTTTCCATGTTTAAGGATATGAACGGAGTGATCCAGAAGCTGGAAGACTCCATCCATTCTACAAACCAGAAGTCGATTATCCACCTCGATAAGAATGAACAGCTGAAAGGGCTCGAACACATCGATATACTATATGAAAGCATTTTAAACAGGAAAGTACTGAAGATCCTTTATAAAAGCTTTAAAGCAAGAGAATCGGATTATTACACCGTACATCCGCAGCTCCTGAAGGAATACAATAACCGTTGGTTCCTTATATGCTGGTTTAAGAATAAAATGTATAATCTGGCCTTGGACCGGATGGAGGAGATTTCTGTTGATGAAAAGGTAAGCTATATTGATAAAGAATTTGATTCGGACCGTTACTTCGGGGAAGTGATCGGGGTTACGGTTTCGGATGGGCAACGTCCGCAGAATGTTATCTTTAAAATTAACCCAAAACATGCCCCTTATGTCAGAACCAAACCTTTTCACCATTCCCAGGAGATTATAAAGGAAGATAAAACCGGAACCACATTTAAAATATGTGTTCAGCTGAACTTTGAATTGGAGAGAATGATATTGGGGCTCGGCGAATTTATAACGGTTTTAAGGCCTGAGAGGCTCAAAAAAAGAATTCAGGCCAGTTTGGAAGAAGCATGCCGGAATTACCAGCTTTTGAATACCAATGAATAAAGCGGATTAATAAATGGCTTAAAAATTGTAATGATAAACCAAAATTACTACATATGAAATCAAGAATTCTTAAGGCGGTTATTGCCATAGTTGCACCACTTGTTATAGAATATATCGTAAAAAAAGTGAGTGAAAAATTAGATAAAAAGGAAGAAGGAAAAAAGCAGATTCCAGCATAAGTACAACGTAATCTGGAATGATAAAAAAAGACTGCCCTGAAAAGGCAGTCTTTTTTTCAGGTAATAGCGGTTGGATAAAATCCATTGACAATCGCTCCTGAAAGCACTGAACTTAATATTTTAAACATTTTTCACTTTTTGGCTATTGCTTTTTCGAGACTTAATTAAACATTTATTTAAATTTTAACAAAAATTAACTGTTTAATTTTCAATGATTTGAGTCGTTTGCGGATGTTAAAGGAGTGAAAAACGACCTGCTTGGCATGATTTTTACAGCATTCTGAATAGTAAAATTTAAAGATCAGAAATTATGAAAATGTTTAAACAAGCAGTTTTACTAGCTGGAATTTTAACAGCAGGTGTAGCAAGTGCACAGAGCGTACAGATGAACAACATGCTTAAAGTAGGAGCGAATGTAGGATTAGCTGTTCCTTCTGATAATCTTTCTGCTGCTGTGGGTGTGGATGTGGCTTACCAGAATCTGATTACTCCGGGAGTTGGATTAGGTATCGCAACTGGTTATTCCCATTATTTCGGAAAAGAAAACAACGGATATAAAAATAATGATGTAGGGGTAATTCCTGTAGCAGCATTATTGAGAATTTATCCAAAGCAAACAGGTTTCTATTTTGGGACTGACTTGGGTTATGGATTCCTTGTAGGGGATGATAAAGTAGCTTCCAATACTTCGGTTGACAGACCAAGCGGAGGTTTTTATATCAAACCTGAAATCGGGTACCATAATCAGGACTGGAATTTCTTCGTACAATATCAGAAGGTATTTACAGGAAGTAAAGGTGATTTAGTAAATCAGGACTACAATGTGGGTAACATTGGTGTCGGATTTTCTTACAATATTCCATTAGGAAAGTAGTTAGATTTATATATAAACAATTATTAGCCAAAACCTTTTCATCTTTTTGAAAAGGTTTTTTATTACCGTACACGATTTCCGAAAACTATTATTATATTTGATAAAATTTGTGATTATGAACTTAAATCCAAAATTTCCCCTTTATTTACCGGGTGTAAAAGACAGCAATAATAATGATGTTTCCATCATTGGAGCCAACTTACGTGAGGATGTTACCACTTTAGGATACTATGTGTCTGGTAATGGAGGGCTTGATATAAAATTACAGACAAGCTACCCGACAAAAGAACATGCTTCTTTTTCGGAAATCCTGAAAAAATTTATTCAGGAAAATCAGCTGAGCAATGTGAAGCGTTTAGGAATAGCGGTTCCGGGACCGGTTCTTAATGGGAAGAGTAACCCTGCCAGATTAGGCTGGAGTTTCGACGTAGACGAATTTAAAAATGAATTCGGATTCGAAAAAGTGGATATGCTTAATGATCTTGAGGCATCTGCTTATGGAATGGGACTTCTTGAGGACAGCGACCTGGAAGCTATCTACACAAGCGGACACCTTGAAAAAGGAAATGTTGCGATCCTGGCACCTGGAAATGGTCTTGGGGAAGCGGGGTATTTCTTTGATGGAAAATACTTAAGACCTTTTGCTACAGAAGGCGGACATTCTGAGTTTTCACCAAGAACCAATGTTGAAGTGGAATTTTATCAGTTCCTGAACAACATCTATGGGATTGTTAGCTGGGAGAATGTTCTTTCCAAAACAGGGCTTTTTAATATCTACCGGTTTTTAAGAGACGTGAAAAGACATCCTGAGCCTGAATGGCTGGCGGATCGACTTGCCAACGGTAATTTTTCACAGGAGATATACAAGGCAGCCGTTGAAGATGATGTGTTGATCTGTAAAATTGCATTAGATACCTTCCTGGAATTTCTTGCGAGAGAGGCTAATAACCTTACCTTAAAGCTTAAGGCTACCGGAGGATTGCTGATTTCTGGCGATATTCCGCAGATGCTGAATGAGTATATGGATAAGGCAAAATTCTATGAGAAATTTAAAATAAGCGATAAAATGGAAGACATGTTGAGGAATATTCCTATCTATCTGATCAGGAATAATCTCACGGGTTTACATGGTGTCGCACTGTATACAGCGTATTACGAATAACAAATAAGAAAATAAGAACTCCGGAAACTCCGGAGTTTTTTATGCCTGATATTATTCATGAAAATAATTGGTTTTATTGATGTACATCAATAAAATCTATCAAATAAGATAGCTACATTTGTATCGTTAAATAACAATTAAATAAATTTATTCAATGAAAAAAATATTATTATTAGCGGTTTTAGCTAGTGGATTGGTTTTCGGGCAATCAAAAAAAGTGGTAGCATCTGATGTTCACTGGTGGGGTTATAAAGTAGCAAAATCTGAGGCAAGTTCTCATGACGGTACAGTAAAAGTGAAGTCAGGAAACCTTGTTATGAAAGGAAATGATGTTGTGGGTGGATCTTTCGTTTTAGATATGACTTCTATTACGTCTACAGACCTTTCCGGAGAATACCAGACTAAGCTGAACGGACATTTAAAGAACGGAGATTTCTTCGAAGTTGAGAAATATCCTACAGCTGCTTTTAAGATTACTTCCGTAAAGAAAAACAATGATAAAATATACAACTCTCTAGTAACAGGAGATCTTACAGTAAAAGGAAAAACAAACAGTATTTCTTTCCCTGCGAAGATTGCGTACAGCAAAGGAGTAGCAAGTCTTGTATCAGATAAATTTTCTTTCGACAGACAAAAATTCGACGTTGCGTACAAATCAACAATGCAGGATGTTTTTGTGAAAGATGATATCGATATGCTTGTAAAAGTAACTGCTAAATAATTTAATCAAAAAAAGATTGTTAAAAGTGTAGAAGTTCTACACTTTTTTTTATTTTTGTTGAATTGTAAATAAAAAAGAATGAAAAGACTACTATTGTTTGCTATGATGTGCGTAGGTATATCATTTGTTTCTGCTCAGAGAAAATTTGATAAGGTTTCGAAGGTGACCTCTTCTGAGATCAGATGGTGGGGATATAAGGTTGTAAAAACTGTACCTACATCACATTCCGGAACAGTAAAACTGAAAAGCGGAAAATTCAATTTTGATAAAACGGTTTTGGTAGACGGTGAATTTATAATTGATATGAGAAGTCTGATGGCGGGGGATGTTTCTGATGAAGATCAGATCAAGCTGACCAACGACCTTAAAAGTACCAATTTCTTTGAAGTTAAAAAGTTTCCGATTGCGAAATTCCACTTAACTAAAATTATTCCTCTGGCAAACAGTGAGTACAATTCAACGGTATATGGGGATGTTACGATAAAAGGAGTGAGAAAGACCATTACTTTCCCTGCTAACGTATATGTTACACAATTTACGGTAGTGATTGAGTCTGCTAAATTCTCATTGAACAGAAGGGATTTCAAAGTATTCTATCAGTCTTCTTTAAAAGATTATTTCATTAAAGATGAAATGGATATCCAATTCAAAGTTTCTACAGAAAAGCTGGATAATGATAACAGGGTTCCTGTAAAGAAAAAATAAAAGGTTTTACTTTAACAATAAATTAAATATGGGTAGCTTTCAATAGTTACCCATATTTTTTATTTTAGCAGTATGAAAATCTATGTAATAAGCGGACTTGGTGCAGATTTTAAAGTGCTGGAAAAATTGCAGTTTCCTGCACATCTGGAAGTGG
Source organism: Chryseobacterium sp. PTM-20240506 (assembly GCF_048296755.1). Lineage (NCBI taxonomy): Bacteria > Pseudomonadati > Bacteroidota > Flavobacteriia > Flavobacteriales > Weeksellaceae > Chryseobacterium > Chryseobacterium sp. PTM-20240506. Next base: position 4,569,399 of record NZ_CP182581.1, read on the forward strand.
TGTTTATAGACTGGCTCATTCCGGGGCTAAACGAAAGTTTTCCTCAATACGTTGAGAGAATGGCGTCAAAGATTGATGATTCGGAACCATTTTATCTGTTGGGGTATTCTTTTGGAGGAATTATGGTGCAGGAGATCAATAAAATAAAACCGGCTGAAAAAGTAGTGATTTTAGGAAGTATTAAATCTGATAAAGAAAAATCGAGGTTAATAAGAGCCGGACAGATTACCAGGATCCCTAAAATATTACCTACTCGTTTTTTTAATGAAAAAAATACAGCGGCATATTCTGTGCTCAGGAAGTTCTTTGATCCAAAAAATCCTAAGGTTTTACAGTATTTCAGGGTGAAAGATCCTTATTATCTGAAATGGTCCATAGAAAAGATTTCAGATTGGAGGTTTGATGAAAATCCTGAAGTGATCCAGATATTAGGTGACAGGGATATTGTATTTCCTGTGAAAAATTCAAAACCGAACTATATTATACGGGGTGGAACCCATCTGTTTCCCGCTACTAAATCAAAAGAAGTATCTAAAATTTTAAATGAAATATTTCCTGTGGAATAGATTTTAAATTATTATGCGTTAAAATTTAAGGGTTGTTTTGTTTTTAAATGTGTTTTTATGAAATTTATCCCTATTTTTGATAGGGTTAAAATAGATTTTTATGAAAATTGGTTTGAAATGGATCGTGTCCTTTGCGGTGATATCAATGGTTGCTATCGGTGGTTTGTTTTGGTCACCGGTAACGGACCTGCCGGATTCAGGTGAGTTTTTAAGCGAAGATAAGATCGTAGGGGCTGATGTGGCGTGGATTTTAGCAGCAGCAGGACTGGTATTGCTGATGACACCGGGGTTGTCCTTCTTTTATGGTGGAATGGTGGGTAAAAAGAATGTGATCTCCACCATGTTGCAAAGTTTTATTGCTTTAGGAGTCATTTCTATTCTGTGGGTTGTAGTTGGATTTTCTTTGTCATTCGGTGATTCTATAGGTTTTGAAATGAACGAAGAGCACTATGGACTGATCGGTAATCCCTTGAGTTACCCCTTTTTTAATCATGTAGGTGTCTTGCCGCACAAAGCGATGGCTTCTACCATTCCGTTTATTTTATTCGCTCTTTTTCAGATGAAATTTGCGGTGATAACTCCCGCACTGATCACCGGTTCTTTTGCCGAACGGGTGCGCTTTATTTCCTATCTGCTGTTCATGGTTCTTTTCAGTATATTCATTTATACGCCCCTTTGCCATATGGTATGGCATCCGGACGGTTTGTTGAATAAATATTTTGGTGTCAAAGATTTTGCAGGCGGAACCGTAGTGCATATGAGCGCAGGATTTGCTGCTTTGGCAGGAGCAATGGTTGTAGGAAACAGGAAAAACCCTCACCATGAACCTTCGAATATCCCTTTTGTACTTCTGGGAACAGGAATGCTTTGGTTCGGCTGGTTTGGTTTCAATGCCGGATCTGCACTGGGAGCCAATGCAACTGCTGCCACAGCTTTCGGAACCACAACTATAGCTTCGGCATCAGCGATGATGACATGGATCCTTTTTGACCGAATTAACGGAAGGAGTGTTTCTGCATTAGGAGCATGCATCGGTGCTGTAGTAGGTCTGGTTGCCATTACCCCGGGATGTGGCTTTGTATCTGTTCCGGAAAGCTTATTTATCGGATTTATTTCAGCTATTGTTTCCAATCTGATGATGAACTGGAAGAAACTCAAAAAAATAGACGATACCCTAGATGTTTTTGCATGCCATGGAGTAGGGGGAATCATGGGAATGATCCTGACCGCTATTTTTGCGCATGGTGAAAACGCAAGCCTTCTGCATGGAGGGATTGAAGTATTTGCCCACCATATGATGGCGTTGGTTCTGGTTTCTGTGTTTGCATTTTTTGGCTCTCTGGTTTTGTACCGGCTGACGAACAGAATGATTACCCTTCGGGTATCCGAAGAGTCGGAAAATATGGGACTGGACATGTCTCAGCATGAAGAAAGCCTAAAATGGTAGCGGGCACTTAAATAATTATTTTAATCCTTATGTGAAGGGAAGCATAATAACGATTTATCATGTATCTTTGTGATGAGGAAAATGATGAATCTTTTATGGAATCAATATCAGTATTTGAGATTATTAAAGTAGGTATAGGCCCGTCCAGTTCGCATACGATGGGACCATGGAATGCAGCTTCTGCATTTATCAGAATTATAAAGAGAGAAAGATCGATCACAGAGGTGAAAGAGGTCTTTCTTGAATTTTTCGGTTCTTTAGCAAAAACCGGGATAGGACATGGTACAGATATCGCGGGAATGCTGGGATTGAATGGTGAGGATTACAAGACGATCAATACTTCAAAAATTGATGAGAAAATTGAGAAAATAAAAAGAGATGAGATCATCAATCTGGGTGGAGAGAAAGAAATTCCTTTTATCTACGGCTATCATCTGGTTCTCAATATGCAAAAATCCCTCGATTTCCATCCGAACGGAATGATTTTCAGAGCCGTTTTCGAAGATGGAACCGAACTGGTCCAGGACTTCTATTCCGTAGGAGGAGGATTCATTGCAAGCCAGGAAAAAAATTCGATCCAAAAGCATTGTGTCCGCACATTATACCCTTGTCATCACGGTTCAGATGTTATAAAATATTGTGATAAGTTAGGGCTTGAGAAGTTTTCAGACCTGATCATGATCAATGAAGAAAGCTGGAGGACCCAGGAAGAAACCAGACAGGAAGCATTGAATATCTGGACACAGATCAAAGAATGCATCTACAAAGGAGTCAACAAAGAAGGAATTTTGCCTGGTGGTTTAAATGTAACCAGAAGGGCAGCCGGAATCAACAGAAAACTTTTAGGGGATAAAATATATAAGAATATTGACGAATGGTTTCAGCTGGTAGTAGATGCCGAAGAAAATTTCACCAATATCAATAAATGGATTGCCTGCTTCGCTTTGGCTGTCAATGAAGAGAATGCAAGCTTCGGAAGGATCATCACAGCACCTACAAACGGGGCGAGTGGTGTTATTCCTGCCGTTTTAATGTATGCTCAGGCTTTCACGCCATTTACGAGTGAAGATGATATTGTAAGATTCTTACTGGTTGCCGGAGAAATCGGAACCCTGTTTAAAAAGAATGCCACGATCTCCGCGGCTATGGGAGGATGCCAGGCTGAGGTTGGAGTATCTTCTGCTATGGCGGCAGCGGGACTTACTGAAATTTTAGGCGGAAGTGTAGGACAGGTGCTGATGGCGGCTGAAATCGCTATGGAACATCATTTAGGTCTTACCTGTGATCCGATCAAAGGATTGGTGCAGATTCCGTGTATTGAAAGAAATACAATGGGAGCGATGAAAGCGATCACCGCAGCCAATATCGCTCTTGAAAGCGATCCTGCAAAAGCCAGGGTAACTTTGGATGAAGTTATTCAGACGATGTGGGAGACAGCTCAATCGATGAGTGATCGTTTTAAAGAAACTTCGGAAGGAGGGTTGGCTATTGCAGTCAATGTTCCGGAGTGCTAGAAATATTTGTCACAAAAGTAATTTTCTTTTAAACTGATAGTCCTAAAGCTTTATAAGTTTAGAAAAAATGTACCTTTTTATAGTGACCTAGGAAACGTAGGCGTTAAGAAAATGAATGCTGTGAACGTTAAAAAAATTCTACTGTCTGAGTGCGGAGAGAAAAGTTAATAATAAACATACTTCAAATCCGCACGAGTTATAGAATTTTTAGAGAATAGGATCATTTTTAGCCGCAGTTTCCAGTCTTGAATTTTTGTTTCTTTTGTTTCAAGACAAAAGAAAAGATACAGTCAATTACTAAAGTTACGATGGATGATTCTCCTTCATCGAAATAGCAAAGAAAAATATTCAATAAGAGGATTACTTATCCAGTATTCCTCTTATTTTATTAGCATTGGAAATCAGCTCCGTTAAATATTCGTAATTTTCTTTTTCCAGAGCTGCCTTAAACTTACGTAGCTGCGAAATATGTTCATTAAGGACATCCAGAACATTTTCTTTATTTTGTTTAAAGATCGGAACCCACATTTCCGGATGGGATTTGGCTAGCCTTACCGTACTTGAGAAACCCGAACTTGCCAGCTGAAAGATGGTGTCTTCCTCTTTTTCTTTTTCCAATACAGTATTGGCTAAGGCGTAGGATGTAATGTGAGAGATATGAGAGATGTACGCGGTATGGACATCGTGGTCTTCAGCATTCATATAAATGAGGTGCATATCCAGGCCTTCTACAATTTTCTGAACGAGGGCAAGAGCGTCTTCTGCGGATTCTTCTTTGTTGCATATCACCCCGGCTTTTCCTGAGAAGCTCTCTGCAACGGCTGATTTCGGTCCGCTGTTTTCCGTACCCCACATCGGGTGGAAAGCTACAAACCTAGACCTGTTCGGGTGATCTTTTACGCCGCTTACAATTCCTGCTTTGGTGGATCCTGCATCCATTACCGTTTGGGTGCCTGATACCAGATCTAAAACTGTAGGTAAAAGCTTTCTCGCGGAATCAACCGGAATAGCAATAATCACAAGATCGGAATTCCTGATTCCGTATTCCAGGTCTACCTTGGCATCAATGATATGTAAGCTTAATGCCTCATCAAGGTGCCTGCTGCTGTTGTCTATTCCGTAGATAAAATCGGCAATTCCTTTTTCTCTCAACTTTAAAGCGATAGAGCCTCCAATGAGACCTACACCGACAATACTTATTTTCATTTTCTTTTCATTTTAAAATAAAAAACCCCGTCCTAGGACGAGGTTGTATATCATATATAAGAATCTCTATCCCAGATCTGAGTTAAATATTCTATAGTAATATGTTCCGTTATTTGTAATCACGAAGCGAAGGTATAAAATATTTTTGAAATGATAAATATGATTTTGATAGAAAGTTTTGCTTGTGAGGAAAGACTTTTGGTTTTATAATGCGACGGGTTTTGTCGCAATTCAAAGCTAACTTTGTACAAATGAAAAAGATGAAGTCAAAAATTTTAGATAAGTCTTTTCGTTGTGAGATAAAAAAGATTACTTTTGCGGCAATTATAAAAAATGAATTTAACAATTAAACACAAGGCATGAAAAAACTCTACTTGAGTGTACTTTCTATGTGCATTATTTCCGGGTTATCAGCCCAGGAAGTGGTTTGGCAAAAAGATATCAAATCCTCAACCCAGGATTTCCTAAGCCAGGTAACCACAACAATCGATCAGCAGTATCTGATAACAGGAAGTGTCATACAAGCAGGAAACCAGAAGAAAGATGCAGGAAGCAATACCCAGCAAAACAATGGCTACGACTTTCATTTGGTGAAACTCAACCAACAGGGAGATCAGGTTTGGGAAAAGTATTTCTCAGGAAACAATCATGATTATTTGTCTTCTACCGTAGCAACCCAGGAAGGAGGCTTTCTAATTTCAGGAACCTCATATTCCGGAAAGGGAATAGATAAAAAAGATGACTCCAAAGGAGGATCAGATATATGGCTCATTAGAATTAATGAATTTGGAGATGAATTGTGGCAAAAGACTTTGGGAACAAGTGCTGATGAAGAAGCCAGATCAGTTATCCAAACCACAGATTTAGGACTTGTTGTAGCCGGAAATGTTCAGAATGCATCCAAAGGCTATGGTTCAAAAGATATCCTGGTGATCAGACTTGATAAAAACGGAAAAGAACTTTCACAACTTATTTTAGGGGGAAGAGGATTAGACGAAGTGGAAAAGATGATACCCACAAGAGACGGTGGAGCACTTCTGGGAATCTATTCAAGAAGCTCTGAGTTTCGTGTTTCCGATTCCGGGAATCAAAACTCAGCTACAGGAACCTCAGGTTCCGTATCCCGCTATGCAAAAACCACTGAAAACTTTGGTGAAGGAGATTACTGGATCGTAAAACTAAACAAAGAAGGAAAGGTAGAATGGGAAAAGAACCTGGGAGGAAAAGGAGATGATCATCTAAGAACACTGGCTTTAACGTCAAACGGGTATATCATCGGAGGAGAATCAAGAAGTGAGAGATCCGGAAACAAGACGGTAGGAATAGAAGAAGGAACAGATTTGTGGTTGGTTTCTTTAAATGAAAGAGGAGATGAACAGTGGCAAAAATCCTACAATTTCAAAAACAGGGATGTTTTGATGGGTATGACTGCCCTAAATCAGCTATCAACTGACAACTCTCAACCCTCAACTAAAGGAATATTGTTGGGTGGATATACTCAGGCAGAAGGAAGAATAGAAACAGATGATGAAACATTCTGGATACTGTATTTGGATGCTAATGGAAATGAACAGTGGAGAAAGCATGTGAAGGGAGAATCCAGAAAGAGAGAGGAGAGATTATCAGATATTAAGCTGAACAGGGATGGCTCCATCATTTTAGCAGGAACCAGTGCAGAGGAACTAGGGAAGGAGAACTGGAAGATTGTGAAGCTGGGAGATAAACAACTGGATCAGTTAATTGAAAAACAGGATATCAAGATCTATCCGAATCCGGTATCAGATTATGCTTATGTAGAAATAGGCTTTGATTTCAGGGAAGCGGATATTACTATGTATGATATGGGAGGAAGACAGCTTCAGAATCTAAAAACCAAGAATAAGGTAACGAAGATTAATGCACAGCCGTTGATATAAGGTGCTTATCTGGTGGTCATCAAAACGGATACGAATAAAACGGCTAATGCTAAATTGATTAAAAAATAATACAGATGAGAAAAAATAACTTTATAAAAAACTTGTTTTTCTTTTGCTTTTTAGCTTATAGTACCATAAACTATGGTCAAAGTGGAAATACTTTTGAACTTCAAAAAAGTAATTATGAAAATATGGGTACAGTGGATATTGCCAGAGGTAATCCTAGTATAGGTATTCCTTTATTCAATATTCCCACTCAATCTTCCAAACTTAAAATCAATGTTGGATTAAATTATTCTGCTTCAGGTATTTCATCCAAGCAGATGATCACTGATATTGGCATGGGGTGGAACGTTACAGCGGGATCTTATGTATCAAGATCTTCTCATAATCATGTTAAGGAATATAGCGTAGGAAAGATAGGGAATAACAAGGTTTATGAATCCAATATGTTTCAGTATAGCTGTCCTGGAGGAAGTGGAAGATTTGCAATAGCCTATGATAAAGCTACTAATGGAGCGAAAATTATACAAACAGAAACTTCAAAAACAAGGATCATTTTCGAGAAAACTACTGATACCACAAAATACCTGATAAAATCGTTTACAGTAATTGATGAAAACGGGTTAAAATATCTTTTTGATAAAAACGATATTTCATTTTATGGAATAGGCAATAAGAAAGAATTGTTTCAGAGTGCTTATAACCTTACTCAAATAACAGATGAAGGAAATAATACGATTGTAACCTACGACTATGTTCCTTATACACAGAGTATTTCAGGTGTCGGCGGAACACAGTATATTGTAAAGAACAAGCTTTTGAAAATCAATATAACTAACATTGGATCAATTGATTTTCAATATTATCAAGGCACTGCACCTTTGCCCGTTACCAACTGGACACCAACCTCTGGGGATCGTGATGCTTATTTGCTACAAAAATTAATACTCAAAGATGCAGGGTCAAGAGTAATCCATCAATATCAGGTAAGCACCAATGGAAAAGAGCTACTCTCTTTATCTAAATTGGATAAGAATAATAACGTGATTGAGAAATACAGTTTTGATTATCTTTCTAATAATGGTGTAAGTGTAGATAAAAAAGATGAGTTCGGTTTTGGAACAGTTTCTTCCTATCAAATCTTTGAACAGGATAGATTATATAATACTGGGGAAGTTAACCCTCACTATGCCAATAATGGTGTTTTACAGGTAATACATTTGCCCTCAGGAGGAAAAATAGAATATGAATTCGAGTCAAATACACAACCTGTACCTAGTCGTCAGTATAGTGTATCTTATAGCGGTGGGAATATCTTAAATCATCCTTTTAAAGATTTTAAGCTGGTAAAAATAGCAGAGATCAACTTTGACATGGCTATTACCAAAGACTATCCATTTACTATTGATAGCTCTGTATATACTGATGTATGTTATATTATTGGTGGAGTGAATGATGTAACATTAAAAAATGCAGGACCTGTTCCTTTTTCTTATAAAATTTATAAGGCTAATGGTACAGAAGTCTCAAGGACAATATTTAAAAATGATACAGAGACCTCCAGCTATGAGTATTTTGTGACCAATGGTACGAACAAATTAAGGCTCACCGGGTCATCCCCTGATAAAGGAACATTTATTATATATGGAGTAAAAAAGCTTTCCGAACCTTTTAACTATACTAAAGGCCTGAGAGTGAAAAGTATAAAAAAATATGATGATCCCAATGCCGCACCTATAGAAGTATTGGATTATAATTACGATGATTTTTCAAAACCTGGGGTTCCGAATAGTATGCTTTATGGCTGGGATAATAGCAGTATCCTGCTAGATGGTGGATTTTATCAACCTTATGAAGAGATGCTTTACAAAAATGTAAAAGTCACCAATACAACTAAGAACTATTCTACTAAGTATTCTTTTATTATGCCTAATGATACTAGTGGACTATTAAACCTTCCAATTCAAAGTCCCTTTAATTATGCAGACCTCAATTATAATATTTTAAATATGTTGCTTCCTGAAAAAATTGAGCAATATAAAGGGAATGGACAACTGGCACAGAAAAATGAATATCAGTATACCATAAATTATACTCCGATTGATGCTAATATTCCTGTTCCTCCAAAAATCCCATGGATAGAAACCCAGACTGTCAATGGGTTTTCATATCCGGATGCCAATACTGTTTTAACCAATTCAAGTACAACAACAGCAGAAGGTAAATATGGAAATATTATTAAAGAAGCAGCCACTGACGAAACCGGAGATTATTCTGAAAAAAATTACAAATATGCTGATGATCTTAATAACCAGAAGCTGAAAAATGCCAATCTGATTGCAGTTCCGCTACAATCGGAAACTAAAGTAACCCAAGATGGAATCTCTAAAAATATTTCAAAATCCGAAGTGAAGTTTGATCGCACCACGGATGTCTATCCTTCTTCAACAATTTCCTATGACGTTGTAAACGGAACACCTTCTACAGAGGGAACTTTTGATAAATATGATGCATTTGGGAATGTATTGCAGCTTACCAGTAAAAGCGGAGTTCCTGTATCACTGGTATATGGTTATAACAATACGCTGTTGATTGCTAAAGTTGAAGGTATTACCTATGACCAGCTTACAGCTCTTAATATTATTCAGCCTATAGTCAACGCGTCGCTTAAGGATATTTCAGATCCTTCTACAGAGCCTGCTTTCATTACAGCTCTCGATACTTTCAGAAAAAATCAGAATCTGAAACAATACAATATAACGACCTACACTTATGATCCGCTCATTGGAGTAACCACTGAAACTTCTCCAGCAGGAGTCAGAAAGAACTACCAATACGATAATGCCAACAGGTTGATTAAGATCACAGACCGAACGGGCAATACGTTACAGGAGTTTAAAAACAACCTTAAAAACCAATGATCATGAAGCCAGGTATACAATATAAAACACAGATCAGGATGAAAAAAATTATTTTATGTTTGATGCTGTTAATCTCTGGGTGGGGCTTCTCCCAGTCAGGGCTTACTGACAACGAAAACTATTCTTATACGAAAAGCTGTCTTACCGAAGATTGCTCCAAAAAAGTAGAATCAGTTCAATATTTCGATGGGCTTGCTCGTCCTAAGCAGATCATCAGTATTAAAGGAACTCCATCAGGAAAAGACATAGTACAACATATAGTATATGATCCTACGGAAATAACGAATAAAACTTATCTGCCTGTCCCACAAAGTGTAACCCAGGATGGAGGTATTTATACAGATCCTCTTGCGGATGCTTCCCAGACCTATGGCTTAGAAAAGATATTTGGAGTAACGACAATGGATATTGCTCCTTATAACAGGGTAAAGCAGAGCGTAAAACCGGGAAATGCCTGGGCTAACAAGCCAGTGCTGTATAATTATGAGACAAATGCAGCTAATGAAGTATTGAAATTCACGGTCTCTACCACGTGGGAAAATAATGCTACCAAAACAGATATTGTGAAAGCTGGATATTATCCTTTAAAAAAGCTTTCTAAAAACACGATAACTGATGAAGACGGGAATAAAAGTATAGAGTTTAAAAGCGCAAGCGGAAAGACCTTGCTGGTGAAGAAAGTAATTAGTGCATCAGAGAGTGCAAACACTTACTATATTTATAACGAGTATAACAAGCTTGCTTTTGTACTTTCACCGGAAGCTTCAAAGACAGTTGAAAAGATGGCTAACGGGGCTACTGTTACCCAGAGTATACTTGACCCATTATGTTATCAGTATAAATATGACTCCAAAGGAAGACAGGTAGAGAAAAAAATACCAGGGAAAGGATGGGAATATTTTGTTTATGATAAAGCTGACAGGCTCATAATGAGTCAGGATGCAGAATTACGAAAAACAGGAAAATGGTTCTTTTCAAAATATGATAAGCTGAGCAGAGTAATATATACAGGAATAGCTGATATTGGGAGTCAATTTATCAGGGATCAGGTTCAATACAGCACCAATTATTATATTGACCAGGGAAAGCCATCAACGGAAGAAAAAAGTACTACGGGATTTACAAACAGTGGAATGCTTGTCTACTATGGCAATATGGTATACCCTACCACTATTGATAAGGTTTTGAGTATTAACTACTACGACACTTATCCAACTGGAACTCCCACAAGACCTTCGCAGATTCAGGGTGTTAATACCATCGGTGATAACACGGCTAATGCAGTCAATACAAGAAGCCTTGCAACAGCTTCGTATGTGAAAAATATTGAAGATGATAACTGGACGAAAAATTATATATGGTATGATGATAAGATCAGGGTTATAGGTACGCACTCTATTAATCACCTGGGAGGCTATACCAAAACAGAATCTTTGCTTGATTTTGCAGGCGCCGTAAAACAGTCTAAAATCTACCACAAAAGATTAGCTTCTGACGCAGAAAAAATTATAACCCAGACGTATGAATATGACAGCCAAAACAGATTAAAAAAACAATGGCATCAGGTAGGAACGGGCGCTCAGGAATTACTTGCGGAGAATACTTATAATGAACTTAACCAGCTTTCAGGTAAAAAGGTTGGAAACAGCCTTCAGGATATTGTTTACACCTACAATATCCATGGTGCTCTTACCAAAGTTAATGATCCTTCCAACCTTAACGGGAAATTATTTGCCTATGAGCTTAAATTCCAGAATCCCACTAATGCAACTGCAAAATATAACGGACTAATTTCAGAAATGGATTGGAGGACTTCTTCAGATAATGTACTAAGAAGATATGCCTATCAATATGATGCTTTAACCAGGCTGACCAAAGGAACTTATTATGAACCCGGGTCATCGGTTCCCCAAAATAATTTTTACAACGAAACCCTGGCTTACGATCTGAACGGAAACATCAGCTCCTTACAAAGGAACACAAAAGGTATTACAGGAGCAACCGAACTTATGGATAACCTTACTTATCAGTATACGGGAAATAAGCTTAACTCCGTTACTGATTCCTCAAATAACTATGGAGGGTATCCCGAAACTTCCGGAAATAGTATTGGCTATGATGATAACGGGAATATGACAGACCAGAAGGATAAAGGAATTTTACAGATCGACTATAATATGCTTAACCTCCCGAAGTATATTAAATTTAATGAACTTGTTGGGAACAGGGGATCTCAAACCTATGTTAATACATTGTATACCTATCGCGCAGACGGGACAAAGCTAAAAAAAGATTATAAATACAGGGATGATGCCCAGTTTAATTTTCTTGCCAATACGGTGACGGATTATCTGGACGGATTTCAATATGAAACGAGTACGACATCTTTTGGAGCGGGCTCACCAATCCTTAAGTTTGTACCTACTGCGGAGGGATACTACAGTTTTGAAAATAATAAGTATATTTACAACTATACCGATCATTTGGGGAATATAAGGCTAAGCTACTCCAAAAGCTCTACCGGTAGCGCAGAAGTTCTTACTGAAAACAATTACTATCCTTTTGGATTGAAACATAATGGCTATAATGGTATAAAAGGAAATCCTTCTTATAATTACCAGTACAATGGCAAGGAACTTCAAAGTGAAACCGGATGGAATGATTTCGGGGCCAGGATGTATATGTCCGACATTGCACGATGGGGCGTGATTGATCCTTTGGCGGAACAAATGAGAAGATTTTCTCCGTATAACTATGCATTTAATAATCCGGTAAGCTTTATTGATCCGGATGGAAGAAAATCCATCTACGCTCCTACGATAGATCCTGAAAGATCTGTAGGAATGGGTGAGAGGGGAAGTCTCCTGAGATATTTCGCCCAAGGAGGACATGGTGGAATAGCAAATTATTTAGATTATTTGGGACAGCAAAATGTAACTGCAATGTATTTTGAAGACTCAATGTCTAAGCTTAGTACGGCAGGTGGCAGAAGCACTGAAACTTTTGGAGAAACGCAGGCTTATAGTGATCTTATGAATACGTTGAAAATGGGCTACAGTGGAGGATTAACAAATAATAAAGGCATTTTAAGTTGGTGGACAGATGCAGATGAAGCGCAGTATGGACAATATAATATGTTGAAGTTAGGTACTGGTAGCATGTGGGGTAATGTTATTGATTATTTTATGAATAATTTCGTTTTAAAATTAGAAGGTTCTGCGACATTTGGTGCACAAGTTGGAGGTAAAACAAGCTTTGGTTCACTTGAGGCAGGTTTATTTACTACATCTCTTGGAAAGGTAGGATGGAGTTTGGGGGATGGTTTTTATGCAAAAGCTGGTGATAGAAAAGGACATAATTTTGTAGGTGGTGGTATAAAATTATTAAGTAAGAAATTATCAGTAGGTGGGAACTTAGATTATGTTTCAAATGACGTCATTCCCACAGCTGGTGATTTAATAGAATATTATAAGGATAATGGACATTTAGAGGGGCAAGGTAATATAGGTCCTGGAGAAAGCATACTTAAACCACCAGCTGGGAGCAGTGCTGAAGCTTTAGGAATATCTTTAAAATCTAAATTTAAAGGAGGTAATAAAGAAGGTTGTTCGTCTTGCTTTGAAATTGGAGGAGGATTGAAAGCTCTTTTGGGTATAGATGGTAAAATTGTAATAGGATTTAAATAATATTATGAATTACTATGTTAATATTCATTCTGATACTTCAGAATTTTTTGAAGGTAATAAGTTAATTTTAAAGGTGATCTTTGGACGCTTTTATTTAAATAAAAACAAAATTTTAGGAGTTGACAATAAAGAGTTGTTGGTTTTTAAAACGTTTAATTTTTTTTTTAAGAAAAATATTAAAATATTAGATCAAAATTTAGATAAGACTCTTTCAGTAAAAAGAAATAGCCTTGTTATAAATAATAATATACTTTCAATAAAAGAGAAATTTAATATATTAGGGAAATATGAAGCGATATGTTTGTTAAATAATAAAAAAATTGGATCAATAAAAGATGAATCAACTTTTTTTATGAACAAATACGTCCTAGTATTTGACAGAGAAGATGAATACAACTATTACTTTTTACTATTATTTGCTATGCTTTCAGTAGGATTTGCAGATCCGGCATAAAAATACAAATGCGTAAAAAGGTTATCTACAAAACGTAGATAACCTTTTTAAATTTTTATATACAGCGCTATTTAGAGTTTTTATTTCTACAAAAAGATCCCTATTATTTTCCTTTATTTTATTATCTTATTTTTGTCTACATCTAAATTTATTTCATAACCGATAATTTTTATACTATCAGTCTCTTTCTGTAAGGAGAAAATTTCAAAAGTATTGATTTTATCTCTTTTCACATAATATGACAATAGATATTCAGCTTTAGAGTTTGTTCCTTTTACAACACTTGTTTCCCATTCATATAATGAATAATTTGAACTACTTCCCGCTTCTTTATTAGTCCAATCAATCATTCCAATTAATTTATCTTTACTTGTTGCTTTAAAAAATTTTGCACTAAAAAGCTTCAAAATTTCTTCTTTTCTGTTTGCCTTAATTAAAGAATAAAACTTTTGTGTAATCTTTTCAGCCTCTTTTTTATCTTCTTCTCGGTTTTCATATATATGATTAAAGTTGCAACTAGTTATCAGTAAAAGTACTAAGATTAAAAGAGAGCTCTTTATATAGTTTTTCTTAAACATAAGCTATTTTATAATATTCAAAGTTATGAACAATAATTTAAAATGAATAATTATTTATTAAATATAGTTGTTATTATGAAGTAATGATTTTTCCAGCTTATACCTGTTTGTTGATACATTTATGGTCACCCTGCTGGCGCGAGCGTCACGCTGGTGTCTTAATAAATTAGATTAACAACTCATAATAAATCCGAGAAAATACCTATTTCTCGGATTTTTATTAAGGTTGTTTTTAGAATTACACTATTTATGGTCTTTAAAGGTTTTTGAGCAAAATTAAATTACATCCATCAGAATCCTATTGAAAGTGGTTTTGTAACAGAACCTTATGAATGAAAATATAGCAGTGCAAGAAATTACTATAATGATGATCATGAAATTTTGGAAATAGATTTAAATTTGTAATTAGTGAAGAGGCAACGAGCGTGACGCTCGCACCAGCGTGGGGTTTTTAGTTTATGGAACAGGAACAATGATTTATGATTTAACAAATGAACCTTAATTAATAAGAAAATGCAAGAATATAATATTACTATTTTTAAACAATCTAGAATTTTGTTAAGTCTTTTTTTAACGCCAATATTTTTTGTAATTGCAATCTTTATTGGAGCTGAAACCAGCTCTTTTATTATTCCAATTCTTTGTTTTACTTTAATCCTTATAACAATGTATTATTTTGCAAGTGGAAACCTCAAAATAATAATTAAAACTGATAACGAATTAGTTTTTGAATGGAAAAAGAAATTTATTTTTAATTTTAGATCTCCTATTTCTATTAAAATTAGTGATATCAAAACCGTTGTTTTAGATGACGATCAATTTTTAAGAAAAATTATAACAAATGTTGATACTATTTATATTAATAATTCCAAGATTAAATCTAAAGATGCGGACAAGTTTATTGACAAGTTAAAAAATGAAGTTAAAAAATACGATATTAGAATAATTGATAGTTGGGATGAACTTGTAGAAAAAGGATATATTAGGTTGGCTTATATAATTAATTCTTTTGTTTTATTGGTATCAATTATAGTAGTTATAATTTTTACAATATTAAAAGGATTTAATCCAATTTCATTTTCTATCTTACTATTGTTTATACCGCAAATGCTTTTATATAGTAAACAAATGAAGAGTAAAATATAATTCCCCTGTTGGCGCGAGCGTCATGCTCGTGTCTGAATAAATTAAATTAGATTAACAACTCATAATAAATCCGAGAAGGTACACTTTCTCGGATTTTTGTTTATAGTATTTAATATTAAATGAGTCTGAAAGTAGCCTTTAGCAGAAATTAAATTACATCCATCAGAATCCTGTTGAAAGTGGTTTTGTAACAGAACTTTATCAATGCAAATATAGCAGTGAAAGAAATTACTATAATGATGATCATGAAATTTTGGAAATAGATTTAAATTTGTAATTAGTGCATGGGGGTAGCGGGGATTGGAGCAGGAGCAAGAAAAATATCTATTTATGATTCATCAGTAATTAATCAAGGATTTTAAATCCAAATATAGCACAACGATTCGGTTATTCATTCGAGAAGGTTGGAAATGGAATTATTTTGCAAAAAACTTTAAAATAATATTTAAATGATAAAAGATAAATCATCAATATACCTTTCAATTTTCAAAAGAAAAGGTGGGGAAGGGATTAAAACTAAAATTATTAATAGAGATAATGAGAATCAATTCAAGACATTGTTTTCAAATTTATCTGATCAAGAAAAACCATTAATTACTTTTTTTGAAAATATTTCAAATTGGATTTTATTGACTAATAATAGAATTATTATCAATAAGCAAGATAGCTTTTCATTTGTAAAAATAGATGAAATTATAGAAGTTGTTCCAGCCTTAAAAGAAGAATTGAAAAATGACATTTATTTAAAAAATAATTTTACAAAATTAAAATTGGGATTAAAAAATAATGATAATGTTATACTTGATTTAGAGCAAGGATTGCCATACGAAGGTTTATATCAGGTTTTACATTTTATTAAAAGCGATAATATTAGTTCCCTCTTATAAACTGGCGTTAAAACTTATGGTTGGTAAAATAAAATATATTGGGATTTTTCTTGTCTTTTCCATATTTTTCAGTTGTAAAAAACAACAAGGGGAAAATATTTTAAAATTAGCTGAACTAAGTAATTACAAAATAATATCAAAAACAAGAATTAACGATTCTATTACGAAAATTAATGGAGAGAATAAAGAGTATACTCTGGAAGGTAATATAAATACTCATTACAACTCTAAGCAAGATTGGTGGAAATTTAGAAATAAAAGAACTGAAGAAAAGTATGAAATAGAATATATTTTTCTAAATAAACAGATTGAGAATCAAATTAAGATATATAGAGATGGAAAATTGTATGAAGATGCAAGTAAATTTTATACTAAATCATTTGATAAAGTTAGGTTCAATTTCAGTTTTTACTTTCCTGTTTCAAAATTTAAAACAAAATTAGTAGAGTTTAATTATACTATTTCTGATTCAGTCAGAAGAAAGATTATTAAAGAGGAAACATTAATATGTAAAGAAAATAATAGTTATTATTCTTGCTCTATTCCTATTAATGAGAATGAAAGTGTGATAGGTATAGTGACAAAATTTTCCGAGTTCAGTGATGACAAAAGTGATAGTATAATGCTTGCAGCAGATAAAATATTTGTGAAATAAATGGCAGCTGGCATTTTAAATGGATTCGTGCGGTAGCGGGGGGAATACGCTTTACCAAGATCAATATAAATTATTAATATGTTAGTATCTGAAAAAATATTTAGCTTAATAAAAAAAGAAAGGCAGATGTTGGGTGATTTTGAAAACTATAAAATTAAAATCAGCAATAGTGATAACTTTGATAGAGAAAATTTAATAGGAATATATAAGATTAGGCAATACACCGCTACAAGGAATGGTAATGTTAGGTTATCACAAGAATTAAGCAGTTTATTATTAAGCTTGGAAAATTATTCTGAAAGTAAATTAAGATTTGTAAGCATAACAGGTGAAAAATATTATGGTATGTTTTATCTGAGTGAAAATTGGCATGAAGTTATTGGATACTTTGAAAGTGAACTTGATGAGAATGGAAATATAATAAATTAATAAAATGGCCCCTGCTGGCGCGAGCGTCACGCTCGTGCCCGAATAAGATTAACAATCTATATATAAATCCGAGAAGATGGAATTTGATAAGATGAGGGATCAACTCAATGTTTTATTTGAAAGGTTAGACTTTAAAACAGTTTCAACTTTAGATAACAAAGATTTTAGAACATTAGCGCATAATTTCTTCATAGGGATAAACCAACTTAGAGATGAAGGCTTAACCTTAAATGATGATTTTATAAAATTTGTCAATAATAAACATATTGAATACGATCATGATGATTATGGAAGTGATTTAATATATAAGGAAAGGATGCAGGATATCCTTTCCGAATTAACAGAATTCTGCTCACCTCCATGGTTCTGGAATACCCCATTAGAAGAGTATCTGGCTCAAAAATGGTAAATTTTTAACTTCGAATAAACAAAAAAGACCGGCTCTACAGCCGGTCTTTTTTATAGGTACGAACCATACAGTTGCTAACCGAACCTGTTATGGATTGGATATAATAAGAGCAGAAGGTATATCGGATAGCCAGATACTTTTGGTATCGATTAATCCTTTCCAGCTTTTACTGCTGATGAGCATCAGATCCTGGGAATTTAAAAACTCCTTTTCGATCTTTTTCTCGTTATATAGGGTGATATGATTAGGGGCAACCTGTTCAATGCTTCTGATGAGTTCTTTCACCTCGATATTATTCCGGATCTGTCCTGCGACATCCAGAATGATGATCTGTGAATTATTATTGTTGATCAGTCTCTTGGCATATTCCAGCAGGTAAAAATCGCTGAGGTTGAAGATCGGAACAAATACTTTATCCGCACTTTTGAAATCTTTTTCTACCAGAACTCCTACCGGGATATTGGTTTTATCAAGGATTTGTAAAGTAAAATCGTCAAAAGGGGAGTTGTTGAAAATATATCCTTTTCCTTTTACGGTATTCAGGAGTTTTTCCGGGTTGATGATCTTCGTGGTGAAACCCAGCAGCCTGCCTAGTAGACTTCCTTCATACATCGATTTTCCAAGCATGATCAAAAGGAGGTCGTAGTTTCCTTTGTTTGAAATGCTGGTAAGATCGTTTTCAATATCCGTAGATGCTTTGAAAAGGGTAGTGACTTCAAGTTTCAGGTCGTGGGAGGTTTCGATTACATTTTTAAACTGCTCATTCTCGTATTCATTGATGTCATAGGCATGCATTTCCTCCACAGGAGCAATATTCATGGCAGTAATGCTCTTATTGCCATTCATTTTATTGGTAAAATCATGGGCGAGTTTTAATAAGGTACTTCCCGATTCAGGATTGTCAAAGGAAAGCAAAACACGATATTTCGAATCATGATGCCCATTTGGGATATTTTCATCCTTTTTAGATTTAAAAAGATAATTGAAAAAATCCAGTGCCGGTCCGGTCATAAAGGTAGTGAACAAAGCCATGATCACCAGCATGGCGAAAATTTCGGGACCCAGAACACCGAGGTCATATCCGATATTCAGAACGATAAGTTCCATTAATCCCCGGGTATTCATCAAAGCACCGATTGTTAAGCTGTCTTTCCAGTTGATCCCGAGGAATCGTGCAGCTAAAGCACTTCCTGCAAATTTTCCGGCTACAGCAATCAGAATTATAAATCCGGCTGTCATCCAAAGGTGTCCGTCATTGAGCAGTCCGATCTGTGTCCGAAGTCCTGTAAATACAAAGAATAAAGGAAGTAAAAGAACCAGGGCCACATCTTCGATCTTATCGATGAACATCGTACGGAATTTAGCGTTCTCAGGCATAATAGCTCCAGCCATAAAAGCTCCGAACAAGGCATGGATTCCGATCACTTCCGTTACATATGCAGAAAGAATAAGCGTTAAAAAAAAGATGGCGACCATCGGTTTGTTGATGGTGTTTTTACCTGCCTGCAGATCACCGATCCTTTTGAGGAACGGCCTTACGATCTTGATCATAAAAAAGACATAACCTATAGCCATTAAGATCACATAGATCGAACTGGCAAAAGATCCCGCTTTTACAATAGCGATCACGGCTGCAAGGATACACCATGCGGTAATATCATCTGCTGCGGCACAGGTGATAACGATGGTTCCCAGTTTGGTTTTCTGCAGATTTCTCTCCTGGACGATCCTTGCCAGTACCGGAAAGGCGGTAATGCTCATTGAAATAGCAATAAATAAGGCAAAAGAAGTAAACTGGATACCATCCGGTGCAAATTCCTGATAGATGAAATAGGAGAGTCCGATACCCAGTGCAAAAGGAATAATGATACTGGCGTGGCTGATCACTACGGCATCATGTGCCTTTTTTCTTAAGACGCTAAGATCAAGTTCCATACCAACGATATACATGAACAGGATCAGCCCGATCTGGCTTAAAAACTGTAAATTCCCAAGGGATTCTTTTGGAAAAAGAAAGGATGAAAACTCCGGAAAGTACATTCCCAGTAATGAAGGTCCCAGAACAATACCGGCAATCATTTCTCCGATCACCGTCGGCTGCTTTATTTTCATGCAAATCCATCCGAATAACCGGGCGACCAGGATGATGGTAACGATTTGTGCCAGCAGTAAAGCCAATGGATGATGAAGGTTGGCTTTAAACGATTCTATAAAGTTATCCCAGGTAGATCCTGAACTTGTTTTTACAACAAGATTTTCTTTTACCTCCAATGTTTGTCCTTCAATAATGAAGAAGTACATCAGGCAAGAGAAAACAGCGATCGTAACTGCATAAAAAATAATATTTCTGTATTTCCCCAAATTCATAATCCGTTATTTTAGTGTAAATTTCTAAAGAATATATGGATGACAGATATTATTTTTTGTAAAATGTAATAAATGCCATAAATAATGTAATGAAAAATCTATTTTAAAGAATATCCAAGCCCAATTCCTACTTTCCAGCTGCCATTTTGTGTCGAAGTCTTGGTATTATAGTACACCGGAACCTGAAGGGCTATCTTTTTGTAGACAAAAGTAAATCCTACACCCAGATTAGGAGTGATAGCGCTGTTTTTTGTCCCTTCTGAACGATCTTCTCTGATCCGTAGGGAAGGAAGCATTCCTACAATAAATCTTGTATGGCGCCAGGTCATGTTGATATTTGGTCCCGTAAAATTGATGAAAGCCCCATGATCCACATATCCGGCTGCTGCCACTCCGTCAAAAAATGCGGCTTTCACTTGAGAAGTAGATTCCTGGGAAAAACAACATCCGGATATGAGAATTCCACATGCATAAAAAAATCTTTTCATGATCAATCATTTAATCAGGGGCAAAAGTACACGGACTGATTATTGTAAAAAGGAGCCTGTAATGAAAGACCTGAATTCTGCAGCGAAAACCGGATCATTTGAAGGATCTATTTTCCGAACATTTCCATCAGAGCGCTTTTATAGGTATCTCCGATCTGAAGTTTCAGGAAATTGTCATCTTCCGCAGGAATTGTGGTAATGATCTCGTTGGTTGAAAATACTTTGATGGAAGACAACGCGATGATCTCTTTTTTATTGACCTGGGCGAAATCTTTAGCAGGAAGCATGTCAAGAAGATTTTTAAAATTGAGGTTTTTAAGGACGATATTGGTTCCGTCGTTGAGAATAATATCTTTATCGCGGCTGTCGATCTCCGAGGTTTTAATGTAAGCAATCTGCTCTGTGAAAATGATGGTTTTCCCGATATTCGTATTCCATTCGATAAAGTCTTTCTTCTGCGGGCTGTTGACCAGTTCCTTCGCCTTTTCAAAAGCCTGAATGAGTCTTTCTTTTTTAATAGGTTTACGCACATAATCCACCACATTAAGATCGAACGCTTCGGCGGCATATTCTTTATAGGCTGTCGTGAAAATGATCTTTTTAGAATCTGAAATCAATTCTGCTACCTGAAGTCCCGTCATTCCCGGCATTTCAATGTCCAGGATGCATACGTTGCAGTCAATGGAATGGATTTCGCTGAGGAAAATTTTAGGATCGTTAAAAGCCTTTACCACCTCTACATGATCAATCTGTTCACATAGAAGCTTTAAATAGCTTATCGCCAGCAATTCATCATCAAGAATAACGCACTTTATCATAGAACTCTCCTAAATTAATTTGTAATTCTGCTGTGAAGATCCCGTTTTTAGAACTTTTTTGAAGCTGATAATGCGTGTTATAGATCATCTTCAGCCTTTGATCCAGGGACTGGCTTCCGAATCCGCTTTTTTCTTTTTCCAGAACGTTTTTCAGCGAAGCCTTGTTGATCACCTTCATGGTGTAGATCCCGTTTTCCAGCTCCAGATATATGGATATAAAAGAATCCTGGGCTAAAAAATCCGTATGTTTAAAAGCGTTTTCTATCAGGTCCACAGAAATCAGCGGGGCAAATACTTTCTCTTCAAAGATACGGTCGGATTTATCGATTCTGGATTTGATCCTGAAATCAAAAAGGGGGTTGATCTTGATCTTATTGATTTCAATAAGGCTTAAGGCAAAAGTGAGCTCTTCCTTCGGGCTTACGAATTTATTATTGCTTTCGTATAAGATATAATCCAGCACGTTCGCCAGCTTATCAAGGGACATATAGGTCTGGTAAGCGTGAGACTGAACGGAATTGAGGATATTTTTAAACAGATGCGGATTCAGCTTGGTACCAATGTGTTCCAGCTGAACTTCATTCAGTCGCTGCTCAATCAGCTTATTCGTTTCCGACAGCTTGGTATTTCGTTGTTTGAATTTTTTATTCTGGCCAAACAGGTAGATGCTTACCGTAAGAAAAAAGAAAATAGCAAAGACTCCAATGAATATCAGATAATCATGAATCATGTAATAATTGCCATCCATGGTTGTTTTCTTTAAATAATACCTGCTTATTTCAGTTTTTTAAGGCTGTTCAGCGTTACCGTTTCTTCACATTTTTCATATCCGATCTCGTAGGTCGGATGGGTTTCCGGATAGATCAGTATATATTCCGGACATGGTTTTTTTTGAGCATGGCTGCGGTCGAAATCTACTTTTCCTTTGGTGATAATACTGTCTTTCAGAAATTTTTCATCAATCTTTAAGGTTTTCATTTCATTACTGAATGTCTCTGAATACTTAAAATCCTTGGAAAGCGTTTCAGCAATAACACGGCTGTTGGGCAAATATCCCGAGCAGCTTGCCCCTTTTTTGTTTAATATAAAAAATACAATAATAAGCCCCGGAATAAGGCCGATTAAATAAAACTTCAGTTTTTTCATTAGAAAATTAAAAGATTGATATCATGATAAGTAAGCCCGAAACGGTCGCAGATGATCTTTTTCGTATGTCTTCCTTTATACATATAAAGACTTTGCTTCATTTCATTTTTGCGGATCAGCATATTTTCAAAGCCACCTTCCTCATCGTAATTTAAAATGTAGGATAAAAAGAAATTAGAAATAGCCTTTGTTGTCGTTCTCGGCATTTTTGACGTAAGATTCGGAAGACCGCAATGGATCACTCCGTGTTTGATAATATAAGGCTCATCCATGGTGGTAAGTTCCGAAGTTTCGATCACTTTACCATTGTCGATGGTGATATCTATGATTACACTTCCTTTTTTCATTTTCATTACCATATCTTCCGTAACGATCGGCTGCATATTCAATCTCGGAAGGGCTCCGATCACAACATCTGCACGTCTTAAAGCTTTACCCAGCTCTTTAGGATCGATAATAGAAGTAGGAACACGGCTGTCTACAATGGTATGAAGTCGGCGTAGTTTCGATAGGGAATTATCAAAAACCCTTACGCTAGCTCCTAAACCGATAGCTGCTTTGGTGGCAAATTCGCCCACGATTCCTGCTCCAAGGATCAGGACTTCCGAAGGTCGCACACCTGTAATTCCACCCAGCATAAGGCCATTGGATAAAGCCAGCAATTCCGATGCATACAGGATGGAAACGGTTCCGGCAATTTCACCTACCAGTCTTACCAGGGCAAGCTGCTTGTATTCGTCGATAATAAATTCGAAAGCGATTGCATTGATTTTTTTCTCAGCAAGCTTCAGGAAATATTCTTTCTCTCTTAAATTGATCTGAAGGGCAGAAACCAGATACGTATTTGGCTTCATATAATCAATTTCTTCCTCAGTAGGAGGGTTGATCTTTAAAATCAAATCCTGTCCGAAAGCTTCTTTGGGATCTGTAGTGATCTTTGCTCCTGATTCGGAGTACTGTAAATCTGTAAAAAAAGATCCTACTCCGGCACCCGATTCGATAATGATTTCGTGGCCGTGATCTACCAATACCTGCACTGCATCAGGAGTGATACAGGTTCTTCTTTCGTGAAGACACGTTTCTTTGGGAACACCAATACTAAATTGTTTACCCTTCTTTATAACTTCCAGTTTTTCCTCTTTCGGCATCAATTCTTCTTCAGTAAAAGGAGTGAAAATATTTGTAGTACTCATTCTTTACATTAATTATGTCTTACAGATAAATGTTTTTATAATCAAATTTAGTAAGCAAAGATACATAATATTTACTCGAAAGTGATTTCTCTGCTTTCACCGGTATTTAAAATGCTCATTGAGTGATATTCCAGGCCGTACAGCTCTTCTTCATATACTTCCGGCCATTCGATAATGCATAGATAAGCATTGTCCAGATATTCCTCAATACCGATATCATACACCTCGTCAATATTTTTCAGACGGTAAAGATCAAAGTGAAAAATTTTTCCTTTCGGACTGCTGTACTCATTCACAATAGAATAGGTTGGAGAGCTTACCTCATCCTCACTTCCCAGGTTTTTAAGTAAAAACTGTGTAAATGTTGTTTTTCCTGCTCCCAGGTTTCCTTTTAGCAAAAGAATAGGGTGCTGCAATTGAGGAATAATTTTTTCCACTACAGCCTGCCAGTCTTCGATTTTATTGATTTTCAATTCCATTTATGATGTATAGTTTAATATATTGTTTCGGGCTTCCTTGGTCATTAAACCCTGTTCTATGTAAAAGTTAAGCTGATTGGATATTTGTAAAAGTTCTCCTGGTTGTTTTATCTGAAACAGAACTTTCCTTTCCTCATTATCCAAAAGTCTGATTTTTAAATAATTATTGCAGCCTTGGGAAAAAGCACCGTCAGCACCGTTCCTGATAATGAACCTTCCCTTATGATCATTTTGTACTATTTCCACATACTTTAGATTTTGCGTCAAAAAAACCTCATTGTCGACGGTAATTTTTTCTTTTTCAAAAATAAGTTTTCCTTCCATTCGACCTTTTAGCTGTTCCGGAAACCAGACATTAATAAAACCTCCGATGAAGGCAATAAACATAGGTATTCCTATGATCCATGCGAACCAGCCTGGAATTTCCTTTTCCGGAACTTTGAGTATATAAAGCACAAAAGCAACAGTCAGGAAAGGGATACCTATTAAAATATAAATTATTCTTTCCCTTGTCCATACAAAACCGTTGGCAGGTTTGTAGATATTAAAAGCTTTATAATCTTCAGCCATACATGAAACTTTTATTGAGAATGCGTTCAACCAGGCATTCTGTCATTCATCCGGGTGTCATTTTTCATTTGTCAAATTTAGCCTAATTATTTTATTTAGATCGAACACGAATTTTATCAATTTTAGGAATTTCACGAAGGGGGATTTTTTTGTTTTACAATAGAAATATTATACTTTTACACCATGATTTCC
The DNA here is from genome assembly GCF_048296755.1 of Chryseobacterium sp. PTM-20240506. NCBI lineage: Bacteria > Pseudomonadati > Bacteroidota > Flavobacteriia > Flavobacteriales > Weeksellaceae > Chryseobacterium > Chryseobacterium sp. PTM-20240506. The sequence continues at coordinate 4,594,469 of NZ_CP182581.1, forward strand.
AAACAGACCATTGATAAGATATTCTCCACGATCCGGGTAGAAGAGATTGTGGGTGAATATGTGCAGCTGAAACGGGCAGGGTCTAATTATAAAGGACTCAGTCCCTTCCACGAAGAAAAATCTCCCAGTTTTGTCGTTTCTCCGAGTAAGCAGATCTGGAAGGATTTCTCTACAGGAAAAGGAGGAACTGCGATTTCCTTCCTCATGGAAATTGAAAACTTCACCTATCCCGAAGCGCTTCGCCATGCTGCCAAAAAATACGGAATTGAAATTGAAGAAGATCAGCGCGAGTTTTCTGAAGAAGCTAAAAATGCCCAGTCTGAAAGGGATTTATTATATAAAATTCATGAAGTGGCCAATGATTACTTTCAGAATTTCCTTTGGGAGGCTGAAGAAGGAAAATCCATTGGACTCGCTTATTTCAGGGAGCGTGAGCTGAAAGATGATATCATAAAAAAATTCCAGCTGGGATATTCTCCTGAAAAGAAAAATGCCTTTACGGCGTATGCTTTAGAGAAAGGATATTCTAAAGAAATTCTGGAGAAATCAGGACTCTCTATTTTTCCTGAAAATGCACCGAATGGAATTGACCGTTTTCGTGAAAGGGTCATCTTTCCGATCCATAGTTTCTCAGGAAGGGTATTGGGTTTTGGTGCCAGGATCCTTAAGAATAATGTAAAAACAGCAAAATACCTCAATTCCCCGGAAACGGAGATCTATCATAAATCGAATGTCCTTTATGGATTAAACCAAAGTAAGCAGGCTATTTCCAGGAAAAACGTCTGTCTCTTGGTGGAAGGATATATGGACGTGATTTCCCTTCATCTTTCCGGAATTGAAAATGTGGTGGCAAGCTCGGGAACTTCCCTGACGACAGAACAGATCAAACTGATCAAAAGACTAACGGAAAATGTAACCATTCTCTTTGATGGAGATAATGCCGGAATTAAAGCCAGTTTCCGGAGTATTGATATGTTGCTGACAGAAGGAATGAATATCCGAGTTCTTTTATTTCCTGAAGGAGATGACCCGGATTCCTTTGCCAGAAAACATCCGCAGGACTATGTGGAAAAATTCATCGAAAATGAGGCGATGGATTTTATTGATTTTAAAGCTGAAATTCTTTTAAAAGAAGCAGGAGGCGATCCTATTAAAAAGGCCGAAGCGATCAGGAACATCGTTAAATCCGTAGGGTTTGTTCAGAATGCCTTGAAAAGAGAGGTTTACTTAAAAGAAGTTTCCAATAAATTCGGACTTTCCGAACAGAGCTTGTTTAATGAACTGGATGTTCAGAGGCAGATTACCCAAAATCAGAACCAGCATGTTCAGCAGCAGAAAGAAAATGTTCCCGTTAAAATGGATATTGTCCCTCCGGATGAGAATAAAGGGGATCCTTTTCTGTATGATGTCTTGTTTATGGAGAGTAAGCTTGTAGATCATATGCTGATGTTTGGAGATGTTGTTTTAAAAAGAACGGACGCTAATAATGAGGAGTATCAGATCACGGTCATTGAAGAAATTCTGCACCATTTTGAGGAAGAGCAATATCAATTTTTGGTAAAAGGAAATGAGATCATCATTAATCAGGTAAAAGAAGGCATCCAGCAGGATGAACTGAGAAGCGGGAATTTTTTCGTATCTTTTATGGACGAGCAGATCACCTCGAAGGTAGTAGATGCGTTAATTCCATTGGATGAGCTTGAAAACTGGGCTTCCCGGAATATTTATCCTCCCAATTACGGGGATAAAGTGGCAGAGCAGATTAAAGGTGACGTCTTGCTGCATAAATACCGGTATATCGACTACCTGATCAAAGAAACGGCTAAAGAGCTGGATCAATACAGTGGAAAAGATGAAGGAAAATATTTTGAACTGATCAAAAAGATCACCTTATTGAAACAGGCGTCAATGAAACTCAATGATATTATCGAATACTCACCCATTAAAGGGATTTATAGAGACAGTAAAAGATAATTTTCAGACAAACTGTTGGCGGGGCACCAATCATTTCTGACAAAAAGTCCTATAAAATTTTAGGAATAAAAGTTGTAATTTAAACTTCAGAAAAATTTAAAATAATACCAATAGAAATATGGACATTAAAAAAGAATTCAGAGATTTCTCTGTAAAGCATTTAGGAAACAGCGGTTTGGTTACCGATCAGTATATGGGGATGTATGGTCCAACGAATCTTACGCCTTACATTATGGAGGAAAGAAGATTGAACGTTGCTCAGATGGACGTTTTCTCCCGTTTGATGATGGACAGGATTATTTTCCTTGGAACCGGAATCGATGACCAGGTAGCTAATATCGTAACAGCACAGCTTTTATTCCTTGAAAGTGCTGACCCTTCAAAGGATATTCAGATCTATATCAACTCTCCTGGTGGTAGTGTATATGCAGGTTTAGGTATCTATGATACGATGCAGATCATCAAACCGGATGTAGCGACAATCTGTACAGGTATTGCTGCTTCAATGGGAGCTGTATTGTTAGTTGCCGGAGAAAAAGGAAAACGCTCCGCACTTAAGCATTCAAGGGTAATGATCCACCAGCCTTCAGGAGGTGCACAAGGTGTTGCTTCTGATATGGAGATCAACCTGAGAGAGATGTTGAAATTAAAGCAGGAGCTTTACGATATCATTGCAGAGCATTCAGGACAAACTTATGAGTGGGTTGAAAAATCTTCTGACAGGGATTACTGGATGACTTCTGAAGAAGCTAAAAACTACGGAATGGTAGATGAGGTTTTACAGAGATCCAAAGAGAAAAAATAAGTTTCTTTAAATACTAATGAAAGCGCACCGATAGGTGCGCTTTTCTTTTTTTATAATAATCCTATGTCATTAACTACGTCTGATCTTCGACTTGAGAACGGAGCGCATATGAAGTGAAGGAATCTAACACTATATGTCTTTTTTTTAACCACAAAAGTCACAAAAGTTTTTAAACACGTTAGCTGTTTTTAAGGACCAGAATGCTGTATAGAAAATACACTTAAGTTTTAAAAAAATCTTTGATTTTTTGACAGCGACCTGGGAACCGGAAACGTTAAAAAAATGAATCCTATAAACGTTAAGAAAATTCTACTGTCTGAGGGAGAAGTAAATATTAAATCTTGAACCTTTGTTTCAAGATAAAGAAATTAAGTCATATTTAAAATACAATTATTATTCAATTCAACATTAGTTCACAATCGCTGTTTACATTCGCAACCATAAAAAGTAATCATGAAAAAACTTCTTCTTTCATCTCTTATCCTAGGAACTTTATGGTCATGCAACAATGATGATACGGTAAATAACCAGGACATCAATTATAATAAACTACCACAGGAATTTCCTTTTACAACGGTTGCTACGATCAATGGAGTCGCTGTAATTAATGGTGGTTTCGGTTCCGGAGCAACAGCCCATCCTACCCGTAAAGGAGAATTTTATGTGATCACGGACCGTGGTCCCAATACCGCTTATCAGAATGGAATTAAATTCCTCATTCCCAACTATACACCCACGATCATGCATTTTAAGATCAATTCTGATGGAAATATTGAAGTACTGAAGTATATCAAGCTTAAAAATCCTTCGGGACAACCTATTACAGGACTTCCAAACCCTCAGGGAATGGGAAGTACGGGTGAAATTGCTTATGGTGTCAATGGAAATGTATTGGGGACTGATAATTACGGATTGGACAGTGAGAGTATTGTAGCTGCTGCTGACGGCACGTTTTGGGTGTCTGATGAATATGGACCTCACATCGTTCATTATAATGCGGATGGGGTGGAGATGGAAAGGATCAGTCCTATTGGAGTGAATACAGGAAACAGGAAATTGCCTGCCGTTTTCGCAAAAAGAAGACCTAACCGGGGAATGGAAGGAATGTGTATGACTCCTGACGGAAAGATGCTGGTGGGAACGATGCAGTCGACCATGTATGTTCCTACCAAAGCTCTCGCTACCAATACTACTTTAACAAGGATTGTAACGTTTGACCTTGCAACCGGGCAGACAAAACAATATTTGTATAAGCAGGATGGGGGAGCATCCGATTCCGTTTGTGATATCACGGCGATCAGTAATACTGAGTTTTTAGTTATTGAAAGGGACGGAAAATTCGGTTCTCAGGGAGGACTGAAGAAAGTATACAGAATTAATCTTTCCGGCGCATCAGATGTTACCGGTCCCGATCTGGCGGCTGTTGATGGGCTAAAGATTAATGATAAAGCTTTGGAACAATCCACATGGGCTGAGATTGATGCTGCCGGGTTAAAGCCGGTTTCCAAGACTTTAGCTGTGGATCTGGTTGCTAAATTGGGATATGAACACGACAAATTCGAAGGAATTGTTTATCTGGGAGGAAATAAACTGGCTGTTTTCAATGACGATGATTTTGGCGTTACCGATGATGGAAACGGAAACCCGAAAGCGAAGATTCTTCCTAAGACAGGAAAAGTAGATAAAGGAACAATGTATGTAGTCGATATTCAGTAATCATATTTTTAAAAGAAAAGCGGCGGAATACAATTCCGCCGCTTTTTATTTTTATGATATTGATTCAGTAGAGCATCTAACCTCTAACCTCTAATATCTAAAATCTAACTAATTAAAGGCCTCAATAATTTTAGAGAAATCCTCCAGTTTTAAAGCAGCTCCGCCAATCAGTCCACCATCGATATCCGGTTGGGAAAAAATCTCTTTAGCATTATCCGGCTTCACTGAACCTCCGTAAAGGATCGAAACTTCATCTGCAACTTCTTGCCCATACTTTGCAGCAATGATACTTCTGATATGTGCATGGATTTCCTGAGCTTGCTCAGGTGTAGCCGTTTCACCGGTTCCGATTGCCCAAACGGGTTCGTAAGCAATTACTACTTTTTTGATTTCCTCTGCGGAAAGGGTAAATAAAGCCACTTCAGTCTGGTTTTTTACCACTTCAAAGTGCTGGCCTGCTTTTCTCTGTTCAAGTGTTTCCCCATTGCAGTATACAGGAATTAAACCTTTATCAAGTGCTAACTTAACCTTTCTGTTGCAATGTGAATCTGTTTCACCGTGGTATTGTCTTCTTTCAGAGTGTCCGATAAGTGATCCGGTCACATCAATGGATTCCAGCATATCTGCAGAAAGCTCTCCTGTATAGGCTCCGCTTTCATGCTCGCTCATATCCTGGGAAAAAACTCCGATCTCATCCTTTTCAAAGATGTCTTTTGCCATCATCAGATACAATGAAGGAGGAGCGATCCAAACCTCACAATTCGTCGGGTTATTGTTTTTATAACTAAGTAATTGAATCATTAATTGCTGAGCATCAATTACATTTTTGTTCATTTTCCAGTTTCCTGCAACGATCTTTCTTCTCATAATTATTTTACTATTTAATCTTCTTTTATTTTAGTGTCTATAAATGTGTAGGTGTTATCTTTTTTACCCATTAATTCAATTGATTGGAACTTTACATTACCGTTATCCAGTACTTCATAATTGTACACATCAATCACCTTATCATAGTTATGAAGTTCATAATATTTTCCGGATTCTGTCCACCAGCTGCCATTTTCAGTTTCCTGTTGTACGTTACCGTCCTGATCAATAGCAACAAATAAAAGCATGCTTTTTCCGTTTTCCATCCTGCATGAAACCCAGTACTTTGAGAAACCTTCGATCTGTTGGTTTTGTTCAGAACCCTTATAACATCCTACCATCTTTGGATCGTAGGTTTTTTGTTGTGCTGTTAATCCTATTCCAATACAAAATAAGGATATGGCAAATAGTTTTTTCATAAAATTATTGATTAATTCCTTCTAATTTAAACATAAAGGCGTACACCAAAGCAGTATCCTTCAGGTAGTCGAATCTTCCAGAAGCACCTCCGTGACCATAAGCCATATCAGTTTTTAAAAACAATACATTTTTATCTGTTTTCATATCCCGTAATTTTGCCACCCATTTTGCAGGCTCGAAATACTGTACCTGTGAGTCATGCAATCCTGTTGTTACCAGAAGATTGGGATAATTTTTCTTTTCTACATTTTCATAAGGCGAATAGGATTTCATATAGAAATATGCCTCTTTATTATTGGGATTTCCCCATTCATCATATTCATTGGTGGTTAATGGGATGCTTTCATCAAGCATGGTATTCACCACATCTACAAACGGAACGTGAGCAATAACTCCATTCCAAAGATTCGGGCTCATATTGGCAATCGCTCCCATTAATAAGCCTCCGGCGCTTCCGCCCTGAGCATACATATGCTTTGGAGAAGTGAATTTTTCCTTTACAAGATATTCTCCAGCATCGATGAAATCCGTAAATGTGTTCTTCTTTTTCATCATTTTACCATCTTCATACCACTGCCGTCCCATCTCCTGACCTCCACGGATGTGAGCCATCACAAAGACAAATCCTCTGTCTAAAAGGCTTAATCGGGTAATGCTGAAAGAGGCATTGGATGAATTTCCGTAAGAACCATAGGCATAGAGCAACAGCGGATTTTTTCCGTCCTTTTTTAACCCTTTTTTGTACACAACTGAAAGAGGTATTTTTGTGCCGTCTTTAGCGATAGCGAAAAGTCTTTCTGTTACATAATTATCCTTATTGTAGCCTCCTAAGATCTCCTGCTGCTTTAAAAGAGTTCTTTTCCCTGTTTTCAGATCTTGTTCAAACTGGGAAAGCGGCGTAATCATAGACGTGTATCCGAAACGGAAATTGTCCGTATTGTATTCCGGGTTTCCTGCCGGAGAAACGGTATAAGTAGGTTCATCGAATTTTACAAACTCTTTTTTCCCGGTTTTCCTGTCATAAATGACCAATTGGGAAAGCCCATTTTGCCTTTCGCTAAAAACCAGGTAATTTTTAAATTCCGTAATGCCCTGTATTAAAACATCTTTTCTGTGGGGAATAAAATCTTTCCAGTTTTCAACTCCTGTTTTGGTTAAGGGAGTTTCCACGACTTTAAAATTAAGGGCATCTTTGTTCGTGGTGATCAGGAATTTATTCTCTAATGGTGTTACATCGTATAAAACATCCTTCATCCGTGGCTGAAATACTTTAAATGTACCATTAGGATCATCTGCATTCAGGTATCTTGTCTCGGAAGATGTAGTGGCAGTAGAATAAATCATAATGAACTTCTCATTTTTAGATTTTCCTACCCCGATGTAATTGGATTTATCCTTTTCTTCATAAACCACCACATCTTTACCAGGATCTGTTCCGAGTTTATGCCTCTTGATTTTTTCAGACAAAAGTGTTACGGGATTATTCTCAGTATAATAAATGGTTTTATTATCATTAGCCCATATTGCCTCACCTTCGGTATTTTTGATGCCCAGATCGGTTGTTTTTCCTGTGGAAAGGTCCTTTAAAAACAATTTATACTGCCGTCTCGAAACATCATCCACACCATACACCAGTTTTGTATTATCCGGGCTTATGTTGAATCCTGCTGCTGAATAATAAGGGTGTCCCTCAGCAAGCTGGTCCACATCCAGGAGTATTTCTTCAGGTGCCTCAAGACTACCTTTCTTTCTGCAATATTTAAAATACTGTTTTCCCGTTTCAGTCCGTGTATAATAGTAATATCCGTTTTTGAACGAGGGAACCGATTCATCTTTTTCTTTGATCCTGGATTTCATTTCCTGGAAAAGTTTTTCCCTGAAAGGTTCCGTATCCTTCATCATTCCTTCCCAATAGGAATTTTCCGCCTTCAGGTAATCAACAACTTTTGTGGAGTCTTTTCCTTTTTTGAAGTAATCGATCATCCAGTAATACGGATCATTTACCTTATCACCGTGTATCGTTCTGATGTGTTCCTGTTTCTCTGCAACAGGAGCCTTAAGATCAGGGAATTTTTGAGATTGAAGGGTAGAAGCACTCATGATTAATAGTCCTAGATATAATTTTTTCATACTCATATTGGTTTTTTGGGCAGGTGTCTAGTTCAGATGCCACAAATTCTTTAAAAGCTTATAGAAGGTATGTTCTTCATCCGTTACTTTGTTATCAGCTTTTATAAGTGTTTTGGCAAATTCTGCAAATTTTACGCGCTCTTCTTCCGTAGAGTCATCATAAAAACAACGGGCATGAAATTCAAAATGATCTTTCCATTCTTCAGGCTGAAGCAGGGCGATGGTTTCCAGTTCATTATCCAAATTCATTTTGAACGGAAATTCATCAGCTAAATATTGCTGTACAAGCATTCCTTCTTCAGGGGCAAATTCTCCGTCTACGGAAGAAAGAATCATTAATAAATGGTAACCGGCGATTGGCTTATTTGACTTTTGCATGAGTTGATTAAAAGTTTAGTGTTTAAAGTGGGTCAATTGACTCCTATTATGTATACGTTATTATTTAATATAATCTTTTGCAGGCTGTTTGTCTACAATTTTTCCGTTCTGTAATATCAGGACAAACGGGTTGCTTCTGGCAATGGTTTTAATGGCAGTTCCATCCATCATTGCATTTTTAATGGTTTTAAATGTGTTCGGATCCGTAGAGACACCATAGATAACTGCACCTTTCTGGGCATTTACCTTAGCTTCAACCTTCTGGATCAATTCCTGAGAAAGCTCTTTAGGGTGATAAGAAAATACCAAAACAGCCTTTGGAGCTTTAATAATCTCATCAGTAACCTCAAGGCCGGTAGGATCTTCAATTTTAAATTTTACAATCTCAGACTTGTAGCCTTCTTTTACGATGACAGATTCGTTTTTTCCTTCTTCAATCTTCCATGGAGAACCGTCAGCCCAATATTTTGTTTCTTTGATGTAATCATCCTGATTTACCTTTAAAACCTCCCCGGTTTTTTGATTTTTAAGAGTGTAGAAGGTTTTATATTCCGACGGGTTTTTACTGATTTTATCTTTTTCTGCTTTAATATCCGTACCGATTTTATAATCGCGGAAATCGATGAGAGGCTCGTGCATAATTCCCTGTGCCATTATGTAGACCATTACAAGACCAAAAGCTCCCAAAAGGAAATATTTGTACTTGGCCGTAGGTGTTTTCGTTGTGCTGCTGTATTCGTCTTTCCGGGCGAATTCTTTTCTGTACAGAACAAATAAAATAATCAGTCCGATCAGCAGAACAACGTCTTTAAAGAAACTCTGCCATGGCGTAAATTTTATTGCATCTCCAAAGCATCCACAATCGGTTACAACATTGAAATAAGCTGAATAAAAAGTAAGGAACCCAAAGAAAACACAAAGGGCAATGAGCATGGATAAGGTGAATTTCAGTCTTAATTTTATTAAAAGCATAAATCCAAGGAAAAGCTCCAGTACCACCACAATAACTGAAAACAGCAAAGCAAATTTTTCGAAAAATGGCATGTTGAAAACTGCGGGGGAAAAGTATTCTTCCATTTTAAAGGAAAAACCTACCAGATCCACAGCTTTTACAAACCCGGACAGGATAAAAATAACTGCAATAATAAAACGAAGTACACCTTTGATCATTTTAAATAGTTTTAGGTTCGAAATTGTTTTCTTTTTCAGAGAATTTGATCAGACAGAAAACAGCATAATTCAGCATATCAAAATAGTTGGCATCCAGGCCTTCGGAAACGATCGTTTTTCCCTGGTTATCCTCGATCTGTTTTGTTCTCAGGACCTTCTGGTAAATAAGATCTGTTATGGAAGAAATTCTCATATCTCTCCATGCTTCGCCATAATCATGATTTTTTCTTTCCATCAGAGCCTGAGCTTCAGATGCATATTTGTCATAAAGGCTTAAAATCTCATCATTATTTTCATTGAAATCGTTGGAAAGACCTTTTTCAAGCTGAATAAGTCCGATAATCGAATAGTTGACGATCGCAATAAATTCGTCTTCTTCACTTTCCTCAACCATTTTTTTATCCGTCATCTGCAGGGTCCGGATTCTGTTCACTTTAATATAGATCTGATCTGTAATTGAACTTGGTCTTAGAACCCTCCATGCTGCGCCGTAATCCTGTAATTTTTTACTGAAAAGATCACGACATTGATTGATAACTTTCCCGAACTGTACTGAAGTTTTTAACATAAATTCTCTTAATAGCCCAAATATACAAAAATACGTATTAGGTTGTGGGAATTGGAGTGTGATTTTGAGCAGAAATGCTTTTAGGTTTGAGGGTTTGAGGGTTGGGGAGCTGGATGGTTGGAGGGTTTGAGCGTAAGAGGGTGGTGGGGTTGAAGAGTATGAGAGTTGGGGATGAAAAGATTGTAAATACTAAGTGGAGAATACATTGCCAAATTGCTTATGATCTGGTGCCCATTGCTTATCAAATAACCTTGCTCATATTACTTTTACTCCTTAGCTTTGCATTATTAAAATTCACCACTAGTACATCATAACCTTTATCACTCACAAACCCTCATACTCATACGCTCACACGCTCAAACACTCCAACTCCCCAACCTTAAAAACCCTCAAACTCTCATGCTCTCCAACTCCCCAACTCATAAACCTTTTCACTCTATCAACTGCAATGGAAGAATAGTAGATTTAACGATTCCAAAAATTATGGGAATTTTAAATCTTACACCGGATTCTTTCTCTGATGGAGGGAAGTTTAACGATGAAAAGACCGCACTGGAGCACACGGAGAAATTACTGAAAGAAGGAGCGGAAATCATTGATATCGGACCCCAGTCTACGCGTCCTCACGCTGAATTTCTTACGAGCAAAGAAGAGATCCGAAGGATCGGAAAGCTGATTTCTCAGATCAAAAAAGAATTTCCTGAAGCATTGATCTCATTGGATACCTTCTATTCGGAAACGGTGAAGTTTGGTTTTGATGAAGGAATTGACCTCATTAACGATATTTCAGGAGGACAATTTGATCATAATATGTTCGATATTGTTTCAGGAACAGGACTTCCTTATATTCTGATGCATATAAATCCTTCCTATGAGAGGATGCATGACAAAACAAAATTTGAGGATATTACATTAGAGGTGAACCGGTATTTTAGTGAAAAGACCCATGAGCTTTTACAGAAAGGAGTGAGGGATATTATTCTGGATCCCGGTTTTGGTTTTGGAAAAACGGTGGAAGATCAGATGAAATTAATAGGAGAAGTGGAGTATCTGGAATTTGGACGATTTCCTCTGTTGATTGGTATTTCCAGAAAATCTTTTATTTACAAACCTCTAGGTAAAACCCCATTGGATATTAATGAAGAAACCCAAAAACTTCACATGAAAGTTTTAAAACAAGGGGCAAAAATTCTCAGGGTGCACGATGTTGCCGAAGCTAAAAAAACAGTGGAGATCTTTTTGCAAGAAAAATGATAAATAGGCTAAAAAAAACTATGCGCTAAAAAGAATCAACGCATAGTTTTAAATGGTAAACCAATCATATTTTATCTCTCTAATGTAAAGTTCGGGATCACTTTCGGACGATCACTTTCATTAGCTACTTTCCATGAAGTTCTGTACATCCATTCCGTCATTTTGTATAACTTTTTGTAATTGATGTTCTCAGACTCATCCTGTGGAGTATGGTACTGCTCATGTAAAACACTGGTAAAAAATATAGCAGGGATTCCTAGTTTTGCGTACGGTAAATGATCACTTCTGAAGTAAAAATATTCAGCATGATTAGGAGAATCCCAGTCTTTAAGGTATCTGAATTTCGTACTTTCGTTATTGGCTTCTTCAGCCATTTTTACCAATTCTTCAGAATTTTTATGCGGAGCATTTCCTCCTAACAGAGCTGCTTCTTCATTGCTGTTTCTGCCGATCATATCGCCATTCAATACTGCAACGATCTGTTCTTTAGGAACTACAGGATGGGCTGCATGCCATCTTGACCCCAAAAGTCCTCTTTCTTCGGCACCATGAAAAACAAAAAGAATACTTCTTTTTCCGGGTTGTTTTTTGTAAGCTCTTGCCATAGCAAGCATAGCTACACAGGTACTCGCGTTATCATCTGCACCGTTGTAAATGGTATCATTTTTAACCGGATGTCTTATCCCGTCATGATCCTGATGTCCGCTGATCAGAACATATTCATTTTTTAACTTGGGATCTGTTCCTTCAATTTTTCCGATAACGTTTACAGATGGATATTTATAGGTTTCTGTGATCAGGTTGATAGACACTTTAGGGTTGTTTTTTAGCCAGCCGGCATTTTCTCTTTTGATCCACAAAACAGGGATATTGTTTGTAATGCTTTCTCTTAATCCCTCTACGCCATACGATCCTCTTGTCATTTGCGGAAGAACTTCTGCCCAACTTTTTTCAGAAGTATCATCTGTGATGAAAATAATGGCTTTAGCGCCAAGATTTAGTGCCGTATTATAGTATTTTGTTCTTACAAATCCGGGATATCTTCTTACAAAAAGGGTCATTTCCTTTTCAATATTTTTATCGGAAGCGTTTACGGCCAGTACTTTTCCTTTAAGATTCAATTTAGATAGATCCTCAGGTTCGGTATTTCCGGCGTACACAACATCAGTTTCCAGATGAGCATTTACAGGTTCTGCAACAAGAAAATCTTTCCATAATCTTAATGTATTTTCACCCAGTTTTACGCTGCTTTGCGGAATTACCTGATGCCTGTACATATCAAAATACTGAAAAAAAGTGCCATTTTCTCCTGCCGGAGACATCCCGGACTCTTTCGCCTTATCTGCCAGCCACATCGAGACTTTTAACTCATTTAACGTTCCTGCTTCACGCCCCCAGAACTGATCAGCAGCCATTTCATACATATCTTTTTTAAGATCTGATTCTTTGATTGCAGATACTAAAGGCTTTTTATAGCTTTGGGCATGGGCTAAAAAGATAGCAAATACGCCGATAATTGATAGAAAATAATTTTTATTCATAGGGTGAACAAATTAATTAAGATAGGACAGCTTTTCCGAGAACTGTTTGGAAAACTCTTTCCGGTCTTCTTCCAGTTTTTCTTTGTCAGCAGGTAAAATATAATTGAAGAGAATCTTTTCTTCGCGATCGATGAAAATAATTTCCTTCTCTTCACCATCAATCATCTGCAGGAATATTTCCCACATGGAAACGTCCTTTAACCGTAAAAGGTCAAAAAAATCGTCCGCTTTTATTTCTATTTTTTTCATGTTCTGATTGTTAAAATTCCAATAATTTTAATTTAAACTGTATGGCAAAATTTTGCTTAAAATTAGAGGTGGTATAATATCCTACTCTATAAAATACGCCAAGATTAAAATAACTTGAAAGGAAGTTATTCCATTCCACACCTACTTCCTGATACAGGTGATCCAGCTTTCTGAATTTGAAATCATGATATTCCGGATGTTTCATATCTCCAATGGTTCCTCTAAGAACAAAATCAAAACTTGATACATTTTGTCCGATACTCTTCAGGTATAGCGGAAGCTTATGGGTGAAATAATAGGCAATAAATTTATCATTATAATACTTTCCTCCCTCTAATGTTGCAAATCCAAGGTAGGAGGTAAGGTTAAAATTAATATCTCTTCCCGGAGAAGCCAGTCCGTTCATCGTGAAATTTTTCCAGATCGGAGCTTCACCCAGAACGATCCCTCCATAGAGCCTTACACCGGTAGTTCCTAAAACCGTTTTAAAATTATGAACAAAAAGTGCATCAAAACGGGTATAATTAAAATCACCACCCAATACTTTGTAGCTCTGTTCATAATTGAAATAAAGTTCAGGGTACTTCTGATCAATAAGAGACTTGCCCTGTGGGGTCATAATATTGGTGGAATTAGGTGAGAACTTCAAAGTAAATAGTGTATTGAAGTTTTCAAACGAAGGACCACTGTTTCGGAACTGGTAATCAAACATAGCCTGCTCAAAATTTCTCCTTGCCGCAAAAACCAGGGTAAGTCCGTTAGTGATATCATTAAGATAAGACAAAGAAGCCCCGCGGAAATGGTAATACCTGTCATTATTAAGGTTATTTCCATAGTTCATCATTCTCATCTTAAAGTTCCAGAGTCTTCTGTAAAATTCCCCAGATGCAGTTACATCATTATAATATTCTATTCTGAAAAACGAATTCTTTTCCAGGGTTGTTTTCATGTCCAGGCCGATTCCGTACTTCCATTTATCATCTTTGAACCCATAGGCGAAATAATAATCCGGAGAAAAATAAGGATTAAAAGTTTCATTCAGTTTAGCTTTTAAGCCAAGCCTGAATCCCTCATAGAGGTTGTAGTTCACAATTTCATCTACCGCAAAGTCAACGATACCAACCCTTATCTGCCCATTGATAAGCCCTGTCAGTATTTTAGCTTTATTATCGATATTGTAGATCTTTCCAAGGCTGTCTATAGTTGTATAGGTATTTCTTTCCCTTTCCGTTAGCGGATCCGTTCTGTACTGGTCAAGAGATGTCCCGTCCGCATTTTTTACAGAAAAGGTATAACCCTTAAAATCTTTGGCGTTTTCTTCAATAGGGGACTTGAAATCAAAATACCTTGAGGTAAGGAAAGCGTAGGTGCCAAAACTGTTTCTCCCTTTTTTTTCAGCGGTATCTTCAGAATGGTCTTTACTGTCGTCCTTAACGGCCATTTTACTCATTCGTAGTTTTACCTTTTCATGAGCAAGGAACCATTTGTTATTATAAAACACCCAGGTGCTGGTAATAATTCCGTCGTTTTTATTTTTACTGATGTTTTCGATCTTTTTAATACCATAGGTCTCGGTATCTATATAGATCGTTCCGTTGAACTTTCTTTTTTTGTCGGACTTTTTATAATTCACTTCACGGAAACGGATCACAAAGTTTTTCCGTCCGTCCAGCTCTAGGGTATCGGTAAGAAAATAACGGTATAAACCTCTGTTTTCCTGTTTAACCTGATTCGGAATTCGGTCCCTGTTACTTTGCTGGAGAGCAATCATTTCATAGATAGGTTGCTTAAGACCCGAAATCCTGTTATCTAAAATATTGATCTTTTCTCCATATTTTTTTGAATACAAAAACTCCTGAGCTCTTTCCCAAAGAAAAAGTTTGCTTTTTGAAAAGATTTTTTTAGCGGAAATATTGTTTAAAGAATCCTTCTCTCTTTTCTTTTTGAAGAAATTAGTATCGTTAAAAAACTGATTAAACTGAGTTATACTATCTTCGTCAATGTCTAAAGATACTTTTTCATACGATTTATACGTGTATGAGCTCAGACTTTTGGGAGAGTTTTCTTTAAAATATTTATTAACCTTATTCAGAATCTCCAGGGCTCTCGGATCACTTTTGTCCTGAAGGATGACGGTTTCAATAGCAGTGGTTTTTGAGGAAGTTTTAAGGAGCGATACCTCCATATTTTCTTCTACCAACGCAATTTCATTCTGATAATAATCTGCCCGGATTTCTATGCTGTTGCATTTGGTTTTGAATTCAAAAATTCCCCGGGAGTCTGTTTGTCCAAGGAGTTTATCATTACAGAAGATTTTAGCATTGAGGACAGGGGTTTTGTCTATCTCATCGATGACTTTGATTTTTGATTGCGAATAACCAAAAATACAAGTCCAGAAAAATATAATAAATAAAACCCTTTTCATGAAATAAATGTGAATCAAAATTAGTGATATTTCTGATCATGAAAAACTTTTATAAGCGTTATTGATATAATTTTCAATCTGTTGTTGATTGGTTGTTTTAATAGAAATGCAAGTAAATTAGCTTATATGGATCAAGGCAAAATAAAAACTTCCAAAATTTTTGGAAGTTTTTATTGTTATTGTTAAAATATTGTTATTTAAATATTTAAGGCTTTCTGATAAGCATTTTCTAAACCGGCGAGGTTTTTTCCACCCGCAGTAGCAAAGCCCGGGTTTCCACCACCGCCACCTTGGATCTCTTTTGCCAGTTCCTTTACAATAGCTCCAGCCTGATAGCTAGAAGCCAGATCGTCAGAAACTCCTACGGTGATCATCGGTTTGTCATCAGCATTGGAAAGTACAATGGTTATCGATGTTGGGATTTCTTTTTTTAGCTGGAAGATAATGTCTTTTACAGAGCCTGCATCCAATGAGGTCTTCTTAACCAATAGCTGCTTATCTCCTTTTTGCTCATAAGCATTCTTCCAGTCTCCGATTTCTCCTTTTGCTTTTTCCTTCTTCAATGCTTCAACCTCAGATTTCAATGAGGCATTTTCTTCAATCAGCTTTTCAATAGATCGTACTACATCTTTTGATTTCAGCAGCTGAGAAAGCTCGGTGATCTGCTGTTCTATATTTTTGAAATATTCGGCAGATTTATCTCCTGAAATTGCTTCAATTCTTCTGATCCCTGCAGCAGCAGAGTTTTCCGAAGTGATTTTAAAATGACCGATTTCGCTGGTGTTCTTAACATGGGTTCCACCACATAATTCCTTTGAACTTCCAAACTGGATCATTCTTACATTATCTCCGTATTTTTCACCAAACAAAGCCATAGCTCCTTTGTCTATAGCCTCCTGGATCGGAATGTTTCTGAATTCCTGCAGAGCAATGCTGTCTTTGATCTTTTGGTTTACCTTTTCTTCGATCAAAGCAAGTTCTTCTTCCGTCATCTTATTGAAATGAGAGAAGTCGAAACGCAAATAATCAGGTCCTACATAAGAACCTTTCTGCTCCACATGAGTTCCCAGAACTTCTCTTAGTGCTTCATGCAGAAGGTGGGTAACCGAGTGATTGGCCTGAGAATTCTTCCTTTCCGTAGCATTTACTTTAGCATAGAAAACAGCTCCTGCATCTTTTGGAAGACCATTGATCAATGAAATGATCAATCCGTTTTCCTTTTTCGTTTCCAATACTTCAAAGCTTTCCGCAGCATTTTCCAGGACTCCTTTATCACCAACCTGTCCACCTCCTTCAGGGTAGAAAGGAGAGTTGCTAAGAACTACCTGATAGAATTCCCCGTCTTTATTTTCTACCTTTCTGTATCGGGTAATATAGGTTTCAGCTTCAAGCTGGTCATAGCCTACAAAAGTTTCCGGCTTTTCTTCCAGAACCACCCAGTCATATACTTTAGAAGCAGAGTCTTTCTTAGAACGCTGTTTTTGTTTCTCCATTTCTGCCTGGAAACCCACCTCATCGATGGTCAATCCCTTTTCTTCCGCAATAATTCTTGTCAGATCATCCGGGAAACCATAAGTATCATACAGTTCAAAAACTTCTACAGAAGGCAGCACCTTCGAACCATCCGAAATGGTTTGCTGAATCAGTCTTTCAACGCGTACAAGACCGCTTTCAATGGTTTTTAAAAATGATTCTTCTTCGCTTTTGATAACCTCCGTAACAAGATTTCCCTGTTTTTCCAGCTCCGGGAAGAATGGTCCCATCTGATCTTTAAGAACAGCAACCAATTCGAAAAGGAAAGGTTCTTTCATTCCTAAAAAACGATAAGAGTAAGAAATTGCTCTTCTTAAAATTCTTCTGATCACATACCCGGCTCCTCCGTTAGAAGGAAGCTGTCCGTCTGCAATAGCAAAAGAAACTGCTCTGATATGGTCTACCACCACGCGGATGGCAATATCTTTTTCATCCTCTAAAATTCCTGTGTATTTCTTGCCTGAAAGTTCCTCAACTTTAGCAATAAGCGGCGTGAAAACATCGGTGTCGTAGTTCGAAGATTTACCTTGTAACGCCATACAAAGACGCTCAAATCCCATTCCGGTGTCTACATGCTGCTGCGGAAGTTTTTCCAGGCTTTTATCAGCCTTTCTGTTGAATTCCATGAAAACCAGGTTCCAGACCTCAACAACCTGCGGGTGATCATTATTCACCAGTTCAAGTCCGGAAATTTTTGCTTTTTCTTCAGGAGTTCTAAGGTCGATATGAATTTCAGAACAAGGTCCGCAAGGTCCGCTTTCCCCCATTTCCCAGAAATTATCTTTTTTATTTCCGTTAATGATCCTGTCTTCAGAAATATGGGTCTTCCAGAAGTCGTACGCATCCTGGTCCCTTTCCAGATTTTCAGATGCATCTCCCTCAAAAATGGTTACGTATAAATTTTCTTTCGGAATTCCGTATACTCCGGTTAACAATTCCCAGGCAAAAGCAATAGCATCTTTTTTAAAATAATCACCAAAAGACCAGTTCCCCAACATCTCGAACATCGTATGGTGGTAAGTATCTCTACCTACATCATCCAGGTCATTATGTTTTCCGGAAACCCTTAAACACTTTTGTGTGTCGGCAATCCTTGGAGCAGTAGGTGTTTTATAACCTAAGAAAAAATCTTTAAACTGCGTCATTCCTGAGTTGGAAAACATCAGGGTAGGATCGTCTTTCAGCACAATCGGTGCAGAAGGAACGATAAGGTGGTCTTTACTTTTAAAATAATCTAAAAATTTTTGACGTATCTCTTGTGATGTCATAAGTAATGTATTGCTTTGCTTTTTATGATAAGATGCAAATTTAATGTTTTTAGGTGATTTAGTTTCAATTTATTGATACTTTTGGAAACATTTGTGTCGATAATCTGAAACAGTTTTTAGAAGCTGTTTCCCGCTTTCCGTACTCGCTATTTTTCTTTGATAAGAAAAATGAGCTCAGACAAATACTACAATCGGGGCTAGAAAAAAGTACCTTAAAATAATTATACCAAAAAATAAGGAATTGTATGCTCTCTGCGGAACGGGAATTTTAGGCAGTATATTTTTTTGTGCTTTTCCGCTTAACTTACTATCTTCGTTATGATCTGAAATGATAAAAGCGTAATATGACGAAAAATGAAGTGCTGAAAAGCTGGGTAGAAATGTATTCCGGAGCCCTTTTAAAGAGAGCAATGTATCTTCTTTCAGATAAGGATGATGCTAGAGATATCGTTCAGGAAGTTTTTCTTTCAGCATTGTCATCTTATGATTCTTTTGAGGGAAAAAGCCAGCCTCTTACCTGGCTGATGACGATTCTCAACCGGAAGGTTGCCGATTTCTACCGTGGAAAGTACAAGTCTGAACCTCAGATCAGGCTGGATCATTTTTTTGATGAAACAGGATCCTGGAAAAGTAGCCAGGTTCTGAATGACTGGGATATTTCTAATAAAGAACCTGAGCTTCTGGATGACCAGCAATTCAATAAAACTTTAGAAGATTGTATTGAAGAATTGCCCGTCCGATGGAAGATTCCTGTGAAAATGTACTACCTCCAGGAAAAAAAAGCTCCGGATGTGAGTCAGGAATTGGATATTTCTACGACTAATCTATGGAAGATTTTACAAAGAAGCAGAATGCAGTTGCGGGAGTGCCTGGATTTTAATTGGTTTGCAAAATCATAAATGTTGAACATGTTGAAAAAATTGATTCATTTGATATTTCTTCCATGCAGTGTAGCCACACTCCTTATGGAAAAGAAAAATGCAGGGTCTATTTCTCCGGAAGAAGACCGTAAGCTTACTATGCATCTGAAAATTTGCAAATGGTGCAGGGCTTATCAGAAAAAGCTCGCTATCCTTGATGAAATCATGAAGAAAACTTTTATAAAAAAGGAAAGTGATGAAATAAATGATTCTGATATTCAAGGTTTTAAAGATGATATGATTAAAAAGATAGATTTTTGATAAAAATTCTGTCAGGATTTTGAAGCCGTTCCGACTATACTTCTGAAAATAATAAAAGTAGTCATTCAAAATCTTAAAAAAATGAACGGAACAGCACAACTTACTAAAGAATCTATAACGTATAAGCTGGGATATTACATCTCATTATACGGAGCGGCACTTATCTTACTCTGGATTGGAATTTTCAAATTTACTCCAACCGAAGCACAAGGAATAAAAAGCCTGGTTGAAAACCATTTTCTCACCTTTTTCGTATATAATATAGCAAGCGTTCAAACAGTGTCAAATGCTATCGGAACGATAGAAATTATCATTGCACTACTGCTGATATTTAGTCCGAAATTTGTAGCTCTCAAGAAGTATGCGGGAATCGGAATGACAGTGACTTTCCTTGTTACTTTAAGCTATTTATTTACAACTCCGGGAATCTGGAAAATAGTGGATGGAGTTCCGGTAACAGATTTCTTTATTCTTAAAGATCTCATGCTTTTAGGATTTGGATTGATGATATATCAAAAAAAATAATAATGAATAAAAAGATAAAAATGAAAAGTATATTAATATTACTGGCAGTTGTTTTAGGTATTGCCGTATTTGCAAGAAGCTGTGGCGATTCAAAGAAATCGTCAGAAATAAAAAAAGAAAATGAGACCATTATGGACAGTAAAAATGTAAAAGAAGTTTATTTTGCAGGCGGATGTTTTTGGGGAACAGAGCACTTTTTCCAACAGATTCGCGGGGTTGTGGGAACTGAAGTAGGATACGCTAACGGAAACAAGACAAATCCTACCTATGAAGAAGTTGTAAGCCATACAACCGGCTTTGCAGAAACCGTAAAAGTGAAATATGATCCTGATCAGGTTGATTTGAAATTATTGATCGATCTGTATTTCAAAACCATTGATCCTACAAGTCTGAATCAACAGGGAAATGATAGGGGAGACCAGTACAGAACCGGAATTTACTCTACAGATAAGGCTACAGAAGCCATTGTGAAAGAAGAAGTACAAAAGCTGGCTAAAAATTACAGTAAGCCTGTGGTGGTAGAAACTATTCCACTGAAAAATTTCTACAGGGCGGAAGATTATCATCAGGATTATCTGGATAAAAATCCTGGAGGATACTGCCACATCGAACCGGGACTTTTTGAAATGGCTAAAAATGCCAATCCGCTTCCAAAAGCTAAGTACCAGAAACAGGATAAAAAGGTTTTAAAAGAAAAACTTACGGCTGAACAATACCGTGTAACGCAGGAAAATGCTACAGAAATGCCTTACCAGAATGAGTATGATAAAGAGTTTCGTGAAGGAATCTATGTAGATATTACAACAGGGGAGCCATTATTTGTGTCAACAGATAAATTCGAATCCGGTTGTGGATGGCCAAGTTTTTCCAAACCGATTACTAAAAATGTTATCGATGAAAAATTAGACAGGTCTGCGGGAATGACCAGAGTGGAAGTTCGTAGTAAGACTGGTGACGCTCATTTGGGACACGTCTTTACAGATGGCCCTAAAGATAAAGGAGGTTTACGTTACTGTATCAATAGTGCCTCTCTAAAGTTTATACCGAAGGCTGAAATGGAGAAGAAAGGATATGCTGAGTATCTTCCATTACTCGAGAAAAAATAATGTGTAAAGGTTGCTGAAAAGCAACCTTTTTTTATGAATATTTACTTTTTCTCCAGGCTTGATCTTAGCAGGTAATCCAATATCAATAACATTGAGATTGATCTCCTCAAACTTCCGGCTCCCATAATACCAAAACAATAATGGAATAAGTACAGCATTAATAAGTCACGGAAAGTAGTATATCTTTTTCATTATTGTCTTTTATTAAATTGAACGGTATCTTTAATGCTAAACATGGAGATATTTAAAAATAGTAAAAATCCAAAAATGATGTAAAATGAAGGCTTGGGTAATTGTGAAATTGAAGTTTCAAATTCGGAAAATTGTTGTGACGGATTGTTCTTCAAAGCGCTTTGCATTATTAATCCCGTCCCACATCTAAAAATAAGGTCATCATCAATTTTTGTTATAGTAGGATCAATGTACTGATGAGGAACAAAAAAATGTCCTGTTTTGTTAAGGTCTAAGCAGTATGATAATTGTCCGCTGGATTCTATATCATTTAATAAAGATATAATGTCATCATATGTATTTTCGTCATTTAAAATAAATTCTATTCCAGATTCCTTGCGGTTTTCTTTTTGAAGCTGTTTAATGTCAGATATATAACGTTTGGAATTTTCTCTTGCTGAATTAGGTTCTACTATAATTTTTTTATAATTCCAGTTTCGTACGGATTCGAAAGTTGCAGATTCATTTACTTTTTCTCCAGGCCTGATCTTAGCAGGTAATCCAATATCAATAACATTGAGATTGATCTCCTCAAACTTCCGGCTCCCATAATACCAAAACAATAATGGAATAATAACAGCGCTTATAAGCCCAGGGAAATAATATATTTTTTTCAAGCCTCGCATTTTTATAAAATTAAAAAAATATTCTGTACAAATAAAAAAAGTGATCCTCAATGAATCACTTTTTAATATTTTAATTTTCAAATCTTTTAATCATTCAATTAAAGAGACTACCAATCCCTTTTTCTCAGGATCCAGTATGATCCGAAAATAAAAAGTCCACTCCAAACAATACAGGCGATTAAACTTTCGGTAGGATAGGTGAATTCATATTTCAATCCCATCATTTTAGCCATATTTAATCTCAGCATAGGATTGGGAATCAGGTTAGACATACTTTCCAAAGGGAGAAGATGAGTGATGAAGAAATCTTCTTTCATAATCTTGATTCTCTCCAGTTCCTGTGTTCCACGGACTTTTTGGAATACTTCGATGGCGGTTAAGATTCCTTCACCGATCCAATACACAAAGAATCCTAGAAATACAAACATGGATTTTCTGAGGAGTACTGAAAGAAACATTAAAAAACAGAAGAAAGTAAAAAGTTTTACAAAATAATTTCCGATAAAGAACATTTCTTTGAAGACCGATGCGGAGTCTGTTACCTTGGAGTAATTATATCCCAAGAAAAGAGTAATGACAAATACAATAAGGGTAGATACAACAGAAAAAATAGTTATCGTCAGTAGCTTAGATCCGATGAATTCTTTTCTGCTCAACCCATCAATGGTATTCTGCTTAAACATTCTGTTGCTGAACTCCTGTGAGATCGAAAAAACAATAATCAATCCAAGGAATATCTTTAGCAAGGCTACAATCCAGGTAGTGAAGTTCCAGATTTCCGGAAAATTATAAATCCCCTGTTCCTTTAGATTAATTGTTGCACCAAAGACATCCAGATCGACCAATCCGATGAAAAGAAGCGCCACTAAAATAGCAAAATACAATATGGTGAAAATCCTGAATGGTCTGTAATTCAGATTTTTGTGGTATTCGAGTTTTAATAATTTAAGCATTGGTATTCGTGTTTTTTACAAGTTCAAGGAATTGAGTTTCAAGCGATAATTTTTTCTTAGACAAGTGGGATAAGAAAATACCTTTTTCTGCCAGCTTCTGATTGAGTGCCGAAGCAGAAATGGAAGCGTCTTCACGAATCTGAGCTTTAATGATATCATTTTCGGTGTTTATAGAGCTGAACCATTGCAGTTCTTCAAGCGCATTTAAAAGTGCAGTATTGTTATCTGCCTTTAATTCAAAAAAACCTTTGTTGCTTGTAATTTCATCAACCCGCCCGCTGTAGATGGAATTCCCCTCCTTTAAAACAATAACATGGCTGCATATTTTTTCAATTTCGTCCAGAAGATGGCTGGCAATAATGATCGTAATTCCTTGTTTGGCAATATTGGAAATGATTTCCCTGATCTGGATAATGCCTTCAGGATCCAGTCCGTTTGTAGGTTCGTCCAATATCATGACCTCAGGATTGTTCAGCATAGCGGAGGCAATCGCCAGTCGCTGTTTCATTCCAAGTGAGAACGTTTTAAATGGGTCTTTCTTCCTGTCCAGAAGATTTACAGTCTTCAGAACTTCATCAATACGGTGGTAGGAAGCTCCTTTAATTTCGGCAACAATCTTTAAGTTGGTTTCGGCACTCAGATATGGATAGAAGTTCGGTTGCTCAATAATAGCCCCGATTTTTTTTAAAGTATCGGGATCTGTACCTTTTTTTCCAAACCAATACCAGTCGCCACTGGTAGGGTTTATGGTGGAAAGCAACATTCCGAATGTAGTGGATTTCCCACTTCCATTAGGGCCAAGAAGTCCGTAAACGTTCCCTTTTTCTACATCAAAAGAGATATTGTTTACAACGGTTCGTTTGAATTTTTTTGTTAAATTCTTTACTGACAAAACTTTTTCCATGTAATTTGTTTTACATAGTAGTAGTCTTTGTTTTTAACAGAATGTTACAATATTTACTTAAATTGTCTGATCTTGTATGAGATTAAAATATTAAATTTGGTAGTATAATTCGTGAATATGAAGTTAATTGAGCTTGCAAAAGAATTAAATATTTCCGTAGAGGCAATCAAGCAATTTATCCAGGATTTTGACCTGGAACTTGGGGTATGTATGAGTACCAATTTTGAGATCAAAGATGATTTTGAAAAGTTTGCCCGCGAGAATGTAGATTTTTTAAGGACCTACGAAAAAGATCTTGATCAGAATAAAACCCTTGAACAAATTGCGGAGACGATCAATCAGCCTAAGGAAAAGATAGAAAAAGCAATTCAGGACAGCACTCCTAATATTTTTGATAACGGAATATTCCGTTCTTCAATTTCCAGTTACGGAATAGATAATAAGCTGGGTGGAAATTATCAGTTTGTTTATAACTATTTTGGACATAAGACCAGTCTTCAACACCGGGATTTCATAGGTTACCGGGATTTGTTCTTTTATATTTCCAGTGTCTTGGAACCTTTTTTAAATAAGCAACAGATAAAAGACTGGGGGATCAATAAACCAGCGGGGATCATTCTTTACGGACCTCCGGGAAGTGGTAAGATTTTCTGGGCCAACAAAATTGCAGAGATCATCAATTATCAGTTTAAGGAAGTTAAAAAACATTATCTGGGAACATCATTAATCGATGGGAATAAAACAAATTTTAATGATTTTCTCATAAAGATGATGACG
Source organism: Chryseobacterium sp. PTM-20240506 (assembly GCF_048296755.1). NCBI lineage: Bacteria > Pseudomonadati > Bacteroidota > Flavobacteriia > Flavobacteriales > Weeksellaceae > Chryseobacterium > Chryseobacterium sp. PTM-20240506. Next base: position 4,619,070 of record NZ_CP182581.1, read on the forward strand.
GAGGATAAGGTGCTTCTTTTTATGGATGATTTTGATGAAATCATGATGGAAAGAAGTGCAGAGAACAATGTGGCATCCTGCAATCTTGAAACGCAGGAGATCATTCTTCATTACATCGGAAAATTTGCAAAAGAAGACGTAGTGATGGTGGGGTCTGCCAAGTCCGTATCGGAGATTGATGAGGAGATTCTGGCGCCGGGAAGATTCGATGTAATGATTCCTGTTTTTCCTCCTAATGCTGCAGAGCGTTCGGAAATTATCCTGTACGGAATGACGAAAGGGCTGGAAAGCGATTCTTTGCTCTATAAGATCCTTAAAAATAACAAAGCAGATAAAGTACCTTTCTGGAATGGAAGTGCATCCAAAATGAAGGCTTTCAGCAATACCATGCTCATGGATTTTACACAAAGTCTGAAGAAGAGGATAAAAAATCTTTACCAGCGAACAAAAAATGAAAAACTTGTAATTGACGATGTCCTCTTAAATGGAGCCCTGAGAGATGCAGCAGGCAAACTTACAGAAGAATACCTGCAACAGGTTGAACAATTTTTAAATGATGCGATTATCAATAATTTTGATGATTTTCAATACAGGATTAAATCCTTACGAACCGAACTTGAAACCTATAAAGTGGTAGAAGAACCTGCGAGGGCAATAGGTTTTCATCACAATGGTGAAGAGGAGGGAGGAAAAGACAAAGGCTAATTACTCATCACCGATGAACAGCATCTGGGAACTTGAAACCTTTTACCGGAGAAGGGATGTTATTATTATTGGAGCAGGGTTTACCGGGCTTTGGACAGCTATTTCCATTAAAGAAAAATATCCTGACCTATCTGTTTTAATTATTGAAAGAAATCCGATTCCGCTGGGCGCTTCAACAAGAAATGCCGGCTTTGCCTGCTTTGGAAGCCTGACGGAAATTATTGCCGATCAGGGAAAAATGGGATGGGACAAGACCTTGGAATTGATTAAGATGAGGTTTGAAGGGCTTCTGAAAATTCAGAAGTATTTTAAGAATTCAGAAATTGATTTTGATTTGAGTGGGGGCTTTGAAATCCTGAATAATGAATCTCCCTTAGAAAAGATGCAAGAAGTGAATGAAAAAATGAAGCCCATAACAGGAATTTCAGCCACTTATTCTTTACAACAAGATAAAATCAAAGCATTTGGGTTGGGAAAATCGGACTTTCTGATTGAAAATCCATATGAAGGGAGTCTCCATTCAGGAAAGCTCTTACAAAAGCTTCTTGAGAAATGTCAGGACCTGAAAGTTGAATTCCTTTTTGGAACACCGGTTACGGATGTAATTGAGGAAAACACCGGAATGGAAGTCAGGTTGTCTGAAGATTTGTCTGTTCATGCAGAGCAGGTTATTTACTGTACCAATGCTTTTAGCTCCCAATTTTTAGAAAATGAAGAAATCATTCCTGCCAGAGGTCAGATTTTAGTTACGGAACCCGTTCAAAATTTAAAATTAAAAGGAACTTTCCATTACGACGAGGGATTTTATTATTTCAGAAATGTAGGAAACAGGGTGCTGTTGGGAGGCGGGAGAAACCAGGATTTTAAGACTGAAGAAACCCGTGATTTTCAGACTACTGAATTTTTACAGAATCATCTGGAAAATTTTTTGAAAGAGGTAATTCTGCCTGATCATGATTTTAAAATTGACCTTCGATGGTCGGGGATCATGGCAATGGGTTCAGAAAAAACTCCCATTGTAAAACAGGTATCGGAAAGACAGTTTTGTGCTGTAAGACTCTCCGGGATGGGCGTTGCACTGGCCCCAAAAATTGGAGAGATCGTTGCGGATAAGATCAATTAAATGTGTTATGAAATATAGATATACGAATCTTTTTGCTGTATTAACGGTTCCTCTTATTTTTTTGTCAGTTTTCTTTGCAGGAGCGGGTCATGGAAATTATGCGCTGATCACAGTTATTTTTCCACTTTGCTTTTTAGGAATTATATTACCGGATAATATATCCATGTATTTTCTGGTATTTGGTATACTTCAATTTGCCATCTATGGAAATATTATTGATAGGTTTGGAGGTAAGAAGAGTTTGCCATTTATATTAGCAGCACATTTTTTATTTATAATTATTGGCTTTATGGCTACAAATAATAGCTTATTCTGATTAATATATATTTCCATTGAGTCAAAAAATATTATTGATCTTGTTCAACATTAACTCAGGAAAAAATGATTGCTGATCAGCTATCGCTCTTTGCTCAAAATTTTATCCTTATTTTTGCAAAAAATAAAATTTCGTGATTAACAACGACCATATAAAAGATGTTCAATCCAGAATTGAAGATCTCCATAAATATCTTCAGATTGAAAAGAAGAAAATAGAAATTTCTAATGACGACGAGAAAACGGCTGCTCCTGAATTTTGGGATCATCCGAAAGAGGCGGAGGCATTCTTAAAGCAGCTTCGTTCTAAAAAAAGATGGGTGGAAGATTACCAGGAAATTGCTACTCAGTTTGAGGATTTGCAGGTTTTAATGGAATTTGCCAAAGAAGATCCTGATTCTGAAAAAGAGCTGGATGAGACATTTCCAAAACTAGTAGAAAAAATAGAAGACCTTGAATTTAAAAATATGCTTTCCAACGAAGGAGATGAGCTTTCAGCCGTTATACAGATCACGGCAGGGGCTGGAGGTACGGAAAGTTGTGACTGGGCTGCAATGCTGATGAGAATGTACACAATGTGGGCAGAAAAGCAAGGATATAAAATTCGGGAGCTGAATTATCAGGAAGGAGACGTTGCCGGTGTAAAAACGGTGACCCTGGAAATGGATGGAGAATACGCTTTCGGGTACCTTAAAGGAGAGAATGGTGTTCACAGGCTCGTAAGAATTTCACCTTTTGACAGTAATGCCAAAAGACATACAAGCTTTGTTTCCGTGTATGTTTATCCATTGGTAGATGATACTATTGAAATTAATATAAACCCTGCGGACATTTCATTTGAAACCATGCGAAGTTCAGGAGCCGGAGGACAGAACGTTAACAAGGTGGAAACAGCGGTGCGTCTCCGTCACGCGCCTACCGGGATCATTATCGAAAACTCGGAATCAAGATCGCAGCTGCAGAATAAGGAAAAGGCAATGCAATTGCTTCGTTCCAGATTATATGAAATGGAGCTTGAAGAAAGAATGAAAGCCCGAAACGAGATTGAATCCAATAAGATGAAAATCGAGTGGGGAAGTCAGATAAGGAACTATGTGATGCATCCTTACAAACTGGTAAAAGATGTACGTTCTGGTTATGAGACTTCAGACGTAGATTCGGTAATGAACGGAAATCTTACGCCATTCCTGAAAGCTTTTCTCATGGCCGATGGAACCGCGGTTTCTGACGATGATTTAGACCTGTAAAAATTATTCTGGTTTTTTAGTTAAAATCTTATAATTAATTTCTTAATCAGACTTTTTAGACTTATTTTTGTTACTTATCAATATGTATGGAAGATTTCAATAGCTGGAAAGATTTATTAAACCCGGAGTTTTATATTAAAATGGGAGGGTTTTGGCTGATTCTGTTTATTATTTTTGCTGAAACTGGTCTTTTTGTAGGATTTTTTTTACCAGGAGACTCTTTATTGTTTGTTTCAGGAATTTATGCTGTTGAAATTATCAAAGAGACATTTGGCTCTACAGGGAGCGATCTTCTTGATACTACCATCCTTGCCACTGCTGTAGCATTTGCTGCTGTTGTAGGTAATGAAGTGGGATATTACTTTGGGGTGAAGGCAGGTCCTGCACTTTATAAAAAACAAGATACCTTTTTGTTTAAGAAAAAATACCTGTACCAGGCTCATGATTTTTTTGAAAAGCATGGAGCTTTAGCCGTTATCATGGCAAGATTTTTACCTGTAGTAAGAACGTTTACTCCTATCGTTGCGGGAATTGTGAAAATGGACAAAAAAGAGTTCCTCAGAGACAATATCATCGGAGCAGTGCTATGGTCGTTCATCCTGATCTTTGCGGGTCACTATCTGGATAAATTATTCCAGGAACAATTTGGTATCAATCTTAAAGAAAAGCTCGAACTGATCATTATTGTGATCGTTCTGATCACTACGCTTCCGATCATTATTAAATTTCTTTTTGGTAAGAAAGTGGATCACAGTAAATACGAAGATAATTCACCTAAATAAAGAGATGTGAATTGTAAAATATAATAACCTGCTTTATGCAGGTTATTTTTTTATCCATTCCAGGATATTAGGGTAGATGATACTGTCTCTTTTTCGTTTGCTGAAAAATCTTGGGGCATGTCCTGTATTTTTCATGAAAACCAGTTTACGGGTAATATTCCGGCTTGCTAAAGCCGAATCCAGCGCGAGCCCCTGGCTTTTATTAACCAGAAAATCCTGATTTCCCTGAAAGATCAGCGTAGGGACATTTGTAATATTGGCAATCGGGCTTGCTATTTTAAATTCCTCAGACAGGTTGTGACGGTTAAATCTGGTTCCTACCACCTTTTGTAAAGTAGGTGAGGTATATTTCGAGTAAAATGAGTGTAAAAATTCCGGAGAATAAAAATCAGTAGGACCGCTTAAAGAAATGATCTTTTTGATCTGATCCGGATGCTGGTAACCATAAAGTAAAGCCAAATGTCCACCCGCACTTTCTCCCAGGATAATATAGTTATCAGGTTGGAGTTCCGCTTTCCCCGCTAAAGAATTAAATTTTTCAATTACCGAGCTGATATCCTCCAACTGCTCCCTGTAAGTAATTTTTTTAGATTTTGAAACGAGCCTGTAATTGATATTGATGCTGGGAATATTATTTTTAAAAAGCATTTTTTGGATCTGGATCATATGTTCTTTTCTGCCATACTTCCAGGCCCCTCCATGTACAATAAGAACAACAGGGGATTCTTTAGCATATTCGGACGGAAGGAAAATATCCATCTTCTGTCTTTTATGCTCACCGTATTTTAAATTGTAAATTTTCTGCTGATTGTTATTCCCCACCCAAACTCTGAATCTTGAATTACATGAATTTAATAAAAAGCCGATACATCCTAAAATAAAAAAATGATATCTGAGTATGAGCTTTTTCATAAATCAAATGTAAGAAAAATATGATGATTCTGGGTTAAGGCAGGGCTGTTTTCAAGATCCGGTGCTATCATGTTTATTGGATGCTTCTAAATTTTCAGCGTACTTGTATAATGAATTGTTGTATCGAGGTAAATGCCGGGATAAAGCTTTTAACGCTAGGGACAATGCCTCTTTACTCTCTCCGGCTGAGTACAATGAAAGTGCAAGAAAAGAATCCACTGCATCATCAAGCTCATCAGACTCATTTATTTTTTCTTCTCTGAGGATCCGAATGCTCTCATCGATTTTTCCATTGTTTCTCAGTGTACTTGCAAGCTGAATTCTGGCCCTTCTTCTGCGCAAACCCGATAAGCCATGGTGTAAGGCTGAACGATACAATGGTTCAGCTTCTTTTTCATTTCCTGTTGAATCAAATGCACAAGCCATTTCAAAATCAGCAATTGCTTTTTTATCCGTTAGATGCTGAACATGATCTTTGATCCGCTGGATAAAATCTTCATTGCTTATTTTCCCTAATTGCTGCCAGATGGATTGCAGTTGTTTTTCCCAGATTTCAGTTTCGTCCATATTGTTAAGGATTTTATACCCTGGCAAATATGAGAAGAATTGTGAGGTTTATTATTAAGTTCAATAAAAAAAATAGATGATACGATCACAAGGCTTCTTATGATTTATGAATTTTTTCTTTGTTAAATTGATTTTAAAAGAAAATGAGATATAGAATTAAATAGTTATTTTTGTTGTTAAATAATAAATTACATATGGCTTCCGGTTTTTTTGCAATTTTAGATGATCTCGCTGCTCTTATGGATGATGTGGCTGTAACCAGTAAGATAGCAACTCAGAAAACTGCAGGGATTTTGGGAGATGACCTGGCGGTAAATGCCGAAAAGGCTACAGGTTTCATTTCATCACGGGAGATACCTGTGTTATGGGCAATTACCAAAGGTTCTTTTATTAATAAGCTAATTATTCTGCCGATCGCGTTTTTACTACACTGGCTGTATAAGCCTGCAATAGAAATCATTCTTATTTTAGGAGGTTTTTACCTTGCATTCGAGGGAGTTGAAAAAATCATTGAGTTTTTATTTCATCGGGATAAAAAAGGACATGAAGTCATAGAAGAAAGCACAAAAAATGAAGATGATGAAAATTCAGAAAAATCGAAAATTAAATCAGCAATTACCACAGATTTTATTCTTTCAATCGAAATTGTAATTATCGCTCTTGGAACTGTTCTTGAAGAACAACATCCTCTACTGACACAAATCATTACGGTAAGTTTGGTTTCTTTCCTGGCAACCATAGGAGTGTATGGTATTGTGGCTTTAATTGTAAGGATGGATGATGCCGGCTTTAAGCTGATCAGAAAGAGTAATGATAAAGGCTTTTTCTCCAAACTGGGGCATTTACTGGTGAAAGCATTACCTATTATTATTAAAATGCTGGCAATCGTGGGAACAATAGCCCTCATTTTGGTTTCCGGAGGAATTTTTGTTCATAATATAGCGTATCTTCATCATTTTCTCCCTGACTGGCCATCAGTACTTAAAGAGTTTACGTTTGGAATGATAGGGGGCTTACTTGCCGTGGCACTTTTTACATTAGGCAAAAAAATATATACTCTGGCAACCCGTAAATAGATGTATGCAGGTTCTCTTTTAAAAATAGACAGCAAGACGATTGACTTATCATTCTTGTTTACGCTGTATCATGTTTACGGCTCATGAGGAATCTGTCCATTGATATATTGAAAATTGTCCTTGCATTTTTTGTTGTCTTCCTGCACATGCATTTATTTCAGGATACCTGTCCTGTACTTGGTTTCGTACTTGTTAACGGGGTTTTCAGAATGGCGGTGCCCACATTTTTAATCATTACGGGATATTATTTTTATTACGTAGACAATACACAAAAGCTTAAAAAGTGGCTGGTAAGGACATTTTTGCTTTACCTGATCTGGTCGCTGGTTTATATTCCCTTCTGGAAAAAAGAAGATATATTCATAAACATTCTATTTGGATATCATCACTTATGGTATTTGATAGGAACTTTTTTTTCAGCGATTATTTTATTTTTAATCAGGAAGAAACCGGTAAGGTTTATGCTAGCGCTTATTGTTTTATTATTCAGTATAGGCTACGCGTTACAGACGATAGGAAATCTCCATTATTTTGGGGGGCAAAAAGATAAATTAATCAATCTTTATCCGTCTTACAGGAACTTTCTCCTGGTATGCTTTCCTTTTTTAACAATAGGATATCTGATCAATAAGCTTAACCTTGATATGAGATACAGGCCTTCACTGATCACAGTTATTGCTTTGACCGGGCTTGTGATTTCAGAGTCTTTTTACAATTTTATCATGATCAGTTCTACAGAAAATATTGACCTGTTGTTTTCTTTATTATTAGCCTGCCCGCTGGTATTTATCTACTGCAAAAATGTGTCTGTAATGATAGATACTAAAATTCTTGCCAGCTTATCCACTGCAATCTATGTGATACATCCTCTGATTATGAAATGGACACTTGGTTTATATTATCCGTTCGAAATGTTGATTTTCGTGATAACATTACTGACTGCCAGTTTTATTCTTGTATTGGCTAACCGCAAACTGAAATATCTTTTGTAATGGCTTAAAAAGTTTGATCATCTATGGTCTTAGGTGAGAAAATATAAATTCCGGAACATTAAAACAGAACGCCAATAAAAAAAGAGACCTTGCAGGCCTCTTTTTATATTTTAGTTGAAAAGATCTTTTACTTTATCAAAGAATGTCTTCTCCTTTCCGGATGGTTCTGCAACCATTTCTCCGCTGGACATCTGTTTTTCAAAGAAATCTTTCTGATCTTTCGTTAATTTTTGTGGAGTCCATACATTAATGTGTATAAACATATCTCCTTTTCCATAACTGTCAATGCTAGGAAGGCCTTTTCCGGCCAGTCTCAGGATTTTTCCTGATTGCGTACCGGGATCTACAGTGATTTTTACCTTTCCACCTACCGTAGGAACTTCTTTTTTGGTTCCTAATGCAGCTTCTGCAAATGAAATATATAACTCCTGATGAAGATTGTCTCCTTCTCTTTTGATTGTTTTATCTACTTCTTCCTCTACGATAACAAGCAGATCTCCCGGAACTCCTCCGAAAGGAGCGTCGTTACCTTTTCCTCTTACATTAAGCTGGATTCCGTCTCTTGCTCCTGCAGGAATATTGATGGTAATTTCCTCCTCATCTTTTATAAGTCCCTGTGCATTTGCACCTGCCGGGATTTTATCGGCAACTTTTCCGATACCCTGACAAGTTCCGCATGTAGCCTGTGTCTGCATTTGTCCGAACATGGTGTTCATTACTTTCACCTGAACTCCGGAACCATTACAGGTAGGACACGTTTTAGAAGTGGCACCTTCTGCCATCTTCATTTTTTTTACTTTAAGAGTCTTTTGGGTACCGTTTACCATTTCCTCAAGATTCAGCTTGATGCGGATTCTTAAATTAGAACCTTTTACCTGCTGACGTCCGCCACCACCGAATCCGCCGCCGCCAAAATGACCACCGAAAATATCTCCAAACTGGCTGAAAATATCCTCCATATTCATTCCGCCGCCAAATCCACCGCCGAATCCGCCGTTTCCACCTACACCTGCATGACCGAACTGATCGTATCTTGCACGTTTCTGATCGTCGCTCAATACTTCATAAGCTTCGGCAGCTTCTTTAAATTTTTCTTCAGCCTCTTTATCTCCCGGATTTTTATCAGGGTGATATTTGATGGCCATTTTACGGTATGATTTTTTTATTTCTTCGGTTGAAGCAGATTTGCTTATCTCAAGAACCTCGTAATAATCTCTTTTTGACATGACAATTGTATAATTGATTTCAGATAAATGACAAAAGATGTGTAGAGCATATATGGGGTTTTATCACCTGATATTGCTCACCATTTATCACTTATTAATATTAGTTTCCTGTTACTACTTTAGCAAAACGGATTACCTTATCTCCTAAAGTATATCCTGTTTCGATTACATCTACGATTTTACCTTTTAAATCATCAGATGGAGCAGGAATCTGAGTAATTGCCTCGTGAAGGTCCACATTAAAAGAATCTCCGGCTTTTACTTCCATTGATTTCAACCCCTTCTCTGTAAGTTTATTTTTGAATTTCTGATAGATAAGTTCTACACCCTGCAGATCCGCCGGATTTCCGTTTTTAGCGATTTCTTTTAATGCTCTTTCAAAATCATCCAGTACTCCAAGCATAGAAACCATCATGTCCTGATTAGCATATTGGAAGAACTCCATCTTTTCTTTGGAAGTTCTCTTTTTATAATTTTCGAACTCAGCATAAAGACGAATATAACGGTCTTTCTCTTCTGCCAAAAGTTCTTCCGCAGTCGGAGTATTTGTCACATTTTGTTCAGAAGCATTTTCGTTCTGAATGTTGTCTTCTTGTTGCTTATTGATGTTTTCTTCGTTGATATCCTGATTTTCCATATTCAATAACTATTTTAAAGAGTTGTTTGTCAAAGATTCTGCCAAATAGCAAATATGGACATTAAGGCAGAAAAATTATTCTCCGGAAAATGTTTGATACAACAAATAAAGATTCAGGACAATGATAATGGCTGAGATAACCCAGACACAGATTTTCATGAAAGGCTTATTGACGAAATCGCCCATTTTGGCTTTGTCATTAGTAAACATTACGAGTGGAACTACAGCAAAGCTCAGCTGCATGGATAAGATAACCTGGCTTAAAACCAGAAGGTCTGTTGTCCCTTTTTCTCCGTACAGAATCGCAACAATTAAAGCAGGAATAACCGCGATAAGTCTGGTTATCAATCTTCTTAACCAGGGTTTTAATCTGATATTCAGAAAACCTTCCATTACAATTTGTCCGGCCAGTGTCCCTGTTAATGTAGAATTCTGACCTGAGGCGAGCAAAGCGATCGCAAATGCTATACTTGCCATAGAAGCACCCAGGATTGGGGTCAGCATTTTATAAGCATCATGGATATCTGCAACATGTTTATTTCCTGTGATATGGAAGGTAGCTGCTGCCAGTATTAAAATTGCTCCGTTGATGAAAAAAGCAAGCATTAAGGAGATCGTACTATCTAAAGTGGCAAATTTTATAGCTTCTTTTTTACCTGCGTTATCCCGTGTATAATCCCTCGTCTGTACAATACTGCTGTGTAAATAGAGATTGTGGGGCATTACCGTAGCTCCCAGGATTCCTATTGCAATATAGAGCATAGCAGGATTCTGAATAATTTCTTTTTGCGGAACAAGACCTCCCAATATTTCATTAACGGCCGGTTTTGAAATAACGATTTCATAAATGAAACATGCGAGAATAATAAAAATAAGTCCTCCTACAATACTTTCGATCCATCTGAATCCTTTAGCCTGGAGCAAAAGGATAAGTAAAACATCTATTGTGGTTATTACGATTCCCCAGGTAAGGGGAATATGAAAAAGCAGGTTGAGTGCGATCGCAGATCCTATAACTTCTGCGAGATCACAGGCGGCAATGGCAATCTCACACAGGATCCACAAGATAAAATTGGTAGTCGGGCTAAAGTGGTCCCTGCAGGCTTGTGCAAGGTCTCTCTCTGTAGCTACTCCCAGCTTTACTGATAAATGCTGTAAAACCATTGCGAAAATGTTGGAAATAAGTATAACGGAAAGCAGGGTGTAGCCAAATTGAGCTCCTCCCGCGATATCGGTAGCCCAATTTCCGGGGTCCATGTATCCCACTGCAATCATTAAACCGGGACCTGCAAACGCAAGGTATTTCCTCCAGAAAGAACCGTTTTTAGGTACTTTAATGGATGAGTATACTTCTGGTAATGAGTGGAGTGTTTTATCTTTTCGCCAAGCGCCTTTTGTAAAATTCATAAATGTTAGAAATGACTAACAAATTTAATTAAATAAATGTAAATAGAAAATATATAATAAAAAAATCCCGAAAAAACTTTCGGGATCTTATACGTAGTATTTATTTTAAAAGATTATTTCGCAAATCTTATTGCCATTTTTCTGTCTTTGGCTCTTTCAGCGTCAGAAGCTTTTGCGTCTACCGTTGCAAATTTACTTCCATAACCTTCTGCACCTAATACCTGACCACCTAGATTTTGTTTGCCTAACCATTCTTTGATAAAGTTAGCTCTTGCAGTAGAAAGTTTTACATTAGAAGCTTCATTACCTGTTTTGTCAGTATATCCTCCTATTTTAATTTTAGCATCAGGATAAGCTTTTAAAATAGCTGCAAGGTTTTCCAATTGTCCCTGAGAACCTGCTTCCAGTTCTGTAGCGCTTCCTAATTTAAAATTCACATGATCGAAATCGTACCAAGTGTCTTTTAATGCATTATCATCTGCTGCATTTTTGTAGCCGTCAGATTTTAAGAATGCAATCATTCTGTCTTCCATTCCGCCTTTGTACCCTTTAAGCGCTGTACCGTTCAAGTCGATATTTTCGTCAACTTTCGTGGTTGTAGCTGCAGGCGCTGCTGCTGTATCAGATGGAGATACTGCCGTAGCCGTATCAGAGTGTGCTCCTGTAGAATCTGCGCCCATTGTAGTGGTAGTCGTTTCTTTTTTCTCACACTGCTTCCATAAGAAGTATCCTGCAGCAATCAATAGCAGAAGAGGTAATAACCATTTCCAGATAGAACCACCTCCGTCATTTCTGTCCGGGTTGGTACCTGTTGGAGTTGTACTTCTTGTTACTTCAATTTTTGGTTCCTCCTGTACCGGCGTTTTTATGGCGTCGTTATCATTATCAAATTTATATCCTTTAGCCCAGTCACCAATATTTAATGATGCTAAAGAAAGTCCGGCAGGCAGTAAAGTAGAAACAATTCCTTTTTGATCATTCAGTAGCCCTGAAATTCCTGATGCATCCAGATTATTGTCTGCAGCATACTTTCCTATAGTACCTACTGTAGCTCCTGTTACCATATTCAGCAAAGAGCTGGAAGAATTATTACTAATTCCGGCAAAGCTGGCGATGGAATTTACCAAGCCACTCAGTTTATCTCCAAAAATGGACGTCAATAAACCTGAAATCATAGAATTATTAGAAGAGCCTCCTAATAAATTACTTAAAATTCCATTAGATGAAGCACTAGTGATTGCATCTAAAACTCCAGGATTATTAGCATTATTAGCTAATCCGCCAACAACGGCAGGCAATAAACCTCCAATTGCTTTTGAAATACCAGACTCACTTTCTCCAAGCTGTGAAGCCGCCTGAGAAACTAAAGCGGGACCCAATTGTCCTTTAATTAAATCAATAACGTTTAAAGACATAATAAATATTTTTTAGATTAATGTTGACATAAAATTAAACAAAAATCTGTCCAAATGTCATATTTTTTAAATATTTATTTGATTTTCAACGTTTTTTTTGCAAATGATTAAAATTATTAATATGCTTTAGCGAACAGTACGCGTCTCTTAGAAGGCTTTCCGGAGATTAATGAAACACCTTCTTCAATATCATCATCCAAAGGGATACATCTGATGGTCGCTTTCGTTTCTTCCTTGATTTGTTCTTCTTCTTCAGCGGTACCATCCCAATGTGCATAGATGAATCCTCCTTTTTCTTCCAGAACTTTTTTAAATTCTTCGTAAGAATCCACTTTAGTCATATTTTCTTCTCTGAAATTAAGAGCTTTGGTGTAAAGATCTTTCTGGATGGTTTTTAATAATTGATCGATATGGGAATCCAATCCTTCAATAGAAACCGTTTCTTTGGTCAGGTTATCCCTTCTTGCAATTTCAACCGATTTATTTTCCAGATCTTTTGGTCCGATTGCAATTCTCACAGGAACACCTTTTAATTCATATTCAGCAAATTTCCAGCCTGGCTTGTTTTGGGTGTCATTATCAAATTTCACCGAAATACCTTTAGCTCTAAGCTTTGTCTGAATGTCTAAAGCAACCTCACTGATTTGGCTCAGTTGTTCTTCTCCTTTGAAGATCGGAACAATAACCACTTGTATTGGAGCTAAAGTTGGAGGCAATACCAATCCGAAATCGTCAGAGTGTGTCATGATCAACGCTCCCATTAATCGGGTAGAAGTTCCCCATGATGTAGCCCATGCGTGTTCTATTTTTCCTTCTTTGTTGGTGAATTTCACATCAAAAGCTTTTGCGAAATTCTGGCCCAAAAAGTGAGAAGTACCAGCCTGAAGAGCTTTTCCATCCTGCATCAATGCCTCAATACAATAGGTTTCATCCGCTCCCGCAAACCTTTCGGAAGGGGTCTTTAATCCCTGGACTACAGGCATTGCCATAAAGTTCTCTGCAAAATCTGCATACACTTTATTCATCTTTTCTGCTTCTTCTATGGCCTCATCTTTGGTTGCATGAGCCGTGTGACCTTCCTGCCATAAGAATTCAGAGGTTCTCAGGAATAGACGGGTTCTCATTTCCCAACGAACAACATTCGCCCACTGATTGATCAATATCGGTAGATCTCTGTATGATTGGATCCAGCTTTTATAAGTATTCCAGATAATAGCTTCCGAGGTAGGACGAACGATAAGTTCCTCCTCCAGCTTGGCATCAGGGTCTACTATCAGCTTGTGAGGATTATCCGGATCGGTTTTTAATCTGTAATGGGTAACAACGGCGCATTCTTTTGCAAAACCTTCTGCATTTTTCTCCTCAGCTTCGAACAGACTTTTGGGTACAAAAAGCGGGAAATAAGCATTAACGTGACCTGTTTCTTTGAATTTTCTATCCATTTCATCACGCATTTTTTCCCAGATCGCATATCCGTATGGTTTTATAACCATACTTCCACGTACTCCGGAGTTTTCTGCCAGATCTGCTTTTACAACTAACTCGTTATACCACTTGCTGTAATCTTCGCTCCTTGAGGTTAATTTTGCCATTGTTTTTTTAAATTTTTTTTAACTTTTTAACATTATTGTTATCTAAAAATAAAAATCTATTTTTGATAGATTTTTTTACCGATGTTTGGTACATTTTTGGTACACATTGCAAATATAATTTAAATTAAAAATCTTTACGTTATCATGAAAAAAAATATACATAAAAATTTATTTGGTATGCTAAAATCCAAAGGTATTTTAGCCATATCAAGTGGATTGTTATTAATGTCTTGTGGTGCACAGATGGGAGGGTACAGCGAGACAGACGGGGTCTATTATGATCCCAATAAAGATACGTTGCCAGAAGGAGTGATCATTAATGGCGGAAACAGGGTTGGAGAATACTATGATTACTATCAGGATGCAAACAATACCAATCTTATTCAGAATGCGGAAACCAACTCCAAAGATCAGGATAACAAATACAGCACATGGGGAGGCGATTCATGGAATAATACCGCAACAGATTCTGATTGGGGCGCTTTTGCCGGATCTCAGACCAACTATTACGACAACTCATGGGGTTCACCATGGGGCTGGGGTGGATGGTATGGAGGCTATAGCCCATATTGGGGCTGGAACAGAGGCTGGGGCTTCGGAATGTCCTTCGGCTGGGGCTGGGGCGGCTCATGGGGCTGGGGTGGTTACCCTTACTGGGGCTGGGGCGGCGGCTACTATGGAAACCCATATTGGGGCTGGGGTGGCGGTTACTGGGGTAATGGATATTACAACAGACCGGCTTACAGGAGAAGTGGTGCTGACGGAAGACTTGGATATGGTTTAAGCGGATATAACGGAAGTAACGGATCAGTATACAGAAACAACATTAATAACTCTGCATTCAGAAACAATTCTGCAGGTTCAGGATTCAGAAACAATACGAATGGTTCAGGGTTCAGAAATAACAATGGTGGTTTCAGAAACGGAACAATGACTAATGGTAACAATTCCGGATTCAGAGGCAACAATAACAGTGGTTTCAGAAATAATAATTCAGGATATCGTAATCCTAATATGAATACTCAGCCAAGACCTAATTACGACAGCCAGCCAAGATACAGAAATGATAGTGGTTTCAGATCAAATGACAACGGTGGCTTCAGATCCGGAGGATTCAACTCTGGTGGCGGAGGTGGTTTCCGTGGCGGTTCCGGTGGAGGCGGCGGTGGATTTAGATCCGGCGGCGGAGGCGGCTTCAGATCAGGAGGCAGATAATTTTTAAACATAATAACTAACTATTCAAATAATAATGTTAAAAAAATCTTTAGTAGTACTAGGTATTTCTGCTGCTTACTTTGTGCAGGCACAGGATATTTCTACAATCAGGAATTCGATTGATGTTTATTCTAACACTCCGATAATAGGTTCTTCAAAATTTAATGCGATGGCCGGCTCTAACGGGGCACTTGGAGGTGATGCTACTTCATTGATGACAAACCCTGCGGGATTAGGTGTTGCTATTGCGGGAGATGTATCGGCAACGTTGTTTTTAAGCAATACTAAAAATACCAGCTCTCTGGCTGGATCTTCAACAGATTATAAATTAAATAAATTTACGCTTGGAAATGTTGGTGGTGTTGCAACGATCCAGCTGATGACAGAATCACCATGGAAGTTCATTAATATCGGTGCCAATCTATCAACGCAGTCTCTTGAGAATTATGTTGAGAGCCCGGGGAATTCCAATGTAGTGATCTCCAAAAACCTGTTAGATTCTAATGGAAATCCTGTGGTAGGTAACCTGTCTTACCTTGGGCATGCTTATAACAGATATGGTAATCAGACCAAATTTAACCTGGGTGTAGGTGCGAACTATAACAATTCACTTTATCTGGGAGCAAGCATTAATATGCATTACGCTGAAATCGATCAGTATGACAGTGCTTTATTCGGGCTTAATCTGGATGGATCGGTGAATACTTTTGATAAGCAGTATACCCCGTTTTCGGAAAAATCAAATGGTTTTTCAGCAACAGTAGGGGTTATCGGAAAATTAAGCAATCAGTTCAGATTGGGAGCATCTATTGAAACACCGACCTGGTGGAATATCGACAGGGTCTTCCGCGAATATTATGACGGAAGTAACGGGATCAATTATGACAACTATGTGGAAGACAGAAATTTCAGGTCCCCAATGAAGGCTACTGTAAGTGGTGCGTTTGTTCCCAATAAGAATTTTGCCATTAACGTAGACTATACTTTAGGACTTACCAAACCTAAATATGAAGTACAAGGTGCTGCGGAAAGAGAATTGAATTCTTTCTTCAGTGACAATTATAAAAACCTATCGGAAGTAAGGGTAGGTGCGGAATACAGAATTAAGGCATTTAGAATAAGAGGTGGATATTCCTATACATCAAGTCCTTTTGATGCTTTTACGATCAGTTCTTATTCCAATGCAGGAGTTGCAGGGGATAACAGCTATAGTAATTTGATTTTGGGAGAAAGAAATACGATAGGAGCAGGTATCGGATATGATTTTGGAAACTTCTATGTGGATGCAGCGTATCAGAATGTCAGCTCAAAATATAATAACCCATTCCTGAGAGGGAGTGCTGACCTGGGAACAGGATATTATTCAGGTGATTTTGATGTAAATACACCAACATCCGTTGTTTCCAGTGTGAAAAGCAACAGAGATAACTTCTTTCTTACAGTCGGCTGGAAATTCTAATTTCCGGATTGTGTAGCAAGTGATTAAATTGAGGCTCCGAATTTTTAATTCGGAGCTTTTAATTTATATGCATTGAAGTAAGATCTGATTAATCAGGATTCTGGATCAGATTGGGCTGGATCTGAATCTGCTGTTCAGGAATATATTCAATAATTCTGTTGCTGGTATAAGGAACCGTATAAAAGGGATTATTTCCGTTTAAATGGGTTCCCGGATAATTACGGTCGAGACTTAATTTATTTCTGAAGACATCATATTTTCTATGTGCTTCAAAAGCCATTTCAAGTCTTCTCTCCTGAAGAACCAAGTCTAAAATAGTTTGTCCTGATGGAACTGAAGGATATGCTGGAATTCCCGCTCTTGTTCTGATCGTGTTTACGTCAGCCAGTGCTGAAGCTGAATTTCCCTTTTTAGCATAGCCTTCGGCCCGGTTCAGATACATTTCAGCCAATCTCAAAATAACAGGTGACCATAATTGAGGAACTCCTTCCTGTAATGAACATTTTAAAACATAGAATTTCGGATAACCGTTTCTTTTGTCCATATCATTGTCCAGATTTACATAAACTTTTACGTTATTAGAATTAATAAAGTAATAATTCGTTTTGGTAGGCAAAATTTCTGATTGCACCAGATAGTTAACATTATTCATCGTGAAATAGGTATTCCCGCCCTGCTGGAATGTTTTCTGAAAAGTGTAATTATAAGTTATTCCTCCGGAAGCATTTGTACCTTGTTGTACCCAATAAGCAACAGGAACAGATGGGGTTGCATATTTCGGAGAAATGAACTTCAATCGTGCATCCTGCGGATTTTGATTGATCAGATCCAGATAAGAAGAAGACGCGTACATCTCACCCCAGCCTACATTTTGAATATTGGCATACATGGATCCTATAGTGTACCAGCCATCACTGTAATCACCATCTTTATTATATTTGAATGCAAAAATGGTTTCTTTGTTGGTTTCAGGAGTTTTCGTGGCATAAGAAGGAAGTTCGGAATTAGACAATAGCATATACTTTCCGGAATTAATCACCTTATCAGCATATTCAATAGCTTTATCATTATTTTCCATATACAGATACACTCTGGATAGCAGTGCTTGAGCAGCTTCTTTAGATGCGTAGGTGTTGTTTTTATCGAGAGTCATCAATTGTTCCGCTTTTCTCAGATCATTGACTACCTGATCGTAAATTTGACCTACCGTGGCCCTGCCCGGTAATTCGTTTACATCATCCGATGTTTTTAATGGTACTCCCAGATTGCCGGTTCCCTGATTGTAAGGTTTTCCAAATACATTTACCAAAGAAAAATAAACGTAGGCCCTTAGAAAATAATTTTCCCCGATCAGCTGATCGGTATTGGTATCTTTTCCTTCGGCAAATTTGGAAATAACTTTATTGCATCCAATGATAGCCTTATATCCTGCATTCCATATCGTATTGGAGCGGCCATTATTTTTAATACTTCTGTAGTTATAATAATAAAAGAACTGGTCGGTGGTCGTACCGCTGATATCAATATTATCGCCGCCATATTCACCCACTCTGTAAAGATTGTTGAAAAATCCTCCTCCTGTTGCATCTCCTTTCAAAAGAGCATAGTTTCCGAGAGTAATGGTCTGCAGCCCTGTTGGATCTGTTAATATGGTATCAGACTCTTTTGAATCATATGGAGACCTGTCTATATTACAAGCTACCGATGTTAGTGCGATAAGTGCTAAAAATATCTTTTTCATGTTTTTTAAGTTTTAAAAGGTGAAGGTGAAACCAAGAGAAAATCTTCTTGGGATAGGATAAATTGCGCCTGCTGTTCCGGAATAGGTAGTTTGGTTATCTGCAGGTCCGGCTTCCGGATCTACTCCGGAAAATTTAGTAATGGTAAAGAGATTTTCCCCCATGATATAAATACTTGCCGAAGAGACTTTAAGTTTTTCCGCTAAAGAATCTGGAAAATTGTATCCTAACCTCAGGGATCTTAATTTCATATAGCTTGCATCTTCCAGGTACCTTGAAGAAGGCTTGTTGGTAAGTGTATTATTGTTGAAAATTGCTACAGGATGTGTGGCTATATCTCCAGGTTTTTCCCATCTGTTCCAGCTATCCTTCAGGACCATTTGGTTGTAGTAAGGATAAGCGCCATCAGAATCAAACAGTTCCCGGTAGGAGTTGTAAATCTGTCCTCCCTGCGAAAAATAAATATTGGCATTAAGGTAAAACCTTTTTACGGTAAGATTGGTACTGAAAGATCCATAATAATCGGGTGTAGCAGCGCCTACAATCTGCAGTGTGGCCTGATTGTAATTAGATGTAACACTTTTGGTTCCATCAGCGTTAATCACTTCCCATTGCCCTGCGCCATTATCAGGATTTACCCCCATCCATTTTCGCATATAGAATGAAGTAACATCGTTTCCGGCAATAGCGACCTGATTATTGGATAGAAGCTGGATGCTGTTGTTTCTTGTTGAAAGAACCCTGTTGTTGTAGGTACTGATATTGAAACCAATATCCCAGTTCACATTTTCAGATTTAATGACAGCATAATTAACATTGAATTCCCATCCTTTATTTCTTACGTCTCCTACATTCAGGTATTGTCTGTCGACTCCTGTTAATGACGGAAGGGTAACGAGCATCAGAAGATCTTTGGTTTTATTATTAAAATAATCCACGTTCAGGGTCAGGCGGTTATCGAATGCCCGGATATCCGTACCAATATTGTTCTGATAAATCGACTCCCAGGTTAGATTAGGATTGCCTAGCTGGTACCATGTCGCTCCTATCTGAGCATTGTACATCTGAGTAAGCGCATAGAGGTCCTGCCATCCGTAATTAGGACTTGGGGTATTTCCTACAAGTCCCCTGCTGGCTCTTAATTTCCATTCGTTGATTGGTTTTACTCCGAAAAATTTTTCTTTGTGAATATTCCATCCTAAACTGTATGAATAAAATAATCCATTTCTCTGGCTGGCACCAAATGCAGAAGAAGATTCGCTTCTTAAAGAACCCTGAATGAAATATTTTTTATCGTATACATATTCTGCGTTGAAAAGAAATGCATTGTATGCCCTGTCATATTTTGTGCCTGAGGGCTTTCTTCCTGTCGTTGCTCCGTTGTCGAAGACGTCTGTTCCCGGAACAATTCCGTATACACCGGCTCTGGAAACCTTATATATTCTGTCGTTATACTCATAGGCTGCTAAAGCATTTACGTTATGAACTCCAAAATCTTTGTCGAATCTCAACATCTGGTTAAAGAATTTGCTTACATCTTTGGAATAGGATTCTGTTAATTCACCTTTGTTACTATCCCCCGCAATGGATCTCGGATCGGTATAATACATATCGTCATAATTTCTGTAGGTGACATTATTGGTAGTAACAAACTTTAAATAATCTGTAAATTTAATTTCAGCATCAAAATTCCCGATCAGATCCAGCTGATTACTTTTACCATAGTTCCATTGCAAATCGTAAAGGTAATTGGAGTAATCTCTTCCATACCATGTTCCACTATATGAATTAGGGTTTATGAGACTTCCATCCGGGGCTTTTGGATTATCCCAAGGCATATTGAGGTACATCTGATACAGAGAACCCTGACGGTCTTTTCCGCTGGTATATGATAGACTCACTTTGGGTTTTAATATCAGCCAGGGCTTTACGGTATGTTCATGATTGATCCTGAATGACAATCTGTTATAGTCGTATCCTCTTACAGTTCCGGTTTCGTCATAATAGTTTCCGGAAATGTACGTCCTTGAATTTTGAGAGCCTCCTCTGAAATCAATGGTGTAGTTTTGAACTACTCCCGTCTGTGTGCCGTTTTTCAGCCAGTTATATCCAGGATTTCTGAGTTCGGAAGGGATTGAAGGGGCATTTTTTAATGAAGTGAAATAATCATATAATTGGGTACCATCCATCAGTTTGAAGCGCCCGTTATTGAATGTATTAAACGAATTGTTTACAGAAACATTCATCGTGCTTTTTCCTGCTGTTCCGGATTTTGTGAAGACCTGTACAATTCCGTTTGCTCCCCTGGAACCATACAAGGCTGTTGATGTCGCATCTTTCAAAATGTTGATGCTTTCGATTTGATTGGGATCCAGATTGGGAGTTCCGTTCATCATTACACCGTCTACGACCCATAATGCCTGGCTTGGACCGTTGATGGTAGCGGTACCCCTGATTTTTACGGTTGCTGAAGATCCCGGACCGCCTCCTCCCTGCATAATTTGTGCTCCTGCGGCTTTTCCTTGTAAGAGACTTGATACATCAGAGGTATTGGCATCTTTTAGTTTTTTGTCAGAAATAATTGAGACAGCTGCTGTAAGACTCGATCTTTTTTGAGTTTTGTATCCTACAATTACAACATCTTCAATGCTTTTTTCCCTCAGGGTGTCTTTTTTTTTATTCGTTTGGGCGGATAAAATACCGCATAATAAAAAACAGGACACAGCTGTTGTCAAACGTTTAGTTCGTTTATTCATACGTAAGTGATTTAGTGGCGGGGCTAAAGTACAAAAAAAATTACATCAATATTAATTTGATGTAAAAATTATGAATAATTAAAAGAATTAACTAATTGTTTGATTGTGCGATGTATTATGCACTTTAATTGTTTGTTTTCCGTAATTTTCTCTATAAAAGGAATTATCTTGCTAATTATAAGTTTCCTCTAGTCAGGGTTTTATGAATAAATTGTAGTGATTTTTAAATACAACTAAGGCCGGATTTACATAGGGCTGTTCCTAATGGCCGGAAATCACCGAATGTGAATGAAACAGGTGCATGATCAAGGCAAGTGATATACCAAGGATTACTAAACCTATTTTCGTCCAGTCAATATTATGGTTTTTATTACTTTCAAAAATAATTACTGATGAGATATGCAGGAAAATTCCTCCGACAATTGCCAGAAAATAAGGCTGTAACTCCGGATTGAAATAATTTCCCAATAACATTCCCATAGGAGAGGCGAGCGCAAATAATGCAATGATCATATAGGTAGGATACGGTGATCTTTTCTCTCCCTCCTTTCTGTTGAATAAAAAGGCTCCCAAAATAAATGAAATAGGAATGTTATGAAAAACGATACCAAGTAGATAGGGTGATAATACTTCTTTTTCATTTCCTAAAGGAATACCTTCTATAAATGCATGGACAAACAATCCGGCCATTAAAGCAACGGGAAGTATATTATGATCATTATGATGATGAAAGTGACCATGCTCAAACCCTTTGGTTAAAGCTTCCAGAATCATTTGTAATAAGACACCCAGAATTACAAAAATACCTATAATATTACTTTTTTCTGAAGTGTAAACCTGTGGGAAAACCTCGTTCAAACAGATGGTAATAAGAAACCCTGCACTCAGAATCAAAAGATTTTTAGCCAGTTTTTCTTTTTTACCAAAATGCTTTCCAAGAAATACTCCTGCGATTACACTTAAAATCAGTAAAAGGACTATGATCATGATTTTTTCTTAAATAAATTGATACAGCGTGGTGACGTTTCTTTATTAAAGCTATTCAATTGATAATCACCCCAGATTTTCAATCGTTCAAAGCCACATTCTGAAGCGTAGGAATTGATTTCTTCCAGTGTATGTAGCTTTACCTTCTCAAAAAAATGATAAGGCTTTCCTTTAGATTCAAACCGGATGTCTTTGATAATATGTCTTCCTTCAATTTTTTTGCAGATTTTAAAATCGATATCACCGCGGTTGATGACTGATTCCGGAACAATTTTACTTCTTACGTACTCTTCGTTCAGATAATCAAGAACAAAATAGCCTCCAGGCTTTAAAACAGAGTAAACAGATTGGAAAACTTTTTTATCATCGCTTTCCTGGTCAAAATATCCGAAACTCGTAAAAAGATTAAAAACGGCATCCACAGGATCTGCATCGATAGGGTTTCGCATGTCATGGACATCGAAAATAAGGGTTTGGTTTTCAAACTGCTTATCAAACTCAATACTTTGTCTTGATAAATCAAGCCCCAAGACATCATATCCCAATTTATTAAGGAATACGGAATGTCTTCCTTTTCCGCAGGCAAGGTCAATAATTTTAGAAGAAGGCGGCAGCTGAAGACTTTGAGTAAGCTTTGTAATAAAGTTTTCAGCTTCCGTATAGTCCCTGTTGCTATAAAGTAAATGATAATAAGGGGTATCAAACCAAGATTCAAACCATTCCATAATGCAAAAATAACTAAATTTGTGCGGTAAAAGGAAAAGTATTTTAAGATTGAAAGATTGAAAAATTCAATTAATCAAAATATTGGAAGGCTAATCTTTTAATTTTTAAATTATTAAATCTTTTAATAACTATTTATGGACATAGAAAATATAAAAATTCAGATAAAAACTTTCTTCGGATTGGAGCAGATCTTAGCTGAAGAGATTAAAAAATTAGGAGGACGAAATGTTGAAGTTAAAAACCGCGCGGTAAACTGTGAAGGAGATTTAGGTTTTCTTTATAAAATCAATTACTCGGCAAGAACGGCATTGAAGATCCTGGTACCGGTTTTTGAATTCAAGGCTTTTAATCAGCATCAGTTTTATGACAAGCTTTTTAAGCTGGAATGGGAGCAGTTTATGGATGTGGATCAATCATTTGCAATTGACGCTACCGTAAATTCAGAGACCTTTAAGCATTCACAATTTGTTACATTAAAAATGAAGGATGCTATTGTGGATTACTTTCAGGAAAAATTCAAAAAGCGCCCTAATGTGGAGCCTAAAAGTCCTGATATCAAGTTTCATTTGCATATCGACAGGGAGTTAGTAACAATTTCTCTGGATTCTTCAGGTGATCCTTTATTCAAAAGAGGATACAGAAAAGAACAGGGTGAGGCACCTATTAATGAGGTATTGGCAAGTGGAATGCTTCAGCTTGCCGGATGGGACGGAAAAGGAAATTTTCTGGATCCGATGTGTGGCTCAGGAACTCTTCTGATCGAAGCAGCAATGATTGCTATGGATCTTCCTGCACAGATTTTCAGGAAAAGATTTGCGTTCCAAAACTGGAATAATTATGATAATGATCTTTTTACCAAGATCAAGAAATTCAGAATCAATAGAGTGAAAGAATTTCAGGGTAAAATTGTAGGGTACGATATAGACGGAAGAATGCTTAACGCTGCCCGTACCAATATCGAGTCGGCTGAAATGGAAGATGTAATTGAAGTTAAGAGGCAAAACTTTTTTGAGTCTAAAAAAGAACTTTTCCCTTTATTAATGGTTTTCAATCCACCATATGATGAAAGAATCTCTATTAATGATGATGAGTTTTACAAGAAAATCGGAGATACTTTTAAAACCCATTACCCGAATACTTTAGCCTGGCTGATTTCTTCAGACCTTGAAGCGGTAAAGAAAATAGGACTTCGTCCTTCGAGAAAGATTAAGCTCTTCAACGGAAAATTGGAGACAAGATTTTTACAATACGAAATGTACGAGGGAACTAAAAAGGTACATAAACTGGAAAATCAATAAAATGAGATAAAGCCTTCCTTATTGGAAGGCTTTTTATTTATTTCGTAAAATAATCTTCTTCGATAAGATTCCCGTTTTCATAAACATTCATTTTTATGATCTTATTTTTTTCTTTTACAAATTCAAACACAAGATCCTTTTCTTTTGTAAAGAATCTGTTTTCTGTTTCCGGATAAAGTAAAAGCGTTTTACCTCCAACGGTCAGATTCAGGATGGAATTTTTGGGTTCAACGCTAATAATTCCGTTTTTCCTGCTATTGTAATTACCTTGATAGGTTTTCAGAATTTGATCCTTTAAAGGTATTTCCTTTCTTTCATTTTGGTATGGTGCCGGGCCGTGGTCATAACTTAAAACCCTGGACATTTTCCATTTTCCGTTCTCTAAAATCCAAAGATCAGTGAACTTGGCCAAACCATCCCTAAATTCTTTTTTACCCGTTTCATTGATGTAGAAATAATGATCACCGGAAATAATTAAACCGTACAGCTTATCGTCTTTTTTCATTGGGAAAACCCTGACAGTCTTATCAATTGCTTCTCTCCTTAAATGAAAATCCTTATTTCCGCAAAGGTTTTTCTGGAATGTGATTTTTAATGCTTCGTCCCCTTTTGTTATTCCTCCCTTATCGTGATAGAATTCAACATCAGCAGGAATAAAACGCATCATTTCACTCACATTGCATTTGTTGTAGGCTACCCAGAACATGCTATCACTTTTTACTCCTTCCTTCATTAAAGTTTCAGTATTTTGACCGGGAATTGTCCTCAAGGTAAATATTAAAATAAATAATATTAGGATATATTTTCTCATTACAGTAGGCTTCTATGTTGTAAGACAAATATGATAAATTTTCCTCTTATATTATCAACTTTAAAACGTTTTAATGTAGTTTGATTTTATATTGATATCTGTTTTATATTTTCATTGATAAAATAATAGATGATTTTGATAATTTATTATTAATTAATTGTTAAGGTTTATTTTAGATTCGTAATAAACAGTTAAATACTTTTATTATGAAAAAAATTAGCTTACTATCCCTACTTATTCTGTTGATAGGTGTTTTCAGCGTTATATCATGTAATTCCGATCCTTTGGATGATTCAGTAACGCCACAGGAAAATTCCTTATCAGCAAAGAGTAGTTTAACCTCTAAAGTGGCTGCTTTTGGTAAGAATCCACTTTCCGTAATGTATGTTGAGGTCAACAACAATGATATCAGGGAAGTTGGTAAATATAAACTGGCAGACGGAAGACAACTTTTTGACGTGGCAATTATTTTTGCCGCCAACATCAATTATAATACGACAACCCAAAAGGCTTATTTGTATTTTAATCCTCAGGTAACCAACGTGCTCAGCAATAAAAATACCTATATAAAACCTTTGCAGGATAAGGGTATTAAAGTAATGTTATCCATTCTGGGAAATCATCAGGGAGCAGGATTTGCTAACTTTCCCAGCCAGGCTGCCGCACAGGCTTTTGCTCAGGAACTGGCTGATGCTGTAAATACGTACGGATTAGACGGAATTGATTTTGATGATGAATATGCAAATTATGGTGCCAATGGAACAGGGCAGGCTAATCAGTCTTCATTTGTATACCTTGTAACGGCGCTTAGAGACTTACTTCCTGATAAAATTATTTCTTTTTACAATATCGGACCTTCTGCAAGCAACCTTTCCTATAATGGGGTCACTGTTGGGTCAAAGGTAGATTATGCATGGAACCCTTATTACAGTACATACTCAGCACCTAATATCCCAGGCCTTGATAGCGCTCATAAAGGGGCTGCGGCTGTCAACGTAAACTCTTCAACTTCCAGCTATACAAGTACTTCTACGGTTTCAAATTTTGCACAGAGAACCAAAGATGACAGATATGGCGTATTTTTATATTATGACCTTGGAGCTACCAATATCGCTTCTTATTTTACCAATGCTACAAGTATATTGTATGGACAAAATACAGTGTATGGAGATGGGACAACAACACCTACGACAGGAATTACTTCGGGGGCCACTTATCAATTGGTTTCTGCGACCAATGGAACAAGCATGCTGGATGTTTTGAATGCAGGTACTACAGATGGAACAAAAGTTCAGCTATGGGCATCCAATGGCAATACGGCACAAAAATGGAAAATTACTGACGTGGGAGGAGGGTATTATAAGCTCCAACCTTTGAATGCACCCACAAAATCTTTAGATGTATCCAATTCCGGGACAACAAACGGAACCCAGGTGCAAATCTATACTGATAATGGAACCAACGCACAGAAATGGAAAATAACATCTGTAGGAAATGATTATTATACTTTGTCACCTGCTCACGCATCAGGCTTTAATCTGGATGTGAATAATGGTTCTTCAGCTAACGGAACAAAAATTCAGATCTGGACGGCAAATACAGGAAATGCACAAAAATGGAAGTTGGTAAAATTATAATCCGGTAATTTACATGTAAAAGGACAGATTTCAACATGGAGTCTGTCCTTTTTATTTTTATCTGATCATGGATGGAGCGTAGCCATATTGCTTTTTGAATGCATAGGAGAAGTGGGATAAATCCTCAAAGCCTACTTCCATAAATATATCTGATGGTTTCTTATGTTTTTCAGCAAGGTGGTAATGAGCTAATTCAAGTCTTTTACGGGTAAGCCACCGCTGAGGTGTGGTTTGAAATGTTTTTCGGAAATCCCGGTTGAAAGTGGACAAACTTCTTCCTGTAAGGTAACCAAATCGTTCCAAAGGCATATTGAACATATAATTTTTCTCCATAAAATCAACGAGATTGATTTTTCCTGGTTCCTCAAAATCAGCTAAAACAGTGTCAATTTCCGGATTAATTTCCCGTAGAATACTGATTGATTCCATGATTTTCAGTGATGCGATATGTTCCGGGAAAGTTTGGGTCATCTCAAAATAGGGTATTAATGAGGCAAGGCAACTTTGTAATAAAGGATGATTGCTGAAACTGAAGATTTCAGGTTCTTTCCGGATTACAGAATCCTGGATATCCATATTTGAATAAAACTGCTTTAAACGGTCTGTCGTCAGATGCATTACTACTGCTTTATGGGGGCGGCCGTCTTTAGGATAATTAATAATTGTTGCCAATTGGTTCCTCGGAATAAGAAAAATGTCTCCCGATGTAAAATGATAAGAGCGATCGGCCTGGATGATCTTCGTTTCCCCGGAAATAAACCACACCAGCATATGATATTCAAAAACAGTTTCAGTTTTAAATAATTTATCTTCATAGGAAGAAAGCTTAATATCCGGTGTGATGTATTTGATGTGAAAATCCATTGCTTCTAGTTTTCAATAACAAAATTATTCATTTTCAAGGTATATTTATCCTATATTGAATGGAATTCCAATCATTTCTTCGCTAAGTTTCCAGAGATGTTCAGCATTTTGTTTATCCAGAGAATAAGATTGTACTCCTCGTATAGTGGCAGGGTCATCAAACCGGTGCTCAATTTGTCCGTGATCTATCTCTGCAATATCGCAGTTTTCACAATACACTCCTCCGATGTCATGGAGAAGAGGGCTTGTGGCGCACCATACTGTTGTTGCTGCTCCCTGGGGAATGGTTTTTAATCTGGCTTCCACTTCAGGTTTTATGTTTCCATCCTCGTCATGGGTACCTATTTGCTTGAACAGGTCTATGGGTTCTTCTCTTCCTAAATCAGTTCCGTATACAGAACCCGGATGGACGGAATAAGCCCTTACATTAAATGCCTTTCCTCTTGCGTCAAGCTCTACAGCGAAAAGATTGCATGCTGTTTTTGACTGGCCATATCCGAGTAGGGTTTGATATTCCCGATGCTCAAAATTAGGATCTTCAAAATTAAATGGTGCCATCTGGTGTCCATAAGATGAAACACTGATTACTCTGGCTCCGTTAGCTTTTTTTAGGGCAGGCCATAATCTGGCGGTAAGGTGGAATTGTCCCAGGTAATTGGTGGCGAGCTGTGATTCGATTCCGCGGCTATCTCTACGGAGCGGAACCCACATAATTCCGGCATTATTGATCAGGAGATCCAATTTTTTTCCTGAAGCAATAAATTTTTCTGCAAAAGCATCAATGGATTGAGGATCCATAAGGTCCAGTAATTCAAATTCAATGTTTTGAACTCCTGACAAGTTTTTCCTTGCTTTTTCAATATCCCTGGCAGGAACGATGACTTGCGCACCTGCCGAAACCAGAGTTTTCGTAGTCTCAAGGCCGATTCCTGCATATCCACCGGTAATAATAACCGTTTTTCCAGTAAGATCAATTCCTTTAATAACATCCCAGCTTGTTGATTGTGCATTGAAACCGGAATGGATCGGACTTTGTACATTTTTGTCTTGTATCATGTTTTTATTTTTATTGATATGACAAAGGTATAGCGTACAGGAATCTGGTAATTTGTTTAAAATGTCAATTTACTTTGTTTAAAATTTCATGCACACTCATCGAAAAATTGCTGTAATGACCTCTTCTTTTGTAATAAAGATCTGTTCTACCATATTGGTGTTAATTTAGGTGAATACCTGTTAAACTGTTTGCTAATTCTTTTATGAATGGTTAATTTTGACAAATTTTCAATTTGAAACCTACTATTTCCATCGTTATCGCTATTTTCAACCGGAAAGATGAGCTTTTCGAGCTGCTGAACTCTCTGACTCAACAAACAGACAGGGAGTTTGAAATTATTATTGTGGATGATGGTTCTATGATTGATCTTAAACCCACGATTAAAAATTTTGATGACATCCTTTCGATCAGGTATTTCAGGAAAGATAATTCAGGACCTGGTTTGTCAAGAAATTACGGAGCTCAGCGAGCTGAAAATGATTGGCTTGTTTTTGTGGATAGTGATGTGATTGTGGAGAATGATTATATAGAAAATATTAAGAAAGATATTCTGGAAATTCCCTGTGATGCATTTGGAGGTGCAGATAAGGCTCATAAAGGATTTAATCTGATGCAAAAGGCGATTTCCTATTCTATGACTTCCGTGTTTACTACCGGAGGGATTCGTGGCAGTAAGAAATCCGTTTCTAAATTTCAGCCTCGTAGTTTTAATATGGGAGTGAAAAAAGAGGTTTTCGATAAAGTTGGAGGATTTTCTGAAATGAGAATCGGGGAGGATCCGGATCTGTCTATGACATTGTGGGAAAACGGCTTTACTACGGCTTTCTTCGATAATATTGCAGTGTATCATAAGCGCAGGGTAGATTTTGGGAAATTTTCCAAACAGGTATTTCAGTTTGGCTGTGCAAGGCCTATTCTGAATCAGCGGCATCCGAATTATGTGAAGATTTCCTTCGCTTTTCCCAGCCTTTTCTTATTAGGATATATTCTTGGTTTTATAGAGTACTTTGTAATGGGAAGAGGGATTATTCTTGCTTTTTATGGATTATATACTTTTCTGGTTTTCTTTCACGCTTTATGGGTTACCAAGAATATTAGCATTGCCGGTATGGCTGTGATTTCTACGTATGTTCAGATGTTTTCTTATGGATACGGATTTCTGAAATCATGGATTTTACTCAATGTGTTCAGGATGAAGCCCGAAGATGCGTTTCCAAAACATTATCATAAAAAATAAATGCTGTTGAAATTCAACAGCATCTATTACAATGATTGATTAGTATATGGATGTGTTTTCATGGTGGAGAACGCCTGTTTTTACCATGCATTCTTTCATTTTTTGATAGGTTCTTTCAATGTCGTGATCAAGACCTATTGAGAATCTGATCAATCCGTCAGATATTCCCATTGCAATTCTTTCCTCTTCAGGGATTTCAGATGATGTTGAGCTGCCTGAGCAAGAGAATAATGTTTTATAAAAGCCGAGACTTACAGCAAGATATCCTAAATTTTCCTGTTGCATCAGTTCCATCAGCTCATTGGCTTTTTCTGTTGTACCTGCATCTAAAGTCATCAAGCCTCCGAATCCGTACTCTTCATGCATCATACTTTTCATGAGTTCATAATTTTTATGAGAGGGCAATCCAGGATAGGAAACTTTTAATCCATCCTGTTCGAATTTTTCAGCAAGATATTGTGCGTTATAGCTATGCTGCTTCATCCGGATGTGAAGTGTTCTCAGATTTTTTAGGATACTGGCCGAACGGAAACTGTCCATTGTTGGTCCCAATAGCATACAAGCTCCGTTATTTACGTTTTTGGTATCGTTGATAAACTCCTGTGATCCGCAATAAACGCCTCCCACAGTATCACTGCTTCCGTTGATGAATTTTGTTAAACTATGAATTACAATATCAGCTCCCAATAAAGTCGGAGAAATTGAAAGAGGGGAGAATGTATTGTCAACGATCAGCTTAAGATTGTGTTTTTTACATATTTGAGAAAGTTTTCTAAGATCTGCAACTTCCAGGAGCGGGTTGCTTACACTTTCACAATAAATAACTTTGGTGTTGGGCTGTATCGACTTTTCGATCCATTCAATATTATTGATATCCAGAAAAGTGGTTTCGATATTAAAAGGAGGAAGGAAGTTTTTCAGAAATGCATAGGTTCCTCCATAAATTGTTCTGCTTGAAATAATATGGTCGCCACTTTTACAAACCTGTAAAAGTACAGATGTAATTGCTCCCATTCCTGATGCGGTAACATTGGCGGCTTCCGTGTTTTCCAATTTGGCTAAAGCCTGAGCCAGATAAAGGTTCATTGGAGATGAATGTCTGGAGTATAGATAGCAACCTTCTGCATTTCCTTCGAATGTATCGAACATTGTTTTAGCTGAAAGAAAAGTGTAGGTTGAACTGTCAGAAATTGAAGGATTTACTCCGCCAAATTCTCCAAAGTATTGTAAGTCCTGTATTTCGTTTGCTGCGTTGAAATCTTCCATTGTTTTTGTTTTTAAATTTGAGTTATTTTAAGTTTTATTACAATGGTTTTGATAAATATTAGAGGATAAATCTATAAAATTGGATTATTGTAGAAAATATGTTTATTATATTTGTGTGAAATAACTTTTTTCCAAAAAAAAATCTATGGTCTTTGATGAAACAGATAAGAAACTGCTGTTGTTTTTGCAGGAAGATTCGAAACAAACCACTAAAGAGCTGTCTTATAAGCTTGGTTTATCGGTTACAGCGATATATGAACGAGTACGCAAGCTTGAAAATACAGGGGTCATTTCAAAATATGTAGCGATATTGGATAAGCATAAGATCCAGAAGGATTTTATGGTTTTATGCCACGTTAAACTTACCCAGCATAAAAAGGAATATGTTCTCCAGTTTGAGAAGGAAGTGATGAATCTGCATGAGGTTACAGAATGTTTTCATGTAAGCGGCGATTATGACTATATTCTTAAAATCTGCGTACAGGACATAGCTGATTACAGAAATTTCATGTTAACAAAACTGACAACTTTACAACACATCGCAAGCACTCACAGTTCTTTTATGATCTCTGAGGTGAAGAATACTACGTCTATTATTCTTTAAAAAGATTTGCTAAACAAGTACACCGTTCTTTGATGCGATTGGTTCCGGAAGATCTTCTTCTCCCATGATCTGAAGGACATCAATTTCTATTGTTCTGCAGATGGATAACATAGGAATATCGAACATGAGTCCTCCAAAAGGGTTTTCGGAATAATCTCCTACAAGTTCCATTACGATGTAAATCCATCCCACTATTACGCAGAATGGGATGCTTGTCCATATTCCCCAGTCGCCCAACTTTGCGAACTCATTCACAAGGCCAAGAGGGAGCAGCATAATAAAGATAACATTGAAAACGAATGCTGTACTCGCAAATTGTCGGGGCGAAGGGAATTTTTTAATTCTTTCAGCCTGTCCCTGAAAATCATAAAACTGATTGAGACAGCTTTGTAACTGCATCTGATTGAAATCTGAAATGGTATGGTCGTTTTTCAGTTCGTTGATTTCTTTTGCCTGTTTTGAAATTAGAAAGGTTGCAAAGTTTTTGTAATCCGCTTGGAGGGCAAATTCCTCAGCAGAAAGATATTTATGTAAAAAAATAGGTGTTCTCCCATAATCAGGAAATCCTGCTTTCATCAATCTGTGACGTCTGATATTGATGGCGCCGAAATGTTTTTTAAGACTGATGTGTTCCCATTCGGTGGGAGCAAGAAGCTGTTCGCGGAAAGTATATAACCATGCTATGTGGCGGTAGGCAATTGTTTTTCTTCTTTCCTCTAGATTGGTATGATCAGCATCTTCGGTTTCAAAAGCATAAAGCATTGCCGCAAAAGAACGGCTTGAGTTGACAATAGCGCCCCAGATTTTTCTGGCTTCCCATAACCTGTCGTATGCCTGGTTATTCTTAAATCCTACGTAAAAAGCTTCTGCCGTACCGATTAATGCCAGCGGTACCCAAGGAATGATCATCCATTGCCAGTTGAAGAAATAATAAATTGCTGCTACAAGGGTACACCATGCGGTAAGCCATATTAAATGAGAACCTGCAAGATTAAATATTTGTTTATAGTTGAAATATTTTGTTGTGATCATAGAAGGAGATGTGTTTTTATAAAGATTTTGTTTAGCAAAATAAATACCATAAAAAAAGGTTATGGACTTTATTCTGCACCGATCATAAGCTTCTTTTGTAGTTTTTTAATTTTAATCATCTGTATTCAAGTATATAATGGAAACAAATACTTTTTTAAAATTAGTAAAAAAAGAGCATAAAAAAACCTCTAAATAATTAGAGGTTGTGTTTTATAGATAAAATTTAATATTGTAACATTTCTTCTATTTTCTTCGTGAGCTTTTCGGCATTAGGAAGCATTTCTTTTTCCAGGATCAGATTGATAGGCACTGCCGGGGTATTCAGAGAGCCCATTGTTTCTACCGGTGCATCAAGATATTTAAAACAATTTTTGGAAATTCTGTGCGCAAAAGCTTCAGCAAATGAATTATTAATTTGTTCTTCTGTAAGAACAATACATTTTCCATGGGCTTTTACCCTTTCGAAAACAAGTTCTTCATCAAGAGGGATTAATGTCCTCAGATCAATCACTTCAATTCTACCGTTGAAATTTTTCGCCGCTTCTTTCGCCCAGTAAACTCCCATACCATAGGTTACCACCAATAGCGTTCTTCCTTTGGATGTTTCATCCTTATCGGCTTCAATAATAACCTTTCCTTTACCAAACGGAAGTACATAATCTTCTGCTGGTTCAATTGTTTTAGCATCTTCGGTTCCCGGCACTTTACTCCAGTATAAACCTTTGTGCTCAAGCATGATTACCGGATTCGGATCATAATAAGCTGCTTTTAATAAACCTTTGAAATCCGCTGCATTACTCGGGTACGCAATTTTAATCCCTTTAATATTGGCTAAAATACTTTCAACACTACCGCTGTGGTAAGGTCCGCCACCGCCGTAAGCCCCAATCGGAACACGGATGATATTACTAACCGGAAATTTTCCGTTGCTTAAATAATTTGATTTTGAAATCTCAGTGATCAGCTGGTTGATACCCGGATAAATATAATCTGCAAACTGAACTTCTACAATCGGCTTAAGGCCTACAGCACTCATTCCTGCAGTAGATCCAATAATATAAGCTTCCTGGATTGCCGTATTGAATACTCTTTTGCTTCCGAACTTTTTACCTAATGTAACCGTCTCACGGAAAACACCACCGATTCTCTCTCCTACGTCCTGACCGTAAAGCAATGCTTCAGGGTGTTTCCACATCAGTTCCTGAATTGCATGAATGGCAGCGTCTACCATTACGATTTTTTCTCCACCTGCCGGTTCACGGGTTCCTACTTCTTCGGTAATTGGAGTAGGAGCAAAGATATGCTGCATTACGGTTTCCGGTTTCGGGTCTTCTGCTTTTTGAGCTCTGTCAAAAGCTTCTTCAACTTCAAGCCTTGCCTTCTTCGTGATCTGTTTCAGTAATTCTTCATCGACTCCTGTTTCCAGTAATTGTTTTCTCAGGATCTCTCCCGGATCTTTAGCTCTGTGCTTTTCAAGATCTTCATCATCCCTATAGAACTCTCTTCGCACACCTGATGTATGGTGTCCGATAAGTACCGTTTTTGCACAAACCACTAATGGTTTTCTTTCGGTCCTTACAAAGTCTACAGCTTTTTTCATCACTTCGAAACTTTCCGCAAAGTCAGTTCCGTCTACTCTCATTCTGCTGAGACCTGTAAATCCTGCAACGAAATCATAAGCATCGCAAGTCCGTGCTTCTTCCTTGGTTACAGAAATTCCCCATTCATTATCCTGAACAAGGAAGATGATCGGAAGCTGATGTAAGGCCGCAAACTGTAATGCTTCGCTTACTTCACCTTCAGTGACCGAATTATCACCCAGGCTGCACACAACAACCGGGTTGTTTTCAAAATTCTGTAAATTAAAATCCTGAATATATTTTATTCCCTGTGCTACACCTGTAGTCGGGATGGTTTGCATTCCTGTTGCTGAGCTCTGGTGAATGATCTTTGGCATTTTTTCATCCCTGCTGGACGGATGGGAGTAGTAAGATCTTCCTCCTGAAAAAGGGTCTTCTGCTTTTGCCAATAGCTGCAACATCAATTGATATGGCTCAAATCCTATCCCCAAAAGAATACTTTCATCTCTGTAATAGGGAGAAACCCAGTCTTCTTTTTTTAACTGATATGCGGTAGCCAGCTGGATTGCTTCATGACCTCTTGAAGTACTATGAACATATTTACAAACATTTCTGTTTTCTTCGTAGATGTCTGCCATGGCTTTGGCAAGCATCATATGGGTATAAGCTTTAAGTAAAATATCCTGAGAAACTTTCTCGTGAAGTGTATTTTCCATAGGAAGCAAATATACATAAAAAAACAAAATACGAACAACTGTTAGTATTTTGTGATCATCTATTTTTCTTTTTAATTTTTCTGCCCTGGGTATTACCTATATTAAGTAAGGCGCTATCTTATTTTATGGATTATTTATATCGGCAGAATTGACGTTTATGGATAAAAACTCATTCAGATCAAAAAAAATTGGAGTAACTTTACATTCTCTTTTTTAATTAAAAAGCTAGAAAATACATGTATTTAGTTTTTGACACAGAAACAACAGGGTTACCAAAGAATTTCAATGCTCCACTTTCAGATTCCGATAACTGGCCAAGAATGGTGCAGATTGCATGGCAGTTACATGATGATGACGGAACGCTGATTGAAAATCAGGATTATATTATAAAGCCTGAGGGATACGATATTCCCTTTAATGCAGCCCGTATTCACGGAATTACGACGAAGATTGCCAATGAAGAAGGTAGAGACCTTGAAGAGATTCTTAAAGAGTTTTCTACAGTCTTAGAAAAAGTAAGGGTTGTTTCCGGACACAATGTAGAGTTTGATTACAATATTGTAGGAGCTGAGCTTTTCAGAAAAAATATAAAGGACATTCTTCAGGAAAAACCTAAAGCAGACACGATGATTCTGGGAACGAATTTTTGTGAGCTTGGGGGTGGAAGAGGTGGTAGATTTAAGCCGCCGAAACTTGAAGAACTCTATGAAAAATTATACGGGAATAAGTTTGATGAAGCCCACAATGCAGCTGCCGACGTAAATGCTACTGCTCAGGTTTTCTTTGAAATGATGAGAATAGGAGTAATTCCTTCTGATGTGTTGAAGATTTCAGAAGATCAGCTTGCTTATTTTAAAACCTTACATCCGGATCCTATTAAGCCGTTTGATATCGTAATCAGAAGGCAGGTTGCGGATTTCCATAACAAGAAAAAACAATCTGATTTTGGAAGTATTGAAGAAATTGATCTTGGCAAGTATTTCCATTTTGATAATCACAGTGTATTTTCAACATTATCGGCTACATCAAGTATTTCTGACCTGATCAATAAGGCCACGGAGGATAATTTTCCTGCTGTAGGAATGGTCGACCTGGGAAATATGATGGGGGCATTTAAATTTGTTTCCGCCGTAGAAGCTACCAATTCAGACAGATCGAAAAAACATAAGGAATATCTTGCAAAGAAGCAGGAGGCTGAAGAGCAGGGATTGGATTTTAATGAAGAAGAGCCTGTCTCTAACCCGTTGATACCGGTTGTGGGATGTGAATTTTATATCTCCGATCGTTATGAACAGAAACAATTTACAAAAGATGATCCGGACAGACGGACACAGGTGGTTCTGCTGGCTAAGGATTTTAACGGATATAAGAACCTGGCAAAACTTTCAAGTATTGGTTTCCTTAAAGGATTTTACTTTGGGGTTCCAAGGATAAGCAGAGAATTGATTGCAGAGTATAAGGAAGGTCTGATTGCTCTGACTTCAGGGATTCTGGGAGACATTCCAAGCGCGATCCTGAACACGGGTGAGCAGAAAGGGGAAGAATTGTTTAAGTGGTGGAAAGATACCTTTGAAGATGATTTCTACGTTCAGCTTCAGAATCACAAGCTTCCAGAGGAAGAGCATTTGAATGAAGTATTGTTGTATCTGGCAGATAAATATAATGTTAAAATATTAGCTCAGAATGAAACTTTTTATACCAATAAAGATGATGCCAATATTCAGGATATCGTAAGCTGTATCAAAGATGGTGAAAAGCTTTCAACACCTGTAGGAAAAGGATTTGGTAAGAGAAGAGGTCTTGCGACGGGTGAATATTATATCAAAAATTCCGATGAGGTAAAAGAAGCGTTTTTGGCTTATCCTGATGCTTTTGAGGCTTATGAAGAATTTTTCGCCAAATTCAGTCCGTATACATTAAAGAGGGATGTATTGCTTCCTAAATTTGATATTCCGGAAGAATTTATCCATGCAGAAGATGAAGTAGATGGAGGAAAAAGAGGGGAGATGGCTTATCTTACCCACCTTACTTATGAAGGGGCAAAAAGAAGGTATGTGGATACAGGTATTACGGATGAAATTAAAGAACGTCTTGATTTCGAACTTGAAGTAATTGCCAATACCGGTTATCCGGGGTACTTCCTTATTGTACAGGATTTTTGTAATGAAGCCCGTAAAATGGGAGTTTGGGTAGGACCCGGAAGGGGTTCGGCTGCCGGATCGGCAGTTGCTTATTGTATTGGAATTACTAACGTAGACCCTATCAAATATGATCTCCTATTTGAGCGATTCCTGAATCCTGAAAGGGTATCCATGCCCGATATTGACATTGACTTTGATGATGAAGGAAGAGATAGGGTGATCAAATGGGTAATCGAAAAATACGGACAAAGCCAGGTGGCTCAGATTATCACCTATTCGGTGCTGGGTGGAAAATCTGCGATTAAGGATGCCGGAAGGGTATTGGATGTTCCGATCCCTGATACGAATAATATAGCCAAGCTTATTCCTTCCACACCAGGAATGAATATTGCCAAAGCTCTGGCGAAATATGATAAATTGAAACCGGAAGAGCAGATGCTTGTTGATGAAATGAGATATGTTCTTCAAAGTCCTGATGATGCCCGTCACAATGTACTTGCGAGTGCGAAAAAAATGGAGGGTTGTATCAGGAATACCGGTATTCACGCCTGCGGGGTGATTATCACTCCGGAAGATGTAAGTAACCTGGTTCCTATAACAATTGCGGCCAAAGATGCTGATATTTTGGTGTCTCAGTTCGATAACTCGGTAGCGGAAAGTGCAGGTCTTTTGAAGATGGACTTCCTTGGGCTGAGAACTCTAACCATTATTAAGGATGCATTGAAGCTTGTAAAGGCTCGTTATAATGTAGATATTGATCCGGATCTTATTCCGCTTGATGATGCTAAGACCTATCAATTATTTAAGGAAGGAAGAACGGTAGGGATTTTCCAATATGAAAGTCCCGGAATGCAAAAATATATGAGGGAGCTTAAGCCAACGGTTTTTGCCGACCTTATTGCCATGAATGCCTTATATCG
Source organism: Chryseobacterium sp. PTM-20240506 (assembly GCF_048296755.1). NCBI lineage: Bacteria > Pseudomonadati > Bacteroidota > Flavobacteriia > Flavobacteriales > Weeksellaceae > Chryseobacterium > Chryseobacterium sp. PTM-20240506. Next base: position 4,657,111 of record NZ_CP182581.1, read on the forward strand.
TCCGGGACCAATCAAATACATTCCAAACTTCATTAACAGGAAGCACGGAATAGAAGAGATTGTGTATGACTTACCGGAAACAGAAGAATATTTAAAGGAAACATACGGGATCACCGTTTACCAGGAGCAGGTAATGCTTTTGTCCCAGAAGCTGGCTAATTTTACAAAAGGTGAAGCGGATACTTTGAGAAAAGCGATGGGTAAGAAACAGATCGACGTTCTTAATAAAATGTATCCTAAGTTCATTGAAGGGGGTAGAAAAAATAACCTGAACGAAGAAAGGCTGGAGAAAATCTGGAATGACTGGAAAGCCTTTGCGGAATATGCCTTCAACAAATCTCACTCAACATGCTATGCATTTATTGCTTATCAGACTGCTTATCTGAAAGCCAATTATCCGGCAGAGTATATGGCGAGTGTTATGAGTAATAACATTAACAATACAGACTCCATTACCATGTTCATGGAGGATTGTAAAAGTATGGGAGTTGATGTATTAGGTCCTGACGTTAATGAATCTCAATATAAATTCTCAGTAAACGAAAAAGGACAGATCCGCTTCGGGTTGGGAGCGATCAAAGGAATCGGGGAGGGCCCTAGTGAGGCCATAACGCGTGAAAGAGAAAACGGAAGATTCAAGAATATTTATGATTTCTTTGAAAGGATTTTACCTTCACAGATGAACAAGAGAGTGGCTGAAAGTTTGGTTTTGGCCGGTGCATTTGACGAATTGGACACGTTTCACAGGGGACAGTATTTTGACATTGATGCCGCGGGCAAAACAAACCTGGAGCGTTTGATAAGATATGGACAGAGCTTTCAGGAAGGAAAGAATGAAATGGAAAATTCCCTTTTCGCGGATTTTGCGGAAGAGGTTCAGATTGAACAGCCTAAATTAGCACCTTGTCCGGAATGGCCAAATATGCATAAGCTGAACAAAGAAAAAGAAATCATTGGCTTCTATCTTTCCGCGCATCCCTTGGATGAATTTAAATATCAGTTCCAGTTTATACAGGGAAGCCTTTCAAAGAAATCTGTTCTGGAAAAAGATGAACATAATAAAGCGGTTGTAGATGAAGCCCCTATTCTTGAAGCAGATTCTCAGGAAGAAACCGTTGATTTAACGGAGATTGTTTCTGATGAGATTTTGGGAGGAGAAGAAATTATTGAAGAGGTGGTTAAAAAGGCAGAACCAAAAGGTAACTTTTTATTCCTGAACCTTGATGAGGTGGATGCATACAAGGAACAAGCCTTCGCTAATAAGCAGGAAGAGCTATTTGAGGAAAAGAAAAAAGACTGGAAAACCTTACAGAAGGAAAGAGAAAATGGAGGTGGCGGAAAAGAATATACTGTGGCCGGTCTGATTACTGAATACAGGGTTCAGGATGGTTTCAGGAGTGGTGAAAAAGTAGCTTTCGTTACCCTTGAGGATTATTCAGGATCATATTCATTCAGATTAGGGGATAGAGATTATATGAAGCTAAAGGAAAAGCTGGAAGTCCAGCGTTTCGTTATTTTTAAAATAAAATTCGCCCAGGTGAAGGACGGACGTGTTTTTGTTAATGTAAATGACGTGATCGAACTTCAGGAAGCATTTGAAAGATTTGCGAAAAGCATCTCTCTGGTCATGGATGTTATGGATTTCAGACCTGAGGATCTGGAATTTTTCAGAAATGTGCTGGATAGGAACCGCGGAGATCAGAAGTTTAAATTTTATATTAAGGATATTGAAGATGATTCACAGATTGAAGTACAGTCCATGAAACATTCCGTTGATCTGAATGGGGACCTCATTAAAGAGATTCAGTTGCTCAATAAATATGAATTTTATTTAAATTAAAAGATAATTGGATTAAAAAAAAGCGGTTTTTGACCGCTTTTTTTGTGGTATTTAATTTAATATTTAAAAATAGTTTAAAAAAAGTTAATATTTTTTTCTGTGGTATCTCAAGTGGATTTTAATAATGAGTGGCTTCAAAATTAATTTTGTAATTGATTGATTATTAGAAATTTAATTTAATTCAATATTTGTTGAGTTTTTAAATAAAATTAAATGATTGTTTGGTTTTGTTTAATAAAATTGGTTAAAAGGTGTCTTATTTAATAACGATTTTAAGTTTTTATTGAATTTAATTGAAATATTATTTACATTTACCGTCCAATTTAAATTTTCTACCATATATGAAAAAACTTCTACTCACGTGTATGATGGCTCTTGGTATAGGGGCATCTGCACAGATTTTAGTTACTGAGGGGTTCGAAGGCTCAAGTTTGCCTTCAGGATGGGCCAGTACAACGACCGGATCAGGGACGAGTTCCACACCTGGAGGGTATGGGACAAGTGCGGGTACGGCCTGTGTCGGGAGCAAAGCGGTCTATAAGAATATTTATGGATCTACCTACACAGGTTGGAATTTGACCTATTCTTCCACAACTTCTAATGCAACTGCGCTTACGTATTCTTTCAAATACCTTGCGAAAGGGTATAGTACTTCAGGTGCCGTTAGCGGAAGTGTAGCTGCTGATTACTCTGTAGATGGAGGGACGACATGGGTTGATATCCTAGCGCCTGTGGTTCTTGATAGTCCTAACGGAACCCCGATTCCATGTACGACCGTTTCAGGAACAATTCCTGCGGGAACTATCCCAACAGGGGCAAGCTTTAAGTTCAGACTGAAAAGCACAAGTACATCTACCGGAGACTTCTATATGGGGTTTGATGATGTCCAGCTAGCTCAGACCTTAACGAATGCGCCTTCATGTACTCAGATTTCAGCTCCTGCCGATGCAGCAACAGGAATCTCGGTAACACCAACTATTACCTGGGCTTCTGCTGCCTTTGCAACAGGGTATACATTAAATATCGGAACAACAGCAGGGGGAACTGATGTTGTAAATGGTCTTGATGTAGGTGCAGTAACCAGCTATACCATTCCAAATACTTCAGCGCTGAATTATTCAACGTTGTATTATGTAACAGTAATTCCGAAGAATAATATTGGATCGGCATCCGGATGTACAAGTACTTCTTTCACAACACGCGCAGTAGTTTGCCCGACTGTATCTGCACCATCTGCAGGGGCTATTGGACAGCCATTAACTCCTACCATTACATGGGGTGCGGTAAATTCTGCTACAGGATATAAACTTACTGTAGGAACTACACCAGGTGGAACAGATATCCTGAATAATCTGGATTTAGGAAATGTGACTACATATACATTTACTACTCCATTAACATTAAGCAGTACTTATTATTACACTGTAAATTCCTACAGCCCAACCAGTACGTCGTCATCTTGTACAGAAAGAAGTTTCTCTACGATTTGTGGACCAACCAACATTCCTTACTCTCAGAATTTCGAAAGTGTATCGACTCCTGCATTGCCGGCTTGTACTTCTATTGAAAATGCAGGGAATGGTAATAACTGGACAACCTATTCTTCTGCGGGAGGAGGGTTCAATACTAAGGTTCTTAACTACACTTATAATAGTTCAAATGCTGCTAACGCATGGTTTTATACACAAGGTATTAACCTTACAGGGGGAGTATCTTACAGAATAAAATACATCTATGGAAATGCAAGTGGTACTACATATCCTGAAAAACTGAAAGTAGCTTATGGTACTGCTGAATCCAGTGCTTCAATGACCAACGTATTAGCAGATTACCCTAATGTAACCAATGGTACTACACCAATTTCTGCAACCGTAGATTTTGTTCCTGCAGCTTCCGGAGTGTATTATTTTGGATTTAATGCATACTCAGATGCTGATATGAACAGATTGTACGTAGATAATATCGTTATTGATGCTACACCGACTTGTGCTGAGCCTTCTGCATTAGTAGTATCGAATGTAGCGGCTACTACAGCAACGATTTCATGGACTGCTCCTGCTACTGTACCTGCCGGTGGTTATGAGTATTATTATTCTACTTCTAACACGGCTCCAACTGCTACTACTCAAGCATCGGGAACGAGTACTACGGTTACAGCTGATTTAAATAATCTTACTGCAGCTACCGTATATTATGTTTGGGTGCGTTCAGTATGTAGTTCTTCAGATAAAAGTGCATGGTCTCAATTGGCAACATTTACAACTGCTTGTATTACATCACAAACATTGACTGAAAACTTTGATTCAACAGCGGAAGGAAGTCTTCCTCCATGCTGGACAAGTATAGGTTCTACCGTTAGTTATGCGAAAGTAATGGCTTATACGAGTGCAAATACTGGTGCTATAATCAGTGGGGCTAATGCATTGTACCTTTATACAAGTGGCTCAAGTACAGGAATGTTAGCGACTCCTGAAATTGCGAATCTACAGTCTAATAACTACATCCTTAAATTTAAGGCAAGAGCAAATTATACTGCCGGAGGAGTTGTTCAGATCGGTTATTTAACAGATCCTGCTAATACTTCAACTTTTGTAGTATTGGGAACGTATACTTCTACAAGTGTAACGGTTGCTGATGATTACCAACTTAGTATTACGGGAGTGCCGGCTGGTGTTAACAAGCTTGTATTTAAACATACAGGAACTCCTGCCAATAGTGTTCTTATAGATGATATCAGCTATATGCTGGATCCGAGTCTGGGAACTTCAGAAGTAGCTAATGCTAAGAATACGATTAAAGTTTATCCTAATCCATTTGCAGATGTGCTGAACATTTCTGATGTTTCTAAAGTGAAATCTGTTTCTGTTTCTGATGTGGCAGGAAGATTAGTAAAAACAATTGCGAACCCTACTTCGGTTCTTCAGTTAGGAGAATTGAATTCAGGAATGTATCTGATTACACTTGAATTGAAAGATGGTTCTAAACAAACGATTAAAACGATCAAAAAATAGAATTCGATTTGATTTATAAATAATGATGGCAGCTAAGATATTAGCTGTCATTTTTTTATTTTATTCATTATATTATTAGTAAATTAGTATATTAAACACTAAAACTGTTATTTTATGGCAAAATTTTTACTCTCATGTTTCTTGATTGTAAGCATGGCACTAAACGCCCAGATTGATTTGGGCGCTGGAAGCACTGACGTTGGTACAGCTCCGATCAGTAGCTATTACGGATATTCCTATGTTCAGCAGATTTACCCTAAGCAGGAAATCAATGCAAATGCAGCAGGAAACATTACGGGACTTAAGTTCTACCTGGATCCTTCGATGTCTTTGGCAAATTCATCCGACTGGGTGGTATATCTCGGGCATACCTCAAAATCAGGATTTACTTCAGATACAGACTGGATACCGGTTTCTCAGCTGACTCAGGTATATGCAGGAACAATTACCAATGCTAACGGAGTGGTGGAAGTTACTTTTACAACACCATTTCCTTATAACAATACGGATAATCTAGTCGTAGCTGCAGAAGAAAATTCGCCGGGATATGATAATAATGATGAGGCAATGTATGTTTATTCCGGTGCCGCAAATTCTACTTTGTTTTATAAAAATGACAGCAACAATCCTGATCCGGCTTCACCTTCGGCAGGAGATTTGGCAGATTATAAATCGGTAATTACATTTCTGGGATTAACGGCAAATCCAATTGCTGCCTGTCCTGTCATAACATATCCTTCAAATAATTCAACCTTCATCCCATTATCACCTACCATCAACTGGAATAATACATCGGGAGCGACAAGTTATAAGGTTTCTATAGGAACAACTCCGGGAGGAACTGATGTGGTGAATCAACAATCTGTAGCGACCAATAGCTTTACTCCAGCTCCACCTTTAAGTGCTAATACCAATTATTATCTACGGGTAGTTTCAGTATCAGCGGCCGGTGAATCTTCAGGATGTACAGAAATTACATTTAAGACTTCTCCGCCAGCTCCATCGAATGACGATTGTGCGGGAGCGATTACTTTAACAGTAAATCCGGATCTTAATTGTGGTGCTGTAACCGCAGGATATACTTTGGGAGCAACAGATTCAGGCTTAATTCCTGATCCATGTTATGGCGATCCTGATGATGATGTATGGTTTAAATTTGTTGCTACTGCTACAACGCATAAAATATCACTCCTGAATGTGGTTTCTGTAGGAACTACCAATGATGATGATACCTATTTCCAGGTGTTTAGCGGTGCCTGTGGTACATTGTCGAGCATTCTATGTTCCGATGATACATCATCAGTTTTAACCGGACTTACTGTTGGAGATACCTATTATGTGAGGGTTTACAGTTATTTCGATACAGGATCCAATCAAAGTTTTGATATCTGCGTAGGTACAATGCCACCGCCACCAGCCAATGATGATTGTTCCGGAGCGTTGACGGCGTCAGCCTTCCCTTATACTTATGTACAATCTGACGGAGGTGGTGCAACAAATAATGGCGGATTTGTAACTGTATGTTCCGATAGTATGAATGATGGTACCTGGTTTACATTTACCGGTGATGGTGCAACATTTGATATTACTGTTACAATGCCTGCAGGTAGTGATTTTGATCCTCAGATCGGTGTTTACAGTGGAACATGTGGAAGCCTTGCATGTGTTGATACAGTAGATAATAATGGCTCCGGAGGAACAGAAACTCTATCAATACCTACTCAGCCTGGTACTACATATTATGTAAATGTGGGTAATTATAGTGGATTCACGGATAACATGGAAGGAACTTTCACGATTAATATAGCAAAAAATAATCTTGGAACCTCTGAAGTAGCAGGAAATAAGAAAGTAATCAGTGTTTATCCGAATCCTTTCTCGGATATTTTGAATATTTCTGACATTGCTAATGTAAAATCCGTTACGGTTACTGATATTTCCGGAAGATGGATAAAAACAATTGATAATCTTGGTCCGGTTATTCATCTGGCTGATATTCAATCAGGTCTATATCTGGTCACATTAACAATGAAAGACGGATCTAAACAAACGATCAAAGCAATTAAAAAATAGAATCCGATTTTATCCATAAATATTGATGACAGCTAAATTTTAGCTGTCATTTTTCTTCGATGCTTGCTGTATTATTGGTAAATTAGTGGTCTAATACCAAACATTATATTTATGAAAAAAATTTTACTTTCATGCTTATTGTTTTTAGGCATGGTGTTGAATGCTCAAATCAATTTGGGCTCAGGGAGTACTGATGTAGGACCAGCTCCGATCAGTACATACTATGGATATTCCTATGTGCAGCAGATTTTCTCAAAACAGGAAATTAATGCTGACGCGGCAGGGAATATAACAGGGCTTACATTTTATAGTAATCCGTCGATGTCAATGGTTAATTCTTCAGATTGGGTGGTCTATTTAGGGCTTACCACAAAATCCAGTTTCGACACCGAATCCGATTGGATCCCTGTTTCCGGACTGACTCAGGTGTATGCCGGAACAGTTACTAATGTAAATGGAGTTATCAACATCACTTTTGCGACACCTTTTCATTATAATAATACAGATAACCTTGTGGTTGCTGTTGATGAAAATTCAGCCGATTATGATGATAATGGGGACGAGATTATGCATGTGTATCCTTCAGCTCCTAATTCTACTCTTTATTTCAGAAATGATGGGACCGATCCGAATCCTGTTTATCCTCCTGTAGGGCATCAGGCTTCCTTTAAATCGGCCATTACAATCAACGGATTAACACCAAAACCTGTTCCCGTTTGTCCGTCAGTAACTTATCCGACAAATAACGCCGTGTTTATTCCATTGTTACCTACCATTCTCTGGAACCCGGTTGCAGGAGCTACAGGATATAAAGTTTCCATAGGTACAACTCCTGGTGGAACACAAATCATCAATCAACAATCTGTAAGTGCTGCTAGTTTTGCTGTTCCTACCTTATTAAGTGTAAATACTACTTATTATTTACGGGTGGTTTCTGTATCAGCGGCCGGTGAATCTTCAGGATGCGCTGAAGTGAAATTTAAAACAGCCCCTCCGGTTCCTCTGAATGATAACTGTATAGGAGCAGTAACCTTAACGGTGAATCCTGATCTCAATTGTGGAACAATAACATCAGGTTATACACTAGGAGCTACGGCTTCAGGAATTGCTGCTGCTCCTTGCTATGGTAATCCTGATGATGACGTGTGGTTTAAATTTGTAGCGACAGGAACAAGCCAGAAAATCTCTCTTCTGAATATAACTTCTATCGGTACAGAAGAAGATGATGATATTTATTTCCAGGTATTTAGCGGATCTTGTGGTACTTTATCCAGCATTCTTTGTTCGGATCCTACGTCAGCTGTTGTTTCCGGGCTAACTATAGGACAAACTTATTACATCAGAGTTTACAGCTACTATGGAACAGGAAGCAATCAAAGCTTTGACATCTGTGTCGGAAGTATTCCACCGGCACCGGCTAATGACGAATGTTCAGGAGCTCTGCTGGCATCTTCTTTCCCTTATACTTATGTGCAGACTGACGGAGGTGGTGCAACAAATAACGAAGGATTTATCACCGCTTGTGAAAGTGGAATGAATGATGGAACATGGTTCACATTTGTTGGTGACGGAGAAACAGTTAATATTACCGTGAGTATGCCTTCAGGAAGTGATTTCGATCCTCAGATTGGTGTTTTCAGTGGAACATGCGGCAGTTTAGTATGTGTGGATACTGTAGATAATATGGCAGATGGAGAGACTGAAACATTGTCTGTTCCAACTATATCCGGAACTGTTTATTATGTGAATGTAGGATATTATAGCGAGTATACAGATGAGCTCGAAGGAGCGTTTACGATCAATATCAATAAAGAGAGTTCAGATAGACATGCTTCAGGTATTTCAACTCCTGCTTTAATTAAAAAAGCCAGTGGAATTTATCCGAATCCGTTTACTGATGTTCTGAACATTGCAGATATTGATAACGTTAAATCTATTTCTGTATCAGATGTTTCAGGAAGATTGGTTAAAATGATCGTAAGCCCAGATACGGTAATTCATTTGGAGGATCTGAAATCAGGATTGTATCTGGTTACTCTTGAAATGAAGGACGGCTCTAAAAAGACGACCAAAGTAATTAAGAAATAAGAATTTATATTCAACAAAAAAGGTGGCATCAGCCACCTTTTTTATTTATTAGGAACAGGTTGTATATCACCTGTACTCATATGTTCAAAAACAGTAGGGAAGAACATAGCTAGTATAAAATAAATAATGATCATTAATGCAACTAAAGCAAAAAGAATAATAACTAAACTATTGGGCTTGTTTTTCTTTTTTGGTTCCATGATTTTGTGGTATTGGGTTAATAGATTAATTTGATAAATGATATCAAGCTAATTTCTTGCCACACTGTTTGCAATACCTCGCATCATCATCAATATCTTCATTTCCGCAACGTTCGCAGATCTTTTCCAGGTTTTGTCTTTTATTCCTCATCTCTGCCGTTACAATACCGGTGGGTACAGCAATAATAGAGTAGCCGGCAAGCATCAGTATAACTGCAAAAAATTTTCCCATAGGTGTAATGGGTGAAACATCTCCGTAACCTACTGTAGTTACTGTAACCACAGCCCAGTAAATAGATTGGGGAATGGTTTCAAAACCGGTTCTTCCTCCTTCCACCATAAACATCAAAGAACCTACAATCACCGAAAAAATGATAAGGAACAACAGGAAAATATAGATCTTTCTTGAACTGTTTTTCAATGCCCGTACAATGAGATATCCGTCATTCATAAAATCCAGTAAATTGAAAATTCTAAACACCCTTAACATTCTCAACATTCTGAATATCAGGAAATATTTGGTTACCGGAAAGAAAAAACTGAGGTAGAAAGGAACCAGGGCAAGAAAATCTATAATTCCAAAGAAGCTGAAGATATAATTTTTCTTATTTTTTACGACCATAATACGCAGCAGGTATTCTGCGGAAAAAAATAAAGAAATGATCCATTCAAAAACAATAAATGTAAGATGGAATCTTTGGTCCAGCTTCGGAACACTTTCCATCATAATGATAAGTGTGCTGACAAGGATTAATGCCAACAATATAATATCGAAAAGCTTTCCCAATCTGGTATCGGAACGGTAAATAACACGATAAAGAAATCTTTTCCATAATGTATCCTCCGGGACAAGATTGTGTTCTTTTTCCATACTTTGAGTTTTTTCTAATTTAAGAAATTATCCCTATTTTCGTAGCAAACATACATAATAAATGACAATAAGAGAAGTAATTTCGGAAATAGAAAAACGTATTCCCTTACAACAGGCAGAAGACTTTGATAATGTAGGGTTGTTGTGCGGGGTTCCGGAACGGGAGGTGAGTGGTATTTTAGTATGTCACGATGCTTTAGAGAATGTTGTAGAAGAAGCTATTCAAAAGAAATTAAATCTGATCGTATGTTTTCATCCGATTATTTTTTCAGGGTTAAAATCTCTTACCGGGAAAAACTATGTTGAAAGGGCTGTTTTAAAAGCCATCGAGAATAAGGTTGCGATCTATGCAATTCATACTGCGTTTGATAATGATTTTTTTGGGGTTAATGCAGGAATATGCAACCAGTTGGGATTAAAAGAAATGAAAATCCTTCAGCCGAAGAAAGATAATCTGAAACAACTTACCGTATTTGTTCCCAAAGACCATGCTGAAAAAGTAAAAGAATCTCTTTTCTCTGCCGGGGCAGGAAATATTGGTTTCTATGATGAGTGCAGTTTCAGTATTAATGGCAATGGAACTTTCAGACCAATTGAGGGCTCGAATCCATTTTCAGGAAAGCAGAATATCAGGGAAAATGCAGATGAAAATATGATTTCTGTAATTTTTGAAGGCTATAAACAAAATCAGATTATTTCTGCTATGAAATCTTCACATCCATATGAGGAAGTAGCCTACCAGATCTATAGTCTGGACAATGAAAACCAGTATTCAGGATTGGGAATGTATGGAGAGTTTGAAGAAGCAATGAATGAGGAGGACTTTTTACGTTTTGTTAAGGAGAAATTTAATCTTGAAATGATCAGACATTCAGGGCTTACTAATAAAAAGATTAAAAGAGTGGGTGTTTTAGGAGGCTCAGGAGCGAGTGGAATAAAATCCGCATTATCTAAAAAATGTGATGCCTACCTGACCGGAGACGTTAAATACCACGATTTTTTTTTAGCAGAATCTAAAATGCTGATTTGTGATATAGGACATTATGAATCAGAACAATGGGTTGTAAAACAATTATTTGAAATTTTGTCACAAAAATTTAGTACATTTGCAATCTCAAAATCCAACGAAAAAACAAACCCAGTAAATTATTTCCTTTAGATATGGCAAAAACCAACGATATTTCAGTTGAAGAGAAATTAAGAGCTTTATACGATTTACAAATCATAGATTCAAGATTGGATGAAATCCGAAATACAAGAGGAGAATTGCCAATTGAGGTTGAAGATCTTGAAATCGAGATAGAAGGGCTTGAAAAAAGAGCTGAAAAATTTCATGCAGAAATTAAGGATCAGGAAGATCAGATCAAAACAAAGCATGAAGTAATTAACCATGCGAAAACTCTAATTGAGAAATACAAATCTCAACAAGATAACGTAAGAAACAATAAAGAGTTTGAAGCTTTAGGTAAGGAGATTGAATTCCAAGATCTTGAAATCCAACTTGCGGAAAAAAGAATTAAAGAATTTGGGATCAAGATCACTCATAAAAATGAGACTCTGGAAGAACTGAATTCAAAAATTAACGATCTTAAAAACCACCTTAAATTCAAAAAAGAAGAATTGGAAGGTTTAGTTTCTGAAACTCAGAAAGAGGAAGATTATTTAATTGAGCAGTCTAAAGAATTTGCAGGTAAGATTGATGAAAGATTACTAGCTTCTTACAACAGAATCAGAACGAACTCTATCAACGGATTAGCTGTGGTAGGTTTAGAAAGAGGTGCTCCGAAAGGATCTTTCTTTACAATTCCTCCACAAAAACAGATGGAAATCGCTCAGAGAAAGAAAATCATTATCGATGAACATTCAGGAAAAATCCTTGTTGATGATGAATTGGTAATGGAAGAAAACGAAAAAATGAAATCTGTGATTAAATTTTAATCATCGTTTACTTTGATATAAAAGCTGTTTCAGAAATGAAACAGTTTTTTTTATTCTATTTAATCGAAGAATGCGCTTGCTATAGATAAACATATTATTCTGTAACAACAGCATCCCGGTCACCATCTTCTTTTTTCCCCTCGATGATCATTTCTTCAGCCTCAGCTTTTTCTTCGGCGTCAGCAACTTCTATTCTTTCTTCCTGACCCGTATTATGATGATCGATAAAGAATTCGCAATATACCGGTAGGTGGTCCGAGCCAAAATTGTCTAGGGTCTTAAGTTCTTTAATAAAGATGTCTTCACTATGAAACATTAAATCGATAGGGAATCTCAGTAATTGGTATCTGGCGTGGAAGGTTGGAACAAAGGCACGTCCGATTCTCGGATCAATAAGGTGGCTTGTTTTTCTGAACAGTATAGAAGACCTTGACCAGGCAACATTATTAAAATCACCAACGACAAGTACAGGTTCAGTGATATCTTTCACGCGTTTTGCAATGCTCAGGAGATCGCCGTCCCGCTCCTTTGATGTCGCTTCTTCCGTTGGGCTGGGAGGCGGTGGATGAACCCCGAAAAAAACAAAAGAGAAGCCGTCTTCTGTCTCTAAATGGATTTCAATGCTTGGAATATCTTCAGCTACAAAATAATGTGTAGTGGAATTTTTGATCTGAATTTTAGAATAAAAATGCATCCCATAAGTATTTTCCAAGGTTACCTTATGATGATAGGGGTAGTCTTTTTCTAAAGCTCTTAATGCATTTTCCCAAACTCCATTGCTTTCCATGGTAAGGAACATTTCCGGCTTGTTTCGGTTGATAAGACCGATAAACTTGTCATATTCCGTATTGAACTGATAGACATTGGCAGAAATGAAATGTAATTTTTGAGAGGACCGCTTGCCCCTCTGATGTTTCCTTACTCTGTAGAGAGGAGTATACTTTACAAGAATTACCCCATGATGTACAAATAAGATAAAAAGAGTGCCCTGGAAATACCAGAAATATTCGGCTGATCTAAAGAAAAATCCTAAGAGGAAGGTAAGCACAATAAAGTACGTGATTTGAATTTTTCCAAACTCAGGAACCCGAAATATCCAATGCTGGTTTTGAATTTTAGGTAATAATGTCAATAGAACCAGCAGGCCGGTTAAGATCAAATAAGCACTCCACATGTTATAAAAATAGATGGCTAAAAATAATCCTTTTTTACAAGAATTCAAATGAAATCATCTTTTTTAGTGTGAAATAAATGAAGTTTGAGTCAGATTTTTCTTACTTTTATTCTGTTATATTTTGAATCAATACTATGAATAAAATTTTCGCAGTTGTATGCTTTTTAAGTACATTCTGCTTTGGACAGCAACTCCAGAACCCGGACATTGAGAAACCTATCAGGGATTTGTTCGCAGGTATGAAGAATGCAGATTCGGAACTGGTAAAGTCGGCATTTACTGAAACGGCCATTCTACAGACTATTACAAAAGAAGGAGTAGTGAAAACAGATGATATACCTGGTTTTATATCTGCTGTTTCCAAAGCCGCTAAAGGCGATCTGGATGAAAGGATTACCATAGCATCTGTACTTGTAGACGGCAATATGGCGAGCGTTTTCACTCCCTATCAGTTTTATTACCAGGGAAAGTTTTCACATTGCGGAGCGAACAGCTTTCAGCTCGTTAAGCAGAATAACAGCTGGAAAATTCAGTACATCATTGATACAAGAAGAAAGGAAAATTGCGAGAATAAGAAATAATATACAATGAAAATTCACCATATCGCCATTATAGGCTCCAATTATCAAGTTTCTAAAAAGTTTTACACAGAGATTTTAGGTTTGAATGTGATCCGTGAAGTATACCGTGAAGAAAGGCAATCTTATAAGCTGGACCTTGCTATCGGAGATCATTATGTGATAGAACTTTTTTCATTCCCTGATCCTCCCGCAAGGCCTTCCCGTCCCGAAGCGTGCGGATTAAGGCATCTTGCATTTTCCGTTGAAAATGTTGGCGCAAAGCGGCAGGAACTTATGGAAAAGGGACTGGAATGTGAGGAGATAAGGATCGACGAATTTACCGGTAAAGAGTTTTTCTTTACACAAGATCCGGATAGGCTTCCTTTGGAGTTTTATGAAATGTAAATAGGCTTAATGTGCGTATCCCGTAAAAAAGCTGATTGCCATAATGGCTAAAACAATTGAGGATATGATCACATAGATGTAATCTTTTTCTTTCAGGTATCCTATTAATGCAAAAACAATTCGCATTAAAGGAGTGAAAATAAGAACCAAGATTCCCAGTTGAATGATGGCCATTCCTTCACCTTTGCAGAGAGATTCCCAAAACTGGCCCCATACTTTTTCCGACGAAGAACCGGTCTCCAGTAAGGAATAGTTTTTGGGCATTTTAAAACCTTCCAGAAACAGTTTTACAAAGCCAATAATGGATATAGCTACGGACAAAATCACTCCAAGTCTCAGGAGATTTCCTACGGAGCGGTTCAAATCAACGTCTGTGAAATTTTTTCTCATCGGAAACTTTGATTTATACCGTTATACATCATATAGATTGAAAGGATTGTAATTACAATAGCAAAAAATACCTTCAGTTTTTTAGTTTTTGAAACCATCAATGTTTTAGACCCAATGAAGCTTCCTACCACAACCCCTACCAAAACAGGAGCTACAATTACCGGGATAATTTCTCCTCTTTGAAAATAGATCAAGGAACTTGCGACAGCCGTAACACCGATCATAAAATTACTCGTGGTTGTAGAAACTTTAAAAGGCAACTTCATCATATTATCCATTGCCAATACTTTCAATGCACCTGAACCGATTCCTAAAAGACCAGACATTGCTCCGGCAAACATCATCATAAAGAATCCAGGAATGGTGTTTCGCGCAGAATATTTTTTAATGACTCCTTTATCCGGAAAGGTTCCGTACAATTTAAGTTTATCTTCTAAACTTCCCTTGATCAGGGGTTCCTGGTGGTCGGGTTTTCCTTTAAGATTTAAAATTACGGTAAGGAGAAGAATACTGGCAAAAATAATCCCGATGGTATTTGGGTTCAGAATTCCGGAAACAAGAGCTCCGGCAATAGCACCTGCTGTAGTTGCTATTTCCAGAAACATTCCGATTCTCATATTGGTAAATCCTTCTTTAACAAAAGCTACGGCGGCACCGGAAGATGTACCCACCACAGATATTAAGGAAGCTCCGATTGCGTAATGCATAGGGACGCCAAAACCAAGCGTCAATAAAGGGATAATGATAACTCCTCCTCCTAAACCTGTAAGTGAGCCCAATAGGCCTGCTGAGATTGCTCCAAGGAAGAGAATAATGATTTCTGACATGAATACAAATATAAAACTATTGCAGTTTTCTGCCAAACTTTCAAAAAGATAAATTTGACGTATTTTTGTATGACTAAAAAAATGAAAATGAAATTATTCTACGTGATCCTAGGTGCCACTCCTCCAGGCAGGAATATCGAACAGCACGATGTGTTTTTTGGAATTGCAGAAAGTTTAAAGGATCTGGTTCCGGATATGAAAGACTTCTGGAAAGAGGCTGATGGTAAAATCCACCTGGACTGCCATCAGGAGGTAAGATTTGCAGATGGATATGAAGTGAAAATTGTTGAGAAAACAGATCAGGTTTCTGAAAACCAACTATTCTTTATTAATTTAGGAGGCTATAAGAGGGGATATTTTGAAGAATTCCATGAGCAACATCTGATGGTTGGAACATCCATGGGCGAAATCATAAAGAGAGTGAAGGAAACGGAATTTTACAAAACAATGGGATTCGAAGGAGCTGTAAGCCATGTTGACGATAAGCACGGTGTGGATATCGATGATATTTTTAACGTTAATGATATCCTTCCTCAAAAAATGAAAGAGAAATACACCATTGTTTTAGAAAAATCTGATGCGGAAAATCAGGAAAACCCAATAGGTCTAGGATATCTTAAAATAGATAAAGTATAAACTTCCCATAATCACTTACGCCGGCTTTTAAGCCGGCGTAACACGTTAAGTACGGCAAGGATCGGAGATACGAAAATTTAGGTAATCGGCTATAAAATTTTTATCTTTGCAAAGTCTTGGATCAATGATCTGGTGTTGTATTGTAATGTTGAAAAACGTTTGATATTTGCCTATGATCCGGATGGTCTCAATTGAAAATATATCTAATAAAAATATAGAATGAAAATAGGAATTTTAGGAGGTGGTCAGCTGGGAAGAATGCTGATACAGAGCGCATTGAAATATGATGATGAATTTTATACGCTGGATCCTGCCTCTGATGCTCCCTGCAGTACTATTTCAAATTTTACACAGGGAAATTTCAATGACTATAAAACAGTCCTGAACTTTGGAAAAAATAAAGATGTTGTAACAATAGAGATCGAGCATGTAAATGCCGATGCCCTATCAGAACTTGAAAACCAGGGGATCAAAGTTGTTCCGAATTCTGCAATCATTAAAACCATTCAGCAGAAGATTCTTCAGAAGGAATTCTATAAGGCTCATGATATCCCGAGCCCTGAATTTCAGGCTGTCTGGAATAGTGATGAAAAAATTACAATGACACTTCCTTTTGTACAAAAGATGAATACAGGCGGATATGATGGAAAAGGTGTTCAGGTAATTAAAAATGAAGAAGATCTTCAAAATTTATGGAAGGAGCCTTCTGTGATCGAAAAGCTTGTTGATATCGATAAAGAATTGTCTGTGATTGTTGCAAGAAATGAAAAAGGGGAAACGAAGACTTTTCCGGTTACAGAAATGGTGGCTGATCCTAAGTTAAATTTATTAGATTTTAATATTTGTCCGGTTTTTTTACACGAAGACACCCAAAAGCAAATTGATGTAATTACGGAAAAGTTTCTGAACGCAATAAACTCTCCCGGGCTTTTTGCCATAGAACTGTTTTTGGATAAGGCTGGAAAAGTATGGGTAAATGAGACTGCGCCGAGACTTCATAACTCAGGGCACCAAAGCCAGGAAGGAAACGCGAATTCACAATTTGAGCAAATGTACCGTGTCGTTAAGAACCTTCCATTAGCGGATACGGAAAGTTTAGGTTATAGTGGAATGCTTAACCTTGTAGGAGCAGAAGGATATTCAGGAAAAGTAATTTATGAAGGAATGGAAGAAGTCCTGAAATTGCCTAAAACTTATGTTCACTTATATGGAAAAACCGAAACTAAACCGGGAAGGAAAATGGGGCACATTAATGTGCTGGCTGACTCCAAAGAAGAACTGATGGAAAA
This sequence comes from Chryseobacterium sp. PTM-20240506, assembly GCF_048296755.1. Lineage (NCBI taxonomy): Bacteria > Pseudomonadati > Bacteroidota > Flavobacteriia > Flavobacteriales > Weeksellaceae > Chryseobacterium > Chryseobacterium sp. PTM-20240506. Next base: position 4,674,413 of record NZ_CP182581.1, read on the forward strand.
GCTCATCAAAGTAAAGGCTATGGTAAGAGTAATAGCTTAAAATATTGAGAGAAAGACTGCTGAAAAGCAGTCTTTCTTATTTTTTTATCTCATTTTATCATTGAGTTCATTATGAAGATTTTCTATTTTATCCTTGAGCTCATTACCCAGTTTTGAAGGATAGTCCTTTATTTTCTTCAGATCAAAGGCTAAGATGACAGAAGCTACTCCTACGAAAATAAATGATAAACCGGTAAGGACTACAAGGGACATTCCTGAAAATATAGGATTAGCCAAAAGCATAAACGACAGGATAATTCCGAGGATACTGAATATGGCAAGATTACCCCATCTTAGTACATGGGCGTCTTTCAAATCAAATGAGATACCCAGTAATTGGAAAGAACGGAACATCACTGTAAATCCTACAATAAAGGGTAGAATGGTCATTGAAATCTGAGGATAAGAAACCAGATAGACTCCCATAATAAAGGAAAGTAGTCCCGTTACCAGATATAAGCCCCATCCATTTAATACTTTCGCGTTATTGATCGAGAAAAAGATATCGAAGATCCCCGAGACGATAAAAGAGACACTAAAAAGAAGAGATAATGTCAGATAGGTTTCAAGGGGAGATGAAAATACATATACTCCACATCCAATAAAAAGGATTCCTAGTATAAGCGGGATATACCAGTGCTTTACAGAGTTTCTGAATGATTTTAATAGATTTGGCATAATTAAAAGTATTTTGTTGCCTACTTTGAAATACGGTGTTCGGCGAGTCCGTTTTTATATTTCCATTTTAAATAATTGAATTCTGTTTTAAGGTCTAATTTACTGAAAACAAACAACTAATAAATAGTTGAATTGATTGAATTTATTCTATTGATAGTGGTTGTTACTTGAAAATTTTCTGGATAACATTTCCGATTTCGATGAAATCCCTGTGATTTCCGAATGATCTTTTTTCAGGACTGTTTTTGTCATATTCTGAAAAAGGATAGATCAGAAGATAATTGTTTTCTTTTAGATTTTTGTTGAGAAGTTCCGGCATGAGCCTCATTTGAGGAATATAGGATACCATTCCTCTTTTAGCCATAAACACAATAAGGGCTTCATCCTCTTTTAGTCCCGCAGCTGTTTTTTCACCGTCATGCCAGGTATTCATAATGATAAATTCAGCTTCTATATTGGCTTTTTTGATGATCCTTTGTAAAAGATCAATAATACTTTCAGGAGCATAAAATATCATGGTTGCTCCTGAATTCCGGGCAATATTCCATACCCTTAAAAGAGCATGAAAAAAGCCGGCTTCTTTATCTGAATTTTCAGGAATCATCACTGCATATTTTTTTATTGTAGAAACAGGCTGGGCAGCATGGTATACCAGTACGTTCACGTGATCATTCTGAAGGTAGCCATTATAAAGATTGTAAACGAAGGAAGGAGAAAAACCTTTTTCATCTTCAAGGCCGATAATAAGATCCGTTATTTCCTGCTCTTTGATCACATTATTAACGCCGTTTACAACATCATTATCATATCTTTTCAGAGGTTGCAATTTGACATCGGCCGATGCTGCGGCATCTGTAGCCTGGTGGAGTAATTTTTCGGCATTTTTTACAGAAGACTCATTTTTATCTTCATTGATGACGTTCAATGCAAAAAAGTCTTCAGTATTGGAATGTGCCTTAATCAGAATACCCAGATTGACCATTCGCTCTACAGTTTCCTGATGATTGATGGCTAATAGCAGGCTTTCCTCCTCATGGCTGTTTCCGGATACCGTATCTTCATTATCCGTTTCTGCGATTTTCTGTGCACTGGCCATAGATACAAATGAAGAAATGGTACATGAAATAAGGATAAGTAATATACTTCCGTTCAATACATGTTCATTCAGTAATCTTACAGGTTCTCCTGTTTCCGTTTCGGAAACAATGATGTTGTATCCTACCATTACTGTAGCTAATGTAGCAGCTGCAGAAGCTGAACTTAAACCAAAGATCAGTTTACCTTCTTCTTTTGTAAACCTGAATGTCTTTTGGGTGATCACGGCTGAAATATATTTACCACCGATTGATGCGACCAACATGATCGCTGCAACTTTAAGGGTTTCAAAACTTTTGAAGAATACGGTAAAATCGATCAGCATTCCCACACTGATCAAGAAGAAAGGGATAAATATCGCATTCCCTACAAATTCCACCCTGTTCATGAGGGAAGATGTATGAGGAATCAGTCTGTTTAATGCAAGCCCGGCAAAGAATGCCCCGATGATGGCTTCAATGCCGGCTAATTCTGCCAATAGTGCCGCCAGATAAATCATCACCAATACAAAAATGTACTGGGATATTTTATCATTTACTTTTTTGAAAAACCATCGTCCAATAATAGGGAATAACAATAGAACGATCAGGCTAAAAAGTATAACAGATACGGATAACTTTACCCAGAAAGAAGTTCCCACGTCTCCCTGGACCATACCTACAACCACAGCAAGTACCAATAATGTGGCAATATCGGTGATCATTGTTCCGCCTACGGTAATATTTACAGCCCGGTTTTTTGCAATTCCAAGTTTACTGATTAAAGGATAAGTGATAAGGGTTTGAGACGAGAACAAACTGGCGAATAAGACGGAAGTCAGTACCGAAAATCCCAATAAATAATACGCTCCGACAAATCCGAGTATAAAAGGAAAAATAAATGCATAAGCTCCATATCCGAGGCTCTTCCATTTGTTTTTCTTAAAATCACCCATATCAATTTCCAGTCCTGCGAGAAACATAATATAAAGAAGTCCTGTAGTTCCCGTAACTACAATACTGCTATCTCTCGCCAACAGATTGAATCCATTGGGTCCGATTACTGCACCTGCGATAATAAGGCCTAACAGATGGGGAACTTTAATTTTATTCAGAAGTAATGGAGCTGCCAGAATAATGACCAGGACCAATAAAAATTTTAATACAGGATCTTCAATAGGGAAGCTCAGGTTGTGTATGCTCAGTAAAATCATAAATGTGTTTTATTTGGACGAACGCGTTAATTCTACAGAAAATTTTGCAGTACAATTATTATCTGTTATTACAGTTCTTGTTCCTCTTATCTTAGTGTCGGAAATATCATTGAGAAGAATATTCATTTCTACTTTCTTTTTGGCAGCAGAATCTGTTTTGAAATTCAGTTTGATCTCATTGTTTTCAAACTTTCCGGAATACAACCTGATAAGATTGTTATTGTTGATGATTTTAGCCACCAATTGAGTGGAATCACTGTCGAATTCCCAGGTATCTGTTCGCTGATCTCCAACAACATAATCATTACAATTGGATTCCGTGCAGATCACTTTGCCGTTCCAATCTCCGGAAATTTCTTCCGGCCATGTCATTACTTTGGCAGAGTCCTTTCGGGTAAAGATGCTGTCACGCATTTTAATTAAGGCTTGATATTCAGATTCTTTGTGGGCAAATAGCTTTTCTTTTTCCAAAAGCTGCTGCTCTCTTTCCAGCAGGTCTTTTTCCTTTTGGCGATTATCACAACTTAGAAGAAGCAATGGGACAATAAATAAAATCAGCAGAGTGTTTTTTAGCATATCATAGAAATTGATCTAAACAAGATAGGGAAAAAAAATAAAAAAAGAGATGTGAAAGTGGATAAATAGAGATATATTCTGTTGGATGAATAATGAAAATAGGAAGCAATCATAATATGAAAGTTCCTTAATGTACCGATAATCAGGGGTTGAGATAGGTGTCCCGTGTTTATTGAATTCTTTGTTTTTTAAACATGGCTGGGTTGTAGTTAATTATGAACACTCCCAGAATAATTAATATTGCTGCCACAATAAATTTAACAGAAATACTTTCATCAAGGATCAGCCAGCTTAAAAAGATAGAAATAATGGTATTGATATAGGCCAGAATAGAAACCTGAACCGGTGAAACCTTTGTCAAAGCATAATGATAGGCAAAGAAGGCTGCAACAGAGCCGAAGATGGAAAGGTAAAACATGGCTGAAATACTTTTGAAACTCCAGTTTTCGAAGTTATAATCGTCAGAAAATAAGAAGGCAAAAATAATCTGGATAATTCCTGCAAAGGCAAACTGATATAAGAGATTCAACGATATATTTCCACTTTGAATGTTTAGTTTTTTTGTGAAAATGGTACCTGATGCCCAGCCTGCAATCGCGATAAGAAGAAAAACAATTCCCATGGCATAATCCGGATTGGCCAGATCTTTTATACCGTCCCAAAAGATAAAAACAATACCACCGAAAGACATCAGAATTCCTACGACAGCCCTGAGGCTGAATTTTTGTATTCCCACAGCCACACTGCCCATAAAAACCAGAATAGGAGAGCAGGCGCTTATCAGAGAGGTCACACTGCTTGTTACCGTTTCTTCAGCAACAGTGGTCATTCCATTGGCAATGATCAGCATAAGTGACGAAAAAACAATCTGGTATTTCAGGTTTTTCCATCCGATCCATCGTAATTCTTTTCTGTATAAAAGGACAAGGAGCATAATTAATGCTGCAAGAGATTGTCTTATTCCCGCGACAAACCAGGCTGGAATCGTTTGTACTGCCACCCGAATCGATAAAAAAGTCGTTCCCCAGACAATAGCTACAGTAAGAACAGCAAGTGTAAGTTTATAATCTTTCAAAATATTAGTGAAATGGTATACAAATATATCTTATTTAAGTATAATTATAAAACGTGATTTTGCATGTTGTTTGTAATCAGTTGATATATTCAGGGTTAAAATTTTTTCAGATCAGATTATCCAGGGATTTATAGATAGTTCAATTTTAGAAAACAGATTTTAATTTTTATCTTTGAAAATCTAATAAAATTGAAGATGGTAGGAATTATCATGGGAAGTCAAAGTGACTTACCAATTATGGAACAAGCTGCAGGCTTTTTGAAAACTCTCGAAATCCCTTACGAGCTTACTGTGGTATCTGCTCACAGAACGCCCGAAAGAATGTTTGATTATGCCAAAACAGCAAAAGAAAGAGGTTTGAAAGTTATCATTGCAGGGGCCGGGGGAGCTGCCCATCTACCAGGAATGGTGGCTAGCTGTACTACTTTACCTGTAATCGGAGTTCCTATTTTATCCAGTAATTCTATTGACGGGTGGGATTCTGTACTATCCATCCTTCAGATGCCGGGCGGAATCCCTGTAGCAACTGTAGCATTGAACGGAGCTTTAAATGCGGGAATCCTTGCTGCTAAAATTTTAGGAAGCGGAAATGAACAGGTGGCGGAAAAACTACAGAAATATCAGGATTCTTTAAAAGATAAAGTACTAGGAACTGTTGACGATATTAAAGCTCAGCACCCCAACGAGTATGATAAATAAAAATACGCGTTATAAAAAAGCCTCACTTTATTACAAGTGAGGCTTTTATTTTACTTTTTGATCAGCTTAAACGATTCTGTTTTATTCTTCGTTGTAATCTGTAGTATATAATTTCCTTTTGTCAGTGAGCTTATATTAATCATGTCTGTATTCAGAGCATTCTGTTGTACCAATCTTCCGCTGGCATCCAGAATTTTATAACTTTTGAGCTCGTGGGCATGCCTTATATGCAGGTTATCTTCTGCGGGGTTAGGATATATAGATAAGCTTTGGCTGTTGGTGTGGATTTCTGAAGTTGACAACAAACAGTTTCCTACTGTATCTCCTGTTATATTCCAGCCCTTACCAATAAGAATGTTTCTTTTAGAAGCAGCATTGGAAGCATATTGTAAAGGCGTTACTGAAACAAGAGGAATATTATTAGGAGTAACAGGATTATCTGCCCATCCGGAAAGGGTTTTGCTGTAATTATCGCAATTTAATCCTGAACCTGTAAGCATATTGGTAGCATCGGTTAATGAGCTGAGGTTCCAGTTGCCTAAAGACCGGTTAAAGCTTGTGGCGCTTGTTAACATAAATCCCATATGAGTAACTTGGGAAGTTGCCCAGTTAAGAGGTTGATTGAAAACAGTACAGCCGTGAAACATATGAGCCATATTGGTTACAGAGGAAGTATTCCATCCGCCAATGTCTTGATTGAAAACAGGAATAAAATGGAACATAAAAGACATATCTTTTACTTTAGAAGTATCCCAGCTGTCTAAACGCTGATTAAAATTCAGGCAAAGAGCAAACATCCAGCCCATATCTTCCACATTCGAAGTGTTCCAATTATTTAAGGGTTGATTAAATACCTTTCTTCCGGAAAACATATTATTCAGATTTTTAGCTGATGACATATTCCAGGTACTCAAATAAGGGGAATTAAACTGATCTATTGCCTGCACATAATCTCCCATCCTTGCAAACATAAATTTAAAATCCTTTATAGTTGAGGTATTCCAGTTTTGCATTGAACTTGCCCCTAAAAAATCATGGGCATTATAAAACATGAATGAAGCATCCGTTACATTAGTGAGGTTTGGACTGTCGGTAGCCGTGAGCTGAAGCAATCTGCAGTGCGCAAATGCAGTATTCATAGAGGTCCATTGAATATTTCCCCAATTTTCTATTTCAGTTATTTTATCAGAATTTCCGAATATATCCCACATGAGAATATATGAGTCTGCTACATAAATGATCTGGCATTCTCCAAATCGTATCTGTTTAAATATGCCATTTCCGTTGCTTACTTTTACTCGATAAGAAGCGCTTGCCGTATCAGGATTTAATGAAGTTCCAAAGTCAATCAATACCTGCTTCGTAGAGGTAACATTATTCATAACCCCGTTATGCTGAGGATAGTTTACTTCTTCCCAGCTTATTGTGTAATTCTCACCGATTCCCGGAAACCATATCTGATTAGTGGACGCGGCATAAGGAGCATTTACATCAATAAGAGGCATTGTGTCGGGCCTGTTGGGTTGCCAGATCGTAACAAATTCATTTTGTGCTTTTATCATTTGCCCTAAGAGTAAGAATAAACCTAGGAGGATAATTTTTTTATACATACGGATGGATTATGATATTATTTCTTAATAAATTTAAGTGAACTTGCCATGTCTTTCGAAATGATCTGAAGGATATAGTTTCCTTTGATTAATGAGTTAACGTCTATTTTTTGATTATTTATCATACCCTGAAGTATTATTCTTCCTGCCATATCCATTATTCTATAATTACCGGAATCTTTCATATTTCTGATGTAGATAAAGTCCGTTGCGGGATTTGGATAGATACTGATCTCGTTGAGAGGTAACGCATCTGATGTGGATAAAACAGACTGGCATTCTCCGTTGTAAGTATCTCCGCTGATCGTCCATCCTTTATTATTGATAAGATTATTTCTGGCATTGACAGCAAGCGGGTTGGAGTAAACCAAAGGTGAAGTATTTGCAAGGTTGATATTATTAGGGGTTGTGGGCTTCAGGTTCCAGCCGTAAAGGGTATTATCGTAGCTTTGACAATTCAGTCCTGAGTTTTGTAGCATGTTTATGGCTGAGGTAAGAGAGCTGATGTTCCATTGTCCAAGATTTTGATTAAAATGAGTGGCTCCATTGAACATATTGTTCATGTTGGTGACAAGTCCTACATTCCAGTTTCCTATATTCTGATTAAAATTCTTTGCATCTTTAAACATATTGTGCATCCAGACTGCTTTGCTTACATCCCAGTTTCCAATATCCTGATTGAAGCTGGTAGCCCCATTGAACATATCGTTGATATAGACTACATTGCTTATGTTCCAGTTTCCGATGTTTTGATTAAAACTGGAAGCTCCAGCAAACATGCCCTCCATAATGGTGGCACTCGAAGTATCCCAATTGCTGATATCCTGATTGAAATCTTGTGCCTGGTTGAACATACGGTCCATTTCAACTACTTTTGAGGTATTCCAGTTACCAATAGGCTGGTTGAATTTTTTAGCACCGGAAAACATAAATTCGCAATCGATAGTATTGGAAAGATCCCAATTTCCGATCGGTTGATTAAACTCCTTAGCACCACTGAACATGGCGGTCATGTGGTTTACCTTAGAGGTGTTCCAGTTCGCCAGAGATTGGTTGAATACCAAAGCAGAGCTGAATGTTATTCCCATCATGGTAACGTTTGAAGTGTCCCAGTTTCCAACAGGCTGATTGAAAAGAAAACAACCTGCAAATGTACTTAGCAAAGTGGTTACATGGGAGGTGTTCCAATTATTGAAAGAGGGATTTCCTATCAAACTATAATTACCTAAGAACATATTGGACATATCTGTAACGGCTGAGAGGTCTGGAGTGTCTGTGGCAGTTACATCGAAGTCTCTGCAACCCTGAAATGCCTGTCCCATAGAAGACCAGTGGATGTTTCCCCATTGTTCCAATCTTACTATTTTATGCACATCACCTATCAGGCCATCACCATTAAACATATCCCAGTTGGAAAACCGGATCCTATGAAAATTACCAGTGCCATTAGTTATTTTTAAACGATAAGTTGCGTCTGCTGGATTAGGGTTTAAAGGGGTCCCAAAGTCGATCAGTACTTGGTAAGTAGAGTTGAGATTGGTTAATGTGGCATGGTGTGCCGGGAAACCAATTTCTTCCCAGTATACCTGAAAATCGGTTCCTACAGCAGGAAGCCAGATCTGTGTATCTGTAGAAGCTACGGATATCCCAGTATATTGTGTTGCATAACGGGGAAGGCTTGGTTTCCAGACGGTGATAAATTCATTTTGAGCTTTTCCTGACTGAAAGAAAAGAATAAAGAGAAAGAATAGGATTGTTTTTTTTAGCATGAGAATTAGTTTTTGATTAATTTTAAAGATTGGACCTTATCTTTTGTAATGATTTGTAAAATGTAATTTCCTTTAATTAAAGAACTGATATTGATTTTTTCATCGTTTAGGAGGTCCTGAAGCATTATTCTTCCACTCATATCAAAAATTTTATAAGTATTAAAACCTTTTACATTCTTAATATAAATGTAATCCGCTGCCGGATTTGGATAAATACGGATTTCATTTTGAGAAAGAACTTCGGATGTTGATAAACTTACACATTCAGTATTGTAGTAATCACCAGTTATGGTCCATCCTTTTGTATTGATAAGATTATTTCTTGCATTGAGTGCGGGCTGAGATGAGTAAGCCATTGGAGAAACATCTCCGATTATCAGATTGTTGGGAGTTGCCGGATTATTTGCCCAACCCATGAGAGTGTTATTATATTTTTCACAGCTTAGTCCGGAACCGGTAAGCATCCCTGAAGCGAGCACTAAAGAATTCAGATTCCAGTTTCCAAGACTATGATTAAAGTTCGTTGTTTTGCCAAGTATTGCCCTCATATCTGTTACCTTTGAGGTGTCCCAGGAAGAAAGATCCTGGTTAAAGGCATAGCATTCGTGTAGCATATGGATCATAGTAGTTACCTTTGAAGTATTCCAGTTTCCGATAGGCTGATTGAAAAAATCAAGATAATGAAACAGCCAGTTCATATTGGTTACATTGGCCGTATTCCAGCTTCCGACAGGTTGGTTAAAATTTGTGGCTCCGGCAAACATGTGGCTCATATTGGTAATACCCGAGGTATTCCAGGTGTCAAATGCCGGTGTTCCTGTGAGTGAGGTACAATTGTAAAATAAGCCATAAGTACTTGTTATTTGAGACAGGTCAGGTGCATCTGTTGCAGTAACATTCATATGGATGCATTCGCTGAATGCCCATTCCATATTTTCCCAGATAATATTTCCCCATTGTGAAACTTCCAGAATTTTTTCTTTGTCACCATTATATTCTAAAAATATGGGCCATAGTGTGGTAGATACATAAACACCCTCAGGAAACCGGATTGCCTGAAAGGTACCATTACCATTACTAATTTTCACTTTATAGGTTGCGTTAGCAGGAGTGGGGTTTTGGGGATCGCCAAAGTCTATTAAAAATTGTTTTAAAGCCGTAACGTTTTGTAAAATTCCATTGTGCTGAGGATACCCTATTTCTTCCCAATAAACGTTGAATTGGTTGCCTTTGCCGGGAAACCATATTTGATTGGACGTTGAAAGTGAAACTCCTGTTATATTGGTACTGGTATTACCAGGTTTCCATATGGTAATGAATTCATTTTGTGCCTTTCCGGATTGAAAGAAAAAGCTGAAGAGAAGGAATAGGATTAGTTTTTTTATCATATGGATCGTTATTTTTTGATGAATTTTAAAGATTGGACCTTATCCGCGGAAGTAATTTGTAATAGATAATTTCCCTTTATTAAAGAACTTACATCGATTTTTTCATTATTTAAAAGTCCCTGAAGGATCATTCTTCCTGCCATGTCAGTTATCCTGTAACTTCCGGAACCTTTTATATTTTTGATATAAATAAAGTCGCTGGCAGGATTGGGATAAATGGAAAGATTATTGAGAGGTATTTCAGAAATTCCTAATCTGCACTCTCCCTGAGTATCACCATTAAATACCCAACCTTTATTGATAAGTACATTTCTTTCTGGTACTACATCCGAAGAATACATTAATGGTGCAGTAGAAATCAGGTTGATGTTATTCGCCGTATTTGGGTTATTGGCCCATCCTGCGATGGTTCTGCTGTAATTTTCGCATTTTAATCCGGAATTCGTCAGCATCTGGTCTCCAATAGTCAGGGAAGCCAGGTTCCAGTTTTCTAAAGATTGGTCAAAGCTTGTTGCATCACGAAAAGTGAAAAGCATTGTTCCCACCAACCCTGTATTCCAGCTTCCTACAGGTTGATTGAAGGCAGAGGCACCTGTAAATAGCATCTCCATGGTAGTTCCTTTAGCCGTGTTCCAGTTGTCTAGTGGTTGATTAAAAGAAGTACAGTTGTGGAACATGTGGCTGAAATTAGTAACATTGGACGTGTCCCAATTACCGATAGGCTGGTTAAAATCGGGGATAAAATGAAATAAATACGCCATATTGGTGACCTTTGAAGTATTCCAGTTATTCAATGGCTGATTGAATGTGTAACAATTTTCAAATGTATGGGCCATTGTGGTTACGTTCGAAGTATCCCAGTTGTTTATATTTTGATTAAATGATCTTCTGTGGAAAAACATATAGCTGATGTCTTGTGCCGAAGACATATCCCATGAACCGATGTTGAGATTGAACAGATCAACTGCTGCGGTAGCCGGAGTAGGGGAAGTGTGGCCAAACATGTATGTAAATTTTTTTATTTGGGATGTATTCCATGCCGTCATAGACGGGTGTCCTGTAAAAGCTGAATTTCCATAAAACATGAATGAAGCATCTGTTACACCTGAAAGGTTAGGTGTGTCTGTAGCGGTAAGTTGAAGCGCCCTGCAATTACTAAAGGCATTCTCCATAGAAATCCAGTTGATATTTCCCCATTGGGAAACTTCGGTAATTTTATCAATGCTGCCTACGTTGTGCCAGAGAATAGCCATGTAAGCAGTAGGGACATTTAGGATTTCAGGATCACCAAACCGGATCTGCTTAAAAACTCCGTTTCCATTGCTTACTTTTATCCGATAAGCAGCATCAGTGGTATTAGGATTTAATGATGTTCCAAAATCGATAAAGACCTGTTGTGTAGAAGTCACATTGTTCATGACTCCATTGTGCTGGGGAAAACCTATCTCTTCCCAGGTTATCGTATAATTTTCTCCGATTCCCGGGAACCATATCTGGTTATTGCCTGCCGGATAAGGAACAATAACATCCATCTGTGGAATGATTGCTGGAGTATTAGGTTTCCAGATGGTGATAAATTCATTTTGGGCGTTCAGGATGTGAAAAAAATTAATAAATAAAATAAGGGGTAAAAATTTTTTATACATATCAAGATTTTGTGAAATAAAGATAATGAAAATAATAAAATCACAAAATTTTTGAATAGTTTATTGCAGTATTTGATTTATTTTAATTTTTTTTTACCTATAAAAGCTAAAATAATAAATAATTTGAATTTTTGAAGATTAAAGGCTTTTATTCCGGAAGCCTGTTTTCCAGGTGTTTTTTGGACTGTTCCTAGCCCCGATAGAAGCGGTTACCCCGGAGCAGGGAAGGGGGTAAAGTTGGGGGCGAGGAGTATGAGCGGATAGCGGGAAATAGCTCTATAAAAAAACTCTCCTAATGTGGAGAGTTTTATGTTTTTTAAGGGATGAAATTTAATACCAATTCTGTTGGGAAGTATTGTTCATTCGTACTTCAAATTGTTCGGCAGCACCGATTGTATTTCCATTTAAATAGATCCAATCGGTACCGTTCTTTTGATATACCTGAAGGAAATATGTTTTTCCTGCGGAGGTTTTATCCTTGAAGGCAACGGTATCTCCATTTTCTATGCTTGTGGAAGTGTTTCCGTTTTTCTTTTTCACAAGGACCAGTTCCAGGTTTTTAAGGGATTTGCCAAATTTCGGGAAATAGTAATAAGCTCCTCCGTTCAGATACTCCCAATACCAGAAATTATTAATACGCTCGCTGATCTCTACCCGTACCGGACCTTCTTTGAGATCGAAATAATTTTCACCAGCCCCAAGGTTAACAAGATTGAACCATGTATTCTGATCAGGAGCAGAAGCGGATACGGTAAGCCAATCATCTGGTTTTGAAAGGTTGCTGGTAATATATTTTCCGGTAGCTACGGATCTTAAAGATACCTTATCATATATTCTGAATTTCATACTCTTTTTGGGAGATGTTTCATCCGTACTGATGGCTCCTTCTACAGGATAATGATCCGAATAATCTGTCCAGTAATAAGTGTCCTGGGTGAGATTGGTATACGTCATAAGGGTATTGCTTACGGGATCAAAAGCGATATTATGCCAGGATAGAGGAGTAAGGTGTTCGTTGGAAACGAAGATATAATCAAGATATTCCGGCTGATTCTTAGGATAAGGATAATGGTAAGATGCCATGGTGTTCGTTTGGGTATCCCATGTCTGTGAAAGACCTTTGTAGAAAGGTGCAGATACATTTAACGTTTGCAGCATGACAGGGTATTCCTGGCTGTTCTTAATAATATTAAAATCTCCGCCATACACAAGCATTTCATCAGCAGGAATTTGAAGCGCGTCCACATAAGATTTGATCATTTCCAGCTGGCTTTTTCTGATGCTGACTTCATTTCCCTGGCAGCCGGGTTGTGTAGATTGAAGATGGGTAGAAATACAATGAATCCGTTTTCCGTTTTTAATAATACGTGCGTACACAAAGCCCTTTAAAGAAAGGGCATCGAAATCACATCCTTTGGGAAAGATATATTGATTCATTATTTCAATCGGGTACTTACTGGCAATCATCACTCCACCGTTTTCCAGTCCGCCCGAGACTACTTCTCTCCAGTCTCCGGAAGTGCTATTCCAGCCTTGTTTGGTTTGGCCAAGAATAGGTGTCTGGTAAGGGAATTTTGAAGAAAGTTTTTATCGAAGTATTGTTGAAGCTGTATTGTCAAAGCATTCCTGCAGGAGTAATACATCATAATTTTTGATAAAGTCTGCCGTTCCGATTTTTTCTGCCCTTTGATTTTGCGACCATTGTGTGGTAGAGGCTACAGCGATATCCCGCAATAAGAATGTGTTGTAAGTGAGTACTTTGAGATCATTATCTCCTAAACGTGAAAATCTATCCTTCTTATTTGCCTGATCGGCAAGAGAACTATTTTCTTCAAAAGAGGTTTGTTCGCTGCATGAAATAAATGAAAGAAAACATAATAATGCAAGAAGATAGAATCTCCGGTCGAAATTTTTCATATGTATTTTTTATTTGATGGGCTAAAATACTCTATGAAGAAAAAGTAAATGTTATCTAAGTATTATATGTACATTAAGTTTGTCATGAAATAAAATTGTGAAAAGATATCTGGAATTACTTCACGAGATATAAAATAAAAAGTCCCATTATTCAAATAATGGGACCGTATATTGCGTATGATTATATCTTAATATCTGTAGTATTCCGGTTTGAACGGACCTTTTACATCTACACCGATATATTCAGCTTGTTCAGGAGAAAGAGTTTCCAGCTCAACACTTAATTTTTTAAGGTGAAGGGCAGCTACTTTTTCATCTAAGTGTTTTGGTAGTGTATACACCTCGTTTTTGTATGCTGCAGCATTATTCCATAATTCGATCTGAGCTAAAGTCTGATTAGAGAAAGAATTGGACATTACAAAACTAGGGTGTCCTGTAGCACATCCAAGGTTTACCAGTCTTCCTTCCGCAAGGATGATAATTTCTTTTCCTCCTTCTAAGGTATAAATATCTACTTGTGGCTTAACTTCTGATTTTGTATGACCATAGTTTTTGTTTAACCATGCCATATCAATTTCATTATCGAAGTGACCGATGTTACAAACGATCGCCTTATCTTTCATTTTAAGGAAGTGCTCTGCTCTCACGATATTGAAGTTACCGGTAGTCGTAATGATGATATCTGCATTATCTACAACTGTATCTAATCTTTTTACTTCATAACCATCCATTGCAGCCTGTAAAGCACAGATAGGATCAATTTCAGTAACCGTTACGATAGAACCTGCCCCTCTGAAAGAAGCTGCCGTACCTTTACCTACATCTCCGTAACCACAAACTACCACTCTTTTACCTGCCAACATTACGTCTGTAGCTCTTCTTACAGCATCTACTGCAGATTCTTTACAACCGTATTTATTGTCAAATTTAGACTTGGTAACAGAATCATTCACATTGATAGCCGGCATTACTAACGTACCGTTCTTCATTCTTTCGTATAATCTGTGTACTCCGGTAGTGGTTTCTTCAGAAAGTCCTTTGATATCTTTTGTTAATTCAGGGTATTTATCAAAAACCATGTTCGTTAAATCTCCACCGTCATCAAGGATCATGTTTAATGGCTTTCTTTCTTCACCGAAGAATAAAGTCTGCTCAATACACCAGTTGAATTCCTCTTCATTTAATCCTTTCCAAGCATAAACAGGAATTCCTGCAGCAGCAATAGCAGCAGCAGCGTGATCTTGTGTAGAGAAAATATTACAAGAAGACCATGTAACTTCAGCACCTAAAGCTACTAAGGTTTCGATAAGCACAGCAGTCTGGATCGTCATGTGTAGACATCCTGCAATTCTTGCTCCTTTTAGAGGTTGAGATGGTCCGTATTCTTCACGGATAGACATCAGGCCAGGCATTTCTGCCTCAGCAAGAGTAATTTCTTTTCTTCCCCATTCTGCAAGAGAAATGTCCTTAACTTTATAAGGAACGTATTGTGTTGTAGTACTCATATGTTAATGAATAAGTTTAAATTCAATTGATAATGAAATGCAAAATTACAATTAATAATTAAGATATAAAAACGATGGATCAAGTTCAATTGATGAGATTATACATGAATTAATATTATTTTTATTTACTCTAAATAAGCTATTTTTGCATCAATAAAATCGTTGTAAGATGAATGATAACCATGCTCAGGATAATGCTCAAAAAAAGACAAAGCCATTCACTCCCAAAGTAAAAGAGTTAATAAATAGATCTAAAAGTGTGATTTTAGCCACCGTAGATGCCGAAGGAAATTCCCATTCCAGCTATGCTCCTTTTGTACAGATAGAAAATACATTTTACATTTTGGTATCTTTTATGGCAAAACATACAAAAAATCTTGCAGAGGGAAGGAGTACTTCTGTAATGCTTATAGAAGATGAGATGGCTACCAAGCAGATGTATGCCCGTGAACGGTTAACCTTTGAAGCCAAAACATCACCGATAGAAAGAGATTCTGAAAGCTGGAATAATGCGGTAAGTCAATTAAAAGAATCTCATGGAAAAGTAGTCGATCTTATTTCCGAAATGAAAGATTTTATTCTTATTGCTTTACATCCGCTTAAAGGTTCCTATGTGAATGGTTTTGGAAGTGCTTACTTTGTTGATGAGAACCTGGAAATCCTTGAGCATAGAAATGATGTTAACCATCAATCAAAATAAATTGGAAGGTAGGAGAGGAAGAGTGTTTTTTACGATTGCCTTTTTCATTAAAGGATTTCTTTTAGTAAAACCCGACTTCATCTTCTACAATTATATGATCATTACATTTCTTTTTATTACTTTTATCCAATAAAAAACAATGCCCCTTTACCGAGATTTTTCAGATGAAACCGCTACAATTCTTATTTGGAAATATGATGAGAGCGAAGAATTACATATTAATGATCTTTTAGAACCTGAAAATGCGGAAAAAGTAAAAGATTACCATCCCAAGAAATTACTGGAAGTCTTAATGGTTCGTAAACTTTTAAAAGGATTAAAGCCGGATTCTAAAATACTCTATAAAGAAAGAGAACCTTTTCTTTCCCCAAAAGATGCGGAAATTTCAATCACCCATTCATTTCCTTTTGCAGCTATTGCCATT
Source organism: Chryseobacterium sp. PTM-20240506 (assembly GCF_048296755.1). Taxonomy (NCBI): domain Bacteria; kingdom Pseudomonadati; phylum Bacteroidota; class Flavobacteriia; order Flavobacteriales; family Weeksellaceae; genus Chryseobacterium; species Chryseobacterium sp. PTM-20240506. Next base: position 4,690,726 of record NZ_CP182581.1, read on the forward strand.
TCAAAAAGAAAAATCGGAATTGATATTGAAAAATTCAATCCTAAGATCATGAGGGTTATTGATAAGTTTACGTATGAAAATGAAAGAGGATTTATTCCTGAAGATCTCGCCCATACTTATTATACCATTATCTGGAGCGTAAAAGAAAGCATGTATAAGATCCATCATTCCAAATACTGGTCCTTGAAGAAAAACTATGAAGTGAAGCCTTTTCAGCTAAAAAATCTTCATAAAATAAGCTGCCGGGTGTATGATGATCAGTTTTCAGATGAGTTCAAGGCCAGGGTAGAGTTTTTTGATGACTACTGCTTTACGATTGTGGAGGAGTAGCCGCTTCGGATTCGTTCTTGTATTTCTCGATCACCTTTCTTTGCTCTTTAGCAACATCATAAATAAGCTCAAGCACATCATGGATGTTTTTCAGTTCCGTAAGATGAGATATCTTATTGGGATCGTTAACTTCTGAAGCTTCATTTTCCTCGAGCTCTGTTTTCCTTTTCAGCATGAGGTCCTCAATAGAAGAATCCTCCGGTTCCAGACGGCTTTCCATTTTAAGGGATTCATTGATTTTTTCACCATTAAGAAGGGCATAGGTCTGCTGTAACTCCGATTCTATTTTCCTGCTCCAGCTGTCAGCATCTATTTCAGGATATTTCTCGTCATTTTTAGCGTATTGCGAAAGCGAAGCTGTATAAGCCGTAACAAGATGGGAAGTTGCTACAAACTGGTGAACAACTTCCAGCTTCTTCTGCTGATTTTTGGGTTCTGAGATCATCCTCTGGAAATTGTCGGAAAGATTGGCCAGGGAAATAATCGCATTTTTACGTTTTACCTTATAGTCCTCAAGGTCAAAATTATCTTCAAGGAATTTGGAAATAACACTCTGAAAATAGATGAGGTTACTTTCTGCAGATTTTTTCATCAGATCCAGATTCTGGGTATGCTCCCAGACAGGAAGGACAATATAGGAAACAAGGAACGCAATAATACCTGCAATCATGGTATCCACAATTCTGTCTTTGAAAATAACGTCAACCTTTCCGGGGCTTAAAAAATTAAAGCTCATAAAGACATAGATCGTCATGAATAATACAGCCCAGAAATATTTACCTTTTAGTAAACTGAAGCAAAGGATCATGCTGATCAGAAGTGTGGCAAATAATATAGCATTGATGTGAACAAAGTGGAGTATGATATAGGCTATTGTAGCTCCTACAATAGTGCCGTACAAACGAAGTCCGTTTCTTTGTTTTGTTATGGAATAAGCCGGTTTTAATATAGCGGTAATCGTAATTAATATCCAGTAGGTATGGCCGATTCCTAAAAACTGAAAAAGAGAAAACAGATACCCGATCAGTAAAGCAGTCGTAATGCGGATGGCATGACGGAACTGAGAGGAAGATAGGGATATGTTGTTTCTAAGGACTTTGAAATTCAGCTTTTCTTCATTAGGCATAAACTTTCTTAGGTCTAATCCTGTTGAAAGACTTTTTGCAAGTTTTACATCTTGTGAAAAAACTTTATAGATCTCGTTGATTTCCTTTGTAATCTCGCTGATACGCATCAGGATCTGACGCAGGATCATAAAGTTTTCTAACGTTTCGGGTGTGATCTGCCTGTTCCTTAGTTCAAAATACAGGGTATTCAGTTTCTTAAGTTCCATTTCCAGATCAAAAATAGGTTTTGCACGGGTACCCAACTGTAAAGAAATTCCAATGTTTGTTATTTCTTCGGAAAGCAGGTTGAGGTAATCATGGATATTAACCAATATCATGCTGTCCTTGAAACTTTCCTGCAACTTCTGATAATCACTTTCAGAAGTCATCAGTTTCTCATGAAGGTCCATTGAGTTCAGGAACATCAGCATTAATAATCTGCTGGTCGTTGTAGATTCATTAACAATGGTTCTTGTCTTAAAAACGGTTTCCCGGGTTTCCTCCTGAAGGTTCTTGATTCCTATCTGCTTGGCAATAACCTGGGTGGTCAGCTTATCGAAATCGGGATTCTTTTGGTAATAATTTGCTTTTATTTTTAAAAATTCTGCCAGCTGGAGATAATTTTCGCCGATCATCTGGCTTGCCAGCTTATAAGGCTGAATAGTCGTAACAATAAGGAAGATCAATAAAAACCATATACAGCCTGACGCAAAGATCAGCAGACTTTTAAAAATATTGTCTCCTGTCAGATGTCCGTCGATAAAGATCGCTAGTACCACCAGGGATAAAGAACCAACGGCAGCCAGCCTTTGCCCGTATACCCCGATAAGTGAAAAAAACATGGCAAACACGATGATCTCAAGGATCACCAGTACTTTGATATGCATCACCAGGCTGGCAATAAGTGCTACAAACACAAAACAGACAATGGCAAAAGTAAGGGCATTCCTTCTTCTGATAAACGGTCCCGGCTGGTCGGTAAGAGCTACGAAGCTGGTTCCCAGGGGGAAAAGAAAATATTCTTTTAAAATTCCAAAGTGGGCGAGAACCAAACAAGGTAATACAGTGGCTAATGTAATCCTGATTGCAGAATATACATACTGACTGGTTACAAATTTTTTTAGTTCCGCCGAATAGTTCATATTACAAAAATAATTATTGACAAACAAAAAAGCCTCATAAATATGAGACTTTTCTAAACTTAAATGTTATATTTTTTAATTATCAACATTAGAAGTTTCATCTCCGATATTCCAGGTCAAACCGAAACGAAGCGTGTTATCTAAAGCTGTATTAATTTTAGACATATTGATCAGATAAGAAATATCAAGTCCGAAAGAACGGTACTTCAAACCAATACCTGCTGTTGCGAACTCTCTGGCTCCCTGTTCAGGGCTTTCGCGGAAATAACCAGTTCTTACTGCAAAAGCATTATCGTATGAATATTCCAATGCACCACTATACATGATACTGTTCTTGTTTTTGAAAGACTTTCCGATTCCCGCAATAGGTCCCACATTTGGTACCGCATACATAGGCTGTCTGGTATTAGGATCCATTCCTACGAATTCTGATCCCGGAACTAAGATTTTAGAACCTTCTACGCTGATCCCGATTTTATTAAGGTCGTCCAGATACATATCATAACCAACCCCTAATCTTGCCATGGTAGGTAGATAAGATCTTGATTCTTCATTTCCTGTGTAATCCAGTTTCGGACCCAGGTTTTGAATAGCAAAACCGGCATTCACTTTACCATCATATCCTCCGATACTTGAAAATCTTGGAGAGGTATAGTATCCTGAAACGTCTACCGCAAATGAATTGGCAGGTTTTAATGTAGTATCTGTGTTGAACCCTCCGGCTAAATCTGAACGGATGAATCTACCCGTTACAGCCATTGAGTATGAATCTGAAAGCTTTAATCCATAAGCAACATCAATAGAGAATTCATTTGGTTTTGATGTTCCCATTGAAGCTACTTCGCTACCTACTAACTGAGTCAAGTCTACCTGTCCCATGTTGAAGTAATAAATACTTGCTGAGATCGTAGATCTTTCATCCTGACCTAAGAATTTATGGAATGCACCATATAATAGAAATACGTCATTGGTTAATTTTCCCATATAAGGGGTGTAGTTAAGGCCTACGGAAGAACTCGTTCTGCTAAAAGGATATTTCGCTGCATTCCAGAATTGTGAAAATGCATCCGGAGAGGTAACGACACCCTGATCACCCATACCTCCAGATCTTGCATCTGGTGCAATTCTTAGAAATGGAGCTCCGGTCAATACAGGTCTTACCTGCCCCAGATCTTGCGAATAGCCTAAAAAACCAGCACTTAAACCAATTCCTAAAAGCAGTTTAGTAGTTAAATTCATATGTTGTCTTTTATATATTATCAGTTTTTTATTAATATTATTATTATCCTTATTTTATTTTACTTCAAAAGTACCATTTTTTCTACAGCTGTGGCACTTCCTTTGCATTTTTCTTGGTTTTGACTTTTTGCAAATATCTTAAAAATATATGTTCCCTTCCCAACAGTTGCCCCAAAATCGTCTCTTCCATCCCATTCAATTGCCTGACGTGGCGTTCTAAAGCCCTGTAGGAACGGTTCTGCAACTACAGCCTGTGATAAAGTTCTTACCAATTTTCCTGTTATTGTATAGATCTGAACATTTACATTCAGAATATCATCACAATTATGCTCAAACTGAACATACGTTTTATTGGTAAACGGATTCGGCCAGTTAAGAGGTCTGTTGATTACCAGATGCTGATCCGCTTCATCCTTAACTTCAAAGTTTAACGTTGCAGATGTAGAATTATTGTTTATATCCCAAACTTTAAATGATAATTGATGCTGACCTACCGATAAATTCCTGAAAGGGTAGGTTACATTTCCTTTCTGATAATCTGCAAGACTCGGACTCAGACATCCATTTCCTTCTCCCGAAGAATAAAAATCGTTTAAAACAATAGTATTGATGATCTGGCCATCCAAATATACAGTAATATCATGGCCAATACCGGATCCTGTTGAATTTATTCCTGTATCATCTGTGATACAGGCAAGCAACATCGGATTCTGGTCTGTAATACCTCCATCCGCAAAGTTTGTATTGTTCATGTACAGCTTTACCTTAGGGGGCTGGCTGTCATTAATTCCGTTCGGGTTAATATCTCCAACCTGTACCGCCTGATTATTGAATACGTCCGTAGCTTTATTGTCAGCATATCCGAGGATTCTTCCTTCACCTACGGCATAATTAATATCTTTCGGTACATAAAATTCTACAGTGAATACCCCATTCACAGCAGTACCTGACGCCTTCACAATAGCACTTCCTTCTTCAGTATATTCAAGGATAGGGGTGAGATTTCCGTCGTTATTCAATGTTTTTTTATTAAGCCTCTTATCGAAGATATTGATAACCACTCTTCCGTTAAAAGAGGTATTAATACTTCCGTTTGTATTGTTGATATGTCCTTTTACTTTTACAAAGTCCAGACCTCTGATCAGTCCCGGTACCGGAGTTTCTATAGCATCGATTACCAATAACCTTTTTGGTCTGCTTAATTTCATAGCAGGATCACCCAGAAGGTTTACTTTCAAGTGGTCTGCTTGCGGACCTTTTTGTCTTTTAGCATTTAAATGGGCAACACCAAGGGTTTCAAAATCATCATTCACAAGTTTGAAAATATCTTTGGTGTAAAGGTCTGTAAAATCACGACCATAATCCACACCAATAGCACGGCTTGAGGTGATCATTGTTGCCGGCCCTCCCTGTTTCATTTTTAGAAAACGTTCTCCGGCAGAAAAGGTTTCCGGTTCATCCCAGAGCGTAAATTCACAAGTAATCGTAGACACGAATGGAAATCTGCTGTACACATTAGAAAAGTTATTGGCATTATTGATCTCATCAAGGGTTAGCACTCTTTCCTGAGCCCATCCGCTGATTCCTCCATGTCCGAAATAAAACAGGTACATACTGTTTCCGATATCATTGGAGATTGCCTGGTTTACCTGTGGGTATCTTTGTCCACCTGCTGTACTCTGAGCCTGAAAAGCATCCAGATAGAGTTTTCTTACATTATATTCTTTAAGATTTGTAGATCCTGGCTGTTCGAAAACTGTTGCTAATGTAGTGTTCATTACATCATGGAAAGGACCTCCGCCATCATCATCATCATCTACTACGAAATCAAGCTTCATACGCCATTCCCCAAAAGGAGTTGACTGCCCCGGTAAAGAATTGTAATATGCAAGGGTTTTATCCATCATTACCGCTGCTTCAGTAGCATTTGCCGCAGGAAGTCTTCCTACCGGCACATCAGGTAAGTTATTCGGGATCGAAGCAGAAGTTTGTGGTTTTGTCATTACGATATAATCATCGGTAACAAACGAAGTAATGAAATCTGAAGACTGTTCACTTTCATAGCTGGATACCACATTGGAATTGTTAGGAACCCTATTTTTATAATCGTAAGAGGTATCACCCAGAATAAAGACATACTTTAAACTTCCCAGTGGTGTATTTAATTTGGTTATAAAATCACGGATAGCAGTAAGATCTTTACTTCCGCTTCCAAATTCATTATAGATCTTATTAACATCTACAATCTGTACATTATAATTATTTTTAGTCTGATGGTAGTTGGCAAGCCTTTGAGCCTGGGACATCATTTCAGGGACTGTAATAATCAGATAATCTACATTTTGTAATCCCGAGAGGTTCTGGTTGGCAATTCTCTCTACGAATTGAGGAGAATAAGCGGCATCAGCCTTAAATGCAACAAATTCGTTATTGAAATTTAAATCAGAAGTAATATACCCGAAATTAAAATTACCACTTCCCGTTGCTTTGTTGACTCTTCTGTTGGCATTGGTGATATCCGTGACATCCCAGATCTGTTCCAATCCCGCCGTATTGCTTACACTGAATCCATAACTGGTGTTGGATCCGCTTACAAGGGAAAAATCCCTGAAATTCATCTGTGACCCGTTATATCTAAGGTCTTCTTTATATTGAACTTCGGCATAATCAAAATAAAACAAACCATTAGGATTTGTTGCGATGTTCGGTTTGTAGTTGATCGTAAGCTGATTGCCACTTAAATTGGTAACATCTCCAAAATAAACATATGGAACATAATCAGGGTCCGTTGAACCGGACGAAAAAGGCTGAGCATTTTGATTATTAATATCAAAAGTTATACTGTTTCCCTGAGACTTATATCCAATTACCCGTGTTCTGTATTTTACGGGATCGCCGCCCAGGATTGGAGTGGTGAGGTTAAAAGTAACCGATTTGTCGGTGGTAAACGGAGCTTCTTCTGTCCAAACCCTTCCGACTTTCATGATGTTTTTCTGATCATTATTGATCACCTGGTAATTATCAAATCGTGTAATTAGTGGGGAAGCCGGCAGGTTGGCATCTATAGGCTGAACCCTTTTTCCCGCACCTTTATCAAAATTGATGTAGTAATAGGAAAAATCTTCATAAATATTCTTTACGTTTTCACTGCGGTCAATTCTTTCTTCCGCTCTTTTGAATCCTTTACCATTGGAACTATTATACAGATTGTATCCATTAGGTCCCTGAGCATAGAATAGGGCATAATCATTATCGTTCCATATTCCATCATCTTCACCCACTACCTGTATGGCGTTTTCCTGAAGAGCACTGTATTTTACATCCTGGTTATATTCCGGTAACATGATTCCTCCGTTCCCATATATCCTGAAATTTCTTGGATTTACAGATGAAGGATTGATCCCGTTATCCTTTAAAAACTGAGTGGTAATTTTAAAAATACCGGACTTGTCTACTTTAATTTTATAAAAAGCGCCGCTAGCCAAAGGGTTGTTGGTCGTTCCCACCTTAGCTGCATTCATCATCTGATTAGAGCCGTTTCCTTCTGAAATTTCAAATGATGAAAGTCTTTGTATTCTTCCTTTTACATTTTTAAACAGGCCAACATGTACGCTGGCGTATTGTTCCCCTTCTGAGTAATAATAAGAAACATTAGAAACATCATAATCAGGTAATGCGTTTTTGCTTAACTCAAATAGCTCCCGGTTTGAAACTGCTTCCCAAACTAAATTGGAAATTTTTAATTGCTTTTCACCTATTTTTTGTGTGGTTATTATAAAAATGTTATTTTGGCCATATGAAAATCCCTTATTTTTAAAATTGGGAAGATTGATTTTTGTGTCTCCAAAATCTTGAATTTTTGATCCATCCCACTCGATGGTGATTCTTTGAGCATAAATAGTTGATACAGAAGTTAATAGAAGTAAAAACGTAATTATTTGTTTCATGTTTGTTTTTGAAATTACTAAATTACAAAATAAATGAAAATTTTATAATTAAATTGCGATACAATAAAATTAATTTGTTAACGTTTTTCAAAAAAATCAAATGATTACTTGATTTATTGAATAATTTATTTTTTCTTTGTACTTTGAAAATATTTATATCGACTATGAAAAAACTAAAGTTGTTTTCATTAATAGCATTAAGTTCTACACTTGCATTAACCAGTTGTGGTGGATCAGGTACCAACAAAGGTGGAGGTACTAAAAAATTTATCAGTAAGACGGGTTGGAAACCAAACGAAAAACAAGGTTGGTTTTTTGCAGGAAAGCAACAAAAACAGAAAGGTTGGCCGGGGATGGTATATGTAGAAGGTGGAACTTTTACAATGGGATTAGTGAAAGATGATGTCATGCACGATTGGAATAATTCGCCTCGCAGAATGCAGGTAAGTTCTTTCTTTATCGGTGAAACAGAGATTACTAACTACGAATACCGCGAATACCTTACATGGTTGAAGTATGTGTTCCCACCTAGTGATCCAAGTTTTAAGGAAATCTATAATGGTGCCTTACCAGATACCTTATTATGGGATAACAAACTATCTAGAAATGATTACAACGAGACGTATTTCCGTTCTCCGGAGTTTGATTACTATCCGGTAGTAGGTGTTTCCTGGACTCAGGCAAACAGATATTGCGAATGGTTAACAGACAGAGCTAATGAAAAAGCTTTAATGTCTGCAGGGATCATCGCTAAAGATTTGTATATCAACGAATCCAATAATCAAGGAGGAACTGCATTTAACATGGATAAATTCAAAGCGAATGATCCTGAAATGCAAGGATATATTAACGAACAAAGAATGCAGCAAAAAACGGGTTTGAAAACAACCAACCAAAGATTGCTTGCTGCTAACAGAGCTCCAAACTCTGCAATGGTTCAGAAATTCAGACTTCCTACAGAAGTTGAATGGGAATATGCAGCGCTTGGTATGGCTAAAAACAGAGAATATAACCAATATCTTGGAAAGAAGCCTGAAATTGAAAGATTAAGAGGTACCAAAGGAAGAGACAGAGGAATGTTCCTTGAAAACTTCAAAATGGGTAGAGGAGATTACTCAGGTATCGCAGGTTGGAAGAATGACGGTTCTGCAAGAACTTCAGATGTTAGACAATATCCGTCTAACGATCTTGGAATCTATGGAATGTATGGAAACGTGTCTGAATGGACAGCGGATGTTTACAGACCTATTATTGATGAAGATTTCAGTGACTTCAATTACTATAGAGGAAATATGCCTCAGGCTGTTGTAAAGAACGGAGACGGAACTTACAAAATGGTAGATGAAGGAAGCATTAAATATGATACTTTAGCTGACGGAAGATTAGTTTACAGAAACTTACCTGGACAGTTTGAAAGACAAACAATTGCTGATTACAGAAATTACAGAGACGGTGACAGACAATCTTCTTTAGAATACTATAAAGCCGGAGATTCTGCAACAGCATATGATATGTACAACTCTCCTAAACAAAGATTCATTGTAGACGGAAGCGGTAAAGTAATACTGCAAAAAGATACCAGAGACAGAACATCTGCTATGTCTAACGACATCAGAGTAGTAAAAGGTGGTTCTTGGCAGGATACTGCATACTGGCTGGATCCGGGACAAAGAAGATATAAAGATCAAAACAGAGCTTATGGCTGGATTGGATTCCGTGTCGCTCAAGATGCCAGAGTTGCTGACAAGAATAGAACTAGAAGATAATATTTATCAAAAAATAATTGAAAAAAACCTTCCTAAATACAGGAAGGTTTTTTTATTTTTGAACTATGAATATAGAACAGTTTTATCCTTTGTTTCTGCAAGCTAATAAAGTTACTATTGACAGCAGAAAAATAGAAAATAATGATATTTTCTTTGCCTTTTCAGGAGATAATTTTAACGCAGCTACTTTGGCAGAAAAGGCTGTTTCCGAAGGCGCTTTGGCAGTAATTGTGGAGGATAAAGAATATGAAAATACAAATGGAAATATCTTCTATGTTCCTTCTACACTGGATTTTTTACAGGCTCTTGCCATACATCACAGAAATAAGCTGAATATTCCATTCATAGGGCTTACTGGGAGTAATGGAAAAACAACTACAAAAGAACTGATCCATGCTGTTCTTTCTGAAAAATATAACGTGCAGTATACCTACGGTAATCTGAATAACCACATCGGAGTTCCTCTTACCATTTTATCCATCAGACCTGAACATGAAATGGCGGTAATAGAAATGGGAGCAAATCATCAGAAAGAAATAGAACTGTTATGTTCGCTATCGAAACCTGATTTCGGATACATTACCAACTTCGGGAAAGCACACCTGGAGGGATTTGGTGGATTTGAAGGGGTGATCAAAGGAAAATCCGAATTGTATGACTATCTGAAAACATTCCATAAGACTATTATTGTTAACGAGAATGATGAGATACAGCGCGATAAAACAGAAAATTATGATCCTAAAATCACATTCGGAAAACCAGATTCGGATTATTATTTTGAGGCCTTTTCAGAAAATCATTGTGTAGGTTTATCTTATCAGGGGACCAGAGCATTATCTAAGCTTACAGGGAATTATAATTTTACAAACCTTTGTGCAGCAGTTAGTCTGGGGCTTCATTTTGGAATAGAAATTAGTAAAATACAACATGCTATTGAAAGCTATACGCCGACCAATATGCGATCCCAGATCGTAAAAAAAGAGGGTAGGACACTTGTTCTGGATACTTACAATGCTAATCCAAGCTCAATGACGGCCTCTCTAAATAACTTTGTAACTTTTGAAGGAGCCAAGGCCATTATTATTGGTGATATGCTTGAGCTGGGAAATGAAAGTGAACTGGAGCATCAGATCATTTTAAAACAGGCATTGGACCTGGGTTTTGATCAAATCATCACTGTTGGCAGAAATTTTAAGCAAATAAATCAATCAACACTATCTTTTGAAAATACCCAGGAATTAATAGAATACCTTAAACTGAATAAAATTCAATCAGAGAATATTCTATTAAAAGCTTCACGGGGTATATCGCTGGAAAAAGTGCTGGATTTTATTTAGGCTGGCCGTCCCTGAATTCAGTGACGATCAGACGAATGTTTTTAAAAGTATTTGGAAAAACTTCATTTTCTATTTGAGTGTTGTTTTTCCATGCTACCTCTGTAATACCTTCTTCAATCTGAGGTTTAGAAGTGTCTTCACCATTAAAATTCATTTCGAACCAATGGGTACATTTCAGGATTTTTTCACCGTTTCTTTCTACGTAGATATGGTAAGTGGTGTTGATGAATTTTACTAATTCAACATCCTTAAGTCCTGTTTCTTCCTCGATTTCCCTAACAGCAGATTCCTCACGGGATTCTCCTTTTTCCATTTTTCCTTTGGGAAGATCCCATTTGCCCAGTCTTTTGATGAAAAGCATTTCACCTTTGCTGTTATTCACAAGCCCGCCTGCTGCCTCAATAATTCTGAAGAGACTCTGAAATTCTTTCCAAATAGTATCAATATCGTCTCCGAATACATTCAATTCTTTTACAGATGTATTTTCAAGAAGATCTAATGCGATTTCAAAAGTTGTGAAGTTCTCATACCTTACATTTTTTTCCAGGTTTTCAGACTGTTTAGACAGCAATAATTTTTTTTCGTTCACAAAAACTTTATACATTTGTAAGAATTTAAATACAAAAATAAAAAATGAATTTAGAAGGACGAAAAATTATTGTCAATAAATCATCTAAAGAGTTGGCGGAACTATTAAAAACACCAGACAACTATAAAGAATTTATGCCGGACGGACTTCAAAAGTTTGAAAGCAGAGAAGATGGATTTAAATTTGGACTGCAGGGGATGCCGGAAATTGCTTTAAAAATAGATGAAGTTACAGACCAAAAAGCTGTTTTGAAATCGGCAAGTTCAAGTCTGGATTTTTCATTAACAGCAACTTTAAACCCTGTCAATGACAGCCAAACGGAAGTACAAATGCTTTTTGAGGGCAAGTTTAATCCATTTATAAAAATGATGGTAGAGAAGCCTCTTCAGAATTTTATCAATACCTTAACGGATAAGATAGAAGCTTACAAGTAATATATAAACCTTCAGAAATGGAGGTTTTTTTATGCAATGATACCGGAGCTGTGATCTTTAAAGCTACCCGTAGCAGAGGATAATACATTCACTTGCTGGTTGAGTCGTAAGATCCCCATAAACGCAAATATCAATGCTTCTTTATAATCTATAAGCTGTTTTTCAGGAATAACAATTTCTGCTTTTGTTTTTGCCTTTATCTTTTCAATCAGATAAGAATTATGGGTTCCGCCACCGGTAAAAAGAATGTTTTTCAAGGCATTCTCATTGATAACTTGAGAAATTTGTTCGGCAATATGCTCAGTGAAGGTTGCCAGGAGATCAAGGGTTTCAATATTTTTAAAACTGTTAAAGATATTTTCATTACACCATTCAATACCTAAGGACTTAGGGTATGGTTGTCTATAGAAATGGATTGAGCTTAGTTTGTCCAGTAAAGCTTTTTTAACAGTTCCTTTTTGGGCAAGTTCACCATTTTTATCAAAACGTTTACCTGACTGTTCCGCTAATTTATTCAGAACAATATTTACCGGAACGATATCAAATGCTATTCTTCTATGATGAGACTGAAATGAGATATTTGAAAATCCTCCCAGGTTAAGACATGCGTCATATGTTGAGAACAATAGTTCGTCACCAATCGGGACCAAGGGAGCTCCATTTCCACCCATCAAAACGTCCTGTGTCCTGAAATCATAAATAACAGGTAATCCCGTTTCAAGCTTTATGGCTCTTCCATCTCCGATTTGTAGGGTGAACTTTTTCTGAGGCTGATGAAAAACGGTGTGCCCGTGAGAGGCGATAAGGTCAATGTTTTTTAATTGATGAGTTTCTATAAACTGATGAACCTGTTTTCCCAGATAGTAGCCATATTCAGCATTGAGCTCCAGGAGTTCTTCAGCGGATAGATGAATAGAATTCCTCAGTTGCTCTTCCCAGGTCTCAGGGTAGGGAATGGTTTCGGCAATTACAATCTGAAAACTCCACTGCTCCTGCTTTTCAAACCGGACAAAGCAAATATCCAGTCCATCTAAACTGGTACCCGACATTAAACCTATCGCTCGGAAAATCATAGAAATTATTTTTTGGATTCGGACAGTTGTTTAGAGCTGAAATCTCCGGAACTGTTAAAGAAAGTATATTCAGAGAAGTCATCCTTGGCGGTCATTCCGTTGGCGCCTACAAGCGTAGAGCCATCTTCCATCGTTACATATACGGTATCTTTGGTGTAAATACGGTTTTTCCTCTGATCCCAGTAGATGCTCTGCATGGCAAATCTTTGTCCTTCGTTGGTGGTAATTCTCACATTACCTTTTGCCTCATAGAATTTTTTATATTCGAAGATCCGTGCGTATTTGGCAGTAATTTTTCCCGGTACCTTGGGCTTTTTCTTATCAAAAAATTCAATATTGATTCCTTTTCGGGCAACTACATACGGGCTATCTATGAGCTCGTACTTTTCAATAATAGGAGCTAACGCCTTTAGTGTGACGAATCCGGAATCTCTCTGGATGATACGGGCATTATTAATGATCTGTGAAGGGAAATTTTTGCTTTGATTGCCGTTTCGTTTGGTAAGATCCTCTTCACAGGATGTCAATATAAAAAATATAGCACAACTAAAAAGGCATGCTATATTTTTTTTATATGATAAGTTTTTAAACTTCATTTTAGTTGTATAAACTCTTTCTGAACCACTTGTCAGCAAAATTAAATCCTACCCTCAGGTTGATGAAATTCTGGTTGATCAGGTTGTCTTTTAAAGTTCCGCGCTTACCAAGCTCGATACCCAGTTCCAATCCACTCATTCTCGTTATACTACTGGTTTTGAACGGAAGCATTACCCCTGCTGAAATACCAAATTTGTTAATGCTGTTATTACCGATCTTCAAACCTCCTCTTTCATAGAATGCACCATAACGGTATACTACTCTTGAGAAATAGTTTCTGAAGTTATTGTAGTTAGGTAAATACCAACCACCGGCAGATATTCTGTAGGTATCCTGGAAATCAAATGTTTTTCCAAAATAAGAAATGGTTTCTCCTTTTTTATAATCAATCTGGCCCGAAACGAACCATTGGTTTTCACTTCCATATCCAACCCCTAAAGAGGCTTGTACGGGTAAAAGATTTTTAGAGCTTGTGCTTTTCTGTTCTATGATCTGCTCCTCTTTTTTCACATCGGCAGCATAGAAATAAGTACTGTTTGTATAATCGGTAGTCATATTACTTGTGTTTCCAAAAGTAGTAGTGGCACCAATGGTTAGTTTTTTATCAGTACGGGTATTCAAATGCTGGTAGCTTGTCCCTAAAGTAAAATTAAAGTTTCGAACATTATTTTTGGTCTCGTATCCATTGATCAATTGACTATCAGCAGTAGTGATCTCGTTAAGATCATACAGATTACCGAAATAATAATTCGCTCTTAAACCTAAAGCAAATTCATTGCTTACTTTATAAGACGCAGCTATCTGTGCTGTATTTAATGTTCCTGTTCCTTTAAACCGGTTGGCAAAAACAGTTCCATCAGTGGTCGTGCTGGTATTAACAATATCATAGCTCTTTGAGCTGTAAGGTTGATAAGATAATCCCATTTTCACCTTTGAGGAGATAGGAAATGCTAATGAAATATTGGATAAATACGTAGAATGTTTGGTAGACTTCGTATTGTTATAATTCGTTTTGAAATAGTTGTTTTCGTTCGTCGCTTCAAGCTTAATACTGGTCAGTTCGAAATTCGTATTGTTTGCTGGATTGGCAAAATTGAAATTACTCGTGAAATCACTTATAAAAGCCGTTGAAATGCCACCCATAGAAGCTGTTTCAATCGTATTATCATATTTTACATCCCCGATTCCGTAAGTTGCATATGGTGAATTACTTAAACTCTGCGCATTAAGGAAATAGCCAACAGAAATGAATGATAGTACAAAGATTTTTTTCATTCTTTATTTTTAAAATAATGCGCAAATATCTTAAATATTAATGAATTGTAAAAATTTCATGAGGTTAAAGTTTGTTAAGGGGAATTATCTTTAAATCAAAAGCTGATTTTTTGTTATAAAAATAAATTTAGTCGAAGTGAGCTTCTTTTTTCTAAGGATGGAATTGTCAGGATTCCTGCAACTATACATCTTTCACAATAATAGTTGATTACATTAATGAAAAGAAGAGCTGTGCTGTAAATAGACGTTGCTTAATCTGATTTTTGTAATTTTAAAAGGCAGTTTTCTTTGTGGAAAACTGCCTTCCAACTTTTTATGTATTGTCAATTAATAATTGAGCTTATAATACTTCCAGAACCGATCTGCTATGGCTGAAGGCCTGGAAACTGAACTTTCCGTGATATTTTCCTATGCCGGAAGTTCCTACGCCTCCGAAAGGCAGAAAATGAGAGCCTACATGGATGATGGCGCTGTTGATTTCAGCATCACCACTTGTGGTACGGTTTAAAACATCATTGGCAAATTCTTCACTTTCAGAAAAAACATATAAAGCCAGAGGCTTGGGGCGATTGTTGATTTCTTCCAAAGCGACATCAATGTCAGTATAGGTCATGATGGGCAATATAGGACCGAAAATTTCCTGCTGCATCACCTGATCATCCCAGGTCACCTGATCCATTAAGGTTGCTTCGAAATGACGGGTTTCAGAATCATATGCTCCTCCGTAAATTACTTTTTCTGGTGCAGCGTCCAGATAACCTGCAAGATGTTTGATCTGGTTGGTATTAACGATTTTTCCTATTTTTCCTAAAGATCCTTCAGGATAAGTCGTTTTAAGGTAAGCTATAAATTTATTTATAAAGCTGTCTTTTACAGATTCATGGATGTAAATATAATCAGGGGCTACACAGGTCTGCCCACAATTGATCATTTTCCATAGGAAATTCTGGACACAGCTTTATCGAGGTCAGCATCTTTGTGTACTATTGTTGGTGATTTGCCTCCCAACTCCAGAGTAAGCGGAATCAGCTGTTCTGCGGCGGCTTTCATGACAATCTTACCTACATTGGGGCTTCCCGTAAAGAATATATAATCGAAAGGAAGACTTAATAGCAATGTATTTTCCTCTATAGCTCCCTGGAATACTTTAACATAGGACTCATCAAAAGCTTCATCTATAATTTTCTCGATTACCTTTGCCACATGAGGAGTGTTTTCAGAAGGTTTGATAATTGCTGTATTTCCGGCAATCAATGCACCGATCAACGGACTGAAAGTAAGCTGTACAGGATAATTGAAAGGCCCTATAATATAATTTACACCATAAGGCTGATATGTTATTTTGCTCACAATTTTTGCTCCTGAAGGATGAGGTTTGGATTCTACCGGAGTGGGTTTTGCCCATTCATCAATGTTTTCCAGTAAATAATCCAGTTCACTGGATACGATCTGAATTTCTACATATTCTGCCTCTTTTCTGCTTTTTCCCAGGTCAATATCCAAAGCTTCACATAATGCATCCGTGTGGTTAAGAAATACTTCACGAAATTTTCTTAGCTGCTCCTTTCTGAATTCAATATTTTTGGTCTTATTGGTTTTAAAAAATGCCTTTTGCTTTTCAAAAACCTCCTTAATTTTTTGTTCTGATTCTGGTGTCATAGTACTATTTTATAATGATCTATTAATCTTGGTGAAAGTTTTATCTAAATTATTCATTTTAAACTGATATCAGATAAAGGCTCCACGATTAATTTAAGACTCAGCCGTTGTTACACTTAAATTAACTTCAATATTTCCTCTGGTTGCATTAGAATAAGGACAAACCTGATGTGCTTTTTCAATTAAAGAGCGGGCCTCTTCCATAGATACTCCTGGAATATTAGCATGTAAATCAACTGCGAGACCAAAGCCTCCATTTTCAATCTGTCCAAGACTTACTTTTGCTGTAACGGTAGTTTCTCCTGTTTTTATCCTATTCTGTTTGATGACCAGGTTGAGGGCACTGTCAAAGCATGCCGAATATCCCGCAGCAAATAACATCTCCGGATTAGCGTAATCATCATTTGTACCACCAAGCCCCTTTGGCATTCTTACTTCAAGATCCAATACTTCGTTTTCGCTTTTTACATGTCCGTTTCTTCCTCCTGTGGCTATAGCGCCAATACTATACAATACTTTCATAATGTGAGTTTATTTTTTGTTTTTTGATACAACAAATGTATTGCTAAAAATTAAATTGCACACAATTTAATTGATGAATTACGTAAATAAGATTATTGACAGAGACTATAATTACGAGATCTTAAGCGGATTGTTCTGTTTTTGAAAATTATTTTAATCAATAGATCATCTTAAATTTCCTTGAATTGAGAGAAGATTTTTTATCTTTGAGGCATGAATTGGGAGAACATTGCCGGACAAGACAATCTGAAAAAACTTCTTAAAGATAGCATTGCAGAAAACAGAGTAAGCCACGCCCAGCTTTTCATTGGAAAGGAAGGATATGGTACATTTCCTCTGGCTTTAGCTTATGCAAAAGAAATCCTGCAGGGCGAAAATGAGCATGCCGCTTCAAAAGTGGAACACCTAAATCATTTGGACCTGCACTTTAGTTTTCCGGTATATACGGATAACAAGAACTCTTTAAGTAAAAATAAGTTTGAGGATTTTCGCGAAATGATCCTGGCTTTTCCCTACGCAAGCTATGATGACTGGACTGCTTTTCTGGATTCTGAAAACAAACAGCTTTTTATTTCAGCTGATGAAATAGATGATCAGAACCAGAAATTTTCTCTTAAGAGTTTTGAAGGCGGAACAAAAATTCTCATTGTATGGAGAGCAGATAAAATGAATGTAGCGGCATCCAATAAATTTTTGAAATTCCTGGAAGAGCCACCTGCTAAAACCATTATCCTGCTTACTGCAGAAAATTCAAACGATATTTTACCCACCATACTTTCCAGAACACAGATTGTAGAAGTTCCCAGACTTAACGATACGGATATTGCAACCTATCTTCGGAACAACTTTTCAGTATCTGATGAGCAGTCCAGGGAAATTGTTCATGAAGCTCAGGGAAATCTGAATGACGCTGTAAAACTTTTAAAATCGGGGAATAAAAATGAAGAGTTCGAACGACTTTTCATCCAATGGGTTCGGGATGCATTCCAGGTAAAAAAGAGGCCGGAATTTCTTAAAAATATCATCCTTTGGGCAAGAGAGATAGCCGGGTGGAATCGTGAGAAGCAGAAAAACTTTCTGAATTATTGTTCTGAAATATTCAGATTAGCTTTACTGCAAAACTATCAATCTGAGGATCTGGTGTATAAAAAGATCAATGCCAATGGTTTTAACTGGGCTGGATTTTCTAAATTTATCAGTGGTGCCAATATTGAAAATATTCTTGAAGAAGTAAGTACTGCCGATCTGCATTTAACAAGAAACGGGAATCCTAAAATCATATGGACAGACCTCGGAATAAAGCTATCCAGATATATTCATAAAACAACATAAAATTTTAAAATAAGATATGAGTCCGGTATAATCCGGACTTTTTTGTTTTGAAAAAGGAATGGTAAAGTGTTTCTTAGATACTTTTATTAGAATAAAAGCAAACAAATAATTATGATAAAAGAAGGAAGGCAGATTTCAATTTTAAATAATTCCAATTATTTACATCATTTTTTGAAGATTCTTTCTTCGGCCAATGCTGTATTTTTGACAATTTTTACCTGAAAAAATTAAATCAAATATTTAAATAGTTAATTAATTATGAATTTATTTATAATAATTAGTATTTTTATTTAATCAAAATGTATTAGTTTACAGTAAGTTATATTAAGTAAAATTAAAAATACATTAAAAAATCAATCAATCGTTTGATTCTTTACAAAACTTGTGTAAATTTGCAGCCTGAAAAATTAGCAGTGACATGATTTCAAAAGAAGAAAATATATTATTTGCTGCAGAAAAGCTTTTTGCTGAAAAAGGTTTTGACGGGACTTCTACAAGGGAAATCTCAAAGGCAGCGAATGTAAATATTTCTATGATCTCTTATTATTTTGGCTCAAAAGAAAAACTTTACGAGAAATTGGTAGAATACAGAATGAATGAAAGCCAGTTTTTTTCAAAAGATATTCTAGAGAGAACAGATATTAATGAATGGGAGAAAATAGAAAAGATAGTGGACGTGTTTTCAGGAAAGGTAAGAAATAACAGATGCTTTTACCGGATTATGCAGCGTGAGCAGCTCCATGCGGAGAACCCACAAATTGTAGAATTCCTGAAGCAAACAAAAATGGGCTTTCTTTCCATGTACTCACAGATTTTAAAGAGTGGTTTGGAAAAAGGCATTTTTACCAAGAACCCCCTTATTTATTTGTTACATACTACAGTTAGCGGGACGTTATTTTACGCTTCCAATGCTAAAGAAATGTATAAAGAATTCCTGAATAATAAGGAGGACGAAGAAGCTTTCGATGAAAAATACTACACAGAACTTAATAAACATATAAAATATTTACTAAAAGACCTTTTGGGTTATGAAGAAAATAAATAATTCCGTTATTGCACTTTCACTATTTATAGGAATTGCTAACATAAATGCTCAGGAGAAAAAACAACTCAGCCTTGATGAAGCTGTGAGGTTAGGTATCCAAAACAGCAAGAATCTAAAGATCGATGCCGCTAAAATAGAAGAAGCGACAGCCGACCTTTTAGAAGCAAAAAATAAACAGCTGCCGGATTTTAAGCTTTCGGGGCAGTACATGCGTTTAACGAATGCTAAAGTAGATGTAAAATTTCTGAACGAATCCGGATCAGGTGGTGGAGTAGCCTCACCGAAGTCTGTATTTTTAGGTCAGGCTAATTTATCTATGCCTATTTATGCTGGAGGAAGAATAAAATATGGAATTGAGTCTGCAAAATATCTGGTGGAGGCATCCAAACTAAGCACGGAAAATGATAAAACTTCCATCGCTTACAATGTTGCCCAGGCTTACAATAATTTGTTTAAGGCCAACCAATCGATCAAGGTTTTAGAAGAAAACCTTACAGCTTCCAATCAAAGAGATGAGACTTTTCTTAAAATGGAAAATAACGGATTGATCGCAAGAAATGACCGTTTAAAAGCAAATCTTCAAACCTCAGATATTGAATTGCAGCTATTGGAAGCCAAAAATAACTACAATATTGCAAACATCAATATGGACCTGTTACTAGGAATTCCTGAAACAACAATTATTGAAGTGGATCCCAATTATATAGATGAAGCTGAGGATGCTAAGCCTGTGGATTACTATCTGAATGAGGCTCAGCAAAATCGTAAAGATCTACAAGCCTTAAGCCAGCAAAGAAGGGCTGCAGAGTTGGGAAGTAGAGCTGCAAAAGCTGAAAACTTACCTACCATTGCATTAACAGGAGGGTATATTGCAGCAGATGCACCCAACTTTTTAACGGTTTACAATGCAGTAAACGTAGGCATAGGGATACAGTATAATCTGGCTAATATTTGGAAGAAGAATTCATCTTTGAGACAATCCAAGGCGAGAGAAAAACAACTGGAAGCAAGCAATGAACTTTTAAATGACAATATAAAGCTTGATGTAAACAGAGAATATCAAAATACAAACTATTCTAAGCAAAGGATTGCTGTATTTGAAAAATCTGCTATTCAGGCTAATGAAAACTATAGAATTACTAAAAATAAGTTCGATAATGGTTTAGCCACCATGACCGAACTCCTGGATGCAGATGCTGCTCAGATCTCAGCCAATGTAGGAGTGATCAATGCAAAAGCAGATGCCGCATTAGCTTACAGAAAACTATTACAAACTACAGGAACTTTAACAATTAAATAAAAGAATAATACCACAATGGAAAATAATAAAACAGAACAAGCAGAGAACTTAGAACCAAAAAAGAAGAAAAGTTTAGTTTTCCCTATCATTTTAGCGGTTGTGTTAATCGGAGGTGGAATTTATGGATATAGAACTTATTCTTACGGACAGGTGCATGAAGAAACGGATGACGCCCAGATTGCATCCAATATGAGTCCTGTAATTTCTAAAGTATCAGGATATGTAAAAGAGATAAAAGTAAAAGATAATCAGTTTGTAAAAAAAGGAGATACTCTGGTTATTTTAGATAGCAGAGACCAGAAAATGGCATTAGAGCAAGCCGAAGCAGCATTGGCAACAGCAAAAAGTAATATTTCAACTGCTCAGGCTACTACAACAGCTACTTCTAAAAACATCGGAAGCTCTGAAGCTGCTGTAGCAACAGCAAATGCCCAGATCGAAGCTGCAAAAGTAAATGTCTGGAAAACTTCTTCTGACCTGAAAAGATATGCTAATCTTGTAAAGGATCATTCCATTACAGAACAACAATATGAGCAGGCGCTTGCTGCAAAACAATCCGCAGATAAGCAGTTGCAGGTTTTAGTGGAGCAGAGAAATCAGATCGCTCAGCAGACAGGTATTGCTTCTTCTCAGACTGCAGCTAGTTCTCAACAGATAAGTGTAGCCAATTCAGTGGCACAACAAAGACAGGTAGATGTGGAAAATGCAAGATTAAACTTGTCTTACACGATTATTTTGGCTTCTGAAGACGGATATGTAGGAAAAGTTCCGATTCAGGTTGGACAATATCTTCAAGCAGGTGCGCAGTTATTCAGTGTAGTGAAAAATGACCAGAAATGGGTGGTTGCGAACTTTAAAGAAACTCAGGTTGACAAAATGGTTGAGGGACAAAAAGTGAAAATAGAAATTGATGCTTTCCCTGATCAGGAATTTGAAGGGGTTGTAAGCTCTTTCTCACCTGCAACCGGTGCTACATTCTCTATCCTGCCTCCGGATAATGCAAGTGGTAACTTCGTAAAAGTGGTACAAAGACTTCCTGTAAAAATTGATTTTGTAAAACTGGATCCGAATATCGCTAAAAAACTGAGAACAGGAATGAATGTGAAAGCTGAAGTTTCGCTAAAATAAATATGTAAAATGTATTGATGTAGAATGTTTTTATGATTTAGATAGATTACGCAAACATAATAACGGGTTTGTTTTCAATTGAGAAATCTTTAATCTTTAAATTTCTCAATCCTTAAATCAATCATTTCACATTCATACAATTGTACATCACACAAAATTAACTATGCAAGATTCATTAGTAGAATATGGAGCCCGGAGAGTGATCATTACGATCACAGCTATTCTTTGTGCTCTGCTTGAAATTGTGGATTCCACGATTGTAAACGTTGCCCTCAATGAAATGAAAGGTAACCTGGGATCTACACTTTCTGAAGTGGGTTGGGTAATTACGGCTTATGCTATAGGTAACGTAATTATCGTACCAATGACGAGCTGGCTGTCACAGCAGTTCGGACGTCGGAATTATTTTGCAGCCTCTATTATCATCTTTACCATATTTTCATTTTTATGTGGAAATGCAACCAATATCTGGGAACTGGTATTCTTCAGATTATGCCAGGGTATTGGTGGAGGCGCATTATTGGTAACCTCACAGACCATTATCACGGAATCATATCCTGTTGAAAAAAGAAGTATGGCTCAGGCGATTTATGGTTTAGGGGTAATCATTGGTCCAACTTTGGGACCACCGTTAGGAGGATATATTGTAGATAACTTTAGCTGGCCTTATATTTTCTATATCAATATTCCAATTGGTATTGCAGCAACTCTGATGACTTTACAATTTGTAAAAAGTCCCAAATATGCCGAGAAGAGAAAAGCTTCTGATGTCGACTGGCTTGGAATTGCCCTGTTAGCCGTTACTGTGGGTTCTTTACAGTTTATCCTGGAAAGAGGTCATGAAGAAGACTGGTTTGCAAGCGGAATGATCGTTACCTTTACCGTAACCGCTGTATTAGGATTTATACTGTTTCTCTGGAGGGAGCTTACCTTTAAATTTCCTATTGTTGAATTAAGGGTTCTGAAGAACAGTAATTTAAGGATCGGAACGGCGATGTCTTTTGTATTAGGATTTGGGCTGTATGGGTCTACATTTATTGTCCCTTTATACACTCAAAGTATCTTAGGCTGGACTGCCCTGCAATCGGGTGCATTGATGATCCCTGCAGCATTAACTACTGCCTTCATGATGCCTATCATCGGGAGATTGCTTTCTAAAGGAGCTAAGCAGCAGATTCTGGTTTCCTTAGGATTGTTCATTTTCTTTGTTTATAGTTTCTGGGGATATAAGATCCTTACACCAGACACCAGTAAAGAAGCCTTTTTCTGGATGTTGATTGTAAGAGGAGCCGGATTAGGACTCTTGTTCATACCGATTACTTCCTTGTCGCTAAGTACATTGAAAGGTCAGGAAATTGGACAGGGTGCAGCTTTTACGGGGATGATGAGACAGTTGGGTGGTTCTTTTGGTATTGCTGCCATTACAACCTTTATTGCCAATGCAAGTCAGAAGTACAGGGTGAATCTTATTACCCATCTCGATAGTGATAGTTTTGAGGTTCAGCAGCGTTTAGCAACACTGAAAGCAAGTTTTATCTCCAAAGGGATGACTCCTGATGCTGCATTGAATGCGGCCTATAAAATGCTTGATCTTTCAGTAACAAAACAGGCAACGGTACTGTCTTATATGGATGTTTTCCTTTATTTAGGGGTAGCCTTCCTGATTTGTATACCATTTATCCTCTTCGTGAAAGAGCGAAAAAGTAAAGAAAAAATAGATTTGAGTGAAGCCATGCACTAAATTTAAATTAAAAATACCTCCGGAATCCGGAGGTATTTTTTTATGCTGAAAAGTTTAAAGATCAGCAAACCATTCAGCTCCGCTGATGTCAATCAGCTTTACGCGATGGATCATATTTCTTTTGTCTGAGATATCTTCAATATTGAATTTGAGATCTGCCTTGGCTCCAAGCGGAATGATCAGACTGTGTTTCCCTGGCTTTACCCTGGCTACATAATGATTCTGAATATTTTCCGATTGCAGTTCCGAAAGTTCTTTCTGGGTCAATGCTTTTAAAATTATCCCATCTTTATCTAAAATATGAATACCGATCAGAAACGAACCGTAGACGTCAGCACCCTCGGTTCTGTATACCTCAAAATGAATGGTATTACGGTTAAGGGAAAGATTTGAAATCTCAACTTTGGGTTGAACTGATTTATTGTGCAAAGTTCCCCAGACTCCTCCATGAAAATATTGATTGGTAAAGAGGGTAAGTCCCATAATAAAAACAGAACCTGTAAGCACAAAATATCTGGGATTCCGGATAGGGAGATGACCTGAGGCGAGCCATGGGAACCATTTTTTAGAAGTGAAACTGATCTTCTTCTTCTTTAAAAAGTAATCATCCAGAGAAAAAGGACCACTGCCTGTAAGAAATAATGTGAACCCACCCGCAATTCCCAGAACACCGATTTGCCATTCGTCCAGACATGTTGTTCCCAGCCAGCCTGATCCCAGAAGAATTCCTAAAGCCAGTCCAAAAATTCCAATGCTCATGAGACGGGTAAACAATCCAAAAATGACCGCTAGTCCTACAATCGCTTCTATGATGGTAAAAACTACCATAGAGGTGTGCAATGCATCGGGATGAGTAACAAGGTATTCTATAGCTGGTTTGATCCCCAAAGCATTGGGCAGGAAATGATTGAATTTTTCGCCGATATATCCTTTTACTTCGGGATCCAGTTTATTTTCCAGGACCAGACGCCGCCAAAAAGCTGAAAAGTAAGTCCATCCGATGACCATACGGATAGATAATGTATATAAACCAGCATGATCTTTAAGCTGGCAAGTTGTATTTTTCATTGAATGTATATTTTACTGAATAATTAAAATTAAAAATGACCGGAGGTAATCTCCTGTGCTATATCCAATTTTAATTGTTGAAATAAAATATACCTTGGTGGGCTATTTCCTGAAGTTGTTCCGGAATAGGTATTGCAAATTTGTTTACCTTCTTTTAAAGGATGTAAGCAAGTATGCAAATAAAATAAAAAGCCTTTTACCGATTTGGATTGTATTGATGAAATAAGTGTTTTCTGTGATGAGTTCGTAATCAAACTATCACAGCTGAAAGCGGGATTGGAAGTAACTCTTACCTTATTTAAAGGGCTGATATATTGGATATCGAAAATACCTAACAGGTCCCTTTTTACAGAACAGGGAGATAATGAAAACATCAAAACAAGCATGATAATGATTGTTTTGTAGGTTCTCGTATGTATTTTGTAGTCCTGCATGATCTGCAAAACTAAGTTTTTATAATGGAATGAAAGAATTTAATGCAGATGCTCAACCATAAATTTTAAAAACTCATCCTGCTGGTCTACAAATAAATAGTGAGAGCAGTTGTCAATAAGATCGAAGTTCTCTTTTCCTACTATTGTTTGAAGATCATTGATCTGCTTTTCAGAAAATATAGCATCATTCTTTCCATAGACCGCAAAGATAGGGACATCCTTCTTTTTTATATTTTTTAAAACACTGATATTATTAAGATTATTCCGGCTTTCATTTTTATAGAATTTCAGAGGTGAATCAGGGTTTCTGTAATTCTTTTTATAAAAATCACCTGCTTCGTATTCATTTCTGAGCTGCCGGCTTTTGGGTGTTGGATTGGGCATGGAAAAGAAATTCATATCACCCGCAATATTATAGCAGCTTTTTCTGTATTCTGCGGAGTTTTTCGGTAAACCTTGAATGTCTGTAATCTGCTTTAATTTTGATGGATCATCCTTAAATTTTTCTCTAGCTTCTTTCAGGATATGATCATAAGTTTCCTGTTGCGAAAACAAAGCACCTGCAAGCGTTAATGAGCTTACTTTTTGAGGATATTGATTCGTAAATAAAGTCGCTATGATCCCCCCAAAACTATGTCCCAGAATATTTGCTTTATTCAGACCATACAGTTTGTAAATATTGAGCAAATCATCAAAACTTTCTTTAAAAGTCATTGTTGCCTGGTCATCTTTCGATCGTCCTTCACCACGTCTGTCATAAACAATTACATAAAACCCTTTATTAGCTAATGCCTCAGCTGTAGTTCCTTCAAATAATGTAGCATTTCCGCTGGGTCCGCCATGAATAAAAATAACAGGTGGATTTTCCTTGTTTCCGTAATCCCTGGAGTAAATTGCCTGTGCATTCAATGAGCATACAAATAAGAGGAAAAGAACTGAAATAACCTGTTTCATAATTCGGATATAAATATAAGAAGATGGGTAAAGATAAAATAATTAGTAATAAAGAAGTATTACATTTTCCTGTCATTTAATTTATGATAAAAAATTCTGTAATTCGTCAAAATAGCTACAACGATACTCAATATGGCTACTTTTAATTTTTAATTTCTAAAGACCTTTGTATCATAAAATCAGAACAATGCAAAAAACAATTTTTATCACAGGAGCTTCATCTGGATTAGGGAAAGCAACAGCTCAGCTATTTCAAAGCCAGGGATGGAATGTCATTGCGACCATGAGAAACCCCGAAAATGAAACTGAACTCACAGCATTAGAAAATGTTTCCGTTATCGGACTGGACGTTACCGATAAAGAACAGCTGGAATCAACGATTGCAAAGGTTCTTTCCGAAACGGAGATTCATGTGGTTGTGAATAATGCCGGATATGGTTTGGTAGGCCCTTTAGAAGCCTTTACAGATGAACAGATTAAAAAACAGATTGAAACCAATCTCATGGGAGTAATCCGGATTACAAAGACTTTTACTCCTTACTTCAGAGAAAGAAAAGAAGGGGTATTGATTAATATCACATCCAGTTTCGGTTTAATGGGTTTTCCTACATGCTCTATTTATAGTGCGACAAAATTTGCAGTAGACGGTTTCTCAGAAAGTATGGGTTACGAGCTGGCTCAATTCGGGGTTCAGGTTAAAGTAGTGGCTCCGGGAGGAATACAAACGGATTTTGCTGGCCGTTCATTAGATGGAGCCCAGCATAGCGCGTATCGCCAATTGACAGAAAAAGTACAGGAAGGCTATAGTCCGGATCAGGTATCCAATTACTCAAAACCGGAAGATATTGCCCACGTTATTTATGAAGCGGCAACTGATGGTAAAGATCAGCTGAGGTATGTTGCCGGCAAAGATGCTAATGCCCTTTACAATGACCGGAATTCCATCGGAGTGGAAAATCATGTTCAGAAAATAAAATCCGGCTTTTTGTTTGGGGAAGAGAAGAAATTAGAGGTTAGAACTTAGATGTTAGATATTAGATGTTAGATATTAGATGTTAGATGTTGCGGGCTTTACTAATGAATTGCAATTAAATAAGTTAGAGTAAATAGCTGTAATGTTAAATATGCAAAATCTTTATTTTCACAACCTATAATTTACTACCTTCAACTATCAACTATCAACTATCAACTATCAACTATCAACTATCAACTATCAATTATCAATTATCAATTCATCAAATTTCACATTCCTACTGACTAACAGTTGTCACAAACCCACCTTATCTTTGTACTATGAAAACGAATCAGTCACCCGTTCATTTCCGATCTCTGTCAGCTTTACATGAAGCGATGGGACTTTCTGCACCCAAACATCCTCTTATCACAATTATCAATTATGATGAAACGTGCTTCGATCCGAAAACCTTTGAACAGGGGACAAAATCGGATTTTTACAAAATCTCATTTAAAACCAATTTCAACGGTAAAATCCGTTATGGCCAGGGATATTATGACTTTGAGGAAGGAGGCCTTTCTTTTGTTTCTCCGGGGCAGGTTCTTATTATGGAACAGGAGGAAAGGAGTTATAGTGGCATGTCCCTGCATATTCATCCGGATTTTATAAGACCATATTCTTTAATGAAAAAAATTAAAAATTACGGTTTCTTTTCTTACGCAACTTCGGAAGCATTGTATCTTTCCGAAAATGAAAAGAAAGCAATTCTCGATGTTTTTGAAAGCATTAAGAATGAATTAAATGAAAGGATAGATCAGTTTAGCCAGGATGTTATTATTTCGCAGATTGAGTTGCTGCTTACCTACAGCAATCGCTTTTATAATCGCCAGTTCATTACACGAAAGGCGGTAAATAATGACCTTCTTTCAAGGATGGAGGCTTTACTTGATGATTATTTTGATCGGGAAAAAGGTATAAAAGGACTGCCAACAGTAGAATATATTGCATCACAGCTAAATCTTACACCAAGATACCTGAGTGATATGCTCAGACACCATACAGGGCAGAACGCACAGCAACATATTCACGAAAAGCTTATTGAAAAGGCTAAAGAATATTTGTCCGAAGCTCAATTGTCAGTTTCCGAAACAGCTTATCAATTGGGGTTCGAGCATCCGCAGTCATTCAGTAAACTGTTCAAAAATAAGACAAGACAGACACCTAATCAATACAGACAATCCCTTCAAAAATCAGAATAATGGATCAGAATAATTTAGATAAGATTATAGAAAGGGCTCTTGACATCAGAGAGAAATACCACCGTCTTGAAAAGCAGCAGAACGGTAGTGAATGGACCCTGGAACAGGATGCACTTGCCTACCTTACCGATGCCGGCATTGTCGGACGGGATATTATGTCACATGAGAAAACATGGATTAAAAAAGATGCCTCTGCAGAATTGGAACATAAACTAGCGGAAAATATCTGGTGGTTGATTATCTTAGCAGATCGGACAGGTATTGATATCAAAAATGCTTTAGAGAAATTTTTAACCAAAACAGAAAATATATTTTAATGAGTTATTGTTCAGCCATAGAAAAGATGCAGCCTGAAAGCAGAAAGGCATTACACCAAAAATATCATGACTATCATTATGGATTCCCTATTCATGATGATAATGAATTATTTGGGCGCTTGGTAATGGAAATTAATCAGGCAGGATTAAGCTGGGAAACCATTCTGAAAAAAGAAGAAAGCTTCAGAAATGCCTATGATCAGTTTAATATTCAGAAAGTAGCCGCATATAGTGAAAAAGATCGTGAAAGGTTATTAAATGATAGCGGCATCATTAGAAATAAACTTAAGGTGAACGCTGCCATTGAAAATGCCAAAACAATCATTGAGCTGCAAAAAGAATTCGGATCATTTGAAAAATGGCTGGAACATCATCATCCCAAAACTTTACAGGAATGGATGAAGCTTTTTAAAAAAACATTTAAATTCACAGGTGGAGAAATCGTCAATGAATTCCTGATGAGTATTGGTTATCTGGGTGGTGCCCATACAGAAAACTGCTCTGTATACAAAACCATTCTGAAACATAATCCCATGTGGCAAAAAGGTTAAATCAGGAAGCCTGTAAAATCAATATTTTATTTTCTGATAATAACAGAAAACTCTACGAATACCCGTCTTTAGTATAGGCAGAAACTTCGGATCAATTTAGTCTATCCGAACTTACAATTTCCTTATGCTCCGTTCCCCATTGCTCAAGTTCTTTAATGATAGGCTTTAGCTTATAACCTATTGCTGTAAGTTCATACTCAACACGAGGTGGGACTTCCGCAAAAACGGTTCTTGTAATGATCTTATTTTCTTCCAGCTTCCTGAGTTGTAAGGTAAGCATACGTTCTGTAATATTGGGTAAAAGTTTCCTTAATTCCCCAAATCTCAGTTTACCATTAATCAACCAGCTGCATATAGCCAGTGACCATTGTCCACCGATAATGTTGGAAGCATAAACCTCAGAACATTCATCGGATAAGAGTTTTTTATTCTCAAAATTTGTTGATGTTTCCTTTATTTTGCTCATTACTTACTTTTTTTATAGTACCATACATTAGGTTGCTAATGTACGAAATGTAAGTGGATAGGATTATTTTTGTAACTATAAATTGCATTAAAATGAAAACATTGGTAATTGTTACCCATCCTGTAATGAAAGATTCGCTGATCAATAAAAGATGGGTGGAAGAGCTCTCTCAGTATCCTGAAAAATATACCGTTCATGATCTGTATAAGGAATATCCTGATGGTATAATTGATGTTAAGAGAGAACAGGAATTGATTGAAAGTTATGATAAAATAGTTTTTCAGTTTCCCTTTTATTGGTTCAGCAGTCCGCCGCTTTTAAAAAAATGGTTTGATGAAGTTTTAACTTATGGATGGGCATACGGAAGCAAAAGCGGATTTAAAGTAGGAGGGAAGAAGATTGCTTTGGCTATTACAGCCGGCGTGGAAGAAGAAGATTATTCTGCTTCCGGTAAATATAAATATACAATGAAAGAATTGACCAGACCTTTTGAACTCACTTTTGAATATATAAAAGCAGATTATAAAGATCTTTTTACCTATTACAACTTGGAAATTAATACTTCACAGGAATGGATAGAGAAAAGTGTCCCGGAATATCTGAAGTTTATTGATAAATTATAATAAAAAAGCTGGATCATTTAAATGATTGATGATCCGGCTTTTTCCAACTAGGTTTAAATTTTATTATTTTTTAGAATTTCTTTTATCGTAATTCCATTGTAAAAATCATAGACAAACGGATTCATAAGTATTTTATTTTATAGATATTAGAAATTCTTTAACCCACCGTCTTCGTATCTTCTTCCTTCAGTATTTTTTTCTCCTTCATCGATATCATCATTCTTTCCTTTTTGTATTTTTTCCAGTCGAATCCATTGAGGAAATCCAGTGCGGCTGAAAAACCCGCATTGAAAAGTTGTTCCTTTTCTTCCCTTTTCATAAAGAAATTAAGCCAGCTGCTGGTTCCACAATCTACGGTTTGTATGCTATACAAACGATAAAAAGTATGTTTGGTGAGGAATGATTTATCATTAAAGCCTTTCAGGGTTTCAATGATATTTCCTGCATATGAAAAAGGGGTTTTTAAGATCTGCTCGCTGGTTTTCCCCTTATCGGCATCCCCTTCGGACTTACTCGTAAGCTGTACACCAAACAGAGGCATTCTCGGATAGAATACATCATTGGCATGAAAAAGATCAATAGGGAAATTGGAAATGCTTCCCCCATCTATGAAAACACCCACAGGATAAATATCTTGCGGTTTTGTATTCATCCAGAACCTCCATGCGTATTTTACAGAATCATCATCCTTATTAATCCTCTTTTGAAAAGGTTCAAAAAAGAAAGGAACAGACATGGAAGCACGCACAAATTCAGCCGGACTGCTGTGTTTGAGTTCTTCTTCTGACCAGTATAAATTGGCCATCGTAGGCAGTTCCACCTTTATTTTAGCGTTAATATCTGTTGTAACGACAACGTATTCTGATCTTAACTGATAGAAGGGGTTATTTTTATAATGATCATTGCTGACGGCACTGTCATAAAATATTTTATACTGCGTTTCGTCTATATGTTCCAGATTAGCATTTTTTATTTCTTCTATACTTCTTAGTGCTATGGTGTAGTATTCCTGATTATTGCCGTAACGGTAATTAAGATTGAGTGCACCCTCCCTGGCAGAAAATTTCTGATTAAGGTCAGCGACCGTTTTCACACCGAAACTATCCAGAGCATCTTTCATGGTATTTAAAAATGTGTTTCCGGGATTAAGACCGCTGTTTTGCTTACGGAAATCATTATAAAACTTTTTCAGGCAGAAAAATATCAGAATCAAAGGAATAATGGGAATAAGGAAAATAAGCTTAGCCCTCCATACCGTTTCAGAGGATACCGCAAATGGGGTAATCACAAGGATGAGTAAAATAATAATGGCAATAATCGTATTTATCTTCAGGAAGTTTTTGTTATTAAGCATTGCATGGATAGTAGTCCTTACATAAGGTTTACCATCCATAAAATCTGCAAAATTCCAGTTGAATAAAATTTCTTTGATTACTTCACTTTTAGCTTCTTCTTTTGTTTTATAAGCCGCAATTAACATTGTATTGATAGCCCCGGCACTTGTACCTGCCACTTTCAGAAAACGGACACCGAATATTTCAAGACCATAGAGATAACCTACCAGTGCACTTCCCCAAACACCACCGCCTTCCTGTACAAATTCGACATATTGATGGCCTTCAGCGTCCAGTAGATCCGAGAACTCTTTGGTGGAAATATTTTCATGCAGAGCCATAAGTTTGTCTTTAGACTCTTTTGAAAGAACATTATCACCGAGAATTTTATTAAGAAGATCCGGGTTCATGGTGGTTTGGTGTTTTTAGATTTAAAATAAAAAACTGCAGCTTTTGTATAGTCGCTTTAAAGCTCAGTGGTTTTATTGAAGATAAAAATACCAAAAGATATCCAAATTTCACCCCATTTTCAGAGTTAAATATTCAATAAGCATCGGTGCTAAACTGAGTGACCTGTGGGATTAAAAAAAACTTAGCTCTTAAGAAAAATTGCAAATTTTATAATTATGTTTGGTAAGCAAATCTAATCCTTCCCTTAAAAAACTCCATATCTTGAAGACCGATCCATCACCACTGTTTTCTCCTCGCATAAATAAAAGTAACAATGACAATTAAAGCCATTAATCCCAAAGTGAAATAATAACCATGCTTATGATGCAGTTCCGGCATATTATCAAAGTTCATTCCGTAGACTCCCGCTATAAAAGTAATCGGTAAGAAGTAAACAGAATAAATTGCCAATACCTTCATCACCTGGTTGGCTTTTTGATCCGATAATGCCAGGAACATAGAAATAAGGTTGGTGATCTGGATGTTCAGGTGATCAAAATCGGCAACAACGTCTTTGTGCTTATCTTTCAGGTCTACAAATTCGGAATCCTGAAGATTCAGAAGTTTAAACTTATCAACGGCATCTGTAGAAATAATAAGGACCCTGGAATTCAAACCTGATTTTCTTTTCAGTTTATAAAGCCTTCGGATCTGGGTCGTATGATTGGTATTCTTTAAGAAAATTTCATTTTCTATATTATCCATGGTTTCCAGTAAGCTGATTGACTCATCATCAAAGCTTTTCATGATCAATAGGGCGATCATCAAGGCGATATTTTCCGGTGACGAATCTGTGGTGCTGGAAGAAAGTTGTTTTTTTGTTTCGGTGATACTTCTGGTTTTCATCCTGTGAACTGTAATGATCGTATTTTCCAGAAGAAAAATTCCAATTTTGGTGCTGATATCACTTATCGTATTCAGATTTTTCCTTTCCAGTTCTGTACTTTCCCGCAGCAGGAAGAACTTTACATTCCCATCCTCTTCATATTTCGGAAGGTGATTAGGATCAAGGGTGTCTTCCAGAAGGAGATTATTAATCTCATATCTTTCATGAAGAAACTGTAAATCTTCTGGGGTTGGAGCTTCTACATCCACCCATTCGCAGTGGGAATCTCTGTATATCGTATCGATTGGCATAAAGTAAAAATACTAATATTTTGAAATACTATGGGTCAAATAAGTTTATCTTTGCCAAAATTAAAAAACTATATGATTAAAAGTACAATAAAAGGAATCGGATTTTATGTTCCGGATAATGTTGTAACGAATGATGATTTAGCTAAATTAATGACTACCAATGATGAATGGATCACGGAGAGGACAGGTATCAAAGAAAGAAGACACAGGAAAAACAGAAACGATTCACAGGAGACGACAGCCTACCTGGCATTCAAAGCGTCTGAAAAAGCTCTTGAAAAAGCAGGATTAACCGCTAAGGATATCGATTATATTGTTTTTGCCACGCTTTCTCCCGATTATTATTTTCCAGGATGTGGGGTATTGCTTCAGGATATGCTGGGATGCGATACCATCGGAGCATTGGATGTAAGGAATCAATGTTCAGGATTTGTTTACGCGATGAGTGTAGCTAATGCTTTTATTAAAACCGGAGCCTATAAAAATATTTTAGTCGTAGGCGCTGAGGTACATTCCTTTGGTTTGGATTTTTCTGATGAAGGAAGAGGAGTTTCCGTGATTTTCGGGGATGGGGCAGGAGCTGTTATCCTTTCTGCAACTGAGGACGAGAATGCGGGAGATGTTTTATCCTTTAATATGCATTCTGAAGGTAAATATGCAGACGAATTATGTACCCAGTTCCCGGGTTCAAAATACGGCTGGAGTGATCGCATGAGAAAGGAGCCCGAAAATGTTACCAATAAAGAAGTATATCCTATTATGAATGGAAACTTCGTATTCAAACATGCGGTAACAAGATTTCCTGAAACGATGGTGGAAGCATTAAATAAAGCAGGAAAAACAGTTGAAGATCTCGATATGTTTATTCCCCATCAGGCGAATCTGAGAATTGCCCAATTTGTACAGCAGAAGTTCGGATTACCGGATGAAAAAATCTACAACAATATCCAGAAATATGGGAATACAACGGCAGCTTCTATTCCGATTGCTTTAAGCGAAGCGATTGAAGAAGGTAAAATCAAAAGAGGAGACCTGGTACTTCTTTCCGCTTTCGGAAGTGGATTTACCTGGGGAAGTGTATTGTTTGAATATTAATATCTTGATTGGATATATATAAATAAGAACCGCAGTTACACTGCGGTTCTTATTTATATATAGAAGTTGTTTAAAGGCTCTTCAATAATTTTTCAGTATCCGAAGCATCTTCACCGCTACTCTTAGCCAGTGCTACAGACTTTTCAGCCCAGATTTTAGCATTCTTTTTATCCCCAACCTTATTGTAAAGGTTCGCTAAGGTATCTGTATTTGCATAGCTTTCATTTTTCTTTACCGATTCCTGAGCCCAAAGGATTGCTTTTTCAAGAGATGATTTTGTGGTTACATTTTCAAAAAAGTTCCATGCAATAGAATTCAGTTCTTCAGAAGAGGCAGCCGAATAATCTTTGTATAAATCTAAAGTTAATGCCTCATAAGTGGCAATGTCCTTATTTTTCAATGCTCTGCTGGATTTTGCTCTTTTTAAGATTTTTTCAGATTCTTCTTTGCTTAGAAACTTCTGGGTTTCGGCTAAAAAGTAACTGTCATTCCATGTTTTGGTGTCGGCATTATAAGACTTTTTAACGATGGTATTCATCTTAATATTCTTATCAACCATATCGTATTTTTCACCAGGAAGGACCTTCACAATGTCCGCTTTTTTATCTTTAAAAATTTTGTACAAAGGACTTTCTGTACTTTGAATTCCGGCAAGTAATATCTGAACATCTTCCTGATTCAGACTGGATTTTCCCTGGAAATAACGATCCAGGACTTTACCCGCAAATTCCGAGTCATTATAAATGGTAAGTCCGGCAAGATTCTTTAAGAATTCAGGATCTTTTTCTCCGTTTTCGAATTTTTGCTTTAATGCAGTCAGTCTTTTATTCGGGTCTTCCGCATCTTTAGCAAACTGAACGAAATCATTTTCTTCTACGTATCCTAACGTTCTGTGTACTTCTTCACCGTTTGCATTAATGAACAAGTAGGTAGGGAAAGCTTTTACATTATATTTTTTGGCAAGGTCAATTCCTTCCCCTTTTTCCATGTCAATTTTGGCATTGATAAAATGAGAATTATAGTAATCTCCAACATTTTTCAATGGGAAAATGTTTTTTGCCATCAGTTTGCATGGTCCACACCATGATGCATAGGCATCGATAAAGATCAGCTTGTTTTCTTTTTTTGCTTTAGCAACAACGCTTGCGAAGCTGGTATCCTCAAATTTGATACCTTGTGCAAAAGCAAATACACCCACGAAGATTGAAGAGAGTATCGTTAACTTTTTCATAAATACTTTTTTATTGATTGCAAATGTAATAAATATGTCAATGCATAAGTCGTACTACAGTGAAAATTGTTACGGTATTATCTATTTTAATGATAAATTTTTAACACCAGTTGATGGTATTCTTCTTCTATGTAAAAATAAATCCGCAGAAATTCTGCGGATTATTTTATTATTTTGCTTTTGTAGAATCTGTTTTCGTTTTTAAACTGTCCGATGGGTTGGTTTGAGCCGTGTCAGAGTTGGCAACTGCAGAATCTCCCATTGTATTTCTCATGGCATTTTTATCATGCTCATCTTTAAATTCTTCCCGCTTTTCTTTATTCTGGGCGCAGCTGCTCATAATAAATAACCCTAAAACTGCTCCGATCCATAATTTTTTCATAGTAATTTCTTTTAATGTTTGTTGATCAAATATAGAAAAATATTAGTATTAATAGTATATAAGCTAATATTCATTATAAAAATACGATATAATGTAATTTTTCAGTTATTTTTGAGATCTATTGGATATCAAAGCATTATAAGAAAAAGAGATGGAACTGCAATTGATGAAACCTAAGAATCCCACGCTGGCTAATTTTCTGGAAGGTTATTATTTCCTGAATAAAAGCCGGTATTCAGAGGATATAGAGTATCTCACTTTTCCTAATAACTACAGTATTGTATCAATATCCCGGAATGTAGAGCTGCAGTTTGAAAATAATGAGATACGGGTCATTGAAAAAAATAACGGCGGATTTTCATCAGACTTAATATGCCATTATAAAAGGCCTATAAAAGTATTAATACAAGGCTGCTTAAATGAAATAACCTTTTACTTTAAGCCATTGGGATTAAATGCTTTTTTAGAACGCCCATTGAAAGAATATACCAAGGACTTTTCCAAAATGTTTTTCCCTTATGATGATTTTGAAGCCTCAATGATTCCGATTTTAGAAGAACAGGATCCTGAAAAAAGAGTAGAAATGATTGAAGATTTTTGGATGTCCAGGTATATAGGTTTCAATCATGCATTCCTTAATGAATTGGTGGGTGATGTACTGATGGACCTGGATAAGTCTATAGAAGCTCATGCCTGCGAATATAAAACAACAAGGCAGACGATTAATAAGCTTTTCGATCTTTATTTATGTAAAAGTCCGTCCGATTTCAGGAAAATTCAACGGTTCAGAGAAACTCTCCTGGAGCATGTCGGGAAGAAAACTCTTACCGAACTAAGCTATGATCACCTGTTTTATGATCAATCCCACCTGATAAAAGATTTTAAGGCGCTTACAGGTTTTACCCCTAAAAAATTTTTTGACAAGGTATATTCCGAAGGAAAAGTAAAATGGTTGTTTCTTTAGCCAGGTTTACAATTTTACAATTTTTCATAGAGAGGAATGTGTACTTTTGAAAGCAATACCACTAATCACGAAAACTAAAATTAGCACCAGAATCAAAATCTGTACTCCATAAAAAAATCCGTAGCGTTTCAGCTGCGGATTTTCCATATTTAGGTTAAAAATTTATTATCGGGTTGCGGGAGCTTTTACGGTATCCATTTTCATTTTGATACTATCAGGAGGTAATGTCTTTGTTTTGACTGTATCAGTAGTAGAAGGGGCTGTTTTCACAGTTTTATCTACTGCTGTAGAATCTGTAGTTCCTGATGACATTTGGGGCTCCTTGGTTCCGCAACTCACTGCAAATATCCCTAAACCCAGGGTTAGCAATATCAACTTTTTCATAATATTCTGTTTTGGTGTATAACAGACAGTTCAATAATTGTTCCTAACGGGGTGGTCGTATTATTAAAAAACAATAAAAAAATGAAAATTATGTTAATTAAAACTTTATTGCGTTTATTTGAATAATAAAATTTAAGAATTGTATTTAAAATATTTATAATGATGAAATTTTATGTGACTTTATAAGGATGAACAAGAGATATATAAAACATAAAAAACCGCCCTTGTAAGGGCGGTTACTATTTTATTCATGATGCTCATACATTTTATTGTATAAATTAATAAACTTTTCTTTGACCGCTTTTCTCTTGAGTTTAAGAGTAGGCGTTAAAAGACCTCCTTCAATACTCCATACTTCAGGAGTCAATTCAATCTTTTTAATTTTTTCCCAGTTTCCGAGATGTTCATTAATGCCATCAATTTCTTTTTCTATTCTTTCTTTTAATTCAGGGCTTTTTGCAATTTCCTGAGGAGTAGAGCCTACATTCAGATTATTTCTCATAGCCCAGCTTTTGGCAAATTCAAAGTCTGGCTGAATAAGTGCACATGGCATTTTCTCGCCGTCACCGACTACCATAATCTGTTCTATGAATTTAGAAGCTTTTGCCAGGTTTTCTATAATCTGTGGTGGAATATATTTACCTCCGGATGTTTTGAACATTTCTTTCTTACGATCGGTGATTTGTAGAAAGCCGTCAGCATCAATATTTCCGATATCTCCGGTTTTAAAATATCCGTCTTCAGTAAAAACTTCTTTTGTCATTTCTTCATTTTTAAAATAACCTTTAAAAACAGAAGGACCTTTTACTGTTATTTCACCGTCTTCCTGGATTTTTACATGTAAATTATCCAATGGAAGTCCTACGGTTCCGATTTTCATCTTATCAAAACTATTTACGGAGATCACGGGCGATGTTTCCGTTAATCCATATCCTTCCAGAATAGGAATCCCGGCATTCTGAAACATCAGGTTTAATCTTGTGGAAAGTGCTGCAGAACCTGAAACCAAAGTGATGATTTCACCTCCCAGACCTTCTCTCCATTTTGAAAATACAAGTTTATCAGCAATAAGTTCCAAAAGACCGGAAGGCTTTGAAACTTCTTTCTTTTTTGAGATCAGGTTCAGGGCCCAGAAAAAGATTTTTGATTTTAATCCTCCTGCTGAAGATCCGGTGTTGTAAATCTTATCATATACTTTTTCTACCAATCGCGGAACAACACTCATATAATGAGGTTTTACCTCCTTTACATTTTCTCCCATTTTATCAATGCTTTCAGCGAAATAAACGGAGAACCCATTGTATTGGAACAGGTAGAAAAGCATTCTTTCAAAAATATGACAGATCGGCAAAAAGCTTAACACTCTTGTTTCTTTATAGTCAAGGCTTCTTTTCTTGGGAATCCTTGGAACAGAACCCAGAACATTGGAAACGATATTATGGTGGGTAAGCATTACTCCTTTAGGCCTTCCTGTAGTTCCTGAAGTATAAATAATGGTGGCCAAGTCTTCAGAATTAATGGCATTCGAAAGATCTTCCACTTCAATTTGTGTAGAATCATCTTCACCCAGATCCAAAATTTCACGCCAGTTTGGAGCACCACTGATCATATCAAATGTGAAAACCCCTTGTAAAGAAGGAATGTTATGCTTCACCTTCATTACTTTAGCAAGCAATTCTTTATCAGAAACAAAGCAATATTGTATTTCGGCATTATTAAAGATGAATTCGTAATCTTCATGGGATATGCTTGGATATACAGGGACTGAAACAACACCGATCTGGGAGAGTCCCAAATCCATCACCGCCCATTCCGTACGGGTATTGGTGGTAATGAGTGCAATCTTATCTCCGGGTTTTATTCCAAGCTTTAAAAGTCCCCTGGATATTTTGTTTCCCTGATTGATAAATTCCTGTGTAGATGTTTTTTTCCATTCACCCTGATACTTTGTAACGAACATGTCCGTTTTAGGAAATTTCTCCAAAGCATAGTGAGGTATATCGAATAATCTTTTGATCGTCATAATTTTTTATGTAATTTTTAAGGAAATCTAAATATAAGCATTTTTGTGAAAATAGCATAAACCTCACTGGAATTTTATAATAGTAATTATTTTTTCAGATTTGCTTAAAAAGTGTAAATTTACGACCATCTAATTATTAATTTTTATGGACTTTAATTTATCCGAAGAACAGCTGATGATACAGCAGGCAGCAAGAGATTTTGCACAAAACGAACTATTACCAGGGGTTATTGAAAGAGATCGCGATCAGAAATTCCCGACTGAGCAGGTAAAGAAGATGGGTGAAATGGGGCTTTTAGGGATGATGGTAGATCCGAAGTACGGTGGAGCAGGAATGGATAGTGTTTCTTACGTTTTGGCAATGGAGGAGATCGCAAAAGTAGATGCATCTGCAGCGGTTGTAATGTCTGTAAACAATTCATTAGTTTGTGCAGGTTTGGAAAAATTTGCTTCTGAGGAACAAAAACAAAAATATCTTACCCCTTTGGCAAGTGGACAGGTAATTGGTGCATTTGCTTTATCTGAGCCTGAAGCAGGATCTGATGCGACATCACAAAAGACCACTGCAGAGGATAAGGGAGATTATTACCTTTTGAACGGAATCAAGAACTGGATTACCAACGGAGGTACGGCTACTTATTACATCGTTATTGCACAAACTGACCCTGAGAAAAAGCATAAGGGAATCAATGCGTTTATCGTGGAAAGAGGATGGGAAGGTTTTGAAATCGGACCGAAAGAAGATAAATTGGGAATCAGAGGAAGTGATACACACTCTTTGATCTTTAATAACGTAAAAGTACCAAAAGAGAACAGAATCGGAGAAGATGGATTTGGATTCAATTTTGCTATGGCTGTACTAAATGGAGGAAGAATCGGGATTGCTTCTCAGGCTTTAGGAATTGCTTCCGGAGCTTATGAGCTGGCTTTGAAATATGCTAAAACGAGAAAAGCGTTTAAAACTGAAATTATCAACCACCAGGCTATTGCCTTCAAATTAGCAGACATGGCTACGCAAATTACAGCTGCCAGAATGCTTTGCTTTAAGGCTGCAACTGAAAAAGATGCAGGAAAAGATATCTCTGAAAGTGGAGCGATGGCAAAGTTATATGCTTCCCAGGTAGCAATGGATACTTCTATTGAAGCAGTACAGATCCATGGTGGCTATGGATACGTGAAAGAATATCACGTGGAAAGATTTATGCGTGATGCTAAGATCACCCAGATCTATGAAGGAACTTCTGAAATCCAGAAAATTGTGATTTCAAGAAGTATTTCAAAATAAAAAAAACAAACAAACACAACTATTTATGAAAAAAACTTGGTGGATTACTCTCGGAGTCATTGTACTTCTTTTAGGAGTATTTGTATGGTATAAATACTTCTTCGTTTTCGGAGAAGGAGTAAAATCAGGTTATCTGAATTACGCGATTAAGAAAGGATATGTTTTTAAGACGTATGAAGGTAAATTGATTCAGGAAGGCTTCGGCCGGGGAAAAACAGGAAGTATAACAAGCTACGAGTTTGAGTTTTCTGTAAACGATCCTGAAGTTTTTAAACAACTTGAAACCAACAGTGGTAAAAGCTTTGATCTTCATTATAAAGAATATAAAGGAGCCTTACCATGGAGAGGAAATACCAGGTATGTTGTAGATAAAGTAGTGAATATGAAATAATGAAAGGCTCTCGATCGAGAGCCTTTCATATACACGCACCACAAAATATTAAGATATAATATTGTTTCTTTTATATGATCTTCTTTATATAAGCATTGAATAAAGTAAGATTTTATTTAATAATCACCTGACCGGACTTTGGAAATTGGTCTATACTGCCAGGTGTTCGTTTTTTAACTCTGTATCATAAAGTTAGTAAAGAATATTTTCTTTATGACCTTCCGGGCATTAAAAAAAAATTAAAAATAAAACACCCCCAGGTCTGAAGGTGATTTTGTACTTAATGAGAAGGGCTTTTGGGAATATTTTTGTTTTTTCTTTTGTAAAAATAATATCCGATCCCTCCGATAAGGAATACAGGCCAGAAAGGCAGGAAAAATAAAAAAATTCCTGTGATAACATCCCATCCTGAAGAGATGGCAGCGATCGAGCGATTACCAAAAGTTTCAGGTTCTTTATCTTCCGCATACCATGATGTTGTTCCGTACAAAGTAATTTCCAGATCACACATAGTATTTTCCAGATAATTCTGCCCGGAAACTTCTGTTTCTTTTTTTTCAACAGAGCCGATACTACTGAGATCAGCCATAAGATATTCAAATTTCTGGATGGGAACCTTTACTCGCAGATAAGCCGTTTTCTTATCATCATTACCCGAAGAAATACTTTCACTTCTTATAAAACCATCATATTTTCTTATTTGCTCGCTTACAAGGTCTTTGGCTGTTTCGGCGTTTTCAACTTTTAATTCCAGGGTACCCGTTTTTATCATTTTGTTTTTAGAAATATTTGCTTCTTCATTTGCCTTGTTGTTTTTATCTTTATAAACAACCCGGGTTTCTCTAATGATCTTTGGAGAAGGAACATTGATCACCATTTTTTCAGCTTTTTTTTCCGTAGAATCTTTCTTTTCTTTTTTTGATTCAAGCCGGGTGGAAGTAATCTGCTGCGAAAGGGAGTCTACGCTTTTTGAGGTCGCTTCAATAGTTTCTTTGAGGTTGCTTTGAGCTTGATCAAATTCTTTGATTTTTACATTGGCAGAATCAAATACAGCATCTGCCGTGTTGGCCATCTTATTGATGCCTTCTGATGCGGCAACAACAGAACTGTCAACAGATTGTACAGCTTCTTTCAGCTGAGATTGCGTTGCTTCACTTTTTTTACATGCTATAAAGGAGGTGGATAAAGCAATAAGTAAGATATACTTTTTCATAAGATTAATTTTTTTGATGAGGTAAAATTAGCTGGGTGATCAAAGCTTCGCTTGTAAAAAGACTGTATTCTTTCGGTAAAATCTTAAGTGCTATGTAATGAGGCGTTTGTATTGTTTGTAAAACTATTTTACAAATGGGGAATGCTTTTGTTTTATAGATTTGTACAAAAAAAACCGCTCAGTATCTGCTGAACGGTTTTAAATTATTGGGTAACAATTTTTTATTGTTGACTGAACTCACTGATGAAATGGAGTTTGACATTCGGGAATTTCTCCTGAGTCATATGGATGGTAAACGAAGAATCCGCTAAAAATACAAGCTGGTTATACTTATCTCTTGCCAGGAATCTCTGTTTCAGCCTTGCAAATTCTTTAAATTCCTCAGATTTTTCATCTGCTTCCACCCAACATGCTTTGTGCATAGAAAGAGGTTCGTACGTACATTTTGCTCCGTATTCATGCTCAAGACGGTATTGAATAACTTCATACTGAAGCGCACCTACCGTTCCGATTATTTTTCGGTTGTTCATTTCAAGGGTAAATAACTGAGCAACCCCTTCGTCCATTAGTTGATCGATACCTTTAGCCAATTGCTTAGCTTTAAGTGGGTCGTTATTATTGATATAACGGAAATGTTCAGGAGAGAAACTAGGTATTCCTTTAAAGCTCAATTTTTCTCCACCGGTTAATGTATCACCAATCCTGAAACTTCCCGTATCGTGTAATCCTACAATATCACCAGGGAAACTTTCATCTACTACTTCTTTTTTATCTGCAAAGAAAGCATTAGGAGATGAGAATTTCATTTTTTTACCTTCTCTTACTAATAAGTAATTTTCATTTCTTTTAAAAGTTCCGGATACAATTTTAACGAATGCCAGGCGGTCTCTGTGTTTAGGATCCATATTAGCATGGATTTTGAAAACGAATCCTGTAAAATTATTTTCCTCAGGTTTTACAATTCGGGTATCGCTTTCTTTAGGTTGAGGCATAGGTGCAATTTCTATAAAAGCATCCAATAATTCACGTACCCCAAAGTTGTTCAAAGCAGATCCAAAGAAAACCGGCTGTAAATCACCTTTCATATAGTCTTCACGACTGAATTCCGGGTAAACGGATTGCACGAGCTCCAGCTCATCACGTAAAGTTTTAGCCGCTTTTTCCCCGATCAGTTCATCGATGGCAGGATCGTTGATATCATCAAATTTAACCGTCTCACCAACTTTTTGCTTTTTTTCCTCCAGAAATAACTGGATATTGTTTTCCCAGATATTATAAATACCCTGGAAGTCACTACCCATTCCAATTGGCAGGGAAAGAGGGACTACACTAAGACCCAATTTTTGTTCAACTTCATCTAACAAGTCAAAAGCATCCTTACCTTCACGGTCCAGTTTATTAATGAAAACCAGCATCGGGATGTTTCTCATTCTACAAACCTGAACCAGTTTTTCCGTTTGTTCCTCAACTCCTTTTGCCACGTCTATCACGACGATTACGGAATCAACTGCAGT
The DNA here is from genome assembly GCF_048296755.1 of Chryseobacterium sp. PTM-20240506. Classification (NCBI taxonomy): domain Bacteria; kingdom Pseudomonadati; phylum Bacteroidota; class Flavobacteriia; order Flavobacteriales; family Weeksellaceae; genus Chryseobacterium; species Chryseobacterium sp. PTM-20240506. The sequence goes on from NZ_CP182581.1 coordinate 4,734,318, forward strand.
TAATGTTCTATACGTGTCTTCGGCAAAATCCTTGTGCCCGGGAGTATCCAGAATGTTTATTTTGTGCCCTTTGTATTCAAAAGCCAATACGGAAGTGGCAACAGAGATCCCTCTCTGTCTTTCAATTTCCATAAAGTCGGAGGTAGCTCCTTTTTTTATCTTGTTGGATTTTACTGCACCAGCTTCCTGAATAGCTCCCCCGAAAAGAAGTAACTTTTCCGTCAAGGTTGTTTTTCCGGCATCAGGGTGAGAAATAATCCCAAATGTTTTTCTTTTTTGTATTTCTTTGATTAAGTCTGACATAGTGTATTTTGAAGTTGCAAAAATCGTGATTTTTTATGACGCTGTCAAATAAATTGCAAAACAAAAAGAAAACTCCCCGGTATATTCGGAATCAAAGGATAACCGGAATGTCGGAACCGAATCACTTTCCGGAATTTAAACAGCCCTAAGAATTTTCTTTTTTTGTTGTTTAAGGCCTTCAAAAAAATTACCTTTGTTCCTTAATTATTACAAAGGAAAAACATGAAAAACAGCAGATATCCAAACTATACTTTTACATGGATCGGTGGCGTTGTTTTATTAGGAGGATTATTTGTGGGAACCTTGTTCGTCACTTTTCTGAACTTCTTTTGGATGCTGATTTTTAAAGAAAACCTACAGCTCAAAGATTGGTTTTTTATGTTATCCAATGCAGCAGGATTTTTAACGGCAATTGCTTTTTTTGATTTTTTCATTGTTAGGCCTACCACAAAACAAAAGCTGAATTTCAATTTTTCTCCTACCAATTTCTATACCTATCTTCTGATTTTTCCAATGATGATAGGGATGATGTTTATTTCTGAGTTTATAACCTCTCAGATTCCTGTAACCGGGCCTTTTTTCGGGAAATATTATGAGTTTTTCAGTGAGTTGATGAATCAGCTGACAGATGATCCTGTCGTTATGATCATAACGGCTGTGATTATGGCTCCGATCTTTGAAGAAATTATTTTTAGAGGAATTATTCAGAAAGGACTTATCAATAAAGGAGTAAAACCCTGGAAAGCGATCTTGTATGCTTCCATTATTTTTGGACTGGTGCATGGGAATCCATGGCAGTTTGTGGGAGCAGTTCTGCTGGGCTGCGTTTTAGGGATTGTTTATGAAAGGACAAAGTCGCTTTTATTGCCGATGTTGCTGCATGGCTTTAATAACTTATGTTCATCATTATTGATTACGTATACAAAAAATGAAAGTTTTTCAGAAGCATTTAAAATTTCTGAATGGATATTGCTGGTAGTGGGGATTATACTTTTTTCTCTGTTTTACTATCTCTTTATGAAAAAGTACAAGGTACATTACGCTGAAATTTAATTAAAAAAATGAAAAGGATATGGAATTATTAGTTGCAACGCACAATCAACATAAAAAGGAAGAAATTCAACAAATATTAGGAGGAGGTTATACTGTCAAAAGTCTTACAGATTACGACATCCACGAGGAGATTGTAGAGGATGGAGACTCTTTTAATGCCAATGCCCTTATCAAGGCAAAATATTGTTTTGAAAAGACAGGGATTCCAAGTCTTGGAGATGACAGCGGATTGGTTGTGGAATCTTTGGACGGTCGTCCGGGGATTTTTTCGGCACGTTATGCAGGAGATCATGATTTTGCAAAAAATATAGAAAAAGTTTTAGGCGAAATGGAAGGCGTTGAAAACAGAAAAGCTTATTTTATTACAGTCTTATGTTATTATGATGAAAACGGAGCTCAATATTTTGAAGGGAGGGCTTACGGAAATCTGTTGACAGAGAATAAAGGACATAAAGGATTTGGATATGATCCGATTTTTGTTCCGGAAGGGCATGAAAGAACATTTGCTGAAATGAATCCTGAAGACAAAAATAAGATCAGCCACCGGAAACAGGCTTTGGATTTGTTTCTGGATCACCTTAAAGTTGCCGGTGAATATCAATAATAGTTTTAGAAACAGGCATATCCAAAATTTCTGTCGTACATTTGCTATAATAAACTATTGATTTGAGTACTTATTTAACGATATTAGGCTTTAATTCAGCAATTCCTACGATTAATACCTCTCCCACGGCACAGTTGCTTGAAATGGAAGAAAGACATTTCCTGATCGATTGTGGAGAAGGTACACAGGTTCAGTTGAGAAAAGCCAAAGCAAGGTTTTCAAAGATTAATCATATTTTTATTTCCCATCTTCATGGGGATCATTGTTTCGGGTTACCGGGACTTATTGCTTCTTTCCGTTTGCTGGGCAGGGAAACTCCTTTACACGTGTATGGTCCTAAGGGGATTAAAAAAATGCTGGAAACCATTTTTACCATTACGGAAACCCATCGTGGATTTGAAGTTATTTATCACGAGCTGGACAAGGATTATTCCGAAAAGATCTATGAGGACAATAGAGTAGAGGTGTTTACAATTCCTTTGGATCACAGGATTTACTGTAACGGTTATCTTTTTAAGGAAAAGCCGAAGGACAGACATATCAATATGAAGGAGATAGCCAAGTACAATGAAATTGAAGTATGTGATTATCATAATATAAAAGCAGGGAAGGACTTTGTGCTTAGTGACGGATATGTTCTGAAAAACGAAATCCTAACAGTGGATCCTATGCCATCGGTTTCGTATGCTTTTTGTAGTGATACAAGATATCTGGAATCTGTGATTCCTATTATAAAGAATGTTACTGTTTTGTATCATGAATCAACCTTTTTACATGATTTAAAGGAAATGGCGGATTATACCGGACATGCTACGGCTTTGGAAGCAGCTACGATAGCACAGAAAGCGGAGGTAGGTAAACTTATTCTTGGGCATTTTTCCAACAGGTATGGAGATCTGACCGTATTTACCGATGAGGCAAGAACTGTTTTTCCTAATACATTCCTGCCGAAAGCATTGGAAAGTGTGAAAATTTAGATGAAGTTATGAATTTTGAAGAGTTAAGAGATTTTTTGAATGAAAAATCGGATCAGTATAATAACTATGATTTTATTGAAGATGATCCGATCCAGATTCCCCATCGTTTTTCCTTAAAGCAGGATATTGAGATTGCAGGTTTCCTGGCCGCAACCATATCGTGGGGAAACAGAAAATCTATTATCCGTTCTGCAGAAAAAATGCTGGATATCATGGGGAACTCTCCATACGATTTTGTTATGAATTTTTCAGAAAAAGATCTGGATTCGATTCGGGACAAAAGTATCCACAGAACTTTTAACGGAGAAGACTTTACTTATTTTATACAGCAATTTAATAAGGTTTACAGAGAAAATGAAAGCCTGGAAAATCTTTTCCTGATCAAAGATTCCGAATTTAATTTTTTGCATGCTATTGAAAGGTTCAGGACTTCTTTCTTAGAAACATCTAAACACAGAAGTCATAAGCATGTGAGCTCACCTTACAAAAATTCATCTTCCAAAAGAATCATTATGTTCTTACGGTGGATGGTTAGAAAAGATAAACGAAGTGTAGACTTTGGTATCTGGGAAAATATAGACCCGAAATACCTGTCGATTCCGCTGGATGTTCATACCGGGAACATTTCGAGAAAGCTTAGTCTGATTACAAGAACTCAGAACGACTGGAAAACAGTAGAAGAGCTCGATCAGGTAATCAGGCAGTTTGATGATAAGGATCCTGCAAAATATGATTTTGCATTATTTGGATTAGGAGTTAGTAAAGAATTTTTATAAAGAGGAAATAATGAAATCAAACACTGAAAAAACAGAAGTTCTTGAAAGAATTGCTAATGGAATTACCTGGTGGATTGGTTCTATTCCATCCCTTATAGCCCATACCTTATTTTTTATTATTTCATTTCTGCTGCCTTTACTTCATATTGTAGAATTTGATAAAATGCTTCTTATCCTTACTACTGTAGTTTCATTGGAAGCCATTTACCTGGCAATATTCATTCAGATGTCTGTTAACAGGAGCCACGAAAAGATCGAAGATATCCAGGAAGACATTGAGGATATTCAGGAAGACATTGAAGAGATCAGTGAAGATATAGAGGAAATCAGCGAAGATATCGAAGAGATCAGTGAGGATATCGAAGAAATTAACGAAGATATTGAAGATATTCAGGAAGATATTGAGGAGATCAATGAGGATGAGGACGATGAAGATCACAATGAACGGGCAAAAAAAGTGATATTGAAAAGCAGTGTGAATTCCAACAAGAACGAGATAAAAGCTTTAAAAGATCAGATATTGAGGCTTCAGAATGAAATTGATGATCTAAAAAAAGATGGTTCAATATAGATACAATATACTTCTTGAGTGTGTGAAACTCTTTTTTATAAGTCTTATTTTTATTTAAATTTTAATTTTTCTGATTTTGAGCGAAATATTAAATATTTTATTTCCAAATACGGATACTGTTATTGTTTAATTTCAGTGAATTATTTTTTTAGTATTTATTTTATCTAATTACTGCTTTTGATTCGTAAAATATTAACATCATATGTTTATTTTTGCTATTTTTGAACAAACAATACCAAAATGTTAAATTATAGACTAAAAAACTACTTTTTCTTTTTAATATTGCTATTAGCTCCGCTCTTTTCGTTTTCTCAAAATCTGGGGAAACTGCCTCAAAGAAAGCCACAAAAGGAAAAAAGTACGGCAGCAAGTCTGAAGGCAGGAGCATTTATTGATGTAAATGTTGCCTCGTATGCTCCATCTGCTTTTACTCCCACACAGCTTGTTACAGACATCCTGATTAACGGAGGTACAAACTGCTCAACTCCGAATGTGACGAATGTTACAGTAAGCCCGAATCATGATGTTGCAAATAATGACAGATTTTGGGGGTATTTTCACAGAGCTACTACCAATTTTCCTTTCAAAGACGGAATTGTACTTACTACGGGTTATGCAAGACAGGCCGGGAACTCTCTGGTAAGCGGAAGCTTATCCGGAAGTATTTCTATGCAAGGTGATGCTGACCTTGCAGCTGCTACAGGAACTAACCTAAGTAACCAACGGGATGCAGTTGCATTGGAATTTGATTTCGTACCCAACTCCAATCAGGTAAAATTTAATTATTTATTTGCTTCTGAAGAATATACAGGAGGTTATCCGTGTAATTATTCTGATGCGTTTGCATTATTGATAAAACCTGTAGCAGGTGGACCTTACGTGAATGTCGCTGTACTTCCGGGAACAGCAGGTGCAGTAAGTGTAACGAATATACGTCCTGCAAACCAGGATAATGGGTCTCCATTAACTTGCGGAGCTCTTAACGACTCTTATTTTGCGGGTTATAATACTTCAAATATAGAAACAAACTATAACGGAAGAACCATTCCTTTAACAGCCATTGCCGATGTAACGCCTGGTGTTGCTTATCATTTTAAAATGGTTTTATCAGACTACAATGACCAAAGTTTAGATTCAGCTGTTTTTTTAGAAGGTGGATCCTTTGATATCGGAATTAAAATTGTTGATGGAAATGGTACGGTTTTACCTGGCACAGTAAACATGTGTGATAATACTCCACAGATATTAAAAGCACAGGTAGTTACAGTACCGGGAATGACCTTTCAGTGGTTTAAAGATGGCGTTCCTATTCCGGGAGCTACCAACATTCAGTATGTGGCGACACAGCCTGGCGTTTATGAGGTAAAAGTTTCGGTACCTGGAAATCAGTGTCCGGGATCAGCAACTATTACGATTGTTGGAGGAACAACTCCTACAGCACATGATGCAGTGCTTAAGATTTGTACGACGCCAAATGCTTTAAACTTTGATTTAAATACAGCAATGCCATTGATCAGTACTACTGCGGGAGCTGTGTTTCACTTTTATGTAAATCAGGCAGACGCAGTTGCCCAAAATAATAATTTCATAAACAACCTAGCCAGCTACGACGGGACTGACGGACAAATTTTGTATGTAGTAGTTTCTAATGGTGCATTTTGTAGCAAAATGGTAAAGTTGACATTGAGAAAAGAAGCGACTCCTGTAGCACAGCTGATTTCTTCAAAAATGAAAATCTGTTCCGGTGAATCTGTTCTTTTAACAGCTTCTGGTGGTGCCACATACCAATGGAGTGACGTTTCAACAAACGGACCTACAAGAACAGTAAGTCCAACTCAGACGACTACGTATACCGTATATGCGATTGGGGTGCAGGGTTGTAAATCATTACAACCGGCTACGGTAACAGTAGAAGTGGTTCCGGCTATTACCTCTAATCTTACCGGAGGAATGATCTGTACCGGAGATCAGATTACGTTAGATGCCGGAGCTGGTCCTAACTATACTTATACCTGGAATACAGGAGCAACAACACAAACGATTACTGTAGCAACAAACGGTACGTACACCGTTACTATTGACAATGGTGTTTGTTCTAAGGTATTTACAACACAGGTAATTAAAGCAGTGATACCAACTGTCATTAAAGTGGATTATAACTCCAGTGGTACGATGGTTATTACCGCAAGTAATCCAAGTAACGGAATTTTAGAATATTCTATTGATAATGGATTAACATGGCAGCCTTCCAATATATTCAATAATGTTCCAAAAAATAAGCTGATATCGATCAGGGTTCGTGTGAAGAATACCAGTTGTGTAGGGTTTCTTGAATACTTTACATTTATGATGAAAAATGTAATTACTCCTAACGGAGATAATGTAAACGATATCATCGACTTTAGAGGAATCAATGAGTATAAAGATTTTACTGCAAGTATCTTTGATCGCTACGGGCGAGAAGTATATAAAGCCGAAAAAGTAAGGCCTTATTGGGATGGATATTTCCAGGGCAAGCGTTTACCTACTGCATCATATTGGTATCAGGTGACTTTTGAAGATCCTGCCAGTAAGGAAAAAGCAGTGAAAACCGGCTGGATCCTCCTGAAGAATTTTGAATAAAATATTAATCATATTTCCAAAAAGACTAACGAATCGTTAGTCTTTTTGTGTTTTATTAAATTATAAAGAGTATTTTAAGACAAATATGTTTACATTATTAACAATACAATTTGAATAGATTTGAGTTTCAATTAAAAAAAATAGTATTTTTGTTTAAAACAATATAAAATGTTAAATAGGAGGATGAGAAGTTTATTTCTGGCTTTATTTTTAGTTCTTGCAGGTAATATAGTGTTCTCCCAGAACAGGGGTCAAAACATTAAACTAAAACAACCTACAGCTGAAAGTATGAAAGCCGGAGCATTTATTGATGTAAATGCAGCCGGATATCCAGAATCTAACTATAACATTACTCAGTTGGTAAAAGATGTTCTTATTGCAGGAGGGTCTACGTGTACCACAGCCAATGTAAGTAATGTAAATGTATCTCCTAATCTACCAACAACGGATCAGAACAGAAGCTGGGGTTATTTTAATAAGGCAGGGACCAACTTTCCCTTTTCAAAAGGTATTGTCCTTGTAACGGGATTTGCCAGAAAAGCAGGAAATAACTTTCAAAGTGTCTTAAGCGATCCACTTCCTTCAGGAGGTGACGTTGACTTAGCAACAGCCCTGAATGTTAATAATGCCAATTTAAGGGATGCTACTTATATCGAATTTGACTTTGTACCTAGTTCTACTGAAGTTTCTTTTCGATACTTATTTGCTTCTAAAGAATACTCACCATCAGGAACTTTTACGTGTAGTATCGCAGATGGCTTTGCCTTATTATTGAAAAAAGTCGGTGATCCTACTTATACTAATTTAGCAGTTTTACCCAATGGTGCAGGTCCTGTAAGTGTAACCAATATTATTCCTTCAGGCTTGGCTTGTGGTCCTAAAAATGCACAATATTTTGCTGGAATGAATAATCCTCAGGTTGAAACCAACTTTGACGGACGCACGGTTCCTTTAACAGCAAAAGCAACGGTAATTCCAGGTGAAACCTATCATTTTAAAATGGTTTTAGCGGATTATCAGGACGTAAATTTTGATTCTGCTGTTTTTTTGGAGGCAGGATCCTTCGATATCGGAGTTCAGATTTTAGGTCCCGGAGGAGTAGCACTTCCTCCGTCTATTAATATGTGTGACAATACTCCTCAGGTACTTACTGCATCGATCCAGAATGCAACAGCTTCCTACCAGTGGTTCTTGAATAATAATCCTATTGCTGGAGCTACCAACGCGACTTATACAGCGACCCAACCAGGAGTTTATACACTTCAGGTGCTTCTTGCAGGAAATACATGCCCGGGAACGGCCACTGTAACGATCGTAGGCGGAACTTCACCTACGGTACAAAATGCAACGTTGACAGCCTGCTATGCTCCAGGAAATGCAATATTTAATTTACCGGCTGCTCAGACATCGATCAGTACAACTCCAGGAGCTACATTTGCTTATTATGCCAATTTAGCGGATGCCAATGCCGGAAATGGAAATACGATAGCAACACCGGCAACATATTCAAGTCCTGGAGGACAGACGGTCTATGTTCTGGTTAAAAACGGATTTTGTTCAAAAGTTGCTCAGCTCCAGTTGATCAAAGCCCCTCAAATGACGGGGACAATAGCTCCTCCTACACCGCTTACATGTGCTAATTCACAAATAACATTAAATGCATCGACTTCTGTATATCCTGCAGGATCTACATTTAACTGGACTACCACAGGTGGAAATATTGTTTCCGGAGGAAACACTTTAACTCCTGTAGTGAATGCGGCTGGAACTTACACATTGACTATTTCCAATACCTACCAGCCCGGAAATGTAGTGTGTACAGCAACTGCAACCGTTACTGTAGTAGGGGATAGTGCTCCTCCAACTACGACTGTATCGGCAACTAAAGTATTAATCTGTGCAGGGGAGACTGTAACATTAACTGCTTCCGGTGGGGCTACGTACAATTGGACGGGATTACCGGGGACGGGAAATACGCAAACCGTAACACCAGCCACTACCACCACTTATACGGTAACTGCTGTTGGAGCAAATGGATGTGTTTCTCAAAATCCTGCAAGTATAACAATTGAGGTTTCCCAACCTATTACAGTGCAAAATGCTACTTTGCTTAAATGTTATCAACCAGGTAATTTAACATATGATCTTACTTCTGCTCAGCCACAAATTACAACGGTAGGAACGGCAACCTTTGCTTACTATGCCAATTTAGCGGACGCTAATGCAGGAAACGCCAATACGATTGCGGTACCAACAGCTTATCCGACGCCAGGGAATGTAACGGTTTATGTTCTGGTGAAGAATGGCGGATGTAGTTATGTAGTCAATCTGCAGCTATTAAAAACTGCCGAAACAACATTAACGATTGCAACTCCACCAACTATTACATGTACAACGACACAGATTACATTGGACGCATCGGCATCAGTCGTGCCGGCAGGTTCTTCCATATTATGGACTACAACAGGGGGGAATATTGTTTCAGGGGCCAATACATTAACACCGGTTGTTAATGCAGGCGGAACGTATACATTAACAGTACAGAATACAACACAGCCTGGAAATGTAAACTGTAGCTACACAGCCAATGTTACGGTGGTGGAAAATAAAACACCACCAACGGCAACCTTAACTTCTTCCCACGCTCAAATTTGTGTAGGAGAGTCGGTGACTTTAACAGCCGGCGGAGGAGTAAGCTATAACTGGACGGGTCTGACCGGAAACGGGAGTACACAAACGGTTTCTCCGACAGTCACTACAACTTATACTGTATATGCTGTAGGAGCTAATGGATGTATTTCAACAAACCCTGCAACGGTTACCGTGATCGTAGGGCCACCGGTTGCATCAGTGACTGCCTCAAAATCAAAAATATGTGCCGGAGAATCTGTTACATTAACAGCTTCCGGAGGGATTACTTATAATTGGGTCGGATTGACCGGAAACGGAAATACCCAGGTGGTTTCTCCAACGGTTACAACAACTTACTCAGTATATGCGCTGGGAGGGAACGGATGTACATCACTGGTTCCTGCCACGATTACTATTGAAGTAGTACCAGCTATTACCTCTACCTTACAGGATGTATATGTGTGTGCCGGTGATACAGGAATCCTGGATGCCGGAAGTGGTCCGAATTACACTTATATATGGAGTAACGGAGCAACGACTCAAACAATTTCAACAAATATTACTGGAACCTATACGGTTACCATAAGTAATGGAACCTGTTCGAAAGCGTTTACCGCTCAGCTATTAAATCCTAATCTGCCACAGTTCACCAATATTGTTTATGAAAACCATGTGCTGACTTTAAGTGCAACCAATCCTACCGGAGGAACATTGGAATATTCTATTGACGGAGGGCTTACCTGGCAGAATTCCAATATATTTAATAATGTACTAAATAACACAAATTATAATCTGATGGTAAGGGTAAAGGATGCCAAATGTAGTACCTCATTAAGCTACTTCACCTTTGTGATTAGTAATGCTATCACTCCTAACTCAGATGGAAAGAATGACACAATCGACTTTTCGGGAATAAGCGGATATAATAATTTTGCGGCTTCTATTTTCAACAGATATGGACAGGAACTCTTTAAAGCTACTAAGTTAGAACCTGCCTGGAATGGAACAGTAAAAGGATTAGCCCTGCCAACTGCTACTTATTGGTACAGAGTACAGTGGGAGAATCCTGCGAGTAAAAAATTAGAATTACGAACAGGATGGATATTGTTGAAAAACAGGAATTAATTTTTAAAAATATACTCTTAAATGTAAGCCTTTCATAATTGAAAGGCTTTGTTTTTTTAACATAATAATGTTAAATATGTATGTGGTATGTTTAAAAATAATTTAAATTTGTTGAAACAAAAATATTATGAAGAGATATCTCCTGTTGTTTTCTTTTTTTTTAGTTTCGCTGAATATTTATCATTCACAAAGTATTAATCCCAGAAAAGTTCCTAAGCCAAGACCTAATTTAGCTGCCAAAGCAGGGGCGTTTATCGATGTAAATGCACCGGGATATAATGAGTCTGCTTACAACATTACTCAGCTTGTAAAAGACGTGCTTATTTCATCAGGAACAAACTCATGTGTTACTCCCAATGTGTCAAATGTCCAGGTAAATCCTTCTTTACCGGCAAGTGATGTCAATAGGGCGTGGGGTTACTTTCATAAGGGTACCACAAACTTTCCCTTTAAAGATGGAATTGTACTTGTGACCGGAAAGGCGAACAGGACCGGAAACAGCTATATAGATGTATTGAGTCCTTTAAGTGACCTTGTCGGTACAGGAAGCGACCCGGATCTGGTAGCTGCTACCAATCCGTCAGTGAATCTAAATGATGCTGTTGTATTGGAGTTTGATTTCGTTCCTACTTCTTCGCAGGTGAAATTTAATTATTTATTTGCTTCCGAAGAATATACAACATCCTTTCCATGCAGTTATTCCGATGCATTTGCGCTGTTGCTTAAACCTGTAGCGGGTACAGCACCTTACGTCAATATGGCGGTATTACCCAGTGGTGCCGGACCCGTAAGTGTAACCAATATTCACCCGGATACTCAGTTTGATGGGAGCCCTTTGAGTTGTGGAGCAATTAATCCAACATTCTTCGGAGGATATAATACAACTAATATTGAGACTAATTTTAACGGTAGAACCGTTCCTCTTACGGCTACCGCAACGGTAATTCCGGGACAGGCCTATCATTTCAAAATGGTTCTTGCTGATGCGATCGATACAAGTTATGATTCAGCGGTATTTTTAGAAGGTGGATCTTTTAATATAGGAGTGGAATTATTGGATCCGGATGGAGGCACATTGCCATCAGATATCAATGTTTGTGATAATGTTCCTCAGGTACTGACAGCTTCAGTGAGTGATCCTAATATGGCGTATCAATGGTATTACAACGGTGCCATTGTACCGGGAGCAACAACCAATACCATTACAGCAGTACAGCCGGGAACCTATACTATTGAAGTTACTTTTCCGGGAAATCCATGTCCGGGGAAAGCATCTATACAGATTCATGGGGGGACAACTCCTAATGCCAATGATGCTACGCTATTGTTATGCTCTACGCCGGATGTCACAACATTTGATTTGACTACAGCAATGCCTTCAATAAGTACAACACCTAATGCGGTATTCCATTTTTATGAAAATCAGGCAGATGCTTTAGCGCAAAATGATAATTATATTACCACTCCGCTTAATTATAATGGTAATGATGGACAGATTTTATATGTTGTGGTGTCTAATGGAGGGTTCTGTAGTCGGCTGATTAAATTAACTTTATCAAAAGAGGTTACCCCTACCGCACATGTTGTTTCCACAAAACTGAAAATATGTCCGGGAGATTCAGTAGACCTTACGGCTACTGGCGGAGTTACTTACCAATGGAATAATTTCCCGGGAACCGGTAATACACAAACCGTAACTTTATTCAACACTACAACGTTTACAGTATATGCTATCGGAGCAAAAGGATGTAAATCATTGCAGCCTGCTACAATCACAGTAGAAGTAGTTCCGGAAATAACCTCTCCTTTGAAAGATGTTGAAATGTGTATCGGAGACAGAATTACACTAGATGCGGGAGCCGGACCTAATTATACTTATTTATGGAGTACGGGTGAAACGACGCAAACGATTTCTGTAGACCAATTGGGTATTTATTCTGTTACTATAGATAATGGGTACTGTACAAAAGTATTCACGGTGAAAGTGATGGGAGCTACATTGCCTTTTATTACCGGATTAAATTATGGCAATAATACATTAACAATCACAGCGGTAAATCCATCGCTTAATAATATTCCTGGAGTACTTGAGTATTCTATTGATAACGGAATTTCATGGCAGGCTTCTAACGTGTTTACGGGGTTATTGGATAATACAACATATAATCTTCAGGTAAGAATACAGGGAACACATTGTGTGGGAACACTTGACTTCTTTACTTTAAAGATTTCCAATATTATTACTCCTAACGAAGATGGAATCAATGATGTTCTTGACCTGTCGTCTCTAAAGAACTTTAATAACTTTACCGGATCTATTTATGACAGATATGGTGTGGAAATGTTCAGGTTCTCTAAAGAAAATCCGATCTGGGATGGAACCGTAGGAGGAAAGAGATTATCTACCGCTACGTACTGGTATAAATTTAACTTTGAATATCCTAAGTCAAAAGCCCAGATGAACTGGTCCGGTTGGATATTACTTAAAAACAGAGAATAAATTATTTATTTATAGATTGTAAATTGAAAAGCCTTTCAGATATCTGAAAGGCTTTTCCTATTTCTTTATTTCTTAGTTTATTATTATGCGTTTTCTTTCCACTGTTTTGTAAAAGAAATAAAATCGTTAACGCTGAGTTCTTCAGCTCTCTTATCTAAAAATTCATGCGTTTTTAATGCTTCAGGAATATTCAGTATTTTAAGAGAGTTGGATAATTTCTTTCTCCTCTGGTTGAATCCTGCCTTTACAATTTGCTTAAACAGGACTTCATTGCCGGCTAAACCTTCTTTGGGATTTCTGGTTAGCCTGATAACTCCTGATTTTACCTTTGGTGGTGGGTTGAAAACATTTTCATGAACAGTAAACATATAGGATACATCATAGTACGCCTGAATAAGAACAGATAAAATGCCATAGTCTTTTGTTCTCGGAACGGCAGCTGTTCTTTCTGCAACTTCCTTCTGGAACATTCCTACCATTTCGGGAATAAGCTCATAATGATCTATGATCTTAAAAAGGATCTGCGAAGATATATTATAGGGGAAATTGCCAATAATAGCAAGCTGTTCATTATTGATAAAAGCAAAATCCTGCTTTAAAAAATCTCCTACGAAATTTTTATCTGTAATTTTTGAATAATGATTTTTCAAATATTCGATGGACTCGTTATCAATTTCAGCAAGATAAATATATTGGTCTTTTTCCAATAGATATTTTGTAAGGACTCCCATTCCCGGACCAACCTCCATGATATTATTGTAGTTTTCAAAGCTTAAGCCTTCTACAATTTTTCTCGCTATGTTTTCATCTGTCAGGAAGTGTTGACCAAGATGTTTTTTTGCTTTTACACTCAAAGTTTTTTATGATTTTGTTAACAATGATTTTCTTTTTTTCGTCCCAAATTTCGGAAGATTTTTTCTATTTTAGCCAAAAAATTTAATATTAATGGCGAAATCTGTAGATGAATTTAATAAGAAGAGACTTAGGTCCAGCAATATTACAGTGGTAATTAGTATTGCCTTAGTGTTATTTTTGTTAGGATTAATGGGATTGATTTTAATTAATGCCCAGAAATATTCTGACTATATCAAGGAGCAGTTGGTTGTAAACGCATACTTTGATGAAAACTATGACGCTAAAGATTCTGTTAAAATTGCGAAACTGGAAGAAGAAACTTTTAAAAAAGTACAGACTTTAGCCCCCGTAAAAAGGGCAACCTATATTTCAAGAGAAATGGCTGCTAAGGAAGCGAAAGCCAGTATGGGAATTGATAGTGATGCACTTTTTGAAGAAAATATTTTCCCTTCATCTATTGAAGTTGCCTTAAAACCGGAGTATGTGGATCCGGCAAAAATTGATGCGGCTATTAAAACGCTGAAATCCGTTCCCGGTATTGTAGATGTAAAGAATAACAGTACGCTGATGGTAGATGTTTATAATAACCTGAACAGAATCTTGAAATGGATCTTAGGCTTTTCTATACTATTCCTTATTTTAGCGGTTGTCTTGATTAACAATTCAATCCGTCTGAAAATATTCTCCAAAAGATTTATTATTAAAACCATGCAGCTTGTAGGTGCAAAGAGAAGATTTATCCTGAAACCATTTATTGTTGAGGCTTTGATTTTGGGTTGTATAGGCTCTGTTATCGGACTTCTGGCGCTATTTGGAGTATGGTATTATTTCACAAGTCAGATCGGGTCTGCATTTGTTCAGAATAATCAGCAATATTTCTGGCTTGTTATACTGGTATTCGGGGTAGGGATTTTTATTACTGTTTTAAGTACTATTGTTGCTACCTGGAGATTCTTGAGAACAAACGTTGACGATTTATATTACTCTTAAAAAGATGAGCAAAAAAACAAATAAATTTTCTGCAGCTGAGTTTGGTACGGATACCAAAGCTCCACAGGAAAACACCTTTTATTTCGGACAACAAAACTTTAAATGGATGCTGATTGGATTAGCATTCATTGTAGTAGGTTTTCTCCTGATGATGGGTGCCGATGCTAATACAGTCGATGGAAAATATGATCCGAACTCATGGAACGACGGTATCTTCTCTATTCGCAGAATCCGGATAGCTCCATTATTTGTAGTTATCGGTTTCGTGATAGAAGTATATGCGATTTTAAAAAGAAAATAATTTTTTATTTAAGATTAAGAAGTTTAAGAAATTCGGAGTATTCCGGATTTCAGGCTTTTTAATCTTTTAATTTTATACATATGGATTTATTCAAAGCAATTATTATTGCGATTATAGAAGGTCTTACTGAGTATCTTCCAATTTCTTCTACAGCCCACATGGGTTTCACGGCTAGCTTAATGGGATTGCCGGAAGATGAATTTTTAAAAATGTTTCAGGTATCTATTCAGTTTGGTGCTATTTTATCAGTGGTGGTTGCTTATTGGAAAAAGTTCTTTGATTTTAATAATATTAAATTCTATTATAAGCTTGCCTTTGCGGTAGTACCGGCTTTGGCTTTGGGATATCTTTTTGATGATAAGATTGAAGCTGTTCTTGGAAATCAGATCGCTATTTCGTCTGTTTTGGTTTTAGGTGGAATCGTTTTATTATTTGCAGATACCTGGTTTAAAAACCCGACAATTGATGATGAAAAGGGGATCACTATCAAGAAAGCCGTGACCATAGGTTTTTGGCAGTGTCTTGCAATGATGCCGGGAACAAGCAGAAGTGCTGCTTCTATTATCGGAGGAATGACACAGGGATTAACGCGAAAGGCGGCCGCGGAATTTTCATTTTTCCTTGCTGTTCCTACGATGCTGGCAGTTACTGTGTATTCAGTTTTTGTAAAAACTTGGGGAAAAGAAACTCCTAATCCTCAGAAAGGATATGAAATGATTTTGTCATCACAAGATCATCTTACTATTTTTATCATTGGAAATATCGTGGCATTTATTGTAGCTTTAATCGCTATTAAAGCTTTTATCGGAGTGCTTAATAAATATGGTTTCAAACCTTGGGGATGGTATCGTATTTTTGTAGGAATAGCTTTATTGATTTATTTCTATTTCTTTAAATAAATTATTCTCTTATCTATTTATTACCAATTTATGACTGCCGAAAATATACTTGAAGGCCATATATTTTTACTTGATAAACCTTTGGATTGGACCTCTTTCCAGGCCGTTAATAAAATGAAATATAAACTCAAAAGTGAGTTTAAACTTCCTAAAAAATTTAAGATTGGGCATGCCGGAACTTTAGATCCTAGAGCAACAGGTTTACTCATTGTCTGTACCGGGAAATTCACTAAAAAAATTCCTGAAATACAGGATGCCCCTAAAGAATATTGGACTGAAATCAAGATAGGGGTTCAGACGGAATCTTACGATACTGAAAAACCTGAAATTCTTCATCAGGATATTTCAAACGTTTCCGAGGAGCAGGTAAGAGCAGTTTTACAAAAATTTGTTGGAGAAATAGACCAGAAACCTCCTGTTTTTTCTGCTATAAAAATTGATGGGAAAAGAGCTTATAATCTAGCGAGAGCAGGTGAAGAAGTAGAGATGAAGTCAAGAAAAACTACTATTTTTTATCTTAATAATATTCAGATTGATTTTCCTTTTGTGAGTTTTACGGTAGGATGTTCAAAGGGGACTTATATCCGGAGTCTTGCACATGATATTGGGCAGGAGCTTGGTGTTGGTGCATATTTAACGCAACTGAGACGTACGAAGATCGGGGAATATAAGATAGAGGACAGTACAGAAAAGTTTTTAGAAAATGATTTTAAATTTGAAAGTATATGAAAAAAACTCTCCTTTTGTTCATAAGTTTATTTTCGATAACTCTATCATACGCTCAAAATGTTGAGAACAAAAAGCCGAAAATGGATTTTTATGTTAATCCCACTCTCAATTTAGGATATAATCTTGGAAATAATATTCAGGATGACAGAAATAAGGATTCAGCCTATTATCAACAATACATAGCTCCTTATCTCCCTAATAAAATTACTTTTGGAATGACAGTTATCGGTGGGTATAATTTTCTTCCTAACTTTGCCTTAGGATCAGGGATAAAATATAGTTTTACGGATAAGAATTTTCATTTGCTTTATTGGGTTATCCAACCTAAATTCATAATTGGTCCTGGAGATGAACCTTTTTTTATTGATATTAATTATGGAAAGCAGATCAACCACTCTGTTGTTTCAAATGCTGAATTCTGGGGAATAAAGTTGGGGAAACAGGTGTCTTATTCGAAAAGATTAAGCCAGGAAGGAGGACTTGTTCTTGAAAATCATAACTTTGGAAAATCAAATGCTTTTTTTATCGGTTTGAGTTATGGGATAACATTTTTTAGTAATAAAAACTACACGGGTTACGGAGACGATTAATGGAAAAGACACGGATTAATAAATATTTATCAGAAGTTGGTTTCTGCTCAAGAAGAGCGGCAGATAAATTACTGGAAGAAGGGAGAATAAAAATCAACGGGCAGATTCCTGAATTGGGAACGAAAATTTCCGACGAAGATGTTGTGGAAGTAGACGGTAAACCGATCCGGGAAACAGAAGAAAAACCTGTTTATATTGCTTTTAATAAACCAATTGGTATTGTTTGTACCACAGATACAAAAAGAGAAAAAAACAATATTGTAGATTATATCAATCATCCTAAAAGAATTTTTCCGATTGGTAGGTTGGACAAGCCTAGTGAAGGCCTAATACTTCTAACCAGTGACGGGGATATTGTTAACAAAATTTTAAGGGCCAGGAACAATCACGAAAAGGAATATCTTGTAAGAGTCGATAAGCCGATTAATCCGAGATTTTTGGAGAAAATGAGAAATGGAGTTCCCATCCTGGATACCGTCACTAAAAAATGTGAGGTAGAAAAAGTAGATGATATGACGTTCAGAATTGTTCTTACCCAAGGCCTCAACAGGCAGATTCGCAGAATGTGTGAATATTTGGGCTACGAAGTGAAAAAACTTAAAAGGATGCGTATCATGAATATCAAGCTGGATTTACCTGTAGGAAAATGGAGAGATCTTACCGATGAGGAGCTATCCGCTTTGAACAAGTTGCTTGAAGACTCCAGTAAAACGGTAGATTAAATTGATAAGAAAGTAAGATTCGATCATTTCAGATATAATTTCATCCTTGTCTCATATTCTGGCTTTAATTTCAGAAACTTCCATATTTTTTTGTCTTCGGGATTGCTCACACGGTAATAAATAATCTTATCTGCAGAGTATCTGAAATAAGGATGGTTCTTTAACCATTCTTCCGGTGCGTCCGCAAGTGTATATTTTGTGATGCCGGAGGAATCAAGCTTACAAATTGAAATTAATTTCTGCACAAGATCTGCATCTATATTGTAAGTTTCCAGGATTTGCTGTTTGGTAACGAATCCGCCCAGTTTTTTTCTGAAACCAATAATTGATCCTGCACTTTTTTCATCAAGTCCGAATTCCAGAAGCTGTTTAAAAGTAATTTGATTTAAATCAGTAGATGCGAAATCTGTTTTTTGCTGAATGATTGGATTCTTTTTTTCATCATTTTGCTGATCTTTGATTTTAATAAAGGGTTTTAATTCTTCAAACTTTTCCTGAGAAATGACGAAACATTTCTGAATATCCTGATAGGTATTAAAACGTCCCTTTAAATTTCTATCTCTGTAATTAACTATAGTTAATGCCTGCTTTTCGGAAAAACCAAGAGATTGCCATCCTGCTGTGTTTAAAGTATTAGGATCAAAAAAACGGAGATAAATACGAGGCTTTTGCTCAGTACTCTTAGAAATGTTTTTTAAATTTTCAGGTGTTTTTTCCGGTAAAAGCAGATGTGGTGCTAATAATCGATAGTTTTCATCATTGATTATAAAGCAGGCTTTTAATTTTTCTTTACTTACAAAACTACCTCCCAGATAAGCTTTGTATTTCAAAATCGCTTGGGCCTGTCTCGGGCTGAATCCCATATTCTCCCATTCTTTTTCAGAAAGGTGATCCGGATTGAATGTTCCGGAGACGGTAATTGTTTTTTTATCAGGCACTCCCGATCTACCATTTTTTATAACCTTATGGTCATTTGGGAGCATAATGTATGGACTGATCTCTGAAAATTTCTCCTTGGAAATAGCGTAGCATTTTTGTAATTGTTCTTTAGATGTAAATTCTCCACCAACAATTTTCTTATAGTTTAGTATCGTTAGTACCTGTTTTGAAGAAAATCCAAGGCTTTGCCACTGTTTTTCGTTAAGGTCATTAGGATTAAATTCGGTTAAATACAATGAAGCGTTTTCCTCCGACACAAACTTTATTTCGGGGAAATTTTCTTTTTCTTTACTGGTATACTCCTGGAAGATGAATAATATGAGCAGTAGTATACCTAAAAATGCAATCTTTTGATAGTAGCTTCTTTTCATCAAGCTAAACTTATTGATAAACCTCAACTTTTAAAAGAATAATGTTCAGAATTTGATATAATGATATATAAAGGGTTGTTTTTTGATGGTAACCCTTTTTAAAATGAAGCTGATCTTTTGATTAATTGAATTTTTTCAAGCCTACTCATCGGAATAATCGAGATAATATGATATATGATGGCATAAAAAATCCCCAAAAATGTTTTTGGGGATATATTTAACTAATAACAGATTATTGTATTACTGACGAACAAGATTATATTCTGTTCCTGCTGTTTCTTTTGTCCATGCGCTTCCGCTATGCATTTGAATTGTTTTATCATTGACAATTGAGAAGGTTGTTACACGGTCTGCAATATTTGAATACTTTAAAATTACCTTATTGGTGTCTTTGTAATACTTCCAAGTCCCTGTACTTGACATAGGAGTTGTACTACCAGGAAAAGTTTCAGACAAAGCGAAAGTATTATCATCTTTGAAAGTGATTTCAACATTCTGTTTTGAGTTTCCTGAAGGGATATTTCCTTTATAAACTCCTGGTACAAAAGTAGAAGTTTTAATTACCGAAGTATTTTCCTTTTGATTTTTCATTGTACTGCAAGAAGTAAATCCGATGAATGATGCGCAAGCTGCTGCGAGAAATAAATTTTTCATAATATGTTTTTTAAATTTGGTTTCTTACTAACTAAAATAATGCCAAAAAATAAAATAAATAAGTGAAAAAGTCATTGAGTTTTCATTGCTGATCTTATTTTGCCAAGGTGTGAAAAGGTGCAGAAAATTGATCATCACAGGATTAGCAGATGTTTATGTAAAATCTGATATTTGGAAAAAAAATGTTAGGGTATTTTTATCCGTTTCTGTTATTCAGAGTCTTTTTCTACTAAAGATTCTTTTAATTTCAGTAATTCAGCTTTTACGAATTCCAGACGGTCGATAATAGTAATGGTCTCGGATATTTTACTGTTTGTTGCCAAAGCGATCTTTGCTCCATCCAGCGTGTAACCTTTTTCTTTCACCAGATGGTAAATGATCTGCAGGTTTTTAATATCCTCAGGGGTGAAGTACCGGTTACCTTTCTTGTTTTTTTTAGGTTTGATAATAGGGAATTCCTGCTCCCAATAACGTATTAATGAAGTGTTTACATCAAATGCTTTAGCAACTTCTCCTATTGAATAATACAGCTTATCGGGTAAATTTATCTTCATTTTATGAATCCTAATTTTCAAAGATAATTTTTTTTGAATTTTTTTACAAATTTACCATCCAAAATATATTCTTAAAACTCTTTTCTTTTCTTGAAATACTATAATCTTCCAGTGCTATTTAAGATTAAATGAAAGTCTTTTTTTAATTTTGAAGTAAATTAATAGATTTGAATTCTATATCTGTACTTCATATTGATCTTTTTCAGTCCGGGAAAAATACTTCGGATTTTTATTTCAATACAATGAAAGATCATTTGGTCAGCAGCCATAAACATATTGAGAAGCCCCATCGGCATGATTTTTACGTAACGGTGCTTTTTACAAAAGGGACAGGAATTCATGAAGTCGATTTTCACAGGTATGATGTCTCAGAGGGAAGCATGTTTTTTCTATCACCGGGTCAGGTTCACAGCTGGGAACTTTCGGAAGACACGGACGGGTATATTTTTTTCTTATCTCAGGAATTTTATGATATGCATTATATCAATCAGCATCTGAGAAACTTCCCTTTTTTTAGTTCGGTGAATTTTTCAAGAAAGCTTCAGCTTGAAAAAAAATACCTGAACCCAATGGTTGGTTTGTTTGATGAGATTCAGAATGAGTATTATTCTCATAACCTTATGAAGGAGGGGCTGATACTTTCAGTGATTACAAAAATGTATATCACCTCATCAAGGTTGTTTTCTAAAGAATACAATACTTTTAATTCCCCGGTTAGTATTTCATATTTAAAGCACTATCAGGATTTTGAGACTTTACTCGAAGAACATTTTACAAAAGAAAAATCGATTTCATTTTATGCTTCTTTGCTGGATATTTCTCCTAAACACCTGAACAGGATTACGCAGACTATGGTTCAGAAAACGGCTACTGAAGTTATTACTGAAAGGGTAGTGCTGGAAGCAAAACGGATGCTGATGTATTTAAGCGAAAGTCTTGTTGAGATTGCCTTCAGATTAGGATATGAAGAATATTCTTATTTTGTGAGGGTATTCCGGAAAACTTCCGGAATAACACCGACTCAGTTTATTCAAAAGTATAAATCATAAACTTTTTGGCTACAACAATAGTTTGAAAGGTCCTTCAAAAGTTGTTTCAAAAGTATCCACAATTTTGCCTTTTTCATCAAGTACAGCAATCACAATGTTCTGTTTGGAAAATCGGATGTCTTTTTCAGGAAATGTAATATTAATGTTACCTTTTAAGATCTGATCTCCCTTTAATACAATTTTATCTGAACCAAAAAAAGTGATCTCGCCATTTTTAGGACTTATTACTTTTATTGTTAAAACCTTTTTCTCATTGGTTTTGTTTAAAAAAGTATAAATAAATGTATTCGTTATTTTTCCATTTTTTGTAAAGAAAGTGGATCCGGCAGGTTTAATAAATTTGGCCTCCATAGATCCACGGTCATACATTAGAAAACCAAGAAAACCGATTAATAATGCCAGAAAAACCGTAGTGACTTTCATTCTGGAGGTAAAAATAAACCTGGATTGGTTTTCAATTTCAGCTTCAGTTGCGTAGCGAACCAATCCTTTTGGAAGACCTATTTTTTCCATTACTTCATCACAGGCATCAATGCACGCCGTGCAATTAATACATTCAAGCTGTTGGCCGTTTCTGATGTCTATTCCTGTAGGGCAAACTACGACACATTGCTGGCAATCGATACAATCTCCTTTTCCTTCTGATTTTCGGTCTTCACCGTTTTTCCATTTGGAACGGTTTTCACCTCTTTTAAAATCATAATATACATTGATGGTTTGTTTATCAATAAGAACTCCCTGTAAGCGTCCGTAGGGGCATACCAATGTACATACCTGCTCACGGAGCCATGCGAAAGTAAAATAAAAAACAGCTGTGAAAGAAATCATAGCAATGAATTTCAATGAATGTTCTGCCGGTCCTTCACTCATGATTTTAAAAACCTCTCTGTAGCCTACAATATACATGAACATGAAATGACTGATAATTAACGAAACCAAAAGGAATACCGACCATTTCAGACTCCTCTTTCTTATTTTTTCACTATTCCATTCCTGTCGGTCCAGCTTCATTTGCTTATTACGGTCACCTTCGATCCAATATTCTATTTTTCTGAAAACCATCTCCATAAAAAGAGTTTGCGGACAAAGCCAGCCGCAGAATATTCGTCCGAAAACTACTGTAAAAAGCATAATAAATATAACAGAAGTAACAGCGCCCAGAGCCAGAATAAAAAAATCCTGGAGATAAAAAGGTTGCCCCACAATGAAAAATTTTCTGTCGATAACATTAATCAGAAGAAAAGGGTTATGATTAATGGTTACGAAAGGTAGAATAAAAAACAAAGCAAGCAGGATATAGCTGGTGTAATTTCTGTAATTTGTATATTTCCCCTTGGGTTTGCGGGGGAACACCCATTTTCTTTTTCCTGTATCATCCATTGTTCCCACAGAATTTCTGAAAGCTTCATTCTCTATTGCTATAACCTTTTCGGGTTTGGTGTCTGTATTCATTCTTTTATTTTAAATAACCAATTGAATAATCCCTCATTTTGTTGTTTTTTTTATTAAAAAACATCTATTGAGTTTCTTACCGCAAAGCTCTTAATTAAGGGAATACATTACTAATAGTATACACGTATTGAATAGGACAAATGGGACATTTATCAATTTTTTATTATTGTATCAAAATGAGAAAATAATTCTTGAATTTTATTTTTTCATGTTGTACATTGTGAGCCTAAAATGAAATAAGAAATGAAGAATCTTTTTAAAATGACTTGGGTTGGTTTGGTTTTAGTATTACTAAATTGTCAATCAGTAAATTATACCCGTATGTTTTATCATGATGTAATGCCAGAGAAGATTTCAGACCGGTTCGGTTTTACTGAGGGGCCCTCCTCAGATAAAGAAGGGAATGTTTATTTTACAGATCAACCCAATGATAAAATTTATTATTGGGATTGGAAAACAAATGAAATCCGGGAATTTTTAAGCAAAACAGGACGCGCCAATGGAACCCATTTTGATCAAGACGATAATCTGATTACCTGTTCTGATGATCAGGGCGAGATCTGGAAGATCTCTAAAGATAAAAAGATTCAGATTTTATTAAAAGGTTTCGAAGGAAAAAGGCTTAATGGTCCGAATGATGTATGGGGAGATTCTTCAGGTGGAATGTACTTTACTGATCCTTTGTATAAGAGAGATTACTGGATTGATTTTAAACAGGAAATTCCTCATAAAAGTCTTTATTACAGAAATAAAGAAGGTAAAGTAAAAAAAATCGATACTTTTACCCAGCC
The DNA here is from genome assembly GCF_048296755.1 of Chryseobacterium sp. PTM-20240506. Taxonomy (NCBI): domain Bacteria; kingdom Pseudomonadati; phylum Bacteroidota; class Flavobacteriia; order Flavobacteriales; family Weeksellaceae; genus Chryseobacterium; species Chryseobacterium sp. PTM-20240506. Next base: position 4,758,376 of record NZ_CP182581.1, read on the forward strand.
CAATGGCATTGCCGGAAGTGAGAAATACAGAAAACTCTATGTTTCTGATATTGATGCAGGAAAAACTTATGTATACGACATATTGGATGCAGGAGAACTTTCTGAGAAGAGACTGTTCTGTGAAATGGGTTCTGACGGAATGACGTTAGATAAGCACGGGAATGTTTATTTAACAGGTAATGGGGTTACGGTGTTTAATCGCGATGGTAAGAAAATCTATCATATTCCCATAGAAGAGGAATGGACCTCTAACGTAACATTCGGGGGAAAGCATAATGATATTCTTTTTATTACTGCTTCAAAGTCAGTATATACTTTACCAACAAGGGTAAAAGGGACAAGATAATCGATTCCATTTATTGTTGTTAAATCTTTTATCAGTGATTTAGTTACTTGAAAATTATATGTAATATTCAGGTAATCAGTGAGGTGGGCTTTGATTTCATTGATGTTATTTCATGTGTATTTGAATTTATTTCTTTTTAAATCTTATTTTATATAAAATTTTTAATCTATTTACTTCTATCGTAAAATAATTTAAGTTAATTGTGAAAATGTTAATAATGAGTGTTGTTTATTATTAATATTATGGTTTTTGTGTTTAATTTTTTGCTTTTTTTGTAAAGTGTTTTAGGCTCTGGAAAATATCGTTTATTTTATTTAAGATGTTTGCGTGAGTTAGAACATATACCAACCTTAACACAAACAGTTTAAATTATTATAGATATGAAATTCTACTTATTGATCGCATTGGCGATGGTTCCTTTTATGGGGTCATCACAATGGAAGAGAACAGAACTACGTTCACAAAGCGTAAAAAAAGTACAGGAAAAACTGGAGTTTTCAGGCTTGTATACATTAGATATAAACGCTTTAAAACAAACCCTTAAAAATACATCTTCTAAAACTTCTGAGGGAAAAGGTGTTGTTATTTCAATTCCTGATATCAATGGGAAAACAGAAAGGTTCCAGGTATGGGAATATTCCAATATGGCTCCTGAATTACAGGAGAAATATCCAGACATAAAATCTTATATGGGAAGGGGAATAGAAGACCCGTCTGCTTATTTAAGATTTAGTCTTTCACCGGTAGGTTTTTCATCCATGATTACAAGATCCGGTAATTCTGAATTTGTTGAACCTTATTCACAGGACGGAACAGTATATGCTGTATTCGATTCAAAAGCAAGAAAGAATCAGGAGGCAGAACCTTTCATTTGTGGTACTGCTGAAAATCTGGCAACGAAGTCCCTATCTAGTAAAAATGGTGCACAAAATAAAAAAGCCGCAGGTTTCAATACTTTCAGGCTGGCTATGTCATGTACCGGGGAATATGCCCAGTATCATTTAACAGCAGCCGGAACACCGGCAAATGCTACGGAAGCGCAGAAAAAAGCGGTAGTACTGGCAGCTATGAATACGACATTAACCCGTCTTAATCAGTTATTTGAAAAAGATCTGTCATTACATTTTAATTTAATTGCCAATAATGATGTGCTTATTTTTTTAGAACCTACTGCAGATCCTTATACCAACGGAGGACCTGGTGAAGCTCAAACCCAGATTTCAGCGCGTATTGCAGCTCAGGACTACGATATGGGTCATTTGCTGGATAAAAAGAATGGTAACGGCCAGGCAGGAGATATCGGAGTAATCTGTGATGATAATGCTAAAGCAGGTGGATGGACAGCTCATAATTTTCCTGAAGGAGATAAATTCGATATAGACTATGTTGCTCATGAAATGGGTCATCAGATGGGGGCGAACCATACATTTACGCTTTATAATGCAAGCTATACGGATGCTTCTTTAGTAGAGCCGGGAAGTGGATCTACGATTATGGCTTATACAGGTATTATGGGTGGTAATAGTGATGTGCAGTTTAACTCATTTGATTATTTTCATGCTTTTAATCTTAAAGAGATCAAAGATGTGATCAATGGCGTGGCATGCGGTGTTAATGTGCCGTTTGCTAACCCTGCACCAGCAGTAAATGCCGGAGCTGATTATACAATTCCTAAATCTACACCTTTCGCATTGAAAGCAACCACAACAGATGCCAATAGTGCTGGTTATACTTATACGTGGGAGCAGATGGATTCCGGTTCGGCACAAACAGGAACGGTGAACTCCCTTACGTATGCTGCCAAACCTTCCGGTCCTACTTTCCGGTCCTTACCTCCGGTAAGTACACCTGTAAGATACTTTCCTGATTTTAATAAAGTATTGGCAGGAGTATATGCGACCCGTTGGGAGTCTTTATCCAGTGTGGCAAGGACACTTAATTTTACAGTTACGGCAAGAAATAATCATCCTACTGCTCCGCAAACGAGCAAAGATGAAACGGTAATAACGGTTGATGCTGCATCGGGACCTTTCAAAATTACAGCTCCGACATTTGGACAGTCGTTAAGTTCCGGAAATTCAGCAACTATAACCTGGGATGTAGCCAATACCACTCAGGCTCCGATTAATACAGCAAATGTTACGATTAAATTATCTACCGACGGAGGGCAAACATTTACCGTGCTGGCAGCAAATACACCTAATGACGGTAGCGAACAGATTACAATTCCTGCCGGATCAACTTCGGCAAACGCATACATTCTGATTGAAGCTATAGGAAATGTTTATTATGCGGTAAGTCCAAGTTTTGTTATTGATTATAATGTGACCGGAGAAACATGTGCAACATATACTTATAATGGACCAGCTGTTGGCATTACAGATGGTCCAGGAGGTAGTAATATTTCTGCTCCTAAAGTTGTGATTCCTCTCCTTGTAAATAATACGGGAACTATTACGAAAATTAAAGTAACACCTTCTGTTGCACATACGAACGTAAGAGATCTTGCTATCGGGATTGAAAGTCCGGCAGGTTCATCCGCCTTAATCTGGAACAGGCAGTGTAACAACAGGTCTGGTATAACAGCAACGTTTAGTAATGAAGGAAATGCTGTAGCATGTGCTTCGCCAATACAGGGAGAAACATTATCTAATGAGTCTTTAGCTATTTTCAAAGGTCATAAAGCGCAAGGGGAATGGAAGCTTTTCGTATCTGATAACAATGCCGGTAATGTTGGAACCATTAACGGATGGTCACTTCAGGTTTGTACCCGCGAAACACAAAATTTAGGAACAAAGGATGCTTCCGCTGTATCAGGAAATGATATCAAAATTTACCCTAATCCGAGTAATGGGAATTTCTTTGTTAAATCCAGGAATTTATCAGGAGAAATAAAAGTTACTCTATTTGATTCAAGTGGCAGGCTGATCTCTTCGGATTCCTATCAAGGTAATGGAGATTTTACAAAAGAATTTAATATGAATATCCCAAAAGGAGTTTATATTATTAATATTAATTCTTCCAAAGGGATGTATAGTCAAAAACTGATCATCAAATAAGTTTTTTAATATTATTGTAAAAGGAAAGCGGCTATTAAATAATGGCCGCTTTCTTTTTTATCTTAAAATTGATGTCGTTTAATACGCTATCTCCATTTTGACTTTTTTTCCTTTAAGCTTTTCATTGGATAATTTCTTTAACAATGAATTTACTTTCTTCCTGGAAACGGCAACATATGATGTTGTGTCTTTCACTTCAATCAGCCCGATATCCTCCTTTTGTAATTCTCCTTTTTTAATGAGATAACCCACAATATCTACTTTATTAACTTTGTCTTTCTTACCTGCACTGATATAAATTGTTTGAAAAGGTGTCTTTTCAGGAACTTTATCATATCCTGAAACACTTTCGTCAGGCGTATTATTTTTGATAAAAGGAAAATTTTCTTCCTCTGTCATGATAAGGTAAACAAAACCTTTAGCATTCATCCTCGCGGTACGTCCGTTTCTGTGAATGAAAGCATCTTCTTTGGGAGGTAGTTGATAATGAACAATAGACTCTACTTCAGGTATATCAAGTCCCCGGGCGGCAAGGTCGGTTGTGATTAGGATTCTTGCAGAGTCATTTCTGAATTTCAGTAAAGCCCGTTCTCTTTCGTCCTGTTCCATACCCCCGTGGAATGTTTCCCTGTCAATTCCCATTTGATGAAGAAGCTCGGAAATACGGTCTACTGCGTCACGGTGATTACAGAAAATCAGCGTTCTTTTATTCCCGATTTTACAAACAAGATTGAAAAGTGTATCCAGCTTTTCTTCCGGAATTGTCATTACTTTTCTCAATTGTAAATCAGGTTTTATATCGTTTTCTTTAAGGAAACTGATTACTTTTTCATCTTTCAGCCCGGTAAATGAAGGGATTTCATCCATGGCAGTTGCAGAAGTTAAAATTCTTTGGGATAACCCTTTTAAAGAATTAGAAATAAATTCCATATCATCATGAAAGCCTAGCTCTAATGCTTTATCAAACTCATCAAGAACCAATGTCTTAATTGTCTTAGGATCAAAATTATTGTTTCTCAGATGGTAAACAACTCTTCCCGGTGTTCCAATCAATACGGCAGGAGCTTCAATTAAATTATTAACCTCAATCTTTTTATCATGGCCACCATAGCAAACGGAAACCTTAAAATCCGTTCCCATTGACTTGAACACCTGTTCAATTTGTAGAGCCAATTCTCTGGCCGGAACTAATATCAATGCCTGGACTCCTTGAACGTCTTTTTTCAGATTTCTTAAAACCGGAAATAAAAAAGCAAGCGTCTTCCCTGATCCGGTAGGAGAGAGCAATACAATATCCGTATTGTTTTCAGAAGCTTTATAAGTAGATTTCTGCATCTGATTCATATCCTGAATTTGCAGTTTTTGATAAATTGATTGTAGTTCCATTGGGCAAAGATAGTGAAAATAGGTGGCTAGGAATTTAGAGTCTTTAGAGTCTTAAGCTGTAAGTTGTTATTTGTTATAAAGATTGTTGGTGAAGATGTATTTTAATCTTTTAATGATTTTAATTTTGACAATCAGGCATTTAGGTGTGACGTCTCTGCGGATTAAAATATTGTTTATATTAAATAATATTCGTATATTTGCACCCACTTTTTGTGGTCAAGGTTTGAAGAGGTAAATTATTAAAAATTAATTACTTCCGTATTTTTTAAATCCACATTTGTTCAAACCGTTAAAAAAGAAGGAATACAAATTTTATTAGAAAATGTCAAAAGAGACAAATTCAGCAGAGGTTTTATTAAACCAAAACGTAGCACCAGAACAATTTGATTGGGATTCATTCGAATCAGGTCTTGATGCAGATGCGAGAAAAGAAAAAAGTGATTTAGAAGAAATCTACAACGGATCTTTAAACAGCTTAAACGATAACGACGTTTTAGTTGGTAGAGTTGTAAGATTAACTGATAAAGAAGCTATCGTAGACATCAACTTCAAATCAGAAGGTGTTATTTCTCTTAACGAATTCCGTTATAACCAAGGATTACAAGTAGGTGATGAGGTAGAAGTAATGGTTGACAGAAGAGAAGACAAAACTGGACAATTACAATTATCTCACAGAAAAGCAAGAACGCTTAAAGCTTGGGATAGAGTAAACGAACTTCACGAAACTGGAGAAATCGTTAACGGTTTTGTGAAATCTAGAACTAAAGGAGGTATGATCGTTGACGTACACGGAATCGAAGCATTCTTACCAGGTTCTCAAATTGATGTTAAGCCAATTAAAGATTACGATCAGTTCGTAGGTAAAACTATGGAGTTCAAAGTTGTGAAAATCAACCCTGAATTCAAAAACGTAGTAGTATCTCACAAAGCATTGATCGAAGCAGATATCGAAGGTCAGAAAAAAGAAATCATCGCTCAGCTTGAAAAAGGACAAGTTCTTGAAGGAACTGTTAAGAACATTACTTCTTACGGTGTATTCATTGACTTAGGAGGTGTAGATGGATTGATCCACATTACAGACCTTTCTTGGTCTAGAGTGAACCACCCATCTGAAATCTTAGAAGATGGACAAACTGTAAAAGTTGTTATCCTTGATTTCGATGATGAGAAAACAAGAATCCAGTTAGGTATGAAGCAATTAGAAGCTCATCCTTGGGATGCTCTTTCTGCTGACCTGAAAGTTGGAGATAAAGTAAAAGGAAAAGTAGTAGTTCTTGCTGACTATGGTGCATTCGTAGAAATCGCTCCAGGTGTAGAAGGATTGATCCACGTTTCTGAAATGTCTTGGTCTACTCACTTGAGATCTGCTGGTGATTTTGTAAAAGTAGGTGATGAAGTTGAAGCTGAAGTACTTACTTTAGATAGAGAAGATAGAAAAATCTCTCTAGGTATGAAACAATTATCTAAAGATCCTTGGGAAAATATCGAAGCTAAATATCCTGTTGGATCTCAGCATGTAGGAACTGTAAGAAACTTCACAAACTTTGGTGTATTCGTAGAGTTGGAAGAAGGTATCGACGGTTTAATCTACATTTCTGATCTTTCTTGGACTAAGAAAATCAAGCATCCATCTGAATTCTGCGCTGTAGGAGACAAATTAGATGTTATCGTATTGGAATTAGATATCCAAGCAAGAAGATTGTCTTTAGGTCACAAGCAATTGACTGAAAACCCTTGGGATAAATTCGAAACTAAATATGCTGAAGGAACTATCCATGCTGGTAAAGCTGTAGAAGTACACGATAAAGGTGCTTCTGTACAATTCGAAGATGCTGAGGTTGAAGCGTTCTGCCCTTCAAGATTATTAGAGAAAGAAGATGGATCTAAAATCAAAAAAGGTGAAGATGCTGAGTTCAAAGTAATCGAATTCAACAAGGAGTTCAAGAGAGTAGTAGTATCTCACACAGGTATCTTCAGAGATGAGGAAAAGAAAAATGTAAAAGAATCTAACAACAGATCTAATACTTCTTCTTCATCTTCTTCAAACGAAGAAAGATCTACATTGGGAGATATTGATGCATTAGCAGAATTAAAAAGAAAAATGGAAGAAGGTAAATAATCCTTAACCATTTAGGAATATGAAGCCACTCTTACGAGTGGCTTTTTTTATTTCTTATTATGATATTTTTATTAAAAATATCATGCTGTTTTCTAGAATTCAATTGTAAGAAGTGAATTATGTAAATGTTTAAAATTGAGTTGAATGAAGGGAAATTAATTATGATTTTAGTTGTGTATAATAAAATCAAATAAAATGATTTTTGATTATTAAATATTTGTAAATTAGCGGCTTTATTAATGTATATTAAAAATATAACCCGATCCATTTTGTTTGCTGTATCCGCAGAATTTGATCTTTGTTCGTTTTCTTAATATTAATTATATAAGGAAGGTTAAGTAAATTATGTTTCACAAAGTAAGATGAGGAAATATAAAGTCTAATAAATTTCAATATTAAAAATTGTTCAGTATAAATGAAAAGAATAAAACTACCTCTTATGGTTGCTGCTTTCGCAGTTATTCCATCTTTACAATTATTTTCACAGGAAAATACTCAGATTATCAAAGACTATATTTCTCAGAATAAGATCAGAGAATATAAAAAGTCCGATCTCACTAATTTTGTTATTGATAATACGGATGCATCGAAGTCATTAAATGGTGATGTTATAAAATTTCAACAGACTTATAATGGAATTCCTGTATACAGTTCCGGAGGAACTGCGTTAATTAAAGATCGTAAGATCGTTTATTATACAGATAATTTTGTAAAGAACTATACAGGATCTACTCCCGTTTCTGCACAAATCAATAAAACAGCAGCTCTTCAGAAAATAGCAAATGAACTTGGAAACACTGAGATTGCTGATTTTTCAATTCTTGGATTTTTTGAAAAAAGCTTAAATAATACAAAATCAGCTAAACAAAGGCTGGTGTATGCAAATACGTCTACTGGAGATTTGCGTTTAGCCTATGAGTTTATTATGATGGAGCCAAAGTCTTCCAATTACTGGAATATTCTGGTAGATGCCAATGATGGAAAAATCATAGAAAAGAATAACTTAACATTATCTTGTAATTTTAAACCGGACTCTTATGTTTCAGATGGATTAGCTATAGAGAATAATAATACATTTGTTGGTCCTGAGAAAGGCTATCAGCAAAGTTTGGTTTTGTTGGCTGATCCTGCAAGCTACAATATATTTTCAACGCCACTGGAAGCGCCTACATTTGGATCAAGATCTGTAGTTTCTAATCCATGGATGTTGACTTCCTCACCAGAAGGATGGCATTCGGATGGTACAACCCATTATACCAATACAAGAGGAAATAATGTGTATGCTTACGAAGATACAGCCAATACAAATAACCCTGGATTTTCACCTGATGGAGGGGCTTCAAGAAATTTTAATTTTCCTTTTAGTATCAATGGGACTCCTGCAGCGAATCAAAGTGCAGCAATTACCAATCTGTTCTACATCAGTAATAGGGTTCATGATGTATTTTATAAATTTGGATTTACAGAATCTGCGAGAAATTTCCAGCAAAATAATTTTGGACTTGGCGGATTAGACGATGATTCAGTTTATGCAGAAGCGCAAGATGGCGGAGGTACTAATAACGCGAACTTTTCCAGTCCTCCGGATAATTACAATGGGAGAATGCAGATGTATTTATGGTCGACTAGAAATAGACTTTTCTTCTATAATACACCTAGTACAGCGGTAGCCCGCCAACCCGCTGCTGGTGTTGCTGAATTCGGGAATGCACTAAACCCTACTGGAGTTACTGGAAATGTACAATTATCATCCGTATTAGATGGATGTACTGCATTACCAGCAGGTTCACTTACAGGGAAGATTGGTTTGGTTGAGCGTGGAACCTGTGCTTTCGTGATCAAAACAAAGAATTTACAGAATGCAGGAGCTACTGCTGCCATTATCTATAATAATGCCGCAAATGGATCAACCATTGGCAATATGTCAGGGACTGATGCAACAGTTACTATTCCATCTGTATTAATTAGTAATGCAGAGGGAGAATATATTAAAACCCAGCTTTCAGCTGCTACAACGGTAAATGTTACTTTGAAGAATGATCCTGCAACCAGCGTTACACCAGATGGGAGTTTTGATAATGGAATCGTAACACACGAATACGGTCATGGAATTTCTAACAGATTAACGGGAACTGGATATGGATGTCTGAATGCTTCATCTGATAAAGAACAAATGGGTGAAGGATGGTCGGATTTCTTTGCCTTAATGCTTACCAATAAAATAGGAGATAATGCTTCTGTTCCTAGAGGAATGGCAACATATGCTGCAGGACAGCTTCCGGATGGGGATGGAATCCGCCCTGCAAAATATTCTCCTGACTTCACGATCAACGATTATACCTATGGAGATACCAATGGAATGGAATATACGAATCAAAGTGGAAATATAGTTCCTGATGTGCATTCAATTGGATTTGTATGGGCTACGATGTTATGGGATCTGCATTGGCAGTATGTAGCAAAATATGGTTATTCTGCCGATGTTACTGCTAATACAACAAATGGTAGTTCAAGAATATTACAACTTGTTACCGATGCATTAAAACTTCAGGTTTGTAATCCAACATTTATTGATGGAAGAAATGCGATATTAGCTGCAGAACAGGCAACTACCGGAGGAGTAGATAAATGTATGATATGGAGAACTTTTGCAAAAAGAGGTTTAGGAGTGAATGCAAGTGCGGGAGTTAAAACAAATATCAATGATCAGATTCAGGATTTCACAATTCCCGATGAATGTCCGTTATTGGCTACTGATGAAGTGAAATCTGTAAAAAATACCTCAATTTCTATCTATCCTAATCCTGCTAAAAATGAATTTTTCATCAATTTCCCAAGCAATACAATGGGTAAAGTAAGTGTGGAAATTTATGATATGTCTGGAAAGCTTGTTTCTTCTGAAGATAAAATTTCTCCGGATGCTAAAAAAGCTATTTCTACAGATCGCTTGATCAACGGAACTTATATGGTAAAAGTAAAAGGCCTTGGCTTTGAAGCTGCGTCTAAAGTAATCGTTAAAAAATAAGCTGTTTTTTTTATTCAGTTTCAATCACCCCAGGGAAAACTTGGGGTGATTTTATTTATCTATAAGCTTTTTACCTCCTGGTGAATTAAATTATTATATTGTACCTTTGCAGGCTGTTAAAAAGATTATGAAGAAGAAAAATTTATTGAAAGGCGTATTGCTAGTGGGTATTGGTGCAAGTGTTTATGGAATGTTGGCTACATTTGTTAAAATGTCTTATCATGATGGATATACCACATCCGAAGTAACCACTGCTCAGTTTGTATTAGGATTAGTAGGACTTCTGATCCTGAATTTTATCCAGACTTTAACATCAAAAACAAAATTATCATCACCAAGCCGAAAAGAAGTTAGGATGCTGATGCTGGCAGGTACTTCACTGGGGTGTACAAGTTTATTTTACTATATCGCAGTTCAATATATCAATGTTTCAATAGCGATTGTTTTGTTAATGCAGTCTGTATGGTTTAGTGTGGTTGTAGAAAGTTTCTTGACCAGAAAATTTCCCAACGTGAGGAAAGTGGTCGCTACAATTATTGTACTAGTAGGAACTGTATTGGCTACGAATCTTATTAATGTGGATATAGAATTAGACTGGCATGGTGTTTTTTGGGGATTAATGGCAGCGGCTTCCTATACTCTGACGATGTTCACCTCTAATACACTGGCTACACATTTACCCGTCCTACGTAAAAGTATGGTAATGCTTTCAGGAGGATCTATTGTTATTCTGGCATTCCTTTTCTTTGCTCAGATCGGGCCCCTCTATTTTGATGGTCTTAAATCAATTTATTTAAATTTTACCGACAATACTCAACATATTCATTCTTTTGATTATTCTATATTCTGGACCTATGGCTTTGTTCTTGCTGTTTTTGGAACTATCATTCCACCCATTTTATTTAATTTGGGATTTCCAAATACAGGATTGGGCTTGGGAAGCATTATTTCATCACTGGAACTTCCGGTTTCTGTGACAATGGCTTTTGTTTTGTTGGGTGAAAAAGTAATTTTAGTTCAATGGGCAGGGATTGCATTAATCCTTTTTGCTATTGTACTTATGAATTTACCGGCAAAAAAAGAATTGCAAGTTGCTGAACAACTGTCCTGAAAAGATAATTAAGCTGAAAATAATAAGTAAAACCGTTTCTTTTGGAACGGTTTTTTTAATTTTAATCTATAAATAAGAATTCATGAAATATTTTAAAAAAAGCATTATGATTTTAATGCTATCTATGATACCATTTTTATCGTTTTCCCAGATAAAATCGTTAGATGCAATGCTTACGAACTATCAATATCCTTTTGAAGTTCATTTTATTGATTTGAATACTCAGAATCAGCATCTGAAAATGGCCTATATGGATGTAAAGCCTAAAGAACCCAATGGAAAAGTAATCATGCTTCTTCATGGGAAAAACTTTAACGGAGCGTATTGGGAACAAACGGCGAAAGATCTTTCAGCTAAAGGTTTCAGGGTTATTATACCCGATCAGATAGGATTTGGTAAATCTTCCAAGCCTCAGTGTTATCAATTTTCCTTTTCACAATTAGCAGACAATACAAAAAAAATCCTGGATGAATTAAAGATTGATAAAGCAATTGTTCTGGGGCACTCTATGGGAGGGATGTTGGCAACCCGTTTTACATTACTTTACCCTGAGAGGGTTCAAAAGCTTGTCCTTGAAAACCCGATTGGCCTGGAAGATTATAAGACCTTTGCATCATACCAGACCATTGATCAGGCATATCAGTCGGAGCTTAAAAATACAGCTGAAACCTATAAAAATTATCAGCTAAAATTCTATTATGATAATCAATGGAAGAAAGAATATCAACCCTGGCTGGATCTTATTGCTGGTTGGACTTTACATAAAGAATATCCACTTGTGGCATGGGATGCTGCTCTCACATCCGATATGATTTATAATCAACCGGTTTGTTATGAATTTAAGAATATTAAAACTCCAACCTTACTTATAATCGGAACAAGGGACCGAACTGCAATAGGAAAGGATAGGGCACCTAAAGAACTTCAATCCAGGATGGGGCAATATCAGGAACTGGGAAAAAAAACACAACAGCAGATACCTGGTTCCAGATTAACGGAAATCGATAATGTAGGGCATCTTCCCCATATTGAGGTTTATCCCCAATTTTTTGAAGCCTTATATGAGTTTATAAGGTAAAACATGAACTCTTGAAATTAGCCTGTTCATAACGGAAATAAAAACAGAGGTGGATTTAGAATTTTGACTTTAAAAACATTTCTTGCCATATGTATAGTTTTTCATGAAATAAATTGTATAAAATTGTATTACCAATACACGGGATTTATGGAAAATTATACCAATACAACAGAAATAATAACTACACCTGAAAAGGCATATGAAGCTTTGACCCGGAAAATTCCTTTATGGTGGTCAGAAATGTTTAACGGATCTTCCCGGGAACCCGATGATGTATTTACTATACAATTTGGTGACAATATTCACAAGACATTTCGGGTAAAGGAAGCTGTACCTGAATCAAGAATTGTATGGTATGTTGTAGATTCTTTAATCGGTCTTCCAGAGCTGAAAAATCAAACAGAATGGATTGGAACGACTATCGTTTGGGAAATTGAAAAAAATGAGAATGGAATTCTGCTGAAACTTACGCATAGGGGTTTGCATCCTGATGTCGAATGTTATCATATATGTTCCAATGGCTGGGTGCAATTTATCAATAGTTTGAAACTATTTCTTGAAACAGGAACGGGAAGTCCGTTTACAGGATAGCATCAGAGTCATATAAAACAACTTATATATAAAAAAAGAAGCTGCTTACATTGAGTAAACAGCTTCTTTTGTATGTATTGTTGTCTGAATTATTTCTTTTTGTAAGCAGCGTCTTTAATTCTTGCTTTCTTACCTCTAAGATCTCTGAAGTAGTAAATTCTAGATCTTCTAACTTTACCTCTTCTGTCAACTTCAATCTTCTGAAGAGCTGGCATGTTGATAGGGAATACTCTTTCTACACCTACATCACCACTCATTTTTCTGATAGTGAAAGTTTTTGTAGAACCTGTACCTCTTAATTGGATAACTGTTCCTTTGAAGAACTGAGTTCTTGTTTTTTGTCCTTCTTTAATTTCGTAATACACTGTAATTGTATCACCTGCTTTGAATTCAGGGAATTCTTTTTTTGCAATGTACTTCTCTTGTACGTACTTTAATAAATCCATTATTAATGATAATATAATGTTAAGGCTAAGCAACTTACACGTTTTTCGTCAGAGGTTGAATAACAGGTTGCAAATGTACAAAATTAGTTTTGAATAATCCAAATAAATTTAAATGTAATTGAACAGAGATTTTTGATGCATTGAAATCCCAAAACTTAACATATCCTTCACCTTATGATGAAACTGTGTTTACATGGGAATTTTACTTTTGCACGAAGTAAAAATTAACCGTTACTCTTCTTATTTTACTGATAAACAGTAAATTATTGAAGAGTGCCAATTTAAAAATTATTAGCTATGAAAAATTATTTCTTCCTTTTATGTTTTATCGTCGTCCAGATGACCTTTGGGCAGGCTTTATTTCCTTATTTGCAAAATCCGACTCCAAATTCAATGATCGTTAATTGGAAAACCGCTTCCAATAATGAGACTACTGTTCTCTACGGGAATTCTCCGACGAACCTGAATGTTACGGTAACAGGAACCACCAATATATTTTCGGATACGGGATATAATAATAACTACTATTATCACACGGCCAAAATCAATAATCTGCAGCCGAATACAAAGTATTATTATAAAATAAAAACAGGAACCAGCGAGTCGGCAATTTACAACTTCAGGACACTTCCCATGCCGGGACAGCCTACTACGGCAGACGGTAAAATACGTTTTTTGATTATGGGAGATAATCAGATCAAAGCGGAACCCAGGTATGATACACTTACCTTAAATGCATTTAAAAAATTAAAGCAAAAATTTGGGGCAAACTCAGATCCTTCGGATAATGTTGCTCTTACTTTTATGGTGGGAGATCAGGTAGATGTCGGGACACTTGATCATTACGAAAATGTCCACTTTAAAAAGAATATTAAATTATCACCATATCTTCCGATCCAGACGACTGTGGGCAATCACGAAACCTATGGAACATTGGGAATGAATTCTTATTATGCTCATTTTTATATCGATGAAATTAAATATAAAAATATCAGCTCCGGGAATGAAAATTACTATGCGCAACAAGCGGGGAACGTTTTGTTTATCAGCTTAAGCTCTGAACATACGGGAACGGCTCAGCAGACCTGGTTACAGCAAATTCTTACAGCTGCAAATAACGATCCTACTGTCGATTGGATTATTTCCTTAAGCCACAGGCCTTATCAGGCAGAGCAATATGTAGGGGATATCTCAACATGGGTAAGAAATAATGCAGTTCCTCTTCTAACGTCATCGAGTAAATATCTGATGCACGTAGGTGCACACCATCACCTGTATCACAGAGGGCAATTAAAAGATAGCCCTACTTATCAGATTATATCCGGAGGAACAGCGTGGGATCAGTACTGGGGAATGTCTACAGAACAGGATTTTGATGATGTTCAGAAAACACTTACCGACTGGACATACCAAATCGTAGAGGTAGATGTTACCAATGGTAAGGTAGATGTGGAATGTTATTCGATTGGAGGGATCTATACTAAAAAATACAATGAGCTCGTTGATTCTTTCCATAGATATAAAAACCAGCCAAAACCTGTTAAGCCTACGATCACCAATACTTTTTCAGGTCCTGTGACTTTACCCTTAACTTTGAATGGAAGCAGTTTTACGTCACCCAACAATGAGCTTTTAAACACAACACAATTCCTCATTAGTAAAGCAGCAGATTTTTCGGTGATAGAAAAAGAATTCTATCGTGATTATGAAAATTGGTTCGGTAAGGACGGAGTTCCTGATAAGGCTAAAAACCTGAATGCCGGTGTAGATATTACGAAAGTAAGCTTTCCCGCCAATTCTATTTCCAATGGTGTGTATTACGTAAAAACAAGATACAGGGACAGAAATCTGGAATGGAGTGACTGGAGTGATGTAAAGCAGTTTGAAATAACGGGAAGCGTAGTTTCAAATCCTACATTTACGCTGGATAAAACAGAATATTTACAAAATACCCCCGTAACTGCAACCTATACAGGCGGTCCAGGTAATCAGACAGATTGGGTGGGTGCTTATAGAAAAGGGCAGGTTCCGGGAACATCAACTTCGCAGGCCTATATTTATACCAACGGACAAACAGCGGGAACAGCCACTTTTACCAATGGTTTTGCAGCTAAAGGACAGTATTTTGCCGGATTTTTTGCCAATGACGGATATACGGAGATTACACCGAGAAAAAATTTCTATATAGGCCCTAAAGTTGTTCTTCAGGCCACTTCAGATACTTATCCGGTAGGAGGAACTGTGAAAATAAATTTCAGTAACGGACCCAATCTTGTAAAAGACTGGATCGGGATTTATAAGATGGGGCAAACTCCGGGAACCAATACTTCTGCGATGTATAAATATGTAACAACCGCTGCTGGAAATCTTGAGTTTACCGGACTCCCTAAAGGGTACTATTTTGCGCAATATTTTCTGGAAGATGGTTATACGGCAATCGGTGAGAAAGTGTTTTTTAAAGTAGGAGATATTGTTACCGAATTATGGATTAACAAACCTGTTTATACGTTGGGCGAAAATATTACAGCTTCATGGACGGATTCTCCGGGAATTATCAAAGACTGGCTGGGTATTTATCCACAAAATATTCAGACGCCGGACGATAATTTTGTTTCATATACTTATTTTGACGGGATAACTCAGGGTACAAAAACATTGAATGGAGCTGCCTTACCTACAACTCCCGGAAATTATTATATGGTAATGTTTACCAATGATTCTTATACTGAAGTTTCAAACAGAATGCAATTCCAGGTAACTTCTTCAACATTAGGAACTGCTGAAACCTCAAAAAGTACTGAGAAAAATGTAGTGTTGTATCCTAACCCGACCAAGCCAGGTGAACCTACATTTATCAAGAGCGATTATCCAATTGATAAGATTGAGTTATTATCTGCTACAGGAGATCTATTATACGAATCTAAAAATGTACACAATCAGCGTTTTTCTTTAGTCAACGAAAATCTGCCTAAAGGTGTATACTTTGTAAAAGTTCATACAAGAAAGTTATTTACTTTAAAACTGATTATTCAGTAACACTTTTTTGATCAGTACAGAGAGGGAACATTTGTTCCCTCTTTTTTTATTAAAGATTACCTAATGAAGATAAATAGTTTACTTTAATCCGTGGATTTTAATGCCCATGCAATTAAAGGAGCCTGCATTAAAAGTCTTGCGAATCTCTGATTATCGGTGTTCAGGCCGAAAGAATCCCTTCTGTTTTTATATTGGGCAATATTTCCGGGAAGAACCGCTGCAAAAAAGCCTGCAACAACTTTTCCCATTGTTTTTCGATACTTTTTAGGAGTCACGATCGTTGCTGTTCCCAGGAGTATTTCTACGATTCCGGAATATACCACCGTATCATCTTTTTTTAAAGGAACCCATTCGGGAACCTGAGCCTGAAATTCTTTCCTTGCAAATGTAAGGTGACTGATTCCTGCAGTAATCAGAAATGCACCAAGTCCTATTCTTGATATGTCTTTCGTTTCCATAATAATGTGATTGGTTGTATGTACTCAGAATTTTATAATTCTTTTATACATGAACTCCAAAATTCAGACCATTAGGATTTGGTCTGTATATTGTCGTAGTAATTGGAATTGTTGGTTTTATGAGCCTGGTCATAAAATAGTTTTTACCGGTCCGGTTAACTTTATGAATCTTAGTTTACCAGTGAATAAAGCTAAAATGTGAGTTCCTTACATGTTCAATTTTAAAAGATGAAATTATGAAACCTAAAGAAATTCCGGGAGTTCCCCAACAAAAGAGTGGAGGATTTCATGATACTGAAAGTAAAAAACAATTTGACGATCCTGAATTGAACAAGCAAGAGTTTTCTGTTTTGAAAAAAAGATTTTTTTCAGTGAATCAGTGGAGGGAGTACAGTGGTGCTCTCACAGCCGATTTTAAATTGTATGGTTCAAAAGGAAAACCCCTTGACCGACCTCCTGAAATTGATGATTACATCCGTATTGATATACCTGGTCCCGGAGAAAAAGAAGCAAAAGGATACGATTGGGTACAGATAGTTAATATTTCCTCTCATCATACAGGGTCATTAGAACGTATTAGTATAACCTGCAGACCATCCAAAATTCCGGGAAACTCCGAAAACAACCGTATAGCACACTTTTACAGCAGTAAAGCTACGTCAACTTTTATGATCTCAAATAATGGCAAAGAAATAATGGCAGCAATTTACGGAAGGAATGAATCACCCAATTTTAATGCTTCTTTTATTGATAAGATCAGAAATATCATGGTAGGCATAGGAGGAATGATGGGAATTTCTAAAATTCAATGGAAGGCCCTTTCTGATGGTTTGCTGGATTTTTAGCAATTATCTAAAATGGTGTTTCACTTTTATCTATTTAAATAAAAATCCTGTGTGCCTTGATTTAAAAGAAAATTATTAAATTTAGCCAACAGAAAAATCTAATATTTCATGATAGATAAAAGAGTAAAAAATGCAAAGGAAGCTATAGAAGGAATTCAGGATGGGATGACATTAATGCTGGGGGGATTCGGCCTTTGCGGTATTCCTGAAAACTCCATTAATGCTTTGGTAGAAAGTGATGTGAAAGATCTGACGTGCATTTCCAATAACGCTGGGGTTGATGATTTTGGATTGGGATTATTGTTGCATAAAAGACAGATTAAAAAAATGATCTCTTCTTATGTAGGGGAGAATGCAGAATTCGAAAGACAGATGCTTTCCGGGGAACTTGATGTTGAACTTACTCCACAAGGGACCCTTGCTGAAAAATGCAGAGCTGCACAAGCCGGAATTCCTGCGTTTTATACACCTGCAGGATATGGGACTGAAATAGCTGCAGGTAAAGAAGTAAAGGAATTTAACGGTAAGCCTCACATTCTTGAACATGCCTATAATGCAGATTACTCTATTGTAAAAGCGTGGAAAGGAGATCATGCAGGAAATCTTATCTTCAAAGGATCTGCAAGAAATTTTAATCATCCAATGGCCGGGGCTGCAAAAATTACAATAGCAGAAGTAGAAGAATTGGTAGAACCGGGAGAATTAGATCCCAATGAAGTCCATATTCCAGGAATTATGATTCAGAGAATATTCCAGGGTGATAAATTCGAAAAGCGAATTGAGCAAAGAACAGTAAGGAAAAAAGATTAAGTCTTCGTTTGAAAGAGAGTATTCATATAAATAAAGCGCCGGAAAATATTTTCCGGCGCTTTATTTATGATTCTTCTTATGATTCTTCGGGAATTACCATTTTCCTTTCTCCGATCTGTTGTCTCCACATGGCATAGTATAATCCTTTTTCGGCAATCAGATTATCATGGGATCCCATTTCTATGACTTGGCCTCGTTCAAGTACATAAATCCGGTCGGCATGCATAATGGTGCTTAGACGATGGGCAATCAATACTGTGATTTGTTCTTTTTCCTCCGATATGCTTTTGATGGTGGAAGTTATTTCTTCTTCCGTAATACTGTCCAAAGCTGAAGTGGCTTCGTCAAAAATTAACAGGTGAGGTCTTCGTAATAAAGCCCTTGCAATCGCAATTCTTTGCTTTTCCCCGCCACTTAATTTCAATCCACCTTCTCCAATTACGGTTTCTATACCTTTTTCAGCCCTTTCCAGTAAAGCAGTACAGCTTGATTTTTGTAAAGCTATTTGAAGTTCTACCTCAGTAGCCTTTGGATTTACGAAAAGAAGGTTTTCTTTAATGGTTCCTGCAAAAAGCTGGGTGTCCTGAGTTACAAAACCAATTTGATTCCTCAATTCATCAAAATCAAATTCTTTCCCATTGATATTATTATAAAAAATATTTCCTTCCTGAGGACGATAGAGCCCAACCAAAAGTTTTACCAGAGTACTTTTTCCGGAACCACTGGGACCAACAAAAGCAATTGTTTCTCCGTTTTTTACGGTAAAAGATATATTGTTTAACGCTTTATACTGAGCTGATTGATGTTTGAAAGAAACGTGTTTGAACTCCAATTCTTCAATAGCACCGATCTGTTTAGGATGAAGGGGTTTTTCCTCGACTGTTTTTTTCATTAAACGGTCAAAATTAAGAAGGGAAGCTTCAGCCTCTCGATAAGAAATAATGATATTTCCGATCTCCTGCATAGGTCCGAAGATAAAGAAGCCATAAAACATCAGCGATAAATATTGTCCCGGAGTTACAATATTTTTAAAAATTAAAAGTAATAAAGTCAGGGTGATCAGCTGTTGAAGAAAATTAACCATTGTTCCCTGGATAAAACTTAAAGAACGGATGCTTTTGACTTTTCTAAGTTCAAGCCCCAGAATTTTATAGGTATTATTGTTTAAGCGGATGACTTCCTGATTGGTTAATCCCAGACTTTTTACTATTTCTATATTTCTAAGGCTTTCTGTAGTACTTCCTGCCAGAGCTGTGGTTTCCGAAACAATATTTTTCTGGATACTCTTTATTCTCTTGCTTAATAAATTCGTGATGAATGCAATCAGAAATATTCCACAAATGTATACCGGCATGATTGACCAATGTAAACGGATAGCATACACAGCAACGAAAATGATACTAACCAGAATTCCGAAGAAAATATTAATAAAATTACTGATGAACTTTACAGTATCTTCTCTTACTTTCGTTAAAATAGAAAGGGTTTCACCACTTCTCTGGTCTTCAAATTCCTGATATGGCAATGCCATAGAATGCTTTAAGCCGTCCGTGAAAATTTTTGCCCCGAACTTTTGGGTGATAACACTTACTGCATAATCCTGAAAAGCTTTGGCGATCCTGCTCACCATGGCTGTTCCGATAAGGAGGGATAAGAAATAGAATACACCATGATAAATGCCGTCTCCGTATAAATATTGGTTCAGGTTTCTTGGTAAAAGCTTTTCTTTATCAAAAAAATTAGGATGGGTAACCAGTTTATCGAGAATATTACCCGTTATTGCCGGAGCAAATAAAGAGAATACCTGATTAATGGTTGCTAATAACAATGAAAGAATAATCAACCACAGGTAAGGTTTAAGGTATTTTAAAAGTATTTTCATTCTGTTAAATAATGTTGCAAAATTAGAGATATTATTTCGACTTATTATGTTAATAATTTTCAATAACAAAGCCCTTTTGTATTCTATTGAAAATAATTAAATTGCAGTCTAAGTTTTTACTATGCTCACAAAAGAACAAATTGCTAAAAGAATCTCAAAAGAATTAAAAGATCGTTATTATGTAAATCTGGGAATAGGGATTCCCACTTTGGTTGCCAACTACGTTCCTGATGGCATTTCAGTAGAATTTCAGAGTGAAAATGGAGTTTTGGGAATGGGACCTTTCCCTTTTGAAGGAGAAGAAGATGCTGATATCATCAATGCAGGAAAGCAGACCATTACGATACTACAAGGAGGTTCATTTTTTGATTCCGCTTTTAGTTTTGGGATGATCCGTGGACAGAAAGTAGATCTTACGATCCTTGGCGCAATGGAAGTTTCTGAAAATGGAGATATTGCCAACTGGAAGATTCCTGGAAAAATGGTAAAAGGAATGGGCGGAGCAATGGATTTGGTAGCTTCTGCTGAAAATATCATTGTTGCGATGATGCATGTAAATAAAGCAGGAGAAAGTAAAATCCTGAAAAAATGTACACTTCCTTTAACAGGAGTAAATTGTGTGAAAAGAGTAGTTACGGAGCTCGCTGTTTTAGATGTAACACCAGCTGGTTTTAAGCTTGTTGAAAGAGCACCGGGAGTGTCCGTAGAGCATATTGTACAATCTACAGAAGCAGATCTGATCATTGAAGGAGAAATTCCCGAAATGCAATTTTAATAAAAACAAAAGAAAGGCTGTTATCATTAACAGCCTTTTTTTTCATCGGTTAATTAAGTTTCATTAGTTTTTCAGGAAGAGCAGGAAGCTTTGTTTGTGGATTTATTTCATCGTTGTTCCAGAAACTTATCACGCAGCTTATATTTTGATCTTGTATATTTTCTGCGATATAGTAGATTGTTAAAGATTTTCCGCCGGACATTTTTGTAAGAACAGAAGTTAGGCCCGTAAAGTCATATACTATTTTTTTTGCTTCTGTGGGTACATCCAGAAAATTAATATCAATCATTTCTTCGGATGTAATTTTTCCTCCTCCTTTAGATTTTGTTACATTCAATTGGTTTTCAATAGCTTCTTTTGCATCCTGTAATGTTCTGTGAACAGACCAGTTCATCTCACCTGCATATGGGCATTGAACTGTATTGAGGAAGGTCCAGTAACAATTACTGCCAAGTTCTATTTTTCTTCCGGCAAAATTAATTGAACTGATATTCATAGAAACAAAATTCTCCTCCGGAATTCTATTCTCAATAATTGCATTAACGAGCTTTTCTTCAGTATCTTGATCTGTTTTTCCGTTTTTTATAAACCATACTACAGTGATTGTCTTATTCGGATTTTCAACGAAATAATAATTATTTGTTTGAAAGCTGTTTGCTGAAATTTTTTGTTGTTTGGTTACAAAGAAGTTTTTACTATTGATTTTCTCATCTCTTGTTTTTAGTTCAGAATCTGAAATTTTATGTTTTTTTAAAACCTTTGAAAGCCCTTTTTCATCAAAAGAATTATTGAAAACCTCACTTGTAACACTATATCCATCTATATTGTACCAGATTTTGCCATTATTATTCAACGCGGAAAGTCTTGTGAGGATATTATTTTCCTGAGAAAAGCACATTGAACAGAAGAAAATGGTTAAGATTTTAAAGATCTTCATGTCCTTATTTATTAATGGTAAATGTATATGTGGGAACATTATCTTTGGATCCCTTTTTCCAATTTTCTGCAAGTTGAGGATCATTTAATTCCACACCATCTACTGGTGATATGTCGAACTTTGAAAACCATTTTTGAGGATTGGTACCGTCTTTTTTGAAATAAGTCTGCCTCACAATAATACTGTCATGAGGTTTTACCGTAAAAGAATTAGAGACTTCCTGCGCTCCAAAACTTTGTGACATTTTGATAACACTAGAGGTAAAGCTAACGGGCTTGTCTGAAGTGTTTTTCACAATAAAGGCTGTCATAGGACTTCCGGACATGGGTAAACAAGCTGCGAACAGACTGAAAACAAGAAAAGCATACATTAATTTTTTCATGGTTGTTTATTTTTGTGTTTGTTGATTTACTTCGCTGATTGTATTTTATATACGGAATTGAAGTTATGAAAAAATTGTTATGTTTACAGAATTCCTGACTATTATATCTTAAAAAAGAAGAATTACATGATTTGCAATACAATTTAATACGAAAGGCTGCTCAAATTCTGAAACAGCCTTTTTATTTTGTATCTAGATGTTATAAATTGAGTTTTTTCAACTATTCATAATTGATTATTTACCGTCCTGAGCTCCAAAAACTTTTTGTAAAATACTGGTAGTTCTCATGGCTGGAGTATTTCTGATCCCGTTTTCTTTATCTGCAACCATTTTGAAAACGCCATTAATTGTTTCTGTAGTCACATATTCATTCAAATCAGTAGTTACAGATTGCCCTGTAAAAGTATTGTACTTTGAAATAAGGCTTTTCCAAAGGGTGTCAGCTCCCACTTTTCCCAATGAAGCCTGTACTTTTGGCTGGAACGCTGTAAAGAGCTGGTTCTGGGTTTTAGTTTGCAGATAATTAGTCGCCGCATGATTTGAGCCCAATAAAATATTTTTGGCATCAGTAATTGTCATTGATGTAATGGCATTGGTGAAAATAGGAGCAGATTCTGTTACGGCATCTTCAGCAGCTCTGTTTAATAATTTCACTCCCTCATCAGCTAGTTTTCCCATTCCCAAAGAACGCAAGGTCGTGTCTACCTTTCTTAGTTTTTCGGGCATTAAAATTTTTACGGCTTCATTTTTGAAAAAGCCATCAGTTAAAGCAAGCTTCTTCACACCATCATTCACTCCCATACTTAAGGCTTCCTTTAATCCGGACGAAATTTGGGTAGAAGTAAGATTATTCAGATTAACTGAAGAGGCTCTGTTGGGTGATGGAGTTGTGATTACAGTTGTTCCTGTAGAAGTGTTCTTTATTTTTCCTGTATTGTTAAGGTCAACCCCTGTTTTTTTCTTAACTGTAGATTTTATGATATCTAAAAGTTGTGCTTGTGCTGAAAATGAAAACACCAGACTTGCCGCTAAAAAAATTGTTTTTCTCATTGTATATTTTTGCAAAATTAGATCTTTTATATCATAATAGGTTAAATAATTCACTGACTTTTTTCAGAAATTAATTATATTCGCTTAAATCTAAATTACACAAAATAATGCGTTTATTATTGGTCTTTTCCCTTATGATTTCCAATCTGTTTTTTTCGCAAACTAAACCAAGTTTAATTCCTTACCCACAAAGTTTAACGATTCAGGAAGGTAAATTTGTGATCCCCAAAACATTGATACTGAATGATAAACTTCCAAAAGAGGAAACGGAATATTTCAAAAAGCATCTTGGTGCTCGCGTTACATTTCAATCCTCAGGAAGTACGGAAAAAGTTCATATAATGCATATGCTGATTCCACAACCCAAAATGCCGATTGACCCGCAGGGTGATAAAGAAAGATATTCTATTGATATTTCTCCCAAAAGGATTTTTATAAGTTCTTACACTAAACAAGGTTATTTTCTTGCTGTTCAAACCTTGATCCAGTTGTTTGATGATTATCAGGAAAAAGGAGAGATTCCCGCTATGGAGATTAAAGATAATCCAAAATTTGCATGGAGAGGAATGCATCTGGATGTTTGCCGTCATTTCTTTACGGTAGATGAAGTAAAGCAGTATATTGATTATCTGGCCATGTATAAGCTAAATACATTTCACTGGCATTTAACCGATGATCAGGGATGGAGAATTGAAATCAAGAAATATCCGAAGCTGACTGAAATTGGCTCCAGGAGAAAAGAATCTATGATTGGAGCCTATGTAGATAATACCTTTGACGGAAAACCATATGGCCCTTATTTTTATACTCAGGAACAGATTAAGGATGTGGTTAAGTATGCAGAACAGCGTCATATTACAATTGTACCTGAAATTGAAATGCCCGGGCATGCTTTAGCAGCACTTTCAGCCTATCCTGAGCTGGCGTGTACGAAAGGACCTTTTGAACCTGCCACAAAGTGGGGCGTCTTTGATGATGTTTTTTGTCCTAAAAAAGAAACATTTACATTTTTAGAAAATGTCCTGGATGAGGTGATAAAGTTATTTCCTTCTCAGTATATCCATATTGGTGGTGATGAATGTCCTAAGACACGATGGAAAGAGTGCCCGCATTGTCAGGAGCTGATCAAAAAGAACAATCTGAAAGATGAACATGGATTACAAAGCTATTTTATCCAGACTATAGAAAAATATGTAAATAGCAAAGGGCGGAAAATAATCGGATGGGATGAGATTCTGGAAGGAGGTCTGGCACCAAACGCTGCGGTAATGAGCTGGACAGGTGTCAATGGAGGAATTGAAGCTGCAAAATCAAAACATTTTGCTGTAATGACTCCTGGAGCTTTCTGTTATTTTGACCATTATCAGGGGGATCCCCAGTCCGAACCTAATGCTTTTGGAGGATTTACTCCTTTAGATAAAGTATATTCTTACGATCCGGTTCCTTCAGAGCTTACTGCTGAGGAAGCTAAATACATTTTAGGTGTTCAGGCTAACTTATGGACCGAATATATATTGGATTTTAAGCATGTCCAGTATATGATTTTTCCAAGAATAATGGCACTTTCAGAAGTAGCATGGGGAACTTCTGATCCTAAGAATTATAAAGAATTTGAAAACAGGGTTATCCGGCAGTTTAAGGTTTTAGATAAAATGAAGATCAACTATGCGAAAAGTATTTATAATATTTCAGGAAAAGTAACACCTTCTGCCAAAGGTGTTGCATATGAATTATCAACTTCTCAAAATTCTCAGGGAATAAAATATACAACCGATGGTACAGATCCAACGGTAAATTCACCATCTTATAAGGAGCCTATCCCTGTTTCAAGAGCTATGACCATAAAGTCTGCCTATTTCGAAGATGGACAGATAAAAAGTGCGGTTTCTTCCCAATCATTTATTCCTTCCAAAACAACGGGAAAGAAGATCACTCTGGAACAACAGCCCAGCGAAAATTATTCTTTTGGCGGAGCGTTTACTTTGGTGGACGGAATTTTGGGTAATCAAAAACAGCTGGGAAAAACATGGTTAGGCTTTCAGGGAAAAGATGTTGTAGCAGTTATTGACTTAGGAGTAAAAACTCAGTTTTCAGAAGTTTATTTTAATACCCTTGAAAATAAAGGAAGCTGGATTCATTTAGCTAAAGGAGCACAGGTCTTTGTTTCTGATGATAATGTAAATTTTAAAATGATCAAAGAAATTGGAAAAGATGAAATTCAGAATGTAAAAGGAAAAGTAAAACTCAATGTTGGTAATCAGAACGCGGCATATATTAAAGTTAAAATTGAAAATGCAGGAATTATTCCTGCCGGAAATCCGGGAGCTGATTCTAAAGCCTGGCTTTTTGTAGATGAGATTGGGATGAATTAATCAAGATCAGAAAGCATTCTGTATCGACTTTTTCTCAGCTTCCAGAAATTGATACACCGGAAAGGCATCTCCCTGATTCGTCAAAGCAATAATACAGGTATTGTTGCTCAGGTCTCTCCAGATGATACTTCTGAACCCGTTGATTCCACCTGTATGCATTGCGGTATCGTCAGAAATGTACCATCCGAATGCATAATCACTCGTTTTTCCATTTTTTAAAACGGGCAGTTCATACATAATTTTTGTGTTTTCCTTAGTCAGTAACTGATGCTTTCTTAAAGCCTGGTCGAATTTATATAGATCCCATGTCGTAGAATAGATCCCGCCATCCCCCAATGTTAAAAGAAAATAATCATCCGGTTTTTTATCTATATCATACGCTTTGGCAATACCGGAAGGCGGTACCGTTTGAGCATCAAAAACAAATGAATTCTGCATATTCAAAGGAGCAAAAATTCTATTTTGAATAAAATTTTTATATGACTGTCCGGATACAGCCTCTATAATTTGTCCAAGTATGATATATCCACTATTACAATATTCGAATTGACTGCCGGAAGGAAATGTTAATCCGGGTTGCTTTTTTAGAAAGGCCAGGACATCTTCATTGGTGATCCTGTTGTCTGAGATCAAAACATTCTCATAATCCTTTAATCCTGAAGTGTGGTTAAGCAATTGTCTGATACTGATATTTTGTGCATATTCCGGAAGGTCCATTAGATATTGGCTTGCTTTATCATCAAACGACAACTTGTACTCCTGCTGTAAAAGCATAATCGCTGTTGCAGTAAAAGGTTTGGTTACAGACGCAATACAGAACGGCGTATCCTTGGTCAGAAGTTTTTTGTCTTCAAAATTTTTATATCCCAATGCTGTATCACATATTATTTTTCCTTTTTCAACTATGAGAACGGTACCATTAAATTTTCCTTTTTTGTAAAAATTTATAAGAATATCTTTTTCTGATTTTTTGTTGCAGGAAAATAAAATGAATAAAACACAACTTAAAATAACTGAAATTCTGATCATGGTTGAAAAAGTTTAACATACAATAGGTCAGTAATGTAAATGAAAAGTTACAGGGGTGAATTTCCATCTTGCTGATATGAATTCCGAAATATTCCGATCAATGATATGAAGATTGTTTTTAAGACTTTTTGTAATTAGGATTGCTAAACGCGATGAAATAGGATCTGTTGTTTTTTTACTTTTGTACCAGCAGGAAAATTGCTAATTTGTAAGCCTAATAAACCTGATATGCAAAGCAGACGAAACTTTATCAAAAAGACAGCAGTTGCTTCTTTGGCTCTTGCCGTAAATCCGCTAGATCTAATGGCCAGTCCATTACCTGAAAGTCATAAAACCATAAACAAACCGATCGTCCTGTCAACCTGGAATTTTGGTTTAAAGGCCAATGAGGAAGCATGGACGATTCTTGGCAAAAACGGAAGAGCGTTAGATGCTGTTGAAAAAGGAGTACGTTTGGTAGAGTTGGATCCCACGGAAAGAAGCGTGGGATATGGCGGACGCCCGGATAGAGATGGAAGAGTAACACTTGATGC
Organism: Chryseobacterium sp. PTM-20240506; assembly: GCF_048296755.1. Lineage (NCBI taxonomy): Bacteria > Pseudomonadati > Bacteroidota > Flavobacteriia > Flavobacteriales > Weeksellaceae > Chryseobacterium > Chryseobacterium sp. PTM-20240506. The sequence goes on from NZ_CP182581.1 coordinate 4,785,646, forward strand.
CTGTATCATGGATGAAAACTACAACATCGGATCGGTTGCCTGTATTGAAAATATTAAAAATCCAATTTCTGTAGCCAGAGCCGTGATGGAAAAGACTCCGCACGTTATGCTGGTAGGAGATGGTGCTTTTCAGTTTGCCCTATCTCAGGGATTTAAAAAGGAAAACCTATTAACGCCCGAATCTGAAAAAGAATGGAAGGAATGGCTTAAAAACAGCAAGTACCAACCTATCGTAAATATTGAAAACCATGATACCATCGGAATGATTGCATTGGACGCTCAGGGAAATCTTTCCGGAGCTTGTACTACCAGCGGTATGGCCTTTAAAATGCACGGAAGGGTAGGAGATTCTCCCATTATCGGAGCCGGATTATTCGTAGATAACGAAGTGGGTGCCGCTACAGCAACGGGACATGGTGAAGAAGTAATAAGAACTGTTGGAACTCACCTGGTTGTGGAACTGATGAGACAAGGAAGAAATCCGCAGCAAGCCTGCAAAGAAGCAGTTGAAAGAATTGTAAAGATTACACAGAGAAGAAATAAAAATCTGAAAGATATTCAGGTAGGTTTTATTGCATTAAATAAAAACGGGGAATATGGATCTTATTGCATACAGGACGGGTTTAATTTTGCGGTACATGACCAAAAAGGAAACAGGCTGGAAACTCCTGAGTTTGCCTTGAAATAATAATCAGAAATCAGAAATTATTTTTACTAATTCCTAAAAAAATTAAAAATGTCAAAGATAGAAATAGCATGTTTTAATCCTCATTCTGCCATCGTTGCTTTTGAAAATGGGGCAGACAGAATAGAATTATGTGATGGTTTAAGTGAAGGAGGAACTACACCAGATTTTGAAACGACTAAAAAACTAAGAGAAAAGATAAACATTCCTGTTTTTGTCATGATCCGTCCCCGTGGAGGAAATTTCACTTATACAAATGAAGAATTTGAACAGATGAAAAGTGAGCTTACCCAGCTTAAATCTCTTAATGTCGACGGCTTTGTTTTCGGAATTTTAGATGAGAATGATGAGGTTAATATGGAACAAAATAAAACCCTGGTTGAAATAGCATATCCGTTACCTTGCACTTTTCACCGTGCCTTTGACAGGGCAAAAGGTTTAGAAAGCTCATTGGAAAAAGTGATCAGCTGTGGTTTTAAAACGATTCTTACTTCCGGACAGAAACCTAATGTTTCCGAGGGTAAAGAAAATCTGAAAAAATTGGTAGAGCTTTCAAATGGGAGAATAGAAATTCTTGTGGGTGGCGGACTAAGATCAACCAATATCCAGGATATCCGTGAATTTACAAACGCAGCCTATTTTCATTCTTCAGCTATTACGGATGGCGGACAGTTTGCCGATGCAGATGAGGTAATTGCTTTGAAGAATAAATAACAGAATCTGATACTGTCAACCACGGTTCCTGATAATGATCATTAAATTTTTAATATAAAGATTTAAAAACAATTAACAATCTGCCATTTAACCAGGCCTGCCCATTCATTCTGATGAACTCCTTATAAAAGACGGAATTCTTAGAATTGTAAATAAACTCATCAATGAATAAAACCATACTTTTTACGTTTTTTCTTATTCACAATTTTCTTAGTGCACAATTTTCCGAGCGCAGTTTATCATCCGAAAAATGGCAGTTTAAAAACTCAAAAGAAACTCAGTGGCTTTCTGCAAAAGTACCGGGAACCGTGCATCAGGATTTGATGGATAATAAATTGATCCCCGATCCATTTAAAGATGAAAATGAGAAAAAAGTCCAATGGGTAGAAAATGAAAACTGGGATTATCAGACCCGTTTTAAAATTTCATCACACGAGTTGAAAAACCAAAATATAGATCTTGTATTTGAAGGCCTGGATACCTTTTCTGAAATTTACCTTAATGGAAAACTTCTTCAGAAGACGGATAACATGTTTAGAAAATGGAGTATTCCTGTTAAAAATTATCTGAAACCGGGCGACAATATTCTAAAGATTTCATTCAGGTCTGCTGTAGAAGAAGGTAAAAAGCTGGCTCAAAAAGTTCCTTTCACGATGCCTGAAAGCCCTAGAAGCTTTGTAAGAAAGGCACAGTATCAGTTTGGTTGGGACTGGGGGCCGAGATTGGTTACGGCAGGAATATGGAAAGAGGTAAAACTGGACTTCTGGAATGATGCTAAGATTAAAAGCATAAAGGATTTACAAAATGTATCGGGGGAACCTAAGGATAATTTTAGCTTTGAAGTTGATATTGAAGTACAGACACCAGGTAATTATGCCTTAAAAATCAATAATTCCCAAAAGATCTTTTCTCTTGGAAAAGGTGAAAATAAAATAAGATTTCCCTATCAAATCGATGGATTGAAAATCTGGCAGCCAAATGGTTGGGGAGATGCCAACCTTTATGATTTTAAAATTAATCTTTTAAAAGGAGGAAAAGAGATTCATGCAAAAAGCCTGAGAACAGGATTCAGAACTATAGAACTGGTTCAGGAAAAGGATGAAAAAGGGAAGTCTTTCTATTTTAAGGTCAATAATCAACCGTTATACATTAAAGGGACGAACTGGATTCCGGGAGATAGCTTTTCACCAAGGATTACGAAAGAAAAATATCAGAAACTGATAAAAGATTGCAAAGAGGCAAATATCAACATGATCCGCGTTTGGGGTGGTGGGATTTATGAAGATGATGAGTTTTATAAGGCATGTGATGAGAATGGAATTCTCGTGTGGCAGGATTTTATGTTTGCGGGAAGTTTTTATCCCTCTGATGAAGATTTTCTGAACAATGTAAAAGAGGAGGTAAAAGATCAGGTAACCCGTTTGCAGAATCATCCTTCCATAGCTTTATGGTGTGGAAACAATGAAGTAGACGAAGCTATTGTCAACTGGGGATACCAGAAACAATTTAAATATTCGAAAGAAGATTCTTTGCAGGTTTGGAAAGATTACAGAAAGGTCTTTCATGAATTAATTCCCAATACATTAAAAGAAAAGCTGGCCTCTGATAAAAATATGTATTGGCCAAGCTCGCCATCGATCGGCTGGGGCCATATGGAAAGCCTTACAGAAGGTGACTCTCATTACTGGGGCGTGTGGTGGGGTGAACAGCCCTTTGAAGTGTATAATGAAAAAGTAGGGCGTTTCATGTCTGAATATGGATTTCAGGGAATGCCAAGTCTTGAGACCACGAAAACTATGTTTTCCGGAACTCCTCAACTCGATCTGAATAATGGTACTATAAAAGCACATGAAAAGCATGCAAGAGGTTGGGAAATCATCAATACATATATGGAACGGGATTATCCTGTACCTGCTGATTTTATAAAATACAATTACATCTCACAACTGCTGCAGGCACGTGGAATGCAAATCGCTATTGAAGCACATCGAAGAGCAAAACCTTATAATATGGGAACGTTATATTGGCAGCTTAACGATTGTTGGCCTGTGGTCTCGTGGTCTTCTATCGATTATTCCGGAAATTGGAAAGCTTTGCACTACCAGGTCAAAAGGAGTTTTGAGCAGCAGGTTATTCTGGCAGAAGAAAAGGACAATAAACTGAATTTATTTGCTGTTAACGATCTTATACAGGACTTGAACGATGTAAGTGCAACCATAGAAGTAACCACATTTAAAGGGGAGATTATTAAAAGGATTCATTCCGGGAACAGGAATTTAAAAGATATTATATCCTTTGATCCGATAGAAATTGAAAAGATACTTGGCCGGTTTTCTAGGAACGAGGTATTTCTAAATGTGGTTTTAAATGATAAAAGTAACAAAGAAGTAGCACAAAATACTTATTTCCTTGTAAAGCCTAAAGATCTGAAGCTCTCAAAACCTGCGGTACATATCAAAAAAATATCTTCTTCAGAGATCGAAATATCTACGGATGTTTTAACTAAAAATATTTATCTGATGGGAGATACTCATTTCAGTGATAACTTCTTTGATTTGCTTCCCAAAAAACCAAGACGTATTAAACTTTCAAAGCCATTGGATAAAATAGAAGTGATGAGTTTATGGGACGTCATTAATCCCTGATTATAGTAAAATCCAGAGAAAAAGATAGTCCATGCATAGTTTTCGGTTAAAAATCGATTCAATTTCTATGTCCGGCTGAAAAATCAATCTTACATTTGCAACATATTTAGACACAATTATGGTGAATTTTGTTTTGATAGCGGTATGTATTTTGGCTGGAATGGTATTCAGATCAACCAAGTCAATTCATCCGGATGCCCATAAAGGAATCAATACCTGGATTCTTTATCTCGCCCTGCCTGCCGTTTCATTTAAATATTTACCTAAAGTTCACTGGACACTGGAAATGCTTTTTCCTATTGTGGCGACATTTCTTATTGCGGTATTCAGTTTTGTGTTTATGTCGTTTTATAGCAAGAAAAAAGGTTATTCAAGGCGTTCACAAAGTACAATGGAGCTTATTAGCGGATACAGCAATACTTCCTTTATCGGTTTTCCCTTAATAAGTGCTTTTTATGGAGAAAGCCTTTTGAGCATTGCTATTATTTGTGATCAGACCATGTTTTTCAGTCTTTCTACCTTGGGAATTATTGCCGCAGTAAAAGGAGGTAGCAGGTCGGGGAAGGTAAGTGCTGTATTCATTTTGAAAAGACTGATCACATTTCCTCCGTTAATTGGATGTATCAGCGCGCTGATCCTCTCTCAGTTTATTGATTTTACAGCTGCTGAGCCCTTCTTTGATAAATTAGCTGCGACAGTAAGTCCATTAGCTTTGTTTTCCGTGGGGTTACAGTTGAAATTTAATGGCTGGAAAAAACTCATTCCCCAAATGTCTGTATCTATGCTGTATAAGCTGATTCTGGCACCGGTGATTGTTTTGGGACTGGCTTTGCTTTCAGGCATTAAAGGAGATATTGCTAGAATTACCATATTCGAAGCTGCAATGCCTACTCTTGTAACTTCAAGTATTATTGCCGAACAGTTCAGGCTGAATACCAAACTCACGAATTTAACCATCGGATTCAGTATTATCGTCGGATTCTTAACAACCGCTATCTGGTATAGAATAATTGAGATATTTTTTAATTAAAAGTAAGTTTTGACGAAAAAAACCGCAGTAATAAGGAAATTGAAGATAACTATTCCTGTACGCAGTTTTACAGGATCCAGCTTTTTTGTAAAATGAGCTCCAAAATAACCTCCTGAAATTGTGGCAACCATCATGGTGCAGGTTTCCGGCCAGTAAACCTTCCCTGCAAAAATAAAAAGTACAACAGCCACCGCATTGGCAATTCCTGTAAACAGGGTTTTATTGGCATTGATTACTTTAATATCCGATAAACCAAATAACGCCCAAACGGCCATCATCATTATTCCTACGGCTCCGCCAAAGTAACCGCCATATATTCCTAAAAGAAACTGAGCACCCAGTACTAATCCCGCTCCTATATGCATTTTCTTTCTCAACCAGTTACCGGCCTGCCTCCCAAATGCAAAAGCCATGGAACCTAACAGAAGCAACCATGGAACCACCAGATTGAATCCACTGGATGGTGTATATAGCAATAACAGACCTCCGGCACAACCTCCCAGCAGAGTCAGTATAATCATCGCTACGATTGAAATAGCAGGGAAAGGTTTAATATATTCTCTGAATTTCCATGCACTGGCTAAGCTTCCCGGAAACAGGGCAACGGTACTTGAAGCATTGGCCTGAATCGGGGGAACACCGGCATATACAAGTGCGGGAAATGTAATAAATGATCCACCGCCAGCTGCTGCATTAATCGCTCCGGCCAGGAGTCCAATAAAAAAAAGCAGGATATAATTTTCCATGAATCAAAATTGAATAACAAATATAGGTTACAAAATGGCGAACAACTCATAAAAAATTGCAGTTCTGTGAAGAATGATTTAATTTTACACTTTAATCATTTCTCTTGCGATACGCCCAAATTGTTTTACCATTAAATTTAAAAGGTTCTTTTACTTACAAAGTGCCTGAAGAACTAATGTCGTTACTACAAACCGGAATGAGGGTTTTAGTTCCGTTTCGTGGAAAAAAAATTTACACAGGAATTGTTTTTGAAATTCATGATACAGAACCGGAAGGGTTTATTCCAAGGGAAATCATTAGCATTCTGGACGAATCTCCTATTTTGCCTCAGGAGCAGATCGGTTTCTGGAACTGGCTTTCTGCCTATTACCTTTGTAATTTGGGTGAAATCTATCGTTTTGCATTTCCTTCCTCATTAAAGCTTGAAAGTGAAACATATCTGAAATTAAAGCCGAACGTAACAGTTAATTTTGAAAATCTGGATGTTAATGAAATGTATCTCATTCAGGCACTTGAAGTCCGGCAACTTATCAATCTTACAGATCTTGAAGCTTTTATTCCTAAAAAAGATATTATAAAAACAATCAATTCGTTGATTGATCTGCAATACATTGAAATTGATGAAAAGATTGGCGAAAAATACAAAGCGAAAGAAGTTGCTTACGTCAGGATCAACGAAGAACTTTTAAACAATGAAAGTCTTACTGTAATTCTCGGAAAACTGAACAAAGCACCTAAGCAAAAGGATCTTTTTCTTCTCATCTTATCACATCAGACTGAGAATCCGGATACTTTTATTAAAAAGTCAGATCTTTTTGAAGATGGAGTGTTTGGGCATTCCCATTTAAAGCCTCTGGTAGATAAAAACTTCATCGAAGAATATTATCTGCAAAAAGACAGGCTGGAAAGTTATGATGGGGAAATAGAAGAAATAGAAGCGCTTTCCGAGGCTCAGAAAGAAGCAAAAGAGGCAGTTGATGAAGCTTTTGAAGAAAGAAGAAATGTATTGCTTCATGGGGTGACTTCATCGGGAAAAACCCATATTTATTTAGAGAAGATAGAGGAGTGTGTTCAGCAGGGCAAAAATGTTTTGTTTTTGCTTCCTGAAATTTCTCTTACCAAACAAATTACGCAGAGGCTTGAAAAAAAATACGGTCGGAAATTGGGCTTCTATCACCAGAAGCTAACGGATTTTGAAAAAGTAGAGGTCTGGAGAAGAATCAAAAATAATGATATCCAAATCCTTATAGGAACAAGAAATGCACTGTTTCTGCCCTACCAGAATCTTGGGTTGGTCATTGTAGATGAAGAGCATGATTCTGCTTATAAAGCACGGGAGGTTTCCCCTTATTTTAATGCAAAAGATTCTGCCCTGGTATTTGGTAATTTTTATGATGCCCGTGTGATTTTAGGTTCTGCCACTCCTTCCGTGGAAAGCTATTATCTAGCCCGTAAGGAGAAGATGAAATATGTTTTCCTTAATGAAAGATTCGGAAATGTTCAGCTGCCGGAATTTGAACTTATAAATTTTAAAGAAGCTCAGGATTCTAAAAAAGTTTCAGGAAATTTTTCGTTACAACTGATCGATGAAATAAAAAAAGTACTGGAAGAGCGGAATCAGGCTATTATACTTCATAACCGCCGTGGTTATGCCAATGTTCTGGAATGTGAATCCTGTGGATATGTTAATTATTGTTCCAATTGTGATGTGGTAATGACATATCATAAGGCTGCGAATGAAATGAAATGCCATTATTGCGGACAACGGGCTTCCAGGCCTAAAGTATGCCCGAAATGCCATTCAGAGAATCTGAATGAAAGAGGAGTTGGTGTTGAACAGATTCATGAAGAAGTTTCCAAATTATTTCCTGAAAACGAGGTAGATCGTATGGATGTCGATTCCATGCGGAAAAAATTTGCCTATGAAAAACTTTATGAAAAGATTGAAGACAGGGAAACTGATATTGTAGTGGGCACACAGATGATTTCAAAAGGATTGGATTTCGATCATATTGAACTGGTCGCTATTCCTAAAGCGGATTCTTTATTATATGTACAGGACTTCAGAGCTGAAGAAAGGGCCTTCCAGCTGATTACCCAGGTTGCGGGAAGGGCAGGACGGGTGTCTGGAAAAGGAAAAATCTATATTCAAACATTTAATCCTGAACATTCAGTCTTTCAGCTGATCAAAATGAATAAGGTTTCCAAGATCTACTACTATTTTTTAAAAGAGCGCCAGAAATTCCATTATCCGCCTTTTACAAAGCTTATTATGATTGAGCTGAAACACAGGAGAGAAGATAAAGTAAACAGGGCTTCCCAGTTTCTGGGTTCTGTTCTAAGAAAATACCTTCCGGAAGAATGTGTTTTAGGTCCGGAAAGGTCTCAGATTGCAAGGATTAATAATCTGTATCAGTTCCAGATATTACTGAAACTTCCCCGTGGAAAAAACTATGAAAAATACAAAGAGCAGGTTTTGCTAAGTTTAAAAGATTTTGATGAAATAACTGCTTATCAGAGCATCAAAAAAGACGTTTTCGTTGATTTTTAACAATTTTTAACAAATTTTATAGCCTTTTATCAGACTATAATGGTCTGATTTCTAACAATATTTTCTACTTTTGGTCGTTGATTAATTGTTTGGTGCCTTTATTGGATGATTATTATGAATCGTTTTTTATGGTTTCCAGACATAGAAACAAAACTAAGATAGATGGTAAATTTCAGAAAATATATTTCAAGCGTGGCGGTACTGGCTTCTGGGTTTTTCCTTGCTCAATCTACCGTTTCTACCGTTCTTTACTCTCAGGCTTATGACAATCAGAAAACGAATTTAAACTTACCTTCTCCTATAACTTCTGTTGTGGAGAAAACAATCCTGTCGGCTAAAGAACTCGTAGATATTAATGTAAACACTCTGGTTTCCGATCCTGTGCTGAAAAATGCATCGTGGGGATTTGTAGTGTACGACCCGAAAACAAAGAAAGTAATTTCTTCATACAATGAAAACACTCCTTTGGTTCCTGCTTCTACAACAAAACTTTTGACCACAGAAACAGCTTTGAATCTGTTGGGAGAAAACTATCGTTGGATGACTCAGCTGGAATACTCAGGAAGTATAGATGAAAACGGGGTTTTAAATGGTAATCTTTATGTCGTAGGAAGCGGGGATCCATCGCTTGGAACAAACAAAGGCGGAGCGTTATCCTATAGAGAGATTGTTTCAGATTTTCTTAGTGGAATCTCTCACGAAGGAATCAAAAGGGTAAATGGTGATATTATCATCCAGACAGCGCTTTTCAAAGGTAATATTTCAAGACTTCCGGAAAATGTTGTTTGGTTGGAAAATAACAACTATTATTTACCGGTTGGAACCACCCGTGAGATTAATCCGGCTAATGAAAAACTGATTGTAAAGAAATCAGGTAATTTCTCTACTGAGAAAAAGTATTTTTATGTATCTCCTTATGCCAATCAGATGGTATATGCGGATAAATATGAAGGAGATGGTGTTCTTACCACTAAGCTACCTGATGCCCCGGCATATCTTGCCAATACTTTAAGGGCGACCATGGTGAAAAGTGGAATTGCAGTTAGTGGAAAAGTTACTCCGAAAATGACAGATCCTATGCCGGAGAGCAGAAAGCTGATTTCAGCATACAAATCTCCGACTTTGAGCGATATTATTTATTACACCAACCAGCATAGCGATAATTCTTTAGCAGAAGCACTGTTAAAAACAGTAGGATTCCAGAAACTGGGAGATCAGACTTCAGAATCAGGAAGAATTGTTGTAACAACTCACTTGAAAGAAAATGCTTTTGATATCAATGGTTTAAACTATATGGACGGAAGTGGGCTTTCAAGAAGCAATACCGTCACTCCTATTTCACAGGCGAAGTTTTTAACTTCATTAATGGATGAAAAGTATTATAAAGCTTACCTGACTTCACTTCCTGTAGGAGGACAATCGGGAACATTAAAGAGAATGTTTATCGGAACAGGAAACGGACAGATATTTGCTAAGACAGGAACTTTAAATAAAGTAAAAACTCTGGCAGGGTATATGAAGACCAATTCCGGGAAGACCCTTGTGTTCTCGCTGATGGTTAACAACTATGCAGGATCTGTGGATATGGTGAAGAAAAGAATGGAAAGGCTGCTGGAACCGGCATTAGACCTTTAAAAATATTTATTTAATATCATAAGAACCTTTTAATCAATGATTAGAAGGTTTTTTTTATCTTTGGTCATTATTATAAAAATAAAAATGAAAAAACTTTATCTTGTAGTTTTATGCATTATTTCATTTGGATCATTGCATAGTCAGAATCAAAATATTGAAATGAAGGGATTAATAGCAAAAGAGATGAAAGCTTTTGCCCAAAAGATGACGGCACCCAACATCAATCCCCATACATTAAACTATGATCTGCAATACCAAAGGATGGATGTAAGCCTGGATCCTGCAGTTTACAATATCTCCGGTTCGGTAACATCACATTTTAAACCTAATCAGAGTATGAGCAGTATCTATTTTGATTTGGCCAATACCTTAACGGTTTCACAAGTGAAATACCATGGAAATAATTTGACCTTTCAGCAATTACCGACGAAAGAAGTGAAAATAGACTTCCCATCTTCTCTTCCTGCGAATGTGCTTGATTCATTAACAATACAGTATGCAGGCCCGCCGGATACGGCAAATAATGCTTTTTCCACCGGTTCCCAAAACGGGGAGCTTATTCTCTCAACCCTTAGTGAACCTTATGGCGCGCAGGATTGGTTTCCGACAAAACAAAGTTTAAATGATAAAATTGACCGTTTTGATTTTAAAATTACAACACCAAATCAGTATAACGTAGCTGCCAATGGAAAGCTGATGTCTGAGACAGCACTTCCGAATAATAAAAAGCTGACATTCTGGAGAACAATGTACCCAACCAGTGCATATTTAGTAGCCCTTGCTATCACTAATTTTGTTAAGCTTAATGATACTATGGGAAATCCACCTTTCCCTTTTGTAAATTATGTATATCCTACAACTGTAAATAATACGGCAGTAATGTCCAATATAGAATGGACCAAACAGATCATGAACACTTTTGAAACTTATTTCGGTCTTTATCCTTTCCGTAATGAGAAGTATGGACATATGGAGTTTCAGTACGGAGGTGTGTGTATGGAGCATCAGACGATGTCTTCAATGAGTTCCTGGGGAAAAAGTGTAATAGCTCATGAGCTGGCTCACCAATGGTTTGGGGATAAAGTAACGTGTGGTTCGTGGAATGATATCTGGCTGAATGAAGGATTTGCCACATTCGGGGAGCATCTTGCCAATGAAAAGTTACTGATGACCCAACCTGAATTTATGAATTACTTATCAGGTCAGAAAGATTATATTACCAGTTCGCCAGGAGGAAGCACTTATGTTGCTGATGCTAACCTAGGGAATCAGGGGGCTATTTTCAGTGGAAGATTATCTTATGCGAAAGGAGGCTATATTCTGAGAATGCTAAAATGGATCTTAGGAGACGCTGCTTTTTATCAGGCAATTCAGGAATATCATTCCAGACCCAACTTAGCCTACAGCTACGCAAAAACAGCAGATCTTACGGCTTCTTTACTACAATCTACCGGTAAGGATTTTTCGGGATTTTTCAGTGATTGGGTGTATGGTGAAGGGTATCCTACCTATGATATCAGATGGAGGGAGTCTTCTAATCAAACCATTACGATTAAAGTTAGCCAGACTCAAAGTAATTCTTCCGTAAGCTTTTATGAAATGCCTCTTCCGATAAAGGTAAACGGAACAGCAGGACAGGTCGCTTATCTTACTTTAAACAATACCTCAAATAATCAATATTTTGTAGAACCGGTACCGTTCCCGATTGCCAATGTTCAGTTCAATTATGAATACCAGATTTTGGAAAGAAATTCTACTGTAGCAAAAGATAATAGCCTGAGCGTTGAAAATATTGAGAAAGATCAGTTTGCACTATATCCAAATCCGGCTAAAAATGAACTTTATCTCAAAGGAATGGAAAAATCAGCAGAATTTGTCATCTATTCCATAGACGGTAAATTGATAAGATCCGGAAAATATCAACCCGGAAAGTCTATCCATATTGCTGAGCTTATTCCCGGAGTATATATCTTTAAAATCGATGATAGAAATGTGAAATTTGTCAAAGAATAATTTTTTATATCAGCATTATCAAGAAACCGGTTTATTCTAAAATACTTGGAATAAACCGGTTTTTTATGTGGAATCAGATTATAAACTTTTTTAAGCGACGGGTTTTGTCGCAATTCAAAGCTAACTTTGTACAAATGAAAAAGATGAAGTCAAAAATTTTAGATAAGTCTTTTCGTTGTGAGATAAAAAAGATTACTTTTGCGGCAATTATAAAAAATGAATTTAACAATTAAACACAAGGCATGAAAAAACTCTACTTGAGTGTACTTTCTATGTGCATTATTTCCGGGTTATCAGCCCAGGAAGTGGTTTGGCAAAAAGATATCAAATCCTCAACCCAGGATTTCCTAAGCCAGGTAACCACAACAATCGATCAGCAGTATCTGATAACAGGAAGTGTCATACAAGCAGGAAACCAGAAGAAAGATGCAGGAAGCAATACCCAGCAAAACAATGGCTACGACTTTCATTTGGTGAAACTCAACCAACAGGGAGATCAGGTTTGGGAAAAGTATTTCTCAGGAAACAATCATGATTATTTGTCTTCTACCGTAGCAACCCAGGAAGGAGGCTTTCTAATTTCAGGAACCTCATATTCCGGAAAGGGAATAGATAAAAAAGATGACTCCAAAGGAGGATCAGATATATGGCTCATTAGAATTAATGAATTTGGAGATGAATTGTGGCAAAAGACTTTGGGAACAAGTGCTGATGAAGAAGCCAGATCAGTTATCCAAACCACAGATTTAGGACTTGTTGTAGCCGGAAATGTTCAGAATGCATCCAAAGGCTATGGTTCAAAAGATATCCTGGTGATCAGACTTGATAAAAACGGAAAAGAACTTTCACAACTTATTTTAGGGGGAAGAGGATTAGACGAAGTGGAAAAGATGATACCCACAAGAGACGGTGGAGCACTTCTGGGAATCTATTCAAGAAGCTCTGAGTTTCGTGTTTCCGATTCCGGGAATCAAAACTCAGCTACAGGAACCTCAGGTTCCGTATCCCGCTATGCAAAAACCACTGAAAACTTTGGTGAAGGAGATTACTGGATCGTAAAACTAAACAAAGAAGGAAAGGTAGAATGGGAAAAGAACCTGGGAGGAAAAGGAGATGATCATCTAAGAACACTGGCTTTAACGTCAAACGGGTATATCATCGGAGGAGAATCAAGAAGTGAGAGATCCGGAAACAAGACGGTAGGAATAGAAGAAGGAACAGATTTGTGGTTGGTTTCTTTAAATGAAAGAGGAGATGAACAGTGGCAAAAATCCTACAATTTCAAAAACAGGGATGTTTTGATGGGTATGACTGCCCTAAATCAGCTATCAACTGACAACTCTCAACCCTCAACTAAAGGAATATTGTTGGGTGGATATACTCAGGCAGAAGGAAGAATAGAAACAGATGATGAAACATTCTGGATACTGTATTTGGATGCTAATGGAAATGAACAGTGGAGAAAGCATGTGAAGGGAGAATCCAGAAAGAGAGAGGAGAGATTATCAGATATTAAACTGAACAGGGATGGCTCCATCATTTTAGCAGGAACCAGTGCAGAGGAACTAGGGAAGGAGAACTGGAAGATTGTGAAGCTGGGAGATAAACAACTGGATCAGTTAATTGAAAAACAGGATATCAAGATCTATCCGAATCCGGTATCAGATTATGCTTATGTAGAAATAGGCTTTGATTTCAGGGAAGCGGATATTACTATGTATGATATGGGAGGAAGACAGCTTCAGAATCTAAAAACCAAGAATAAGGTAACGAAGATTAATGCACAGCCGTTGATACAGGGAGCTTACCTAGTGGTGATCAAGACGGATACTAGTAAAACGGCTAATGCTAAATTAATTAAGAAATAAAGATTACAATGAGAAAGTATATATTAAGTTCATTACTGACTTTAATAATAATATCGGGATCTGCTCAATTATCAACATCCAATATAAATAAATTTGAAATTACTCAAAAAACACCTGATGCAAGCCAATTATCTAAATTTACAGATATTCCAAATGCGACTTTCACAGGTACAGCAGGAGTAGATATCCCAATTTATACAATAAATACTGGTGAATATCAGCTTCCAATTGATTTAAAATATCACATGTCAGGAATAAGGGTAAAAGAAATTTCTACAAAGGTAGGTTTAGGCTGGTCATTAAGTACGGGTGGGATTTCCCTTTCTAAACAGATATTTGGACAAGATGACCGAGGATGGATTCCATATATAAATCCATCTTCATTCGATCCTAACGGGAATGAAGCGGATAATAATATTGCCGCAAATATTACTGGCTTTGATCCTCTAAAACCAGATAATACAGCAAAAAAGAAATATGACTCTCAACCGGATATATATACTTATTCCATTGGTAAGTTTTCTGGTGAATTTTATTTAAGTAGTACCGGTCAGGTAATTCAGGTACCTTACAATAATATTAAAATTACATTACAAGGAGGCTTATTTGAAATTACAGATGATCAAGGTATAAAGTACTTATTTTCTCCTGCTAATCAAACCCGTAGTCTTGGCGGGTCAATTCCTGAAACAGAAGATTACAGACTAATAACCACAGATTATAAAGTTGATAAAATTCAGCTTCCATCGGGAAAAGAGATCAAATTTAATTATTCAAAAACTCAATATGATTATTTAAGCAACAATAATAAAAGGTTTGAAATTTCTGAGAATTGCCAAAACATAATTGAGAGTACTGTATACAGAGAATATGTAACCACTACTTATGTTTTTCGCGAAGATGTTTTAGACAATATCGAATTTGGAAATGAACGGGTAGAATTTATTTATTCTAGTGATAGACAGGACATTGTTAATGGACTGTCCTTAAATGAAATAATTGTCAAAAATGGAACTAATCTTGTTTCAAAATTCAATTTAATAAAGGAATACTTTACGGATAATGGAAACTGGGGATCCAATCCGCAGGATGCTTCCCTATCAAAAAGGCTAAAATTAAAAGAAGTCATAAACGCCAATGACGGATCAAAATATAAGCTATTCTATTATGAGCAGTATAATCTACCTAACAGATTTTCAGATGCAACAGATGATCTTGGATTTTATAATGGCAGCGAATCTAATAGAGGTGTCCCAAATACATATTATAAAGGATCTGTATATGGTTATCCGGATAATAAAGAACCTAATATTCAATATGCTATTTCAGGAAGCTTACAAAAGATCCAGTACCCTACTGGTGGAAGTATGGAAATTGAATATGAAAACGACGATTATTATGCTGAAAAACAAATTGTTAAATTTGATAAAAAAAATGGTGGAACATGGAGCGATGTGCCTGGATACGCTGAATTTCAGGTTGATTTAAGTAAAGTTGTAAGCCCTTTCGATAATAAAATCCTATTCGAAACTAATTTTGAAAGTGAGGTGAATCCACCCAATACTTCGGATATGCTCCCTCAAGGGTCTCACTTTGTGGCTGATCTTCTTGATGCAAATAATGTAGTTCTGACAAGTTTTACATTTACAGGTACAGGTACTGCTTTGGTAGACAAAAAACCATTGTATAGAGTAAGAATTAGAAAAGTCAAAAGACCAAGTGAGTTTCCAATTAATTTAGATAATTACATTGCTACTATTGTACTATCATGGTCTGAAAAAAGTACGGAAATAAAAAAAGGAAATGTTAGTGTAGGAGGCCTAAGAATAAAAAAAATCACAAAAAGAGATGAAAAAGGACTTGTAGCAAGTAGTGTTCAATATAAATATAAAGATGAAAACGGAAAGTCAACAGGTCTATATGTAGGGGATAATATTGATTACACCTATTCTTCACCAGTAAAAAGGAATGCAAATGATTTAAGTAGTACAGTTTGTTCTGTATCAATTATAAGCAACACGGGGAAATTTAACACAAGTACTATAAACGGTAAACCTGTAGTGTATAATAAAGTTGAAACTGAATATGTAGGAAAAGATGAAAGTTACAAAATTGTTGATACTTATTCAAACATCAATGGCCAAAATCCAATTAGTAACTCCGCTTCCATGTTTACCTACTTTGATAACAAATTTAAGTTGGGATTATTAAGCAAAAAAGAATATTATAATTCCTCCAACGTTCTTCTCAAAAGCATCGATACGGAATATGATTATGATACTTATTTTAATCAATTTTCTAATGATTATAGCCCCAATTATCCTGAAGTAGTTATCATGCCCTACATGATTTTAATTCAAAATTATATATTAACAATGGCCGTAACAGGTTATCCATCTACCTATAAAGCCAATTTTTTTACAGACCGTTATCAGATTACTTCAGCTTGGGTAAAACAAAAGAGTACATCATCAAAAACCTATTTTAATAATCAGATGCTTTCAGAACGTACCGATTTTTTTTATGATCCTACTTATAAACATTTAAGTCCAATAAAACAAAAAGTTACTTTTTCAGATGCAATAAATAATGAAACAAACTATCAATATGCCTACGAAAAAGGTAATCAGTTCATGATAGATAAAAATATGATAGGCATTCCGCTGGAAACGACTACGAGTAAAACCGTTGGAAATAATACTAAAATTATATCCAAAGTGGAAACGATTTATCCAAAAACACAGACTGAAGCGAATACTAAAACATCAGGATTAGCCTTACCCATGTCTGTACTTTCTTATGATATTTCCAATCTTTCGTCTCCAGGGCTTACAGAAGTCACTTACGATAGATACGATTCTAAAGGAAATATCCTGCAATACACCACCAAAGACGGAATTCCTACAGCTATCGTTTGGGGATATAATAATACCAAGCCTATTGCCAAAGTACAAGGGGCCACTTATGCTCAATTGGTAAGCTTAGGACTGATTGCAGCGATAGTAGATGCTTCGGATCAGGACGCTGCTAATCCAGCTAATGAACCTGCCTTAATCACAGCCTTGGATAATTTCAGAAAGAACTCCGGATTGTCTGCATATCAAATTTCCACGTATACTTACGATCCTTTAATCGGAGTTACCAGCATTACTCCTCCATCAGGAATCCGGGAAGTTTATATCTATGATACGGCCAATAGATTAAAGGAAATAAGACAGGATTCTAAAACAGGTAGTTTGGTAAAAGAATTCAAGTACAATTACAAAAACTAACACACGATGAAAAAAATAATAATTCCAATAGGAGCTTTGCTAATAACGGGTATGGTTCATGCCCAACTTTCTCCAACGGAAAACTATGTATATTCAAAGACCATTCTTGATTATAATACCAGCAATGTAGCCACCAAAACCTCAGAAACCGTTCAGTATTTTGATGGGCTTGGAAGACCCAAGCAGATTATAAATATAAAAGCATCTCCAATAGGAAAAGATGTAGTTACTCCTATTGAATACGATGGATTTGGGAGACAGGTAAAGGATTATTTACCTATCCCACAGGGACAGACCTTAAACGGAGGTATTGTTTCAAATCCTTTAGCCAATGTAATAAATACTCCTTACGGACAAGAGAAGATCTATGCTGAAAAGACATTGGAAAACTCTCCTTTGGACAGACTTCTTGAACAAAAACAAGTAGGAACAGCGTGGAATGATAAACCTGTAAGGTTTCAATATGATGCCAATATCCATGAGGATTATGTTAGAAAATATGAACCCACAACGATATGGGATCCTGCAGGAAAAATGACTGTAACAACTCTTGAGTTGCTTGAGTATTTTTTACCGAATACACTTTATAAAAATACTGTTACCGATGAGGATGGAAATAAGACCATAGAATTCAAAAATGGAAGGGGACAAGTTGTGTTGGTTCGAAAAGTCATTAGCTCTACTGAAAATGCAGATACTTATTATGTATATAATGAATACGATCAATTAGCATTTGTTATTCCTCCAGGCTCCCCAGCTACACCAGATGATACAGCATTAAATAATTTCTGTTACCAATATCGATATGATGGAAAAAGTAGGCTGGTTGAGAAAAAACTGCCGGGCAAAGGTTGGGAATTTATGGTCTATGATAAAGCAGACCGGTTAGTCATGACTCAAGATGCTAATATGAAGCCTTCAGGAAACTGGCTCTTTACTAAATATGATAAATTCTCAAGGGTTTTATATACAGGTATTGCTGCTATAGGCGCTCAATTTAGTAGAGGACAGGTTCAATATAGTACAGATTATTATATTGATCAAGGGCAACCTTCTAATGAAGAACGTAATACAACAGGCTTTACCAATAGTGGAATGACAATTTATTATGGTAATACCGTATATCCTACTACTTTAGATAAGGTTTTAAGTGTAAATTACTATGATACTTATCCATTATACAGTTTTAATCCTGCTTTTCCGGCTAATGTTTTTGCCCAACCAGTTCTAACGGATAATGCTACGGGAAGTAACATAAGTACAAAAGGTTTTCCTGTAATGAGTTTGGTGAAGAATATAGAAGACGACAACTGGACAAAGAACTATACCTATTATGACAATAAAGGGAGAGTAATCAGTACTCATTCAATTAATTATTTAGGTGGATTTACCAGGACCAGTTCGGATCTTAACTTTTCGGGAATAGCTAAGCAAACTTTAGTAAGGCATAAAAGGTTAGCCACAGATACGGAAAGATCGATAAGAGAAGTATTTACTTATGATAATCAAAACAGACTTTTAACCCACACCCATCAAGTAGGTACCGGAACCATTGAGTATTTGACCCAGAACAAATACAATGAGATTTCCCAGTTAGAATGGAAAAAGGTTGGAGGAGTAAATACTACAACTCCATTGCAGCAGGTGGATTATAAATACAATATCCGAGGTTGGATGACTAAAATTAACGATCCTTCAAATCTCAATGGAAAATTTTTTGGGTACGAGGTTAGGTATAATAATCCAGTTAATACGTTATTTGCTATTTCAAGATACAATGGAAATATTGCAGAAGTAGACTGGAAAACTTCTGTAGATAGCGTATTAAGACGATATTCTTATTCCTATGATACTTTAAACAGACTTAATTACGGACATTATTCTGAACCTAATAGTACAGTACCACAGGAAAATCATTTCGGGGAATCTTCGGAATATGATTTAAATGGAAATATTACACGATTATACAGAAATACAAAAAACACAACCAATGGCCTTGCCATGCAGATAGATAATCTTACGTATTCATACACTGGAAACAGATTATCAAAAGTCGCAGAAGCTTCTCAGAATTCATCAGGATATCCTTATTTTGCAACTCCAAATGAAATTACTTATGATAATAATGGGAATATGACAAGCCATAAGGATAAGGACATTACCAAGATTGGATATAATTATCTGAACTTACCCAATAGTATAACAAACGGAATAGGTAAATTCAGTACAACAAATAGTTATCTTTATCGAGCAGATGGAGTGAAACTTAAAAAGAGTTTGTCAGGGAGTTTGGTAATAGGAATAAACCAAACAGAATATTTAGATGGCTTTCAATATAACTTAGTAAACGGAGAAATATGTACGGGCTGTACTCCTCCTAGTCCTATACTACAGTTTATTCCCACTTCAGAAGGTTATTATGATTTTGTAAAAAATAAGTACATTTACAACTATACAGATCACTTAGGAAATATAAGATTGAGTTATCAGAAGGGTACAACAGGGATAGAGGTTATTGAAGAAAATAATTATTATCCGTTTGGGTTGAAACATGAAGGATATAATGGTTTAGCTGGAAATCCAGCTTATCAATATAAGTACAACGGCAAGGAGTTGCAGGAGACGGGGATGTATGACTATGGGGCAAGGATGTATATGCCGGAGATTGGTAGATGGGGTGTTATTGATCCGTTGGCGGAGAAATTTCACTCATATAGTCCTTATAATTATGTAATGAACGATCCTATTGCCAACTACGATCCGGATGGTATGGATGTGAAAAATGATTATAAATTATTACAAAATGGACAGGTTAGACTTATACGGGAAACAAATGATAACTCAGACACTTTATATGCTACAGATAAAAACGGAAAAGTTGATAACTCCAAGAGCGTTACTGTAGCAAAAGCAAAAGCGTCGGATAGTTCTATTATCGGAGACTTAGCAACAGGAGGTATCCCAGATAATACAATGCATTATACTGGAAGCCGAAAAGCTTTTCCTTTAGGAGTGAACAGAGCTCGTACTACTGATGCTTCTGATGCATCTAATGTATTTTTATTTGCTGCCAACAATTCTAATGTTGAATGGGGACTTGCGGGATACAATACGGGAAAAACTATGACTTATGCTCTTTGGACAGGGCACTCTGAAGATACGACACCTAACAGCGTTCTATATCAAGGTATATCTAAATTATCTTTCGAGATCCACACCCATCCTGGAAGTGTAACTTTTCCCACTCCTGTTAATAGTATGACAGAGGGTGACTATGGTTCTGCTGCCTGGATTGATTCTGAATTTGCAAAAAATAGAAATTATCCAAGACATTTTCTGTATTCACAGCAAGATAAACATCTTTGGGAATACAATTATTACAATGAAACATCGGCTAAATTTTATCCAGGTAGGCCTGGTGTAAATAAACCAATGCCCATTAATAGTAAAATTAATTTAAAGACATTAAGAAAATGAAAATAATAGTATTAATGCTAATGTCTGTATTATTATATTCTTGTAAAAAAGAAGTAAAAAATCCCTACTTTACATCTGACGAAGTTTATAATAAAGTTTTACAGAGTACTGATATTATCCATCAAGAAATCTCAAAAACTGACGGAATTTTTTATGTATTAAATAGATATGATACACTAATTATAATGTCTGTAAAATATGAGAATGTTATAAAGCCTTCTTTTATGATAAAAAAAGAAGGCACATTTTATACAAATTGCTGTAAAATAATTGTTACAAAACCCTATCATCCTATGTTTCAAATTATACAACAGCCTAATAGTTTGAAGAAGAATGATTTTGATAAAAATTTAAGTCATTATAATGGTAATGATTATCAAAAAGGAGTAATGTATAAGATAAAAGATTTAAACCATCTAGAATTGATTGCAAAAGGAGATTTAAGAAAGTATTTTTATCCCATTAAAGAATATAATTTACCAATTATAAAGCCTCCAAAAGAATATTTAGGAAAGCCCTATAAAAAATAACTTGCTCGCGGATACAAATCCGCGAGCAATAATAAAGAACCCACCGCTTTGCGGTGGGTTCTTTATTATAATGCCGCAATATTTTTAATTTTCAAAGCTTGAATAAACCCAGCTACAAAAGAGAGCAAATGCTTTTTATTTTCAGGGTCAAGTTTTTCGATGTCATTAAAACGGTGAGCATTGCAGGATCTTTAAAAATATTTACCTCTTCTATCTCTCCCAAAAGATACCGACAGTAGTGTCTACTGGAAACGAGCAAGGCTTTGGAAATGGAGGCTTATTCTGCAGAGACTTTAAATGTTGTTCCCGGTTTAGGGGCAAAGAATCCTGAGCTTCAGTTTTTCCCAACCGCAGAAGGATTTTATGATTATGGAAAAGATCAGTATATTTACCAGTATAAAGATCATTTAGGAAATGTACGGATAAGTTTCGCAAGAAACAGCACAGGCGCTCTTGAGACTACAGATGCTAATGATTATTATCCATTTGGAATGAACCATTTAAAAACGGGATTCTCTTTTTTTAGCCCAAGTGCCTATAAGAATTACAAGTACAATGGAAAGGAATTGCAAGAGACGGGAATGTATGATTACTGGGCAAGGTTTTATATGCCGGATATTGGAAGATGGGGTGTAATAGATCCACTGGCGGAGAAACATAGAAGACAAAGTCCGTATAATTATGCTGTTAATAATCCAATTCTTTTCATTGATCCGGATGGGAGAGATATTAGATTTGGTGATAATGTTTATTCATATCAAAAAGACCGAGATTATAGTAAAATTGAAAATGAGTTTGATAGAAATACTTATCAAGCATTGGATAAGTTATATTCTTCAGGTGCGCTTAATGTTACTATTGGCGAAGGTGATAATGCTAAGACAGTCAATCTTATGGATTCATTAATAAATGATTCTAAAAATACGGTAACCATAAACGAACAAACTGAAAGTGGAAAAAGTAATGAATTTAATCCTTCTACAAATTCAATAAATTTTAATCCATCTGAGGGCATATCCTTTAGAAAAGACGCCACAAAACCAACCACAGAAGATAATAAAGGGTACAATAGTCCTGCCTCTCGATTAGGACATGAGTTAATTCATGGATACAATAAATTTAACGACAGTGAATATTCTAATAGAAAAAAAGATGTATCAACCAAGGGAGATAAATCAATGATTACTCCGGATGGAAGAGATTTATCATTTAAAAATAAGGAGGAAGCATATACTACAGGTGTTGCAAATCAAATGAATGTTAAATTAGGTGAAGATAAAAGAACAAATTATGGTATAATACCTTATACCGTAGAAAGTGTAACATCAACTAAGAAAAAAACGCCATAATGAACAGAATATTTTTATTATTAGTTACAATGATAGTTTTATCTTGTACCTCTAAGGAAGTTCTTATATACAAACATGATAATACCAAAAATGATGATGGAGAAATTTTTGGTTCTAATTTAAAGCCTTTTTTTAATAAGAATCCTAATATATATACAGTTTCAATTAATTCTAAAAAAATCTCGAAGAAACTTTTACTGATAAAAGAAGAAATAGAAACTGTAAATAATAATGTTAATCCAGATGATAGCTATTATGAGTATGCATTTATAGTAAATAAAAATGATACTTTGTATACAGATTATAGGTTAGAATTTTGGAGATATGGCAACAATGGGATATCATACAAATTAGATGATGCGACAAAAGAAACAATAATAAGTAGTCATTGAAATGCCAAAGCCACTCAAACGAGTGGCTTTGGTTTTACATAATGCTTTGCAGCTTCGTTTGTTTTAAGAACGCATCCAGAAGAGCGAAGATATGTTGTCTTTCGTTCTCTTTTAGTTTTTGGATATCTTAAATTTTAGAGACAATATTTTTATCCAGTAAAATATCCGTATCCTACGAGATAATTTAGGGATACTTCCAGGGCTTCTGCCAGCTGCGTGGCCATCTCAATCGATGGTTTTACTTCCCGCGCTTATATCTACCAATGACAGCACCGTTAACACCTCCCAGCTTAGCTATGCCTTCCTGCGACATCTTTTTATTCTACCTCTTTAAGATGCTTAGCAAAATCTATGTTATTTAAAAAACTAATTTTATTACGTTTTAAAAATGACAACTCTCTTACTTCAGAAAAACACTAAATTTGTAATACATTGAATAACAACTTACACTAACACAATCACCATAAACAATTACTATGAGAAAATTAAAATTACAGATGCAGATGACTATCGATGGTTTTGTAGCCGGACCGGAGGGCGAGCAGGATTGGGTATGGCTAAGCCCGCCGGATGAGGTGGGATTTCAGAAAATCGTTGATCTTGCTGAGAGCAGTGACACACTTTTACTGGGAAGGAAAATGACACGACCATTCATTGATCACTGGGAAAACGTGGCAGATAATATGCCGGATCATCCTACCAACCATTTAGCAAAACTGATCGTTAATATGCGTAAAATTGCTTTTAGCCGGACAGAAAACAATATAGCCGGCAGAAATCTGGAAGTAGATAATAATGATCTTATAACTTCAGTAGAAGCTCTTAAAAAGGAGGAGGGAAAAGATATCCTTGTGTATGGAGGCGCTGATTTTGTAAGCTCGCTGATCGATCAGGATCTTGTTGATGAATATTATATTGTTGTGAATCCGGTGGCAATTGGAAAAGGTCTTCCTATTTTTAATGGCCGGAAAGTTTTAAAACTGGAAAGTTCTCTTGCTCTTAAAAGTGGAAAAATATTTAATAAATATCTTCCGGTTAGGGAAAATCAATAATTTATTGAAAAATAGAAAAGTTGGATACGGAAATAATAAAACTGTCTCAAAATTCAGATAATTATCTTTTCTCAATTTAAGCGTGACGGAAAATATCATAAGAACAAATATTTTATATCCTTCATCATATATTCGCTCAAAATGATATTTTGAGACAGTCTTTTTTTGTTATTTCAGAATCCTTGCAACTGCTCTTTTTGCTTTCCTGTGGGCTTTCCTTACTTTAAATTCGAACCATTTTTCTTTAAATAAATTTCGCATAGCGTTATCGAAATGCCTGATCATGACCAGATTTTTAAATCCTCTCCATTTTTCGAGCCAGCTGGAAGGAAGAGCTCTGACAGAGACGGAATATCCTTCTGTTTCATATTGGATATAGTGCCACCATCCGGAAGGGATGTAAAGTGTTTCTCCGGGATGGATAACGGCTTCGTAACCGTTTAGATACTTTAAAGCAGGAAATTCTTGATAATCGGGTTCCTTAATATTAGCTAAGCTGTGAAAGTTATAAGGTAATTTGTACATCAGACTGGATTGTTCCCAGGGAAATAGCCATATCTTTTTAATGCCTTGAAACTGGGTGATGAAAACATGGGACATATCAATATCAACGTGGCTTCTGGTAATGGAGCCTTTACCACCAAAAAACATAAAGGGAAGCCACTTTAGAATTTTTCCATTGGTAACATCATTATAGTGGATATCACTTTTCATTTCAGGTTTTATAGTGAGCAGGTTAAAAAGAAAAAGCCTGTGTTCTGTTGGTTTTGTGCTGATCAGGTCCAGATATTCAGAAAAATGGCTCTGAGCAATAGGTTTACTCGCAACCCTATCCAAAGATTCAAGGTCACTGCCATAAATATTGACCTTATGATTACCTGCTATTTCTTTAAAATAATCATAGCTCCACTTTTTAAAAGCCGGGCTTTCTGGATCTGCAAATTCTTCGATTATAACCGGAAGGCGAGGTTTCATGTAGAGATTCAGAAAATTTATTGATGGTATATTCCTAACTTTTTGTACAGATGATAACTTCATTTTTAGAATTTAAAGGACAAATATAAAATTATTATCCTACTAAATTAGTAGACTAGTTGTTAAAATGAATGTTTCTGCTCATTTTTTTAGAATAAGAATCATAAAAGAGGATAGTTTACCGCCTTTTTACTAAATTAGCGCATCTAAAAAATTACTAAAAATGATCTCTGAAAAATATCTTCAAAATTTACAGAACGAGCTTAAAAATATTGAAAACGACGGGCTTTATAAGAGAGAAAGAATCATTACTTCCCAACAGAGTGCGGAAATAGAAGCTAACGGTAAAAAGTTGCTGAACTTCTGTGCTAATAATTATCTGGGACTTTCCAATAATCCTGAAGTGATGAAAGCATCCCAGGATATGATCGCTTCTCACGGATATGGAATGTCATCCGTTCGTTTTATCTGTGGAACCCAGGATATTCATAAGCAGCTGGAAGAGAAGATCGCTCAGTTTTTAGGATTGGAAGATACGATCTTGTATGCAGCATGTTTTGATGCTAACGGTGGTGTTTTTGAACCGCTTTTCACCGAGGAGGATGCTATTATTTCAGATGAACTGAACCACGCATCAATTATTGACGGGGTTCGTCTTTGTAAAGCGGCAAGATACCGTTATAAAAACAATAATATGGAGGATCTCGAAGCTCAGCTGAAAGCAGCTTCTGAAAAAAATCACCGCTTTACGATCATTGTTACCGACGGGGTTTTCTCTATGGACGGTATTGTAGCTAACCTGAAGGGTGTATGTGATCTTGCGGATAAATATGGTGCTTTGGTAATGGTAGATGACTCTCACGCAACTGGTTTTATTGGAAAAACAGGTCGTGGAACACATGAAGCGAATGAAGTAATGGGTCGGGTAGATATTATCACCTCAACCTTAGGAAAGGCACTGGGTGGAGCTTTAGGAGGATTCACTTCGGGTAAAAAAGAGATTATCGATATGCTGAGACAACGTTCCCGCCCTTATCTGTTTTCCAATTCATTAGCTCCGGGTATTGTAGGTGCAGCATTGAAGGTGTTGGATATGATCTCTGCTGACACATCACTTCGTGATCAGGTGATGGAAAATGCAGAATACTTCAGAAGAGAAATGAAAGCTAAAGGTTTCGATATTCCTGACGGAGATGCTGCGATCGTTCCGGTAATGCTTTATGATGCGCCATTGGCTCAGAAAATGGCAGAGAAACTTATGGACGAGGGAATTTACGTAATTGGTTTCTTCTATCCTGTAGTTCCTAAAGGAAAGGCAAGAATCAGGGTTCAGCTTTCTGCTGCTCACACCAGAGAACATCTGGATAAAGCTATTGCTGCTTTTGAAAAAGTGGGGAAAGAGCTTAGTGTGATCTCTTAAAAATATTAAAAAATAAGAATTGAAAACTTGGGATTGTTCGGCTGTTTTTGTGGCTGATGATCCCAAAGTTATTTCAAAGGTTGAAGTGAGAGACGGAAGTATGGTATCGTATTGTTTTATAAAAAATAGAAAGTTTTTAAAATGCTTTACACAATAATCAAAGCGCTGCACATTATTTTTATGGTCAGTTATTTTGCAGGGATTTTTTACCTTGTCAGGATATTTGTTTACTATAAAGATACCGATGAATTCTCTGAAGAAAAGAAAAGTATCCTAAGAGAACAGTATACCTTCATGGCAAGAAGGCTTTGGAATATCATTACAGTTCCTGCAGGAGTGATCATGGCGGTTTGCGGACTGGTGATGATCTTTCTCAATACAGGATTGATGAAAATGCCTTGGTTTCATTTAAAACTAACATTTCTTGTCGGTCTGGCGATCTACCATTACTGGTGCTGGAAAAAAGTTCTTCAATTAAAAGCACTTCACGGAAATACATTACAGACAGCTAACATAAAACTGAGACAGGCGAATGAGATTGCCACATTCATTTTATTCCTCGTCGTTTTTACCGTTATTCTGAAATCTTCAGTAATTGAGTACTGGTGGCAATTAATTGCCGGATTTTTCGTTCTTGTATTTTTAATCATGATGACCGTGAAACTGGTCAATAAAAACAAAAAAAAGAAACAATAGAAAAAGGGTATCGTGTGTACATCAATACAATCCCTTTTACATTTTACTAAAAAACTATGATTGCAATTTTAAAAAAAGAACTTTGGAGTTACTTCGGGAACTGGAGTGCGTGGATCATTATCGCAGCTTTCAGTCTGATAGCGACTCTTTTTTTGTTTTTTTTCGACAACGACTCTAATATCTTTGAGATCGGAATGGCCTCATTACAAAGCTATTTTGTTTTGGTCCCATGGCTACTGATGTTCATTATTCCGGCGCTTTCCATGAAAACTTTTGCAGAGGAGCAGCAAACGGGAACTTTGTACTGGTTGTTTTCCCAGCCTTTAAAAATATCGGACCTAGTATTAGGAAAGTTTCTTTCCGTTTGGGTAGTCGGCATCTTATGCCTCATTCCTTCGTTGATCTATCTGTATACCGTTTATGTTTTAGGAGTTCCTGCAGGGAATATTGACCTGGGAATGACCTTTGGGAGTTATATCGGATTGATCATGCTTATCGCTGCTTTTTCGGGTGTAGGGATTTTAGCGTCATCGTTGTCTCAGAATCAGATCATGGCTTATCTGTTAGGTGTTTTCATGTGTTTTATCATGTATTTCGGAATCGAGCAGTTAGCAAGCTATAAATTGTTGGGTGGAGCAGATTTTATCTTACAGAATATAGGTTTTTATCAGCATTTCCTTGGATTTACAAGAGGGTTGATCGATTTCAAAGATGTAGCCTATTTTGTTCTGATCATCGGTGTTTCATTAGTGTTGTCCAATCATTTTATCAATAAAAAGAAGTAGAATTATGAAGAAGATACCTTTTAAATCTCCATTAGGGATTTTATTGTTTGTGATCCTGCCTTTAGTGATTATTCTTGCCGTTTCTGGGATCAGATTGGATTTAACGAAAGAAAAAAGATATACCCTTTCCGATAATACCATCAAAGTATTGGAATCGGTTAAAAAGCCTCTGACTGTGGAGGTATATCTGGAAGGAGATTTCCCGGCCAGCTTCAAACAATTGCAAAGTGAAACGAAGTTTATGCTGGAGGAATTCAGAAAGATCAATCCGAAAATTGATTTTAAATTTATTGATCCCATCAAAACCAAAATGTCCCAGGATACTTTGATGGCGATGGGAATGCAGCCTTCCGTTCTTCCGGATGTAAAAGACGGTAAAGTCTCCCAGATCGTATTATTTCCGTATGCGGTTCTTAAATACAACAAGGGCGGCGTTTCTATCCCGCTGGTGGTACAGCAGGCCAATATCAATGCCGATGAACAGCTGACGAAATCCATTGAAAATTTAGAATATAATCTTGTATCGAACATCAAGAATATTGCCACTGATAAAAGAAAGAAAATAGGAGTTTTGGTTAACCAGGATGAATTAAGTCCGGGAGAATTCCAGGGTTTTATGCATTTGGCATTAGAAAACTACGATGCCGGTCCTGTGATTCCTAAAAACCAGGTTGAGCTAACGGCTGCGGATGTTCCGTTGCTGAAACAAATGAGCGCTCTGGTCATTGCAAAGCCGAGAAAAGCATTTACAGATGGTGAAAAAGTGATCCTGGACCAGTATATTATGAACGGAGGAAAAACATTATGGATGATTGATGCCGTAAATGCTGAAATGGATACCTTAACCCGATCTAAAAAGGTAATGCCATTCCCGGTGGATATCAACATGACTGATTTCTTCTTCAACTATGGAATCAGGATCAATCCTGCTTTGGTTAAAGATGTAAAGAAATTTGCTTTGTTAAGGCTGGTAACGGGAGAGGTGAGTGGTAACCCGCAGTATACAAGTCTTCCATGGCCCTATTTCCCTTTGGGAATTGCTGAAAAGAACGAACCGATCACCAAGAATATCAATCCGGTAAAATTTGAATTTCCCACATCAATTGATACTTTAGGCAGAAAGAATATTAAAACCAAAGTTCTTTTTGAATCGAGTGAAAGGACTTTATTGAAACAGGTTCCGAATTATGTGGATCTGAAAGAAATTTCCAGCGTAGATAGTCTTGGGCAAATGGAAAAGCCAAGTACTCCGAAAATCTTTGCTGTAGCATTGGAAGGGAAATTTACCTCCGCTTATGCTTCGAGAATTGAAAGAAAATCCTATCCTGGTTTTAAAGGTCAGAGCCCGGAAAATAAAATGATCGTGATTGCAGATGGTGACGTAGGAAGAAATAAAGTGATCAAGGGAGAACCTTTGCCGTTAGGAGTAGATTTATTAACCAATGAACAATTTGGAAATGAACAGTTCCTGCGAAACGCTTTGGATTTCCTTTTAGATGACAGCAACCTGATGGAACTAAGAAACAGGAATATCGAAGAAAGGCTACTGGATAGACAGAGAATTACAGAAGAAAAGACCAACTGGCAATGGTTTAATTTGCTGCTTCCGCTAGTCATTATTGGGTTACTCGGAGGATTGTTCTTCTGGTTGAGAAAAAGAAAATTCAATTAAACGATAATGAATTGAAAAAGAGAAACTTTACGGTTTCTCTTTTTTATTGATCAGAATATATTTTACTGTATCAGGTTCTTACTAATACCGTCTCGTATCGCTTCTCCAAGCACTTCAATATCGATATCTTTCAATGCTTTGAACTTAATACAATAACCGGTCACACTGGCTTTTCCTATTTTTTCACCATAGGCTTGGGGTAAATAGTTTTTATCATCAATACCAAGAATGTAAATTGAAATACCTGTTGTATTAGCGCTGAGGCCAATCTGGTAAAAATCCCGGGTACTTCCATCAGCATATTTCATGACCCGGAAACCATATCCGATATTAGGATTGGAAACCGTTTTTCCTTCTTCATTTTTACCATTCATAAACCATAATTTACATTCTGGCATCACTTGCAGAATGTACTGATGCAGGGTTTCCATATCTCGGCGTTTCGTGTCTGATTGAGTGGAAATGTAATGGTTGATTTGTTTTTGTATGGTCATCGTGGTAAAGTACATATTTTCTTCGTACAGAGATGGTTATAAGCTTGAAGAG
This sequence comes from Chryseobacterium sp. PTM-20240506, assembly GCF_048296755.1. Classification (NCBI taxonomy): domain Bacteria; kingdom Pseudomonadati; phylum Bacteroidota; class Flavobacteriia; order Flavobacteriales; family Weeksellaceae; genus Chryseobacterium; species Chryseobacterium sp. PTM-20240506. The sequence continues at coordinate 4,815,700 of NZ_CP182581.1, forward strand.
TAAACTTTATATTATAATTCTAAGTTTTGCTGAGTCTCATCTTATAACTTAAATAAAATAAAGATAGACTTATTACCAAAAATAAGCAACCACTAAAATAGACATAGATTTCAAATTGATTAAACCAATGTTCCAGATACAAAGGTTTAAAGGGAAATGATGCCTGTTTTAAAAATATAAGTAAAAAGCTGATCACAATAACAATTAAAGAATTGATCCAGCTTAATTTTCGTTTTGAGGTGATCCATATACAGATCAGACAGCCAATAATAAACCCTACAGTCTGGTAATTTCTGATCGTACTGATAAGGTCATTGAATCGAATGGAATCAATATTGTTTTTCTCAAACAGTTCAATTAAACTACCAGAGTTTTTAGCCGAATTTAAAAACAACTGCGAAAGGTGTATATCCGTTAAATAGGAAAATAACCTTGGCGGAATAAGAATAAAGTTAAAAGCAATAATCTGGATGACGATGTATTTGATTTCTGTTTTATTAAAAATATTCATGCTAGTATGTATGTAACAAAAATAGGAAAACAAAAAAGAGAAACCTTAAGGTCTCTCTAAAATCATTGATACATTTTTTACTTTTTACATTGTACAAAAAATCAAATTGTACAAATCTACCAAGGACTAATTCCAATCTCATCTTCAATATCATTACTGAAATACTGACCTGTTGGTCCGTTTTCATCAGTCAGAGTGTGCTTAATGATAAAAGAAGCAGCGCTTTCTACGGATCCCGGACCGCTGTGGGCATTGAAGTCTGTTGCCGTATAGCCGGGATCTATTACATTGACCTTAAAGGGAAGTTCCCTTAATTCATACGCCAAAACAATCGTGTATGCATTCAACGCTGATTTTGATGGCCCGTAAGCGGCTCCCTTTACATGATAATACTTCCAGCTGGGATCGCTATGTAAAGTCAGAGAACCGAGCCCGGATGTGATATTGCTGATTCTCGGGCTGTCTGACTTTTTAAGAAGATCTAAGAAAGCCTGTGTAACGCTGATGACTCCGAAGAAGTTGGTGTCGAAGACTTGCTGGATGTCCTTAATAGAAGTTTCTGAAGCCGTTTGCGGATTGATACCCAGAATTCCTGCGTTATTGATGAGAACATCCAGTTTTCCCTGTTCCCTTTCAATAGTATTCCTCGCTTCCGAAATAGAATCGGGGTTGGTAACGTCTATCTCAATTGCTTTGATATTCTGATATCCTTTTTCCTGAAGTTCTTTTACTACAGCTTCTCCTTTTTCAAGACTGCGGCTTCCAAGGTAGACCAATAGTCCTTTTGAAGAGAGTTGTTTTGCAGTTTCCAGGCCAATACTTCTGTTGGCACCTGTGATTAATACTGATTTCATTTTCTTGTTTTATTTAGTGATGTAAAGGTGAGGTATTAAAAAATGAGATCTTTTGTCATTTGGCAAAAAGTGATTTTAGCGTATATTTTTTCTTATCCTGCTCAGGGAAGACTGTGTGATACCAAGATATGAGGCGATATAGGAAAGAGGAATCCGGTTGACCACAGTAGGGTAGATTTCAAGAAATTTGAGATAACGGGTGGTCGCATCTTCTGAAACCAGAGGGCTTCTTCTTTCTACCTTCTGGATCAGTGCTCTTGAAATAATTTTATGAACAATAGCTTCCCATCCGACAATGGTCTGCAACAGTTCGAGCCAGTCTTTCCGTGAAAAAACGATCATCGTACAATCCGTAACTGCCTGAACGTATGTGCTGGAATGAATTTCGTTATCAAAACTTTCCAGATCCACGACCAGATTATTTTCCTCGATAAAGTATTTGGTAATTTCTTCTCCTTTATTATCATAATAGCAGACCCGTAGAATACCATCAACGATAAATCCTACCTGTCTGGCAATTTTTCCGGCTTCGGAAAAATATTCATCTCTGGAAAGATGAAGTTCGGTGGATTTACTTTTTATAAATTCGATCTGCTGTTCATTGAGATTCCCAAACCTTAAAACGAAATTGAATAATTCTTTCATGTCCGAAATTTAGCTAAAGAAAATGATACCGTATTTGCCTTTTGGCAAAAAATACTTTTAAAGCTATTATGGTTTGCTGTACAATTATTTATAAAGGAATTTCCTGAACAATAAACAATTTGTGGATAATATTCAGAGAAAAGTAAACGATATTATGTTTAAAATAGCTAAAATTGCCTCGCGAATTTTGTTTATACTAAAGAAGAAAAATACATGAAAAGGCTGGGGAAGATGTTTTTTGTACTATTGATAGGGACTTCAGGGTTAGTTTTGGCGCAAATCAAAGCAAAAGTAATCGGTATTAAGGACGGTGATACGATCCTGGTTCTTGATAAAAATAATAACCAGACCACATTACGTCTTGCTGAGGTAGATTGTCCTGAGAAAGGTCAGCCATTTGGAAAAAACGCCAAACAACTGACAAGTGATCTGGTATTTGGAAAAGAGATCCTATACTATAAAACCACTTCTGACCGGTACGGACGCATCATTGCCAAAGTATATTTCGATAAAGATCAGTACCTGTCCGAAGAGATTATAAAAAAAGGATTGGGATGGTGGTATTACCAATACTCCAATAATGAAAACCTTGGAGTACTTGAATCAAAAGCCAGAAGTCTTAAATTAGGATTATGGTCCGGAAGTGAAACAATTTCTCCATGGGAATGGAGGAAAAAAAAAAGAGAAGCTTCCCAACTTAGAGCAAAAGCTAAATTATCAGGAAATTCTCTAAGAGAAATAGCAAGGTAAATAATTTATCAGCTGTCAGGGTTGCTCATCAGAATAGTTTAAGAATATTCTTAATCTTTCGATATAGATATTTTATAACGCCATAAATTATTTGTTGAAAGAATATCTCCACAAGAATATGGAGTATTCCAAGAAATAACCGGATTAATAACTCAAGAATGATGGTCATTATTTACACGTCTTTGATAAAATCTTCATATTCATAGTAGAACCTTTCAAAGCCATCCATTTTTTCGACAAAAAATTCAAATATTTCGCTCCACGTATTTTTATTGAAAATTGAAACATGATGCTTTTCAATCCAGATCTTACTGATAACTTTTCCGTTTTCCAGTGTAAAAAACTCATCTTTATTAAAATCTCCCACATAATCTTTTAGAATGTCCTCCAAAGACCATATCTTTTCATAATACGCATTTCTGAAAATCTCATCCTTCATTTCAATATCCAGGGATACTTCGGCTTTTTTATTATCCGCATGGAATTTGAAAGAAAAATCTTTGATCTTGGTATCGTACAACATCCATTTTCTTGGAAAAGATTTCCCAAAGGCGGTCCAAAATTCTTTCTTTAGTTGCTGTGCTTCTTGTTTACTGAACATACCGCAAATTTAATGAATTATGAGGAAAAGGGAGGGGGAAGAGAGGAAAAGGCGAAAAAGCGGAGTTACTTATTGGTAAAATTGTGAATTCACTTAATCGATAAAAACGCCTTAAGGATGGAGAAAGATATAGTAAAGATTGAAATCTTAGAGTTTGATAAAAGAAAAAAAGAGCTATTTAAAAGCAATCTTGCACCTCAGTGATTTTGCTATTTTCTATTCCAACAGCTTCACAATTAGATGATTTCACCATTCGGTAAATTAGCAATTTCACGACTTCCCACATATGAAACTATTTTCTTAAATTTGCTGTAATGCTGTCAAAAAAATCTCAATATGCTTTTAAGGCACTTTCATATCTTGTAGAAAAAAGAAATGAAGGGCCAACCCTTATTTCTGAAATTGCGGAACATAAGAAGATTCCGCTTAAATTTCTGGAAAATATTCTGCTTGAACTCAAGAAATCTGATATCCTTGATAGCAAGAAAGGCAAGGGTGGTGGATACTTCTTTAAAGAAAATCCTGCCGATGTAAAACTGGCGAAGATCATTCGCCTGGTTAATGGTCCTATTGCAATGCTTCCTTGTGTAAGTCTTAATTTTTATGAAAAATGTGACGATTGCAACGAAGATCATTGTGGTTTGCACGATGTCCTCATTGAGGTTCGGGATGCTTCGCTTAAAATTTTAGAAGAAAAAACATTAATGGATCTGATCGACTGATCGGGTCCTTTTTTTTGAATTGTTAGTCTACTTTTTTGGTAGGATAATTATTTTGTTTGATATTTGCAGGATGCCAAATGAACAAACTATGATTTCAAAAAATGTTGCAGATACACTAATGTGGCTTTTGCAGAAGGAATGCAGAGGCCAGCTTACCAAAAATATGTTCTTACCTGAAAGTGTTGTTAAACTAATACTTGTATAGAATGGTCATCTCAAGAAAAATGCAGGTAAGGTTGAATGTATTACTGGTAACGGTTGCTATATTGGTTATTGTTGTTTTTTCCATGTACAGCATGGGGTATCTTGATGAACTGACCCATATCCTCGCAAAAGACAATTATATATTTTACTGGATGTTGTTGGTGGGGGTTTTTGCAGAAATTGTTGCCGGATCAATGGGAATGGGTTATGGTGTGATTTGTACAACAACACTTCTCTTTCTTAATATTCCGCCCCATATCGTAAGTGCAAGTATTCATTCTGCTGAAAGCTTTACAACTGCTGCGGGAAGCATCAGTCATATCAAATTGAAGAATGTAAGCAAGACATTGGTTAGAAAACTATCTATTCCGGCGGTTATAGGAGCCATCATCGGTGCATTATCTCTTACATATCTCGGAGAATACTATTCTAAAATTACCAAAACTATTATTGCATTTTATACTTTATATCTTGGTTTTCAAATCTTATCCAACGCCTTTAAGCCTAAACAAAATAAAGCTCTGAAAAGAAAAACGAATCTCACAAGCCTGGGGCTGATCGGAGGGTTCATAGATTCTTTTGCAGGGGGAGGATGGGGCCCCTTGGTTACAGGGACTTTAATTAAGAATGCTTTTACTCCCAGATTTGCAGTAGGAAGTTCTACTGTAGCCAAGTTTATTTTAACCATAACTGCTGCAATAACCTTCTTTTTTACCCTGGGAATTCAGCATTGGAATATTATTCTGGGTCTTTTGATCGGAGGAATTATAACAGCACCTTTTTCAGCAATGCTCACTGCCAGATTACCGGTGAAAAAGATGTTTTTATTCATAGGAAGTCTGGTTATTGTAATGAGTCTGATAACCATATACAAATCCATTTTCAAATAGTACGATTATTGTGGAAAAATAAAAGGCTCAAAACGATTTTCAGTTTTGAAAATATTTTACTTTTACAGCATAATAAATAGCATATGAATTTACATATTGTTGCGCTTTTTAAGTTTAATGAAAATTACTTGATGGAAGCGGTAGAATTGTTTCAGACCCTGGTAAGAGAAACAAGAAAAGAAGATGGCTGCCTGCAGTACGACCTTATTGAAGATAAGGATAATAAAGGAACTTTTTTTCTGATAGAATTATGGGAAACATCAGAACACCATAATAATCATCTGGGGCAGGATCATCTTCTCAATTTCCGTACGGATTCTTCCAGAATGATGGAAAGCTCAACGGAAGTATACAAAGGATTTAAAATCTATTAACAAACCCAATGTTAAAAGGCTGTTTACCATTGTAGACAGCCTTTTATTAGAAAAAATAGAAAGTATTAAAATTTAAGATTTTTATTTTACGATTAACTTTTTGGTTTCACTATTTCCACCATAAGTTATTTTAACAAGATAGGTTCCTGAAGTAAGCATAGATAAATTAAGGTCTTGCTTATAGAAACCGGTTTGATTGGTAAGCTCTGATTTATAGACTTGTTTTCCTGAAAGATCATATACTTCTACACTTCCTTTATTGTTTGCCTTTTCTTTTACATCAAAAAGTACGGTCACTTTTTTATCAGCTGTTGTAGGATTAGGATACAATCCAAAGGAAGCTTTGGTGCCAACCTCTTTGATTCCTAAAGTTGAGCTGATATTTTTATATTTAAAATACATATTTCCTGTAGACGCTCCACCGTTAGAAGTAAAATACATTCTGTAATATTCCGAACCTTGTTTTACATAGTAAACAACATCATTATAAATCCCGGATGTTGGCTTCCATGAATGGCCGATTGATGTAATATTCGAGGAAAAAGCGGTGGATACTGGAATGTTTGAAGTTGCAACTTCCTGTGTTTCCGGTTGAACTTTTGCAACCTTAGTAGTAGGACTCTGAATAACTCCAGACATTCTGTACATCATAATATTCATATAGAATGTCCAATATCTTGTAAACATCAAATCCCAGTTTGCCTTTGGTGGTTCAAGATTAGCTACTTTGTCTCCCGTAGTAAATGAGAAATAATTAAAGTAGGCATCATCTGTTCCGTTCGCAATTGTTTTGGTTTGCGTTGCTTCCCACGATGATCCGTTCCATTTAGAATACTTAAAAGTATAACCACCGAAGTAATCGGTAATCATAAATTTTACATAAGTATTGCTAGAAAGGTATTTTAAAACAAAAATTACTTTTCCATCGATATGATGGGTCCCTCCGTTATAGTCTCCCCATCCGTACGTAGCTGAACCTTGCTCAAATGCTCCTTCCTGAAGAGAAGTCGTCTGGTCCGGATTATATAATGGAGATCCCCATGATGCTATATTGGCGATGTTAATATTATCCCAATCCGCTGGTACTGCAGAGGCCTGGTAAACCTCTATATTTTGGGCGTCATTGATTCTTGTTCCAAAACTCATACTTGAATTTCTAAAAAATGCAATATCCCATGAATCTGCAGGTTGCGAAATAATATTATTTGTACTGAAGTCAAAGAATACCCGGTTTTGATAGTTGGGACCAGTGGTTAAATTGACCGTTGTATACCCATTAACATCTGTTTGGGCTAATACTGTTTGATGTACAGCCAGTGCAAGCATTGAAGTCAAAAGTAGTTTTGTTCTCATCTCTTATTGTTAGTTATTTAGAATTATTCTACAAAATTATATATTTATTTTTAATGATTCTAAATAAAAACATGACTTTTGTCGTGTTTTAAGATTAATTTTTTTTAAACTTTAGCGTGACAGTAGACCCTTTCATGGATTTTGAACATAAAAGGCTGACTTCAAAAAGCCAGCCTTAACAAAACATAAGTTAATATCTAATAGATCTTATTTTTTGATGAATTTTGATTTTGTGACTGAGCCGTCTTTTGTTTCAATAACAATGTAATAGATACCTGTTTGTAATGTGCTGATATCGAATCTTTGATTATTTAACTTTCCTTCAGCTACTTTTTGACCCGCTGAAGAATAAACCCCAATATTTTTAAGATCTTTTTTTGTTACAAATTGCAATGCTGTGTTTTCTGGGTTAACAGCAAATTGGATAGCATCTTTTGATTTGATAGGGTCAGATACAGCCAGACTTGATGTAGTATTATAGACCACATTATCAATTTGGATCGCCACGTGGCTTGCTGTTGGTGTAAATTTGAAAACAATGTAGGTAGAAGTGGATGCAGGAATATTTACATTCACATTCACATTAGTACCTACGGTTGATAACGTTACAGGATTTCCAACAGGTGTAAATGTAGACATATCTGTTGGATTGGAAGCCAGCCCAATTTGAATACTGCCCGGACCAGGCGAAGGAGATACTAAGCTGGTAGTAAATGATAACGATTTATCTCCTGCAGGAGCAACAATCTGAGGGGTAATTAAATACGAAGGCTCGCTTGTATTGTTTCCCGAGTAAGCCTGAACAGCCTTGTTTGCATCAGTTGTAACGATCATTAACGGCGCTGGGGGAAAGGGCATCGGATTGGGCGCTAGTTTAGCAGTCCATCCGTTTTGGGGGAAAGTTGTGCTGCCTGAAGTGAAATTATCAAAATTCTCATTTATTGTTGGTAACTGAGCATTAATTGCAATCGCAGAAAACATTAAAACTCCAGAAAGTAATTTTAGATTCATAATATTATTTTTATTTAGAATTATTCGACAAAAGTAATAAATTATTTTTATCTGTTCTAAATAAAGCATTATATTTGTCGAAAATTTGTGTCTATGAAGAAGAAGGTGCTTTCTATACTCTCATTATCCATAGTCTTTTGGATGAATGCACAGGAAAAAGATTCTCTTAATCAGAAAAAAATTGAAGAAGTTGTTATCACAGGACAGTATATGCAACAATCGATCAATAAATCGATTTATAAAGTTGAAGTTATTGATGCTGAACAAATAAAAAATATGGCGGCGACCAACGCTGCTGACGTTCTTAACCAAACACTTAACATACAAATCACTCCAGATACCAATTCCGGAAATTCAACTGCTAATATCATGGGATTAGGCGGGAGCTATGTCAAAATTTTGATAGATAATATTCCGGTTGTAGGAGATACGGGTTTAGGAAGTAATATAGACCTTACGAAGATCAGTTTAAGTAATATTGAGAGGATTGAAGTTGTAAAAGGAAGCATGGGCGTGGAATATGGTAATGGTGCACTGGCAGGCGTTATTAATATCATCACTAAAAAAAGCAGTCATAAAAAATTAAGTATAAGAGCGGCACTACAGGAGGAAACGGTGAGGGATGGCTATGATTTAAGGAAAAGAGGGAAAGGCAGACATATTCAGAATGTGAATGTAGGTTACAACTTTAACGATCACTGGTTTACCAATATAAGTTTTAACCATAATCAATTTATGGGATATCAGGGAAATAGTGAAGGATATAAGTATTTCGGACAAGATAATAAACGGGGTTATGAATGGAATCCAAAAGATCAGTATGAAGCAACAGGATTGATCAAGTACACCAAGAATAAAACTTCAGTTTTCTATAAAATATCTTACTTAAGCGAAAAATTTAATTTTTATAATCCTAAAGTTGACAGAATTTCACTTAATGACGGACAAGGTGGTGTAACCTATACAAGTACAGACAGGGAATATAATACGGAGCGTTGGCTTCATCAGTTGAATATTCAGACCAACCTGGGCCAGATCCGCTACACGGGAGATTTCTCTTATCAGAATCAGGATCGGAAGTACTTTGATTATGTATATGATATACCCAACAGAGCTAAAGATACCCATTATGATGAAAGATCTTATTACAAGACCGATGTATTTTATTCAAGAGGAATGTTCAGTAATTTTCTCGATAACAAGAAATTTGACTTCCAGTTAGGCTACGAATTAGACCATACCAACGGGTATGCTGCATTAATTGCAGGGGATTTTGACGGGCAAAATATCAGAAGAAAAATTTTTACCTATGGCAACTTTATTTCTGCAGAGTGGAATGTTTCGGATAAATTCTCAGTAAGACCCGGAGCAAGATTATCGCTCAGCAACAAATTTGATAATCAATTCAACTATTCGGTGTCTGCAAGGCTGAAAACATCTGAAAATTCCAATCTAAGAGGTATTTTCGGAACAGCCAATCGCTATCCTACCTATGATGAAATGTTCACTTATTTCGTTAACGTAAATCACGACATTCAGGGAAATCCTGATCTTACTCCTGAAAAAGGATATTCTGTCGGTGCATTCTGGGATCAGGGCTTCACCATAGGAAATGGATGGAAATTCAATTATAACCTGGAAGCTCTGTACGTTGATCTGAAAGATAAAATTGAAATGGTTATGATTAAAAGACCTTCCACTTATAAGTACATGAACATAGATACGTACAGAAGTCTTTTGTTTGGTGCCAATGCCAATATTGTCAAAGACCAGTTTACTTTAGGAGTAAGGACTTCCCTAAATGGTATTTCTGTGTCAAAACAAGATATGGATATTGCCTCACCAACGGACTTTCAGTATAATTTTCAGACAGGAGCTAATGTTTCCTATAAACTAAAAAATGCAGGAACTGCTTTTAATCTTTATTATAAGTATACGGGGCCGTCAAGGCTGTATGTATTAGAAGGTAATGCATTCCGCTTAGGGAAAAATGATGGATTCCACATGATGGATTTTATTGTAAGCCAGCCATTCTGGAAAAATCAGCTTGAACTTTCTGCAGGAGTTAAAAACATTTTTGATGTTACTACCATTAATTCCACTGCAAACGGAGGAAATGCACATACTGCAGGATCTGACCGTCTGAATTTGTACTATGGAAGAAGCTATTTCGCAAGATTAATGTATCAATTCTAAAAAAAATATATCATGAAGTATTTAAAGATATTTTCATTTCTATTCATTATTGCTGCTGTACAGTCTTGTCTTTCAGCTGATGAAGATCCTGTTCAGGTTCCCAAGATGACAGGTTCTGAAGTAAGCGCCGATGTAGGCGGACCCACAGAAGCCAATCAGGTTTGGATCGACTTAAGTGATGCAAAAAATCATACGATCAATAAAAGGACAGACTGGGATCTTGGATTTTATACAGGAGATGAATATAGGGTAATTTTAAACGGGTCTATTGCAATGGCTGTTGCGAAAATTCCTAATGCTACGAACATCAATACTGTAAAAGAATCTGATGTAGCCGATCTGAAAGAAAAAGTTCAGGTAGGTACATTTGATGCTGCTAATATGAAGTATGTGGATAATCCTGATGGTAATTTTTTAAACCAGTCTTCAGCGATAGAGCCTATCAAAGAGAACGATTCTGACAATCCTGTTTATTTGGTTAACCTGGGACGAAATTTAGCAGATCCAAACTCTAATATTGCTGCAGGATCTGTTTCACTATCATCCGATCCCAGAGGATGGAAAAAAATTCAGATTTTAAGAGCTCCTAACGGATATAAATTAAGATATGCCGACATCAATGCAACTACCTACCAGGAGTATATGATAACAAAAGATACAGAATACAATTTTAATTTCTTCAATCTTAAAACGGGTGCTCCGGCTACAATCCAGCCAAAGAAAAAGAATTGGGATTTAGCCTTTACCACATTTACCAATGAAGTTTTTATGGGTCCGGGAAATAGCGCAGGAAGCTATTTTTATGCTGATTTCATAATCACCAATACGGCCAGTGGAGTGAGTGCGTATCAGGTAACGGCTTCCGGAAACCTGGATCAGGCCTATAACTCATTTAAGTTAAGCAATGTAGATCAGGCGAAGCTTGTATCTACTGATCAAAGAGCAATTGGGGATAAATGGAGAACGACTACCGGAACAAGCGAAGTGCCGGGAGCATTCGTGTACGCTGACCGTTTCTTTGTATTAAAAGATGCTGAGGGCTTTTACTTCAAGCTTAGATTTAATAAAATGAAAGATCCTCAGGGAAATCGGGGGCATGCCAGTTTTGAATTTGAACCTTTATAATAAATCAATAAATAATATATCATGAAAAAGATAATTTTAGTAGCATCAATCCTTCTAGCAGTAGCTTCCTGCAAAAAAGCCGAAAGCGCAAAACAGGAAAATACAGCAGAAACAAATACCTCACAAACGCCGAAAACGAATAATAAAATTGTGACCTTAAATGGTGGCATCACAGAAATAGTGAGTGCTTTAGGTCATGAAAAAGAAATTGTAGGAACTGATGTTACCAGTACCTATCCTGAAACTTTAAAAGCAACAGCTAAAGATCTGGGACATGTAAGATCAATGACCATTGAGCCGATTATGGCCGTAAATCCTACATTAATTTTAGCGTCTGATAAAGATATAAACCCTGAGCTATTAGGAAAAATAAAGTCTTCAGGGATAAAAACTGAAATCTTCAAACAGGAATATTCAGTGGAAGGAACTAAAAAATTAATTGAGCAGGTAGCAAAAGCTATTGGCAACACAGATTATCAGAAACTGAATGATAAAATCGATGCGGATCTGAAACAGGTTCAGCCGATTGCTAAAAAACCTAAAGTACTGTTTATTTATGCAAGAGGAAATATGCTGATGGTTTCCGGTACGAAGACACCAATGGATGCTTTGATCGGTCTTGCAGGCGGACAAAATGCAGTTACGGAATTTGAAGATTTCAAACCGCTGACCCCTGAGGCTGTAGTAAAAGCGAATCCGGATGTATTATTCTTTTTCTCATCAGGCTTACAGGGTGCAGGAGGAAACGAAGGAGCGCTTAAAATGCCAGGTGTTTCTCAAACAAATGCCGGCAAGAATAAAAAGATCATTGCTATGGACGGAGGACTTGTTTCAGGATTCGGACCAAGATTAGGAGAGGCTGCAGTAGGATTAAATAAGTTATTAATTGAAAACACAAAGTAAACTATACTTTTATCTATCTATAAGTACCATACTGCTTGCTATCATAGCGGTATGGTCGCTTAGTACAGGAGTTTATAATTTTAACGGAGCTTCTCCGTATAAAGTTTTGTGGGAGGTTGTAAAAGGAAATGGAAATATATCGCCTAGCGATACATACGTGATATGGGATGTCCGTGCTGCGAGAATCGTTATGGCAATCTTAATTGGAAGCATGCTGGCGGTGTCCGGAACAGGATTGCAGGGACTTTTTAAGAATCCTTTGGCGACGGGGGATCTAATAGGACTTACTTCGGGAGCAACATTACTTGCAGCCATTGCTATTGTTTTAGGAGGACATTTCAAACAGTATCTTCCTGAGGTAGTACAATTTTCACTGGTGGGTATTTCTGCTTTTATCGGGGCTTTTCTATCTATGATGCTGGTATACAGGATTTCTACCAGCGGAGGTAAAACAAACGTGGTAATGATGTTGCTAACCGGTGTAGCTATTACGGCAATTGGCTTTTCAATTACCGGGTTTCTGATCTACATTTCAAAAGATGAACAATTGAGAGATCTTACTTTCTGGAATCTTGGGAGCTTGGCTGCAGCCACCTGGACAAAAAATATTGTTTTAGTCATTGTTTTGATTATCTCATATATCGTTTTAATCCCAAAAGGAAAAGCATTGAATGCCATGATGTTGGGTGAAAAAGACGCACAGCACTTAGGGATCAATGTAGAAAAACTTAAAAAAGAAATCATTATTGTCGTAGCATTAATGGTGGGAACTTCGGTGGCATTTTCGGGAACGATTGGTTTTGTAGGTCTTATTGTACCTTATATTTTAAGGCTTTTGTTCAAATCGGATTATACCTTTATATTACCATTGTCTGCTGTTTGCGGAAGTATTTTGCTGTTGACCGGCGATACATTCAGCAGAAGTATTGTGGAGCCTTCGGAATTGCCAATAGGTATCCTCACGGCATTAATGGGAGGGCCGATTTTTATAGCCATTTTAATTAAATTTAAAAAATCACTCTAATGATAAAGGCGCATCAGATCAGCTATAAACACAAAGAATTTCATATTCTGGATGGAGTGGACGTATCATTGGAATATGGTGAGTTTTTAGCTATTGTAGGACCCAATGGAGCTGGAAAATCAAGTTTATTAAGTGTTCTGGCCAACGAGGTGAAATCCAGAAAGCAAAAAGTTTTGTTTAAAAACAAACCTGTTAACGAGTGGAATGTGGTTGAGCTTTCCAGGCATAAGGCTAAATTCTCCCAGCACAACAGCAATGATATTCCTTTGGAAGTAAAAGATGTTGTCATGATGGGGCGTTATCCCTATTTTGATGCGCAGCCGAGAAAAGAGGATCTGGAAGCCATGAACAATATGATGTATGAAACAGATGTTTTTCATCTGAAAGACCGTGAATACAATACCCTGTCCGGAGGGGAAAAGCAGAGAGTACATCTTTCACGGGTACTGGCACAGCTACAGAATGATATTGCCCACAAACTACTGTTCCTTGATGAACCACTCAATAACCTTGATGTTAAACATCAATACAAGGCATTGGAGATCATGAAGAGTTTTACAAAACAAGCAAACAGTGCTGTTGTGGTTTTACATGATTTAAATCTGGCCGCTCAGTACGCCGATAAGATATTACTCATGAAATCGGGAAGGGTTTCAGCTTATGGAACACCACAGGAAGTTTTTACTGCCGAAAATATAACTAAGGCATACAACTTTCCCTGTACCATCTGCGAGCATCCTATTACTAATAACCCAATGATCATTTTTGGATAACCATGGAAAGAGATGAACTTAAAATACTCGCTCAAAACTTAGCCAATCCACAGGGAGAAAAAGGCATTGAGATAGGCGAGATGATGAATGCAACCAATATCAGCATGACTTTGGAAAGCATCAAAACACTTTTGATAGAAGATAATGAATCTATCCTTGAAATAGGACACGGAAATGCGGGGCATCTGAAAAATATCCTGAGTAGAGCTCAAAATCTGAAATATACAGGGGTTGACATTTCCGAAACAATGTATAATGAGGCCCGGAAAATAAATAAAGACTTTGAAGGTCAGGCGGATTTTATATTGTACGAGGGACAAAAGCTCCCTTTTGAAGATAGGGTTTTTGATAAGGTTTTCACTGTTAATACGGTTTATTTCTGGGAAGAGCCGGTGGCATTCCTGAATGAAATTTACAGGGTTTTGAAGGATGACGGGACTTTCGTACTCACCTTCGGGCAGCGAAGATTCATGGAAACCTTACCGTTTACAGAATACAACTTTACCATGTACAGCAATAATGAAATGGAAGAACTTATCTCAAGGAGCCATTTCAAAAGAATGAAAATTTCGGAGAAAGAGGAGGATATCCCAAGTAAGTCCGGAGCTGAAACCATACATAGAATTTATACAGTTTTAACCATAAAAAAATAAATAAAATGAGCACATTAGTTAACGAATTAAGAGAAAAGTGGGACGCTCTAAAAGAAGAAAATCCACATTTAAGAATAAGAAATGCAGCTTTACAGTTAGGTGTAAGCGAAGCTGATTTATTAGTAACTAATATCGGTGAAGGGGTAACCGTTCTGAAACCGGAATTTCAAAATATTTTAACTGATGTTGAGCAATTGGGTAAGGTGATGGCTCTTACCCGTAATGACGAATGTGTACACGAGAGAAAAGGAATTTACCAGAACGGTGACTTCAGCAGCCCTCATGCACAGCTTTTCGTGGGAGAAGATATTGATCTCAGGATCTTCCTGAACTCCTGGAAGTTTGCTTTTGCAGTTGTGGAAGGAGATAAAAAAAGCCTTCAGTTTTTCGGAAAAGATGGCTTAGCTCTTCACAAGATCTACCTGACAAAAGATAGCAACGAAAAGGCTTTTGATGCAATCGTTGAAAAATATAAGGCCGAAGATCAGAACGGAGTGTTCTCTTTCGAAGCTATTGCTCCGAAGCCGGCAGAAAAACCGGATTCTGAAATTGATGCCGAAGCTTTCAAAAAAGCATGGGTTGAATTGAAAGATACCCATGATTTTTTTATGATGACAAGAAAATTCGGAGTGAGCAGAACTCAGGCTCTAAGACTGGCTCCGGAAGGTTATGCGAAGAAAATAGATAATGCTAAAGTGGTAAACGTCCTGGAGGATGCTTCCGAGAAGAATGTTCCGATTATGGTTTTCGTTGGAAACAGAGGAATTATTCAGATCCATACCGGTCATGTGAAAAAGACGCTTTGGCACCAGCAGTGGTTCAACGTAATGGATCCTGATTTTAACCTGCATCTGGATGTTACCAAGATTGAAGAAGCATGGATCGTAAAAAAGCCAACTGAAGACGGTGAAGTAACGGCTATTGAAATTTTCAATAAGGAAGGTGATTTTATCGTTCAGTTTTTTGGAAAAAGAAAACCTGGAATTCCTGAACTGCAAGAGTGGAAAGACCTTGTAGCAGAATTAGAAAAGTAATAGTTAGATGATTTGATTTGGACCGTTTTGTTTTTAAGATCAGAGCGGTCTTTTTTTAGATGTTACATCGCAAAAAGACTAAATTGCAAAAGGATTGAAAGGCAAAAAGATGACAGTAAAAAGGCTCATTTGCTATTAAATAGTTCAGCGATCCAGCCTTTAAGTCCTTTCACCCTTAACCAAAAATAATTACAATGAAAAATATTTTCGTATCAATATTACTGATTATGTTTTGTGCATTAAATGCCCAAAATTTCAGAGCTTATCGGTTTTATGATAAAGAAGGAAAAGAAATAGAAACAGAGCGTTTGGTGAAAGAACTTGCCAGTTATGATGTTATTTTTTTTGGTGAAAATCACAACAGCTCCATCAATCATTGGCTTCAGCTGAAAGTGACCGAAGCATTATACCAGAAGAAAAACGGACAGATTATTTTAGGAGCGGAAATGTTCGAGAGAGATAATCAAGCTCAGTTAAATGATTATTTAAATGGGAAATTCGATGCCAAAACACTAAAGGACTCTGCACGCTTGTGGAATAATTATGCAACGGACTATAAGCCACTGGTTGACTTTGCTAAAGAAAAAAAGCTAGGTTTCATTGCAACAAATATTCCCAGAAGGTACGCTTCCCAGACGGCAAAAGAAGGTCTGGAATCTTTGAATAGATTGTCTGCCAAAGAAAAAACATACATTGCCCAGTTGCCTATCAAAGTGAGCTTGGATACACCTGGATATCCTGAAATGAAAAAAATGATGGGAGACCATGCAGAAGGAACAAAAGTGATGAACTTCATTTCAGCTCAGGCAACCAAAGATGCTACGATGGCAGAATCCATCCTCAAAAATATTCAGCCCGGTAAAACTTTTATCCATTACAATGGTAATTATCATAGCAAGGAATTCGGTGGAACCTATTGGTATGTTAAACAAAAGAACCCCAATCTTAAAATGGCGGTGATCTCAGTTTTTGAATCGGACGATCCTGAATTGAAAGTTCCCGGGAAAGAATATATCCCAACAGATTTTAATTTGATTATTCCAGCCGATATGACGAAAACTTTTTAATTTTGAATGTTAAAAAAGTTGTACAATGTAAAAAGTATTCATGTATAATGATTTTGGAGGTCAGCTGAGAAATTGTATTCTTTTAATAAATGCAGGAGGAATATGTAATTTAATATACATTAATATAATTATTTAAAAAGATTTCTCATTACACTTTGTTTCATTCGAAATGACAACAATAAAAAAGGCAGCTTAGATAATCATGAATACATTTTACATCAATACATGAATACATTAATAATTAAAAAATGAAAAAATTATCTTTCCTGCTGCTTTGCTTCCTTAGCCTGGCTAATGCGCAAAAGCTGACCTCAAATGAAATTACAATAATTAATCAGGGAGATATTGGTTCTCCGCTTCCGATTTATCAGACAACAAATGCTGATCAGCATAAAACATTACTGAGCATTTCCAGTGAGGCTGATCCTGTTGATCCTAATACGGCGACACTGGTTAAAAGGATGAAGGAATCTCTTCTTTCTACCGATGGAGGAGTAGGAATAGCAGCTCCGCAGGTGGGTATTAACAGGAAAATAATCTGGGTTCAGCGTTTTGATAAAAAAGATAATCCTTTGGAGTATTTTATAAATCCTGTGATCATCTGGAGATCCGAGCTTCAAAACCTGGGACCCGAAGGAGATCTGTCCATTCCTGAATTCAGGGATCAGTTTTACAGGAGTAAAGTTATACAACTCGAATATGTTGATTTGAAAGGTCAGAAATACTCTGAGATTGTAGAAGGTTTTACAGCCGTTATTTTTCAGCATGAGATAGACCACCTTTTTGGAATTTTGATTTCTGATAAAAAAGAAAAAGAAAAAAATGATGCTTATCTGAAAGTAGATGCTTTTCAGAAAGTTAAATAAAAAACAGGCAGCCAAAATGGCTACCTGTTTTTTTATTTTTCAATTTTACTTAAAATAATATTGATGGAATTTTTAAGTTGCAACAGATCTTCAGGTTGAACATTGATCTTTTTCATAATCTTTTCAGGGACACCACACGCATTTTCCTTTAAATTTTTCCCCTGTTCAGTCAGAAATACCTGTACCACTCTTTCATCTTCTTTTTTACGGTTTCTCGAAATAAAGCCTTTGCCTTCTAATCTTTTGAGTAAAGGCGTTAATGTACCACTATCCAGCAGGAGTTTGTCACCGATCTGAGTAACTGGCAGCCCATCCTGTTCCCACAATACCATCATCACGAGATATTGAGGATAGGTAATATCCAGTTCATCAAGAAAAGGACGGTACAAACCTGTGATCTCCTTTGCGATTGCATATAAAGGAAAGCAGATCTGATTTTCCAGTTTTAGGTTTTCCGAATTTTCCATAACAATAGAATATGAATTGGGAATTGATATTATTTTCTAATGATAAATTCATCCATAGGAATACGTACTTTTTTCATAGAAGCCAGCCAGTCTTTTTCTTCATCGCGGTATCCTAAATATAGCAAACTTACACTTTTTAATCCTAATTCTTTCAAACCAAGAATTTCATCTACCACCTCATTACTGAATCCTTCTGCCGGTGTACTGTCGATTTTTAATTCTGCTGCCTGAGCCAAAGCTAAGCCTAAGGAGATGTAAGTCTGACGGGCGGTATGTAAAAAATGCTGTTCAGGAGTCTGCGCACCGTAAATTTCTTTCAATTTATCTGTATAGCTGTTGAAACGGCCTTTCGGAAGATCTCTTACATCAGTATGGTAGTCATACACTTTATCAATTTTCTCATTGGAATAATTATCCCACGCTGCAAATACAAGCACATGAGAAGAATCTCTCATCACTTCAGGGTTTAAAGCACCCTGAACCATTTTTTCCTTTAATTCCTGATTCTCTACTACAATGATACGGAAAGGCTGTAAGCCGGATGAAGTAGGAGCCAACCTTGCAGCTTCTAAAATCGTATTTAAATCTTTTTCCGATACTTTTTTTGTTGGATCATATGCTTTCACAGCATGTCTCCAGTTTAAATTTTCTATTAATGACATTGTTTTATTTTTTGTGAAATAATTTTATGGGACAAAGTTATGACAAAATTAAATTGCTTGCAATTTAATTTTAAATAATGTATTTTAGATAAAATCGATAATAGAAATATCACAAGTTTCGGATTTCGTAAAATAGACCATATTCCAATCTTTGCTGTACAATTTTAAAACAAAATACAATGCAAAGATTTATCAATCAGTATGCGCTGATAACGGGAGGAACGAATGGAATGGGGTATGCAGTTGCTGAGCAGTTTATCGGAGAAGGCGGAACTGCTATAATTACCGGAAGATCCGAAGAAACCGTGCTTAAAGCAACTGAAAAGTTAGGAAGAAAAGCAGTAGGGATAGTGTCCGATGCAGGTAATATGAAAGACCTGATGCATTTACAAAACGAAATAAAACAATACACTGAAAATATTGATCTCGTTTTTGCCAATGCAGGGTACGGGAAATTTAAGCCGATTGAAAATGTGAACCCTGAGGATTTCGATGAACTGTTTAATATTCTGGTAAAAGGACCTTTCTTTACCGTTCAGCAAATGTTACCATTAATGAAAAAGGGAAGTTCGGTTATTTTTAATACTTCAGTAGCTACAGAGATTTCAATGCCTAATTTCTCTGTCTACTCGGCTGCAAAATCAGCTGTGCAATCTTTTGTAAAGACTTTTGCCACTGAGCTGTTGGAAAGGGGAATCCGGGTAAACGCTATTAGTCCCGGACATATTAAAACCAATATCTTCAATAATACCGGATTGAATAAAGAGCAGATTGAGGATGCCGTTCAGCATATTATTCCTACAATCCCGTTTAAACGGCAGGGAGATCCATCGGAAATAGCAAATACAGTGCTTTTCCTTGCTTCAAGGGAAGCGTCTTATATCCATGGAGCCGAAATAAAAGTAGATGCCGGAATTTCTGTGATAAGATCCTAGGGAAAAAATTATTGGATGTCATTAACCTGTTTAATAATATTGGTTTTGTTCTCAATACCGATATTATAGGCCTTACCTTTTTTCAGGCTTTGGTTTAACTTTTCCAGAAGAGTTTTGTAGGAAGAATCTTTTTTTGACACATAAAAAACCTGCGCGCTAATTCCAATAGAGATGCGCATAAAATCCCCGGGATGATCGGGGTCTTCCGTAATCTGACTGATTGTTGCATTTTTGTACCAGGTTAAATTCTGTGAACCCGAACTACCGGAGCAGGATGTTATCATACAAAAAAATAATAGTAATGTCCATACTTTCATAAAAATAGTATTATTATATAACAGCACCTGCCCATTTACAGAATCAGCAGGTGCTGTAAAATTATCAATTAATTAAAATCCACAGCTGGATACATCCGGTGCAGGTGAAGGAGAACATCCGGAAAGCAGTGAAAATTTAGTCAGTACACAATTGGTATTGATCAGATTGTTGTCATACAGGTAAGAATTACTCGGACTTCTGTAATAAACATTTCCTGCAGTATTAGCATAAGAGGAAACGGATGCAGATCCGCAAGAGGTGTTAACGCAAGCGTTTCTCCATGCTGTATCTGTTACAGGACCGCTTGAAAATAGTGAAGGATCAATAATTCTTTTTTCCGTTACTCCGGAAGCATTTTTATAGCTTACCAATATTGCAACGTGGTAGCTCCACGCCACACAGCAAGTTCCTGTTGATGCCTTTAGGTTTCCGTATACAAATTGTTTTTCACAGTCATAGCCGTTGTTCATTAAGATTTGTCTCATCTTATGGGCTCTTGCATAACATCCGTCTACAGGATATCTGAATGTGATGCATGGTGAGGACGCCGTAGAGGTACCGCAAGACTGATTCTTTATTTGATTGAATAAAGAATTTAATGTAGCTACATCAGGAATTACACTCGCCAATTTATTGGTTTGCCCTTTTACTTCTTTTGTTAGGATCGTTTTAAAATATCTTACGTCTTCCGGGCTTGCAGACTCCACTTTTCCTATTTCATTGCTATTAGGCTTTAAGAAAATGTGTACAGGAGATTCATTCTTAACAGCCTGTCTAAGCATTCCGATATACTGCTCATTTTCTTTGGTCGGCTTAATTTCATAGAATTGCGCAGTTAACATAAATGACACCTTTATCATTCCGTTTTCTTCGTCTATCCCTACCGGTACAGTCTTTCCGAAATCTTTCAGCTTAGAATCATTTACACTTAGTTTTTCCTTTCCGTTGATTTCCTGATTCCCGTTGGAATCGGCACAGGAATTAAAAGTTAAGACGGTCACAAAGGCCATCATTGATAAAAAAAGATTTTTCATAATAATTGTAATTTGTAGTTTAATGGTGAGTTTTTGTTAAGTTGGTTGGTTATTTTAACTCTTATTTACTTCACTTTTTGGTGAAAATAAAATTAATAAAAAAAATAACATAAGCAAGTTATTTTTATAAAAACCAAAATTTTTAGTAATAATTAAAGTGTTTTGTTCATTAAAAACTATCGTTTTAATAAGTGTTAATAATGGCTCTGTGAATTTTACGATGAAAAAAATCCGGTTTACCTATTTTATTCGTGCAGGTTGCCAGCAGATTGGTTATTTCTTAATTAAGCTGCTTTGCAATACAATATCTCTGATTAATTTTTCAAAATAATAGTACAGCGTATTTATCTCGCTCATCTGATTTTCCAGGATAACAATACTCACATCAGAAGAGGGCACACAAACATTCAATGAAGTAAAGCCATCTCCTAGACCGGTATGACCAAAATAGCTCACTCCGCGGTCCTTTACAATACGAATAGCATATCCGTAACCCATCTTACCGATTCCGAATACATCATGTTCGGACAATACCGATGGGCTTATTAATAATTGATAGGTGTCTGCGTTTAGGATTTTGCCTTTATGAAGAAGATCATTCCAGAGAGATAAATCCTTTGCTGTGCTTATTACTCCATCTGCTGGCATATTTTCATCATTGATAAAAGAGTCATTGGAAACAGTTAATCCTTTTTCATTACTCATATGCCCCGAAACCAGCTTCTTCAGATCCGATTTCGCATAGCAGAAAGTATCTTTCATTTTAAGCTGCTTGAACAGTTCATTAGCCAATTGCGTGTAAGATTGATGGCTGACATTTTCGATGATTTTCCCTAACAAGATATAGGAAAGGTTACCGTATTTGAAATCAGAGCCCGGTCTAAATGCCAAAGGTTTCTCGAGATCAACAATCCCATGGGTATGGTTAAGCAACTGATGAACCGTTACTGAATCAGCCCAGGGCTGAGATAGTGATGGAAGGTACTTTTTTATAGGAGAATGTAAATCAACTTTTCCTTTTTCAACCTCTTTTAATAATAAAACGGCGGTGATCTGTTTGGTGTTGGACATGATTTCAAACTGATCATTTGGTTTTAAAGGAATTCGTGTCTTAGCATTTTTTATACCGTAAGCCCTGGAGTATTCAACCTTTCCGTTTCTGGTAACGAGAACAACCCCATTGAAAGTTCTAGGGCTCTTAACCTGAATTAGGCTATCGATCTTTTGTTTGTATTTATCCTTTTGTGCAAAACATATAGAAGAAATGGATAATAACAGATAGCAAAAGAACCGGGTTAATAGTTTCATTGGACTTTCAGATTTTATTAATTGCGCTAAAAATACAATGCAAAATACTAAATATGTAGGAGATTTTTCGATTTTTTATCCATATGATTCAGCCAAAAGTATATTTAAATACTATTTTTTAATAAGGCAAATCATATATGATCAAAGACTCTGTGGAATAGCCGAATGATAAATAGTTTTTAATTTTTCCCACCATTTCTCCTATATTCATCAAATAAATTGTTTTCAATTATTTTTCCATTTCTGAAAATATACTCAATGGAATCTCCTTTATTTTTTGATATGGAATCACCAATTTTATAGTTAAACTCTAAAATATTTTTTCTGCCATTAGAATACTTTACAAATAAGAAATTATGTTCTTTTTGGTTATTGTAAATATCAATAACCCTAGAATGATTCTCTATGTGTAAAAGTTGCTTTTTTACATTTTCTTCCCCGTAAAAATATTGATATATAATGATGACACGTATAATAAATCCAAAGAAAACAGCAAAGGAAATTTTAATCTTCCTTTCCATTCCAGGCTCTAATTCAATATTATTACTTTTCAAAGGTCTGCGGAAAAGTATTATCTATTGGTAAGCTGAGCTCCAAAAACATCTGCAAAATGTTTTGTAATTTTAGATTTGATATCTTCCATTTCCTGAGGGGAAAGTTCTCTTTCAAGTTCTCTTTTCAGAGAGGTCACCTGTTTATCTTTGATACCACAAGGAATGATATATTCAAAATAGCGCATATCGGTGTTTACATTAAGGGCAAAACCATGTAAAGTTACCCAACGGGAAGCTTTCACACCCATTGCACAAATTTTTCGGGCATACGGTTTTCCCACATCCAGCCAGACCCCGGTCTCTCCCTGGGAACGCTCGCCCTTAAGGCCATATTCGCCAATGGTTCTGATGATCACTTCTTCCAGGTTTCTCATGTATAAATGAATATCTGTAAAGAAATTTTCAAGATCTAAGATCGGATAACCTACAACCTGCCCGTATCCATGATAGGTAATATCTCCGCCACGGTTTACTTTTACAAAAGTAGCATCAATCTCTTTGAGTTTATCAATTCCCGCCAGCATATTTTCTTCATGTCCGCTTTTTCCTAAAGTATAAACATGGGGATGCTCCACCAAAAGCAAATGATTGGGTGTGGTAATATGTTCTTCAGCAGGTAAATCGCGGTTTTTTATTTTGGTATCAATGATATCTTTCATCAGTTTTTCCTGATAGTCCCATGAGGACTGATAATCTCTTGTACCCAGATCTTCGAATTCTACTACTTTATTTTGATGTGTATTCATAATGAGCGTCTGTCTTTTTTTATGGTCCTGTGGAAAGACTTGTACCATTTTTTAGACATACAAATTTAGTGATTTTTAATTCTTTATTGAATTTATAAAATCTATGGCATTATTCTTCCAATCTTTATCCTGTAATAGAACATTAACGAATGCTGTTCCTATGATTCCGCCGTCTGCCTTTTCCGTTACACTTTCAAAATCTTTTTTCGATTTTATACCAAAACCGATCATTACTGGATTTTTTAACTGAAGAAGAGATATCCTGGAAAGATAATCTTCATTTTTTAATACGGCATTTTCATTTCCTGTTGTGGATGAAGAACTTACCGCATACAGGAACCCTGAGCTTAAAGAATCAAGATATAAGATTCTTTCATCTGAGGTTTCAGGTGTGATCAGAAATGTGAAGTTGAGATGATATTTCTTCAGGATTTGCTGATAATTCTTTTCAAATTCAATAGGAGGGAGATCAGGGATAATGAGTCCGGTAACGCCACTTTCCGAGCATTCTTTGCAGAAATTTTCAAAACCAAAACTTAAAACCGGATTGATATATCCCATTAAAATAATAGGAATTTTAATTTCAGTTTTAATGGATTTCAGTTGTGATAGTAATTTCTCAATGGTCATTCCATTTTTCAATGCAAGTTCATGTGCTTTCTGTATAACGGGACCGTCGGCAACCGGATCCGAATAAGGCATTCCGATTTCCATCATGTCCGCACCGGCATCCTGTATGAGTTTTATAATATCTGCAGTATCTTCCAATTTAGGAATCCCTGCTGTGAAGTATATATTGAGTTTTTTCATTGGGTTTATTGTATTTATGTATTCATGTAAAATGTATTTATGATAAAAAGACGCATAATTTTCTTTAACAACTGTCAGAATCATTTTACATGAATACTTTTTACATTTTACAGATTAAAAATTTAAAGATTAGCTAAATAAGTTTCCATATCCTTATCACCACGTCCGCTCAGGCAGATCACCACGATGTCATTTTCGTCGAATTTCTTTTTATCCAGGACGGCCAGAGCATGTGAGCTTTCAAGGGCAGGAATAATTCCTTCCAGTTTTGTGAGCTCAAAAGCTGATTTCAGGGCTTCATCATCATTGATGCTGAAAAATTCCGCACGCTTTTCCTTAAATAAATGAGCATGGAAAGGCCCGATCCCGGGATAATCCAAACCGGCAGAAATTGAATGGGGTTCGATTACCTGACCGTCGCGGGTCTGCATGACAAGACTTTTGCTTCCGTGTAAAACGCCTAAAGTTCCAAGAAAAGTGGTGGCCGCAGATTTTCCGGATTCCACACCGAAGCCTCCTGCTTCTGCCGCAATAATTTTTACATTTTCTTCTTCCACAAAATGGTAAAAAGTTCCTGCTGCGTTACTGCCACCTCCTACGCAAGCAATCACATAGTCAGGATTCTCTCTTCCTGTTTGTTCATGAAGCTGTTCCCTGATCTCTTTTGATATGACGCTTTGAAATCTTGCAACCAAATCGGGAAAGGGATGAGGTCCCACAACGCTGCCTATAACATAATGAGTTGTCACGGGATTATTGATCCAATCTCTTAAAGCCTCATTTACAGCGTCTTTTAATGTTTTTGATCCCGAAATTGCCGGAACTACTTCTGCACCCAGCATTTTCATTCTTGCTACATTTGGAGCCTGCCTCTGAATGTCAATTTCACCCATATAAACAATACATTTCAAACCAAGCAATGCGCAGGCGGTAGCAGTAGCAACGCCGTGTTGTCCGGCTCCGGTTTCTGCAATAATTCTGGTTTTTCCCAATCGTTTTGCCAGTAAAACCTGGCCTAGTGCGTTATTGATCTTGTGGGCACCGGTATGGTTAAGATCTTCTCTTTTCAGATAAATGTTCGTTTTGTACTGGTTGCTCAGATTTTTGGCAAAATAAAGAGGAGTAGCACGCCCCACATAATTTTTCAGTAAATCCTGATATTCTGCCTGAAACTCCTCAGATTCTATAATTTCAAGATAGTTTTTTTGAAGCTCTTCTACATTTGGATAAAGCATTTCAGGGATAAAAGCTCCTCCGAATTCTCCATAATATCCATTTTGATCAGGGTTTTTATAATTCATTTTCATTGTTGTTATTGTATTAAATAAGCAGTTTTTTCTGAATCAAGCTGCTTGAAAAGATTTCTATTTTCTTCAGACAAATGGATGATCAGGATATCATCATCTTCAGAACTGATCCAGTGATCATCTTCCTGCTCCAGAATTTTTTTTGCTTTATCGTATAATATATCAATTTTGCACTTTTCATAAAAGGGGCGCAAATCGGAAATACAGAATCCAATAACCTGCAGGTCCCTCTCAGTAACATTTTCTGCTGAAAGCTTCAGCAATTGGCTGCCATAGCCATGTCCTTTTTGTGCAGAAACAAAGCCCACCATTTCTGTATAAGAATGTAGATTTCCCGATATCTTTAATGTAAAATCGAAATTCAGACGCAATACAGATTTGATATTTCCATCAGTGTCCAGTAATAAATGAAATTCAGAATTTTTAAATAGCTGTCTGAAATCATCAGCTTTCATACCTGTCCATTCCTTGTTTTCCCAAAGCTTTATTATTACTCCTATTTCCTGTACGGTAAGTTGTTCCGGATTTTTAATGTGGTACGTCATGGTTCAGGGTATTTAGATAGGACAGATTATGATCGAATTGCTGTCTTGTTATTTGTTTATTCTGGTACAGGTATTTTATTTTACTTGAAATGCTGATCAGGGTTTCGATATCTAGCTTTGAACGATACATTTTAAAGATCAGTTCCAGGTTATCCAGCAAATAATAAGAATCCAGTTTTTCATAAGATAAGAATATCTTAAAATAGATTTTTCCCAGGTCATAATTAACATTAGCTTTGACCGTATTTTCCATCAGTTTATCCGCAATTATTACCAAATGATATCCATCCCATAAATGAATGGTTTCAAAAAAATACTCAATATCATCTTCATTAAAATCCTTAATGATACTTATAAATATGGATAATAAACCACCCATTTCCCAGAAGTCTGTGGTGCTGTCATTTTCACATATGAAATCATGCAGTTTTTTTACCCTTTCATTCTCAAACCTCAGTGGGAATAAAGTTTTATAGAACTGTTTTTTCAATGATTGTATATTCATAAGGATGAGATTAATGGGTTTGACTTAAATACTTTAATTTTCTCTACATCTTTAATTCCTGGTCCGGTTTCAAATTTTGAATTGATATCCAAGGCAAAAGGTTTCTGATCCAATACTTTGATATCTTTTATATTCTGTTCTGAAATGCCCCCGCTCAGCAGGTATGGAACATTTATTTTGATATCATTTAACAGCGACCAGTCAAACTGTTTTCCAGTTCCTCCAAATGATTGACTATCCGTATCAAATAACAAATAATCAATAACGGATTGTATCCGGTCAATTTCAGAAGAAAGATGTCCCATTGTTTCACCAATCCTTAAGGCTTTGATTATTTTTACTTCCGGATCTGTTTTTTGCTTTAATACCTTAATATATTCATCACTTTCATCACCGTGCAGCTGAATAAAATTAAGCTCAGCCTTTTTAGTAATATCCGCTACATTTTCTATATCCTCGTTCACGAAAACTCCTACCTTTCCTTTGTGAATGATTTTCGAAATATTATCTAAACTTAAACGATTAAGTGCATACCGCGGCGATTTTTTGTAGAATATAAATCCTATAAAATCAATATTCATGGAAATTAATTCCAGAATTTGATCAGGCAGTGTAAGACCACATACTTTTATTTGTAGCTGCTGGTTCATCACGATAGGTTTATATGGTTGATGAATTCTTTAAAGGCTTTGGCAGGATCTTCATTCTTCATAAAATATTCACCCATTAAGAATCCGTCGAAACCCTTTTCTTTCAGGTAACTGAAATCCTCAATACTGTAAATTCCACTTTCAGCAACAGATAAAGTTTGTTCGGGCAGTTGATTTTTTAATCGGACAGAATGTTGAAGATCTACTTTAAAATCTTTTAGGTTTCTGTTATTAATTCCTACCAGATCAATATCAGGATGGAAGTGTTGCAATTCTTCTTCTGTATGCATTTCCAGTAAAACTTCTAATCCCAGTTCGTGTGATAAATGGGTGAACTCCAGAACCTGTGATGGTGAAAGACAGGCGGCAATCAGTAAAATAACATCCGCACCCATATTTTTAGCCTCATAGAACTGATATTCGTCGATCATGAAATCTTTTCTGAGAACGGGTGTTTTAATCTGACTTCTGAGATCCATAATATCTTTAAAACTACCGCCAAAAAAATCGGTGTCGGTAAGTATTGAAATTCCGCTTGCTCCAAAATTCTCATAAGCAGACACTACTTCAAAAGGAGAAACCTTATCATTAATTACTCCCTTTGAAGGAGATTGTCTTTTAAATTCAGCGATTATTCCGCTTTTCTCTTTAAGAGAAGATTTTAAAGAAGCGGTTTTTCTTTCAAAAAAAGCAGAATCCTTTAATTCTTCTACAGAAATATTTGCTTTTGAAAAATTAACTTCTTCTTTTTTTCTCGATATAATTTTATCTAATATGGTCATTTATTGTGTGTTTTTATATTTCCTGAAACTAATTAATTCTATTCAAAACCTCAAAATGCATTATTCTAATAACAGTTCCAGGCTTCTCAATGCTTTTCCGCCATGTAAACTTTCCTGTGCCAAAAGGAGGCAATCATCATAGGAACCGAATTTTTCCGTATGATAAAGTGCTACCGCAGCATTCGCTAAAACAACGGCATTTTGAGAATCTGTTCCCTTTCCTTCCAAAATATTCCTGAAAATTCTTGCTGCTTCCTGAATGGTTTTACCTGCCTGGATACTTTCAGGACTTACCGGATCGAATCCCAGATCTTCGGAAGAATAAATATTTTCACCTTTTTTGGTTATAATTTTACTGTCATGGGTAAGGCTGATCTCATCATATCCATCCAGGCCATGAACCAGGACGAACTCCTGAGGTTCTTTTTGTAAAAGATATTGATAAATCCTTGCGATTTCCAGGTTGTATACTCCGATCACAGAAAATTTTGGTTTTGCCGGATTTACCAATGGACCTAATAAGTTGAAAAAGGTTCTTAGCCCCAGTGATTTCCTCAATGCTCCGACAGACTGAAGGGCAGGATGGAAGTAGGGAGCATGTAAAAAGCAGATATTCGCTTTCTCCAGATCTCTGTTCAGCTTATCAGAATCATTATTCATCTGATAACCCAGCTCTTCCAAAACATTTGAAGAACCGGTAACAGCTGAGGCCCCATAATTTCCATGTTTTGTTACGCTTTGTCCTGCTCCGGCAATAACAAAACCGGCCAGCGTTGAAATATTGATCGTGTTTTTGCCATCACCTCCCGTTCCTACGATATCTAAAGCATCAGTGGCATCAAGGCTTACAGGAACTGCCATTTGCAATAATGCTTCCCTGAAGCCTTCCAGCTCTCTCAATGTAATATTGCGCATAAGGAAAACGCTCATAAAAGCAGTAACTTCCGTTGAATTGAATTTATTCTGGGCAATTTCAATCATGATCGCTTTGGCCTCAGATTTAGATAAGGTATGATGATTGAATAAATATTGCAGGATCTCTTTCATTTGAGGTGTTTTTATTGTTGAGGGAATATCTTGTGTTTTCAATGTAATAAGAAATTTTTAATGATAACTTCTCCGTCCGGAGTTAAAATACTTTCAGGATGAAACTGGACACCATGTACATCATAGGTTTTATGTTGCAGGGCCATGATCATTCCATCTTTATCTACGGCAGTGATCTCCAGTTCTTCGGGGAACTGATCGGGATCCACAGCCCAGCTGTGGTATCTTCCTACTTCCATTCCTGATGACAGGTTTTGGAAAAGTTTGGTTTTTTCTTTCACCAGCTCTGTGGTGGTTGCCACACCATGAAAAATTTCTGAAAGATTAATCAGTCTTCCTCCGAAAGCCTCAGCAATGGCTTGTTGCCCCAGACAAACTCCGAGAATGCTTTTAGTGGGAGCATATTTCCTGATCAGATCAAGTAATATACCGGACTCCTCAGGTATTCCGGGACCTGGAGACAAAATGATCTTATCATACTTTTCCACTTCTTCCAGGCTGATTTCATCATTCCGATAGATATCCACTTTCTGGTTTAGAATTCTTTCAATAATCTGAACCAGATTATAGGTAAAGCTATCGTAATTATCAAATACTAAAACTTTAGCTGTTGATTGGGTTTTTATATTTTCGTTCATCTTATTTAAATTAGTATTTGAGTTTATCTGCCTTTTCTACAGCTTTCTTGAGTGCGTTAAGCTTATTGTTGACTTCCTGAAGTTCACTTTCAGGATTGGATTTGGCTACCAGTCCTGCACCGGCCTGATAAAAAAGAGTATTGTTTTTACTTAAAAAGGTTCTGATCATAATAGCCTGGTTGCAGCTTCCGTTCAGACCTACCATTCCGATACAGCCTCCATAGTAACCCCGTGAATCCTTCTCATATTGATTGATTAATTGAAGGGCTTTATGCTTAGGAGCACCACTTAAAGTCCCCTGAGGAAAGGTGGAAGCAACCACTTCAAAAGGATTGGTATTTTCCGGTAATTCCGATGTTACTTCACTTACCATATGAATAACGTGAGAAAAAAGTTGGATTTCCTTTAACTTTGTTACCGTTACATTTCTTCCCATTTTTCCCAGATCATTTCTTGCCAGGTCTACCAGCATAGTATGTTCAGCATTTTCCTTGGGGTCATTTTTTAATTCTTCTATAGATTGAAGATCTACATCAAAGTTTCCGGTTCTTTTAAAAGTTCCCGCAATAGGATGGATGATGGCCTTATGATCTTTAATAATCAGTTGGCTCTCGGGGCTCGATCCGAATAATTTGTAATCTCCGTAATCGAAAAAGAACAGATAAGGAGAAGGATTGATATTTCTTAAAGCACGGTATACGTTGAATTCGTCACCCAGAAACTTTTGTTCGAATCTTCTGCTCAATACCAATTGAAAAACATCTCCCCGCATGCAGTGTTTTTGAGCCGTTTTAACCAGTTCCAGATATTCTTCATCGGTAATATTTGAGGTTTCTTCACCCGTTTTCTCAAAAGGGTAGACTACTGAGCTTTTATTTTTTATTAAATTTTCTAAAGTATAAAGTTCTGATTTGATCCCTTCGATTTGATTTTCGATAAAATGCATTTCATCATTGTAATGATTGATTGCAATAACGTACTGGTATAATCTGTATCTCACAAGGGGAATTTCAACCTCCGGGCTTTGTGCTTTAAAATTGATGTTCTCGAAAAACTGAACCGCCTCAAAGCTGGTATATCCGAAAAGGTTTTGTGCTGTTTCTTCAATGGGATCCGTTGTTTTTTCACAATCAAAAACAGAAGAAAAGTCATGCAGGATATCTGCGATCTTATGATCAATGATAAACTGCTTTACAGGTTCTGAATTGGGGAACTTAACCTCGAATTCATTAAGGTTCTTAACCTCAATTCCTGCTATGGCATTTATGGCGATAAATGAAAAATTATTATCTATGTTTTTAGAATCCGAGCTTTCCAAAAGAATGGTGTCCCTGAACTTGTCACGGATCTGCAGATAAATATTCATGGGAGTCTGAAGATCTCCCAGTGTTTTCTTTGATACGGTTTTTACCTTTATATTCTTATTAAACATTTGATGTTTTTATTTTTGTTTGAGATTAAATAATAAAAAAAAGACTTCAACGGAATCCGTCAAAGTCTTGATATTTTGTTTATCTTATTTTATTGCAAAGCAGCTTAACAATTAGCAATACGATAATCCTTTCAGACCCGACGAAGAGTTTGAAAGCCACCACCAAAAATTATTGCTCGTATTAAACATGGCACAAATGTAAAAATTTTTTTTAATATCAAAACCAAAAAAGAATAAAATTAAAAAAACTTAAGATAAAATTAACTATCGGCTCTCTTCCAATTCTTTCTTCAGCTTTTCAATTTGAATATTGTAGTTATCATCTTTATAAACTTCTACATAATTTTCTAATGCAGTTAGGTATTCTTTGATGAATTCTTTATTGGTGGGATCTGCCTCATATTTTATTTTTGCTGTATTGATAGGAGCCTGCATTTCATATTGGCGAAGACGTCTGCCTTCTTCGGACTGATCATATAAAATCACGATATTTTTCTCATATCCCGGAATATATTTTACGGGAAATGGACTGTTTACCTGTGGAATACGGATTGCATTTTCAATAGGGTATATAGAAGCCGAAGTGGTAGAGAAAAAAGTTGTAATATATTTACCGTCCTGCTTTTTTACAATTGCTTCATAATCATGGATATACATATCGTTTAATGTAGAACTTGTCTCCACATCGGAGGTAATGATTGCAGTACTTTCAGTTCCGTATTTGTTTAAAAACCAGGCATTCAAAAACTGTCCCGCAAAGGCATTGGCTATTCCTAAAGGGATAATCGGCAGTAATAACCACCATTTTTTAGTAAGGAATGATACTAAGCTGAAGAAAACAATCAGGAGGACCACGGTGTAAAAACCATGATGACTGGTGAAAAACAGAATTTTAGAAATGAATATCATACTTTAAAATTAAAATTTTTATTTAGATAAAAGAACATTAGTAATCTTATTCCAGATAAATTATTGTTGAAACGGATATTTATCATCACTTTAAAAATTTATTTTTTATACTTTTGCTTAAATTTTATAGAAAAAATAATGAAAAAAGTATTAGCACTTGCATTTATCGGAGGTTTATTAGTTGTAAACTGCAAAAAGAAACCAGATCATTCACTACAAGATAGCAACACAATGCTTGAAGAGCCTGAAGCAACTACAGTTGTAGACACTACCGCAACAGCCCGCAACAAACCAGAAGCAGATGTAAATGCAGCAGTATCCGTACCTGCAAAGGACGCAAAAGCAGATACATTGACTAAATAATGAAAAAACTGTTTTTGACAGGATGCATAGGATTTTTTATTCTTTCCTGTTCCAAAAAAGAAAATACACCTGTTGATACTCCTTCATCAGAAACAACTGCTGCTTCTGAACCGGCAAAAACCAATCTTTCCGGGAGCCAGATCATAGAAACGTTGAATTGTACAGGATGTCACACGGTTAATGAGAGAATGATAGGACCTTCTTATCAGGAAATAGCTGACAAATATTCTGAAAAAGATATTGAAATGCTGGCCTCCAAGATTATAGAAGGCGGAAGCGGAGTTTGGGGAAGTGTTCCTATGCAGCCCCATCCTCAGGTATCTAAAGACGATGCAAAAAAAATGGTAGAATATATTTTAAGTCAGAAGAAGTAAAATATGTCTGCTGAAAAATCCAGTCTGCACACAAGAAATCTTCATCGTGATCCCTATGATTTTGATCAGCTCATTTCTTGTGTGCCAGAACTGAAGCACTATGTTTTTGTTAATGCACACCAAACATTAACGATCAACTTCAGCCTTCCAAAGGCGGTAAAACTACTCAACAAAGCCCTTTTACAACATTTTTACCATATCCGGAACTGGGATATTCCTGAAAATAATTTATGCCCTCCGATTCCCGGAAGAGCAGATTATATTCATTACATTGCTGATTTACTGGCTCTTGAATCCGGATCCGGTGAAATCCCTGAAAGCTCTTCAATAGATGGTATCGATATAGGTGTAGGAGCTAATCTCGTGTATCCTTTAATTGCTCACAGGTCTTACGGATGGACAATGACGGGAACAGATATTAATAAAGACTCGTTGCAAAATGCACAACGTATTCTCGACAATAACCCGGATCTGTCATCTTTTATTCATTTGAAGCATCAGCCGGCTTCTGACTGTATATTCAGGAATATGCTTCTAGAAGGAGACAGATTTATGTTTTCAATGTGTAATCCTCCTTTTCATGACTCTGAAGAATCTGCCATAAAAGGAAATCTCAGAAAGACTAAAAATCTCCGTCAATCCAGAGTTAAGAAGCCTTTACTCAATTTTGGAGGACAACAATCGGAATTATGGTGCGAAGGTGGGGAGCTTGCTTTTATTACCAGGATGATACATGAAAGCAGTTTATTCGCTTCGCAGGTCCTGTGGTTTACCTGTCTGGTTTCCAAAAAAGATAATCTGTATCCACTTACCACACTCCTGAAAAAGAGTAAGACAGTAGAGTTCAAAACCATCGATATGGCTCAGGGCCAAAAAATAAGCAGAATTCTGGCCTGGACATTTATCCCTCAACAAGACAGAAAAGGCTGGTTCCCGTAAGCAAACCTCTCTTTAACCGCATTTTTACAGAAATAAATATATTTCTGGGAAAAGTCATTGACAGTCAACTCAAAAATACCTAAATTTGTAGGCTTTTAGAAAAATAAGAAATGCAATTATCAGAACAAGAAATCATTAGAAGAGAAAAGCTTAATAAGCTTGTTGAAATGGGGATCAACGCGTTCCCGGCAGATGAATACAAAATTACAGATACAACAGAATCTATAAAACAGGATTTTTCTGAGAGTAAACAGGTGAAGATTGCTGGTAGATTGATGTCCCGAAGAATTCAAGGGAAGGCTTCTTTTGCTGAATTGCAGGATTCTACAGGTAAAATTCAGGTATATTTCAACAGAGATGAGATCTGTACAGGAGAAGATAAAACTTTGTATAATGAAGTGTACAAACACCTTTTAGATATCGGGGATATTATCGGTATAGAAGGGGAGCTTTTTACCACACAAGTAGGGGAGAAAACTGTACTGGTAAAGAATTTTACTCTCCTTACGAAATCTTTACGTCCGCTACCACAATCCAAAACGGATGAGAATGGAGTAATACATGATGGATTTAATGATCCTGAACTAAGATACAGACAACGTTATGTTGATTTAACCGTCAACCCGCATATTAAAGAAATTTTTGTGAAGAGAACAAAATTGTTCAATGCCATGAGAACCTTCTTTAATGATGCAGGATATTTTGAAGTTGAAACTCCGATTCTTCAATCCATTCCGGGAGGAGCTGCGGCAAAACCGTTCATTACACACCATAACGCCTTGGATATTCCATTATATTTAAGAATTGCAAACGAGCTTTATCTTAAAAGATTGATCGTTGGAGGATTTGATGGGGTATATGAGTTTTCCAAAAACTTCAGAAATGAGGGAATGGACAGAACACATAATCCGGAATTTACAGCGATGGAAATTTATGTGGCTTACAAGGATTACAACTGGATGATGGATTTCACAGAAAAGCTATTGGAATTCTGTGCTACTCAGGTTAATGGAA
This sequence comes from Chryseobacterium sp. PTM-20240506, assembly GCF_048296755.1. Lineage (NCBI taxonomy): Bacteria > Pseudomonadati > Bacteroidota > Flavobacteriia > Flavobacteriales > Weeksellaceae > Chryseobacterium > Chryseobacterium sp. PTM-20240506. The sequence goes on from NZ_CP182581.1 coordinate 4,850,595, forward strand.
ATGCCGAATCTACTTTCGGAGAGCATAAGATAAATTGGAAAGCACCTTATCCTAGAGTTTCAATGACTGAAGCGATCCAGAAATATACAGGATTCGATATCACAGGAAAAACTGAAAAGGAATTGTTTGATTTTGCTAAATCTATTGGGATTGAGGTTAATGAAACAATGGGTAAAGGGAAATTAATTGATGAGATCTTCGGAGAAAAATGTGAAGGAAATTTCATTCAGCCAACTTTCATTACCGATTATCCGATCGAAATGTCTCCTTTAACTAAAAAACACAGAAGCAAAGAAGGCTTAACAGAGCGTTTTGAGTTGATGGTTTGCGGAAAGGAAATAGCTAATGCTTATTCTGAGTTAAATGACCCTATTGATCAGAGAGAACGTTTCGAAGCGCAGATGGCTCTTTCTGAAAGAGGTGATGATGAAGCGATGTTTATCGACCAGGATTTCCTTAGAGCTTTGGAATACGGAATGCCTCCAACTTCCGGATTAGGAATTGGTATGGACAGATTGATCATGTTCTTAACGGATAATGCATCCATCCAGGAAGTATTATTCTTCCCTCAGATGAGACCTGAAAAAACAGTTCCTCAGATTGAATTGGGAGAAGATGAGAAAGTAATTCTTGAAATTTTAAACTCTCAGGAAGAAGCATTCTCTTTAGCAGAAGTTAAAGAAAGAAGTCAGTTATCCGGTAAAAAATGGGATAAAGCATCTAAGACTCTAACTAAGAATAATTTAGTCAAAGTAGAAAAAGTTGATGAGCAGGTTTTAATGAAACTAGTATAAATAAGAAATTCATTCATTTTTAAGTTTAACTGGCTTAAGCTTAGAAGGCTTTGACTTACTTATAAAATTTGTGCTTGGCGTTTTATATGATTTTATAAAAGATTTCTTTCCTACAATTAAAAATGAGTATCAAACAACAAAAACAAAGCTTATGGAAATAATAAAAAACGGTGCGATAAAAACCTTAATTGCGTGAGTCATATTTTTTATTCTAAGTTAAAGTCAATGAATAGTTAAGGTTAGGGATCGGATCCCGCTTACGCACAAAAATCCTGAAGATACTTCAGGATTTTTTTTGCTACAAACTATAAATTGTTATTTTCCGTTCCATATAAAACTCAATTTCGATGAAAATTTTTGTTTTATTTTTTCTGTTACAATGTCTTGTCATTAAGTCGCAAATGATTGAATCTGTTTACTTTGTGCATGATGACTATAAACTTGATAAGCAATCCCAAAAGAAATTAGATAGTTTGGCTCAGTTAAAAGGCAATTTAAGATTCAGGATTTTTGGAAATTGTGATTCTACGGGAAGCATACATTACAATAAAATATTGTCTGAAAACCGTGCAAATGCAGTTAAAAAATACCTGCAGGAGAAAATTAAAACTCATATTACAATTGAAAATGTTGTAGGTCTCGGTGAGGGAAAACAGATCAATGATAATAGTTCAGAAGAATTACGGAAGAAAAACAGAAGAGTAGATATTTTTATAGACAGAGAATGGGCTAAGGGAGAAAAAATTCTACGAAAAGTTCCTCCAAGTTTTGTAGATCTGAGTGTTGCTGAGCTGAAAGTTCAAAATACATATTCTCTTCCTAATGTTAATTTTATTGGCGGCCGTCATGTCTGGCTCCCGGTTGGGAATGAAACAATTCTTAAGCTGCTTAAAATACTAAGAGATAATCCGGCTATGCAGGTAGAATTACAGGGGCATATTTGCTGTGATTATAATAATTTTGATGGTGAAGATCTTGATTTGGGTACTTTTAATCTTTCACATACAAGGGCTAATTCTATAAAGGAATTCCTCCAGATGCAAGGTATAGATTCCAGCCGTATAAAAGCAAGCGGACAAGGACATCTTAATCCGGTTGCTTATCCCGAACAAACGGAAGCGGACCGGATTATGAATAGGAGGGTTGAAATTGTTTTACTTAAAAAATAATCCTTACTTCCTTAGTTTACTGAATGAAGCCATCAGGTAAAATAAAAACGGCAGAATAAATAAAGATCCTAACATTAATGCCCACGCTAAAGCAGAAATCGTTTTCGGAGCTGCTACATGTTCTAATAATGAAAGATGCTGCCCATTCCCTAATAATATGATATCAGGGTTATGCTGATACGTTGCGGCCACCAGGATCATAATAACCTGGAATCCTGCTAAGGCACGAACGGGAAGGAGCTTCCGTTGTTTCATAGCCCGGAAAATCAATAACAGTGCTATCGTTGCAAAGGCAATTGCCATAATTCCCAAAGGTTTGGAGAAAACCCAGGTAACTAGAGGAATGCCCGAAAGATACGCTGAAAGAAAAACCAGAGCTCCGGTGATCACTACAAAGATCATCGTTTGTTTGGATTTTCTGATCATCAGATTAAGTTGCACACGATCCTTGGTTTCCCTAAGAGAAAATATTGAAGCAAGATAGGCACAGAGGGCCACTGTAAATAAACCAACGGTCACTCCGAACCAATTCAGCCAGCTGAAAATATAGAGATCCAGAAATGTGGTGGCGTCCGGATTAATGGATTGGGAAACTGTAGCTGCCGCAATCAGCCCTAAGAAAAAAGGAGTGAGAAGGCTTGCATAATAAAAAATGTGAGTATATAAAAACTGCCAGTCATCTTTCACCGCATCATAATGCCTGAATGTAAAAGCGGTACCTCTTGCAATAATTCCTACAAGCATAAGAACTAACGGAATATGCAGGTAAGTGGACATCGTTGTGTAAATTTCAGGAAATCCTACAAACAGGATCACAATAGCAATAATCACCCACATATGATTCGCTTCCCAAACCGGAGCGATTGATTCATACATAATCTCCTCTGTTTTATGACGGGATTTTTTATTGGTGAATAACTCCACGATCCCTGCGCCAAAATCAGCTCCTCCCAAGATTACATACAGGCAAATTGACAGCCAAAGAAAGCCTATAACAACGTAGATCATGATTTTGTATTTTTAGCGTTAAACTGAATATCTGTAGGGTCATATAATTTCGGAACCATTTGGATTTGTCTTTTGAGAAGAAATATTAAAATCAATGACAGGGAAACAAAAATTGCGGTGAAGAAATAGAAGGAATACTGGATGCCCGGCATAGGCGTTACAGCATCTACAGTCCGCATAATACCATAAATTATCCAGGGCTGGCGGCCTACTTCTGTTACAGTCCAGCCTGCTTCCAATGCTATATATCCAAAAGGAGTGGCGATCAGAAATGTTTTCAGCAGCCAGTTCTTGCTCAGCCATTCTTTTTTAAAGAATAGCGAATAGACATATAGAGAACCTATGCAGATCATTATGACACCAAAGAAGATCATGATCTGGAAAGAGTAGTGGACAACGGCAACAGGAGGCCATTCATCTCTGCTGAAATCATTCAATCCCTTTACTTCAGCATTAAAATCATTACTGACGAGAAAACTTAATAATTTAGGGATTTTTAATGCATATTTGATTTCGCCTTTCTTTTCATCCGGAATTCCTCCGATCACAAAAGAAGCTCCCTTTTCTGTTTTAAAATGAGCTTCCATTGCAGCCAATTTTATAGGCTGTCTTTCTGCAACTGATTTAGCAGCGATATCACCACTTAAGGGAGCTCCGAAAGCTCCTATGAGGGCAAAACCTGCAGCAATTCTAAATGCTTTGGTGTGAAATTCCACATTTCTTTTTCGCATAATTAAAAAAGCATGAACTCCTGCAACGGCAAAACCGGTTGCACAAAATGCAGCTACCGTCATATGCAATGCCTGTGGAAACCAGGCTTCATTAAACATCGCTTTGATAGGATCTATATTTACATATTGTCCGTTGATATAATCAAAGCCTGCGGGAGAGTTCATCCACGCATTGGCTGCAACGACAAGGATGCCGGAAGCCAATCCACTGAGTCCGACTAAAAATCCACAGAACCAGTGAAACCATTTGTTGAACTTATCCCATCCGTAAAGAAAAAAACCGATAGCAATTGCTTCGATAAAAAATGCTGTTCCTTCAAGAGAAAAAGGCATTCCGAAGATGGGGCCGGCGTGTTTCATGAACTGTGGCCAAAGAAGTCCCAATTCAAAAGAAAGCATAGTTCCGGAAACAGCTCCTGTTGCAAAAAGAATGGCGACTCCTTTGCTCCATGCTTTTGTAAGTCCCTTATATACTTCGTTTTTTGTTTTAAGGTATTTCCAGTGGGCAAAGGCCATTAAAAATGGCATAACCATACCTACACACGAAAATATAATGTGGAAGCCGAGGGACATGGCCATCTGGGCACGGGCTGCAATGAAATCGTCCATAATATCAATTTTGAGTAAATAAATTTAAGCATTAATTATAGAAGAATACATGATTTAAAACAGTTGATATTATTGAAATGCAATATAACTTTGTATTTTTTTAAGATAAAAATGCCTTTGATTCGTGTTGAAAACTCCATCTTTTTTGACATATTTTAACTTTCATATCTCGAAAAAAATCACGATATTTGTAGGTCTTTGCAATTGGCAAAGTTTAATAATTTGATATGAGTCAGAAACAATATACAGCTAGTAGTATTCAGGCATTGGAAGGAATGGAGCACGTTCGTATGCGTCCTTCAATGTACATTGGTGATGTAGGAGTAAGAGGTCTCCATCATTTGGTTTATGAAGTAGTAGATAACTCTATTGACGAAGCGTTAGCAGGATACTGCGATACCATTTTCGTTAGCATTAAAGAAGGAAACGGAATCGAAGTAATGGATAACGGTAGAGGTATTCCGGTTGACTTCCACGAAAAAGAACAAAAATCTGCTCTTGAAGTTGTAATGACGAAGATCGGAGCAGGAGGTAAGTTCGATAAAGATTCCTATAAGGTTTCCGGAGGTCTTCATGGTGTTGGGGTATCTTGTGTGAATGCACTTTCCAATGAAATGATTACAACCGTATACAGAGACGGAAACGTTTACCAGCAGGTATATTCCAAAGGAAAAGCACAAACGGGAGTTGAAGAAATAGGGAATAGTGACAAAAGAGGAACTAAGCAGTTCTTCCAGCCTGATGATACCATTTTCACTGAATTAGTATATAACTATGATACGTTAGCAAGCCGTTTACGAGAGCTTTCTTATCTTAATAAAGGTATTACCATTACCCTTACCGATGAAAGAGAGACTCTGGAAGATGGTTCTTTCAAATCAGAAGTCTTTCATTCCGAAGGCGGTTTAAAGGAATTTGTTGCCTACATTGACGGAAGCCGTGAGGCCATTATGGAGAATGTAATCTTCATGGAGGGCGAAAGAGATGATATTCCGGTTGAAGTGGCAATGCGTTACAATACTTCATTTAATGAGAATCTTCACTCTTACGTTAATAATATCAATACCCATGAAGGGGGAACACACCTTGCGGGTTTCAGACGTGCATTAACGAGGACCTTAAAGAAATATGCCGATGATCTGGGGATCCCTCAGAAAGAAAAGGTAGAAATTACGGGAGATGACTTCCGTGAAGGTCTTACAGCCGTGGTTTCCGTAAAAGTAATGGAACCGCAGTTTGAAGGGCAAACTAAAACAAAATTGGGTAATTCCGAAGTTTCCGGAGCAGTTGATAAAATTGTGGGGGAAATGCTTACGAACTTCTTAGAAGAAAATCCTAACGAAGCTAAAATTATCGTTCAGAAGGTTGTTTTAGCAGCAAAAGCAAGACAGGCTGCGAAAAAAGCCCGTGAAATGGTTCAGAGAAAATCTCCGATGGGAGGTTCCGGACTTCCTGGGAAATTGTCCGACTGTTCTTCTAAAAGTCCTGAAGAATCTGAAATATTCCTTGTTGAGGGAGATTCCGCAGGAGGTACTGCAAAACAAGGACGTGACAGACATTTCCAGGCTATCCTTCCATTAAGAGGTAAAATTTTGAACGTTGAAAAGTCTATGCTTCATAAAGTTTATGATAATGAGGAAATTAAAAATATTTACACAGCTCTTGGGGTTTCTGTAGGAACGGAAGAAGACAGTAAGGCGTTGAATATGGCGAAACTGAGATATCATAAGATTGTCATCATGACCGATGCCGATATTGACGGTTCCCACATTTCTACATTGATTCTGACATTCTTCTTCAGATATATGAAAGAATTGATTGAAAATGGTTATATCTATATCGCTCAACCGCCTTTATATTTATTGAAGAAAGGTAACAAAAAAGTATATGCCTATAATGAAAAAGAGCGTGAGGAATTTACTCTGGATATGTCTCCGGATGGAAAAGGAGTAGAGGTACAACGTTACAAAGGTCTTGGGGAAATGAATCCTGAGCAGCTTTGGGAAACGACCTTAAATCCTGAGCATAGAATATTGAAACAGGTAACTATTGACAATGCTGTAGAAGCAGATAGTGTTTTCTCTATGTTGATGGGAGATGAAGTTCCGCCAAGAAGAGAGTTTATTGAGAAAAATGCAAAATATGCTAAAATTGATGCATAATTTATTTTTCTAAAAAATATAATGAAAAAGGCTCCGTTTTGGAGCCTTTTTTTGTCTTCGAAAATTAAATTTTAACATTTATTAAGATTTCATTACTTTTGTTAAATTTTTTAAAACAATGATGAAAATCTTAACAGTTGGTGCCGTTTGTATTGCTTCTCTTTACTACGCCCAAAGCTATCCGGTGTCAGCAATCCCGGAGAATTTAAAGAAGGATGCCAATGCGGTGATCCGAAAAGATTTTACCACGATCCAGATCAACAAGATAGATGAGGTAAAATATCAGATAAATACCGTAACTACGGTTTTAAATAAAGACGGGGATTCCCAGGCTCATGCTTATATTCCATATGACAAAGGAGATCATATTTCTGACGTAAAAGTTACAGTGTATGACGAATCCGGTAAAAAAATAAAGTCTTATTCCAAATCGGATTTCGGAGACTTTGCTAACAATTCCCAGGGAGTCTTTTATTCGGATAGCAGATATTTATCATTGGCTTATACTCCGACCCAATATCCTTATACACTCGAGTTTTCGTACCAGATCACTAATGAAAACACTATTTTCATACCGGATTTTGTACCTTTTTCAGGCACCAATGTAGCATTGGAGGAAAGCCAGTTTAAGATTCTTAATAATTCAGGTATTGAGCTCCGTACAAAAACTTATCCTTCGAAGTACAATTATACTACGGTTGCAGAAAGCAGTAATGGGGCAGAAAAAGTATATTCATATAAAAATGTTCCTGCAATAGAAGATGTTTCTTTACTTCCTTCACCACTTAAGATCTTACCTAAAGTGAGTTTTTCACTGGCAAAATTCAATCTGGAAGGAAAGCAGGGAAGTATTACGAGCTGGAAAGATTTCGGATCCTGGTATTATAATAGCATTTTGCAACCTGTATCTGTTTCCACGCCCTCTATAAAAGCTGATGTTGCAGCACTTAATTTACAGGGGTCCACAGAAGAAAAGGTGAGAAAACTGTATCAGTATATGCAGGGTAAAACCCGATATATATTTGTTGCGCTGGGAATTGGGGGATGGCAGCCTATGATGCCGGATGAAGTACAGAAAAAAGGATATGGCGACTGTAAAGGGTTATCCAATTATATGAAGACCTTACTTGATGAAGCGGGAATTCCATCGTACTATTGCACCATCAACTCCGGCTCTTCACCGGTGTCTTTCGATAAAGATTTTCCAAAAATGGGAGGGAACCATGTTATCTTAATGGTGCCTACTGAAAAGGGAAACATATGGCTGGAAAATACATCCCAGCAGATTGCTTTTAACCATTTGAGCTACAGTACAACGGACCGAAATGTTCTTTTGGTTAAAAAGGATGGAATTGAAGTGATGGATACTCCTTCATATTCTGCAGAACAAAATAAAGAAAAGCAAATCCTTAAAATTAAGCTTAATGAAGATAATAGTATTGCAGGAAAAGGAGAGTTTGCTTTTACAGGCAGTCAATATGATTATAACTTAAGATTTGCCACATTATCTCCTAAGGAAAAAAATGAATCAGTAAAAAGCCTTTTAAATATTTTACATTTTGAAAATATTGAAATGAAAGATTTTATTAATGACAGGGATAATGCAGTTATAAAATATAATCTTGATTTTAAGGCTAATAACTATTCCAAGAATGCCGGAAGCAGTATGGTATTCCGAGCGGTACCTATCTTTTCTGATAATAATTATAAAGCAGATGATAAAAGGGAATTGCCGTTTGAGATCATGCAGTCTTTTGAAGATGAATATAAGATTACATTTGAAATTCCTAAAAATTATAAGATCGATGAAGTTCCTGAGGATGTAAAACTTCCGTCTGAATTTGGAACCTATCAGCTTAACTTTATCAAGAATGGACAAGAGCTTACCGTTACCAGGACTATTCATGTAAATAAAGGAACGTATCCTAAAGAAAAATACAATGATTATATCAAATTCCGAAAGAAAACTGTAAATATGGACAATTCTAAAATTCTAATAACTAAAATCTAAGCATGAAAAAAATTATATTCGTCGTTTTGAGTTCAATCAGTATTGTTTGCCTCAAAGCCCAAAAACAGGAATTTCTCAACCCACCTAAATTTAATGATACCGATTTATCAAAGCAAAAATCATTGCTGGACGAAAATGCTCCGGCGGAAATTTTGTATAAATCAGTGTCTTTTAATATAGATTCCAATAATGGTACTTTGCAGAAAAGAGCCTTCTACAGGGTGAAGATTTATGATAAAGAAAAAGCCGAAGACTGGCTTAATCTTGAAGTGCCCCTTTATCAGGATGGCAGCAGCCAGGAAAGCTTATCTAAAATGAAGGCTTACACCTATAACCTTGAAAACGGAAATGTGGTCACGACTAAAGTAGATAAAAGTTCAAAGTACAAGAGTAAAGAAAATAAGTATATATCGGTTACCAAATTTGCTTTTCCTAATGTAAAAAACGGTTCTGTTATTGAATACCAGTATGAGATCACTTCTCCGTTCTTGTATTCCATTCCGGAAATATTGATAGAATCTGATACACCATCATTATATACTGAATATATTTTGGATGCTCCTTCCAATATATCGTATAATATAAATTATACAGGCTCTTTAAGTCCTAAATACAAGCAGGTTGAGGAAAAGCTTCTGTATGGCTCCAATTACAGAACCTATCGTTTCGGGTATGAAAACCTTAAAGGTTTTAAAACGGAGAAATTCATAAAAAATGATAGGAATTACAGAACGAAGATCAGTGCGGAATTGCATTCCACCAATTTTAAAGAACTGAAGTTGTATTCATCATCCTGGGAGAAGATCAAAGAAAGATTATATGAGAATGAAGATTTTGGTGGAGAACTGAAAAGAACAAAATTGGCGAAAGAAAATATGCCTTCAGGAATTTCAGGGCTTACAGATATGGATAAGGCGGATGCTATTTTTAAATATGTCCAAAAGGCCTTTACCTGGAATAAATATTCGGGAGTAAGGACAGAAGATGGAATAAAAAAACTTCTCGAAACAAAAACCGGAAACGCTGCGGAGATCAATCTTTTTTTAATCATGATGCTTAGAGAAGCAGGGTTAAAGGCAGATCCGTTATTGATCTCTACTGTTAGTAACGGAATGATCAATATTGCATCTCCGAATGTCTCGAATTTAAACTTTGTCCTGGCAGCCGTTAAAATTAAAGACCAATATCATTTATATGATGCTACATCCAAGCAATCTTCAAGGGATATGCTGCCTCCAAGAGATTGGAATCAATTTGGGATCCTGGCTCCAAAGGAAAAAGTACAGGAATTATCTATGACCAATGCACAACCAAGTTTTACTTACCTTACGGCTGAGGCTAAGATCAATGAAGATGGAAGTATTTCCGGAACTTATTCCGACAAAGATACAGGTAGCTATGCGATGTTTGCCAAAGAAAGTTATGACGAGAATATGGATAAATACAAAAAGCAGTACAAGGAAAACTTTGCTATTGATTTTACGGATATTAACTCAAAAGTTCTAGAAAATGGTGATTTTGAAAGTACGATGAAATTTACATCAGAAAACCTGATCGATAGAATAGGGAAAAAAATGATCATTAATCCTATGCTGTTTCTTAATAAAAACTCCAATGAATTTGATCAGACAGATGAAAGAAAATATCCCATAGATTTTATATCAGCCTACACAAGAACAAAAAAAATCATTTTCGAAATTCCCGAAGGTTATGTTATTGAAGAAATGCCAAAAAATAAAAAGATAATAACGGATGATAAGGAGATCGAATACAGCTATGTTGCAGAGCAAAAAGGAAATAAACTGGAGGTCACCTCAAAGACCAAAGTAAGCAGTCCGGATTATCCTAAAGATTATTATCCCGCATTTAAACAGATTTGGGGAGTAGCTTCAAAAAGTGAAAATCAGGTGATAAGTTTAATTAAAAAATAAATTAAAAGCTTCTATTTATAGAAGCTTTTTCGTTATATTTGAGCAAACCAATAAAAATTAATAATATGTTAACTCTTTTACAAACAGATCCTTACGATGGGATGGATTCTGCGGCAGCGGCCGGAATTGGAATCGGAATGTTATTCTTTTATCTGATTATATATCTGTTCTATGGATATTGTATGTATAAAATATTTCAGAAAGCAGGGCGCCAAGATGCATGGGCGGCTTTCATTCCTATTTATAACATCATCGTTTTGCTTGATATTGTAAAGAAACCGGCTTGGTGGATTATTTTATTTTTTATTCCGTTTGTTAACCTGTTTGCATCATGGATGGTTAATGATAGTCTTGCCAAAGGATTTAGCAAAGAAACGCCTTTATACACGATTCTTTTATTCTTCTTAGGATTTATATTCATTCCTGTTTTAGCTTTTGGGAATGATCAATTTGAAAGCCAGAAAATACCGGCGAACTAAAAAAATTCATTATAATTTACAAAACCATTCATTTTGTGAATGGTTTTTGTATTGACATCACAAATATAGAATATGAAAAATACAATTGCAGCTATTTTGCTTTCCTCGTTCTTTGCTCTTGCAGCGTGTAAAAAGAATGAAAAAAAGGATTCATCGACAGAAAAAACAGAAGTGAATCAGTCCGAAAAATTTGTAGTCGATTCAGTAAAAGTTAGCGACTCTACGAAGGTCAATGATTCTTTAACTGTAAAATATACTTCGAAACTTTTAGTATTTCCTTCTTTGAAAGACCAAAAGCTCCTGGACAGCATCTATTTTATCAATAAAGGGGCAACAGATTTTTCTAAAAACGGGATTCAGTCCTACCTGGAAAGAGAAAAGGCAGAATATTTCAATTCTATCAAGAAGGAGGCGAAGGATCTTGGAGTATCATTTCCTCAGGAATGGTATACCAGTAACTATATGAATCTGAAATCCACAACCAATGATTATATGCACATTGAATATGTTTACAGTGCGTATGAAGGGGGAGCCCACGATAATTACGGGTTTTCCGAGCGGGTGTTTGACCTGAAAAACAATAAGAAAGTACAGTTGGCTGATATTACCACCATGCCTAAAAAACAAATTGAGGGAATTCTGATGAAGAATATCAATAAGATGAATAGTGGAACGACCGATGAGAAAGGAGAGGTGAAAAATTCTGATATGCTCCTGGTAGAAGTAATTCCTGCAAGTAGCAATTTCTACTTTGATGATAAGAACCTGTATTTCCATTATAGTCCATACGAAATTGCAGCTTTCGCAGCTGGAGACATCACAATCCCCGTATCATGGGAGGATCTTAAAGGGACGCTTAAGCCCGAGTTTAAAGAAAGAATGAAAATTAAATAAGAATAATGCTTCCAAATCAGGAAGCATTTTTTATTTTTGCTGTAATGGAAAAAGTAGCTTTTATCATCAACCCGTTTTCTGCCAAAAGGAATTATCAGCCATTTCTCAATGAGTTGAAAAAAAAGGTGGAAAATCCCCTTTACTATATTTCAGAATCCATTCAGGGAACAGATGATTTTATTGAAGAGCACTTCAATGAAATAGAAATTTTTGTTGCAATAGGAGGGGATGGCACTATTTCTACAGTAGCAAGGAAGTTGATTAATACACCTAAAATTTTAGCTATTTTTCCGGCAGGTTCAGGAAACGGATTCTCGAACGAAACCCAATTCAGCAAAAATCTAGATGAGCTACTGGATAAGCTAAAGGCGAAAAAATCCAGAAAAATTGACACTTTTACCGTAAATGAAAGACTTTCCATCAATGTTTCAGGAACAGGATTTGATGGCAAGGTGGTAAAAGAATTTGAAAAGACGGACAGGGGTTTCAAAAATTACATCAAGGTTTCCCTTAAAACCTTTTTTAATTATAAACCCATTAAGGTTAAATTTGTTGATGAAGCTTACCAGCAATATAACGGCAGATATCTGATGCTGAATATTGCTAATACCCGTCAGTTTGGAAATAATGCATATATTGCTCCGCACGCGAGTAAAAGTGACGGATTGGTAGATATGGTTTTGGTTAAGAAATTTCCATTAACCTATTCTGCATTATTTGCATACAGGATGTTTACCAAAAAACTGAAAGATGATGATTATGTGACCTATCTTCCGGTTTCAGAAATCGAGTTCAGTGTCAATACCAAAAACTGGCACCTGGACGGTGAATTTAATAAAATAAAATCCCCGATCCATATTAAGGTGCTTCCTGCCAGTCTGACGATTCTAATTTAAGCCTCTAACTTCTTTTCTACTTCTTGTGGATGGTTCAGGGAGTAATGGAGCTGTTCTTTATCCAGTTGTTTTTCCCAATTTGCAACCACTACAGTGGCTACGGAATTTCCTATAACGTTGGTCAATGCCCGGCACTCGCTCATGAATTTATCGATTCCCAGGATCAGTGTCATTCCTGCGATCGGAATCTCCGGAACTACAGCCAATGTAGCTGCTAAAGTTACAAATCCGGCTCCTGTTACGCCCGCTGCACCTTTAGAACTTAGCATAGCGACAAGGAGTAGCATTAATTGTTTTTCCAGTGGCAGATGAATATTCAGGGCTTGTGCTATGAACAATGAAGCCAGTGTCATGTAAATATTAGTGCCATCGAGGTTGAAAGAATAGCCGGTGGGAACCACCAATCCTACGATAGCTTTGGAGCATCCTGCTTTTTCAAGCTTTTCCATAATTCCCGGTAATGCGGATTCTGAAGAGCTGGTTCCCAGAACTAAAAGAAGCTCCTCTTTAAGATAAAACATCAGCTTAAAAATGCTGAAACCATTATACCAGGCAACAGCACCCAGTACCAAAACAACAAATAGTAATGAGGTGATATAAAATGTCCCTACCAGGAACAGAAGATTGAGAACTGAATGAAGACCATATTTTCCGATGGTAAAAGCCATTGCCCCGAAAGCTCCGATGGGAGCAAGTTTCATAAGCATATGCACGATTTTAAAAACAGGTGTTGAAAGATCCTGCAGAAAGTTGGTTATCCTTTGGCTTTTTTCTTTTGTCAATACAAGTGCAACTCCCATTAAAATAGCGACCAATAAGACCTGAAGAATATTTTCACCGACCAGGGGACTGAAAAGGGTTTCAGGAATAATATTCATCATAAAACCCGTAAGTGTGGATTCGTGGGCTTTTTGCTGATACTGGGAAATATCTCCAGAAAGCGAGGCCGGATCAATATTCAAGCCTGTGCCGGGTTGAAGGATGTTACCGACGATTAGTCCGATGATTAAAGCTAATGTTGAAAAAGTAAAGAAATAGATCATTGCCTTTACTGCAATTCTCCCTACCTTTTTCAGGTCGGTCATATGGGCAATTCCTAATGTAAGCGTAATAAAAATTACCGGAGCAATAATCATTTTTACAAGTTTGATAAAGCCATCGCCTAAAGGCTTCATTTTCTCTCCCAGTTCGGGATAGAACCTTCCCAGAAGTATACCTGCAATGATGGCGATGATTACCTGAAAATAGAGCTGCTGATAGATTTTTTTTGCTTTCAATGGGGGTGTTTTTTAATTTAAAGGACGAAAAGTAAGAAAAAATATCAGGAATCATGATAGATGTCATGAAAAAATGATCTTTTCCTTTTTTCGTCCTTTAAATATTTAGTTGAAAATTACAAATAGGTAACCAGAAGTTATTCTGTTGCGACAGAGTCGTCACCACGTCCGTCCGCTACTGCATGTATGTTTCCATTCTCATCAATAACGATCATTTCTGTTTTTCCGATCTGTTTTACTTTTTCGATAACATAATTTTTAGCCTTTAATTCAGAAATTGTTGATTCCGGAAAATTGTTTTCCACAGATACGGTTTCTGGAAGCCATTGGTGATGGAATTTAGGTGCGTTTACGGAAATATTGGCGTTCAATTTAAAATCAACAACATCTACGATGGATTGATATACTGATGTCGGAATTGTTGTTCCGCCCGGTGTTCCTACTACCATAAAAGGTTTTCCGTTTTTTAAGAGTATGGTAGGAGTCATGGATGAGAGCATCCTCTTATTCGGTTGAATAGAATTGGCTTCCCCGCCTACAGCCCCAAACATATTCGGAACTCCCGGTTTGATAGAAAAGTCATCCATCTCATTATTTAAAAAGAATCCTGCTCCGGACACAACCACTTTACTTCCGTAATACCCGTTAAGGGTAGTGGTTACAGATGCAGCATTTCCATCCTTATCAATTACTGAAATGTGGGTCGTTTGTGTTGATTCTTTAGGTTGCTTTATGATCTTTCCAACCTCAGAGCTAGGCGTGGCCTTAGAAAAACTAAAGCTTTTCCATCTCTTTTTCAAATAATCATCAGAGATAAGATAAGAGGTCTTATCTCCTATAAAATCCGGATCCCCCATATATTCTGCACGGTCAGCATAGGCTCTTCTTTCGGCTTCTACCATGATCTGTACGGCAGGAGTAGAATTCAGCTGATATTTTTCTAAATTTTCAAAACTTGCCATTCTCAGCATCTGGGCTAAAAGAACTCCACCACTGGACGGTAAGGGCATGGAAACAACATTATTTCCTTTGTAATCAAATTCAAGAGCTTTTCTCTGGGCAACCTTATAGTTTTTTAAATCTTCAGAAGTGATAATTCCGTTTCCTCTTTTCATTTCAGAAACAATAAGGGCTGCGGTTTTACCTTCATAAAATCCTTTTGCTCCTTGTTTCTGAATAAGTTTTAAAGTCTCAGCCAATTCTTTCTGAACCAAAATATCACCCGCTTTCCACGGGGTGTCTTTTACAAAAGGAATTGGTGATTGATTGTGTTTTTGGAAATTTACCTTGTGGGTGTTAAGCATATCAGCTTCTTTTTCTGTAATAGCAAACCCTTTCTCAGCGAGATCTATGGCTGGCTGAATAATTTTTTCCATGGGAAGGTTGCAATATTTTAGGGTAGCAAAAAAGCCTGCAATACTACCAGGGATTCCTACAGCTAATCTGCCGTTCTGCGAAAGGTCTGTACTGGCTTTTCCTGTTTTGTCGACGTACATATCTCTCGATGCATTCCTTGGAGCTGTTTCTCTATAATCGATCGTAAATTTTTCACCATTATTTTTTACACCCACTAAAAATCCGCCACCGCCTATATTTCCTGCCTGAGGATAAACCACGGCTAATGCATATTGAGTGGCTATGACAGCATCATAAGCATTTCCTCCTTGCTTCATGATTTTTGCTCCTGCTTCACTTGCTAGCGGATGGGCAGAAACAACAACTCCTTTGTTTTTTACCTTAACTTCTTTTACGATATTAAAATCTGTATACTGACTCCAGTACAGGTTTGTGCTTAAAAACACGGCGGCGAATAATAGGTTCTTCATACCATTTTGCTTTTTATTGATAGCAAAATTATATATTTTTAAATGAAATATTTCTTTTTCAGGTCTATATGTATAATTGATCAGCTGAAGGATTAATTATACATTGTGTTATTTTTATTAAAACGACATATGATGTTTGTTTTGTTTAATTTTTATTCGTTTTAAATAATTATAATTTAATAAAACTGGTTTTTGTTTGCGTTTAAATTGTTTTTAAAAGATAATTCATTACTTTTGGAAAAAAAACAACCGTATGATCAAAAATTACCAGAAGGCAGCTTCTCTCGCTGCATTATTTTTTGTTTCCGTTTATGCCCATGCACAAACCGATTCTACAAAAACGAAGAATATAGAAGAAATCAAAATTACCTTAGGGTCCAGAAACAAAGCAAGAGTAGCAACGGATACGCCTGTACCTGTAGATGTTATCAATATCAGCTCACAGTCTGTTATCACTCCGCAGATGGATCTCAACCAGATTCTGAATTATGCAGCTCCTTCGTTTACCTCAAATTCAACCACAGTTGCAGACGGTACGGATCATATTGATCCGGCTCAGTTGAGAGGGTTGGGTCCCGACCAGGTATTGGTTTTGCTTAATGGTAAAAGAAGACATACCTCTTCGCTGGTTAATGTAAATGGTTCTCCCGGAAGAGGTTCTGTGGGAACCGATCTGAATGCATTGCCTGCATTTGCTATAGAACGTCTGGAAGTCTTGAGAGATGGAGCTTCTGCACAATATGGTTCCGATGCTATTGCGGGGGTGATTAATGTTATCATGAAGAAGAATACCAATGCATTTACTTCGGCAATTACAGCAGGGGGATTTAATTCCAAAGGATCCAATGACCACAGCGGAGGCTGGGATGGAGGTAAATATCAATTAGACCTTAATTATGGTACAGCTATAGGAAAGAATGGATTCATCAATTTTACGGCAAGTTTAATGAAGCGGGAAGAGACACGAAGAGCCAATGCTGCTACCGGGCAGATTTTTAATGCCTATAATGCTATCGAACAAAGGGCGCTGGAGAACGGTGTCAATATTTCCTCCCTTTTCGGAAATATCGGGAACACTCCCAATTCCCAACAGATTATTGATTATATTCATCAATATGCTCAAAATGTAAATTATTTTAGTCCCGCTTTTCAAACTGAGATTCAGAATGCCAATAGTATTTCTCAGCTTCAAACACTTTTAAAAACTGATGTTTCAGAAAATGAAATGGCATACAGAGGGCTTGCGAGAAACGATTTTAATATGAGAGTAGGACAGTCCAGGTTGACATCGGGGCAATTTTTCATGAATTCTGAATTTGATCTTGCTTCTTCCGTAAAAGGATATGCTTTTGGGGGGATTTCCTATAGAAGTGGCAATGCGGGAGGTTTTTTCCGCAGGCCTTATGAGAGTAGGGCTTCTACTTCTATTTATCCCAATGGTTTCCTGCCTGAAATCGCTTCTGATGTTATAGATCTTTCCCTGGCAACAGGTCTTAAAGGTAAAATAGGAAATATTAATTATGATATAAGCAACACATACGGTCGGAATACTTTCGATTATACCATTAAAAATACGGCGAATGCTTCTATGCTTTATCCGAGTAAAACAGAATTTAAAGCTGGAGGACTCAATTTTTCACAGAATACCGTTAATGCGGATTTTGATACAAAAGTTGACTGGCTTCAGGGGTTTAATATTGCATTTGGGGGAGAGGCCAGATTTGAGAGGTATAAAATTCAAAGTGGAGAACAGGATTCCTGGGCACTCTATGATATTAATGGCAATGTTCAGGATGTTTCAACACCTGCTAATCTTAAACCGACTGATTTTTTTGGTGCGGTGAGACCAGGTGGAGCTCAGGTATTTCCGGGATTCAGACCAGCGAATAGCTTAAATAAGGGAAGAAGTTCCGTCGCGGGCTATATAGATACTGAGCTTGATGTTACGGATAAATGGCTGATAAGCGGTGCTGTGAGATATGAGAATTATTCTGACTTTGGATCTACATTTAACTACAAAATTGCTACGAGATATAAGCTAACGAATCAGATTAACCTTAGGGCTGCGCATTCTACAGGATTTCGTGCACCTTCTTTGCAGCAGATTTACTATAACGCAACATCTACACAATTTGTGGGTGGTATAGCATATGAAGTTGGTACATTCTCTAATGATTCTGAAATAGCAAAAAATTTAGGAATTCCACAATTGAAACAGGAGGAATCTGTAAGCTATTCCGCCGGCTTTACTGCTAAAATACCTAATGCGAACCTTACATTTACGGTGGATGGATATTATATTAAAATTAAAAACAGAGTTGTTTTAACGGACCAGTTTTTGAGGCCAAGCGGGACGTATCCAGGCGGAAGTCCTTTGTTTAACCTTCAAAGGGAGTTTGATAAGGCTAATGCCAATGCGGCAACTTTTTTCGCCAATGCTATTGATACTCAGACAAAAGGATTGGAGGGTGTTATTTCCCACCGTGCTAAATTCTCATCAAACATTTCACTAAATTCCGATCTGGCTGTCACTATTTCCAAAACAAATAGGGTAGGGAATATCCACGGCTCTGATGTTTTAATTAATGCAGGGCAGATCAATCGTTATTATTCCGAGACCAGTCGCATCTATGTAGAAGAAGCCGTTCCGAGGTTTAAAGCATCTCTTAATAACGGCCTGGAGATTGGTAGATTTAATGTTTTACTAAGAAATGTATATTTTGGAAAGGTGACCGATCCTAATACAATGGATGTTAATGGAGATGGTAAAATTGGCTATGAAATAATCAATGGCAGTGTTGTTGAAAATGAACATCCGGTTTGGGGTGCTAAGGTAATAACCGATCTTTCCGTTGGTTTTAAATTCAATAAGAGCTTTATCCTGACGATTGGTGCCAATAACCTGTTCGATATCTATCCTGATAAAAATTATGGGCCAACGCCGGTGCAGAGGCCTACTGTGGATGCTGCAGGAAATATTGTTTATACACCCGCTACAATTGATCTCTCTAATCAAAATCAGTTTGTATATTCCAGAAATGTCTCGCAGTTTGGGATGAATGGAAGATTTCTTTTTACAAGGCTGAATTTTAGTTTTTAGAGAACTTCTGACAATGTTCTGAAGGTGTGTTTTTACGCACCTTTTTTTATTATGATAAGCATGATTTTTTTACTTTTGTAAAATTCAAAACCTAAAAGAAATAAAAATGGAATCCTATACGGAAAAAATACTGATTACCGGTGCTTTAGGGCAAATCGGAACTGAACTTACCAACAGACTTGTTGAGATCCACGGAGCGGAAAATGTTGTAGCCTCAGGCCTCGACAGATGGCAGAAGGGAATTACATCAGCCGGCTATTATGAGAGAATGGATGTTACCAACACCCAGCTTGTGAGACAAATCATTAAAGATTATGATATCACGACTGTCTATCACTTAGCTTCTTTATTGTCCGGAACCTCAGAAAAGCAGCCTATTTTTGCATGGAAGCTAAACCTGGAGCCTCTCCTTCATTTTTGTGAAATGGCAAGAGAAGGATTGCTTAAAAAGATCTTTTGGCCAAGTTCAATTGCAGTATTCGGAAAAGGAATTCCAAAAGAAAATGTTGAGCAGGATGTAGTCCTGAATCCTACTACCGTTTATGGTATTTCTAAAATGGCAGGTGAAAAATGGTGTGAGTATTACTTTGACAAACACGGAGTGGATGTGAGAAGTATCCGTTATCCGGGGTTGATTTCATGGAAGACTCCGGCAGGAGGAGGAACTACGGATTATGCGGTAGAGATTTTTTACGAAGCGATAGAGGAGGGGAAGTATACGAGTTTTATTTCTGAAAATACAGGGATGCCTATGTTGTATATGGATGATGCTATCAATGCGACATTGAAATTAATGGAGGCTCCAAAAGAAAGTTTAACGGTTCGTTCTTCTTATAATTTAGGTGGAATGTCATTTACTCCAAAAGAATTGGCAGAAGAAATCAAGAAAGAAATTCCGGATTTTGAGATCGATTATAAACCTGATTTCAGACAGGAAATTGCAGATTCATGGCCGGCTTCAATTGATGATTCAATCGCCAAAAAAGATTGGGGACTGACGTATGATTTTGGAATTTCTGAAATGACAAAAGACATGATCAAGAATCTTAAAGTAAAATTAGGTAAAAATTAGCTAATTAAAGTATAGCTTTAATTAAAAATGTTTTTAACGTCTCATTTTTAATGTATTATAAAATTTATATAAAATTAAGTTTAAATGATATTATTAACTTTTAACATCCTTGATATTGAAGCAAAGACTAAAACTAATGCTCAGATTACAGGCGATGACCGTTTAAAAATAACAGTTGATAATACAAAAGCTATTCTCAGAATTTTGGATATTCACGATACGAAAGCCACATTTTTTATTGAGGTCTCCATCGTTGAAAAACTTCATCATCTTATAAAAGCAATTTCAACCCGTGGGCATGAAATTGCTTTTTATAATAAAAATTCTTCCCTTCAGGAAATCGAAGCAGTTAAGAAAAATATAGAAGAATGTTTTGGAAAACAGATACGGGGAATTCGCCAGAAAGATGTAAAACTTCCGCAGGAGAATTTGAAATTACTTGAGTTTAATTATGTTTCCAATATCGATAATGCCAATATTCTTTTTCCGTTCAAAAGGCTGAAAAGGGATACTGAGATTACAGAAGAAGATGGGTTAAGTATTGTTCCGGAAAGTATTTCGCCGTACAGTCAATTACCCTACAATGATTTTGTATTTCAGATATTGCCTATGAAATATTACCAGAATATGGTTTTTGAAACATTAAAGAATGATGAATTTGTTTTGATCTATCTTAATTCCTGGCAGTTTACGGATTTTAAGACGTATCCCTTTGATATTCCTTTTTACAGAAGCTTTTCATCAGGAAAAAAAATGGAGGACAAATTAAATGCCCTCCTTACCTGGATCAACGAGAAAGAAATGGCTACTTCCCGTATGAAAGATTATATTTTTTAATAAGAAAGTTTACAGTAACACACGAATTGAAAAATGTCTTAAGTAGTTTATTGAAATGATACCTAAGATCTAATTTTGTCTTCTAACTTCTAACTTCTAACTTCTAACTTCTAACTCAACTCAAAAAGTGTGATTTCAGGTAAAACTCCAACCCTCCCTGGATATCCAAGCACTCCGAACCCTCTGTTTACATACAGGAATTTACCTTCGCTCTCATAGATATCCGCCCATTTTGGATAACGGTATTGGACTGGTGACCATTTGATGTTTTTAAGATCAAGACCGAACTGCATTCCGTGGGTATGGCCTGATAACGTCAACTGGACATTTCCGGGGTGTTGTTTTACAATGGAATCAAAGTGAGTAGGGTCGTGGCTCATTAATATTTTTGCGGCTGATTCCGGCACTCCTGCAATCGCCTTATCAAGATCTCCGAATTGAGGGAACGGTTTAAGTCCCCAGTTTTCTACACCCAGAATATAAAGCTTTTCACCATCTTTTTCGATAATTCTGTGTTCATTTCTCAGCATGTCAAATCCGGCCTGTTTTTCATAGTCAATAAGCGTTTCCAGGTTCTTTTTCTTGGCATCCAGAGAGGTCCAGGTAACATAATCACCGTAATCATGGTTTCCCAGTACTGCAAATTTGCCATCCTTGGCTGTTATTTTTGAAAATAAGGGTATAAATGGTTTGAACTCTTCAGAAACATTATTGACCATGTCTCCAGTAAATAAGACCAGATCAGGTTTTTGCTCATTAATCAGCTCAATGGCGTGCTCTAATTTACTTGGATCGGCGAAACTTCCGCTGTGGACATCGGAGATCTGTATGACCTTATAACCTTTGAAGTTTTTAGGAAGATTAGCAATTTTTACTTTAACCTTTCTCACTTTATGCCTGTACTTACCAAATGTAATTCCATCAATAAAAAGTGCCGAAAGTACACCTCCCAGACCGAGTCCCATTAAGCTTAAAAACTTTCTTCTCTCCGGGAAAAAGTTTTCTGCAGGGTTTCGGAATCCAAGGATATAGGTACCGGTCCTGAAAATATCATCGATCAATAAAAACAGAACAATGAAAATTTTGGGAAGGATGAAAATGAGAAAGAGGGATATCATCCATTGAATTCTTACAGAACTTCGGTCTGCTTTCTGAAAATGGGCAAGCTCATAGGCGAAAAGCCCGTAAATAGCTAATGATAAAACACAGTAACCGATTTTCACCCAGGAATTATCCGCCAATGTCCTTATCGCCTGATAAATGTATATTTCCAAAAACAGAAATATGGCGGCAATAATTAAAAAATTTTTTTGCATAATCAGATTAAAAAAGCACAAAAGAAAATTTCCCTTTGTGCTTTTAATATTTTTAAATTATTTATTCTTAAGGAAATTTATAAACGATAGCATTGATGTTCATTCCGGCACCTACCGAAGTCATAACAACGTTACCTTTTTCTTTAAACGAATGACCAGCCATTTTTCCTTTAATTATTAAATCATACATGGTAGGAATGGTTGCTACAGACGAATTTCCAAACTCCTGAATGGTCATTGGAGAGATAGTATGATCATAATCTTTTACATCATAAAGCTTGTGAAGTCTTTCGATCATAGCGTAATCCATTTTTGCATTAGCCTGGTGGATTAATATTTTGTCGATATCCTCAATAGAAAGCCCAGCGTCATCAATAGTTTCTTTGATGGCTGCCGGAACATTTTTTAATGCGTATTCATAGATCTTTCTACCCTGCATTCTTACAAATAAGCGGGTTTGATCAGAGTCTTTATTGATCGAAGGTCCGTTGGCAAGGTAGTTCAATTCAATTCCATTATCGCAAATTGTATTGTGTGCAATAATTCCTACATTTTCCTCATCTGTAGCTCTTACTACTACAGCTCCGGCTCCGTCTGCAAAAATCATTCTGTTTCGGTCGTGTGGATCTGTAACACGGCTTAAAGTTTCCGCACCGATTACTAAAATGGTTTTTGCTGCTTTGGCTTTGATCAGATTATCTGCTAAGATCATTGCTTCCACCCATCCCGGACATCCGAAAAGCATGTCATAGGTTACACATTTTCTGTTCGTAATACCCAGTTTATTCTTTACTCTGGCAGCCATTGTAGGCATGAAATCAGCGTATCCGTTTACAGTAACTTCTCCAAAATTACTGGCATAAATAATATAATCCAGTTCTTCACCGTCAATTTTAGCATCTGCAATGGCTAGCTTTGCAGCTTCGTAACCTATTTGTGAGTTTGAAAGATCTTCGTCAATGAATCTTCTGTTTTCTATTTCTGTAATTTCTACAAACTTGGCAATCGTTTCTTCAGTAGGCTTGTCAATCTTTACCCCGTCTTCTGTATAGAATTCTGAACCTAGAAAAAAGTCTCTCCCGATAATCCTTTTAGGAAGGTAAGATCCAGAACCAATAATGATCGTATTCGGCATTCGTTTAAATGATTTTTTAAAAACGCAAAGTTAATAATTAATCTTAATAAGAAAGAATTAAAAATATTATTAAATTTGCAAAAATTGTACTTTACAGTCTATGAAAAATAATCCATCCTTAAAAGGCTTACTTATTGCTGTTGTGGCGTTTATCATTGCCTTTGGGATTTATTTCCTTTTTTTAGCTAAGAAAAATTATTACTTAGTAGACAACCCCACTCCCAATACCTATTACTATAGAATTAATAACGGTTCTGAAGGAATTATTTCAGCAGGACAGTCGGTGAAGGTTGATTTGAATAAAGGAAAAAATTCTATTAAAGTTTTCGATCAGAATAAAAAAATACTTTACGATTCTGCCTTTGAGGTAAATAAAATTCGCGGGTTATTGAACATCGCTCACCAGGATTATTATATTAACCGCCAATATTATGGATACAATCTTAAAAAAGATTCATTACTTTTGGAGCTTAATAAAACCGTAATAGACGGAAAAGAATATCTGGGCGGAGCGAAGCATTTCAATAAACTGTTTACTGATGATTTTTATTATAATGTAGATGAGGATTATGATAAGATCATTAAAAATATTGACAAAGTAGAATCCCGTTCAAAGATTTTCAGAAAGCAAGATTACCTTAATTACTATAAAGAATATTACAAGTTTTGACAAAAGATATCAACCAAGTAACTCCCTACAATTCTGATGCTACAAAAAAAAGCCAGGTAGAGGATATGTTCGACAATATTGCACCCAAGTATGATCTTTTAAACCGTGTTTTATCAATGAAGATTGATATCATATGGAGAAATAAATTGGTCAAATGGATGAAAAATGACAACCCTCAGGAAGTGCTGGATGTGGCTACAGGAACGGGGGATCTGGCCATTACAATTGAAAAAGGAACCAATGCAAAAGTAGTTGGTTTGGATTTATCGCAACAAATGTTAAATGTTGGCGTTATTAAAATAAAAAAACTTAAATTAGACGGCAAAATTTCCATGCAGAAGGGGGATGCAGAAAATTTACCCTTCGAGGACAATAGATTCGACTCTGTTTCCGTTGCATTTGGAGTGAGGAATTTTGAAAACCTTACAAAAGGTTTAGCAGAGTTAAGAAGAGTAGTAAAAGATAACAAAAGTGTTTTTATACTTGAGTTTTCAAAGGTTGAGGGGTTCTTGGGGCCATTTTATATGTTTTATTTTAAAAACATATTACCTGCGATAGGGAAATTGGTTTCTAAAGATAATAGGGCATACACATACCTTCCGGATTCTGTAAATGCTTTTCCTTACGGGGAGAAGATGAGACAAATTCTTTTAGATACAGGATTTAAGAAAGTAGAATATAAAAAACTAAGTTTAGGTATAGCCACAATTTATAAAGCAACAAAGTAACCTATGAATAAATTTTTATTAAAAGCACTGGTGTTAGCCTCAGTAAATATTGCAATCTTTGCAGATGCGCAATTTAGAACCCGAAACAGAATGGATAAGTTGGAGGAATTTGATCAACAAGTCTTCAGTTGGGGTTTTTATCTGAATGGCAATATACTGGACTACCGTATCGTATTAAACCCAAGATATGGTATGAATGGGAATCAAAATCTTGTTACATCTAAGAGCAGTACAAGCTTCGGAGCCGGATTAATCGGTAAATGGAGATTGAATGACTATTTAGATTTAAGAGCAGAACCAGGCTTGCAATTTGCTCAAAGGGAACTTACTTTCAACACGCAGTCTAATGACCAGTATGCGGCTGGTACTTTAACAAATGCTCCTTTTACTCCATTTCCTTTAACGGAAAAAGATAAAGTAAGACAGGTAAAATCAACATTGGTAGATATTCCGGTCATGCTTGAGCTTCACGGACAGAGATGGTACAATTCCAGACCATATGTCGCTGCAGGGGTAAATTATATCGTGAATCTTCAATCCAACTCTACTTCCACTGATGATAACCTTCAGCAGGTTTTCAGATCCACTACACATAACTTTGCGTGGTCTGCGGAGATGGGAATCCAGTTTTACTTCAATAAGTTTAAACTGACTCCGGCCATCAGAGGTACGTTCATTATGAACAACGAAGTTGTTGCGGATAACGCAAACACTCCTCCTTACTGGGCAGCTGCAATGTCTACTTTACAGACAAGAGCCATCATGTTTGTATTGAAATTTGAATAAGAAAAGACTTAAAATATAAAAAGGAGATGCGAAAGCATCTCCTTTTTTGTTCATCATATCAAAATATAGAGACTTTTATTTTTGTTAATGTCAATATTTTTATATTTTTGCTAACAGTTAGAATATATAAAACCTGGAATGCTTCAAGATTTAGAGAATAATTTTTCAGAGCTGGAAAAAAAGATTTTGAATTTACATAAAAACTATCAGAATCTTACTGAGAAATTTACGGAATTGAATACAGAGCATGAAGAATTGAAGAAGAAATATGATGAGGAAAGAAAAAAAAGTCAGGTATTAGCAGAAGAACAAAAAAAGATAAAACTTTATTCAGCAATATCAGGAAATCCCGAACATAATAGATTAATGAAAAACCATATCAATCGATTAGTAAAGGAAATTGATTTCTGTATTGCTCAGCTTCAAAACAGTGGATTATAATGGAGGTAAGGAGAATAACCATCAACATTGCAGGAAGAGTGTATCCGCTGAACGTACCGGCCGCAGAGGAAGAGACTTTGCGTAAAGTAGGGAAGCAGATTGAAAGTATGATTAAAGATTTTGAACAAAACTTCGATGTAAGAGATAAACAGGATGCTTTGGCCATGTGTGCCCTTAAATTAGGAACCAATGCTGAAGTAGTATCACTTAACTACGAAAAAAACATAAATTCAACCAACGAAAGATTAGTAAAGATTAATCAGACGTTGAATGAAATTGGGAAATAGA
This sequence comes from Chryseobacterium sp. PTM-20240506, assembly GCF_048296755.1. Lineage (NCBI taxonomy): Bacteria > Pseudomonadati > Bacteroidota > Flavobacteriia > Flavobacteriales > Weeksellaceae > Chryseobacterium > Chryseobacterium sp. PTM-20240506. Next base: position 4,876,755 of record NZ_CP182581.1, read on the forward strand.
TTTTTTTTCCTGAAACAACTGCCTACAATAGTTCTAACACATTAAAGGTAAACTCAACGCTAAACAATTACCGAACAAATGTCCATCGAATGGCGTGCCGGTTCTCCGGATTACAGACAGTGGAAATCAGTTCAAATCGTGTTGATTAGGAGTTTACTCTATATCACTGGATTATTGTAGGCTTTTTTTATTTAAATGATTAAAGACAATTAAAACTCAATATATATGACAACAGCCATTATAGTCGGCGTTATTTGCTTGGTAGTTGGTGCGGTTATAGGGATTCTTTTCTCTAAGAGCTCACTCAATGCCAAGGCAAAATTTATTATAGATGATGCAAAGAAAAATGCTGAAAACCTTATAGAAAAAGCTAACGTACAAGCCGAATCCATAAAAAAAGAAAAGAACCTTCAAGCTAAAGAGAAATTCCTTGAATTAAAATCTCAGCACGATGCCGATATCCAGGCCCGTGAAAAGAAAATACAGGAGATTGAGAAAAGAACAAAAGATAAGGAACATAAGCTGAATGATGAGCTTAGTAAGACCGGAAAGCTTGAAAAGGATCTGGATAAGCAGATTGCAGATTATGCAAAGAAGAACGAAATTTTAGAAAGAAAACAACAGGAATTGGATTCTGTGACTTCTAAAAAAGTTGAAATTCTTGAAAAGATATCTAACTATACGGCAGAAGAAGCAAAAGCTGAATTGGTAGAATCCATGAAAGCAGAAGCTAAAACCAGAGCTCAGGCGCATGTTCAGAGCATCATGGAAGAAGCCCAGCTTAATGCCAAGAGTGAAGCCAGAAAAATCGTAATTCAAACGATTCAAAGAATCGGGACAGAGCAGGCTATCGAAAACTCAGTATCGGTTTTCAATATCGAATCTGATGAAGTAAAAGGTAGAATTATTGGTAGAGAGGGTAGAAATATCCGTGCACTGGAAGCGGTAACAGGAGTAGAGATTATCGTAGATGATACCCCGGAAGCTATTCTTCTTTCATGTTTTGACCCTGTAAGAAGAGAGATTGCAAGATTATCACTTCACAGATTGGTTACAGATGGAAGAATCCACCCTGCAAGAATTGAAGAAGTTGTTGAAAAAACGAGAAAACAAATCGAAGAAGAAATCATTGAGGTTGGTAAAAGAACCATCATAGATTTAGGAATTCACGGATTACACCCTGAATTGATTAAGATCGTAGGTAGAATGAAATACCGTTCTTCTTACGGACAAAACTTATTACAGCACTCCAGAGAAGTAGCCAATATTGCTGCAACCATGGCTGCTGAACTTGGATTAAATGTGAAACTGGCAAAAAGAGCAGGTCTTTTACATGATATCGGTAAGGTTCCTGAACAGGAATCTGAACTTCCTCACGCATTGTTAGGTATGCAATGGGCTGAGAAATATGGAGAAAATCCTGAGGTAATCAATGCTATTGGAGCTCACCACGACGAAGTTGAAATGACTTCCCTGTTGTCTCCAATTATCCAGGTTGCCGATGCTATTTCCGGAGCAAGACCGGGGGCAAGACGTCAGGTATTGGAGTCTTATATTCAGAGACTGAAAGATCTTGAATCGGCAGCATTAAGCTTTGATGGAGTATCAAGTGCTTACGCGATTCAGGCAGGTAGAGAGTTGAGAGTAATGGTAGAAAGCGGAAAAGTGAATGACGAAATTGCTTCTCAGTTGTCTTACGATATCTCTGAAAAGATCCAGAACGAATTAACATATCCCGGACAGGTAAAAGTAACAGTAATCAGAGAGACGAGAGCTGTGAATATTGCGAGATAATAATTTAACAAAGATATTCTGTAAAAACCTTTCAAGAAATTGAAAGGTTTTTTATTTTTATCAAAATTTAAAAATGCAAGAACTATCCATGTCTTCAAAGCTGAAGTACATTTTCTCCATTCCGGTAATTATTTCTGCTCTCGGTTATTTCGTAGATATTTATGACCTTCTTTTATTCGGTATTGTAAGGATTCCGAGTTTAAAAGCTTTAGGCCTCAATCCTGATGTGGATGGTACCTTCATTTTGAATTGCCAGATGACCGGCTTATTGATTGGTGGGGTTTTCTGGGGTATTTTTGGAGATAAAAAAGGCCGGCTATCCGTATTATTCGGTTCTATTCTTGTATATTCCCTCGCAAACATAGCCTGTGGATTCCTTCCTTACTTTCCTAAAGAGCATTTGGTGTACCAATATGCGGGTTTAAGGTTTATAGCAGGTATTGGGTTAGCCGGAGAGCTTGGAGCCGGAATAACCCTTGTTTCTGAAAGCCTCCCAAAAAGTTTACGGGCAATAGGGACATCTGTAGTGGCAGGTTTTGGATTAATGGGTGCGGTAGTGGCTCAGCTAACTGTTGAACTCGCCGGAAGCTGGAATATTTCTTACATTATCGGAGGTGTTCTGGGGATTATGCTGCTATTTTTAAGGATAAGCGTTTCAGAATCGGGAATTTATAAGAATATTGAGCATCAGACGAATGTTTCAAAAGGCAATTTTCTTTCCCTTTTTACCAATAAAGATCGTTTCATCAGGTATATGAAATGTATAGCTGTCGGACTTCCAACCTGGTATTGTATAGGTATTCTTGCTGTGTTAGCCAATCAGTTTGCTCCGGAAATGGGCATTAAGGAGATCAATCCCGGAAAAGCTATTATGTGGGGATACGTTGGAATATCTATCGGGGATTTGATGAGTGGATTTATTTCGCATCTTTTAAAATCCAGGAAAATGGCTATTTTTTATATGCTGGCATTTACGCTGGTAGGTGTTGCAGTTATGCTTTTCGGTAATACCAATACCGAAACCAAATATTACATTTTCTGTGTATGGCTAGGGCTGGGAACAGGATATTGGGCCATGTTCGTTACCCTGGCTGCCGAACAGTTCGGGACCAATATCAGGAATACGGCAACGACTACTGTTCCTAATATGGTAAGGGGATTGGTGCCTGTAATGATTCTGGCTTTTGACTTACTTAAGCATAATTTTACTGTTATCATAAGTGCCGCTATTGTTGGAGTAATCGTTTTCGGACTGGCATTTTATTCATCAATTACGATCTCCGAAACTCATAACAAAGACCTTGAATTTACAGAATAACAGCAGGTGTTTAATAAATTGTAAAAGTATTTTTTGCTTTAAAAAATTAATAACTGTTTTTATATTAATAAATTATGAATTTTTTTCGTAAACTATGCTTTGAATATTAATTATTTGTTTAAATTTGAAATCATTAAACTATATTGTTCAATCTCAAAATCAAATCACATGGTAAACAACATTTTTAAAAACGCTAAGAAATTAAACAAAGGAGAACTTAAAAACATCGTAGGGGGTGTAAACGTGAATCCTGATTTATCTCTATGCGGATGCAGCTGTTCAGGTTCTGTAACTGGTCCTAAATACTGCATTCAGTACATTGCTTGCCCACAGGTATATACTTGTGATCAGTCGGCAATTTAATTATGAATTATTTCAGTTAGAAATAAACATTTCCACATTTAATACGCAAAAGCCTTTTGGGGATCCAAAGGGCTTTTGTCTTTTTAATGGATAATATACAACAATGTTCCCGTACTTATAGAAATCCATAGGATGACAGCTACAGTCAGTGGCTTAAAACCAATTGTTTTTAAGGTTTGCAGAGAAAGGGTGGATCCAATAAGAAATAAAGTTAAGTTTAATCCTGATTTTGAAACTGTGGTAATGATCTCGCTGAAATGAGCAAACAAGGGTATATAGGTATTTAATAAGATTGCAAAAACAAAATATCCGATAAACCACGGAATTTTAATCTTCGATTCTTTATTTTTAAAGATCAACATGGTAATAAGAGAAACCGGAATAATCCATAAAGCACGGGCAAGCTTCACAGTAGTGGCTGTTTTTAATGCTTCATCCCCAAACTTGCCTGCAGCTCCAACAACGGAACTGGTATCATGAATACCGATCGCACACCATAACCCGAATTGTTCCTGGGAAAGGTGTAATGCATGACCAATAACAGGGTAAACAAATAATGCAATGGAGTTTAAAGTAAAAATGATTGCAAGAGCAAGAGAAATCTGTTTGGTGCTGGGTTTAATGATGGGAGAGGTAGCCGCTATGGCACTGCCTCCACAGATAGCGGTACCAACAGAAACCAGATATGACAATTTTTTTTCCAGCTTACATATTTTACCTAAAAAATACCCCAGGATCATTACTGTTGCAATGCTCACAACGGTTAATATAAAACCCGTTTTACCAGCCTGTAAAGCTTCGTTAAGTTTTAATCCGAAACCCAACCCTACAATGGATATCTGAAGCAGTAAGTGAATATACCGATGGAGATATTTCTCAAAAGGATTTCCTAAAAGGACAGCGAGTAGAAATCCTAAAGCAAGAGCGATGGGAGATGAAATCCACGGTGTAAGCGTAATGACTGCTAATGTAAGGAAAATGATTTTCTTTGTTTTTTCGTTGTGGATAAAACGATTCATATTATAGATTCTTGAATTCATTCTTCAAAATTCTACAATTAATTATTACAATGTAAATTGTATTTTGTTATACTTTATAACTTTTAGTTATAATTTATAAATTTTAAGAAAAGTTGAATAAGGGCAGATTGCTCTCCTTTCGGAAGGATATAATGGAAGTTTCGTTCAATACTGAAATTTTTAATATCAATAATCGTCAGAGTATTATTTTTCAGCTCATTTAAGACAGTGCTTACGGAAAGAAATGCTAGACATTCGGAATGAAGGAGGTAGTTTTTTATACTTTCGCTGCTTCCCAATTGCATAACAATATTGAGATTTTCTAGATCAATGCCTTTTTCTTTTAACCGACTCTGGATAAATTCCTGTGTTCCCGAACCTTGCTCCCGGAAGATCAGGTCTGTATTGTATAAGTCTTTCAATTGCAGTGTCTTGTTCATAAGAGGGTGGTCCGATTTTGCAACAAGTACAATTTCATCGGGTTTAAAAATTTTATAATCAAAATAAGAAGATTGGGATTCGCCTTCAATGATTCCCAAGTCAATTTTACCCTCTTTTAATAATGTTGATATAGCTTCTGTATTGTAAGTAAGCAGTTCAATCTTAATATCCCGGTAATACGAATGAAATTTTGCGAGGATCTCAGGAAGAATATATTGTGCAACGGTAGTACTTGCTCCAATAATCAGTTTTCCCCTGTGTTCAGAATTCAGCTGATAAATTTCAAACTCCAGATCCCTGTACATATTGCGGATTTTTTCTGCATATTTGTAAAGTATGACTCCACTACCAGTAAGCTGGATAGATGTACCTTTCCTGTTAAACAGCCTGGTGTTAAGCTGGCTTTCTATTTCCTTGATATGTTTGGTGACCGCCGGTTGCGAGATATTCAACTCCTCAGAAGCTTTTGTAAAGCTCAGTCTTGAAGCAACCGTATGAAAAACTTTAAGTCTGTAGTCAAACATGCTGTAAAAACAATTAAGACACAAACTTAGTTAAATTGTATGTAAGAATACCTTTAAAATTCAGAGATCTGAAAAACTTTTATCCTGGTCGCTCTCGTATCTGCGATGTTTAGCTTGTCCGATTCTTTGCCGTGTGTAAATGCTGTTTCTGCCCGATAACAAATAAGAAACAACACAAGCTATGGCAACATAAATTCCGGATTCAGCTCCAAAAAGCTCAATCCCCATAAGCATACACGCAAGGGGAGTATTGGTTGCTCCCGCAAAAACTGCCACAAAACCCATTCCTGCCAAAAGCCCGAAAGGAAGAGGGATAAACAGGGATAAAGCACTTCCCAATGTTGCTCCGATAAAAAATAACGGAGTTACTTCACCGCCTTTGAATCCTGCGGATAATGTTATGATCGTAAAAATCATTTTTAAGGCAAAATCATAAAAAGGCAGCTGATTTTCGAATGATTCCACAATTGTGGGGATCCCCAGACCGATATACCGTGTCGTTCCCATTGTAAATACAGCAATAGCAACAATACCACCACCCACAATAGGCCGGAATGGGGGAAACGTGATTTTAGATTTGAATATTCTTCCTGCCCAATGTATCATTTTACTGAATGCTGCTGCACACAGACCAAAAGCAATACCGGCCAGAATACTGTAAAGAATAGGTAAAAACTCAGGTTTTGGGACGAAATCAATATGATAATGGGTATGTTTTACATTCCACAGATCGGTTGCCCAGTTTGCAATAATAGCAGACGCAAATGCAGGAAAAATGGCATTATAACGGATCCTTCCAATGAGAAAAACTTCAAGACCGAATACCGCTCCGGCTAGCGGTGTTCCAAAAACAGAACCGAAACCAGCAGCTATGGCAGCAATAATTAAAATTTTCCTTTCGGTTTTATCCAGTCTGAATGGTTTACTGATCTGGTCTGAAATTGCTCCTGCCATTTGTATTGCTGTTCCTTCCCGGCCTGCAGAACCTCCAAAAAAATGAGTAACTATAGTACCCAGATATACAAAAGGAGCCATTTTAAAAGGAATGGTTTCCTGAGGATCATGAATGGTATCGATCAGTAAATTATTACCGGCTTCGACGTCCTTTCCATAGTAATGATATAGCAGGCCTATTAAAAAACCGGCCACCGGAAGAAGCGAAATCAACCAGATATGGTTCTCTCTGAAACGGGTAGCCCATTCAAGGGACTGCAAAAACCCGGCTGAGGCACTTCCGACCAGAATCCCGATGATCGAGCTGATGCAAAGCCATTTTACAATATATGGGAGAGCAGGGAATTTTCTAAAGAAAAATCTTGAATGAAATACTATTTTTTTACTTACTGTTCGGGGATTTTTAGACATAATAATCCTGATTAATTTTGGTTGATAATCTATTAATCAGGCGTCATCAGCTTACGTAAAGCGGTTGGGTAAGGAAGAACACCATTTCCTTTTGAACTACAAAGATAAATATTATTTATTAATCTTATAATGCATTGCTTTATCAATCTCAATAGGATTATTATACTTTCTTATTACCTCCTGCATGCTTTTGGTTTGTGTATTCAGCTCATCTACATTGCGGATTTCTTTTCCGTTGATATTGATATTAAGATCAGTTGCCGTTTTGCTGATGGTATTTCTTTCAAAAGCAAAAGGGTCATTATAAAATTCCAGCAATAATTTTTGCTTTTGCTTTTCATTGATAGGGACCGCTTTGTTGCCAAAATTAGACTCCAGAAAATCTTCAGTGGATGGTGTTCCGGTTAATGTTTCGCTTTTTAGAAGATGATAGATGAAATTTTTATTTGAATCGGATAATTCAAAAATTAAACCCGGCAGACCACGAAATTTAAAAGGTCCTTCATTAAATGGAATATCCTTACAAAACCATGCAGTCCAGCTTCTTCCTCCAAAATCGGCAGTTGCTTTTTGCAAAGTGTAATGTTCTACTTTTTTCACTTCATCAGAGATCATCCAGTTGATTTTGTCCGTAGTCCTGAATGAATAATATCCTGCTTTTATGTTAATGAAATTTTCGTGATCAAAGGAGTTGACTTTTCTTTTTACAACCTGTCCGGACATATCCGTATAGCTGGAGTTCATTCCGAACTTTTTATTTAAAGAATCCGTAGCCATTAGGTTTTGTCCGTAGAACTTAACTTCTTTTGGGGTGATATCCAGGATCATATTCAGCTTTTCATAACCGGATTCCGTGGAGTCCATTTTATATTTGAGCTCATAAATGAACCTATGGGTCTGGGACTGAACAAAAGTAATAATTAACAGGGCAGATAATGTAAAAATAATTTTCATGATATCTATAAATTTCTATTCCTTAACTATAAATTGTTGCTCATCTCTTTATGATTAATGAATTGCTGCCTTTCTTATAAAAAAGGCTTCATTTCATCCTCAATCTGGGTCCTTAATTCCATAAGTCTTTTTGCATACTGCTCCTGCTGCTTTTCTTCTTCAGTCTCAGGAACCCATTTAGGAACAGGCAGCTTTTTGCCATTTTCATCCACGGCCACAAAAACAATGATGCAATGTGTCTTCTTGTCAAAATTAGGTTGCTTGAGGTTTCTCGAAAATACATTGATCGAAATGTGCATGCTGGAGGTTCCGGTATAAATAACCTGAGCTTCAACCTTCACAATTTCCCCGATTTTAATGGGTTCATAAAAACGAATTCCCCCTACGTAAACCGTTACAGAATAATTTCCGCTCCAGGTAGTCGCACAGGCATAGCCGGCCTGGTCTATCCATTTCATCACGCTTCCCCCGTGAACATTTCCTCCATAATTAACATCCGATGGTTCCGAGATAAACTGAAACGTAATTGGCTTGTTCTGCATTGTATAAAATTTGAATAAAGATATTTAATAATTTTCAAAATCCTGAATTAAATCATAATTTTGAAGGGTTAAAGCTTATCATAAGCTTTTTTAGGATCATAAAAATCATAATAGAGATGAAAAAAGTATTCCACCTGAATACCTGCGATACCTGCAGAAAGATATTGGCACAGTTTGATCTTACAGACTGGGAACTCCGAGAAATTAAGAAAGAGCCGGTTACAGAAGAAGAGCTTGCTGAGATGTACAAAAGGACTCAATCGTATGAAGCATTGTTTAGCAAAAAGTCTACACAGATCAAATTACGGGGACTGGATGTAAAATCATTAAAAGAAAAGGATTTTAAAAATTTATTACTGGATCATTATACCTTTTTGAAGCGACCTGTTTTCGTAACGGATAAGGAAATTTTTGTGGGAAATGACAAAAACAATATTGAGAATTTAAAAAAGTTCTTTGGTGCCGATTAATTTCTGAAAATAAGATCATACAAATTTAAAACTTCGATTTGTAAAGGATTATTTTTCTGATTCGAAATATTTCACTCAATTAAATACATGTACGATTTTGAATATCCGGTATTGTTTACCGGATATTTGCTTTTCAGTAGAATTTGATAAAAAAATGATTTTTAGATTTTTTTGTATGTTAGCTGGTGATGAAAAAACTCCCTGATTCTCTTAATTCCCAAATTCCCTAAACAGGATCTGTGAAATTTTTCATCTATAATTTATAAACACAAAAAATAAAACAAATTATGATGGAAAAAGATTTTAATCCTGTAATAAAAGCTGTCCAGAACCTAAGAAAATTAAGCACTGATATTACCCTTACCCACAAGGAGATTGTGGAGGGCAATGATGGCATCATAAAAAAGATTGATGAAGCTGGAGAACTTATTGTTTTGTTTAATGATTGCATCATTATCAATTTATGGCTGAACGAAAAAGCTAAGCTACTTGAAAATATCATTGTATTGCTTGGAATACTTAGGAGTATCGAAGACAAATTCATAAATAAGGACCGCTCCAACCTGCTTGAAATAAGACAAGCTTACAACCATTATAAAGATGTTGTAATTAACATTCTGATAGAAATGCAAAATGTAGGAAACAGTATTTTTACAGCAGAAAACCTTCAAAAATGGGACAGCATCTGGGAGATTATTTCAAAGAATCTGAACCGGATTCTTTCCACATCTGAATCTTATAAATTAAAACTAACCCTCATGGAAAACCTTGAACCGGATGAAATTGATGCTTTAACATTAGATATCCTGAAATATATTCCATGGAGTTACCCGGATTCGGAAGATCAAAATTATGAAAGACAATATGCGGAGGCTTACGATGAATTAAATCAATCCCTGTCTGAGAAAAAGAATGTATGGAATAAAGTTCTTAGTGTTTTGGCTGGTGGTATGGACGAGACATCAGCACATCGCTTGTCAATTAAAAGATAAATGTTGAGTGATTGGTTTAATATAGCCAAAATTAAGGCGTGGTTTTGTTCTATGTGATTTTACTTCAGGTATTTATGTGATTTATTTTTCTTCAGATATCGTTTCTATATGTCGGAAAAATTCTATATTTGATGATACCAAAAATATTATTATGTTAAAAAATGTTCACAAAATCAAAAGCCTAAACAGGGGAGACCTTAGAGAAATCAATGGAGGAATCGGACCTGTTGTAAATTGCAATTTTTTATGCGGTGGTGCCGGTGGAGTAGTTTCCAATAATCCGGGAATGGGTGATGTATGTACCCCGGATCGGAAATTATGCTGTATCTGCTATTAAACTAAAAGAGACTGTATCCTACACAGTCTTTTTTATTGTGGAAAAGCAAATTATTTTAACAATATTTGCATTCTGTTTTACCTTTGTATCATGAAATATATTTTCGTTCTGTTAAGTTGCGTCTTTTGTCATCTTCATGCTCAGCATAAGATTGATTTAGATAAAAAGAATACCAAAGAACTGGATACTTTACATTATCTTAAAACAAATTTTGAACTTAAGAAATTCGAATATAGAGGAAAACCCTTTTCTTATTTATTGAGCAAAATGACCAGAATATATCCACGAACTGTTTGGAACACCCCAGATATAAGAGATAGTACCATTGTTGAGCGGTCTTTGTTTCGGTTTTATGATATCAATTATCCGATTTTAAATGAAACCAAAATGCTCATTATCTGGCAAACAGGATTTTCTTACAGAACTGCTGACGCTTATAGCAGAAGAAATAAATATTACTTTACCAATGCGGAAAAGAAATTGTATGGAAGTATGATCATCAAGGATATTTTGGTTTACCGATAACAAAAACCCCAATAAAAAAAATAAAACCGTAGGAACTCCTACGGTTTTTATTTTAATAAAATATTCCTTTCTATACAAAAGGTGCCTTCACAACTTTTGCAGGGATATTTTTATTTCTTACCTGGATGAAGATATCCGATCCTAATTTAAAATGAGGTTTAGCAACATAAGCCAATCCTAAACCAATCTTTTTCATAGGAGACTGCGTTCCTGAAGTTACTTTTCCGATTACATTTCCTTCCGCATCCACTACAGGATAATCATGTCTAGGAACCCCTTTGTCCTGAAGTTCAAAAGCAACCAGTTTTCTTATTACTCCTTCTTCTTTTTGTTTTGCAAAGGTTTCTTTAGAAAGGAAATCTTTATCGAATTTTGTGATCCATCCTAAACCGGCTTCAATAGGAGAAGTTGTATCATCGATATCATTTCCGTAAAGACAGAATCCTTTTTCAAGTCGCAAAGTATCTCTGGCAGCAAGTCCACAAGGAATAATACCCTCTGTTTCTCCTGCTTTGATGATCTCATCCCAAAGTTTTACGGCATCTTCATTTTTAAAATAAATTTCAAATCCTCCGCTGCCAGTATATCCCGTATTTGAAATAATGACATCGTTTACTCCTGCTACAGCCCCTACTGTGAAGTGATAGTAAGGAATTTCAGACAAGTTAACGTCAGTAAGCTTTTGAAGGATTGCTGTTGCATTCGGTCCCTGAATTGCCAAAAGTGACATTTCATCGGAAGCGTTGGTCATTTTAGCTCCGAAAGTGTTGTATTTTGAAATATGATTCCAGTCCTTTTCAATATTTGAAGCATTAACTACTACAAAATATTTTTCATCATCCATCTGATACACGATAAGGTCATCTACGATACCGCCATTCTCATTAGGAAGACAAGAATATTGGGCTTTTCCTTTTTCCAGTGCATTTACATTATTTGTCGTAACGAATTGCAAAAGCTCTTTAGAACCAGGACCCTCAATGAAAAATTGTCCCATGTGAGAAACATCGAATATTCCCGCGTTTTCTCTCACTGCAAAATGTTCTTCCGTAACTCCGGAATATTGTACAGGCATTTCGAAGCCTGCGAAAGGTACTATTTTCGCTCCTAAAGAAACGTGTTTGTCGTACAAGGCTGTTTTCTTCATATTTATTTTTATTACTTTATTTTAAAGCTGTTAAAAGTATCATTGAAAAGATTCATATAATTGCCATTCCAATATTTCTGGCCACAATTGATGGAAATAATGAACAGGTTTTTCTCTTTTTGAAAAACTTTGGTAATCCAGAAAAGCTTATCGTGATCATCAAAATATTCATACGTATATTCTGTGTATCCTTTCTTTCCTTTCTTTCCTTTACCGGATTTTACCTTGCTTTCTTCATCATTGGATTTGTAAAGGGCAAGGATGAATTTTTTTGTTTCCTCTTTAGGAATATTCAGGTCATGGTATTCTGAAATTGTAATGGCACCAATTTCATTCGAAGGAAATATATTTACAATATCATCGTCATTTGTCGATTTCCACCCTTCAGGAACGTTAATCGTGTAATTGGTACTTTCATAAACTGCCGTTTTCTGTGCAAAGGTAAAACAGCCTAACATCAATATTAATCCTGCGATCAAATTTTTTCTCATCTAAAAATGGTGTTTGTATTCTTCCAGAATGATTTTAAACCATTCTGTAAAATTTTCTGGGTTCTCAGAGATCTCTTTATCCAGATCAGCAATGGAGATGTATCTTACCTCTTCAACCTCTTTTTTATTTAAACTGAAATCAGCATCATAATTTCCGACGAACACATGGTCAAGCTCATGCTCCCAAAGTCCACCGCCAACATCAGCTTTATAAATAAAACTGAATTTTTCCGCAAGTTCTACTTCTATTCCCAGTTCTTCTTTCACCCTACGCTTTGCACCTGCCAGATAGCTTTCACCATTTCTGGGATGCGAGCATACTGCATTGGTCCATTGGTTAGGAGAATGATATTTTTCCGAAGCTCTTTTTTGCAAGAGCATTTCTCCCTTTTCATTAAATAGAAATACGGAAAAAGCCCGGTGTAGCAAGCCATTAATGTGTGCCTGCTGTTTTTCCATCAAACCTATAACATTGTCCTGCGGATTTACTAAGACTACCAATTCTTCCATTCCTACAAATGTAAGTCTAATAAATGTATTTTGGAAATTTTTGGGGAAACATCATATCAATGCCTGATCGCGAATGGAATCCCTGAAATTTTCGGAACTTTTTAATGATCTGCAGTTCGTTTTTCTTTTCTCAATATGGATGAAGATATACCGAAATGCTTTTTTAAGGCCTTATTAAGGTGGCTTCCGTCGGTAAAACCCAGGCTCCATGCAATTTCCTGTAATGGAGCTGTTGTATATGTAATCCTGTTGATCGCTATCTGCAGTTTGGTTTTTTGAGTATATTCCTTTAATGTTTCGCCGGCATTTCTTTTGAAATATTCGCTGAAATACTTTCCGGAAAGATTAAATTTTTTGGATAAATAATCGATAGACAATTGATCCTCATTAATGATGTTTTGATTGATATGCCGGATGATTTCAGAAAATTTAGTATCACCTTTCTCTTTCGTATCGGCCAGTCTTGAACTGATAATTGTAAGTATTGAAGACAGGGAATTGGCGATTAACGTTTCAGAATACGCCGCGTTCTGATCCTTTTCATAAACTATAATATCCAATAATCTTCTAACCTGTTCCTTGTCTTTATTATCATGAAAAACAAGTCCTGTGCTGAAATCATAGAATCCTATGATATAATTGAGTTTGCTGTACCATTGTGAGTAATTGATATCCGTATTTTTAAGGTTTTTAAAATAATGCTCTGTAAACCGGATGAATAAAAATTGAGTAGGCTGGATGATGTCATAGGCATGACACTTTGAATAGGGAAGCAAAAAGAAATCCTGAGGTTGATAATTCCGGGTTTTGTATTCTATACTTTGTACTCCTTTCCCCGAAAGAATGAAGACGAGTTCAAAAAAACTGTTTTTACGGAAACGGTCCTTCCATTCAGATAACTCAGTTATTTCGATTTCAATAAGCTCATGTATATGGTCCATCGCAGCATCAATGATTAGTACAAAATTAATCTTTTATTTATACTTAATCTTCTGTTTTTTTTACTCTTTTAAGAATGTATGCCTGCTGTAGCTTTGTAAAAAAAAGATGGATTATAAAAGTATAGCCAGGCAAACTGTTGGATATTTATATCAGGCTCATTCAAGTATCAGAAATTCAGGAATTGATAATAAACTTATTGCTCTGGCCGAGCTGAGGATATCCCAGTTAAACGGCTGTGCCTATTGTTGCAGTTTCCATGCCGGAGAACTCAGAGATATGGGTATCGATCAGTCAATAATAAATAAGATCCCGGGATATAAGCACTCGGCATCATTCAGTAAAAAACAGCTCTTAGTTTTACAGTGGGCAGACGCTGTAACCTTCATCAATGGAGATATCAGTAATTTACTTGTAGAACTTCAAACTGAATTCTCTGAAAGGGAGATTGTAGAACTTACATCAAGTATTTCCCTTATGAATGCCTTGAACCGGTTGCGCATTAGCCTTGGAGAAAAATTTTAAAATTTTCTGTTCAGTGATGATATCTCAGATTATCAATAATGTAAATCTTGTGGTTATTTGTTGAAATCTGATATTATTTTTAATGAACTTCTGGTGATTAAACTCAAGTGAAACTGAAAATTTTAAATCATAAATGTAAAATTGGTTGATTTAATATTGAATTTATTAATCTAATTTACGTTATAGTAGTAAATTTTTAACATAAACAAAGTTTAACACCTCTTTTCATTGTAAAAATCGTAACTTTGTAATTCAAATTTTTATGATGGAGCTAGATTATATCGAACACGTGAGTCCAGTACTAAAGGACGGAGTAAAAAATTACTTAATAGATATTGACGGAACAATTACGGATGATGTTCCGAACGAAGAACCGGAGAGAATGGTTACCTGTGAGCCTTATCCCGATGCTTTAGAAACCATAAATAAATGGTATGATGAAGGACATCAGATATGCTTTTTTACTTCCCGCACTGAAAATTTAAAACAAATTACAATTGACTGGCTGGATAAACACGGATTCAAATACCATAGTGTTTTGTGTGGAAAACCAAGAGGAGGGAACTATCACTGGATTGATAACCACCTGGTGAGAGCGACAAGATACAAAGGGAAATTTACTGATCTGGTCGAAAAACAAGTGACAATCGAAGTTTTCAAAGAAGATTAAAAATAATTCAAAGATTTAAAGATTAATGATAAAGCAGCACGCCGAATTTTAATTTTTAAATCTTTTTAAATTTAAATAGACATTGTATTTATGAAAGTTTTAGCAAATGACGGTCTGGATCAATCTGGAATTGATGCATTAACTGAAAAAGGGTTTGAAGTAATCACAACAAAAGTACCACAGGAATTTTTAGTAGATTACATTAATGAGCACAAGATCCGTACTTTACTGGTACGTAGTGCGACACAGGTAAGAAAGGATATTATTGATAATTGTCCATCCATTGAGATTATCGGAAGAGGAGGAGTTGGTATGGATAATATTGATGTAGATTATGCAAGGGAAAAAGGAATTCATGTAATCAATACACCATCTGCCTCTTCGGAGTCGGTTGCGGAATTGGTATTTGCCCACTTATTTTCAGGAGCACGATTTTTACAGGATTCGAACAGAAAGATGCCTGTAGTAGGAGATACTGAATTTGCAGGACTTAAAAAAGCATATGCTAAAGGAATAGAATTGCGAGGGAAAACCATCGGTATCGTTGGAATGGGAAGAATAGGACAGGAGGTTGCTAGGATTGCTTTAGGTCTTGGAATGAGAGTAGTTGCGGCTGATAATAATGTAGGCAGGGCAAGTATAAAAGTCAAGTTCTATAACAACCAGTTTATTAATGTGGATATTGAAACGGAACCGTTACAGGATGTTCTGAAGCATTCGGATTTTATTACCCTTCATGTACCGGCACAGAAAGACGGATATATGATCGGAAAAAATGAGTTTGAAATTATGAAGGACGGAGTTGCAATAGTGAACTGCTCACGCGGAGGTGTTATTGATGAGGTGGCTTTAATTGAAGCCCTGGATTCCGGAAAAGTGAAGTTTGCAGGACTGGATGTTTTCATTAATGAGCCTACTCCTTCAAAAGACATTCTCACTCATTCTAAAATTTCCCTCACACCTCATACAGGAGCTTCAACATTGGAAGCACAGGATAGAATTGGTCTTTCTTTAGCGGAGCAGATTTCAAGTATACTACAGATTCACTAATCGAATGAAGTTCGTATTGAAATAAAAAACACCTCAAATGAGGTGTTTTTATGTTATATGTTGTTCTTGTTTTTTAGTAAATCTCTGATTTCCATCAATAATTTCTGATCATCTGTAGGACCAGCCGGAGCAACCTCTTTTGCCTTTGATACTTTGTTAATTCCTTTAATCATTATAAAAAGAACCATTGCTATACAAAGGAAGTTAATAACTGCCGCCAGGAAATTACCATAGGTAACGCCGTTCCATACCAGGGTTTTGATATTTTCTGCCCCTGCAGCTTTTAGAGCCGGATTAAGTAAAAGAGGAGTAATAACATCTTCTACAAATGATGAAACAATTTTACCAAAAGCTGCACCAATGATAACCCCTACTGCAAGATCAATGACATTGCCTTTGACTGCAAATTCTTTAAATTCCTTTAAAAATCCCATAATTTAATTTTTTTTATGTTGTGTATGAGACAAATATAGCTAAAATTGTTATTTTTTTCGCGTTTATGGGATATTTATTTGTATTCTTTTTAAATAATGTGAATGTGGAGTAATCGCCTTTGCGTTAATAAAAAATATTATAAATTAGTCGGATACTAATATGAAATGAAAATATTTACGAAGGAGCAAATAAGGGCGTGTGATCAGTTTACGATATCGAACGATCAAATTTCTTCAATTAAACTAATGGAGCGCGCAGCACAATCATGTGTAAACTGGATATCTGAACATTGTAAAAATCATAAGAAGTTTTTTGTTTTCTGTGGCGTTGGAAATAACGGAGGAGATGGATTTGCTATTGCACGGCTGCTCCATACCGAAGGTTTTGATGTAGAGGTATTTGTAGAGGATCCCAAATCGAAACTTTCCGATGATGCAGAGGTCAATTTTGAAAGAGTACAAGGGGTTTCGGAAATTCCGGTTAAAAGATTCAGTGAGCTGGATAAGGACCCGCTGGATGATGATACTGTTATTATTGATGCCCTTTTCGGAACCGGATTATCAAGAGAACTTGAAGGAGCATACAAAGAAATAGTTGATTATTTAAACACTCTGAAGGTTGTTAAAATTTCTATTGATATTCCTTCCGGACTTTTTGCAGATACCACTTCTGTTGCAGGCTCTACTATTTTCAAGGCTGATTATACTCTGAGTTTTCAATTCTGGAAGAAGAGCTTTTTACATCCTGAAAGTGGTATATTTACAGGTAAGGTAGAGATTTTGGATATAAATCTTAGCAGAGAGTATATTTCAAATACTGAAACAGCTGATTTTTCAGTTGATGAAGAATGGATCAAAAGAATTTTTAGACCGAGACCGGACTTTTCTCATAAAGGATTGTATGGTAAAGTATATATTGTTGCAGGAAGCTTCGGTAAAATGGGAGCTGCTGTGCTATCCACAAAAGCTGCCTTAAAAACCGGAGCCGGTTTGACGTTCACGGTTGCTCCCGAATGCGGATATAATATTTTACAAATATCTTGTCCGGAAGCCATGTTTATAAAAAGTGGTGATCAAGTTACAAGTAAGATAGAGATTGAAGATAATTCTGTATTTGGTATAGGGCCGGGTATAGGAGCAGATAAGGAAACGCAAAAAGTGCTTCTGCAATTTTTAAAAGAATATGAGAAACCACTGATCCTGGATGCGGATGCTTTGAATATAATTTCGGAAAATGAAAAAAATCTGAAACTGATCCCGAAGAATTCAATCATTACTCCTCATCCCAAGGAGTTTGAAAGGCTATTTGGTAAATCTGCAGACTCTTTTGAAAGGCTGGAACTGGCTCGTCAGAAAGCGGATGAGCATCAGATATATATTGTCCTGAAGGATCATCATACACAAATTATTACTCCTGATGGAAAAGTGTATTATAATACAACAGGAAATTCGGGACTGGCCAAGGGAGGAAGTGGAGATGTTCTTACAGGAATTCTTACCTCATTACTGGCACAAGGATATTCCGAAGAAGATGCCGCTGTTTTCGGGGTGTGGCTTCATGGAAAAGCAGCAGATTATGCAGCAGAAAGATATTCTAAAGAATCTATGCTTTCTACTGATCTCATTAATGAACTGGGAACAGTATTTGAGAAAATCAATAAAAAAACGGCAGTTAAGCTATAAAGTACTTCTAAAGGAGGTCGTAAAAATATAAAAGCCACAATTCAATTGTGGCTTTTATATTTATTTTAAGGAATATAATTATTCAGGTTTTGCGTTTTGTTCCTGAGTAATTTTGAATTTTTTAGACATAATCATGATCACTACTCCTGCAAGCATGAAAGGAATAGAAAGTACCTGTCCGGTATTCAAGCCTCCGATCTGGATAAATTCATCTCCCTGAGGCTCTTTTAAAAATTCTACAAAGAATCTGATAGCCCAAAGAATAATGAAAAATAATCCAAATAACCAGCCTTGCTGATATTTCTTATCTGTCTTTTTGTATAAGATCCAAAGTAGGATAAACAGGCAAATATATCCGAAGGCTTCAAAAAGCTGGGTAGGATAACGTGGTACAGTTAGACCATATTCACTGCTTTGCTGAGGGAAAAGTAAAGCAAACGGGGAATTCGGGTCTACAGGTTTTCCCACAATTTCAGAATTGAAAAAGTTTCCCATTCTTACAAATGCACCTCCCAAAGAAACCACTATTCCTAATCTATCGTATACCCAGAAAGGATTTTTTCTGATGATCTTAAACGAGTAATAAAGAGTTGTAAGAATTAAAGCAATAGTAGCTCCATGGCTTGCTAATCCTGAAAAGCCTGTGAATTTCAGGCCGTTTTTTGTGCTTATTGGTAAAAAGACACTCCAGAAATCTTCCTTGAATAATTCAGGCTGATAAAAGATAACGTGGCCTAGCCTTGCACCCAAAATAGTTCCGATCAGCGTCCATGTAAATAATGGTTCCAGATATTTTAAATTGACATTATCAGTTTTGAAGATTCTTGCCATCAGGAGATAACCAAATCCAAAGGCAAAAATGAACATCAGGCTATAAAAATGAAGTGTAACAGGCCCCAGTTTGATCCCATTGGAAGGATCCCATATTTTAAAAGGAGTTTCCAGTTCAACATGGTCTGCAGCTGTAATGGGTTTGTCTGCTTTTACAGCATATTTGAAAGTTTCAATATTTTCCTGAGTAGCCGGAGTTTCTATCAGCTTAAAGTGTTTATCAAAAAACTGGTATTTTGCTTCTTTGTATTTACTTAATGTTGCAGCGCTGAAATTGAAGTAAGCAGGCTCAAAATTAGACTTATTCAGAATTACCAGAACATTACTATTGATAGGTCTTTCCACAAAAGAGTCCAGATCTCTGATTTCAGTTGTTGAATAGATTTTAACGGGGATTTCCGTAGCATTTACTTGTAAGCTTCCGTCCGATAGACCGCCAGGGTATGCCTGTGCAAAAATACACTGGGTAACGAAGGCAAATACTACGAGGTACATTCTGAAAAAAATATTACTCATTTCTATTTTTTTGATAGTTTATTACTGAATTTTTATTTCTTTGGAGGAACGGGGTCATATCCGCTACCTCCCCATGGATGACATTTTGAAATTCTCCTTATACCCAGCCACAATCCTTTAAAAATACCATGCACCTGCAGTGATTCTACCATATAATGGGAGCATGTAGGTTCATAACGACAGTTTTTAGGGAGTAAGGGCGAGATAAACCATTGGTAAAATTTAACTAAAATTACCAAAGGAAAAGTAATGATCTTGTTGACTGTTAATTTCAAAACAATGCAAAAATAGGGTAAAAAAATGAAAATTAGTTTAAATTTGTTATAAGTTTCAGACACATAAATCTGAAATATTCACTCAAAAATCCTAAAATATCTTGAATCAAAATATTCCATTAGCTGAAAAATTAAGACCCAAAACCCTGGATGATGTTCTGGGGCAGGAGCATCTTACGGGTGAGAAGGGAACAATACGGAAGATGATTGAGAACGATACGCTCAATTCTCTTATTTTATGGGGGCCTCCGGGAACGGGGAAGACAACATTGGCAGAAATTATTTCTGAAAAATCCGGAAGAAAGTTCTATAAACTTTCTGCGGTTTCTTCGGGTGTAAAAGATGTTCGCGATGTCATTGATGAAGCAAAAAAACAGAATCTATTTTCAGGAAAATCGCCAATCCTATTTATTGATGAAATTCACCGCTTTAATAAGTCGCAGCAAGATTCATTGCTTCACGCAGTAGAAAAAGGATGGATCGTTCTGATAGGTGCAACCACGGAAAATCCAAGTTTCGAGGTAGTTTCAGCCTTGCTTTCAAGGAGTCAGGTGTATATCCTGAAAGCTTTAAGCTATGAAAAACTGGAAGAATTGGTGGACATTGCTCTCGATAGGTACAATAAAGACGAGAATACCCATTTAAAAATTGGAGAAAAAGGTGCATTTATACAATATTCGGGTGGTGATGCCAGAAAACTTATCAATTCTGTTGAGCTGGTTCTCAATCAATATAAAAATACAGAGACAACTGAGGTTTCCAATGAAGATGTTCTTGCCGTTCTTCAGGAAACAATGGCTTTATATGATAAAAATGGAGAACAGCACTACGATATTATCTCTGCATTTATTAAATCCATGCGGGGAGGTGACCCCAATGGTGCGGTATATTGGCTGGCAAGAATGATCGCCGGGGGAGAAGATATTAAATTTATTGCGAGAAGGATGCTTATTCTTGCGGCTGAGGATATTGGATTAGCAAATCCGAATGCTTTGGTTATTGCTAATAATTGTTTTCAGGCTGTCAACGTAATAGGTAATCCCGAAGCCCGGATTATTTTAAGTGAAACTGCAGTGTATCTGGCAGTATCTCCTAAAAGTAATTCTACTTATATGGCTATTAATAATGCATTGGCATTAGTAAAACAAACAGGTAATCTTCCTGTACCCCTTCATCTCAGAAACGCTCCGACAAAACTAATGAAGGATCTTAATTATGGCAAAGACTACAAATATGCACATTCTTATGAAGGAAACTTTGTAGACCAGGATTTCCTTCCTGAAGAAATTAAAGACACCAGGCTTTATGAGCCGGGAAATAATGCCACGGAGAAAAAGATCTATGAAGAACTCAGAAAAAAATGGAATAATAAGTATTAGAAAAGGATGCTCACTGAGCATCCTTTTTTATGATCAAAAATTAATGATTATTTCTGGGTTGTTGTAATAAAAAGGGACTTTTTGCCATTGTAATCCTTTACTTCAGTTTTAGCTAAAATATCAGCATAAATACTGGTTTCAGGATTAGAAAATTCATAACCTTCGATGATTACAGGTGTTTCTTTGGGTAGGTTGTTTTGTACATTAAGCTGAGCTAATGTTAATCTGTCAAGGTTTTCATATCCTTTTTTGATTTTGAACTCTGTAATCCCATTGTCTGCCAGATAACTGAATTTTTTTAGATTCTGTGGCAAAGTAGCAGGCGTTTTATAAACATGCATGCTTTGTATGAAATCTGATTTGTCCTTGAACATATCAACTGTTCCAACAATATCATTAGCAACAGCAAATTTCGCTGAAGGATTCTTCTGTCCAAACAAACATACAGAAGATACTAATAAAAAAGAATAAAGTATTTTTTTCATAATCTAAAGAATAAGTAACGATTAAAAACAGGTTAAATATAAGTTTTTTTTGTAGAATTTGAATGTGATTTCAAGATAAATTAAAAATTATGTATAAATAATGGTTTTTATTAAAATTCTGAATTTTCATTTTTATCAGTTTCCTCCTTTTTATCCACAAGATTTTTAATGATATTTTTCAATCTCTGGAACATAAATGAGCTTAGCAATAAAATCACTCCAAGTAATATAAAAGCTATAATTCTGGAGATATTATCCATTTGCCATACATCATATGCATACAGTTTCACAATAACGATCCCTATAAGGGTGAATCCGATTCTGCTTAATTCATTATTCTCTCTTTTAAGCCCGGTATAAATAAAGATAATTGAAAGGATAGCCCAAATGATTGGAAGATACAGAATGCTAAAATGTTTTTGAAGTGCAGGCAGTTTTGCAAGGTTTACTGAATTTCCCAATAAATATAAATGATACAATTCACAGCTTACAACAGTAACCAATGTAAAGGCACCGAGCCAATACGAAATTTTTATTTTCAAAAAATCCGGTGTGTTTATTACCTTATAATAATATACATATATAAAAGGAATGAGGTATAGTAAATAAATTCCATAGAAAGAAGGTGAAGTTTTCTTTAATACGATATCATGTATAAGCTCGGAAGCACAGAAAGTAACATGAATGATAGTAAGGCAAAAGAAAAAATAAATCAATCCGTTTTCGATTTGTCTGTTTATTTCCAGTTTTCTGCCGAGTAGTAAAAGGATGAAGATGTAGAACAGACTCAGTAAAAGCCCCGATACTAAAATAATAGCAAAAGGCTGTTCAGAAATCTGATAAATCAATTCAAATAATATCGCGAAATAAATGATAGAGTAATTAAGGATTTTAAATGCATTTTCAAAGAAGCTATTTCCGGAAGTGTTATTTCCCTGTAATCTTTTGAGTAGGGCAAGATTAAAAAGGATGGTAATGATTGTCACCAAACTTGTTAAAAAGATAGGGTTGATTATTACGTTAAGATCTTTTGCGTCGAAATATTGTGCCCATGTAATGATTTGAGCTAACAGGACCAAAGGAAAAAGAATATAAAAGAAAACTTTAAAAATACTAAGATTTGTTTTTTTCCAGATAAAAAGAAGTAAAGTTGCTTCAATTGCCCAGATGCTTGTGATCAAATGCGTTTTGAACTGCAATGCGACAGCAATGGTTAGAAGGCTTACAGTAATACCTGTAAATATGGAATAAGTGCTGTTAAAACTTTTCTTATTATATTCCCTGAAAACGAGACAGCCGTTAATTGCTGCAAAGATTAGAGGAAATATGATGACCGGTTCATATCCCAATTTGTTAAAAAGGTAAATTAAACTTAGAGTACTAAAGAAGTTGACCAGGACTAATAATATTGTATCAAAAGCAAAAAGTATGTTTTTCTTAATATTGTTAAGCAATGCGAAAGCATAAAATATAACATAATTGATCAGATAAAAATAAATACTTAATATTTCAGGTTTTTCTACAATCCAATATAACAAATAGAGATGCGTAAAGAAAAATGCAATTCCTCCAACACTTTTCCATTGTTTCAAAAAGGTAATGATAAACATTCCGATATTTAAAACAGATATATAGGTGAATAAAAATAAGTAATTACTCTGGCCGGAACTGATCATTAAAGGGGCTAGAAATCCGCCAAATAATGAAAAAATAACTAGGACCTCGCTATTATAGCGATAAGAAAGAATGATAGATAATAATGTTATACAGCATGTAATAATAAAAGCGGTATTCTGTGCGAACAGATGATATTCACGAAACGCTATGGTAGTGGTAAAATATAAGATTGCAATACCACCTCCCAATATTATAGATGAAAATGTTGCATAATTTTTTCTTAGAAAATGACCTGTAATTATAATAGCTGAACCGATGAAGAATCCTATTGTCGCCCTTGCTGCTTCTCCAATCCAGTTTTTATCAATGGCATACTTTACAAAGTAACCGATACCTAAAACCAAAGTGAAAATACCAATAACTGCCAGAATGTTTTGTTTAAGAAAACCCATAATAGGGGAAAGCCAGTCTGTTTGTTGATCTGATGGTACCTGTTCCTGAATGTTGGGGTAGATCTCCGGTGCAGATTCTTTTTCATGATGTGTATTGATAGGTGAAGCTTCAGGAGATAGCTGAGATGGACTTGTAGATTCTTTTTTTAGCCCTGCAACCGGAATGTCTTTAGGAGTATTTTCCTGTAAGTCTGAAATTTTCTTTTCAAGCTTTTGTATTCTGCTATTTAAATTACTATAAACAATAACAATCAATACAATCAGTAGAATAACCAGGAAATTTGCCGTCATAATTTTCATTTGTTTGATCAAATATAAATAAATGTTTGTTAAGCTACTCGTAAAAACAATTAATCCATCATATTGGGATATGATGGATTAACGGTGTATAGTGATTAAATTAAATAAAAGTCCTAGTTAGATACTTTGTAAATATAGAATGAAGCAACACTTGATCCAAGTAAACCTACGTCAAGCGCAGATGACCCTACAAGACCGAATGAAATCTTATCTCCTGCCTGTAAGCTATAGATTGAGTTCAAGCTGGATTCTGAAATTGTTAAGCTTAACAGAATTAGGTTTGCTCCGCTAAATGCACGGCTATCTATTGTAGTAGCTACCCCTGCTCTTGTTCTAACGATTCCTACTCCCGGGCTGTTGGCAAGGATTGAAGCTTGTAATCCTGTTCCGTAACGGAAAGTAAATCCAATAGCGTATACTCCGTCAGATGGAACAACATACGTATTGTCGGTATCAGAGAATAATGCTGCACTACCGATTGTTCTTTCTGCTGTCAGGAAGTTAACTCCTCTAAATCCGGAAGGAAACAATCCTAAGCTTAATAAACTGATTCCTGCTGTTTTTTTAGCAGCAAACAGGGTAGGGTTTGTAGCACCACCACTTCCGGCACTCGCTACTAATGCAGGATCTGCTTGTTGTAATTCACCGGTAGCAATATTATACATCATAACATCAAATCCAGTTAATGTTGTCGTTGTTGGAACCTGGCGTACTTTCACATCTCCGTTTACGTCAAGAGTAGCTGCTGGTGTTGTGGTGTTTATTCCTACCTGTGAAAAGGCTTGAAATGAGATCAAAAATAAGATCAGAATGGAAATTTTAGTTTTCATGTTATAAAAGTTTAAATTGTTATGGTTCTAGTTTTAGTTTCGTAAAAATACAGCAAAAATTATGCCTGTAGGTTATATTTTATATAAAGTTATTGTAAATTATGTTTAAATATTTTAACAATTTACAATTTATATTCAATATAACGTTACGTATTTATACTATAAGTAAATATACTTAAATTTTTTGAGAATAAAGATAAATAAAATAATTTAAATAAATCCCTTTTTATTGAATAATTTTTATTTAATGTAAAAATAAAGCTGTCAGAACGTCTGACAGCTTTTTAGTAGGTTATATTTCTTAGATAATATTATAACTATCCTGTATTTTTAATAAGATTTAACTTTCTAATAAGTACTCTTTGTAATTTCCAAGGAAATCAACATCTGCGCGGATGGATTCAAGCTCCTGTATTGCATTTCCATGCAGGATCGGATGCCATTCACCTACCACATTGATATAGAAAAAGTAGTTTCCAAGTCCCGTTTTTAAGGTCCGGGATTCTATTTTACTAAGATTCATCTTTCTCCAGGCGAATACTGATAGTACCTGGTGTAATCCTCCGGCATGATCTTCAGGTAATGTAATGAGCATCCCGGATTTTTCCCCAAGAACCTCTAATTTTTCGTTTTTGTAAGAATTTCCTTCTTTAGAGATCACGATAAAGCGTGTATGGTTCTGCTCAAAGTCCTGAATATTCCGGTTAATGATTTTTAAACCATAAAGATTAGCAGCAAATTGGTTGGCGACAGCTGCGATCTTTTGATCAGGGTTCTCGGATACAAACTTGGCTGCGGCGGCCGTAGAAGAAAAATCCTGTCTTTGAACATTCTTGTAGTGTTCATCTAAAAAATGAAAACTCTGAGCCAATGCCTGCGGATGGGAATAAATCTTCTCGATTTCCTCAATAGAATTGTTGGGATGAATCATTAAGTGATGTGCAATGGGCATCACAGCTTCAGCTTCGATTTTTATTGCAGGGGTTTTATACAGATAATCTAATGTCATGGAAACGGTACCTTCAATGGAGTTTTCCAATGGGACAACAGCTTTAGCAACTTCTCCTTTTTCTACTGCTTCAAAACAATCCAGGATATTTGCCTGTGGTAATAGGTCTTCCTCAGGAAAAAGTTGTGTGGTGGCAAGTTGAGTAAAACTTGCATGTGGGCCAAGAAATGCAATCTTCATATATTCTGCGTAATTGTTAAATGTAAATTAAACTTCAACAAAGGAATGAAATAGTTGATAGTTAAAAAAATTATATACCGTAATTATTCAGGGGTATTTTCTTCAACCTTCCAGTTTGCTTTAAAAAGATTCAATAAATGCTCCGGGCATCTGATGATTTTGTTGGTTGATGAATCCAGAAAGAACAGGGTGGTAGAAGCTTCGGTAATTTTTACTCCATCTTCGTTGTAGATTTCATATTCAAATTCAATCCGTACTCCGGGTATTTTTTTTATATAGGTGTGGATTTCTAATTTTTGATCGTATAAAGCTGGTTTTAAATACTTAATTTTATAATCGGAAACGGGTAACCAAATTCCCTGGTTTTCAATTTCATTATATGACATTCCGATGGATCGAAATAGCTCAACTCTGCCAATTTCAAAGTACGTTGCATAGTTGCCATAATAGACATATTTCATAGGGTCGGTTTCGGCGTAACGTACTCGTATTGAGTGGATTGTGTGTATCATTTTGGGTCTCAAATTATACATACAAATATATTTTTAAATAATCAATACCTGCAAAATTTTTTTTTGAAAATAAAAAATTAGACCTTTGTCTTCCTTCTAAACACAGTACTAACTAAAGAATTAATCGGGGCATAAAT